>OZ243913.1:117500-4246949 GCA_965213705.1 Trueperaceae bacterium | reverse complement strand
AAGCCGCGACGACACCGCCGCTTAGCGCCACACTGGTTACGCCCGAGAACCCTGAAGCGGTGCAACTCGAACTCGACGAGATGTGGTCATTTGTTCGATGTAGACGTAACAAACGGTGGGCCTGGATAGCGCTTTGTAAGCAGACACGCCAGGTGGTCGCTTGTGTTGTAGGTGGACGTGGCATTGCTACTTGTCAAAAACTTTGGCGTAACATCCCAGATGCTTATAAACAAGGCACGGTGTTTAGTGACTTCTGGGAAGCTTATCAGGCCGTCGTTCCCGATGAACAGCATCAAGCTGTTGGTAAAGACTCAGGGCTTACAGCACACGTCGAGCGCTTTAACAATACTATCCGCCAACGCCTAGCGCGCTTTGTCAGAAAGACCTTATCCTTCTCCAAGTCCGAACACATGCACCTCATTTGCTTGCATCTGTTCTTGGTCCGCTACAATCTTGAGCGTGCTGCTGTCAGTTGATGGTGGGCCACTACCCATTTCTTTAAGTGAACCCAAGCGGAGGGGGGAAACTTTTGCGGGTGGCGGTGAGAAGCAAGACAATCTCTTCTGAGGTTGTTTTGCGTAGTAGCGCAACCCGTGTTGACTGCGGGAGCGGTAAGCGAGGCGCTTAGGGACGCGCCCCCGTCTTTAACGTCGGTCTGCTTTTGAGCGCAACCTACACCTACTCGTAGCGCAACGCCTCGACCGGGCTCAGGTTGGCGGCGCGGTTGGCGGGCAGCAGCCCGAAGACGATGCCCGTCGCCACGCTCACCCCGAAGGCGAGGGCAATCACGAGCGGGTTGATGATGACCCGGTCCAGAAACGGCACCGCCGCGACGATGAGGTAAAGGCTGACCACCGACAACAGCACCCCGATGACGCCGCCGATGACCGTCAGCACGACGGCCTCTATCAAAAACTGCTGCAAGATGGTGTTTTTCTTGGCCCCGAGCGCTTTTCTCAACCCGATTTCGCGGGTGCGCTCGGTCACCGACACGAGCATGATGTTGAGGATGCCTATGCCGCCGACGAGCAGGCTCACCGCGCCGATGCCGCCCAAAACGACCTGCAAAATCGTGGTGATGGTGTTGAACAGCGTGAGCGCCCCTTCAATGCTTTGCACGCTGTAGGTGTCCGCGCCGCGCCGCCGGTCCAAAATCGCTTCGACCTGCGCGCGGACGTCGTCAATGTTTTTGTCCAGGGAAACGGTGATGGGGAAAAACTCGTACTCGCCGCGCGGCACCGAGGGAAAGGTACGGTACAAGGTCTCCAGCGGCACGTCGCCGGAGGTGTCGTTGGCGAAGTTGCCGAGCGCGCCGCTGACGCGCTCTTTGACGCCGATGACCGTGTAAAAGCTACGCGAGCCGCCTAAGCTGAAGGCGATTTCCCGACCCACCGGGTCGGGGTCGTCGGGAAACAGTTTTTCGGCTCCGTCGGCGGAGAGCACGACGACGGGTGCGGCGCGGGCGTATTCTTCAGAGCTGAAAAAGCGGCCCCGCTCGAGCTTCAGCGTTCTGTCGACCTCGGGCGCGTTGGCGGTGGTGCCGTTCAGGGTCAGCCCGACGTCCTTGTCAGCTACGCGCACCGACCCGAACACGTTTTGGGTTTGCAAGATGTCGATGGGCAGCCGCGACAGCGCCTCGATGTCGTCGTTTGTAAAGGGCTCGGCCTGCGGGTTGTCCTGGTCGACGACCACGAACAAAGACTGCGCCCCGAAAGCCTGCAACTCGCCGGTGATGCCCGCCGTGGCGATGGCCCCCATGCTGATGGTCGTCGTCACCGCGAACACGCCGATAACCACGCCGAGCAGCGTCAGCAGCGAGCGCAGTCGGTTCCCGAACAGCGCCTCCAGGGCGGTGCGAATGTTCTCAAGAAACATACAGCCTCAAACTTGAAAAGACTCTCGGCGTAACGGGGGCTCGAGTTCGCGTCACTGCTGAGACGAGCGTTCGTCTCTCGGTCGGACAAGGAACTGCAGCTCCTTGTCCGACCTCGGAGTTCTCAACCGAACCACGACGACGGCCGACTTTTCCTCCGCTCACGGGATGGCCCCGGTAAACACGGCCTTGCGGCGGTTCGTTACCGTCTCCAACTCCTCGACAACCCCGTCGCGCACGCGCACAATCGTCTCGCAGTGTTCGGCGACCTCTTGCTCGTGCGTGACCATGATGACGGTGCGGCCCTCCTCGTGGAGTTCTTGAAACAGACCCAAGATTTCCTCGCCGGTTCGTGAGTCTAAGTTGCCGGTGGGCTCGTCGGCGAGCAAAATGTCCGGGTCCGTGGCGAGCGCGCGGGCGATGGCGACGCGCTGTTTTTGCCCGCCGGAGAGTTGGTTCGGGCGGTGGTCGAGCCGGTCGCCCAACCCCACGCGCTGCAGCGCGCGCTTCGCCAGGCGCGTGCGCTCACCGGGCGCGGTGCCCCGGTACATAAGGGGCAGCGCGACGTTGTGCAGCGCGTCGGCCCGCGGCAGCAAGTTGTACGCCTGAAAAATAAAGCCGATGCGCCGGTTGCGGATGCCGGACAAGACGTCTTCTTCCAGCTCGCTCACCTCTTCGCCCGCAAGCTTGTAGCTGCCCGTCGTCGGCAGGTCGAGACAGCCCAGAATCTGTAGCAGCGTGGACTTGCCCGAGCCCGACGGCCCCATGACGGCGGCGTACTGGCCCCGGGCGATTCTCAGGTCGAGCCCGCGGAGCGCGTGGACTTCCAAGCCGCCCTCGAGCCTGTACACTTTGCGCAAACCGCGCGCCTCGATGACGGCTTCGGGGGTGACAAGCTCGGAACCGGCGGGTTGGGCGGCGGTTTCGGCAAGCGTGTCGCTCACGGGCTCGCCTCGAGCGGTTCGAAGGCCACAGGTTCGCCCGCGGTCAACTCGTCCAAACCGATGACGGCGATGAGGTCGCCCGGCAAAAGCGCGTCGCTCGCGGCGGCGGCGACGGTGGCGTTGCGGTCAAGGACGCGCACCGCGGCGCGCGTGGCGGTGCCCCGGCCGGGCTCGCTCTCGGTGACCTTGTAGACGAAACTCTCACTCGCTTCTTCGCTGAGGGCTTCTAAGGGGACGAGGAGAACGTCGTCGAGGGCGTTCACCGTGACCCGGGCGGTAACGGTGTAACCGGGGCGCACCTCGGGGTCGGGTTCGCCGAAGTCCAGGTCGACGTTCAGTTGGGCGGCGTTGTTGCTCCGCACCGCGACCGCGCCGACCCGGCGCACGGTCGCACGAAAACGCGCTTCGGCGTTCGCGTCGGGGGTCACGGTCGCGGGCTGGCCCACGGCCAGCTCGCCCGCGCGGTTCTCGTCGAAGTCGGCCGCGACGTACAGGCTGGTGGTGTCGACCAGTCGCAAACTCGCGCCAGCGCCCACGCCCACCGCGTCGCCGGGTTCGAACCCGACTGCGGCGACCGTTCCCGCAAAGGGCGCGACGAGGCTCGCCTCTTGCAGGGTTTGCTCCAGGTTGGCAACCGTCGTCTCGAGCGTGGCGACCTGCGCCGCCGCGCTGAAACGCTGCGCCGCGCCGAGCTGGTCGAACGAGCCCTGGCGCGTCTGCGCGCTCTGCAGGGTCAAGCGCGCGCTGTCCAAGCGGCGCTGCGCGCTTTCCTGGGCCGCTCGAGCGGTGGTGAGGTCGTTTTGTGAGGCTGCGCCGGTGTCGAACAGGCGTTGCGTGGTGGAGAGCGCGTTTTGGGCGTCGGCCAACGCTTCCTGGGCGTTCGCGACCGCGTCCTGGGCGCTGGCGACGCTCGTCTGGGTGTCGATGCGGTCGACTTGTTGCTGGGCGTTGAGGCGTTCTAAGTCGGCGCGGGCCGACTGCAGGTTGGCGCGGCTCGAGGCCAGGTCGCGCTCCAACGAAGCGGTGTCGAGGCGCGCCAAAACCGCGCCCGCCTCGACCGTGTCGCCCTCACGCACCAGCACCTCTTGCACCGTTCCGGCCGTGCCGAAAGTCAGGCTGCGCTCCCGGGTCGCCTCGACCACGCCGGTTCCCGACACCTCCCGCGTGAAACTTCCCGCCGAGACGGTCTCGACGAGCGTGCGCGCGGCGGCGGGCGCGCGGTTGCGCCCAAACAGAAAGACCGCGCCCGCCGCGACTGCAAGCAAGACCAGCCCAGCGACGAGCCAACGCCGGCGGCCCCGGCGGTTGGCCGCCTTCGGTGTCCCCGTCTCTTCGTTCGCCTTGGTCATGTTGGTCACGTCGGTCACGAATTGCCCCTCACGAATTGCCCCTCATGAATTGCCCCTCACCGACTGCCGCCGCGCAGGGTCGTGGCGAGCGCCCGCAGCGAAGCGGCGAGGGCGTGCTGGGCGGTTTCCAGCGTGGCCGCCGCACCCTGCACGTTCAACTCGCTCTGGGCCAGCTCGAGCTGCGAGATGCTGCCCGCTTGAAACCGCACCCGTTGCGCTTGCAAGGTCTCCTGGGCGGCCGCCAAGTCGTCGGCGGCCCCCTGCGCCCGGTTTTGCGCGGCGACGACGGCGTTGTAGCTTTGCTGCACCCCGAGTTCCAAGCTGCGCCGCGTTTCGCGCAGTTGCGTCTCGGCGTTGACAACCGCGTCGCGCGCCGCTTCGACGTCGCTCCGCGCGCTAAAAGCGTTGTCGACCGCCGCAAGTTGGGCTTGCGCCAGCTCCAACCCCTGCCGCGCGGCGACGAGAGCGCTGTTCGCGTCCAGCTCGGCCAGTGCGTCTTCGAGCGTCGGCACCGCGCCGACCGGCACGGCGTCGCTCAAAGAGGGTTCGCCCGGTAGGGCGAGCAGACTTGCCAGACGGTCGTAGGCGAGCGTCCGCGCCTCTTGGGCGTCGCCTAAATCGCGCTGAGCGCTTTGTAAGACGTTGCGCGCGTCCGCCACGTCGAGCGAGGTTGCGGCGCCCGCCTCGAAGCGGATTTGTGTGGCTTCGGCCCGGGTTCGGGCGATGGCGAGGCGTTTTTCGGCGAGCGCGACGTTGCTGCGGGCCTCGAGCGCGTTCGCATAAGCTTCAGCCACGGCGGCGCGGGCGTCCGCTTCGGCGCCGCGCAGGCTTTGCTGCGCCCGCGTCAGGGCCTGCTCGGCCTGCAACAGCGGAATTCGCAGCGCGAGCGGGTCGGCCTTGAGGCGGCCCAAATCCCGTTCGGCGCTGGCTAGGTCGACCTGCGCGGTGTTCACGGCGGCGCTTGTTTGTAGGGCGGCCGTGAGCGCGTCTGCGTAGCTCAGCGACTCGCGCTCTAGGTTGCCGGTACCGCCACTTTGCGCCACGCCGAACGACCCCCAAAACGACCACAGGAGTAAAAAAGTCAAAAAAACAGTCGAAAGACGCACCTAAAAAACCTCCTCGGGGTCGAGCGCCATCGCCGCGGCGTAGCGCAGCCGGGCAAGCCGCAACGCGTCTTCGGCCCGGCGCTGGGCGAGTTCGGCTTCCAGAACGGCCACCTCGGCCGCTCGGACCTCGAGCGGGGCAATTGAACCCAGTCCGAGGCGCCGTTGCGCGACGCTCAAACTTTGCCGCTGCTGGTCCAAGCTTTGCCGGGCGAGACTTACTTGCGCCAGCGCCCCCGCGACGTCGGCGGCGCGACTCGTCGCCTCCAGTCGGGCCAGGGCGAGCGTTTGCGCGGCGCGGAGCTGCGCGCTTTCGACGTTGGCGCGCGCGGCGGCCAGCGCGGCGTCGAGCGCGGCGTTAAGAGGAATGGTAAGGCCCAGGCCGACGCTGAACGCGCTCGAGACCTGCCCCGGACCCAGACCGGGCAGGCCTGTGTCCGGGTCCAGTGCGGCTGAAAAGGTCGGTTGAAACGCGTTGCCGCCGTTTGTGCTGAACTGCGCGCCGAGCTGCAGGTTGCTGCCGTCGTTGCCGTTGGTGTAGACGGCGCTCAAAGTCCCGCTCGGCAGGTTGTCGCGGAGCGTGGCGGCGGCGGTCAGCTCGGCCTCGCGGAGCGCCAAAGCGGCGCTCAACACGTCGCTGCGCCGCGCCAGCAAGTCGTCCGTCACACCTGTTCGCTCGACCGCGACGCTCGGCGGCGGGTCACCCGTGAGGGCGGCGACGGGGCGGCCCAGGGTCACGGCCAAAACAGCCAAGGCCTGCCGCTGCGCCCGCTCGGCGGTGGACACGGTCAGTTCGGCCTGGCGCACGCCCAGGTCTGCGGCCAGCACCCCGTCGTCCGCGACGGTGCCAGCCTCGAGCCCGGTCCGGGCGGCCGCCAAGCGCTCACCCGCCAGCGCGAGTTCGCTGCGAGCGGCCGCTGCCTCTTCTTCCAAACGCAGGGCCGCCTGGTACTGCTCGGTCACGTCGACGACCGCCCCCGCCGCCGCGTCGCGCAGGGCGGCCTCGGCTTGCAAAACCGCCCACTGCGCGCGCGCCACGCGGTCGTCGTAGGGTCCGTAAGGCACGACGTTGAGGACGGTCGTCAAGCGCAAGGGGTCTAAGTCGTTGTCGTCGAGGGTGCCGAACCCCGTCTCCAAGTTGGAGAAAGTCCGGGTGTAACCGCCGCTTACCTCACCCTGAAAAAACGCGGCGTTGACGTCGAGCTGTTTTTGGGCGAGTTCCAGCTCCGCACGCGCGACGGCGACCCGCGGGCTCGACTCCACGCCCGCGAGGGCCGCCGCGAAGCCGAGCTGCGCCTGCGCGGCGGCCCTCGGGCTTAGCGCCATGAAAACTGTGACGCCGAGGGCCACACCTGTAAGCACAGCCCTGAACGCGCGGGTCCTTAGAACGGTCTTAAGCAAAACCGACTTGCGAATACAACCAACTCCCTGCCAAAGCTTACGCGCCCCCGCCCCCCCTGGCAACGGCTGCGGCGACAATTTCGAAAGGGGTCGGGCGGGGTGGAGAAAGCCCAACAGGACAAAACAGCCGCCCTGAGTTCCGGACACGCCGGCGTTCCGGACACGTCGGTGTTCCGGGCGCGTCAGCCACCGCCGGGAAGGGTAGGTGACGAAGCTCGGCAGCCCGCCTGTTCCTCAGCCCCCGGACCGGACCGCAAGCGCTTCTTGAACGGCCAAGTAAAGGTGAGTTTTGGACCTGACCGGTGCCCGCGCGGCGAGCAGCGTGCTCGAGCCGAAGGCGACCACGACGAAACTGTCTTTGTCGGTGTCCAGACTCATCTCTTTCAACTTTTCGCCCAACGTGGTGCGGTTGGAAAGGAGTAGGTTTTTGGCAAGCGTGAACAAAGTCTCGGCGTCGCCCGAGCCCTGGGCCGGTCCGGTCGCGCTCGCGTAACCCACCGCGACGGCGCTCACGGCCGGGCACAGCCGGTGCAGTTCGGCGAGCACCGTTTCGAACCGGCCCGACTCGTCGGCCAAGCGGGCGGCTTCGGTGATGGCGCTGCTGGTGGGCAAGTTGATGCTGGACCGGGTCGGCGCCACGTAGTCGGTCACGCGAAAGTCCGTGTTTTCCAAGGTGATGAGTTGCGCCAGGGCCTGCAACCCGCTTTTGGCCGCGCCGTCCGAAAAGTAGACCGCGTGCTCGAGCCTGTTTTTGTTGACGACCACGAACCCTTGTTTGCCGAACTCCAGTTCAATCACGCCCTGCTGTCCGCTCAAGCTCATCATCTCGACAAGGTCGGACAGTGCCAGCAGCGCCGTGTTGCCCGCGAGCGGCGCTTCGACCACGCCCAGCGCCACCTCGCTCTTAGTGCCCAGCGGTGCGGGGATTTGCCCGGCGACCGGGGGAAAGTGCAGCAACGCGGTGGGTTGCCCCGAAAGCCGAAAGCGGTGAGGGTCGTCGACGTTGCTGAACACATAAACCGGCAAGCCGGGTACGAGCCGCCGCAGTCCCACGAGCAAGCCGGCAGGGCTCGCGCCGCGCATCTGCTCGTCACAAAAGACGGCTTCGTAGGCGGTCGTTTTCAAGCTCGCCAGGGCTTCTTGAGGATTGAGAAAAGGCGCGACCTGCCACCCCAGCCGGCGCAGGGCCGCCTCGAGAATGGTCAAGCGGGTCTGCAGTCCGCTGATGAGGAGCGCCGTTCCTGCCATAGAACATTGAGTGTAAGCGTGCAGCCCAGACTTGCGCCATAATAAGTTTCGCTTCGCGACGGCGCGAGTTCGGGTATAAGTGGCCCGGCCTCGAGCAGCCCAAACGCCGGCCGTGCGCGGAGTTCGGGAGGCGGGTATGAACCAGCTCAACACGAACCAGGCCAGCACGAACCAGCTCAACACGAACCAGGCCAACATGAATCAGCGCGCAACAAAGCATTTTGGGAGGTGGCGCTCGCTCGCACCGCTCGGTTTGGGCGTCATCGGGCTCGGCGCAACCCTGTTGGGGCACAGCGTCGGTCTGAAAAGTGGGGGCGCCTCTTTTTGGACATGGTTCGTGTGGGGCACGTTCAGTTTGGTGACCCTGAACAGCGGCGTCGCGCTGTTCGGGGAGGCCGTAAAGCACCGGACGCTGTTCGAAGTGAACACGCCCGACGCTAGGGCTCACGACGGTAACGTTCACGACGCTGACGTTCCCGACGGTGATACTCACGACGCCGACGCTTGAAGTTGAGACGTGTGCCGACAAGTCTCGTCGTCAAATTTTGTTGTCAAACCATATTGTTGAGTGTCCTTGTTTGTGAGCTGTCCAAGTTTGTGAGTCACCCAAAACGAATGACCCTTGACGAGAATACGGGTGCCGCAGGTACCCGTCCGCAGCCACCCCCTAGCCACCCCCTGTTAAACTGGGCGTATCTTGAAGTTAGCCGTTCTCGCCGACATCCACGCCAACCGTTACGCGCTCGAGGCCGTTTTGGCCGACGTGGCCGCACAAGGGGTCGACCACACTGTCGTCAACGGCGACTTCGTCAACCGCGGTCCCGACAACGTGGCGGTGTTGGAGCGGGTTTGGGACGAGGGCTACAGCCTCGTTTTGGGCAACCACGACGACCTGATGCGCAAGTGGACGCGGCGCAGCCCGGACCTGCCCGCCGAGTGGTTCGGCGACCCGTTTTGGGACGCGACCGCCTGGAGCGCCGCGCAGCTCGAGGCCGCCGGCTGGACCGACAAGCTCGCCGACTTGCCGATGACGCACCGGGTCGAACTCGAACACGCGCCGAGCCTGCTGGTGTCGCACGGCAGCCCCCGCCACTACCGCGAGGGTTACGGCTCGCGCACGCCCACTGAGACCCTGTCCGAAATCCTGCAGATGCACCCGGCGGACATCCTTATCGGGTCGCACACGCACCAACCGCTGGACCGTGCCTGGGGCGGACACCGTGTCCTGAACACCGGCGCGGTCGGCGCACCCTTCAACGGCGACCCGCGCGCGCAGTACCTTGTCTTAAAGCTCGAGAACGGCGACTGGCGCACCGACTTTCGCCGCGTACCCTACGACCGCAAACCGGCGCTGACGGCGTTCGAAACCTCGGGCTTACTCGCCGAGTGCGGCTTGAGCGCGCGCATCTTTTACGAGGAACTCAAAAACGCTCGCTCTTACCTGACGCCCTTTTGGATGTGGACGGAGAAAAAGAACCTGGAGCGCGACCTCGTGACGTGGGAACGCTTTCAACGCGAGTTTCCGGACTACTTCAAAACGCCCGACGATTTAGGGTAGGAGCTTCAAGGCGGCGGTGCCGCGCCCCCATAAAAGCCCCAACCGTACGACCGCCCACGTTCGCCATGTGGCGCTGAAACCTATACTCGGGACTACGTGCGAGTGAAATTATGAAACAAGTGGCCGTTCGCGCCGTTCCACAAACTTACTTTTGGGAGGTAAAACGTGAACAAAGCAAAATGTGCCGTCTTTGTCGGTGCCGCCTTGTCGTTCGCACTGCTGACGGCTCCGGTAGCAGCTCAAACGCCGAAACAGGTGGAATCTTTGCTGACGGAGGCAGGTCCGGTAGCCGTTCAGGACGTTGTAGGTGGCCTCAATCATCCCTGGGGTATGGCCTTTTTGCCCGACGGGCGCTTGCTTGTCACCGAGCGCGACAGCGGCGAACTGCACGTTCTCGAGTCGGACGGCACCTTGTCGGAGCCGGTCGAAGGGACGCCCACCGTTTTCGCCGAAGGCCAGGGCGGTCTCCTCGACGTAGCGCTCGACCCGGACTTCGCCGAGAACAGCCTCGTCTACCTTTCTTACGCGGCACCGGGGCCGGAGGGGAACGCGGCCTCGGCGCTGGGGCGCGGGCGCTGGGCGGACGACCGCATCGAAGGCTTTGAAGAGATTTTCCGGCAGGAGCCGTGGATAACCGGCCCCAACCACTTCGGCGGCCGCATCGTGTTCAGCCCGGACGGTTACTTGTTTTTCACCTTGGGTGAACGGTTTCAGTTCGAGCCGGCACAAGACCTCTCCAACCACCTCGGCACCGTGGTTCGCCTCAACCCGGACGGCTCCGTCCCGGCGGAAAACCCGTTTGTAAACCAGGCCGACGCCAAGCCCGAAATTTGGTCTTACGGTCACCGCAACGTTCAAGCTGCCGCCGTCAACCCGGAGACGGGCGCGCTGTGGATAGCCGAGATGGGACCGCTCGGCGGTGACGAACTGAACCTGCCCGAGTCGGGTCAAAACTACGGCTGGCCGGTAGTGAGCTGGGGCATCAACTACGACGGCACCGAAATCCCGGACCCGCCCACACGGCCGGAATTCACCGACGCCCTCACGCACTGGTCGCCGGTCATCTCGCCCTCGGGCATGATCTTTTACACGGGCGACGTTTTTCCCGAGTGGCGCGGTGACGCGTTTATCGGCGGTTTGTCGGCCCAAGGCCTCGTGCGCGTGACGCTCGACGGGAGCAGCGTGACGGGCGAAGAGCGCCTTCCCCTCGGCAAGCGCATCCGCGACGTCGAGCAGGGGCCGGACGGCTTCATCTACCTGCTGACGGACGAGGACGAAGGGCACGTGTGGCGTTTGGAACCGCTGCAGTAAAGCGGTCAGCTTGTGCGAGCCTGGTGCAGCCGGGTTTGAGCACAGGTTCGGGTAAAGAACGTAGAAGGGAGAGTACGGTACACCCGTATTCTCCCTTCTAACCTTGTCGCTCCATTTTTTGTGTCCCCCGGCGTCCGGTAGACAGCAGTAAAACAGCAGTCAGCACGAACGCCGTCAGCGCCAACACCGGAATGCTGATAAAACCTAACCAGTTGATGTACTTGGCGCTGCACGCCACACCCACCTGGCACATCGGCGGCGCGGCGAAACCGGGGACGTTTTGCTCGAGCACGTGGTACGCGGCCGTCAGCGCGCCCAAAACGGCCAAGGGCAGCGCGTACTTCACGACGCCCCGGTCCCCCCGAAAACTGGCGACGCCCAAAACAACCACGAGCGGGTACATGAATACCCGCTGAAACCAGCACAGCGTGCACGGGACGAAGTGCCGCACCTCGCTGAAGTAAAGGCTGCCCAGCGTCGCTGTCAGCGCGACGAGCCACGCCGCATACAGCCCGAACTCGTCGAGAAAAGATTTTTTGTAGCCCGCGTCTTGCAAAATCACCTCGTTCTGAAAGGGAGTCGGTTGTTGGTTGTTGTTCAAAAAGTCTTCTCTAAAAACTAACTACTAAACCTCTTGCGAGAGTATCAACTGAGCAACGGCAAAGCCGCCGGACATCATTATCTATTTGGACTTATGTAAGAGGTCTACTAAAAACCAACAACTTACCCTAGTTTTCGAGCGCGGCGTCGATGGCCTCTTTGACGGCCTCGTAGTCGTTGGCGGCCTCGAGCTTAGTGCCGTTGACGAACAGAGACGGCGTCGAGTTGACGCCGACGGCCTGGGCCATGTCCAGGTCGCTCGTCACTTCGGCGGCGTAGCGCTGTTCGTCGATACACGTGCGCAGTTCGGCAGCGTCCAAGTCGCCGACGTTCTGCGCCAGTTCTTCCAGACGTGCCGGAGTCGCCCACTCGGCGCGCTCTGCGCCCTGAGCGCGGTAAAGAACCGTCTTGTACTCCCAAAATGCCGCCTCGTTCTGCCGGTAGGCGCACTCGCCCGCAACGGCCGCCGTCGTCGAGTCGGGACCGATAAAGGGAAAGTTGACGAACACGAGCTGCGCCCGGCCGGTGTCGATGTAGTCGCGCTCGAGCCCTGGAAACACGTTTGTCTCGAAAAACTTGCAGGCCGGACACTTGAAGTCTTCGAACACGGCCAGCTTCACGGGCGCGGCTGCGTCGCCGAGGGCGGGCTGGTTTTCGTAGCTGAGTTCGCCTGTAGCTGCGACGGGTGTGGTGACAGCCGCGTCCGCCCGCGGTTGAAAACGGCTGTAAGCGATGATGCCGACGAGCGCCAAGGCGACGACGACGGCGGTGACAACGGTGAGTCTTTGGGCATTCATAAATTCTCCTTCACCCTTACAAGCTTACCGACTGGAACGTGAGAGGGCTAGGGATAAAAACACTTACCTCTCGGTGTGGCTCGAAAGGCACAACCGTCAAAAGCCGCTTGGGTCGACCCCAACTCGTCCTTCACGAGGCGCAGTGAAAGAATCTCACCACACCGCCAACGTCTTCTTTCGCTGTCGCTCGGCATGACGGGTTGGAACGTCCAAAGGGCCGAAAGTCGGGCTCGAGCCTAAAACTGATACTTCAGCGCTTCCATCAGTTCCTCGACGACCTGCTCGGTGTCGCCGCGCTGCGCGGCGGTGGCGACGTGGTCGCGGATGTGGCTGCGCAACACCTTGTCGTTCACTTTGCTGAGCGCGCCCTGCACCGCCTTGACTTGTTTCAAAACGTCGACGCAGTACACGTCGGGGTTGTCCAACATTCGCAAGACGCCTTCTAAGTGGCCCCTGGCGCTTTTGAGCCGGAGGACGGTGTCTTTGCGCGTGTCCGGGTCCAAGTGCAGGCAGTCGCTCGAGGCATCAGCCATCTTTTTCCTTCTCGTTCCAACGCTCTATTCCGGTGCGGTGGTGTTCGGTGTGGTAAGCCGTAAAATGCAGCAGTTCGCGAGCGCTGAGAAGACCCATGAGGGGGTGAGGCAGCGCCAGCGTGTCCAAGTCGGATTCCGACCAGCGAGTCGTCGCGGCGGTGAGGGTCTCGAGCGACGTTTGAAAAGCCGTCAGTGCGTCCTCGCGCGTCCAATCCCGAGGCACGTCCGGTCGGACGGGGTTGGGCCGCAACACCTCGGCCGGGGTGGTCGCTAAAGCGTTCAGGTAGGTGTTTTTAACTTCGTCGTAAGAGCGTGAGACGCCCCTCTTGTGACGCGGCAGGCGGGCTTTGCGCTCACCCTGCGCAGTCCTTTCGTGCGAACCGACAAGGTGTGCGAGGTGCTGGGGCGGCCCCCACTGCTCTACATCGCCCTGCGCCCAAGCTTCACCGGGTAAGCTGACGACAAGCGCCGCCACCCGGTCAGCTTGTGCGCGCACCGCGTCCAGCAGGATGTCTTTGCCCGTGTCTACTTCAGACATGGGCGAGGGTGGCGGTATAGCCCTCGTCCTCGACCGCGCCTATCAACACTTGCACGTCGGCGCTGCCGTGGACGAGGGCGGTGCCTTCTTGTAAGTCCACCTCGGCGCTGTCGACACCGGGAATGCCCTCGAGGGCGTCCTTGACCGCTTTTTGGCAGTGGTCGCAAGTCATGCCTTCTACGTTGAACTTCATCATGGTGTGCCTCCAGGTAACCAAAGTCGCCAATTGACGGATTTGTCAAGCTTTGCCGAGTTATTTTAACGCCCCATCCCCAGTGGAGACAAGAAACTCGAGGACAGACGTAGTCTGTCGCAAGGGCGAGTTCCAAACTTACCGTAAGAGAACCTGTACGAGCGCAACCGTCTACCCCCGCAACCCTTGCGAGAGCGCGTAAGCGAGGTCGTTGTGGCGCAACTCGTTTTTGAACTCCCGCAACCGCGTGGCGTCGTCGATAACGACGAGTTCGGCTCCGGTCATCTCGGCAAAGTCCTCCAGGTACTCCGTCGTTACCGCGTAACTGTAAACCGTGTGGTGCGCCCCACCCGCGTAAATCCAGGCGGCGACGGCCGTCTTGAAGTCGGGTTTGCACGCCCACACGGCCCGCGCCACGGGCAGGTTCGGCAGTTCCGGATGTTCAACGGCCGTGACCTCGTTGACAATGAGGCGAAAGCGGTTGCCCAGGTCGACGAGCGAGACGTTGACGGCGTCGCCCGGCGGCGCGTCGAACACCAAGCGCACCGGGTCGGCTTTGCCGCCGATGCTTAAGGGGTGTAGCTCGAGCCGCGGTTTGTCCGCCGCGATGCTCGGACAGACCTCCAGCATGTGCGCGCCTAAAACTCGGTGGTTGCCGGGTTCCAAGTGGTACGTGTAGTCCTCCATAAACGAGGTTTTCTCACCACCCGCCATCACCTTTATGGCCCGGAGCAAGGCCGCCGTCTTCCAGTCGCCCTCCGCGCCGAAGCCGTAGCCATCGGCCATCAGTCGCTGCACGGCCAGTCCGGGGAGTTGCTTTAGGCCGTGCAGGTTTTCGAACGTCGTGGTGAAGCCTTTGAAAGCGCCGTCCTCGAGAAAGGCCCGCAGCCCCAACTCCTGCCGCGCCCCGTCGCGCAGTGAGGCGTGGCGGTCACCCTCTTTGAGATTTTCAGCAACCTCGTAAAGCTCGGTGTACTCGTTAAGAAGTTCGTCCACCGCCGCGTCGTCCACGGCCTCGATTCGCTCGACCAAGTCCCCCACGCCGTAACCGTTCACCGAGAACCCAAAGCGCAACTCCGCCGCCACCTTGTCGCCTTCGGTCACGGCGACTTCGCGCATGTTGTCGCCGAAACGGGCAATCCGTGCGCCCTGTAAGTCATGGTGGGCGTGCGCGACCCTTGCCCACGTGCCGAGACGGTCTTGCACCTCGGGGTCGCTGTAGTGCCCCACAACGACCTTGCGCTTTAGCCCCATGCGAGTGTGCATGAATCCCGCCTCGCGGTCGCCGTGCGCGGCCTGGTTGAGGTTCATGAAGTCCATGTCGATACTGTCCCAGGGCAAGTCGCGGTTGTACTGGGTGTGGAGGTGGCAAAAGGGTTTGGTGAGTTGGGACAAGCCGCCTATCCACATCCGTGCGGGCGAAAAGGTGTGCATCCACAAGATGAGCCCGGCGCAGTCGCGAGCGGCGTTGGCCCCCAACATCAGAGCGCGAATCTCGTCGGGGGTCGTGAGCAGGCCTTTGAAAACGACTTGCAAAGGTACAGCGTCCGCGTCGTTCAAGGCTCGGGCAACACTTAAAGCGTTACTCTCGACCTGGCGCAACGGCTCGGGGCCGTAAAGATGTTGCGAGCCGCAGACGAACCAGATTTCGGGGATAGCGAGGTTTTTCAAGGAGTGTCCTTTACCGACCGTCTTACGCCGTGCGGGCGTCGGGAAGAGAGGAAGTACCGAGTACCGAGTTGAAAGTGAAAAGTGAAGTCAAAAGCGTTTTCTCCTCCGCTCCTTCGCACTTCTGCTCCCTTGGCAAGAAAGCGTGCATAAGCCGAGCGACCCCCAACTTGTTACTGCCCATAAACGTTGGTGTAGCGGTCGTGAAGTTTGGCGATGTCCACTTCTGAAATAGCCGTCGGCGTGCCGAGTTGAACGGCCAAGAAGCTCGTGCGCGCCACGTCCTCGCACATGATGGCGGCTTTCACGGCGTCTTTGGGCGTTTTGCCGACGGTGAACACGCCGTGGTTTTGCAAGATGAGGGCCGGGGACTTGTGGCCTCCCAACACCCGCACCACCTCCCGGCCGATGTCCTCGCCGCCGATGAGCGCGAAGCCGCCGCAGGGAATCGGACCGCCGAACTCGTCGGCCATCGCGGTTAAAAAGCAGGGGATGTCTTTGCCGACCGCCGCCCAAGCCGTGGCGTAAGGGGAATGGGTGTGAACGATGCCGCCGACGTCGGGCAAGTGTTTGTAAATGTAAGCGTGCGTGGCGGTGTCGGACGAAAACTTGTAAGTGCCGTGATTCTCGAGGCTCTCAATCTCTACCTCGCACATGTTGTCAGGCGTCAGGTCCTCGAACAGCACGCCCGAAGGTTTGATGACCATGCGGTTTGAATCCGGCAGCCGTCCGCTGAGGTTGCCGCTCGTCCAACTCACGAGCCCGTTGGCGGGCAAGTAAGCGTGCAGGGCGCAGACCTGTTGTTTTAATGCTTCAACCGTCACGCGCCGCTTCCTTTCGCTTCGCGGACGCCCGCTTCGACTTCGTCGGTTTCGGGACGAACCTGCTCGAGCCCCTTCGCCTCGAGGCGCACGCGCTTCAACGTCTTCATCACGTCGTTCTCGCCGCGTCCGAAGGTGTCGTAAAGGCGCTTGTACTCCCTATAAAGCCGGTCGTACACGGCTCGGTTTTTGAGAATGGGCTGTACCACCTCTTCCTTGAGGCTGCCCATCGCCTCGGACGCCGCGTGAATGTCCGGGTAAATTCCCGCCGCCACCGCCGCGAACATGGCCGAACCCAGCGCGGGCGCTTGCGCCGAGCCCGCGAGTTTTAAGGGGCGGCCGGTTACGTCGGCGTAGATTTGGCGTAACAGGGCGTTTTTCTCGGGCAGCCCGCCCGCCGCCACGAGTTCCTTGACCTCCACACCTTCTTTTTCAAACGCCTCGATAATCTCGCGGGTGCCGTAAGCGGTCGCTTCGATAAGCGCGCGGTAGATGTCGGGTGCCCTGGTCGAGAGCGTCAGCCCGACGATTAAACCCGACAGCTCGACGTCGACCAAGGTCGAGCGGTTGCCGTTCCACCAGTCGAGGGCCAAAAGCCCGTGTTCGCCGACGCTCTGGGTAGCGGCTTCGCGCTCGAGATAGCTGTAAATATCCAGCCTCGCCTTGTCCGCCGCGTCGTAGTACGCTTGCGGCACCGCGTGCTCCACGAACCAGGCGAAGATGTCGCCCACCCCGCTCTGCCCGGCCTCGTAGCCGTACAGGCCGGGGATGATGCCGTTTTCGACCACGCCGCACATGCCCTCGACCTCTTGCAACGTTTCACTCGACATCACGTCGCAGGTCGAGGTGCCCATGATCATCACCATCACGCCGGGGGCGGTCGCTTTGACGGCGGGCGCGGTCACGTGCGCGTCCACGTTGGCGACTGCGACGGCGATGTTTTCGGGTAATCCGGTCGCCTCGGCCCAGGTTTTGGTGAGGCCCCCGGCCCGTTCGCCGAGCTGCGCGAACTCGCGGCTCATTTTCTCGTCTACGATGTCGGCGAAGTCCGGATGCAGGGCTGCGAAGTAGTCTTTTGACGGGAACTCGCCCCCTTGCACCAGCGCCTTGTACCCGGCGGTGCAGGCGTTTCTCGTTTCGACCCCGGTGAGTTGCCACACGGTCCAGTCGGCGGCCTCGAGCAGCCTCTCGGCCGCCCCGTAAACCTCGGGCGCTTCTTCCAAAATCTGCAGCGCTTTGGAGAAAAACCACTCACTGCTGTACTTGCCGCCGTAACGCGCCAGCCAGGGCTCATTGCGTTGCCGGGCGGTTTCGTTGATGCGGTCCGCCTGCGGCTGCGCGGCGTGGTGTTTCCAGAGCTTGACCCAGGCGTGCGGCTGAGCGCTCCATTCCGGCAGCGCCATCAGCGGCGTGCCGTCGGCAAGGGTCGGCAGCACCGTACAGCTTGTGAAGTCGATGCCGAGGCCGACGACCTCGTTCGGGTCGACGCCGCTCTTTTTCAGGACCGCCGGCACGGTTTGGCGGACGGTCTCTAAATAGTCGAGCGGGTCTTGCAGCGCCCACTCGGGCGGCAGTGGTGTCGCCGAGCCCGGCAAGCGTTCGTCGATGACGCCGTGCGGGTAGTCGAACACGGCCGTGGCGACCTCGCGCCCGTCGGCGGTGTCGACGAGCAGCGCGCGGCCTGACAAGGTTCCGAAGTCGATTCCGAGGGTGTAGCTGGGCATGTGTTTCTCCTTTGAAAACTGTCCTGGTGGCTCGATTTTGTAGGGGGGTAAAGGGTGGGGAAATGGGCGGCAATTACAAAAAGCTTTTGACGTTCACTTCCCTACACCCTCTCTTTCACACCCCTGTTTTCGACTTTCTGCTCGGCACTTTTCACTTTCCCTGTCTCACCGGCCCCGTGCTCGAGCGCACCACCAGTTCCGGGCTGAGCACGCGCTGCACCTGGGCAGGTCGAGTTCGTTCGATGAGGTCGAGGATGTAGTCAGCACCTTGGCGGCCCAACAGTTCGAAGTCTTGCCGCACCGTGCTGAGGGGTGGGGTGTAGTAGCGGGCCTCGGGCACGTCGTCGAAACCGATGACCGACACGTCGCCGGGAACGCGTAAACCGTGTTCCGCCAGGGCCGCCATCGCCCCGAGGGCCATCTGGTCGTTGCCGACGACGAGGGCGGTAAAGGTTTCCGTCAGCAAACGCTTTGCCGCCTCGTAGCCGCCTCGGGCCGTCCAGTCGCTCTCTACACTTTTGCCCGGCGTCAGTCCGGCTTGCTTTAAGGTCTTCGCCCAAGCCTGATGTCTTTGGAGCGCGCCTTGCCACGACAGCGGCCCGCTTATCTCGCACACGCGTTCGTGCCCCAGCGTGAGCAGGTGCCGCGTCGCCAAAGTGCCCCCCTCAGCCTGGTCGATGAGCACCGAGGGCAACGCGGCCCCCTTGCGGACGTCTATCAGGACGAAGGGAAGGTTTTTGCAGAGGGCGCGGACCTCGGCCAAGCGTACGTCGAGCAGCGGCGTCACCAGGATGAGCCCGGCGACGGGGTGGCGCTCCAAGTCTTTCACCGCTTTACGAATGTCGGCAAGCTCGAGGCTGTCGATGGACGCGAACACAAAACCGTAGCTTCTCAGTTTGAGCGCCCGCTCGACACTGCCCACCATCAGCGCCGGGCCGTAGTAACTCGTTCCGAAGCTGATGATGCCGACCGTCTCGGACCTGCCGGTGACGAGCTGTCGGGCGACCCGGTTGGGCCGGTAGCCGAGGTCGGCCACGGCTTGCAACACGCGCGCCCGCGTCGCCGCGGCCACGTTCGCCGAGTCGTTGACGACGCGCGACACGGTTTGGTGCGACACGCTGCTGGCGGCGTCGTCGTCGTTGAGGGTCACTGTTTTAGGGGTCACGGGGTGGGGGCTCGAGGTCGCAAGATTCGGTAACCTTTCTTGGAGCCGAACCCGCTTCTGGCTCCGCCCTTTGGCTTTCCGTCTTTTTTGGGGCAAGTGTCCACGGGGCGGGGGGGTCGGGCTTCAACTCGCAGACACAACTCCGCAAGGACGTGAGACTGAACCGAGGTCGGGGCGGGCAACCGCCACAACGGCTTCAGGCCGCCCTTCGGCGGTTGTACACGTCGAAAAACACGGCCAGCAACAGCACCAAACCCTTGATCACCTGCTGCCAGTCGATACCCACGCCCAAAATCGACATGCCGTTGTTCATTACGCCCATCACGAACGCGCCGACGACCGCACCTATAACCGTGCCCACGCCGCCGGTCGCCGACGCGCCGCCGATAAAGGCCGCGGCAATCACGTCGAGTTCGAAGGCGTTGCCGGCCTTCGGCGTCGCCGTGTTGAGCCGCGCCGCGAACACCATGCCCGCCAGCGCCGCCAGAACGCCCAAGTTGACAAAGGTCAAAAACGTCAGGCGTTCGGTTTTGACGCCTGAGAGTTTCGCCGCTTTCACGTTGCCGCCGAGCGCGTAGATGCGCCGCCCGACGGTCGTTTGTGTGGTGACGAAGCTGTAAAGGACAATTAAAGCGAACATGATGATGAGCACGTTGGGCAAGCCGCGGTAAGACGCCAGCAGGTAACACAAGTAAAAAAGAACCCCGGCGATGACCGCGTTCTTGAGGACGAAAAACGCGAACGGCTCGGTCGCAAGGGCGTATTTTTTTTGGTTGCGCCGTTGCCGCCAGTTCAAGAAAACGAGCGCCAGCGCCGCCCCCGCCCCCAGCAACAGCGAGGTGAAGTGCAAGCCTTCGACTTGGAAGACGTCGGGGATGAAACCCGAACTCAGTTTTTGAAACGTCTCGGGAAACGGCCCGACCGACTGGCCTTGTAAGAGCGCCAAGCTCAAGCCTCGAAACACCAACATGCCCGCCAGCGTCACGATAAACGAGGGAATGCCGAGAAACGCAACCCAGTACCCTTGTGCCGCCCCGATAAGGGCGCCGACCGCCAGACACGCGACCAGTGTGAGCAGCCAATGAACGTGGTAGTTCACCATCATAATCGCGGCGAGCGCGCCGACGAAGCCGACGATGGACCCCACCGACAAGTCGATGTGCCCCGCGACGATGACGAGCAACATCCCGATAGCCATGATGACGATGTAGCTGTTCTGCAAAATCAGGTTGGTTAGGTTGAGCGGTTTTAACAGCACGCCGTCGGTGCGGACCTGAAAAAACAGCATGATGGCGATGAGTGCAATGAGCATCCCGTACTGGCGCACGTTGCGCCGGAACAGGGTGCCGACGCTTAAAGTGCGTTCCTTTTGGTCCCCGGCCGTAATGCTGCTCACGCGGCGACCTCCCCCGAAGACGAAGTGACGATTTCCCGCATAATTTTCTCCTGTGAGGCGTCCGCCCTGGGCATCTCGCTCACCATTCGGCCCTCGTTCATCACGTAGATTCGGTCGCACACGCCCAGAATTTCCGGCAGCTCCGACGAGATGAGGAGGATGCCTTTGCCTTCATGAGCAAGGCCGTTGATAAGCGTGTAAATCTCGTACTTCGCGCCCACGTCGATGCCGCGGGTGGGCTCGTCCAAAATCAATACTTCCGGGTGGGCGAACAGCCACTTGCTCAACACCACTTTTTGCTGGTTGCCCCCGGAGAGGTTGACGGTTTCTTGCAGGACGCTCGAGCAGCGAATCCCCAACTTTTTCCGGTAACTGTCGGCCGCCACGAATTCCTTGTTCGCGTCAATCACGAACCCGCCGGTCACGGCCCCCAGGTTCGCAAGCGTGACGTTGTGCCGAATGTCGTCGCTGAGGATGAGCCCGTAAGCCTTGCGGTCCTCGGTCACGTAGGCGAGGCCGTTGGAAATCGCCTTGCCGATAGAACTGACGTCCACCTCGCGGCCGTGGAGCAACACCTGACCGCTGACGCGCCGCCCGTAAGAGCGCCCGAACACGCTCATCGCCAGCTCGGTGCGGCCCGAGCCCATGAGTCCGGCCACGCCGACGACCTCGCCTTTTTTGACGTACAGGTTCACGTCTTTCACAACCTGCCGGTCACTGTGGAGCGGGTGGTAGGCGTTCCAGTTTTTTAGTTCGAATATCGTTTCGCCGAGGTTGCTCACCCGTTCGGGATAGCGGTTCGTGAGTTCGCGCCCGACCATGCCGCGGATGATTCGCGCCTCGCTAACGTCGTCCTGGTGGGCGTCCAGCGTTTCGATGGTCGCTCCGTCACGCAAGATCGTCACCGAGTCGGCGATTTTAGAAATTTCGTTGAGCTTGTGCGAAATGAGAATCGAGGCGATGCCCTGCGCCTTGAACTCGAGCAGCAGTTCCAGCAGCGCCTCGCTGTCGGTCTCGTTGAGGCTGGCGGTGGGTTCGTCCAAAATCAGCAAGCGCACCTTTTTGGCGAGTGCCTTGGCGATTTCGACGAGCTGCTGTTTGCCCACGCCGATGTCGGTGACGAGGGTGTCGGGCGCCTCGTTCAGCCCTACCTTGCGGAGCAGGTCTCGGGTTCTGGAAATGGCTTCGAACCGGTCGATGACGCCGCGGCGCGCGGGCTCGTTGCCCAAAAAGATATTTTCCGCAATCGACAGCAGCGGCACCAGCGCCAGCTCCTGATGGATGATAATGATGCCGAGTTTTTCGCTGTCGCTGATGTTTTTGAACCGGCACTCCCGCCCGCGGTAAACGATGTCGCCCTCGTAAGACCCGTGCGGATAGACGCCGCTCAGCACCTTCATCAGCGTCGACTTACCCGCCCCGTTCTCGCCGACGAGCGCGTGAATCTCGGCCTCGGCGACGGCCAAGTTGACGTTGTCGAGCGCTTTTACGCCCGGAAACGTCTTGGTGATGTTGCGCATTTCTAAGATGATGTCGGACATGGGGTGCTCGTATCTCGGCTCACCCCGCGCAGACCTCGGCGTGGGTCGGGGAGAACTTTTTTGACGTTCTACTTTCCACTTGGTACTGGGTACTCGGTACTCCCGTTACCCTTCGAAAAGTAGGAGGTATCGGCGCAAGCTGCACCGATACCCCCTACCCCTTAGCGGAGTTCGTCTTCGGTGTAGTAACCGCTGTCGACGAGGGCTTCTTGGTAATTCGAAGCGTCGACGCTGACTGGCACCAGCAGGTACGACGGCACGACCTTGACGCCGTTGTCATAAGTTTCGGTGTCGTTGACGGGTACTTCGCCGCCTTGCAGGAGCGCGTCGACCATGTCGACGGCGACGCGCGCGAGTTCGCGGGTGTCTTTGAACACGGTCGAGGTTTGCTCCCCGGCGAGGATGGACTTTATCGACGCGATTTCGGCGTCTTGGCCGGTCACGACCGGCATTGCCTGGTCGCCGCTGCCGTAGCCGACACCCTTGAGCGACGACAAGATGCCGATGCTGAGGCCGTCGTAGGGGGACAGCACCGCGTCGACTTGCTTGTCGCTGTAGTAGGCGCTCAAGAGATTGTCCATGCGCGCCTGGGCGGTCGCGCCGTCCCAGCGCAGCGTCGAGACTTTGTCCATGCCCATTTGCCCGCTCTGCACGACGAGCTGACCGTTGTCGATGTAGGGCTGCAACACGCTCATCGCGCCGTCGTAGAAAAAGTAAGCGTTGTTGTCGTCGGGCGAGCCGCCGAACAGTTCGATGTTGTAGGGGCCGTCGCCGTTTTTCAATCCCAAAGCCTCTTCGATATAGCTCGCCTGCAACACGCCGACCTGAAAATTATCGAACGTGGCGTAGTAATCCACGTTTTCCGAATCCCGAATGAGCCGGTCGTAGGAGATGACGACGATGCCCTGGTCGTGCGCTTGCTGGAGTGCGTCGGACAGCGTGGTGCCGTCGATGGCGGCGATGACGAGCGCGTCGACGCCCTTGGTTATCATGTTTTCGATTTGGGCAAGTTGGTTGGGGATGTCGTCCTCGGCGTATTGCAGGTCGGTTCTGTACCCCTGCTCCTGAAAATACTCGACCATCGCGTTGCCGTCGGCAATCCAGCGCGCCGAAGACTTGGTCGGCATTGAAATCCCGACGGAACCTTTGTCCTGGGCGCTCGCCAGACTTGTCAGGGTGAACAGCGCCAGCACCGCGCTCAACAGAGCGAACCTCAAACCTTTCATGTCTTCTCCCTTGTCCCTCGGTTTTGACTGCGTGTTAACGCTAACTCTTGTCTGAGGCAAAGTCAATACGGTTTTTGGTTTCAACTGAGTCGAAGCGAGTTGGACGCCTGTCGTGGCTGTGACCCTGCTTCCGGTTTTGGAGCGGCCCTTTCGGGGCGTGTTCGGTGGCCTCGAGCCGCCGTACCCTAGCGGCATTTGCCGGCCTACGCCTCCTGGTGCTCCGCCACTTGCCGCTTCAACCGTCCGATGATGGCCGACATCCCGCGCAGCCGCAACGGTGAAATGACCTCGCCCAAACCCATCGCGTTGTAAAAGTCGTTCGGCGTGTTCAAAACGGCCGCGGGCGACGCACCGCTCAAGCCCGCCGCCAAAATGCCCGCAAAACCGCGCGTCGTCGGCGCTTCGGGGGGCGCGTCAAAGTGAAAGACCACGTGCTCGTCGTCCGGATACTCGGTGGCGACGAAAAACGGCGTCTGGCACTCGTGAACTTGCTCGAGCGCGCCGCGGTTTTCCGCCAGGTACTCGGGCAGCGGCGGGACTTTTTTGGAATACTCGAGAAGCAGTTGCAGCCGCAGAGGTTTGGGCGCTTTGCTGAAGGTGTCGACGATTTTCTGCAGTTTTTCGGGAACGCTCGTGCCGGTGGTTTCCATAGTCGTAGTTTAGCGAAAGGCTCAACTCAGGCCCGCGGCCTGCGCTGCAAAGCGGTTCGGACTGAACAAACTCAGGTCGTGCTCTGAGCGGCCGGTCAGCGCCAAGTCCGCCAACACCTCGCCCAGCACCGGCCCGAACTTGAAGCCGTGGCCCGAAAAGCCGCCGCCGATGACGACGTTGTCATACTCGGGATGAACGTCGAGGACGAAGTGCTCGTCGGGCGTCTTGATGTAGAGGCACGTTTCAAAGTGGACGACGTCGCTCGTCACGGCGGGCAAAAAGCCCTGCACGCGGCGAATCGTCTCCCTCGCGCGCTCCTCCATCAACCCGGTCTTTCTCTCTTGCAGGGTGATGGTCGGCGCGCCCGCGTGGTCGGACACTTTTATAGCGTGCGGCAGGTCGAACAGCGGAAAGCCGTACACCTCGGCCTGTGGGCTGTGGTTGATGAAAATGGGCATCCGGTGGGGCGCGAAGTGTTCGGCCCGCGCGACCCTGAGGTAGACGACCTGCTGCTGCTCTACGTGTAAGAGGGGGTGAAGGGCGGGGAGGAGGTTGCCCGGAGGTTCGCTCGAGCCCTCACTCACGCTTTGAGCCAACCCTTGAGCCAACCCTTGAGCTAACCACGGCCCGGTGGTGACGACGAGCCTGTCGGCGCTGTACGCTCCCTGAGCCGTGGCGATGTCGACGCGGTCGGGGGAGACACCGACCCTCGTCACGGGTTCGTTGTCGCGCAGCGCCGCGCCCCTGGCCGCCGCGCCGCGCAGCAGCGCGTTGACGCAGCGTGTCGCCGCTAAAATTCCGGCGTCGGGTTGGTACAGCGCGACGTGGTCCGCGGGCAACTCAAAGGCCGGAAAGCGTTTTTTAACGTCGGCGGGCGTGAGCGTTTCGACGGGCCGCCCCGCTTTTTTGAGCGCCCGCTCGACCTCGCTCAGCGCGGCGTAGCCCTCCTGGGAGATGTCCAAGCCGCCGGTGCGTGTAAGCAATTTTTCACCCGAGTCGTGCTCGAGGGCTTGCCACAAGCTGTCCGCCGCGACGGCCAGCGCCACGTAGCGCGCGTCCGCGTAGGCGTGGCGGAAAATCCGCGAGCCCCCGTGCGAGGAGCCGAGTTTGTGCAGGAACGCGAACCTCTCCAAAACGAGAACCCTGCGCGTCTTTGCGAGCCGGTACGCCGCCGCGCTCCCGGCGACGCCCGCGCCGACGACGATGACGTCGTAGTGGTTGGACATAAAGCCATGATACGCGCTTTGCGCCGTAGACGGGCTGTCCTGACCCGGCTCGAGCCCTCTCCAAAGCCAAAGTGTTGTGGCAAATCGCCGTAACCCTCCGGCTCCGAGGTGCAAAACTAGCTTCACACCTTCTTCACAGTCGGCGCTCGGTTCTTGACGAGTAAGTGATGTGTGTATCATACTCATTATGTGTAAATTTTAATAGGCTTGTTTGGGAAAGGATGTAGCTGAATGTTGAGGCGTTTGTTGTTGGTTGGGTTGCTCGTGCTACCCTCGGCGGCGGCCGCGTCGCTCGGCACCCATCCCGACACTCATCCCGACACCGACGCCGACGGCTATCCGGACGCGGTCGAACTTACCAGCGCGGCGGAGCGGGTCGCTTTCCGGGAGTGGTTCGCCGCCGTCGCTGAGGCGCAGTACACCGCGCCCGCCCCCGACTGGGCGGAACGGGACTGCTCGGGGTTGCTGCGTTACGCGTTTGTGAGGGCGCTTGAGCCCAAAAACGCCGCCTGGTTTGCCCGCTTCCCCTTTCTGATTCCGCCCCAGGTGCCGCCCGTCAGGACCCTGAGCTACCCGCTGCCCGTGCTCAGCCGCAGTGCGTTCCGAATTGTCCCCGGCAAGTTCCAAGCCGACGACGTCGAGGCCGGTCGCTTGGTCGGACTCGCCACGGCTGCCGAGCTGATGCGCTACGCGGCCGTCCCGCTCGGGCGGGGCGAAAAGTCGGCCGAGCGCGGCGACCTCCTCTTTTTCGTGCATCCTTTGTCGGACGGCTCGGGGTACCACAGCATGGTTTACCTAGGCGACGGCCGGGTCGTCTACCACACGGGTTTAAGCCCGGAAGAGGGCGGCGAGGTGCGCTTGCTGAGTCTCGAGACCTTACGCAAACACCCCGACCCCAGTTGGCACCCGGACCCGGACAACCCGAACTTTTTAGGCTTTTTCCGCTGGAAAATCGTCGATTAGGCGCGGGCGATGTTTTGTCAATAGTCTACCGATAGCTCGCTTTTTGTTGGCCTCTCGAAACGCCGCCGGGCAGAATGGGAAAGACATGAAAAACAGCCTCAAACTTATAAGCCTGTTCTTTTTCTTGGCGCTCTCGTTGGTGTCGTCGCAGGGCGACCAGGTTTGGCTGTACGGCGGCGGCACGTTCAGTTCCGGTGACGCGGTGACGCTCCAGTACAGCGTCCCACCCGGCCAGGCCGCCACCCTCACGCTCTACCGCGTCGGCAACCCCGAACAGGTGCTTGACGCAGGCGGCCCCGCCGACTTTCAAGACACGCCGGACTTGGCGCTGACGCGTTTGCAAAGCTACGCGCTCGAGGCGGACAGCTACTACGGCGACCTCTCGCTCGGCACCCTGCAAAACGGACTCTACTTCGCCCAGTTGGCGAGCGGCCTCAGCAAAAGCGCGACGCTGCTTTTGGTGAGCGACCTCGCCCTGGTCGTAAAGACCGACGCGGACACGGTTTTGGCGTACACGGCGGAGCGCTCGTCGGGCGAGCCGCGCAAAGCCAAGGTGTACCTGCTGAACGGGGCTACCCGCTACGCCGAGGGGTTGGCAAACGGTGACGGACTCACCGAATTCGGCACCGACGCCGACCTCACCTCTGAGACCCTCGTCGTGGTCGCCAAGTACGGCGACAGTTGGGCGTTCAGCGACGCTTATTGGAATTCTTGGGCACTCCAAGACGCCAAGGTATACGTCCAGACCGACCGCTCGGTCTACCGGCCCGGCCACACGGTGTTTTTTAAGGGCACGGCGCGCGCGCCCGCGGGTTTGGCACCGTTGGCGGGCGAGGGCGTGCAACTGACGGTGTACGACGCGGACGGCGAAGAGATTTTCGACAACGGCTTTACCGCCGACGCTTACGGCAGCTTTGACGGCGGCTTTACCCTGAGCGCCGCCGCGCCGCTCGGTTACTACAGCGTAGAGACGACCCTGAACGGCGAAACGAGCTACGCCAGTTTCGAGGTGCAAGCGTTTCAAAAACCCGAGTACCGCGTGACGGTGACGCCTGACGAGGCGGTCGCGGTGCAGGGGGACGGTGTCACCTTTACAGTGAGCGGCGAGTACCTGTTCGGCGGCCCGGTCGCGGGGGCCAAGGTTGCCTACGCCCTGCTGAGGCAGCCTCACTACCGCTGGCGCTACACCTCTTCTTACGGATTTTATGAGGAGTACAGTTACGGCGGTTACGGCGGCGACCTGGTTGAACGCGGCGAGGGCGTGCTGGACGCGTCGGGCAACCTTGTCGTCACGGTGGACTTGCCTGCGGCCAATGAGGACTACCAGCTCACCCTGCAAGCGGGCGTGACCGACGAAGCGCGGCGCGAGATTAGCGGCAGCGGCACCTTGGTCGCTTACCGCGCGGGCGTCGTGCTGGACGTGCAGACCGACCGTTACGCCTACAAAACCGGCGAAACGGCGTCCGTCACGGTGCGGGCCGAAGACTTGCAGGGCAACCCGGCCAGCGTGGCGTTCAGCCTCGAGACCGAGCGTTACGTGTGGGACGATGGGGGAAGCCGTACCGTCAAGGGGCAGACGTACCGGGGGCAAACGGACGCGGACGGGGTGGCGAGCGTGCCCTACGAGTTCGCCGAGCAAGGTTCCTATAACTTGATAGCCACGGCGCAAGACGCCGCGGGGCGGCGGACCGAGGCCGCCGACTACGCCTGGGTGTCCGGCGACGAGCGCTGGTACTGGGCTTACGACGGGCTCACCGTCACCACCGACAAAGACGAATACGAGGTCGGCGACACCGCGCGTTTCGTCGTGCAGTCGCCTGTTGCCGACGGCTATGCGCTGGTGACCGTGGAGGGAGACGAACTCGCCTCGTACGACATGGTCAAACTCGACGGGTCGGTCCTGACCTATGAACTGCCCGTCACCGCCGCCATGACGCCCAACGGCTACTTGTCGGTGACAATCGTCGGCGACGGCGTGACCTACACCGACACGGCCGGGTACCGGGTACCGCCGACGGACAAGTTTCTGAACGTCGAACTCACCTCCGACGCCGATACCTACGAGCCCGGCGCGACGGGCCGCTTCGCTGTGCGCGTCTCGGACGCGTCCGGGCGCGGAGTGCGGGCGCAAGTGGCGCTCGCCCTGGTCGACGAGGGCATCTTCCTCGTTCGGCCCGACGGAACGCCGGACATCCGCGGCTTTTTTTACGCGCTCAAAGACAACCTGGTGGGCACCCAACTCAGCGACTGGTACTACTTCGGCAGCAGCCAGGCCTTTGCAGACGGCGCGGCTGCGCCGTCGGCGCGGGCCGCGCTGGACGAGGCCGTGTTCGCGCAGGGCAAGGCCGACTTTGCCGCGGCGGACTTGCGCGAGGACTTCCGCGACACGATTTTGTGGCTGCCCGCGCTGCAGACGAACGCCGACGGTCTGGCGTCGACAACCGTCACCTTTCCCGACAACCTCACCGAGTGGCGGCTCACCGCTCGAGCCCTTACCCTGGGCGACGAGGTGGGCCAAAAGACCTACAGCGTCAAGACGTCGCTGCCGGTCATCGCCCGCTTGGCCGCGCCGCGTTTTTTCGTCACGGGCGACGAGGCGAGCTTGCGCGTTGTGGGGCAGAGCAACCTAGACACGGACCAAGAAGGGCGGCTCGAGCTGTCCGCCGACGGCCTCAGTGTGCTCGAGCCCGACCCCCAAGCCACCACTCTCCCGGCGGGGGGGCGCAGCAGCGCCGACTTTAGGGTGAGTGCCGACAAAACAGGTACTGCCAGCGTGACCGCGACCGCCCTCACCCCGGCGGCGAGCGACGCCGTGAAAGTGCCCGTCCCGGTGCTGCCCCATGGCTTGCGCAGCGAACTCGGCTGGGCGGACGCGGGCAGCGGCACCTGGACGTTCGACTTGCCTGCGAACACCGACCTCGGCACCGCCGCGGGCACGCTTTACC
The DNA here is from genome assembly GCA_965213705.1 of Trueperaceae bacterium. Classification (GTDB taxonomy): domain Bacteria; phylum Deinococcota; class Deinococci; order Deinococcales; family Trueperaceae; genus CBDCDJ01. The sequence continues at coordinate 4,218,175 of OZ243913.1, read as the reverse complement.
TCACGCCCTCGCTGGCGGCGGCGGTCAGTCCGGCGCTCTCGTACTTGGCGGGCTATCCCTACGGCTGCACCGAGCAGACCATGAGCCGCTTTTACCCGAGCGTGCTGGCGGCGCGAGCCGGTGACCTCGCTCAGCTGCCTGAAGAGGTCGCTGCCAACTTGGGCGACATCGTCGCCAAGGGCTTGGAACGCCTCTACACTTTTCAGCACGACGACGGCGGCTGGGGTTTCTGGCAGTTCGACGGCTCGAGCCCCTTCATCAGCGCCTACGTCGTCACTGGTTTGCTGGAAGCTCAAGAAGCAGGTTACAGGGTAAAAGACGAATTTCTCAGCAGGGCTCTCGACTACTTAGAAGCCGTTGTTCAAGCCGCCCCCGAGACCACGACGGACGGCGGGCGTTTGGTAGACGCCGACGCCAAGGCGTACGCGTTTCTCGCGCTGGCGCAGGCCGGACGGCCCATCGACGGGTTGGGCCGCGTGGTGGGCCGCGCCGACATGTCGCCCTACGGCCTCGCGCTCAGCGTGCTGGCGTTTCACGAGGTGGGGCGGGATGTGGAGGCGAACCTCTACTTAGACGAACTTTTATCCCGCGTTACCGAACGCGACCGCGTCGCTTACTGGGAGACGGGTGCGCCGCGCTACTACTGGAACGACGACCGGGTGGAGGCGACGGCCTACGCGCTGCAAGCCTTAGCCGAACTGCGCCCGAACGCGGCCCTGTTGCCCAAAGTGGTGAACTGGCTGCTGCTCGAGCGCAACGGTGCCCGCTGGGTCTCGACCAAAGACACCGCCGCCGTGGTGCGGGCCGCCCTCGTCCTCGCCGACGCGACCGACGAAAGTACGAGCGATGTTCAGGTAAGTGCTCGCCTCAACGGGGCAGACCTCGTCAGCACCGGCCTCAACCAAACCGACACAGGCGTCGAGGTACCGTTGGACGGCTTTAACTCCGGCCGGAACGTGCTCGAGGTGAACGTTTCAGGTGACGGCACGCTGTACTCGAGCGCCGCGGTCGCATACTTCAGCGAGCAAGAGAGGTTTACACCGCAAACGGACAACTTCAAGGTCCAGCGCCGCTACGAACGCCTCACACCCGTCTACGACGCAAAAGAACAAGCCTACACTTACGACCGAAAAACCCTGAGCGGCCCCGCGGAAGTCGGCGATTACGTCCTCGTCACCGTGACGATTGACCCCAAAGACGCTTACCGCTACGTGCTCGTCAACGAACCCCTGCCCGCCGGGTACCGGGTCATCGAAGACGACGGGGCGTTCCGCGTGGCGGGCGTAGAGCCCCGTTACGGCTACGATTACTACGGTTGGAACTACTGGTACGACGGGCGCGAGGTCTACGACGAACGGGTCGACTACTACTTCACTTTCCTGGGCGAGCCGGTGACGTTCACCTACGTCCTGCGTGCGGAAACGCCGGGGGTGTTCGCGGCGCTGCCCACCCAGGCCTGGCTGATGTACGAGCCCGAGGTGCGCGGCACGGGGCCGGACGCGACCTTGCAAGTCGGAGAGGGGCGCTGACAGGGGTGAGGCCGCGCCCCTGTTTCCAACAAGTCTGCTTGACGGTTTTGCTGAGCTTGCTCGGTTTCAGCTGCGCCCAGACCTGGCAGGAGGCCGGTGACGGTTTCTTCAGGGTCGAAACCGCTTCGCCCGCGGACGCTGAAAAGCTCGAGCAAGTTTTTACCCTTCTCGAGCAAGCCGCCCACGACCTTGAAGAGTTGGGCTTGCTTCTCCCCGACTCGGTCACCGTGCGCGTTCACCCGACGCTTGAGAGTTTTACGGGTGAAACCGGCGCGCCCTGGTACGTCGCCGCCGTGGCCGACCGCCGCACCGGGGCGCTGCACACCCAGCGGCTGAGGGTGCTGCTCGAGCGCCGCAGCCTTGAAAAAACCTTGCGCCACGAACTTTTTCACCTTGCCCAACCCGCCGACTGGCCGCGCTGGCGGGCCGAAGGAACCGCCCTGCACTTCGCGGGCGAACGTCCGCAGGCGCAACCCCTGGCCGGGCTGAGCGACGCACAACTCGACACTTTGTTGGCCGCGCCGGGGTCGCCGGAGGTGTTGGCGCGGGCGGTGGCGACGGCTTACGCGCGGGTGGCACGGTGCTGTCGGTGAACTGCTTGTGCTGAGCTGCTTGTGCTGAGCTGTTCGTGCTGAACGCTACCACCCGTTCAACTGCCGAAGTTTCCTTCAAGCAGCTTGTCGAGTCTGCAGGCTGTTCCGGCACGAGTTGCTCGGACCCCCGTTCCCTCGCTCGGCCCGTTCCAAGGGAAGCCCGTTCTTGTTACACTGGGCTTCTTTTGATAGCTTTCCTTTTCGGGTGACTGTATTTGTACAGCTGTTTTTGTACAGCTCCCCAACCGGAAACTACTCCCGTTTACCCGTTTCGACGAAGAGGCTTACTTTGCAGGCGAACCAAGACAAAATGGGCAAACCCTGGCGGCGCGTCGTCGTCAAGGTCGGTACGAGCAGCTTAACCGACGCTTCGGGGCGCATTTTTCCGCCGGCGATGTGGGCCGTCGCGCGGGGCGCGCAGGTGTTGCAAGAGGCGCTGTCCTGCCAGGTCGTCATCGTCTCGTCGGGCGCGGGCGCGGCGGGGCGCGAGCGGCTGGGCCTTACGCTGCCTCTGACCCTACCAGAAAAACAAGCGGCGGCGGCGGTCGGGCAGGCGCTTCTCATGCTGGACTGGGCGCGGGCGCTGGCCCCGTTGCCGGTGGCGCAGGTTCTCCTCAGCGCCGCCGACGTGCAAGACCGCGAGCGCTACGTCAACGCCAAAAACGCGCTCTCTGCGAGTTTGAAACTCGGCGCGGTGCCGGTCGTCAACGAAAACGATTCGGTGGCGACCCAGGAAATCAAGCTCGGTGACAACGACACGCTTTCGGCCTGGACGGCCTACCTCGTGGGGGCCGACGCGCTGGTTATTTTGACCGACGTCGACGGCCTGTTCGGGGCCGACCCGCGCACGCACCCGGACGCCACGCCGATCAAAGAGGTGAGCGACATCGGCCTTGTCGAAAAAGTGGCGGGCGGCGAGGGTTCGGGGCGTGGCACCGGCGGCATGGTCACCAAGTTGCGCGCCGCCCGCATCGCCACCGAGGCGGGCATCGAAACGCTTATCATCGGCGGGGGCGGGGCGGGGCTCGAGGCCCTAGCCCGCGGCACGGTGCGGGGCACCCGCTTTTTGGCGCAGGCCCACCCGCCCGCGCGCAAGGCCTGGCTCGCCCAGCAGCCCACGCGGGGGCGCATCTTTGTGGACGCGGGCGCGGCGCGGGCGCTGCAAGGCGGGCGCAGTTTGTTACCGAGCGGCGTTACAAAAGTCGAGGGCCGCTTCGGCTTCGGCGACGCGGTAGCTGTCGTTTTTGAAGACACCGTGCTGGCGCAGGGCCTGAGCAACTACTCGAGCGCCGCTGTAGAGCGCATCATGGGCCGCCAAACCCGCGAAATCGCCGCCGTGCTCGGCTACAAAGACTACGACGAGGTCATTCACCGCGACAACCTGGGCGTGCTGAGCCGGCGCGGGTGATTTCGCCGTTACCCAGCCACTACCGGGGGCCGTGGCAGGCGACGGTGGCGCTGGCCCCGTTGCAGTTGCCGGTCGAACTCGAGCGGGTTTTGGAAAAGGCGGCGGGCCGCGCGCCCTACCCCTGGCCGCACGTCACCCTGGTGCAACTACGCGACCGCGCGCAGTTGGACAGGGTACGGTCGGGGTTGGCCGCGGTGTCCGGCCAAAAAGCGTTTTCTCTGGAGGTCGTCGGTGCGGGGGCGTTCGCAGAACAGGGCGTCGTTTATTTGCGGCTGCGCAAAACCCCGGACCTGCTCGACCTGCAAGTCCGCGCCGCCGCGGTCGTCGGTGACGCGGCGGCGGATATTTATACCGGCGGTCGCTGGTTGCCCCACATCTCCGTCTTTTACGACGTGGCCGACCCCGAGGCGTTGGCGGCGCGGCTCAAAACGGTGCGGCTCGAGGCCACCCTGCCCGCCGAGGGCGTGGTTTTACGCGATTGGCTCGGCCCGGACACGGTTTACCCGCTGGCTCGGCGCGCGCCTTGACCGGGCGGCCAGAAGCCCGGGTCCGCCGCGCCCGAGGCGCGCCGCCCGTGAGAACGAATTTGCGCTACACTGGCACTCAAGGAGCCTCATGAACGACTGTGTCTTTTGCGAAATCGTGGCTGAAAACGTACCCGCCACCAAAGTGTTCGAAGACGACGCCTACTTGGCGTTCGAAGACATCCAGCCCAAAGCGCCCGTTCACTACCTCGTCATTCCCAAAGCGCACAGCCCCAACCTGGACGCGCTGCTTCAAGACAAGGGCGCGGACGCGCTCGGAGGGCTGCTCGCCGCCGCCGTCAAAACCGCCAAGGCCGCCAACCTTACAGACTACCGCTTGGGCGTCAACGTCGGGGCGGGCGCGGGGCAGGTCGTGTTTCACACCCACGTCCACGTGCTGGGCGGCTGGCAGGGCGCACCGCGGGACATAGCGTGAAAGGCTACCTGACCCGGACCCGGCTGGCTTATTTGGTAACGGCGGTCATCCTCTTATTCGGTTTGGCCTCGTTTTTCAACCCCTGGTTCATGGTGCGCGTGTTGGGCTTCGAACTGCTGGAGGGCCGCGGCCTGAGCGAGATGCGCGCGACCTACGGGATGATGTTCCTGGTGATGGGCGGCGTGCTGCTGTGGGCCTTGACGAGGCGCGCGGGCGGCGCGGCTTATTTGCGTTTTGCGGGCTTTTTGTGGCTCGGCATCGCGGCGGGCCGCTTGCTGAGCATGGTCATCGACGGGGCGCTGTTGCCGTTCAACTTTTTAGCCCTGGCGATAGAACTGTTCATCGGCGTGCCGCTGCTCTTAGCCGGGTTGCAGCCGCCGCGCAAAAGGGTCGTAGAGCCCGACTCGAGCCCGCTGGACGCTTACCGGAGTTAGAGAATCGTTCTTCGTTTTTAGTTTTTCGTCTTGGACAAGGAACGCACAACGAACAACGAACAACGAAGAACGAACAACCCTCACCTCTTGCTATGCTCGACTCAATGACTCTTTCCGCCACACTAATGACTAACCCGTTGTCGACCAACTCGTGAGCGCGCTGCCGGACGGCACCCGTTTCGCGCTGCCCGCCGAGGCGGGTTTGCGCGGGCGCATTGTGGGCGCGCTGCAGCGGCTCTATGACGGTTGGGGCTACGCGCGGGTCGACACGCCGGCCTTGGAGCACTACAGCCCCGGCCACCCGCGCGCGGCGCAGTCGTTCAAACTCTCCGACCGCGACTCGGGCGTGCTGGCGCTGCGCGCGGACTTTACCCCGGCGATTGCCAACTTGGTCCGCGCCAACTACGCCGAGCCCGTCCAACCCATGCGCTTCCAGTACTGCGGCACGGTCTGGCAGGCAATCCACCCGGACTTCGCCCGGACGCGCGAGTTTACGCAAATCGGCCTCGAGCTTGTCGGGGTGTCGAACCCCCGGGCCGACGCCGAACTCATCCACTTAGCGCGCGAGTCGGTGCGGGCGGTGGACTTGGTTCCGCGCGTCGAGGTCGGCAGCCCGGGTTTCGTGCGGGCGCTGTTCGATCTAGCCGAGGTGCCTGCCGCGCAGCGCGACGAGGTCGCCGACGCCATCGACCGCAAAGACCGGCGCGGCGTCCAAACGCTGCTCTCACCCCTCACGCTCGCCCCGGACCTGCGCCGCGCCCTCGTCGACGTCGCCGACCTCTACGGGGACGTGTCCGCCCTCGCAGCGGCGCGTCGTCTCGCGCCCTGGCCCGAGACGCAACGCGAACTCGACGCGCTTCACGCCGTTTTAGCCGAGTTCGAGGACGTGGACGAACTCCTGCTCGACTTCGGGCGGGCGCGGCGGCTGAGCTACTACACCGGGGTGACTTTTCAGGCCTACACTTTCGAATTCGGGCAGCCGCTGTTGGGCGGCGGCCGTTACGACGGCGCGCTGCTGCCCTACGCGGCCGGGTTTTCCATCGGGGTGGAGCGGTTGCTGTGGGCGCTGCCCGGCGGCGCGAGCCAGGCCCGCCCGCTGGTGCTGAGTTTGGACGACCACCCGGCGCGGCTTTTGCGCGCGGCGGGTGTGGTGGTCGAGCGGTCGCTGTTCGGCGACCGGGACGCGGCTGCCCGCTACGCCGCCGAGCGCGGCATCCCTTACCTGCTCACCGCGGCGGGCCTCGAGCCCTTAGGTTCGGAGCGCCCGCGCTACGCCGAGCTGTCCGACCTGTTGGCGGCGACCTGTGCTTAGCGACACCGAGTCCGAACCCCTGCCCGAAAAAGCGACGCCCGACGACGGCCTCGGCTCGTCCGACCTCACCCTGGCCCTGCCCAAAGGCCGGGTAATGGAGGAGAGCTTGGCGGTGCTGCGCCGGGCGGGGCTGCGGCTCGAGCTGGGCGGCGACCGCACTTTGCGCCACGCGGCGGGCGACGCGACCCTCATCGAGATGCGCAACGCCGACGTGCCCGTCTACGTCGAACTCGGTGTGGCCGACGCGGGTGTGGTCGGCAAAGACGTGCTGCTGGAGTCGGGTTTGCGGATTTACGAACCCGTCGACTTGGGTTTCAGCGCCTGTCGTCTGTCCCTTATCCGGCCGGTCGGGGCGCGGGGGCCGCTGCGCCGCGTGGCGAGCAAGTACCCGCGCCTGACGCTCGCTTATTTACGCGCGCAAGGCAACAGCGCCGAAGTGGTCGAGCTGTCGGGCAACGTCGAGTTGGCCTGCCTGACCGGGCTGGCCGACGCGGTGGTGGACATTGTTCAGACCGGCGGCACGCTCCGCGCCAACAACTTGGAAGAGGTCGAGACTATCTTGCACTCGTCGGCTCGTTTCGTGGTCAACCGCGCCGCCCTCAAGCTCAAGGCCGCGCGGCTGCGCCCGCTGATTAAAAAACTGCGTGCGTTGAGTGAGGTCGAGGTTTGAACCCCGGTATACTCGGAACCCATGAGACACCTTAGACACACTGTGCTCTGGGGCCTGCTCGTTTTGTGCGGCTTCAGCCTGGCCGCCCCGCCCCCCACCTTGTTCGGCACACCCTGGGACGACCTCGGTATTTTTACCAACGACCTCGTGCCCGCTCGGCAGGGCGACTTGTCAGCGCTCGCCGACGCGCCCGTCTATCACCTCGAGCTGACCCTGCAAGGCTCGAGCAGCACGGCTGAAGAAGTCGTCAGCGGCAAGATGGAGGTTCGCTTTACCAACACCACCCATGACCTGTTGGACGACCTCGTCTTTCGGCTTTACCCCAACGCCCTCGGCGCGGCGATGACGGTGGATAGCGTGCGGGTGGACGGGCGGGCGGTGACGGTGAGGCTCGAGGCTGAGGACACCGCGCTGCGCGTGCCCCTAGCGCTGTCGTTGTTGCCGGGCGAAGACGTGGTGGTGAGCATGGACTTTGCCGTGAGGTTACCCGCTACCCCCGCCCCGCAACCGGTAGCGTACGGACGTTTGGCGCAGTACGAAAACGTGCTGAGTTTGGCCGACATCTACCCGACCCTGTCGGTTTTCCGGGACGGCGCTTGGGAGGCGAGCGTGCCCGACCCCGCGGGCGACCCGCTCGTCGCCGAAGCGGGGTTTTACCTCGTCCGGGTGCGCGCGCCGGAAAGTCTGCAGCTCGTCACCACGGGCCGCCTGACCGAAGAAACGGTAGTGGACGGCCAAAAAACAGCCGTGTTCGCCGCGGGTCCGGCTCGAGACTTTTACTTAGCCGCCGCGACAAACTATACGCTGCTGAGCCGGGTGGTGGGCGACACGGTTGTAAACGCTTACGTGCCCGCCGGTCTGGTGAGCGGCGGCGAGCGAACCTTGGAAGTTGCTGCACAAGCGCTCGAGCTGTTCTCCAAGTTCACGCCCTACCCCTACCGCGAACTCGACCTCGTCGCCGTGCCGGTGACGGCGGGCGGCATCGAGTATCCGGGGCTCGTCAACATAGCGAACAGCCTCTACAACGACCGCAGCGGCACGCTTGATTCGGTCGTCGCGCACGAGGTCGCGCACCAGTGGTCGTTCAACTTAGTCGGCAGCGACCAAATCCAAGAGCCGTGGCTGGACGAGTCGCTGGCGCAGTACCTCACGCTGCTCTACCACCGCGAATACGACACCGAACGGTTCGTGGACGGCTACTTGCAAAACTGGCGCAGTTTGTGGCGCGCCGCCCCCGACCCCGCCAAGGCGGTAGGTTTGCCGGTCGCGGCTTACGACCGCGACTACAGCGCCATCGTCTACGGCCGTGGCCTCTTTTTCTACGAGGCTCTCGAGGCGCGTCTGGGCCGGGAAACCGTGGAGGCTGTCTTGCAAACCTACTACACCCGCTACGCCTGGGACTTCGTGACGACGGACGATTTGAGAAACGTCGCCGAAGAGGTGTGCGCTTGCGAGCTGTCGGACCTGTTCGAGCTTTGGATAGGCGAGCCGTAGAGCGGAAAAGGCAGGGTCATGGTTGAAAAAGGCACAAAGTCCCAGGCGACTGCGTTTGTGAACAGGACGAGGCTCTTGTGCGGGGCTCGAGCCTCCTCTCTTTTTCTCAGCAATACGCTAGGTGTGCCCTCTCGAGCCGAGGGGGTCTCGAGGGCTAGCATTACCTTGGCTAAGGGAGTTTCTCGAGGGTTAGCGAATCTCGGGTGACGTGTTGTCTCGAGGTTGACTGTACGTGCATACGCTTTTCAGCAACCTGACGAGGCTGCTGACCTCAATCTGAGGTAAACTACTTACACGGTGACTCTCGCATACCAAGACCTCGTTGACCTGATTGCAGACGCGAATCCTGCTCGCGTCGTTTCTTTTCGCCCGTCTGAGAGCGCCCAAGCAAGGGTAAGTGAACTCATCGAGCGCGAAAAAACGCAGGGCTTGTCCGAGGACGAGCGCCGCGAGCTTGACCAGTATATGCAGCTCGAGCACGTCATGCGCTTGGCAAAAGCAAAAGCTAGACAGCTTCTGAGTGAGTAAAACGTACATCCCGGCAGAGCTGCGCCAGCGCGTGACGCAAAGAGCGGAACGGTGCTGCGAATACTGTTTGATTCACGAGGACGACAGCTACTACACGTTGCAAATTGACCACGTTGTCAGTGAAAAGCACGGCGGGCAAACCGAAGAGGACAACCTGGCACTCGCTTGTGCAGTTTGCAACCGCACCAAGGGCAGCGACGTCGGCTCGGTTGACTGGGACACGGGTGCGTTCGTGCGTTTTTATAACCCGCGTACTGACCGCTGGCGTGAACACTTCGACCTTAACGAGGCACGAATCACACCGCTCACCGATATCGCTCGCGTGACGGAACGCTTGCTCCAGCTCAACGTTCGTGAACGGCTGTTGGAGCGGGAAATTTTACGAGCGATAGGGCGATACCCACCTTGGGGCGGCGGGCAGTGGGTCGATGAGGGTGTGGAGGTTTGAGCTATCCATCATTCTAGTTTGCCCGAGCGCGGTGCGAAGCGCCGGTTGCGCCGTCTCGAGCTGTTTGACTCAGTTTGCTGACGCCTCTCAACACGTTTTGAAAGACGAGCGGGGAAGTGGCGGTGGCGGCTCGAGCCGCGTTGTAACCTTTTATCCGTTCATTCGCGGGTTCGGCAGAAAGCGATTTTGCCGTCTGACGACGCGGCTTTGCTACACTACCGGAGTGCGACGCCTCACGTTTCTCCTCTCGCTCGTGTTTCTCACGGCTTGTACGCCCTACCAGCGGCCCATCCAAAGAGTAGCCCCGTTGGAACCCATCCAACCCCTCGTGTTCACGGTGGTGCCGGGGCAAACGGCGGTCGAGCGCTTCGACCCGCCGGGGGCGGGCGCGACGGTCGAACTGAACATCGGGCTGCAGGTTGAAAACCCGAACGCGTTTGGCGTGACGCTCGAGCAGGTTGCCTATGAGGTCGCGCTGGCGGGCAAGGCGGTCGGTGAAAGCGTGGTGGAGCCGGGTTATTTTATCGCCGCCGGTGAGCAAGCGCCGCTCAAACTTCGGGTGACGGCTTCGTTAGAGGGTGAGCCCGACTTGATTCGGGCGGTGGCGAGGGCGTTCAGCACCACGCCGCTGCCGTTTCGCTTGGACGGCGTGACTGTGTTCGCCTCGCGCAGCCACGAGGTCAGGACCGCGCGGCGCAAGCTTGTCAGCGGCGGGGCGATGGCGCGCGAGCGCGTCACGCCGCCCGAGTTGCGGCTCGTCGACGCGCAGAGCCGCGTCTTTTTGCTGCGCCCCGACACGCCCGTCATCCAACTCTCGGTAAACGCGGAAAACACGGGCGGCATCGGCTACTTTTTGTCGGGTCAAGAGGTGCACGTGTTTCTCGGCGGGCAAGACTTGGGCGCGCAAGACTTGTCCCTCGTCCCGGTGCCGGCCGCGCAGGGCAACCGTTTCGACTTGCTCTTTTACCCACAACCGGCGCAGCTCGACGACGCCGCGCGTGCGGCGTTGGCGGCCGCGTTGCAGGGCATCCCGACGCTGCTCGAGCTGCGCGGCGACCTGCTGCTCGACGTGCTGGGCGTCGACACTTACCGGGTCGCAGGCGGGCTGGACCTGTCCGGTTTTGTGTACAACAAAGCCCCCTGACCAAAGCGGGCCGACAGGTGTCCAGCAACGCGGGGGTTAAACGCGGAAGTTCAATGTGGAGGTTCAACGCGGGGGTTCGACGCAGGGGTCCAACACAATGCCCGACTACCTCGTTACCCAACTCGGGCTATACTCGCACCTATGCGCGAACTTCTCTACGAAGCGGCCGAGCACTACAAACGCGGCGTCGTGTTTGCCGGCCGCGGTGACGTGCGCGGCGCGATGGCCGCCTACGCCGCCGCCATGCGCGACCTCCACGCGGTCAAACCGCAACGGATGCGCGACGTGCTGCTGGCCCAGGTTCACCTGTCGCGCTACCGCGTGGCGCTTGCGGCCGACCCCGAGGACGCGCTCGAGGACTTACGTCTGGGCTACAGCTACGCGCGCACGACCCGCGAACCCTCGGTTCAGGAGCTGGCCCAAACGCTGTGGCACGAACACCTGGAAGAAAAAAATCGTGGTAAAAACGTCGAACTGTTGACCCGCAGGTAGTACCCTTTCGTTTGGTTCTGGTACGGATTCCGGTACTACAGCTTGTAGATCTTGGGAGAGTTGTTCGCTTCCTTATTGCTAGTTCGTATCTTTTTTCTCGCTTTGCTCGCGTTCAATTCCGAGGGAACGAAACGGAAAGGGTGCGAGGTAAACAAACGGGAAAGGTACAAACTCGGCGGTGGCTTTACGGTTTCTTGACGGGGTCCGCTTCCGGTTTGTTTTTTCGGCAGACTTGAGCAGGCCTTCTCGGTTCGGCACAGTTACAGGGTGACGTTGCAGTGACGTCACCCTGTTTGCTGTTTGCGATGAGCGTGTCGGTTTCGGTAAAGCCGAGCGTTCAGCTGTTCGCGCCGGGCGTTAACTACCCAGGCGTTGAGTTCCCGGTCTTGTCTTCACCGTCCACCTTTGTCAACCGCACTTGCTGTATCCGCAGCTCTCGCACTTTTGGCAACCCTCTTCAAAGCGAAGCGGGGCCGCGCAGTTGGGGCAAGTCGCGCCCTTGTTGAGCACGTTTTCCACGCCTGCAGTCTCGAGGGCGACCGCGAGCAAATCGGCCTTGCTGGCGACCATGCGGCCCTGGTAGGTGCCGTACATGCCGCCGTTGATGCCGCGCAAGGTTTTGATAACGACCGCCGCGGGTACGCCGTACTGCAGGGCGATGGACACCATGCGCCCTAAAGCTTCCGAGTCGGCGTTGGCTTCGTCGCCCGCCTTGCCTGAGACGATGAACACCTCGGTAGGCAAGCCGTCTTGAGAGTTGACCGTGACGTAAAAGCCGCGCTTTTCGCCGTTGGGCAACATCAGTTTGACGGTGTCGGTAAAGCCGGACAAACGCCCCGGCCGGTCAAACAGCGGCTCGCCGGGCAAGCGTTCGTTGGTAGGGGCAACCTTGACAGGCTCGGGAGCAACCGGCTTTTTCTCTTCTTTTTTAGTGCTGAGCACCTGGAACTGTCTCGAGCCGTCGCGGTACACGGTGATGCCCTTGCAGCCGGTCGCAAACGCGAGGCTGTAGGCGTCGTACACGTCGTCCACGGTAGCTTCGTTGGGCATGTTGATGGTTTTGGAAATCGAGTTGGCGACCATTTTGCCGCCGCCGTCGAAGGTGGTTTGGATGACGCCCTGCATCTTGACGTGGTCTTCGGGGGCGATGTCGTGGGCGCAGACGAGAACGTCTTTGACCGCGGCGGGGACGAACGCTAAACCTTGCACACTGCCGTGGTTGCCCTGCACCGCCTCGACAACCTTGTCCCAGTCCCAGGCGTCGTTCTTTTGAAAGTCCGGGTGGGGCGCGTGGCGCTCCAACAGCTCTTGAAACAGCGGGTGGATTAAGGACGCGTAACTGTCGCCGATTTTGCGGTACACGAAAGGCGCGAACACGGGCTCGATGCCGCTCGAGACGCCCATCAACATGCTGGTCGTGCCGGTCGGCGCGACGGTGAGCAAGGCGACGTTGCGGCGCGCGGCCTCGACGCTGCTGTTTTCGCTGGCCGGAAAAGGCCCACGCTCCGCGGCCAACCCTTCGCTGGCCTGCGTCGCCGTGTCGCGCAGTTCGGCTATCAGGTGCTTCGTCGCCGCACGGCCCGCGTCGCTGTCGTAGCGCAGGCCCATCAGAATCAGCGCGTCGGCCAGACCCATCACGCCCAAACCCAAGCGGCGCAGCTTCAAACTCATCTCGCGGTTGTCGGCCAGGGCGAACTTGTTGACTTCCAAAACGTTGTCCAAAAAGCGGATGCAGGTCGTCACGTCGGCGTGGAAAGCGTCCCAGTCGAAGCCCTCGAGACCCTGATCGGGCTCAACCACGTATGCGGCCAAGTTGACAGCGCCTAAGTCGCAGGGTTCACCGGGAAAAAGTGGAATCTCGCCGCAGTTATGTGCCGAAATACCGTTGGCGTCGAAGGCGTGGACGTGTTCGACCGTGACGTCAAAAACTTCCTCGGTACCGGCGGCTTCGATGGTGACGACCTCATCGGAAAAACGCTCCCGGTTCGGTTCACGCCGGTAAGCGCTGAGTTGCCGAGCCAACCTTGCCCTTTTCGCACCGTCTTCGAAATCGACCCGCGCCTGAAAAACCTCCAGGTTGTCGTTGGCGATAACGAGTTCGTGGTCGGCTTGACAAAAGTAGGCTCTCGAGCCGCCGCGCCCGTCCGGCAGGTAGCGCTCACCCTCCGGGCGACGTTCCGAATAAATTGAACTCAAAATCCCTAAACGCGCCAACATGCGCTGGACTCGCTCGAGCAACGCCAAACTGGACTGCGCCAACCTAACCGACACATCCTTTTCCTGCTCACCCTGCGGTGAACCGTCCGCGTCGAAAAGACCCCTCAAAAAGCCGCAGTAAAAGTCGTGACTCGCCTTTTCGACTTCGTCTGTAACTGTTTTGCGGCGGTGCTCGATGCCGAAGTCCGCGGCCAATTTTGCCAAGGCCGAGGACGTGAGCCGCGTTTTGTCGAACTTTTCACTCTTCCATACTTTTCCTGGAGCCAATTTTGTCAGGCCGTCCTGAGCGAGTTCGGCAAGCGCGTGGCGGTTGTCACCCCAGTAGTCAAGACAAGCCATCGGTTCGGCCTTGTCGGTCACAAAGGTGCCGTCCCCGACCAGCGAACCCAACAACCAACCCTCGAGAACTGTGCCTTTGCCGGGCCACGGCGCGACCTCACGGTGGTTTTGCAAAGCGATGGCGTCGCCTACACACAAGTCGGCGACCTCGGTCCACGCCGTCGTCTGACGGTGGTGCGTTTTTAAGACCTTGTTGAGTTTGTGGTTGCCGGTCAGTCGCAGCTTAAAACCGCGTTTCGTCTCGAGGGTATAAATGGGTTTAACACCTGTAGACCAAAAGCCTGCCGACTCTACGGCGTACGCTTTGCCGTCGACGACCGCGCAAAACCTTTTGCCAATCAGGTCTCGTACTTGGCGCGGTCCGAGCTGTGTGCCGACCCAAGTGTCCGCAGTGACGCAGGGGTTCGTCGACTTGATGTCCCCCAGGCTCGAGCGCAGTGGGTTGTACTCGTTGATACGGTCGATAAAGATGAGGCCGGGTTCGCCGGTCTGCCAGGCGTGGTCGGCGATGTCATGAAGCACGCCCGCCGCGCCCGCGGTCCGGCTCTCGTTCATAAACGTGTCGCTCACTAAGACTGAGATGTTGAAGGTCGAAATGTCGCCCTCGAGCTGTTCGCGCTCCAAGTCTTTGGCAGTGATGAAGTCCTGGATGTCCGGGTGGGTGATGGACATAGTTGCCATGCCGGCGCCGCGGCGGGTGTTGTGGCTGACGACGCCGTTGGCGAGGTAGGTTTTGTTCTCGGCTACAGACAGGTCGAGGGTCAGGCTGCGTCCGCCGTCTTCGACAGACTTGACGGGTATGAAAAATTCTTCGAAGTCGAACTCGGGGAGCTTGTCGGCGATGAGAGTGTTCCGCTTCAGCCGCTCGAGCCCCGTTGACGTAAGCTGACGCTCGCCGCGGATATAGCGCGACAGGTTTTTCCGTGCCGACGTGTAGGGCGACGGACGACTTTTCGCACCTGCGGGCAGAGCGTCGAAAGCTGTTTGGAGGAGTGCCGAAGCGTGAGGCAGCGGCCATGATGATTCTCTGGCGGTGTCCGGTTGAAAGTCGCGCAGGGTTTCAAAGCGTGACTTTTCTATAAAACCGACGCGCTCTAAAAACCGCTCACGGCCTTTGGCGCTGACGACTTTGACGTGGTACATGGGCTGCTTGGAGTAGCGGTCGCTGCGCGCCGCAACGCCTCGCAAGGTCGACGGAATGCCCAAGCCCGCCAGCATGACGGTTACGTCTTGAAGGAGTTGTTTAGAGGCACTTGCCAGCGTCGGATAGCCGACGGTCACGCTGCCGTCAGCTTCGAAAAGTCCGCGCAGGAACGCGCCCACTACGGGACGCGGGGCTTGACGGACGGCTTTGGGTAAGGTCAGCTCTCTCGCCCTGCCCTTTGTCAGCCCGTTTTGCCCGAGCCAACTCACCAGCGCTGCACTGCTGGCGACGAAGACGGCACTTTTGTCGTTTTCTTTTTGCTCGAGCCTCACTTCCAACCCAAACAGGTCGCTGAACAGTTCAGGGGTCTTCTTCATCATCGGTGAACCGTGCGCCACAGCAAAGCCGACGCGGTTGCCACTGACGAAACCGTCACCCCACAGGTAGCCGAGGAAAAAAGCCAGGTGTTCGTTAAGCTGCTCGGGCGTGCGAATGGGCTTGGTGTTGTGATGGGTTTTTGTCAGTGGCGCGAGGGTAACGGCTGCACCTGTGTGCTGGTCGAGCACCTGAATCACGGAATCACCCTGCTGCAAGTCTTCCAACGCGACCCAGCGCCGCTCGCCGTTCTCGCACATAACTTTGAGTTTGTGGTTTGGAGTGCCCTGAATTTCTTGCCCGTTGCCAAGGGTCACCTTGAGGGTAGAAACGTTCCCGTTGTTGAAGCCTCTGGGGCTCTCCTTCCAACCCTCGTCGGTAGCGACTTTCAGGGCGTGGTCTTGCCAACCGTACTGGTAAGCGTCGACAAGTTCTCTCAGTCGCAGGGTGCCTTTGCTCGTGTTGACTAAGGTGTCGGGGTGGAGGCAGCCGCCCTGCCGGATGACCCGCAGCGTCGGGGCGAAAATGTAGCGCAGCGTCGCCACCGGCCCGGCATGGTTCGCCCCACCCAGGGCCGCCCAAACAGCAAAGTTGTCGAACACCTCGACCGCGAAGCTGCTGGGGCCGCTGCTGGTGCCGCCCGAGCCCTTCACGGGCGTACCTTCGGGCCGCAGGTTGCTGAGGTCGAGGAGCACGTCCTCACCCCGTAACATGCGCGCAATCATGTCGCTCCCCGCCCCCCAAATTTTTTCGACCGAGTCGCCGACGTTCAAGACGGGCAGCGCCGAGGGAACCTCGCTTTGTTCGACAAACACCGCCCGGCGGTAACCCTTGGCAACGTACTTGCCGTGAACCAGGTCCATGTAGGTACCCGTTTTGACCTTGTCGTAGTCGGCGTGGGCGGGGGAAATGGTCAAGTAAAGCTGTCCGGCAGTCTGGTGATAAGCGCGTTTGGGTTTCAGGGGGTCCAGACACAGGCCGTTGCCGCCGCCGACCTTGGTCACGAGCGCGAGCTTGGTCGCCAGTTTGAGCACCCAGGTGTCGGTTCCAGCCGTCTCGGGAGAGCCGTCTTGGACGAAACAGTTCAGCACGTTGCCGTGGCTCGTCGCCGCGCCCGCCAGAACCCGTCCGCCGGGGCAAAACCGCTTCGACGCCATGAGGTCGAAAAAGCGTGCGGTGTACGTTTCTTGCGCTTCACCCTCGGGGGTCGCGACCCAGGCGGCGACGCGCCGGAACAAACCCGCCAGGTCTTTGTCTTGGGGGGTGAAGTACTGCCGTTTGGCGATGGCGACGGCGTGTTCGTCGAACGCCGCGAGTTGAGCCGTCGGCCGGGTCGCTGCTGGTTCCGTGTGGGATGAGGCGAGCTTGTCCACGTTTTTCCCTCTCTACGCGTTCGTGTGTAAATTGCTTGTGACGCTCAAATTAGCATACTACTGATTGTATGTAAATAGCTCACCGGGTAAACCTGTGGTAGGTGTTTCTTGACCGTGGAGTTGCCCCCGCTCGAGCTTTGTGCACCACGTGCGTCCGCCTTAGCTGCACCCTTTTCGAGAACCCACATTTGGACTGACCCGCTCTGTCCCGTTGTTCCCGGATGCACCTGCGTCGTCTACCTTCCGTAACAGCTCGGCAAGCCTAACATACAAGATGTAGTGTGTAAAGCCTTGCTGGATGCAAGCTGCTGACCCCGGTCGGGTCCCGGTTTGTGAAGGGTTGTGCTTTCAGGCGTGCTTGCAAACGTGTGTATGGACGAAGGTTCAGGTCTTTCGGCCGTGCTCGAGCACGAGGTCGCCCAGCACCGTTTCCAAGTCCTCAAAGTGCTTCTCCCACGACCAGTATTCGATGATAAAGGCCCTAGCCGCTTCGCCCATACGGCGGCGCTTGTCCGCGTCTTGCAACAGCTCGACGACGCGTTGCGCGAACATGTTCGGTTCGTCGGCTATCAGGAGCGTGTCGGGGTGGGGCGCCTGAATACCTTCGTTGGCGACCGAGGTAATGACCATCGGCAGCCCTGTCGACATGCCTTCCAGGACCTTGTTCTGCAAACCCGCTCCGACGCGCAAAGGGTCGATAGCGACCTGCGCCCGGTTGAGGTGGTCGCGCAGGTCGGGGACGCGGCCGGTCACGGTGACGGCCGCGTCGGCGGCCAACGCCGCGACTTCGGGCGCGGGGTTGGTCCCGACGACGGTCCAGGTGACGTCCGGCACTTGCTCGCGAACGAAAGGGAAAATCTGTTCGTAAAAAAAGCGGGCGGCGTCGACGTTGGGGGCGTAACCCATGTTGCCGGTGAAGACGAGCGAGTTCGGCACTTTTTTCGCGGCCGGGTCGGGCGCGAAAAAGTCGTAGTCTACGCCGTGGGGACTGAAAAACACGTTGTCTTGGGGCGCGTCGCGCTCTATAGCGCGCAAGTCGTGAGGTGAGATGAGTAACACCTTGTCAAACTTACGGGCGTAACGACCTTCAAAAGCGCGCAGCTTGCGGTATTCCAGGGTGTAAAGACTTTTTCGGAGCAAGTTTTTGGCGCGCTCGGCCAAGCGGCGGTAGTTCAGGGTCATCGAAATCTGCATGGCTAAAACGCGCGGCAGGTTGTGAAAAGGCTCGACGTACTGACCCATACGGATGGTGTGGGCGTAAAGCAGGTCGGGTTTTTGGGTAGCGACCAGGTCGTTTACCGCTTTGGTCATGGCCGGGTCGGCGTAGTAGCGCACCTGCAAGGGCACGCTGCCCAGCGCGCCGGTCAGCGAGTTCGCGTAAACGCGCGTCTTGCTCAGCGGCACGGTGACGACGCGCTCGCAAAAAGGCTCGAGCTTACTCACCCAGTCCGGGTCCTGGTCGGCTTCTAAAAAACACACCAGCGACACCTTGTGACGCTGCGAAAAAAACTTCAGCAGGTTGTAGACCGTCAACCGGTCGCCCCGGTCCAAAGGAAAAGGGAACCTAGGCGCGACGACGACGATGTCGAGCGGGGCTTTCGGACTCAGCGGGTCGAGCGAGGTGGCCATCACCAGCAAATGCCCTGGTAATTGTCCAACGACGCCCCTTCGTCGGTCAGCCGGACGAGGTCGACGACCTGTTGTTGGGGCCGCACACGCTGCAAGGCTTCCCGAAACTCGGGCGCGTTGTTGCCGACGACGAGGGTCTCGGCGTGCCCCAAAACGTCCCCTATCTCGGGCACGAGCAGCGACGAGATGTGCGGGATAACTTGCTCGATGTAGCGTTTGTTGGCCCCGATGATGGCCGCCAACGACACGTTGCGGTCGTAAATACGCAAGTCGTAGCCTTTGCCGAGCAGTTTTTCTACCAACGTGACCACCGGGCTCTCGCGCAAGTCGTCGGTGCCGGCCTTGAAGCTGAGCCCAAGCAGACCGACGCGCTTGTTGCCGAGGTTCTCTACCAAGCGCAGCGCGTGCTCGATGTGGGCGTCGTTGCTCGGCAAAATCGCTTTCAGAACAGGCAACTCCAGGTCGAGGGTTTTGGCGCGGTAGGTTATCGCCCGCACGTCTTTGGGCAGGCACGAGCCGCCGAAAGCGAAGCCGGGTTTGAGGTACTTGTCGGAGATGTTGAGCTGGGTGTCTTTGGTAAAAATGTCCATGACCGTGTGGCTGTCGATGCCGACACTTTTGCACAACAAGCCGATTTCGTTGGCGAAGCTTATCTTCAGCGCGTGGAAGGCGTTGCTGGTGTACTTCACCATTTCCGCCGCGGCGACGCTGGTGGTGTAGAGCGGCGCGTCCAAGGGCGCGTACAGGTTGGCGACCAGGTTCGCGGTGCGCTCGTCGTCGGCCCCTATGAGGGTAAAGGGCGGGTTTTGGTAGTCGGCGACGGCCGTCCCCTCGCGTAAAAACTCGGGGTTGATGCACACGCCGAAGTCCTGCCCCGCACGCTTTCCCGAAGCGGTCTCGAGGGCCGGCACCACGACCCCGTGGACGCTGCCCGGCAGCATCGTACTGCGCACCGCCACAACGTAGAAACCGGTGTGTTCCTGCAACGCCCGGCCGATGTCTTCGGACACGTGGCGGACGTAACTTAAGTCCAGGTCGCCGTTGGGCTGGCTGGGCGTGCCTACACACACCAGCGCCAGCTCCGTGGCGGCGACGGCCGCCGCCGCGTCGGTCGTCGCGGACAGCCGCCCGGCGCCGACCTGCTCGGCGATGATGGTGTCGATGGAATGTTCAATGATGGGACTTTTGCCCGCGTTGACAAGGTCGACTTTGGTGCCGCTGACGTCGACCCCGTAAACCCGGTGGCCCTGTTGCGCCAAGCAAGCGGCCGAAATACAGCCGACGTAGCCCAGTCCAAAAATGGCGATGTTCATACCTCTCCTTTGTGTAAATACCTTGTGCGGCGGCTTTTCAGGCCGGTCTGAACAGGGGTGCGAACAAAGCCCACACAGCCCCCGGTGAACGAAAGACGGCGTACCGAGGTCACAGTGTACCAGAGTCTTTGTGAAACGCTTTTAGAGCGTTGACCGCTGAGGTTTGAAGTATATAAAAGCATGTAGACAGTAGCTTGTGGTTTTCTACACGCTACAAGCCACTCACCACAAGCTCGCGTGAGTTGAGTGAAAGCCATAAACCGGAAAACCGCAGAAAGTCGGGGTGTTTCCAGACGTGTCTCCGAGCCTAGCCCGAGGGTGCCCGCTCGAGCCCGTAAACCGCCCCGCGCCCCGCCAACCCCGGACGGCGGGCCTCGGGCTGCGCGGCGGCTTCGCGGCCGACCAGACCGAGGCCCGCCAAACTCCAGACGAGTGGGTCGACCAGGTGGGTGGGAAACCAGAACAGCCCGTAAACGAGGTAGGTTGTCAGCGCGAGCAGCGCGGCCGTGGCGAGTGGCGTCCGGCGCCGGTACAGTTGCCGGGCGCAAACCGCCACGAACGCGACGAACAGCAGCGCGGCGGGTAGACCGCTGGCAAGACTCAGGTCGAGCAGGTAGTTGTGAACCGCGTAGGGGTTCATGACCTTGGCGTGCAGGCGCTGTGTCGTTGGGTCTTGGTAAAAAGCTATCTTGCCCACGCGCACCGCGTCCTGCGCCAGCTCGGTCGGCAAAAAGTCGCCGATGAGGGCTCGAGCGTCTTGCGGGTCGGCCACGCGCCAGGCGACGCTCGAAAAAGAGTAAGGCCCGTAACCCACCAACGGGCTTTGGGGAATGGCCTTGAGGGCGAGCCGCCAAAACAGAAACCGGTGCTGGACGCTCGGGTCGTCGCCCTGCACCGCGGTGGCGACGCGCTCCAGGCGGGTCTGGGCGTGCCCGGAGGTGCGCACCACCCCCCAACCCACCAAACTCAAAACGACGAACAGACCGGCGACCGTCTTTCGGTAAGCGGCGAAGCGCAGCGTGTAAAGGCCGAACAAAGAAAGGACCAGCACGGCCGCGAGCAGACCGGCCCGGCCGCCGCTCGCCACCAGACCGGCACCCAGCCCCGCCGCGGCGACGACGTCCAGGGGGCGCAGCTTCGTCAACACCCGCCACACGGTCCAGAACACCAGGGCCACCCCGAGGTAGGCCGCGACGTAGCCCTGGTGGCCCAGCGTGGCCCGCAAGTTGCCGCCGACGCTCGAGCCCGGCACAACGAGGGCCAGCGGCGCGAAGCCGTAAGCCTCGGCCAGGGTCCACCCGCCGACCGCGAGCGCGCCGACGACCACCGCGTTCAGCAAAAAGTTCAGGGACACGACGCGCTGCGCGGCGAGCACGGCCGCCAGCGGGGTAAAGCTGTACCAGGCGGCCTCGAACAGGGTGAGCAGCACACCCTCCAGGCGGTTGCCCAGGTAGGGCAGGACCACGTTCGAGTAAGAACTTGTGAACAAGCTCGAGGCCAGCAAAACCCCGACGAAGGCGGCGCACCACGCCAGGGTTCGCCGCGCCGCCGGGGGCAGCGGTTGCCCTCGCCCCCGCAAGCTCGCCCCGGCTAAGCCTGCGCCCAGCAGCCACACCACGACGAAGACGACGATTTTAGGGATAAAGGCGTCCGGCTGCTCGCCCTTGGGAAACCTCACCCAGGTTTGCGGCAGGCGCTCGAGCACCGGGGCGGGCACGTAAGCGAGCGGGAAAACCACGAACAGCAGCAGCCAAAAAGTACGGTGGAGACGTGTTGTTAGGGTTGAAGACATGACGAAAAGACCCCCGGGCCGGCCCAGGTTCTGGGCGAACCGCCCCAAGCCGACAAAAAAACAGTATAAACCCGCCCGGCGTCCTGCAGGGTACGGCTCAGCTTACAAGGTGACCGCAAAGTCATCCGCTCACCTTGCGCGCACCGCTGTTCAGCTTGACTAGACCTGCGTTAGACTTGCAAATCCCCTTTACATTTGATGCTTTTGCAGGAAGGCCACTGAAAGCAGCTCGCCGAATGTAACCTACCGCGGGGCGGCGACAAGAAATGCGCCGTGAAATGAGGGCTATGAACCCGGAGCAGCCTTTTATCCTCACGCTGCGGCTCGAGCCGCGCCTGCAGGGCGTTCTCGATGCCCTTCGCCACGAGCACTTTCCGCCGGAGCGCAACTTTTTAGCCGCGCACGTCACCTTGTTTCACGCGCTGCCGGGTGACCGCGAGGTGGCGTTGCGCCGGGACTTGAGCGAGGTTGCGGCGGCAACCCCGCCGCTCGGCGTCACGCTGCCCGGCGTAGGGCACTGGGGCAAGGGGGTGTTCGTCAAGCTCGAGAGCCCCGGTCTGCTCGCCGTGCGCGCACGTCTCAGGGCCGGGTGGGAACCCTGGCTGACCCGCCAAGACCGGCAAGGCTACCGGCCGCACGTGACGGTGCAAAACAAGGTGTCCAAGGAACGAGCGCAGGCGCTGTACGAACACCTGTCCGCCACCTGGCACCCGCTCGGCGGTAGCGCCCTCGGTCTCGAGCTGTGGCGCTACTTAGGCGGCCCGTGGGCGTTCGTCGCGGCGTTCGACTTTGCCACAGAAGCCGTTACCCAAGAAGACGCAGCTCGAGAAGGCGTTGCCAGAGAAGACGTTGCCAGAGAAAACGCTACTTGACGAAGACATCTCGGGCGCTCCGGAAACCCTTTAGCTAACCCCTCAAACAAAAGGGGCACGAAGACGACCCATAGCCAGCCCCTTGGCGAGGTTGAAAATATGACCCACAAACGGTGACGCACGAAGAAGCGACCGGCCTCGTCCGAAGCGGTGTTACCAAGCGCGGCGGCGTTTGGGCCGACCTCGGGGCGGGCTCGGGCACGTTTACGCGGGCGCTGGCGGACCTGTTGGGACCCGCGGGTCTCGTCTACGCCGTGGACCGTCGCCCCGCGCTGACGGATACAAACTTCGCGGGCGGGGCCGAGATTCGCGGTGTGCAAGCCGACTTTGCAAAACCGCTCAGGCTCGGTCCGCTGGACGGCGTCCTGATGGCGAACTCGCTCCACTTTGTCGGGCGGCAAGAACGGGTGCTGCGTCAGGTGGTAGGTGACCTGGTTCCGGGCGGCACGTTTCTCCTGGTCGAGTACGACCTGCAGCGCGCCACGCCGTGGATTCCTTACCCTGTGCCGCCCGCGCGTTTTGCGGACCTTGCGCGCCGCGTGGGTTTGAGCGAACCCCGCGAGTTCAAGCGCCGACCCTCGCGCTACGGGCCGCGTGAGCTGTACGCGGCCGTGGCTTTTCGGGCAGACCGCCCGCCGCCCGAGGTTGACAACAAAGAACATTAGATTCGGGCCGACCTCTAGAGCGTGTTATGAACTAGCCGGAAGAGTTAAAAAAGGGGCTAAGCGTTTAAGCATGAGCATAGAGAAAGCTAAGAAATGCAGCCCAGCAAGGGTTTCAGGCAGTCGTTCATAGTCACGGGCTAAGCGCCTGAGTCGGGATGTCCAGGCAAAGGAACGCTCTACGACCCAGCGTCTGGGTAGCAAAACGAAGCCTTTCTTAGCTTCTTCGTGTTTAACAACGAAGAGCCGAATGCCTTGGCTTTTAGCCGCCTCGGCTGCGTCGTCACCTGTGTAGCCCTGGTCTACAAACGCAACCTCGACGGATTCTCCAGTTATGGTTTGAACTTGCTCGGCAAGCGCTTCAACCTGATGGCGTTCTTGTTCGTTTGCAGGTGTAACGACAAGGGCTAAGAGTAGACCCAAGGTATCGACTGCCAGATGGACTTTAGAGCCTTTCTTACGCTTGTGTCCGTCATAGCCCGCACGTTCGCCACTCTCAGGCGTACTTTGTAAGGTGCGTCCATCAAACACCGTCGCTGTTGGGTTTTCTCCTCGTCCTTTCAGCCGTCTCAGCAGGCTTCGTAGGTCGTGGGTCATCTCCTCGAACACGCCTGCTTTTAACCACCTTTGGCTTTGCTGATATACCGCTTCCCAAGGTGGGAAGTCACCAGGTAAATAGCGCCAAGGTGAGCCTGAGCGAACCATCCATCTCAAAGCATCAAACACCTCTCGTAGGTCATAACTTCGTTGTGGGGCGTCTTCTCTGATTAAGCTCAAGTACGGTGCTACAAAAGCCCATTCTTCATCGCCGACATCACTCGGATAACCTTTCCTTGTCATTCTTTAGTTTAGCGATTGAGTTCATAACACCCTCTAGCGTTGGGCGCGGTCTTGCACCGCCTGAGTTTGCACCGCCTGAGCTTGTACCGCCTGAGCAGTCACCAACCGCGCCGTCACCAACAGTTGCCCCACGTGCCGTTGCGTGTGCTCGGCGGCGTGGAACAGCAACCCCAACTCGGTCGAGGGCAACCGTGCCCGACCCACTGCTCGCGGCTCGAGCAGCGTCTCGCCACTGTTCGCCCGCAGTGCCGCGAGCGTGGTGTCGACCTTGGCGTCGAAACGCTCGCGCAGCACCTTTGTCGTCAGGTCGGGCGCGGCTTCGCCTTCTTTGGCTAGGGCCGCGAGTTGCGCCTCGTGCAAACTTTCACCGCGCGCGTAGGTCAGCATCCGCCCCAGCACGCCCGCTAAGTGCTGCAAGTGAAACCCGACCGAGGCAACGCCCGCAGGCCGTTCCCACAGCAGCGCGTCGGGAAAATTTTCGAGGAAGTCTTCTACTTCTTCTCGAGCTTGCAACAGCGCGTGCGCGACGGGCTGCAACAGGGGCACTACCCCGGCGACGGGTCCGCGCAACCACACCTCGAGGTTTTTATCCCGGCCCTCGTCCCGACGTGCGCTGCGGTCGGCGGCGCTCACCGCGCGCTCCAACGCCGCGGAGCGGGGCTTTTTGCGCAAGGTCTTTGGGGTGCGATGGCGGGTGCGGTCCCGAGGTTTGTTTCGGCGGGCGGCTCGGTCATGGACGCAGGGTAACAGGTTCGTGCCCAACCTGGATGTGCCACCCGGAGTCGGGCGGAAACGGGGTGCCGAAAAAGAGAACCGGGACGGTGTTGGGCGAGCCCGACCGCAGGGTCTGTCTTCGCTGAAAGGAACAGCGCGGCGGGTACTCGCTTTAAGTTTCTTGTAAGAGCAGGGCCGCTAAACTTCGCCTGTGAAGCTGCCTTTTTACAACCGAACCCCCCGCAAAAAGTCCGCACAGCTCAGGTGGGAGGCCGTCGTCGAGAGCGCCTTACCCGTGCCCGCGCTGGCGTTCGTGGCGGCTTCGCTTTTGGAAGGGCCGAGCGGTCAGACCTCTCTTTTTGACAGCGTCGCGTACCCGCTTATGGCGGCGGCGCTTTTGGCAATCGACTGGCTGTTTATTCGCAAGCGCGTCAGCACCGCCCTTACCGCGACGGTCATCGCTGTGGGAGCCAGCCTTTTTTTTGCCGCCAAGCTTTTTCACATCTTGTTTCTTTATCCCAACCCGCAGTTCATCCTCAACGAGATGACCGAGTCGCTGTTTTGGGTGCCGGCCGTTTACATCCTGGCTGCGTTCGTGCCCGGTATGACCGGTGCGCGGCGGCTCACCACGAGTTTTTTCGCCGTTTTTACGCTCATCAGTTCGGCCTATTTCATAACGACGTGGGGCCAGCCGGACTACCCCGTCCTTTACGCGTTGCTGCAGCTCAACCTCGCCAACCTCACCTGCGCCGTGCTGGTCATCAGCTTCAACGCCCTGCGTTTGGACTTTGAAAGAACGGCGGCCAAAGCCGAGGTCCTGGAAGCGCGCGCCGCGACCGACACCCTGACCGGTCTTGCCAACAGGCCCTATTTCGAGCAGGTTCTAAAAGAAGCGCTATGCGCGGCTGAAGGTGAGCGGTTCGCGGTGGCCTTCATCGACTTAGACAGTTTTAAGAGCGTCAACGACAGTTTGGGGCACGGCGCGGGGGACGACCTCTTGCGGCAGGTGGGCCGGGTGCTCTCCCGTCACGTGCGTGCGGGCGACGTCGTGGCGCGTTTGGGCGGTGACGAGTTCGTGCTGTTGCTGCGCGACGTAAAAGAGGTGCAGGCCGGTATAAACATGGTCGAGCGCTTGGGCGACCTGCTGCGCCAGCCTTTTCACTTGGAGGGCCAGTGGCAGCGAACTTCCGTGTCTATCGGGGTGAGCTTTTTTCCGGACGACGGTGCCGACTTGTTACGCAACGCCGACAACGCCATGTACGAGGCCAAGCGGAGTGGCAAAAACGGGGTGCGGCGCTTTAGCGAGGGCATGGCCCGGCAGCGCACGGCGAGCCAACACCTCGCCCAAGACTTGCGGGGGGCGCTCGAGCAGGGCGAGCTGCACCTCGCTTTTCAACCCGTCACCGACCTGGTCACCGGGGCGTTCGTCAGTGTCGAGGCGCTGTTGCGCTGGGACCACCCGCACAAGGGAACCGTTCCGCCCACGGTGTTCGTGCCGTTGGCCGAAGAACACGGTTTGATTCTGCCCTTGGGCACCTGGGTACTGGAGTCGGCCTGCCGACAACTTCGGGACTGGCACCGCTCCGGGTTTACGGCGCTGCGCGTCAACGTCAACGTCTCGGCTTTTCAGTTCGCCCAGCCTGATTTCGCGGGCCTCGTACAAGAGACGCTGAACCGCAACGGCCTGAACGGAAACAGCCTAGAAATCGAACTCACCGAAAGCGTCTTGTTGACCGACCCCGCCGCCGTCAACGCGGCTTTGTTAAAACTGCGGGGTCTCGGGGTCAGCGTCGCCCTGGACGACTTCGGCACCGGTTACTCGTCTTTGGCTTACCTCAACCGCCTCGCTATCGACACGGTCAAGATAGACAGGTCGTTCGTCACGGAACTGGCGACGCCTGCGGGTACGTCTCACTTCAGCGTCGCGCTGGTGCAAGCGGTAGTCGCCGTGGCGGCGGCCCTCGACCTCAAAATCGTCGCCGAGGGCATCGAGACGGCGGCGCAACGCGACCTATTGCGCTCGCTCGGCTGCCAGCAAGGCCAGGGCTACTTTTTCGCTCGCCCGCTCGCCCCCGCGGACGTTACGGCTTGTCTGAGCCGCGCGCAGTTGAAGCTGAGCCCAGAGGTTCAGTTGGCAACCCTCAACTGAGGCCTCGCCACCCGCGCCCGTCCAGGTGACGGTCCTGCCGGGCGACCGCCCTTGGATTCAGGGCGTTTCAAGCTCAGTTCTGAAGAACCCCGCCTCGAGAAGGTAAGGTAGCGGAAAGTTCTTTCTCGAGGCCGCCTTGCCCGGTTTCGGCACTTCGGTGACGCACGAAAACGCCGCCCGGCCGCGCCGTTACCTTTAGCAAACCAACCACGCCCGTTCGAAACGCCCGCACCGCTGTTTGGGGCGGTACGGGAGCCTTTATACTGGCTCGAGGGGACGCTGTGCCGAACCGACCCCGCTCAAAGAAGGGAACCCCTATGGCCGTCAGCGAAACCCTCCCCAAAACCATGCCCGCGGTGGTCTGCCACGGGCCGGAAGACTACCGCTTGGAAGAACGTTCCGTCCCCGTCCCCGGCCCCGGTGAGGTGGTCATCCGCGTCAAGTCCACCGGGATTTGCGCCTCGGACATCAAGTGCTATTCGGGTGCGGCCCTCTTTTGGGGTGACGAAACCCGCACCGGCTACTGCCAGGCCCCGGTGACCCCCGGCCATGAGTTCGTCGGCGAGGTCGTCGCGCTGGGCGCGGGCGCGGGTGAAAAATACGGTTTAGAGATAGGCGACCACGCCATCAGCGAGCAAATCACACCCTGCTGGAACTGCCGCTACTGCCAGCGCGGCCAGTACTGGATGTGCCAGGTTCACGACATCTACGGTTTCCGGCAAAACGCTTTCGGCTCCTGGGCCGAGTACATGGTGTTCCCGGCGAACGCGCTGAACCACCGTGTGCCCAAAGACATTCCCTGGCACCACGCGGTCTTTATCGAGCCCTTGGCCTGCTCTATTCACGCGGTCGAGCGCGGGGATATAGGGTTTCAAGACACCGTCGTCATCGCCGGGGCGGGGCCGCTCGGTTTGGGGATGTTCGCGGCGGCCAAAATGAAAGGGGCCGAGCGCATCATCGCGCTGGACCTCAACGACGACCGTTTGGAACTCGCCGTGCGCTGCGGCGCGGACATGGCCCTGAACCCGGCCAAAACCGACGTGGTGGAAGAGGTGCGCGCCGTGACCGGCGGCTACGGCTGCGACGTGTACGTCGAGGCGACGGGGCACCCCGGCGCGGTGCAACAAGGCTTGCAGATGATTCGCAAGCTCGGCACCTTTGTCGAATTCAGCGTGTTCCGCGAACCCGTCACAGTCGACTGGACGATTATCGGCGACAGCAAAGAACTCAACATCCACGGCTCGCACCTGGGGCCGTTTTGTTACCCGGTGGCGATTCGCATGTTGCAGCAAAACCTGTTGCCGATGGACGAAATCGTCACCCACCAGCTGCCCTTGGAGGACTTTCAAAAGGGCCTCGACATGGTCGCCTCGGGTTTGACCTCGGTGAAGGTGACGCTAAACCCATAATTCGTTAGGCTTTATAAACAGATGAGGAGCAGGGGAAAAGAGGCGAAATTTTTAGCTTCTCTGCTCCTCAAACATGTGCACCCATATCTCGTCGCCTTTTTCTACTTCCAATTCCTGCACAGAAGCGTCCAAAAGGATTTCTAGACCTCCATGCGTTGTACCCAAGGGAATTCCATCTATCTTTGTTGAAGTCTGTGCGCCGTCTCTCTTACGTATAGTGACGGCATCTCCACTTTGTACACGGGCATTTTGGGGGTCGTCAAGATAACCCCAAACAGAAGTACCGCGTCGCTTTGGTCTGAGTGCGCCTTCGACCACAAACAAGCGAGGCATGTACACCTCCTGTCGAGTCCGCCTTTTACTTGACCTGCGCCAGCAAACCGCGTACTTTTTTGCGAACTTTCTTTTTTGCGGTCGTCAACACGTCGTTCAGGGTTTTAGCCGGGGGCTCGGGTCTTACCAGGCTGCCGGGTTGGACGCCCGGCCACACCATCTCGCGCGTGTCCATGCACAGGACGGGTTTGCCGGACAGGTCGGCGATGGTGACGGCTTGCCGGATGGAACTTTCGATAAACATCTGTGCGCCGGTCCTACGGTACACCTCGGCTTTGTACTCGCCGTGGTTTCCGGCCGCCCGCCGCGCCGCTTGGTCGGGGTGGTCCATCATCACCAGTTCGCCGTACTCGACGCCGTGCTGCGCCAGCCAGGCTTCGGTCTGGGCGCGGTACTTCTCGAGCCGACAGGTGACGAGCCAACCCACCGGTTTGGTCGGCAGGTGCAGGGGGTCGGCGCAGCTCAAAAACGCGCTGTACTTGTCGCCGTCGTCGTTTTCGTGTTTGAGGGGGTCGCGGCACAGCACGCCGTCGATGTCCATGCAGGTCAGCGAAAGGTGTTTGTGGTGCATAAAGTTCCACTCGAACATGCGCGGCGCGGGTACGACGTCCCCGAAAAAGTCGACGTGCTCCTCAGTATCCGGCCTGACAAAGACGGCCGCGTAGCGAAGCGTGTGGGGCAGACCGGCCGCCTGAAGCCGCGCTTTTGTCAGGCGGAACTGGTTGCCCGCATAGACGCTGTCGTCGACCACAAGCACGGTTCGCTTCGTGTTGAGCAGGTCCAGTTGCAAGTTTTCTTGCTTTTGCCCGCTGAGGCGCGCGCCGCTGGTGAAGACGCGGCCCGCTACCAAACCCTCCACGTCGGTAAACGGCAAGTTCAGGTGGAGCGCCAGCAAACTTCCCGCCAGCAAGCCGCTGCGCGGCACGCCCACGATGACTTCTAGGTCTCTGGGCAAACGAGACGACATGGCGACGACTTGAGCGTTTAAGTCCGTCACACTTCGGTAATGGATGGGGCCGGTGTTTGAGTTCATACTGAAGCCAATTTAGCATGTCGAACTTCATGAAGCGTTTGTGAGGTTACCCACTTGACGAAATAGTTTAGGTTGCCGGGCTTCGGTCGACCCTGGCGCTTGTGCTGCGGGCGCGCTCGCGCCAGAAAGTGCGGGCGGTGCGGAGGTCGAGGACGGCGCTCAAAGCGGAGCGCGAGGGGTCGGGTGGAGCGTGAACAGCGGCGGGGCCAGGCTCCTGGCGGTTCGGGTGTGAGTGTTTCAAAAATGTTACAGCCGCTCCAGGGCCGTTTAGGGGTATGCTACGGCTCGAGAGAGGGGGAGGTATGCAGTCAGGTTCACCCGCACAAACCCGCAACACCGCGGACCTAATACCCACGGCGTCCCCGGCGACGACGGAAGCCGGAGCCTCCGTCGTCATCCCGGTTTACAACGAAGTCGGTGCGGTCGAAGAAACTTTGCGCCAGGTTCACGAGCACCTGGCGGCCTCCGACATGGTGTTCGAGATAATTGCGGTGGACGACGGCTCGAGGGACGGCACCGCTCAGGTGCTGGCGGGCATCGATTTGCCTCACCTCGTCAAGGTCGTTCACCCCGTCAACCGGGGCTACGGGGCGGCGCTCAAGACCGGCATCAAAAACGCCCGCTTCGACACCATCGTCATCACCGACGCGGACGGGACCTATCCCAACGAGCGCATGGCCGAGTTTGTTCGGGATTATAGGCAGAGCGGCAGCGACATGATTGTCGGAGCCAGGACCGGGGACAACGTCAAAATCCCCCTCGTCCGCAAGCCCGCCAAAAAGGCGCTCAACGAGCTTGCCAACTACTTGTCAAGCACGCGCATTCCCGACCTAAATTCGGGTTTCCGGGTCATGAACAAGCAGGTCGTCACGGGCTTTTTGCACATCCTGCCCGACAGTTTTTCGTTTACCACGACCATCACGCTGGCGATGCTCTCGGACGGTTACTTTGTGAAGTACGTGCCGATAGACTACCAGCACCGCCAGGGCAACTCCAAAATCAAACCCATCCAGGACACGATTCGCTTTACGCAGTTGGTGATTCGCACCGTCATGTACTTCAACCCGTTGCGAATCTTTTTGCCCATCAGCTTTGCGCTGTTTTTAGCGAGCCTGCTCACCCTGCTCTACCGCCTGTTCGCGGGCGGGGGGCTACTGGTGGTCAGCGTTATCCTGTTTATTTCCGCCATCCAAGTCCTTACCACTGGGATGTTGGCCGACCTGATTGACAAGTCGAGCGCCCGTTTGAGGAGTGAACGTGAACCCTAACCGCGCCGAGCGCAGCGTCTACGCTCAAAAAGCCCTGTCACAGCTGCCGCGCATCCTGGGCAACCAGGACCGCAACCCATTTTCGCCGACCTACGGTTGCTTTCACCGCGACTACTGGCTGGACAAAACGTCGGACTTTCCCGACGCGGTGCGGCAGTTCGCCGTCCACGCGCTGGCGCTGGCTTACAAACATCCGATGCCGGGAAACATTTATTATCAGCACCCCAAGGTGCTCGAGTGGACGCTGGCGGGCTTGAACTTCTGGGCGGACATCCAGCACCGCGACGGCTCTTTCGACGAGTTTTACCCCTACGAGCGGGGTTGGGTCGGGCCGACGGCCTTTACCACCTACACGACCGTAGAGGCGCTGAACCTGCTGGGCGACGAGGTGCCCGCCGACCTGCGCCGCAAGGTCGAAAACGCGGTGCGCAAGGCGGCCTACTTCGTCGCCGCGGGCGAGTCCGAGGAGGACCACCTAGCCAACCACCACGCGATGGCCTGTTTGGCCGTGTGGAAAGCCTACGCGCTGCTCAAAGAGGAAAAGCTTAGAGACGGTTACGAGCGCGTCTGGACGGGCTTTTTGGAGTACCAGACCGAAGAGGGTTGGTCAAGAGAGTACGACGGCATAGACCCCGGCTACTTGTCGGCGACGGTGTCGTTTTTAGCGAAAATCTACCAGGACAACCGCGACCCCCGGCTGCTGGAGGTGATTCGAGACTCGGTCGAGATGAGCAGCTACTTCGCCTACCCCAACGGCTTTTACGGCGGCAGCCTGGGCAGCCGCAACACGCTGCACTTTTATTGCCACGGCTACGAAGCGCTGGCCGCGGAGGTGCCGCTGGCGGGCGCCGTCGCCGAGCACCTGCTGCAAGGCCTGGCGGCGGACAAGCTCGTCCCGCCCGAAATCATCTCCGACCGCTACCTGGTTTACCGGGTGCCGGAATTTTTGCTGGCCTACGTGGACTACCAGGAGCGCCCGGCCCAGCTACCCGAACTGCCCTTCGAGCGCGAACCTTTTACCCGCTACTTCGAACGCGCCCGCGTTTATGTCAAAAAGATGCCCGGCTACTACCTGGCGGCCAACCTAGCCAAAGGGGGCGTGGTCAAAACTTTCGACCTGGCGGATGGCGCGCTTCTTTTCAACGACTGCGGCGTCATCGGTACAACGACCGAGGGCAAAACTTTCACGAGCCAGTGGATAGACCCTGGCTACCGGGTGGCGCAGGACGATAAAGGCTTCGAGGTGGCGGGAACTTGCCAGTGGGTGCCGTCCCACAAGGTCTTCAACCTCACCAAGAACTTAGCCTTCCGAGGGGTGCTGCTGCTGATCGGCTGGTCGCCCAGACTGGCGCACCTGCTCAAAGGCCAAATCCGCAAAACCCTCATGCTAGGCCAGCGCCCCGCGCCGGTCAAGTTCAAGCGGGAGGTTCGTATAGGCGACCAAGTGAGCGTGACGGACACGGTAGAGCTTACGGGCGACGTCAAAGTCTCGTCGCTCGCCGTCGGCGACGAGTTTTTTGTGCGCTACGTGCCGCAGTCGCGCTACTTCCAGTCTCAAGAGTTGGACGTTTCCGGTGTCAGTCTGAGCGCGGCTGAAATAGAGCAGCTCAACAGTAGCCGCCGACTCACCAAGACTCGGGTCGCCCTCGGCGAAGGCGTCGGTAGTCAAGGTGACGCTACCCAAAGTGTCGCTACCCAAAGTGTCGCTGCTAAAAGTGTCGAAGCGGGCCATGTCTAAAAAACGCCTCATCCTGGCGGTCGGCAGCGTCGTCGTGTCGGTGGGCTTGGTCGCGCTGCTCTTAAGCCGCATCGACTTACAGGAAGCGCGGGTGCTGGTGGCGGGTGCGGACAAGCGCTGGCTGGTGCTGGCCGCGCTGCTCACCTTTAGTATGCCCTTCAGCGCCGTGCTGCGCTGGCGCGGGGTGCTGCGGGCGCTGGGCAACGTGCGCGTTCCTTACCTGACGAGCTTGCGCGCCGTCCTTATGGCGAACGTGCTCAACAGCTTTTTACCGTCAAAGTTGGGGGACGCTGCCAAGGCCGGCTACTTGCGCAAACAGGGCGGGTTTACCCAAGGGGTCGGGACGGTGCTGCTCGAGCGCTTTGTAGACTTGGCCGTCTTGGGCCTGCTCGCCCTTTTGGGCTCTTTGCACAGCGGCGTTGTGTGGGGCAGTCTGGCCGGTGCCGGGCTGCTGGGTGGCGTCGCCGTCGTCTTCGGCGTGGTGCTGTTCACGCCCTTTAAAAAGCTGCCGCTGCCCGGCAAAGTGGTGGGCATCCTGAGCAGTTTCAAAGACGTGTTCGTGCGCTGGCTCAAAGACACGGCGGCCATCGCTCAAACGCTGACGGGCTCGCTGCTTACCTGGGCGGCGGGTGGGTTCACGGTCTACTGTTTGGGCCAAGCGTTCGGCGCGCCCTTCGGCGTGACGGTGGCCTACAGCGTGTTCCCGCCGGCTGTTTTAGCGGGGCTGTTGCCCCTGACCATCAGCGGCATCGGCACCCGCGACGCCGCCTTCGTCGCCCTGCTCAGCGCCCACGCCAGCGCCGAGCAAGCCACGCTGATAGGTTTGGGCTACACGCTTTACGCCTACTGGCTGCTGTCGTTGATAAGCCTGCCGGTCGTTTTCTGGGAAGTTGTGGCTTTTTGGAGAAGTCGCGCCGACACGCAGGTACAAGACCCTGCCGTCATCGCGGCGAGACTGACCCGTAAGTAAAACGGATTCCGACCCTACAGCTGACATGGATTTCGACAATACAGCTCATAAACCTTAAAACTATTCGCTTCCCTATTGGAATTCGTATCCGTTTCTTCTCGCTCCACTCGTGATTTATTTCTAAGGGAACAAAGGGAAAGGGTATAAAAAACCGAACAAAACGGCTGTCGACCTTGCCCCCTTGACAAGAGAGGTCGCCTTTTGGACCGAGGGACTTACAAACGAGGCCGCAACGCTGCCGTCTCAACTGCCTGTAGAATTTGAGAGCTGCAGCCTTCACAGTTCTCTAGGGGCTTTTTTGCCCGCCCTCCGCGCGCTCGTCGCCGCCGGCAGCCGACACGCGCACGTAAAGGTCCGGGAAAACTTCGTCCTGGACGTAGTGGTCGGCGATGACGGGTCGGCTCATGTCGGGTATTCCGAAGTCGCTGATGATTTTGGGCTGGTACTCCGCGATAAGCTCGTAAACGTCGTAGTCGTAGTCTCTCAACTCTTCCAGCGTTTGAATCGCCTTGTAAGGCTCGCCGGTCATCCACCACACGAAGCCGATGTCGCGGCGGAACAAGTTGAAGGTGATGTTGCCGTCGTAGACGTAGTCGTCGGGCTCGGTCAAGGCCAACACGTGTTCGACCTGCTCGAGCTGCCCAGCGTTCGTGCCGCTCCCCGCCACCAAGTACCCGTGGTCCCTGTCCAGGGTGCCATAGACGATGACGAGCAGCAGCAGCGCCGCCACGGCCGGCCGCGGCCGCAACACGCCCCAAAAGGCTCGAGCCGCCAGCACCGCCATAAAGGGAAACGCCAGGATGTAGTACTGGGGGTTGTGGCGTCCGGTCAGCAAGGTGAAGCCGAGCACGCCCGCGACAAAGACGAGCAGTTCCCACTCGAGCCGCTTTTTGGGCAAAAAGAAAGCCGCGTACAGAAACAGGGCGACGACGATGACGTTGTACTTGTACAGGGTGCTGACGTTGTCGATAAGCTTGTAAACTTCCCAGCCGCGCAGCCGGTAGTAAAGGGTGTTGAAGGTGAAATTGTAAAAGAGAAAGGTCTCGAGCCGTCCCGTCGCCAGCAGGTGAAAAGCGTAGGGAAGAACGGGCACTAACACCGCGCCGCCGAAGACCAGTAAGTCGACGAAGCGCAGTTGTCGGGTGAACAGCCGCGCCAAGAGCACCACGCCGACGGCGAACAGCAGCACAATCGCCTTTTGCAAAAACATAAACGCCAGTCCGAACAGCAGGCCGCCGAGCGCCAACAGCCAGCGCTGCCGCGTCCGCTGCGCCCGCAGCACGCAGTAGGTGCCCAGCAGCGCCAGCAGGCTCATGGGCACGTCGGGCCTGACCTCTAACATCTTGTCAACGTACAGGGCGAAGCCGGCGAGAAAGAAAGCGCTCGTCAGGGCGACGAGCCGGTCGCGGTACAGCTCGAAAGCGATGAGGTAAGTCACACCCAGGGTCACGGTGAGCAGCGCGGCGGCACCGACGCGCGCGGCCAAGATAACCGGTACGCCCGCGCCGAACAGGTGGTAAAGCGGCTGCAGGAGATAGTACAAAAAGGGGTGGTGGTGTTGCAGAAAGTCGGTGTAAATCACCTCGCCGCTGAACATCTTCCAGGCGGTGTGCAGCGCCTCGAACTCGTCGTGGTCGAAGTAGCGCACCTGGCCGAGCAGGAAAATCAGCGCGGTCGAGCCGAGCAGCAGCGCCCAGACGAGGAGCGAGAGGCGTTTGTCAGACTTGAGCATAGCTTGCTCCTTAGTTGAGGCTGGCGCGGTGCCGGTAGACGTGCAGGAGCCCTCTGGGGCTCGAGGTCGAAACCAACTCATAATCGCTGTCCAGTTGGTTGTACAGGTCGACGACGTCCGGCTGGGAACTGACCTTTTCAACCCTTCCCCAGACGAGCACGTAGTCGACGCGCACGCCCGTGCGCGCCTCATAAGCGGCCAAGCTGAGGTGCAGCGGGCGCTGTTCGAAACGGCTGAGTTGCTGGTCGGGGCTGAGGTAGATGTTGGGGTCTCTGCCAGGCCGGTACTGCAGGGGAAAATACGGGCGCTCCGGCTCGAAGTTGCGCAGGTTGGCGAAGGGACGTTCCAGGTTGGCGTAGCTCGCGGCGTGCTCGAAGGCGTTGAACCTCGCCCTGCCCAGCACGGGTTTGAGCCCCTCGGCCTGGTAGCGCTCTTCCAAGTGCAGCGGCAACGCCACCGCGCCCGCGGGCACGACCGCCGCGGCCGCGACGTACTCCTCTATAACCGCGTTCAGTTGCTGGTGGACGGGCAGGCGGTAGCTCACCGACAGGACAGTAACGACCGCGACCCCCACCGCCGTCAGCCGCCACAGAGCGGCAGGTAGGGCAAGCGTCGCCAGCCACAGCAAAAAGACCAAACCGACCAGCGGCGACAGCCGCCCCGGCAACCAGCCGAGCGCGCCGTAGCGACCCGGCGCTACGGCCAACAGCAGGACGAACAGGCAGGTCGCGGTAAACAGCGGCAGGTGCCGCCGCCACGTGCGCGTTCGGGTAACCTTAATCACACCGAAAACGAACAAGCCCAGCAGCAAACCGAACAGGGGCAACGTGTACAGGCGGTCGGCCCTGGCGAAGGGCTCGAGCAGGTAAACCAGCTTGGCGTAGGGAGACAGGGGCTCGTTCACGAGCGCGAAAGAGTGTGAAAAAAAGTCACCTATCCGGGCCAGCGCGCTCCGTTCAGGGCCGCTCGCTTCGGCCGACTGTCTGAACAGGAGCAAGAACACCGCGACGAGGACGCCGGTGGGCGCGACGCTGAGGAGGGCCGCCCCCTGCTCGAGCCGCTCGCGCCGCGGCCGCGGTTGGCAGAGCCGCACCAGGGTCGCAGAAAAAACGACCAGCATGGCGCTGACCGCCGCGACGATGTGGGTCAGGTACAGCAGGAGCAGCAGCCCCGCCAACCCGAGCCCCTTGATTCGGGAGGGCGCTGCGGCGAAGGCGGCGTAGCAGCCGACGCTCAAGACGAACAGGGGTAGGCTCAGGCAGAAGTTGAAAAAGCCCATGTATATGGGCAGGGTGTAGACGAGAGGGAAACTGAGCAATGCCGCGTAAGGCGAACCCTTGACCATGCGGACCGCCCCCAAACTGGCGAGGGGCAAGCCGAGCACGAACAGGCTGAGCACCACTTTTTCCGCTACCAAAAGGGGCAAAACTTTACCCAGAGCCTGCAGCAGCAAAAAGTAAACCTGGTTGGTGTTGGCGTCCCACTGGGCCATGTAGACAGCTCCGAGCGCCGAACTCCCCTCACTCAGCGCCCTGAGCACGGCCGCCGACCCCAGGTGAGCGGGGCCATCCTGGCTGGGAAAGTAAGCGAACAACCAAACGGGCAACAATGAGACGGCGCCCAGACCTACAAACAAGCCGAGGATGACGTAATTGTCGTAACGCGTGACAGGTTCAACCCTCGCGGGCAACTGGTGTGCCCACCTATTTTGCATGATGTTTAGTTCGCACGGAAATACTTTGCATAGGCATAAGGGGCGCACGACCTAAAAGGGTTGTAAAACCTCGCTTCGGACCTCGGTCTTGCATCATGGACGCGTCGCCGTGGCGGGCTCAAAGCTGCTGGAGAATCTATAACCCTTGTTGGAACCAAATGGTGACGACCAAACAGTGCTCAAAAGCCCCCCTCTCAGTTTGAAATCCAAGCTTGACGGAACGCTGGTCCCGACACCTTACCGACTGGAGTTTATGCGCGGTCTGCCCCGACCCGCAACGGCCTACGTCACAAGATACAAGATTTTCTTTCGGTGCCGGATAAAAAAGCTCACGCCCGCCGCCCTGAGAAGAGCCGACTCACCGTAACCGCTCGAGCTTTTCAACCCTCCTGGTGACATGCGGTATAGTCCGGTAGGGAGCGGCGCGCTGAACCGGCGCTTGGGCTGCGGCAACCCAGAAAAACAGTTGAACACTCCGGTGCAGCGCCGAGACATCCCGCTCACCCTGCGGACTCAGGTGTCTCAAACAAGCTAGTCGTGCTCGGCCCTTTGGGACGCGTCACGAGCAAGAAATGGGGGAAGCGTTTGAAAGGTCACCACAAAGGTCACCGCAGTCGGCGTTCGGGCTTTGTTTGGGTGCTCTACTTTGCATTTTTGACGCTGCTTTACCTGCTGCCGCTCTGGCTTTTTACCTATTTTCCGACCGCCGACGGTCCCGTTCACCTGGGGTCGGCAGCCGTGCTCGAGGAGCTTGCGCAGGGCGACGCGCCCTTTTTGAGCACCTTTTTTTACCCACAGTGGCGCGTCGCGACCAACCAGCTTTACCACGGTCTGTTGGTCGTTTTGGGTTCGATCATGCCGCTCTTGACGGCGGAAAAGCTCATCCTGAGTTTTTACGTCGTGGCGCTGCCCCTGGCCGTTTTGTTCGCCGTCCGGCGCGTGCGGGGCAACGCGCTGGCGGTTTTTTTGGTTTTCCCCTTTATCTACTCCTACATCGTGCTGCTGGGGCTTTACAACCTGGCGCTGGGGCTGGTCGTCTTTACGGTTACGGTAGGGGTTTACTTTTCTTTTGCGCAGCGGCCCACGCTGGCAAAGGGTGTCGGTGTGGCGCTTCTTTTACTCCTGTCCTACTTCGTCCACGTGGTCGCGGCGGCGAGCGCGCTGTTGGCGATTGGGGTCATGGCCGCTTTCAGGCTGCTCGCTTTCGCGGGTGAAGGGCGTGACGAAACTCAACAGGGTGAACCCCAACAGGCGTCTGCCGAGCCCCCGAGCGTTGCTGACAACCGGACAGTGCGGCGCGGCCTGTACACGAGGTCCGGGTGGCTCGAGTTCGGCGCTACGGTGCTCACCTTTGTGCCCGTCGTGGTTCTCATCGGCGCTTTTTTCCTGACGACGGGCCGGGACTCCACCTCGGACGCGTCGTTGTCCAACTTCGTGGGCGTGCCGACGATGGTTCGCACCTTTTTGACGCAGCCGTCGTCGCCCTTTGAAGTCGGCGAACGCGTCCTGACGACGTACACCTACGCGGACGCGTTCGCCACCCTGCCCTGGAACCTGCTGTTTCTGGTGCTCGCGGGCGTGGCCCTTTACCGGACGTTTGTAGGCACGCGCCCGCGCGAACGCGGTTTCGGCGACCTGATTTTGCCGGCGGTCGTCGTGTTCGCGCTCGTGGTGTTGTGGTCGCCGCGCAGGTTGGGCGAAGTGGGTTTGTTGACCGAGCGCTTTTTACCCTTTTTGTACCTGTTGTTCGTGCTGTGGCTCTCGAGCAAGCCCCTGACGCCACGCCTGTGGCAACACGCGGCCCTTCTGGGCTTCGCCTTCGCCGCCGCGAGTCTGCTCTACCACCTGCCCGTCTACGCGACCTTCAACTACGACCTCAAAGAATACGTGTCGGCGGCGCAGAGCATCGACGACAACTCGACGGTGCTGGCGATTCCCATCAACAACTACAACCGCGACGCGAGTCTGGAAAACGGACTCGCCGAGATGGTTCCCGAAATGCGCCTGAGCCCCTTTATCGGCGCGACGGGGTACATCGCCCTGGAGCGCACCATCGTGGACTTGCGCAACTACCAGGCGCGCAAAGACTACTTCCCGCTGCGGCTGCGCCCCGAGCTGAGCCCCGACCTCTACCTGACTTCGGAAAGCGTTCCCGACAAGACGAGCGACGGCCTAAGCCACCTGGAATATCCGCCCTTCAGCATCGACCTCTCCAGGTACGAGGCCGAGACGGGGTGCACGGTCGACTACGTGCTGTTTTGGGGACCGTTTGAAAGGTTGGCAGACGACATTGCAGGTCTGCTCGAGCAACTGCAGCCCTACGACCTCGTTTACGTCTCCGAACCCCGCGGCCTGATGCGCGTCTACGAGCGGCGGGGCGAGCGGCGTCCGGCGGACGTGCCCTGCGTGCCCGAGCAGCCTACAGCGACAGCGCCCTAAATCGGTTTTTGGACGATGATTTCGTAGACGACGAGAAAGTTCGAGGTGCGTTTTCGTCAAGGCTTTCCGAAGAACTCGAGCAACGCCGCCAACACCTCGTCCGGCGCTTCGCGCGGCAGCCAGTGGCCTGCGCCTTTTATCAAATGCAAGCGCGCGTTCGGGAGCAGTTTTGCGGCGCGGCGCGAGCGGTAGGCGGGAATGACGAGGTCGCGGGTGCCGTGGAGCAGCAGGGTTTCGGCTCCGAGGTCGCCGAGCTTGCGGCGCAAGTCGGTCGCCAAGCGCCACGGCCTGAGTTCGCCGCCCAACCAGTTTGTAAAGGCGTACTGCAAACCCTCCAACTCGAGCTGCGCCCGAACGTCGTCCAGCATGACCGGCGTAACAACCTCGGCGCGACCGAAAACGAGGTGTTTGACGAGCCAGCTCAGCAAACCGCCCCGCGTCCTGAGCTGACGCCACACGAAGTTGGCGACGCCGGGAATTTTCAAAAGAACGCGGGGCACCACCGGCAGGTGAAGGGTTGCGCCCAGGCCGTAACTGCTGATGAGCGCGAGTTTGCCGAGGCGTTCGGGGCGCTCCAGGGCGAAGCGCAGCGCCACGGCCCCGCCCATCGAAAAGGCGGCGATGTTGACCTTTTCAAAGCCCAAACGGTCGACGAATCCCTGCAGGACGTCGTTGTAAAAGTTCATCGTGTACTCGAGCCTGGGTTTGTCGCTGTCGCCGTAGCCGGGCCAGTCGAGCGCGAAAACCTGAAAACGCTCGGCCAACTCGGGCAGCAGCGCGCCGTAGCTCAGCAGGCCGGAGTCGAGGGCGGTGCCGTGCAGGAGGAGCAGGGGCGGCCCCGCGGCACCTGCCGCCAGGTAGTGCAGCCGCAGGCCGGCGAGCATGACGTACTTCGAAACCGGCGGCTTGATGAGCACCTGATTTGATTCGGCGGCTGGAGGTTTGAAACTCGAAGGCTTGGAAGCTGAAGACTTGAAACCCATGCAAACCCCAGTGTACGGCTTGGGGAGTGGTATCCTGCCGGGGTTGTGCTCACCTATCCCGACACCTTGACCGTGAAACCCCCCGTCCGCGTGGACAAGACCTTGAGCGTCCCCGGCTCGAAAAGCCTCACCAACCGCGCCCTTGTTGTCGCGGCGCTGGCCGGCGGCGTCACCACGCTCCGCGGCGGCCTCGTCGCCGAAGACTCCGAGGTGATGGTCAGGGCGCTCACCGACTTGGGGATTGAGGTCGAGGTGGACGGGACGACGTTTACGGTTCACGGTCGGGGCGGGCGCATCCCGAACGCGAACGTCGAACTTGACCTGCGCTTGTCGGGTACTTCGGTTCGCTTTCTCACCGCGCTCGTCGCGCTCGGCCGGGGTCGCTACGTCCTGGACGGCACCGAACGGATGCGGCAGCGCCCCATCCAGGACCTGCTGAGCGCGCTGAAGCCTTTGGGCGTGACGACCGGCACTCGCTTCGAAACGGGTAGCCCGCCGGTCGTCGTCGAGGCCGCGGGACTCAGGGGCGGTGAAACGACGATTTCGGGCGAGCGTTCTTCTCAATACTTGTCGGCCCTGCTCATGACCGCGCCCTACGCTGAAAATCCCGTCACGGTGCGCGTCACGGGCGAGTTGCAGTCGAAACCGTTTATCGACATGACGGTCAAACTCATGGCGGACTTCGGTGTGGGCCTCGAGCGCCGCGGTTACGAAACCTTTACCGTTCACCCGGCGGTGTATGAGCCCAGGGACTACCTCGTCGAAGGCGACGCGATGGCGGCGGGCTACTTCTGGGCGGCGGCGGCGGTGACCGGCGGGCGCGTCAAGGTCCAAAACGTCGGCGCGGCGTCCGTCCAGGGCGACAAGCGGCTGGCCGAGGTGCTGGAGAAAATGGGCTGCACGGTGGTTTGGACGCCCGACACCTGCGAGGTCGTCGGGCCGCCGCCGGGCGAGCTAATGGGCGGCACCTTCGACCTGAACGACATGCCCGACCAGGCGCAGACGCTCGCGGTGGTGGCGCTTTTTGCTTGCCAACCGGTGCGGATTGAGAACGTCTGGAACCTGCGCATCAAAGAGACCGACCGCTTGTCCGCGCTGCACGCCGAGTTGAAAAAGTTCGGGGCTCAGGTTGAAGAGGGTGACGACTTTATCGTCGTTCAGCCTTTACGTGAGACGCCCAAAAGGGTCGAGGTGAACACCTACGGCGACCACCGCATGGCGATGGCCTTCGCGCTGGCGGGTCTGCGCGTGGAGAACGTGACGATTCGCGACCCCGCCTGCGTCGCCAAGACGTTCCCTGAGTTTTTTGAGGTTTTGGGCGCGTTAGAATAGGGGCGTGAAGGAAAACCTGCAGCACTCTTTACCGCAACCCCTCATCATCACCATCGACGGACCCGCGGCCTCGGGCAAGTCGAGCGTGGCGCGGGCGGTGGCGGACGCGCTCCACGTCCCGTTTGTCTCGAGCGGCCTGCTTTACCGGGCGGCGACGCTGCTCGTCTTAGAAGCCGAAACAGACCCGGACGACGAGGCGGCGGTGCTCGCGCTGCTGAACGCACGCCACGTCGTCTTGCAAGCCCTGCCCGTCCAGCCCAACCGCGTGCTCGTCGGCGGCGCGGACGTGAGCGCCGCCCTCCACACCGACGACGTGGACGAGAACGTCTCGGCGGTGGCGAAACACCCGCGCGTTCGGGACTGGGTGCGCGAGCGGCTGCGCGACGTGGCGGGTTCGTTCGTTATCGAAGGCCGGGACATGGGCTCGGTGGTGTTTCCGGCGGCCACGCACAAGTTCTACCTCACCGCGCCCGCCGAGGTGCGCGCCACGCGCCGGGTGGGCGAACGCGCCGCCACGCTGGCCGACGTCGCCGCGGCGCTGCGGCGGCGCGACGGCCTGGACGCCGCCCAGCTTGCCCCGGCCCCGGACGCCCAACTCGTCGAAACCGGCGGGCTGACGCTTCAGGGCGTCGTCGAGCATGTCTTGCAAAGCGTGCAAGCCCAGCGAGCCGGTTGACGTGGCGGAATTCGCCACACCCGCCGCGCACCTCAAGCGCGTCGTGGTGACGAGCAGCCGCTTCAAACCGGTCGCGCACCCTTTGGCGAGCGAACTCGCCGAGTCTTTGCGCGGGTTGGGTGTCGACGTCACCCTCGACTTGCCCGGAACCGCACCCTTGGCAGAGACCGCCAAAAACGCCAACCTCATCATCGCCGTCGGCGGCGACGGCACGCTGCTGGCGACCGCGCGCCGACTCGTCGGCACCCTCACCCCGACGCTGGGCGTCAACCTGGGCAAGCTCGGGTTTTTGGCAGAGCATAGTCCCGCGGAGGTGCGGGCTTACCTGGCCGGCGCGGCCCCAGACGGCTGGCACTTCAGCCCCAAGATGATGTTGCAGGTCGCGCTGAACGGTTCCGACGACCACCACTACGCGCTGAACGAGGTGTTTATCGGTCAGGGCGTGATGACCCGGCTGCTCGACCTGGACCTGAGCGTCGACGGCCGGCACGCCACGCAGTACCGCGCCGACAGCCTCGTCGTGTCGACGCCGGTCGGCTCGACGGCGTACACCCTGTCGCTCGGCGGTCCCATCGTCAGCCAGGGTCTGCGCGCTTTCGTCATCACGCCGGTCGCGCCGCACACGCTCACCAACCGGCCCATCGTCATCGAGGGTTCTTCAAAAGTCACCTGCACGGTGCAAACGCAAGCTGAAGAGTTGGCTTTAATCGTCGACAGCCAAGAACGGCTCGCGCTCGAGCCCGGCGACTGCTTTACCGTGTCGGCCGCCCCGACCGACTTTTTGCTGGTGTCTTCGGGCCAGCGCAGCTATTTCGATACCCTGCGGCACAAGCTCGCCTGGGGCCAGCAACCCGTTTTGAG
Organism: Trueperaceae bacterium; assembly: GCA_965213705.1. Lineage (GTDB taxonomy): Bacteria > Deinococcota > Deinococci > Deinococcales > Trueperaceae > CBDCDJ01. The sequence continues at coordinate 4,175,256 of OZ243913.1, read as the reverse complement.
CGACTATGAAGAAACTCACAACGAGACCTATAAGGGTTCGACTGAGTGAACAGTTAGGGGGCAGCCTCGGCCCCGAGGTAACAAGTCCAGGTTGCTCGAGGCCCCAGAAATATCGTGATAGTGGGTAAAACCACAAAACAAACGTGTGTTGGCTTGCTGCATAAACTTCGCTTGAAAGTCATGCTGTAAACTATGAACAAGCTTTTCCCCGAATTCTTCAGGCGCTTGGACGAACGCCCCGACCCACTCTTTTACACCGAGCCGCGGCGCGTCAAGCACATAGATGAGGGGGCGTCACGGGCGGCGGAACGTCTTTACAACGAGCTGTTGCCCGCCGGGGGGAACGTCCTCGACCTCATGTCGAGTTATCACTCACACTTGCCCGACAAGTTCAACCGCGTGGTGGGGCTGGGCCTCAACCGCACCGAGTTGGTCGAAAACAAGCTCGTCGACGAAGCCGTCGTCCAAGACATCAACCGTGTAGCCCGGCTGCCTTTTGCAGACAACAGCTTCGACGGCGTGGTTTGTACCGTGAGCATTCAGTACATGACCCGCCCCGACGACACGTTTTCGGAGGTGGCGCGCGTTCTAAAACCGGGTGCGCCCTTTGTCGTGGCCTTTTCAAACCGCATGTTTCCGACCAAAGCCGTCCTCGCGTGGCGCGCTTCGAACGACGAAGCGCACCTGCGCCTGGTTGAAAGTTACTTCAAGCAAGCGCCGCACTTCGGGCCGGTCGCGACCCGGCAGCACACGCCCCAAGCCAGCGACCCGCTGTACGCCGTTTGGGCCGTAAAAACGTGCCCGGTCGACGAGTAGGCGCTGTCGCAGCCTTTGTCCTTATGTCGGCTGTCCTTGTATCGGCCGTGCAGCCTGAGAGCTGAAAGACTTTCCTGGGTCCAGTTCTGCAAAAGGGGGTTGCTCGAGCGCCGTTTTCAGGTTTGGTCTCCGGTGTCGGACGCTCACGACGATACCTAGTTTTGAGAGACGAGACCTTTGCCGGACCTCTGTGTTTTTGCGCAATCCTGCGTCTTTGAGCCGCTGCAACCAGGTCCCTGTAAACTGTGGCGTGACACTTTTCAGCACCGGGCGGCGTTGACGTGCCTACCGTAACGTTTCTCTCAAACGGACACGGCGAGGACGCCGTGGGCGCACTTCTCGCCGAGGAGCTTTTGAGGCGGCGTCCGGGCCTGCAAGTTCAAGCTTTTCCCACGGTGGACGAAGGCCGCGCTTACGACCGCCTGGACGTCCCCGTCCTCGGCCCCCGCCGCGTCCTACCGAGCGGCGGTCTGACGATGCACGGCTTGGAGCTGTTGCTGGCGGACCTGCGTGCCGGATTTTTGGCCGTGACGGCCGACCAAATAGTTGCGTTGCGGCGGCTCGAGACCGACGTCCTCGTCATCGTCGGCGACGTGTACGCGCTGTCGCTTGCAAGCTTGGTCCGGACCCAGACGCGCTTTATGGTTCAGACGCTCGTGTCCGCCTATCACCGCGGTCGTCCGGGCGAAAAGTTCCGGCACCCCAACCGGCTGTTTATGGAGCGTATCGGACCCCTCGAGCGCTCACTGATGCGGCGGTTGACGCGGCACGTCTACGTGCGCGACGCGGCGACGGCGGCCTTTTTGAAGCGCACAGGTTTGCAACGCGTCAGCGCCCTCGGCAACCCGATGTTGGACGGCGTGGCGGGCGCACCTATGCCCGAACACGGGTCTGAACAAGGGGCCGCGCCTGTTTGCGTTGCGCTGTTGCCCGGCACCCGCAGCTACGCGCCCGCCGCTCTGGACACGATGCTCCGCGCGCTGGCCCACATTCCCGAAGCGACCGGCGTCGTCGCCTGGGCCGGGGGCACGTTGCCACCGCCGCCGCCGCCGTGGACCCTGAGCGTGCCTCCGCCAAACAGCGAGGGGTTGAAGACGGTTTTTGCTCACCGTGAGCAAAAAGTTTACGTCTACGAGGGGCGTTTCGGCGACGTTCTCCACACCGCGCGAATCGTGCTGGGCACGGCGGGTACGGCCAACGAGCAAGCGGCGGCGCTCGGCAAGGGGGTGATCTCATTTCCGGTGCCGCCCCTTTATACCTCGGCTTTTTTGCGCAACCAGCGGCGCTTGCTCGGCGACGCCCTCACCGTCACCGCGCCGCGCCCCTGTTCGGTGGCCGCCGCGCTCCGCACCCGTCTCACCGACGCCAAGGAGCGCGTCCGCACCGCTAGCGCCGCCACGCGGCTGGGCGCGCCGGGCGGCACGCGCGCCATCGTGGCGGACTTGTTGACCAGGGCCGAGCTGTAGGTTTTTGCTTGTTCCTACGGCGCGCTCGCTGCGGGTTGTTCGTCGCTGAACTTTTCCTCGAGCAGTTCCGAGATTCGCGACAGGGCGCGGTAGTGCTTTTTGGCGTAGGCCCCGTCGCGGTAAGACGCGTCGAACAGGTGCTCGAGCGCACCTTCCCCCGCCAACCTCAGCCCGACCTGCAAGTTGTAGAGTTTGTCGACGAAGTGTACGAACCTCAGCGCGTCGTTTTGCTCCGGGATGGGGGCGACCCCCTCGACGTAAAGAACGCCTATTTGCGCCAGCAGCGCCCCGTAGCGGACCGGGTGGGTGGCGCGCAGGGTCTCGAGCAGTTCCGACCAGCCTGCGTGGACTTTGGGTTTGGCGGCTGTCTCGAGGGTCTCGAGCCTTGCCAACTCCGTCCCGCTCAACAACGCGGCGACGCGGTCGCGCTGGCGGTAGTCCGGCCCCGCAACTCGCACCGTCTCGAACCGTTCGGCGACGCTCTGGATTTCGCGCTTAAAGTCTTCGGCGTTGAAGCGCCCCTGTCCCTGCGCCTCGGGCGGCGTGTTCGAGGTTGTAATGACGCAGCCGCCACGCCCGAACACGTGCGCCAAAAACGTCTTTACGATGAGGGTGTTGCCGGGGTCGTCGAGTTCGAACTCGTCGACGCAGTACAGTTTGCGCGCACCCAACTTCTCTTTGGCCTCCGCCACACCCAACACGCCGATAACGTGGACGAGTTCGGCGAACGAGGTGTACAGTTTCTGGTCGGCGGCTACCTCGCAAGCGCTGTAGGCGGCGGCCAGCAGGTGCGTTTTACCCACGCCGAAACCGCCGTCCAAGTACAAGCCCTTGCCCTGTGCCGGGTTTTGCCAGGGCCAGCGAAAAGCCTCGGCTTCGGTCGCGGCGGCCACAAACCGTTCGGTCCGCGCCAGGGCTTCTTGCTGGCTGGGGTGCTGCGGACGGTAACCCGCAAACGTGGTCAAACCGAAGCGGGGCGGCGGCGTAAAACTGGGCAGGGCGTTTTGGGCGGAGGTTACGTCGGCGAGCGACAAAACGGCGGACACAGCGCCAAAGTAGCACGCTGGGGTCAGTGAAACCGCCCGGTTCGCTACGCCCGGTTCGCCGTAACCGATTCGCGCGGCGGGAGGTGCTATACTGCCGGGGCGAAAACCGCGCTCGAGCCCGTTCCCCGTCGGCGAACTTGCCCGTCGCGGCTGTGCGCGCTGTTACGCGGGCCCTTAGCTCAGTTGGTTAGAGCAGTCGACTCATAATCGATTGGTCGTGGGTTCAAGTCCCCCAGGGCCCACCAGGAAAAAGCCCTCTGAGACGAAAAAACTCAGAGGGCTTTTTGTGGGTATTTCGGTGAATTCACCGAAATACCCACTGATATACCCACTAGCCAGTTAAAAGTTCAAACCATCCCCACTAGTTCGTTGAGCGAGGGTGCCTCATGTTGCTGATGCTTTGTGAACAGGTGGGCGTAAACATCCAGTGTAAAGCTAGCGTTGGCATGACCCAAGTCTCGGGATAGCCTGACAATGTCTGCCCCGTGAGCAATCCGCATCGAAGCGTAAGTGTGGCGCAAATCGTGCATCCGCACTTGTGTAACCTCGGCACGTTCACTGTAAAGGCGCAGGGTGCGCAGCAGGTTGCCGTGCTGCAAAAAGCCGCCCGTGCGGCTTGGAAAGACGAGTGGGCTGTCACACCTGTCTTGTGCCAAGGCTTCTCGGTGCTGTTTTAGAACTTCTAAAGTATCGTCCGGCAGCGTGAGGATACGGTTGCCCCGCTTGGTCTTGGGCGCACCCAAAACGGGCTTGTTTTTAATGATGGAAACGTTGTGCCTCACATGCACCTTGGTGCCGGCTATGTCGTCCCAGTGCAGAGCGATAAGTTCACCAGGACGCATACCGAGGGTCAAGGCTGTGTAGTAAAGGGAGTAGTAGGGTGAGGCTTTGGCGAACTCTAAAAATCTCACAACTTCCGCAGCCGTCCAAATCTGAAATTCGGGCTTTTCGTACTTGACCGGAGCAACCGCTGCCACGACGTTGCGCGCCACGAGACCGAGCTTTAGAGCGTCGTCGAGGGCGTTATGGACAAGGCCTCGTGCTTGCACCGCGGCTCGAGCACTGACTGCATCTGCAACAGCCAGCTGCATACGTTGAACCTGCAAAGGTGTCAGTTTATCAAGCTTGGTCCGGCCGATGTGGGGAAGGATGTGTCTCAGCGTGTAGCCGTAGTCTTCCAAGGTACGTGAACTTATCTCCTTGTCTTTGACTTGCAGCCAGTGGTCGAACCACTGTTTCACAGTTAAGCTTGGTCCCGTGGGCAGCGTGCCGTCTTGTTGTTGGCGCTTTAAAGCGTTCCACTTTGTCAAGCAGTCTTCGCGGGTTTTTCCGTAGCAGTATTTGCGTTTTTGTTTCCCTTTCTCGTCGTAATTGACAAAAATACTTCCGCGCCACTTGCCCCGCCATTTGTGGGGAGCTTGTCCTTCACCTGGTGCATTCCGACCCACCGCTAGCCTCCTCAAGGCTCGTAACTCACGAGCCGCACGATGCCTTCGACCCTCAGTTCGGGATGTCCGCTCGCCCAGAACACAGGGCCACCTACGCGATAACTACGCAAAATCACCTCCCTCGCCTGGCTTTGGTGCTGTCTGATGACACCTATATCCAACTCAGGAAGGTAAGCGATAACCAGTTGACCTTCTTTCGGCGGTCTACCCGTCTCGATAAGGAGTCGGGCACCTTCCGGCACAGGAAATACCAGGTTCACCTCATACAGACTTGTGTCCGTAGCGCATACGAGATAGAGCTTGTTTGGATTGACACCTTTAGGTAGCTCATCTGGCTCGAAATAGTGGTAGCTCGGCGGGGTCTCGTCCTTTGTGAAGCTTTTGACCCCGGCAGCTATACTCGAGTAAACAGGAATGCGCACGCGTAAGCTACTCGGGTCGTCACCACGCTCTCTAAAGGTGACGACCTTATTCTCGCCAACCTCTCCCAAGCCCGGTACCGTCCCCACTGGAATGCCGACATGATGCTCGAAGTCAAAGCTATTCCAGCCCAGCAGGTAAGAAAGGGTGCGGAGTTTACGCCGGTTCGCCGCATCGATTCGTTCGCCTGTCTGGTCTGCCTCGAGGCGTGAGAGCCACTGTTGGCTAAAAGACTCGAAGTGTTCAGTAGCTTCAGCAGCAAGTTCGAGCGAGCGCTGAGAAACCTCAATTTGCCTCGCGAAACCCACCTCCTCACGCCTTAGAGCAAGCACCTCTCCGTACTTTGGACGCGGCGTTTTAAGCTCTGCGCTGGTGGAATTGGCTGTCGAAGGCATAGCTAGAAACTCCAGTTCTACTAAAGAGTTGCTACAGCTATATTTATACTAGTAAATTAGTCTTGACATGTCAATAGCTCTGCACTAACATATTTGTGTGAAGAAAGAGACACTGGCAGAGGTTCTACAAAAGGAACTGGGGCTGCGCGGCTGGTCGCCTATGAGGCTTGCCGAGGAGGCAGGCGTTTCTTACGAAACGGCAAGACGCGCCAAGAACGGTATAGGTTCGATCACAATAGACACCGCCACCAAGATATTAGTTGCTGTCGATCTCGACCTTACGGCACGTCCCAAAGGAGAAAAAGTCTATGAGTCTTGAAGCTGCCTTCGCCAAGCTGCTCGAGCCCCTGATGCAAGAGTTGAGAGCGTTGCGCAGCGACTTCAGAGATTTCAAGCAAACCCAACAAGCGAGTACCTTTCATGTCGCCCGGCTTATCTACGATGCCGAGCAATTGCAACAGGAGTTTGGCTATTCGAAGCACGAAGCCTACGCCATCTTGCGCTCTCATGGCGCTAAGCAGCGGGGACGCCGACGTATCACCTTTGACCGCCTCTTAGAGTATCAGCGGGGTCAGTCGGATGACCCTCTCAACTAAGCAGACATGACGGGTAGGTCGATGCCAAACATACTGCCTGAGCCTGTAGGGTTGCACCTCGAGCCCACCCATCCCTGTCAAAACTACACCGTGAGTGTTATCCGTTTCACCCTTGCCTGGCACTTGAAGTGCTCACAAGCTGGAGCACCAATGAGCACGCAAAGCGTGCAGGTACTTTCTCTATGACAAGGATTGTCTGATGGTCGGCATTGACGAACTTCATAGGCGTCGCGCGGCGCTGATTAAAAGTGCCGAGGTGATTCAGACCGAAGGGCAACGGCAGCTCATCGGTGAAGCGTTGGTCAGTATCAATAACGTTCTCGACAGGCTTGAGGGTTCTTCCTTGTCAACAAATCCAAACCCACCGCGAACAAAGGAGGTCATAAACCCGCTTGTACGACTCGACAAGGGAAACCAAAAAGACTTTAGCGAACTGGGTGTTAAGGAGGCTCACAGCAATGACGCAGCAGAAGGAGTGTAGAGAGGGGCCTGTCGAGGGTGACCGCTTCACCCTGAGCGAGGCGGCCGACCTTTTAGGTATTTGTCGGCAGTCGCTGCACGATTGGCTTAAGCGGCATGGCTTACTGCGGCGCTGCCCACACGTCGGCAGGTTCCGTTATGTCAATGTCGACATCTTAGAGCGTTACCGAGAAGCTACCGAAGCCTCAGGGGTCGAACGCGTTGCGAGTCGCCCGCGCGACTGGGTCGGTATTGAAAGTGCAGCCGATCTTGCAGGCTGCCATCCTTCCCTCATCTACCGGGCTGTCGAGCGGGGTGAGGTACGAACTGCCCGCGCTGGAAACATCCACTACTATTGCCCCGAGGACCTGAATCATCTGCGCTTGCACCTTGGCGACACCCCGCTTCCGGGTTGGCTCGAGATTGGCGCCTATGCTAAAAGGCGCGGCGTCACCCGTGCTGCTGCCACAGCTTGGCTGAAACGTCATGGACATGAAATAAGGCTTTATCGGCGCACCCGCGACCGGCGACGGGTTTCTTGCGCGCTCGAGACTTCCCTCCAAGCTTGGGCAGCTGCATCAATGCGTTCAGGTTCCGGGTCACAGGATGCTCAACCGACTTTGGGCATCTCTGGCAGGTGTTTGTGACTCGGTTCGCACCAACTCTACAGGCAGCCCTCGGCTACACCGGCTTGGGATACCCCGTGTTGCCCTGCGCGCCTGACGGCAAGTATCCGCTCATCAAACAGGGGCTTCGCGCTGCCAGCGCCGATATCGGACTTATCGAAGCCTGGTGGAGACAGTGGCCGCAGGCAAATCTCGCAGTGCTTCCGCCGGAAGACGTACTGGTGTTGGATTTTGATGATGGCATTGTAGCTAAGAACTGGTTTGACACCTACCCAGAACTGCATGGGGCACCGAGAGCCCGCACTCCACGCGGTGGTATCCATCTGTGGATCAAGCTCAATGTAGGAGCGGAAGGTGAACCTCTAAAGACGCGCGTCAAGGCTGCGGGTGGAGCGGTGGACTTGCGTGGTCTTGGACGCGCCTACTTGGTGGTTCCGCCAAGCTCAGTGGCGAACAGCGCTTACTATTGGGAACTTGAGCTGGTGCGTCCGTTGCACTTGCCCGCTATTAGCGAAACTCTACTGAAAGCCATTTCACCCCCGCCGCCCATCAAGGTTGAGACAGCTTTTCCTGATAAAGCAGGAGATCACGCCCGACGCTACGCGCTAGCAGCCCTTCGGTCGGAGCACGACCTCGTTGCTGCTACGGCCGAAGGCGCTCGCAATGACCGGCTCAACCGTGCGGCCTACGCCCTCGGCGGCTACGCGGCACTTGAACTTTTAACAGTTGACGAAATCGAATCGGTACTGATGGCCGCTGCTCAGACCTGTGGTCTTCCAGACCGTGAAGCCGCACGCACCATTCAAAGCGGCCTGAACGCGGGTTGCTTGGCACCACGTCCGATGCCGACAGCCCTTCTCGAACGCGAGTCTTAATGCTGGAGCTGTGCTCGCGCGAGCACCTCAAAGCGCAAGTCGACGCCTTACCCGCCGACCCTGAGCAGGCACTCGAGCAGCTCGCCGCCTCAAGCTTCTTTAGTCAACTTACTACGCTGTCAGCGCTCGAGCAGAACCTCGTTCTCCAGCGACTTAAAAAGCGCACCTCAATCAGCGTAGCCGAAGCGAGGCGCTGCCTCACGACTGAGCGTTCGGCCGACGCCACCCGCCTGCGCGACATCGTTCTTGCTTATTGGGTGGAGAAGGATTTACACCTACGCTACGTGGCAGCGTGGCAGGAGTGGTTTGTTTACGAAAGCGGTGTCTATAAGAAGACGCTGGGCGAGGCGATGCTCAAACGCATCGCTACTCTGTTAGAAAATAAGAGCTACACCCCGAGCGAACGCACCCTCCACGACGTGCTCGCCAAACTCAGCCGCGCCGAGGGCATCTTCTTAGAACAGCCGCCGTCTTCACTCCCCTTGTTGAACGTTCGTAACGGACTCGTGGATTTGGAAACGCTCGAGCTAAAACCTCACACGCCGGAGGTCGTGACGTTTGCACAGGCTCCTACCGCTTTCGAGCTAGATGCGACAGCACCCCACTTCCAGGCGTTTTTGGAGAGGACTGTTCCCAACGAAACACACCGACAGACCCTGCAAGAGTTCATGGGTTACGCGCTCACACCCCATACTTTTTTACAGCGAGCGCTCTATTTGAAAGGACCGGGCGGTACCGGCAAGGGTACGCTTCTTTCGGTGATGCAGCACCTGTTGTCGGGGGGTGAACACGGCCTCAGCACTAACTTGGACATCGAAGAACTCAACGACGGCTCACCCTCGCTTGTGAACGCTGTGGGAAAACGCCTCATTTACATCTCCGAGGTTCCAGCTCGAGCCAACCTCATCGGCTTCAAGAAGGTCGTCGGTGAAGACCGGGTGCTGGTCAACCCAAAGTACAAGCGCCCCTTCGACATTCGACTCGAGGCCAAGCTCGTCATCAGCGCCAACGACTTCATCCATACCGGCGGCGACAGCGCCAACAACTCTATCGACCGGCGACTCATCCTCTTGCCCTTCGAGGTGAGGCCGAAAGAGGCTGAGGTCAACCCAACCTTGTTAAAAGACCTCACCACCCCTGAAGAACTCTCCGGCATCCTGCTTTGGGCCTTGACCGGCTGGGCGATGTTACAAGCCAACAACTACCGCTTCAGCTCGTACGGCGATGAAACGCAGCGGCTCGAGTTTCTCTCCAACAGCAACCCCGTTCTCCTCTTTCTGCAGGAGCGTTGTCGAGTCGACAAAACAGGCGAGGCGCGCTCAATGGAATTATTCGAAGCCTGGCGGATTTGGTGCGAGGGAGAGGATGTAGAGACTGCTACCGGTAAACATAACCTCTACGGACAAGAAAAGACCCGCTGGCAAAGGCGGGGCGGCAGCGGTCACCGAGTCGGCTCCATTATCGGCTTCTCGAAAAGACTCGAGGAGGCGGTGCGGGTGCTGGAATGGCCGGCGCAAAAGGTGCGCAAGGAGAAAGGCAGCACTTGGCTAGGGATAGCTGTGGACTTTTCGCCTTCCGCCTTGCAGAACTGACGAAAACCTGGCAGTTCGACTGACGCTTAAAAGGTGTGGGGAACGGAGTGCTGGCACATCTGGCAGACGGGTCGCCCAATCTTCTGATAACGCTAAAATTCATCCTTCTTTTCCCTCCACTAAGTTTTTATGAAAATCTGCAAGATGTGCAAGGCTTTGTCGCAGGCAGAATGAGACCGCAAGCTAACTGTCAGTTATGTGCCCTGAACTGCCAGTGAAGACTGAGCAAGGTGTCAAAACCAAATCACCCAGCAAATAAAGGGGAGTAGAAAAACACGACAGATTGAAGACGTTATTGACCCAAAAACGCAACACGCCTATACTGATGCTATGGTCGATCTGCTCGAGCACACCCTCATAAGCGCCCACAACCCTAATAGCGGTCGCCTCGATGCGCTGCGGCTGGCTCAGACCTTGAACGTGAACACGAAGCAGATGGCACATATCCTTGGCTACAGTTCCAGCGGACTGCGCAAAAATCCCGATGCCGAGCGGTTGCAGCCGAAGCTTGCCAGGCTCACCGACCTGGTGCAACGTCTTAAAAGCCTTATGGACGGTCGGCTCGACTACGCCCTTATCTGGCTCAAAGCGCCGCACCCCGACCTTGGCGGCGCGACGCCGCTCGCGTTTTTGGAGCAAGGATACACAGCTCAAGTCGAAACGCTTGTCTACGCGATGGAGACTGGGCAACCGCTCTGATGCTTAACGGTGAGTCGTTGCTTCGAGCACTCGCCAGCCTACCCACTCAACACCTCACAGGCACCGCCTACAGAATAATTCCTGCGCAATACTATTTGACGGCTCTCTCCAGTATCGGTGCTTTAAAGCAGGGGGGCCGCTATAATCCTCGGGGCGAGCTGGAAGCGCTCTATTTAGCCGAAGACCCACTCACGGCGCTGCAAGAAGTTGAAGCGATTAAGTTTACGAATGCTGGTCTATTCTCGGCAAAGTCGAGTCCCAAAACGCTTCTGAGCGTCGAGTACCGCTTACAAGTCACTCTCGACCTTACTCAGCATCAGAATCAGGTGGCACTCGAGACCGACCTTACGGAACTTACGGCACCGTATTTGCCGCTCGAGGCCCAACGCGGTGTGGCACCCACTCAGAGTTTAGGAGCGGCTGCCGTCGAAGCGGGTATCGAGGCGCTGAGGGTTCCCTCATCTAAAAATCCCAAAGCAAGCAATCTGGTCATCTACCCGCGCAGCCTCCAACCTGGCAGTACACTCCGGGTTTTTGACGACACCGGCTTTATAGACGCGACGCTGCCTTAGTTTCACCAACAGCTCTATTTACGCTGGTACTCGAGCAAATCCTTGAGCGAAACTGGTTTACCCGTGAGTTCCTCGAGCGCAGTCATCAGCTTATCCAGCGTCTCCAGCCGAATCTGCTTGTGCTCGTTTCGGGCCAGCGCATAAACCGTGCGGGGGGACAGTTTGCGCCCGAGGGCTCGGTCGAGGTCGTAGGCGCTCAAACTGTGCGCCGTCAAATACTGCCGAATGCGCCAGCGCAACATCAGCGCCGCCTCGTCAGGCGCGGGGCTTTAAGTCCGTTGACAGGTACACTTGGGTTTCTGTAAGTTTGTTCCATGACACCACATATTGTACCTAAACAAGTATCAGCGTCAACCTATAGGATGCTTTCTTGGCATGCCCTGGCTTTTGTCTCTGTTGTTGTCTTGCTGGTTGCTACAGCTCGAGCCCAAACGCTTGTCAACGCGCCCTATGTGCTCACTACCTACGACATCGAAACGCTCGCCAGTCGCCCAGGAGAGCTACGAGTGGGCACCCGCGTGCAGACCCACCTCGAGTTCGACGACCCTATCGAAGACGCCACCTCGGCCAGGGGCGACTGGTTCACCATCGAGACGAGTGGCAACCGCCTGTCGATGCGCGCTAACCAGGCGTCGGGGCGAACCGACCTGATGGTCGTTACAGGCGGGCGCACCGTCCTTTTCAACGTCATCATCGACGATACGCTCGACGCGCCGCAACGCTACGTGATTGGTCGGGTGAAGACGCCCCCTCCACATGTCAGCAGCTCGAGTTCAAGCTCGCTAAGCCAAGCGCAGCAGTTGCTCGACGAGGTGTTCGGAAAAGGAGATGAAAATGTGGGCAGTATTCTCGAGGAGGGAGCGGAAACGCCACGTCCTTTGCCCGCCTGGCTCGACTTTTATGCCGAAGCGACCTATGCGCCCAACGGCGCGCTGGCGATTCATTACGCGCTCTCGAACCAAAGCCCTTATCCTGTGGCTGCCGACGTCACCCGCTTAACTCTCGACGCGGACGACCCGATAGCCGGACCGCAGAAACTACCCTTCACCCTTTCACGCGTGTCCGCCGAGGGGCTTACCAACCGCGTGGCACCGGGCGGTGTCGAATTCGGCACCCTCCTTGTCACCGAGGCACCCGACGCACCCGTCACTCTAAACTGGCCCTTGGTCCACATCGGACCGGGCTCGAGCTACACCTTGAGAAAGACCTTTTATGAAGGCTTTGTCCGCAGTTTTCGTCCTTAGTTTTTGTGCAGCACTCGCCGGTTTGAACGGGCTTGCCACCGTGCTGGCCCAAGACACGAGCGAGCGCCCCGTCATGACAGATGAGCGGGAGACGACCTTGGCGACCGACGAACCAGCCGTGCTTTTCAGCTATCTCGACAATGAGTTGGGTCCGTACATCTCCCATGTTGAGCTGGTTGATATCGAAGTGTATAAGCGCTGTTTGAACGAGGGGCTTGCCGACTGCGAACGTGCGGGTCAGGCCGGCATCTACCGGTTACCTCTGCACCGCGACACGGATGTGAATGAGGCTAAGAAGGCTGTTGACAAAGCGTGGCAAATCTTCTTTGACGCTCTCATCACAAAGGTACAGGACAAGGTCAACGCCTTTCCGCCACCCTGGAACCCACTGCTACCCTGCGGCTCACACGTCGATTGGCCGGAGGTGTTTCGGCGGCAGCTCGAGGCTGTCTTAGAAGCCTACGCTGAAGACCAGCCCCAATACTGGCAGAATGTTGTCACGGCGCTTTTTACGCATGTGCCGCTGTCGCTGTGGTGGGAAGGCCCTTTTCCCTTACAGCAAGGTGCCGTCCTGACAGCCTTCACCTCGCTCGAGCCCAAGCCGGGTCAGATAAGTAAGCTGTTCGAGGAACCCCGTGACCCTGTCTATCACGCTCAGCCCTTTGCGCCAGGCACACTTCTACCCTACACGCCTGACGAATTGCCCTTGCCTCTTTATCCAGGCTTAGAAGCGAAAGAGCTTTCTAAAGGCGGTAATGTGTTACCAAACTCACAAGAACGCGAAGAGGGGCTCGAGCCTGCCACACCGCTTGAGCAGTCGCAGTTCGGCTTCGGTAGCTTCTTCGAGGTGTGGGGCGACTTAGAAGACACCTGGTTCGGGAAGTGGCAAGGTCTCCTGTACACCCCGTCGATTGTCGGTTCGGTGTGCCTCATCCCCACGCCACCTTTCATCGCTATTGTTCCCTTTATCCCCTTACCTACCTTCGTTCCACAGGTGCCGAGAGCTTTTTACGGAGAGGTTAGCGTTCCCGAAGGTTACGCCGTACCGAGGCTTGTCGGCTCCCCCCTTCGGGCGCTCCCGGACTTCGATATAGCCCTACCCCGAACACCGCCGAGTCTCCCACCCCAAACCATTCCCGACTTCAGCACCTTTCCTGCCCCTGTCCCGTGCTTACCGGAAGGTGTGCCGTGGCCGCCGCCCGGTTACGAAACTGCCAGGCTCGGACCGCCCCCGGCAACACCCTGTCCAGCAGGCGTGCCGCTGCCACCCACTTACGGAGAGCCCTCTGGTGGTGGATAGTCAAGTTTTGGTCGTCCTCACCGATGTGCGTGAGCACGGGGCTGAAGCTGCTTTCTTTCTCGAGGCTAAACTCGGCAAAGAGCGCTTGTCGAGCATGTTGGAAGAACGGTATCTCACGCTCGTCAAAGCTACGCCTGCCGGGTCACTCATCACGCTCGGCCCCGCTGGGCGGCAGACCTTCGGCCTTAGTCCTAACTACCTGAGCCCACCCGAGGTAATGGCCGACCAGTATTTACGGCGTCGCTGTTTGGCTGCCCTACGAGCGAAGGGCTGGACTTATCTCGGTGGGACGTCGAATACCCGGCACGTTATTAAGCTACGAAGTCCTGACGGCCGAACGGCCTATCTGTTGGCCCGCTGGAAACGCGTGTCGGCACGCTCGGCGCGGCGGGTATCTGAACGATTGCGCGAACGCCTGATTCGCGAGAACGCTGTATTGCTAATCCACACGGACCGACCGCACACGCTTGCCGGTCTAACTCAGAGTAGCTGCGGGAGGGTTAGAATGCTCTCGACAGAGCTTTATCGGAAGACCGTTTAACTGTCCTCTAAGGGGTGTTAAGCCCCCATCTTCCAGATGGGAAACGCTTCAGCGTTTAAAGTTGGAAGATGGAACGCTACACGCGGGGAAGTCATACGGTCTATCACCACAAGTATCACCTGGTGTGGATAACGAAGTACCGCTACCGGGTGCTGCGGGGTGAGTTGCAGAAGCGGGTAAGGACTATTGTCGCGCAAGTAGCCGAGGAGATGAACGTCAAGATAGTCAATGGAGTTGTATCGAGCGACCACATCCACCTGCTGGTATCCATTCCGCCCCATGTCGCGGTAAGCGAGTTTGTGAAGCGGGCTAAAGAAGGAGTTCGAGAAAAGTTCAGCAAGAGTTTCCGCACCTCAAGAAGCGCTATTGGGGCAGACACTTTTGGGCGCGGGGCTACTTCAGCGCGACAAGTGGGAACGTAACTGACGACGTTATCGACGCCTATATCAGCAACCACTATGACGCTCATAAGCAGCGTGACGAGGAGAACATCTCTTTAGGGTAAGCCCCGACTTCCAGTCTGGATGCTGGCAACCTACCATCTTCAAGATGGTAGTGGTTTAGCTATTTTGTTCAACAAATAACGTTTCGATGTGGGTAGACGCTCACCTCCCAGTTCTCTAAACTTGTCAGGTGGATACCTTCATCCAACATGGGTGGCGCAGGCTCAAGCCGAGGCAGATGCGACTCACTTTAGGCTTGTTGCTTGCTCTAAGCGCGTTAGGCTATCAGCTCCTCACCGGGGCGCTTTTCGACCTTCCAGGCGTCGTTCTTTGGCCGGCTACTGGCGTAGTGTTAGGGCTTCTTTGGCCGCTGCTACAACGTTTGGGTAAGTTCTTATGGTGGGTGCTTATTGGTGTAATGATGATTGGCATCGTCGGGGCTGAACCCGCGGCGCGAGGCGGGCTTGCTCTGGGCGCACTTCTGGTTCTTGTTGTGATCTGGCTGGTTCGTCGCTTTTTAACGACAGTGGTCGGCGCTTTCACCGAAGGTTACCGGGGTAGGTCAGTCAATACTACGGCCAACGGCCAGAACACCCAGCCCAGCCTTTTCGAAGTTTTGCAAGGACGAGAGGGCGCTGAAGCGTGGGACCGCGTTATCATTCCTGCAAAGGTCAAACAGGACTTATTGGTGGTTCAGAGCGTATTGCAGGATTGTGCCGGGTTGCAGCGCGAGTGGGGTCAGTCTCCACCTTTAGGTCTACTCCTCTACGGTCCGCCCGGAACTGGCAAGACACTTATCGCTCGGACGCTCGCAGTCACCTCGGGATACGCCTTCATCGCTGTCAGCGCCTCTGATATTCTGGACGCCGCGGTCGGCTCGAGTGAGAAGAAAGTCCATGCTCTTTACGAACAGGCGCGCCGAGCTGCACCCTGTATCGTCTTCATTGACGAGATAGACACCCTGGCCTCGCGTCGTAGCGCGACTGGCATGGACTGGGGTGGAGCCGTCCGAGGGTATAACAACACGACCAGCCAACTGCTCCAGGAAATCGACGGTTTTAAGGAAAGCTCACGCCCGGTTTTTACGGTAGGCGCTACGAACCGCCTGGACGTACTTGACGAGGCTTTGCGCTCGAGGCTGTCCTACCACGTTTACATCAGCGCACCCGATGAGATGGCGCGGCAACGGCTGTTCGAGCTTTACACTCGGCCTTACCGTCATAAGCTTGGCTGCTCAAGTGCGTGGCTGGCAAGCGTGAGCAGCGGCTTGACCGGGCGGGATATTCGTGAGGTTTGCCGGTGGGTGGCGACATATGGACATGGAGTAGGCGCTCAGAAAGTTGATCGTAGCGTTTTTGAGCGTGCGTTTGAACGGCTGAGAGAAAGCAGATTTTAAGCTTACTGCGCTATCTTCCTTATGCTGCGAACGGGCCGAACAGCCGCACAATCTATGGCACCCCCTGAAATCCTGCTACGCCAAGTGATGAGCCGCGTCCAACTCTTTCAGCCAGCTTTGCACCTTGGCCTCGATTTGGTCGCGTATCTGCCTGAAAAATGCGGTCTTGTCCTCGTCACTGCCCTCGAAGGCGGCGGGATCGTCGAACGGCCAGTGCAAGCGGTGCAGCTCACCTAGAAACGACGTAGGGCAGCGCTCCTCGGCTTTGGAGCACACGCTTATGACATAGGTGAACTGCTCTTTGCCTAGATACTCACGCACGCTCTTGGCGTTGTGGTCCGACATGTCGTAGCCCGCTTCTTCCATCACCCTAACGGTGTAGGGGTTAATCACGCTGGGGTCGAGCCCGGCGCTGTGCACCTCGAACCTATCCCCAGCGTGTTTGCGCAGGAGGGCTTCGGCCATCTGGCTGCGCGCCGAATTGCCCGTGCAGATAAAGAGAACTTTGCGTTTTCTGTCCATTGTCCGGCCTCCTTAGTCCCCCACCCGTTGCAGCGCGGGGCTGCTGCCTTCTTGTACATCGTGCGTAGGTTGCCACAAATAGGTCGCTGCGAGCGCCGCGACGGATGCGCCGACGATTGGCGCGAGCCAGTAGAGCCAGTGCTGTGACCAGTCGCCCGCAAAAAGGGCCGGGGCGAAGCTCCTCGCCGGGTTCAGCGACGCGCCCGTCATGGCACCCCCGGCAATCGCGCCGAGCGTCACCGTGAAGCCGATGTAAACCCCTGCCAAAGCCTGCTTCTGGATGACACAGGTAGCAATGACGAACATCAGAAAGAAGGTCAGGATGACCTCTATTGCCACGCCCTGAACTGCAGACACGCCGGGTGCGAGTAGGGTCGCGCCGTAGGCGACGGGCTCGAGCCGCTGCGCGCCATAAAACGTTTGTAGGGCGAGCATGGCAGCCGTTGCACCTGCCAGCTCCGCACTCCAGTACAGCAGCAACTCTCTGAAGGTAATGCGCCGCAGCACGAAAAAGCCCACCGTCACGGCGGGATTGAAGTGGGCGAAGGAGATGGGGCCGACCGCCGCTATCATCACGGCCACCGTTAGGCCGAAGGCGAAAGCCACGGCGAGACCACTCGCCCCGGACGCTACGGCACCGACGCCCACGAACAGCAGAGCAAAGGTGCCGATAAACTCTGCCAGCCAGATACGAGGGGTCATACTCTTACCTGCGCCGAGAGCGCTTCTTCGGTAGGTGTGTCACCTGCTTTCAAAGTTTTGATCAGGTTCTTGCAGGTCACGCCTATCGCGTCGCGCACCTCGCGCCAGGTCTCGAGCGGCTTTCCTGTGGGGTCGGGAAACGACACGTGCAGGCGTGTGGTCTGCGCGGGGTAGGCGGGGCAGGCTTCGTTGGCGCTGTCGCACACCGTCAGCACCACGTCGAAGTTCCACATGTCGGGCAGCTCGAAAAGCGTTTTTGAGCTGTGGCCGGAGAGGTTAATGCCGACCTCTTGCATCACCGTCACGGCCTCCGGTTTCACAAAGGCCTTTTCGGTGCCCGCCGAGAACACTTCCGCCTTTAAGCCAACCTCGTTGGCGTAATGTCTCAGCCAACCTTCGGCCATCTGGCTTCTGGCTGAATTGTGGGTGCAGAGCACCAGCAGGCGCATCAGGCGGGCTCCCTCATTGGTACGGGGGCAGTGGCGTATTTGTTGAGAGCATCCTGCACGGTGCGGAAGCCTTCGGGGTCGAGGTCATAGTACACCCAGCGCCCGCGCTTCTCAGCCGTGACGAAGCCTGCCGCTACAAGCTGCTTCATGTGGTGGCTCACGGTGGGCTGGGTAAGCCCCAAGAACGCTTCGAGGTCGCAGCCGCACACGCCGTCGTCGCGGCTGCAACAGCTCTGGACGGGCTCGAGCAGAAAGTCCAGAATCTTGAGGCGGGTAGGGTCGCCCAGCACCTTGAGTTCGTCGGATAAACCAGTCATAGACCCTAGTCTATCAATAGAGCGTCATCTATGCGTCATAGCTCAGAACATATTGACAACCATCTATATACAGCGTATAGTCAAGCCAGAAGGAAGCATAGACGAGTGTCTATGCAAAGGAGACGATATGGATACCCAGATTTATTACTTCGCCAGTAAGCTCGCCCAAGCGCGTGTGCAAGCACTCCGGCACGAAGCCTATGTTGCCAGGCTCCAGCGTCGGCACCTCGTCAGCGAGTCGGGCGCGGTCTTTGCCAGGCTCGCAGCAGTTAAGTTCACAGCAGCGCCTCGGTCAACAGCCGAGTGCTGCCCCGCTTAGGAGACGAACATGGATACCCAAACTTTTCTGGATAAGCTGCAAACCTACAACAAGAGCAGGGCTTTGGTTTTCGACCTCGGGGAGCGCACCATAGCCCCCGGCTACCACGTCACGGAGGTTAAGGCGGTCACGGTACGATCGATGGACTGCGGCGGTAGAGCGAACGCTTGGAACGAAACCGTGGTGCAGCTTTGGGCACCTGACTCGAGCCGTGAAGGCTATATGACGGTCGGGAAATTCCTCGACATCTACGGCAGCGTCGCCTCGAGTGTGCCCATCGACGGTGGGGCCGTGCTGCGCTTCGAGTACGGGGATATAGGTGAACCTGCCATCAGTTACCTGGTTGGTGGTGTGGATGTGGCAGGCGACGCCGTGAGAGTGAGCCTGAGCGTGCCGGGGGTCGCGTGCAAACCGCGGTACGAGCAAGCTGGGAATGCCCCCGTAGTTGTGCCCTCGGCGAGAGGCGGGGCCTGTTGTGTTTGAGGGGAGTAGCTGAATCTAAGTATCTCCCGGCAAAGATTTAGATAAAGACTGCGTTTAGGGCTTTAAGTGCGAGTAAGAGGGCTTCTTGTAGCTGCTTGAGAGTGTCGTAGCAGCGCCTGGGCATGAGGAAACCTTTAAGCTTGCGCCAGATGCCCTCGATGAGATTGAGTTGTGGACAGTAAGCGGGCAAGTAACGTAGATAAAGACCTCTCGCTTCCCAGGCGGCTCGACGCTGGGTGAGTTGTTTGCCTTTATGAAAGGGTGCGTTGTCGAGAACAACCACGGTAATGCGCTTGGGATTGCAACTCTCGGCTAGGGTTTCAAGATAAGCGATAACTTGGGTCTGATTACAGGCACCTTCAAGCTCACGCACTTTCAACTGCTGGTTCTTGCCGAACAAGGCTGGACTTGGTGACAGGGTGGCGGACACCTAAAGTAGAGACGAATTGAAAGTCTCGAAAGGGGTCCAAATGAGTGAGAAACGGGTTGTGCGGCAGTATGAGGTTGAGTTCAAGTTAGACGCGGTGCGGCTGGTCGAGGAGCAGGGATATAGCGTTCCTGAAGCGGCGCAACGGTTGGGCATACCGAAGTCGAACCTGTCGAACTGGCGCAAGCAATATCGCGACGGGCGGCTCGCGCCAGGACACAAAAGGGCACAGCCGACGACTGAAGAGGCAGAACTGAGGCGCTTGCGGGCAGAGAACAAGCGCTTGGAGATGGAGAACGAGATTCTAAAAAAGGCGAGCGCGTACTTTGCGAGGAATCAGAGGTGAGATTTGCCTTTATCGCGTCGTGGCGCGCTTTCTACCCAGTAGCGCTGATGTGTAAGCTGATGCGGGTATCCAGGAGCGGGTTCTACGGCTATCTGACTCGGGCAAATCTAGGACCTTCGGCGCGCGAACGAGAGGACACAACGCTGCTAGAGCAGATCAACGCTATCTTCGAGGAGAGCTGTAAGCGCTATGGTAGCCCCCGCATCCACGCCGAATTGCGTAAACGACGTGTTGTTTGCTCGCTTCGGAGGGTGAAAAGGTTGATGCGGCAAGCTGGCATTTACGCTGTACCCAAACACAAATATAAGCAGCGCAAAGCCTTAGATACGCTGCAAACAGCAAACCTGCTCGTGCCCAAGCCCGACATCACGGCTGCCAATCAGGTTTGGTACTCGGACATCACCCTGATCAAGACGGCTGAGGGCTGGCTTTATCTAGCCGCGGTGATGGACGCCTACTCCAAGCGCGTCGTCGGTTATGCGATGGACAGGCACATGCGAACCGACCTCGTCGTTCAGGCGTTACGGATGGCAACCAAGCAGCGCCACGTCTGCAAGGGGCTTATCCACCACTCGGATAAGGGTTCTCAGTATACGAGTCACGCCTATCAGCGGGAGCTGGCGACCTGGGGGATGCGGCCGAGCTTTACCGGCACCGGCGCGTGCTTAGACAACGCCTATATCGAAAGCTTCTTCGCTACCTTGAAAAAAGAACTCGTTTACCAAACCACCTTCGCCACTCGTGAGGAGGCGAGGCTTGCCGTATTCGAGTTTATCGAAGGCTATTACAACCGCTGGCGGCTCCACAGCAGCCTGGGCTATGAGACACCTGTAAGCTATGAAGCCCAGAGCTTGGAAAGGTTAGCAGCATAAGCTAAACTCTTTGTGTCCGTTCAACCCGTACCAACTCCAGGCTAGCGAACCGATGAGGTTGAGCCGGCCTTTAGAACTCCAGCGGGTAGGTATCTCGAACTGCTTTCCCGAGCCTTTTTGGTACCAGCTGTAGCACAAACCCAGCATCAGAGAAAAGCCACTGAACTAGGCCCAACGGGCCGGGCTTTGCCCGTTCTATCTGGTCGAGGTACTTCAAAGTCAGCTTCTCGTCCAGCGCCCCCTTTTGAGCGTTTCGAGTGACGCTTGGTGTTCCGCTACCACCTTAGGGTCTACCGTTTTGCCCGGCCCATAGCGGCTGCGTTTCCAGGTATAGCCGAGGTCCAGCAACTTTACCCGCACAGCCTCGCGTCTCAAAGTCACCCCGAACTTTTCCTCAACCGCCTCAGCCAGTAATCCACTGTTCCAGATGCGCGCCTCGGCAAGCTTGTCGTGCAAGAACGCTTCTATCTCAGGCGTGAATTTCGGCTTGGCACCTTTGGCCTTGCCGTCACTCAAGCCTGCAAGCCCCTGCTCCTCAAAACGGTCTAAGTCGTTGTGGATACTTTGTGGGTTGCGTCCGAAATGTTCAGCCAGCCGCCCAGCACTCCAACCAGCTCCATTCAGCCGGACGATGCTCGCCCGCAACCTCACTTTGGCGTTCACAAGCGGACTCAGTTCCAGTTCGCGCAAAGTCTCATCCTGCTCTGCGGTCAAGCTTAAAAAGCGTAAAGGCGTGGGCATACCTCAATGTATAGCCGGGAGATACTTAGGTGATTGCGGTTTTTCTGCTGTATTGACCGGCTTCTATAGACTCAAGGCGCGGGAGTATTCTGTCAGGCGAGAAACTGCGCCTGGCAGAATACAACGGAACAACCGGGCAGCTAATCCGCAGGCTTCTGCGGCTAGCGTGCGCGCAACTGCTGCACAAAACCTCGGAAGGCAGAACAAAATGTCTACGCCCACGCCACATAGAGAACAACACAGTGGCTGTCTAGCGGCTTGAGCAAATGCCACAGGTGCCGCACACGTTGTCGACTTGGCGCGCCCCAAACCTGTCCGGCATAGCGCTTGAAGCTTTTTGCTTTCTCGCTGATCTGGGTCGGGCTGTAACTGCCGACGTCGTACTCAATTGCCAAGAGCCCTCGCTCTGTCTCCCAAAATGCGTCCGGCGTCCGGGGCTGCTGACGGGCTGCTGCTAAGCTCGTCCAGTCTTCAGGAAGAGCACCTAAGACACGCCGCATTTCGGCAATCCCGGCGAGATGCCGTAGCGAGTTTCCCTCGAGCCTGCCAATGCTGGAAGACAAACCCACAAAAGAAATTTGGGCATAGCGGATGCTCCCCCGGCTTGGAGAGAGGAAGGCCTCGACAAACTTTAAGTCAGTGTCCTTGAGTTCATTCACAGACAGGCTGTAATACTGTTTGAGCTGCCCGCTGCTCAAGACGCGGTCGGTCGCGAGGTCATGTTTAAGATAGGCTATCCGCTCATTCACCGACGCCATAAAGCACACTCAGTTCCGTCCCGGCCTCAACTTGAGCCAACCTGACAACAGCCGTCTGCATATTCGGAAGGTCGAAGAGCTTAGCAGCGCGTCCCAGGAGAAACTGGTCGAGTGAGGGTACTTCAATGTCTCGGATGATTACGCCTCCCTCTTTCACTGTGACCGACTGACGGTTTGCTAAGGCTTCAACGTAGTCGCTCACACCGCCCGCGGCGGCTCGCAAAAGGTCTTGAACCACCGTCGGGGACGAGTCACTTACTGACGCCGAAAGTCCAGGTAGGTTGTCCTTGTCGAGCGCGGTGGCCGTCACCGCTCGCGCTTCACCGTCTACAACCGCTTGCTCGAGCCTGAGTTCTACCCTTCCTGGGAGCGAGAGCTTGGCTGTACCGAGCCAAATCACTGCAGGACACTCCTTCTCAATACACCAAGTGCCACCCGCGGGTGTCTCGGCGACGACCGGCGAACTCACGCCCTCCGTCACGGCGACGCTGGTCACCAACTGTGCAGGTATCCGAGCACCGGGCTGAAAGGTAATAGGAGGTTCATTAGACGGCGCAGATGAGTTTTCCCTATTTGCCAGCTGCTCTTGGGTAGCACCGACCTCTTGGCTGGACGCCGTCAGGCTGGTTTCTTCCGGTAACACTGGAGGCTCGGCACCTTCATGGATGTCTTGCTGAGCGCTTGACTGAGGAAAAGAGCTTTTCGAGCCTCTGGACGCATTCGGTTCAGCGCTGGAAAGCTCGAGCGAAGTCGAATAGGATGAGGTTGTCAGGGCTGCATCGTCGGGTAACACATCCTTCAGCACAGTAAGGGTAGAAGCGGGCGTAGAGGCGGGTTGCGCTTTTGCGATATTGAGCGCTGTCGCTTGTGTTTTTGGGGTCAGCGAGGCAGCACCCTGTGCTGTGCTGGCGAGTAGGTTGAGTTGTCCGGGCGCGGTGGTTGCGGTGGCTACAGTTAATGCGGTCGGTGGTGACAATGGCTCTGCGAAGACGCGAAGCCCCTGTGGCTGTGAGGCGGTTGGAGAATGCTCAACCACTGATAAAAAGGTGCTGAGAGATGAAGCAGTGTTGGGCGGCGCACCCACAACGCTTGGGTCCACCAGGCCGGGCGGCGGGGGGAGGTCGTCTCTTACAACCGGGCTCGAGGGTGGACTCGGCAAATCGGCGGGCTCAACCACCACGGCATTCGCTTGTGACGGCTGTTCTTCAGGCGTCGGCGGTGCAATTGAGACTATAGGCGGTTCGTCCACTACTGCCAGCGCAGCTAAGCTCGCCTCACGCGCCGCTGCACGCCGGGCAGCAAGCTGGTCAACCAAAAAAGCGAACGGTAAAGCGGCCACCAGCACAGCCACAATGACGAACAACGTCTTACGTTTGTTGAGGTTGGGGTCTCCCTCATAACTGCGGCTGAAAAAGATTCGGCGAAAGATGTTCCTGCGCCCCTCACGGCGTCCGGCCCTGCGCGCCTGTACCTCCTCGGGCAGTTCGGCACCTTCGACCTCGAGTCCCTGCACCAGCGCCTCCGCCAGTTCTGGCCGGGTCTCCTTGAGGTCCGCTAGAAAGGGTTCGAAGGCGGGAGTGTTGGGATCAGGTATGTCGGAACCCGTTTCAGCTTTGACGTGTTCGCGGATGTCGGGGTTGAGTTTGAGGTAGCTCATGACCCTAAGGTAGTACACCGTCCTCTGCAAAGGCCTTCCTGGTAAAGCTCTACCTGTCACGCCTCTGCACCAAGGGTTCGCTACCTTGACTGCGGAGGTAAAACCATGATTCGAAGGTTTTTTAGGCTTTTTCGGCGCACCATAGGTCACGTTTGGTTTGGATATGGAACGGTTGTCTTCTTTGGGAGTCTCGCCTATGCCCAGCAGGGCGGCGGTAACCAGCAAGGCAGCGACCCGCTGGCGGATGTCACGACCTTTCTTTGCAGCATCTACACGACGCTGACCAGCACTTTCGGCATCGCCGCATCGCTGGTGGTGCTCGCTATCGGCTGTTTGCTTTGGGCTATTGGTGCCCGTGGCGCTCTCTCACGCATCGGCCAAGGCGTCATCGCCATCACGGCGCTCGTCAGCTTGCCGACCCTCTTTTTCACTCTCTTTCCCAGCGCCACAAACGCTTGTCAATAGGTTTATTGAATGCGTCACCGCGTCTACCATCTCACCCACGGCGTCAGCCTGTTGGGTCTTCGCCCCCAGGACTTTATCGTCATCCTCTTTAGTGTGCTCATCGGCCTCAACGTCTTTGGTGCGCTCTTTCCCGGCCGCTGGCGACTCGTGTTTGCGGGTGCTTTCATCTTCCTGACCTTCAAGGGTTGGCAGGCGCTACGTGACCAGTTGCCCAACAAGTTCTTCCTGCACCTCTTCCGTTGGCTCAGCGAGCCCGAAGTTTACCGAGTACGTCCAGACTATAGAGCCATTCCCCTAGTTGTTGACCCAGCAGTTATGCAACGGAAACGTCAACGTCCCCTCCCTCTGAGCGTTAGGACAATCAAAGTCAACGACAAGGAGGTCGGTGTTGTTCCCCTGGCTTGACAAGGTTACTGCGGGGCTGACCCGCCCACGAGAAATGGGCCTTGCAAAGGCGCTACCCTACTGGGAAATTCGAAATGGTCTCGTGTTTCTGAGTACCGGCCAATGCGAAGTCGGGCTCGAGCTTCGCCTCCCCGTGACGACCTTTGCGAGTGATGAAGACCTGCTGCGTCTACACAGTGCGCTTCTCTCCACTCTTCGCTTTGCTGTGCCGGAGGGGGAACGGCTGCGGCTGTTCGTTGAGGTAGCACCTCTTAGACAGCAATTGCTCAACAGCTATCAGGATGAGTTTACCAGTAGCCATCCAATAGCCCAAACGTTTAGAGAAGACAAAACCGCCTTCTTAGAGACCGCTCGGCAAAAAGGTGAACTTGTGGAAGTTCGCGCCTATCTCACCTGTAGCGTGTTGCAGCCGGGCCGCTTCAAACCACGGCGTCCGGGTACCGTTCCCAGCCTCAGCCCGGATGAGTTGGCGGTTTGGGAACGGCGCGCCTTGGCGGTGCGTACGCGCCTCACCAACTTTTTGGGAAGTGCCGGCTTCGGCCCCACTCCACTTTTCGACCAAGGCTTGTTCGAGTTGCTGTGGCGCTATTTCAACCCAGGCGCGCGGCTGGGAGAGGTGCCGCAGTACCACCCTCCCGAAGTCTACCTGCCCCACCGCTACGTTCAAAAAGAACCGCACCGCGCGCCGCATACGCTGCGTACCCGCCTCGCAGGTGGCGACCTTGCTCATCACCACTGGGACCACCTGCGCACCGGTCACTACGTCGTCGGCGCAGTGACGATGGGTACGCTGCCGCGCGGCGAGACGCACGTCGGCATGGCCGGACGCTTGTTGGGACTTCCCGGCCTCTACTGGCTGGTAGTCGACTACCGGCATGAACCGCAGGGGCCGACCACGCGGGCGCTCGAGAGTAAGGCGCGGCGTTTTACGTCGGCGGAGGGTGACACAGGCGGGTTCACCGACCACGTTGACGCGTCGGTGCGCGCCGGAGCCGCAGAAACCGATGAAGCGGTCCTGCACGTGACGCGCACCGGGGGTCACCTCTTCCAGATTGGAATGACGGCCTTCTTGTGTGACCGCGAGCGCGAAACGTTGCACCAAAACTTAGAGGTGACGGTGAGCGCCTTTGCCAGCTTACCCGGCGTGACGCCTTATCAGGAGGGCGTGGCGCTGCTCGAGCAATTCTTCGCCCTAGCCCCTTTTTCCGGACGCACGAACGAGCACATGCACCTGGTTTTAGAGGAGAACGCCGCCGACTTCGTCCCTTTGAGTGGACCCTGGCGCGGGGCCGACCGTCCCACGGCTTTGTTCCTCAACCGCTGGAATAGCCTTACAGCTTTAGACCCTTTCGACCCCAAAGCTGCCAACTGGAACGCCATCGTGGTCGGCGGCTCGGGCTCGGGCAAGACCTTTTTTACTCAAGTTCTAATCAACGAGCTTTTCGGACATGGCTGCGACGTGATGATTGTCGACCGCGGTTACGGGTACGCGCCCCTCGTCGAGCTTTACGGTGGGGCAATCGTTCCTTTCGATGCGGCTGGAGCGGTCAGCCTCAACCCCTTCGACCTGCCCGTCGGCCAGCTCGAGCCGGACGATACCAAGAAAGGTTTTCTGCTGGCACTTCTCCGGGCGATGGTGCCGGCCGAAGACGGGAACGAGGCGGCGGTCGAGGACGCCCTCTTTATGGCGGCCGTTCAGCAGACCTACGCCCGCGCTCTTTCTGAGCGCAGGGACGGAAACAGCGTTAAGAAAACCTTTAGCGGCGCGCGGCTGTCCGACCTGGTGCGGGTGCTCGTTACCCTCGAGGAGGTTGGGGAGCGCCCGGCCAGCCGAGTGGAAAAAGACCTCGCCCGCAGCTTGGCGCTGAGGCTTCAACCTTGGACCGGCGACACGCCCTTTGGCAACCTTCTCGACCGCGAGAGCACAGTTCTTCCTGACGCGAGCATCCTCTACTTTGAAACGAGTGGGCTCGAGGGTCACCCGAAGCTCCAGAACGTCGCCACGCTGCTCATCACCGACGCGGTGTGGCGACGGGTCAAGCGAACACCCGAACGGCGCAAGCTCATCGTCATGGACGAGTTTTGGTCACTCCTCAAAATGCCTCAAGCGGCGGCTTTCGTCGTCGAACTCTATCGCCGCTTCCGCCGCTACAACGCCGCCGCCTATGCCGTGACGCAGTCGCTGAAAGACTTCACAGAAGACGCTGCGCAAGGCATCCTTCAAAACACCAGCTACCACTTTCTTTTGCCCCTACCGGGCGAAGCGGAGGCGGTCCGAAATTTGCTCCACCTCAGCGAGCGGGCGATGGACGCTTACTTTGGACTCTCCACCGACCCACGCTACCGCGAACTGCTCGCCTGGGTGCGCCGCGACGGCAAGCTCGAGGGCGACGTGCTCCGGGTGGTGCCGAGGCCGCTGGAATACTGGGCCTTCACCACCAACGCGAACGACGTTGCCGAGCGCGACCGGGCGCTCGAACGGCACAGCGGTCACTGGTTACCGGCGCTCGAGGAACTGGCAGCTCTTTACCCACAGGGAATGCGTCAGGGAAAAGTTGACATAGAGAAACAAGAAAAGCTGTCACTAAAGCGCGGACATGAAGCGTATAACCAGCAGACCCAGACAGTCGAGGTGAGATAAGTGTCTCCAGCATTAAGCACTTTGAAGCGGCGAAAAAGACGATTGGCGTTTCTACTGTCAACTTTCTTTGTCGTAGGCGTTCTGTCTATCACCAGTGCGGGACGCGCTCAATCTCTTTCCGATGCTTTTGGCGGTTCTTGTCAAACTGTTACAAAGGTAGCTGACGAGAACTTCGAATGGCTTTGCACCGCCGGTCAACTCGTCGGCAAGGTCGAAGACCTGGTCACGAGCTTGCACACGGACATGGCCGCTTTTGCCCAAGACCTCTTCGACACCTGGTTTAGCGACTCGTTGCGAACGCTCGGGGCGAACCTTCCCGGCGCTGCCATTGACGGGGCACTACAGGAGTTGCAAAACGCGATTACCGAAGGTCCGGACGTCTTTAGAGCCAAGGTACGCGAGGTCATGGACGAGCTTCGTCTTTCGAACCGTTCCGCCCCTCGAGCCCCCGAAAACACGCCCGACTGGTGGCTCGAGCAAGCTACGCGCGCCAACCCCAACCTAGCCGTCGGTGAGGCGAGGAACGAGCAGCGTATCGCCGAACTTGCCACAATGAACGCTGAAGCGCACGCCGCTCACGCGATGAACGAAGCGCTCGCCAAGGAGGTTAGCGAATCGACCGCGTCCCGCGACGCCATGACGGCTGTTCTGGGTCTACCTACTGTTTCAGGTGTTCCCAATCCAAACCCAGGAACAGCCAACAAGCTCGAGGAAAAAGCCAAACTCGCCAACTCGACGCGCACCGCACTCGTTTATCTAACCGAAGGTCTTGCCGACCTGATGCGCCAGGACGCAGCTTTCTCAGGGGCGACTATCGAGCACCTGCGGGTGTTGTCCCAACAACAAGTGCTGACGACCTGGCAGTTGCAGCACGCGGTGAGCGTGTTGGTAAGTGAGCAGGAGCGCCAAATCGCCCGCGAGCGGGCCAGGTTACAAACGCGCCTCGCCCAACAGAGTGAACTCGGGCGGCAGATGGGCGAAACGCTCTCCGGAGTCGCTCAGGGCGTTTCGGGCGTCCTCGCGGCTGACACGACAGACCTCAAAACGGCTTTCATCCGCTTGAACGGTCCTTAAGATGCCCACCGTCGACTTCAACTTTAATCCCATCGTCTGGCTCACCCGAATGCTGACGCTCGTCGAGCAGCACGGAATCGTTCCGTCGGTCGAGACGCTGGCTTACAGCTTGGCAGCGATGCTCTTCGCCTATGGCATGATTCGAGCTATTTGGTACGGACGGGGCAGCGAGCTTGCAGTGTTGGCAGGTCGGACGTTGCTGGTCGTCGCGCTCATGGCGATGCTGCCTACCTTGCGCAGTGTGGTCTTCAATAGCTGGACATCGGTCTATACCTGGTCGAGCGGCATTTGGGGGACGAGTGGTGGCGGCACCTTCGACCGGTTGCTGAGTGCCTCAGAGGACACGAAAAACATTTTACCGAGCTTCCTCGCCAGCTCGTACGCCGTTCAGTCAGCCTCGACGGGTCAGTACGACGCCACGACCGAAGGCCTCGCCGCCGAAGAGCCGAGCGACGCCGCAACGACTCTAAGCAAAGTCGTGACTTGGGTGGCAGGTGTGATTTTCACGGTGATGTTGCCCGTCCTCTTCGGCGTTTACACGGTCGTCATCTTCGTTTCAGGGATGACTGTCCTAATCGGACTTGTGCTTTTACCTCTTGCAGCGGTGTTCCTGCTAATGCCCGGCGGCAGCGCCGTGTCGTGGTTGGGGGCTTGGCTGCGCATGAACTTAGGAGCCCTCTTCGTGGTGGTGTTCCTGCCCGTAGCCGTCAGCATCGTGGTGGAACTCGGCATCGCGCAACCTCTGGAGCACACCAACGAGGCGATGCAGCAAAGCGTCGACAGCTTCAATGGAGCGGTTACGAGCCTTGACGGAGCGTTTCAGGACTTGCGCGACGCCGTCGGACAAACCGGGCCATTGCCCGGTGACGCTCAAGCCACGCTCGAGCGGGCGCGCCAGGCTTTTTACACGGCGGGAGAGCAGGCGCTGAGAGGAGTGTTCGGGGTGTTGCTCGGTTGGCTCTTCGGCATCCTGACCATCCTCGTCGGCTTTATGATGGGACTCTTTTTACTCCTGCGCATGGAGCGCTATGTAATGGGCTTTATGGGCGGCTTGGCGAGCGGCGTGGGTGGACCGGGCTTTCTAGGCCGTGCGCTTCTCTACAAAGCTCTACGCTCTGGTGGGGGTGGGGCAGCTCAGATAAGCACAGCTGGGTCGTCGGCACCTCGAAGTTTTGGTCCTGCTACTGGAAGCGTTGGCTTTTCGGGCTCGAGCACGCGCGGCAGTGTAGTTGTGGTTTCGTCAACCCCTTCTCAACTTCCTTCGGGACGTGACGTAAGGCCTATGCTCCCACCCGGTGGAAACTCGCGCCAGCTGCCACCGCCGAGGATAGGTTGACCATGCGCCTCGGTATCGAAAGAGCATTTATACCAAACAACTTCCGCTTCGCAGCGCTGAGATGGCCCCTTGTCGTTATCGCTGTTGTTACCCTAGTTGGCGGTCTGGGCTGGGGGCTCTGGGCATGGATTCAGAAGCTCACCCAGTTGATTGACCTCGGCTGGGCGGCGTACGTGGGTCAGCCACAAGCGAACCCCGTGGTCTTTGTCTCGGCCTGTGCTCGAGACCCCATCTGTAAACCAGTTCTCGAGCAAGCTTGGCAGGGCGTGAAGACAGAGATTCCTTGGCCCCTGCTGGGCGGCGTGTTTTTTGCCAGCGCGATCGGAGCCGCCGTCGCTGCCACCTTGGGTCAAAAGCCGGGCTTGCAAAAAGCTCCCGGCGGCGCGCGGTGGGCGACGAAAGGTGACCTGAAACCGCTCTTGCGAGGAGAGCGTGACAATCCTCAGCGCGGCTACCTTGGGGTGCATTCAAGTGGACAGCCGCTCCGCCCACCCGAACGTCTACGCTGCGCCCACACACTCCTCGTCGGGGGTACGGGTGCGGGTAAATCGACGGGCTATTACAAACCGAACCTCCTCATGGACGCGCTTCAAAGATGCAGCGCTGCTGTTATCGACCTCAAATATCCCGACACTAGGAGCGGGCTGTTCGACCTGGTACCGGTCTTTGCAAAGGCGGGTCACGACGTGCAACTGTTCTTGCCCTTCGACACGACCACCTTACGCCTACCCCTCTTGCAGGGAGCGGAAGACAGCATTACGGCGGCGCAAATAACCGATATCTTGACGCCCCTGCGAGATACCGGCGGCGACGGTGGCTTCTTCAGCAAGCAGCAACGGGCGCTCCTTGCAGGTCTCATCCTCGGGTTTGCTCGGCGCGGCGAGACCTCACTGGCAGGCGTTGCCAGACTCTTGTTAGCGGGCACCCACGAGGTCGCCGCCTACGTGCGCTCTCACCCCGACGCCGAGGTGCGTGAGCGGCTCGGTGGCTTTTTCGAGCAGGAGACGCGTATCCGTCATGGTGTGGTGCGGGGACTCGTTGAAGAACTCGAGCTTTTCCTAGACCCACGCCTCGAGCACGCGACGACCGCCTCGGCCAATCCTCAAGAGAACATAGACCTCGCAACCATCGGCGCACGCCCTACGCTGCTTTACATCGGCATCCCGCAGGACGAACTTATGCGTTCCCGCGGCCAAACGCTCCTCCAACTCGTCAAACGTATTCTCGACAGCGCGCTTATCCGCACCGCGAACGCGCACGGCGGACAGCTTCCGGTGCATACATCTATTTACTTAGACGAGTTCGCCTCACTGGGTCCTCTGCCGAACGTCGGCGAGGGCTTTGCGACGATGCGCTCGAGGCGGGTCGCCTATCACGTTTCGCTACAAAACCGCGCGCAGGGCGAAGCCGTTTATGGACGGGAGGCTTTTCGCTCATTCGTCAGCGGCAACTTGAGGCAGACCCTTATTTTTCCCCGCTACCTTTCTTTTGAAGACGCCACCTACTTCAGCGAAGCGATGGGCGAACTGACGGCCGTTTCGACAACGACCGGAACGACGCGCAAGCACGCCTTCGACTGGCCCAACCACCACCGCCGCCAGCAAGAGGTGGGCCGTCCCCTCCTGTCGATTGAAGAGATGCGCGACTGGCCCGAGGGGATGGGGGTGCTGTTGCAAGGGGGCAGCCCGCCGTCAAAGGTGCTCCTCCCACGACTTGACGAGCGGCGTCTGCTGGAGGTGCGAAATCCTTTGCACCAAATCTACCGAAGGTTGGCACCAAGGAAAATTGAAGTATCTCGAGTAGCACGTGATGTTTTAGAACAGCGTAAAAGCGTTTCGGATGCTTCGACCGCTCAGTACCGCTTGCAGAATTTGCGGCAGCAGTACGCAGCCTCTTCAGCAGCACCCACTCCGGTTGACGAGGCAGTAGACGACCTATCTCATCCGACATCAAACTTTGGTCACGGGCCTGAGAAGAAAATTCCACCACAGTCGAGCAACGCCACCCCCAACCAAACCTCGAGCGTCCCGAGCGAGACGGCTCATCATGCGCTGCGAGAATGGTTCGTGGCAGTGCTCGAGCACGATGTCCCCGTGCAGGTGGAGATGGTGTCCCACCGCCATCATGAGGTCGCGCGCTTGGTCGTGCCGCGCGCATCGCTACCGACTGCACTCCGAGCACCCGACGGGCTCAAGGCTTGGACAGCGCGAGGCTGGGTGATGCAAGCGGGCGACACGCTCGCCATCGTTGGCGAAGGCCACAAGCTTATCGGCGAGGGTCAGGTCAAGCGTTCACGCATCCTCTTTGAACAGCGGCAGAAGGCACAGGGCGAACAGGCGGCGCGGGTGCGTGTTCGCAACGTTTTGAGTCCTTATCGAAAGGACAAGACGGCCGAGCAGCTTCGCACCTGGATTACTGCCAATGGGCGGCAGCTCGAGGGCCACCCTGAGTACGAAGCACTTGGCGAGGACGACAAAGTTGCGACTGACCTCTTAGGATGGTACCAGCCGCGCACAGTTCGTCTGCCCAACGAGACATTCAGGCAGCTTGTAGGTGAGCTTCCGGAGAATCTGCAAACCGTGCGGATTGACAACCGGCAGGGGTCGGAGATTTCTGTAGGCGACCTCGAGCATTACCCCAAGCTCCTCGCCTGGTGCCGCGACCACACGCACCTGCTCAAAGGTCACCCCGCCTTTGAAGTGCGCGAGGACAAAGACGAACTCGAGCCCGTCGGCTTGTATCAAGAAGAAGCGGTCGCCTTGCCCAAACGTGAGTACCAGCGCATTCTCGGTAAATTGCCCGACGGAACGAGCCGCCGTGACCTCACCATCGGTCACGGCCCCCAGCGGCGCAAGCGGCGGCTTCAGACCTACACCTTCGCTGAAGAGGCGTTCTGATGCAGCGGCTAGGAGTTGTGTTAATGACGATGCTTATTGGCTGGGTTTGGGGCCAAGATGTGACAGGTGCAGCGTCTCCTGTAACCACCCAGGATGAAGTAGCGCGACTAATAGCGTCTGCCACGAACGAAATTCTTTTCGTCACACCTGTGCTGCTCTCGCACCCGTTAGCCGAAGCGTTGCGCGAGGCGATGGTGGTTCGTGGTATAGCCGTCTATCTCCTCGTCTCTCCCGACGCCGCCGACAGCCGCGCATCGTACATTATGAGTTTGCGTCTCGCCGGCGCAAGGGTGCGCCTTGCCCCAGTGGCAGAGAGTTATCTGGTCGTGGATCGACAGTGGTTGGTCAGTGGGCCGCTCCTCGCGGCGCTCGAGGCGACACCGCAGGTTGAAGAAACGACCCAAACCCGCAGTTCAAACGATGTAGACCGGGTGATCACCTGGTTCTATGGAGCCTTCCGCGACGCCGCCCTTTACGAGCCCACCATTCCTGCACCAACAGGAGGACAACCGTGAACCGTAGCAAACTCAAGACGCGACTCGTCCGCTCTCTCTCTATTGCCCTTGGAACAGCGTATTTTGTCGCCGGGCTCGCGTTTTTAAGCACCGGCAACCCCGGCGGCGTGTCCCTCGGCCTGCTCTTCTTTGGGGGTGTGGCGCTGCTGTACCTCGCGGTGCAACTGTTGGATGAACTCCGGCGCGTTCGGCGGCACCTCACGAGAGGACAAAAGGATGACTACTGAAACAATTTGTAGACGTTCTTTTGCCAGCTGCTGGGTAAAGTTTCAACGGGTGCTGAAGTATTGCATCTCGGCTTTTGTGATGTTGACCGCCACCTTCGCGCTAGCCTCAGTCTGTGCAACTCCGGAATTGGTAAGCCTAACCGAACACTACGCCCGCAGCTTCGGCCTCGAGCCCGACCTGATGGTAGCGCTTGTTTGGGCCGAATCGAGATTCTGTCCAACAGCGGTAAGCCCGAAGGGTGCCTTGGGCCTCGGTCAGCTCATGCCCCTTACGGCGGCCGAACTGTGTGTAGACCCTAAAGACATAGACCAAAACTTGTGGGGTACAGCCAAGTACCTGCGTGAACGATACGACGACTTCGGCGACTGGACACTTGCCCTAGCGGCTTATAACGCCGGGGCCGGGGCGGTGCAACGCTACGGCGGTGTGCCACCCTTCGAAGAAACGCAAGCTTACGTCGAGGAGGTGTTGAACCTTTATGAATCCCTTAGGCGACGGCGTGTCAGTACTACTGAGTAAACCGCCCGCTGTGCAAAGTGAAGCTATTGACGGCCTCGAGGCTCTTCTTCGTGTCCTCCCCGCCTGGATTCAAGAGGCCGCTGAAGAAAACCTGGACGGGTTGGAAGAACTCGCGCTCGACTTGGGCCGACCTTTGACTCTCAGTTGCGCGAACAGCTACCGGCGCTACTCGCGCTGTGTCGGCAAAGACGACCTCCACTACCTCATCCACCGCCTCGGGGGTTTTCGCGAGGACAACCGCGCGGGGCTCGAGGGCACCCTTCACCGCATCAGCGCCATCCGTGACCGCTACGGCGAAATTACCGGAGCGACGATACGGCTAGGGCGCTTTCTCGTCGGGGTGGCCGAACCGCTACGCGAGGTGCTGCTGAGCGGTGACGAGAGCCTTATGCTCATCGGTCCGCCCGGTGCGGGCAAGACGACCCTGCTAAGAGACGTTGTTCGCATCCTGGCCGAGGCCCAAGGCCCGAAGGTGGTCGTAGTCGATACCAGCAACGAAATCGGCGGCGATGGTAAAACGTCCCATCCCGGCCTTGCCGCTGCCCGGCGCTTGCAGGTTCCCGACCCCTCATTGCAAGCCAAAGTGCTTATGGAAGCGCTCGCGAACCACGGCCCCGAGTGCCTCGTCATTGACGAGTTGGGCTACCGACGGGATGTTGAAAACGCCGTCACCATCGTGCAGCGTGGTGTGAAAATGGTTGCCACGGTACACGGAAGAACGCTGGCGAAGGTCGTGCATAACCCCGACCTGGTGCCGCTGCTGGGCGGTCTCGACACAGCGCAACAACGCCGCTTGTCTCTCCCGGTTTTTAGCGCCGCCGTGGAAGTGCGCGGTAAGGGTCAACTTTACTATTTCGAGAACCTCGAGGAAGCTGTCGACAGTGTCTTGATGGGTAAAAAGCCGCGCGGTCGGTGGCTGGCGGGGGCAGCGTGAAACCTCTGCTGCGCCCCTTACCGCGTTGGCTTCTCGGGTTTATAGTTCTTTATCTTGCCGTTCTCAGTTGGTTGCTGGTTCCGCGCTTAGTGCCAGAACCACCGCTTGTACTTCCGGCAAACCTCGAGCTGTCGCACCGGCCAATACTCGGACGTGCGGATGCCCCCGTTTCTATCGTGGTCTTTTCTGACTTTCAGTGTCCCCACTGCCGCGACTTTGAGCGTGAGGTGTTGCCAAAGCTCGAGCGCGAGTTTGTCAATTCAGGTCAAGTAAGCATCATTTACCTGCACAACCCGTTCATGAGCGAGGGTTCCTACACAGCGGCGGTGGCTACGGAATGCGTTTATCAGCAAAATCCAAAGGCTTTTTGGCCGTACACGCGCGCCGTTTTTGAGTTGCAGCGCCCTCTTCAAGGGTGGGCGACGCCCGAACGACTTATAAAAGCCGCCGAAAGTGAAGCTCTCGCGGACATCAATATCACAGAATTAGAAATGTGCATAAACACGCGAAAGGGTGAGGCGGCAGTCGAGGCCGATAAGGCGCTAGCCGACCAATTCAGAATAAAACATGTACCTGCCGTATTTGTGAACGGACAACAAGAAGGTAGCAACTACCCTGAACTTCAGAAAG
This sequence comes from Trueperaceae bacterium, assembly GCA_965213705.1. Taxonomy (GTDB): domain Bacteria; phylum Deinococcota; class Deinococci; order Deinococcales; family Trueperaceae; genus CBDCDJ01. The sequence continues at coordinate 4,140,085 of OZ243913.1, read as the reverse complement.
CGGTGCGCCGCGAAGTTCACGCTACCGAGGTTGGAGTGCATGGATTGTGAGATTGGCCTGTACCGATTCATTCCAATCCTCTACGAGGTTCGAAGTTACTGCAAGCATGGTCATCGCCGCCTGGAACGGCGACGTCTCGTTTCAATCCTCTACGAGGTTCGAAGTTATTGCAAGGGTTGCCGTGGCGAGCGCCGCGTAAAGACTGTCCCGGTTTCAATCCTCTACGAGGTTCGAAGTTATTGCAAGAGACACCGAGAATCTAGCGATTCGTAAGGGTGTCGAGTTTCAATCCTCTACGAGGTTCGAAGTTATTGCAAGGCTACGCCGCGTCTCCGGCGAATCTCTGGACGCTGTTTCAATCCTCTACGAGGTTCGAAGTTATTGCAAGACGCCGGGAAAGAGTTGGGGATGAAACTCATCTCTGAGGTTTCAATCCTCTACGAGGTTCGAAGTTATTGCAAGTTTCCAAACGCCGTTGGTCACGTCGTACTGAGCTATGTTTCAATCCTCTACGAGGTTCGAAGTTATTGCAAGCTGGCCCCGCCTTCGCTTGCTACGATAGCAGGCCGTTTCAATCCTCTACGAGGTTCGAAGTTATTGCAAGTTCAACATGGATGTGCAGGCGGCCGTACCAAAAGAGTTTCAATCCTCTACGAGGTTCGAAGTTATTGCAAGTTAGCGTGAGCAGCGTGCTAAGCCGGGTTAGCTTGTGTTTCAATCCTCTACGAGGTTCGAAGTTATTGCAAGCAACCCCTTCGAGCGGGCCACCGTGCGGGGCAAAGGGTTTCAATCCTCTACGAGGTTCGAAGTTATTGCAAGTGGATGATTTTCAGGTTGTCGTTGAGGTAAAATTGTTTCAATCCTCTACGAGGTTCGAAGTTATTGCAAGGAAGGCGATGCTCAGCAGTACGTTCAACGTCCAAAGTTTCAATCCTCTACGAGGTTCGAAGTTATTGCAAGTGTCAGGAGGTGAACAGTGAGTTATTGGACAGAGTTGTTTCAATCCTCTACGAGGTTCGAAGTTATTGCAAGAGTTCTTTCAGGGTGACGATGCGGCCCCGGTGGGTGTTTCAATCCTCTACGAGGTTCGAAGTTATTGCAAGGAGATGACGAGGTATTTACCTCGGTAGTCCAACTTTGTTTCAATCCTCTACGAGGTTCGAAGTTATTGCAAGTCAATGGTGAGGTAGTCCCTGTCTCGAGCAAAAAGGTTTCAATCCTCTACGAGGTTCGAAGTTATTGCAAGTTGTCCTGAAACAGTTGCATGGCGACCTTGCGCCAGTTTCAATCCTCTACGAGGTTCGAAGTTATTGCAAGGAGGTGATGGGGCTATACCACTTGGGTTTTTACTGTGTTTCAATCCTCTACGAGGTTCGAAGTTATTGCAAGGCGGCACGGGCCGTTTAAGCGTCCTCAACCCTCTGTTTCAATCCTCTACGAGGTTCGAAGTTATTGCAAGATGATTGGAAGCTCGAGCCTCTCTTCCAACAGGTTTCAATCCTCTACGAGGTTCGAAGTTATTGCAAGTAACATGTGCGCATTGTGGTGAACCTTTTTCAATAAGTTTCAATCCTCTACGAGGTTCGAAGTTATTGCAAGCGGGCTCATGAGCGCCGGGACAGCTCGGTAAGTAACGTTTCAATCCTCTACGAGGTTCGAAGTTATTGCAAGGACGTGGCGCACGGCCTTCTCGACTGGGAATCCATGTTTCAATCCTCTACGAGGTTCGAAGTTATTGCAAGAACGTCGTTTGGACGGCTGACGATTACAACAAAGTGTTTCAATCCTCTACGAGGTTCGAAGTTATTGCAAGTCAAGCTATCCTTCAACAGCTCGGCATTCCTTTTGAGTTTCAATCCTCTACGAGGTTCGAAGTTATTGCAAGTATTGCATTACTAACCTACGTGTGTTAGTATAAAGTTTCAATCCTCTACGAGGTTCGAAGTTATTGCAAGTGAAGCCGTCAACCATCCGAAAAAGAAAATCGAGTGTTTCAATCCTCTACGAGGTTCGAAGTTATTGCAAGTCTACATCTCCAACGTCGCACCCGGTTTGGTGAAGTTTCAATCCTCTACGAGGTTCGAAGTTATTGCAAGTGTTCGCCAGCACGGTCATCATCCCCCTCGCCGTTGTTTCAATCCTCTACGAGGTTCGAAGTTATTGCAAGTTGCGTGACCGGTTGCGCGTATGGATGTACAACGAGTTTCAATCCTCTACGAGGTTCGAAGTTATTGCAAGTCGAGGCGGTGGCGCTGTGAAAACCTGGTACGCAGTTTCAATCCTCTACGAGGTTCGAAGTTATTGCAAGTTTAGGTCGAGTCCCACGAGCTGCGCCTCGAGCGTGTTTCAATCCTCTACGAGGTTCGAAGTTATTGCAAGTGAAGCCGTCAACCATCCGGGCCTCCTCTTCGAGTGTTTCAATCCTCTACGAGGTTCGAAGTTATTGCAAGCGCGGGCGTTTTTCGGGCCGACTGGACGAGCCTCGCAGCACCTTCACGAGAACCCGCTCCGCCAGTGTAGCAAATGCTTGTCGGGTGAAGCTTAAAAAGGAAGTTTTGCCGTCGTAGACGCTTGCGAGCACCCCGCGGGCTGATAAAGCAACACTGTTTACGTGAGCGACGCAAAAACCAGCGCCGACATAGTCGTTCTGCGTAACGGTGCTCCGGTGCTCGCTAAACAAAGTCAGGCTCCCTTAAAGATTTTATCTCACTGTGGCCGATGCGGAAAGTTCGCTGCAAACTTTCCGGTGTCAAGAAGTAAATCGCCAGTGTGTCTTCGGTTTCGTCGGCGATTTTAGCCAGCGAGGTTTGCAACGTCGCCAACTGGTCGCGGCTGACCCTCGCTTCGAACAGGCTGTACTGCCGCCGCTCGCCGAAGCGCTTCAGGAGCTTCACCATTTTGATGCGCCGCTTGTCGCTGGGCGTGTCGTAGGCGATGACGAGGTAAAACATCAGCGCACGGTAAAGGGGAGATACTCCGGCAGTTCGCCCATGAGGTGCTTGCCCAAAATGCGCGCCTGCGCCACCAGCACCTGCCGGTAGTCGAGCTTTTGTTTGAGGTACGGGTGGTGTACCTGTTGGTTGAGGCGGTCTTCCCAGGCTCGTAAAAACTGCTTGAAGCCTTCGTCGGCCAGGGTCGGATAGCCGCGCTCGTCTTCGAACATGTCTTCGGTAATCATGCCGCGGTTGAAGAGCGTCAGCGTCACCGAGTCGGCGATGATAGAGCGGAACTCTTCCATCAGGTCCAGGGCGAGGGCGGGTTTGCCGTACTTGGCTTCGTGCAGGTAGCCCACATACGGGTCGAGCCCGGCCACCCGGACCGCCGTCTGGCATTCTTTGGCTAAAAAGGTGTAGGCGAGCGACAGCAAGCTGTTGGCGCGGTCGCGTGGCGGGCGTTTACTGCGCGACTCGGGCGCGAACGCTGCCGGGAACTTGTCTTTCAAGAGGCCGAAGTAGAGCCGGGCGGCGTTGCCCTCGAGCCCCCGCAAGGCTTCCGTATTGTCGCACCTTGCGATAGGTTTGACGAGCGCCATCAAACTGCCCACCTCCGCGCCTCCCCGCCGCGCGAAGACGATAGCGTTGGCGAGCTTGCCCTCGACAAAACGCCGCGCCAAGCTGTGTTTCCACTCGGGGTTTAGGTACGCTTCGTACTGCTTGATGCGCACCAGCACGTTTTTGTTTTCGACGGGGGCGACCTGCGCCACGTACTTGCCGCCGCGGGTGAGGTAGTGAATCGCCGTGCCCTGCTCGGCGCAGGCTTGAAGGGCCGACGAAGTGACCGTCGCCCGGCCCAAAATCACCACGTCGGACACGTGGGCCAGGGGGCGCTCGAGAAGCACCTCCCGCCCCTTGCTGCGCGAAACTTTCAGCACGCCGCCGTCTTTGGACAGGTAGACGTCAGGTTCTAAAACGTAGAGCGTACCCATCACACTGCTCCCTTCCAGCGGGGTAACTGCCTGCGCGTCAGCGTCGGCTGGCAGGGTTCGCGCACGCTGCACCCTTGGCATTTGTTGGGGTTGTCGATGACCGGCGGGTAGTGGCTTTGCTGCTCGAGCCTACGCATCAGGGCGACCGCCGCCTCGACCCGCTGCCGCAGCTCGGGTGTGTATTCGACCAAGCTGCGCCTGCGGGTGCGGTGGTAGTAGATGTAGCCGTGACTCAGATGCACGCCGTGAACCTCCTCATAGCAAACTGCGAGCGCGCAGAGTTGCACCCGGTCGCTCTCGTGCTCACCGAGGTAGCCCTTTTTGAACTCGGTGATGACCCACTCGCCGTCCTCGTGTACGACCTGATCGATAATCCCGCTGACGCCCAGGCAGTTGCTCCACACCCACACGCCTTCGCCTGTCCGCACCGTGCGCTCGTGCAGCGCCGTGCCCTCGGTCATGTGATAGTTCGTCACGGTGTCCGCCAAAAGCTGCTCGATGTAGTAGCGGCGCGGGCAAAAAACGACCGTGTTGATTTTGCTGATGGGCAAATATTCCATAGAACCTCCGTACATCGGATAGGCGTCTCGGGCTCGAGACAAGCGTAAACGACGGCGTTCCAACGAGCTTCCAACGAGGCTTACGGATGAGGTTTACAGGGATAGAAGCGGCTGCCAGCGAGCGGCGCAGTGACGGTTATTGCCAGATTAGAGCTGCCTGCAAGTCCTCGCGCTCGAGGTCTTCGTAGTCGTCCAAAAGATCCCCGAAGGACATGCCGCTCCCTAAAAGTTCCAGAATCGTCTCGACGGGATAGCGCAACCCTCTGATACAAGGTTTGCCGTGACAGATGTCGGGGTCGAGGGTTATTCTGTTCAAAAGCTCGAACTCGTTCACAGCTTCATCATAGGGCTTTTTCCAGTGCCTACGTTACTTGCTACCAACTTGCCCGCTTCCAACCTTTACACGCACCTGCCCCATCCCGTAAGGCGTCTTCGCCCCCACCCCGCTGAAAAAGACGAGGCTGGCAAGCTGCCCGAGCGCTTTCTCGACCCGCCCCGACGCCTCTTGATAGCGAATGCTCGCCCGCCCCACGAAGCCGGTCAGCCTGACCTTGCCCGCTTTGTGGGGCTTTGTGGCAATATCGTGACTTGTGACGACGAACAGTTCGTCGAACATAGCCTCCAACCCCGCCGCTTCCGGCTCGCTGTAGGGCGCGGGGCTGTAGGCTTGAAAGGCGTTCAGCAAACTTTTCAGCACCAGCCTCGGCAGGGGTAGCGGCGTGTAGTGCCGCTTTTTCCCTTTCGAGGTCGCAAACACCGTCGGCGTGACGAAGCGCAGCTCGAGCCTGTTCACGGGCCGGGCACATAAAACATCTTCCCAGCCTAAGAAGCCCGCGTCCCGGTGGCCTTCCGGCGTCGCTAATACCCTCGCCACCCGGTAGCTGTCCTGGCCCAGCTCCAGGCCCGTCAAGGATTCTTGCAACACCACCTCGAGCAGCGATTGAAAGAGGGTATCGTTCAGGACGGTCACGCGCAGCAAGATGCCGCCGTCCTTTTCCCTGGCCCAAAGCGTGAAGGGGTTGCGCTTGCTGGCATGAATGTCGGCGCTCAGCGCGGGATGAATGGTTTCCAACAGGTGATAGAAGAGGCCGTGGGTGTACTGGTGGAGGTAGGGGTGGTCGGGGGCGCGGGTGGTGGGGGTGAGGTGGAGGAGGAAAGCATGGGGCATTAGAAGGTGTACCTTAGTCCTTTTGGAAACTCGCGAGTCTCTTTCTCGCTCAGCTTCAGGGTGTAGCACTCGCCCTCAAACCTTGCATTTTCGATAAGAGAGACCGGAGGCATGTTGATAAGGTCGTAAAGCTTCGCGTCGAAAGGTAAGTCGAGACCATTGAGAGGGTGCAAAGTGCTAAACGTTTTCTTTCCCTCACTCACTTCGACTTCTGCAGTTGCTACCGAGGCTTTGCTCATCCACTTACCAAGCCGAATCCACTTGGGAAGCTCGAGCTTCTCCTTCGTAAGAACGAAGGCTTCATAACGCGATTCGGGGTTTATCTCGCGAATGCGTCCAAAGGTGGGAATGTTGACGCTCGACTGCTCCATTTTGACCTGGTACCGAGTGTCTGCGAGCTTGAACGTATGCGTAGACGTTTCCACACGGATGGGTTTGGCAGGAGTGACATAAACTCCAGCGTCATTCAGAGGTTCCAAGTCTTCTCGGTAGTGAGGCACCTGAACCGCGTCGTGATAGCCACTCTTAGCTAAACCCAAGGCGTAGGTCAGCGCGTAATTGTGGATATAGCGCTCACTGATGTACATGCGCCCCAGTTCGCGAGAAGCGTAGTACATGAGGTCATGTAAGTCAATCTCTAGGTGGTAAGCATGCATAACTGCTACTGGTTTTTCACGGATTCAGCGTAGGCTTTCGTTTCGCTGTAGAGGTCGGTCAAAAAGGTTTTCAACTGCGTTTCATCCGTAAAAACAGCATCGAGTTCGGTGAGCAACACCTCGAGCTGTTCACCCGTGACCAGTTCGTAAATGACGCCGTCGCGTGCTACGAGGTCGCGGGCGACCTGTACCATCGCAGCGTCTTGGCTGAGGGTTTTGTCGCTTTCCAAAAGGTCGTGCATCGCTTGGACAAGCCGTAAATTGCTGAAAATCTCCCCGTCGGCAAAGATAAGGCCGACGATTTGGTTGGACACTTGTCCGGTTCGCGTTGTTTGTGCGCCGTAACGTTTGGTACGTCTGATGTTGTTGATGACGTAAGCAAGCGTATTTTGGGTAGGGTCTCGAACGGTGACGACGCTCGGAAAATAAACTTCCGGCAGAACATGGTCTTGTTCGCTAAAACGGTTTGTGGTGCTGCTGCCCCGCGTCATGGTGCCGTCCTCGTAAGGCGCGTTCAGCGTCATCGTTTCGTGGGAAACGTCGTAGTTGGTGAGAGAAAAGGCTGTGTCTACATAGACCTTCGACTTTTCAGACCCCGAATCACCAATAGCGTAGCCGTAAATGACCGAGTCGGGCGAGTCGGGTGTGAAGTTCACGTTGTACTGGTCGTCAGCGGGTAAGAGTTCGTAACGGCGCAAAATCTCTCGGCCTGTCAAGCGCTCGGGGGTGGTCTGTTTGCGTTTGAAAATCGTCAAGCGTGAGATTTGTGTTTTATCCTCGAGACCCGAGCTAACCCTAGCAGTGTTGAGTTCGCCATCTGTTTTGAAAACTGCGTAACTTTCCGTTTTGCGGAGAACTAGGATGTGGGCGTACTTTGCACCGGGGCGCAGAGGGATTGCCGTATGGAAGTATTTTTCATATGCGTCGAACATCAGCTACTCTCCTTTTCGTGATTTTCTGTAGAGGCGCTTTCATCCGTCTTTTTTCTTCCGTAATGAAGAACGTAGTAAGCTTCACAACCATTTTTGAACTTGTTGAGTTGCTTCCTCAAAATTGCCCTGTCACCTCCGGCGAAGTCACAAAACACCTTGTCCAACATGTGGGTTGCAAAGTCGCTCACCGCAGGGAGTAGGACATCATCACTCCACATACCTTTAGGAATGATGCCTTTAATCGATGGATCTCTATCTCTAATTCTGCCTAGATATGCCATCAGCGCCCCCATAATTTCAAGGTGCAAGCTTTCTTGGTCGAGTTGCTCTTCTGTCGGTGCAGCCAGAATAACTTTGATAGCGTCGTCCAAGGGACGCAATCTTGCATAAGCCGAACTCGAGCCTCGCGCCCTGTAAAACTTCGCATATTTATCGACGGTTTCCTGAATCAATCCCATTCTTGATGTACCTCCTAAAGAGTAAGTTTCGTAGAAGTCCAGCGTTGATTCGTAGTAGGTTGTTAAACGTTGAGCCAACCAAGGAGACATGCCGTCGGTGCTTGTGAGGGTGCTTTTTCCCTTGCTGAGCTGTGAGCTGATACGGTCCGCGTAGCCGAAGATGCTTAGAGGTTCGGAGTCGAGGTTTCGAGCCACCGAGCCGAGCTGATTCCAAATGGCATAACCCTTGCCGTCTTTGTAGGCTTCGCTGACCAAACCGTAAAGTGCCAATACTGTATGCAAACCTTTCTCGAGTTCATCCAGACGAAACCTCGTTTTCTTTATGCCGTGCTGCCAAAAGCTGTGGGGCGCGTCGAGAACGACCGTCTCGGGAAAGTCCGCACCGCTCGTAAACAGCGGTAAAGCCGAATCGCTGACCACAGCTTTCGTGCCGAACAGTAAAGGGGAAAGCAGCGCCAGCAGCGCAGGCATGACCCACGTCTCGGTATCGCTCGGGTCGCGCCCCAAGTACGGAACTCCGAGCAGGAAGTAACCGTGCATCTGTCCCTCGGGATAGTCCACTCTGTCAAGTCGTCTTTTGGGGTTATCGGCTTTCAAAACCTGGAAAACGTCAGCATGGAGAATCGCCCTGACCTCGTAATCGGCTTGCTGATAAGGTTTGGCAATTTCGGCAAAAGTGGCTTGTTTGAAAGATTGATAGGCGTGTTGCATCACCTTCGCTGTGATAGGTGTAAAGAAGTAAGTTGGGTAGAGATGCAAGAACTTCGTGCCGTCATCTGACAGCATGTCTTTTCCGAGCGTGAAGCGGCGCAGTAGATTTTCGGCCTGACAGATCTGACAGATACCGCGGCGCGCATCGGCGTAGCCTGCAACTTGCTTATTAGAAAATGTCGAGTAGTCTGCTCTTACAGCAAAGCTACTGTTGCAGACTGCACAAACTCGCTGTCCACTGCGTAGTTTTTTACTGACGACATACCGCTCCAACTCGCCCGAGAAGTTCCATGCTTCACGCTCGGTGCCTGTGCTGAGTGTTTGGCCGATGTAACTTTCCAAAAAGCCGAAAGGGGGCTCTTTTTTCGGTTCACCGAGGTCGCCTAAAACCTGAGTTACCGCTTTTTGCATCACGTTTTCAACGTCGTTGGCATCTAAGCCGGGATTGCGGTGTATGTAGTGACCCCCGATGTAGTACCAGGGATAACCCACGCCGCCTGTAAATTCGATAGACCTGAATGTCTCTACCAAATCCCCCAGCCCAAGTGCGCAAATGAGGGACCCCCCATGTGTCTCTCTATCATCCCCGTAATAGTCGAAGATTATTTTCGACACACCGAACAAGCCTTCCGCCAATCGGTCGGCGTTCAGAGAAGCGCCATAGTCAAAATCGAGCTTGACCGTGGCATCTTTGCGGAGTACAGTCTTCGCCTTTCGCTCGTCGGTCACGGGAGGCTTTTTGTCGCTGATAATCTCCAAAATCCTTTGGATTGCCAACTTGCAAGCTCGAGCAGGTGTCAAAAGTTCGATAAATTCGGGCTTGTAACGCATTCCGGTGGGGGCTCGAGCCACCAGTTGACCCAGCTTGTCGGCTACGGACTCTACAAGCATTTGCCTAACTCGCTGGGGAACGTCTTCGAGATTGATGTTCTCCGCTTCTTTAGGGACTAAGTAAGTCACGCCGTCGGGAAAGTACAGGAAAGGTAGCCAACCCTTCTCTTGGGCTTGCTCTAAAACAGCATTGTGAATCAGTTGGGTGAGTAAGCCACGGTTGTCGGCGGTTTTGTGGTAACGAAGTATATATTTCCCCCGTAGAACGCGCCGAAGCGTTTCTATGACTTTATTGCCGCCTCCCATGTTTAAAACGTCGTCAGGGTGTTTGGCTGCGCTTGCCAGGAGATCGGCCAAGCGAACAAAATCGCTGATAGGCTCCAAGTCTTCCGGTGATGTTTGCAACTGGTCGTAGTTGAAGAGTGTGCGGTTCTCACCCTTGACGGCTTCTGCGTTTTGAGCCAAGTAAGCAACATCGGCCCAGTGGTTTTCGCCTATAAATTGCCAAAGGCCAAGGCGTTCAGCCCAGGCTTTGAAAGCTTCCTCAAAGGCCTCTTTCTGCTCACCCTGCAAACGCAGAGTTGTTCCCAACATCTTGTTGAGGTCGTGCAAGGTTATCCCTGCTAAATACAGGCGTTGCTCGAAATCATCAAGGTTCGCAAGCGCAACGACCGTCCAGCCACCCAAAGCCGCATTCAGGGTGTGAACGGCGAGACTTTGATCGGGCATTTCGGTTAATTTTTTGAACGCTTTGGCTCGAGCCTGACCTGACTTGAAATCCGTTTTTCCCAAGAACCGATTCGCTTCGACCTCGCCCATGCCTTTCGCGTTACGCAGCGCCAGAACACTGAGAAGCTTAGGTACAACCAGTTCTGCCCAATCCTGAAGCGCTGAGGGCGCATCCTGAACCGTGTCGAGTATGAGTTTTGCAAATGGGGGCCTTTGTACCTGCTCATAAGCCTTTGGTTCTAAAGGCTCTTCCCAGTCTTCAAAGTTGAACTCGGTTAAGATGTCTTCGTTTTCATCCATTACTACTCCTTTCAAGCAATGAAATAGTCGTTTATTTTTCGCCAGTGAATAAGGCTGTCCAGCAGAAGGGCTTCGTGACCAAAGGCAACGGTATAGGAAGTGTTGGTGCTATCGATGACCTGGGCCAAACTGAACAGGGGTGGCAAACTCAAAATTCTTTGGGCGTTTCGCGGGCTTTCACCACTCAGCTCTTTATCACATACGCAACTGCAGAGAGGTTTGTTGACGAGAGCTTGGCTCACCTTGCGAATATCGGGATGAGCGGCTTCTAGTAAAAACCCGGCGCGGTCTGCTGCGTGATTGAAAGCTTGACCATCATCTCCAAAAGTGTGCTGATAGCGGAGTTGAACAAAGTCGTACTCCTCCTTATAGCTGTGGATTTTGGCGTAGAGATTCAGGTAAGTTGGATAAAAAGGCGTGCTGTGTATTATGGCGATAGCTTCCGCTTCTTGTTTGCTGATCAACCCAAACTCTGTCCCCGCCAAAAGCCTTAGAACATTTACCGTAGTTACTGCTTTTGAAGAAGGGTCAAAGGTCCAGATGTCCATCAGTCCGGCACCCCGGAAGGAGAACAGTTCTTTGTTTACAGCCGGTTCAAGTCGCCTTGCTCGAGCCTGGGTTGTGCTCGCAATCTTGAAAACCTGAGCGGCATTCGGTTGATAGCGCTGTATAAGTGTCTGATATTTGTCCTTACCCCCATACTTATAGAGCTTGCCTAGACGCTGAACTGCCTTGACACCGCCCCAACGTTTGATATAAGGCTTGAACTCCTGTTCCGGCGGAAAAATTTGCTCGGCTTTATCGTCTTTAATCTCACTCAAGTTTTGAAAAAAAGACCATCTGTCAACCGTCTGCCCATCTTGATAATGCTTTGCAAAGCGTTCAACCAAAAACTGTGGCAATAGCGCTACTGCGTGATAGACAGGAAAATCTTTATGTCTGCCCAAACGACCCAAACGTTGAATAAAAGAACCGGCATTCAAAGACTCAAAAATAAGAAAGTTGATGCGGAAATCGACACCAACGTCCACTGTTGATGTCGCCACAACAAGGTCTTGCTCTAATGACCTTTGCTTTTCTTCCTTGCCCGTCAAACCTGTATTTTCACCTAAAGAGATTCCCGTATCGACCAAGCCCTCTCGCAAATAGGCATACAGCTTTTTTGCCGTAAATACGCTGTTACAGATAATCAACCCTTTACTTCCCGGATTCTCACGATAAAACCCTTTGATTTTCTCGAGATTGTTTGTTGCCCACCCCAAAATGCCACCAGTATTTGCCTCGCAGGGTTCAAGCTCGAGGGTTGCCTCTTGCAAAATGCTTCGGTAAGCACCTTTGGGTTTGGGACCGTGTTGGTAGCTTCCCTCGATAACTCGGAACCTGAAATCAGCGTTGTCCAGGACGTCTCTGAGAATGGGGCTCGGGGTTGCCGACAGAAATAGAAACTTAGTCGGAAAGTTCGCACTGCCGTTTGCCCGAATGAACAGCATGGCGTCGATAATCGCGGCTATCTGCGGAGCCGCAAAAATGTGAAACTCGTCAAAAACCACATAACGAAAGAGGCTGGAAAACTCTTGGGCAAGCGTTGCCGGATTGATAGGGCTAGTGTAGGCAAAGCTTTCGATAAGATTAAAAACATCGGGATTGGTCAGCAGAAGCTTTTGCCTGTAGACCAAATCTTTAATTGACTCGTAGCGGGATACTTCGTTTTCCTTAGCCACGCTTCCTATAGTTTCTCCGTTGAGTTTTTGGAAGCTCAAGTCAACAGAGAAATCATCCAAGTAGTTTTTAACCTGCCTTTCCTGGTCGCGAATGAGTTCATTGGTTGGATAGGCGACTACAGCATTACCCAGCCGTTTAGCCTGCGGGCGAAGCATGGGTAAATAAGCGGCTAAACTCTTCCCGTCCCCGGTCATCGCCGTATCAAACACAACATCTATATCAGGCTCGTGCAGCGTGTCATACACCTCTTTTTGGTGAGTGGCGAGTTGCCAACCCTCTGGCAAGGCAAAATTCAGGCCTCCCGTGTAGCGTTTTGACCAGGCCTCGAGTAGAGTTAGGCTCAATGCGGCTCTCATATCACTATCCTCCTACGAATCAACTCCGTAGAGTTCCTGCTCATAAAGCTCGAAAACTTTATCAGCCTCAAGCTGTTGTAGCCGCGTCTCGACAAATGCATATTGCTCGGGAGAAAGTTCTTTCTCGAGAGTAGCAAGGGTTTCCCTTGTAAACTCCTGAAGAATTGTTTCAAGATCAAGGTTGTATAATCCCATAGACAAAGTTCTTCACTCCTTTCAGTGAAGCCTTTCGTTGCAGCAGCTGGCTTTGATAGCTTGGTAGGCGCGAAGCCAGCCTGCTGGTTTATGGGAGTGTAAGAGAAAGAATTTTCTTTGTCAAGGGTTAATGAGAGAAGAACGTGAAATTGAACTCTAAGTTTACGTACACCTAGACCAACTTTGCTATCATCAAAACATCTTCGTAAGAAGATTGAAACAATGAAAGAGATACGTGAACCAACCTCGCAGAGGATAATGGTGGAAGAGGAGGTCATTATAAACTGGCCTCCTTAGTTCTTTTTGCTCTACAATCTCTGTATGCCCATAACCCTCGAGCTTCCCCCCGAAATACTCGCCGCCTACGGAGACGACTTAGAGCGCAAAGTCTTAGAAAGCCTGCTGCTGCAAATGGTGCGCGAGGAGCGCATGAGTGTCGGCAAGGCAGGTTCGCTGTTGGGCTTGAACCGGCTCGAGGCCATCCGCTGGTACACCTCACACGGCTATTACTACCCCGATTACAGCGCAGAAGACCTCGAGCATGAGCTTGCTGAGGTTTATAAGCTTCGTCCCAAAACGGCTGTTTAGCGGGTATCGACGTTAGGCTATGAATTGGCATTGACACTCCCCTGCGCCCACTCGAGCACCTGTTCTCTCAGCTCCTCGGGCTCGAGCACCGTGGCGTGCGGCCCGTAGCTCGTAATCCAGTAAACGAGCGCGTCGTTCAGCGGCGCGCTGATGCTCCACAGAAGCGTGCCGTCCGCATGCTTTACACACCTTTGGCTCTCGTGCCGCCTGGTGCGCTCGATGTAGCGAGCTTTTTCAGCAGAAAACCGAACTTTGATGCTGAGCACCTCTCCCTCGGCTTTGAACGGGCCGAACTCTCTGAGCGCGTAGGTTTTCGCGTCGAAAGACGGTTTTTTGAACGAACCTTGTTGAAGGACGAAGTGCTCTATCTGGTCGAGGCGTAAGGGGATGACCGTGTCGTAACCGGCCTCTAGGCTGCTGTGGGCGATACCGACCAGGTAAAGGTGCTGCCCGTCCGCGATGAGCGCGTAGCTGTTGAAGAGATACGTTTTTCGCTCGCCCCGTGCGTTGGTGTAGCTGACCTGTGCTACTCGGTAGTCTCTGACGGCTTTGACGACGCGCTCGAAGAGTTCGGGGGCGTATTCGTCCATGAGCGGGCTGTAGAGGACGGGGTCTTGCAGGGTGTCTTCGGGCAAGCGCCGGGCATCCTCGAGCTTGTCGAGGGCTTGTCTGGCATAGGGGGTCAAGGCTTCGATGCGGACGGCGGCTGCGAGCAGCGCCTCGACTTCGATTCTGTCCAAGGTGACTCGTTTGAGCGCGTGGTCGCCCTCACCGAGTTTGACGCAGCCGCGTTCGACCAAGGGCGGCAGGTCGATGGGAATGCCGTAACGGTCATAAGCGTACTTGGCCCAGCGGTAAATTTGATTACGGTCGACCCCGAAGTGCCCCGCTAAGGCCGCAACCTTGTGTTGCTCCGGGTGTTCGCGGAGGTAGTCGACGAATTCGACGAGCCTCAGCGTCGCCTCGCCTTTTTCACGCTTGCCCAAGGTGCGTCACCTCCCCGGTAAAAGTGTCGAGCACCCATCTGTTCGGCGCTTCGCTGGCCTCGCAGCGCTGCGCGTAAGGGCAGTAGGTGCAGTGAAACCCTGGGACGGCCGCGCGCGTATGGCAAGCGGCCAGGTCGCGGCGCATCGCCTCGAGCTTGTCTTCGAACCAAGGTTCTACCTCGCTGTCCCAAACGATGCACAAAGGCTCGCCCGTCCCTAACGCCACCGCCTCGGCGTGCCGGGGTCGCCGCCCGGTTTCTAAAAAGCGCAGCATGAGGTAAAACTTGAGCTGGTCTTCGCTGCGCTGCGCGCTGCCCGTTTTCCAGTCGATGAGCACGTCTCCTTTGGCGCTAGAAAGAACGAGGTCGAAAATACCACTCACTTGCACGGTCTCGCTTTGAAGTGGGTAGGGGCGGCTGACGTAGTGCTCAACACAGGTCGTGGTTTTCCTGGCGAGCCAGGCGCGGCACTTGGCGTTGTAAAAGCTGAGGGCGCAGTGAGCGCGCCAGACGAGGTCGTCGAGGTTTTCTCCGGCTTGCAACAAGACGCGCTTCGGCAAGCGGAAAGAGCGTTCGTCGGCGGGTGTACCCCTGTGGAGGCTGGCGGCGACGCGCACGTGAACCTCGCGCCCGAGGGTGCTCGAGGCGAACGGAGCGAGGACGGGTTCCTTTTGCAACTTCTCTGAGTGAAAGCGGCGAGGGCAGCGGAGCGTGTGGCTGAGGCTGTAAGAAAAAGAAGGCTTCATGGCCTCACGGTAAAGAGGCGTTGTCACACCCTCTGGTGACAACCCCTGATAGAACTTATAAGCGGTGAGAGAAACGCCGCCGTCGAACGTGCTCAACATGCTTCTGGTCATAGCACGCGGTTTTCCAACGACGTTCCAACGAGGCTGCCACCACGTCTACGGCCTACGTGCTATAACCGCAGAATGCGGCTGGTGACGTTAGGAGGTTTGAGGCTCGAGGGCAGCGACTTTGCCGAGCCCCAACCTCTTTTGTTGCTGACTTACGTTGCGCTGCATGACACATGCTTGCGCAAAGAACTGCAAGCCCTGTTCTGGCCCCATCAAATAGACGCGACTAGGCGCAGCAAAAGCCTTTCAGAGGCGCTGCGTCGGCTCAAAAAGCTGGACCCGAACCTGCTCGAGTCGGGGCGCGGGCGACTCGGCTGCCATGTGCCCGTGGACGCGGCCGAGTTTCGGCGCGCCCTTACCCAAAAAGAGTACGAACGCGCTGTGGCGCTGTACCGGGGGCCGTTTCTGTACGGGCTCGAGGAGACGCGCCTACGGCTCGGGGAAGAGGTGAGCGAGTGGCTGAGTATTGAGCGTGCAACCCTGCAAAACAGCTTTGCCGACGTTTTGCTGACCCTTGCCGAAGAGCGCCGGCGGCAGGGCGAGGCGGCGGGAGCGCGCGCGTTGGTGCTGCGGGCTTTTCGGTTGCCGCACGGTGTGGCGCTGCCCAGCCTCTACAACGTGGAGCGAATGCACCGGCTTTTGCTCGAGCTGGGTTTCCCCGCCGATGCCGACGCTGTGCAGCGTGCAACGGCCGAGTGGCACGGCGGCTTCGCGAGTAGGGTGAGCGTAAAGGGAGGTCGGCCTCGTCAAGAAGTCGGCGTGACGTCTCTGTTCGTCGGCCGCGAGGCCGAGTTGACGCAGCTGCACGAGCACTTTCTGGCCGGAGAACGCCTGGTGACCGTTACGGGATTGGCCGGCATCGGTAAAACGGAGCTTGCCAAAGCCTTCGTGCAGCAAAGCGAGTCTCTTTTCGACGAAATTGCACTGGTACCTTTGGCCGACCTCCCGCAAGACGCGCCCGCTGGCGCGCTGTGGCAAGCTTTGGCCGACGCGCTCGGTGTGAAGCCGCAGCTCGAATACCTGACCGAAGCCGTGACCGGGCACCTCGCCGCGCCGCGCATTCTCCTCGTGCTCGACAATTTCGAGGCCTTGCTCCAGCTGAGGGGCGTCATCGGGCAACTTTTGCGCGCCTGTTCCGAGTTGCGAATTCTCGTGACCTCACGCGAACGGCTCGGGCTCGAGGACGAACGGGTTTTTCGCCTGAGCGGTTTGAGTTTGCCGCCCCAGGGAAGTACGCTGGCCCAGCTCGGCCGGAGCGCGGCGGGCAAGCTCTTCCTGAGTTCGGCGGCGCGGCAAGGGGCGGTTTTCAGCGACGAGGATGCACCGCTGCTGCTCGAGCTGTGTCGGCACACAGTCGGTGTCCCACTCGCCCTCAAGCTCGTCGCGGGTTGGACGGCGAGCCTGCCGCTCGCCGAGCTTGTAGAGCGCTCGAGGTCCGACTTGGGCGCGCTGAGCGCTGCGGACGGGGAAGACTTGAACGCCGCCTTCGACCTTTCGGTCACTCTCCTCGACGCGGAAACGGCCACCGTCTTTCGCGAGCTGAGCGTGTTTCGGGGCGGTTTTTCTCTCTCGGCTGCCGAACAGCTTCTCGGGGCGAAACCTCGGCACTTGAGGCGCTTATTAGACGCCTCGCTCCTGAGTTTCGAGCGCGACCGCTACAGCTTGCATCCGCTGCTCGCGCGCTACCTGTACGAACGTCATCCCGCTAAGGCAGCCTTGCGGAGTCGGCACGCGACCTTTTATCTGACGGCCTTGCAAGCCGCAGCGCAGCCCGAGCGACCCTCGGAAAAGCCGCCAGGCTCGAAGGGTAAAGTCGATTTTCAAACCAGTTCGGCCAACATCGCCGCAGCTTGGCGCTGGGCCGTTCGGCAGGAGTGGATGCACGTCCTGCAACCTGCCCTGCCCACCTTGCAACGCCTGTACGACCTGCACTCACGCCCGCAGCAGGGCCTCGAGCTTGTCGAGGAAGCGGCCGCGGCTCTGCAAGATAAGGGTATGGCTGTGGCTTTGCAAGCAAGTCGGGCCTGGTTTTTGCTGCGCTCGAGCCGTTACGCTGAAGCCGTTCATACCGCCGAGGCAGCGCTGACGCTGAGTGGTGGGTGCGCGCGAGAGACCTGCTTGAACACGCTCGGCGCGGCCTACGACTCGCTGGGCCGCTTCGCTGAAGCCCGCGGCTACTTCGAAACAGCCTTCACTTACGCCGAACCGGATTCGGGCGAAGCGGCCAGCGCGCTTACCAACCTCGCCATCAACGCCGTCAATCGGGGCGACTACGCCGAAGCCCGGTCGCGCCTCGCGGCGGCCGAACACCTCTTCGACCAGCAAGGCATAGCGGCTAAAAAGATTTGGTGCAACTATGTCGGCGGCTGGTTGGCCCTGGAAACCGGTAACACCTTGGAGGCGCGCCTCAGGCTCGAGCAGGCCTCAGACTGCGCAAAAGCGCTCGGCCTCGCGCACTGGGCGCTCCTCAGCCGGGCGAAACTCGCTCACCTGTTCGCCCTCGAGGGCCGCCGCGAGCGTGCCGAACAGCTCGGTTACGAGGTTCTCACCGAGGCTCGGGCCCAGCGCTCGATCGGCAAGGAGGTGAGAGCGCACGGGACGTTGGGAGCCGTCCACCTGCTGGAGGACGAGCCTCAACGTGCTCTTGAACACTACCGTGCAGGGCTTAAAAAAGCTCGGTGGACGCAGAGCGACCCCATCATCTTGCACCATCTCGTGGGCGTCCTGCAGGCCGGGACCAAGAATTCCCTGTGCGGGCTGAGCGCAGACCTATACGCCTACTGTAAGGCCAAAACGCCCTACATGGTTTATGCGGACAGAAAGGTTTTTCAAGGTTTGCCGAGTTACGACGGTACACCGGTTTGGTGCGATTTACCGTCGGAGCAGGTTGCAACCCTGATTTTATCCATTTTGGAGGAGGCGGGGACTTCTGAGCTTCCCCACCTCCCCTAGAATGCGATATGTCTAACCGCTACCTGTGTCGTAGTCGTCACCGTCGGCGAGCAAAACTTGGTTCGAACCGCCCAGCCCTTCTGTAAGAACGGAAGTAACGGTGGTCACTGCAGTGCCGATGAGCACCAGAGCTAACAAAGCGAGCCTTCTCATACCAACCTCTTTTCTCCTACCATCTCCGGGCGCCTAGGGAGAAAAGCAGTTTGTGGTGTCGCTAGGCCTATACGCGTGACGTCGCTAACGTCTCAGTCAGTTTGAAGGTCGTTTGTCACACCATCCGGTTACAAGGGACTGCCAGCCGAGATTCCCGGCACAGCTAAATACAGGTATGGGAACCCTGTCAGGCCGGCTTCCGCCACTTCTCCTCACGGTTAGGTTGAACAAGAGTTTGGAAAGCAGCTTACGACGGCGACACTTTGAGAGCCTGCCATAAGTTGGAGTAGTTGGCATTGCGATTGAAAAGTCACCGGCAGATGGCTTGGCGCAAACGGAGCTTTGCTCACCATAATTGGCAAATGGACGGAATTTGGGTATGGGCAAGCAGCTACCGCGAAAAGTCGGACATACAGCGATAAACGCTGTTTAGAAGCCTAATAGAGCTTTCTTGGCAAAACTTCGTCATTCTGCTAGTGTCCTAAGAAACAGCACATAGGTGAATAAGTTGTGGCTTTGGCAACCGGAGTTCGATTTCGCGAAGTACACGACCAAACATTTTGAGAGAGGTGTTGTCAGGTAACCACCTAGACGTAATACTGCTTGCAAATCTGGCCGTTCCGCTACTCAGCGTGTCTCACCTACAGACCTATACCCCGAATAAGCGTGAATTTGCATAGTCAATGGATGGAAGACTAAGTTTTGCAGCGAATCCGACAGCCGTTTGCTGTTCACCTCACTTGCTGGCGTTAAGCTCCTCTGCTATAACCTCACCTAATGAGCAGTTAGCCATCCCCTTGAAATGGCTATAAAAAGTAGAAGAAAGTCTGGTAGGTCGTAAAAAACATGACGAACCTGCTGGATAGCTTTTTGTCAAATCAGACTGCTCATTGAGAAATTTCTGTCCCAAACGTTAAAGCTTGAGGCCCAGCCGCTACGACTTGTCGCCACTCGTGGGCGAACTTTGGCAAAGCGGCTGAGTTACCCAAAACCCCACGGTGTGCAGTAAAACTTTGGTGCCTTTGGGTTGTCGCGTTTGGGAAGAAAGGAGCGTATCTGTCGGCTTGAAACTCTAAACCTCTATAAGCCAAAAGTGTGGGCTCGAGTGCTGAAGACACTCGAGTCCACTTCGTTTCTAGCTTCCTCAAAGGAGGAGTTTATGCACAGCAAGTATAGCACGCGTCCGTCCCGAGGCCCCCTTTCAGAGCGCCGCGCCGATGAGCGAGACGAGTGGGACGAGCGTATAAGCGAACTCGCCACGAAGGTCACAACGCCATGCTCAGCCGCCGTCCGTACATCCGCCACCCGCCCACCGATGAACTGCGCGAGCTGAGGTGACGGACATGCAGCGCTTTGTCATCCGCTTCTGGCGCAAGCACGACGAACCCACAAAGCTCCTCTTCGAAATTCGCGAACGTTACAAGCACTCTCCCGCGTTTGCCAGTCTCCTCCACGCGGCTGTCTCGGCAACGCTACACGGCGGCGAGATTACCCTCGAAGGCAAACCTAACGCGCAACGGGTGCTCCGCCACGTTTTGGACAAACTGCTTGAGCAAGAATGCGCCGATGTTCCCGAGGGAAAGGTAGGCAAGTGGCAGTACCTCGAACTCAAACCACAGCCCTACTCAGGCAAGCGCGTCTGGCAAAAAGTCTCGCGAGTCCGTGCCTGGGTCAAAAGCACAGCAGCCGACACGCCCGAGTTGCCCTTCAGTCTCATGCGGGTGTTGGGCTACTCGGGCGACATTACTCGAAAGCAAGCAACGCTCGTCGAGAAAGCGCACTTCCCGCCCTTCATCGTCTTGGTCGAGGAACCTGAAGAACCTAATGACACCTCCCAAGACCTCGACCCGAATGACAACGAGCACTTTCGAGATGACTCGGGCGAGTATGACGACGCAGGTATCCTCCAGCCCAAGTTAATCCGGCAAAAAGAGGGATGGGAAAATGCTTACCGAACCAAGCACGAGGCATGGAACGGAAACGACGAGAAAGAAGCCGCCAAAGCCTACCGATTCGGCGGTCGCTTCCACCCCGACCGCTTGTGGTCGAAAGCGTACAGCCGTGTCGATTGGCACGGGGCAATGAGGGTGCTCGAGTATCGCCACCACTCAGCGGCCTGCCAGCAAGCGATGCAAGCTTTCGTTCACCGTCAAGCCCTCGGTCCGCGTCCCGCTGACGGTTCCTGGTGGACGCTGAGTTACCGGGAACAGGCAGCACTTCATCTGACTGCCTTTAAACGCCGCCAGCAAATCGACGCCGACGACGTAGAGGTTCAAGTCCACGCCCTAACCGACGTTCCCGAAACCGACCTCGAGCTGCTCGAAGAACAACTTCGGACCGTCCAAGGCAAAGCACCTCGCGGCCTCGTGGGAGCACTGGCGCGAGAACGGCTGGCAGCAAGCGAACGCGCTCAGTACTTCCAACAGCAAGAGGCGGGGCTCGCGGCGCTCACCGCTGCATTGGTGGCTTAGTAAACAAAGCAAGGGAACCGTTTCACTCCCTTGCTTTGTTCTTCAGCTAGCGAAGTTATTAAAGAGCGCCAATGGCGCAAATGAATGTTAGACCGGACACTCATCCGGCAGAAAGGAGCAAGCGATGGGCATGGATGTCTACGGCAAAGACCCAAGCAACGAAACAGGTCGCTACTTCCGCAATAACGTGTGGTGGTGGCACCCCTTGTGGAGCTACTGCGAACACATCGCTCCTCATCTCATCCCTGAGGACAACGGCGGCCACTTCAATGACGGGTGGGGCTTGGATGCAGTAGGGGCGACAGCACTGGCGGAGCGACTCCGTGAAGAACTCGACGCAGGGCGCTGTGCTAAGTTTGCCACTAACTACCAACGCGACCTCGAAGCCCTACCCCGCGAGCACTGCACGACCTGCGATGGCTCTGGCCTCCGAGCTGATGTCCCTAGTTTCAGACGCAAACTTCTCGAACGTTTCAATTCCCGCACTAAGCAAAAAAGCAGATGCAGTAGCTGTGATGGCTTGGGAACCATCGCCCCGTGGGCAGCCAACTACCCCTTCTCCGCTGAGAACGTTGCCGAGTTTGCCAGCTTTCTCGAGGCGAGCGGCGGCTTCGAGATTTGTTAAAGAGCGCCTTGCGGCGCATACGAGTTGGGAAAGGATGGACCCGTGGGAACCTGGAGCAGCAAGGTGTGGTCAAGCCTCTAGCAGTACATAAATTCGCAAAATGGCTCGTTACCCAGTTCAACCCTCACAGCTTTGGCTGTGAGGGTTCTTTGCTTGGAAGGGGCAAATATGAAAAAAGGCAGAACCCTAACTGAGTTGGCGATTGAACTCGAGCGCCACCACACCTCTAAGCGCGACTTCATCGCCGACACCCGGCAGCTCGAGCTCGTCCCCCGCCTCACGCTGCAGGAGCAAGGCGAAGCTGTCCTTATCCCCGAGAGCCTGCAACTTAAGTCAGAAAACGCAACCCTCGAGTTCTCTCTAACTTCTCACAGCCACCGTCAAATCGGCAGCCACTTGGGCATCCCCGCCAAGTACTACGACCGCTTGCAAACCGAAGCCCCAGCTTTACTCGCCCACAATGTCAACCACTGGTTCAAACAGCAGCCGAGCGAACGCATGATTCGTACTTTGGATGGAAAAGCCAGAGCCTTCCTGAGCAACCGCTACCGCAGACTCGACAACTACGACCTGCTCCACGCGGTGATGCCGGTGCTCTCAGAACTCAAAGACGACAGTGGCAAAGGCTTAGACATCCTCTCCTGCGAGGTTACTGAGACCAAGCTCTACTTGAAGTGCGTGTTTCCCAAGATAGAAGCCGAGGTCAAAAAGGGTGACCCGGTCCAAAGCGGCATCGTCATCAGCAACAGCGAAATCGGACTGGGGGCGTTGAGCGTTACTCCCCTCATTTATCGCCTCGTCTGTAGCAACGGCATGATTGCCCCCGACTATGGCCAGCGCAAACACCACATCGGCCGTGTCAGCGAGTCGGAAGAAAAGAGTTATGAACTCTTCAGCGACGAAGCCCTAGAAGCTGACGACAAAGCTTTCTGGCTCAAGACTCGAGACATCGTTCGTGCTGCGGCCACGACCACAACCTTTGAGACAATCGTCACCGTCTTGCAACGCTCAACAATTGAAACCATCGAGCAGCCCATCAAAGCCGTCGAAGAACTCTCCAATCAACTCGCCTTTAACCAGGGTGAAAGCGAGTCCGTCCTCAAACACTTCATGCAAGATGCCGACTTCAGCCGTTGGGGTTTGGCGAACGCAGTCACTCGCACAGCCGAAGGCGCTGCCGACTACGACCGAGCTTCGGAACTCGAAGAAGCAGGTTGGAAGACGTTGACCTTGCCCTTATCCGACTGGCAAAGGGTGGCTCGAGCGGCTTGAACCCTTACCTCACGTAGCCAACGAACCGGTGCAAGTCGACTTGCACCGGTCTTTTCGTGCAAAGGAGCCTCTATGCGCCGACATCTCGACCCCGACGAATGGGCCGACATCCGCGGCACCATTTTCGTGCTGTTCAACCAGCTCGGCCTCGCCGATGACGAACGCCACCGCCTGCAACACGCGATTACCGGCTGTAGCAGCCTGCGCTACATGACCAGCGACGAACACCGCAAGCTCGTCGACACCTTAGAGCAGTTAGCCGAGAAGCCTGTTTTAGAACGGAACCGCACGCTCCAAGGTCTGTTCGCCCTCAGCAGCTTCGACTACCGAGATATTGACTGACGTTTGAGAAAGGACAAGTCATGTACGGACACGAACTCACCGCCAAAGACTTGGTTCGAGAACTCACCTGGGCCATCGAGTCCGACTACCAGCGCCCCCTCATGATTTGGGGCGCTCCCGGCTTGGGCAAAACCCGCATCACCGAACAGGTGGCGAAAGAGACGGGCCTCGAGCACCGCGTCTTCCGCATCTGCGACAAGTCGCCCGTCGAAATCAACGGCGTTCCCGTTCCTAATGGGAAGACAACCCAGTGGTTACCCCCGGATGGGTTGCCCACTGAAGGCAAAGGCATCCTCCTCATCGACGAGATTGTTCGGGCACCCTTCACCATGCAGGGCATCGCCCAACAACTCATCCACGAACGTAAAACGATGAGCTATTGCTTACCCGAAGGTTGGTTCGTCTTCGCTACCGGCAACCGTAAGGGAGATAAAACCGGCTCTTTCGACATGCCCGCCGACGTCGCCAACCGCTTCGACCACTACACCCTGGTACCCGACTTGGAGAGCGCCCTCGAGTACTTCATCAAACAAGGCGTCCACGAAGACATCATCGGTTTCTTGAGGTTCCGCCCCGAGTGCCTGCACCGCTTCGAGGCCGATGCGGTCGCCTGGCCGAGTCCGAGGATTTGGTTCGAGAACGTCTGGCCGCGTTTACAAGCAGGTCGCACCCTCGCACCGGCTGTCGGTGAAGCGGTCGCTGCGGAGTTCCAAGCCTACCGTGCCCTCAAAGACGAACTACCCGACTTGACGCCGATCCTCGAGGGTAGAGGCAAGAGCATTCTCTTTCCCGCCGAAGCGAGTCAACGGTACGCAGTGACGACAGCTCTTGCCCTACGCACCCAAGATGTCGAACAAGGACGCCACGTCCTCAGCTGGCTCAGCAGCAAAGCACCCGGTGAGTTCTTGCAAGTCGCTACCAGCATCGTTGTCAAAACGCTACAAGCCAAAGGTCTGTATTTAGAACTCGCCGGGGCTGTGGCAAACGACGAGGCCATCATGGCAAGTCTTCGCCATATCACCGAGGTGGCGGCATGAATGACAAGGCCACGAAAGAGAAGGTAAGCGAACTCAACCTCAAGCTGTTGAAACGTGCGCCCTTCTTAGCCACCATCGCCCTTCACGCCGAAGTCCTCATCCAAGAGCATCCTCAAATCTCAGTAGCGGCCACCGACGGCAAGCGCATCTACCTGAGTCCGAGCGGCTTTACAACCCGGCCGGTTCCCGAGAAGCTGTTCATCTATGCCCACGAGGTGCTGCACTGCGCGCTGTCACATCCGTTGCGGCGGGGTACTCGCGAGCCTAGGTTATGGAACATTGCAGCCGACATCGTGGTGAATGGGATGCTCATATTGAGCGGCTTAACAGCACCGGCCGACATCGCCCGCGATGGAGGGCTCGAGCACCTCAGTACCGAGGAAGTGTATGAGCAGCTGTTAGTGAAGGCTACGACGGTCACAGTCGAGCTTGGCAGTGGCGAGGGAGGAGGTAACGGACTAGGCGAAGATTTGCTCGAGCCCAACACCGACGCTTCAGGGAAAGCGGTTGAAGACTTGCGAGAGCACTGGCAAGGCGTTCTCCGCCGCGCCGCCACTTTAGCTCGGATGACGGGAGTGGGCACACTGCCGCTCGGCGTCGAACTCGCGCTGGTCCTCGGCAAACAACAGGTCGACTGGCGTGAGGTCTTGATGCGCTACCTCGTCAACACGAATGACGACTACGGTGCGTTCGATACTCGGCTCATCTACGCGGGCATCTACGTCGAGACGCTCGAGAGTCAAGGTTTGACCGCCGCCGTTCACATCGACACCAGTGGCAGTCTCCACGATGCAGAGTCTCAGGGGCAGTTCTTGGCGGAGTTGAAAGGCATATTGAATGCCTATCCAGGGGTGAAAGTCACCCTCACCTATGGCGACACCGAACTCTACGGACCTTTCGACCTGACTCAGGACACGGTTGTTCCCCCGCCCAAAGGCGGTGGGGGCACGAGCTTCATTCCGTTCTTCGAGAGTGTGAAAGACCTCGAGCTCTCCACCCCCCTCGTCATCTTCACCGACGGTTATGGCAGTTTCCCCATCTCTTGTGACCACGCTTGTTTATGGGTCGTGAGTGAAGGCGGCTTGCCTACCGACGCCTTTCCCTTTGGAGAGGTAACCCGCCTTGCGAGCTGAACTGCTGTTGAGGATTGCCGCCGACCCGAACGCGGTCGGTGCTTTGACAAGTGGCGAACTCTGCGAACTGCTGGCCGACGCCTCGCCACCCGCTTGGGTATTCGACGAAGCCGCTAAGCGAACCGGTGACGAGCAGGTGCTGTCACATCTGGTGTCGCATCCGAAGACAAATGCGGAGATACTCGAATCCGCTCTGCGCTTCAACACCAGTTTTCTTGACCGGCTCGAGCATCACGTCAATGTTTGCGAGGGGACGCAGCTCGAGCCGAGCGACATCTTTGTCAACCTCATTCCCGAAGAAGTGACGCAACCTCTAAACGGTGAGAGGCTCAAGCGCTTCCTGGCCTCTCACTTGCCTCCCTTGTGCCTCGAATACCTGTTAAAGGTGAGCCTGGAGAAGTTAGACATCCCAAGAACTTACTCCCCCTTGGCAAGGTTCATCCTGCTCGGCGACTTCTTTTGTTACCTGGAGTGCGCTTTAGTAGAAACACCCAACGACTTGCCGGTGCTGGCGAAAGTGGCGCTGGCCTTGAATCCCCGTCAACCCCTCGAGCCCTACCTCAGCAACGCGGATATTCGTGTCCGCAAGGCAGCCAAGGAGCGTGCATCATGGACCAAGAACTGAGCTGGCACGACTTACAACGGGTCATCGAAGAACACGAGGACTATCACAACTTCCAAGTTTTAGATGCCTTTTGTAACCGTTACTACCCAGGCGCAACGACAATTACTGTGCAAGCGGTTCAAGAGTATGACGACAACAATCATTACTACAGCTTCGGTCCCAGTCAAATTACCGTGATTAGAGAGGAACAACCCCTGCTTCTGCCCGACGACGATGTGGGGCTCCTGGTGCTGCTGGCTGAATCGCCGAGTTTGCAAGCCGACTTGAAAGAAGCCGCCCCTGAAGACCCGGTGCTGTGGCTGGCCGACGTGTACTACGACGAGGTCTACAACTTGGAACTCTGCGGAATCGAGAAGGGTTACGACGTCGAGGTTAACTTGAGGGCCTCACCCAAACTGCCAACCAAGGTGTTTGTTAAAGAGAACGCCGAAGACCTTCTGGTCGAATCAAAAGCAACAAACGGTGTCGAAGGAGGTCAAGGTGCCTTACCTCATCATGACTAAGAGTTACGACTACGACGACCAGTTCTACTATGAGCAAGACGGCGGCTATCCCGAACGCGTGTTTCCTGACGAACAGCACGTCAAAGCCGTCGAGACGTTGAACAGCTATCGACAGGCTGAATGGCCGAGTTGTACGCCGCTGGACATCTACTACCAAGAGCACACCTTGGCCGACCTCAGCTCGAGCGGCTTGGAAAGCGACGACCTCGCAAAAGGCATCAACGCTGCTCTTAAAAAACGCCTAACGAAGGAAGAGATTCTCCAGACCGACTTCCAAACACACCCACTTACCGACGCACAGCGCTACCTCATCGGGCTGATGCTTGATAAGGTCGGGCACAGCTACCTGGTGTGGGTTCTTGCGGACGAGGACGCTTAACATGGCACATCCTTATCACCACGCCCTCTCGAGTTTCAAACGTTTTGGAGGTCGGGTAGAAGATTACCTGGCTTTGCATAGTTGGTTCGATGCTACCAAAGCGCACGTTGCCGATGCCCGGCACCGCTGCTTGAGACATCAAAGCTTGGGCATCTTCATCGCAGAACAGAAGTTCGGGGTAACTATTGAGGACTCGAGCCACAATCCCATTCCCACCCGCGCCTTAGCTGAGCAGCATGTGCAGGAGGACTTTTCGTTCATCCCGAGTGTGCAGCAGTGTTTTCAGAACTTGCCTTTAGAACGCTGGATGCTCGAGAACTACGACAGCGATACGCCGAGTGTTCATGCAAGGTGGAGTGTTAAGCGATTCGGAGGTCAAGCAGATGCCTTCTTGCCAATCCACACTTTCCTCGAAAGCTCGAGACTGCACTTGCCTGATGCTAGACACAGAGTCCTCTTACACACCACTTTGGGCATCCAAACGGTTGAGGAGGTGTTTGGGCTCGAGTTGCCTAACGGTGTGCCGACGCGCCTCATTGCTGAGTCGCACATCAAAACCGACTTGGGCTTCATCCCCACTGTGGAAGAGGCGCTGGACACGTTGCCGCTCGAGGCCTGGATGTTTCGGGGAGCGCAGGCATTGACGCGGCGGTTAGGGCGAAAAACACCTACGGCTGACTAGATTGAAAATGAGAAAGGGCCACCTTAAGGTGGCCCTTTTTTGGTGGAGACGGCGGGAGTCGAACCCGCGTCCGAAGGCCCTTCAGATGGGCGTCTACAGGCTTAGCTCCTGATCAAATTGTCGGCCCCGGCTCGGCTCACGAGCAGGCGTTGTGCCGAGGCTTACACGTCTTTAACGTCGTCTAGGTTCAACATGCGAAACCTAAACCGAGCCGTCTAAATGATGTCCGGTCACCCAACAACGGCGATCAGGCGGCGGACACGCTACGATTGGTTACGCAGCAAGAGCCCAGTTGGGCTGTTGTTTGCCAGTTAATGGCTTTGGTGGATTTTTACGGGGCCAACCACCATCCCCGGCCTGCAACCTCACCCTCATTGACCCCCGTCGAAACCTGGTCGTCCCCACGAGTGCCCTTTAGGCGAGCTGCTAGTATAGCAAACATAAGGATAGTTTTTCAAGATTGAAGCGACACACCCTAACCTCTCCGGAGGAGATATGTGACGTACCAGTGAAAGACTTTCAGGCTTGGGCCGAGTATCAACGACAATTAGAAGACAAAGATAAGCCGCGCAAACCATTTCTGGAGGGGCAGGTCTGGCGCTGCGCGATAGGACACAACACCGGAAGCGAAATTGATGGCAAGTCAAAGCGTTATTGGCGGCCAGTCATCATCGTGCGGAAGTTCTACGATCAGCTCTTTATCGGTGTGCCCCTCACCAGCTCGGCGAGAGACCGGCCCTATCACATCCCCATCACGATTAAAGGAAAAACTAGCTACGCAGTCGTGAATCAGCTTCGGGCGTTCGACCCGAAACGCCTCCAGCAACACCTAGCTACGCTCGAGCCTAATGATTTCAAAACGATTCGGGTCGTCGTACAGGAACTTTTCGAATCTGCATAGCGGTCTACACTTGCTCTATGGCACAGAGGGTCAACCCTAAGTACGCCATTCCGTTGGCTCATCCGTTCGAGGTTAGCCGCTCTCACTTACTCGAGCGGCTCGCAGCGGCAGGCGACAAGCTACTCCTGTTGGTCGTTGGCCCGGCAGGCTACGGAAAAAGTACATTGGTTGCTCAATTCACTCGCATGGGTAGCAAGTCGACAGCCTGGGTAAACTTAAGCTCCGAAGACAGCGAGGCGTTGGTTATCGGCCGCTCCATAGCCAAAGCCGTCACCGCAGCATTGCCGGACAGCCGACTTGCCGGCTGGGAGCATGCGGTGGTGCTCGACGCCCACCCTGGGCAGCTCGCCAACGCCCTTGCCTCGGACCTCAACCTGCTGGAACAAGACCTTCTCATTGTGCTCGAAGGTCTCGAGAGCCTTAGCGAGGAGTCCGGCCGTTGGCTCACAACCTTCTTGAGACGCCTAGGTGAAGGCCATCAAGTCGCCGCGACCTACTGGGGTGGCGACATTGCCATTGATTTTAGCCGCTTCATCGCTTCAGGGCAGGCGCTCATCCTTAGCGAAGAAGATTTAGCCTTTTCACTGGCGGAAACACAATCACTTTTTCAGGGAGCAACTTTAGGCATAGACGCAGCAGAGGCTTGGGAAACCGTCAGAGGCTGGCCGGCGGCACTCGGCATGTTGTTGCACGGTGCGCCTCTCAAGGCGGCCCCACAAGACTTGGTGCGCGGGATTCTCGCTTATCTGCCGGAAGATACACGCACTTCTATTCCTGAGGCTGCGGTACTCCACGTTTGGTCCAGCGAAAACGCAGAAGCGTTACGGTTGAGGCTTCCCCGAACTTGGCTTCTCGAGGCTAAGCGTGTAGGACTACCCTTAAAAGCTTTAGGAAATGGCAAGTACCAACCGCATAAGGTCCTTCTCGATACGTTGGAAGAACAACTCCTCCTAGACCCTGTGCGCCACGCTGACTTGCACACCAGAGCTGCGCAGGTTGCCGAGACTGCTGGTGAGATGTTGACGGCCATCAGTCATTACCGAGTGGCGGGACGTTTTGAGAAAGCACGACGCCTACTCGATGAAGTGTTGCCCCGTTACCAGAGACGAGCCGAGTGGCCGCTAATCCGCAAGGTGCTCGAGCCCTTCCCAAAGGAAACTCTGTCCCCTTACGCGCTAACGATGCTTGGCCTCGCCTATGTAGAAACCCGCGCCCCCGACGCTGGCCTGGAGCTGTTCAACGACCAGGTGAAAGTGGGAACAGCGACGAGAACAACTTACTTTGGACTTGCATTGCTCGACTATCGGCACGGTGAGGGTCAAAAAGCCCTGGCTCACGCCGATGCGGGTTTTGCCCTAGAGGGTGACCAACGTGAGTACATAGAACTGCTCCGAGTTAAGGCCACTGCCCTTGTCAACCAAAATCGTAAGGAAGAAGCGTTAAAAGCAGCAGAGGAGTGTGTGCGCCGCGCAGAGCGCCAAGGCGAACCAGGGCTCATCGCATCCGTCCTAGCTGTTTACCAATTCGTCTTAAAGAACCTTGGCCGCATTGATGAGTCCCTAGCTACCGGACGCCGCGCCATCGACCTCGCGCTCCTCCGAGACGCACCGAAAAAGGCTATGTCGGCTGTCGATACGTACGCGAATACGCTCTGGCTAGTGGGCCGCGCTCAGGAAAGCCTACCTTACCTCGAGCAAATGCTGCTCAACAGCGAGTACGATTATCCTCTGGCAGAGCCGTTCATGCTCTATCAGCGGGCGATGGTCTACGAGCAATTAGGACAGTTTGGAGATGCTTTACGAGACTACGAAACGTCCGCTGAACTTTTCCTGGACTTTCAAATCATCTCGCGAGCCGTCAATGCCTTTGCTGACGTTGCCTCCATGTACGCTTACCTCGACAAGACAGGTGCAGGCGAAGAACCCCTTGCCAAGGCAAAAGCTTTGGTGAGTCCTGAAGATGTAAGTGGTATTGCCCATATCAACCGTGCCGAAGGGGAACTTAAGCTTGTAGATGGCGATTTAAAAGCCGCCAAAGATGCGTTCGAACAAGCTTATGGCTATGCTCAGCAACACGACGATGCGTTTGAACTCGTCACAGCTCACGGCCATCTTCTTGAAATCGCCCGCCGAGAAGGAACGCTTGACAGTATGCAAGTTGCCGCCTTCATAAGTAACCTCGACAGCTTCGGCTATGATTGGCCCCTTCAGCGATACGCGATAACACTGCTTGGTTTTTACCGTGAATGTATTCAGCGAGGTTGGTTTGCTGAGCGGTTTCGCCCCTACCTCAGTTTTACCTACACAAACGTAATTCCCTCCTTTAATCCGAGACTCGAGCTGAACCTGCTCGGTGGGTTCGAGGTACAAATTGACGGCAAAGAAGTCAAACTTTCCTCGAAACCTCAAGAGGTGTTGGCTTATCTGGCTGTTCATGGGAGAACTCGTACCGACACCATCGCAGACGCACTCTGGCCCGAAGCGAGTTTGCGCTCGGCCAAGCAAACCCTTGCCCAACACGTGAGGCGCTTGCGCGAAACCCTTACCCAAGTGCTCGACGTTCAACTCGACCCTATACCCACCATAGACGGTACTTATGGACTAAGCGAAGACATCGAAGTTGTTTCCGACATCAATGCTTTGCTGAGGACAGCTGACGTCGGCAGTATTTCAAGTAGTGCGCTGTTGCAGGCGGTTAGGGATTACCAGGGAGAGTTTCTGCCCCTCCACGATAGCGACTGGGTGTTGGAAGCTAGGCGTTACTACGAGCAGCTGGCAGCTTCGTTTGCCCTTGTTGCCGCACGCCAAAACCAAGAAGCCGCACCGCAACTTGCTGTCGAAATGTATGAAAAAGCTATCCAGATTGACTCTTTATTGTATGAAGCTTACGAAGAACTCGGTCTCCTTTACGAGCATACTCACAATAGTGCGGCGGCTTTGTTGATACGGCGTAGGTGGGAAAGTTTAGAGAAAAACCTGTCCTAAAGGGCGATTTCAACACTTCTTCAACGAAGCCTTTTCTGCCTTTCAACAGGTTTTCAACATCCTTAAGATATTCTCAACGCCTAGAACATCAGCTTTTTCTTGAGGGGATTATTCCTGAGCGTCGTTGTAACAACAGGGGGAGTAATGAATGACGCTTTAGGTTGGACCAGCAGTGGTAGAAGTCACCCTTCTGAACGTAAGAACAGAGAGAGTCTGGGGGTATCGGAGAATGAGCCCACCCTGATTCATATGTCAGGTGATCACGCTACTGCGCGCCAAACGCTTTTTCTCTGCACGTCAGGCGATTGAGGTGACGCGTGAACGTACTTGTCATCGGGGGAGCAGGATACGTCGGTAGCGTCACCGTCGAAGCGCTAATTAAAACGGGACATTACGTTGTTGTCCTTGACAACCTCAGCACCGGCTACCGGAGAGCGGTACATCCGGAAGCCGCTTTCGTCTTAGCTGATGTCGGAGAGGGTGAAAGGTTAGCTTTTGCTGCGCTTGAGCACGATGTTGAGGCCGTTATTCACTTTGCTACTGCGTCGCTCGATAAAAATTTACAACAAAACAAATTTGGAACCTTCTTCGATACTGGAAACACCCTTACTCTCTTCAAAACCCTTCTAAAGCACGGTGTAACAAAATTTGTTTTGTCGTCAACTACAAACCTACTAAGTACGTTTGGTACTCTAGGTGCTCCTTACAAATCTTTTGCAAAATCTGAAGGTTCTAACACCAAAAGCTCACATATACAGGAACTGCTCAACTTACTCGACCGACCTTCAGAATTCGGCTATGTACATTTGCAGTACTCCAACGCTGCAGGAGCGTCAGAAGAATACGGTGAATTTCCGCGGCTGAAGACGAACCTGATCCACCAAACGTTATGGAACGCTCAAAGTGGGCGAGCCACATCTGCCCCTCAAAACCGCCCTAATTTGACTTCGGTGCGTAATGAAACGAATGACTACCTTCATGTTGTCGATATCGCCAACGCCTGCGTTTTGGCTTTAGCTTCTCTAAAGCTACGAGATGTCAAAACTTACATTCTCGGCAACGACCGAGGCTTCTCTACCGATGAAATACTCGAGATGTGCCGCAGGGTAACTGGGAATGTTCCTTTAGAGCCCAAAGTTTTCGTGCCTACGGGTGGCCCCGTTGTGGACTCGAGCCAGGCACGCCGGGAACTCGGTTGGCAACCTTACCGTTCAGACCTGAAAACTATTGTCACGTCGGCGTGGGCTTGGTGGCAGAGACAGTTAGAAGATACTCAAGCTAGACACAAAACATGAACGATGTCGGTACGGTTGCACCTTGCCGGATAAACCAAATGCCACGCCCAAGGGCTCAACTTTTTCCCCCAAGCGTTAAGGCAAACACAGCGCCCCCGCCGGGGTGATTGGCCGCACTCACCTCACCCCCATGCGCCTCGACGAGGGCTTTGGCGATGGCGAGTCCCAAGCCGCTGCCGCCGAGAACGTGCTCACGCGCCGCAGAACTTCGGTAAAACCGGTCGAAGACGTGCTTTAGAGTGTCTTCGCTGAGGCCGGCGCCGGAATTTCTGACGGAAAAAAGGACTTGCTCGTCCTCTGCTGTCAATTCGACCTCGATAAAGCCGCCACTTGGCGTGTAGCGCACCGCGTTGTCGAGCAGGCAAGCGAGCACCTGCTCGAGCCGGTCCGGGTCGGCTGAAAGGATGACTTTGTGCGATAAACTGTTCTCAAAGGTCAAACGGATTTGCTTTTCGGCGGCCGCAACCTCGAAGCCCGTGGTCACGCTTTTGGCGAGTCGAGCTATGTCTATTGGAAGAAGCTCGAGCGACAAACGACCCGCCTCGGCGAGAGACAGCGTCCTCAGGTCTTGCACCAGCCGGGACAAGAGCTGGGTTTGACGGTTCAGCTTAGCCAGCGACTCGTGACTTAAGGGCCGCACGCCTTCGGTCATGGCGTCGATTTGCCCCTGCATGACGGTCAGGGGCGTGCGCAGTTCGTGGGAGATGTCGGCAATCATGTTTTTCCGTTCGGTTTCCAGCCGCTCCAGCGTTGCCGCCATCGTGTTGAAGTCACGCGTGAGTCCCGTCAACTCGCTCGGGGCGAGCCAGGCACCCCCCGACACGGGTGCGCGCGCTGTCAAGTTGCCCTGGGAAATCTGGTTGGCGGCCCACGTAACACCCCGAATGGGCCGGGCGATGTACCAGGCGAGCAGGAGCGCGAAAATCAGCGATACGGGTAGACTGATACGCGCGGCAATCCGCGGCAGGCGTTGTCGAGTGTCCAGCACGTTCGTAAGCTGCGTCATGTACTGGCGGAACGCCTCGTTGTCCTCGGTTACTTCGCGCGTTGCCACACGCAACACTTCAAGCTGTTCGTCGGCACTCAAGGCGGGATTGCTCATGACTTCGGTGAGCGCCTGCTGAAAAATAGGACTTGTTGCTTGAAAAGCCCGTCTGAAGTAGTAGTCCTGTACCACGAGGAACAAGATCACGGTCAGCACGACGCTCAGCGAACTGACCAGGGCAATGCGCAGCCAGAGGCTGTTCACTATTCGTTCAGCCGGTAGCCGACGCCGCGCACGGTTTGGAGCAAACCACTACCCCCTTCGGCCTCGAGCTTTTTGCGGAGGTTGCCCAGATGCACGTCGATGACCCGCTCGTAAGCGTCGCTCTCGGGCAAAACTGCCTCCAGCAGTTCGGCCCGGCTGAAGGTGCGCCCCATGTGCGCCGCCAAGTGGTAGAGCAAACGAAACTCGGTGGCGGTCAGTTCCAGCGCGTGGCCGTCCAGTTCGGCCGTCGTTTGCAACAGGTCCACTTCCAGCGGGCCGACGCGGACGGGCGCGCTGCTGGGTTCGTCGGTAAGTTGCGCGCGGCGCAGCACCGCCTTGACCCGCGCCATCACCTCACGCGGGCGAAACGGTTTGGTGACGTAGTCGTCCGCGCCCAGCTCTAAACCCACGATTTTGTCCACTTCTTCCGCGCGGGCGGTCAGCATGATAACGGGCGTGTTGCTTTCCTCTCGAATCCGCTTGAGCACGTCGGTGCCGCTCAGTTCCGGCATCGCGATGTCCAGCAGCACGAGGTCGGGTTTGGCGGCCCGAAACAGGGTCAACGCCTTGCGGCCGTCTGAAGCGCGCTCGGTGCGGTAGCCGCTGGCGCGCAGGTAATCTTCGAGCAACTCGGCGATTTCGGGTTCGTCTTCGACAACCAGGACTAAAGCCATAGAATCTATTGTAGAACGCGTCATTCCACCAGGCTAAAGGGGGTTTATAAAGATTTCATCAAGAGCCTTTACGGAATCTTGACGCTTTCTATAGCGAATCTTTGCAGACGTTCTCCATGCTTTAGGTGGAGGCCGAAATGAATAAGTCGTTAGGTGCTGGAGCTTCTGCGCTCAAGTTGCCGGTAAGCAGTTCAGTCCACAACATCTTTTTCGAGCATCACTTTGCCGAGGTCGAGGGTGAGCGCTGGCACTACGTCGAGGCGGGCGCGGGCGAAGCTGTCGTTTTCCTCCACGGTTTCCCGGAATACTGGTACGCCTGGCATCACCAACTCGAGGCACTTTCAGCCGATTACCACGTCATCGCGCTCGACCTCAAAGGGTTCGGACAGTCTCACAAAAACGACGGCGACTACTCACCCGAAGGTGTCGCCGCGGAAATCATGCGGCTGCTCGGCAACATTGGACTCGAGCGGTTTCACCTCGTCACTTATGAACTCGGCAGCGTCATCGGCGACGTGGTAGCCGGTAGCGTGCCGAACCGGGTGCTGAGCTACGTCCGAATGCAGTTGCCCGTCGCGCGGCTCGAGCCCTTTTTTCACACGGCGCTGTCGATTCTGGGCGACCCCGCGCTGGCCCCGCTCTTGCTGACCGACCCTGAAGACTTTCTGCGCGAGCATTACGGCGCTAGAACTCAAGAGCCGGTTCAGCCGGAGGACTACCGGCGGCTCGTCGCGGCGTTTTCGCGTCCGGGGGTGGCCGCAGCGGTGCCGCGCTACGCTCGAGCGCTCGCTTTAGTCAGTGTGGCTCAACAGCAAGAACGTTTTTCTCGAATGATAATGCCCGTTTTGCTGTTGCAGGGCGACATGGATTTCACACAACCCTCGCGAGCTTTTGCCGGGGCAACCGACCGCTTTTCCGCTGCCCGTTTGCAGTGGATTATGGGCGCTGGACACGCGCCCCATTTGGAAAAACCGGCAGCAGTTACGGCGGCCATCGACGCTTTTTTGGCGCTGACGAGCGGGGTGGTGTAAAGTTAGGGTACACAGCAAAGCCATTTATGAAACCTAAACACATTCCAGCAAAGGAGAAACAGCATGAGACTTTCAGGTAAGGTAGCCGTCATAACGGGCGCAGGTTCCGGCATGGGTCGCGCGATGGCGCACCTTTTCGCCAAAGAAGGCGCTCGGGTCGTCGCAGGCGATTGGAAACAAGACACGCTTGCCGCGGTTGTTGACGAGGTTGGGACGGCGAAGGGTGAGATTACCGGTGTGCAGGGCGATGTATCGATCAAGGAGGACGCCGAACGGCTGATTGAAACCGCCCTGTCAACCTACGGTAAACTCGACATCCTGTGCAACAACGCGGGCGTCATGGATTTGATGCACGGCGTCGGTGAACTGAGTGATGAGCTGTGGGAGCGCGTCATGAGCATCAACGTGGACGGCCCCATGTACGCCAGCCGCAAGGCCGTGCAATATATGGCCCAACACGGCGGCGGCTCGATTATCAACACGGCGTCGGCCGCCGGGGTCGGCGGGGGCGCAGCGGGGGCGGCTTATACCGTGTCGAAACACGCCGTCGTGGGCTTGACTCGCAGCACCGCCTATATCTACGCGACCAAAGGCATTCGCTGCAACTGCATCGTCGCAGGTGGGGTCAGAACCAACATCATGGGTGAAGCCGACATGAGCAAGCTCGACCCGTTCGCGTCCGAGCGCTTGCAGAAGTACCAAGCCGTCATGCCGGCAATGCTCGAGCCCACCGACATCGCCGACTTGGCCCTCTTTCTAGCCTCAGACGAGTCTAAGCTGATTAACGGTGCCGCTATCCCGGCGGACGGAGGGTGGCAAGCCGCTTAGCGCGTTGACGCAGGCAGACAGCCTGACGACCCGGTTGCTCGAGCCACGTCGGACGATGCTAAGCCAAGCTCGCCGGATGTAAAAACTCGACCGTTAAATCTCAGTACGCACGGCAAGCCTTTATCAAATTTTGATAAAGGCTTGCCTGATTCTTGATGATTTTTCAATAAACTGAAGCTACTAAGCGCAATTAAAACGTGCCGCGCCCTAACACAAGGGCAGAAAAGGAGAGAACAGATGAATGCAAATAACACGTCTCATGCAGGTAGGTGGGCCGGTTCTGGTGCCAGTATGGGCGCAGGCATTGGTTCTGGTCTTGGAGCTGGAGCGCTCGTTGGCTGGCTTACAGGTCTTGGCGCGGGTGCTGGTGCTGGCATTGGTGCAGCTACGGGTGCCTTTTTAGATAGCGTTATTGGGTGCGTGCAGGCTCGAAAAAGCTAAACATCCGCACCCCTGGGCACGGGGGGCTTTGTGCTGGAGGGGTGCGCGTAGTCCAGGTTCGTTACTGAAATCGCAAAAAGCGAGAATGTCGACGTCTATAGGATTTGGCAAGACTCAGGGAACCCATACATAACACGAGATTTCCAGGATAAGTCGTCACCCGTTGGCTCTGTGCGTCATCTGACCGAGCAATACGGGGATTTTGCCGCCGTTGATGCTGACACCCGTGGTGACGCAGTCGTTGTCGTTTGGGGAGGGTTGGCCTGCGCTGTCGGTCTGAACTTTTCTTGGCATTTTGGTCGTCGGTGGCGTGTTGGCGGCGCGGCTGTTTCGCTGGCAACAGCGAATGGGACGCTGAGCGCCTTGACACATCCTTTTAGCCCCTTCAGCAACGCGCACCACGGCCTATCTTTGCAGAATCTTTATATTTCTACTGTAAGTTGATTTCAGTAAGTCTTGAAAGTTCCAAATCTTCGTCACGCACAGGAGGTGTCTTTTGAGCAAGGCCAAGGAAAAGTATATCGAGGAAGTCGGCTTAAAGCTCGAGCAGAGCGGCATGACGCGCATGTCCGGGCGCGTGCTGGGCGCGCTCCTTGTGGCCGACCCCGCTGAACAGTCCGCCGATGAACTGGCCGCGACCTTGCAAGCCAGCCGGGGCTCCATTAGCACCTCCACGCGCTACCTTATTCAACTCGGTTTTATCGAGCGCATCTCGAAACCTGGCGAGCGGCGCAGTTATTTTCGCAACAAGCCGGGGGCCTGGGTGGAGATGACGAGGCGGGGTTTAGAGGAAGCGAGGCTGTACCGGGAACTGGCGGAGCGCGGCTTGGGGCTGCTCGACTCTAGCGACCCCGAGGTGAAACGTGGGCTCGAGGAGATGCGCGACTTTTACAGCTTTGTCGAGCGCGAGTTCCCGAGCGTGTTCGAGCGCTGGGACGCGCTGAAAGTGTCAGAGGAGTTGATTCCGGCATGACGACCCTTACAGGTGGCCTCGCGGCCTTGTTTATAGCGACTTCCTTCGACGAAGATTTTTTGAGAAGAAAGTCAGCGGTTTCTGTATTTTTTGAAAGGAGAAAGGGATGACTACCTCCATTTCCAAACTCGCTTGGCGCAACCTGTGGCGGCACAAGCGCCGCACGCAGCTTCTCTTGGCGGTAGTGGCCTACGCAACGGTCGCCATCATCTTCTTCTGGGGCTTTTATGACGGCTTTGTCAACGTCTTGTTAGGCGGTCAGGCGCGTTACCTCAGCGCCCCGGTGATGGTGCAGACCGAAGCGTATCGCACCGACCCCGACCCGGAGAACAGCCTGCCGACCCTGGATTTTGAAGACGCGCTCACAGGGGTCGAGGGCGTAAGGGGGTTTGCGCCGAGGCTCGAGTTCCAGGCCCTGTTGCGTTCCCCTTACCGCACCTTGGGCGCGCAAGTTCGCGGCATCGACCCGAGTTTAGAGCCACAAGTCAGTGACATCGGCGGCGACATTGGCGAGGGGCGCATGGTCGAGAACGAGAGCGAACTCGTTCTGGGTAAAGTTCTCGCCGAAGATTTGGACGTGCGGGTGGGCGAACGCCTGGCGCTCGACGTGCAGTCCGTGGGCGGCTCGCAGGGCGCGGGGCTGCAAGTCGTGGGCATCATCGACAGCAACATCAACCCCGTAGACGAAGGTGTGGTGCTGGTTCACTTAACGGATGCCAGAACGCTCACGGGTGTAGATACCGCCACGGGCGTGGCGCTCGACGTGCGGCAGGGCGACGAGGAAGGGGTGGCCGAAGCCCTTAACGCGGCCTCAGTCTTGCCGCAAGGCGTGGCGGCTTACCCGATTTCGGAACTGCTGGGCGGCATCATGGCGGGCATCGAGGGCAAACGCACTTCGATGATTCCAATTGTCCTGATAATCGCCCTCTTCGCCGCGGTAACTGTGATGAGCACCGTGATTGTCAGCGTCATTGAGCGTACCAGGGAGTTCGGCGTCATCACATCGCTCGGGCTCAGCCAGGGGCAACTGGCGCGGATGGTGACGCTCGAGGCCGTCTACACCACCTTTATCGGTTTTGCCGCGGGCGCGGTGCTCGGGTTCGGCCTGAGCGCACTCGCGTCTGCAACCAACCTTTTAGGACCCTTTATCAACACCTTTTACGGCGCTTACCTGTCGGGCTTAGCGCTGAGCGATGAGTTTGTGCTGGCCTCGAGCCTGACCTACCTCGCCTGGGCCGCCATCACCATCCTTATTGCCGCCGTACTCGCCATCGTCGTGCCCGGCAGGCGCGTGCGCAACCTCAACCCCGCCGAGGCGATGCGGGCGAGCTAATTTCGGAAAGGAATTCCCATGAAAAGCCTTCTAATCACCCTAACCGTTTTGCTTAGCTTGGGCTTCGCCAGTGCCCAAGAGGACGCGGCGAGCATCTTAGACACCATTGTGAGTAACTTGCGCGGCGAGTCGCAGGTGGCGACGTTGAACATGGAGGTGATTCGCCCCGACGAAAAAGACACCTACACCATGCGCATCTACAGCGAAGGCGAAGACAAAGGACTCACGCGCGTTGTCGCCCCGCCCCGCGACGCCGGGCAAGCTTTTTTAAACGACGGCGACAATGTTTTTATCTACAACCCCCGCTTAAAGCGCGTGCTCCGGTTGCCGCCGAGCGGTCAAAGCGACTCGTTTTTGGGCTCGGACATCTCGTACAATGACCTCGCTGGAGACGACCTACAAGAAAATTATCAATCAAGCGTTTTAGAGGAGACGGACGAGAGTGTCACCTTGGAGCTTGTCCCCAACCCGAACGCTCCGACCCCTTACGGCAAGATTCACCTGACCGCCGAAAAACCCTCTTACGCACCTACCGTCATCACCTACTTCGACCAGCGCGACACGGCGGTGAAAGAAAACATCCTGTCGGATTACGCCGAAGTAGACGGCCTCTATATTCCGCAACGCTTTGAAGTTAAAGATTTGCTCGAGGAGGGCCACAGAACCGTCGTCACCTGGCAAGACGCCGACTTCGGTGTGGACATTCCTGAAGCGTGCTTTACGCAGAACACGTTAGAACGTGAGGGGGCGTGCGAATGATAGCTTTAGCCTGGCGCAACCTGTGGCGGCAGGGCCGGCGCAGCCTCATTTCCATCCTGGCCGTCGCCCTCGTGGTGCTCTTTGCCATCCTCATCTACAGCTTCGGCGGCGCGCTCACGAACGGCATGTACGGGGACCTGACCAAGCAGGTTGGCAACGTGCAGATTCACACCGCAGGCTACCGGGACGCGCGGAACTTTGGAGCTGGACTGCTTGAGAACGCCGCAGAAGTGAGAGAGGCGGTGGCGCAGACCCTCCCGGACGCGGTGACGGTTGGCTCGTTGCAAGTCCCTGGGCTGGTAGCAGGCGAAGACCGCTCGAGGGGTTTAGCCGTACAGGGTCAGGATTGGCCCGACCTGCTCAAAGAGGACTTTGTCAACGATTACCTCGCGGAAGGTACATTCGTCGAGGGTGACAACATCACGGGCATCATGCTGGGTCGGTCTTTGGCGACGGCGTTGGAAGTCGGTCTAGGCGACGACGTGTACGTCTACGCCCCCGGCACCGAAGGCTACGGCGCGGCGGCTTACACCGTCGAAGGGCTTTTAGACTTCGACGATCCCAACCGCGAAATCAACGCGGCGTACCTCTCGCTCGCCGCCGCGCAAGAACTCGCCGCGCCCGACGCGGTGAGTCGGCTCGAGCTTCACTTCGCAAACGTCAACACCCTAGATGAGGACGCACAAACAGCAAGCGAAGTCGCCGCCCTTAGAAGCGCCCTGCCCGAAAACTTAACAGTAGAAGGCTGGCGGGAGATTGACCCGAGTTTAGCGACGTTGGTCCAGTTCTTCACGCCCGTGCTGCTCGTCATGTCGCTCATCTTTTTCGTGCTGGCGGGGCTGCTGGTGCTCAACACGGTTTACTTGAGCACCCTGGAGCGCGTGCGCGAGTTCGGCGTCATCCTCAGTTTGGGTGCCGGGGCGCGCAGGGTCTTGGGTATGGTGACGTTGGAGAGTGTGTTGCTGTGCCTCTCAGGTGCTGCATTAGGACTTGCCATTGGCCTACCGCTTGTCTGGCTCGGCTCGAGTGGTTTTGCCATGCCCGGTTACGCCGAAGAGATGCTGGCGGAAGTCGGCCTGCCCAATGTCTTCTACCTCTCCATCGAACCGTGGCAAGTGCTGCTCGCGGTGGGCTTCGCCGTCCTCACCGCCTTTTTCGCCGCCCTGGGTCCCGCGCGAATGGCGGCCAACATCGAGCCCGCCGAGGCGATGCGTTATACGGCGTAAAGCTTGTAAAAACCCATTACAGAAAGGAAAACAACATGCCCCTCTTCGAAGTCAAGAACCTCAAGAAAACCTATCAAATCGGTGATGTTAAGACCGACGCGCTTAGAGGCGTAGACCTAACCATCGACAAGGGAGAATTCACCGCCATCGCCGGACCGTCCGGCTCAGGCAAGAGCACGCTGCTGCACCTCATGGGCGACCTCGACAAGCCGACCTCAGGCGAAATCTACTTAAACGGCCAACGCATCGACCAGTTGGACAAAAAGGAAGGCGCGGCGATGCGGCTCGACAAGTTGGGCTTCGTATTCCAGGCTTACAACCTTATCCCGGTGTTGACGGCTTTGGAAAACGCGGCGTTTGTCTTGGAACTCCAGGGCGTCAACAAAAAGGAGCGTGAAAGGAGGGCGCTGGAATCTTTGCGAGCATTGGGCATGGAAGACTTCAAAGACCGCCGCCCTAACCAGCTTTCGGGCGGGCAGCAGCAGCGTGTGGCGGTGGCGCGCGCCTTCGCCGCCGAGCCCGACATCATCTTGGCGGACGAGCCCACCGCGAACTTAGACAGCAAATCCGGGGGCGACCTTATCGAGATGATGAAACGCCTCAACGAGGAGCGGGGCGTCACGTTTGTGTTCTCGACGCACGACCCGAGGCTGTTGGAACACGTGAAGCGTACCGTCAACTTAGAGGATGGTCGGGTTGTCGGGGCGCGCGAGCGCGAGGCGGTTCTTGCTTGAGGGAAGCTAAAGGGCCTGCTCTAACCCTTGCTCTCGAGGAACCATCATGAAACCTCTTTTCATCCTGTTCGCATTTCTTGCTACGTCTCTCTCCTTCGCTCAGCTCAGCTACCGAGGCGAACTCGAAGTCTCCACCGACCTCTCTTTGGCCTCTACAAACCAAGTGCTGAACGAAGCGGTTGGGCTCAGCTTGCGCGGGCATCTCGAGGCCGACTATTCTATCGAGCCCTTAGATTTCCGCCTTATCCTCGACCCAACTCTGCGTGTGACAAACGCCGGGCTGGACAGCGCTCTTACCGAACCTGGTTTGACCGAAGCCTTTGCGCTTTACCGTTTGGACACGGTGGACTTTAGTGCGGGCTTGGAGCGCTTGCCGCTCGAGACCGCCCGCCTCAGCGTTCCGTTTCGCGTTGAGCCGGTAAACCGACTGGGCCAACCTCTGGGCTTGCTGGGCGTGAGAGCCAATGTTTATCTCGAGGACTGGCGCGTTCGCCCTGCCCTTCTTTACCGCACTCAGGACGACCAGCTCGGCGGCGTGGTGAGCGTGCGGCGCGAGTTCAGTAGTTTCGACCTCGAGGCGCATCTTGTCTACCTGAACGGCTTTGCGGCGGGCTTGGGCGGCAGCGGTCTGTTGGGCGACATTGTCGTCTACGGTGAGGCTTGGCTGTTGAGCAATCCCTGGGACGGGCGCGGCGCGTTGGGCGCGAGCGGCTTTTGGGATGATTTACTCTGGACGGTGGAGGCAGCTTACGCGGCTGACCCGCTTGACACGGCGATAGAGACGGAGTTGGACTTTGAAGGGGCGTTTCTCAACCTAGCGAACCCTTACCCGCAACTCTTAGGACAGCTCAGCTTGCCGGTGGGCGACGCGGGCAACTTGGACTTGAACACCAGCTTCGGTTTGGTAGACAGTTTTTCGGAGGGCTCGAGCGCCCTGCAAGCTTCGGGCAGCCTTTTTTACACGCACAGCGAGAGCGATTATCAGCTTACGGTTGGACCGACCTTCAACCATACCGAGTTTGCTACGGTGTACGGGCTACGCCTGGGCGTGACTGCTTTTTTCTAATGCGAGTAGCACCCTAAAGGAGCAAAATGAACCGGAACTGGACCCAAAAAGACATCCCTGACTTGACCGGCAAAGTTGTCGTCGTTACCGGCGCGAACGGCGGTCTGGGGCTCGAGTCTTCAAAAGCGCTGGTCCGCAAAGGCGCAACGGTCGTCATGGCCGTTCGTAACTTAGCCAAAGGCGAAACAGCCAAAGAAGAGATTTTGAGGGAAGTTCCAGAGGCATCTTTAGCGTTGCTGCAGCTCGATGTCGGCAGGCTCGAGTCGGTGCGCAAATTTGCCGACGCGTTCAAAGCCGGGTACGACCGCCTGGACATCCTCCTGAACAACGCCGGCGTCATGGCTATCCCACGCCGAGAAACCCCTGACGGCTTCGAGACGCAACTCGGCGTGAACCACCTCGGGCACTTTGCGCTTACAGGTTTGCTGCTGGGCGTCATCACCCAAACGCCGAACGCGCGTGTTCACACCGTCAGCAGCAGCGCCAACTACATGGGCAGCATCGATTTCGACGACCTCATGGGCGAAAAGGACTACGGTCGCTGGACGGCCTACAACCAGAGCAAACTGGCGAACGTCTTTTTCACTTTTGAATTGCAAAAACGTCTGAGCGCAGCCGGGCACAGCGCCATCGCCAACTCGTCTCATCCCGGTCTCGTGATGGGCAACTTACAGGCCAACAGCGTCGAACAGTCGGGAACGGGGGTTGAGGGCTTCCTGTACCGCGTCGCCGGACCGCTCATGGGGCAGGACGTGAGCATGGGCGTTCTCCCGCAGCTTTACGGCGCAACGGCGCAAGAGGCTGAGGGCGGCGCTTTTTACGGACCGAGGACGTTGAACCTGAAAGGTTACCCCGCCGAGAAGAAAGCCAATAAAGACGCTTACGACGCCGACGCCCGAAAGCGTTTCTGGGAGGTTTCCGAAGCGCTTACGGGGGTGCGCTACGACTTTAGCCGACAAGCCGCAGACACGCTCACGGCTCAACGCAGGTGAGCCGCAAAGAAAGCAATAAACCTTATCCTCCGTTTGTTTACCGGCTTTGTCGGGCTGTCCGTGTTCACCCTTTGGTCATGGACGTTCGCATCAGACGTTGCCAGCTTAGCTAAAGCGGAAACAGGGTCGAACGGATGAGCAACACATGGTCAACCGAAAACATCCCTAACTTAACGGGCAAGGTCGCCATCGTCACAGGCGCGAACAGCGGCATCGGTTTTGAAACCGCCAAAGAACTGTCCCGCAAGGGGGCTCGAGTCGTCCTGGCGTGCCGCGATCAGGACAAGGCAAAAAGA
The DNA here is from genome assembly GCA_965213705.1 of Trueperaceae bacterium. GTDB lineage: Bacteria > Deinococcota > Deinococci > Deinococcales > Trueperaceae > CBDCDJ01. The sequence continues at coordinate 4,096,159 of OZ243913.1, read as the reverse complement.
GCAGTAGCTGAGATAAAGCGTGAGCTTGGTAGCGCTGACGCGGTCGTCATACAGCTCGACTTAGCCAGCCTCGAGTCCGCCCACAACTTTGCGGCGTCCTTTACGCACGGCCATGACCGCCTCGACATACTTGTCAACAACGCAGGCGTTTCGACCACCCGCTACGAGTTGACGAGTGACGGCTTCGAGAAGATGTTCGGCGTGAACCACCTCGGACATTTCGCCCTGACGGGATGGCTGTTAGAGGTTCTAAAAGCCACCGCAGGCGCGCGGGTGGTGACGGTGAGCAGTTACGGACACCGGGTGGGAAAGATGGATTTTGACAATCTACAGTACGAGGGCGGCAAGGGTTTTAAGCCGCTACCCGCTTATGGTCGTTCCAAACTCGCCAACTTGCTCTTCACCTACGAATTGCAGCGTCGATTTGAGACCGCAAATATAGATGTGTTAGCCGTGGCGGCGCATCCCGGCGGGGCAAAAACAAACCTGGCTCGAGATGCCAAAGACGACTTCCAACTGCGCTTTTCCTCTTGGTTTATGAATACCTTCGGCATGATGCAGAGCGCGGCGGCGGGCGCTCTACCAATACTGCGGGCAGCTACCGACGCGCACGCGCAGGGCGGCGACTGTTACGGCCCCAGCAATTTTATGGAAATGACGGGAAAGCCGAAGAAGGTAGGCTCGAGCAAAGCCGCACAAAACGAAGCGGATGCCAAAAAACTGTGGGAGGTGTCCGAACAGCTCACCGGGGTTCGCTACGACTGGAACCCGACGGCCTCGAGAAGGGTATAACATGGAAGACCAAGTTTTTCGCATCGTCCCCGCCTCGAATACGCCTCTGGTGTTCCTCACGCTGTTCGCGATACTCATGCTGGTCCTCGTGCTGCTTTTCGTTTACCTCGGCTTCTTGTCAAAGCAAACGACCGTCAGCGTAGGTTCCGAAGCCTTGAGCGTCAGCGGCTGGCCCTACGGGCGGACCCTGACCTTCGACAAGTTGGACGTGGACAAGGCCGTGGTCGTGAGTTTGAAGGGAACACCCTACGCGCCGCGCGCCCGCTCCAACGGGGTAGGGTTGCCCGGCTACAAACTGGGCTGGTTCCGCCTCGAGAACGGTGAACGTGGTTTGCTGTTCGTGACCGAGCCTGAGCAAGTTGTTTACCTGCCGACGCTCGAGGGTTACAGCCTACTCATGAGCGTGGCCGAGCCCGAGGCGCTGCTCGATACCCTGAACAACTCGAAATGACCAAGGTGCAGAAAACTTTGTGATTCTCCGTGAACGTACGTTTGAGTTTCCCTCTGAGTCGGCTGGGCATCAACAGCCGATTAAGGTCAGTCACACCGCTTAGAGTTGCAGTAGCCAAGGAGTCTTTGCAAAATCTTAACAATTAGGTTTCATAATTGTTCTAGGAGATGATGATGAACGACACCTTATCCGACGTCACGAAAACCACTCTCACAAGCGCAGGCATCTTAGCGGGTTCGGCCCTCGCCGCGGCGGGCGGCTGGTGGCTGTACAGCAAGCTCGGCATCGACCACAGTGTCAGGTTACCCCTCGCCATCGACGCCGAGCGAACCGACTTCCAGACACAGGTCGCAGGCAGACTGAGCTACTACAGCGACCTTCACGCGAGCGGTACACCCCTCGTCCTCATTCACAGCGTCAACGCCGCCGCCAGTTCTTTCGAGATGAAAAAGCTGTTCGAGCATTACCGCGGCAAACGCCCCGTCTACGCCCTCGACCTACCCGGTTTCGGCTTCTCGAGCCGCCCCGACAGAGAATACACGCCCGCGCTGTTTACTGAGGCCGTGCTCAAGTTTCTTCGAACTCAAGTTCCCGAGCCTGCCGATGTCGTCGCCCTGTCGTTAGGCAGCGAGTTCGCTGCTCGCGCCGCTTTGGAAGCCCCGGAACGTTTCAGGTCTTTAACACTGATTTCTCCCACGGGCCTCAACACCAAGCGCGAGGCGCGCGCCTCGGACAAGGCGGGAAAGCAAGGTGGCAACGATGGATTTTACAAGCTTGCCTCCAACCCTTTGTGGGCAAGGGCGTTTTACGACCTCATCGCTACGCCCGCCAGCATCCACTACTTTCTCAAAGACAGCTTCGTGGGTGAAGTGCCGGAAGAGTTAGAAAGCTACAGCTACCTCAGTTCGCACCAGCCGGGGGCGGAGCACGCGCCGCTTTACTTTATCAGCGGTAAGTTGTTTACACCGCGGGTCAGACAAAAGGTGTACGAACGTTTGAGCGTACCGGCGTTCATCCTGTTCGACGAGGACGCCTTTGTGAGTTTCGAGAAGCTGCCTGCGCTGCTCGCCGCCAACCCCAAGGTAAGGGCGTTCAGGCTCGAGCCCTCGCGTGGGCTGCCACAGTTCGAGATGCCGGAGCGCACCGTGCAGGTGTTGGACGGGTTCTGGCAAAGTGTTGAAAAAGGCTCGAGCCAAACCCACCACCTCACGAGCCCCCTAACCCTTAAGGAGCCAGCATGACCACGCAAACCGCTTCAACCTCTTTGAGCAGCGCCGTCAAGCGCCAGCTTGCCAACATCTTCGCCTTGGGCTCTGTACTCACCATCAACGCTCTAGCCAACCTCTTGCCCATCAACGGCGTGACTACGGGCGAGGTGTCCGATTCTTTCCCAAGCCTCTTTACCCCCGCGGGTTACGTGTTTAGCATCTGGGGACTCATTTACGCGTTGCTCGCCGTCTTCATCGTTTACCAGGCCCTACCCTCACAAAAAGACAATCCCCGGTTGGAACGGCTGGGTTACGCGTTCGTGGTGAGTTGCGCTTTCAACTTCGCCTGGCTGCTCGCCTGGCATTACGGCGTGATTTGGCTGAGCCAAGTCTTCATGCTCGGGCTGCTCGCCTCGCTGATCGTGTGCTACAGGCGTTTGGGCATTGGCAAGACTGCAGTATCTAAAACCAGGGTGTCGGTGGTGGAGAGGCTGACGACGCGGCTACCCTTCAGCGTTTACCTGGGCTGGATAACGGTGGCGACGGTCGCGAACACGTCGATTACGCTCCTCGACCTTGGGGTTACGGGCGGCTGGCTCGCGCCTTTCTGGGCCGCCGTCGCCATCATCGCCGCCTTGGGTATCGGCTTTCTGATGCTCAAGAACCGGGGCGACCTGGCCTTTGGCGGAGTTCTGGCCTGGGCGTTTGTCGGCATCGCGGCGAAGCAGTGGGGCGCGGAGTTGGTCGTGGTTGTGGCGGCGCTTGTGGCCGCCGGGTTGGTACTGGCCTTTATCGTGCAGCGGCTTTTTCGGCGCGGGCGTTTTGCAGCGTAATGACTTGTAGGGCGCTCAAATTGCTACAGAGTACAGAGTACCTTTTCCGGTTGATGTTTTTGAGAGTTAACCGGAAACGGTACAAGGTTGTGGAGACGGTGACGTAGCGTGCTGAGCAACTTTCGAGCTGAGGTTAAAGGCTCGAGCTGGTGACGGGGAATTCAAAACCTTTTTCGAGAATCGACAGCCTGGTCCTAAATTCTACACTAGCCAACGACCGGTGAGGCTGTGTTTATAAACTCCATGTGGACAGACTCCAAGCTCGAAGGCTTGCGCTGCAATGGCGAGGACGAAAGATGGCCTCGAGCCTTTGCAACGGCACGTTTTTGTTCCCAACGCATTTTCTCAGCTTCTTACCTCGAGACTGTACCCACCTTCGAATTTCAGGTGGTTGCTCTTAACCAAATCTTGACAGAGTCTTCGCAAGTTCTTAAACATCAGGCTCCATAATTCTTGTGTGAGTGGCTGAGGCCACATCCAGAAAGGAAGTTCACAATGAGAGACTTCTACGCAATAACCTTTGACAATACGGAGCGCGCCGACGAGGTGCTCAACAAGCTCAACCGACTCGAAAAAGAGTACCTAATTGAGTTCGAGGACGCCGTAGTCGCCGTCAAAAACGAAGACGGGAAGGTCAAGCTGCGCCAGACGCGCGACGTTACGCCCGGTCGGGGCGCGGCGGGCGGTGCCCTATGGGGCGGACTCGTCGGGATGCTGTTTTTCGCGCCCGTTTTGGGCGCGGCGGTAGGCGCTGCCAGCGGCGCAATTTCCGGCCGCCTCACCGACTTGGGCATCGAGGACAAGTTTGTCAAGGATGTTACCCAGGCGCTCGACCCCGGCAGTTCCGCCATCTTCGTGGTTGTGACCAAAACCGTCACCGACAAAGTCGCGGAGGAGTTCAGGGACTTGAAAGGTAAGGTCTACCAAACCTCTCTGTCCAAAGACGCCGAGGAGAAGCTGAAAACTATGCTCGAGCAACGAGAAGCCCAACCCGCTTAAACACCCAATCCGTGTGAAGTGTCAGCAGGCTGCCGGGGCAGCCTGCTGCTTTGAAAGGAGACACATGTACGCCCTAAACTTACGCATCCCCATAAAGGTGGACTCGGCGCAGGCCGCCGAAGCCAGCATCGCTGCGAGCACGTCTTCCCTGAATGAGCAGCAGGGCTTCAAGTCGTTCGTGCTGTTGCGCCCCACCCTGCCGGACAAACCTTACGTCGCCGTTTCCTTTTGGGACAGCCGACACGACTTCGAGGTCTGGACAAACTCGGAAGACTACAAACGCTTGTTTATGGGCTCGGCCATCACAGGCGGAGACGACCTATACCCAGTGCTCGAGGCTTTCGAGGTGGCCTTAGCCATACCCGCCATGCAAGCCATGAACGGGTAAGAAAAAGCAAACTTCGAACGAACACTAACCCGACTTTGGTAACGACACTTTGGAAAATTGTTTTTGCGTGCCAGGTTAGTGCAGGAGGCTAAGGAATGGAATGGTTGGCAAGTCCCGAAGCTTGGGTAGCTCTTCTAACCCTAACGGCGCTGGAAATCGTGCTGGGTATAGACAACATCGTTTTTATCTCCGTTGTTTCCAGCAAGCTGCCTGCCTCGCAGCAGGCGCGCGCGCGCCGCCTCGGTCTTTTTATGGCGATGCTGACCCGGATTGTGCTGCTCTTCTCGATAGCGTGGCTGACCGGCTTGACAGCGCCCCTGTTCGAGGTGTTCGGTTTTGACTTCTCCGGCCGCGACCTCATTCTGCTGGGTGGCGGACTCTTTCTGTTGTGGAAGGCGACCCAGGAGATTCACCACAGCCTTGAAGGTGAAGAAGCAAAGGTGAGCGGTAAGGCTGCGCCTTCGTTTTTGGCAGTCATATACAAATTGCCTTACTAGACATCGTTTTCTCGCTCGACTCGGTGATTACGGCGGTGGGCATGGCAGACGACATCGGCGTGATGGTCACAGCCATCGTCATTGCCGTCGTCATCATGCTCGTGGCGATGGAGCCCATCAGCAGGTTTGTCGAAAAACATCCAACCGTCAAAATGCTTGCCCTGAGTTTTTTAATTCTCGTCGGCGTGACGCTGGTTGCCGAGGGTTTCGGGCAGGAAATACCCAAAGGCTACATCTACTTTGCAATGGCCTTCTCGGTTCTGGTGGAGGTGCTCAACCTGCAGTTGCGAACGAAAAGAACCGAGCCCGTAAAACTGCGTAAACCTCCCGACCAAGCAAGCAGCAATTTGCCTAAAACTCCGGGTGATTAAGCTGTACAGTGCCACCTGGTCAAACTGACACATCAACATCAAACGTGAGGAGGCGTCACCGTGAACGACGCAAGCACAAGTACAACGACCTTTTCGGGTTCCCTTCAGGCCATGTTCGCAGGCTTTATGGGGGCTTTACCCGAACTCATCCTGGGCATCGTCGTTTTCGTCCTTTTTTATTTTTTAGCCAGGGTGCTGAAAGCCTTTGTCAAAAGGTCCATCAAGCGTGAGGGCTTGTCCGAGGCGATTGGACGAATTTCACAAGTGGCCGTGGTCGTCGTCGGCTTGCTCATCGCTATGACCATCATTTTTCCATCGGTCAACCTCGGGGGCGTGTTGGGTTCTTTGGGTATCGGTGGCGTCGCCATCGGCTTTGCTTTCCAAGATGTTTTACAAAACTACTTCGCGGGCCTGCTGCTGCTGTGGAGTGAACCCTTCAGGGTAGGCGACCAGATTGAAACGTCGAACGGTTATATCGGGACGGTCATGTCCATAGAAACCAGGTCGACCACCTTGAAAACCTACGACGGTCGCCGCGTCGTCATACCCAACAGCAACCTGTTTACCGACGATGTGGTGGTCAACACGGCCAGGGAGTACCGCCGCTCCGAATACGACGTCGGCATCGGCTACGGCGACGATATTGAAACAGCGCGAGAAGTTATCTTAGAGGCGGTCAAAGGGGTGGAGGCGGTCGTGAGAGAGCCCGAACCCGATGTGGTGTTGGTGGACTTGGCGGGCTCGAGCGTCAACTTGCGAGCGCGCTGGTGGACGGAGCCGGACCAGGCCAGCGTCGTTACTGTGCGGGACAAGGTGCTGACGGCCGTCAAGTACGCCCTGAACGACGCAGGTATCGACATGCCTTACCCGACGGAAGTCCACCTGTTTCATGACCAAACGGAAGCTATCGACGGCGACCGTGCCGAACAGCGTGAAGGCTGGCCGCCGGTGGAGACCAACCCACAAGCCCGCTGGAAGGCCCAAGCAGAGGCGCGCCAAGTTGCCGAAGCCGCGAGCTGATTCGGGACGACTGTGCAGTACCTTGGCGCGGGCCAGCAGGTTTGCGGATTAAGCTTGAACCTAGAGCGGGCGTTTCTAGCCACGTTTAGGTACACTGGTCTGTGACCGTCTTTCAGGCCATTGCCCTCGTCCTTTCCTTGACCGCCGTGTTTGCTTATTTCAACGAGCGCGTCATCAAGCTGCCCACGGTCATCGGCGTGATGCTGGTATCTTTGTTGCTCTCGCTCGGGCTGATTCTCTTCGGCCGCGCCGACACGGTTGCCTGGGCCGGTGGCTTGCTGTACAACCTGGACTTTGGTGAGTTGGTCTTACAGGGCCTGTTGAGTTTCCTGCTTTTTGCAGGCGCTTTACATGTCAATCTGGAAGACCTTAATCAGCAGAAGTGGCCGATTCTGATTTTAGCAACCGTAGGAATTGTGCTCTCGACCTTTTTTGTCGGCACCCTGATTTATTTCGGCCTCAAGCTGCTGGGCCTCGAGCTTCCCTTTATCTACGCGCTCTTGTTCGGGTCGCTCATCTCACCTACCGACCCCATCGCCGTCTTGGGCATTCTTCGTAGCTTGGGTGTCCGCAAGGACATCGAAACCCTTATCGTGGGGGAATCGCTGTTCAACGACGGGGTCGGGGTGGTGGTGTTCAGCGTCATCTTGAACATCGCGACCGCCTCGGGGCACGGGGGAACAGGCGTGGGCGACGTTGCGCTGCTCTTTGCGCAAGAAGCCCTGGGGGGCATTCTGTTCGGGCTTGCGCTGGGGCTGCTGGCTTACCTCATGCTGCGACGAGTCGACAACTACACAGTCGAGGTGCTCGTGACTTTGGCGGTCGTCGCGGGGGGTTACGCCTTGGCCCTGCTTCTACACACCTCGGGTCCCATCGCGATGGTGGTGGCGGGGCTTTTGATAGGTAACCAGGGGCGGCTTCTCGCCATGAGCGAGTCCACGCGGGAGCACTTAGACACCTTCTGGGAGATGACCGACGAGATTCTCAACGCGGTGCTGTTCGTCCTCATCGGCTTGGAGATGTTGCTTATCCCCTTCACCGGGCCGCGGCTCTGGGCCGCCTTCCTCGCCATTCCCCTCGTCCTTGCAGCGCGCTTTTTGAGCGTAAACCTACCCATCATAAGGCGCATGTTTCCCCGCTACACGGTGCGTATGATGGTTTGGGGCGGGCTCCGGGGTGGCATTTCCGTGGCGCTGGCGCTGTCTGTGCCCGAGGGTCCTGAACGCAACCTCATTTTGGCAATGACGTACGGCGTGGTCGTATTCGCCATTCTGGTTCAAGGACTCACCGTCGGGCGGGTAGCGCGGCGTCTGCCAGCAGAGGCGCAGGCCGCTGGGCTGGAACCGTAACCAGCGGCGCGTAGCACGCCAGAAATTCCTGCACCCAACCCTCATACGCCTCTGGGTCTTGGTTCCACGCCTCGATATGCTCCGCCCCCTCCACGCGGTGATAGGTCAGCGACCCCCCGGTCCGCTCGACCAGCGCGTCGCTGAGAGCTACCGGGACTGTACTGTCCTGGCTGCCGTGGATGAGCAAAACGGGCACCGTGACCTGGTGGATGGTGTCTTGCTGGTTCAGCGTTTTCCAATCCACACCGCTGCGTTTTGTCGCTACCCACATGGCGAGGTCGGTGAGCGGATTGATAAGCGCGTTCGGCAACCCCAACGCGCTCGCATTGTGCCGGAACACCGTTTTGGGGTCGAGGAGCGGCGCGTCGAGGATGACGGCGACGAGTTCGGTCTGTGCGGCAGACGCGCTCTCTCCCCTAAGCCTTTCGGCGGTTTCGAGCGTCACCGCCCCGCCCATCGAAAAGCCGTAAATCACGACGCGGCGAATCCCTTGCGCGCGCAAAAAGTCTAGCGCCGTCATGGCGTCCTGCCACTCGCTGGCCCCGAAGTGAAACAACCCGTCGGGGCTGGGGTCGCTCGTGTCGTGGTTGCGGTAAGCAAGTGCCAGCACCGGGTAGCCTAGGTTGACAAGCGTCGGCATGATGCGCAGCGTTTCGGTTCTGTCGGCGCGGCGTTTGCCGTGAAGCATCAGCACAGCGGTGTTCCCCTCGTTCGGCAGCCACCAGGCTTTAAGCTTGCCTACTTGGCCTTGCAGCGTCAGGTCTTCAAAGGGGAGGCCGTGCGCCTCGAGCGGGTCGCTGCGGTAAATGACGTAGTCGAGGCGGGCGGGCGCGCCGCTTTTGGGTGGCTCGCCGTGGGAGAGAGTAAAAACGCGCGTCAGGCTCTGCGAAGTCTCCCTGAAAACCTCCCCCAAACGCCCGTAGCCCCCCTCATAAAGCAGGTTGTAAACACCTTGCAAGCGCGTGTCGGCGAACTGCCGCTGCGCGGGCAAAGGGAGTGTCACCGAACCCTCACCGACTTCCAAAATGGTGAACTCGGGCATCAAGCTGTAGGGTTCAGGCACCAGGAAAAGGTTTGACAAGTACCAGCCCAATGCCACCAGGGCAACGACAGGCACGATTAGCAGGAGCCAGAGGGTTACGCTCATCTACTTACCTCCTTGTAAGCTTGATTGGGGGATGAAAAGCTGGGCTTGGGTTTATTGGTCGGCGAAGACTCGGTTCGATCCGGTTGAGAGAAGGGTTCAGACAGCCACCACACCGATGATGCGCTCCCCGCTTACAACGGGTGTGCTGTCCGCCGTGATGATTTTCAAGCGTTCCCCGACGGCAAAAAGGGGTAACGAGGTCTCACCGTCGGCGTCGAGCGGGCGCACCTCGGCACCGTCGGTAAACAGGCGGTTCACCGCGGCGTAGTCCCGCGCGCCGAACAGACTGCGGGCCTCGAGCTGCGCTCGCTGCGCGCCCGACAAATCTTCACCCGCACCCCCTATGACGTACACGTTGTCAGCGCCCACCGTGTCGGCCAGGGTGAGCGCGGCGAGCGCGTTGAGTTCGTCGTTCGGCGTGAGCGCCAGCACCCGCCCCAGCCCGCTCAGTGGCAGCTCGTCGCGGAGCGTGGCGGACAAGATGTTCCCCTCGAACGCCGTCAACCCAGCGGCTTTGGCCGCGCGCACATTCGCGCTGTTGGTATCGACGAGGACGGTTTCGAACCCTGCTTCTCGAAGGGCGTTGGCGATTTGCCGCGCCCAACCGTGCGCGCCGATGATGAGCGTACCCTGCGGTGCAAGACGCACCACGCCCAAGCGCCGCGCTATCGGCGCGGACGTAAACGCCGCCACGGCGACGGAGCCCACCACGACGATGAAGGTGAGAGGCACCAGCGCTTCCGCGCCCGCCACGCCCGCCTCGGTCAGCTCGAGCGCGAACAAAGACGCCACCGACGCCGCGACGATGCCGCGCGGGGCCAGCGCGGCTAAAAAGACCCGCTCGCGCCACAGCAAACCCGAGCCGAGCGTCGATACCCACACCGCGAGGGGGCGGACCAGCAGCAGCAAGACCGCGACGAATACCAAGGCTTCAAAGCCGACCTCGGCAAAACTGCTCAGCTCGAGGCGTCCGGAAAGCACGATGAACAAAAACGACAGCAACAGCACGCCGAGTTCTTCCTTGAACGCGACGACGTGTTTGACGTTGACTTTTCTTTGGTTTGCCAGCGCGATGCCCATGACGGTGACCGCCATCAGCCCCGCTTCTTCCCGAAAGAAGTTCGCCGCGACGTAGGCCAACAGCCCCAATGTAATCACTACGGCCGTGTGCAGGTATTCGGGTACGACGTTGCGGCTGAACATCAGCACGACCGCGCGACCGGCCAGGAAGCCGATGAGCCCGCCCGCCAGCAGCGTGATTAAGATACCGCCGACGATGCCGAGCAGGGTTACGTCGCCAAAGCTGCCGGAACCCACCGCGCCGAAGACGAGCACGGCCAGCGTAGCACCGACTGGGTCAACGATGATGCCTTCCCACTTGAGAATGCTGGCGACCCGCTCGCTGGGTTGGACAAACTTCAGCAGGGGCAAGACTACTGTGGGACCCGACACGACCAAGACCGCCGCGAGCAGCGCGGACAGTTGCACGCTGAGGCCGAGGAGGAAGTAAGCCGCGACGCCGCCCAGCCCCCAGGTCAGCAGCGCGCCGAGACTGACGAGCAAGCGCACCGCGCCGCGCACCTCTTTTAGTTCGCTGAATTTGAGCGACAGGCCGCCCTCGAGCAAAATCAGCGCCACCGCGAGCGACACCACCGGAAACAGCAAACCGCCCAACAGCGCGTCCGGGTTCAGCACGCCCGCGACGGGTCCTGCAAGGAAACCGGCGACTAGCAAAGGCAAGATAGCCGGCAGCCCGAGCCGCCAGCCGAGCCACTGTGAGCCTATGCCCAAGGCGATAATCAGGACAAGTTGTGCAGCCGCGTCGTGCATGGGTTTGCTCCTTTAGGTCGCGTGACTATGAATCAAAAAGCTGCTCCGGTACGGGCCGGAGCAGCTGGGCGTGTCGGCAAGGCAACCTTAAAAGTGGTAGTTGAAACCGAGGCGGGCGTTGAAGTCGACGAAGGTTTCGTCGCCAAACCCCACGAACGGCCCCGCCTCGAGAAAAATTCCGCCCGGCGCAAAGCCGATGGCACTCAAGCGGTACTCGAGACCCACGAACGCGTTCACGCCAAGGGCAAAGCGGTTGCCGACCTCGAGCAGCGGACCGCCGCCCACATACAGGTCGAGCGTCTGCTCGTCATCGAGCCCGAAGCCGTAGAGCGCGTCCACCCCGAGCCCGACCGAGTCCCCGAAGATGCTGCCGATAAAGCGCACGTCGGCGTTACTGGCAAACACGTCGTCGATGCCGAAGTGCAGCGTGACGCCGAAGGGAAAGCCCGTCGAAAGGCCCGCCCAGTACGCGTCGGCCGGGCGCTCCAGAGGTGTAACGACATCTTGGGCAAAGGTCGTACCGAAGCTGAAAGCGAGCAAGGTGGTGAAGGTCAGCAACATCTTTTTCATGGTTAGGCTCCTTTGATTTGGAGGTTCCAACTATTCGCTTTCGGAACCTTCTCAGCGGAGCATAAGGAGAAACTATAAAGATTGTTCAAAGATTGAGACAAGGTTGAGTCAAGGTCGGAGCGAAGAGAGCCCCAGCGCGGCTTATGCGGTGGGGTTCTTTTAGAAAGAATCGAGATACAGGCTCGAGCTTATGTTTGGCAAACAAGACCATCTCGGCAAAAAAGTTATTATGGTTATTATAGTTATCTAGGAGTAAGCATGAGCCAAGCCGTCCCTGTCCATGAAGCCAAAAAAGACCTCTCCCAGTTTATTCGTCTGGCAGAGCACGGCGAGACCGTCGTTATTTCAAGGCGCGGGAAACCTGTCGCCGCGCTGGTGAGTACCGACCTGCTTGCTCAGCTCGAGCGTCTGCGCTGCGCAGGCCCGGAAGCGGGCTTGGCGGGCTTGGCCGGGGGCTGGGAAGACAGCGAGGCGTTGGTTGAGCAGCTTGACAAGCAGCAGCGGACGAGCCGCGCCGGCGTCAGCTTGGAATGACCGCCTATCTTTTCGACACTGACGCTGTTTCGGAAGTTTTGAAAAAGCGCCCCTCCCCGGCATACCTGAGATGGTTGCAAACCGTTTCTAGAGAAGCGCAGTATACGAGCAGCGTCAGCGTCGGAGAACTTTACAAGGGCGCTTACCGTTCCGCCGCGGCTGAGAAGCACCTCAAAAACATCACCGAGCAGGTTTTGCCGCGGCTGACCGTTTTACCTTACGACATGGCAACCGCGGTCATCTTCGGTCGCGTCAGCGCGGAGCTGGAAAAACAAGGTACTCCCCTGGCAGATGCGGACTTGCAAATCGCTGCCACGGCTGTGCAGCACGGCCTCGAGCTGGTGACGGGGAACTTGAAACATTTTTCAAGAATCGGCGACTTGACTATAAATTCCATCCTGGCTGACAACCGTTGAGTTTCTTTTGCGGCATTCCTAAAGGAGCGTCCGTCAAGCACTCAGGCAGTGAAGAGAGCTGAGGCAAATCTTAAATCTTCATGCAAAGTCAACATTATTCTTTAGTTCAAACCCAAAAACCCTTTTCTAATCTCTGGTAAAGGGTTTTTCTCAGCAACGTTTTTCCAATCTTGTATGACTTCGGGTACATTGATGCTGCGTGTTAGATAATAACTATAGAGCTTTCCTGCCAGCTTGGCTGCTTCTGCACGCAGTCGCGTTACCTCCTCAACAGAATGCGCCTCGACTCTCACCATTCTGCCGCGGGGTATGGAAGTATCTTCGAGAAGAAATTGCAAAGCCATAAGGACACGCTCTCTGTTGACATCGCTGAGAGCCTGCGGAATAACATTGATAATCCAAGCAAAAACATCAAGAGTGAACTGTAATGCTGGCTGCCTGCAGGCTATTAACTTCAGGGCTAAAGCTTCAGAGAGAGTTTCTGATACTTTAGGCAGATCACTAAGTTCTTGGAGGGCTAACCAGTCTACCAGGCCGTGGATCGACTCAAACACCTCAACGTCGTTCTGACTATGTATACCCTTGTGCAAAGCCGCCGCCACCTTTTGCCTCTCGGCTTCCGAGTTGTTCAGATACAAAGTCGAAGGTAAGACTGACAAGATAGAAAACCCAGATGCATCTATGTCCTTTAATAAGTTAATGGCTTCCCGCTTTGTTTCTTCACTACTAGCTTTGAAGCGTGGGAATAAAATTCTTCGAACAATATAGTTAACATCACCAATTCTTTGCTCTACTACTTTGGATAAAGAATCTAAATCCTTGGAGTACAAGAGTGCTTCTTTTTCAGCAAACCACCACACACTGATTTTCTTTAACATTGCCTCAGCTTCAAACGTTGTCCAATCGATAAGGAGGGGATGATCATTTTCAAGATCATTCATGGGACTCTTTGAGGCGTACTTCCAAGCTTTAAGTAAACTTTGAGTCGAAAAACTGTAGGTGTAACGAATTGTAGGTTTACCCTTTCTTTGAAGTGAAGTAACAACTGAACCGATTGGTTTTTCTTCATAGTAGTAAAGGTTCGGAAAAGGGTTATTTTCAATGAAGGACCGCAAGCTATTTTCTGCTTGTTTCACGTTCGGAGCAGGTAAGTACATAAACCCATGTGGATAAATCCTCGTGTCTGAAGGTAAATCAAGTTCAGGCAATGTCCTTGACCAAAGCGCTTTACCAAATGACTCTCTCTGTTTCCCAGTAAGCAAATCTTTGTCAGCGAGTCTCCTCAATCTTTCTACGGCACGTGATCTAACGGAATAATCGCCATATTCGACATCAACAATGAGTTTCCCAATGGTGCTAGCCCATTTAGGGCTATCGAACTTGATGAATTTTTTATCTATTAAACCCCAGCTAATGTGAGTTGTGGGTTCGGGCCAGTTCTCTACCATTGTTGGATCAACCAAAGAAGTTTCGTCACCTGGTAAAGATAGTCCAATAATATCCACTAAAAGCCTCGAGGTTTCTGGGCCAGGGAGCGCATACAGCACACGCTTGAAAACTTTGTTTACAACATCATAAAGCCTAAAGTCTTTCTGAAAAGCTGGACTTTCGTACATGGTCAAGCCAATTTTTAAAAGTTCTTGAAGTTGTTCTGGTGAGAAGCGAATTGTCAGCCTCGATAAGATTTCGCTTAATGGAATAATGGTTTCTTCCGAAAAGCTTTGTTTCCGTGGAAATTCATGAGGTAAAGATTCGACTACTTGTTTTAAGGCCTGAGTAAATGCAGTAAAACTGGTATCAATGATAACTTGAGTTATATTCGACACCTCAATACGAGTAAGCCAGTCATCAATAAGATTGTTATTGTCATGAGCTTTACGAACATAAGCACTAATTGCCCAAAGTGGGGCAAAAGGCCATATCCAGCGGACTGCGGTGTCAGCATTTTGTAAGAAGCTTACGTTACCACTTCTCATAGGAATACCTGCTTGTTCGGGGAGGGTTAGCAGTGCAAAGGCGGAACGCGAATCCAGAACTGAAGATTGAATTCCCAAATGACGTGTCGTAGTAATCCTGTCTGGGTCGAAATTGTACTTTACCGTTCGACTGGGTTTATCTTCTGGAAGCGAGGCATTCAAGTGCGTCTCTAAAAATTCCAGTTCTTCTTCTGGATTGCATCGTAAAGCTTTAAGTTCTTCTTGCCGTGCCCTGAAATCCAACTTCGAACTATTATCGCCAAAAAACGATTTGGCCTGCTTGATTCCGTTTAGCGAGTGTAACGCCCAACTCTCTGTCGAAACAAATGTGAGATTAGAACTCTCCTCAATAGCTTTGACTATTTCTATACTTTTTTCGGCAAGCTCTTCCGCTTTATCAAAATCTCCAAGCTCTGCAAAAAAAGCAGACTTTCTGAGAAGCCAGGTTGGATCATCCTCCATACTTTGCCACTGGGACAATCTTTGTTTTAGCTCTTCCTGATTAAGTTTGTAAAGTGACATTAAGCAGCGTTCATGACACCAGCGGTTATAGAGATGGCTGTTTGCGGAAAGAACTTTTTCTAATCGTGACATCCAAATGTCAAATCTAGATTGGTCTAGGTCCTCTCTTGCCTCCTGCACAATTACAAAAGCAAGCTCTAACCACGCTTCCTCAAGCCTAGTCCAAGGCAAGGTTGAATATTCAGGCTTACCCCGTACGACTTCTGAATTTGCAAGATCAAGATTTTCGGGAAACGGATTTACGGCTTCAAGCAGTTTGCTGATAATGTCTACTTGATTAATGAAAAAAGGGAACATTGACCTTCGAATACGCCAGCACAACTCGCGTAGAACCAGCAGAGCTTCATACTTCTTCAAACTCTTGACAGTCTCGAAGGTTGGATCAACCCATCTCTCTGTCCAGGCCCACAAAGCTTCTCTGTTAGACCTTGGCGTTACGATCCAACCAGGATAATTGAGACGCTGCTCACGCCACAACTCCGCTGCTCTTCTGAGGTGAGCAAATTGCACATTTCCTTTACGGGTTGTGTCCGGTAAATAAAATTCTGAGTGGGTAATGCTTGTCGTGTCAGGCCAAGAAAGCAGTAATTCAGAAATTTTTGTGGTTGGTTCCTCAGAGTGACCACTAAGTATAATTTTGTCTTGTTCGTTATGAAGTTGTCTCAAGAAGCGCTCAATCGCCAAGCCATGATCCTGTTTTTCCCCTGTTAAAAGAAGAGACGACAAATCTAAAGGTGTGACTTTATTGTTTTGCCAGTAGCTTTTATCATAATCTGTCATCTTTAGTAGGCCAATAAGATAAATTTGTGGAGTGTAGTCTGCGAGAACACGTAGAACCCATTGATTCCAACTTTTAAAGTTTGGATCATCTCCAGAGAATCCAAAAAGGCAAAAGGTGTTAAACATCATCGAATTTTGTACCTGATTTACAAATGCTCGGTGTTCATGAGGGTAGTTAGCAAAGTCCCTTTCGGTAAAGACGTAGTTTCTTTGACCCAAGGTGCCATGTAGTTTTACTATTCGTGGCGCTGGAGAAGAGGGGATGGCTTTCTCCGTAAGAACCTTGCTATAAGGGCGGCTTACAGAATCACTAGCTTTCTCAAGTAACGTGTCGTAATTTGTAGTAAAGACGTCAACCCAGGGCAGCCCTAGCATTTGTTGATGCAACATGCTTGGAGTGTGTTTGTCATCTGGTATAGATTCTTCGATGAAAGTATCAAGTTTGTTTCGGTCGTTTCCTTCGAAGTGCTGAGCAAGCACTAGTGGGTTACTCAATTGCTGCTGTTTAAATTTCAGCTCTGCCGTAGTCAGTTTACCTTCATCTCTGGAATACGTGGGATAAAGGCTATAAAACATCTGAGTAAGAAGGTCAGACCACAGAGGAAATCTGAGAGCATCAGCCGTTTTCGGTTTTGCGTTGAGGCTAAAGCCAGATCCAATCATAGCGGCCGCTTGATTACCATAAAGACGTTTACGAATAAGTTCTATATTAGACTTAAGAAAGCTTATATCATGTTCACTCACAAATTCATTATGTCACCTAAATAAGAACAGCATCATCAGGCGAGAAGCTGCGAAATTAGACTTATCGGAAACAATGTTTTGTCTAGGTTTTTCACTACTTCACAATTTTGCCCGCAGGTTTCTCTTTGGGCATAACAGGTTTAACATCAAATCCCTTCTCTACCTCGAGCCTATTCTCCCGGTTCAACGTCACCTCGAGCCCTTCCCCCCGCAGCCCCAACACGTCGTAGCTGTAAAGCTCCCGCACCAGCGTGATGACGACGGCCAACAGCGGCACCGCCAACAACACCCCCAACACCCCGAAGACGAGCCCTGCGACAATCTGAAACGCCAGCATCCCCGCCGCGGGAATACTCAGTTGCTGCCTGACGATGGACGGCGTGATGATGTTGCTTTCGACGAGTTGAATCGCCAGGTAAGCCGGGGCCATGACGAGCAGTTGGGCGGGGTCGTGGGCGAGGGTGAAGATGGCGATGGGCACGAGCGGCAAAATCGCGCCGATGTTCGGCACGAACGTCGCAAAGCCCGAGAACACCGCGACCACCAACACGTTGGGCATTCCCAACAGCCCTAAAATGACCAGCACCAGCGTGACGGTGATGGTAATCGAGATAAACAGCGCCGACAACCAGGTGCGCAGCGTGTGATAGAGTTCGCCCCACAGCTCGAGCAGCCGTGGTTGGTAGTTTTTCGGCACCAGGTAAAGACTCGCCTTAACGTACGCCGTCGGGTCGGCCAACAGCAGCAGCGTCATGACCAAGACCAACACAAAGTTTGTCAAAAAGTTGAAAGCGAGGTTGCCCCCGCTCATTAGGATAGGCAAGCCAGCGTTGACGACGTTTTCGAAAAACTGTTGCACCTCTTCTTCGGGAACGTCGCCGGGGCTCGTTTCTATGGGCGACAAGATGCGGCCCAGGGCGGCGTTGCGCTCGAGCAGCCCGTTGTAAGACTCGGTCAGGTTTTGAATTCCTTGCGGCAACCCCGTCAGCAAACCGCCGAGTTCGACGGCGATGGAAGGGAGCAGCCACAGCACTAGAAAAAGGGCGACGACGGCGACCGTCAGGACCGAGACGATATTTGCCAACGTTCTCGGCCAGCGCCGCTTGACCAGCGCGCTCGCCGGGATGCTGATGCCCACCGCGAAGACGATGGCGAGGAAAGCCAGCAGCAGCGTGTCGCGGAAAAACCACAGGGCGGCCAGCAGCAGCCCTGTGGCAACGACGAGAAAAAAGCGTTTGGAAAAAGCTGAGAAAGAAGTCATCGTTGGGTTCTTGACCTTCTCACCCTTTTAAAACAGCCAGCTCAGTTCTGCGTCAACTCGTTGAGGGCGATGACCATTTCCAAAATCAACACCGTGTCCTGGCCGGGAATAATCTCCACGAAGTAACGGTTGTCGAGCGAAAAGGGCGGTTTGTAAATGTCCGCGACGACGGTTCCGTTGCGGCTGACGTTGTAGTTGAGGTCGAAGATGTCGCCCCGAACCACGTAAGGTGCCGAACCGTCCGCAAGCTCGACGTTGTAGCTGTCGCCGGTATTCGTCCCGGTGACGCCCTGAAAAACGGCGTTCAAAACGTCGCGGCTGATTTCGGCGGCTCGTTGACCGTTTTTGCTCAGGATGTAGGTCGGGTTGAGCGAGAGAATGCGCCGGTCGATGCGCCCCAAACGCTGCCCCTGCACATTGTTGACAATCAGGGAGTCGCCGAGGCTGATGACGGGCGGCTCGACCTGGTAAACATTCAAGCCCTGGTCGTTCTGGATGATGACGGTTTCGTTCGCGTTGAACAGCTTGTCGCGCAAGCGGTAGGTGGTGCTGGCCGGGTCGAGTTGGTTGCGCACGGCCGGGGCGCAGGCGGCGAACAGCAAAGCGAAGCTCAGGGCGAGGGCGGAAGGGACTAAAAACTTTTTCATAGCTACTCCTTGTTACCGCGAGATACTGCCTATGCCGCCCCCACAGGTTTGAAGCGCGCCCACAACGACGCACAACGACTCATCTACCGAGCCAGACCGAGCCTCCAAGCCCGCAGAATCCTGCGAATACCCCGCACTGTACCAAAAACGCGACCCAACATGGTTCCGGCGACGAGGCTGAGCGTGAAAGCCGCCAGCGCCGGGCCGCTCACCCAATGGCTGAACAGCCGGTTGCGAAATAGGGCGAAGAGGACGTAGGCCGCGAGAATCGCCCCGCCGAGCCAGTCGATGCGCGAGATGACCGTGCTCGACTCCTCATCCCAACTCAGGCGGAACATGCGGCTTATAACGAGGCCGACGCCGATGCCGAGCCACAGGCTGAGGTCACCGCGCGCGACATTATAAACGGCGATGCCGAGCATGATCACAAACACGACGCTGTACATCTGCAAGCGCCTGCGGAGTTTGCGGTCGACGTTTTCTCGAGTGGCTTCAGGTTGGGCTGGCACGACGACCTCTTTCTTGGGACGTTACCTGGTTGACGAGGGCGGTGAGGGTGCGGGCCGTGTGGTCTAAAAAACTTGCTCCGCTTTCCAGGTGGCGCTGTTCGTCGAGGTAACTGCCCGGCCCGTTGTGGCCCATCGGCCCCATGTGAATAACGGTCAACTTGTTCTGCCGCCGCATCCGGTTCCAGTGCGAATTGACCAGCAACGGCCAGCGGCCCGGAAACAGACGGCCTAAGTTGGGGATGATGTCCTTCGAGCCGACCAGGTGATAGAGGTGTTCCGTCTCGGCCAAACCGGCGTCGCTGCACATCACCCCGCCGAGGGAAATGACGGTTACGGGCGCGGCGAGGGCGCGTTTGAGAAAGCGGGTCACGCCGAGCGCGATTTGCCCGCCGCCGCTGTAGCCAATGAGGGTGACCGGCACCCTGCTCCCCGGCTGATAGTTGTGCTCGAGCAAACTCGTCGCGATGCTCTGCGCTTCCCCTTGACTGTAGAGCGGGCCGTAGCGGGCGTCCGCCGCGACGAGCACCTGGAACACGTTGCGCAGGTTGATAGCGAAGGCGATAACGGGGCGCTTGCCCTGCCGTTTCATGGCGTAGGCGTGGCGCCAAAAACGGGACAGTGGGCGGTCCTCGAGCAAGCCCGTGTTCGTCACCGAGTAAGGCATCACGTCGCCGAGGACGACAGCGTTCGGCAGGCACTCGCTCAACTTGTCCAGCAAAGCTTGCACGTCGTCGTAATTTTCCGAGCCGATTTTGGCGATGCCGTCCAAAAAGACGACGTAGTGGTCGGCGGCGCGGCTCGAGCCGGCTTCTGTATAGGTTGTCGAGTCGCCCTGTTGGGGTTGCGCCAACTCCGCCCCGTACCAGCCTGCCCACCAACCCAGCGCCTCGACGGGTGCAAGGAGCATGGCAATAATCAGCCCGCCCAGGGCGACACCGACGAGCAAGGCAATCACGCGCCTTCCTCCGGCTGGCTCAACCACTGCGGCGGCGCTTCGGCGAGCGCACGGATGTCTTCAGGACTTGTCACCAAATCTACACCCGCCGCGCCACGCCGCACCCGCCGCGCCAGCGCCATCAGCGGGCTGCCGACGGTCCGTTGCGCGACCAGCAGCAACACCGCGCCCAGCGCGACGCAGGCCAACGACTGCCAGCCCGTCAACCCCAACACGGCACTGACGCCGAACAGGGTAGCCAACAGACTCCAAAGGATAAGCCCCGTGGCGATGGGCACGCCGACCACAGGCAAGAACGCCAGCAGCCCGAACAGGCGGGGTGCGTATCCCAAGCCGACAATCCTGGCGACAGCCGTATAAGGAGTTGTGACCCCAAAAGCAAAACGTGCCAAAAGGTAGATGCTAAGCGCCCAAAAAAGAAAGGTGAACGTGAACAAGAGGGCGTTCACGACGAGGCTTACGATGAAACGTCGGGGCTTGACTCGGTTGATGAACAAGACGACGCTTTGGCCCGCTGCCTCGGCGAGCCCGGACAGCAGCACCGTCACGAGGGCGATGCCCGGCACAGTCACCGCAGCGGCAAACGCATGTTCGTCGAAAGTCAACGCGCCGCCGAGCAGGGTCCACATCTTACTCAATGCTTCCACAGGCTCACCTTACACCGCTTATGTAAAGATTTCCTCAAGATGCTTCTGGAGCTTTAAGTGTTGCGCAGCTAAAATAGTTCGTCTTTACAAAATCTTTACACAACCTTGAGCTTTTCTTGTCAATGGCGCGCCATGATGCGGGAGTCAAAGCGTTACTTTTGAAAGGAGCAAACCATGTTGGAAGCTATCACACGTAACTGGTGGACCCTGCTGCTGAGAGGCGGGATAGCCGTTCTCTTCGGCATCCTGGTGTTTGCGTTACCCACCCTCACCCTGGCGAGTACCATCATCTTTTTCGGCGCTTACGCCCTTGTAGACGGCGTCTTCAACACCGTCGGCGCACTCTTCAACATTGGCAAATACGAAGGTTGGTGGGTGTCCCTCTTGGGCGGTTTGGTGGGCATCGTCGCCGGGATAGTGGTCATGAGCTGGCCCGGCCTCACCGCGTTGAGCGTGCTCTGGCTCATCGCTTTGTGGGCGGTCGCTACCGGCATTCTGCAAATCGTCGCCGCCGTCAGGTTGCGCCGCGACATCGACGGCGAGTGGTTCATGGGCTTGGGCGGCGCGCTGTCCGTTTTCTTCGGAATTCTGCTGTTCGTGTGGCCGAGTACCGGCATAGTCACGCTCCTCTGGCTTGTGGGCGTGTACGCCTTCATCTTCGGGGTCGTGATGATGGTTCTGAGTTTCAGGGTGCGCAGTGCCCACAAAGCCATAGGCGAGTTCAAGAGCGACGTGCGCAGCGCTCGAGGCTGAACCCAAACCCTTTTCCCAGTGCCGGGCACACCCCGGCGCTTCTTTTGGAGGTCGTTGTGAAAAGCTTTTTCGCTCGTCTGCCCAGTTCCGCCCTGCGCGGGGCGCTCATCGCCCTGTTCGGCGTGTTGCTGCTCGTGTGGCAAACCCCCACCCTGAGTTCGGTCGTCCTCGCGTTCGGCGGCGTGCTCCTCGCCTGGGGAGCGGTCGCTACCCTCTTGTCCCTCTCCAACCGGGAGCGGCCCCGCTGGTGGTTGACCCTGGCGGAAGGCGTGCTGAGTGTGGGCGTGGGGTTGTTCGTTTTCGTCGAGCCGGGTACGAGCGCTCTCCTGCTGGTCAGCCTGTTGGCGGCCTGGGGTTTGATAGGCGCACTTACCCAGGTCGTTCGCCCCGAGGTCAGAAACGCACCGCTGCCCCTGCTCCTTTACGGCGTGTCCATCGGCGTGGGGGTGTCGCTCCTCGTTATGGGTGCAAGCGCGTTTTTCTATGTTTGGTTCGTCGGCGTGTACGCCCTGTTCGTGGGTGCAGTGCCACTCTTTTCGTCGTTGCGGGCGCGGCGTGCGCCGAAGGCCTACAGCCGGCCTGCGACGCTTTAAGGACGTTATGAACTTCAACCCTGTATTCACCTACCTCACCCTGCGCGCCGTGGCGTTCGCCATGAGCGTCGCGGTGCTCGTCCTCAACACGCTGGGCGTAACTGGGGTGGGCTCGAGCCTGCTGCTTTTAGCCACAGGTTTCTTCGCGTTCACCTTGTCGTCTTTCGTTCAACCGGAAAGGGTAAGGGTGCCGTATGAAACCGGCTAAAGGCAATCAGCTTCTCAGACTGCTCGCCTTTGTAAAGCCCTACACCTGGCAACTCGTCGTCGCGCTCGTCGCCGTCGTCATCGCCAGCGGCCTCGGCCTGGTGTTTCCGGCGGTCGTCGGTGACCTGGTCGATACTGCCTTCGGCACGGTTGGCGGCAACACGAGCACGCTCGACCGCATCGCCCTCATCCTCTTTGGAGTGTTTTTGGTACAGGCGGTGTTCGACTTTTTCAGAACCTACCTGCTCGCCTACATCGGCGAGGGCGTGGTGGCGGACTTGCGGGCCAAGCTCTACACCCACCTGATCAACCTGCCGGTGAAGTTTTTCGACAGCCGCAAGACGGGCGAAATCACCTCACGGCTCACCTCCGACGTGACGGTCGTGCAGAACACCGTCTCGCAAGCCCTGGCCCAACTCGTCAGCCAAACAATTACTTTGATAGGCGGCGTGGCGCTGCTGGTGAGTTTGAGCCCGCGCTTGTCGCTTATCGTGTTGTCGGTCGTGCCCGTCATCATCCTGGCGGCGACCTTTTTCGGCGGGCGCTTGCGGCGCGTCTCAACCGAGTTTCAAGACCGCATCGCCGACGCCAACGCCTCCGCCGAGGAGACCATCGCCGCGGTGCGGGTGGTGCAGTGGTTCAACGCGCAGGGCGAGCAAATCGCGCGCTATGTGGGTCTGGTGCAAGACTCGTTCCAAGTCGCCCTACGAAGAGCCCGGCTGCGTGCCTTTTTCATCCCCTCAGTGACCCTTGCCATGTTCAGCGCCATCAGCCTCGTGCTCTGGTACGGCGGGCGTTTGGTTCTAGGCGGCAGTTTGACGGGCGGCGACCTGGTCAGCTTTCTGCTGTACACATTCACGGTTGCCGGAGCCATCGGCACTTTCACCGGGCTCTACAGTCAGTTTCAAGAAGCGCTCGGCGCGTCGAAGCGGATTTTCGACCTGTTGGACGAGGTGAGCGACCTGCCCGAGCCCGCAAAACCCGTGGTGCTCAAGGACGTGCGCGGCAAGCTGAGTTTCGAGAACGTGAGCTTTCGCTACGACCAACGCGATGCGGACGTGCTGAAAAACATCACCCTCGAGGTGCAGCCTGGCGAAACCGTCGCCCTGGTCGGCCCGAGCGGGGCGGGCAAAACCACCTTGGTGAGTCTCATCCCGCGTTTTTACGACCCGACGGCTGGAACAATTCGACTCGAGGGCGTCGACCTCAAAGACCAACGCTTGGAAGACCTGCGCGACCACATGGCGGCTGTGCCGCAAGAAACGCAGCTCTTTTCCGGCTCAGTGAGAGAGAACATCCGCTTCGGCAAGCCCGAGGCAACGGATGACGAGGTTGTTGCAGCGGCCAAGGCGGCCAACGCCCACGACTTCATCAGCGCTTTTCCTGGTGCTTATAACACCGTCGTCGGCGAGCGCGGGATGCAGGTGTCGGGCGGGCAGCGGCAACGCATCGCGATTGCTCGCGCCCTGCTCAAAAACCCTCGAGTGCTGATTCTCGACGAGGCGACTTCGGCCCTCGACAACGAATCCGAAGCCGTAGTGCAAGACGCTTTGGAAAAACTCATGCAAGAGAGGACGACGGTTGTCATTGCCCACCGGCTTTCGACCGTGCAGAACGCCGACCGCATCGTGGTGATGGATGATGGGCGCATCGTCCAAACGGGCACGCATGAGGCGCTGCTCGAGCAAGCCGGGCTTTACCGAGAGCTTTATGAGCGGCAGTTCAGGGAGGAGCCTGTAGTGGGGGAGGCAGTGGCGGCGTGAAAGCGAACTTGGGTGATGGAGCGAGCGTCGCAAGAGGGTAAATCTTTAGCTCTACCGAAAACCGCAGCTTGAAGCTTGTCTCTGCGGCGACGCCATCGTCAAGCAACGGGGACTACTCCAACGACCTAAACTTTTTTGGTCACAGCAAAAAGGTTGGTGTGTTGACATAGAAAATACCCACTAAATACCTCTTAGCGAACGAGAAAAAATGACCATAGACGAAATTTTCCACTTCAAAGCAGAATTAAAAAGCTGTATAGAACGACTTTTCTGACACCACGACCGCTTTAGAGAAGGACTGCGCCTCTACTCATAATCGATTGGTCGTGGGTTCAAGTCCCCCAGGGCCCACCAACGAAACACCGTCCTAGACACTGAAAACCGGGACGGTGTTCTTTTTTGTGCCGGGTTGAAAAAATCCGCACTTCGGGGCCGATTGCCAAGGTTTTCCCACCCCGTTTCTGCCCTGTTTTGGCAACTCCTGTTTTGAGAGAAACGGTCAAGATAAACCAGCCTGCCCACCCTACATTTTTCTACACCTCTTTGAGAACGTCGCCGTAAATTTATGGCAAACCTGGCAAGTGCCGCCACGGAAAAGTTAACCTAAACCCACCGTTGTCTGGTTCATCTGCCGAGCGGGACCGCAGTACCCAGAGCAGTACCCGGAGTTCAGAAAGGACCAAAAGAGCGAATGAGTCACGAACGACAGGCTTACGCTGCAGCTCGAGATAGTTACAGCGCCCTCGGTGTCGATGTCGGGGCGGCGTTGGCAACCCTGGCAGCCGTCCCCGTCAGCCTGCACTGCTGGCAAGGCGACGACGTGGGCGGCTTTGAAGCGCCGGGCCGCGGTCTCAGCGGCGGCATCATGGCGACGGGCAACTATCCTGGTAAGGCGCGCACCGCCGCCGAACTGCGCCAAGACTTGGACCTCGCCTACAGCTTGATACCCGGCACGCACCGCCTCAACCTGCACGCGATTTATCTGGAGGCCGACCGGCCCGTAGCGCGCGACGAGATTGAGCCCCGACACTTTGCGGGGTGGCTCGAGTGGGCCAAAGCCAAGGGTCACGGCCTGGACTTCAACCCCACGCTTTTTTCGCACCCTTTGGCCGACGACGGCTTTACCTTGTCCCACAGTGACGAGGCCGTCCGGCAGTTCTGGATAGACCACTGCGTCGCCAGCCGCAAGGTAGGCGACTACTTCGGCCGCGAACTCGGTACCCCTTGCGTCACCAACCTGTGGATTCCCGACGGCTACAAAGACACGCCCTTCGACCGCAAAAGCCCCCGAGAGCGCCTGCAAGACTCGCTCGACCAAGTTTTCAGCGAACACCTTGCGCACAACCTGGACGCCGTCGAGTCCAAACTGTTCGGACTGGGTTCGGAAAGTTACGTGGTCGGCTCGCACGAGTTTTACTTGGGTTACGCCGTGACCCGTCAAAAACTGCTCTGCTTGGACGCCGGCCACTTTCACCCGACCGAGACCGTCAGCGACAAACTCTCTTCCGTGCTGCTGTACTTAGACGAAATCCTCTTACACGTGAGCCGCGGGGTGCGCTGGGACAGCGACCACGTGGTGACCCTGAACGACGACTTGCAAGCTCTCATGCAAGAGGTGGTGCGGGGTGACTTTTTGAACCGCGTCCACGTCGGCCTGGACTTTTTCGACGCCAGCATCAACCGCGTCGCGGCCTGGACCGTCGGCACGCGCAACACGCTGAAAGCGTTGCTGAAAGCGCTGCTCGAGCCTGCCGAAAAACTCCGCGACTTCGAAACCTCGGGCGACTACACCTCACGCCTCGCGCTCTTTGAGGAGCTTAAAACCATGCCTTTCGGGGCGGTCTGGGATTACTACTGTCACACTCACAACACACCCGTGGGGATGGCGTTTATGGACGAAATCAAAGGCTACGAAACCCAAGTTTTGGCAAAGCGCTGAAGAGGACTTTGCGGGGACGCGAGCCTTCTTGCAGCACGACAGGGAGTTTATTTATGAATGAACCCGACACCTTCAAACACGTCACTTACCTGTGGGACGATGCCCAAGCTGACAGCTTGGACCCGGTCGAACGGCTCGTCTACCGCTCGAACCTGCTGGGTGCGGACCAGCGCGTCACCAACACGGGCGGCGGCAACACCAGCAGCAAACTCACGGTGGCGGACCCGCTCACGGGCGCAGAGACGCAAGTGATGTTCGTCAAGGGCTCGGGCGGCGACCTGCGCACCGCCGGACGCGAGAACTTCGCCTCGCTGTACATGGACAAGGTGAACGCTCTAAAAGAGGTTTACAACGGCGCTGAAGAAAAAGGCGTGAAGACGCAGGTCGAAGACGACATGGTCGCGATGTACCCGCACACGGTTTACAACCTGAACCCGAGGGCCAGCTCCATCGACACGCCGCTGCACGCGTTCATCCCTTTCAAACACGTCGACCACACCCACCCGAACGCGGTCATCGCCGTGGCCGCGAGCAAAAACGGCGCGGCGCTGACCAAAGACATCTACGGCGACAAGGTCGGTTGGGTAGCCTGGCAGCGCCCCGGTTTCGACTTGGGCTTGGTGATGGAGGAAATCGTCGAGAAAGCCCCCGCTCTCAAGGGTCTCGTCATGGGCCAACACGGACTTATCAACTGGGCCGACGACGACAAAGCTTGCTACGACCTGAGTTTGGAACTCATCGAAAAGGCGGCGCGGTTTATCGAGGCTCAGGACAGGGGAGAGGCGACCTTCGGCGGGCAAAAGTACGAAAGCCTCAGCAGTGGCGAGAGGGAAAGGGTGTTTGTCGAGGTTTTGCCCAAACTGCGCGGCATGGTCTCGCAGCACCAACGCTTCGTCGGCACGGTACAGGGTGACGAGAGGATTTTGAGGTTTGTCAACAGTATGGACGCGGCGCGCCTGAGTGAACTCGGCACGTCCTGCCCCGACCACTTTTTGCGGACCAAAATCAAACCTCTCTTTGTCGACTGGAACCCGCAAGAAGAGGATGTCGAGGCGTTGTTGGGTAGGCTCGAGCACGGCCTCGAGCAGTACCGCGCGGACTACCGAGCCTACTACGACGCCTGCAAACAACCCGACTCCCCGCCCATGCGCGACCCCAACCCGACCGTCATCCTCATCCCCGGCGTCGGCATGATTGCCTGGGGCAAAACCAAGAGCGAGTCGCGCGTGACCGCCGAGTTCTACAACGCCGCCGTAGAAGTGATGCGCGGCGCGGAAGCCGTCGGCGAGTACATCGCGCTGCCGCAGCAGGAAGCGTTCGACATCGAGTATTGGCAGCTCGAAGAAGCCAAGCTGAAACGGATGCCGCCGGAAAAAGAGTTCGCCCGCAGTGTGGTCGTGGTCGTCGGCGCGGGCAGCGGCATCGGCAAGGCGACGGCGCTGCGGCTGGCGGCGGAAGGGGCGCACGTCGTTTGCGCCGACCTAAACCTCGCAGCGGCTAAGGAGACGGCTGAGGCGTTGACCGCCCTTTACGGCGTCGGCATCGGCGTGGCCGGAACGGGTATTTCAAACTGCGGCCCGGCCGTGGGGCTCGAGGTCGACATCACCAAGCGCGACAGCGTGCGTGAACTGTTTGCCCAAACCGTGCTCGCTTACGGCGGAATAGACAGCGTTGTCGTCACCGCCGGAATTTTCGTGTCGCCCGACGCGGACGGGCATATCCCCGACGACAAATGGGGCTTGACCTTCGACATCAACGTGACCGGCGGCTACCTCGTGGCGGACGAAGCGTGGCGGGTTTGGGCGGCGCAGGCTCTCAAGGGCAGCCTCGTGCTGACGACGAGCGTGAACGGTGCGGTGTCCAAGAAGGGCTCGCTCGCTTACGACACGAGCAAGGCGGCGGCGAACCACCTCGTCCGGGAGTTGGCCGTTACGCTTGCCCCCTTGGTCCGCGTCAACGGCCTCGCCCCGGCGACGGTGGTCGAGGGCAGCGGCATGTTTTCGCGCGACCGCGTCGTCAGTTCGCTCAGCAAGTACGGCATCGACTTTTCTGACAGCGAGGACACCGAAACGTTGCGCGACAAGCTCGCCGAATTTTACGCGCAACGCACGCTGACCAAAACGCCTATCACGCTGGCCGACCAAGCCGAGGCCGCCTACCTCCTCGCCAGCAACAAGCTCGGCAAGACGACGGGGCAGATTTTGAGTGTGGACGGGGGGCTGCAGGAGGCGTTCTTGCGCTGAGGCGGGAGGGACGCCACGAGAAGGTAACCTCACAAAGCTGACGGTGGGTGTAGGGATAAAAGGGTTGGACGGTGCCGACGGGGTTGTCAGGCTTTACAGTTGCAAAGAGGATAGTAGCCAGCGCCAAGACCAGTCCAAGCCCGAGCGGCGCGAACGGACGAGCGAACCTCATAAGTTTTTTGATGGTTCAAAAACGTATACCCACCCTGCTCGACACAAAAAGGTCGCGCCGAAAACAGTGAGAGAACGTAAGCTCAGAAGCGAGGTTGACAAGGTCACGGTTGCCGACTTTTTTCTGTGTGCGGCGTGAGGGCTTGCTCGAGGCCCTCTTTCTGCTTGTCAAACGTGCCGTAAAACGACGCGTCCCCGACGACGGTGACCGGCGCGACGCGCACGCCCGAGACGCGCTTCATCTCGTCAACCCAGGCGGCATTTTGGCTGACGTCTTTTTCCGTGAACGCGACGCCTTTGTTCTCTAAATAGCGCTTGACCGCCGCGCAGTCGGCGCAGCCGGGGATGGTGTAGAGCGTTACCTTGGGCCTACGTCTGAAAGGGTTGAGCATGGTTCACTCCGAAAAAGGAAGGGGCTCACGTGAGCCCCTTCAAGTCTGCGCCGGCGCGAGCGCGGCTTTGGGTTGGGGCGCGGGCACCTCGGCTTGCATGGGCGGCTTGAAACCGCGCAACCGCAGCGCGTTGGTCAGGACGAAGATGCTCGACAAACCCATCGCCGCCGCCGCCAAAATCGGTGAGAGTAGGACGCCGAACACCGGGTAGAGCGCGCCCGCCGCCACCGGAATGAGGACGACGTTGTACACGAACGCCCAAAACAGGTTTTGCTTGATGTTGTTCAGGGTCGCCTTGGACAGCGCGACCGCGTTGGGAATTCCGCGCAGGTCACCCGACATGAGAATCACGTCTGCCGACTCGATGGCGATGTCGGTGCCGGTGCCGATGGCGAGGCCGATGTCGGCCTGCGCCAGCGCGGGCGCGTCGTTGACGCCGTCGCCGACGAAGGCGACCTTGCGCCCCTCACCCTGCAACTTTTTGACCGCGTCCACCTTGCCGTCGGGCAAGACCTCGGCCAGCACCTCGTCGATGCCGAGTTGGGCGGCGATGGCCCGGGCGGTGCGGCGGTTGTCGCCGGTAATCATGGCGACCCGAAAGCCCAGGTCGTGGAGCTTGGCGATTGCCGCCGGGGATGAGGCTTTAATGGGGTCGGCCACCGCGATGACCGCCGCCAACTTGCCGTTAACTGCCGCATAAAGCGGGCTTTTCCCCTCGTCCGCCAAGCGGGCTGCGGCGTCCGCGAAGGGCGACACGTCCAGACCGAGCTTGCTCATGTAACGGTCGGCCCCGACCTGCACGGTTTGACCCTCCGACACGGCCTCGACGCCGTAACCGGGGGTGGCGCTGAAATCGTGCGCCTCGCTCAAGGTGTGACCTTCGTTCTTGGCCGCTTGCACGATGGCTTCGGCGATGGGGTGCTCGGAGTCGCGTTCGACCGAGGCCACCAGGCGCAGCACCTCGGCGCGCTCGAGCCCGTTCGCGACGACGAAGTCGGTAAGTTCGGGCTTGCCCTTGGTTAAAGTACCGGTTTTGTCGAGGGCGACAGTTCGCGCCTCTTGCAGGGTCTGGAGCGCGTCGCCCTTTTTGAACAGCACACCCAGCTCGGCGGCCTTGCCGGTCCCGACCATGATGCTCGTCGGCGTGGCTAAGCCCATCGCGCAGGGACAGGCGATAATCAGCACCGCCACGGTGTTGACCAGCGCAAAGGTCAGCGCGGGGTCGGGGCCTAAGAACAGCCACAGCAAAAAGGTAACTGTCGCGACGCCCATCACCACGGGCACGAACACGCTCACGACCTTGTCGGCCAGGGCTTGAATGCGCGGTTTGGAGCCCTGCGCCTCTTCGACCATTTTGACGATTTGGGCCAGCACCGTGTCCGCGCCGACCTTGGTCGCGGTAAAGCGGAACGCGCCGGTCTTGTTGATGGTGCCGCCGACGACCTCGTCGCCCTCACTTTTTTGGACGGGCACGCTCTCGCCGGTAATCATCGAGGCGTCGACGTAGGACGAGCCCGAGACGACGCGGCCGTCCACCGGAATCTTTTCGCCGGGCCGCACCGAAACGGTGTCGCCGGGGACGACCTCACCCGTGGGCAGCTCGAGTTCTTGCCCGTCGCGCACCACTCGAGCCGTTTTGGGTTGCAGCTTGACGAGCTTTTTGATGGCCTCACTCGTGCGGCCCTTGGCGACGGCCTCGAAGTACTTGCCGACCAAAATCAGCGTGATGATGGCCGCCGACGCTTCGAAGTACACGTGGACGGTGCCCGCGGGCAGGAGTTGCGGCACGAAGGTCGCCACCAGCGAGTAACCGTAGGCCGCCGAAGTGCCTATCATCACCAGGCTGTTCATGTCGGGGCTGCCGTGGCGCAGACTTTTCCAGCCGGGCCGGTAAAAGCGCAGGCCCGGACCGAACTGCACCACGCTGGCGAGAACGAACGAGAGGTAAAAGAGAGTTTGCATCGGGATGAGGCGCATCAGTTGCGCTTCCAGCACCGGGAAAAACATCGGCAGCATCACGAGCAAAATCAGCGGCGCGGCAAAAACGACCGCCACGGTGAGGTCGCGTTTCAGGGTGGCGCGTTCAGATTCGCGCGCTTCGCGCTCGGCGTCGCCGCGGTCTTTGCCGACCTCGTCCTTGAGCACGCCGTAACCCGTGTCTGCAACGACCTTGTGGAGTGCCTGCAGGCTCACCACGTCGGGCAGGTAGCGCACCGTGGCGCGCTCGGTCGCCAAGTTGACCGTGGCGTCCAAGACGCCTTCGGTTTTACCCAGTTTACGCTCGACGCGCGACGAGCAGTTGGCACAGGTCATGCCAGTCACGCCGAAGCTCGTTTCGGCGGTCAGGGGCTGGTAGCCCACTTTTTCGACCGCGCCGAGAAGCGCGGTGGTGTCGGTTCGGGCGGGGTCGAACACGACGCGGGCCTTTTCGGTCGCTAAGTTGACGCTCGCCTCGACAACGCCGTCGAGCTTGCCCAGCCCCCGCTCGACCCGCGCCACACAGCTCGCGCAGGTCATGCCCTGCACGCCGAGTTGGACGGTTTTCAGTTGCGCTTCCAACACTACTCACCTTCTTTGCTTGTGAGACCCAACGTTCGCTTCGCCGCGTCCTCGAGCCCGCCGTTCGGGTCGGTTGCTCAGGTCGGTTTCAACCGGAGGTCAACCCCGACACCGGGCCGCGTCAGGCCCGGTACTTCAGGGCCTCCATGAGTTCGTCAACGACGTGCTCGGTGTCGCCGCGCTGCGCCGCCGTCGTCACGTGGTCGCGGATGTGGCTGCGCAGCACGCCTTCGTTGATTTTGGACAGCGCGCCCTGCACTGCCTTGATTTGCTTGAGGATGTCGACGCAGTAAACGTCGGGGTCCTCCAGCATCCGCAACACGCCCTCGAGATGGCCCTTGGCGCTCTTCAAACGGCGCGAGGTGTCCTGGCGCGTCGCGGGGTCCAGGCGTAAACAGTCCGTGTGGGTCAGGATGCGGGCTCGCGCCGCTTCGGTTGAGTTCTCTGCCGCTTCGGGCACGGCTAGGCGGCGGGGGCCGCGCCGTAGCCCTCTTCTTCGACGGCGGCAACGAGCTTGTTCACGTCGGCGTCACCTTCGACGCGGGCGACGCCGCTCGCCAAGTCGACTTCGGCTTTTCGGACGCCTGCGACGGACTCGAGGGCGTTCTTGACGGCGCTTTGACAGTGACCGCAGGTCATACCGGCGATGTTGAGCTGTTTCATCGGTTCTCCTTTTTACTCTCACCCCAGGGGGGGTGGGTAATGAGTATAGCTTATCGTCGACGGTTTGTCCAGGGCGATTCGGACAGCCTTGGGACGGCGGCCGACAACTGCCCGCGTTTACCCTTCCGGATTTGTCGGGGTTGGACACACCTTCACAGTTGCGCTTCCATCGCGCGCCGCACCTCGTCTTGCAACGCTTCCCAAATCGCGCCCGAAAGCCGGGCGAATTCCGGCGTGCTCGTCGTCTGCACCGTGCGCGGGCGGGGAATCGGCACGTCGAAAACTGTTTTGAGGGTGCCGGGGTGCGCCGTCATGATGACGACGCGGTCACCGAGCAAAATCGCCTCGTCGATGCTGTGGGTGATGTAGACGACCGTCTTGCGGTGCGCCTCCCAGATGCGCAACAACTCTTCTTGCAGCACAATCCGCGTCTGCGCGTCGAGCGCGCCCAGGGGCTCGTCCATCAGCAAAACTTCGGGGTCGTTGGCGAGCGCTCGAGCGATACTCACCCGCTGCTTCATCCCGCCCGAGAGTTGCGCCGGGTAGTAAGAGGCGAACTTCTTTAAGCCGACTCGGGCCAGCCAAGTGTTCGCCACCTCGTAACGCTCCCCTTTGGACACGCCGCGCATGTGAAGTCCGAAAGCGACGTTGTCGATGACCGTTTTCCACGGGAAGATGGCGTACTCCTGAAAAACGACGTTGTTGAGGGGTTTGCTCGGGTCGTCGCCCGGTTCGATGTCGACGCTGCCCGAGCTGAGGGGCTCGAGACCCGCCAAGATGCGCAAAAAGGTCGACTTGCCGCAGCCCGACGGCCCCACCACGCACACGAACTCGCCGTCCTCGACCTCCAGACTGAAGTCATCCAGCGCGGTGACGGGGCCGTCCAGGGAAGGAAACGTTTTGGTGACGTGTTGAGCAATGATTTTGGCGGGCAAGGTTTACCTCATGAAGAAGGGCGGGTTTCAAACCCGCCCCGGCGAAAAATCTCCGGCTTACTGAGTTGCGCCCAGTTGCTCCCGCGCCCAATCCACAAAAGTCGTGTCGACGACTTGCGTCAGGTCGATGGGCGTGTCGTACTCGGTGCGGCCGTTCTCGCGGTGGACGCGCTCGACGTCGGCCAAGCCCTCGACGGGAATCACGCCGTCCGGGTCGTAGACGACGGGCGCGCCCGCGCGCAGGGCTTCTTCGGTCGTGTTGACGTAACCGAGGTACGCCGCGACGTTGTCGTCGCTCAGGTAGTCGTCACCTTGCATCATGCGGGTGGCCTCGAGCAGCGCCAGCGCGAAGCGCTCCGCCACTTCGGGACGCTCGTTGACGAACCGCCCCGAGCCCACAAAAGCCACCGTCATGAGTCCCGGTGTCAGGTCGGTAGCGAGCGGCGTGCCGGTGCCGTCGGCTTCGACTTGGTCGGCGTAGGGTGAGCCCAACAGTCCGGCGTCAATCGCCCCGCTTTCAAACGCCGCGGGCATGTCGGCGTTGCCGATGTTGATAAGGTTTACGTCGCGGATGGTCAAACCCGCGGGCTCGAGCGCCTTGGCGACCAGGTACTCGCCGCCGCTGCCGGGGCCGCCCGCCACGCCGACGTTTTTGCCTGCTAGGTCGGCGACGCTCGAAACCGTGCCGTCCTCCATAAGACCCGTGCGCGCCAACAGTTTCGTCGGGCTGTTCTCAAACGGCTCCAAGCCCCCCGGCGCGATGATGCGCAGGTCGAGGCCCTGGCTCCAACCGTTCCAGAGCGAGGTGACGATGGCTATGCCGCCCACGTCGACTTGCCCCTCG
The DNA here is from genome assembly GCA_965213705.1 of Trueperaceae bacterium. Taxonomy (GTDB): domain Bacteria; phylum Deinococcota; class Deinococci; order Deinococcales; family Trueperaceae; genus CBDCDJ01. The sequence goes on along the minus strand of OZ243913.1, from coordinate 4,062,651 downwards.
GTCAAAAACGCAATCGCCTCGGTACCCGACTCGACCCGGTTGATGTCGACGTTCAAACCGTACTTCTCGAACAGGCCGCGCGACGCCGCGACGTAGAGCGGCGCGAACTTCATGATGGGCACGTAGGCGACCGAGACTTCTTGAGGCGGCTCGAGCGGCTCGACCCCGTGCATGTCTTGGGTAAAACCTGCGCCTAAAAGCAACAGAGCACTCAGTAGTAGAGCAAAACGCTTCATCGTTCCCCTTTCGGTCGCCTGGCGGCGACGCCTGTAACTGGTTCGAGGTCGATACTACCGTCTCGGCGAATCCGTGTCCAGCAGACGGACGCGTTAAGACGCTGTGACCGTTTTGTAGACCCGAAAGCCTCGAGCCCGGTAGTTGGCTATCGCCGCCGGGTGGTCGAGCGAGCAGGTGTGTACCCACACCCGCCCCGCACCCAGAGAAAAAGCGTCTGTAATCGCTTTAGAAAGGAGTGCCCCGCCGAGCTTTTTGCCGATGAAGTCGGGCATCAGCCCGAAGTAGACGAGTTCGACGTCTTCGCCTTCGCGCCTAAGTTCGTAGTATCCCGCAGGCGCGCCACCGTAAAAAGCCGCAAAAGTATGGACGTCTGGAGAGTGGGCGTACCCACGCCAGTCCGCGTCCGACCACGCCAAGCGGTCCGTCCACTGCCAGGTCCGCCCGACCTCGGTGTAAAAATACTTGTTGAAGCTCGGCGCGGGGGTTTCGACCTTGACAACGCTGAAACGCGGGTCGTCGCTTGTTTTGATAAGGTGTTCGCTCGGGGAGAGGAGTTGTAAGTAGGTGGTGATAATAAGCTTTGACATAAAATGGGTCTAACGTGATGAAACTAAAATTTCCGTAATCGCTCCGCGCTTTTCAGCTTTGGAATTGATGGTTCTTTTAGCTGTAACAGTCTCCACGTTCCAAAACTTACGATAGCTCTCAAATAGTTCTTCAGTACAGGCAGTGCCGAAACCTTTCAGTCGAGACATGGCTGGAGATACAACGGCAGCGAAGTTTGCAAAGTTTTCCTGACTGCCTAATGGCTCCCTGGTAAAGGACGTATCCGCGTTCGACAAAACGACATGAACCCTCCTCGCGGCCAGTATCAAAAAGACAACTGCCAACTCGCGGTGCTGCTCCTCCAAAAAGGCGTCTTTCGCGTAGGCGTTGAAAGAAGAGGTTTGTGACACTGGCATATAAGGCGGGTCGAAATAAACAAAATCATTTTCCTGTGCCGAAACTACAGCGTCTTCAAAAGACTGGTGCTTGACGCTGACGTTTTGTAGTGAAGCGTGTGCCGTACGCAAAAGTTCCTCATTGCAAATACTAGGATTCTTGTAACGACCCATTGGAACGTTGTAGTAATCCTTGCTGTTTACTCGCCAAAGGCCGTTAAAACATGTTTTATTGAGATAGACAAACCTAGCAGCGTGTTCTACCATCACCGCTGGGTTTGTAAACGCTTCGTTTCCCCAATCTTCCTGACGGTCTAAGGCACGTATGGCTTCATAGTGAGAACGTTGCGCTGTTTCATTGCCAGAAAAATGGTGATTATGTAACTCATCGTAAACTCTCAATTTTTCTATAAGTCGGTCAAGATGGTCACGTACAGCAGTAAAAGTTAGTACCAACTCTTTGTTTGTATCAGAAATCACGGCCTTGTCGGGAAACAGATTTGGAGCCAGGTGAAAAAATAATGCGGCACTTCCCATGAATGGCTCGAAATAGTGGTAGGGCCATCTTGTTTTACCTTCTTGCAAAGGCTCAGGCAACTGCTTCCTTATCTGAGCCAACAGTTGGGTTTTTCCACCTGCCCACTTGAGAAAGGGCTTTGCTATTTTTGTAGAAGGTGCTTTAAACAATGGAGCCTGTATCATTGTCGTACTTTTACCATGTTGTTGCAAAGGAGTTGATGTTATGAAATTGGCAGAAGCTGTTCCCCTGCTTAAAGAAGCCTGCGGAGTTCCTTTCAAAAAACTGTTCGAAGACCACCCCGAGGATTTGTATACAAACAAGGGTAACGTTGGGCAAATGCTTCTCAAGCTTATAGGTCTCAAGCTTGACAGCAACCTGACAGACTTTGAAGATGGCGAGCTTAAAACAAACAAAACTCGGCCTGACGGCAGACCACGGGAAACGATTTTCATTACTCAAATCAGTCGAACCATCGACACTCTGGTTGGCGAACCCAGAACTCCCTTCGAGGTATCTAACGTTTACGAAAAGGTAAAAAATCTTTTGGTTGTCCCGGTGGTAAAGGACGCACCCATGACCAAAGATTGGTACTTCCTCAACGTCGCGCACATCAATCTCGAAAAGAATCCACAACTGCGTGACCAACTTGAATCCGATTACCATGTTATATGCGACCAACTTGTACAACACATAGAGAATGGGAGGGACGGACTGATTCATACAGCTAACGGTTACTACTTGCAAACTCGAACCAAAGCCTCTAAAAATTCGGAGGGAACATACACACCTATCTTTTCGAAAACCTACCGCCGGGCCATTGCTAACAAAAATCACGCTTTTTACTTTCAAAAGCGTTTCATGTTGGATGTAGTAGCTGGAAAATTCGACTAGATGTTTAGCGCGAGCGCAAGATTGCCGGTCGCCTACCCTTGGCTGGAGATAGTTTCTCGAGAAGGTTCCGCTCGAGAAGCTCACCAACGGCGGTGTTAGCCGTATGGGGCGTGATTTCGAGCGCCTTGGCGAGGGAACGGGCACTATATTCTCCTTCTCCACAATGCGTGATGTAGAACCAAACCAAGCGCTGAGTCGAGGTTAAGCCTTTGAAAAGCTCCTCTCGATAAACGGTTTGATCTCGCACACGTCAATTCTAACAGCGCCATAAAAACAGTTTACATTCGATAGTGTTGTGTGTCAACCATTGACACGCAAATACTGGTCAAGCTACACTTTGGTATGTCCAAACAAAAAACCTACATTCCTTGTTTGTCTTGGATGTTGGACAACTCAACTATAAACAAGGCAATCGGTGACCCCGCCTTCTATCATCAGGGCTTCCCCAAAGTTCCTATAGACAAAATAGTCAAACCTGACGAATACCCCAATCCTATACAGCGCGCAACAGTTCTCGCCATTTTGACGAATTTTCACACCGAAGGTTGGTGGCCTATCAGCGTTGATGAAAATTTCATATTGAGAGACGGTCAGCACAGGCTGTGCGCTGCGAAGATGATGTGCCTCGAGTATATTGATGTAGTCGTGATTCCAGAGAAAAGCCTGAAGCCAGCAACGTGACCGATTCCCCTCTCGACTTTGAACTCGAGAAAACCACGCTTTGGGACTTTCCAGAACGTGGCGCTTGGGCTACTCATAAGTCTGACTACCGTGGAAACTTTGCTCCTCAAATCGCCAGAAATGTTTTGCTGCGTTACTCCGAGGAGGGCGAAAATGTTCTCGACCCCATGACGGGAAGCGGGACGACGCTCATCGAAGCCCGGTTACTTAATCGGCAGGCGTTAGGGGTGGACGTCAATCAAAAAGCCGTCGACATTGCCAAAGAACGGTTGAAGTTTCCCGTCGAGAACAGTTCCAAACAAGGTGTACGGCTCGGTGATGTTAGAAATCTAAACTTTTTGCAAGACAGTTCGGTGGACCTAATCCTAACGCATCCGCCTTATGCCGACATCATAAAATACTCCGACGACAATCCCAACGATCTGTCGAGCCTCAGCAGCATCCCCAGGTTTTTAGACGAGCTTGAAAAAGGCATCCGAGAAATGTTCCGTGTGCTCAAACCAAACAGCTACTGCGCCATTCTCATCGGCGATACTCGGAAAGCGCAACACTACGTTCCCCTCTCCCATTTTTTGCTGAGGCGGTGTCTGAACTGCGGCTTTGTCCTCAAGGAGCAAATCATCAAAACGCAGCACAACACAAAGTATGCCAAGCGCTGGCAAGCACAAGCTAAGAGTTACCAATTTTATTTGATTATGCACGAACACTTGTTCGTTTTTCGAAAGCCCGCGATTGGCGAAAAGCTGAGCAAGCTCCGTTACAGCACCGACTGGCAGGGCGACGAAACGGCGCTCAAAGCGGCCATGCAGCACGTTGGCCCGCTCGAGCCCCACGCCCTCTCCCCGGACGACCTCGCACGCGAGAAACGAAAAAAGGGCTCGAGCTAACCCTCTTCGCCGACGTTGTCACGTCGTTCTCGCAGGACTGACGGGTCTCGGTTCGGCAACACAAAAAGGCGGCGAAATTGTCCGCTTGTCTTAACCTACGCGCCGCCCTTGTCAGGCTCAGCGTCTTCATCGTCCTGCTGCGTCGTTAGAAGGTCCTCACGCACGTCCGCCTCTGTCACCCCGGCCACGTCGGCTAAATCTTTTTCGTCCGGAACAACCTTTTCTTGGGCACCGTGACCGTGCTCGAAGGTCAGTTCGTGCCCGTTTTCGTCGGCGGGTTGCTCTTTCCCGTCGGTACTTTTCGGGTTTTCTCGCTCGTCGCTCATTTCGGTCCCCTCCTTGACCACAGCTTAACCTCTTCGGCCCGACGCGTGTCCTAAGCCTGCGCGTTTACCCCGAACGACCGCCGTGAAACGAAAGAACAGCACCAGCCCCGGCCAAGGGTTCGGTGTGGGTTCCTTTAGAATGTAGGTGTTATAGGAGGCTCAGCATGGCTCGTATCAGCCCACCTGCACGCCAACCCTTACTTGGCAGACTGGTCAACTGGGTTATCACGAGGCGTTTCGGCAAGCCCTTCCCGAGTGTCGTTTTGCTCGGTCATCACCCCACCTATCCTTTCGCTTACGCGGTGCTCTCGAGCATCTTCAGCCAAGGCAGAACAAAGCTGCCTGCGGCGACCAAGCACTTAGCGACGCAACTCGTCGCCGAGCTGAACGGCTGCGCTTTTTGCACCGACTTGGGCCGGCGGCTGGCGCAGGACGAAGGGTTGCCGAGCGAAAAGTTGCGTTACGTCCTGGACTTCGAGAGCCGGCCCGGCTACAGCGAGGGCGAACGCGCCGCCCTACACTTCGCTTTCGAGGCGACGCAGGTGGGCGCGCGGGTGAGCGAGGCAACCTTTGACGCGCTAAAAACGAACTTCGGCGAGCGTGAGATTCTCGAGCTGACCGTCGCTGTCGCCACCGAAAACTTTTACAACCGTCTGACCGGGCCGCTCGACGTCGCGGCGCAGGGCTTTTGCGCCGTGCCGTTCGAACCCAAAACCCCCGACGAGACTACGTCGCCTGACGAACTCGGTGTCTGAAAGCGCGGCGTGCGCTAAACTCAAGCGACGCGCGTGGTCCCGGCGAGCGCACGGCTGCGCGCTCGCCCCAGGTTTTACAGCTTGGCAAGCTCGAGCCCGCACCTATCCCAACCCACCCGGCAAAAGTGTCACGCCGCCTCTCGAGCTGCGGGCGCGCGTGCAGTAAACTTGGGCTACCGGTGTCAAAGCGACCAGACAACCAAGACCTCGCCACGCTCGTAAACGTTGCGGGCCGCGCAAGTCCTGTCGGACTTTTGCGCCGCACTCGCAACGCACTGCGCCGCGCCGACGCGCCGCGGGGCACGGTTTACCTACTCCTCGACCAGTCGACCAGCATGGCCTACGGCGGCAAGCTCGAGCAGGTCAAACGTGGAGCGCTGCGCTTTTTTTACGAGGCGTACACGCGCGGCTACGCAGTCGGCATTATCGGGTTCGGCTCGGGGGCGAGTTGTTTGTTGGAGGCCGGCCGCGACGCCTACCGCTTTGAGCAGTGCTTGGCCGGGCTTCGCCCTGACGGACGTACCGCGATGGCGAGCGCTCTTTACCTGTCTTTGCGGCGGCAGCGGTTCCGCACCGGAGCCCGCGCCGTCATCCTTATCACCGACGGACAACCCAACGACAAGGCGGCGACCCTGCGGGCGGCCCGGCTCGTCCGAGCCGCCGGTATAGAACTCGTCGCGGTGGGCACGAGCGGGGCCGACCACGCGTTTTTGACCTCGCTCACGCCGCGGCCTGAGCTGGCGCGCTGGGCGGAGTCCCAAGACCTCTCCGCGGAGGTTGCCGCCGCCGCCACGGCCCTGCCCGACACTGGTTCAAACACCGCCGGCCCCAACAACGCCGGCCCCAACGACACCGGCCCCGCCGATGCCGAGTCGGTTGGTTCCGAGTCGGCCGGTTCCGAGCCAAGCTGAACGGCTCGAGGGTTCGGCGCAAATGACCTTAGTTGTCTCAGCCCCGACGAGTTTGGTGCCGGACAAGCTTTTGGCAACGCCGAAAGCGCGGGTCGTCACGACCGGCAGCGCGGCGCACCGTCGGGCACGCTCATACCCTGTCCGGTCGATAACCCTGGAAATTTAATAACACTGGAAATTTAACAAACCTGGAAATCAACCTGAGCAAACAGTCCTGAACCAGCGGGACTATAGGTGACGGCTCAACGCTCAGCCGTCATAGTCACTACTTGTGGTTCAGGACTGTTCAGCGAGAAGAAACGTTTGCAGACTGAAGATAAGGAACCGAAAAACCCCTTTAAGTTCAATGGGTGTAGTATCGGCATCCGTATTAACTTCGACCCTTCTAAAAGCTACCCAAAGTCCTAAAACCGGGGCGCAGTGCCTCAGTTTGCACGTGTGCCCCCGCCGCCACTTTGGCAACCGGACCTGCTGTGCGGCTTGGACACGTGCGGCCTGAACAGCGCTTCACAGACACCGAACGAACGCTCAACGAACCAACGCCCAACGAACCGGGCGGCCCCGCGGGCTGAACCGTGGCCGGCGGCAGCCGAGTTTTCGTGGCAAACGTGTTTTGTGTCCAGGTCACCGTGCCCGCCTTGTTCTTATAGTGGACGTTCTTGCAGGGGGCGGGGGGGTCAGGTTTTGAAAAACACCGTGAAAGAAACTGCGACAAAAAGCGCGTGGTGCGTGTGCTGGCTGTTGGTGAGTTTGGGTTGGGTGTCGGCGCAGCTCACGCAACCCGACTTCGAAGTCGAGACCTACCGCCCGCTGCCTTTTGGAACCATCTCCTTGTCGACCTCGACGCCCGGTTTTCGCTCTGTGGGTGCCGAAGTCTACCTTACGGGGCCGAACGGCTTCTTCGAACGTTACGACGTGGGTGAGACCGCTTTGCTCGAGGGGCTTCTGCCGGGGTTTTATTCGCTGGCCGCCACGGACGACACCTACCGTTTGGTCGAGGGCAAGGTCGAGGTGCGTCCGGGCGAAGCCGTGGCTGTGGACGTTGCGCTGTCCAACTTGGGCGGTTACTACGCCGACACGGCGGCCCTCGACGTGTTCGGACTTTTTGGTGTTCAACTGAGTGACTGGTACGAGCGGACCAACCGCGCCGTCATCGCCGTCAACGTCCCCGAGGCGTCGGTCGGTGTCACCGGCCCCGACGGTTACCGCCGCGTGTTCGTCGGCGAGCAGAGCATCGAGGTGGGCGGTTTGGACGACGGCGTTTACTCGGTCGCCGCCACCGCGCCGGGTTTTGCGATGGTCGAAGCCAAACTTCGGGTCGCCAACGGGCAAAGCGTCTTGTTGGACCTAACGCTCGAGCCGCTCGAGTAGGGCCGAGCGTTTCTCGGCTTGCCTGGTTCGACTGCGACTTGCGAACATGTGAACAAACCGTGAGCCCTCAACCTAGCTCGCACCCACGCGGAGCCTTACCGCCGGCACAGCGTCAGCGCCACCGTGACAGCCAAAAGCAACGACGTGACGGTCAGCGCCAGCACCCCGGCCCAACCGTAAAGCGGCCACAGCAGACCCGGTAAGTACCCGCCCAAACTCCCGCCGACGTAATAAAAAAAGAGGTAAAGCGCGTTTGCCCCGGCGCGGTCGTGCTCGGCCGTCGCCGCGACGAAGGCGGTCGCCGTACTCTGCACGACGAAGTTTGCAAAACAGAGCAGCAGGAGCGCGCACACGAGGACGGCGGCGCTCGGCGCTGCGGTAAGCAGGTTGGCGAGAAGCGTCACGGAAAGCGCCCCGACAAGAATTTGCCAGAACCGAAAACGCCGCGCCAAACGCCCGGCCAGCGGTGACGAGACGGCTCCCGCGCCGTAAACCAGAAACACGAAACCTATCCGCAGAGGTGAAAAATTGTAGGGCGGCCCGGCGAGGTGAAAAGGCAGGTAGGTAAACAAGCCTAGAAACGCGAAAAACAGCAGCGACCCCACCAGGTAGCCGCCGACAAGGCGTTTGTCGCGCAGGTGTGCGGCCATGCCCCGGTACGCGCCGCGCAGGTTCAAGGTGGGTTGAAAGTGGCGTGAGGCGGGTAAAAACACGAGCAGAACCAGCCCCACCAGCAAACTGAACAAGCTGCTCACCCCGAAGGCCCAGCGCCAGCTCAACAGTTCGCTCACCGCGCCGCTCAGGAGTCGGCTCGTCATGCCGCCGACGACGGTCGCCGAAATGTAGCCGCCGACCAGCACGGGCACCCGCGCAGGCGCGAACTCTTCCGTCAAGTAAGCGACGCTGATGGCTAGCACGCCCGGCACGAGCGCGCCCTGCAAAAATCGCATGGCAACCAAGTGGCTGAAGTCCGACGCGAGCGCACAGGCGAGCGACGGCCCGGCCAGCAGCAGTGAACAGCCCACCAGCACAGGTTTCCGCCCCACCCGGTCGGACAGCGGCGCGACGACCAGCGACATAAACGCGACGCTCAAAACGAGGGCCGAAACCAGCAGTCCCGCCGAACTCGGGCTCACCCCGAAGTCCTGAGCTAACAGCGGCAACACGGGCTGCGGCAAGTACATGGCGATAAAAGCCGCGAACGCCGCGAGGTAAACCAAAAACGCAGTGCGCCAGGGCGTAGGGCGGGGCGGTCGGCGCATCCGGCTTACTGTACCGAGTCGGGAAGGCGCGGAAGTGTAGTCGCCTCGAGGCGGACATCCTGGAAGTGGGGAGTAGGAGAGTGGGGAGTAGGGGAGCGGAGGAGTAGGGGAGAAAGGGCTTCGGATTTCCACTTACTACTTTTCACTCGGTACTCGGTACTTTTTTACCCCACGTCCCGCCGCAAAAAACTCCACAACAAAACCGCGCCGAACACGACCGTGTAACCGCCGACGACGAGCGCGGCGTGCTCCAAACTCACGGTGCCGAGCAGGTTTTGAAAAGGCCCGGCTGTGTCCGCGTTGAGGTCGCCGCCAAAGGCGCTGATGAGCGCGCTCAAGGGTTCGCGGGCGGGCGCGTAGAGGTTGGTGGTGAAAAAGTAGCGGGGCAGTTCCTCGAGCGTGTTCCGCAGCCGCAAGGCTTGAAACAGCGCGTTGAGGCGGTTTAAGGGCTGAAAGCCGACGGCGGTGGCGTAAACCGTGTAGAGGCCCTCGAGCAGCGCCGGCAGGAAAAACACCGACACGATGCCGAGCGCGACGTTGCGCAACAGCCAAATCATCAGAAACGCGAACATCATCCCGGCGACGCTGTACACCCACTGCAAGGCGTACAACCCGAGCAACCCGCCCCAGTCGCCCGCGAACGTCGTGGGTAAAAAAGTCATGCCGAGCGCGCCGAACAGAAAACCGCTCAAGCACGCGCCGAACAAAATCACGCCGAAGGTGAGCATGGCGACTGTAAACTTGCCTGCAAGTACCGCCAGGCGGTTGGGCTGCGCCACCAGCACCGTTTTCCACATGTTCTGGCTGCGCTCCTCGCCGATAAACAGCGCGCCAAGCAGCGAAAGCACGATGATGTAGTAGGTCGGGCTGATGAGCGCAGGTAGCGCGAGCGCGACGCGCGCCACGCCGTAGGGTGAGGCGAAAGCTTGCAGCACGCCTTGCACCGGAACGTCGCCTTCGACAAACGAGCCCGACAAACTGGTTTGCACGACCCGCCCCACGACCAGGGCGAGCACCGGCCCCACAATCCACCACAAACCCGCCAGGATGTAGGTACGTTTTTTACGTACGACCTTGAACAGCTCGGCCCGGACGACGTTTACAAACGCGTTCACGACGGCCTCCCGTCTTCTTTCAAGAGGCGCAGGTAAGCGCCTTCTAAGTTGTCCGTGTCGCGCCGCGCTTCCAACACCTCGACGTCGGCGTCGACGAGCCGCTTCAACAGGCCGGGTACGTCGTCAACGGGCACGCCGACGCGGACGCGCGCCGCGTCGAGGGTCTGCGGGGCGTAGCCGAAAGACTGCAGGGCGCTTGTAAGCGCTTCTTGACTGACGGCCTCGAGCACGTACACCACCGCCGCCTCTTCCATGTGCATGACAAGCTGCCGCAACGGGCCGTCGAACAAGAGTTTTCCCTTCTCGACGGCCAAGATGCGCTCGACCAGTTTCTCGATTTCCGCGAGGATGTGCGACGAAATGAGAATCGTCACGCCCTGCTGCGCGATTGAGCGTAGATTTTCACGAATCTCGGCGATGCCGACCGGGTCGAGGCCGTTGGTGGGCTCGTCGAGGAGCAGCACCTTGGGGTTCCACAGGAGGGCTCGAGCCAAGCCCAAACGCTGCCGCATCCCCTGCGAGTAGGCCGAAACGCGTTTGTCGGCGGCCTGGTCCATGCTGACGAAACTCAAAATCTCGTCGATGCGCGCTTCAGCCACGCCGCCGTGGAGCAGCCCGGCATGCCGGAGGTTGGCGCGGCCCGTCATGTACGGGTAAAAGGCGGGCTCTTCAATCATCGTGCCGACGTTCAGGAGTTGCTGGCTCGGCACCTTGCGGCCCAAAACCTGGCTGCTGCCGCTCGTCGGGCGAATCAACCCGGCGAGCATCCGCAGGGTCGTCGTTTTGCCCGCCCCGTTGGGACCGAGAAAGCCGACGATTTCACCTTGTTCAATCGTGAAGCTGAGGTCGTCGACGGCCTTGGCGCGGCCGTAGCGCTTGCTGAGGTTTGTGGCGGCGATGGCTGGCATACTCCTCATCTTACCGGAGCCGCCGCGTTCGCCCGCGTCAGCCTAAAGGGGGAGCCGGGGTGTGTGAGCCGGTAGCGCCGCTCGCACGCCGGTTTCGGTCGTCACCCGTGGGGCGGGAATTTGATTGGAACGACCGGGCTCGAGGCTGTCTCCTCTCGAGAACGCTACCGACTCAAACACCGCCCAATCAGAACCCCAGCGCCTCAAAACTTCAACGCCTCAAAGCCCCAGCGCCTCAAACCACTGCCGAGGCGACCTCTCACGAAGATTATTCTCGCAAAGATTACAAAGACTCCAAACTGCTTCAGCAAACCTTTAGATTCGAAACTCCTCACACACGGGAGCGTGACCGGCCCGTTACACTTTGGAACGTCGTGTGAAGGTTCCCCGGAAAAGCCCTAACGTTTGAAAGGAAGTTGGACATGAAAAACCTGCTGAGGTTGAGTTGCGTCGGCTTGCTCGCGCTGAGCGCCTGCGCGCCGCGGTTGACGAACAGCGCCGAGTGCAGCAACCCGAACGCGCGGGTCGTTTTTGCCGACCCTGTGGTCGAGGCGGCTGTAAAGTCGGAGTTGGACAGCGACGCCCCCGTGACCTGCCGGGCGTTGTCGCTTTTGCAGCGCTTGAACGTCAGCACCGACCTCGGCACCGTGCGGAGTTTAGAAGACCTGTCCGGGGCCGAACGCCTCAGCCAACTCAGCGTCAGGGGCCACGCGGTCAGCGACCTGTCGCCGCTGGTGGGACTGGAGCGGCTGACCGACCTGCGCTTGGAGAACAACGACCTTGCAAACATCGGCCCGCTCGCGCAGATGCCTCAGGTGCGGAGCGTCGCCCTGGACGGCAACCCGGTCCAGGACTTCAGCCCCTTGAACGCTTTGACCGACCTCAAAACCCTGACGCTGGGCAACATGGAGCTGAGCGACGTCGGTTTTGTGTCCGGCTTGAACGCCCTGGAGGGGCTCGAGCTGGAGAGCAACCAAATCAGCGACTTGAGCCCGCTCTTCAACCTGACGGGTCTGACGCGGTTGCGGCTGGACCGGAACAACGTCAGCGACCTGTTGCCGCTCGCCGGACTCACCAGCCTGGAGTACCTGGACTTGGGCCGCAACGCGGTCGTCAGCGTGGGGCCGCTCGCCAACCTGCGCAACCTGAGCGAGCTTTACATCGAGAACAACCAGGTGGTGAGTTTGAGCCCGCTCGCCAACCTCGCCAAGCTGCGCAAGCTGGACGCGGGACGCAACCAAGTTTCCGACGTGACGCCGCTGGCCGGTTTGGGCGCCCTGACCGACCTGTTTTTGGAGCGCAACGCGATTGCCGACGTGACCCCGCTGGCGAGTTTGACCGCACTCGACACGTTGAATCTGGACCGCAACGAGCTTGCGAGCGTCGCGCCGTTGGCGGGTCTCACCAAACTCGTCAACCTTTCGCTCGCGCGCAACGCCGTCACTGACGTTGCGTCCCTCTTGAGCCTACAAAACCTGACGCAACTCGACGTGTCGCGCAACGAGGTCGCCGACGTGACGCCGTTGGCTTCGCTTGCAGGCCTCGAGCGTTTGTCTTTGGGCGGCAACCCGGTCGAAGACTTTTCAGCCCTGCAAAACCTGAGCGTGCTCACCCGGCTCGACCTGTCCGGCGCCGCCCTGACGAGTTTGAGCCCGCTCTACGGCTTGACGGGTTTGACCCGCCTCAACCTGAGTTCGACGCAGCTCGAGGACTTGGGCGAGCTGGCGCGGTTTCCCGGTTTGCAGGAGTTGCAACTCGACCGCGCCGGCGTCAGCGACGTGACCCCGCTGGCGAGTTTGACCGCCTTGACCGACCTCAGCCTGACGCGCAACGAAGTTACCGACGTCGCGCCGCTCACGGCGCTGCCGGTTCTGGAGACCCTGGGTTTGTCCGACAACGCCCTCACCGACGTGTCGCCGCTGGCCGACATGCCGAGCCTGCAAAGTGTGACGCTGAGCGGCAACGACCTCAGCGACCTCAGCCCGCTTTTGGCGCTGAGCAGTTTGCGCGCCGTGAGCGCCAAAGAGAACTGTCTGGACGTTTCAAACGGCAGCGACGCTTTACGCGTGATTCAAACCCTGGAGGCTCGAGGCGTCAGCGTGAGTTACGACGACCAAAAAGCCTGTGAGGAGTAGGTCGTACGGCTTCCGCTACTGCAGTTCGTAAACCTTGGAGAAGTCTTGCGCTTTCTTGTTGGAACCCGCGTTTTTTGCTCTGCTCGTGTTTGACTTCCTCGGAACAAAACAGGAAGGGTATCAACTTTCCCGCTTCGCGTCCCGGCTCATGAGGTCGCGCAGCGCGGCTGCAGCGGGTTTTTGCTCGTAGACGACCCGGTAGACCTCGGTGCAGATGGGCAGCTCGAGCGCGTGTTCGGCGGCGTACTCGTAGACGGCTTTGACGGTCGGGATACCTTCGGCGTTGAGAGAAGTCGCCCGGAGGTCGCCCAAAGTTTCGCCCCGCGCCAAGCGCACCCCGGCGCTGTGGTTGCGGGAGTCCGGGCTCGAGCAGGTCGCTATCACGTCGCCCAGGCCCGCCAGGCCGTAAAAGGTTCCGGCTTCGCCGCCCAAACGCGTGCCGAGCCGGACGATTTCGGCGAGGCCGCGCGTGATGATGCTCGCTTTGGCGTTGTCGCCCAAGCCCAGGCCGTCGCACAGCCCGGCGGCGAGGGCGACGACGTTTTTCATCGCCCCGGCCGTTTCGACGCCGACGAGGTCGGAACTCGTGTAAACGCGGAAGGTTGGCCCGTTGAACCAGCGTTGCGCCGTGGCCGCAAAGTGTTCGTCCGACGAGGCCAGGGTCGCCGCGGCAGGCTTGCCCGCGGCGATTTCCTTCGCCAGGTTCGGCCCCGAGAGCGCCGCCAACACGGCCCCCGGCTGATACTCCGCGATGATTTGGCTGAAACGCTTTAAGCTGCCGGGTTCCAAACCCTTGCTCGCCGAGATGAAAGCGGGCACCGTGGGCAGCTCGGCCAACACCTCGCGCAAGCCCTTACTCGGCACGGCGACGACGGCGGCTGCGACGCCGCGCACGGCTTCGGTCAAACTGGAGGTCGCCCGAACCGTGGCGGGCAGCTTCAGCCCCGGCACGTAGTCGTGATTTTCATGTGTGGCGTTGATGCTCAGCGCCAGTGCTTCGCGCCGCGCCCACAGCCGCACCCGGTGACCGTTTTCGGCGAGCAGACCCGCCAGCACCGTGCCCCACGCGCCCGCGCCGAGCACGGCGAGCTTGCTGCTGGAAACATCCTGTGAAGCTTGCGTCACACCCCCAGCCTAACAAGCCTGTAAACTTGGATACTGAAGTTTGTTGTGTTGAAGTCTGTTGTGCTGAAGTCTGTTGTGTTGAGGTCTGCGGCCCCGCCGCAAGTTGGAGGAACCCTTTACCATGCCTGTTTACGTCTACAGAAACCTGAACACGGGTGAGACTTTCGAACTCGCGCAGCGCATCAGCGAGTCCGCGCTAACCGAACACCCCCAAACCGGCGACCCCGTCAAGCGCCTCGTTCAGCCGGTCGGCATCTCTTTCAAGGGGTCGGGCTTTTACGTGACCGACTCGAGAAAGTCCGAAAGCACCAGCAAGCCTAAGAATGACGGCGACGCCAAGGCCGACAAGGGCGAGGCGAAATCTGACGCGAAAAGCGAGACCAAGTCGGAAACTAAAGCCGAGCCCAAAACCGAGGCCAAGCCTGAGAAGAAAAGTGAAGCGAAGGGCTCGAGCAAAGACTAGGTTGCACTGCCTCTCCTGCAAACACGGTCACAGCACAAAGCCTATGACCGCGACGAGGTAAACCCCGTAGACGGCGACCAGTGCACCAATTTCGCCCAGCGAAAAGGCGTGGCCGCGTCCCCGCCACACGAAAAAAGCGTAAAGGGCTGCGAACAGGGCGACGAACGCCAGGTTGAACACGTACAAACCGAGGTCGTCGATGGGCGTGACGGCGAGCGCCAGCGGAAAAAAGGCGAGCGTCATCGTTGCCGTGTTGTCCGCAATCACGCTCGTCGTGGCCGAGGTTATCTGACCGCTCTTGGCGACGCTCCAGGTGGCGAAAACTTCGGGCGCGACGCTCAAAGTAGCCGTGATAAACAGCCCCCCGACGATTTGCGAGATGCCCAGACTCTCCACAATCCGCTCGGTAGCGAACACGGTGAGGTAAGCGCCCAAAACAAGCGAGGCCGCGCCCGCCGCGGCCAACAGGCTTTCGCGGGTGCTCCATTCGACTTCCTCGCCCTCGGTGCGGCCCCTGAAAAGGGCGTTGACAAAGTAAAGAACGTACGCGGCCAGCATGATGAACGCGTCCACAGGTTGCAGCCCGCGCCAGGGCGCGGGCAAGGTCAAAAGCGCCACCAGTCCGATGACGGCGAGGTAGGGCAGCGCCTGCACGCGGTTCGTCCCAGACTCGACTTCCAACCTCGGCTTGTCGCGTTGCGAGCGCGTCGCCAGGTAAGCCGTCACCACGATGACCGGCACCGAAACGATGTTCGAGCCGAGCAGGTTGCCCAAACCGATGTCTGAGAGCCCGCGCAGGGCGCTCACGGTGTTCGTGCCGATTTCGGGGCTGGCGGTCGCCAGCGCGATGAACGCGCCGCCCGCCGCCGCTGAAAGCCCGAAGCGGTTGCGGAGTTTTTGCAGGGGTTTGGCGATGTTGTCCGCCCCCCAGTGCGCCGCGAACACGGCGACGACGAGCAAAAACCACCAAACGAGGTCGGTCGGCACCGGGCGTTACACCGGGGGGCGGTCGGTTACGGGTTCAGTCATCGACGGCTCAGTCATCGACGGCTCAGTTGTCGACAAAGCGCACCTCGAACAGCCTGGGCCAGAGTTTGCCCGTCAGGTAAAACGTGTCCGTGTCCGGGTTGTAAGCGATGCCGTTGAGAACCGCGTTCGGGTCGGCGGGGCGCTCGGCGGCGGGAAATAGGGCGGACGCGTCGATGTCGCTCACCACGCGGCCGCTCTCTTTGTCTATTTTGACAATTCGGTCGGTCTGCCACACGTTGGCGTACACAAAATCGCCCACACACTCGAGTTCGTTCAGTTGCGTCACCGGCTCGCCGCCGAGCTTGACCTGCTTTTCGCTCACAATCTCAAACGTCTCCGCGTCGCGCTCAAACAGCGTCGCGCTGCCGTCCGACATGTAGAGGTCTTCGCCATCAAAGCACAGGCCCCAGCCCTCGGTCTCGTAGGAGAAGCGGCCCTCCTGGTTGAAGGTCTCGAGGTCATAAACAAAGGCGCGGCCGTTTTGCCAGGTCAGTTGCACGAGCTTGTCGCCGACCAGCGCCAAACCCTCGGCAAAATACTCGCTCGCTATCGGCAGCTCGCGGACGACCTCGCCCGTCTCCAAGTCCACCTCGCGCAGCGAAGACTCGCCGAACAAGCCGGTGCTCTCGTAGAGGTCGCCGTCATGCAGCAGCAAACCCTGGGTAAAAGCGCCCGCGTCGTGCGGGTAAGTGTTGAGGACTTTGGGAACTTGGCGGGTGGCGGTGCCCTGACAACTCGCCAGGCCGAGCAGCATAACGAAGAAAACGGCGACAAAACCCTTGAACATAGCGCCTACTCTACCGGTTTCAGGTGGGCTTCCACGGTCGCCCAGACGTCTCGAGCCAACGCGTCCTCACCCTGCGCGGCGTCGAAAACCGTCCAACGCGGATTTTCTTCAGCCTGCCTCAAAAACCCCGCCCGCACCCGGCGGTGAAACGCCAAGTCGGCCAGCTCGAGCCGGTCCTTGAACCCCCGCGCGGCGACGCGTTTTAGGCCGACCTCGGGGTCCAAGTCGAGGAGCAGCACGAGGTCGGACTGCAAGCCGCCCGTCACGCGCTTCGTAAGGCTATAGACAAAGTCCAGCTCGAGCCCGCGCCCGTAGCCCTGGTACGCCACCGACGCCCCGAAAAAGCGGTCGCTGATGACGAGTTTGCCACGCTCGAGGGCGGGCCGGATGACCTCTTCCACGTGCTGCGCCCGACTTGCCGAGTAGAGCAAAAACTCTGTGAGCGGGTTGATAGTGAGGGTGGGCTCGAGGATGACCTGCCGAATCGCGTCCGCCGCCCTGGTGCCGCCGGGCTCGCGGGTCAGGACGGGCTCGACACCGTGCGCGCGCAGTTGCGCGGCGAGTCGCGCGATTTGCGTCGTCTTGCCTGCGCCCTCGGGGCCCTCGAAGACGATGAAGAAGCCGTTAGGCATAACCCCCCCGCTCAGCGCTGCGCTCGAGCGGCCCCCCTGAAGAAGGGGGGCTGGGGGCGGTTCGCCAGCCTACAATCCCCCCTTTCAGGGGGGACCGAATTAGCGAAGCGCCATTCAGGGGGGTCACAACCCCGTCGGCAACAAAATAAACTCCGTCGCCAGCCCGAACTCGTCGCGGAGCTTGTCGGCGAGCAGGTTCACCCCGACCGTTTCGGTCATGTAGTGCCCGGCGTACAGGGCGTTGACGCCGCGCTCGAACGCCTCGTAAAAAACCTCGTGTTTGGGTTCGCCGGTCAGAAAGGCGTCCAAGCTCTCGTTCGCCGCCGTCACCACGTCCCAGGCCGCGCCGCCGCTGATAATTCCGAGGCTGCCGATTTCAAGCTCGCCGCCCGCATGAACGAGCACCGCCTCGCCGAGTTCTTTTTCTAAAAGGTCGGCCAGGTCGCGCAAGCTCAGCTTGTTCGGAAACGTCCCCTTCACGCCGATGGGTTTGCCCTTCCAGGTGCCGAAGTCTTCCAGGTCGCTCATGCCCAAAATCCGCGCCAGGCCCCAGTTGTTGCCGACCTCGCGGTGGGCGTCGAGCGGGATGTGGGCGGCGTACAGGCTTATTTCATGCTCGAGCAAGTACGCCACACGCCGTTTGTGCATCCCCGTCACCGCGAGCGGCTTGCCCCAAAACAGGCCGTGGTGGACAATCAGCATGTCCGCGCCCGTCAGCGAAGCCTGCTCGAAGGTCGTGACGCTGCTGTCGACGGCGACGGCGACTTTGCTCACCTCGTCCCGGCCCTCTATTTGCAACCCGTTCAGGGAGGGGTCGTCGTAGTCGTGAATCGCCAAATAATTGTCCAGCCAAGTCACAAGCTCGTCGCGTTTCATGCCTCAAGCCTACCGTGCGGGCGGAAATT
Source organism: Trueperaceae bacterium (assembly GCA_965213705.1). Lineage (GTDB taxonomy): Bacteria > Deinococcota > Deinococci > Deinococcales > Trueperaceae > CBDCDJ01. Next base: position 4,044,770 of record OZ243913.1, on the reverse strand, counting down.
TAGCTACCGAAGAGGCGCTGCCCCCAAACGCCCTGGGCGGGCTCCCCAACGGTGTTCTCAACCCCTTGTTCAGCCGTTTCTCAAAGTGCTATTCTACTGGAGTCAGAGCTGTGAAAAGCCGCACAAGTCGTTGTGGGGTCATGACGTAAGTTGAAAGTTCACAGTACGGTCGAGAGGAGAAGCGCTCTTGGAAGGTGACTACACCAACGTCCTAATTATGTTTTTAGCCGCCGGCTTTATCGGCGCGGCGGCGCTGGCGGTCGGCGGCCTGCTCGGTCCCAAAAAGGCGAGCGAAACGAAGTTGGCCGCTTACGAGTCGGGCGTCCCCGCCTCGGGCACGGCGCGCGAACGTTTCCCGGTGCATTTTTACCTCGTCGCCATGCTTTTTATCATCTTCGACATCGAGACGGCTTTCTTTTACCCACTGGCTGTAAAGTTCAAGGCCGCGCCGGAGTTTTTGTTCGTCCAGGCGATTATCTTCGCCACTGTCCTCGCTATCGGCTACCTGTACATCCTGAAAAAAGGCGTGTTGAATTGGAGGTGAGACGTTTTTCGTTTTTGGTTTTTGGTTTTTCGCTTTTGCGAACGACGAAAGACGAAGGGCGAACAACCTTCTCATGGCACTGACCGACCTGTTTACCAAAGACGTGCAAGAACTCGAGCAAGATGGCATCTTGTTCTCGACCCTCGGCAAGCTCGTGGCCTGGGGCCGCAGCAACAGCCTGTGGCCGGCGACGTTCGGCCTCGCCTGCTGCGCCATCGAGATGATGCAGTCCACCAACGCGCGCAACGACCTTGCCCGCTTCGGCAGTGAAGTGTTCCGCGCCTCGCCCCGCCAAGCCGACGTGATGATCGTCGCCGGGCGCTGCTCGAAAAAGATGGCCCCGGTGATGCGCCGCGTCTACGACCAGATGCCCGACCCCAAGTGGGTCATCTCGATGGGCGCGTGCGCGTCGTCGGGCGGCATGTTCAACAACTACGCCATCGTCCAAAACGTGGACTCGGTCGTGCCTGTGGACATCTACGTGCCCGGTTGCCCGCCGCGGCCCGAAGCGCTTATTTTCGCGGTGATGCAACTTCAGAAAAAAGTGCGCGGCGAGGTTTTCGACGAGCGCGGGATAGAACTGCCGATGGTAGAGGGGTGGTCGCGGTGAGCTTAGTCGAACAAGTTACCGATACCCTCAAAACCCTCGAGGGCAAACCCGGCGAGTTCAAAGGCATGGTCAGCGTGACGGTCGGCAAGGAAAACGTGCTCGAGGCCGTGCGCAGCGCCAAAGAGGCCGGGTTCGACATGATTTCGGATGTGTTTGGGATTGATTATTCGGAATATCCGGGTCATCAGGGCAAGCGCTTCACGGTCGCTTATAACTTGTACAGCGTCGAGCAGAACGAGCGCATCTTCATCCGTGTAAATTTGGACGAAAACGAGACGCTGCCGACGATTTACGAACTGTGGAAGGGCTCATCGTTTATGGAGCGCGAAGTTTACGACATGTACGGCGTCGTGTTCGACAACCACCCCGACCTGCGTAAGCTCATCACGCCCGAGGACTTGGACGGCCACCCCTTACGCAAAGACTTTCCCATTGGCGAAACGCCGACGCTGTTCGGCGATGACCGCTTTTTGGACCCCGCCACCTTTCGCGCTGGGATTATCGGGCAGAGCGGCGGCTTGACCGGCTTTACCGGCGGAGCGCGTAAGGGCGTGCGGAGCGAGCAAGGTTTGGACATCGTCGCGCGTGACACGACCGGCCAAGGAGGCGACTCATGACGATGAAAAATGTCGGCGCGATGCCCGGCGTCAACGAGCAGGTGACCGGCGGCGACTTCGAAACCCAGTACATGCGCGTCAACGTCGGGCCGCAACACCCCTCGACCCACGGCGTGCTGCGACTCGTCGTCGATTTGGACGGCGAGCGCATCGCCCGCATCATCCCGCAAATCGGCTACCTGCACACGGGTTTCGAAAAGACGATGGAGAACCGCACTTACCAGCAGTGCGTAACCTACTCGAACCGGATGGACTACCTGCACGGCTTCGGGCACGACCTCGCTTATGTCCTCAGCGCCGAAAAGCTCGTGGACGCGCGGGTGCCGGTGCGGGCTCAGCGGATTCGGGTGATTCTGAACGAACTCAACCGCATCGCCTCACACCTCGTTTTTTTCGGCACCGGCATCCTGGACATGGGTGCGCTGACGCTGTTTTTCTACACCATGCGCGAGCGCGAGCGGATTATCGACCTGTTCGAGATGGTCTGCGGTGTGCGGATGAACTACGGCTACTTCCGGGTCGGCGGGCTCTCGAGAGATGTGCCCGAAGGCTTCGAGACGGCGGTTCGGGACTTTGTCAAGATGTTTCCCAAAATGGCCGACCAGTACGCCGACCTGTTCGCGAAAAACGACATTTTTCTCGGGCGAACCAAGGGCATCGGCGTGTTGAGCCGGGAGACCGCCCTCGAGTACGGCCTCACCGGGCCGGGTTTGCGGGCCAGCGGCGTAGGGCTGGACTTTCGCAAGGCGCAACCTTACAGCGGTTACGAAGACTACGACTTCGACGTGCCGACGAGCGATGTGGGCGACGTGTACACGCGCTTTATGCTCCGTTTTGAAGAGATGTTCGAATCGCTCAAGATTATCGAGCAGGCGTTGGACAAGCTTGAGCCCGGTGCGATTAAAGACCCCGACCGGCGGATTTCGTTGCCGCCCAGAAGCGAGTTGGAGACCTCGATGGAAGCGGTCATCTTCCACTTCAAACTCGTCACCGAAGGTTTTCACCCGCCGCGCGGCGAGGTGTATGTCCCGACCGAGTCGGCGCGGGGCGAACTCGGCTATTACCTTGTCAGTGACGGCGGCTCGATGCCCTACCGCGTCAAGGTGCGCGTGCCGAGCCTCATCAATCTGCAAAGCTTGGAGCCGTCTTGCACGGGGGGGATGTTCGCCGACATGGTCATGAGTATTGCCAGCTTCGACCCGGTGATGGGGGACGTGGACAAGTAATGCCGGAGCCTGTCGAATACATCGTGGATGAAAAGGGCAAAAAAACGAAGGTCGTTTTGCCTTTCGACGCTTATGAGAAAATGCTCGAGGACTTACACGACCTGGCTGTTATCGCTGAACGGCGCGACGGTGAGACGATGAGCTTGGACGAACTCAAAGCACAGTCGGCCGATGATAATGTACGAGTTGAGGACTGACAGCGGTGTCAAAAAGGATTTGCAAAAACTCCCTCAACACGTCGTCACACGTGTTCTCAAAAGGTTTGATTTACTCTCAACTGACCCTTTTCCAACGAGTGTTATTAAGCTTAAAGGAACGGAACACGATTACCGTATTCGGGTGGGTGAGTACAGCATCCTTTACAAAGTTGATCGAGAAGCGAATGTCATTACAATACTATACGTTCGGCATCGAAAAGACGTTTATCGCAAGGTTTAGGTGTATGTATGGTTGAACTCGAGACTCTAACTCCTTTTTTCAAAGGCAAAGAAGACCTGGTGCAAGAAATTTTAGGCCGCTACCCCGAGTACGGCCAGCGCAGCGCGGTCATGCCCCTCCTCTGGGAAGTGCAGCGGGCCGAGCGACACATCAGCGAAGCGCGGATGGAAGAAATCGCCCACATCCTCGACATGCACCCGACCGAAGTCAAAGGCGTGATGAGCTTTTACTCGACCTACCACGAGCAGCCCATCGGCAAGTACCACTTGCAGGTCTGCGCGACGCTGTCGTGTTCGCTAGCAGGTGCGGACGAGATGTACGACTTTGTTTCCGCCGAGACCAATCTCGTCAACGGCGAGACGAGCCGTGACGGGCGCTTCAGCCTGCAAAAGGTCGAGTGCCTGGGCTCCTGCACGACCGCGCCCGTGCTGCAAATCAACGACGCCTACTATGAAAACGTGACGCCGACGCGCTGTAGGATGCTGCTGGAAGCCATGCGCAAAGACGAGCTGCCCGAGCCGTGGCGCGCTCGAGGCGGCGACAACGCGGGCGAAGGCCAAGCCGCGCTGTTCGTAGAGGGGGCCAAAAAATGAACCTTAACCTGATTACGGGAGGACTTGCGTGAGCACCGACACCCTCGAGAAACCCAAACCGATTACCAGCCGCGCCGACCCGCGTTTTGAAGTGACAATGTACAAGTACGTCGGCGTGGACGGGGCGTGGACGCTGGACTTTTATAAAAGTCACGGCGGCTACGAGGCGACGAAAAAAGCTTTGGGCATGAAACCCGGCGACGTAGTTGACGAGGTCAAGCGCGCGGGGCTGCGCGGGCGCGGCGGCGCGGGTTTTCCGACCGGGGTGAAGTGGTCGTTTATGCCGCCCGTGGACGAGCGCCAGCGCTTCATCGTCTGCAACGCCGACGAGTCCGAGCCCGGCAGTTGCAAAGACCGCTACGTGATGGAAGACGACCCGCACCAGTTGCTCGAGGGCATGATAATTGCAGGCTACGCCATCGGCGCGACGAAGGGCGTGCTCTACATCCGCGGCGAGTACCACCTCGCTTACGAGCGGCTGAAGAGTGCAATGGCGGAGGCTCGAGAAGCTGGTTACTTAGGCGAAAACATCTTCGGCACCGACTTCAACTTCGACATCGTGCTGCACCGCGGCGCGGGCGCGTACATCTGCGGTGAAGAAACCGCGCTGATGAACTCGTTCGAAGGGCTGCGTGCCAACCCGCGTCTCAAACCGCCCTTTCCAGCGCAAGCGGGCGTTTACGGTCGGCCCACGACCATCAACAACGTCACCTCGGTTGCGAGTGCGGTCCACATCTTGAACAAGGGCGCGGACTGGTTCAACAACATGGGCACCGAAGACTCCAAAGGCTTTCATCACGTCCAACTCTCCGGCCCGGTCGCGCGGCACGGCGTGTATGAGGTACCGATGGGCATCACCTACCGCGAGATTATCTACGGGCTCGGCGGCGGCCCGACCGAAGAGGTCAAAGCTTTCATTCCGGGTGGCTCGTCTTGCCCGTTGTTCCCCTTCACCGACGAGTATTTAGACCTCCCGATGGAGTACGCCGCGGTCGCCAAGGCGGGTTCGATGCTCGGGACGGGCGGGCTTATCCTCATCCCCAAAGAAAAGTGCATCGTCGACGCCCACTACAACATCGTCCGCTTTTACGCGCACGAGTCCTGCGGCAAATGCACGCCCTGCCGCGAGGGCGTGGCGACCTGGCTGCCGAAGATGTACCAGAAGATGCTCTCGGGCTTGGGTGAGCCGGGGGATTTGGAACTGCTCGAGGATGTCAGTGAGAACATTCGCGGGCGCTCGTTCTGCGTGCTGGCCGACGCTTGCATCATGCCGGTGCAGGCGAGCATCCAGCACTTTCGTGAGGAGTACGAATACCTCATCGAACATGGAGAACAGATGTATCCGCGGAAGAACTGGTGGCAAGAAGCATGAGGAAGACAAATAGCACCGCACTTAAAGTCTCCCCTTTCAGGGGAGATGCCCTTCGGGCAGAGGGGTCTTCGCAAGGCTACAGCACGGCGCAGTTCACTGCGTTCGACCCCCCTGCCTTCGGCAGTCCCCCTAAAAGGGGGAGCGGGGCAAGGTTCTCCGCGCTTAATGGCTGGGCAGCATGAAGGTTAAAGTCAACGATGTCGAACTAGACCTCAAACCCGGCACCTCCGCCATCGACGCGGTGTTCGCGGCCGGGTACGACGTGCCTTACTTTTGCTCGCAGGAGTACATGTCGCCTATCGGCGCGTGCCGGATGTGCTTGGCGAGGGTGGGCGCACCGCGCAAGGACAAAGACGGCAGTTGGATTACCGAAGAGGGCAGCGACGAGCCGAAAATCTTCTGGTTCCCGAACCCGATGGCGACCTGCACGACAGCCGTGATGGAAGGTATGGTCGTCGATACGCTCCACGAGTCGGCGGTCAAAGCGCAGCAGGGGATGATGGAGATGACCCTCATCAACCACCCGCTCGACTGCCCGACCTGTGACAAGGGCGGAGCGTGCGAACTCCAGGACCGCGCTTACGAATACGGCTCGGGTCGGACGCGCTTCGTGTTCGACAAGCGGCACCAGGAAAAACACCACGCGCTCAGCGAACTCATTACTTTAGACCGCGAGCGCTGCATCCATTGCAAACGCTGCGTGCGCTACTTCGAAGAGGTGCCGGGTGACGAAGTGCTGGACTTTATCGAGCGCGGCGGCCATACCTACATCGGCACGGTCGCCGACGGGTTGCCGAGCAACTTTTCGGGCAACATCACCGACATCTGTCCGGTTGGGGCGCTGCTCGACAGCACGAGCCGCTTTCGGGGCCGCAACTGGGAGTACGACCACACGCGCAGCACCTCGCTCGACGACGCTTCGGGCAGCGCCATCGTCGTGGACGCGCGCACCGGGCGGATTGAGCGCATCAAAGCAGGACTCAACACGCAGGTGAACAAAACCTGGATAGACGACGGCACGCGCTTCGGGCACGAGTACGTGGACGCGCCTGACCGGCTTAAAACGCCGCTGTTGAGGAAAAATGGCCGGCTCGAGCCCGTCACCTGGGAAGAGGCCAGCGCGTTCATCGTCGGAAAAATGAAGGACTTGGGCGATGCCGTCGGCGTCGTCCTCCGCGCCGACGCGACCCTGGAAGAGGGTGTCGCCGCCAAGGCGTTGGCCGAGCACCTCGGGGGCGGCGTCGACCACTACCCGCGGAGTGCCGCCTCGGTGGTTGCGCAAAACCCCGCGACGTTTACCGACCTCGCCACCGCCGACGCCGTTTTCGTCGTCGGCGACCCGACCGAGGAAGTGCCGACCGTCGACCTGCGCATCAAAGACGCGCTCAAGGGCGTCGCGCCGCCCGAACTGATGGCGCACGGCGTGCCGATTGCCGACCTGCGTTTAAAAGAGCACGCGCTCCAAAAACGCGAACTGCTCACCGTCGCCGCGCCCTACCGCGTCAGTCTCATGAAGCACGCGGGCCGCGCCGTACAGTACGAGGTCGGCGGTGAGGCAAAGCTGTTCAACGCGCTTAACAAGGCCGCCAGCGGAGCGTTCTCGGACGAGGACGCTCGAGCCTCCGGCCTCACCAAAGACGACGCTAAAACCTTGGTCAAGCAGTTCAAGGACGCCGAGAAGGCCGTGGTCGTCTACGGCGCTTTCGTCCTGGCTTCGCCCGAAGCGGCGCGAGCAGCCGAAGCTTTTGCCAAAGCCGTCGGCGCGAAGACGATGATTATGGGGCCGATGGCGAACAGTTACGGGCTCGAGGCCACGGACGTTCTCCCAGACCAGGGCGAGGCTACGTACCCGAACATGCTCCAGAACGCCAAGGCGCTGCTGGTTTCCAACCTCGACCCAGCGCAGGACGGAAGCGTGGCCGAGCGGTTGCGCGGTCTCGAGCTTCTCGTTGTCCACGACCTGTTTCCGAGCGCGACGACCGAACTGGCCCACGTGGTCCTGCCCGCCAAAAGCGGTTACGAAAAAGACGGCACGGTCGTCAACCTGGAGGGCCGTTACCTCAAGGTCAACTCGTCGCCGGTCGACAGCGGGCAGTCCGAAGACTTTACCGGCGTCGTCAAACGTCTGGGCGAGGCTCTGGGAACGCGGTTGGAAGGCCGGAGTGTCCGTAGCGCACGGCGTTTGTTGAAGAAAAATCTGGACACGGACCTAGCCGAACTGCCCGACGAGGGCACCATCATGGCCGCCAAACCGCGCAAGCTTGACAAGGCGAGTGGCGAAGAGGCCGGAGGTGGCAACACCCTCCTCGTGCCGAGTATGCTGCGCACCGAGTACCTGAGCCGCAACCCGCACTTGGCGGCGGCGCACGGCGAGGCGGCGTTGAAGATTCGCCCAGCCGACGCCGTGTTGTACGACCTCAGGGAAGGCGACGTTGTCAGTATGAAGGTGGGCGGCGTGCGCCGCCGCTTGTGGGTCGAGTACAGCGAAGCGATGCCGGGCGGCACCTTTTTGGTGCCTGCGCTGCCCGAACAGCCCGTCGGGGTGGCGCGAGCCGACCTGGCGAGCGCGGTCAAAGAGCGCAGAGTGCTCGAGGTCGCCTGAATGGAAACCTTGAACGACCCCTGGTTCGTTACCGCCGGTAAAGCGCTGCTGCTCTGCGTCGTGCTCCTGGGCGCGTTCGCGTACATGACCGTTATCGAGCGCAAACTTCTGGGCCGGATGCAGCACCGTTACGGCCCGAACCGGGTGGGGCCGTTCGGCTTGCTGCAACCCATCGCCGACGCGCTTAAGTCGATTTTTAAAGAGGACATCACGGTGACGGCGGCCGACCGGTTCGTTTACTTTTTGGCGCCCTTTATCAGCATCATGTTCGCGCTGACCGCCTTCGGCTCGATTCCGGCGGGTCCGGCGGGGAGTTTTTTCGGCATGAACCCTTGGGTGATGGACTTAGACATCGGCCTGCTGTTCGTGTTCGCCGCGACGAGCATCGGGGTGTACGGGATTTTCTTGGGCGGCTGGGCCTCGAACAGCAAGTTTTCACTTCTGGGTAGCTTGCGCTCCTCGGCGCAGCTCATCTCCTACGAACTCGGACTTGGCCTCTCAGCCCTTACCGTCGTCCTCATCGCGGGCACGCTCAACTTTCGTGAAATCGTCAACGTCGGGGTGTGGTCCATCAACCCGCTGCTGTGGATACCGCTCGCGATTTCGTTCGTGACCTACACGATTTCGCAAACCGCCGAGGTCAACCGCACGCCCTTCGACCTGCCCGAAGCCGAGCAGGAAATCGTCGCGGGCTACCTCACCGAGTACTCGTCCATCAAGTGGGCGCTCTTTCAGATGGCCGAGTACGTCAACATGATGACGGCGGCGGCGGTTATCAGCACTCTCTTTCTGGGCGGCTACCGCGGCCCGGCGTTTTTAGACCCTCTCGTCCCCGGCATCGCCGAGTGGCCGTTCGTGTGGCTCATCCTCAAGATGGCGATTTTCATGTTCATGTTCATCTGGCTGCGCGCCACGCTGCCGCGCTTGCGCTACGACCAACTCATGCGCTTCGGCTGGATTTACCTGTTCGAAATAGCTTTGGGCAGCGTGTTGTTGGCGGCGGCAATCATCGCGTTCGTCATTTAAGGAGTCAAGATGAGTGTTTTAGACATCGCCAAGGGCATGGGCGTTACCCTCGGGCACCTGTTCAAAAAGCCCGTGACGGTCCAATATCCGGAGGAGCCGGTGGCGATTGCACCCAGGTTTCGGGGCCGGCACCACCTATTGCGTCACCCGGACACGGGGTTGGAAAAGTGCATCGGCTGTTCGTTGTGCGCGGCGGCTTGTCCGGCCTACGCGATTTACGTCGAGGCGGCTGAAAACGACCCCGAGCACCCGACTTCGGCGGGTGAGCGTTACGCGAGCATCTACGAAATTAACATGTTGCGCTGCATCTTCTGCGGCTTTTGTGAGGAGGCTTGTCCGACCGGCGCGGTCGTGCTCGGCCACGAGTTCGAGTTGGCCGACTTCAAATATCAAGACTTCGTGTACGGCAAGGACGACATGATGGTCGGCGTCGTCGGCAGCAAGTGGCAGCGCCGCGAAGCGCTGGAAGAAGACAAACCCGTCCGGCTCGGCCTGCAGTCCGGCCCACGACCCGAACTCGAGGGGGTAGACTACTAACCATGCTGAGCAGGTTGCAAAGGCGAAGGGCTTCGGGGCTCGGTACTCGGTACTCGGTACTCTCATGCTGACTTTTATTCCATTGTCCGTCGTCATGATTGTCGGCGCGATTGGGGTTATCACCCTGCGGCAGCCGGTTCACGCGGCATTGTCGCTCGTCGGCACGCTGCTGACGCTGGCGGTGACTTACGTGACGCTGCAAGCGCAGTTTTTGGCGGCGGTGCAAGTCATCGTCTATGCGGGCGCCATCATGGTGCTGTTTTTGTTCGTGATTATGCTTTTGAACATCCAAGGAAGACCTCGAGAGGCGAGTTTGGGCTGGCTGCGCCCCGCCGCCTACGTGGTCGGGCTCGTCGCGGCGGCGAGCATCGTGGTCACCGCTTTTCTCAACCCGAGCCAACTTCCCGACGTAACACTCATGGCGGCGGCGCTCGGCGGGGGCGGGGCGGGGGCGGTCGGTGAGGTGCTGTTCAGCCAGTTCGTGCTGGCGTTCCAGCTCGTCGGCGTGTTGTTGTTGACCGGCATCGTCGGCGCGGTGAGCCTGGTGCAGCGCAAAGCGGAGGAAGCGGCGCAAATCGTCCCGGCCCGCGCGACCGTGGCGGCGGGCGCGCCGAGCCGGGGCGCGGTGGCGACGCTGGAGCGAGGCAAAGGGCGAGCTGGGTCCGAGAACGCCGCGCGGCCCTCCTCAAAAAAACTTTCAGCCTCCAAAGCTGCAAAAATCGACGCCTCGCACCACGACGACCTCAAATGCATCAGCGGGGTGGGGCCCAAGCTCGAGCGCCTGTTGCACAAAAACGGCGTGACGACCTTCGAACACTTGGCCCGCCTGGACGACGCCGAAATTCAAGCGCTGGACGACCAACTCGGCTTCAAGGGCCGCATCGCCCGCGAACAGTGGCAGCAACAAGCGCGGCGGTTGGCGGACGAGAAATAACGCCGAAGAAATGACGGCACAGGCATGAGGGAGAAGTATGGTTGCAACTGAGTATTACGTGGCCCTGAGCGCCATTATCTTTGTCATCGGGGCGGTCGGCGTGCTGACGCGCCAGAGCGCGATACTGGTATTTTTGTCGGTCGAACTCATGCTCAACGCGGCGAACCTGGCGCTGGTCGCCTTTGCGCGGCAGTGGTCGGCGTTCGGCTCGGCGGTGGCGCTCTCAGGGCAAGCGGCGGTGTTTATCATTCTCGCCATCGCCGCGGCCGAAGTCGCGGTGGGATTGGGCATCCTGGTGGCGATTTTTCGCTACCGCACCAGCACCGACGTCGACAGCCTTTCCGAGGTGCGTTTGTGAGCGGTGTCGGTGTTGCGTTCGATACGGCTGCCCTCGCCGCTTTGGCCCCGCTGTTCGCACTGCTCGGCGCGATTGTCAACGGGTTTTTCGGGCGCAACCTCAAAGAGCCGTGGCCGGGCTGGCTTGCGAGTGGGGCGGTCGGCCTGGGCTTTGCGGTCTCGCTGGTTTCTTTCTTCTCGCTTTTAGGCAGGGAAGAGGGCGTTCACCTCACGCTGTGGCCTTATTTGACAGCCGGCACCTTCGACCTCAGCCTCGGCTTTACCATCGACTCGCTCAGCGTCACGCTCATGCTCATCATCACGGGGGTGGGCCTGCTTATCCACCTTTATTCGATTGCCTACATGCACGGCGACGACGGCTTCAGCCGCTATTTTGCGAACCTCAACTTGTTCGTCGCGGCGATGCTGGTGCTCGTCATGGCGGACTCGTTCTTTTTGATGTTCGTCGGTTGGGAAGGCGTGGGCGTGTGCTCGTTTTTGCTCATCGGCTTCTGGTACGGCGACCGTCTGAACGCCGACGCGGCGCGCAAAGCGTTCATCGTCAACCGAATCGGCGACGTGGGCTTTTTGCTGGCGATGTTTTTAACCGTCAAACAGTTCGGCACCCTCAACATCGCCGCGGTGAACGAGGCGGCTGCGCTGCTGTTTTTCGTGCCGGGCACAGTCACGGCGATTGCACTGCTCTACCTGCTCGGCGCGGCCGGCAAGTCGGCGCAGTTGCCGCTGCAAGTCTGGCTGCCCGACGCGATGGCCGGGCCGACGCCGGTGTCCGCACTTATCCACGCGGCGACGATGGTCACGGCGGGGGTATATTTGGTGGCTCGAGCCGCGCCCCTGTTCGCGCAGAGCCCAGCGGCCTCAGCGACGGTCGCCTGGGTGGGCGCGCTGACCGCGCTCGTCGCCGCCTTTGCGGCGCTGGCGCAAACCGACATCAAAAAAATTCTCGCCTACTCGACCGTGTCGCAGCTCGGCTTTATGTTCGTGGCGGTCGGCGTCGGGGCGTACTGGGTGGGGGTGTTTCACCTGTTCACCCACGCGTTTTTCAAGGCGCTGCTGTTTTTGGGGTCGGGCTCGGTGATTCACGCGCTCTTGGGCGAGCAGGACATCCGCCGGATGGGCGGACTCGGCAGGCGCATGAAGATTACCGGGACGACCTCGCTGATTGCAGTCCTGGCGATTTCCGGGGTGCCTTTTTTAGCAGGGTTTTTCAGCAAGGACGCGATTCTCGCCTACACCTTTAACAGCGAACTCGTCGAGGGTTACGGCGGGCCGCTTCTCTACCTGATCCTACTTTTCACCGCCGGCATGACGGCGTTTTACATGTTCCGCTGGTACTACCGGGTGTTTGCGGGGGCCGAGCGGCTGACGCCGGAAGCGAAGTCTCATCTCCACGAGTCGCCCGCGCTCATGACGGTGCCGCTGGTGGTTCTGGCTTTTTTCAGCATCTTCGCGGGTTACGTCGGCGTGCCGGAGTTCGTCGCGCCGGACGTGGGCGCGCTGCACGCGCTGCCACACTGGCTCGAGCGCTCGACGCCGACCTTGGAATTCATCCACCGCTCGCTGGCGCTCGAGTGGCTGCTCATCGCTCTGTCGGTGCTGGCGGCGGCAGTCGGTTTGGGGCTGGGTTACTGGGTTTATCACCTGCGCAACGGCGAGCCTGTGGCGCGCCTCAAAGAAAGTGCCTTGGCAAGACTTTCACGGAGTGGCGCGGGCTTCGACGCGCTCTACCGAACGCTGTTGGTCCGCCCCGCCGAAGGTGCGGCCGGGGGCTTAGCAGTCGCCGATAGAAGCGTTGTAGACAGGGGTATAAGCAGCAGCGGCCCCGCGGCCCACGTGTTGGGTCGGGCCATGACGCTGTTGCAAAGCGGTTACGTGCGCTCCTACGCGCTGGCGATGTTTTTAGGCGTCGCCGCGCTCGTTCTCGTCGTCGCCCTAAGCGGGGTGCTGTCGTGATTTCGCTGCTCGTCTTGGCCGTTCCTTTGGCGGGCGCACTGCTGGCCGCTTTTGCAAGAAGTCGCCAAATCGCCGACGGTGTGGCGCTGTTAAGTACGGTTCTCACCTTTGGGTTGGCCCTCTTTTTGACAGGCGACGGCGGCGTGAGCGTGCTCTGGATACCCGGCTTCAACACCTATTTCGAACTGAACCCGGCGGGTGCGGCGAGCGTGCTCGTTCCCGTCGCCGCCCTTGTGATGATTCCGGCTGTTCTGTACGCAAGCGCCAAACTCACCGAGCGGGTCGGGCCGTTTCTGGGCTTGCTCCTTGGGATGCAGGCCGGGTTGAACGGCCTTTTTCTGGCGAAGGACTTGGTCGTTTTCTACCTGTTTTGGGAAGCGACGCTTATCCCCAGCGTGCTCATGCTGGGGGTTTGGGGCGGACCGGAACGGCGGCGGGCGGCGGTGAAGTATCTTCTTTACGCGGTTACGGGTTCGTTTTTGATGCTCGTCGCCATGCTGGCTATCAAACCGCTGTCGGGCGCGGTAAGTTACCGCCTGGAAGACTTGCTGCTGGTCACGCCGACTTTGCCCTTGGGCACGCAGGTGTGGCTGTTCGTCGGTTTCACCCTGGCTTTTGCCGTGAAGTTGCCGCTGTGGCCCTTGCACTCGTGGCTGCCGGACTTTCACGAGCAGAACCACCCTTCGGGCGTGGCCGACGTGGCGGGCACGCTCTACAAGGTGGGCGGCTTCGGCTTTTTCGCCTGGGCCATGCCGCTGTTGCCGGACGCGGCCCTCGTCGTCGCGCCGATTCTCCTGGCGCTGGCGGCGTTTACCGCCCTTTACGCCGCGACCATCGCTACGACGCAGACGAACCTGAAACGCTTGCTCGCCTACGCCTCGCTGTCCCACATGGGCATCGTCGGGGTAGGGATTTTCGGCTTGCAACTGGCGGGGCTTTCCGGCGCGGTGTTTTTGTTGGCCGCGCAGATGCTCTCGACGGGCGGGATGTTCCTCATCAGCGGGATGTTGTACGAGCGGCGGCAAACTTTCGACCTGGACGCCTACGGCGGAATAGCCAAAACCGCCCCCGCCTTAGCCGCACTGAGCTTGTTCGTGCTGTTTACAAGCATCGGCGTACCGGGCCTGGCAAACTTTCCGGGCGAATTTATGAGCCTGATGGGCACGTTTCAAGCGGGCGGCGCCTGGACCTTGTTTTGGACGGTGCTGGCGACCACGTCGGTCATCGCGGCCGGCGTTTACGGGGTCAACCTTTACCAGCGTCTTTACCAAGGTCAGGCGGGTGAGGCGGTGCCGGACTTGCGCAGTTTGGAAGTTGTCGTCCTGGTTCCTATTATCGCGGGCATTCTCTGGTTCGGCCTCAACCCGGCCCCGCAGTTGCAGCGTATCGAAGTGCAGTCGCGCGTGGCGGTCGTAGGTCTTGACGCCTCGAACGTCCCCAACGTGTTTGCGAGAGGTGACCGCTGATGCCCCTGGACCTCAACTGGCTCGCCTTTGCCCCCGTGCTGAGCTTGTTTCTCGTCGCCGCCACGACGCTCCTCATCGCGCTGTTTCAAGACGACGGCCGCGTGGTGGCGGGCTTCAGCTTCGTCGGCATCGCGCTCGCCGCGATTTTCAACCTGGACTTGTTCGCGGCGGGGCGGGTGACGGGGGTGTACGTCACCAGCTTCGGTCTGCGCTTTTTGGCCGACACGCCCGCGCTGGCCTTTAATTTCGTTATTCTCATCGGGCTTACGTTGGCGATGCTGATGAGCTACGACTATTTAGAGCGCACCGGCCTCGACCAGCCCGAATACTACCCGCTGCTGCTGCTGAGCGCCTGTGGCGCAATGGTGATGGTAGCGGCGGGCGACCTGATTACGCTGCTGCTGGGACTAGAAATCATGTCTTTGCCGGTCTACGTCCTCTCCGCTTGGCGGCAGGGCGCCCGCGAGAGCGAAGAGGCGGGCATGAAGTACTTTTTGTTGGGCGCGTTCGCCTCGGCCTTTCTGATTTACGGTATCGCCCTCACCTACGGCGCGTCGGGCAGCTTTGTGTATGGCGACATCGCGCTGGCTTACCTCGGGGTCGGCTTCGGCAACGGTTTTTACGCGTTGTTGGGCGGCATGTTGATCCTGGGTGGTTTGGGGTTCAAGGTCGCCCTCGCGCCCTTTCACCAGTGGGCACCGGACGTCTATACCGGTGCGCCCACGCCGGTTACGGCGTTTATGGGCGTGGTCGTCAAGACGGCCGCGTTCGGCGCGCTGCTGCGCGTGTTCGGGACTTTCTTTACGGGGTTGCCGCCGGTGGTGGCACAAGCCCTCGTCGCGCTTGTCGTGCTGACGCTGATTATCGGCAACTTTTCCGCCCTGATGCAGCAAGGCGTAAAACGGATGCTCGCTTATTCGGCGGTCGCGCACGCAGGCTACCTGGGGCTGGCGGTGCTGGCCTCGAGTCCCGTCGGTATACGTGCGGCGATCTGGTACCTGACCGCCTATACCTTGATGACGGCCGGAGCGTTTGCGGTACTGACCCTTGTTACCGACAACAACGACCACGGAGACTCCGTGGAGCGCTTGTCGGGTATGGGCCGCACCCGGCCCGGTTTGGCCGCGGCGCTGACCATCTTTTTGCTCAGCCTGGCGGGAATTCCCTTGTTTGCCGGTTTTGTAAGTAAGGTTCTCGTGTTCCAAGCGGCGATTCAGTCGGGCTACGTGGCGCTGGCGGTGCTGGCAATTCTTACGAGCGTCGTCGCGGTCGTGTATTATATTCGGCCGGTCGTCTACATGTATTTCCGCGAGCCCGAGTATGAGCCTCCGCGTACAAACAGCACCATGACGCGCTGGGCTATCGGCGTCGCCGCCGTCGCCACGGTGTTTTTGGGCGTGTTTCCGGGGTTCTGGTACGGTCTTTTGGACGCCGGTCAGCGGGTCGTCGCCGGGTTCTAAGCGCAACCTACAGGGAAGGCGTGACCCTTCCCTGTTTTATCTTTCTTCGCCCCGCAAAACCGGCAAACCCGCTTCGTCCCAGGCCAAAATACCGCCGGTCAGGTTGGTCACGTCGGTATAGCCGTTCGCCAGCAGGTATTCGGCGGCCTTGGCGCTGCGCGCGCCGCTGCGGCACTGCATGACGAGGGGTTTGTCCTTGGGCAATTCCCCGAACCGCTCGGCAAAAACCGACAAGGGGATGAGCAGGCTGCCGGGAATACGGATTTCAGTGTACTCGTTTTGTTCGCGTACATCGACCAAAACAGCGCCGTTCTCGAGACTTTTTTGGGCTTCGGTGGAACTTACTTCGGGTAGGTTGGAAGCGTCGCTCATGGCTAGACTATAGCGTGACTGCGGCAAGAAGTGGTGTTGCCGGGTAAACTGGGCGCTCGCTTCTTCCCGCTGACCGACCCTAAACCCTGGGCCGTGACTACGACTGCTGAACGCCTGCAAATCGTTGACGGTTCCGTCGATTTAAGACGACTTGCGTGGGTTAGAAAAGAAAACGAAACTCAATTTGTACCGTTATGGACGGGTATTCTGGAAAAATTTTTGAGGCGTCAGGTTTGTACGCGTAGGGACTGGGCTTCTCAGGTTCTGGGAAAAGGACTATTACAGACTTTTGTCCGGTCAACAGTGCAACCTCTTGACGAATAGCGTATATCGGGCTATACTACTTTTTATCAGCGCTTACGAGGCGCTTCTTTTTTTGCCTATTTTTGAACTTGGTTTTCTCAAAATTTTCTACAGAACCCGCCAAACCCACGTTCTCGGTTGCAAGCCTCGTCTTACGGTTGGAACAAATTTGCGCCTGAAGGAGGTTCCCGTGGTCACTGTGGAGCACGAACCCGACGGCAGGATCGACAAGGACGACTACCAACCCATCATCGAGGCGGTGGAGCGCATCACCAAGGGGCGCGAGCGGGTGCGCTGTGGGAAGACCTGAAGTACGACGCCAAACACCTCATACCCTTTCCAGTTCATGACCTCTGTCAACCTGAGCGGAGCGAGAAGAAACTGTCGCAACCTGAAGACAAGGAGCCGAAAAACCCCTTTGAGTTTAATTAGCTGTGGTATCGGAGTCCGTATAAAAGACGTTGAAAAAGCGGCCGTCGTCGGTGACAAGGGTCGGTACGTGAGCTTGATCAAGGTGCTCGAGCGTTTTACCTCGTTGCAGATAAAACACTTCGAACCTGGTGAACGTGACGCAGCCGTGACGTAGCTAAGGCGTGGCTGCAGTCTCGGATTCTAAACCGCCACGCTTTTCGGTTCTCTGATGCGTCGGTAAGCCAACACCGCCAGCACACCCGCCGCCACGAGCGCCGTGATGACCACGAAAGCTTCGGCACCCCACTGGCTGACCGCGATGCCGAAAAACGCCCACACTAAAACGAGGCTGTAAGGCACGTCGCCGCGCCGCCGCAACACGAGCAGGCCGATGGCGGCCGCAACCCCTATGACGATGACCGCCCAAACCGGCGCGAGCCAGCCGCCCTCGACACCCCACTCGAGCAGTAGCACCGTCGTGTTGGCAATCGTCGCCACGGTAATCCAGCCCAAATAAACGCTAAAGGCCAACCGCACCGCCCATTTTTCAGCGGCGGACACCTCCGTCTTGCCGATGCCGAGCCGGTTGTAGCACACAATCAGCGAAGCGAGCAGCCCCAACATCAACAGTTCGCTGAGCCAAACCACGCCGTAGTGCCAGGCAAAAATCCAGAAAAAGTTGCAGGCGCAGCTCAACGCGAACATGTAGCCCAGACGCTCTAACCTGGGGTTGTCTTTCTGTGCGGGTAGTGCCTGGTAGACGACGAACACGATGAGCAGCGTGTAGATGAGCCCCCAAATGCTGAACACGTAACCCGCCGGGGTGACGAGGCTGGGGTAAGCGTCGGAAATCTCGCCCGCGGTGCGCCCGTTGATGGGTAGGGCGTTTGACAGCACGTTCACGGTCAGCACTGCCCCGAGCGCGAAGATGTTGACGATTTGCCTGAGAACGTCGTTGTTGGTCTGCGTTAGAACTCGACTTGCCATAAGTGCCTCCGGTATTCATGTAACTCTCTTAAAACGATTGCGTCAGTAGCAGCGCCCTTAGAGTACCTCGAGAGGACTTGTCAAATTTCGAGCTACCTGTATATACTAAGGGTGTCACGTGACATAACCACCCGCACGCCGCTGGGGAGCCACACCGAGGAGAGGTCAACTGAGGAGACGTCAACCAGGGAGACGTGTATGAAAAGTGTCCTCAACGGGTTCGACGTTCCCGTGAAAGGCATGGAGAGCGCCAAGCTCGAGGACTATCCCATGCTCGACGGGCACAAAATGGCAGTTTTCCCTACTCCCGACGGCGTCGGCGGCGCACTCGTGCAGGGCGCAGACTACACGCTGAGACACAACGGTACGCTTCCTCACCTGAACGGTGGTGACGACTTACAAATCGTCCAGGACCGCGTCGAGGCGGCAGGCGGCGCAGTGCTGCAGGCAAAAACGAGCATCGGCGAAAACGGCTTTATCGCCGTCTTCGAAGATACCAAAGGCGGCGAAGTCGGTTTACGTTCGGTGTCCCAATCCCTTCCCGGGGCGGCTCTCCCACCGCCCCACTTTTTTGCTTACGGGCAATTTTTCGATGTGCGGCGAGCGTAGGCTCGAGCTTGGCAACACTTGAAAGTGAGGGGAAATGAAACATCACACCACCAATTACGCCAACACGTTTATCGAGGTTGCGGAAGATTGTCCGGTAACGGTGGCGGAAGTTCCTCCACAAAAAGGTGATAAGAAAACAGTTGCGAGCCTTCAGTACAGCATGATTCTCGAGCATCCCTACCGCTACACCTCCGACGACGTGCTGTTCGCCGTGTACGCAGAAAGACAGGGTATTCCCGAAAAGGACCGTGCAACCGGGCGAGAAAGATTCTTCTCAAAAGGTCAGCCGTGTATGCGGGCGTCGCCGCTGCCCAAACGCTACGGCTGGGGGATTCACAGCGACGAGGAGGGAAGGCTCGCCCTGGTCGCCGTCGAAGACACGAACTACAAAAAACTTGCGAGCGACCAAACGATAGCCCACCTCGAGGCGATGCGTTCAAAAAAAGCGTAAACGCTTGGGCTCGAGCCCCTTTCAGAAAGAGGAACATATGACGAAAGCCAGCGGCACTTTCGAAGTCGACCTGAAACCACAAGTTCTGTCCGACCCCGAAGCGGACGCGAGCCTTGGCAGGCTGTCCATCGCCAAGCAGTTTCACGGCGACTTGGAGGGCACGAGTAAAGGCGAGATGCTGAGCGCCAGAACGAGCGTTGAAAATTCTGCCGGTTACGTCGCTATTGAAAAATTCACGGGCACGCTGCACGGACGGCAGGGAACGTTCGTCTTGCAACACTCGAGCACCATGACCCGCGGCGAGGGCGAGCAGAACATCACCGTCGTGCCGGATTCGGGTACGGGGGAACTAGTGGGGCTGAAGGGGCAGATGACGATAGAAGTGAGTGGGGGAGAGCACGGCTACACCTTTGAGTACAGCCTCGGCGAAGAGAAAAACGCGTGACGAAAGTTGATTACAAAAAAGAACTGAAGCATCTTTACAAGCCTTCAGCCAAAGAAGTCGTCACAGTCGGGGTTCTCGCTATGAACTTTTTGATGATTGACGGTCAAGGCAACCCCAACACCTCACTGCGTTACGCGGAGGCGGTCGAGGCGCTTTACGCGGTGGCTTACGCGCTCAAGTTCAAGGTCAAAAAGACTGCGGGGGTCGATTATGTCGTGATGCCGCTCGAGGGCCTGTGGTGGGCGGACGATATGCGTACCTTTACGAGCGCTCGAGACAAAGACGCTTGGCACTGGACGATGCTGATAATGCAGCCCGAAGAGGTCACAGAAAAACTGTTTGACGAAACAAAAGCCGAAGTCGAAAAAAAGAAAAATCCCGTCGCGTTGGCTAAGCTCAGGTTTGAAAGCTATCACGAAGGTTTGGCCGCGCAAATTATGCACCTAGGTTCTTACGACGACGAAGGGCCGACGATTGCCAAGCTGCACGACTTTGTCGAGCAACAGGGGTACACCCTGCGCGGCAAGCACCACGAAATCTATTTGGGCGACCCTCGCAGAGCCGCGCCCGAGAACCTGCGAACCGTGCTCAGGCAACCCGTTGAGAAGGCCCACTAAGGAAAGCGTATGTTCAAGCAGTTAGTCACCGCCATTTATCACGCCCCCGACATTGAAAAAGCTAAAGCCTGGTACAGCGAGGTGTTGGGCGTCCAACCTTACTTTGACGAAGCCTTTTACGTCGGCTTCGATGTTGGGGGTTACGAACTCGGCCTGCAACCCGACCGTAACGAGAGTTTGCAAGGTTTGGGCGGGAGCGTTCCGTACTGGCGAGTAGACGACATCGAAGCGGTTTTCAAACGGTTGCTCGAGCTGGGCGCAACCGCCATCAATCAAGTTGAGGATGTCGGTGACGGTATCAAAACGGCGCTGGTCGAAGACCTGTTCGGCAACGCGCTCGGTATCATTCAAAACCCACATTTCAAAGCAGGATAGGAGAATTTATGACCTATAAACCGCAAGGCTACGCCAGCGTCTCGGTTTACATCATGGCGAACGGGGCGCAACACGTTATTGACTTTCTGACTGAGGCGTTGGGTGCTGAGGTGCTACGGCGCTTCCACAATTCGGACGGTTCCGTCATGCACGCCGAAGTTCAGATAGACGACACCGTCGTCATGATTGCCGATACCGACCAACCTTTTCCGGTCTGGCTGCACGTTTACGTGCCCGACGTAGACGCTGCCTATCAGCGCGCACTGAAAGCGGGGGGTGTCTCCGTGCAGGAGCCTGTTCAGAAAGACGAACCCGACCGCCGGGGCGGGGTCAAGGACCCGGCAGGCAATACCTGGTGGCTCGCCACTCAGGTTGGTTGACCCGCTGAAAGGAATGAGCTATGCAAGCTGTTTTTGAGAAAAGCTTACTCGAGAACGACCCTCTCATAACCTTTGCTGAGGATCAATCATGACCAGTATCCCCAATGAAACCTTGACTACCATCCTTGCTGAACTGTTCAGCGAAGCCTACACCGGCCCCAACCACGCCTACACCTGGTTTATCAACAACGAACCGGGCTCCGGGCTTTTAGGAACGCTCGAGAACGTGAGTGCTGAGGAGGCCTCGAGCCGCCAGCCGAGTGGCTCGAGCATCGCCGCGCACACCGAACATGTGCACTGGAGTCTGGCGCTCGCCAACGCTTTCACGCGGGGCGAAACCCCGGAGCTGAACTGGGCGGAAAGCTGGACGGTGCAAACCGTGGACGCTGCCGCCTGGGAAGAGCTCCGCGCCGACCTCAAAAGCGAGTACGAAACGCTTCACCGTGCGATTCAAGCTCAAGAGGAGATTGCCGACGAGCAGATGCTGACGGTGATGCTGGCTTTTACGCCGCACGCGGCTTACCATTTGGGGGCGATTCGGCAGATGGTCGGGGCGGTTGGAACATCTTAGCTATGAGAGAAAAACGCTCGCTTCACCCAGAAGCTCGAGACCTTGAAACACCCCGCTTGTACCTGCGCCAGTTCAGACCGGAAGACGCGGACGACCTCGCTGGAATTTATGGCGACCCCGACGTGATGGCGTTCATCAGTGACGGCGTTCAGACAAGGGAACAGGTGGTCCAAACGCTGGGCGAGTACCGGACTCAGTGGGCGCAACAACCGTGGGGTTTGTGGGCGGTCGTGCATAAGGCGGACGCCGTGCTCATCGGCATGGGCGGGTTTGTGGCTCCAGCGGAGGTCGCCTATATCCTCGCCAAAGCGTACTGGGGGCTTGGCTTGGCAACGGAAATCATGCAGGCGTGTTTGTGGTACGGCTTTACCCACTTGAAGCTCGAGCGCATCGGCGCGGGCGCGCTACTTTCCAATAGTGCGTCCTTGCGCGTCATTGAAAAAGCCGGTCTGAAGCGTACCGAAAATGAGCATTTCGACGCGAACGGCGGCGCTTACTACGCGATGACTCGAGAGGCGTTTCAGGCGGCGCAAAGGGAATTTCGCCTATGCACAGTTTATTGAGACATTCTGGAGGTGATGCCCGTTCATCTGTTAGACTGAGGCCGCCACTGGTCGGCACATCCCTCACAAATCAGCGCGGTTCAGTCAAGGAGACTCACGCCAATCAAGGCGTCCGAATCCATTTTCGCCACCATTAAGAAAGGAACATCATGTCTTTGAGTCCATCCGTCAAAAAAGCCTGGCAAGCCAATACCCGCATCAATAGGACGCTCTTAGAGCACCTCACCCCCGACATGGTGACGGCGCAGACCCCTGGGGGTGGTTGGACCGTGGCGCAGCACATCGCGGAGTTCGTGGGTACGCCCAAGCATTTTGGCACAAAGTTTGCCAAAGCGAGACTCGAGCCGCTGCCTAACCTTTATGACGAGGAGGCTGAGGGCTTTGTTGCCGAAACCGACTTAGGGCGCATCCGCGAAGTCGCCCAGCAAACCGCCGACGCTGTCTTGGACGCCGCCGAAACCGCTGATGATACAGGGGACTTACCCCATACGAGCTTAGACGCCTACCTCATCCACATGATGGTCCACGACGCGCACCACCGGGGGCAGGTGTTGCTGGCGCTGAAAACTTCCGGCTTCCCGCTGCCCGGTGACGACGTTATGTGGGGGCCGTGGAAAAACGAATAACCATGACGCCGTCCAGAGAAAAATGATGAGGTTTATACATTCGTAAAAGGAGACTAGGTTATGAGCCAATCGTTGTTGACCCCTGAAGCGCTACTCGAGCACTGGCAAGGCCACCGCCGTTTAACGCTTCGTACCGTTGAGGCATTTCCTGAAGCCAAACTCTTTGACTACACTGTCGTGCCGATGCGGTCATTCGGCAAAATGATGGTTGAGATTCTCGAAATAGAAGTGAACTTTCTCCACAGTGTTCTATCTGGAGATTGGGTATGGCAGCCTAAATACAAAAGCGTTTTTAATAAAGAAGCTCTTCTCACAGTCTTTAAAGAGACGGCGCAGACAACTCGAGCAGTGTGGACACAGTTGACACCTGAAAGGATCGAGGCAGTGGAAATAGATGCTGGTGGGGCAGAGAAACCTAATCGTGAACGTCTACTTTACATGATTGATAACGAAATCCATCACCGCGCACAAGGCTATGTTTATTTGAGGCTACTTGGCATTGAGCCACCTGCATTCTACGAGCGTTAAAGAAAATAGAAGAAGCAAGGACGAGAGAAAAATATGAGCGAATTGCTAAGCAAAGAAAAACTACTTGAGCACTGGCAAGGCCACCGCCGCCTGACCCTGCGCACCCTCGAAGCGTATCCCCAAGACCAACTCGCCAGCTATAAAGTCGAGGGAATGCGCACCTTTGCCGAACTGCTATGGGAACTCCTCAATGTGGAAACGGCGGTGTTTCAGGGTCTCGCTACGGGTGAATGGACTTGGGAACCCACCTACGACGGCCTAGAGACCAAAGCCGAGTTGCTGCACGCCTTCGGCGAGGTGCAGGAGCGGACGAAAGAAATTTACGCAAGCTTGGATACGGCCAAGTTCCAGCTTGTGGAAACCGACGCTTGGGGCATGACTGCGAGCAACCTCGAGCGGATTTTCTACGTCATCGACAACGAGATTCACCACCGGAGCCAAGGGTTCGTTTACCTGAGACTCTTAGGCCTCGAGCTGCCCAAATTTTACGAGAGGTAAGTTGTGGCTAAAGAACTGAGCGACTACCAACATCGGGGTGCAAGAGCGTTGGTGCTCTTGCACGAAAAACATATGCGCGAGTGTCTAAGTGTCTGGAAACAGGCGAAAGCCGCCCAAGTCAAACTGCCGCAAACAGAGGATGGCAACTATGCGTCTCTGGAAACCTTGCTGAGCCATGTTCTGGGCGCTGCACGAGGCTACATGACTTGGACGTGCAAGCAACTCAATCTACCTGACCCTGAGATTAAGCCTGCCCCGGATTCCGCCGTCGTCGGCAAGGAGGCAGATGCTTATTTGGAGCACCTGCTCGAGCGCTGGCGCTTGCCCCTTGCCGACGTTGAAGAAGAAAAGTTTTACCACCCCGAGTACGTTGCCAACGCGGGAACGCATCACCTCTGCATCGACGTCATGCTCGAGCACGCCGCTATGCACCCGGTTCGGCACGCGTTTCAGCTCGAGGAACTGCTTGGGCAGGGCTGAGCACCCCCATAAGGCGGACGAGACGTGTTCATACGGGTTACCGCTCTCCCGGGATAGGTTTTGAGGGTTTCAGTACGAACACAACGAGCGGCACGTGACATGATGAGGGCGATGACCAAGTCGGAGCTGACCGAACGTCAGAAAGAAGTGCTGCAGGCGGTCGCCGCCCTGTGCGAAGCGCTTCGCCGGCCGCCCACGGTGACCGAGCTGTCCAAACGCATCGCCATAAGCCGCCAAAACACGCGCGAGCACGTGTGGCGGTTGCGCGACCTGGGTTACGTGAACTTCAAAGCGCAGGACCGCCAAGCCCTGACGCCCGTGCTGACGCCCAAGGCGAGCGCGCTGCTGGAAAAACCCGGTTTTGCCGTTCTCGGCTGTATCGCGGCGGGGCAACCGCTCCACGCCGCCGAGCAAGTAGAGAGCTACACCGACCGCTTGAGCGACCTGTTGCCACTGCACGAGGGGGACTTTTTGCTTAAAGTAGACGGCGACTCGATGTTGGGCGCGGGCTACCTACCCGGCGACTACGTCGTCGTCCACCCAACCCGAGAAGTGCTCGACGGCGAGGTCGTCGTCGCGTTTTTGCCGGACGAGGAAACGGCGACCCTGAAACGCTATTACCAACAGGGCGGTGACGCGCTCCTCGTCGCTGAGAACGCGGCCTACGCACCCTTGCGGCTGCCGCTTACAGAGGTGACGGTGCAGGGTGTGGTCGTCGGCCACGTCGGGCACCGCCGCCAACGCAAGGCGCTACGGGACCTCGTCGGGACCTCGTGACCGGCGAGGAAGCCGCCTGAGTGGGACTGGGGCGGGGCTACAAGCTCAGTTTTTTGGTTTCTTACCCGGTTCTCGGTGGGCGAGCGTAGCGCAGTAAAAGCCTCAAAGTCGAATGTGTGCAGGGCAACTGTGGGAGCCGCCTTGTTTGGAGGCCGTCTCGAGCTTTGAAGGGTAATTTTTGGCTTTTTTTGTCGCGTTTTCGGACGTTGAACGAGGATTAAGAAAAAAGTCAGAGTTTTCATGTATACTGTTTTTGGGCTTAAACATCACGCACTACTTCGTCCACGAGTCCATCACTTCGACGTCCCAAGCACCGAGCGCTTTTTTGCACCGTCTCAGCAACATCTCGACGACGACTCGGCGTCTTTTCAACACCGTCTCGCGAGTGCTTGGGTTTTATTTACGGCGAATTTGTTCAGACTCCGTGCTACGAGCTTTACACCGAAAACTTGTGTGGCGAGATGCTGGACGCCTCGTTGTGAGCACTGCTTTGTTGCCGAGTCGTGCCCCCGACAGTCGGGGCGGTACCGTGTTGTACGGATTCTTATACTACAGCTCTCCTTGGAAGAGTTGTTCGCTCCCTTGTCGCTAGTCCGTATTTCTTCTCGCTCTGCCCGCACTTAATTCTGAGGGAATGAAACGGAAAGGGTATTAGACCTGGGAACTGGTCGCTTCGACAACCGGGTCGGGCGTCAGCGCGCCGGGTTGGCGGCGTTGCGCCCTGGCGACGCCCAGATAGACTAAACTTGCCAAGCCCGTAAACAGCCCCCCCGCCAACAGGGCCAAGCGGGGCCCGGTCAGCGCGGCGAGCCCACCGAGCAAACCCGACCCCAGCGCCAAACCCAGAAACAGGGCCAGCGAATTGAGGCTGAGCATCACCGAGCGCCGGTCGCTGGGCACCGCTTCGTTGAACAGCGTGGCGTGAGGAATGTTGTTGGAGGCGATGGCGAAGTAAGCTATACCGAGGCCGGTGCCCAAAGCCGGCCCGGACAAGCCGACCGCGAGCAAAACGATAGCCAAGCCCTTGAGAAGTTGGCTCAAACCGGCCAAGCCGGCCTTGCCGCCGACAAACCTCGAGCCCGCCCCCTGCATCACCACAAAGCTGCCGCCCAAAAACGCGACGCCGGTCACCACACCCAACAGCCCGAAAATACCGCTGTTTTCGGCCGACGCGCCGGTTGCCGTGGCGACGATGGGTTGCCAAAAAGTCTCCAAGCTGATCATCGCCACGCCGTTGACGACCATCGCCACGAGGAGGTAAGGCACGACGGGCAGACTGCGCGCCAGGTGCGCGGCGTCTTTCAAGATACCCGGCACGGCCCTAAAACCCGCTATGTTCGCGCGCTCTTTGTAGTCGGGCTCTTCGACGAGCAGGGCGGTGAGGGCGAACACGACAAACCTCAACAAAATACTTACGAACAAGCTGATTCCGAAAGCCGAGAGCGGCCAAGGCAGGTTCCAGCCCGCGACCAAGGTGGGCAAAACTCCGCCGATGCCCGAGCCCAACAGCGCGACCGCGCCGACCGCCTCGACACGGGCCAAGTTTTTTTGCAGGTCTGCGCCGGGCGCAAGCCGTTTCAGGGTGTCGACGTACCAGGCCTCGAGCGAGCCGCTGTTCAGCGCCGCCCCGACGCCCTGCAGCACCGCAAAGACTAACGCCGTAAAGGTGTTCGTCACCAGCAGCAGCGCGACCATCGAGGCCAGCGTAAAAGCTTGAGATACCAAAGCGACGGGTCTGCGGCCGACGGCGTCGGCCAGACCGCCGGTCGGAACTTCCAGGATGACCACGATAACTGAACGCACGGCGAAAGCGAGGCCCACCACGCCCAAACCCAAACCGCGCTCGGTCATGTGAACGACGAGCACGGCCAGCGGAAAAAGAGCGGCAAATTCTTGCAAGCCTGCGAGCGTCAAGTAGCGAGCGTTCAAACTGCGCTCATCGGTGGCGGGCGGCAGGCCGAACGTCATGGCCCGATGCTAACACGGTAAGACAGGCTACTTTCACGCTGTCGGCGTAAGAAATCTAACACGTCGGCCTCGCACTTCAGGATTTTTGAAACGTAATAACCAACGAAACAGCGAGCGTGAGGTTCGTTCGATTTGAGCCGAACGAACCAGGTTCACGTGCTGTACCTACTTCGACGGTACATTTTTGTCGGTAAAAGCAGGGGTCGTCTTCTCAAACGCGCCCTAACGAGTCTCGCGGGTGTCTTGAGAAAACCTGGCTTTGTACGCTTTGTGAATTTTGCAGACATCCAAAAGTTTAGATGACGTGTACAAAACATCGAACTGCCCCGTTTTTTTGCGCCCAAACCGTTTTCTCGAGGGAAGTCTTTCATGGCAACCGTTTTTATCGACACGTCCAACGTTATGATGTAGGACTACTTAGAGACGCTGTTGTGCCGTAAGGGCTTCACGCCGAGTTTTACGCTCGCGCCTTCACCCGAAATTGTGCTGAGAGACCTGCACGCCTAATTTGCACCCTACCCGCCGCCCCCGCCCTACCCGACGGTGGCTTTTGTGTCGGGGCGTGACCGGGACCTGGTGCAGTTTTTGCGCACCGGTTACAAAGGCTACTTGCGGCCCGGCGACAAGAACGTCGTGTGGGCTGTTCGGGCCGTGCTGCACGGCGAGGTGTGGGGCGAACGGCGGCTTATCGCTCGAGCGGGCGAGCGGGAACTGGTTACCTGCTCGCCCCTTTTGTATGAATACATCTCTAAATCAAACAATTGTGGCAACCCGCCCCAACCTTCCCGCCCCCCGGCCTTATGCTGCAGGTCAAACAAACTTGAAAGGGGAGCAGCGTGAGTGACGTAACGCAAGGCGGCACACAGGAATTTGAGGAGAGCACGACGGTCGAGGCTGCGGCGGAGCGGGTTTACGACTTCGTTTCGGACGTACGGAACCTACCCAAGTACCTGCCCACCACCGAGAGCGCCGAGCCGCAACAGGGCGAGCGCGTGCGGGTCCAGGGCGAGGTCGAGGGGCACGAGTACGACTCGGATGGTTATTTTCGTAAAGACGAATCGGCCCACCGGCTCGAGTGGGGCGCGGACGAACACTACTATTCGGGTTGGTTGGAAGTAGAGGGGCAGGGCGACACCTCCGAAGTAACCGTCCACCTGACTTTCAAGGGCCGCCCGCCCGCGGACAAGCAGCCCGAACAAAACGAGGACGCGCCCGACCGCGGCCCGAGCAAGGACGACATTCGTGAGGGCTTGGTCAAGTCCCTGGAGTCCATAAAAAACTTCGTTGAGGGTGACCGCCCAGACCAAAAAGAAGAGGTCGATGTCAAGACGCGGTAGCGAAAAAGTTGAATTCGGGGCAGCCTTGGCGGGTTGCCCTTTTTAGTTCATGCCGCCTTAGTTCATGTCGCCGAGCCTTTGCATTTCTTCGTCGCTCAGTTGCAGGGCCGAGGCGGCGACGTTTTCTTCTAGGTGTGCCAGGCTCGAGGTGCCGGGAATCGGCAGCATCACCGGGGACTTGTGCAGCAGCCAGGCCAAGGCGACTTGCGCGGGCGTGGCGTCGTGGGCGCTCGTTATTTTCTCGAGGTCGTCCGCAGGCAGGTCGCCCGTGGCGATGGGGTACCAGGGGATAAAACCGATACCGTACTTCTCGCAGGCTTGTAAAACAGCTTCCGAAGCGCGGTCGGTGAGGTTGTAGCGGTTTTGCACCGAGACGACTTCCAACAGGTTCCTCGCCTTGTCCAACTGCTCGACCGACACGTTCGACAGCCCGACGTGTCTGACCTTGCCCTCTTTTTGCATCTCATGAAGCGTGCCGACCGAGTCTTCGAACGGCACGTCGGGGTCGGGGCGGTGGAACTGGTAGAGGTCGACGGTGTCGACTTTAAGGCATTTCAAACTGCCTTCCAAGGCTTTGCGCAGGTGGTCGGGCCGCCCGTTCGGGTGCCACTCGTTGGGGCCGGAGCGCGTCAGGCCGCCCTTGGTCGCGATGACGAGCCCTTCGGGGTAAGGGTACAGCGCCTCGGCGATAAGCTCCTCGTTTACGTCGGGGCCGTAGGCGTCGGCGGTGTCGATAAAGTCGACGCCCAGGTCTAAGGCGCGGTGAAGGACTTTTTTGGCTCCGGCACGGTCTTTGGGCGGCCCCCAAACGCCCTCGCCGGTCAGCCGCATCGCGCCGTAACCGAGGCGGTGAACTGTTGAGTTGCCCAACCCGGACGTGTCACTCTGGTTTTGTACCGTTTTCATAGTACGCCTCCTTACACTTACTCTACGGCGGCGGGGCGGCTTGGACTGTCGGAGCGAGCAGGATTCGCCCGACCGTCGTGCATCTACCCACCAACCCGTGTTTGCTGCTACGCTAGCGGGGTGAAGCCGGGAGGCTCGAGGGTTCGCAAACGGTAATTTACTACAGCGGGCAAAAACGGAAAAAATTTAGGTCGAAAAGAGCGGGTCCGCAAGAACAGACCAAAAGAACAGAGCAAAGTCGTAAGCTGAAAAAAGGTGCTGAACGCAGAGGTGTTGAACGGGATGAAGCGGGTGACAAAGTGAGCTACGCGAGTCTTTTGACGCTTCTAGCCGCGCTCGCCTTTGCGCTGCCCTTTTTAGCTCGCCTGGGTGAAAACGTCGGCATTCCGCGCAGCTACGCGGTTGCGTTGAGCGTGGCACTCGGTATTTTTCTGGTCGCGTTCGCGTGGTTGCGCTGGCGTTTGCGCGACCAAGACGAAACTGGGCTCGAGGACGCGCGGCCGGGTGTTTTGCCCCAGGAAACTTTCGTGCCGGACTTTTTTTTCCACGACGGCGTTTTTCAGGGTGAGCGCCTCGTCCGCGAAGGTCACCAGGACGCCGCCCTGAAGATGTACGAAGCCTACCGCGCCGTGCTGGTGCGCCAAGGCCAAACGACCCAGGAAGTAGACGAGATGATCTTGAAACTGGCTAACGGTAACGGGGAGGAAAGTCGTGCGAGCTTATAAAGGGCTTGTCAAAGACGGCAAAGTCGTGCTGGCCGAGGGTGTCCAGCTGCCCGAAGGGGCAACGGTGACCGTCACCATCGGTGAGGCCGAGTACGTGCGCGCGACGTTGCGCTCGGCCTTGCGCCGCAACCGTCGCCGCCGCAGCCGCCCGCGGGTCGCGCTGGGCGCACCCGTTTAAACCGGCGTGGCAAAGCTTACGTTGGTACCGACGCCTATCGGCAACTTGGCCGACGTCACCCTGCGCGCGCTCACCGTTTTGCGCGCCGCCGACGTCGTCGCCGCCGAAGACACCCGCCACAGCCGCAAGTTGTTGACCCACTACGACATCGACAAGCCTTTGGTGCGTTTAGACGCCCACACTATTCTCGAGCGCGGCGCAGGCGTTTTGGCTGCCCACGACCACGTCGCTTTCGTCACCGACGCGGGCACGCCGGGCATCAGCGACCCCGGCGCGGAACTCGTGCAACTGGCCCTGAAACGCGGCGACAGCGTCGAGGTGTTGCCCGGCCCGACGGCCTTCGTTCCGGCACTCGTGCTTTCGGGCCTGAACACGGCCCGGTTTACTTTTGAGGGTTTCTTGCCCCGCAAAGGTGCGGCGCGTAAAGCCAGGCTTGCGACCGTCGCTCAGAGCGACGCCACCAGCCTCCTTTACGAGTCTCCGCAGCGCCTCGTCGCCACGCTGAAGGACCTGAGCGAGGTTTGCGGCGAGACGAGAAACGCCAGCGTCAGCCGCGAGCTGAGCAAACGCTTCGAGACTGTTTACCGCGGCACGCTCGCCGAACTTGTAGAAGAGCTTTCGCAAGGTGAGGTCAAGGGCGAAATCGTCATCGTCGTCGCGCCCGCCGAGCAAGTTGAAGAAAGCGACTTCGCGGCGCAGGCTAGGAAGTTTGCCGCCGAAGGGTTGACCGGGCTCGAGCTGCGCCGAGCGTTGGTAGCGGTCGGCGCGCCGCGAAACGTCGCTTACGAACTTGCCCTGCGCGCCGCGGGTTCGTAACAAGACCGGGCCAGTTCAAAACGAGGTCGCGTGGCGCGGTGCCGGAGCCGGCCTCAAGCTTGGGCGAACGCCAAAACGCGGTTGCGCCCCCGCGCCTTGGCACGGTAAAGCGCCTTGTCGGCCGCCGTGACGAGGGCCGCCGGGTCCGGCATGGTGAGCGTCAGGGTAGCCGCCCCGACGCTGACGGTCACGTCGCGCCGCGGCCAACTTGACGCCTCGACCGCGCGCCGAAACCGTTCGGCCAGCGCCAGCGCGTTGTGCAGGTCGGTTTTGGGCAGGACGACGGCGAACTCCTCACCGCCGTAGCGCGCGATGAGTTCCCCGGCTCGCGTCGTTTCGCTCAACAGACGGCCGACTTGGCGGAGCGCGTCGTCCCCGGCGGGATGGCCGAAGGTGTCGTTGTACTCTTTGAAATGGTCCACGTCGAGAAGCAGCAAAGACAAGGGCTCGCCGTGACGTTTTGCATGTTCGAACGCCTTTGCCAGGGCCTCGTCGAAGGCGCGGCGGTTTTTGAGACCGGTGAGGCTGTCGGTCCTGCCTAAGCGGTTTAGGTGCAAGTTGTCCGCCTCGAGCTTTTCACCGTACGCTTCTAGTTGCTCCTCGTAGCGCTTCATCTCGGTCACGTCCAGGGCCGTGCCCGCGACGAACTTGCGGCCGCCCAAGTGCAGCGGGAACTTGTAAACCCGCCAGTGCTGCAAGGAACCGTCCGGCGTGGGCACGCTCTCGAGCAGTTCGACCGTTTCCTCACCCTGGAGCACGCTCAGGTCGTGCTCGCGCAGGGCGCGGGCTACCTCGCCCGGCCACAGCTCGAAGTCGTTTTTGTGCTGCCACTGCCGCCGCCCAAGTTGAAAACGGCGCTCGAACGGTTTGTTCGCGTAAACCATGCGCCCCGCCTCGTCTTTGATAAAGGTGACGACGGGGCTGTTGTCCATGAGCGCCGTAAAACGCTGCTCGCTCTCTTCTAGCCGCGCGGCCGTACGGCGCAGCTCGAGCTGCCGCATTACTTGCCGCGCCAGGGCCTGCAAGGCTTCTTGTTGCCCCGCGCCCAACTCGCGGGGCGTCCGGTCGAGCACGCACAGCGTCCCCAGGGCCGCGCCCGCGGGGGTCAGCAAGGGCACGCCCGCGTAAAACCGCAGTTGCGGCTCGCCGACGACGAGCGGATGTTCCTTAAAGCGCGCGTCGCGCTGCGCGTCGGGGACGACCAGACAAGCCCGCTCGGCAAGCGTGTAAAAGCAAAAGGAGCCGTCGTGCGGGATGTCTGTCAGCCCCAGGCCTGTTTCGGCCTTGAACCACTGGCGCTCGCCGTCCAAAAAACTGACGGCGGCGATGGGCGTGCGGCAAAGCTGCGCCGCCAAAAGAACGATGTCGTCGTAAGCTTGCTCGGGTCCGAAAGTTGGGGTGTCGCTGCCGAGGGTGGAAGGGTGCGCCACTTCGGGTGCGCTCGTCATGTGTCTACCTTAAAGGAGAGGTACAAGGTTTACTCGTTAGCCATTTCACATGAGGGCTGCCGGGTCTTCGTACAAGTCGAAAGCATCTTCTGTGTGGTACTCGAGCCGCGCCCAACGTTGACGGCGGTGGCTGCGCGCGAAACGCCGCTCAGAGAACTCAGCTTGGGGATTTGGCGACGTGTGTCCTCGAGCAACCCTTGTACGCCACTTGGATGAGGTTTCAGACGCGCCTGCCGCGCGGCTCAGGTCCAGGAGCCGTCAACTCCCCACTCCGTCAGCACGAAAGTTTTGTCCTTCTCGAGTTCTGCCAAGATACCTCCCGCCCTGAAAGACACAAACGGTTCGACGCCGCGCTCTGCTTGTGTTTCTATGTCCCGGATAATTTTCGTCAGGTAGTCCGGAACGTGGTTCAGCACCTCGTCCGGCGTCGCCGCACCGTAGGCTTCACACAAAGTTTTCAGCCGCCGCAACAGGTCGGTTTTGGCTGTGTCCGGTCCCACCGTGCTCTCGACGTTCGGCCGCAAAGGAACGGCCTCGAGCGCGAGTTCGGCGAGGTCGTCCAACGGGACGCCGTACCGCGCGAGGTCCCAGTCGATGACCCCGACGAGTTCGGTGTCCTGCCGAATGCAGTTCCACGGTCCTAAATCACCGTGACAAACGACCATCCCCGCCTCGGGGTCGGTGGGTCCCCACAAGAAGCCGGCCCCGCCGCGAACCCGAAAGTCTTTGACCGCGTGGTGATACCGCTTCAACCAGTCGCCGAGCTGCGCCATCCAAGTATCCGTTTTGACCTCTTCCGGCCACGGCCTGAAAACGGCTTGACCCGGCAGGTAGGTCAAAAACTCGTGGGTTTCGGTCAGGTGGGTAAGTTCGGGAACCCGGTGAAAGTTTTGGGCGTGCAACCAGGCGAGGAGTTGGTGAACGGCCGGGCTGGCGGGACCGGTGCGGCGGCGCACGACGTCACCTTTGCGAGCGACCGTGTTCACGTTTCCACCCCGAAGCTGTAGCCAGGGGCCATCATCGGGCTGTCGTTGCGGCTCGTTCACGAGAACCACTCTACCAGCTTGAATTGTTTTCTATTCGGCTTCGCCACGTCGCTTTCTAAACCCCGACCACTCACCCGAACTGTAAGACACGGGCAAGGAAAAAGGTGGCGCAGGCGGTATCATAAACGGTCTTTTCAAGCCCTCACAGAAACGGTTATGAATGCCCCAAACCCAAGAAAAAACCCGCTCAAAACGCCTGTTAGGTCTGCCCGCCGTCGCTCGCTTGGCGCTGTTCGCCCGGCATGACGGCCCCGCCGTGCTCCTCACGACGGGTGAACGTTTAGAACTTTACAGCGACTCGAGCGCCTTCAACACACCTGCCAGCGTCAACCCCAGTTTGACAAGCTGGCCCGAACGCTTCGAAAAAGTTGTCGTGTCCCTCGAGGACGCCCTCAAACCCTTCCCCAAGAACCCGGACGCCTACGCCCTCTCTTTGGAGTTGGGACGCGAGTACGCGCGGGAAAGTTTGCTCGAGACGCTTGTTAATTACGGTTTCGAGCGCGACGCGCAGCCGGGGTTCGTCGTGCGCGGCGACACGCTGACGCTTTACTTGGACGAGGCCGACCCGGAGGACACGCTGCGGCTCGAGTTTTTCGGCGACGAGTTGGACCGGCTGGTGCGCGGCGAGGACGAGGTGAAAAACTTTTTGCTCGCGCCCCGTCCTGAGGCCGAACTAAGCGAGGAAGCCTGGGACTCGAAGCTTTTAGAGCATCTACCGGGTACGCTCTTTTTAGACGGCTCGGAACTGTTCGCGGGCGATTTGGGCGACGAGCGAATCGAGTGGCTGTGGTCGTACCTGGCCGGCCGTGAGGTCGTGTCCTTCGGGCGGGACGCGCTTGGGCTTGAAGAGGGCGAGACCTCGCAAGAATCGCTCGGCTACTACCGCGGCAAACTGTCCGAATTTCGCAACGACGTCGGCACCTGGCTCAAGGACGGCTACAGCGTCACGCTGCTGCTAAAGTTTGAACGCACCGGGCGCTACCTGCGCGAGAAAATTATCGACGACGTTGAAACCCACTGGCACAACACGGTGCGGTCTCATCCAGGCTCGCTCAGCCTCGTCATCGCGCCGAACACGCGCGGCGGCTACCGCGACCCGGAAGCCAAAGAGGTCTTAATTACCGAAGACCTCTTGTACGGCAACCAGGGCGCGCGCAAGCTCAAGCGTTTGCCCGGCAAAAGCGTCCACGACGCGGTGCAGCTCACGGTCGGCGATTACCTCATCCACCCCGACCACGGCATCGGGCTATTTACGGGGCTCGAGCCGCGGCAGGTGTTGGGCGTCACCCGCGACTACCTCATGCTGCGCTACGCGGGCGAGGGCAAGCTTTACCTGCCGGTCGAGCAGTTGCCGCTGCTGCGCCGCCACCCCGGCACCACCGACGACCCACCGCGCTTGTCCACCCTCGGCACCAACGAGTGGGCGCGGGCGAAGGAAAAGGCGCGGGTCAGCGCGCAAGAGCTGGCGATGCGGCTCATCAAAACCTACGCCAAGCGCCAGGTCACCAAGGGTGTGGCGCTCGGGCCGGTGCCCGACTGGGACGAGCTTATCGAGAAGAATTGCCCGTTCACCCTCACGCCCGACCAGGCTCGAGCTGTCGACGCCACCCTAAACGACATGGCGAAAGAAGTGCCGATGGACCGCCTCATCAGCGGCGACGTGGGTTTCGGCAAGACCGAGGTGGCGATTCGCGCGGCGCACCGGGCGGTCGGGAACGGCAAACAAACCGTGATGCTCGTGCCGACGACGGTACTTGCCAAACAGCACTTCGAAACGTTCGAGGAGCGGTTCAAGGGGCTGCCGGTGCGGGTCGAGATGCTGTCGCGGTTCTCGAGCGACAAGGAAGCTCGAGCGGTCGTCAAAGGCCTCAAAAACGGCACCGTCGACATCGCCGTCGGCACCCACCGCTTGCTGAACGAAAGCATCAGCTTTAAAGACTTAGGGTTGCTCATCATCGACGAGGAGCACCGCTTCGGCGTCGGGCAAAAAGAGAAGATGAAGGCGCTGCAGGCCAACCTGGACGTGCTCTCGTTGTCGGCCACGCCGATTCCGCGCACGTTGTACATGAGCCTGGTCGGTCTGCGCGACGTGTCGCAAATCATGACGCCGCCCGCGGGTCGCAAGCCCATCCAAACCGTGCTGCAACCCTACGACCCCTTGACCGCGCGCGAGGCGATGATGTTTGAGTTGGAGCGCGGCGGCAAAATCTTCTACATCCACGACCGTATCGGTTCGATGGGGATGCGCGCCAAAACCCTCCAACAGCTCGTGCCCGAAGCGCGCATCGGCGTCGCGCACGGGCAGATGGGCGCGGACGAGCTGGAAGAAATCATGCTCGGTTTTCAAGAGGGCGCTTACGACGTGTTGCTCAGCACCACCATCGTCGAGTCGGGGCTGGACATTTCGGGCGCGAACACCCTTATTATCGAGCGGGCCGACCGGCTGGGGCTGGCGCAGTTGTACCAACTTCGCGGCCGGGTCGGTCGCCGCCAGACCGAGGCGTGGGCCTACCTGCTCTATCCGGGCCGCCTCACCGACCAGGCGCAGCGGCGGCTGTACGCGATCGCCGAACTCAACGACCTCGGCAGCGGCCACCTGTTGGCCGAAAAAGACATGGAGATTCGCGGCGTCGGCAACCTGCTCGGGCCGGAGCAGCACGGGCAAATCAGCGCGGTGTCGCTGGAAGTCTACACCGAAATGCTCGCCGAGGAAATCGCCAAGCTCAAGGGCGAAAAACGGGCCGAGGAGCGTAAAAGCGTCGGCATCGACTTGGGCGTCGACGCGCGCCTCAGTCCGAGCTACATCGCCGACGACACCGCGCGCATCGGCTACTACGGGCGTTTGTCTGAGACGAGTAGCTTGGCCGAGGTCGGGCGCATCGCCAAAGAGATGCGCGAGGCTTATGGCCCGCTGCCCGCCGAGGTGAAAACCTTCGTCGACCTCGTCAAGATTCGGCTCTTAGCTCTTGAAAAAGACGTCGCCACCATCAAAGAACACATGACCGACGTGCAACTCAGTTTCGAGAGTGAAAGCGTCGACTACGACGCGCGCACGTTGCGCGAACTGCCCTACAACGTCGAACCGACGCGCTACCCGCCGGGGTTCAGCATCAAAAAGCGGGGCTTGAAAGAGGGCGAGCTGCTGGAGGCGATTACGCGGGTGCTGTATCTGTGCGGGTGAGGTTGCTCCCACCCGTTGTGCATCTGTTGTGTAGGGGCGGGTTTCAAACCCGCCCCTACGGTGTGGTGAAAAAGGACGTTCAGGACGCTGAAAGAGGAGACAAGGCCAGTGCAGCTCGAGGCGTTCAAGCCTGAAAGGGATGTACAAAAAAAGAGGCTCGAGCACGACTCGAGCCTCTTTTTTACAGTTCGTCCGATTTAGAAGTAGTAGTTGAATCCTACCCGGCTGCGAAAGTCGAAACCGTTCGTGCCGATAGCCGGGCCGAGTTCAAAGAAAACAGCGCCCGGATTGAAACCGAAATCGCTCAGTCGGTACTCCAAACCCGCCAAACCCTCGACCCCGAAGACAAACCTGTTGCCGACGTTGATGTAAGGGCCGCCGCCCAGGTAAAGACCCAGGGGCGCGTCCACGTTGAGGTTGATGTCGAAAAGGGCGTCCGCGCCGATGGCGAAGCGGCCCCCGACGTAGTTGTAGCCCAGGTTAGCGCGCACGTCGCCGCCGGTGCCGATGATGTCTTTCAGGCCGAAGTGCCCGTAAATACCGGGGTAGCCGAACGAAATGCCCGCCCAGTAGTTTTCGGTGACGGCGTTGTTGATGTTTAGGTTGACCGACACGCTGGCGTCGTCCGTCTGGGCAAAGACGGTGCCGAAGCTGAGGGCGAGAAAACTCAACAAAATAACCAGTTTGCGCATGTTCTCCTCCAATGAGTTGTGAGGGGAAAATCCCCCCTCTGTTCGTCACGGTTATATCACACTGTGTAAATGCTCACAAGTGCAACCCGGCCGTACCCAAAGTATAAAGAGGCTTTTGGGCGCGTATTTGGAGCGCTTACACAGTTCACTGGGAACGGCTGCGCTCGTTATACCGCTGCGCCGCGTCGCGCACGCGTTGGTTGGCGCGGTTGCAAGGCGGCAGGCTGAGGTCGTTTTGAGCCGCGTAGCGGGCCAAGTGCTCGGCTTCTTCGGCTTGTGGAACGCGGCTGTAGCTGTAACGCCAGTAGCGAGCGCGCGTCTGAATACAGCCCTCTTTTTGCAGGTGTTGCCGGATGCGGTTGGGCACGTCCTTGGCGGACTGGCCGATATAGAGGAGCGTCTTGCCTTCGTCGGCGAGTTCGTACACGCCC
Source organism: Trueperaceae bacterium (assembly GCA_965213705.1). Taxonomy (GTDB): domain Bacteria; phylum Deinococcota; class Deinococci; order Deinococcales; family Trueperaceae; genus CBDCDJ01. The sequence continues at coordinate 4,007,314 of OZ243913.1, read as the reverse complement.
GGCGCCGCGTCCCGTCCGCGCCGCGCCGGGAGCGCCGAGAGGCTACGCCAGCGGGCGAAAAGCGGCACGGGTCCAGTAGCAAGAAGACGGGCTTTTGGGTTCCTTGTACCGGAGGCTTGCCGACGTCAGCGGCTTGTGGCTCGTAACCAGTGGTTTTTCTACAAGCCACAAGCTACAAGCTACTGGCCCAGAACGCCCTAAGTCGTCTTCAGTTCTCATAACCGAGTTCGCGCAGCGCGTCCAAGTCTTCGCGCCAGTTTTTGTGGACGGTGACTTCTAAGTCGAGGTAGATTTTGTGGTCCAAAAAAACCTCGAGCTGCTTGCGAGCCGTGCGGCCGATTTCCTTGATCATCTTGCCGCCCTTGCCGAGGACTATCATCCGGTGGTTGCCCCGCTCGACCCAAATCTCGGCGAGGATGTAAATCGCTTCACCCTCTTTTTCGGGCGCGCGCCACTCCGCGACCTGCACCGCGACCGTGTAGGGCAGCTCCTGGCGCAGGTGAATCATGGCGCTCTCGCGCACGATTTCAGCTACCCAGTCCTCGCGCGACTGGTCTGAGCGGATGTCGGCGGGAAAGAAAAACGGGTTTTCGGGAATGAGTTCGAACAGGTCGTCGCGCAGCGCGTACACGGCCTTGGGGTCGTTCAGCGCGCTCAAGCTGTAGACGCGTTTTAAGTCCGGGTAGAGGTCTTGGTACAGCTCGAGGGCCTCGTCGGGATACTTGGCACTGTCGACCTTGTTGCCGACGAGGTAGACGGGCGTGTCCGGGTCGATGCCTTTGAGAAGCCGCGCCACGTCCTTGTCCTCGTCGCCGGGCGGGCGGCGCAGGTCGACGACCCACAAAATTCCGTCCACGTCGATTACAGCCGACCTCACCTCGCGGTTCATGTAGTTGCCGAGCGCGTCCTGCGCCCGGTGCAGCCCCGGCGTGTCGACAAAGACGAGTTGGCGGTCGTCTTGGGTGTAGATGCCGCGCACGCCGCGGCGCGTGGTCTGCGGCTTGGGCGTAATCGGCGCGACCTTGACGCCCAACAGGGTGTTGAGCAGCGTCGACTTGCCGACGTTGGGCTTGCCGAGCAGCGCGATAAAACCCGAGCGGGTCGCCGCGTCCGGGTCGCCGAAAGGGGTAAGAGGTGAATCGTTTAGGTGGTCAGACATACGTGTCTCCTTGGGTCACTTGCTAACCCCAGTATAGCCTTCGTACCAGAGGCACCCGCGCCCGAAAATCGCCTTGCCGGCTCACTCTCGAGTGCTTCCCTACCTAGTCCGTTCACCTCCGAAGCCTCGTTCGTCACGGCTCCTGTTGCTACCTTAAATAATAAGGTACACTATCTCGTGACCAAATCAAGTAACTTTGACCTTCAAGAGACCGGCGTCGTCTTCGAAAAGACGACGAGCTTGGGAACGACGGTGCGTTCTGTTTTAAAACCCGTCGGCGGCGAGCGCGTGAGAATTTTGGAATACCACCGCAAACCCAAACACGGCACCCACTTCCGGCGGGTGAAAAGCGAGGAGGGTAAAACCTTACCGTTTGCGCAGCTCGGTTCGGATACAAGTTACGCCGAGTTTTTCGGCCTTGCCGAAGCTGCTTGAAGCCTTTGCTATGCTTGCAGCCGGAGGTTTTATGTTGGTTACCACCTCGGTCGTGCAGGGCAAGGAGATTCGGGAGTCTAAAGGCATCGTCTCGGGCGAGGCGATTTTGGGCGCGAACGTCTTCCGCGACTTTTTCGCCAACATCCGCAACATCGTCGGCGGGCGCAGCGGCGCTTACGAACAGGCGCTGCGCGAGGCCAAAGAAATAGCGCTCCGCGAAATGCAAGAGGCGGCTGAAAAGCTCGGGGCCAACGCCATCGTCGGTGTAGACCTCGACTATGAGAACATCACCTTCGGCGACTCGGGCAGTATGCTCCTGGTCACCGCGAACGGGACGGCGGTTGTCACAAATTAGCCTAACACTTACCGAACTTAAAGCTCGAGTCTCAGCGCTGTGTCTGCCTCCGCAGGACTACGCCGTCTTCGGCAGCGGCCCGTTGTTGGCGCACGGACTCGTCGAGCACGTCGGCGACGTTGACCTGCTGGCTCGAGGCGCGGCCTGGCTCAAGGCAACTACGCTCGGCAGTTTAGAAACGGCTCCCGACGGCGATAGGATAATTCGCTTAGCGGACGGCGTGGACGTTTTCGACGGCTGGCTGGACATGGACACAGACGCGATTATCGACCGGGCCGTGCTGATAAACGGTTTGCCTTTTGCTAGTTTGCACGACGTGTTGGCGTTCAAACGGAAGCTCAACAGGCCCAAGGACGTGGAGCATGTTCGGAGGCTCGAGGGCTACCTACGTTAGCGAGCAGCATAAGTCAAAGCCGCCTTTACGTCTTCGCGTTCTGAGTCTTTATAATCTGCCAAGATTTCGTCAAAAAAATACCGCTCCCTAGCAGCTCGAGCAGGGTCTCGACGGGATAACGCAAACCGCGCAGGGCTTAACCGTGGCAGACGGCAAGGTCGAGGGTAATTCTGTCGAGCATTTCGTCACGCGTACTTTTATCATAGGGCTTTTAAGGTTTAGGCGCTACTCAACCTGTTAGTGTGTAGGCTCGAGCCCGAGCGGAACGAGCGGGCGGTGTAAGGCGGCTAGTTCTCGCTCATCAAAAGTGTTTTTGATAGTGATACAAGCTTATAGAAAGCTTATAGTACAGTTGTGTATTCGGTGAGGGTACAGGCAAAAGCTGCGAGACAACTTCGCAAGCTTGCTAAGAAATATCGTCGCGACTATCAGGCATTGGAAGATGCTATCGGTGCGCTTGCCAACTGGCCCGAGGTCACGGGGGTCAAAGCGCTCACCCGTCATACCTACGGTTACCGCTTACGCGTCGGCAGGTTTCGCGTCTTTTTCGACGTGGGCAAAGACGTTAGAGTTATTTTTATTGAGGAGGTTGAAAGGCGAGATGACCACACCTACTGAAGTTCAAACGCTCACTATAGAAGGCCGTAACTACGCACTCGTTCCTACCGACGTTCTGCGCGAACACGCGCCACAGTTACTTGGCAACTCCCGAATACCCGAAGACCCCTACATACCTTGGGAAGTGGTCAAGCGTTCCATCGGTGAAGAGGTGTCGATGGTAAAAGCCTGGCGCGAGTACCTGAACCTCTCTCAAGAAGAAGTCGCCGCCCGCATGGGCGTTTCACAGGCGTCCCTTTCACAAACCGAAGCCGCCAAGCGGCCCCGCAAAGCTACGCTCGAGAAGGTCGCCAACGCCTTGGGCATCACCCTGGAACAGCTCAGGGGTTGAGGCGGCTCGAGCCCGCCGCTGTTGACACGCTACAGCCCCCCTGCTACGATACCCGGCGATGACGACGCGCTTCAACTACAGCGACGATAATTTCGGCGGAGGTCTCGGGGCGTAAAAGCGTCGGTCACCGCCGTTCACCCCGAGGCTAGAGCCTCGGGGTTTTTGTTTGGGGCGCGGCTCGAAGGGAAACTTATGACAGAAACGCGAACGCTCGTCTCGACTCTGCCCGCTCACGTAGGCAAAGAAGTCACCCTGCAGGGTTGGGTTCACAACCGCCGCGACCTGGGCGGCGTCAGCTTTTTAATCCTGCGCGACCGCAGCGGCACGGTGCAGTGCGTTTTCGAAAACACGAGCATCCCGCTCGCCGAAAGCAGCGTGCGTGTGACCGGCAAAGTGGTCGAAAACAAAAAAGCGCCGGGCGGTCTGGAGGTGCAGGCGCACACGCTCGAGACCCTTAGCGAAGCCACCGAGCCCACCCCCATTGAATTGCCCAAAGAGGACTGGCAGGCCAACCCGGAAACCTTGCTCGAGTACCGCCACGTCTCGGTGCGCGGCCTCAAGGCCAAGGCGACGCTGAAGGTGCAGGCCGAACTAGTACGGGCGTTCCGCGCTTACTTGAACGCGCAGGACTTCACCGAAATCTTCACGCCCAAGCTCGTCGCGGCGGGCGCGGAGGGCGGCGCTAATTTGTTCGAGGTCGACTATTACGGCAGGCGCGCGTACCTGGCGCAGTCGCCGCAACTCTACAAGCAAATCATGGTCGGCGTGTTCGAGCGCGTGTTTGAAGTAGCCCCGGTCTACCGCGCCGAGCTGTCCAACACGAGCCGCCACCTCGCCGAATACCTGTCGCTCGACGTGGAGCTGGGCTTTATCGAGGATGACGGCGACGTGATGGACTTGGAAGAAGCGCTGATTAAAAACATCATGGCAGAGGTGGGGGAGACCTGCGCGGCGCAGCTCGAGCTGCTGAACGCAAAAATCCCCAACCTTGACGTGGCCTTCCCGCGGGTACCGCTGATCGAGGCGCGCGAAATCGTCAAGGAACGCTACGGTCACGCCTCGGGCGGCAAAGACTTGGACCCCGAGGCCGAGCGCTTAATCAGCCGCTGGGCTTTGGAGGAGTACGGCAGCGACTTCGTGTTCGTCACGCATTACCCGCAGGCGGCGCGGCCCTTTTACACGTATCCGCTCGAGAACGGCCTCACCCGCGGCCTCGACCTGATTTTTCGGGGCGTCGAAATCACCTCGGGCGGGCAGCGGGTGAACGAGTACGCTATGCTCGTCGAGGAGTTGAAAAAGCGCAACATGAACCCCGAGGCGTTTGCGGGCTACTTGCAGGTGTTCAAACACGGGATGCCGCCCCACGGCGGCTTCGCCATCGGCGCGGAGCGGCTTACGGCGCTGCTGTTGGGGATTTCCAACGTGAGGTTTGCTCGAGCCTTTCCGCGGGACGGGAGCAGATTACAGCCGTAAACAACGAGTTTAGTCACTTTTTCAGCCTTGTAGAGAGTGAAAGGGCGCTCGTGACAGATATTCATTTCGACGGTATAGCTGAAGACTTTGAAGGCGAAGTTTACGGAACGTCGAAAGGTTACATACGGTTGAACGTTTTATGGGAAGACCTCTGTCAAATCATCTTGAACTCGAAACCGAGTCGCTGGACATTCTTGGTATGGGCGGCATAGAACACCTGTCAATCCGGCTTGCTCAGCTTAGACACAGAGTTCTTTTGGCCGACTCCTCGCAAGATATGCTGGCTAAAGCTCGTGAAGCTGTCGCGCGTCACGGCTTAGAAGAAAACGTGACGATGGTTTGCAGCAGTGTTCAAGACTTAACTTTCTCAAAAAAATGTGAGGGCGATGTTTGTATAGAGGTTTTGGATTTCGGTGGGAATCCATTATAGGTTGGTGTAATGTCGATAACACATACACTCATTATGCTCGTGCCGCGAAATGACTTCGCGGCACGCATGCAACAGCTCATATCTCCAAAGCTAGAAAAGAAACGCTACCCTGACTGTCACATTCCCAGTTGGAAGTACAAAGTTCTTGTCGGAGACCAAAATTATGTGAATCAGATCTACAGTGAAATTGAAAAGAATGGATTTATTGATTCCCCGCCCAAAAAAGATACAGACGGTGTAGTTGCTACTGGAGTCGAAATTCAGCTGGGTGAGGTGCCAGAAGTCTACCTGCCTAGCAGAGGGTACCAACACCTCTACATAGGTTTAAGGAATAACCAAGGAGTATATGGTGAGGTTAAAAAAGATGCTCTGCTTACCCTCAATTTTCCTTTTAACAACTCAACCACAAACAACCACCTTCCGACTAGATTTCTGCTTGAGAAAGTCGTGGAAATACTTCAGCCCACGTTTGCCTGGAGTTCATCGGCAAACCAAATTGACTGGGATAGAGCCCACTTTGGAAATATTGCGGAACCTTGGCGCAATTATGCCAACACCATGATTTTCGGTTCAGAACTCTGTGAGAGGTTCAACCTTGTAAAAAGATTGACATCTCTCACAGACAGTTTGTACTACCTGCGTAAGCTTGATGGCCCTGTTGTCTGGCTATCTGATACGGCGGGCTTAGGCAATGAAGACCAGAGTTGGTACGAAATGGAAATGCAAAGTGCTTTTGATAGCTGGTGGTTAGACTTTTCTGACCCTGCCCTCGAACGTGTGCTCAATTTGGCACAAGAGGAGCACAAGTACAAGCTTTTAGAACTTCTCGAAGAGCTTTAACCAGACATCAAATATGAACCGACACCTACTATTCACCCTCATCTTGCGAGAGCGTGTTATGAAAGCCAAGAAGGCTTTGTCTTGCTGCCCAGAAAATGGGCGGTGGAGCGTTCGTTTGCCAGGACGGCTCGGCTTAGACGTTTGGCGCGTGACTATGAAAGACAACCTGAAACGCTTGCTGGCCTGCATTTCTTGGCGTTCCTCATGCTCAAGCGGCTTACTCCTTTTTGGCGCTTCCGGCTAGTTCATAACACGCTCTAAGAAAAAGTCAGCGTCAGCGGTGACAAGTCCAAGCCCGTAACCTCGACCCGGTACGTTTCATCCGCAGCGACCGCAGGTGCGTTGGTGAGCGTGCCGGTGGTGACGAACTCGCCCGCTTGCAACGGTGCCGCGTCGGGGTCGGCAGCTATCAAGTCGGCGATGTGTCCCAGCGCCACCGCCGGGCTGTCCATCACGTTTTTACCGCCGCCCTCGGCCGCGACCTCGTCATCTTTGTACAGCGTCGCCACAGTTTCGGCGAGGGTGCCGGCCAAACGGGACAGGCTCATGCCCTCGAGCCCCACCTTATGCCCCACCACGAGCGCCCCGTGAAACCCGAAGGTGGCGACCAAGTCGGCGGGTTTGAACTGCCAGTCCGGGTAAGGGTTCTGTACGACCTCGAAGCCGAGCGCCAGCCACTCGACCGCTTGTAAAAGTTCAACTGGGTCGCGGGTGCCCGTCGGCAGTGCGTTTTTCAAGCCGAAGACGATTTCGGGCTCGAGCTTGGGCGCGTGCAGGCTCTCCAGGGACAGGGTGTAGCGGTTGTCCTCGGCGTAAAAGACCGTGTCGTCGAAGACGTAACCCCACACCACGTCGCTCAAACCCAGCTTGGCCCAGGCCGCGCGGTTGCTGATACCGATTTTGCGGCCGACGAGCTTTTTCCCCTGGTTCACTTGGGCTTGGTAGAGGCCGTGGGCGACTTGGTAACTTGCCCCGAGGTCGAAGTCGGGGGCGGCGGAAGGGAGCGGTTGCCCTACGCCCTTAGTTGTCAGCAGGTCGTGGGTAAGGTCTCGGATGTTCGTCATGGCCCTGTTTTACCACGGAGCGCCGGCAAAGTCCTTGCCAGAAAAGTACTTGTTCGTCCGCTACAAAGCCGTCAAAAAGACCTGCTCGCGCCGCGCGGCGAAGAGGGCCGCCAGGACGCCGTGAACGCTGTCGTTCGCGACCCCGTCCAAGGGTGCGCCCACGTCGTCGCGCGCCCGCCACTTGTCGCCCTCAACCCACAGGTAGCCCACGCACTGCGCCGCGTGCATCACTCGCAGCGCGCCGCTGCCGGTCGGCACGAGCGAAAAGCGCTCGGGTAAAGTGGAAACTGCTCGGTAGGTTTGTTGCATCTGCGTCACCCTCTCCACCTCTCACGGTGTTGTGTGAAAAGGGTAACAAAGAGTTCTTACAAAATTCTTACACGGGGTCTAGCGGCACACCCTGTTTTTGCCCGCTTTTTTAGCTTCGTACATGCGGTCGTCGGCGACGCGCAGCAGACTGTCCGGGGTGTCTTCGGGGCGCAGTTGGGCGACGCCTACGCTCAAAGTGACGCGCAAGTCGGGGTGCAGCCCCGCCCAGTCGTAGCTCTCGGCGGCGCGGCGCATTGCCTCGCACAGCGACACGGCGTCTTGGAGCGAGGTTTCTGGGAAGACGGCGACGAGTTCTTCGCCGCCGAACCTGGCTTTGAGGTCGGAAGTGCGCGTGCGGCTTTTCAGCAGGTCGGCAACAGCTTTCAAGACCTCGTCACCGACGGCGTGTGAAAAGGTGTCGTTGACTTGCTTAAAGTTGTCGATGTCGCAAAGCATAAGGCTCAGCGGCCTGTCGTAGCGTTTGGCCCGCTCGACCTCTTGCGCGAGTTGTTGGGCCAAGAACCGGCGGTTGTGCAGGTTGGTCAGCGGGTCGCGGACGCTCACTTCTTCGAGCTGCGCGTAGGCCCGTGCCAGTTCGACGTGTTTCAAACGGTACATTTCCCGCTCGAACTCCAAACGTTCGACGTCGAACTGGAGCAGCAAACCCTTGGTTTTACGCAGCTCGGCCTCGCGCCGCACCCGCTCTTGCAAACCGTGAAACGTCTCGAAATGCTCGAGGGCTCGTTCCGCCTCGCCGCGCGCTTTGTAAAGGTCCGCGAGCGCTTTGTGGACGCGGTAGGCGTCGGCGGGGGCCATTTCTTGGTCGACCAGTTGCAAGGCGTTGTTCAGGCGTTCCAGCTCGGACTGAGCCTCGCCCTGGCGTTTGGCGAGTTCGCTCAGGTTCAGCAGCACGTCGATTTTTAAGGACACGTTGGGCGCGCGCTGCAAGTGGACCAGGCTTTGCGTAAAGGCGCTCCTGGCTTCGCCGTCAAGCGCCAAACCCAACAAAGTTTTACCCATGTGGGTGTACTGCCGCGCCAGCTCGTAAGGGTCGTCGGCGCTCAGGTACAAGGTGATGCTGTCTTCGTAGTAACGCAGCGCCGCCTCGGGTTGTTCCAAGTCCTCTCTCACCACACCCAAGTTGCCAAGCGCCAGCGCTTGCGAGCGCAGGTCGCCGAGTTGGTGTGCCAGCGCCAGCGACGACTCCAGGTAGGTCGTCGCCCGGCCGTGGTCGCCCAAACGCCTGTAACCCATGCCGACCGCGTTCAGAACGCGCGCTTTGCGAGTGCCGCCGACGCCGTGCTCTTCTAAAATAGCGAGTTCGGCGCTAAAACTGTCGAGCGCGTCTTTGTGCAGCCCGAAGTTGTCGTACACCCAGCCGATGTTGTGAAGCGCAAAAGCCTCGTTGAGTTTAGAGCCGGCTTCGCGGCTGGCTTCTAATCCCTTGATAGCGTGAGACAGCGCCGCCTCGAAGTCGTTCAAAAAGTAAGCGCTTGACGACAGGTGCGTGTAAATATCGGCTTGCGTTGCGGGGTCGTAGGCGGCCTGGCTCAAGCTCAGGGCTTGCCGCAAGGTTTTTTGAGCGGCGGTGTAGTTGCCTGCTTTGACCTGGACGACGCCCAAGGTCCGGAGTGCCTGGGCGCGGTTGTACAGGTCGGCCTCGGGCAGGTGCTCGAGCAGTTCTTGAACCATTGTTGCGGCCAACTCCAGGTCGGTCTCGAGCAGGTCGCGCACGTGCCGGTTGAGCCCACTCCGTTCTTGCGGCTGCCCTGCGGCCTGTTTGATGTCGGCGGTCCTCACCGGCGTCTACTCGTTCGTGGCAACTGTGCTTGTGGCAACTGTGCTCGTGGCAACTCTGCTCGCGGCAGCCCCTCGCAAAAGACGAGCTTCGCGTCTTCAAAAACGGTAGTGGGCGAATTGGCCGGTGTTGGACCGCAAAGCATCAAGTCACTATAATCGCTTAGGATAAGTTTCCTATTAGTTTGACCTCATTTGGGTTGGGTGTTGCGTTTTTCACGCCCCCGGCTTGTCCGGTCGGCGTCGGTCGCCGGGCGTGCCGGCGCCACCTGGAGCAGCGTTTCGAGTTCGGCGCGCGTCTCCGGGTGAAAGACGAACTCGTCTCTGTTTTGCACGTACCACGCTTTAACGCTCTCCGGGTTATCCGCCAAGGCGCGCCAGTCGCAGAGCAGCTCGAGCAAGTAACGCCGCGGCATCGGCAGGACGCGGCCCGGCTTGAGCAGCCAGTGTTCGGGGTGGTGCGGGTTGCGGTGGTAGTGCTTGAGAAGCCCGACTTGCGCTCTTTCCCGCTGTTCGTCCGTCAAGCCGGCACCCTCGAAAAAGAGGGCTGAACCGAAAAACTCGTCGGGCAAAAATTTTGATAAGTCGTGGGTCAAGCCTTGCCAGTAGAGGCCCTCGAGCCAGCACTGTTTTAGCACGCGGCGTTTGTGCCTCAAGATGGCTAGAAAATAGCGCCCGTACCTCACGGCCTCTAGGGTAAGAGAAACGCTGATGTCAGTTCAAGACGTCGTGGCTGGACGCTTTATAGACACCACAGCGACTTTTGGTTTCTCGGCTCCATCTTTAAAACCCCACCGCCTGCCCGTCCTTGCGCGAGTCCGAGCCGGCGACGTACCCACCTTCGGTCTTGTAAATGAGCTGCGCCCCGCCGAAGCCGCCGAACGCCGAGTCGTCCACCTTGACCTCGTGGCCCCGGCTGACGAGGTCGTTCAGCACCGCGTCGCTGAAACCTTGTTCCACGGCGACCTCGTTTCCGCCCACGACCCGCCATCTGGGCGCGTCGCTCGCTTCTTGCGGGTTCTGGCTATAGTCGAGGATGCGCAGTACCATCTGCGCGTGGCCCTGCGGCTGCATCGGCCCGCCCATCACCCCGAAACTCATGAGGGGTCGGCCCGAGTGGGTCAAAAAAGCCGGGATGATGGTGTGGAAAGGGCGTTTGGCGGGGCCGACCTCGTTGGGGTGGTTTGTCTCGAGCACGAAACCCGCACCCCGGTTCTGCAAACTTATCCCCGTCCCCGGCACCACCACGCCCGAGCCGAAGCCGTAGTAGTTCGATTGGATGAACGACACCATCATGCCACTCGCATCGGCAGCGGTGAGGTAGACGGTGCCGCCGCGTTTTGGCACGCCGTATTGGGGGGTTTGGGCCTTGGTCATGTCGATGAGTTTGGCGCGCTCGGCAAGATAAGCGTCGTCCAGCAAGGCTTCCACAGAAACGTCCATCGCGTTCACGTCGGCAATGTAGCGGTAGGCGTCGGCAAAGGCGAGTTTCATGGCTTCTATTTGAAGGTGCAGGCTGTCGGCCGAGTCCACCTCGTAGCGGCTCACGTCGTGATGTTTCAACATGCCCAACATCATCAGGGCGGCCAAACCCTGACCGTTCGGTGGAATTTCGTGCAGTTCGACATCGCCGTAACGCTGCGAAATCGTGCCGACCCAGTCGGCTCGGTGCGCGGCCAAGTCCTCTTCGGTGAGCAGCGCGCCGTGTCTTTGGGCGTCCGCGACCATTTTTTCGGCAAGTTTGCCCTCATAAAACGCCTTGCCCTTGGTCGTAGCGATTTTCTCCAAGGTGCCGGCCTGCTCGGGATACTTGAACACCTCACCCGCTCGCGGCGCGCGGCCCCCCGGCAAAAAGCCCTTGCTGAACGCTTCAAAATCGCCAAAGGTTTTCGGCGCGTAACTCCAGGCGTGGGCGGTGATGGGGGAGACGAGAAAGCCGTCTCGAGCGTAAGTGACGGCGGGCTCGAACAGGTCTTCGAACGGCAGTTTGCCAAATTTACTCGACAGCTCGACCCAAGCCGAAACCGCGCCCGGCACCGTCACCGCGTCCCAGCCGCGCAGGGGCATTTGCTTTTGGCCCTTGAACCGCTCCGCCGTCAACGCCGCGGGCGAGCGGCCCGAGGCGTTCAGGCCGTGCAACTCGTTACCGTCCCACAGGATGCAAAAAGCGTCGCTGCCGATGCCGTTGCTCGTCGGCTCGACCACGGTGAGGGTGATGGCGGCGGCGAGCGCGGCGTCGACAGCGTTGCCGCCCTTGAGCAGCATCCTTAAACCCGCCTGAGCGGCGAGCGGCTGCGAAGTGGCGACGACGTTTTTCGCCATCACCGGCATCCGCTGGGAAGGGTAGGGGAAGGTGTAGTTCATGCACGACTCCTTAAGCGCGTTCCAGGTCCTCGACGTAAAACGTCTCGTCAGTCTGCTCGGCTGCTAGAGCGTGTTGCAGACGGCGACTCAAAAAAGGATTGAGCTTTTCCAGGGCTTCTTCAAGTGGTACAAAAGCGTGAGCACTCAACTCGGACTCTTGGAGGACGATGCAGGCTGTTTGCGCTGGCGTTATCACGCCTCCGCCGAAAAAGAATCTCATTCTCTCAAAACCACCCAGGTCTCTGCTCTCGTAGTCCACGCACAGCAAGCGGCCCACCTCAAGCTCGAGGCCCACTTCCTCCTTGATTTCGCGCCGACAGGCTTGCTTGGGAGACTCGTCCGGCTCCACCATACCGCCCGGCAACAGCCAGCCATCGCGGTAAACGGGTTTGACGATGAGCAACGCTCCCGCCTCGTCCCGGATGAGGGCCGCTGCCGCCATAGCTTTGCTGTGACGCTCTGGGTTGAAAGGTTCCATGCAGGTCTGCTCCATTCGAGGGTGCTCGAAAAAGAAAAAGCTTTTGACTTCACTCGGTACTTTCCACTCGGTCCTCGGTACTTCCTTTTCCTTACCGCAAAAACGCCACCCCGACGAACCCGCCCACCACGATGAGCAGCGCCGGATGCACGTTGTACCGGACCGACAACACGAAGGCAACCACGGCCAAGCCCCACAGCGCCCAGTTGGCGAGCCACTGGGGCGGCGCGCCGAAGGCCTTGGGCGCGAACTGCCACACGACGAGGGCCAACAGCGCCACGACGACCGGGCGCACGCCCCTCAAAAACCCTTCGATGGCGGGATTGGTTTTGTAGCGCGCGTAGAGCGCGCCGAGGGCGACGATGGCAATAATCGTCGGCACGGCGATACCGACGAGTCCCGCCGCCGCGCCCAGAACTCCGGCGACCTTGTAGCCGACGTAACCCGCCAGCTTCGTCGCAATCGGCCCCGGTAGCGCGTTGCCAAAGGCGAAGGCGTCCAGAAACTCCTCTTGGCTGAGCCACTGCTGCGACTCGACGACCTCTTGCTGAATTAAGGGAATCATCGACGGGCCGCCGCCGAAACCGAACACGCCGACCTTGGTGAACGACCAGAACAGTTGCCAAAGACTCGTCATAGTGCTGAGAGTGTAACTCGAGCCTCCCGTGCAAAATCACGGTCTGGTGCTAGGGCTTGGCGGCTGACTTAAGCGTCGCCTGTGACCTGCGCTCGGGCAAAAGTGCGGGCGCGCCGAGCTACCCGCTGAGCTTCTACTTACCGCTGGGCTTGCTTCGTCACACGACCTTTTGCGGAGCCGGGAGTTGCGACAACCGCAAAACCGGCAAAGCGGCCGCACAAAAAAAAGCCCAACGCGTAGGCGTTGAGGACCACTGCAAGCAGCAAAAGCAGGTACACGGCGCCGCTCTTAACCAACGCGGCGAAAGCTAGAAACCAGGCGGGCGTCGCCAGCAGGACGCCTGCCAGCAACGTCGCCGCCAGCGCCGCGCTTTTGCCGCCGCCCCGCGCACCCAAGTAGGGCAGCGTCGCGGCGACGGGAAGGTCCACCAGGGCTAGAACGACGAGAATTTGCGCTGTCAACGGTGAGGCTGAGGTCTGAACGGGTGCCAGAAGTGCGAGCCCGCTTGCCAGCGCGGCGGCTACCCCGACCTGGGCCAAGAACATTGCGGCGAACACGCCTCGCAACACCCGCGCCGCCTCGGTAGGTGACGGTCTAGGCTGGCGCAAAAACCGCCTCAGCGCTCTGAACACGTCTCAGGCTTTCCGGGTGTGGGGCTGAAAAACCGGAGTTTTTGAGTCGCCGCCGCGCCGCTGCGCCTAGTGGTCGGTGTCCGGGTCGTAAGTAGCGTCTTTCAAAAACTTGGCGAGGAGTATCAACACCACGGCGACCGCGCTCAAGCCGCTGAGTACGAACGCGCTGTACATACTGATTGCAAGAAACGTTTCCACGGCGAACCTCCAGTAAGAGTTAGTGTAACGGACCCGGAGCGGCGACGCTAGGGACGTTCGACTCCGCGGCTGCCGCTTGCTGTCTGAGCCGACCGCGTACCGCGTGGTAAAAACGCCAGACGAGCAGCGCCGCCGCCGTCGCCAGGCCGAACACGAGCCCGAGCCACAGCCCGCGCCCGCCCAGCCCCAAGCTGAAACAGAGCAGCGTCCCGCTGCCTATCCCGACGAACCAGTAAGAAAACAGGGTGATAAACATGGGCACGCGGGTGTCTTTGAGCCCGCGCAGCGCGCCCGAGGCGCTCACCTGCAGACCGTCGAAAATTTGAAACGCGGCCGCCAAAGCTAAGAAACCCGTAGCGAGGGCGACGACCTCAGAGTTGGCAGAGGCGCCTAAATCCAAGTAAAGTCCGATGACGAAGCGCGGCGCGAGCCAAAAAGTCAGCGCGCTCACGCACATAAAAAGGACGCTGCCCGCGATGCCGACGTAGCCCGCACGCCGCGCCCCGTCCGCGTCGCCCCGGCCGACGGCCTGCCCGACGCGAATCGAGGTAGCAATCGCCAGGCCCAAAGGCACCATAAAGGTGACCGAGGCCGACTGCAGCGCGATTTGGTGCGCCGCGAGTTGCGCCGAGCCGAGCAAACCCATCAAAAACGCGGTGGTCGCGAACATGCTGACCTCGAAGCCTAACGTAAAGGCTATCGGCAGACCGACGCGCACGAGTTCGGCGAGCATTGTAAAGTCCGGTCGGCGCAGGTCTTTGAAAATGCGGTAACGCCCGAACTTCAACGTCACGTACAGCGCCAGCGCCAAAAAAATCATGGCGTAAACAAAGCTGCTGGCGTAGCCGGTGCCGACCAGACCCAGCGCCGGCAAACCGAAGCGCCCGAACATGAGGGCGTTGTTGGCGACGATGTTCAGTCCCACGCCGGCTAAGCTGAAAAGCATGATGGGCCGGGTGACGCCCAAACCCTCGAGCAGTCCCCGCAACGCCGTCGTTCCGAGCGCGGGCAACAACCCCCAGGAAATTGCCCGCAAGTAGGCGGCGCTCAGCGCCGACGTCGCCGGGTCCTGGCCCAAGCGCAGCAGCAGGGGCTCGGCGTTCCAGAACAGGACGAAAGCGGGCGCGAACAGCAGCAGGCCGAGCCACAAACCCTGGCGCACCGCCCGGCCCGACTCGTCGGGCCGGGCCGCCCCGTGCGCCTGCGCGACGAGCGGCGAAACGGCCAAAATAACCCCCGACAAAACGAGAAACACGAACGAGAACACGGTGCTGCCCAGGGCAATCCCGGCCAGCGCCTCGTTGCCGAGCCGTCCCACCATGAGCGTGTCGATAAAGCTCAGGGTGTTTTGCGCCAGTTGCGCCAAGATGAGCGGCAGCGCGAGGGTGGACAAGTCTCTGATTTCGCGTCTAGTTTTAGGGCGGAGCACGTTTTCACCTGTTCTCGAGCCTCGGACTTCTCTCGACTTTACGCCGGCGGCTGCAGTTTCGGCGCGACACAGCGGCGCGACACAAGCGCGACCAAGCTCTGATTGTAAGCTAAAAGCGGCTCTTCTCGAGTCAGGAGCAGGTGTTATGCCCAAAACCGCTGACGTGTCTAAAAAAACCTCTAAAAAACCGCCGTCGTCCTTCTGGCGCGAGGTTCGGGGCTACGCCGAGGCTTTCGTCGTCGCGCTGCTCGTCACGACGTTCCTGGTTACCACCGTCGGCGTGGCGGGCGCGTCGATGTACCCGACCCTGAACGGCGGCTCGGGCGAAGTCCTCAACGCCCTCCTCACCGGCGACCGGCTGTTCGTCCCGAAGTACGAGACCTGGCTGCACCGGGCCGGAATCTTGGGCGAGTACCGGCGTGGTGACGTCGTTATTTTTCGCGAAGTCGAGGACTCGCCCTGCCGCCGCGGGCGACGGGACTTTTTAGTGAAACGGGTTGTCGGCCGGCCGGGCGACACGGTTCGTTTGGGGAACGGGCAAGTTTTTATCAACGGGGCGCGGCTCGAGCAGTCGTTTCTTACCGACAAGGGTGGGAGTTTAAGCTCGAGCACCATGCGCGAAGTCACGGTGCCGCCGGGCCACTATTTCGTGCTGGGCGACAACAGGCCCAACAGTTGCGATTCGCGCGTCTACGGCTTCGTCCCGGCGGGGAACATCGCCGGCCGGGCGACCGCCGTCATCTGGCCGCCGCGGCGGGGCGGGGGAACGAATTGGCGCGGCCTCAGCCCGCCCGCGGCATTTGCGAGTATTCCTGCAACTCCGTGAGTTTTTAGGGTAAAACCTCGGCCTCTGCTGCGTCTCGCTTTAACAAGTTCCAACTATCGGCCTTTACGGTGTACCAGCCGCTCTGCTCGCCGTCCGGCCAAGTGACGCGAACCTGCGCCTCGGTCGCGTCGCCCAAACCTACATGCACAAACGAGTGCGCGCCGCTCACGTGGCCGCCGCCGACGGTGAGGTCCCTGACGAGGACGCGCTCGCCGAGTTTGACCTCGAGCCGCGCACCAATTCCGAAGCGGTTGGAACCGGGTTGAAAGAGTCGCAACTCAGCAAACTTCCCGGCGTTCGCGCTCACGTTGCGCCACAGCTGGAGGTTCGCCCGCCGGTTGTTCACGACGATGTCGAGCAGGCCGTCGTGGTTTAAGTCGACCACCGCAGCGCCGCGCCCGCGTTCCGAACTCGCGACGCCCGCGGCTTCGGCGACCTCGCTAAAGGTGCCGTCCGCCGCGCCCAAAAACAGGTTGTTCGGGTCGTCGAGCGCGAACTCCGGCATACTGTCCACGTTGCCCTTGGTGACAAACAGGTCGGTGAGCGTGTCGTTGTCGACGTCCTCAAAGACAGCGTGCCAACCGGTCGAGGGGTTTAAGTCGTCGCCGTAAAAGGGGCGGTGCGCGGTCACGCCGCGCTCGAACGCGGCGTCCTGATAGCTCGGTCCCGCCGCGCCCTGGGTCAAAACCCGCAGTTTTTGGTCGGCCATGCTCGTCAGGTAGTAGTCCGGCAGGCCGTCGCCCGAAAGGTCGCTCGCGGCGATGCCCATGCCCCAGATTTGCAGCTTGGCCCAGCCGTCGGCCTCAGTGTAAAGGGTGGGTGTTTCGCCCAGCCGCCACAACTGCTCGGAGCCGCTGCGGTCTTGGTTGGTGAGGTAGTACTGGCGGTCGTTGCTGACCAGCAGCGCAGGCGTGCCGGAACGGTTCCAGTCGGTAAAAAGGAGCGATAAGGTGCAGTAGGAGGGCTCGAGCACAACCTCGGTCCCGTAGCCCCCCGCCGCGACAGGTCGAACCAGCAGGTTGCGGTCGCACGTTCCGAATGGCCCCGCCGGGTCGTCGCGGTCGACGTAGTTGCCAAAGGCGAGGGTCGGCCAGCTTTGACCCGCTTCCCAAACAGCGGCAAAGGCCGTCGTCCAAGCGCGTCCGCCGTCGAAGCCCCAAGCTTCGTTCGCGCGCTCGAAGCGGCAGTCGCCCAGACCTCGGTACAGGACGTTCTCGCCCACGCGCAGCACAACCAAGTCCAAAACCCCGTCACCGTCGAGGTCGAGCGGGTAGGCACCGGTCGTGTACTGGGGCTCCACGCCGTCCACCTTCTCGAACCTCAAACTGCCGCCGGGTTCGCTCACGTTGCGGTACAGGGCCGACGCGTTGATACCGCCCGCCAAAAACAGGTCGGGCAGCGCGTCGCCGCTACAATCGAACGCGGCCACGCCGCCGCCCACGAAATACTCCCAGCCGCCGTCGTAAACGTGGTTGATACCGGCGGTAGAGGTTTCCTCGACGAACAGCGGCGTTTGCGCCAGGGTGAAGGTGGTGACGAACATCAAGAAGGCTAGACTCGAGCGCAGCATGTGGTCATTTGTAGCATGAAACCGGGCTCTGCACCGCTGTCGGCGGTTTCATTAAGCGCCGTGTCCAACTTGACGAAAGCTGTGTGAGGCGAGTACATTAGCCTTTACGTGACGCAGTTGGCAGGACCCGGCAGGTAACACACCTACGCCGTTTCAAACGGTGGGCTTGCACAGGCGCGTCACAGTTACGGGAGGTTTATGAAAAAGCTAGGTTTGATGATGTTGGTTGCCCTGCTGTTCAGCGTCGCCGCCGCGCAGACTATCGGCGTGAGCTGGTCGAACTTTCAAGAAGAGCGCTGGAAAACCGACGAAGCCGCTATCAAAGCGAAAATCGAAGAGTTGGGCGGTCGTTACATCAGCGCCGACGCGCAGAGTTCGGTCGAGAAGCAACTCTCCGACATCGAGAGCCTCATCACCCAGGGCGCGGAAGCGTTGATAGTGCTGGCCCAGGACGCCGACGCCATTTTGCCCGCCGTCGCCTCGGCGCAGGCGCAAGGCATTCCGGTTCTCGCCTACGACCGGCTCATCGAAGCCGACGACGTGTTCTACCTGACGTTCGACAACGTCGAGGTCGGGCGGATGCAGGCTCGCGCCATTCTCGAGGCGCAACCGACCGGCAACTACGTGTTTATCAAGGGCAGCGCCCAGGACCCGAACGCCGACTTTTTGAACGGCGGTCAGCTCGAGGTCCTGCAACCCGCCATCGACGCAGGGGACATTACGATTGTGGGCGACCAGTACACCGACGGTTGGTTGCCTGAAAACGCGCAGCGCAACATGGAGCAAATCTTAACCGCTAACAACAACGACGTCGACGCGGTCGTCGCCTCGAACGACGGCACCGCGGGCGGCGCGATTGCCGCGCTCGCCTCGCAGGGCTTGGCGGGCCAAGTGCCCGTGTCGGGTCAAGACGCCGACCAGGCCGCGCTCAACCGCGTCGCGCTCGGCACCCAAACGGTGTCGGTGTTTAAAGACTCGCGCGCGCTCGGCACGGCCGCCGCTGAAATCGCGATGGCCTTAGCCCAAGGCACCGCCGTAGACGCAGTCGAAGGCGCGACGACCTTCAGCAACGGCCCCAAGGGCATGGACATGAACGCCATCCTGCTGGCCCCCATCCCGGTCACCAGGGACAACTTAGACGTCGTTATCGACGCGAATTGGATTTCTCAAGCAGACCTGTGTGCCGGCGTGGACGCGAGCAGCGCCGACGCCCCGGCCGCTTGTCAGTAAGTAGGGTTTGAGTTCGAGCCGGACGCTGGCGTCGTCAGCGTCCGGCTTTTTTGGTATTCTTGCTCCGGTACGGCCTCTTTTACAACTCGGGTTGCGCGAAGGGAAAGCTATGGCGACGTCTCAAACCAAGGTCAACATCAAAAAAACCTCCGGCGGCGGGCTGCCGGGGTTTTTGAGGATGCTCGAGATAGACGTGCGACTCCTTGGCATGGTCGGCGTGCTGCTGCTGCTCTGGCTCGGTTTTCACGTCGCGTTTATTTTTAAGAACGACATTTCTATCGGTTCAGTAGGCGAGTTTTTCGGCACCGGCTTTTTGTCGCCGCGCAACCTCTGGAACTTGGCCGTCCAGACGAGCGTGGTGGGCATTATCGCGACCGGCATGGTCTTCGTCATCGTGATGCGCCACATCGACTTGTCGGTGGGGTCGGTGCTGGGCTTTACGGGAATGATCATGGCGGTGCTGCAAACGCAAGCCCTGCCGGCCGGGGGTTGGAACTGGCTCGCCGCCCTCGCGCTGGGTTTGCTGGCGGGCGCGCTCATCGGGGCGTTTCAGGGCTATTGGATAGCTTACCAACTTATTCCCTCATTTATCGTCACTTTAGCGGGTTTGCTTATTTTTAGGGGCGGCGCGTGGTTGCTGACGCAAGGGCGTACCGTCGCGCCTTTGGACAGCAACTTCCAACTTTTGGGCGGCGGCCTGAACGGTTCCATCGGCGCGTTTTGGAGTTGGATGGTCGGCTTGGCGGCTATTCTAGCCATCGTCTTACTCGCTTTTCAGACGCGCGGCAAACGCGCCCGGCTCGGTTTCCCGGTGCGGCCTCTCTGGGCCGAAGTGCTGGTCGGCTTGGCGGCCGTTGCGGCGGTGGCGGGCTTCGTCCTCATCATGAACGCCTACAACCGGCCGCGCACCGAAATCGCGCAGGGGATACCCATTCCCGTGCTCGTCCTCATCGGCGTGGCACTCCTCATGACCGGCGTCGCGCGGCTGACGAAGTTCGGGCGCTACGTCTACGCGATGGGCGGCAGCCCCGAAGCGGCGCAGCTCGCGGGCATCGACACCAAGCGCATGACGCTGTACGTGTTTATGCTCATCGGCGTGTTGAGCGCTCTCGCCGGGGCGGTCGCGACGGCGCGCCTCAACTCGGGCGTGAACTCGACCGGGACCCTGACCGAGCTGTACGTCATCGCGGCGGCGGTTATCGGCGGCACCTCGCTCGCCGGGGGTTACGGCACGGTCGTGGGGGCGATTATCGGCGCGGTGTTTATGCAAAGCCTGCAGAGCGGGATGGTGCTTCTAAACCTGAACAGCTCGCTCATCCAGGTCATCATCGGGCTGGTCCTCATCGTCGCGGTGTGGCTCGACGTGCTTTACCGCCGCCGCAGCGGTTTGACGGAGGGTTGAGGTGGCTGGCGTGACGCCCTTAATCGAAATGCGCAACATCTCCAAGTCGTTCGGCGGTCTGCACGCCCTCGAGCGCGTCTCGATAGACCTCTACCCCGACGAGGTGGTGGGCCTGCTCGGCCACAACGGCGCGGGCAAGTCCACGCTTATCAAAATTCTCTCCGGGGCTTACCAGGCCGACGCGGGCGAAGTGTTCGTGAACGGCCAGCCGGTCACCATCCGCAGCCCGCGCGACGCCAAGGCGCAGGGCATCGAAACCATCTACCAGCAACTCGCGTTGGCCGAGAACCTGCCCGCGCCCGCGAACGTCTTTTTGGGCCGCGAACTCATGACGCCGTTCGGCACCGTCGACGACGACCGCATGGAGGCCGAGGCGCGCAAAGTTTTGGACCGCCTGGACCTCAAAATAAAGTCCCTGAGCGACAACGTGCGCAACCTCTCGGGCGGGCAGCGGCAAGCCATCGCCATCGGGCGGGCGATTTACTTCAACGCACGAATTCTCATCATGGACGAGCCCACCGCCGCGCTCGGGCCGCAGGAGACCGAGAAGGTCGGCCAGCTCATTAAGGGCCTGAAGCGCGAAGGCATAGGCATCTTTTTAATCAGCCACGACATCCACGACGTGTTCGACCTGTGTGACCGCATCACGGTGTTGCACAACGGCCACTTAGTCGGGACGGTGCGCACCGAGGACGTGACCAAGGACGAGGTGCTGGGCATGATTATTTTGGGCAAGATGCCGGGGGTGAGCGCCTGAGAATGTTTCAGAGCAGTTTTCTGGTGGGGCGGTGCTGAATGGACAAACTCTGACCCGTCTTCTCGAGAGCTGAGAGATTGACTGAAACGGTTTTCTCGCAGTAGGGCTCGGCGAAATAGTCGAGCCCCTGTTACTTTTGCTCACCACGAAGTCCAAAGGTCTGAAGCGCACTTCAGTTATAGACTAATCATTCTAATACTCGCATCGCCTATCCTTTCAACAGGAGGTGAGCCATCGCACGACCCCAGACCTACGACCGTGAAGAGGTGCTCGAGCGCGCCATGAAACTTTTCTGGCGGCAGGGCTACGAAGCGACCTCGGTTGACGAGTTGGTCAAAGAGACAAGCCTGGCGAAGCAGAGCTTGTACAACTCGTTTGGCAACAAACGCGACCTGTTCTTGAGCGTTTTCGAGCGTTACCAGGCGCAGCAGGGCGCAAAAATGCTCGGGGTACTCGAGGCTTCCGAAGACGTCAAGGAAGGCTTCAGACGGCTTTTCGACACCCTCCTCGAATCGTCGCTGACGACCGATTTTTATTACGGTTGCCTGGCGGTAAATACCTCGACCGAACTCGCGCCGCACGACCCGCAACTTAGAAAGCGGCTCAACGAGGCCGAGGCGGACAAAGAAGCTGTGTTCGCGGCAGCACTCAGACAAGCCCAGCAGAAGGGAGAAATCGCCGCCGACAAAGACCCGCAGGCCCTCGCACGCTTTTTGTACAACACCGTGCTCGGCCTGAGAGTTCGCGCCCGCCGCGGACCCGAACGTGAAACCTTGCAAGACATCATCGACATCACCCTCAGCGTTCTCGACTAATTTTTTGGCTTGTTTTTGACCAATCGTTCCATTACGCATTCTTTTAAAGGAGTTGACATGACTGTCTCGAGACTCATCCTAGTCACCCTAATGGCCGCCCTCGCCACCTTCGGGCTGAGCCAAGGTTACGGCTACGACGCCGTCACACCCGAGGCGTTCGACTGGCAAGACGTTCCGCTCGTCCAAGGTATGCGAAGCGCAAACTTGTTGGGGGACGGCAACCGCGCCGAACTTTACACTTCGGTCGGTGAAATCCCCGCGGGTGCCGTGTTTCCCGGCCACACGCACCCCGACGACCGCTTTACCATCGTGGTGTCCGGGACAATGTATTTCGGGGTGGGCGACAGTTTGGAAGAGGTCGAATTCATCCCCTATCCCGCCGGCTCGGTCGTCCACACGCCCGCAGGCGTGCCTCACTTCATGTGGGCGAAAGACGGAGGTGTCACGGTGCAAGAGGTGGGCTTCGGGCCTACAGGGGCGACCTTTTTGGAGGCTCCGTGAAGTCGGTGCCATTTCTTCTGTGCCTTTTACTGTCGGGTTTCAGTCTGGCGCAGCCCCAGTACGTCGTCGGTGCCGGGGGAACCGACGGTAGAAGCGTGATGGTCGTGAACTCAAGCACCCCCGCCGAAGACTTCAGCGGCACCTCGAGCGCGCTCACGGGCGAAATCGGCTTCGATTCCACGACACAGACGGGTTCGGGCTACGTCAGTCTGGACGCGACCACCATCGACACGGGCAGCCGCGGGCGTGACCAAAACATGCGCAGCGGAAAATGGCTGAACTTCGACACTTATCCCGAAGTCCGTCTGGACTTAGAAAGTGTGACGCCCTTGGGGAACGACCGCTACAAGATTACGGGCAGCCTCGCGATGAGTGGCGGCGTCGCGCCGCTGACGGCCACGGCAACCGTGCGCTCGCTGCTCGAGAGCGAGGAAACGAAAGCGGCGGGCTTTAGAGGCGACATCCTCTCGGTTAAAACTACTTTTATCGTCAAGCTGAGCGACTACGGAATAGACAACACCGCTTACGGAACCGACAGTATCGCTGACGAACTCGAGCTGAGCGTGACTCTCTTCGCCTCCGCGAGTGACTAGGTGAAACGCTTGGCGAGCCTCAGCGCGGGAACGGCGCTCCTTGCCGCCTTGGTCATGATTTTTGCACTGCTCGCTACCTTTTGGCTGGGGCGTCAGGCTGAGACGGTGCAGCGCGTCGTCCCCTTCGGTGAAGCCACGGCCGCCCTCCTCGGCGAGGTTGGCACGCCCGTAGGCGGCGCGAACATGTACCTCGTGTTCGATAAAAAGGCGTTTATAGAAAGTACCGATGCCCGCGGCGAGCCGGTCCGTTTTCTGAACGAAACCTACCTGCTCGAGAACGACATCTACCCCTGGCAAATGAAGACCGTCCGCTTTGCACGGAACGTCGTCGCCGTTGTAAGTGGCTTGGCACTGGTCTTGTTCGGTAGTTTGAGCTTGTTATTGAAAGCCCGCCTCGACAAAAAGGCCGAAACGCATTAGCGGACGATGTCGCCGCCGCCCCGCACCAGCAACTGCTCCAACTCTTGACGGTTCGTCACCGGCTGGTCGCCGTACTGGCTCAAGGAAAGCGCGGCGGTCAGCGCGCCGTACTCCAAACCCTTGGTGAACTCGCCCTGCAGGTAGCCGTGCAGCACGCCCGCCACCATCGCGTCGCCTGCGCCTATCCGGTCTAGGATGACGACGTCTCGAGCGGGCACGTGGCTGTAGGTGTGGCCGTCCCAGCCCATCAACCCTTCGTGTGACATGCTCATGACGATGTACCGGGCGTCGGTCAGCTGACCCAGTTGCGCGACCATTTCCTGGGGTGTACCCCTGCAACCGAACACCTGTGCGGCGTCGGCGCGCCCACAAAAAAGAACATCCACGTTGCGCACCAGCGGCTCGGTCAAGTCCCTCGCCCGCTGCGGCGCCCACAAACGGCTGCGGTAGTTCATGTCGAAGCTGACCGGCACGCCCGCCGCCTTCGCACGCGCGGCCGCCTCGGTCAACACCTCTTGAATGTTGGTGCAAAGCGCCATGCTCAAACCTGAAAGGTGCAGCAACCGTGTGTCGAGCAAGTAATCCCAGTCGATGTCCCTGACTGTGAGTTGTGTAAAACAGGTGCCCGCCCGGTCGTAATACACTTGCGTCGAGCGGGGCGGCACCGCATACTCGACGTAGTAGGTTGCCAAGCGGTGGTCGTGCGACCATTTCACGGCTGTTAGGTCCAGGCCGGTAAAGCGGTACTCGCCCGCCACGCGGCGGCCCAGGGGCGTGTCCGGCAGGGCGCTCACCCAGCCGCAACTCCAGCCCAAACGCGACAGCGTGCAAGTGACATTAGCCTCGGTGCCGGAGGTGTGAACGTCGAACTGTCTGGCCTGCTCGAGCCGCGTCCCCGCCGGGACGCAAAGCCGCAGTTGCCCCTCGCCGATGGTGGTGACGTCGAAGCGGGGCATGGTCAGGGCACGTCCGGTAAAACGTGAAGGAAAATCACCTTACACACGCCTCAGCCTAACGCTTCGGGTGCGGGGATGAAGGCTCGAGTCCCGGTTTCTCGTCGCCGCGCACGCTAGACCGCCGCGCCGTAGGTTTTAGAAACGGCTTCCTGAAAAGTTTCAGCCGCCCCCGCCGGGTCGTCCGCGCCGTAAATCGCCCGCCCGACGATAAAGGCGTAGACCGGCACACCCTCGAACCGCGCCACGTCCTCAGCGGTCACGCCGCCCGCCACCGAGACCTTGTAACCCATGTCGTGCAACCGCTGAACGGTTTTCAGGTCGCCGTCTTGCCAGCTCAACTCGCCCTTGGCCTCGCCGTCGCGGCTGCGTTTGGTGATGATTTGGCCCACGCCGAGAGCGCGCCAGTGCTCGACCTGGTCCCACGTCCAACCGTCGCTGAGTTCGATTTGCATGTCCCGCCCACGACTCCGCGCTTCTTTTAAGACGACCTCCGCACTCGCCGGGGCCGCGCCGCTCACCACCGTCACCCAATCGGCTCCAGCGTCGAAACACATTTTGGAAATGATGCCCCCCGCCTCGGCAATCCGCACGTCGGCGAGGACGATTTTGTCCGGGAACAAACTCTTTACCGCCCGCACCGCGTGCATCCCCTCCGACAAACAAAGAATCGTCCCGCACTCGACGATGTCGATGTGTTTGTGAGCTTTTTGCAGAGGTGAGAGTGCCGCGGGCAGGTCGAACATGTCGAGAGCGAGCTGGAGTTTGGGTTTCATGGTGTCCCTTCAGGGATTATTTGGTCTTTTCCGATGACAGATACGAGTGAGGATAATCAAACTGGCCGTACTCTCTTGGCTCCCTTTTTAGGGGAGCTGGCTCGAAGAGACTGAGGGGTCGGGTTTGCCCTACCCCTTCACCGCCCCCGCCGTCATTCCCGCAATAATCTGCTTGGCGGCGAAAAAGGTGATGATGAGGGGCGGAATGGCGATGAGGCTGCCGACCGCCATCATCTGGCCCCAGAGCACACCGTCGTCGCGGATAAATTCCGACGCGAACACGGGCAGCGTTTTGGTGTAGCGACTTGTCAAAAAGAGCGCCAGGATGAACTCGTTCCAGGCGATGCGAAAGGTAAAAATCGCCGAGACCGCGAAGCCGCCGCCCATGAGCGGGAAAATCACGCGGAACAAGACTTGCAGCAGGTTCGCGCCATCGACGATGGCCGCCTCTTCCAACTCCACCGGAATCTGCTGGATGAAGCCGAACAGCAGCCACACCGAAAAGGGCAGGTTGAGCGCCGTGTAAAACAGCATCAGCCCGAGTTGCGAGCCGTCGAACAGGTCGCCTCGCCCGAGGCCGTTGGGTAAGTTGAAACGCACGCCTTCGGAAACGTCGCTGATGTTCCACGAAATCCAGAAACCGATGACCGCCACCGCGATGACCGCCGGGGGAATCATGCGAATCACGAGCGTCGTCTGCGCGATTATTCCGCGCCCCGGAAAGCGCATCCGCGCCAGCGCAAACGCCGCCATGCCCGCCGTGAGAAGCGTGAAAAAGGTCGAACCCAACGCGATGACGAGCGACGAGACGAGGTAGGGAATCATCCGGTACTGCGTGATGACTTCGGTATAGTTGCTCACCGTGGGCATGAAAATCCAGCGGGGAACTCGAGACTGAATCTCCACGGGAAGTTTGAGTGAGGTCGCGAACATCACAAAAATAGGCGCGAGCGTGACGAGCGCCAGGGTTACCAGTGCAATGTAGCGCCATACGTCACCGCTTTTGACGGGGGCGTTGCGCGCCTTCTGTTCGCGCTTTTCCAAGCCGCGTTGGACGGTCTGCTGCACCTAGACCGCCCGGTCTTTCAGCGGGTTGTTGTAGAGCATCAGCAGCACGCTGAGCACGATTAAGATAACGCTCAGCAGCACCGCAATCGTCGCGGCGTAGCCCAGGTCTTGCGAGGTGAAGGCGGTTTGGAAAAGCAGCAGCGACAGCACCCGT
Source organism: Trueperaceae bacterium (assembly GCA_965213705.1). Classification (GTDB taxonomy): domain Bacteria; phylum Deinococcota; class Deinococci; order Deinococcales; family Trueperaceae; genus CBDCDJ01. Next base: position 3,981,306 of record OZ243913.1, on the reverse strand, counting down.
GTCGAAGCGCCCGGCCCGCCGTTGGTCATGATGTAGATGACTTCGAGCGCCCGGAACACGTCGATAATTCGCATCAGCAGCGCGATGAGGAGGATGTTGCGCATCATCGGCAGTTTGATGTTCCAGGTCATCTGCCACCAGTTCGCCCCGTCGATGTGCGACGCCTCGACGATGTTGCTCGGCAAACCTTGCAACCCGGCCAGCGCAATCATAAAAATGAACGGCGTCCACTGCCACACGTCGCTGACGACGATTGAGAGCATCGCCAGGTCGGGTTTGGCGAGCCATTCCTGTCTGTCGAAACCGAGGTTTTGCAAAAAGGGGAGGGCGTTGCCGACGGCCTCGAGATAATAGTTGATGACTCCGTTGCGCGCGTCGAGCAGGTAGCGCCACACGAGGCCCACTACGATGGGCGCAATCATCAGCGGCAGCACGAAGATGGTCCGAAAGAACGACGCCCCGCGCACCGGCTTTTCTAAAAGCAGCGCCAGCCCGACGCCGATAATCATCTCCAACAGCACGACCCAAAAACCAAATATAAACGTCGTGCGCACCGACGCCCACACGACCGGGTCGGTGAGGAGACGGCGGAAATTTTGAAAGCCCAAATAATCCTTGTCCGCCCACGCCTGCCCAAAGTTCCAGTCGTAGAAACTGAGCACCAGCGAGTTGTAGAGCGGCACCATGAGGCCGAGCACCAGGATGGCGACGGCGGGAAGTAAAAAAAGATAGGGGACGGCTCTGTTCGTGCGCATAATATTCTCTCAACGTGCTCTCAATAAAGGGGAGGCCCGAGAAATTTTTGACCTCCCCTTTGAGGGGAGGTGCCCGCAGGGCGGAGGGGTCTCACTCGAGCCGGGGTGTTCAGGTGGGGGTCTTTCAAGCTTTGAGACTCGGTGAGACCCCCTAAATCCCCCTCAAAGGGGGACTTTTTAGAGTTTATTGTTGGCTCGAGCCCCAGCTGTAGTAACCGGCGCGGTCGAGGAGTTCGCGCAGGCGGTCGTTGGCGGAGTTCATCGCGTCTTCGATGCTCTTTTGGCCGGTGAGCGCGGCTGAAATCTCTTCACCCAAAATCGGCGCGTTCATCGCGGGCCACTCGGGGATGAGGGGCCGCCAGTCGGCGTTGGCGCACTCCAGCTGCTCCAAGACGACCGGGAACTCGGGGTGCGCGGCTTGCAGTTCGGGGTCGGCGAGGGTCGACATGCGCATGGGGTTACCGCCCGCGTCGACAATCATCCGGTCGCCCATCTTGCTCGTAAACCACTGGATGAAGAGCCACGCGGCTTCTTTGTTTTGCGAGTTCGAGGGAATGCCCATTGCAAAGCCCCCCGTCTCACTGCCGCAGGTCGCGGCGGTGGGGTGGAGCGCGTAGCCGACTTTGCCGACGACGTTGGAGACTTCCGGGTTCGAGACCATCGGCGCGATTGCCATGCGGTCTAAGTACATGGCGGAATCACCTTGTAAAAACGCCGCGTCCTGCTCGCCCGCGCCGTTCGCTTCGGCACCGGGAGGGGAGTTCTCGAGAATCGTCTGCAGCGTCTCGACCGCCTGAATCGCCTCGGGCGAGTTCACGACGGGGTTGTAGTTGTCGTCCAGCACGGTGCCGCCCAGGGGCGACAGGTGTAGCAGCCAGGCGTGGACGACCTGGTGCCCGGCCGAGCCGCGCGTGGTCATGCCGTAGACGCCGGGTACGTTATCAGTGATGAACTGCGCGGTCTCAAGCAGTTCGTCGTAGGTCGTAGGAACTTCTAAGTCGTACTCGTCGAAGATGTCGGTGCGGTAGGCCAGGATGCTCGTCTCGGGGCTGAACGGGATGCCGTAGAGCGACGCGCCGGGACCTTCTAAGTAACCCTTGCGCCCGCCGGACTTGCCGCCGTTGGTGAGGTAGGCGGGGACGATGTCGGCAATGTCGTAGTCGGGCATGGTGAGTCGCGGGTTGTTGAGGTAGGGGGCCAGGGGCTCGAGCCACTGGTTCGCCACGTACTCGTTTTTGGTAAACACCACCCACGAAACCACGTCTAAGTCACCCGAGCCGGGTTTGGAAATCTCGGTGATTTGGCGGTCTTTCATGTTGAGGTATTGGGTTAGATCGAGTTCGACCTCGATGCCCGTTTCCTCGGTGAACTGTGGGATGAGCGTGGCGGCCGCCTCGAAGTGACCCAGGGCGGGCCAGCTCACGACGATGGTCGTGCCTTCATAGTCTGCGTAGGGCTGTGCAAACGACAAACCCAACGTCGCTAAGAGCAGCAAGCCTAAAATGCGAACACTTTTCATTTGTTCTCCTTTGCTAGAACGGCTAGAACTTTGGTCACGACTTTCTCCTTTGTAGCTACCGGCGGGGGGCTGCCGGGAACTTCCCTGATGAAAAAACTTCCCTGATGAAACCTGCTAGAGCAGCGCCTTGAACGGTAAATCGGGCTCGCTCGTAAAAGCGTCTTCGAAACCGCGCCGGTAGTTGAACTGCAACGCGTCCTTGTCGGCTGGATAGGTGAACTTACCACCGACTTGCCAGATGAAGGGTTTGAACGCGTACTTGTGCCGGTGTTTGCGCATGTTCCAGAGCACCAAAATCTCGTTGGTGTCGGCCTGAAAATTGCTCCAAATGTCGTGGTGAACGGGGATAACCACTTGCGCTTGCAAACTCTCGGCCATCTTAAGCAGGTCTACGGAAGTCATTTTGTCGGTCATGCCGACGGGGTTGTCGCCGAACGAGCCCAGCGCCACGTCGATAGAAAAGTCCTGGCCGTGCTTGGCGTACCAATTCGAGTAGTGCGAGTCGCCGCCGTGGTATAGGCTGCCGCCGGGGGTTTTCACGAGGTAGTTCACCGCCGACCGGTCCATGTCCTGGACAGGTTGGTCTTTCAACACGACGCCTTTGGGCGCGGTCACGAGCACGGTGCGGTCGAAGGACTCGAGCGCTATAACTTCCGTGTCCTTGACCGTCACGCTGTCGCCCGGTCGCACCGTCACGCACCTCTCCTCGGGTACGCCCCACTTTTTCCACAGGTCGGTGCAGGTCTCAGGCCCGATAAACTGCACGTGCGGGCCGCAGTTTTGCACGACCGCCGCCGCCACGTTCACGTCGATGTGGTCGCTGTGGTGGTGGGTGGCGAGCACCGCGTCGATTTCGCGAATCGCGAAGGGGTCCAGCACGCAGGGCGCGTTGCGCAGGTTCGGCTGAATCTGCACCGCGCCGATGGCGCGGCGGTGCTGGTGGTCGGGGGTCATGTCGGGCAGCTTTTGCGAACGCTTGCCGCTGCCCACCCACAGGTCGAAGCAAAGGTTCGCGCCGCCCTCGGTCTTGAGCCAGATACCGGTGCAGCCGAGCCACCACATCGCAAAGGTGCCGGGGGAAACGGTCTCGGCCTCAATTTCTTCGTTGAGCCAGGTGCCCCATTCGGGGAAGGTGCTCAGTATCCAGTTTTCTCTCGTCAGTTCGTTGACTTTGCTCAACCTTGCGGCTCCTTGCTATTCAGGGCTCGTCCGCGACGTACCTACGGCACTTTACGGCCGGTGCGGGCGAAAAAGATTGTTTGTTACCAAAACGTATCACGCGGTGTAAACTCGGTCAACACAAGGGTGCAACCTTTTGCACAGGTGTGCAAAGAACCTGTAAGCTCACGACTGGAGACCCACAAGCGCATGAACAACCCACCCTCCGACGACGACACCGGCTTGCTGGTCGAAGTCGCCAAGTTGTACTACGAAGAGCAACTGACCCAGGCGCAAATCGGGCGGCAACTCCAAACCTCGCGCTCGACGGTCTCGAGGCTGCTGAAAGAGGCTCGAGATAAGGGCGTCGTCAAAATAACCATTCAGTACAAGTGGGTGCGCGACAGTGCCTTGGAGCGCGACCTCAAAAATGCTTTCAGCTTGGAGCAGGGGTTCGTGCTCCGCTCCGACGGGCGCACCGAAGCCGAGACCATAGACGGGTTGGGTTACTTAGCGGCACGTTACTTGGGAGGCGTCATCCGCAGCGGCCTGGTGCTCGGCGTGTCTTACGGCCGCTCGCTCGCCAGCACCGTAAGCCAAGTCGCGCCGCGCCCGCTCAAAGACCTGACCGTGCTGCAAATCATCGGCGCGCTCGGCTCGGGGAACCCGCTGCAAGACGGCCCCGACTTAGCGCGCCAGCTCGCCAACAAGTATTCGGCGACCTACCGCTACTTGCACGCCCCGCTGATGGTCGAGAGCGCGGAGACGCGCGACCGGTTGCTGCAAGAACCGCTTGTGAAAGACCTCATCCAAACGGCGAAAAAGGCCGATATCGTACTCACCGGCGTCGGCCCGCTGACCGCCGACGCCTCCGGCCTCATTTTTAAGGGTTACTTGAGCAAAAAAGACTTGGGACGACTCAAAAAAGCCGGCGCGACCGGCCACGTCTGCGCGCAGTTCTACGGTCCAAACGGACGTCCCGTGGCGGCGGGCGTCAACGAACGGGCCGTGACTATCGGCTTAGACGCCCTGAAAGCGATTCCGACCGTCGTGGTCGTCGCGGGGGGCGCGGCTAAGACAGCGGCGCTCGGCGGCGCGTTGCGCGGCGGTTACGCCGACGTGCTCGTCACCGACGACGTGGCGGCGCGGGGGGTGCTGGACGCTTCGTAAGAACAAACCTACAACTCATTTCAAGCGCAGGCTGAAGCTGTTGAACGAGGAGGTCGGGAGTCGGACTGCAAAACACAGACTGCCGCCTCGTTCCCCTTCTGCATTCGCCATTCTCCGCGCTTGTACCTTTTCCGTTTCATTTCTTCGGAATCAAATGCGAGCAGGGCGAAAAAAACACGGACTAGCGATAAGGAAGCGAACAACTCTTCCAAGGGGAGCTGTAGTACCGGAAGCCGTGTTATCTCTCACCCGAGTTAAGACAGCCCTGTGAGAACCCCTCAGAAAAAATCGGCCTCGCGGTTGAGGTTTTTCACCGTGCCGTTTTCCAAACCCGCGCCGAGCCAGCCGCAAAACTTTTCCGCAGGCCGCAGCTTGACCTTGCCACGGTAGGAAAAGTGGACGAACGTGTCGACGCGGTCACCTACCACGCCGACGCGCAGTTTGAACACGGTGAGAAGGTCGCCGTCCACCACAAAAACGTCGCCGGCCAGGATTTCGAACACCGGCTCAGTTTAGCAGAGCCACGCGCTGCGTCCGGGTCTGACCTGTCACGGTCGCCGCACCCGTCGGAAGTGTCGCCACGCCGCTTGTTCCAGCTCTCGCGCCCACACTTTTTCCGGCCCTTTCTACCAATGCCGGTAACTGAACACCTTTTTCGGCCGAGACCTATATAATCACCAAGAAGATGTCGACATCCGCTTCTACCAAGCTCGACGACCAGCTTTGCTTCGCGCTCTACGCGACGTCCAACGCGGTGACGCGCTTTTACCGGCCGCTTCTCAAAGCGCTCGGCTTGACTTATCCGCAGTACATTACGATGCTGGCGTTGTGGGAACAAGACGGCCTCATGGTCGCGGCGCTGGGCACCCGCCTCGGTCTCGACTCGGGCACTATGACGCCGCTGCTGAAGCGCTTGGAAAGTGCCGGTCTCGTCAAACGCCGGCGCGACGACCAAGACGAGCGGCGCGTCGTCATCTCGTTGACCCCTGCGGGAAGAGCCCTGCAAAAGCGCGCAAGCGACATACCCGAGGCCCTGGCCTGTGCGCTGGACTTGTCCGCACCCGAGGCCCAACAACTTGTAGAGACCTTGCACGGCCTGCGGCACAAACTGAGCGAAGCTGCCGGCGAAAAAGACTAGGGCGGCTCCTGAGACTGGGCTCTGTCGATGCTCTATTTAGGTTGTGTGATTTTAGGCTGTGTACAGCTCGAGCGCCTCTAAAACTGCCTCCACAATGGCGGCGGGGCTTTTGTCCACCGTGACGACCAGGGCGTTTTGGGGTTCTTCCAACGCTTCGAACTGGCTCGCGAGAAGTTCGAGCTTGAAAAAGTGCTGCTCGCGCGCCTCGAGCCTGTCTTTCAAGAGGTCGTAACTTCCTTTTAGGTAGACGAGCTTGACGCCGTCGTCACCGCCCAAGAGCAGGTCGCGGTAGGCCTGTTTGAGGGCCGAACTGCTCAGCACGGCCGAGCGGCCCTGGGCTTCCAGGGCGTCCATCTTGGCCCGAATCGCCTGCAGCCAGGGCTGCCGGTCTTTGTCGGTCAGGGGGGTGCCGCGGGCCATTTTGGCGATGTTGGCCTGCGGGTGAAACTCGTCGGCGTCGAAAAAAGGCCAGCCCAAACGCGCGGCGAGCAGGCCGCCCACCGTCGTCTTGCCCGAGCCCGACACGCCCATCAGCAAAACAATCACGTTTCCAGTCTGACATAAAAGTTTCAGTTCGGGTGGGGAAAGGTCTTAATTACTCGTTTTTAATCTGAGAACCAAAAACTAATAACTCTTCCACTTGACATTGAGACAAATCGGTCTTGACCTTACCTCCCCTTTTAGGGGAGGTGGCCCTGTGGGGGTCTGCTTCTGAACTTGCGCGTTGGTACGTCTCAATCGCTCCTGGAACTGTTGTCACTTTCAACTCGGTACTCGGTACTTTCCTCCGCCCCAAAGTTAGCTTCGTCTCATCCCCTGGCAGGGCGGACGGGTTATAACCTGAGACGTGAGAGTTTTTTCGGCAATCATCCTGACCCTGCTCCTTTTGGTAGGTGCGGCTTTTGCGCTGTGGCGTTTCGAGGTGCTCGAGCTGCCCTTTTTGCCCGCCTCCCAAACGGCGAGCGCGCCGACGCGCAACCTGTTCGCCCTCGCCAAAACGGACGACACCGCCGCGGTGGCTGAAAAAATCGCGGCCGGAGCCGACCTGAACGCTCGAGACGAGTACGGCCAAACGCCGCTTATGTACGCGGCCAGCGAAGGCGACAGCCCGGCCGTGCTGGACACGCTGTTAAAGGCGGGCGCGGACGTCAACGCTCAGACCGACGCGGGCTGGACCGCGCTCATGTACGCCGCGCGGGACGCCAAAAACTTAGCCGTGCCGCTGCACCTCATGAACGCCGCCGCCGACCCGAGTTTACGCAACGCCGACGCTCAGAGCGCCGCCGACTTGGCCCGCGGCAACAGCGCCATGAGCAGCGAACTCTACAACCGGCTGCAAGAACTTACCGACGAGCCCTTCGACCCCGCTTGGCCGAGCGCTTACGTGGTGCCGGTCGAGGGCGCAACGATAAGTTCACGCGCCAACCACCTGCCCGGCGCGCCGCGCGCCTACCGCAACGGCACCCACGAAGGCTTCGACTTTTATGGCGGCTCGGTGAGCGTGCCTATTTCTTACGGCACGCCCATCAGCGCGGTCGCCGATGGCGTGGTGGTGCGCGCCGACCACGGCTACGTCGAAAACAGTCTCGAGCAGTACAACCAGGTTATCGACGCCGCCAAGCGCAGCCTCAACACGCCGCCGGACATCCTCGACAAGTTGCGGGGCCGTCAGGTGTGGATTGAGCACGCGGGCGGTTTCGTCACGCGCTACGCGCACCTGTCGGGCATTTCCGGCGAGGTAGTAGTTGGCAACGCCGTCAAACAAGGGCAAGTCGTCGGCGCGACCGGCAATTCGGGCACCCTCGAGGCGGCGCAAAACACCGAGGACGACCCGCACCCGCACGTCGAGATTTGGAAAGGGGACGTGTACTTGGGCAAAGGTTTGGAGCCTCAAGCCATTTACACCCTCGCCGCGCAAGTGTTCGGCGCCAGGGCCATGCCGCCCTACACGGGAGAGTAATTTATAGCTGTCAGGCCGCTACTTTAAGGACTGTTTGAGGCGTACTGAAGCGTCGTTCAGCAGGTCGTCGACGTCTTCCAAAATGAGTTGCAACTGCGACTCTTCACCACGCGTCATCGCCATCTCGAAATCCAAGCGCAGCGAGCGCAAGTAGCCTTTGAGAAACTTGGCTTGGTCGGTATCTACGAACAAACCGTAGTCGTCCAACAACCGCTCCAACCTCGCCGAAGTGACTTCGACCTGCTGACTAAGTTCGCTGAACCTGTGGAGCATAGACCCTTCCTGGTTTCGAGAATGCCACGAACGCGCCCAACTGTGAACAACCGTGTACAAAGTAATGGTGTCGACTCTACCGACGTTGGAGGAAGGGCACTGGAGACGAGTGTGGTTCGCACCTTGGTATGAGTATACTACCCTACATTTATGTGGCGAGGGTTAACTTGCATTGTACACAAAGCAGTTGGCCGGGGCAAGTTCCGTGCGGCGCGTGCTAGACTGATTTTGCCCGAGCACCGGGCTCGAGCAGCCCACAAGCGTCTTCGGACGCCGCGACCGCAGCACTCTGTTGAACATACCGATGGGGGTACACCATGCCGGACACCAACTCTAAAAACTACGACCCGAAGCAGGACTATCACGACAAAGACAAAGACGTCGCCCGCAACCGCTACGAGGGCGGCAAAAGTTTCGACCCTACCTACGGCCACGGGGCCGAAGTGAACATGGACCCGGAGGACCAAAAACCTCTGCCCGACGACGCTTATCCCGCCGACGGGGACGGGGAAGAGGTTTAGGTCCCGCCGAAAACAGAGATGTTGAACCAGTCCCGACGCCCTCAGAACTGAGGGCGTCCTTCGCGTGTAGGTGGGTCCGTTTCTAGGGCGCGCACCCCGAGAAGCGAAAAGGTTACGTGCCCTCGCTCGAGCTGACTTCTGAAGGCTTGTTGAAGCCGCCGTGGTTTTCGCTCAGGTAATACTTGTCGATTTCCTCGGGGATGTCCGCCACGTCGTCCAAAACTTTGAACAGGTCCAGGTCTTCGGGTGAGACGGTGCCCATGCTGCAGAGGGTGTTTTTGAGCCACTCGAGGAGGCCGCTCCAGTATTCTATCCCGACCAAGTAGACCGGGAACGGCTTGATTTTTTTGGTCTGGATGAGGGTCAGGGCTTCGAACATTTCGTCCAGGGTGCCGAACCCGCCGGGGAAAATCACAAAGGCGGTCGAGTATTTCACCAACATGACCTTGCGAGTGAAAAAGTAACGGAACTTGATTTCGTCGGTTTGGTAGGGGTTGGGATCTTGCTCGTGGGGCAGGTCGATGTTGAGTCCGAAGCTGCGGCCGCCCGCCTGATAAGCGCCCTTGTTGCCCGCCTCCATAATGCCGGGACCGCCGCCGGTCAACACCGCGTAACCCGCCTCGGCAAGCTCGCGGGCGAGCTTTTCCGCTTTTTCGTAGTAGGGATGGTCGGTTGTAAAGCGGGCCGAGCCGAAGATGGTGACCGCCTTGCCGACGCCCTGCATGTCCTCGAAACCCTGCACGAACTCGCCCATAATTCTAAACAAGCGCCACGAATCCACCGCGAGCGCGTCGATGACGTACTGTTTTTCGAGAGTGTCCATGCGCCATACTAACGCGCAAGTGCGGCGCTGTCGGTCAGGAAACCGTCAGCCGGGCCCGAGGAGGTTGCGCCGGACTTGCGCAGCCCGTTTAAACTGAGGCTCATGGAACCCGACGCCCGCGCCCGTTTCGAACACACCGTCAAGGTCGCGCCTGAAGACCTGGACGAACTCGAGCACGTCAACAACGCCGTCTACCTGATGTACGTCGAGGCCTGCGGCCGCGCCCACTCGGAGCGTGAAGGACTGACGCTCGCAGCGTTCAAGACGCACGGCGCAGTGCCGATTATCCGGCGACACGAAATCACTTATTACCGGCCCGCCAAACTCGGCGACGTTTTACGCGTCTCGACGCGCATCACCCAGCTGGGCGGGCCGCGGGGGTTGCGCCACAACGAGGTGCGGCTTGCAACCACGGATGAACTTTTGGTCGAAGTCCTGACCGAATGGGTGTGGATAGAACCGGGCAGCGGCCGCCCGAAGCGGGTGCCTCAGGCCATCCTTCAGGCGTTCGGGTTCGAGTAGCCCTTTCTGAGCTGAGCCGCCTTCAACCCATCCTCCCCTTTTAGGGGAGGATGGGTTGAAGGGCGGAGGGGTCTGGCTAACCTCGCCGCTTCAGCGTCATCAGCACGCCGTTTTTGGGCCGTAGGGTGATGCCGGGGTGAGGCTCGACCCCATGCCCGCTCACAAGTTGTGGCTCGAAACGTTGCAAAATCGTCGCCAGCGTAAGCTGCATTTCCAGCAGCGCGAAGCTGCTGCCGATGCACAGCCGCGGCCCGCCGCCGAAGGGAAAATACGCGAAGCGGTGCCGCCCGCGACTGCGCTCGGGCGAAAAACGCTCGGGGTCGAAGCCTTCCGGGTTGTCCCAAAAGTCCGGGTGGCGGTGCGTCACGAACGGGCTGATGGACACGTCGGTGTCGGCCGGGATGTCCGCGCCGCCTAAGCGGTCAGCAGAGAGCGTGTGCCGTCCGATAATCCAGGCGGGGGGGTACAGACGCAGCGCCTCGTCGACGACCATGCGGCCGTAGGGCAGATTAGGCACGTCGTCCAGCGTGGCAACGCGGCCCTGCAACACCGCGTCTGTCTCGCCCAAAAGCCTGCGCGTCACCGCGGTGTGCTGCGACAGCAGGTAAAAAAGCCAGGCGAGCGCGTTGGCGGTCGTTTCGTGACCGGCCAAAAAGAGGGTCATCGCCTCGTCGCGGAGCTGGCGGTCGTTCATGGCCTCGCCCGTGTCGGCGTCTGAAGCGTGGAGGAGCATCGACAGCAGGTCGTCCTGGTCCTTGCCACCCGCGCGCCGCTCTTGAATCATGCCGTAGACAAGGTTGTCGAGCGCCGCCAGCGACCGCTTGAAGCGGAGGTTGGCCGGCAGCGGCCAGTGGGCCGGCGCGTTGACGACGGACAAGCTGCGTTTGTTGCTGTGCTCGAGCGCGAAACTCAGCGCCTCGCCGACTTTATGGGCCTCGCCGCTCAGGTCGCGGCTGAACAGCGCCCGACCGACGACCGTCAGGGTCAGCCGCATCATCTCCGGCAGCAGGTCGAAGGGTTTGCCGCTGCGCGCGTACCCCTCCCAACGCTCGTCCAGCATCCGCAGGGTTTCCGTCACCATCATCGCGCCGAAATTCTGGATGCGCTGGCGGTGAAACACGGGTTGCGCCAAGCGGCGGTTGGCGAGCCAGGTGTCGCCCTCGCTGGTGAGCAACCCCTCGCCGACAAGCGGTTTGACCTTGTCGTAGGCGCTGTGTTTGCGGTAGTTGATGTTGTTGTCCAAGAGCACGTGCTTCACCGCGTCCGGGTGCGCGGCCAAATACACCGTGCGCGGGCCGAACCGGTAGCGAAACAGGTCGCCGTGCTCGCGCCGCGCGGTCAGAAAAAAGCTAGTGGGGTCTTGGGCCAGCTCTAGCAAGTTGCCCACGACCGGGTAAAAGCGCGGGCCGCCGACGGGGGTTTGAACGTTCATGCCATCACTCCTTAGTCGGTTATAAGCGGTTGGGCGGAAGCTGGCGAGAGGTAAATGTCCCGCGGTTACCCGTATTCTACTTCGGCGGTGTGGCCGGGTGCTCGAGCCAGCCGCCCGTCGAGCGTAAGGAGCGGTGCGGCCAGCGCCTCGGCCAGGGCTAGACAAGCGGCGTCGTAGGCGGACACGTTGGCTTTGAGTTGCCAAACGCGTTCTAAAAGAGGTCGATGGGGATATTTCAAGATTCTCAAAAGAGTGTATTCCAACAAAGCTTGTTCGCCCTCTGCGTTGGACAAAGAACCTCTCAGCACAGCCCGTCTCAATACTTGCGCAACTTCCAGGTCGAGTAAGTGAGGGGCGTGTAAACTGTCAGCCTCGACGAACCTTTGACGCAAACGTGTTGCGGACGGTTGGTTAAAAGGAGGGCGACTACCGCAGAAGCGTCTACGACAAATGCTAAGCTTTCGCCGGTCAAGCGTCCCGGTGACGCCGAATCGTCACAACAGGGTCCTCACCGAGTTGCACCGGTCTTTTCTTGGCGAGCCGTTCCATCATCTCTTGCAAGGTCGGTCTCTCGACCGCCTGTTTAGCTTCCTTAAGCAAGTAGCCGGACAAGGTCATACCCAACTCGGCCGCCCTGACCTTGAGCCGCCGGTGGAGGTCGTCCGGCACGTTACAATTTTGAATCGTCTTAGGCATGTCTCTACTTTAGCGTAAATCGCGCTAATTTCTCAGGTACGCCACCGTCACGCCGTGCCCGCCCTCGTAGGGTACGGCGTCTTCGTAGCGCTCGACGAGTTTTTCGTCTTTCAGGTAGTTGCGCACCGCGTCGCGCAGCGTGCCGGTGCCCTTGCCGTGCAAGATGCGCACCGAAGGCGCTTTTAAGGCTTTGGCCTCGAGGACGAAGTCGCGCACTTTTTCCAGCCCCGCCTCGACCCGCTCGCCGCGGATGTTGAGTTCGCTCTCGAAGCGACTCGGCGCGGCGTAAGCGCCCGCAGCCGTTTTGACCTTGGCCTCGGGTTCCTTGACGAGCTTGACGCTCTTTTTAGGCACCTCGACTTTCAGCAGCCCGAGTTGCACCACCACGTCGTCGCCGCGCAGTTCGACCACGGGGCCTTCGGCGTCGTAGTCGGCGACACGCACGAGTGCGCCGGGTTGCAGGTCTGCGCGGGGTTTTTCACTCGCAGCTTTCGGCGCGGGCCGCGCCTGCGCTCGAGCCGTCTTCCGCAGCTCTTGCAGTTCTTCCAAGGCCTTGGAGCGGCCCTCGGGACTGGTGGTGGCGGTGCGCTTGAGTTCTTTGGCGCGCTGCAAGGTGTCTTGCAGCATGTCCTCGGCGCGCTCGGCGGCGGCGGCGATGACTTCCGCCTCGCGGGCGCGCAGGGTGTCTATTTGCTCACGCAAGACGGCCGCCTCTTGCACGGCCTGGTCGCGGGCCGAGCCGACCTCGCGGACTTGGCGCTCGAGTTCTAATCGCTGGCCTTCTAAAGTTTCGAGGAGGGACTCGAGTTTTTCACCCTCCGGTCCCAAGATGTCTGCGGCGCGCTCCAACAAGTCGCCGGACAAGCCGATGCGCTCGGCAATCGAGAGGGCGTAACTGCGGCCGGGCTGGCCCAGCAGCAGGCTGAAGTTCGGGCGCAAGCGCGCCACGTCGAAGCTCATCGCCGCGTTCTGCACGCCCCCTGTCTCCGAGGCGAACACTTTCAAGGGGGCCAAGTGCGTGGTGACGAGGCCCTTCGCGCCGCTTTGCAAAACCCGCTCCAAAATCGCTTGCGACAGGGCCGCGCCCTCGGCCGGGTCGGTGCCCGAGCCGAGTTCGTCGATAAGGACGAGGACGTTTTGAGTTGCGCCCTCGGCAATCGCCTTGAGGTTTTGTAGGTGGCCCGCGTAGGTCGACAGACTCGCCTCGATGCTCTGCTCGTCGCCGATGTCGGTCAGCAGGGCGTCCAAAAACGGCAGCGTAGGTGGTTTTTGGCGACTCGCCGCCACGAACAAGCCGCTGTGCGCCATGAGCGCCGCCAGCCCGAGGGTCTTTAAGAGGACCGTTTTCCCCCCGGCGTTCGGCCCGGTAATGATGAGCAGCCGGTGCTCGCGCGTTAGGGACAGCGAGTTCGGCACGCAGCCTTGGATAAGCGGGTGACACGCTTCGACGAGTCGAATCTCGCCCGTGTCGTTCAGCTCGGGCAGACTCAAGCGCCAGTCCTCGGCGAGCCGCGCGCTCGCCAGCACGAGGTCGAGCTGGGCCAAAGTTTCGAACGTTTCTTCCAACCCTTCTTCATAGGCCAGTCGCTGCCCAAGCGCGACCAGGATGCGCCGCACCTCGTCACGCTCCTCAAATTCCAGCAGCGCTAGTTCGTTGTTCAGCGGCACCACCGACTGCGGCTCGATAAACACGGTCGCGCCCGAGTCCGAACTGTCGAGCGCGATGCCCGGCACCCGTGACTGAAAGCTGGCCCGAATCGGAATCACGTAGCGGTCGCGGCGCAGCGTGACGATGGCGTCCTGCACGTATTCCGAATAGGTCGCTAGGAGACCCTGCAAACGTTCGCGGATGCGCCCGCGCAGGGGGTTCAGGCGGCGGCGGATGTCGCGCAGTTTGGGCGTGGCGTCGTCGCGGACGTTGCCGTCCAAGTCGAGCTGTTCACGCACTAGGCGGAGCGCCCCGTCGAAGGAGCGCAAGCGCAGGGCCAGCTCGCCCAGAGCCGGGCGCTCCGAGGCCAGAATCGCCCGCTTGAGCGTGCCAGAAGCGTCCATTGTGTAGGCGATGCGGAGCAGGTCGGCTCCTTCGACTAAGCGGCCGTCACGGATGGACGCGACCAGCGGGCGCACGTCCTCCACGCCGCCCAGCGCTAAGGCGGGGCCGTCCAGGGCTTCTTGGGTGCGTTGCCAGGCCGCGCCGAGTTCGGCCCTGTTCAGCGTCGGCTGCAGCTCGAGCGCGCGCTCCACCCCGAACGACGAGGCGGCCCGCTCGGCTAAAGCCTCACGAATCTTCGGAAAGTCCAGCTTGGCGAGGGTGGTGTCGGTAACCTTCACAAACGTACAGTATACGCGCCCACCGCCGCCGGAACTGAAACGTGCGGCACCTGCGCCGCCGAAGCTTCTCTATACCAAACACTCAAAAATCGGCTGCAAATGTCCGGCACCGCTTGACACAATCTTCACGTGGGCGGTAGACTTGCTTTTGCTGCGACGCGGGGTGGAGCAGTCTGGTAGCTCGTCGGGCTCATAACCCGAAGGTCGTTGGTTCAAATCCGACCCCCGCAACCACAAGCAAGTCTGGGCAAGACACGAAACAACCCGCTCCCCAACGCGAGCGGGTTGCTTTATTTTCAGCATCCTCGTCACGTATTTTTGATAGGCACGTACCGTGAACCCCGCCCGGCACCCTCTAAGCGCACGCCGCCCTCGTCACGGAGCTGACTTAGGACGTTGCGAATGTGGTCCCTGCTGACGTTAGGTAATTCGCGTTCAATGTCGCTGATTTGGAAAGGGGAAAGGCGGCGCGTCACCGCCAGGCGAACCATGTCTGTTTTCGTGCCGTGCGAGCCACGGACCAGTCTGACACGCTCCTCGAACTCTTTGTAGACCCTGGTCATGATGCCTAAAAAATAATTTAACCAAGGCGTGGCGTCGTGTGCGCCTTCGTGCCAGTCTTGGCTACTTGCCTCGAGCGCTTCGTAGTAGGTGTCGCGGCTTTCTTCGACGACGCGCTCCAAGCTGATGTAGCGGCCTACCTCAAAGCCGTGCTGGTAAAGCAACAGAAGCGTAAGCAGCCGGGCGGTCCTGCCGTTGCCGTCGGCAAAGGGATGAACACACAAAAAGTCCAAAACGGCGAGCGCAACCAAAAAGAGCGGCTGGACCGCGCCGCCAGCGACGGCTTGCCGGTAGTTCTCGACCAGCTCGAGCATTGCTCCTGGCGTTTCTACCGGACTCGTCGGCCTGAACCGCACTCGGAGAACGGTGCCTTTTGCGTCCCGCTCGACGATGTCGTTTTGTGTGCCCTTGTACTGCCCGCCCGGTTGGGGCAGGTAGCGGTAAAGAACTTGGTGAACCTGCTTGACGATGTTCTCGCTGAAGGGCATGTGGGGGGCGCTCTTGTGAATCATCCTGAGCGCGTCCCGGTAGCCTGCAATCTCGCTCTCCGAACGGTTTTGAGGCTCGGGGTTCTTGAGCACCAGTGCCTCGATACGCTGCCTCGGCGCCGTTGCCCCCTCGAGCCGCGTGCTGGATTCGGTAGATTCGATGGTAGCTATCGTCTGGAGTTGGGCTAGCAGCTCCGGGGCCTGGGTGCGGAACAAGTCTTGTTGACCCCGCACGTACTCGAGCCGGGAGACAGTTTGAAGTAACGACATAGTAACGGGAAGCTGTTGCAGGTAGTTTGGGGAAAGTGAGTTCACGGCAACCTCGAAACGCGTAGTGAAACGTGGAAACGTGGTACAAGTAGCTCGATAGTACAACGTTTCCAGCGCTGGCATGAACTACACCAGGTGTATCGACGGCCGTTTAACGAGGTTAGCTACAGCACCAAACGAGCGGGAACAGTTTTCTTGCCGAACACAACCCTGTGATTCAGACATGTTTGTCCCCTCTCGCTGCTCATGTTTGGTTGATGGCGCACAGAAGAGCCCGTACTTTGCTCTTGTCGCTGGTGAGGACAGTTTGAGTGTCAAACACACCGACCGCACCCGCAACCGTGAAAGGGCGGCCAAAAGTAGCAGGGTCGCGTGGGTGTGTCGCAAGCTGTAGAGGTCAAAGCCGGACAGCCCCGCCCGTTCTTGGGCGTTTCCAAAGTTCCGGTTGCGAAAGTTGTTCATTTCAAGCGCTTCACCGTTCTCATTGGCAAACGTCAGGCCGTGCTCATTCGGCCACGCGGAGCGGGTCTCAGGACAACGGCGTGATGCTGTTTTGGCAAGTCGACATGCTGGGCCGGGTTGCTGGCAAGCTGCCGGCGGACAGCCTGCTCAAAGGCGTTGTGAATGATGTTCTGACAGTGCCGGACGGTCTTAGGGTTTAGGCCGCGCTCTAGCATCTGTGGGTAAAGCACTTGAATGTCATAGGGCTTGACCTGTGTCGGTAGCATTTCACCCAAGCCGGGACGAACCTTCAAAGAGGGCTGA
Organism: Trueperaceae bacterium; assembly: GCA_965213705.1. Classification (GTDB taxonomy): domain Bacteria; phylum Deinococcota; class Deinococci; order Deinococcales; family Trueperaceae; genus CBDCDJ01. Next base: position 3,964,924 of record OZ243913.1, on the reverse strand, counting down.
CTTTTACTGCCGGGACCTGCTGCAAAGTAGACCTCTTAACAAGTCCGGGGTGATGCCAACCGGCCTCGTGGTCGCTCAGACGCTACCGGTCGAGAGAAGTGGACTGACAAACGCTTGTAAGAATGTTGAAAGACCTCCTCGACTATAGTGGTACCCAAGGAGCCAGTACCTTGTCCGACGCCACAGCCCTACCACCCGCCGACGCGCCCCTGGTCGCCGAGGTGAACGACCTGCTTGACCGCGCCTGGGAGGTGCGCTTTGGTGACACTCAAAAGGCGCTCGCGCTCTGCGAAAAGGCTCTCGAGGCGGCTCAGGCACTTAGCTACCCGTCGGGTGTGGCGCTCAGCCTCTACGTCAGGTGCAACTTGTTCTTACGGCTTTCAAACCCGCAACAGGCCCTGAAGGATGCGTTGGCGGCGCTGCCTTGTTTCGAGGCGCTGGGCGACGGGCGCAGGGTTGAAAACACCCTGAACATGCTCGGTCTCATCAGCTCGGAACTGGGCGACCTCAACTGGGCGCTTTACTACTACCTCGCGCGCTACCAACTTTGTGAGGGGCGCGGCGACGCGTCCGAGGCCGAAGCGCTCCAAAGCCTGGGCTACATCCACGACTACTTAGGCGACCACGCGGACGCGCTCGCTTACAACCTCAAGAGCTGGCAGCTGTGCACCGCCTCCGGCAACCGTGAGGGCGAAGCGCAGCTTCTCAACAACATCGGCTACAGCTACTACCGGCTGGGTAGCTTTGAAGAGGCGCTCGAGCACTACCGCAAGGCGTTGAGTCTGGGCGCGGCCGGCAGAAACGAGGCTGGCAAAAACGAGGCTGGTGAAAACGAGGCTGGTGAAAACGAGGCCGGTGAAAACCTACGCGCCCTGGTGCTGGACAACATGGCGCTCGCTCTCGAGAAGCTCGGGGACTTTGCCGGCGCACTCGCCTATCAGCAGCAAAGTCTCGACCTCCGCGAAGCGCTCTGCGACAAGCGGGGTGTCTCTTACTCGCTTGACAGCCTGGGCTCTATCCGCAGGGCACTTGGAGAAACGAACCGGGCGCGGGCTTGTCTCGAGCGGAGCCTGGCGCTCAAAAAGGCGCTCTGCGACCTGAAGGGCGAGGCGGAAACCCTGCTGCTTTTGGGAGAGCTGTATGTGGGTCGACCGCGTCAGGCCCTGCCCCTGTTGCAAGAAGCGCTTCTGGCCGCCACGCGGAGCGGGTCTCAGGACAACGTTTACGGCGCGCACAAATCGCTCTCGGCAGCGTTCAAACGCTGCGGGCTGTTGGCCCAAGCCCTAGAGCATCACGAGCGCTACTGCGAAGTGAAAGAACGCGTCTTCAACGAAGCCTCGAGCCGCGCCCTGGGAAGCTTGCGGATAAGGTTCGAAACCGGGCAGGCCGAAAAAGAGCGCGAAATCTACCGCCTCAAAAACGTGGAGCTTGCCCAGGCTAACCTAGCGTTGCAAGCGCTCAACGAGCAAGCGGCGGAGCTTGCGGCGAGGCTCGAGCGTCAAGCTAAAGAGGACGCGCTGACCGGCCTCTACAACCGCCGTTACGCCGACGCGCGGCTGGGTGAGGAGTTTGTGCGGGCGCGCCGCTTCGGCCACGCGCTGAGCGTGGCACTTTGCGACATCGACGACTTCAAGCACATCAACGACACCTTTTCGCACGCCGTGGGCGACGAGGTGCTGAGGACCGTGGCGCGGCTCTTAAGCCAGCTGCGCGAAGTGGATACCGCCGCGCGCTACGGCGGCGAGGAATTCGTGCTGCTCTTCCCGGAAACCGCCGCGCCGGGAGCCGTTGCGGTTTGCAACGACCTCCGCCAAAAGGTCGCGGCGCATTCCTGGGACGCGGTAGCGCCCGGCCTCGCCGTCACGCTCAGCATCGGGGTTTCAGACGACACGAGCGTGTGTGACTGCGAAAAACTGGTGGCGCTGGCGGACCGCAAACTTTACGAAGCCAAGCGTCGGGGCAAAAATCAAGTGAGGGCATAAACACTGGGGTGTAAATACTGGGGTACAAACACCGGGGAGCACCCCGAATGAGCGCTGAGTAGCTGTTTTTTGCAGCCTCGTTCTGTATCTTTTTTAGAGGCTGCAGCCTTAGGGGCTGCGGTCTTTAGTCAACCTAAGGGGGGAAACCATGAACGAAGACAACCTTAAACAGCTCATCGCCGACGGCCTACCGGCCTTAAAAGCGGGTGGGCGCGTCGCCGCCGACGCCGCGGACGAGATTGAACAGGCGGCTACCAATCCCGAACTGAAGTCGCTGTTGGAAAAGGGCAGTGAGACGTCCGAAGAGTGGCGCGAGCGTATAGACCAGGCCATGAGTGAGGTCGGCGCGGACGGAGAGGGTGAGAACCCGGTCCTCGAGGCTCACTACGAGGTGTCGCGTAAAATTCGCCAAGCCGCCCCCACCGACGAGGTCCGCGACCTCGGCATCATCGCCGCGGGGCAGCTCGCGCTCCACTACTGGATTGCCGCCTTCGGCACGATGGCGGCTTACGCGGACCAAGCCGGGCTGGGGCGCGTGAAGCAGGCGATGGGTCAGTCGTTGGAGGAAGCCAAGCAAGGGACGAAGCGCACTCGCAACTCGCCGCCCAAATCATGAGCTAGCCCGCGCGAACCGAGGGGACCGCCACCTTACAGGCCCCCTCGTTCGCACGACACCCGCTACCTCAAGACCGCCAACGTGAACAGCGGGTCAGCTGAGCGTTCGCCGGTCAACCCACTTTTTCTGTTCGGCCCAGAAACACTAGGCGAGTAACCGGGGGTTGACCGTACCGGCCGCACAAACCTCAACCAAAGGCACCCGAACGGAACCCGGCCGAATCGCGCAACCGTTCCGCGAACATCGACCTGCACGGTTTCTACGGAACACAAACTGCGCTTTTGCCTCTTGCAGGTCAAGCAGGTAGCAGGTCAAGCAGGCCCGCCGTCCCTCACCTCTCACAAGGACAAACAACCACGGGAATAACCAACCACAAGGATGACCAAAGTCAGGAGAAAACATGAAATCGGAATTTGACGTCAAGCTGTCACGTCGCCGCGTCCTCGGCGGCATCGGTACCGGCCTCGTCGCGGCGCTGGCGACGCCGGCGCTCGGCCAACAGGATGCAGCTACGGGAGGTGCTGCCGGCAACGGCGCGGCGCAGGTGAGTCAGCCACCCCCCGAGTATCCGGAGCCGCCGTTCCCGGCCCAGCGGCAAATGTGGCCGGGTCTGACCGGGCTCATGGAACCCGTACCCGACCACGGCGAGACAAGCTACCAGGGGTCGGGCAAGCTGGTGGGTCGCAGGGCGCTCATCACCGGCGGAGACTCCGGCATAGGCCGGGCCGCGGCCATCGCCTACGCGCGCGAGGGGGCCGACGTCGCCATCAACTACCTCCCCGCCGAGGAGCCGGACGCGCAAGAGGTCGTGGCGCTCGTCGAGGCGGCGGGTAGAAAGGCCGTGCCCATTCCGGGCGACATCCGGGACGAGGCGTTTTGCCAGCAACTGGTCACCACGGCGGTCGGCGAGCTGGGCGGGCTCGACGTGCTCGTTAACAACGCCGCGTTTCAGCGGTGGCAGCCGTCGATTCTCGACATCACCACCGAACAGTTCGACCAGACGTTGAAGACGAACGTCTACGCACTGTTCTGGATTACCAAAGCTGCACTGCCACACTTGTCAGAAGGTGCTTGTGTCGTCAACACCGCCTCGGTCGAGGCCTACGACCCTTCGAAAATTCTGCTCGACTACGCCCAGACCAAAGCGGCGATAGTGGCCTTTACACACGCGCTTGCCAAACAGGTCGTCGACCAGGGAATACGCGTAAACGCCGTGGCGCCGGGGCCTTTTTGGACGCCGCTGCAAGTCACCGGTGGGCAAAAGCCTGAAAACGTGGTGACGTTCGGCAGCGGGACGCCGCTGGGCCGTCCGGGTCAGCCGGCCGAACTCGCGCCTATCTACGTGATGCTCGCGTCCAGAGACGCCACGACCTACGTGACCAGTCAGGTTTTCGGTGCGACGGGCGGAACCGGAAATCCCGGCTGACACGCCTTTCGGTAGACCCGACGCTCAGCGAAAGTTTTGACGACACACCTGCCAAACTTAGCGGTAGCTGGCGCGACCACGCCTGACGAGGCTTTTCGGTCCCATGTCTTTAGCGCTTCCACACGTCACTGACACCCTTTCCGGTTAGTTCCCGAGGGAATTAACCGGAAAGGAATCAGTTGTGTTGTTGGAATCCGTACCGAACGGTTCAGGGCTCGAGCGCTAACCCAAAAGGCCGGGCAACCACAAAGACAACTGGGGAAACAAGCTGATGACCGTCAGCGCCAAAAGTTCCGCCGCCACGAAGGGGAGCACGCCCCGACTGATTTGTTGCAGGTTGACGCCGGCGATGGGCGCGGCGACGAACAGGTTGACGCCGACAGGCGGCGTAATCTGACCGATGGCGACGTTGACCGTCGCGACGACGCCGAAGTGCAGGGGGTCGACACCGAGTTGCACCAGGGCGGGCAAAAATATGGGCACAAAAATATAGAACACGCTGATGCCGTCCATAAACATGCCCGCCACGAGCAAGACGAGGTTGACAAGTAAGAGCAGCACGTATTTCGAGGTGGTCAGCGTGACGAGCGCGTTCGCGATGCCGCTCGCGAGCTGTCCCACGGTCAAGACGTAGCTGAACAAGCTGGCCGCGGCGACGATGAACATGACCGCCGCGGTGGTCACGGCGGAAGCGCGCAGGATGGACCAAATCACCTTCGGCGTCAGGTCGCGGTAGATAAAAACGCCCACCAACAAGCCGTACACCACCGCCACCGCCGCCGACTCGGTCGGGGTGAAGATGCCGCCGTAGATGCCGCCCAAGATAATCAGGGGCGCGAGCAAACCCCACAGGGCGCGGCGCAGGGCGACGGCGACTTCTCTAAGGTTGCCCCGCGGACGCGCCGCCCGGTAGCCGCGCCGCCTGGAGATGAGGTAGGCCACGACCATGAGCGACAAACCCACGATGATGCCCGGCACGATGCCCGCGATAAAAAGTTTGCCTATCGAAACGTTCTGCGCCACCACGCCGTAGATAATGAGGGCGATGCTGGGCGGCACGATAATGCCGATACCGCCCCCCGCCGCTATCAAGCCGGCGGCAAAGTCCTTGCCGTAGCCCGAAGCGACCATCGCCGGAATGAGCAGCGCGCCGAGCGCCGCCGTGTCGGCCGCGCCCGAGCCGGAAATGCCCGCAAAAAAGATGCTCACCCCAATGGTTACGATAGCGAGCCCGCCCGGCACGTTGCCGACGACCGTTTCTGCCAGGACGACCAGTCGCCGGGAAAGCTCGGAGTGGCCCAGCAAGTTGCCCGCCAGGATAAAAAAGGGGATGGCGAGCAGCGTCCAGGAGTTCGTCGCCGACACCATGAGTTGGGGCGCGAGTTGCAGGCTGCCCAAGTCGAAAATTACGATCGCCGCCACCGCCGATAAGCCGAGGCTGAGGGCGACCGGGAGTCCGGACAGCAGCAAGAAGAAAAAAGCGCTGAAAAGGGTGAGGGCGAGGGGTAAGTTCATTCTGCTGGAGACTCAGCAGCGGGTTCGGCAACTGGTTCAGCAGTGGGTTCAGCGGCGGGCTCGGTGAGAAACGCCTGCACCGAGCGCGCTATAAGCAGCAAGCCTCCTATCGGCACCGCCACCGTGATGACCCAGTTGGGCAGCCCCAGCGCGTTCTTCATGCCGAAGCGGAGGTCGTTTTGGACCCCCTGCCAGCCGTAATAAACGAGGATGCCGAAAAAAACCACCGACAAGCCGAGCAGCACGAGCCGCAGCGCGCGGCGGAGTTTGGGGGGAAGCTGCTCGAGCAAAAAAGTGCTGCCCAGGTGCGCCCGCCGCTGCGCCGCCGCCGCCGCGCCCAAAAAGGTCATCCACACGAACAGTTCGGGGGTGAACTGCTCCAAAAACGGGATGCCCCGGTTGAACACGTAGCGGCTCACCGTGCCCACGAAAGCGATGGTCGTCATGGCTACGAGGAGCAGCGCGGCCAGGTTTTCTTCTACGGGCAAGTTGAAGACCGTGCGGCGTTTCGTGGGGCGTCCGGGGGGCGACACTCGGGGTTAGCGGCCCATCTCGGTGCGAATGCGCTCTACCGTACGGGTGACGAGGTCCAGGTTTTCCGCGCCTATTCGCTCCACGATGGCGGGGTCGGTGTAGACGGCTCCGACCGCGTCCCTGAACACGGCCAACTCTTCGGCGCTGGGGTAGTAGACGTTCATGCCCTCCGCGGTGAGCGTTTCCGGCGCGGTCGTGTCCGACGCGGCCGCCAGCTCGCGCTCGTACTGCATGGCGTCTTCCGCCGCCGTCTGCAGCAGGCTTTGCTCGTCTGCCGAAAAGGTCGAGAACAGTTGGGCGTTCATGGTCAGGATGACCGGGTCGAAGGCGTAGTTCCACACCGTCGCGTAGGGCTGCACCTCGTAGAGTTTCGTCGAAAGAATGACGCCGAGCGGGTTTTCTTGGCCGTCGATGACGCCTTGCTGCAGCGAGGTGAACACCTCGCCGAAGTTCATGGTGATGGCCGACGCGCCCAGCTCTTCAAAGGTCTTGAGAAAAATCTGCGTTCCCGCCGCGCGGAACTTGAGCCCGGCCATGTCCTCGGGACTCGTGATGACGCGCTCCGAGTTGGTGACCTGCCGGAAGCCGTTGACGCCGTAGGCGAGGGCCTGCAGGCCGCGCTCGCTGAGCCAGGCGTCGGTCTGCGGGCGCAGCTCGTCGACGGTCGCCAGGGCGACTTCCTGGTCGGGGAACAGAAACGGCAAGCTGTACATGTCGAAGCGCGAGTCGACGAACAGGGCCAGCAGGATGGGGCTGACCATCGCCATGTCGATGGTGCCGGACTGGACGGCCTGCACCTCGGCCTGTTGTGAACGGTTTGCCAGGATGGAGCCGGGGAAGGTCTCGACGCGCAGCGCGCCGCCGGAACGCTCTTCGACGAGTTCGGCGAAGCGCTTAGCGCCCAAGTCCCATTTGTCGCCTTCGGGCGCGATGTAAGACAGGCGCAGCGTGCGCTGCGCCGTGGTGACGCCGAGCGCCAAAAACGTTCCGAGTACGAGCATGGTCAGCAGCCATTTTTTCATACATCCTCCTTTGGATGGTGTTCCCGTAAGGTGAGCAGCAGCGCGTGGGGGTCGGGGTTGAGAAACGTTCCGTTGGAGGCCAGCACCGTGTCGAAGGGCTCTAGGGGCGTCGCCCCGCCGGGCTCCTCGAGCCGCCAGGCCTCACTTAAAGGCACGAGCACTTCCAAGCTGCTCGCGCGGTCCGGCTCGTACCTCCCGCCCCGCACGAAGCCGAGCGAGAACGAAACGTCCTCTTCGACGCGCGCGTCGCTGTCGCGGGGTCCCAGCACGTGCAGGTAGCCGCTCGAGTCGGCGAAGGTCTCGTAAAGCACAGCCCCGCGTGCGACCTCCTCGGCGCTCGCGCGTCGCTCGGTGATGTGAACGGCCTGTGGCTCGAACCCCGGCAAGCGCTGCCGGCCGACGTCGTCGACGTCTAAGCCAGCCCCGCGGGCGGCCGCCACGACGTCCGGGTGCATGGCGATGGTGTTGACCATGTCGCGGCCGGCGACGAGCGCGAACAGCTTGGCCGTCTCGCCGCTCACGTTGCGAAAACTCCGGTAGAGGTGGGTGGGAATGACGAGCACGTCGAGGGGTCCCAGCTCTACGGCGTGCCCACCCGCTTCGAAGCGCCACCTGCCCGTCACCGGCATGAGGACCTCGAGGGTTTCGTGGATGTGGGGCGCTGCGCCCTTGCCGGGGGGCGACTCGAGCATGGCGATGTTGAAACCTGGCTTGACGCCCAGGGCCGCGGCGCGGTCGGTCAGGGTGGCGCCCATGAGGACGAACAAGGTGCGCCCGTAGCCGGGCAAGCGACCGTCGACGTACAGGTCGACGGTGGGCTGCGCCCGGTCGCGCCAGCGGGCCAGGGTCGCGCCCGTCACGAGCGCTCCAACGCCTCGTCCGCCGTGTCGGTGAGGTAGGCTAACACCGCGCCGACGGGGTACTCGGTGTTCGGCGCGGCGCAGACCTCGCGCAAGTAGCCGCGGTCGCTCGAAGGCACGGTGTTGACCGCCTTGTCCGTCTCGACCTCCAGCAGGTCCTGCCCCGCCTCGACGAACTCGCCGACCTGGACCAAAAAGCGCAGCAGCGTCCCCTCTTCCATCGTGAGGCCGAGCTGGGGCATAGGAACCGTCCGGGTCACGCGAGCGCCCTAAGCGCGGCGGCGGTGATGTCCTCAACTTGCGGGATGACGGCTTGCTCGAGCGGCGGCGAAAAGGGAATCGGCACGTGCGCCGCGCCCACGCGCTCGACCGGTGCGGCCAGCTCGCGGTGGAGCGTCTCGTGCAAACGCGCGGCGATTTCCGCGCCGACCCCGTAGGCGCGCCAAGCCTCGTGCGCGACCACCGCCCGCTTCGTCTTGCGCACCGACGCATAGACCGTGGCCCAGTCGAGCGGGTTGAGGCTGCGCAGGTCGACGACCTCGGTGCTCACACCTTGCTGCTCTAAGTGTTCGGCGCTCTGCAGCGCTTTTCGCAGGGTGAGCGAGTAGGAAATGAGCGTCACGTCCCGACCTTCCCGCGCGACCGTCGCCGCGCCCAGCGGCACCACCACGTCGCCTTCGGGCACCTCACCCTTTACGGTGTAGAGCGCCTTGTGCTCTAGGTAGAGCACCGGGTCGGGCGAGCGGATGGCGGCCTTGAGCAGGCCCTTGGCGTCGGCGGGGTTCGACGGCGTCACCACCTTCAGCCCCGGAACGTGCAAAAACAGGGCCTCCAAAGACTGCGAGTGCTGCGCCGCCGCCGAACGAATCGCGCCGTCGGGCATCCGAATGACGAGCGGCACCTCGACCTGCCCGCCCGACATGTAGCGAATCTTGGCAATCTGCGAGACGATTTCGTCCATCGCGACGAGTGAAAAGTCGGCGAAGTGCATGTCGAAAACGGGGCGCGCCCCCGCCAGCGCCGCGCCCAGCGCGGTGCCCACCAGGGCGGCTTCGGAGATGGGCGTGTCGCGGACCCGGCTCAAGCCGTAGCGCTCGCTCAGGCCCTTGAACTGCCCAAACACGCCGCCCTGCCGGGCGATGTCCTCGCCCATCAGAAAAACGCGCGGGTCGCGGGCCATCTCCTCGTCCATCGCCTCCAAAGTGGCTTGGGCTAAGTTGATGCGGCGCGCGGCCGTCGTACTCGCGGTTGTCGTGTTCGCAGCCGTACTCGTAGACGTGCTCATCAGGCCTCCACGAACAGGTCGGTAAGGGCTTCGGCCGCCTCGGGACGGGGTGCGGCGGCCGCTTTGACCGCCGCCGCTTCGACGCGCTCCGCTTCTTCTTGTTCGATGTCGAGCAGGGCGTCCTCTCCGACACCCTCCTCGAGTAGAAACGCTCGGTAGCGCACCAGCGGGTCGAGCGCGCGCGTGTCGGCCGCGTCCATCCGGTTGCGGTAGGTTTCGGGGTCGCCCACGTAGTGGCCCTTGACGCGGGTGGTCAGGGCCTCCAGAAAGCCGGGGCCGTCGCCGCGCCGCGCCCGCTCGACGAGGTCGTGCGCCGCTCGAGCCACGGCGCGCAGGTCGTTGCCGTCGACTTTGTGAGCCTTCAGGCCGTACCCTTCCGCGAAAGCGGCGGCCGAGGGGTAGGCGTGGGTGTCGTTGTAAGGCGTCGTCGAGGCGTAGCCGTTTTGTTCCAGCACAAAAACCACGGGCAGCTTCCAGACCGCTGCAAGGTTCAAGCTCTCGTGCAGGGTTCCGCGGCCCAGCGCCCCGTCGCCGAAAAAGGGTACGGCGACGCGCCCGTCGTCGGCAAGTTGCGCGGCAAGGCATGCGCCCGTGGCGATGGCGAGGCCCGCCGCCACCACGCCGTTGGCGCCCAACATCCCCACGCGGTAGTCGAAAATGTGCATCGAGCCGCCCTTGCCCTTGCAAGCCCCGTCACGGCTGCCGAACAGCTCTAAAAACATCGCTTCGACGCTCATGCCCTTGGCGATGGCGTGGCCGTGGCCGCGGTGGGTGGAGGTGATGAGGTCGGTTTTGCGCAGCCCCGAACACACCCCCACCGCCACCGCCTCCTGGCCTGTAGACAGGTGGACGAAGCCGGGCAACTTGCCGCCCAGAAACAGCGCCTCAGCCCTTTCTTCAAAACGGCGGATGCGCACCATCAAGCGGTAGTCGTGATTCATCTCGCCTCCTGTACTTGTTCACGCTTGTCCGCGCCCGACACCAGCCGGCGCAACTCGGCGTTCTCCTGCCACACCCGGTTGACCGCCTCTTCCCCGAAGTGCTCGGTGAGGGCCGAGAGCACGATGTCGTGGCCTATGTACTCTTCGCAGACCAGCACGAGGGCGCGGTCGCGGGTGCGCACCGCCCAACCCGGACCGGGGCTCAAACTAGCCAGCAACACCTCGCGGTGGTCGGCGACGATGACGAGTAGTTCGGCCTGCAACCGCGCCGCGACGATGCGGTATTCGCTTTCTGCGCCCGCGTGTTTGTAGACCCGGCCGATGTTGTCGGGAAGCGTGCTGCCGAACAGCACCGTGACGAGGTTTACCCCGCGCGCGTGCGCCCGCTGCAGGGCGGGCGTCAGGGTCTCTAAGTCGGACGCCCACACCGAAACTTTCAAAGAAACACGCGCCCCGTCAATCATGTCCGCTGCGGCCGCCAGCGCGCGGGCGCCGCCTTCCAGGCGGTGGATGAGGTCTGCCGTGGGCGGGGTCTCGAGCGCGGCCAACGCTTCTTCGGCGTGGCGGTACTCGGTTTCTGTCTGGGCGCGCAAACGGGGCAACAACTCTTCTGAAGGTACAGCCGCGTAACGGCCCTGGTCTTCGGCCAGCGCGCTCACCGCGCCCTTGTCGAGCAGCTTGGTCAGGGTTTCGTAAACCATCGAGCGTGGCACGCCCGACGCCTTGGCGAGTTCGTAGCCGTTGAGTGCGCCCCGACTGAGCAGGGCGACGTAGGCTTTCGCCTCGTAGGTCGTAAAACCGAGTGGTCGTAGCGCGTCGGCGCTCCGAGCGACGCTGCCGACGACAGTGCTGCGGACAAAGGTTTGCATAGTAGCTAGGTTCCTAACTACGCTTGGGATGGGTTTACTTTAAGCTGCGCCGTGTAGCTTGTCAAGCTGCAGGTGACAGGTTGCCTGTGGTCATAAGGAACATCACCATCTGCGCTGAGAGCGAGGTGGAGGCACGCCCTGTTTACTACAAGCACGACTAAGGCAAGTTCGGTTACGGCTTTGTCAAGGCAGCCATTACAACAGCTTCAGCCCCAAGGACGGCGCTATTTTTCCAGACACAAGTGGGGTTGACGTTGTGTTGATACTGTCCGGCTAAAACGGTGCTCGAGTCAAGCCTTCAAGAAAGCGGCAGAGGCCGAGTCGCTTGTACACAGAACAACCTTACTTATGGCGTGCTCAAACTTTCTTCTTGCTCTTTCGTTTTGGCTTGGCGACTGCTGCAGGCTCAGGTTTGGGTAGCGAGGGTTTCATAAGCGGTAGCGTGAAGCCCGGCCAATCCATCCGCCCCATGTTGGTTTGCACGTACTCTCTGGCATAAGGCCAGGAGTTGACTTTCAAGTTCAACTCACCGAAGATTTCAAAAATATCTTCACGCATTGGCTCGGGACTGTCGAATTGTAACCCGAAGGTCGCTTCGACAACACCTTGAACCTCACCGGTTTCTATTTTCACAAACTCGAGCCTATAGCTGGCAAAAGCTTCAAAACCACCCTCATCATTTTCAAAATCCCGTTCGTACTCGGCGCGAATTTCAGTTTCGGAGGGTGCAGGATGGTCTACTTCGGTCTTCACCTTGGCGGAAGCCAGTCGCACCCGTTTCAGCTCGAGCCCTTGCAAAAAGGTGTTGTAGGCTTCGGGCGTGACTTGTACTGTTTTAGGTTTCGGTTTTGCTGTGGGCATCAGCGGAGGGTATAGCCCTCTTCAGTATCAAACCGAGCGAAGCCCTCCGGCACGTCGAAAACGCTCACACCATCTCTCCAACGGTATTCCTCGAGCCGTGAGCAGATGAAATCTCGCAAGGTCATACCGGCTTCTAAAGCCTCATCCTGGTAGCAGACAGGAATGTTCACCAGGACATCTTCTTCACTGGTTTCGACCTGAATCAAATCATCGCCGACCTTGACCGCCATCAGCAGTTCAGCCCCGACTGCGTCCAGGTGAGACACCACCGACTCGACCCCGTGGTCGTGGTTGGCGCTCTCGAGCTTGGACACCCAGCTCTGGGTTGCGCCGAGTTCTTTAGCGACTTCTTTCTGCGTCAAACCGGCACGCTTGCGCGCTTCTATCATGGCGTCCGTCAACAGCAAGCGGAACCACTCCTGCTTACCCACGCGGCGCATTTCGGGCGTATCAGGAATCAGGCTGCCCAAATGCTCCAACACGTCCGTTTCAGAGTCCAAGTAGGTATTGTTTGTAGTTTCATCTTTTGCCATGAGTACAGCTCCAGTCTTCACTTTACAGTTGCGAGAAGTCGGTCTCGTCGTCCTTTGGCTACACTGATTGCTCTCTTGTAATCGCGCGAGTTTTTCTCTTTAAAGGCGTGCAGCAAAGCGAATTGATTACTGCCTGGAATAGAGCAGAGTAGAACGCGAGGGTTGTTCGGTTTGCTGGGAATGCGAAGCGAATAAAGGTTTCCTTCGTTCTTGAGATGTTCCAAAACATCACCCCGCCTTTCAGCAAGTCCTAACCCTCTTTGCCGTACCCACTTTAAACGCTGTTTAAACACTTTCTTCTCACCTTCAGTAATACCTATAACGCTCGGTAGCTCGAAAAATTCCTTGACGGGAACACTACCTTTCTCATCTTTGAAGTAAGCAACACGCCAAGACTCCTTCACTAATCGTACCAACCATAATATAACATATATAGAATATTTTGGCAAGCTATATCACAAAAATGCTTCATGTTGCCCTTACCTTACCGCGCTGTAGAATTTTCGACAATAGCAATCTCCTCGTCCGTCAGGTCGTAAAGCTCATAAACAAGCGCGTCGATAGCAGCGTCCGTCGCCGCAATCTCGCGCTCTAAGCGAGCGCGCTCGCCCTGCTCTGTAGCTTTTTGTCGTTGTGGGTCCAGCATGTGTTAACCATTCTAACCATCCCATAGGTGGCTCGGTCGCCAGGGTTGGCTCAATGTGTAAGGGACAGATGCTCTGTTACTGGCTATTTATTGCATGTTTGAGCTTCGGTGGATTTGTATCTTTTGCCGTGCTGGACTTAATTTTTCAATTTAATTGCATCTGGATTGCATCCGATTACATTTTAGAACTAAGATTCAATTCCCTTAGAGTCACCGGGATACCAGCGCGCTCCTCTCGTTGCGCCCTCGACAGGGTTTTTTCAACGCCCGTAACAACACTCAAGCCGTTTTCATCCGCTCGAGCGTTGCTACGTTTCAGGTAAATGCCCTGGATCGGGAGATGCTAAAATTTTCTGATGGGTGCAGCACCTACATTTCAAAGACGAAACAACCCGGAACAGATAGATTGTGATGAGCTGAACACCCTGACGGAGTCGTATCAGTGTGAAGTAAAAGATGCGCGAGGTAGAGAGGGTGAGGGCAAACTTCCCAAGAGTATTTGGGAAAGTTACAGTTCGTTCTCCAACACCCAAGGCGGTAAGATAGTGCTCGGTGCTAAGGAACTTGACGACGGCACGTTGCAGCCCATAGGTCTTCAGAGCGTGACAAACCTAGAAAAAGACTTCTGGAACACAGTCAACAATAAGAGCAAGGTCAACAAAAATATCCTAACTAATCAGCATGTCCAACATCTCGTTTGTGAGGATGCCCACCTGCTCATCCTTCACGTGCCACCTGCTACCCGCAAAGACCGCCCTGTCTACATCAACGACAATCCTATGCGTGGTACTTACCAGCGCTTCAACGACGGCGACCACCTTTGCAGTGAGGCGACAGTACGCCGGATGTTTGCCGAGGCGAGTGACGATACCAAAGACAACGACATCCTCGAGCACTACACGCTGAGTGACCTGAGTAGGGAATCCTTAGACGCCTACCGTCAAGAGTTCCGTTTAGAACGTTCTGGCGGTAACAGGGCTACCCAGGATGATTTGGACTTTCTTACGTCTATAGGGGCGTGGCGGCGCGACCGGCAGACTGGACGAGAGGGGCTGACACTGGCAGGCCTCCTCACCTTTGGGAATCATTTGGCGCTCAAGGAGAAGTTGCCCCACTTTCAGCTCGACTATCAAGAGCGTAACCTAGACCCCGAGCAACGCTGGACCGACCGGGTTATCAACGACGGCGCATGGTCGGGCAACTTGTACGACTTCTTTCGGCGTGTTTATGCCAAGTTGACGGCCGACCTAAAAGTTCCTTTTCAGCTAGAAGGCGCTCGTAGGGTGGACAACACACCTATTCACAGCGCCTTGCGCGAGGCCCTGGTGAATGCCCTCGTTCATGCCGACCACAGCTCTACTACAGGTATTCTTATTCACAAGTACGCGCACAAGTTCGTCTTTGTCAACCCCGGTCGCTTGCGGCTGCCCAAAAGTGTGATTTTGAACGAGCAAGGGGGACAAAGCGATCAGCGCAATCCCGCGCTCTTCCAAATTTTTTACCTGATTGGTGCTGCTGACCGTGCGGGCACGGGTATCCCCAAGATTCTGCGGGCCTGGCGTTCTCAGGATTGGCGAGACCCCGTTTTGAGCGAAAACACCCAGCCCGAACAAGTCACCCTCGAGCTGACCATGCAAAGCCTCGTACCCGAAGAGTTCACCGAAATATTGGCGGCAAAATTCGGTAACCGTTACACCGCTTTGGACCAACACCAAAGGTTGGCATTGATTACCGCCTTGCGCGAAGGCTCGGTGAGTAACAAACGCTTGCAAGAAATGAGCGACCAGCACCCTGCCGACATCACCAAAATGCTGCGTGGGCTAAAGGAAAACGGTTTCGTGGTTTCCAGCGGTGTAGCCAGCGGCACAACTTATCAGCTAGTCGATGTGCTGGACAACAGACCCAATCTCTTCACGCGAGGTCAACAGGCTAATCTTCAAAATCAACAGGCTAGCCCTCAAAATCAACAGGCAGGTCAACAGGCTAATCCTCAAAATCAACAGGCCCACCCGCTGATTCAGAGGGCGCGTGAATACAAAAGGATGCCGAAGGAACAGTTGGAACTAGCAATTATCGAAGCCGCCCGAGGCAAACACCTCAGCATTCGTGAAATCGCAAAGCTGCTAAACCGTAAGCCGCAAACCATTCGGCAGTACATCAGTAGGTTGGTGACTGACGGTCGTTTGCTCATGCGTTATCCTGAAAGTCCATCTCACCAGGCTCAGGCTTACACAGCGCCGGAAGCAGAATAGTCCCTATTTAGAGATAGATTCTTCCAGAATCTCAATTTCCTCGTCCGTCAGGTCGTAAAGTTCGCGTCATAGCTTACGGCTGTTCAGTCAAGCCCAAACGCGCCTCTACCTCAGCCAGAGAAATTCTTTCGCCGTCGTCCTCGGCCTTTGCTTGTCTAAGCAAGAACAAGTCCTGAGCGTCCTCGATAAAAGTTTGCAGCCGCTCGAACTCGTCTATCGGCAAATGTGACTTGCTCTCCAAAAATTCCGCAAACTCGAGCACCTCCCGCCGCCGCTCAGGGGGCAACATTCGCAGTTTTTCCACAACAGCTTCTTCAACGCTCATGCGATACTCCCTTTGACGGTCCAAATCCCACAGGTTGCTCCTTCAAACTAGAAGCCCAACTGCCGCTTGACTTCCTCCAGCGACAGCGTAGGGGCGTCACCTTCCTCTTCTTTGGCTGCTCGCAAGTCGATGAGGTCTTGCGCGTCGGCAAGAACTTCTTGCAAAGCCTCAAACTCTTCGTAAGGCAGTACGACAAATTCTCTCTTGCCATTTTTGACTAAGAACTCTGGATGCAAAGCTAAATCGGCCACGGAACAATCCCTTCTTATCTATACACGTCTTTGCGGTGACGAACGCGGTAAACGACAACCTTATTATCTTCGAGGGTAAAGAGGACGCGGTAGTTGCCGACACGTAGGCGGTACTCCGGCGTAAAGTCGGTAAGTTTTTTTACGTCTCCCGTCAGGTTATCCCGCATAGCCTCTATTTTTTCAGATATGCGCGCGCTTTCGCGCTGGTCTAGCGCTTTTAAGTCTTTGACCGCTCGAGGTTTAAAGCCGATGTCGTAGTTCACCGCTACCCCGCCACCGCTTCTTCGACCATAGCAATCTCCTCATCCGTCAGGTCGTAAAGCTCGTAGACAAGCGTGTCGATTTGTTCATCCGTCGCCGCAATCTCCCGCTCCAAGCGGGCGCGCTCGCCCTGCTCCGTCGCCGCCCCCTTTTGTTCGTGCAGCGCGAGCATGGTTTCGACACGTTCCACCATAGAATCGTGTTTTTGCTTGTCCGAGGGGTTGGAGGGGTCGATGGTGCGGATGGGGATTCGACCGAGGTATTTGAAGATAAGCTGATACCCGTTCTGGATTTGAGTACAGTAATTAGAAATAAGGAACCAACCTATTTTTGAATTGAGAACTCCCAGCAAAAATTTATCGTCCTTTGGAATAATCCAGATAGCATTATTTCCGTAAGTTCCGCTCGAGTCAAAGGTAAAGGTGGGTCTTACCTGAAATACAAGATACATAATTTTAGGCTTTTCAAACTCTTCATAGTAATCAACTGCGTCTTGAATTTCATACCACTTATAAGACCCTGGCTTCCGCCCCTGCCAGTCTGCACCCGTCCAACCTTTCGGTTTGGGTGTGAGTCTGTCCTTAAACTGGCTCAAGTGTTTTTTAATTGCAGGATACTCCTCAATGTCAAAATTTCGCCGAAAAGCAAAAATTATCTAATTTTTGCTTTTCGGCGGTGAAAATTTTTTGATGTCTCGCCCCGCTAAAAACGGTTTAATGACTTCGGCGCTTTTGGGGTCTTCGGCTATCAGCTTATTTTTGGTTGCTTCGTCAATCACAAAGGCTTCGTTGAGTCCGGTTAGAACGCCACGGTAGATTTTTCCGTCTATATACTGCTCTAAGGGCACGCCGACCTTGCTTATTTTGTCGAGTACCTTCTGCGCGTCTCTGTTTGCCAGTGACCAACCGCCGTCCTCGAGGTCTTTCTGCGTCTGTGCGTAGCTGCGTTCGTCAACATAGCGACTCAAGTGCTCGAAGGCGAGTTCTTCCATCTTGACCACTTGCACCTCTTCGTTCGGCTTGTCTTTGCCGACGAACAAAATGCACGGGTAGGTGGTGGCGGTCTCGAACACGGGCAGGTCGCCGTAGTCGATGATGGTTAAAAGTTGCTGCTTTTTGAGCCACGCTCTAAGAGGTTTGCCGTAGTTCGCCCGCATCCACTTGTTCGCCACGATGTAGGCAAACGTGCCGCCCTTTTTGAGCAGCTTGACGCCCAGTTCGATAAAGTACACGAACAGGTCGGCGCTGCCGTGGTACGCCTCGTACTTTTTGAGCAGGTCTTTCAAGTCGCCCAGCGCTTCTTGGCGCACGTAGGGGGGGTTGCCTATCACCACGTCGAAGCCGCCCTGCTGGTGAAACACCTCGCTGAAGTGGATGCGAAAGTCGAAGTTCGCCCTCGAGCCGAAGTCTTGCGCCGACCGGAAGATGTTGGTGAGGGTCTGGTCGATGCGCCGGTTCAGTTCTTGCTTTTTGCCGGCGCGGGTCTCGCCGAAGTAGGCGCGTTTGAGGGTCTCGAGGTCACGCATTTCACGCCCGTCGGTGATGGCTCCTTCCAAACTCAACACCGAGTTGCCTTCGACGATTTTGTAACCTAAGTTCGGCAGCGGCTTAATCGTCCCGAAGTCGTCCTCGTCCACCACCAGCGACAACCACAGCCTCAGCTTGGCGATGTCCACCGCGCTCGCGTCTATGTCCACGCCGTAAATGCTTTCTTGAATCGCGTGGCGCTTGAAGTCGTAGGGGGTTCGTCCGTTCCCTTCGCCCCTTAACAAGGGGGGACTAAGGGGGGATTTGCTTCTGTCGGCTGCTTCTCGAGTGGCCTGGGCTAAATCTCCCCAACCCCCCTTGTTAAGGGGGGCCGCAGCTAAGTACGGCGTCAGCGCCGAACGTGTCCGCACGATTTCGTTCATCATCCCGACCGGGAACGCGCCCGAACCGATGGCCGGGTCGCAGATTTTAATGCTGGCAAGCGCGTCGTCGATGGCCCCGGCACTCCCGCGGATGCTCTCGGGCGTTTTGAAGCTGTAGGCTTCGGTCTCTTTGCCCTTTTGAACCGTGGTGGCGTCGTGCTCCTGGGCCACGTCGCCTAAGCGGATGAACGCTTCTATGTCCTCTCTGGGCACACGCGCCTCGTAGACCTCTTCATACAACGGTTCTTGTCGGGCCTGGGGCTTGCCGAACAGGGCGTCTTGGCTGGCGGCTTGCTTTGCCAAGGGGCGCTTGACGGTGTTGAGCGCGGTGTCCAGGTAGTTGATTAAACTCTCCCGGCACATGTAGTGGACGATTTCGCGGGGCGTGTAAAAGGCTCCCCTGCTCTTGCGGTCGGTGACTTCCAGCAGGTTCTCGAACACCTTGCCCAGCATCTCGGGGTCTACCGCGACCTCTTTGTCGAGCGGTTCGTCCTCGCGCACGGTGAAGTTGTAGAGGTCGAACACGCCGAAGATGTCCTCAAATAATTCGTTCTTTAGCGGGATGTCCACGTTCACCCAGTCGTAGCCGCCAATGGGTTCGAACAGACCGCCGTTCAAAAAGGGGATGGCGCAGTCGAAGCGGGAATAGTAGTGCTCGCTGCGCTCCACGGCCAGGGCTTCGTAAAAGAGGGGTTCTAAAATGTCGTTGAAAAAGTTGCCGTACCGGACGTAGTCACCGGCGAAGAGGCGCTGCAAAAAGTCTTTGGGACCGCCGACCCAGGCCGCACCACGCTGCACGCCCAGCCAGCCCTTTTTCTGCAAAAAGTACAGGAACACGATTTGTCCGAGCAGGCGTTTTGAGAAGTTGGCGGTGTCGATGTCCTTGGCCGTGAACTCTTGCGCGACGCGCGTGTTCTCGTCTACCAGCGCGTCCAGCGCCTCTTTGAGGTTTAAGAACAACTCCTTGTACTTCTCGAAAAACTCTTTGGTGACGGTTTCGATGTTGAAGGCTTGCTCGAGGGCGGTCAGGGTTGGGAGGGCGTCGCCCGTCAGGACTTTGGAAAGTTGCTTTTGGGCGGTGTGGGTGCGCTCGCTCGGGCCGACCAGAAACGAGTAGCGCCGCGCCGGGGTGAGGTCTCTGCGCAGCTTGTTGTGCTCTAAGTCGAGGCTGTAGTCCATCCGCACGAGCGAGAAGCGCCAGTCGGGGTCGTCGTCGGCGTAAAACGCGACCAGGGCGGCGTCCCTGAGCACGTCGCCGCGCCCGCCGTTTAAGTACCGGGCAATGAAGTTGCGCTGGGCGCTACGGGCGCGTTCCAACTGCGCGGCGCTTTTGAGCTTCACGGCCAGCACGTCCACGCTGTAGCCCTCGGCGTCCTCGAACTTGCCCAGGCGCCCGTACTGGCTGACAAAGCCCCGGAAAGCTTCGGGCACATAGCTCCCGGCCCAGCGGTCGCTTTTCTCCTCCAAGTCGCCGAACAAGTTGCGGGCGAACAGCCGGAAGCGCCCTTCGTCATAGCTGTGGTTGAAGGTGGCCTCGACTAAGGTGCCGGCTTCTTGGGGTCTCATGCTGGTTCACTCCCTACGGGTTCACTGCTAACCAGGTATTCGGACAAAATCACTTCACGCGGGTCCAGGTGCTCTTCTGCATCCGTTTGCCGAAACTGGGCAACGTCTAAGTTTCTGCGCAACACGGCCAGGACTTTGAGCGGTTGCAAGCTGTTTTTGAGGTCGGTCTTGACGCGCTTGGCGGTGTTTTTGGCGACCAATCCGGCCTCGAGCGCCTCGCGTACCGCCTTGAGAAAATGTTCGTCTTCGTCGGTAAAGCCCTTGAAGTGCCGAAACTCCCTGGATTTGAGCACTTGCAAGATGTGTTTTTCGTTGGTCACGCCGCCCCCGCCGCTCAGGTCTACCGGGTCGTCGCTGGTGACGTGTTTGAACGCTTCTTTGTTGCGCGTGAGCAGACTGTAGTAGGGACTCGGCACCTGGCACCGCTCGGTCTCGGGGCGGCAAGCGACGATTCTGGCGGCGTCCAAAAAGGTGAGTTCAACCGGCTCGCCTTGGCCGCGCCCGAGCACGAACTTTTTGAGCTTGCCCTTGCGAAAAAAGGTCAGCAGGTGGTCTTGCCCGTTTTCCGCCTGCGGCCACGTCTTGCCGCTCCGCGCCTTTTTGGGCAGGCGTTTGACGGTTTCGAACAGGTCCGGCTGTTCGTCCCGGACCTCGCGGATGAGTTTGAGGTACTTGAGTTCGGTCGCCTCGTCTTCCTCGGCCTCGAGCGCGTCCTTGTCGGTGAGCTTGCGGTAAAGCGTGTCGGCGTACTTCTCGCCGAAAAGCTCGTGGGTGGAGACCTCTTCGTCGCTGGAGAGGTACTTGGCGTCCTCGCCCAACGTGTCGTGAAACGCTTGCAGCTTGGCTTTGATGTTGCCCTCTAACCCTAAGTGCTCGTCACTCTGCGAGGTCGGGAAAAAGTTGAACACGTAGACGGTTTTGTGCTCGGTGCCGACGCGGTTCACGCGCCCGACACGTTGCAGCACGCGGGTCGGGTTCCAGGGCAGGTCGTAGTTGACGACGGTGTTCGAGCGGTGGAGGTTGATGCCTTCGGCCAGCACGTCGGTGGTAATCAGAATGCGGACATCGTCTCGCGGGTTGCTGTGGTTCGGGTTGTAGTTCGCCTGGATAAGCTCTCTGGCCGCGCCGACGCTGTAAGTTTGCCCGCCGTAGACGCCGCCCCCGCTGGCATAAAAGCAGACCTGGTTCGGAAAGCGGTCTTCAAGCTGTTCGTAGAGATAGCGAGCCGTTTCCTTCGACTCGCTGAACACGATGACCTTGTTGTCCTCGAGCAGCGGGTTTTTCGTAAGCTCCCGCTCGAAGGCCCCCAACTTGGGGTCGTCTTCTATGCGCCGCCACATCTTTTGCACGGTTTGAAGCAGCGCGAGGTCGCTGCGCAACTTCGTCGCAAAGTCGGACTTGAACTCGGTAGCGGCGTACTTTTGTACCTTGTCCTGCTCGACCAAACTCAACAGCCTCTCTTCGTCGTCCCCGTCCAGCAGGTCGTAGACATCGACCTTTGGTAGTGGTTTAGCAAAGACTGATAAGCTAAGGAATGGTCACCAAAGTTGTACGTTGCTGCCACTGCGAGAGCGAAGAGCTTGTCAAGAACGGTCATGCACCAAACGGCAAGCAAAAGTACCTGTGTCGAGCGTGCGGCAAGTCCAGTCGCGAGAACGCGAGCACTAAAGGGTACAGCGAAGCGAAGAAAGATGAGATACTGAAGTCGTATCAGGAGCGCTCTAGTATGCGTGGGCTGACCAGAACATTCGGCGTGTCCCGCACCACAATAGCGAAATGGCTCAAAAAAAGCCGCGACGACACCGCCGCTTAGCGCCACACTGGTTACGCCCGAGAACCCTGAAGCGGTGCAACTCGAACTCGACGAGATGTGGTCATTTGTTCGATGTAGACGTAACAAACGGTGGGCCTGGATAGCGCTTTGTAAGCAGACACGCCAGGTGGTCGCTTGTGTTGTAGGTGGACGTGGCATTGCTACTTGTCAAAAACTTTGGCGTAACATCCCAGATGCTTATAAACAAGGCACGGTGTTTAGTGACTTCTGGGAAGCTTATCAGGCCGTCGTTCCCGATGAACAGCATCAAGCTGTTGGTAAAGACTCAGGGCTTACAGCACACGTCGAGCGCTTTAACAATACTATCCGCCAACGCCTAGCGCGCTTTGTCAGAAAGACCTTATCCTTCTCCAAGTCCGAACACATGCACCTCATTTGCTTGCATCTGTTCTTGGTCCGCTACAATCTTGAGCGTGCTGCTGTCAGTTGATGGTGGGCCACTACCCGACCTTTTTGCTGATGTAGACGGTTCCTCCCTCCAGCATGTGAAGAAAGTTCTGGTAGGAGGTGATGAAGCGGTCTACGGTTTGCTTGAAGGCGTAAAAGCTGCTCTCCAAACGCTTCACCAATAAGCCCTTCATAAAACCGCCGATGTTGCGCTGGGACTGCAACTCGAACTCGCCCAGCCCTTTTTTCAGGTAGAGGAGGGGGGTGTAGCGGGCGTAAGTGAAGCTTTTTAATAGACCGATGGTCGTGTTGAACACCTCTTCGATGTTGCCGTCGAACTCGTAAATGATGCGCTCTGGACTGGCTAGCTCGGGAAAGCGCAGCCCCTGCTTTTCTAAGTCGTCGCTGAAATACTTTTTGATTTCGGTGCGCGTCCGCCGTACCATGACGTGTTTCAAGACTTTATCCCGCACTTCTTTGGAGGTTTCTTCGACCAGTTCTAAGTACGAAGGGTCGTCCTTGTCCACGCTGTCGAGCTTTTTCTGCAACGTTTTGAAAAACGCTTCTAAGTTGCGCACGCCGGGGATGGCGCTCTGTTTGCCGGGTTGGAACAGTTTGAGCTGGCTCAAGATGTCGCCGAGCTTGTTGTTCAGGGGCGTCGCCGAGACCAGCACGACCTTTTTGCCCCGACAAATCTTGTGAAGCGTCTCGTAGCCCTGGGTGAGTTCGTTGCGGAAACGGTGCGCCTCGTCGATGACGACCGTGCTGTACTTTTCAACGCCCCGCTCCAAGATTTGCTCGAGCTTGCCCAAAGACTCCACCTCGACACCCGGCACGTAAAACTGGTGCATGGTTTCTTTCCAATAGTCGGCCAAAACCGGCGGGCAAATGACGAGCTTGCGGCCCGGCAGTTGCTGCAGAAGCAGCGCCGCGATAAACGTCTTGCCGAGACCAACCACGTCCGCGATGAACACGCCACCATAAGCCTCGATTATTTTCTTAGCTGCTAACACCGCCTGCTTCTGGTACGCCAAATCCATATAACCCTCAGGCAAAAAGAGGTCCACATCCTCGTCTATATTTATGTCCTCTTTGAAATACTCGTACAAAAACTTGAGGTAAAGCTGATAGGGCGTGATTTGGTCCGAGAGCCAGGTCTTTGTGAGCAGCGTGTCCACGTACTCCTGAGAAATGTCCACCCCTTCGGCCCACAGTTCTTCGAACTTTGCAAGGGCAAACTCCACGTCGGGGCGGTCTTTGAGTTCGACGTTGAACTCGCGCTGTGCCACCAGACCGGATTCCGAGAAGTTGCTCGAGCCGGTGATAACTTTACCGAACTCCATGAAATTCTCGGGAAAGCGCGAAATGTAGACCTTGGCGTGCAGGTTCCGGCTCGGGTAGGCGCGCAGCTCGAGCTTGCCGGACTCTAAATACTCGATAAACTTACGGGCGGAGATTTCGACCTCCGGCGTGTCCTCCGACTCGCTCATCTCGGTGGTGAGGTTGCGGACAAACACTTGCCGGGTGCGTTCATGCGACTCGAAGTCGATTCTGCTTGAGTCGCGCACCTGTTCAATTATCTCGAACGCTTTGCGGTCTACGCTCAAGCCGACCAAAATCCTGACCTTCTCGGTGCGCTCCAAAGCCCGGTAAAGCCGGTGGAAGCCGCTGGTGCGGAAGTAGCCTACAAGAACATCGAAGTGTGAAGCGTACTCGAGGGTTTTAACGAAGCGGTGGTAGAGGGTGGCGTCGGGTTCGTTGGTAAAGAACTTCAGGTCGGTATGCGGTTGTGTCGTCACGCTCGCCCTCTCAGTCGAAGATGTTCCCAAGCGTACTTTACCCCGAGGTTACCACGGTCAAAAAACGCACAAAAACGACCCGACAACCGTCACTACGCATGTCTGTTAAAGCAGTTTGTCGAGTTTCCCCTCGAGCCCAACCCTTTCAAGCCTCGAACACCGCCCGCCCCTGCACGAACGTCATGGCGACGGGAATGTCTTTGATGGCGGCGGGGTCAACGTCGAACGGGTTTTGGGCCAGCATGGTTAAGTCGGCGTCGAGACCGGGCGCAACCGTGCCGCGCGCGCCTTCGTCAAAGGTGCTGTAAGCGACCCCGTAAGAAAACATGCGCATGGCGTCGGCCACGCTGACGCGCTCCTCCTCGCGCGAGTGGTTCACGGCCGCGTGGACGCCCAACACGGGTTGCAAATCGGTCACGGTGCTGTCCGAACCCCCGGCGAGTATCAATCCTGCACGCAGCATCGTGGCGAGCGGGTCGACCTCGTTCGAACGTTCGCCCACCCACTCGTCGTAGGTGTGGTGGTCCCAAACGTGGTTGAACGCCGGTTGGACCGACAGCATGACGCCCGCGGCTTTTGCGCGCGCCATCTGCTCGGGGCTCATGAGTTGCGCGTGTTCGATGCGGTGGCGCGGGTCGGGGCGTGGGTGTTCAAGCTGGGCGCGTTCGAACGCTCGCAGCGCCTGCTCCACGGCCCGGTCGCCGACCGCGTGAAAGGCGAGTTGCAGCCCGCGGCGGTGCGCGTCCAGCACGAAGCCCTGCAGCGAAAGGTCGTTGTGGTAGAGGAGGCCGAAATCTTCGGGGCAGCCTTTGTAAGACGTGGTGAGCGCGGCGGTGTGCATGTCGAAGTCGCCGTCGAGCGCGCAACCGTGGCAACCGCCTATTCGCGGCAGGCCCAAGGCCTGGACGGCGTCTATGTCGAAACTTTGCGTGTAGGGCAAGACGCGCACGTCAAGCTGGGGCTCGAGCCTCAGCAACGCTTCGACCGCGCCGAGGTCGTCCAAGGCGTGAACGGCGGTGCAACCCTGTTCCGCCGCCACCCGCGCCGCCGCCCGAAACGCGGTCTCGTAGCCCACTTGTTGCGCGTTCAGCGCGTACATCTTTTGCGTCGCGGCCTGGGTCGCCTGGGCGATGAGGTAGCCGGTGGGAAGGCTCTCGGCGTCGACCTGTACACCGGGCTGGCCGCTCTGAAAATTCAGAAGTTCAAGCGCGCTCGCACTCGCCACCGAGCTGTGGCCGGTGATGTGGCGCAGGTAAACCGGGTTGTCGGGCGCGGCCGCCTCTAATTCCTGCAGGGTCGGGACGCGTTTGCTGGAAAATTCCAGGTGCTCGAGCCGCAACCCCAAAACAAGTTCGCCCGGCGCTTTTTTGCGTGCCTCACTCGCTAAACGCTCCAACAAAGCGGCGATGGTCTTGATGCCGCGGCAGTCGACGGCGCTCTGCAAAAAGCCGGTCGCCGCGAAGTGGACGTGCGCGTCGCCGAGTCCGGGCAGCACGGTCAACCCGTTCAGGTCTTTGATGACCGTGTGCGGCGGTAGGTCTACGTCTTGGCGTCGGCCGACCGCGCGGATTTTGCCGTCGACGACTAAGAGGGCGTCGGCGGGGTGAGGGTAAGTGGGAAAAACGGCCCCGGCGAGAAGTAGGGGGCGGGTGTTGGCAGGTTTCATTCTTTAATTAAAACACAGGGCCGGGTTCGGCTCCGCTCTCGCGAGATAGAATAGGAGGCTGTGACCTTGTCCGAGGACGTCCTCAAAGCTGAAACCCGACTGCGCCCTTACCTGCCCGAGACGCCGCTGCTGCCCTCGCCACTCGGTGAAAACGTGTTCGTCAAGCTCGAGACCCTCCAACCCACGGGCTCGTTCAAGGTGCGCGGGGCGCTGAACAAGCTCTTGTCGCTCAGCGCGGAGGAAAAAGCGCGCGGCGTCGTCACCGCCTCGACCGGCAACCACGGGGCGGCGGTCGCTTACGCGCTGAACAAGCTCGAGCTTTCCGGCCTCATCTTCGTCCCCGAAAACGCCGCGCCGACGAAAGTTGAGGCGATAAAGCGGCTCGGCGGCGAGGTGCGCGTTTATGGTGACGACGGCGTGGTGGCTGAGAAGCAGGCTCGAGCCTACGCCGCCGAGAACAAGTTGACCTACGTTTCGCCTTATAACGACCTAGAGGTCGTGGCGGGGCAAGGTACGGTCGGGGTGGAGTTGGTGCGGCAGTTGGACAAGATAGATGTCGTCCTCGTCGCGCTCGGCGGTGGCGGGCTCGTCTCAGGTATAGCCGCGTACTTGAAAACGGTGCGGCCGAACGTCGAAATCATCGCCTGCTCGCCCGCAAACTCGGCGGTGATGATGGCGTCGGTACGGGCGGGAAAGATTGTGGATATACCGTCGCTCCCGACGCTTTCTGACGGCACGGCGGGCGGCGTGGAGGCGGGCGCGGTGACCTTTGAGATGGTCAAAAACCTCGTGGACGACTACGTGACGGTGTCCGAGGACGAAATTAAAGTCGCGGTGCGGCGCTTCATCGAGCTGCATCACATGTTGTTGGAAGGTGCGGCGGGCGTCGTGGTGGCGGCGTACCAGAAACTGCAGGAGCGGCTTGAGGGCAAAAACGTCGTACTCGTCATTTGCGGCGCGAACATCGGTTTGGCGGACTTGCGAACCGTGTTGGGTTAGCCGCGGTCGTCCCAACGTTCTCTCAGTTTGGCGAAGCCGCCGTTGAGCCGTTCCCGTTTCATCCAAACTTGTGTGGTCGTGCCTGTCCCGACGAGGTCGCCCAGTTCGCTCACCGCTTCGCAGCGGGCGTAGATGCGGTTCCCTTCGGTTTTCAGGTGCTCGGCGCTTATTCGCACCGTCATGCCGGGGAGCGCCGAGGCGAGGTGCGTCACGCTCACCTCGAAGCCGACGCCCTCTTCGTCCGCATCTAAAAAGGGGAGGATGACTTTGCGGCTGACCATTTCCATGTGCTTGACCAACCAGTAGGTCGCGTAAACGGGGTGAAGCTTGCCGAGGCGGGGGTCGTCCTGTTCAAAATCGACGGTCATCTCTTCTGTGACGACAATTTCATGGGTTGCCGTGTGACCTTCGGGAATCGGTTTCACAGCTCGTCCCAGCGCTGCACACCCGCGGCGACCATGCGTTTGAGGAGGGGGTGGGGGCGGTAGCGGTCTTCGCCCAGCTCCTCGAACAAGCCTTGCAAGCCGACCAGCAAGTTCTCGAGCCCCAGCGTTTCGCTCCACTCCAAAGGTCCCAGCGGGTAGTTCGTGCCGAGTTTCATAGCAGTGTCGATGGCGGCGGGCGGGGCAAGCTTTTCCGCCACGGCGCTCACCGCCTCGTTGATAATCATGGCGAGAATTCGAAAGCCCACGCCGCCGGGGGTGTCGGGGATTCGAACCGTCTCGAGGCCCTGCGCCTTGAAGTAAGCCCCGGCGAGCCGCAGCGCGTCGGTGTCGCCCTGGCCGAGTGGGACGCACAGTTCGACCGTGCAACCTTTTTCAAAAGGCGGCACGAGGCTGAAGCCGGCCAACTCGTTCGGCGCGACGTCGCCGGCCAAAACGCTGCTCGAGCCGCCCCACATGAGTCGAACCACCGGCAAATCGCTGTTCAGCAATGTCTCGTGGTGCGCTTCGTCCAGACTCAGACCTATCGGGTCACTGTACAGGTCCAAAACGAAGTCGGCCTCGGCGGGGTTGTCCACCTGGGGAAAGTCCGCGTACAGCTCGAGCAAGTCCTCCGGCCCTATCAAATAAGGCCGCAGTGAAGACATACCGCGCCCGTTTTGCTTTTCTTGAGGCGTTTCGCGTGGGTAGGTGTAAAAACCGCGCCCGGTCTTGCGGCCCAGCCAGCCCGCTTCGACCATGCTGCGCTGCAGGGGGTGCGGGCGGTAACGCGGCTCGTGAAAAAACTGCTCGTAGACGCTCTTCGCCGCGGCGTAGTTCACGTCGATGCCGATTAAGTCCATCAGTTCGAACGGCCCTATGCGAAAACCCAGGCCGCGCATAACTCGGTCGATGGTTTCTACCGGCAGGCCCTCGCCGTGCAGCTTCAGCGCTTCGCCGTAAAAGGGCCGCGCCACGCGGTTGACGATAAAGCCGGGCGCGTCCCGCGCGACCACGGGCGTCTTGCCCAGTCCCTGCACGAAAAAACGCGCCTGCTCCACGACGCTCAGGTCGGTCGCCACGCCCGGAACCACCTCGACGAGGTTCATGAGCGGCGCGGGGTTGAAAAAGTGCAGCCCGACGACGCGCTCGGGCCGTGACGCCGCCGCGGCGATGCCCGAGACCGACAGGGTAGAGGTGTTCGTCGCCAGCACGGTATGTTCGCCCAAATCACCTAGCTCGCTGAATAGGTCGCGCTTGAGGCTCAAGTCTTCGGGGACGGCCTCGACTATCCAATCTGCATTTCGAACATCACCCAAACTCGAGCTGAACGCGATGTGCGCCAGGACTTCGGCGGGGTACTCGAGCCGCTCCTTGGCAGCAAGCATCTCGAAAATGGTTTCCAACTCGGCGGCGGCTTTTTCTAAAACCTCGGGAAACGCATCATAAAGAACAACGTCGTACCCCGCCTGCGCCGCGACTTGCGCGACGCCCCGGCCCATCGTGCCCGCCCCGATAACGGCGACTGTTGTCAAAATGTTTCCTCCGACATGGCGTTGTTAAATCCGAATTTTCGAAATCCGCTCATAAATTCTAACTGTACCGAAAATCTCTCTGAGTGTAACTCTTGTATAGTTCGTTCGAACTGGAGGCTCGAAAGATTCTCGAGCAGGAACTTCATCCAGCTTTCGGTGGACACGGCGAATAGAGAGGTCGAAGGGGATAAAGCGGAACCGCCAGTACCCTCAACCTTCGGGATTGGTTGTTTTAACCCATAAACTAGGTTACACTTGCACTTGATTTCAAGAAACTTTGAGTCTTTCTCGCTTACAAATTTCCGTAGGTGGGAGAAGGTACTTTAGGAGGTCACATGCGTAAGCTCGCTGTTTGGCTCGTCGGAGTAACGTTGTTCTCGCTGGGGTTCGCTCAGTCCTCGCGGCAGTCGACCCTCGTGTTCGGCCTAGATTCGGGCGACCTCATCACTTTAGACCCCGGCGTGTGCTACGAATTTGCCTGCAACCTCATCGCCAGCAACCTTTACGAGACCCTGGTGCAGTTCGAAGGCACCGACCTCGCCGAGGTCAAGTCGGGCTTGGCCGAGAGTTGGGAATTTGTCGAAACCGAAGCGGGCACGGACCTGATTTTTAACCTGCGTGACGCCGTGTTTCAAAGTGGCAACCCGGTCACGGCGGACGACGTCGTTTACTCGCTCGAGCGGGTCATCGGGATTGCCGGGCCGTCGTCCTTTTTGGTCACCGACGTGCTCGGCCTGGCCGCCGGGGACACCGAGGCGCTGGACGAAAAAACCGTGGTGCTACATTTGCCCGAAGCGACCAACCCCAGCATCGCTTTGAACGTTTTGACCTTTGTCACGGGCGGCGTCGTGGACTCGGCAGTGGTCAAGGAACACGAGGTGGACGGCGACTGGGGCAGCGGCTGGTTGGCCGACACCTCGGCGGGCTCGGGGCCTTACGGGCTCAGCCGCTGGGACAAAGGCTCGCAAGTGCTGCTAGAAGCGAACCCCAACGCCTCGAAGTCCGGCGCTATCACGCGCGTCGTGTTGCGCAACATGCAAGAATCCTCGTCTCAGGAAGCCGCGCTGCAAAGCGGTGAGGTCGACATCGCCTACGACCTGACGCCGGACGCTTTTCTCAACGCCGAAAACAACAATGACTTCAACGCTTTACGCACCGACAACTTTCAGATGGCTTACCTGGGCATGAATTCCGGCCCCGGTGCCCCGTTCGAAGACAACCGGGTGCGCCAAGCGGTGCGCCACGCCATCGACCAGGAGGGCATCATCAACGAACTGCTGAGCGGTTTGGGCAGCAAAATGCAGACCATCATCCCCAGAGGTCTGTTGGGGGCCAACACCGACACGCTCTACGACTACGACCCCGAAAAAGCCAGGGCGCTTTTGGCAGAGGCGGGCGTAGAAAATTTGGAAGTAGAGTTCCTGACCGCGACGGGCTCGTGCAACGGCGGCGTGCCGTGCAGTGACTTAGCCGCGAAAATTCAGAGTGATTTAGCCGCGGTGGGCATCACCGCCAACATCCGCCAGATGGTTTCGGGTGAAATGTACACCCTGTACCGCGCCCAAGAAGCGCAGATGATTCTCGCCGACTGGAGCCCCGACTATCCCGACCCCGACGGCAACGTCACGCCTTTGGCTAATTTCGCCGCCCAGTCGCTCGCCTGGCGCAACGTCTGGGACGACGCGACGGCGAGCGAGTTGGCAAGTCGCGGCGCGGCCGAGTCGGACACGGCCGTACGCCAAGACACCTACGCCGAGCTGACCGAATACGTGGCTATGAACGGGCCTTACGCCATCCTCTACCAACCCGTCAAAGCCATCGTCACGCGCTCGAACGTGGACGGCTTTGTCCGCAATGCCCAAGGAAATGTAGACTTTACGGCCATCAGCAAAAACTGACGCCTGCAGAACGCCGCCCCTCTGTCAAACTCGAGAGGGGCGGCTCGTCCTGTCGGCGGCTCTACGGTTGGGAAACTGTACCGATTCCAGCGAGGTCGTGACGAACCTATGTTCAGCTACCTGCTCAAACGTCTTTGGCACATGGTGTTCGTGCTTTGGGGGGTGTGTACGGCGACCTTTTTTTTAGCCAACGTCGTGCCGACCGACCCCGCGGCGGCGGCGCTGGGCAGCAACGCGCGGCAGGAACAAGTCGACGCTTTCCGCGAGACCTACGGCCTCAACGACCCCCTCCTGGTGCAATATAGGGTGTACATGGCGAAGCTGCTGAGAGGTGACTTGGGGCAGTCGCTACGGACCAAGCGAAGTATCTCGAGCGACTTGAAAGAGTTTTTCCCGGCCACCCTGGAACTTACGCTGGCGGCTTTGCTGGTCGCACTGGTCTTGGGGATTCCTCTCGGCATGATTGCCGCCCTGTACCAAGACGGGACCATCGACGTTTTGGTGCGCAGCTTGGCGCTCGTAGGGGGCGCTGTGCCTATTTACTGGTTGGCGCTCATCTTGCTCGACCTGTTGCACGCGAGGCTGGGTTGGCTGCCGGGTCCGGGTCGGCTCAGCGCTTTTATCTTTCCGCCCGAAACCGTGACGGGTTTTATGTCCATCGACACCCTTATCGCCGGAGACTTTGAAGCGTTTCGGGATTCTTTAAGTCGGCTGATTTTGCCCGCGCTGGTCTTGGGGAGTTTTTCGACGGCGCTGATTACCCGCATGACGCGCAGCGCCATGTTGGAAGTTCTCAAGCAAGATTATGTCCGCACCGCGCGCTCGAAAGGCGTTCATAATTTGAAAGTCATCTGGAAGCACGCGCTGCGCAACGCGGCGCTGCCTATTTTGACGGTGGCGGGCAACGTTCTGGGCGGACTGTTGGCGGGCGCGGTGCTGACCGAAACGATTTTTTCCTGGCCGGGACTGGGCAGTTACGCGACCTCGAGCGTCATCGGTTTGGACTTTCCCGCGGTCATGGCGGTGACCCTGGTCGCCGGTATCAGCTACTCGTTCATCAACTTGTTGGTCGACCTTTTTTACGCCGTCTTCGACCCGAGAATTAGTTACGCGTGAAAACCTTCAGGCGGTTTTTCAGAAACCCCGGCACAGTTCTAGGCTTCGTGTTGGTCGTGCTGCTTTTCTTGGTCGCCGTGTTGGGGCCTTTTTTGGCGGGAGACCCCAACGCCCAAAACTTGTCCGTGCGGCTCGAGCCGCCCAGTTTTGAGCACTGGTTCGGTACCGATTCGCTCGGGCGGGACGTGTACAGCCGCGTCATCCACGGCACGAGGATTTCGCTGCGCTTAGGCTTTTTCGTCGTGGTGCTCGCCATCACGGTCGGCTCCGCCGTCGGGCTGTTCGCCGCCCTGTTGGGGGGCATCTGGGACGACATTCTGATGCGCGTCACCGACATATTTTTGGCGTTTCCCGCGCTCATCTTGGCGATGGCGATTGCGGCGGCGCTGGGACGCAGCTTGACCAACGTGATGATTGCCGTGGCCGCCGTGTCCTGGCCTATTTACGCCCGCCTGATGCGCGCACAAGTTTTGGGCCTGAGAAACTTAGAGTTCGTCGAGGCGGCCAGGGCTTTGGGCGCGGGTATGCCCAGGGTCGCTTGGCGACACCTGTTGCCCAACAGCCTCAGCCCTGCGCTCATCCAAGCCAGCTTCGACATCGGCGGGGCCATTTTGACCGCCGCCGGCCTCAGTTTCATCGGCTTCGGCGCGCAACCGCCCACGCCGGAGTGGGGCGCGATGGTGTCGGACACCCGCAACTTCATCAAAGAAGCGCCGTGGGCCTCGACGTTCCCCGCCCTGGCGATTCTCGTCACCGTTATGGCCTTCAACCTGTTGGGCGACGGGTTACGCGACGTCCTCGACCCTCGAGACTACAGTTGACTTCGGTGCGGGTACGAGGGCTTTTGGCAAACTTCCTTTGTTAGAAGGTACCGAGTGGAAAGTAGAAAGAAAAGTAAGTTGTGTGTCTTGCAGGCGTCTAGTCGAAAAACTGAGGACTACTGAATTCTGACTACCGACCAACTACTGACTCACGCCTTCTCCCACGCCACCGGCAATGCTTCCAACCCCTTGAACCCCGGCGTGTTGCGCCAGCGCAGGTTGCTCTCGGCGGTGTTCAAGCTGAGGTTTGGCAACCGGTGGAGCAGCGTGTTCAGCGCAATTTCGGTTTCCAAACGCGCCAGCGGTGCGCCGAGGCAGTAGTGGATGCCCTTGCCGAAGCCGAGGTGGGGGTTTGGTTGCCGGGTGACGTGAAGGTCGTCCGGCTGGTCGAACTTTTCCAGGTCGTGGTTGGCCGCGCCCAAAATCAAAATCACCGGGTCGCCGCGGCGGATGGTCTGTCCGTGCAACTCGACATCCTCGGCGGCCCAGCGGTTGAGCGCCCGCTCGACCGAGCCGTCGAAGCGCAAGAATTCCTCGACCGCGTTCGGCATGAGCGCGGGGTCGTTTTTCAGTTCGGCGAGTTGGTCGGGATTCAGCAGCAGCGCCAAAACGCTGTTGCCGATGAGGTTCACGGTCGTCTCGTGCCCCGCGACGATGAGCAAAAATACCGTGCTGAACAGCTCGTTCTCACTCAGAGAGTCGCCCTCTTGTTCGGCCTGGATGAGCCCGCTGATGAGGTCGTCTTGGGGCTCGGCACGCCGCGCGGCGAACAGCTCGCGCAGGTAAGCCATGAACGCCTGCATGTGATTATAAAACTCAGTCAAATCGCTCTCGTTCAGCACCGGACTCACCGCCGCGTTCGACCAAGCTTTGAACCGTTCGCGGTCTTGAACTGGCACGCCGAGCATTTCCAAAATCACGATGGTGGGCAGGTGAAAAGCGAAGTCGCCGATGAGGTCCATCTGGCCTTGCGCCTGCAAACCGTCCAGAAGTTCGTCGGCGACGGCCTGAACGCGCGGGCGCAACTCGCGCACCCGTTTCGGCGTGAAGGCTTGGCTGACGAGTGCGCGCAAACGGTGGTGGTCGTCGCCGTCCTTGTTCAGCATGTGGTTGCTGATGAGGTCTTCCAACAGCGAGCGCTGCCACGCTTGCTCGGGCGGTTTGGCGCTGCGCTCGTCACGCACAAAACGCGGGTCGCGCAGCACCGCTTCGACATCGTCGTAGCGGCTGACGAACCAAATCATCGTCGTGCCGTCCAAACTCAACTGGCGCAGGATGGGGTTCTGGGTGCGCAGCGCTTTGAAGGTCTGGTAAGCGTTCACCTTGAAGGTGTGCGAGTACAGGTCGTATTTGCGTTCCGTCGAAGGCATAGCGGGTTCCCCCTCTGGGTAGAGCGTAGCACCTCGGGGTTTGAGAGAAGGGGCGCGGAGGAGCAGAGGAGCGGAGGAGAAAAAGATTTTAGCTCCCTATCTCTCTAAGCTCTCCTCACCCCTTCGTCCCCGTCAGCACCACGCCCTCGATAATCTGTTTTTGAAAAATAAAGAACACCAGCAGCACCGGCAGAATCGCCAGCGCGTTGGCGGCCATGATGAGGTTCCAGGCGGTTCCGGCCTCACCTGAAAACAGGGCGATGCCGACCGGGACGGTGCGCATGTCGGGGCTTTTGGCGACGATGAGCGGCCACAAAAAGGCGTTCCAGTTGCCGATGAACGCAAAAATACCTAAGGCCGCCAGCGCCGGCCGTACCAGCGGCAAGCCAATGCGCCAGAACAGCCCAAATTCGTTCACGCCGTCGACCCTGGCCGCGTCGAACAGGTCTCGAGGCAGGGTCAGGAAAAACTGCCGCATCAAAAAAACGCCGAAAGCGGGAATCAAGCCCGGAAAGGCGATGCCCCAAAAGGTATTGACCCAGCCGTACTGCGAGGAGGTCACGAACCACGGAATCACCAGCATCTCGGTCGGGACCATTAAAGTACTTAAAATCAGGATGAAGACAAATTCGCGCCCCGGAAAGCGCAGCCGGGTCAGGGTGTAGCCGACGAGCGAGCAGAAAAACAGTACCGACAGCGTGCTCGCCCCCGCCACGATAAAGCTGTTCAGAAACCAGCGCGGAAA
Source organism: Trueperaceae bacterium (assembly GCA_965213705.1). Classification (GTDB taxonomy): domain Bacteria; phylum Deinococcota; class Deinococci; order Deinococcales; family Trueperaceae; genus CBDCDJ01. The sequence goes on along the minus strand of OZ243913.1, from coordinate 3,930,678 downwards.
GCGCGTGTCGAACAGAACCTCACGGTAGTTTTGCAGCGTCCAGACTTTCGGGAGAATGTGAAAGCCCAAAATCTCGCGGATGTCCTTGAACGAACTCAGGAGCATCCACAGAAAAGGAAAGAACATCACCACGCTGCCCAAAATCAGGAGAGTGTAGGCGAGAACCGTGCCGCCCTCGAGCCTGCGCTTGGACCGGGGCCGCTGCGTTTCACTGCGCCGCCCGACCTGCGCTCTCACCGCCATCTTGACACCCCCATCAGTACTCGACCCGCTTGCTGGCAAACCTGAACTGGAGCAGCGTCACGACGAGAATCAGCGCGAACAGCAGCACCGTCACCGCGGCGGCGTAGCCCAGGCGGAAACGAGAGAACGCTTCCTGGTACATGTACAGCGCAATGGTGAGCGTGCTGTTGAGCGGCCCGCCCTGGTCGGTAAAGTTGATGTTCACGACCTGGTCGAACAGTTGCAGCGAGGCGATCGTCGAGATGATGAGCGAGAACACGATGACCGGGTTCAGCAGCGGCCAGGTGATGTTTCTAAACAGCGCCCAGCGGCCCGCCCCGTCGATTTCTGCCGCCTCGTAAAACATCCTCGGAATCCCCTTGAGCCCGGCCAAAAAGATGACGACTTGAAAGCCCAGGTTCTGCCACACCACGACCGCCGCCACCGCCGCCAGGGCTTGCCGGGGCGAGGTCAAAAAGGGCTGTGGGTCGATTGACAGCCAACCCATCCCCAAGCGCTCCCAAAACAAGCTCCACTCGATAAGGCCGTTATTGATGACGCCGAAGTTCACCGAGTACATCCAGCCCCAGACCCAGGCGACCGCCGCCGCGGGCGTGACGTAGGGCGCAAAATAAATCGCCCGAAAGAGCGGCTGAAACTTGTCGACCGAATTCAGCAGCGAGGCGATGCCGAGGCCCAGGGCGAGCTGTGCAGGCACGATGATGGCGGTGTAGAGCAGCGTGTTGAGGAGCGCGCGGTGCAGCTTGGGGTCGGCCAGCATTTGCCGGTACTGCGCCACGCCCAAAAATTCGCGCTGCACGGCGTCCACGTGCCAACTGAACAGCGACAGGTAAAACGACTGAAACGCGGGCCAGATGCGAAAGCCCAAAAAAAAGATAAGCGGGACGGCCAAAAAAATATACGCCCAAACCGCCTCACGCCGCGCGAGGCTGAAGCGCGGCCTGCGGCGTGTGGAGTGGGGTCGCTCGAGCCCTGTCTGCATCGGTGTCTCCGTTTGAAACAAGTGGAAAGCTGAGGTGTTGCCGAGGAACTCATTTTCTTGAAAGGGGTGCCATCCCTTGGGTCGTCCTCGAGCGTGTTTCTCTAAATCAAAAATAGGGGCGGCGCTTGACGCCGCCCCTGATGCGTTCTACTGGGCGAACTCGTCCAGCAGGGCCTGGTCTTCTTGCGCGGCTTGCTCCCAGGACGCGGCCGGGTCCTGGTTTTCCAAGACGACGCGGTTGATGGCGTTGACGACGACCTCGCGCTGCGCCGACTCGTCGACGAACTCGGTCGCCGTCGCGTAAGCGAGCGAGGCGATAAAGGGGCCGTAAACGGGGTCGTTGGCGAGTTCGGGATTTTCAATCAAGGCTTGCCGGGCGGGCAACTCGCCGACGGTTTCTAACCACAGTTGCATCGCCTCGGGCCGGGTGATGAACTCTAAGAACTTGGCGCTGGCTTCCAGCTTCGCGTCGTCCTCAAAGGCGTTGGGGGTCAGCCCGTTCATCCAGAACGAGCCGAAGTTGGCCTTGACGCCGTTGTCCAGCGTCGGAATTTCGGCGACGCCCCAGTCGAACTGGGCGGCTTCTTGGGTCGCGCCGACGGCGAACGAGCCGTCGACAATCATGGCGATGTTTTCTTGAATGCGAAAGCCGTCGCGGTAGCCGTTGGCCCCGGGCACGAACTCGGGCACGCCGATTTCGTCGTCGGTGACCCAACCGGTGTACAGTTCGAAGGCGTTAAGCCCGGCCTCGTCGTCGTAAAGCACTTGTGTGCCGTCGTCGCTGTAGGGCTGCGTGCCGAACTGCCGGGTCAGGATTTCACGGACCAGGTGGTGGTCTTGGCCGTTCGGCGCGATGCCGTAGCCCACCTGCGTAAAGCGCGGCCCGCGTTTCTCGGTTAAAGCCTTGGCTATTTCGGTGAACTCGGTCCAGGTTTGGGGCGGCGCGTCGTAACCGGCGGCGGCGAGTTTGTCCTTGTTGTAGAACAGGGCCAAACTCCGCACGGCGGTCGGCAGGCCGTAGTATTCACCCTGGTACTTGGCGGCTTGCGCCATCGGCACGAACTCGCTGTCGAGGGTGGCGGCGTCGAAATACTGCTCGGGCAGGGGCTCCACGTAACCGCCGCGCGCCCAGGTCGGGAGCCAGCCGTAGAACAGTTGCACCACGTCCGGCCCGGTGCCGGCGGGCAGCGAAGCGGCGACTTGCTCCTGGTAGTTGTCGTAAGGAAAGGTTTCTTGCTGAACGGTGATGCCGGGATTTTCCGCCTCGAACTGTTCAATCAGTTGATTCATGGCGTCGATGCGGGACTCGAAATCGTACTGCCAGTAGGTGATGGTCACGTCCTGCGCGAAGGCCAAGCCTGCCAACAACAGCCCCCCCAGGAACAATTTCACGACGTGCTTCATGCGTTCTCCCTTCGTTCTCTCAAATTGTGCCGAACCTCAGTCAGGTTATCCTGAAGTTGAGCCAATCTATCAAGGTTTTCGCCCAAGCCCTGTGCGGCGCGCGTCACGTGCTCCAACACGCGCGCCGGGGCCGGCCCGCCGAAGCCGTCGCGGCGGCGCACGAAAGCCGCCGGCTCGAGCGCCGCGCGCAAAACCTCCTCTTCTAAAACCGGCCCACCCAGCGCGACGAGGTCGGCGCTGGTCGCATCTTGCAGCGTCCGGCCTTCCCGACAAAGTTTAGTGACCAACGTTCCGGCCAGCCGGTGCGCCTCTTGAAAACTTATTCCGTACCCCCGCGTCAGTTCGTCGGCGAGTTCGGTCGCGGTGGTGTCGGTGCAACGGGCCTGGGAGGCGAGCTTGGCGGTGTCGAAGCGGCCCTCTTCCAAACAGGCCGTCAGCAGCGCCAGACCGCCGTCAAGTTGGATGAAGAGGCTCACCAGCGCCCCCTGGATGTCCGGCCCGAAGTCGTTCAGGTCGGCGTAGGGGATGTTGTGCGAGGAGTACAGGACCATCTGCGCGCTGCCGAGGGTTCTCGAGAACCGCGTCCGTGCGTGCTCCAAGGCCACCGGATTCCGCTTCTGCGGCATGATGGACGAGCCCTGCACGAGGCTGTCGCTGAGCACGTACAAGCCCGTCGCGGCCCAGTTCAGCAAGTCGCTGACAAAGCGTGACAAGGTGAGCGCCACGCTCTGCGCCCCGGCGACGAACTCCACTTGCCAGTCCGACGAGGCGACTGCGTCGTAGGTGTTCGAGACCGGCGCGTCGAAGCCGAGTTGCCGCGCGGTAAAGTGCCGGTCGAGCGCGTGGCTGCTCCCGGCCAGGGCTGCGGCCCCCAGGGGGCAAGTGTTTAAGCGGCCATACGCCGCGAACAGCCGCTCCACGTCTCGAGCCAGCGCGTTGTCGATGGCGGAAAGGTAGTGCGCCACGGTCGTCGGCTGCCCCGGCTGGTGGTGCGTCTGCGCGATGAGCACCGTCCCCAAGTGAGTTTTGGCTTGTTCGAGAAGCGCGGCCCTGAGACGGCACACGTGTTGGATAAGGGTCAATAACAGGTCCCTCGCGCGCATCTTGTACACCGTCATGTCGAGGTCGTTGCGGCTGAGGCCGAGGCGCAAAAAGCTTACGATTTCTTGTCCGAGTTGCGCTTCCAGACGGCGGTTGAAGGCGAAGTAGAGGTCGGGTATGTCGGCTTGATAGTCGGGCAGGGATTCGCTGCGCAGGTTGTTGAGGGCGGCCTCGAGCCGAGTGATGTCTTCTTGATGGCCTCGCACCGCCGGGTCGTTCAAACGTTTCACGGTGCGCACGTGCGCCGTCATCGCGTCCAAAAAGTGCCCCGCCAGGTGCTGCACCGCAAAGCGGTAGTCGGGCATGAGGACGTTGTCGCGGTAAACCTCGTGGAAGCGAGTGCTCATGGTAACTCGTCCGGTCTTTGGAGGCTGTAAACGCGCCTGGGGCCACGGTCGGTCGTTTCAACTTCCGTAACGAAGGTCATCCCGGCTTTCTCGAGCACCCGCCACGACGCCGTGTTCGCAGGATGGGCCAGCGCGAGAAGGCGTTTTACGGGCAGCTCTCTGAAACCGGCCTCGATGAGCGCGCGGGTCATTTCCGTGGCGTAGCCCTTGCCCCAGGTTTCCGGCAACAGGCCCCAGCCGAATTCGTAGTCGGCAACGCCGAGATAAGTGCAAGGGACGATGCCGGCCAAACCGACAGCCTCTCCTGTGGCTTTTTCAGTTACTAGCAGACTTCCGTAGTCGTCGGAAAACTGAGTCATGAGTTCATCAACTTCCTCCGGCGTCATGGCGCGCCCGACAAGCCAGTAGCGCATCACCTTGGGGTGACCGAGCAGCGTGTACAAGAAAGCTTTGTCGGCCTCCCGCGCGGGCCTCAACAAAAGCCGGTCGGTTTCCAGGTGCTTCATGCCGGCTCGAGTCCCAACAGCCGCGCCGCGTTGTTGCCGAAAATCGCGCGGATGTCGGCCTCTTTGAAGTTCAGCGAGTAGCAGGCGCGCAGTTGGTCTTGCAGGTAGCGCACCGAGAACCCGCGCGGAAAGTACGACGAGTCGGTGCCGAACAGAATCCGCTCCGGCCCCAGGTTCTCGTACGCCTTGCGGAACAGGTCTTCCAGCGTCAGCGGGTAGGGCATCCACTTCATCCACTGGTTCGAGCCCGAGGTGTCAACCAGGATGTTCGGCAAGCTCCAGGCCAGCGCCAGCACGTCCCCCCAGTGATTCACCCCGAAGTGCGGGATGACGAAGGGGATTTCGGGAAAGTCTCGAGCGGTCTCGAACAGCGACAGCGGGTTGATGCGCGGGTGCTGCACCACGCCGCCGCCCCGCCCCAGCCAACCGAAGTGAATCAGCACGGGCAAACCACGCTCGGCGCAAAACTCCCAGGTGCTCCGCAGTTCGGGGTGCTCGAAATCGTATTCGGTCAGGGGGCCGATGAGTTTGTAACCCTTCAAACCGAGGTCGTCGACGGCGTGTTTAAGTTTTTCGCAAGCGCCCGGTTGCAGTGGATGGTGCGCGAAGCCGCTGAACTCAGGGCGTCCTGCGACAATCTTCGCGAGCTTGTCGTTGCCGCCGCCGGTCACAAAGTTCACGCTTCGCAAGCCGTAGCGCTCGACCTCGGCGGTCCAGCGCTTCGCAAACGCCTCGACCTCCGCGTCGGTCTTGGCGACGGGTTCGGGGACGGCCATACTCCACTCGCTTTGCATTCGGGCGCTGCGGCTTTGGCCGTAGTCGACGAGAAGTTTGTGGCGCTCTTTGTCACTGGGCTCGAGCCCGAGCGTGTTCTCAATCGGAAAATGGGCGTGTATGTCTATGACGTTCAGGTGGGTGTAACTCGGGTCGGGGGTCATGGCGGGTCTCCGGCATGAGGGAAGAGGGGCGGCGGGTGCCGCCCCTCTGTGGTTTGTCGTCGCGGCTCGAGCACTCAGCGCGGCGTGACGAGGTTGACGTACAAACGGTACGCTCCGGGCACGTTGGCGTCGATTTGCGTGTGCAGGCTCAGGCTCGTGTAGGTGTAGCGGCCTTCGCCCACCTCGGCGGTGAGCATCGGGCCGGTGAAGGGCGTCTCCGTGGCCGTGTCGGGCCACTGCCGGTCGGTAATCGACACCATAGATGTAAAGGCGTCGTCCCAGGCTTCGGCGAAGTAGAGGCCGCGCTCTTTGATCCAGCCTTCAAAGTCGGCTTCGGTAATCCGGTTGGGCGTGGTCATGAGCGGGTGGTCGGGCTCGAGAATTTCGACCGGCGCGGTCTGGTCGGTCACGCGGGCCAGAATCGACACCGAGCCGAGCGTCAAGGCATAGGGCGCGGTCGTCTCGGGGTCCCAGTTGTCGCGCGGGCGGTGGTACTGGACGACCAAGTTGCCGCCGTCTTCGACCCACTGCTGCAAGCGTGTGTTGGCCGCGGCCAGGTCGGGGCGCACCCCGTAGCCGTAAATCCCCACCATGATGGTGTCGTACGGGCTCAGGTCGCCGGTCGCCAGGGTAGCCGCGTCGAGCAGTTCGACATTGATGCCGATGCGCTGCAAGCCTTCGTAAACTGTGTCCGAGCCGGTCGTGACGTAGCCGACGCGCAGGTTCGGGTCGAAGGCGACCTCGAAGGCTTGCAGGTTCACGGCGGCGGGCGTGACGAGGTAGGTGCGTCCCACGTGTTCGTATTCGACAACCCGGACACTTTCGTCGGACGACAACTCGCCCTGGGTGACCACCCCGATGTCGTAGGAGCCGCTCGAGACACCTTCCGGCGGCGCAAGCGTAAAGCTCACGCCCTGCGTGTCGCCCTTCGCGGTGAAACTCACCTCGGCGTTTTCAGGCTCGCTGCTCCAACCCTCGGGCAGTTCCAGACTCACCGTGGTGCTGCCGGGACCGGCGTAGCTCGTAAGCACAACCTCCAGGGTGATGGGCGTGTCGGGCGCGAGCAGGTTATAGACCAAGTCCGGCGGGGTGGTGATGGACAGGTCGGGCAACACCGCGACAAGGCGGTCGTCGTCTATTTCGACCGACATGGGCACGCCATCCGCGGTAAAGTTCACGACGCCGTACACGAGGCCGTTGGCTCCCACGGACTTCAGGTGACGGCGGTAGGGATTGTACGACGCGGCGTCCGCGGGCGCGGTCACGCGGAAAATTTCTGAGACGGACTCGTTGTAGGCCAAAGGCGTGCCACTGTCCACTGCAGTTTCGTCCGACGCAGATCCACCCGTTTCGCTGCTGTCGCCCTCACCTTCGTCCGGTAGGCGTTCGACGGTCCAGCCTTCGGGGGCGACCAGCTCGAGCGCCACGTTCTCAAGACCGGTCTGCCCGCCGACGAACGCCGTCAGCGTCGCCTCGGTGCTGCCGCCCGCGACGAGTTCGGGGTCGGCCAGGGTGAGCCGCGTGACCAGCGACAGGGCGCGCTGGGCGGCGTACTGAAGTTCTTTTTCTTTGATGCTGAGGCGGAAGTCCAGGTCGCGCTGCGCGTCCTCAGCCAAACTGGACGCCGCCACGGCCTCGCGGGTGGTGCGGGTCAGCTTGAGCGCTTCGGCGGCGCGCGTCGCTACTGTTTCGAAGTCTGGAAACGCCTCCACAACCGTTGTAAGTGCCGCGTCGAGGTCGCCGAGCTGCGTTGCCAGGGCCTCGTCTTCCAAACCCTTGGCCAAGTCTCCAACCGTGCGCGCGATGCCGCTGAAAATCGTGTCTTCGGTTTCGGGCACCTCGACCATGCTCTCGACTAAGTACAGGTCCACCGTGTCGGGGCCTTCCTCGACAAAGCGGCCCATGCCTTGACTGCGGTGGTAAGCCCGCGACTGCTCGGAGAGCTGCACGTACGACGCGCCGAAGACGGGATCGTAGTCGCCGACCGGCAGGCTCAGCGTAGCGGGCAGCTCTTGCGGCTCGGCCTCGCGGCTGCCGCCTTCCCCGGCGGGCAGGTAGAACTTTTTGGCTTGCCACGGCTCTAAGCCCAGCGCCATGTGCTCGGGGAACGCTTCGGGGTCGGCGGCCAGTCGGAAAGCTTCCTCAGCGGCGGCGGCCATCGCGCGGTGGTGGCCGTGCTGGCCGAACACGTTTTGAAAGTTGGTGAAGAGGATGTCGGGGCGGCTCTCGCGGATGGCGCGCACGAGCTTCTCCATCATCACGTCTTCGCCCCACAGTTCAAGCGTTTCCACCGCCGACTTAGAAAATGACTCGTCGTAGATGGGGTCGTCGAAACTCTCGGACAAGAAGTACAGCTCGACGTCGTAAGCGCGGCTGGCCTCTTCCATCTCGCGGCTGCGCAGCACGCCCAGGGCTTGGCGGTATTCGGTGCCGATGGCATTTTGCCCGCCCTCGCCCCGGTTGGCGGTCACGGTGATGGTGCGCACGCCGTAGCCCTGCGACAGCAGCGACAACAGCGACGAGCGCTCGTCGTCGGGGTGCGCGCCGACGGTCATGAAGCTGGCGACCGACTTAAGCGGCACGAGGCTTTCGTAAAGCTCGACGACGCCGCGCTGGCGTTCTTGCTGAGCGATGCGGGCGTCTTGAGCTTGCGCGAACGGCGCGACGAGTAGACCTACGAGTACCCAACCCAGCAGGCGTTTCGTTATCGGTGTCATGATTCCCCTCTCTAGTAGAAACGGACGGCGTCCCACCCCAGTTTAGAAATCAAACCCCCTTTACGGAAAAATTTTCACGACCATCACGTAGGAGTCACAGTCTACTGAGCGGTAAAAGTCCTGTCAAGAACGCATTTTTCGAGGTTGAGGTTTTTGGGTGGCTTGTTTAGAGGTCTACTCGAGCACCGTCAATCCCAACAAAACCGGGTTGGCGAGCAGACCGTTACTGATAAATTCGACACTTTCAATAACCTTACCCGGTTGCGGGTTCGTCCAGAAAAAGGCGTTGACGGCGACGGGTAGCCCGTTCGGCGTGCGCCCCGACCAACCCTGCAGCAAGTTGATGGAGGACACGGAGGTTTCCGTCCAGGCGGCGATGTTCTCGCCGTAAACGAGCGGGATGGTGTCGGTGCCGCCGTCTGCGTAGTGGACGAGGTAACGCCCGACCTGACTGCCCGTCGGCGCGCTCCAGCCCGTCGTGTGCAAAAAAGCGAGCGAGCCTGCCCTGATGTCCAACTCAATATCCACAGCCTGTGGATAAGTCTGTGCGCGGCGGTGCGTACTGCGTAGAGCGACGGCCGTACCGAGTGAAAACCGGGCTCCAGCGAAGCGTTCAGTCTCGAGCATATCAGCGAGCGCGTAACCAGGCTTGAGCCCCAAAAACCCGTCGCTCAGGCTCACATTGCCATAAAGCGCTAAATCCACCAGCGTTCCCGCCCGCTGTCGCGTGTTCTCCGTGCCGAGCCAAAAAGTGCGGAAACGTTCGGGGGCGTCCTCGAGCGTAGGCGCATCAACATTCCAAAAAACGTTCGCAGCGCTCAGGTAAGCGTAAAGCTGCTCAAAACTCCCGTGCAGCACCTCGGAACCGGCGAAGTACCCTGTCCAGCGCGCCTGTACCATCCCGGCCGCGCCCGCGTCGTGGGCGAAACGTGCATAGGCCGCGATGTTGTCCGGGTCTTGCCAGGACGTGCCCAAAACCTCGAAGCCTGCCTGCTGCACCGCTGTCAAGTCGGGGTAAGTTCCGGCGGGGATGTAGTTCCAGCTCGTCACGACGAGGTCTTTGGGGAACTGCCCCAAAAGGGGCCGCACCTCGGGTGAGAGGAGTTCGTCCTGCCACAGCATCGTTTTTACGCCGCGCGACGCCAGGAAGTCGTGCAGTCGAAGCGTGTCCTGCAAAAAGAGCCGCCCGAAACCGACGATAAGCCCCGCCTCGCTCGCCGGGAAATCATGGCCGCTGCGCACCTCGTCGTGGCCGATGTGGAGCCAGCGCGGGTTGAAGACGTCGATAAGCTCGTCCAGTATGGAAAAAAGCACCTCGTAGACCCGCGGGTTCAGTGGGTCATAGGCGAACGGCGTGCTCACGTTCGGGTCCTGTAATAAATCGCGGTTTTGGCCGTTGGCGAACAGCCACTGCGCGTGGCCCAGGGTTTCTAAAAGGGGGATGGGCTCGAGCAGGTATTCTCTAGCTTTCTCTACCAAGCGCCGCGCTTCCTCTTTGCTCGCACTCCCCGGCACACGTAGTTCGGGCGCGCTGTCCCAGGCGAGGTAGTCGCTCATCACGAGCAGCGCGTTGAACTTGTAGCGCGCCAGCAACGGAACGAGCCGGTCGTTCAGCGCGGCCGAATCATCCTTAACAGTGTCGCTGTTGAGGTAAATCATGGCGACGCGCAAACCGTGGTCGGGCCAGTCGCGCACCCGCAGGCCGCGCAGCGTGGGCGTCTCACCCAGCAGTTGCCGCAGACTCTGCACCCCGTAAAACGCGCCGCGCTCGTCCGTCCCGACGATTGCGACGCCGGTGTGGACGACCTCGAGCACGTACCCCTCGTCGTGCGCGACCGGCCCGCCCGCGGGTGACAGGCCGCTCTCCAACGTACCAATGACGATGCCCCCTTGCGGTGCCTGGCCGACTGCCAGAGGCGGCCGGAAGCCGTAGCGCGCTTGAACGTCGCTCTGCAGTTCTGCCGCCGCTCGTTGCAGCGCGGGCGTGGGCTCGAGGAGGTAAATTACCGTTTCCGGCGTTAGGGTGTAGCCCTCGGGTAGTGCCACCTCTTCTTGCGGTGTGGGCACGATGGCCGTGTCGGTGGCGAGGGGCAGGTAAGCGTCGGGCACGTGGGTTTGGGCGGTGGCGGTGCTGAGGATAAGGGTCAGGGTGAGGAGGAGACCCCCCAACCCCCCTGAAAGGGGGGCTTTAGTTTCTTGTGATTTTTTGGCGTTACAGCTTCGCATTCCAATACCTCACGGCGTCGTCGAGAGCGTCTTGTGGGGACTTGTAACCGAAAAAGGCTTCTTCGACGTTTTTCTGAAAGTTTTTGAACAAGTCCGAGGCGTTGGGGACGTGCAGGGTGAGGTCGTGGGCGTACTCGAGCTGTCCGGCGGTGACGGCTCGAGCCCGCTCCTCGGGTGTTGGATTGGGCGGCAAGTTTGTAAAAAACGGGTCGGCGGCGGCCGCTACATTTGACGGAAAAATGGCGACGAGTTTTGAGAACGCGAGTTCCCGCTCCCGCCCGGTGACGAACAGGGCGAAGTCGAGCGCTTCTCGTTGATGCTTTGAGGCCGCCGGAACCCCGAGCGCCATGAGCGGGGCGTGGACGGTTCGGCCTGCGCCGAGCGGGTAGGGGAGAGGCGCGGTCTCGGTGTAGACCTCGGGCGCGCTCGAGCGGATGCGCGTCAGAAACTGTGCGCCGGTTAGGAGCATCCCGAGTTGGCCGCTTTGGTAGTGCTCGAGCGCGCCGCCGTAACCTTTTAAAAGTGCGTCCGCGGGAAAATAGTCCTTTTCAAAAAGGCTGATGTACTCTTGCAAAAACGCCACGTGCGCGGGCGAGTTGAAAACAGCCCGCGTGCCGTCCTCGCTCAGCACCGGCAGCCCCGACTCCTGAAAGCGGTAGAGCAGGTTTTGTGAGATGAGGTTCGGCATAAAGCCGTAGGTGCCGGTGCGGTCTTTGATTGTCTTGGCAGCCTCGAAAAGCGTGTCAGGCGTGCTGACGAAGGTATCGGCGTCCAAACCTGCTTCCTCGAACAGCGCCCGGTTAACCATCAAAATAGCCGGGGTGACGTACCAGGGCAGCGCGTAGACTTTGCCGTCAACGCTGAGAGACTGCAGTAAGCCGTCGAAGTAAAGGTCTTTATCGAAACTTCCGTCGAGCCTGGACAGGTTGCCCCGTTCGGTTTGCTCGAGCAGCGTCGGCACGTTGAGGTTGACCACGTCGGGCGCGTTGCCGGACTGAATCGCCCCCAGCAACTCAAAGCCCAGCGCCTCGCCCGAAAAGTCTAGCCAGGTAACGCTGACGCCGAGGTGTTGCGCCTCGTAAAGTGAAACGGTCTCGTTAATATAATCGTTGAAAAAAGGGGAGAGGGAAATCGTCCAGAACTGCAACTCGATTTGCGCTGAGCCGAAACCAAGCGCGACGAGTAGTGAACATAACAGAAGTACGCGAAAAAGCTGCATTTTCAAGGTGTGAGTTTAGCAAAAAGGTGGGGGCTCGAGGCGCACCGAAAAGTCAAAACCTATGGCAGGGTATAAACTGCCACCATCCCTGCAGGACCAGGTGAACAACCTTCGAGCAGGCCACTTTCGATAAGATGCTTTGCCGTTTCAAAAGAACTGAGTAAACAGTGGCGGTTTACTTCGACTTCATCGGCTAAAGAATTGCACGAGAGCGGTGAGCATTGGGGCGACGTACCCCCGGAATAAGTCACCACGTCGAAGCCCTCGAGCCGCTTTTCACTGGGGACGAGGACGTGAGTTGCGAAGGACGGTTCGGGTACGACGTCGCTCCACTCGCGCTCGAACCTATCGAACTGTTGTTCGTACATTTCGTAGTAAAACATCGTGGTTCCGGTCAAATCTAGCGACTCCGACCCGGCTATTTCTTCAACAACCGAAGGTGAGTCGAAAAACCAGTACCCGTTGTGCCTCCAAAACTTGATGTAATCCGCAAAGGCGTCGGAGGCGCAGTTACTCACCGAGTAGATGTCGGCGATATTTTCACTGCTCAACCACTCGGGTCTCGCCACTATTTTTTTAGCCATGTAACCGACCGGAATCACAATGCCCTTTGATTTTTGAATAAAAGACAGGCTGGACTCGAGAAAAAGCAGGGAAGCTAAACTCTTTTTTCTCCTCCGCTCCCCTGCTCCTCCGTCCTCCTGCCGTCAGTCCGCCGACACCGCCTCGTCTTCCATCATATCCATCTTCTTCAAACCTTCAGCAACGCGCGTGCCGAAATCCTCGTCGCACTGCGTAAAGTGCTCAACCATCCGCTCTTGAATATGCTCCTCGCACTGCATGAGGTTATCAATCATGTTTTTGACAAGGTCTTCGCGCTCCCAGTCGGGCATGGTGCGGTAGCGCTCGCCCGCTTGGACATAGTCGTTGGTGCGCTCCAGGACTTGACGGCCGACTTTGCCCTCTACATAGGGTTGGTGCTCGGGGCCGTTCGGGGTGGCTTCATGGAGACCGCCTAGGCTCGAGGGCTCGTAATTCACGTGCGGGTTTTCAGCGCCGCGGTCGACGTAGTAGGCCATCTGCCCGTCGCGCTGGTTGGTGTGGACCGCGCCCGTGGGCTGGTTGATGGGCAGTTGCAGGTAGTTCGGCCCCACCCGGTAGCGCTGCGTGTCCGAGTAGGAAAAGGTACGTCCGACGAGCATCTTGTCGTCGGAGAAGTCCAGCCCGTCGACCAACACGCCGGTCCCAAAGGCGACCTGCTCGGCCTCGGCAAAAAAGTCGTCGACGTTGCGGTTCAAGGTCATCATGCCGACCGGGAGGAGGGGGAACTGCTCCTCGTCCCAGGTTTTGGTGTCGTCGAGCGGGTCGTAGTCGAGTTCAATGTGCTCGTCGTCGCTCATGACTTGCACGCAGAGTTCCCACTGCGGGTAGTCGCCCGACTCGATGGCTTCGTACAGGTCTTTCGAGGCGTGGCCTAAGTCGGTCGCCTGAATCGCGTTGGCCTGCTCTTGGGTCAGCGATTCGATGCCCTGCTGCGTTTTCCAATGGTACTTCACCAGCACGCCCGTACCGTCGGCGGCAACCATCTTGTAAGTGTTCACGCCGAAGCCCTCTTGGGTGCGGTAGTTTTTGGGGATGCCGCGCGGGCTGAACAGGAAAGTCAGCATGTGCATCGACTCGGGCGTCAGGCTCATAAAGTCGAAGATTCGGTTCGGCTCTTGCCGAAACGTCACCGGGTCGGGTTTGAGGGCGTGAATCACGTCGGGGAATTTAATCGCGTCGCGGATGAAAAAAACGGGGAGGTTGTTGCCGACCAAGTCCCAGTTGCCGTCCTCGGTCTTGAACTTCACCGCAAAACCGCGCGGGTCTCGAGCGGTCTCGGCCGAGTCGCGCCCGCCAATGACGGTCGAGAAACGAATGACGACGGGCGTCTCTTTGCCTTTTTCTTGGAACAGCTTGGCCCGCGTGTACTTAGACGCCGGCTCGTCGCCGATGGTTCCGTAAGCCTCGAACACGCCGTGGGCGACAAAGCCCCGCGCGTGAACCACCCGCTCGGGAATGCGTTCGCGGTCGAAGTGGCTGATTTTTTCCAAAAACTGGTAGTTCTCGAGGGTCGCCGGGCCGCGGTCGCCGACGGTCCGCTGGCTCTGGTTGTTGTAGACCGAGTGACCCTGGCGGTTCGTCAACTTGGCATCGTCAGCCGAGTTCTTCTTTTGATCGTCGTTCATCGTTTGCCCCAATCTCCGGGTTCTTTCGACCCGACTTGCCGAAAGTCTAGCAAACGCCGGAGCCGACGAACTCGAGCGCCGCCGACATTCGCGGGGTTCGGGGCGAGGGGTTTGGGGGCTTCGCGGTGTTTTTTGGCAACGGGCGCGTGTGGCGAGACAGGCTGACAACCAGTTGCGCCGTACGGGTTTTTGAGCGTCGAACCGTCAACGGCGTTGAGGATTTGCTCGCAGCCAACTTCCTTTTTCGCCCGGCGTTGTTGCAGTTCGCTCGAGCCCGGCTTGGACGTAGCGAGCGTCTTTGGGTCGAGACCCAGGACTTTGTAAACTGGCGTTTATGGATACCCCTGCACACATCGTAGCGTGCCCCAACTGCGGCGCGAAAAACCGTTTGAAAACTCCGCCCCCCGGCCAACTCCCGGTCTGCGGCAAGTGCGCTCACACCTTGCCCTGGTTGGTCAGCGCGACCGACGCTTCTTTTGCGAGCGAACTGGACGCGGCCGTGCCGGTGCTGGTGGACTTTTGGGCACCCTGGTGCGGGCCGTGCCGAACCATAGCGCCGGTGTTGGAAGAGTTGTCTCGAGACTTAGCCGGACAACTCAAAGTCGTCAAACTCAACGTGGACGAGAACCCGGCGACCTCGAGCCGTTACCGGGCGCAGAGCATTCCCATGTTGATGGTGTTCAAAAACGGCGCGGCGGTCGATACTTTTGTCGGCGCGACGCCCAAAGGGCCGCTGCTGCAAAAACTGCGCCCGCACCTAGCGTGAGCCCGCGCCCGGGCTGAGAAAGTTGGAAATGCAGTGTGGCGAATGCAGAACACCCGGTGTATTTTCCTTTCTGAACTCCTTACTCTTTGTGCTCGTCCCTGCCGGAAACGGCCTGCGTAAAGTGAGTAAAAAGCGCGTCCGGCTCACCGCCGGGGTACGATGCGGGTATGAACACACCTTCTGAAGTCGTCGCATTGGCGAGCCGCCTTGTCGAAATCCCCTCGGTGAGCCGCGACGGCAACGTGGCCGTCAGCGAGGTTCTGGAAGAGGTTTTGACGGGTTACGGTTTCGAGGTGGAACGGCTCTCCTACCGCGACGAGAACGGTGTCCTCAAAGTCAGCCTCGTCGCCAGGCGGGGTGTGGGTCGGGGCGGGCTCGGCTTTTTTTCGCACTCGGACGTGGTGCCGGCGGACGAAAAGCTGTGGCGACCGTTCACTCCCGAGGTCAAGGACGGCAAGCTCTACGGGCGCGGCAGCTGCGACATGAAAGGCCCGCTCGCCGCGACGCTGCTCGCCGCGGCGAGTGTGGACGCGGCCACCCTCAAAAAACCCGTCTACATCGTCGTGACCGCCGACGAAGAAAGCGGCTTCGGCGGTGCGAAACAGCTTGCCGAGTCGAAAACGTTCGCCGAGCACGGCTGGCCCAGTTTGGGCGTCGTCGCCGAGCCGACCGAGTTGCAGCCCGTTCACGCGCACAAGGGCGGCTACCACGTCGTCGTGACCGCGCACGGCGCGGCGGCCCACACCAGCACCGACCAGGGCGTGTCGGCGAACTTCTTAATCGCACCGTTTTTGGCCGACATGGCCGAGTTGAGACAAACCTTTATGACCGACCCGCGTTTTCAAGACGATGAGTTCGACCCGCCGACCAACGGCTTCAACCTGACCCTGAACGACGGCGACTGCGCCACGAACGTGACCGCCGCCAAGACGGTCGCCACCCTCACCTTCCGTTCGACGCCGCAGGGTAACGCGGCGGAGGTTGTCGACATCGTCACGAAAAAAGCTCAGGCTTACGGGTTCGAAGTCGAGCACAGCGGCTACGAGGCGTTTTACACGCCGCAAGATGCCGAGGTCGTCAAACTCACCCTCGAGGCGACCGGCGCGAACCGGGCCGTCACCGTCCCCTACGGCACCGACGCGCTCGTGCTGCACAAGCACCTGCCGCTCGTCATGCTCGGGCCGGGCAGTATTCAGCAGGCGCACACCGTGGGCGAGTTTGTCGAAGTCGCCCAGTTGGAGCGCGCGCAGGTTGTCTACACGAAGATGCTCACGGCGCACTGTTGCTGAGGCGCGGGTGCGGGCGGAGTTTGAGGACGAACGCTTCCGCGCCGTGGTTTACAAACGCACGTCCAAGCCGCCCTTCGAACGCCTCTAAATCCGGGTCAAGCGCGAACTCACGCTGCTCGGGCTCGAGAAACTCTCCCAAGCTCATAGCGAGTGCCGCCCCTGACAACGTTTCAGAGGCTTGTTACTTCCAGCCGTACGGCAAGCCCTATGCGCGACCCGGAACCTCACACCCTTTCCATTTGATTCTCTCGGAATCAAATGCGGGCAGAGCGAGAAGAAATACGGACTAGCGATAAAGCGAACTCCTCCAAAGGAAGCTGTAATATCGGAAGCCGTATCAACCCGACCTAAAGCACCTGTTCCGCCACCTCGACCCTGAGCAGCGAGCGGACGTGCTCGATGTGGCTGAAAATCGTCGACTGGGGCGAGCCTGCGAACAGCAGCCCCACGGCGGCGTTCTCGAGCGACATCACCAGCGAGCCCGAATCGCCCCCGGCGGACATGGGCGTGGTGACGACCTGGTCTGTAAAGCGTCCTACCCGACCCTCGCCGTAGTTCACGTCTATAGTGGCGTCCACGACGGTGACGCGGCCGGTGGTGAAGTGCGTGGTGCGGCCGGTCTTTTTGAGCACCGCGCCGACCGTGACCCGGTCCCGCGGCTGCCAGCCGCGCACGTGTCCGCTCCAGTACACCTCGCGGCTCAGGTCGGCAAAGTCACCCTCGGCGACGGCGGCGTCTACTAAGTTGCGGTGCTCTTCCAAGGGTTTGGCGGGGGTGAGGTCGATGGGCACGTAGCGGCTGAGTCGCGCGACGATGTCGGCGGGGTCGCTGCCGCCGTCGAAGGGGCCGGGTTGCAAGACTGGGTCGCCGAGGGTGGCCGCGTTGGTGTTGGCGAGCACGTGGTTGTTCGACAGGATGTAGTACCTAACCGGCACCCCGACGCCGTGTTGGGGCGGGCTCGAGGAGCTTCCCGGCAACAGGTCGTACACGCACGTTGCCGCCGTACCCGCGGTAACGGCGAAGTGCCCGACGCTGTAGCCGCCCTTGACCGGGCGCTGGCGCGTGGCGAGGGTCTGGACCCCGACGCCCAAAGGGTTGCGCGCCCCCGCAAACGGGTAGCCGACGGCGAGGACGTCGGTCGGCACGTCGCCCAGCTTGGTGGGCACGAAGGCGGTTTTGGCGAGCAGGGTCTTGGGCAACTTTTGCGTGACGAGCACAATCAGGGCCGCCTTGCCGGTCGGCTGGCCTTTCGTCCACTTCACCCCGACGCCTAGCCCGACGACGTTCGGGTAAACGGCCGGGCTCAAAACCTGAGGCTGCAGTTCGACTACGGCTCCGGCCATCTCGGCCTGCGCCGTCGCCGACAAAACCATTTTTGGCTCTGGGTTCACCGGGGCACCTCGGTTTGCACCGCGCCGGCCTGCAGCACGCCGACCTCTTCGACGTCGCAGCGGAACGCGCCGAGCGTGGCGGGCACGCGCTCGTGGGGTTGCAGTTCCGCGCTCGAGACCTTGTGCGTCACCAACACCTTGATGACCGTTTGTCCCGCCCGCTCGCCCACGCCCACGCCGACCACGTTGGGCAACTGCAACAGGTCAGCCCGGTGGACCTGAAGCGTGTTTTGGACCGTTTCCACGACGCCCTCCCTTCCGTCCGGTGACGAATCGCCCGAAGAAACCCTAGTTTAGCGCACGGGCCCCTGAAAAAGTCGGGCTCGAGCGGGGGCTCGCCCCAGGCTGTCAACGAGGTTTGTCTTTTGAGAGGCCCAACCTCGTGACAGACGTAACGAGCCCCCACTCCGCAACCTTCTTCCTACAACTTCCTTCTACAGCACGGTAAAAACCGTAACGGCCGGTCAAAAATTCAACGGCACCTAACCCGCGTCTCCGCGCCGGCGCAGGGGGTGGGGTTGGCCGTTTTCTTCCAGCCACGCCAACAGTTCGTTCAGGCTTGCCCTGACCAGCCCGACCGAGGAGTCCGCCGCGCCGTAGTAGAGGTTCAGGGTGTCGCCGTCGTCCGAAACCGTGTAGCCGCACGGAAAAACGACGTGGTCGACGTCACCGACGCGCTCAAACACGTCGCGGGGGCCGAACACCCACGGCGCGGAGCGCAGCAGCAAAAGCCCTGGGTCGTCCAGGTCGAACAAAGCTAGCCCGTTGCGGTACAGCACCCCGCCGCCGGTCAGCTTGACGCCGTGGTAGACGAGCAGCCAGCCTTTTTCGGTTTCGATAGGCGGCGCGGACAAACCCACCTTGACGCCGTCCCACCAGGGGCCGCGGCGCGCTTCTAAAATGCAGCGGCTTTGGCCCCAGTTTCTCAGGTCGGGCGAACTCGACAAAAACATGTGCGCCCCCATCGACGTGACCGGACGGTGAATCGCCCACCAGCGCCCGTCGATTTGCCGCGGGAACAGCGCGGCGTCCTTGTCTTCGGGCGGAAAAATGAGGCCGTAGCGTTCGAAACTGCGAAAATCCTCGGTCAGGGCCAGCGCGACGCCCGGCCCGCGGTGGGAGTAAGCGGTGTAGAGCACGCCGTAAGCGTCTTTGTCGGGCAGATAGGTGACGCGCGGGTCTTCGACGCCCCACTCTTCTTCAGGGTGATGCGGGTGCGGGGCGAAAGTCGGCTTGGGGTCGATGCTCCAGCCGTCCACGCCGTTTTGGCTCCTGGCGGCGCACAGGTGGGACAAACCGCGCATGTCCTCGACGCGCACCAAGAGCAGCGTGCTGCCGTCTTTGAGCCGGGTGGCGCCGGGGTTGAACACCGTGTTGGCCGGGTACGGCCACATGTTGGCGGTAAGGACGGGGTTTTCCGGAACGCGTTCGAACAGCTCGGTCGGTCGTTTGGAGGACTGAATCATGCTCCTAGAATGCCCTTGTAGACGTTCAAATAACTGTGAGCCATTTGACACACGTCGAAACGTGTCTGGGCGTGGGCGCGCACCTGGGCGCGGTCCAAACCGGATACGCGCTCGAGCGCCGCCGCGGCCTCGACCGGGTTCCTGACCGCAAAACCCGTCACGCCGTCGTCCACGACTTCACGCACCGAGCCCCGCGCGGTCGCCACGACCGGCGTGCCGCAGGCCATCGCCTCGACCATCGACAAGCCGAAGGGCTCGTCGAAGTTGATGAGGTGCAGTAGCGCGTAGGCCCCACCCAACAGCGCGTTCCGCTCCCTCGGCCCGACCGAACCCAGGTACTCTACGTCCAGCCCGAGGTGCGGCTCGACCTCCTGCTTGAAATACGTTTTGTCTTGAACAATGCCTGCGAGTTTGAGCGGACGGCCGCTCCGCCGCGCCACTTCTATAGCCTCCGCCGCGCCCTTGTCCCTATGGATGCGTCCGAAAAAGAGGAGGTAGTCGCCGGGCGTCTCCCGCAGCGTGAATTCGCCAAAGTCGATGCCGTGGTACACGGTCGCCTCGTAACTCAGGCCGGGGTGGCGGTCGGCGTCGCTGATGGCGACGTAGTGCGCGCCCTCGTCGTAACGCTTGTAAACCGGCAGGATGCGCTCCGACGAAAAACCGTGAATGGTCGTCAGTACGGGTGTGTTGACGAGGCCGCTGTAAGACAGCGGCAAAAAGTCGAAGTGGTTGTGGATGATTTCGAACTCGGCCGCACGTTCGAACGCGTGGGCGATGTGTAAGCATTCCCAAACCTTGGCGTCGAGCGTTTTGTCCTCTTCGTAGGGGCGCGGGCAGACGCCGTCCAACTTGGCCGCGGTCTGCGAGTCCAAGGTGGCGAACAGGGTCACGTCGACGCCCAGCCGCACCAACTCTTCGGTCAAGAGCGACACCACGCGCTCCCACGGCCCGTAGTGGCGCGGCGGGGTGCGCCAGGCGATGGGCGCGAGCATGGCGACGCGCACGGTTAGCGGGGCTCGAGCGCGCCGGTTTTGGAAGCGCCGGTTTTAGAAACGACAGTCTCAGCGGTGGGGTTTTCGGCGGCGACCTTCTGTGAGGTGAGGTCTGCAGTGACCTGGTGGTACTCGAGCACCGCCAACCACAGCGACAGCGTGGACTCCGCCCCCTCGTTTTGGTTCAAGCGGTCGTGGTGCAGCCCGTCGCGGCAGCCGCCCGTGGCGGCGTCGTGCAGCGTCAGGCCTGAAACGTTGCGGCCGAAAAACCAGGCCAGCGCCCGCTGGGCCTCGGTTAGCCACCGCTCGTCGCGTGCGCCCTGGTAGGCCGCTAGGTAAGCCGCGACGCTGGCGTAGGCCTCGACCGGTTGCTGGTCGAAGTGCGGTTTGGCGTCGCCCGGCCGGTACACCCGGTCGGAGCCGACTGGCGCGAAGTGTCCCTCGGGCGCAGTTTGCACCTCGGCGAGCCACTTCAAGGCCCTTATACCCACCGTCACCGCCGCCTCGTCGCCCAGAACCGTTCCGAAAGCGATGACGCCGTGCGGCAGTTTGGCGTTGCTGTAACAAAGGTGGTCCTCGAACCAGGGCCAGTCAGCAGAGGTGTTTTTGTCATAGAGGCGCAGCAGCCGGGCCAGCAAGGCCTCACCCAAGGCGGTGAGGTCGGGGTTCAAGGCTTCCGGCGGCAACTCGGCCAGGGCGAGCAGGGTCAGGGCCCAGGCGCGCGGGCTCGTAAAGTCGAGTGCCGGGCCGACGCTTTCCCCAAACAAGCGCTCGGCCGTCCCGACGAGGCCGGGTTCGGCGCTGCGCCGCCGCACCGTCGCCAGGGCGCGCAGGGCGCGGGCGTGGGCGTTCTCGGCCCCGACACGTTCCAACCAGCGGCGCTCGAAGCTCATAAAGTTGCGGTAGCGTTTCGTCGCGGGGTCGAAGGCGTAGTTCAAAAAGGCGAGGTAGCGGTGGCTCAGACCGTTCAGCGTTTCTGTACCGGCCAAACCCAGCGCCTGCGCTTGCACGCTCACCATGAGGGCTCGAGCGTTGTCGTCGGTGGTGTAGCCCTCGTGCAAGTTGGGTACCGTGTAGGTCGCGTGCTGCACGATGCCGGTCGTGTCGGTGAGGGTTGCGACGTGGCGCAGGTCGAAAGCGGGCAGGTCGAAAGCAGGCAGGTCGAAAGCGGGCGAGGTAGAAGCTCCAACGGGGTAAGAGCGCACTCGGGGCTGCCGAGACGCAAACCCTTTGGATACCGCAACACTCGGCACCGAAATACTTCTTAACGGCCCCTTCGCCGCCGGGCCACCGCCCAAAGAGGAGCGTGTGGCAAGCCCGGTCGGCGCAGCCGCCGCAACCTCTGCCTCTGCCGCGCGCGCGGCGCTTTGCAGGTAGTGGCGTGCGCCCTCGCTCCAAACCATCGTCCGGCCGTAGGCATAAGCGCGCCGCCGCAACGCGTCGCGCCGCGCGTCGTCGCCGAGTAGCGAGGTCAGGGTTTCCGCCAGCGCCGCGCTGTCCTTAAAAGGCACAATCACGCCGCGCCCGCCGCCCAGCAGTTCTTCTGCGTACCAGTACGGTGTCGAGACGACGGCCTTGCCCAGGCCGAGCGCGTAGGCGAGCGTGCCCGAGGTGATTTGCTCGCGGTTCAGGTACGGCGTCACGTACACGTCGGCCATGTCGATGTAGCGGACCAACTCGCTCAGCTCGACGAACTCGGCGTCGAAGCGCACGTTTTCGGCGACGCCCAAACCGTGGGCCAGCACCCGCAAACTTTCCCGGTACGCTTCGCCGCTGTGCTTGACCACGTGCGGATGTGTCGTGCCGAGGACGAGGTACATCACGTCCGGGTGGGCACGAGCGACCTCCGGCAGTGCGCAAATTGCCGTCTCGACGCCCTTGTTCGGCGACAGCAGCCCGAAGGTGAGCACGACCCGCCGCCCGGCCAGGCCGAACGCCGCCTTGCCGCGCGGCTCGCTGAAGGGAACATCCGGAACGCCGTGGTGAATAAAGTCGATTTTACGTGCCGGGACGCCGTATACGGTTTGCAAAAACTCGTGGCCCTGCGCGCTCATGGTGACGACGCGGGCGGAGGCTGCCGCCACCTGCGTCAGCACCTCCAACTGCTCGGCCGAAGGATGTTCCAAAATCGTGTGGAACGTGGTCACGACCGGCGCGCGCAAGCGGTCCAACAACTCCAACACGTGCGCGCCCGACGCCCCGCCGAAGATGCCGTATTCATGCTGCAACAGCACGGCGTCGAGAAGGCTCGAGTTCAAAAAATCGGCCGCCCGGCGGTAATCCTCCAAGTCTTCTTGGTTCAAGCTGAAACGGACGCGCTCCGGATACTCGTAACGCGCGTCGTCGTTCATGGCGACCGCAAACACCTCGACCCCGGCTTGCAGCGCCAGGGCACTGGTGAGGTCGGTCGTAAAGGTCGCGATGCCGCAACGCCGCGGTGCGTAGTTGCCGAGCGTCGCGAGACGAAACTTCGAATGTTTCATGCTGTCCCCCAGACGTGTTTAAGTTTTTAGAGGTGCCGAACCTACAACGAAGAAATGCGCCGGTCCATAACCTCCGGTCAACCCATGATAAGCGCCGAACCGAAAAGTAATGTTAGCCACGCCGACCTTTGGCCGATGTTTGCGTCTGGGACGAACTCAAACAGCTTTTACTAGGTTGTACACGCGCTCAGAGAGCCGCGCGATCAGCATCACGCCTTCTTGCTCGAAACTGTACGAGCGGTCGGCAGAGCCTTCGGTCATTACGACGAGGCTGTAAAGAGGCGTCCCGGCGGCGCTGTAGACTATCCCCGCGTCGTGCCACAAGCCCCGCAAACAGCCGCTCTTACTCGCCACGGTTACGTGCTCCGGATTCAGCTCCACGTCGGTCGGCAAGTAGCGGGCCAGGGCTTCGGTGAACTGCTGCTTTTTGAGAATGGCGAGGGCGGTGTCAGTGAGCGCGTCGGGCAGCAGTTCGCGCCGCACGAGCCGCACCAGCAATCCCAACACGTCCGCCGCACAGGTCGCGTTGCGCATTCCCCGGCGTTGGGCCTCGTTCTGCCGCTCTTCAGAAAGTTGCAGTTTCCCGACGAGTTTTGTTTGCGCCATGCCGAGGTTGTGGACGAACGCGTTGGCCGCGTCCAGCCCCAAAATATCTAACACGAGGTTCGTCGCGGTGTTGTCGCTGACGACGATCATCAGGGTGAGCAGGTCGTGCAGCGTGAGGGTCAGGCCGGGCTCGAGAACGTGCAAAACGCCCGCTCCGCCGACCCGGTCTTCGTTTTGTAACGAGTAGCGTTTTCCAAGATCCAACCGCCCCCGCGCTACCTCGAAAAGCGCGTGAACGAGGAGGGGCAGTTTGATAAGGCTCGCCGCGCCCATCGTCCGGGTCGCGTCGAGGGTATAGCTCTCCGGGGTCTGAAAACTTTGCAAGGCAACGCTGACGCGCCCGGAAAACGGTTCGACGAGCGGTAACAGGGCCGCCTCGAGCGCCTCAGTCAAGTTCCAACCTCAGCAGGTCGTCCACCGTTTCCCTCTTTTTGACGAGTCTGAGCTTGCCTCCTTGCAAGACCGCCTCGGCGGGGCGGAGGGAGGACGCGTAGTTCGAGGCCATCGCAAAGCCGTAAGCGCCGGCCTGTTCGACCACCAAAAGGTCGCCCGGCGCGACTTTGGGCAGGTCGCGGCCGCGACCCAAACGGTCGGCGTTTTCGCACAGCGGGCCGTCGACGTCGGCGCTGAAGCCCGTACCCGTCTTGCCGACCACCCGAATCGGGTGCGCCGCGCCGTAGAGCCCGGGCCGCAGCAGGTCGGCCATGCCCGCGTCGGCGACGACGTGGTTCAGCGCGCCGCTCTTGACGTGCAGTACCCGGCTCAGCAACACCCCGGCCTCGGCGACCAAAAAGCGGCCCGGCTCCACGGTGACTTTCAGGCTGTGGCGCTCGGCGAACCTAGAAACTTTTTCCGCAAACCCTTTCAGGTCGAAGCCCGGCACCGCGAAGCCGCCGCCGATGTCGAGTTCTTCTCCCCCAAAGTGTTCGTACAACGGCCCCAGCACCGAAAAAATCTCGTCGTACACGTCCAGCTCGCTGATTTGCGAACCCGCGTGGACGTGAAAACCGCCGAGTTGCTCCCGCGCCGCCAACGCTTCGGCTACTTCCGCAGCTTCCCCCACCGTCATGCCGAACTTGGACTCGGCCGCGCCGGTTGCTAAGTGCTCGTGCGTCCTGGGGTCGAGACCGGGGTTGACGCGGGGCAAAAAGCACACCTCGGGCGCGTCCACCTCCCGCCAAATCCGCCACTGTGAAACACTGTCCAAGCTCACCCGACCGACGCCCAGTTCGGCGGCGCGTGCAACGAGGTCCCGGTCTTGCCGCGGCCCGCCGAGGAGAACCTGCTTTAAGGAAATCCCGGCGCGCACAGCGCGCTCCAGTTCGCCCAGGGTAATCACCTCGGCTCCCAAACCCAAACCCGCGAGCGTTTTGAGCACCGCGTGGTTCGGGTTGGCCTTGACTGCGTAGAGGAGCGTGGCCTGGGGTAAAACTTCCCGCAACGCGCCGACCTGCGCGCTCACCTTGTCGAGGTCGTAGAGGTAGAGGGGCGTGCCGTAGGTTTCGGCAGCCCGGTTGAGAAGTGCATCCTCGAGCGAGGTACTGTCGTGAGATGCACTGTCGTGAGGCGCACTGTCGCGAGGTGCGCTGTCAAGAGCACGAGAAATGGTCATCGAGACCCAGCTTAAACCTCAGCTCCCGTCGGTCGCAATCCTTTCAGGGACTTTCGAGCACGGGGGTGCGGCAAAGTGCGGTATCCTTTTGTTCATGAACAGACAACTGCGCCGCGCCCAGGAAAAGGCGGACGAAAAAAAAGCCAAGGAAAAACTGAGAGCGAAAAAGTCCCGGCAAACCAAAAAGCAAGTGCGCCGCACCAAGCGGAGCGAGCCCAAAGCCGCCCCGGTCAAACGCAGGCCCGACCTGTTCTACCGTTTCGCCGGACCGATAACGATTTTCACGACCGTGTTTATCGTGCTGCAGGCGCTGCGCCCGGTTGAAAACACCATCGAACTGGTCGTGCAGGTCGCTTACTACTTCATTTTCGGTTACGGCTTGTCGTTGTGGCTTTTTAAGCGTGGGCAAAAGAACGCTCAATACGTCGCGGCGGGGGTCGGCGCTGTTGTGGCCGTGGTTTTACAGTTCGTGCCGCTCGCCTTTCCCACACTTCTTCTGGTGCCCAACTTGCAACTCATGTTGCTCGCCGCCGGCCTGAGCATCGTCGGGGCGCTGTTGGGGCAGTGGGTCCACTCGAGGGTGCAAACCTAAACGGCTCAAGCCCCCCGTTTTTAAGTTCCCTGTTTTTAAGTTCCCAGCGGCCGCGCCAGCGCGGCGGTGTCGTTCAGCAAAATCGCCGCCGCCTTTTCGCCACTCGCAAGCGCTCCCTGAATAGAACTGCTGCTCGTCGCCTCCGAAGCGACGAGCACATTTTCCAAAGGCGTAGCGTGCCCGACGAGGTTCCGGACGAAACCCGGCGGCTGCGCGAACTGGGCGAACTTTAAGCGGTCGACGTGGAGCAGTCTGAGGTTTTTGACGGCTCCACCGTACCAGCCCATAAGTTCCCCGCGCACGGCCGCGTCGAGACCCGCGTCGTCCAGCGGCAGCCCCAGCACGGTGACGACGAGAAGGTGGCGGCCTGGCGGCGCTAGGTCGGGGTTGAGGTTGCTGGCCCACATGGCGTTGTTGAGGTAGCCCGGTTCGGCGTTCAGCAGCAAGCGTTGTTCGTCGTCGAGTTGCGTGTCCGACGCGTAATAGAGGTAGCTGCTGCTCACCGCTTCACTGGGCGCGTCGACACCTGTCAAACGCTGTAATTCCGGCGGGTCGGTCGCGACGACGACGCTGCTGGCTGTAAACGTTTCTCCGCTCGTGTAGACGGTGACGCGGTCGGCTCGAGCCTCCAAGCGCTCTACTCGCGTCCCGGTTGAAACGTCCAAGCCCTCGGCAAGTTGCTTGGTGACCTCACCGATGCCGCCCCGCGGGACCGTCGTCTCACCGTCCAGCAACATGCGAAAGTAGTAGCGAAACAGCCGCGCGCTCGTCGAAAGACTGCGGTTCAAAAAGATGCCCCCGAAAAACGGCGCGAAAAAGTTTCGAATCGCCCCGTCGGAAAACCCGAATGTTTTCAGAAACGCCAGTGTGGTCTCATCCTCACCAGCGAGCAGTTCGGCCAGCGGCAGGCTTTTGATGTAAACCGTCAAACGCGCGACGAGCAGGCGGTCTTTGAACGTCAGCACGTTCGCCGTCAGCGTGCCGAACAGACTGCCGGGGTCGCGCAGCGGGTCGCCTAAGCGCACCGTCGTCGCGCCGCGGTGGATGGCGGCGGCCGGGGGGAAGGTGACGAGGTCCAGCTTTTCTAAGTCCAGGTTGCGCTTCACCGCCGGGTAAGCGGTAAAAAGCACCTGAAACCCCCGGTCAAGGGTGAAACCCTCGACGTCACGCGTCTGCACGCGCCCGCCAACGTCGGGGGCGGCCTCGAGCACGCGCACCGCCACGCCCGCACGCTGCAAAATCTGCGCCGCTGTGAGTCCCGCCAAGCCTGCCCCGATAACGATGGTGTCCATCCACCGAGTTTACCCGCTCGGTGTCGGCGCTAGGGCGAAGCCCAGCGACCGGAAAAAGCTGAAACCTGAAATTGACATTCAGGCGAATCCAGCCCATAATAGCCGTCTATGGTAAAAACGATACGTGTGTCCGTCAACGAAGACGTAGAGCGGCTGCTTAACGCGCTGAAGCGGGAGTACCCGGCGCTCGACTACGCCGAAATCCTGAAACTCGGCCTGTCCGAGCTGTACCGCAAGCGCGAACTCGCGGCGCGGCAAGCTTGGAGTGACGGTTTGCCGACGCTCGACATCTCCAAAGAAGAGGCACAAGAAATAACTGAGGCCCGTAAAGAGAAAGGGCGCATCATGAGCGTGGACGAGATTATGGCGGAAGCGTTGGGCGAGTGATTTCAAAATTACGGTGAAGCCTGACCTATCTCCCTTGTAAGCTTGAGGTATGTTTACTTTAAATCGCAAACCACGCTTTGCCCGCGAACTCAAGAAGCTTCTCAAAAGACAACCTGAACTTGCTGAGCAAGTTCGTTCGGTCCTTGTCCTGTTGCAAACCAATCCGCGCGACCCGAAGTTGAAAAGCCACAAAGCTTTTGACAGCGATGGCAACCCAGTTTTCAGCGTTGAAGTTACCCGCGACATCCGCATCGCTTGGGATTACGGTGAGCCTGATGTCATCGACCTGTTACGAATTGGCGGCCACTCCGGTAGTAAAAAGATTTACCGGTGAACGTAATCCAAACCGGCACCGTTGCGACGTTTTGATTACCCGCTCGAGCCCGCCAACTTCTCCGCAAGCATGTCTTTGACCAGTTGCGGGTTCGCCCTGCCGCCGGTCTCCCGCATGGCAGCGCCCACAAAAAAGCCCATCAAGCCGGTTTTGCCGCCGCGGTAAGCTGCCAACTTGTCCGGGTTGTCCCGCAATAGCTTGTCAATGACGGGCTCGAGCGCGCCCGCATCGGTCACTTGCTCTAAACCCCGCGCCGTAACGATGTTGCGCGGGTGTTGGCCGCTCACGACCATCTCGGCGAACACCTCTTTGGCGATGCGGGTGTTGATGGTGCCGTCGTCGACCAGGGCGACGAGTTCGGCCAAGTCCGCGGGGCCGAACTCAAGTTCGCTCGGGTCGTCACCGCTCAGTTCACGGCGAAGGTCGTTCACCGTCCAGTTGGCGAGCGCCTGCGGGTGGTCGTGGTGTCGCACGGCCTCTTCGAAAAACGGCGTGAGCTTGGGATTTTCGGCGATGAGCACCGCGTCGTCGTGGGCGACGCCTAAGGTGGTGAGTTGCTCGAGCTTGGCCTTTTGTTCAAGCGAAAAGTCCAACACCGGGTCGCGCACCTCGCCCGGTTTGGCAGCGACTTTGGGCGCGCTCGCGACGGGTTCCGGTTCAGTTTTGGACCAGGAATCTTTTAGGCTGACGATGCGGTTGAACACGAGGGCGTCCGGCCCTGAGTCCTCGGGGTCTTGCCAAAAGTAGCCCTGCCGCTCGAACTGGTAACGCGTGTCGGGCGGGTCGCTGAGGACGCTCGGTTCGACGAAGCCGCGTTTGGTTTGGAGCGAGGCCGGGTTGACGTACTCGAGCAAGTCCCGCTCCCCGTTCTCCGGGTCGGGTACGGTGAACAGTCGGTCGTACAGGCGAAACTCGGCTTTGACGGCGTCCTCGGCCGCAACCCAGTGAATTGCCCCCTTGACCTTGACGCCCGCGGGCGTCTCGCCGAGGGAGTCTTTTAAGTAGGTGCAGCGCAACTCGACAACCTCACCCGCGTCGCTTTTGACCACCTTGTCGCAGTGGATGATGTAGGCGTGGCGCAACCGCACAGACTCGCCCGGCGACAAGCGCCGAAAGCCTCGAGCTGGCTTCTCCTCGAAGTCCTCGCGCTCGATGTAGAGTTCGCCCGAAAAAGGCACCGTGCGTGAACCCTCTTTGGGCACGTCGGGCGGCCAGTAGGGCGCTTGAAGCGTTTCCTCACCGTCGTAGTTCGTCAGGGTAACTTTGAGGGGCTCGAGCACCGCCATCACCCGTTTGGCTTTGGCGTTCAAGTCGTCGCGGAGGCTGTATTCCAACAGCGCCATGTCCACGGTGCGGTTGGTGCGCGACACGCCGATGCGGCCCACAAAGTCCCGAACCGCTTCTTTCGTCACGCCGCGCCGCCGCAACCCGGCCAGCGTCGGCATCCGCGGGTCGTCCCAACCCGTCACGTAGCCGCCGCTGATAAGCGCCGCGAGCTTGCGCTTGCTCACGACCGTGTACTCCAAGCTGCGCCGCCCGAACTCGTACTGGTAAGGCCGCTGCTCGCCGAACAGGTTCTCGACCAGCCAGTCGTAAACCGCGCGGTTCTCGATAAACTCCAAAGAGCAGAGCGAGTGGGTCACGCCCTCAATCGCGTCTGAGAGCGGGTGCGCGAAGTCGTACATCGGGTAAACGTGCCACTTATGGCCGGTGCGGTAATGCGGCGCGTGCGAGATGCGGTAGAGCAGCGGGTCACGCAGTTTCATGTTGGGGTTCGCCATGTCGATTTTGGCCCGCAGCACGTGCGCGCCCTTGGGAAACTCGCCCGCGTTCATGCGTTCGAACAAGTCCAAGTTTTCTTCAACCGTGCGCTCACGGTAGGGACTCGCCCGGCCCGGCTCGGTCACGGTGCCGCGGTAGTCCTGAATCTCCTCTTCGGACGAGCTGTCGACGTAGGCCTTGCCCTCTTTTATCAGCCGCACCGCCAGGTTGTAAAGCTGCTCGAAATAGTCCGAGGCGTAGTAGAGGTGGCCGTCCCACTGCAAACCCAGCCAGGCGAGGTCCGCTATTTGCGCCGCGGCGAACTCCTCTTTTTCGGTTTCGGGGTTGGTGTCGTCAAGCCGCAGGTTGAACTGGCCGCGGTAGTCCGTCGCGACGCCGTAGTTGATGAGGCTGGCAAAGGCGTGGCCGATGTGTGCGTAGCCGTTCGGCTCGGGCGGAAAGCGCGTGACGACCTTTTTGACCTTGCCCGTAGCCACGTCCTCGTCGACGATGTCGGTGATGAAGTTGGGGCTCACGGCGCGCTCGTCGGGAGCGGGCGGGGCTTCTTTTAAGTTGCTCATAGGACTCCTGAAAGACTGGGTGGACGCGGCGGGGTTCGACCCCGACCGCTTGTCTTTCTATCCTACCGTCTCGAGCCGTTTTTCAGGGTTACCGAATTAGGATTGTTTTGCTGTCTGGCGAAAAGCGGCTCAGGAGTGCGAACCCCTTCTCACCCTGAGCGGGTAGTCGTCCGTCTCGAGCGGAAAAACAATTTGCACCACCCTGAGCACGTCGCTGTAAAAGTCCTTGCTTTGAAAGGTTTCGTCCTCCTGGGCGAGCGCCGCCGTGTTGATAAGTTCGCCCCCGCGGTGCCACAACGACGGCCGGCCGGTGTCCTGATACCAAATCTGCTGCTGCTGCAGCGTGGCCGAGGTGTCGGGCTTGTGGGTTTCCGGGCTGGGCTCGCTCTGGGGAACTATCACGGTGACTTTCTCCAATCGTTTGAAGCCAGTATGCGGCGCGGCCTCTGACAAAAGTCTTACGCTGCAGTCTTACGCTGCGCCGCGCTACCGGAGCCGCGCTACCGGACCCGCGCTACCGAACTTGCACAGCAGGTATCTCGCTCGAGCTGAGGTCCGTAGCCGCAACCCGCGCGACCTCGAAAAAAGCTTCACGCGCCCGCAACGCTGCCGTGTTGATGAGGACGCCGTGCTCACCTTCCCACAGGTCGGGTTCACTGGGGAGTTGCCGCCACAGCTCAGTCGGTTTGCCTGATAAAAACATCGTTTGCCTCCTTGTTTGTCAGTATCCGCCCCGCACCCTGACCACGGCCTGACCGCTCGTTTTTAGAACTGAGGAGACGGGGAGCTAGGGAGCAGGGGAGCTATGAGCCTTTTCTCCTCGGTTCCTCCGCGCCCCTGCTCCCCACCTTTCTTGCCAACTGCCCGCCACCCTTTAAGATGGAGGCTATGCTTTTAGCCGGTCTCCAAAAAGTCGACAAGTATTTCGGCGAACAAACCGTGCTGGAAGGGGCGAACCTCGAGCTGCGCGCCGCCTCGCGCACCGCGCTCGTCGGGCGCAACGGGGCGGGCAAGAGCACGGTCTTAAACCTGTTGTCCCACCGGGTCGAACCCGACGGCGGCGCGGTCTTTGTGCGCGACGGCGTAACCCTGGCGAAGCTCGAGCAAGACCCGCAGTTCGAGCCGGACGCGAGTATTTTAGTGGTCTCCGAACAAGCCTTCGCCGACCTGGACGCGCTCGAGAAACGGCTCGAGAAGCTCGAGCACCGGGGCCTCGACCAACCCGAGGTCTACGAAGCTTGGGAACGCTTGCACGAAACTTTCGAGCGGCGCGGCGGCTACGAACGCAGGGCGCGGCGCGACATGGTGCTGCACGCGCTCGGCTTCCGGGGGCGGGAGGGGCAACTTGCCAAAAGCCTCTCCGGCGGCGAGAAAACGCGGCTCGGTTTGGCGCAGTTGTTGATGGCGCAGCCCGACGTGCTGCTGCTCGACGAGCCGACGAACCACCTGGACATGGCGATGCGCACCTGGTTGGAGGGTTACCTGGGCCGCTATCCGGGCGCGGTCTTAATCGTCTCGCACGACCGCGACATGCTCGACCGGGCCTGCTCGAGCACCGCCGAAATCGCCTTTGGCAACCTGCGCTCTTACGAGGGCACGCCGAGCGAATACCGCGCCTACCGCGCCGAACAACTCGCCGTCGAAGCGCTGACCCGCAAAAACCAGGCGCGCGAGCAAGAACGCCTGGAAACCGCTGCCGAGCGCATGAAAAGTTGGGCCGGGCAAAACGAAAAACTGCACCGCCGCGCACGCGCGATGTTTAAAAGGCTCGAGCGCTATGAAGACACGATGTTGGGCGAGGCCGAGCGCGAACAGGGCAGCACGCGCTTTCGTTTTCAAAGTCACGAGAGCGGCGACGTCGTGCTGCAAGCCCAGCACCTCGGTAAGGCGTTCGGGACCAAGTGCCTCTTTAGCGACGTCGGTTTTACGTTGCGCCAGGGCGAACGCGTCGCGCTGGTCGGGCCGAACGGGGCGGGCAAGTCGACATTTTTGAAGTTGCTCTTGGGCAACCTAACGAGCGACGACCCGCGCGCGCTGCTGCGCTACGGCGCGCGGGTGCGCGTTGGCTACTACGACCAGGAGTTGCGCGGCGTCGACCCGGAGAACACGCTGCTCGAGGAAATGATTCGCATGGTCGGCGACACCGAGGCGCACAACCTGTTGGGTCGCTTCATGTTCCCGTATGAAGCGCAGTTCAAGCTCGTCAAAAACCTCTCCGGCGGCGAGCGGGCGCGGTTGGCGCTCTTAAAACTCACCCTGGGCGAGCACAACTTCCTAGTGTTGGACGAGCCGACAAACCACTTAGACGTCGAGATGATCGAGGCGTTGGAGGCGGCCCTGGCCGCGTTTGAAGGCACGCTGCTCGTCGTCTCGCACGACCGCAGGTTTATCAGAGAAACCACGAACCTCGTTTGGGAACTTGGCGGCGGCGCGCTGACAACCTACGACGGCGACTGGGACTACTACCAGTTTAAGCGCATGGAAGCCGAGGCCGACGTTGAGCGTGCCAATCTAGAACGTGCCGAGACCCGACCTCAGAACAGGGCGACGAAGGGGCCGTCAAAGTGGCAGCTCGAGCGCGACCTGGCCGACCTTGAAGACAAAATTGCGGGGCTCGAGGTCGACCTGGCAGAAGTGACGCAACACCTCACCGACACGGCGGCACTCACGGCGGAGCAAATCACCGAGCTTGGCACCCGTCACACCGAGCTTGAAAAAGACCTGCTGAGCGCGATGGCGGCGTGGGAAAAAGCGTCCGAAAGCCTCGCTGAAAAGGTTTGAGAAAATGCGTGCTGGACGATGAAACTCAACTAGCTGAACTGTGAGTTGGGCTCCAACTCGAGCCCGCCCGTTTGCTATAATTTGTATAGCAAATCAGGGTTTTTCGCCCCCTCTTTTCACGTCTCTCAACCCCCACAAAGGAGCACTATGGCTATCGCCCTGCCGACCGTCGGCACTTCCGCCCCTTTCGTCGCACCTTCCGTCAAAACCAAGACCGGCCGCCCCAAACTGTGGCTGCCCGAGCGGGCGCTGTTTACGCCCGACGCCCTGAAGCACGAGCACGGGCGGCGGATTCTCGAGCGCGTCACCGAACTGGGCGTGCCCACCGTGGAACTCAGCAGTAACCGCATCACCGGTTTGCGCGGCGAGACCGAGCGCGAGACCTACCGGCTCGCCAAGCGCACGCTCGCGGTCGTGACCGCGCCGCCGTCGCAGTTCAAACTTCAGCCCATCCCGCCGTCGGCCGACTACCAGTTTCACCTAGCCCAGGGTTGCCCGGCGCACTGCCAATATTGTTACCTCGCGGGGTCGCTGTCGGGGCCGCCGGTGACAAAGGTGTACGCGAACTTGCACGAGATTTTGGACAACCTCACCAACTACTTGCAGCCGGACCGCGAGACGAGTTTCGAGGTGAGCTGCTACACCGACCCGCTGGGTTTAGAGCACCTCACCCACTCCCTGAGCGAGTGCGTTCGGCACTTCGGAGGTTTGGAGAACGCACGGTTGCGCTATGTGAGCAAGTTCGACGCGGTCGAGCCCTTGCTGGACGTGCCCCACCACGGTCACACGCGGGCCAGGGCCTCGGTCAACGCCGCGCCGGTCGAGCGCTTGGAAGGCGGCACCGCCTCGGTCGAGAAGCGCTTGCAAGCTTTACGCAAGCTCGCGCTGGCCGACTATCCCGTCGGGCTCGTCGTCGCGCCGATTATGCCCGGCGAGGACTGGCGCGCGCACTACACGGACCTGTTCGACAAGATAGAGGCCGCGCTCGACTTTCCTTGCGACCTCACCTTCGAACTCATCACGCACCGCTTTACGCCGGGTTCGAAGGAGGTGTTGCTGAGTTGGTACCCGAACACCTCGCTCGACTTGGACGAGTCGAGCCGCAGCGTCAAGCGCAACAAGTTCGGCGGCACGAAGTACGTGTACACCAAAGACGTGATGCTCGAGCTGAAAGCCTTCTTCGAGGCTGAAATCGCCCGGCGTTTTCCGCAGGCGCGCGTGCTGTACTGGACTTGATGCTCACGGACTCGATGCTCAAGGTCGGGAAGATTTATCTCGAGCCTAGCGTCCCCGGCTACCCGCGCGGCCAGGACATCCTGGCCCGCTTTCCCGACGCCGAGCGGATTGAAGTACCGTCACACTGGAATATCCCAAGCCTCCACGGCAACGAGGGCTCGGTAGAGGACTGGGTGCGCATCAAACGCGACACCCTCGTCTTAGGCGTGCGCAAGTCGCTGCCGGTGCGCGTCAACGGGCGCAGCGCCGACTTTATAGCGCCGGGGGCCAGCAACGGCTGCGCGATGGCCTGCGCCTACTGTGTGGCCGAAGGCACCCTCGTCACGACGCCGCAAGGCCCAGTACCTGTCGAGCAAATTCAGGATGGATCCGAAGTAGTTGCCTTCGATAGTTCTTCGGAACGGCTCGTAACAGCCGTCGTTTCCGGAACGGCTTATAGGGACGTTGACGAAGTTCTTGAAATTGAGCTTGGCGACACAACGCTTCGTGTAACGGCGGACCACCCTCTGTGGACGCGTAGAGGTTGGGTAAAAGCAGGAGATCTAAACGAGCAAGATGAAGTTCTGTGTGATGATGGCCGCACAGAGTAACGCCGTTGCTAACGTCGGTGGCGTGCTCCGGGAAGAGGGCGTTGGGGAGAACATGGTGCGCCTGAAGGTCGCTGTCGCTCCCGCAACAACGGCACACGCCGTCACGTGCGAGAACCGCTCTGGCCCAAGCCTTACCTGTGCCAAGGTGTCTGAACGTTTGCTTGGCGCTGCCGTCAACGTAGTTGGGGTTACCCTCACCCTGGTGTTGCTGCGACAACACTCTCGCTTGATTTTTGCGCCCTTCGCCCCTTTGCGAGCAAGGCGGGCAATAGCCGTTCCTGTTCTCGAACGACTTGAACAGTCCGCCGCAAACCTTACAGCTTCTCAACCTAGCGTGCTTGTTGGTCAGAGATTTGTCGATGACAAAAAGAACGTGTTCGTACTTGCGTATGGTACGGCTGTCTTTACCCAAGTAAGCTGCGGCTTGAGCATAAGAATAAAAGGCTTTACACGGCTTGCCCATCATGTTCGTGTGGCGGCTCTCGCAAACTTTGTTACAGAAGTCACCACTTGTGACGTTTTTGCCACACCACAGACAGTTTTGTTTAACCACTTGTCACCTCGAGGAGGACTGTGCTCAACTATCAACCTGTCAAGCGCATAAAGCGTGTCAAAGGCCCTGCCAAAGTCTACAACTTTCACGTACCCGGCCCCGAAAGCTACTTGGCAAACGGGGTCGTGACGCACAACTGCTATGTGCCCCGCCGCAAGGGCTACGCCAACCCCGTCACGACTTTCGTGAACATCGAAGGCATCCAAAAAGTCATCAGCAAACACGCTTCCGCCCTCGAGCCCAAAATCCCGGCCCAGACCGACCCCACGTTCTGGGTCTACGACATCGGTGAGAACGGCGACTGTTCGGTGGACGCACTCATAAGCGACAACGTGCGCGACCTCGTCACCCTCTTTAAGACGCTGCCGAACGCCAAAGCCTCGTTCGCGACGAAGTATGTCAACCGGGACTTGCTAAGCTACGACCCCCAAAGCAAAACGCGCGTCCGCTTCTCGCTCATGCCCCAGAAAGTCGCCAAAACCGTCGACGTGCGCACCTCGCCGATGAGTGAGCGCATCAGCGCCGTCAGCGACTTCGTCGCGGCAGGGTACGAAGTTCACCTCAACCTGAGCCCGGTCGTCCTTTACGACGGCTGGCTGGAAGACTACCGCGCGCTGCTGACCGAGGTCGACGACACACTTTCAGAGGCGGCCAAGGCCCAACTCAAAGCCGAGGTTATCTTTTTAACTCACAACGAGCAACTGCACGAGGTCAATCTGGGCTGGCACCCGAAAGCCGAAGAACTCCTCTGGACGCCGCACAACCAGGAGGCGAAGACCTCGCAGATGGGCGGCGACAACGTGCGCTACCGAAGTGGGTTTAAGGGTCGGCAGGTGCGCGCGCTCAAAGATTTGATGGCCGAGGTCGTGCCTTACTGCACGGTGCGCTACGCGTTTTAGTTGCCTCCGGGCGAGTCCAACCGGATAAAATGCCTTGGACTTAGGAGGCTGACCATGCAACGTGTGAAGTACCAGCAGGACGACGCCGGAACGGCGTCTTGGGGTGAACTCGAGGGCGGCAAAATTCACGAACTGAGCGGGATGATGGGCGAGCGAACGGGGGAGACCGTAGAACTTTCCGAGGTGACCCTCCTCGCGCCCTGCGAGCCTCGGGTCATTATCTGCGTCGGCAAAAACTACGCCGACCACGTGCGCGAGATGGGTGGCTCCGACCTGCCGACCGAGCCGGGCCTGTTCTTAAAAGGCCTCAACACCCTCGCCAACCCCGGCGACCCAATTTTTTACCCGTCCTGGACGAGCAACCTCCACTACGAGGGCGAACTTGCCGCCGTCATCGGGCGCAAATTGAAAAACGTCTCCGAAGGCGAGGCCCTGAGCTACGTCCTCGGCTACACCTGCGCCCTCGACGTGACCGCGCGCGACAAGCAAAAAGCCGACCTCCAGTGGACGCGCGGCAAGTCGGCAGACGGTTTTGCGCCGGTGGGTCCGTGGCTCGAGACCGACCTGGACCCGAGCGCCCTGAGCGTGCAGACGCGCGTCAACGGCGAGGTGAAGCAAGACGGCAACACCAAGGACTTTATCTTCGATTTACCAAAAGTGCTGAGCTACATCAGCGCCTTTATGACCCTGCACCCCGGCGACGTGGTGCTGACCGGCACGCCGGAGGGCGTCGGCCCGCTGCAAATCGGTGATACGGTCGAGGTGACGGTCGAGGGCATCGGCACGCTTACCAATACGGTTGAAGCTGCGGACTGATGGCCTATGTGAGTATCCCGAGCGTTGAGGATTTGAACGGCGTGTACGTCATCGACTCCCGGCACATGGGCAACGAAGGCACGGTGGCGGTGTTCCTGGTGCCGGGCGAGGGCCGTAAGTTCTCGCTCGTCGAGACGGGGCCGGCTTCGACCTTGGGGGCCGTCAAGGCGGGTGTCGCCGAGGCGGGCTTCGAGTTGGAAAACTTAGAAAACATCCTCCTCACCCACATCCACTTAGACCACGCGGGCGCGGCGGGCGCACTTGCTGCAGAAACCGGCGCAACGGTTTACGTGCATGAAATCGGCGCACCCCACCTCATCGACCCGAGTCGACTTATGGCGAGCGCCACGCGCATTTACGGCGACATGATGGACACCCTCTGGGGGCCGATGACGCCCATACCCGAGGCGCAAATCAAACCCTTGCAAGGTGGCGAGACCCTGAAACTCGGCGGGCACGTGTTCGAGGTCATCTACACGCCGGGCCACGCCTCGCACCACGTGGCTTACTTGCTGAACGAGGACGCCCTTTTTACCGGCGACGCCGCCGCTATTCACCTGGGGGGCTCGTCAGTCGTCCGCCCCGCCCTGCCGCCGCCCGAAATTAACCTGGAAACCTGGCGGGAGACTGCGCAAACCATGCTCGAGGCCAAACCCAAGCGCCTCCTGTTGACCCACTTCGGCGAGGTTACCGACCCTGAGACCCACCTGCGCCGCGTGCCGGAGCGCAACGGGGCCTGGGCCGAGGTGATTTTGGAGGGGATGCGGGCGGGCGAAGACGACGCGGCGCTGACGAAACGCATCGCCGACTACGGCAACGCCGAACTGAAAGCCGACGACGCTCAGCCGGAAGTGGTCGCGCGCCACCAACTCACCAGCAACTACGCTATGACCGTGCTGGGCGTGACGCGCTACTGGCGCAAGCATCACCCGGGAAAGCTCGAGGGTAGTTTAGGGTGAGGTGCGGCTCGAGCCTTTCCGTCATCCCTGTCGCTGTCGCAACCGCTGAACGAACGGGAGACCGTCGCCGTAAATAGCCGTTCTTTCACCTTCCTCGCCGGGTTCGGTCATGAAGGTGAGAAGAGCTTTGTCGGCAAACTCGGGAGGTCTCGAGCGACGACTGCGAAGCCTTTACGAAACCCGAGCGAGCGCCGCTGCAGACAGTTTGTTTACACCCATCAGATTTTTTACACCCGTCAGAGCCACCTCACCCGAGCAGCGCGAGCGCGACCGCCGCGCGGGTCTTGACGCCGAGTTTTATAAGGACCTGCTCCGCGTGCCGCCGGGCGGTGTTCACGCTGATGGTGAGGTGCTCGGCGACTTGCCGGTCGGTCAAACCTTGCGCCAGCAACTGCGCGACCTCAGCCTGGCGCGCTGTGAGCTTGAAGCGCTCCACGATAACAGCCAGCGCGGGCAACGCAAGGTTCCGGCGCGTGACGAGCACCAGCGTTCCCCGTTCGAAACCCGTCCCGACGGTCGGTAGCGCCGTCAGCTCGTAGTGCCCATCGGTGCTGGTGAGCTGTCTGCGGCCTACGACCCGGTCACGAGCCGCCAAAAAGGCTTTCGCCAAGTCGGCAGCGCAGGCGACGAGTTCATGGCCCGAGGGCGTTTCGACCAGGTCGTCAAAGGCCGGGTTACGGTAGGTTTCACGCGCCGCCTCGTCGAAGGCGACGAGCGGCAGCCCGAAATGCGCGGCTGAGAAAAGGGGCGCGGGCGCTGAGTGCAGGTGGACTTGAGCGCCCGCCGTAAAAGCCGTCAGGGTAAGCTCGAGCAGCCCCAAGCCTTGCTCCCCGTAGAGGGCCGCGTTTTTTGTCTCGAAAGCCGCACAGATAGAGACTTCGCCGCCCGGCACAGGCACGGACGGGCCGACGAGGTAGCCGAGTCCCGTCGGTTTGAAGTGCTTGTGGTAGACGGGCGAGTTTTCCAACAGCGTGCGGTCGTTTAGGTCGATGTAAACCCCGGCCCCGCGGCGGAGACGCTGGTCGACGAACCTCTCCAAGTTGTCGTCCCACGAGGAGTCGTCGCGGACTTGCTTGGCCCGGTAGGTCTTGGCAAGAAAGGCGAGGGTTTCCGGGTAGGTGTCCTCGGACTCGAGCACCACCTCGTCGCGGCTCACCTCGAAAAAAACGGCGTGGTCGGCCCCCAGCAGCTCTTTCACCGCGCGGTTGCAGGCGCGGCGGTAGGCCGGCGGCGAGACAAAGTCCGGCCTCGAGAGAAAGGTGCGCTGCGCCCTCGCAACCCTCCTCAACTCCGCCTCGCTGAAGTAAGGCATGCCCCATCCCTCCTCCGCTATGAGCAGCCCCCCCTTCAAGTATAGGGCGAATGCCCTATGGCACGTCAATCCTTACCCGAAGTAACTTGGGCCTACCTGGTCGATGAGAAAAGTGTGCAAGAGGGGTTGTGGGAGGAGGGGTCGATGTACCGATGGCCGTAACGAAGACGGCAGGCCGCACACGTGTGTCGTGAGCTAAAAACGGCGGACGGTCATGAGCCGGTCGCACAGCTCAGACGTCACCCAATCAGCATCTCGTTAGTTTGACGACAGCCGAGCACAACCTGCTGCTAGGCACAACGGCGTTCCGTGCGCAGGGTCGAGCGTTCAGCGCCAGGTAACTTTTTGCGGTAGAGCGCCAGCTTCACGCTGGTCGATTTCGACTTTCAATTCTCAAACGCTTTTTCACCGCGCTTCGGTTCACTGACGGTTTTGCCGACAGGACTATCCACCCGACTAACAACCGACTTTGATTCACTTCAAACCACAGTTTAGGAGCTACCCGATGAGATTGAGTGTTGTAAAAAGCATCATCGCTTCGACCTTACTTTTGTTCGTCGTCGCCTGCAACGGGGGTGGACAGCCCGGCGACACGCAAGCGCCCGAAACGCCCCAAAACTTCAGCGCCCGCGCTGCGGACGGCCAGGTGCTGCTGTCGTGGGACGCCAACGCCGAAGAGGACTTGGCAGGTTACAGCGTCTATCAAGGCGAGGCTGTGGCGGCCCTTACGGCCATTGCCACTACCGACAAAGATGCTACGAGCTATACAGTATCGGGGCTGCAAAACGGTCGCACCTACTTTTTCGCCCTGACCGCGAAAGACGTGGCCGGCAACGAGTCGGCCCAGACCGCTGCCCAGAGCGCCACGCCGACAGCCGCCGTCATCCCCGACACCACCCACGTCACCGACGAGGCGACCAAACGGAGCTTGAGCGCTTTTGAGAGCGACGGCACGCTGCGCTTCAGCGCCGAGACGCCGCTGCTGGCCCAGTTGGAGCCCGGCGACGTGCTGGTGAGCGAACCCATAGCGGGCGCGGCCCCGAGCGGCTTTCTGCGCAAGGTCGTTTCTAAGCGCAACGAGGGTGGCGGGGTGGTGCTCGAGGCCGAGCAAGCCCAACTCACCGACGCCGTGACGCGAGCGCAAGGGAGCTTCAGCGCGCGGCTCAAGCCTGACGGCGCAGCGCCGCAGAACGCCCTGCCGGGCGTGGTGGCGACGCAGGCGGCGGGTTTCGACTTTTCCTACAACTTCAACGAAGTCTTGCTGGACGCCGACCCGCTGGACATCACCCTGAGCGGCACCTTCAGCTTCAACGCGACGCTGGACCTCGTGGTGAACATAGATTGGGACGGCATTTTGCCGCCCGAGCCGTTTGTAGACGTGTTCGAGGTGAGCGTGCTGCTAGAGGAGCAGGTCGACACCACCCTGAGCGCCGTGGGCGACTACAGTTTCAAAGACGAGACCACGCTCGCCGTTATCGACGTGGCGACTCACACCTTCTTTATCGGTCCCGTGCCGGTCGTCATCGACGTAGACATAGAAATTTTTGTTGGGGCTTACGGCGAGGTGGGCGGCAGGATGTTGGCTACCGCGACCCAGAACGCCTCGCTCGACGTGGGCGCGCGCTACACCAAAGCGAAGGGTTGGCAAGACATCTGGACGCCGAGCGCCACGAGCGACGTGCCCAGGCCGGGTTTGGAAGGAAGCGCGTCGGCCAGGGCCTACACGGGCGCGCGCTTAGCCGTCGGTCTTTACAGCGCGCCGACAGCAGCGGGCACCCTCACTGCGCGGCTCTTCGTCGAGGGCGACGCCGCCTTCCCGCGCGACCCCACCTGGTGCGTTTACGGCGGTTACAACGCCTCTTACGGCTACCGCGTGCAACTGCCGGTTATCGGTGAGTTGTCCGAGTACGACAAGGTGTTCACCGAAAAGCGCGAACTTATCAAGTGCGCCGAGAACCTGCCGCCCAGCGTCGACATCACCTCGCCTAAAGACGGAGCGAGCTTTCTTGAGGCCGAGGCTATCGACTTTACGATTGATGCGCTCGACCCGGAAGGACTTCCCCTCGAGGTCGCGTGGTTCGACGAAGCTGGACAGCGGTTGGGTGACCTCATCAACCCAATACCTGTAGACGGCGGGGCTAGCGGCTACCGTGCGCTTTGCCCCGGTAACCGCACGCTCACGGTACGCGCGACGGACAATAGAGGGCAAACGACCGAAGACAAGGTGACGGTGAACGTTACAAACCGTGCGCCGGAGTTGACCCTTGAAGAGGTACCCACCACGAGCGTCGGCGAGGGTCAGCCGTTTGAGCTGCGCGCCAGCGTCAGCGACCCAACCTGCAAAGACTTTACGGGAAAAAATGCGAACAGTCGCCTTATCGAGTGGTCTGTCGAGGACGGTACAAGCGGCGTAGGCGCAGGCATCCTGTCAAAAATCCTTGCGCAGGGGCAAAAAGCGATTACCGCTAGCTACACGGACAGCGGCGCAGCGCCAATCACTGCGACCAAGACGGTGACAGTCACCGTCACAGCGCCCGCCCCAGGTGGTTATCCGCCGGGCGTCGTCATCACTGATCCTGTGTCTAACCAAGAGTTTATATGGTCTGATGGTGAGCAAACACTCAGTATGGCCGCTTTTGTTGACTCAAGCAGTGTGGCGGACAGCGACATTGTCTGGTCTTTCCAGTTGGCGGGCAAGTCCACCTGGCAACCCCTCGGCAGCGGCCGGACGCTGGACGCGGTGTTCGACACAGATGACATTGTTGCGGCAACCTTTGTCGACGGAAAAGGCCACGAAGTCAAACTTCGCGTACGAGTCACTGACGACCAAGGGCGCAGCAAAGAAAGTATCGTCTCTTTCTTTGTCTCCATTATCTATGGATAGGAGGGCGGGCACCATGAAACAGCTGAAAGCTATAGGATTCATCCTCCCCCTCCTCTTCCTCCTCGTCGCCTGCCCCGCCGTGCCCTCCCCCAACGTCGCACCGCAGGCCGTCGCCGGTGCGGACCAAAGCGTCGCTCTGAACACGACCGTCCAACTCGACGCCAGCGCTTCCTCCGACCCCGACGGCGACGCCCTGAGCTACGCCTGGAAACTCGCCAAAAAGCCGGACGGCAGCGGCGTGAGTCTGAGCGGCGACACGGTGAGGGCGACCTTCACCCCGGACATGGTCGGTACCTTTGAAATTACGGTGACCGTTTCCGACGGAGAACTGTCCGCCAGCGACAGCCTCTTGGTCAACGTGAGCGGACCGCAAAACCGCGCCCCCCGCGCCGACGCAGGTTTAGAGCAAACCGTAGAAACAGGCGCGACCGTCACCCTCGACGCTTCGGCCTCTTCGGACCCCGAAAAAGAAACCCTGACCTATGCTTGGACGCTTCAAGCACCTTCGGGCAGCGCAGCGGCCCTTTCAGACGCCTCGCGCGTCACGCCGAGCTTCACCGCCGACCTCGAAGGCGTCTACACGGCGAACCTTACCGTTTCGGACGGCGTAAACAGCGCCAGCGACACCGTCACGGTGACGGCTCGAGCCCCGAACGCGACCAACCGACCCCCCGTCGCCGAGGCGGGCTCGAGCCAAGTCGTGCAAGAGGGTGCGACCGTGACTTTGGACGGAAGCGGTTCTTCAGACCTCGATGGCAACACCTTGACCTACACCTGGACGTGGCTGACCTGGCCCGAGCAGAACAGCGCCGACGCGCCCGCACTGACCGGCGCGGACACGGCGAGCCCCACATTTACGGCGGACGCTCCGGGCGGCTACACCGCCGAACTGACCGTCTCGGACGGGTCTTTAAGCTCGCAAGACCGCGTCAGCGTCGAGGTTACGAGCCTCCAGCCCACCGGCACGCTGTTTGTCAGCCCCGACGGTGACGACGGCAACACTGGGGCCGAGGCCAGACCGCTGCGCACCCTCAAGCGGGCGCTCGAGCTGGCCGCGGGCGGCAGCGTCACGCGCGTTTCGCTCGGGGCCGGAACCTACGCGCAGGGTGGGGACGAACCCTTCGGCTACACGCTCGAACAAGACCTGCAAATTGTCGGCGCGTCGCAAACGGATACGGTGCTCGAGCTTGACGGTCAAGCCTTCTTAAAACTCGACGGAGCCAAACTGACCCTGCTCGACTTGAGCGTTACAGGCGGCGCGACGGTGCTCGACCTCGATGTTGACAGCGAACTCGTCATGCGATACGTAAGTTGCGCGAAGAGCGACATTTGCGTGGCCTCTTTGGGTGGCCGCGTGACGGCGCAAGACTCGGTCTTCGTCGGCAAGGGGGCGGGGCGCGGTGTGAACGTGGCCTTTGGTGAGCAGGTCGGCGGTGACGTCAACCTAACGGGCTGCGACATCAGCGGCTTCGAGTACGGCGTTTCTATACTTGGTGCCAAACTCAACTTGGTGAAATCGGTCATAAACGACAACGTGACGGGGCTGAACCTGTCCATCGTCCAAGACCCCAGGTCGGCTTTTGTTTCCGGGAGCACCTTTAGCAACAACGGCACCGGCATAAAAACCTACCGCAGCTTGTTCGAGGTGCAGGACTCGAGCGTTACCTACAGCGCTACCCACGGCTTCGACATGAAGAGCGTGCGCCCCGGTAGCGAACTGAAAAATGTCGTTGTAGAAAGTAGCGGCCTTAGCAACATCAAGGTTGTTTCGGGCGTTCTGACAATGCGAGGCGTTACGTCGGAAGATGCAGGACGTCGTTCTTCTGGAAGTACCCTGGACAACGCTGGTTTGTATCTGAGCGGCAATCTTCGCGCGACTGCTGAAGACAGTACCTTCGGCTCGAACTCAAACGGTGTCGTTGTGCTGGGTGACGCCGATGCGCTTCTTCGCAGGGTAACGTCGAGTAAAGCGACGAGTCACGCGCTGTACGCAGAAACTTCGAAAACGGTCATCCTCGAGGGAGGTAGTTACACCCAGAGCGCAGTAGGTATTAACGTTCAGGGTGGCACCACGCTTATCGCTTCGGACGGGATGAACAGTTCCGCCAACGACGCCAGCGGCGTCTGGTTTGCGGGTAAGTCGCTCAGGCTTAGAGATGTGATATTGGAAAACAGCGGGGGGAACAACCTCTATCTCTCTGGCACCCCGACAGGTCTGGATTTGGGAACGGTGTCGGAGCCCGGCGGTAACACCTTTCGCAACGCGAGCGGGACCGACTGGGCTATCAGGGACGTCCGTTCTGGAGGCCCCGGCTCTCCTGTTCTCTACTTGCACGGCAACACCTTCGTTACCACAACCGGTTCGGAGACTAAACCGAGCGGCGAAGGCCGCGTCTGCGGTCCGGGCTACCGCTATAAAAACGCCCAAACCGGAGAAGTTTTGGCTTTTCTCAATATTCAAGACGGCGTCTGCGCCGAGTTCTAAATCCCTCAGAGGCGGGAACCTTCCCGCCTCACCCCGAAAGGAACCGCCATGTTTTCAAAAGCAACAAAGCTCATCAGCTTCGTTACCCTCAACTTTCTCGTCTTGCTCCTGACCGCCGCCTCCTGTGGGGGCCTGGAAGAGGGCGGCGTGCGCTCGGTCACCATCGCGCCGCCCGCGCAGAGCACCTTGGCGGTGGGCGAAACCTTTACGTTGCTAAAGACGTGTTCGCGTTTACCTACAACATCGAGGTGCGGGCCGGAACCCTGACAATAGAGCCGGGCGTCGTGGTGGCGTTCGAGGAGGGGCGCGCGCTCCTTGTACGCGAGTCGGGCAAGCTAGTCGCCGTGGGCACCGCCGAGAAGCCCATTATCCTGACCGGCACGAATGCGTCCAGAGGGTACTGGGCGGGCCTTTCGCTGGGCGGCACCGCGACCGCCGCGCTGGAACACGTGACCGTTGAGTACGGCGGAAGTCGCGACCTGACCTCGTCCAACTACACCGCGCCCGCAAACCTCGCTGTTGAGGGCGACAACACGCTTACGATGCGCAACAGCACGCTGCGGGAGAGCGCGGGCTACGGTTTGTTCGTTTACTATAATGCGACCCTCCCCAACTTTAGCGGCAACACCTTGAGCGCGAACGCCCTCGCCCCGGTCTACACCGACACACAAGCGGCCCACTACCTGCTCGCCACTAACAGCTACACGGGCAACGGCGACGACAGGGTTTATATAAACCCCCG
This sequence comes from Trueperaceae bacterium, assembly GCA_965213705.1. Lineage (GTDB taxonomy): Bacteria > Deinococcota > Deinococci > Deinococcales > Trueperaceae > CBDCDJ01. The sequence goes on along the minus strand of OZ243913.1, from coordinate 3,885,958 downwards.
GTACAGTCAGGTCGTCGGGGATGTGAGCTGGCAGGCCCTTGGCGGTACGCCTTGGCTCGTCTTGGAGACGTCGAGCCGACCCGACTTGACCGTCGAAAACGAGAACAAGCTGACGCTCGAGGCGGGGGTACAGGTCGAATTCCAAAACGACGTCGGCCTGTCCGTTCTTGAGGGTGGCGCCTTGACGACCGCAGGCACCGAAGAAAAACCCGTCGCTCTGAAGAACGAAGCGGGCACGGCGTGGCAAGGCGTGTTGGTCTACGACGGCGCGGCCTCGTTCACGCACACGTCATTCTTGGGTACCGGCAGCAGCACGATGGCAAGCTCGAACAACTCGGACAAAACGGCGAGCATCACCTTGATGACGTTTTTCGGCAACCAGCCGCCCGCCGCGACCGTGTTTTTAGGCGACGGGCTCGCACACTCGGGGGCGCAGTACGGACTTTTGTTTGACGGCGGCGGTGACGTGAAAGCTTCCGGCCCCGGCTGCTCCGCTATGACGCCCATTTTCAGGTCCGACCCCAACGCGTCTGGGCAGTGCAACTGAAAACCAGTTTGAAAAAGGGGCCGCGCGGCCCCCCGTAAGGAGACCCTGATGCTTACACGGATTCGTATCGTGACCGCCTGTTTGCTTTTCCCTTTCGTCCTCTCGTCTTGCGGCCTCTTCGGAGCACTGGTTATCGGCCGCTTGCTCGACGACTGCCATCCACAAGGGGTACCTTTTAGCAAGGTCGCGCTCAGCGGCACGTTCGAAGGTTGGGTGGACGACTATCCCGCTAAAGAGGAGAGAACGCCGCTGCGTTTTGAACTCGAGTCGAGCTACATTGACAAAAACGAGTACAGCGTCTCGGGCACCTTATCAGCTGGCGGAAGAGACGCCGCTGAGCTTGCAGGGGCAGGTGACGGGGAGCTGCACCTACAACTACCGGCCCCAGGCCGAGGTAGAGCCCCAAAGGCAAGCCCCGCCCGCGCAGGGACTGTTGGCGGCCGCCGAACACCGGGGTGAAGTAGGGTGGTTACTTGAAGCGGGAGGCAAGTTCGGAGACGCTTGGCTGGACACAGATTTTTTCAGGGGTGAACTGCTCCAGAGTTCGGTCGGTGAACGCTACTTTTTTAGTGTAAACAAGTTGTTCTGATACCGCTTGGTTAAACCGTCACCTAACGGTTTAACCTGCGCGGAGCGAGCAAAAGTCAAGGCGGCCAGCTTGCGAAAGTGTACAGGCTGATTCGGTATGAGTTGGCGAGAACAGGCGAGGGGCGAGCCGCCCCGGCTCCGCTCCACACTTGAGAAATCGCGTTAAACTCCTACTGTGTTCCCTTTAAACCGCCCCGCCCGACTGGCCGTTTTCGCCTCGGGCCGTGGCTCGAACCTGGACGCGCTGTTGCGGGCGTTTCCGGCGGGTGACGAACTTGCCGAGGTCGCGCTGGTCGTGAGTGATGTCGTTCATGCGCTGGCTTTAGAGAAAGCCTCAGCCTGCGGCGTCGCCACCTTTCACCATCCTTTTCCGGCCAGAAAACACGACGCCGATAGCCGGGGCCGCGCGCTATTCGAGGCGGCGGTGGGGAAGAGGCTCGAGCACCAACACATCGACCTCGTCTGTTTGGCTGGTTTTATGCGTTTGCTCTCGAGTGACTTCAACGCGCGCTGGCGTGGGCACATTCTCAATATCCACCCGTCGCTGCTGCCCGCGTTTCCGGGTTTGCACCCGCAGCGGCAGGCGTTGTGTGCGGGCGTGAGCGAGTCGGGCTGCACGGTGCATTTCGTCGACGCGGGCGTGGACAGCGGCCCGGTCATTTTGCAGCGGCGCGTGCCCGTTTTGCCAGGCGACACCGAAGAGACCTTGTCAGCGCGCATTCTGACCGAGGAACACCGCGCCTACCCCGAGGCTGCGAGGCGAGTTTTAACAGGAGAAATTGTTTATAGAGAGGTGGCAGCGTGAACATCCTCGTCGTCGGCGGGGGCGGCCGCGAGCACGCGCTCGTCAAGGCGCTGGCGCGCTCGCCGCAGGTGACCGAGGTTTACTGCGCGCCGGGCAACGCCGGGATTGCTGAAGTTGCAACCTGTTTGGACACCGACTTGTCAAACGCTTCACTGCTCGAGCTTGCCCAGGCACACGCCGTCGACCTCACCGTCGTCGGGCCGGAAAAGGCGCTCGTGGCAGGCGTGGTGGACGCGTTCGCGGCGGCGGGCCTGCGCGCGTTCGGGCCGAACCGGATGGCGGCGCAGCTCGAGGGCTCAAAAAGTTTTTCCAAAGCGTTTATGAAACGGCACGAGATTTCTACCGCTGAACACGCGAGCTTTACAGATGTAGTGCAAGCTCTGGCGTACCTCGCGAACGCGACGCTTCCCATCGTCGTCAAAGACTCGAACTTAGCGGCGGGCAAGGGTGTAACGATTGCGGAGACGAAAGAGGCGGCCCGAGCCGCCATAGAAAATATCCTGGAAGCCCCCGAGGGCGGCGAAATCGTCCTCGAGGACTTCTTGAACGGCCAAGAGGTGAGTCTGCTGATGTTCACCGACGGCGAGACCTACCGAATGATGCCGCTCGCGCAGGACTACAAACAAGCTTTCGACGGCGACGCCGGCCCGATGACCGGTGGCATGGGCACGGTCGCCCCGGTCGCTTTGCTGAGTAGCGCGCAGCTCGAGCACGTTACAAAAAACATCGTCGAACGGACGCTTGCCGGTTTGAGGGCCGAAAACATCGTCTACAAGGGCGTGCTTTACATCGGGTTGATGGTTGAGGGCGACGACGTCAAAGTGCTGGAATACAACGCCCGCTTCGGCGACCCGGAGACGCAGGTGGTGTTGCCGTTGCTGGAGACCGACCTTGTGGACGTGCTGCTGGCGGTGGTCGAGGAGCGGCTGGACGGGCTCGAGCTTGAATGGTCCGAAAAGTCGGCGGCTTGCGTCGTGCTGGCGGCTCCGGGTTATCCGGGGGACTACGAAAAAAACATCCCCATCGTTCTACCCGCGCATTTGCTAGACGGCGTGAACATTCTCCACGCGGGCACGGCCCTGAAAGACGGAGCGCTTGTCTCGAGCGGCGGCCGCGTCCTCGGTGTTACGGCTGTGGCCGACACACTGCTCGAGGCCGTCGAAGCGGCTTACGAAACGGTTGAAAAAATCGACTTCGTAGGCGCGCACTACCGCCACGACATCGGCTTTCGGCTGGCAAAGGCCTGAGAACCCCCCGGTCTTTACTCGGTACTTTCCACTCGGTCCTCGGTACTTTTTTCCTGTACTCCAATCAAAAGTTATCCCGTATCACGCGGGCTAAACTTGAGCCATGATGGACACGACAGACACCTTATCCGTAAACCACGAATTTCTGACCGCCCTCGCCGCGCTGCCCGGCTCTTACGACGGGCCGGACGGGCTGCGCGATGAACCGTATGGCCTGATGGCCTTCGGGGAGGCCTCGAGCTTGCCGGGCGTGTTTCGCAGTTGGGTAGACGCGCCGCTGGTGCTCTCCGGCACGCAGTTCATTTTAAGCGGCGGTTTCGACTACGGCGACGCCGCACCGCTCAAGGTAAGTACCGAACTTGCCGGGGCGGAAGTGGTGACTTTGGGGCACGGCCTTCACGAACCGAGCTTGTTCGTCGGCCCCGACAGCCTCAGCTTTTACACCTACGCGAGTTACTTGGCCTACGCGACCGGACACGGCGACGACCTCGCCGCGGCGAACCGAACGATGCTCGAGCTTGCCGCCGTCATGCGCCCCGAGGTCGAAACGGCCCGCAACCCGGCCAAAACCCTCGCTTGGAGCTTGTGGAACCGGGTGCCGTTGCTGGTGGCGAGCAAGCCTCAAGCGGGACTGACCGACTTACTTCAGCGGGTCTTTGCACGCACGGGCAAGTCCCTCGCTATCACCGTCGGCGAGCACCCGCTCGAGACCCTCGCCGGGGCTTTTGAAAGCCGTCATTCGCTAGGTGACGACGTGGTCGGGCTGGTACTGGGTGATGAAGACGAGGAAACCGCGCTCGCCGTCGAACTGTTGGGGACGCGCGTCGCGCAAATCGAACGCCTCGCGCTGCCCTTCGGCGGCGTGGGCACCGCGCCGAAAGACGCGGGCACGCAGGCCCTGGTGCTGTGGTACGCAGGCCAGTGGGTCGCGGCGTACTTGGCGCTGCTCCACGGGCTCGAGCCCGCCGACACGGACATCTACAACGCGCTCCGCGTCGCCGCCCCCCAAAAGTCGGAGGCCGACACCTACGAAGACGTGTACACTGACTCCGAAGAGGCCGTCTGAAACCCTCAGCACAGGCACTTTGTTTCGGCAAAGGAGACAGCAAGTAAGAGAAGGAGCAAGGAAGAAAAAACTTCTGACTTTCCTTTTCACTCGGTACTTTCCACTCGGTCCTCGGTACTTACTTTAAGGAGCCCCCCATGAGCATCATCGACCGCATCGGCACGATTTTACGCGCGAACCTGAATGACCTGCTCAGCCGCGCCGAAGACCCCGAAAAAATCATCAACCAGACGCTGATGGACATGCGTCAGGCGCAGTACGAAGCGCGCATGGAAGTCGCGCAGGCCATCGCCGAGGGTAAAAAGCTCGAGCGCGACTACCAAAGCAACGTGCGTGAGTCCGAAAACTGGCTGGTCAAGGCCGAAACCGCCCTCAAACAAGACCGCGACGACCTCGCCCGCGAAGCCCTAAAACGCAAGCAGGGCAGCGCCGACCTTGCCGAAGGTCTCAAAGGTCAGTTCGACGCGCACACCGCGATGGTCGACAAGCTCAAGACCCAACTCCGCGCCTTAGACGCCAAAATCGGCGAGGCCGAGCGCAAGCGCCAACTCCTCATCGCCCGGCAAAAGCGCGTCGAGGCGCAGCAAACCCTGAGCGGCGCGCTGTCCAAAACCGACACCCGCAAGGCGTTCGAGGCCTTTGACAGGATGGAGCAAAAAATCGAAGGGATGGAAGACCGCGTCAACGCCGAAGAAGAGTTGGCTCAAAGTTTGAGCCTGGACGACGAGTTCGCGGCGCTCGAGCAAGACAGCGCCGTCGAAGACGAGTTGGCCGCGCTCAAAGCCAAACTCTCCGACGGCGCTTGAACGTCGCTACCTAAACCTACCGTGAGTAACCCGTGGCGCTGACCCTCGAACTCGTCCTCGTCCTGCTCCTCGTTTTGGGGCTGGGCGTGTGGGGCATCGTCAGCGGCGTTCGGCTGAGCCGCCGCCAGTCCAAAACGACCGTCAGCGCGCAGGCTTTAGGCGCGTTGGCGCAACCGTACCGGCAACTGATGGGCGAGGCCGTCGCCATCGCCCAAGACGTTCACAGGCAGGCCGACAGCGCACCCGCCGCCTTGCAGCGGGAACTTGGCGACCTCGCGCAGCGGGTCGACCTGCTCGTCGAGCGCGCCCTGCCGCGCGCCCGTCACGGGACGAGTCTGGCAGCTTACTTGCTCGAGCTGTCCCCGCGTGAGGCGCAGCACGCCCAAACGCTCGCAGCGGCGAACAAGGTCGAGGCGGAACTGACCGAGTTCGTTGGCACCCTGAAAACCCTGCGCGGCAAGGTCTACCAGGTCCTCACCGACGCCACGCGCCTAAGCACCGACACCTACCTGGCGAAAGACCTGGACGACGCGCTCATCGAGGTCGCGGCGTTGGAAGAGGCGTTTGCCGAGCTTGGTGAGGGGTGAGGGCAGGCTCCACTTCAGACGGCGAGTCGAAATTCTTGCTGGAGCCGTTCGTGGAGACACTTAAGATGTATGGAGAGGAGGCTTAAGATGAAAATGACGCCAGATACCTTAGGGGAAGCGTTAGTAGAAGCGGTTCCAGAACTCCGTGCCGAGTACGACGAAAATAAAAGCTTTTATTCCAATGAGGCATTTAAAGACCACTTGATTTACGGGACAGTCCTTAATCCGTCGCTAATAGTGTGGTTGCAAAATGAAGACAACCCTGAACTGCTTGCTCGCATATTTAGTTTTCTGGAAAAGTTGGCGTCTAGCGACGAAAAAGAGATTCGTAATGTTGTTACTGTTACCGTATGCGAGCGAATTGATGGCGACGAAAAAGCACTGAAAGTTGCACATAAGTATATGGGGCCAGAGACACGAAAACTAGCAGATGAAATTGCCAATTATTGGTCTAGTGAAATCTAGATATACTCTCCGAGCATGAGGTGGTTACTAATATGCCTTAAACCGGATTAGGAACCTCAGCCCTCAAGTCTCTAACTTTGTAATGAACTCGAGTCTACCAAAGCCCTCAGAATTTTAGAGACAACTTTTTTGAAGAAAGGCTCGAGAAGGCACCTCATCGTCTATAATCAACCTATGGCAGTTCGTTTTATTTTGAGCGATTACGTCGAACAAGCCTTGGCGCTGGCGGTGTATGACAAGCTCGAGGGTGGCAGAGGAAATCGTAGGAACCCTCGAGCGCCAGCTTAGCCTCGAAGAGTGGAACGGACTTTGAGGCTCGAGCCCTTCATCTTCGGAGTCCGACCCGAGTATTCCTTCCAGAAACCGAAATAAGCCTGTGGGTGTATCTGCACAAATCAAATGGACCCCGGTTTAGAGCCGAAGTCCACTTTTTACGTTTCTGGCGGAGAGAAGGGGATTCGAACCCCTGATGCCGGTTACCCGACATACGCGCTTTCCAGGCGCGCTCCTTCAACCGCTCGGACACCTCTCCGGGATTCGAGCGAGAGCGTAGCTTACCAGGCACAAGCCGGGCGGGTCAATGCGTTTTGGTAACTTGGCTTGGGTACCCTTCTCGAGCGGGAAAAACCTCTACTTTTCACTTTCGACTTTGTCTCGGTGCTTCAGGGACTGCTCCGGGCCAAACGGTCGAGCGCGGCGATGGCGGGGGCGTAGTTGGGGTCGGCTCCTTGGGCGGCTCGGTACTGGGCTTCGGCCTGTTTGAAGTCGCCCTGGGTTTCGTAGATTTCACCCAGCCGGAAAAAAGCCTCGACGTAGCCGGGGTTGGGCAGTCGGTTGCCGCCGGGGTCGTTGTCGACAAAAATTTGGATGGCCTGGTTAAAGGCTTGAACAGCTTCTTCAAAACGGCCCAGCGCCTTGAGCATTCGGCCCCGATTGAGTTGCGCCCAGACTTCACGCCGGCCCTCCGGGGTAGCGGCGGCGGCGGTGTACGCCTCCAGTGCCTCTTCGTAGTCACCTCTCTGCCAAGCGACGCGGCCCCAGGCACTCGCGACCTCGTAGGTTTGGGCGCGTAGAAAGGTGTTGCGGAGCAAGCGCCTGGCACCTTCGCTGTCGCCTTCCGCGGCGCGGAGCAGGCCGTTCAGCAGGCTATAGCGGTAGTCGTCGGCGGGCGGGTCCAGGGCCAGCGCGGCGTCCAGTTCGGTGCGGGCCGCTGCGACGTTGCCGGTCAGGTAGAGCGCGTTGCTGTAGAGGTAGTGGGCTTCGGGGTCGGCGGGACGTTCCCGAACGAGCGCGGGGCCGTCCACTTGCGCCGCGACCGAATAGAAACCTTCGTTCAGGTTGCTGAGCATTCGGTCCAACGTCGACTGCGCCGAACCGAAAGACAAGAGCAAGCAGAGGAGGATGACGACGCGCGGCATGGGCGGCCTCAGCTTACCGTGTCCCAACCCGCTGCGTGGTTTTTACAGGTAATTTTTATAGGTGGTTCTTACGGCCAGTCTTTGGGGGCAGTCTTCAGGGGCCGAGCTGATTCAACAGATAAACCGCGCCCGCCTCGGCCCTGGCTTTGAGGTCGGCGACACGTGCTGCGGGTAGGGCTGGCTTTTCCAGGGCGCAGCGCAACAGTTCGGCCCTGTCAACCGGCAGCGTGAAAGCGGGCGCGCCCGCCTCGTCCAAAAAGGCCGCTACCTTGGGGTCGTAGACTATTCCGCAAAAGTCCCGCCCCGCCACCGCCGCCAACACGAGGCCGTGCAGCCGCCCCGAGACGACGTAGCTCGCGTCGGCAACGTGCTCGAGCAACCCCTCGGGCGTCGCCGCTTGCAGCAGCTTAAGCCCTGGAACAGCCTCTTGTAAAACTTGTAGAGCCGGCGCATCTTCACTCGGTTGCACGGCCGCCGCCGCCACCTTGACGCCTCGAGCGCCGAGGTCTCGCCCGGTTTCGACAAGCGCTTCGGTGATTTCGGGGTAGCCCGCGCGGGGGATGAGGAGGACGGTGTCGGCTTCATTTCGAGAGGTGGGCGGCTCGAGCGGCGCTTTGAGAAGCAGGGCCGCGTCGGCGCAGAGGTAGGAGGGGAGGTTCAGGGACTCGAGCAACCTTTGCGAAGGCTTGTCACGCACTGCGACCGAGACGCCGCGAAGTGTAGAAGCGACGGCCCGCCGCCCCCGTTCGCTCAGGGGGCCGACCGACTGGCCGTAAACCACCACGCGCTTGCCGAGCCGTTTCGCCGAACTTATAAGTCCCAGGTAATACTGCAAGCTGCGGAAACTCGTTTTGTCCTGCAGCAACCCGCCGCCGCCGGAGACGAACGCCTCGCAGCGCAGCAGCGCGCCGGGTGCGCCCGCCAGTCGGGACACGGCCCTGACCCCGTGCAACCGTTCGGTCGCCTCGGGGATTTGGGACAAAACGGTGACCTCGTGCCCGGCCGAGCGCAGGATATCCAGCAGCCCGCTCAGCAGCGCCTCGTCGCCCAGGTTGCCGAAGCCGTAGTAGCCGCTGACAAGGACTTTCATGAGTGGGCGGGCGGCTCGAGGTGCGTTTCTTCAATAGCAGAAGACTTGAGCAGAGGAGAGAAAGCTTCTGATTTTACTTTCTCCTTTCTCCTTTCCCCTTCTTCCTTTCTCCTACCCACTCGTCACGTCCGCGCTCGCCAGCCAGCGCCGCCCCAGACGAAGCGTGAGTTTGACGACCGGCACGAGCAGCAGCCCGATGACGAGGCCCAGCACGAGCGCCACGACGGTGCGCTGCAAGGAGACGAGCAGCGGCGTGTGGTAGTGGCTGAAGCTGTTTAAGATGCTCGCCTGCGCCACCACCCCGCCGGTCAGCAGCGCCGCCGTGACCCAAGCCGGCAAACCGCGCTCGGTCAACCCCAGCACCGCCAGCGGATGTCCCAACAACTCTTTGAAGCGAGGCCGTACGAACAGGTCCGAGAGCAAACTGCGCAGCGCCAACTCGCCGCCGCTCGCCCCGATGAGCGGAAAGTTGCCACGCCGCAAAAAGACCAGCGCCAGCGCGAACAGCCCGAGCAGCACCACCGCCACGTTGCCGACGCGGATGGGGTAGTTCCAAAAGTCCCGCACCCAACTCGCCGGACGGCGGTAGCGCAGCGCGTAGTGAAACAAGAACAAAACGGGTGGCACGACAAGCGTCGCCGCGACGCCTGCAAACGGGTTTATCGCCAGCATCGCCTCGCGGTCGCTGCCGACTGCCGACAACAGTATCGCGCCCGCTAAGCTGACGAGCGTCGCCAGCCCCAGACTCGTCAAACGTTCTTTCAGGTGACCGTAGCCGATGACCGGAAAGGTGAGTGCGGCGGCGAGCGCCAGCGCGCCCCAGTCGAAGCCGTTGGCGAAGACGCCCAAACCGAGCACGCCGAGCGCGACGAGCAGTCCCCACACGCCGGGGTAGAGCAGGGCCAGCAAAACAAGTCCGGCCAGCACGCCGAGCGCGCTCAAGCCTCGGAACAGGGCGTTGGTTTGATAGTTGAGGTCGAGCGTCTCGAGCGGGCCAATCGTGTAACCCTCTTGCTCGAGCCGCGCCGCCAAACCCTCAACGAGCCGGTCGGTGTTCGCGAACATGTCGCCGAGCTGTTCTTCGGTGTAGGGCCGCAGGTAAAAGATGCGCACGCCGCGCTCGTTGGCGGCGAGCAGGTATTTGTCAATCAGGCTTTGCGGCGTCAGGCGCTGGTTGACGTAGTCTTGGTTGAAGCTCAGCAGCCGCGCGGTGGGAACTTTGCGGACGATTTGGGGCATCCCGTCCTGCTCGGTGCCTTCGATGACGCCGGTGAGGTAGGGTTGCGAGGCGGCGACGAGTTCCGTCAAGCTGTTCGGGTAGCCCGCCACCTGTAAACCGGCGTGGATAAGGTAGTGCGCCTCGGGCGGAAAGTCCGCGCCGACGCCGCGTAGACCCGGAAAGTTGCGCGGGCGGTAGGCGATGTCGAAACCTGCCGCCGCCCAAGCCTCTATAGACACCCTATCCGGCCCGGCGGGGCGCACCTCGACGGCGCGGCCGGGGTAGACGAACCAGGGACGGCCCAAAAACACCATCTGTTCGGGGTTGGGTGCGTTTTTGGCGAGGGTCCCACGAAGCGCCCCCGGCTCCAACTCGCTCACCAGCAAACTGTCGGGCGGCAGGTCGGGCAGGGGTTCGGCTCGAGCCAGCGCCAGCTCCTCCGCCTCGGACGCGAGCAGCACGGCAAGTTTACCCTTGGCCTCGGCGCTTTCCAAAGTGTCTTCGTAAAGCGCGATGCCGTTCAGGCCCAAACTCTGGTAGTGCCGCCCCAACTCCAAACTGCTCACGCCCAGGTACTGCGCTTGAATGTCCAAGGCGGCCTCGTCCATCAAAATCGTCACCGTGCGCCGCCCGCCTTCGGCCTGCACGCGGCGTACGACGAGGACGCTGGCAGGGATGAGGCTCAGCAGGATGAGCAACCAGAGAACCGTTTTTAAGCGCATAGCTTTGTCCCGTACCGTTCCAGTTTGAGCCGCTGCGAAGAGTCGGCCGCGGACATAAGTTCGTAGTCTAACCCTTGGTCGGGGCGTGGGGCTAGGGGCTGTCTGAGTAGGGAAGTCAAAGCTTTTGACTTTTACTTTCCACTTTTCACTAGGTACTCGGTACTTTCCTCTTCCAAGCTTTGCACAAGGTCACGAATAGCTTTTGACAAAGTTGACAATGTAAGCGCTCAACACGTCCAGCGCAACGCGGTTCTCGCCGCCTTCGGGGAAGATGAGGTTGGCGTGGGCCTTGGTGGGTTCGACGAACAGGTCGTGCATGGGTTTGACCGTGCGGCGGTACTGGTTGATGACGCTCTCGGCGCTGCGGCCGCGTTCTTTCACGTCGCGCTCTAAGCGCCGGATAAAGCGCTCGTCGGGCGGCGCGTCCACGAACACTTTGAGCGTCATGCGGCTGCGCAGTTCGGGTTCGTGCAGGACCAAAATGCCCTCGACTACGAGCACCGGGGCCGGGTCCAGCGGCACGGTGGCTTCGGCGCGGTCGTCCCGGGTAAAGTCGTAGACGGGCCGCGCCACGCCTTCGCCGCGCACCAGCGCGTCGACGTGTTCGACCAGCAAGTCCGTGTCAAAGGCGCTCGGCTCGTCGTAGTTCGTCAGCGCGCGCACCTCGGCGGGGAGGTCGTGCTGGGCGCGGTAGTAGGCGTCTTGGGGCAGAATGACGACCTGGTCGGCCCCGGCCGCACTTATGACGGCCTCGGCGACCGTCGTCTTGCCCGAGCCCGTGCCCCCGGCCAGCCCGATGACGAGCGGTTTACGGTTCATGTTCACAGGCTAACCGAGTTCGTCCGGCGAGGTAAAGCAGTGGGGCCTATGATTGTGCTCTACTGTCGGCATGACCCGACGGGTTTGGATTTTGGCTGTTTTCCTGACCTTTTTCGTCAGTCTGGCGCAGCCCGGCCCGACGACGTGCGCAGCGTTTTTTGCAGACGTTGGGGGCATAGAGGTGGCGGACTCTCCTCAGGCTCGAGAAGTCACCCTGGCCGACCTCGTCACAGTGCTCATCGCGCTCGACCCCGGTACCGTCCCCGCCACGCTCATGTTCGCCGACCCACCCGCCCGCTACAACCCCGACGAACACACGGTCGTTGTTTGTACGGATGATTACCTGTTTGTGTTTGTCAACGACCCCTTCGGACTACGCATCTATAACCTGCGGGCGCAGACGTCGGTTGAGGCAAAACTTATGGGATTGCCGCTGCACGCTCAGTCGTTGCGTCGAGGTATTTATCTTGTAGAGGTGTTCAACGGCGACCACGGAACGGCTGTCTTCGACGTAAATACGGGCGAAGCCCTGCTCTCCTTAGAGGGGGGAGGTTTCAGTTCTTACCCGACCGTGCTCGTGGACGGCAACAAATTTCTGGTTGAATCCAATGGTTTTGGCACTTCAACTGTGAATGACCAATACCTTGCGCTGTACGCGCTCCTGCCGAAAGACGGCGACAAAAGTAGAGACGCCGTGGTTGAACTGGCATCCTGCAGGTATAAAAGCTCAGGTTTCGGTGCGCCCCAATACACCTTTGTGGACAATGAGCTTTTTGTCACGGACAAGGACGGGGCCGAGGCTCGGTTGTTGCCCCAGTCCAGGCCTTGGCCGAACGTTGGGCGGACTAGGCTCTGGGTATACACACCCGTGGCCGACATTGTCGAACTCAATCCTTGACAACGAGACTCGGCTGTTCTACGCGTTCGGCTCGCGCTCGAGCGTACTCAACCGCCGCCGCGATGAAACCTTTGAAGGGCGGGCTCGGGCGCATGAGCCGTGAGCTGAATTCGGGGTGCGACTGGACGCCTAGGAAAAAGCGGTGATGGGGCAACTCGATGGCCTCGACCAAACCCTCGCCCCGCCCCGCCATGCCCGGCGTGACGCCGGAGACGACCAGGCCCGCCGTTTTGAGCGCGTCGACGTACTCCGGGTTGACTTCGAAGCGGTGACGGTGTCGCTCCTGCACGGTGTGGTCGCCGTTGGCGCTGAGGCCGTAGATGTGCTCGAGCAGCGTGCCTTCCAGCACCTGCATGGGCCAGTCGCCCAAACGCATGGTGCCGCCCAAGCCCGCGACTTCCAACTGCTCGGGCATGAGGCCGATGACCGGGTGGGGCGTGTAGGGGTCGAACTCGGTCGAGTTGGATCCGTCCAGGCCCGCTACATTACGCGCGTACTCGATGACCGCGACTTGCATCCCCAGACAAATTCCGAGGTAGGGAATGTTGCCTTCTCGAGCGTAGCGGGCGGCGCTGACCTTGCCCTCGATGCCGCGCACCCCGAAGCCACCCGGCACCAAAATACCGTCGAAGGTGTTCAGCAGGCCCAGGCCGTCCTCGCCGTTGGCAACGATGTCTTCGGCGTTGACCCACTCGAGCACCACCGCCGCGTCGTTGGCGATGCCCGCGTGTTTCAGGGCCTCCATCAAACTTAAATAAGCGTCCGGCATGGCGACGTACTTGCCGACCACGCCGATGCTCACCGTAAAGGCCGGTTGCCGCAGCACGCGCACCGCCTCTTGCCAGGCGCGCAGTTCGGGGGTGACTTTCTCTAAGCCTAGTCTGCGCTCGATAAACCGCCCGATGCCCTGCTGTTCCAAAATTTCGGGCACGGCGTAGACGAAGTCGGCATCAAAAGAGCTGAACACGTCGTCCGCCTCGACGTTGGTGAAGAGCGCGATTTTGCGCCGCACCTCGTCGGGCACCGGGCTTTTGGAACGGAGGACGATGCCGTCGGGCTGGATGCCCACGCCGCGCAGCGTGGCGACCGAGTGCTGGGTCGGCTTCGTCTTGAACTCCTCGGACGTGCCCAGGTAGGGCAGCAGTGTGATGTGGATATAAAGCGTGTTGTCCCGCCCGACCTCGAAGCGGATTTGGCGGATGGCCTCCAAAAACGGTAACGATTCGATGTCGCCGACCGTGCCACCGACCTCGACCAGCACGATTTCGGCGTGAACGCGGCTGCCCGCTTCGTAGATGCGCCGCTTGATTTCGTCGGTGACGTGCGGGATGACCTGGACGGTCTGCGACAGGTATCCGCCGCGCCGCTCTTTTTCGATGACGGATAAGTAAACTTGCCCGGTGGTGACGTTGTTCTCGCGAGATAAGTCGGTGTCCAAAAAGCGCTCGTAGGTGCCGACGTCGAGGTCGGTTTCGGCCCCGTCCTGGGTGACGAAGACCTCGCCGTGTTCGTAAGGGCGCATCGTGCCCGCGTCGACGTTGATGTAAGGGTCGATTTTGACGGCGGTGACCGAGTAGCCTCGAGCGCGGAGCAGCGCCCCCACGGACGACGTGGCGATGCCCTTGCCGAGGCTGCTCACGACCCCCCCCGTAACGAAGATGTACTTTGTGTCCATAGCCACTTCCTTTACGGGGTTTAAGTCTAGCACGCTTCGCTTTCGGCACGTTCGGCAGTAGGTGATGGTCCGCGCCGAGCGTCCCTCCGGTTGGCGGAGGCGGGCGCTTACCGTAAAATCCGTTTCGGGCTCGAGGATTTTGGTACAGAACTTTTCAACAGCGGGGTTGCTGCTGTTTTTGACTTCGGCCGCCGACTTGACAATCCTTCAGCGAGATTGGCGTCGTTTTCGTGGCGGCCCTAAGTTTGGCGGCTTTGTGAAGGGTTTGCATTGCTTGCCGTTGGGCTTGCCAAACCCTCACCCTTACCGTTATGGTTTCCTAGTGCGGTGCAGCCGCGCGAAAGGACTGTGTTTTGAGTACCGAGGCAGCGCACAACCGGCGTCGAGTGGGTGTATGAACCGAACAGGCTTTGCACCTATGAACCGAGTGTTATGAACCGAAAAGGGATTTTGTTCGTAATGACCGGCGCGTCCGGCGTCGGCAAGGACACCTTGCGGCAGGCGGCCCTGGCCGACGTCGACAACTTGTTTTTCTCCATCTCGGCGACGACCCGCGCCAAACGGCCCGGCGAGACGCACGGCAAACAGTATTTTTTCTACGACCGCGCGCACTTCGAAGGTTTGTTGGCGAGCGAGGGGTTGCTGGAACACGCCGACTACGTGGGCGACTACTACGGCACCCCGGCGCAGCCTGTGCTGGACGCGCTCGAGCAAGGCCGCGACGTACTCTTGGAGGTCGAACTCGTCGGCGCGCGCAAGGTCAAAGAACGCCTGACAGACGCCGTGATGATTTTTATCGCCCCGCCGACCTTGGTCGAGTTGGAGCGCCGTCTGCGGGGCCGCGGCACGGACTCCGAAGAAAAAGTCCAAAAACGTCTGGCTCGAGCGCGGGAGGAAATCAAGGCGGTCACCGAATTCGACTACGTGGTCGTAAACGACCTGCTCTCGCGGGCGGCGGACACGTTTCGCAGCGTGATTTTGGCCGAGCGGTCGAGGGCCGAACACCTGACGCCCCAAGACGTCGCCCTGTTCTTAAAAGAGCTGTAGAAGCTAAAGAGCGCTCGAGCTTACCCCCGAGCCTCGCAGGTTTTGGACGTGTAGCTCCGAGTTTGGCGAGGCTCGCGCGGATGTGGTATGCTTTTTCGGCTTACCGGCACCCGTTTGTTTCGCTGTAAGCCCGCAGGCCCCGCTCGACCTTGCAAGGTATAGCGGGTTTGGTAACGAGACAAAGCTAAGCAGAGCTAAAAGGAGTTCGGAATGAAACGCACCTACCAACCCAACAAGCGCAAGCGTGCCAAGACGCACGGTTTTCGCGCCCGCATGAAGACCTCGGCCGGCCGCAACGTCCTAAAGCGTCGCCGCGCCAAGGGCCGCAAGCAACTTACCGTCTCCGACGAGTAAAACGCTGGTTTCTCTCAAAGGCGACCGCGCTTTTCAGCGCTTACGCAAAGGACGCTCCGGCCATGCCAAGTTTCTCAGCACTCGCTACCTACCGACGCGCCACGCGCAGGTGCGCGTCGGCATCGTCGTGAGCAAAAAGGTCGGCAGCGCCGTGACCCGCAACCGGGTCCGCCGCCGTTTGCGCGAGGCGTTGAAAGCGCTGCTGAACGAAAAAAAGTCACCCGTCACGTTTGCGGGACGAGTTTCTTGCGACCTTATCGTTATCACCCGCCCGGAGGCGGCCGAAGCGAGCTATCAGCAGCTCAAAGACGCCTTGGCTCGCGCCCTGGGTAAGAGCGGTTTGCTGGTATGAAAGTTTCTTTGCTTCAGCGTACCGCGCTCGCGCCCATCCACTTTTACCGGCGCTTTTTGTCCCCTCTCAAAGCGAGCCCGAGTTGCCGCTTCCACCCGACTTGCAGCGCCTACGCGGTAGAGGCGATAAGCACGTACGGTGTCTTCAAGGGCGGCTACCTGACGACGCGGCGACTGCTGAAGTGTCATCCTTTCCACCCGGGCGGTTTCGACCCGGTGCCCCCCCAACACCCGGAGGAATCTTGAGGCTCAAGTATTTTTCAACCGCTGTCTTGTTGCTCTTGAGCGTCGCTTGGGCTCGAGTCGACTTCGAAGCCGTACCCTTCAGCGCCGACAAGTTTGCGGGCTTTGACAGTCTGCAAACGAGTTGCGACGCGCCCGCGGCCGCGTCGTTCTGGTGTCAACGCCTGGACGAACCCCTCACCCTCATCACGAACAAGGGCCTGGACTACGTGTTCGACGAGGCGGGCGAAATCGTGGCGCTTTTCCCAAAGCAACAAAAGGGCCAAAACTTCGTCACCAAAGAGGGCACCTACCGCTCGAGCTTGACCGGCGGACGCAACGGCAACCTCGTCCCGGCAGACGCGCCTTTTCCGGCGGGTGCGGTTTTGCTGGACGGCGAGTATATCCGGCCGGAGGGCGCGACGAGCGACTGGCGCAAGGTCAATACCGACGACGGCCCCTACTATGAAGGCACGTTCAGCTACGTGCTGAACGGCGTCCAAATCGATAAAACGGTCATCGTCAGAAACACGGACCACACCGCGAACGTTACCCTCAAGGCGACGCGCCTGGACGAGGCGGACGGCGCGACGCTTCTCCAGTACGCGGTGCCCGGTATCGGTCAGGGCGACTCGCAAGTCACCAAGGTGGGTCAGGGCGACTCGTTCACCCTCAACCCCGTAGCTCAAGCGGTAGGCGACCCGTCGTACGTTTCCTTGCAAAACAACAACCGCAACACGGGCAACGCCGTCGTCTTGGTGCCCGGCGACGTGACCGACACCGAACTGAGCGCCCAAACCTTGCCCGGCGGCGGCATCGCCATGCAGAAGCCGCTTGCGCCCGAGGTAGGTGCCGAGACCACGCTCGTGCTGGAAGAGTACGGCGGCCCCAACGAACTCGTGCGTTACGAGCAAGAGGGGTTTTTGGACTTACCCGGCCTGTTCAAACCCAACATCCTAGGCCAACTCTCGCTCGGCGTGCTTTGGGTGTTGCAGCAAATCTACACGGTCGTGGGCAACTGGGGTTTAGCCATCATCGTCCTGACCCTCGTCTTCCGCGCCCTCATCTGGCCGCTCATCACCACCCAAACAAAGTCGATGTACGGGATGCAGGCGATCCAGCCCAAAATTCAGGCGCTGCAGAAAAAGTATAAAGACGACCGCGAAAAGCTCACCCAAGAAACCATGAAAATCTACAAAGAGGAGGGCGTGAACCCGGCGATGGGTTGTCTGCCCATCCTTGTTCAGATGCCGCTCTTTATCATCCTGTGGCGCATTTTCGCCAACTTCGAGTTCAACGCCGGCTTTTTGTGGCTGCCCGACCTGGGCCAGGCCGACCCCTACTACATCTTGCCGCTGCTCTACGTCGGGGTGATGGTCGCGCAGTCCTACTTTATGTCGCGGGGCAACCCGCAGCAGTTCAAGCAGCAACTCGTCATGAACGTCGTGTTCGTGTTTTTGTTTCTCAGCTTTCCGGCGGGTGTTATTTTGTACTATGTGGTGTCGATGCTCGTACAGGTGTTTCAGTACTACCTTATCCAGCGCGACAAACCGGCCGTGCCCGCGAAAGCGGCTTGAGGCCTCACCAACGACCTGACAGCGAGCACCAAACGGGACTAACAGACGAGGATGACGATGGCTGACGACCTAGACAAATACTTAGAGGACTTGGGCATCAACATGGGCGAAGACGAGGCGGCCTTAGTGCCGCCCGTCGCCGCCGAGCCGGCGACTCTCCCGCAAACTTCAGCGCCGCTCGCCGGTTTACCGGACGACGGCACGCCCACCGAGCGGGCCGAGTCGTTTTTGGTCAACCTGCTGCTGAACTTCGACCCCGCCTACGCGGTTGAAGTTACCGCCGGTGACGATTCCGCCGCCGAGGCGGAAATTTACGCCGACGTTTTCGGCGGCGACCCGGGCAAGATCATCGGGCGGAACGGGCGCACCTTGCAGGCCTTAGAGTACGTGACCAACGCCGTACTGAACCGCCACGAGGGCGACGGTGTGCGCGTAACCATCGACGTGGGCGGTTACAAACGCCGCCAAGACGACCGTCTGCGCGACCTCGCTCGCAAAGCTGCCGAGGAGGTGCGTGCGACCGGCAAACCGCAGCCCCTAAGACCCATGAGCGCCGCCGAGCGCCGCATCGTCCACATGGAGATTGCCGACGACCCTTCGGTTAAAAGCGAGTCTTCCGGTGAGGGACGTGACCGCCGGGTCGTCGTCTTGCCGAGCTGACCCGCGCCGCGTAAGCTGTGCTCACGCAGCTGTCCGCACGCGCTTCGTCGACAACCACTCTGCCGGCAGTTCGGCCGCCCAAGGCGAGCCGGGCGGCAACACCTCGCCTGAACTTAGCGCTCGAGCCGACCCGTCCAAATCATCGAGCTTTGAGGCGGCAGGGCGAAACGGTCAGCGCGCGGCGGCTCGAGGTCTTGATGCGGGACCGGACGCGGACGGTATTTTACTGAAAAGATGGGCAGGAAAAGATGGGGGCTTCGTCGCTGACCGAAACCCCTTCCCGGCCGGCTCGCTCTCGTCTCCCGAGTCCTTTTTAGGCACATTTTCGAGCTCGAGAACGTCACATGGGTCACACATTTTTGCGCTCGAAGCGGTATAACTAGGGCTGCTGTGAGGAGGTCACAGTTATGATGACGTGGATCAGAAATCTTTTCTCCCGCGACCGCAGAGCCTCCAAGGCGCTCAAGGCCGAGTGTGACACGCTCCGCCGCTGGTCGGAGAGAACAACAGCCAAATAAAACCAAAGTGAGTTTGACGCTGTGGAAATAGCGCAACGACCCCGCCGCACCGCGGGGTTTTTCATGTTTTCGAAGCGTCGCTCAAGAGTCGGTCGACAGGTAACCGATGCCACGCCGTTGTTCGCAAAAGTAAGTCACACTGGACAGAGGAGCTTGTGAACGATACCCCTCAACTGACCACGAAACTGGACGCCTACTACCGGCAAGTCAGCGACGTCATCCTGGCGCGCCAGCACCCGGTGACGGGGTTGTTGCCCGCGAGTACGGCCGTGAACGCCCACGGCGACTACCGCGACGCCTGGGTGCGCGACAACGTGTACAGCATTTTGGCCGTTTGGGGATTGGCGCTCGCCTACCGCAAGCTCGACGACGACGGCGGGCGGGGGTTTGAACTAGAGCAGGCCGTCGTCAAACTCATGCGCGGGCTGTTGTTCGCCATGATGCGCCAAGCACATAAGGTCGAGGCGTTCAAGATGACCCAGGACCCGCTTGCCTCGCTTCACGCCAAGTACGACACCGCTACCGGCGACACGGTCATCGCCGACCACGCCTGGGGCCACTTGCAGCTCGACGCAACCTCGCTTTATTTGCTGATGCTCGCGCAGATGACGGCGTCGGGCCTCACCATCATCTACGCGCTCGACGAGGTGAACTTCGTCCAGAACCTCGTTTTTTATATCGGCCGCGCCTACCGCACGCCCGACTACGGCATTTGGGAGCGCGGCGACAAGACCAACCACGGCCAGCCCGAACTCAACGCCAGCTCAGTCGCGCTCGCCAAGGCGGCTTTGGAAGCGCTGTCGGGTTTCGACTTGTTCGGGGTGCGCGGCTCGCAAGCCTCGGTCATCCACGTGCTGCCCGACGAGGTGGCGCGGGCGCGCGTGACCCTGGAAGCGTTTTTGCCGCGCGAGTCGAGTTCGAAAGAAACCGACGCGGCGCTGCTGTCGGCTATCAGCTTTCCGGCCTTTGCGGTCGAGGACAAAGCGCTTATCGAGCGCACTCGAGCCGCGATCCTGTCCAAACTCGGCGGGCGTTACGGCCTGAAGCGCTTCCTGCGCGACGGCCACCAAACCGCCCTGGAAACGACCGAACGCCTCCACTACGAACCCCAAGAACTGCAAAAGTTCGAACACGTCGAGAGCGAGTGGCCGCTGTTTTTCAGCTACCTCGTGCTGGACGGCATTTTCTTCGACCGGCCCGAGCAAGTTCAGGAGTACCGGGCCAAGCTCGAAGAAGTCGCCGTGAAGCGGGACGGCTACGCGCTGCTGCCCGAACTCTACTACGTTCCCGCCGAGGCGATTTCCGCCGAGCGCGCCGCGCCGGGTTCGCAAGCGCGGCTGCCCAACGCCAACGTGCCCTTGGTGTGGGCGCAGAGCTTGTACTGGTTGGGCGAGCTGCTGAACGACAAGCTTATCAGCGTCTACGACGTCGACCCGCTGGGCCGTCACAACCGGCTCGACAAAACTGCGCGGCCGGTCGTGCAAATCGCGCTCCTGGCCGAAGACGTTGCGGTGCAAGAGGAGCTTGCCGCGCAAGGGGTGCGCGCCCAAACGCCTGAACAAATCCAGCCGGTCGAACTCTACAGCGCCACCGAACTCGCCGAGGCGTACTACCAAATCGGGCGCAACGACAAGCTCGGGCTGACCGGGCGGCCGGTGCGCAGACTGCTGACCCTGTCGAGTTCGCGGGTGTTCCGTTTGGCGGGCGAGTGGGCGGTCTGCCCCCCGGCGTTTTTCGACCAGCGCGAGTTCTACCTGTCGCTCGACCCGGCTTTTTTAGTCACCCGCTTCAAGGCCGAACTCGCTTACTTGCACCGCACCTGGTCTTACGTGGGCCGCCCGACCATGACGCTCGTGTTGAGCCGTACCCTGCTGGAGAACGGCGAAGGCGCGCTCTACGAACTGATGAGCGAGCTGCGCGGCGGCACTTGCGCGGGCGTGCCGGTCAAGCTTGCGCCGCTGAACTTGCTGCTGCAAACCGCCAACGTTGAGCGCATCGACAACCTCCACGACTTCGCCTTCAGTGACGCCGCGGCGGCCGCTGCTCAACCCGCTCAGCGCCGGTTGAGGTTCGCTCTCGAAGCGACCCGGCTGCTCACGCCCGACGAGGAGCTGGCGCTCGAGCTGGGCGGCGGTCTGGGGCTTTTTCGCCACCGCTTGGCTGTGTCCCAAAACCTGTTCGAACACGTCGAAGTGTTGACCCTGTGCGCGAAACACTTCGGGCTGGACTTCGACCTCGACCTGGAACTCGGCGCGTCCGGCGCGAACCCTGACGCAGCCGACGCAGCCGACGACCCCCCTACCTCAGTGTCCGGGCGCGACACGGTGCGCGTGCTCTTAGAAGAGGTCTACGAGGTCACCGGTGAGTTGCGCTTGTGGGCGGTGGTGCGGCGGGCGGCGGGGCTGCTCAACAAGGTCGACGTGGCGCTGAGCGACAGCGTCACCGACATTCTGGTGCGCCAAAAGTCGCTGCTCATCGGCAAGGCGTATAGCGAGCGTTCGCTCATCACCAAACCCTTGCCGCAGGCGGCGCTGCTGGAAAAAATCGCCGAGTTTTGCCGCGAGGACATCCGCGACCGGGTGCTCACCCAGGAACTCATCATCTACTTGGGCCTACTGATTCGCGCCGAGCCCGAGCTGTTCCGCGGCTTGTCGTCGGTGCGGGTGGGTTACCTCGTGTTGTTGCTGGTGAGCGACCTGGCGCTCGAGCTGGGCGTCACCCAGGACGAGGGTTACGAATGCCTTATGCAGCTGCCCCCCGCCGAGGTGCAAGAGCGGTTGCGCGAGGTGCTGTTGAAGTACGGCGACAAAGAACAAGTTTTGAAACACCAAGAACTCATCCAGGTGGAGCGCTCGGGCGACGAACTCGTCTACACCCTGGACGCCGTTCCCCCGGCCGAGCCCGAGGGCGGTTGGTGGCGCTGGCGGCGGCGCGAAGGCATCCTGAGCCGGATACCGGGCGGTTTTTACGAGGGGGTGTGGCAACTTATGACGCACTGCCGCGGGCTGATTATCGGTGACAAGTTGGAGCGCCGCAACCGACTTGCCAGCCACACGTTGCTGGCCGAAATGACGCCGGGCGAGAAAAAGTTCGCGCTGCAAGTAGACCACTTGCTCAACAAGATTCCCTCGCCCGAGTACCGGCAACTCAACATCGAAACCCTCACCATTTTGGCCCGCGTGTTGGCCCAAAACGCCGCCTTCAAGATAGACGACTACCTCGTGCTGGACGTCATCATCGGCCACGCGGTGCGGCTCGCTTACCTCAACCACCACCCCGAACGCGAACCCCACTACGACGCGGACAAGGCCGAGGCCTGGGCCGCTTTTTACGAGTTGCCGCCGCAGGCGACGAGCGGTTACTTGGTCACCTCGTTCAAGTACCTGCTCGAGTCGCGCCCGGACTACGCCTGAACGGGTCGGTAGCTCCTAGCCAGTAGGCTTTGCTCCCCAACTTACGAGCCACTGACTACAAGCCCGCGCTAGCGCACGCTCCCCGGCGCGCGGCCCTGTTCAACCACGGCCGTCCACTGCTCGAGCCAGGTTCGTAGGTTGGCCTCAATTTCTTCCGAAGGCAGCTCGGCTATCTCCGCCGGGCTCGGCACCTGGCCGTAACTGACGAACTCGGCGGGTAGGGGCGTGTTCGCGACGACCGGGTAGACGAACATGTTAGCCGGAATGTCGGCTTGCACTGCCTCGCTCAGCATAAAGTCGACGAACTTTTCGGCGGCCGCGCGGTTTTTCGTCCCCTTCAAAATCCCTACCGCCTCGATTTGTTGGTAAACGCACCGTTCGCAAAAGAGGTTGGCGGTCGGCGCGTCGCTGAGCGGCGTGTCCGCGAACATCACCTCCGCCGCCGGGCTGCTGGCGTAGCTCAGGACGATGGGGGTTTCGCCGCCGTAGCGGCTGAAAACAGTATAGTAGGCGTTTCCCCAACCGCTCGAGACCTGCACCCCGTTGTCACGGAGGTCCGCCCAATACTCGAGCCAGGTATAGTCTCCCGTCGTCCCGAAGTGCCGAACGGTGGTGAGCATAAAGGCCAAACCGGGGCTGCTCGTCGTGGGGTTCGTAACGACGGTCAAACTTTTATAAGCGGGGTCGGTCAGGTCTTCCAAAGAGGTCGGCAGCGCCACACCCGACTCTTCAAAATACGCCTTGTCCAGGTTGAAGTTGACAAAGCCGACGTCGACCGGCGTCACGTAGCCTTGCGGGTCGAAGCGGTAGCGCGGGTCGACGCTCGCAAGCGCCGGGCTCCGGTAGGGCTCGAAGATGCCCTCGGCCACGGCTCGAGCCAACAAACTGTTGTCGACGCCGTAAAGTACGTCGCCCAGCGGTCTCGCTTTGGTGAGGATGGCCCGGTTCACGGTCTCGCCCGCGTCCCCGGCGGGCAAAAATTCCACCTCGATACCCGTCTCGTCGGTGAACCGCTGCACCACCGCTTCGGAAAGCGCGAACGAGTCGTGCGTCAAGACGGTCAGTTGACCCAAAGCAGCACTGAAAAAGGCGGCTAAGAGGAGAGAGAAAGGAGAAAGGAGAAGACGAAAAGCCGCCCCTGTCTTTTTTCTCGGCAAATTTTTCTTTTTGCTGTTCATTAAAATATCCCTTCCGTCACCAGAAAGGACTGGACCTGTGCGCTTTTTGTCGACGCTTCCTACGCCCGCGTGACCGGGTTCAGGTTCGAGGGTTTGTTCTCAGCCCTTGGCGGGCACCCCTGGTGACGTTCTCAGCTTAGCTCGAGGTTTGCCGGGTAACGCCGCTCGAGCCTACAAAAAGCTGCCGACCCCGGCGCGGTACCTTTCTCACTTGTGCGGGACCTGCGCGCTGTAAGTTATTCGGGGCTGTGGTTTATTCGGAAACCAGGGCGACCGCTTCGATTTCGACCAGCACGTCTCTCGGCAACCGCGCCACTTCGACGGCGCTCCGGGCGGGCGGCTCGTCGGCGAAAAAGCGGGCGTAAACCTCGTTCATGGCGCTGAAGTGGTTCATGTCGCTCAAAAAGCAGGTGCACTTGACGACGTGCTCGAGGCCCGCCCCGCCCGCCTCCAAAACAGCTTTGAGGTTGGTGAGTACCTGTTCGGTCTGCGCGGCTACGTCGCCCGTTTCCAAACTGCCGTCGGGTTTCAGGGGAATTTGCCCGGAGGTGAAAAGAAAGCTTCCGGCGCGCACGGCCTGCGAATAAGGGCCGATGGCGGCGGGCGCGCGGTCGGTGTGAACAATCGTCTTCATGACTGGCCTCCGGCCTCAGTGTAACAGCGGTAAAGGCTGGAAAGTACCGGGTGAAAAGTGGAGACAAAACCTCGTCTCCGGTTCAACGCGCCAAAAACAGCGCGTCAGCGGGATTCAAAGGCAAGCAAAGCTACGGCCGCCACAAACTGAAGGCGACGATGAGCAAAATCATGTAGAGCGAACCCAGGATCCAAAAGCGGTAGGGAAACCAGGTTTTGCGTTTGAGGTTGGACCAGGCGTCACGTTTGGGAAACGTTTCTTCGACCTTGCGAATGCCGCTCATGGTGCCGCCGATGGTTACCGAGCGCGCCTCGTCCCGGACTTCGGGCGGCAGGGCGTACTTCTTTTGGCGCGTCTCGACCCCGGTGACTTCCAAAACGACCGCCGTGACGTTGTCCGGGCTGCCGAGGGCGTTGGCGGCGTCGACAAGGCACCGCGCAGCTTCTCCGGGCGGGCGACTTTGGACGGTTTCCAACAGCTTGTCGTCGCTGAGCAGCGTGTTGACGCCGTCGCTGCAAAGCAGCAAGCGGTCCCCCTTTTTGACCTCGAAGTGGGACAGGTCGAGTTTGACCTCGGGCAGCGCGCCGAGCGCGTTGGTGATGATGTTGCGCAGGCGGTGATGCTTGGCTTCTTCCGTTGTCAGGGTACCCTGGCGGACCCGTTCGGCGACCCAACTGTGGTCGAAGGTAAGTTGCTGGATGGACTCGTCACGCACCAGGTAAAGTCGAGAGTCCCCGACGTGACCCACCAAGCCCACCTGGTCGTCGATAAACACCGCGGTCAGCGTGGTGCCCATGCCGTGGTGCTCGGGGTGGTCGGCGGCGTAGTCGAAAATCTCTAGGTTGGCGCTCTGCACCGCCCGCGCGAGCGCGGCGGGCGGATAGCTGCGGCTTTGCGCAAGTTCGCGGCGGATGATTTCGACGGCCTTTTGGCTGGCGACCTCGCCCGTGCTGTGCCCGCCCATGCCGTCGGCCACGACCGCCAGGTAACCGCCGCCCAGTTCGCCCACAAAAAAGCTGTCTTGGTTGACCTGGCGCACGGGTCCGGCCTCGCTCGCCGCCGCGTGGACCACGCTTGTCCCCGAGCGCTTTGCCCCCTTGCCGAGTTTGACCGCCATAGCCTTTACTCT
This sequence comes from Trueperaceae bacterium, assembly GCA_965213705.1. Classification (GTDB taxonomy): domain Bacteria; phylum Deinococcota; class Deinococci; order Deinococcales; family Trueperaceae; genus CBDCDJ01. The sequence continues at coordinate 3,860,923 of OZ243913.1, read as the reverse complement.
ATCCCACCAGTGCCGGGACGCGGTTACCGGGAGCCACAGAAAAGGACCAAGTTCGGAGGACCAAGTGGAGAGTCTTTTTCTCGGCACTTTTTACTTGGCCCTTCTGATATAGTTCCCGGCATGGAGTTTGCTTTTGAGACAGCGCGCCGCACCGCCGCGGGTGAACAGAGTGCCGAAAGGTCGGTGCGCGAGTCGCTGGAGAGGGCCGAAGCGGTACGCGGCCTCAACGCCTTTGTCACCGTTCTTCACGAAGAAGCGCTGGCGCGGGCTCGAGCCGTGGACGATTCGATTGTCAGGGGAGAGCCGGTCGGCCCGCTCGCCGGGGTGCCGGTCGTCATAAAAGACAACATCTGCACCGCCGGGGTTCGCACGACGGCGGGGTCCAAAAGTTTGGAGCACTTTGTTCCGCCCTACAGCGCGACGGTGGTCAAGCGCTTGGAGGCTGCCGGGGCAGTCGTCGTCGCCAAGGCGAACTTAGACGAGTTCGGGATGGGCAGCAGCAACGAGAATTCGGCGTTCGGCGCGGCGCGCAACCCGTGGGACTCGGCGTACGTGCCGGGCGGCTCGTCGGGCGGCTCGGCGGTGGCGGTGGCGACGGGGGTCGCTCCCTTAGCGCTCGGCACCGACACGGGCGGCTCGGTGCGGCAACCGGCGGCGTTGTGCGGCGTCATCGGTTTCAAACCCACCTACGGCCGGTTGTCGCGCTACGGGGTCGTCGCCTTTGCAAGTTCGCTCGACCAGGTCGGCGTGCTCGCGCGCAGCGCACGAGACGTGGCCCTCGCCCTCGACGTCATGAGCGGGCACGACCCCTGTGACGCGACGAGTGTGGCGGTCGCGCCCGAGTTTGGGGCGGCGCTGGACGGTTTGGACGACCTGACGGGGGTGCGCGTCGGTGTGGTCGAGGAGTTGAGTGGCGCAGGCAACAGCGCGGGCGTACGTGCGGCGTTGGAGCGGGTGAGGGCGGGGCTCGAGGGCTTGGGTGCCACCGTCGGCAACGTGTCGCTACCCCACGCGCCCTACGGCGTCGCGGTCTACTACCTCGTCGCGCCCGCCGAGGCGAGCAGCAACTTGGCGCGTTTCGACGGGATGGTGTACAGCGCTCGGGTCGGCGCGGACGCGCTCGGCCAAGCCGCCGTGATGAGTGAAACGCGTGGCAGCACGTTCGGCCCCGAAGTGCGCCGCCGCGTGCTCATGGGTACCTACGCGCTTTCGGCGGGCTACTACGACGCCTACTACGGCAAAGCGCTCAAGGTGCGCCGACTTATCGCCCAAGACTTCGAACGCGCCTTCGAACAGTACGACTTTTTGCTCACGCCCACCTCGCCCACGGTCGCCTACAAGCTCGGCGAAAAAAGTGCCGACCCGCTCGCCATGTACTTAGACGACGTCGACACGGTCTTAGCCAGCTTGGCGGGCCTCCCCGCCATCAGCGTTCCGGCCGGGACCGCCGAAGACGGTCTTCCCTGTGGCGTCCAGTTCGTCGCCCCCGCCCTGCAAGACGAGCGCCTGGTGCGCCTGGCCGCCGTGCTGGAACACCGGGCAGGTGCGGCTTTCGCGCCGCTGGCACCTTTCTGACGTGCTCAACCCCGGCCGGCTTCTGTTGTCCGCACTTTTCATGAGTTTGGGCAAGTAAGCCGGTAGGAACGAAACTCCCGACCCTACTTTCCACTTTTCACTCGGTCCTCGGTATTGTTCTCAATCCTCCCGGTACGGTCGCGCAAAAATCATCCGACCCATGTTGGTTTGCAGGTTGCTCGTCACCAGCACGTCGGTGGTCGTGCCGACGAACCGGGAGCCGTCTTCGACCACGACCATCGTGCCGTCGTCCAAATAGGCAAGACCTTGACCGGGTTCCCGACCCTCTTTGCTGATGGGCAACGTCAGGCGCTCGCCGGGCAGAAACGTCGCCCGCATCACGTTGGCGAGGCTGTGGACGTTCAGCACGCGCACGTTTTGGAGGGCTGCTACGCGGTTTAAGTTGTAGTCGGTGGTGACGAGCGCGGCCTGGCGGCTCTGGCACAGCCGGACGAGTTTTTCGTCGACCTCTTTGACCTCGGGAACGTCGTCGCTGACGATTTTAACCGTGACGCGTCCCTGGGCGACGAGCTTGTCCAACACTTCTAAGCCGCGCCGGCCGCGGTTGCGGCGCAGCGGGTCGGACGAGTCGGCGATGTTTTGCAACTCGGCCAGCACAAAGCGCGGAATGAGAAGTTGGCCGTCCAGAAAGTTCGCCTCGACGATGTCGTTGATGCGCCCGTCGATAATCGCGGAGGTGTCCAGCAGTTTGAGGCGCGCGTCGCTGCTGGGCACTTGCGGCGGCGTCGCCCGTGGCACGAACAGCGCGAGTTGCTGACTATTTTTGACAAAAAACCACGACGAGCCCGCGACTAAAAAAAGCGTGATGAGGAGCGACCAGTACCAGGTAAAGCCGGGCACCGCCTCGAGCACCGTGTTCAGCAGCACCGTAATCACGAGCGCGACCGTCGTGCCCACCCCGGCGGCGAGGATGGTCTGGGGAGAGATGCGCCGCAGGTAGGCGCTTATGCGCAGCCACAACCGCTCCCAGCGTTTGGCGAGCGGCAAGCTCAGCAGAAACCCAACCAGCACGCCCAGCACGGTCAGGTAAACGAGGTTGTAGGTCCCCGGCAGCAAACCGTCCTGGAACAGCAGCGCGGCGTTGAACCCCAAAATACCCCCGAGCAAACTCAGCGTGCCCCGCGCGACGGTCTGCGCGGACGAGGCGCGTTCGCGTTCGACCGGGTCGCGCGCCGGTCGCTCGTGCTCGGTCGCCGCCTTCATTCGGTACTCCATACAGCGCGCAGGGCGGCCTCGAGCGACTTTACCTGCACCGTTTTCGCGCCCGCGGCGGGCGGCGAGATGAGCCGGGGATAGCCCGCCCGCGCGGCTTCCGCGGCGCGGCGCTCGAGCTGCGCGACCGAGCGCACCTCGCCGGCTAAACCCACCTCGCCCACAAAGGCGGTCGCCTCGGGCACGGGGCGGTTGGTCACGGCCGAGTAGACCGCCACCGCCACCGCCAGGTCGGTGCCGGGGTCGGTGAGCCGCAAACCGCCGGCGACGTTGACGTACACGTCGAGGGCGGCCAAAGGAAGTTCCAAACGGCGCTCGAGCACCGCCAACACCAGGTCGACCCGGCGCGTGTCGAGGCCTTGCACCACACGTTTGGGTGAAGAGTACGGCGACTTTGCCGCCAGCGCTTGTACCTCCAACAGCAGGGGCCGCTGCCCCTCCAACGCCGCCACCACTACCGAACCTGCGACGCCTTGGGGCCGCTCGGCCAAAAACGCTTCGGACGGGTTGGCGACCGCGCGCATCCCGTCGCCCGCCATTTCGAACACGCCCATCTCGCCCGCCGGGCCGAAGCGGTTTTTAATGGCGCGCAACACCCGAAACCCCGCCGCCGACTCCAGCGCCAGCGTCGCGTCGACGACGTGCTCGACCACTTTCGGCCCGGCGATGGAGCCCTGTTTGGTCACGTGTCCTATCAAGACCAGGGTGCTGCCCGAGTCCTTGGCGGCCTGCGTGAGGAGCGCGGTCCCGTCGCGCACCTGCGTGAGGCTGCCGGGCGTGCCGCCGTCCTCGCTGTTCAAGGTTTGAATCGAGTCGACGATGACGAGGTCGGGGGCAACGCCGCGCAGGTGTTCGGCCAAGACGCGCGCGTCGGTCTCGCGGGTCAGGCTCATCGTTGAGCCGACGCTTAAGCGCTCGGCGCGCATCTTGACCTGGGCCAACGACTCTTCGCCCGCCACGTAAAGAAGGCTGCGTCCCGCCTTGGCGGCGTGGTGCGCGAGTTGCAACAGCAGCGTCGACTTGCCTATGCCCGGCTCCCCGGCAAGCAGCAGCGCCGAGCCCGGCACCCAGCCGCCGCCGAGCACCCGGTCGACCTCGTCCACGCCCGCAGAAAAGCGGACCAGACCGGCGTCTTCGACCTCGGCCAGGGTTTGCACCTGCGCGCTGAGACCGCGCAAGCTAGGCGGCGTGCCACGGGCGGACGGGGTGGCTTCTAGCTTGGCTTCCATGCTGCCCCAACTGCCGCAGCGCGGGCAGCGACCCATTTTCACGGGTGACTGCGTACCGCACTCGGTACAAACGTAAGTCGTCGCAACCTTAGCCACAGCGAAACCTGGCGGCCTCTTTCAAAAGTGTTCGAATATCAAAGGCTCGAGGCCCAACCGTACACCGCCAAACTTGTCCGTTTTGCCTTAGCACCCCAACAGCATAGCCTGTTCGGTCACCGAACAGGCTATAAGAATTTACGTTTTTCCGACTCGAGGCTGGGCTGCCGCTAAACCATCGGCACCGGGTCGGCGAACACGACGCGGTCGTTCTCCACGGTGACGAGGATAGGCTCGTCGTTGTCGCGGCTGAGCAGTTTGACCGACAACGGGTCTTCGATGTGCTCGCGCATCACGGTGCGCAGCGGGCGGGCGCTGTCGCCTTCGGGTACCTGAGCGAACAAAAAGGGCGCGACCTCTTCGCTGAACGTCACCAGCACGTCGCGGCTGGCGAGTTCGTCGCGGATGTCGTCCAGCATGAAGTTGACGATGTGCAAGATGCCCCGCTCGTCGTGCGCCGCAAAGGGAATCACCTCGTCGAGGCGGTCCAAAAACTCTGGGCTGAACAGGCCCTTCAGGGGCTGTTGAATGTCTTGAATGACTTTCTGAAAACCGACCGACGGCCCGATGTTGAAGCCGGTGTTGCTCGTCATGATGATGATGGTGCGCCGGAAGTCCACGGTGCGGCCCAAGCCGTCGGTCAAGCGCCCGTCGTCGAGCACTTGCAAAAACGTGTTGTAGATGTCGGGGTGCGCTTTTTCGATTTCGTCCAAAAGCACCACGGTAAAGGGTTGACGGCGCACCGCTTCGGTTAAACGGCCGCCCTGTTCGTGCCCGACGTAGCCCGGAGGTGCCCCGATAAGTTTCGAGGTCGAGTGGGCTTCTTGGTACTCGGACATGTCTAAGCGCACCAGGGCACGCTCGCTGCCGAACAGTTCGACCGCGAGTTGCTTCGCTAAGAAGGTCTTGCCGCTGCCCGACGGCCCCACAAACAAGAACGAGGCTGACACGCGCGTGCGCCCGCCCAAGCCGACCCGCGCCCGGCGCAACGCCGCGCCGAGCGCGTGAATCGCCCGGTCTTGGCCGACCACACGCATCTTGAGGTTGCTCTCCAAGTTGGCGAGCTTTTCGTCGTCCTGGTCATCGATATAAATGCCGCCCCAAGAGTTGATAACGGCTTCCAAGTCCTCGCGGCTGACTATCGGGGTGCCGTCTTCTTCTTCCAACACCGGAAAGCCGAGCGACTTGTTGAGCCGGGTGCGCGACGAAGCCTCGTCGATGAGGTCGATGGCCTTGTCGGGAAAGTTGCGGCCCGGCAAGCTGCGTTCGCCGAAACGCACCGAGAGTTCCAAGATCTGGTCGGGGATGACGACGCCGTGGTGCGTTTCGTAGCGCTCGCGCAAACCGTGGAGGATTTCCAGGGCTTCTTCGGGCGAGGGCTCGAGCACAATCACGGGCTGGAAGCGGCGCTCAAGTGCAGCGTCTTTTTCGATGTAGCGGTGATACTCGCCCGTCGTCGTCGCGCCGATGACTTGCACCTCGCCGCGGCTCAAGGGAGGTTTCAAGATGTTAGCCGCGTCGAGCGTGCCTTCCGCGCCGCCCGCGCCGACGAGGGTGTGGAGTTCGTCGATAAAGGCGACGACTTTGGCGCTGCGCAACTCTTCGATAATCTGGCGCAGGCGCTCCTCGAACTCGCCGCGGTACTTCGTCCCGGCGACCACGTTGGAAAGGTCAATGGAGAGCACCCGCACGCTTAAGAGGTTCGGCGGCACGCGGCCCTCGATGATGGCTTGCGCGAGACCTTCGACGATGGCCGTTTTGCCCACGCCGGGGTCGCCGATAAGCACGGGGTTGTTCTTGGTGCGGCGCGACAGGATTTGGATGACGCGCCGGATTTCTTCGGTGCGCCCGATAACCGGGTCGAGCTTGCCGTCACGGGCCTCTTTGGTGAGGTCGCGCGCGTACTCGTCCAAAAAGGGCGTGTTGACCGCCTCGCTCTGCGCCTTGGGGTCGGCGGCGGCCAAGATGCGCCAGCGCACCGTGTCCACGTCGCGGGTAAGTTGCTGCAAGATGCGGTAAGCGACGCCGTCGCCCTCGCGGATGATGCCGAGCAAAATGTGCTCGGTCGCGATGACGTTGCTGCCCAGGCTGCGCGCCTCGCTGCCGGCGAGTTCCATGACTCGTCGTGCGCGCGGGGTAATCGCAGCGGTTTCGTTACGTGGCAGACCGTCGCCGCGGCCTACCATCTCTTCGACTTGACGACGGAAACCCTCTAGGGTCGCGCCGAACTCGCCCAGCACTTTGCTGGCGGTGCCGCCCTCGCGCATAAGCCCGAGCAACAAGTGCTCGGGGCCGATCATCGCGTGGCCGAGCTTCGAACCCTCTTCGCGTGCGAAGTGAAAAACCAGTCTTGCGCGGTCGTCGTACCTATTCACGGTGCCCCTTCCCGGAGGAAACCTGCGTGGCGAGCTTGCGGGATGCTGGGAAAGTACCTCATAACGTCCAGTCTACCGCTTGAAAGCTGGAGTGACAGGTTTTTGGTTACGTTTTTTGTTTTTCACCGTTGACCTTCTTTTCATCTCGTTTAAACAAAGAAGCGGTTTCGCGCGGCGTCAGGCTGCGTTTAACGTCGTTGGACACCTGTCGGTCTCAGTGTATCTTGGCCCATTCTACCGCTAGTGGGGGTACGCAATCGCACAAGGTATCCGTAAAAAAGACACACCCACCCAAAGCCGCTTCTTAAAAAGACCGCCCGACTTTGGGCAAAAGTGCAAAGTTTGAAAGCGTGCCATACTCCGCCATGAGCGCGCGTGCCTCGAGCCTTTTGCGACACGACGGCGTTGTGCTCGCGGTGACCGCTTTGCTGTGGGCGCTAGAGCTGTTCGACACGCTGTTTTTGGGGCAGCGCTTGACCGCGCTCGGTATCCGCCCGCGCAGTTTGGAGAGGTTGCGCGGCGTGCTGTTCGTGCCGCCGCCTTAAACTTCGCTCGCTCACCCGCTGGCGAACACGGTCCCCTTTTTGACCCTCGGTTTTTTGGTGATGCTGGGCGGGATGGGGACGTTCCTCGGTCGGGCTGGTCAGGCAGCGTAAAAGGCGGTAGGATGCGAGCAGGAAACACTAAGAAGTAGAAAGTCGGCATCGAGGAGTACCTCTGGCTTCGTTCTTTCCACTTTCTACTTTTCGCTCGGTCCTCGGTCCTTTACTTTTCCCCTCGAGAGGTTCGCCATGCCCCAGTTGTCCACCGCCATCCAAGCCCTAAAAGCGTCGGCGACCGTCGCCTTCAACACCAAAGCCAAAGACTTGGCGCGCACCGGCGTCGACGTGGTGGCGATGACGGCGGGCGAGCCGGACTTTCAGCCGCCCGAGCACGTTTTAGAAGCGGCGCACGAGGCCATTAACAAGGGCATGACGAAGTACACCCCGGCGGAAGGAACTTTAGAACTGCGCGAGGCGGTTGCCGCGAAGTTCGCGCGGGAGAACGGGCTCGAGTATTCCCCCGCCCAAATCAGCGTTTCGACCGGCGGCAAGCAGGTCCTCTACAACGCCTTTATGTCGGTCTTAAACCCTGGCGACGAAGTCGTCATCCCCGCGCCCTATTGGGTCTCGTACCCGGCGCAGGTGCAACTCGCGGGCGGCGTCACGGTGCCGGTCATGACCCGGCCCGAAGACGGCTTCGTGCCGAGCGTCGAAGCCGTGCGCGCCGCCGTCACCGACAAAACGCGGATTATCCTCATCAATTCCCCCTGCAACCCGACCGGTGCGGTCTACCCGCGCGAGGTCGTCCAAGGCATCGCCGACATCGCCGCCGAGCGCGACATCTGGCTGTTCAGCGACGACCTTTACGAACACCTTGTCTACGAGGGCGAATTCACCGCGGCGGCGCAGTACGCCCAGGACAAGACGCTCATTATTCACGGCGCGAGCAAGGCCTACGCGCTGACGGGTTGGCGCATCGGCTACGGGGCGGGACCCTTGGACCTCATCAAAGCGATGAACCGCCTGCAGGGCCAGGTCACGAGCGGGACGAACGCCGTGGCGCAGCACGCGACCGTGGCGGCGCTGAACGAGGTCGAGAAAACCCAAGCTTTCGTCGACATGACCAAACGGGCCTACGTCGAGCGGCGCGACGTGCTGGTCGAAGGGCTGAACAAACTGGGCCTGAAAACCCCCAAACCTAAGGGCGCGTTTTACGTGATGACCGACACCACACCCATTGACGAGGACGAGGTGAAAGCGGCGACGCGGCTGCTCGAGCAAGCCCACGTCGGCGTGGTGCCCGGCACCGACTTCGAAGCGCCGGGCCAGGTGCGGATGAGCTACGCGACGAGTCTCGAGAACATCCACAAAGCTTTGGAGCGGATTAAGACGTTGCTGGACTGAAATTTGGCAAGCTCACTGCAAAGTTTTGGCTGAGGCAGAGGAATTTGGGCAAAGGGTAAACCGTTTGGTGCCTCTGTCTTTTTGGGCTATTGCGTCAAACCTGCTACAAACACTGTTGCCGCAGACATCCTAAGCTTCATCCCAAGCTTGACCCTAGGGAGACTCCATGCCGTCGAACAAGCTCACCTTCCAAAACCGCCACGGCGACAGAATAGCCGCTCGCCTCGACCTGCCCGCCAACTGCGAGCCCGTCGCTTTTGCCCTGTTCGCGCACTGTTTCACCCCCTCGAAAGACTCAAAAGCGGCCCACACCATCAGCCACGCGCTGACCCAAGAGGGAATCGCCGTGCTCCGCTTCGACTTTACGGGTTTGGGCGAGAGCGCGGGCGACTTTGCCGACACCAACTTCTCCTCGAGCGTCGCGGACTTGCTCGACGCGGCGGCTTATTTAGAAGAAACGCATGGCCCGCCGCAAATCTTGGTCGGGCACTCGCTCGGCGGGGCGGCGGTGCTGATGGCGGCGCGTGACTTGCCGTCGGTAAAGGCGGTGGCGACCATTGGCGCACCTGCGGAGCCGGAGGGTGTGGCGAAGCTGCTCTCCAACCGGGAAGAAGTCGAGAGCGCGGGCAAGGCGGAAGTGACCCTAGCCGGTCGCACCTTCAAGGTAAAAAAGCAATTTCTGGACGACCTGAACGAAACGCACATGCACGACGTAATTCACAGTTTGCGTCGCCCGCTCCTCATCTTTCACTCGCCGGTCGACAACGTGGTGGGTGTCGACAACGCGCGGAAGATTTTTCTAGCGGCGCGGCACCCGAAAAGTTACGTCTCGCTCGACAGCGCCGACCACCTCTTGACAAACGAGGCGGACTCGCGCTACGCCGGCCACATTATTTCCGCCTGGGCGCAGAAGTACGTCGAGGCTAAGGCGGAGCCGAGTTGGTACGATGACGCGCGCGACAACCGCGTGGTGGTGCAGACCGAGCAAGGCCTCAGAACCGAGATGCTGGCGAACGGCTTTAGGCTGGTCGCGGACGAACCCCTGTCGGTCGGTGGCACCAACAGCGGGCCGACGCCCTACGACTACTTGGCCGCCGCGCTGGGCGCTTGCACCTCGATGACGCTGCGCATGTACGCCGACCGCAAAAAGTGGCCCCTCGAGGCCGTCACGGTCAAGGTACGGCACCAAAAAGTCCATGCCGAGGACAGCCAGGGTGACGCCGCAGGCAAGGCGCGCAAGCTCGACCGCTTCGAGCGGGTGATTGCGCTTAACGGTAGTTTGGACGACGAGCAGCGCGCCCGCCTTTTAGAAATCGCCAACCGCTGCCCGGTTCATCGCACCTTGGAGGCCGATGTGCGTATTGAAAGCAGGCTCGAGCTGCCCGTCTCGGCTTGAAGACGGCCGTTTCCCCTTTTGCAAGCCTTACGCTAAAAGTGCCTCGCTAAAGGTTTTTTCGTTAGATTGCACGCTATGAATTTTCTGCTCGTTTTCGTGCCTGTGGCGTTCGTGCTCGAGGCCCTCCACGTCGCCGACACCTGGCTTTTCGGGGTTTCGGCGCTGGCGATTCTGCCGCTGGCCGGACTGATGGGCCGCGCGACCGAAGAGTTGGCGGTGCGCACCGGCTCGACCGTCGGCGGGCTCTTGAACGCGACCTTCGGCAACGCGACCGAACTCATCATCGCGTTTTTCGCGCTGAACGCGGGCAAGTTCGACGTGGTTAAAGCGTCGATAACGGGTTCGATTCTCGGCAACTTGCTGCTCGTGCTTGGGCTCTCTATCTTTTTGGGCGGTTTGCGCTACCCGCAGCAGCGCTTCAACGCCCAAAACGCGCAAGTGACCGCAAGCCTGCTCATCATCTCGGTCATCGCCTTTTTGGTGCCCGCCCTGTTCGACTTTACCGAGCGCAGCTTTGGGGTCGCCGCGAGCGAAATTAGGGTAGACGACGCCCGCTTGGCCCTCGGCGTGTCGTTCATCCTCATCGGGCTGTACGTCGCCAACATCGTCTTTACGCTTTTTACCCACAGAGACTACTTGTCGACCGCCGACGACGAGCATGGCGAGGAACACACCGCCGCCTGGAGCCCACTGTTCGCGCTCGGCGTGCTTCTCGGCGCAACGGTTCTGGTCGGCTTTATGTCAGAGTTTTTGGTGGGCTCTTTAGAAGGTTTCATCGAAGCCTTCGGTCTGTCAGAGTTTTTTGTCGGCCTCATCATCATCCCCATCGTCGGCAACGCCGCCGAACACGCCGCCGCGGTCTTTTTTGCGATGAAGAACAAGATGGACTTGGCTGTCACCATCGCGCTCGGCTCGACCGTGCAGGTCGCCCTGCTCGTCGCGCCGATTCTCGTTATTGTGTCGTTTTTGATAGGTAAACCGATGGACCTGGTGCTGAACAACTCGTTGGAACTCATCGCCCTCATCGGCGCGGTTCTGATAGCTAACTCGGTCGCGCGCGACGGCGAGACGAACTGGTTGGAAGGGTTCATGCTGCTGGGCGTTTACGCGATTTTGGGCGTGGCTTTTTTCTTTCTACCCAATGCGCCGGGCGGCTGATTTGCGCAGCGTGAGACCTCGGTGAAGTGACGGGCTCTTCATTTTGTGTTGTCGGCACATGGAAAACTCCGCCTTTAAGCTAAGCTGCCTAACATGAGTTCACTGCCCGGAATGATGTGTGTTTTCTTAGCTTGCAGCCTCCCCCAGGGGGCCAACGCCGCTTCTACGCCTGCCTCTTTCAAACCCGACGACGCCCAGTACGCCATGCGGGGCGACCCCGGCTTCTCAGAAGATAGCCTGACTGACGAACAGCGCAAGTGGTACGACCGGTTGTGGGCGGCTATCGAAAACCCCGAGCAGTATCCGAACGCGACTAAACTGGCAAAATCCGGTGATTCTTATTTATACCGGGGTGACTTGCAGGATTACGACAACAGTTTGCTGACGGTTTTTCGGCTTACAGGGGATTTACGTTTGTTAGACGAAGTCAGTCGTGTATCCGAGCTTATGCGCAAAGAATTGAAAGACGCTTGGCACGGAACGCGTGACGGTAAGAACGGCAAAAAAGATGGCTTCTTGAACTGGGTTAACCTCTACGATGACGACAAAAAGTTCAGAGGTAAAGATACGCAGATGGCCTATGACCTAAAAGCCAATGCCCACGTGGCTCTGTTCGCATGGGCTTTTGAAAACAACCGAGATTTGCAGAGTCCAAACGGATACAACTACGGTGAACAAGCTGATTTTTGGAAAGACTACCTTGTCAACGATTTTGAAGCAAAGTGGCGCAAACGCAATGGTGTGAAAAAGGGGTTTCCTTTTGCCGAACATTTTACTTTCCACACTTACCATTCGTTTATGAAGTGGCACCATTATATGGGCAAGCTGACCGGCAAGAGCACTTACACTAAAGAAGCTGAACGTATGGCTAAGGTTCTTTGGAAAAACTTTAAGGAAACACCTTCCAGCTATGGTGCGGCGTTGGTGTGGCCTAGGGCGTTAACATATAATAGAGATACTTGGGCTGACTACCTCATACCGCAACATTACGCTCGTTATGTCATCCAGGAAGCCGTAGATCTGCATTTTGAAGAATTCGGAGAGTATGCCAAAGACTCGACACTAGAGAAGCTCGCAAATTCGGTTGCGGATTTTGTTATTGATACTAGCAGCTTCAATTCGTTTGCTAGAGATATCGGAGGCGGGAAGGCTCGAGGGGGGCTTTCAGCTTCCAGTTCTTCAGAATGGAACAGGATTGACCAAGACAGATTCGCAATTAGCGCTTGGTCGTTTCTGAGTCCCTGGGATAGAAGTCCAGATAAGCTTTTACAGGCAGCTGAGAAAGTTTACAAAGATGTTGAAGACGATTTAATTCATCCCAGGAGGGTTTTTATACCTTCAGCAATGGTAATAGCCAAAATGCTGGAGGAGAAACCTTGATACTATAGGTTTTAACCTGCAGTGAAATGCCAAGGAGGAAGTTGACTTTAACCGCCTCCTTGGCACAAACACTTATTTTTTCAACATTTCGCTGAGGAACGAACTGGCAGGTATGAATACTCTTTTTGGATCTTTGCCGTATTTTATCATCTCCACACCGTTGTAAGCTGCGATAGCTGCTTTGCTAATTTTTCCGCTGTTGTCCCAAGGTGCCAGGTAGGCCCAAGCACTCTCGGCAAATCTAGAGCCCTTCATTCTGCTCCACTCAGTGGGGCTCGAGGCAGGAAGGCCAGCGCGAGATGTACCCCCACCAATGTCGCGAGCAAAGGAGCTAAAGCTACTGTCATCAATAACAAAGCTAGCAACACTATGGGCAATCTTCTCCATTGTGCTATCACTGGCGTACTTACTGAACCCCTCAAAATGCAGGTCAATGGCTTCCTGAACAACGTACCGCGCGTAGTGTTGTGGCATGAGATAACCATAACCGGCCTTGGTATCTGTGTTGTAAGTCAAAGTTCTGGTCCAGACGAGGGCAGTACCGTAACTAGAAGGTGTTTCTTTGAATTCGTGGTCCCACAATCTAGTTGCCATACGTTCGGCCTCTTTGGTGTAAGCGCTGTTGCCGGTCAGCTTGCCCATGTAGTGATGCCACTTCATAAACGAATGGTAGGTATGGAAAGTGTAGTGCTCCAGAAATGGAAACCCGGTAGGTTTGGCGTTGCGTTTACGCCACTTTGCCTCGAAGTGATTAACAAGGTAGTCTTTCCAGAAATCGGCGTGGGCACCATAGTCGACACCACTCGGACTTTTCAAATCACGGTTGTTCTGCAGTGCCCAAGCTATTTCGGCTACGAGCGCGTTGGCTTTAAGGTCATAAGCCATCTGTGTGTCTTTGCCTCTGAACGCTGTTGAGGTGTCGTAGTGGTCGAGCCAGTTTAAAAAGCCATCTTTTGTGCCGTCTTTACCATCTAAGGTTCCGTACCAGCCGTCGGCAAGCTTTCCACGCATGAGTTCAGCGACACGGTCAACCTCGTCGATCAGGCGCAGGTCACCCGTCATGCGGAAAGCGAGCAGAAGGCTGATGACGTAGTCTTGTAAATCACCGCGGTACCAGTAGCTGTTACCTGATTTGGCTATAATTGTCGAATTAGGAAATTGATCAGGGTTTTTGATAACCTTCCAAAGCGTGTCGTACCACTTACGCTGTTCAGCGCTGAGTTGGTTCACGGAAAAGTTGGGGTTGCCACGAAGTTCGTACACTCCGGTAGCTGCTTTAGGTGCGTTGGGGGCGGCAGGAGAGGTAGGCGCAGGTGCCGAAGTGTTGCTGGCTCCAACCGTAAAGGTGGCGCTCACAACTTGCGTCCGCCCCGAACTGGTGAGGATGGCGGCGGTGACAGTGTGCTGACCGTCTTTGAGTTTGGAAGTGTCGAACGAATTGGCACCGCCCGCTGAGGCCGTGCCCGCAAAATCGTAAAACGCGATGCGCTCTTTTTGTGTAGGGTTGCCGCTGCGGCTCGTGTTGTCGAGGTAGAAGCTCACCTGCTTGACGCTCATGGTGGGCACGACAAAAACGTGAATTTTGCCGTTGACGCTGCTGTTGTTCAAGAGTTTTGAGCCACTACGGTCGGCCGCGGTGCTCACCAGCAAGTTGCTTCCCAGTTTGCCGCCGTTGTCGACCAAGAAGGTGGCGGTGGAGATTTTCTCGCTGCCACTTTTGTAACGAATTCTAGCGGTGACCGTGTGAACACCGTCGGACAGTTTGCTGGTGTCGAGCGCGTTGGCGCTGCTGGTGCTGCCGCTGCGAAGGTCGTAGGGGCTCTGCGAATCGAGTTGATAAACCTTACCTGAGCGCTTTACGTCGTCGAGATAAAACTCGACTTGATTTATACCCGAGGTTTGGGCTGTAAAAACGTAAATTCTGCCCGCAACGGCGCTGCTGTCCAGCACCGTTGCGCCGGAACGGTTCGCCGACTTGCTGACCAAAAAGTCTTGAACAATACTCTGAGCTTCTGTTTCTATGACCGGAGCCGGTCCACTGCTGCAAGCCGTAAACAGGGCGAGCAGCACGCCTAAACAACTTAGTTTGAGTAGGGTAGCCCGTTTGCTACGCTTTACCTGACTTGCTTTTACCATGACCTAGTCCTATCCCTTCACGTAAGTGAAGTAGCAGTCGAACCTCGGCTCGACCCTTTACAGCACTTGCTTGTCGGGTAGGATAAAAAACAGAGTTACCCTACCCTCAGCCGGTTGCGCTACTGGCTCCACCCGTTCCAAGCGCCCAAATACGGAAGGGGTTTCATCGCCTCTGAGGGAGGTAACCCTCATTGCCAAGTATGGTACGCGATACAGAAAGTACAGTGTATGAAAAATCTCCCATGTCTAGGACTGGTGATATGGGTCACAAACAGTTGAGGGTCCATTTTGTGGTTTGAATTATTTGCAAACGCGGGTTAGGCTCGAGTCACTGCTGACCCTGCAAGCTACAAAGTAGAAGTCTAAACGAACATGGGTTGACACAAAAATGCAGACCGCACAAACGTGCTGCTCCCGTGCCGACGTTTTTACTTGTTCTCGAACCACCTCCGCTGAAACTGAAGCATGTAAAACAGACCGTTGCATCCGCCCCCTCTGTGTATGAAAAACTGTTCTCATAAAACTGTTTTCAACATTCCGGTACTCACGTTTGACGTAAGAAAGCGCTCATTCGTCATGAATTATGAGTACGCTAGTCATTATGAGAAAGTTAAAATATCCTTCATAGAACGTGGAATATCAGGATTAGTGAATTTTTTTCTCAGAAAACTCTCTTAAAAGCTTAATTGTTTTCATAAACACCCAAGTTAGTTTGGCTCTTGCTGAGGGACGAGGTTTGAAAAACCAACCACCCCAGATGCGATGAAGCCTATTTTTAGGGGTTCAGGTGTCGGGCTTGCTGGTGGCAAAACAGCCACTGCCGAGTCTTACCCTCGAGCCTTAATGGGCGCCTTGAATAGGCCGAGCAAGTGGCGCAACCGGCTGAGGGTAGTGACAACTAGGGTCGCTACTTCTTTGTCAAAGGTACACAACGCTATGAAGGAACAGAGAGGTGAAGGTTTTGAGAAACGCACAGTGGGGCAAGTACAATCGCAAGTTCGGCACGGTACTTCTGATTTTTATCGGTTTTATTTTGGTCTTGACGGCTTGCGGTGTGACCGAAACCCGCATACCCAGTACCGAAGTCGAAGAACCCTACGAACTGTACAAGGGTTTGTTGGTAAACACAGAAGTTGACCGCTCGAGCGCTAAAGTTCTGGACATGAGCGTCGTCACGAGCGACATCTACTTGTTCTTTGCCGAAGAAGGTGTCGAGCGGGTAAGCTTGTACATCGACGACGCCGAGCGGCAGGGCGCACCCTACGCGAACTTCTTTCCGTCGGGTTTGGCGACTGAGTCCGTAAACAAACTCGACACCCAAGTGCTGACGGACGGTATGCACACGGCCACGGCGGATATTCGTTACGCCGACGGCAGTGCAAAGCTCGCCAGTGCAGCTTTTTTGGTAGACAACCACGGTGAACTGGCTGACCGGTTACTGGTGAGCAAGCGTGCCGATCGCTCGGACGCAAAGTTGCTAGGAGAAGGCAGTTTGACGGGAGACGCCCACATTTTCGTGGTTCCCAGCTCAAAGGTCGAACAAGTCAACTTTTATGTCGACGACTCGGGCCGTAAGGGTTCGCCGGACCAGGTCGAGCGGATTCCTTACTACGACCTCGCGGGTACAGCTAAGGGCGGCAAAGCGCAAAGCTTCGACACCAGCGACCTTAAGAACGGCGACCATACGTTCACGGCTGAAATCGTCTCAACCTCAGGCAAGAAAACGGTTGTGAGTAAAACGGCCAAGGTCAGCAACAGCGGCACGACTGCAAGCCCCGAACCCAACGACCCCAGTCCCAGCCCGAAGGCAAAAGGTAAATATGCCTTGCGCGGTGACCCTGGGTTCTCGAGGAGCGATTTGTCGTCTTCTCAACGCGAATGGTACAACGCGCTGTGGGAGGCTATCAACAATCCCAACCAGTATCCCAATGCAATCAAGCTAGCAAAGTCGGATAATAGCTACTTGTACCGCGGTGACCTACAGGACTACACTACCAGCCTTCTTCTTGCTTTCCGTATGACAGGCGATTTGCGCCTACTAGACCAAGTGGACCGCATCGCTCAACTCATGCGCGAAGAACTTGCCGACGGGTGGCGTGGTACGCGTGATGGCACAGATGGAACGAAGGACGGCTTTTTAAACTGGGTGGACCGCCATGATACCTCTTCTCAGTTTGCAGGTAAAGATGTTCAGGTTGCTTACGATCTCAAAGCCAACGCTTTAGTTTCCGAGATTGCCTGGGCGCTCCAAAACAACCGTGATTTGAAAAGCCCTAGCGGTGTCAATTACGGTGCCCACGCCGACTTCTGGGAAAACTACCTCGTCAACCACTTCGAGGCGAAGTGGCGTAAGCGTAATGGTGTGCGGTCAGGTTTCCCTTTTGCTAAGCACTACACCTTCCACACCTACCACTCGTTCATGAAGTGGCACTACTACATGGGTAAGCTGACTGGGAACAGCGCCTATACGAAAGAAGCCGAGCGCATGGCCGATATTCTTTGGGATGACGAGTTTAAAGCAACCTCCTCGGAATATGGCTCGGCTCTGGTGTGGGCTAGAGGCGCTCTTTCCCTTATAGATTCACAGGAGGAGTATCGCTCAAACTTTCTCATGCCACAACATTACGCTCGCTACGTCATTCAAGAAGCTGTTGACCTTCATTTCGATGGATTTGACAAGTATGCCAGCGATTCTACGATGGCAAAGTTAGCTAACACAGTTTCGGCGTTCGTTATTGACGATAGCAGTTTAGATTCCTTTGCCCGCGACATCGGTGGAGGTAGGTCTCGGGCGGGTATCCCGGCTTCGAGCACCTCTTGGAGTAGAATGACACCGGCTAATTTCGCCGAGAGCAGCTTTCCTTTCCTAACGGCCTGGGATAAGAACTCAGGTAGTAGAATTGAAAAAGCAGTTCGTAATGTCTTCTACGAGGTAGAAAATCAGAAATACAACGTAAAGCCAAAAAGAGTGTTCATCCCTACAGCCATGCTCGTCACCGAGACCATCAAGTAGCTATGTTTCAATCAAAACCGAAAAGAGCTGAGATACATCTCAGCTCTTTTCGGTTTTCAGGATGGGTTGGCTGAACTTTTTAACGTACTTAGCTCGGCTGCCTCGAGGTAGGCATTGACAGCACTTTCCATAGTGAATCTGCTATAAGCTTCTGTATGAACCTTTGCCTTTGTATCAACCGCCTTTTCCAATTGTGATAGGGCGTCGTCGAGGGCCTGAGCAAAGGCTTCCGGATCGCTCACGGGGACCAGTCGCCCGTACTTGCCCCCCATGAGTATTTCTTCCGGTCCACTTTTGCAGTTTGTCGCTACGATGCTTTTACCGAAAGCCAAAGCTTCTATAAGTACGGTGGGCAAGCCTTCCCACTTAGAGGACAAGGCGAAAACCTGTGCCCTGGCGAGATATGCGTAGGGGTTGTTGACAAACCCCGGTAGGTCTACACTATCTTTTATATCCAGTTCGTCGACAAGGTGCTCGAGGTCTGAACGCATAGGCCCTTCGCCCAGAATAATAAGGCGGCAGGTTCGGGTTCGTCGTGCCTGGCTAAAAGCGCGCAAAAGTGTAGGAAAATCTTTTTGTTCATAGAATCGTCCGATGGCGAGCACAACGGGCGGTTGTCCCTCGGCCAACCAAGGGTGGCGAGGATTCTCCTTACCCTTGCTCAGCATCTCTGCCGACACGACAGGGTTGTAGACAGTGGTTATAGTATTTCTTTTAAGACCTATCGCGTCTGCAGCGTCGTCTGCCACTCCGTCTGAGACGGCGATAATTTTGTCTGCCCAGGGGAAAAAGGGGCGCATAAGGCTTGTTACTAGCCTCTCTTTGTTGGAAGCTTTTTCAACTCTGGGCACTGTCAACTGATTGTGAATGGTTATCAAAACCTTGACAGGTGTCCTAGCGAAGCGTTTAGCCCAAACAGCAACCAGGTTGGTGTAGTTTAGAGCTGAGATGATGACTGTGGGTTTGCTCGAATGAATGTAGCGCAACAGCGCCTTGAGACTGAAAAGGGTGCGTGGAGCTTGTAGGTCGACAACGTTTACTTTCGAGGAAATTTGTGACAAATAAGGACCTTTTGCCTGTACCAAAACTAGGTCGGTTACAATTCCCCGCTCGGCAAAGCCGTTCGCCAGATTAGCCATAATTCGTTCGGCTCCGCCCCCCTCTAAAGAAGGTAAAAAGAGGGCGATTTTTGGGCCTGTGTGAGTGCTCATGGTCAACCTATCTTAGCAAACTGTCAGCTTTACAAACTGCAGAGCTGTCACGTCGATTGTCCTGCGCAACCACTAGCCACTTACGCAATATCACTGCTGCCACTGAGTTGAAACGGTAGAATACTTTTGTGGATGTCTTTAAAGGTTTGGTCAGCATCGTCATACCTACTTACAAGCGGCCGCTGTTTTTACACCGTGCGCTAGACAGTGTTATGCAGCAGACGCACAGCAGTTGGGAAGTGATAGTCGTTGATGACAACAACCCTGACAGCGACTATCGGCGAGAAACTGAACAGTTTATGGCTCAGTACCAGGACGAAGTGCGTATAAACTATTTAAAACACAGCTTCAACCAGGGTGGGGGTGCCGCCAGAAACACGGGCATTGAAGCTGCACGGGGGGAGTACGTTGCCTTTCTAGATGATGACGACGCGTGGTTGCCGCAAAAGTTAGAGAAGCAGCTTGCGCTTTTTGAGGCTGACTCAACCTGTTTGGTTGCTTACACAGGCTATCAAAACGTCTATTCGGACGGTAGACCGACAACTGTGAGCTTACCGGTGCTTAGGGGGGACATTTTAGAAAACCTCCTTAAACACAACAGCGTCAGTACGACGTCCACTTTGCTGTGCAGACGTGCCGACTTGCTTGAGGTAGGTATGTTTGACGTACGCTTTCCCGCCAGTCAGGATTATGACCTATACTTACGATTGGCTCGAATTTGTAAGTTCGAGTACGTCAGTGAGCCCCTGGTCATTTTTCACCGTCACCAGCAAGGCAACATCAGCAACGACATTCAGAGTAAGCTTGACGCCTTCGACCTTTTGCTTACGAAACACCGACATCTATTTGAACGGTATCCTGCCTCTTATTTGTACCACCAAAAGTTCTTCGCTAAGTATTTTTTGAGTGTAGGCCAACCGGCGAAGGCAGCGGATATCTTGGCTGAGGCGTTACAGAAAAGGCCTTTTGATATTGAACTTTTGGCGTACTTCGCTCTTTCCAAGGGGGGTCTTCCCGCCTTGGCGGGGGTTCGAAATGTGCGAGATAGGGTTCGCTCGTTCAAGAAGCATTTTGGAGTTGGAAAATAGATATGCGCGTTGTAGCACTTGTCATCCTTGGTTTGTTTGTTTTAACTATTCCTGTTGAAAACATCATTGTAGTAGCCAACGGTAGTGTGACCAAGCTTATAGGTGTGTTGGCTGTTTTCATAGGTGTCGCTGCACTTTACAGGCGTAACGCTCTGACCTTCAAACCCCCCTCGCTTTTCTTAATTATAACAACAGTATTTATCTTTTGGGGTTCGCTTACGTACTACTGGAGCCTCGTTCCTGGGATTGCCTTAAGCAAAACGGTAACGTTTGTTCAGCTTCTTATTATGTCCTGGCTGATATGGGAGTTCGGTAGGACAAGCCGTGATAGGGAAATTTTACTCCAAATGTATATTGTTGGTGCTTATATAAGCTTGATCATTGTGCTGAGGTATTTTTTTAGTATCGACGCAAACTTCAGACAGTTTGGGGAAGGCCTCAATGCCAACGATTTTGCTGTAGTCCTTGCTCTAGGCATACCTATGGCGTGGCGACTGACCTTTGCTTTTAAAAACAGATGGCTTTATGTCGTTAACCTTATGTATTTGCCTCTGGCAGTTGCAGGTATAGTCGTGGCCGCTTCCAGGGGAGGGTTCATAGCGGCGCTTATCGCTTTGACAATTGTTCCTTTTACATTTAACAAGCTTGGTCCCCTGAAAAAGATAGGTCTTTTTACGTTTTTGGCTTTGGGTGTGTGGTTTATCTTTGTTTACGCACCTGAGGTTTTCCCCGAACTGCAAGCTAGCACAGCCCGACTCTCCGAGACCTCATACGAGCTAACGCAGGGTAGTTTAACAGGTAGAAGAGCCATTTGGGCGGCGGGGTTACAGGTATTTGCCGAACATCCCTATTTAGGTGTCGGTCAGGGCAGTTATGCTGAAGCCATTAGACCAATTTATGGTAGGGCAATTAGTTCTCACAATGCTTATCTGGCAGTTTTGGTTAACACTGGAGTCGTGGGGTTGAGCCTATTCTTACTTATTATTGCTTCTATCTTTATTCCTGCCCTCGTAGGTAAGTTTTCTCAAAGAACTTTTGTGTTGGTGACATTGGCGACGCTGCTCGTGAGTATTTTTTCGTTAAGTGCCGATTCGTATAAATACACTTGGTTTGTACTGGCGTTGCTCGCCAGCGAAGTTCCGGTGTTAACCACGCGCGCTCGAGACATAGAGCTTGTGACGCCAAAGCTGTCTAAGTCGACTTTCTCTGCAAAGAGCTAGTTTCGTACCGACTGAGGAGATAGAATGAAAGTTCTGATGACAGGTGCAGCGGGCTTTATAGGCTTTCACCTCAGCAAAAGGCTGGCGGAACGCGGCGACGATGTGGTAGGTGTGGACAACCTGAACGACTACTACGACGTGTCGCTCAAACGGGCACGCTTGGCGCAGCTCGAGTCCTACCCGAACTTTCGGTTTCACAAAGCGGACATTGCTGACAGAGACGCTATGGCTGACCTGTTCGCGACCGAAGTGCCCGCCGCCGTCGTCAACTTGGCGGCGCAGGCCGGGGTGCGCTACTCGCTTGAGAATCCTCACGCTTATGTGGACAGCAACCTGGTCGGCTTCGTCAACGTCTTGGAGGGTTGCCGACAAGTAGGTGTAGAGCACCTGGTTTTCGCGTCCTCGAGTTCGGTCTACGGGGCCAACGCCAAGCTGCCCTGGTCGGTCAAGGACGCTGTCGACCATCCTATAAGCCTCTACGCCGCCACCAAAAAAGCCAACGAACTCATGGCGCACACCTATAGCCACTTGTACGGTTTGCCCACCACCGGTCTACGTTTTTTCACAGTGTACGGCCCCTGGGGCCGACCGGACATGTCCTACTTTTTGTTCGCCAAAGCGATTACCGAAAACAAACCGATAAACGTTTTCAACCAGGGTGAGTCGCAGCGGGATTTTACCTACATCGACGACATAGTCGAGGGCGTCGTTAAAGTGATGGACAAACCACCGACGCCGAACCCGGCGTGGTCTGCAGACCCCAGTCTCGGAACCAGTGCAGCGCCTTACCGAATCTACAACATCGGCAACAACAGCCCGGTGGGTTTGATGGATTTTATAGAAGCGCTCGAGGACAAACTTGGTCAGCAAGCAGAAAAGAAGTTTTTACCGCTGCAAGCCGGCGATGTTCCCGCCACCTACGCCGACGTGGAAGGTTTGGTGGGTGCGGTAGGTTTCAAACCTGAAACGTCCATAGAAGAGGGCCTGACGAGGTTTGTCGACTGGTACCTTTCGTACTATGAGCCGGTAGGGGTGAACCGAGGTGAAAAGTGAAAGTCGCTTATATCACCATGCAGTTTCCCTATCCCTCCGAAACGTTCGCTTCGAACGATGTGCGCCTGCTGCGTAAACACGCCGAGGTTTCCGTGCACGGCCTCAGGTTCGCCCACCCCGACGCGAAAAAGATGCTGATAGAAAGAAACTTGGAAAAGCTTACGCTCACTCACAACGAAACGACCTCGGTTTTTGCGGGGCTCGGTTACGGGCTGAGAAGGCCACAGCGCCTCTTTGCTTTGCTTTCGTACAGCGTCGGAACCAGCGTAACCAAGCCCTCACACTTGCTCAAAAGTTTGTTGTTGGTGCCGCGCGTCCTGGAAATCTTTTCATGGTTAGAGCGCGAACAACCCGACGTCGTTCATGTTTATTGGGGCCACTATCCTGCTTTGGTGGGTTACCTCGTCGAACGCTACCTGCCCCAAACCGTCGTGACCCTTTCTTTGGCGGCTTACGACCTACACATGCAGTACGGCGGCACGAAACAAGTTGCCCAACAAGCCCACGCCGTACGCACATTGACAAAAGCGAACGTGGCACAGATTGAGCAGGTCTTCGGGGTTCCCGCCGAGCGCATCGAAATTATTTATGACAGCTTAGACATTGCGCGGGGTCGCCGCGCCCTGCTCAAAAAGTCAAAGATACCCAAACGTATCCTGACGGCTGGACGTTTGATAGAGGCCAAGGGCATGTTCGAAGTGCTTGCGGTTTTTGCCGCCGTGTTGAAGCAGCACCCGGAAGCTAGCTTGGTCGTCCTGGGCGACGGTGACAAAAGAGACGAGTTAGAAGCGCACAGCCGCGTTTTAGGCCTCGAGCACGCTGTTACCTTCAAAGGGCACGTCAACCACGACACGGTTTTCGAAGAAATGGCAGTCGCGGAGGTTTTCCTTTTTTTGAGTAAGTCCGAGCGGCTGCCCAACGTTGTTAAAGAGGCTATGTTGAGCGGTTGTGTCTGCGTCGCAAGCGCTACGGTAGGTATAGAAGAGCTTATCCCCAACGAGCGCTACGGGTTTGTGGTGCCAGTTGACGACGTAGCGGCGGCGACGGCTGCCACGCTGCATGTTCTCGAGCCTTCCTTCGACCGCACTTCCGTGATTGAAGAGGCTGAAAAACACATAACCGAGCATTTTAGTCTGGAATCCTCCCTACAGCAGTACTTGAATCTTTGGCAAAATCTGCTCGCCCAAAAAAGAACCGTGCTCAGTAACGCAAGTTTCAAAGCCCAAAGCTAGACTGGGTGGTAGCGCCTGCTGAAATTTCTTTTCAAGCATGCATAAGCGGACGCCAGGAGCGTGAGAATTAACAGCGTCCAAGCCCATCTTTGCAAATCACTTTCGTACCACGTCGCTACGACGACGACGTTGACGCCAAGTTGCAGCGTTGCGTAGATAAGCGCCACCTGCAAGTGCGAAAAAGGCCCCGGCTTGACCAGCCACTGGTACAGGTGTGAGCGGTGCGCCTCTAGGATGTTCTCGCGCTTGGCGAGGCGCTGAAAGATGGTAAGGCCGGCGTCTACCCCGTAGACGGCGAGCAGCAACACGAAGTAATAGTTGCCGGTTGCCAGCACGAGCCTGAGCAGTAAAAACAACACGACGAAGGCGAGACCGATGCTGCCCACGTCGCCCGCAAAACAAACTGCTTTGCGCCGAAAGTTGAACAGGCCGAAGACCAAAAGGCTGAGGATGACCAGGCCAATCAAACGCCCGTCAGTAAAACCGATGCGCTCGTTCAGGTAGCCTAAGCTCGCCAGCGTGACGAGGCCGTACATGCCGGTAATGCCGTTGATACCGTCCATAAAATTGAACACGTTGGCGATGCCCGCGACGACAACCGTCATAAGGACGAGCCACCACAGGGGTTGCGCGAACGCCCCGGTGTCTTTGAGCAACAGCAAGACGCCCCCTAGCTGGACCGGCAGACGCAGTTTGCTGGGCAAACTCACGATGTCATCTACAAAGCTGACACCGGCCACAAGAACGGTGCCGACAAAAAACCACGGGTACCGAAACCCGCTCAGCAGTTCGAACAGCAGCACGGCGACGACAAAAACGATGCCGCCGCCGCGGATGGTCGCGCGGCTGTGCGAACTGCGCTCGTTGGGCGTGTCGGTAATGTTGAAACGCTTGGCAAGGCGAAAGTAGAGCAGTTCTACACCGAGCAGGACAACGAACGCGAGCAGGTAGGTCATGACACCTCGAGATAGTCTAAGGCCCGCCGCGGCTGCCAGCCTAGGGTTTTTCTCGCTTTGTGGTCGTCGAAGGTCAGGTCCGAGGTCATCTTTTCGACGGTCGCGGAGTTGATAGGTGAGCGTTCGCCCAACACGTCGCCGACCTTGCCCAACAGCTTTGCTAAAGGCAGCGGCAGGGTTTTGGGCAGGGGACGGCCGAGCTGGTGGCAGATGGTTTCTTCCAGTTCGGCGAAGCTCGGCGGCTGGCCATCGGTGAGGTTGTACACGCCGCCCTGCGCCGCGAGGGCAGGCAAAATACCCACAATGTCGGCGGCCAACACGACGCTTTTGCGCGTCGCACCCGAGCCGACGCGCACGTAACGGCCCGTTTTGAGCCCGCGAATCATCGCGCCCAAGTTGCCGGGCGGGTTCGGCCCGACGACCAGCGGCAACCGAACGATGCCGACCTGCACGCCTCGTTCCCGGCCCCAGGTTTGCAAAAACTCTTCCGCTTGGCGCTTGCTGAGGGCGTAGGGCGAGTCTCCCTCCAAAGGATGGGTCTCCGCGATGTCGGTGCCGGTGTCCCGACCGTAGACGGCGACGGTGCTGATAAAGACAAAAGCCTTAGGCAAGTGGACAGCGTCCTCGAGCCCCCTGACTAAGTTCTGGGTGCCCTTCAAGTTGATGTCGAAAAAGACTTGCGCCTCCACAGCCGTTTTGGGCACGCTGTGCGCTTTGCCCGCCGCGTGCACGACGACGTCGGGTACGGTGGCAAAACTCGGCACTTCTTTTGCCAGGTCGACGTTGTGCTGAGCACCTTGGCGGCTGAGTGTTTGGTACGGTTGCCCCCGTTCCCCCAAACCCTGGACGAGAATTCGCCCCAGAAAGCCGTTAGTCCCCGTGACCAAGTACATAAGTCCCGGCTTTTGTCGGGGTGGCGAGGTCTTGCAACGCTGCTAAGTAAGTCGCGGCCAAGTGTCCCCGGTCAAAGCGGGTCTGGGCGAGGCGTTTGGCGTTGGCGGCGCAGGTTACGAAAAAAGCCTCGTCGTCGCACAGCCGCGTTACGGCGTCGGCCGTGGCGTCGGCGTCGTCCAGGGGAGCGTTCAAACCGCAGTTCTCTTGCTCGAGCAAGTCCCAAATCCAGCCCCGGCTCGTCTGGACGACGGGTACACCCGCGGCAAAGGCGTCGAACAGTTTGTTGGGCGAGCCGGTGTGGAGGACGGGCACGTCTTTGACGGTGTAAAAGGCGGCTCGAGCGTTTTTGAGCCAGGCGACAACCTGTTCTTTGGGCATGAGGCCCAGGAAGTGCAAGTTGCGTAAGCCGTAGCGTTCGGCCCTGGCCTCGAGAGCCGTTTTTTCGTTGCCGCTGCCGATGAACAGTAGGGCGATGTCTTCGCGTCCCCGCTTCTGCAGCACGCGCGCCGCCTCGACGATTTGCGTGCAGTCGTCCATCAGCCCCAAGGTGCCGGTGTAGACCACGAGCTTTTTGCCCTTTAGGTAAGCGGGGCGCTTCAGCGCAGCCGCGTCGACGCCGTCCATGAGGTCGTTGTCCGAGGCGTTGGAAACGACGAGCACTTCCTTGTGGGGAACGGTTGCGGACACGTGCGCTGCCTGGCCCGGTGAGCAAGCGACCACGAGGTCGGCGGCGCGGTAGCAAAGTTTCTCAAACCAGCGTGCCGCGCTTATCACCGAAGGATTTTTCAAAACACCGAGCTGCACGGCCCCGTCCGGCCAGATATCGCGAATTTCGAACACGAAAGGTTTGCGCCGCACGAACTTGGCAACCAAACCGCTCAGCCCCACGGTGATGGGGCCGGACGAGGCGATGCACACGTCAAAAGGGAGACGCAGCGCGTAATACACCGAGACGAGCGCATAGAGCAAAAACGAGGCGATGCGCGCCGCAAAGCCGTGGTCGTTCGACAGCTTGACGTTGACGAGGATGACCTCGACGCCGTCGATGTCGAAGCGGGTGATGAAGCCGTCGGCCTTGAGGTCGGACTTGTCATAGAGGCTCGTCACGACGGTGACGTGGTGACCCGCTGCGACCCAACGCCGGGTCATCTCGTAAACGCGGGTGCTCCATCCGCCTTTGGGTGTGCCGAAGTACTGATAAAAATAAACGATGTTCATGTTAGGGCCGTGACACCTTTCCGGTTCGGACGCCAAGAGGGGACGAGCAGGCCTTCGTAAAGGTCGGCGAGGTCGTCGTTGAGGGTTTCGATGTCGTAGTCGGCCTTTATCTTGGCGCGCCCGGCTCGGCCCATCGAGGACCAGCGCTCGGGTTGGTCGATAAGGCAGACGAGACGGTTGGTCAGCGCCGTCACGTCGTTCTCGGCGACCAAGTAGCCGGACACGCCGTCCTCGACCAGTTCTGGAATACCGCTGTGAACGGTGCTCAGGACGGGCAGCCCGACCGCCATACCCTCTTTGACCGTGTTGGGGATACCCTCTTGGTCGCCGCTGGGTGCGGTCACGCTCGGCGCAACCAGTATGTGGGCATTTTTCAGGTGCTCCAAAACCTGGTCTTGCGACTGCCAGCCGTAGAGACGGATGTGTTCACCGATGCCTTGCACGCGGATAAAGGCTTCCAGTTCGACCCGCAGGGCACCGTCACCTACCACGTCGAAGACGAGTTTGCGGCCGCACTTGAGAGCCTCGGCAACCGCCTGCGTCGCCATAAAAACGCCTTTTTTGGCCTCGAGCCGCCCGACGAACAGCAGCCGGGTCGGCGCGCCCGGCTCGCGCGTCCGGCTCTTAAAGGTAAAACGGTCCAAGTCGATGCCGTCGCGCAGTACGGCTATTTTTTTAGGGTCGCACCCCTCGGCTACAAGCTTGTCTTTGAAAAACTCGCTGATGGGTAAAAACAAGTCCCCCTTTTTGACGAGCTGGTCGTACAGGCCGGGGCGCTCCTGGAGCGAGCTGGTGATGTCCGCCCCGCGGATAGAGGTGACGAGCTTGCCGGTAATGACGCCCTGCTCGAGCAACTCCAGCCCGACGAGCCCCTGACCGCCGAAGTGACAGTGGACGACGTCGTAAGGTTTTTGTTTGAGAAAAGACAGCGTCGTGTAGAGCCGTTCTAAGTTGAGGGCGCGCTTGCCGTACTTTCTCACGTTCAGGGCGTCGAGCGTGGCGAGCTGCCAGGCGTAGGGCCGGGAAAGCTGAAGCCCCGCCTTGAGCGCGCGCATGGTGTGGTCCCCGGGGACCTCGAGATGGCGTGAACGGCTTAACAGGCCATAGCGCTTCACGTCCGGATGAACGACGCTCAAGTCGCCCACCGCCATGCCGAAGATGTCGACCTCGTGACCCCGGTCGATAAGCCCGGTAAGCTGGTTGAGGATAAACGTTTCCGACAGTTTGGGAAACACCCCTATGAGGTGTGCGGTTCGCATGTTAAGCCGCTTGGCCCGTCGGCTGCCCTTTGACAAGGTTGCGCACGCTTAGTTTGAGACGCGAGAGCTGTTGGCGTGAGAGGTACTTGACGGGTGAGTAACTATAGTCGAACAGCTTGTAGCTCCACCAAAAAGCTTGTGCGCGCTCGCGCCAAGACGGCAGCAGCGACGCGTAACGGTAAAGGCGAGCGCACAAGTAAGGTTGCCCCGCCTCGAAGAGCCGCTCGGCGTCTTGGGGCAACTCCTCGCGCAAGACTTGGAGTAAGTAAAGCGAGTCCTCCGCCCAGTCCCGCACCGTGTTGACCGAGGACCCTTTGTTGTTGCCGTGGACGCGAAAACTGGCTTTGGGCTCGAGCACGTCGGCGTGGCCGTGGCGCGCGGCGAGCCGCGCGATGGCGACGACGTCTTCGAAGACGTTTGTTTTTGTGCGCAGCCCCCCGGCTTTTTTGAGGTAGTCGGTGTTGAAAAGAGTGCTGCAAAAGTAGATAGCCGTGTCTTTGCCAAACCAGCTCAAGAACAGCTCGGTGGTGGAACGCCCGCTCATCCGGTTGGGTTTTTCGGTGACGACGTTGCCGCTGGCGTCGATGACGCGCGTGCCGCTGCGGAGGACGCCGAAGTGGGTAGCGTTTCCGGCGGCGTCCAGGCAAGCCTCGACCAAGTCGGGGTCTAAGACGTCGTCGTCGTGGAGCAGCAAAAAGTAGTCGCCCCGCGCTTGCTCCAGGCAAAAGTTGAAGTTGGCGTTGGCCCCGATGTTTTGGGCCTGTTTGAAGTAACGGACGCGCTCGTCGGCGAAACTTTTCACGAACGCTTCGGTGTGGTCTGTCGAGCCGTTGTCGGAAACGACGATTTCCAGGTTGGGATAGGTCTGCTCGAGCGCGCTGCGCAGGGCGTTCTGCAAGTAGCCGTCGGCGCGGTTGTAGGTGGAAAGTCCGATTGTGACTAAAGGTCGTACCATGATCACTCCGTGGTTAGGGTAGCATGAGAAGTCGTGTCAAACTCTGTGCCGGTCACAGACTGCCAGCTTTCGCTCGCGTGGTCCCAGCGGCGGGTCACCTTGGCGGGCGCGCCCACCGCGACCGAGTGCGCCGGAACGTCTTTGCTCACCACGCTGTTGGCCCCGACTATCGCACATTCGCCGATGGTGACGCCGGGCAACACGACCACGTTCTGCCCAAGCCAGCTGCCCCGCCCGATGTGGATGGGCGCGATGCGGAAAATGCCCTGGTACTTGTAAGGAACGTCGCCGCGCTCGAACCCGTGCAAGCCGTCGCAAACAAACACGTTGGTCGCAAACATCACGTCGTCTTCGATGATGATGCGTTCGTGAGCGATGACCTGCAACAGCCCCGTGGCGGTAACGCGGTCGCCGATGCGGAGTTCGGGGGTAAAGGTTTGCGTGACGTGCTCACCCTCGGGGTGCTCGAGCCAACTGCCGGGCAGTTTTTGAAGCGCCCGCAACACGCTGTTGGGGCCGAGTTTGACGTCGCTGCCGAGGTGGATGAGGTGAGGGTTGCCGATTTGTCGGGGCGACTGTATCACTAAGCCCTCGGCAGGCGTGGCGAAACGTGGCAGGGTCGCTTGCGCGACGGCGTTCTCGGCCTCGTGGAGCATCTTGCCCAAGACGACAGCGAGCTTGCGCGTGACACGTTCGATCATAGCGGCGCACCCTTCATAAGGCCAGCACGTGGTACTTGAGACTGCCCAACAGCCGGCCGTAGCGCCAGCCGAACTGCCATAACCAGCGGGGGCGGGTCGTTTCGTCGGCCAGGTGCGGCAAGGTCTTGGCAACCTTGGCCCAGCCTGCCAAACCGTGTTTCCAGGACAGGGGCGGCATTCCCTTGTCGCGGTAACGTTTGTAAAGGAGGACGTTGAATTCACCGTAGCTTTTGGCCTGCCGGTAAATACTGCGCGCGTCGGTGCGGAAACGGATATAAATGAGCGCGTCGTGGGCGAAGTGCAGCTCGTGGCCGGCCAGTTGCAGCCGCCAACAGTAGTCGGTGTCCTCTAGGGTAAACACCTTTTCGTCGAAGCCGCCGAGCTGTTCGTGGAGCGCGCGCCGCACGCTGAGGCCGCAGCCGCCCGCGTGGGGCAAAAAAGTCGGGTAAACGTAGTGCTGCAGGCCGCCGCTTTGCTCGTTTTTGCGTGAGCCGCGAACCGAAACGTTGTTGAGGTGGTCGAAGTCGTGGCGGGGCGCGACGAAGGTGTGGGTCTCGAGCGCCGTACCCAAAGCTGCCAGCCAACCGGGCGCGACCACGTCGTCGGCGTCTACAAACGTGAGGTTCGCGCCGCGCGCAACCTTAGCCCCTTCGTTGCGGGCGTAGGAGCGCCCACGTTTGGCGGACGCGTCGACGACCACCAAGCTCGGCAGCCGGTCACGGAAACGCTCGGCAATCGCGGCGGAGGCGTCGGTCGAGCCGTTGTCGGCAAGAACGACCTCCCAGGATTCGTCCCAGACTTGCTCGCTCAGCGCTTGAAGCTGTTCGGCCAGGGTGTCGGCCGCGTTGTAGCAGGGAATGACAACGCTCAGTTTCACCGCGCCCCGCCCAAACCCAGGGGGTCGACCTGCTCGAGCCAAGCCCGGTCGGGCGTCTGGAACCACAGGGCGCGTTCGACCCGGCCGCGCCCTAACAACTCGGGCACGGTGACGAAGCGGTAGTCCCTACGGCGGGCCAAAAACGCGTCGAGCGCACTCAGCAGTTCGTCGCGGGCGTCCAGCCTGGCGTCGCTGATGCGGTAGAGGTTGTCGTGCAACAAGAAAATGCCACCCGGTCTCAGTTGACTTTCCAGGCGCTCGCCGAAAAACGCCGCGTCGTGCTCGAGCCAGTCGAACGCGTGGTGGCTCCAGGCGACGACCGTGTAGCCGAGGCGCAGTGCGCTCAGCCGCGAAGCCCGGCTCTGGTGGCCGTAGGGCGGGCGGAACAGGCCGTTGTCGCCGCCGAAGGGGGCGAGCGTTTGCGCGCAGCGGCGCAGTTGCCCGAGCTGCTCTGTGGGCGAGAGCAGCGGCACCGAGTAGTGGTCGAAGGTGTGGTTGGCGAGCGCGTGGCCCCCGGCCACGACGCGCTTCACCGTTTCGGGGTGCGCTTCGGCCGCCGCGCCGACCGTGAAAAAGGTGCCTTTGGCCCCGTGGCGTTCCAAGACCTCGAGCAGCTGCGGGGTGTACTCCGGGTGCGGCCCGTCGTCGAAGGTCAGCGCCGCGACCCGTTCCGCGGTGGTGACCGACTTGACCGAACCCAGCACGGGTTCGGCCAGTTTTCGCGAGAGCTTGCCCGGCAAGCGACGAGCGTACCTCAGCCCTCGTGTGGCCAAAGGTTTATTCGCTTGCGATGTACCCATAACGCTCCTTAGGCGTGGACGGTCGTTTTCCCTTCTTTCAGTTTAAAGTGCGCGTCCTGTTCTTGCCGTAAGCGATGACTCAACAGCCCTGTGGGAACTTCCACATCGTCGTAGCTCAGCGCCGCGTCTTTTTGAATATCGCGCTTCAAGCGGCAGCCTTCGGCGAGGCCGATGGGGAGAAGGTTTTGTTGCGCCGTCACGTCGGCGCGTTCGCACTCGCCGTAGGTCATGTACTCGCCCAAGCCGTCCAGGGTTTGCCCGGCTTTCAGGTCGGTTTTCGCCAGCGTGATGATGTCCACCTGCGGCGCGCCCAAGGGGGCCAGCACGGGGTCGTTGAACAAAATGGCTCGAGCCATCGACAGCGGCGCTTCGAAGTGGCACAGGTGGTACGGCGTGTAGAAGCTGTAGAGCGGCCCCTCGCCGAGTTTGTAGAGGTTGAGGTAGTGTTGCTGTTTGGGGTCGTCGTGCGCCGCGTAAACGAACACGCCCGGCCCCGGTTTGGTGCCGACCACGTAGTCGACGACGCCACCCAAGCGCTTGAGTTCGGCCACGTCGTAAAGTTTTGTCGCCTCGTCGACGTGGCCCGTGAAGTCATAACCGTACATGCCCCGCTTGGCGACCGTCATGCCGGTCGCGTTGGCGACGATGGCCTGCTCGAAAGAAATCTTGGTGCCGTCGGCGAACGAGGTGACCATGCTCGGGTTCTGCCCCCACTTTTCGGCGAAGGCTTTTTGGGTGGTCGGTGTGCGGTAGCGGTCTTGCAGGCCTTTGATGTTGCCGCAGAGCAGCGGCGTCAGGCCGATGCTTTTGACAAACCGGTACAGGTTCATCTCGACGCCGGGCTGGTCGCCGTCGCTGCCGCTGTAGACGACGCCTGCCTTGTCGGCGTAAGTTTTGAGAATCGGGCCGACGGTGCCGTCGAGTTCGGCGTTCATGAGGATGAGGTGTTTGCCGTGTTTGAAGGCTTCCAAGGCGATGTGCGCGCCGTACTCGACCGCCCCGGTCACGTCGATGACGGCTTCAATGCCGTCCGCTCGGCACAGCAGCAGCGGGTCTTCGGTGACGGCGGGTTTGTTTTGGCGTACCGCGTCCTCGAGCCCTGCCACCGTACCAACCCGCGCGACCTCGGTCGCCCCCGCGTCCTTGTAGGCACTCTCGGCTTTTTCAAGCGTGCGGTTGGCGATGGCGACGAGTTCCATGCCCGGCACCGAGTTGAGGATTTGGTTGGCGAGGCCCCTCGCCATAAAGCCCGCGCCGACCATCGCCACGCGCAGCGGGTTTCCGGCCTCGGCCCGTTTTTTCAGGGCGGTATCGACGATGATCACGACACGACCTCCGCGTTTTTCGCGGCTTCGAACGGTTCCCAGGCGGCGTCCTTGTCGGAAATCACCGTGACCTCGAGCGGCCACGCGATGTCGAAAGCCGGGTCGTCGTAGCGCAAACCGCGCTCTTGGCCGGGCGTGTAAAACTCGCTCACCTGATACGTCACCTCGGCTCCGTCGGTCAGCGCCTGGTAGCCGTGGGCGAACAGTTCGGGCACGTACAAGGCTTTGCGGTTGTCCTCGCTCAGCTCTATTCCGAAACTCTGCATATACGTGGGCGAGTCCGGGCGCAGGTCGATGATGGCGTCGTAAATCGCGCCGCGCGTGCAGCGCACGAGCTTCGTCTCGGCGGCGGGCGGCAGCTGGTAGTGCATCCCGCGCATCGTGCCCGCCTTGTGGTTATAGGACAGGTTGCACTGGGCGACGCGAGGTTTAAGGCCGTGCGCCTCAAACTCGTCCATGCAAAAACTGCGCGCGAAAAAGCCGCGGTCGTCGCTGATTTGTTTAAGCTCGATGACGAACGCGCCTTTGAGGGGGGTTTCTGTGAAAATCATGGGGTCTCCTTCTTGTCGCTCCTGCGCCACATCAGGCCCAGGAGCAAGACGACGGGCAGCATCAGCGCGGCCCCGCCCGCGGCCCCGACGGCCAGCGCCTTGGGGTTGCGCCCGGCGAAGCCGAGCAGCCGCGTTGCAAAGTTCGTCTGCGCCGGGATGTCGACGTCCAGAACCTGGTAAAGCTCGTCGCGAACCGCGGCGGCCTCCTCGGCGCTGAGGCCCAGGTCGGGCATCTGCGTCGCGGGGTTGTCGAACTTCGGGTTTTGCAAGTAGTGCTCGAACCATTCGTAAGTGCGCTCCCGCCCGGTGGCGGCGAGCACCGCTTGGCGCGCGTCGCGCCAGGCGGGATAGGGGTCCAGCGTAAGCGCGTCGACCGCGGCGATTTGCTCGGCGTACCCGCTCGAGTTGAGGCGTTCGTTGAGCCGCCAGTTGAGGGCGAACTTGTCCAGCGCCGGGCCGATGCCGCCGCCCCGGCCCCGAATCGCGTGACAGCCGACGCAGCCGTAGTCGTTGAGCAAGCCCAAATGAGACGCAGAAACGAGGCTGCTCCGCTGCGCCACCGTCACGCCGTGCGCGGCGGCGGGGTCGTAGCGGAACTTGAGGATGAAGCCCTGACCTTCAGCGTCCGGCACGCTCGGCACCGCGTAGAGGGCGTCGGGGCCGACCGCGAAGCCGGTCACGCGCTGCTCGCCCGCGCCGACGTACTCGAGCAGGTAGTAAGGCATTCCCTCGACCTCGCTCGTAGCCAGACTATAGTCGAACGAGACGACCCCCGTGCTCGTCCCGTCGCCCTCCCCGCCGTAAGCGCCGAAGGCGAAGTGGTTCGCGAGGTCGTCGTCTACAAAGGGCACGTCCTCACCGATAAAGTCGAGCTGGACGGGCGAGACGGTCGGCGTGAAGACGAGGTCCGCCCCGGCGGCGATGCTCTGGTCGGAGCCGTTCCAGTTGTGGTTCTCGCCCGGCCGCGCCCGGTAAAAGCGGTCCACGTCCACGCCGTTTTCAGCTATATAAAGCTCGTCCCCGACGAAGACTATGCCGAAGGGGTTGCGAAACCCGTAGGCCCAAAAGTAGTCCGTTATGGCCGTGTCGCCGGTCGTCCGACAAGGCTTGCCGCTGAAGTCGAAACAGAGCATCTTGCCGAGCGGCACCTCCATGTTGACGGCGTTCGCGGCGTTGCCCCCGTCGCCCACACCCACGTAAAGCGCACCGTCACGCGTTTGGCAGTTGCCGATTTGGTGAGCCGGGGCGGTCTGGTAGTTCACGAAAAAGTCGGTGAATTCGACAACTTCGCTCGGTTCCAGGGCGAACCCCCCCGGTTCCGTGGTGAAGCGGGCGACATTGTTGTGCAGGACGCCGCCTTCGTCGGGGTAGGTGAAAGTGACGAACACGTAGCCGTTCTCGGGCTCCAGGCACACCCCCGCCGCCCCCGACTGGCTGGCCCCGTACAGGTCGGGGGTTTGGGTCTCGAGCGTGGGTACCTTGGCGAATGCGTGTACCGTGCGGTCGTTGGTCACGACCTTGACCTCGCCCTGCAACTCGGTCACAAAGTAAAGAGGGTCGTCCGGAGCGTCACCGGGGTCGGGTACGAAGGCGATAGACGTGGGCAAGTAAAAGCCTACACTGTCGACCTCTAAACTGTAGCCCGGTCTGAGCGCCCAGTTGCCCAGGTCCTCGGCCGCCGCGTTCAACACAAAAGTGCCCAACAGGCACAAGGTCAAGACTTTGTGAGTTCCCCCGAACATACCTGCCTCCTAATGAATCGCCGCAAACTCGGGTACGGCGGTGTCGCTCCAGAAAAAGTTCGGGTCGATCTGTTCGGTCCGCAGCAGGTACTCGAGCTGCTTGAGCCGCGTGAAACCGCGGTGGTTGAAAGTTTCCTGGGTCATGTCGATGCGCTTGAATACTTCGTAAAGTTGCCGCGCGCCGCGCTCGGCGTCCCACTCGCAGCTGAAGCCGGGCAGTTGCGAGTTGATTTTGTCGAACGACACGCGGTAGCTGCGGTTGTCGCTCTCTAAGTCGCCGAAACTCAGTTGGCAACCCGGAAAAACTCGAGCGACGATTTCGGCGATTTCGCGCACCTGGTAGTTCTGCTGAGTGTCGCCAACGTTGAAAATCTCGTTGTGAACCGCTTCGCGGGGCGCTTTCAAGGTGCAGATAATTGCTTTGGCGATGTCGAGCGCGTGAACCAGGGGCCGCCAGGGCGTGCCGTCCGAAATCATCTTGATTTCTTTCGTCGTCCAGGCGAGCCCGGCCAGGTTGTTCAACACGATGTCGAAGCGCATCCGCGGCGACGCCCCGAAGGCGGTCGCGTTGCGCATAAAGGTCGGCGAGAAGGTGTCGTCCGCCATTGGTTGCAAGTCGCGCTCGACCAAGGTCTTGCAAATCGCGTAGGCGGTCTGCGGATTCGTCGCACCGGTTTCGTCGACGTGGTCTTCACTTGTTGCCACGCCGTAGACGCTGCACGACGACATGTAAACAAACCTCTCCACGCCCGCCGCCTTGGCGAGTTGGGCGATTTTGACCGAGCCCTTGTGGTTGATGTCGTAGGTGATGGTGGGGGAGAGCGCGCCGATGGGGTCGTTGGAAAGTTCGGCCATGTGGACGACCGCGTCCACGCCCGCAAAGTCCTCTTTGGTCAAGTTGCGTAAATCTTTGTTGAGGGTTTCGGCGCTGCGGTCGGTGCCGTTGTAGAGCCAACCCGCCTTGTAAAAGCCGGTGTCGACGCCGAGGACGTCGAAACCTTCTTTGAGGAGTAAAGGCGCTAGGAGCGAGCCCAAATAACCTTCGGTGCCGGTGACAAGAACTTTCATAACCAATCTCCTAAACTCTTGCGTTGGTTTGGGTGCCAGTTTGAGTAACGGCTTGGGCGGGGGCGGGAACTCGAGCCGCCACGTACTTGCCGATTTCCAACGACGAAGTGGCTGCCGGGGAGGGCGCGTTGCAGACGTGCAGCGCGTTGCGGCCGTCAACGATTAAAAAATCATCGACCAGCGCCCCGTCGGGCTTGAGAGCCTGGGCGCGCACGCCCGCATGGGTCGGCGTAACGTCGTCCGCCTGCACCTCGGGGATGAGTTTTTGCAAACTTTTCACAAACGCACCCTTGCTGTACGAGCGAATCATCTCCTTGACGCCCTCGTCCATATTTTTCAGCGCAAGCTTCCAAAAGCCGGGGTAGGTCAGGGTTTCGGCCAAGTCTCGAGCGTCAAAGTCGGTCTTGGTGTAGCCTTCGCGCTTGAAGCTCAGCACCGCGTTCGGCCCGGCGTGGACGCTGCCGTCGATCATCCGGGTGAAGTGGACGCCCAAAAAAGGGAAGTCCGGGTTCGGCACTGGGTAGATGAGGTTTTTGACGAGGTAACGTTTTTCTGGCACGAGTTCGTAGTATTCGCCGCGAAAGGGGACGATTTTTGCGCCGGGGTCGGAGCCCTCGAGCTTAGCCACGCGGTCGCTGTGCAGCCCTGCGCAGTTCACCACGAACTTTGTTTCGAACGCCCCGCGGCTCGTCTCGACCACGATACTTTCGCTGCGGTGGACGATGCCGGTGACGCTCGTGTTCAAAAACAGTTCGCCGCCGCGGGCTTTGACCAGTTCGGCGAGTTTTAAACAAACCTGTTTGTAGTTGACGATGCCGGTCGAGGGCACATGCACCCCAGCGACCGCGCTGACGTGCGGCTCATACTCTTTGACTTCCGCCGCACCCAGTTTTTTGACCTCTAAACCGTTCTCCAGGCCCCGTTGGTAAAGGGTCTCGAGCTGCGCCAGCTCGCCCGGCTCGGTGGCGACGATGACCTTGCCGCAGACCTCAAACTCGAGGCCGTGCTCTTGACAAAACTCGACGATGGAGTGGCTGCCCTCGCGGGCGAACCGCGCCTTGAAACTGCCTGGCTTGTAGTAGATGCCCGAGTGGATGACGCCGCTGTTGTTGCCGGTCTGGTGCGCGGCGAAGCCCGCCTCTTTTTCGAACAGCACGACGCGCGCGCCGGGGAAACGTTTGGTGAGCGCCTCCGCCGTGGCGAGCCCGACTATTCCGCCGCCGATAACTGTGTAGTCGTACATGAACGACATTACCAGGTTTTCCAGGGTGCCTGGTCGGACGCCCACATCTGCTCGAGCTTGTTTTTGTCGTGGAGCGTGTCCATCGGGTGCCAGAAGCCGTGGTGTTTGTAAGCGGCCAAGCGGCCCTCTTCGGCCATGTTTTCCAAGGGCGCTTTTTCCCAGTCCATCCGCTCGCTCTCGTCTTCTATGTAGTCCAGCGCTTCGGGCTCGACCACGAAGTAACCGCCGTTTATCCAGGCGCTGCCGCCCTGCGGTTTTTCCTTGAAGGTCGAAATTTTCGTGTCGCTGTCGCCCAGCGTAAACGCCCCGAAGCGGCCCGGCGGCTGCACCGCGGTGAGGGTGACGAGCGCGTTTTGAGCCTTGTGAAACTCAACCAAACAACTCACGTCCACGTCGCTCACGCCGTCGCCGTAGGTCAGGCAAAACGTCTCGTCGCCGATGTGCTCGCGGACGCGCAACAGCCGTCCGCCCTTGAGCGTGCTTTCGCCCGTGTCGATGAGCGTCACCGTCCACGGCTCGACCCCGTTCTGGTGAACGTGCATCTTGTTGTTTTTCAGGTCGAAGGTCATGTCCGAGCGGTGCAGGAAGTAGTTGGCGAAGTACTCCTTGATGACGTGCCCCTTGTAGCCGCAACACACCACAAACTCGTTTACGCCGTGCGACGAGTAGATCTTCATGATGTGCCACATGATGGGTTTGCCGCCGACCTCAACCATCGGTTTGGGTTTGATAGCCGTTTCTTCCGAGAGCCGCGTGCCCAACCCGCCTGCAAAGATGACGGCTTTCATGCGTGTCCCTGCTCAACGTGAACCTGATTGAAATAAGTCGTCATAACAGAAAAAGTATGCTCCTTTTGAGCGCTGAGTGCAGTGATAAATGCCCATAAAAAGACCCCCGGTTTTGGACCGGGGGTAACTGGAACGATGGCGTTTAGGGGTTGGGTGTCGTGTAATCGACGACGAGTTCGGGGATTGCTGTAGGGTTGGGACTGCTACCACCAGTAGCGCCCTCATACGATTGAGCACGGCGGAGGTTGGTGCCGGTGCCGGTAATGATGAAAGCTATCGCGTTGTTGGCCGGGTCCCAGGCCGCGTCACCGACGAGTTCCTGAACGATCGTAGAGAGGTTAGGGGTTTGTTCGGCTGCAAGATCCGTTTGGCTTCCTGCCCCTCTCGGAGTCCAAGGAGCCGGCGTCCACGAAACGGTCGCTTGCGTTTTCGCCCTCGCCGAGATGTTGGAGTTGGGCGCTGCAGCGGTTGACTCGGTGAAGGTCGGAGGATTGACGCTGTTTTGAGCCGCGATGGTGAGGGTAACGTCCCCTGCTTGATTGCCATCGGCAGTGGGCTTGGCTCTGAACTGGATGTAAGCGTTGGTAATGGTCGCGTTTTCGGGAATGTTCAAGTTGACAAAGCGTACCCCGACGACTTGCTGGGTACCCGTACCGGCATTTTCATAGGTGAGTTCCAAATCGCTGCTGGTGGTCTCGACCTGACCCACTGCAAAGGAACTGCCCCCACTTGTAAAGGCGTTGACATACTCTTCGGCGTCGTCGGTACCGGCGGCGACCATCGCGGTCGCTTGGCCGGGTGTCGTCGTGCCGCTGCTGACGGTCACTTGAACCGTGTCGGACTTGCTGGGGTCGGCAACGCTGGTGGCGGTGATGGTAGCTTGTCCCACGGTAGCGCCGGTGACCAGGCCGTCTTGGTTGACGGTGGCGACGGCTTCGTTGTCGCTTGCCCAAGTGACGCTCTCGTCGGCACCGCCCGTCGTCTCAACATCGACCTCGAGGTCTTCGCTTTGACCGATACCGAGCGACAAAGTTTCCCTGTCGATGGTGACGCTAGTGACGCCCGCGGGGGGCGGCTGAGTCGTCACGGTCACGGTCGCGCTGCCAGACTTGGTGGCGTCGGCAGTGCTGGTCGCGGTGATGGTGGCGGTACCTTCGGCTTTAGCCGTAACCACACCGTTTTGGTCAACATCAGCGATGGCGGGAGCGTCGCTTGCCCAAGTGACGGTCGGCGCAGCGCCGCCCGTCGCGTCAACGTTAGCGGTGAGTTGTCCGGTTGT
This sequence comes from Trueperaceae bacterium, assembly GCA_965213705.1. GTDB lineage: Bacteria > Deinococcota > Deinococci > Deinococcales > Trueperaceae > CBDCDJ01. The sequence goes on along the minus strand of OZ243913.1, from coordinate 3,821,926 downwards.
CCCGACTTGAAGCGGCAGGGTGCTCGGGGTAACGGTTACGCTGTTGACTACAGGGTTAGGACCGCCCCCGCCGTCTCGCTCGTTGAAAGTGGCCGTCACCGTCGTGGCGGCGTTCAGCGTGACGATACAGCTGTTGGCTTCGGCCCCGGTGCCGGCGGTGCAGCCGGTAAAGCCGGCAAAAGTGGAGCCGTCGGCGGGAGTGGCCGTCAGGGTGACTGTGGTGCCCGAGTTGAACTGTGCATTGGCGGTGGTGCCATCCGCAGCGAGATTGATGCCCGCGGGGGCGCTCGTGACCGTGCCGTTGCCGTCTCCGGCTTTGTTGACGGTCAATCTGACCATCGTGTCGGTGGCGGGGCCACCGCAGGCGGCAAAGAGCACGCCCATGACGACTAAGCTAAGGATTAACAGACTTTGTTTTAGTTTCATGCAGGGTTTCCCTCACAGGTGAAATGAACGTCGGGTTTTGGTGCTGAATGTGCGTCGAAATGTCGCTCTGCTCTTTTTCTGACCCCCTTCCGCCAGAATTTTAAGGCTTTAGCCTGGGTCGAACGGGTAGTTTCCGAGCTGACTCTGTAGTGCGGTAGCGTGGCGCGGTGCGGTGGCATGGTTGCCGACTCTTCAAACCACGTAAAGCACGTTGCTGAACTCCTCCCTCCCTGGACCGCACACTTATCTTGCATCATGACGATTAGCCCGAAATAAGTGTATAAGGTTTTTCACAAACTGGTTGGGTCGGGGTCGGGCTCTTAACTTTGGGGCGGGTCGTGCTCTTACAAAAGACCGAGCTGGGTGGCTTTGGTGCGCCCGTCGTCCTCGAAAAAAAGCGTAAAAATGCGCTCGGCGAGGGCCGGGGACGTCACGCCTGTCCTGACCTGGGGCCAGCCGTCCAGGTTGCACAAAAAGACGGTCCTGGGGTAGGGCAGGTAAAACCTCACCCGGACTTTTTCAAAGTTCATGGCGGCGAGCACGGCGGTGCGGTGCAGGCCCTGGCGAATCACGAAACGGTAGTCGTCGTCCGTTTTGAGAAAGTAACCGCGGATGTCGCCGTCGTGACCCCGGCCGGTCCTGAAACCGTGCGTTTCGATTGACTTGTAGGTGTGGGTCAGACGCTCTAGTTCCAAACTGCCCTTGGCGTCCGACACCGGCCCGTAACCCTGGTTGCCTTGCGCCGCGTCGAGGCCTTTTTCGGCGACGGTTTTGGACGAGCGCGGGTCCCACGGGAAAAAAGGTTGAAAAGGGGGAATTTTGACGTTTGCCAGTTCGCTGTCGGCAAACATGCTTTGCGCTTCGGGGGTGACGAGAAAAGCCTCCAGGACGTTTTCCGGCTGGTACTTTTGGTAAAACTCGTAGAGAACGGAGTCCCGGTAACTTAGTCCGGGATTCGCCGCGTACTGCTTCAGGGTTTGAACAAACGGGTGCCAGCCCGCCGGGTCGTAAGAGAAGTGGTAAGGGTACATGCACTTTGCAAGAGGCACCTCGAAAGCGACGTCGCCGTGTTGGTAGTGGGCGTCGAAAGGGTGCTCGAGCGGGGTAAGGGGCGCGGGCTCGGCGACGGCTCTTCTAGGAACAACGTCCAAACCGAAACGGTTCAAAACCAGGCGAGCGGGTTTTTTGATTAAATTCATAACGTTTCCCTCTAGGCTCTGAGTATTTAGAGTGTTCAGTTCCAGTTCGAAGTCGGTCAGCCGGTAAAATTGAAGTCCGGACCAGCCCCAATCGCCAATAGATTTCAAACGGCGGTTCACACCGTTTTTTGAACAGACTCTATCCCGTACCGACTTTGCACCGTGCGTAGCGTGCCGGGGTACGGCAGTTGCAAAAGCTACAGTTCGTCGTGTCCAAAGTTTCCGTTTAGCTCACAAAACCGACTGTACACGCAAACGCGCAGACGTGGGCCGCATGCGTCACAAACACGCTGCAAAAGGGGGTATCGTATCTATCACAGCAAACGCCGCCTCAAAGCGCTATAGTTGGGGCGTGATGCGCCCCCTAAAGCCGGTAACGTCGGCTCTCCCCCGAAAGAAAGTCTTTTCACTCATGAAGTTTTGCCCATGAACACGTTTCGCAAAATCTACGCCCTGCTGTCTAAAAAAGAGCGGCGGCAGGTCGTTTGGGTCCTGCCCGTCATCACCTTGATGGCCTTGTTGCAGGTCGTGGGCATCGCCTCGGTCGCCCCTTTCATGGCCCTCGTCGCCAACCCCAACACGATAACGACCAACAGGTACCTCAGTTGGGCCTACACCACCTTCGGCTTCGCCAACCCCACCAGCTTTCTGATTGCTTCGGGTATCGGGGCGTTACTGGTTATCTTGTTCACCAACATGTTTACGGCCTACACGACTTGGTTGATCTACAAATTTTCGTGGGACACGTACCATTCGTTGTCCGAGCGCACCCTCATCAACTACCTGTACAAGCCTTACAGCTTCTACTTAAACCGCAACACCGCCGACCTCGGCAAAAACATCCTGTCCGAAGTCAGCGACACGGTGCGTCAGGTGCTCGTCCCGGCGATGAACCTCATCTCCAGGAGCGTGGTAGCGACCTTCGTGCTGCTCGCGCTCGTCGTCATCAACCCCCTGTTAGCCCTCATCATGTTCGGGCTCATCGGCGGAGCTTACGGCATCATTTTTTACTTCGTGAGGCGCAAGCTCTCGGCTTACGGCGAGGCGAAAGTCAAAGCGAACCGCGAGCGCTTTCACAGCGTTTTAGAGGCCTTGGCGGGCGTCAAAGAGGTGAAGTTGCTCGGCAAAGAGCCGATTTTCGTGCGGCGTTACTCAAAACCGTCGCGCAAGTACGCCCACGTCACGGCGGCCAACCAGGTCATCGCCCAGTTGCCGAGCTACGGCCTCGAGGCTTTGGCCTTCGGCGGCGTTTTGCTGATGGTCGTTTACCTGCTGTCGCAAGGGCAGGACGTGACGAGCATTTTGCCGACCCTGACCGTCTACGTGTTTGCGATTTACCGGCTGATGCCCGCGTTGCAAAACATCTTTTCGGCCATCACCTCGATTCGCTCGAACGAGGCTTCGCTCAACACGGTTTACCAAGACATACAGTCCTCGAGCGTGCCTGAAATGGTCGACCGCGACACGCTGCCCACGCTGCCTTTTAGGGACAGGCTCGAGCTTAAAAACGTGACTTTCACTTATCCCGACATGGAACAGCCCGTGCTGGAAGACTTCGACATCAACATTCGCGCCAACACCTCGGTTGCCTTTGTGGGCTCGACCGGCTCGGGCAAAACGACGACCGTCGACTTGCTGTTGGGCCTGCTCTCTCCGGAAAAAGGTAGCCTCGTCGTCGACGGTGTACCGGTCACGCCTGAAAACACGCCCAACTGGATGAAAAACTTGGGTTACGTTCCGCAAGTTATCTACCTCAACGACGACACCATAGCGCGCAACATCGCTTTCGGGGTCCACCACACCAAAGTCGACCGCGCGGCGGTCGAACAGGCCGCCAAACTCGCCAACATCCACGACTTTATCGTCAGCGACCTACCCCAAGGCTACGACACGGCCGTCGGGGAGCGCGGCGTGCGTTTGTCGGGCGGGCAGCGGCAGCGGCTCGGCATTGCCCGCGCCCTGTACCACAACCCGGAAGTGCTCATCCTGGACGAGGCGACCAGCGCGCTCGACGGCGTCACCGAAGAGAACATTTTCAAGGCCGTGGACAACATCGGCAAGTCCAAAACCGTCATCATGATCGCGCACCGGATAAGCACCGTGCGCAACTGCGACACGATTTACCTGCTCGACCACGGCCGCGTGGCCGCCAAAGGCAGCTACGACGAGTTGATAGCCTCGAGCCCGCAGTTCCGGGCCATCGCCCAGGTGGAACCGGTCGCCGTCGGCTGAGTTTTGAGCGGGTGTTTGAGGCTGGGTAAGCCTCACCGCGGCTTCTCGAGCGTGTCGTGGTTGAACGCTTCAGCCCAGGGCAAGGGCCGAGAGTCGGACCCTAAATTGCCTCCTGTGTGATACTTGACCGAGCTGCGCGCCCCAGCTGTGCCATACTTTTGACGACCTTCAGAGCGTCCGCCTCGGCCGGCGCTCGTGTAAAACGTTCAATTCCCAATCTACCGGCACCCCGCGGTGCGCAACGAGGTGAAAGATGCGGTTATTCAAGCTTTCGACGGCCCTGACTTTCGTTCTAGCCCTGGCAGCGTGTGTTCAGGGTCCGCTTATCACCTCCTTCAACGCTTCCGATACCACGGTCGCGCCGGGTACCGCGGTCACACTTTCCTGGAGCGTGGGTAACCCCGGCACCCTCACCCTGACGCCGGGGGGGGACGTTACCGGGCAAAACAAACTGGTGGTGAAGCCCCAACGAACAACCTTTTACACGCTCACGGCGACCAAGGGCACTCAAAGTGAAACCAAAACAGTCGAAGTTGTGGTTGTCACCCAACTCGCCATTCAGAGCTTCACGGCGACGCCCCCCGAGCTGCCTGAAAGTGGGGGACAGGTCGAACTCGCGTGGCAGGTTGTAGGTGAAGGCGACGTCACCCTCCTTCTTGACGACGGCCTGCCCGACGTCGCCACGGGCGCGGACAACTTGGACGTTTCAGGTAGAAACAGCTTTATCGTCGGCAACTTGACGCAGAGTGCTGTCTTTACACTTACGGCTAAAAACGCCGACGGCGAGACGAGCGACGAGGCTACCGTTACCGTCGGAAACAAACCCTTTATCAGCACTTTCGAGGCGGACGACACGACCGTCACTGCCGGGGCCGCCGTCACACTGTCGTGGAGCGTGGTGGGCGACCCTGCACCCACCGTCATGCTCAACGGGCAAACCGTCACGGGCACCTCGGCTGTCGTGAGGCCGACCACCACGACGACCTACACCCTCACCGCGACCAACGCGGACGGCGACGCCACCCCTAAGACGGTAACGGTGAAAGTCGGCCAAGCACCTACCGTCAGCCTGAGCGCGAGCCCGGCTCAAATTTCAACCAACGGCAGTTCGACCCTGTCCTGGAGCGTCGGCGGCACCGAGCCCATCAGCTTGAAAATGAACAACGTCGACGTGTCGGGCAAGGGTTTGAACGACAGTGTCAGCGTCACCCCCGCCCAGACGACCACCTACACCCTCACCGCGACCAACGACTACGGGGCGGCGAACGTGTCGGGTACGAACAGCGACAGCGAGACCGTCACGGTCAAACAGGTCCCACTCCCCACCGGCGACATCACCCTGCTCATCGCCGGGCAGTCGAACGCCTCGAGCCGCGGTGAGCTAAACAACGTCGAACCCGGCATTCCCGAGGTGCGAATGCTCGGCAACGACTACGTTTGGAAGCAAGCCAGCGAGCCCACCGACAGCAACCTCAACCAGGTGGACGAGGTGAGTAGAGACACGGACCCCAACTTCACCTTCGGCGCGGGCCACTCGTTCGGGGTGCGGCTCGGTAAAAACTTGCACAACGTTACCGGCAAAGACGTTTTTCTTATCCAGAGCGCTAAGGGCGGCAGCTGTGTTCAACCTTATGACCCTAAAAACCCCGATAGGTGTCGTGATGGAATCTGGCAACCCACGAGCGACCGCTTGAACCGCTCTACTTTGTTCGGCAGCGCCAACTACCGCGCGCAGGTCTCGGCCGGGACGGTGCCGAACCCGGTGACGAATTCGACCGACGCCGAAGGCGGCCCCGTCACCGGCATCATCTGGTACCAGGGTGAGAGCGAACAGGGCAACGTCAGCGGCTTTATCCGGGACACGAACGCGGTTATGGACGCGTTTCAAAGCGAACTGAACGACCCGCCCATCATCTACGCCCAAATCGCACGGCGGCTCATCGCCCCGAACGAGTCGGACAGCTTTAAGAACGTCAACTACCAAAACATTCGTGAAAAGCAGCGCTTGATGGAAACCCAGTACGGCAACCCCGGCGACCGCCGCAACGCCTTTTACATGGTGGTCACGCATGACCTGCCGATGATAGAGCACAACCACCTGAGCGCCGAAGGCCAGAAAATCTTGGGCGACCGCATCGCGCTGGCTTACCAGGAGCACGTCTTGGGCCAGGGCGTCGACGGCACCGGGCCGCGGCTCGAGTCCGGCGGCGTCACCTTGAGCGGCAACGTCATCAAGGTCAACCTCGACCGACCCGTCAACGACAGTTCGGACTACGAAGGTTACTTCAACGTGTCTGCAGGCGGAAGCAGTTACTCGGGCGTAGGCGGGAACATCACGAGCATTACTCGGGACCCGAGCGACCCTTCGGCTATTCTTGTCACCGTCAAGTCGACGTCGTCGCCGCTTTTCTTGCGCTACATGCCGCCAGCGTTCAAACCCACTTCTTATCCGACGCCGCAGTTGCAGAACGTGGTCAAGAGCACCGACACCGGCTTGCCGCTGCCCGCCTTTGGACCGCTCAAGTTGAAGTAGGGTTTACTCGTCGGTCGCTGAGCGCCGCAACTCGGCCACGATGTTTTCCAGCAGGTGAACCGAACGCTCCAAACCTGCGCTGATACGAGCAATGTTGGCGGCGTCGCCGGAGTCCGGGTCGTACAGGTCGATAAGCTCTCCGGCGATGTAAACGGCCAAGGCCTCGCTCGAGCTGTGCTCCGGCGCGCTCCGCTCGTTCTGGCGACCAAATTCTTGCTCCAAAAAGTGGTCGGGGTAGGTTTGCACCGCGACGGCGACGAACTCTTTCAAAGACGTACTCACAACAACCTCCCAGAGTTTACCAGCTTCCAGAGCCTACAAACCGGTTTGGACCCAACCGGTTAGGTTGAACCGGTTGGGTCGAACCAAGTTGACCGGCTGAGTCGACCGGTTTTCGGTTTTGCCCTCTCATTATAGGATGAGGCCGAGAGGGCTGCTTTGGGCAAACGACTGTGCTTACGGTCTCGCGCAACCAACGCTACCGGCGGGGTTACTCAGCCGCGGGCCGCTCGTGGGAAAAGCCGCAAGAAAGGATGTAGACCTGTGTCCGCTCGACTTTTAGAAGGTAAACCGGTCGCCGAAGCGGTGCTGAAAGACTTAGAAAAACGCATCGCGGTTTTGAAAGCTGAGGGTGTAACGCCCGGTCTGGGCACGATTTTAGTCGGCGACGACGCGCCGAGTGCAGGCTATGTGCGCCTAAAACACGAAACGTCGCAGCGGGTCGGCGTGGCTTCGTTCCACCGAGACATTCCTGCAAGCGCGTCTCAAACCGACCTGCTCGAGGCCGTACGCGCTTTTAACGAGGACGACGACGTCCACGGTTACCTCATCCAGTATCCGCTGCCGGCGGGGTTCGACTTTGCCGAAGCCCTGGCGTTGATAAACCCGGCCAAAGATGCCGACGGTTTGCACCCGGTCAACCTGGGCAAGCTCGTGTTGCAAGAGCCCGGTCCGGTGCCTTGCACCCCGGCGGGCATCCGCGAGATGTTGCTTTACTACGGCGTTCACGTGGCCGGACGTGAGGTCGTCGTGGTAGGCCGAGGCCCGACCCTGGGCCGCCCGCTAGCACTGCTGCTTAGTTTGAAAGGTGAAGGGGGCGACGCCGCGGTGACGGTCGTCCATTCGGGCGTAAAAGACGTAAGTGCGTTTACAAAGCGCGCCGACATCGTGGTGGCGGCGGTGGGGCGGCCGGGCGTGGTGACGAAAAACATGGTCAAGCCGGGCGCGGTGGTCGTAAGCGGCGGCATCACTTGGCAGGGGCGGCGACTGCTCCCCGACGTGGACGAGTCGGTCGGCGAGGTCGCGGGCTGGATAACGCCGCGCCTGGGCGGCGTCGGGCCGACGACGGTGGCGATGCTGCTGCGCAACACGGTCGAGGCCGCGGAGCGGCGGGCGGGGCTGCGCGCTTAAGAAGGGGAAAAGTACCGAGGACCGAGTGGAAAGTACCGAGTAGACGTCTTGCGAAAGTACCAACTGAGCAACCGTACAACCAGTGACCATCGTCATCTAATTGGACTTTTGCAAGGTGTCTAGTGAAAAGAGGGGGCTTTATTATCTCCCGCTCGAGAAGGCGCGGAAGAATTCAGGGCTTTACGAACAGGCGCGTTTGGCTTTCACCCAGCCGCCCCAAACTTCCCAGGCTTTCCGCGCCGGCTTGAACGCTCGTCCTGCTCGCGTCCGACGTGCTGAGGTAAAACGGAACCGTCACGCTGAAGCTTTGTCCGGCTTGAAACGTGCCTTTTTGCAAAACCGGTCCGTCCGCCGCGCCGCGGCGCAGCTCCAGCCACACTGTTCCGGTCAGGCGTAAAGTAACCGTTTCACTCGCCACGCTCGTAACGACCGCTTCGGTAGGCGCAGCTTCGGCTCTACCCGCGTCGGCGCTCGCAGTGTCGGACAAAGCTTTTGGGGTCGCCACCGTTTCCGCGGCCGCCCCTGTGCCTGCCGTCTCTGTGTCCGCCGTCTCTGTGTCCGCCACCCCTGTGTGCGTCTTTGTCGTCTCGACGCTTTCGGGCTCGGCGGTTGCAGGCTGAAGGGTGTCGGCCTCCCGGAGCGGCGTCGCCAAGCTCGCGGGCGCAGCGGCGCGGGACTGAAGGTTCGCCGTGGGTGCAGATGCCGCTCGAGCCGCTTCGTCTTGTTCGCTTTCTGTAAAGCTCGGCCCGGCGGCGTTCCCGGCAGTGTCGGCATTTTCGGCTCGATAAGTTTGTGAAGGTCGTGGGTCCGAGCCGCTGGAATTTCCGGGAGCGCTTGGGCGCAGCGTCACGGGTGACACGACAAACAGGGCGACCACGAACAAAGCGCCGGCGAGCGGGGCGAGCCACAAACGCCGGGGTAATTTCCATCTCGTGAAAGTTGCCGCTCGCAGGCGCAGGGCGAGGCCGACCATACCGAACAACCAGCGAAGGCGCGCTCCACGCCCGAGAAAACTGTACTCGTGTCCCATTTCCTCGAGCCAAACCCGCTCACTTTCAGGGGCGATACGGTGCGCCAAGCCGAAGACGAGTTGCGCGCTGCGCGGTGTGAGGGTGGGCTCGCTCATGACCGCTCCAGGTTTGCCAGGTTTGCCGCGCCGCACTCGTATTCGTGTTCCAGCAGGGCGCGTTCCGCGTAGCGCGACCCCACCGGCGTCAGGGTGTAGCGGAGGCGGCAACGGCCGTCGACGGTTTGCTCACACTTGCTCAAATAACCCTCGTCATGCAAGCGCTTGAGCAGCCCGTAAAGCGTGGCGGGGCTGAGCGCGGTCAGTTTCATCAGGTCGTAGCCGTGGCTGCCGTCGTCCCGGTAAGCCAACAGCGCGCGCAGAACGCGGACCTGCTGACGTGAGGGAATACGGTAACGGCGCTTGCCCATAAAAGCTCTTCAAGCAAGTGTAAAGGTCGCTCAGGCACCCTGTAAAGAAAACTCGAACTATGCTCGCCCTTTGCCGCTAGGTTTCATACAGATGCCGATACTACAGCTCCCCTTGGAAGAGTTTTTCGCTTCCCTATCGCTAGTCCATATTTTTTCTTCTCGCTCTGCGCCCATTTGATTCCGAGGAAGTTAAACGGCAAGGGTAAAAACAAGAGGTGGCAACCCCTTACCGAGCAGTCCTCTCGCGGTGGGGGCGGGTTCGAAACCCGCCCCTACCTGCGCAACCCCCTGCAGTTTGCCTTTTTGCAATAGTTCGAGTTTTGTTGGCGCCCGGGTTGCGCAGCCCCTAAACTCGGTTCAACACTAAGGAGGTAACGATGCGACCAAACCTCAAACCCTGGCTCATCCTGCTCGTGCTGCTAAGCGGCGGCGCGGCGCTCGCTTTTTGCGGTTTTTACGTGGCTCAGGCGGATATAAAGCTGTTCAACGAGAGTTCACAGGTCATCATGGCTCGGGACGGCGACCGCACGGTTCTCAGCATGTCGAACGATTACCAGGGCGAGGTGAGCGAGTTCGCGCTCGTCGTGCCGATTCCTTACGTGTTTCGACAAGACCAGATTCAGGTCGGCGACCCGAGCATTTTTGAACGTTTGAACGCTTACAGCGCGCCGCGGCTGGTCGAGTATTTCGACGACGACCCTTGTCAGGACTATTCGTTCCGCGACGGTGACGTGATGATGGCCGCGCCGACGGCGGAAGCGGCGAGCGCGGCGCGTACCCAGGCCCTCGGCGTCACCATCGAAGCGCAGTTTACGGTTGGCGAGTACGACATCGTTATTTTGGGGGCTGAGGAGTCGGCGGGGCTCGAGACTTGGTTGCTCGAGAACGGCTACAACCTGCCCGCGGGCGCGCGCGCGGCGTTAGCCCCGTACTTAGCGCAGGGCATGAAGTTTTTTGTCGCCAAAGTCAACCTAGAGGCGTTCGGGGCGAGCGGCTTTAAACACCTCCGTCCCCTCGTCATGGCTTTCGAGAGCGAAGACTTTATGCTACCCATTCAACTCGGCATGGTTAATGCCGCCGGGCCGCAAGACCTGGTGGTTTACCTGCTGTCTCCCAAAGGCCGCGTCGAACTCGCCAACTACGAAACGCGCACCATTCCCTCCGACGTAAACCTGCCCGAGTTTGTCGAGGACGAGTTCGGCGACGTGTATCAAGCCCTGTTTCAAAAAGGTTACGAGCGCGCCGGACGGGACGCAGGCTTTTTAGAATATGCCTGGGACATGGCCTGGTGCGACCCCTGCGCGGCCGACCCGCTGAGCCCCGACGAACTGCGGCGGTCAGGGGTGTTTTGGCTGGACGCAGCCGCGGACTTACAAGCCCCGAACGTCTACCTCACCCGGCTGCATGTTCGCTACACGCCCGAACAGTTTCCTGAGGACCTGATGTTCCGCGTCACCGACAACCGCGAGAATTTTCAGGGTCGCTACATCCTCCAGCGCCCCTTCGACGGTGATTTGAACTGCGAGCGCGCCGAACAGTACGTCGCGGAAGTCAAAGATCGTCGCAGCCAAGAGGCTAAAACACTGGCGAATTTGACAGGTTGGCCCCTTGCGGACATCCGCGCGAAGATGGGCGAGTACGAGCCGACCGTCAGCGTACCCGACTGGTGGGAGCGGGTGTTTCGCTCTCTTGGCAAGCCTTGAACCGTGCTGGGTGGCGCTGTAGCATAGAGCATGTTTCAGACCACCGACTTGAGCGACGCGCATGGGGACGACCTGCAATATTGTGAGCCTGTGTTCAGAAACTTCGGTGGGAAAACCAAGTTTCACGGCCCCGTCCACACCGTCAAGGTGTACGAGGACAACGTGCTGTACTTAGAAGCCCTCGAGACCGTTCCGGCCGGAACGGTGGTCGTGGTCGACGGGGGTGGCTCGAGACGTTGCGCCCTCATGGGCGACCGCCTCGGTCGTATAGCGGTCGAGCGCGGCCTGCCGGGCGTCATCCTGAACGGCTGCGTGCGCGACACGGCCGAGCTTGCCAAACTCGACGTCGCCATCCTGGCTTTGGCGAGTCACCCGCGTAGAAGTGGGAAGCGGGGCGGGGGCACGCAGGGCTCGGCTGTGGCTTTTGGCGGCGTCGTTTGGACACCGGACCACTACCTGTACGCCGACGAGGACGGCGTCGTCTTGAGCGCCGTGCCCCTCTAAACTTTAAGCGCGCCGCTTACGACGTGACAACGACCCAACCCTTGCATTTTGCTCGGCAATGCCTTATAGTAACCGAGTTCCGACAAAGCGAAAGGCTTTTTCGAAACTTTGGGCTCGGCCCAAAAAGTTTTATGCTAGGCGTGTACTTAGCAGTAAGGAAAGTAAAAATGGCAACAGGTAAAGTCAAGTGGTTCAACGGCGAAAAAGGTTTCGGATTTATTGAGCAAGACGACGGCGGTGCTGACGTTTTTGTTCACTTCTCCGCCATCCAAGGTAGCGGTTTTCGCAACCTCAACGAAGGCGACGAAGTCGAGTTCGACGTTGAGCAGGGCAAAAAGGGTCTTCAAGCGGCCAACGTCAACGTGACCGGTGCCGCGCCCGTCCAACAGCGTTCGCGCTACTAAACCAAGCTTTTAACGCACACGACGTGCAGCTCGAGTCTCGAGCTGCACGTTTTTACTTTTGCCGGCAGCGGCTTTTCGCCCTGCGCGGTACGGGTCGTTGTGCCTTGACCGCAGACGTGAACCATCCTGTGCCAACGCCCTTTTGGCCGCCGTTCGCTCGTGGTAGGCTTTGCCGGTCTTGAGTTTCGGCGCTCGGCCGAAGCGAACGTGGCGGTAAAAACGGGTCCGGGTTAGGGGAACGGTTTGGAACTTTTCGGCATCAAGTTTATGGGCGTCAACGCCGTCGTCGGCCAAAAGGTGCTGTTTACGCTCGCCCTCATCGCCGTGGCGGCGGCGCTGCGTCTCATTTTCAACGGGCTGTCGCGCTTGTTGTTTCGTGGCCGCGAAAACGAGCACGTGCGCTTTTGGACGCGGCAGGGCGTCAACCTGCTCGTTACCCTGTTTCTTATTCTGGGGCTTGTGTCGGTGTGGTTCGACGACCCGACCCGACTCGCTACCGCCTTCGGACTCGTGGCGGCGGGTCTCGCCTTTGCGCTTCAGCAAGTCGTCACCGCGCTCGCGGGCTACTTCGTGATTCTGCGCGGCCAGAACTTCACCGTCGGCGACCGCATCAGCATGGGCGGCGTGCGCGGCGACGTCATCGCCTTGGGGTTTATCCAGACGACGATTATGGAGATGGGCCAGCCGCCCGCCGTGCAGAGTGCCGACCCGGCGGTGTGGGTGCGCAGCCGGCAGTTTACCGGGCGCATCGTCACGGTCAGCAACGCGCAACTGTTCAACGAGCCGGTTTTCAACTACACCCGCGACTTTCCCTATATCTGGGAAGAGATTACTTTACCGATTCGCTACCAGGATGATAGAAGCCGGGTCGAAGAGGTTTTGCTGACAACCGCCCGCCAGCACGCTTTAAGGGTCGAAGAACTCGATAAAGACGACTTAAAGCGGATGCAACAGCGCTACGCGGTGCAAATCAGCGACATCGACCCGCGGGTGTACTACCGCTTGACCGACAACTGGTTGGAACTCACCGTGCGCTTTCTCGCCAACACCCACGGCGTGCGCGAGGTCAAAGACGCGCTCAGCCGGGATATTTTGAAAGAACTCGACGCCGCAAACATCGGCCTGGCCTCGGCCACCTACGACATCGTCGGCTTTCCGAAAGTCACAGTGGCCCTCGAGCGCTCCTGAATGCGCCTGGCCGTCCTCGCCGACATTCATGGCAACTTGGGCGCGCTCGAGGCCGCCTTGGAAGATATTGAGACGCAAAACGTCGACGAAATCGTCGTGGCGGGCGACATCGTCAACGGTTTGACCGATTCGAAGCCGTGTTGGGACTTAGTCATGTCGCTTCACTGCCTGGTGCTGCGCGGCAACCACGAGCGTTACTTGTTCGACTACGCCACGCCCGCCGCCGACCCGGCGTGGTCGAGCGAACGCTTTGCGAGTCTGCGCTGGACGTTGCAGCAAGTTACCCAAACCGACTTGAGAGCGATGCGCGCTCTGCCCCTGACCCGGCATTTCCCCGGCCTCCTTATCGTCCATGCGACGCCGCGCAGCGACCAGGAGAACGTCGTCGCGGAGACGCCGGAAGCAGACCTCGAGCGCATGTTCGACGTCGCAGAAACGTTCATCGTGCGCGGCCACAACCACAAGTGGCTTGAGCGCAGTTGGTCGGGCCGCCGACTCGTTAGTATAGGGTCGCTGGGCTTGCCCCTGAACGGCGTGCGGGACGCGCAATACCTGGTGCTGGAGCGGCAAAACGACAGTTGGGCGTGGCAAAAAAGGTTTGTTCCTTACGATGTTGAGGCGACCCTGAACCGCTTAGACAGGTCGGGTTACTTGGAGGCGGGCGGAGCCTTGGCGCGCGTGTTTCGGCGCGAGTTGGCAACTGCGGAAGGCCAGCTCCTCCCGTTTTTGCGGCTGTACTTGGCGGCGGTCGACCGGGGCGAGTTGACCTTGCAAGAAGCGGTAGACAAGTTTCTAGCCTGAAGGCTCGAGACGACACCTTCACCCGACTTCCGGCATAAACTTCGTCTATGAGCGACGACCCGAAAAAAGAAGCCGAGCCAACCGACACGCCGCAACCCGCAGTTCTTCAACCTCGAGACGACCTCACCACGACCCGGCACAGCGTCACTGTCGGCGGGCAAACCCTCGACTACACCGTCACCACCGGAACCATCGTCTTGAAAGAAGAAGCCACTCAAAAGGGCGAAAACGAAGGCGTTTCCGAGGGCGAAAAGGCCAAGGCGGAGGTCTTTTTCATCGCTTACACCAAAGACGATGTTGAAGACGTGCGCGAACGTCCGATGACGTTTTCGTTCAACGGCGGGCCGGGCTCCTCGAGCGTGTGGCTGCACTTAGGGTTACTCGGCCCGCGCCGGGTGGACATGCGCGACACCGACCTGACGCCGCCCCCCTACGGGCTCACCGACAACGAGTTTTCGCTGCTGGACGAGACCGACCTCGTCTTCATCGACCCGGTCGGCACGGGTTACAGCCGCGCGGTGACGGGGGAGAAAGCGAAGGAGTTTCACACCTTTAAGAAAGACATACAAAGCGTCGGCGACTTCGTCCGACTCTACACCACGCGCTACGGGCGCTGGGGCAGCCCGAAGTTTTTGGCGGGGGAGAGCTACGGGACGACGCGGGCCGCCGGGTTGGCCGGCTACCTGCAAGAGCGGCACGGTTTGTACCTCAACGGTCTTATGCTCGTCAGCGTGGTGCTGGACTTTACGACGCTGCTTTTCAACCACAACAACGTCCTGCCGAACATCTTGTACCTGCCCACCTACGCGGCGACGGCCTGGTATCACCAAAAACTCGGCCCCAAACTTCAGGGTAAACCTCTAAAAGAACTCTTAAACGAGGTCGAGGCGTTCACCCTGGACGAGTACGCGCCCGCGCTTTTAAAGGGCTCGAGCCTCGGTGATAAAGAACGTCGGCAGCTTGTCCGCAAACTTGCCCGCTACACCGGCTTGAGCGAGGACTATATAGGGCGTACGAACCTCCGCATCGGCATTATGCGCTTTACCAAAGAACTGCTGCGGGCTGAGGGGCGCACCGTGGGCCGTTTGGACAGCCGCTTTACTGGGGCCGACCGCGACCACGTGGGCGAGGTGTTCGAGTTCGACCCGAGCCTGGCCGCGATTACCGGACCCTACGCCGCCGCCTTCAACCAATACGTTCGGGAAGAATTGGGCTACGCGAGCGACCTCCCTTACGAAATCTTGTCCTTCGACGTGAACAAGGCCTGGCAGTGGGAGACCGACAACGCCCACGTCGACGTCGCCGAGACGCTGCGCAAGGCCATGACGACGAACCCGCACCTCAAAGTTCACGTCGCCAGCGGCTATTACGACCTCGCCACGCCGCACTTTGCGACCGAGTACACCTTCAACCACCTCGGTCTGCCCGCGGCCCTGCAGGGCAACGTCACCCTGAGCTACTACGAGGCGGGCCACATGATGTACGTGAACTTGGGCGCGCTCGAGGCCTTGAAGACCGAACTTGCTCGCTTTGTGCGTGGGGCCGGGCAATCGGCTTGAGTGCCCCTGCAAAACCTTTCCCCCGTCCCTTGCCAAGATTCCGGAGAAAAGCTGTCACGCACGCAAAAAACATGCTAGACTCGCCTCGTAACGGCAACAGTTACATACAGACGACTCACGAGGGAGTGAAAAATCATGGCAAAAAGTGTCTCCAAAGCCGACCTGATAGACGCCGTGGCCGACAAAAGCGACCTGACTAAAAAAGACGTCAAGACCGTCGTGGACACGATGTTGGAGCAGGTGAGCAGCCACCTGAAGCAAGGTGACAAAGTGCAACTGACGGGCTTCGGCACCTTCGAGGTGCGTGACCGCAAGGCGCGTACCGGCGTCAAGCCCGGCACCACCGAACGCATCGAAATCCCCGCCAGCAAGTACCCCGCCTTCAAGCCCGGCAAGGGTCTCAAGGACGAAGTCAGGTAAAAAAGCTGCTGAGCCGAGGAAACCGTCAAGCGGAGCCGGACGGCTTTGTCAGAGGTCGAACGAAAGCCGTTTACGCGACCGAGGTTGAGGGAGTGTCCTGCTCGGGACACTCCCTTTTTGAACAGCGGTTTTTTCAGGGTCTCTGGGTGTAACCCTGAGGCGTTTTTTACAAGTATCCGCGTCTGAGTCGGACCTGACCCGGCCGGCAAGAGAGCAGTGAGTATGAAAAGCGTAGACTTGGGCGTCCTGACGACCCGGAGCCTCAGCCCGCTCGTCTTAGGCGCGCCGAGCCGCGCGACGCGCTCGGTGTGGCTCCTGGGCGCGGCAGGTTGTTTGGTGTTTTTGTGGTCGGTGGCGAGTACCATAGGCTGGTTGGTGCCCGGCGCTTACCTGTTTCAACTCGGGCGGGTGCCGACGCTGCTCGAGACCGTGTTTTGGCTGCCGCCGCTGGTACTGGCGGGTCTGTCGTTGGGTATGGCGTCGGGCGGCGTAAGGGTAAGCTTTTTGGACGAGGGTTTGGAGCTGCGCTCGCAGTGGCCGTCGCGCGCCCGGGAAACGTACGCTTGGGGCACGCTCCGCTACGCCCGTTTTTGGGAAGAAGCGACCCGCAGCCGTGAACAGCTGTGCGTGGTGCGTTTCGTCTTTGCCGAAGAAGACATCACGCTGCGCATCTCCAACGAAAAAGTATGGCTGAGTTTGCGCGAACGGTTTTCGGCTTGAGGCACGTCTCAGGGTTGTCGGCCCGGCGAATCCTCGAGCTGTGAACAGGGTACAGGTGGCAGCACGCTCGAGAACACCGTTCCGCCCGTAGCGCGAGGTTGCGTTCCACGTCGGCGAGAAAGCACCTGTTCTCTTTGCGTTTGAGGCCACTAGTCTCCGAGCCCACTAGTCTCCGGCGTAAGTCGGCCCTACGGCTGCTCGGTTGAGACAAAAGGCATGGCGCGCTCGGCAGCGTTCGCCCTTGGGGGGCCGCTCGGTGCAAAACGGACGACCTCTCCTACTTTTTTGGAGCCGCGACCAGGCCCCAAAATTCGGCCGAGTTGTTTGTTCAGGACAATTCGAACTGACGTTTGTCCGTTTTCGGACACTTTTCGGCGAGGATGCACGGGTTTGAAAAGCGCCACGCCGCTTTTAGGGTGTCGTGATAGGATGAATTATGTCCCTCAGCACGAAACCGACCCTTCCTTACGCGCCGCGCCAGGGTTACGACGAGGCCGTGTCCGGGCACGACGCCCGCGCGCACTACGAAACGTTTTTTTCGTTTTACGACGGCTACGGTGCGTCCGAGTTCAACCGCCGCCGCGCCCTGACCGAGCTGGCGTTCAAGAACCAGGGCATCACCTTTACGGTCTACGGCGACGAGCAGGGCGTCGAACGCACGTTTCCCTTCGACCCGATTCCGCGCATCATCACGGCGGCCGAATGGGCGGGGCTCGAGGCCGGTTTGCGACAGCGCGTGCGGGCGCTCAACTTGTTCCTAGCCGACGTGTACGGCGAACAGAGCGTTTTGAACGAGGGTGTGGTGCCCAAAAACTTGGTGCTGAGCAACGCCAACTACCGTTCGGCGGTGCGCGGCGTCAAGCTGCCGCACGGCGCCTACACGCACGTGGTCGGCTGCGACCTGATTCGGGACGCAAAGGGGACGTTTCGCGTGCTGGAAGACAACCTGCGCTGCCCGAGCGGGGTGTCTTACATGCTCGCCAACCGTGGCGTGATGACCCGCAGTTTCCCCAAGCTGATGGCCGAATACCCGGTCCGGCCCGTCCGGCACTACCCGATAGAGCTGCTCGAGACGCTCTCCAGCCTGTCCCCGCGCGACGTGGCGCGACCCAGCATCGTCGTGTTGACGCCGGGCCAGTACAACAGCGCCTACTTCGAACACAGTTACTTAGCGCAGCAGATGGGCGTAGAGCTGGTCGAAGGCCGGGACCTGTTCGTGGACGAAGGGCGCGTGTGGATGCGCACCACGCGCGGGCGGCAACAGGTCGACGTCATCTACCGGCGCATCGACGACGACTTCCTGGACCCGGAAGCGTTTCGCCCCGACTCCAGTTTGGGCGTACCCGGTTTGATAGAGGTCTACCGCGCGGGCCGCGTGGCCCTCGCCAACGCCGTCGGGACGGGCGTGGCCGACGACAAGGCGATTTACGCTTACGTGCCGGCCATCATCCGCTATTACCTGAACGAAGAGCCCCTACTCCCCAACGTGACGACCTATTTGGGGGCCGACGCGGACGGCCTCGAATACATGCTCAGCGACAACCGAAACCTAGTTATCAAAGAGGTCGGCGGTGCGGGCGGTTACGGAATGCTCATCGGCAGCGAGGCCGACGACGAAACGCGCGCGGCCTTTTTGGAAAATGTTCGCGCCGACCCGAGCAACTACATCGCGCAGCCCATCGTCCAGCTCTCGACCCACCCGACCTACTACCCGGACAGCGGCGCGCTCGAGCCCTGCCACATCGACTTGCGGCCCTATATTTTGGTGGGTGAGCGCGTCGAAATCGTGCCGGGCGGCCTGACGCGCGTCGCCCTAAAACGCGGCTCGCTCGTGGTGAACTCGTCGCAAGGGGGCGGCTCGAAAGACACCTGGGTTTTGGACGACAGGGCGCCGAGGCAAAGTCAGAGCCAAACCCAAAGCCAGGGTCGAGGGCAAAACCAGGGACAAAGCCAATCTCAGGAACAAAGCCAGTCTCGGGGTCAGTCACAAAGTCAGGGTCAGTCACAAAGCCAGGGTCAGTCACAAAGCCAGTCGCAGAGCCAAAGCGCCGACGACGGAACGGCCGAGACGGATGCTTAGCCGCATCGCCGAAAACATGTACTGGATAGGGCGTTACGTGGAGCGGGCCGAATGTACCGCGCGCCTGCTGAACGTGAACTACCTAGCGCTCGCCGAAGCGCCCCTGACGCCGGGTGCGCGCGGCATCGTCACCGAGCAGTGGGGGCCGCTCCTCACCATCACCGACAACGAGGCGGCGTTTCGGGAGCGCTACGACCGCGCCGACGCCGTGAGCGTGTCCACCTGGCTCGCCACCGACCTCGCCAACAGCGGCAGCGTCGCCTCGAGCCTTTCTTTTGCCCGTGAAAACGCGCGCACGCTGCGCGACCGCATCTCCAACGAGATGTGGGAGGCGCTGAACCGCGCCTACTTGGCGCTCTGCGCCGAGCAACAGGGTTCGCTCGACGAGGACGCCCTTTACGACTTTTGCGTGAGCGCGCGCGACGCCAGCTACTTGTTTTTCGGCATCGCCGACGCGACGCTGCCGCGCGACCAGGGTTGGTACTTTATCCGGCTGGGTCAGTACCTGGAGCGGGCCGACAACACCATCCGCACGCTGCAGGTCCGCTACCGCCGGGGCGACGACGAAGCGTCGGTGACCGCGGGGGTGGACGCGCACAGGAGCATGGCGCTGCTCAAGTCGTTGAGCGCGTTCGAGGCGTTTCGCAAGTGCTATCACAGTCAGCTCGAGCCCGCCCTGATGGCGGAGTTTTTGCTGCTCAACCCGAACTTTCCGCGGAGTCTGCGTTACTGCGTGCGGGTGGTCCACGAGATTTTGACCGACCTGCAAGGACGCAACGCCGACTCGGGCGCGCCGCAACGGCTGGCCGGTCGCTTGTCGGCGCAGTTAAAATATTTAGACGCCGCCGAGCGCATCACCGAAGACGAAACGCCGAGTTTAGACGACCTGCTCAAGTCGCTGGCCGCCGTCTCTGACGCGGTGACGCAAACTTACTTCAGGGCTTGAAGTTCCGGGGCTTGAAGACGTGCGTCTCGAGCCGGCCGGGGCGCAGTTTTGAAATGTTCTTTCGCTGGCGCTTTTAGCAGTTGAAAAAGCTGTCTGGAAAAGCCGCTTGGCAAAGTCTGGCTGCCGGTCTTCTCACCGAGTTTACCCAAGAAAGTCCGCACAAGTCCGCACAAGTCCACACAGAAGCCAAAAGCCGTTCCGGTTCTTTTGCAGAAGAAACGCTCAAACGCGCCCCGGCAAAAAGTAGCTGTCCTAGAGCGCAGTTTCCAGCGTCGCCACCTGGCGGTCGGCCCGCCGCACTTTGACCTCGACCTGGAGACCGCCCCGACCGCCGCCGCGCCGCAGCCCCCTGGTAGGTGGCACGTCGTCGTAGTCGCGGCCGACGGCGAGTTTGGCGTGCGCCTCGTTGATGATGCAGCCGTTGGTCGGGTCGTAGCCGACCCAGCCGCTGCCGGGCAGAAACGTCTCGACCCAGGCGTGCGACCCTTCCGACCCAATCATGTCCTCGTTGCCCGAGGGGTTGCTGTGCACGTAGCCGCTGACGTAGCGCGAGGGAATGCCGACGCTGCGACAAATCGCCAGCATGGCGTGGGCGAAGTCCTGGCACACGCCCGTTTGGGTGTTGGCGAAGTCCTGCAGGGTCGTGTCTACCGTGGTGCTGTTCGACCGGTAGGTGAGGCGCGCTTTGAGGTGAGCCGTCAAGTCGAGCAAGTACCGAGTGACCTCGTCGCCCGAATTTAAGGGTGCCGCGCCGAAGCGCCCGAGCCAGTCCTGGTTCAGCGGCACGCGCCGCGTCGGGGCCAGGTACTCGAAAAAGCGGTGCCGCAAGTCCGGCAGCGCGCCCGCCGGAACCGTGTGCGGCGCGGGAATCGGGTAGGTGCTGACTAGGGCGCTCGAGACAATTCGCAAGTTGTCGTGGCGCGTGTTTAGGTGAAAGTGGTGCGCGGTGTTGCCGTAGTAGTCCAAGTGGTTGCGAAGCGCGGTGGCGGGCGTAACCTCCAACTCGAACTGCAAAACGGTTTGCCGGTAGTCGTCCGCCGGTTGCAAACGCAGTTCGTTGAACGAGTCCCAGGCCGGTTTGGGATAGGTATACTCGGTCGTGTGTGTGATAGAAAGCAACATCGGTTTACTATAGCAGCGCCCGGCCGCCCAACTGTATTAAACTGCTCCTAGAAATGACTTCTACGAAACGACTCCTACAATGACCGGTGTTCCGGCTGCCGACGTTCTCTCGCCGGACACTCGAGCGTTGAGCACCCAGAAGCCGCGCACTCAAAAACCGGACAGTCGAAAACCTGACAGTCGAAGGCCGGACGTCCCGTGCTAGGGATTGTGGGTGCGATGCCGGCGGAGGTCGAGGGCTTGCTCGCGGACCTTCAGGGCGTTTCCAGGGTACAGGTCGGACCGTTCGAGCTGTGGCGGGGGACGCTCGAGACCAAAGAAGTGCTGGTAGCGCGCTGCGGCATCGGCAAGGTCAACGCCGCCGCGCTGACGCAGACGATGCTCGTCTACGGCGTGACGCGGCTCGTCTTTACCGGTGTGGCGGGAGCGCTTGGGGCCGGTTTGAAGGTCGGCGACATCGTCGTCAGCAGCGACGCGCTGCAGCACGACGTGGACGCGACGGCGTTCGGCCACGCGCTCGGGGAAGTGCCAGGCGAAACTCTCGCTTGGACCGCGGACGCTACGTTGCGGCGTGTGGCGTTGCAGGCGGCGGCGGGGTTGGGCGGCGTGCGAACCGTCTCGGGACGGGTGTTGTCGGGCGACCAGTTCATTGCCGACACCGAAAAAGCCGCCTGGCTGCGCGATACCTTTCAGGGCGTTTGCGCCGAAATGGAAGGGGCGGCAGTGGCTCAGGTCTGCGCCAAGTGGGGTGTGCCTTTTGTCGTCGTCCGCAGCATAAGTGACAGTGCCGACGGTGACGCGGAAACGAGTTTTGAGACGTTTATGCCGACAGCCGCCGCCCGCGCCAACGCCCTCGTCAAAGAGATGGTGCGGTTGCTTGCAGCCCAACCCACATGAGTTGAGAGGCGGCTTCCTCGGTATACTGTTTTCGGCAGGGGCGTAGCCCCCCAACAGGGGTTGCGTGTCGTCAGTACGGAGGCTTTAGAGGTAGCGTCTCTGACGCATTAGAGACACTACCTCTAAAGTTTTCCCGGTGCGCAAAGCAAGCGCGAGACCTGACCAAATGACTTAGGCGCTGAAGAGCGAGCTTTCGGGCTTTCTCGAGGCTGCTCTACTTGGGTGAACTTTATGGACGTGTCAATCTGGTTTTGGGTCGGCTTTCACGCGTTCGTCTTGGCGCTGCTCGCCCTCGACCTGGGCGTGTTTAACCGCAAGGCGCACACGATTTCCCTAAAAGAGGCGGGCGTCTTCAGCGCCGTGTGGATAAGCCTGGCGCTGCTGTTCAACGTCGGGCTGTACTTTTTCGCCGGGCCGAAGCAGGGCTTGGAGTTTTTGACGGGTTACCTTATCGAGTATTCGCTCTCGGTCGACAACATTTTCGTCTTCGTCCTCATCTTCTCCGCTTTTGCCGTACCGAGCAAGTTTCAACACCGGGTGCTGTTTTGGGGCATCGTCGGGGCGCTTCTGCTGCGCGGCACGCTCATCGGCGTGGGCAGCGTGCTGGTCGAGCAGTTCAGTTGGGTGCTGTACCTATTCGGGGCGTTTCTTGTCTTTGCCGGGTTGAGGATGCTGCGGAGCAGCGGGGACGACCCCATTGACTTAGAAACCAACCCCGTGCTGAGACTGGTGCGGCGCTTCGTTCCCGTCAGCGAAAACTACGACGGTCAAAACTTTTTTACTCGTCAGGGCGCGCGCCGACTCGCCACGCCGCTGTTCGTGGTGCTCATTCTGGTCGAGTTTACCGACGTTTTGTTCGCGCTCGATAGCATCCCGGCGATTTTTGCCATCACCCAAGACCCGTTCATCGTCTACACCAGCAACGTGTTCGCCATCCTGGGCTTCAGGAGCCTCTACTTTTTGCTGGCGGGCGTGGTCGACAAGTTCGTGTTTTGCGCTACGGCCTCGCGGCGGTGCTGGCGTTCGTGGGCGCGAAACTGCTGCTCGCCGGGGTTTTTCACGTCCCCAACCTGCTCAGCTTGGGCGTCATTCTCCTGTCGCTCACCGTGAGCATCACCGCGTCGCCCTACGCGAACCGGCATCAACAAGACATCGAAGAGGGCGTGGCCGAGTAAGCTTGGTCGGGCTCGAGCAGAGCAGCCGAGACTTGACAAGCCGTAGCAGGTTACTAAACTTATAAGGATGAAACGTTTCACAGTTTGTTTTCTGACCGCCCTGAGTTTCGCCGTTGCCACCCTCGGGGTTGCGCAACGCGACAGCACCGAAGGCACGTTCGACGAGTTCGAGCGAAACATGTTTTTCGAGCTCAGGATTGCCGATAGGGAATGTCCCGAAGCGTTGGAGGACCCCGAGGCTGTCTGCTACGTCCACGGTTACACGGACTTCTTCGACTTCGAGGACAGGTTCAAACGCCTGGCCGTAGACCAGCTCGAGGAACTCAGCCGCTGGCGGCGAGAGGAATTGAGGGCAGGCGACGAAGCGTCCGAGGTGTTCCGGGCCAGCTACCGGTTGCGCGACGACGAGACATTCACCCTCGTCTACACTCAGGGCGGTCTCCTCATTTTGACCAGGGAAACGCAGTAGTTAAGAAAGAGGCCTTTTCACAAGGCTAACTCGCTCAGGTAAACGAGCGCCGCCGCGTCCCAGGCTTGCGGGCGGCAGGCGGTCGGGTAGGGCACGGGCGGGGCTTGGGTGCGCGCGTAGCCGCCGACGAGTTCGGGCGGGCGCAGGTCGATTTGGCTGGCGGCGAGGTCGTAAAGGGCGTCACGAATCAGTTTCGCTTCGGCCAAGAACCCGTAGCGCGTCAAACCTCCGGCAATCAGCGCGGTGTCGTGCGGCCAGACCGAGCCGTTGTGGTAGGAGACCGGGTTGTAGCGCGCCTCGCCCCGCCCGAGCGTGCGCACGCCCCAGCCCGTCCAAAGCGCGTCCGATAGAAGCGTTTGGACGAGTTGCGGCGCAACCTCTTCCGGCACGATGCCCGTCCAGAGGAGTTGGCCGGCGTCCGAGCTGTGGACCTCGAGCGCCCGCTTCTCCCCGTCGAGTGCGAGGGCGTAGGTTTGCAAGTCCGGCAGCCAAAAAGCCTCGTGAAACTTCTTTTGCAACGTCTCAGCACGTTCTCGCCACTGAGTCGCTTCGTCCGGCTCGCAGAGAGCTTCGTAAAAGTCTGCCGCCGCCAGGTAAGCCGCGTAAGCGTACCCCTGCACCTCGCAGACCGCCAGCGCGCCCGCGGCCAAAGTACCGTCCGCGTGGCTCATCGAGTCGCCGGAGTCTTTCCAGGACTGGACGCTCAAGCCCTTGCCGCCCGCGGCGTCGTCCACGCCGCGGAACTCCAAAAAGCCGTCGCCGTCCAGGTCACCGTGTTCAAGCAGCCAAACGAGCGCCGCCTCCCAGTTAGGACGCAGGTCTTTAACCAGTTCCAAGTCACCCGTCACCCGGTACAGTTCGTGCAGCAGCATGATGAACAGCGGCGTGGCGTCCACGGTGCCGTAGTAGGGGCTGTGCGGCGTCACGCCCGTGCGGCTCAGCTCGCCGTAGCGCAGTTCGTGCAGGATTTTCCCCGGCTGCGCGCTGCGGAAGTCGTCCGTCTCTTTCGCCTGGTAGTGGGCGAGAAAGCGCAACGTGCCTTCGGCAACGCCGGGCGCGTGCGGCAGCAGCATGTACGCGGTGAGCAGCGCGTCGCGCCCGAAGGCAGCGACGAACCAGGGAATGCCCGCCGCGCTGATGGTGCCGCGCTCGTCGAACAGCAGCAGCGCCCGCAGGTCGTCTACCGCGCGGCCCAGCGCCGCCCCGTGGCGCGGGTTCTCGAGCCCGACATCAAACTGTTCGCGCCAGGTTTCGTAAGAGACGAAACCGTGCTCGCCCGTCTCGAGCGGGTTCTCTATCGCCACTTCGACCTTTAAGACGTGTTCAGTTTTGGGCTGAAGCGCCATCTCAAAAACGACGCCAGTCTCGGTAAATTCGGGTGTTTCAGAAAAAGTTACAAGCGTGCCGAAGCTCAAACCGTCTTCAGCCTGATAAGCCAAGCGCAACGACGCCTCGCCCGTTTCGCGCGTGACGGTCCTAGCCTTGTCCCGCCAGCCTCGAGCCTCGAACAGGTCGGCAAAGTCGGCGGCCAGGGCAAGCTCGAGCCGCACCGTCCGCGCCACGAGGTCGGTGTTTTGCAGAACAAGCGTGTCGGTGAAGCTCACGGCGGTCACCGTTAAGTCGCGCTTGACGGCCACGAGTTGCCGGTCACCGTCAAATTCGGCGTGGTGCAAGTGCAGCCGGTCGGGCCGGGCCGTGTCGACGAGGAGGGTTTGAAAACCGTCCAGCGCCCAGGTGTAGAGGTTCAAAAAGCGCGTGTCGCGGTTGTAGAGTCCGTGCTCGCCGCCCGCCACCATGCCCTCGAGGTCGCCCGCGAAAAAGGTGTAATTTTCTTTAAGCACGAGGTTTTTGCTGAAATCCATAAAGCTCCCAAAAAAGTACCGAGTGATGAGTACCTAGTACCGAGTGCGGCACGGTATCGTCTGATTCGGTATTTACGTCTCGTCTTCGGTTCTTTGACGGTCTCGAGCACCAAACACCGAATGTGCGACTGAACTACCCAACTCGGTCCTTTTCACTCGGTACTCGGTACTTTACTCCTTCGACCCCCCGTAAGACACGCCTTCCAAAAAGTAGCGCTGAAACACCACAAACAGGATGATAATCGGCAGCGCGCTCATCACCGCGCCCGCCAAAATCAGCCCCCAGTCGCCTGCGTTGCCGTAGATGTTGCGAAAGGTCAGCAGACCGATGGGCAGCGTTTTGATGTCCTCCGGCGTGGTGAGGACGATGAAGGGCCAGAAAAACTCGTTCCAAGCTCCCTGAAAGGTCAGGATGGTGAGCGCGCCCAGCGCGGGCCGCGCCATCGGCAGCACGACGCTCCAGTAGCGCCGCCACTGGCTCGTGCCGTCAATCATCGCCGCCTCTTCAATTTCACGCGGGATGGACTCGAAAAACTGCTTCATGATAAAGACCGCGCCCGCACCGACCAAGCCGGACAAGATGACGCCGGTAAGAGAGTTGAGCAGCGTCTCTTGACCCCACAGGTTTGACAACCCGAAAATCCCGTCCCGCAGCACGAGGTAGTTCGAGATGAAGATGACCTGCCCCGGAATCATCTGGGCGAACAGGATGAGGACGAAGATGAGCCCGCGGCCGGGGAACTGCAATCTAGCCAGCGCGTAGCCCGCCATCGAGGCGAACAGCAGCGTGGTTAAAACCTTGGCGATGGCGATGATGAACGAGTTGGCAATCCAGTTTAGAAACAAACTTTGTCTGGTGGTAATCGACCTGGCCTCGTCGAACACGCGGCGGTAGTTGTTGAAGACGAAGCCGAGCGCGCCCGGCGTGACGTTGTTGAACGAGGCGACCCGGCCGCGGCGCTCGAGCCGCGTCTGCGTCAACTCCGAACGCACAAACGTCTGCCGCGGGGCCGCGGTGATGTCGAGGGGCAGGCGGTCGATGTCGGGGCCGTCGCCCGGATAGGTGACTGTAAAACCGTAGGTGACGAACTGTCCCGTTTCGCCGCGGTACTCGCCCGCCTCACTCTCGAGCAGTTCGACCGGGCTCACTTCGGCGTAGTCGGCGGCGTAGTCGATGTTGACGACCGCGCCCAAACCGCCGCCGGGTCGCCGTTTGGGCACCACGACCTCGGGCGCTTCGGGGGTTTGCCCGTCGGCGACGAAGTAGGTGAGGCTGAAGGGCACCGACGCACCCGGCGCGAAACCGCCCCAGAAACGGTCGCCCGCGCCCGCTTGTCCGAGCTGCGCCGCCGCCGACCAGTTGCGCGGGGAAAACTGCGGGATGGCGAGGGTCGGGGGGTACTCCAGGGGGTCGGTTTTCAGGCTCGAGACCGTCGCAAAGAGCAGCGGCCCCAAAAACAGAATCGCGAAAAACAGCATCACCGTGTACATGATGCCCGCCCTTGCCCAGCGGCGACGGGCGCTCCAACGCTCGAACTCCTGCTGGCTCAAGCCCTTGGGCCGCCCCGTACTCAACGTTGCCTGCGCCATTTAACGACCTCCCGAGCGAATGAACAGGCGTTGAAACAGCACGATGACAAGCGTCAGCGCGGCCAAGAACATCGCCGCCGCCGAGGCGAAACCGACCTCGGGCAGTTGCGCGCCGGGGAACATGCGGTCGTAGACGAAGTAGGCCAGGGTGATGACGCTTCTAAGCGGCACCGCGTCGCCAAAAATCGCCACCTGGTCGAACATCTGCAAGGTGCCGATGAGGCCCAGGGTGACGACCAGAAACGTCACCGGCTGCACCGCGGGAATGGTGATGTAAAAAAACTGCTGCACCGGCGTCGCGCCGTCTAAAGACGAGGCCTCGTACTGCGACGCGGGTACGTCTTGGAGTGCGGCCAAAAACATCAGCATAAAGGTGGGAATCGTCGTAAAAATATTTTGAATCATGATGGCGATGAGAGGCACCGGGGCGCGCAAGGAAAACGGGAAGCTGCCTGGCACTTCTTGACGTGTCTGCAGCCACACGAAGTCGACCGGGGGAACGTCGCGCGCGCTGACCACGCCCGTGAAAGCGAGCAGCCAGGTTCCGGCCAGCGCGACGAGAAAGGCGACCACGAACAAGGCCGGGTCGAGCCACTTGGCGGGCAGGTCTCGAGCGCGTTCGAACAACACCTGCGCAACCTGCGCGACGACCAAGATGCCGACAAAGACAAGCAAAAAAGGCGAATAGATTTTGAACTGCGTCGCTAAGAAGTTGAACAAGCCCTGCCGCTGGTACATCCACAAGAAAATGAGCGTGATGACCACGCTGCTCGTCACGCTCGGCATGTAGTAAGCCGCCCGAAAAAAGTTGAGGCCGCGAATCTTGACGTTCAAGGCCGCCGCCATGACGAGCGCCCCGAAGGTCTGCAAAGTTGTGACGACGGCCGCGAAGACAAGCGTGTTCCTGAGCGCGACGAGAAAGTTCTCCTCGCGGAACAGGTTTGCGTAGTTGCGCAAACCCACCCAGGTGGGCGCGTTGAACAAGTCGTAGTCGGTAAAGCTGAAATAAATCGCCCGCACCGTGGCGTACAGGAAAAAAATCCCCAGGGTGATTAAAAAAGGGGCGAGGAAAAGATAGGCCGCGGTGATTTCTTGTTGCCTGGCTTTCATCCCGTCACCTGCTTTCAAATGGGGGTAGCCTTGGTGGCTACCCCCGAACGTGCCTTACTGCTGCGTCCTTTGAATGGTGGCGTCGAGTTCGGTTTGGGCTTCTTGCAGCGCGGTAGCGCTGTCGCTCTGGCCGGTCATGACGGCCGTCATGGCGTTGGCGATGGGCGCGCCGTAGTCGGTGCCGACCGCGCCGAACTGGTAGCCCAGTACGTTGCCGTCGGACGCGCCTGCGAAGACGGTCTGGTTGGCTTGGGCCTCGGGCGTGTCCTGCTCGAAGTAGCTGTTCTCGCTCAGGGCCGAACGGCTCGGGATGGCGAGGCCTTGCTCTAAGATGAACTGCTGCGTTTCTTCGCTCGTCAAAGCCTCCAACACTTTGACGGCGGCTTCTTGGTTGGGCGAGTCGGCGTTGACGGCCCAGGCGACGGTGTAGATGTAGTTGCCGCGCTCATCCGTGGTCGGCGACTTGGGCAACAGTGTGGTGCCGTACTGCAAGTTGGGCGCTTGGTCGCGTAAAAAGCCGAGCATCCAGGCCCCTTCGATGGCGACGGCCGACTGTTCTTTGGCTAAACAGTCGCCGGGCCAGCCCGCGCCGATGTCGCTGGGTTGCACCGCGACACCCTCTTGTACCAGGCCGGTGTACCAGTCGAAAGCTTCGACGAACGCCGGGTCTTGTAAGTTCGCAGTGCCGTCTTCACCGAACGGCTGCCAGCCGTTGGCGAAGGCGAACGCGCCCAAACGCGCGAAGTCGGCGGGCAAGCAAGCGCCGTACACGTCGTCGCCCAAGTCGTTGACGGCCCGAAGTTTGTCGGCGAAAGTGTTCCAATCGTCGTCGGCGTTCGGGTACTCGACCCCGGCCTCGTCAAACAGGTCTTTGTTGTAAAAAACGGCCAGCGTGTTGAAGTCTTTGGCGATGCCGTAAAGGTTGCCGTCTTGGGTGAAGGTTTGATTGAGGTTGTCTAAGTAGACTGAAGAGTCCACCAGGTCGTTCAGCGGCAACACCTTACCCGTGGCGATAAAACCGGGCGCGGTCTCGCCGGGCAGGTAAAACAGGTCGGCGGCGGTGCCGGCTGAGAGCGCGTTGGTGAGAGCGGCGTTGTAGTCGCCTTCCAAAGGCTCGTACTGGATGGTGATGTTTTCGGCTTCAAGTTCGTCGCCGATAACGTCGCTCAGGAGCCGCTGGACGATGGCCGGGTCTTGGCCGCCGTAGCCCATAATGCGCACGGTGGTCTGCGCCAGGGCAGCGCCGAAGAGGGCGAGTGAGACGAGTAGCAACAGGATTTTCTTCATGTATTTCCTCCCAGAGACTTAACGTGATGAAAGGTCGAAGGTCAGCAAACGGACGGGTTTTTCAAACGGACATCACCTCCTTTAACGCTTCCGCGCGGTCGTGCCGCGCACGATGAGCTTGACCGGGACCGTTTCGGAGCGCACGGGTTCGCCGCGCAAACCCTCCTTGAGGAGTTTGACGGCCCTCGCCGCGATGTCCCCTATGTCTTGCCGCACCGTGGTCAGCCCCTCGCCGACTTCAGGTAGGTCGTCGAAACCGACGACCGACACGTCGCCGGGGACGTTTGAGCCCAAGTCCTCCAGGGCCGCCAGCACGCCCAGGGCCATCTCGTCCGAAGCGGCGAACACGGCGCTGAAGCGCAGGCCGTTCGCGTAGGCTTTGCGCAGGGCGCGGTAAGCCTCGAGGCTGGAAAAGTCGCCCTCGAGCACGTAAGACTCGTCCACTTCCCGCCCCGCAGCTCGCAAAGCCGCGCCGTAACCCGAGTAGCGGTCGAAGGCGACTTGAGCGTGGCGGGGGCCGCCCAGGTGGACAATCTCGCGGTGGCCCAAGCGCAACAGGTGGTTCGTCGCCTGCAAACCGCCATCAAAGTCGTCCGGCATGATGTAGCGCACGTTTTCCTGATGGCCGACGAGGACGAAGGGTATGTTTTTGTCTTGCAGGTGAGGCACGCGCGGGTCGTCGTCGTGCGCGCCGAACAGCACCACGGCGTCGCCCAAGCGTTCGGGCAAACCGTCGAAGCGGGTCGGCACTTCCTCGACGCGGTAGCCGCCGGTCTGCAACTCGGTAACGATGTGTTCCAAGAAAAGCATAAAAAACGGGGTGAGTCGGCGGCTCGCTTTGGAGATGCTGAGCCCGACGCGGGTGGTTTGCCGTGAGGAAAGCTCTCGAGCGGCCACATCCGGGCGGTAGTCGAGACGTTCCACCGTCGCCAGGACGGCCTCGCGCGTTTCAGACCGAACGCCGGCACGTTTGTTGAGCACGCGGCTCACGGTGCCGGTGGAGACGCCGGCCTCTCGAGCCACGTCTTTGATGGTCAATGTGTTTAAGTCTGCGGGCACCGCGACGACCACCCTTCACCCCCCTTGGGCAACTTTCGGTCGTAACCGCTTACATTTTTAGTCAAACCAGCTTACTCTCGCGCAGACGCCATGTCAACTACCCAGCTTCACCAAAACTGCTAAGGGCTGAAATTTGCGCAGGGGCGGGGTTTGAACGTTTTGTAACCGCTTACGAAAATACGTGGGTCTTCGGACCAGGTTGACTGGAAGAGCCTTTACGGCTCGAGTCCCCACGCTATTCTTAAAGTACGGCAAAGGCACTCATCCTATTCGGCTTGATAATCGTCGGGATAGGCGCACTCTGGCTCGTTTTCCCGAAAGCCTTGAGCTGGTTCGGCCACCTGCCCGGCGACTTGCGGTTCGAGCGGGGCTCGAGCCGGGTTTTCATCCCTTTTACCTCGATGCTGCTGGTGAGCATCGTTCTCAGTTTTGTTTTGAATGGTGTGGCTTGGTTGCTCAAGGGAGAATAAGCGTCGGTGTTAAGGTTTGTCGGTTCGGTTCGAATTTTGCAGCATCTCTACATCGGCTAAGTCTTTGAGTCTGCCGGCCGCTTTTTTGTTGATGAGAAAGGCGTCACGGCCTATGAACGGAACCGTCAGGTGTTCGGCCGGATGAGTTATTTTCGTTCGCCAGGCTCGCCCGAAGTCCAAACCGCTTATCTTTGTCATGATGTCGATACGCCTGGGCGGCAACCCGAGCTGAACGACGATGTCGGGCTTGGCAAAGTCCGTTTCGCTCAAGCCCAAGGCT
Organism: Trueperaceae bacterium; assembly: GCA_965213705.1. Classification (GTDB taxonomy): domain Bacteria; phylum Deinococcota; class Deinococci; order Deinococcales; family Trueperaceae; genus CBDCDJ01. The sequence goes on along the minus strand of OZ243913.1, from coordinate 3,791,043 downwards.
GCCACCGGCGCGCCGAACTCGAGCAGCGCTTGCCAAACCCGCGCCGCATTCTCCTGGTTCGGCTCGACCCAAATATCGAGGTCGCCGGTCGTGCGGGGTACGCCATAAACGGTCATAGCGTGCGCTCCGACGACGAGAAACGTCGCGCCCGCAGCGAGTAGAGCCTCCAAAATGTCCAGAAAATCCTCGTTCAAGTAAGGTCCCGGTAAAAAACGACCACCGGCATGTTGGCCCGGTCGTAGTCCGGCAACTCTTTCCCCATCAGCGCCCAGGCTTCGAGCGCGAGCGGCCACATCATAGCGAGGCGCTGAGCCGGAGTCGTGGTCGCCGACAAGTCCTCGCCCGGCTCTTCACCCAGTTTATAAACGTTCACGGGCCAGTCCGACCGGTCGGGTTTCATAGTCTTATTATAGCTGCCGGCACCGAATCAGCCTCACGCTACGGCGCGCGTGTCGGCCCGGCTTTAGACTTGCCGGACTTGGCGAGTGAGTGCCGTGCGGTACACTGAGAAAAGCAAAAGCCCCGACCTACTTTCCGCCCCCACGGGCGTCACCTTTTTGAGAGGAGCAAGCAAAATGGCAGACGTGCTGGACGAGATTTTGAACATCGACCGCTCGCAGCTCGAGCCCGGCGAACTGAAAAACCTCAACACCCTGGAGATGAGGGAGTGGCTCGAGTCCCTCGACTACGTCCTCGCCTCGGGCGGCGCTGAACGCGTGAACGAGATTTTGGAGCGCCTGGAGGAGCACGCGCACAGACACGGCGTGAAAATCCCCTTCACCGCGCAGACGCCCTACATCAACACCATCCCGACCGAGGACGAGCCCGAGTATCCGGGTGACTTGGAACTAGAGCGGCGAATACGCAACCTCATCCGCTGGAACGCAATGGCGATGGTGGTGCGGGCCAACAAGATGTCCGACGGCATCGGCGGGCATATTTCAACCTACGCTTCGGCGGCGACGCTGTACGAGGTCGGTTTCAACCACTTTTTCCGCGGGGTCGAGGCCGGACTCGACCGCGACCTCATCTACTATCAGGGCCACGCCTCGCCCGGCATTTACGCGCGGAGCTACATCGAGCGGCGCATTCCGGTGGAAAAGATGCGTAACTTCCGCCGCGAACTTCAAGACGAGCCCGGCTTGTCGTCCTACCCGCACCCCTGGCTCATGCCCGACTATTGGCAGTTCCCGACGGTGTCGATGGGTTTGGGACCGATTATGTCGATTTACCAGGCGCGCTTCAACCGCTACTTAGAAGACCGCGGCCTGAAAGAGCACGGCGACGCGAAAGTTTGGGCCTTTTTGGGCGACGGCGAGACCGACGAGCCCGAAACCCTGGGCGCGATTCGCCACGCGGGGCGCGAAAAACTCGACAACCTCATCTGGGTCGTCAACTGCAACCTGCAACGCTTGGACGGCCCCGTTCACGGCAACGGGCAGATTATTCAGGAGTTGGAGGCGTCCTTCCGCGGCGCGGGTTGGAACGTCATCAAGGTGACCTGGGGCTCGGTGTGGGACAAGTTGTTGGAAAAAGACGACCGCGGGGTGTTGCTCGAGCGCTTCGCCAAACTCGTCGACGGCGAGTCGCAGCGCTACGCGGCCTTCGGCGGCGCGGAACTGCGCGAGCACTTTTTCGACACGCCCGAACTAAAGGCGCTCATCGAAGGCTGGAGCGACGAGGACTTGTCCAAACTCAACCGCGGCGGCCACGACCCTATCAAGGTTTACGCGGCCTATAAAAAGGCGACCGACCACAAGGGCTCGCCGACCGTCATCCTGGCGCGCACCGTCAAAGGTTACGGCTTAGGCGAAACCGGCGAGGGCAAAAACATCACCCACCAGCAGAAAAAACTGAACGAGGACGAACTGAAAGCCTTCCGCGACCGCTTCAAAGTTCCGGTCAGCGACGAAGAAATCGGCAAGTTCCCCTTCTACAAACCCGACGAGGACAGCGACGAGTTTCGCTACCTCGTCGCGCGGCGCGAAGAGTTGGGCGGCTTCATCCCCAAGCGCGTCGTCAAGGCCGAGCCGATTGAAGCGCCGAGCCGCGAGGCTTTCCAAGAGTTTATGGACGGCACCGGTGACCGTGAGGTCTCGACCACGATGGTCTTTGTAACGATTTTGCGCAAACTGCTCCGCGACGAAACCTGGGGTCGTCTCGTCGTCCCGATTATCCCCGACGAGGCGCGCACCTTCGGGATGGAGGCGCTGTTCCGGCAAATCGGCATCTACTCGCACGTCGGGCAGCTTTACGACCCGGTGGACAGCGACAACCTCCTCTACTACAAAGAGTCCAAAGACGGTCAGATTTTAGAAGAGGGCATCACCGAGGCGGGCTCGATGTCGTCGTTTATCGCGGCGGGCACGGCTTACGCGACGCACGGCGTCAACACGATTCCGTTTTTCATCTACTACTCGATGTTCGGCTTTCAGCGGATAGGCGACCTCGCCTGGGCGGCGGGCGACATGCGCACCAAGGGCTTTATGCTCGGCGCGACGGCGGGCCGCACGACTTTAGCGGGTGAGGGTTTGCAGCACCAGGACGGCCACTCGCACCTGCTGGCGTATCCGCTGCCCAACCTAAAAGCTTACGACCCCTCGTTCGCTTTTGAGATGGCCGTCATCATCCGCGAGGGAATGAGGCGGATGTACGAGGAACAAGAAGACCTTTTTTACTACCTCACCATCGGCAACGAGAACTACGCGCAGCCGCAGGTGCCCGAGCACCTCGAGCGGGAGGCGCTCGAGACCGGCATCTTAAAAGGCTTGTACCGCTTCAAACCGTCCGGTAAAAAGCGCAGCAAATTGAAAGCCCACCTGTTCGGCAGCGGCTCGATTATGAACGAGGTTTTGAAAGCGCAGGAGATTTTGGAAGATTACAAAGTCGCCGCCGACGTGTGGAGCGTCACCTCGTACAAAGAACTCCACCGCGACGCGCTGATGGTTGACCGCTGGAACCGGCTCCACCCGGAAGAAACGCCGAAAACCTCCTACGTTTTCGACCAACTCAAAGATGCCAAGGGCGTGCTCGTCGCCGCCTCGGACTACATGAAGATTTTGCCCGACGCGCTCGCGCGGCACCTGCCCAAACCCATCTACAGCCTCGGCACCGACGGCTACGGGCGCAGCGAGGCGCGGGAGGAGTTGCGGGCCTTTTTCGAGGTCAACGCCGCGCACATCGCCGTGGCGACGCTTTACGCGCTCCAGCAAGAGGGCGAAGTCGACGCCGCGACGGTTGCCAAAGCCATCAAAGACTTGAGCGTCAATCCTGATAAACTCAGCCCGTACGAGGTCTAGTTAGACGTTTAGCGTTTTCGAAGGAGCGTTCCGTGGCAGAATTCAAGTTGCCCGAGGTGGGCGAAGGCATAGATTCGGGCATCGTCGTCGGTATTCTCGTGGCGGTTGGCGACACGGTCGAAAAAGACCAGCCGGTGATTGAATTAGAGACCGACAAGGCGGTCGTCGAGGTCCCGTCCGGCGTCAGCGGCGTGGTGCAGTCCATCAACGTCAAGGCGAACGAGGAAGCCAAGGTCGGCCAAACCATCCTGACGGTGGGGGAGGGCGAAGCGGCGGAAGCGACCGATGAGGCTGCCGACGAAGCCGCGCCCGACGAGGGCGGCGCTGAACAGGCGACGGAAGACGAAGCGGCGCTCGAGCCCGATGCTTCCGAAGACGAAGCGCAGAAAGAGCAGGCAGCGGCCCAAGCGGAACAAAAAGACCCGGCCGCGGAAAAGTCTCCTGAAGCCGAGTCGTCCGCCTCGAAAACACCTGACTCAAAACCGTCCGTTTCAGAAACAGCCAGCTCACAAGCCTCCGGCTCCGCTGCCGCCGATGTCGACCGCAAAGAGCAGTACACCCCGGTTCCCAAACCCTCGCCGAACGAGCCGAGCGACGAGCCCCACATCCCCGCCGCGCCGTCGGTGCGGCGCCTGGCGCGCGAGATGGGCGTCGACTTGCGCGAGGTAGCAGGCTCGGGCGTATTGGGGCGCATCTCGGCCCAGGACGTGCGGCAGTACGCCGAAAACGGCGCGCCGAGCCCGCAAGCGCCCGCCACATCGGCCTCTGCCCCCACCCCTGCGCCTGCCCAAAAAATAGAAGCGCCGCCCCTGCCCGACTTCGGCAAGTGGGGCGAGACCGAACGCGCGCCTATGTCCGGCATCCGCAAAGCCACGGTGCGGGCGATGACCCAAGCCTGGTCAAGCGTGCCGATGGTCACCCAGTTCGACCGCGCCGACATCACCGAGTTTGAAGTATTGCGCAAAAGGTATGGCCCCAAGGCCGAGGCGGTGGGTGCCAAACTCACCCCGACCGCCATGCTCATCAAAGTGCTCGCCGGGGCGCTGCGCAAGTTCCCGGACTTCAACGCCTCTATCGACACATCGAGCAACGAGATTGTCTATAAGCACTACGTCAACATCGGCGTGGCGGTGGACACGCCGAACGGGCTGTTGGTGCCGGTCATCAAACACGCCGACCGCAAAAACATGGTCGACCTCGCGCAGGAACTCGGCGAGTTGGCGGAGAAAGCCAGAGACCGCAAACTCGCCCCCGACGACATGCAGGGCGGCAACTTCAACATCTCGAACCTGGGCGGCATCGGCGGCACGAACTTCACGCCCATCGTCAACCCGCCGGACGTGGCGATTCTGGGTGTCTCGCGTGGGACGATGGAACCTGTCTGGAACAAGGAAACGAGCGCGTTCGTTCCCCGGATGATGATGCCGCTCGCGCTCACTTACGACCACCGCCTTATCGACGGGGCGCAGGCGGCGCGGTTTTTGCGCTGGGTTTGCACCGCCATTGAGGACCCGTTTTTGCTGGCGCTCGAGGGCTAGTGTCCGTCGGCTCCGAACAAGACTTGCAGGGCTTGCAGCGGGTGAGCGAGGTCGTCAAAGAAGCGCTCGCCGCGCTGCAAGACGCCGTTGAGCCCGGCGTCACCCCGGCCGAACTCGACGCGGTTTGTGGTCGCGTCTTTCAAGAGCACGGCGCTTTTTCCGCGCCCCGGCTGCTGTACGGCGCGCCCGTGAACGCTTTCATCTCGGTCAACGACGTGGTTGTCCACGGCCTGCCCACCAAGCGTAAACTGCAAGCGGGCGACGTGGTCAAGCTGGACGTGACGCCCATCCTGAACGGCTACATCGCCGACGCCGCGCGGACGGTGGTCGTGCCGCCGGCCTCTAAGGTCGCGTTGAGGCTCGTAGCTTGCGCCGAGTCGGCCTTTTGGGCGGCGATGCGCGTGGTGCGGGCGGGCAAGCCCCTCAACGGCGTCGGTCGCGTGGTAGAGCGCGAGGCGCACCGGTTCGGCTTTGAGGTGATTCACGAGCTGGCCGGTCACGGTGTCGGGCGGGCCATTCACGAAGAACCCGAAGTCCTGAACTTTTACCATCCCGACTTTCGGCAGCCGCTGACCGACAACCTCGTCATCGCCGTCGAACCGATGATTGCCGTGGGCAAAAGCCGCGTCGCCAAACGCCGCGATGGTTGGACCATCGGTACGGAGGACGGTAGTTTGACAGCGCATTACGAAAACACCGTCGTCGTGCAAAAGGGCAGGCCGCTCGTCCTGACGGTTTGAGTCTCAAAGCTGAGGAGCGGAGGAGGTAGGGAGAAAAAGCTTTCGGCCTTTACTTTCCACTCGGTACTTTCCAACTCTTAATTTTATAACTTTCCCCTCACTCCCCTCGTGCTACCATTGCTCGAGTGACCGTCTTGACCCACGCGCCCGCGCCCCAACCTGCGATTCCCACGACGGCGAGCCTTCAGGCGAAGGGGCTCGTCAAAAAATACGGTGGCCACAAGGTCGTGGATGGCGTGGATTTTCTGCTCAACCCCGGCGAAATTGTAGCGCTGCTCGGTCCCAACGGCGCGGGCAAGACAACGAGCTTTTACATGATGGTCGGCTTTATCCGGCCCAACGCCGGGCGCATTTACCTGGGCAAGCAGGCCATTACAAGTTGGCCGATGTACAAGCGCGCCCGCGCCGGACTCGGCTACTTGGCGCAGGAGCCGAGCGCGTTTCGCAAGATGAGCGTCGTGGACAACCTCATTTCTATTCTCGAGTTTCAAAAGGTCAAAAAGAGCGAGCACATTGAGCGAGCTATGGAACTGCTCGACGAGTTCCATTTGGGCCACCTGGCGCAGCACCGCGCGGATACCTTGTCGGGTGGCGAGCGGCGGCGGCTGGAAATCGCGCGGAGCCTCACCATCAGTCCGCAGTTCATCCTGCTCGACGAACCCTTTACCGGGGTCGACCCGAAAAGCATCCGCGAGATTCAGCTGTTAATCGCCGACCTGCGCGAGCGGCGCGGTTTGGGCGTGCTTTTAACCGACCACAGCGTGCGTGAAACCCTAGCCATCGCCGACCGGGTGTATCTTATGTTCGATGGTAAGGTTCGCTTTAGCGGCACCCCGCAGGATTTCGCCGACGACCCCGACGTGCGGCACTACTACCTCGGCTCCGACTTTCAGATGTAGGTTCGGCAGATGACCGATATCACGAACATCGTCGTGCTGGTTGTTTTGCTGGTCGCGCTCGCGGGCGTCATCGCTTACACGGGCGACGTGTTGGGCACGCTCGTCGGCAAGCGCCGCCTGAGCTTGTTCGGGGTGCGGCCCAAGCAAAGTGGGCGGATTATCGGCGTGTTTGCGGGCATCCTCATCATGCTCGTGACTCTGGGCACGCTGGCGTTAAGTTTTCGAAACGCTGTTCAGGTCATCATGAGGGCGCAGCCGGTCGGTGTGCAGCTGGCCGAACAAGAGGCGCGGGTGCGGCGTTCTACGGCCCAAGTCGAGGAGTTGCAAACCCAAGTCGAGGCCAGAAGTCAGGAACTCTTTCAGGCGCAGACCGAGGTCGAGACGGCGGAGCGGGCGCGGGACGAGGCTCGAGCGGACATCTCGGACTTGCAAGCCACGCAACAGGGTTTGGAAACCGACATTGCGAACCTGAACACCTCGTTGGCTTCAGCTCAGGACAAGGTAGCCGAGGCGGAGGCGAACCTGCTCAGCACCCGGCGACAGTTTGAAGAAGCCGACCAAGCTCGGCAGGAAGCGGTAGCAGAAGCTGCCGAGGCATCTAAACAAGCCGCGGCGTCTCGGCAGGACGTCGAAACCTTGACCAAAGACGTCGCGGCGGCGCAGGCGCAACTGGGCAGCGTTCAAGGCGAACTCGTCAGCTCTCGCGACGAGTTGGCGGCGGCGCAGCAAACCCTGGAAGACACGCAAACGCGGCTCGCGGAAACCCAGGACGCGCTCTCTAGTGCGCAGGGCGAACTCGACCGGGCCAACAGCGCCCGCGACGAAGCGGTTCAAAAGCGCCAGGAGGCTGAAGCTCGAGCCGCCACGCTGCAAGAAAACATCGACGGTTTGGAGGAACAGGCCGGACGGTTGAGTTCGCAAAACAGCAGTTTGAGCGCGCAAAACAGTGAACTCGAGGAAAAGTCGGACGTGTTGTTACAAAGAAACGTAGAACTTGCCAGCCTCAACAACATCCTGCGGGCCGACACCGTGGCGCTGAACGAAGAGTTGGAGGGGCTGCAAAGCACGAACGCGACCCTGATGCAAGACTTGGAACGGCAAACGAATGAACTTGAGCGGGCCAAGGAAGAAGCTGCTAACGTCAACAGCCGCAACATCAGTTACGACGTCAATCAGGTCGTTCACAGCGGCGTCATTGCGGCGCAAGAGCCGACGCTGGTTCGGGTGCAACTCGCGCAGCTCGTACAGGCGGCGAGCGAAAAAGCGGTGCTCCGCGGCGGCCTGAACGTGGTGCTGAGCCCGGAGCAGAACGAGAGCATCGTGCAAGAGGTTTCCCAGACGCCCGGCGAGGACGTGGTGGTGTTGCGCTCGAAGATGAACCAGTACGTGTCGGCCCCGGTTGAGGTCGCGGTCGAGGTCGCGCCGAACCGGAAACTCCTAGACAGCAGTCAACTCGTGGTGAGTCGGCAGATTTTTTTAGGCCCCGGCAGCCGCGACAACGTTCGTGACGACCTGCGTAAAGTCTTAGCCGACGCCAACGCCAAACTGCTCGGCTTGGGTTTGTCCGACGAGGTCTACCCCAGCTTGTCCGAAACGTCGTTAGAGGTCGAGGGCTTTACCAACCAACTGCTGCGTCTCGAAGGCCCGGTGACGGTGGGCTTGCAAGCCAGCGCGCCGATTTTTGCCGGGGGACCGGCCGAGCTCGAGTTCATCATCATCAACTGACGTTTTTTCAGCGTTTCCCTACCGTAACGATACCAGGACGACACCGAAACGACTGACGGGGAGTTGCCCCAAAGGAAACCCTGACATCCGCTAGGTGACGGTCGCTAGGTGGCAGTCGCTAGGTGTTCGGGGCTCCCGTTGGCAGGGTCGAGGCTTTGGATAAAACCAGAACTTGCCACACCCCGTGGCGGACGCGGTGGCGCAAAACGTGACCGGCGCTCTGCGCGGCGGCCAACAGCGTCGCCTCGTCGTGCAGGTAAAAGCGGTAGCGCTGCCCGAAAGCGCTCATGCCGAGGTTGAGCACAAAGCGTCCGGCGTGCAGCCACCACGCCGGAAGCGGGTGACTCAACACTATTTCATGGCGGCTGTGTGCGGCGGCTTTTTCCAACAGTCGGGCGGCGTCCGGGTAGCAGCAAACGACGCGGTCCAAAGTAACGACGTCGGCCGCCCCGACGTTCAAACTCGTAAAGTCACCCTGCTGAAACTCGGCGCGTTCGGCGACGTTGAAGTATTGCGCAACGTCTCGAGCCGCCGTTATGTAAGCGCGGGACACGTCGACAAGCTCGGCGCGGCGCGCGCCGCGCGCCAGGGCGCTCAAGCCCAGTGCGCCCACGCCGCAGCCGATGTCGAGCACGGTCTTGTCGGCGAGCGAGACACTTTTAAAAAAAGCTCGCTGACGCTCGTTCAAACCGTGTTTTAGAAGGGTGCGTTTTTCCTGCGCGACGAGGCTGCCGCGGAACATCCGGTCGAGGCCGTTGACGTCGCAGCAGGCCACCCCGTTACGCCGCCGGGCGTTTGGTCGGCCGGGTGAGGAGGTACGCGCTCACGCCGACACCGCAAAAAACGAGCAACAGCCGAACAGCCAAAACGTCGATAAAAAGCAGACTCGAGCCGATGCTGAGGACAATTAGCGTGACCGCCAACACTTTTGCGCGCAGCGGCAAGCCCAAGCCCGCCCGCCAGTCGCGGATGAGCCCCCCGAACACGCGGTTGTTGAGCAAAAAGTTGTAAAAACGCGGGCTGCTGCGCGCGAAAAAATAAACCGCGACGAGGATGAATACCGTTCCCGGCAACCCCGGCAGCACGTAACCCAAAAACCCCAAACCGGTAAAAAGGAGACCCAGCACCAACCACACAAACCGTAACAATGCGTTTTTCGACACCCGCGTCTCGTGGCTGTAGTCGACAAAGTCGGGTGGGGTCTTCGGGGGCGGCACGACCACGAGCATAGCGCTCCCTATGTAGCGAAGCTGTACGGCGCGCGGCATTTTTGCGGGGGTAGTGGCTTACCCGAGACTGTCGCCGAGTTTGAACAAGCCGAGTTTGAACAAGGGGTTGCAACAGGTTGTCGGCGAGAAAAGACAGGTCTGTTACCGGGGCATTCGGTACTGAGCCACTACCTCTGCGGGGACGCAGTTCGGCAAAAGCCGTCAAAAGCTCAAGCGCCTTGCCCACGTCTTTTGTTGCGCCGACACCGCTCGGAACAATAGCGCACCTCGGCCCAGTTCTTTGCCCACTTTTTGCGCCAGGTAAACGTCAACCCGCAAGTTTGGCACGTTTTGCTGGGCAGGTCGCTTTTTTTGACCGTCTTGCTCATGGCTGAAGTGTAGCCGAGGCGAGCGGCGTCCGCGTGGTGTTGGGCAAACTCGAGCGGGCAAGAGAACCCAGCGTGCGGCCCGTCTTGTTTTAGGTACTCAGGTCAGGGGTCGTTTCGCCAGCAGGTCGCGAATCTCCTCGAGCATTTCCTCGCTGTGGGTCTTGCCGGGTTTTTCCTCGGCGGCGGGGGCTTCAAAGCGCTTCATAAAGTTGTTGTAGGTCCGCACCAACAGGAAAAGAACAAAGGCGACGATCAAAAAGTTCACCACGGCGGCTAGGAAGTTGCCGTAGGCGACGCCGTTCCAGGTGAGATTGGCAAGTTGGTCGACGTCTGCGGCCTCCATCGCGGGGTTGAGCACGGCTGGGGTAACGACGTCCTCGACGAGCGAGTTGACGATTTGGTTGAAAGCCGCGCCGAGGATGACGGCGACCGCCAACTCCATCACGTTGCCGCGCGCGATAAACTCCCGGAACTCCTTGAGCATACGACTCCTCCGCGGAACGAGCCTTTGGAAGCTTTGCTCCCCACGCCCGCTCGTTACCAACTTCTTTTTGCCCCGCCCACATTACATACTGTTCCGAACGGCGCTGTCAACAAAAGTGAGTTCGAGGTCAGCTTAGGGGCTCGAGAAAACGTTGCACCTCGACCCGGTAACCGTCCGGGTCGCGCGCGAAAAAGTGATAGATGCCGTGTTGTTCGTTGAGTCGCGGCGGCGCTTCGGTCTCGACGTTGAGCCGGCGCAACGTTTTATAAACCTCGTCTACGTCGTCTGTCACCAGGGTAAGGATGAGTCCGTCGTGCGCGGGCAAACCGCCCTCGTGCTGACAAAAGCCCAGGTAACCCCGACCCGCGACATGAAAGATAAGGCAAGTTTTTTGGTCTCGAGCCAGTTTCAGGCCCAAGTCGCGTTCGTAAAAGTCACGGCTGGCGCTCAGGTCGTGACAGGGGTAAAAAACGATAAAGGCGTCGGCGCGCATTCAGACGTCCCGTAGGTCTTCAAAAATCTGCCAGCCCACCGAGGGCGGTGTGCCGTTAAGCCGCGTTTGCAGGGTTTCGGCCAACCAGGGCACGAGCTTTTGCGCCTCGTCCACGGCCTCGTCCGTGTTTTCGGTCTGCGTGACGACAGTGAACTGGTAAAGTTGTTGGGTCGCCGACAGCGTGCCGTCGTCGAAAAACGCAAAAGGCGCGGCGGGCATGGCGTCCCAGAGGATGTAGAGGGCGGGCTCGAGGCGTTCGGGCAAGTGGTCTTTCAAGTCTATGGCCTCGTCCCTGGGGTGCCAGATATAGCCCTGCAGCAGTTTGAGGGTTCGTTCCGACGTCACAGGCTAAACCTTCGACGGCCGGGGTTTCGGTGGGGTTCGCCGCGTGGACCGTTGCGACTCGTTGTGCCACTTGAAGAAAATGACCACGAGCGGCACGCTGTAAATCGCCATTGCCAGCACTTTCATGATGATGCCGGCCAGCGCCTGGTCGTCCGTCGCGCTCAAGTTGAGGATGCGCGGGGCAAGCTCGTAAGTGCGGTAGAACGCGTGGTCCGAAAACGTGATGATGGCGAACAGCGGCAGTTGCAGCACCGTCGAGGTGACGAACAAGTAGAGAATCTGCGCGCCGTAGCCGAGCCGCGGCAGCTCTTTCAACGGGCTCATGATGGGCCACCAGCTGACAAACGCCACGATCAAAAACAGCACGTGTTGGGTGTGGTGCACCGTCGAGTTGCGCAAGCCCGCGTCGTAGACGGCCGGGACGTGCCACAGCGACAAAAAGAGGGCAAACGTCAAACCCGCAAAAACCGGCTGAGTGACGACCCTGGCAACCGGATAAACGAAGCGGTTGAGCAGCAGCGGTTTGAGCACCCAGTCCGGCGTGCCCCAGATGAGCAGCGGCGCGCAGAAGTACATCATCAGCAGGTGCTGGACCATGTGCGCGCTGAACAAGTAGCGTTCGGACAAGTCGTGCAGCGGCGACCCCTCGGTGAGGTAGGTCAGGACCAGGGCCGAACCGAAAATGACGGCTTTGTGGGTGGGAAAGGGCACGCCGGGGGCGAGCTTAGACCGCAGCGGCCCCACCGCCAGGGCGTAAGACACGGCCAGGGTGAGCAGGCTGCCCAACAACACCGGGTCGAATTGCCAACCTAAAACGGGTGTTTCCATGTGTCCCTCTCAATTTCGCTCAGGCAGTTTCGTCGGCCTACTCAAACAACTTTTAAGTCTAGCCAAACGAGGGTGCCGGTTCAGCCAGCACCCTTACAAAACGGGTCGCGCTCAGGGCAAGGCGGGCCGCAACTCCAAAACCTGGGCCGAGCTGAGCGCGTTGTCCCGTTCCGCTGCGACCTCCTCGGGCAAAATCGGTGAGAAGTCCTCCAGCAGCGCGTCGTTGCCCCAACTGGTGAGTTCGTGGTTCAAAGTCGCCGCAACCTCCTCGTCGCTGAGTTGAGGCCACGCCGCCATCAAACCGTTGTAAGACTGACCCAGGACGTCTATCTCCCCCTGTAAACCGTAAAGCACCACGTTGATGATGTACTTGCGCCCGCCGGGAGCGTTGTAGAGTTCGTTGATGTGACCGGCCAGGGGTGGAAACGCGCCCACGATGCCCTGACCGTTTTGCTGGTGGCAAGCTACGCAGTTGGCATAGGTGGTCTCGCCGAGCTGTTGCCAGTCGAAGCTGGCGGCTTGGGCGAGGAGGGGGGTGGTTTCTGCGGCGGTGATTTCTTCAGGGCCGGTTTCTTCAGGGTCGGTTTCTTCGGTGGTTTCCGGGACGCTCGAGCCCTCCGCCGTTCCTTCGGCCGTGCCCTCCGTCTCGGTAAGTTCTTCTGTTGTTGGGACGATTTCCGAGTCGGCCTCTGTCTCAGGGTCTGCAACCACGGCTGGCGCTTCTTCAATCACTTCGTCTTCAACCGCTTCTTCGCTTGGTTCACCTGCAGCTTCATCGGTGCCCGGTTCGGCGGTGCTCATTTCAACAATGTCCAGTTCGACAGCATCCGGTTCAACGTCCTCGCCCAGCTCCATCTCTTCTACGGTGCCTTCCACTTCGACCTCGCCGCCGGTGGCCGGGTCGACCACGGTGTCGGTCGGCGTCTCAGTGGGGTCGGTGACGACGTTCAAGTCGCCGCCGGTCGCTTCGGCGGCGTCGCCCTCACTCGTTTCGTCAGCGATGGTGGTTGATGTTCCGTCCTCGAGCGCGTTCTCAACTAGGGCGTCTTCGAGGTAGGGTTCGGTCTCGGCCGCCGCGCGTTCTAAGGACGCCTCCAAAGTGTCCAGCGTGAGCGTGCGCCCGCCGGAGCTGTCGCCCGTGTCGTACGACGCCGTCGGGCCGTCCGGTGCAGGTGTGGCCGGGGGCAGTTCGTAGTCTCGAGCGCGCAGGGCTATCGTGTCCTCGGGGTTGGCGGTCACGGCGTTTTCCGCCGGAGAAAAGCCGCTGTTGCGGTCACCGCAGGCGGCGAGCAGGCTCGTCAGCGTCAGGCAAAAAATCAGAACACGCGCTTTCTTCATTCGTCCTCCTGTTGAATACCTATTTGAAGTACGTCAAGTCAAACCAAAAGTCGAGTTCAGTTTAAGACTTTCGCCCCCACACCGTCAGGGTTATTCGTCCCTGGCCCAAACCCTGGCTCAGAGCGGCGCGGCCGTAATTCGGTACGGCTCGAGCCCGCCCCCTCGGTACCCGCCATCATACGCTCCAAAGACCTTGCGAAAAACGGCTTCCGGCCCCGAAACACAGCCGGATTTCGCTACCGAACCCCGAAAAGCGCTAGACTAAAGCCAATGGACCTTTCTAAAGACCAACTGTACGACTTTTTCAAACAGCACCCCGAAAAGCCCTGGCACTTACAGGAGTTGCAAAACCAGCTCAAGCTGAGCACGCGCAGCCCGCTGCGCCAGGTGCTGACCGACCTCATCGACGAGGGCAAGCTCATCCGCACGCGGCGGCGTACCTACGGGCTGCCCCAAGAGATGAACCTGATGCTCGGGCGCTTGCAGATTACTTCGGGCGGCTACGGCTTCGTGATTTCGGAAAAAGAGGGTGAAAAAGACCTGTTCATCCCGGTCGACGCGCTCGCCGGTGCCTGGGACGGTGACCGGGTGGTGGCGCGGCCCAACTCGTCGAAAAACGACAACGGGCGCGTAAGCGGCGAAATTGTGCGCATTTTGAAACGCAAACACGACCGCGTGGTGGGCACGCTGGAATACTCGCAAGGCTACGCGATTTTGCGGCCCGACTCGACCAAGCTGCGCGAGCGCGTGTTGCTGCTGCCCGACTCGGTCGGCAAGTTGCCCGCCGGCAGCCGGATTGTCGGCAAAATGGCCTGGCCCGAAACGACCGGTGAACGCGACCCCTTCGCCGAGGTCGAGGAGGTGCTGGGCGGCGAGGCCGACCCCGAAACCGAGACGCGCGCCGTCGTCATCAAGTACAGCCTCAAAGACGCCTTCGACGACGCGACACTGAAAGAGGCCGAGGCGGTGCCGCCGACGGTCACGGGCGAAATGATGGAGGGCCGGACCGACCTGCGCGGCGTCAACACCTTTACGGTGGACGGCGTCGACGCCAAAGACTTCGACGACGCCATTTCCCTGGAACGTCTCGACGGGCGCGGCCCCAAGAGCCTGCTGCGGGTTGGCGTCCACATCGCCGACGTGTCCTACTACGTCGCCGAGGGCACGAGTCTGGACCGCGAGGCTTTGGAGCGCGCCACGAGCGTGTACCTGCCGGGTAAGGTCTTACCGATGCTGCCCGAACAGCTCAGCAACGGGATTTGCTCGCTCGTCGAGGGCGAGCCGCGGCTGGCCCTGTCCGCGCTCGTCGACATCAGCCGGGACGGTGAGGTCAAGGCGGTGAAGTTCAAAGAAACCGTCATCCAGAGCGACGCCCGGCTCACCTACGACCAAGTTCAGAGGTTCGTCAACGGCGACGACCGCTTGCCGCAGGGGAAACGCAAGTTAGAGCGCGACGTGAAAGTGCTCGTCGACCTCACCCAAAACCTGCGCCAGAAACGCTTGGAGGGCGGCGCGCTCGACTTCGACTTTACCGAAGCCAAGGTGGACGTGGACGCTGAAGGAACGCTCGAGCTGACCCCGGTCAAGTCCAACGCGGCGCGGCAACTCATCGAAGAACTCATGCTGCTCGCCAACCGACTTGTCGCGCAAGAACTCTCCAAACGCGACATCCCAGCGCTCTACCGCGTCCACGAAGACCCGTCCGACGAAAAAATCCTAAACTTGCAGCGCTCCCTGGGGCGCTTGGGCTACGTGTTCGAGAAAGCCGAGGCCTCGCCCCAGGACCTCCAGGACATTATCAAAAAAGCCGCCGGCAAGCCCGAAGCGCAACTCGTCAATACCTTGCTGCTGAGGTCGCTCAAACAGGCGCGCTACAGCGCCGACAACTTGGGCCACTTCGGCCTCGCCTTCGACTACTACCTGCACTTCACCAGTCCGATTCGTCGCTACCCCGACCTGGTCGTCCACCGCGTGCTGCGCGCGCTGCTCCAGCGCCGTTTGTCGCCGACCTTGAAAGAACGTCTGAAAAGCGACTTTCCCGCGCTGGCCGAGCACACCTCCGAGCGCGAGCGCACCGCCGAGGACGCCGAGCGCGACCTCACCCGCTACTACCACGCGCGCTGGGCCAAAGACCACGTCGGCGAGAAGTTCGGCGGCGTCATCAGCGGCGTGACGAACTTCGGCGTGTTCGTGGCGCTGCCGAACGCGGTCGAGGGCCTGATTCACGTGTCACAGCTCGACGACGACTATTACGTTTACTTAGAAGATTCGCTAATGCTCTTGGGCAAACACTCGCGGCGCAAGTTCCGACTTGGCGACCGGCTGGAAGTCAAGATTTTGGCGAGCAACCCGGTTCAGCGGCAAATAGACCTCATCCCCGGTTACATGGAACTGCCCGAAGCCGAGCCAGAAGAGCGCGAACGTGAACACACCAAGCCGCCCAAGGACCTCAAGACGCCGTTGTCGCGCAAAACGCACCCTAAAGAGGACGACCGCGCCGAGCAAAACGCAGGTGCGCTGCCCGACCGGGCGGGGCGTCCCGACAAGCTAGAGGCCACCCCGCCCCAAGCGGACGCGCCCAAAACCGACGCGCCCAAGACCGACGCGCGCAGGGCGGACGGCAGAGCCCCCCGGACCCAGAGCGACCGGTCAAACACGGCTCGAGCCACCACGCCCCGACCGGCACCGACCGCGCCGCGGCCCGGCCGCAAACGCGTCCTGGTTTTCGGCGACCCGGACCGGCGCAAGTAAGCCCGGCCGTTCCCCTGAATAAAGTGTGCCAAACGAAGACTCTCAAGCGCTAAATCAGCAGAGAGTCTTCGTTCGGCACAGGACCAGCTAACAAGCTGACCGTCCATCTCTCTCGGGCTCGTTTTCAAGCGCCCTCTCCGAACGACTTGCCCGTTTTGCGCGCTTGCAACGCTAGGGCGTCGACGAGTTCGTTTTCGGCGTGGCCCGCGTGGCCTTTGATCCACGCCCAGGCAAGCTCGTGAACCGCCGCTAAAGCCAGCAGCTCGAGCCACAGGTCTTTGTTTTTGACGGGTTTTTTAGCCGAGGTCTGCCAACCGTTGCGCTGCCACGTGTTCAACCAGCCGTCCGTGAAGGCGCGGCGCAGGTACTGCGAGTCGGTCGTAAGAGTGACGCAGCAGCTTTCTTTGAGCCGCTCCAGCCCCCTCACGGCGGCGCTCAGTTCCATGCGGTTGTTGGTCGTGTCGGCTTCGAAACCTGCAGCCTGCTGGCGGACCCCGTTGTAAACGAGCAAGTAAGCCCAGCCCCCGCGTCGGGTGCCGGTATCGCAGGAACCGTCCGTGTACAAGTCGACCTTCTTTTTGGTGTTCATTCGCACAGTTTACCCCTTCAAAGGGCAAAGCTGTTCAAAGACTCTACGCCCCGCTCGCAAGGGCGAAGGGAGTCTTTTCCGAAAGCTCCAGTACATCAAAATACTCGACTGCAACAACAATAACTGTTTATGATGTCTGAAGTACCTGTCAGCTAGGTACTTTGGTAACGTTGACGAAATGCGTAGCAGCCTACTATACTGTTTGAAGTTTCGTACAGACTTTGTACAGGTTGTCGGAGGGAAGTGAACCGGGTGGCCGGCAAATACACGGTAAACGAAGTTGAAGAGCGGACCAAGGTGCCGGCCAGCACCCTGCGCCAGTGGGAACGCCGCTACGAGTTCCCATTGCCGGAGCGCTCGGACTCGGGCTACCGCCTGTACAGCGACTTGGACCTAGAGCAAATAGAGGGAATGAAGCGCCACATCGAAGACGGCGTTCCGGCCTCCCGAGCCGCCGAACTCGTCAAGCACCAGAGCGTCGCGCCGGTTGGGCCGCGCGCGAGCCAAACGCTTCTGTACGAACTGCTGGCGGCTTTTCTGGACCTCGACGAGGTGCGCGCTGACGAAATCTTGAGCGAGGCCTACGCCTTGCACACGGTTGACACGGTGATGCTCGAGCTGATGCAAGGCGTCATGCAAGAGCTGGGCGAGCGTTGGCACCGCGGTGAAATCAACGTGGCGACCGAGCATTTTGCGAGCCAGTACTTGCAGGGGCGGTTGCGCGCCCTGTTCAGCCTTACCCCCAGCCGTTCCAAGGCGGCGGCCGTCATCGTGGCCTGCGCTCCGCACGACCAGCACGAACTCGGCGCGCTCATGTTGGCCGTGCTTATCAAACGCGCGGGCTACCGGGTCTACTACGTCGGTGCCAACACACCCGTTCCGGACTTGGTAGACATGGCGAGGACGCTCACACCTGCGGCGGTCATGGTCTCAGCCTCGCTGAGCACGTCGGTAGAACGGCTTATGGCGAAGCGCGAAATGCTCCGCAACATCGCACCCGTGCTCGTTTTCGGCGGTGTAGCCTTCGACCAACAACCCGAACTAGCCAGAAGTTTGGGGGGCAAGTACCTCTCCAACTCTTTGTCGGAGGTCGTCAGGACTTTGACGACGTTGCTCGAGAAAGTAGACCGCTGATGCAAAACCTCAACTTTTCTGTCGCTGGGAACGTTTCTATAAACCGCGTTACTGAGAACTGTCTTGTCAAGCGTTCGGGTCCGATTTTGGACGGTTTGCGGAGTCGTGAGGTCGCCAGCGCGAGCGGCCGAAGCGACTTCGCAAACGGGCAACCCAGCAAAAACGTCGCGCCAGCCGGGGAGGGCATGAGTGAGTTACAGAACTTGCGGAAAGTCGACCATGTGAGCAAGCGTTTCAGGTTTGGACTCGAGGCTTCACCTCTTTGTAGTCAAACACCGTACCTGTTTATAGTCAAACACCGCACCTGCACAACGAAAATCTGCGTAGCGAAAAGCTGTGCGCCATTCACGCCCAGGGAGGCAGTTTCATGATGACGTTACACTCAGTGCCCGAAACCGTAAGCGAGTACCCCACCTTAGAAGCACCTTTTCAAACGCTGAAGTTTCAGCGCAAGCAAACGCTTTACCACAACGGCGACCCGGCCCAGTCGGTCTTTCGCGTCCGTGACGGTCTTATTCGCATCACCCGTATGACGCCCGAGGGCCGTGTGTTAACGGTTCGCCACGTCATGCCCGGTGACTTTTTTGGAGAAGAAGCGTTTATGAGCGGCAAGCGCGAGGAAATTGCCGAGGCCCTGACCAGCGCCCAAATCGAGGCCATCGACCCCCAACTCATCAACTACGGCGACCTCATGACGATTACCCAATCCTTGTCCAAACAGATGCAGCGCCTGATGGACTACGAATATCACTTGCAGACGGGTGACCTGCGCCAACGCGTGTCCCGTTACCTCATCAAACTCTCCGAAACGCCGCTCTGCACCGCCGACGAGTCGGGGCGCCCGGTCGTCTCAGCCACGCACGAACTTATCGCCGAGGGCACGGCGAGCACGCGCGAGAGCGTGTCGAAAATCATCACCGAACTGCGCAGCGACGGCCTCATCGAGTCGGGCTACCGCAGTATCGTGTTGCTGGACACCGCTGGCCTGAGCGACATCGCCGAGGGCTTTTAGACGCTCTTCCGACACGAATCAGCCACAAACCAGCTACAAGGTAAACTTAAAAACGACACTAAAAAAGAGCGGCGCAGGCAGTCGTTCTTTTTTAGTTGACGCCTCAAACGGAGTTTCGTTGCCCACCACTGTATGTCGGTACATGTCGAGACTCTCCTCCTGAGTCCGGGCACCTGAGGGCACGCTCTGCGCAGAATTTGAAGAGAGCGTCCGCGGAAACGAGGGTTTTCAAAGCTTAGGTCACGCCTGCTTTACGGCCGCCTCGCCAACCCCAAAAACGACGTGAGGAACTTGCTTTCTCATTATCGCCATGCTAGAGTGCTCACGAAACAAAAATTTAGGAGGAGCTTATGGCGAAGCAGAAGACCGTTTCTAAAGCCGATTTGGTCGACCTCGTTGCCGACGACACGGGTATGACGAAAAAAGACGTCAAAACCGTGGTCGACACGATGCTTACTCACATCACTCAGCACCTGGACAAGAACCAAACAGTTCAGCTCACCGGTTTCGGTACCTTCGAAGTGCGCAGTCGTAAGGCGCGCGCGGGTGTCAAACCCGGCACGACCGAACGCATCAAGATTCCGGCCAGCAAGTATCCTGCTTTTCGACCCGGTAAGGCGCTCAAGGAAGCCGTCAAGGCCTAAGTCAAGTCCCGTTTTCAGCAAGCACACCTCAAAACAAACTAAACTGAGGCGATGAGCCTTTTGGACGTTATCGGTCCGGTCATGGTCGGCCCCTCGAGCAGCCACACCGCCGGAGCTTGCCGCCTGGCGCTGCTGGCACGCTTTACCCTGCGAGCGCCGCCCACGCGCGCCCAACTAACGCTGCACGGCTCGTTCGCTAAGACGGGCCACGGCCACGGCACACACCTGGCCCTGGCGGCGGGCCTGTTAGGGCTGTTTCCCGACGACGACCGCTTGCCGAACGCGCTCGAGCTTGCCGCAGCACGGGGGCTCGACATCGATTTTGCCAGCAAGGACTTGGGCGACGTTCACCCGAACACGGTGCAGTTCGACCTCGAGACTGGACCAAATGAGGCTGGGACAAGTGAGACTGGAACAACTGAAGACGGGACGAACGGTACTGGAACGAACGCGGCTGGGCCAGAACGCGTCACGGTGGTGGGCTCGAGCTTGGGCGGCGGTCTGGTGAAAGTTTTCAGCGTCAACTCTTTTGAAATACACTTTTCCGGCGCGTACCACACGCTGCTCGTCGAACACGACGACCGGCCCGGCGTCATCGCCAGCGTGGCGCGCGTGTTGGCGGACGACCACGTCAACATCGCCACCTTGCACAGCGCCCGCAAACGCCGCGGCGGCAAGGCGCTGATGTCGCTCGAAATAGACCGGCCCCTGGGCGGCTACGCCCGCGACTACTTGTCCGGCTTGCCTTCGGTGAGCTGGTTGCGCCTGCTGCCCGAAGTGATGAGCGGCGACGCGGTAAAGGAGGACACAAGGTGAATTTAAACGAACTTGCCGAGGTTGCCGGTCCCGCCTCCACCGCCGTGTTGGCCGAAGAGGGTTTGAACGAGGCCGAGCGCGACGAGCTTTTGGACAAGATGCGCGCGCGCCTCACCGAAATGCGCGACTCGGTCGAGCGCGGTTTGCGCTCCGACAAACCGTCCAGAACGGGCATGGTCGGCTGGAACGCGAAAACGCTGTGGGAAAGTCAAGACAAGTTGCAAGCCCCCCTCTTAAAACGCGTGCAGGCTTACGCGATGGCCGTCAACGAGGAAAACGCGCGCATGGGCCGAATTGTCGCCGCGCCGACCGCGGGCAGCGCGGGTACGCTGCCGGGCGCGCTGCTCGGGGTGGCCGACCACTTAGGGCTGGACGACGAGGCCGTGGTCATGCCGCTCGTGTTGTCGGCGGGCGTCGGGCAAATTATCAGCAAGAGCATGTTTATCGCGGGGGCCAGTGGCGGCTGTCAGGCGGAAATCGGCTCGTCGGCGGCGATGGCGGCGGCGGCGGTGTGCGAACTGCTCGGCGGTGCGGCCAAACAGGCCATTCACGCCGCGACGATGGCGCTCATGAACACCATCGGTTTGGTCTGCGACCCGGTCGGCGGTTACGTCGAGGTGCCCTGCGTGTCGCGCAACGCGTTCTACAGCGTCCACGCGGTCAGTTCGGCGCAACTCGCGCTGGCTGGGCTGGAAAGCGTCATCCCGCCCGACGAGGTCGTGGCGGCGATGGCCTCGGTCGGGCGGATGTTGCCGCCCGAGTTGCGCGAAACCGGCGAGGGTGGCGTCGCCGACACGCCCACGGGGCGGATGATAGCTCTAAAAATGGCGCGCTGAAGCTGGCATCCTGCAGGCGTTTCAGCGGTTCCAGGAGCGATTGAGACGTACCAACGCGCAAGTTCAGAAGTAGACCCCTACAGGGCTACCTTCCCTTCCCTCAAAAGGAGGGTAAGGTCAAAGCCGATTTGTCTCACCAATTTGTTTCAATGTCAAGTGGAAGAGCTATTTCGACTTACCTGCGCAAGTTTTGCCGCCCTCTGTCGTGACAAACGTGCCAAGCGCCAGTGTCTCGAGTCTACTTCCCGCCTCTTTTCCCAAAGGACGAACGTCAACTAAGCTAACCCGCCAGCTCTTTCAGCCGTTCTTGCATCGGCCACACCTTGTCGCCGGTCTGAGGTTTGCCGACGTGGTAGCCCTGCACCTCGTGGCAGCCGAGACTGCGCAGGTACTCGAGCTGCGCGGCGGTTTCGACGCCTTCGGCGACAACCCGGAGCGCCATCACCTCGGCGAGTTTGACGATGAGGCCCACGAGGGCGGGCGGCTTACCCTCGGACCCGACGAGGCCGACGAACGAGCGGTCGATTTTTAGGCTGTCGAGCGGCAATTCTTGCAGGTAGCGCAGCGACGAGTAGCCGGTCCCGAAGTCGTCCACGGCGACCCGGACGCCCAAGTCGCGGAGAGTTTGCAAGCGCTCGACAACCAGCTCCAAGTCGAACATCACCACGCTCTCGGTCACCTCGAGTTCCAAAAAAGCGGGCGCTAGACCGCTCTCACCAAGGGCGGCGAGCACCGTGTCGATAAAGTCGGCGCGGGTGAATTGCAGCGCCGAGACGTTGACCGCCACGCGCACCGGCGGCCGTCCGGCGCGCTGCCAGGCGGCGTTTTGGCGACAGGCTTCACGCAGCACCCACGCGCCGATGGGCACAATCAACCCCGACGCTTCGGCGACGGGGATAAAGTCGCTCGGCGGCACAGCCCCGCGCTCGGGGTGGTGCCAGCGCAGCAGCGCCTCGAAGCCGACCACGCCGCAGGTCTCAAGCTCGAGCTGAGGTTGATAGTAAAGCGCCAACTCACCGCGCTCTAGGGCGAAGCGCAGGTCGCGCTCGAGGGCGCGGCGCTCGCGCGCTTGTTGACCTAGCTCGGGCGTAAAGCCGCGCACCGCGTTTTTGCCGTGCGTTTTAGCGTTGTACATGGCGCTGTCCGAGTGCTGAAGCAGAACTGAGGCGTCGGTTCCGTCCTTGGGATAGATACAAGCGCCGATGCTGGCGGTGACGAACAGCTCGTGGCCTTCGGTGCAGAACGGGTGTTTGAACAGTTCTAAGTAACGCTGCGCGACGCGCACGCCGTCGGCGCTGCCCAAGTCGGTCAAGACGAGGGCGAACTCGTCGCCGCCCATGCGCGCTAGCGTGTCTCCCTGGCGCAAACAGCCGCCGAGCCGCGCGGCGACCTGCCGCAGCAGGCCGTCGCCGACGTGGTGCCCGAAGGTGTCGTTGACGTGTTTGAACTCGTCGAGGTCGACGAACAGCAGCGCGAAGGGTTGCCCGCTGCGACCCGAGCGGGCGACGGCCTGCGCCAAACGGTCTTCGAACAAAAGGCGGTTGGGCAGCCCGGTGAGGGCGTCGTGGTAGGCCTGGTGCTCGAGCCGGTCGAGCAGGTGCCGCTGCTCCACGGCGACCGCGACCTGGTTGGCGATGGCTTCTAGGAGTTGGCGGTCGTCGCTGTCAAAGTCGGGCGCGCCGCGGTGTTTGCAAAGGGTCAAACCTCCCAACGGTTTGTCTTCGAACAGTAGCGGGACCGCCAGCGCCGCGTCGGCCCCTCCCGGACCTGAGACCGTGCGCCGTTCCCGCAGCGCCTGGCCCAGCGAGCCCGCCCACAGCGCCTCGAAACCTAAAGGTTCCAGCGGCGCCGCCCCTGGACGCACACTCGCCGACGCGCTCACGCTCGCCGCAAAAACCTCGCGCCTACCCACGTCGAGCGCGTAAGCGGCTACCCGGTCGGCGTCGACCGCGGTGGCAACGTCGCGCGCAACCCGTTCCAACAGAACGGCAACCGTGTTCGAGGTCGCGACGGCCTGGCTCACCCGGTAGAGGGCGTGGGCGCGCTTTAGGTCGGCCTTGGTGCGCGCGTGCAGCCGGGCTTTTTCGACCGCAACACTGATTTGCGACCCCAGCGCGGTCATGAGCCGCAAGTCGGCTCCGGTCAAGGTGACGTTGTGCGTGGTTTCGACGTTGATAACGCCGGCGACCAGGCCCTGATCAAAAAAAGGTACACAAATCTCCGAAACGATGCCGCCCACGGCGCCTAAAAACCTGGGGTCGCTGCGGACGTCTTCGAGCAGCGCCGGCTCGCCGTTGCGGGCTACGTGCCCAATCACGCCGCACTCGAGCGGCACCGTCTTGATGACCTGGTGGTAACCGACCTGGTGCTGCAGGTGCAGCGCCTCGCCCCGCAGCAAGTACAAGCTCACGAGCGCGTAGCCGAAGGTGTCGGCGACGGCCCCGACGGTGGTGCGCAGCAGGCTGTCAAGCTCCAGTTCGGCGGCGACGGCGCAACGCACCTTGTCGAGGAGTTGCAGTTCTTTGGCCTGCTGCCGAGCTTCTAAAAACAGCTCGCGGTGGCGCTGCTCGCTCTCGAGCAGTCTGGCTTCTTTGCGGACGCGCGCTTGCAGTTCGCTCTGCGCGTGGCTGTAAAGCCGCGCGTTGTCGAGGGCGATGGCGGCCAGCTTGGCAAAGCTGCCGAGCAACTCCGTCGTTTGCGCCGTGGTCGGGACGGACCTGTCGTAGGCGACGCCGATGACGCCAGTGACCCTGTCCGAGCGGGGGTCCGAACGCAGCGGCACCCCGACGACGGTCTTGAGCGTGACAAGGCGCCGGTCGCCCACGCGTTCGGGCCAGAGCGCGTAGTCTTGAACCGCCAGGGGCTCGCCCGTCGCCCAGACGTGACCGGCCACACCCTGACCGGGCCGCAGGTGAAGTTCGCGGTAGCTCGCGAACAAGCCGACGCCCGCCATGATTTTCATGCTGCGGCCGTCTTCGCCGACAAGGTACACGAAGCCGTGCGCTGCCTGGGCGAGGTCGGTCGCGCGGGCGACTATCGTTTCCAACAGCTCGCCGAGTTCCAAACGCCGCATCAGCCCGAGCGAGGTTTCGTGAAGGGCCGCTAGGTAGGCGTTTTGTTGTTGCAGCTGCGCTTCGGCGGCTTTGCGCTCGCTGACGTCGCTGACGACCCCGAGCGTCCCGACGACCTCGCCCGCGGCGTCGCGTCGCGGTGTGCCGGTCACCTCGGCCCAAAAACGGCTGCCGTCTTTGCGCTGCAACTCGACCTCGTAGCGCTCGGTTTTGCCGCGGTAGCGGGCGCGCGGATGTCCGGCCACTGCGCCTCGGGCAACAGCAGCGTGTACGCGGGCCGACCGAGCATCTCGGCCAGGGTGTACCCGGTGAGTTCCAAAATCTGCGCGTTGGCGTAGAGGACGGTGTCGTCGAGGTCGGTCAGCAGCACGCCCTCGCCCAAGTGCTCGACGAGCGTGAGTTCGGTTGCCGACGCCAGGGTGTCCGGCGCGCCGTGAGCGCCGACCGAACCCACGGGGCGCAGCGTTGCGGCGTCTTGCCGCGCGCCGCGTTCGGCAACGGCTTGAAGGGCGGCTATTCCGGGACCGCTCAGCACGGCGGGACCGCCGCTAGGTGAAACAAGTCAAGCCCACAGCTCGAGTTTAGGTGAAGCGTTATAACGGGATTCTTACGGCCCGCCGGCCTAAAGGCGCAAGCTCCTAAGTCGACAACCCTCAAACTTAATGTTTACCCGGCGTCCTAAAAGGTATGATTCGGCAACCTAGCGAACTTTGTTCGTCGTGTTTGCGTTAGGAGTTGAGGATGAAAAACGCACGTTTGTGGTTTTTGCTTGCGACCCTGCTGGGCCTGGCGGCTTGCGGCGCGCCCCAAGTCGAACTGACCGTAAACCTGACCGGCGACGGGGTCGGCACGGTGACGAGCCGACCGCCCGGCCTAACCTGTCGCGCCCAGACCTGCACCGGCAGCTTTGACGGAGGCACGCGGGTGGTGCTCGAGGCCCAACCTAACCCCACCTCCGGGTTTACGGCCTGGGGCGGCGCTTGTACGGGCTCGAGCTGCCAAGTCTTGCTGGACGCGCCCAAAACGGTCACGGCCGCGTTCGAGCGGACCCGGTACAGCTTGAACGTCACCCGGACGGGGGCCGCGCAGGGCCGCGTCGTCAGCACGCCCGAGGGCATCGACTGTGGCGACGACTGCGCAGAGGTTTACAAAAAAGGCCTCAAGGTCAGCGTTCAGGCGATTCCCGACGAAGGTGCGCTCTTCAAGGGTTGGGAAGGTGACTGCAGCGGCACGGGCGTGGTGTGTTTGCTCGAGCTGACCGCCGACCGAAACGTCGTCGCCGACTTTACCTTTCCGCCGCCTACTCTAAAAAGCTTCACGGTCACGCCGCCGTCGATTTTGGCCGGTCAGAGCGCGCGGCTCGAGTGGAAGGTCGCGGGCAAGGGCGAGATAAAGCTCAAGCTTGCCCCAGCCGTAGGTGACGTGACCGGTCGGACGAACGCCCTCGTCAGCCCGAGCGGCACCACGACTTACACGTTGAGAGTTGAAAGCGAGTTCGGCAGCGTCGAGAAAAAAGTCAAGGTCGAGGTGAGACCCAGCGCCACCCTCACGGTGAAGGTGAACGGCGGCGGCACCGTCGCGAGCGTTACACCCGTCAACACCGTCAACTGTACCCGCTCGGGCGGCGACTGCACCGAAATTTTCGAGGTGGGGACGAACGTGACCTTGCAGGCCACCGACGGCGTCTTGCTGAACTGGAACGGGTGTGACCGTCTCCAAGAGGACACCTGCACGCTTGAAATGACCGGCGACAAAACGGTCACGGCGACTTTTCCCTGAACCCTTCGCGGCTGAGTTCGTCGTGTCTAAAGCAGCCGGTCGTGTGGTCCATGACCATGCCGGACGCCTGCATGAACGCGTAGACGACGGTCGGCCCGACGAAGCTGAAGCCGCGCCGTTTGAGGTCCCGGCTTAGAAGGTCTGAGAGCGGCGTGGCGGCGGGAACCTCTGCGCTGCTCTCCCAAGTGTTGAGGACGGGTGCGCCGCCGATAAAGTCCCACAGGTAGCCTGCAAACGAGCCGAACGTTTCTTGCACCTTCAAGAAAGCTCGAGCGTTTTCCACCGCCGCGCGCAGCTTGAGGCGGTTGCGGACGATGCCGGGGTTTTGCAGCAGGGTTTCAAGCGTTGCCCCGTCGTAGCGCGCCATTTTAGAAGCGTCGAAGTGGTCGAAAGCTGTCCGGAAGTTCTCGCGCTTTTTGAGCACCGTCAGCCAGCTCAGTCCGGCTTGGAAGGTCTCGAGCACGAGCAGTTCGAACAGTTTTGCGTCGTCGTGCAGCGGCACGCCCCACTCACGGTCGTGGTACTCGAGGTAAAGCGGGTCGCCCGTCACCCAGGCACACCTCGGCTCCGAAGTCGGCTTTGAAAAATGCGGTTTCATAGAGCATTTTAAGCCTGCTGAGAAGGTTCGGATAGCGTGTGAATATACACTTGAATATTCGGCATATCTCTGCTATCATAATCAAGTAACCGCCCAACCCGGGCGAGAGAGGCAGGTGCGCAGATGACTCCGATGCAGCAAAGCCTATCGCAACAAACCGAACGCTTGTCAGTTCGCGGTTGCAGTGCGGACATCCTTGCGCCTGCAGGGGACAGTTGGTGGGAGCTAGAGCGCTAAGCTCTGCAACCCGCAACGACTCCCCGGCGCCGACAACGCCGGGTTTTTTAACGCCCCATTAAACCCCGTTTTCAAGCCAAAGAAAGGAGGACAGCATGTTAAACACCTTTGCCCTGCAAATCGCCAAAGACCGCATGACGGACCTGCGGCGCATCAACTGGCAAAACCGTCTGGTGACCACCTACCCGGACGTCGAGCGCCAACCCAAGCACCTCAAACACTGGACCAACCGCTGAGCGAACACATGTACAGCGTAGCAGCGCGGCGGTTCGGCCCACAAGGAGAAAGTATGTTCAACGAAATAACCGCCGCGCAGGCTGAAGAGCGTGTTGCCCGCTTCCACCGAGAAGCCGAGGTGAGGCGCCTCAGCCCGAGCCTCAGACACAGCTTCGCCCGTTTCTTGACAAGCGTTGCCGAGTTCGTCGAGCCCGACGCCGTTCGAGGAGAAACTAGAGGCCGCCATGTTCGTACATGACGTCGTTTATAGACAAGCCGCCGCGCGCGTAGAGCAGTACCGGCAAGAGGCCGCGCGCGACCACCTGGTCGCCGCCTCGCGCCCCAGCTTTCGCGCCCGTTTCGCCGCCGGCTTGCACCGCTTGGCCGAGCGGCTCGAGCCCGCGCCGAAGCTTGACGCCACCCTGAACGTCCGCTGAATGAACGACGAACAACCCGACCACCCGCCGTGAGCGTCAAAGCGCGGCGGGTGTTTTTTTGCCGACAAAGGTCGCTGAGCGCTCGGCGAACCCGCTGAGAAACCGCTTTCTCTCGGCTCGTGTCGGTCGGTAGGGCTTTCTCCCCTTTTTCGTCGTAAACTCAGACCAGCTTTAGCGGAGGAGGGGTTTATGCCGACCTTGGAAAAACAGAAACCGGTCAGTGCCTACGCTCATGGGGAGGACCACACCTACTTGGGCAAACCGAGGAAACTGCTCGAGGGCTTGAGCAAGGTCGCGGGCCGGGCGCGCTATGCGGGCGACGTGGTCGTGCCGGGCCTGTTGCACCTGCGGCCCGTCCTGAGCACCGAAGCGCACGCGAACATTCTCAGCGTCGACAAAAGTGAGGCCGAGGCGGTCAAGGGCGTCGTCGCCGTGCTGACAGCCGCAGACCTGGTGACGGGCGGGCGCACCATCACTTCACGGAGCGACGCCGTCCTAGCCAAAGAGCGGGTGCTGTTCGTCGGCCAGCCGATAGTCGCCGTCGTCGCTGAAACCGAGGCCGCCGCCGAGGACGGCGCGGCGCGGGTGAGGATAGACTACGAACCCCTCTCGGCCGTCTCGGACTTAAGCGAGGCCGCCAGCCCGGACGCGCCGGTCATCTGGCCGGACGGCTTGCCCGAAGCCGGGGAAACGGGCGTCACCCACGCAGCCGTCGAAGAGCAAGAAAACGAGGCCGAGGGCAAACCCTCGAACGTCTACAAAACGAGCACCTACGAACGCGGCGACGTGGAGGCGGCGCTCCAAGCCGCCGACGCGGTCGTGGAGCACACCTTTCGGCTGGCGAGCGCTTACCAGGGTTACCTCGAGCCCCAGTCGGTCGTGGTCGACCCTGACCGGGTGGCGGAAAGCCTGACGGTTTACACGAGCACGCAGGGGCAATTCGGTGTGCGCAACAGCGTCGCCGGGATTCTCGGGCTGAAACGCGGCAACGTTCGGGTCGTGCCGATGACCGTCGGCGGCGGCTTCGGGGCGAAGTACGGAACCATCGAACCGCTCGCGGCGGCGGTGGCTTACACGCTGAACAAACCCGTCCGGCTCGTGCTGGGCCGCTCGGAGGACATGCAGTCCACCACGCCCGCGCCCGCCTCGCACATCACCCTGAAACTCGGAGCCAAAAAAGACGGCACCCTGACGGCGCTGAAGGCCGAAACCGTGCTCGACGCGGGCGCGTTCGCCTTTGGGTTCGGCGGCTTGTGGCCGCTGCTCTTGGGCAGCAACTACCGGGTCGAGAACTTGCGCATCGACTCGACGGAAGTTATCACCAACAAAACCGAGATGGGCGCTTACCGCGCGCCGGGCGCGCCGCACACCACCTTTGCGATGGAGTCGTGCGTCGACGAGCTGGCTCGAGCCCTGGGTCTCGACCCCCTGGCTTTCCGCCTCAAAAACGTCGCCCAGGGCGGCGACCCGATGACGAACGGCACCCCCTGGCCGAGCTTGGGTCTGAAAGAGTGTCTGGAGCACTTGCAACAGCACCCGGCCTGGACGGGGCGCAGCACGCTCGAGAACGAGGGCGTCGGCATCGCCATCGGCAGTTGGCCCACCGCGATGTCGCCGGCCGCGTCGCTGTGCCGCGTCGACTCGGACGGCACGGTGAGGATTCAGGTCGGCTCGGTGGACATTTCCGGTGTCAACAGCAGCCTCGTCCTCGTCGCCGCCGAGATGTTGGGCGTGTCGCCCGACGAGGTAGAACTCGTCCAGGGCGACACCGACATGGGGCCGTTCGCCCCCGGCAGCGGCGGCTCGCAGGTCACCTACAGCGTCGCCGGCGCGGTCGCCGAGGCGGCCAAGGACGTGCGCACCAAGGTGCTCGAGCTGGCCGCCGAACACTTAGAAGCGCGTTTGGAAGACCTGGAACTCAAAGAGAGCAAAGTGCAGGTCAAGGGCGTGCCGACCTCGGCCGTCGCGCTCGCCAAACTCGCCACGATGGCCGAGCGCACGGCGGGCGGGGCCGGGCCGCTCGTCGGCGAAGGCCGCGCCGCCGTCCAGGAAAACGCCCCCGGCACGGTCGCCCACCTCGTCAAAGTGGCGGTCGACCGCGAGACGGGCGCGGTGACGCTGAAACAGTACGTCGCCGTCCAGGACGTCGGTTTCGCCCTCAACCCGATGATGGTCGAAGGGCAGGTTCACGGCGGCGTGGTGCAGGGCGTCGGCATGGGCTTGTTCGAGGCGCTGACCTACGCCGACAACGGCCAACCCCTCACCAGCAGTTTCTCGGAGTACGCGCTGCCCAAAGCGGCGGACGTGCCGAACATCGAAACGGTACTGGTTGAAAACAAATCTCCCTACGGTCCCTTTGGAGCCCGTGGCGTGGGCGAGCCGCCGGTCACCGCGGGCGCGGCGGCCCTCGCCAACGCGGTCCGGGACGCCGTCGGCGTGCGCCTGACCGAAATCCCGATGACGCCGCAGCGGGTGTGGCGGGCGCTGAACGAAGCAGAGTAAAGGCAGTCGTCAGAATTTAGTGTTTAGAGATGCGGCGGGAGACGTCTCCCGCCGCATTGTTTTTGAGCGTTTGTGTGCTTAATATGGCATAATAGGTTAGGGAGGTCAGTGTTTATGACCAGCCGAGCGTTGTCCACCGTTGTCTATTCGGTCAGCGAGGTAGCAGAAGCGTTGCGGGTTTCTCCTGAAACCGTCCGGCGCAAGATTGCGGCGGGGGAGTTGAGCGCTATCGAATTGGGTGGCGGCGCGCGCAAGCAGTACCGGATTTTGGCAAGGGATTTGGCAGCTTGGCTGGGTGCCGAGAACGCCCGAGCCGTGTTCGGCATTGCTGCGGGGCTCGAGGCCTTGGGTGCGTTGTTCGCTCCCTTGGATGATGGGGTGCGTGAAGCCCTTATAAACGAAGCGGTCGTTTGGGCAAAAGACCAAAAAGCTGAACCGGCGTTGAGTGGCAAAACCCTGTCTCCCGAAGACATCGCCCGTCGCTTTGCAAAGTGACGCTTCACCTGTCGTCCCTACCCCGCGTGGTGGCGGACGTGAACGTCATCTTAAACGGTGCGGCGGGCAAACAGGGGAGTATTTTGAGGCAGTTGCACGAGCGCTTCCGCCACGCCGAACTCCGTTACGTGCTGAGCCAGGAAATGCTGAGCGAACTCAAAATTGTGCTCACCTACCCGAAAATCATCGCCTTGGGCCTGACACCTGCTCTGGCCTTCGAGATAGCCGTCGACTTGCTTCAACTCGGCGAGTACACTGCACCCGTGGCCTTTTTCGACTGGCCCAGTTTGCCGGACCGTAAGGACTGGTACTTGCTGGATTTGCTCTACACAAGCGGAGCGGACTGTTTGATTACTCAAGATAAAGACCTTTTGCGGGTGACTCGAGCCCTCGGGTTGCCTGCCCTGCACCCGTCCGACTTGAAGGCGGCGAAGTTGATTTGAAGGTGGTATTCGCACTCAGAAAGGCTCGAGCCCCCAAACCCCCGCGTGCTAAACTCAACTCGTGACCACCTACACCATCGGCACGATTTCCGAAGACGGCGAGCTGGTTGTGAAGTTGCCCGACAAGCTGCCGCCGGGCAAACACCGGGTTGTGGTTGTCGTTGATACTGTGCTCGAGGCGGCCGGTGAAACAGCCTTGCTCAGCGAGGCGGCTCTGTCCGACTGGAACCGTCCCGAGGAAGACGAGGCGTGGCAGCACTTGCAAGAGGCGTAGTCCTCGTCCTCTTTCCGTTCTCCGACCTTTCCCGTTCAAAACTGCGGCCCGCCGCGGTGTTGGCGGATGCCGGACGCGGAGACTACCTGTTGTGCCAAATCACCAGCAATCCCTACGCCGACCCCGAAGCCGTCGTCCTGACGGATAAGAGTTTCAGCCGAGGAAGCTTGCAGCGCACCAGCTACGCTCGCCCAGGCAAGCTTTTTACAGCCAACGAACAGCTCATCGCAGCGCAGGTGGGTAGTTTGAAGCCTGTGGTGACAAACGACGTCGTGGAAGCCGTCATCAAGTTGCTTCGCACGAATCCCTAATTCACCGAATCTTTTGGCTTGAGTACGAGGCGCTCGGGGGTTGAGGCTCGAGCCTTCCTTACACCTTTACAGGCGACTCGTCACTCACCGGCGTCAACCCGAGCCGGTAAGCGTAAAGCTGCGCGTTGGGCGTTTGGCGGGTGCGGTAGCGTTGGAAGAGGTCGAACATGTCTTTTTGAAAGGCCTTGGCCGTTTCGAAGTCGAGGTTGAGGTTGCCGTCCCCGATAAACAGGGCCGGTGAGCCGGGACCGAAAAAAGTCTCGGCAAACGACTCGCCTCCCTCGTAGTCACCGAGCACGACCGAAAGCTGGTCGTGCGTGAGGATGATGTGAACACCCTGCGTCTGAAAAGTTTCTTGAAAAACCTTGGCCGCTTCGCGGTGAAACACCTTTTCCACGTCACCCAACATACCCAATAAAAGTTGCTCTAGGCTCGAGCTTGCCATCACCTCGAAGGGGACGAAAAAGTCCTCGGCGCTGGCCCGGTAAACCTTGACAGCCTTGCCCCGACGTGGCTCTTCGCGCACGACGGTAAGCAAACCCAACTCGACGAACCTGTTCACCCGGTAAAGCAGCGTATTGAGTTTGACACCCAGTTCGGCGGCAACCTCGCTCAGGGTGGCCTCGCGTTTGAAAAAGGGCTCGAGCAGTCGCAACTGAGAGGTATCCGTCAACAAGCCCGCCGCTTCGCTGCTGGTCACCGTCAGAACTTTTTCCATGTCTGAGTGTAAACGACCGCTGCTTCAAAAACCCCTCTTTTATTTGAAGCAGAGAACCCGCATTGTGAATGCAAAGGAGAACGACATGACCGACAAACAAACCGCCCACGAAAAACTGAGCCGCTACTACCGCGAAGCCGAGGTGTACCGCAGCTTGCCGAAAACATCGTGGCGCGCTCGGGTCGCCGCGAGTTTGCGGACGCTGGCGGCCGGACTCGAGCGCGAGGCTACGCCAAAAGCAGGAGGCGAACTTTCGGCCCGGCGGGTCTAATGACGGGAGCAAGTTGAAACTCGTGAACACAAGCCCTCGGAAACTTTAAGGCGGTGACGGGTGGAAACGCTGGTCGAGGTCGACAAGGTGGCGAAGTCGTACAAAAAGCGCAAGTCCAAAGAAATCGTCAAGGCGGTGGACGGCGTGTCGTTCCGGGTCGAGCGCGGCGAAATTTTGGGCCTCCTCGGGCCGAACGGGGCGGGGAAGACGACGACCATCAAGATGATGTGCGGCCTCATCCGGCCGGACGCCGGCACGGTTAAGATTCTCGGCATCGACAACACGCGGCAGCGCCTCGCCGCGTTACGGCACATCAGCGCGGTGTTGGAGGGGAACCGCAACCTTTATTGGCGCTTGAGCGTGCGCGAAAACCTGGACTACTTCGCGGGGAACCGTGGGCGCTCGAGGCGCAGCGTCAAGGCTGAAATCGACAAACTTCTAACCCAGTTCCGGCTCGCTGACAAGGCGGGCGAACTCGTCAACAACTTATCGCGCGGGATGCAGCAAAAGCTCGCCATCGCCGTGGCAATGCTCGCTGGGACCGAACTGGTCCTGCTCGACGAGCCCACCCTCGGGCTGGACGTCGAGACGGGCTACGAGGTGCGCGAGCTGCTGCGCGAGGTCGCCCGCGAGGGCCGCACCATCATCGTCAGCACCCACGACATGCCGGTTGTCCAAGACCTGTGCGAACGCACCGTGATTATCAACGCGGGCCGCGTTGTGGTAGACGACCGGGTGGGCAACCTCCTCAAGCTGTTCGAGACGCGGGCCTACGAGGTGAGCCTCGGTGCGGCGCTGACGGGTGCGCAGGCAAAAAAGTTGGAGGTGTTCCCGGCGGTGACCGTGGAGGACAGAGGTGGCAAGCCGCTGCTGAAGGTGACGCTCGAGCACGACGAAGACATATACACACTCATGGACATCTTAAAAGAGGCGCGCACGCCGGTCGAGTCAATCGACCGCACGACCATCAATTTCGAGCAGGTGTTCCGGCGTATCGTGAACGGTGAAGAAATGAATGGTCAAGAGGTGAACCGTGTTGTCTCTTAACGTACTGTCGGCCAACGTCCGCAAAGTCGGCATCGAAATGCTGCGCTACTTGCCCAACACGATTAGTGAAATTATCACCTTTTACGCGATTTTTCTGCTATTTTTCCTCGGCATCCGCGTTATCGGCGGGGTGGAGACGACAGGCGGAAGCTCGGAGTACCTCATCGTCAGCATAGTGCTGTGGGTCTTGGCGCTCATAGCGATGCAGGGCATCGGCTGGGAGATTACCAACGAGGCGACGCGGGGCACCTTGGAGCAGCTTTACATGTCGCCAATAGGCACCTGGAAGATTTTGCTCTCGCGCATGGTCGGGAGGGTGGTTGTAGAATTCGCCGTCATCATCATCGTCCTCGTCCTCAACATGCTCACGGCAGGCGTTTGGCTCGATTTCGACTTGCTCACGCTCGCGCCGTTGCTGTTCCTCACGGTTGTCTGTATGCTCGGCGTGGGTTTTATGGTCGCGGGTTTGGCGCTGGTGTTCAAGCAGATTCAAGCGTTTTTGCAAATCGCGCAGTTTATTTTCTTTGCGCTCGTGGCGATGCCGGTGGCGCTGTCGCCGTGGTTGGAAGCTCTCCCCGTCGTGCGCGGCGCAAGCATGATTCGCGCGGCGATGACCGAAGGCGTGACGCTGGCAGGATTTTCGGCTACAGCTTGGGCGCTGCTCGTCGCCAACACGGTTGTTTACTTCGCGCTTGGGATTTTGCTGTACAAGCTCGCCGAGCGGCGGGCGATGAACCGGGGGTTGTTGGGACAGTATTGAACTGAGTCGATACTTTTTGGACGCTACAGGTCTCGATTTAAGTTCAACTCGCCAGCGGCAGCGGCAAGGCGACGGTCTCGAGTCCAGAGTTGAGCTTCCGTGAGCGCTGCTGATGCAAGCAGGTGAACATCCAGGTAGCCGATGCCCCGGCCCATCAGGTTGCGCCGCCCTATAAAACGCAACACCTCGGCTTCGGAAGCAACATTTGCCCTGGGCAGCTTTTGAAGAAGGGCAAGAACCTCCTCCCGATTTCTGAGGTTGCCGCAGGCGAGTTCGCCGATAACGTAGGGGTGCATCAGCACCTGCTCGAGTTCGAGCGCCGTCTCCAACTCGCCTTCACCCCGCCGCAGGTGGTCTATCCAGACGCACGTGTCTACCAGAACCATGCTGGGTAATTATGGGGCATCGGTGTCGGGTTCGGTTCGGCGTCGGGGGACGGGCTCGAGCTGCGGTTCGCTTCCACCCAAACGTGCCAGCCGCCTAGCGCTTTCACGTTCGATGAGCACTTTGAGTCCGGCGTGAATCAAGGCGTTACGCTCCTGAATGCCCGTCAGCCGTTGCGCCTCGCCGAGCAAGTCCTCATTTAAGTTCACGGTTGTACGCATGGGTCACCTCGCTAAGATGGATTAAGTTTACATCAACTGATGACTGAAAGTGATGCTTTGCCAAGCTTGTTGGAACTGAAGGCCTGATTATCTTCAGTACGTGATGGTTTTTTAGACACTGTTCAGGTTCGGCGCGGCTCGCTTCAAAACAGAGCGGCGGCCCTGCGTTGTTATCGTGACGCCCTCACCCTCGGTTCGACGCGCTCGACGGCGGAGTTGTTCGCAGCGGCGGGCGCAAATTTGCTTTCGACCGGGAAACCGTGCGGGCGGAAGTGGAGTTTGTGGCGGAGAGGTTACGGGGGCTCGAGCCGCGAAGCCCGAAATGACTTTTGCAGGCAAACATAGCTTGAGTGGGTATAGGTAAGAAAGCCTCCACTCAACTTCTCTCGACTTCCATGCTGCTTTGCTGCATCATCGATGCATCACCTGTGTTACACTGACGCTCAGGAGGAAACTGAAACTATGTCGAACAGCAACGGTCAACCCAAGGACACTATTCGCCTCACCCTGAGCTTGTCCCCGGAGATGTACGAGAAGCTCGAGCAGTTAGCCACCAGCGCCCACACCAGCAAAAGTGAGGTGATGCGGCGCAGCTTAGGCATTTACGACATCGCGGTGGAGGGCAAGGGGGAAGGTTATCACCTGGGCCTCGCCAAAGACCGCTCGAGGTTAGAGCGGGAAATCGTCAACTACTAATAACTTTTCTGGTTGATTCTCCAAGGAATTAACCCGAGCGTAGCGAGACGAAAAAAGTACGGATTCCGATAAGGAACGGAAAAATTTCTTCCAGGTTTATTTAGTGCATTATCGGAATCCGTACAGGTGCCTCAAAACCTCGACGCGGGCAGCCGCCTGAAGGGCACCTTCGAGCTGGTTCCGCCCGAGAGCGAGGTCGAGACTTCGGCGCGGCTCGAAGACGACGCCGAGCGCCGCCGCCACGCGCTGTGGCGTGAGCGGGTCACCTTTATAGGTGCCCTGTTCACCCTAACGCTGCTGTTGGTCTTCAGCCTCATCAGTATCAGCCTGCCGAGCGCCACGCCGGAAGCGCGTGAGCTGGCCGCGCAGGTATTGCCTGCGCTGTTTACGGGGCTTTTGGGCTATTTCGTGGGTCGCCGGGGGGCGAGTTGAGAACGGCTCGAGCCCCTTTGATGAAGCCCCTCTGTGCAAGCTTTTGGTAAACTTGCGCTGGTTCAAACAATTGGGGAGTTGCTGGACCGAATACGGAGAGGAGTTCACATGAGGAGAGTACAAGCTGCTGTAACGGGGTTGGCGTTGGTGGTTTTCCTGACCGCCTGCCCCGGTACCGTTTCCTTAACCGCGCCGAGCGACGTTACGGCGACGCCGGAACTCAGTGCTATCAACATAAATTGGCAAGATGAGAGCGACAATGAGCAGGGCTTCGTCGTCTTCCGGGCTGAGGGTGAGGGCGACTTTGTTCAAGTAGCCGAAGTTGGCCCGAACGTGACGAGCTACCGGGACACGGCTTTGGAAGCCGACGTGGTTTACCGCTACGCCGTCGCCGCCAAGGGTAGCGCGCAAAACTCGGCGCAAACAGTTCAGGCCGAGGCCGGGGTGTCGGTGTCTTACCACGGCGAGGCGGTGCGGTCGTTTACGGGTGAGGTGGTTGATTACGGTGCTGGGCAGGCTCAGCTTGTTGCTAGGAACTTCTACGACCTATTCAACTTTACTTCCTTAGGAAATGGCACCATCTCGGCGCAGGGTGAGTTCACTTTTACATACAACGCAACGGTCGCTAGCCTGTCCTCGATCCTGCTGTGTGGTACTGGCGACGCGGGGGTCGAAGGAGCTTTCAGCCCTGCTTTATTTATAGGGGACCAGCCGGAAATAACTAAGGGAATTGTTCTTGCCTCTTCACAGGCAGCGGCGCAACGGGCACTGGCAGGTCCAGGGGAGATGGGTGATGTGGCTGTTGTCTGGCTTTACGTTGCTGAAAACACTTCGTATCAATCTGGAGAAAACTGTTTGTCTGGAGGCAAATATAACCTCGAGCTTAAAGCAGGTTGGAACACGGTTGTCTTCACAGTGACAGGTATCGACCCCACCTTTAACCAAGCTGTGGGCACAGTTTTCACAGCTGTGCCCCCCGCGGACCTGAACTGGTACTTTGTCGACCTTACTCAGTTTCCCCCGCCCGAGCCACCTGTAAGCTTCGACCCCACCAACTTTTTTGGACTTTCGGACAGCCGGATTCAAAAGCGTTAAAGAGAGCAAGTTGTTTAGTTGTCCAAAAACGCAAGAGGGCGAACTGCATGGTTCGCCCTCTTGCGTTGATGTCGCCTTACTTCTGCGCCAACAACTTCTCCACCACACTCCTATCTTCCAAAGTGCTGATGTCCCCCGTCACGTCCTCGCCGGAAGCGATGTTGCGCAATAAGCGGCGCATAATCTTGCCGCTGCGCGTTTTGGGCAATGCGTCGGTAAAGCGGATGTCGGCGGGTTTGGCAATCGCGCCGATTTCCTTGGTGACGTGGTTGCGGAGTTCTTGCAGCAGGTCGTCGTTGCCCTGGCGGGAGCCCTCGAGGGTCACAAACGCCACAATCGCCTGCCCCGTCATCTCGTCGGGCCGGCCCACCACGGCGGCCTCGGCGACGGCCTCGTGCGAGACGAGCGCCGACTCTACTTCCATCGTGCCGAGCCGGTGCCCGGACACGTTCACCACGTCGTCGACCCGGCCCATAATCCAGTAGTAGCCGTCCTGGTCGCGGCGCGCGCCGTCGCCTGCGAAGTACACGTGCGGAATTTCGGTCCAGTACTGGGCGCGGTAGCGGTCGTCGTCGCCGTAGACGGTGCGGAGCATCCCCGGCCAGGGGCGCTTGATGACGAGGTAACCGCCCTGGTCGGCCGCTTGCTCGTTGCCTTCCACGTCCACGATGGCCGGTTCGACGCCGAAGAAGGGCAAACCCGCCGCGCCCGGTTTGGTGTCGTGGACGCCCGGCAGCGTGGTAATCATAATCCCGCCGGTTTCGGTCTGCCACCAGGTATCGACGATGGGCGTTTGACCGCGGCCGACTTTCTCGCGGTACCACATCCACGCTTCGGGGTTGATGGGCTCGCCGACGGTGCCGAGCAGTCGCAAACTCGACAAATCGAACTTCTCCACGTGCTCGTCGCCCCACTTCATAAAGGCGCGAATCGCGGTCGGGGCGGTGTAAAAAATGGTGACTTTGTACTTCTCGACCAGTTCCCAAAACCGTCCCGGATGCGGGTGGTTCGGCACACCCTCGTACATCACTTGGGTGACGCCGTTGAACATCGGGCCGTAGACGACGTAAGAATGGCCGGTTATCCAGCCCACGTCGGCGGTACACCAAAACACGTCGTCGTCACGCAAGTCGAACACGTACTTGTTGGTGAGGTAGGTATAGGTCTGGTAGCCGCCGACCGTGTGCAGCACGCCCTTGGGTTTGCCAGTCGAGCCGGAGGTGTAGAGGATAAACAGCGGGTGTTCGGCGTCCAGGGGTTCGGCGGGGCAGTCGTCGGAGGCGTTTTCCATGAGGTCGTGATACCAGTGGTCGCGGCCCTCTTTCATGTTGATGTCATTATCGGCCCGCTTGACGACGAAGACGTTTTTAACCGAGGAGGTTTTCGCTAAGGCCTCGTCCACCGCCGGCTTGAGCGGCAGCACACTCCCGCGCCTATGGCCGCCGTCGGCAGTGATGACGGCGACGGCCTCGGCGTCATTAACGCGGTCGGCGAGGGCTTGCGCGCTGAAGCCGCCGAACACCACGCTGTGCGTCGCCCCGATGCGCGCGCAGGCGAGCATCGCCACGGCCGCTTCGGGAATCATCGGCATGTAAATCGCGACGCGGTCGCCTTTTTGGATGCCCTTGGACTTCAGGACGTTGGCGAACTTGGAAACCTCTTTCAGCATGTCGCTGTAGGTGAGGGCTCGAGTATCCCCACCTTCACCCTCGAAATGAAACGCCGTCTTGTCGCCCCGGCCCTGCTCTATTTGGTAGTCGAGGGCGTTGTAGGCGGGGTTGGTCTGGCCGCCGACGAACCACTTCACATGGGGCTCGTTCCACTCCATGACCGTGTCCCAGGGTTTGAACCAATGGAGTTCGTTCGCCGCGTTCGCCCAAAAGGTGTCGGGCGAGTCTAAAGACTGCCGGTAGAGTTTTTGGTAGTCCTGCAGCGTCCCCAACTTCGCCTGCGCCTGAAAAGTTTCGTGCGGCGAAAAACGGCGCGACTCCTGCAGTATGGATTCGATGTGTTTGGACGCGGGTTGGTCAGGTGCAGTGTTGTTGGATGCAGTGTTATCGGATGCAGTGTTATCGGATGCAATGTTGTCAGGTTGAGTGCTGTCGGACATGGGTTTCCTCCTTGGCTTGGGTCACGGTATGGCCGTGAAACTAGGGTTTCGTGTTACGCCGAGCATAGCCCACGCTGCCTTTTGTCTTCAACTGTACGCGGCTACAGTCACGCTTGACGCGGCTTTACGTTTACAGGTAGGATGTCGCAACACAAAATCACCGACGGGCACGCTTTTTTGTAACACCAGGCCATACTTAGGAGCCGCTTTTGCCGACTGAGTCCATCGAAGCGTTGCTGAGCGAGCAAGAGCTGTTCACGCCGCCCGGGGCGGTGCGGCGCGCGGCTAGGCTGCAAGACTACGACGCGGTTTACAAACGTTCCGTAGAGGACAATGAGGCTTTTTGGGCGGAGGTCGCCGCGACCTTTTGGTGGACTACTCCGTGGCGTGAGGTACGCAGCTTCGACGGCGTCAA
The DNA here is from genome assembly GCA_965213705.1 of Trueperaceae bacterium. Classification (GTDB taxonomy): domain Bacteria; phylum Deinococcota; class Deinococci; order Deinococcales; family Trueperaceae; genus CBDCDJ01. Next base: position 3,751,463 of record OZ243913.1, on the reverse strand, counting down.
CCACCGCTGGTTCGAGGGCGGCGAGACGAACATCACCCTGAACGCGCTCGACCGGCACGTTGAAAATGGGAACAAAAACAAGGTCGCGTTGCTGTGGCTCGGTGAAGACGGCCTCGAACGCACCGTCACTTACGGGCTGCTGCTGGCGCTGGTCTGCCGACTCGCCAACGGGCTCAAGGCGCTCGGTGTGGCGAAGGGTGACCGCGTCGTCATCTACATGCCTTTGACTATTGAGGGCGTCGCCTCGATGCTGGCCTGCGCGCGCATCGGGGCGGTTCACAGCGTGGTCTATGCGGGTTTCGCGGCGGGCGCGCTGCGTTCACGCATTGAAGACGCTGGGGCCAAGGTCGTCATCACCGGGGACGTGGGGTATCGACGTGGTAAGACGGTCGATTTGAAAACCATCACCGACAAGGCGGTGGCGGGTTTGGAGCCCTCACCCCAAGTCGTCGTGTTTCAGCGGCAACGGCCCAAAAAAGACCTCGCGGAACATGAGGTCGATTTCGATGACTTGCTCGAGCACCCCGCCGACTGCCCGGCGGAGAGTGTCGAGGCCGAACATCCCCTCTATATCCTCTACACCTCCGGCACGACCGGCACGCCCAAGGGCGTCGTCCACGTTCACGGCGGCTACATGGTCGGCACGGCCTATCACCTGCAAACCTTTTTCGACCTCGGGCCGGACGACGTGTTTTACTGTATGAGCGACATCGGTTGGGTGGTCGGACACAGTTACATCACCTACGCGCCACTGGTCGGCGGCGTGACGACGATTTTTAGAGAGGGCGCCCCCGACACGCCGCACGGGGGCATCACCTGGGACATCGTCGAAAAGTACGGCGTCACCGCCATGTTCACCGCGCCGACCGCGGTGCGGATGTGGATGCGTTTGGGTGAGGCGTATCCGGCGCGTTACGACCTCTCCACGTTGCGCATCCTCGCCTGCGCGGGCGAGCCGCTGAACCCCGAGGCGTTTCGCTGGGCGCAGCGGCACCTCATGGGCGAGCACGGCTACGTCATGGACAACTGGTGGCAGACCGAACTCGGTGGGCCGACGCTGGGCACGCTGGCTGTGCAAGAGCACAAGCCGGGTTTCGTGGGCCGACCCTTGCCGGGGGTCGAGGCCGACGTGGTGGACGCTGCCGGGCAATCGCTGCCGCCCAATACGGGTGGGCTGCTGGCGCTGAAGCGGCCGTTTCCGCACATGCTCCGCACGGTTTACAACGCGCCCGAGCGCTACGAGGAGGCGTGGACCGAAGTGCCCGGCTTGTACCTTACCGGGGACATCGCCGTGCGCGACGAAGCGGGTCGTTTCAGCGTGCTCGGCCGCGCCGACGACGTGCTGAACGTGTCCGGTCACCGAATAGGCACGGCCGATGTCGAGTCGGCCTTAGTCTCGCACGAGGCGGTCGCCGAGTCGGCGGTCGTCGGCGTGCCCGACGACATCAAGGGCGAGGCCATCAAGGCCTACGTGGTCCTGCGAGACGGTTTTACGTCCGGCGACGCCCTCTCCAAAACCTTGATTTCTCACGTCCGGGACGAACTCGGACCTATCGCTACGCCTGCGGAGGTGACCTTTGTAGACGGTTTGCCCAAAACCCGGAGCGGCAAAATCATGCGCCGACTCCTCAAAGCTCGCGAGTTGGGGCAAGACCCCGGCGACTTGTCCACGCTCGAGACGTGAAGCTCCAGATGTAACGTTGCATGGGCTCAGTTCACCTACCGCTACAAGTATGAGAAAACGTGAAGCGGAGGAGAAAGGGAGCGGAGGGGCCAAAACCTTCAACTTTTCACTCGGTACTCGGTACTTAACTTTTTGGTACTCAACTTTTAGGAGGAAACGTGGAACCTACCAAAGAACGCCTCGAGGCTTACTGGCGGCGCAACATCAGGTTGACCCTGACGCTGCTCGCCATTTGGTTCATCGTCGGTTATGTACTCGCCATCATTTTCGCCCCGGCGCTCAACTCAATCACCTTTTTGGGCGGCCCCTTGGGCTTTTGGATTGCGCAAAACGGCGCGATTTACGTGTTTATCCTGCTGATTCTCATTTACTGCCTCAGCATGAACCGGCTTGACAGAGAATTTGACGTGGAGGGCTGATGAGCCAACTCGGTTTGACCGCTATTTTCGTCATCGTGACCTTCGGGTTGTACATCGGCATCGCCATTTGGTCGCGGGTCTCGACGACTTCGGGCTTTTACGTGGCGGGGCGCGGCATCCCGTCTATTTTCAACGGCATGGCGACCGCCGCCGACTGGATGTCGGCGGCCTCGTTTCTGTCGATGGCCGGACTCATCGCGCTGGCGCGCAACGGTTTCGACGGCGCGATCTACCTGCTCGGCTGGACCGGCGGTTACGTGCTGCTGGCGCTGCTGCTCGCCCCATACTTGCGCAAGTTCGGCAAGTTTACGGTGCCCGAATTTATCGGCGACCGCTATGAGTCGGGCACGGCGCGCCTGGTGGCCGCCATCTGCGCTATTTTCGTGTCGTTCACCTACGTCGCCGGGCAAATGCGCGGGGTGGGCATCGCCTTCAGCCGCTTTTTGGAGATCGACATCCTGTGGGGCGTCGTCATCGGCATGGCGATTGTGGCGACCTACGCGACGCTGGGCGGCATGAAGGGCATCACTTACACACAAGTCGCACAGTACCTCGTGTTGATCCTCGCCTACATCATCCCGGCCGTTGCCATCGCCAACACGCTGACCGGCAACCCGGTGCCGCAACTCGCGTTTATGGAGGTCGCCGGTAGGCTCGACACGATTCAGGCCGACTTGGGCTTCGGTCAGTACACCTCGCCTTTTAACAGTTTGAGTCCGTTGAACGTCTTTCTCATCACGATGGCCTTGATGTGCGGCACCGCCGGCTTGCCCCACGTCATCATCCGCTTTTACACGGCGCGCAGCGTGACGGGCGCGCGCTGGACCGGTTTTTGGGCGCTGCTCTTTATCGGCATCTTGTACACGACCGCCCCGGCGATTGCCACCTTTGCCAAGTTCAACATGATTCAGACCGTGAGCAACGCGTCTATCGACGACCTGCCGCAGTGGGTGACGAACTGGCAAGAAACCGGTTTGCTCACCATCAACGACAAAAACGGCGACGGCCTGGTGCAGTACGTGCGCGGCGACGCCAACGAACTCACCATCGACAACGACATCATGGTGCTCGCCAACCCCGAAATCGCCAACTTGCCGCCCTGGATTATCGCTTTTGTGGTGGCGGGCGGTTTGGCGGCGGCGCTCTCGACCGCGTCGGGGTTGCTGCTGGTGATTGCCAGTTCGATTGCCCACGACATCTATAAAAAGTTTATCCGCCCCGACGCGACCGAGGCCAACGAACTCGTGGTAGCGCGTATTTCCGTGCTGTTCGCGGTCGTGATTGCGGGCCTGTTGGGAATTTACCCGCCGGGGTTCGTGGGTGAGGTGGTCGCGTTTGCGTTCGGCTTGGCGGCGGCGAGCTTTTTCCCGGCCATCGTGCTGGGCATTTTCGACAAGCGCACCAACCGGACTGGCGCGGTCACGGGCATGATTGTCGGCATCGTGTTTACCGCCTTTTACATCATCACGACCGCGCCCGGCATCGGCATCCGCTGGGAGCCCTGGCTGTTCGGCATCAGCCCGCAGGGCATCGGCACGGTGGGCATGCTGATTAACTTCATCCTCACCTACACGATTTCGCGCATGACCGAGGAGCCGTCAACGGAAATGCAGAACTTCGTCGAGGGCATCCGTTACCCGCGCGGGGCGGGGGGCGCAACGGCGCACGACTGAGGAATCCCCCTCGGTCCCCCTTTTCCAAAGGGGGGCCAGGGGGGATTAGAACTCGGGGCGGCCTGCGGGTCGCCCCGACCTTTTTTGATCTACAGGAAGCTCGAGCGCTTCCAAGACCGGTCTTTCAACAAACCCTCGAGCACCCCCTCCTCAATTGCCCCCTTCGGCAGAATATCGGCGCTGCCGTCCATGCGGACGAGGTAGTAGGCGCGGCGCGACTCGAGCACGCGCGCAACGTCCGCGTAAGGAACGCTCACCGTTTTGCCCGCTTGTTTGAGCTGATAAGCGTCTTTTTTGAAGGTGTAGCGTTTGGGCTCGCGCAGTTCCGGGTAGCGCCGCCACACCGCAAGGCTGCTGAGCTTGACGAACAGCAAGTAGCCGAGCGCGGGCACCAGGACCGCGAAGGCGTAAAGCCGCGCGTCCGACCAGACCCGGAACAGGTCGGCCAGCAACAGCAGCGCGAAGGTGTACATGAAAAAGGGCAGCACGGGCCGTTCCAATGCCAGCACCCAGTTGTAGGTCTCGAGGTCGGTTCGTGTCAGCGTGACGTCGGCGACGAGGGGTGTTTTGGGGCTCGAGGGCGCGGCGGGCGACACGAGTGGAGTCTACCGCACGGGGCAAGCGGGTAAGGCCGCCCGGCGTCAACAAAACAGGCCGCCCTTGTGGGCGGCCTGGCTAGAGGCTTGGAAAGCTTACTTGAACGTGCTTACTTGAACAGCGTGATCTTGCCGTCCGGACCGACGGTGCCGATGGGCAGCAAGAGTTCTTCGTCGAAGCTGGGTTTCAGCATGGCAGTGGACAAACCACTGTCTTCAACGCCGGTGTCGATGAAGACTTCCAAGCCTTCGGTGTTCGCCAGGTCGACGCCGAGGTCATAGGTGACGAAGACGACCGGGATGGTGTCCGAGGCGTCACCGAGGGTCGGGTCGAGCAGGCCGACGCGGTCGGGCGCGTTGCCCTGGTTCATGATGATGACGCCGGTCGCGCCCGCCGCTTGAGCGTTCAACACTTTGAGTTCAAAAGCGCACGTGCCGCGGCGCACGAGCGCGATGTTGCCGCTTACGTCACTGCCGAAGTCTTCTGCTTCACAGCCGCTCGTCGAGTTTTCCAAATCGTCCAAGTTCAGGTCGACGTTGACGACCGCATCCTGGACGGTTGCCTTGACCGAATCGCGCGGGGCGAGGAAGTCTTTGGCTTCTTGGTAGGTCACCTCGTCGGGGGCGGTTTGCCTGAACACGCCCGGGACGCGCGGCGGCGGCAGCATGTAGTCTTTGTCGATGGCGTCGGACTCGGTGTCGACGACGTAGCCCAAGTCGCCCAAGCTCGCTGCGGTCATGCGCGAGAGCAGTTCCGCGCCGCCCGCGTAGGGCGTCATGAGTTCGTCGTCGAAGGTGATTTCGCGCCAGTGGCCGTTGTAGTTGCCGGGACCGCCGGTGTTGGCGATGGGCACGGTGTCCTCTTGGTCGTAACCGGCCATCTCCAGCAGTTCTTGGTACTCCCGGACAGCGCCCTCACCGGTAAAGCGGGGGTCGTAATCGGGGTTGGGCAGTCCGGGCGGTACGGTCGGCGGATCGCTCATGACGCCGTCGGTGTTGCCGGTAAGTTGCCACAGCGTACCGATACCGATGACGTGGCCCATCTCGTGGACGATGACGTCTTGGTACTGCTGCATGTCGTCGAAGAAGCCGCCCGCGCCGAACTCGTTGATGTCGAACTCCATGATGCCGTAAATGGAGAGCGGGTCGTCGTCGGTGCCGTCGCGGATGAAGCGCGGACCGGCGCGGCCGAGCAGGCCGCCGGGGCCGTCTAAGTCGTTGAAGGCCACGTCGATAAGAAGGTCGTCGACGGTGCCTTCGACCGGCGGCGTGTCGGGAAAGCTGAAGTCCTGGGTCAGGGTAAAGCCGGGAATGTTTTGCAGGTCGTCGGTGATGATGGCTTCCCAACGCTCGGCCGCGCCCACAAAGACCTCTTTTTGCGCGTCGGTCAGGTTGTCGGTCACAAAGCGCAGGGTGATGTTGTAGCGCGAGTCGTCGGGCTCGGGCAGGATGTCGGGCGGCAGCGGCGCGACGCCGGTGCGCGTAATCAAGGTGACGAAGTAGCCTTCATCCGGGCCACAACCCGCGTCGGGGTCGCCGCAAGCCGTGGTGACGAGGTTATAAGTTTGACCCGCCTCGAGTTCGGCGTTAATTCGCGAGTTGCCGCCCTCGTCCGGGTCAAAGCTGCCGCCGAAGTCGTCGTTCTGGGCGACAAGGTTCTCTTCGGGGTTTTCAGGGTCGAAACTACCTTCGTACAGCAAGATGAAGCCGTCGAAGTCTTGGCTGCTGTCAATTCTGTAAAAGTCCGTGACCGGAACTGTAAAGGTAAAGGGGCGGTAGCGCGAGGTGCGCTCCTCGTCGGTCAAGCCGCTGCCGTCGTCGGGGCGGGTAAACTCGGCCCGGCCGAAGGTCGTGGCGACGTTGCGAACGTCAAAGCCGACTTTGGCCCAGTAGGGCTGGCTGTTGCCGCCGTCGTCGTCGACCACGTCGACCTCGGCGCTGCCGGGGTCGTCAACGTCGACGGTGCTGGTCAAGATGTCGCCGTCCAGCGCGTAGGTAAAGTAAAGCCCGTCCGAGGTGACGTAAGGATGATTGATTGAGGGTGTCGGTGCCGCCGCTAAGACGTTCGCCGTGACGCTGTTGTCGAAGACGACGAGGTCCGTGCCGTCTGCGACGATTTCGAACATGAGTTGGTTACCGTTCAGGGTCAAGCTGGGGTCGTGGATGTCTCCAGCGTAGAGGCCCGCGGCGTCGTCCGAAGCGTCGCTGGGGATAATTGCGAGGAGGTTCTGGCTCGGGTTGACCAGGCCGCCGAAGTCTGCGACGAAAGCGACAAACTGTCCGTCACCGCTCAGCGAGGGGTCGAAGACGCCCAACTCGCCGAAGTTGAACGTCAACTGTGAGGCTGAAGGCACGCTCAAGTCGAAGTTGACGACCGTGAAGTTGGAGAAGTCGGCCGCGTCGCCCTCGCCTTCGTTGACGCCCTGCCAAGCCAGCGTCTTGCCGTCTAAGGACATCGACAAGTTGCTTTCGTCGGCTTCGGTTGCGGTGAGCTGCGAGAACTGCTCCTGCCCGAAGACGCTGCCGCTGCCGTCGTAAGCATAAACTTCCGAGTTGCCGTTTCTGTCTTGAACGATAAAGCTGATAAAACGGCCGTCTTGACTCACCGCGACCGAGTCGACCACGCGGGTGCCCCGGTAGATGAGCTTGCGGTTGGGGTAGCCCGCCTCGCCTTGCCGCGTGGTGCGGATGCGGATGGTGTACATGTCGGACTCGGTTTCGACGTAAGCCAAATAACCCGGCGCGTCGAAGGTGATGTCCAGGGGCTCGAGCCCGCTGCTCGCCGGCAGTTTGCTCGCGCGCAACTCGCTCAGCGCCCGGTCCAGCGCGCTCGGCGCGGAACCCGTGGACAAGTCGAGCTGGGTCGCGCCGCCTTGCGAAAGTTCAACTCGCTCGGCTTGCCCGCTCGTCATGTCCAGCATAACGGCCGCGTCTATGTCGGCGTCGGTGAGGATTGGAACTTCGGTCGGCTCGGTCACGCTCGTGGTGTTACACGACACCACAAAAAGCGCGAACAGGCACAACGTCAGCAGCCTTAGTGCTAGCTTCATTTTGCCTCCCTTGAACTGGCACCCACCTCTGTACGAGCGCAGACCCAGGCTGAGTAGGGGCTGAAAACGAAGTGAGGAACGTGCGTGAACTAATTTACCACGCGGAAAGCTCGAGAGTGCTAGACGATGTTGGACAAAACAGCAGGAAGTACACTGGAGGCGCTGCTCGGGGCCAGAAAAACCGTCGCGCCGCCGGGCGTCGGCTTCAAGAGAACGGTTCTTGTTTCGTGTTGTGTCAGCGAGCGGTGAGCTTGACTCGTTTACACAACTTCAACTTTACACAACAACCTCGAGCGGCAGAACACGTTCACCGAGAGCGTCGCTCTACAAAGTCAGGCAAAGCATTAAAAATACTTGCTCGACGTAAGACAAATTACCTTTTTTTCTGTAGGCGAAATGTTACTTTGTACCGGGTTCAAAGAGCTGAGAAAAACAGGCGGTTGTCGAGTCATGAGCTTTGGCAGCGACAAGCTTGGTACAGCGGCAAAGCCCTGCGTTTCCGGTTCGCAACGAACTACTTTTTGGTTTGACAAGGAGTGAGAATGAAGCGTGGAATAGGGCGTCTATTTGGTGCCGCGTTGCTGAGCGTTTTTTTGGCGGCTTGTAACACTTTGAGTCCGGCACCGCTCGAGACCCAAGGCACCGCCAAGAAATATCTGGTGACGAATCAAACCTTACCTGCAGACTTCACAAAGGCAGTTGCAAAGAACGGCGACAGCTTGAGCAGCTTCGAGCCGCAGGCGGGGTTTGCCGCCGTCGTCACCAAAAACCCGAACGCCTACAAGCGGTATGGCAGCGTGGTGCGCGACGTGACGATTCAGTGGCTCGACCCTGTCGAAGAGGTCTTAGGCGCCGACTACGCCAACCCACCCACGAGTGGTGACGACGACTTCTTCTTCGACCTCCAGTGGGGCCACGACGCCGTCAACGCGCCCGAGGCCTGGAACGCGGGCGTGCGGGGTCAAGGTGTGAAGGTCGCCGTCCTGGACGGCGGTTTCGACCTGGACCACCCCGACCTCGCCCCCAACATCGTCGACGTGATGGACTTTACGGGTGAGGGTGCCGGCTACAGCCTGCCTGACACTTTCAGCCACGGCTCACATACCGCGGGTACCGTGGCCGCTGCAGACAACGGTTTGGGTACCATCGGTGTCGCCCCGGAAGCCGAACTCATCCTGGTGAAGGTCTTGGGAGACGCCGGCTCCGGCAGCTTTGAAGACATCATCTCGGGCATCATCTACGCCGCCGACAAGGACGCCGACATCATCAACATGAGCTTGGGCGGGACGCTGGTGAAAAACGGCTACTGCGACGAGGACGGTTGTGTCAGCGCCCGCGACGTGTCCGAGCTGCTGCGCGCCGTCAGTCGCGCGACCACTTACGCTTATCAGCAAGGTACCCTGGTCATCGCTTCGGCGGGGAACGACGCCAACGACGGCGACAAAGACAAAGCCCTCGTTCACGTGCCCTCGGACTCCGCGCACGTCGTCTCTGTTTCGGCGACCGGTCCGGAAGGCTGGGGCGTCAACCCCGACACCGACCTCGACACGCCCGCTTACTACACCAACTACGGCCAGTCGGTTATCGACGTCGCCGCGCCCGGCGGCGACGTCGACTTCGACCTGTTGGAGTCGGGTCAGCTTTGCACGGTAGCGGGCATTACCCGTCCCTGTTACGTGTTCGACTTTGTGTTCAGCACCGGCAACGGTGGCTGGTACTGGAGCATCGGCACCAGCATGGCCGCGCCGCACGCCGCGGGCGTGGCAGCGCTCATCCTGAGCGAGTACGGGGGGTCGGACAGCCTGAAGCCGGCCCAACTCGAGCGTGAGCTGCGCGCTCGAGCCGCCGACCTCGGCAAACCCGGCAACGACGACTTTTACGGTGCCGGTCGGGTCGCCAGCGGTTACTAAAAAGCTTTCCGTTTGAACAGCCGAGAGCCTGGGAAGCCAGGCTCTTTTTTGTGACCTTGGTGGCCGTCCAGTTGCCACTGCCTGGGCAAGCGCCCAAACTTACAGAGGCGTCGCTCGAGCGGTTCGTGAGCCGACGCCGCCCCCTGTTTGGTCACGCCTCTAAAATCAGACCGGTAGGTTTGAACGCAACTCGTTCAGTAGACTTCTCTTGACCAGTATCAACTGAGCAACCGTAAAGCTGACTCGCATCGCAACCCACTGGACTTAGGTAAGAGGTCTAGTAAAAGTCTGAGTTCGAGGCCCTGCTGGTTCTTCCGTTTCAGGAACGCGCTTCCCACCGGCTCGAGCCCTCACCCCTTCCCTCAGCGGTTCCAAGAGCGACTGAGACGTACCAACAAGTTCAGAAGCGGACCCCACAGGGCCACCTCCCCTAAAAAGGGAGGTCGGCTCAAAACCGATTTGTCTCAATGTCACGTGGAAAAGCTACCTGTAAGAATTTTGTAAGCACCTATTGTTTAGGCTTGCGCTTAGTTGGACGAAGGAGTGTTGTGAAAACAACCAAAGGATTATCTCTTATTGAGCTGTTGATAACTATGGCCGTCGTCGGCGTCGTCATGGGTATCGGCGCTCTCAACTTGAAACCCTTAAACAACGACGCGGGCAGCGCGGCGGGGCAACTCGTGGGTTTTTTGAAACTGACCCGGGCCAAAGCGATGTCGACGACGTCGGCGTACCGCGTGTGGACTGAGGCGGGCAGCAAGCCGAATCAGGTTCGCCTTTACGCGTTGCGCGCCAAGCGGTGCAGCGACGGTTACAGCGCCTGGGTACGCGACCCCAAACTGCAGGTCGAATTACCCGAAAAAGTCACCTTGAAGGTCACGGGCTATTACACAACCACACTTACCCAACCCGTTTGTTTCGACAGCCGTGGCCTTGTGGCAAGTTATATCAAGCTCAAGCTCGAGGACGACCGCGAGCGCACTCGAGAGGTCGAACTGCTTTTGGGCGGCGCGGCCAGGGTCGTGCAATGACGAACGCAACGGCGAACAAGGGTTTCAGCTTGATAGAGGCGGTTATCGCGGTCGCCATTTTGGGCGTGCTGATGGCCGGGGTCATCCCCGCTTTTATCGGCAACTTGAACATCAACGACCAGAGCGAACGGCGCTCCGAGGCAGTCGTGCTGGCGCAGCAGACTTTCGAAACCCTGCGCCGCGGCGACATGGCCTCGCTGCCGATGTCGGGCTCGAGCACCGAGACCAACCTCCTAAACGGCCGCTCTTACAAGGTGACCACCTACTACTGCCTTGTCGCCCTTTACTGCAAACAGGGCAGCAGCCGCCACCTCACCGTCGAAGTTCAGGTCAGCGGAAAGAAGGTGTACGAGGTTGAAACCGTCTACACAAACCTCAGGTAACGGCTTCACGCTCGTCGAGGTGCTCGTCGCGCTGGTTATCGGCATGATAGTGGTCGGGTCGGCCCTGGCGCTGACCCTCTCGAGCCGTAAGATTTACGAGTTGGACGAGGCGAGAACGTCCGTCAACCAAAACCTGCGCAACGCGCTCACCGTGATAGGTGCCGACGTCCGCGAGGCCGGCGAGCGCTTGCCGACTTCGGCGGGCAACGTGTTCCCGGCTGTAGAGATTGTTGCGGGCAGCGAGGGGTCGGAACTCGTCGTGCGGCGCAACCGCTTGGGCGTACAACCTACGCTCTGCACAGCTGTCAGCGGGAGTACCACCACGCTCGTTATCGGTAAGGCCAACAGCCCACCTTATCCCGAATGCAACACGGGCAACAGCACGGTGCGGACGTCGCTGAAAGCGCAACTCTCGAGCTGGCGCACCTACCGTGAGGCGCAACCCAACAACAAAGCGCGCGCTTACCTGTATAACCCGACCAGCAAACTTGGCGAATTTTTTACCTATGAAAGCGAAAACCCCAACGGATTTTCTTTGAGCCGTGCGAGTGGCAACTGGAACAATACCTACGACACACCTTTAGGTACGCCCGCCGAGGGACAACCCCGGCTTTACCTGTTGGAAGAGCGGCGTTACCGCAAACGGGGTGAGTATTTAGAAGTCGTCATAGACGGTGACACGGACAATCCCCAAAAGCTCGTCTACGGCGTAGAGGCTTTCAACATCAAAGCTCGGCTCAGGACAGGTCCTACCGTAACTGCGTTGGGAATTGACGACGACTGGACGCAAGTAGCCGCCTTCGAAATATCGGTGACCGGGGCGGCGAAGGTAAGCGGCAGAAATATGAAGCGCACGCTCACCGGCGAGTTTTTTCCGCGCAACGCGCTGAACCGTTAAAGGAGTATGGTCATGAAAACGTCCAACCAAGGTTTTGCCCTCGTCACGGTGCTGATTATGGGCGTGGTGCTCACGGCGCTGTTGGCGGCCTACTTTTCAACCACCCTTACAGAAGTCAAGACCACGCGCGCCACGGCGGACAGCGCGAGCGGTTTCTACGCGGCCGAAGCCGGGCTTAACCTGCGCGCCGAAGAGATAAGGCAAAAATTCCAAGGCTACAGCCGCCCGAGTGCCACCGACCTGGTCGAAAAAAGTTACGCGCTCTCCAACGGCCGCACCGTGGCGACCTCCGCAAGTCAAATGGCGGCGGCCGGCGCGGACGTCTACACCGTTATCAGCAACCCCGACGACAACTTCAACGGCCTAGCTTCTCTCAACAACGTCTACAACGTCTCTTCGGTGGCTAAAAGCTCGGCCGGCGATACCGAAGCGCAACTCGACATGCAAATTACCTCGCGCGAAATCCCGGTGTTTCAGTTTCTCGGTTTTCACCAGGAAAACATGGAGTTTCACCCAGGCCCGTCCATGACCATTCACGGCCGGGTGCACTCGAACAAAAGTCTGTACCTGGCGTCCAACACCAGCAGCAACACCCTGTCGATAGACGGTCAGGTTTCTGCAGTGACGGACATCCGGCAGGGTTACACCGACGGCTGCGGTAGCGGCCCGGTTCGTATTATGAGCCAAAACGGGACATACAAGCAGTTCGGAACGCCGGGCACGTGCAAAAGAATGAGTGAAAACGACCTGGCACCCTTCGGGGGCCTGGTGAAGTACCTGGACCAACCGCTCGCGGTGCCCCCGCCGGAATCGTTCGAGTGGAAAATAGCAAGCGGCGCTACGGTTCCCGGCTTTTACTGGAACCGCGCGGAACTGAGAATCGTACTCAACCAAGGCCGCTACGTCGACCTGTTCGCGGCGGCCGGGCGGGCGGGAGACAAGCCCAGGTTCGTCGTGCCCGCTGCGGGTAACGGGAACGGCAACAACGGCAACGGCAACGGGAACGGCAACAATGGCAACGGGAATGGCAACTGCGGCAACGGCAACGGGAATGGTAACGGCAACGGCTGCAACAACGCGGTCGTTACCATCTGGGCACCGGAGGTTCAGGTGTATCACATCGGGGGAGCTGTCGATACGATAGCGACGAGAAATCTTTACAGCCTGATGATCGACAACCCCGGCATGATTACGGTTAATCTGCCCCGCAACGGTCGCACCGACAACGGTCGGCCCAATTCCAACAGCACGGAAAGTCCGGCGAACGACGGTGCCAACAACGCTGCCAACCTCACCAACAAGTACCTCTCGACAAGCTACGCCACTGCCAACAGCGATCCCCTCAACTGGGTCATTCCGCCTTACTGCCAAACTTTTACGGACTTGCCGCGTCCTTACAACGCCAACGCGAGTGCTAACGACCTCGCCCACAACCACCAAGACGTGCGGCTGAAAGGATACCTGTATCCCAACAACGCACTTATCGACACGTTTTCAATCAACAACCTCAACCCTGAACAAACCTACGCTTTCTTCACCAACCCGAGTAATCCCAACAACCTCAGCAACGTTTGTAAATACGTCGTGGCTCGAGGCGAGTTTTACCACCACCGCCAAAACCGCGAGATGTTGCTGCTCAACGTCAACGTGCGCCAGCTTTTGGAGGCCAACCGGGACGCGGCCCCGGCGGCGCGCCTGTTCAACCCTGGGGTCAGCGCGCCCAACGGCGGTCTGGTCGTCTACTTGTCCGTCGACGGGGCCAGACACACCCCCGCAATGAACGCCACGTCCAACCGGGATAAAGGCAACAACTACGGCGTGCGGCTTTTCGACGCCGCCGACCTCTCAATGACCAACGGCGTGACGTTTGTCAGCGACCAGGCGGTGTACATCCAGGGGGATTTCAACTGCCGAGCGTTTGCCAACCCCGCGGACTTGGCAGGACTTCCCCGCGACCAGACCAACACGGGCAACCTGAACGATTCCGGCAACCCGGTGTCCAGTCTGCAACCGCCGCCACGGCGTTGCCACCAAGTAGTTTCTGATGCATCCGGCAATTCGCTGCGCGACGCTGACATCGTGAACAACGGCTTGAAGCGCGGGGTGGCGGTCATCGCCGACAGCGTCAACATCCTTTCCGACGCCTGGAAAGACCAAAACAGCCGTGCGGCTCTTGACGGGCGTCGGCCCTCGATGACGCAGCAGAACGTGGCCGTCGTGGCGGGCTCGAGCAAAGACGGCGAAGGCGGCCTGCACAACTTCCCCCGGTTTTTAGAGAGCTGGGAATATGTCGGCGGCGGTGTGCGCTACCGCTACCGCGGCTCGCTGGTCGCTTTTCGTTTTCCCGTGCGGGCGGACGGAGCGTTTGAACGCTCTTCAGGCGGTTGCTGCGGTCTCAACTACCGGCCGCCTTTGCGCGACTGGGACTTCGACCTGGACTTCCGCGACGCCGCGCAACTGCCGCCCTTGACCCCTCGAGCCGTGTCCATCAAACAAGACCTGTTCCTGCGCGAGTTCGAGCAGCAGTAGGCGGGGTCTTTCTGTAGCGAAGGCTCGTCACCGGGTCAGCGGCCGCTCCCCAGGTGCCATTCCCGCGGCAACCGCCACCACTGCGGGTCGAACACGACGAATACCGTGACCACCTCCAAGCGCCCGGCGTACATCGCAAAAACGAGCATCCCGCGGCTTACGGGGTGCAGGTCGGTAAAACTCGCCATCGGGCCGACCGCCGCCAAGCCCGGCCCGATGTTGCCGATGCAGGCAATCGACGCGGTAAACGCGGTGACGAAGTCCGCCCCCAAAACGGTCAGCACGACGGTCGTCAGCGCGAACAGCCCGATGTAGAGCGTGATAAAGGCCGATACTGCGCGTAACACCTCTTCGGGCACCACGCGGTTGCCGACGCGGACCGGCAAGACGGCGCGCGGGTGCAGGGTGCGGCGCACTTCGCGGACGGTGTTTTGCACGAGCATGAGCCACCTCACCACTTTGATGCCGCCGCCCGCGCTGCCCGCGCTGCCGCCGATAAACATCAGGACCAGCAAGACGACTTGCGGGCCGCGAGACCAAACCGCAAAGTCCGCCGAGGCGTAGCCGGTCGTCGTCAGGATGCTCAACGACTGGAAAAAGCCGTGTCTGAGCGCGTCGGCGGGGTTATACGAACCGTACAAACCCAGGGCGATGGCGAGGGCCGCAACGGTGGCGATTCCCAAGTAGGCTTTAAACTCCGCGTCGCGCCACAGCGTTCTGGGCCGGCCCGCGGCGGCGCGGTAGAGCAGCGCGAAGTTGGCCCCGGCAAACGTCATAAAGACAATTGAAATCCACTCCAAGGTAGGACTCATAAAGCCCTGAAAACTCAAAGGTTGTGGGCTGAACCCGCCCGCCGCCAGTGTCGTAAAGGCGTGGGCCAGGGCGTCGTAAAACGACATTCCGGCCAGCGCGTAGGCGAGGACGCACAACACGGTCAGCCCGACGTAAACCATCAAGACGGCGTTGGAGGTGTTGCGCAGGCGCGGCGTGAGTTTTTCCTCGGTCGGGCCGGGCGCTTCGGTAAAGAACAGTTGCCGCCCGGCGATGGCGAGTTGCGGCAACACCGCGATAAACAAAACGATGATGCCCACGCCGCCGAACCACTGGCTGAGCGCGCGCCACATGAACAGGCTGCTCGAGAAGCTGGAAAAGTCCCGCAGCACCGTCGCGCCCGTCGTGGTAAAGCCGCTCATCGACTCGAACAGTGCGTTCAAGGGGCTCATGCCGCCCGACACGGCGAACGGCACCGCGCCAAAGGCGGGGATGCTCAGCCACAGCAGCAGCACGCCGACGATCGCCTCGCGCCGCGACGGCTCGGCGTCTTTGGACCCCAGCCACGCCAGCAGCGCCCCGGTTGTCCCCGCCGCGAGTCCCGCCGCCGCGAAGCCGACCGCGGCTTCGCCCACGACGAGCGCGTACACGCAAAAAAAGAGCATGACCACGGCCAGCCCGAGCAAGCCCATGCCGACCACGTAAGGAGCGAAACGTCCGCGCACAACGCTCGCCAGCTTAACCTGTCACGCCGAGCGGGCGGTAGCTATTTTTTGTGCAGCACCGTAGCGAGAGCGCGCAAAAAGTAGGTTACGGTACACAGGACACCCGAGTCGTTTTTTTCCGTACTCCGTAGTTCCCAAGCTCTTTCCCGGCACCCACCCGTACGAAAACGACCCTGCAAGCAACAACCTTACAAGCCAAAAGCGAACGACGACCCCCGAACTTGTTGTTTTTAAGCGTAGGCGGTTTTGTGCCGCTCGAGCCAGCGCTCCACCGCGGGTACGTTGTCGGGGGTCGTCACGACGAACAGGTGGTCGCCGTGGTGCAAGACCGTGTCGCCGCTCGGAATGATGACTTTGTCGGCGCGCAGGATAGCCCCGATAAGGCTCTCGGGCGGGGCGCCCAAGTCGCGCAGGCGACCCGTTTCGCAACCCTTGGGGTAAGTGACTTCCATGACCTCAGCGCGCCCCTCGATGCTCGCTAAGTGGTCGACCTCGTCGAGTTTGAGCCAGTTGAGCACCTCTTGCACGGCGGCCGTCTGCGGCGTCAGGGAAATGTCGATGCCGACGCGCTCGAAAAGTGCGCGGTTGCGCGCCCGCCCGACCCGGGTGATGATTTTGGGAATGCTCAGGGTTTTGCCGAGCAGCGACACGATTAAATTTTTGCCGTCGTCGTCGGTGACTGCGACGAGCGCGTCCGCGTCTTCGATGCGCTCTTGCTCAAGCAGTTCCAAGTCGCTGCCGTCGCCGTGCAGAACGAGGGTGCGCGGCAGCCACTGCGCCAGCTTCTCGCAGCGCTCCTCGCTCTGTTCGATGATGGTGAGGTTGATGCGGTCTTGGTGCAGGTATTGCGCCACCATAAAACCGACGTTGCCGCCCCCGATGACGACTACGTTGCGCACGCGTTTGTGCGGGGCGAACCTGCCCTCGAGCGCGTGCATACTCTGCGAGGTGCCCATAAAAACCACCTTGTCGCCTGGGCAAAGCACCGTTTTTCCCGACGGCACGATAAAGCTGTCACCCCGAATCGAGCCGACGAGCAGCGTGCTTTTGGGCAGCTCCAACTCGGTCAAGGGTTTGCCCAAAAAGGGGTCGCCGTCTTCCAGCTTGTACTCCAACAGTTTGATGCGGCCCTCGGCGAAGAAACTGCTGCTCAAGGCCCGCGGCACCCGGATGATGTTGACAATCTGTTCGGCTAGCACACGCTGCGGCCACACCACCCGGTCGATGGCGAGGCCGATGGACGCCATCGCGCCGCGCTGGGTAAAGGCGTCCAAATAGCGCTGGCGGGTAACGAAGGCCATCGTATTTTTCGCGCCCAAGCCTTTGGCAGCCAAACAGGCGAGCACGTTGACGTCGTCGTTGGTCGTACAAGCGACGAAGCCGTCCGCCTTGGCCGCTCCGGCCGCGCGCAAGTCCTCGGGGTCGGCCCCGTCGCCGCGGACAAAGCGCACGTCCATCGACTCGAACATGGCTTCGCGTTCGGCGTCTGCGTCTATCACGGTCACGCTGTGGGTGCGGTGCAGCGCCTCGGCAATCTGCGCGCCGATTTCGCCTCCGCCGATAATGATGACGTTCATCGGGCAAGGATACCTCAACAGCCCGGCGCGACTCGCGTGAAAAGTAACGCAAGCCTTGGTGGCAGTGCCGAGACGGAGCCGGTTCTGGGGAGGGGGTCTCGGTACGAGTCGACCTAAGATTTTGGCAGCGGTCTCGCCGAATTCTCGAAGAGGGAGCCACGCGCCCTACTCGGCTTAGCTGAAACTCTGTTTTACAGCAACGCCGCCGTTCTCAAGCCCCGACCTCTACCCGAAACTGCCGCTCGTACAGGTCGCGGTAGAGCCCGCCCGAGCGCATAAGCTCGTCGTGCGTGCCCTGCTGGAGAATGCGCCCGTCGCTCAGGACCAAAATCCGGTCGGCGTTGCGGACTGTGGACAACCGGTGCGCAATCACAAAGGTCGTACGGCCGACCATCAGGGTTTCCAGCGCGGCTTGGACCAGCGCCTCGGACTCGCTGTCTAACGAACTCGTCGCCTCGTCCAAAATGAGGATGCGTGGGTTTTTGAGCAGCGCCCGCGCAATCGCCACCCGTTGCCGCTGCCCACCCGAGAGCTTCACGCCGCGCTCGCCCACGACGGTCTCGTAACCGTCGGGAAACTCGAGGATGAACTCGTGCGCGTTGGCGGCTTGGGCGGCTTCCTCGACCGCCGCGTCGGACGCGCCCGGCCGGCCGTAGCGGATGTTCTCCTTGACCGTGCCCGAAAAAAGCTGTGTTTCCTGCGGGACGATGCCGATGTGCCGGCGCAGGTCTTCCAAACCCAAATCCCGAATGTCGGTGCCGTCCAGCAAAATCCGGCCCTCGACAGGGTCGTAAAAACGCGGGACGAGCGTGACGAGCGTGCTCTTGCCCGCCCCGCTCGGCCCCACCAGCGCGAGGATTTCACCGGGCCGCGCGGTGAGCGTGATGTTACTCAGCACCATCTCCTCGCCGCGGTCGCCGTAGCGGAACGAGACGTTGTCGAAGCGCACTTCGCCTCGAGCGCCCGTCAGCGCGGTAGGCGTCACGGTTTCGGGCAGGTCGCTCTTCGTGTCGAGCAGTTCGAAAATCCGCTTCGACGCGCCCAACGCCTCTTGCAACTGGCTGTACAGGCCGGTGAAGCTGCCGATAGACCCCGCCACGAACACGGTCAAGAGCAAAAAGGTGATGAGGTCGCCGCCCGGCAAACTGCCGCTCAGTACCAAGCGGCTGCCGTACCACAGCACGATGCCGATGCCGGTAAACATCGCCATGATGACCGTCGGCACGAAAAACGCGCGCACTCGAGCCCGCCGCAAGGCGATTTGGTACGAGTCGTCCACAAGTTTACCGTAGCGACTGGTCTCGAGCCCCTCCGCCGTAAACGACTTCACCACGCGGATGCCCGTGACCGCTTCCTCGGCGGCGGCGTTGGCGTCGGCGACGCGGTCTTGAAACTCGGTGCTGATTTTGCGCAGCCGCCGCCCGAAATAGGCCGCCGCTAAAATCACCGCCGGGATGATCGCGAGCATCACCAGCGACAGCTGAAAGTTCAGGATGAACAGGTACACCACGCCACCCACTAGCGTTATCGACTGGTTGATGAACTGCGCCAGCGCGTTCGACACCGCCCCCTGCACCGTCGTGATGTCCGAGGTGAGCCGCGAGGTAATTTCGCCCGTCTTGCGCGCTTCGAAAAAGGGCACCGGCAAGCCCAACAGGTGCCCGTAGAGCGCCTTGCGCAGGTCCGCCACCACGCCCTCGCCGACGAGGCCTAAGTTGTAAACGCGCAGGTAGTTGAACACCGCCTGCAGCACCGTAATTCCGATGAGCAAGAGCGCGATTTGGTTGAGGTTTTCAAACGCGAACGACCCCGACCCGAAGGCCGTGTTGAACAGCCGCCCCGCCAGCGCCGGAAACGCGAAACCGAGCACGCTGGCGATGCTCACAGACAGCACGCCGACGACGAGCTGTGTCCGGTAGGGCCGGGTGTAAGCGTAAAGCCGTTGCAACTGCTTGAGGTCGGGAGGCTTGCGCTCTCCTTCTGTGTTGGAGGTAGAAGCGCGTCGTCTGAACATGGGTAAAGTGTACTGAGTTCTGACTTGGGCGGGTGTAAGCGGGCTTCCGGGTGAGTTTTGAGGCAGGTTTTTTGAGGACGGTTACGCGCCGCGGGGTAAACTGGTTCGAGAGGTTCGTTAAGGGAGAAGTATGGAACCGTTGTGGACACCCTCGAGCGCGCGGCTCGAGTCGAGCAACTTGTACGCTTTTCAAAAAGCCGCAAGTCGTCACTTGGGCCGTGAACTTGAGACTTACGCCGACCTTCACGCCTGGTCGGTCGAAGACGTTGCCGCGTTTTGGGCGTTTTATGTCGAGGATGCGGGCCTTAAGTTCGGTGGCTCCGTCGGGTCCGTCATGAGCGACGACCCCATGCCCTTTACAAAGTGGTTCGAGGGCGCGACGCTCAACTACGCCGAGCAGCTTCTCTATCCCAAAGCCTCGGCCTCCCCCGACCAACCCGCCCTCATCGCCATAACCGAAACGGGTGCCGAGCGAACGTTGAGCTACGCCGAGTTGCGCGCCGAAACCGGCCGTTGCGCCGCCGCGCTGAAACGCGAGGGCGTCGGCGTGGGCGACCGGGTTGCCGCCTTCGCGACGAACACGCCCGAGACGGTCGTGTTGCTGTTGGCCTGCGCTTCTCTCGGCGCGGTCTTCAGCAGTTGCTCGCCGGACTTCGGCCTGGACGCGGCCGCTTCGCGCTTCGGGCAAGTCGAGCCGAAGCTGCTGTTCGCCTCGCCGTTTTACTATTACGGCGGCAAACGCTTCGAAACCCTGGAGACGGTACAAAAGCTGACCGAGGGGATGGGAAGTTTGGAGCGGGTTGTCCTATTGCCGTACCCGGGAGACCCCCCCACCCCGCCGCTCTCCCCCCCTTTGAGGGGGGGCCGGGGGGGGTCTAGCTTCGCAGTGTGGCAGGAGTGGCTCGAGCCCCCCGCCCCCCTAGCATTCGAACAGCTTCCCTTCGACCATCCGCTTTACATCCTTTTCTCGTCGGGCACGACGGGTTTGCCCAAAGCGATGGTTCACCGCGCGGGCGGCGCACTCCTCAAACATCATTCGGAACAACGCTTGCACTGCGATATAAAACCGGGCGACCGCGTGTTTTACTTTTCGACCTGTGGCTGGATGATGTGGAACTGGCTCGTCTCGGCGCTGGCCCAGGGCGCGGCGGTCGTGCAGTTCGAAGGCTCGCCGGGGTATCCCGACCTGGACGTGCTGTGGCGCATGGCTGAAAAGCACGGCGTCACCTTTTTCGGCACGAGCGCGCGCTACCTGCACACGTTGCACGGCGCGGCCCTGTCGCCCAAAAAGATTGCCGACTCGAGCGCCCTCCGCACCGTCGCCTCGACCGGCTCGCCGCTGGCGCCGAGCGGCTTCGAGTACGTTTATGACGAGATTAAAGAAGATGTCCACCTCGCCAGCATTTCGGGCGGGACCGACATTGTCGGCTGCTTTATGCTCGGCGTGCCGACGGAACCGGTTTACGTGGGGCAAATCCAAGGCCCGGCGTTGGGTGTCGACCTCGTCGCGCTCTCGGAAACGGGGGAGAGCGTGGTCGGTGAGCCCGGCGAACTCGTGTGCCGTCAGCCGCTGCCCTCGATGCCGCTGAAGTTTTTGAACGACCCCGACTTCGAACGGTACCTGGGCGCGTACTTCGAGCAGTATCCGGGCTTGTGGCGGCACGGCGACCTCGTCGAAATCACGCCTCAGGGAGGCGTGGTCGTCTACGGACGCAGCGACGCGACGCTCAACCCCGGCGGCGTGCGCATCGGCACGGCGGAACTGTACCGGCCGCTGGAAGCCATCCCCGAAATCGTCGACGCCTGCGCGGTGGGCAAACGGGAAAACGGCGACGAGACTATTTGGCTGTTCCTGGTTTTGAAAGACGGGGCGGTACTCGACAACGCCCTGCGTGACCGCGTCCGCACACACATCCGCGCGCACGCCAGTCCGCGCCATTTGCCGCGGCGCGTGTTTCAAGTTTCGCAGTTGCCCAGAACCCGCAGCGGCAAAACGGTGGAGATGGCGGTGTCACACCTCGTCAACGGTCGCCCCGTTCCCAACCGCGAAGTATTGGCGAACCCAGAGGCGCTGGACGAACTGGTAAGCCTTCTCGCCGCTTCTTGACGCGAACATTTGACGCGAAAATGTCGGCTAGCGGCAAAGCGCTCTTCCAAACGCGCCCCAGGGCCGCTTCAGCGCCGCTCCAGCACCTCGACCCGGTCGCCGCGCCGTAAACAACGCTCCTCGTTCGCGGCGAAGCTGTGGACAAAGTGCTGTCCGAAGTGGACTTCGCGGCCCACGCGGCGGTAGGAGGCGAGCGTTTTGAGCGGTTCTTTGTGCCATTCGGCGTTTTGCTGGTTTACGCCAATCATCATGCAGCGCGCGGTGGGTCCGGCACTGTGAAGCAACAGCGGCCCGACGCGCACCACCTTCCAAGTATCTTCCTCGTAAGCCGCGCAGCCGCTGACGACGAGGTTGGGCCGAAAACGGTCCATCGGCACGGGTGTGTCCAAACGGCGGTTGAGGTCTTCCAGCGACGCCTCTGAGACCAGGTGAAACGGGTTGCCGTCGACAAAGCTCAACGCCGTCTCGGGAAATTCAGGGCTCATCGGGCGAAAGGTCGTGTCCGGCATAAACACAAGGTGGTAGTCGCCCCCCAGGTAGCGGCTGAACCACGCCGAAGCCTCTGCACCGACCGTTTCCGCCGCCATCGCGTCGCCCCACAAACGCACGCCCCAGGCGGGGCCATAGGTTTCTTTGATGGGCACGGTGAGCTTGGGCATGTCGGTCGCGGTCACGTGAAGGTGGGTGCTCGTCCTGTCGGTTTGAACACCGGCCAGGCGGGGCGCGGTGCGTTGGGTGACGAGCTTGCCGGAAATGTCCACGACCATAAAACGGCGGTCGTGCTCGAGCCCGCGCACACCGACCTCGGCCGAGGTCCAAGTCACGCCCGCCGCCGACTTGATAGGATAACTGAAAATGCCGCTGAGTGAAATTGTGCCTAAAGGGCGCAGTTCTGGTTGGTGGGACGTTGTGGGGTCGGCCGGGAAAACAGTCACAATTTTTGAAGTATAACAATGTGGCAGTGGTTACGGAAGTGAGGTATTACCGCAGCCGGGGTGCTCGAGGCCTTAATAAACGAGGTCTCAGTAAAAAACACCGCTTGGGCCAAAGCCAAGCGGTGTTTTTTTGAGCGGAGGAGCGGTTCAGCCCTTGACCGACCCCGCCATCATGCCGCGCACGAAGTAACGTTGCAGCGCGAAAAAGATGATGAGCGGAATGATCATGCTGATGAACGCGCCCGCGGTAAGGAGTTCCCAATCCTGGCCCTTGGACCCGACCAGCTCGGCCAACTCGCGCGTCACCACGCGGTTTTCTATCTTGGTGCCGAGGAAAGTCAGGGCGACCAACAGGTCGTTCCATACCCACAAAAATTGGAAGATGGCGAACGAGGCGATGGCCGGAACCGACAGGGGCAGGACGAGTCTCGAGAACGAGGTGAAAGGCGACGCGCCGTCCACTTCCGCCGACTCGATAATCTCGCTGGGAATCGTCGAGATGTAGCCGTACAGCAAGTAGATGGCGAGCGGCATCCCGAAGCCGGTATGGGCGAGCCAGATGCCCAAGTAAGTGCCGTTTAAGTCCAGGTCTAAGTAAATTCGCAAGATGGGAATGAGGGCCACGTGCAGGGGCACGACCATGAGAATGACGACGATGGCGAAAAAGAGGTTTCGAAACGGGAACCTCAACCAGGCGAAAGCGTAAGCGGCGAACGCCGCGATGGTGATGGGAATGACCACGGCGGGGATGGTGACGAGCAAACTGTTGATAAAGGCCCGACCCATGTTTTCGGTCTGCAGCACGGCGCGGTAGTTGTCAAGCGTCCACTGTTCTCGCCACTCTCTCGAGCCGAAACGAATCGTTCGGGGGACTTCGCTCGAGGCCAAAGTCGCCTCGACCTCCTCCAAGCGACCCTGCAAACGTATCAGCCGGGTCTGCGTGCTGTCGACACTTTCCTGAGCTTCGGCGAGGGCGGCTTCGGCGGTGCTGACGGCGGCCGCGTCACCTGCCGCCTGCGCCGCTTGTAGGTCGGCTTGGGCGGCGACGAGCACCTCTTGCCGCGCCCCAAGCTGGCTTTGGGCGCTGTCGACGGCGCGCTGCCGGTCTTCTAGGTCACGGGTCAGTTCGGCGTAGACCGGGTTTTCGCGCTGCAGACTGAAAACAGACCACCAGCCGGTTTCGTTGATGTCCTGTTCGCTGCGGAACGAACTGAGCAGCACCCCGAAGGTCGGAATCGACCAAAAGATGCAAATCAGCGCGACGATGATGAACAAGGGACTGCGGACCAGGGCTTTCCTAGCGTCGAATGTCACGCTCTACCTCGCCGTCTTTCGAAGTTCGTGCAAGTTCCAGAAGATGACCGGCAGCACGGCTATCAAGAGCAGCGTCGCCAGCGCGCTACCGAGGCCGTAGTTGGCGTTGGTGAACATCTCGCGGAACATGCGGTTGGCGAGCACGTCCGCACCGAACAGCTGACCGCCAAAGACGTAGACGATGTCGAAGACTTTCAACACCATGATGAGCACCGTCGTGGTCACGGTGAGAATGGTTGGGCCGATAAACGGAATGATTATCCTGAAAAAGACCGTGTACTCGTTGGCCCCGTCGATGCGTCCGGCTTCCATCAGCTCGGACGGTACACCTTTGATGGCCGAAGACAGAATCACCATGCAAAACCCGGTGATCATCCAAAACATGATGAACATAAACGCGAAGTTGTTGATGGGAAAGGTGCGAACGAAGTCGAGGCCGGTGCCGCCGACCCCCTCGATGATGGCGTTGACGAAACCAATTTCAGGCAGGTTCGGGTTGGTCTGCTTGGCGTACATGAACTTCCAAATGACCGACGCCCCCACCGCCGAAATCGCCATCGGCAAAAAGATGAGCGACTTGGCGATGGGTTCCGCCCAGCCGATGCGGTCGACGAGCAGCGCGATGAGCAAACCGACGCTGACCGACGCCCCCGTCACCAGGACAATCCACAAGAGGTTGTTGATCAAGACCTGCCGCATACTGGGGTCGGTGAAAATATAAATGAAGTTGTCCAGGCCGACGAACGTCGTCGAGTTGCGGTTCATCACGCTGCGCCGGAAGGTGTCCAGCGCCGGGTAGACGAGGTAGATGCTCAATATCACCATCGCCGGACCGACAAAAACATAGGGTCTGAGCGCGTCTCGCACCCTTATCGGGAACCGCTCGACTAAGTTGTTCGACGCCCAGTACAAAAACCAGATGCCGAAAATCCCGACCACGAGCGCCACGACGGCGATGAGCGCCATCGGCGCGTCGGCGTCGCGCATAAAAATAAAACTGCGCCAGAGAAGAAAAAACCCCACGACCGGCACGACTAAAGCGGCGAGAACGCGTAAGGGTCCGGTCAAAAGTGGGTTGACCGGACCTCTTTGTTTTGCGGGTTGACTCTGATCCACGTAAAATCCCTCCTCGTTCCCTGTAGGTCGGTTTTTCGTCAAGCTTGGCTTTGACCGCCAGCCTAACATACTTTTTGCCGAAAATTAAAAGAGGAGGGTCTTTGCGACCCTCCCCGACCACCTAGATGCGGTGTTTACTCATGCAACTTTTACTGGGGCCAGGTTTGGTCGATGCTGTTCAGCGCCGTGTCGATGTCGGTGCCCTGAATGTAGTCGACAATGCCTTGCCAGAAGCTGCCCGCGCCGACCTGGGCGGGTTGCAGGTCCGAGCCGTCAAAGCGCACGCTGTCGGCGTTGGCGAGAATTTCAGCCAGGCCGCGCTCTTGCTCGCGGTACACGCTCGGGTCGACGGACGATACCGGGGACACGAACACGCCCGCCGCGATGCCGGGTTCCAAGAACTCGGGCTGGGTCATGTATTCCATGACCTGACGCGCTTCGGGGGTGTCGACAAACATCGAGCAGACGTCGCCGCTGATAAGAACTGGGTTGCCGTACTCTTCGTCGATGGAAGGGAACGCGAAGTACCACAGGTCGCCGTCGGGGGCAATTTCCAGGCCGTCCAGACGGTCACCCAACCAGGGCGGCATAAACGAGCCCATCTTGGTCATGAACGCTTGGTCTTCGACGATGGGCACGCCGGTGTCGAAAAAGCTGACGCCCAGGATGCGGTCGGTGCCGCCCAACACGTAGCCGTCTTCGAGCATCACGTCGCCCATGAGTTCCCAGGCGCGCTTGACTTCGGGCGAGTCGAACATGAGGCGCTCGTCCGGGCTGCTGGGCACGGTAAAGGCGTCGTAGTTTTCAAGCGAGGTCGTGCGCAACATGATGTCTTCTATCCAGTCGGTGCCAACCCAGCCGGTCGCAGCGCCGGACTCCATCGACACGCTCCAGGGCACGCCGCCGTCGGCGACGATTTGGTCGGACAGGGCTAAGAGTTCTTCCCAAGTTTGGGGCACTTCGTAGCCGAAGTCGTCAAACATTTTCGGCGAGTACCAGACCAGGCTTTTCACGACCACGCGCATCCACACGCCGAGCACCTTGTCCGAGCCGTCGTAGGCGGTCGCGATGTCGACCAGGCCGGGCAGGTAGCGCTCTTCCAGGGTCGAGCGTTCGATAAACGAAGTAACGTCGACGATGCGGTCGGAAAAGCGGTTCATCAAACCGGGTTGCGGAAAGCAAGCGATGTCGGGCGGGTCGCCCGCTTCGATACGCGTGTTGACCAAAATCTCGAAGTCGCTCGCGCCTTCGTACGTGACGTCGATACCGGTCGCTTCCTCGAGCTGGGCGAAGCCCGCGTTGACCGCGTCGACCTCACTCGCGTCGGTAAACGCGCCGAACACGGTCACCTGGGCGGTGGCGGCGCTGAGCGTCGCCGCCATACCTAGAGCTGCTAACAGTAGCCATTTCTTCATCTTTCACCTCTTTCAAGTTACCAATTGCGACACGTCACGGCTCGAAAGACAACCCGAGCGGGGTCTGCGGAGCGTGTTGCGGTCGAATTGAGTATGTTGACTATAACAGGGTTTTTCGGGCGCGGCAAGCCTCCCACCCTACAATTCCTTCACCGAACCTTGACCTGAACTTTTAGAAAGTCAGCTCAATGAGGTGAAAAGTTCACCGTTCGACGCTTTGTATGGAGTCTTGCTTGTACACCGTATAGAGTCTTGTTGTACACCCGTCAAACCTGGCTGGGATGTGTACGACCACGCTGCAAACCCGATTCGTCCCAAGCTGCTCCGAACCTAATCCGTCCTACGCCTGTTGTTCGTTGTCGTCATTACGCCAGTTGCCGCCCGACGACGCGGATGACGAGTTGTTGCAGCTCGAGTTCGTGAAACGGCTTTTGTAGCGTGTGCGCGTGAGGGCGTTTGAAGCGGCCGAACAAACCGGTGCGCGGTGCGCCGGGGTTGGGCGCGCCGCCGTGTCCGGGGTTGGAGAGCAACACGACGGGCAAGTGACTGCGCCCGGTCAAGCCGCGCAGGGCGCGCACAAACGCCCAACCTTCACCTTCGTCGTCGACCACGATGACGTGCGGGCGTCGCTGTTGCACAAGTTCGAGACCTGCAGCCGTCGTGTCGGCCTTGAAGACCGTGAAGTTCGCACGCTGCAAACTCAAGGCGATAAGCCGCTGCAAAGCCTCGTTGGCAGACAAGACGAGCGCGTTCGAGGCTTCACCCGGATAGCGGGCCGGGGCGACGACGCCTTCCGTCTCGAGGCGGTGTAAAAGGTGGTAGACCTCGGCGCTCGGCAAGTCGACCTCCGCCGCCACGGTGCGGGCCGAGCGCCGCCCGTCGACGTGCCCCAAAAGTTCCCAACTGCTGTGCGGCAAGCTGGCTTGCGTCGGGTCGCCGACGCGCTCGAGAACGCGCTCGGGCGAAACGCCTTGTTGCCACGCGTCGACCCGGCCTACCGCTTCCATAAGCAAAAAGCCCGTGTCGAAGCTGTAGTCGCTCGGCGGTTGCGCCGCGCCGAGCGGGTATTCACCGAACGAGAACCTGCCGCTCCGCCAGCCGGCCAGGTCGGTCAAAACTTCCAAAATTTGTGCCTTCAGGGCGCGTTTGAGCCCGTCGGCGTTCAAACACTCCGCGGCGACGGCGAGCAGTCCCAAACCCATACCGGGGTCGGTGTGCTCCTGCCGCGCCAGCAGGGTTTGAACTTCGAAAGTGGTGAGGAGGTCCATCTTGACGAGCAGTTCCCCCAAGTGGGCTCCCGGCCTGACCTGCGCTTGCTCGAGCCGTCCCCGGCGCAGGTAAAGACGCGCTTGGGCACCCTTTTTGGTCACGGTGAGCACGCCGGTTTTTTGGCCGCTCGCCAGGACTTGCAGCAGGTCGTTGAAGGGTAAATTTTTTAGGTCGCCCTCGAGCACAAGGCTTTATTAAAACTTATTCGCGCAACGGAACTTGTCAGAATTTTAACCCGTTCGGCAGTCCGCTTAAACTCCGGCTTCAAACAGGGGTTCGTTGGCTGCAGCGTAGGCGTAGCCCAGGTGCCGATACGCCGTTTCGGTCGCCACCCGCCCGCGCGGCGTCCGCTTGACGAGGCCGCGCTGAATCAAAAACGGCTCGTACACCTCTTCCAGCGTGACCTTGTCCTCGCCCACGGCCGTCGCCCAGGTGCCCAAACCCACCGGACCCCCGGCGAACTTGGTAATCATCAAGTTTAAAATGGCGCGGTCGCGCTGCTCCAAGCCCATGTCGTCGATGCCGAGTTCCTCGAGCGCGTGCTGCACCCGCTCCAACGTGACCCCGTCGTCGCCCGCCACTTCAGCGTAGTCGCGCACCCGCCGCAACACCCGTTTGGCGATGCGCATAGTGCCGCGGCTGCGGCGACCAATCTCTAAGGCGGCTTGTTCGTCGATGACCATGTCCATCCGCTTGGCGTCGCGCTTGACGCCTTCGGCGAGTTCTTCGGTGGTGTAGTATTCCAGGTGCTCGACAATCCCGAAACGGTCGCGCATCGGGTTGGTGATGAGGCCCGGCCGCGTGGTCGCGCCGACGAGCGTAAATTTGGGCAAGTCCAGCCGGATGGTGCGGGCCGCCGGACCTTGGCCCAGCACGATGTCGATTTTGAAATCCTCCATCGCCGGGTACAGGTGCTCCTCCGCGACGCGGCCCAAACGGTGAATCTCGTCGATAAACAGCACGTCGCCCTCGTCGAGCGAATTCGTCAGAATCGCCGCCAAGTCACCCGGTTTTTCAATCGCCGGGCCGCTCGTCACCTTGATGCCGACGCCGAGTTCATAAGAGATAATGTGCGCCAGCGTCGTCTTGCCAAGTCCGGGGGGGCCGTAGAGCAACACGTGGTCGAGCGCGTCGCCCCGGTTTTTGGTCGCCTCTAGGTACACCAAAAACTTCTCTTTGAGGCGTTTTTGCCCCACGTAGTCTTGCAGCGAGCGCGGTCTAAAGGTCAGGTCGTCCACAGGACAAAGCGTACCACGTGACGCCCGCGAAAAGGGGTAGGCTCGAGACGTTTTTGCGGTTTTCCGGCGGTTTTTACGACATAGACGTTTTACAGTTTCGTAACGACGTTCGACCTGCCTCAGTCGTGAGCCAAGCTGGGCTGAACCTTGGTGGGCGGTTTAGGGGAGAGAACGGCGGCAGGCAGGGGACGGTCTTCGACCTCGAAGCCTTGTTCGGAAAAATGGACGTGCGTGTGTTCACCCTCGAGGCTGTAGGTCACGCCGTCCGCCTCGACGTGTTCGACCGCTCCTTGCGCCAACCGGGGCGCGCGGACCTCTTGCAAAAAAGCTTGCCGCACCGCGGGCGCCTGGTGTCTCAAGTGTTGCCGGTAGAGCGGGGTTTGTCTCAACGCGACCTCCAACCACTCCCCGCTGCGCCAACGCCGCAACACGTACAGCGCCGACACCGTCGTGCCCGCGGCGAGCGACCACCACACGCCCGTCACGCCGAAGTCCAGAGTGAGCGCGAGCAAGTAAGCGAGCGGTACCACCGTCAACCAGCGCCCCAGGATGTTGCCGAACAACCCCGGCCGGGTGTCGCCTGCGCCGCGGAGCGCCCCATTCACCACCATCGCCACCGCCAAAACAGGTAGGGCGAGGCCGTTGATACGCAGGTAAGAACTGCCCGCCGCTACCACGGTCGCCTGCGCGCTCGGGTCGAACAGCTTGACCAGCGCCGGCGCGAAAAGTAACAAGGGAATCCCGATGGCGGTCATCACCACTACGCCCAGCACGATGGCGGCGTTGCCCCGCGCCTTGGCCTGCTCGACCTGCCACGCGCCCAACGACTGTCCGACTAAACTGGTCGCGGCCACGTTGATGGCGAGTCCCGGCATGAATGCCAAGGACTCGATTTGCAGCCCGATGGCGAGCGCCGCCGCCCCGAATGTCCCGGCAGCGGTCGAGGTGACGATGCGAATCACCAGCAACTGCGCCGAGTTGCGCACCACCCCCTGCAACCCCGAAGGAATGCCGATGTTCAAAATATCCCAAAACATCGTCAGGTTCGGTCGGTAGCCGCCTGGATAAAACCGAATAACGTTTTTGCCCGAGTACAGCACCGCCAACCCCGCCACCACACCGAGCAGCCGCGCGCTCACCGTGCCGAGCGCCGCCCCGGTCACCCCGAGTTCGGGCAGCGGACCGGGTCCGAAGATGAACAGGTAGTTGAACAAGATGTTCAACAAGTTGATGCCGCCGCTCAAAAACAGCGGCGTCACCGTGTCGCCCGCGCCCTGCATGAGGCTACTCACGGCGAAGTTGCCAACCAAGAAGACGGTGCCCAAAAACAGCAGCTTGAGGTACGAAGTGCCCAGCGTCACCGCCAGCGGGTTGCCGCCGCTGTTCAAAAAGGTGAGCAAGGGTTCAGACGCGAAATAGCCGAGCACGCTCAAGGCGGCACCCAAAAACAGCGTCAACGACAAGGTTTGTTTGGCGACGAAACTGAGCCGTTCGGGGTCTTGCGCGCCCTTGGCCTGCGCGGCGAGTGCCATCGCGCCGGCGGTGACCGACAAGATGCCGACCATCACGAGCATCCGTACCGTGTTGCTCATGCCGACCGCCGCTATTTCCACCGGGCCGAGCCGCCCCACCATGAACACGTCGACGACGTTGACCGCCGTCATCAGCAAGTTTGTCAGGATAACCGGAAACGCCAAGTGCCAAACCTCCCGGTAAACGGGCAGGTGGATTCGGAACAGCGACGTCACCCGTCAAACTCTAGGAGGTTTAAAGCGCCGGGTGTGTAGTTTGGGAACGGTTGAGGGCGCATGTTCGGTGGTGCCTATTTCACAGTCGCTGTCGTCGACCGTGAGGCCGTGCCGACGTGCTAATGACCGCGGCAAGTCTGGTAAAGCCCACCGCGTCTCAGACCTCTGCAGTTTGCCGGCTTCTGTGTTTTCTCAGAGCTTCCGCCCCTAAACGTCGCCCCTAAACAACAGCGCCCCTAAACGTCGTAGTCCACGACGACCGGCGCGTGGTCGGACAGGACGGGGTCTTTGAAGATTTCGGCGTGAGCGACCCGGCTCGCCAAACCGGGTGTGGCGAGTTGGTAGTCGAGCCGCCAGCCGACGTTGCGCGCCCGCGCGCCCGAACGCTGTGACCACCACGAGTAAACAGGGGCTTCCGGCCCGGCGTGTTCACGCACCACGTCGACCAGGCCCAGCTCGAGCAACCGCCCGAACCACGCGCGCTCCTCGGGCAAAAAGCCGCTCGTTTTTTGGTTGGCCCGCCAGTTCGTCAGGTCGACCTCTCTGTGTGCCACGTTGAGGTCGCCGCACACCAGCAGTTCGCGCCCTTCAGTTAGCAGACGTTCGACGTGGTCGTAAAAGTCCGCCAGAAACCTCATTTTGAAGGCTTGGCGCTCCGCGCGGCTCGAGCCCGACGGCACGTACACGTTCAGCACGCTCAAACGCGAGAAGTCCGCCCGCAGGACGCGCCCCTCGCTGTCATAGGCTTCGAAGCCCAGTCCATGTATCGTCCGGTCGGCGGGCTGCAGGCTCAACACGCCGACGCCGCTGTAACCTTTTCGCTCGGCGCAGTGCCAGGTGTTGCAGTAGTCCGGCAGCGAGGGGATGTCGGCGGGCTGCGCCTTGGCCTCTTGCAGGCAGATCAGGTCGGGTTTGACCCTGGCGACCAGGTCCGCGAATCCCTTGCGGTGGGCCGCCCGAATCCCGTTGACGTTGAAGCTCATGACGCGCACGCCGTAAAGTCTACCTTGACCGCCCGGTTTACCTGGAGGGTTGATGGTCCTTGCGGTTCTTTCATTCGAGGGCCTCGAGCCGGATGAAAAACGAACCCCTCTTCGAAAGCGTAAAACTTCTGTTGGGACCGAAACCGACCGGGGTAGACTCGAGACCATGAGCGACCCCTTATGAGCGACCCCTGGCGCACCCGAGAGTCCCGCGTGCTGTTGGAGCACGAACGCATCCGCGTCGTCGAAGACTCGGTGACGCTGCCCACGGGCGGCGAGACCGCCTGGCTGCGTTTTGAGAAGCTGGACGACTTCGTGAGCGTCATCTGTTTGCGCGGGGGTGCAAGTGGTGGTGAAAGTGAGGGTGAGGGCGGGCGCGAGGTGCTCGTCGCCGCGCAATACAACCACTCCGTGCAGCGCGCCGTCACCGAGTTTCCAGGGGGCGTCGTCGACGACCACGAGACGCCGCTGCAAGCCGCACACCGCGAGTTGGAGGAGGAGACCGGCCTGCGCGCCCGAATTATGACGCCGCTGGGCTCGTTCCTGGTCAACCCGCGCCGCACGCCGATTCAGGGCTTTGTGTTTGTGGCCGAGGGGTTCAGCGAGGGCGACGCACGCCCCGAGCCCGAGGAATTTATTACGCTTCAGTGGTTGAACCTGACCGACTTCGAAGAGCGTTTGCGCGGGGGCGAGGCGGTCAACGGCAACCTGCTCGCCGCCTGGGCCCTGTTCCGCCTCGCGGCGACGGCGTCCCCTGCATAGGGCTCGAGGGATTACACTTTTCTTAGCCCCGGCTCATCTCACGGCCTATACTTTTGAAGGTGGTTGGGTTCGGCCTCGAGCCTATATTTTTACGTCATGCCGAACCGTCCGAGCAGTAGAGTTGTAAAAACAGCAAAGGACTAAGCTATGCCGACACCTGTTATCGAAGTCAACCACTTTTCCAAGCGCTTCGGCGCTGTTCAAGTCGTCAAAGACCTGTCGTTCGAGGTCGAGCGCGGCGAGATTTTCGCGTTTTTGGGCGCGAACGGCTCGGGCAAAACGACGACGATTCGTACCCTCTTGGGCATTTACGAGCAGGACGAGGGAAATTTACTCATCGACGGTCGCCCGTACTCACCCGAGGCGGCCAACATGCTCGGTTACCTGCCCGAGGAGCGCGGCCTTTACGCGACTTCGAAGGTCCTGGAGACGCTCGTCTACTTCGGCGAGTTGAAAGGCTTGCGCCGCGCCGAGGCGGTGAAGCGCGCGACCAACTATTTAGAGCGTGTCGGACTCGGCGACAAGGCCAAAACCGACATCAAAAAACTCTCCGGCGGCCAGCAGCAAAAAGTCCAGCTCGGCGCGACCATCATCAACGAGCCTGAACTCCTTATCTTAGACGAGCCCACCAAGGCGCTCGACCCGGTCAACCGCGCGCTGCTTATGGAACTGCTGCTCGAGCTGAACAAGAACGGCTCCTCAATCGTCTTCATCACCCACCAGATGGACGAGGTCGAGCGCATCGCCGAACGCTTGGTCATGATTCACGAAGGCGAACGCGCACTTTACGGCGCGCTTTCCGAGGTCAAGGCCGCCTTCAGCGACGACAGCCTGCGCGTCTCGTTCGCGGGCGAGTTTCCCGTGAATCCAGACCTTTACGACGTCGAACCGGTCAAACCGAAAGGCAAGCAGAGTCGTGTCAAAACCGTGCGCGTCACGCCGCGGCCGGGCGTCGCGCCGCAAAGCATCTTGCAGAGTCTGCTGCAGAACGGCCTCGAGCTGGTCGCCTTCGAGGTCGACACGCCGTCGTTGGACGATATTTTCTTGCAAGTGTCCAAAAGTCACGAGGGGGTACGGGCATGAATCAGATAAGTTTGGTCGCGCGGCGCGAATACCTCAAGGTGGTGCGGAGCCGGGCGTTTTGGCTCACCACCTTGCTGCTGCCGCTGGTGTTTGTCGTGTTCGGCGCGGTTTCGGGGCTGTCGTCCTCGAGCGCCACCAAAAGCGCCCAGGCGCAGGTCGCCTCGGCCAAAGAAATCGCCGTGGTCGACCGGGCGGGCGTCATCGCGCCGGGCCAGTACGTGAAGCCGTTTGTAAAAGTAGAGGACGAAGCCGCCGCCCTGCAAGGCGTCAAAGACGGCAGGGTCGACGCGCTGTTCGTCTATCCGGCGGACGTGGCGACCGCCAAAACGATTCGGGTTTACGCGCAGGACTTGGGGCTGTTCTCGAGCGGCGAGTACAACGACGCGGCCGAAACGCTTCTCAAGCAGAGCGTCTTGGCCGGGCTGAACGACCCGGAAGAAATCGCGCTGTTCAACAGCCCTTTGAACGTGACCGCCACGAACTACCGCGACGGCCAGCCCGCGCCCGCGCTGGCGAACTACGTGTTGCCGGGGCTGCTGGTCGTGCTCTACTTTATGCTCATCTACGTGTCGCTGGGCTACCTGCTCACGGGCGTGTCCGAAGAAAAAGAAAACCGCGTCATCGAAATCATGCTGACGACGATGCGGCCCTACCGCCTGGTGTGGGGCAAGCTCATCGGACTCATGGGCGTGGTGCTGACGCAGTTTGTGCTGCTGACCAGTTTCAGCGTCGGGGCGGCCGCGCTGTTGGGCGCGACGTTGCCCGCCGAACTAAACTTAGCGACGCTGCCGGTCAACCCCGCTCAACTCCTGCTCGGTTTGTTCTACCTTCTCGCGGGGTTACTACTCATGGCCTCGCTGCAAATCGGCGTCGGCGCGATTATGCCGAGCGCGCGCGAGGCGGGACGGTTCTCCGCTATTTTCATCTTGCTGGCGGTGAGCCCGATTTATTTTTTCTCGACGATTCTGCAAGCGCCGCACGGGACGGTCGCGCAAATCACGAGCTACTTTCCGCTCACCGCCCCGTTCGTGCTGCTGCTGCGCAACGCGATTTTCGCCCTCACCCCAACCGAGGCGCTGCTCGGCGTGCTGGCGTTGTCCGTTTACGTGGTGTTGGGACTGTACGCGGCGTTCGCCCTCTTTAAGGCGGGCGCGCTCGAGTACAGCCAACGTTTGCCGCTGGGGCGCTTGTTCGGTCGGCGCACTGCCAAGTCAGCCCTAGCCGAACCCCCCGCTCATCCTGTAAGATAGTGAGTTGAACTCTCGGAGGTCGCCTCTTTGACGCAAATTCGCTCCAAAGAGGCTGTCTTTGAACACCTGGAGGCAAGGCACATGGTTAAAATTCGTCTTATGCGCTTGGGCGCGAAGAAAAACCCTCACTACCGCGTGGTCGTCGTCGACTCCCGCAAAAAGCGGAGCAGCGACTACATCGAGTCGCTGGGCTATTACGACCCGCGCGACACCGTCGAAACGCCGCTGAAGCTGGACGCGGAGCGGGCGTCTTACTGGCTCGAGCAGGGCGCGCAACCGACCGAGACCGCCGCGAAGCTCTTGGAGCAGTCCGGCGTGACTTTAGGCGGCGTGCTCGCCAAGCGCTCGGCCGGGTACAAGGCGCGCGCGGCGGCCAACGCCGAGGCGTAAGTGCCGCTGGAACTCGTCACCTTCATCGTCCAAAATCTCGTCGCAGAGCCGGAAAGTTTGCAAGTCACGGCGCAGCGCGAGGGCGGCGGTTTGCGCATCGAAATTCGGTGCGCCAAGGGTGACGCGGGCCGGGTTATCGGGCGCGGCGGCCGCGTTATCAACAGCGTGCGCACGCTGGCGCGGGCCGCCGCGGAAGGTCAACACCACGTCGAGGTTCAACTCGTCGACTAGAACCCTATGACTAGAACCTTAAGACCAAAACCCCACGGCTAAAAACCTATGGCTCACGACACGCTCCCAACCGGTCACGTAAAACTCGGCACCCTCGGCAAGACGTTTCAGCTCGAGGGCGGTCTCCGTTTTTACCCCCTGGGTGACGCCGAGGCCGACGCGGTCGTCGACCTGTCACACGTGTGGCTGACGGGCGTGGGCGAAACGGAGGTGCGCCGGGTGCGCAGCGCCGGGTCCCACATCATCGTTTACCTAGCGCGGGCGCGTGACCGCGAAACCGCGCAGGGGTTCGTCAACAAAGACGTGTACGCCGCCGCCGAGGTGCTGCCCAGGCCGGAAGAGGGTGATGTTTACGTCGACGAACTGCTGGGTTTGCCGGTCTATTGGGAGGGCGAGCCCTACGGCGCGGTCAAGGAAGTGCTCGAGGCCGGTTTGCAAGACCTGCTCGTCGTCCGGACGAACTTCGCCGAGGTGATGGTGCCGCTCCAAGCACCGTACGTCGAGGTTACCGACGACGGGGTTTACTTGGCGGACGTGCCCGAGGGTTTGCTCGAGCCTTGAGTTCGTGGTTTCCCGTGCAGCCCCGGTGACGCAACCCCGATGAAGTACACGGTCTATACCCTGTTTCCCCAGCTCGTTCTGCCGTGGACGCAAGAAGCCCTGCTGGGCCGCGCGCTGGCGGCCGGACTCGTCGGTATTGACGTGCGCGACTTGCGCGACCACGCCCAAAACAAGCACAACCGCGTCGACGACACCCCGTACGGGGGCGGCGCAGGCATGGTGATACGCGTCGACGTGGTGGCGCGGGCGCTGG
The DNA here is from genome assembly GCA_965213705.1 of Trueperaceae bacterium. GTDB lineage: Bacteria > Deinococcota > Deinococci > Deinococcales > Trueperaceae > CBDCDJ01. The sequence goes on along the minus strand of OZ243913.1, from coordinate 3,715,548 downwards.
CCGAAGTGCGGGCGACGGGGTCGCCCCCGGACGAAGTTATTCTGCTGTCCCCGGCCGGCGAACCGCTCACGCAAGGTTTGGTCGAAACGCTGGCTGAAAAAAAGCACTTGTGCCTTCTGGCCGGTCGTTACGAGGGCTTCGACGCCCGCGTCGAACAGCTCGTCACGCGCGAGGTGAGCGTGGGCGACTTCGTGCTGATGGGTGGGGAAGTGGCGGCGCTGGCGCTTATCGAGGCGACCGCCCGACTCGTGCCCGGTGTGCTGGGCGACGCGGCGAGTTACCAGCAGGACTCGTTCACGACACGAATTCTCGACTACCCGGAGTACACCCGCCCCGCCGAATTTGCGGGAGTAGGTGTTCCAGAAGTGCTCTTGAGCGGTCACCACGCGAACGTCGAGGCGTGGCGGCGGCGGCAAGCGTTGCGGCGGACCCTGGCGCGTCGCCCGGACCTGCTCGGCGCAGCTCCCCTAAGCGCCCGCGACACGGCTTTTTTGCAAGACCTGCAAGATGCTGAGCCGGGTGCCGAGGCAGATACTAGGTCAGCTATTGGGGTAGGCACGGCCGAGTTGACAGATACCGAGTAGCTACCGAGGTGTCACCTTGCGAAACAGCGAAAGCGTACACTGGACTTCTTGCGCTTTCAACCGAGCAACCCCGAGGCCGGTTGGCACCGCTGTCCCACCGGACTTACTCAAAAGAGGTCCGCTCACCTCGAGGCGCAGTTCCGAAGGGCTGCGGTTTTGTCCGCGAGTTCGTCTGTAGAGGTTATTTACGAAAGGGTCGTCTTGAAACGAATCATCGCACTCGCACTGCTTCTGGTTTTGAGTTTGGCTCTCGCCCAGAAGGTGGGCGCTCAAAAAGCAGGCACCCAAAAGGTGACCGTGTTCGCAGCCTCGAGCCTCACCGAAGCTTTCGAAGACGTGGCGGCCGCCTTCGAAGCGGGTCACGAAGGTGCCCAAGTCGTCCTGAACTTTGCCGGGTCTTCGGCGCTGAGTACCCAAATTGTCCAGGGCGCGCCCGCCGACGTGTTCGCGAGCGCCGACGCGGCGCAAATGCAGGTCGTGGCGGCCGAGGGGCTTCTTTTGGAGGCCCATATTTTCGCCGGTAACAAGCTCGTGGTCGTCACGCCGAGGGCTTCGGGGCTTGCCTCGCTGGCGAACTTGGCGACGCCGGGGGTCAAGGTGGTGTTGGCCGCGCCCGAGGTGCCGGTCGGGGTGTACGCGCGCACGGCGTTGGAAAAACTGGGGGCCGTCTACGGGGCCGACTTTAAGAAGCGGGTCGAGGCCAACCTCGTTTCCGAAGAGCCGAACGTGCGGCAAGCTGCCGCCAAGGTCGACTTGGGCGAGGCCGACGCGGCGGTCGTTTACGCTACCGACGCGGCGGTCTTGAAAAACGTGAGCGTTATCGAAATTCCCGAGGCTTACAACGTCGCGGCGACCTACCCGATTGCCGTTCTCAGGAGCGCCTCTTACCCCGAACTCGCTCAGGCTTTCGTGAGGTTCGTCCTATCCGACGAAGGACAAGCCGTCCTGGCGGAGCACGGCTTTAGTCAAGTACCCTGAGCTTGTGCTGGACGGCCGACCTCAGCGCGTGACCTCGTCGCGGCGACGCCCGCCAGTCGTGGCGGGCGTGGCGGGCGGGGTGCTGGTCGTCTTGCTGGTGTTGCCGACGCTGACCCTGCTCGCGCGCGCTCTGAACGCAAACTTTTTGGCGACGCTGTTGCGCCCAGTCGTGCTCGAGGCTTTGCGTTTGAGCCTGCTCACGACCGCGCTGAGCATGGTCGTTACGCTCGCTCTGGGAACGCCCGTGGCTTACTTGTTGGCGCGTTACTCGTTTCCCGGCCGACGTTTTTTGGACACCTTGTTGGACCTGCCCATCGTGCTGCCGCCGGTGGTGGCGGGGGTGAGCTTGCTGCTGGTGTTCGGACGGCGCGGGCTGTTGGGGCCGTGGTTGAGCGACTTGGGCGTGAACGTGGCGTTTACGACGACGGCCGTCGTGCTGGCGCAGGTGTTCGTCGCCAGCCCGTTTTATATTCGCACCATGAAAGCGGGCTTCGGCTCGGTGTCGGCGCGTCTGGAGGCGCTGTCGTGGACGCTCGGCAAAAGCGAGCGCACGACTTTTTGGCGCGTCACGTGGCCCTTGGCGCTGCCCTTTTTGGTCGAGGGATTGGCCCTGGCCTGGGCTCGAGCCCTGGGCGAGTTCGGCGCGACGATTGTGTTCGCGGGCAGTTTGCAGGGGGTGACGCGCACCCTGCCGCTGGCGATTTATGCCGAGCTGGAGCGCGACTTGAGCGGCGCGCTCGTCGTCGCCGCGGTGCTCGCCCTCGTTTCGTTCGCGCTGCTGTTCGTCCTCCGGCTGACGTTGCGCTTCAGAGACGAGTCGTGACCCCCAGGCCGGCAACCGTCGAACTGGACTTTGCGCTGCGTCTGGGCCGCTTCGAGCTGTCGCCCAAGCTGACGAGTACCGGCCGCCGACTGGCGCTGTTCGGCGCGTCGGGCTCGGGCAAAAGCCTTACCCTGGAGGTTTTGGCCGGACTGGCGACGCCGGGTTCAGGCGTGGTGAAAGTAGGCGGCGTGACGTTGTTCGACGCTGCGCAAAGGTTGAACCTTTCGCCCCAGGCACGCCGGGTCGGTTACGTGCCGCAGCAGTATTTGCTGTTTCCCCACCTCAGCGCGGCCGAGAACGTGCGCTACGGTTTGCGGGACGCGTCTCGCAAGGCCCGAGTCACCGAACTGCTCGAGCTGGTGGGTTTGCCTGAGCACGCCGCCAAGCGTCCCCGCCAGCTGTCCGGCGGACAACAGCAGCGCGTCGCGTTGGCGCGAGCTATAGCGAGCGAGCCCAACCTTTTGCTTCTCGACGAACCCTTCGCCGCGCTGGACGACGTCGTGCGAACCTCGTTGCGGCGCTACCTAGTCGACTTGCTGGCCCAGCTCGGCACGCCTACGGTGCTCGTGACGCACGACCTGGTCGAGGCGACGATGCTGGCGGACGAAATCGCCGTCTACCGGGACGGCCGCGTGGTGCAGTTCGGCAGCGGCGACGACCTCTATTTAAGGCCCGCCGACACTTACGTCGCCGACCTGACCGGCATGACGAACCGGCTCACCGGGACGGTGGTAGGGCGCAAGAACGCGTTTATGCAGGTCAGGTGGCTCGAGCACCTTTTGAACGTTCCTGACACCGAAATCCCTCCGGGCACGCCGGTCACGCTCGGCATCCGGCCGGAACACGTGCTGTTGGTCCGCCGCGACCACGCCGTGAGCGCGCGCTGCTACCCCGCGACGGTGACGTCCGTCCTCGCCGAAGGTTTGAACCGGCTCGTCAGCCTGAAGTTGGGAGAGGGAGCGCTCGAGATGCGCCTCGCCAGCCGGGTTTGTCAGGCATGTGGGGTGCAGCCCGGCGCTGAGGTATGGGTCAGGCTCGAGCCCGAGTACCTGTGGCCGCTGGAAACGTAAAAAGCAAACGTAAGAAAGCAGCGGGACCGGTCCCGCTGCTTTCGCACTGTGTGAATTCGGTCGAGGTTCGCCCCGCGGTTTAAGGAAGTGCGTTTACCCGCTCGAGGACCTGCGGCGTGATGTTGAGGCTGTCGCGGGCGAAGACGACGAGGCCGGTTCCTTGCTGTCCCGCCACCACACTGTCCAAAACGATGTCGTAGCCGTTCGCCTCGGCGATTTCTTCAATGATTTGGTTGACGGCCTCCAAAGCGGGCTGGACGGTCGTGTTGATTTGCTCGGCGTAGCGTTGCTGTACCGAAACGAGGGCGTCCCTCAACTGTTGAAAGCGCGACTGTTCTTCGGCGGTGAGCTGCTGGCCCGAGTTGGCTTTGTCAACGAGCGCTTGCAGGTCTGTTTGTAGGCTTTCGACCTCGGTCTTTGCCGTCTCTTGCAAGGCTGTAGCGGCCTGGCCCGCGGGGTGGGCGTTGATGGCGGCTTGGGCGTCGACGAAGACGATGCTGGGAACGTCGTCTTGCGCGAAGGCTAGGCTCGAGACGAGGCTGAAAACGAATGACACGGTTAGAAAGGAAAGTCTTTTCATAGCGGCAGTATAGTAACACTTTGGATGAGAAGCGGCACGGCTGACGGCGCTGGGTTCATCATTCGAGAGTGGCTGAACTGCTCTCTAAAAACGCCGGAATCCCGTCGCGAGGGACGTACCAAAAAAAGAGGATGCCGGGCTCGTCGCGGCATCCTGCGCTTTGCGCCGACCTTCGGTTACTGGCCTTGCAACCTCGCTACGACCTCGTCGGTAATGTCGGGGACGATGTCGGTGTCGACGAAGATGAAGGGGCTCGCGCCCCCGGCCCCGGTGAGTTCTGCGTCCAGCACGAGGGTGTAGCCGCCTGCCCTGGCGACGGCGGCAATCGCCTCGTCGATGGCCGCTTCGGCGGGCGCGGCGGCCTGCCGGATGTCGTCGGTGTAGCGCGCTTGCGTTTGCTGCACCGTGCGCACGAGCAAGGTGGCTCGAGCGCGTTCGTCGGCGTTCAAACCTTCGGCGGTTTCAGCCTTGGACTGCAGCGCCTGCAACTCCTGCACGAGCGGGCCGAGTTCGCTGTCGCGCTGTTGCATCAGGGCGGCGGCTTCTTGCCCGGCGGGGTTGACGGCGAAGAGTTGGCTCGGGCGAACATAGGCGAGTTTGAGGTTGCTGTCTTGGGCAATTCCGAACGAAAAAGCCGTCAAAAAGGCCAAGCACAAGCAAAGGGGTAATTTTTTCATGGGGGTCAGTATACCTACCGGCATGATGAGAAAAATCGCCCCCGGCGCGGGCGCGGCGCACCTATAATGCCGGTTGTGGTCAGTGTCGTTACGCTTTTGTTCGTCGGTGTTTTGGGCGCGCTTATCGGCAGTTTTGCCAACGTGGTCATCTACCGATTGCCTAAAAAAGAGTCCATAGTGTTTCCGGGTTCGCAGTGTCCCAACTGCGGCCACAAAATTAGGCCCTGGGAAAACGTGCCCGTGTTGTCGTGGTTGCTCTTAAGAGGCCGCTGTTCGGGGTGTCGGCAAGCGATTTCGGCGCGCTATCCGCTGGTCGAAACCCTTACCGCCCTGGGCTTCGTGGCGTTGGCGTGGCGCTGGCCGATAGAGCTTTACGGTTACACCGTCGCGCCGCTCCTCGCTATTTTCGCCGTGCTCGTCATGCTGGCGCTTATCGACCTGGACCACTTCATCTTGCCCGACAGCCTGACCTTGCCCGCTGCGGCGGTCGCCCTCCTGGGCGCGTTCGTCTACGCCTTTGGCAGCGGTTTGCCGACGCCGGGTGAGGCGTTAGCGGGCGGCGCGGTAGGTGCGGGCATCCTCGCCCTCATCAACCGAACAGGTAGCCTGCTGCTGCGCCGTTTTGCGGACACGCGCGAACGTCTGTGGCCGGTCGGTATGGACCAGGTCAACTTCGCGGCGCTCGGCGGCGCGCTGCTGGGTTGGCCCTGGGGCGTCGGTGTGGCGCTCGTTTCGGTCGCGCTCAACGTAGTCGCGCGGCGGCCCCTGCGCTTGTCCGAGGCTTGGGTTTACGCGCTTTGGGGTGTCGCCCTGGTCCTGTCCGGCCTCAACCCTTGGGTTACCCCGCTCCAAAGCGTGGCAGGGACGTTTATTGCGGCGGGCGCGGTCGCCTTTTTAGGTGCACTGTTTTGGTGGTTCAGGGACCTTTTTTCGGGTGCGCCCGACGAACCCCTGCTAGACGACGAACCCGTGGCGATGGGTTTCGGTGACGCCAAGCTCGCAGCTGTGCTGGGCGCGCTGCTGGGCTGGCAGAGTTTGCTTGTCGGTTTGTTCGCGGCGTTCGTCATCGGCGCGGTAGGCGGCGTCGTCGGTCGCCTCGCCGGGGGCGAGCGCGTGGTGCCGTTCGGCCCGTCGTTGATTCTGGGCGGTTTGCTGGCGCTGTTTTTCGGTCAGGGGATAATCGGCTGGTACTTGGGCCTGTTGGGTGTGTGAATCAGAACGCTTTGGCGAGTTTTGTAAACTTTCAGATTGAAATTTGAGAAAGCCTTTTGTCAAGGAAAAAGCTGGCACGCTGTAAGCGCTTTACGGAAAGAACTCGAGCCCCACTTCGTCGGGCTCGAGTTCTCATTTTTACCGTCGCCAACCTGGTGCCCAGGATGGGGCTCGAACCCACACGACCTTACGGTCAACAGATTTTAAGTCTGTAGCGTCTACCATTCCGCCACCTGGGCCGACAGCGGCTCGTAGTATAAGGTGTCCGGGCAAAAAGCGTCAACGTAAAAAGGCAAGAGCCTTACTGCGGGGCTGCGGCTCGGTGAGTGGGCTCGAGCGTGCTTTGCCTACATATCGCAATATCCGTCTCGCAACATCCGTCTGGCAACATCGAAAACGCGTTGCGTCGTTTAGGGTGACAGCAGGAGGAATTTCATGGCTGCAACCCAGTCGACGATGTTGGACTTGGGCACTCACGCCCCCGACTTTCGCCTTACCGACGTGGTCTCGGGCGAGACGGTCGCCTCGACGGACTTTGACAAGCAACCCCTGCTGGTCATGTTCATGTGCACCCACTGCCCCTTCGTCAAACACGTCGAGCGTGAACTCGCGGCGCTCGGCAACCAGTACCGCAAACGCGGGGTGGGCGTGGTCGCCGTGGGGTCGAACGACGCCGAAACGCATCCCGCCGACGGCCCCGAGGGTTTGCAAGAACAAGGGAACCGGCTCGGCTTCGAGTTTCCGTACCTGTTCGACGAAACGCAAGCGGTCGCCAAGGCCTACACCGCCGCCTGCACGCCGGACTTTTTTCTGTTCGACGCCAACCACACCCTTGTCTACCGGGGCCGACTCGACGCCAGCCGACCGGGCAACAACGAGCCGGTTAACGGGGACGAACTGCGCGGCGCGCTCGACGCCCTGCTCGCGGGCGAGCCCGCCCCGAGCGAGCAGCGCCCGAGCATGGGCTGCAACATCAAGTGGAAAGCGGGTTTTGAACCCGACTATTTCGGCGCGGGGGTATGAGCGCCGCTTCAACAGCTACCGCAAAGTCGCCTGAGTCGAGTAAAACCGCTCGTCCCTGCGAGCGAACGCGAAGGGGTCTCGAGCGTTGAGGTTCGTCTGGCACCGCTTCTGTACGCGGTTGTCTCAAACTTTTACGCTTCCTCACAACGACAGGTAGAGGCAAGCTGACTTTGCGGTAACCCTGGCTGCTTCAACAGTCGCGCTTAAGGACATCAGCCCTCGAGCGTTAAGATTGGCGTGAGCGTGTAACCTCTGTACATTGAGACACGCTAAGGACGGGCGGGCGATGGACGACTGGTTTTGGGTCGGCGCGGCGGCGGCGCTGACGACGGTTTTGAAAGCGCTGGGCATCTACGCGGCGACCATTTTAGCGACGCGCGTGAGCGGCTTGCGCAGCTTCGCCAAGATGTCGAGCTTCGACTTTGCCACCACCGTGGCGGTTTCGACCGTCATCGCCAGCACCGCGCTGTCCGCGTCGGTGCCGCTCCTCAAAGGCGTCGTCGCGCTTGTTACGCTGTTCGCGGCGCAGCGCGTGGTGTCGGCGTACCGCTTGCGCGCGGGTGCCTCGCCCCTCGTCGACAACCGGCCGCTACTGCTTATGAAAGACGCGCAGGTCCTGCACGACAACTTGACCAGGGCGGGCGTCACCCAGGCCGACCTGTTCGCCAAGTTGCGCGGCGCGGGCGTGCTCAGTCTGGCCGAGGTTCGGGCGGTGGTGCTCGAGACCACCGGCGACATGTCGGTGCTCGCCGGCGACGCCGCGTTGGACGACGACCTGCTTTTCGACGTCAGCGAAAGCTGACGGGTTAGCCACTCTTTCTCGTCTCATACCGAAAGAGTTTTGTTACTCATGACCAGTATTTACAGCCGGAGTTTGCCGATAAAAACGTTCGGCTTGAACTGTCGACGTTGCAGCGACGTTGACAGCCAACCCCGGTAGGCCGAGAGAGCGGTCGCGACGGAACCGCTAAGCGGACTGCAGTTCGGGCAGGTCGGTAACCTCGCCGCGGGCGGGGTAGTCTTTCTCGAGGACAAACTTTACAGCGCCCACGACGTCGTCGAAGTGGGGCCGCGCAAAGGGCATTGTTTGCACCGCGCCGAAGTACAGCGTGCCGTCGGGCTTTACTAGGTACAGGGCGGGCTCGCTGAACAGGTCGGGCTCGACCACGCCGGTCGAGGTTTTGCCCCGGCTTGTCGAGACGTACAGGCCCCACTGCCGCGCCGCGCTCAGCTCGAGGCCGTAGGCAAGCGTCAGCTCGCCGAGCTGCCAATCTTTTCTGGTTTGCTCGGCCCGCTCCTGTGTATCGCTGCTGAGCGCCAAAACCTCGACGCCCAAGCCCTTGAAAGCTTCCAAGTGCGCTTGCAAGTCGCGCAGGTAGCTCCGGCACACGGGGCAATGCAGGCCGCGGTAAAAAACCAGCAGGGTGAAGTTTTTCGGGGTCTGCTCGGCAAGCGTCCAGGTCGCGCCGCCCACCGTCGGCACACTAAGTTTGGGGACTTTTTGGCGGGGAACAAGGGGCTGAATGTCCATACTTTGGCCTCCTTCAGGCTTGTGCCATGTTATGAAACGGTTGTTCCAAAACGTGTCGCGCACTCGACATACCCGGCACAGGGGCTGGCCGGGTTACTCGAGCACGCTCACAGCCGTCGCTGCGATGTCGCGCAGGGTCGCGGCGTCCGCCCCGGCTCGCGCCAGCACCCGAATGCCCTGCACGGTGCCGAGAAAAAAGTTGGCGAGCGCCTTGGTGTCTTTGTCAGTTCCGACTTCGCCCTCGGCCTGTCCACGGTTCAAAAGTGCTTCGAAGACGTTGCGAGTGTCTGCGAAGCGGTCTGCGAGGGTGGCGCGGGTGCGCGCGTCGTGCGGCGCGACTTCGGCGGCGGTGTTGGTGAGAAGACAGCCCAGGCCCTTGCCCACACCGCTCGAGAAGCTGACCAGGTCATCGAAGTAAGCGCGGAAAGCCTCCCTGACCGACCCTCGCTGCAACGCCGCGAGCCGCTCGGCGCTGTAGTGCGTGACGTAGTGCTGCAGCGCCGCCGCAAACAGGTCGTCCTTGCCGCCGAAATGGTGGTAGAGGCTCGAGCGGTTGAGCCCGGTCGCGGTGACCAGGTCCTGCACCGAGGTCGCGCGGTAGCCCTGCTCCCAAAAAAGCTGGACGACCTGGTCGAGGACGGTGTCCGGGTCGAAACTCAGCGGGCGAGGCATGGTGTCCAGGATACAGTGTCGGAACGGGTGGCCCAGTGACCGCGCACCCTTAAGGCTAGAACTGGCGGAGGGGTGCAGACCAGAAGAATGCAGACTAAAGAAGTGTCATTCTCGCCACAACCTATAGGGCCTCGAGAAAGCCCCGCGGGTACAGCTCCCGCCACTCCTCGCGCAGCGCGCCGTAACCCAGGCCGTCGTAATACACGCCCTCCACGACGCGAGCGTTGCGGAACACGGCCTCGAGCTTGTAGCCTAGCTTTTCGGCCAGCCGCATCATGCCCGCATTGCCCGACCAGGTGCGCAGGTCCATACGGACGATGTCGGGCAGGCTTTCAAACAGGTAGTCCGTCCACAAACCCAACGCCTCGAAACCGACGCCCCGGTTCCAGTAGGCGTCGTCGAAGATGACGACGCCCGCCGAGGGCCAGTGCGTTTCGCGGCTTTCCCACGCCCAGGTGACGAGGCCCAGCAAACGGTCGCTCGCCCGGTCGGCGATGACGAGTTCGTGTCTGGGGTTGGGCCACTTGTCGGCGGCGACTTGGGTTTTCAGCTCGAGCTTGCGTTCAACGACGTAGCTCGCAGGCGGTTTGGGGTAGTAAGGAGCGTCGAGGTCTTGCCAGCGGTGGCCCGGTTTCAGCCACTCGGCCCAGGTGTCCAGGTCCGTCAAGCGCCAGTCGCGCAGCACCGCGCGTTTGCCCGCCAACCTCAAGGCGTGCCTGCCGGTCTCAAGAGGTAACAGTCTCTTTGCGCACGGTGACCTTGTCGATAAAGTCGCGCTTCAGCGTCACGCCTATGCCGGGACCTGCGGGGACGTGCTGGACGCCGTCGTCGGCGTCCAACCACTCGTTCGTAACGTCCTCTTCCCAGTAGCGGCTGGCGCTGGCGGTGTCGCCGGGCAGGCTGAAGCCTTCCAGCGAACTGAGGTGCAAGTTGTGCGCCCGGCCCACGCCGAGTTCCAACATGCCGCCGCACCACACCGGCGCGCCGAAACTGACCGCCACGTCGTGGACGCGCCGCGCCAGCAAGTGCCCGCGCACCCGCCCCACCTTGACGTTGATAATCCGGCCCGCGTCCAGTTGCAACCCCTTGCGGGCGTCCTCGGGCGAGTGAATGGACTCGTCCAAACAAAGCGGCGTTGCCAGCATCGCCTGGAGTTTGGCGTGGTCGACGAGGTCGTCGTGGGCGAGAGGTTGTTCGATGTACTCGAGGCCGAGCGCGTCGAGGTCTTGAAACGTCCGCGCGTCGGTGAGTTTGTAGGCGCTGTTGGCGTCGACGGTGAGGGGCGTGTCCGGCAACGCTTCACGCACCGCCCGCAAAGGCGCGACGTCCCAACCCGGTTTGATTTTGAACTTGAGGCGTTTGTAGCCCTGTTCGACGTGTTTCTGGGCGATGTCGACCGTCTCGGCGACGCTTTTTTGAATGCCAAGCGACGCGCCCACCGGGTGCGCCGTGCGCAGGCCCCCGAGGAGCGTCCACAGCGGCATTCCGGCCGCCTTGGCTTGCAAGTCCCACAGCGCCGTCTCCACGGTCGCCACCGCCATGTTGTGGCCGCGGACGAAGCGTAAATCGTGCAGCAGTTGGGCGGGCGTGGCGTAGTCTTTACCCATCACCAGCGGCAGGATGTACTGGGTCAGCGCCGTCCACACGGTGTCGGCGGTCTCGTAGCTGTAGCCCGGCGTGTTGTTCGCGGTCGCCTCGCCGTAGCCTTCCAGCCCCTCGCCGTGCAGGACGAGGAGCGTTTTTCGCAAACTTTGCTCAACTCCGAAGCTCGTTTCAAACCGAAAGCGCAAGCGCACGTCCAACTCTCGCAGTTCGACCCGTTCCAGTTTCATGGTGCCCACTCTAAAGTCATGGTGAAAGCATACCGTGCGCGTCAAACCGTGCGCGCAAAGAGGTGATGGACGGCCTCGAGAAGCGTGTCTCGCTCACGTTCACTTCAAGCGGACGCCCCGGCCAACCCTCGACACATCCGGACTTCGCTAAACTGAAGCCGTGAAGGTCCTGCGCTTGCTCCTCACCTACCTCGGCATGTTCGCCGTGGTGTTGGGTGGGGTGCTCGTGGTCAACCGGCTCTCACGTCCTGCCGCACGCCCCTGGTCCGAAGTCGTGGTGGGTTTGCCCGTGGACAGGGCGGTGGCTTTGCCTGGGCAAAGTGCCGAAAAGGCGGGACTGAGCTTGCGCGTCGTCAAAACGGAGTTTGTGGCGGCGCGGGACTTAGTAGACCTGCGGCTCAGCTCGAGGGCGCGGGCGCACCCGGGACAAACCTTTTTGCTCGTCACGCTGCGGCTCGAGAATCACGGTGACGCCTCCGTACCCTTTCGACCCTTCGCCCGTCCTGACGGTGTGCTGTTGGGTATCAAGGTGCCCCGCCAGAAAACCGTGGCACCGGTCCTGCCCGGCGACGTGGCCCGGCTCGGCGCGACGCCCTTAACAGACGTGACGCTCGCACCCGGCGGCAACGTGCAGGGCGTGGTCGGTTTTGTAATGGGTCCATCCGAACGAGGTTTGACCCTGCTCGTGGTGCCGGCCGCGGAGGGTATGGCGTCCCCGGCGTTCGAGTTGGCGTTGGAGTGAACTGGGGTTAGTAGAGTTGGGGTTAGTAGAGCTGGAGTAGCAGAGATGCAGTAGTCCACTCAGGCCTCTTGGCTTCGTCCAGCCCGACCGAGACTCACGAGACGCTTTGTGAAAACCTCGGAAGGGCTCGAGCGGCGTCTGGGCGAGTCAGGCCTCGCGTGACGCGCCGGAAAAGGTTGCGGTCAGTTCTGCGAGCGTGTCGCGAAGGTTGCCAGCCCCTGACGACGCTCGCCGGTAAAGCTCGAGACCCGCCTCGGTCAGGGTGTACTCGCTTTGTCGCCGCGTTATCAAACCCGAGGCAATGAGGTAAGGCAAGGTGTCCGCAAGCTCACCGTCCGTGGGTACGCTGTGGTCGACAAAGTCGGCGTGCCGAGAGACGGCGTCGACACCGGCGGGCGCGGTCCTTGCGGCCGAAGCAACTGCCAAGAAGAGCCAGGCTTTTGTGTGTGCGGCAGGGTTGGTCACAAGCTCTTAGCGACTCCAACCCCTTGCCCAGCCGAGCCGCCTAGAACTCGTTGGGAAACTCCAGTTCGGCCTTTTTGGCGACGGCCCGGCGTTCGTCCGGCGGCTCGGGTGGGCTCGGTTGGACGGCGGCTCGGGCGGGTCGCGTGTTCGGGTTGTACTCGAGCCAGGCGCGTTTGCGCAGTTCGTCCAGGCGGGCATCAAGCTTGCGGGCGGGGCGTAACGTTTGTCCGAGCGGGGACACCTTGTAGCGTTTGTTCCGGGGTTCCCAGGTGAGGTTCGCGCGCAGCTCGAACACGCGCTCGCTGTTGCGCACCACGTAGCCGTACGCTTTCAAAACGGCCTCGTCACCGACCAAGTCTGTGGGTAAAATCGCCTTGAGTTCGCGCGCCGTGTGGGGGCGGAGCAGTTCGACGGCCTCTATCAGTATGGGCTCCGGCAAGACGCTGCTCGAGAGCGTAAGTTCCAACAACTGCACCGAGTAGTCGCCCAAGTTGCCCACCCTGACGCTCAACTGTTGCAAGATGCTGTTCTCGAGCTGCACGACCTCACCCTTGGAAACGACGAGTTCCGGGGTCGGAAAGCCGCGCGCCCGGCGCCGTCTCAGCAGACGAAAGACCAGAGCGAACAGCAACGCCACGAACACCGCAAAGCTCCAGGTCAGACTGTTCCAACCGGTAGGGTCGAGGCCGGGACGGCCCAGCTGAGTCCAAAAACTCCTCGCCAGGAGTTCGAGAAAAGAGAGGACGGACTCTAGGGCCTTCGCCATGTCCACAGCATAGCGACTTTTGGTGAGAGGCAAGGTGACGAAGCGTTCGCCGGACGCGGCCTCGGGCTAGGGTCGAACCCGACTCAAGCCGCTTTGGGCAGGTCGTTCGGCACGTCGAGCGCAGGTTGGGTTTGGCTCGAGGTTTTAACTGTAATGATTTTGAAGGGTGTGTCCGGTTCCGCGATTGCCCTTGCCGGCAGGACGGGTACGGGCGCCACGACGAGGGCTTGGTGCCAAGCCCGGCGCGACTTGCGGTCTCGACTGGCCGTTGTAAGGACGTCGTTAACAAGCGTCAGCAGCAAACCCGAAGCAACGACGAGGCCGAACAAAAGCGCGGTCTGGGTAATGGGATGAGCTAACATGTTTGAAGTATACCTTAAAATTTAAGGCAAGTCCAGGTACTCGGGTCACGTAGCACACCGAAAACGCTTCGCGCGTGACCTCTAGCCCTCGAGCAGCGCCTGGTATTCCGGGTTCTCGTCGATGAACGCGGCGACGAACGGGCACTGCGGGACGACCTTGAGCGCGTCGTCGCGCACTTGCTCCAACGCGCCGCGGACCAACTTGGTGCCGATACCTTGGCCTTGCAAGTCGTCCGGCACTTCGGTGTGGGTGAACGTGAGGGTGTCGCCCCGCCGCGTGTAGGCGGCAAAAGCCAAGTCGCCTTCGACTTGCGTCTCAAACCGGTTTTCGGACTCGTTGTTCGTCACGTTGATACTGGGCGTTGCCATAACCGACCTCCAAAACTCAGCGTACATGCTGACACGGGCAAGCTCAGCGGTTTTGAGAACAGTGGGGTCAAAACAGTCGGGTCGCAGAAGTGTCACTATGTTAAGTCTTAAGTATGTAAGTCTAAGGACGTGCCCATGAACACACCCGGCGGTTGGTTGGACGTGACGTATCCCATTTTTGAAGACATGGTGTCTTGGCCCGGCCAGCCACCCGTGGCGCTGCGCCGGCTCAGCACTTTGGAAGAAGGTGACACGGCCAACGTGTCTCTACTCTCCCTGAGTTTGCACACGGGCACGCACATGGACGCGCCGCGCCACTTTATCAGGGGCGGCGCGGACGTTGCCGCCGCGCCCTTGGACGCGATGATGGGGCCGGCTCGAGTGGCCCATTTTGAGGACGCCGGTACCATCACCGAAACCGAGGTGCGCGCTTTCGAGGAGCGCGCGGGCGAGTTGCAGGCGGGCGAGCGCTTGTTTTTCAAGACGAAGAACTCGGCCGCAGACTGGACCGCCGCACCTTTTGACAAGGCTTACGTCGCGCTTCAACCCGACGCCGCCCGCTACCTCGTCTCCAAAAAAGTCGTGGTCGTCGGCGTGGACTATCTATCGGTCGCCCCCTTCGACGCGCCTACCGAGACGCACCGTGTCCTGCTGAGTGAGGGAGTGTGGGTCATCGAAGGGCTGGACCTGCGCTTCGCCGAAGAGGGGCGCTTTGAGATGTTGGCCCTGCCGCTCAAAATTGTGGCGGGCGACGCCTCACCGGTGCGGGTGTTGTTGCGTCCGCTCGGGTCCTCAGAGTGACGGGAGACTGCGTGATGGGAGACTGCGTGATGGGAGACTGCGGAAGCCTGTGCCGACTTGCTGCCTCACTTACAGTCTCTCGGGCCGCCGTGCGGCACACTCTAACTAGACACGTTTCAGGCACCGCACTTTAGATACTGCACCTTTAGGGAGAACCATCATGGCTCGAGGCAAACGACCCGAACCCAACCACAGCCCGGAGTACAACCCGGCTCCCAAACCCGAGCGTGAAGACGACGCGCACGTCGAAAAGCAACCCGGCGTCAAGGCTTATAACGCGCCCGAACAAAAAAACGTGATGTCCTGGACGTTTATCTCCGCCCTCGTGGTGTTCGCGATTTTGGCGATTATCTTCATCATCTACGCCTTTTGAGGAGCGCTACAAAAGGGGCTCGAGCCGTGGCGACCTGCTCGCCGTGCAGATGCCGTGCAGACACCGGTTTTGTACAAAACTCGACACTTGGGTCGTCGACACGACGGGGTAAGAATCCTGTAAGACCTTTTTTGGTTTAGTAGGGGCATGAACCTCACTCCGGTACACCCTCAGCGAGCGACGCCGCCCCTCAACCAAGTTCAAGTCCTCGACACACCCGTCATGAACGAAGTTTGGACCCGGGACGACGTCGAGCAAGACCTGTGGCACGGTCCCCACGGCGTCATCGTCAACACGCCGGCCTTGGAGGAGAGAAAGCGCTTTTACCGCCTTATCCAACTGCGCTGAAGCGAATTCGACCCCCGACGACCACCGCCCTCCAACGGTGGTTTTTTTTGTTGAGATTGTCGCCGCGCCGCCCAGACCGTCACACAGTAAAGCGCGGGCCGCCCTGCTAAGGTTTGAAAGACTGGCAAGACTGCAACACGCCCTTGCCGCTGCGAGTTGCTAAGCCTACCGCCGAAAGGACCGACGATGCCGGACGCGCTGCACTACCCTTCCCCCTTGCCGCAGGGCGCTGTGGCCGAGGGCCAAATTATCCTGAAAGACGGCAGCACCGCCGAGCTGCGCCCGGTGCGGGGCGACGACCGGGCGCTGCTGCTCTATTTCCTAAGCCACGTCTCGAGCGAGGCGAGGGCGCGGCGCTTTTTCGGCACGGTGTCGCTGGAAACCGCCGCCGAGCAACTGCTCAAACAAGGCTCGTCGGGCGAACGTTTGGCCCTCGTTGTGGTGACGGGCGGGCCAAACGAGCCGCGCGTGGTCGCGCACGGCGAGTACAGCCGCGACGGTCCCGACGACGCCGAGCTGGCCGAGGTCGCCTTTATCGTCGCCGACGGCGTGCAGGGCAAGGGTTTGGGTACGCTGCTGTTGGAGCGCTTGGCACTCGTCGCCTGGCGGCAAGGCGTCCGCCGCTTTTACGGCCCGACCGAGGCGTCGAACCGGCAGATGCGCGCGCTGTTTCGGGAGAGCGGCTTCGCCGTCCGAGAGGAGCGCGACGGTAGGTACGTCGACGTGAGTTTTTCGATTTCGCCCAGCCGCGAGATGGTGAAACGCTTCGAGGCGCGCGAGCGGGCGGCGACGGTCGCCTCGCTGCGGCCCTTTTTCGAACCGCGCGCCGTGGCGGTGGTGGGCGCGTCGCGCGACGCGGACAGTATCGGCTACCGGATTTTGCGCGAACTCGTCTTGAACCGCTTCAACGGCCCCGTCTATCCGGTCAACAGACACGCCGAGGTCGTCGGCTCGGTCGCGGCCTACGCCACGCTTGAAGCGGTGCCGGGTCCTGTCGACTTGGCCGTCGTCGTCGTACCTGCCGAGGAGGTCGTGGCGGCGGTCGAAAACTGCGGCCAAAAAGGCGTGCGCTCGGTGGTCGTGGTCAGCGCGGGCTTCGCCGAGGCGGGGCCGGCCGGAAAGGAACGCCAGGACGCGCTGCTTGCTGCGGCGAGGGGCTACGGGATGCGCGTGGTCGGGCCGAACTGTTTGGGAATCCTCAACACGCACCCCGAGGTGCGGCTGAACGCCAGCTTCGCACATACTTTTCCCGGCCACGGCCCGGTCGCGCTGGCTTCGCAGAGCGGCGCGCTGGGGTTGGCGGTGTTGGACTTGGCGGCGGGGTTGGAACTGGGGCTCTCGAGCTTCGTCAGCCTCGGCAACGGCGCGGACGTGTCGGGCAACGACCTCATCCAATACTGGGAACAAGACCCCGACACGCGCGTGATTTTGCTGTACTTGGAAACCTTCGGCAACCCGCGTCGCTTCGCGCGGCTGGCGCGGCGCATCGGCCGCGAAAAACCGATCCTGGTCGTCAAGGCCGGACGCTCGCAAGTGGGTCACAGCTCGCTCCCTCCGGAAACTTTTGGGCGTACCGAGACAAAGGCCGACAAGCTGAGCGCCGACGAAACGGCCCTCGGCGCGCTGTTTCACCAGGCGGGCATCGTCCGCGCCGAAACCCTGGAAGAGATGTTCGACGTGGCGCGGCTGTTCGCCGGCCAAGCCCTGCCTGGGGGCGACAACGTCGGGATCCTGACCAACGCGCGCGGCCCGGCCCTGCTGGCCGCCGACGCGCTCCAGGCCGCCGGTTTGCACTTGCCCGCCGAAGCCTCGCCCAACCCGGTCACGCTGCCGGTCATGGCGGACGCGGCGGCCTACCGCCAGGCGCTCGAAGCGCTGCTGAAGAATCCCACTTACCACGCCCTGCTCGTCATCTTCGTCCCGGTCGGAACTGCCGAGACCGACCAGGTGGCGGCAGCGGTACGTGAGGCGGTCGCGGCGGCTCGAGTTGCAGGCATAGACAAACCCGTCCTGGCCTGCTTCATGGCGAGTGAGGAGGTCGGCGCGGCGCTGTCCCCGCCGGGCGAACACGTCCCGACCTACCGCTTCCCCGAAGCGGCCGCGCGGGCGCTCGCTCGGGTGCGCCGGTACGCGGCCTGGCGCGCCGCCCCGCTCGGCGTCACGCCGGACTTTGGGGGGCTGGATGTGGACGCGGCGCGCGCCGTTTGCCGCCGCGCGCCCGCCGGTTGGCTGTCGCCCGACGAGGTGGCAGAGGTGCTGGGCGCGTTCGGGCTGCCGCTGGTCGCGGGAGAAACGGCCGCGACGCCCGACGAGGCGGTCACCGCCGCCGAACGGGTAGGCTACCCGGTGGTGGTCAAGATGGCCTCGAGAACCCTGCAAAATAAGTCCGACTGGGACGGGGTCAAGCTGGGGCTGGACGACGAGGCGGCGGTGCGCGCGGCGTGTGCGGAAGTTTCAGCAGGGCTCGAGGCGCGGGGCAAGTTGGACGAATTAGAGGGCTACCTCGTCCAGCGCATGGTGCCGGGCGGCGTCGAGGTGAGGGTCGGCGTGACGCTCGACAAACTCTTCGGCCCCCTCCTCTCGTTCGGTCTGGGCGGCGTCCACGTCGAGATTTTGGGGGACGTCGTGTTTCGCATCACGCCGCTGACCGACCGCGACGCGGCCGAAATGGTGAGGGGCGTCCGCGGTTACCGCCTGCTGCAGGGCTACCGCGGCTCGCCCGAGGCCGACGTCGCCGCCCTGGAAGACTTACTTTTACGCGTGTCGCGGCTCGTCGAAGAGTTGCCCGAAATCGTTGAACTCGAGTTCAACCCGGTCAAGGCGCTCGCGCCGGGTCAGGGCTGCCTCATTTTGGACGCGCGGATACGGCTCGAGGGCGGGCAGCAACGCGACAGCCTGATGCTGCAGGTCGAGTAGACAAGCCCGTCAACAAACCTCACAGCTTTTTACCGAGAGCGAGCCAGTTCTCGGCGTCAAGCAGCTTCTCAAACCCTACACGCTCGTAAAAACCGACGGCCTTGGCGTTGCGCTTGCCCACGCCGAGGTGGACGCCGGGCACGCCTTTAGCCCGCAGCGCGTCGAGAAACCTCTCCATCAGCTTGCCGCCCCACCCCCGGCCCTGCGCCTCGGGCAGCAGGTCGATGTGGAGGTGGGCGGGGTAGCCGTCCAGATTCTCGGGCGGCCGGTAGCCCTGGTGGACGAGGCGAACCAGGCTAGCGTCGCGCTCGTTCTCCGGGGGTGAAGCGTAGCGCGCGCGCAGCACCGGGAACCACTCGGCTTCGGTTCGGTGCCGAAAATTTTGAGAGTCGGCGGTGCCGAGGATGTAGCCGACGGGTGCGCCGGCAAACGTCAGGACGAAGCACAGGTCGGGCTCGAGCACCGCGTAGGGCGCGGCGTAAAAGTGGCCGAGCAAGTCGGGGTCGTCATAAAGACCCGTCGCGTCCGCGCCGCTGTCGCCGGTGCGTAAGCAGATGCGGTAAAGCTGGGGTAAGTCGCTGGCGTGGTAGGGACGGATGGCGAACACGGGTTCCTCTCGAGGG
Source organism: Trueperaceae bacterium (assembly GCA_965213705.1). GTDB lineage: Bacteria > Deinococcota > Deinococci > Deinococcales > Trueperaceae > CBDCDJ01. The sequence goes on along the minus strand of OZ243913.1, from coordinate 3,696,801 downwards.
CTTTTATGACAGGGATTTATCTCAGGTCGAAGTGAAAAGTACCGAGTATCTAGTACCGAGTTGAAAGTGGAAAAGCCGCGGAACGAGAGAAGGTGAACCCGGATTTTTACTCGGTACTTTCCACTCGGTCCTCGGTACTTCCCTGCCCCGTTACAATACAGCATGACACCTGAAGAGTTTCGCCGCCTCGGCCACGAGCTTGTCGACTGGCTCGCCGACTACCGCACGAACGTCGCCGAGTTTCCAGTGATGGCGCAAGTTGCGCCGGGGGACATCCGCGCTTCTTTGCCCATGCACCCGCCCGAAGAGGGCGAAGACCTGAGCGGTTTGGTGAACGACTTGGAAACGCTCGTAATGCCGGGTTTGAGCCACTGGCAGAGCCCGCGCTTTTTCGGCTATTTTCCGGCCAACGCGGAGCTGTCGTCGGTGTTGGGCGACCTGCTCAGTTCGGGCTTGGGCCAGCTCGGGCTCAGTTGGCAGTCGAGCCCGGCCTTGACCGAGTTCGAAGAGGTGATGACCGACTGGCTGCGGCAACTGCTGGGGTTGCCCGACACGTTTGAGGGCGTGATTCAGGACACCGCCTCGACCTCGAGCCTCGTCGCCCTGCTCTGCGCGCGGGAGAAAACCTCACGCTACAGCCTCACGCGGGGCGGCCTGCAGGCAGAGCCCGCGCCCCTCACGGTGTACGTGTCCGAGCAGAGCCACAGCTCCATCGAAAAAGCCGCGCTGTTGGCCGGCTTCGGGCGCGACAACGTGCGCGCGGTTGCCACCGACAAAGATTATGCGTTGGACGTGGAGGCGCTCGAGGCGGCCGTCGAACGAGACCTGGCCGCGGGCCGCAAACCCTGCGCGCTCGTCGCCACGACCGGCACCACCGCGACGACCGCGATGGACCCGGTAGGGGAGATGGCGCGCGTCGCCGAGAAGTACGACATGTGGCTCCACGTCGACGGCGCGATGGCGGGTTCGGCGATGCTGTTGCCCGAATGCCGCAATCTGTGGGCGGGCGTCGAACACGCCGACTCGCTGGTGTTGAACCCGCACAAGTGGCTCGGCGCGGTCTTCGACGTTTCGCTCTTTTACATCCGCGACCCCGAACAGCTCCGGGGCGTGATGTCCACAAACCCGAGCTACTTACAAACTGCCGCCGACGGCGCGGTCAAAAACTACCGCGACTGGGGCATTCCGCTGGGGCGGCGTTTTCGGGCGCTCAAACTGTGGTTGCTGCTCCGCTCGGAAGGGGCTGAGGGTTTGCGCGCGCGTTTGCGCCGCGACTTGGACAACGCGCAGTGGCTCGCCGGGCAGGTCGACGCCGCGCCCCATTGGGAACGTGTCGCGCCCGTACCGCTGCAGACCGTTTGCGTGCGCTATCAGCCGCCGGGTTTGAGCGACGACGAGACGGACGCCCATACCCAGGCTTGGGTGGCGCGCATCAACGCTTCCGGCGCGGCCTACCTCACCCCGGCCAAAGTTGCGGGGCGCTGGCTGGTGCGGGTCTCCGTCGGTGCGCTGCTGACCGAATGCGAGGACGTGGCGGAGTTGTGGAGGGTGATGCGGCTCGAGGCTGAAAAGTTTTAACCGGGTTCTTCTCGAGGCGGACTCCGCAACACCAGCACCGTCACGACGATGCCCGCCACCACGGGCAGCGCGATGACCCAGACGAGCCAACTCCACAGGCTGGTCGTCGAAGCGGTCGCCGTCGGCGGAAAGATGACGCTGTTTTCGCCGGTAAGAAAAAGAGGTCCTCGGCCCAAGTTGACCGTGGTGCTCACCCGCGCCTCCTCTTGCCGAAAGGTCTGGTCGCGCAGCACCAGGGTGTAGTCGCCCGGCTCGGACAGAGTAACCCGGGTTTCATAAGTGCCTTCGGGGCTCGTTTCGGTGAATTCTGCACTCACCATGTCTACACCGGGCCGCTCGAATTCCACCAGGACGACGGCGTCTTCGATGGGAAACCCGGTCGGGTCGGTCATCGACAAGTTCAAGGTGAAGGGTTGGCCCACCACGGGCGAACTCGGCTCGGTGGTCAGCGTGCCCAGCACAATCGTCGCGTGGGCGAAGACCGCCGAACTCAGGCTCAAACTTGAAAAGACGAGCGTAAAGCCCAGCCATTTGAACTTACTCGGTCCTCGGTCCTCGGCCCTCGGTCCTGTTTTCACTGACGCCCCCACAACCACTCGCGCAGGGCGAGACCGCTTTCTTCGACAGCCTTCGCCACATCGCGCCCGACGTAACGGTAGTGCCACGGTTCGTAGATATAACAGGTTGTCTCCTTTTTACCCTTGGGGTAACTCATGACGAAGCCGTAGTGCCAGGCGTTTTCGGCCAGCCACGCGCCCGGCGGGGTCGTCGCCCAGTCGTCCAGGTCCCAGGGCGCGGGGCCGCCGGCGCTGCGAAAGTCCACGGCGGTGCCGAGCTGATGTTCGCTGTGGCCGGCTCGAGCGCTGCTCGTCAGCGCGGCGTCTCGGCCCTCCTGGGAAACCCAGTATTCAAACGTGCGCGTCTGGTAGTCGTAGCTGCGGTAGGCCGACTGAAGTTCCACGGGCACGCCCGCCGCCGCCGCCGCCGTGACCAAGGCTCGCAAATCGTCGACGACGAGGGCGCGCACTTGATAAGACCCGCCGAGACCGGCCTGAGCCGCCGAGACCAGGTCGGGCGGCACATAGGCGTCGGGAACCCTGTAGAGGGTATCGAGCAAGGTCGTTTGCCAGTCCGCGTAGTCCGTGTGAGAAGTGGCGAGGTCGTCGTAGCGGCAGGCGGGGAGAGGGGTTTGCGCGGCGGCGAACAAAGAGGTGAAAAGTAAGAGGAGCAGGCTCGAGCGGGTCAACACACGTAAGAGTCTAACGGCGGGGCGGAGCGGCGTCAAATTCCTCAAAACGTCGGCCCGAAAATCGTCCCGCGCATCTCCATCGGTTGCCCCAGCACCCACAGCGAAAATACCGCGAACGCCACGACGAACAGCGCTATGGGCCACATCGCCAGCACCCCGCGCCGCCCAAAGTCGCGCAGGGCGATTCTGAAGGTGACGAAAAGGGCGAACGCCGCGTACAACAATGTTATCCCCGCCGTCACCGGAAACAGCCAGTTGGACGGCACGAGCTGCGCCAGCCGCCAGTTCGGGTCGACGTCGAAGCCCCGGAAGGCGAAAAAGTGTTCAAACACCGGCACGATGGTGAGCGAGCCCGTCAGGAAGTGAAACAGGTAGTGCGAACCCCAAAACCCGAAGCCGAGCGCGACGACGACGTAGCCCCAACGTTGCAGCGCGCGCCAGGGTTTGACCACCGCGCCCCCGAGCAGGTCGGCGAGCGAGGTCAGCGCCAGGGTCACGCCGAGCCCGAACAGCGATGCGGCAACGAACAACACGCCCAGGACGACGCCTTCGTTTTCGGTGTTGAGCGCCGTCGCCAACCCCTGCGCAATCCTGAAGTACGGCCCAATCATCCCCACCGCGTTGAGCAGCCCCCAAAAGGTGAGCAGCACGCCGAACAGCGTGAGCGCCAAACGGCCCCGCCGTTCCCACGGTGCCCGCGTCCACTCCCAACCCGGTCGCCGCACGGTGAGCGACACGTTGTCGTAGGGGCAGGCGCGCACGCAGTTGAAGCAGTTGGTGCAGTCCACGTTCGACTGCACCGTCGGCACAAACAGCTCGGTCTCGCAACCGGGAAAAAAGCCCGCGCCGTTGGCGTGGGTGATGTCGCTGGTCGGAATAAAGGCGACCTGTTTGGAACCGTTCGTCTGCAGGGGTAAGTGTTCGGGTTTCACCTCACCGGAATAGCGGCCTTGCAAGCACGGCTTGTGTTCACACTCGCGGCAAACGTCGTGGTTGACCGCGGTGATTTGCGTCGGCGAGGCCGAGGAAAAGACGAAGTTGAAGTTCCCCAGCGGGCACACGTAGCGGCAGAACGTCCCCGCCTTGAAGAGGGTGTCCACCGCCAACGCCGCCCCGAAGTAACCGACGGCCAGCCAAGCGGTGAGCCAGGGACTCGCCCACAGGTCGAAGTATTCGTAGCTGAACAGGTAAAAAAAGGTCAGTGCGAGGACGAAAAACTTGTTCTTGAGCGCTTTCGGCCAAACCAGTTTGTGCGGTAGAAGGTTCTCGAGCCGCCTCGTCAGCCCCCGCGTCAGCATCAGCGGGCAGGCGGCGCAAAAGGCGTTGCCGACGAGGGCCAGCGCCAGTACCACCAGGCCGCGGTAGTGGAGCCACACGGCGGTCGTCGCCACGTTCCGCGGCGCGAGTTGTCGCCCCGTCAACCCGTCGACGATGACGAACAGCGCCAGCACCAGCAGCGGGATTTGAAACACGGCTCGAGCGTACTTCCAGCGCACGAAACGGCGCAGGCCCGGCAGCCGGAACAGGTCGAAGCCCTTGGGTTGTGGCGTGATTTGTTTGTAAACGGGCAGCGTCACCGCGCCCGACGTTTTGGTTCTTTTAGCGAAGTCGGCCATCGCACCTCAGTTTAGCGCCTAAACGTTTTTCCGAAAGTTGCAAACGTCCCGAGGTCGAAGCGCCCGTCTCAGTGCGGCATGGGGCTCGCGGTGAGTATTCCGGTCGCGCCGAGAACCAGGATGAGGAGGAGGGCCTCGAGCCTGAGAGCCCGCACGAAACCGCGGCTCGGCAGGTTGTTTCTGAGAGCGGGTAAAAAGTACCAACGGTTCGCCGCGGCAATCGCGAGGATAACCAAGACCAAAACGACTTTCGCCGCCAGCACCCGGCCGTAAACCGTCTCGACGAGCACGCTTGGCTGACCGATGTGGAGAAGGCTCGCGTAGATGCCGGTTAGGACAAGCAAAGCGACGCTTGTTAAACCGAGGCTCGAGACGCGCGCCACCGCCGCGGTCAGTTCGCCCCGCGCGGTCGCCGCGTGCCAGCGCGGGGCGAAGGCGGTGTAGAGCACCGCCCCCGCCCACGCGCACGCCCCGACAAAGTGGCCCAAGTCGGCCAGCAGCGGCAGCGTCCCGCCCATCGCCGCGTTGTGGCTGACAAAGCTGAAACTCAGGAGCAGGCCCAAACTTGTCACGAGAAAGGCTGCGTGGCTGAGACCTCGGGGCAGCCTCGCTAGCCAGGTCAACCCCAACAGCACCCCGACGAGAACGAGCCGCACGAGGGTCGCGCGTCCGTGGTTCGTCGTCTGGACGTACTTCCAGAAAAAGTCGGGGTCGAACCCGCCGAGGACGTTAACCAAGGTGATGACGACGTTGAGCACGCTCCCGCCGACGACCAGACCCGCACCCAAAAGCGTGCCTAGAAACAAAAACCGCCGCGTCCCGCCTAGTTTTGCAAGCTCCGGCCCGACGAAACGCGCGAACACGCCCGCGCCCACGAGCAAGACGACGCCCAGGTAAAGCAAGCCCTTGACGGCGGCGTCCATTTACCCGGCGGGCACGGCGGCGGCTAGGTTTTTCGTGACTTTGCCCCCATCAGGATAAACGGCCTCGACGGTGAGAATCCAGTCTCCGACCATGTTGAAGGCAAACCCCTGACTGAGGTAGATGCCGTCGCCCTGGGGCGCGGCTTCAGCCACGACCGGGGCCATGCCGGCGTGGGTCATGTCGCCGGTAACCTTCACCTGGGCGTCGTTCACGGCCTCGCCGTCTTCAAAAACGGTGACGCGCACGCTCACCTCGCCGAGCTTGGGGGCATCGACAAATTCAGCGCTGACCGTGCGGGTGCTTTGAGCCGCCGACCCCCCGTCCGCCGCCTCGTTAGAGTTCGGGCGGCAGCCTGCAAGAAGAACGAGTGAGAGCGCGAGGAGAAAAGTCCGTCTCATGGGGTCGGCTGATAGGTGAAGACGTAGTAACCCTGTTCGCTGTGCGTGTCGACCGACAGCGCCCGCCACATCACCACGTAGGTGCCGGGCGCAAGGTCGGGCTTGAGGTTGAGGGTGACGGTCTTACTCGTGGCTTCGGTGGCGACACCGGCGTCGGCGCGGGCGGCCTCGTCGCCTTTGGTTTCCAGCACCTGCGCCACGAGCGTCCCGGCCAGCCCGTTGAGCCGGAGCTGTTCGGGGGTCGGCGGTGTGGCGTCGGCGTTGGCAGCAGCGTCTTGGTCACGGTCTTCCGCGTCGCCTTCCGCGCTGTTTTCCATATCGTCTTCAGCGTGACCTTCGGCAGTTTCTCCGCCGGTCTCACTGTGGTCTTCGTCCTGGGTTGCGGCCGGGGTCGTTTCTTCAGTCGTTTCTGCTGCCGGCACCGTCGCGTCCAACTTGTACACCTTAAAGAGGCTGAACCCAACCTCGACTGCTTCGCTGAAGGTCAAGGTTATCTCGCTGGGAAGGGTGGTGACCGTGCTGTTTTGGGCGGGCGTGGCGGTCTCGAGTTCGGCGTGGGCGAGGGCCGCGCCTGCCCCCAAAAGGAGTAGGCCGGCGAGTGAAGAGCGTAGCAGGTTCATGATTTCTTTAAGGAAAGCGCAACTCGGCCACGTCGCCGACTTCGCGCGGGTAGGACTCGTCTATCTCCAAGTCGCTGATAAAGCCGTAAATGCGGATGGTGTAGGTGCCGGGCTGGGTCAAGATGTAGTCGTCTTTGTAATAGCCGGGCTTGCCGAACTGTGGGCTTATAGAAAGCGTCCGGGTTTCGCCGCTCGGGGCGGTGATTTCTGCCTGCAAACTGTTTTCTAAGTTCTCGAGCGGGCTGTCGTCGGCGGCGTTGCGGACTATCAGGTCGAGGCCGGTGCGCACCTCGGAAAACACGGGTTCGTTCAACATGCCGACCGTCACTTTGTACTGCGTCCCGCCTTCGGGCCCGACGATTTTGGTGTCGTGGGCGAAGGCGAGGGTGAAGGCTGCGAACATCAGCAAGCAAAAAATGCGTTTCATGGGGTCTCCTCAGGCATGTAGCAGACCGCGGCTTAAAAAGCGCGGTGAGAAAGTCAAAACTGTCTGTGTTTGGGTTTTAGGTCCTAAAAAAGGGTGGCGCCCTGGGTTGTGCGTCGGCGTCGAAAAAGAGTTTGAGGTGAGGCTCGAGTCCGCCCAGGCGTGTCTCGTCAAACCTCGTCAACCTAGTGCGCACTGGGTTGACGAGGCTCGGCGACATCGTCATCAGCACCACGCAGGAAAAGCAAAACGCGTGGCCCTTGTGCTCGTGCTTTGGAGCGGGCGCGCCCGGTTCCGGCAGCGTGGGCACGGCCTTGTGCGGCGTAGCGTGCACCGGGGTGTCGTGCGCCAGGGTGTCGTGCGCCGTGTGATTCATCCCGGCGTGAGGAGCGTCGGGCGTTGCCGTGTGTACCGAGAGGTTGGGCGCGCCGTTCAGGTGCAGGTAAACCGGGGCCAGGGCGACGGCCCCACCGAGCAGCGCCGTGACGAACCAAACGAGGCCCACCTCGGCTCGAGGGCGTCCTCGAGCCTGTGAACAGCCGTTCGGGTGTGAAGGAAAGAGGTACATCTTTCGGTTTATTGTGTCATAGTTTGGTGGGATTGAGTGTGTTTGTTTGGTCTTCGACTCCGCTGGCTTGTCGCTTTCAGGCGGCATTGCGGCGTTGCGGGCTGGGCTTTGTGTTCGTCCTGTCCGTCGCGGCGGCGCACGGGGTTTCTTACAACGACCTCGGCAACCTTACGCTGTGCCTGGACCCCGACACGGTTCAGGTGGCTGTCGAGAGCGCCGACCCTGTTCTCGACACGCTGTATAGGGGCGCCGTCGCCGAGCGGTTGCGGAAAGCTCTTAGCAAAACCCTGACACAGTACCGGGTGCCCTTTGAAGAAAAAGCGTCTTGCGCGGACGCAGTGGGTTACGTCTACACCCTTTTTTACGTCCACTGGCTTTACCCGGAGCAAGAAGAGCCGCGCTTTGTTTACGCCGCCACTTTGCAGGTGGGCGCGTTCTTGACGGTGACCCCCGACCCCGAAACTGCCCTACCGGACGAGCGTTTTTACGCCTACACGGCGGCCCAGCTGTTAGAGAGCGACTTAGACGAGCCGTTTCAGCGCCTTTTGCCCGCCGACAACGAACAGATGATAACCGAACTGGCGACGGCCTGGTGGGACGACCGCAGTCACCAGCAGGAGTTGAGGCAGGCTCGCCAGCGGGCGCTGCTCTTGCGCCTCAGTTGGCTGAGTGGCGGCGTGACCCTGGGAATCTTGTTGCTCGGGCTTTTCTTACGGCGTCGGCGCAAGCATTCTCTTTCAGCTTGATTGGGACTCGCCCAGCTCGAGCCCGTTCACCCGGTTCATGGCGTGCGTCAAGCCTTCGGCGACGACCTGCTCCACCGCGTCGGCCGCTGCCGTGATGACTTCGGCGACCAAGTCCGCTTCTTCCGCGCGAAACTTGCTCAATACCCAGTTTTCGACCGTCCAACGTTCCGGCGGGCGGCCGATGCCGACTTTGAGCCGCGCGAACTCAGGACCGACGCGGTCTGTTATGTCCTTGACGCCCCGTTGCCCGCCCGCCCCGCCACCCCGCTTTAGGCGCAAGCGTCCGAGCGGTAAGTCCAGGTCGTCGTGGACGACGAGGATTTGGTCGAGCTTGAGACTTAGCTTCGTCATGTACGCCTGAACGGCTTGGCCTGAGAGGTTCATAAACGTCGTCGGCTTGACCAGCAGGAGGTCGCCCCTCGCTTCCTCGGCCAGCCGCGTCTTCTTAAAGCTCTGACCCGAGCGCCGCGCCAGCTCGTCCACGACAAGAAACCCGGCATTGTGCCGGGTTCCCTGGTACTGCGGTCCGGGATTGCCCAGACCAACAATCATTTGAGGTTTACTCGTCGGCGTCTTCCTTGGCACCGGCCTCGGCACCTTCTTCGCCTTCGACCTCTTCGCCTTCTTCACCCACGAGGGCGGGCTCGAGGGGTTCTTCGGTCGGCTCGGGCTCTTCCTCGATGCGCGGCGGCACCATCGTGACGATGGTCGATTCGGGGTCGTCCAACAGCTCGGCCTCGGCGGGCAGCTTAGCCATGAGGTCGCTGATGTGCAGCGAATCGCCGATAACCATTTCGCTCACGTCGAGTTCGACGCCCTGCGGAATCAGCCGTGGCAACACGCTGATAAGGACTTCGCGGCGCTGCACGTCCAACATGCCGCCCTCTTTGATGCCTGCCGGGGTACCGACCAAGTTGATGTGGACCCCCACCTCGACCGTCTGTCCGGCGGTGACCTCGTAAAAGTCGATGTGACGAGGTGTGCGGCGGCGTTTGTCCATCTGTACAGCCTTGACCAACACCTCGCGCGAGTCGCCGTCGATGTCCAAGTCGATGATGGAAGAGGTGCCTTGCGAGCGAAACACCCGGTCAAAGGCGCGCAGCTCGACGCTGACGAGGATGTTGACGATTTTGTTGTACACGATGCCTGGGACGAGCCCCTGATTCCGAAGGGTCTTGGCCTCGCCCGGCTCACGTTTGTTAGCGGTTAGTTCCACGGTTCCTCCACTGGTGCTTGGCTTTTCCTTTGTTCGATTGCTTTAAATAAAGACACGCAACTCTATAGGATACTCAAAAACCCCTTCCGTGTCTAGGTTTGCCTCGACACTGCTTTTTTAACGCCACTGCTTTGACATCGCCGTTCAGACCCCGCCGTTCGGACCCCGCCGTTCGGGTTACCGCAGGCCACGACACGAACACTTTTGGTGCTGTGAAACCGTTTTTGTCGCCGCAACGCCCTACACTGTGCGAACTTCGGTTTGAAAGGGGTCAGCTATGCCTTACGACAGCGTTACAGACTTACCCGACAGCGTGCGTGACAACCTGCCCAAACACGCCCAAGAGATTTACAAAGAGGCTTACAACAGCGCCTGGGACGAGTACAAAGTCCCCGAAGACCGGCGCGGCGACGCATCTCGAGAAGAAACCGCCCACCGGGTCGCCTGGGGAGCCGTCAAACAGACCTACAAAAAGGGCGACGACGGCGAGTGGCGCGAAAAAGAAGACGCGTGAGCAGCCTAACCCGAATGGCGCGAGGCGAAGTGAGGTAGTTGTCTGAGAAATGGTTTGGCTCGAGCCCAGCTTAGGCTACGGTATAATCTCTAGTTAAGAGGTCTCGTGCTAACTGCTGCCTCAGCTCTTATTTTTCTAATTGCTGTAGCCCACTCATTTTTGGGTGAAAAATACATTGTCATGAGATTATTGAAGTACGAGCAGTTATCTAAGCTTTTTGGGGATGACAGCTTTACACGATTCACGTTGAGATTCGCTTGGCATCTTACGACAGTAACCTGGTTCGGTTTCGGTTACTTGCTGCTTGCGGTTTACGGCAACTTAGACTTAAGGCAAAATTTGTTGGTGGTTGTTAGCGTAGTTTTTGCTACAAGTGCTGTTCTATCTCTGGTTTTTACACGTGCAAGGCATCTTTCCTGGATTGTGTTTGGCATCATTTCTGTGTTGTCCTGGCTCGCCTTGTGAGCCACTTAGAGGCGCTGCGCTGTAGGGTATTAGGGACTCGTCCTGCCCAAAATGCTGAGGACTCGGCTAGGGCCCGTCCCGGGCTGCGGTATCGTCACCGGTTACGCAGCGACACCGGCCTGCAACCAAACAAGCGGCTGCTTGCAACAAGGGGGGTGAGGTGTGGACAGAACGCTTTTTAAGGTCGCACGGATGGACTGCGCCGCCGAAGAAGTTTTAGTGAGAATGAAGTTGGACGGCGTTGAAGCGGTCAGAGGTTTGGATTTTGACCTGTCCCAACGAGAACTGACCGTTTTCCACGAGGGCGAACTGGCACGCATCGAACAAGCTCTCGACGAACTCAAACTCGGCTCGTCGCTGGTCGGAACCGAGGTGTCAAATGAGGAGGCGGCCGAACACACCGCTCAACGCAACTTGCTCTGGGCGGTGCTTGTCATCAACGCAGGGTTCTTTGTTATAGAGATGACCGCCGGACTCATCTCGAGGTCGATGGGCTTGGTTGCCGACAGTTTGGACATGTTGGCTGACGCTTTGGTCTACAGTCTCAGCCTCGTAGCTGTCGGAGCAGCGGCGGCGCGTAAAAAACAGGTTGCCAAGTGGAGCGGGTACTTCCAGCTCAGCCTGGCGGCGTTTGGATTCCTTGAGGTTTTGCGAAGGGCTTTTGGTTTGGAAGCCTTGCCGGACTTCCGCACCATGATCGCGGTATCTGTCCTGGCACTCGCTGCTAACGCTGTTTGCCTTTACCTTTTGCAGCGCTCGAAAAGCGGCGAAGCGCACATGAAAGCCAGTATGATATTTACCAGCAACGACATCGTCATCAACCTTGGCGTCATTGCGGCGGGTTTGCTTGTCAACTGGCTGAACACAGGTTTACCCGACCTTGTCGTCGGCGCAGTCGTTTTTGTGATTGTGGTCAGGGGCGCGTTCAGGATTCTTAAGCTGGCGAGGTAAGTGACCGAGGTGCGGCGCAACCGCTGAGTTGAACCCTTCATCACCTTGTTACGGCGTTTCCCTGAAGCGTTGAAGTCTCGATGCCTCAGAGAAGCGGACCCGAGAAAAACCGACCCGCTCAGCCGTCTTAATACTGACGTCTCACTACTGATTAATGTTGGCGCATCATACTGAGCGGACACGCTGCCGGTAGGGGTGGGGCTGCGCCAAAAGGTAAAAGCGTGAACGGCCCTCTTCACAAACCCGTTACCAAACTTGAACTGCCTCCCGACAACCGTCCCGCTGTCGCTGCACGCTGGCTCGAGCCGAAAGACTGACCGAACACAGGTTTTCGACACGGTTCCCGGTCAAGGTATCTGCCAGCCGCAAGCAGGTAAAAGATGCAGCACAGGCCCAAGCCGTGTGCTAGACTCCTTTCTTACGCCGCAGGACGAGCGGGTACAAGAAAGGAACCAGTATGCGTGTAGCGATTGTCGGCGCCACCGGCGCGGTCGGGCAGGAATTTTTGGACCTTCTCTCAACAAGAAAGTTTCCCCTGACGACGCTCACGCTCTACGCTTCAGAACGCTCGGCGGGTAAACAGGTTTCCTTCGGCGCTCAAGAACTGAGCGTCCAAGCGCTGCCCGAAGACGGCAACTTGCACGCGGACATCGTTTTCTCTTCGGCGGGCGGGAGTATTTCGAAGGCTCGAGCCTGGGACTGGGCGCGGCACGGGGCAACCGTTATCGACAACACCTCGGCCTGGCGCATGGACGAGCGCGTGCCGCTGGTCGTGCCGGAAATCAACCCGGAGGACGCACTTGCGCATGACGGCGTCATTGCCAACCCCAACTGCTCGACGATTATCGCGCTTATGGCGCTGGCCCCGCTGCACCGGGCGTTTGGGCTGACCCGCGCGACCATTGCAACCTACCAAGCGGTGTCGGGCGCGGGCGCGGCGGGCATCGACGAGTTGACCCTGCAAACGAAAGCGGCCCTGGCCGGCGAGACCGTCGCGCCCAAAAAGTTTCAGCACACCATCGCTTTCAACCTGTTCAGCCACGACAGCGACGTCGGCGAAGACGGCTACAACGTCGAGGAGCGCAAACTGCTCCAAGAGTCGCGTAAAATCCTGCACGCCCCCGACTTGCTTATCAGCGCGACTTGCGTGCGGGTGCCCGTGTTCCGCGCTCACTCCGAAGCGATTCACGCCGAGTTCGAACAACCGGTGAGTGTGGCGGAGGCTCGCGCGGTCTTGCAAGACGCCGCTGGTTTGCAACTCAGCGACGACCGCGCGGGCAACACTTTTCCCATGCCTCTAAACGTCAGCGGGCAAGACGACTGTTTTGTGGGCCGCATCCGCGAGGATGCCAGCCGGCCCGGCGCTATCGCCCTGTTCGTTGCGGGCGACCAAGTGCGCAAAGGGGCGGCGCTGAACGCCGTGCAAATCGGTGAATTTTTGGCAGCCGAAGGTGCGTTCAAACCGAGTTTGGTGAGCGCCTAAGGCAACGCGGCAACAACGCGACAGCGCGGTCGTAAACCGGTAAAAATCGGCTCGAGCGCAGTATTCGACCCAATTTTCGGCCGTGTTGAGGTAAGAAACTTCACACGGCGTCCCTTTTTGTCGCCATGAGAATAAAAATTCACCTTTATCATTGAGTAAAACCGTAAACTACTTTTCCAGGTCACTACAACCCAAACGTCGTCAGCCCAAACCACCTGCGAGAAAGGTGAAGAACGTGGAAAATCTTAGGACTCGTGAACCCCGGGGGCCGTCCAAGCATCACAAAGCCAAGCCCATCGTTCCCAACCGTTGGCAGGGCGAACACGACTGTTTTGTCGGCCCTTTCTCGAGCAAAATCGTCGCCGAATACTTCGCCAACGCCGTTGTCGACTTCGGCCAATACGAAACCGTCAGCCGTAAAATATTCGCCAAGGGTGACTCTTGGTACGTCGAGGTCAACGAGTGTTCGGCGTCCTCGGTAGTCCGACCCTTCGAATCCTAGCCCCTCTTTACGGTTCGTGGCTGCCGCGCCCCGTAAGCACGGGGCGTTTTCAGTTTCTCACTGTCCCGGCCTCGCCCAAGCTTTACGCTGTTCGGATGTGTCGGCGACTTTTGTTTGTGCTGGTTCTTGTTACGGCGGCCTTGAGTTTTGCCCAACCCTGCCAACGGTGGGGTGCGGCCGAACGTCTAGGTCTGTTGGACGATGACGCTTTGCGTGAGGTGAGCGGCTTGGCCGTCTCCGCCCTGGTGCCTGAACGTTTGTACAGCGTGAACGACTCCGGCTCGCCTTACTTTTACTTGTCCAACTTGCAAGGTGAAGGGTTACAGCGGGTGCGTGTCGGGAGCCTGGGCAACGTTGCCCGCGATTTGGAAGCCTTGGCGGTCGGGCCTTGCGGCGGCGGTTCTTGCTTGGTTCTCGGCAACATCGGCGGCAACAACAGTATCCGCGACCGGGTCGAAATCATCGCGGTCGAAGAGCAGCGCGACTTTGCCGAGCGCGTCACGCCGCGCTACCGGCACGCTCTCGTCTACCCCGACGGCCCCCACGACGCCGAGGGTTTGGCGGTTCACCCCAACGGCGACCTGTACGTTTTGAGCAAAGAAACCGTGTCGCCCTTCGGGACGGCGGCGGCCCGTCTTTACCGCGTGCGCGCCGCACAGTGGCAAACCGACACGCGCGCGCCGCTGCCGCTGCGCCTCGTCGCCACCTTGGACTTGCGCGCCCTGAGCGGTTCGGCTTTCGACCTGCTCAGCCACCTGGCGACCGGTTTGGACATCGCCCCCGACGGCTCTCGCTTTCTCGTCTTAACCTACAACGCCGCGTTCGAGGTCGGCCTCGACTTGAGCACGCTGCCCGACGCGCCCTTGACCAAGCTCGGCGCGGCTACGCCGTCCGAGCGCGTCACCTTGAAGCGGCTTCCTCAACAAGAGGGTTTGGCCTACGTGCAGGACGGGCGGGGATTTGTTTACACTACCGAGTCCCGGCGCGGCGGCAGTCCACTCCTAAAAACGCAGTGCGAAAAGTTTTGACTACTTTGGATTTCGGTCGTACAGCCCGCAGCTTAGAATGGGTTGCGTTTCAACTCGTAAGAGGTTTTTCGCGCCGAGACTTGCACCTGATACCCTTTCCGTTTGATTTCCTCGAAATCGAATGCGAGCAGAGCGAGAAAAAATACGGATTTCGGTAAGGAAGCGAACAACTTTTCCAAGGGGAGCTGTAGTGTCGGAATCCGTATGATGGCCTCGAGCCGGCACCCGTGACGGCCTGATGACCCTGTTCGAAATGGTTTCTCTTTTGGCGTAGGGCTGTTTGAACCGTGACTTTCATGGCAGGGCGTGGAGCCGTCGGTGATAAGTTTTAGCAGTTTGGGACTTGTTGGCTCGAGACGGACTTTCATCGCAGGTTCAGACCTGCGAGTGATTTTCGAACCGCGAGCGGCGAGAAAACCCTGTTTCAGTCGGAGATTTGCACGTAAGCGTCTTCCAAATCCAGACCGTAGCCCGGTCCGCTCATCGTAAAAGCCCACACGACGAACCACAGGGCGAACATAGCGACAAACAGGCCGCCCAAACCGAGCAGTGCAACGATGTAAAACAAGACGCCTCCTAAGAAATAACGCGAGCCTCGTCCTCGAGGGTGACTTGAGTTTAGACCCCCGCAGGCCACGTTGTCGGTGAGGCCTGCACCTCACGCTGTTTCGAAAGCTCGCGTTTAAGCTTTGAACTGCACGTCCCGGTACCGTGCCAAGTCGCTCGCCAGCGTGGCGGCGAGGGCGAGGCGTTTCGGTTTGCCGGTCGTCGTAAAGGGTAAGTCTGTGCCGAAAAGGACGACCTTGGGTGTTTTGGCGAAAGGCAGGTGGTGTCTGGCGTGCTCGAGCACCGCCGCTTCGTCCAGACGCGTCCCAGCTTCCAAAACCAGGTAGGCGGCCACCTCTTCACCGTAAAAGACGTTTTCAAACCCGAAACTGAGCGCGAAGCGGACGCCGGGCAAGCGTTTCAGGACGTCGTCTATTTCCAACGGCGACACGTTCGCGCCGCCCCGAACGATAGTTTCTTTGAGCCGTCCGCTCACGAAAAAAAACTTGCGCGAGGTGCGGTCGATTTCAAAAAAGCCTTCGTCGCCGCTCAAAAACCAGTCGCCGCTGAAAACCGCGTTCGTCGCCTTGGGGTCGCCCAAGTAACCCGTCATCACCGCCGGACCGCGCACCGCGAGTTGGCCGCGCTCCAAGGGCGCGGCTTCCGAGCCGTCCGCGCGCAGCACCGCCACCTCGTTGCATTCAAGCGCGCAGCCCACGCTCGGATAACCGAAGGCGCGGTACCAGTAGCGGCGCTCGTCGCTCGGCAAAGCCATCGGAAACTGGGTGTTGTAGGCGGTCGCTTCGCTCATGCCGAAACCGTGGCAGACGGGGACACTAAAACGCTCCTCGAAGCGCGTCACCGTCTCGCCCAGCAGCGGGCCCGCGCCGCAAAGCAAGTAGCGCAGTTCGGACAGGTCGAGTGAAGAGGTGTCTTCGTCGGCCGCTATCAAGAACTCGAGCAGCGTCGGCACCACCGAGGCGAGGCTGGCGCGCTCCTTCGCCAGGCGCCGCCAAAAGGTTCGCGGCGAAAACTGCCAGTTTAAAATGTTGCACGCGCCCGCCAGCAGCGAGGTCAACCCCGTCACCACCGCGCCGTTGACGTGATGAATGGGCAGCACCGTCATCACGCCGTCGCCCTGTTTGAGTTCGTGCCATTTGGCCGTCGCCAGCGCGTTGCTGAGCAAGTTGCCGTGAGTAAGCAGCACGCCCTTGGGCGCGCCGGTCGTGCCGGAAGTGTAGACGAGAAACGCGCCCGTTTTTGCCGGGAGGTCTTCTAGGTTCAGCGGTTTGAGGTTCGTCAACGCCGTCTGCAGCGTTTCGATAGGGACAAGGTCGGGCACACAACCTGCCACCTCCGCGACGTACTCGGCCTCGGCGAGCGCCAGTTTGCAGTCACCGTGTCTCAAAATATAAGCCTTGCGCGTGGGCGACTCGTCCACGTTGACCGGACAAGCCGCCGCGCCCAACAACCAGCAGGCGACGTAGCTCAGCAGCACCTCGGGGCGGTTGCCCGAGACGGTCGCCACCCGGTCTCCGGGCGCGACGCCGCGCGCTTTGAACAGCGTCGCGAGCCGGCGGGCAGACAGCATAAACGCCTCGTAGGTCCAGCTTTCGCGTGCGCCGCTCGAGTCGTAATAGACCAGACACGTCTGCTCTGCGTGGTGCGCGGCGGCGTCCAGCAGCGCCTTGGGAAGGGTTTGGCTCATAGGCTTGCCCCAGTATACGCCGCGCCTGGCCGAAAGCCGCCAAAGCGTTGTGCGACAGCCTCTAAGCTATACTGGGCAGTTGATGAAGCATATCGCCGTACTCACCAGTGGGGGCGACGCGCCCGGCATGAACGCCGCCATTCGCGCGGTCGTGCGCACCGCTACTTTTGAGAACATGACCGTGTCGGCCGTTTACCGGGGCTACCAAGGCCTTATCGAGGGCGACATCGAACGGATGGGGCCGCGCGGCGTCGCCAACATCATCCAGCGCGGCGGCACCATTTTGCGCACCGCCCGCTGTCTGCCTTTTTTCGAACCCGAGGGCCGCGCCCAGGCCGCCGCCAACCTGCGCGAACACGGGATTGAAGGC
Source organism: Trueperaceae bacterium (assembly GCA_965213705.1). Taxonomy (GTDB): domain Bacteria; phylum Deinococcota; class Deinococci; order Deinococcales; family Trueperaceae; genus CBDCDJ01. The sequence continues at coordinate 3,679,895 of OZ243913.1, read as the reverse complement.
CTGGTCGTCATCGGCGGCGACGGCTCATTTCGGGGGGCCAGCAAGCTGTACGAGGAACACGGCTTCCCGGTCGTCGGCATTCCCGGCACCATCGACAACGACATTTACGGCACCGACGTGTCGATAGGTTTCAACACGGCCATGAACATCGCGCTCGAGGCCATCGACCGCCTGCGCGACACCGCCGCGAGCCACGACCGGCTTTTTCTGGTCGAGGTGATGGGCCGCAAGTCGGGCCACATCGCCCTCAACGTCGGGGTGGCTGCGGGGGCCGAAGCCATCCTCGTCCCTGAGTCCGAGATGGGTGCCGAGGCGGTCGTCGCGCTCGTCATCAGCGCGCAGGAACGCGGCAAGGCGAGCAGCATCATCGTCGTCGCCGAGGGCGCGTATCCGGGCGGCGCGATGGCGCTGCAGCGGGAGTTGGAGGCCCACTGCGGTTACGAAATCCGCACCAGTATCCTGGGCCACGTGCAGCGCGGCGGCAGCCCCTCGACCCGCGACCGGGTGCTGGCCTCGCGCCTCGGCTACACCGCCGTGCAAGGCCTGCAAAAGGGCAAGTCCGGCGTGATGGTCGGCGTCGACAAGCGCGGCACGGTGTTCGTGCCCTTGAACCTGGTCTTCGAGCGCAAGAAAAAAATCGACACGCAGCTGTTCGAGATTGCCAAGGTGTTGGCGATTTGAGCACCGCCCGGCGGCTTTCTCTCACAAAACCACCCGAGTGAAGTGAGCTTCACGAGCGTACCGAGCGCGAGCGTACGGATGAACCGGCTTGGTCTCTTGCAAACTTACCAGATGAGCTTGAAGACGCTGGCAACTTAGACGGATTCCGATACTACAGCTCGTAAACCTTGGAAGAGTTGTTCGCTTCCTTAGCGGCGCCCGTATCTTTTTCTTCTCGCTGGACAGTCCTGAAACAGCGGGGCTATCGGTCACGGCTCAATGCTCAGCCGTCATAGTCACTACCTGCGGTTCAGGACTATTGGCTCGGGTTAACAGCAAGAATCAACCGGAAAAGGTATTGGAGGTGAGCCCGGCAGCTCGTTCGGTTGCGCCGTGAGGCGGCTCTACGGTCGCTCGAGAAAGTACAACTACGAAAAGTACAACTACGAGCGGCGCGGCTTTTTGGGTCCGCTGTTCGTCTTTTTGCGGGGGGCGTTGTCCAATTGGGGCCTGTTCCCGTCGCCGGAGCGTCGGGGGCGTCTCGAGCGGCGGTTTCGTGCTGGGGCGTTTCTGGGCGTGCCTGGACCCTCACCGCGAGGGCCGTTGCGAGCGTGGGGGGCGGACGTGGGGGGCGAGCTTGAGCGGGGGTTCGTCAGAAAGTCCGTGGCGGGCTCGAAACCTGCGACCAGCTCGCGGGGCAGGCTTCGTCTGAGCAACCGTTCGATGTCGAAGAGCTGCTTAGCCTCGTCCTCGCTGACCAGAGACATCGCCCGACCCTCGAGCCCGGCGCGACCCGTCCGGCCGATGCGGTGGACGTAGTCCTCGGGCACGTTCGGCAGTTCGAAGTTCACGACTTGCGGCAGCTCTTCGATGTCCAGGCCGCGCGCGGCGATGTCGGTCGCTACCAACACCCGCACCGAGCCGTCTTTGAACCCGGCCAAGGCCCGCGTGCGCGCGCCCTGGCTCTTGTTGCCGTGAATCGCCGTGGCGTTGATGCCGTCTTGTACGAGCTTTTTTGCCAGCCGGTTGGCCCCGTGCTTGGTGCGGGTAAAAACGAGCACTTGTTCCCAACCGTGGTGGGTGATGAGGTGGCTCAGCACTTTGGGCTTGCTCGCTTTGTCGACCGGGTGAAGCCACTGCGTCACCGTTTCCGCCGCCGCGTTCGTCGGCGTGATGTCGATGCGCACCGGGTCGCTCAGGAAGTCCTCGGCCAACTGGCGAATCTCTTTTGAAAAAGTCGCCGAGAACAAGAGGGTTTGCCGCCGGGTGGGCAACAGTTTGATAATCCGGCGGATGTCGTGGATAAAGCCCATGTCGAGCATCCGGTCGGCCTCGTCCAGGACTAAAATTTCCAGCTCCGAAAACGACACCGCTTTTTGACCGACCAAGTCCAGCAGGCGGCCCGGCGTGGCGACGAGCACGTCGACGCCGCGGCGCAACGCGCTGATTTGCGGCCCCGCGGAGACGCCGCCGAAAACGACGGCCGTCCGAACGTCTAGGTACTTGCTGTAAGTCTCGACGCTCTCCGCGACTTGCGCGGCAAGTTCCCGCGTCGGCGTAACGATGAGCGCCCGGACCGGACGGGGACCGAACCGGGAGGTGTTCTGCGGCGTTGCGGTGAGGCGCTGCAACAGCGGCAGGGTGAACCCGGCCGTTTTACCGGTGCCCGTCTGCGCCGCCGCCATCACGTCTCGGCCGGCGAGAACAGGGGGAATCGCCTCGAGCTGGACGGGGGTGGGACGGCTGTAGCCTTGGTCGGCAACGGCTTTCTGCAAGGGTTTCGAAAGGTTGAAATGAGCAAAGGTGGGTTCGTTGGTGTCGATAAAAGACTCACAAATTCTGACCGCTCGGTCTTTCCGACCACGCGGTCTGGGATGGGGCTTTGGGGGGTCGTGCGCGACTCAGTTTTGCAGTATACATGGACAAAGAAACTCTGTTGGTACGGAGCCGCAACCACAAACCCCCCGGACCGCCGCCTCGACTGCGAACAGCGAAAAGTTTGCCACGCGGGAAACGTCGGTCGGCGCTCACGGCTCACAACTTGCTCGCTCGTCCCTGCAAGCGTTCTGGAAGACTGAGGCGGCGGCTCCTGCGCGAAAGCGGTTTTCTTCTATGATGGTCCTATGCGTCCCCTCACCCTGCCGTCTCCCACCCTGCCGTCTCCCGCCCTGCCGCACAGTCGGCGCGTTGCCGGTTTTGGCGAAACGGTGTTCGCCACCTATTCGCGCCTCGCCGCCGAACACGACGCCGTGAATTTGGGCCAAGGTTTTCCCGACTTCGCGCCGCCCGCCCTGGTAATGGACGCGTACCGGCGCGCGGGAAACGCTTACCAACAGTACGCGCCGTTGCCGGGGATGCCGCAGTTCAACCAGGCCGTCGCCACGGTCAAGGGAACCACGCTGGGGCGCAGCCTCGACCCGCTGCTCAACGTACAAGTGACCGTGGGCGCGACCGAAGCGCTGTTCGCCGTGGCGCAAGCCCTCCTCGACCCCGGCGACGAGGTGATTTTGCTCGAGCCCTTTTACGACGCCTACCCCGCCGACGTGCTGATGGCGGGCGGCGTGCCGGTTTACGTGCCGCTGCACCCGCAAACCGACGGCACTTGGCAGCTCGACTTTGCGGAGTTGGCGCGCGCTTTTTCTGCTAAGACCAAAGCCATCTTCCTCAACACCCCGCACAACCCGACGGGCAAAATGTTCAGCGCGGAAGAACTCGACGAAATCGTGCGGCTTGCCGAGCAGTACGACGCGACAATCGTCAGCGACGAGGCTTACGAGCACATCGTTTTCGAACCGCACGTGTCGCCCGCGAGCCGCCCCGGCGCTTGGGAGCGCACCCTGGCGATTTCCTCGGTCGGCAAAACGTTTTCGGTGACGGGCTGGAAGGTCGGTTGGGTGGTCGGACCCCAACCCCTTATCCACGCCGTGCGAATGGCGCACCAGTGGATACCCTACACGGTGGCGACGCCGCTGCAACTTGCCGCCGCCGACGCGCTTGCGGAAGCGGGCCGCGCGGAGAGCCCTTTTTTCCAAGACCTGCAAACGATGTACCGGGGCAAACGTGACCTGCTGCTGGACGCCCTCGCCGCCACGCCGTTTAAGGCGCTCGTTCCGCAGGGGAGTTACTTTGTGATGGCGGACTCGAGCGCCCTGGGTTACAAAGACGACGTCGAGCTGTGTCTGGACCTGCCCAAACGCGCCCGCGTCGCCGCGATTCCGCCGAGCGCCTTTTACAGCGACGCGCACAAGCACTTGGCAAAAGACCTCGTCCGCTTCGCGTTTTGCAAAACCGACGAGGCGCTGCGCGAGGCCGGGGAGCGTTTGAAAACGCTTCGTGGCTAACCTCTTCGGCGTCGGTTTGACCGGCGTCGGCAAGAGCGCCGCGCTCGTCGCCCCAAAAAACAGCGCCCGGTTCGACCTTATTTCCCCGGCGCGACCCAGCCGACGCCGTTGTTTATCCCTGAACTGCTGGCGGCACTCGGTTGAGGCTTGTGACTCGCCTAGTCCCCGTACGTCCCCGTGACGACCTCGACGTGTGAAACTTTGTGAATCGCCGCGCCCAAACCGCGCAAGCGTTCGGTGATTCGTTCGTAACCGCGCTCGATGTACTCGACGCCGCCGATGCTGGAGCGGCCCTGCGCGGCGAGCGCCGCCACGATGAGCGCGCCGCCCGCGCGAATGTCGGCCGCTTGCATCGTCGTTCCGACCAGCGGCCGGCCGCCCCGAATGGTGAGGGTGTTGTAGTCCAATTCTAAATCCGCGCCCAGGTCGCTCAAGGGTGCGACGTGGGTAAAGCGGTGGTCGAAATACACGTGGTCGGACACGACGCTTTCACCCGGCACCGTCACCAGAAACGCGCCGAACGGGCCTTGCAGGTCGGTGGGAATGCCGGGGTACTCGAGTGCGGCCAGGTCCACAGGGCGCAACGTGCCGGAAGCGTCGACAAACAGTTTGTCTTGCCCCTCCGGGGTGACCTGCACACCCGCCTCGCGCAGCTTGGCGACGACCGCTTTCAGGTGCTCGAAGTTCACGTCTTCGAACAACGCCGCGCCCCTCGTGGCGGCGACGGCCAACATCAGCGTGCCCGCTTCGATGCGGTCGGGGATGGCGCGGTAAGTGACGCCGTGCAGGCTTCTTACGCCGACAACGTGGACGGTCGGCGTGCCCGCACCCGTGATGCGTGCGCCCATGCAGACGAGCAGGTTCGCCAGGTCGACGATTTCGGGTTCGCAGGCGGCGTTCTGAATTGTTACTTCACCCGTGCCCAACACGCTCGCCAGCAAGATGTTTTGGGTGCCGCCGACGGTCGGCGCTTCGAACACCACTCTTCCGCTCAAGGGTTGCGGCAAATTCACGACGAAGTCGCCCTCTTCTTCCAACACTTGCGCGCCGAGCGCTTTGAAGGCTTTGATGTGGCGGTCGACCGGGCGGGGACCGAAGGCGCAACCGCCGGGCATCGGCATTTTTACGTTGCCACAACGCCCGAGCAGCGCGCCCAGCGCGACGAAGCTGGCGCGCATTTTGCTGACCAAGTGGTAGGGCGCGGCGCAGGTCGTAAGGGTGTCGGCCTGGATGTGCAGGTCGTTGCCCTGCCAGGTCACGGTCGCGCCGAAGTGCCGCAGCAAGTCCACCATCACCAGGATGTCGCTGAGCCGCGGGACGGCCTGCAGCACGACGCGTTCGCGGCTGAGAAGCGCGCCCAACATCAGGACGAGCACCGAGTTTTTGGCGGCGTTGACGCGGACAGTCCCCTTTAGCGGCGTGCCGCCGGTAACCTGAAGCGTGTTTTGGTAGTCGGTCATGTTCCCATCCCAAGAGCGTGGCGAGCCTGTGCTGACGGCTTCCGCAGTCTTACACCACTTACACATAACACTCACCCGCAGTGTAACGAGTCGCCCCAACATTGTCAAGGCGTTGGGCAAAGGGGTAAAGTGAGACCAGGAGGAGAAGCGTGCCGAAACGCGAGAAAAGCAAACGGCTCCAGGTCGTGATTACCGAAGAGCAGGATTCGCTCTTGACCAAAACGGCGTACCAGCTCTCGAACCCCGAACGCCTCGTCTCGAAGTCCGAGGTGGTGCGCTTGGGAATCGAAATGCTGAACCGCGCGGTGGAAGAGGGCAAGTTATCTCCTGACATCTTAAAAGCCTTAGAAGACGATAGCTGAAAGTTCGACGGCTTGGGCATAAGGTTATTCACGTCCGCACGCGGCTGTGAGGATAGTTACAGCCGCGGTTGAGACTCTGCCAGAAAAAATGGCAAGCCTTTTTGAGCCTCGTCCCTGTTTCCTCATGTTTTTCAGCCCTCGCGGTATAGTGACGAGCGCATGATAGACCTCGGCAACCTCCTGGACGACCGCTACTTAGTAACCGGCGAACTCGGGCAGGGCGGGATGAGCTACGTCTACCGGGCGCGCGACCAGCACTTAGAGCGCGACGTCGCGCTGAAGTTTTTGCGGCCTCACCTGACCGAGACCGACCGGGAGAGGTTTTTGCGGGAAATCAAGACGTTGGCGCGGCTCAACCATCCGGGCATCGTGACGATTTACGACCTCGGGCGGGGCGAGGGTGAAAGCGTGTACTTCGTCATGGAACTCGTCGAGGGCGGGCCGTTTACGTCGTTGGGGCCGCTCGAGCCCGACCCGGAACCGTTGCGCGACCTGTTAGAAGCGGCCATCACGGTGGCCGAAACGCTTCACTACGTCCACCGTCTCGGCGTCGTCCACCGCGACGTGACGCCGCGCAACATCCTTCTCACCGCGCAGTTGCAGCCTAAAGTGATGGACTTCGGCCTCGTCCAACTTGCCGAGACGACGCGGCAGCTCACTCGCACCGGCCTCACGCTGGGCACGCCGCACTACATGGCTCCCGAGCAGGCCCTGAGCGGGGCGGTCGGCGCGCACACCGACCTGTACGCCTTCGGCGCGGTGCTTTACAAGGCCGTCACCGGCGTCACCCCGTTCGACGCCGACAACGACCAGGCCGTGCTGTACCAGCACGTCTACGGCGACATCACCCCGGCCCTCGACCACAACCCATTTGTTCCCGCCGCCTTGTCCGACCTCATCAGTTTGCTGTTGTCCAAACATCCCCATGAGCGGCCCGCCTCGGGGCGCAGCGTCGCCGCGGCGCTGCGCACGATTTTGGCGACGACCTTGCAGGCTGCGACGCAGCAGCGTTTGGGGGGTCCCGCCCAGCAAGGCACGTATCCTTACGGCCCCGTCAACCCCAAACGCTTGGTGTGCCGCTGGCAGCTGGCGCTCGGCGAAGGCCCGCAGTGGCCGGGCGCGCTCACGGCGGCCGAGGGGTTCGTGTTTTTGGGTTTGCGCAACGAGACGGTGCGCGCGTTGCGGCCCGCCGACGGCACGACCGAGGCCGAGTTTCGAACCGACGACGAAGTCAACACCGCGCCGCTCTACCATCACGGGCACTTGGCTGTAGTGAGTCGCGACGGCGCCCTGTCGCTGCTGAGTTGGCCCGGCGGCCGGACCCTGTGGCGGGAGGCGGTCGGCGCGGTCGGGGTGACGCCCTTCGGGCGCGACCTGGTTATCAGCTCGAGAGACGGCAACTTGCAGGCCAGGGGCCTCGACAACGGTTTGTTGTGGCGCTCTGAGGCCGCCAGCCCGCTCCTCACGCCGCCGGTCCTTTACCGGGGTACGGTTTACGGCGTTACCCAGGAAGGCTGGGTCCACGGTGTCGACGCAAAAACGGGCGAGGGCAAGTTCAAGGTCAAGCTCGGCTCGGTCGCCGCCGCACCCGCCGCCAAAGACGGACTGCTGCTGTTGCCGGAACGTTCCGGCGAGCTGCACGCTTTCGACTTGGACAAGTTGGAGGTGCGCTGGAGCTACGGCCTCGAGGGCCAGCTGTGGGCCTCGCCGGTGTGCTGGCACAGCTACGTGTACGCGGTGTCGTGGGCGAACACGGTGCGCTGCTTGTCGCTGCCGACCGGCGACGACGTGTGGGAGCAGGGCTTAGACGCACCCGTCACCGCGACGCCCGTGGTTGCGGCGGGGCGGCTCTACGTCGTGACCGAAGGCGGGCAGCTGCTCGTGTTCGACGCGCTGACCGGGCAACGCCTGTTCGAAGACAGCGTCACCCTGGGACCGATTCAGGCGAGCCCGCTCGTTTTGAACGACACGGTTATCGTGGCGGCGCTGGACGGCACCGTCAAGGCTTACGGCGTCCGCTACTGACCTCAGTTTTTACGAACCGCCGGGTCTTACAAACGTTCGTCTTTATAAACGTTCAGCCTTTTGGCAGAGGCCTTGGAGCGCTGTGAGACGCTAGACTTGAACCATGAAGCTGGGCCGCGTTTTTCTCGGAGCCGTCCTCGCAGTTGCGCTGCTGAGCTTGCTCGTTTACCTGGTCGGCAACACGCGCTTGGACGTGCAGGGCTCAGGGCGGGGCGGCCTCAGCGTGGCGACAGAGCTTCCCAACGCCACCTGCCGCAAAACGTTCACAGCTGAGTTTCCGTTTGTGCGGTTGGGGTGTGAGAAGGCGCAGCCTGACGGAACCGGCTCGCGGCCGTCCGCCCAACCCTGACTCTTTACGTCACGGCTAAGCGCACGACTATAAACCACGACGCTCTTTAGAAACTGCGCTGCGGCTAAGCTTGGACCGGGAGGAACGATGACCAAACTCTTAACCCTCACAGCTCTTTTACTCGTAGGAAGCGTTTACGGGCAAGCGCTCGAGCCGCCCCACTGGGAGTACAGCGGTGAAGCCGGACCCGAAAACTGGGGCGACCTCGACGAAGCGTACCAGCTCTGCGCCGTCGGCACCGAACAGTCGCCCATCGACTTGGCCGAAGCCAGCTTGACCCAAGAAGACTTGCGGGACATCTCGTTCAACTACCAACCGTCGCCGCTGGTGGTGATGAACAACGGCCACACCATCCAGGTGCCCTACGACTCGAGCAGCGAGGTCGACATGACGCTCGACGGTGAGGCGTACGAACTGTTGCAGTTTCACTTTCACACGCCGAGCGAGCACGCGCTCAACGGCGACCTGCTCGGTGCCGAACTCCACTTTGTCCACAGGAAGGTGGGCACCGAGGGCGACCTGGCCGTCGTCGGGGTGATGCTCCGAGAAGGCGCGGAGAACGAAGCCTTAGCCGGTGTCCTGGCGAACGCTCCCGCCGAAGAGGGCGAAACCGAAACCCAAGAGACCGTCGACCCGAGCGCCATGCTGCCCGAGAGCGGCGCGACCTACCGCTACCCGGGTTCGCTCACCACGCCGCCCTGCTCGCAAGGCGTGAAGTGGAACGTGATGGCCGAACCCGTGGAACTGTCTGCTGAGCAAATAGACGCGCTTTTCTCGGTTATCGGCACCAGCAACCGCCCGCTGCAACCGCTGGGCGACCGGACGCTGCTGGAGGACGCCAGCGACGACTGAGCTTGTACCTCTATTGACCAGGTCGAGGCTTCCTCGACCTGGTCGTTTTTTGTTTTTATGCTGGACCTCGCGACCGCTCTACCCCGAGAAAAACGCCTTGACCGCCTCCGCCGCGTTTCGCCCGACGCCGGGAATGCCGGCGAGTTCGGCCACCTCGGCGCTTTTGAGTTCGTCGACGCTTGAAAAGTGCGCCAGCAGCGCGTCGCGGCGCTTGGGTCCGATGCCCGGCACGTCGTCGAGCACCGACTTCGTCATGGCCTCGCCGCGCTTTTTGCGGTTGTAGCCGACCGCCGTCCGGTGCGCCTCGTCGCGGATGTTGATGAGCAGGCGCAACGCCGGGTGCGTCTCGGACACGAGGATTTCCTTTTTACCCTCGGTGATGATGGTCTCCTGCTTTTTGGCGAGGCCCAGCATGGGAATGTCAATGCCTGCTTCATCCAGCGCACGCCGGGCCGCACTCAGTTGGCCCTTGCCGCCGTCGATGAGGAGCAGGTCGGGCAGCGGCAGCTTGTCGGCGAGCGAACCCGTAAAACGCCGATAAACGGCCTGGTGCATCGAGTAAAAGTCGTCGGGTTTGTCCAGTCCGGTCACGCGCATTCGCCGGTACTCGGACTTCTTAGCACGGCCCCCCTCGAACACGACGATGGACGCGACCGTGTGCGTGCCCATGAGGTTGGAGATGTCGAAACCTTCAATGCGGTAGGGCGGGTTTTCAAGCTCCGCTAAAGCCTGCAGTTCCCCGACGCCGGGCGCTTCGCCGCGGCGCTCTAAGAGGGCCAGCTCGGCCTCCAAACCCGTCGCCGCGTTGCGCTCGGCCATCGCCATGAGGTCCAGCTTGTCGCCCCGCTTCGGCACCCGCAGTTCGGTTTTGCGGCCCGAGCGCTCGCTGAAAAAGTCCTGCCAGAACTCTAGGTCCACCGCTTCGGGCAGCATGATGAGGGGCGGGGGTTGCGTCGCTTGGGCGTAGTAGTCGGCCATAAAGCGTTCCAAAATCTCGGCGTCGGCGGCGTCGGCGGCGTTGGTCAAAAAGCGCTTGTCGCGCCCGACCACGCGCCCGCGGCGCATCTGGAACAGTTGCACCATCGCGTAGTTGCCGCCCCGCGCCAGCCCCAAAAAGTCCAGGTCGTCGCCGCTCAGTCGCGACACGTCGCTGTCATACCCAGTCAAGCGTTGCAGCGCCGCGATGCGGTCACGGTAAACGCGGGCCAACTCGAAGTCTTGCCGTCCGGCCGCCGCGCGCATCTCCTCTTGCAACGACTCAAGCGTGTCTTCGATGCGGCCCTCCAAAAAAGCCTTCGCCTGCGCCACGACCTTGGCGTATTCCTCCGGCGTCGTCTCGCCGATACACGGCGCGAGACAGCGGCCCATGTGAAAACGCAAACACGGTTTTTTGCGCGGCTGAAACGGCAGGCCGCTGTTCTGGCGCAGCGGGAACAGCGTGGCGATGAGGTCTTGAACCTTGCGCACCGAACCCGCGCTCGGGTAAGGCCCGTAGTAGGTCGCGCCATCGTCGAGCACGCGCCGCGTGAAAATGAGCATCGGGTATTCTTCGTTGGTGAGTTTCAAAAAGGGATACTGTTTGTCGTCTTTTAGCAAGACGTTGTAAACCGGCTTGTAACGCTTGATGAGGTTGGCCTCTAAGATAAGCGCCTCGACCTCGTTTTTGGTGACGATGAACTCGAGCCTGACCGCCTCCTTGACGATTTGCCGCGCTTTTTTATCAACACCGGCGTTGAAGTACGAGGTCACCCGGGCGCGCAACACTTTCGCCTTGCCGATGTAGATGACCGTGTTCGCCCCGTTGTAGTACAAGTAACAGCCGGGCTGCAGGGGTAAAACGGGCAGGTCGTCTCGGGTCACAACACCCTTATTTTACCCACCCCGACGAGTTGGAAACGTGCCGCGCTTTGCGTTGTCCACGCCGCTCGAGGGTAAGGATTTTGTAAGGACGCGTCACCTACACTGGTTGAGACCTGCAGGTCACTATGCCCAAAGGAGTTCGTATGAAAGTAAGAAACGTCGTGTTGCTCCTCCTCGTCTTCGGATTGGCGGCGTGCTCGTCCACCGGCCCGAGCCCGGCCGCTCCAGCCCCGAAACCCGTCCCCAGCGTCATCAACCTCGACAACGATTTTTGGTTTGGCACCGCCACCAGCCCGGATTCGGGCAGCGGTATGTACGTGGGTTTCGGCTTCACCCAAACGGGTACCGCGGTGTCCGGTACCTTCGGTTACATAGACCAGTACGATAACCCGGTTACGTGTTGCACCCTGGAGGGTTCAGTCGAAGGTACGACGCTGACTCTCAGCATAACGGACGACGTCGGCGACCAAATCAAGGTTGAGGGTACCTTCGGCACTGACGCCAAAACCCTAACGGGCAAACTCATCTTCGTTATAGACGGTCAGAGCAGCAGCCTCACGCTGAATCTTGCCTACGACAGCGAGTTGACGACAGCTTCACTGAGTCCGCAAAGCACCTCGCCGTCGGTCAAAGCTATTCTCGAGAATTTTCGCTAAACCAACAAACACTTATCCTCCCTCGGCTCGACCTTTTGCGGTCGAGCTGAGGGAGCTTTGACACGCCCCAAGCAAGTTCTTGACTTCTCGGTTCACCTCGACTACAGTGATTCGTGTTACGTCGAAACCTGTTGCTCGTTTCACTCGCGTTGCTGCTCAGCGGCTGCTTAGACACGCGCAAATCGGTCGACTTTGCCAGCGACCCGAGCGTCTTGCGCGGCACCTGGCAGGCCAAGGTCGGCAAAGTCACGGGCGAGAGCGTGTCCGGCTTGGCCTTCAACCCGGACGGCTCGAGCTTTGCAGCGGCGACCTCTTACGGGTTCGACCTTTACGACACGCAGACTTTCACGAGTACAAAAATCGACCTCGGGCCGGGTCAAGTTTCGTTCAGCGCCGACGGCACGCGGTTGGGGGTCAGCGGCCCCGCGGTTCAAATTGTGGACTTGGCTACCGGGAAAACCCTGCTGGACTTTGATGTGGTCGAGCAGGACGGACTGAGTGCCACGAGCGTTCTTTCACCCAACTTCGACCTCTTTGCAACCGCTCTGTATTACAGAGATGAAAATACCGTCAAAGTGTGGAGCGCGAAAACTGGAGATTTGCTTTATACGCTCGAGCACCCCGTTGCCGTTGGTGAGTTGATTTTCAGCCCCGACGGCAGCTACTTGCTGGTAGGGGGCAGCACCAGCACTTATTTCGTCTGGGACCTCAAAACGGGGCAGCTCGTCCGCCAATTCACGAGTGTCAAATACAACGGCTCGTCACTCTACCGCACCCTGTTTACGCCGGACGGGCGGCAACTGTGGGTGCAATGGCTCGGACGCCTCATCGATAGGTGGGATTTCGCCAGTGGTGCCTACTTAGATACACCAGCCGAATTTGAGGCAAGCTACCTGCTGGGGTTCAGCGGCGACGGCACCGCCGTACTAACCGCGTCTTTGTTTGCTCCGCCCTACGATACCAACACGACCCAACTCGAGCTTTTGGACATCGCCACGGGCGAACGCCGCGCCGGAGTGCGCGCGCCTTCGGCACCTTTCGCGCTGTACACGCCGCCGGTTTTGAGTCGTGACGAGCGCTACGTCGTCGCGGCCACCACCGACGGCGTTGTTCAAATGTTCGAGTTGGAAACGGGACAACTTTTGCAAACCCTTCCCGACCCTGCGCCTGAAACGCTTTATCTGGACCTCGAGGCAACCTTTTTGGACGAGTGGCACTATGGCGTAAGCGGAACAGTTACGGACGCTTCCGGCACCGTTCGCGACCTACAAGGTGAAGTCCAAGGAGGTAGTGAGCAAAAGTATTTGGCACCCGCCGACTACTACGCCCCCGTCAGCTTCCGGGCTAAAACGACGGCTGAAGACGGCCAAGCCTCCACTTGGGTTATCGACGCGTTGCTACCCAACCGCAACGACGAAGTCTATACGGGTTTTATCGAAGACGGCACGCTCGGTACGAGCGAGCGGGGTCTCAGGCGGGAACTCAAGCTCGAGCGGGTCAGCGCAAACCAGTGACCGCGTCTCGAGCGGCTCTAAACTTCAGCGTCGTTTTTGAGCCACGCCGTCCTTTAGCAGGCGCAGCGGCCGGACGAGGTAGTACAAAGGCTCGAGCCGTTTCGGCAACTTGACGGCCCGTTTGTCCTGCTCGTTCGGGCGCAGCAGCCGGGCTGCAAAACTTCTGTAAACGGGCAGCTTGTCCTCCAACCTCGAGCGCATCCCGGCGCGCAGGCGGTAGGGTAGGGCGCCCCGCTCGAGCAGGTTTGCGTCTTCGTAGAACCTCACGATGATAGTCGCCTGCAAACCGGGCAAACTGCGGTCACTCTTTACCAAACACTGCACCGTTTCGGGCAGCGGCGGGGCCAAAACATGCTCCGCCAGCGCCAGCCCGAGGAGCAGCACCCGCGTCACGCGTGCCCGCTCGGCTTGCTGCAGCACTCGGTCCCAGTCCAGGCTTGGGTGAGCGCGCAGGTATTCGGCGAGGTCGCACAGCCAGGTGAGCCCTTGCCACTCGTGTTTGGCTCCGTGGAGGCACAGGAGCAAAAGCGTGTCTTCGGGTGCGAAGCTCGGCACTCTTTGACCAAGCAGACCGACCTCCGTGAGCCTTTCCCACATAGCGGTAAGCTCGAGCCCGGTCGGAAAACGCTCACGCCGCACCACGTCGCGGTGGAGTTCGACCAGCACGCCCGTTTCCTCGTGTTTGAGCGTCGCGTGAAACCGGCCCTCGGCACTCTCGACGAGGGCGTAGCTAGACGTTTGCAGCGCGTCCAGAGCGGGTTCGAACTCGTTCGGGCGCACGATGACGTCGAGGTCCTGAAACGAGCGCAGCGCCACGTCGCCGTAGGCGGCGACGGCGAGCGTCGGGCCTTTGTAGGGCACGGCGCGCACACCCGCACCCTCAAGTTCCCCCAGCACCCGGAGCAGTTCTTTTGACAGCAGGAGGTTGTGAACGGCGTTGCGGCGGGCGTAGGTGCTGAGTTCGGCGAGCGGGGCGGCGGGGACCTCAGCCCGGCCCGACAGGTGGCGGTGCAACAGCGGCGTGACGCCGTGCCGGCGCGCTTCGGCGAGCACTTCGTCCCAGTCCAGGGGTAGCCCGAGAAGTTCGTCGAGCGTCGCCGCGTTACCGGGTTCCAGGTGCGCCCTCGAGCAGGCGACGAGCAGCCGAAATCCTGCTGGTGCGGAGGAGGGAACGGTCACGCGAGCACGTCCTCGGCGGGTGCGGCGTCCCACAGGTGCTCGAGCCACGGATGCCCCTCAAAGTTCCGCAGCCAGTCGACCTTTTTGAAGTGGTTGGCGCAGTACCAGCAGGGACTTGTATCGCTCTCGCTCGGGCTGGCCTGAAGCCGCGCGGCCTTAGCGCGTTTGAATCCTTCGTTTTGCAAAAACAGCTTGAGAAAGCCCTCACGAAAGTCGGTCTCGGCGAGGTTGCACACCACGTCGTCCGTGCCCACGCCCGCGCCGTGGCTCGAAAGATGGCAGCACTTGGTCAGGTAGCCGCGGTAGTCCACGTTGACCTCTTGCAGGTGCAGCGGCGCGCAGGGCAGCGGGTCGGCGGTGGTGAAGCCGGGAGCCATCGCAACGGGCAGCCGCGCGGCGTAGCGTTTTTGCAGCGCCCAGATTTCGCGCTCGACCCCGCGGCGCTCGTCTAAGCTCAGGTCGAAGTCCTGGGCCGTCGTCAGTGGCGAGTGCATTAGGTGCCCAAAGCGCAGGCCCGCGCTGCCTTGCGCCAGCACAAGCTCGGCGGCCGCGGCGAGTTCGTGCGCGTTGTGCTTGGTGACGACCATGTTGTTGGTAAAAGGAACCTCGTGCTCGCGGCACAGCGCCATCGCCGCCAGGACTCGAGCAAATGACTTACTCCCGCGCAACCGGGCGTGCGTGGCGTCGGTCGCGCCGTCTAAGCTGAAGGTGACTTGCTCGAGACCGCCCCGGTACTTCAAAACCTTCGGATAAACCTGCGCGAAGTTAAAGCCGTTCGTAACCAAACTGTAGCGGTAACCTTCCTGCGTCACGCGGTCCAGTAAGGTGTCGAAGTGTTTGTACAGCGTCGGGTCGCCGCCGGTAAAGGTGAGGTGGGTGAGGCCCACCGAGGCCGCGCCCGCCAAGATGTTGTTTAGGACCGCCAGGGGTAGGTCGTCGTTGCCGCCGTGCCGTCCCGAAAAACAGTGCTGGCACGCCAAGTTGCAGCGGTTGGTGAGTTCGACGACGACGCGCACTAGAATGAATCCTCCAATAACTTACTCACCAAAGACAAATCGTGCAGCGCGTCCTCGCCCAGTAAAAGTTCGAAACTCTGCGCCTGACGCACGAGGCGTTTGAGCAGCTCGAGCTGGCCGCGCGACACCACGTTGTCCCCCCTAGCGGCCGTCATGATGCCGCCACTCTGCTGGCTGAGCCGGACGAGGGCCAGCGCGTTCGGTAGCGGCCGAAGCTCCGTGCGTCCCGCGTGTAGCCGGGGAAACAGCAGCAACCGCGGCGTGCAACGCGGTACGAAACCGCCCCCAAACGTTGCCCCTAAGTCCACGACCCGCTTGCCCGAAGGGTCACCGAACTCTTCCACGCCGCGCAAACCGGGAAAAGCGAGAAGTGTCTTCGGCGTGCAAGAAAACCCTTTGCGAAAGGCTACGGCTTCCACTCTTTCGCCCGCTTCACGCAGCAACACCGCGTCGTCGGACAGGTAGTCCCAACCGTGCCGGATGAGGTTCAAGGTGGTGGTCGTTTTGCCCGCGCCGCTGCCGCCCACCAACAGCGCGCCCACGTCACCGCCCGCGTCACCGCACACGTCAGGTTTGCGTAGCCCGCAGGCGTGCAAACCGTACAGCCCCAGCGGGCGCAGCAGCATGAGTAGCCCGAGCAAAAAGAACTCGCGCCGCTCGTACGAGGTGTGCTCCCAAAAGTCCGGCCCGAGGTACAACCGCCCCGTCACGCCGGGAGACACTTCGAACACCGACGCGCCGCAGCGCAAATAAAAGCCCGACGCCGTCTCGACAACCTGCAAGCCAGCGGCTTTGTAGACCTCTTTACCCGGCCCGAGCGCCCACCCCGACTCGCTCAGCCGAATAGTGACGCCTTTTGCGGTAGGCTCCGAACCCAGCACGAACAGCCGCCCCAACGCCTCCAACAAGGCGCCGAGGTGGGTAGCGTCACCCTCGAGCCCCACGGCAACGTGTCCCACCATGACCAAGCCGGCAGTTTTGGGGGCGGCAGTCTTGGGGGCGGCGGGCATGTGTTCGTCGGCCTCGTTTAGGGCGCGAAAAACCAGGCGGCCCCTTGTGGGGTACCCGACGACAGCTCGAGGGTTTGGGCGTCACCGTCTTTTCTGGTGAGTTTAAAGGTGACGGTGTTCCAACCCTGGTTGAGTTTGAGGTCATACTTGAAAACCGCGTCGACCACCCCGCCGAGCGCGCAGCTCCCCGTCACCGTGTTGGCGGCGTCCGCGTAGGTTTGCTGGACGTAGTAGTCGCCTACCTTACGCAGACCTTCAGTTAGAACCGCTTGGCTCGAGGCGAGGGCCACCCGGCCTACCTCTGTCTGACCCCGCATGACCTGAAGAGCCGAGAAGGTGTTTTGGCGCGTGCCCGGGTTCGTCTGCATCAACCCCGAACAGGCGGAAATTCTTGACAGGACATCGGCCGGTACACTTTTGCCCAAAAAGATGTCGAGCTTTCCGTCCGCGCCTACAGTCCCCGAAGCGACTTTAGTAGACTTTTCCGCTTGATCGTAAAGCACCGTGCTCAGCTCAGCTTCACCTACAGACCAATTCGCAATTCGGCCTTGCAAGTCCGAAGGCGATGTCGGCAGAAAAACCTCGAAACTTTCAGTGGTGCTGTTATTACTCAGGTCAGGGTCATTCGTGGCGGCAGAAACATTTGCTGATACCAGAAAAATTCCTTCTTCAACGGCTTGGCCTGAAACGAGAACCCCTTCGGTAAAGCCCACGTCGAGGTTGCCAAGGTCACACTCTAACGTGCTGTCGCTCGAGCCGCATTCTGGCGGGACTTCGGTGACCGGAAAGGGCACTGTGACCGTAAGCTGCACGCCTTCTGCGTCGGCGCTGCCGTTGTTCCTGACACTGACGTAGTATTCGAAAGTACCGTTTTGGGCGACGGGGTCTGCCGAGCGCTCGTCGAAGTTGACTTGCAGGTCGGCGACGGGCTGCGGCTGGTCGACAGGCTCAGTCGGCGGCGGTTCGGTAGGCTGCGAGTTGGGTGCGCTGCAGGCGCTGAGCAACAAAACGACGAGAACTAAACAACTCAGTTTTTTCATAACGGTGTCCTGGAGTCCTCTACCTGTTTGGCACGGGCGGCAATAGGTAGCAAAATCGTGTGGGGGCGAGGGTGGGCGTCACGTCTCGAGCGGGCGCTCGACGGGGCGCGGCTCGGCGGGGCGTCCCTCACGGCGTGCACTGCTCGCCCCCCTGTCTGCCGAACTTCACGACGTTGTTTGGGCTTCTGGCCTCGAGGCTGCGTGCGGCGTTGACACCGGCCGCGTCCAGACAGTTGTTGCTCAGGTCGACGAAGTCGTCCGCGTTCCCGACACCGCTGTTGGCGACCAGGGGGTTGATGTTCGTGACGGTGTTGAAGTAAAGGTCCAGAATGTTGAGGTTTGTCAAACCGCTCAACGCCGTCACGTCGCTTATTCGGTTGACGGCGAGTTGCAGGTCTGTCAAAGACGTCAGCCCTTTGAGCGGCGTCAGGTTTGTAACCTCGTTGAAGTTGAGAGTGAGGCGTTTCAGGCCGGTCAGGCCGCTCAACGGACCCAGGTCGCTGATGCGGTTGGTAATCAAGTTAAGCTCCGTCAATTTCGTAAGGCCCTTCAGCGGACCCAAGTCGCTGACGCTGTTGTCGTTTAAGCTTAGGGTGGTCAGGTTGGTTGCGAACTGCAACCCTTGCAGGTTGCTGATAAGGTCCGGGTCATCTTCGCTCTCAACGTCGGCGTCGGCCCTGAGGGTTGTCAACTTCGCCATGTCCGTACAAGTCAAGCCGGCGCTCGGAATCTTCAGCTTGGCGCGGACGGCGGCCTCCAAGGCCGCGTCGGGAATCTGCACAGGACCGGTGCAGGTTTGGGTGGGCACGGAGACTTCGAAAGTTTTTGTCACGCTGTTGTTGCGCGAGTCCGGGTCGGGCGTGCCTGCGGAAACTGTGGCGGACACCTTGTACGAACCCGCTTCGGCGGCCGTCCCGGTGACGAGCACGCCCTTGCTCCCGTCCGCCCCGACTTTGCCCAGGTCACAGGTCAGCGTGCTCCCGCTCTGGCTGCAGCCGTCCGGCACGCTGACCGGAAACGGCACCGTCACCGTGAGCGCGACGCCCGCAGCCTCGTCGGGTCCGTTGTTCCTGACGTTGGCGTAGTAGGTAAAAGGCTTGCCCTTGGCGACGGTACTCCCGGAGCGGGCGTCCAGGTTGGTCTGCAGGTCGGCGCTCGCCGCTTGGGCGCACGTCACGTCGGCCTCGGCCGCGAGGGCGTAGACAAACGGCTTGCCCGTGTGAGTGACGCCGAAAGTTAACGTGCGCGTGGTTTCGGCGGGCTCGAGCGCGCCCCCGCCTAAATCGGCACTCGTAACGGCGGGCTCGACCGAACTCACCACGGCTCGGGAGTCCGCGCCTCGGCTGAACGCCAAGTTCCTAAAGGTGCAAGACGAGACATTTTTGAAAGCCAGCTCCAAGCTGACGACGTTGTCGGGCAGAAAAACGAACTCTGAGCCCGCGACTGCTAAGTCCTCGCCGGGAACGAGCGCGCGAGCGCCGTCCCGCTCGGCCGCACCCGTCCCCACCACCGAAACTTCGCCGGTCTGTGTACCTGGGTCCACGCTCAAAACAAACACGCCCGTCACCTTCGCCTCGGGGCCGCGCCCACCACAAGCCGCCAGCAAAAGAACGAGCCATCCACCCCAAAAAAGTCGCTTCACGACATCCTCCCTCATCGCCCCCTCACAAAACCGTAAAATAACACGCTGCTCGCCCAATACCGTATTTAAGATATTTCACACTTTCCGGTGGCCCCGCGTGGGGCCACCGGAACAGGGCGGTCAGTCCGAAGCAGGCGGCGAAAAAGTACCGAAAAAGGTTTGCAGGGTGACGTCTTTGGCGTGGCCGTGTTCTTTGAGAACCGGCGTCACATAAGGTTGCTTATCCACTTCGGTAAGTTGTTCGTCGGCGGACTTGAAAAACAAATCAGGTTTTTTCATACGCATCTCCTTAATTGCACTGTGACGGTAGCTTCGGAACATCGAAGCCGAAAACATTGTCAACTGATGGGTTTCTCGCTTCGATAATTGCAACATCTTGTGAAGCCTGTGATTTGGGGGAAGTGTCCAGACAGTTGTTCCCCAACTCGATGCTGTCTTCGCCGTTCCCAAGACCTGTATTTGCCACAAGGGGGCTAAGGTCACGTACGAAGTTTTCCGATAAATCAAGCCTACTCAAGTTTGTCAGGTTGCTTAGCGAACCGATATCGGAGATTTTATTGTCGGACAAATTCAGTTGGGTCAGGCTGGTAAGCCCTTTCAAAGAGCTGATGTCGACTATTTTCAAATCTTCAAAAAGAAACCGGTTTGACAGGTTGAGAACTTGCAAGTTGGGTAGGGCTTGTAGAGCGCTGTAGTCCTCGAGCGCAGCAACGCCGTTTAGGTAAAGTTCCCTGAGATTAGTCAGACCGCTAAGTGGCCTTATGTGCTTGATAGGGTTATTGGACAGGTAGAGGATTTCGAGGTTGGTCAAACCGTTTAGTGAACTGACGTCTTCAATGGCATTGCTCGCTAAGTCAAGGTATCTGAGGTTCACCAAACCACTCAGCGGTGTGGTGTCCCTAATTTGTTCGTTGCGGCTCAAATCCAGTCTTGTTAACTTGGTGAGGCCGCTCACTTGACTGATGTCTGTAAGAAAACCGTCGACAATCTCGAGCGATATCAGGTTGACGGCGTACTGCAACCCCTCCAAATTAGTGATGAAGACGTCTATATCTTGATAGCTGAACTCGGTTAGACGTAGCAGGTCCGAGCAGGTGATTTCGCTGTCTTCAAGGAGTTGAAGTTGCAAACGCAGTTCTTTTCGCAGAGTGTCGTCGGGAATGTTCACCGGGTCGCTACACTCTTCGGCGGGAGGCGGTGGCGGCAGCCGACCGCAGTCCTCGTCACTCTCTCTTTGCGTTCCCAAGAAAACGTTCTGGACATCCGGGTTGCGGCTTTCCAGTGCGGCGACGTTCTCGAGCGTTTGCGAACCCGGTGAGACGTCCAAACAGTTGAACCTCAGGTCGATGCGGTCGTCGTCGTTTCCGACGCCTGTGTTGGTTGCTAAAGGACCAAGGTCGGCAACAAAGTTGGTGCCGAGGTCGAGCCTGCGCAAGTTTGTAAGCGTGCTCAGCGGGGCCAGGTCGGTAATCTGGTTGATGTTGAGGACCAAGGTCTCGAGCCCGGTCAGTCCGCTCAGCGGGCTGACGTCCTCGATATCCAGGTTGAAACCGAGGTCGAGCCTCGTGAGGTTGACCAGCGTGCTCAACGGACCGATATCACCGATGCGGTTGCCGCTCAGGTCCAGGTCGGTCAGTTCGGTAAGCGTGCTCAGCAGAGTGACGTCGTTGAGGGTAAGGTTGCCCATAAGCTGCAGCGTCATCAGGTTCACGGCGTACTGCAAACCCTCTAAGTTTTCGACGAACCTGTTAGGAATTCCGTTCTCGCCCTGGCGACCTATCACGCTCAATTCGGACAAACTCGCCATGTCGGCGCAGGTGATGTCACCTTCGGGTTTGTTCAGAGCGTCCCGGACGGCTTGCCTCAGAACCTCGTCCGGAATCGTTACCGGGTCGGCGCAGTCGGCCCCGCCCGTCTCCACGGTCGCGGTAGCTTCGACCTCGTAGCTGAAACTTTGGCCCCTGTGCTGCACTTCAAAACGCAGCGTACCGGTGGACGCGCCGGGTGCCAGGGTTGCGACCACGTCCGGCTCGGTCGAGTTGACAACGTTGCTCGAGCCCGCCCCGCGGCTGAACCTCAGGTTGGTAAAAGTTTGGTCTGAAACGTTTTTGAAAACCGCGTCGATGGTGAGCACGTTGCCGGGTAAAAATACGAATGTGTAAGATTCCAGGCTCAAGTCTTCACCCGGTACGAGGACGCGGCTACCGTCTTCGGCTTGGTTACTCAGCGCAGCAGGCGTCGAGACGAGGTCGACACTTTGCGCCGCCGGGTCAACCGCAAAGCTGAAAGTATTGCCGGCCTGCGGCAGGTCTACCGGGCTCGAGCTGCAAGCGGCCAGAAGCAACACCAAAAAGCTTCCCCATAATCGTCGTTTCACAGTTCCTCCTTCATGTCTTGTGCTTACTGTAAAGCAACAGGGCGCTCGAGTGGTAACGACGCTGATGAGTCCGGTAGCCCCGCGTGGGGCCACCGGACCGAGGAGATTAGTCGGAAGCGGGCGGCGAGAAGGTGCCGAAGAAGGTTTGCAGGGTGATGTCCTTGGCGCTACCGTGTTCTTTGAGAATGGGGGTTTGGTAAACTTTCTTGCCTTTTTCGTTTTCAGCAACGTTTTGTAACAAGGGTTGGGACTTTAGGTATTTGCTCACACTTACTCCTTACACTACTTACGACTGATGTTCTACTGTCTGACTAAACCTCGCGTCAAGAAACGCTTGTGTCAGCTAGTTTTCCTGGCTGCAAGCCTCATCATCTCCTTGCATTCCCAGGAAGACATTCTGAACATCTGGGTTACGGCTTTCTAGGGTGTCAGCGTCACCAAGCGCTTGAGAACCCGAACTCGTATCCAAGCAGTTGCTCACTAAGACAAGTTCATCATCACCGTCGCCAATTCCCTCATTGATGACCAAAGGGCTGATGTCAGTGACGAGGTTGGAAGAAAGGTCGAGATTGACCAACTGGGTGAGGCCGCTCAACGGACTGAGGTCACTGACGTTGTTACTCGAGAGGTCGAGGTCGGTCAAAGCGGTAAGACCACTCAGAAAGCCGATGTCCTCAACTCCGAAAAACTCTAAGTACAACCTGTCCGACGAAAGGTCCAGCTTTTTCAGGGCGGTCAGGTTGCTCAAGGGACTGTAGTCGTCTATGACGTTGTCGGAAAGGTCGAGGGTGGACAGGTTGGTCAAACCACTTAAAAAGTCGATATTACTTACTTGGGTTTCTGGAAGGCTGAGGACGGTAAGGTTGGAGAGACTACCTAAAGGACTGAAGTCCAGGTCGTCAAAGTCCAGTTCCTGAAAGTCCCGAATGTTGAAAATTTTCAAGGTAGTCAGGTTGGCGAGACCGCTCAGGGGTTCGAAGAAGTCGGGAACTACTTCGCAGCATGAGACGAAAAAATCAAGTGTTTCGAGATTCTTTGCGAACTGAATGCCTTCCAGGTTGCCGATTTGTTCGAGGTCAACCTCGTTTTCGATGCGTGAAACCAACTCGGTCAAGCTCGCCATGTCTGCGCAAGTGATGTCGCCTTCGGGCTTGTTCAACGCATCACGAATGGATTGCCTCAAGGTGTCGTCGGGAATATTCACGGGGTCGGTACACTCATCGCCGGAGTTCTCCGGCAAAACACTAATCTCTTTAACATCATCGTTGTTGGACGAATCGAAGTCGTTGGTAGTATTAGAAGATACCTCAAACCGCGCGGTCATGGTTCCGACGTTGTCCGCCTCGGCTGCGAAACCGAGGAAGAATCTAGGGTCTACTTGACCAACCTCACCACCAGCGGGCAACGCTTCTGTCAAAGTGCAAACCAGCTTGTAGGTTTCGGGTCCGTCTAGCACGGTGTCGCAGTTGGAGTCAGCAACGGCCTCAAATGTAAATGACTCGAGTCCGGCGGCATTATCAACCTCAGCTGTGACAACGATGTCGAACGCCGTGTCGGGGCCGTTGTTATCAATGGTTACGACGAATTCCACAACATCCCCGACCTGCACGGTGTCGACAGTGCCGAAGCCGTCGTCGCCACGTTTAAAAGCGTTGACGAACAGACTCAGGTCAGCGCCGCTGTCGGGCGTCCTGCCGCAAAAGGCGTCCTTCTTTTGGGTGCCTAAGAAAACGTTCTGAACGTCCGGGTTGCGGCTCTCCAGGGTATTGACAGCCTCGAGGTCTTCCGACCCCGGTGTGAGAACTAAACAGTTCTGGTCTAAGTCGAGCCGGTCGTCACCTTCGCCGATGCCGGGATTTGAGACCAAAGGACCTAACTCGCTGACTGAGTTGGTAGACAGGTTGAAGTCGGTCAGGTTGGTCAGGGTACTGAACGGAGTCAAGTCTTCTATGAGTTCGTTGAAGCTGAGGTCGAGAGTCGTCAACTTAGTCAAACTGCTTATCCAACTGTAATCCGTTTGGTAGGCGAATAGTCTCAGGTCAGTCAAGTTGATCAAACTGCCGAGGTAGCTGAAATTGTAAAAATTCTCAAACTCCTCTGGAATGTCGATGTTGTCAAGACGCCCACCGGACAAGCCGATTCTAAGTTTCGTGAGACTTGTGAGCCCCGTCAAAGGTTGGAGCAGGTCTTTGTTGTTACTGTTAATAGGCAGCGCCAGGAACTCGAGGTTTACCGCGAACTGAAGCCCTTCAAGAGTACCGACATCAACCAGCTCGGGAAATTCTTCATCAATGTCGTCCCTTAACTCATAGATGTCGAGTTCGGTCAACCTCTCCATGTCCGCGCAGGTAATCTCGCTGTCTTGAAGTTGAAGCTGGATGCGTGTACCTTCTTTCAAAAAACGGTCAGGAATGTTCACCGGGTCGGTACAGCCAGCCCCTCCCGTCATCCCCACGGTCGCCCTAGCCTCTACCGCATAGGTAAAAGGTTGGCCTCTATGCTGTACCGTAAAGCGCAGCGTGCCGGTGGACGCGCCAGGTGCCAAGGTTGCGACCACGTTCGGCTCAGTCGAGCTGACGATGTCGTCTGAGCCCGCCGCCCTACTGAACGTCAGGTTGGTAAACGTTTGGTCTGAGACGTTTTTGAAAACCGCGTCGATGGCGAGCAAATTACCTGGCAAGAAAGTAAATGTGAAAGACTCCAAGCTCAGTTCTGTGGCGGGTTTGAGAACGCGGCTACCGTCCTCGGCTTGAGCGGTCAATCCAGCCGCAGGTGTCGAAGCGAGTTCAACGCTCTGCGCCGCCGGGTTGACGGTGAAGTTGAAAGTATTTGTAGCCTGCGGCAGGTCTGGCTTACTGGTTCCGCAAGCTGCCAAGAGTAAAACTATTAAGCTGCCCCACAAAATCCGTTTCATCAGACTCTCTCCTGAAGTTTTCGATGAGTTTTAAGTATCCCTGCGTAGGGGTGCTGGAAAGTAACGTTTAGTCCGAGGCGGGCGGCGAGAAGGTGCCGAAGAAGGTTTGCAAAGTGATACTTTTGGCGCTGCCGTGTTCCTTAAAAACCGGTGTCTCGTAGGGCTGCTTGTTCACGTTGACGGGTTGCCCGCCGGTGGGCTTGGGTTGTGGCTCGGGTTTATGCATGTCAAGCTCCTTAGCTACATCTGCCCGGCTGAGCTTCGGTTCCGAAAATGTTGGGAATGTTCGGGTTGCGACGCTCTAGGGTTTCGATGTCTTGTGAGGCTTTTGAACCGGGAGAAAGGTCAAAAGGGTTCACGGACAAATCGATGAAGTCGTCGCCGTTCCCGATACCTGGGTTGGCAATAAGGGGACCGAGGTCGCTGATCCGGTTGTTACAAATGAGAAGTATTTGTAAGTCTTCCAGACCGCTCAAGGGGCCGATGTCGGTGATAGGGTTGAAGGCCAAGATGAGGCGCTCCAACCTGAGCAGGTCGCTCACTGCGCTGATGTCGCTTATGTTGTTGTTAGCCACAGACAGGCCCGTCAGGTTCGTCAATCCCTGTAGTGGACTGATATCATCAATTTTGTTGGAAGCAACATCCAAACCCTGCAAGCTTGTGAGACCACTTAAAGGGCGGAGGTCGGTAAGTTCAGTGAAACTAACTCGGAGCTCTGTCAGGTTCACCGCAAACTGCAATCCCTCCAGGTTGTAAACCTCACCAACGTAAGAGTAAAGCGACTCGATGCTCAACGATTCCAGGCTCGCCATATCAGCGCAAGTGATGTCGCCTTGAGATTTACCAATCACCGACCGAATTTGCCGCCTAAGAACGTCGTCGGGGATGTTTACCGGATTGGTACATTCGGTTCCACCAGGCTCTGGGGCTGCAACCGTCGCACTCGCGTCTACTTCGTAAGCAAAGCGCTGACCTTGGTGTTGCACCATAAAGCGCAAAGTGCTGGTGGACGCGCCAGACTCCAAAGTTTCGACCACGTCCGGCTCGCTCGAACTGACTATATTGTCTGAGCTTGCAGCGCGGCTGAACGTCAAGTTTTTGAAAGTTTTACCCGAAATGTTTCTAAAGCTCGCGTTGATGGCGAGTATGTTGCCGGGCAAGAAAGTAAAGGTGTAGGACTTCAAACTCAAGTCCGTACGCGGTACTAAAACACGGCTGCCATCTTCGGCTCGAGCGGCAAGAGCACCAGCCGGTGCTGCAGCGAGTTCGACGCTTCGCGCTGCCGGGTCCACAGTAAAACTAAAGGTGTTCGTCGCTTGCGGCACTTCTGGATTGCTGCTCGTGCCACAAGCAGCAAGAATAAAAATTAACAGGCTGCCCCACAAAATTCGTTTCATAAACTCTCCCCTAAAGTTTTTGAAGTTTCCCAGGACGCGCCGAAACTATCGGCAACAGGCCACCACGGTTCTTCCCCATCTCGCCCGGTCGTGGCGCGGGCAAGCTCACGCGGCTTTAGGTCATGGTCGTTCTCCCTCGCCGGACAAGGGGTGGTAGTCGGTCAGGTTGGACACGAGTCCGACAACCACGCGGTCCTGATGCTCGAGCCACGCGTGCGCCCCCAACCGCGCGCCGTCTTTGCGAACGCCTATTCGCAAGCGGCTGGAATGCCCGTGAGCCGCCAACAGACGTTGACCGGCGAGGGCTTGGGCAAGGCAAGTGGCACGCGGCACGTAGCGGCTCACAACCGTGAATGTTTTTGTCAAACGGCCGACTTCGACGCTAGACGTTCCCAGCGGACGCCGGACGAGGCGCAGCAGCGCGCCGAAAGGCAGCAGCCACAACCCGAGCCGAACGAGCCAGAGAGTGGCCAGGGCCTCGAGCAAAAGCCGGCGCTCCAGAGCCGACCTCGCGAAAAAGGCGGGTATCTTGGCGAGCTTAGTCGACACGCTCGACGAGTCCTGCCTCGGTGAGGTCTTGCAACAGCGCCAGCACGTCGGCCCGGCAGCGTTCCGGCGCAACGTCGTAACGGGCCTCAACCTTGGCGCACAGGTCTGAGACTGTGACCGCGTTTTGTAGGTGCTGCCACACCTCGGTGCCGACGCCGTCCAGCGTAAAGTATTTGCCCGTGTTCGTGTTGAGGATGACGACTTCACCGTCTAGTTCGGTGGAAATTTGCTCCTGGGTCGCCGTGATGCTCGAAGCGGAACCGTACATTTGCTTGCCCTCCCCCTTTGCCATCTGTGAAAAATTCTATACAAAACTGTTAGCAGAGTCAGCGAAACATGAATGTTTTATGAAAACCGTCAGCGCAGCCCAAAGCCCCTTTCCAACCTCTTCAAGTTCTTCTTAGCTGAGGCTAAAGCTCGAGCAGCAAACTTTCCGGCGTCTCCAACAGCTTGATGAGGGCCGAGGTGAACATCGCCGCCTCCGCCCCGTCGATAATTCGGTGGTCGAAGGAGAGGGACAAGTAAAGCATCTGCCGCGCCACAATCGTGTCGTCTTCAAGGACGACCGGCCGCTTTTTAATGCTGTGGACGCCCAAAATCGCCGCCTCGGGCACGTTGATAATGGGGAAGCTGAAAAGCCCGCCCAGCGTGCCGATGTTGGTAATCGAAAAGGTGCCGTTCTTTACGTCGCCGGGGGCGAGCTTGCCGTCTCGAGCTTTCGCGGCGAGGCTCGAGACGTCGTCGGCAATCTCTAAAATGGATTTCCTGTCGACCTCGTGGACGACCGGCACGACCAGGCCCGACTCGGTCGCCACCGCGACGCCCAAGTTGTAGTAGTGCTTACGCACGATTTCGTTGCTGGTTTCGTCCAAGCTCGAGTTGATAATTGGGAACCGCTTCAGCGCCGCCACGACGGCCTTCATGATGAAAGGCAGGTAGGAGAGTTTAACGCCGCGCTCCTCAGCTACGGGTTTGAGGCGGGCGCGCATGTCGAACAAGGCGGTCATGTCGGCCTCGTCCACGTGCAGCGTGCGGACGGTTTGCAAGTGGGAGGCGAGCATCTGGCTCGAGATGGCCCGCCGCAGCCCACGCACCGGGACGCGCTCTTCCAGGGCGGCGTAGTCCTCGGGCGTTTGGTAGGCGATGCGTTTGGTTTCGGGAATGGGTTTGGGGGAGGGCGTGGGCACTTGCGCGGTGTCGGTTTGTGCGGTGTCCGCGTGCGCCCGCACGTCGTCCACGCGCACCCGGCCGTTGGGGCCGCTGCCCGCGACCGAAGCGATGTCTAAGCCTAAGTCTCGAGCGAGCTTGCGCGCCGCCGGGACGGCTAACACGCGGCCGTAGGGACCGGTGACTTTTTTCGCGGCTTCTTTTTTCGCGGCGACCGTTTGCTCAGGAACCCTCGCGGCGGCTTTCTCAGCGACCGCCGCCCCACTTTTGCGCACCTGGACGACCGGGCCTTCGTCGAGCGCGGCCGAGGGTTTGAAGAGGCTCAAGCTCTCGCCGTCGTCCTCGGGCACGTGGCCGCCGGGTTCGACGATGGAGCGTTCCTCCTCGGCCTGGACGTTTTCGCCCGGCTCTTCGGCGGGTTGCTCACCCGGTCGCGCTTCCCCGTCGGCGAACAGGGCGATGGGCGCGTGGACGGCGACCACGTCGCCCTCGGCGGCGAGGCGTTTCTCGAGCACGCCCGCATAGGGGCTCGGCAACTCGACCGTGACCTTGTCGGTCATCACCTCGACGATGGGCTGGTCTTCCTCGACCGTTTCACCCTCCGCGACGAGCCATTTGACGATTTCCCCTTCGACCACCGACTCGGCGAGTTCGGGCAGTAAAAATTCCTTGGGCATAAATCTCCTCAAAAAAATCAGGGGAGATTTTTCTCCCCTTTAAGTTATCAATACTGTAATACTTTTTGAACTGCCCTCAAAATCCGGTTCGGCCCCGGCAGGTACTCGCGGTCTTGGGCATAAGGGTAGGGCACGTCGAAGCCGGTGACGCGGAGCGGCGGCGCGTGGAGGCTGTCCAGCACCTCTTCGCAAACCGTCGCGGCGACCTCGCTCATAAAGTTCAGCGTGTGGGGCGACTCGCTGACCAAGACGGCGCGGCCTATTCGCGCCACGCTCTCTAGCACCGTTTCCTTGTCCCAGGGCATGAGCGAACGCAGGTCGATGACCTCGGTAGAAACATCTTGTTTGGCTAACTCTTCAGCGGCGCGCAGCGTTTCAGCCATGCTGCCGCCGTAGGAGACGAGGACCACGTCGTCGCCTTGTTGCCGCACCTTCGCCTTGCCGATAGGCGTCACGTAGTCGTCCTCGGAGACCTCTTCTTTCACCGCTCGGTAGAGGCGCTTGGGCTCCATGAAAATCACCGGGTCGTCGTCGCGGATGGCGGCTTTGAGGAGGCCCTTGGTGTCGCTAGGCGTCGAAGGGTACACGACCTTGAGGCCCGCCGTGTGGATGAAGTGCGTCTCCGGGTTTTGCGAGTGGTGGTGGCCGCCCTTGACGCCGCCCCCGGCGGGCATCCGCACGACCATAGGCGCGGTGAACTGGCCGCCTGAGCGGTAGCGGAGCTTGGCGGCCTGGGTGACGAGCTGGTCGAAACCGGGGTAGACGTAGTCGGCGAACTGGATTTCGGCGACCGGGCGCAGACCGTGCGCCGCCATGCCGACCGCCGCGCCGATGATGGCCGCTTCGGACAGCGGCGTGTCGATGACGCGGTCGGGGCCGTACTTGTCGAACAGTTTTTCGGTCGCCAGGAACACGCCGCCGCGCTTGCCCACGTCTTCACCCAGCAGCACGACGGCGTCGTCGCGGTTCATTTCTTCGTCGAGGGTTCGGGCGATGGTTTGGACGATGGTTTGGACGGGCATAAACTCAGTCGCCCAACAAAGTTTGCTGCTCGAGCAAGTGCTGCGGCATCTCTTTGTACACGTCTTCAAACATCCACTTGAGCGGAACTGCGCCCGCCGCCTCGGCGTCTTTCACCGCTTGGGCGAGTTCGGCCTTGACGGTTTCTTGCAAAGTCTCGTCCTCCGCCTCGCTCCACAGGCCGCGCTTGGTTAAAAAGCGCTGCATCTTGAGAATCGGGTCGCGCTTTTTCCAGGCGTCGATTTCCTCTTGTGGGCGGTAGCGCAGGTCGTCGTCGGCAGACGAGTGCGCGCCGAAGCGGTAGACGAGCGTTTCGACCAGGGCGGGGCCGAAGCCGGCTCGAGTGCGCTCGACGGCCTCCTTGATGACGTAGTAGCAGGCCAACACGTCCATCCCGTCGACAAAGTAACCGGGCATCCCGTAGGCCTGCGCCTTGTGCGCAATCGTCTCGGAGCCGGTCTGCTTGTGGTACTCGACGCTGATGGCAAGTCGGTTGTTCTCGCAGACGAACACGACCGGCGCGCCTTGCGCCCCGGCGAAGTTGATGCCCGCGTGAAAGTCGCCCTCGCTCGTCGCGCCGTCGCCGAAGCTCGTCACGGCGACCTCGCCCGTGTTGCGGAGTTTCATGCTGATGCCCGCGCCGACCGCGGGCGGAACGTGCGAGGCGATGGCCGAGGCGACGGTGAAGAGGTTTTTTTCTTTCGACCCGGCGTGCGAGGGCATCTGGCGGCCCCGGTTGGGGTCGGCCTGCGTGGCGAGGTACTGGCCGAAAACTTCTCGAGCGGGAATCCCGAGCGGCAGCAGCAAACTCGTGTCGCGGTAGTAGGGAAACAGCCAGTCTTTGCCGACTTCAACCGCGTGCGCCATCGCCACTTGCGGCGCTTCGTGCCCGGCCGAGGGCGCGACGAAGCTGACCTTGCCCATCCGCTGCAACCGGCCCAGGCGCTCGTCCAGCAAACGGCCCTGGACCATGCCGCGGTACAACGCCAGGAGTTGCTCGTCGCTCAGGTCCATCTCGAAGGGAGCGGTCCAGTCGCCGGCGTCGCTCATCAAACTTATGGGCTCGTCGGTAAACGGTTCAAACAGGTGCGTGTCACGAATCACAGGTTTCCCCTTTCAAAGCCTCGAGCTTGCCAACTCGTCCGGGCAAAAGTCGCGCTACTGGGTCTACTTTCCAGCGCGGTTCGGTTCATCGGTTGCAACATCATTCAACCCCCTCATCCGCCTACAGCGGACCTAAGACAATGTATATATGCAGTTTAGCATTCGGCTTTGCCTTTAGCTGTAACCGTTGGCGAACGGCGGGTACACAGTTCAGCCTACTCTCGACCGTCTCCTACCTTCGTAGGGTTACAGGCCAGAGGGCGTGCGGTAAGCTTTTTCAAGCTCAAAGGAGGAAATTGTGGAGAACAACAAACTACTTGCCTACATCCTTATTGGGGTCGGCTCGCTGTTTTTGCTGTCGCGCCTGGACATGGACACGGGCTGGATTTGGGTCGGGCTCGTCGCCGCCGCCTTTTTGTGGGGCTACACCACCCGCAAAAGCTACGGTTTGCTCGTCGCGGGCAGCGTCTTAGCGGGCGTGGCGGTGGGCATCCTGCTGGAAGAAAGCTGGGGCTGGAACGGGGCGTTTTTGGTCAGTCTCGGCGTCGGTTTTGCGATGATTGACCGCATTGAGCCCAAAACGAACCGCTGGCCCCTTTACGTCGGCGGGTTGCTGGCGCTGTTCGGTGTCGTCGTGGGCTTGTCCGAGACGGGCGTGCTGGGCTCGTTCTGGTTCGCGCTCATTCTCATTGGGGCGGGCGCGTACCTGCTCGGTCAGAACAAAAAAGAGGTCGGCCGGGGGGCGTCTACAGCCACCCCCGCCGGCTATGAGACCGGCACCCATAAAACCAATCCCGCGCCGGAGACCTTCGTCACGCCCGGCCCGCAACCGACCGAGACGGCGGCCGCTACCACAGCCTCAACTACCCCAGCCCCAACCCCTACAGCCTCAACCCCCACAGCCTCAGTAAGTCCAGCCTCGAGCCGCGTCGACATCCCGCCCGCGACGCCGCGAGCAGACTCTTCCGTAACTTCTCCTGCAGATTTTCGGGCCGAAGCGCCGGTGGAAACCGCGCCCGCGCAACCCGTCGACTCGGCGCTGTACGAGCGCTTGGAAGCCTGGCGGCGCGAGACCGCCAAGCGTGAAGACCGCGCCGCTTACCTCGTGCTGACCAACGAAAGTTTGCGGCAAGTCGCCGCCGAAAAGCCGCAAACGCTGGACGCCCTCAAAGCCGTCAAGGGCATCGGGCCGGTCAAGCTCGAGCGCTACGGCGAGGCGATTTTGAAGCTGATTCGGAGCGGTTAAAACAAGAAAGAACAGGCTATTTTCAAGCCGCGATAAAATACGGCGTGCTTCTAAAGCTTCGAAGCACGCTTTTCACCTGCGCCTGTGGAAATTATCAGCGACCTAGCGCCTCCTTCGTCATAAAGTGAGGTCATGAACTTTCCCCTGTCTCTGACTTTCAAAGTTGCCGCTTTGGCGCCACAGATTTATGTACACGACGCGCTCGGCAGGCCGCTCTGCTACGTGCGGCAAAAGATGTTCAAGTTTAAAGAGCATATTTCGGTTTTTAAGGACGAGAGCAAAACGCAACTCATCAGCGAGATTCATGCGGACAGGATCATCGACTTCTCGGCAGCCTATCATTTCGTCGATACCGAGGGCGTTACCTACGGCAGCGTGAAGCGCAAAGGTTTGCGGTCCATCTGGCGCACGCGCTACGAAGTGCAAGACGAAAACTCGCACTACACCATTCAAGAGGGCAACCCCTGGACCAAGGTACTGGACGAACTCGTGAGCGAGGTTCCGATTGTCGGCATGTTCACGGGCTACCTGCTGAACCCGCACTACGACGTCGTGGACGGTTCGGGCACCCGCCGCTACACCCTGCGCAAGCAGCCCTCGTTTTTCGGTCGCAAGTTTTCCGTTGAGCGGTACGGGGAAAACGAGGACGACCTGCTGATTGTCATGTCCTTAATTATGATGACCTTGCTCGAGCGTAGCCGGGGTTAGACCTGCAAGTTTTTCCGACTGTCCGGTGCAGGTTCTACAGGTTTGAAGTCGCTGGTGCCTGACGAGTTAGAACGTAAGTAAGGCGAGGCGATTTTGGCGCCGGTTCGCTCCGCCTGACACTGTCGTTCCAAACCGTCCTGACGCACCCTCGGTCAAGTCGACGAGGGCGCGTTCGTTTGGGGTTGGGACCGGCTTCTTTCCCACCTACATCCTCACTTACAGAATATTGGTAGACTGCGGGGTCTAAAGTGTGCAAGTAAGGGCCGGCACCACTTTGCAAGCGCGCCTCGAGCGAGGTGCCTACTATTTTCCTGGAGGACGAATGTCAGACACGATTCACCGCGGCTTGGACGGCGTCAACATCGACGCGAGCAGCATCTCGAGCATCGACGGGCTGAAAGGCGAACTCGTCTACCGCGGCTACGACATCCGCGAACTCGCCGATAGGGTGAGCTTCGAAGAAACGACCTACCTGCTCTGGAACGACGATTTACCGACCGAGCAAGAACTGAGTGCGTTTAAAGACCAAATCAAACCGAACTTCGGGATTCCCGATCCAGTGTGCGACATGCTCTCGAGCCTGCCCGAAGGCATCCATCCGATGCACGCGGTCTTAACCGCTGTGGCGATGCTGGCGAGTTTCGACCCCGAGGCCGACGGCGTGGACCTGGACAACGTCCGCCGCATCGGGTTTCGGCTGCTAGCCCAGTTCCCGACGGTCGTCGCCGCCTACGCGCGCATCCGCGACGGCAAAGAAACCGTGCAGCCTGACCCCGAACTGAGCATTGCCGGCAACTTTTTGTACATGTTGAACGGCGAAAAACCGAGCGAAGCGGCGACCCGCGTGATGGACGTGGCGCTGGTGCTCCACGCCGAACACGGCTCGAACGCGAGCACGTTTACGGCCCGCGCCACCGCCTCGACCCTCACCGACACGTACAGCGCCGTCACGGCGGCGGTCGCCTCGCTCAAGGGTCCGCTCCACGGCGGCGCGAACTCGGCGGTGATGAATGCCTTAGAGAAAATCGGCAGCGTCGAGGGCGTCGAGCAGTACGTCATGGACACGCTTGCCAAACCCAAAGGCCGCGTGATGGGTTTCGGCCACCGCGTTTACCGCGTGCTCGACCCGCGCGCCATCATCCTCAAAGAGGTCTCGCACGACCTCGCCGAAGAGTCCGGCGACAGCAAGTGGTTCGACATGAGCTTAGAGATGGAGCGCGTCATGGCGCGCGAGATGGACAAAAAGGGCTCGCAGGTCAAGCCGAACGTGGACTTTTTCTCGGCCAGCGTTTACCGGATGCTCGGCTTTCCGCCCGACCTGTACACGCCGATTTTCGCCGTGGCGCGAATCAGCGGCTGGATGGCACATTTGTTCGAGCAGTACGCCGACAACCGCATTATGCGCCCGCGCTTGGTTTACGAAGGACCGATGGGGAAAACGTTTACGCCGGTTGAAGAGCGGTAAGAGGCTTGTAGCGAGTGGCTTGTAGAAATTTAAAAACACGGGTCACTCGAGTTTAATCCTCGAACAAACCAGCATGGTGTGGAGCGAGCTTTAAGAGTGGGAAATCGTCGGCGTCGATGAGGCCTCTGAGGCGCTTCGCTTCGGCTCGAGCCCTCTCCGCATCCCCTTCGGTAACCACACCTTCGGCCAAACCTTGTTCTAAATCGTCCTCGTCCACGATTTCCGAGCCTACACCCCGCACGACGAGAACGTCTAAGTAAAGGTCGTCCCACCAGGGCACGTTTTCCTCGCTCACGCCCGTTGTGTCGGCCACGTCGATGTAAAAGTGGACCACTTCGCCCACCGGATTCAGCACGGTCGTCATGCAGTAGCGTTCGCTATCGGGAAAGTGCTGCAGCCAGGTGTAACCCGCGTCGGCGAGGCACAAGCGCCGCCCGACCGAAGTTTTGTAGAGCGGCTCGAGCACCTTGACGATGTCGAGGCGCGTCACGTAGCCACTGAAATTTGAGGCCTCGAGCCGCCTCACCGCAAAGGAGCGCTCGAGAACACGCACCCACCTCGTGCGGTCGGCGTACTTGCGGCGCGACGCCGGTAGACTCACGGGGAAACGCTCATACCGCTACAGCTTGGCTCCAGGCGACCTCACCGTAGGTATCGGTACGGTGGGGACTAGTGGAAAACATGCTCACCGGTACGCCGGTAAAGGCTTCGATGAGTTCCAAATAAGCGATGACTTCTTTCGGCAGGGCCTTACGGTGGCCCAGTCCGGCCAGGTTGCCCCAACCGAGCAGCGACTCGTACACCGGTCCGTCCTCATAGGCGACGCAAACCTTGACCTCGTCCAGACCGGCCAAAATGTCGAGCTTGGTCACTACGAGGCCGTCGAAACCGTTTATGTCGCAGGCGTACTTGAGTTGAACCAAGTCGAGCCAACCCACCCGGCGCGGTCGCCCGGTGGTGGTGCCGTACTCGTCGCCGATTTTGTCGCCCGTGCCGCGCAAGCGCAGCGCCATGTCGCCGTCCAGTTCGGTTACGAAGGGGCCGTGGCCCACCCGGCTGGTGAACGCTTTAACCACGCCGTAGACGCCGCCGAGCGCCTTGTGGCTCACGCCCGCGCCCACCAAAATGCCGCCGACGGTCGGGTGCGAACTCGTCACGAACGGGTAGGTGCCGTAGCTGAGGTCGAGCATCGTGCCCTGCCCGCCCTCGAATAGCACTTTTTTATTGTGCTGGATGGCGTTCCTGACCAGTTCGCCGGTATCGCAGACGAAGGGGAGGACGAAGTCGCGCACCTCCGCCAAAGCTTCAAAAGCCGTGTCTACGTCCGTCCAGCCGACGCGCGCGGTCGAGTTCGGTTTGGCCTCGAGCAACCGCTCCAACCGTTCACGCAGCACCGCCTCGTCTAAAAAGTCACCGTAGCGCAAGCCGATGCGCCGCGCCTTGTCCGAGTAACACGGGCCTATTCCGCGCCCGGTGGTGCCGACGAAACCGCCGCCCTCGTCGTTTTTCTTGTGATGTGGCAACACCACGTGCGCCTCGTGGGAAATATACACCTCGCCCACGTCGCGGCGGGCCGCCATGCCGGTGTACTCGTCTCGAAACGTCCACGGGTCCACCACCATGCCGCCGCCCAAGACTGAGACGGCGCGCTCGTGCAGCACGCCACAAGGTAAATGGTGGAGTTTGAATACCTCTTCCCCGGCGACGACCGTGTGGCCCGCGTTGGCCCCGCCCGAGTAGCGCACTACAAGGTCCGCCTCACCCGCGAGCGCGTCGACCACTTTTCCCTTGCCCTCGTCTCCCCACTGCGCGCCGATGATGGCGATGCCCGGCATAGCGACCTCCCTAGAACGTCGGGGCTAAGTATGACACATCCTCCGAGGAGCCGCACTCGAGGTTTGCTAGAAAACGCCGGCACCTGCACCCAAAACGAGTACACTTGACTGTGCCGAAGCGGCTTACTCTAAAAGACCTTATCGACGAACTGGCCGCGCTCACGGCGGCGGAACAACTCGCACTTTGCGACGCCCTCGTCGACGACCCGCGGCTGCGCGAGTTGCTCGAGGCCATCGACGACTACCTCTACTTGGAAACCGACGAGGAAGCGCCGCTCAACCTGACGCCTGAACGCCTGCTGAACTGAGCGGCTGTGCGTAAGGTAGTTAAACCTGGAGGACTGTCATGATCGTCTGGAACGGCTTGGGCATTTTAGTCCCCGTCATCGCTTTTGCAATTCTTCTGCTTACCCAGGCCGTCGCCGACGCCGTGACGGGGGTAGAGGGTTTTTACACGGCGCACTCGTCACTGCAAGCCGCCGCCCTCCTGAGCGCGGCCGCGGTGGTTTGGTTTTTGGGCCGCTACCTCAACGGCAAACCGGGTCGCAGGTTGGTCGACAAGGCGACCGGCGAAGAGTTCGTCGTGCGGCCTCACCACGCGCTCTTCTGGGTCAAAATGGAGTATTGGGCCGTGGTACTCGTCCTGGCCGCTTTTGCCGCTGCATTTCTTTAAGCGTGGTGTTGTGAAAACCAGGCTGTCAGCAGTTCGCTACCAACAGTTATACTGCCGCTATGACCCCGCGCAGCGTCGGCATTCTTATTTTTGACGAAGTCGAAGTCCTCGACTTCTGCGGCCCCTTCGAAGTCTTTTCGGTCGCCCGACCGGAAGGTACGGACGACGACACGGCGCGGCTTTTTCAAGTTTTCACGGTGGCGGAACAGGACGAAACGGTTGCCTGTCGCGGCGGGTTGCTCGTCAAACCCCACTACACGTTTGAAAACGCGCCGCAGTTCGACGTCATCGTCGTGCCCGGCGGTCGCGGTACACGGCGTGAGCGGCACAACCAAACGCTGTTGGCCTGGATTGAGGCGCAGGACGCCCACACCGAACTTACCTTGAGCGTTTGCACGGGTGCGTTTTTACTTGCTGAAAAGGGTTTGCTGGACGGTAAACGCGCCGCCACGCATTGGGGCAGCATCGACTTCATGCGCGAAACGTATCCACAAGTAGCGATGCTCGAGAACACCCGTTTTGTAGACGAAGGGCGCATCGTCACCTCGGCGGGGGTTTCGGCGGGCATCGACATGGCGCTCCACGTCGTCGCCAAGCTGCACGGACAAAACACGGCCGAGTGGACGGCGCGGCGTATGGAATACGAGTGGGACGATACTTAACGACTCAGGACGACACTCGACGATTCAGGATGCGCAGACGTCGGCAAGATTCGGTCAGAACCGAAAGTACCGAGTTAAAAGTGGAAAGTAGGGGTTTGAATACGGCGAGGCGTGAGAGTTCGCGCCCTCCAAAGTTCAGGCTCGAGCCTCGGTCTTGGGCTTGGTATACTTTCCTATGCGGCTTTCAGCGACGGATATTTACGCGTTCCAGGCGCTCGGCTACCTGGGCACCGTGCCCATCAACCGCTGGACCGGCAGCGACGCCATCAGCGAGGCCGTGAACGTGGCGCGGCCCTACCTCGTGCGGATTTTAGCGACGCTGTGCGCAAGCGACATCGTCATTTCCAAAAAAGGCACCGGCGGCGGTTACGCGCTGGCGCGGCCCGCGCACGAAATCAGCTTGCGCGACGTGATGCGGGCCATCGACGGCCCCGTCGCGCCGCTGTCGTGCGTGAGCCTCAACTGGCATAAAGCTTGTGTCGTCGAGCGGCGCTGCCACGCCCGCAACAGCGTCTGGCTGCGGGTGCGCGACGCCCTGCTCGAGGTCCTAGCCGAAGTCACCGTGGCAGACCTGGCTGAAGATTTTCGGCAGGGCGTCACCTACGAACCCTGCTTGGAGCACCTGCTCGGGCCGAACGCTTGAGGGCAGTACCGAGGACCGAGTGGAAAGTACCGAGTAGAAGAGCTGGACTGCGTCAAATCTGACCCTAAGGCTCGGCGCTTTTCTGCTATGCTCAGCCGCATGAAATCATCCTTCAAACCGCGTATTCTCATCACCACGGCGACCCGGATGCGGCTCGAGGGTTTGCGGCGTTTGGACGCGGTAGGCGGCGTCAACTATGCCGAGGCCGTCGTGCAGTGCGGCGGCCTGCCGCTGTTTACCACCAACCTCGCGCCCGAGCTTGCCGACGACTTTGTCGAAAGCGTAGACGGTTTGCTGCTGAGCGGCGGCGAGGACGTGAGTCCGCACTTTTTCGGGCAGACGCCGCAGCAGAGTTTGGGCATTGTCGACGAAGCGCGTGACCTGTTCGAGCTGGCGCTTTACAAGGCGGCGAAGCGCAAGGGCGTCCCCGTTTTGGGCATCTGCCGCGGCATCCAACTCGTCAACGTCGCCGAGGGCGGCACGCTGCACCAGCACCTGCCCGCCCTGCCGGACACCGTGCAGCACGGCCAGCGCAACATCGACGGCACCTTGTTTCACGAGGTGAGGCTCGAGCCCGGCTCGCTGCTCGAGCAAAGCTACGGCGCAACGACGATTCGCACCAACTCGTACCATCACCAAGCGATTGACGCCCTCGGCGACGGGTTGCGGGCGACCGGTTGGGCGCAAGACGGCATCGTCGAGGCCGCGGAAGGCACGGGCCGGACCTTCGTCCTGGCCGTCCAGTGGCACCCGGAAATGAGTTTCGCCCGCTATGACGAGCAAATCGCGCCGTTCAGGGTGTTTATGGACGCGGTGAAGGGGAAGGTGCGGGGGCTCGAGCCCGTCCACGTTTGAAGGAAAGGTCGTTCGTTACTCGCGCTTCGCAGTTCGTAAAAACGAAGTACGAGTAACCAAAAACGAAAAACTCCAGATGTGATACAACTTGTCCCTATGCACCCCGCGCCGTTGCTCAGTACCGTCGTCATCGCGGGCGTCGGACTCATCGGCGGCTCGGTCGGCTTGGGCGTGCGCCAGCGCTTTTTGGCCGAGCGCGTCGTCGGGCTGGACCAGAATCCCGCAGCCCTCGAGGCCGCACAGGGCATGGGCGTCATCGACGAGGCCAAGCTGTCGCCGGGCGAGTGGCTGCAAACGGCCGACCTCGTCATCCTGGCAACGCCCGCCAAGGCGATTGTGCCGTTGGCGCAAAGCCTCGAGCCCTTTTTGGGCCGTCACACGGTTGTGACCGACGTGGGCAGCGTCAAGGGCGAAGTGGTGCGCGCGCTGTCCCACTTGCGGTTCGTCGGCGGCCACCCGATGGCGGGGAGCGAGAAGAGCGGCGTGCAGAACGCTTCGGCGGCGCTGCTGGAAAACGCCGTTTGGGCCCTGACGCCGGGTGAGAATACCGACCCCGCCGCGCTTGCATTGGTACGCGAGTTCGTCACGCACCTGGGCGCGAAACCCCTCAAGGTGCGCCCCGAGCAGCACGACCGGCTCGTCGCCGCGGTGAGCCACGTGCCCTACCTCGCCGCCGTCGCCCTCACTCAAATGATTGCCGAGGACGAGGACAAAGAGCTGATGATGCTCCTCGCCGCAGGCGGCTACCGCGACCTCACCCGCATCGCCTCGGGCAATCCGACGATGAGCCGCGACATGGTGCTCGGCAACCGTGAGGCGATTCACGAGGCGCTTGAAGCGCTGAAACGGCAGTTAGGGCACCTCACCGAAACGCTTGACGACCCCGAAAAGCTGCTCGAGAGCGCCGAGGCCGCCAAGCGCACCCGCGACAGCTTCCCCATCGTCAAGCGCAGTTTGCTGCCCGCCCGCTATGAAATCGTCGTCGGCGTGCCGGACAAACCCGGCGAACTCGCCAAGATGACCGGCGCGCTCGGCGGCGCGGACATCAACATCAACGACATCGAAGTGTTGGGCATCCGTGAAACCGGCGGCGCGGTGCGGCTCGCCTTTGATAGCGAGTCGCAACTCAAGCGGGCGGTTCAGGTGTTGACCAATATCGGCTATGAGGTTATGACAAGGAATTGAGAAAAAGTACCGAGCGGAAAGTACCGAGTTTCAAATCTCAACTGCGTTCGTCTACTCTCGGCCTACCTTTAACCTGAAATGCCTCGAGACGCCCTTTTCGACCTCGCCATAAACCGGGCGCTGACTTACGCGCTGCGGCTCGGGGTGGCGTTGGAGGACGCCGAGGCACTGCACACTGGCCTCGAGCTGTGGTACTTGAAACCCGCTTCGCTTACCGGATTCCTTTAGAAGAGGTCGTCGGAGCGCTGCGGACTTACCCCAACACTCATTCTTCCAGCGGCGAACGTTTTTGGCGCGGGGGGCGGGCGGGGGGCTGGCACGCTGGGCAAGGGCCGAAGCCGTGACGGTTCAATGCAAACTCATCT
This sequence comes from Trueperaceae bacterium, assembly GCA_965213705.1. Lineage (GTDB taxonomy): Bacteria > Deinococcota > Deinococci > Deinococcales > Trueperaceae > CBDCDJ01. The sequence goes on along the minus strand of OZ243913.1, from coordinate 3,640,087 downwards.
TGTTGCCTGAGCAGCAAGGACAATCTCTTCCAGCGGCAGTTCATCGCTGCTGACGGTAATCGTCACTTTCTGCTCGAGCTTACTTAAAAAATTCATCAGCCGCTCTACCGAATAATGCTCGAGACGCCGGCCTCGGCTGAGTTCAGACACGTCGGGTTGCTTGATGCCCAAGGCGTCGGCAACTTGTTGTTGGGTCCAGCCACGCTGCTGAATAATGCGTTTAATCAGCAAAGTGAGCTTTGTTTTGAGTTGCAATTCCTCGGGGTCGGGCAAGTCGAGGTCGGCAAACACGTTGCCGCTGCCGAGGGTGAAGTCTTTTTTAGTCGTCATTTTCCAACTCCTTTGCAAGTTCCTGAGCGCGCTTTAGGCGCTTGCGTATTTTCTCTATATCGACCTTCGGCGTCTCCGCACCGCGTTTTGACTTTTTCTGAAAGACATGAAGCACGTAGATGTTCTCGCCAAGATTCACGACGTAAGCCGCTCGGTAGGTACTGCTACCGAAATCGGTGCGAATTTCGTAGACGCCACTGAATCCTTGCAGCGGCTTGGCATTGTCTGGATACCCACCTTCTTGCACTTCAGACAGGGCAAACCCTATGTCGCGTCTGGGCTTTTGGGGTAAAGCCTTCAAATCCTCCAGTGAAGAGCGAACCCAAATAACCGGCTTTTCGATTGCCACAGCGTTACCCTCTAGGAACAACGTATAGGCATTTGCCCATATTTGTCAAGTCTCGAGGGTGAAGAGGCCACGGTAACCCTCGCGACCGTTCCCTGCGCGGTAACGCCAAAAGACTTGTACGACAAAATCACTTTTTAGCTTCGTCAGTTTTCAGCTTCAGGAGATGATTCGCCAGCACGACTTCCGTACCCGCCAAACCTACCGAGCAAAACAGGGTAACGTCGTCATCGCTCCGGCGTCCCGGCTCATCCCCCACGACGATGTTTTCCAAACCGACAAAACGACGTTCGTCCGTAACGAAGTGAGGTTCCGGGTAGGCCCTGGTTTGCGCTAACGAGTCCGTGGCGATGACGGCAGCAACGTCGACAACGTCCGCGGGAAGCTCCGAATGACCGAGACCTTTGGGGCCGACCTGGTTGACGTGCGCGCCTGCCTTGAGCCAAGCCGTCTCGAGAACCGGGGTTCGGCTGGTAGTCGCGCACAGCACCACGTCTGCGGCTCGAACAGCCGTTTGCGCGTCGGTCACCTCACAGGGGACGGTGAACTCGGCGACGACTTCATCGCGGAAAGTTTTCGCGCTCAAGCGGGTCCGGCTGGTAATAAAAACCTGTTCGAATGTCCTGACTGCCATAGCCGCGCGAAGCTGCGTTCGCGCTTGGAAACCTGCGCCGACGGCGAGCACCCGCGCGCCGGGCCGCGCCATGTACTTGACCGCCACACCGCCGATGGCACCCGTGCGCACAGCGCCGATGGCCCCGCCGATGACGACCCCCCTGAACCGCCCTGTTTCTGAGTCGAAAACGGCGACGAGCTGGGTTTGGTCGGTGGATGTGGTACTCGGAAAGGTGTCGTAAACGCGAAAACCGATGGCTTGCTCAACGCCCGTCGCCGCCCCCGCGGTGAATACCAGGGCACCCTTGGGCGCTTCGACGCGAAAGCGCGGTGGCGCGACCAGCGTACCCGCCGCAAGTTCTCGGAAAGCGTCCTCCATCTTTTCGACCGCCACGGGCATGGTGAGGTGTTCGGCAACGTCGGCGTCGGTCAGGACGAGGTAACTGTTCATAGCCTCAATCTTAACGGCGTTGAGGCTCGAGCCCCGGCGCTCAGCCCCAAGCCACACAACACCTCGTTTTTACGCTACACTCGTCTTACCTTGAACTCGCTCATCGACCAGCACGGCCGCGTCGTCAGAGACTTGCGCATCAGCGTGACGCCGCGCTGCAACTACAAGTGCTTTTACTGCGACCCACTCGGTTTGGGCCACGGCGACCCGCTCGGGACGGTCACGGTGCAGGACGTGGCGAACGTGGTCCTCGCCGCCGCCGGGATGGGCATGGACGCGGTGCGCTTTACCGGCGGCGAGCCGCTGCTGCGCAAAGAACTCCCGGAAATGATTCACCACGCCAAACAAATTGTCGGCATCCCCGACGTGGCCGTGACGACGAACGCGAGCCTCCTCAAACGCCGCCTGCCCGCGCTGCTCGACGCCGGGCTCGACCGCGTGAACATCTCGCTCGACGCCGTCGACCCGGAGGTGTTCCGTGAGGCGACCAAGGGCGGCGACATCAAACAGGTGTGGGCGGGCATCGAGGCCGTATTGGAAGCCGGCCTGCACCCGGTCAAACTGAACGCGGTGGTGATTCGGGGCATCAACGAGCACCAAATCGTCAAACTCGCCGAGCTGACGCGGGACCGGCCCATCCACACGCGCTACATCGAGTACATGCACCTCAACAACGCCGAGCCGGGGGCGTATTTTGAAAACTTCGTGTCGGGTAAAGAGATTAAAGAGACGGTCGAGGCGGCGTTCGGGGCGCTCGAGCCCGTCCAGACCGACCCCTCGGCCCCGGCCAGGTTGTTCAAGGTGCCCGGTTGGCAAGGCGCTATCGGCTTCATCAACCCCGTTTCCGAGCCGTTTTGCGGCGCGTGTAGCCGGATGCGCTTGACGAGCGACGGCCGTTTGCGCCCCTGCCTCATGACCGACCGTGAAATCGACATCCGCGAGGCCTTGAACGCCGCCGACCCGGTGGGGGCTATCCAAGAGATGTTCTTGGTCGCCGCACACCGCAAGGTCAAGTCGGGCATCACCACGCCCGTCGAGCGGCCGCGGACGATGGTCGCTATTGGCGGGTGAAAAAGGTAGGCTTTGGAAAGTCAGTTGGTAGCCGTATCTCACTGTTCCCCTCACCATGAACTACACCGAACTGTTCAACGACAAGTCCGACAGTTACGCTTCAGCACGACTCGGTTACCCACCAGAACTGTTTGAATTTCTCGTCAGCCAGTGTATGAAAACCAAAAGCGCGTGGGATTGCGCCTGCGGCAACGGACAAGCCGCCGTCAGCCTCGCTGGTCATTTCGACGAGGTGCAAGCAACGGACGTAAGCCCCAACCAAATCAAAAACGCCTTTGACCATCCAAAAATAAACTATTCCGTCTGCCCCTCCGAGGCTACACCTTTTCCAAAAGCCTCTTTCGACTTGGTTTGTGTAGCCCAAGCGCTGCACTGGATGAAACACGACCAGTTTTTTTGCGAGGTCAAAAGAGTGTTGAAGCCGGGGGGCATCTTCTCGGCGTGGGGGTACTGCTGGCCCAACATAAACAGTGAGGTTGACAAAGTCGTTGAGAAGTCCTTTTTGGACGTTGTAAAACCTTATTGGGCAGAACAAAACAAGCTTTTATGGAATCACTACCGAGACCTAGATATACCTTTTGAAATCATCGAGGCCCCGGTTTTTCCAATGAAAACATGCTGGGACTTGAACAGGTTTTTTGCTTACCTTCGCACTTGGTCATCAACCCGAAGATGTATGGCCGCGCTTGGAGAAAGTTTTTTCGAAGAGGCTTACCGTCAGGTTTCGTCTGTTTGGGGAGAGCCGGACGAAAGCAAAGAGGTAGAGATGGACTTCTGTTTTGTGGCTGGTAGGTATGAAACCTGAGTTCGCAAACGCCACCCCTGCAAACACAGCTCATTTCCAAACCGACGACGCCACAAAAATTGCTTTTCAACACGCAGACAACGGGGAGCCTACCCTCGTTTTCATCCACGGTGCTTACATCGCCTCGAGCGAATGGCAGCCTCAGCTCGAGGCACTCACCGGCAAGTCTTACCTGTTGGTTGACCTGAGAGGCCACGGGCAATCCGAACGAAAAGGCTACCCGTACAGCGTCGCCAAGTTTGCAGATGATGTTGGGCAACTCCTAGAACATTTGGAACTCGAGCCGGCTACTCTTTGTGGTCACTCTTTGGGTGGCATGGTCGCTCAGCAGCTAGCGGTGCAGCGTCCAAACCTCGTGACCAAACTCGTCCTGGTCGATACCTCTTACGGGGTTCGCTCGACGCGCTTGGAAGCTTTTTTGACGGATATTACGCTGCCTATGTTCAACCTTGCGCCGGTAGCTTGGCAAACGAAGCTGTTTGCCGGTCAAATCGGGAAACGCAGCGCCGGTGCAAAGCGTTACGTCCAGGCCGAAATCGGCAAGCACGCTGCCGACCTCACAAATTACCGCGAAGTGTGGAAAGCGGTTACTCAGTTCGACGGTTATAAACGCTTAGAGTACATCGGCTGTCCAACGCTTGTCATGGTGGGGGGTCTCAACAAGCAAACCCACAGACAAGCGCGTATGATGGCGCAGCGTATCCCGAAATCCAGGCTGGTTTTTATCAACGATGCCGGACACATGCTCAACTGGGACAACCCAGGGCAGTTCAACCGTGTGTTGCTCGAGTTTGTAGAAGGGTAAAGGGGTCACGTCTTGGTGCAGCTTCGTCAGTAGACCTCATCAGACAGGCCTCAACGAAAATCCGAACCGGGTTTCAACCAACCGAGAGACATTCTTTGGTGTCTTAACTCAGGTACAGCGAAAGTAACGGCAGGGCGAGCATAAAAACGAAGTGACCTACCAGGTACAAACCGTCACGTTTAAGGTTTTTTCTAATTCTTTTACCTATTTCTTCGTCTGTCGACTTGAACTTGGCTCGACTGGTCAAAAGGTAGAGTAGATATGCGAGTAGAAGCGACGTCGGCAACACAATCGCAGCGTAACCGAACAGCCACTCGTCAAAAACCGGGTGGAGGATGCGCGGAGGGGAAATACCGAGAAAAGCGTTCAGGGGTAGCATAATGATGAGAATGACGACAGGTGTTAGGATAAAACCTCGGTAGAAGCGGTGAAAAAGGACGAGCCCTCGAGGGTACTTCAGAAAGCTTTGGGTTGGAGCTTTTTCGTTTGACCGCCCGTTCTCGTCGGAAGCCACGAAGTATATTGTAGCTGTGTTTGGAGACAAGTTTTGTGAAACAAGATATATGCCGGTGAAGCCTAAATTTACAAAACTCAACTCTTCAAAACCCACCAAAGTCACCAAACCCAAAGCTACGAGTTGGGAAAACGTGGCGGGTTGGTACGACGGTTGGGTCGGCAAAAAGGGCAGCCACTATCACCGGAAAGTCGCGCTGCCGACGACGCTTGAGTTGCTCGAGCCCCGCCCCGGCGAAAAGATTCTTGACCTCGGGGCGGGCTCGAGCGTCCTCGCGCCGCACGTCGCGCGCGCGGGCGCGAGTTACGTCGGGGTGGAGCTGAGTTCTTCGCTCGTGCGTTCAGCCAAGCAGCACCACGGCAAGGTGGGCGAATTCATCTGCGCAGACGTTCGGAACTTGCAGCGGCTTCCCAATGTCAAAGAAAAAAGCTTCGACGGGGCTGTGTTCCTCCTCAGCCTTCAGGACATGGACCCGCTGGACGAGGTTGTAAACGCGGCCGGTTGGGCGCTCAAAAAGGGCGGGCGCATCGTTATCTTTATGCTGCACCCTTGTTTTCGGGTGCCGCGGCAGAGCGGCTGGGGTTTTGACGCGGGCCGCAAGCTCACCTATCGCCGGGTGGATAGCTACTTGCGCCCGCTGGACGTGCCGATGAAAGAGCACGTTAAAGGGCAAGGCACGACGCGGAGTTTTCACCGGCCGCTTCAGGACTACGTTACGGCCCTGAGCAACGCGGGGTTGTTTGTCGACGCGCTGCTCGAGCTGCCCGACCAACCCATGAACAAAGGCGAGCAGGACAACCAGGACATCCCCTTGTTTCTAGCGCTGCGGGCACGCAAGGTTTGAGGCGAGAATAGCGAACTGCGGGTTCTCCAAGGTACACTTCTAGCTACTCAGCGAATCTTGGAGGACATCATGAGCAGCGCAACCCCAAAAAAACTCAACCGCCGCAGTTCAACTGTCACCGAAGGCGTCGAGCGAGCCCCTAACCGCTCGATGATGCGGGCGGTCGGCTTCGGTGACGACGACTTTACCAAGCCCATCATCGGGGTGGCGAACGGCTTTTCGACCATCACGCCGTGCAACGCCGGGCTGGGTGACCTGTCTCGAGCCGCCGAAGAAGCGATTAAAGCGGCGGGCGGGATGCCGCAACTGTTCGGCACCATCACCGTTTCGGACGGCATTTCGATGGGCACCGAAGGGATGAAGTGCAGCCTGGTGAGCCGCGAGGTCATCGCCGACTCGATAGAAACCGTGGTGCGCGGGCAGAGCATGGACGGGGTTATCGCCGTGGGCGGTTGCGACAAAAACATGCCCGGCGCGATGATAGCGATGGCGCGGCTGGACGTGCCGAGCATTTTCGTCTACGGCGGCACTATTCTGCCGGGGCAGCATGACGGCGATGACCTCACCATCGTCAGCGTGTTCGAGGCGGTAGGCGAGTATTCGGCGGGGCGGATTGAGTTGGACACTTTTCGCGACATCGAACGCCGCGCCATTCCCGGCGCGGGCTCGTGCGGCGGCATGTACACCGCCAACACCATGTCGTCGGCGTTCGAAGCGATGGGTATGAGCCTTCCCTATTCTTCAACTATGTCGGCGGTCGAGCACGAAAAGTATGAAAGCGCCGCCGCGAGCGGGCAGGCGTTGTTGGGGATGATTGAGCAGGGCGTCACCGCTCGAGACATCATCACAAAAGCATCCATCGAAAACGCCCTCGCCGTGGTCATGGCAATCGGCGGCAGCACGAACGCGGTGCTGCACTACCTCGCCATCGCCCACGCCGCCGAGATTGACTTGAGTCTGGAAGACTTCGAGCGCGTCCGCCGCAAAGTACCGCACGTCGCCGACCTCAAACCTTCCGGAAAATACGTCGCCACCGACTTTCACGCGGCAGGCGGCGTGCCGCTGGTGATGAAGATGCTGCTCGAGGCGGGTCTGATAAACGGCGACTGCCTGACCGTGACCGGCAAAACCGTCGCGGAAAACCTGTCCGAGGTGTCCGGTACGCCCTCACCCGACCAGGACGTCATCTTGCCGCTCGACAAACCCAAGTACAAACAGGGCCACCTCGCCATTTTGAGCGGCAACCTTGCCCCCGAAGGTGCCGTTGCCAAGACGAGCGGCCTCAAAAACAGCAGCATCACCGGCCCCGCACGCATCTTCGAGAGCGAAGAGGCCGCGATGACCGCCATTATGAACGACGTCGTTCAAGCGGGCGACGTCATCGTCATCCGCTACGAAGGCCCCAAGGGCGGCCCCGGCATGCGTGAAATGCTGTCCCCGACCTCGGCCGTCATCGGCAAGGGCTTGGGCGACTCGGTCGCGCTAATTACCGACGGGCGTTTTTCGGGCGGCACCTACGGCCTCGTCGTCGGGCACGTCGCGCCCGAGGCGCAAGTGGGCGGGCCGCTCGCGCTGCTCGAAGAGGGTGACAGCGTCACCATCGACGCCGAAAAGAACCTGCTGCAAGTCGACCTCAGCGACGAAGAGTTAGACGAACGCCGCGCGGCTTGGAACGCGCCGCCTATCAAGTACGAGCGCGGCGTGCTGGCGAAGTACGCGAAGTTGGTGGGCAGCGCGTCGAAAGGGGCGGTGACGGATTAGGGAGGCTCGAGAACCTTGTCAAAGTCCTGCAAGAGACCTCGGAGGCGATACCAATGACTGAACACCCCAAATATGAGGTCATTCTCCATTGGAGCTTTGAGGACGACGCCTTTATCGCCGAAGTGCCGGAACTGCCCGGCTGTCTGGCGGACGGCAAAACCTACGCCGAAGCGGTCGCGAACGCCGAAGTCGTTGTTGGGAAGTGGCTCGAGACCGCAAAAGAATTGGGTCGCGCCATCCCCGAGCCGAAAGGTTGATGTACGCCTGATAGACAACTACGAAATCAACCTGTTCTTCAGCAAGGAAGACGGCGGCTACATCGCCGATATTCCCGATCTGAAATACCGCTCGGCTTTTGGAGAAACGCCTGCCGAGGCACTCGCCGAACTCGAGCTTGCCAAGAAAGCCTGACTCGAGGTCACGAGAGAAACGGGCAAAACCATTCCCAGGCCGAAGTACAGACCTGTAATTTACCAGACCGCGAGTTGAACAGACCGAAGCCATCAGTAAACGGCTCGAGGCTAAGCTGTCATTTCAAGCTTAACCCTTGCCTGCTAAGCCAAAACCTCATAAGAGCGAATATCGGGGTCGGCGGCACCGACTTCCGGCAGGTGCGACAGCGCTTCGGCGACGTGTTCAGAACCTAAGTGAGCCTGGATAGCCTCGCGGCTTTTCCACTCCTCGATAAAGGTAAAGTCGGTCGGGTCGTCTAAGTTCTGGGTAAGGATGTAGCTGACGCAGCCGTCTTCGCGGCGGGTCGGCTCGAGCAAAGCCGTCAGCACGGCGCGCATCTCTTCAACCTTGTCGGCGCGCGCCCTGATGTGGGCGACAGCCCTGATGTTCGCCATAGTTTCTCCTTGTCGGTTCCGTAGGTGAGCCGTATCAAGACGGAGCGTCTCGAGGCGCACCTACTCGACGCCCGAAACCGTGTCCACCGTCTGGATGTCCTACTCTACCGCATGGACAAACGAAGGCGTATTTGAGAGGTTCTCGAGGCGCGCTATACTCTACCGAAGTGAGCGGAGAACTGACCGAAATCATCATGCCGACGATTGAAAAACACTACCCCAACCTGGCCGCCTGGGTTTTGGACGGCTGGTTGGAAGTCGGCTATAGCGACGGGACGGATTTGTTCATCCGCTTGCTGGACGAGGGCAGCACGGTTTGGGAAGGCAAGAACAGTTATCCCACGCTCGACGCGGCCCTCGAGGACGCTGAAGAAGCGGCGAAAAAGTGGGCAGAGGAAGAGGGTTAAAGTTAAACCCCTCGCCGAAATCAACCACGAAGCCATCGTCTTGCTCTGCCGAGAATTGGGCGCAAATGGATACGCTCAGGTTTATCAGACAGTACACGACGGGCTATGGCAACTACACAGAAGAACGGCGTAAGCTTTACGAACATCGGACGCTGGCTGAGTTGACCGCTGAAATCAAGAACGAACGTCAGGACGGCTGAAGCTCCGAACCCCTCTATTCTCCCGTCGCAACAAGAGGCGACGAACACGCCGAAAGCCCAATCAGGTTCATAAGTCGGACGAGTGAGGCAGACAAACCGAGGTCGTAGCTATCCCCTCGCAAATTTCAGCCCGCCGCGCCCCTTTGCCTTTGCGCGGGCACCGTGCTAAACTCGCCTTGTTAAAATCAATTTTCTGGGAGGACGCTGTGGCAGAGGTTATTTTGGAGCACATATACAAGCGCTTTGGCAACGTTACTGCTGTCAAAGATTTCAACCTGCACATCAAGGACGAGGAGTTTATGGTCTTCGTCGGGCCGTCGGGCTGCGGCAAAACGACGACGCTGCGCATGATTGCGGGGCTGGAAGAAATCTCCGACGGCACGCTGAAAATTGGCGACCGCGTGGTCAACGACGTGCCGCCCAAAGACCGCGACATCGCGATGGTGTTCCAAAACTACGCGCTGTACCCGCACATGAACGTGTACCAGAACATGTCGTTTGGCTTGCGCCTGCGCAAAACGCCCAAAAACGAAATCGACACGCGCGTCCGCGAGGCCGCGCAGATTTTGCAGATTGAGCACCTTTTAGAGCGCCGCCCACGCGAACTCTCGGGCGGGCAGCGGCAGCGGGTCGCCCTGGGCCGCGCGATTGTCCGCGAGCCGAAAGTGTTCTTGATGGACGAGCCGCTGTCCAACTTAGACGCCAAACTCCGCGTTGAGATGCGCGCTTCGATTACCAAGCTGCACCGGCGTTTGGGCGTCACCACCATCTACGTCACCCACGACCAGGTCGAGGCGATGACGATGGGCAGCCGCATCGTGGTGATGAAAGACGGCCTCATCCAGCAGGTCGACACGCCCATCAACCTGTACGACAAGCCGGTCAACAAGTTCGTCGGCGGCTTTATGGGCTCGCCCGCCATGAACTTTCTGGTCGGTACGCTGCAGGACGGCTCCATTAAAGGCACCTCGTTCAGCGTCAAGCCGGACAGCGAGTTGTCCCAAAAACTGCTCAACTACAACGGCAAAAAAGTCTACATGGGCATCCGCCCCGAAGCCCTGCACATCAAGGGCATGACGGACATTCCCGCCGAGGGCCACACTATCAACGCGACCGTCGAGGTCGTCGAACCGCTCGGCGCGGAGACCATCGTCATCGCCTCGGTCGACGGCGACCAAAACTTAGTCGCCCGTTTGGACGCCCACGTCAACCCGCAAATCGGCGACAAAATCGACCTCGTCGCCGACCCCGCCAAGGTGCAAGCTTTCGACCTCGACAGCGAGACGAACATCCGCTACACCTAGACGGTTGTTTCAGAACAACAGGGCCGAGGGATTTTTGCGACCTCGGCCCTGTTCTGTTGCTATACTGGCAACCGATGGGAATGCGTGGCAGCGAAATTCGTGTTTTAGGCAGTTTGCTCGAGAAAGAGCGCACCACCCCCGAGGTCTACCCGCTGACGACAAATTCGCTTGTGCTCGCCTGCAACCAAAAAACCAACCGCGACCCGGTCACAGACTTCACGGAGCGTGAGGTCGAGGAAACCCTGCAGACGCTGCGCGACAAAGGCTTGGTCGGCACAGCCAGGGCCGACAACGAGCGCGTTTACAAACACAGGCACAAGTTGGCGGACACCTTCCAACTGAGCCCTAAAGGCTTCGCCGTGCTCGCCGTCCTCATGCTGCGCGGTCAGCAAACGCCTGGCGAACTGCGCACCCGGACCGAGCGTTACGTGGCGTTCAAAGACTTGGCCGACGTCGAGGCGACGCTGCAAAAACTCGCCGAATACAGTCCGCCGCTGGCCCAAAACCACGGCCGCGGCCCCGGCCAAAGCCAGGACCGCTGGGCCCACACGCTCGGCACGGACGAGGAAAAACTCCGGCCGCGCGCCCGGCCCGCCGCCAGCACGTTGAGCGAGCTGGAACAACTCCACGCCGAGGTCGAGGACTTGCGAATTAAGCTCGAGCGTCTTTACGAACACCTCGGCTTGGTGGCTGACTTTTGAACGCCTCCCGGCTGTGTTTTCTCCCGCATGTGTTTTGAATGCTAAAACCTGCCAACCCGCAGCGCACCCCACTTTTGGCAGAGGCGAGCGTCCGTTACGGCTTTGTCAACCTAGTTTTACAAAACGAAGGAGTTACTGTGATAGACGGCATGAACTGGCAGCAGGTCGAACGCTACTTGCAGCGCGACGACCGCGCCGTGGTCCCCTTAGGCTCGACCGAACAGCACGCTTTTCTAAGCCTCTGCGTCGACAACATCTTGGCCGAGCGCGTCGCGCGGGAGGCCGCCGAGCCCGTGGGTGTGCCGGTCTTCCCGGTGCTCAACTACGGCCTGACGCCCTACTTTCTCGCCTATCCCGGCACGGTGAGTTTGAGGCTCGAGACCTACACCCGCATACTCACGGACATCTTAGACAGCCTGGCCGCAACCGGCTTCAAGCGCGTTTTATTCGTCAACGGGCACGGCGGCAACAGCCCGGCGAGCGCCGTGTTGCAAGAATGGCTGAACGAAAACGAAAACGTACAGGTGAAGTGGCACAACTGGTGGAACGCGCCCAAAACGCTTTCAAAAGTGCGCGAGATAGACGCGAACGCCTCCCACGCTTCGTGGATGGAGGCGTTCGCGTGGACGCGGCTCGAGGGCGTTAGCTTACCCGACACTCAAAAACCGCTGGTGGACACCGAACTCATGCGTCTTTTGTCGTCGGCGGGCGTGCGCGAGCTGCTGGGTGACGGCTCGTTCGGCGGGCGTTACGAGCGCCCCGACGAGGACACGAACGAGGTTTGGCGTGTCGGCGTCGAGGAGGTTAGGGAAGCCCTGGAAGGACCGTGGCGGTGAGGATTCTGGTTTGGGGCGCGGGGGCCATCGGCGGGACGGTCGGGGCGTATTTGGCGCGTTCCGGGATTGATGTGACCTTCGTTGACACTAACCGCGCTCATGTCAAAGCTATGAAGGAAAAGGGGCTCGAGCTGCAGGGTCCTATCGACGCCTTTACCCTCCCCGTGAACGCTCTCCACACCAGCGAGGTCGAAGGCGAGTGGGACACGGTTTTTCTCTGTGTCAAAGCCCTCCACACCGAAGCGGCCGTGAACGAACTGCGCCCCTACTTGAGCGCAAACGGCTACGTCGTCTCGCTGCAAAACGGCCTCAACGAACACTCAATCGCTCGAGCCGTGGGACAGGAGCGCACCGTCGGCGCGTTTGTGAACTTCGGCGCGGACGTGCTCGCGCCGGGTGTGATTCACTACGGCGGGCGCGGCGCGGTGGTGGTGGGCGAGTTGGACGGCGTTAACGGCAAACGTTTAAATGAGCTGCACAAACTTCTGCAACATTTTGAACCCGACGCCGTCACCACCGACAACATCTGGGGTTACCTGTGGGGCAAGATGGGTTACGGCGCGACGCTTTTTGCCAGCGCGCTGACCGACGCGAGCATCGCCGAGGTGCTGGCGTCGCCTGAAGTGCAGCCCGGTCTCACCCGTTTGGCTCGAGAGGTCTTGAGCGTCGCCACCACCGAAGGCATCACGCCGCTGGGTTTCAACGGTTTCGACCCCGAAGCGTTCCTCGGGGCCGACGAAACCGCCGTCGAGAAATCCTTTGACGAGATGGTCGCCTTTAACAAGCGCTCGGCCAAAACCCACAGCGGCGTGTGGCGCGACCTCGCTGTCCACAAACGCAAGACCGAGTTTGAGGCGCAGTACGGCCCCATTTTGAACCTCGCCGAGAAGCACTCTCTTCCAGTGCCGACCTTGAAAACGCTCGCCCAACTCATGAGCGAGGTTGAACGGGGCGAACGGCCTCGAGCCTGGTCGAACCTGCTCGAGCTGCAAAAGGAGACTCGTGCAACTTCGCTTTGACGATAAAACCGTCCTCGTCACCGGGGCCGCGCACGGTTTCGGGCGGGCCATCGCCCTCGCTTTCGCGCGTTTGGGTGCGAACGTCTACGGCGGCGACGTGCTCGAGGACGCACTGCAAGAAACCGAACGCCTAGGGCGGGAAATAGGCAACCTCTTGACCCTCACCCTCGACGTGACCGACCGTAATGCGGTGGGTAGGTTCGTCGAAAGAGCGGTCACGGACATGGGCCGAATAGATGTGCTCGTCAACAACGCGGGCGGCGTGTTGGGGCAAACCGGGCGACCGCTCGAGCACGTCCCCGAACAAGACTGGCACGCAATTTTCGGCGTGAACTTGGATGGTGCTTTCTGGACGAGCCAGGCCGCCGCGCCGCATCTCAAAAAGGCGGGTGGTAAACAAGCGGGTGGGCGGATTGTGAACATCTCGAGCGGGGCGGGTCTCGGGGTGAGCCTCACCGGGATTCAAGCTTACGCGGCGGCGAAGGCGGGGCTCATCGGCTTGACGCGGCAGCTCGCCCATGAACTCGGGCCCTGGGGCGTGACGGTGAACTGTATCGCGCCCGGCTTCGTGCGCTCGAACCCGACGACCGAGCGGCAGTGGCAGGCTTACGGGCAAGAGGGCCAGGAACAGCTGCTGCAGAATATCGCCCTGAGACGGCTTGGCACGCCTGAGGACATTGCCAACGGGGTGCTGTTTTTCGCCAGCGACATGGCGGGGTGGGTGACGGGGCAGACGTTGTCGGTGGATGGGGGGCGGTAGGGGTTTGGGGGCTTATTTAGAGTATCTGACGGAGAAGTTTGGGGAATTGTACGACTTATAAGGTGAAAGGGCTCGGGCTGTCAAATTGCAGTGAGCGCTGACGGCTAGTGGCTAAGTTGGATATTCACTATCCGCCATGAAGGTGCAATTTTTGCATCAAAGCCTGAGAATCCTACTTTTTACCTTGGGGTTGAACAGCTTCTTGGTGAACTTCCTAACTTAAGCATTGGCATGGGCTCTAAAAATTGGTAAAGTTCTCATATGTCACAAATTTCTTGTCCTTCGTGTTCTTTTGTCTTACCGGAACGCGCTATTTTTTGCCCGAACTGTGCTAGCCAGGCAAAATGCAAGAATTGTCGCGACATACTGGAGGAAGGTTGGCGTGCCTGCGTCTCATGTGGCACATTGGTTGGTGAAGGTGAGTTGGGTAGCGAAGGTCGGAGTGAGCAAGAAAAGAATACTGCCGTTAACATTATTGAATACAAAGAAACCAAATCGAAGCGGACTTTTCGAAGTGCCTTCACCGACAATGTGGGCGGTGAGTTGACAGACACTCTAAATTTCATATTAGGAAACCGACTAGGCTCAAAACAGGTGTGGAAACAGAATTTTCCTCCTGCTCAAGTTTTAGATGAATACAAACAACTAGGGCAAGGGAAAGCCGACCTCATTCCAGACCAAGATCTCGAAGATAAAACCATAGATGTAGAACCCATGTCTGAAGAAAGCGAAGCCAATTTTTCCTCTTTATCCAAAATATTTCGCCAAGATGGAAGTACCCTCATACTTGGAGATCAACGTCTCAAAGAATCAAGCAACTTTGATTTCATTCGAAGATTAGCTTGTCTGTTTCTGTATGCTAAAGAAGTGCTTGGACACAAACAAATTAACTCCGAAGAATTACAAACTGTTTTGAGAGATAACGCAAAAGATGAAACGAGAAGGCGGGAACTACGGCGCTGGAGTAGTGAAAATATAGATACCATTGTTTATAATGACGGCATTGGATTAAGCGAACCAGGAAAAGAGTACGCAAGGAAAGCGCTTAAAGAAATTCTTAACTCAGATGTTCCCTACTATTCGACAAAAAAACGTTCTCGAAAGAAGCAGAACAACTCTTCGACTTCCGCCAAACCCAACAAGTTTGATGGTCTGCTAAAAAACGATAGCGAGCGAAAAACCGAAAAAGCTAGAGCAGTTTCTTCCAACAAACGCCCTGGCCCCAGCGAAATGTTAGATAAGTTAGTCAGCGAAAGCTTTTTTCATATCCCTCGAACTATTGGCGAAATTGTTACTCACTGCGAGGCTAGTTTAGCTTGTAATTACAAGGCGAGTGATTTTTCAGGAGCCTTAATAAGATTTGTGCGTGACGAGAAACTAAAACGCGAGAAAAATAGCGATGGTCAGTATGAGTACACAGCCCCATAATTCTCCCACCTTAGAAGCAGCATTAGGAAATATTCCACAAAGGTTTCGACCAAGAATTATTTCCTCATATCTTGAAATCAAAAAGCGCTATAGCGAAGCTCTTTTCGATTCCTCATATGATTCAGCTGGACTTAGCTCTGGAAAGTTTGCAGAAAATATTCTAAGGTTCCTTCAACATGAATTAACAGGAACTTATACTAAGTTTGGTACACATATTAAGAACTTTTCTGAAGAAGCGAGGAAGTTAATTCAAACACCTTCTACTGCTGGACCAGAATCGCTGCGCGTTATTATTCCAAGAGCTTTGATTTTCATGTATACAATTCGTGGAAAACGGGGATAGGTCACGTCGGTGGCGATGTAGAGGCCAACGGTATTGATTCTGCAACAATCGTTAGACTTGCCGATTGGATAATGTGTGAGCTAATTCGAATTTATCACAGCCTCTCCTTAGAAGAAGCACAAGCAATTGTTGATGTTCTTTCAACACGCAATCTGCCGGAAATATGGGAAATTGGGGGCAAAAAGCGCATCCTTCGGACAGATCTCGACCATAAACAAAAGGTTTTACTTCTCACTTATTCTGACGTAGAGAAGGGAGTATTGGTCGAAGACCTATTCGACTGGACGGAGTACAGTGACGTCTACAAATTTAAGGGAAGAGTTTTAGTTCCTCTCCACGAAGACAAGAAGATTGAATATGATCGAGAGTCTGAAATAGTTTTTCTCTCCCCTTTAGGCGCTAAGGAAGTCGAAGAAAAAATATTATTGAGACCAGTATAGTTGTTCACAAATTTGCAACCTGACTTGCGTGAGCTGTCGGTTCAGCTGCTGCCCTTGAGCCCTCACCCACAAATGCCTAACTGTCCCCATGCGCACGGTGATAGCCATTATCAACGAGCAAGACAAAGTGGAACTGCTCGAGCCTAAAGCCCAAACACCTCTCGCAACCCCTCTTGAATCAGCTTTAACTCGCTCGACTCGAGCTTGCCCACACTGCGAATGATTCGCCTCGGGTCGATGCTACGCAAGTGCATGACGAGCGCCGTGGAATCGGCAGGCAAACCGCCTTGTTTCGCTTTGAGACGCGGCGCAAGCTTTCCCACCAATTTCTCGGAGCGGGTCAGGGGAACGATTAAGTAGAGTGGTCTCGAGCGCGAGGCGGTGACGGTCGCCAGCTCGGAAACGACGACACAGGGCCGCTTAAAGCCCTGCTCGCTCCCCACCGTGGGGTCCAAATCGACAAGGACGATGTCGCCTAAGCCGTAGCTCACGCGTTGTTAAAGGCTGCCAGCCACTCACCGAGTTCGGAGGGGGGAAGGTCTTGCTCGAGGTCGTTCAACTGGTTTTGCAGGTCGTCGACGCTACGAGACAGCAAAACTTCTTCGTCCCGAAAAAATTGCCGCCACTCGCTCCACAAGTCCAGGTCGAGAACGACATGTGTTTTTTTGCCGCTGTCATCTATCAAGTAACTTACGCCCTTCATGCCTACAGTTTAGCAGGTGTGGCGTACGGATGTATTTGAAAATCGTGCGTTTGAAAGCTTACTCGAGCCCAAATCCCAGGCACCTCTCGCCAACTCGCTCGGCTCGAGTCTCCAGCCCACAAATGCTAAACTGCTTTCATGCGCACGGTGAAAGCCATTATCGACGAGCAAGGTAAAGTGGAACTGCTCGAGCCTGTCGCCTTGGGTGACAAACGCCAGGCGTTGGTGACGATTCTCGAGGACGAGCCTACCGAAAAACTTCGCCCTTTCGGGCTTTGCAAAGGCGAGTTCAGCGTGCCGGACGACTTCGACGCACCTTTGCCAGGCGATATTTTGGATGACTTCGAGCGTGCATGAAGGTCCTTTTGGATACCCACGTTTTTCTGTGGTACATCAACGGGGATAAACGTTTACCGGAACCCATTTTGAACGCCGTGCGCGACCCGGACAACGAAGTCTATTTGAGCGTCGTATCGGTTTGGGAAGCTATCATCAAGTATCAGTTGGGCAAACTGCCCTTACCCTCGTCCCCGGATACATACTTACCTCTGCAGCGAAAACGACACCACATCTACAGCTTGAACGTTGACGAGGTAACGGTAACGGAGCTTGTCAAATTGCCACCTCACCACCGTGACCCCTTCGACCGTTTGCTGGTCTGCCAAGCGGTAGCACATGACCTCGTTTTGGCGACAGTCGACAGCATCATGCAAAGGTACTCGGTAAACACGTTATGACGGTTAACCTTTCTTCCAACCTGCAGGTGGCAACTCGAGCCCAAACCCCAAACACCTCTTGCAAGCCCGCTCCAACTTGCTCGGCTCGAGCCCCAACACAATTCTTCTCGTGGTATTATTTCGGTAAGGTTAGAGGTGCTTTATGACAAACCAGCGAAGTTTGAGCGAACGTATGCGCGCTATTCAACGCCGGTACCCGGCCACTGCTGAAACGAAACTGCCCGAAAGGCTGCTCGAGAGTGTCCGCCAGTCCTTGAAGGCCGAAGGCTACGACATTCCGATAACGCGCATTCGTGAGGTTGCAAAACACTTCGAGACAGAAGCGGCGACACCTTAGCGCAGTCCTGAGCCGCATGGCGAGACAGAACCGAATCACCTTACCCCAAGCTACGCGCTTGGGGCTCTTGACAAGCTATGAGGAAGTCGAGCCTCTTCTTATCGAGGCCGAGCTTTGTGGGCGTATCTGGACTTTTAAACGGGCGTCACGGGTGGACAAGGTCGGCCACTCGCCAAGCGACTCCGATATTTACGCCCTGCACAAGGTAATGTTCGACCCTGTCTACGAGTGGGCAGGACAACCCCGCAACGACAACCGAGGGCCGGGAGGTCTGGTACATGTAGAGTGGCATCAGGTACGCCTGGAACTGAAACAACGCTTTGATAACCTGGCGGCGCGAGTAAACGAGATGCAAAGCTTACCGAGCGAACCGACCTTGGAACAAGTCGTGAAGATTATCGCTCAGGGGCACCACGATTTTCAGTACGTTCACCCCTTCCCGGACACGAACGGGCGCACGGGTCGGGTGTTGGACCACTATTTTCTTTGGGTAACCTTTGGTCTGGCCGGAGTTTCGCTGGAAACCTCCCCTATACTCGAGTATTTTCCCACGAGTGCGGAAGAGGATGCCTACTACGAGAGTTTGGGAAAGGCTGATGCGGGTTATCCCGAGCAGCTGAATACTTATTTTCTGGAGCGTGTCGAGGCGGCTTTTCGTGCTTTGGAAAGAAGTACCGGTATTTAGAACCTTTAAACTCCCTCGTCACCCACAAATGCTAGACTCTCCTCACGCGCATGGTAAACATCATCAACGAGCAGGGCAAAGTGGAACGGCTCAGCCTAAACCCCAAACACCTCTTGCAAGCCCGCTCCAACTTGCTCGGCTCGAGGCTTTACGCCACCGCCTCCAAACGGTCCAAATAAATATTCACAAGTTTGTTGGTTTCTAAAAGCACTTCAACTCGAGGCCAAACTTGCGCTAAATGTGCATGAAAGGCTACCAGACGCAAGTTGCCAAACCGCAAATGTACGACTCTAGGTGGAGGGTCGGCAATGAGGATGCGGTCAGAAAAATCCGCGTCTTTAATGACAACCGCTAAGTCATTTGTCCGGGCGTGACTTCACAAGTCTGCGTCGCTTGGACTCTTGCCTAAATCTTTGGCATGAATAACAGGAAGTGACGGCGTAAAGCGAAGCTTGTACGGTAAATTTCATCGAACAATAACCCTGTCACGCGACCTGTTCGAGGGTGAAGTGATTTGCCATCAGGCGCGAAGAGTAGCGCAGACTCGCCAAAATATCTTCATGTGTGAGGCTAGGGTATTCGCTCAAAACGTCCTCGACGCTGTCGCCTGCACCCAGAAACTCAAGGACGGTTTGCACCGTAACGCGCGTACCTTTAATGACCGGGCGACCGTTGCAAATCTCGGGATCGACGACAACGCGTTCTTCCATACCAGATTATAGCGCGCTTGGGTGTTGACGGCTCGAGCCGAAACCTCAAACACCTCTTGCAAACCCTCTTGAATCAACTTTAATCATTGAACTCGAGCTACCAAACAAGTTGGACTGGGTAACTTTTGAAAATCTCGTCCTTGCTAACAAGGGTCATGCCTTCTACCTGAGAGGTGCCTAAAAGAAGACGGTCGAACGGATCGCGGTGGTGCATAGGTAGGTTCGCAGCGGCGTAGGCATGTGCATACAAGACAGGGATGAGGATAAAACCTTGCTGTTGTAAGGTAAGTTCGGCATCTTTGCCTAAAACGATGTACTCGGGCAATTTTCCAGCCGCGTGTTTGATGCTCATTTCCCACAGGGAAGCCACACTGACGAAAGCTTGATTGTCCGGGTCGGCGATGGTTTGGGCGGCTTTTATGGAAAGTTTAGGATTACCCGCTAGCCACCACAGCAAAGTGTGCGCGTCAAGAAGGAGCTTCATCGGGGAAGATAGGGCCGTCGTACCACAGCGCGAGTTCCTCTTCGCTCATAGGCTCTAAAAGAGTGTCGCCTACCTGCCCGACTTCGAAACCTGCCGTTTCAAAAGCTTTTTTCAGACTTCCCAGTTTGCGGGATTGACGCACAGCTTGTTGTTCTACCAGCGCCTGCCAAGTCGCCTGCCATACGGTGAGGTCAAGGACGACGTGAGTCTTTTTGCCGCTATCATCTACCAGGTAACTTACGCCCTTCATGCTTACAGTTTAGCAGGTGTGACGCCCGGATGTATTTGAAAATCGTGCGTTTGAAAGCTTACTCGGGCCCAAACACCTCTCGCGCCAGCTCTATCTTGTTGGGCTCGAGCCAAACCATCTCTCAGACAACTATCTCACTTCGCCTCGAGCCAATTCTCTCCCACCCCGACCTCGGCGACGATGGGCACGTCCAGTTGATAAGCGTTCTCCATCGTCTCCTTGACGAGTTGCGAAACCTCTGCCGTACTCTCGGCGGGCGCTTCAATGACAAGTTCGTCGTGGACTTGCAGGGTAATTCGGGCGTGGCGTTCGCGCAGACGCGGCGCAAGCTCCACCATTGCAATTTTCATGATGTCGGCCTGCGTGCCCTGAATCGGCATGTTGTAGGCGGTGCGCTCGGCGTACTCGCGCGCGTTGCGGTTTTTCGAGTTGATGTCCGGGATGTAGCGGCGGCGGCCCAGCAGCGTCTCGACGTAGCCGTGTTTGCTGGCAAAAGCCAGCGTGTCGTCGATGTAAGCCTGCACCTTCGGGTAGCGCTCGAAGTACGCCGTAATAAAGGCGTCGGCGTCCTTGTATTCGATGCCGAGTTCGCGGGTCAAACGGTGGGCGCTCATGCCGTAGAGCACGCCGAAGTTAATGATTTTGGCGACGCGGCGCATGGTGGCGTCCACAGCACCCATGCCGGTGTCGAAAATCTGCGCGGCGGTGCGGCGGTGGATGTCCTCGCCGGTGCGGAACGTTTCCAGCAGCGCTTCCTCACCCGTCACGTGCGCCAGAATGCGCAGTTCGATTTGTGAGTAGTCCGCGACGAGCAGTTTGTCGCCCTTGCCCGCGATGAACGCCTTACGAATCTCGCGCCCGATTTCGGTGCGGATGGGGATGTTTTGGAGGTTGGGGTTGGCGCTCGAGAGCCGCCCCGTCGTGGTGACGGTCTGGTTGAAGGTCGTGTGGATGCGTCCGGTGTCGGGGTTTAGAAGCGCGGGCAGCGGGTCGAGGTAGGTGTTTTTGAGTTTTGAGAGTTCGCGGTAGTCGAGAATCATGGCGATGATTTCGTGCTCCTCGCGGAGCGGCTCGAGCGCCTGCACCGAGGTCGAGCGCTTGCCGGTCGAGGTTTTGCGCCCCGCTTGCAAGTTGAGCTTGTCGAACAAGAGGTCGGCGAGTTGGTCGCGCGAGTTCAGGTTGAGGTCGGGGTTGTCGGCGATGGTGCGGACTTTGTTCTCGAGCGTTTCCAACTGCGTGGCGAACAGGTCCGACTGCGCCTTGAGCAGCGCCACATCGACCTCGACGCCGCAGTATTCCATGTCGGCGAGTACGTCCTGGAGGGGTTTTTCTATCGCTTCGTAGATGTGTTTCAGCTCGGGCGTGAGCTTTTCGGGCAAGGTTTTCAGCAACTCCGCCGTCACCACCGCGCGGCTTATCGCGTTCACGCCCCAGTCGGGCGTGCCGTAGCGCCGCGCCAGGGCTTCGGGGGAGGCGGTATTTGGGTCGAGGACGTAGGCCATCAGCAGCGGGTCGTCGCCCGGCGTGACCTTGAGCCCTTGTTTGCGCGCGTAGACGGTCAGCGCCTTGGCGTCGCAGGCGTTCAGTACGCCTTCGCTGCTCAGCACGCTTCCCCGCCACTCTTCCGCCACGGGCGCGACGGTTCGCGCCGCGGCCACCGCGAGTTCGGTCAGTTCGGCCCGCATCGGGCTTTGCTCGGACAGCACGTAGCCGTAAGCGCCGCCGAAAAAAATGTCGGCCGAGGAAATCTGCTGGTAGTCGTGCTCGCCCGAGGCCGTTGCTGCCGCGGTCAAATCCAGTTCTCGAGCGATGGAGCCGAACTCGAGTTCCGCCAGCAACTCGCGCAGTTCGTCCTTTGCCATCTCCCGCTTCGCCCAGTCCTTCGGGTCGATGTTGATGTCGGCGTCGGTGACGATGCGCGAGAGTTCGCGCGAGAATTTCACGTCCTCTAGCGACGCTTCGACCTTCTCAGCGAATTTTTTCGGCTCGACCTCGTCCAGGTGCGCCAAAATATAGTCGAGGCTGCCGTAGTTCTGCAACAGCTTTTTCGCGCTCACCGGCCCTATTCCCTTGGCACCGGGGATGTTGTCCGAAGAGTCGCCGGTCAGCGCGCGGTAGTCCACCCACTGCTCCACCGTCACGCCGTACTTGTCGAACACTTCCTTGGGGCCGAAGCGGTCTTTTTTGTCGAGCCCGCGCACGCAGACGCGTTCCGAGACGAGCTGGTAAGCGTCGCGGTCGCCGGTGACGATTTCGACTGAGTACCCTTGCACTTCGCAGCGTTTGGCGATGGTGCCGAACAGGTCGTCGGCTTCCAAACCCGGTACCTCGGTGCGGTACAGCCCCAGCAAGTCGACGACGCGCTTGATGGTGCGAATCTGCTCGGGTAGGTCGTCCGGCGCGGGCGCGCGGCCCGCTTTGTAGTCGCCGTACTGCTCGTGCCGAAACGTCTTGGCGGGCGCGTCGAAGGTGACAATCGTCGCGTCGAACTCGCCCTCTTCTTTCAGGATGCGCAGCAGCGAGCGTAAAAAGCCGAAGATGGCGTTCGTCGAGCGCCCCTGGCTGTTCGACAGCTCGCGGATGGCGAAGTAACTGCGGTAGGCGAGCGCGTGCCCGTCGATGATGACGATTTTGTGGCCGTTCGACTCACTGTTGCTGTCCGGCGCGGCGGGGTCTGGCTCAAAAAGGGCGGTCTCTGACATACCTTCAGTTTACCGCGTGCGCGTGGTGAAGAGGGTTCTCAAAGTTTGAGCTGAAAGGACCTAGTACCGAGTCAAAAGTACCGAGTCGAAAGAGTTAAGTCGAACGTACCGAGTCGGCGGAGAACGTCGAAAACGAAGCTCGAGTTTTTACTTACGAAGTTTTCAAGCTCGAGTGCAGACCAGGCCGGCCCAAGCGTTTTTCCCGCCTTGTCGCCACCCGTCCGGGCGTCATCCTTTATGATGGGAACAGACCACCTTTAGGAGTTGAAAGCCATGCGAAGAACCTTTACGCCCTGCCTCGTCGCCGTGTCCCTGGCACTTTGCTCTTGGGCACCGGCCCAAGCCACGTCGACCTCGGCGGCAGTTCCGCAGCCAGCGCCGCAGGCGATTGTGCAGACGCCGACGACCTTAGAAGCGCAGCTCGAGCCTCTTCTGGCTCAGTTGCAGCGAGCGCTCGCCGCCCTGGAGACGTCGGACGAGTCGGTACCGCTGGAAACACTCGACTCTTTGCGCATCCAGCTGGACACCCTCCAGCAAACTTTGGAGAACCGGAGCGCCCCAGCCCAAAACGAACAAGAAGGCGAACAAGACGGGCAAACTCAGGATGTGCAAACCCAAGACGAGCAGTCACAAGACGACGCACAAGCTGCAGCGACGGCGGACCTGCAGGCCGAAGTGGACACGCTGACCGAGCGTCTGAACGCGGCGGAAAGTGAAAACCAAGAGCTGACGCAAAGCAACGCCGACTTGCAAGAAGGGCTCACCGCGGCCCAAGGGCAAAGGGACGAGGCGCGAACCCAGCTCGAGACGCTGCAGGGTGAGCAAACCCGGCTCCAAGACGAGCAAGCCCGGCTACAAGTGGAGTTGAGCGGCGCCAACGAACAGCTCCAAACCTTGCAAGCCCAGGCCGGGGAGAGCGCGGCGCAAGACGAAGAGATTGCCAACCTCACACAACAGCGCGACGACCTGCAAAGCCAGCTCGAGACGGCGCAAACGAGCCTCGCCACGGCGGAAACCGAGCGCGACGCTTTGCAAACCGAATTGAGCACGAGCCAAGACACCTTAGCGCAGGCAACCGAAACGGCGACTTCCTTGCGAGCCGAGCTGGAAACGGCGACTCAGCGGGCCGTTGAGCTTGCCGCCCTAAACACCGCGCAAACCGACGACCTCACCGCGCAAAACGAAGAACTTACGACTCAAACCGAGGAATTGGGCGCCGACCTCGCGGCCGTGACCGCCGAACGTGACGACTTGCAAGCTCAGGCCGAAGCCGCGCAGCAAGAGGCCTCCGGCGCGGCGCAAGCGCTGGAGCAAGCCCAGGCCGACCTGAGCGCCGCCGAAAGCGAGCGGGACAGTTTGCAAGCCGAGTTGGACGCGAACCGAGAAGACCTCGACCGAGCGACCGAGTCGGCCACCGCCTTGCAAAGCGAGTTGGACGCGGCCACGCAAGCCAGCCAAAGCCTCAGCGCCGAGCGGGACCAGGCGCAAGCCGACCTCGAGCAGCGCCAAGCCGAGCTGGCGGACTTGCAAGCGCAGTTAACGACCCAGCAGGCGGAAGCCGAGCGGCTCAGCAGCAGCTTGACCGAAACTGAGCGCCAACGCGACGAGCTTGTCGCGCGCCAAAACGAACTCGAGAACCAAACCCTGACGCTCGAAGAGCGCCTGGCCCCCGCCGACGAGCGCTTGCCGCAGGCGCGAGAGCGCGCGGCGGAAACAGTGGCCGAGTACGGAGACCTGTTGCAGATGGACAGTCCCGACGCCGACCGCGTCGCCGAGGTGCAGACGCAACTGGCGGCCGCCCAACGCACCGTCGCCAACCTGGTCGGGGCGCAAGGGGTCTACACCGTGCAGCCGCTGGACTCGCTGTCCAGCATCGCTTCGACCTTTTACCGCGACGGTTCGCGCTGGACCGACCTGTTCGAGGCCAACGACTACTTGTTGGACGACCCGGACACCCTGCTGACGGGCATGGTGCTGGTTATTCCGTAAAGCCTCGAGCCCTTACAAAGACCGGTTCGCCGAGCGCGAACTGGTCTTTTTTTGCCGAGCGCTTACCGTTCGCCCCACCGTTTTGCTAGGCTGAGGTATGGCGTTTTCACACAATCCCCTGACGTTGGGCGCGGTGCCGACCGGGCGCGGTACCCGTTTTCGAGTTTGGGCACCGCACGCCGGCCGGGTCGACCTAGTGCTCGAGCCCTCGGGCAAAGCCCTGTCCATGACCCCCGAAGAGGGGTACTTTGTGCTCGAGGCCGAGGGCGTGAGTGCCGGCGCGCGCTACCGCTACCGCCTGGACAGCGTTCACACTTACCCCGACCCGGCCTCACGCTTTCAGCCCGAGGGGGTCCAAGGCCCGTCCGAAGTCGTAGACGCGCGCACCTTTGCCTGGACCGACCACGATTGGCAGGGCGTCCCGCAAAAAGACCTCGTCTTTTACGAACTTCACGTCGGCACGTTCACCGAACAGGGCACCTTCGACGGTGTCGTCGACAAGCTGCCCTATCTCAAAAGTTTGGGCGTGACAGCTTTGGAACTGCTGCCCGTCGCCGACTTTCCCGGCGCGCGCAACTGGGGCTACGACCCGGCGGCGTTTTACGCGCCGTCGCGCGCCTACGGCCGACCCGACAGTTTGCGCCGACTTGTCGACGAAGCGCACCGGCAGGGCCTGGCGGTGTTTTTGGACGTCGTCTACAACCACTTCGGGCCGGACGGCGCTTACCCGGTCGCCTTTGACGAGCAGGTGCTCACCGACCGCTACAGCACGCCGTGGGGTAAGGCGGTCAACTTGGAACGCCCGGCGGTGCGGCGCTTTTTTCTCGCGAACGCCCTCATGTGGCTGTCCGAATACCACTTAGACGGCTTTCGGCTCGACGCCATCTTCGCGCTCTACGACGACGGCCCGCAGCACTTTCTGGCCGAGTTGGTGAACGCGGTCGAAGCCCTGCCCGGTCCCAAACGCATCCTGATAGGCGAGGACTATCGCAACGAAAATCTCGTCGTGTTGCCGCAGGCCGAGGGCGGCTACGGCCTGGACGGCGTCTGGGCCGACGACTTCCACCACCACCTGCGCCGCGCGCTCACCGGCGACCGCCACACCTACTTCGCGGCCTTTTCGGGCGAGAGCGCGGCGCTGGCCGAAACCGTCACGCGCGGCTGGTACTTCGACGGACGGCTGCACGAGCCCACCGGTGTACCGCGCGGCTCGAGCCCTGAGCAAGTCCGGCCCGACCAACTCGTCTACTGCCTTCAAAACCACGACCAAACAGGCAACCGTCCGCTCGGCGACCGGCTGAACGCGGTCGTCACGCCCGCCGCCTACCGCGCGGCGAGCGCGCTGCTGCTCTTTTGCCCCGCGCTGCCGCTGCTGTTCATGGGCCAGGAGTGGGCGGCGGGCACGCCGTTCCAGTTTTTTACCGACCACGAACCCAAGTTAGGCGCACTTGTGAGAGAAGGCCGCAAGGAAGAGTTCGGTGACTTTCCCGGTTTCGGTGGCGAACTTGACAGCGAAGTTCCCGACCCGCAGGCCGAGACGACTTTTAGAGCGAGCAAGCTCGCGTGGGCGGAGCTTGACGAACCGGCTCACGCCCGAACGCTAGCATTGTATAAAGACCTGCTGGCGTTGCGCCGAACGCTTCAGGGTAGCGCCGTCGCGGTAAGCCCGGTGCCGGGCGGGCTGGTCGTGGCGCGCGGGCGGCACACGCTGCTTGTCGCGCTCGAGCCCGCTGTGAGCTTGCCGCTGGGGTTCCCCTTCACCGAACTGTGGCGCAGCGAGGCTGAGGCTTATACAGACGCGCCTGAGCCGCCCGCTTTTGGCGAGAACGAGGTGCGCTTTGGGCGCGAGGGCGCGCTGCTGGTGCGGCGTGGCTAATCCAGCTGAGCCGACGGCCTGACCCTGCAGAGTTTTAGAGCCGCGTTACTCATCCAACCTGCGCCGGTAACCGAGTTCTACCGCTACCGACGCAAAGCCCAACGCTCCGTACGCCTCAACTGTCTCTCTCGACTCTCCCCAGCATTCCAGCGTCACCCGTTTGACGCCCTTAGCTGCCAGGCGCTGCAGCCCCTCGAGCGCGAGCGTCCGGTAAAGGTCCGGGCTGCGGTGTTCAGGAGCGAGGCCGGGTGAATCCAGTCGGCCCGCCACCGCGTCATCGTCGGTTACGCTGATGCTCAAAAAACCAACCGCCTCATCTTCAGCCAGCAAGACAAAGAAATGTTCAATGTCGGAAAGCTCGAGAATCTGCTGCCACACAGCCTCCGTCGCCACGCCGTGACCCCACAGGTCGCTGAAACTCTTATTCATGGCTGTGATGAAAAGCTGGTCGTCCCCAGCGTCGCCGTAGCTTTTCAACGTGTAACCCGCAGGTAGCGGAGGCGCTTTAGCCAGAGCTTCCGAGGTCAGGGGTGAAAACGTCATTTTTCGGTACGCGCCTGCTACCGCAAAGCCGTTCTTCTCTAAAAACGCAACCGTGCGCTCGTCCGAGGCAGGCGTAAGAACGTTTTGGGCAATCGCGTTCAAAGCACGGGAGCGGGAGGTTAGCCACTCGAGCAGCTTGGGCTCGAGGCTGCCGTCCCGCCTGTCGGGGTGAACGCCGAAAGCGAGGTTGGCCTCAGCCTTTTTGGTTATAAACAGGTCGGCGTAAGCCAGAAGTACCGTGGGATTCGCGGGGTCGCGCACGACGACTCGGCTTTGACTCAGGTCGCGGTTCAACCAGCCCTCGTACTCGAGCTGCGCCGCTTCGTCGGTGGCTTGCCCGCCAAGTTCGGCGGCAAGGGCGTTCAGCAACTCGACAAAGGTTGTAAAGTCCGTGTTTTGATAGGGCTCGAGCTTCATGTTGAGGGGCTAATACCTTCACTGACATCAAAAGTAGCTTTGTGAATTTGCATCACGGCGTCTCGTTTGCGATGTCTCGCCACAAAGCTGCGGGAGCGAAACGAGATAGATGTCCTACGTTTGTCGTTGCGATAACAACGTCGGGCTGCTCAAGGGTTAGCGCCTGCGCCGCTAATATGACATCTCCGTCGAGTGCTTTGTCGCTTGCAGTAGGCTGTCCTTGCTGCCTAGCCCGAGCCCAAAACAACGCGGCTTGACGCATGGCGACTGTTGTCAAAGGTAAGTAGATTACCGAGTTACCGAGCGCGTCCAGACGTGCAAGCCCCTGCCGCTTATTCGCGCGTAAAAGTTCGCGTCGCACTTCATAGTCGGCAATTTCAGGAAGAAACACTTGTGTGCCGCCCAGCACGAGAGCCTGTAGCCACTGAGCACAAGCGGTACTTTACTGCGAGCGTTTTGGATTTGTAACTAAACCCAAAGGACCGGCGTCCAGCAGCACGACGAGGCTCACCAGGTCACACCGCGAAGTCCGGGCGGGAACAGTTCTCGGTCTGACAAGCGATTTTCGTCCAGAGCGCGAATGAGGTCGTCTCCTGTTTCTTTTTGTTCTTCAGCGTTGTCTTCGTCTAACCAGGACTGGAGGAGCTGAGCGAGTTCCTTGCCTTTTCTGATGACTGCCAGGTGCTCTTCGAGCACTTTCAGGGTGTAGTCGTGGGCGGAGACGCCCTGACGCTCCGCTTCTTGTAACAGATTTTTCTCGAGAATCGTTGGCAATTTGAGTTCCAAAGTCATTTAGCGCTCCTTTACGCGGCTTTAGCAGGTATGTCCAGCAGCGCCTTCACAAACGCCGCCGCGTCGTAGGGCTGCAAGTCCTCCGCCGCCTCGCCCACGCCGATGAACTTAATCGGCAGATTGAGTTCGCGCGCAATCGGCAGCAGAATTCCGCCCTTGGCGGTGCCGTCCAACTTGGTGACGATGACGCCGGTGAGTTCGACGGCCTCGTTGAATTTGCGCGCTTGCTCGAGCCCGTTCTGCCCGGTCACCGCGTCTAAGACGAGCCAGGTTTCCTGCGGTTCGCCGGGGTCGGCTTTGGCAATCACCCGCTTGACTTTTTTGAGTTCTTGCATGAGGTTGTGCTTCGTGTGGAGTCGCCCGGCGGTGTCGACGAACAACAGGTCGTAGCCGCGCGCGCGTCTAGCTTGCGCCGCGTCGAAGGCGACCGCGCCGGGGTCGGAGCCGTCCGGCCCGGTGACGGTGGGGATGTTGAGGCGGTCGCCCCAGACTTCCAACTGCGCCGTCGCCGCCGCGCGGAAGGTGTCGCCGGCTGCGTACATCACCCGTTTGCCGTGACCCTTGTAGTACGCCCCGAGCTTGGCGATGGTGGTCGTTTTGCCCACGCCGTTCACGCCGACGACCATCACCACGTGGCCTTTGACCGGCACCTCGTTGCGGCCCACGTCGAGCTTGAAACCGACGTTGCGTAAAATCTGCCGGGTGCGGTCGGGCTCGAGCTGCCGCATCATGGCGACTTCCAAAGATTCTTTGAAGGTGGAGCCGCGTTCGCGCCCCTTTTTCGTCTCCTCGACGACCTCGGCGGCGATTCTCGCGCCCACGTCCGCCCCGATGAGGGCGAATTCGAGGTCGTCCCAGTCCATCTCCCAGGTTCTGCCCAAGTCGCGGACGTCGGTGGTGAGCATGTCGCGGGTCTTGCCCAACCCTTGGCGTAGGCGGTCGAACCAGGCCACTTAAGCGGCCGCTTTCTTGGCTTCTTCTTTTTTAGCGCCCTCTTTTTTAGCCTCAGCCGGTTTTTGCGGTTTATCGTCCGGCAGACCCGCCTCCAAAAAATCGATGGCCCGCCCGATGCGCTCTAACACCTTGCGCTTGCCCAAAATAGTGCAGAGTTCGATGACGCCGGGCGCTTGGACGGTTCCGGTGAGTGCGGCGCGCAAAGGTTGCATGACCTCGCCCATCTTCACCGACTGCGACTGGACGTAGTCGCGCACCGCGTCCTCAACGTCGTCGTGGTCGAAAAAGTCGAGCAGGGACAGCTCGCGCTCCAAGCTCTCCAAATATTTCTGCCCGGCCTCGAGCCGCCGCTTGGCGTCCTCGGTGTAAGTGAAGTCGTCTTTGAAAAAATAGTCGCCCTGCTCGACCAACTCCTGCAACGTTTCGACCCGGGGGAGCATGACTTCTAAAACGTCGAGGAGGTAGTCTTCGTCGTCCCAGCTGTAGCCCGCCGCCTTTAGGAACGGCGCGGCGCGTTCGGCGACGGTCTCGAGGGGCATCACCTCGCGCAGGTATTTGGCGTTGTAAAACCGCAGGCGCTTCAGGTCGAACACGGGCGCGCCCGCCGAGACGCGGTCGAACGAGAAGTGTTCAATCATGTCCTGTACACTGAAAAACTCGCGTCCGTCGGGCATACTCCAGCCCATCGTGCCGAGGTAGTTGAGCAGCGCCTCGGGCACGACGCCTTGAAGGCGGTACGAGTCCAGGCTGACGTCGTCTTTACGCTTGCTGAGCTTTTTGCCCTCGGCGTTGCGGAGCAGCGGCATGTGAATCCAAACGGGCTCTTGCCAGCCGAAAGCTTTGTAAAGCAGCACGTGAATCGGCGCGCTCGGCAGCCACTCTTCGCCGCGGACCGCGTGGGTCACCCCCATGAGGTGGTCGTCGACCACGACGGCCAGGTGATAGGTCGGCAGTCCGTCGCTTTTTAAAAGAACAGCGTCCATGACTTCGCGGTTGGGGATGCGCACCGTACCGCGCAGGGCGTCGTTGACGACCGTTTCGCCCTCGTCCGGCGTGACGAGGCGGACGACGAAGTCTTCACCCGCGGCGGCGCGGCGCTCGGACTCTTCTTCGCTCACCGAACGGCCCCGCCCGTCATAGCCGTGGCTCAGGCCGCGGCGCTGCAGGTCCTGGCGGATGGCGTCCAGCTCTTCTTGTGTTTCAAACGCGCGGTAGGCGTGCCCGGCGGCAAGAAGTTCGTCGGCATATTTTTGGTACAGCTCTTTGCGCTCGGTCTGGCGGTAGGGGGCGTGGGGGCCGCCCTTGCTGGGGCTTTCGTCGGGACCCAGGCCGAGCCACTCGAGAGCCTCCAGAACTCGAGCTTCGGACGTTTCGTTGTAGCGTTTTTGGTCGGTGTCTTCGACGCGCAAAATAAAGGTGCCGCCCTGCTGCTTGGCGTAAACGTAGTCGAACAAGCTCATGTAGGCCGTGCCCACGTGCGGGTCGCCGGTCGGCGAGGGGGCAATGCGGGTCACGACGCGTCTTTTGTCAGGTTTTGGTGTGTTTTTCGTGGTGTTTGTAGGCATGGGGCTTCCTCCCAAAATCCCACACAGTGTAGCTCAGAACCCCACCCCCGAACTGTTGCCCCGGTCGGGGTGGGAGTTTGGTTAAGGTTTTAAGTTACGCCGGCAGCTTGGAGCGAGGGGTTTGTACGGTTGTTCAGGAACGCGAAGAATCTCTCGAGGCGTGAACCTAAACATCTTCTTCATTACGCTCCGCTTTGTTCAGCATGGCAGAAAATCAGGCTCCAGAGTCAGCCCGAGCAACTGACTCAGCGCAGCCAGAGCGTGAGCAAGGTCAGCGCGGCGACGGCCCACAAATAGGGGGCGAACAGCCTGAACCGGCCGCGCCGCAGAATGGCGAACAAGCCCAAAATCGCCGCGTAGCCCGTCACGAATGAGGCGGCAATCATGGCGACGAGCGGACCCGTCTCGACGGCCGCCTCACGCACCTCGCCCACCCCGATGAGCGTCGCGCCGAGCGAGGCGACGAGGTACATCAAAAACGAGAACCGGGCCGCCGCTGCCGCGGTCGCGCCGCGCCACATCATCGTCGAAATCGTCGTGCCTGAGCGGGAGATGCCGGGCACGACCGCCAAACCCTGCGCCAACCCGCCGACGACGGCGTCTACAAAGGTCAGTTCGGCGACCTCGTCTTTCGGGCCGGAGCGGGGTGTAAACCACAAAATAGCGCCGGTGACTATCAAAGCGAACGAAACGTAAAGCGGCTGGTTGAGCGCCTCGAAATAGGGTTTCAGCCCCAAACCGATAACGGCCGTCGGCACCGAGCCGGCAATAACGAGGAGCGCCATGCGCCAGCCGTCCTCCCGCCGCGCCTCTCGTGACACGAGGCCGCGAAAAAAGCCCGACAGCGCCGCCCACACGTCTTTGTAAAGCGCCAGGATGACGGCCAAAAAGGTCCCGGCGTTCGTCGCTAGGTCGACGTAAAAGGGGAGACGTTCGCCCCAGCCGAAGTAGTAGTTGGCTAGGACGAGATGACCCGAACTCGAGACCGGCAAAAACTCGGTGAGCCCCTGGACGATGCCGAGGACGGTGGCTTGAAAGATGGACATAGGGGAGAGCTTATCTCAGGTGGGTTCGAGAGGGTGTGAAAAGCGCTTGAGGCAACCTCGAGCCAACAAAAGACGGAAGTGTCGAACACCTCCGCCTTTTGGTTTGAAAACGAGCTTAGCGCTTGCTGTACTGCGGCGCGCGGCGGGCCTTGCGCAGACCGTACTTTTTGCGCTCGACCACGCGGGCGTCGCGGGTCAGGTGGCCCGCGTCTTTGAGGGCGGGGCGAAAGTTCGGGTCGACCTTGAGGAGCGCGCGGGCGACGCCGAGTTTAATCGCGTCCGCTTGGCCCGTGGGGCCGCCGCCCTGCACGGTGATAAGCGCGTCGTAGCGTCCGGCGGTGCCGGTCACTTTGAGGGGTTCCAAGGCTTGAACGCCCTTGAAAATCCCGCGGAAGTAGGTCTGGAAATCTTTGCCGTTGACAACGATGCGGCCCTGGCCGGGGCGCAAAAACACGCGGGCGACCGAGGCTTTGCGGCGGCCGGTGCCGTAATACTCTTCCATCAGCGTAGCTCCATCTCTTTGGGTTGTTGCGCGGCGTGTGGGTGCGTCGCGCCCGGGTAGACTTTCAGGCGCGTGTACATCTTGCGGCCCAGGGTGCCCTTGGGCAACATGCCCCACACGGCGTGCTCGACGATGCGTTCGGGGTGCTTGGCGAGCATTTCTTCGGCAGTGGTGATTTTCAAACCACCCTGGTAACCCGTGTAGCGCGTGTAGGTTTTGTTCTCCATCTTGCTGCCGGTAAAGACAACTTTGTCGGCGTTCACCACGACGACGAAGTCGCCGCCGGCCTGGTTGGGGGTGAAGTTGGGCTTGTGTTTGCCGCGGAGCACGTGGGCGATTTGGGTAGCGAGTCGGCCGACCGTTTGACCGGTCGCGTCGACGACAAGCCAGTCGTTTTGCGTTTCTTTGGGAAAATGGGTTTTCACCTTCGTCACGTCCTTTTTGCGTTTGGTTCCGGATTCACTTGCGAGTGTTGAGAGCGCACGTGGACGGGGTCGGGGACGCCCAGCGCGAGACCAAACGTTACTCTAGCACAAGCCCGCTGAGCGCGTAAAGGGCGGTGCGACCTCGAGATTTCAAGCCTGCAGCGGCGGTCGGGAACTTTTCTCGAGCCTAAGCCGTAAAAAAACTCCTGAACGACGGCCCGAAGCCGGGCGCGATGTTGGCGACGACGGTGTCCCCGGCCTCCAACGTCGTGTCGCCGTGGGGAAACACGGTCTTGCCGCCGCGCCGGATGGCGACCACGATGCTCTCTTGGGGCAACTTCGCTTCGCGCAACGTTTTACCCACCAGCGGGCAACCGGGGCGCACCTTGACCTCGATGATTTCTTGGCCGGTCAGGTCGCGCAAACGGCGCGCTTCTTCTTGCTCCTCAACCTGCCGGTGGCGTTGCACCGCGCGGTAGTAAGCGCGCGCCAAGTCCGACTGGCGCACGAAGCCGACCGCCCTGCGCCGGTCTTTGGGGTCGACGACGGGCATCCGGCCGATTTCATAGCGAGCCATGCGCTCGAGCACGTCGCTGATGGGCTCAAAGGGCAGCGCGCAGTGAACCGTCTTGTGGCAAACCTCGCGCAGACTCGTCTCGAACGGCTTACCTTCGCGGCGGGCCTGCTCCATGTCGCTCAGCGTGACGATGCCTAAAACGTGCTCGGGCTCGTCGCGGCTCGCCACGACAAAGCCGTGGTGGTGCGAACTCGCCAGGGTTTCGGCGAAAGTCTGCAGCGAATCGTCGGCGTAAAGGCGGGGCACCGACGCGTCCATCACCTCTGCAACCGTGACGGTCTGGAGCAGGTCGGACTCGCGCAGCCGCAGCAAACTCTGGCCCTTGCGCGACAAGATGACGTGGTAAATCGACTCGGGGTGAAACACGTCGGCGACGAGCGTGGCGACGACCGCCGCCAGCAGCAGCGGCAAGATGAGCTGGTAGTCGCCCGACATCTCGAAGACCATGACGATGGTGCTCATGGGCGCGCGCTCGGCCCCGGCGAAAACGGCCGCCATGCCGACCAGCGCGAACGCGCCCGGCGTGACGTTCAAGGCTGGGAACAGCGCGGCGGCAACTTGCCCGAACGCGAGACCGAAGGCCGCGCCGACGAACAAAATCGGCCCGAAAATCCCGCCCGACTGCCAGGCGGCGAGCGACACGCTCATGGCGAACATCTTAGCCACGGTCAACGCGAGCAAAAAGCCTATCCCGAACGGGTCACCCCCGAGCATCGCGCCGGTTTGCATGTAGCCACGCCCGAGGACGCTGGGAAACAAGAGGCCGACCAGGCCGATGACGAGGCCGCCCAGCGCCGGCCGCAGCCAGGGCGAAACGGCCAAGCGGTTGAACCCGTTCTCGACGCCTATCATGGTGCGAATGAGCCCGACGGCCACGAACGCGGACGCTAGACCCAATAAAAAGTAAAGCGGCAGTTCCAAAGGGCTGTCGAGAGCGTAGTTCGGTACCGCAAACGCCGGGTCCGGCCCGAGGATGCTCCGCGACAACACCGAGGCCGCGACCGAGCCGATGACGACCGCCGTGAAGTACTTGTTGGTGAACTTGCCCAGCACCACCTCGAGCGCGAACAACACCCCCGCGATGGGCGCGTTGAAGGTCGCCGCGATGCCGCCCGCCGTGGCGACCGCCGCCAAACTGCGCCGCCGCTCGTCGTCGAGCTTGAGTAAGTCGCCGAGGCTGGACGCTATCGCCGCCGAGAGTTGCACCACCGGCCCCTCGCTGCCCAAAGACGCGCCCGTCCCTATCGAAATCCCCGAGGCGATGGGCCGCCAAAAGATAATTCGCTTGGGCAAACGCGCGCCTAAGTTGCTCACCGAAAACATCACGCCGGGGATGCCCGAGCCGCGCACGTCGGGCGACCAGCGCAGCACCACCGGCGTCACCAGCAGCCCGCCCAGCACCGGGATGAGCACGCCGATGACCGAACCCCAAAAGCCGCCCGCCTCGCCGCGGAGCAGCGCGAAGCCGAGACCCATGTAATGAACCACCCGGTCGAACACGACCGCGCCGAGCCCGGCCAACAGCCCGACGACAAGCGCGCTGAGTACGAGCGAGAACGTCTCCGAAGATTCCCGGTAGCGGCTCTGGCGCACCAGCTTCTCGACCAGAATTTTGCCGCGCCGGGCCAAGCGGGTTTTGGTCACGGTGTCACACAGTTGTTTTTCACGCAAGCGTCTTTCAAACGGGGATGGTTCACGCCAAGGTAATATGCTAGCGCATTCGGGATTTACAGGTGCGTGTTTTGTGGCGTACCTCATAGTTTGGGACTGCTTTTGTGAAGGTGGCGTTGCGTCCTCAGGGCGGTAAGCTATGGCAACTGCTAAAGTTGAGTCTGATATTGGCTCGAGAACTCGACTTTATGAGGTGAACCGTGGTTTTAGAAATAAAAGAGGTTTTGGACCTCCTGAAACGGGGCGCTGCTTCAATCGTCCCCGAAGGCGGCTTGGAAGAAAAACTCGCCCTCGCCCGAAAAGAGGGCCGCCAACTGCGCGTCAAGCTCGGCATCGACCCGACCCGCGCCGACATTCACATCGGTTTCGCGGTGGTGCTGCGCAAGATGAGGCAGTTTCAGGACGCAGGCCACAAGGTGGTGCTCATCATCGGCGACTTTACCGCGATGATTGGCGACCCGTCGGGCAAAAACAAAACCCGCCCGATGCTCACGCTGGCAGAGACGCGGCGCAACGGCGAGAGTTACCTTGAGCAGGCAACCAAAATTTTGGACCCCGACCCGGAACGCCTCGAGATTCGCCACAATTCGGAATGGCTCGAGCCCCTGGGTTTCGCCGAAATCGTCCGCCTCGCCTCGACCTACACGGTGGCGCGGATGTTGGAGCGCGACGACTTTACGAACCGCTACGCGGACGGCGTCCCCATCAGCGTTCACGAGTTTTTGTACCCGCTGGCGCAAGCCTACGACTCGGTGGCGATTCACGCCGACGTCGAACTCGGCGGTACCGACCAACTCTTCAACCTGCTGGTGGGCCGCGACGTGCAGCGCGCTTACGGCCAAGCGCCGCAAATCGCCCTCACCACGCCGCTGTTGGAAGGGCTTGACGGCGTCGAGAAGATGTCGAAGTCGCTCGACAACTACATCGGCATTTCCGAGTCGCCCGAGGCGATGTTCAAAAAAGCGATGCAGGTGCCGGACGGTCTGCTTTACAAATACGCCGAACTCAGCACGGCGCTCGAGTTGGGCGAGATGAAAGCGCTCGTCGAAAAAGACATCAAAGAGGCCCACCGCGTGTTCGCTCGAGAACTCGTGCGCGTCTACCACGGCGACGCGCCCATTCCTGACGCCGAAGAGCGCTACGACTACGTCGC
This sequence comes from Trueperaceae bacterium, assembly GCA_965213705.1. Lineage (GTDB taxonomy): Bacteria > Deinococcota > Deinococci > Deinococcales > Trueperaceae > CBDCDJ01. The sequence goes on along the minus strand of OZ243913.1, from coordinate 3,604,141 downwards.
CAAGGGCGGCATTCCCGACGACGTGCCCGAGTTTGTGGTGCCGAAAGGTGAACTCGAGAATAATCACGTCTGGATTTGCAAACTCGCCACGCTCGCAGGTTTGACCGCTTCGAACGGCGAAGCGCGCCGCCTCATCCAAAACCGAGGCTTGCGGCTGGACGGAGAACAGGTCGAGGACGCCAAATTGCAAGTCGATTTGTCCCAACCCGTCGTGCTGCAAAAAGGCAAAGACACCTTTGTAAAAGTGAGTGCTTGAGATGCCCGACGTCGCGCAAACCTACGTCGAACTCGCCTTCGGCATAGAGCAGCACCTGCCCGGTTACATCGACGGCTACTTCGGGCCGGAAGAATGGCAGCGCACGGAGAAACGGTCTTTGGGAGACCTCGAGCAGTCCGCTGAAATTCTAGCTGAAAGAGTGGCGGGGCTCGAGGACGCCTCCCGCCGCGCCTTTCTCAGCGCGCAGGTGCGGGCGATGCAGACCTCTATCTCGCTCTTACAAGGCCGCGACGTTCCCTATACCGAGGAGGTGCGTGGGCTTTACGACGTGGACGCCGAGCGTGTGCCGGAAACGGTTTTCGAAGAGGCGATTGCCAAACTTGATGATTTGCTGGCAGGCTCGGGCGACATCGCTGCGCGTGAACAAACCTTACGCGCGGGGCTCGTCGTGCCGAAAGGCAAGATTGAAGCGGTCTCGAGCCTCATCGTCGCAGAACTTAAAAAACGCACGCTAGCGCGTTTTCCCTTGCCCGAGGACGAAAGCTTCGAACTGCACCTCGTCACGGACAAGCCTTGGGGTGGCTACAACTGGTACTTGGGCGACTACCGCTCGAGGGTCGACGTCAACACCGACCTGCCGACGTATCTCCCAAACCTACCCAACCTCATCGCCCACGAGGTTTATCCGGGCCACCACACCGAACACGCGCTCAAAGAGCGGCATCTTTTGGACGAGGCCGGACACCTCGAGCACGCAATCCTCCTCATCAACGCGCCCGAATGCGTGGTGAGTGAGGGCGTTGCGACCTGGGCGCTCGAGACCGTCATGGCCGAAGGCGAACTGGCCGGCTGGCTGGCCGACGACCTCGCGCCGCCCCTCGGCATCGCCGGAGAAGAGGTGCGGCGGATGCTGGCGGTCGGTCGCGCCAAAAAAGACCTGCGCGGCGTCAGCGGCAACGCGGCGCTGCTGCTCTACGAGGAAAAACGGAGTGAGGCGGAGGTGCTCGAGTACATCGAACGCTACGCCCTCCGCAAACCCGAAGAGGCGCGCAAAAGTTTGGAGTTTTTGAAAAATCCTACCTTTCGCTCTTACGTTTTCACCTACACGGCGGGGTACGAGTTGCTCGAGCCGCTGCTTTCGCGAGAGGACGCCGACACTTGGTTCGGTCGGCTGTTGCAAGAGCCGGTGACGCCGGGGGTGATTCGGGAGTGGGTAGCGCAAAGGGGTTAAAAAGCTAGTCTGAGTCAAAACGAAAGTGCCTGCTGTTAGGATGCTTTTATGCAAGCCGTCCTTCAACTGTTTTTTGACAACGCAACAGATACCCTTTTTCGTTCGCTCTGGCACAAACTAAAAGACGCAGGTCTACCCAATCCCATGTTGGACAAGCCGGCAACGCCGCACATAACCTTGTCTTTCGGCAACGACGTGAACGTAGACGGCCTTGTCGAAGCGCTGTCACGGGCGTTGAGAGACACGTCTTCGGTGGACCTGACGTTCGCCTCTTTGGCGACGTTTGCCAACGAAAACGGCGTCGTCTTTGTTGCTCCGGTCGTCACCGCCGAACTTTTGGAACTGCATAGCCGGGTTCAGGAATTCATGCTTCAACATGCCAGCTCGACGAACGGTTACTCCGAAACAAACCGCTGGTTTCCTCACGCCACCTTGACGATGCGTTTGACGCCTGCAGAAATTGTCGAAGCTTTCAGAGTTTTAGGGGGTTTGCGTTTACCTGTCTTCGCTCGAGGCACCCGTGTCAGCCTGCTCGAGTTTCCAAGTCTCAGGGAGTTAGCATCTTGGCACTTGCTCGAAAAAGCTACTGGAAAAGACAACGGAACGAATTCACCAAAATGAGCGTCTAACCTTTTATATTGCCAACACCTTCGCAATCTCGAACAGTTGCGCGTCGATTTTTTCTTGCGTTCGAAGACCGGGCTCAGCAACACGAACACCGTGCCGCACTTGTCGAAGCCGACCATCACGCCGGACTTGCCTTTCTGCGAACCCTAAAACCGCGGTGTAGCCGAGGCGTGAGGTCAGCCCCCGGTCGCGTCGCGGGTCGAGGGCTGCTGCACCTTATATACTGGCGTTCATGAAACCGATAGCTCTGGACGCAGCCGGCGGCGACCACATGCCGCAGGCCGCCGTGGCGGGGGCGCTCGCCGCAGCGCGTGAGGGTATCGCTGTCATCTTGGTCGGCGACGAGGCCGTTTTGCAAGCCGAACTGAGCAAGGCCGGCGGCGCGGTGGGAGTCGTTCACGCCGCGGACGTCATCGGCATGAACGAGCCCGCCACGGACGTGCGGCGGCGCAAGGCGAGCAGCATCATGGTGGCGATGAACTTAGTCAAGTCGGGCGAGGCTTCGGCAGCCGTGTCGATGGGCCACTCGGGCGCGACGATGGCGGCGGCGCTGCTGGTGTTGGGCCGTCTCAAAGGAGTTGAACGGCCGGCGATTCTCGCCAACATGCCGGTGCAAAACGGCTACGTCGCTTTGATAGACGCGGGCGCGAACGCCGACTGCCGCCCCGTGCACCTGCAGCAGTTCGCGATTATGGGCAGCGTGTATGCAAAAGCCTTCTACGCTGCCGAGCAGCCCACCGTGGGTTTGATGTCCATCGGTGAAGAAGAGGGCAAAGGCAACGACCTCACCCGCGAAGCCTACGCGCTGCTCAAGACGACTCCCGGCATCAACTTTTACGGCAACGTCGAAGGGCGCGACCTGTTCAGGGCGACGACGCATGTGGTCGTCACCGACGGCTTTACCGGCAACGTCGTCCTCAAACTCGCCGAGGGCGAAGCGCGCGAGCTGTTTCGCTGGATCAAAGAGGCGGTCCAAGCGAGCGGCCCGCTCGTCAAGCTCGGGGCGGGCCTCGTCAAACCGATTTTGCGCGGCATCGCCGCCAAGATGGACCCCGGCGAGGTCGGGGCGCAGCCGCTGTTGGGGGTAAACGGTTACGCGTTTATCGGCCACGGCAGTTCGGACGCGCGCGCGGTGCAGAACGCGCTGCGGAACGCTTCAAAAGCGGTTCAGACCGACCTGGTCGGCAAAATCGCGGCGGGTTTGGAACGGCTCGAGCCTGCGCCCGCGCCCTGATACGGGGACGCCCGCTTGTGGCGAGGCAAGCGCAGCCGACCGGATTCAAGGCGCACTCACCGGCACCACCCCCTTGAACCAGGTGACCGGACCGGGCTGCACGAGGTCAACCACTTCAAAGGTCCGCAACAACCCTGAAAAGTCGCCGTCGTAACGCAGCAGGTCGAAGCGGGTGATTTGCCGGTCGCCCACTAGATAGACGAACCGCTCCAAGGGGTCGTACGTCGCGCTCGTCACGGTAACTGGCGTGCTTTGCTCGTCCGCGTCGTCGAGCAACCTGTGGACGGTCAAACGGTTGTCGCCCAGGATAAGGACCGACGTTTCGAACGGCGATAAGTTGTCGATAAAACGCCGACTGTCGGACAGCGTGTCGACCAGGACGTTTTGGGTGGGCGTCGCTATGGGCACGCTCAAAAAGCTGCTCGGGTACAGCGCTAAAAGGGTGGTGCCGACCTGCGTCAACCCTCTCTGGTCGCGGTCGGGCAAGGTCGCGAGGGTCGTGGCCGGAAAGTCGACGTCCGCGCCGTTGCCTATGTCGGTAAGCCGCACGGCGATGAGGTCGGCGGTGCTGACTTTTTGCTGCAAGTAGTAAAGCGTGTCGGCCTGTTGGTCTAGGTAGGGCGGCGCGTCTACCAGACCGAAGGTGCCGCCGGTCAGACGCGGCAGCGCCCGGTTGGTCTGTGTGTCGAAAAGGTCGAGAGAGGCGGCGCTCCCACACCGTGAAGCGTTGAAAACGACCACGTAACGCCCGGTGCGGCTCGTTTGCACGGCTTCCGGGCAAAAGCTCGCCGGTGCGCTCGTAAAACTGCCCAGCGTGCGCTGCGCTCGAGTGGGCGCAAAAGCGTCCGGCGAAGCCGCGTCGACGCCTTGCAAACTGAAAAAGTTGAGGTAGACCGCGCTGCCGTCCACCTCGGTGTTGGGCGTCGCGCCGCCGGCGCTGCTCAGCACGACGAGTTCGCTCCGCGACCCGTTGCGCTCGGTCACGGCAAAGTCGACGGCGGGCGCAGCCAGGGCGCGGCGGCTGTTCTCGAGCACGGCGAAGCCCCCCTGGGCCTCTTCGCTCGTCGTCAGGGTGGTGCGCACCAGCGCGACTTGGGGCTGCGCCGAGCCGCCCAAAGAAACCGCGAGCAGGGTCGGCAAACGTTCTTCCGAAGTGCCCGTGCAGGCGCTCAAAAAGACCGAGGCGCACAGGGCGAGACAGGTGGACAGCTTTTTCACGGGATGCCTCCTAGTGGGGTGTCGAGCAGGGCTCGAGGAAAAGTAAAGCCGCTGTCGAAACCCTGGCTGAAGCCGCGGTCCGCGCCGGGCGTCGTCAGGGTAAACGAGACCGCGCCCGTCTTTGTGTCCAGGCTCGCGTAGAGTGCCCAGCAGCAGCGGTCCCAAACGACGCGCAACTCAGGTTGAAACGTGTAAGGGCTCTGGGCGGGGTCGGTGTTGGTAAAGTCCCATACGTCGTTGAACAGTGCGCCTACATAAAGCTGGTCGAAAAACTTGACCGAAAACGCCACGTCGCCGATGGTGAGCCGGCTCGTGCTCAGCTCACCGAGCGTCCGGTTGTAAACCCCGTCATAGCGGAGCGCGCCCTGCACCCCGACGACGCCGAACAGGCTCGTCGCCAGACTCAAGTTGAGGTTGCGCAAGTAAGCCTCCGGCTGCGCGTCGTCGGCCAACGCTACGTTGGCTAGCAGCTCGACGCCGAACTGAAAGGCGGGCGTCGCCACGTTCTGCACCGAGCCGCGCAGCTCGAGCCCTGAGTTTTCAAACCCGCCCGCGTTCTCATTCAACGTCGGGTTGCGCGTGGTGCCGTAGCTCAGTCGCCAGTCTATCTCCTGGTCGGTCAGGTCGTCGGTAAAGGCCACGCCGTAGGTCTCACGCGTGTCGGGGTTATACTCCAGGCCGAGGAGTTCGGGCGGGATGAGGGGATAGCCGGTAAGTTCCAGCGCCGCCACGCCGCGCCACCTTACGCGCAAGCTGCTGTCTTGCCAGGGCGAACTCGGCACGTCGCTGGTTAGACCGTCCCTGGCCCGCTGAAAGTCGAAGCGCTGGACCAAGGTGACCTCGAAGGGTTCGACGGTCGCGCCGAATTCGAACCCCACGCGCTCGGTTTCGCGGTCGTTTAAGTCGCGCGCGTAGCTGAAGCGCAAACCCGGCACCGCGTCGCCCAAGTCGAGCGTGCCCAGGGTGAGGCCGAGCACGAACGGCTGGTAGTAGGCGGGTCGTTCGTCCTCTAAAGGCAGCGGCGGCTCGAAGGTGTAACCGCCCAAAAAGTCCAGGGCGAAAAAAGGCGGCAAACCGTAGTCTATTTCGAACACGAGTTCACTTTCGTTGTCGCGCTCGCCGCGGACGTCCAGCGGGTCGAAGTCGGCGACGTACGTTACGGTAAGCGAAGCGGCCAGGCTTGGTTCGGGCGAGCGTAGCGCGACGCGGGTCAGCAGCGTGCCGGGGTCTTGTTCACGAAAATCGAAGGTGTTTTGAAAGGTGACGCTGAACCAGCTTGTGTTGCCGAACAAGGTGAGGTCGGTGATAAGGGGTTCCAAGCCGGTCGCGTCCGGACGATTTTCGAACACGAACACGTAGCCGCCGCGCGACGAAAAGCTGAGCCACGGAGCGGGGTCGAGTTGCAGGTCGGCGTCGAGGCGTACCACGTTGCCCAGGTTGTACAGGCTGTCGAACAAAAACGGTGTTTCGCCCTCGTTGATGTCGCGCACGAAACTGACGCCGAAGTTGCCGAAGCTCAGGTTTTGGTTGACGTCGAACTGCGTGTACCAGTCGAGCAAGCGCTCACCGCCGCCGCCCGGGTTTCGCGTCGTGTAGTACCGGCCGCTAAAGTCGCTGCGCGCCGACACGCTAAAGCCCGTCCAGGGCGTAAGCGGCTCTAAGCTGAGCGTGTAGCCCGCGAGCAGCCGCCCGCCGCTGACGCGGGGCGTGGCCGCGGCGCTGCGGTTCGTCGGGTTGCTCTGGTCTTCGAACACGCCGAAGTCCAGTCTGGACGCGCTGAGCCGAAACGGCCCCACGCTGAACTGGTCCGTTTCGGATTCGAGTTCGACGCGCCCGTAGGTGCGCAGCGGCACGTCGCTGCCGTCGTAAGCGGGTTCGGCGACGTCGTCGTCGCGGTCGAGGTCGAAAAAGCCGGTCGTACTGAGCGTCACGCCGAAACCGGCGACGCTCGTGCTCGCCGCCGCGCCGTACTCGACCAAACGCTGGCGGCGCTCGTCGTCGCGTTCGGCAAAGGCCGCGACCGAGACGACGCCGGGCTCGTCGAAAAGTTCGTCGGCGGTGTCGTAGCGCACCCGAAAGGTCACCTCGTCGCGCGTCTTGCCGACGGGCACGCGGTCCGCGTCGTAAAGGACGAAAGAGGGCACGTAAAAAAAGTCCACGCGGCCCTGACCGGTCTCGGTGTAAAAGCGGTGGTTGACGCCGCCGCCTAAGTAGCTCGTGGTCGTGCGCCCGCCCAACAAACCGTTGGTAAACAAGTTGCCCTCGCCCGGCAAAATATCAGCGTAGTAGCGCACCGAAAAGGTGCCAAGGGCGTTCGGCCCGGCCACGTAGGGCAGGTCGACGAAGACGTTGGCGCGCGCCGTCGCCGAACCTTGCGTAATGCTGAGCCGCGGCTGCCGGTCGGGCGGGGCCAGGGGAATAACGAGGAGCGGCAGCAGCAGCACGGGCACCTCGCGAATGACCACTGTGACTTCGAAAGCCACGAGACGGTCGCCGGGGTACAGCTCGAGCCGCGCAGCCCGAAAGCCGTAGTCCTGCACTTTTTGGTTGCAGCGGCTGCAGGGGCTGAAGCGCCCGCTCAGCACGTCGATTTGTCCCGGCACCCGCGACGCGTCGACCCCGAGCACGTCGATGGCCTCGGTGACGATGAGCACGTCCTTGCCGTTGAAGGTCTGGTCCTCCAATTCGACGACGAGGTCGTTCCCGGCGATGGTCTCGTCCGCGGACTTAAACGTCCCGAAGCCCACCACCCGCACGAGCTTGTTGGTAAAGTCGATTTCGACCTCGTCGGCAATCAGCTGCTGGTCGTCGATGGTCACGGTCACGGGCGAGCCCTTGACCACGTAGTATTCCACCTCTTGGCCGTCCGGCAGGGTGAGGTTACGGACCTCCAACTGGCTTGCCGCGTCACCTTTCTCAGTCGAGATGGTGATTTTTTCGCCGAAGGCCAGACCGCTCAGTAGCAAGACGAGCCATATGCCAAGCGTCCTCACTCAGCGTCTCCACGAGACGGCGAGCAGACCCACCCCCGCGGCGGCGTACAAAAATACCGGCAGCCAGCCCGCCACCCAAGCCGGAACCGTCCCTTGCGCGCCGAGTGAGTTGGCGACGGCCCAGGTCGCGTAGTAAACAAACGTCAAAAACAGCACCGCCACGAGTCCGAGCGAGGCGTTGCGGCGAAAGCTCACCAAGCCGATGGCGAGCGCGAACAGCGCGAACGCGGTAGCCGCCAGCGGCTCGGCAAACTTGCGGTGAAACGCGGTCCACTCGGCATTTTTTTCGCCCGCCGGGTCGCGCAACCGCGACAGCAGGGTGCGTAGCGGCAAGTAGACAAGTTCGGGCGTGGCGTTCGTCCCGGCGGCGAGTTCGCGCACCGGCAGCGTCGCGCGTTCGGCGGTCGCGTCCAGGACCACGCGGCTGTTGCGGTAGGTCGTAAACTCAATGCCCTCCAAGTCCCACACTCCGGCCGCCTCGTCTAGGGTGCCGCCCTGCGCCTGCACGACCTCGCGCGGGCCTTGCGCGCCGCCCGACTGAATCACCGTGACGTTGCGAAAGCGCCCGCCGGGGGCCAGCGCCTCGATAAACACGCTCCGGCCGAGCGAGTCGGTAAAAAAGCTGCCCTCTTCCAAAAAGCTTTCCGGGCTGCGAATGAGGATGTCTTTTTGCACCTCGGCGGCCCGCGCCTCGCTCCAGGGAATCACCGACTCGTTGACGATGAAACTCACCGCGCTCACCGACAAGCCCAACAAGAGCAGCGGCACCGTGAACTGGCGCGGGCTCAGGCCCAACAGCAAGGCCGCCTTGACCTCGCTGTCCTGAACCAGCCGGGTCAGTCCCAGGAGCGCCGCGAACAGCAGCGCTAGCGGGATACCGCGCCCGGCCGCGCCCGGCAGTTTGTAGAGCAAAAACTGCGCGACCAACGCGGGCGGCGCCCCTCGAGCGATGATGTCGGCCAAAAAGGTCACAAAAAACAGCCCCAGCAGGAGCAGCAGCAGCGCGACAAGCCCGGCACCGTAGAGCGGCAGGATTTCGCGAAAAAGGTAGAGGCTGAAACGCTTTGTCATGGTTGCCTCGACACGCTTACCGAAGCCTGCGCCAAGCGACGACCATGCCCAGCACGCCCACCACCGCGCTCGTGAGCCACGCGGCGATGACGGGCGGCAGCACGCGCTGCTCGAAAAAGTTGCCGGACAGGGTCCACAGCACGTAAAACACGACGATAAGCACAATCGTCCAGCCAAAGCCCGCCGAGCGGCCGTGCAGCGTCAGCCCGAGCGCGCCCGCGATGAGCGCAAAAATCACCGCGCCGAAGGCGTCCGCCAAACGGCGGTGTAGCGTAAAAGTGAGGTCGCGCGTCTCGCCACCCGAAGCGCGCGCCGCGCCCAAACGCCGCGCGAGTTCGGCTAAAGTGAGCTGGTCGCTGCTGGTCAAGCTTTCGCTCGCCGCGGCGTCGCTGCTGAAAGGCAGGGTGAGTTCGGGGCTGAGCGCGGGCGCGCCCTCCAGCTCGGTAACTTGCGCGTCTTGCAGCGTCCAGGTTTGCTCGCCCCGCTCGCTGTTCCACACACCCTCCGGCGCGGTCACGGTGGTCCCGTCGTTTTGGATGACGAGCACGCCGCTTAGCGAAGCGCGGTTGGGGTCGTTTTCGTCGGCTTGAACACGGCCCGCGTAAAACACGCCCAGGTCGGGCACGCGGTAAGCCACGTTGGTCTGCAACTCGGCGGGGGGCCGGTCGTAGTAAAAACTGTTGACGAGTGCGTCCTCGGCCTCGACCCCTAAAGGTTCTAAAAAACCGTTGTTCAAAACCGCGACGAGGCTCACCACCAAACCGAACAAAATCAGCGGCGTGAGCAATCTTAGCGGCGGTACCCCGGCGGCGTAGGTCGCCTTGAGTTCGGAGTCTTTCGCCAAGCGCCCGGTCGCCAAGAGCACCGCAAAGACGAGCGCCACCGGCAGCGCGATGTGCAGGATGTAGGGCAGTTTGTAAAGCATGAGTTGTCCGACCTGTCCCAGGGAAGCGCTGTAGTAAATCAAAAAGTTCGAGTAGGTCACGAGCGTGTCGATGGACAGCAGCAACCAAAAGGCCGCCAAGCCCAGCAGGTACAGCCAAAACGTTTCACGAACAACGTAACGCGCGAGCTTGGGTCCGAGCACAGCGCAGTATACCGAGGCCGGTGTGAGAAGGGGAGTAAGAAAAGAAACGGAACGAAAAGAAGACGATGCCATTCACCTTACGCGCTACCGTCCTTGCGAGCGCAGCGAAGCAATTTCCCAAAGTACGCGCCTCACGCAAACCCAAGTTGCCTCGTCGCTCTTGGGCCGCTTCTCGCAAGGACAAAAAAGAACAAAGAACTTCGGGAACGGGATTTGCGTAAGAATGCTAGAGTAAACCGCAGCCCGTCAGGAGGTTCGCATGGCCGACAACATGGTTGACAACCACGAATACGGCTACACCGTCATCTTCGAAAAAGAAGGGAACGCTTACACGGCCACGGTGCCTGCGCTGGACTACAGTTCGACTTACGGCGAAACTTTAGAGGAGGCTCGCGTGATGGTCAAAGAGATGATTCAACTTTACCTCGAGACTCTCCGGGCCGACGGCTTGGCGTTGCCCGAGCCGGATGCTGGCAGGCAGACATTTACCGAGCGTGTTCGCGTCGCCCTGACTTGACGCCGAGTCTGTAAAAGAGCTTTAAGGCCAAATGTACGACCCGACCAAACTGCGCAGCACTTACGACAAAACCGCCCAGGACCGCGACGCCGTAAAAGCTTCGGCCTGGAAAGTCGAGGAGCGCAGGCGTTTTTTAGACATGTTGCAAGCTGCGAAGAAAAAGACGCTGCTCGAACTCGGTGCAGGCCCCGGCCGGGACGCCCTGTTTTTCAAGCGCAACGGTTTGGAAGTTACCGTGACCGACCTCTCACCCGAGATGGTGCGGCTGTGCAGGGCGAAAGGACTCAGGGCGCAGGTTATGGACTTTATGGCCCTGGACTTTCCAGAGGCTTCTTTCGACGCCGTGTTCGCCCTGAACTCTTTACTGCACACGCCCAAAAAAGACTTGCCGGACGTTTTGAAAGGTGTTCGCCGCGTATTGAAACCGGGCGGGCTTTTCTACCTGGGCGTCTACGGCGGCCATGACTTCGAAGGCGTGTGGCCGGACGACCCACTCGAGCCCAAACGCTTTTTTGCCTACTACACGGACCGGGACTTGCTGAAACGCGTCGGCCGAGCTTTCGAAACAGTCTACTTTCGGCAAGTTCAAACCGAGCGCGGGGTGGGGTTTCATTTTCAGTCGCTCGTGCTCCGCAAACCGCAGTTTTAGGCGGTGTTCGTTTAAGCTGTTGTCATGTCTTTTCTGGACAACCTCTACAAAGAAATCATTCTCGAGCACTACAAACGCCCGCGCAACCGAGGTCAGCTTGCCGGAGCGACCGTGTCGCGCGCCGGCGTCAACCCGTCTTGCGGGGACGAGTTGGAGCTGTTCTTGGTGCTTAAAGACGGCGTCGTCGCGGACGTCAAATTTGTCGGCGAGGGTTGCGCCATCAGCCAGGCGAGCACCTCGATGATGACCGAAGCGGTCAAGGGTAAAACGGTCACGGAAGCGTTTGCCTTGTCGCAGGACTTCAAAGCGATGCTGCACGGCGACGGCGTGGCCGACACGCTCGGCGACCTCAAAACGCTGCAGGGGATTTCCAAACTGCACGCCCGCGTAAAGTGCGCGGCGCTGCCCTGGGCGACGCTGGAAGAGGCGCTGGCTCGAGCCGACCCCTCCGGCCCACAGGGCCACCTTCCCTAAAAGGGGAGGACCAATCAAAACCTCTTTGCACTCGGTACTCGGTACTTTTTCCCTTTACGTCGTTTCTACCTGGGGGCGTTGGGGGCGGTCGCTGCGAGCCGGTTTGGGGGCGATGTCGAGGCTGCGCTCGAACGCTTGCAACATGCCGCGGAACTGCTCGCGGAACAAGTCGCGCTCCCTTTCCAAGCGGTTTAAGTCGTTGTTCAGTTCCTTGACGCGCGCTTGGGCCTCGCGCACCATGTCGTCGCGGCTGTTTTCGGCGTCCTTGAGGAGAAGTTGCGCTTCACGTTTGGCGTTTTGCTTCATCTCGTTGCCTATTCGCTCGGCGGCGATGACCGCGCGCTTGAGTTCCAGTTCGGCGCTCTGCAACTCTTCGATGCGGCGTTCGCGCTTGGAAAGTTCGTCGTGCAGGCGTTGCTGCTCGCGGAGCAGGTCCTCGGTCTGTTCGGCTAACTTTTCCAAAAAATCTCGCACCTGATTTTTGGTGTACCCGTTCAGGGCGTTGCCGAATTCCATGTGCTGGATGTCGAGCGGACTGAATTTCATGCCTGGCCTCGCGTTTCTTGTTGAGGTGCTGAGGAAGTGCTTCGGAGCGTCAGTCTGCGAATCCCGTCACGTAAGCCGAATCATCTGAACCGAATTATGTAAGCCGAGTCATGTAAACCGAGTCATGTAAACAGTGCCGAGCCGATGCGGAGGAGCGTCGCGCCTTCTTCGACGGCGACTTCGAAGTCGCCGCTCATGCCCATCGACAACGCCGTGAGACCCAGTTTATCACGCAACTCACGAAGCTTTATAAAATATTTCCGAGTTTGCTCGGGCGGGTCGCCGTAAGGCGCGATGGTCATGAGCCCTTCGACCTTTACAAAGCTGAGGGAAGAGGCGTAGTGAACGAGGTCTTCGGCCGCTGCTACTTCGATACCTTGTTTGCTCTCCTCGCCCGCGACGTTGACCTCGACGAGCGCGCGAAACGTGTGCTCGAGCTTTTTACCTTGCTTTTGTAACTCGTCGGCGAGGCGCTGTGAGTTGAGCGAATGAATCAGGGCGAAGCCCTCGCAGTACTTGACCTTGTTACGCTGCAAGTTGCCGATAAAGTGCCACTCGGCGTTTTCCAACGCGTCCGCCTTGTCCTGCCACTCCTGCACGCGGTTTTCGCCCAACACCCGGTGGCCGTGGCGCAGCACGTGTTCACGGATTTCCTCGGGCGTGTGCCCTTTGGTGACGGCGACGAGTTTAACCTCGGCAGGGTCGCGCCCGGCTCGAGCGCAGGCCCTTTCGATGCGCTCCTGAACTTCCTCAAACACAAGTGTCCCAGCCGCAACTGTCGAAGGGGCATTCTGTCAGGACATTTTGAAGCGCTTGTTTAACGTAAGGAATGGTGTTGTTTAGCAGCTCCGCGAGAGGAAACCAGCTCAAGTCGTCGCACTTGTCGGGCTCTGCGTTGACGATTTCGCCCGACCACGAGGTCGCCGTTGCGAGAAAGTCGATGCGTTCGTCGTTCGCCTTACGGTGCATGACGCTGGCGATGCGTAGGTTGGTCGGCGTGACTCCGGCTTCCTCGAGCGCTTCGCGGGCGGCGGCTTCCCAAACGGTTTCGTCGCCGTCTAAGCGCCCCGCCACCACACTGTAGTTGCCGTCTTCGTAACCGGTGTTGGCGCGGCGCAGCAGCAAAACCTCGTTTTCTTTAAAGAAAAAAACGTGTACGTTGACGCAAACTTTGAACTTTTCGCTCACCGAGACACCTTCAAATATTTTCCAGGACGCCCTTGACGAGTTTCCGAAAAGTCGCGCCGGACTTTTCGGCCATTTTTACGACCTCGTCGCCTGTGGCGTGCTCGTTGCGGTCGGCTATCGCCATGTCGGTCACGACCGACAAGCCCAACACGCGCATCCCTAAGTGCCGCGCCTTGATGACCTCGAACACGGTCGACATGCCGATAGCGTCCGCGCCCCAGGCGCGGAACATGCGCAGCTCGGCGCGCGTGGCGTAGCTCGGGCCGCTGATGGCTAAGTAGACGCCCTCTTTTAGGGGGATGTCCAGGGCCCTGGCGACCGCTCGAGCCCCTTCTTGGTAGCCTGGGTCGTAACAGTCGAACATGACCGGAAAGCGCTCGCCCGCGGGGTCGTTCTCGCCGATAAGCGGGTTGTCGCCCGTAAAGTTTATAAAGTCGAGCTGCAGCATAACGTCGCCCGCTTGCCAGGCCGGGTTGAGCCCGCCGCAGGCGTTGCTCACCAGCAAACTCTGCGCGCCGAGGGCGTGCATAGTCTGTACCGGAAAAACGTTTTGGGCCGCGCTGACACCCTCGTAGTAGTGCACGCGCCCTTGCAGGGCGACGACGTTTTTGCCTGCGAGCGTCCCGAACACCATCCGGCCGGCGTGACCGGGCGCGCTGCTGGCTGTAAAGCCGGGAATGTCTTTGAAAGACAGAGACGCTACTTGCTCTATTTCGTCGGCCAACGGCCCCAAGCCCGAGCCCAAAATAACGGCGACCTCGGGACGAAAAGGCGTTGCTTGTTTTAAAACGTCGAGCGCTTTTTCGAGGCCTGCGGAAGCGGGGGAGACGGTAGTCATGACGCCATGATAACAGGGCTTATACCCCTTCCGTTTCATTCCGAGGGAATTAAACACGAGCAGAGCGAGAAAAAATACGGACCGGCGACAAGGAAGTGAACAACTCTCCAAGGGGAGCTGTAGTAACCGGAACCCGTATTACAGAAAGTTAAAGACTAAAGCCGAGTAAAAGCGCCCTTGTTTTCGACTCGGTGCGTACTGCGCCCAGCCGAGGGGCGTGACGCGCGGGGTGACAAAAGTCTAAACGCTCCTTCATGTTGCTCGAGCTTTCTCTTCGCCCGTTCTCACCTCGCGTTAGGTAAACTGCCCTATGTTTTCAAGACGATTTTTACTTCTTTGGCTGTTTTGTCCCCTTTTTGTGTCCGCCGTTTTCGCCCAGGCACCGACCGTTTCGGGGCCTTTGCAAGAAATTCGCATCGTCGGGGCGACCAGCAACCAGGACTTGATTCGCACCTTTTTGGTCGCCCGGCCCGGCGTCCCGGCCGAACAAATCAACCTAGAAACGGAGCGCAACTTGGTCTATTCGATAGGCAGTTACGCGTCCGTGACGGTGAGTTTGGAAGACCGGGGCAGCGGCCCCATCCTGTTCGTCACCGTGGTCGAGAACCCGCGCATCGGCGAGGTCGAGTTAGAGGGCGTCAACATCGCCGACCCCGAGCGGCTCAAGCAGATTATCACCGAGGCCCACCTCCTTACGCCCGGCAACTTGTTCAACACCGACCAGGCGCAAGACGCCGTGGCGACCCTGCAGCGCGTCTACCGGCAGAACGGGTTTCCTTTCGACGTGCCGGTCACGCTGGACGTTGCGCCGCTGCCGGACGCCGCCACGCCCGAGGCGCGGGCGGCGGGCGAAGAGCCGCCGGTCAAAATAACCTACACCGTCACCGAAGACGCGCCGCTCACGGACGTCGTGTTTACGGGCAACACCGTGCTGGACGAAGACACGCTGGAGGGAATTTTCAGACCGCTCGAGCGGGCCAGGGTTTTCAACATCCAAAGTTATTTGACAGCCGTCCAAGAGGTCGACCAACGCTACAACGACTTGGGTTACCGGGACAGCCGGGTGAACACGGACGCGACCCGGCTGAACGACGGCACCTTGAGCGTGGATGTTCGCGAACTGCGTGTCGGCAGCTACGACACGACCGCCATCGGGGTCGACCCAGGGCAGTTTACGCTTCAGGCCGGCGACCTTTACAACTACGACACGCTTCTCGAAGACGTCCGCCGTTTGGCGCAGGGCCGCACCACCGACATCGCTATTCAACAGCCGCCGCTCATTTTGAGTTCGGGCGACGTGCGCATCACCTTCCGCACCGGCCCGCCCGAGACCGCCGGACCCGTCGACGCGGTGCAAATTGAGGGAAACACCGTCGTGCCGACCGAGGACTTGCTGGAGGTTTTAAAGCTTCGAGAAGGGGACACCTTCACCTCGACGCTGGCTGCAGAGGACTTCGCCAACATCGTGCAGCTGTACGTCGACCGGGGTTACGCCGTCGCGACGAATCCGAACTTCAACTACCTCGACGGGGTTTACGTCCAGCGCGTGACCGAACTCAAGATAGCCGGGTACAAAGTGACGTTCGAAAACGAAAGTCACCGCACTAAGGACTTCGTCGTCACGCGCAACTTACCCGTCATAGGCAGCGTCGTGAACTTCAACGACATCGACAACGGTCTGCGCAACGTGGCGCGCGCCGGCGCCCTACAACCCCTGGGCCGGCCGCTCGAGCCCGCCGACCAACCCGACGAGGTCATCGTCAACGTCGTTGTACGCGAACTGCGTACCGGCAACTTTCAGCCGGGGTTGCAGTACGACACCTTGAAGGGCTTTTCGGCCGCGGTGAGTTTCGGCGACACCAACTTTTTAGGCCGCGCCCACACCTTCAACGCCGAAGCGACCGCGCAAACCTCGGACGTGGGCTTTCAGGTCGGGGCCAGCGTGAGTTACTCGGTTCCCTGGCTTTACATCGACCTGTTGGACTTCAAAGAAGTGCCCACGTCCTTGTCGGGCTCGCTGTTCAGCACCGTCGAGACGAACAAGTCGCTCACCGCGGACGGCCAGATACAAGTGTGTCTGGACCCGGTCCAGCGCGCGGACAACAGTTGCGACCCGAGCGAGCGGGTGTTTGTCGGCGAGTACACGCGGCGCGACAGCGGTTTGGGCTTCGGTGTCGGGCGGCGGATATTCCCCGACACCACGTTGCGCGTCGCGGCGCGCGGGACTTATTCGGCGTACTTGCTCGAGCCGGCCGGGGACTGCACCCTGACCGAGGAGGGTGAGCTGCCCCCTAGCTGCACCTTGCCCGTCGACCAAGCCCGGATAAATCTGCCGCAAAGCGGTTTGTCGGCCGCGGTGGACGCGACCATCGTGTTCGACAACCGCGACAACTTTGACTTTCCCAGGCGCGGCGTGGCGGCCAGCGGGAGCGTCGGCATAGGGTTCGGCAACGACTACCGCAACCCCGACACGAACCAACAGCAGGGCTACACCTACTTTCCTTTGGAGTTCGGCGTGAAAAGCTACCTCGCCCTGTCCGACCTGGTTCCGGCCGTCACCGACACCAACCACGTGTTCGCCGCCAAGCTCAATGTGGGTTACCAGTTCGGCGGCGACTATCCGGTCGACAAGTATTTCCGGGTCGGTCAAACCCTGAGCGAGGGTACGCTCATTCGGGGCTACGGCAAAGAGGATTTCAACCCCGCGCAAGCCTACGCCGTCGGCAGCGTGGAATACCGCTATGACTTCGGGCTGAGCACGGTCGCTACCCAGACCCTTATCGGCATCGTGTTTGTGGACGTCGGCTACGCGTCTTCGGTACCCGGCTTCAACGACTACAGCGCGCCCGTCTTTGCAGGCGCGGGCGTCGGCGTTCAGATTAACCTGGGCTTTACGGCCCTCGGCTTTTTCCCGTTACGCTTCGACTACGGTTTCAGCGAACGCCATCCGGGCGGCGTGTTCAGTTTCCGGGTGGGGCCGGTGTTTTAAGGTTCGGGCTCGAGGTTTTGAAGGAATAGCACCTAGTAGTGCTCCAATCTACGGTGATATGCTTTCTGG
The DNA here is from genome assembly GCA_965213705.1 of Trueperaceae bacterium. Classification (GTDB taxonomy): domain Bacteria; phylum Deinococcota; class Deinococci; order Deinococcales; family Trueperaceae; genus CBDCDJ01. Next base: position 3,587,193 of record OZ243913.1, on the reverse strand, counting down.
AAACCAGACAGTCCAGGAGGAGTTTATGAACTTGCCGAGCCGTGCCGCCAGCGTTGTAAAGTGCATTTTCATAGGAGCTTTGTTTTTGGTGTTGGCGGCCTGTAGTGACCCTTCCACTTTCAACGTCAACTTTGCTACGGGCTTTGGCACTTATCAATCGAGCGATGAGCTGGGTGTGTTGCAGGGCTACTGGTACAAAGTTGAAGGCGAGGTAACGGGTTTACAGCAGCCTGCTGACGGTTCTCTTAGCTTGATTGCCCCCAATAAACAGGTGCTCGAAACGGATAGGGTAACTTTTACGCCAGAAAACACGCCACTTTACGCAGAGGGAGCGAGCGCCAGTACTGGTGGTGGCGTCGCCTCCGGGCAATACACCGCCACCCTCGAGCTTTTAGGCCGGACTTACACGGAAACCGTTACGATTGATGGAAGCAAATACTTGGACTTTGTAACTGGCTTGACCGTGCAAAGCGCTACGACGGCAGCCGTCAGCATTGTTTGGAACTCAGTGCCGGAAGCCGAACTTTACGAAGCTGTGCTGTGGCGCGTCGGTGAGGGTGGCAGCGTGTTTGCTACGACGGCAACAACGTATACGTTTGAGGCTGATGTCGAGCTTGTTCCAAATGTGGAGTATTGGGTCAGCGTCAGAGCCTACTCTGCAGACAAGCGGATGCTCGAGAGGTCACAAGAGATTCGCTCCTCCGAGGTTGAGGGTGCGCATTTTACCTTATCCGAGGCACCTTCAAGCCGCTAGCCTGTCTTAACCTGCCCGTCCAGCGTCAGCAACACGTCGTACAGCTCGGGCCTGCGGTCCCTGAAAAAACCCCAGCCCGCCCGGAAACTTTTGGCCTTAGCGAAGTCTAAGTCGGCGTAGAGAATCGTCTCGCTCTCTCGGTCGGCCTCGGTGAGCTTTTCGCCTTTGTAGTCGCTGATGAACGAGCTGCCGTAAAAGACGGTGTCGGCCTCGGTGCCGACGCGGTTGGCGGCGGCCAAGTAGCACAGGTTCGAGACTGCGTGCCCGAGCATGGCGCGCTGCCACATGTCTTTGGTGTCGACGTCGGCCACGCTCGAGTCGAACGGTTCCGAGCCGATGGCGGTGGGGTAGAGCAGCAAGTCGGCCCCTTGCAGCGCCATCGCCCGCGCGCACTCCGGAAACCACTGGTCCCAACACACGCCCACGCCGATGTTGCCAAACTTCGTCCGCCAAGTCTTGAAACCCGTGTCGCCGGGGTTGAAGTAAAATTTCTCTTCGTAGCCGGGTCCGTCGGGAATGTGGCTTTTGCGGTACACGCCCAAGGGCGCGCCGTCCGCGTCTATCATCATGAGGCTGTTGAAGTAGGCTTGGCCGGCGTGTTCGAAAAACGAGATGGGCAACACGATATTGAGTTCACGCGCGAGGTCTTGAAACCTGCCCAAAAACGGATGTCCTTCGACCGGGTGGGCCAACGAAAAGTAAGGGTCTATCTCGAGCTGCGGAAAGTACAGGTTTTCGAACAGCTCTTGCAGCAGCACGATGTTCGCGCCATTCGCGGCGGCCTCGCGCACTTTCTGGACGGCTTTTTCGACGTTGGGCTCGAGTTCGTCGGTACAACTCATCTGCACCACGGCGAGCTTGACGGTGTTTTTGTTCTCGAGTTTGGGCAGGGTGTCGCGCTCGGGTAGGTTAGCCACGGTAAGGGTCTCCTTCGGGAACTTGCTGGGTGACGCAGTGAAACGAGCCGCCGCCCGTGATGAGCCCGAGCGACGGCAACCCGATGACCTCGCGCCCTGGAAACAGGGGGCGCAAAATGTCGAGCGCCCGTTCGTCGTTCGCGTCGTCGTAGACAGGCACCACCACGAAACCGTTGCCGACGTAAAAGTTCGCGTAGGTCAGCGGCAGGCGTTTGCCGCCAAGCTCGAGCCGCTTTTTCGGTAGCGGCAACTCCACAATTTTGTAGGGCTCGCCGTTCGGCTGCCGCGCAGCTTTCAAAAGCGTGAGGTTTTCTTGCATGGGCGCATGGTTTGTGTTGGTCACGTCTTCACAGACCGAGGTGACAATCGTGTCGTCATTCGTAAAGCGGGTAATCGTGTCGACGTGCCCGTCGGTCTTGTCGCCCTCGAGCCCTTCGTTCAACCACAAAACATGTTTGGCGCCGAGGTAGGTTTTCAGGTAGTTTTCCAGCTCTTGCTCGCTCAAGTTCGGGTTGCGGTTTGGGTTCAGCAAACACTGCCGCGTGGTGAGGAGGGTGCCGTTCGAGTTGAACTCGAGCGCCCCGCCTTCCATCACAATCGGCACTTCGAAGCGGCGCATCTCGAGCCGGTCGGCCACGATTTCCGGCACTTCGTCGTCCTTGCGCCAGCGGTACTTGCCGCCCCAGCCGTTGAAGCGCCAGTCGGTCGCGGCAAGCTTGCCTGCACTGTTATTGACGAACAGCGGCGCAATGTCCCGGAACCACACGTCGTTCAGGTCGAGCCGGTAGAACTCGATGTTGTCCAACCCGCCCGGCGTTGCCCCGAGGCGGCGTTTCGCGTCCGCCTCGGCCTCGTCGTCGACCACGGCGAGCAGCACTTTTTCAAAGCGCGCAATCGTCGCAACGAGCCGGGTAAAGTCTTCGCGCGCCGCGTCCAGGTGGCCTTCCCAATAGTCGGGGTCGAAGGGCCAACCCATCAGGGTGGCCGCGTGCGGCGTCCACTCGGCGGGAAAGGCGAAGCCCAGTTCGGCGGGCGTGGCTCGAGGTTCGGGAGATTGCGTCGGGTTCATAAAAGCTCCGTTTCGTTCAGGGTAGCTTACAGTCAACTCGGGTAATCCAACTCGGTATAGTAGCGCCAAACCGTGTTTTTTGAAGTAGGAGGAAGACGTGAGTAGCGAAACCGAAAAACGTGTCGCGCTCGTGACCGGCGGCTCGAGCGGCATCGGCCGGGCCTGCGCCGAGGCTTTGGCCGCCAAGGGTTGCCGGGTCGTGATTGCCGACGTGAGCGAGACAGGTGAAGAGGTTGCCACTGCCATCGGCGGAAACTTCGTCAAAGCCGACCTGACGAAACGTGAAGAGTGTAAAAAAGCGGTCGAGGCGACGGTTGAAGCCTTCGGCGGCCTCGACATCCTCGTCAACAATGCCGGCTTTCAGCACCTGGACCCGCTGCCCGAGTTTCCGGAGGACACTTGGGACACGATGCTCTCTCTCATGCTCACCGCACCGTTTTTGCTCACCAAGTACGCCTGGGCGCATCTCATCCGCTCCGGTCAGGGGCGCGTCATCAACATCGGCAGCGCCCACAGCCTCACGGCCAGCCCGTTCAAGGCGGCTTACGTGACGGCGAAGCACGGGCTGCTCGGCCTGATGCGCGTGACGGCGCTCGAGGGCGGCGAGCACGGCCTCACCTGCAACACGATTTGCCCGGCCTACGTGCGCACGCCGCTCGTCGAAAAGCAAATTGCCGACCAGGCGCGCACCCGCGGCATCCGCCCGGACGAGGTCGAGCAGCGAGTTTTCTTGGAGAACGTGGCGATTAAAAGAATGCTCGAGCCCGAAGACGTCGGCAACTACGCGGCGTTCTTGGCGTCGGCAGAGGCTTGGAGCATTACCGGGTCGGTGGCGACGATGGATTTGGGGTGGACGGCGCGGTAAATCGAGACTGAAGATGGAAAGCGCCGCTCGTTTTACGCTGTTGATTCAAGCTTGTGCGCTAACATAGTGTGACGATGGCTCTAAAGCAACTCAAAACGGAACCGGCGCTGGACTTGCTCGAGTTCACCTACCGAGACCTGCTCGAACTCGAGCGGGCGGGCGTGTTGGGAGACAAGCGCGTCGAACTTTTGGGAGGTCGTCTCGTCGTCATGACCGTCAACCCGCCGCACGCCGCGGCCGTGGCGCACTTGAACAGACGTATGAGCGCCGCTTTCAGTGAACACGCTCAGGTCGTCGTGCAGAGCCCACTACGTTTATCATCCGCTGTGACTGACAAAGATTTGCCGGAGCCGGACGTCATGTTGGTCGCCGACCCCGAAAAAGTGTACCCGGACCATCCCCATCCGGAAGACGTTTTCCTGCTCATCGAGGTTTCTGACAGCACTTTGCTGAAAGACCGCACGTTAAAGCTCGCCCTGTACGCGCGGCACGGGATTCGTGAGTATTGGATAGTTAACCTCAAAGACAAGCGCCTCGAGGTGTATACCGAGCCCGAAGGCGACGAGTACCTGAACCGTCAATCCTACGGACTGTTCGACATGGTTGCGCCGCGAGCTTTTGCCGAGGTAAGGCGGGCGTGGTTGCCGGAAACGCTGTCCGAGCTGCTTACTTAAACGCTTTTACTGGATAGTTTTAAGGTTGTGCCCGGTGGCATCCTGAGAGACGTTAGCGGTACAGACTCGCCCGGAAAGCGTCGATGAGTCGTTTCTGCAGTTTGGGATAGGCGCGGCTCAGCTCTTGGCTCAGCGCCGCCGCCTCTTCGGGGGACAGCCGAACTTTTGCCGTTTGAGGGCGGGCGGTTTGAAAGTCGATGCGGTACACGGTCGGCGGGTGCGTCGTGTCGACGCGCGAACTGGGCAAGCGCTCGAGCCGCTGCAAACGCACCCGTTCGCGTTCGGGCAGCTTGGCCGCGTTCTCGGCGAACACCTTGAAAAGGTCGCCGCCGTCTTGTCGGCCCAAGGCGAACTGCTGCGCCGTCGTTTGGAACGTCGCTCCGAAGGCAAGCTTTCCGAGCACGCCGAGTTGAGCTTCACTGCCACTGACGCCGGCGGCGAGATAGTCCGCCAAGTACTCGGCGCGCTGAGAGTCTTGCCAGGAAAAGGTCAACATCAGGTTCGCAACCGCCTCGCACGCTTTCGCCAGGCCGTAGAAAACGAGCCGCGGCGGCAAAATGAAGATTTCGATAGGACTCCCTATCAGGGTATGCGGGTGCAAAAGGTCGTGCCAGTTCGACAGCGTGTTGACGGCGGTGCCGACGTAAAGACCGCGCAACGGGTCGCCGTTGACGCCGTGTGCCAGTTCGTGAGCTATCAGGGCGACGATTTCGTCACTGCTGAGAACGGCGAGGAGCGGCGCACCCAAACTCAACACCTTTTTCTGCCTCAGCCCCACTTGTCTAAAGCTGGCGTTGAAGTAAGGACTTATCTCAATCACCGCAACGTCGGTGGTTGAAAGCGCTTCGCTGACCTCGCGCGTTACCTTGTAGAGGGTCGGGAACGCGCTCGGCTCGGCGTGGTCCTCGGGCATTTTGCCCAGCCTAGGTCGCGCAAACCAGGCCAGGCAAAAACTCACCAAACTGCCGAACAGGGCGAACAGGTTGGTGCCGTGCCGGGCAAGCAGCCAAACCCCCACCGCTACCAAACCTATGGACAAGACGTGAACCAGCGTGGCGAGCAAGAAGGTGACGAGGCGGGCGACCGTGAACGGCCGTCGCAAGTTCGGGGTGTGCGTCAGGGTTTTGAAGAGGGTTTCGCCGTAGCGTTGGCTCAGCTTGTGGTAGAGCTTGTCAAACGGGGACGAAAGGGCCACCTTTTCGGCGGACGTCTGCAAGTTCCAGTCACAGCGGTCGCACCACACGCGATAGTCCGGGACGAGGGTCAAGACCGCCTGGCAAGCCGGGCAAAGTTGTGAGGCTTCGGACGCGCTCGAGGGGAAGTTGGACGACGGGGAGCTGGGGCTCATGGGCGAGACTCCAAGAGGATTTCGACCAGTTTAGGCGAACCCGGCCCCTTTCGCGATGACGCCTGTACCTCGTCACACCGCCTAAGGCAACGTTGTCAGTTCGTAAGTGATTTGGACGCTGTCTGCTTGTGCAAAGGTTGTTTGCTCAAAAACTGGTAAGTGGACGTAAATTTTGCTCCCGCCCGAGCCTGTAACATTCGTTTTCGCCTCGAGCCACACCTCTCCCGACGCTTCCACACCCGTCTGAGAGCGCGTAAAGGGTTGTTCCTCGACGTGCGGGTGCAAGAGTTCGCGCAGGCCGTTTTCAACTCGTTCGCCTCTGACTTCGAAGGCGTCGGCGTAGTCGTCCCAGCCCATGTCGTCGTGGCGGACGGTGGCGCTCACAGTATAGGTGTCCGCCGCGGTTTGGGTAAAGGTCGCGCCGAGCACGTGGGCGTAGTCGAAAGCGCCCCAGTCGGCGAGGTTGAGGTCCAGCTTGCCGCCGTCGAAAAACACGGTCACCGCGTCCCGGTCGGTGGTGAAACCGTCGGATAGAGCCTCGCCACTCTTGTCTCCGTCCGCAAGTGTCCAGCTGACCGGCTCGCCGTTGACGAAAACTTTCAGTTCATAAGAGGTCTGGGCCGTCACAAGACCGAAGAGCAGGAGAGAAGCGGTTAAAAAGAGTCTCATGGTTCAGGATAATGGCTGCGCAGTCTGCCGACCGTCAACTGCCGAACCCAGCCTCGTCATCCTTGCCCGCCGGAGCGCGGCAGCGGGGGCCATGTTCCCGTTTTCCAGTCGTAGGCCTCGAGCCCCGCAAAATTCTTCTTGTAGTCGTAGTGGGACGGCTCTTTGTAGGCGTAGCCGGGGTAGTAAAGCGTCTTGCCGAGAGAGTGCGAGTGCTCGACGCTCAGCAAAATCATCAGGTTGCCGAGGCTGCGTTTCGTCTCCTCGGGGTCAAAGCACTGGTAGACGCTCGAGCTGGCGGTCTTTCCCACGCCGAGATAGCTGATGCCGACGAGCCGCCCGTCTTTGAAGAGGCACAGGCTCACGCACCTGCACGGCACTTCGTCGGGCTCGTGCGACACGAAGCTGTAGATGGACTCAGGCACGTTGTGGGTAAAGCGCGTTTTGTGGTGTTCGAACAAGGCTTCGACCTCCGCGTCGACGTAGGCGGGAACGACGCGCACCTCCAGGTCGGCGTTGCGTTTCAGGGTTTTCGTTTGGCTGCGGCTGGCTGCGAACGCGCTCAGCCGCATACGGAGCGGGAGAACGGCAAAGGTGCGGCCCTCTTGCTGCGTGCTCGAGTAGCGGAAAAAGTAACTCCCGAAGTGCCGCCAGCCGCCCGCCCACAGGGTGTCCATCTGCGCCGGGCTTACGTCGTCGTAGAAAAAATACTCGTTCACGGGGTCGTGGGTGCAGGTGCGCGAGTCGGTGTCACACACAAGTTTACCGCGCCTTTCGGGAGCGTGACGGGTTCTCGAGCTGGGAGGGTGTTGGTTTGGCTCCTCGACTTAAGGTTAAGACCCTACCGCTTTTGAACTTGCCTCTTTTCAAAAGGTCGCCCTTCGGATTGGGGAGGTTTTAAACGAGGCGCAACAAAGCCCTGACCCACTCACCGAACTGCCGGCGTCAATTTACCGTGCGCTCCTCCGGCGTGGTCGGCAGCGGGTCGTCTTGCTCGTCGCGGTGGGCGTAGTAACTGAGGTAGCTCTCCGAGACGCGCGTAAAGAAGGTCTCGGTATTCGCTTCGGGCAGGGGGAAGGTCCAGGGGACGCGTTGCCAAGGACTTTTGGCGTCCGTTTTCAAAAGCTTGACGGTTTTCTCCATGACGATTTCCGACTCGCTTTTTTCGCCGCCGCCCTGTCTGCCCAACCACACGGCGCGCCCGGTCAAGAAGCCGTCGGCCATGTCGGCCCAGCTGTCGTAACTCGCTTGCAGGGCTCTACCCGCCGGCAACATCAGCATGTGCGCTTCTTCCGGCTCGATGTACTTGATGGACGCGCCGACCGCGCAGAGCATGAGGTAGCGCACCAGGTCCCAGGCGAGCGGGTCGGCCTGCGGGTACACCGGGTTCTCCGCCTGAACCTGCCGGATGGACGGGCGGTGGCCCTCGTGGTACAAGTCCATAAGGGCGGACAGCAGGTCCTGACGGTTATAAACGCCCCAGTCGTTTTGCAACACCTCGCGCTTGTTGAAGGTTTGTTCGATGTCCTCGTCGTCCAGCAGGCGGTCGATGACGTTGACCCACATCACCTTATAAATAGCGACGACTGAGAGCAGCCAGTTTAAGACCGACGGTTCAAACTCGCGCTTGTTCACGTAGCGGATTTTGGGGTCCGGGCGAGCGTCCGACGGTGAGACGACTTCCTGGACAAGGCCGTAAAGAAACGCGCCAACGAAGAACAGCAAGCTCAAAAAGACGGGGATGCCGAGGATGACCAAAGCTCGCCGCAGCAAAGGGCTCCAGCTGGACCAGCCCGCCGCCGGGGCGGCCAGCGACGCCAGTTCGGGTCCCAGTTCCCAAACGACCGGCCGCCCGTCCTGCAACCGCTCGACCGTGAGCGTGCCCGGCGTGCGTGCGCCCTCGTCATTCAGGTAGTCGAAGCGCACCAGCGCGCTGCCCGACACAGCTTCGGCGATGCTGACCGAGTCGGGGTCGATTTGAACGTTGCCCAGGGCATTTGCAAAAGGCAGTGTGTCGCCCGTGGCCCTGGGGTAAAGCGCCGCGAGCGTCGCCTTGTCACCCATGTTGAAGGCCCTCACGAAAATGTCCACGGCACTCCGGGTTTCGGGCGAGACAGTTTGCGGGGCGGTTTGGGGTTGGGCGAACTGGGCCTGAGCAACCTGAACCTGAGCAAGAGCCAAAAGCAGGCTCGAGCAGAGGACGACGTGGACGAACCGATTGGCGACGTTCATGCGTCCAGCATAGCTTACAGCGCCGCGTCTTGTCGGGCTTTTTTAATTTCCAAGTCAGCCGGTGTTGGGGTTGGAGGTGAGTTTTAAGCCGCACTCTTCCTTGTCGGGTTGGGTCGGGTTGAGTCGATGTTTTGTGCTCCGAGAAACCCGTCCTGGCTTGTGGCAAACCCAGGTCGGTCCCCGTACCTCGCCACGCTCCTCGGTTCTCGCGTGTGACACGGTAAAAAGCCTGGCAGGTGGGCCGAAACGGGCGACGGAACCTAAGGGTCGACCCGGCGGCCGTCGCGAAGTTGGATGGTTTCGTCCGCCAAGTCCGCTACGCCCGCGTCGTGGGTGACGATGATGACGGTACGCCCTTCGTCGGCAACCGAGCGCAGCGCCGCGAGGACGCTTGCGCCACTTTTGGAGTCCAGGTTGCCGGTGGGCTCGTCGGCGAAGACGACGTCCGGGTTGTTGGCGAGCGCCCGCGCCAGGGCGACGCGCTGCTTCTCGCCGCCTGAAAGTTTGTAAGGTAGGTGAGCGGTGCGGTGCTCGAGCCCGAAGCGCGTCAGCAACTTTACAGCCCGCGCCGTCCTCTGCCGCTTTTCGACGCCTGCCAAACCCAGCGGAAAAGCGACGTTTTGTTGCGCGTTTAAAACCGTGACGAGGTTGAACGACTGAAACACGAAACCGATTTTGTGCAGGCGCACCTCGGCCCGCGCTCTTTCGGGCAGCGCGGTCAGGTCGGCGTCGCCGAGCCACACCCGCCCCCCGCTCGGCGTGTCCAGACCGGCGAGCAAGTTGAGTAGCGTCGACTTGCCCGAGCCCGACGGCCCCATGACGGCGACGACCCGGCCTGCTGCAAAGGTATAGGAAAAAGCCTCGAGCGCGACCACCTTGCCCGCCGGGGACAGGTAGGTTTTGCTCAAACTTTCGGCGCGAAGCAGGTCGGCGCGGCTTATGACTCAACCTTGCGCCAAAAACAGCAACTCCGCGACTGCGCCATCACGAGCGCCGTACCGAAGCCGTTTTTGGGCCGTCGCAAAAAGCGAGAACCGCAACCAAAACACGTGCGGCGTAACAAGCCGGGCCGCACTACTCTCTAGCCATCGCTACAGCGACCGGAATGCGCGCCGCCCGAAAAGCGGGCAACAGCCCGGACACCAAACCCATCGCAAACGCGACCGCGACCGAAAACAGCACCAGCCGCGGGGTCAGCGCGGCGACCGCGAGGCCGATAAGCCCCCGCGCGATGTCGTTGACGACCACCATGCCGAGCCGTCCCAACACCACCCCGGCGACCGCGCCCAACAGGCTCAGCACCACGGCTTCGGTGAGCACCAGCCGGAATAAAAAGCCCGGTTTCGCCCCGACCGCGCGCACCACGCCGAACTCCCTGGTACGCTCGAACACGCTCATCAGCATGGTGTTGGCGACGGCAATCGCGCCGACAATCAAGGCAATCGCGCTGATGCCTAAGCGCACCACGTCGGTGATGCGCACGCCCTGCTCGAGCACGCCCAACACGTCGCCCCGCGTTTGAAAGCCGAGGTCGGGAAACGCCGCCGCCAACTTTTCGGCCGTCGCCGCCGCCGCCCCCGGCTCGGTGAGGTCGAGGGCCAGAAACGTTACGCGGTCGTCTATGTCGATAGCTGCTTGTAGAGCTTTGAGGGGCACCAAAATCGCGTTGTCGACGAGCCCGCCCTCGGACTCGGCGACGCCGACGATTTCGAAGCTGTGGCGCGGGTTGAGCCGCAGGGTTTCGCCGAGGGTGAGGTTGCTGCGCACGGCGACTTGCTTGCCGATGACGGCGACGCCCGCGGTTTCGTCCGCCGCGTTCAGCCCGCGGCCTTCCAAAACCTTGTAGTCGTAGTAGATGTCGCCGACGTTTTCGCCGGGCGGCAAGCCCTCGAACACGAACGAACCTCTGGCGCTGAACCCGGCCCGGACGTAAAACAGCAGCGGCACGACCTTAAGAATGCCGAACTCGTCGGCCCTAGCATAGAGTTCGTCCACGTAGCTGAGCGGCAGTTCGGGCACCGAGGTCAGCGAACTCGTCGTGTCGAAGGGGCCGTAACTAACCTGCAAGTCCGGCCCGATGCTGCCGATTTGCTCTGTGAAAGCTTGGCGCAGCCCTTCGCCGAGCGACAGAAAAATCACCATCGAGCCGACCGCAACCGCGATGCCGAGCGCGGTCAAAAAGGTGCGCAGCGGGCGCAGCCGCAGCGAACTCAGGGCGAGCGACCAGACCACTCAGGCACTTCCCGACAATTGTGTACACGTCGGTGGAGCCAAGACGGCGTGTAAAACGGTGTGCAAGACAGTGGGTAAGACGGTGTACAAAACAGTGTGGGCCGAGATCTTGTCCGCACAACTCGTCACGGGAGGTAGGCGCGGCTGACGACCTCGCCGCTTGAGCCCATCGGTCCCAGGTCCTGCCCGTCCCTGGTCACGAGCACGCCCGCGGCGTTGCCGGTATGCAGGTACACGGGTAAGTCGAAAGTAAAAGTCGCGCCGGGTTGGACGGTGGTGTAGACGAGCCGCTCACCGACGCCGCGCTGGGTGCTCGCGTAGGCCTCCAACCAGGTCGTGTCGTCGACGTTGACCGTGAGCTGACCCGGGACGGCCGTCTCCGCACCCGCTACGGCCCCCGCGTCGGCTTCGGTCTCGCTCTCCGCCGCGCCGACCGGCGTCAGGGTGACGCTCAAGCGCAGGTCGTTCGACACGTCGATAGGTGCTTCGTAGGTCTCATAGCCGGGCAAGGTGACGCGCAGCGTGCGCCCGACGCCGGGCGTCAAGGGTTGTCCGCTGATAGGCGTCGTGCCGGGCAGCGGAAAGCCGTCCAGCGTCACTTCCGCGCCGGGCGGGTCGGTCGTCAGGGTAAAGAGCGACAACGACTCGTCGACCAGGGGAACGCCTTCCGGCGACCCGGTGGCCGGCGACTCGGTACCCGCGTCGGCGCCGGCGGCCCCGAGGTCGCCCATCGTGTCCGCCGCCGGGGCGTCGGCGTCGGTGGTTTCGGTGGTGGTTTCGGCGGTGTCGGCAACCGGCGGCGCTTGCCGGGTGGGTCGAAACAGCAGGTTGTTGAACCCCCACAACGCCAACCCCACCACGGCGACAACGAGGAGAAGCGTGGGCAGCCAAGCGCCGACGGCCAGACCGGGCCGGTCGCGGCGCTTGGCTGCCGGACGGGACGTTGCCGGGCGCGGCGCCGCTTCGGCCCGGTCGGTTTCGGCTTCGAGTTTGCCTTCGCCGCTCGAGCTGTTGGGCAGCGTGGGTACGCTGGCCCCGCGCCGCTCTACGGTGTACAGCTCGAGCGCTTTTGCCGTCGGCACGCCGACCGCTTGCGCGTAAAGCCGAACGAAGTTTTTGGCGTAGATGTCTTCGGGCAAACTATCGTAACGCGCTTCTTCCAAAGCGGCCAGGTACTCTTTGCGAACATGGGTGCGCGTAGCGACGTCACTGAGTTCCCAGCCCTTGGCCTGCCGCGCGCCGCGTAAAACATCGGCGAGTCGGCGGTCACGCCCCAGCGCCGTGTCTGTTTGGGGGGTATCCGTCACGTTCGTCTCCTCTTGACTCGGCAGCCGGGCCGTTTCTCAAAACCAGCCCGTAGCAACCGTCTCTAAAAAGCATGATACCGCACTCGCTGCGACGGGAACCGGCTCAGCCGGAACGACACCTTGGTGTTCTAATTGGTGTTCCAAAGCTGGTTTGAGTTGCGTCGCACCCTGCGGTTAAACTCCGCACTTCAAACTCTGTACTTCAAATCCTGTGCTCAGGCCCCGGTGTGTTAGACTCCCGCGGTGGCTGTGCCGACCCTGACACTTCAAACCCTGGCACTTCAAACCCTGACAGCGTCAACCTCAATGCTGGCCTTGACAACACCGACTTTGATAACGTCGACTTTGACAACGTCGACGCCGAAAACCCCGTCTCCAGCAACCCCATCTCTGACAGCCCCGAGTCTGGAAAGCGCTGCGCCTTACTTGCAGCAGCTCAGTTTCGGCGCGCTGGCGGGGTTTGCGGCCGGGTACGCACTCAAGAAAGTCGGCAAGCTTGCCGCCGTTGTTTTGGGCTTGTTGTTTGTCGCGCTGCAGGTACTCGCCTACTACGGTTTTGTGACCATTGACTGGTTGGAGGTCCAAAATCGGGTCGACCCGCTCCTCGACAGCGGTTCGTTGGAACGTTTGTGGCAGGGCCTCGTCAACGTTCTCACCTACAACCTCACCTTCGCCGCGGCGTTCGTGCCCGGTCTCGTTCTCGGGCTCAGGCGCGGTTAGCGGACGCCGACACGGGTTGAGGTAAGACCAACAAAACATGAGTGTTTTAGACTCAAGGTACTTGACACCTGAGGTTCGACTGAGCTAGACTGGTCGGCGGTTAGCACTCGGACATAAAGAGTGCTAAAAACCCAAACATCAAAACATCCCACGGAGGTAAACTATGGCAGCAAGCACTATGACGCTCAAACCGCTCGGTGACAAAGTCGTCGTCGAAGTCATCGACGAGCCCCAAAAAACGAGCAGCGGCATCGTCTTACCCGACACTGCAAAAGAGAAAAGCCAGCGCGGCAAGGTCATCGCGGTCGGCACGGGCAAAATGCTCGACAACGGCGAGCGCGTCGCGTTGGAAGTTAAAGAGGGCGACACGGTCATGTTCGCCAAGTACGGCGGCACCGAACTCACCCTGGACGGCAAAGACCTGATGATTTTGAGCGAGCGCGACATCCACGCGGTCGTAGGCTAAAAAAGTCATTCGTTGTCAGCTTTCAGTTCTTAGACCTTAACCAGCAACCAAGAACTGACTACCGACAACTCGACTACCAACTACCGAAAACACCAAAGCAAGAAAAAGCAAAGGAGATAAACTCACTATGGCAAAGGAACTCATTTTTAAAGAAGAAGCGCGTCGCAGCTTAGAGCGCGGCGTCAACGCGGTCGCCAACGCGGTCAAAGTCACGCTCGGCCCCCGGGGTCGCAACGTGGTTTTGGAGAAAAAGTTCGGTTCGCCGACCATCACCAAAGACGGTGTGACGGTTGCGAAAGACATCGAACTCAGCAACCACTTGGAGAACATCGGCGCGAAACTGCTTATCGAAATCGCCAGCAAAACCAACGACATCACCGGTGACGGCACCACCACCGCCACGGTGTTGGGTCAAGCCATCGTCCGCGAGGGTTTGCGCAACGTCGCCGCGGGGGCCAACCCCTTGGCCTTGAAACGCGGCATCGACAAGGCTGTCGAAGCGGCCGTTGCTGAAATCCAGAGCATGTCGCAAGCGGTCGAAGACACCAAAAGCGTCGCCGAGGTCGCGTCAATCAGCGCCAACGAGCGCGAAATCGGCCAGCTCATTGCCGAAGCGATGGACAAAGTGGGCCGTGACGGCGTCATCACCGTCGAAGAGTCGCGTTCGCTCGACACCACGCTCGACGTGGTCGAAGGTATGCAGTTCGACAAAGGCTACCTGAGCCCCTACTTCATCACCGACGCGGACGCGATGGAAGCGGTTCTGGAAGACGCTTACATCCTTATCCACGAGAAAAAAATCAGCGCCCTGAAAGACATGCTGCCCGTCCTGGAGCAAGTCGTTCAAACCGGCCGCCCGCTCCTCATCATCTCCGAAGACGTCGAAGGCGAAGCCTTAGCGACCCTGGTCGTGAACAAGCTGCGCGGCACCGTCAACGTGGCCGCCGTGAAAGCCCCCGGCTTCGGCGACCGCCGCAAAGAAATGCTGAAAGACATCGCGGCCGTCACCGGCGGCGAGGTTATCAGCGAAGAAATGGGCCACAAGCTCGAGAACACCCGCATCGACCAGCTCGGCCGGGCCAACCGCATCCGCATCTCGAAAGACGAAACCACCATCATCGAGGGTCAAGGCAACCAGCAGACCATCGAGGCCCGCGTCAAAGGCATCCGCGCCGAAATCGAGAACACCGACAGCGATTACGCCAAAGAGAAGCTGCAAGAGCGTCTTGCCAAGCTCTCAGGCGGCGTGGCCGTGATTCGTGTCGGCGCGGCGACCGAAACCGAACTCAAAGAGAAAAAGCACCGCTTCGAAGACGCGCTCTCGACCGCCCGTAGCGCCGTGGAAGAAGGCATCGTCGCGGGCGGCGGCGTCACGCTCATCCACGCCATCGGCGCGGTTGAAAAAGTCGCCAACGAGCTAAAAGGCGACGAGAAGACCGGCGCGCAGATTTTGGTTCGCGCGCTTGAAGAACCCGCTCGCCAAATCGCTGCCAACGCCGGTTTCGAAGGCAGCGTGGTGGTCAACGCCATCAAAAACAACAACGACGGCCGTTACGGTTTCAATGCCGAGTCCGGCGAGTACGTCGACGACATGATCAAAGCGGGCATCGTTGACCCCGCCAAAGTGACCCGGACCGCGCTGCAAAACGCGGCCAGCATCGGCAGCCTGCTCCTCACCACCGAGGCCGTCATCGCCGACAAACCCGAGAAAGACAGCGGCCAAGGCGGTATGTCCGGCGGCATGGGCGGCGACATGGGCGGTATGGGCGGCATGGGCGGTATGGACTTCTAAACGAAGTTCGAGAAAGCCCGAACGCACCAACGCTAAATCAAGAGGCGGCCTCCGGGTCGCCTCTTTTTGTTAGCATTCGGTTATGGTCGATGTTCGCCTCGAGCCCCACCGCGCCGTCGCCCTCCGCCAAGGTCAGCCTGTGGCGACTTTCACCTTCCGATGATGCTAGGCAAAGTTTACGTCAGCTTCGTGCGCGTGCTCGAGTGGAACGTTTTGTCGGACGTGTGACGCATCAGGCTTCAGCGGATAACCTTGACCTTGACGCCATGCTCAACCTTCGCCCAAGCGGATTCAGCCGTGACCGCCGTAGCGCCCAACAGGTCGGCGACCGCCAGGCACGCCCGGTCGCCTAAAGAGAGGCCGTAAGGTTGGGTCAACGCGTAAAGCCGACCGGCTCGCTCCGCTTCCTGCGACGTAAACGGCTTGACGACGACACCCAACAGCTCGAGTTCAGCCACGAGGGTGTCAACCGGTTTCCTATTTCTCACCAGCACTGTAATGATTTCGGCTAGGTTGACCGAACTCAAAACACCGCCCTCCAACTCGACCGTCCCCGGTTGCACCTCCTGACGCAGCACCGCGAGCAAGGCGCTGGCGTCAAGCACGTTCACGGTTCGTCCCGCGCACTCTCTTGGCGGCGCAACAGCCGCAACTCCTCGACCAAACTGGTATCACCCTTGTAACGTTCCTGCATTTTTCTGAGCAAAGCGGTCTTGGGCTCGAGGACGAGCGCCCCGTCTTCTAAGCGAGCCACAAAGGTTTCCCCTTTACTAAAACCCGCCCTCAATTCCTTGGGGATGGTAATTCTACCCTGGCTGTCGAACTTGATGCCGAATGCCATCCTGAGCCTCCTTAGGGGGCAAGAAAGATTATAGCCTACTATTTTTTATTTCACCTGATTTGAAGGCTAAAAGGTTGCTTATAGAAACTCATCTATAAAGTCCCTGTTCTCTAATCGGCTTGCTCTGGGCGAATAGAGTTCCTGTGGCGTTTTTTTGAGGTGCCGAGGTTCGCTACAGCAGCGCCCGCTGCTCGAGCCTCCCACGACCTTTCCGCTTGTTTGAGAACGGTTACACTGCCTGCATGGAAGGCCTACTCATCGCCGAAGAAGTTGCCAAGCTCGAGACGCCCACCAAACGGCTCTCCTGGCGCTTCCCCGACGCTTACACGTTTGTTTTGCCGCTCGCCCGGGGCGCGCTGTGGCTGTTTAATCGCCCGCCCAACCCGCGCGTCGCTTTTTTGAGCGAGATGCCGTCTCCGGGGGGCACGCATTCGGGGTTTCAAGACCTGCTGGTAGCCAGAGCCGTCGGTGACCTGATAGACGTCGAACAGCTTAAACTCGACCGGGTGGTCAAACTCCACTTCGGGGCGGGAGCGGGTTTCGTGCCGGTGCCGCCCGCGGTTTTAATTGCCGAACTTACCGGGCGCAACTGCAACCTGATTTTGACGGACGAACACGGCAAAATCCTGGGCGCGGCGCGTGAAATCGCCAGCGACGTCAACCGCTTCCGGCAGGTGCGCGCAGGTCTCACTTACGAACCCCCGCCGCCCTACGACAAGCTCGACCCTCGAAAGGCGAGCGGGGACGAACTGCGCGAGGTGTTGACGGGCAAACCCTTGAAAAAACTCCGCGGTTTGGTCGACGGCGTCGGCCCCGACCTGACGAAAGCCCTGGCCGTGACGAGCGGCGTGAGCCCGGACAAAAAGCTCGAGCCCGAGGACGTAAACCGGGTTCTGCCCGCCCTGAAGCGTTTGACCGGCAATCCGTCCGAGGTTATGAGAGAGGCTTTAGAGCTGCCCGACTTGGGCGAGTTGCGCGCGCGAGAGGCGCGCGCCGCGAACGAAACGAGGCTCCGTGCGGCCCTGGAAAAAGAGCTGGCCTTGGTGCAAAACCGCTTGTCAGACGTCGACAAGGCGCGCGCCGCGGCGCGTGACGCCGGCACCCTGCGCGCTCAGGGCGACGTGCTCATGGCGTACCAGTACCAGGTTCCCGCCAACGCCGACCGGGTGACGCTGCCGGACTTTGCGGACGGCGAACTGACCTTGCAACTCGACCCCAAACTGAGCGCGGTCGACAACGCCCAAGCGCTGTACGAGCGAGCGCGCAAACGTGAAGACCGTGTCCAGCAAGCGGAAGCGCGTGAAGAGGCGTTGGCGGCAGAGGTGGCGGATTTAGAGGACCTACTCGCCTGCTTGCCCACCGCCGGTGACAAAAAACTTGCAGAACTGCTCGAGCACCACGCGCCGAAAACTAAAACGCAGACGCGGCTGGCGCCGGGCATCCGCTATGACGGCCCCCACGGTTACAAAGTCGTCGTCGGGCGCAACGCAAAAGAAAACGACATCGTCACGTTCCGCATCGCGCGCAGCCGCGACGTGTGGTTGCACGTCCAGGGCTACACGGGCTCGCACGTCGTCGTTCAAGCCGAAAACAGCGAAGTGCCGTTCGACACGGTGCTGTTCGCCGCTCAGCTCGCCGCGGCCTACTCCAAAGCCGGCGCGTCCGAAAACGTGCCGGTCGACTACACGTTGCGCAAACATGTCTGGAAGGCCAAGGGGGGAGCGCCGGGCGCGGTTCACTACGCCCAGCAAAAAACCGTCTACGTCACGCCGAATCGTAGGCCTGAAAAAGACCGGCGAGCGTCCTGACCTAGCTGTTAACAAGCCCAACTGTTAACAAATCTAGCTGTTGATAAACTGCGCCGTCCCGTTGGCAAAACCCGGTTTTTGGGGGTTCGTGTCACGCCTGGCAAGTTCGGTTTGACACCTGATGTAAAGCTCGTAGTCCTCGAGAGCGGCTTTGTGGCTGTAGATGAGGCGTTCGCACCGCTCGGTCAGCTGCTCGACACCGCTCAAGCTGAGTTTGCTCACGTCGACGTTGCTTGTAAAAGTGGTTGAAGTGGTCATGGTTAAAGTTTGGCAAAGCAAGTCTGAACTCACCCTGAACGCCTTTTCCTCCTGGGTCTAAGGATGAATCGGTTTTGTTAGTGAGATGTTAGTGAGAACACAGTGTTAAAGTTTTATGAAAGCTCGAGGGTCCGCGGGTTGCTTTGTGGCGGTTTACGGAGACAAACGACGCTGAAAAAAGAGGTTAAAAAGACGCTGAAAAAGTTATCAGACTTCTTGCGAAAGTACCAACTGAGCAACCGTCAAGCCGGTGCACGTCGCAAATTATTGGACCTATGCGGGCCTACTAAAAAGCGACCCCGGGGACAACCGACGACCCTACAAGACGACCCTACAAACGCCCAAAAATTCTTCTGTTACGCTTTGCCCGCCGAGCCGAACACGTCCATGCGCTCTTTGATGACGCGTTTCATCTCGTCCCGCGCCGGTCCTAAAATCTTGCGCGGGTCGAACTCTCGGGGTTTGTCTTTGAGAATTTCGCGGAGGCTCGCGGTGAACGCCAAGCGCAGGTCGGTGTCGGTGTTGATTTTGGCGATGCCCTCGGTCACGGCCTTGCGCACGTCGTCTTCGTGAATGCCGACCGCGTCTGCAAGCTGGCCGCCCGCGTCGTTGAGGCGTTTCACGACGTCCTGCGGCACGCCCGACGCGCCGTGCATGACGAGCGGGTTGGGAATAAGTGCGGCGATTTCCTGAATGCGCTCGTGGTGGATGTAGGGCCGCCCCGAGCCCTTGTTCGCGCCGTGCGACGTGCCGATGGCGACGGCGAGATAGTCCGCGCCCGTGTTTTTCATAAAGCGTTCGGCCTCGTCCGCTTTGGTGAGAATCGCGTCTTCTTCAGCGACGACCACGTGCTCCTCGACTCCGCCCAAGCGGCCGATTTCCGCCTCGACCGTCACGCCGACCGCGTGCGCCGCCTCGACGACTTTTTTCGTCTCTTGGGTGTTGGTTTTTTCGTCTTCGTGGGACTTGTCTATCATCACCGAGGTAAAGCCCCAGCGAATACAACGCAAGCACGTTTCGAACGACGAGCCGTGGTCTAAGTGAACCGCGACGGGAACCCTCGCCACACCCGCTTCGTGGACGACCATGTCTATGAGCGGACGACCGCCGTACTTGATAGCGCCTTCGGAAATCGCCAGGATGACCGGGCTGCCGGTTTCTTCGGCGGCCTCCAAAATGGCCTGGGTGATTTCCATGTTGTTGGTGTTGAAGGCCCCGACGCCGTACTTGCCGTCGCGCGCCGCTTGCAGAATCTCTAAACCCGTTTGAAGTGCCATGCGGTGAGTATACCGCACCGTGCCCGGTGGTCGCCCGCCCGACAAGGCTGGGTGGGCAAGCGGTCAGGGCGCGGTCAGGGGTGTCGCCGCACACTGCGGGGGCCTTAGGGCACAAAGAGGTCCCAAGGCGCAGACGCAGGCAAGCCTGCGTCTAAGGAGGAGATAAAATGAGAAAGTCCCTGGTGTGTTTGGTTTTCGTCCTGCTGCTCGTTTTGGCGGCCTGTGGTCAGCCCGGCGCCGAGCCCGAAGTTCAGCCCAAACTCGGTGCCAACGAGGCGCTGAGCACCGCGCTCGACGAGACGGTAGCCCCTGAATTTGACACGGCGCCCCAAAAAGACGTGGCCCTGCTGGACAACTTGGCCGCACCGACCCTCGACCCGAGCCGGTACCAACCCATGCCCTTTCCAAAAGGGGCTGAGGGCGGACTGAGCCCCCAGGCCGCCACGCCCGCCGGTAAACTGGTCAGCTACGACGCCGAGACCGGCCGCGAGCTGAGCAAGGACGCGGCCCCCGAATCCCTCAACCCTCTCTTGACCGGTGAGACCGCTGGCGGCGAAGCCGCGCCGAAGCTGGAAGTTCCCGTGGGCTCCGGCGACTTCGCACCTCAAAACTTCGGCAGCCTCACGTACATTTCCAACCCCGCGGCCGACCCCTACCGCAAACACGTCAAGCTGTTCATGAACTTTCGTGACACGAGCGGGGTTCTTCGGGGCTTTCAGTGCTCGGGCACGCTGATAGACCCGCGCTGGGTGCTGACCGCGGGGCACTGCATCAACGCAGCCAGCGACCCAAATTTTGGCACCTGGGCGGAAAAAGTGACCGTCGTGCCCGGTTTCAAGAACGGCAGCCAACCCTGGGGCGGCGTGGCGTCCTCGAGCTTGTATTCGTGGACGGCCTGGACGACCAACGCCGACCTCAACCACGACGTCGGGCTGGTGCGCCTGAGCCGCCCCGTCGGCGCGATTACGGGTTGGCAGAGCTACGGTTACGCAGGCTGCGACTACTTCAAAGCCCGGACCTGGAAAAACCCCGGTTATCCGGCCGAACTCGGCTACAGCGGTAACTACATGTACGACGCCACGGGCGACTTCGACAGCTGCCCGAACAGCTACCGGGCTAAGTTCAACCGCGCCTCGTTCGGGGGCCAGAGCGGCAGCGGGGCCGTCAAAGACGGGGTCGTGCGCGCCGTCGCCTCGACCAGCAACCGCGTCGACAGGACCGACCATACCCGGCTGACAAGCGGCAAGTTCGGCGACATCGGTTCTTGGGTAAACAGCAACACGCCCAGCGGCTTCGACGCTCACACCCTGGACGCCAACGCCGCGCCCGGTACCGTGACGGCGGGCACTTCTTTGAGCACCCTGAACTACCTGGTTCACAACTACTCGAAAGCCTCGCGCAGCGGCCGCTTCAACGCGACGGTGTACCTCTCGAGCAACGACTACATCAGCAGCTACGACACCGCCATCAGCTCGCACTTTTTCGACTGGGTTTTCTCGCCCAAGTCCTCAGTACGCGTCAACGCCGTGCTGCCGCGCATTCCGACCTGCACGCCGAGTGGCACTTACTACGTCGGCATCATCCTGACGACGAGCGACGGCAACACTTCAAACAACGCCACGATGGGCGCGGACGCCGTTCCGGTACGCGTCAACGCCTCGAGCGGTTGCCGTTAAAAACTTCAAGCTGAGAACTCCAAGTTAAAACCTCGAAACGGGTAGTGTTAAGAGGAACCGCCCTCACGGTTCCTCTTTTTGGCTTTGCCAACTTAAAAGACGCACAGCCGCCGCTTTCGACTCTCGGGGAAGGTGTTTGTGGCAAACCTTACTCGCCGCTCAGCGAACCGACCAGCGTTCCAAGCTTCGCTCGGAGCGAAATGTCACGCCTTCGGGCAAGGTCTCGAGCACGAAGGCCGTCAGGCCTCTCGCCTCGGCGTCCCGAACCAGGCGGGCCTCCAGGCCGCCGCTCTCGAGCAGCAACATCGCACTCAAAAGGTTTTCTCTTTCGAAAGCAACCGCCGTCCCCACCGGCTCGTCGCGGTAAGCGAGAAAAGTCTGCACGTCGGCACTGTGCCGCATGGCCTCGGTCAGGCTTTTGGCAACGGCAACGGCGAGCCCGGGCTGTTCGTAAAAACTTGCCAGAAGTTCGCCCGCGTAGCGCGTCTGCGCCCAACTCACCTGTTCCACCACGTCCCGAACTCGCTCAGACTGGCCCTCGTCTTCTCGGACAGCTTCTCGGGCGGCGGCTTCTCGAAACACAAAAGCTCGTTCCAGCTCGAACGGGCCGTCCCGAAGGGCGTTCTCGAGCTTGGCCGCCCGCAGGGCGGGCGCGACGAGCGCGGGCGGCAGGTCTCGGGCCGCGTACCATTCGGCCACGCTTTTCAGCTCGCCCGGGCGCGGGTACCAGGCGGCGTTGCTCAAGAGGTACGGCACCTCGGCGTGGCTGAGAGCTTTGCCCCCCGGTAACTCGGCCGTGTCAGTGTTCAAAAAAGACCAAAACGCGAAAGCGAAGTCGTACACCGGTCTCACTCTACACCGGTCTCACCTTACACCGACCGCGCTTTCCGCCGAAGACCTTCGCGCGCTTTCGTCAACGCTTGCACAATGTCGCCAACGTTTGGGCAACCTCACCAACGCTTGCACAACGACCGCGTATGCGCTACAATCGCAAGGTTGTGCCCCCGAGCCGTCCAAACGGGCTTGAACCCGCTCGAGAAATGCAGGAGTATTTATGAACTACAACAAAGGCGCGATTTTGCGCTCGATAGAACAACCCTTTATGAAAGACGACCTTCCCGAGTTCGACACGGGTGACACCGTGCGGGTGGACTACAAGGTTGTCGAGGGGACCCGCACCCGCATCCAGGCTTTCGAGGGCGTGGTCATCGCGCGCCAAAACGGCAAGGGCGCACGCTCGAGCTTTACGGTTCGCAAAGTGAGTTTTGGCGAAGGCGTCGAGCGCGTGTTTCCGCTACACTCGCCGCTCATCGACCAAATAGCCATCGTCCGCCGGGGCCGCACGCGCCGCGCCAAGCTCTACTACCTGCGCGAGTTGCGCGGCAAGGCCGCCCGCCTCAAGACCGACGTGAGCCGCCAGGAAGAGGACCGCGCCACGGCGCGCGCCGCTCGCGGCGACAAACCCAAAGGCAAAGCCAAGTCGGGTGTGCCTGTCGAGCCGAGCTAACCCAAGGGGTTACAGCCCTTCACACTTTTTAGGAGGCCGCCTTGTTAAGGCGGCCTCTTTTTGGTTCGGCGCGTGCCGAGTTTTCGCGCGCCTTGCCCCGCGAAGTCCGGCCGCCCTTCAGGTCCCGAATAGTGCGAGTTTGAAGAGGCCGCGGGCAAGGGACAAACCGGGCCGAGGTACCGCTTCGCCCGGTTACCGGTAGAGGCTCGTCCCGCACCTGTACGGACGCGCTCACCCCGGTCAGGCCCAACCCGCTCGAGGCCGAACGGGCGCGTGGCAACCCCAGAACCTGTACTGAACTTTTGTGAGTGTAGCAAACTGTGCTACTATAGGTTTCAGTAAATTCTAAACGTTCAAAACCTTTGATACACAGGAAGTGTACTTTGAGTAACGCGAAGGAAAGCTATATCGAAGAGGTCGGCTTGAGACTCGAGCAGGGTGGCATGACCCGCATGTCGGGCCGCGTGCTGGGCGCGCTCCTCGTCGCCGAACCGGCCGAACAGTCCGCCGACGACTTAGCCAAAACTTTGCAAGCCAGCCGCGGCTCCATCAGCACCGCGACGCGCTACCTCATAGGGCTCGGCTTCGTCGAGCGCGTTTCGAGACCGGGCGAACGGCGCGACTACTTCCGCAACAAACACGGCGCTTGGCTAGAGATGACCCGCCGCGGCGTCGAACAACTCCGTGTGTTCCGGGAACTGGCGGAGCAGGGCCTCAAACTGCTCGGCTCCGAAGACCCCGAGGCGCGGCTCGGCTTGGAAGAAATGCGTGACTTTTACGCCTTCGCCGAACGCGAGTTCCCCGGGGTGTTCGAGCGCTGGGAGGCGCTAAAAGCGTCACGGGAGTCGACACCGGCATGAGAAAGGCAAAAATAAGAGGTAAAAAGCGAGAATCAAGAAGTCTCTCTCCTTACTTCCTACTTCTCACGCCTTGCTTCCCACCCGAAAGGAGCACCCCATGACCACCTCCATTTCCCGCCTCGCCTGGCGTAACCTCTGGCGGCACAAGCGCCGCACGCAGCTTTTACTCGCTGTGGTGGCCTACGCGACCATTGCCATCATTTTCTTCTGGGGTTTTTATGACGGCTTTGTCAACGTGCTGTTGGGCGGACAAGCCCGTTACTTGAGCGCCCCCGTGATGGTGCAGACCGAGTCCTACCGGACCGACCCCGACCCGGAAAACAGCCTGCCGACCCTGGATTTTGAAGACGCGCTCACAGGGGTCGAGGGCGTGCGGGGGTTTGCGCCGAGGCTCGAGTTCCAAGCTCTCCTGCGTTCCCCTTACCGCACTTTGGGCGCACAGGTACGCGGCATCGACCCGACCTTAGAAGGGCAAGTCAGTGACATCGGCGGCGACATCGGCGAGGGCCGCATGGTCGAGAACGAGGGCGAACTCGTGCTGGGTAAAGTTCTTGCTGAAGACTTGGACGTGCGCGTGGGCGAACGCCTAGCGCTCGACGTGCAGTCCGTAGGCGGGTCGCAGGGTGCGGGGCTGCAAGTCGTCGGCATCATCGACAGCAACATCAACCCCGTGGACGAGGGCGTGGTGCTGGTTCACTTGACGGATGCTAGAACGCTTACGGGTGTAGATACCGCCACGGGCGTCGCGCTCGACGTGCGGCAGGGCGACGAGGAAGGGGTGGCCGAAGCGCTCAACGCGGCCTCAGCCTTGCCGCAAGGCGTGGCGGCTTACCCCATCAGCGAACTCTTGGGCGGCCTCATGGCGGGCATCGAGGACAAACGTGCGTCGATGATTCCGATTGTCCTGATGATTGCGCTGTTTGCTGCCGTCACCGTGATGAGCACCGTGATTGTCAGCGTGATAGAGCGCACGCGCGAGTTCGGCGTCATCACCTCGCTCGGCCTCAGTCAGGGTCAGATTGCGCGGATGGTCACGCTCGAGGCCGTCTACACCACCTTTATCGGCTTCGCCGCCGGCGCGGTGCTCGGGTTCGGCCTCAACGCGCTCATGTCGGCCACAAACCTCTTAGGACCCTTTATCAATACCTTTTACGGCGCTTACCTGTCCGGCCTGGCGCTGAGCGACGAGTTTGTGCTGGCCTCGAGCCTGACCTACTTAGCTTGGGCGGCCATCACCATCTTCATTGCAGCAGTTCTCGCCATCGTCGTGCCCGGCAGGCGTGTGAGAAACCTCAACCCCGCCGAGGCGATGCGGGCAAACTAATTTCGGAAAGGAATTCCCATGAAAAGCCTTATCATTGCCCTAACCATTTTGCTTAGCTTGGGCTTCGCCAGTGCCCAAGAGGACGCGGCGAGCATTTTAGACACTATTCTGAACAACCTGCGCGGCGAGTCGCAGGTGGCGACCTTAAACATGCAGGTCATCCGCCCCGGCGAGGAAGACGTTTACACCATGCGCATCTACAGCGAAGGCGAAGAACAGGGCTTGACGAGAGTGATTGCGCCCCCTCGAGACGCCGGGCAAGCCTTCTTGAACGACGGTGACAACATTTTCATCTACAACCCGCGCCTGAAACGCGTGCTGAGGTTGCCGCCGAGCGGTCAAAGTGATTCGTTTTTAGGTTCTGACATTTCCTATAACGACCTAGCCGGAGACGACCTTCAGGAAAACTACCAGGCGAGCGTTTTAGAGGAAACGGACGAGAACGTTACCTTAGAACTCATCCCCAACGCGAACGCGCCGACGCCTTACGGTAAGGTCGAGCTGACCGCCGAGAAGCCCTCTTACGCGCCGACCAACATCACCTACTACGACCAACGCGGCAACGCGGTGAAAGAGAACATCCTGTCCGACTACGCCGAGGTGGACGGCCTTTACATTCCGCAACGTTTCGAGGTGACGGACTTGCTCGAGCCGGGTCGCAGAACCGTCGTCACCTGGCAAGACGCCAACTTCGGTGTGGACATTCCTGAAGCGTGCTTTACGCAGAACGCCTTAGAGCGTGAGGGGGCCTGCGAATGATAGCCCTAGCCTGGCGCAACCTGTGGCGGCAGGGGCGGCGCAGCCTCATCTCCATCCTGGCCGTGGCGATTGTCGTGCTCTTTGCCATCGTGATGTACAGCTTCGGCGGCGCGCTCACGAACGGTATGTACGGGGACTTGACCGACCAAGTAGGCAACGTGCAGATTCACACCGAAGGCTACCGGGACGCGCGGAGTTTTGGGGCTGGGCTGCTCGAGAACGCTGCCGAGGTCCGAGAAACCGTCGCGCAGACCCTCCCGGACGCGGTGACGGTGGGCTCGTTGCAAGTTCCCGGTTTGGTGGCGGGCGAGGACCGCTCGAGGGGTTTGGCGGTGCAGGGTCAGGATTGGCCCGACCTGCTGCGGGAAGATTTTGTCAACGACTACCTCGCGGAAGGAACGTTTGTGGAAGGCGACAACATCTCGGGCATCATGCTCGGTCAGTCGCTCGCTCACGCGCTCGAGGTGGGTTTAGGCGACGACGTGTACGTCTACGCCCCCGGCACTGAAGGCTACGGCGCAGCCGCTTATACGGTTGAAGGCTTACTCGACTTCGAAGACCCCAACCGCGAAATCAGCGCGGTCTACCTCTCGCTACTAGCGGCGCAAGAACTGGCCGCGCCCGACGCGGTGAGTCGGCTCGAGCTTCATTTCCCCAACGTCAACACCCTGGACCAAGACGCAGAGACGGCAGGCGAAGTCGCCGCCCTCAAAAGCGCCCTACCCAAGAACGTAGCGGTCGAAGGCTGGCGGGACATCGACCCCAGTCTGGCGACGATGGTTCAGTTCCTCGCGCCCATGATGGCTATCATGTCGCTCATTTTCTTCGTGCTGGCAGGTCTGCTGGTTCTAAACACAGTTTACTTGAGCACTTTGGAGCGCATTCGTGAGTTCGGCGTCATCATCAGCCTAGGGGCTAAAGGACGGCAAATCATGGGCATGGTGACTTTAGAGAGTTTGATGCTGTGCTTATCGGGCGCAGCGATTGGTCTAGCTATCGGCTTAGGGCTGGTGGCCCTAGGGTCGAACGGCTTTGCCATGCCGGGCTACGCCCAAGAAATGATGGCTGAGGTCGGCTTGCCCACGGTCATGTACCTGACGATTGAGCCCTGGCAGGTTCTGCTCGCGGTGGGCTTCGCCGTCCTGACCGCCTTCTTCGCTGCACTCGGCCCCGCGCGGATGGCGGCCAACATCGAACCCGCCGAGGCGATGCGCTACACCGCCTAAAGCTTTTAGAACGCACCCCGGAAAGGAAAGTAGAAATGTCATTGTTCGAAGTCAAAAACTTAAAGAAGACCTACCAAATCGGCGACGTCAAAACCGACGCGCTCAGGGGCGTCGACCTCACCATTGACAAGGGCGAGTTCACCGCCATCGCCGGGCCTTCGGGCTCGGGCAAGAGCACGCTGCTGCACCTTATGGGCGGGCTCGACAAGCCGACCTCGGGCGAGGTCCATCTCAATGGTCGACGCATCGACCAGCTCAGCAAACAAGAGGGGGCTGCGGTGCGGCTCGAGCGACTCGGTTACGTGTTCCAGGCTTACAACCTTATTCCGGTACTGACGGCTTTGGAAAACGCGGCGTTCGTGCTCGAGCTGCAAGGCGTAGGCAAAAAAGAGCGCGAGGCGAGGGCGCTGGCATCACTCAAGGCGCTCGGCATGGAGGAGTTCCGAGACCGCCGCCCCAACCAGCTCTCGGGCGGACAGCAGCAGCGCGTCGCGGTCGCACGCGCCTTTGCCGCCGAGCCCGACATCATCCTGGCCGACGAGCCGACTGCTAACCTGGACAGCAAATCCGGCGGCGACCTCGTCGAGATGATGAAGCGCTTGAACGAAGACAAAGGTGTAACCTTCGTGTTCTCGACCCACGACCCGAGGCTCTTAGAGCATGTGAGACGTACCGTCGAGATGGAGGACGGGCGCGTCGTCGGCGTGGGCCAGCCTGAAGCGGTGCTTGCTTGAACGTAGTCAGCGGTCAGTAGCTCCGAACCCTACTGACAACTGCTAGTTCAAGGAAATTCTAATGAAAGTCTTACTTCTCCTACTGTCCTTCCTCGCTGCTACACTCGCCTTCGCCCAACTGAGCTACCGAGGTGAAATCGAAGCGGCTGGCGACCTCTCTTTCGCTTCTACGAATCAAGTACTGAACGAAGGTATCGGACTTAGCTTGCGGGGGCATCTCGAGGCCACTTATAGTCTCGACCCCCTCGACTTTCGCCTCGTCCTCGACCCGGCGGTGCGTGTCACGAGCGGCGGGATAGAGAGCACTTTTGGTGAACCCGGCCTGACCGAAGCTTTTGGGCTTTACCGTTTGGCCAAGGTGGATTTCAGTGCGGGTCTGGAGCGCTTGCCGCTCGAGACCGCCCGCTTGAGTGTCCCGTTTCGCGTCGAGCCGGTAAACCGACTGGGCCAACCTCTGGGCTTGCTGGGCGTGAGAGCTAATGTTTATCTCGAGGACTGGCGCGTCCGCCCCGCCCTTCTCTACCGCACTCAGGACGACCAGTTAGGCGGCGTGCTGAGCGTCCGGCGCGAGTTTGCCAGTTTCGACTTGGAAGCGCATCTTCTTTACTTAGACGGCTTCGCGGCGGGCTTGGGCGGCAGCGGCCTGGTTGGTGACATCGTCGTCTACGGGGAGGCTTGGCTCCTGGCAAATCCCTGGGACGGGCGCGGCGCGTTGGGCGCGAGCGGCTTTTGGGGTGACCTGTTGTGGACGCTTGAAGCGGCTTACGCGGCTGACCCGCTTGACACAGCGACAGGGACGGAGTTGGACTTTGAAGAGACGCTTCTCAACACAGCGAAGCCCTACCCGCAACTCTTAGGACAGCTTAGCTCACCGGTGGGCGGCGCGGGTAACCTGGACCTGAACGCCAGCTTCGGGTTGGTGGACGGTTTTTTGGGGGGCTCGAGCGCCCTGCAAACTATAAGCAGCCTGCTTTACACCTATAGCGAGAGCGACTATGAGGTGAGGGTGGGGCCGACTTTTAGCCGTACCGAGTTTGCCACGGTGTACGGGCTGCGCTTCGGGGTGACGGGGTTTTTCTGAGTCTCGGGCGGGCCGCCTACTTCCGAACGTTAAGGACTTGCCGCCTACACTCAACGCC
Source organism: Trueperaceae bacterium (assembly GCA_965213705.1). Classification (GTDB taxonomy): domain Bacteria; phylum Deinococcota; class Deinococci; order Deinococcales; family Trueperaceae; genus CBDCDJ01. Next base: position 3,558,742 of record OZ243913.1, on the reverse strand, counting down.
GCCGGACGGCCTTATCATGCGGTATGAGCGTCTACGTCCACCATTTAGAAACCGTCGTGCCGGACCTTTCTCACACTCAGGAGCGGGTGGGCGCGCTCATGGCGGCGGGGCTCAGTGACCGCAAGCTCGAGCGCCTGACCGCCCGGGTATACCGGCAGTCGGGCATCGACAAGCGGCACAGCGTCATTCGGGACTTCAGCCAGGGTGGGCCGGACAACGTCTTTTTCGAAGCCGACGGCACCTTCAAACGCTTGAGCACGAAAACGCGCAACGACCTCTATACCGAAGAGGCGACCCGGTTGTTCGTGTGCGCGGCGCGGCGCGCGTTGGCGAACTGTCCGAGTTTAGAGCCGGGCGCGGTGACCCACGTGATAACCGTGTCTTGCACCGGCTTTTTTGCGCCGGGGCCGGACTACCGCATCGTCCGCGACTTGGGCCTCAGCGACGCGACGGAGCGCTATCACGTCGGGTTTATGGGCTGTTACGCAGCTTTTCCGGCGCTGCGAATGGCGCGAGCTTTTTGTGAGGCCGACGAAAACGCCGTCGTGCTCGTCGTCTCGGTCGAACTGTGCACCCTGCACTTGCGTCCCCCCACGGACGTGGACAGCATCATCGCGACCTCGGTGTTTGCCGACGGCGGCGCGGCGGCGCTGGTCAGCTGCAAACCTCCGGCGGGTAGGGCGTTGCAGCTCGAGCACCTCGCCAGCACCCTGACCCCGACGGGCGAACAGGACATGGCCTGGACCATCGGCGACGAGGGGTTCAACATGGTCCTTTCTACTTACGTGCCGCAGATTCTGGAGACCAACATGAAGGGCGTGGTCGAACCCTTTTTGGGCGAGGTAAACCTCGGTCTAAGGGACGTGGCGCACTGGGCGATTCACCCCGGTGGGCGCGCCATCCTCGACAAGGTAGAGAGCGCTCTGGAGCTGACACCCGACCGTTTGGACGCGTCGCGGCGCGTGCTCAAAAACTACGGCAACATGAGCAGCGCGACGATTTTTTTCGTCTTGAAAGAGGTGTTGGCGGCGGCGGCGGCAGGTGAGCGCGTGTACGCGACCGCCTTTGGCCCCGGCCTCACTGTGGAGAGCGGTTTGTTCTCAGTAGTTTGAGAGCGACGGTTTAGGGGTGGTGCTGTAGCGGTGACCCTTGATTTGGCAAAACGCGCCATCCATTTGCGCGAGCGCATGGACGACCCCGCTTGCAGCCTGGAACGGCTTCATGCCACTTACCGGCAATTCGGGGCCGTCAACCGGATTTTCGCCGCGTGGCGTTCAGTTTACACGCTCTACTTGCGCCCCCGGCTCACCGGCTCGGCCGCGACCCTGCTCGACATCGGCTGTGGCGGCGGCGACTTAGCGCGCAGGCTGGCAGGCTGGGCGCAGCGGGACGGCCTCGAGCTGCACGTCACCGGCATCGACCCCGACGAACGCGCGTTCGCCTACGCGCACGCCCAACCCTCGCCGCCGAACGTCGTTTTCGAGAAAGCCTTTTCTTCGGAAATAGTCGCGGCGGGTAGACAGTTCGACGTGGTCGTCTCCAATCACCTGTTGCACCACCTGACCGACGCCCATTTGCAAGGCTTGTGTCGGGACTCCGAACACTTGGCGACAAAACTCGCGCTCCACAACGACATCCGCCGCAGCGCGCTGGCCTACCTGGGCTTCAACGCGACGCGGCCCTTTTTTCGGGACTCGTTTATCGTCGAGGACGGTCTGCGGTCGATTCGGCGCAGCTTCACGCCGAAGGAACTTTTGGATTTGGCCCCACCTGGCTGGGAGGTCGAGGCGGCGTTTCCCTACCGCAACCTTCTCGTTTACCGGCCGTGACCGCGCGAACGGAAAACACCCCTGAAAACACCCTGGAAAACACCAAAGTCGTCGTCGTGGGCGGCGGGCCGGTTGGGCTGTTTTTGGGCTGCCTGTTCGCACAAGCAGGGGTAACTTTCAAAGTGCTCGAGCGCCGCCGTGAGCCTGTGCAGCACTCACGCGCCCTCGGCGTCCACCCACCCGCCCTGGAAGCCTTGGCGCGTGTCGGGGTAGCCGAGGCGTTGCTCGCGCGCGGCGTGCAGGTGCGGCGCGGCCACGCTTTCGGGGGCACGCGCCCTCTGGGCAGCCTCAGTTTTCAAACCTGTCCGGGGCCGTACCCTTTCGTGCTGGCCCTGCCGCAGTTTGAAACGGAAGCGGTGCTCGAGCGCCGTCTGTGCGAACTCGCGCCGGGGTCGTTGCTGCGCGAGGCGAGCGTGACGGGGCTGCAGGAGACGGACGCGGGCCTCGAGGTCGCTTACCGAACCGAGACCTCTTCAAAACATATCAGCGCGGCGTTCGTCGTCGGCTGCGACGGCAAGGACAGCGTGGTGCGCGGCTTGTCGAATATCCCGTTCGTCGGCCGACCCTACCCGGATACCTACCTCATGGGCGACTTCGCGGACACCACAGCGCTCGGCGCGGACGTGGGCATTTACCTCACCGATGGCGGCCTGGTCGAGTCTTTTCCCGTGCCGGGCGGACAACGCCGCTGGGTCGCCAAAACCGCCGCTTACCTCAAAAACGCCTCACCCGAAACGCTCTCGAGTCTGATTCAGGACCGACTGGGCCACACGTTGCCCGCCACAACCAACACGATGCTCAGCGCCTTTGGGGTGCAGCACTACCGGGCACAGCAAATGGCGCAGGGGCGCGTTTTACTCGCCGGTGACGCAGCGCACGTGGTGAGCCCCATTGGTGGACAGGGAATGAACCTGGGTTGGTTGGACGCGGTCGCAGCGGCTAAAGCCCTCGAGCGTGTTTTGCGAGAAGACCACGACCGGCACGAAGTGTTCGCCGCTTACAGCCGCGCGCGCTTAAAGGCGGCACGAGCAGCGGCGTTGCGGGCCGAAGTCAACATGCGCCTGGGTCGCAGGACGCGGCTGGCCCCGCTCAAAAACGCCCTCGTTAAGGCTGCGCTCCACAGCCCGCTCGAGCGCGCGCTGGCGCGGCTGTTTACGATGCGCTGGTTGTAGCTCTCTAGCTGAGGTTGTAGGCTTTTACCGTTCCGAGCCCAAAGTGTGACATTTTCCAAACCGGAAAGACTTTGAGCAGAATTAGGATTGACTATGGACTTTACCATCATAGCGGTTGTTGCAGCCGTAGTCATTTTTGTTGTTCTGTTGCTTTCGAGAACGGCTAAACAGTCGCCGCAAAACCCCAATGCCGACTTTCCCTATGAGAAAACACCTTTGTGCTCACCGGCAGAGCGCTCGTTCCTGGGCGTGCTCGAGCAAGTCAGCGACAGCTACCGCATTTTTGCCAAAGTCAGTTTATACGACGTCATCAAGGTCAAAAAAGGGCTCACCGGCAGCGAAAGGCAGGCGGCGTTCAACCGCATCAGCCGCAAGCACCTCGATTTCATCCTGTGCGAGCCGAGCACCTTCAGGGTCTTGTGCGCCGTCGAACTCGACGACTCGAGTCATAAAGCGCCAGGGCGTCGAAAACGAGACGATTTTTTAGAAGAAGCCCTGCGTACCGCCGGCGTCCCCCTGCTCCGCTTTCCGGTCAAGCAAGCCTACAGCTTGAGCGAACTTCGTGAGCAGTTCAGGTCGATTTTCCCGCTCGATGTTGAACCTGTCGCTCAACCCTCGAACCAAACCCAAGCCGTGAAAACTTCTGAAAAGATGTGTCCGAACTGCACTGCGGAACTCGTCGTCAAAACGGCAAAAAAAGGTGTGAACGCCGGTAAGTCTTTTCTAGCCTGTCCCAACTACCCAGACTGCAAGTTCACTGCAGCCCTTTGAAAACCCTTCCTACAAAGACTTGAACGCCTCGAACGGTTCCAAGCAGCTGTTGCAGGTGTGAATCGACTTGCACAGCGTCGGGCCGAAGGTGTTGCGCGTCGTGGTGTCGAACGAACCGCAGCGCGGGCACTGTGACGGGGACAGCTCGAGCTGTATGAGGCCGTCGTCACCCGCAGGGGCGGGCGGGGTAATGCCGTAGTCGCGCAGCTTGGCTTTGGCCTCGTCGGTTATCCAGTCGGTGCTCCAGGGCGGCGACAGGACGGTTTTTACTTCGACCTGTTCGACGCCCAGCTCGACCAGCTTCGCAGTGATGTCGTCTTTCATCACCTGCAGCGCCGGACAGCCGGAAAAAGTAGGCGTCATGGTGACGGTGACGTTTTCGCCGGACACCGCGACGTCCCGCACAATGCCCATCTCCACGACCGAGACGACCGGGATTTCAGGGTCTTTGACCTCGGTCAGGGCTTGCCAAACGGTTTGTGTGGTGGGTGTGTGCATTACCAGGTTCCTTGCGGCTCGAGCCGGGCGACCTCTTGCAGGTCTTCTAACAGAGCGCTGAGGTGTTCGGTGTGCGCGGCGCGGCTTGTGGCTTGTGGCGCGTAGCTTGTAGGGATGTTCAAGCCCGAGTTCGTCAGGTGAGGCGTGACGTGTGCGAGCCAGGCCGCCTCGACCTCCGCCAAAGCGGGAACGATGTTGTCTTGAACCAGAAAGTGTTCGTCCGGCAAGGGTGAAAAAAGTTGTTGCGCGGCAGGCCACAGGGTCTCGAGCGCGCCCTGCATCCGCCGGTTGGACTCTGGCGTGCCGAGGCCCAGCCGTTCTGTCCAGGCGTGGCTGTGGCGGAGGTGGAACATCTCTTCTTTGCGGATTTTGGCGACGGTTTCGGCGAGCGGCGCGTAAGCACTCGCGGCGAGCCGCGCCAAATTGACGTACTCGTAGGCGTCGAACAGGTACTGCCGCAGCATCGTAAAGCCCCAGTCCCCTTTGGGCAGCTCGAGCATTTGAACGTTGCGGTAAGCGTCGGCCGGACGAAAGTAGACCAGTTCGTCGGGGCTGCTGCCGTCCAGCTCCCGGCGCAACTCGTACCAGAGCAGGGCGTGCCCGAGTTCGTCCTGGGCCAAGTTGGCGAGGGCGATGTCCTCTTCCAAAATCGGCGCGTGCCCGGTCCACTCGCTGTTGCGGTGGGCCAGGACGAGTTCGTCGTCGGCGAGCGCGGTGAGCTTGTGAACGAGCGCTTGGCGTGTTGAAGTCAGGCCGGCTGTGGTCAGGTCAGTCATGCGCTTCCTCGTCGGTCCCGCGCTTGGCTGCGCCGGGGTGGGTGCCGACGAGCCCGTAGGCCGACTGCTGTTTGTAGGTTTTCGTCTTGGCAGGCGCGAACCAACTTTCGACGTCCGCCTCGTCGCTGCGGGTAACGACGTTTTTTGGAACGAGCCACCAGGTTACGGCGTCGTCGGCTTCAAAGGTCGTGAGGGCTCGCTCGAGCGCTTCCCCCGGACTGGTCGCCTCGACCTCGCCCACGTGGTCGACAAAGGTCATACTGCGGCGGTGGCCGCTTTTGCGAAAGACGAGGTAAGTTTGAGGTTCGGAGGGTGTGGGTCGTGGGCTCGAGCCCGCCAACTCCTCAGCCGTCACCGAAAATACCGAACTCGCCGGGACCACCCACAAACTCACCGCGTTTGGGCGGCGCGCGAACACGTTGCGCGCCGTGAGCAGCGCGTGTTCGGCGTCGGCCGCGTGGACGGAGCCTACGGCCTGATGGGGTTTTTTAAGGGCGTCTTGCTTGAAAACTTCCCAGCGGGGCCACTGGGTGTCGACCCCCCCGGACGGCGCTGCGCTCATCCGGTCCCCCTGACAGGGGGGCATGGGGGACGGGCCACCAAAAACCCCACCCCCCTTTCAGGGGGGCTGCCCTTCGGGCAGGGGGGTTTACGCTCGAGCACGTTTCTCCCCGTACGCTTCCAGCGCCTCGCGCACCCACAACCCGTCGTCGTGCGCTTTTTGGCGCGCTTCTAAGCGTTCTTTGTTCAGTGGGCCGTTGCCCTTGACGACCGTCCAGAACTCGTCCCAGTCGATTACGCCGTGAACCCAGTTGCCGCTCGCCTCGTCAAACTTCAGGTCGGGGTCGGGGATGCTCAGGCCCGCCTCGAGCAACTCGGGGGCGTGCTCGTTCAAAAACTCCTGGCGCACCTCGTCGTTCGTTTTCGTCTTGACGCCCCAACGGGCCAGCACCGCCGTGTTTTTAGAGTCCGAATCGTGCGGGCCGAGCATCATCAAACTGGGCCACCACCAGCGGTTTAGCGCGTCTTGCGCCATCTCGCGCTGTTTAGGCGTGCCCTGGGCGTACAGCATCACCATTTCTTTGCCCTGTTTGTGGTGAAAGGTTTCTTCGGAGCAGATGCGCACCATCGCCCTCGAGTACGGCCCGTAGGAGCACTGCGCCAGCATGAGCTGGTTGCGAATCGCCGCACCGTCCACCAGCCAGCCGATCATGCCCACGTCGGCCCAGGTCAACGACGGGTAGTTAAAAATCGAGGAGTATTTTGCCCGGCCGGCGAGCAGCGCGTCCACCAACTCCTCGCGGGTCGCGCCCAAAGTTTCGGCGGCGTGGTAGAGGTACTGGCCGTGTCCGGCCTCGTCCTGGACTTTGGCGAGGAGAATCATCTTGCGCTTTAAGGACGGCGCTTTAGTAATCCACTCGCCCTCGGGCAGCATCCCCACGACCTCGCTGTGCGCGTGCTGCGAAATCATGCGAATGAGCTGGCGGCGGTACTCGTCGGGCATCCAGTCGCCGGGTTCGATTTTTTCACCGGCGTCGATGCGAGCTTCGAAGTGGGCGAGTTGGGGCTCAAAACCCAAGGTTTCTACACCTGTTTTGTTCATAGCAGTTGCGTTCATCGTTGAACCTCCTTGACTTTGAGGGCGTTGTAGTTGAGAGAATTGAAAACGAGTTCCGTGTACTTTTCGCTCAACTCGTCCAAACTCAGTGTGCCCGCCGCACTGAACCACTGGTAGCTCCAGTTGAGCGCGCTCAAGACGAACAGCGTCGCCGTTTTTACGTCGTCGACCTCGAAAACACCTTGTTCGACCCCTTGGCGAACCGTGTCACGAAAGTAGCGCTCGTAAGCGTCGCGCCGCTCGATGATGGCGGCTTTCGAAGAATCCGACAAAAAGCGCCATTCGTGAAAAAACACGGTCGCGTTGGGCAGTTCGTCGACGACGACCGCTAAGTGAGCGCGGATGAGCGCGCGGAGCCTCGCCGCAGGGTCTTTTTTGTCGACTTGCTCCGCTCCTTGCAAGAACGCATCAGCCGCCTCGGTGACAATCTCGAGCAACATCTGTTCTTTAGAGTCGACGTGCGCGTACAAGCTGCTGCCGCGCATGTCGAGGCTTTTGGCGATGTCCCGAATCGAGGTGGCGTGGTAGCCGTGCTCGCGAAACAGGTCGCCCGCGGTGGCGAGGATTTGTCGGCGTCGGTCTAAAACTTGATTCATAACTGTTTACATTATAACCTAACGAACGCTCGTTAGGCAAGCGTGGCTCGAGTCAGGCCTTTACCCAGGGCTCGCAGAGCGTTTTGTACTCTGTCAAATATACTGAGTAAAAGAGGGAGAATTAAGATGCGCCGACTTTTGTTTGCAGCCTTACTCTGTCTGCCTGTCGCGGTGGCTCAGGATGCCGTACCGACCGACCCACTCCGCCTTGCCGAACTTCTTATCGGCGAGGGCGACGCGGTCACCTTTTACCCCAACGTTCTACCGCCCGACGTGACATTACCTTTACCGGACGACGCTCGCTTGCAGGGCAGCGTCACCATCGGCTCGGAGCAGGCAGAAATTGTGCTCGAGGTTGATGTGGACGGCCCCAACTGGTTTGACGACAGCACCCGCCGGGTGGGGGAGACCCTGAGCGCGAACGGTTGGCGCGGCTATGACACCTACGGGCCGACCGTCTTTGCAGTAGCTGGTCAAAATAGGGACAGGGTTCTAAACGAATACTGTAGCCCCGACGGAACGCAAAGCGCTTCGCTCGAGCCGAGTCGCTTGTCGAGCCGCACCAGTTTGGTCATCGTCAGACTTTACGACTTTTGCCGTAACGACCAGGACATGGGTTTACCGCTGCCAAACCTCATCCTGCCGCAGGGCGTGAATTTGGGCGGCAGCGGTATGAGTGGTGGCGGTGACGGCTTCGTCGTGACCGCGCGCTTTGACACCGGCTTGGCTCCCCAAAACATCTTCGGCGACCTCGCTCGCCAGCTTACAACTCAACAGTGGCAGGTCGAAAAGTCTGAGCAGATGACCGACGGGCTCCGCGCCGCAGTGACCGTTGAGCACAACGGCTTCGTCTGGCAAGGAACCCTGACCGTTGCGGAAACCCGCGCTGTCCTAGAGGTCGCGCGCGCCCGCTGAGACTTTGGTAACTCAAACCGAAGAGTTTGTAAGCAGAAGTAGTTTTCAACCCCTGTCTCCCGACTGACAGTTCATTCCCATATTCAAAGTTCAGCGCTTGCGCCACCACCACAGCAGCCACCAACCGCCGCCGACGAACAGCAGCGGAACGAACCAGCCCGGTGTGCCGCCGCTCGGGTCGTTGCTGAGGACCGTCAACACGATAAAGCCTATGGCCGGGAACAGCGCCCAGCGCTTGCCGCCGCGCCGTGGCGACAGCAGGTAAAGCAGGCTGAAGGTCGCGGCGAAGCCCAAAAAGAGGATGGGTGTCGTGTCCCAACGGGGAAACAGCGCGTCCAAACCGGCGAGCAGGGCGACGCTGCCGACCAAGCCGGCCGGGAGCAGCGCCCACCAGCGCCTGGAATCGAGCAAGTACACGAGGCCGAAACCCAGCGCCGGAAAGCCGAGCGCGGCGACGCCCGCAAAGCTCCCCGAAGTGACGACGGCGAACACGCCGATGCCGGTAAAACCCGCCACGCGCTGCCACAAGGACAGCGCCCCGAACGAGCCCAGCCAGAACGCCGCACCGACCCCCAAAAGCAGGGTCAGCCACAAGAACGCGGGCAGCGCCCCGAAAACGCCCGTGTTGACGAGGAACAGAAACACCCCCGCTCCCAGCAACAAGTAAGCGACGGTTCTGGCTCGAGGACTCTTCATCCCCCGCCCCCAACCCTAGCTGCCTCAGGCACGTTTGGGCACCTCGATGGTCAGGGTCGTGCCCTGGTCGGGGACACTTTCCACCTTGAAAGTGCCGCCCAGCGACAAGCTGCGTTCGCGCATGGACTTGAGGCCCAAGTGCCCCGGAAACTCGCGGTCGGTCTCGAAACCTGCGCCGTTGTCGGTAATTTTCAGCTCGATGCAGGTGTCGGTGTGGGTCAAATACATGGCGACGTGGGTTGCCGCTGCGTGTTTGACGACGTTGTGCAGGGCTTCTTGAGCGATGCGGTAAAAGGCTTGTTTGGTGGCGAAAGGCAGCGTAAAGGGGGTCACGTCCCCACGCGTTTCGAACTCGGTGCTGAGACCGTGGCGCACCTCCAGGGCTTCGGCTTGTTTGCGCAACGCGGCGGCAAGCCCTTCTTGCTCCAACACTTCGGGGCGCAGCTCAAAAATGAGGGCGCGCATCTCGGCGAGACCCGCCTCGGCCAGGTTTTGCACGTACCCAAGGGCCTGCGCGGCTTTTTTGGGCTCGGTCTCGAGCTGTTTTTGCGCCGCGTAGGTGCCCAACACGATGCTGTAAAGCGCCTGCGACACCGAGTCGTGAAGCTCGCGCGCCAGGTGTTGCCGCTCCTCGAACGCGGCCGTCTCTTGGACTTGCCGGTACAAGCTGATGTTTTCCAGCGCGACGCCCGCTTGGTTGGCGAACGCCGTGATGAGACGTAGTTTGCGCTCGTCCAGCGGCGCGTCGCTGCCGAGTTCCAACAGCAGCGCCCCCACCGCCTTGTCGCGGACCATGAGCGGAAAAACGAGTTGGGCCGCGCCGTCAACTCGCAAACTCAAGCTGTTTTTGCTCGTTACGGCCTCGAGCAGCCTGATTTCGTCCACCCGCGAGAAGTTTCCCGCGCTTACGACTTGCTGAAAGGTGCTGTCGCCCAGGCGCTCGAACACCGCCGCCGCCCGGTACGGGGTGATGTCGTGGAGTTCGGCCAAAATCTCTTCGATGAGCGGCAGGTCGTCCAGGGTCAGCGCGATGCTGTTGGACAGTTCTAAGAGCGCCAAAAGTTCGCTGGTGCGCTCGGCCACGCGCGCTTCCAACCGAACTTCGCTCTCACGCAGGGCCCGGTTGACCTCCAAAAGTTCCTGGGTACGCTCGGCCAAGCTCGTCGACATGGTGTTGAACGAACTCGCCAACACCCCCAACTCGCTACGCGACGTGACCGGCAGGGTCACACCCAGGTTGCCCGCCGCAACTTCTTGCGTCGCTTTGACGAGCGAGGTGATGGGTTCGGTGACGAGGCTGCGGCTGAACAGGGTTGCCCCGACGAGGGTGAGCAAAAATACCGCGATGAGGTTTACGACCGTACTGCGGATGATGTCGCTCAAGGGAGCCGTCGGCTCGACGTTGAACTGCCTGAGCTGTTCGACGGTGTTGACGTTGAGCTGGTTGAAGCCGCGGTTCAGCAAAATCGCCGTCGCTCCGGCGAGCACCATCACGATGACGAGAATCAGCAGGCCGAAGCGTGTGCTGAGCCGCTTTAAAAAGGGGGTGTCACTCATCCTAGTCGAGCCCTACTATCCCCTCTTTCAGGGCGAACAGCGCCGCCTGGGTCCGGCTGCTCAGGTTGAGTTTGGACAGGATGCTCGAGACGTGCGTCTTCACCGTCACTTCGGACACGCCCATGATTTCGGCGACGTCCTTGTTGGCGTGGCCCTTGGCGACGAGGCGCAATGTCTCGGTCTCGCGCTCGGTTAAAGACTCGCGCATTTCCGGCGTGCGCACCTCTTTGACGAGGCGTTTTTGCGCCTTGGGGTGCAGCCGCACCTCGCCCTTGGCCGCCGCACGAATCGCCTCGACGAGTTCGCCGGGTCCGCTCTCTTTGAGAAGGTACCCGGCCGCGCCCGCCTCGACCGCGTCGACGACGAGCCGGTCTTCAAGGACGCTCGTCAGGGCCACCACTTCGGTGTCGGGATGGTCTTTTTTGATGGCGCGTATGGCGCTGACCCCGTCCATGACGGGCATGAGCAGGTCCATCAGCACGACTTGGGGTGTCAGCTTGGCGACCTGCTCCAGAGCCTCACGGCCGTTGCCCGCCTCGCCCACGACTTCCAGGTCGGGCTCCAACGACAACACCATGTTGAGACCTTGCCGCACCACCACGTGGTCGTCGACGAGAAGCAGGCGAATCGTTTCGGATGGGGTCACAACGTCGTCCTCGCCGTTTGGAGCAGGTGCCGTCTCGAGCCCCGCGCCTGTCTGTGAATTCTTTTTAAGATTGCCATACATTAGATTCTACTGTAGGGCCGCGCGCGCGGGCGCGCGTCCGCCTAAAGGTGGAACCGCCCCGTTCCGACGTGACGATTCGGTGCAGGGGTAGTTGGGCTCGAGCCTTAATCCTCGAGCCACACCCGTTCGTCGTCTGGAAAGGCCAGCGGCGCGACGGGGTCGCCGAAGCCGTAGGTCCTCTTCTCGCCGTATTCTTCGCCCAGCGGTTTGCGGTAGACCTCGGTGAGGTTTTCGACGAGGTTGACAATCCAGTAGTCCCGAACGCCCTGCCGAGCGTAACTCCTAAGCTTGATGCCCTTGTCCTTGGCAAGCGTCGTGTCGGACACCTCGACGATGAGCAGGGTTTCGTCGGTCGTGGGCTGCCGGTCGCGGTAGCGTTTGGGGTCGTGTTTGAGGAGCATTACATCGGGTTCGGGGCTCCAACCCTCAAAAGCGAGGGTGCTTTGTGCAAAGACGGTCGCTCGTCCTCTGAAAGTTGTCTTAAAGTTATCTGCGACGATGTCGACAAAAGCTCGGTGACGGGGTGAATGCGCGGTCATTTCGTAGATGTCTCCCTCGAGAAGCTCGGTCGCCTCGCCCAAGAGCCCGAGTTCGGACAAGGTGAAGTAGTCCGCGACGCTGAACTTGTGCCGCCGAGTCTCGGAGCGTTGCTCGAGTTCTTCAATCATAGGGGTCTCCAACCTCAGTTTAGCAGCTACGAAGGCGTCTCCTCAAACACCGGCCGCGTCAGGTCGAACAGGTCGCGCACGCGGCTGTAGGTGGTGCCCGCCAAACGCCCGACGGGCCGCAGTTTGACGGGGTCGACTTTGTAGTCCTCCAACAGTTCGTCGTTGACGTGGACGTGGACGATTCGGCCGAACACGACGCTGTTGGTAGCCGCCTCGCCGCCGACGCGGTAGATGTCCAAAACCTTGCACTCGAAGTTGACGGGGCTCTCGAGCACCCGTGGCGCGCTGACCCGGCTCGAGGGCGCAGGGGTAACGTTCGCAAACTCGAACTCGTCCACGCCGTAGGGCGCGGCGACGGCCGTGGCGTTCATCGCCTCGACCACCTCTTCGGTGACGATGTTGACGACGAACTCGCCCGTTTCCTGCACGTTGCGGAGCGTGTCTTTAGGGCGGTCGGCCGTGTGCAGCCCGGCGCTGAACATGACGACCGGCGGGTCGGCGCTGACCGCGTTGAAGTACGAAAACGGTGCGAGGTTCGCGCTGCCGTCCTGAGACAGCGTCGAAACCCAGGCAATCGGGCGCGGGACGACGCTGCCGGTCATGAGCTTGTAAATTTGCGACGAACTAAGGGTGTCTGCGGAAATTTCCATGTCGTCAAGCCTACGTCGGCTCCTCGAAAAAGACCGTAGCCAAAACGGTTCCGGCGGGAAAGTTGCGGCTGGACGGGCCTCGAGCAAAAGTTTACGGGGTGCGCTGCTGTTTCTCCGAGCCTCCACTCCTACAGTGAGTCGTGAGCAAAGCAACCCTTCTTCTCAGTCTTATTTTTCTAGGAGCTATCATGGCGCAATCATCCAACTTGGCCCCGTTTGACCTGGCGCAGTATCAGTGGCAAAACCGGCTCATCCTGCTGTTCGCGCCCTCCGCCGAAGACGCGCGTTACCAGGAACAAGTAGCAGCCTTGGAGGGGGCAAGAGCCGGTTTGAATGACCGCGACCTCCTCGTTTTTCACCTGTTCGGTGCGGGCTCGAGCCACGTGGGCGAGGAGAGCCTGACGCAAGAAGAAGTCACCGGTCTGCGCGACCGGTTTGACATCGACCCGAACGCCTTCACCCTCATCCTCATCGGCAAAGACGGCACGGTGAAGCGGCGCGCCGAGGCGGTGGTGGGCGCCCAAGACCTCTTCGACCAAATCAACGCCATGCCGATGCGCCGGCGTGAGATGAACGCGCCCTAGCCCCCGGTGCTAATCCCCCAGTGCAGGCTCGGCGGTGAGCGCAACCTGCGGCTCGGGCAGTTTCCAGTAGGCGAGGAGTACGGTCACGCCGAACAAGACCGACGCCACCAAAAAAAGCGTCCGGTAGCCGCCCCACAGCACGATGACCGCGCCGAGCATCGGCGCGAGGGCGCGCGACAGGGACACGACCGAGTTATCGAAGCCGAAAGCCGCGCCCTCTTCGCCGGGTTCAGTGAAGTGGTTTAAAAGCGCGCTCAGCACCGGCATAATGCCGCCCGCCGCCGCGCCGGTCAGGGCCTGGAGAGTGAGCAGTTGCCAGATGTGTGTCACCCAGAATTGCGGGATGTAAAAGAGCGTCGCGGCGACGCCGCAAACGAGCAGCACACGTTTGTGTCCCACGCGGTCGCCTAGGGGGCCGAGCAAAAGCGCGCTCAGCGTACCCGCCCCCGAAGCGACGGCGATGGTGAGGCCGGTCAGGGTGTTCACGCGAGCTTCACTGACGAGCAGCGTGGCGATAAAGAGCGGCAGGTAGGGCACGAGCACGTTCCGCCCCAACCAAGCCATAAACCGAAAAAAGAAGACGAGCCCGACGCCCGGCGTCGCGAGCACGTGCCGCCACTCGGCGACCATGCCCGGTTGCTCGGCGCCGGGCCGTTCGCGCGCCCCGCTCTCGTCCACGCCCCACTGCACGAGCAGGCCGCCCGCGAAGAGCAGCGCGGCGGTAAAATAAAAGGCCATCCGGTAACCGAACGCGTCCGCCAAAAACCCGCCCAGCAGCGGCCCCACCGCTACGCCGCTCCACAAGCCGACCTGCAGCGCGCCCATTGCGTAACCCGCCCGTTCGCGCGGCGCGGTGGCGGCGACGAGCGCGTTCGCCGCGGCGACGGTGCCCGTAATCAGGCCCTGAACCGCCCGTAACCCCACCAACATCTCCGCCGAGGTCGAAAAGGCCATCAACAAGATAATCACCGAGCCGCCGAACATGGCCCGTTGAACCATCATCTTTTTGCCCCAGCGGTCGGCGAGCGCGCCCCAAATCGGCGAGGCAATAGCCATCGTGATGGCCTGCGCGCTAAACACCGCCCCGGCCAAAAAGACGAGGCTCAGCCCGAAGCTCGAGCCCAAACTCTCTACATACTTCGGCAAAAACGGGAAAATCATCGAAAAGCCGACCGCCGAGAGCAGTTGCGCGGTGACCATCACGTAGAGCGTTTTTTTCCAACCGGGCAAGGTCGGTCCCTTCCTCGAGTCCAGGGTCTGGTCGACGCTCGCTATCTTAGCCCTGCTCGGGCACCTCTCACGTTGGCACGGATGACAAAGCGAGGACGTGCACTTCGTCACGCTGCATTTTTACAAAAAGTGAGCCGAGCCGAACGAAAAACCGTTTTTTAAAAAGCTCAGGGCTCGAGCCTGAACCGCTCTGCAAAGCTGAGGTCGTAGAAAAAGTCGCTCGCGTCGCCGCTCTGGTAGCTGTCCAACACCGGCGAGTAGGTTTTGACCTCAATGCGGTCGAGGCCGTTCTCGCCGCCACCGGGTACAAAACGAATGAGCCGCAACCAGCCGTCGCCGCCGCGGTCGTAGTCCTGGTAGTTGGCGAGCATTTCGTAAACTTGGGTCCCGGCGCTGTTGAGCGACACCTGCCGGTACTCGCCGTTGTCGCACTCGAGATACCCACCCGTGCAAGACGACTCGCGCCGACCGTTGTAGTGGAAGTGGCCGTTCAAGACCATGAATACTTGCGGGTACGGATAAACGAGGTCGTCAAAGATGTCCTGACCGCTCGAGGCGTCCGAATCCTTGGTGCCTTCTTTGCCACCGGGGCATTTTTTGGTTCCGGCCGGGTTGCCGGGTTGAAAGCAAGCTTGGGTAAACGTCGAACGGCCCGACGCGTCGCCGTCGCGCAGGTAAGCGTGGGTGGTGATGATGGTGGGTGTGGTGGGGTGAGTTGCTAACACCGTCTTGGCCCAGGTTTTGGCGCTTGTGGGCGCTTCCCACTCCAAAGCGACGTGCAAAAACTCGCGCCCGCCCGCCGTAAACAGCTGGTAGTGGCTGAGACCGCTGGGCGACGCGCCGCCGTACCAGGCGTAGTCCTGATAGCGCTCAGCGCCGAAGTAGCGGCGGTAAAACGTCGTGTCGCCGTCACGGTACTCCTCGGGGCCGTAGTCGTGGTCGCCGGTGGCGACCGAATAGGGTACCTTGCCGTCCAGCTTGTCCATCGCCCGGTCGCCGTCCAACCATTCAGCCTCTCGCAGGGCGTTGTCGACCATGTCGCCTTCGTGGGTAACAAAAGCGATGTTGGCAGTCTCGACTTGGTCGGCAATCCACTGGGTTTGCGCTTCGAACAGCTGCGAAAACCGTGTGGACTGTTTGCCGCAGCCGTCGCCGTCGTCACCATAACAAACGTAGTTTTGGGTGTCGGGCAGGGCGACGATTGTAAAAGCGGCGGCGGCTTTGCGCTGAAATGCGGCCGTAACGCTCGCCACTTTGTTCACGGTACAGCTCGTCCCCGAGCAGTCGCCCGCCCAGCCTGAAAAGTCGCTGCCCGCAGCGGGTTCAGCCCTGAGTTCGACCGCCGTTCCCGCGACAAAGCTGTAGGCGCACCTGCCGGGACACTCTATTCCGGCGGGCGCGCTCGAGACGGTTCCGTTTCCCGTCACCGCGGCCGTCACCGTAAACGTGCCGGGCGGGGGCGACGGCGGGGGCGGGGGTGGGGGTGACGGGGTGCGAACGTCCTCGACAAAAACGGTAACCGACTCTTCGGCGCTTGCGCCTTTGTCGTCGTAGGCCCGAACGCTGAGGGTGTGGGGACCGCTCGCCCCGGCTTGAAACGTATACTCGTAGGGCGCGCTCTCCCTGACACCGACTTCTGTCCGGTTCACGTAAAACGCGACGCTCGCGACGCCGCCGCCCGCGTCGTCGGCTTGAGCCACGACGGCGACCCGTTCGCCCACTGTCGCCACACTGCCGTCGGCGGGCTCGAGAACACGGACCGTCGGCGGCGTGTTCTCGGTGCCGACGGTCCGCGCGCCGCTACAGCCGGTCATCAAAAAAAGAAGGCACAAAACACTTGCAACTCGCATAAATACTCCCGAACCGCCCCCGCTGCCGCCCGCCCTAGCGGAACGCACAGCGCAGCAGAATTTAGCACGTGTATGTCAGCCCAAAAACAGACGTCAGCTTTGCAAGCTTACCCGCCCTCGGCGGGCCAAACCGCAGATTTTTTACAGAGGTTCGTTCAACATCTTCGTCAGGTTTGCCATTTCGACGGCGGCGGCCGCCGCTTCCGACCCTTTGTTGCCTGCTTTGCTGCCTGCGCGCTCGAGGGCTTGCTCCAGGTTTTCGGTCGTCAGCACGCCAAAAATAACCGGCACGCCGGTCTCCAGGCTCGCGCTGTTTATCCCACTCGCCACCATGCTGCAGACGTAATCGTAGTGGCTCGTCGCCCCGCGAATCACGCAGCCGAGCGTGATGACCGCGTCGAAACGTCCGGAGGCGGCGAGCGTTTTGGCAACCAGGGACAACTCGACCGCCCCCGGCACCCACACGACCTCACTCGTTTCAGGGTCCGCGCCGTGGCGCTCGAGGGTATCCAAAGCACCCCGCAGCAACCGCTGCGTGACAAGGTCGTTGAAACGGCTCACCACGAGGCCGAAACGGAGGCCGCTCGCGCTCAAAGAACCACTTACGGTTTTCATAACATCACGATCCCTCGTTCGGTACCCAATTCACGACTTGGATAAACGTTTGAGGAATTAGGGTAAAAACACATCGAGTACAACGTCGTCGATGGACTGTGAGACCGCGTAGGTTTCCTCGCCGCCCTCAGGAAGACGGAAGGTGAAAATATTCCAACCGGCTTTGAGGTCGAGTTCTCGACCAGCACCCGACAACGTAACGTCTTTGTCGACATATATAAGAGAAAAAAAGCCGACACCTTCAGGATTCTCGAGACTGGCTAAACCCATGTAAAATCCGTCGGCGATGCGGTCGAACACATCATTGGTGTTGGTGTCCACATACATGTTGATGCGTCCTTGTATGTAGTTGGCGTCGTCTGGGGTGACAGTATACTCATTTTGCAATCCCGACAAAAGAACTGCGCCGTTGCGAAAGGGTTGCAGTTCGTCCTCGGGTACCGGTGTGGTCGTGATGCTGAACGTGCCGCCCGCCGGAGCCACGCTCGCCACTTCCCGCTGCCAGACGTTGTCACGATCAACGACGTGGATTGCCACGCGCGTTCCCTCAGGCATCTCCTCTGCGGTTTTAATGATGCCACTTACCGTCGCATTTTGTTGTGCGAAAGCGAAACTTAATAGAAAAAGCGAGATTAGTAAAAGTCGTTTCATGGGTTTCTCCAAACGCCGTAGCTTATCACAGGCACTCGTGAGTGAAATTCACTGAGTTTTCACGCGCCGTTAACCTTAAGAGAGGCTGTCAGTCCGTTTATTACCGCTTGTATTACCTTTTGTATTGTCTTTGTCACCCGCCTTTTTCTTACACAACCTCTCCTTTGCTTTGTAGCCTCTTCACCCCCCTGAGGTCGTAAACTAGGCGAACAGGTAAACTAAGTTTAACAGGAGGCCGACTATGGCGACACAAACCGAAAACCCGTCCAGCCCTTCAGCGTCTAACCCTTCAGCGTCCGGTGAAGCGGCGTCCAGCACCTCGGCAGTCGAAGCCGGGCTTATCTACCTTGACGGTCACTTGGTGCCGCAAGCCGAAGCGAACGTGTCGGTCCTGACTCACGCACTGCATTACGGAACGAGCGTGTTCGAGGGCGTTCGCGCCTACGAAACGGACCAGGGCGCGGCGGTGTTCCGTTTACAAGAACACAGCCAGCGCCTGCTCGACTCGGCCAAAATTATCGGGATGCCCGTGTCGCTCTCGGTAGAAGACATCAACGAGGCAATTCTGGAAACCGTGCGCAAAAACGAGCGCAAGTCTTGCTATATCCGGCCCCTCCTGTGGTACGGGGCCGAGTCCTTGGGCGTGAGTCCGGCACGCAACCGGGTTCACTTTATGGTGGCGACGCTGCCCTGGGGCGTGTACCTGGGCGAGGAGGCGGTGCGGCAGGGGGCCAAACTCATGACGAGTTCGTGGCGGCGCAGTTCGGGCGACATCATGCCGACCAAGGCCAAGGCGGGCGGCAACTACGTCAACTCGGTCCTCGCCAACAGCGAGGCGCGCGACAACGGCTTCGACGAGGCGCTGCTCCTCGACAAAGAAGGGTTTGTCGCCGAGGGCTCGGGCGAAAACATCTTTTTCTTAAAAGGCGACACCCTGTACCCTATCGCCCACTCGGTCAACCTGCGCGGCATCACCCGCGACACCGTTGTCAAAATCGCCGAGTGGCAGGGCACCGATGTCAAGCCGACGATGGCGACGCGCGACGAACTCTACATCGCCGACGAGGTGTTCATGGTCGGCACCGCCGCCGAGGTCACGCCGATTGCCTCTATCGACCGCCGCCCCATCGGCAGCGGCGTCGCGGGGCCGTACGCGCTTGCCATGCGCGAGACTTACCTGAACGTCGTAACCGGCAAGGTGCCGGAGTTCGAGCACTGGCTGAGTTACGTTGGGTGAGGGTGGAAAAGGGAGCCGAGAAACGCTGCTCGGCTCCCTCGAGTCCTACGAATTACAGAATTCCTGCGTCTCAAAATTTAACGTTCCGACTTCGCTGTTATAAGAGAACCGCAACAAGGTTGCCCGTACCGGCTCGAGAAACGGGTGTGGACGGGACTCGAGCCCTCCGCACCAGCCCTCTGACAACTACCCCTTTATTCCCGAAGTCGCCAAGCCTTTCACGTAAAAACGCTGCAGCGACAAAAACAGCACGATGAGCGGCACGACGCTGATAGCTAGGGCGGCCTGCTGCAACGACTCGTTCTGGACGTTCTGAAACGCGCTCCTGAGCAGGTAAATACCGACCGGCAGCGTTTGCAGGTCGGGCGCGGTGCGGGTAATCGTCATGGTCCAGATAAACTCGTTCCAGTGGTAGATAAAAACGAAGATGCCGAGCGTTGCCAGCGCGGGTTTGATTAAGGGCAACACGATGTGTGTGTAGATGCGCAACTCCGAAGCCCCGTCGATGCGCGCCGACTCCATCAGCGCGGTGGGAATCGACATCATAAACTGCCGCATCAGAAAAACGCCGTACCAGGTAATCATAAAGGGTAGTACGAGGGCCGTGTAGGTGCCTAAAAAACCCGTCCCGCCCAGCCCGGTCAAACCATTGCCGCCCGCCAGCGGCCAAAACCGCATCAGGAAAAAGAGCGGAATCAGAAACAGGAAAAAGGGAAACATCTGCGCCGCCAAGACGCTGTTGAAGAGGAATTTCTTGCCCCTGAACTCGTACTTGGCGAGGGCGAAACCCGCCATCGAACTCGTCAGGAGCTGGATGAAGGTGATAACGCAGGTGACGAAGATGCTGTTCAAGTACCAGCGCAACATCGGCAACTCGGTCAGGGCGCGGCGGTAGTTGCTCCACTGCGGGGTGTGCGGCCAGTACACGGGCGGCCGGGCCAGGCGCTCGGCGGGCGTGCGCAGCGCGCCGATAAACATGTCGAAAAAAGGCAAAATCATGACGACCGCCCCGGCGATGAGCACCCCGTACTTCACGACACTCAAAACGACCGAGAGCCTGCTGCGTTTCGTTACACCCACGACGGCCTCCCTCCCGTGACAGCCACCTAGTAAGCCTCGACGCCGCCGCGCCGGAAAATGCGCAGTTGCAGAAGCGTGACGATGAAGATAAGCACGAACAGGATAAAGGCCAGCGCCGAGGCCCGGCCCATCCGCAGGTCCTGAAACGCCATTTGGTACATGTAGAGCGCCGTCACGTTGGTACTTTGCACCGGCCCGCCCCCGGTTAAAACGAGGATGAGGGTAAACGAGCCCATCCCGGCGATAAAACTGGTGATGGTGACGAACAGCAGCGTCGGGCGCAGCAGCGGCAGGGTGACGCCCCAAAAAATCTGCGCGGTGTTCGCCCCGTCGATGCGCGCGGCTTCGTAGTAACTCTCGTCGATGCCTTCCAGACCCGCCGAAAAGAGCAGCATGTTTTGGCCCAACCCGGTCCAAATCGCCACGATGATGACGGCCGTCATGGCGCTGCCGGGGTCGGTCAACCACTGTGGCCCGCCAATGCCGACAAAAGCCAACAGGCGATTGACCAGGCCGTAGGTGCCGTCCAAGATGTACTGCCAGATATAAGCGACCGCCACCACGTTTGTAACCATCGGCAGCCAGTAGACCGAGCGCCAGAAAGTCTTGCCCTTGCTGAGCGTGAACACGAACGCCACCACCAGCGCCAAAGGCACTCCAATGGCGACCGTGCCGAAGGCGAACACAAAGGTGTTTTTAAGCGTGAGGTAAAAGGTCGGGTCTTGGGTGAGCAGGTAGGTGTAGTTTT
This sequence comes from Trueperaceae bacterium, assembly GCA_965213705.1. Classification (GTDB taxonomy): domain Bacteria; phylum Deinococcota; class Deinococci; order Deinococcales; family Trueperaceae; genus CBDCDJ01. The sequence continues at coordinate 3,538,274 of OZ243913.1, read as the reverse complement.
TGAGCCCGACGAACTTCGGCGTCGAGAGCGGGTTCCAGCGGGTAAAGGTGAGGTACAGGGCGAAACCGACGGGCAGGGCGAAAAAGACGACGAAGAAAAAAATAAGCGGAGCTAAAAAAGCGTAAGGTGCCCAGTCTTTTTGTTGCAGGCGGCGCTTGCGTTTGGTCGGTGCAGAGGTGCGCCGAAGCGTTTCGGTTGCCATCCTTTACCTCGCTGTCGCGGTAGGGAGTGACGCGTCACTCCCTACCGCCCTTACCGGGTTGACCATCAATAAAACTCGTTCAGGATACCGGTGATTTCTTGGTCGGCTTGCGCCAGCGCGTCTTCGGGGCTGAGTTCGCCGCTCCAGGCGCGTTCGATGTAGCCCTGAAGAATTCTTTCGATTTCGCTGGCCTGAATCACGTTGGGTTCGGGCACGGCGCGCTCGAGCGCCTCGATGAAGGGCGCGGTGTAGCTGTCGCCTAACTGGTCGGGTGCGGCGGCGATGTCCGTTTGGTTGGCGGTCAGCGCGCCGAGACTCAGCAGCATCGTGCCCATGCACGAGGTCTCACCCGCCGCCTGCGCCGTGTTGAGCCACTTCAAAAACTGCCAAGCGGCTTCTTGGTTAGGCGAGTTGGCGTCGACGCCGTAAAAGAAAGCGTACTGCAGCGAGCGCCAGTCGTCGCCCATCGGAATGTTCGCGACACCCACGGTGTCTTCGAACGCGTCACCGAAGCCTGCTTTAAGTTCCGCTTCGTACCACGACGCCATAAACATCATGGCGACGGAGCCGCTGGGAAAGTCCCACACCTCGACGCTGCGGTCGGTAATGCCCTGGTTGTACAGCTCGAGCTGCTGCTGCAACACCTCCAGCGCCGCTTCACTGGTGAGGTTGGTGCCGCTGAAGTCGTCCTTGAACAGGTTGACCCCTTTGGACGCCAACATGATCAAGAAGGGATGCACAACCGTCGCGGTGCTGGGGCCGTAGGCGTAGCCGGCGGTGGTGATGTTGTTCTGGTCGTTGCGCTCCGTGATGGCGGCGGCCATGCTGACGAGTTCGTCCCAGGTGCCGGGGGGTTCGTTGAAACCGGCGTCGGCGAGCAATTTTTTGTTGTAGACCAACATGTAGTCGCTGACCTCGGTAGGAATGCCCCACACTTGGCCGCCTATCGTCACGGTGTCGACCGTCGAGGCGACGTAGGTGTCGCTGATCCAACCCTCAAGCTCGGCGGGCGGTGTGGCGAGCACGCCGTTGTCGACGAGCTGCGGAGCCCAGATGTTGTAGAGGTGGTAGATGTCCGGCGACTGCCCACCGATGCGCGCGGTGAGGACGGTCTGAAGATAGTCGCCGTAGGCGATTTGTTGATATTCGACGTTCACGCCCGGATTCTGCGCTTCGTACTCGGCGAAGCAGGGCTCGAGCGGGGCCGCCTCTTCCGTACTGTAATGCGCCGCCACGGTCAGGGTTTGGGCGAGGGTTGCGCCCAGGGTCAAAAGACTCGTTGCCAAAAGAAAACCCGTCCACTTAAAAGCCGATTGTCTAAAAAATCCAGCCATGTTGCCTCCCTTTTACGCTGTTCTCGTATTTGACTTGCGCCCCGTTGCCGAAGCCGCCTCGTTCGCCGCAGTTCATCGCCACAGCTAACCGCAGTCAGACGTTCCGCGCTGACCTGGCTGAGCCGGAAATTGTGAGCGAAAAAGCCCCCACCCACCGCTCCTGACGCCAGCGCCGGTTGTCTGCCCCCCGAAAGCCGGCCTCGGCACGAGGCCCGGACAGCAACGTTCTCGGTTAGCTGATGTTACCCCCAACGCTTTTTTTAGAATGGGGGGGTGATTACGGGTTGGCTCGAGACACAACCCGCAAAGGCGGCGCTAAACGTGGCTCAGTTGTCAACGTCTGTAGGCCCGGTCGAGCACCTGGACGGTGTGGTAGACGGGCAGGGGTCGCCCCAGGGCTTGCAGGTGCGTACCGAGCTGCGTCAAACAGCCGATGTTGCCGGTCGCCACAGCTTCCGCGCCCGTGGCGAGCAGGGCCTTGGCTTTGCGCTCCCCGAGTTCCCAGGCGATGTCCGGGTGTTCTAAGTTGTAAGTTCCCGCCGAGCCGCAGCAAAGTTCGGCCTCCGGGGGCTCGAGCAGCTGCAGCCCCTCGACCTGTTTCAACAGAGACCGCGGCGGCAACACCACGCCCTGCGCGTGCGCGAGGTGGCAGGCGTCGTGGTAGGCGAGTTTGAGCGGCGCGCTCAGTCGCGGTGTTTCGCGCAAACCCAGCGCGTCCAGAAACACGCTCACGTCCTGGACGCGCTTGCCGAAACTTTTTGCCGCCTCTTCCTCGGGTTCGCCCCGCAGCCACAGCGCGTACTCGTGCATCCCTGAGCCACAACCGGCGGCGTTGGTGATAATCGCGTCCACGTCGTCCGGGAAAGCTTGCAAGTTGTTTTTGGCAAACTTTTTCGCTTGCCAAGCCACGCCGGTGTGCGCCGCGAGCGCGCCGCAGCAGGACTGGGTTTTAGGGATGACCGTTTCGACCCCGTTTTTCGCCAACACGCGCAGCGTCGCCCAATTGATGTCCGGCTCGAGTACCTGCTGCGCGCAGCCCGCCAGGAGCGCGACCCGCGCCCGCCGCTGCCCCTCGGCGGGATAAACCTCGGGTAGGGGTTGAGCCTTCGGCACGCCGTTCGGCAGCAAGTCCAACATGTCCCCGAGGCGGCCCGGCACGAGCTTTTTGAACGGTTTAGCCGCTTGGCCCAAGGTGGCCGCGGCGCGAAAGCGTTTGGGGTAGGGCAACGTCTCGACCACAAAACGCCGCAGCGCCCGGTCGAGCGGTGAGCGCTCGCGTTCCCCCTCGGTCTGCATCCGAAAGCCGGTGATGAGACTGCCGTACTCGACGCCCGACGGGCAGGCGGTCACGCAGGCCACGCAGCCTAAACAGGGGTCGGTGTAGGGGACGGCTTGCGCCACGCTCAACTCCCCCTCTAAAACCTGCTTCATCAGCAAAATCCGCCCGCGCGGGCTGTTCATCTCCTCGCCGAGCACCACGTAGGTGGGACAGGTCGGCAGACAAAAGCCGCAGTGGACGCAACTCTCGACGGCGTCGGCCATCGGCTGGCCCAAGGGGCCTAGTTTGTCGACGGGGATGTCGTGCTGCACCGTGTCACACTCCAGTCAAAGCCTAGATGAAACTCCAGGAGCCTTGCCCGCGAAGTAACCCGCGAATGCGCCCACGACCGTCCCGATGATGGTCCGGGCGGCGTCTTTGGCGTCGAGGGTTGTGGCGCCGCTGTTGAGCACCCACAAACTGTACACCGCGCCGAAGGTCAGCAGGCCGAACAAACTGCCCTTTATCCACAGGTCGAAGGTTTGCTGACGTTTTATACTGGCCAGCCGCGCCGAACGTTCGTCCTCGAACTCGGTGGTGACTTCCAAGCGCTGGTTCGGGTTCTCCCGGTCGACGTCGAACTGCTGGCTCATCGTTGTAAAAACTGAGGTCTAATCGGTCGGCGCGCTTGCCGACGGGTAAGTCTGTGCGGGTTGCGCCCGCGGAAACCCTAAGCCGACCACTTCGGTGTCGAGCGGCTTGTCCAGGCTGACCGACCCCACCTTTTTACCCTCGGACGACTCGCGGTAAGCGAAGTCCATCAAGTTGATGCTGCGCCGCAGGATTTCACTCTTGTTTGTGCCGGCCGCCTTCGCCAAAGACTCGATGACGTTGTTGAGGTCTTCGGAAACGTCTAAAGTCAAACGCACTGTTTCGTTCTTAGGCATAACGCCTCCTTCGCAAACAGTATACAGGAAATTTACGTGTTTTTTACACAGCTAGCCCATAGGTCAGGTTCGTTCAGCCAAACCTGCGACGCTGGAAAGGCTGAACTTCCCGTCGGGGTCGAGGACGCTCGAGACCCGCGCCCCGAACGCTTGCCCCACCTGCCGCCCGAGCAGTGGCGTTCGCCAACTCCCCGTGAGGGCCAGGGCCGAAAGCTCGAGGCCGTTCAAAAGGGCCTCGAGCCCCTGCTCCCCCGACTCGTCCGGCCAACCGAGCCACAACACGTTGCCGCCGACGCTGTAGCGGCGGGGTAAGGGGGTCTCGAGTCGTTCGAATGCACCCTCGAGTTCACCCAACTTGCTCGGGTTGAGGGGAATTTTGACGAGGCTGTGCTCAGCACTCAGCCAGGAAAAAGCTCGAGCCTCCCGCCAAAAAGCTTCGTCTGCCTCGTTGGTAGAAACCTCGCCCGCGCGACCTACAAAAGTTTGCAGGCGCTCGAGCCTTTTCGGCAGCGCCGCCGCCGTGCCGCCGACACGCAGAATCAACACGGAAGGCGGCTCCAAGTCCAAACAGGTCAACTCGAATCCCGCGACAGCCAACCGCTGCATCGCAATGACGGCGGCGTCCAAACCACCCATGTCTGCTTTAAGCGTCGCGTAAGCTTCGGGCCGCGGAAAAACCTTGAAGGTGAGTTCGACCATCACGCCGAACTGCCCCAACGCGCCGACCATGAGTTTGGGAAAGTCGAACCCCGCGGCATTTTTGACCACCTTGCCGCCACCCGTCACAAGCCCGCCCGTACCCGCCACAAAGCGCACGCCGAGCAGAAAGTCGCGCACGCCGCCGTAGCGCCATCGCCCCGGCCCGGACAGTCCCGCGGCGACCGTCCCGCCGAGCGTCGCGCCCTTGTCGGCCAGCGGCGGGTCGAAGGGGAGGTACTGGTTTTCCGCCGCCAGCAGCGCCCCGACCTCTTTTAACGTCGTACCGGCCAGCGCGGTAAAAGTGTACTCGAGCGGGTCGTACTCGAGCACGCCTGAAACGTTTTTCAGCTCGAGGTTGCCGCCTCTCGACAGAGCGGGTTTGCTGCCGCCGCCGACCGGGCGGATGGCGCTCGAGCGCACCGCGTCCTGGATGCGCGCGACGTGTTCGCCGAACTGAGTCATAAGGTTCATGCCCAAAAGCCCCCCTTAACAAGGGGGGTTGGGGGGATTTGCTTCTGGAACGGACTCGGGAAGCAGTCACAGAAGCGAATCCCCCCGGCCCGCAGGGCCACCCCCCTTGTTAAGGGGGGCAAAGTACTAATCACGGAAAATCACGCCTTGCTTTTCCAGCGGGTGCGGGCCGTGAAAAGTCGTCAGCGCGGGCGCTTCGGCGGCGGGGAGCATCTTGCCGCGGTTGGCGAGTTCTTTCGTATCGACCGCCTGGCGGACGCGCGTCATCACGGCCATGTCGGTCGCGCCGTACATCTCGCCCAAGTAAGCCAGCTTCTCCACGCCGACGCCGTGCTCGCCGGTAATCGAGCCGCCCATGCGGATGCACAGACGCAGAATTTCCCCGGCGAGGTCTTCGGCGCGCTCCAACTCGCCCTCGTTTTTGCCGTCGAACAAGATGAGCGGGTGGAGGTTGCCGTCGCCGGCGTGAAACACGTTCGCCACGCGGATGTTGTACTCGGCGCTCAGCCGGTCGATTTCCGTCAGGGCCTCCCCGAGCTTCGTGCGTGGCACCACGCCGTCTTGGACGATGTACTCGGGACTGAGGCGGCCCACCGCCGAAAAGGCACCCTTGCGACCTTTCCAGATTTTCATGCGCTCGGCGTCGTTTTGAGCGACGCGCACCTCGAACGCGCCCGACGCCTCGATAACCTTTATGAGTTCGGGAAACTCGGCCTCGACTTCTTCGCGTGGACCCTCGAGTTCCACGATCAACAAACCCTGCGCGTCCTTCGGGTAGCCTGCGTGGACAGCGGCCTCGGCGGCGTCCATCGCCAGCCGGTCCATAATCTCCATTGCCCCCGGCAACAGGCCCGCCGCGACGACGCTCGCCACCGCGTCGCCCGCCGCGGCGAGGCTGTCGTAAGCAACTAAGACGGTTTGGTAGGTTTCGACCTTGGGCAGGAGTCGCAGGGTTATCTCGAGCGCCACCCCAAGCAACCCCTCCGAGCCCACGAACAGTCCTGTCAGGTCGGGGCCGACACCCTCCAAACTATCACCGCCGAGTGTGACCACCACACCGTCGGGCAGCACGATTTTCAGTCCGAGGACGTGGTTGCTCGTCATGCCGTACTTCAAACAGTGCGCCCCGCCGGAATTGAAAGCGACGTTGCCGCCGATGGTGCAGACCGGCCCCGACGAGGGGTCGGGCGCGTAGTACAGCCCGTGCGGCGCGGCCAGGCGCGACACCGCCGCGTTGATGACGCCGGGTTCGACCACCATCGTCCGGGCGTCGGGGTCGAAACTGAGCACCCGGTTGAGCCGGTTGAGCGCGATGACCACGCCGCCCTCAATCGGCAGCGAGCCGCCCGACAAACTCGTGCCGCTGCCCCGCGCGACAAAAGGTACGTCGTGTTTGTAGCACAGCCGCACGGTCTCGACGACCTCTTCTTGGCTGTCGACCAGAACGACGGCTCCGGCCCTGGCCTTGAACGCCGTCAAGCCGTCGGACTCGAAGGTGCTGAGCTGCGCTTCGCTCGTCAAGAGCCGCGTCGCCGGATAGATACGGGCCAATTCAGGGAGTAGGGTTTCGATAGCCACGGCAAACCTCCTGCTTGAAACCTCAGTATAGGCCAGCAGGAGACTCGGTTACACTAGCTTGTGCTCACCGTCCGACCCGCCACCGACGCCGACTTCACCGAGATTTGGCCCATCTTTCGGGAGGTCGTCGCGGCGGGCGACACCTACGCCTACGCGCCGGACACGAACCGCGACGGGGCGAAACAGGTTTGGCTGGACGCGCCGCTCGCCACTTACGTCGGTGTTTTGGACGGCGAAGTTGTCGGTACTTACTACCTCAAGGCGAACCAACCGGATTTGGGAAGCCACGTCTGCAACGCGGGCTACATGGTGAGTAAGGTGGCTCGAGGCCGCGGCGTCGGGCGCTCTCTCTGTTTGCACTCGCAAGTCGAGGCCGTGAGGCTCGGTTTCAAGGCGATGCAGTTCAACCTCGTCGTGAGCACGAACCCGGCGGTTAAGCTGTGGCACGAACTGGGTTTTGAAACCGTCGGGACGTTGCCCGGGGCGTTCAACCACTCGAGCTTGGGCTTTGCCGACGCACTCGTGATGTACAAGTGGCTCGAGTGACCCACGTCCAACGTTGCCAGTCGTGTTTGCCGAGGCTTCTCAAAAGGTGCATATTCGCTCGAGTCGCGCCTTCTTTCTCCTTTTCACTTTTTACTTTCAACTCGGTACTTTCTACTCGGCGCTCTTTGCCCCCAACTGCTAGACTCGACCCATGAGCATCACCGACGCCGACATGGCGCACCTCAAAACCCTCGCCCGCATCGACCTGAGCGAGGACGAGACCCAGGAATTCAAAGACGACCTCAACCGTATTTTGGAGGCGTTCGAGACGTTGCGCTCGCTTCCTACCGACGGCGTGGAAGAACTCGCGCGGCCTGTGAACTTACAAAACGTTTTTCGGGAGGACGAGGTGAAGCCGTCCTTGAGCCACGAAACGGCCATGAAGCTCGCTGTAGAGTCGGAAGACGGCTTTTTCAAGGTGCCGCGGACGGTCGACGCGGGGGAGTGACAAAAGGGGCCGAATCGGCTAAAGTGTGTCCATGAAAATTTTTATCCTCAGGGTTGTTGCGTGGTCGGCGCTCGTCGGGGGGCTTGCCCTCGCGCTCGCCTCTGTCCCGACCTTTTTTGTTGCTGCCGAAACCTCGACGCCGTGGTGGCTGAACCTCAGCCACATGCTTTACTACCTCGTTGGGGGAGTCGCCGTGTGGGCACTGTTTTCGACACTGGCCGACAACGCCGAAGCGCTGCGCGACAGGTACTAGTTTTTTGGTTTCCAGAATAAAAGTAGAGGTTCAAATTTCTAAAAGTGGAAATAGCCGTCAGTAGTAGCTGACGGTTCGGCGCGCGACCTCGCTCGGCTCTAGGCTTTCTTTGTCGGAATGGGTGATGAGTTTTGAGGTGCGCCGAACCGTCCAATTATCGTGTTTGTCATAAGTGTAGGTGTAAGCTAGCGTCGAGCCGCCGCCGTCCACGCCGCGGCTTTCGCGCTTTGTAAGGTCACCTTTGTCGTTGTAGGCGTAGCTGTAACGGTAAAAGGGTTCAAGGTCGGCGTCGTATTCTGTGGTCTCGAGCAGCAGACCGGCCTCGTCGTAACGGTTTTCAAGACGATATTCCAGGGTCTCGTCCGCGCTGTAGGCGCTTTCTGTCAGCAGGTCGCCTTGGGGGGTGTAACTGTATTCGACCCGGTACTGTAGGGTTCGCGTGGGGCTATAGCTGGCCTCGGCCAGTCGGTGAGCGGCGGTGTCGAACACTTCCTCGAGCCGAGACTCGGCTTCGCCCTGGGCAAAGTAAACGGTCGAGCGCGTGTAACCCTGCGCGTAACTCTGCCGGGCCTCGTAGCTTAGGGTCTCGTCGGCGCTGTAGGACGTTTCGGTTGCCAAACGGCCCTCGGCGTCGTAGCCGTAAAGCGTCTTGACCTCGAGCACGCCCCGGTCGTCGTAACCGCTCAGGCTCGTCAAGCGGCCCTCGCCGTCGTAGACGTAAAACCAGCTGTAAAGAGGTCGGTCGCCGTCGCCGAAACTCGTCTCTTCGGTGAGTCGGCCGTTTTCATAACGGTGGACGAGGCGGTACTCGAGCCCGCCGTCCGGGCGGTAGCGACTTACCTCTAAAAGGTTACCCTGCGGCGTGTAGAGGGTTTCGCTCTCCAAACTGCCGGCGGCTTCCGTCCACTCGCCGGAACGGCTCATCACGGGAAACGTTTCGACACGCACGCTTCTAACCTCGCCGCGCAGGCCGTCTTGCGCGCGCGCCGTTTCGACCCCCTGCACCCCCGCCCGGCGGGTGACCAACCAGCCGCTCACGACGACCGTCAAAACGACGAACAGGGTAACGGGCAGGGCGTAGCGTCTCATGGGCTTTCATGAGACTAGCATGTGAACGCCGAACGTGAAGTGCAGTTGTTATCTCTTGCTGAGGTTCGTCGGCGGGAGAAGTGACAAGGGAAGTACCGAGTCAAAAGTGCTGAGTCAAAAGTACCGAGTACCGAGTGAAAAGTCCTGAGTGAATTCACTTTCAACTCGGGACTTGGTACTGCTCACGCTCTTTTGTCTTTGATTTTGGTGCTGAGGCGTTGCGGGCGGAGCCAACTGCGGCCATCGCGAGCGATGAGTTCGGTCGCCTCGTCCGGTCCCCAGGTGCCCGAGTCGTAGAAGCTGATGTCTTCGGCCTGCGCCCACACGTTCAGGACCGGCATCACGATGGCCCAGGCCAGCTCGACCTGGTCGCTGCGCATAAACAGCGTCGCGTCACCCCGAAACACGTCGAGCAGCAGCGTTTCGTAAGCTTCGGGCGAGGGTTCGCGGAACGCTTCTTCGTAAGCGAAGTGCATGTCGACTTCACCCAGGCGCATGTTCAGCCCCGGCTTTTTGGCCTGCACGTCGATGGAAATGCCCTCGTCCGGCTGGATGTAAATAACGATGTCGTTGGGCTCGATGGGGTTGCTCACGCCGTTGGGAAACGCCTGGTGCGGCACGGGTTTGAAGCGGATGACGACTTCGGAGACGCGCTCGGGCAAGTGCTTGCCGCTGCGCAGGTAAAAGGGCACCCCGCGCCAGCGCCAGTTGTCGACGTAAAGTTTGAGGGCGGCGAACGTTTCGGTGCTCGAGCGCGGCGCGACGCCCGGCTCCGCACGGTAAGCCTGCACCTTCTCGCCCATCACCCAACCCGGCCCGTATTGCCCGCGCGCGGCCACGTCGAACACGTTGTCAGGCAGGATGGGGCGTACCGCGCGCAGCACGTCCACCTTGCGGCTGCGCACCTCCTCCGCGCCGAACGAGACCGGCGGCTCCATCGCCACTAAGCAAAGCAGTTGCATAAGGTGGTTTTGCACCATGTCGCGCAAGGCCCCGGCCGACTCGTAGTAGCCGCCCCGGTGCTCGACCCCGACCGTTTCGGCCACCGTGACCTGCACGTGGTCGATGTAGCGGCGGTCCCAAACGGGTTCGAACAGCGCGTTGGCGAACCTGAACGCCAGGATGTTCTGCACGGTTTCTTTGCCCAAATAGTGGTCGATGCGGTAGATTTGCGATTCCGGACAGAGTTTGGAAAGTTGGGCGTTCAGGGCCACAGCCGAGGCGAGGTCGTGCCCGAACGGCTTTTCCACAACGATGCGGGTGCTGTCTCTCGCGTCCAGCAAGTGCGCCGCCGCGAGTCCCGCCGAAATCGGCTCGATGAGAAAAGGCGGCGTCGCCAAGTAAAAAATGTGGTTGCTACTTACGTCCCAAGCGTTGTCTTGCGCTGCAAGTTTGGCGGCCAGCGCGACGTAGGTGTCGGGCGTGTCGACCTCGCCGGCGAGGTAGTAGAGCGAGTCCGCAAACGCCGGCCACTTTTCAGCCACGTCACCTTTAAAGCGTGCAAACGTCTCGACGCCGTCTTTGGCCCGCGCCCGAAATTCCTCGTCGTCCAGCTGTTTGCGGTCCAAACCGACGACGGCGAACTTCGCGGGCAAAAACTCTTCGACGAACAAGTCGAACAGGGCGGGCAGCAGTTTGCGCCAGGCGAGGTCGCCCCCGGCACCGAAAATCACCAGGATACCCGCGCCGGGGCGGTTGGCGTCCGTCACGGCGTCTGCCAAGGCGTCCGCTTTGCAGACTCGTTGACCATAGACTCGTTACTTATACTGTCAATCACAGACTCTAGCGAAGCGGGACGAGCAAGGGTCCGGCACAAGAAGGGCACGCTCAGGACAGGTCTTGGCATGAGTCCAGTTTAACAAGTCGTCTTGGGCTTTCTGCATTCGGACGCGTGTTTCGAGCGCTCGAGCCGGCTTAAAACCGGATGGTAGTTTCTTGGCGCGCCAGACGTTGCCCACGGCTCGTTAACCCCTGTAGGCGTTTTAACTAGCGGTACCGCCCCGACACCAACGACCAGTCGTAGATGCCGCGCACGCGCGCCCTGAGCAATTCCAAGTACAGGTCTAAGTCGCGCCAACCGTCGAGCCGTTCTTTTAGGTGCTGTTCGGCCGACAGGTAGCGGGCCAGCGTTTGGTCGTGTTGCAAACTCGCTTGCTGGACCGCATTTTGCAAGTCGAAGCCGTGAGCGTGTTGCAACACGTGAACCAAGTTGTGTACGTCACCTTGCCGCAACTCTTTGTCGAGCGACACGAGGTCGTTGGCCCAACACACGGTTTCGTTGGCTAAGCGGGTCAGGGCGGTCACGCCTGCAAGGTTGCGCACGCCTTCTGGAACGTGCAGCCCGTCGGCACGGCTGAACAGGTCGTCCAGCCGCAAACCGACCGTGACGGGCCGCATTTCTAAGTAGCGGCTCAGGCTCGGCGTGGTGTTGTCGGCCCGGTTCTGCGCTTCCCAAGCCAGGGCGGCAAAGTAGCGCTCGAGCTCTTCACTCAGTTGCTCCACCCAAACGTCGCCGGCCGCGCTCAGCAGTTCGGCGCGCAGGTCGGTCAACGCCCGGCCGAGGGGTTCGTCGTCCGCCCGGACCGGCGCTCCGGCGAACAGCTCAGCCAGCCTGTCGGTCAAGCTTTCGAGCCGCTCCGGCTGCCGTCCCAACTCGCTGCCGTCACAGCGGTCGTCGTGCAAAAACGCCCAGCAGTACCACTTGCCGAGCAAAACCTGCCAGTCTTTGCTCGCGTAAGGGTGCAGGGTCGTAGCCAAGCAGCTGAAGCTGCGCGCCACGTGTTCGCGCAAGTCGGCGGGCACAGGCCCGAGCCCGAACCCCGCCAACCAGGCCGTTACCGCCGTCACAACCGCGGCGTCGGGCTTTTTGAGCACTTCGGCAAACGGGTAGTCCAGTTGCGGCAACTCAACCGCCGCCGGTAAACCGTCCGGGCTGTCGAGGCTGACGCGGTTTTTGCCCAGTGTTTTAGCGCGGTAGAGCGCCGCGTCTGCCCGCTCGATGAGCGTTTCTAAGCTGAGGTCGTCGTGGCACGCGGCCACCCCGAAGCTGGCCGTGACCGGGCCGGCTCCCGCGACCTCGCTCGCCTCGACGCGCTGCCGCAAGCGTTCGGCGAGCAGCGTCGCGTGGCGCGCGTCGGTGTGGCCCGCGACGACCAAAAACTCCTCGCCGCCCCAACGTCCGAAAGCGTCGGTCGAGCGCAACTCGTGTTGTACCGAGTTCGCCACTTTTTTGAGCACCCCGTCGCCGAGCGCGTGGCCGTAGGTGTCGTTGAACCTTTTAAAGTTGTCGATGTCGAACAAAATCACCGAGACCGGCGCGCCGTAGCGGCGGTGCTGTTCTAATTCGCGTTGCAACTGCGTTTCCAAGCGCCGCCGGTTGGGTACCCCGGTTAAAAAGTCCGAGGTCGCCAGGCGCGCCATTTCGCTCAAGTTGCTCTGCAGCTCGCCCAACCGCACCCGCAGGCTGCCGACGAGGTACAAAAGGGCGAGCAACACCAGGTTGCCCAGGTAGTATTCACCGAGCCGGTAGTCGCCCAGGGCGCCGCCCCGCAACGCCGCAAAAACGCCGATGCCGACGCTCATAAAGTAGACCGCGCCGGCACGGTACAACCCCGTCCTGGGCGTGCCGACCAGAAAAGCCACCGCGTAGACGAACGGCGTCCAGATAAAAACCTGGCTCAACTCGTGCGCCCGCTCGAAGGGCGAGTAAGCAAACAAAAGCGTGTGACCGAGCTTTCCGAAAAAGGCGAGCGCGGCGGTGGCGAAAAGTCCGGCCTCGACTGCGCGCAAGCTCAGCAAGTTCAGCAGGTGCGCGGTCGCCAGCAGGCTGAACAGCAAAGCCAGCAGGGGCAACGCCACTAGGTTGAACGGGTCGACACTGCTTTGGCCGAGTTCGACCAGGTAAGTGACGGCGACGGCAATGACGGTAAGGGGCAACACGAGCAGGTAAGTGCTGCGGCGTTGGGAATGACTGTCTCGAGCTGCCATCCCCTACAGCATACCCGTACACCGGCGACGGGAAGCCGAATAGAGCTTGGTGGTCGAGACGAGGTGGACAACGGGGGTCTGTTGACGGCACTTCGTGCGTAAGCCGAGCCTTGTGCGAATCGGTCGCGGAACACGCGCCGGTCTCGGGGTTGCTCAGTTGACACTTGCGCGCGGCGCTGGCGGAGTCCTTCGCCGCCGGTTCGCGCGAGTCGTTTTGTACGAACAGCCGCTACAGCCTTGCAGCTACAATTTTGCCACAGTCTTGCAGCTTACAGGCCCAGAGCCCGCCGTCCCACGAACTCCAGGGCGGCGTCGCTCGAGGGTGGGTGCATCAGCCCGCCACGCACGTCGCGGAAGTAACGCTCCAAATTCAACCCCTTGTCGATTCCCGCCGCCCCCGCGACCCGTAGCGCCTTGTCGGTCGTTTGCAGCGCCGTTTCGACCGCCACGTGCTTGACGCTCGCGGCTTTCGCCAAAAAATCTTCGCGCTCGTCCTCGAGCCCGCGCCACTCGGCGGCGACCGCCAGCAAAAAGCTTCGCGCCGCCTGCAAGGAAATGGCGATGTCGCCGACTTGCCGCTGGACGCCCGGCAGCGTGGCGATAGGCTTGCCGAGGGCGGTGGGCACGCGGGAGAGCGCGTACCGAACGACGTCGTCCCGCGCGGCGCAAGCGGTGCCGAGGTAGGTCGCCGCGACCAACATGGGAAACCAGACGTTTCCCGGGGACTTGCCTCGCTGGACGAGGTTGGCGGCAGGCACCCGCACGTCCTCCAGATAAAGGTCGTGGCTGTCGCTGGCCCGCAAGCTGAGGCCGTCCCCCCACGTTTTTTCCCAGCGCAAGCCGGGGGTGTCGCTCGGCAGCCACACCACCACCGCCTCGTCCGCCAGACGCAAACGCACGAGAAGGTGGGTCAAGTGTTCGCCGCCGGTCACCCAATTTTTGTGACCATTGACAAGGAGTGTGTCCCCGCTCTTTTGAGCGTAGGTGTCGGGCAGCCCGCCGCGCGACGGGCTGCCGAGGCGCGGCTCGCTCGCCGCGCTGTTGAGCAGCGCGCCGCGCGCCACGTCGGCGAAAATAGCGTCGCGGGCTGCGGGCGTCCAACTTCGCACCTCGCGTTCGTGCCCGACGATGTGCAGGGTCATCGCGGCGACGAGCGCGGTGGAGGCGCTGCCCTGGGCCAGCTCGAGTTGCGCCGCGACACAAGCCTCGAGCGAGGCGCCCCGGCCGCCATACGCTTCGGGCACGGCGAGACCGGGGTAGTTCGCGCTCTCGAGCGCGGCGACATCCGCAGCGGGCAAGGCTCCTTGCTCGTCCGCGGTCCCAGCTCCGGCCCTGAACCCCTGAGCGAGTTCACGGGCCAAACCGACGGCTTCTCGCTGCTTGGCAGCCTCAACCTTGTCAACAACCATAGTCATCCGTCACAGCCGCTTTTCATACCTTGTCAGTCTAACCGCTTCGGCTCAGCCGGTCCGCCTTGCTCGGTTTGAGATAACTGGCTTGCTTGAAAACTTTAGTTCAAAGACTCCGAAGCGCGGCTTCCGAACGCCCTGAACTGTTTTGAGTTTATGGTTTCTAGCCTGACGCGGCATTAATCCGGCTTGGTGATGTCGATGTCGTCTTTGAACTCGCGCACTTCCTTGCGCACTTTTTTGAACGTCCTGCCCGCGTCCTTGGCGATTTTGGGCAAGCTGCGTGCGCCGAACAGCAGCACGACCACGGCGACGACGATGACGATTTCCCACAGCCCGAACGGTCCTATCATGCGCTAACGCTACACCGAGCCGAGGCCGAACAGTGTATACGGCCGTCAAGACTGTGCTCACAACCTGTGCTCAACACAGAAGCTGCACGCGTGAGGGACCGAACCAAGGTTCGGGCAACGACCCACCCAAGAAAAGCGGAGTCAAGCGCGGCTCGAGCGCACCGCGCCTACTCCCTGATGCCGTGCAAAATCTCTTCCAATCCCTGAACGTCCGTCAGAACGACTTCCTTGGGGCGGGTGGCGATGACTTGTTCGTTCTCGAGCACCCTGAGGGCGCGGGTCACGGTTTCGCGGCTCGTGCCCGCCAGGTTGGCGATGTCTTGGTGCGTCAGGCGCACGAGCGCCTGACCGCTTTCGGTCAGGTCGATGACGCCGCTGCGGTAGAGCCGCAACAAGACGAAGGCAACGCGTCCTTGAGCGTCCTTGTAAGACAGAATTTGCGCTTCGTCGTCCATGCCGCGCAGGCGTTGGGCCAGCGTCGTGGTGAGGTTCAAGCTGACGGTCGGGTACGTCTGGAGGAGCTTGTTGAAGTCGTCGCCGAACAGCAAGTAAGCCTCGACGCTGCCCAAGGCCTCCGCCGTCGCGTTCCGCGTTTTGGCACCCAACAGCGCCATCTCGCCAAAAAACTCGGGCGGCTGAAGAATGGCGAGGGTTTTCTCGTAACCGCCCAAGTCCACCTTGGAAAGTTTGACGAGGCCGCCCACGAGCACGTAGAGCGCTTCGCCGACGTCACCCTCTTGAAAGATGACGCTGCCGGTATCGAACTTGCGCAACTGCATGACCGACGCCGCTATCTCGAGGGCGCGTTCGGGGGCGTCTTTGAAAAGAGGGACCCCCGTCAAAAAAGTTTTCACATCTGCCATGTGTTCCTGCCTGTCTTGGTTGCCGAGACTGTGTTGCCGAGACTGTGTTGGTGGGGCTGTGTTCCTGAGTCCATTTTCGCCCACAGCCTAGCACAGCCGGTATAGTTGGCGGCAGTGAGCGCGCTCGTGTGTAAAAATGTTCACCGCAGCTTCTCGAGCCCCGCCGGAACCGTGACGGTGCTTCGGGGTGTCGATTTGCGGGTTGCCGCAGGTGAGGTCGTCGCTGTCTTGGGGCCTTCGGGCTCGGGCAAGTCGACCCTGCTGCACCTGCTGGCCGGACTCGACAAGACGACCGAGGGTGAGATTTACTGGCAAGAGGTCGCCGTTCACAAAGCCGACAACCACGCCTTGGCGCGGTTGCGCCTGAGCCGCGTCGGACTCGTGTTCCAAAACCACTACCTGCTCAACGACATGAGCGTCATAGAAAACGTGACCCTTTCGGGGCGGTTGGCGGGAAAAGTGGACGGGGCGCGCGGTGAGTCTTTGTTGCGTGCGGTCGGTTTGGCAGCCCGGCGCGACTTCTTGCCCGCCAAGCTGTCCGGCGGCGAGCGCCAACGCGTCGCCGTGGCGCGCGCTCTTTACGCCAACCCCGCCCTCGTTTTGGCCGACGAACCGACCGGTAGCCTCGACCGGCAAAGTGCCGGAGCCGTGTTCGAACTGTTGGTCGCATTAGCCCGCGACGAGGGTAGCGCAGTAGTGATGGTTACCCATGACGAGGGTTTGGTACGCGACGTCGACCGCCGCTACCGCTTAGAAGAGGGGCGGCTTGAGGGCCTGGGCGACGCCGCAGCTACTATCTGAGATTAGTTGCTTCCCCATCTTGAAAACTGCGCCCTGAGAGCGGTGTTCGGACCCCTCTTTGGATAGCTTTTCTAGTAGCTTTTCGACGAGTTGAAAAGTTGTTGACACGCTTTTGAAGGGCGTGCTAGGCTGTCTAGCCGGACGCGAAAGCGTCTTGGAGAACACCTTCGGGCGACGCGCCACCCTAGCTCAACTGGTAGAGCATCCGATTTGTAATCGGAAGGTTGTCGGTTCGATTCCGATGGGTGGCTCCAAAATTTTAGAGGTATCATCTCTAATTCATTTAGAGATGTTGACTCTAAAATTTAAGCTTACAGTGCGGGTCGGTGCCCGAGTGGTTAAAGGGGACGGACTGTAAATCCGTTGGCTTCGCCTACGATGGTTCAAATCCATCCCGGCCCACCAAATGGTCATTGGTATTATCAATGATAAATCATTGATAATACCAATGACCCACGCGGGAGTAGCTCAGCTGGTAGAGCGTCAGCTTCCCAAGCTGAATGTCGCGAGTTCGAATCTCGTCTCCCGCTCCAAAAACTTAGAGCTACCGTCTGTAATCCACTCGTGGGTGTTAGCTGTAAGTTTCAAGGTTTTAGAGGTATCGTCTTTAACGTAAAGATGCTTCCCTAAAACTGACTGCAACAGTATTCCCGTTTTGCAAGGCTGGAGATTTGCAAGGTGGGAAACTAGGAGCGGCGGCTCGAGCGGGGACGTTTGCTCCAAAGTGGGGGTCTGGTAGGCTCGTGTAGCTCAGTGGTAGAGCACTCCCTTGGTAAGGGAGAGGTCGACGGTTCAATCCCGTCCACGAGCTCCAACTAAAACTTTCAGACCGGCTTAAAAGGGGCTGGTCCTCCGCTGTGCAAAAGCGGATTTCAACCAAAGCAAAGGAGCACCACAATGGCAAAAAGCGTATTCCAGCGCACGAAACCGCACGTAAACGTAGGCACGATTGGTCACGTGGACCACGGCAAGACCACTTTGACAGCGGCCATCACCTTTACAGCGGCGGCGGCCGACCCGACAGTGACGACGCAAAGCTACGACCAAATCGACAAAGCGCCCGAAGAGAAAGCTCGGGGCATCACCATCAACACCTCACACGTGGAGTACCAAACGAAAGCGCGCCACTACTCCCACGTCGACTGCCCGGGCCACGCTGACTACGTCAAGAACATGATTACCGGTGCCGCGCAGATGGACGGAGCTATTTTGGTGGTCAGCGCCGCCGACGGCCCGATGCCGCAAACGCGCGAACACATCCTCTTGGCTAGACAAGTGGGCGTGCCTTACATCGTGGTGTTCATGAACAAAACCGACATGGTCGACGACGAAGAACTGCTCGAACTCGTCGAAATGGAAGTGCGCGAACTGCTCGCCTCCTACGACTTCCCCGGCGACGACATCCCGGTGGTACAAGGCTCGGCTTTGAAAGCCCTAGAAGCCCTGCAAGCCAACCCCAATACCCAACGCGGCGAAAACGAGTGGGTCGATAAAATCTGGGACCTGCTCGACGCGGTGGACAGCTACATCCCCACGCCTGAACGCGACGTCGACAAGGCGTTCTTGATGCCGGTCGAAGACGTGTTCACCATCACCGGCCGCGGCACCGTGGCGACGGGCAGGGTCGAACGGGGCACGGTCAAGACCGGCGAAGAAATCTCCATCGTCGGGCTAAGCGACACCAAAAAGACGGTCGTGACCGGTGTCGAGATGCACCGCAAGACGCTCGACTCGGGTCTGGCCGGCGACAACGTAGGCGTGCTGTTGCGCGGCGTGGGCCGCGACGACATCGAACGAGGTCAAGTGTTAGCCAAACCCGGTTCCATCACTCCCCATACCGTTTTCGACGGGTCGGTGTACATCTTGAAGAAAGAAGAAGGCGGCCGGCACAGCGCCTTCTTCACCGGCTACCGGCCGCAGTTTTACTTTCGCACGACCGACGTCACGGGCGTGGTGACTCTCCCTGAGAGCGTGGAGATGGTGATGCCCGGGGACAATGTGGAGCTGAGTGTCGAACTCATCAAGCCTATAGCGATGGAAGATGGACTACGCTTTGCCATTCGTGAGGGTGGCAGGACTGTGGGTGCCGGTGTGGTTACGAAAGTGACGAAGTAGACCGGCGAACACAGGCTGCACGTAGGCTGCATTGGTAGTCTACGTTTAGGTATTTCGGCTTTTGTTTGTTATGCTCAAGGGTCGTAAACGAGGAGTTGGCTATGGCAAGTGACGTAAGAATTAAACTACAGCTCGAGTGTACCGAGTGTAAACGGCGCAACTACACGACGCGCAAAAACCGCCGCAACACCCAAGCGAAGCTCGAGCTGAGCAAGTACTGCCCCTGGGACCGGAAACACACGCCGCACCGCGAAGTCAAGGTGTAGCGGTGAATTCGGTTCTCACCTACTTGCGCAATTCTCGAGCCGAGTTGCGGCGCGTCACTTGGCCGACCCGGGACGAGGTTATCCAGGCAACCCAAGCGACGCTTATCTTCGTCGTGTTGACGCTGCTTTTTCTACTTACCACCGACACTATCTTGGGCAACCTCATCAAAGCGATTCTTTAGGTGTCTAAGAGGTCATTATGAGCATCGAATGGTACGCAGTTCACACCTACGTCGGCCACGAAGAAAAGGTCCGCGAAAACATCATGAACCGGGCGCGCTCGCTGGGGATTGCTGACCGCATCTACCAAGTTGTGGTACCGACCGAAGAAACAGTCGAACACGCGGGCGGTGGCAAGAAAGAGGTCATCAAGCGCAAAACGTTTCCCGGCTACATTTTTGTGCAAACCGACTTGGGCGACAACCCGGACGAGCCCAACGAGGCCTGGGAAGTGGTGCGCTACACGCCGGGCGTGACCGGTTTCGTCGGCACGGCGACCCACGCGGTGCCCTTGACACAGCAAGAAGAGGCGCGGATGCTCAGCAACTTGGGTATCAGCGGCAGCAAAGAAAAACCCAAAGTCAAAATCACTTTCAACCGGGGCGACATGGTCCAGGTTACCTCCGGCCCCTTTTCGGACTTTACCGGCGTCGTGTCCGACCTGGACGCCGACAAGGGTAAGGTAAAGGTGTTGGTGTCTATTTTCGGTCGGGAAACGCCCGTCGAACTCGATTTTTCGCAGGTCGTAAAAAGTTAGCCGGGATTTCGAAGCCGGCCTTTGATCCGGGGACTTGTGTTGCCCCGGGAGCGCTTGAACCTCACGGTCCGTAAGGGCCAGAGGGAGCGAAAGGAGACAGTATGGCGAAAAAAGTAGCAGGCATGGTCAAGTTGCAACTGCCCGCGGGCAGCGCGACCCCGGCCCCCCCGGTCGGTCCGGCGCTGGGCCAGTACGGTGCGAACATCATGGAGTTCGTCAAGGCGTTCAACGCTCAAACGGCGGGTCAAGGTGACGCTATTATCCCGGTAGAACTCACCATCTTTGCCGACCGTTCGTTTACGTTTATTACCAAGACGCCGCCCGCGAGCTACCTTATTCGTAAGGCGGCGGGTATACCCAAAGGGTCGGGCGAGCCGCAGAAAAACAAGGTCGGTAAACTGAGCTGGGACCAGTGTCTGGATTTGGGTCGTCAAAAAATGGCCGACATCAACGCCAACGACGAAATCGCGGCGGCCAAAATCATCGCCGGCACCGCCCGTTCTATGGGCGTCGTCGTCGAGGGGAGACCCAGCGATGTCTAACTTGGCAGCCAACCACGGCAAGCGTTACCGCAACCTGAAAGAGAAGCTCGAGCCGGGTAAAATCTACTCTGCCGAAGAAGCGACCGTCCTCGTCAAAGAGCTGGCGACGGCCAAGTTCGACGAAACCGTCGAAGCGCATTTTCGGCTCGGGGTCGACCCCAGAAAGTCCGACCAGACCGTACGCGGTACGGTCGCGTTGCCCCACGGCACCGGCAGAACGGTCCGCGTCGTCGCCGTCACCCAAGGCGACAATGTCGCCGCCGCCCAAGAAGCCGGAGCCGACTTTGTCGGCGGTGAAGACATTATCGCGCGCATACTGGAAGGCTGGACGGACTTTGACGCCGTCGTCGCCACACCTGACATGATGGCGCAAGTGGGCGGCAAGCTGGGCCGGGTTTTGGGTCCACGCGGCATGTTGCCCAACCCCAAAGCGGGTACGGTCGGACCGAACATCGCCGAAATAGTGACGGCGCTCAAGGCGGGCCGCATCGAGTTTCGCGCCGACAAAACCGGCGTGGTCCATGCGCCCATCGGCAAGGCGAGCTTTGCCAGCGAGCAGTTGGCGGAGAACTTGCGTGCGCTCAAAAGCGCGGTCGAGGCGGCCAAACCCGACACTTCGAGGGGCTTGTATTTTCGTACCCTCTACCTGACCTCGACAATGGGACCGAGCGTACGCGTCGGTTTGTAGGTTTTGTAAACGACACTTTTGCGGACGCGGTTTTACAGTTTGACTCTCGAGCGTTGGCAAGATACTTTTCAGCACCCCGGTGCGTAGCACCTTTTGGCGTTGGAGACAGCAGGGGCTTAGCCAGCTTAAAGATCCTGCCGAGGCGTAAAAGGGGTTGACCCTTTTAGCTGCGTTTCGCGGTTGACGAACCCCACATTGAAATGGAGTCCTTGGTGGACTTCAATAAGAAACGGCCCGCTGCGTTCAGGGGCCAGGATCATAAACGAGAAAGGTAGGCATGGCTAATCCAAGAAATCAAGCGGCTGTCGAGCAGATGAGAACCCTGCTCGGCGACGCGCAGACGTTTTACTTGGTCGATTACCAGGGCCTTTCCGCAGGCGAGTTCAACAGCCTACGCGCTAAGGTGCGCGAGGCCGGCGGGCGTATTTTGGTCGCCAAAAACACCCTCATCAACGTCGTTCTCAAAGAACAAGGCGTCGAGGATTTTGCGGACACCCTCACCGGGCCGACGGCGCTGGTGCTTATCGGCGAAGACCCGGTCGAACCCGCTAAAGCGCTGACCGACTACGCGCAAAAGCACGCCAAAGACTTACCCGTCTCCAAGGGCGGACGGTTGCAAGGCAAAAGGGTAACGCCCGAGTCGCTGGCAAAAATTGCCAAGCTACCCTCTCGGCAACAGCTCCAAAGCGAGTTGGTCGGCGTTCTGCTGGCCCCTTTGCAGCAGTTGGTCGGCGTGTTACAAGGCCCACCACGAAACTTGGTTGGTGTACTTCAAAACTACTCGGATAAACTCAAGGAGGAAAGCTGATGGCGTTTGACAAAGAAGCAGTGATGGAACAACTTTCGGGCTTGACCGTGTTGGAACTCGTCGACTTGGTCGAAGGGTTAAAAGAAAAGTGGGGCGTCGAAGCGGCTGCGGCGATGCCCGCCGGTATGATGATGGCGGCAGCAGGCGGCGCTGAAGCGGCCCCGGCCGAAGAGCAGACCGAGTTTACGGTCAGCATCAAAGAAGCGGGCGCGTCGAAGTTGCAAGTCATCAAAGAGGTCCGCGCGATTACCAGCTTGGGTCTGAAAGAGGCCAAAGACTTGGTCGAAGCGGGCGGCGTGGTGCGCGAAGGCATCAGCAAAGACGAAGCTACTGAAATTCAGGGCAAACTGCAAGCTGCGGGCGCAACCGTCGAAGTCAAGTAGGGCCGACCTGGGGTGCAGGGTAGAGGCGTGTAAGAACGCCTCTGCCCCCCAACTTAACTATTTTAAAATCGCGTAGTCTGGCTTACGCCCGCTCACTTTGCGGCAGCGTACACTGTCTGGTTGTTGACTGAGGCAGTCGACAAAAGGGAGGGAGTTGCAAAGGAAACGGCGGCAACTCGCAAGCTTCATTTCTTACCATCCATGTCGAAGTTATCCAGGCGGATTTAGCCAAGCCGGACGGCAGCTAGGACACGGTTGAAGTATTTTTTAAAGGTTTCAAATTAGACTGCGTGAAACGGGTCCAGGAGGCGCTTGAGCCTCGTGGCGTTTGTTTGCGCGGTGCGACGCAGGTTCTGCAAAGGGGTGAAAATGCGCACTATAGAAGCGTTCGGTGATATCAAAGAAGTTATTGACCTTCCCAACCTCACCAACATACAGATTAAGTCATACGAGAAGTTTTTGCAACGTGGTGTGTCGGCGGCGGAGCGGGGCAATGCGGGGCTGCAAGCTGCGTTCAAAGAAGTTTTTCCCATCGATGAAACCGACCGGGGTCGTCAGGCGGGCTTGGTCCTCGACTTTCTCGAGTACACCCTGGCCGAGCCTGAATTCAGCGCCGAAGAGTGCCGCGAAAAAGACCTCACCTACCACGCCGGGTTGTTTGCC
The DNA here is from genome assembly GCA_965213705.1 of Trueperaceae bacterium. GTDB lineage: Bacteria > Deinococcota > Deinococci > Deinococcales > Trueperaceae > CBDCDJ01. The sequence continues at coordinate 3,515,814 of OZ243913.1, read as the reverse complement.
AAGCTCCAGCTCGTCCACAAAGACACCGGCCTCATCAAAGAAGACCAAGTTTTCATAGGCGACCTGCCCATCATGACCGAGGACGGTTCGTTCGTGGTCAACGGGGCCGACCGCGTCATCGTGTCGCAAATTCACCGCTCGCCCGGCGTTTACTTCACCAGCACGATGAAAAATTCGGGCGTGTCCTATACCGCCGCCATCATCCCGATGCCCAAACGCGGGCCGTGGATAGAAGTCGAATTCGACAACAGCGACGTGTTGTGGATGAAAGTCAACAAACGCAAGTTCCCTTTTACGCTGATTTTGCGGGTGATGGGCTACAACGACGAGCAGATTCGCGGGCTGTTCAAAGGTCGCGAGGCGATGTTGGAAGCGACCTTTGACTCCGAAGACACACCCAACATCACCGTGGACGAGGCCCTGCTGCGACTTTTCACGGTGCTGCGTCCGGGCGACCCGCCCAAGGTCGACAAGGCGACGAGTTACCTCCACAGCCTGCTCGCCGACCCCCGCCGCTACGACCTCGGTGAGGCGGGTCGTTACAAGATGAACAGCAAGCTGGACTTGGAGTTTGAAAACAGTACCCTCTTGGGATTTGAAGACGGCGCGTTTATCGACTACGGCCTCATCCCGACGATTCAGTACCTCATCAACCTGCAAGCCGGGGCGGACGGTTACAAAGAGGACGACATCGACCACCTCGGCAACCGCCGCATTCGCACCGTGGGCGAACTCGTCGCCGACCAGATTCGCGTCGGTTTGGGCCGCATGGCGCGGGGTGTGCGCGAGCGGATGCTCTTGGGCGACCCGGACGCGGCCACGCCGCAAAAGTTGGTGAACAACCGCCCTATCGTGGCCGCGCTGCGCGAGTTCTTCGGGCGCAGCCAGCTCAGCCAGTTCAAGGACCAGGTCAACCCGTTGTCCGAACTGCGCCACAAGCGCCGCATCTCGGCCCTGGGGCCGGGTGGACTGACACGCGAGCGCGCCGGTTTCGACGTCCGCGACGTCCACCGCACCCACTACGGCCGCATCTGCCCGATTGAAACCCCGGAAGGCGCCAACATCGGACTGATTACTTCACTGGCGAGTTTTTCGCGCGTGAACGACTTAGGCTTTATCGAAGCACCTTACCGCACGGTCAAAGACGGCCGGGTGACCGAGGACGTCGTTTACATGACCGCTCACGAAGAGGACAAGTACATCATCGCGCAGGCCAACACGCCCCTGAGCGACGACGGCACCTTCGCCACCGACACCATCGTGGCGCGCAACTTGGGCGACCCGGTGTTCGTGTCGCCGCAAGAAGTCGACTACATGGACGTGTCACCCAAGCAGGTCGTGTCGGTGCCGACCTCGCTCATCCCGTTTTTGGAGCACGACGACGCCAACCGCGCGCTCATGGGCTCGAACATGCAGTCGCAGGCGGTGCCCCTCATTAAAACCGACGCGCCCTTTGTGGGCACCGGCGTCGAGGAGCGCGTGTCGCGCGACTCGGGCACGGTGCTGCTGGCAACGGACTCGGGCACGGTGAGCTACGTCGACGCCAAGCGAATTGTCGTCGAAACCGCCAAGGGCGTCGAAAAAGAACACCTGCTCACCCGCTACCAGCGTTCGAACCAGAACACGAACTTAGACCAGCGCCCGGTCGTGTCGCAAGGTGACAAAGTTACGGCGGGTCAGGTCATCGCCGACGGGCCGGCCTCGGACAACGGGCGTTTGGCCTTGGGCAAAAACATCCTCATCGCCATCATGCCCTTCGACGGTTACAACTTCGAAGACGCCATCGTGCTTTCTGAAACGCTCGTGCGGAATGACGCCTACACCTCGGTCCACATCGAAAAGTACGAGAAAGAAGCTAGGGACACCAAACTCGGCCCCGAAAAAATCTCTCGAGACATCCCCGGTCTATCGGAAGCCGCGCTCCGCGACCTTGACGAAGACGGCGTGGTGCGCATCGGGGCCGAAGTGAAGCAGGGCGACATCCTGGTCGGCCACACCTCGTTCAAGGGCGAGACCGAGCCCACCCCCGAAGAGCGCTTGCTGCGGAGTATCTTCGGCGAAAAAGCGCGCGAGGTCAAAGACACCTCGCTGCGCGTGCCGCCCGGCGACAGCGGAATCATCCTGCGCACGGTTCGGTTTAAGCGGGGCGACCCCGGCGTCGAACTCAAACCCGGCGTGCAGGAAATGGTGCGGGTCTACATCGCGCAAAAGCGCCGCCTGATTGAAGGCGACAAGTTGGCGAACCGCCACGGCAACAAGGGCGTCGTCGCCAAAATCCTGCCGCCCGAAGACATGCCCTACATGGCCGACGGCACGCCCGTCGACCTGGTGTTCAACCCGCTCGGCGTGCCGTCGCGGATGAACTTGGGCCAGATTTTGGAAACGCACCTCGGCTTCGCCGCTTACAAGCGCGGCGTCTCGTTCGTCACGCCGGTCTTTGACAGTGCCAGCGAAGAGGAGATTAAGAGCTTGCTCGAGGCCTCGGCCGACCGTGACATCGCCGCCAACGCCGAAGCCGGCTACGAACCCGACACACGTGAGGTCGCTGTAGTGCGGCGCGCCTCGAAACTGGGCATCATCCCCGACGACGTGAGCATGGACGACGGCCAACGCGCCATCAGCCGCTCGGGTAAAACCATCCTGTTCGACGGGCGCACCGGCGAAGCCATCGACGCGCCCATCGTGGTCGGCGTGATGTACGTGATGAAGCTCTACCACATGGTCGAGGACAAGATGCACGCGCGCTCGACCGGGCCGTACTCGCTCATCACCCAACAACCCTTGGGCGGCAAGGCGCAGTTCGGCGGGCAGCGCCTCGGCGAGATGGAGTGTTGGGCGCTGCAGGCGCACGGCGCGGCCTACACGCTGCAGGAAATGCTCACCATCAAGTCCGACGACATCGACGGGCGCAACGCCGCTTACGAGGCGATTGTCAAAGGGAACGACGTGTTGGAGCCCACCATCCCCGAGTCGTTCAAGGTGCTCGTCAAAGAACTCCACTCGCTCGGACTCGACGTGCAGATTCTCGACAACGAAGACCGCACCATCAACATCTTCGACGAAGCCGGCCGCGGTCGGCTGTAATGACATTCAGCGCAGAACGCGTTTTTGAACCTTCGCGAAGGGACACCGCATGAGAGAATTCGACAAAGTCCGCATCAAAATCGCCAGCCCCGAGCAGGTGCGCGGCTGGAGTTACGGCGAGGTCACCAAACCCGAGACCATCAACTACCGCACCCTCAAGCCCGAGCGCGACGGCTTGTTCGACGAGCGCATCTTCGGGCCGGAAAAAGACTTCGAGTGCGCCTGCGGCAAGTACAAGCGCCAGCGCTTCGAGGGTAAAACCTGCGAGCGTTGCGGGGTCGAGGTCACCAAGTCCACGGTGCGCCGCTACCGCATGGGCCACATCGAACTCGCCACGCCCTGCGCGCACATCTGGTACGTCAAGGACATCCCCAGCAAAGTGGGCGCGCTGCTGAACTTGTCTACGAGCCAGCTCGAGCAAGTCCTTTACTTCGCCAAGTACGTCGTCACCGACCCGCTGGGCGCGTTCAAAGACGGCAAACCGCTGCGCCGCGGTGACTTGCTCAGCGACGACGAGTACCGCCAACTGCGCTACGGCCGCCAGGAAACCTACACGGTTCCCGGCGGCGAAGACGCGGTCGTGGCTGACGGCGAGGCAGTTGAAGCCGGACAGCAACTCGCCAAGGGCGTGCGCTCCAAGCTTGACGGCATCGCGCAGTACCGTTTTCCCCGCAGGTTGGTCTTCGACTACAGCGAGGCGCGCGAGGCGGTTTTAACCCTGCCGACGAAGGCCTGGATTGAAGAGGAACGCTACGAGGGCGGCCAACCGTTTGCCGAACTCACCGAGGACTGGACGCTCACCGCCAAAGGCGAAGGCGTCGTCGAACTGCTGCCCATCGGCACCGAGGGCGGCGTGCTAATGGTCCGCGACCTAGACGAAGGCGACGCGGTAGAGACCTACTTCATCCCCGCAGGCGTGACCATTCGGGCGGGCGAGGGCGAGTTTGTCGAAAAAGGCAGCGCGCTCGCCGAGGCCGCCGCCGGCACTAAGTTGAGCGTGCCCAAAGACGCGGGCGTCAAGGTCGACAAAAGTAAAAAACGCAGCACCGACATGGAACTGAGCTTGACCGTGAAGTGGGCGCGCCGCGAAGAGCTGGAAATCAACCCCACCATGCACGTGCTCGTCGGCGACGGCTCGGAAGTGGTGCAAGGCGAAAAAATCGTCGGCGCGATTGACGCGGCGCAAGAGATTGTGGCCGCCGCGGACGGCGTGGTTCACTTAGGCCAGCCCGCCAGCATCATCGTCTCGAGGGCGAAAATCTATCCTTACGAAGACGAGCCCATTGTGGTCAACGGCGACCGCGTGCGGCCCGGCGACGACCTCGCCGACGACGGTCGCGTCAAGGCGGACATCTCGGGCCGGGTCGAAATCGACCTCGTGCGCCGTCAGGTGCGCGTGATTGAATCTTACGACTTCGAGGCGACGATGGGAGCCGAGGCGATTCAGGAGTTGCTCGAGTCCCTCGACTTGCCCACCCTGGAAGCGGAGTTGGTCGAAGAGATGACCAGCCCGAGCCGCCACAAGCGCGCCAAGGCGCGTAAACGCCTAGAAATCGTCCGCAGCTTTATGGCGTCGGGCAACAACCCGGCCTGGATGATCATGGCCTCGGTGCCGGTCATGCCGCCCGCGTTGCGCCCGATGGTGCAGGTCGAGGGGGGACGCTTCGCCACCTCGGACTTAAACGACCTGTACCGGCGACTTATCAACCGCAACAACCGCCTCAAAAAACTGATGGCGCAGGGCGCACCCGAAATGATCGTCCGCAACGAGAAAAGGATGTTGCAAGAAGCCGTGGACGCGCTCATCGACAACGGGCGGCGCGGCGCGGCCGTGGTCCACCCCGGCAGCGACCGGCCGTTGCGTTCGCTGACTGACCTCCTCGGCGGCAAACAAGGCCGTTTCCGCCAAAACCTTCTCGGCAAGCGCGTCGACTACTCGGGCCGGAGCGTCATCGTGGTCGGGCCGCAGCTCAAGCTGCACCAGTGCGGCGTGCCGAAGCGGATGGCCCTGGAACTCTTCAAGCCGTTCCTGTTCAAGACTTTGGAGGAGCGCCAGGTCGTCTCGAACATCAAGAGCGCTCGCAAACTGCTCGAGCGCTACCGCGACACCCGCGACGAGATTTGGGACGCGCTGGAAGAGGTCATCCAGGACCGCGTCGTGCTCTTGAACCGCGCGCCGACGCTGCACCGACTGGGCATCCAGGCCTTCGAGCCGGTGCTCGTCGAGGGTCAAGCGATTCAGCTTCACCCCTTGGTCTGCGAAGCTTTCAACGCCGACTTCGACGGCGACCAGATGGCGATTCACGTGCCCTTGTCGGTCTACGCTCAAGCCGAAGCGCGTTTGCAGATGCTGAGTTCGCACAACCTATTGTCGCCCGCGCACGGCTCGCCGAACGTGCAAGCCAGCCGCGACATCATCTTGGGTCTGTTCGTCCTGACCCAGGTTCACACGGGCCACAAAGGCATCGGCAACAGCTACAAAACACGGGAAGCCGCCCTGAAGGCCTACAGCGCGAACGAGGTCGACCTCAACTCGGTCATCACGGTCGACGGCGTCGAGACGAGCGTGGGTCGCCTCAAGTATCATTTCAGCGGCGTCGACGAAGCGTTGCTCGCGGTCGAGCGCGGCGAAATCGACATGCAAGACGTCGTCACCGTCACCATCGACGGCGAGACGCTGACGACGAGTCCGGGTCGCATGGACTTCGTGCGACTGATCAAAGAAACGCTCTCCGAAAACGGCGAGGACGTACCCGCCTCGCTCATCCGCTACGACACCGCGTACGAAAAAGGCGCACTCCGCGACCTCGTCACCGACTCGTTTAAGTTGCTCGGCGTCGAACGCACCGCCAAGCTTTTAGACGGCCTCAAACAGTACGGCTTCGAACTCTCGACCACCTCGGGCATTACCATCGGCATCGACGACGTGGCGATTCCGCCGAAGAAAAAAGAGCTGCTTGAAGAGGCCTACAACCGCCTCGACAAAATTACCGCGGCCTTCGAGCGCGGCTTCGTGACCGACGAAGAGCGCTACAGCCAGGTCGTCAAGCTCTGGAACGACACGACCGACCAGGTGAAGCAGTCCGTGTTCGACCACTTCGCGGACACCTTGCCCTTCAACCCGCTTTTCGTCATGTCCCAGTCGGGCGCGCGGGGCAACCCGCAGCAGATTCGCCAGCTCGCCGGGATGCGCGGACTGATGCAAAAGCCCTCGGGCGAAACCATCGAACTGCCCATCACTTCGAACTTCCGCGAGGGTTTGACGGTGCTGGAATACTTCATCAGCACCCACGGCGCGCGCAAGGGCGGGGCCGACACGGCGCTCCGCACCGCGGACTCGGGCTACCTGACCCGCAAGCTCGTCGACGTGGCCCACGAAATCGTGGTGCGCGAGGACGACTGCGGCACGGCCGAACTCCACGAGGTGTTGCTCTACAGCCCGGAGGGCCGTTTGCGCAACAAGAGCCAGGTCGAGATGTCGCTCTACGGGCGGCGCTTGGCGCTCGACTTCGAGGTCGGCGACCTGGCTTACGACGCCGGGACCATGCTCATGCGTGAGGACGTGAGCGCGATTTACCAGCGTCTGGCCGACAACCCCGAAGTGCGCACCGTTGAGGTGCGCAGTCCGCTGACCTGCCAAACGCGTGCGGGCGTGTGCCGCCGCTGCTACGGCCTGGACATGTCTACGATGCGCGAGGTGAGTTTAGGTGAGGCGGTCGGCGTCATCGCCGCCGAGTCCATCGGCGAACCCGGCACGCAGCTCACCATGCGCACCTTCCACACGGGCGGGGTCGCGACAGGCGGCGACATCACGCAGGGTCTGCCGCGCGTCATCGAACTCGTCGAAGCCCGCAAACCCAAAATTCGGGCGCTCATCAGCGATCTCGACGGCGTCGCGAGCGTCGACGAGGAAGAAGACCGCAACCGCATCGTGGTGACGAGCGAGGACGGCGAGTTCAGCAAAACTTACAAAGTTGACAAGAACACCCGCATCTTGGTTCGCGACCGTGAAAAAGTCGAAGCCGGACAACAACTTACGCGCGGAGCTATCAACCCGCATGACTTGCTCGAGTCGCGCGGCCCCGACGCGGTGCAAAACTACCTCGTCGAGGAAATCCAGCGCGTTTACCGGAGCCAGGGTGTGTCGGTTCACGACAAACACATCGAAACCATCGTGCGGCAAATGCTCAAGTTCGTCGAAGTCCTGGAGTCGGGTGACAGTGACTTCTTGGAGGGCCAGACGGTCGAACGCTTCGACATCGAAGCGGTCAACAACGCCCTTTTGGACCAGAACAAGGCACCTGCTTCGTGGAAACCCGTGCTGTTGGGCATCACCAAGGCGAGCTTGTCGACGAAGTCCTGGCTGTCGGCGGCGAGCTTCCAGCACACTACCCACGTGCTGACCGAGGCCGCCGTGAGCGGCAAGGCGGACGACCTTGTCGGCTTGAAAGAGAACGTCATCCTGGGCCGTTTGATTCCGGCCGGAACGGGTTTGTCGAGCATCCGCGGGCTCCGCGTCGCGGACGAGAACACGCTGCAAAAGCGTCAAAAAGCCATCACGACCGTGGACGCGCCGGCCCGCCCGGCAGCCACCACGCCGGAAAAACGTCCCGAGGCGACCAGCTAAACTCGCTTCTCAACAAAAAGGGCGGCCCGCGGGCCGCCCTTTTTGTCCTGCAATTCGTTACTCTGTAAGGGTGATTATCGCCTTCGACCCCGGCCGCAACATCGGTGTCGCGCACGTCGGCGAGGACGGCCGGTTGTTGCGCCGTGAGATTCTGGATTTGGGCGCGCTCAAAAGGCTCGAGTACCCCCCGGACGCGACCCTCGTGGTGGGTGACGGCACCGGTAGCCGGGCTGTCCAGGACGTGCTGGCGAAGCTCGAGCTGGAAGTTGTCGTCGTCAACGAAGAAGGCACGACGCTCGAGGCGAGGGGACTTTACTTTCGCGACCATCCGCCCCGGGGTTTGACCCGGTTGCTCCCCAGAGGTCTGTGGTCGCCGCCCCGCCCCATAGACGACTACGCGGCTTACGCCATCGCCCTGCGTTACCTGCAAAGCAAAAACAGTTAGTCGTCAGCCTTTGCCCTTTTCGGTACTGGCAGGTTTCGGTGCTGACAGGCACGAACCTGACAGAAACGCGTCGTTTACCCGACTGAACCCTCGCTTTTCCTCGTTCAGCTTTTCCTCGACTCGTTGAGACAAAAACGCTTTCGGCCTTGCCCCCGTTCTTGGGAAGGTAATTCTTTGGGCCGGGTAGTCCAAACGAGGCCACACAAGGATGTCTAGCCCTTTTGAAACTGCGACGACATCTTTGAACCGGCAGTCTTCTTGGCACTTTGCCGGAACCCGGCAGCCACAGGCGGTACTTGTGATTTAGGGGTGCTCTAATACCAAACTGCCCATTTCGTGTCATACTATAGTTATGCGACCGACCTATCAAGAGCTGATTCAAGAAAGTGAAGAGGAACTGCTGGGACTGGAGAAAAAACACCGCTACAGCCATCTTACTCAGCGGGTAAAGATGTTGCGACTGCTAAAGAGCGGACGTTGCAGAAGTCTCGGCGCGGCTGCTAAAGAGCTGAACTACAGCTTTAGGCAGTGCCATCGCTGGCTTACCACTTACCGCTCAGGCGGACTGGGTGAACTGCTGGAGAACAATGTTTCCGAACGCGGCCGTCGGGAATGGGACAACACCGAGGCATGGCAAGCTTTGCAGCAGGCACTCGAAGCGGGTGAGATTGCAAGCTATAAGCAGGCTCAAGAACTGCTGGCTGAGCATGGGATCCACTACAAAGACGAGACAGGTGTCTTGCGTCTTTTCAAACGACACCACATCAAAGCCAAGACCGGCCGCTATCGTCATGAAAAGGCCAATGAAGAGGCTCAAGCAGACTTTAAAAAAACTTCGCTGAATGTTTGAAAGAAACGTCCAAGGCCGTTGTCAAGTCAAAGAACCAGAGAGTGCGGGTATTCGCTATGGACGAGGCACGCTTTGGACTCATCACCTGGCATAAACGTCGTTACTGCCCCAAGGGCATCAGGCCAGCTTGGCTGCTCAGGCGCAAGTATGAGTGGACTTGGCTTTATGCCGCGGTAGAACCCGTCACTGGCGAAGATTTCTGTTTGTACCTGCCCCGCTTAGACGGGAACTGTTATGAAGTTTTTCTTCAGCACCTGAGCCAGCGCTATCCCGAGGACTTGATTAGCCTTGCCCGCGACAACGCACCTGCTCATATCAAGAAAGCTGTCGTCATACCTGACAACATTCTCCCCTTAGCTTTCCCGCCCTATAGCCCCGAACTCAACCCCGCTGAAAGGTGGTTCTTGGAGTTCAGACGCATCCTCGCTAACCGGCTTTTTGACTCGCTCGACGCCCTAGAAGCTGCTTTGACAAACGTGCTCGAGTCCTACTGGCACAACCCTGAGCGCCTACAGCAACTCACCAACTTCCCCTGGTGGAAACAGGCTGTCGAACAACTGTGACATTAACTGAGCAGTTCGGTATAAGTTTGTTTTTGAAGCAAGCGTGTGTGTAGCCCGTGAACGCGCCACAGGAGCGAACTGCCGACCGCTCACAAAAAAGCCGAGCGCAAAGCTCGGCTGTAGTATCGGGTTGGTTTTGTTTTAGTTCAGTTCGGTGTCGTCGTCGACTTCCATCAAGGCTCTCGCCTCTTTGGTCGAAATGTTGAGCACCGCGCTGATTTCGCCGGCGAGCAGGCGCAGGGCGCGGCGGTATGCCTGGCGGTCTAAGTCGGGCAGACCGCGTTCTAAGTCCCAGCGGCGCAACTCGCTCGCCAAGGTGGCGATTTGGTAGGGGTCGCCGCTCGTCAAAATTTCGGTGACTTTGCGGTGGCGCGCCGCCCACTGCTTGGGCAGAGTAACGTGGCCGTCGACGAGGCGTTCGGTCACGGCGCGCACCTCTTCTTCGGTCAGGGCGGGCCGGAGACCGGCCTTTTGCGGCGCTTGCACCGGCACGTAAGCGCGCGAGGTGCCGTTGGGAAAGTCGACCTGGTAATACTTCGACTCGGCGCCTGCGACCATACGCGTCATGGTGCCCGACACGACGCCTACACCGTAGGGCGGTAGGACGACCTGGTCGCCACTCTTGAACATTTTGGACATTTCTTTCAAAATCAAGCTCCCTTCAGACTGTCACTTGCGTATTTGGTTTTGCTGGTCACTCACTTTCGCCACACACAAACACACCAAAAGGCCCCACGGCTCTGGGCCGAAGAACCTAATAAAGACAGTTTTTGGCGTGGCTTGTACCGAGCGCGTTTAAAATAAATCCCGGAGAGTTCAAAATCGCGCTCACGTAGGGCAGTATAGCAGAAAAACTGAAGCCTTGCATACTTTTACGTGACGGGTTGCATAACGGGTGGTGCAGTGGGTCGAAACGGGTCGGCGAACCGAAGGCCTGGGGGTTTGCTGTGTGTCCTCCGCTGTGCCCTCAGGGCGGGTCGACGCTGGTCCCTTTTCCCCGGCAGGCTCGAGCCTGTCCCCGCGCAGTGCTCAGTCAGCTTGACCTGCCGGGTCAGCGTAGCGGCTGCCCTGAACGGTGAACATGACCCCGGCCAGCAAAACGGCAGCGCCGACCACCGTCACCCAAGACGGAAATTCTGCAAAGACGAGCACCGCCAACAAGACTGCGCCGACGGGCTCGAGCAGCACCGCCGTCGCCACCAGGGTAGGGGAGAGGTAACGCAACGCATAGTTGATGCCCGTGTGACCGACAAGCTGCGGGATGAGCGCGAGCAGAACTACCCACACCAGGGTCTCGGCGCTGTACCCGCCGTAAGACACACCCGCAAACCAGGGCAGAGGTAGGAGAAAAACGGCCGCCACGCCGTAAGCTACCCCGACGTAAGCGTTCAAGCTCAAACCCTGGCGTTGCGCGGCGCGGCCCAGCAAAAAGTAAGCCGCTCCGGCCACGGCCCCGGTTACGGCGAGCGCGTCACCGAGCAGCGGGGCCGCGCCGCTACCAAAGTCGCCAAAGCCGATAAGCGCTCCCCCGGCTACCGCCGTCACCACCCCGAGCAAGGTCAGAAACGACGGGGCCAGCCCGGCGAACAGCCAGCCCAACAGCGCCACCCACAAGGGTTGCGACGCGACCAGACTCACGCTGGCCGCCACGCTCGTGTAAGCCAGCGAGCTTATCCAGGTGACGAAGTGTAACCCTAAAAAAAAGCCCGCCAGCACGGCGTAAAGGGTGTTGGCGCGCGTAAACTTGGCGCGGCGCAGCGCGGGCAGGCTCCAGGGCAACAGCGCCAAGCTCGCCAGCGCCATACGGTAGGCCGCGACGATCAGCGGGTTCGTGTCGGCGAGGCGGATAAAAATAGCCGCCAAACTCACCGCGACAAGGCCGACGCTCAAAACCGCGTAAACACGTTTGGGTGGAGGCGAGGTAGCGGGCACAGCGCCGCCCACCATACCGCAGAGTGGGCGCGAACCGAGCGAGGCCCCGGCCCCGCGCCGGTGTTCTCGAGGTCTTAAAAACCCGCACCGAACGCCCGGCACCGAACGCGCCCGGCCCCGAATGTCGAGTGCACTTGAGGTCGGCTGGCTCGAGCCCGCGCCAGACCGCCGGTCCGGGTTCGAACTCGGTAGAATAAACATTTTCCTTCGCTTTACCACGAACGAGGCTCCTCGCGATGCTCGAGCTGCAAACGAGCTTGGCAAGTCAAAGCCGGGTCTGCTCAGGCACCAAGGCCTTTTGAGCAACAAAGATTTACAAGCAGCAAAGACTTATAAGCAACAAAGCCTTACAGCAGCCTGCCTTTCACGTTCTGTGGGCCGGAGAGGTAAGCTGAGGCCGTTACGAAAGGGGCACACTTGTGGACATCGAATTTCCGGCCGGGTTTGTCTGGGGAGCGTCGACCGCGGCTTATCAAATTGAAGGGGCCGTTCAGGCGGACGGCCGGGGCCGCAGCATCTGGGACACGTTCAGCCACACGCCGGGCAAGGTCGTGGGCGGTGACACCGGCGACGTAGCCTGCGACCATTACCACCTCTATAAACAAGACGTGAAACTGCTGGCCGACCTCGGCTTGGACGCCTATCGTTTCTCGACCGCTTGGCCGCGCCTGTTTCCCGAAGGTCGCGGTAAGCCGAACGCCAAAGGCCGCGACTTCTATGACCGGCTTATCGACGAGTTGCTGAGCCAAAGCGTCGAGCCCTGGTTGTGTTTTTACCACTGGGACTTGCCGCAAGCCCTGCAGGACAAGGGCGGTTGGACGAGCCGCGACACGGTTCACTACTTTGCCGACTACGCGGCGTATGCGGCCGAGCAGTACGGCGACCGTGTGGAACACTTCGTGATGATGAACGAGCCCAGCGTGGTCGCGTTGCTCGGCCACCTGTTCGGCCTTCACGCGCCCGGCCTAACCGACATCGTTGCTTACGGCGCGGCGACGCATCACCTGAACCTCGCCACGGGCACGGCGCTGTCGCGGTTGCGGAGCACAAACGGCAGTTGGCAGCTCGGCACCGTCTTAAGTTTGCAGCCCGTCCACCCCGAGTCGGACACGGAAGAGGACGCCGCCGCCGCCGCCCTGTTCGACGCGCTCTGGAACCGCACCTACCTCGACCCGCTTCTCAAAGGCACTTACCCCGAGTTGACGAGCGCGATGTTGGCCCCTCACGTGCAAGACGGGGACTTGGGTCTCGTTCAGCAACCGCTGGACTTCTTGGGTCTCAACTTGTACACGCGTGTGCTCGTCAAGGCCGACAAAGCCAGCCTCGTCGGCATGAGCCAGGCCGCCCCGCCCCCCGACGCCGAACTGACCGGCATGGGCTGGGAAGTTTATCCGGACGCGCTCTTTGAGCAGCTCGTTGACCTCAAGGAAAACTACGGCAACCCGCAGGTGTTCGTCACTGAGAACGGAGCGGCTTTTCCCGATACTTTGGACGCGAAAAACGAGGTTCACGACGAGAAGCGTGTCGCCTACCTGGCGGCCTACCTGCAGGCTGTACACCGCGCGTTGCAAGCGGGCGCGAACGTCGGCGGCTACTTCGTGTGGTCGCTGCTGGACAACTTCGAGTGGGCGGAAGGCTACGACAAACGCTTCGGTATCGTCTACGTGGATTATCACGACCAGGCGCGCTATCCCAAGGATTCTTACTTCTGGTATCAGGAAACCGTTCGCAACAACGGCTTCTCGCTGGATTCGTAAGGGTTCCTACTTTCACGGTTTGTCCCGCTTCCTATCCTGACCGTTGGGAGGCAGTCATGTTACAAAGTTGGAATCCGTGGCAAGAGCTGGAAGACATGCAGCGCCGTTTAAGCCGCGTGACAAAGGGGGAAGAAAGCGTGGGAGCCTGGGCACCGGCCACCGACATCGTCGAAGACACCGAAGGCTTGTTTATCTACCTTGACTTACCCGACGTCGACGACGGCAGTTTGGACGTGAGCACCGAGCAAAACAACCTGACCGTCAAAGCGACCCGGCACTACCAAAAAGACGAGAACCAGACCGTTCACTACCAGGGTCGGCCCAAGGGCGAGTTCAGTCGCAACTTCACCATTCCCACCAGCTTCGACCTCACAAAAGTCGAGGCTGAGTACGAGCGCGGCGTGCTGACTCTCACCGTGCCGCGCTCCGAAAGCACCAAGCCGCGCAAAGTCGAGGTGAGGTCGTCGCAGGGCAAGTCCGAGGACGTGGACGTTCAGGACGAGCAAAAGAGCGAAGAGTAGACTTTTTCGACGAGGGTTAACCGAACAATTACGAGGCCGGTCAGGCTAGCTAGCCTGACCGGCCTTTCTAAGAGACTTGATAGGAAGGTGCGGGGTTCGGGGTTTCGTAAGCTCTGCGCCGCCGGTGCAGGTGCCAGCTCGGCTGCAGCCCTAAAATTCATCAAGGACTGTAGCCGCTTTGCTCCAGTATCGTCTGCGCGTCCAGCGCCGTCCACGCTTCGACACTCGTCTCGGGATGCCTTTGCAAAAAGGCCTGCACGATGTGAAAGCCGACGGTGTAGCCCGTCCAGGTCGGAAAAGCGCTAGAGCCGAACATCGCGTTTCGAAATAGCGACGGGTTTGTTGCCGGGGTCGCCGTAAGCAGCGGCTGCAACGCCCGCCACTGTTCACGCTCCTGGTCGGTCGTCAGGGCGCTGGTCCAGGGCGCTCGAACCTCGGGGTAGGCGAGGTGGGCGAAGCTGTCGGCTTTTCCTTCGTGGACGAGGTAGGCCAGCAGGTCAAATTCTCCGAGGCCGTTCGGGAAGCGCTGAGCTAAAACGGCGTGGTGGTACTCGTGGGCGACGACGTACTCGAGCCGCTCGAGCCACCCTTCCTGGGGATACACCTGCAAGTGGACGACGTACGAGGAGCCTACAGAGCCTGCCGCGCCGCCCATCTTCTTAATAATTTCGGTCTCGAGGGCATCGTCGGGACGAGGAACGAGAAGGCAAAAGGTGATGGGGGCTGCGGGCAGCAGCGGCGTTACAGTCGCCATAGCTCGCCCAACGGCTTCTTCAACGTCGGCGCTGGCGGCGATAAGCTGTTCCAGGGCGTCCGTAAAAGCCGGTGCGTCCACGACCCGGTCGTAAAAGTAACTTGCGACAAAACCGGTTTCATATCCTTCCGCACACGGCTCGGCATAGGGTGAGAGGACGAGTTGGTCGAAGCGTGCCAGCTTTTCCCTGGACAGCAGCCCGGGCTCGGCTTGCAGGGCGTCCAGGTAAGCTCGCTGCCCCTCGTAAACGGGCACGACTTCTTGCGCCCAAACCCAGCCGAGCAGCAGGAAAAAACTCAGGCCAAACCGCGTCGCGTGTTTCGCAAAACCTCTCATCTCCACGCCTTTCTGAACGTTCAAAGTCCCGGCAACCTCCACCGACGAACCTCAGTTTAGCTGAGACTTCTTGACGACGGTGCCAGGCGTATCTGTTTGGGTTGAAGCTGACGCCTGACTTTTTGTCGCTGTGATTTGCCACAAGCACGCCTGAAGCTGTATACTGCCGTTTGGAATAATCCCGTCTACCGCGAGGGTGGGTGCGTAGCACGCCGCCTTTTTTGTTGGGGCGGGAGGTTTAGAAGGTTTAAGCGAGAGTGTAGGAGGTTGTATGGACTTGGCACAAGCTGCTCGAGAGGTGCTGGAGCCGCTCGGCTTCGAGGTGCTGGAGCTGGAGCGCACGGGCCAAGGGAAAAAGCGGCGCTTGCTGCTCCGCATCGACCGTTTGGACGAGCAACTCGTGTCGATGGAAGACGTGACGCTGGCGACGCAGGTGTTCGGCCTCGAACTCGACCGTTTGGACCCGTTTGCCGAGCCTTACGAATTAGAGGTCGAGTCGCCGGGTTCTGAACGGCCCCTGTTTACAGCGCGGCACTTCGAGCGGTTTCACGACTTGCAGACCAAAGTCCGCACGGGTAACGAGACCTTCAAGGGAACTATCCGCGGGGTCGACGGGGACGAAGTGGTGCTCGAGGTCGGCAAAGAAACGAAGCGGTACAAGCTTGCGGACATCCAAGCTCGACTGGCCGAGTGGCCGAGCGAACCTCGTTAGAAGAACTTAGAGGCACCTCCCTGATTCATTCAGAGATGACACCTCTGAAAATTACAATTGAATAGGAGCATAACGATGAACAAAGAATTTATAGACGCCCTCAACCAACTCGCTGCCGAACGCAACTTAGACAAGATGCAGCTGTTGACCTCGTTCGAGGAGTCCTTGGAGCAAGCGTACGAGCGCAACGTCGAGCCGGGCAAGACCATCGAGGTCGAAATCGACCCGAACACCGGCGAAATCGACGTGCTGGTGGTGCGGCGCGTGGTCGAGGAAATCGAAGACGAGGACAAAGAGATTTTGCTGAGCGAGGCCCTGGACTTAGACGACACGGTCGAGGTCGGCATGGAGATGGAGTTTCCGGTCGACCCGGACAAGTTCACGCGCATCGCGGTGCAAACGACGAAGCAGGTCATCACCCAAAAAATCCGCGAGGCCGAACGCTCCATCGTCTTTGAAGAGTACAAGGACCGCGCGGGCGAGGTCATCACCGGCATCGTGTCGCGCACCGACAACAAGCGCAACGCCTTTGTGGACCTGGGCCGCGGCGAGGCCATCATGCCGCAAAAAGAGCAGATTCCCGGCGAGCGCTACATGATTGGGATGCGCCTAAAAGTGTACGTGATGAACGTCGAGCAGTCGGCCCGTGGGCCGAGCATCTTGGTGTCTCGAGCCGCGCCCGAACTCTTGCAGTACCTCATGCGCCAGGAAATCCCCGAGGTCGCCGACGGCACCGTCGAACTCAAGGCGGTCGCGCGCGAAGCGGGCCAGCGCTCGAAAGTCGCCGTGACGAGTTCGAACCCGAACGTCGACCCCATCGGCGCGTGCATCGGCCACCGCGGCAGCCGCATCCAGTCGGTCACCGGCGAGTTGCAGCGCGAGCGTGTGGACATCATCTTGTGGGACAGCAATCCGCGCGAGTTTATCCGCAACGCGCTCTCGCCCGCGAAAGTTGGCACGATTGAAATCAACATGGACGAGCAAGACGCGAAAGTGCTCGTCTCGAACGACCAGCTCTCGCTGGCGATTGGCAAGGGCGGGCAAAACGTGCGCTTGGCCGCCAAACTCACCGGCTACAAAATCGACCTCAACGCGACCGAGATGATAAGCGACTTGGACGCCGCCGTGCAGGCCGCCGCCTCGCGCATAGGCGACCCGCTGGTGCAGACCTCGAGCGAGACCAAACGCGCCGCCTTCGACGCGCTGTTCGGGTCTCCCAAAGGCGAGTCGGACGAACCCGCAGAAACAGCGGAAACCGAAACAGCAACCGAAGAGGCCGCGAGCTGAACATGGCGAAACACGTCCCCTTACGCCGCTGCGTGGTGTGCCGCGACTCGCGCCCGCAGGCCGAACTGCTGCGCTTTTACAAGGTAGAAGACGCCTGGCAGCTGGACGCCACGCGCAAAGGCGGCGGCCGCGGCGCGTGGCTGTGCCGCGACGAGGAAACGTGTCAACGCCCTAAAGCCCTAAAACGTTTTTTCCGCGCTGAGGCCGAGCACGTCGCCGCACAAATTTCGGCTTATCTCAACCACGCTGTGGCGCAAACCGGCGCACAACCCGCGCCTCAGCCTGTCCAAAACACAGCTCAAAAACCCGCCCCAACCCCGAACCGTGGAGGTACGAATGTCCGATAAGGTAAGGATTTACCAGTTAGCCAAAGACTTGAACATGGAGTCCAAAGACCTGTTGCCCATCCTCGACGAGATGGGCGTCGAGTACAAGTCGCACTCGAGCACCTTGGAAGGCGACATCGCCGACACCATCCGGCAGCTCATCGCCGATGAAGGCGGCGCACCCGAAGCCGAAGCGGCTCTCGAGCACGCCGCCGCAGCCGAGGCTCGCGCGGCGCAGGTCGCGGCCGAACCCGCCCCCCAAAAAGCCGCGCCGACCGGCCCGACCCGCGCGCCGGTCGTCACCGTGATGGGTCACGTCGACCACGGCAAGACTTCCTTGCTCGACTTCATCCGCAAAACCGCCGTCGCCGAGCGCGAGGCGGGCGGCATTACCCAGCACATCGGGGCGTACCAGGCGCAGACCGAGCGCGGGCTGGTCACGTTCATCGACACGCCGGGCCACGAAGCGTTCACGGCCATTCGGCAGCGCGGCGCGAACGCCACCGACATCGCCGTGGTGGTCGTGGCCGCGGACGACTCCATCATGCCGCAAACGCGCGAGGCCATCGCCCACGCCAAGGCCGCACGCGTGCCCATCATCGTGGCGATTAACAAAATCGACCTGCCCCAGGCCAACCCCGACCGGGTCAAGCAAGACCTGATGCAGGTCGAACTCGTGCCCGAGGACTTCGGCGGCGACACCATCGTGGTGCCCATCAGCGCCAAGACCGGGCAAGGGGTGGACGATTTGCTCGAGATGATTTCCCTCGTCGCCGAGGTCGAGGACCTGCGCGCGCCCGCCGACACACCCGCCAAAGGCGTCATCATCGAGTCGGTGCTCGACAAGCGCGCGGGCGTGCTGGCGACGCTGATTATTCAAGAAGGCACGCTGCACGTGACCGACTACCTCGTGTCAGGCCGCAGTTGGGCCAAGGTGCGCGCCATGAACGACTCGGCGGGCAAGCGCGTCGAGGCGGCGGGGCCGTCGTTCCCGGTGCAGATTTTGGGCTTCAGCAACCAGCCCGCCGCCGGCGAAACCTTCGAGGCCGTAGCGGACGAAGTGACCGCCAAAAACTTGACCGCCGCGCGCAGCGAAGCCCGTGAAGACGCCGAGCGTGAACTTATCGGTCAAAAGAACGTGACGCTCGCCGACCTGTTCGGCACCACGAAAGTCACGACGCTCAACCTGATTTTGCGGGCCGACACGCAAGGCTCGCTCGAGGCTATCAAAGGCGTTCTTATCAAAGAGGCCGCCGTGACCGACGAGGTCGACCTCAACCTCATGCTCGCCGAGGTCGGCGCGCCGACCGAGTCCGACCTGCTGCTGGCCGGCACCGCCGACGCGACCATCATGGCCTTTGGGGTGAACCCGGCCGGGAGCGTCAAAAAAGCCGCCGAGCGCCAGGGTGTCACGCTGAAAACCTACCGAATCATCTACGAACTCATCGAGGACGTGCAGCGCCTGATTCGCGGCCAAATCGAGCCGGAGTTCGCCGAGCAAGTCATCGGCCACGCCGAAGTGCGTCAGATTATCCGTGTGCCCAGGAGTGGCAACATCGCCGGTTCTTACGTCACCGACGGAACGATTCGCCGCGGCGCGAAGGCGCGGCTCATACGAGGCGGTAAGGAAGTGTACAAAGGTTCCGTCGCCCAACTGCGCCGCTTTAAAGACGACGTGCGCGAGGTCGGCACCGGGTTCGAATGCGGCATCAACCTGCAAAACTACGACAACCCCCAAGAAGGTGACATTATCGAGGTTTACGACATGGTGGAAGTGCCGGTTTAGAAAGCCGGTGGCGAGTGGCTTGTAGCTTGTGGTTCTATCACTCGCCACAAGCCACAGGCTGAGACGGCGTAGCAACAACCCAGCCCGCCTACGGTAAAGACCGAAAGTACCCTGTGACCAAGCGAAATTCCTACCTCCTTCCCGTTTTGCTCAGCGTTGCACTCGCGTTGTTGCCGCTCGTCGCGGCGTCGCACCGGGCGGCGCAACCGGACGGGGGCGGCGTGGGCATGGGCACGCGCGCGTCCGCTCTGCTCGAGAGCCTCAAGCTCAGCGCGAGCACGCCCGGCGGGGCCCGCCTCGACACCTTTTCGTTCGAGGTCGCCCTGCTGGGCGTCTCAGCGCGGCACTGGCGACTCGTCGGGCGTTTTTTGCACCACGGCGCGGCCGACGTAGCTCGAGACTTGCTCATCAGCTTCGGGCAGTTGCAGCTCGAGGGTGGGTGAAGTAGTGCCGAGTACCGAGTGAAAAGTACCGAGTAAAAACACTTTCGACTCGGTACTAGGTACTCGGTACTTTCCAACGCACTTCGTCAACACGTTTCAACTCCAAACCCTCACAAGCTACTGACTTAACTACTGCCTTTAGGAGCCTTATGAACCGAAGAAACTTTACCGGCGTGATAGTCCTCGCCGCGATTACCGCCTCGCTGTTGTACCTGTGGCAACCCTGGAACGTGGCGGCCGAGCCGCTCAGGCTGGGTCTCGACCTGCAAGGGGGCCTGCGCGTGGTGTTGCAGGCGCAAGAGGGCGACCCCTCCCCCGAGGACATGAACGCCGCTCGTAACGTGATTGAAAACCGCATCAACGAGTTCGGTGTGTCCGAACCGCTCATTCAAACCTCCGGCGGCAACCGCATCGTCGTCGAGTTGCCGGGGCTCTCCTCCGACGACCAGGACCGGGCGCTGGGTTTAATCGGCCAACAGGCGGTGCTCGAGTTCCGCGTCGTCAGGGCCGAGGTGGGTGACAAACTCGCCGCCGACTTGGTAGACGCCGACATGGAACCGACCGCCTTTACCGGCGAGATTTTGCGCGACGCTCGAGCGGACTTCGACCGCTTGGGCGGCGCAACCGTCACCGGGGCGGTCGTCTTGTTCGACGTCAAGCGCGAATTTGCGGGCGACTTCGGCGCTTTTACCCGCAGCAATATAGGCAACCGGATGGCGGTCGTGCTGGACGGCAACGTTATTACCGCGCCGCGCATCCAGGGTGCGATAAGCGACAGCGGCCAGATTACCGGGATGGACTCGCTCGACGAGGCGACCAACGTCGCGCTCGTGCTGCGCAGCGGCTCACTGCCCATCAACTTGGAAGTCGAGGAGATTCGCGCCATCGGGCCGACCCTGGGCCAGGACTCGATTGCCGCGGGTACGCGCGCGGCGCTCATCGGCGGCGCACTCGTCGTGGCGACGATTTTGCTCTACTACGGCCCGCTTTTCGGCGGCGTCTTAACCTTCGGGCTTGTGCTCGTCGTGCTTTTTATCTTCGGCGCGTTGGCCGGGCTCGGAGCGGTGCTCACGCTGCCCGGCTTAGCCGGACTCGTGTTGACCATCGGCGCGGCGGTCGACGGCAACGTGATTTCGTTCGAGCGCATCAAAGAAGAGTTGCGCACCGGGAAAAGTTTGCGGCTCGCCATGAAGGCGGGCTTCGGCCATTCGCTGTCCGCCATCATCGACGCCAACGTCACCACCATTCTCGCGGCGGCGGCGCTTTACCAGTACACCACGGGGCCGGTGCGTGGGTTTGCGATTACCCTCGCCATCGGCATCGTCGCGGCGGTGTTCGTCAACATCGTCGTGGTGCCGTTTTTGCTCGACGTGCTCACCCTGAGAATTAAGCGGCCGCTCATGCCGAACGGCTTTTACTCTACGGGCATCAAGTTCATCAAGCTCGCGCCCGTGGTGATGACGATTTCGGGCTTGTTGGCGGCGGGCTCGCTCGTCATCGTCTTGGTCCGCGGCCTCGACTTGTCCGTCGACTTTACCGGCGGCACCACCGCGCTCTACCAGGTGGACGAAAACACAAGCGTCAACGACGTGCGTACCGCCATCGACGCCTTAGGGCTGGCGGGCCTGAGCGGCAGCGGCGCGCTCGTTCAAGAGGTGCAAGACCCCACCATCAGCAGCGTCGGCGCTGCGCCGGACGCGGCCACCGACGCGACCCCAGCACTCGCCAACACCAAGCTCATTTCGGTGCGCACCGGCGTGAGCGAAAACGAAGCGAGCGACCAGTTCTCGAGCGCGCTGGCCCAAAGCCTGAACGCCCGGTTGCTCTCGGCCGACTTCGTCGGGCCGTCGGTCGGCTCGGACCTGCGGCAGGGAGCCGTTTACGCCCTGTTGGTCGCCCTGGCGCTGATTTTGGTGTACGTGACCTGGCGCTTTTGGCCGAACTGGATTATCGCGGTCGCCGCCATCATCGCGGTCATCCACGACGTCGGCATCGTCATGGGCGGGCTCGACCTCATCAACGCGACCTTCAGCATTCCGGTGTTGGCGGCGATTTTGTTCGTGGTGGGTTACTCGCTCAACGACTCCATCATCATCGCCGACCGCATCCGCGAGAACCTGCGCAGGAGTCGCAGCGAGAGTTATGAGGCCATCGTGGACAGGTCGGTCAACCAAACCCTGTCGCGCACCGTCATGACTTCGGGCACCACGTTGTTGCCGGTGTTGGCGCTGTTTTTCTTCGGCGGCAGCGTGCTGCGGGACTTCAGCACGGCACTTCTCATCGGCATCGGCATCGGCACCTACTCGTCGATTTTCATCCTCGCGCCGCTGGTGGTGTGGTTCAAGCGCTGGCAGCGCAAGCCGAGCACGTCCAGACGGCGCACGGCCTGAGCTGAAGCTTTCTGAGCGGAGGTGCTTGCACCTCCGCTTTTTTGCCCTGTATGAAGTTTCGAACTTTACAAAGAGCACCATCTTGTGTAAACTACTCACTAGTATGAGTTTAGCGCCGCGAGCTTTTTGACCGCGACCCGTTTTTGATACGCGTCGCATCCCCGATGACCCGCCTGTCAGGTGTGGTCGTTTTTTTTGGTGTTGAGAGTTGAGCGCTACAGACAAGGATGTTTATGGACTTGACGAGAGAAGTGTTGCTGCTGACCCCCGGCCCCACACCGATACACCCTCGAGCCCTGGCCGCGCTGCACTGGCCGATGCGCGGCCACATGGACGCGGACGTGTTCGCCTACAACGACCGCGTGGTCGCCGATTTGCACCGTTTGTACCGCACCCGGCCGGACGCGTTCACGAGTCTGCTCTCGGGCACGGGTTCGCTCGGGATGGAGGCGGGGTTTGCCAACCTGCTCGAGGCGAACGACCGCGCGCTCGTCGTCAACAACGGCGTGTTCGGCGAGCGCATGGCCGAGATGGCGACGCGGCTCGGCGCGAACGTTACCCAGGTGCGTTTTCCGGCCTCTTCACCCGTCGACGTCGAGGTGGTGCGACAAGCCGCACTTGAAGTCAGGCCCAAACTCATCGCCGCCGTTCACGGCGAGACGAGCACCGGCGTCCTCAACCCGGTTCGAGCGATTGGCGACGTTGCCGCCGAGGTGAACGCGCTCTACACCGTCGACGCGGTGACGACGGTCGGCATGTTGCCCTTCGAGATGGCGGCCTGGGGCGTCGACTACGCCTACACGGGTTCGCAAAAATGCTTGTCCGCCCCGCCCGGTCTGGCCCCGGTCGCCTTCAGCGCACGGGCGATGGCCGCGATTCGGGAGCGCAAAACGCCCGTGACAACTTGGTACAACGACGCCCTCGGCATGGAGCACTACTGGGCCGTCGGCGAAAAAGGCCGCAAGTACCACCACACGGTGCCGGTGCAACTCCACTGGGCCACGGGCGAGGCGATTTCAGCGGCGCTGGACGAAGGCATCGACAACCGTGCCCGCCGCGTTCAAGAGGTAGGTCGGGCGGCGCTGGCCGCCCTCGAGACCGCGGGTTTCAGCGCGTTTATCCCCGAGGCCTACCGCCTGCCTACTGTGCTGGCCGTAAGACTGCCCGAAGGCTTGGACGACGTGTCGGTGCGCCGCCGCTTGCGCGAAGAACACTTCATCAGCGTGACCGGCGGCCTGGGCGAAACGGCGGGCAAAATCTGGCGCTTGGGACTCATGGGCGAAAACGCCCGGCTCGAGCACTACGCCCGCCTGATGAGCGCCCTCGGTGAGATTTTGGGCAAACCTCACCTGAGCACGGTGTTTGACGAGGTGTTGGTACCGGCCTAAACTGTCCCAACCCTGACTGCCAGGCAAAAACTGAGGGCTCAGCGGAATTTGCTGAGCCCTCGCTGTTTCTCGGTAAAGCTGCTCGGTAAAGCTGCTTCTCAATGACGGGGTATCAAAACTTCAGCTCGAGCTTGTACTTGCCGCTCTTGCCCTCGTGGTCGAGCTTGATGTCCAACCCTTGCCCGTTGCGGGCGTAGTCGGCCTCCAGCTTGGTCGCCGCGTCCTTGGTTTGCAACAGGGTCCGTTGCCAGCCGTTTTCTGAGAGTTGGCGGTGCAGGTCGTCGTAAACTTGTTGGAGCGAAGCGCCGCTGTCGAACTGGGCTTTGAGCTTGCCGGAGTCCTGCTCGAGCTTGCGGAGCGTTGCACCCGGATAGAGGTTCAGCCCGAGTGAGTCGCTGAGGGCTCCGGACCTGACCGTTACCGGCTGAGCTTGTGGCGCAGTGACCGCAACCGACTGTGGTTGCGGGGCGTTCCCGCCCAGACTCAGGTCGACCGGCAGCGACTGCCCGCCGTTTAGGGTCACGTCGGTGCTGACGGGCGCGTAACCGGACAGCTCCAACCGGACCGTGTGCGTGCCAGCGCGCGTGCCGAAACGAACCGGCGTGGTGCCGACGAACTGGCTGTCTACATACGCCGCCGCTCCGGACGGCGTAGAGGTGATGTTCAAGGTGCCGTAGACCGGCGTCGCTGGGGCCGAGCCGACGTAGAGCAGCGCGGTGTCGGTGACCCAACTGTTTTGCGGTTTGGGGGTGACGACGATGCTCAAACTCTGCGCGAAACTCTGTTCGCTCTGGTTGCTCGAGGCGAAGTTGGGGTCCTGGCCGAAGTCGGCGAGGGTCGAGGTGTCGAGCGGTTCCTTGCTGGCGACCGCGATAACCTTGTCGAGACCCTGCGGCCCTTCAACCGAAAACGTGTAGGGCGCGTTCGGTGCGGGGAAAACCTTGGTCTGGCCCGCCTGGACACGGTTGTTTTTGCCGGCGTCGTCGTAGCGGTTGGGCAAAATTTGCTGAATCTCGCCGCTCGAGCGCACGTTGAACAAGTACACGTAGGCGGTCTCGGTGACTTTGACGCTGATGGTGACGGTCTCACCGACGTTGTAACTCGGCGCGCTGTCGCCACTGGCGTCTTTGTCCACCGACACCTCCACGCCGAACGCAGGTTTGGGGTTGACGACGATTGACTGTGGGCTGATGACGACGTTGTCCTGAGCCTGAGCGGTCACCAGGGCCAACAGGGCAGCGGTCAGCAGCGTTTTCGTCAGCAGTCGGGTCGAGCGAATCAAGGTTGGGTTCATGCCGACCTCCTTTTCACCCACAGACCTTAGCACCTGGCGAAGGTGGAGACGGTAAGAAGTCTTAATACCCGGTTCACGAATTTCCGCGGTAGAAGACCCGTCATGAACACGCTAAACTGAGCGCTATGGACGGTTATGACAGACGGTAGGACGAACAGTGTGCTCGAGCACCACATCCCCACCGAGGCCGCGCGGCAACGCGCCGCGGCGGCAGGTCTCGACTTGGACGACCTGAAACGCAGCGACCCGCAGCGCTACAAGATGCTGAACGCCGCACCCCTGCTGCAAGTTGCACCCGACTTGCAACCGGCGGCGAGCGCCGTATTTTTCGCCGCCTTTCGCCACTACGACTTGTTTGAGGTGCCGGGCGACGCTGCGACGACCTTGCTGGTCTTTCCCCCGCTGACGCCTACCGAAACAAAACGTCTCGACGACGCCTTGGGGCGGCTGGCCGCCCTGGACGTTCACGCCGAAAACCATGTTTACTACCGCGTTGTCACCGACCGCCAGGGCGAGCACCGGCAACTCGCCCTGCCCTTGAACCCCGCCACGTGGTCGGGCGAGGCGAATCGGCTCGTCGGCCCGTTCACCACCCACGCCGAGGCCGAAGCTTGGGGCGAGGCGCGTGTAAGCGGCCGGGGCAGCCTCATCCACGACACCGTGTTTCAGGGGAACGCGTGGTTTTGCGACGTGTTCGACGCCGACGCCTGAGCGGAAACGTGCCCCTAACTCAGTTGGCGGGCGGGGCGTAGCTGGTCGCGTTCGTGGCGGCCGCCCTCTCCGGTTTGCAGGTCGCGCCGAGTTGCGACGCCATTTTGAGCGCCACGAAACCGTCCCGAAAGACCAAAAAGTGCTCGCCCCCCGGCCCCTGCAACACCGTGCCCAAGTTCCGCTGTTCCTCGCTCAACGACGCCAACTGCGTCTCGTTTATGCTCACGACCCACTTTTCCATATTGACGCTGCCTCCGAACACGAGTTTACCTCCAAAATAGGTTGTGTACTCTCAAGAGTAAACAGTTTAGGGGATGCCGAACGACACAGCCGGACGGACGTCACAAAGCGTTGCGACGGGTCGACTTCGTGTAACGGATTTCTCAGCAGATCCAGAGTCACGCTGCAAACCACTGGTCTCGAGAAAAGAAACCTGCTACAAACAGACACCGCAAGACAGATACCGCAAAACAGACACCGCAGTGTAATCGTCTCTAAAAGTAACCCTCTCCAAACCTCGTCGTCCCCAAAGTCGCGTGGTTCCGGTTGACAGCCCCAAACCCTTGAGCTAAACTCACGGCTATGAGAAGCCGTACAGCTTCGCTGTTTACCTGCCAAGCGTGAGTTGACTAAAACTCGCGCTCCTCGACGCTGCCCCGTTTGCGGGCGGTGTTTTTTTGTGGAAGGATGCTATGCCGGAACCTGCGCAAAACGAACTTCAGCAAGCAAGGCTCGAGATTGAAGCCGCCCCGGACCTGGCCGCTCTGCAAGACGTGCGCGTCAAGTATCTTGGCAAAAAGGGGTCGGTGACTAGCCAACTCAAGGGTTTGGGAGCCCTGTCGCCCGACGAGCGGCGGCGCGTCGGGGGCGAAATCAACCAAGTTAAGGCGGCGCTGGAGGAAGCGGTTCAGTTGCGTAAAACCGCCCTGGAGCGCGCCGCGCTGGACGAGCAACTGCGCAGCGAGCGCGTCGACGTGACGCTGCCGGGTTACGGGTTTTCGGTGGGCGGCTTGCACCTGCTGACGCAAGTTATCAACCGCCTCGGCGACGTGTTCCGGAGCATGGGCTACGACGTGGTGGTCGGCCCCGAGTTGGAGGACGAGTTTCACAACTTCGACGCGCTCAACACCCCCGACTGGCACCCCGCGCGCGACCTGCAAGACACCTTTTGGACCACCGACGGCCGACTCCTCCGCACCCACACCTCGCCCATGCAGGTGCGCTATATGGAAGGGCACAAGCCGCCCTTCAAAATCGTGGTGCCCGGCAAAACGTTTCGCAACGAGGCGGTGGACGTGACCCACGAGGCGCAGTTCCACCAACTAGAAGCCCTCGTCGTGGACGAGCGCATCACGATGGCCGACCTCAAGGGTGCGATTCAGGAGATGGCGACGGCCCTTTTCGGGCCGGGCACCCGCACCCGGCTCCAGCCCTCTTTTTTTCCCTTCGTCGAGCCGGGGGCGGAATTCGCAGTTTGGTGGACGAACCCGAAGACGTCCAAAGAAGAGTGGTTGGAACTCGGCGGTTGCGGCATGGTCCACCCGAACGTGTTTCGCGCCGTCGGCTACGACCCGGATACGGTGACCGGTTTCGCCTTCGGCTTCGGCATCGAACGCCTGGCGATGGTGAGCTACGGCGTCCCCGACGTGCGCTATTTTTATCAAAGCGACCTGCGCGTTCTGGAGCAGTTTCGGGGGGCGTTGTGAGAGGCAGGAGAAAGTGGAAAGTGGAAAGGAAAAAGGTTAAACCCCTTCTCCTTTTCCTTCCCTTTTTCCTCTTCGCAGGAGGCTTGTCATGAACGTGCCTTACAGCTGGCTCAAGGAATTCGTCCCCAGTTTGCCACCCTTGGAAGAAGTCGCCGACTTGCTGCCCCAGCTCGGCCTCGGGGTGGAGCGGGTGTTCACCTTGCCCGCGCCGCCCGCGGGAGTAGTTGTGGCGCGGGTGACGGGGGTGACGCCGCTTGACGGGTCGGACCACCTCACGGTTTGCAAGGTGGACGACGGCTCGAGCACCTACACGGTCGTCTGCGGCGCGCCGAACGTGCGCGCCCCCATGCTGAGCGCCTTGGCTAAACCCGGAACGCACCTGCCCGCCGCCGACCTGAACGTCGAAACGCGCGAGGTGATGGGCGTAACAAGCGAGGGAATGCTGTGCAGTCCGAAGGAGTTGGGGCTGTACGACTACGCGGGCGGAATTATCGTTTTCGGCGAGGACGCTGCCGTCGGGGCTGAACTCGGGAAACTGTGGCCGGAAGAGACGGTGCTCGAGCTGGAAATCACCCCCAACCGCGCCGACGCTTTCAGCGTGTTGGGCGTGGCGCGGGACTTGGCGGCCAAGCTCGGCGTGGCGTACAGACACCCTGCGGCAAACCTCAAGCTTGGAGACGAAACTGTAGACGACGGCCTCACGGTAAAAATTGACGACCCGGCGGCGTGCCCCCGCTTTACCTTGCGGCGCGTCGACGGCGTCACGGTCGCGCCTAGCCCCGTGTGGTTGCAGCGCCGCCTGGCCGCGCTCGGCTTACGCCCGCGCAACAACGTCGTGGACGTGACGAACTTTTTAACTTTTGAGCTGGGTCAGCCGTCGCACGCTTACGACCTCGACACCTTACACGAGAACAAGGTTGTGGTGCGGCGGGCCCGAGCGGGGGAGAGGCTCGAGCTTTTGAACGAAGAAACCGTCGACCTGAGCGAAGACGACCTCGTCATCGCGACTCCGGACGGCGCGACGTCGGCAGGCGCTACCAAACCCATCGGTCTGGCCGGGGTGATGGGCGGGCTGCACGACAGCGTCAGCGCGGACACGACGAACGTCGCCCTGGAAGCCGCGCACTTCGAACCGGTCGGGGTGCGCAAGACGGCGAAGCGCCACGGCCTCTCAACCGACGCCCACACCCGCTTCGAGCGGGGTGTCGACCCGAACTTGCCGCCCACGGCCTCGGCTCGAGCCGCCCACCTCATCGCCGAGCTGGGTGGGGGGACGGTTCGTCCAGGAATCACCGTCGTCGGTGACGTTTTAGAGCGCGCAGCCACCGCTTTCCGGCCCTCTCGCGTTGCCTTTCTCACAACCTTGCAGGTACCCCTGGACGAACAGCGGCGTTACCTGGAGGCCCTCGGATGCACGGTCGAGGTTTCAGCCGCAGACGACTGGCGCGTCACCCCGCCGAGCTGGCGCTTCGACTTAGCCATCGAAGAAGACTTCGTCGAAGAGGTCGCGCGCCTGTACGGCTACGAGCACATCCTTGAGACCGTGCCCGCCATGCACTTCGTCCCGAGTGAGACCGACGCGACCCACCGCAAGTTGCGCCTGCTTTTAGCCGGGTTGGGGCTGCAAGAGACGATGAGTTACGTGTTCAGCAGCGACGCCGAGCTGGCGCGCGCCGCCGCGCCCGGGGCGCAGGTGCGACTCGTCAACCCGCAGGGTGCCGAGCGGAGCGTGCTGCGCACGGCGCTTTACCCGAGTTTGCTGAACGCCGCCGTCACCAACCACGCGGCCGAGTCGCTGGCGCTGTTTGAAGTCGGGCGGGTATTTTTGGCTGCGGAACAGGAGCGTTTGGGCCTGTTGCTGCGCGGCCCCTGGGCGCAGGGCGGCTGGCTGCCGAGTCAGCCGACGGACTTCTACGTGCTGAAGGGCCTGCTGGACAAGCTCGCCGCCACGCTCGGGGTGACGTTGCAGCTGGAAAGTGCTGACCACCCGCACCTGCACCCCGGCGTCTCGGCGACGGTAGTGTGGGACGGGCGCGACGTTGGCAGCGCGGGCCGCCTGCACCCCGAAGTTGCCGCCCGCTACGACTTGGGCGAGGTTTATGTGGCGGAACTCGGGCTGCCCCTGGTCGGAGCCGAGTTGGCATTTCGCGACGTCGTGCGCCAACCGCACGCCGAGCGCGACCTAGCGGTCGTCACCCCGCGCGCAACGGCCTACGCCGAGCTTGAAAGCCTCGTCGTCGGGGCGGCGGGGGAAAGACTCGAGACCGTCACCCCCTTCGACGTGTACCGGGGGCCGCCCGTGCCCGAGGACAAGCAAAGCGTCGCGTTGCGCCTACAGTTCCGGCATCCGGACCGCGCGCTGCGAGACGCGGAGGTCGACGCTTATATGGCAAATGTCATCACCGTCCTGACCGCTAAGGGCTACGCTGTCAGGGACAGATGACCTGGCTCGACATCGTACTCTTAATATGGGTAGCCGCCCTCACCGCCGTCGGTGCGCAGCGCAAGATGACCGGCCTGCTCGTCGGGGTGGGCGGTGTCGCGCTGTTGCGGCTGCTGTTGGTCGTGTTTACGCGCAACGCGGGCGTGGGGTTGTTGTTCGCGCTCTCGGCGGGTTTGCTGTTGGGCTTTGCAGGGCGCGCGCTCATCCAGCGCCGCCGCGGCTCGGCGCTGCCCAGCGTAGTGCTGGGCGGCGTGGGCGGGTTCTTGTTGGGCGCACTGTTCACCTTGGTCACGGTGACCTCTTTGCCTATCGAGCGCAACCTCAACAACCAGCTCGTCTACCCGCCGCGGAGCGTGCCCTTCAACATGCGCGGCGCAGTGACAAATTCGCAGCTTGTTTCCTTGGGACGTGATATTCTGCTGTATCCGCTCTTGGTGCGTGACGGCGTCATCGAACCGAGCGGGGTCAAAAGCGGCCTTCATTCGTTTTTTGTCGTCGGCGAGCCGTGGAACAGGGGGTCGTAAGCTAAAACTCGAGAAGCGCAAGCCCTCAGCTTGACCGGGAATCAAGCCGAGGTGACGAGGCGGAGGGCCTCCCGCACTTCACGTGCCGGGAGGATAGGTCGAAAGACCGAAAATGCGAGCGTGGGTTTGACACCCACACAAGTCTGCGGGCCCCTCCTGAGTCAAACCCCTCACTCGAGCCAGTCTGGGTTTACAGACCGTTCAAACTAATCAGCCAAAACCGGGAACGTCCACACGCAGGGAGCGAAGGAGCGAGTCACGGCCGCACTTTGGGCCGACTGTCTCGCCTGCGCCACCGAATCGTGTGTAGGTACGTTCAGAGAAGGAGTCGTTATGTGCGGAATCGTAGGTTATGTAGGTCACAGGCAAGCGGCGGACGTGATTGTCGACGGGTTGACGCGGTTGGAATACCGCGGCTATGACTCGGCGGGTGTGGTCATCTCGCCGCGGGACAGCTCGCAACCTTTGAGCGTCTTGAAACGCGCGGGTAAGCTGAGCGTGCTGAAAGAAGCGCTCGTCACGCAACCTTTAACCGGCACGCTCGGTTTGGGCCACACAAGGTGGGCCACACACGGCAAACCGAACGACGTCAACGCGCACCCGCACTTGTCCGAAGACAACAAGCTCGCCGTGATTCACAACGGCATCATCGAAAACTACCTGCACCTCAAAGAGCGGTTGCAAGCGGCCGGGCACGCGTTCGTCTCGGAAACCGACACCGAAGTTATCGTCCACCTTATCGAGGACTACTACGCAGGGGACTTGGTCGAGGCCGTTCGCAACGCCTTAAAAGACGTCCACGGCGCTTACGCGCTTGTGGTGTCCCACGCCGACCACGACGTCATCGTTGCCGCGCGCGCCACCAGCCCGATGGTCATAGGGCTGGGTTCTGGCGAAAACTTCGTCGCCAGCGACGTGCCCGCGCTGCTGCCTTACACGCGCGAGGTGATTTTCCTCCACGACGGCGACATGGCGCTCATCACCAAAGACGGCGTGAGCTTGAGCGACTTCGGCGGCAACGTCATCACGCGCGAGACGAGCACCATCGACTGGGACGCCGAGGCGGCCGAAAAAGGCGGCTACCCGCACTACATGTTGAAAGAAATTTACGAGCAGCCGACCGTTTTGCAGAACACCTTCGGGGGCCGCTTTGCGGGCAACGGTACGGACGTACAGCTTGACTTGGGCCTCGACCCCCTAAGCATCGACCGCGTTGTCATCACGGCGGCGGGCACGGCCTACTACTCGGGGGCGGTCGGCGAATACTTGATCGAAAACTTGGCCCGCTTGCCGGTCGAAATCGAAGTGGCGAGCGAGTTCCGCTACCGCAACCCAGTCCTGAATGAGCGCACGCTCTGCGTCGTCGTGTCGCAGTCGGGCGAAACCATCGACACCTTAGAAGCGCTGCGCGAGGCCAAGCGCCAGGGCGCGAAAACCCTGGCGGTTCTCAACGTCAAAGGCTCGTCCATCAGCCGCGAGGTCGACGACGTGCTCTACATTCACGCCGGACCGGAAATCGGCGTCGCCAGCACCAAGGCGTACATGGCGATGGTCGCGGCTTTTGAACTACTCGCCGTGTGGTTGGGCCGGGCGCGCGGCACCCTCGCCGACGAACACGCTGCCGAAATCATAGCCGCGCTGCGCGCCACACCGGGACTGGTCGAAGAAGCGCTCCACCAACGTGACCACATCGCCGAAATCGCGGAAAACTTCAAGGGCTGCGCCGACTACCTCTTCTTGGGCCGCGGCATCAACTTTCCAACTGCGTTGGAGGGCGCGCTCAAACTTAAAGAAATCAGCTACATCCACGCCGAAGCTTACGCGACCGGCGAAATGAAGCACGGCCCCATCGCCCTTATCGACTCGGACATGCCGGTCGTCACCATCGCGACCGCGTCCGCGCTCTACGAAAAGACCGTGTCGAACATTCAAGAGGTGAAAGCCCGCGACGGCGTCGTCATCGCCCTAGCCAACCCAGACGACGAGACCATCAAGCAGCACGCCGACTACGTCATCACGGCACCCAAAACGCACGAACTGGTGTCGCCCTTGGTCAACGTAGTCGCGCTGCAACTTCTCGCGTACGAAACCGCAAACCGTTTGCAGCTGGACGTCGACCAGCCGCGGAACCTAGCGAAAAGCGTAACGGTCGAGTAGCGAGTGACAAGGTGAAGTAAAACTTGTTGTGAAATAAAAATAAAGTTGTTGGCTATAAAATAAAGTTGCCAACTACAAAATAAAGTTGTTGGCTGTAAAATAAAGTTGCCAACTAAAGAAGGAGGTTGTAAACTCCTCTTTATGATGCTCCCCAAAACATTCCCCTTGTCAGAATGTCGTAAGTATGGCAAGGGGAGTTGATTTACAGAACGTCTTATTGAGGGTGAAGGAAGGACGAGGCCAAGGCGTTGGCTCGTCTTATATTCCATACATTCAAGCTAAAGATATACCTTCGCAAGGTCTTACTACACGGATAAAAGGCTGGAAAACTGGTCGTGTCCATCATTTTTTGAGCCGACTCGAGCTTGCCTACTTCTATACTCTCGAGTGGTCGTTAGCCATAACAGATATTAGGGAGCAATTTCCGCTGCTTGACGGCACCACAATCATTACTTTAAATGTTGCAGAACAGTTAGGCATAAAGCATCCCGAGGCTTACAACATTTACAAAGAAAGGAACTTGCCTACTGTCCCCACGACTGACTTTTTGGTTACAGCTGTTTTTGTCGATAGGACGGATGATTTTCCGCGCTCGGTCAAATACGAAAAAGATCTTGATGACTTGCGAACTCTTGAGAAGCTAGAACTGGAGCGTCAAGCCTGGCTATTGCAAGGAAAAGAATTTAAGCTCGTTACAGAAAACGAAGTCGACAAGACTCTTGCAGCGAACGTACAGCAGGTACACACCCACCGGGACAGCCGCGGGCTCGGTGTATCGGCAAATACGTTACTCACCATCACAGAAATGTTGTCGGCAGAAGTGCAAAGGCCTCACTCGTCTTTGGCGCAGGTAGCAGTACGCCTTGACGAAGCACTAGGCTTACACGCAGGTCAGTGTTTGTCGGTGGCTAAACACTTGATTGCGACGCGGCAGTGGGTTATTGACATGTCACTACCCTTTGAGCCAACCCGACCGGTGCCTCTTATAGGTACTAATTTAACGGAGGTTGCTAATGAACCTGCTGCGTAACCAGCTTATTTTGCGCCATACTATATCTGCAGAAGATGATGAAATTCTAAGAATACTCTGGATAGACAAAAATAGATTCGGAGTCTATGTTCTAAATATAAATGAAAAAAAAGCGCTACCCTCCTGGATGGAAATGCTCGAGCTGGAGGTGGCAGTGAACGAGAACCGAGCCCAACTTCTCAAGGAAGACCCGCTTTCCCATCAACTGCTTTTAGCTAGAGAGGCAGCTGTGGAGGAAGAAGTGAAGGAGGGAAACCTTAGTTTCAAAGAGCGCCGCGACCGCGCCTGGGCAATAATTCAGCCTCTTGTTGAAGATCCCTCTGGTCATATTTTTCAGAGTAGCTACCGGGGAAAACTCATTAGAAGCGTCGCCTCTGCTGAGGATACACATAGAGATACAATCCTGAACTATCTACGTCTGTACTGGCGCTTCGGTCATAAGGACGCGCTGCTTCCTTTTTATTTTTTTTCTGGTGGAAAAGGAAAGTCACGAAATTCATCTGCCAAAAAACGAGGGCGGCCTACTAGCAAAAGTAAAATCGTCGGTGCACAAATTGGCGTAAACATTGATGACGAGCGTAAAAAGAAAATATTGGATGGTCTCATAAAGTATTACGAGAAACAAAATTTTTCGTTTAAAACGGCGTTTGAACTAATGCTGGACGCGTCTTTTCCTATCGTTGGGCAACAGCCCACTTTAGGTCAGGCCTACTATTGGTATCGCAAGGAGCGCTCACCCATAGAGAGAAAAGCCGGACGCATTGGAAAAACTCTGTTCAATTTGAAATACCGCGAGCTGTCGGGTATATCGACAGACATCGCCTTTGGCCCCGGTTCCCTTTTTCAAATTGACGCCACTATAGGCGACGTTTACCTGGTTAGTTCACTGAATAGGTCCGTCATCATAGGGCGACCGGTGATTTATGTTGTTATTGATACTTTTTCCCGGTTGGTAATAGGTTTCTACGTGGGCTTAGAAGGCCCTAGTTGGGTGGGTGCAATGTTGGCGTTAGAACACGCCTTCAATGATAAGGAAGACTTTCTAGCACAGTACAACCTTCTGGAACTAAGGAGCAGCTATGTAGGTTCCTTACTGCCACAGGCTTTACTGGCTGACCGCGGAGAACTTTTGTCTAATCAAGCTGTGGGGTTGATTCAAGAGCTTGACGTCTCCGTAGCCAATACAGCACCCTATCGCCCCGAATGGAAGCCCATCGTCGAGAGGCGTTTCAAGTTGATCGATGATGAAGTTATCGTTTGGCTCCCCGGCGCTGTCAGAAAACTACCCAAGGACCGCAATAAAAAGGGTAATCCCGACGATGCAAAGCTAGACATCCATGAGTTCCGGATGATTCTCGCGCATATGTTCAGCTATTACAACTCAAGCCACGAGCTCGAGAAGTATCCACTCAGTGGCGAGATGCTTGAACAGCAAGTGAAGCCTATCCCCATGCAGCTTTGGCGCTGGGGTATCCAGCACCGCAGTGGTAAACTGCATCATCAGCCGCGAGATATGGTGCGTGCACGCCTTCTGCCTCAGGCTGAGGCGTCGGTGACCCGCGACGGAGTTATGTTTCAAACGCTCGCTTACACCAGTCTTCGTGAGCGCCGCGAAAGGTGGACGTCGCGTGCCCGCATAGACGGGACTTTTCGCGCAAAAATCGCTTACGACAAGCGCACAACGAACTGGATTTACATAATACAAGACGGGGTATTTGAGGTTGCCACGCTCAGGCACAACTATGAGGGTTTCAAAGGGCGTGACTGGTATGAAGTGGAGGACTATACTGAAAATAAGAAGCTCGACAAGGAGGAGTCGCTGCCGGAAGAGCGTGCTGCAAGAAGTGAGCTGCGCCGCAACATCGCGGCGATTGTCAGTGAAGCCGAGCGCCTAACGGAGGGGGACCAGGCTCGTTCCGAAAAAATTCCACTTAAGGAGGGGCGGGAGGAGATGCGCCAGCAGCTGCGCACCGAAGAATCATGGCAGCCTGAGGAGCTGCCAGAAACGTCATCCGCAGTAGGCCTGCCTGAGCCGGAAACCTCCGCCGACTTAGACGACATCCTGAGTGCCCCCGCCAGCTCAGAGCAAATTCACAAAACCCTGGAGGAAAAAGACCTCGATATAATCGACCAATTACGGCGGCGGGCTTTAGGTGACGGCGATGAGTGATTTTAAGGCAAAATTTGTTGATGGAACAGTCAAAGATGGGGCGTACCGAGACGTGCTTATCGAAGAGCACGAGGGTAACCCCTTGATCGAAGCGCTACCAGCTATTATGTCAAAAAAAGAGGTTTTGGAGCGTATCGCTTACTTCCCCAACTTCAAAAAAGAAGCCTTAGATTATCCAAGTGAAGTGCGGGTGCAGCTTGTTCGTGGCTTAGAGCGCATGTTCGTGCCGCTGCATCGCCACTACACACTCGAGTCAGAAATCTCGACGTTGCTACGCCTGAGCTACATAGACCGCAACAACTTTGCTGACAAAACCTACTGGAATCACCTTTCTGAAAAAGTTGATAGGCTCAAAGAAAGGCTCGTTGCCACTAAGGCAGGCCAGATGCGCTACCATCCGGGCGGCTTTAAAGGAAGTTTTTTTCTTTGCGGCATGAGCGGGCTGGGTAAAACGATTGCCTTGTCTCGAATACTCGCTCTTTACCCACAAGCAATCTTCCACAGTCAGTACCGCGGACAGACCTTTCCATTTACACAGATTGTGTGGCTCAAGCTCGACTGTCCTCATAACAGTTCTATACGCGGTTTGTGTGACAAATTCTTTTTAGAGGTTGACCGCGTTATTGGCAACACCACCTTTGCCGAAGATTTTGGCGGGCGTACCGGTCCCCAAATGATACCCGATGTCGGCAGGATTGCTGGCCTATTCAACATCGGACTAATCGTAATCGACGAGATTCAAAATTTGAGCTTGGTAAAGTCGAGCGGCGCGAAGCAGATGTTAGCTTTTTTCACCGAACTTATCAACACCAGCGGCTGCGGCGTGCTGATGGTAGGGACAGAGCGAGCGCAGGAAGTTCTCGAGCAGGAGTTTTGGCAGGTCAGACGAAATATCACATCACGTCCCTTCCACTGGAAACCCTTCTCGAGGACCGAAAGCGACCACTTAATTTGGGACAAGTTCCTGGAGTCGTTTTGGGACTACCAATATACGGCTCAAAAGGTTGAGCTGACACCAGAAATTAGCAGTCGCTTTCATCACGAAACAGTGGGCATCCCCGATTTGGTTGTCAAGCTTTTTATTGGCGTGCAGCAGCAGGCGATAGAAAACGAAACCGAAAAAATTACGTTAGACCTCATCATAGAAGTGGCAAGCACCATTTTTGCACCTGCTCAAGCTGCGCTCGCCGCCTTTAGAAGCGACAAACCGGGCGCACAAGAAGAGCTAAATGAGCTTATGCGAGAAATGAACAACCGAAAGCCAAAACGAGAGTTTAGCGAGCCAAGGGCGAGTCAAGCAGGTACTCTACCAAGTCCACCAGAAGCTGGCAACCCAAAACAGCCGGGAAGAGTCACCGGCAAAAGCCAAAAAAAGAAAGCTCGTCGGACGACAGGCCTACTTCTTGCCGCCGAGCAGGCCGGTGAGGAAAACATATCCACCTATGATGCGCTCGTAGCCGGAGGCTACATTGCATCTAAAGGCGAGTTCCAGGACGCCTAGTGTTGCACAATTTCCCCATACCCTACCCTGACGAGCTTTTCTACAGCCTGTGCGCACGCTATAGCCTTCGGATAGGGTATCCAGACGCTAAAACCTTTACGCTAAACGTTTTGGGGAGTCGTAACGCTCTGGCAGTCGTGGACCTACCCAACCATTTAGCGCACGTGCATGACACGGTGCCTAGCGGACTTTTTGCCAGCGCCCGAGACATTATCAACAACCACACTCTCCTGCCTTTTTATAGACCTTTTATGGCAGCTGAGCACGCAGAGAAACTCGCGGCCGCAATGTTGGGCAGCGACTACGTTCATTTCAGCAGCGGCGTCATGGCGAGTTCTGTCAAAACACCTGCGCGGCTTCGCCACTGCCCTCACTGCACCGAAGAGGACATTCTTAAGCTGGGTGAACCTTATTGGCGACGTGCGCACCAACTGCCTGGCATAAACATTTGTCCAACTCATGAAGTCGTGTTGCAAGACAGTCGGGTAATAACTTCCAACCGGCGCAACCGGCACGTTTTCTGGGCGGCGCGAGAGGTTGTCGAAAGGAAAGCCTTTTCCCCGAGTCGGTTTGACCCACGCAGTCATAACCTCCTCGTGGGGCTCGCCAAAGACGCCTCATGGTTGCTCAGACAGACGATAAAGACTGTAGACCTAACAGAGTTCCGAAAAAAGTACCGTTGGGCGCTGGCGGAAAAGGGGTACGCGACCTATGCAGGTAGAGTGCGGGTGAGCAAGCTTATAGAAGCTTTCAGGAACTTCTACGGCGACGAGCTTCTCGGGTTGCTCGAGTGCCCCTTGCCGGAGGCCACACAACACACCTGGCTCCACCGCATCGTTCGCCATCCAAAGTCTTCGCACCATCCACTGCGTCACCTTCTGCTTATGAGGTTTCTGGAATACAGCCCGCAGAACTTTTTCAGCTATACGCCACAAGAACTTTTCGGAGCCGAACCCTGGCCCTGTCTAAACTGCACCAGTGATCATTTTCAGAAGGATACAGTTAAGAGTATCGTCGTGCATCACACGAAAGACAAAGGACGACCTGTTGGCACCTTTGAATGTCTGCTATGCGGATTCACCTACCAACGCACGGGACCTGACCGAGATGCAAAAGACCGTCACCGGATTGACCGAATGATTGACTTCGGCCCTGTGTGGAAAGATACACTGTCAAGGTACAAATGTGCTGGCATGGGACTGCGGGAGAAGGCGCGCTGTTTGGGTGTTACAACCCGCACCGTAACGCGGTATGAAGCGGGCATGAAGGTGGAGGTGGACGGAAGTGTCGAAACCTCAAATTCCACAAGAGAAGAGATGCAAGCTGCGTGGATAGCGCTACACCAGGTTCACCCTAGTGCAGGCACTACTGAGTTGAGGGCACTCTCCCCACACCTCTATACACGGCTTTACCGACACGACCGTACCTGGCTCAGAGACTTTGCAAAAAAGCATCCGGCTCACACCAAAGCCAGCCGCTATCACCGCATTGATTGGCAGGAACGGGACGAGCACTTATCACTCCAGGTGAATGCTGCTGTTGAACGTTTGCGTAGCGGCAAGGGCAAGCAGATTAGGTTGACAGTCACATCGCTGGCACGTGAGTTGGGCCAAGTTGCACTTATCCAAAAACATGCGCGCAAATTACCCAAAACGCTTGAAGCTATAGGAGTGAACGTCGAAACCAGAGAGGATTTTGCACTACGGCGCATCAGCTGGGCTGCCAGGGGCTGGCAAAAGAAACAGTGTCCAAAGCGTTGGCAGCTAGAGCGCATGGCAGGGCTTCGACCCGATCTTGTTGCACTGCCCAACGTGCAGCAAGCCCTGAACGAAGCCCTAGCTAAGTTGGTTGTCCCGACGCTGGAACGTAGCAATGTCTAGGCAAGTCCGCTTTGCCCCCTTTCCATTTCTTAAGGCAGAGCGGGTGTATTTGTACTGGTTGCAAAGTCCTACACAAGATGCAGTCACCAAGCAGTGGCACCTTACGGCGTCTTTTAAAGCAGTCGACGGTTCTCCACAAGAAGTGCGGTTACCGTGGGGTTCTGTACCGATGTTGCGGCTCGGGCAGGCGTACCAGGACGGTCAGCCCAAGAATGATTTTGTTGGTCACGATTTCGAAGTTAGTAAACTGGTCGAAGACACATTGGTGCGCTCAGCACGAGAGCTTATCAGCGCTAAGCACTACCGACTTTTTGACCGCGCAAACTATCTGGAACATTGTTTTGGATTTAAACTTTCAGAAGGCGAACGCATGGTCGTTCCCGTCTCCGAGCTAGTGCGTGCCTGCTTCGCTCACAACCGTGCGCTGGCCGAGGTCTTGCTCAGGCCTAACGCGGTGAGGGAAATCGTCCACAGCTACAAGGTGGACGGCCATGAACTCGAGCTGTGGTTTCACAAAGATGTTCCGCGCAATTACTTAACCAAAACGTTTGTTAGACAAGTCGCCCGCATACTATGTTTGCCCCGGTTTGCAGCTGCCTGGGAGCATACGTCGCGCGCCTTGACACAACAGAAGCAGGCTTGGTCAGCCGAGGCAGTGCCTCCGCTGCAGTCCACGTGGCGACTGAGAGGCATTAAGTATGAACAGACGCTGCTCGTGCTCGAGATTACTGCCATCACCCTGGTAGAAGCTTTACCCGTCCAGCTTATAAGCTACGGGGTTATAGGACAGCTGAAACAGCGCACGATTGCCTCGCAGGATAGTAAGAAGGTTGTTCACTTGCGGCCGAAGGGGACAGTGACGATCGACACAACGGGGGCAGGGGTTACAAAAAAGAAGATTTCGCGTAAGCTGCCACATCCCGCGCCGCCTCTCAGTGACCCCAAGCCCACCCGACTGCAACCCAAACTATCGGACGAAGAGGCTATAGAAGTTCCTAAAATAGTTGTTAACCCAAAAGATGAAACCGAAAAGGTAGGTTTAACGCGCGGAAGGCGTGAAGGAAGTTTGCGTCCCGGAGAATTTGAGACACCTGGCGCAGTGTCGAAGTCCAATGACAGCAGTGATGAGCAGTTAAAGTTAAATGACCCCGTGTTGGTAAGCTATTACAATGATTTCGCTGTTTACCTAAACGAACTCAGTACACGTTTGGTGAAGCCGCTAGAGATTTTCCAGATCACACTTATGCTTGGGCCGGACCGCGACGTCGGCGTGGTGATTGCTGTGATTCAGGAGCCATCTTGCCTGCCCGCCTACCTCATAGAATTAGAGGCTTTAAGCGCGCGCAAAGCGGCGACGCTGCTCGTTACTGCTAGCGGGCGCAAAGACCAGGATGACGATATAGAGCGGTTAGGCGAGATGTTTGCGGAAACTATTACGCCGCAGGTTAACTGGAGTAAGACTAGGCTCGAGCTAGTACATGTTTTATATCCCTGGATTGTTCATGTCCACCGTCTACTACACGTGGGGACGCCCAAGGAATGGACTTTGCGTGTGGAGCAAAAGCTTGTGCCTATGAGAGTGAAACCAAAGATGGTAGAGGGAGACGGAGGTTGGCAGTCCTAAGAGTTACACTGATAACTTGCTAGCCTGTTATTAGTCCTACAGCTGCACTTAAGCGGATTAAACTGGAGGGATGAGCACACCCTCACTAGAACAAGTCGAAGGCTGGGCAGAAGAACTTATAACCCTTCACAGCCGCATCGGTTCACACTTCGCTCGTGCCGAGCCTCGGCGACGGGCACTTTCTTACCCTCAAGGCTTGCTCGGCTCGGTAGAGCGTAAAAACGGCTGACCATTGGCCGAACAAGCTGGTGAAGCC
Source organism: Trueperaceae bacterium (assembly GCA_965213705.1). GTDB lineage: Bacteria > Deinococcota > Deinococci > Deinococcales > Trueperaceae > CBDCDJ01. Next base: position 3,475,317 of record OZ243913.1, on the reverse strand, counting down.
ACGCCTCACGGTACTCAGCGCTTGCTGAAGGCTGCGCACTAGGAGGTAGACGGCGTGCGGGATGAACTTCGAACTTACGTTCTGGAACAGCTCGGCTCTGACGGCCCAGTGCTGGTCGTCGACGAAACGGGCTTTCTGAAGAAGGGTGAGCACTCGGTCGGGGTCAAACGGCAGTATTCGGGCACCGCCGGGAGAATCGAGAACTGTCAGGTCGGCGTGTTTCTGGCCCACGCGAGCGAAAAGGGCACTGCGTTCATCGACCGTGAGCTGTTTCTGCTGAAGAGTGGGCACAGGATAAAGCTCGGCGAGAGGAGGCAGGTGTTCCTAACGAGCGTAAATTCTTGAGCAAACCGCGTCAGGCGTGGTCGCACCCGCTACAGCTGGCGCAGCGGATGCTCGAGCGCGCCTTTGAGGCTGGGGTCAAAGCGTCCTGGGTGGCAGCGGACACGGTGTACTCCTCCTGGAAAGTGCGCATCTTCTTAGAAAAGCAGAAGCAGCCTTACGCGCTGGCCGTTCCTTCGAACTTCATGGTTTGTTTCATCAGCGAAGACGGTGTGCAACAGCCTCACATCGCTACGCTGTTTAAGAACATAGGATCTGGCCCCTTGCAGGATAGAAGCGGCAGGATTGGCAAAGGGCCAGTAGTAGGCGAGCCAGTATCTGCTAGCAACCTCAGTGGCACAGCTACGTCTTTATGTTCGTGCCGGAGGTCTGGGTAAGACAGCACGACATCGTTGATGGCTCTGAGCAGGGCGATTTTGTAGCTCGTCTGTTTTGAGTCGTGCTTCAGGATGGTGCTGATGACGTGGGAGGGCAGCAAAGTGTATTCAGGGTAGCAGCCTTTTCTGTCTCCTTGTACAGAAAGTTCTCCAACAAGCCTGGCAGGGAAGGAGCCTGTTGGACACCTCAACTACCTCTATCCGACCCGGAAGTGAACCCCTTCATGCCTCCAAGCGAGTTACACTAGGCTCTTAAACGGGAAAACAGCTAAGGAGTCGTCGCCGACATGCACATCAGCACCATCCTCAACCAGATTGACCTCGGCGCGATGGCGCTGCCTGAATTCCAGCGCGGCTACGTGTGGAACCGCGACCAGGTTCGCAAGCTGATGCACTCCCTCTACCAGCGCTATCCAGTAGGCAGCCTGCTCGTATGGGTCACCAAGACCGAGGGCGCACCCTCGAGAGGTGACGGGCAGCTTACGCCCGGTTCGGTCGAACTGATCCTGGATGGGCAGCAGCGCATGACGAGCTTATATGGGGTGATGCGGGGCAAGCCACCCAAGTTCTTCGATGGTAACCCTGACGTATTTACTGGCCTCTACTTCAACTTAGAGGATGAGAACTTCGAGTTCTACGCGCCGCTTAAGATGAAGGATAACCCGCTGTGGGTGGGCGTTACAGCACTTATGCAAGAGGGCATGGCGGGGGTGATGCAGCGGCTCTACGGCAACCCAGACCTGCAACCCAAGTTCAGCACCTACATTGAGCGTGTAAACCACGTACACGGTATCAAAGACATAGATATGCACATCGAGAAGGTCACCGGCGAAGACAAGACCGTTGACGTAGTGGTCGACATCTTCAATGTGGTAAACAGCGGCGGCACCAAGCTCTCCAAGGGCGACCTCGCTCTAGCTAAGATTTGCGCCGAGTGGCCTGACGCTCGGGATGAGATGAAAGTCAGGCTCGAGAAATGGGGCCGTGCCGGGTACCACTTCAAACTCGACTGGCTGTTGCGCAACATCAACACGCTCCTCACTGGAGAAGCCCTGTTCACCGCCCTCAAGGATGTGGATACTCCAACCTTCAAAGAAGGTCTGCAGCGCGCCGAGAAGGGGATTGACACCTTCCTCAACCTGATCGCCTCACGGTTGGGGCTGGACCACGACCGCGTTTTGGGCAGCCGCTATTCGTTTCCGTTGTTGGTCCGCTACTGGCAGCAGCGCGGTGGCGACCTGAGCGATGCTACCGAGCGCGACCGGCTCCTCTACTGGTACGTCCACACCTTCCTATGGGGCCGTTATGCAGGCTCGACCGAGAGCGTCTTAAATAAGGATTTGAACCTGATCGAGGACAACGAAGGTGCACTCGATCGACTCATCGAGGGGCTAAGGCGCAACCGTGGCGACCTACGCGTCAACCCAAGTGACTTAGGGGGCTGGAGCATGGGCGCACGCTTCTACCCGCTGCTTTACATGATGACCCGTGTGTGGCACTCACGCGACTGGGAAACGGGCGTCGAGCTTACCAACCATCTACTCGGCAGGTTAAGCAACCTGCAAGTGCATCACATCTTCCCCAAAGCGCAGCTCTACAAGCAGGGTTATGGCAGGGCCGAAGTGAACACGCTCGCTAACTTCACCTTCCTGACGCAAGACACCAACCTGAAGGTGTCCGACCGCCTACCCGAGGAATATCTGGCCGAGTATGCCAACAAACATCCTGGCGTGCTCGAGTCCCACTGGATTCCGATGGATCGTGAACTGTGGCGACTTGAGAACTATTCAGACTTCCTGGCGGCTCGAAAAGAGCTTTTGGCCGAGGCGGCAAACGCGTTTCTGGATAAGCTTTATCACGGCTCTGTTCCGCAGCGCGACGTTGCACCAGTGCGGGGAGAGCCCATCACAATCATTCCTGGCAATGTGGACACCCAGGAGGAAGAACAACAACTACTGGATGTCAATACCTGGGTAACCGAGCAAGGGTTGCCCGAGGGTGAGTTCATGTACGAGCTAGTTGATGAGCAGGGAAACCTTAAGGCTGTTCTTGACCTCGCCTGGCCGAACGGATTGCAGGAGGGCCTCAGCCAGCCGGTGACACTTTTGTTAGGGGAGCCTCAAGAGACTGAGGAAGCTGCAAATCAGGCGGGTTATATGTTCTTTACAGCAGTAGACGACTTTCGGGCGTATGTCGAGAAGGACGTGTTGGTCCTTGGTGAAGCTGCGGATTGATGAGCACGCACTACCACAGTCTTTACTGGGCACAAGCCTTAACGCTCCAGAGTGCTCGTGGCACCATGAGTGGGTTGTCCCGCTCTATTGCAAGCGCTAAAGTTGATCTCAATCCCCACCAAGTTGATGCTGCCCTATTCGCCTCACGTTCACCTTTCTCAAAGGGCGTCATCTTGGCGGACGAGGTTGGCCTTGGCAAGACAATCGAGGCAGGTATAGTCTTGGCCCAACGCTGGGCCGAGCGCAAACGCGCAATCCTACTCGTGCTCCCGGCTACGTTGCGAAAACAGTGGCAGCAGGAACTCGCTGATAAGTTTGCACTACCCTCAGTTATTCTGGAGGCCAAGTCGTTCAACCAGTGTAAGCGTGAAGGTGTGAATAACCCGTTCGAACAAGAAGGCAAAGTGGTTATTTGCTCCTACCACTTTGTCAAGGCGAAAGCGGCAGAAATAAAAAAGATAAAGTGGGATCTCGTTGTTATCGACGAGGCTCACCGCATGAGAAATGTTTATAGGTCAGACAACAAGCTCGCCAAGGCGATTGCGGAAGCGACCTCCCACGCCAACAAATTGTTGCTCACCGCCACGCCCTTACAAAATTCACTGCTCGAGCTCTACGGTTTAGTGAGCGTCATTGACCCGCATGTATTCGGAGACATCACCTCTTTCCGGGAACAGTTTGTACGAGTTGATAACGAACGAAAGCGTAATGCAGTGCTTAAGGCGCGGCTTGAGCCAATCTGTCGGCGCACGCTGCGCCAGCAGGTGCTCGAATACGTGCGTTTCACGCAGCGCACTTCAATTACGCAAAATTTTTTGCCCACTGATGAGGAGCATACGCTTTACCAACTTGTATCTGATTATTTGCAAAAGGACGTTCTAATTGCGCTTCCTGCCAGCCAGCGCCAGCTCATGACCCTCGTGCTGAGGAAACTTTTGGCGTCATCCACCTATGCTATTGCGGGTACACTGCGCCGGCTCGTCACTCGGTTGGAAACGAAAGAAGGGGAGCAGCAGCGCCTGCAGGATGCGCTTGATGACGATTTTGAAGCCCTTGATGAACTTCTGGAGGAATGGGACGAGTCGCCCGAGCCAATGAGCCCGCCCGAGCGAGAGTTGCTTCAAAACGAGCTTTCAAACCTAAAACGTTACGCTGAGCTTGCCGAAAAGATCAGCCATAATGCTAAGGGAGCAGCACTTTTGGAAGTCTTAGGTACGGCGTTTGAACGAATCCGAGTACTCGGCGCTTCTCGCAAGGCCGTCATTTTCACGGAGTCACGACGCACCCAGCAGTACCTGTTCAACTACCTTAGCGAGCATGGCTACCAAGGTGAGATCGTCCTTATGAACGGCTCAAACAACGATCTCACCTCGAAACAAATCTACGAGTCGTATGCAGAGCGGCACCAGAACTCGGCCCAATTGTCAGGGTCACGTTCTGCTGATATGAAGGCCGCAATCGTAGAAGAGTTCCGTGATCGCGCTACTCTCCTCATCGCAACCGAGTCGGCGGCGGAAGGTGTCAACCTTCAGTTCTGTTCGCTTGTGGTGAACTATGACCTACCCTGGAACCCACAGCGCATTGAGCAGCGCATCGGACGCTGTCACCGCTACGGGCAACAACACGACGTGGTGGTGGTTAACTTCCTTAATAGACGTAACGCCGCCGACCAGCGGGTGTTCGAGCTTCTTTCCGAAAAATTCAAACTGTTTGATGGTGTGTTCGGGGCAAGTGATGAAGTGCTGGGTGCGCTTGAATCTGGAGTCGACCTAGAAAAACGGATAGCTAGCGCCTATCAAACCTGTCGTACGGCAGGTGAGATCCAAGCCGCGTTCGATACGCTTCAAAGTGAACTTGAAGAAACGATTCAAACCCGTATGGACCAAACTCGACAGGTTCTGTTTGAACACTTTGATGAAGAGGTTCACGATCGCCTCAAAATTCATAAGGATAAGGCACAGGCAACCTTATCCGAGCGCCAACGCTGGCTTTTAGAACTTACCAGAAATGAACTCAAAGGTCAGGCCGCATTCGTTCCAAACACGCCTGCATTTACCTACGATTCCCCGCAGCACGCAACTTATCACTTTGACTGGAAAACGGCTGAGGCGATGAACGCCGTGTTCTACCGGCTGGAGCATCCCCTGGCACAGAAAATCGTGGCCCAGGCACTCAACAGACCGCTCGGAACGGCAGATCTAACCTTCGCATACTCCGCCCACCCCACCCGCATTGCCATTCTCGAGTCGTTGGTCGAGCAGAGCGGTTGGCTAGAGCTGAGTAAGCTCACTGTGAATTCAGTTCAGGCGGAGGAGTTTCTCGTTTTTGCAGCCCTTACCGATGCGGGTCAGCCACTCGACCAAGAACAGTGTCAGCGCCTTTTCAGTGTAGCTGCCTCGGAGACGCAGGTTTCACTCACCAAAGCCCCCATTCAACTCGCCGACGTGCGTGCTGCTGAGTTCCAACGCTGCCTCGCCGAGGTTAATGCTCGCAACGCAAGTTATTTCGAAGAGGAAGAAACCAAACTCGACCGCTGGGCCGAAGACTTAAAGTTCGGCCTCGAGCAGGAAATCAAAGACATAGACCGGCAAATTAGAGAAGCAAAGAAGCATGCGAAGGCAGTCGTCACCCTTGCCGAGAAACTTGAAGCGCAGAAGACGCTGCGTAGTTTGGAGCAAAGCCGTAACCGCAAGCGCCGCGAACTATATAACGCCCAGGACGAGGTCGAGCAGCAACGCGATTCTCTAATTTCACAGCTAGAGCGGCAACTACAGCTCGAGCATAAGGTAGAATCACTCTTTCTAGTTAGATGGATTGTGTCTTAAGGGGAGAATGTGCCCGAACAAAATCCAGCCGACGCGCTAGCCGAAATTATAGCCTCAGCCTTGAAGGAGAATAACCTCATTTCGGAAGGTAGGGTAGACGAATTTCGCGAGCAACTTGCAGCCGGAAGGCTCAAAGAAGAAGATTGGCGGCTTTACGCCGAACTCGCCCTTGATGAGGTTGGCAGTGAATAAACGCATTCGCAGTATTCACTTAGAAGCCTTTCGTGGAGCCACCACTCGTTCAGAAATCAATTTTGATAAGAAACCGGTTGTCATGTTGTTCGGCGAGAACGGCACGGGCAAATCGAGCATCATCGATGCCATCGACATGATTTGCAACCAACAGGCAGGTTCGCTCGACGAGCGCGGCTCGAGCAATCGCAGCCACTTACCCGCCCTCGGAAAAGATTACGGCGACGTCAACATTGAGATAAGGTTCGACAAGGATACCTGGACCGGCACGCTTAACCGTACTAGGCCTGTCGCCACCGGACCCGGTACCCCGCCTGCGGCCCTTATTCTGCGGCGGAGCCAGCTTTTGCGCCTTGTCGAGGCGCGACCTGCCGACCGGTACAAAGAAATAAGCCGCTTTATCAATGTAGCCGCAATAGAGCGGTGCGAAGCTACACTTGCAAGGGCGGCTCGGAGCGCCAATGACAGGCTCGCTGAAGCTATCCGCGTCAAACAAGGGGCCGAAGAAAGCCTAGACAGGTTGTGGCAAGCCGAGGGCAGTCCTGGAGCGAACGCAAGGGCTTGGGCGCAGGAACGGGCGAGCGCCGACACCTCGGTTTTGAAGCTCGAGCTCGAGCGGCTCAACGTGCTAAAAGCCGCGTTCACAGAGCTTGGGGTGGCAGAAGACGCCGTAACAATAGCCCGAGAAAACCTTCACCAAGGCGAAATGCGGGTCAAGGAGTTGGAGTCGGCGCTCGCACAGCTCGCTGCAACCGGCGAGGATGCTTCCCTCGAGTTAACCCGGTTGTTAAATCAGGTCAAGGCGTTCATCGCCTTGCCCAGGGAGTTTGACACCTGCTCAATTTGTGACCAGTCCGTCAGTGCCGATGGTTTGCGCCGCGAGATTGATGAGCGCCTAAGGCAAATGGAGGAGTCGCAGCGGTTAAGCGACGACTTTACTGCTGCGGAACGCACCCGGGACCACGCCCGCACCAGCTTAGAGCGTGTTATGAACTAGCCGGAAGAGTTAAAAAAGGGGCTAAGCGTTTAAGCATGAGCATAGAGAAAGCTAAGAAATGCAGCCCAGCAAGGGTTTCAGGCAGTCGTTCATAGTCACGGGCTAAGCGCCTGAGTCGGGATGTCCAGGCAAAGGAACGCTCTACGACCCAGCGTCTGGGTAGCAAAACGAAGCCTTTCTTAGCTTCTTCGTGTTTAACAACGAAGAGCCGAATGCCTTGGCTTTTAGCCGCCTCGGCTGCGTCGTCACCTGTGTAGCCCTGGTCTACAAACGCAACCTCGACGGATTCTCCAGTTATGGTTTGAACTTGCTCGGCAAGCGCTTCAACCTGATGGCGTTCTTGTTCGTTTGCAGGTGTAACGACAAGGGCTAAGAGTAGACCCAAGGTATCGACTGCCAGATGGACTTTAGAGCCTTTCTTACGCTTGTGTCCGTCATAGCCCGCACGTTCGCCACTCTCAGGCGTACTTTGTAAGGTGCGTCCATCAAACACCGTCGCTGTTGGGTTTTCTCCTCGTCCTTTCAGCCGTCTCAGCAGGCTTCGTAGGTCGTGGGTCATCTCCTCGAACACGCCTGCTTTTAACCACCTTTGGCTTTGCTGATATACCGCTTCCCAAGGTGGGAAGTCACCAGGTAAATAGCGCCAAGGTGAGCCTGAGCGAACCATCCATCTCAAAGCATCAAACACCTCTCGTAGGTCATAACTTCGTTGTGGGGCGTCTTCTCTGATTAAGCTCAAGTACGGTGCTACAAAAGCCCATTCTTCATCGCCGACATCACTCGGATAACCTTTCCTTGTCATTCTTTAGTTTAGCGATTGAGTTCATAACACCCTCTAGAGCGCGCCCAACACAACCTTCTCGAGAGCGCTCAGCAAGTCGCCGACCTATTGGCAAGAACAGTTGCGACGACGCTACGACCGCACCTGATTTTTGTAAACTCCGTCCGAGCAAGCGAAGACGGCATCCCGGCAACACTGAACCAAGCCGCCTCATACGCCCAACATATTCGCTCTTGCTGCAACGAACTCTCTGCACTCGTGGAAAGCAAATCTCAGCACTTGCACCTTTACAACGCCTTAAGCGTCAACTGGAACAAGATTCAGGAAAACGAGCAAGAAGTCGTCGAGAATGACATCATTCTCAAGCATCTGGAGAAAACTCACGCCCTCGTCAGGGCGAAACGGCACGCCTTCACCCAAGCCATTCTGGACGCTGTGGCCGACGAGTGCAAACGCCTCTACAACGCGATTCACCCGGGCGAGCCGGTCGAGTTTTCCGGCCTTGCCCTTTACGAGGAAAGACGCGCTTCGTTAAAACAGTCGGCGACCTTCGGGACGTACACCGACATACCTCCCCAAGCCTATTTCAGCGAATCCCACCTTGACACGCTCGGGTTCTGCTTTTGGCTCGCCATCGCCCACCGCGCTACCGGCGGCAACGCAATCATCATTCTGGACGACGTGTTTACCTCCGTGGACGCGCCGCACCTGCGGCGAATTCTCGAGCTTATCGAAGAGGAAAGCGAGCGTTTCGGTCAAATTATCATTACCACTCACAACCGCGTGTGGCTCGATTACCACCGACAGTCAAAAATTTCTGCGGGTATCGACCTGATTCAACTAAACAAGTGGTCGCTCAACCGTGGCATTACTACGAGCAAGAGTAAACCTGCTGTGGAAGAACTCGAGCAAGCTTTGCAAAGTCTACCTTTTGACCGCCAAGTGGTCGCAGCCAAAGCCGGGATACTTTTGGAAGCCCTTCTCGACCATTTGACGATAGACCATAGATTGAAGCTGGAGAGAAAACCCAACAACGACTACACGCTAGGCGAGTTGCTAAGTTCCACCGCTAGCTTCGCAAGCAAGGCTGAAATTGAGCGGCCTCAGCCGGACGGCACCGTTGAGCGCGTGGCTCTCAAAGAATATTTCGAGGCCATAAAAGAACTCGCTTTCATTCGCAACCAGGTTGGCGCGCATTTCAACCCAAACAATGCCAGCGTGTCGGATGACGACGTGGAAGACTTCGGCACAAGAACGGTGAGTTTGGCCCGTTTGCTTGTTTGTCAGAGCTGTGGCAATCTGCCAAAATACGATAGCAAAACGGAAACTCATCGCTGCCGTTGCAAAGCGCCGACGACCGTACACAAGAATTAAGGGAGACATGAGCAAAAGAACTAAACTGGAACTCACCTGGATTGGCAAGGAAAAACGCCCGCAGCTAGAGCCCCGCATCCTGCTGCACGACCCCGACAAGAGCTACCACGCCAAACACCGCGTGAGTGAAGACGACATCTTCGACAATATGTTGATTCACGGGGACAATCTGCTGGCGCTCAAGGCGTTGGAACAGGATTTTACGGGTAAGGTTAAGTGCGTATTTATTGACCCGCCTTATAACACGGGGTCGGCATTTGCTCAGTATGACGATGGTGTAGAGCATTCTTTATGGCTATCTTTGATAAGACCGCGGTTGGAGCTTCTGAGACACCTTTTATCCAATGACGGTTCTATCTGGTTATCCAATGACGGTTCTATCTGGATAAGTATCGACGATAACGAGGCACACTATCTTAAGGTTCTTTGTGACGAAGTATTTGGTCGTAGCAATTTTGTGTCAAACGTCGTTTGGCAGAAAAAGTCATCACCTCAAAGTAACGCCACTTGGTTATCTGACAGCCATGATCATATTTTGGTGTATGCAAAAAACAAAGAAGTTTGGCGACCCAAAAGATTACCCCGAACAGCAAAGCAAAACTCAACATACAAACATTCAGATGAGTTTGATGGGATCGACAAAGACGGAAACTGGTACGGCCGAGGTCCCTGGTATCCAGACAACTTCACTTTGAGCTTGGCCTCTGGACAACGAGGTAAACAATATTCACGTACGGGTGAAAGCGTCAATATTTACGAGATAGTGACACCTTCGGGAAGAAAGGTTCTGCCAGCAAAAGGTAGAGCATGGTCCTACATCAAGTCATCATATGACGACTTGATTCTGGACAACAGAATCCACTTTGGTAAAAATGGAAGTAGCAAGCCAACCATAAAGCGTTTCTTATCAGAACTTCAAGACAACGGTGTTGTAGCGATGACAACTTGGCATTACAGCGAAGTTGGAGAAAACCGAATTGCAGCGCAAGAGGTTAAGAAATTTAATCCCGGTGATCCATTTACTACCCCAAAGCCAGAAAAGCTTATTGAACGCATCCTTTATTTGGCATCCAATGAAGGAGACATAATTATTGATTCTTTTGCTGGTTCGGGTACAACAGGCGCAGTGGCTCAAAAGATGGGTCGCCGTTGGATTATGGTTGAGCTTGGCGAACATGCCCATACTCACATCGTTCCGCGTCTCAAGCAAGTAGTTGATGGTACTGACGAGGGTGGAGTCACCAAAGATGTCAAGTGGAAAGGCGGCGGCGGCTTTCGTTACTACAAACTCGCGCCGTCGCTGCTCGAAAAGGACAAGTGGGGCAACTGGATCATCAGCCGCGAATACAACGCCGAAATGCTGGCCGAGGCAATGTGCAAGCACGAGGGCTTTCGCTACGCGCCGTCCGAAACGGTGTACTGGCAGCACGGCAAGTCCACCGAGCAGGATTTTATCTACGTGACCACGCAGACGCTGTCCCGCGAGCAATTGGCGCAGCTCAGCGACGAGGTTGGACCGGGGCGCTCACTGCTGATTTGTTGCGCGGCCTTCCGGGCGAGCGCGAACGCTTTTGACAACCTGACGCTCAAGAAGATTCCCAACGCGGTGTTGGGCCGCTGCGAGTTCGGCAAGGACGACTACAGCTTGCAGGTCGAAAACTTGGAGCCCGCGCCCCCACCGGAACCGGAGGTGCTCGCCGAGCCAGACTTGGAAAACGAACCCGAATCTGCTCAACCCACGCTCTTTTCAGCGAGCAAGGCGTGAACCGGATTGTCAACACCCTCAGCGGGCGGCTCAGCCTGCGTCCGCCGCAGCGCGAGTCGTTGGAAATCCTTGACCGCGTAATGGAAATTGTGCGTTTGGACAAAACTATCGACTTGACGGAAGCGCTCAACGTTATCCGGTCCGAGTTCCCGTCGGTAGAAGACTTCGAGCGTAACTTTCCCTCTCTATGTTTTGCGCTGGCGACGGGTGTGGGCAAAACCCGACTGATGGGCGCGTTTATCAGCTACCTTTATTTGCAGCACAGCATTAAGCACTTTTTTGTACTGGCCCCCAACCTAACCATCTACAACAAACTCATCGCCGACTTTACGCCCAACACAGCCAAGTACGTGTTCCAAGGAATCGCCGAGTTCTCGACCAACCCGCCGACGCTTATTACAGGCGACAACTACGAGTCGGGGCGGGGCGTGCGCGAGCAGGCGCTTTTCAGCGATGTGCATATCAACATCTTCAACATCTCGAAACTCAACAGCGACGTGCGCGGTGGGGCGACTTCGCGCATCCGGCGCTTGTCGGAGTACATCGGACAGAGCTACTTCGACTACTTGGCGGGCCTGGATGACCTGGTGATGCTTATGGATGAGTCGCACCGCTACCGCGCCAGCGCCGGGGTGCGGGCCATCAACGACCTCAAGCCGATTCTGGGGCTCGAGCTTACCGCCACCCCGCAGGTCGAAACGGGCAGTAACTCGACACCGTTCAGAAACGTGATTTATAGCTACCCACTGTTTAAGGCTTTAGAGGACGGCTTCGTCAAAGAACCCGCTGTGGCAACGCGAGAGAACTTCGACCCGCGCACCTACTCCGACGCGCAGTTGGAACGGCTCAAGCTCGAGGACGCGGTAATCGTCCATGAGAATACCAAGGTCGAACTCGAGACCTATGCGCGGTAGAACGGTGTAGGTAGGGTGAAGCCTTTTATGTTGGTCGTGGCGCAAGACACGGACCACGCGAGCGACCTCGTTGCCACGATTCAGGAAGACGATTTTTACGGGGGCCGTTACAAAAATCGCGTGATCACAGTTCACTCCAATCAGCGTGGCAAAGAGAAAGATGAGACCATCGAGCGGCTTATGGCGGTCGAGCACCCCGACGAGCCGACGGAAATCGTAGTACATGTCAACATGCTTAAAGAGGGTTGGGACGTAACCAACCTTTACACTATAGTTCCTTTGCGCGCCGCGAACTCCCGAACGCTCGTCGAGCAGTCGATTGGCCGCGGCTTGCGCTTGCCCTACGGACGCAAGGTGGGGGTATCCGCCGTGGACCGCCTCACCATCGTCGCCCACGACCGCTTTCAGCAAATCGTGGACGAGGCCAACAACCCCGATTCGATTATCCGCACGGGCGTCGTCATTGGGCGAGATATTCCAGAAGAGCGTCGACAAGTTGTTACCGTACCGTCGATGTTGGGCGCGGCGTTCGCGGAACCCACCGGTGCTCAAGCGACGCCCTTGGCGTCGGACGTTCGTTCCACGGGCACAGCAACAGTTTTAGCTCCTCCCAGGTCCGAGATAGCATCACCCTTTCACACGCCTGAAGCGCGCCAGGTTGCCCGTACCACGCTAGATGTGATTCAGCGCAGATTCACGCGGCTGCCTCGCGCCGAGGATTTACAAATGCCGGAAGTCAGATTGCAGATTATCGCGGCGGTCAAGGAAGAAATGCTGCCCGTCCAGGGCACTTTGGATGTGGTCGAAACGCCGAACTTCGAGGAGGTCATTGCGCAGGTAACCAATCTTGTCGTCGAGCGAACCATCGACATCCCCAGGATCATCGTGGTGCCAACAGGGGAAGTGACCTCGGGATTTCGAGACTTCGACCTCGAGCTTGGGTTTAGACTTCAGCCTGTTTCTCAAGACATTCTGATTCAGCACCTGCGCACGCACGAACGGGAGCGCTTAGAGAGTAGTCCCGTTGCAGGGGAGGAACGCCCGGAAAACTATATCGTGCGGCGTCTCATTGACTACGACGATGTGTCCTACGAGAACAACGCCGAATTGCTTTACAAGCTGGCAGGTCAGGTCGTCGGGTACCTTCAGTCGTATCTTCATGATCCTGACGATGTGCGCAACGTGTTGCAATACCACGAACAGCGGCTGGCCGAGCTTATCCACGCACAGATGCAGGAACATTTTTGGCAACAGGCGACGGGCTACGAAGCGCAAGTCAGCCGTGGGTTCCTAACGCTCGACGAGACAAGCTTCAACGCACCTGAAGGTGTGGCTATAAGCGACTTCCGAGCAACCATTCAAAACCGGGCGGACATAAGAAACATGCTGTTTGGCGGCTTCGCCAAGTCACTATACCCGGTGCAGAAATTTGATTCGGACTCGGAACGGCGTTTTGCGGTGTTGCTCGAGGATGATATGAGCGTGCAAAAGTGGTTCAAGCCCGCACGTACCCAACTGCAGATTTACTACCGTCAGGATAGTTCCTATGAACCGGACTTTGTGGTCGAAACAGCTACTACGCATTATCTATGTGAACCCAAACGTGCCGACCAGATGACAAATGATGAAGTTTTGCAAAAAGCGGCGGCGGCGTCAGCTTGGTGTGTACATGCGAGCGCACATGCTGAGGAGCACGGCACCAAGCCGTGGGCTTACCTACTTATTCCTCATGATTCCATCTCTACAAATGCAACCGTAGCAGGACTTGCAGCTCGTTTTGCTTACACAGCAGAAAGCGGTTAGAGGCCAGTTTATTGGTCCGTAGATAACCCTAGTATCCATGAACAGCACTCTCTCCAACCCACACACCGTCCAAGGCCCTGTTCCATCGCCAGGCAACGGATTGGTCTTGGCGAGTGTGGTGGACTTGCGCAGAACGCTCAGAGCTTTAAGGTTCTGACTTTTTCAACTCCTCTAACAGCTCCTGTTTATACTTCTCAACTTGCTCCGGACTTACCGCGACCAGGTCTGAGAGACTTATTCCCAAACCGTTGGCAATTCTGATGAGCGTTCCCAACTTGGGCTCACGCCGCTCGCTTTCCACAAATCCGTAATGAGAGCGGTACAGCTGCGCCTGCGAAGCGAACTCTTCTTGATTCAGGCCTGTGCCACGACGTAACCCTTTGATGCGCTCTGCCACAGCCCGCTTGGTAGCTTGCTCCAGCGCGCGCTGCTCTTTCGTTAGCTTGGTTGTCACGGTTTATCTTCGCTATAAGCTTGTCAAAACGCGACTTCCGATTGACAGACTTCCAATCGAGAGCTAAACTTGCTCGAGCTGAGAAGCTAAGAGGAGCGTCGAAAAGTGCTGTCGGAAGTCCTAAGAAGTGGCTGACGCTCTTATATAGGTATTGGAAAACTCAGTTTAGAGAAGTTCGAAAGGACTATTATGCGTAAATTAACAGTTACCAGAACTGGGATCATCCTCCTTATTCTCAGCTTATTTATCTCGGCCTGTTCTACTCCTACCGACCCCGACCCCGTCATCCCACCCGGCGTCGACACCGGCTCGTTGCAAGTCACCGTCATCGGCCTGCCCACAAACGTCGACGCTGCGGTCGCAGTGACCGGCCCGGAAGACTATCAGCAAACCGTTACCCGCAGCCAAACCCTGCAACTCCCCACCGGCACCTACACGGTGAGCATCGCCTCTGTGACCGCAGCAGGCATCACCTACGCCGGGAAGCTTGACGTAGAAAGCGTCGACGTGGCCTTGTCCCAAACCGCCTCTGTGACCGCCACTTACACCACGGTCGGCCAGGTAGGGCCGAACGAAATCGCCCCGGGCGTCATTAGAACCGGCCAAGTACCACAAGGCGCGCTGAAGGACTACCAAATCAAGGGAATCCGCAACGTCCCGCTGCTGTTCGACTTCGGCGGCACAGAAGCCGTCTCGGGCATCGCGCAGTACACGGTCGAGTTTTACAAGGCCGACGACCTCAGCACCCCGCTGTTTTCTGGAAACTACGACACCAACGACTTTAGACGCGACCAGGTCCTGGGCCTCGCCCCACAAACAGACGGCGACTACCTGCTGCGCGTCCGCGGACGTGTCGGCACAGTCGTTTACAAGGTAACAGCTTCGTACCTCAGCGGCTCACCCGCGGAGCGGGCGACGCCACGAGTGCTCGAGCTCGGCGACGAGGTCGAAGGCGGGGTGACGAAAGACTCGGTCGACACGTACAGGTTCAAGGGCACGGCCGGCCAATCGGTGGTGGCGGCTTTCGGTGAACTTGAGGACCCGATGCCTTTCAGCGGCAGTTTCCAGGTTGAGGTCTACGCCGCAGGAGGTAGTGAGCCGCTAGCTATTTCCCCCAGATACCAGGCCAACTACCGGGTCGACGCCTACGGTTTCACACCCGAAACCGACGGCGACTACGAGTTGCGGCTGGTGGGGCTGACGGGGGTCATTCAGTACAGCTTCACCTTCCGGGGCGTCGAGTAACCCAGGTGGACACGACTCGAGCCCAAACCTTCGAACCGAGCAGGGTAGAAATCAACCCTTTCAGAAGGCCGGGCGTAGGAGCTAAGTCAGTTGCACAACGGAATTGTGTTTGCGTCCGCTTGACACTGTTGGCGTTTGTTCTTTTCATTCCTCTCCTCTTCACGCCCGCCCACGCCCAGGCCATCGAAGCCGCCACCCTGCTGTCCCCCTGGCCGCCGCCGGGCTGGCCTGCTGGAGCTAAGGGGGAGGTGCGCCTGGTCGGCGGCGACGACCCGAGCAACTTCATCAGCGTTTTTACCTTCCCCGTCGAGGACGACGGCAGCATCACCTACAGCTTGCCTGCAACGTTACCCGACACCTTACCCGACGAGGTCTTCACGCCGTTCAGGCCTGCTGACCTGGCTTTCTGTCAAAGCCTGGCACCGGTCGTGTCACCCAGCAGCGTGAGGGTCGCCGAGCTCGTTTTTCTCGTCTACGCCGACGGTGAACCGTGGGGAACGGTCGAGATGGACGAGCAAATTCAGACAGGTGTGTTCGAGGCAGAGCTGCGGATGATTGCAGGTGTTTTGTACGCTCGCCAACCTGTGAAAGTCACGGGCGGAGGGACCTGCCCGGACGGCACGAACGTCAGGTTCGATCTTGTGCTGGACGAAGGTCCCAAGTTGCTGCAGGCCAGGGGCGGCGGGAACCTGACCTCGGTTTACGTTGTGATAGAGACGGTCCCGAGCTTCGACCTGTCGCAGCGGCCGGTAGCCTTTGGCAGTGAGTGACTAGCAGTGAGTGACTAGCAGCCGGCGTCCACGACTCACCTGCCGGTCGGCTAAGCAAGGCTGGCCGCAACGCGGCCTTTGCCGCCACTAACCAAACCGAGCAGTGAACAAGACAGCGGAAAGAAGGCGTTATGGCTAGGTTGAGGTCGTTTGACAAAGGCAAGGCTTTTACGATGGTTTTCCCCGGCTCAGACTACACCAAGGTCAGCACGTTTTTCGACTATCTTGACCAGGGGAAAAGCCTCGACGCGTTTCTCAAAGACTTTCCGAGCGTGCGTCGCGAGCAGGCGACGGCCAAGCTGGCCGAGGCGCTGGAGCTGCTCTACGAGCGTATGGCTGTCGATGTTGAACGACGCAATCCAGGCGCAAGTAGGTCTGGATCAAAGACCACCTCTGAACCAAAGACAGCCTCTGAGCCAACGACTACCCCCAAGTCACCCCCCCTGCCGACCCCAACGCCCAGAAGCGTTCGCGACACCCCGGCTGAAGTCGTCGAACTCTACCGGGAGCAAGCGACCCGTGACGTCATTCTGCGGCTGACCGAGCGCGACTACGCCTACTTACACCAGCGCGCTGACGAGGGCGGCTTCGGCAGCTTGCAGGTGTACCTCAACTATCTATTGCTGGTGAGCGAACAGATCATCGAGAACCGCTCGCGAGGGTTGCCGCCGTTCGGCCCGAGCCTGGCGATGCCTGGCCTGGACATGGACGCCTTCACGCAGAACGTGACGCTTAACCAGCGCTACGTTTGGTTGAAGCTGTTTTTGGACGAGACCTTCTTCGATACCGAGCCACTCGAATGGGTGCCGACGCCGGAGGCTGCCAAGGCGAACCAAGCAGCACCGGACGCGGCGGACGAGGGTGGAACAGGTGAGGCTGGGGTGGCGAAGGGCAAGTAGGCTGGACAAAGTTTGCTGAGATGACTAAGGAGTTTGCTGTCCTACTTACTAGAAATGGGCTCGTGTACGCCTTGTCTGCGCTGATTTCTTGCATGGTGAAGTTGCTCGCTGTCGCGTCTATCAAGGACTTGAAAAAAGTGCTGTCATGGTCGTGTCTGCCGCTTATTTCTACCGAAGTCACGATGTTGGTTTTAACCCCTGTGACAAGGTGTAACTTTATCCAATCGGAGTAGTGGTAATGCCCTGAGAAATTAGCCCAAATCCACTCAGGAGTTTGAGAGGATAATAATGGAGGCTAAACGATGGGGAAACAGAAACGAAGTTGGAGCGCTGAGCAAAAGCTCACCATTGTACTCACCGTACTCAAAGAGCAGGCGAGCGTAGGCGAAGTATCGCGGCAGCATGGCGCAGCAGAAAGCTTGATTCACAAGTGGAATGCTCAGTCTTTAAAGCATGGCAACGCCAAAACGCCAGACAAAGCGCTCCAAGCTGAGAACGAACAGTTAGAAAAGCTACTTGGAGCGAAAACGCTCGAGGTGGACATTCTAAAAAGCTTTCCAGCCTCTTCAAGGTGGGTCATCAAGCTTATTCAAAGAGATTTAGATTTTGTCTGGGTTGTAGGGCTGACGCCGCTCCACCAAGCCAGCATGAGTTTTGCGCGCGTCGGCCCCTAGCTTTGGACGCACGAAAACCTAAAGCTAATCGCTGTCTGAACAACTGTATTCCAAGCTGAAGTCGACTATAACGCGCGTGTGGATGTCTACAGCTATGGTAAGTCGTGGTTTTTATCTATGACGGCAACCGGCTCGATGTGCATCATCTCACCCACATGTAGAGTCAACACACAAAGATCTTTCCCACGCCTTATCCTCTCGTTCATTACTACCCTCCTAATTATACTGTTGCACTTGATACCTTGGCCGTCTGTAGTGTAAGCGTCTTGTCATTGTTTGATGCTTACGTCGCTAATAGGACCAGCTTGAGATATTATACGGAGGTGCTCGATTCTTCCAGATGAACTTACCCTGTTTTGGCTGATACTCGCTAATCAGGGATACTCATCCCGGAGGGAGCGTCAGATGCTGGCGACAAAACTAGCCTGTCCAGGGGAGTTGAGACTCTACGGACGACCCCCTCGACCTGCGGGTCTACAGCTCGAGGCTCCTCGGTAGCGAGCCCGATCTCGTTTTGCACGGTGGCGGCAACACGAGCGTCAAATTAAACAATCAGAAAGTTATGATGTATGGCGAATGAACCACTCTGGCGCAACGTCGGCTTTACGGGGCTACAGACGACAAACACTGTACGCTCTTTCGAAAATAGTTGAAGTGCAGGATGACAAAGCTATTTTTCAGCTCGAGCTGCACGAGGATTTTGCAGTCATAGAACCATCAGGTACGGCTCTTGAAGTAGTACAAGTTAAAGACTATAGCGACGATTTGGGCTTTTCTATTTTGCAAGATTTCTTTCACCGTGCTGCTCTCCGTTTACGCTCCGACTCCGATGTTAAGAACAAAGTCGTAAGCTTTGGAATAGTCGGACCCGAACTCAATAACGCTTGGCAAAAAGAAGGTAAAGATAGAGACAAGGTGAGAGCAAAGCTTTCTCGGCCTTTTAAACCAAAAAATGAAGGTGAGGAAGTAAAACTCTCGAAAGCCGATGTTGACTTAGTTTTCAGGTCTGTCGAAATAGAAAAAGTTAATAGACCCCCGGCAAAAGTAGGCTAAACCTGCCAAAGTATAGGAATGCGAAAGCAAACAGAGCGAAGCTTAGAGTTGTCAGCAGAGAAGTTCAAGCGCAAACTAGGCGTAAAGCGAGCCACTTACGAGTTGATGAAAGAGGTGTTGGAGACGCGAGAAAGGGCTAAGAAGAGGAGCGGCAGACCGCCCGCGCTGTGTTTGGACGATCAACTGGTACTCACGCTGTCGTTTTGGCGAGAGTACCGAACGCAGTTTCATTTAGCTGAAGACTGGGAAGTAGACGAGAGCACCGTTAGACGCACCAACGAGTTGAGAATGCGCTTATCAAGTCGGGTCAGTTTTCTTTACCAGGTCGTAAAGCTTTGCGCGATGACCACGAGCTAGAGGTGGTGATTGTGGATGTAGCAGAGAGCCCTGTTGAACGACCCAAAAAAAGCAGCGACGTTACTACTCCGGTAAGAAAAAGCGTCATAGCCAGAAAAGTCAGCTCTTCGTAGATCAGGCTAGCAAACGCATTTTGAGTACAGCCTGTGGCAAAGGTCGAGAACATGACTTCAAGCTGCTAAAACGCAGTGGTTGCGCTGTGAGTTTAGCGCCCGCAACTAAGCTACTAGCTGACAGCGGCTATCAAGGTGTTGCTAAGGTTCACCCTGAATGCCGAACCCCTTTCAAACGCTGGCGTGGCAAAACGCTGACTCAAGAGCAAAGCAGCCACAACCGTCAGCTTGCTAAAGAGCGTATCTTGGCCGAACATGTCATTCGTAAGCTCAAGGTCTTTCGTGTGCTCAAAGAAACCTATCGCCATCGCAGAAGGCGCTTTGGGCTCAGGCTTAACCTCATCGCCGCTCTTTACAACCATGATCAAGGGTAGGTGTGACTTTCGCCGCAGGTCTAGTACGGGATCGAACTCCTGGGACCCGTGCGGCGCAACCGAGGTTGGCAGGCTAAAACGCCTGAGGCTTACGACATCTCCTGCTTTACCATCAATTGGGAGGCTGAGACGATGAGCTGTCCGCAAGGCAAACAAAGTAGTTCCTAGACGCCGAAACAAGATTCGGCGGGAGACACGAAGATCGCTGTAAAGTTCAAGTATGCCGATTGCACTTACTGCGAAACGCGATACCTATGTACCCGTAGTAAGAAGGGTTCTAAAGCTTTCACCCTCAAGTCCTTCGAAGCATACAAAGCCTTAGAGGAAGCTAGAGTGAACCAAAAGCAACCCGCATGGCGAGAACGGTATAAAGCGCGTTCGGGTATCGAAAGTACGATGTCTTAAGGGGTACGCACGAACAGCTTACGCAGGTCACGTTACCGAGGGTTGAGAAAAACCGCGCTCCAACACGTTGCTACGGCTTCAGCAATCAATGTACAGCGGGTGACGGACTGGTTGGGTGGCTTTCCCATTGCGCCGACGAGGGTGTCTGGCTTTGCCAGGCTTGCTGCTTAGGACTTCGCCAACAGTGTCCGTTAGGGACAAACACCAGTAGGCACAAGCTAAGCGGCACGGCCCAGAGGAGTCGGCAAAGGCTCGAGCTGGCCATAGTGTCAAAAGCTGCCAAGCCACATTTATCAGAAAGGATTAGAACTATGGAGAACGCCAATGTTGAAAAGCAGTACAACAAAAATGATGTTGTCGCTAAACTACGCCGCCTCGCTGACGCCATTGAGCAAGGCAAAGCCTTCGAGATTCAAATTGCGGGCCACCGTGTTTATATGCCAGCGCACGCCACGGTCGAATTCGAGTATGAGCGAGAGGGCGACGAGGAAGAAATCGAGATTGAGGTGAAGTGGACCAAACGCTGAACTTTCACTCCAACCCTTCAGCCGCTTGTTAACGTCTCATAAAGGACCTATCAAGCCCTAAGCTCTCCTCGCCGTTCCCAAGCCCTGCCGAGAACACCCGCACCAGCACCTCATTTTGCATTTCAAAAGCGCTGAGCACAGCCCCATCAAACAGCAGGAACGGAGACGCTCTCCCTGCAGGGAAGATAACAAATGTGGTTTTACTTTCACTCATCAACGTTCCACAATTGGGTGACACGCCTGGCAACGTGGCGTAGCCGCTAAACGCTGCGTTGATGTTCTGTTGACGTTCTTCAACAAGAAATGACTGTGCCAGCGTCGTGTTAAGGATTAACATAACCAGGCAACCTGTCAAGATCCTCACGCGTGGCCTCCTAAAGTAATTCTAATACCCGAACTCCAAAAAGACTAAAGACAATCTGTAGAAGTTTTTGGTGACATGTTTTTCCTTCTACAATACGTTAAACCCGTTCGAGGCTTGGTGTTGACGGATCTCGTATTGTAGCAATATTGATGAAATGTACCTTTTCGAGGGGTTGGGCGAAAAACCCCAATTTGGCTACGTCTGCCAGCAAGCCAGCACCTGCCGCTCGACGCGGTCGAAAGTGCGTATCAAAGCGGTTAAGTTGTTGGACCTGTAAAAAGCTCTTCCTCCTCGACAAGAGAAATTCACGGAGGGCATAATGGAAGCTACCCAGCCGAAATTTCGACCTTCGGCCCCTCAAGGCCCGTTGACCGGACGTGACGGTTCAGGTTGCTCACAAGCCCGTGGGTTCAGTCAAAAGGGTCTCGCTGCGCCCCCGCCTCCAGAAAGGCGCGACCACCCTGCCCTTTCGACGCGCGCGCAGAATCAGGAAAGACCCGGCCGTCAAACAGACGAGCGTAGCCACCACCGAGGCTTCCACCCCGAAAGCGCCACCCGAAAGAAGCGCAGGGCCTGTCAGCTCACCCTGTAAAAGCCCGTCGAAGGCGAAGCCGGAAATGGGACTACCGAAGATGCCGCCCTGGGTAAAGTTCCAAGCCACGTGAAGGCCGACGGCAAACCACAAACGCCGGGTGAGCATGTACACCGCAGCCAACAGAATCCCGGCCTCGAGCGCGATGGCTAGCGCGCCGACCGGGGTCGCGTTAGGATTGCCTAAGTGTGCAACCCCAAAAAATAACGCCGATAACAGCAGGGCCAGCCAACTGCCCAAGCCCTCCTCGACGATGCGGAAAAAGATGCCGCGAAAAAGAATCTCCTCAACGACGCCCGCGTTGACCGACGCCACCAACACCGTCAAAACGCCTGCCCCCGTCCCCACACCGGTGGCGCGGTAGACCCCGAGAAGCGCCAGCACCGCGACCGTAAAGGTAAAGAGGCCCGCGCCCAGCAACACACCCAGCCCCAATTCCCGGACCGCCCCTGGTCGTGATAGCTCAACCACCGGCCGCCGTTCTACAAGGCGGACGTAAGCGTAGTAAGCGCCCAGGGCGGTCGCGGCTGACACGAGGGCGAACAGAAGTTGCAGGGGTGAGCCGCGCCCGGCGTTCGCCGCGAGCGCTCGTTGCATAACGCCTAACACCCAGCCGACGAGGGTAAGCGCGCCACCCACAAACACTAAGGCGAGGACCAGCCGCACAGGCGGGGTCTGCAGTAACCATCTTGCTGACATTTTGCGCATCACAAACTCCTCTTCTTTAATCAGCGCTACTAAAAAGCTCCATCCGAGGGTTCAGGCTCATCATCCAGCCAAGCAAGTTTAACGTCCAAACTTTCAACGAGGACGCGTTGGAAGTCCTTGGGCCTTGTTTGGTCATTTCTGACCTGCCCCGGCGCGACGCCGTACTGCAAGTAGTACACTGCTAGCGTTCCCGCCACCTCACCGACGTTCCACTCGCCGGGGTGCAAACGGTGACAGCCATTGGCAATGCGCGTCGTGTCTATGTCCTTGTTAGCCGCGAGCAGCTTCTCAACGCGCCGCGCGACAAGCACTCCGAATTGTCGCTAAAATTCAAGATACATTCTTCGAACACGACAAGAAGGTTACAGACTTCATCACTTTTGTTGCCTGACTTGTTTTTGGGTGTCTGAGCGTTTGGGAAACTCCACAAACTCATACCAAAGTGATCTACTAACATCATAACATCAATAAATCTACGTGGAGCAAATTGCCTTGAACAAGTTCAGACTGTGACACGACATCATTTTGGTATGAGTTCAAACAAACCCACACCTGAGCTTGACTCGTCCGCCTAACCCTGCACTTGGTTCTTACCCGAACGTTTGACGTCGTAGAGTTTGCGTTGGCCGCACCCACGAGCTTTTCACAATTGGGCACGCTTATATCATTTGAAAGTCCGATACTGAGCGTCACCTTAGAGACCGCGCGCGAGCGCGTCCCAAGGGTGGGCCGCCACTGCGCGGCGAAGTTTCTCGCACATGTTCAGGGCGCTTCGCGCGGGCGTTTCGGGTAAGACCAACAAGAACTCTTCACCACCGTAACGGGCAACAGTGTCGACTTCACGCACCTGTTTTTTGAGAAGTTGCGCCACGGTCCACAATACCTCGTCGCCGGTCTGGTGCAAAAAGGTGTCGTTGATTCATTTTATCAGAGGTTAGGGCTGTGGGCTTGTGCAACCGATGGGCCAAAGTGTGGCGTTCATAGACCACGATACGCGCTGGCAGACGAGAAAAGTCGTTCAAACCCATCTCTTTGGCGTTGTATAAACGTTCTACCAAAACCGGAGTTTATGACTGCCGCGCAACGAACAGGCTCGAGCGGCTCGAGAAACCTAACGTTCTGCTTTGTTGTAAGTTGTTTGTGCCAAGATGTCCGTTACACTGAGTCTCATGCAACTCGGTTCGTCTCACCGTACTATCTGGCGGCAACGTGTGGTCGGTAGCTTGCTCGCCTCTCCTGTTTACTTGGCTCTTTACTTTTCGGGTCTACTGCCCTTACAAGGAGCGCAGCGACTTGTTTTGGTCGCGCTGCCGGTCGTCTACCTTGTGGCACTTTGGTCTAAAGACGGGCGCGACTTCATCGCTTGGTCACTTTACCTCTGTGAGTGCGTGGCCCTCGCACTTTTCATCCGCGCAACAGGTGGGGCAACGAGCCCTTTACAAGTACTCACCTACCCCTGGATGTTCGGTTCGGCACTCGTGCTCTTGCTCGACGGTTTGCGCCCCGCCGTGGTGACTTGGCTCGCCTTGTTAACGGCGTTCACGCTCGCCGCGGGCGGTTGGGGCACCGGCGGCTTCGGATTCTTTGCTGTTGTCAACGCCGTTTCGCTCGCGAGCATGGTCGCCGCCCTGCTAACCTTTAACCTAGAGCGCCGCGCGGCCCGGACCGACAGCCTTTTGCCGATGATCCTCAACCGCAGCGCCGGGCTCGAGCGACTTGAAGACTGGGTCAGGGACGAAAAAGCCTTCACCTTGTCGTTTATCGACTTGGGCGGTTTCAAGGCAGTCAACGACACGCACGGACACCGCGTCGGGGACGAGGTCTTGCGGACGGTTGCCGAACGGTTGCGCGGCTCGGTGCGCGCCTCGGACATCGTGTTGCGCTACGGGGGTGACGAGTTTATCGTTGCCACTGAGACGGACTTTTCTAGGGACCGCCTCGAAGCCCTTTTCGCCGCGCCCGTCGCGGCGACGGTGGGGCAGGTTCAAATCTGGGCCGATGTGGGCTGTGTGCGCTTTGAGCCCGGCAGCGACCTTGAAAGCTTGCTACGCCGCGCTGACACCCTGATGTACAGCCGGAAACGCTCGAGCGGTAACCCCGCACGCGACAGTGCTGTCGTGGCACAACTGAGCGCTTAACCGTCGACAGCGAGTAGGTAGAGTGTAATACGCGCGTGTCTTTTGTTGAACGCCAAGAAATCGAAGGGGCGTACAAGCCGGCACCGCTGACTCAAGGAAAGTGCGCCGTCGACTGCCCAAAACTCTATCTCAGAGCAAAGGTTGGTAGCTGTGGGCTTAAGACGCGGTTGGGTTAGCGCACAAGCTTTCGACATCTTCAAGCCACCCTGCTTGACAGGTTTTGTCGGCGCACTGCTTGCCACTTTCAGCGCTCGCCGCCTCGAGCTTCGGCGGGCCTATGAAGTGTCTGAGAGAGCGATGTCACCCTTTACAGACGCCGGTCAAGCCGCACCCAGATGTGTTCTACGAAGCTCCGCCATCAGCTTCTCCCAACGAGCGGGGCCCCTCTATTCAGGCGACGCGTTGCCGGGCGCGTACGCCTCGCCAACAGGCTGGTACTTGTGGCTCCAGTTGCTAATGTGCATCAAGATGGGCAACAGGGCAAGCCCTTTTTCCATGAGGCGGTAGATGACTTTGGGGTATCCCTAGAATTGGAACGAAAACTGCGGTAGCCGGACCAGCGGGCGCATTTAAACAGAAACCTACGGTTACGCCTACCCATAAATTCTCAACTCTTTCCTCAACGCAGGTCTGGGGCTGTCACCCGCCACCCTGTACCCCCTGGCCTCCAACCAGGGTTGATACCAGTCGTCTGAAAACTCAGGGGCACTCGCGTAGGTGTAGACCTACGTTACGCCCTGTTTCTGAAGGTAGGCCTCGAGCACGTCCCAGAGTCGCGTCATCAGTATCGCGTGGTCATCCCGAGCCTTGAGCTGCCGGTCGAAGAACGCTTCCCAGAGCACGGCCGTGTCACCTCCAAACCACACCTGGGTGTTGCCGGCGTTTTTAAGCACCACCGTCACCTTCTGGATGTCCCCCGTCACCAGTTGCCCGTCTGCTCGCTGGACCAGGGCCATGAGGGGTTGCGGCCAGGGGATGACCGGTCGTAGTTCTCGGTAACAGCAGAGCTGCCGGTTTTGCTCTGGGGTGAGAAAAGGAAAGTCTCCGGGGTAGGGTTCGCGTTCCAGTTCATAGGCCATGACGAAACCCAGCAGGTCGGGACGTTGCAACTTCCCCAGGCTGCGCGCCTCGTCGATGAAGCCGCCGTTCAAGTCCAGGGGATGGTTCTTGAGAAAGGGGAAGTGGGCGTAGATCGCGTCGAACACCTCGGGGTCGTTTTGAACCGGAAATTCGTCCAAGCCCACCCGGTTCTGAAAGCGTTCGGACCTGTCCTCGATGAGCGGGTTGAAGTTGAGGTTGATGGGCTGAAAGTCGCTCGGGACCAGCCGCCTTTCCAGCCTTATTTCCAGACAGCCAAGGCACAACCACGCGCTAGGGTTGGGGCAGGCTTTGTACCAGACGGCGTCGTGAACGAGGTAGTGCTCATCGTCTGTACTCGCCTTACAGTCTTCACACCCTGGATACAAGTTAGCCATGCTGACTCTCCCTGACATAACTGTAAAGCGTCGGTTTAGAGATGGCGAACATGGTGCAGAGTTCTTTGACCGACACCTCTTTGTTCTCGTAGAGTTCGACCACCCGTTTCCGCTGCTTGGGGGTAAGGGCTTTCGAGCGTCCTCCTTTGCGACCGCGCGCCCTGGCCGCCGCGAGTCAAGCGTTGATGCGCTCCCGGATGAGGTTACGTTCGAACTCAGCCAGCGCGCCGAAGATATGGAAAATGAGCTTGCTTGTCGAGGTGGTCGTGTCAATCGACTCCTGCAGGCTCATAAAGCCAATGCCTCTACCCTCCAATAAAGCGACCCACTCGATTAGAGACTGTTTGGTAAATAAAGCGTGTATCCTGTTCGGATGGAAAAGCATACCTATCCGAGTAATTTGAGTGACCGAGAATGGCGAGTTCTCGAGCCCCTCTTCCACTACCCACCGCGACGTGGTCGAAGACGCAAATGGCCTGTCCGAACCGTTCTCAACGGTATCTTCTATGTTCTCAAGACCGGTTGCCAATGGCGCTATCTACCCGCCGACTTTCCGCCTTGGCAGACAGCTTTTTACCACTTTCGTCAGTGACAACGACGAGGTATGTGGTTCAAAGTACACGAAGCGTTGCGCAAAGCAACGCGCCAGAAAGCGGGCCGTCACCCTGACCCATCCGCTGCGGTGCTGGACAGCCAAAGTGTCAAGACTACCGCAGAGGGGGCGCGGTTTCGTGGCTTCGATGGCAATAAGAAGGCCAAAGGACGCAAGCGGCATGTTCTGGTCGATACGCTGGGCCTACTTTTATCTGTTTACACCACGCCTGCCAACGTGGGTGAACGTTGGGGTGCAAAAGCCTGCCTGGGTGGCAAGAAGCTCTCTCTACCGAAGCCTGAGAAGATCTGGGCGGATGCGAATTATACGGGTGAAGACCTCGCTCAGACCTGTGCTCGTGATGGCTGGGAGCTGGAGATTGTCAAACGCCCAAGAGAAAAGTTTGAGGTCCAGCCCAAACGCTGGATTGTAAAAAGGACGCTGGCGTGGTGGTTGAAGTGTCGTAGGTTGGTTATTGATTACGAGCAGAAGCCGCAGACAGGCGAATCCTTCATCCACGTCGCCATGATTCGCCTGATGGTGCGGAGGTTGGCAGCTAAATCAGAGGCGACTGGCTAATTCTAAAACAGTCTCTGAACTAAAACGTTCGAAGCTTCGATTGCGCGGCAGACGGGCCGTAGTCCAACCTTAAAATCAGATTGAATTAGGGCTTTTAGCAGCTCAAACTTCACAAAGATAAACTTGGCTTCCGTCGACAGATTTACGAACTATTGGAAGTACTCACTAACTTTGAGCTAGCCTCCTTGTTGCAAGTCGCTATCACAATCTATGCTAGAACACCTAAAGTCTCTTCAAGCGTTGCCTGCCGATCTGTGCCACCCATCCCTCTTGTCGAGAGCGAACCACAAGCGCAGGCGAAACGCAAGTTTGTTTCTAAAGACCAACCCTGCAAATAGCCGTAGAGAAAGCCGGCGTCGAACGAGTCTCCGGCCCCGGTCGTGTCGACGACTTCGACCGGGACGACCGGAGCCCGCACTTCGTGACCGCCTTGCCGGGCAACGCCCCCCTCGAGCCCCAATTTGACCGCCAGCGTCGGTACTTGCTCGGCAAGAAGGTCGAGGGCGAGGCCGAGTTCGTCTCGCCCGGCGATACGCAAGGCTTCTTGCTGGTTAGGAAATAGAACGTCGGTGTGCCGAAGTGTTGCCGCTAGGCCGCGCCACCTGTTTGCCGGGTCCCAGTTGGTGTCGAGCGAGGTCGTCAGGCCCTGGCGTTTGGCGTGTGCGAACAGCTCGGGCACGTCAGGGCGCAGCTTATCGAGCAAGAAAAAGCTGCTCAGGTGCAGGTGTTTGGCTCGCTCCAACAGAGTCAGGTCAATATCGGTTATGCACAATTCGGTAATGGTGCCGGGGAAGGTCAAGATAGCGCGGTCATGGGGTTCGGACAGAATCACGCTGAAGCCGGTGGCGCGTGCAGCGGTAACGGTGCAGCCGGACGTATCGACACCTCGAGCCTGCAACGCTTCAAGCATAAAGTGGCCGAACAGGTCGTCCCCGACCAAACCGATGAACGCCACGCCAAGCCCCAATCTAGCTGCGCCACAAGCGGCGATGGCCGCCGAGGAGCCGATGGTCAGACTCGCCTTGTCGACGAGTTTTTCCGCCTGTCCAAATGTGGGTGTCACGTCTTCGCCCTGCAAGACGAGGTCGGGATTGATTTCACCGACGACGAGCAGGTCGTATTCGGAAGCCATGCTCAGTAAACCTTCCTTTTCCCCACCGGGGCACGGTTGGAGAGGATAAGTACGGTGTAGGCGCAGACGGCCAGTACGCCAGCGGCCGTCCACTTAAACATAGCGGCGGCCCCGAGCGCGTCGTAAAGCAGGCCGCCGACCAGCGCGCCGACAGCGCTGCCCAGCCCCAAAACCGTGGCGGTAAACAAACCCTGCGCCGTCGCGCCCATCCCACCGGGGGCCAACTCATCCGCGTAAGCTACTCCCGCGACCCACAGCAGCGAAAAGGTCGCGCCGTGGAGCAATTGAACGGCCAAAAGAAGCCAAGGTTCGAGCACGAACGCATACAGCAGCGACCTCACCGAAAAAACGAACAGCGCGAGCGCGAGCAGCGCCGAGGCAGGATAGCGCTTCAACAGTCGGCCGGAGAACCAAAAAACCGGCAGCTCGCTCACCGTGGCGACCGTCAGCGCGAGGCCGACGAGGGTCGGACTGATACCCAAAGCGGCCATGTGGAGGTATAAAAAGTTGCTGCTCACCGCCAAGCAGACGCCTCCCGTAAAGGCCGCCAGCAGAAAGTTCGTCCAGGTAGGCGTCAGGAACCCGCGCAAGTCTCGAGCGTGTTCCGTAGCTCGCCCGTCCCCGATTTTGGGCAGGGTGTAGCTCACGCTCCAGAGCAAGCCCAGCAAGCCGAAAGCGACGAAAAAGGCCCAGCGCAGCCCACTTTGCTCGGTCAGAAAACCCGTGATGGGGGCCGCCACTCCCCAACCGACTGCGCCCCAGAGGCGCAAGGCACCGTAGCGACTCTTTTGGTCTTGAAGTAGCGTCAGGGTCAGGTGGTCAACGAGTGGCATAATGGGCGCGGTAAACAGTGACAGTGCCCCTACTACCACCAGCAAACCCAGGTAGCTCGTCGTCAGAAGGGGCAACAGCGTAGCAGCGAGGGCACCTCCGACCGCCACCAAAATCAAGGTTTTGTGACGCTGCAACAGGTCGGCGGCCGTGCTCCACAACGGTACCCCAAGCAGCGTTGCCAGCGGTAAAAGCGCGCACAACACGCCGACCTGTTGCCCGGACAAGCTCAGACGTTCGTAGTAAAGCACTAGAAAAGGCAGCAGCGAGGCGGCAGCGGCGTAGTAAAGAAAGTAGAGCAGTTTGGGTTTCAGCACGATCTAAGCCTCAACAAAGTTCAGCCCTCAGCATACCCTTGGCCGCAAGCCTAAACGGCCTTGGAACTCAATCCTCAAACCCTCACCGTTTCCTTCTCAGCGCCGAGATTTACGAACGCAGGCAGGTACGCTTTCTCCGCCACCGCCATCTCATCGAACAGTTGCCGTATTTCGGATAGCGAACACACCGCCGCCGTCAGCGGGTCGCACATCAGCGCGTGGACGGCGGCGGTGCGGTCTTGTTCCAAAACGGCGGTCGCGACCAGGTCGTGAAAGGCCATGTGTTGCCGGTCTAGGTTCGCCAACTGCGTCGGCAGCGCCCCGAAGTGGGTCGGCTGCACGCCTTTTCGGTCCACCAGGCAAGCGACTTCGACCACCCCGTTTTGCGGCAGGTTGTCGATAAGTCCGGTGTTGGGTACGTTGCCGTAGATGACTTGGGGCGTGCCCGTCTCCACTGCCTCAATGATGCGCGAGGCGTACTCGGGGCCGCGTTTCAGTTCGTATTTTTCTTTGCCCACCCTAATGTCTCGCAGTTCTTGCAAATGATTTTCGCGCCATTTGGGCCAGTTATTAGCGTAATAACCACTCTCGCCCAAGTAACCGCTCCGCATATACTTTTTAATCAGGTCGGGGCGCTTGCGAAAATACGCCGTGTACTCGGACGTGTGCCCGCTTGACTCGGTGACAAACGCGCCCAAATGCTTCATCATCTCGAAACGCACAGGGTCGCGCTCAAAAAGCACGGGCTGTTCTTCGAGGCGTTTGCGCAGCACCGGGTAGAGGTCTTGCCCATCTTGCTCGAGCTTGGTAATCCAAGCGAGGTGATTGATGCCCGCGCCTTGCCAGTCGATGTTGTCGTAAGGAACGTCCAGGTATTCTGCCAACTGCTGCGTCGTGTGCTGAATCGAGTGACACAACCCGACGATGGGCAAACTCGAGGCGCGTACGCCCGTCAGCACCGTCAGGGACATGGGGTTGGTGTAGTTCAACACCAGCGCCTTCGGCGCGAGGCGTTCGGTGTCGGCGAGAATCTCCAGCCAAGCGGGCAGCGTTCGCAGCGCCTTGAACAGACCACCCGGCCCGATGGTGTCGCCGATGGCTTGGTCGACCCCGTATTTCATGGGGATGTCGTAGTCGTGCCGCACGTTGGCGAGTCCCGCAACCTCAATCGAGTTAACGAGGTAGTCGGTGCCGCTGAGCACCTTCGCTCTGTCCGTCGAAGCCTCTACCGACCAGTCGCGGGCACTTTTCTCGACCAACCATTCGGCCATTTGGTGGGCGACCTCGAGCCGCCGTTCGTCGATGTCGACCAGGGCAAAGGTGCCAGACTCTAAGCCGGGTGTGACGAGAATGTCTTTCATGATTTCGGCCGCGAAGACCGCGCTGCCTGCGCCGATAAGGGTTACTTTGGGCATGTCGGAATTCCTTTCGGATTGGTTTTCGTTTTTCAAGCTGTCACGGCAGGTCGCCCTCGAGCACGAGGTTGTTCCACAGTGTCGGCGTACCCCATTGCGTATCGGGTGCGGTCGACAGCATCATCTCCTGCTCGCTACTGCCGAGCGTGTCGGTGTCGCTTGGGTCGAAACTTGCACCGAGGGCGTGGCCGGTGACGAGCTTGAGGCCGGTCAAAACGGTGGCGGGCAAACGCATCTCGGCGCGGTAGCCCGTGTTGGAGCATTGCACAGCGTATTCGATGACGCCGTCATACTCCTCGCGCAAGCGCGATGGTGTCCAGATGAAGATGTCCGGCTCGGCCCCGCCCGCGCAGTCACCTGGACTGAGGCCGAGTTGAAAGTCGTCGCTACCCGCTTTCGCCGAAGCAAAGTCGAGTTGAAGTTGCGTGTCAAACCACAGTTCCACGTGGTCGCCGCGCCACAGCAACGAGCCGGTGTGAGTTTGCACAAAGGTGTCATCCATCACCTCAAAGCCCACATAGAGATTGTCCGCATCCCAGGCGTAGCAAACGTGGCTTCCGAGGTCGTCCGGCCCGGTCCAGTCGTCCGGGTCGCCTAGGGTAAGCTGCTCGAGCGTATTCACCTCAGTACAAGGCATGTCGTCCCAGTCTGAAAGGTCGCCGTCGATGGTCAACGGCTCAGTTAACGCCTTCGCCACCAGGTCGGGGCCGTTATGCGCGGGGCGACGCTTTTGCTGGTCGGGGGGCAAAATAGGTTCTTCGGCAACCGTTTCAGCCAAATGATTGAGACTGAGGCTGTTGTTCCCCGCTTTTTTATCGCTCAAAGAAAACGCCGTCGCGCGTATCGAGGCCGTTTCGGTCGCACTCTCCCAAGGCGCGCGCCAGCTTTTTTGCTCGCCGATGCCTAAGCTTTCGTACGTTTCGGTGGCAATCTGCTCGCCGTCCACCGTCAGACTCACCGGCACACGCCCCGAGGGGCTCAGGCCAACGTTCTCGAGCTTCACCACAATCGCCGTCTGCGTCCCGGCGCTCTGCACCGAAATGTCGGTAACGCGAATGTCGTCGGGGCCACCCGCCGCCAACCCATATTCAGGAATCTCATCTAACAAAATCGTCGAGACGGCGGGTACGAAACCGTAACCCTTCGCCGCCGCCACCGCGCGGTAGGCCATTGCAGGCGTGTCGGCGTAGTCGAGCGCCAGAATCACCAGGCCAGTGCGCTCTTTCAAATCCACCATCTGCTCGGCGGTAAAGCTGTTGTCGGCGTAGACGTAGCTGTCGTCGCTGAAATCATAAGACCCCGTCAGGCTTTCAAACATGAGTGCGTCGATGACCTCTGCGACCTCGTCAATCACGGTAAAACCGCGGTTTTGGACGAGCAGGGCGTCCGGGTAGGTTGCGCGTAAAGTTCTAATCAGCTCAACCATGCTCGAGGTGGTTTCGGGATAGCTGACGACGGTGTCAACGGTGTCCATAAAAACCCCGTCGAAGCCCTTGTCCAAAAACTCGCCGGTCAGCTCGACCATGAGTTTCCGCCAGCCCGCTTGCCGAACGTCCACCAGGTACGAGCCCCAGTCCTGATTTTTGCGCAACAGCCAGCGCGGGTCGACCCGCCCGTCCGCGTACCAGGGGCGGCTGGGTTCCGCCTCGCCCAGGCTCAAGTAAGCGACGACGAGCGTCCCCCGCTCGTGCAAGTACGCAACGTCCGCCGCAGACAGCTTGAGCGGTTGCACGATGGCGAGGTCATGGGTGGACAGGGCCTCGAGCTTCCCCTTCCCGTAGTACACCACGTAATCCTCGAGATTCCGAATCCGCTCTCGCGGACTCTCCTGCGCCACGGCGACGCCTGCCAGAGCTAGGATGAAGATGACTGTAAACCAACGTTTCATTGACTACTCCTTTATGAACTTTTAGCTTTTGGCTTTTAGCCTTTAGCTAACAGTTAATTCCTCGCTTCTTACTTCCCCCCCGACAGCGCAATGCCCTCGATAAACTGCTTTTGCGCGAAGAAAAACACCACGATAATCGGCGCGATGCTGACCAACACCCCCGCCATCATCACCGTCCAACGGCCGCTGTACTGCGCTTGGAAGAGGGCCAGGCCGACGGGTAGGGTCGTTTTCTCTAAGTCGCTCGGCAAGTAGATCAGCGGGCCGAACAAGTCATTCCACGAAAACAAAAAGGTGAAAATCGCCAGGGCGGCCAGCGCGGGCCGAGCCAACGGCAGGTAGATACGCCAGTAAATCGTCCACAGCGAGGCCCCGTCGATGCGGGCAGCCTCGGCGAGTTCGGTGGGGATGGTCAGGAAATATTGCCTGAGCAAGAACGTGCCGAACGCGCCGCCCAAAAACGACGGCAGGTACAGGGGAATCTGCGTGCCGTACAATCCCAGCCAGCGGTAAACGATAAAGTTGGGAATCAGCGTCACCTGAAAGGGAATCATCAGCGTGACCAGGAGCATCACGAATAGCACGTTTCGCCCCCGGAACCTGACCGCTGCAAAGGCGAACCCGGCCATCGAACAGGTCAGCAGTTGTCCGACGGTGGCAATCGAAGCGATTTTGAAGCTGTTCCAGATGAGGCGTGAAAAAGGGAGGATGTCCCACAGCCGCGTGTAATTTTCAAACGTCACAGGGTTGGGGATGAGGGCGCGCGTGAACTGGTCGGCGGGCTCTTTGAGCGAGGTCGATACCATCCACACGAACGGCCCGACCATCACGAGCGCGCCGAGAATCAGCAGCGCGTAGGCCAGTCCGTCGAGGAGGCGGTCTCGAGTCTTGACGCCCACGTCACACCACCCAACGTTTCTGAATGCGGAAGTAAATCAGCGTCAAAAAGAAGATAATCACCGCTAGCACGATAGCCTGCGCGCTCGCCTGGCCCATGCGGAAGTAGTTGAACCCGTTACGGTAGATGGTAAAGACCAGGGTCGGGGTGGTGGAGCCGCCGCTCGAGGTCCGCGTCAAAATATAAATGTACTCGAACACCTGAAACGCATTGATGGTCGAGATGACCCCCTGAAAAAAGATACTCGGCACGATTAAAGGCAGGGTGATGTTGGTAAGAAGCTGAAACCCGTTCGCGCCGTCCAGCTTGGCCGCCTCGTAATAGTCGCGCGGCACCGCTTGCAGCCCCGCCAAAAAGATAATCATGCCCTCGCCCACCGCGCCCCAGATGTTCACGACCGTGACCGAATAGAGCGCTAAATCGCGGCTCAGCCAGCGCACCGGCTCGCCGCCTAAGAAGGTGATAATGTAGTTTAAGAGCCCGTTGTTTTGCGCGTAAATCCAAGTCCATAAGAGGCCGACCGCGACCGACGACGAAATCACCGGCAAGAAAAACAGCACCCGAAAAAAGCTCACGCCACGAATCTTGCGGTTGAGCAAGAGCGCCACGATGAGCGACAAGATGATGACCCCCGGCACGTACATTGCCGCGAACTGCGTGGTGATGCGCAGTGACTTGAGAAACATCCGGTCGCTGACCAAATCGAGATAATTCTTAATCCCGACCCACTCGGGCGGCGTCAGCAAGTCCCAACTCGTCAGGCTGATAAACACGCTCGCCAGCACCGAGCCGAACGCGCCGAAGAGAAGACCCAGCAGTGTTGGCGCGAGGAGCAAGAAGAGCCAAATGCGCTCGCGTCCTAAGGGTTTGATGCCGGTTTCCATAGGATAAAACCCGTCCTAAGTGGGTGAGTTGGCTTTGAGAACGCTTTGAGACGAACAGCTTTTGACCTTGCCCCCTTAAAAAGGGGGTGGCCCTTCGGGGCGGGGGATTTAAGACGTGGTCGCAAGTAAATCCCCCTCAATAGCCTATGAAGATGTTTGGGAACTCGAGCAGCAGTCTCCACCACCCCTCAAGCGCCTCTTACTGATTCGCGTCCAAAACGTCGTTAGCTAATGGCACGAGTTCGTCGAGCGCCTCGTCAATCGTCAAATCCCCCGACCAGACGAGTGCTAAGGTATCACCGACCGCCGCCGACCACTCGCCGTAGCCTTTGAACGACGGTTTGGGCACGGCGTATTGAAGCGCGTCCAAATAAACCTGCTGGTTGATGTTCGAGCCCTGCTCTAAAAACACCGGGCTCTCCGCGACCGACTGCAACACGGGTAAAGCGAAACCGAGTTCGGCCAGGCGTGTTTGCCCACTCGGGCCGACCGCGTACTTGACGAACTCCCAGGCGGCGTCGGCGTTCGGTGAAGCGTCGGCGATGACGAAGCCCGCGCTGTTCACAATCGTTGCGCGCTCTTTTGGTCCTGCCGGGAAGGCGGCTACATCGAAGTTGATGCCCTGCGCGGTGTACTCGGGCACCGACCAGTGGCCGATGGTAGTCATGGCGGCACGCTCGGCCAAAAAGATGTCGTAGCCGTACTGTTCGGCCTCGCCCGTGTCCGGCACCGAGCCGTCCTCGAACATCATGTCGCTGATCAGGTGGAACACGTCTCTGGCGGGTTCTTTGTCGAGCAGCGTCGTGGTGTGGTCGCCACTCAAAATTTGTCCGCCCGAGCCTAAAATCGCGCCACCCCAAAACAGCTCGAGGTCGTAAAAGTCCGCCCAGAAGCCCCACTGGTCGGTAGTGCCGTCGCCGTCGGTGTCTTGGGTTAAAGCTTTGGCGGCGTCACGCAAATCTTCAAGCGTCCAGTCGTCGGTAGGGTAGTCCACGCCCGCCGCGTCGAACATGTCTTTGTTGTAGTACAGCACAATGGTTTGAAAGTCCCTGGGCAAACCGTAGTAACCGTCTTCAGTTTCGTAAGCTCGTAGCGTCACCGGGTAAAAGCCGTCCAGCACATCCGGCTCGGTGACCAGGTAGGGCTGTAGGTTTTTCAACACGCCCCGCGACTGCCAGTCCGGGTAGAGTGGGGCGTCCATCGCGAATACGTCGGGCGGGGTACCGCCCGCGAAGAGCGTTTGGAGCT
Source organism: Trueperaceae bacterium (assembly GCA_965213705.1). Classification (GTDB taxonomy): domain Bacteria; phylum Deinococcota; class Deinococci; order Deinococcales; family Trueperaceae; genus CBDCDJ01. Next base: position 3,439,781 of record OZ243913.1, on the reverse strand, counting down.
TGTTAAAGTAAGCGTCCCAATCGCTCACGTCTACGTTGACGGTGATGTCGGGGTGGGTCTCGCTAAACTCGTCGGCGATGGTTTGCCAGACGGCCAGTTCCTCCGGCGAGCCCCAGGCCATAAAGGTGATGTCGGTCTGTGCCAGCGACACGCTGAGCAGGAAGGGCGCGAGTGCAATCAGGGCTTTTTTCATGCTTTCCTCCTTAGGAAACAGGGTTTGGACGTTTTGCCGGTTGCTGCTTGCTTCACCTCAGACCACCTCACACCTTCCGACGACTGAATTCTGACTGCCGACTACCGCCGCCTCCCACCAACTACTGACTCACAATTTCATCCCGCTCATGGTGATGCCCTCGATGAGATAACGCTGCGCGAAGATGAACACAATCACCATCGGCAGGGTTGCGAGCGTCGCCGCCGCCATCATTACCGCGAAGTTGCTGACAAACTGCCCTTGAAAGAAAGCGATACCGACCGAGAGCATCTGCATTTTGGTACTGTTGGTAATAATCAGCGGCCATAAGAAATCGTTCCACGACCACAGCGTGACCAGCACGCCGAAGGCCACCATAATGGAGCGCGACAGCGGCAAGGCCACGTGCCAAAAGACTTGCAGCGGGTTGCAGCCTTCCAAGACCGCCGCGTCGATGAGGTTTTGCGGCAGCGACATGTAAAACTGCCGCAGTAAAAAAGTCCCAAAGGCGCTGAACAAACTTGGCACGATCAGCCCCTGATAACTGTCGAGCCAGCCCAGATACTTCAAGATGATGTAGTTGGGCACCAGCGTGACCTGACCCGGCACCATCATCACCGCGAGCACACCCAAAAAGAGGACGTTGCGGCCGGGAAATTTCAGCCGCGCAAATGCAAAGGCTGCCAGCGAGGCGAAAAAGACTTGGCCCACCACCCTCGCCACCGTCACGATGATGGTGTTGAGGTAAAAGCGTCCGAAGGGAACTTGCTCGAACACCTCTTTGTAATTTTGCCAGCGCCACGCTTCGGGCCAAAAGGTCGGGGTCGCGCTCAAGACTTCCATCTGCCCCTTGAGCGAGGTCGAAATCATCCAGATAAACGGAATGAGCGCGGTGATGCCCGCCAGGATCAAAGCGAGGTGCAACAGGCCGAAACGTGCGTGGTTACCAAGATGACGCCGCACATCCGGGTCAACTTTGGGTTTGACCGTGGCGGTCCGAGCAGATTTCTGCACGCTTTACCTCCTACCCGTCACGCGCTTGTTTATTCCGAACTCATTCATAGTGAACCCAGCGCCGCTGCAACCACAGTTGCACCGCAGTAACGACCAAAATAATGATGAAAAGTATCCATGCGATGGCGGTGGCTTGACCCATGCGGAAAAACCTGAATCCTTCCTCGTAAATCATGTATACGACAGTGCGCAGCGTGTCCGAGGCACGCCCGGCGGTCATAGCGTAAACGACGTCGAACACTTGAAAGGCACCGATAAGAGAAGTGACCGTCACGAAGAACATCGTCGGACTGAGCAGCGGCAGCGTCACGTAGCGAAAGCGGTGCCAGGGATTCGCTCCGTCGATTTCTGCCGCCTCGTAATACTCTTTGGGAATGTTTTGTAGGCCTGCCAAAAAGATAATCATGCCGTAGCCCGAGCCCTGCCAAACCGCCAAAATCACGAGCGCGGGCATGGCGAAACTTGGGTCGGTGAGCCACTTGATGCGCGGACCGTCGAAAAGTCGCAACACCTGGTTGAAAAGCCCGAAGTCCGGGTTGTAAATCCAGTTCCACACCACCCCGATGGCGACCGGCATAGTCAAGACGGGCAAAAAGAAAATAAGTCGGTAGAGGTTACGAAAGCGCAGGTCCGTGTTCAACGCGACCGCCAGTGTGAGCGACACGAACACACCGATGGGAACGCTTAGTAGAGTGTAATAGGTAGTGTTCCACAGCGCTCGCCGAAAGGTCGTATCGCCGAAAAGAGTGCGGAAATTGCCCAACCCCACCCACTCGGGTGCGCTCAACACGTCCCACTTCGTCAAACTGACGAAGAAAGACGCACCCAAGGCCAGATAAAAAAACACGCCGAGACCCACTACCATCGGGGCAATCATCAGATAGCCCCATAGGGCCTCGTTACGGGCCTTTTTACTTCTTCTGACGTTGAGCGCCATCACGTAACTCCCTTAGAAAAGACCTAGAAAAGCTGAGGACCGAGGTGAGAGGGGTAACAACCTTTGTTAACCCCTCTCACCATATTTTCCTGCCCTATTGACTTAATACAGCGTTGGCAGCGTTGGCGGCTTCTTGACACGCGCCCTCTATGGGCTGATTGCCGTTCCATACCTCGCCCAGCACTTCGGCAACTTTGGTGTTCCATTCCATACCTTGCGCCGCTGTCGGGTAGGGCACGGCGTAGTCGGTGGCGTCCATAAAGGAGCGCAGGTTCATGTCGGGAATCGACTCGACCCAAGCGTCTTGAAAGCCGTTGTAGGCCGGGATGACCGTGCCGGACTGGGCCAAAATGGTCGCCGCTTTGTCGCTACCCAAAAACTTGACGAACTCCCAGGCTGCGTCGGGGTGTTCGGTTTTGGACCACATAACGTTGGCGAGCCCGTGAATGATGGTGGCGCGCTGCGCCTCTTGCGGCAAGGGCGCAACGTCGATAGTCGGCTCGGCGTCGGCGTAGGTTCGCGCCAACCACGAGCCGCCCACAACCATAGCGACCCGGCCACCGGGGAAAAGCTGCGTCCAGGGATCAACCGAGGACATGGTCGCGCCGTCGGGCGAGAGGCCGTCTTGCACGAAGCTGTACAGGTAGTCGATGGCTGCGCAGGCAGCGGGTTCGCCAATTAAAACTTGCGTACCGTCTTCACTGATGACCTGACCGCCATTTTCATAGATGAAGTTCCAGTAGCCCGCCTGGTCCGCCGTGGTCGAGGCGAAGCCCCAGTTGCCGTCTTTGGTCAGGGCTTGCGCGGCGGTTTTGAGGTCATCCCAAGTCCAGTCGGCGTTGGGGTACTCTACACCCGCCGCGTCGAACATATCTTTGTTATAGTACAGCCCAATGGTGTCGAAATCTTTGGGCAGGCCGTACACGTCGCCTTCAAAGCTGTACAAATCGACCAGGGCTTGGGGGTAGACGCTCGTGTCCAGGCTGTCCGCCGACACGCGGTCTTGTAAATCCATCAAAACGCCCTTGGACGCGTACACAGGAAAGTTCGGGCCGTTCATCCAGAACACATCATAAGCTTCGCCGCCCGCGACGGCGGTCTGGAGCTTGTCCCAATAGTTGCCCCAGGGCACCACTTGAACATCGACATTGATGTCGGGCTGCTCCTCTTCGAATGCGGCGACGATTTGCTCGTGCGCCGGGAGCTGGTTGTTGTCCCAAATGGCGTAGCTGATGGTGGTCTGCGCAAAAGCAGCCGAGAGACAGTTTAATAAAATGCAGAGTGCGAGAAACCGTTTCACTTGTTACCTCCTAAGAAGTGTGGGGTGCTGAAGGCCGACGGGCTGAGGAAGCGGCTACTCAAGCATGACGACCGCCTCCAGGTTGTGAGGCCGGTCGGGCTCGAGCCCCTTGAAAAGGGAACGTTCAAAAGCTAGAAGTTGAACGACGGGCAAGTACAGAGGGTTGCGTAAAGGCTCCTGCACGCCCGACCCAAAAGCGACATCGGCGTTTTTGTCAGCGAGGCTTAACACGTGCGCGCCGCGTTCTTTCATCTCCCGCAGTACGGAGCGCTCGTACATCCCGTTGACCTCCGAGACCAAGCCGATGATGAGGGTCGTGTCGCTCACCATCGACTGCGGGCCGTGCCGGAACTCCAGAAAGTGAAAGGGTTCGCTGTGGCTCAGGGTCATTTCTTTCATCTTGAGGCTGAGTTCGCAGGCCAGGCCGTAGCGCGGCCCGGAGCCCAAAAAGTAAAAGCGGTCGAAGCGGCTGTTGCGTCCAAAACGTTCGGCGAGGGCCGGGTGGGTCTCGAGCAGCCGCCTGCACACGTTAGGCAAAAAGTCTATGGACTCGAGCGACGCCCCCGCCCAAACATGTCCTAAATATGTGGTTGCTAAGTAGAGCACGCTAAATGCCCGCGTTTGTGCAATGCTCTTTTCTTGACCGGACTCGAAGACCAGGTTGACGTCACCCAACCGCGCCAATACGCTCTGCGGGTAGCAGGTGAGGGTGACGACCTTGCCGGCAGCTTTTTTTCTGAAACTTTCCACAGCCCGGACCGTTTCGGTGGTCGTACCCGAGCGGCTCACGGCGACGAGCAAGGTCTTGCGCTTCGCGCTGTACGCGCCTTTGGGATAGAGCCAGATTTCAGACGCGGGCAGCCCGCGCGCGCACACGCCGTCGAGTTCTTGAAAGAGCGCCGCCGCTGCAACCGCCAGGTAATAGGTCGAGCCGCAGCCTGTGAAAATCACCTCGTCGTAGTCGTGTGGGTTGACATCCTCAATCTCATCCGAGTGCGTGCGTAGAAGCTCGAGCGCCGCCGTCCAGGCTTCGGGCTGCGACATGATTTCTTCATAGGTGTGTTCTCCCGGCATTACGCTTCCTCTCCGGCGCGCAGTATCAGGCGCGATGCGTTCTGGTGGTAAACCTGTTTAAGAACCTCGTCCGGTAAATAAAGTCCGTAAGCGTACCAGCGGCCTTGCTGCGGCACCTCGCTCAGGTTGTAGTTAAAATATTCGTCGTCGCTTTCCAAAAAGCGGTAGTAAAGCTGGTAGGTCTCGAGCGCAGCGTCTGCGTCGGTGCCGAATAAAATTCGGTCGGCGTACCGAATAAAAAACTTGCGCGCCGTGTACGGCTGCCGCCCGAGTTCACCGATTCGGGCGCTGATGTCCACATAAAAGTTGGGGCATTCGTCGAGCAGCGACCCGACCCAGCCCAAATTTTCCGCGTAACAGCCCACGTGCGCGCCGATAAACGTCGTGTTCTCGTGACGCCTGACCAAACTGGCGAAGTCTTCCATAATTGTCTTGAAGCTCGGAAAGGGCGGGCTTGTAAACTGCCAGTTGGGATGGGCGTGTAATTCTTCCCAGCGCTCGTTATGAGCGCCTACCGGAGCGAAAAAGGCGGCGGGGTCGGCGACGTGGATGATGACGGGAACACCCAACTCACCCACTGTGTCCCAGAGGGGCTCGAGCCGTTCGTCATTCACCGCAACTAAATCACCGCGCTGGTCTTTAACATGCAGGCCGAAGGGCTTCCAAACTTTGAGCCCTTGCGCCCCTCGCGCGACTTGCTGACGAAAACGCTCCGCCGCCCACTCGCCGAAGCTGTTGCCCCGCTCCGGCCACTGCGCCCAGTTCACCCCGCCAAAATGAACGAAGCGCTCGGGAGCATGTTCTTTGAAACGCTTCAGGTGTTTATCCAAAACATCCTCGCCCCAACCGCCATCCAAATCCACGACTGCCTCGACATGTGCAGCGTCAAGCGCGTCCAACAGCTTTTCGACAGGCTCATCCGCCCAGCTTCCTCCAAACGGTGGACCCAAGTGGATGTGCGCGTCAATGGCGGGAAAGCGCGGCGCTTCCACGCGCGTCCCTTTGACGACGAGCTGCGCTTTCGGTTTGAACTCGTCCAAGAAAATGTTTCGTTGTGAAGACAGTCCAGTCACAAGCTCCAAATCCTCTCGTGCTCGAGGTGGTGTTATTCGCAGGTAATATTTATTTCGCTGTTACTATCCTAAGCGGGGCGGTTTGGCAAGACAAGGGGGTTCTTGAGCGAATTTGACTCAATCGCTCAAGTTGAATTGTCTTTATTGTTCATCGAGAGCCTTGACAATGCTCGAGCGAGTCGGTGGAGCTTGAAAGACCTACAAACTACGTCTCGACTCGCTTTCTGAACCGGCTTGTGCTGTCTTTTTCCAACATCTATGTTCAGGTACAACCTGAAAAAGAGTTCGGAAGAGTTGACTTCCCTTCTGGACTCTTCGCTCCTCCTTTTTTGCTACTCGGATAGTGTATACATAGGCGTTTCTAATAGGCCTATCTATGTCTTGCTCCTCGTTTAAACAGGTCTTAAGGCCGACCGACGGCCAAACCTATCGCGTAGCGTGTGGGCGAGTTCAGCCTGACTTCGGGGAAGCTTGTGGAGCCGAGACTCGAGCCAGCGACTTGACCACACTTCCAGGACCTGTTCCCGTGGCGTCCGTTTGGTTGACAATCCACACGTTGCCGGTCGCGTCGAAGGCCAAACCGTCGGGGTCGTAGACGCCCTGGTTGAGCGTCAGGTTCACTGAATTGTCGGCTGTCACAGCGAACGCGCTGCCCGTGGGCCAACTCCCCGCCGCCAGCCTGACGACGCGACTGGAGCCTTGATAACTGCCGCTCAGCCATAAGTTGCCGCCGTGTCGAAAGCAACTCCGCGAATGGGGTTCAAGCTCGAGGACAGCGACAGAACCGTATGAACTTGCGGCGTGCCGGTTAGGTTCTCATAAGCGACGAGGAGGCCGAAGGTCGTGCTGACCCACACGCGACCAACAGTGTCGAAGGCAATTCGCCGTGGGTAGCCGTAAACGGTGGGAAAGTCAAAACCGCCTGTGGGGGAAGCTGCTCCAGGCGCGAAATAGTTGAGCGATGGCGCGGCGCGCCACTCCAGTCGAGCGCCGAGTTGGCGACCTACAGATTGTCAGAGGCGTCCAGCGCGAGGCTGGTAGGATAATTGAGGCCGCTGCTACAATCTGGGTAGGGCTGCTGAACGCCTCCTATACTGCGCGGGGAACTCGAATTTGGCAAGCTGGCTATGTCGTCAAAAGCGAGAACGGTGCCGTTGCCCGCATTGGTTACCCACAGGGTTTGCACGTTCAGGTTGTAAACCACCAGCCGGTAGTCATACACCATCGTCTCGCCCCAGCTGCTCGCCCGAACCTTGACAATTTCTTCGCCGAGCGGCACGCCCGCGCCGACGTTCAGCGTCAGGGTGACCGTCGTGGTCGGGCCGGGTGTGACTTCGGTTTAGGAAAGCAAACCCGTAACCCCCGGTGGCAATTTGCCGAGGCGCAGCTTGACCGGGCCGTCGTAACCGTTCACTGCTCCGACGTTCAGGGTGATGGTGCGGCTGTCGCCCTGCGGAACATAAACCACGCGTGGCGCGAAGGTAACGCTGAAGTTTGGTGCGACCGTGTAGTCGTAGTCGGCACAGCCTTCGTAGGCGCGGGTGCTGGCGCTCGTTTCTGGAAAACTGTAGAGTTTGGCAAAGCAAGCGTCCGAATAGGCCGGAATCTACCCCTCCGCTTTGGCCTGTACGTGCGCCAAACAGCTGAGGTCGGACCGTTCCGGTAGGGGGAAATCTTGCGCCAGTACGACGCTCCCGTCAGCTCGGTACTCGCGGGCGTGCGCGTCGCGGTTTTCTCTAAAAGTGCGGTCGGCTTGCGCCTAAGCCGTTTGACCCTGGCTTTCCAGCGTCCTGTAATAGTTGCGCCAGCTTGAGTAGTTGGTGGGGTCGAGCGCGGGCGCAGGACTGGCAAAACACTGCCAGTCGCGGGTCGTGGCCACTTCGTGCATCACCGCGTCGACGTAACACTCGCTGCCGTTGCCCACATTTTCGCGGTTTAGGAGCAAGTCGAAGCCACCGTTTTGAACGAGTACAGCGTCCTGACCGAGTGCACGTAATTCTTTGACGGTGTCGATATAGGCGCGTCGCATGACAGCGTAATCGGGCCTATGGCTTGCCGGACAGGGTAGAAGCCGCAGACCGGTCTATAAAACTGGCCTCGACCGGAAAGTGCGAACTCGAGCAAAACCCTCGTTATCCGGCCTTGCCTGCGCTTCCCAACAGCCGGATGAGTGCCTGCGCTCGCGCCTGAAAAGCGACTCGCGCCGCACCCAAATAAATGCGCGGGTCGTGCAGGTTTACGTCCAAAAGGCTGTTTCTCACGCTGTCGGTAAACACCGCCATCAACTCGGTCGCTATGTTGACCTTTGCAACGCCTCGCTCGACCGCGTGGGACAATTCGACTTCTGAAACGCCCGACGAGCCGTGCAACACAAGCGGATGCGGAACCAGCGCGGCGATGGTCTCGAGTCTTGCCAAGTCGAGCCGGGCGACTTTCTCGGTCTGCTTATGGTCGCTGCCGATGTTGACGGCGACCACGTCGCAGCCGGAGGAGGCGGCCAGCTCCGAGAATCGTTCAAGCTCGAGCGTGTTGCCCTCACGACCTTCTTTGTTGACAATTTCAAACTCGCCCTCGACGGCTGCGCCCCGGTCATGGGCGGCTCGGCTCAGCAGCTTGAGTTGCCGGGCATTCGCCGCCGAGCCGAGGTCGGCACCCTCAAACATCACCGAATCGAAGCCGAGCTTCAAAGCTTGAAGTGCGCTCTCGAAGGTTTCAGCGTGGTCAAAATGCACGATGACCGGCACGCCCGCCGCTGCTTGCAACGTTTTGGAAATGCCGAATAGGGCTTTCAGGCCACCGTAACGGGCAGCATTTTCCGAAATTTGCAGAATGATGGGCGCGCGCTCCGCTTCCGCCGCACCGACGATCGCCTGAGCGGTTTCTAAGTTGACTGCGTTGAAGGCGGCCAGCGCGTAGCCCTGTTCACGCGCCGCACGGAGACGGGAGGCGGGGTCGGGAAGGTTCATAAACCACTTTAAGGCGCAGTTGGGGACAGCTCCAACAGCTCACTGAGCGAAAGAGCCAAAATCGGTCACCGTCGACCTGAATAACCCGGTCGTAGGCTTTAGACTCAGAGCAAGCTTATGAACATGACCGCCAACGCCACCTCGAACAGTCGCGAGCGCCAACACCGGGTTCACGACCTCATCTTGCATAATGGTGTACTGAAAGCGACCGGCATCGCCGAGCTACTCGGCATTTCCATCGCGACGGTGCGGCGCGACCTGTCGGCTCTTGAGCGGCGCGGGCTGGTTGAGCGCACCTGGGGCGGGGCGCGGGTGCGCTCGCCCATCGACTATTTAGACGACTTCAAAACGGTCGCGGCGCGTGGAGCAACGGCCAAACGTGCTATTGCAGCGGCGGCGACCGCGCACATCGAAGACGGTATGCTGGTAGGCCTCTCTGGCGGAACCACCTGCACCGAACTGGCACGTTGGCTGCGTGGCAGACCGATTACGGTCATCACCAACGCCATCAACGTGGCTACCGAACTGTACAACCACAGCCTCACCAAAGTTATCGTCACCGGGGGCGCACTGAACACTTATTCTTACGAACTCGTCGGCGAGATGGTGGAGTTCGCGTTGCAGGAGTACCGGCTCGACCTCAGCTTTGTCGGCTGCAGCGGGGTCACGCCGGACTTCGGCTTTTCGATGCGCGACCCCCTGGAAAGCGCCGTTGCTCGAGCTTTTTTGAGCGTTTCCGAGCGCGCCATCGTGATTGCCGACCACAGCAAGGTTGGGCAGAAGACGCTCGCTAAGTTCGCGCCACTTGCCGCCATCGAGCGCCTAATTACCGACGAGGGGCTGAGCCGGGACTGGCTCCGCTTCCTTGAGCAAACGGGACTCGCCGTCGAATTGGCTTCCGGACTCACTCCTGCCGAGATCAAGCACAGTACCCCCCGCGGCTGACGTGTCCTTTGTCAGCTTGACGCCCAACTTGGCGCTCGACCGTACACTTGAGTTGGGCCAAATCCTCACACCCCAAACGCTCCACCGCGTAGGAAGCGTGCGCGAAGTTGCAGGCGGCAAGGGCGTCAACGTAGCGCGGGTGCTCAAGACGCTGGGAGCCGAGGCTACAGTAGCAGGGTTCTTAGGCGGTTTTAACGGCCGGAAGTTTCGCCACTTGCTTGAGCGAGAAGGGTTAAAGGGTACTTTTGAGGAGGTCGGGGGCGAAACGCGCGAGTGCCACATCCTGCTGGACGGACGCGCCCATCCGACCGAGGTATACGAGAAAGGTCCGGTCGTTTCTATTGGCGAATGGCGCAACTTGTTGAGGCGCTTGCCGGAGGGTCGACTCATCATTTCTGGCAGCCTTCCCGCGGGAATCACGCCTGCCGATTTTCGTGAAGTTCTCAAAGAATTCGCTAACAAACCCGTGGTGGACTCGAGCGGCAAGGGACTTCGGGCGGCGCTCGAGGCGGGTGTATCCCTTGTCAAACCCAACCGCTCAGAACTAGCAAGTCTTTTGCAAGTTGAGAGTAACGGTCTCAGCGAAGCCCAGACCCTATATGAAAGCTACGGTGTGCCCATACTCCTGACGCTCGGAGATGAAGGAGCCGCCTACGTCGGTGAAAAAACCCTGGTTTGCCCGGCTCCCAAGGTGCGTGTGCTCAACCCGGTCGCCTCAGGCGACAGCTTATTGGCCGCCTTTTTGTGGGCAAGAGCCGAGGGTTGGTCTTTGGAACGAGCAATGCAACTCGGGGTGGCTGCCGGAGCGGAAAATGCTGCTCGCGGGGGCGGCGCGAAAATTTCAAAAAAGAGTATTTTTGCCAGGGCTAAAGCTTTGAAATGTTTTGCCTGTTAAAGAGAAACCAGTTTTTTCCAACGGTTACCGCACGTCGGGAGGCCTCATCGCGCAACACGAGCCCGACTATCAAACGCAGTGGGACGACCTGCCCAAGCGCTACAAGGCGGGCATGATTCGGGGCGTCGTCGCCTTCGAGCTGCGCGTCACTTGTTTAGAGGGCGCGGCTAAACTGAGCCAGAACAAAGGCCGCGTGGAGCAAGAGCGAATCGCCGAGATCCTCATGAGCGACGACCCGGACGCCGCAGCCACGGGAACCGATATGCGACAGCGTCTTGCCGCTCTAGGCGAAAGATGAGGTCGGCGCTGTGACCGAAGGTCTCGTTCTCTTCGCGCTGGCGTTCACCGCCTCCGCGGCCACGCCCGGCCCGGACACGCTGACCGTCTTAAGCAAGGCGCTCGCACGTGGGGGACTGGCGGCCGCCCCCTTCACCCTCGGTGCCATCTTGGGCAAGCTGATTTTGCTCACGCTCGTGGTCTTCGGTCTTGCTGCCGTGGCCGACTCGTTCAAACCGGTTTTCGCCCTCGTCAAGTTTGCCGGCGCGGCCTACCTAGTCTGGATGGGAGTGAGGCGTTGGCTAAAAAAGCTTGACACGCGTGTGGCTACAGTCGAGACGAACACCCGCTGGGGTGACGCTGTAACAGGTTTGGCCCTCGGCATGAGCAATCCACACGCTATCGTCTTCTATGTCGCGCTCTTGCCTACGCTAATTGACATGCGGAACATCGACTTTGCCGTTTACCTGTCGCTCTGCACCATGCTGGTGGTCGCTATGTTAATCATCGCTTCTACTTACGCTTTCTCAGCCGACCGGATGCGAAGCTTGTTTAGCTTAAAGCGGGCACGGCGCGTGACAGACAGAGCTGCTGAAACGATTATGTTAGGGGTGGGAATCGTGGTGGCGACGCGGTAGTTATGTTTTTGTGCAACAAACGCGCGCAACTGTGGCACAAACCCTTCAGTGGACAACGAATGGAGCTGCCTCGGTTTGGTGGACACATAAACGCTTGAGGTTTAACATCCTCAGGAAGAAAGTGTTCAGATGCCCGTATCCAGACCTCCATATCCACCAGAGTTTAAAACCGAAGCGGTCAGGCTCTATCAGCAGAGCGGCAAGAGCTTGCAAGAGATTGCCTCCAACTTAGGCGTATCTACCAATTTGCTAAGAGACTGGGTCCGGCGCGCCGAGAATGGCGGCGCTCCCAGAAGTGCGAACAGCGCAGCTCTTGACCAAGACGAAAGTGAGGAACTCAGGCGACTCCGACGAGAGAATTACATCCTGCGTGAAGAGCGCAAGATTCTCAAAAAAGCCGCCACCGTCTTTGCCAAGGAGACTGACCGGAGCCGGTAGCGGTGTGCCGGTTTAGCGACCAAGAGAAGGTCAACCACAGTGTCGAGCGGATGTGCCGCGTTCTGGAGGTCTCCAAGAGCGGGTATTCGCTTGCCGAAACCGCCCACCCTCGGCACGAAGCGTGGCGGACGCCGAATTAATGGTGCGTATCAAAACAATTCACGAACGCGGAACCCAAAGCGGGAGGCGTACCCGGACCTGGTCGAGCGGCGGCTCAGCGCCGACAGCCCCAACAGAGTTTGGGTCGCCGACGTGACACAGCATGAAACCGACGAGGGCTGGCTTTACTTAGCCGTCGTTATAGATGTCTACTCCCGCTTGGTGGTGGGGTGGTCGTTTGCGGAGCGATTCACTGCCGAACTCGTCCTAAACGCGCTGGAGATGGCGTTATGAAAGCGGCAGCCCGCAAAGGGAGTGATTCACCACTCGGACCACGGCAGCCAATACACCTCTTTAGCCTTTGGACAGGGGCTCGAGCCCTGCGAACACTCACCCACCTTCCGAAGCCACCTCGCCAGCCCAAACGACCTCGCCAAAGAAACCCTTCACCCAGCACTCAACCGCCTCGCCCTACTCCTCTTCAGCGTGATGTTCTTCGGGCTGGTCACCGTGGGTTGTGCCCAGACTTCTCCGGGCCAAAACCCCTCGAGCCGAGACCTAGCAACCCACTTCATCGACGTGGGCCAGGGCGACAGCGTGTTCATCCAAGCCCCGACCGGTCAGGGCGTCCTCTACGACGGGGGTAGGAAGAGTCAGGTGCCATTGGAGTATCTGAAATCCCTCAGCATCACCCAGGTCGACCTCGTCATCGCTTCGCACCAGGACGCCGACCACATTGCCGGACTGGCGGCGGTCGTCGACTACTACAAACCCAAGTTCTTCCGCGACAACGGCATCCCGCACACGACGCAGACATACTTCGACACCTTTTTCTGCCGCGTCGAAGACGTGGTCATGGCGCGGCCGGACGGTAGTGAACCTCTGACCAAAGGGTTTCGTGAGCTTTCAGTGGTCGAAGAGTAAACGGTTCAAGAAGAGCGAAAAATCCTTGGAGATTACGTCTCAGGCACACGTTTCAATACCTACCGGCGAGCTCACGCTTTGGCATTAGAGAAGCCGTGTCTGACGTGACAAACAGGTTTCGTGGGGTCGCTTCGGAGCGCGTCCGGTCTCAACTCATGCACCTTTTCAGAAGAAATGGGAAAACCTGTGATTTTCCCCCTCACGCCTCACCTTGCTTGGGGTCGAGCGCGTCCTGAAGCCCGTCGCCCAAAAAGGTAAACCCGAGCATCGTCAAGGCAATCGCCAAGGTCGGGAACAAGGCGAGGTGCCAGTAGACCCTCACGTAAGCGTTGCTGACCCCGACCATTTTCCCCCAACTCGCAACGGGGTCGTTCACACCCAAGCCCAAAAAGCTCAAACCCGCCTCCGCAAAAATGGCTGCGGGAATCCCGAAACTGACCGACACCAAAATGGGCGTGAGGGCGTTGGGCAACAGGTGTCTCATCATGATGCGCCCCCCGGACACCCCGAGGGCTCGGGCGGCCAGGGCGTAGTCCTGTTCACGCAGGGTAAGAATCTGCGCCCTGGTCAGGCGGGCAACGCCGATCCAGCTGGTGATGCTGAGCGCCACGATGATGGTTTTAAGACCCCCGCCCAAAACCGAAATAATCAGGATGGCAAACAGAAGCGACGGAAAAGCGGTCATCACCTCGACGACGCGTGAAAAAACGAAATCGACCCGCCCGCCCAGATAACCGGCTAACACCCCGAGCGGCACCCCGATGAGAACCGCGATGCCTTGGACGGACAAAGCCACGATTAAAGAGGTTCTGGCCCCGTAAATAAGCCGGGTCAAGTAGTCACGTCCGACCTCGTCCGTACCCAGAGGGTGCTCCGGGTGTTGGAAGGGTTTTTGTAAAACACGGTCGAAGTAAGCATGGTCGTACTCGAACGGGGCCAACACATCGGCAAAAACAGCCAGGAAAACAATAAACGACACGATGACGAGACCGACAACCGCCAGACGGTTGCGAAAAAAGCGTTTGCGGGCGTCCTGCCAGAAAGTGCGGCTCCCAACCAGGGCCGGGTCTACGACCAAGGATTCGCTCGAGCGTCTAGGGTTCAAAAACGCCATCATCCTAAGCTTCTTTCGCCCCACCCAGGCGAACCCTCGGGTCAATCAGCGTGTACGCGACATCGGTAAGCAAATAGGTTATCCCCCAAAGCAGCGCTATCAGTAAAAAGGTCGCCATAATCATGGGATAGTCCCGGTTGAGGGTGCTGGTCACGAAAAACTTACCTAAGCCGTTGATGCGAAAGATAGACTCGATAAAAATACTGCCGGTGATAAGGTTAGGAATTTCGGTACCCAGGGCCGTCACCATCGGGATTTGAGCGTTGCGGAAGACGTGTTTGCTCATGACCTTTCGTTCGCTCACCCCTTTCGCCCTGGCCGTGCGGACATAGTCGGCGCGTTTGACATCGACGATGCTCGCCCGCGTGTAGCGCGCTACCACGGCCATCGGCGCAAGCGCATAGGCAATCACGGGCAAAATCCAGTCGGTGCAAAAATAGCGGCCCACCAGACAAGCCGCCTCCGAAGAACTCCAGCCGCCCATCGGCAACCACTGCCGCGCTACGGCGAAAAACAAAATAAACCACATGGCAACCACAAAGTTGGGCACTGTAAAGCCGAGGGTGGTCGTAAAGGTCACCAGGTTGTCCACCCATGAGTTCTGACGGTAAGCCGCAAACATCCCGGCGCTTATGCCGACGCCGAACGCCACCAGCAGCGTCATCACGCCCACTTGCAGGGTGACGCCCCAGGTTTTAGCTATCAGCGCGGCTACCGTCGTTTGGGGTTGCTGGTAAGGAATCCCAAAGTCGAACTTAAGCGCGTTGCCCATGTAGTTGACATACTGCTGCCAGACGGGTTTGTCCAACCCATACTTACGCATGATGTTTTCCTTCGCTGCGGGCGGTAACTTGCTGTCCGTCTCGTCAAACGGCCCCCCCGGTACCGCGTGCATCACCGAGAAGACAATCACAGAAACGGCGAACAGCACAAAAATGAGTGAGAGGATGCGGCCTAAAATGTAGCGCGTCATTTGGGCATCTCCACAGCGGTAGAAAAGGGTTTCAAAAAAAGGTAAGGAAATCTTGCTCCTCAAAAGCGTTGGGCAAGATTTCCTTGTCAAGACTCAATTACGCCTCAGGCGATAAGCCTAGCGCTGCCCGATGTAAACGTCGCCCCAGAAGTAATCGTTGCCCCAGTGAACCCCGCTAATCCCGTTTGTGTCGGGCACGCGGAAGCTGTCGCCCAAAACGTAGGGCTTAAACAGGTCGCCCTGCCAGCGGTGGGCGATAAACACGCCGCCCACGTCATCCACCAAAATGCGCTCGGCGTCTTTGAACATTTGGGTGCGTTTGGCGTCGTCCCCGATCAGGGCGCTCGCTTCGGCTACCAGGGCGTCGAAGGCCTCGTTTTTCCAGGCGTGGCGACCCGCCGATACCCAAATACCCAGCAGGTTCGAGGGGTCGAGAAAGTCCATGCCGTAAGACACCGCGCCAAACTGAAGCTCGTGCGCGTTCATGGCGTCGGTGTAGACCTTGCCGTCTTTGTTGGACACCTGAATGTCGATGTTGAGGCACTGGGCAATGGACGCCGCAGACGCCTGATAAACCGCTGCCATCGCCGGACCTTCGCCGCGCAGCCACATCTCGAGCGCCGGAAAGCCCTTGCCGCCGGGATAGCCCGCCGCCGTCAGGTGTTCGTTTGCCGCGTCACAGTTGAACGTCTGATACTCTGCCAAGTTACCCTCGGTATCCGAAGCGGGAAAGCCGGGCATCAGCATCGAGTGGGCGGGCATGGCTTTGATTTCACCGTAGACGTTTTGCACAATCGCGTCGCGGTCGAGCGCCATCGCGAAGGCTTTGCGAACGTCCAGGTTGTCGAACGGGGGATTTTCGGTATCGAACAGCAAATAATCCGTGCGGAAGTCCCCGAAGTGCCGGAAGTAATTGTCTATCAACGTCGGGTCGCTTTCGATGATGGTGAAGTCGGCGGGGGTCAGGTACTCGTAAGGCACGCGGTCGACTTCGCCCGCTTCGAAGGCGGCGAAGAAGGTGGCGGGGGCCATGTAGATGCCTTCGATGCGCTCGAGCCGCGCGGGTCTGTAGCCCGTGTAGTTGGGATTTTTAACTAGCACGATTTCGTTGCCGGGGTCGAAGGTCTCGAGCATGTAAGGCCCCGACGAAACCGAAGTCGCCGGGTCGTTGTTGTAAAACGGACCGTGCGCTTCCAAAGCGGCTTTTTGCAACACGAAAGCGAACTTCATAACGCCGGGTAAAGGCGGAAAGGGGGTTTCAGTAGTGACTTCCAGGGTTAAATCGTCAACTGCCACGATGCCCAATTCTTCGGGCGGCACTTCACCGGCAACCACTTCGTCCCAATTTCTAATAAAGGGGTAAAACCAGGTAAAGTCCCAGGCAGCCTCGGGCGAGGCTTCGTAGCGGTAAGTCGCTTCGTAATCGTAGGCGGTCAAGGGCGTGCCGTCACTCCACAGCAAACCGGGCTTTAACTTGAACGTCCAGGTCAGGCCGTCGTCCGACACCGACCAACTCTCTGCCGAGGCAGGAATGATGTTGAAGTCCTTGTCCAAGTCGATGAGTGTGTCCTGAAACAAATCGGCGACACAGAAAAACCGCTGATAGACCGATACAGCGAAGTCAAAGGTCGTTTCGTTGCGGGTGTTATCGCAGGGTACGCGCAGCACCTGCTCGGCGTCGGGCGCGGCGTCGGCGGGTAAGTCTTGCGCCAGTCCCGACGAAAAAAGTCCAAAGACGAAAAGTAGCAACAGCTTTCCCAGTAAAGCATTTTTCATAGTCTCCCTTTCAGTCAACGCAGTCCCCCGGTCAAGTCACTCTTACAGTTGCGAGAAAATAGCTACGTGGACGCGCCAGTTATCACCTCCTTGTAAGCTGAAAGCTACGCCAACATGTGCTCGAGGGCCGCGTGCAGGGCGTCTAAATCTTCAGCGCTGTTGTACGCCTGCACCGAAACACGAATAAAGGGCCGACCCTCGTACTGCGTCAGCGGAACTTCGATGTGGTAGGTATCATACAACGTCGTTTTGAAAGCGTCCACGTCGCCGATGTCCGGCAGGGCGACGACGGCCAGTTGGCGGTAAAGGTCGCTGTCCGTTGGGTAAATGGTAGGTAAGCCGGTGATGGCTTCGCTGGCCTCGAGCGCCCCCTTCAGTAAACTGTGACAATGTTCCCGAACGCTCACCCAATCGTGCTCGGCCTGAAAAGCAATCGCCGCAGGCACCGTCAAGTAAGCCGCCGGGTCGTGCGTTCCCAACCAGTCGTAATAGTCGAGGTAGGTCGAACCCGCGCTGTGCTGCGCTTCCCTGCTCAGACCCCAGCTTATCACCAACGGTTCGATTAAGTCTTGCTTGTCCGGGCGAACGTATAAAAAGGCGGCACCCTTGGGGCTGCACAGCCACTTGTGGCAGTTACCCGTGTAAAAGTCGGCGTCGATTTTTGTGAGGTCGAGGTCCAACTGCCCCGGCGCGTGCGCCCCGTCGATGACCGTCATGATGCCTGCGGCCTGTGCCCTCGCGCAAATCTCGGCGATGGGGAGAATCAGGGCGGTAGGGGAAGTGATGTGGCTGAGGTAGATGACCTTCGTTCGGTCTGTCACGCCCTGCCAGAACGCCTCGAGAATTTCTTCGGAAGACTCAACAGGTAAAGGAATCGGCTGTTTCTTGTAACTGAAACCTTTTTGCTTGCTTACATAGTTCCAGGTGTTGTTGCACGCGCCGTATTCCTGATCGCAGGTCAAGACCTCGTCACCTTCAGACAAAGCCAGCGAACGCGCCACCACGTTCACGCCGAAGGTCGCGTTCGGCACAAAAGTGAGGTCGTCGCCGGACACGTTCAGGTAGCTGGCGAGGGAGGCTCGAGCCTCCTTCAGGTAGCCCGCTATCTCGCGCCCCAGAAACTTGACGGGCTGCCTCTCCAATTGTTTTTGCCAGTTCTGATAGGTTTCAAAGACAGGTTTCGGGGTAGCGCCGAACGAGCCGTGGTTGAGGAAAATGATGTCGGGCTCGAGTAAAAAAGAGTCTTTGAAAGCGTTCATGAACGCGTCCTCATGTCAAGCATGACGGGCTTTGGGTGCCTCGGGCAAAAAGGCATTTTCTCGAGGGTGCGTCGGCTTAAACTCGAGGCGCTCCACGCCCAGCGCGTGCAAGGTCGTCCGTTCCAACAGCGAGAAATCCTCCTCGTTGTCACGGTTTAAATTTAGAGGTTCTTTCAAAATCACGGGCGGGTTGGTAATAAAACGCACCTTGCCCGAATGGTTCGGCGACGAGGCGTGCAGCATGAACGGGTGCATGATGATGACGTCGCCGACCTCGCCCGTCACCTCTACAAAGTTGTTGCAGCGAGAAACCAAATCCTGAAAGTCGAAGTCTTTAGGGTTGACGCCTTCGGGGTGCTCGAGGAAATACTGCGCCATCACCTCTAACGAATCGGGCGCGATAAAGGTGCCGCCGCCCTGGGGCGCTATGTCCGACCAGATGACGATGACCAGCAGCGCTTGCTCCCAACTGTCTAAAAAGTGTCGGAAGAACGAGCCGTCTTTGTGCCAACCCTTGTGCGCCGCCGAGGGGGGCTGCCACGGTTGGTCCGCCCCTTTGCGAAAATTCACCACGAACGAGTCCGACCAGGTGAACGGTTCTATGCGTGTAAAGTGTTTGGACTCGATGTAGCGGGTCGTCCCGTCGATGCGGTCTTCGCCGCCGACGACGTCGCAGATAGCGTTCCAAGCGTCGGGGGCCAATTCCTGCACGGGCATTTTGCTGTGATGGTCCAGCCAGACGATAGGTTCCTCCCAGGTGCTCGCGTCGTCCGGGTCGTAGCCTAAACGCTCAAAAGCTTGAGCTGTCCATACGGCGGCGATGTCCCTGCTGAAACAGTTTTTCAGCGTGATGTAGCCCTTTTCAACAAACTGCTGCGCTTGCGCTTCGGTAAGGATTTGCCAGCGGCCTTCAGACATAGTCGTTCCCTCCAGGTTGAATGAAGGGATTGTAACTCAGTTACCCATTTTATGCACGAGTTCCCAAGAATTAAGCAAACGTGCCGGAAAGGTTGAGAAGGCAAAAGAAGAGTACAGAGGCGGAAAACTTAGTCTATTCTCATTATTCCCAAGCTTTAGTCTGTAACCGTCTTGAGGGTTGAGCCCCAAGCTGATTGTTGAGAGGTCCAAGAGGTGAAACGAAGCGTGATGTTGAGAACAACGAGGATTTTTTGCCCAGAAGTAAAGATCGGGTTCTTGGCTGTGACGACCCTTCGGCGTCCGACTGGGAACTTAGGTACGACGACCCTTGATTACGCTCGATACTTCTACCTTATTGAGTTCGTCCGTCGTACCTTGTCCTGCCGCCCGATATCGTCCCAGCTTCCACTCGGTGACGGCTCGGTGCTCATAGTAGGTTTCTGCTTTTCTAGGATCCCAACGTCGCAAGTACGGGTTGTGCATTGGGGCGGACACGCGCCCACCCTACAATGAGCTACGAACCCAAGAGTCGAGTGAGTGGGTTGAACCGCTACTTGCACAATCGACAGGTCATGAAGTACACTGGCTCAATTTATAGACTACTGGAGTAGTTACTATGGCATTGGAAGAGTCTGTCGTGGCTTTGCAAGAGCTTGGCCTTACCCTGACAGAGGCGAAAATCTATCTGGGCCTGCTGGCACACAACCCGGCCAACGGCTACCAAATCTCGAAAACATCAGGGGTCCCCTCTGCCAAGGTGTATGAAGGACTTGAGCGCCTCGCCGGACGCGGCCTGATCGCGCCGGTGGCAAACACAAAGGAATATGTTCCCCTGCCTTTGGAAGAGTTTCTAAGCGAACGCCACGCTCGCCTCGGCGAGGTCAGCGAACTGTTACGCTCAACCGTCAAAAAGCAGTTGCAGCGCGTCCAAGGCGAGCTTCTGTGGCATGGCAAAGGGTTAGAGGCGACGTTGCAGCGGGCCAACACCCTCATCGAAGCCGCTCAAACCACTGTTCTTTTAAGTGCCTGGCCGAGCGAATTCAAGCGATTAAGCGCGGCACTCGAGGCGGCCCTGAACCGGAAAGTCGTTGTCTCGACGATCGTCTTCGCGCCGTTAGAGACCTGCTTGAGCTTGCTTGGACCTTTAAAAAGCCACCCCAGCCTGCACTTGTTTCCCCACGCTACGCTCTCCACTACCTACCTGCGGCACGGCCACCAGGCGAGTTTGGTCGTAGATGATGAAGCCACCCTCATGATGGACGGTTCGCAGGGTGATGAATGGACGGGGGTATGGACTGCGAACCAGGCTGTTGTGCGCACAGTCGCCAACTACATTCGGCACGACATCTACATCAACAAACTTTACTTCGACGTGGGCGAGCTGTTGCGCCGCCGCTACGGTCAAGCTTTGGAGATGTTGCTCGACGTGACGGAGGGTGGGCTCGACGTTGCTCTTTTGCAAGAAAGGGGGCTGCCGTAACTCACCTTTTAGCGGCCTATGCTAGTTCACCACTCAGCTCAAGGAGGAAAGTCATGAAACGCCTGATTTTACTGGTTACCCTGTTTTACAGCGCCGCTTTTGCACAACAAACCATCGAGGTCAATGTCGTGAACGGCCACCCGCCTGTTTTCCTATGGGTGCAAGAGTTGACGGAAACGCTAATTCCAACCGTGAATGCCGCCCTCGAAGGCAGCGGCTACACGATCAACTGGAGCGAGTTCTACGGTGGTTCGCTCGCGCCGGTCGGTGGGGAGTTGGAAGCTCTCGAGGCAGGACTCGCCGAAGTCGGCATCGTTCCCACCGTTTTTGAACCCTCAAATTTACCCCTACAAAACGTCACCTACGTGTCCCCGTTCGGCTCGCCCGACCCGACCGTAGTTGCCGACATTATGACCAACCTTCACGAAACCATACCCGCCCTGAAAGAGTCCTACGAAAAATACGATATGGAGTACCTGGGGGCAGGCTTTTCGCTCGACAATTATCTGCTCATGACAACCTTTCCAGTTACTTCGCTGGACGACCTCAAAGGCAAAAAAGTCGGCGCACCAGGTGCAGCGGTGAACTGGCTCGACGGGACCGGCGCGGTCGGCGTGTCGGGCAACCTCACCACCTACTACAACGACATCCAAACCGGCGTGTACGATGGCGTCATCGTGTTCGGCACCGCCGCCGCACCTGCCAAATTGCAAGAAGTCGCCCCGTTTATCACCCTGATGGACTTCGGTGCCCAGTACGCCGGCAGCGTCGTCGCAAATAAATCATGGTTCGACGCCCAACCCCAGGAGGTTCAAGACGCACTCCGCGCTGGTGCAGACGCCTACGGTAAAGCTTTTGCCGAGGCTCTTATTGCCCGCACCGAGGCTTCACTGCAAACGATGGCCGACGCGGGAGCGACCGTAACGCAAGCCCCAGCGGAGCTGCGGGCAAGCTGGGCGGCAGCGCTGCCCAACGTCCCTAGAGAGTGGGCGGACGGCCTCGATACTCAAGGCTTGCCGGGTACCGAAGTTTTAAGCGCGTTCATGCAGGGCCTACGCGACGTTGGCGCGGACGTGCCGCGCAACTGGGACCAGGAGTAGCGGTCACCTTAGGTGCTCTCGAGTTCGGTGGTGCGACGGAAAAATAGAGGGTGGGGGCGCGAAAGCGTAAAACCCGTTAATCCCTACGCCTTTCATTCCCTACACCCTTACGCTTCATGACCAATCGCCCCGTCTGGCCGCCCTTCGACCGGGTCGTCAAGGTGTTCGACTTTCTTACCGAGGTACTCAACGCGCTCGGAACAATGTGGATCCTCGGCCTCATGCTGCTGATCTGTGCGGACGTGGCGGGGCGCTCGTTTTTTGGTAGGCCCATCGCGGGCGTGCCGGAACTGGTAAGCCTGTCGATTGTGGGCATAGTGTTTTTGCAGCTTGCCAGCACGTTACGCGCCGGGCGCATGACGCGTTCAGACATGTTGCTCAACATCTTTGGCAAGCGACTGCCCAAGGTGGGGTTCGCGCTCGAGCTGGTCTTCAACTTAGCAGGTGCCTACATCGCTTACGTCATTTTTGCTGCCAGCTACCCGCGCTTTGTAACGGCTTTGCAGCGGGGCGAGTTTGTGGGAGCGGTCGGCCACTTCACCGCCCCGACCTGGCCCATCAAGCTCATTTTGATTGTCGGCGCGGCCGCGCTTGCTTTGCAATTTCTCATCAACGCCGTTATGAGTTTATTGTTACTGTTTCAACCCGTTGAGGCGGCGCATGACCGGCCTTGAAATCGGCTTCATCTCTTTAGGGGTCATGGTCGTGCTGATCTACGCGGGCCTGCACGTGCCCACGGCGCTGGCCTTGACCTCATTCGTCGGCGTGTGGCTGCTGCGCGACTCGAGCGAGCTTGCCAGTCGCCTTATAGCCATCGCGGCGGAAGAGAGCATCTCGAGCTACATCTTCGGGGTGGTGCCCCTATTTGTTCTCATGGGTTTGGTGGTGAGCGAGGCTGGCTTGGGCACCGACGCTTTCGACGTGGCGAGTCGTACCTTTGGCCGTCTCAAGGGCGGGCTCGGCATTGCCACCGTTATCGCCAACGCGATTTTCGCCGCCATCACCGGCATTTCCATAGCTTCGGCGGCCATTTTCACCCGCGTCGCCGTGCCGGAGATGCGCCGCAGCGGCTACCGGCCGCGCTTCGCGGTGGGCGTGGTCGCGGGCAGTTCTGTGCTCGGCATGCTCATCCCGCCGAGCTTGCTTCTCATCCTTTACGGCGTTCTGTCTGAACAGAGTGTTGGCTCGCTGTTTATCGCGGGCATCTTGCCTGGCCTAGTGCTTACCCTCGCCTACTCGGTCGCCATCGTCGTCATGGCTTACCGGTGGCCCGGCTTTGTAGGGGAGGTGAGCGGCGCGGCCGAGCTTGCGCCACTCGGGCTCGGCAAAACCTTCGGCAAAGTGTTTCCCATTTTTGTCCTCATCGCCCTGGTGTTGGGCGGCATCTACGGCGGCTTTTTCACCCCCACCGAGGCGGGCGCGGTGGGCGCTTTCGGCGCGATTCTTATCGCCTTTGCCAAACGCCGCCTGCCCTGGCGTGCGCTTTGGAAAGTTACCACGGAAACGGGTCACATCACCGCGTCGATTTGCTTTCTCATCATTGCAGCCAGCATGTACAGCCGCATGCTGGCGCTTTCGGGTCTACCCAACTTCGTCGCGTCTTGGGTGATTGGGGCCAGCCTCGGCATTTATGGCTTTATCGCTCTCTACGTTCTCATCCTCATCCTTATGGGAACCATTCTCGATTCGTCCTCCATCATGCTCGTGGTGTTGCCGTTGGTGCTGCCCATCGCCGCGCAACTCGGCATCAACCTTATCTGGTTCGGCATCGTTACCGTTATCGCTATCGAAATCGGGCTGCTCACACCGCCTCTCGGCATCGCCATTTACGTCATCAAAGGGACGCTCGACGACCAGAGCGTTTCCCTCAACAGCATCTTCGCCGGGGCCGCACCGTTTGCGTTCATCATGCTCGTCGTGCTGGGCATCGTCATCGCTTTTCCTTGGCTTAGCCTTGCGCTCATTTAAAGGAGCTTTATGCCCAGATTGCCCACCGTCCACCGAAAGGACGTACCCCAAGCTGAACCTTTGTTCGAGCACTTCGAAAACGTCATGGGCTTTTTACCTAACAGCATGCTCACGATGGCGCACAAGGCGGACTTGCTGGACGCAGCCGCCAAACTTGCGCAGACTGTGCTCTCGCCAGGCGAGGTGCCGGTCTCGCTAAAGTGGTTGGTAGCCAACATGGTCAGCAACGCCGCGGGTTGCCGCTACTGCCAGGCCCATACCGCCCACAGCGCTCATCACCTCGGGGTGGCGGCTGAAAAGGTGGACGGTATTTTTGAGTACGAAACGAGCCCTCTATTTACCAGCGCCGAAAGCGCCGCTCTTAAACTCGCGCATGGGGCAGGCTTGAGCCCAAACGCGGTAACGGACGCCGACTTTGACGAACTGAAGAAACACTACAGCACGGAACAGATTGTTGAAATCGTAGCGGTCATCTCGCTCTACGGCTTTCTGAACCGCTGGAACGACACGCTCGCCACGGAACTCGAGGCTTCTCCTCTACGTTTTGGCAAAGAAGAGTTGGCAGGGCGCGGTTGGGAAGTGGGCAAGCACGAGGAGGTGACGAACGCCGGTGGTTGACCACCCCCGGCTGAAGCCATGACACGACAGATTATCGACCTATCCGTCCCGATTGAGAACGACGTTCCCGCCGACCCGCCCGGTTTCGCTCCTAAAGTGACCTACCTGGACCACCAGCAGACCGTCGGGCAGCTTTTACCCTTCTTTCCCGGCCTCACTCAGGACGACCTCCCCGGCGGCGAGGCCTGGGCCATCGAACAGCTGTCTGTCTTTACCCACAACGGCACGCACCTGGACGCACCCTATCATTACCACTCCACCATGAACGGCGGCGAGCGCGCCGTCACCATCGACGAGGTGCCGCTCGAGTGGTGCTTCGGCCGCGGGGTGAAGCTGGACTTTCGTCACTTCGAGGACGGGTACGTAGCAACCTCGGCGGACGTGGAGACTGAACTACGGCGCATCGACCACGATTTGAAGCCACTCGACATCGTGGTAGTGAACACCTCGGCGGGAGCTAAATACGGCCAACCCGACTATGTCGCCTCCGGCTGTGGCGTCGGCCGCGAGGCGACGCTTTACTTGTTGGAACGAGGGGTGCGCGTTACCGGCACCGACGCCTGGAGCTGGGACGCGCCCTTCGTCCACACCGCCAAAAAGTACGCCGAAACAGGGAACGCCGACCTCATCTGGGAAGGGCATCGTGCGGGCATGGACGTCGGCTACTGCCACATTGAAAAATTGCACAACCTTGAAAAGCTACCCGTAAACTGCTTTACGGTCGCCTGTTTCCCGGTGAAAATTACTGCTG
The DNA here is from genome assembly GCA_965213705.1 of Trueperaceae bacterium. Taxonomy (GTDB): domain Bacteria; phylum Deinococcota; class Deinococci; order Deinococcales; family Trueperaceae; genus CBDCDJ01. Next base: position 3,415,052 of record OZ243913.1, on the reverse strand, counting down.
CCTCCGCCGGTTGGACACGCGCGGTCGCCATTCTTGATTAGGAGAACCTCGTGGCTAAGTCACAAAAAAAGGTCATTGTCAGCTGCGCGATTACCGGCGGTATCCACACGCCGACGATGTCGGACGCCTTGCCCTATAAGCCAGAAGACATTGCACAGCAAGCTGTCGACGCTGCAAACGCGGGCGCGGCCATCGTCCACCTACACGCCCGAGACCCCAAGACGGGCATGCCGACCGGCGACCCAGACGTATTTATGCAGTTTCTGCCGGTCATCAAAGAGGCGACCGACGCCGTCGTCAACATCACCACCGGCGGTGGGCTCAACATGACGGTGGAGGACCGCCTACAAGGTCCCCTGAGGGCGCAGCCGGAGATGTGTTCGCTCAACCTGGGCTCGATGAACTTTGCTCTTTACCCGCTAGCGAGCCGGTTCGACACCTGGAAATTCGACTGGGAACAACCTTTTCTCGAAAGCTCGGCCGACTTCATTTTTCGCAACACCTTTAAAGATATTGGCTCTATCATCGAAAAGCTTGGAAAAGGACATGGGGTGCGCTTTGAACTCGAGTGTTACGATGTAGGCCACCTTTACAACCTGGCGCACGTGGTGGATTCGGGTCTGCTCGAGCCACCCTTTTTTATCCAAACGATATTTGGAGTTTTAGGCGGCGTAGGCACCGACCCCCACTGCTTGATGTTCATGAAAGAAACTGCCGACCGACTCTTTGGTGACGACTACTATTGGTCGGTTTTAGCGGCCGGCCGTGCCCAAATTCCCTTCACTACCCAGGCGGCGGCGATGGGCGGGAACGTACGGGTGGGACTCGAAGACAACCTTTACATCAGCCGCGGCAGATTGGCTAAGGACAACGCCGAACTCGTAACCAAGATACGCGCCGTCATCGAAGAACTCACCCTCGAAATCGCAACGCCCAACGAAGCGCGGGAGATGTTGCAACTCAAGGGCAAAGAGAACGTCAACTTTTAGCCATGCTCAAGAACCCAGTCCTTGGCTTTCAAGTCGACCCTGCCGCTCTACGCTACGTCGGCCATGACTTGCAGCGCCCCGAGTGCATTCTCGCCGAGCCCGACGGCACGCTGTGGACGGCGGACGCCCGCGGTGGAGTGGTCAAAGTAGTGCCGGAGGGTGAACAAACACTCGTAACACAGCACCACGGTGACGCTTTTGAAACAGCGCGTAGCGACGCGGAGCGCTTCACCCAGGGCACCTTGCCCAACGGCCTTGCCTTCGCCAAAAATGGTGATATCCTTATCGCCAACTTTGGAACGGACGTACTTGAGGTCATGGACCGCTCGGGTGCAACCCGAATCCTTTATGACAGCATCGACGGACGCCCCATCGGCAAAGTGAACTTTGTGCTGAGGGACAGCCAAAACCGCATCTGGCTCACTGTGTCCACCCGTATCAAAAACTGGATGCAGGCCATCAGCCCCAACATCGCCGACGGCTACATCGCCCTGGTTGACGAGCAAGGTATTCGCATTGTGGCTGAAGGGTTTAAATTCACGAACGAGATTCGTTTAGATGCTAAAGAAGAGTTTCTCTACGTCGTCGAAACGACCGGCCCCTGTATTTCCAGGATGCGCGTCGGCAAGGGTGGTTCGCTGCACAACCGCGAAGTCTTTGGGCCGAGCGACTTGGGCGGCTTTCCCGACGGCATCGCTTTTGACAGCTATGGCAACCTGTGGGGCACGCTTGTCATGAACGACCAGGTGTTCGTCCTCACGCCGGAGGGTGACTTGCAGATTGTGCTGGACGACGGCGACTTGAAAGCAACGCGGGCGCTGCGGCAAGCTTTCGCGGAAGACCGCGTTAAACCCGAGGACATGCTTGCGTGTGGTGGCACCATCGCACCTTGGTTTGCCAGTCTTACCTTTGGAGGGCCCGACTTAAAGACCTGCTACATCGGCAGCCTACGAGGAACCCGAATCCCCTACTTTCGGGCACCCGTGGCGGGCCTGCCAATGGTACATTGGACTCAATCCACAAGAAAAATTTGACAACTCCGGACATATCGTCACTGTGTCAGACAAGCTCTGGCTGCTGGCTCAGGGCTAAAATCTCGCTGTCAGCACGGAATGGTGCCGCGGTGGCAGTGGGTCGAAGACAACGGCTCAACTACGACCTAACGCCCGCAGCGTGTACCAGAACAGCCGAAGCGCAGCGCGGCAGGGAACACAACCTGGCTTTTTACATGGCCGAACTCACGGCGCTGGGCCTGGAGCCGAGTCCGCTGCTGGAGGAACACCCCGCCTACCTCGCCTTTCGCGAAACTGCAGCCAAAAACCGCTACGTCGACCCTAACAGGAATAACCTCGTCGAGTTGGGCGAGTGCCGGGCGGTCGATTCCGAAGCGGTCATGGCCGTTGCCGGTGACGACATTGATTTTATGGACGTGAGCATGGTTCACCGCTACAGCCTCTATGTCGACGTGACGACAGGTAAAATCTACGCCGACGCCGACCCCGATTCAGACCATGTGTATAGATATATGAGTGACGAGTTTCTATTGCCCCAGTGGCGCGAGAAGGCGGACGTCATAGCTGCTAAGCACAAAGAGCACTCGTCCTGAACTGACGTTAGCCAACACCTGGGCGAGGTTTTACTGACCTTTTGCGACGAGTTTTGAAGTGAGCATAATAGAGTGTCAAAACTGCACCTGAAAGGCCGCATCAAACAGGGGCTCGAGCCCTCTGGTTTGTCCCGAGCCTAAAACGACCGTACTACGCTATACACAAACCCCGTGCTCAAACCCAAAAAGATTTGCGTTACCCCTTACGAAAGATGTTCCACGACCGAAGGGAAGCAGGAAGCCTGGAACCAATTGCTCCCGATAGAAGAAGGTTGCAAGTAGCGGGGCACAAAATTGAGTGGAGCTGTGAGAACGCCTGTCAACCCAGCAAAGTTTATCTCAGAGATTTACTGTTCGACCTTCCAGTCGGGAACGCTCTGCCGCGAAAACGGTGAGGTGAGACTCGAGGGTTTCGTCGGGGCCGGACAGTAAGTAGCTGCCGTCCTTTTCCGAAACGGCGCGCACAAACGCCGCCATAAGCCCCTCGTCGCCACCGCCGTGTCCCTCGAGGGTGGAGTCGGCGTCGCTGAGGCCTTCTACACTGCTCACTGTGCGCAACGTCCGGGTGAGAAAATCGTAGACGGTGAGCGTTAGGCCGTCTCCCCGGATTTCACCTCGCGTTCCAAAAATGCCGGTCTGCCGGTGCCGCAGTTTGGTAAAGCCGGTCATCGTGAAAGAGGCCGTCCGCTGGTCCTCGAACATCATGTTGACGACCTGGTGATCCACGACGTCATTGTCGCACTCATACACGCAGCGCCCGTAAGGTCCCACTCGGAGCGCTTCCGTCACGCCTTCTTTGCTGGTGTCGAGTGTGAGCGCGGTGAGGGGCATCCCCTTTTCGCCCTGCTCGACCATGCCAAGGTAGATACGCTTTGCCGAGTAAGGACAGTCGGGTTCGTAAGCACACTCCAGACAGCGCTTGGCGTCTTCTGCCTCGGGAGGTTTGTTGGCGCGCTTGAAGTGGCTGAGCGCACCGAACGAACTGACCGCAACGCAGCGTTTTCCCATGACGTAACGAATCCAGTCCAGGTCATGGCAAGACTTAGCGAGCAACATGGGCGACGACACCCCGGCGTTTCGCCAGTTGCCGCGCACGTAAGAATGTGCTTGGTGCCAGTAGCCTACCGGCTCCAAGTGCTGCAAAGACATCACCTCGCCGACAGCTCCTTCCGCCAAGAGTCGCTTGAGCGTTTGCGTATAGGGTGTGTAGCGCAACACGTGCCCGACCGCGAACAAAACCTGGTGACGCTTTACCGCGGCAACGATTGCCACGCACTCTTCCGCCGTAGGAGCCATCGGTTTTTCGAGCAGAAGGGCGTAACCTTTCTCTGCAAAGGCAAGAACCGGCCCCACGTGTTCTGCGTCCGGCGTCGCGATGACGACGGCGTCCGCAAACTTCGGTTTTTTAGCTACGTCTTCCCAAGCGACAAAGGTGTTCTCTCGAGAAAGCCCGTGACGGTCTGCCAAAGCGTTTCTGTAGGCGTCTTTTGGTTCCGCCACCGCAACCACCCTGACGTCTTCAGGATGCCTTTCTGCGTAAGACGCGTAGACCCGACCTCGGTTGCCAGCCCCGAGAACTATCACCGTAATGGGCTCGCTCATAAACTCCTCTATAAAACCGGTTTTATTATAAATAAAAACCAGCATCTTCGTCAACAGGCAAGCCAAATTGTTGAAATTATTGGTTTTATAGTTCACAACTCAAGAGTCTGAGGCATTGAACAGACTTGACAGTGCTGTGGCTCAACCATTATACTCCGGCTCAAGAAGAATAAAACCGGTTCGAAACATTGGAGAGTCATCGTGACTAAGACTGAGGATAGACCTGCTCGAGCAACCATCGCAACGGTTGCGAAGCAGGCGGGCGTTGCCAAAAGCACGGTCAGTCGCGTCGTCAACGGTAAAGGAGGCGTAACGTCCTCTACCGAAGCGCGAGTTTTACGCGCCATCACCAAACTCGGCTACAGCCCGGACCCCGTCGCGCAGGAGCTGTCTCGCGGCCGGATTTTACAGATCGGTTTGAACGAGGCTTACGGCAACCGTCGTCTCATCCCTTACGCCATGCTTTTTCGCGACTATTTTGCTAAGGGACTCGCTTCCAGCGGCTTCCGCATAACCGACGTACCTTCAAAGCCTGACGGCTTGCCCGAGCACCTCGCCGACGCATTGGTGCTGACAGGGGTTTACGACGAGGACCCCCGGCTTTCTTACTTGCGCACAGCTGGGATACCGTTCGTCGTCATGGGCAAAGTCGAGGGGGAGCGTTGGGTGTGTCCCGACGACTTTGACGGGGGCCGGCAGGCGGGTGACCATCTCATGAAGCTCGGCCACCGAAAAGTTCTGGTGGTGATGGGCGAAAAACGCCCCAGCGACCTGCTTTCGGCAAGCTATCCAAAACACGGCGACGCGCAGCGGTTACAGGGGTTCAGAGCTGCGCTCGAGCCGTACAAAGACGCCGAGTTCTACGTTGCGCGCTGCGACTTCACGACGCTCGGCGCGTTTCTAGCCGTGCAACGAGCCCTCAAAACGCACGACTTCACCGGTGTCTTCGCACTGACCGACGAAATGGCGGTTGGCGTCGTCAGGGCCGTTGAAGAACAAGGTTACCGGGTTCCGGGGGACGTTTCCGTCGTCGGTTTCGACGACATGCCCGAGCTTGGCGGGGCACTCACGACCGTCAGGCAAGACATCCGAGAAATCGCCGCCACCACGGTCGTTCTCTTGAGAGAAGCGCTGGAGGGAACGCCCGCGCGGGGAGTTCAGGTCCCCGTCCGCCTGGTTGCGCGGCACACCACGGCGAGGAGGTGAGGCTCTGCCGTGGCGACACAGCTCGGGTGACGCAGCTCAACGGTAAAACACCTCAAAAAGTTTGCCAAGTTCGTGTTCTATAAACTCGGTTCGAAAGGATAATTATGAGAAAAAAACTTTACACTTCCGTCCTCGCAGCGTTCTTGTTCTTCGGGGTAGCCCAGACCCCGGAGGAAGCGGCCCTGGCGGCGGCTGACGGCACGTCGGGTGGAACTGTCACGGTGTTGGCGACTTGGGGTGGCGGCGAGCTCGACTCATTTCGGGCGATGGTCGCGCCGTTCGAAGAGGCGACGGGCATCACGGTCGAGTACGAAGGAACGCGCGACCTGGCCGCCGTCCTCACGACGCGCGTTCAAGGTGGCAACCCGCCCGACGTCGCCGGGCTGCCCGGACCGGGCCAAATTGCCAAGTTCGCCCAGCAGGGCAGCTTTGTCGACCTCGGTACCGTTCTCGACATGGACAGCTACGAGAGCGAATACGCCCCGACCTGGCTCGAGCTTGGCACGGTAGACGGCAAGCTCGTAGGGGTATTTATAAAAGCGGCCGTCAAGGGCCTCATCTGGTACGACCCGCAAACCCTGGAAGACAACGGTCTAAGTGCGCCGTTCACCACCTGGAGCGACCTCATGGCTGCGTCTGACAGCCTCGCAAGCGAGGGCGTCACCCCTTGGTGCGTAGCGCTCGAGAGTGGCGCGGCGAGCGGCTGGCCGGGCACGGACTGGTTGGAAGACATCGTCTTGCGTCAGTCCGGCATCGACGTTTACAACCGCTGGTGGCAAGGCGACCTTGCTTGGACGTCACCGGAAATCAAAAGCGCCTTCGAGACCTGGGGAGAAATCGTCGCGACCGACGGCGTGGTTTTCGGCGGGCCGGTCAACGCGCTTACCACCAACTTTGGCAACGTGGGCGACGGGCTTTTCACCGACCCGCCCGAATGCGTCTTTGCGCACCAAGCGAGCTTCATAGCCGACTTTTTTGTGCAGAACAATCCCGACTTAGAGCCGGGCACCGACTTCAGCTTTTTTGGGTTTCCCGGCTTTGGTGAGGACGCGCCCAGCAGCACGGTTACGGCCGGTGACTTGTTCGGCATGTTCAACGACACGCCGCAAGCACGCGCGCTTATCCGCTACCTGGTCACGCCCGAGGCGCAGGCCATTTGGGTTGGGCGCGGTGGGGCCATTTCGCCCAACCAAAGCGTCTCCTTGGACAGTTACCCCGACAGCCTGTCGCGGCGAGCTGCCGAACTGCTCGTGGGTGCGGACGTCGCCGCCTTCGACGCGTCGGACCTGATGCCCGAGGCGGTCAACAACGCTTTCTGGCAGGCCGTGCTCGAGTATATTCAAAGCCCGGACAACCTAGACAGCATTCTTAAAAACCTCGACGCCGTGCGCGAAGACGCGTACGCGGACTAAGTGTCTTCGGGGTCCTAAGTCATTTAGGACCCCGGCCACCCTTATGACACAGCGACTTTTTGTCTCTATGTTTGTGGTTGTCTGCGTTCCGCTGGTGCTTTTGGCCTACGTGGCCGCAGCGGACGCGGTTGCTTCGCGGTTGCCCGGTTCCAACGGCAAGCGCGTCGCGCCCTGGCTATGGGCGGGGCCTGCCCTATTATTTTTGACCGTTTTTCTGGTTTATCCTACTTTCAACACGATTTACCTGAGTTTTCAAAACGCGAACTCGAGCGCTTTTGTGGGTTTGGAAAACTACCGGCACGTCTTCACGAGCCGAGGCGTCTTGAGCGCGCTAAAAAACAACGCACTCTGGCTGCTGCTCCTGACCGGCTTCACGGTGGGCTTCGGGTTGGCGTTCGCCGTTTTGTTCGACCGGGTTCGCTTTGAAGGTGTTGCCAAGGCGATGGTGTTTTTGCCTATGGCGATTTCGTTCGTCGCAGCCGGCGTTATCTGGAAGCTGATGTACGACTATCAACCCGCGGGCCGTGCCCAAACGGGCACCCTTAACGGGCTGGTGACGGCCCTGAACGGTGAACCGGTCGCCTGGCTCGTCAACGCGGTGACCAACAACACGGCCCTCATCGCCGTGGGCGTTTGGACCTGGACGGGCTTTGCGGTGGTTATTCTGTCGGCAGCCTTGAAAGGCGTTTCAAAAGATGTCTTAGACGCCGCGCGCATCGACGGGGCGAACGAGTGGCAACTGTTTCGGCTCGTGACCGTGCCCATGATCAGTTCCACCCTCGCCGTCGTGGCGACGACGATGCTGATTTTCGCCCTGAAGGCGTTCGACATCGTTTACGTGATGACCAACGGTAACTTTGACACCGACGTGCTCGCGAACCGGATGTACAAAGAAATGTTCAACTACAACCATTTTGGCCGGGCTAGCGCCATCGCTGTCCTTCTGTTGGCCGCCATCGTACCCATCATGCTTTTCAACGTGCGCCGCTTTCGTGAACAAGAGGCGCGGCGGTGAAGGCTTCGGGGACCAAACGCATCCCCAGAAAAGACGCTTTGGGCGTGACTGGGCGGGCGGCGCGGTTTTTAAGTCGCGGGGCGGTCACCCTTACCGTGGTGGTCATCTGCCTGGTGTGGATGACGCCTACCGTCGCGCTGCTGGTCAGTTCGTTTCGGCCGGCCAACCTCGTCGCCACGACGGGTTGGTGGACGGCGTTTGAGTTGCCTTTTACCTTCACGCTCGACCTTTACCGCGAAGCGCTCACCACCTCGGGCCTGGGGCAGAGTTTTTTCAACAGCCTGTTTATTTCCGTGCCCGCTACGGTCATCACGGTTATGGTTGCGGCGTTCGCCGCCTACGCTTTCGCCTGGATGAACTTTCCAGGCCGGGACGCGCTGTTCGTTTTGGTCGTCGGTTTGCTGGTCGTGCCCATCCAAATGACGCTGATACCAGTTTTACGGCTCTACAACGTCACGGGGCTTACCGGGTCGTTTCTCGGCATCTGGCTCGCCCATACGGGTTACGGCCTACCTTTCGCCATCTATCTACTGAGAAACTTTTTTGGCGCGTTGCCCAAAGACATGCTCGAGTCCGCTTATCTCGACGGCGCGTCGCGGTTCACAAGTTTTTTCTACCTCGTGCTTCCCTTGTCCGTGTCCGCACTCGCCTCACTGGCTATTTTTCAGTTCCTGTGGGTATGGAACGACCTTTTGGTGGCGCTCATCTACTTAGGAGGCACGCCGAAAGTAGCGCCCATGACCGTCGCCATCAGCAACTTGGTAAGTTCCTTAGGTGGGGGCTGGCAAGTGCTGACGGCTGCCGCGTTCGTTTCGATGTTGCTGCCGCTGGTGTTGTTTTTCAGCCTACAACGCTACTTTGTACGGGGCATTCTGGCCGGGTCGGTCAAAGGATAGCCACCTCTTTCAAGGCTGGACCATCCTCCCATCTAGCATTGACATTTCTTCGAACAACATCGACTGAACGATAACCATTCCGAGCCTCGGTCAAACAGTCGGTGTTTTTGGCAAACTATCTTATTTTCTTCCTTTCAGGTAGCGTCACTAGGGTCAACTTCACCGAACTTCTCTGCCGCCGCTCACCCCGTGACTAGCTGCCCACTTGTCTGGGAATTGCTGGAACGTTTCTGCGGCCTACCAAGTCTTTTGAGCGTCGTCCCACAAACGGTCAATTTTGAGGACATTTATTGAGAGCGGATTATAAGACGCAAGAATGGGTGCCTCTTCGTCTCAAAAACCTTTCTTAAAACTATTAGCTGAAATCTTGATGCTAAACATGAGTTTTGAGAACATATAAAGGTAGTGGTTTAGCAAAGACTGATAAGCTAAGGAATGGTCACCAAAGTTGTACGTTGCTGCCACTGCGAGAGCGAAGAGCTTGTCAAGAACGGTCATGCACCAAACGGCAAGCAAAAGTACCTGTGTCGAGCGTGCGGCAAGTCCAGTCGCGAGAACGCGAGCACTAAAGGGTACAGCGAAGCGAAGAAAGATGAGATACTGAAGTCGTATCAGGAGCGCTCTAGTATGCGTGGGCTGACCAGAACATTCGGCGTGTCCCGCACCACAATAGCGAAATGGCTCAAAAAAAGCCGCGACGACACCGCCGCTTAGCGCCACACTAGTTACGCCCGAGAACCCTGAAGCGGTGCAACTCGAACTCGACGAGATGTGGTCATTTGTTCGATGTAGACGTAACAAACGGTGGGCCTGGATAGCGCTTTGTAAGCAGACACGCCAGGTGGTCGCTTGTGTTGTAGGTGGACGTGGCATTGCTACTTGTCAAAAACTTTGGCGTAACATCCCAGATGCTTATAAACAAGGCACGGTGTTTAGTGACTTCTGGGAAGCTTATCAGGCCGTCGTTCCCGATGAACAGCATCAAGCTGTTGGTAAAGACTCAGGGCTTACAGCACACGTCGAGCGCTTTAACAATACTATCCGCCAACGCCTAGCGCGCTTTGTCAGAAAGACCTTATCCTTCTCCAAGTCCGAACACATGCACCTCATTTGCTTGCATCTGTTCTTGGTCCGCTACAATCTTGAGCGTGCTGCTGTCAGTTGATGGTGGGCCACTACCCATATAAAAATGACTCATCAAAGGTACAACACCCACAATTCTTGTTCGAGACGACATTCCTCAACTCAGTTGCATTGTAGCCGCCGACCAAAAACGCAGGAACCCCCCACCTACCTGTGAAGTAGAATCAATTATCAAGATTACATTGCTTGACGACAAAAGAACGTTCCCCAACGTCCTGCACGTCATTTCTAGCTATCTGCGCCAACTCCTGACACACTAAACCATTATGAGCCAGTGGTGCATGGACAAGTTAGCAGATGCCGCCGAGCGTCTTCTTTCGAGTACGGCTGAAGCAGTCCGCTTCGTCATGGCCCAGGGTGTGACACGCGGCCAATTAACAGGTGCGCTCGAGCAGGGCCGTGAGTGACTAAACGTTTGCGAAAGTGCTCGCCGAGCTCGAGGCCCTCGAGCCAGAAAGGCAGCCATGACCCACCTCATCCCCCACACCGGCACCATCGCCTACGCCAAGCGCGCTAGCGCCTTGTGGAACAGCGGCGAGCGCGGCGTCTGCTACGAGGTTTACCGGATAGGCGAGCGCCCCGGCTACAGCTTTATCTTCGAAGGTGGCGGTTACGACGGCTTCAGCGAGGACGACCTGTCGAACTGGCTCGAGCTGACCGACGAGGTTGCCCCCTCGGTCGTCGGCTTCAAGTTCAGGAACGTCATGCACCTCTCCGGCGCTTACGAAGCAGGCTGGTTCGACGAGGCCCTGAAGAAACCGCTTAACCAAACCTGACTACACCCAACTTACGCCTCGAGCCATCAACCAAACCCTAACCCACCCAACTTCTGATAAAAGTGATTCTCAAATCCCTCCACTATAGATGATCTATTTTATATACAGTCCATCAATCTCTGCCGATTCCTTCGCTCAGGTGTCTAAACAACCTCACCTACTCCAGCTGCACAGCACCTCGAGCGGTCACAGACAAGCAACATCATGATGTCATCATGTTATAATGTCCCTATGAATCAAGCAGAGGCGACGAAAAAACGAACCACTATCTACTTGTCTTCAGAGGTACTGGAGTTCTTAAAGATTCGCAGCGCCAAGGGTCAGGGCAGCGTGTCCCGACAGCTCGAGGACTTAGCACGAGACCTGATGCCCGCAACCTTCATGCCTGAAGAGGTCGAGCAGCTCGAGCGCAGACACGCCCGAGGCTACGCCCAGCAGCCGGTCGGCGCAGAAGAGTTCGCCGACTTTTACCCGGAGCAGGTGCTAGGCACGCCGTGAAGCGTGGCGAGGTGCGCTGGTACACTTTTCAGCAACCGGACAAGCGTCGGCCCGTGCTCGTGCTGACTCAGGACACAGCCCTCGGCTTTCTCAACGCTGTGACCGTAGCGCCGGTAACCTCGACGGTGCGAGGCATTTCTTCAGAACTGTACCTGGACGAAGATGACGGCCTCTTAAACCCGTGCGCAGCCAACTTTGACAACCTTGTGACCATTCCCAAGGCGCAGGTAGGTGAACTCATCGCCACGCTGCCATTTGAAAAGATGCTCGACGCCGAGCGCGCCATCCGCTTCGCGCTTGGGTTTAGCACGGGCTGAGGGGTGGGTTCAGTAGAGACATAACCTGTCGACCTTTGGGCGAAATGAAGCTAAGCCTTTGCAACAGACGCGCGTTAACTGCAAAAGGTGTTAATTCACAAGCTGTGCCAAGATACTCGCCGCGTGCTCTCTCAGCGCCCCCTCCAACTCAGGCGGCCCACGCACCTCCCAAGGAAAGCTGAAGCTGGCTACTAACCGCGCCAGCCACCTGAGGTTGTCCGTAGTGCAACACATGACGACGCCCTCCAGTACAGGCTCCAAGGTTACAAAGTTGGGATAAAGCTCGTGCTGGGCTCTCTAAGTTCGTCTTAAGCAGTATCTCGGCCGAGTAGGCGAGCGGCACTAAGGCCACCGAGCGGCTGACATACGCGGCCGCGTCAAAGCCGTCGGGCGGTTGAAAGGTCGCCGCGAGCAGTTTCACCTTGCCTAAGCGGTCTACCCGAAAAACCCTCAAACCTTGGCGCAAGTGACAGTAGCCCACAGTGCCTTACAGCGAAACACAGCGAGAACTTATAAACGAGGACATTGACACTAACATATATCTATGATAAATTACCAATCGAGGATATATTTTGAGTACTTTGACACGCAGAGAGAAACAACACATCGCCAACCGCGAGGGCATCCTAGAAGCTGCACTCGAGCTTGCCAACCGCGAAGGATGGTCTGCTGTCACTATTCGAAATATTGCTGACGAAATCGACTACACCTCACCTATCATCTATCAGCACTTCGACAACAAGGAGGCTGCACTGCAGGTTTTAATGAAACGTGGTTATGAGACACTTTGTCGAGTTATGGAGGCGTCTAACCAACCAAACACACCGGATGAACAGCTACTCAATGTGGGCCGGAGCTACCTGCGCTTTGCCAAGGAGCAACCCCGCTTATACGAACTGATGAATGGTCTTAGTGGGGTTCAACTTGATCCCAATGCCCGCAAAACTGCGGCTTTAGGCGTGATCGCTTTTGTGACTCAAGCCGTTGAGAAGTGGGCGAGCACCAAAGACATTCACATTTCTGACCCACTTACCGCCTGTGAGACCTGCTGGGGCATCCTGCACGGTATGGCCTCCTTGGGTACGCTTGAGGACATCGGCTTCGACCATGCCGAAGTGTTGGCCGTGAACGCTCTATCTGCTCTTATGAAAAGCTGGGAGGTACAATCATGAATTGATTTTTTGACATTTTTCTATCATTGATAGACAAATGGCTTGTGTTGAGGTTTACCCTTGGCCCCCTGGTTTGTCCGAACCCAGCCGCAGCAAAATTTTCAAACACTAGCTCGAACCTCTAACTGCTTCGGAAAGGAGCAACCCATGAATTTTCTAGCAACCCTCTTGAGACACTTTATCCTTGCTGCTCTTGCCTTGTTCGTCTTAACCCCTCTGTCCGCCACCGCTCAGGAAAATCCGGTTGGGCCTATTAAGCCAGCATCTCCACCTAACCCAGCGCGGCCCATTCCCCCGATCGTGCAGTCGTGGCAGGACGCTTGGAACGCGGGTGACGCCCAAACTATGAGCGCGCTTTTTACGGAAGACGGTGTCTACCAAGATTACGCATTTCAAGCCCAGGTCGAAGGCAAAGAAGGTGTTGAATTCTGGGTTGAGCTGACCGTCCAAAATATTCCCGACACCAAGGTCGAGATTATCGACACCTTCCAAACAGACGGCCTCATCGCGGTGAGGTGGATCTTCAGTGGCACGCCACTTCGTTTAGGACCTGTCGAGGGAACCGGTAAGTCTTTCTCAGTCCCGGCGGTGTCCATCTTCGAATTAAAAGGCGACCGTATTGTAAGCGTTGGTGACTACTATAACCGTGCTGACGTCTTGGGGCAGCTCGGCCTGTTTGATACGTTCGCGCGTCCTTAAGACAATACCCTTGAAAAAGCCTGTAAAACAGCCGACGCGATTGTGGAGACCCTTCGGGGTCTCTTTTTTTGCGGCGAGAAGAGGGTAGCTTTGCTACCTTCAAAAGCGAAGAGGCAGCATTTTCAAGACTACGCCCGAGCTATCGGAGCCGAGGGCTGCATCCAAAAACCTGCGTTTTAGTCGCGGCCTCATGCTAAACTAAGCGGACTAAGTCAGGAGGTAAAATGTCCACCGTCGTCAACATCCACGAGGCCAAAACCCATTTGTCCAGACTGCTCGAGCGGGTCAAGAACGGCGAGGAGATTATCCTCGCCAAAGCGGGCAAACCCTACGCCCGGTTGGTGCCCTTGGCGCAAGGTACACGTGAACTCGGCTTTGTCGCAGGTACGGTGCCCGAGAGCTTCTTCGAGCCTTTGCCCGAGGACGAACTCGACGCGTGGTAACGGTTTTACTCGACACCAACGCGCTGCTGTGGAGTTTACTGGAACCGCACAAGTTGAGCGCGGCTGCTTTAGGGACGGTTCAAGACCCCGAGACGGTGCTTTTGGTCAGCAGCGCCAGCGCCTGGGAACTGAGCATCAAACACAAGCTCGGCAAACTCACGAGTGCCAGCGCGGTCCTTGAAGACTTTCCCAGTCACCTGAAACGGCTGCGAGCGACCGTGCTGCCCATCAGCCCCGAACATGCGCTTGCCGCAGGTGCGTTGCCGCTGCATCACCGCGACCCCTTTGACCGAATGCTCGTTGCCCAGGCGCAGCATGAACACGTGGCGGTGGTGACGAATGACGAGTTGTTTGACGACTATGAGGTTACGGTGCTGTGGTGAGGTGTGCGCAGCGGCTTTGAAAACTTTCTTTCAAGGGGTAGCTTCGCTCCGAAGTGCAAGAGGGCAGGGCGCTGATGACATTTGTGGCTCATCCTGACTGGTTCTATCGCATTGCGCTTTACCTGTTAGGCATTCCCGTGACCACGAGCGTGCTCGAGCCACCGGAACTCAAAGACGCTTTCGTGGCCCTTGGGAAACGAGCCATAACAGTCGCTTTATAAGCACAAAACACGTGAGCTGCTGGCAAGTTATAAAAACCGTGTAATGGCTGGTGGCCACGGCCAAGGTCAAAAGCAAAGGTCAGGAACCCGACGCGAAGACGCCGCTGCGCGCCTCCGGGCGAGTTGGAGCGTGCCTGCATTTTGAGCCGCTTAATGCCACGAGAACCTTAGCACAGAACCTGGAGAACCGCGTTCGCTCTGTCAAGCGGTAAAGCGTGCTTGACAGTTGGACCAGCGGGCGCATTTGAACAGAAACCTACGGTTATGGATTCTTAAACACCCTCACACCCATAGGTTTCCGTCGAATCGTCAGGTCATATAGTCTTCGATAAAGTACGTCCCGTTAGGCACGACGTGTTTGTGAGGCAGCAAGGAAACATGCTGCAGAACGTCGTTTTCGATAACCTCACCCCGTGCCCGCCACTGTTCAACCAGTTCGTTTATTTTGAGTGTGTTTCAGTAGAGAATAGCGTTGGACACGAGGCTGAGGCAACTCGCCTTGTTCATAATCTCCTTGTAGTCTCCGGTACCGAACGCGCCCTGGTCCGCAAAGAAGATGCGCCGGGCGAGCTTGTGGCGGTACTCACCCTTGTTGAGCTGAAGCTGAACGGTCTGCCGTAATTTCTTGTCGGTCAGGTAGCGAAGAATGTACTGCGTTTTGATGACATGCCTAAGTTGGTGAAAGCCTTGGACAAGCGGTCAGCAAGAAAGCTGTTCGTCAAACGCTGCACCACTACGTGCGCAGGCGAGGTACGTTCTTTTAGGGAAACGGCGACACGGACCATTTCTTCCCACTGCTCTTCGATAATTTCGGCGTCCGCCGTTTTGGTCAGGAGCGGTGCAAAAACCCCGTAGTCATGTTGTCTATCGAGTCTATAGAGCTGCTGGTCTTTCAAGTCACGGATGCGCGGCATGAAGTCAAATCCCAGCAAATGACAGAGCGCGAAGATAATCTCGGTGTAACCGTGGGTGTCGGCGGTGTGCGCTTTAATCTGTAAGATTGTGTTGTTCTCGAGCAAACCGTCGAGCACATAAAGTGCCTCGCGCGGGCTGCAGGAGATAAACCAGAAGTTCAAAAGTACAAATGTTGTTATTATTCATGGCGCATCAGGCCAAGGAAAATCAACTTTGGCCTATCGCTTCCTGCGTGACTTTGTTCCTTCACCATCGCGCTTCGAAATTGTTGCAATAGAAGACTTGCATCACGCACTCACAATTGCTCAAGCCCTGTCAGGACATTTTGAGGCGGTCGGCACAGAAATGTACGTTTATATTGACGCACAACCAGGCAATAACTTATGGGTTCAGGTTGTCAAGGAGCTTAGCGAGTACCAGAATATAAAGCTTTTGATAACTGTGCGCGAAGAGGATTTCAAGCGCGTCGACACACCGAGCACTGCGCTCGGGTTACCCGAGACCTTAGAGCTGAGCTTTGAGCGAAATGAGGGGCACCAAATCTTTAATGATTTAGTTGCGCGTAAAGTACCTGAACACTTGCTTAGTTTTGAAGAGGCTTGGGAGAGGTTTGGCGGAACGGGGCCGCTCCTAGAGTTTGTGTATCTCGCTACCCAAAACGAGTCCTTGCATGAACGGTTAAGTAAGCAAGTCAAGCAACTAGAAAATGAAGTGCGTGGTGGACAGCTCACCCCAAGTGAGCTCAGCCTGTTGCGCATCGTTGCTGCCGCCTCAGCATACGGAACTCGGCTTGGCAAAGCTTGCCGCGCTACTGAAGCTGCCCTCGCCAAAGGCATCAGTTGACCGATTCGAGAAGGAATACCTCTTACGAACGAGCAATGACGGCCGCTATGTAGAAGGTTTGCATCCTCTACACTCTATGATTTTGGCGGGCCTACTCACAGATCCTGTTTTGCAACCTTGGGAAAGTTGTGTTTATCCCGTTCTTGGAACGGCGGTGGAAGCTGACTTCGAAGCGTTCCTACTATTCGCGTTTTCAAGAAATCAAGACGCAGAGGCGCATATTCTCGCAGTTTTGTCTTCAATGACTCCTCAGACTTGGGCAGGTATCGCTGGCGTTCTGAATGCCTTGCTTTGGTTATCTGTAAAAGGATATGTGGAGCAAAACAGCGATGCTATTTATGATGCTTACATACGCTTCAACAGAGCATGGTGGATAACAGTACAGGTGGACTTGACAAAAGTCTGGCAGGGGGAACTCCTGTCTTGGGTAGAACGCCTTGCTAACACAGGCCTAGTGACAGATGAGCTTTTAGAAAGTAAGCGGGAAATAGAAGAGCGGTTTACAAATGTTGAGTCTGTATTCGGTGGCGTGAAGTATTGGCTTAGGCAGTTGCCGAGCACCATACAGCCTCCATCATCTGATTTCGAGTGGTTGAACTTTGCAACTGTTTGTTTTTGGCTTGGATATTTGAAAGTTGGTGACGCCTTTGACTTTGTTTCTAAAGAATTGTTGCAGACAGCAACAGTGTCATTGGACTTGGAAATCCTCTCAGAAGTAACATTTGCGCTTTCGTACAGTGCTTCATTCGAAGTGTGGTTTTCAAGCGTTCGACCGGAACTTTTGGGGCGATTTCGCAGTGAAACAACAACTGTACTTGTCGAGGATGATGGTGAGACTATGCGATCTCACTTCGTTATTGACATTGCTATGTTAGTTTCCGGATTCGAAAACGTCACAAGTGTCTATGACCTTCTTAAAGCACCTGATGAGAAATTCCCCATTGAAAGGTCTACTCCAGAGAATATAGTCCACAGTGAGGCCATGCAACGCGTGAGATTATTACGCAAGCTCATTCCAGATCGTGACACGTACGGTTGCCGAGGTTACGGCCACATGTGGGCTTCGATGGAACCTATCCACGACGAGTCTATAAAAGAAATATCGACTGATTATCTTCTTCCAGATAAGGCGACCCACGTCAACAAACTCTACAGCAATCTCGGTGAGTACAAATATCGACCGGACACCTGGAAAGAGTACGCCTTAAAACAGTGGGACTTGCGGCAGAGCGTAATCAGCGTTTTCAAAATGCTCCAAAAAGCCGTGGAGGAACATTTTAGGAAGAAGAATCTCGTTAATTTAAACACCTATGTAGACTTTGAAGTATGGGAAAAATGTCTTGACCAGTTACGGAATGAAACCTTAATACCAAAACCCGCGGTGGATGAATGGGGCTTCACAAGTGAATCGAAGGTTGAAAAAAAGACAAAGAGAGTCGCCAGCGAGCACACAGTTATAGAAAGATTGATCGTTCCTGCCGCTTTAAGTAGCCTAAAGCCATTCCTTGAACATCAGAAGAAGTTGTCCCGCGGTGTCCAAAACTTCTTACCTCAAGCGCTTCGCGTTTTTAAGGTCAATACTATTCGCGCTCGAGAAACGGCATTGAGTCCCGAGGAACGCGAGCAAATAATCAGTGGGAGCGAGCTTCGGTCAGATCTCGGAAGCACCTCCTTGATGAATCTTAACGACACCTACTTTGCCCTACCAACCTACCAAACTGAGTTCAGGGCACGCTTCGGCCAATTCTTTAGCGAAAGCGAACTGACAAAGCTAGAGAAACAAGAAACCGAGACCTACAAAAATTTATGGTGTCTCTGGCATCTGTTAGTCAATCATGCGAATCGGCGTATTCAGGAGCCCCTACAGGATGCTAAGGCTCGTGCCGAGCGAATTGGTCCACGACTACTTAGGGCCATTGAGAAAGCGCTGAAGAAGCTGAGTAAGAGAGGCATCAATGCAGGTTTGCTGGAGATCACCGCGCGGTGGGAAGAGCAAACCTCCCTGTGGATTACTGTAGATTCCGAGCCCTTGGAAATTTATGAGGACATCCAAACGGTCTTAGACGCAATTCAACGCGCAGTCGGAGAAGTCAAATACGGAAGCCTCGAACAGGTCATCCTCGAGCAACTGTGTGAGCAGGTTTGTATCCTTCCCCTTGTAGGTGGCAAGTTGATTTCGCCTGCAGCCAGAAGAATCTCGAGTCATGGGCTCTTCGTCGGCAATTCATTTGAAGGACAAGATTGGTGGAACAGGATGTTTCACCCTCTTTCGCCAGACCTTTTGAGGCGCGTGAATCTGGAGGTCTGGCAAGATATGCACCTCGATGCAGCAAGACAACTAGTCGGTTTGATTCTGAACTTATATCTGTTAGTCGCCCATCTTTCAGACTTCAAGCGTTTCGACAACGAAGAATTAGCGGAGGAGATTGACGAAAGGGCGCGAGAGATAGTGCAGCCCTTTTTCAAAAAGAAAATGGAACTCGTTGGCAGTATTCTGCAGGCTATTTTGGATAAGATAACAGAGCTTCTTCAGTTTTACGACTCTTTGGATGTTCCCGACCCCATCCTTGATGAAGCGATGAAAGTTTTAGCTGAGTTACACGCCAACGTGCTTCCTCAAGAAAATCAAGGGGAGGATGGAAATTATGAAATTATGGTAGAGCTTGCTACGATGCCCGAATGGTTAGCTAAGCTTGAACAAGCAACCATACAGACAGAGCTTCTCTACCTAGCGTGGCTTGAGCACGTGCGGGATCATCCATAGCTCAAAATCACAACAGCCATCAGTTTTGTCGAAGAATAGATTAAAAGCTTATGAGAGGACAGCCTGCAACATTATTTTTGCCTCCAAACCTTATTAGAAATTAGTGAGTATTCAGCATCAAACTTTATTTTAATCGTGAAATTTCTAGTCGTGATGAGAGAGGGCAAATCATCCTTTTTCAGCTGCCGACTTTATTTTTATTTCACACTTTGAGGAGGTTTAATATATTCTGTACAGTTTAGGTAGACCTAAAAGGGTAATGATTGGTTGTAGTGGTGAATGAACAGCCAGACAGCCCCGACGTGGTTGTCAAGCTTTTTGGAGAAAGAGAGGGTTTTCCTGACAAGTCTCGAGCTAGCGCTGCCTTAGCGTGTTGTTGAAGCGCTCGATGTGGTTGGTTTGGCCGCTTGCTTTACCGACGTGATAGAGCTTACCAGCGTAAAAGATAGCGTCATAGGCGCTCCAAAAGTCAACATAGGTGTCAGCGTCGAGGTAGCCGTCCGGCAAACTCTGCCACAGACCAATAGCACCATCTTCGCTGCGTGAGCCAACATAGCAACCGACGATTTCGCGTGTTGCTCGGTCTTGCACTAGAACAGGTAAAGCCCGGCCCGGTGGGCCTAGTTCCCAGCCAGAGCAGCCCTAAGCGGCTGGTATCATCAGTCAATAACGAGATGCTACCTCCTGCTGAGGGCTCTTCCCACTGCTTATTTTGCTTGCTGCCGACGAACGACCACAGTTCGTCACATTCGATAGTCAACCCCCTTTTTTAGCTTTGACCTGGACTTGCTTTTCGACAGCTTCGTACTTCTCGTTCACGTAAGCTTGCAGCCATGTTTCTGGGACATCTATAACCCTGGCAATACCGGCTAGAAGAAGCTTTTCCAGTAGAAGCTTGTCAATGCGCTCTTTGGTTTTTTCAGTGACGATCTTCTTCGTCGGGTTCAAGACAAACTGTCTGCCGCAGTCTTTGCACAAGTAACGCTAGGAGCGTGGTAGCATCCGCACGCTGTTTGCCGTTGTGGATATGGCTGTTCTTGATGGTTTGGTCGCTGTAACACTCTAAACATGGGGTCATGCTTCAGTTTAAACCATTACCTGTGAGGCACTACCCATCTTCTTGCTCTGCTCGTATTTAATTCCGAGGAAATTAAAAGGAAAGGATATTAGGACACAAAGTTGAACAAACCTTTGTGGCAACGGAGGTCGAAGCCCGCCTCGGCCAGCGCTCGCTGCCTCTTGCATCGCGTAGGCTTCCTCATTTGTCGCTCGACGTTGAATTCCAAGAAGCCGACCCGCTTCAGGAACTGGGCGAGGTACCACGCTTGAGCGTCGGTCAGTTCAACTTCGAAATGGACCTCAGACTTAGCCATGAGAACTACCCTACCTTTCCAGCCGCGCCGTCTGCTTACTTGTCCTGCAGGGTTGGCTGCTTCTTCTTGAAACATACTTTTTGGTGTTGTGACCCAAACCCCTTTTAGCGTGCTGCTGCGGTAGCGGGCTCTTGTTCAGGGTCTCCCAAGTGCTTTTTGAAAAACGCCGTACGGAGTTTGTCGATGCGTTCGTCCCACGCGGGCGTGAAGCCGTGCTTGCCACCGTGGGCGGTGTGCAAGGTAACGGGTACGCCCGCGTGCTCGAGCGCCTCTCTAAGCAGCACAGATTGTTCATAAGGCGATAACTCGTCGGCATCACCGTGAAAAAGCAAAAAGGGCGGGGCGTCGGGGCGCAGGTGGGCTATCGGGTTAGCGAGTTGCACCAGTTCAGGGTGTTCGTGAACACGTCCTCCGAAAAGAGGGACGGGGTTGGCGGTGAGGTGCTCCAGGCTGATTTGTGAGAAGTCGGACGCACCGCAAACGCTCACGACGGCCTGGACGCGTGCGCTCACACCGGACCAACCGCTGTTTCCTTCCAGTTCGGGCACATCGTAAGACGTGCCTAAAAGTGCTGCTAAATGGCCCCCGGCCGAGCCGCCCCACACGCCGATGCGCTCACCGTCTATACCGAGGTCGGCGGCGTGAACGCGAAGCCAGCGCACGGCCGCTTTGCAGTCGTGCAGGTGGGCGGGGAAAAGGTGCTGTGGTGAAAGGCGGTAGTCGATGCTGACGCAAAAGAAGCCGGCCTGGGCGAGGCTCAGTACGTGTTGCGGGTTTTTCTCGCCGCTGCTCCAACCGCCGCCGTGGATTTCCAGGATGGCGGGACGCGGTCGCGCGCCGCGCGCCAAGGGCTGAACGATGTCGAGGTAGAGGGCTACACCGTCCGCCTCACCGTACCGAATGTCCCGGATGACCTGCACGGCTGCGAGCTGCTTCATAGCTTGAGAATATGGGTCTTGGTCCTGTGGAACTGTTCGGCTTGACCCAACTAGCGGTTGTTATATCTTAGACTTACGCAAACAGCATCTTTGGTTGAGGAAAAACACCAGGACCTACATACGCTAGGCCGGCCTTCTAACAATCTCCCTGACGTTCTTGGTGCGGTAAAACCCTTTTCTATCGGCCCCGGTGGCTGTTCCGGATGACTGTTTTTTGCCATCATCCCCTATGACCCAAATCGAGCTAGGGCAAAAGATTCACGTGTTTTTACACTTTCACGAATCGGTCTCCGTGGTTGTCAAAGACTCGAGGGCTTGGCGGTAAATGCGGCGCGGCAGGGAACACAACCTGGCTCTTTGGAAAGCCGAAAAGCCACTGGTCCTGGGGCCGAGTCTGCTGCTAGAAAAACATCCCGCCTACCTCGCCTTTTATTTCGTCGAATTGGGCGAGTGCCGGGCGGTCGATTCCGAAGCGGTCATGGACGTTACGGGTGACGATATAGCTTTTATGGACGTGAGCGCCGTCTACCACTACAGCCTTTATGTCGACGTGACGACCGGCAGAACCTACGCCGACGACTCCAACCCCTGTTCAGACCACGCGTATCAGTTTATGAGTGGCGAGTTTCTGGTGCCCGAGGTGCGTGAGAAGGTGGACGTCGTAGTTGCTGCGATAAAGAGCAACTGTCCTGAAACGACGTTAGCAACAGCTTGGTGAGATTCTGCTGACCTTTCTCGACGGGTTTTAAGGTGAGCATAAAAGGGTATTGAGATTGCCTTTAGAAAACCGCGTCAAACAGAGGCTCGAGCCCCCCGGTTTATCCCGAGCCTAAAACGACCGGCATGACGCGGTTCGTGGTGGGGCTGTGTGCTATACCTTAGCAGACATGACAAAAAGTCTTCACACCTTTGTTTCTTTTAGAACCTATTCCATCACCGTGTTCTGTGTGCTACGTCCGCTCAACCAATGGTAGTAGAAAGCGAGCTATGAAGAAGACCTACAGCATAAGCAACAGGTCAGTCATCGCCCTGGGGTTACTGATAACTGGCCTCTCTGTCTTCGCGTTTTACTCCTGGAGCCGCGTAGGGCAGATCAACGAGGCGAGCACCCAAATAGAGCTTAACTGGCTACCCAGTACACAGCTACTTGGTCGCATGGAAGTGAACACGCTAGCCTACCGGGTAGCCGCCATGCAACACGTGCTCTCCCTGGAAAACAAGGACATGCAGCGTTACGAAGAGGAAATGGCTTCGGCGCTCGGCTCACTAGAGCAAGCGCAGCAGCGTTACGAACCGCTCATCGTCTCCGAAGAGGAAAAAGACTTATATGAGTCCTTCAGTAATTCCTGGACTCGCTATCTTGAAGAGAGCCAGAGCGCTCTGGCCCTGTCGAGAGAAAACCAGAATCAGGAAGCTATAACTGTTCTTAGGCAAGGTCCTCAGCAGTTGTTTGATGAGGTGAGTAGCCAGTTAGAAGCCCTTATTGCGTTGAACGTCGAGACGGCCACGACCATCTCGCGTGAGGGTGATGACATCCTTGGGGAGTTCCAACTTGCCCTCATCGTTCTACTGATTTTGGGCGGCGCTTTTCTCATACTGACCGTGGTCGATTTGTCCGGGAAGGCTGACCGTTCGGGTACGAGTCATCTGCCCTGAATTTCCTTAAAGTACGGGGCAAGAGGACTTCACAAACAACTTGTTGTGGACTTCTTTGTACATTTATCGGTAGTGGCTCATCTGAGACTGCCAGCAATGTCAAGGTTGTAGCGAACTAAGAACAGGTGCAAAAAATCAGGTGCATGTAGTCGGACTTGGAGAAGAACAAGGTCTTTCTGACAAAGCGAGCCAGTCGTTGTCCTGGACAAAACGGCACCTTCCGGGCCTGTCCGCTGGCGGATGGTGTTGTTGAAGCGTTCAACGTGAGCGCTCAGACCTGAATCTTTGCCGACGGCTTGGTGTTGTTCGTCAGGGAGAACTAGCTCGTAAGCCTCCCAGAAGTCACTGAACAAGATGCCTTGTTTATAAGCCTCAGGGATGTTGTCCCACAGTTTGCAGCAAGTAGCACAACCCCACGGCCACCTATGACACAAGCGACGACCTGCCGAGTCTGTTTACGGAGCGCCAACCAAATCCACCGTTTGTTGTCTTTACGACCCACAAACGACCACAGCTCGTCGAGTTCGAGTTGCACCGCTTTGGGGCTGTTGGGAACAACGAGCGTAGCCCTAAGCGGCAGTGTCGTCTCGGCTTTTGTTGGCTGGCCCTGCTGTTATCGGCGTTGTTTTTTGGGGTTGCACACTTAGGCAATCCCAACGCGACCCTGGTCGGCGCGCTAGCCATCGCGCTCGAGGCGGGCGTTTTGTTGGCTACGGTGTACATGCTCACCCGGCGTTTGTGGTTTGCCGTCGGCCTTCACGTGGCTTGGAATTTTACCCAAGGCGGCATCTTCGGCAGTCCCATTTCCGGCTTCGCCTTCGACGGGCTTTTACAGGGTGAGCTGACAGGCCCTGCGCTTCTTTCGGGTGGCGCTTTCGGGATGGAAGCCTCGGTGGTGGCTACGCTCGTCTGTTTGACGGCCGGGTCTTTCCTGATTCTGCGCGCGCGTCGAAAGGGCAGGGTGGTCGCGCCTTTCTGGAGGCGGGGGCGCAGCGAGACCCTTTTGACTGAACCCACGGGCTTGTGAGCAACCTGAACCGTCACGTCCGGTCAACGGGCCTTGAGGGGCCGAAGGTCGAAATTTCGGCTGGGTAGCTTCCGTTACGAGACGTGTTGACCACTTTGCAACAAAAATAATTTGACAAGCCGCTCGGCTTCTTCAAGGTGAACCTGCATGATGGCTACAGCCTTATCAGTTTCGGTCGCTGCCACCGCCGCCACCAAATCCCGGTGTTCCTGAAGCGTTTGTGAACGTTTTTCCTGCGATTGCAACTGCATTGCCGACGCTAAGTAAAGTTGAACTTGCCCGTAAAGCGTCCGCAACAGGTCGTATAGACGTTGGTTGCCAGCAGCCTTCCAAACAAGGTTGTGATACTCGAGATTAAGCTGCACGATGGTCGCGGTGTCCTTAACCATGTCAGCCGCCACCATGTCTTCGCTCAAGTTTTTCAGCGTAGCTACCTCTGCCGGGCTCGCCCGGTGAGTGAACAAACGAACTGCCTCTTTTTCCAGCACGAGCCTGAGCGCGTAGATTTCGCTGATGTCGTCTTCGAAAAGTTCGGTCACAAACGAACCGCGACCTGGATAGGACTCGACGAGTCCCTGGGCCTCGAGCTGCACGAAAGCCTCACGCAATGAGCCGCGACTCACACCTAGTTGCTTTGTTAGCTGGGCTTCGGCCAAGTGCGTTCCTGGTGGCAACGCTCCACTGACGATGGAGGTCCTGAGATTGGTTACAACTAGCTCAGTCAACGATGTCTTTTTGACTTTCGCTACTCTGGTGGTCACCCCCCAAAGATACAGAGGCCAGCTTCACTATGTCAATCGTAGGATTGTTGGACAATCGTGAAGTTCTGTGCTAGAGTCGGCAGCATCTAAAGTTTGAGGCGGTGCTGACAAAGAAGTATGCAGCGCTGTGGGTCATGCAAAGGCAACGCTGGACGCTGTTTGCTCAAGTTGAGTGAGGGAGCCGAAGTGAAGCAGGAAAACCGTCAAGTCATCGTACCAGCGGGTATGGAGAACATTTTCGAGCGCTATCGCTACGCGCCCGGCATTCGCGCGGGCGATTTTCTGTTTGTTTCCGGACAGGTGGGTCGAGACGAAAACTTGAACGTCGTCGCAGACCCCGCTGCGCAGTTTTCGCAAGCCTTCGAAAACGTAGGCAAGGTTCTCCGAGCGGCTGGATTGGAGTTCGACGATGTCGTCGGACTCGAAACCTACTTTGCAAAAGACATGAACGACCTGGCTCTGTTTATGGAAGTTAAGGACCGCTATTTTGTGAACCGTTATCCGACCTGGACAGGTTTTGCCGTCAGCGGCTTTTCGATGCCCGGCATTTTGGTAGAAATCAAATGCACGGCTTACGCGGGTGCAGGCGCGGGTGCTGGGAAAGAGGATTAGGGTGGCGGTGGATACGGTCGCCACGGACCTGGCAGCGTCACAAGAAACTCTGCTGGGGCTGTACCGGCAACTCCTCCTCATCCGGCGCTTCGAGGAGCGCGCCGCCGAGCTGTTCGCAGCCGGCGACATCAAAGGCACCGCGCACAGTTGTGTGGGACAAGAAGCCGTCGCGGTCGGGTTGGGGAGCGCCTTACGTCCTGACGACTACCTGGCCGGACACCACCGCTCCCACGGACACGTCATCGCCAAGGGCGGCGACGTCAACAAGATGATGGCCGAACTCATGGGCAAGCGCACGGGTTACTGCCGCGGCCTGGGCGGCTCAATGCACATCGCCGACTTATCCCTCAACATTTTGGGGTGTAACGGTGTAGTGGGCGCGGGGCTGCCGCTGGCCTGCGGCGCGGCGCTGCGGGCGCTCAACAAGGGCGAGGACCGCGTCGCGGTGGCGGTATTTGGCGACGGGGCCGCGGGTGAGGGCGTGACCCACGAAGCCATGAACCTGGCCGCCGTGTGGAAGCTGCCAGTTCTGTTTTTGTGCGAAAACAACCAGTTCGCGCTCACCACAAGCTGGCGTGACAGCCGCCCGCTGGAAAGCGTCGCCGCGCGCGCCGCGGCCTACGACATGCCGAGCGAAGTGGTCGACGGCAACGACGTGTTCGCCGTGCGGGACGCAGTTGCCCGCTTTGCAGAAGCCGCGCGCTCGGGTCACGGCCCGGCATTTATCGAAGCCCTGACTTACCGGCAGATGCAGCACTCGCTGCGCGCCAACCTGCCCGCCTTTGAGGACGGCTCGAGAGAAGCCTGGGTCGCCCGCGACCCGGTAGCGCGTTTTGCAACCTCCCTACAAGAAGCGGGGGTGGAGGACGAAGCGCTCGAGCGCTTATGCGAAGAAGTCGCGGCCGAGGTTGAGGCGGCGGTGCTGTTCGCCCGAGAAAGTGAAGACGCTCGAGCCGAGGACCTACTTTCCTCAGTCTACGCACCTTTCAAAACAGCTGAAAGCGAACCTGCTTCTGGTGAACGCAAACTCTACATGTCCGAAGCCGTCAGCGAGGCGCTGCACCAGGCGATGGCGGTGGACGACGACGTGGTCGTCATCGGCGAGGACATCCGCATGGGCGGAATTTTTCGCGCGACTGAAGGCCTGCATGACGCGTTTGGCGACGCCCGCGTGCGCGACACGCCGATTTCCGAACTCGGCTTCGTGGGGCTCGCGGTGGGCGCGGCCCTCACCGGGCTCAGGCCGGTTGTGGAGATTCAAATTTTTGATTTTGTCACCCTGGCGATGGACGCGCTCGTTAACCAAGCGGCCAAGATGCGCTTCATGTTCGGCGGCACCCCGACCGTGCCGCTCGTGGTGCGGGGCCCGGGCGGGGGCGGGGTGAGGTTGGCGGCGCAGCACTCGCAGAATTTGGAAGCCTGGTTCGCGCACGTGCCGGGGCTCGTCGTGTTGGCCCCGTCGAACGCCTACGACGCCAAGGGTTTGCTGCTCGCCGCCATCCGCGACGACAACCCGGTGGTCTTCATCGAGAGCAAGTCGCTGCTGTTCGACAAGGCCGCGGTGCCCGAAGCGCCCTACTACCTCCAAATTGGCAAGGCCAACACAGTTCGCGCTGGTACGGACGTTACCCTTATTGCCACCCAAGCGATGGTCAAGCAGGCCGTCACGGCGGCCAAACAGCTCGAGCGTGTAGGGGTCAGCGCCGAGGTTATCGACCCGCGCAGCCTCTATCCACTCGACACCGACACCTTGGTCGCGTCGGCGAAAAAGACCGGACGCGTGGTTATCATTCACGAGGCGGTCACGTTTATGGGCATCGGGGCGGAAATGGCGGCGCTCATCGGCGAGCAGGCCTTCGACGAGCTTGAAAAACCCATCAAACGCCTCGGCGCGCCGCATCACCCCATGCCCTACCAAAGCGACTTGGAGCGCGCCAGCATTCCGGGCTGGCGCGACATCGTCGCCGCCGCCAAGGAGCTTTTATGAACGCGGCAAATCCCCTCATCATCGAATGCCGCTGCAACGAAACCGCGTACCGCAACGGAAACCCCAACCTCCCCTACGGCCCCGATGAAATCGTCCGCGAGGCGGTGCGCGCCTGGGAAGCGGGCGCGTCGGTTTTTCATTGGCACGGGCGCAACCCCCAAACGGGCGAGCCGCAAAACGATGTTGAACTCTACTTAGACGTCATCACGGGCATTCGTGAGCAGACCGACCTGCTGATTCACCCGACGCTCGGCTACATCACTCAGGAGGACATAAGCGAGCGGGTCAAACACGTCTTGGCCGTCAACGACGACTTGCGCCTCAAGGTCGAGTTGGCCCCGGTGGACTTCGGCTCGCTCAACGTGGACTTTTGGAACCCGCAGACAAAACGGTTTGAGACGACCGACCGTGTCTACAGAAACAGCCGCGCAAACCTAAAAAGCGTGTTGGAGGTCTTCAAGGCGCACGATGTCTTCGTCACCGCGGTCTGCTGGGACTTAGGCCAAGTACGGACGGCCCGCTGTTTTCAGGAGATGGGCTTGTTACATAAAGCGCCCTTGTGGGAGTTTGTCTTTTCCGGCGAAACCATGCCGAGCGGCACGCCGAGCGAGATCCACGCCTTGCAAGCACTGGTGGCGGCCATACCCGCGGGCGAGCCGTGGCTCGTCTTGTCCTGGAATGGCGACGTGCTGCCGGTAGCCGCCTGGGCCATCACGCTGGGCGGGCACGTCGCCATAGGCTTGGGTGACGCGCCCTATGAACGCTTCGGAACCCCCCACAACGGCGACTTGGTTCGCAAGGTGGTCGACCTCGCCCGGCTTCTCGGCCGCGAGATTGCCACGCCCGCTCAGACACGCGAGCTTCTCGGCCTGCGCGCGCGCCCCGACTTGCCGAGCCGGAGCGTGCCTTGAATCCCGCACCCGACTTGCACACAAGACTAAAAGCGGGCAAGCGGCTATTCGGCACCTTTGCGCTGGCCGACTCGCCCGTGTTCGTCGAGATGCTCGGCATGTTGGGGTTCGACTTCGTGGTCATCGACTGCGAGCACTCGGCGACCGCGCCTTTCGGGCCGGGGCTCGAGCACCTTTTACGCGCCGCCGACGCGGGCGGCGTGACGCCG
The DNA here is from genome assembly GCA_965213705.1 of Trueperaceae bacterium. GTDB lineage: Bacteria > Deinococcota > Deinococci > Deinococcales > Trueperaceae > CBDCDJ01. Next base: position 3,386,678 of record OZ243913.1, on the reverse strand, counting down.
TGGGTGCGGGTCCGCAGCAACGACTTCGGGCAAATAGGCACCGCCCTCGACTTAGGCGCGCAGGGCGTCGTCGTGCCCCATGTTAAAAGTGCTGAGGACATGAAAAAGGCGGTGTCGGCGGCCGCCTGGCCCCCGCTGGGCCGCCGCGGCGCGGCCCCCGTCACTCGGGCGGCCCGCTACGGTGTGCGTCCTTGGCACGACTATTTCGACCCTGCTCAGCCCGTTCCTCTTATCGGCCCCCTTATCGAAGACCCAGCAGGCGTCGACAATATCGACACAATTTTGGATGTCGAGGGCGTTGGCATGGTGTGGTTCGGCCACTTCGACCTGGGCGTGGCGCTCGGCAAAGCGAATCCTTTCGACGCGGACGACGAGGTCGAAGGAGCGAGGCAAAAGGTTCACGCCGCGGCAAAAGCTCGCGGCGTTCCCGTTGCCAACTTCGCCTGGAACGCTGTGCACGCGCACGCGCTCGTAGAAAAAGGCGCGCAGTGCGTGGCGGTGAGCACCGACATTTCTTTGTGGCTCAGCGGTTTGCGCGAGCTGCAGCAAGGGCTGTACGCAACAAATTCGGAGGTGAAACCTGACTCGTGAGCTTGATATATTCCGGTCTCCAATCCAAGCCCTATACCGTTTAGACAAGGAGAAACGATGAAACCTATACTCGCTCGAGCCCTACTTATCGCGACCACCGCTTTCCTGCTGTTCGGCAGCGCCCAGGCTGAAAGGTTCAGGATGCAGACCTTTTTGGGTGAAAACGCCACTACCACGATTGCGTTTCAAGAGATGGCCGACGCGCTGCGGGAGGCGACCGACGGCGAGGTCGACATCGAAGTCTTGCCGGGCGGCGCGGTCGTCGGCGTGACCGAAACGCTCGACGCGATCGAGAACGGTCTTTTGGACGGCGAATACACCGCGCCGAGCTACTTCGCGGGCAAAGACCCGGCGTTCGCCGTACTGGGCGACACGCTCGCCGCGTTCCCGACCCTGGAAGAGCGCGACGGCTGGTTTAGCGACGGGGGCGGGCTCGAGCTGGCCCGGAGCCTTTACGACGCGTACGGCCTGCACCTCGTCGGTCTCGTCTACTGGCCCGTCGAGCAAATTCCCTCGACCAAAGCCGTGAATTCGATTGCCGACTTTCAAGGCTACAAAATCCGCTCGCCCGAAGGATTGGTCGGCGACCTGCTGACCCGCGCGGGCGCGACCATCGTCAACTTGCCCGTGTCCGAAACCGTGAACGCGCTCGAGACGGGCGTGGTCGACGGCGCGGACATCGCCAGCCCCAGCCTCAACGTCGCCATCGGGCTGCACAACGCGGCCAAGTATTCAATTGCCGCCAACCACTCGTCCGCCATCACCGAGGTGAGCGTGTCCAAGGCGAAATGGGACGCCCTTTCACCCGAAGCGCAAACCGCCTTTGAGCAAGCCGTCGCCGACATGTCCGCGACCCTGGCCGAGCGCCTGCAAGCCGACGACGCGGCGGCCATTCAACTCGCCGAAGACGACCTCGGCGTGACCTTTATCGAGTTCGGCGACGCGGACAAAGAAACCCTGAGAAACCTCGTGTTCGAAATTTGGGACGATTGGTCGCAAAAGAGTCCCGAAACAAAAGCGATCATCGACAGCTATAGGGCGTACTTGGAAGGACTCAACTAACAGGTGATTTTCTGCCCCACTTCGAAAGAAAAGTGGGGCAGAAAAGAGTCGGGCTTCGGTCGTCGGCAGTTCAAGGTCGTGATTTTAAACCGTTTGCAAAGCTCGGAGGATAAGCCAAAGCAGATGTCAGAGCCGTCAGTTCCACCTCCTCACGAAGTGCCGCTCGAGACTCCGACGGGGCTCGAGGCTTTCGTCGTCCGCTTAGGCAACCTCATTTCGTGGCTGTTCGTCGTGATGATGGCGATGATTACCTACGAGGTGGTCGCTCGTTACGTGTTCAACGCGCCGACCTTTTGGGCACACGAGTCGACCGTGGCCTTGGGAGGCTTCGCGTTCATCTTCGGCGGGGCCTACTGTATGGCCGACCGCTCGCACATGCGCATTACCGTCCTCACCGACAGGTTCGGGGCGCGCGGTTTGTGGTTGTCCGACATCCTCAGCACTTTTGTCGCGGTGGTGTACTTGTCCGGCTTAACCTTCGCCACGGCGCGCATGACGCAGCGCTCACTTTTTAAGTTCGCCGCCGACGGCACCTGGACGCCCGAACGTTCCGGCTCGTACTGGAACCCGCCGATTCCAGGGTTTATCAACTTGTCGCTCTGCCTCGGCTCGGCGCTTTTTTTGCTTGTGGTCGTGCTGCAATTTGTGCTGCTCTTTCAGCGGAGACCGAAGCCTACACCGAAGCAGAAACCGAGGACCTAACCTATCGACATCGCGACCATCTCCTTACTTATCGTGGGCACTCTCGTCACGCTCCTCACGCTGGGGGTGCCGCTCGCCTTTGTGGCGGGTTCGATAGCGGTCGTCGTCACCCTGAGCGAGTTTGGTCCCAACGCGCTCTTCGTCATGGGCAGCCGCACGGTCGACCTGTTGGAGTCGTTCTCGCTCGTGGCGGTGCCCATGTTCGTACTTATGGCGTCGGTGCTCGAGCGTTCCGGCGTCGCCAAAGATTTGTATGACGCTTTCAACGTTTGGGCAGGTCGTTTGCGGGGCGGAGTGGCCCTTATCACCACGGTCGTGGCGGTGTTCTTGGGCGCGACGACCGGCATCATCGGCGGGGAAATCGTGCTGCTGGGGCTGGTGGCGCTGCCGCAGATGCTAAGGCTCGGCTACGACCGCAAGCTCGCCATCGGCACCATCACGGCGGGCGGCTCGCTCGGCACCATGATTCCACCCTCGATTATCCTCATCTTCTATGGCCTGACCGCACAGGTGTCTATTAGCGCCCTGTTTTTGGCAACGATTTTGCCGGGGTTGCTGTTGGCGGCGCTCTACATGCTCTATATTCTCACGCGCGTCAACCTCAACCCTGCATTGGCACCCGTGGCCGATATAGACGTGCCTTTTGCTGACAAACTGCGTGCGCTCAGGGGCGTGGCCCTGCCGCTGCTGGTAGCTTTCTCAGTGCTCGGGTCGATTTACTTGGGGCTCGCTTCGGTATCCGAGGCCGCTGCGCTCGGCGTGGTCGGCTCGCTGCTGGCCGCGGTCTTACGCGGCGCTTTTTCGTGGCGGATGCTGCGCGACGCGCTTGCGCAGACTTTTAAAACCTGCGGTGTTGTCTTGTGGCTCGTGTTCGGCACGAATGCACTCATCGGGGTTTACAACGCTATAGGCGGCATCGCCTTTGCTAAAGGTTTGCTGACGGGGGTCTCGAGCAACCCAGTCGTCATCATCGTCATCATGTTATGCGTGTTTATATTTCTGGGGTTCTTTATCGACTGGATAGGCATTCTGTTTTTGACGATGCCGATTTTTCTGCCCACCGTGCTGGCGCTCGGCTACGACGCTGTTTGGTTCGGCATCCTGTTCAACCTCGCCATGCAAATTTCTTACCTGTCGCCACCCTTTGGGCCGGCTTGTTTTTATCTAAAAGGCGTTGCACCGCCCGAGATCAGTTTGAATGAAATTCTTGCAGCCCAGTGGCCTTTTATCGGTCTGCAGGTCGTCGCCCTTGTTCTAGTTGCCCTTTTTCCTGACATAGCCCTTTGGCTTCCACGGCTTGTGCAAGGCCAGTAGACCCTGGCTACGCCTGCGGTCGTAAAAACAACAGGTCACTTTTCCTGACCGTCAACTTCTTCTCACTCAGCCGGATGTCTTCCCAACGTAACGAGGTCATTTCACTGACACGCAAACCGGCGTGGGCTCCTAAAAGAACTGTAGATAAGGTATAGCCTTCAGCCACCCGAGTCAGCCATTCGATTTCGTTCAGGGTGTAAGCCTGCCGCTTTTCCCAGGCCGGGGTGAGGTCGCGGCCGGGTTTGACATCGGCAAAGGGGTCAAACGTGGTAGCACCGCTCCAGCGCAGGGCGGCGTAGAGGGCGCGAGCCGCGGCCAGCTTTACCCGGACGGTGGCGGGCTTAAACGCGGCTTCGAGTTCCCGGACCCAAAGTACCCCGGCATTTCTTGAGGGTCGCAGCAGCGCCTCACCCGACCACGTGTCGATAAGGTGGAACACGTACCTTCGGTAACTCGTCAGGGTGTTGCTGGACACTCTCGAGCCCGCCGAGCCGTGCAGGGTCAGGTGGGCTTCGGTCAACTGCCACAACGCTTCCAAGTCCCGGTCCCTTGCTGCTTCGGCGGCGAACCTATCACACTATAGGCGCACAAACAAGAAAACGCGGTGAGATTTAAATTTCACCGCGTTCTTATTTGTTCCGTCAGAGACGGTGTTTCTCCTGGCGGGCGCACAAGGACTTGAACCTAGGACCTACGGTTTTGGAGACCGCCGCTCTACCGACTGAGCTATACGCCCGTAAACGCTTTAGAAGTATACCAGGCCGTTCCCTGTCTGCCAAGGGTAGTTGCTGACAAAAGCGTGCCGAAAGCTCAGCGTCAGGGGCGACTGTTGCTTGCTCGAGCGAGCGTGGGGACGAACTGTTAGGTCCCGCGTGAGCCGCACCAAGCCGTGCTCAGCTTGGCGGTGGCTTGAGCCCATGACCTCACGACCTGCCCGGAATCTCAGCCGACGCTGAACCTCGTCACCCTGGACGGCACGCGCTACAAAAGGCGGCGGAACCTCAAGCGACCGCCGTCACGGGCTCGAGCACGCTTTTTATGGCGGTGGTGAGTTTTTCCAAGCCTTCTTCCAACGCCGCGTCGCTCATGTTGAGGGGTGGCAACAGGCGAATCACGTTGCTATAGGTGCCGGTCGGCAGCAAGATGAGGCCGGCTTCTCGAGCGTGAGCGGTCACTGCCTCGACCGCCGCTTTGTTCGGGGTTTTGCTACCTTCGTTGACGAACTCGATGCCCACCATCGCGCCCAGGCCGCGCACGTCGCCGACCTGTTCAAACTGGTTTTGCAGTTGGCCGAGCCGGTCTTGCAGCACTGCGCCTAAGTTTTGGGCGCGTTCCAACAGACCCTCTTCCTCGACGACGTTCAGGGTCGCGAGCGCGGCGGCGCAGCTCACCGGGTTGCCGCCAAAGGTCGAGCCCAACATGCCGGGGGCAATTTCGTCCATGACCTCGGCCTTGCCGACGACCGCCGAAAGCGGAAAGCCCGACGACAGCGCCTTGGCCGAGCAAACTAGGTCGGGCTCCAGGTCGTAGTGGTCGACCGCCCACCACGCACCGGTGCGGCCGATGCCCGCTTGCACCTCGTCGTCTATCCAGAGCGCGCCGATTTCGGTGCAGTAAGCGCGCAGGCTTCTCAAGAAGCTTTCCGGCGCGGGGATGAACCCGCCCTCCCCGGCGACGGGCTCCACAATGAAAGCCGCCACCTCACGCTCGCCAATGGTCGTCTTGACGAGGTCTTTGAGTTGTGCCAAGTCACTCTGGCAGCACGCGCCGTCTTTGGGGCCGCCGTACGGGCAGCGGTAGCAGTAGGGGTAGTAGGCCCGGTAGACCTCGGCGGCGCGCGGCGCAAAGCCCGCCTTGTAGGGGTCGGACTTGCCGGTCAACGACAGCGCCATGTGGGTGCGGCCGTGGAAAGCGTGGGTGAAACTGACGATGCCCTGACGACCCGTGTAGGCTCGAGCGATTTTCACCGCGTTCTCGACCGCCTCGGCCCCGGAGTTGATGAGGAAGGTCTTTTTTGGCGACGAGCCCGGCGCGATTTCGTTGAGCTTTTCGGATAACTCGATGTAGGTCTCGTTCATGCCGACCGCGAAACAGAGGTGTTGGAAGGTGTCGACCTGTTTTTTCACGGCCTCCAGCACTTTCGGGTGCGAGTGCCCGACGTTCATCACGGCAATCCCGACCGACCAGTCGAGGTACTTTTTGCCGTCGGCGTCCCACACGTACGAGCCCGCGGCGCGCTCGGGGTAGAACGGGTGGACGCTGTAGGCCGCCGGCGCGACGGCCGCAGCGCGGCGTTCAGCCAAAGTCCGGTTACTCATCGTTGCCTCCTGGTTGGTTTTGCCTTCGTGTCTAAGGCGAGTAGGATGTGCTTCTTAACAAGCGTAAGCCGCTTTTTATACTAGCTTATTATCCGTAGCTTTACCATCACTTTTTCACACGCCGTTTGAACGAGAGGCGTTGCCCGGTCCGAGTACGATAGAAACGTGACGGCGAGCATCGGGATAAGCAACGTGGGTGGAGACGAAACGGTCGCCGCCGAGCTGGCGCGGATGTTGCAGGTGCCGCTTGTAGTCGGGGAGGATGCCGACTACCTACTCGTTGCAACGCCCGAACGCCTCGAGCTGCGCGAGACCGCGTCGCGAACCGGGCCGGTCTACGTGGACTTTTCGGCGTTGGGCCGCCGTCACGGCAAACGCGAGGCCGTGGCTCGAGCCGTCGGCGTGAGGAGTTCGTTCCGGCCGACCGTCCTGGACGCCACCGCGGGTTTGGGCGGCGACGCTTTCGTGCTGGCCGCCGAAGGGTGCCGGGTCACGCTGGTGGAACGCTCAGGCGTTGTCGCGGCGCTGCTCGCAGACGGTTTGCGCCGCGCCGCGGACGACCCCGCCACCGCCGAGGCTGCCGCCCGCATGACCCTGGTCTGGGGGGAGGCTCGCGACGTCCTGCTGAACCTGGACCCTGCCGAACGCCCCGACACGGTTTACCTCGACCCGATGTACCCCGAGACGAATAAGACGGCGGCCAAGCGGAAAAGTATGCGGTTTTTCCGGGACCTGGTGGGCGACGACTCGGACGCTGACGCTCTTTTTGAGACGGCCCTCGGAGTCGCCAAACGCCGCGTGGTCGTCAAACGTCCGGCGAAGGCCGGCTTTTTGGGCGTCAAACCGAGCGCCACGCTGCCGGGTAAAACGACGCGCTTCGAAATCTACCTCGTCTGACACCCTTTCCGGTTGCCTCTTTCAAAGTCGACCAGGGCGGAGCGAGACGAAGCGAACACGGATTCCGGTAAGGGCCGGAAAACCTCTGCCAAATTCGTTCACGTTTATTGTCAAAATCGGTTGTCCTCGCCCCCGCGCGGTTTTCCGACGAACTCTTCCGTAACAAGCTTTTGCAGCAACGGCGACAGGCCGAGCGGTAACCGGTAAGCTGTCAACCCTGTAGACTGTCAATCCGGTAAGCTGTCAACCCTGTAGACTGTCAGCTATGAGCGAAACGAAGCTTGACCCCAAGGTTGAAACGGTTGCCGTGATGGGCGCGGGCACGATGGGCGGCGGGATTGCCGCGCTGTGCCTTGTGAGCGGTTTTAATGTGCGGCTTTACGACCCGTACCAGGCGAGTTTGGACAAGGCGCACGCCCGCGTCCTCAAGCGCAGCGACGAGGCCACGGTCGCCGCCAAGCTGACCACCACGACCGACCTCGCGGCGGCGGCTGAAACCGCGGACTTCGTCATCGAAGCCGTACCGGAAAAGCTCGAGCTGAAACGTAGTTTGTTTCAGCAACTCGACCGCCTTACTCCGGCGCACGCGGTCTTGGCGACGAACACGAGCGAGCTGTCGGTCACGGCACTCGCCGGGGTGACGACGCGGCCCGAACAAGTCATCGGGATGCACTGGTTCAACCCGCCCGAGCGCATGGCCCTCGTCGAAATCGTGCGGGCGCTGCAAACCTCTCACCAGACCCTGCAAACGACCGAAGAGGTCGCCAGGGCGTGCGGCAAAACGACCGTGGTGGTCAACGACCGCCAGGGCTTCGTGACGACGCGGGCGCTGGCGGCGCTGCTCACCGAGTCGATGCGGATGTTGGAAGAAGGCGTCGCCGAAGCGCGCGACTTAGACACCGCCGTCAAGCTCGGTCTCAACCACCCGATGGGACCGCTGGAACTGGCCGACTACGTCGGGCTCGACACGATGCTCCTCATCACGGAGTCGATGACCGAGGCCCTGGGTGAGCGTTTCCGGCCGCCGCAGACGCTGCGCAAACTCGTCGAGGCGGGGCGGTTGGGGCGCAAGTCGGGGCGGGGCTTTTACGAGTACAATGAAAAAGCTTAGAGACAGGCTCGAGGTAGAGGCAACAGCTTGAAACGGGGCACTGGCTCGAGTATCGTGAACCCGATGCTTTTAAACTTGCACCTCATACCAAAGTGATTTATTGATGTCGTGACGTCAACAAACCCGCGCGGGGCGTGTTGTCTTAAACTCAAACTATGACATGACAAAATCATTTCGGTGTTATGGGTATTCTTAAATCCCTAGAAAAAAGGCCCCGAGTCCTGGGGCCTTTTTTGCTGATTCAGCAAAGTGTTAGTTTGTCGTGCAAGCGGCGGCAGCGTCCAGGGCGGGTTGGTACGTCGGTTCCAAGTCGAGTGCCGTTTGGTAAGCGTCGCAGGCGTTGTTGACGTCGTTCGCCCCGCCGCGCGCTTCGAAAGCTTGGCCCAAGTAAAAGTAAGCCTCGGCGGAGTTGGGCGGCAACAGCGCGCCTTGTTGCGCGCGCAGCACCGCGTCGTCGTAGCGGCCCACGCTGGCGTAGGCTCGAGACAAGTAAGTGTAGAGCTGGGGGATGTTTAAGTTGCCTTGCAAGTTGAGCGCCGCCTCGAAGTGGGGAATGGAACTGTCGACCTGACCGCAGTCGAACTTGGCGCGGCCCAGGTTGAACGTCGCGTCGAGCGAACTTGGGTTCAGGTTGACGGCTTGCGACAGTTCGTAAATGCCCTGGTCGCAGTCGCCCAGGGCGAAGTAGGTCGCCCCGACGTTGTTGTGCGCCGACGCGCTCGCCGGATTGAGGGCCACCGCCCGTTTGAAGGCTTGTAAGGCGGACTCGCGCTCGTCCAACTGCAAGTACACCTTGCCCAGGTTGATTTGAGTAATCGCTTGGTCCTCGGCGCTCATGTTGCTGTAGAGGGTGATGGCGCGCTCCAGGGCTTCTCTAGCGCCCGCCGTATCGCCGAGTTGGGCCAAAACCACGCCCTTGACGTTGAGCAGTTCGGCGTTGTCCGCGCCAAGCAGTTCGGTCGTTTGGACGAGGTTGAGGGCGTCGTCGAGGCGGCTGCCGTAGCGCTGGCGGTCGCTGTCGTACTGCTTTTGGTAGGCTTGTGCCAGTTGGACGCGCGCCGCTACGTTGTTGGGGCTGGCGTTCAAGACGTTTTCAAACTCGGTGATGCCGGCGTCGTACGCGCCTTGACACACCAGCGCCTTGCCCTTGCCGAGCGCGGCGTCTAGGTTGCTGGGCTCGAGCTTTAAGGCCTCTTGAAAAAAGTACTGCGCAAACTGACAGTCGCCCCGCGCGTAGTTGAGGTTGCCGTTTTGAACATAGTCGGTGACCGACCCGGCCTCTTGGGCGTGGGCGAGCGACAGACCGAGAACCAAAAGTAAGCTTACGCGTGCTATCAAAATATCCTCCGATGCTGGGTCGACCCGGTTCAAAGCCAAACGTGTTTTGCGGCGTTGACAGCGTGTGTGCCGCTGGAGCGTGCCGGTGCGACAAACACCTCAGTTTAACAAACACGCCCGGCGAGCGTTTACGCTTTACTCTAACCAATCATGACTAAGGACTGTGAGAGCGCCGTGTGTCACCCCCAAAAGCCGGCTCACAAACCCCGCTCGAGCCGGACCCACCCAAACCAGCCCCGCTGTAACGTTCAGACCTGACGTTTAAACCAGGTAGTCCTAAACCGGCGGTCTTAAACCAGATGGTTTTAAACCAAGCGGTCTTAAACCAGGTAGTCCACGGCGGGCGTGACGGCGCTGCGGCGCTGGAACTTTTCGGCGTAGTCGACGCCGCTGTCTCGGCCGAGCGCGGCCCGACCCTGGCGAAACTGCTCGGGCGTGTACTTCCAGCCGTAAAAACCTTGGTAAAACTCAAAAATTTCCGTAACCGTGTCGATGTGCTCGCTGATGTCGACGTGAACGACCGGGCGGTTGAAAGCCGACGACGGGTACTGAAAAAACCTGACCGCGTCGCGGTGAGGTGCTAAGGTCTCCGGGCTTTGTTCGCTCAAGATTTTGGGGATGCGCGCCAGGGTAACCGCGTCGAAGGCGATTTTGGCCGTCATGCGGTGGTCGGGGTGCGGGTGGTCGTCGCTCCAGGTCAGGACGGCGTCGGGTTTGAACTCGGAGTAGAGGCGGGCGACTTGCAAGGCCTCGGCCCTCGAGCCGGTCATACGCGAGTCGCCCATGTCGAAAAAGTGGTAACGAGCGCCGACTTTCTTGGCGACCCAAGCGCCGTGCTCGAGCCGAATTCGGCGCACCTCGGCCTCGCTTTCCGCGACGAACTGGCTTGCCAACTCGCCGTGCGTGGTCCAAACCAACATCGTGTCGTCGCCGCGCTCGGCGTGTTTTTTCAGGGTGCCGAGACAGCTCAGCTCGTCGTCCGGGTGGGCAAAAACAGCTAAAACGCGCATAGGGGCTATCTTAACGGGCGGCGCGGGCAGGGGGCGAGCCGACAACGACACACCGATAACAGCACACCGACTAATGGCAAACCGACAACGACGCGTCGGGGGTTCCTGCCGTGGGTCACACTGAAGCCGCCAGCTTACCGGTTAAACTCGGCTCGAGCCGCGCGTGCGCGCTCGGCGCGGCGGCCACGACAGGCCCAAAACCTGTGCTGAAGGACAATTGTCCTCGGTTTCCGCGGGGTTTTAGCGGCTATACTGTGGAGTTGAGACGTGTGAGAAAAGGGCGAAGAAACGAGCTGACAAGAAAAGAAGGTGGCAGGGTGAAGCTCACAGGTTGGTTTTTCGGGGTGCCGCTGGGGCGGTTGGCGTGGGCGGCGCTCCTCGGCAACACCGTGGTTATTCTCCAAGGTGCCTTCGTTCGGGCGACCGGCGCGGGCGCGGGCTGCGGCAGTCACTGGCCGACTTGCAACGGCACCATCGTCCCGCTGGGCGCGGGCGTCGAAACGCTCGTGGAGTTCTCGCACCGGTTGCTGTCGTTTGCTGTCCTCACGCTGGGGGTTTGGCTGTTGGTGCGGGCCTTCCGGGCGCGCAGGGCGCAGCCGGGTTTGTTTGTCTTCGCCACGGCCGCGTTCGTGTTCTTGATTGTCGAGGCCTTGCTGGGCGCGGCTACGGTGCTGCTCGGGCTTACCGGTGAAACCGCGTCCACGGCTCGAGGGGTGATGGTCGCGACCCACCTAGTTAACTCGCTCCTCCTCGTCGGCACGCTGACCCTTACGGTGGTGTACGCCCGTTCGAGAGCGCCGTGGCCGCTGCGTATAGCGCACCAAGGCGGGGTGGCGACGGTGTTGTTGGTCGGCCTGGTCGGCATGTTGGTGTTGATGTTCTCGGGCGGCGTCGCCGCGCTCGGCAACACCATGTTTCCGTCGGAGAGTTTGCGCGCGGGGCTGGCCGCCGACTTCGACCCGGCTTCCAACATCCTCATCCGGCTTCGTTTGTTGCACCCGGTCATTGCGGTGGCGGTGGGAATCTACTTGTTTTTGGCGTTGGGGCTGAGCCGTTTGCTCAAACCCGTACCGGAGGCCGGGCGGTTGGCCCAAGTGTTGTTCGGCGTTTACCTAGCCCAGCTCGCCATCGGCACCCTGAACCTAGCTTTCTTGGCGCCCGTCGCGCTGCAACTGCTGCACTTAGGAACCGCCGTGTTGGCCTTCGCTTTACTCACCGCGCTCAGCGCCTACACGCTCGGCTACGCGGCCGCGCCGCGGGCGGCTCGAGCCACCCCGTACCGGAAAGCGACCGAATGACCAGCGTCGCCGCCACCCCCAAAGCCACTTGGCGCGACTACCTCACGCTGACCAAGCCCAAAGTCATCAGCCTGCTGCTCCTGACCACGGTGGGAGCCATGTTTGTTGCCGCCAGGGGGTTTCCGGGCCTGCTACCGCTGTTGGGAGTGCTGCTGGGCGGCTACATGTCGGCGGGCGCGGCGGGCGTCTACAACATGGTTTACGACCGCGACATCGACCTGCGCATGAAGCGCACCGCCCAGCGGCCGACCGTCACCGCGGTGATTCCGGTCAAAAACGCGCTGCTCTTCGCCATAAGCCTGACGGTGGGTTCGTTTCTTATCATTACGGCTGTTTCGAACGTGCTGGCGGCGCTGTTGTCGTGGGCGGGCATCGCCTTTTACGTGCTTATCTACACGATGTGGCTCAAGCGCACCACCTGGCAAAACATCGTCATCGGCGGCGCGGCCGGCGCGATTCCGCCGCTGGTCGGCTGGGCGGCGGTGACGGGCGAGTTGAGCCTGCTCGCTTGGGGTTTGTTCGCGGTCATTTTCGTGTGGACGCCGGTTCACTTTTGGGCGCTGGCACTGATGATCAAGGACGACTACCGGGCGGTCGGTGTGCCGATGGCCCCGGTCGTCATCGGCGAGCGCGCGACCGTGTTGCAGATGGTGATGTACGCAGTCCTCACCATCGTCTTGACCCTCACGCCGTTTTTTCTGGACGAGTTCAGCGTGGTCTACTTCGTCGCGGCGTTGGGCCTCAACCTGTTGCTGGCGCTGCGGGTGGGGCAGCTTTATCAGGTTGTTCGAGCGGGCCGGAGTATCGACAAAAAGGCGGCGCTGCCGCTGTATAAGTACTCGATGCTCTACTTAGCGCTGCTTTTTCTGGTGATGTCGCTCGATAGGGCCTTCTTCGTTTAAGGTGGCCTTGAGGTGGTCGTAATGCGGGTGAGTGCGAGTTGTGTTTCGTTCAAACGGTGTTGTGGGGGTTTGTAGCCGGTGGCTAGTAGCTCGTAGGAATGTAAGCTGCTAGCCACCGCCTACTGGCCTTCTCATGTACCGCTTTTTACTCAAACCCCGCTGGTTGGTGTTGCACGGTTTAGGTGTGGCGTTAGCGGTGTTGTTTGTCAACTTCGGAGTTTGGCAGTTGCACAGGCTCGAGCAGCGCAAGGAGCAAAACGCCCTGCTCGAGACGCGTCTGGCGCTGGAGCCCGAACCCCTCGACAAGTTGCTTGCCGAAACCCGGCCCGACGCCCCGCCGAGCGACCTCCGGAGCAGCGCTTACCGCCCCGTCACCGTGACCGGCCGCTACGACCCTGCCCACGAGGTCTTGCTGCGCGGCGGCGGCGACTACGACGGGCAACCCGGCTACTTCGTGCTGACGCCGCTGGTTTTGAGTAACAAGGAAGCCGTACTGGTCGAGCGCGGCTGGGTGCCCTTCGACCTGGAGACGCCGCCCGTCCACGCTGCGCTGCCGCCGGAGGGTGAAGTCAGGCTTACCGGCGTGGTGCAACCCGAGCAAAAGCGGCCGACGGGCCTGGGCTCAGGCCTCACCCCGCGCGACCCGCCGGGCAAACTCGCCATCACCGCTTACGTCGACACGGACCGTTTAGAACAGCAGCTGCCCTACACCCTGTTGCCCCTCTACGTCGAGTTGACCGCGCAGTCGCCCGCGCAAACCAGCGAGTTGCCCTTGCCCCTCAAACCGCCCGAGTTCGGCGACGGGCCGCACCTGGGCTACGCGCTGCAGTGGTTTTCGTTCGCGCTCATCGGCGTGGTCGGTTACGTGTTCGTGCTGCGCGGCGTGGCGAGGACGCGGGCGCAAGCTCGGGAGACCCGGGGTTAGACCCGGGATGTTAGGCTGGCTTTTTGTGAAAGCTACGAACGAACCCAGCCACTTTTTCGCCTACTTGGCCCGCATGAAGTTTATCGACCGCTGGGGCCTCATGCGCAACACCGAAACTGAAAACATCATGGAGCACAGTCTGCAAGTCGCCATGATCGCGCACGCGCTGGCTGTCATCGAAAACACCCACTTCGGCGGCGCGGTCAACCCCGAACGGGCCGCGACGCTGGCGCTGTTTCACGACTCGAGCGAGGTGATTACCGGCGACCTCGCCACACCCATCAAGTATTTCAACCCGCAAATCAAACAGGCTTACCGTGACATCGAAGTCGTCGCCAAGGAAAAACTGCTCGACATGCTGCCCGAGGCGCTGCGCCCGACTTACCAAACCCTCTTTTTCCCCGACGGTGCCGACGAGGCGGCCTGGGCGTTGGTGCGCGCCGCCGACAAAATTTGCGCTTACCTAAAATGTTTGGAAGAACTCAAAACCGGCAACGGCGAGTTCGTCCAGGCCGAAAAAGCGATTCGAACCGAGTTGGCGCGGCTCGAGTCCCCCGAGGTAAAGGTGTTTCTCGAGACCTACGTGCCCAGTTTTTTGCTCACGCTCGACGAGTTGAACTGAAAGCAGCGTTAGAATTCAACCGCGAGAACGACTTCGACATCTCCGGTCGTGATGAGGCAGGTGTGGGGCTTATGAACACAGTTACCCGGACGCTGACGCCGACGCCGCCCTTTGACTTTGCCCGCACGCTGGCGGTGCTGGCGCGTTTTCAGGCCGACGGCGTTTACAAACGAGTGGGGGCGAACAGCCTCACTCAAGCTTTTCGGGTGGGCGACGGCCCGGTGCTCGTCGAACTCAGCTCTACGGGCACGGTGGAGCGTCCCGAACTCCGCGCCGTTCTTACCGCGCCGGACGCGCTTCGTAAGAAACGGGTCGAGAGGGTGCTCGAGCACCTGCGGTGGTACCTCGGCTTGGACGACGACCTGACGCCGTTCTACGCCCATGCTCGCCGGGACGACGCGTTTCGGCCCGTGTTGGAGCAGCTCTACGGCTACCACCAGGTCAAGTTCCCGACGCTGTTCACCTGCTTGTGCTGGGCGCTCGTCACCCAGCGGACGCCCAACAGCTTCGCGTTCAAAACGATGGCGGCGCTGAGCGAGACTTTGGGTTCTGCGCTGAGTATGGACGGTGAAACCTACACAGTTTTTCCCGAGCCGTCAGCCTTTCTCGACCCGGACGCGCCCCCGCTCGTTTTGGCCGCGACGAACAACACCCGCAAGACCGAAAGACTGTTGCCCTTGGCAAGGGCGCTGCTGGCCGAGGACGAGACGTTTTTGCGGACTGCGCCCTACGACGAGGTTTACAGCCGTGTCAAGACGTTTCCGGGCCTGGGCGACTGGTCGGTGCAGTACGTTATGCTGCGCGGTTTGGGGCGCTACGAGCGGAGCCCGTGGACAGATACTTGGCTGCTGGAGGGCGTGTCGCGCGCCTACACGGGCGGCCTCAGCATCAGCCGCGGCGATGCGGCCAAGCTGGCCGAAAGCTACGGCTGGTACCAGGGGTTGTGGGTGCATTACCTGAAAACGGCGCTGCTGTAGGCGGGGGCTCTAGTCCTCATCTACTCCTATACTCGACGAGTTTTTCCAACTCTGGAGCAAAAAGCTTGGGAACGCTTCTCGGGTACGCCCACCGTTTCCGGCTGAGCAAAAGCGTCGGCCCGGTGGCATCAAAGACGGACGGTGCGTGAACGGAACGCCGTGACGACCCGGCGGACTCGGGCGTTGGGTGGAGCGTGATTGAAAACTTGCGCGCCAGCTTTCAAACAATTTCGGCACTTTTCTGGTAGGGTAGCTGTATGGACTGGTTCGTGTTCACGATAGGCCTCATTTTTGTCCTGTCCGGCTTCGGTATGTTCGGACAGGCGTTCCGCTTTCGGGCTCAGGCGGGCAAGGGCATCAGCAAAACCGCCATCTACACCTTTCTGGGTTTCGGGTTTATCACGCTGGGTTCTTTGCTGTTTTCCCTCGGCTACTTTCGGCTGTTTTACTGAGGTCGAACGCTCGAGCCGGCCCTTGCGGACCCACCTAAGTCGTGAGCTGGGCGGTTGTCTGCCTTAATACGTCTCAAGCAACACCTTCGACTCTGCTCAAACGGCGGGGCGCTCTCACACGGCGGGGCGGTGTTCGAGGAGTCGAGCGACGAGTTCGCCAAACTCGCGTGTTTGGCGTGCGGTTGTCAACTCTGCGACGCGGCTGTACGCCGCACGGCTGAACGCTTCCCACCGCGCCGAGTTTTCGTGCAGCGCCAGCATCGTTCCGGCCAAAGCTTGCGGGTGGGGGGAGCAGAGCAGCCCGTCGACACCGTCCCGTGTCGAGTCTTGCAGGCCGGGCAACCGGTAGGCGACCGACGGCGTGCCGTAAGCGTGGCCCTCGGTCACCATAAGCCCCCAGCCTTCGCGCACCGAGGTGGCGACTACCGCCGTGGCCGCGGCGAGCGTTTCGTGTTTAAGGTTTTCGGGGGCGTCTTTAAGCAGCGTAGCGCCGTCCGTGGCCCGCACTTTTTGCGCAAGCTCTGCGGCGTAAGCGCTGCCCCCGCGGCCGATAATCGTGAGTTTTGCGCTCGGCAGGGTCCGCCTGACTTCGGTAAAAGCCTCGAGCAAGTCTTCAAAACGCTTCATCCTGACCAGTCGGCCCAGGCCGACGAAGTGAGGCGGTTCGGGCCGGGTTCGCGTTCGTTGCGGCGGCAGCGGAAAAGGCAGGGCGTTTTCGACGACCGTGACGTTTTTGAAGCCGAGGCCGCGCAAGTCCGCGGCGCTGCTCTGCGACACGGTTACCGCAGGCCAGCGCCGGTAGAGCCGCAACAGTAGCGGCTCGAGGTGGTAGCCGACCCGGGCCAGCGGGCGGGGCAGTTCGTAAAACCACACCTCACGGCTGAGTTGGTGAAGGAGCACCATCCCTTTGCGCGGCGGCACGACCAGACAGGTCAGCATCGGGTAAGCGTTGACTTGGTCGATGACGAGGTCGACGGCGTTTCGGTTTGCGAGCAGGTAGCGCCAGCTGTGTAAGAGGTGCGTAAAGGTGCCGCCGCCCCGCACAATCCGAACGCCGCCGGAGGTCACCTCTCCCGCCGGCAAACCCTGTACCGCGGGCACGAGCCAGGTAACCCTATAACCCTGCTGCCGCAAGCCGTGGAGCACCGTCAGGGTATAGGTTTCGGCTCCGCCCCGCTTGGGGTGAGAAACGTCTTTCCAGCTCACCATTACGATGTGCCGGGCGGAACCGCTCACTCGGTTCCGCCCGCGCCGACGCGCCGCCGTCCCAAAAAAGTCCAGCCCGCCACCGCCAGCGTCGTGACGCTGGCGAGCAAGCTGACCTCCCCCAGCAGCGCCCAGGTGTTGCGAACACGCAGCTCGCCGCACGCGCCGGGGGGTACCCAATAGCCCGCCCGCAGGTAGTTGACCGGTGCTGCGGCGAGCTGGGCTCTTTTCAAAATGCCGGGCAGGCCAGGTAGGTATAGCGGCGTGGCGACTGCCAGTCGCCAGGTGTCGCCGCAAGCGACCTCGGTGCCGACCGCGGTCTCGGCCAGCGCCGTTCCCGGCGCGCCGAAAGTCGCGCTGCCGGTCGTCACGACGACGCCCCGCACACTTCCGACGTCGGCGAGCGCAATCTCCAACGCGTTCGTACCGGCGCGCAAGTCGACTTGCGCGGGTGCCTCACTGCGCACGTTCACGGCTTGCCCGTTTACCGTGAGGCTGACGGGCCGCTCGGCCGACAAGCTCAGCGTCGCCGCGCCCGCGCGGCCTGAACTGAACTGCAACGAGCAGCTCGGGCTCGAGGCCAAACGCACTTCGCGCACCCGCAGAGCCGCACCCCCACCGCTTTCGGGGGTGACAAACTTGAGGTTGTCGGCGGACGCAAAGCTGCCGCTGGCGACGAACACGAAGTCCTGCGCCCTCACCGGTAGGTGAACCGTCCGCCAACCCCGCCACCAGGTACGCGTGTCGCCCAAAAAAAGCCAGGTGTCCTCGACCTGCGTCCACAGCTCGACCGGTCGGTCCTGCCCGTCGCCGTACACTTCCAGCGTGACCGTTTGGTAGTCGTTCCACAAGCCTGCACCCGCGAACGTTTGTGCAAAAGGCAGGTCGCGCTCCCCGGCTGAAACCGTCACGGGCGCGGCCTCGCTCGGGCGCAGGTCGCGACAGAGCGTGCTCGAGGGCCAAAGCCAGGTTTGCCCCAAATCGGCCAGGGCGGTTTCGGCCGCCTTCCAGGCGGCGACCGGGACGAGTTTCACCTCTGCCAGGACGTTGAACCCCTCCAGGTTGGTCAGGGTCAGGGCTGGATTTAACGCGCCCAAGTCCAACTCGCCCAGGTCGAGCCAGGTGCTGCGGAGCGACGGGGCGAAAAGCTCTACGGTGTAGGTGTTCGTCCCCAGCCCCAACCGCACCGCGCCGGCCTCCGGCCCTTTGTATACCCGGACGAGAAGACGGTAAGCGCCCGCTGGAGCGTTCAAGGGCACCTCGACCTGGGCACCCGGCGCGCGGGTCATGAGCAGCGTGACGCGCTCGTCGGCGGGCAAACCGACCGTGAGGGCGTTGGGCCACCACCCGAGGGTCGTCTCGCCGAGCCTCGACCAGTTGCGCTCGGGGTCGTAACGCACCGTAGCTCGAGCCAAGTCGAGCGGGTAGCCGGCTGCCAGCACGACGCGCGCGTCGCCGCCGGGAGCCAAAGTAACGTTTTGCACGCCCACGTGCGGCGCTTCGACAAACGACCAGCGTTCGGGCGCGTACGCGGGCCAGTTCGACAGGGTGACGAGGGCGGCCACGGGGTTGTCGGTGACCGAGACCCGGCCCGGCAGGTAGGCCCCCACAGGCGCGCCCGCGTCGTAAATGCTCAGGGGTGAGAAGGTAGCGGCCTCTCTGAGGTCTTGACTCGCCAAACTCGGCTGCAACAGCTCGACCTGGTTGTCAAAAGCGCTTTCGGGTTGCAAGCGGTAGGGCGGCAGGTCGCGGTGATGCACGAGCCAGCGCGTGCCCCAGGCCCGCAGAACTTTACTCAGGTCGGCGTCCGTTTTGCGCAGCAGGACGCCGAAGTACAAGCTCAAATAGCTCACCACCGAGCGTCCGTCGTACCCGTACGGCCCCAACACCGGCAGCGCCGAACTGTGGGTCGGAAACTCCGGGGTGAGGTTGTCGCCGTTCCAAAACGTGGTGGCCCCGTAGTACTGCGGCACCCATAAAACGCGTCCGTCTTTGCCCTCCAGCCACTCGTTGGCCTGTGAGAAGGCCGCGGGCGGCGCGTGGGGTTGGTAAACCGCGCGGAGGTAGGGGCCGGTCACCTGAAACGCGAACACCCCGTACGCGGCCAACAAACCGAGGCTCAGCGCCCCGGCAAGGGCGTGCAATTTTTTGGCGATGTGCCGCGGGCCTCCGCGCAACCCTACCGCCGCGAGCAAGAAAAGCAGGGCGGCCAGCGGCCCGACCGCCTTGGCGGGGTCGCGAAACAGCCAGCCGAGCCGGTCGGCTACGGGGCTCTCCAAGCTCAAAAACGCAGCGAGAAAAGGAATGTTCGTGCCCAGCGCGACGAGGCCGTACACCAGCGCGCCCGTCGCCAGAAACAACCGGTCGCGCCCCGGCCGGGCGAGAGCGAGCAGCGCCGCCGCCAGCAAGCCAAGGCCGAGCCAGGCCGTAACGGGGGCCACGGGGGTGTCCGCGAGCGGCCACCAGTAGCCCTGCAAACGGGCGACCGCGGCGGGTGTGGCGTGGCGTGAAAACAGCTCGAGCAGTTCCCAGGTCGGCCGGCTCGGCACCAGGTCGGCTGCGCCTGTGAATGCAGCGGTCGGCACCAGCCAGTAAAGGTTGAACAGCACGTACAAACCCAATGTCGCCGCAAAACGTTTCAACGCCGCCGGGCTGAAGTAAAAAACGAGCCATAGTGCGCCGAGCGACCACAAGTACACCGTGTAGTGGGGCGTACTCGAGCCGAGCGTGAGGAGAAGCGCCAGGACAAAAGGCGTCCGGCGCGGGTAGGGTTTCAACCACAGGGCGACGACCGCGGGCAACACCGCGTAACCGGGCAACTGGAAGTAATGCTGCAAACGCACCGCCACAAACGGGTTGTAGGCGAACAGCACCGCGGCGAACACGGCGAGCAGGGTCGTCGCGCCCAGCCGCTTGGCGGCGTACAACATCGACACGCCCGCCCCCAGCAGGGCCGCGGCAAACATCAGGTTTTGGGCCAGCAGTGGGCTCGGCAGCAGTAAAAAGGGGGCCATCCAGGCGAGCCGGTCAAGGGTCTCTACGTTGGGGAACTCTAAGGTGCGGTTCCAAAACGGCCAGAACATCCGCCGCAACGCCCGCATGGTGAGGGGGGTGAGCAGGTCGCCCGACTCGATAAGCTCGCCGGCAAACAAGACGGGCCGCCACAAAAAGGTGAGGATGGCGGCGGTCGCCAAGTAGGGACCGACCCGGAGCCAGCGTGCAAGGCGCATTTCGGCGCGCATTCAGCGGTAGCTGCGAAGCAGGCTGAGCGCGAGGTAGGCCGTACTCAGGACGCCGCAGACGACCCAATAGAGAGGGCCGCTGGGTGCTAAAGCAAAAAGTGCCAAAGCAAAAACAGCCGCGACCTGTGCAACGGTAAACAGGGCGAACCCGGCAGCCGCAAAAGAACGTCCGAGCCCTAGGCGAGCGTTCGCCAGCATGACGACCGGGGCGACCAGCGCGCCGCCCCAGGCGGCCGCCCGCGCCGTGTGAACGGCCGCCCGGTACGTTTCGCCGAAAAAAAGCGTGACGAGCGGCGCGGCGAACAGGTGCGCCGCCGCGGCGAGAACGAGGCCGCCGGCCAGCAAAAACAGCGCCGTTTTCAGCAGCTCGGCGTGATGGGTCGCGCCGCTAGCCACTTTGGGCAGCATGACGGTCCCGGCGACCGCGCCGAGCAGGATGAACGGCCGACTTGCCAGGGTGCCGGCTGCGAAAAAACCCGCTTGCGGGCCGTCCAGCGCGTAGCGCGCCCACAGCAGGTCCAGGTTGGTCAGGACGCCCAGGGCGAGGGTGACGAGAAACGCGGACCCGGCTGAAGCCGCCAGTGTTCGCACCTCAAGCGGGGCGGCGTCTCTAGTCAACGCCTTGGGCGGCAACACGGCGAAAGTTGCCAAACTGCCCAAACCCAAGCTGACGAACAGTCCCCACTGATACGAAAACTGGGTAAAACCAAGCAGCAGGCCCAAGGTGCCGAGTCGCAGCGTGGCGGCAACCGCGTCGGAAAGCCCGAACCGTACAAAGCTTTCTTGGGCTTGCGCCCGCCCGCGCAGCCAAGCGACCGCCGTGCCAAGCCACAAAGCTTGCAAAGCGACGCTCACGGCGACCGTCTGCGTCAGCCCGAGACCTTCAGCGGCAAACCACACCAGCGCCACTACGGGCAGCGAAACGACGACGAGCGTAACGCCCAGCCACCTCGTCATCTGCCGCCGGAAACCCGTCGCTAGGCCGCCCGGCCGCGCCAAATGGCGCGCCGCCACGAGTTGCAAGGTAGTGGTCGGTACGCTTAAGAGCGACCAAAGTCCGAACAGGGCCATAAACGCGCTGTAGTGAACGGGCTCGAGCAGGCGCGCCGCGACCACGGTAAAACCGAGGGTGAGGGCGCTCGCCAGCCCCGCGGCGAGGAGTAGAAAAAACCCGGCTCGAGAGTCCGGCGGCAAAACTGTAGACAGAAACCCGGCAGGTCCGCTCGAGCCCTTGAGGGACGACGCTTTCACGGGTTTTCACCGCGCGCCCCGCTCAACCGCCGGGTTGGCTCTGGGTTTCCATGGCGTCGAGCGCCAGAGAACCGAACAGGGCCAGCGCTGCCCGCGTCAGCACAGTGTCGAAGTTGCCCGCGCCGAACGCCGGAAACTGTTCGGTAAGGGCGAAGCGCACCGCCACCTCGGCCTCTAAGGAGAGTTGTGACACGGCGACCAGGGCTTGCAACGCTCCTTCGCCCGTCACGACGCCGGCCTCGCCGACAGCCGCCAGGGTTTCTTCTGTTGGGGTCTCCGTCGTCAGGCTTTCTGGGTCGCCGTCCGCTGCCAACCGGCTTTCCAGGTAAACGAGGGCTGTCTCGGCGGGAACGGGAAACTCGCCGTTGACGGTGGGCGCGAACAAGTTGACGAGGACAAAGGCCAGGTCGGCCTGGGTCGCCGGCTCGTTCGGTTGGGCCAAAAAGCCTTCGGCAAAGGGGTAAGCGCCCAGGTTTGCCAACCGTAGAATAGCGGCAATCGTGACAGGCGGGGCCGTGGCTAAGTCGGGGATGTTGCCTGACAACACGGTGGGTACCTCGGCCGAAACGTCGGGTACGGGGATGAGCGGTGTGGACGGCGACACTTGCTGGGCGGCCGACGTCCCCCACAGCACGCTCGTCAACAGCAAACCAGCCAAACGTTTCGTCATGCGTCAGCCTCCTTTGGGCTGTGCCGTGCGCCCCGTAGAGCGCGGCTTCGGGCGGCGACCCTTCCGGCCGACCCCTCGACCGCTTTCAACACAATAACCCCGGCGGTGAGTAGGGGATGGCGGGCCAACAGAGGCCAGTGGCGCAGCAGCAACTTCAGGCGTGGCAACGCCCCGGTTTGCTGCCTTGCCAGGTGTGGGTGCTTGGCAGCGTAGCGTTGCAGCGCACCGCCGTAGTAGTGTTTTTTGCGCGCGCTTTGCCCCAAACTCAACAAGCCCTCGTCGTGAGTGACAAGGATTTGGCCGGACCCGGCGCGGCCGACGCGGTAACCCGCCGCGGCGCAGCGGTTGTGCAGGTCCCAGTCTTCAAAGGCGAACAGGTTTTCGTCGTAGCCGCCCAAATGCGTCAGCACCTCCCGCCGAAAGCCCCTGGCCGCTTCAAGGCTCGAGCCCACGTAGCAGCGCCGCTCGAGCGCCCTGCAGCGCGCCCAAAACCCTGCGCCGAACGACGCTTCGGGCAGGACGACCGCGTCGTGGTCCAGCAGGGCGCGTGCGCTCGCCGCCACGGCACCCGGTTGCAAGTACATGTCGGCGTCGACGAAGAGGACACAGTCCCCCCGAGCTAGCCTAGTCCCGCAGTTGCGCTGTTCGCTGCGCTCGGAACCGTGCCGGTAGACCCTAGTTCCGCAGCGTTCGGCTATCGCCACCGTCGCGTCGGTGCTGAAGTTGTCCACCACTATCACCTCGAGCGGAGGCACGGTTTGGCGCTGTAGGGACGCCAAGCAGCGTGCCAGGGTACGTTCGGCGTTTTTGGTCGGCACCACGACGGAAACGTGTCGGGCGGCCATCACTCGCCCAGCGACTCTCGGCCCAGGGTGAGCGACAACAGCGAAGTTGCCAAGGGCGCGGTCTGGGTTTCGGGCGGCGCGGCGTAGCGGGCTAGGCGGTCTCGGCTCAGCACGAGCCTCACCATCTGGCCGAGCGACCTGACGCCGGTTGCCAAGGTGATGCGGCTCGTGCGCAAAATCGTCACCTCGACCGGAATTTCGTGGATGGGCAAGCCCCGGAAGTGGGCCAGGGCGAGCAGTTCTAGGTCGAACAGGTAGCCGGCTTCGCGGCAGTGAGCGACCAAGTCGGCGACGTCGCTTTTGACGAACAGCTTGACGCCCGCTTGAGAATCGCCTACCGGCAGTTTGAACAAGCGGCCGCCGACCAAGCGAACCGTGTGGGTCATGATTTGCCGGTAGCCGGGGCGCACGCCCCGCACGGCGCGTTTGCCGACGACCACGCTGACCTCGGCCGCCTTTTGGTGGTCCAGCAGAGCGAACAGGGCGCTGGGGTCGATTTCTCCGTCGGCGTCGATAAAGGCGACGAGTCGGCCCTGCGCCTCTGCAAAGCCGCGGCGCAGGGCGTAGCCCTTGCCCCGGTTGGCGGCGTAGGACACGACCCGGCAGTTAGCGTAGACCGCGGTGACGCCGCCGGCCTCGCTCAAGGTTGCGTCAGAACTGCCGTCGTTGACGATGATGATTTCAACACCCGGTGTCGTGGCAAAAAGTGCTGCCACCCTGGCAACGGTTTTTGCCAGGGTGTCCGCCTCGTTAAAGGCGGGAATGATGACGGATAAGTCCACGCACGGTTCCCCCTCGAGATGGTCGACTCTGGCGGCGTCGAGGTCGCGTTTCAGCCGCTGAAGACGGCGGGCGGGTTGACCTCGTCGGTGGCTACAGCAAGCTGTCGGCGCGACCCGGTGCTCAGAGAAATTTACCATACTTGCTAAAACGTGCCGGTGCCGTATCAGCTGTCACCAACCGGCACCACACCAACCGGCACGTCGCCGGTCCTGTGGCGCTTTCAAACAGCCTTGGGAACGCGTTGGTTCAAACACGCTCGAGCTTGCGTCCCAACAGCGCCCGCACCGCCTCGGGGTTGGCTTGGCCGCGGCTCTCTTTCATGACTTGGCCGAGCAGGGCGTTGACGGCTTTCGGGTTGGCCTGCACCCGCGCCACGAGGTCGGGGTGGGCGCTCAGCACGGCTTCGACCAAACTCTCCAGTGCGCCCGCGTCGGAAATCTGGCTCAGGCCGCGCTCCTCGACGAGCGTTTTCGGCGCAGTCCCCGCCATCACGTCGGGCAAGATGTCTTTGGCGCTTTTGCCCGACAGGGTACCGTCGTCGACGAGTCCGACGAGTTCGGCGAGGTGTCGCGGCGTGAGCTTCGACGCGCCCAAGTCCAGGCCGCGCGCGTTCAAGTAGCCGGTCACGTCGCCGTTCAGCCAGTTGGCGACTCCTTGCGGGTCGCCGTCGTAGAGCGCCAAAGTTTCGTCGAAAAACCCACTCAAAGCCACGTCGTAGGCGACGATTTCGGCGTCGTAGGCGCGGACGCCCGCACCTGCGTAGCGTGCCAGCTTGGCCTCGGGCAGTTCCGGGGTGGCGGCCTGCACCGCCGCCAACCAGTCCACGCCTATCATCATGGGCGGCAGGTCGGGGTCGGGCAGGTAACGGTAGTCGGCGGAGCCCTCTTTGGTGCGCATAAGGTAGGTCTTTTGGCCGCCGTCGTCCCAACCGAGCGTGCTCTGCACGACCGCGCCGCCGTCTTCTAAAAGGCGCGTCTGACGTTTAATTTCGAACTCGAGCGCCCGCTGCACGCTTTTGAACGAGTTGAGGTTTTTGACCTCGACCTTGGTGCCCAAACCCTCGCCCGGCCGCCGCAGCGACACGTTGACGTCGGCGCGCATCTTGCCCTCTTCGGGGTTGGCGTCGGACACGCCCAGCGCCTGGGCGACCGCGCGCACCTTGACCAAAAAAGCCCGCGCTTCTTCGGGCGTGCGCAGGTCCGGCTCGGTGACGAGTTCGAGCAGCGGCGCGCCCGCCCGGTTGAGGTCGACGAGGCTGTGGCTTGCGTAACTCGGGTGGACGAGCCGGCCCGCGTCCTCCTCGACATGACAGCGCGTGACGCCGATGCGGCGGCCCGGCCCCAAGTCCACGTAGCCGCGCTCACCCACGGGCTTATCGAGCTGGCTGATTTGGTAGTTCTTGGGCGCGTCGGGGTAGTAATAGTTTTTGCGGTGAAACTGGGTGAGCGTGGGCACCTCGCAGTGCAACGCGAGGCTCAGCATGACGGCCTTGTGAAGCGCCTCGCGGTTGACGACCGGCAAACTGCCGGGCAAACCCAGACAGACCGGGCAGGTACTCACGTTGGGTCCGAGGCCGAAGCTGTCCGCCGGACACGCGCAAAACAGCTTCGTGTTCGTTTTCAGGGCGAGGTGGACTTCCAAACCAATGACGGGCTCGAGCATGACAGCAGTGTACCAAGCTGCGCCGGTCTTCACGCCGGTTTGAACGTTCAGGCTGTGTGGAAGTAGGGGGAAAGTATCGAGTAGAAAGTGCCAAGTACCGAGTGAAAAGTACCGAGTAGAAAACCTGTCCGGCTGCTCGTTTTCGTTGAGTTCCGAACGGTTTTCCGTTCTCAACCTTCCTCATCGTGTAGACTCGACTCCGACCCCATGCCCGTCCTCCTTACCGACACCCGCGACGCCGTCATGACGCTCACACTCAACCGGCCCGAGGTGCGCAACGCCCTGAGTCTGGAGCTGCGGGCGGCGCTGCAAGGGGCGTTCGAGGCGGCCAAAGACGATGAGGGGGTGCGCGCCGTCGTGCTCACGGGCGCGGGAAAAGTTTTTTGTTCAGGGTTGGACTTGGGCGAACTCGGCACGCTGAGCGCCAAGTCGAGCGAGGAGAACTTGGCGGACTCGGCGGCGTTGGCCGCGCTGTTCAAGCTCGTTTACACGTTTCCCAAGCCGGTCATCGCCGCGGTGAACGGCCACGCGCTGGCCGGCGGTGCGGGCCTGGCCTCGGTCTGCGACCTCACCGTCATCAGCGACGCGGCCAAGCTCGGCTA
Organism: Trueperaceae bacterium; assembly: GCA_965213705.1. Lineage (GTDB taxonomy): Bacteria > Deinococcota > Deinococci > Deinococcales > Trueperaceae > CBDCDJ01. The sequence continues at coordinate 3,360,898 of OZ243913.1, read as the reverse complement.
TACCGAGGCGCGCGTCGGCTTTGTGGCGGCGCTGGTCGGCGTTTTTTTGGTGCGGCAGACGGGCGAGAAGGCGGCGCGCGACCTGCTGCTCTCGGCGCGGTTGGTCACGGCGCAAGAAGCGCTCAACATGGGTCTCGTCAACGAGGTGCGGCCCCTCAACGAGGTGTTGCCCCGAGCCCTAGGACTCGCCCAAACCCTAAAGGCCAACTCCCCGGTTTCGCTCGCGCTGACCAAGCGCCTACTCGCTGTGGTCCCGAGCTTGGGCCTAGACGAGGGGCTGAGCTACGCCACGAACCTCAACGCTTTGTCCCGCACCACGGACGACCTAAAAGAGGGCGTCGCCGCGTTTCTGGAGAAACGCGCACCCGCTTGGGCGGACGACGAGTAACAAGTGCCGGGTAAGCGCGAACCGACCCGCCGGGCAGACTTCAAACCTTCCGCCCGCCGCCCTGCAGGGGGCTACCTGAGACCGACTCCGGCTCGGGTGACCCGCGACGGCTTTGTCACCGGGTTGTCACCGTAGGCGTTCGCGCCCGGCGTACCCGCCCTGAACGTCAAAATGATGCCCAGATAAAAGTTGTAAAGGGGAATGTACCCGAGCCAGTAGTGCCAGCCGGGTCTGCCGAGGTCGTGCAGCCGCTTGACCGTGTTGACACCGCCGTAAAGGGTGGAAATGCCGAGTATGACCCAAAGGGACAGGGGCGCGTCGCTCTCGGCGGCTCCGGAAGTGAGTAGGAAAGACAAAAAGACGCCCGCGTAAAGCAAAGCGGTCGCCGCCAGCCCTTTCCAAAAGTAACCGGCACGGCTCATGCGTCCCCGGGTAGAAAGTAACGATCCCACGTAAAACTCCTTGTGCTCGACCTGGCACGAGTGCCTGGTGTTCAGTTTAGGGCCGTCGGTCTTACAAAACTCTTGTGAGGTGTGGGTGGCTTTTTGCGTTCCCACTTTTTCCGAAAACGGGTTTCTTGTAGTATCTTTGGTTTATGAGTACGGGTTTACGAGTAGGTCGTTCGAGCGCCTTGCTTGCGGAAACGACGTCACGGGCTGCAAACTTGTGAGAGAGCGACGACTTTGACAGAACTGAACGTGACCTTGGACGGCCAGCGGCTCGAGTACCTTTGGCACGGCCCCCCACCCCAAGACGCCCCGACGCTGGTGTTTTTGCACGAGGGTCTGGGCTGTGCGGAACTGTGGCGCGACTTTCCCGCAAGCCTCGCCGCGGCGACGGGCTGCGGCGCACTTCTTTACAGCCGTGCGGGTTACGGACGTTCCGACCCGTGCGAGCTGCCGCGCACCGCCCACTATCTTCACCACGAGGCTTTAAACGTGTTGCCCCAAATGCTGTCCAAGCTGGAGATACGGGACCACGTGCTCGTCGGGCACTCGGACGGCGGCTCCATCGCCCTGGTTTACGCGGGAGGCACGACTGCGCCGGGGTTGCGCGGCGTCGTCACCGAGGCGGCGCACGTGTTCACCGAACAGGTCACCATAACGTCTATCCGCAAGGTGCGCGAGCAGTACCTACAAGGCGACTTGCGCGCCCGCCTGGCGAAATACCACGACCACGTCGACGTGGCGTTTTGGGGCTGGAACGACACCTGGCTGTCCGAGGACTTTCGCACCTGGAACTTGGAGACTTTTCTCCCCGACGTCCGCGTGCCGCTCCTCGTGCTGCAAGGCGCGGACGACCAGTACGGTACGGCCAAGCAGGTCGAGGCCATCGCCACCCAGACCGGCGGCCCCTGCGACGCGCGGCTGTTGCCGGGGTGCGCCCACGCGCCGCACTTCGAACAGCGGGACGAGGTGTTTGCGATCATGAAAGCATTTGTCGACCGGGTGCTCGAGCACAAGTCCTGAGGCCTCGAGCCTCAACTCAAGCTGGACTTCATGCAACCCTGAACACCTTCAAATCGAGGCTTGCTATGCTCGCTAAAAGGAGAACCATGCTCAGAACCTTCAAAACCCTAGTTTGTCTGCTCGCGCTTCTCGCCCCCGCAGCCGCGTGGGCGCAAGCCGAGGCCGACCAAAACGCTGACCCCAACGCCAACCCGGTGTCGGTCAGTTTGGAAATTTTCATCGTCAGCAGGGTGGGCGGCAACGAAACGTTCCAGGAGGCCGCCACCGCCCGCCCCGGCCAAACGGTCGAGTACCGGCTGTTTGCCAACAACGACGGCGACACCACCCTGCCGCCCGGCACCGTCGTGGTGACCGGCCCGGTGCCGGACGGTACCACCTACGTCGCTAATTCGGCCACGCCGACTAGCGACGATGTCCTCACCGAATTTTCGGTCGACGGTGAAACCTTCGGCGACGGCGACGCGCCCCTGTTCAAAACCGTCGCCGGTGCCCGCCAGCCCGCCGCGCCGAGCGACTACAGCGTGGTGCGCTGGACCCTGCTTACGCCGTTCGAGCCAGGCCAAGAGGCCCCCTTTGTTTACCGGGTGACGGTGAACGGCGATTGACGCGAGCTTGGGTGAGTCGAAGCCAGTCGAAGACGCGAGAATAAGATTTTGCAGCCGTGAGGTTTGCCGCGAGGTCAAAGGTGTTTGGAGGCTCGAGGACGAGCATCTCCAAAACCGACTGAGTGCGGCGTTTCTCAAAAGCCGGGTCGCCGGGGTTAGAGTGACGCTATGCCCAGACGACTCCTAGCTATCTACGCCCACCCCGACGACGAAGCTTTCGGCACCGGCGGCACCTTAGCTCGCTACGCCGCCGAAGGCGCGCAAGTTTCCCTGATTTGCGCCAACCGCGGCGAGTCCGGCAAAATCACCGACCCAACCATTGCCGCGGACAGCGACAAAGGCAAGCTGCGCGAAGCCGAACTACGCGCGGCCTGCGAGGCTTTGGGCATCAACGCGCCGATTTTTCTCGACTACCACGATTCGGGCCGCCATGAGCGCACCCGTTATGACGACCCCAAAGCCCTGATGAACGTGGACGAGTTCGCCGTCGAGCAGACCCTTCTCGGCCACATTGCCGACCTCAAACCGGACATCATCATCACTTTCGACCCGCACGGGATTTACGGTCACATCGACCACGTCAAAGTCCACCGCGCCGCGACTGCCGCCTTTTGGTCGGCGGGCGGCGTGACGACCCCAGCGCCGCAGCGCCTGTTTTACAACGCGATGGCGTCGGAGCAAATGCGCGACATGCAAGCGATGCGCGAAAACTCACCGCTCTCCGAACTCGACGCCGACCTTTACGGCGTCTCGGACGAGTCGTTCGCCGCGGTACTCGACGTGACGCCTTACGCCGCGCAAAAAGAGGCCGCCATAAAAGCGCACCGTTCACAGACTGGCCCGCAGTCGTCGTTCGCGAGTATGAATGACGGCACCGAAAAAGACGTGTGGCAAAGTCTGTTCGCTCGAGAAACGTTTACGTTGGGCGGCCTGCGCGGGTCGTTTCCGGGGATGCCGGTGGACGACTTGTTTGCGGGGATGGCTTAGGTCTGCTGGACCGCTCGAGCCACATGGCTCTGCTAAACTGTCCTCATGTACGCCTCGAAAGCTTTTGAACGCATCAGCGTCGAAGACTACTTGGAAGGCGAAAAAGATGCCGATGTCCGCCATGAGTACGTGAACGGTTATGTTTACGCGATGGCGGGTTCGACCCCGGCGCACAACATCATCGCTCTAAACATTGCCCGCGCCTTTGGGAACGCCCTGGAAAACCGCGACTGCGTGGTTTACGCCAGCGACATGAAAGTCAGGGCTTCGGCAACCGTCTACTATTACCCCGACGTGATGGTGGTCTGTGACAACGACCTGACTTTGGACCATCAGGACAACCCGTGCGTCGTTGTCGAAGTGCTGAGTGGTTCGACCGCCAGGAAAGACTTACACGAAAAGCAGCTTTTTTATCAGAGTATTGAAACCCTCTCTGTCTACCTGCTTGTCGACAGCCTCAGTGTCCGGGTGGTCGGCCACTACCGCACCCAGGACGGCTGGGAAGAGCGTAGTTTCGCAGCAGGTGACGCTGTGCCCGTCCCTTGCGTGGACACTGAGTTGAGCCACCGGCAAATTTACGCAAAGGCGGGGTTGAGTGACTTCTCGACTTAAGGAGTGACCCACATGGAAATCAAACGCATCGGCAACTACCTGGAAACGGACGAGCAGGGCTTTTTGCAAAGCCGCGCCGACGCCGCCAACGTCACCGGCCCGTGGCGGGCGGCGGTCGAGGAGGTCAAAAAGGCGTACCTCGAGCAGTGGCCTGAAACCATTCACAGCGTCTACGTCCGCGGTTCCATCGCCAAGGGTTTGGCCGTCGAAGGTACGTCCGACATCGACAGTTTTGCCGTGCTGAAGCCCGGTTGTGGGCAAGAGCTTTCTTACGAAGCCGTCAAGGCTTGGGCCGAAGCGCTCGAGAAGACCGTCCGTGAGGATTTTTCGTTCGTGACGGGCGTCGAAGTCGGTTTGGAAACCTTCGAGGAGGCGCAGAACAGGGAAAACCCTTACGCGCTCATCCTCAAGACGGAAGCGGCCTGCGTTTACGGCGAGGACGTGGCTAACGAAATCGCGCCGTACAAACCCGGCCCCGACATGGCCTTTCAAACAAAATACTTCCGGTCTCACCTCGAGACCTTTTTGTCCGAGTACCCCGCAGAACCCGAAGCGGACAAACCGGAATTCATCAACTGGATGATGCGGCGTTTCTTGAGATTAGGCATGGAACTCGTCATGGTCGAAGAACAGCGGTTTACTCGAGACCTGTATTTGTGCTACGAAAGTTTTGCCAAGCACTATCCAGGCAAAGCAGCCGAGATGTACCGGGCGCTCGAGCTAGCCGTCAACCCGGTTCTGGGCGATGCTACGGAAGGGTTCGTCAAAGGGTTCGGAGAGTGGTTGGCCTGCGAAGCCGAGCGAAAATTAGCAGCTTGGGGCTGTGTTCGAGACGAGAAGGGGGTTTGGGTACGTCCTTGGCCCTGAGGCTCGAGCCCTAACCCCCCGCCGCCCCCGGCCGCTCCTGGTATTGCAACTCGTACAACTTCCGGTAATAGCCGTCCTGCTCCAACAGTTCGAAGTGGCTACCCGACTCGATGAGTTTGCCCTTGCGCATCACCATAATTCGGTCGGCGTCCTGGATGGTCGAGAGCCGGTGCGCGATGATGATGCTGGTGCGGCCCTGCATGAGTTTCTCGAGGGCGTCCTGGATGAGTTCTTCGGTCTCGGTGTCGACGTTGGCGGTGGCTTCGTCGAGCACGAGGAGGATGTCCGGGTTCTGGACGAGGGCTCGAGCGAAGGCCAAAAGCTGTTTCTGCCCCGTCGAAAAACCCGCGCCCCGCTCGCGCACCGGGGTGTCGTAGCCCTCGGGTAGACGCTCGATAAAGCGGTGCGCGTTGACGAACTTGGCCGCCTCGACGACCTGCTCCCGCGTGATGGTCTCGTCGTTCAGGGTGATGTTGCTCAGCACCGTGCCGCTGAACAAAAACGGGTCCTGTAAGACGATGCCGACGTGCCGCCGCAGGTCGGTCTGGTCGTAGTCGCGGACGTCTTTGCCGTCGATTCGCACCGCGCCCTTCTGCACGTCGTAAAAACGACTCACGAGGCTGATGACGGTCGTCTTGCCCGCGCCCGTGTGGCCGACAAAGGCGACGCTCTCACCGGGTTTGATGGTGAAGTCCAGGTCGCGCAGCACCCATTCCTCGTTTTGGTAGGCGAACCAGACGTGGTCGAACTGCACCTCGCCGCGGAACTTCGTCTCGAAGCTCAGCGGGTCGGGGCGGTTGGCGATTTGCTCGGAGGTGTCGAGCAGGCCGAAAATGCGCTCCGACGAGGCCATCGCCGCCTGCATGATGTTGTACTTGTCACTCAAATCCTGGAGGGGTCGGAAAAACATTTGCGCGTACTGGATAAACGCGAACAGCACGCCGACGGTAATCGCGCCCTCACCGGCGGGGACGCCGCCGAGTTGAAACGCGCCGTAGTAGAGAATCGCCGCCAGCGCCAGCGAGCCGACGATTTGCACGCTCGGGTAAAACAGGCTGAACCAGCGGATCTGCTCGATGTAGGCGTCAAGCAGCCCCAAGTTGATTTCGTCAAAGCCTCGAGCGTTTCTGGATTCGCGGTTGAAAATTTGTACCGTTTTCATGCCGGTTAAGTTTTCGGCCAGGTAAGCGTTCGAGCGCGAGGTGCGCAGCCGCACCGTGCGGTAGGCGTCGCGGATGCGCAACCGCAGCGCGTTCAGGGTGAAGAACAGTATGGGCATTACGGTCAAGGTCACGAGGGCGAGCTGCCAGTTGATGATGAGCATGTACACGATCAAACCCGTGATAATCCCGATGTCGGCGATGAGCCCGACCACGCCGTCGGTCATCATCGTCTGAATCGCGTCGACGTCGGTGGTGATTCGGGTCATGAGTCGGCCGACCGGGGTGCGGTCGAAAAAGCCCATGTGCATCCGCTGAATCTTGCTGAAAATCTCTTTGCGCAGGTCGTAAATGACGTGCTGGCCTATCCAGGCGACGAGGTAAGTGTAGCCGTAGCGCAGACAAAAGCTCACGACTTTCAGCCCGACGTAGATGAAGACGATGGTCAGCAAACCCTGCAAACGCGCGTCGATGTCGAGCGTGAGGTAGGGTGCGGCCTGTGGGTTGATGTAGCGGTCGATGACGAGCCGGATGAGGTAGGGAAACGCCGGGCTGAGGGCGCTCGAGACCAACAACAGAAAAATTCCCGAGACGAGCTGTGGCCGGTACGGCGTGAAGTAGCGCAGCAACCGCCGCGTCACCTGCCAGTCGAAGGCTTTTTTGAACAGTTCGCCGTCTTCGGTGTAGTTGCCCTCGTCGCGGATGTCGCGCGAGTGTTTGCGCCGCCCGGCGGCGTGCCGCGCCTTGGCCTCGTTGACATCGTAGTTTTCGCCCGACATGTCGGTCAGGCCGCGCTTGACGGGTTCGGGGTTGGCTTGCGAGTCTGCCACTACGCGGCCTCCAAGTCGGCCTCTAACTGCTGCCGTCTGTCCATGTCGGCGTACCAGCCGTCGAGCTTGACGAGCTGGTCGTGCGTGCCCTGTTCGACGATGCGGCCGTCTTCTAAAACGAGCACCCGGTCGGCGTTTTGAAAGGCGCTTATGCGGTGGGCGACGATCAGCGTCGTGCGGCCCCTGGCGACGCCCTCCAAGCCTTCCAAAATCAGCGCTTCGGTTTGCGTATCGACCGCGCTCAGCGCGTCGTCCAAAATGAGGATGGCCGGGTCGCGGATGATGGCCCGCGCCATCGCGGTGCGCTGCCGCTGCCCGCCCGAGAGCGTCACGCCGCGCTCGCCGAGCGAGGTTTCGTACTTGTCGGGGAAGTCTTCGATGTCGCCGTCGAGTTGCACCAACTGAGCGACTTCTTTGATGCGCTTCAGCCGCGCCTCGCTGTCGTCTTCGGGGATGCCGAAGGCGATGTTCTCGGCAATCGTGTCGGAGAACAAAAACGGCTCCTGCGGCACGATGCCGATGTAGCGGCGCAAGACCTCGAGCGGGTACTTCTTTATATCAATCCCGTCGATAAAGATTTCGCCCGCGGTGGGCTCGAGCAGCCGCGCCACCAAGTTCACAATCATCGTTTTGCCCGAGCCGGTGCGCCCGGTCAGGCCGACGCGCTCGCCCTGGGCAATCTTGAACGACACGTCGTCGAGCGCCACAAAGTCTTCGAACTTCAAGCTCACGTTGCGAAATTCGATACTCCCTTTGACGCTGCGCAGGGAAAAGTCGGTCTGCGGGCCGTCCTTGACGTGGGGTTGCTCGTCGAACACCTCGCGCAACCGACCCCACGAGGTCACGCCGCGCTGCAACACGCTGCCAATCCAGCCGAAGGCGATAATCGGCCACTCGATGCCCATAAACAGCAGGACGAACGAGGCGAACTCACCGACCGTAAACACGTCGCCGAGCAGTACCGCGCGCCCGCCCAAGAGCAGCAGCGCCGAGATGGTGATGCCGAACAGCAGTTCCATGAGCGGAAACAACGGCCCGTCGACCTTGACCAAAGACAGGTTGCGGCGGATGAACTCGTCGTTCAGCCGGCCGAACGACTGCACCTCGCGCTCTTCGATGCCGAAGCCCTTGACCACGCGAATGCCGCTGAAGTTCTCCTGCGCCATCGCCGACACGTCGCCGAACTGCTCTTGCACCCGCTCGTAGCGTTTGTGGATGAGTCGCAGCAGCAAGAAAAAGCTGAGCGCGATAAAGGGCACGATAATCAGCGTGAAGAGCGTCAGGCGGCCGTTTAAGTTCGCCATGCGGTAGAGCGTGAAGAACAGGGTCAGCAGCGTGTTGATACCCTGGAAAATGCCCACCCCGACCATCATCCGCACCGCGCTCAAGTCGGAGGTGAGCCGCGCCATGAGGTCGCCGACGCGGTGGTTGTCGTAGTAGTTGGCGTCTAAAAAGGTAAAACGCTCGAAGAGGTCGTGGCGAATGTCGAACTGGATTTCCCAACTCGCGTTCAGCATCGTGCGGCGCACGACGATCATCGACGTGGCCGCGATAGCTGTCACCCCGACCAGCGCGCCGACGTAACGCCACACGCTTGAAGTGGTCACGGTGCCGTTTTTAAAGGCGTCGATGGCGTTGCCGATGATGACCGGGGCGAGGGTGGCGAAGTAGCTCGAGAATAAAAGTGCGACGATGCCTATTAAAAAGGGTCCGGGGTAGCGCTTTATGTAGCCGTACAAGTCTCTAAACGTTTGTCGCACGCCGCCTCCACACATAGCGAGAAGCTTTTGGTTTTGGGATTGTTAGACCTGGACGAGCTGGCGTAGCAGGTGACCCGTAAATGCCGAACGCCACTATACACCAGTTTGAAACCGGTGAGGTGGGTGAAAGAACAGTCGAGGGCGGAGAAAAACCTCTCTTTCCCCGGCTGCTCGAGCCCGCGTTTGAGATTCCTCGGTCAGACGGACCCTGTGCTCTCAACCAGCGGCTTAATCCAGGTGGGGTATAAGCCATGTGAGGTAGGGGCGGGTTTAAAACCCGCCCCTGCGACGCGCTGAAAAAGTGCGCTCTTTAGCGAAAGTGTTGTCAGCGGCTAGCGCGCGTACTCGACTGCCCGCGACTCGCGCACGACGGTGACTTGCACCTGGCCGGGATACTCCATGTCCCGCTCGATGCGGTTGGCGACGTCTCTGGCTAACAAAACTGCCGAGGCGTCGTCGACCTTGTCCGGCTGGACGATAATGCGGATTTCGCGGCCCGCCTGGATAGCGAAGGACTTTTCGACGCCGGGGAAACTGGTGGCGATGGTCTCGAGGGCCTCGAGCCTCTTTAAGTAGCTTTCCAAAGTTTCGCGCCGCGCGCCCGGCCGCGCCGCCGAAATCGCGTCGGCGGCTTGCACGATGACCGGAAACAAGGTTTCGGACAGTTCGACTTCGTGGTGGTGGGCGATGGCGTCGACGACTTCTAGCGGTTCGCCGAAGCGCTTGCCTAAGTTCGCGCCGATTTCGGTGTGGGTTCCTTCGATTTCGCGGTCGATGGACTTGCCGATGTCGTGGAGCAGCCCGGCGCGGCGCGCTAGGGTTTCGTCCAAGCCGAGTTCGGCGGCGATAATGCCGGTCATGTGCGCGACCTGGACCGAGTGTTTGAGGACGTTTTGACCGTAGGAGGTGCGAAAGTGCATCCGGCCCAAGAGTTGCAGCAGCCCCGGCTTGAGGCCGACCACGTTGGCTTCCAACGCGGCTTCCTCGCCCCGTTCGCGGATATAACTTTGCATGTCGCCCTGCGCTTTTTGCACGACCTCTTCGATGCGTGACGGGTGGATGCGCCCGTCGGCGACGAGTTCGAGCAAGGCCAGCTTGGCGACCTCGCGGCGAATCGGGTTGAACGAAGACAGCAGCACCGCCTCGGGCGTGTCGTCGATGATGAGGTCAACACCGGTAATCGCCTCGAAGGCGCGGATGTTGCGCCCCTCGCGGCCGATGATTCGGCCCTTCATGGCGTCGGACGGAATCGGCACCACCGAGACGCTGATGGCCGCCGAGACTTCCGAGGCGCTGCGCTGGATGGCCTGCGCGATGATGTTGAACGACTTGCGCTTCGCCTCGGCGTCGGCTTTTTCGAGTTCGGCGCGAATCCGCGCCGCTTTTTCGCGCTCCAACTCCTGGTCCAGGCGCTCCAAGATGAGTTCGGTCGCCGCCTCGCGGCTGAGTTGCGCGACTTCAAAGAGGCGCGTCTCGATTTCGGCAGCTTTGGTGCCCAACTCGTCCTCTCGAGCCTTAACGGCCTCGGTGCGCTCGTTCAAACGCTCTTCGACGTCGTCCAAGCGGAGCGCCCGCGCGTCTTGCTGTTCGCCGCGGCGGTTGAGCCGGTCCTCGACCTGTTCGACTTTTTCGCGGTCGCGTTTGATTTCGTCGCGGGCACCCTCCACGAAAACGCGCTCGCGCTCGATGTCTTGCCGGGTGCGGACGAACTCTTGTTCGAACACTTGGCGGGCGCGGGCGAGTTCCAACTCGAGGCCGCTGCGGGCCCGCTCGGACTCGGTCTCCAAGCGGGCGCGCTCGGCTTCGACGAGACGACGTTTTTCAGTCTCGGCCGCGCCGACGATGCGCTGGGCTTCGGCGTCGGCTTGGGCCCTGGTTTGCGCGGCTTTCGCTTCAGCCTGCTGCAGCACCTCCTGGTCGTGCCGCCCCTTCAGCACGAAGGTAACCGCCGCCCCTATGACCAAACCAAGAAGCAGGTCCAGGATCAGGATGAACGCGGTCATTCCTCACCCATGTCCCCATTGTCGCCAGTTTCATCGCCACTCGCCTTACCCTTAACCTTATCCGGCTCGCCCTTGAGGACAGCCACAACTCTTTGCTTTATCTCCTCGATAAGCTCAGGGTTATCCTGCAGGTACTGGGCGGCTTTCTCTTTGCCCTGACCTAAGCGCTGTTCGTTATAGCCGTACCACGAGCCCGACTTGTTGACCACGTCCAGGTCTGTCGCTACCGTGATGAGGTCGCCCAGCTTGTCGATGCCGCGGCCGAACATAATCTCGACCTCGGCCTCTTTGAAGGGCGGGGCCACTTTGTTCTTGGTGACTTTCACGCGGGTTAAGTTGCCCACCTTGTCCGCGCCCGACTTCACGTCGCCCTTGCGGCGCACTTCCATACGCACCGAGGCGTAGAACTTAAGCGCCCGGCCGCCCGGCGTGGTCTCGGGGTTGCCGTACATCACGCCGATTTTCTCCCTGATTTGGTTGATGAAGATGGCCGTCGTGTGGCTCTTGGACAAGATGCCGGTGAGTTTGCGTAAAGCTTGGCTCATCAGTCTGGCTTGCAAGCCGACGTGCGAGTCGCCCATCTCGCCTTCGATTTCGGCTCTCGGTACCAGTGCTGCGACGCTGTCGATGACGATGATGTCGACCGCGCCCGACCGAACCAGCAGTTCGGTTATCTCCAAGGCTTGTTCGCCGGTGTCGGGTTGCGAGACGAGCAAGTTGTCGACGTCGACGCCGATGGCTTTGGCGTAACTCGGGTCGAGCGCGTGTTCGGCGTCGATAAAAGCCGCCACCCCGCCCACGCGTTGCGCTTCGGCGACGACGTGCAAGGAGAGCGTGGTCTTGCCGCCGGATTCGGGGCCGTAGATTTCGACCACTCTACCCCTGGGCAAGCCGCCTACGCCCAAAGCCAGGTCCACCGACATCGAGCCGGTGGAGATGACGCCCTGTTCCAAACGCCCGGTTTCGTCTCCCAGACGCATCACCGCGCCCTTGCCGAACTGCTTCTCTATTTGCAAGAGGGCCGAGTCCAACGTCTTCTTACGCTGTTCATCCATGTTTTGCCTCCGTGTCCCTGAGTTAAGGGTGAGGCACTACCGTTCGGTCAAAAAAGACCACAACAAGAAGAGCGCAGCGTAGCTGGCCCTCTCGCTAAACCAGTCGCGTTCCGTGGTGGGAAGGTTGAGCTTTCGTGCGGTTTCCCGTTCGGAACTGTAGATGGCGACAAACGTGTCCGGTTCTTCTTGATGGTTCTCCTTTACCGTCGTAGCAGTGGCTAACCCGAGGTGGGTGTGTAGTTTCGTAGCGACGCCTTTGGCTAAACGCAGAACCGTTTGTTCGGTCACGGCTCCGCGGATTTGGTCGGTGTTGAAGAGGTCGAAGGCGCTTACGGCTTGCATGGAGTATGCTACCACGCCGCCCCGGTAACCCGCCTTCTCGGTCGCTACGGCGTTTGGGGACGGGGCGTTTGGCGACGGGGTGTTTGGCGACGCCGCACTCAAACGTTCGCTGAGACGTCCACCGGTACAGGTTTCGGCCGTAGCGAGGGTCAGGTTGAGCGCGTTCAAACGTTCTAAGATTCGCCGCTCGAGTTCGTCCTCGTCCACCCCCCACACAGCCCTGCCGAGCAGGCTGGCTACCCGGTCAACGACGGGCCGGGCGGTTTCTTCGGCCTCTTTGAACGTCGCGCCCTTCGCCGCCACGCGCACGTGGACGCCGTCGCGTTTGGCGTACGTCGCCACGCTCGGGTTGGCGCTTGCGGTCAACTCAGCCAGCGTTTCGGCTACCGCCGACTCGCCTAGTCCGAAGGTTTTGAACATGCGCGTGTAGAGGACGGCGGTGGGCAGCTCGAGCCGACTTACCGCCTCGACCTCCCACATCCGGGTCAGCTCGCGCGGCGGCCCCGGCAACAGCACGATGGTTTTTTCTTTGCCTTCGACCTGTGTGCGCACCAGCCAGCCCGGCGCGGTGCCGCGCGGGTTGGGCAGGGTTTCCGCCGAGGGGATGAGCCAGGCTTGTTTGAGGTTTTTTTCGGGCATGGTGCGGGCGAAGCGGGCAAAGCGCTCGCGCAGGTCGCGCTCTAACCCCTCGTCCACATAAGGCGTCTCGCCCAAGACCCCAGCCACCGCCTCGCGGCTCAGGTCGTCGTCGGTCGGTCCCAAACCGCCGCACATGACGAGCAGGTCGCTGCGGCTTAAACCCTGACGAACCGCGTGCTGAACGCGGGCCAAATTGTCGCCCACGCGCTGCGACCAGTAAACGTCGACGCCGCGCTTTGACAAGTCGGCGGCCAAATAGGCGCTGTTCGTGTCGACGATTTCGCCGAGCAGGAGTTCGGTGCCGACGCTTAAAAGTTCTGCGGACTGGATGGTGGGCATGGTGCCAAGCTATCACCTCGTCCAGCTGAGAAAGTGGGCCCAGCCGAGGAAGTGGGGGAGAGGCGTCAAGGCGTGTGACTTATGCCTCAATCCCCTCGTGACCCAAGCTACCCGTTTGTAAGTTTTTTGTAAGAGTCTTCCGCGTAAACTTGTTTTCAAGGTTAGCCACGCGGCGGCCTTGAGTGAGGGTAATCCCCTCCACCATCTCCTCTCTGACGGTCCCGTGTCCCCCACACGGGGCCAAACTTTTGGTTCGGGTTTAACGGGTTTAAAGTGCTCGAGCCCGCCCCCATAAACCTGAGAATGCAAGACCCCGACACACAGTGCTTTTCAAGCCGGTGCTACCATGAGGCATGAAGAAATTTATACCCCAAGGCAAGCGCTCGTGAACCCCAAAACTTTAGGCGAACTGCGCGGTACCGACTGGGCCGCCAAAGCGGGGCGCAGCGTCAAGGACGAACTGCGCAGCAACCTGATTGCCCGCTTGAAAGACAACAAACCCGTATTTCCCGGCATCGTCGGCTACGAAGAGTCGGTCACGCCCAGAATCGTCAACGCGGTGCTGAGCCGCCACAACTTTATTTTGCTGGGCTTGCGCGGCCAGGCCAAAACGCGCATCCTGCGGCAACTCACCTCTTTGTTGGACGAAGAGATTCCGGTCTTGGCCGGCAGCGAACTCAACGACGACCCCTTCAACCCGGTGAGCGTCGAAGGTCAGGAAATGGTCGCCGAATGCGGCGACGCCGCGCCCGTGGAGTGGATGCCGCGCGAGGCTCGCTACGTCGAAAAGCTCGCCACGCCCGACGTGACCGTCGCCGACATCATCGGCGACATCGACCCCATCAAGGCGGCGCGTTTGGGCATCCAGCTCGGCGACCCACGTAGCGTCCACTACGGACTTTTGCCGCGCGCCAACCGCGGCATCTTCGCCATGAACGAACTGCCCGACCTGTCCGGCAAGGTGCAGGTCGGCCTGTTCAACATCATGCAAGAGGGCGACGTGCAGATTAAGGGTTACCCCATCCGCTTGCCGCTGGACGTGATGCTCGTCTTCAGCGCCAACCCCGAGGACTACACCGCACGGGGCAAAATCATCACGCCGTTGAAAGACCGGGTCGGCTCGGAGATTCGCACGCACTACCCCGCCACCGTCGAAGAGGGCATGGCAATTACCTCGCAAGAAGCGTGGGTGCTGCGCGAGGGCGAGGTGAAGGTGCCGTCCTTCATCGCCGAGATGGTCGAAGAGGTCGCGTTTCAAGCAAGGGACGACTCCCGCGTCGACAAACACTCCGGCGTGTCGCAGCGCCTGCCCATCAGCCTCATGGAAAACGTGGTGAGCAACGCCGAGCGCCGCGCCTACACCTTGGGCGAAAAAACGCCGGTTGCTCGCACCACCGACCTGTACGCGGGCCTCTCATCGGTCACGGGCAAGTTGGAGTTGGAGTACGAAGGCGAACTCAAGGGCGGCGAAGCGGTCGCCACCGACATCGTCCGCCGCGCCGTGGGCCAGGTGTTCGGCCGCCGCGGGGTGAACCTGGAGACGAGTTCCATCACCGAGTACTTCGATTCGGACAACACCCTAAAAGTGCCCGACAGCTTGCAGACCGAGCAGTTGCCCGAAGTGTTCGCGCGCGTTCCCGGCCTCATCGACGCCGCGCGGAACATCGCCGAAGGAACGGGCCGGGACGACTTGGCCGTCGCCGCGGAGTTCGTGCTCGAGGGCCTTTACGCGCGCAAACAGGTCGCCCGGAGCGAAGAGCGCGGCTACAGCGCGGCCGAGCCCGACCTGAGCCAGGCCGGCACGCGCCGCCGCTGGAACTAAGGATGAACCTAAGGAGGCTGGATTCGTAATGCCCGCCACCCGCTACAGCAAATACGAGGCGACCCTGGACGACCTCGACATGGCCGACCTGATGAAGATGATTCAGGACCGCCTGCTCGAGTCCGGCTTCCAGCGCAACCCCTGGGACCCCGACCCGAACTACCAGCAAACCATGCAAGACCTCTACGACGCCATCGCCGAGGCGCTCATCAACAACGAGCTTGTGAATGAGCAGACCATCGAACAGGCGATGAACGCCGAAAACTGGATGGACTCGAAGCTCGGCGAGATGGTCAAAGAACTCGCGCAGCGGCTCGAGCAAGAGGGTTACCTCAAACCCCAGGGCGGCGACGAACCGGGCGACCCCAACGCGCCCGGTCAGGGCGGCCAAGGCCCCGACCGCGACCCCGGCCAGGTGAAGTTCGAACTCACCAACAAGGCCATCGACTTTTTGGGCTACCGCACCCTGAAAGAGGTGCTCGGCGGCGCGGGCAAAAGCTCCATCGGCGCGCACGACACCAAGTTTCAAACGACCGGCGTCGAGGCGATTTCCGAGTCCAAACCCTACGAGTTCGGCGACACCATGAACATCGACATGGGCGAGACCTTTAAAAACGCCGCCAAGCACGGGCTTGAAGACGGCAAACTCCAACTCGACTACGGCGACTTGCAAGTGATGCAGTCCGAATATCACTCGTCGGCGGCGACGGTGGTCATGCTCGACTGCTCGCACTCGATGATTCTTTACGGCGAGGACCGCTTCACCCCGGCCAAACAGGTCGCGCTGGCACTCGCCCACATGATTCACACCCAGTACCGCGGCGACGTTATCAAGTTCGTTTTATTTCATAACAGCGCCGAGGAAATCCCTCTGGCGAAGCTCGCTCAAGCCCAGGTCGGGCCGTACCACACGAACACCGCCGAGGGTTTGCGACTGGCCCAAAAAATCCTCAAGCGGCAGAACAAAGACATGAAGCAAATCGTGATGATTACCGACGGCAAACCGTCCGCCATCACCCTGCCGAACGGGCGCGTTTACAAAAACGCCTACGGCCTCGACCCGATGGTCTTGGGCGAAACCCTGCGCGAGGTCGGCGCTTGCCGCCGCCAGGGCATTCAAATCAACACGTTTATGCTGGCGAGGGACCCCGAACTCATCGCCTTTGTGCAGCGCGTCTCGCAGATGACGCGGGGCAAAGCCTACTTCACCACGCCGCACACCATCGGGCAGTACGTGCTACAAGACTTCCAGTCGCGGCGCACGAAGATGGTGAACTAAAGCGAATTGCCCAAGAAGAAAGGCTTGTTACGTGAGACTTAATTTACACTTCGTCCAGCGGACTTTTCACGCCGCGCCAAAGTGATTAATTTGTAGGCTATTCGTCAAGAATGAGGAAGTGACTGAGCGGAGAAGGTAGCTGTCAACTCCAAACAGAGCGACGGTTGCATGTTTTCTCAGAGAGCGTAACGAGAAGCATGTCGCAGGTTCGAATCCTGCCTTCCTCACCTCACTTAGCCAGCAAGTATCAAATCTTGCAAATACACCCATCAAGATTTCAGCACTCAGGCTAGTATTTCTGTTAACGCCCTCTGGTGCAAGCACTTAACCAGGACTTAAACGTTCACACGCCGGTTCTGTGTACACCACAAGAACTCATGGAGGTGTAAGTATGTGGGAAGATGTAGTTGTCGAAGAAGTTCGTGAAGCGCGGCTTGAACTCGAGAAAGAAGCTAATCACGACCTGTCAACGCTTTACCAGCGTGCGCTTGAAACTCAAAGCGACTTGAAAACGAGACTCGTTTCAAAACCACTGCCTCAGCTTGCAGTTGTTACGTCAGGTCGTGCATAACTAGGCGCTGCAAAGGATTCGGATTCGCCCTGCCGAAAATCTAGCGCAGATTTAGAGCATGACTTGCATCTTCAACACGTCCGAACCCCTGAGCTTAGGCCGTTATGCCGTGCGGTGCTTAACTATGCCCCATCCGACTTACCTACCGCCCTTGGAGATTGACGCGGCATCGCTTTCTGCGGAAGAAATCGCTGCCTACTTCCGTAGCCACCCTGAGGAATGCAAACGCCTATTGCATTTCTCCTATGACAAGCGGAGTAGTCCCAACACCTTCATAGAGGAACGGGATGGTTCTTTTCGGGTTGGCTGGTATGACAAAGCATACCAGCACCTCATAGTGCATGACTCTCTCGTAGCAGCAACGACGGACTTTGTTCTTTTCTCGCTTGGGCGAGGACGATACGATGAAAGCGCGGCATAACACCCGCTGCAGCCGACCGTGGGCTTGGCAGTTTTGCTCATTTGCGGCATTGGCGTCTCCGTGCTGCTTTGAAACGAACTGCCGCCCACGGCGGCTGAGCTTAGACGTTAAACTTTTCCGCCTCGAGCACCCTCGCCTCGAGCCGACCTTTCAGCAGCGCTCCTTTGTCACGAACAGGACTAGCATCTCAGGCCGCGCCTTATACTATGTTTTGAGGTAGTAGGTTTTTTATAGCTAGTTCCGAAGGAGTCACCATGTTTAGAGACCGAGTCGTTAACCTAACAAGCCCCGAAGACCTCAACCAGTTTTTGGACAAGTACCCAACGAGCGTCATTTTCAAAGCGGGCACCTGCCACAAAACGATGCAGGGCTTCGGCTTTTTGCAAGAGAAGTTGGAGCCGCGCGAAGACATGATGGTCGGCATCATCCGCGTGGTCGAGGCGCGGCCTGCCAGCAACCTCGTGAGTGAGATGACCGGCATCCGCCACGAGTCGCCGCAGGTGATTTTGTTCAAGGACGGCGAGGCCGTGTACGACCTCGACAACTGGGACATCAACCCGCAGACGCTCGACGCGGGTTTTGCCCAAGTGCCTCAAGCCGACGGTGCAACCACTAAAACGACGCCGACCGTCCGCAGCGACCTAAAACCTTACCTGGACGTGCTCGAGCAGTACCTGTCCGGCGTCATCAGCGACCAGCAGTTCGAGTACATCTACCCGGCGATGTTCCGCGACGACGCTAGCTTACGCAGCCGCGAAGAGGTCGAAGTCCTCAATTCGATTTTCGGCGATGTAGACCGGCACATGAACATGCACGTGATGATGGCGGGCCGCTCCAAAGACTACAGCGTCGTCAAACAGCGGGCCGAGGCGGCGTACGACAAGCTGAAAGGTTTGGTCGCGGCCTAAAGTTCAAAAATAGTGAGGGCAGGGGAGAGCGCTTTTCGGCTCCCTTGCTTTTTTCTTGTCTAAGTGGAGGGCGGGCTCGAGCCTCTTTTTTTAATCGCCTGCGGGGTCGTATACTGCCCTTTGCATGATTCACGTCGGCAAACTGAGCAAGCACTACCGGGTTCATGAAAAAGAGGCGGGCTTTCGGGGCAGCTTGAACGCGTTCTTCAAGCGCGACTTTAAGACTGTGAAAGCGGTAGACGAGGTCTCCTTCGACATTGCCCCAGGCGAAGTCGTCGGGTTTTTGGGGGCGAACGGCGCGGGCAAGACGACGACGCTGAAGATGCTGTCCGGCCTGCTCCACCCGAGCGCGGGGGAGGTGCGGGTGGCGGGGCTCGAGCCCAAACGCCGTCAGGCCGAGTTTCTCAAAACCATCACGCTCGTGATGGGCCAAAAGCAGCAGCTCAGTTGGGACTTGGCCGCCCTCGACTCGTTTTTGGTCAACGCGGCTGTTTACAAGATTCCCGACGACGTTTACAAAACGCGCCTCGCCGAACTCACCGAAATGCTGAGTTTGGACGGACTGTTAAACAAACAGGTGCGCAAACTGTCGCTGGGCGAGCGCATGAAGTGCGAACTCGCCGCGGCGCTGCTGCACCAGCCGCAAGTCCTGTTTTTGGACGAGCCGACCATCGGGTTGGACGTCAACATGCAAGAGAGCGTCCGCGACTTCGTCGCCGCTTACAACCTCCGCCACGGCGCGACCGTGATGTTGACCAGTCACTACATGGCCGACGTGACCGCGCTCGCCAAACGGATTATCGTTATCGACCGGGGCCGAATTGTGTTCGACGGCGACTTGCAAAACTTGGTCGAGACGCGCTCGCCCAGCAAAGTGCTTAAGCTGGCCTTCAGCGAGGCGCAAACGCCCGAGCAGCTTGCTCCTTACGGTGAGGTTCGCCGCTGCGACGGCCTCCAGGCCGAACTGCTCGCGCCGCGCCGCAGTTTGACCCGCGTCGCCGCCCGGCTGCTGGGCGAGTTGCCGGTCGCCGACATCAGCATCGAAGAAGTGCCCATCGAAGAGGTCATCGGGCACCTGTTCAACGAGGCTCGAGAGGGTGAGAAAGACCTTCAAGCTCGAACCCCCGCCGAGAAAGCGGCCGCCCTTGCGGAGTAACCTGTACTGGACGTTCAAAAGAGCGGCCGCCCTGTTCGGCCGCGCCTTTGCGCTCCTTACCGAGTACCGCGCGGAAATGTTTGTCTGGATAGTCTCGGGTTCGCTGCCTCTCATCATGATGCTGATTTGGATAGGGTTGGCCGAGGACGGCCCCGTAGGCGGTTACACCGCGCCGGACTTCGCGGCCTACTTTTTGACCGTGTTTCTGGTGCGGCAGGCGACGGTGGTGTGGGTGTTGTGGGACTTGGACCGGGAAATCCGCCTGGGCGAGCTGTCGCCCAAACTGCTGCGCCCGCTCGACCCGTACTGGGAGCACGTGGTCGGCAACTTGGCCGAAAAAACGCTGCGCGTTCCCGTGGTGCTGGTGCCGGTCGCGCTCGGACTGTGGTGGGCGGGGGCGCGCTTGGACCTGAGTCCAGTAAACCTCCTCATTTTTATGTTCACGTTGGCCGGGGCCTGGGCGATTCGCTTCAACCAGCAGTACAGCTTCGGGCTGTTGACGTTCTGGTTTGACCAGGTGTTGGGCCTGGAGCAAACCTACTTCGCGCTTTACATCGGTCTGAGCGGCGCGCTCATCCCGCTCGAGCTGTTCCCGGACGCGGTGCGCGCGGCCATCGCCTACACGCCGTTTCCATACATGATTGACTTTCCGGTGCAGGTTTTGCTCGGCAAGGTTGCGGGCGCTGAACTGTGGCGCGGGGTGGCGGCGCAGGGTGTGTGGGTTTTAGCGTTTGCGGGCTTGCGCCTGCTGCTGTGGCGGCAAGGGCTGAAGCGCTACGGGGCGGTGGGCGCGTGAGACGCTATTTCAAACTCATGCGCATTTTTACCGCCAACTCGCTGCAACTCGAACTCGAGTACCGCGGCAACTTCGTCCTCAACATTTTCAACTCGCTCATCACCACCGCGACGGGTTTGCTCGTGTTGTACGCGATGTTTGCAAACGCCGACTCGGTCGGCGGCTGGAGCTTCGGCGAGGCGCTGACGCTGTACGGCGTGTTTATGGTCTTAGAGGCGCTTATCGACATCTTTATGTATCCCAACCTGAACAAGTTGCCCGAATACGTTCGCACCGGCAACATGGACTTCTTTCTGCTCAAACCCATCAGCGCGCAGTTTATGGTGTCGGCCCGATTTTTGAGCGTGTGGATGGTGCCGCAACTGCTGCTCGCTTTCGGACTTATCGGCTACGGTATGGCGCAGGCGGGACAGCTCAACCTCGTCACCGTGCTGCTGGCGACGGGCCTGCTGTTTTGCGGCGCGGTAATCGTTTACGCGATTTGGTTGATGCTCACGACGACGGCGTTTTGGCTCGTCAAGGTCGCCAACGTCAGCGAACTGTTCTATGCGTTTTTTACCGCCGGGCGTTTTCCGGTCACGGCGTTTCCTGTTTGGGCGCGCTTTTTTTTGACTTTCGTCGTGCCGATTGCCTTTATCACGACCGTGCCCGCCTCGGCGGCGGTCGGGCGGCTCACGCCGGGGGCTGTACTCGGCAGCGTGGTCATGGCGAGCGCGCTGTTCGGGCTGAGCCGCCTGTTCTGGCGCTACGCGGTGGCGAACTACACGAGCGCGAGCAGCTAAACACCTCCCGGTCGAGTTTGAGTTTTGTTGTCAAGCTTTGGTCGACATTTCGGTCAAGATTGACCTTGTTGAAAAGCAAAAGCGTGTTTCCCGGCGTGGCGAAGGTGGGGCGAAAACCTCTTTGTGAACGGGGGTACTAGACTTTTCTTGATAAGTATCAACTGAGCAACGACACGACCGGTCACTACCGCTGTCCAGTTGGATTTTTGCAAGGTCTACTCAGGTCAACGACCGTCGGTTTGCACGGGTTGTTCGTTCTTCTGCGCCGTTCTTCTGCGCCAGCGGCGAGGTGTCCAGGTGCTCGAGCAGGTCCGCCGGACTGTCGTAAATCGCCACGGCCTCGCTCAGACTCGCGTCGTCCCAGCCGCCGCAGCGCAGCGCGACGCAGCCCACGCCCGCACGGGTGGCCGCCTCGACGTCGTAAGGCGTGTCGCCAAGCATCAAAATCTCGGCTCTGGGATAGTCGAACTTTTCAAGGGCGGCTTCGACGATGTCCGGCGCGGGTTTGGAGTGTTCGGCGTCCTCGGCGGAGGTCTTGCCTTCGACAATTGACTTGGCCCCGGCCCGCTTCAGCAAGGGTTCTGAAACCTCGTCCTCCGACGAACTCGCCACCACCATCTGTACGCCGTCGTCGTGAAGACGGGCAAGAAGTTCTTCGGTTCGGGGAAACGCCCTGACTTGGGGCAAATAGCGCTTTTTAAAAAGTTCCGCGCGGCGCGCGTCGACGCGTTTTCCCGTGTCGCTGTCCGCCTCGACCCCTACGGCCTTTGGCAACAGCAGGCTGCCTTTCATGCCGATGAGGGTTTTGATTTGCTCCAGCCCGACCATAAAACCCGCTTCGGCCATCGCTTGTTGCCAGGCTCGAGCGTGAAAGGCGTTGCTGTCGACCAGGGTGCCGTCTACATCTAAAATAAGACCTTTGATAGCCACGTTTTGAAACCCCCGCTCTCAACAAAACTCGACGCCTTTGCAACCCTACGCCCCACCTTACAAAACAATTGTGAGGGGGTATAACGTTTGGAGCGGCGTGACAACACGGTCAGCGATACGGTTTGAACCGTGACCGGGGTTTCATAATGGCGGTAGTGACCCTGTAGGTCGCAAGAAAAGGAGAGGCTCATGGACGAGACGACGATTCGAGGGCGCACCGCTTACTACGGTGTGGACTACGCAACGAACGACCGAACCGACTACAACCGAACTGACTACGACCTGTACGACTACATCGAAGAGGACGAACTCGCTTACCACCGGAACAAGACCAACTGGACGGCCGTCGTGGCGGGCTCGCTGTTTGCGCTCGCGGGCGCTTACGTGGTTTACCAAGGCTTCACCGCCAAGCCGCAGCGCCAAAGATTTGGCAAAGAAGAGCGCAGTGGCGGCGTCGACGTTGTTGAAAGCGTCACCATCGACAAACCTGCTTCGGAGTTGTACGACTACTGGCGCGACTTTGAAAACCTACCCCACGTGATGAGCCACCTCAAGTCGGTCGAAAACTTAGAGGGTGACCGCTCGCACTGGGTCGCCAAGGGTCCGGTCAACACTTCTATCGAATGGGACGCCGAACTGGTCTACGACCAGAAAAACGAGCGCATCGCCTGGCGGTCGCTCGAGGGCGCAACGGTTCCCAACGAGGGTTACGTCGAATTCAGGGACGCCCCCGGTGGGCGCGGCACCGAACTCAAAGTCTCGCTGACCTACCACCCGCCCTTGGGTCCGGTCGGCGCGGCGGTCGCCAAGCTGTTCGGCGAAGAGCCCAACCAACAAGTCGGCGAAGACCTGCGCAAGTTCAAACAGCGTATGGAAACCGGTGAGGTCGCCACCGTCGACGGCCAAACCTCAGGCCGGGCGGGCTAGGCCAAAAGAGTAGGGGGTAGGGGAGAAGGGGAGCAGGGGCGTAAAAGCTTTTGACTTTCACTTTCTCCTTTTTACTTTTCACTCGGTACTCGGTACTTTCTCTCACATCCTGTAAGTCAAACTTAAAACCACCTCGAGGGGGGACCATGAAAGCACTTTGCTGGTACGGCACCAACGACGTTCGGGTCGAAACAGTTCCCGACCCGGAAATCCTGAACCCGCACGACGCCGTTATCAAGGTGACCTCGACCGCGATTTGCGGCTCGGACCTGCACCTGTACGACGGTTATATTCCGATGATGGAAAAGGGCGACATCCTGGGCCACGAGTTTATGGGCGAGGTCGTCGAAACCGGGCCGGAGGTCAAGAATTTACAAGTCGGCGACCGCGTGGTGGTGCCGTTTCCCATCGCCTGCGGGAGTTGCTTTTTCTGCGGACACGACCTGTGGTCGCTCTGCGACAACAGCAACCCCAAGGCGGGCATCGCCGAGGCGTTTTTCGGGCATTCGCCGGCGGGAATTTTCGGCTACTCGCACATCATGGGCGGTTACGCGGGCGGGCAAGCCGAGTACGTGCGGGTGCCGTTCGCCGACGTGGGGCCGTTCAAGGTTCCCGACCACCTGAGCGACGAGCAAGTTCTGTTCCTCACCGACATCTTCCCGACGGGTTACCAGGCCGCCGACCAGGCCGACTTGCAGGGCGGCGAGGTCGTCGCGGTGTGGGGCTGCGGGCCGGTCGGACAGTTCGCGATTCAGAGCGCCTGGCTGCTCGGCGCGGAGCGCGTCATCGCTATCGACCGTTTTCCCGAACGCCTCAGCATGGCCGCGACCTACGGTAAAGCCGAGACCATCAACTACGAGGAGAAAAGCGTCCTCGAGACCCTGAACGAGATGACCGGCGGTCGTGGCCCGGACGTGTGCATTGACGCCGTCGGGATGGAAGCGCACGGCATGGGCGTGGCGGGCGTGTACGACAAGGTCAAGCAGTCGGTGCGCTTGGAGACCGGCCGACCCCACGCGCTCCGCGAGGCCATCATGGCCTGCCGCAAGGGCGGTACCCTGTCGGTGGCGGGTGTTTACGGCGGCATTATCGACAAAATCCCGATGGGCGCGGCTTTTAATAAAGGCCTCACCTGGAAGATGGGCCAAACCCACGTCCACCGCTACCTGCAGCCGCTGCTCGAGAAAATCGTCGACGGCAGTGTCGACCCCGCGGCGATTATCACCCACCGCCTGAAGCTCGAGGACGCCCCGCAAGGCTACGACATCTTCAAAAACAAAGAGGACGACTGTGTCAAGGTCGTCCTGACGCCTTAAACCGTGCAAAAGCGCGAAGTCCTCTTGGCCGGGGTGGCGGGTGCCGCCCTGGCCTGGGCTTTCTCAGGGCGCAAAAGCTTTAAGGACAAGTCCGTCCTCATCACGGGCGGCTCGAAGGGCTTGGGCCTGTTGCTGGCGCGGCGGTTCGCCGCCGAGGGCGCACGTTTGACGTTGGTGGCAAGGGACGAAACTGAACTCAACCGCGCTGCTGCCGGACTGCGGTCACGGTACAGAGCCGATGTTCTCACCATCCCCTGCGACGTGCGGGAGCGGGAGCAAGTCAAAGAAGCGGTGATGGGTGCCCTCTCCTACTTCGGCACTATCGACGTACTCGTGAACAACGCCGGCATCATCCAGGCGGGTCCGGTCGCGCACATGGCTGAGCAAGACTTTGAGAACGCGATGAACGTACATTTTTGGGGACCGCTCTACACAATGCTCGAGACCGTCCCGCACATGCAAGCGCAGGGCGGCGGGCGCATCGTCAACATCGCCTCTATCGGCGGCAAGGTGGCGGTGCCGCACCTGGTTCCCTACTCGGCGAGCAAGTTCGCGCTCGTCGGCCTGTCCGACGGAATGCGGGCGGAACTCGCCCGCGACAACATCACCGTGACGACGGTCTGTCCCTGGCTTATTCGCACGGGTTCGTACCTCAACGTGCAGCTCAAAGGCCAGCACGAACGAGAACTCGTCTGGTTCGCCGTGTCCGACTCGCTGCCGGGCGTGTCGATGAGCGCTTCAAGGGCGGCACGGGACATCGTCGAGGCTTGCCGCAACGGGCGGGCGCAGCTCGTCACCGGCGTTCAAGGCAAGTTAGCGGCGGGGGCAAACGCCCTTTTTCCCGAACTCACCGCGCAGCTTTTGAAACTCACGACCCGTCTGCTGCCGGGCGAGAATCCTGTAGACGGAGACACCCTACAAACGGGCTGGGAAAGCCGCTCCGGGTTCGCGCCGTCGCTGCTGACGACGCTCTCCGACCGGGCGGCGCGGCGGAACAACGAGGGCCGTCCGCAGGGGTAGGGCTCGAGCTTATAGCGAACAGCTCCAAAACGTCGGTTGGTGCCCGCGTTCCTTCTACCCCTTCGCCCTTTGAACACTTCCCCTAAAAGAGAAGACGAAAACCTGAGCGAAAAACTACGCCCTGACATTTGCGTTTTGGGTGTAGGATAGCGCCTATGCAAGCCAAAGGCCTCGGCGAACCCAACCGTAACTTTTGGCTCGGCGTCTACAACGGCGTGTTCGTCAACGGAGCGGACGCCTTTTTTCACAGCAACTTAGTCATGGCCCCCTTTTTGGCGACGCTCGGCGCGCCCGCCGTGGTCATCGGACTTATCCCGGCCCTAAAGGTCGGGGCCTGGTTTTTGCCCCAACTGTTCGTCGCGAGCCGTTTGGCGCACGAGCCGTTCAAGCTGCCCTGGTACCGCCGCACCTCGCTCGTGCGAATCACCGCTTACACCCTGATGGTCGCGGCCATTTTCGCGTTCCCCGACCGACCCGGCTTTCTGATGTTGATGGTGTTGGCAACCATCGGGACGGTGTCAATTGCGGGCGGCATCTCGGGCATCCCCTTCGCCGACGTGACCGCGAAGGTCGTGCCGCACTACCGGTTGGGCACCTTCTGGGCGCTCCGCAACACCATCGGCGGGGCGCTCGCGCTGCTGGCCGGACTGTTGCTGCGCCACTTTTTAGCGACGGACGTAGCTTTTCCCCGCAACTTCGGCATTATTTTTGTGTTCGGCGCGGCCCTTTACGGCGCGGCCAACCTTGCCTTTTCGCTCATCCGCGAACCCGCCGGAAAGCCCGCGACCAAACAGCCGTTTCGCAAACTCGTCGGGCAAATTCCGAGCTTGTTGCAGGGCGACCCCAGTTTTCGCCGCTACATGCGCGTGCGTTTCCTGGCGCTGCTGGCGTTACTTGCCGACCCGTTCTACGCCGTATATGCCCTCCGAAACCTAGACGCCCCCACGACCTCGCTCGGTCTGTTCGTAATTCTGTCAACCTCGGCCTCGATTACCGCCAACTTGCTGTTTCGCCGCCCGGCCGACCGCGGGCACAACGTCGACGTCTTGCAAATCAGCATCATGCTCCTGCTGGCCGCCTCGGTCTCGGCGTTGCTGCTGCCCAGTTGGCAACTGTTCGCCGCGGTCTTCATGCTCTCGGCGGCGGGGCAGGCCGGCATGGGCATCGCCGCCTGGAACCTCCTCTACGCCGTGTCGCCCGAGAGCGAACGGCCCCTTTACGTGGGCACCGCCAACAGCCTGCTGTCCCTGCCGAGCTTCGCGCCGATTCTGGCGGGGGGTCTCGTCGGACTGCTCGGGTTTCGCCTCACCTTCGGGCTGGCGGCGCTGGTCGCCCTAACCGCCCTCAGTTTCGCCTTCCGCTTTCAGGAGTTGCGCGCGCTGGACGCGTCGGCGCTGACGGCGGGGGATTGAGGACGGCGCGATTATGAGGAGTCACTGTGCCAATCGCGAAGATAACTTCCATTTATAGCCCTTGGACTGACCACTTTGAAACATACGAGCCAGAACAAGCTGCAAATTTTGGGCTCGGCGTGCATTTCTTTCTCTCATTCAAAGGTGAAGACTACGGAGACCGCTTTGCTCTTTTCGTTTGTACTCCGGCTTGGATTGAGAAACGTCTCGAGAAAGATAGTTTTGTCTCTGGTGCTAATACGCTTATTGTTCCTAAGTACGACTTCAGTCAAATTTCTGCTTACATAAACAAGCTAGTTGAAAGATTTAACGAGAATGATTTTTTAGCAATCGCCAGAAAGATTCACGGTTTTGCTGAGTGGGAAGGCTGGGACTATCCCTTCTAGGGCCGTGTTTTTAGCTAAACACTTGCCGGTCAAACCGTCCGCACCTCGGACAAGTCGAGCCTCTACTGTGCGTGCCACAGGTCGTAACTTTTCCACACGTTGAGCCAGCTGCCGAGCGCAGGGTCGTAAACACAAAAGGCTTTAACCCCTGTGCGCACGGCTGCTGTTTTTACCGCTAACTTTCCTTCTCAAACGCGAACACGTCTCGGTTCGTTTCTTTGTAGAGCAGGTAAGACGAGACTTCTGTCCCGAGCGCGCCGAACCACTGCGGGCAGTACGGCCCCAGCCACAGCGCGTCGCCCGCTTGCACCGGATACCAGTCGTCGTTCAGGCGGTACACGCCGCCGCCGGAAAGCATCAGCAGGCCGTGCTCCATGAAGTGCGTTTCGGCAAAGGGCAAGGTCGCGCCGGGTTTGAAGTTCATGGTGTTCACCGCCAGGTCGAAGCGTGGGTCGTCGGGCAAGAACATTTTAACGGTCACGTTCGCGTCGCCTAAAAACGGCTCGCCCCCAACCTCGGTTTCGTTGCCGACGATGATGGGCAAGGGCTCGTCGGTTTCCGACGGGATAAAGCGGCGCTCGAGCACGTTCAGCCGCGTTTCTGAAGTTGCTGTGATGACGTGCGGTTCCCCGGCGGGAAAAAAGGCGTAGCCGCGGGCCTCGAGATTGAAGGTGTCGGCCTCGGTCTGGACGGTCACGCCGCCCGAAAGGACGAACACGAACCGCTCCACGCCCGGCAGCGGCGGGGTGCCTTCGCCGGTCGTCTCGAGCAGGGCGAAATACTGCGTGAAGCGCGCGCCCATCTGCGGCGAGATGAGGACGACGCCGCGGGCGTTTTTCCAACCCGGCAGGGCGGTCGGGACGTGTCCGTCCGGCGCGATAAGGGCGTGTCGAGCGGTGACGCGGCTGCGGGTTTGGCCGAACTGGGTGAGCAGGGAGTGGGTCATGAGCTAGGGTAGCAGAGTGTCCGGCCGAACGAGGCGACCGCCCGGCTCGGAAAGTTTGCCATCTCGAAAAATCGTTCGACCGCGCAGCAGGGTTCTGACGACGCGGCCGCTGAAACGCTGGCCGAGGTAGGGGCTCGTCTTGTGTTTGTAAAAGAGGTCGTCTTTTTGAAGCGTAAAGGTAGCGTCCAGGTCGACCAAGCACAAGTCGGCGTCGTAACCGGGCTCGAGCCGCCCCTTGTGCGGCAAGCGGAAGCGTTCGGCGGGATTTGCAGAGGTCAGAGTGGCCACCTTTTGCAGCGGCAAGCCTTGCTCGGCGCGGTGGCTCAGCAGCACGTTCAGGGTCGACTGCACGCCGGAAATCCCACCCCAGACCTCGAAAAAGTCTTCGCGCTCTTTCAACACGGGGTCGGACGGCGAGTGGTCGCTGGCGACGAGGTCGATTTCGCCGCGCAACAGGGCTTGCCACAGGGCGTGGCGCTCGTCGTCGCTGCGCAGGGGCGGCGCGCACTTCAAAACCGTGCCCAAACGCTCTAAGTCCTCGTCGGTAAAGTGCAGGTAGTGAGGGCAGGTTTCGCAGGTCGCGCGGACGCCGCGCAGCCGCGCTTCGGTGACGAGGGCGACCGCTCGAGCGCTGCTTAAGTGGACGAAATGCAGGTCGCAGCCGGTTTCCTGCGCGAACAGTAGCGCGCGGCCCACGGCCTCGGTTTCGGCGATGATGGGCCGGGATAAGAGGTAGTCGCGCGGCAGCGTGCCGCCGCTCGCACGGAGTTCTCGAGTCAAGGCGCTCGTCAAATTTTCGCTCTCGGCGTGGACGGCGACGGGGAGGCCGAGAAGCGCCGCCATACTCATCCCCCGGTACAGCGTGAGGTCGTCGGCCGCCTTGAATTCGGGAATGCCGCTGCGGGTCATGAACGCCTTGAAACCGACGACGCCGCACTCGGCCAGTTCGGGCAGGTGCTCGACGTTGTCCGGCGTTAAGCCGCCCCAGAATGCGAAGTCGGTGTGGGAAGAGGCTTCCGCCGCGCGCCGTTTGGCCGCGAAGTCGGCGGCGCGCAGCAGCGGTGGGTCGGAGTTGAGCGGCATGTCGGCGTAGAGCGTGCCGCCGCCCGCGGCTAAGGCCGCGCTGCCGCTCGCAATCCCCTCCCAAGAAACACGGCCGGGTTCGTTGAAGTGAACGTGCGTGTCGAGGATGCCGGGAAAAAGGTGCAGGCCGGTCGCGTCCAGCGTTTCTGCCGCCTCGAGAATTTCATCTTCGACCGCAACGATTTTGCCGCCGAGGAGCGCCACATCCGCCCGAAAAACCCGCTTCGGGGTAACGAGCGTGCCGCCGCGGATAACGAGGTCAAGCACGGAGCCCTCGGGTGAAGGTTACGAGTGCCTCGAGCGCCGCCGCCACGTCTTCCACCAGCACCGTCTCCGCCGGGTTGTGGCTGATTCCGTTGGGTGAGCGGACGAACAGCAGGGCTGAAGGGGTAAAAGGCGCCATCACCATCGCGTCGTGGCCCGCGCCGCTCGGCATGAGGGGTGCGTCTGCCCCGGCAGCCTCTTTAAGTCTGTTTTGAAAGTCAGGGTCCAGCGGCACGGCGGCTTGGTCAAGCAAGGTTTGCCAATCCGTGCTGAGGTCTCGAGCCCCCGCTATCTCGGCTGTTTTCGCTGTCAACGCCGCCACAGCCTCGAGCCTCACTTCGTCTTGCGCGTGGCGCACGTCCAGACTTAAAACAGTCGTACCGGGAATGACGTTGACAGCGCCGGGGCTCGCCGCAAGTTGGCCGACCGTCGCCACCAGGCCGGGGACGCTTTTGGCGTAACGTTCAGTCTCGAGCACGAACAGTGCCGCCCCGACGAGCGCGTCGCGCCGCAGCGCCATCGGCGTGGTGCCTGCGTGCCCCGCTTGACCTGTGAACGTGACGCGGGCACGCGTGGAGCCCGCCACCGCGCTCACCACGCCGAGTGGTTTATCGAGTGCCGCCAGGTGGGGCCCCTGTTCGATGTGGACTTCGACAAAGCCGAGCAGTTTTGCGGGCTCGTAGGCCGCTTCGGGGATTTTTTCAGGATTCAAACCGAAGTTTGAAATAGCTTCCCGAACGCTCACGCCGTCCACGTCGCGCAACCCTGCCATCCCTTCCTCAAACGTCCCCGTCACCGCCCTACTCCCCAAAAACGGCACGCCGAAGCGCACACCTTCCTCTTCCGAAAAGCCGACGACGTCTAAGTGAAAGGGGAGAGCGTCGTCCCGCAGTGCTTGGGCGGCGGCAATACCCAAGAGCACGCCGAGAATCCCGTCGTAGCGCCCGGCGTCGCGTACCGTGTCGAGGTGGGAGCCGACGAGCAGGACGAGAGCGTTTTCGTTTGCAGCCTCACACCGCCCGACGATGTTGCCGACCGCGTCGAGGCGCACGCTCATGCCCGTTTCCTCCATCCAACCGCGCACCGCTGCCAGCGCGCCGTGCGCGGGTTCACTCAAAAAAGTACGCGTGAGCGCGCCTTCGTCCTCACTGAACTCGGCGAGGGCGTCGCAGCGCGTGAGAATTTCCTCGGCTAACTTTTTGACTTTGTCTGACTGCGTGACTTTGTCGGATTGCGTCATAGCTGTCCCGGCTAGCTGCCCCGGTAGGTGCTGTATGCATAAGGCGACACGAGGAGCGGCACGTGGTAGTTCGCGCTGGCGTCGGTGATGCCGAAGCGTACCGGCACCTGGTCTAAAAACCTGGGCTCGAGCCCGAAATACTCGCCTACGTGAAATACCAGCTCGAATACGCCCGTCACCATGTCCTGGGCTTCGAGCAGGGGCGCGTCGGTGCGGCCGTCGGCGTTGGTCATGAAACTCGCCAAGTGTTGCCGCGACTCGCCGCCCAGGTAGTAGAGGTCGATGGCGAGGCCCGCGGCGGGCTTGCCGTGGGCGGTGTCCAAGACGTGCGTGCTGAGGCGGCCCATTACTGCGTCAGCGTCAGGCCGATGACGCCGTAGGGCGGGCGCGGGTCGCACATCGTTTTAGTGGTAGGGTCAGTGTCTTCAAACATCACGTCCCAGGTGCGATTTTGGCCTTGAAAGGTCAGTTCACTCAGCTGTGGGAAGCGCTGCAACACGCGCTCGCCCATCTCGTGAAACAGGTGTTGGATGGACTTGCTGTTGAAACTGTGGAACACGCTTCTTACAACGTCGCGGACCTGCTCGGAGGCGACGAAGTGCCTGTTGTCGTCAGCAATCATGTTCGCAGCGTCTCGGTAACGCCACCAACAGTCGGCGTAGACGTAGAGCGCCCGGTCGGTGCGCTCGGGCAGGGTCGTGTGCTCGTCGCGCACGAAGCTGTAAAACGAGCTGCCCGTCACCTTGACGAGTTTGAAGCCGAGCCGCCCCGCCCGGTGATTGGTGACGACGCTGTCTTCGCCGGCACGTTCCAGGTGCACCTCGGCGTAACCCCTATCGGCGTCGGTGGGGTAGAAGAGGGTTTCGCTTTTGACGAACGCGCCGTCTTGCGGCACGGTGGCGGCCTCGAAGGGAACCTCGGTGCCGGACACCTGCAGCGCCTCCATGTGCGGGTAGCGCTGCAAGAACTCGCGGCCCAGAAAGTGTAACAGACCTTCTAGGGTGCTGCCGCCGAACTCGAGCCCCTTTTTCAAAATGAAGTTTTTCATGCTGTCGGTCGCCACCACGTCGCTGTTGTCACCCTCGGTGTAGGCGGGTTTGAAGTTGTCGCCGAGGACGAGCACGTCCACGTCGTTGGCGAACAACACGTTGCTGCGCCCGGTGAAGTTCGACTCGGGCAGTGGGCTCAGGCCGACGAGCGGCGCGGCGTTGGTGCGGTACACGGTGACGTTGCTCTTGCCGTAGCTTATCGACTCAATCATCATGCGCGTCTCCTGAGAGCGCCGCCAGGCGAAAGCGCGCGATTTTGGCGATTTCGGCGAGGGCGCGGTTTTTTTCCTGCTCTGGGCTGTTGGTCAGACGCTGCTCAAAGGACTCGAGGATGCTGCTTTTGTCATGGTTTCTGACGGCTAAAATAAAAGGAAAGCCGAACCGCTCTCGGTAAGTTGTGTTGAGCTTGTGAAAGCGCCGGTATTCGTCCTCGCTCAGACGGTTCAAGCCCGCCCCGCTTTGTTCTTCTTTGGAGGCTTCCGTCACCTCGCCTGAGAGCGCCGCTTTGCCCGCCAAGTCCGGGTGGGCGCGGATGAGGGCGAGTTGCTGTTCCGGCGCGGCCTCGGCTACGGCCCTCACCAGCGCGGCGTGCAGGGCGTCCCAGCTCGCAAAAGGCCGCTGGTCGTCAACCGTCTCCACTACCCAGGGCGAGTGCTCGAAAACGCCGCCGAGCGCAGTCTGAAAAGCGCCGGGTGAAAGCGAATTGAGGGTATCTAAAGATAGGTCCATAGCCTCAGCCCTATCACCATAGCACTAAAAATCCGCCTTTAAACCCAGTGTTTGCAAAACCCAGCGTTTGCAAACGCCGCAGAAGCCGGCGTGGCGGGGAGTGGGAAAGAGCTTCTCGACAAGAGGCTCCCGAGGTCCTCGGTCACAGCCTGAAGTTCAGCGGGCTCCAAGGTCGGCAGTCTAAAAGTCAGCAGTCTAAAAGTCAGCAGTCTAAAATTTAGCGGTCTAAAAGTCGGTACCCACGCAACCGGTTGACGGCGCCCGTGTTTGGGGTGGGCAGGCTCGTTCAAAAGTTAGGAAAAGTGCCTCGAGCCGCCTACTCGGTCAACCGCCCTGTTCAGGTCGAGCCGGCCCTCTCTCAAGTCTTTTTTGCCGAGCAGGCGCGTGACAGTGGCGCGAACGTCTTTGCCGCCGAGCGGTTTGGTGATGAGGGCGTCGGGACGACACAGCTCGGCCGCCTTCAAACTCGCCGTGTCTCTGGCGGAAACGAGCAAGACCAAAGGCAGGTCGCGCAGTCGGGCCACCTTTTTCATGCGGCTGCAAATCGTAATACCGCCGACGTCGGGCAGGTGGGCGTCGACAAGCAGCAGCGCGGGCGTGTTCGCGCGCAGGTACGCGAAGACGTCTTGGCCCTTGGACAGCAACACGAGGTTGTGGTGTTCGGTCGAGAGGAGCATCTCGAGGAGGACGTTTTCCTTCTCAGTCGCTACGATGATGTCTTGCGTGACGTTTAACTCCATAGGCTGAGTTTACTCGGGGCGTCACACAAATTTCTTACAGGTTTTTTAGCGCGTCCGGCCGTGCGTTTAGGTTGGTCAAGGTGTCGGGCGGCAAGTCCAGGGTCGCCCAGTCCAAAACGTGGGCGTTAATTTCACCAACGAACCTGTGAACGGCCAAGTCGCCGCGCTGCAAGCGCCGCGCGGCCTCGTCTGCAAGGTCGCGGTGATAAAGGGCGGCCAGGGGCTCGAGCCCGCCCTCTCTTTCCACTACGACCGCTTGCACACCTTTACGGTTACGGTGCCGGGCGAGGACGGCCCAGTACTCGGGCGTTAGGTAGGGGAGGTCGCAGGCCGCCACCGCGACCCAGTCTTCTTTGGCCTGACACAGCGCCGTGTGAACGCCGCTCAGCGGACTCCGGGTGGGCAAGATGTCTGCATAAACGGGCACCCCGAACTCGCCGTAGTCGCGGTTTGCGACGACGAAGCGCTCGGCCGCCCCTGCCAAACTGTCCAACACCCGCGTCAGCAGCGCTCGGCCGGCCAGGACGTACCTCGCCTTGTCGCTGCCGAAACGCTTGGAAAACCCGCCGGCCAGCACCGCGCCGCTAAAACTCACCTCTTCCACATTCATAGGGCCAGTCTAGCCGAGCTTCGCGTATGATGTCGGGGATGTTCGAAGCTCTTAACCCCGACTACGCCGCCGCGGTTCGGACAAGCTTTGCGGCGCAAAAGGTCATGGCGCTGCTCGGCGCGTCCGTAACTTTCGTAACCCCCGGCAGCGTCGAAATCGGTTTGCCCTACCGGGCCGACCTCACCCAGCAAGACGGTTTTTTGCACGCGGGCGTCGTCACGACGCTTGTAGACAGCGCCTGCGGTTACGCCGCCCTGACGCTTATGCCGAGGGAGGCGAACGTGCTCACGGTCGAGTTCAAGGTCAACTTTCTAGCGCCCGCCGTCGGCGAGCGTTTTAGCGCTGCGGGCCGCGTGCTGCGCTCGGGCCGAACCCTCAAGGTGTGCCAGGGCGACGTGTACGCCTTCACGGGTTCGCAACGGAAACACGTCGCCCTGATGACCGCCACGATGACGACGCTGCTGCCTGCGGAGAAATGAGCTTGTGAGTCTCGAGACGACGTGCGGGGACGAGTGAGCGTTCGCCCCGCCACCCCGGAAGACGCCCCCGCCATCGCCCGCGTTCACGTCGCTTCGTGGCGGGCGGCGTACCAGGGTTTGCTGCCCGCCAGTTTGCTCGCCAGTCTGAACGTCGAGCGGCGCGAGCTGGGCTGGCAGCGCACCCTGCAAGACGACACCCAAGCCGTGTTCGTTTTTGAAAACGCGGGCGAGGTCGTCGCGTTTTCAAACATCGGCCCGTGCCGCGACGAGGACAAGTCGGGGGCGGCCGAAATTATGACCCTTTACGCCCTACCGGAGGTGTGGGGTCGGGGTGTGGGCAAGGCGCTGTGGGAAGCCGACTTAGGCGCGTTGCTCGAGCGCGGCTACCGTGAGGTCACCCTGTGGGTGCTGGACGGCAACGAGCGCGCGCTGCGTTTTTACAAAGCCGCGGGTTTCGAGGCCGACGGTGTGACCAAGACCGAACAGTGGCGCAACGACTTGAGCGTACACGAGTTGAGACTGACGAGAGCAGTTTGACGGGTTCGTTCGACATAACCGAGTGAGCTAATTTTCAGGACAAAAAAGTACCGAGTCCTGAGTACCGAGTCGAAAGTTTTTTCACTCGGTACTTTTCACTCGGTCCTCGGTACTTCCTGGCGGTGCCCCCACCTCGAGCCGGTTAAACTTGGCGAATGGCCCACCCCGACTTCGTCCCGCTCGAGTTCCGCCGCCGTTCCGAAGAGGAGATGCGTGAACGGGCTCGAGCCTTTTACGACACCTTGAAACGCCGCCGCAGCGTCCGCGAGTTCAGCGCTGAGCCGGTGCCGCGTGAAATCATCGAAGACGCCCTCCGCGCCGCCGGAACCGCGCCGAACGGGGCGAACCTGCAGCCCTGGCACTTCGTCGTGGTGACCGACCCGAGTTTGAAAAGCAAAATCCGCGTCGCCGCCGAAGCCGAGGAGCGCGAGTTTTACGCGTCGAAAGCGCCGCAGGAATGGCTCGACGCGCTCGCACCCCTGGGCACCGACGAGCACAAGCCGTTTTTGGAAACCGCGCCCTACCTCATCGCCGTGTTCGCACAGAGCTACGGGCTCACCGCCGACGGCAAAAAGGTCAAGCACTACTACGCGACCGAGTCGGTCGGCATCGCCACGGGGTTCTTGATTGCCGCGTTACACCACGCGGGGCTGGCGGCGCTGACCCACACGCCCAGTCCGATGGGGTTTTTGAACGAACTGTTGAATCGCCCCGCCAACGAGCGGCCGTTTTTGCTGCTTGTGGTCGGCTATCCGGCGGCGGACGCGAGCGTGCCTGCGATCGGTAAAAAGGGGCTCGAGGAGATAGCGACGTTTTTGGGCTGAGGTTTACCGTCCCACACGCCCCCTCACACCCTTTCCGGCACCTCCTCAGCCAAATAAAGCCACGTCTCCAAAACCGAATCGGGATTGAGCGAGATGCTGTCAATCCCCTCGTCCAAGAGCCAGCGGGCGAAGTCGGGATGGTCCGAGGGACCCTGGCCGCAGATGCCGATGTATTTACCCTGCGCCTTGCAGGCTTGAATGGCGCGGTGCATGAGCGCCTTGACGGCGGGGTCGCGCTCGTTAAAGAGGGGCGCGACGAGGCCCGAGTCGCGGTCTAACGCGAGCGTGAACTGGGTGAGGTCGTTCGAGCCGATGGAGAAACCGTCGAAGTGCTCCAGAAAGTCTTCGGCCAAGAGCGCGTTGGAGGGCACCTCGCACATCATGATGAGGCGCAGGCCGTTCTTGCCGCGCCTAAGGCCATTGCGCGCCAGAATCTCAACTACCTCCTCAGCCTCTCCCAAAGTCCGCACAAAAGGAATCATCACCTCGACGTTACCAAAGCCCATCTCGTCGCGGACGCGGCGCAAGGCGCGGCACTCGAGCGCGAAACACTTTTCAAACGAACTAGAGCGGTAGCGCGAGGCGCCGCGAAAGCCAATCATCGGGTTTTCCTCGGTGGGCTCGTAGCGCCGCCCGCCCAGGAGGTGCGCGTACTCGTTGGACTTGAAATCGGACAGGCGCACGATGACGGGCTGCGGATAGAACGCGGCGGCGATGGTCGCCACGCCCTCGGTGAGTTTGTCAACGAAGAACGAGACGGGGTCGTCGTGACCTGCGGTTCGCTCGCCAATAGCGGCTTTCAGGTCTTCGGGCAGCTCGGGATAGTCGAGGAGCGCGTTGGGGTGAATCCCGACGACGTTGTTGATGATGAACTCGAGCCGCGCCAGCCCGACCCCGGCGTGAGGCAAGCGCGAAAAGGCAAAGGCGCGCTCGGGCGAGGCCACGTTCATCATGATTTTGAGGGGTAACGGCGGCATCGCGCCCAGTTCGGTGCGGGTGACCTCAATCTTGAGTTTTCCTGCGTAGACGTTGCCCGTGTCGCCCTCGGCGCAGGAGACGGTGACCTCGAGCCCGTCCATTAACTTCTCGGTCGCGTCGCCCGTGCCCACCACCGCCGGGATGTTGAGTTCGCGCGCGATGATGGCGGCGTGGCAGGTGCGCCCGCCCCGGTTGGTCACAATCGCGGCGGCGCGCTTCATCACCGGTTCCCAGTCGGGGTCGGTCATGTCGGTGACGAGCACGTCGCCCGCCCGCACCCGCTCCATCTGCGAGGCGTTCTCCACCACCCGCACCGCGCCCGCCCCGACGCGCCCGCCGACGCTGCGCCCGGTAACTAGCACCTCGCTCCGTTCGCGCAGGTGAAAGCGCTCGAGCACCCGCCCCTCGTCGCGGCTCCGGACCGTCTCCGGCCTCGCCTGCAAGATGTAGATTTCCCCGTCGGTTCCGTCCTTGGCCCACTCGATGTCCATCGGCCTGCCGTAGTGTTTTTCGATATCGACCGCCTGCCGCGCGAGCGCGTGGACCTCCTCGTCGGTGAGCGAGAAGCGCCGCTGGTCGTCAGAGGACACCTCAACCGTCTTGACCAGTTCCTCGCCGCCGGGCTCGGCGTAAATCATCTTGAGGGCCTTGCCGCCCAGGGTGCGCTGCAGAATGGCGGGGCGATTTGCGGCCAAGTTGGGCTTGTACACGTAAAACTCGTCGGGGTTGACCGCCCCTTGCACGAGGAGTTCGCCCAAGCCGTAAGCCGAAGTCACAAAGACCACATCGCGGAAGCCCGACTCGGTGTCGAGGGTGAAAGCGACGCCGCTCGAGCCCTTGTCGCTCCGCACCATCCGCTGCACCCCCGCCGACAGTGCCACTTCACTGTGGACAAAGCCACGGTGGACCCGGTAGGCGATGGCGCGGTCGTTGTAGAGCGAGGCGAACACGTGTTTGATGTGCGTCAGCACGCTTCCCACGCCGCGGACGTTGAGGAAAGTTTCTTGCTGTCCGGCAAACGACGCCTCGGGCAAGTCTTCGGCGGTGGCGGAGGAGCGCACGGCCACGGCGAGGTTTGACTTGTCGGCAGTCTGGGCCTCGAGTTCCGCGTAAGCCTCACGGACGGCGCTTTCCAGCGCCTCCGGCAAGGCCGCGTCCAACATCCAGCCCCGAATCTCCCGCCCCGCTTCGGCCAAGCGGACTACGTCCTCAATATTGAAGGTTTGCAAACGCCGGGCAATCCGTTCCGCCAGCCCGTCCGCTTCTAAGAAGTCCCGGTAGGCGGCGGCGGTGGTGGCGAAACCGTCGGGCACCCGCACCCCGACCTCGTGTAAACCGCGAATCATCTCGCCGATGGAGGCGTTTTTGCCGCCCACTTCCTCCACGTCCCCCATGCCCAGCGTGTCGAACCAGCGAGCGTAGCGCGCCATAACTCTCCTTTACCTCAAAGACCTCTCAAGAAAGTGCTCTAAGAAAATCTCGTGGTCGAACTGTATACACTGTAGAGTACACTGGCGCGGTAGGCGTGACCTTTTGTACTTTTTTGCTGAATGAGCGTCGATTCGATTGGGATAGCGAGCGAACCTCCTGTCTCTACAGCCGGAAGGAAGGTATGGCAAAGGAAGGCATGGCACAAGAAAACCCAGCCGAGAATTCAGCCGAACGCACCGTTTTCTTCATTTCCGACCACACGGGCATCACCGCGGAGGTGCTGGGGCACAGCTTGCTGGTTCGTTTCGAAGGGGTGGGTTTTCGCTACCTGACGCGGCCCTTTATCGACTCGCCGGCCAAGGCGGCGGAGGTCGTCGCGGAGGTTAAAACGGCGGCGCGTGCCGGGGCGCGTCCGGTCGTGTTCAGCACCCTGAGCGACCCCATGATGCTGGCGGGCTTGGGTGAGGACGACGCGCTCCTGTTCGACGTGTTCGCGCCGTACGTGGCGCGGCTCGAGCGCGAACTGGGCCGCGCCTCTTCAAAACGCGTGGGGCGCTCGCACGGCATCGTCGACTTGGCGAGCTACCAGATGCGCATCGACGCGGTGGACTTCGCGCTCACCACCGACGACGGGCTGGGGACGACGCACTATCAACGGGCCGACATCATTTTGGTGGGCGCGTCGCGGGTGGGCAAGACGCCGACTTGCCTGTTTTTAGCGCTCCAGTACGGCGTCCGCGCCTCGAACTATCCTTTAGCCGAAGACGACTTCGAGCTTGGCGACTTGCCCGAGGCGCTGGCCCCCTATAAAGACAAAGTTTTCGGCCTCACCATCGACCCCCTGCGGCTTCACGGGATTCGCAACAAACGCAAAGCGGGGAGCGTGTACGCGTCGCTCGAGCGTTGCGACTACGAGGTGAGGCAGGCCGAGCGGCTGTTCAAGAGCCGCAACATCCGCTTTCTGAACACCACCACCGCCTCGGTCGAGGAAATCGCCGCGACCATCCTGCAGACCGCCGACTTGCAGCGGCGGCTTTACTAGCCCCGAGTTTCGCCCGGCGTCGGCTCTTTGGTCTTAGCCTCTGTTGGAACGTGCGAGACCGACAGGTACAAGGCAAGTCGGTCGTGCCGGGCCTCGAGCCGCCCCAGTCTCTTTGACACAGTCCCCTAACGTCGACCCGGTACACCCACAGGTTTGCCGCCATTTTCGTTACACTTGAGGTGTCAACCCTTGCCTCGAGCCGCTTTTGCGTTGGGTCAACCTGGAAAGGACGTTCATGCAAAGTTTAGAAGCCGTCGGCATCTACCCCAAAGTCTCCGTCTACTGGAACGCGCCGAGCCCCCTGCTCTACGAAATCACCGTCCGCAAGGGGCTGGGCCAGATGTCCAACCAGGGCGCGCTCGTCGTCGACACCACGCCCTACACGGGGCGCAGCCCCAAAGACAAGTTCATCGTCAAAGAGGACAGCGTCGAGGGGGACATCTGGTGGGGCGAAACCAACCAGCCGTTCACGCCGGAGGCGTTCGAGGCCCTTCACCAGCGGGTGACCGACTACCTGTCGCAGCAAGAACTCTACGTCGAAGACGTCTACGCCGGGGCCGACGAGCGCTACTCGCTGCCGGTGCGGGTGGTCAGTGAGAGTCCGTGGCACGCGCTCTTTACGCGCAACATGTTCATCGTCCGGCCCAAGGGCGACGACGAAATCGACCTGTTCGTCCCCGGCTTCACGGTGCTGCACGCGCCCTTTTTCAACGCCGTGCCGGCCAGAGACGGCACCCGCAGCGAGGCCTTCGTGATGGTGAGTCTCGAGCGCAAGATGGTCCTCGTCGGCGGCACGAAGTACGCGGGCGAAATCAAAAAGTCCATCTTTTCGGTCATGAACTACCTGTTGCCGCAGCGCGGCGTGCTCGGGATGCACTGTTCGGCGAACGTCGGGGCGGACGAGGACGTGGCGATTTTTTTCGGACTGTCGGGCACCGGCAAGACGACGCTCTCGACCGACCCCGAACGCCCGCTCATCGGCGACGACGAGCACGGCTGGTCGGACGACGGCGTGTTCAACTTCGAGGGCGGCTGCTACGCCAAGGTCATCCGCTTGTCGCCCAAGGATGAGCCGCTTATTTACCGCGCCTCGAACCAGTTCGAGACGATTTTGGAAAACGTCACCATGAACCCGGTGAGCCGCAGCGTCAACTTCGAAGACGGCTCCAAGACCGAGAACACGCGCAGTTCCTACCCGATTACCCACCTCGACAACATCGAACCCGACGGACAGGCACCGCACCCGGCCAACATCTTCTTTTTGTCGGCGGACGCGTTCGGGGTGCTGCCGCCGATTGCCCGGTTGTCGGCGGAGCAGGCGATGTACTACTTTATCAGCGGCTACACCGCCAAGGTCGCCGGCACCGAGCGTGGCGTGAGCGAGCCCAGGGCGACCTTTTCGGCCTGTTTCGGTGCGCCCTTTTTGCCGCTACATCCCTCAACCTACGCCGACATGTTGGGTGCCAAAATCAGCGAGCATAAGCCGAACGTGTGGCTGCTCAACACGGGTTGGACGGGCGGGCCGTACGGCGTCGGCGAGCGCATCCGGCTGCGTTACACGCGGGCGCTGCTGCACGCGGCACTTTCCGGGGAACTGGCGCAAAGCGAGTTCGTGACCGACCCCGTGTTCGGTTTCGAAGTTCCTAAGAGCGCGCCGGGCGTGCCCGCCGACCTCCTCGTCCCGCGCCAGGACTGGGCCGACCCGGAGGCCTACGACGAGGCGGCGCAGGCCCTGGCGGGCATGTTTCAGAAGAACTTTTCCCTCTACGCCGAAGGCACCTCGGCGGCGGTTCGGGCGGCGGGGCCGACGGAGTAGAAGGGTCGAAACTGCTAACCCTTACATTTGGACCCTCTCGAGGGGCGGTCGGCGCTGTATCCTGGTTTGTAACGTCAGAGGAGGCTTTCATGAGTGTTCACGACCTGGCGGGCAAACCCGCCCCGTTATCGCTGCTGCCCAACATCCCGCGTTTGGTGGCGAGCTACTACAACCTGCACCCCGACCCTGACGACACCGCTCAGCGTGTGGCGTTCGGCACCTCGGGGCACCGGGGTACTTCGGCGGAAGGGAGTTTCAACGAAGACCATATCCTGGCGGTGAGCCAGGCAGTGGCCGAATACCGCGCGGCCCAGGGCGTCACCGGCCCGCTGTTTATCGGCATGGACACGCACGCCCTGTCCGAGCCCGCGCTTGTAAGCGCGCTAGAAGTCTTCGCCGCCAACGGCGTCACGGTGATGGTTCAAGACGGCTTGGGCTACACCCCGACCCCGGCGGTGTCGCACGCGATTTTGAGCCACAACAAGGGCCGCAAAGACGGCCTCGCCGACGGCGTCGTCATCACGCCGTCGCACAACCCGCCCTCGGACGGCGGCTTCAAGTACAACCCGCCCGACGGCGGCCCCGCCGGTCCTGAGGTCACAAAGGTGGTTGAGAAGCGGGCGAACGAACTGTTGCAAGACGGGCTCAAAGGGGTCAAGCGCGTCACTTACAAAAAGGCCCTCGCCGCCGACACCACTGTCATGTACGACTACGTTCAGCCCTACGTGGACGACTTAGAGAACGTCATCAACTTAAAAGTCGTCGCCGCTGCCGGTTTAAAACTCGGGGTGGACCCGATGGGCGGGGCGGGCGTCGACTACTGGGACCCCATCGCCGCGAAGTACGGCCTCAACCTGAGCGTCGTGAACCGCCGCGTCGACCCGACGTTTTCGTTTATGACCGTCGACAAGGACGGCAAAATTCGCATGGACTGCTCCTCTCCCTACGCGATGGCGAGTTTAATCAAGCTCAAGGACGACTTCGACATCGCCTTTGGGAACGACCCCGACTTCGACCGGCACGGCGTCGTCACCAAAAGCGGACTCATGAACCCGAACCACTACCTGGCGGTGGCGATTCACTATCTTTTTCAAAATCGTCCCCACTGGCCCGACGGCGCGGCGGTGGGGAAGACGCTGGTCTCGAGTTCCATCATCGACCGGGTGGCGAACGGTTTGGGCCGCCCGCTCAAAGAAGTACCCGTGGGCTTCAAGTGGTTTGTCGACGGTTTGCTCGACGGCTCTTACGGCTTCGGCGGCGAGGAGTCGGCGGGGGCCTCGTTTCTGCGGCGCGACGGCACGGTCTGGACGACCGACAAAGACGGAATTATCATGGACCTGCTCGCCGCCGAAATCACTGCCGTCACGGGCGAGGACCCAGCGGAGCACTACCGGAAACTCACCGAACAGTTCGGCGACCCCGTCTACAGCCGCAGCGACGCACCCGCCTCGCCTGAGCAAAAAGCGGCCTTGAAAGACCTCTCACCCGACCTGGTGAAAGCGGACGAACTCGCCGGGGAACGCATAGAGGCGAAACTCACCCGCGCGCCCGGCAACGACGCGCCCATCGGCGGTTTGAAAGTCGTCACCGAGAACGGCTGGTTCGCCGCGCGCCCCTCGGGGACGGAAGATATCTACAAGATTTACGCCGAGAGTTTTAGGGGCGAGGCGCACTTGGCACAAATTCGAGAGCAGGCGCAGGACATCGTCAAAAAAGCGTTTCAAGCGGCGGGGGTTTAAAAGCCTGTAGCTTGTAGCCAGTGGCTTGTGGTTTCTACGAGCTACAAGCCACAGGCTACAAGCTTCTTGTCTAAGCT
The DNA here is from genome assembly GCA_965213705.1 of Trueperaceae bacterium. GTDB lineage: Bacteria > Deinococcota > Deinococci > Deinococcales > Trueperaceae > CBDCDJ01. Next base: position 3,318,532 of record OZ243913.1, on the reverse strand, counting down.
TAGGGGGAGCGGTGCTAAAAACTAAAATTCTCACGTTAATTTTGGCCGGGGGTGAGGGCGGCCGTTTGGAAGTGTTGACGGACGCTCGAGCCAAACCGAGCCTGCCCTTCGGCGGCAGCTATCACCTCATCGACATACCCTTAAGCAACGCGGTCAACAGCGGTTTGAGCGACGTGTGGATTATCGAGCAGTACCGCCCGCACTCGCTCAACGAGCACCTGTCGAACGGTCGGCCCTGGGACTTGGACCGCAGCCGCGGCGGTCTGCGCGTGCTGCCGCCCTACAGCGGCGGCGAGGGTGAGGGTTTCGCCTCCGGCAACGCCGAAGCCCTGCACCAAAACCTGAACTTCCTGCGCGACTTCGGGGCGGACCAAATCCTCGTCCTCAGTTCCGACCACCTCTACAAGCTCGACTACCGCGACGTGCTCGAGCGGCACCTAGCTAAAAAAGCCGAGGTGACGATGGTGACCGTTCACACCGACGAAGACCCCTCGCGCTTCGGGGTGGTGGAGACGGACGCTGCCGGGCGCGTCACCGGCTTTGCCTACAAGCCGGACGAGCCCAAGACCGACCAGGTGACCGCCGAGATTTTTCTGTTCGACGCGCCCGTGTTGCTGGACACGCTTCAAACTCTTTTTGAGGAGGACAAAGACTTGGGCGATTACGGCGACCGCCTGCTGCCGCGCCTCGTTGAAAACGGCCGGGCTTACGCCTTTGAACATTCCGGTTACTGGCGCGACCTCGGCACGCCGGAGAGTTACTGGCAGGCGCACATGGACTTGCTCGCGGACGAGCCCGAGTTCGCGCTGGACGACCCCGACTGGCCGCTGCGCACCAAAGGCGGTTACTTTCAACCGGCGCGAATTTTCGGAGCCGCCCACATCGACGACAGCCTCGTCTCGCCGAGTTGCACGGTGCGGGGTACGGTGGTGCGCTCGGTGCTCGCGCCCGGCGTGGTGGTCGAGGCGGGGGCGAAGGTTGAGAATGCGGTTTTACTCGAGAACGTGCGGCTCGAGCGTGGGGCCGTCGTGAGCTACGCCGTGCTGGACAAGGGCGTGACGTTGGGCAAAAACGCCCGCATCGTCGGCGACAAGGGCAAGTTGGCTCTTGTCGGTGCGGGCGTCGAAGTGGCTGCTGAGCGAGAGGTCGGTGCCGGGGAACACCTCGAGTCAACCATCAGTTCGAGCTAGCCTCGAGCCCCCTAACCAACGCCGCCAGCCCCACCTCGAACCCACCCTGCGGGCCGCTGCCGCCGAAGAGTCCGGTGCGCCCCAGCACCACGAAGCCGTGCAAAAACGACCAGCACGCGACCGCGCTGGCGGTGTCGTCCGGGTTTTGGGTGACGCCGCCGACAAGCCTCAGAAACACGTTCCACAAGTCCTTGAGCGGCCCCGGCTCGGCCTGTGCGAGCGGGTGGGGGGCCAGCAGCAAGTCGTAGAGGGCGGGGTGGGCGTGGGCAAATTCAAGGTAAGCGTAGGCCGCACTTCGCAACGCTTCAGCCGCCGCTCGACCTTCACGGGCGCTCTCAAGACTTTTTCGGAGGAGGTTGGCGCTGTAAGCGGCGATGGCTTTCTCGAGTGCTTCCCGGTCTGCGTAGTGCCGGTAGAGGCTCGAGGCGCGTACATCCAGAGCTTTGGCGAGCGAGCGCATCGAGAGGGCGTCTTCCCCTTGCTCGAGGAGGGTAATAGCCTGCTCGAGAATACCTTCGGGGCTTGTTTTGGCAGGATAGGGCATAGGTGAACACTGTACGTCTTGACAAGCCGAAGCGCAAGCCTTATAGTTTGGTCGGTGAAGACTAACACCGTATGTCTTCACCCAAAGGAGAACTCAATGACCCCTCACCTGCACGGCCAAAACTTGTACCGCCTCACCCGTTACCTCGCTTTCAACAGCTTTTTGGTGCGGGAGGACGACGGGCTCACCGTGGTCGATACCAACATGAGCGGTAACGCGCCCCATATCTTGACGGCAGCCCGCGACCTCGGTTTGCCGATAAGGCGCATTGTGCTGACCCACTCGCACGTGGACCACGTCGGCAGCCTCGACGCGCTGCACGCGCTGGTGCCCGAGGCGGAAGTGCTCGTTTCCGAGCGTGAGGCGCGGTTTTTGAAGGGTGAACGTGTCCTCGACTCTGCGGAGCAGAAAGCGAACGCCAAACTGCGCGGCGGCTACACCACCTGCAAAACCGTCCCGACGCGTTTGCTGCGTGACGGCGACACGGTCGGCTCGTTGCAGGTCGTGGCTTCTCCCGGCCACACGCCCGGCCACATCGCGCTGTTCGACCCGCGCGACGGCACGCTTGTGGCGGGGGACGCTTTCCAAACGCAGGCGGGCGTCGCGGTCGCGGGGCAGGTTCGCCCTTTGTTTCCGCTGCCCGCTTTCGCCACGTACCACGGCCCCACGGCTTTGGAGAGCGCCCGCCGCCTGGTCGCCCTGAACCCCACGCGGCTCGCGGTCGGTCACGGGGCGGTGCTCGAGCACCCCGTCCCGGCGATGGAAAAAGCGCTTCGAGCCGGGGAGCGTCAAACCGCCCGCCGACTCGAAAGAGAGTTCAAGGCTCGCCAAAAGCCGTTTTAGAAAATCGGCTCCGACATCGGCCGCATCCCGATGAGCATCACTCGGGACTTGGCGGGCTGTTTGGCGGCGAAGACCACGGCGTCGGCGACGTCTTCGGCTTCCAGCATCTCGTCTAAATACGGCTCGCCCTCTTCCCGGCCCGTGCCGATGGCGAAGTGAGTGTGGACGCCGCCCGGCGCGATAATGCTGACCTTGACGCCGCGCTCGCGCACCTCGTGGTCCAGGGCTTGACAAAAACCGACCTGGGCGAACTTCGTCGCGCAGTAAATCGCCTCGTTGCCGAAGCCGTGCAGCCCCGCCTGCGACGACACCGTGATAATCGAACCGCTGCCGCGCTCGAGCATCTCGGGCAAAAACGCCCGCGTGCAAAGAATCGTGCTGCGGACGTTGGTGTCCATCATCCAGTCGTAGTCTTCAGCGCTCATCTCGGTAAAGGGGCCGTACTTGCCGACGCCTGCGTTGTTCACCAGGATGTCGATGGTTTCAAAGGCCTCGAGCGCCTGCTTTTTCAACCGGGCGATGTCTGCGTCTTGACTGAGGTCGGCGGCCACGGCGAGGCTTTTGACGCCGAGTTGCTCGAGTTCTTCGCTCAACTCTTGCAACTCAACTCCGTTCCGGGCGGTAAGAATGACGTTCGCGCCTTCGCGGGCCAAAGCCAGCGCCGAAGCCCGGCCGATACCCCGGCTCGCACCCGTGACGACGGCGGTTTTGCCTTGTAAGTTTGCCATGTTGTGCTCCTAACTCAAGTTTGGTTTCTGCCCTTGACTCAAGGTGGCTTACGGACCACCTTAACCGCTGCGCCGGTCGAGCGTTGCATCGTCGGCTTCTTTGCAGCTGTCGTCTTCCGCAGGGTCTACCGTTTGAAACACACCCGGACCGTGCCGACAGGCTGGGCCCCGTCACCCGCCGGGCGGGGAAGAGCTTTGCGGTTGTTCGGACGCCTGGTTGGGTAACTGCTCCAACAGCCGGGCGCGTTCGAGCAGGGGCTCGAGGCCCGTCAGCATTTCCCTCAACACCAAAGACGCTTCGTCGTTGCGGGGTCTGTCGACCACGACGATAAGGTCGCCGCCGGCGCTGCGCCAGCGGCCCACCGTCTTCGGGCCTTGGTCCGAGCGGACGGTAATGACCGACGCCTTGCCCGTCGGCAGGGCGTCGACCGCCCACGACGCCGTCTTGCCGACGAGCGCCGTCTGGGTCGTGTCGGGGCTGCTGTAGCGGGGCGCGGCAAAACGGTGTTCTTGCAACCCTGCAATGACGACCGCGTTCGCTTGCAACAGGTCGCGCAGTTCGGCGACGGCCTTTTGCAACAGCGCGTCCGGCTTTAGGGGTCCGCTCAGGCTCGACAGGGCGCGGCGCAGCGTGAACTCGCGCTGCGCCCGTTCCGCTTCGAACGCCAAACGCGTCGCCCGGGTCGAAGCGTTGCGGAGCGCCAGCATCAGCGCGCCGACGAGCAAAAACGAAAACGCCGACAAGCCGCGGTTCAAAAGCGCCAGGGTGTCGTAACCGCCCGTGGAGACCGCGTTGACGTAGGCGGCCAACACGTTGTTTACAAGCGCCAACAGCACCATGCTTACGGTCAAGCGGCGGGACAAGGCCAGCCCCGAAAGCGCGACGGGAATGTCGTAAACGATGGCGACGACGAGCGCTTGCGGAGAGGACAAGTCGACGACAAGTCCGCCGAACAAAAGCGCCACGCAAAGAACGCCGACGCGCAGCGTGCGGTTGGGTGGGTCGAAGACGGCCACGGACGCCTAACGCTTCAAGTGCTTGCGCAGTTTGGCGATACCGTCGTTGCTGCCTATCAGCACGACGTGGTCGCCCGGTTCAAGGACGAAGTCCGCACCCGGCGTGACCTGAAGCTGGCTTTCGCGGTTTACCGCGATGACCTGCACGCCGAAGCGGTTGGGCAGGCGCAAGTCGGCGAGTCGTCCGCACAGGTTGGTCTGCGCTTCCAGTTCGACGACGCCGTGGTTTTCGCCTAAGTTGAAGGCGTCCACGATGTCGGGTGAGACGAGCTGACGCGCCAAACGCGTGCCCATGTCGTGTTCGGGCCGAACGACCTCGTCGGCCCCGACGCTCGCCAACACACGCGCCGCCAACTGGCTGTTGACCTTGCAGATGACGTGCCGCGCGCCGCCGCTCTTGGCCGCCACCGTCGCCAAGATGCTCGCCTCTAAGTTGCTGCCGATGGCGACGACAACGTAGTCGAAGGTGTTGACGCCGAGCCGGGCGAGCGCCGCCTCGTCGGTAGCGTCCAGCAAGGCCGCGTGGGTGACGCTGTTCATGACGTCTTGCAGGGCGTCCTCGTCCTCGTCGACGACGACGACCTCCTGGCCTAAGTCGTAAAGCGTCTGGGCGACCGCTGAACCGAAGCGGCCCACACCGATGATCAAAAACTGCTGCGCCGCCACAGGCTAACCGATGGTCACGTCTTCGGTAGGGTAACGGATATCCCGGTCGGGTTCCTCTTCGACCAGGGCCAGCGCAAAGGTGACGAGGCCCACACGTCCTAAATACATGAGCACGATGATAACCCACTTTCCGAACACGCTCAGCTCCGCGGTGACGCCCAACGACAAACCCACGGTGGCGAAGGCCGAGACCGCCTCGAAAAGCAAGTTGAGCAGGCCTTTGTCGGCGTCCGAAACGGCCAGCAGAGTTACCGCCGCGCCGATGGTCATCGCCGCGCCGAAGGCGATGACGCCCGCCCGCACCACGGTAAAGAGCGCCACGCGCCGCCCGTACAAGTTCAGTTCGCCCTTGTTCCGGATAACCGCCCAGGCGCTGCCCAGCAGCACGACGAAGGTCACCGTTTTGATACCGCCCCCGGTCGAACTCGGGTTTGCGCCGATGAACATGAGCAAAATGGTCATGACCAGGCTCGCCGTCGTCATCTGGCTGTAGTCGAGGGTGTTGAAGCCGGCGGTGCGCGGCACCACCGCCTGAAACAAGCTGCCGAGCAGCTTGCTGCCCAAAGGCAACGGGGCCAGGGTCGCCGGGTTGGCCCACTCGAGCACGGTAATAAACACCAGCGCCCCGGCGGTGAGCACCACGGTCGACACCAACACGAGCTTGCTGGTCAAGCTGAAAGGGGTGCGGCGGCGCTCACGGAAGCGCGCGAAGATGTCCAGGATGACGACGAACCCCAAGCCTCCTAAGACGATGAGGGCGATGACCGTAAGGTTGACGAGGGGGTCGCCGACGAAACGCGTCAAGCTGTCGGGATAAAGCGCGAAACCGGCGTTGTTGAACGCGCTGATGCTGTGGAAAAGCGCGTAAAAGACCCCGTCCGAGACGCCGACGGTTTGCGCGAAACGTAAGTAAAGCAGGGCGGCGCCGAGCAACTCGGTCGTCAACACCACGACAAAGATGCTGCGCACGAGCCGTATCACGCCCCCGACCTGAAGCGCGTTGACCTGGGCCTGAAGCCGCATCCGCTGGCTGAAACCGACGCGGCGGCGGGTCGCCAGGGCCAGCAGCGCGCCCAGCGTCAGGATGCCCAAGCCGCCCGCTTGAAAAAGCACCATGATGACAAACTGTCCCAGCCGGTTGTAGGCGCTGCCCGTGTCCACCACCACCAGCCCGGTCACGCAAACTGCGCTCGTTGCGGTAAACAGGGCGTCCAACACGCTGACCCGGTATCCGGGAGCGTGGGTGAAGGGCAGTGCCAAAAGCAGCGTCCCCGCAGCTATCGCGCCCAAAAACGACAACACGATAAGTTGGGCCGGGGTTAGGCTGCGGCGGCGTGAGTTGAATAGGGAAGACGGTTCAGCCATGCGTCAAGGGCCTATTGTAGTCGGAAGTCTGACCGAAAAGAAAGAGAACGTCAGCCCTGAGGGACTCGGTTTGTTTTGCCGGGTTTGACCGGAGACGAGCGGCGGGACGAACGGTGAGACGGTCGTCAAACAACGGGTTTGGCAACGGTTGGTTTTCGAGGGGTGTCGGTTCGGTAGTTCTACTCTTTTCAAAGTGACGTCACGTTTAAGACGAGGCTTTCGACCCGTTCGGCGGTTAGCTTAAACCCCCTCGAGCCCACTCCTCGCGCAAACCGAAAATCGCCTCTTCTTTGGCCTTCGCCTCGACCTCTATCCAGGCCACCTCCCGAAACGCGCTCGGGACTTCCGCAATCAGGTCGCTGTGTTTGGAGTCGCCGACGCCGGCGCGGCCGTTGGACAGGTGGACGACCTGCCAGTCGGGCGGCTGCCAGGTGGCGCGGGCGAGGCGGGTGTACTCGAGCACACTTGGGTCCTCCAAACTCGCCAAGCCCTCACTGACGACGTGGTGGTGGGCGTCGAAAACCATCGGCACGCCGGCGCGTTCGCACACGTCCAGGATGGCGGCGGCGTTGTAGGCGTGTTCGTCGTTCTCCAAAGTCAGGCGGTTGCGGACGGGCTCGGGCAAGGCAAAAATCGTCTCGACGAGTTCGTCCCCCCGCCCGCCCTTGCCGCCGTGGATGTTGATGCCCGCCCAGGTGCTGCGCGGCAGCCCCAGGCGGTCGAAAATGAGGGCCTGGTTCTCCAACACCTGTACGCTGTTGACAATCACCTCGGGCCGGAGCGAGTTGAGGACGACGTACTGCTCCGGGTGGACGAGTACCCGCACCCCCAGCGCGTCGGCCTGCGGGCCGACTTTGCCCATATCACCTTGAAGCGTGTCCAAAACCTCGCGCCCTATCCCGTCTTCCCAGTCGCTTAAAGGAAACAGGTTGGTGTTGACGCGGTAGAGCCGGATGGCGTGGTCACGGCAGAACTCCAAAGCCTTGAACAGCACGCCCAAGTTGTGCCGGTAGAGTTCATCCAGCAAGACGTAACGTTCAGCGTCGCCGAACGATAGATAGCGCGTCCGCGTGACCGTGCGGTAGCGCACCGCGTCGCTCTTGGTGATGCAGACGAGGCCGAGGTGAGGCTCACTCATCCGGCTACTTTACACCGCTGTCTTTTGCTTTGCGGTCCCGTCACCCCTGCAATAGCGACTGCGCTCCGTCTATCCATACGGGCGTGCCGGAAATGTGCTTGGAGGCATCGGAAGCCAAAAACAGCACGAGGTCGGCGACCTGCTCGGCCGAGCCCGGTTGACCGTCGGTCAGGGGAATTTCGCCCTCGGGGTACTCGGCGGGCTCCTTGACGGTTTCTAAGTCGCGTTTCGTCGTGCTCTCCGAAATGTCGGTCGAAATCGCGCCGGGGCAAATGGCGTTGACGCGTATTCGGTGTTTCGCCAGCTCCAGGGCCGTCATCTGCATAAACGCGACCTGCCCCGCCTTGCTGCACGAGTAGGCGGTCGCGCCGGTGTTGCTGAACGTGCGCGTTCCGTTGACCGAGGCCGTGATGACGACCGAGCCGCCGCGCTTTTTCAAGAGGGGCAGGGCGTGTTTCACAGTCAAGAAAGTGCCGGTCAAGTTGATGTTGAGCGTCCTATGCCATTCTTCTAACATCAACTCGTCCAAGGGTGCCCACACGCCGTTGATGCCCGCGTTGGCGAAGACCGCGTCGAGCCGTGAAAACGTGTCGGCGACTTGCTGATAAGCGTTTTTCATCGCCTCTTCTTCGGACACGTCTGCGACAATGACGAGGGCGTCCTGACCGATGTCCGCGGCGACTTTTTTGAGGTCAGACTCGTCGATGTCCAGAAGCGCGACCTTCGCGCCCGCCGCGGCCAGCCGCTTGGCGCTCGCCGCGCCGAGGCCCGAGCCCGCGCCGGTAATCAAAGCAACTTTACCGCTCATATCCATGCTTTTACCTCGTTCTTTCTTGCCCGAAGGGGCACACGTCCAATACCGGACAGCGCGTGCAAGCCGGGTTCGCGTGGTAGCAGCAGCGCTGGCCGTGGGTCATCAGGGCTTCGTGGTTGTCGTAGAGTTGTTGGGCGCTCCAGTCGTCAGGCAGTTGGGCGCGCAGCAGGGCGTGCGCCGGGCCGGGTCCGACTTTTTCGGGCAGCAGCCCCAAGCGCTGCGCCACCCGGTGGTGGTGGCTGTCGACCGGTAACGCTGGCAAGCGCAGGGTGCTAAAGAGCAACACCGCCGCGCTCGTCTTCGGCCCGACGCCGGGAATGCGCTCGAGCCAGCCCCGCGCCTCGTCGACGGGTATTTCGCTCAGGAACTCGAGCGATAGTTCACCCCGCTCTTTGAACACGTGCCGCAACGCGCCTTGCAGCCGCGGCGCTTTTTGCTCGGGCCAGGTGGCGGCGTGAATGGCTGCCTCGACCTCGGCGACGGGCGCGCGCATGACCTCCTCCCAAGTCGGGAACCGCGCCCGCAAACTTTTCAGGGCGTGGCCTGAGTCGGCGTTTTTGGTGCGGTGGGACAACATCGAACCCACCAGTTCGCTCAGCGGGTCGGTGTCGCGGAAAAACGCGAACGGGCAGTCGTAAGCCGCGCAAAGGCGCTCATGGACCGTCAGGGCCTTGGTTTTCAAGTCGGCTTGTGTCGTTGTTCGTAACACATCTATCCCGACACGGCTACAGGTGTTCGGCCGGGGTCACGTTGAGGACGACGTACTTCACCGCGTTGAAGAGCATGAGAATCGTGGTGATAGCGAGCCCCGCCAACAGGGCGATAAGGCCCACCGCCACGTAGTAAAGCCCCGTGTACCAGCTCGGGGGCACGTTTTCGAACTCGTCCGCGGGCAAACCGAGCACGATCAGCAGCAGCACCGCGCTGCAGAGCAGGGCCGCACTGAGCGCGCCGATGCGGCCGATGCGCTGGTAAAAACGCGTGTCGAAGCTCTCGTCCGCGCGGCGCGCCATGCCTATCATGGTAAGCATGAGCGCGAGGACGGTCGCGCCGGAACTGGTCAACGCGACCCCGAGGTAAACCGAAGAGTTCGACAGGGCCTTGAACAGCTCGAGCGCCTCGGCCCCGCTGTAAACCGACCCCGCCAACACGTGAACGCCGACGGCGACGGCCACGGCGAGCGCGCCCCCGAAGTAAGCCCAGGCGTCGCCGGTCGGCGTGACCTTGTCTTTAAGGGAGTCCTTAAAAGATTCGTCCTGTGTGTCGGCCCGACTAACCGCCCACCACCTCCCCGCCGTTCGGGTGCAGCGTTTGCCCGGTGATGTACGAAGCGTCCGTCGAGGCCAAGAACACGTAGCAGGGCGCGACCTCCTCGGGTTGGCCGGGACGGCCCAGCGGCACGTCCTGGCCGAACTTCGCCACTTTTTCCTTGTCGAAGGTCGCGGGGATTAAGGGAGTCCAAATCGGCCCCGGCGCGACGCTGTTGACGCGGATGCCGTCCTCGGCCAGGTTCTGCGCCAGCGAGCGGGTAAACGCGACGATGGCCCCCTTGGTCGCCGAGTAGTCGAGCAGACCGGGGCTGCCCTTGAACGCCGTCACCGAGCAGGTGTTGATGATGCTGTCGCCCTTGTCCAGGTGCGGCAGCGCCGCCTTCGCCATAAAAAAGTAGCCGAAGATGTTGGTGCGAAAAGTCCGCACCAGTTGCTCCTCGGTGATGTCGAGCAGGCTCTTTTGCGGATGTTGCTCGGCGGCGTTGTTGACCAGCACGTTCAGCCCGCCGAACTCGTCGACGGTGCGCTTCACCGCGTCCTGACAAAACGCTTCGTCGCCCACGTCGCCCCTGATGAGCAGGCAGCGTCCACCTTCTTCCTCGACCTCTTTTTTAGCGGTTTCGGCGTCTTCGTCCTCGTTTAGGTACAGAATTGCCACGTCCGCGCCCTCGCGGGCGAACAGCACCGCGACCGAGCGCCCGATGCCCGAGTCGCCGCCGGTAACGAGCGCGACCTTGTTTTTCAAACGTCCGCTGCCGGGCCGCTCCTCCTGCTCGAACTGCGGTTGCGGCGTCATCTCGCTCTCTAAGCCCGGTTGCCGGTCCTGGGTCTGCGCGGGAATGTCCGGGTTGTCGCTGTTGCCGTTTTGGTCCGACATATTTGCCCCCTTTGTGAGTTGCAACTTCATTGTCGGGAACATTTCGCGTCCAGTTTGTAACGAGGCCTAAGCTCGAGATTCTGAAGGAGGCGTGTCTGGAGGATGGTCTACAAAATTTCTTTTCAGTCTGTGTCAGACTGTAGCTGAGGACGCGAACAACTGAATTTCCGCAGACCACAGCGTCCGAACTGATAACGGTAACGACTGTTGACAAATCTTAGGAGGAGACAATCATGGCAATGTCCAACTTACAAGACGTGTTAGAGCACCAGGTTAAAGACCTCTACAGCGCCGAAACGCAGCTCACCAGCGCGCTGCCCAAAATGATGGAGGCCGCGACGACGCAAGAGCTGAAAGACGCGTTTCAAAAACACTTAGAGCAAACCAAAGAGCAGGTGAACCGCCTCAAGCAAGCCGCCGACATGTTGGGCGTCCAGCCGACCGGCGAAAAGTGCAAGGGCATGGAAGGCCTGCTCAAAGAGGCGCAGGACTTGATAAGCGAGCACGACAAAAGCGTCGCGCTCGACGCCGCCCTCATCGCGGCCGCCCAGCGCGTCGAGCACTACGAGATTGCCGGTTACGGCTCGGCCTGCCAGTTCGCCGAAGCCCTCGGCAACAGCCAGGTCAAGGAAATTCTCGGCCAGACCCTGAATGAAGAAGAGCAGACCGACAAGTTGCTCAGCCAAATCGCCGAGTCGTCGGTCAACAAGCAAGCGATGGCCTGAACTGACACGCTAAAAGCGCAAAGCTGAACCGACAGCTCAAAAAAAACGGCGGCACCTGTTAGCAGGTGTCGCCGTTTTTGAGGTTGTGGTGCGGTGCTGGCCGAGTGAACAGAGCGACGGGTAGCCCCTTAAAAATGTGGCGAAAATTCTTGAGGCGGCGTGAAAACCGTTGAAACTTATGTGCTGAAATCTAGGTGCTGCTCGAGTCCCGACAAGGGGTTACAACCCCTTGTTAAGCTGGGTTTGAAAACGCCGAAGGAGGCGACGAAGTGCAATGGGGCTTGGGGGTTTTGGGTGTAGGGGTTGTTTTGCTCGTGCTGGGCGACGTGGTCAAGACGACTTTGAGCCTCAAGGGTAGCGGTTGGGGCAGCGGTTGGCTGGCAAGCATGACCTGGTCCGTGGCGCTGCGGCTGCACCGCCGCCGGCCCTCTCACACCGCGCTGTCCTACGTGGGTACCGCGGTTTTGCTGCTCATCATCGGGCTGTGGACGTTTGGGTTGTGGTTGGGTTGGACGCTCTTTTTTATGCTGGACCCAAGGGCGGTGGTGTCGAGCGCGGACGGCGAGCCGACGGGGTTTCTCGAGCGTGCCTACTTCGTGGGCTACACGCTCATCACCCTGGGCAACGGGGAATACGAGCCGCAGGTAGGGTTTTGGCAAATCATGACGCTGCTGGCCGCGACGCTGGGCTTTTTCGTCATCACGCTCGCCATCACCTTTTTGCTGTCGGTGTTGCCCGCGGTGGTCGGCAAACGGCAGCTCGCGTCGTACATCGCCAGCTTGGGTTTAACACCCGCCGACATCGTGCTGAACGCCTGGGACGGCGACGGTTGCGACGCCCTGACCCAACACCTGTCCACCCTGAACGACGCGCTGGGCAGGGTGGGGCAACAGCACCTGGCTTTTCCCGTCCTCCACTATTTTCACTCGGGCGACCGCCGTACGGCCCTGCCGCTGCGCGTCGCCGCACTCGACGAGGCGCTCTCTTACTTGCTTTACGGTTTGGAGCGTTGTCAGTCGACCGCACGCAGCTTGCAACCCCTGCGCGAGAGTGTGGGCAGCCTGCTCGAGACCCTCGACAACAGTTTTCTCGGCGCTCACGACGAGGACGCGCCGCCCCCGACTCCTTTGAAGCCGTTGGACGAGGGCGGGCTCGAGACGAAACCGCCCGCGGACTATCGCCGCGCGCTGCAAGAGAAAACCGAGCGGCGACAACTGCTGCACAGCTATGTAGTTAAGGACGGTTGGGAGTGGCCGGACGTGTTCAGAAACGAGACTCGAGGCAAGTAAAGGGGTGAGGCGGTAACCCCTTTCCGTTTAACTTCCACATTAAACGCGAGCAGAGCGAGAAGTAAGCGAAAAACTTTTCTAAGGGGAGCTGTAGTATCGGAATCCGTATAAGGTCAAAACCTTTGACGCCCTCTCCCCTCAACACCCCTACTTTCAACTTTTTACTCGGTACTCGGTACTTTCTTCTCAGTCGCTCGCCAACGAGGGTGCGCCCCGGGGCGTCAACACCTTGCGCGGTGCCAGAGTTGGAGCGGTTGCGACACTCTCGCTGATTTTGTCAAAAGTCGCTAAGGCCTGCGCGGTGACCTGGTCCATGTTGTAGTAGCGATACGTCGCCAAACGCCCCACGAAATGCACGTTCGGCAGCGCATCCGCGAGCGCCTTGTATTTCTTGTACAGGGCGGCGTTTTCGGGTTTGGGGACCGGGTAATAGGGGTCGCCCTCGGCCTGCGGATACTCGTACACGACGCTCGTCATGGGGTGGCGCTGGCCGGTGAGGTACTTGAACTCAGTCACGCGGGTGTAGGGATGCTCGTTCGGGTAGTTCACGACCGGGGCGCTTTGAAAGGTTTCAGCAGCGTGCGTTTCGTGCTTAAAAGAGAGCGAGCGGTAGGGCAGCTTGCCGTAACGGTAGCCAAAGAAAGCGTCGACCGGACCGGTGTAGATGAGGTCAACGTACTCGACCAACTCGCGGACCTCTTCAAACGAGGCGTTCAGCATGATTTTGATGTTCGGGTGGTCCAGGATGCGCTCGAACATCCGAGTATAGCCTCGAGCGGGCATCGCCTGGTAGGTGTCGGCGAAGTAGCGGTCGTCGCGGTTGGAGCGCACCGGCACCCGCGCGGTCACGGTGGCGTCGAGTTCTGAGGGGTCCAAATCCCACTGTTTGCGGGTGTAGCCGCGGAAAAACTTTTCGTACAGCTCGCGGCCGATTTTTGAGACGACCACGTCTTCGGAGGTGCGGATTTCTGTGACCGGCTCGGCCCTCTCCTCGAAAAATGCCTCCAGCTCGCCCTGCGTCAGCGACAGCCCATAGAGTTCGTTCACGGTGTCTAAGTTGATGGGCAGCGGCACCAGTCGGCCGTCGACCGAGGCTTTAACCCGGTGCTCGTAGGGCCGCCACTCGGTAAAGTGTGACAGGTAGTCGAAAACTTTACGCGAGTTGGTGTGGAAGATGTGCGGGCCGTAGCGGTGGACCAGCACGCCCTCGTCGTTGTAGTGGTCGTAAGCGTTGCCCGCGATGTGGTTGCGCTTGTCGATGACGAGGACTTTTTTACCGAGCTGGGTTGCCAAACGCTCAGCCAAGACGCTGCCGGCAAAACCGGCACCTACAATCAGATAGTCAAACATGTTTCCCCCCTGAAATGGTCAAACCTTTAAGCGACACTTTCAACCGCCCTCTCGCCGACCTGCTCGAGTTCATGGGCCATCGCGGTGGCGATTGCGTCCCAGCTGTAGCGTGTCAACAAGGTCTGCGCTCGTTCGTGACGCTGCGTTTTCGCCGCCCGGTCTTCAGCGAGGGCCGCCTCAACCGCCCTTAAGAACGCCGCCGGCGTCGCGCCGACGCGCACGACCTCGCCGTACAAGCCGACCACGTCGGGCAGCGGTGTGGACACGACCGGCTTATCCGCGGCTAAGTACTCCAACGTCTTCGTCGGGCTCAAAAACTCGGTCGCTTCGTTCAGCGCAAAAGGAATCAGCGCTACGTCGAAGTGGGCGAGGTAACCGGGCAAGTCCTCGTAAGCTTTCATGCCGAGGTAGTGCAGGTTCGGCGCTTGCGGCAGGCTCGTTGCCTCGATTTTGACGACCGGGCCGAGCATGACGACGTGCCAGTCGGGTCGCTCTTCGGCGAGGTGTTTTAGCAACGCCAGGTCCATCCGCTCGTCGATAACACCGAAGTAACCCAGAACGGGGCCGCCGATGTCCAGCAAGTCTTCGGGCCGCTCCACGTCTGACCGAGTTGCCCGTTCAAAGTGCGCCTCGTCCACGCCGCTCGGGAACAGGTGGAGGTTCGGGTTTTTCCCCACGCGGCTGCGCCACAGGCTCGGTCCGCCGGCGAAGACGAGGTCGGCGCGTTTCAACAGGGTGTCGGCCCGTTTCAGCAAGCCCTCGGGCGCGTCCTTAAAGGTGCTGAGTTCGTCCATCACGTCGTAAACGACGCCCCCATGCGGCAAGGCTTTAGCGAAGGGCAGCGCCATCGGCGTGTAGAACCAGAGCAACGGATTCGTGACGCCCTCTTGCTTTAAGAAGCCGCGCAGCAGCTTCTCGTAGGTGTCTTGCGTGGCCGGGTCGCCGTGCCCTAGCCAGCGGTGGTCTTTGGCGGGCTGGACGAGGCGCACCACGCGCACGTTGTCAGCGCCCCGACCCTCGAAATGGTGGAGGTGTTCGCCGTAAGAGTCGAGGTTGGTGACCGGCTCCTCGACGAAGAAAACTCGAGCGTGTTTGGACAAGCGCGACAGCAGGTGTTGCGGCCGCTGCCACACGAAGTCCCAACGCAGGTGACTGAAACAAACGATGTCTTGCACGTTTCCCCCTTTAAGGATTGTTTGGAGCGGCTTCGGCCAGCACCGTGTCGAACAGGGTTTGCCACTGCCGGGTTACCACCGCCGTGCTGTAACAGCCCGCGACTTTGTGGCGCAGAGCGCCGCCCATCCGGCGGCGCACCTCGGGCTCGTCGGCAAGTCGCCGCATGGCGGCGGCGGTAGCCTCCGGGTCGTCGTAAGGCACGAACAAACCCGTTTCCCCGTCGGTGACTTGCTCCAAGACCCCGTTGTCCGGCGTGGCGACGACGGCCAGACGAGCTGCGCCCGCCTCGGCGACGACGTGGGGCATCCCCTCGCCCCGGGACAGCCACACGAGCGCGTCCAAACCCGTCAACAGCCGCGGCACGTCGTCGCGGTCACCCAAAAAGGTCAACGCTTCGTCCAAACCGCGCGCCCACATCAGGTCGCGCAACTCGTCTGCGTACCCGGGCATAAACGCGTCCGGCCCGCCGACGACGACGAAGCGCGCCGCGGGGTGCGTCCTACGCACGAGCGCCGCTGCCTCAACGAACACCTCGACCCGCTTTTTGCGGTCGAGCCGCCCGACGAAGCCGAACACGGGTGCGTCCTCGGCAACGCCCCAGGCGCGCCGCACGGACGCGCGGCAGCGCGGGTCGAACTCGCTCAGGTCAACCATCGAGGGAATCAGTAGGGCGTGGTGTTCGCGCCCCGGCATTTGCGCCGCCGCCGCGTCGCGGATGCTGCCGCACACGCCCACGTAACGCGCGGTAAGGTGTTTCGGCCCACGCTGCGCCTCTTCGACCAACCCGCCGTGCTCTATGAGGGGCGGCCGTGTGTTGGGCTTGCAGCGCTCGAGCGCCGGCACCACGTCCGGCACGGCCTGGGTGGCGACGACGAGGTCGTAGTTGGGAAGCTTGCCCGCCAGGTAGCTCACCGTGTCCTCAAACGACAGGGCGTAGGGCGTGCGGTCTACCGGGACGCCGAGGGCTTCAAGTTGCGCGTGCGTTTGCTCGGGCATTCCCTCTTTGCGGAAACAGGCAACGACCTCCAGTCGGTAACGCTTCGGGTCTAAGTGCTTAGCGAGCAGCCGCACCTCGGTCTCCTCGCCGCCGACGACGAGCCAGTTGAACACGAACAAGACGCGTTTAGGCACGTTCGACCTCGAACACGGCCTGGATGACCTCGGGCCGGTAGCGTTCGGACAAGTAAGCGAGAAAAGCGGGCGCGTCGCCGAACGGCACGACGTCGGTGACGACGTGCTCACGCACGAGGTCGCCGTGGGCGTGCAACATCTCCAGGGTCGCCAGCGACAAACGGCGGCGGTCCCAGCGCTCGAGCCCCCACGGCACCCGCCCGATTTGGGCGCAGCGGATGCTCAAACTGTTGTGGTGAAACGCTTTTCCTAAGTGCAGCGCGTCCGCGCCGCCCTGATAAAAGGCGAGGTCGATGACGGTGCCCCGCGGTTTGAGCGCGCGGAGCGCCGTGTCCAGACTCGCCGGGTCGGGGCTCGTTTGAAACGCTAGGTTCGCCCCGCGGCCCGTTGCAGAGTGCCAGTGAGACTTGACGAACAGCGCCGCGTCGTGGCTGTTCGTGTTGACCGGCGTAAGACCGAGCGCCGCGGCCGCCTTGAGCCGCGGCGCGCTGCCGCTCGCCAGCACCACCTCGGCCCCGTAGTGCCGGGCGAACAGACCCGTCAGCAGGCCCACCACGCCGCCGCCCGTGACCAGCACCCGCGCCCCCGCCACCCCGTCGCCCAAACCCGTCACGTTCGCGCCGAACAGCTCGTGTGCGGCGTGGAGGAGGGCGTTCGCGCAGATCGGCCCCATCTGCCCGACGTAGACGCCGAGGACGGGCTCGAGGCCGGACAGCTTCGTGTAGGTATCCTCCTCGGGGTTCAGCGTGTGGCCGGTCTTGTGGCCGTAGGTAGAGGCTATCGTTTCACCCCTTTGCAGCGCGTCGGTGCGGCTCTCACCCACCCGCCCGACCTCCATGTAGCCCAAGAAAGGTTTCGGCAACCGCTCGCTCGGCTCGCCCTCGCGGAACAAGCCGTAGTCCTCGTCCCAACGGGCGCTCAGGTAGGGGTTCGTGCCCCGGAAAAAGGTGAGTTCGGTGCCGGTCGACAAGCCGGTGTAGAGCGTGTCGACTCGAGCCTGTCCCGGCGGGGGCGGCCCCTCGGTATATTCAAAAAAGTAAGCCTCTCCGGGCGCCTGGACGCCGAGCGAGCGGATGGTCCGGTCAGTCATCGGCTTCTCGGTAACGGCTTGTTCAACAACTGACGGCTCAGCCATGAACGGCCTCGACTTGCGGCGGCCCTGCCTGCAAAGCCTCATCCAAATACAGCGTACGGCCTTCCCTGGCCGAGTGCGCCGCCGCGGTGACGAGGCGGTGGGTTTTCAGGGCTTCCGCGTAAGGGGTGCGAATGCGGTTCGCCTCGCCCTTGACCGCGTCGACAAACGCGCGGTCTTCGCGCACGAACGGGTCGCCTTCAGACGGTCTTATAGGACGGCCGCGCCCGACGTCCACCATCAGGTCGTGTTCGCTCAACTCTACAGCTATCCGGTCGCCGAACAGGTGCAGCCCGACGCGGTGGGGCCAACCCAGCAAACACGTCGAAGCCACCGTCCCCACCGCGCCCGAGGCGAACCCAAGGCTCGCCACGCTCGCGTCGAACACGTCCAAACTCGGAAACTCGGGCCGTTCGCTGCGCCCGCCAAGGGCGTGAACCTCGACAACCTCGCCGACGAGGAGCCGCGCCAGGTCGAAGATGTGCGTGGTTTGCTCGACCATCTGCCCGCCGGACAGTGCGTCCCGGTGCCACCAGGTGGGGGGCGGCGTCGCGTCGAGCCAGTAGCCCAGGACGAGCCGCGCGGGGGTTTCACTGAGCCGCGCCTGCGCCTCTTCGACCGTGTCGAGGTAGCGCCAGTGGTAACCGACCGCGGTGACGAGCAAGGTGCGTTCGACCGCTCGAGCCACTTCCGCCGCCGTTTCGAAGTCCACGGCGAGGGGTTTCTCGATGAAAAAGGGGATGCCCCGTTCGGTAGCGGCCAGCTCGAGCGGCCCGTGGGCGAAGGGCGGCACGCAGATGTAGAGGGCGTCAAGCGTTTCTTCGTCCAACATCTCGGCGTAGTCCAGGTACGTCTTCGCGCCGCAGCGTGCGGCCTGCGCTTGCGCCTTTGACGCGTCCGGGTCGGCGAAAGCGACTACCTTCACGTCCTCGAACGCCAACAAGTTCCCCACGTGACGGCTCGCGATGCCCCCGGCACCGATAAATCCAACGCGCACTTCGGTCATGGTCCAGCCTCCCCGGCCAAAAGGTGTTCGTAGACGCGGCTTGTCGCCGCGGCCATGTGTCCGGCGCGGTGACAGGCCTGAAAACGCGCCTGACCGGCCACCCCCCAGCGCCGCCGCACGTCGGGTTTGCAGAGCGCCTCGAGCAGTCCCGCGGCGAGCGCCGCCGGGTTTCCCGGCGCGACGAGGCGGCCGGTGACGCCGTCCAGGACGGCGTCGCGAACGCCGCACGTGTTCGTCCCGACGACGGGAAGACCTGAGGCCATCGCCTCGAGCACCACCAACGGCAAACCTTCGAACAGCGAAGAGAGCGCGAACAGGTCGCTCGCGCCGAGCAGGTCCGGCACGTCGTCGCGGCCTCCCAAAAACAAGACGTTCTGGCCGACGCCGAGCGCGTCGGCTCGGGCTCTCAGTTCGTTCTCCAGCGGGCCTTCGCCCACGAGCGCGAGCACCGCGATGGGGATGTCCGCCAGCACGCGGGGCAGGGCCTCGAGCAAGTAGCGGTGCCCCTTTTGTTCGGTAAAGCGGCCGACGCTCAGCACGAGGGGCGCGTCCACGGTAACGCCGAGAGACGCGCGCACGGCCTCGCAGGTTCGCTCCGGCGCGGGCACCCGCACCCCGTTCGGCACGGTGGACGCCTTTTCCCAGGGCACGCCCGCGGCAAGGTAGCTGTCAGTCGCACTCTGGGACACGAAGATAAAGCGGTCGACGGCGTTTTCCAGGCCTCGGTAGGCAGCTTTCTGGCCTTCGTCCGTAATCAAGTAAGGAAGATGTTCGGTGCGCACGGTTCGCGCGCCCGCATTCTTCGCGCCGTAGACCGCCTCGTGCCCTTCCCAACCGATGCCCGCGTGGACGTGGGCAATTTGGGTGCCCCGAGTTTCAAGCGCCTCGCTCAGGCTGGCGCGCTCTAAGTCCCAGGTCAGGGTTTCGCAGCCCAGGATACGAGCTTGCTCGAGCCACGTCCCGCCCGCCGGCATCACGAACAAGACGTTGTAGCGCCCGACCAGTTCCTTGGCGAGCGTGAGCATGTGAACGCCCAAACCGGAGGGCTGCAGCGAGTCGGTGACGAGGCAGATGCGGGGCGGGCTCACGAGGCGACACCTACGAAGCGCTCTTGTTGCCGCGCCAACTCTTTCGCGAGCGGCGCGTGAACCTCACGCCCGCCGGACGCGTCCACGTAGTCGAACAGGCCGTTGTGACAGTGACGACCGTCGTCCCAACCCGGATGGTTGAGGATGGGGTACCAGCACACGCCGCCGACCGGCACGCCCAGGGCGTGCGCCGCGGCGACCTCGTCGCAAACAAAACGCAGCCAGTCGGGTCTCGCTTCGGCCTCGGTGCCGGTTTCGGCGATAAAGAGGGGCCGTCCGTAGCGCCAGTAAACCTCGCGCAGCAACTCGCGCAGCGGCCGGTAACCGGGGTCTCGCGGCGTCAGGCGCGGCCCGTCCAGGGTCCACTGGTTGCTGGGGTAGTAGTTCAGACCCAGCACGTCCAGGTAGTCGGGCCGCCCGCCTAAGTCGGGGTACATTCGCCCGCAGAGCATGTCCCAGGCCTGGTACTGCGCCTGGCGGTGGTTTTCGGCGGCGGCCACGTCGCCCAAGTTCGCCGACTTAGGTGCGATGTGGATGACCGGGTCGGCGTGGACGACGCGCGCGCCCGGCGCGACCTCCCAAACAGCTTCTATGGCGGCGATGGCGGCGCGCACGAGTTGGCGTTTGAGCGCGTCGGCTTGACCTGCGCAAAACGGGTTGAAGTAGCCTACGCCCCCCGCCCAGGCCCAAAACGAAATCTCGTTGACGGGGCAGACCCAAACCTCGCCGCCCGGGCTGTGGTCCTGAATGACCTCGGCGGCCGCTCGAGCGTAGCGCGCGAAGTGTTCGACAAACTTCGGGCTCAGCGGGTCCAAAAAGTCCGGGTAGCCGTAGTGGCACAGGTCCCACACCACCTGCACACGCGCGTCCCTGGCCGCTTCCAAAAGGGGCAAGTCCGCGCTGAAGTCCAGGGTGCCGTCCAAGCGTTCGGTCCGGTGCCAGCGCAGACCGCTGCGGGCCGCACCCATGCCCAAACGTTTCAAGCGGCAAAAGTCCTGGTAGGCCAAACGCGCGTGACCGCTCGCGTCGAGCAGGTCGAGCCGCACGCCGTCCCGGCGGCGGTGGGTGGAGCACTCGAGCCCGGCGATAAAAAAACTTTCCAATAAAGGGTTGTCGGTCACGCCCTTTGGCCTCCCCCGGCTCAGGTTGAGTGGACGAGGTGCTGAGAAGTCAACAACCTCGGGTTCGACTTTACCTGTCCCCACCGCGCCGCACCGTGGGCGGGCGCGAAAAGTCAAACCGCGAAGTGCGAGGACCCGTGAGCCTAACGCGTCACGTGGCACGGGCAAAAGGCGCGCTTGTACTCGTTCGGCGGTACAAGTGTTGAGGGGGTTCGGCTTTTTACGAGTTCGTGCGCCGGCTCGAAGCCGACGCCGCAGCCCGTACTGGGGCGGCGGGCGAAAAGCGCTCAAAAAAACTTGCGGAAAAGGTGGAGAGGAATTGAGTGCCGAGTGCAAAGTGGCAAGAATGATCAAGCGTCACCCTTTTTATTGCCCGCAAAACTCGAGTTTCAACTCAAAACAGCGCGAAAACCTAGGCTCACGACACGTGCAGGGCGGTCTCGCCGCGCTCCGCAACCTCACCGACGAGGGCGGCTCGGGGAAAGGTTTGTCGCACGTGCTCGAGCAAAACGTCCGCCTTTTCCGGCGCGACGCTCAACAACAGGCCGCCGCTCGTCTGCGGGTCGACGAGCGACCACCACTGCGTTTGCGTTAGGCCGTCCCGGCCGGCGACTTTGTCTTGCACGTACAGCGTGTTGGTCCGGTGCGCCTTGGTGAGGACGCCGCGGTCTAGCGTGTCCTCTGCGTGCGCCAGCAGCGGCACCGCAGCCCCGTCGATACGCAGCGTGACCCCCGCGCCCTCCGCTAGGTGCAGCGCGTGGCCCAGCAGTCCGAAACCGGTCACGTCGGTCGCGGCGTGGACCTCGCCCCGCAACGCGCCCAAGTCCAAACGGTTGAGCGTTTTCATCGAGGCCACGGCCTCGGCCAAGTCGTTGTAGCCCAGCTCGTCGTTTTTCAGCGCGCCCGCGAGCGTGCCGGTGCCGACGGCCTTGGTCAGGACGAGCGCGTCGCCCACCCTGGCCCCGCGGTTCGACCACAGCGCGTCGGGGCGGGCGAAACCCGTCACGCTGAAACCGAGTTTGAGGGTGTCGTCGTCGATGGAGTGCCCGCCGACGAGGAGCGCGCCCGCCTCGTTGATTTTGTCCATCGCGCCCGCCATGAGGGCGCTCAGCACGTCCAGCGGCAGCGTGTCGAGCGGATAGGCGAGGATGGTAAGGGCCGTCTGCGGCTGCCCGCCCATCGCGAACACGTCGCTGAGCGCGTTGGCGGCGGCGACCGCGCCGAAATCAAAAGGGTCGTCCAGAATCGGCGTGAAAAAGTCCAGCGTTTGAATCATGGCGACCTCGTCGCTGACTCGCCACACCGCCGCGTCGTCTAAGAAGTCGGTGCCGACGAGGAGGTCGGGATGCTGTTGACGCGGCAACGAGGCGAGCAGTTGGGACAGCGTTCCGGCCGCGATTTTCGCAGCGCACCCGCCCTTGCCGACGGTCTGGGTGAGCCTGATGGGTTTCGCAGCCTGGGTCGTTACGGACGGGCTGAGGGTGTCTCGAGCCATACCACCAACTCCTCTTGGGTGCCCCGCGCGAGCACGGGGCGGGCGAGTTTTTGAACGCCCTTGCGGTAGAGCGGGTCGTAGTAGTCTTCGAGCAGCGTGCGGATGGTGTCACTGTGCGCTTCCGGCAGCAGCCAGGCCCCGCCGGCATAAGCTTCTCGCAAGCTGAGGACGCACCGGTCGACGACCGTGTTGCCGAGCCGCGGCCGCAATTTGCCGAGACTGTGCTCGAGCCGCGCCAGCGTCGCCGCCGACCCCGTCTCTATGGTTGCGCGCTGGATGTAGTCCCGAAAAATACGCTGCACGCGGTCGTCCAGCGTCGTTTCCAAAACCAATACCGGGCTCGCCAGCATCGTTTCAAAAAGAGGTGTGGGCACGGAGCGCCGCCCGACGCTCCGCGACTCGTCCTCGACGACGAGCACGTCGCTCGGACTCAGCAAGAGTTGGACGGCAAGGCTGTTTTCAAAGGTCGCCTGGCTCGGCTGCGGCTCGCTGCCCAACCCGAAAGCGCTGCCGCGGTGTTTGGCTTCGGCTTCCAAGTCCAAAACTTGCAGGTGAGGGTGGGTGCGCAAGCGTTCCAACAGCTCGGTTTTGCCCGAGCCGGTGAGCCCGGTGATGGTGAGCGTGCGTTTGCGCGCCAGCGAGGCGTCCAGGTTGTTCACCAGGTGATGACGCAACGCCTTGTAACCGCCCCGCACGCGCGGCACGTCCTGACTCGACGTCTGGATAAATTCTTGGGCGAGCCGGCTCCGCAAACCGCCGCGCCAGCACAAGACGGCGGTGGGGGCGGCCACGCAAACCTCGGTCCAGCCTTCGATGCGGCGCGGCAAGTCGCTGCGGGTCAGCGCCTCGCCCAACGCTATCGCCGCCGCCTGGCCCGCTTCCTTGTAACGCAGGCCCACCCGGTGCCGCTCCTCGGTCGTCAGGATGGGCAGGTTGAGCGCGAACGGCAGCGCCCCCGCCGCCACCTCGACCGGCGCGCGCACGTCCAAAAGGCGACGGCTGGGCGCGCGCGCACCGGCAGGGAAAAGCGCGGCGGGTTCGATAAACTCCATCCCGTTCAAGATAACGCGCTCGCTGGGCGCAGACCGTGTCGCACGGGCAAGAAGTACCGAGTGAAAATCACTTTCAACTCGGTACTGGGTACTAGGTACTCGGTACTGACTTTTTAGTCCGGTACCAACGCCAAGTTCGGAACACTGATGGTGACGCGCGTGCCCTTACCGACGCGGCCCGTCACGTCCAGGTCGCCGCCGAACAGGTGCAGGCGTTCGCGCACGCCGGTCAGGCCGAAGCCGGTCGACTCGGACTGCTCCAAACCGTCGGCGTCGAACCCGCGGCCCGCGTCGCACATCTCGAGCTTGAGGCCGCCCTGCTCTTGCTGGACCGTCAACCAGGCGCGGTCGGTGGCGGCGTGTTTGACGACGTTGAAAATCAGTTCGCGCACGAGCGAGGCCAGCAAGACGCGCAGCGCCTCGTGGGGAACGTCGACCCGTTCCGGGGTGTTCAATTCGACTTTGAGGCCGTAGCGCTCTTCGGCGCGGTTGGCGAGCCAGCGCAACGTCTTGACGAGTTCGTCGGCCTCCAACATCGGCATGTCGAGGTCGCTGGTGACGTTGCGGGCGACCCGCACGGCGTCTTTGAGTTGGGTGTTGATGGCGTCGAAGGCGCCTGGGTCGGCGTTGCCGGCCTGCACCTGCTTTTGCAAACGCCGCAGCGAAAACTGCAGCGCGAACAGGTCTTGCTGCAGCCCGTCGTGCAAGCGCTGGGCCAGCCGGTGCCGCTCGCGGTTTTCGGCCAGGGTGAGTTCGGCGGTGCGGCGGCGCTCCAACTCGGTGAGTTCTCGAAAACGCGTCACGTCGTTTTGAACGCCGAAAAAGTAGATGATTTTGCCCGCGTCGTCGCGGATGGCGGTAAGGTAGAGTTCGTTCCAAAACAGCGAGCCGTCTTTGCGGTAGTTGCGCAGTTCGACCCGCGTGTTACGACCCTCGCGAATCGCCGCGCGGAGTTCAACCAAACCGGGTTGGTTGTCGTCGCCCTGCTGCAGCAAGCGGCAGTTTTGGCCTGCGACCTCGTCTTGGCTGTACCCGGTCAAGATTTCGAACTGTTTGTTGACGTAAACGAGCGGGTTGTCGGGCAGCCGCGGGTCGGTAATCGTCATGGTGTTGTCGGTCGCGTCGAGGACGCGGCGCAGCAAGTTCGACAGCTCGCCGCCCTGCTCCAGCTCGAGCAGTTCCCGGCGAATAGCCTCGACTTTGTGACGTACCGCCCCGGACGTTTCAGGCAAAGTCCCACTCCCGCCCGCAGTATACCTGAACCGGGTTGGGAAGTGGGGGTTTGCGGGAAGAGGTCGGTAAAAAGCTTGTAGGGCGGCCGCGAACTCTTCTCAGTCTGGCCCGTTTTACCCCAGGTTCACCACCCCGTCCGGCAGGGCGGCGTAGAGGACGCGCCCCGGCCCCCGCGCCACGTTCAACCCACCTGTAAAGGTGCCAAAAGCCGGGAGCAAGAGGCGTTCGCGCTCGAGCACGAAACAGGGCAGCCGCAGCGCGTCGAGCGCGCTTTTCACGCCCACGACCGGGTGCAGGTGACCGTACACGCAGGGACCCTCCTCGTGAGGGTGGTGATGGAGTTTCAGGCCGCCAACCTCGTACCCTTCGGCGACCACGTTCATTCCCCAGAGGTCGGGAATCCCGCCCGCGCGCCGGTCGTGGTTGCCCAAAACGACGATGACGTCGGCGGGAAAACCGGCGCGCCACCGGGCGACCTCGTCGACGAGCTTGTCGGTGAGCCCGCCGCGCGCGTGTACCAGGTCGCCTAGTACATAAAGCCGGGCCGCGCCGGTCTGTTTTTGCAGGTCGTCCAAGCGCGCCAGGTCTTGTAAATGCCCGCTCGGCACGCCCACGCCGAACCCCTGAAACGTCTCGGCCTTGCCGAGGTGACAGTCGGCGACGAGCAGCGCGTCCTGGGCAGGCCAGTAAACCGCCCTCGAGCCCAGCAGCTCCAACTCGGCAGGCCCGACCGTGACGCTCAAACCTTGGCCCACTGCTTCATCATCCGTTCTAAACGCTCAGTGAGGGTTTCGCTCGAGAGGTTCGCGCGCAGCCGCGTGACGACGAGGGGAAACCCCAGCGGCGTCGGACGGCGCGGCGCGGTCCAGGTCCAGGGCAGCGTTTGCAACCGTGCAAGTGTCGTCTCGAGCCGGTCCATCTCGAGCCGCGCCAACACCTCGCGCTCGGCCTGGCGCAGCAACAGGTGATGCGGCTCGAACTCTCTAAACACGTTGTAGAGCGTTGCCGTGCTCACCTGAAGTTGCCGGTTCGTCTTGCGCGCGCCGGGGTAGCCGGTAAACACGAGGCCCGCAACCTGCGCCACGCCCCGAAACTGCCGCCGCGCGAGTTCGCTCAAATTGACGGCCTCTTTCAGGTCGGCTTCCAGGTTTTGCGAGGTGAGCAGGTCGGGCGTCAACAGCTCCTCGAACGCGTAGCCTTTCGGCGCGAGGATTTCCAAACCGTACTCGTCCACCGCAAAGCTGAGCGTGCTGCTCTGCGCCCTGGTCAAACGCAGGGCGAGGAGCGCGGCCAAGCCTTCGTGGACGCTGCGGCCCTCGAAAGGGTAGAGGAAGAGGTGCCGACCCTCGCGGGTGTCTACAAGCTCGAGCAGCAACTCCCCCGCACTCGGCAACTTTGAGAGCCGCGCTTGCGTCTCCAACACCGGCCGCAGCGCGTCCCACTCGGGTGGTGGGTGCTCGGGGCCGCGCCCGAACTCGCGCAGCACGTACGCGCCCAGCAGGTGCGACAGCGGCAGCGCCTCGCCGGTAAACGAGGCGGTGACGGTGGTCGGTTTTTTGCTCTTGCGCACCAGCGCGGTCATGTCCTGCATCGAGACGAACTCGAGCTTGTGGCCGCCGAACAAAAACACGTCGCCCGGTTTGAGGCGCGACACGAACTGTTCGTTCACCGAGCCGACTTTTTGGCGGTTGGTGAACTTCAGGAACACGCTTGAATCGCTCGTGATGGTGCCGATGGTCATGCGGTGCCGCCGCGCGAGTTTTTGAGTGGCGATTTTGTAGCGCCCGTTTTCACACACGATTTTGTGAAAGTCCGGATACGCGCGCAAACTGCGCCCGCCGTGCTGAACGAAGTTGAGGATTTCGCCGAATTCTTCACCACCCAAGTCCCGGTACGCGACGCTGCCGCGCACCTCGCTTAAAACCTCATCCGTAAACCCGTCGCCGCAGGCGAGCGTGACGAGGTGTTGGGCGAGCACGTCGTAGGATTTCTCAAGCGGTCGGCGCGGCTCGACGACGTGGTCGTTCAACGCTTCGCGGAGGGCGTTGACTTCCAGGAGTTCCAACGCGTTCGTCGGCACGAACCAAACCTCGCTCACGCCGCCGGGCGTGTGCGCCGAGCGGCCGGCGCGCTGCAGCAGCCGCGCCACGCTTTTGGGCGAGCCGACCTGCACGACTTGTTCGACCGGCTGAAAGTCCACCCCGAGGTCCAAGCTCGAGGTCGCCACCACCAACCGCACCGCGCCACTTTTCAACCCCGCCTCGACGCGCTCGCGCGCAGCACGCTCGACGCTGCCGTGGTGCAGTGCGATGCCGCCCACGTTCGGCAACGCGTCGGCCAAAAACTGGTACCACCGCTCCGCCCCTCGCCGCGTGTTGGTGAAGACGAGGGTGGAGCGCCCCAAGTCCAAGACCTCCAACAGCGGCCCTACCATCTGAGCGCCCAAGTGTCCCGCCCACGGGAAGGTGCCGATGTTCTCAGGCAAGACACTCGTCAGGCGCGTCTCGCGCGGCAAGTCCGCGCGGACGATGCGGTACGGCCGCCCGGTGCCGACCGCTGTTGCCGCCGCCTCTTCGGGGTTGGCGAGCGTCGCCGAGAGCGCCCAGGTGCGCAACTCGGGCCGTAAACCTCGCAGCCTCGTCAACCCCAACTCGGTTTGCGTGCCGCGCTTGCTGCCCAGGAGTTCGTGCCACTCGTCGAGGACGACGCCCTGCAAAGAAGAAAAGAACGCGCTCGAGCCCTTGTACGACAGCAGCACGCTCAAAGACTCCGGCGTGGTGATGAGGATGTCGGGCGCGTCGCTGAGTTGTTTGCGCTTCGTCGTCGCCTTGGTGTCGCCGGTACGGCTCTCGACGCGCAGGTGGGGTGAGAGCCCGTCGAGCGCCCGCCGAACCGCCGCCTCGATGTCCCGCGCCACGGCGCGCAGCGGCGTCAGGTAAAGCAGTTTGAGACCCGTGCTGGGCGCGTCCAGCATCTCCGCCACCGGCCCGAGCACGGCGGCGTAGGTTTTGCCCGCGCCGGTCGGAACTTGAACCAGGCCGCTTTCCCCGTTCAGGTACGCGGCCCAGGTCTCCTCTTGAAAATCGAGCGGCCTCCAATCTTGCCCAGCGAACCAGGCGCGGACGGGCTCAAGCACGCGACTCTCCTCGAGCCCGTCACTCATGAGGAGCCGAGGAGAAAGTACCGAGGACCGAGTGAAAAGGACCGAGTAGAAAGTCAAGAGCCTTTAGGTTCCTACGCCCTTGCTTTCCTACCTGCCTCAAAAAGAGCCCCCGAGCCGAGCCGGTCATGCCTCGAGCAAGGCCAGCGCGGTCTCGAGCGTGTCCGCCTCGGCGGGCGGTTTGTCCTGCCGCCAGCGCAAAATGCGCGGGAACCGCACGGCCACGCCGGACTTGTGCCGTTTCGAGGCGGCGATGCCCTCGAAGGCGAGTTCGAACACTTGCTCCGGCGCGACGCTGCGCACCGGGCCGAAGCGCTCCAGCGTGTGCGCCCGAATCCAGCGGTCGAGTTTGCCGATTTCCACGTCGGTGAGCCCCGAATAGGCTTTGGTGAAGGGGACGAGTTCGCCCTCTTGCCACAACGCGAAGGTGTAGTCGGTGAACAGGTTCGCCCGCCGCCCGGTCCCGGCCTGCGCGTAGAGCAGCACGGCGTCGAGGGTGTACGGGTCGACCTTGTGCTTCCACCACAACCCCTTGCGCCGCCCGACTAGGTAGGGGCTGTCCTTGCGCTTGAGCATGAGGCCTTCGGCGTTCACGTTTCGAGCCTCATTTCGCAGCGCCTCGAGTTCGTCCAAATTCGTAGCGTGAAGCGTTTCAGTGAGGGTGACGCGCTCGAGCGGACATGTTTCGAGAATGTGCTCGAGGCGCTTGCGGCGGGTCTCGAGCGGCAGGTCGCGCAGGTCTTGCCCGTCCTCTTCCAACACGTCGTAAACGAGGTAGTGTGTCGGCGTCTCTTGAAGAACTTTCTCCCCGACCTTTTTGCGGCCCAACCGCTTTTGCAAGTTGTTGAACGGTAGCGGCATCGTACCGTCCCAGGCGACAATTTCGCCGTCCAGCACAGTGCCGTTGGGGAGCTTTGAGAAAGCCTCGGCGAGTTCGGGAAACTGTTTCGTCACGAGGTCTTCGCCGCGTGACCACAGGAACACTTCGCCCCCACGCTTGACGGCCTGGGCGCGAATGCCGTCCCACTTCCACTCTGTCTGGTAAGCGTGCAACCCGTCGTTGGTAATCGTATCCAGTTCGACACCGTAAGCGAGGAGAAACGGGTACGGCTGGCTGTCGCGCACGCCCTCATGTTCTTCGTCACCGAGTGAGAGGTAAAACTCGGGCGTCGTCGGAAAGTCGCCCATCAGTCTATGGGTGAGGACGGGCGCGTCCAGCCTAAGGGCCTCGGCGAGCGCGCGCACCACCAGCGTTGCCGCCACGCCGACGCGGAAACTGCCGGTGAGGATTTTGTGGAGGACGAACAGTTCGTCGTAAGGCAGCGCCGCCCACCAGCTCAGGACGAGGTCGCGTTTTTCCTCGTCGCCAGCCCCGGCGGCCTTGGGAATTTCCTCTTCCAACCATTTGTAAAGGGGCAGCTCGAGCCTTTCCCCCCGCGGCAGCGGGTTGGCGTTCAGCAGCAGCGCCACCGCCTCGGCCGTGTCGCCGACGTGGGCACTGGCGTCTTTGACAAGCCATTCGGGTAGGTCGCTCGTTTGCAAGTAGATTTCGCGGAGGGCTCTCGAGGTGAGCGTTTTGCGCCGCAGTTTGCCGGTGAGGAGGTGGAGCGCCCACACGGCGTTTTCGGGTTTGGCCGTTTCGAAGTAGGCGCGGAGCGCTGCGACTTTCTGGTTCGTCGCGGTGGTGCCGTCCAAGTCGGCGAACAGTTCGGCGAAGCGCTTCATTCCGCGCCCTCGCCCTCGTACAGGTTGGCGAGAGGCTGCGCGTCCAGGCCGCGCGTTTCGCGCAGGTAACGCGCCAGCACGTCGCTCTGGCCGTGGGTGGCGAAGACTGTCTGCGCGCCCGTCGCGTCGATGGTGTCGATAAGCCCGCGCCAGTCGGCGTGGTCGGACAGCACGAAGCCGCGCTCGTAACCGCGCCGCCGTCGATTGCCGCGCACCTGCATCCAGCCCGAGGCGAAGGCGGTCTGCGGCAGCTTGAAGCGCTTCATCCACGGCGAGCGGTGCGCCGAGGGCGGCGCGATGATGAGTTCACCCGAAAAATCGAAACCTTTTTCCTCGTCGGTCACGTTTTTGTTCGGCAACATCTCGACGCCCTGCTCGCGGTACAGCTCGGTGAGGCGGGCGACCGCGCCGTGAAGGTAAACCGGGCGGTCGGTAAAGCGAGTCAGCTCGGCCAGCACCCGCTGCGCTTTCCCAAAGGCGTAGCAAAACAGCAGCGAAGGCCGCTCCGGGTCGCCCGTCCACCATTCGAAAATTTTCTGCGCCGTTACCGCGGGCGCTTCCCAGGCGTAGACCGGCAGCCCGAAAGTCGCCTCGGTAATAAAGGTAGTGCAGGGGACGACCTCGAACCCTGCGCAGGTCGGGTCGGGGTCGCGTTTGTAGTCGCCGGAGACGACCCAAACGTCCTCACCCCGCTCGACCCGAACCTGCGCCGAGCCGAGCACGTGGCCCGTGGGGTGAAACGAGACCAGGGTATCGCCCAGCTCGAGCCGTTCCCCGTACTCGACCCCCGTGATGTCGATATCGCCCAAACGCGCTTTCAAAATCGGCAGCGAGGCGTGCGTCGCTAGGTAGCGCTTAGAGCCCGGCCGCGCATGGTCGGCGTGGGCGTGGGTGATGAGCGCCAGCTCGACCCCCTTAGACGGGTCGACGCTGAAACCGCCGGAGGTGCAAGTCAGCCCGCACTCCGTTACTTTGATAAGTGAATTGACCTTGTCAGCACTCGAGATGATTGAGCCTCCTTGGGTGAACGAAAGCTCAGTGTAACGAAGGCGGGGTCACTCCCTCAGGAGCCGACCTCACGCTTTGGGTTGGTGGCTCGAGCTTACAAGTCACTCGCGCCTTTACGGTACCCAGTCCTCCGGCCGTTCGCCGAGCCCCAAGCGCCACGCCACGGCCTGCGCGACGCGCGTGCCGGCATGGCCGTCGCCGTAAGGATTGCGTTTTTGGCGCATCGCGGTACGTTTTTCGGGGTCGCCGAGCAGCTCGAGCAACACCCATTCGACCTCTTCCGGGTCGTTCCCCGCCAGTTTGAGCGCGCCGACTTCGACCCCTTCAGGCCGCTCGGTGACGTTGCGGAGCACCACCACCGGCACGCCCAACGCCGTGCCCTCTTCCTGAATCCCGCCCGAGTCGGTGATGATAATCTCCGAGGCGCGCCATAGCGCTAAAGCGGATAAATAATTGTAGGGCTCTTCCAGCACGACGTTGTCCAACCCCGCCAGCGGCGGCCACACGGCCTCGCGCACCGCCGGGTTGAGGTGGACGGGGTAGACGAAAGTATACTCGGGGTGCGCTTTGGCCGCGTTGGCGACGGCTCGAGCCAAACCCGCCATCACGGGTAGGTTCTCGCGGCGGTGCATCGTCACGCCGACGAGTTTGGTTTTCGGAAGATGATTGGGTAGGTGAGCGTGCTCGAGCAAGGTCTGCACCGCGTCCACCGCCGTGTTGCCGGTGACGACGAGGGTGTCTGAGGGCTTGCCCTCGTTCAGCAGGTTTCGTTTAGCCCAAGGCGTCGGCGGCAGGTCGAGGTCGGTGAGGACGGCCGTGAGGCGACGGTTGGCCTCTTCGGGAAACGGCTCTTGCAAGTCGAACGAGCGCAAACCCGCCTCGACGTGCGCGACCGGAACGTTTTCATAAAACGCCGCCAGCGCCACCGCGAAGGTCGTTAAAGTGTCGCCGTGGACGAGTACGTAGTCCACGTTCAACTCGCGCAATTTACGCGCCGCTTCCGGCACGATTCGGCTCAGCAGAATCGGCAGGGTTTGGCGCGTGCTCATCACGTTGAGGTCGGCGTCGGGCGTGAGTTTGAACAGCTCCAAAACCTGGTCAAGCTGTTCGCGCTGTTGGCCGGTGACGAGAAGGATAGGCTCCACGCCCGCCTGCGCCTGCAGCGCGGTGACGACCGGGGCCATCTTCGTCGCCTCGGGCCGGGTGCCGAAGGCGACACAGACGCGCTTCACCCGTGCCTCACCTAGTCGCCGATGCCCAGGGTTTCGCGCCGCACTTCGGCGAGGCGGAGCACACAGACTGCAAAAATAAGCAGCACCGTTGCCGTGACGGTAAGGTACATCAGTAGCGGCGGTGTCTGCGACAAAATCATGCCGAGGGTGCCGAGGGCCAGCGTCGCCAGCCACAGGCTAACGACCGCCAGCCGCGACGAGCCGCTGCGCACTCGCAAGATGTCGTGCAGGTGGTCGTTGCCCGCCACGGCCGGATTGATGCCTCGAGACAAGCGCCGCAAGGTAACTTGGGTAATGTTCACGACCGGCAGCGCCAGCACCAAAATCGGCGTGGCGACGGTGACGGCGGCCGTCACCTTGAGCGCGCCCAACACGCTCACGGCGGCGAGCACGTAGCCCAGCATGTACGCGCCCGAGTCGCCCATGTAAATTTTGGCGGGCGTGAAGTTATGCCGCAAAAAGCCCAGCGCCGACCCCGCCAGGGCTGACAACAGAAGCACCGCCGCGCCCCGGTCGGGAAACTGCACCGCGACCGCGAGGAGGCTGAGGCTCGAAATAGCCGCAATCCCCGACGACAGTCCGTCCAGCCCGTCGATAAAGTTGAACGCGTTGGTGAAACCGACAATCCACACAAGCGTCACCACCACCGCCACCACCTCGGCGATGCCGGAGAGGTACACGTAACGGCTGTCGGCGAACAGGCCCAACTGTCCAAAATAGTTAGTGATGTATTCAATCTTGACCCCGTTGACGACCAGGATTCCCGCCGCCACGAACTGCGAGGCGAGCCGCATAAGCGAGGGTACCTCCCACATATCGTCCATAAAGCCGACCAGCGTCATCAGCGAGCCGCCTAGAACGATGGCTAGGAGTTCCACCCGGTACTGCTCGAGTAGCGCAGGCTGAAAAATACTGGCGAGCAGCAGCGCCACCAAAAAACCGCCCAAAATCGCAATACCACCAATGTTAGGAATCGCGCCCGCGTGCAGCCTGCGCCCCCCGCCCTCCTGCACCGCGCCGATGCGTAGCGCAAAGGCCCGCACCTGCGGCACGAAAAACGCCACCCCGACGAGCGCCGACACGAACGACACGCTCACCAGCCAAAAATAACTCATCACCCCTTGCACGGCCCTATTTTAAGCCGTAGCCGTGCAGGTTTGTAAAGTCGGAGGTGCTTTTTAGCTTCACCACAGTCGTTTTGAACCTTGCTTTTGAGGTTGGCGGCGGTTGCTCGAGTGCTTTCTTCGTAGAGGTGACATTGATCTCGACTTGCGAGGATTACTTATTCCACCCAGTGCTTGGCACCTTGGTTTAGGTTAGGGGCGATAACCACAAGGGAGGAGGATTTTTTTAACCTCATCCATCTTTTTATCCAAGTCTTTGATTTTGAGGAGGAAAGGGGCGTTTGAGCTTCGGGCAAATTCTACGTACTCTATGTCATCGCGTACATTTTCCTCCTGCATCCCAGTGTAATGCGATACAAAATGTACCAGGTCAGAGTCTTTGAAGGAAGCGCTCAACAAGGCAATGAGGGGGTGGTAGAGAGACCGCGCTATGCCTTTCGGAAAGGCGCATATCAGTATGTTGTAAGCATTTTGAAGGTGGTCAGGTAGTGTTTCTACCTTGTTTTCATACGACTTGTACCATCCTGCGTTCAGTGACTGTAATGTTTCGATAGCTGCTGCACACTCTTCCCGCAACTCTTCCTCGGTAGCTTTGTTTGGATTAATCTCAGGCATATCACTAAGGGTGTCTATGGTAGTGAATATGCTGTCCAGGGTACGGCTTTCCTCGACGGAGCCGAAAGAATTGTTGCTTTTCCAAAATGCACAATACCTATCTGCAAACTCTTCCAAGGTCAACTTTTCAGCCAAAAACGACGCTATGAGCTTTATGTAAAGCAGCGATATATCAGGCATCACGCTAATTCTGTCACTGCAGCTTTCCTCTGGAGGGTAAGTTTTTATCATCTACCGAGAGAATTGCACAGCCGCTCGAGCCCCTCGCCCCACAAGCTACCGCGTCCCGTAAATCCGGTCGCCCGCGTCGCCCAGACCCGGCACGATGTAGCCCTTTTCGTTGAGGTGGTCGTCCAGCGCGGCGAGCAGGATGGGTGTGTCCGGGTGAACCTTATGAACCGCCTTTACACCCTCAGGCGCGCCGATGATGCAGAGCAGGCGCGGCGTCGTCACGCCCAAGTCTTTCAAGATGCTGAGGGCGGCGACCGCGCTGCCGCCGGTCGCCAGCATCGGGTCGAGGACGAACACCTCGCGCTCGGCGATGTCGGAAGGCAGCTTGCGAAAATACTCGACCGGTTGTAGGGTCTCGTGGTCGCGGTACAGCCCGATGTGGCCGACCCGCGCGCTCGGCACCAGGTTCAAAATCCCGTCGAG
Source organism: Trueperaceae bacterium (assembly GCA_965213705.1). Lineage (GTDB taxonomy): Bacteria > Deinococcota > Deinococci > Deinococcales > Trueperaceae > CBDCDJ01. The sequence goes on along the minus strand of OZ243913.1, from coordinate 3,284,763 downwards.
CATGATGAGTCCGGCCCGCAAAATGGCGACGAGGGCGAGCTTTTTACCGGCGAGTCGCTTGCCGCGGGCCAGCGCCACCGGCGTTTCGACCTCGGCGTCTTCGAGTGGCAAGTCGCGCATCGCCTCGAAAGCCATGAGCATCGTGACCTCTTCGCAGAGCGCGCGAAAGTCGCGGACGTTCGTCGCCACGTCGCGGAGGATGGAAAGCTTGTGCTGGATGAGCGGGTGGTCCATCACGGTCACGTCGGCTCGAGGGGTCGCGTTTTCTGGAGTCATGGAGCTAAGGCTACCATTCGGGGTGTGAGGCTTTGAAGCTGGCTCGAGGAAGAAAGTTGTTCGTTGTTCGTGATTCTTTTTTAGTCTAAAAACCAAAGACTGAAAACCCTCAGCTTTCTTACCGATAAACCTGCCACTCCGGCTCGTTCTCGAACGCCCAGCGGTAGTAGTCTCGGCCCTGCAACTCGCTCGCGGCGGCCTCGTCAACGATGACTTTGCAGTTCGGGTGCAGTTGCAAGGCGGTCGCGCTGATCATGGCGGTAATCGGGCCTTCGGTGGCTTTTGCGAGAATATTTGCCTTCTTCGCGCCGGTCACGACCATCACGATTTCACGCGCTTCCAAAATCGTGCCGACGCCCATCGTCAGCGCGCGCCGCGGTACCCGGTCAGCGCCGCCGAAAAAGGCGGCGTTTTGCTCGCGTGTCGTTATAGTCAAGGCTTTTTCGCGCGTGCGCGACATCAGGGACGACAGCGGCTCGTTGAAACCGATGTGCCCGGCCTCGCCCAGCCCCAGCAGTTGCAGGTCGATGCCGCCCGCTAGGGCAATCTGCGCTTCGTAGCGCCGCGCCTCGGCTTCTAAGTCGGGGGCGGTTCCGTCGGGCAAGAAAGTATTTTCGGGCTTCAAGTCGACGCGCTTAAAGAGGCGTTCGCGCATGTAGGCGTGGTACGAGCGCTCGTCGCTCGGCGCTAAACCGACGTACTCGTCCAAGTTGAAGGTGCGGCACTCGGAAAACTCGAGCCCCCCCTCGTGCAAACGCGCAAGCTCGTCGTACACACTTTCCATCGTCCGCCCGGTGGCGCAGCCCAGCACCAGGTCGGGTTTGGCGCGCAGGCGGCTCGCGACGACGGCGGCGGTGAGTTTCGCGGCGGCCTCGGCGCTGTCTTGGATGAGGATTTCCACGCTTAAACCTCTTTCGTTAGCGCTTGCTGCGCCAGCTCGAGCGCCAGCCGCGCCGCCGCGCGCACGGGTTCGGTGTGGACGGTCTCGAGGCCCGTACCCTCCGGCAAAGCCGCTTGGACCGCTTTCGTTAACACCGGGCTGAGTTTCGAGATACCACCTGCGAAGGCCACTGGTAAAGGTCGCCCGACGCGCTCCAACACGGCCCTGGCGAGACGCGCAAGTTCCTGACCGGCCCGCGTCAAAATCACCCTTGCGTCGTCATCGCCTGCCTGCGCCGCTGCGGCCACCGCCGGCGCGAGCGCGGCGACCCGGCTGCGCCCGCCGCCGTAAATGGTCTCGATGATGTCGTCCCAATCGTTACTGCCGAGGTCTGCGTAAACGGCCCTGGCTAGGGCCGTGTCAGCAGGCTGCCCGAGTTCGTCGAGCAGGCGAAACGTCTGCCGAATTCCCTGCTGCCCAATCCAAAAGCCTGCGCCCGCGTCGTCGATGAGGTAGCCGTAGCCGCCAGCGCGCACGGTCTCCCCGTTTGCAGTCACGTGGTAGCCGACGCTGCCCGTGCCCGCATAGAGCAGCACGCCCGCGCCGGGCGCAAAGGCGCTGGCGTAGGCGATGTGCAGGTCGTTGTCGAACAGGACCCGCTCAGGCGGCAAACCCGATACCTCCTGCGCTCGAGCTTGAAACAGTCCAGCCGCCTCGGTGCCGCCGTGCAGCCCGGTAATGCCGCCAACCACGGCGTCCGGTTTGGTGATGCTTGAGGCCGCGCGAAGCAACTCGGCCAGCCGTCCCAAGTTTTCCTCTTTTTCCCCAGGTGTAAAGACATGCCCGGTGAGCGGGCCGAGCGTGCCGCGGCCCAGCTCGAGCCCGTTGTCCTCCAGCAACAACCATCTCGTGCTCGAGCCGCCCGCGTCGATGCCGAGACCCACCACCTCAAACGACCTTTCGCCCAGCGACATAGACCTCGAGAATGTTCAAAGCCTCGTCCATCACCACGATGTCGGCGCGTTTGCCGAGTTCTAAAACACCTCTGTCATTGAGCCCCATGTAGCTTGCGGGTGTCTGCGACAGCAAGCGGCTTGCCTGCACCAAGGAGAGACCTGCGCCGACGGCGTTGCGCAGCGCCTGGTCGAGCGTCAACACGCTCCCGGCCAGAGTTCCGTCGGGCAAGCGGCCCACCCCGCCGGACACCGTGACCGTCTGCCCGCCGAGTTCCGTCTCGCCCGCCTCGAGCCCACACGCGCGGATGCTGTCGGTAACGAGGTGTAAGCCCGTAGGCTTGGCGGCGAACGCCGTCAAAAAGCTGCCTTCGTAAACGTGGTGGGTGTCGAAGATAATTTCGGAGTAGCTTGTCGGGTCGGCCAGCGCCGCGCCGACGGCACCGGGTGCGCGGCTTTCCAGCGGGCTCATGGCGTTGTAAAGGTGGGTAAAACCCGCCGTACCGCCCACGTCGCGCACGGCTTTTGTGAAGGCTCGAGTCGTTTCGTAGTCCGCCATCGTGTGCCCGACGCTTACGCGCACGCCCGCGGCGGCGAAGGTTTGTGCCGCTTCCAAGACCCCCGGCAGTTCGGGCGCGAGGGTGACGAGCGAGACGACATCAAGCTCGAGCACCTCTTCGACACGTTCCTGCGTGGGCTCGAGGACAAAGCTCGGCTGCGCCCCAAGCCGTTTCTCGCTGATGAAGGGGCCTTCCAGGTGCGCCCCTGGAACGTCCGGTAGACTGGGGTCGTTCGTCTCGCGCACCTCCCGCACCCCATTCAGCGCAGCCAAAACCTTTTCCCAAGGATTCGTAATCGTCGCTGGGTAGAGCGTAGTAGTGCCGTGCTCCAAGTGAAAGCGGGCCAACGCGCGCACACCCTGGGGGCCGTCCATCGTGTCGCTGCCGCCCCCACCGTGGAGGTGCGTGTCGATAAAGCCGGGCAGCAAGTAAGACCCACCGCCCCGCTTCGGGGTGACCTCTTCCACTGTGGTCCCAAAAGTGATTTCACTCGAGCGCAGGCCCGACGGCGTCACCAAGCGGCCTTGTAAACGCGCCATTCCCCCGCCTTCCTCGAGCCGATTGTATACCACATCTATACCAAAAGCGGCTTCTATCAGGGGTTCGACTCATGCACAAGCAGAACACGAAGTTTTGAGTTTGCGAACTTTGCCTTCTCAGGTGGACGTTGTTCAAAAAGCGAGTGGTGTGGCCCTAAAGCTCAAGCACTCGTTTCCCAGTCCTCGAGCCCGAGCCCCGGCACCCGCTCGAATTCGCGGGTGTTGTGCGTGACCAGGGTCAGGCCGTTGGCGAGCGCCGTTGCCGCGATGAACAGGTCGTTGGCCCCGATAGTGTTACCGCGCCGCCTCAGCTCGACGCGAATGCGTGCGTAGTGTTCGGCGCAGGCATCGTCGAAGTAAAAACTCGGCAAGGGTGCGACAAAGCGAGCGATGAGCCGCAAGTTCTCCGCCGTACGTGACAAAAACCGCGCTCCGTACAGAAGTTCCGCCGTAACTACCGACGACATACCGACCTCACTTGGCGCGTGGCGTTGAAAGCGTGCGCTCAGAGCAGGCGAGCTGCCGTTGATGAGGTGGATGCAGGCGTTGGCGTCGAGGAGGTACACTTAGAGCGGGTCGCGCTCTTCAAGCTCGAGGGGCTCAGGTCGCTCTAAGGGTTCACCGACCCAACCGCCGACGACCTCCTCAAAGTAGCCTTCCGGCCACCCCGTCGGCGTTTCGCGTTGGACTATCTCGGCCAAGTACTTGGACAAGCTCATTTTTTTGGTCTTGGCCTGCTCACGCAAACGCTTCGCGACTTCGTCGGGTACATAAAGATGGAGTTGCGGCACCGGGTCACCTCTGAGGTCCAAGATAGCACATACTGCACATACACTTCGCCAAGTTATTTCTCTTAGTCGCATCGTTTTTGGCGGACGTTGCAACCTGTTACCTCGGCCACCCGGTCGTGCCGACGCGCCTTGACCGCGCCGACCTCACATGCTACAGTCTGCATCGTTATAGCCTTTTCTGCATAAAAATTCGCGGAAGGCTTTCGCAACGTATCCAATGGACAAAGTCGAGAGCAGGAGTTGATGAGCCTGTGCGGGCGAGGGTGGGTTTGTCGGCAACTCGACTCGAAAGGTGAAGCGAATGACTCACGGACGATACACAGCGAGAGGCGGGTTGTGCGGTATTACCCAATTCATAGTGCTTGAAAAGCTCGAGCGGTGTTAAAAACAGTAACGCCCGAAACCGAGCCCTACGAGGCGGCCCGGCTGCGGCAGGCGAGCCTGCAGGACGTGGGCGCGTTGGTGACGCTTTACGCTCGAGCGCGCGAGCAAAGTGCCGAGACGCCCGCGAGGATGCGCGAATGGCTCGAGCACGGCGGCGCGCTGTTGCTGGAAAACCGTGCTGGCGAAGTGATTTGCGCCCTGCGCTGGCGTGAAGACGGGGTGGGTTGGCACTTAGACCGCGTTGCTACTTTGCTCGAGGCACGGTCGCAAGGCTACGGGCGCTGGCTCATGACCAAGGTCGAAGCGTTGGCGATTCGCACCAACATCCCCACCCTCAGCCTGACTTTGGACGCGGTGCGCGACGACCTGACAAACTACTACCGGCGCATGGGCTACCGGGTTACCGGGCAGACGGACCACGAGGTCACCCTGGATAAGCGGGTCGGAGGGACGTGGCAGTACCAGCGGTAACGAACATCATTCATCGTCGTACAGATATTTGTCATGGTTCTCTGCGAGATCGGAAGGGACGTCTCCGTCAAACGTTTTGTGCTTAGCAAAAAATGGGTCACGTTCGGTAGGTTCTAACAAAACACGCTCCTCGAGGAGTCCGCAAACGAACTCTTCTAACGAAACGCCTTTTTCACGCGCCAGGGTCTCGGCGCGGGTTTTAAGCTCGAGGGGTAGGGTGATGTTTACGTGTTCCATGTCGTGTCTATCATAGCGCAGCCGCTACTTATGCCTGCGCCTCGAGCCCCGCCTTCAAACCTCCCCGAAGTTTTTTGATGTCTTCGGCGAGGGCGCTCACGAACGCTTCGTCGAAGCCGCTGAACAATTCACTCAGCCAGCGTTCGTGTTGGACCGCCATCTCTGCAAACAGGTTTTTTCCTTCGGCGGTTAAGATGATGAGGTAGACGCGGCGGTCGCCCGGCGACGGCTCGCGCTGCACGAGGCCGTCCCGGCTCAAGCGGTCTACCAAGCCGGTGACGTTGCCGTTCGAGACCATCAACAGTTGCGAGATTTCGGTCATCGTTTTGGGCGCGTCGTCTCGAGCGATTTCACTCATCAGGTCGAACTGGGCCAGGGTCACGTCGAAGTGTTCACGGAGGCGACGCTTGAGATGGTTTTCGATGAGGTTGGCGCTGCCGAGGAGGCGCAGCCACAGCCGCAGGGCCGTTTTGTCGGGTTTGCTGAGGACTTCGGGGGCCACGGTCGTCAGTCTCCTTGTTCCACCAGCAGGGCGTCGGCCTGTTGCAAGGTTGCCTCGCCAGCCGCTCCTACTTCGTCAACCTCGACCGCGTGGCTCGGCGGTCTCGTTTTGAGCCGCAACTCCCTGGTCGCCTCGTTCTCGCGTTCGGCGATTCGGAACGCTTGGGCTTTGCCGGTGAGGTACGGCTTCGGCCAGGGCTGAGGTTTGTAGCCGTAGTGCGCGGCGGCGTGCAGCGTGAAATAGGGGTTGGCTAAGTGCGGCCGCGCCAGCGCGACGAGGTCGCTGCGGCCTTGCAACAAAATCGTGTTCACCTGGTCCGGCGTGGTGATGCTGCCGACCGACATCGTGGCAATCCCGACCTCGTGCCGCACCAGGTCGGCGAAGGGCGTTTGGTACATGCGTCCGTAGACGGGTTTTTGGCCCGCGACCGTTTGCCCGGTCGAAACGTCGACGAGGTCGACTCCGGCGTCTTTGAGCAGCCGGGCGGCGGCCACGAGGTCGTCGCCGGACAGTCCGCCGGGGGACCAGTCACTCGCCGACAATCGCACCGACATCGGCTTGTGTTCGGGCCAAACCTCACGGCAGGCGTTGAAGACCTCGAGCGGAAACCTCATCCGGGCTTCGATGGGGCCGCCGTACTCGTCCTGGCGCTGGTTGGTCAAGGGCGAGATGAAGCTGGCGAGCAGGTAGCCGTGGGCCATGTGAATCTCCAACATGTCGAAACCGGCCTCATCGGCGTAGCGCGCGCTGCGCACGAAGTCCGCCACGACCTTGTCCATGTCGGTGCGGCTCAGTTCTCTGGGTTCCTGGTTGACGCCCTCCTGATAAGGCACCGACGAGGCCGAATAAATGGGCCAGTTCGCCTCGGGCAACGGGTGGTCCATCCGTTCCCAGCCCACTTGCGTCGAGCCTTTGCGGCCCGCGTGGCCGAGCTGCATACAGAGTTTCGAGGCGGCGTGCTCATGGACGAAGTCCACAATTCGCTTGAAGGCGTCCCGTTGCGCCTCGTTCCACAACCCGGTGCAGCCCGGCGTGATGCGCGCTTCGGGCGAGGGGCAGGTCATCTCGACGAAGACGAGGCTCGCGCCGCCGACCGCGCGGCTGGTGAGGTGCTGGAAGTGCCAGTCATTCGGCAAACCGTCCTCGGCGGAATACTGCGCCATCGGCGAGACGACGACGCGGTTCGTAAGGGTCATGTCGCGCAGTTGAAAAGGCGTGAACATCGGTGGGGTGGCGTCTGGGACGTTGAAGCCTTTGTCCCGCACTTCGTCCAAAAAGTCCTTCTGGACCCGCTCGACAAACCCCTTGTCCCGCAGCAGCAAGTTCTCATAGGTAATCTGCTTCGAGCGCGACATTACTCCAAAAGCGAACTGCTCGGGCGACATTTCGAAGTAGCGCTCCATGTTCTCGAACCACTGCAGCGAGACGTTGGCGGCGTGCTGGGTCTTCTCGACCTCCTCGCGGCGGTCTTGGTCGAAAGCGGTTAGCGCGTCGGTCACTGTAGGGGTGTTGCGGAGGGCGTTAAGCAGCGCCACCGCGTCCTCCATCGCCAGCTTCGTCCCCGAGCCTATCGAATAGTGCGCCGTCGCCTTGGCGTCGCCGAGCAGCACGAGGTTTTTATGAGTCCATCGCGCGTTTTTCACCGTCGGGAACTGCCGCCACAGCGAGCGGTTGGTCAGCAGCGGGTGGCCGGCCAGTTCCTCGGCGAAAATCTGTTCAATCTCGGCGGCGTACTCGGTTTCGCTCATGGTGTCGAACCCGAGTTTGCGGTGTGTCTCGGGCGACATCTCGATGACCCAGGTGCTCCGGTTCGGCTCGTACTGGTAAGCGTGCGCCAGGACCACGCCCGCGGGGGTTTCGCGGAAAAAATACTTGAAGGCGTCGAGCTCCCGCGTCGAACCCAACCAGCAAAACATGTCCTGACCCAGGTCTACCTCGGTGCCGAAATGACCCTCGAGCGCGTCCCGAATCCGGCTGTTGATGCCGTCGGCGGCGACGATGAGGTCGCTGTCGGCGAAGCGGGACAGGTCTTTGGGGTCTACCGCGTGGTTGAAGACCATCCTCACGCCGAGGTCGCGGCAGCGGTTTTGCAATAGGAGGAGGAGCGACATCCTCGAACAGCCCGCAAAGCCGTTGCCCGCGCAGCGCAGGGTGTGGCCTTTGTAATACACGTCCACATCGTCCCAGTAGGCGAAGTTGCGGCGAATCGCCTCGTAAGAAGGCACGTCGTAGTCCCTGAACACGCCCAGCGTTTCGTCCGAAAAAACCACGCCGAAGCCGAAGGTGTCGTCGGGGCCGTTGCGCTCATACACGGTCACGTCGTAACTCGGCCACTCTTTTTTGACGAGCAGCGCGAAGTAGAGCCCGCCCGGCCCGCCGCCGATGATGGTGATTTTCATGGTGTCGCCTTCTCTCGCAAGACAAAACGCTGTACCTTCCCCGTTCCGGTGCGGGGCATTGCGGCTATAAACTCGACGGCTCGAGGATATTTATACGGTGCAATGGTCGCCTTTACGTAGTCCTGAAGCTCTTTTACCAACTCGTCACCGGGCGTGTGCCCGTCGCTCAGCACGACGAACGCCTTGACGATGTGGCCGCGCGTCTCGTCCGGCACGCCGACCACAGCGCACTCAAGCACCCCTGGGTGACCGAGCAGCGCGTCCTCGACCTCCGGCCCGGCGATGTTGTAGCCCGAGGAGATAATCATGTCGTCGGCTCGAGACTGAAACCAGAAGTAACCTTCCGCGTCTTCCAGGTAAGCGTCCCCGGTGAGGTTCCAGCTGTCCAGCACGTACTCCTGCTGTCGCGGGTCGGCCAGGTAGCGGCAGCCGGTGGGGCCGCGCACCGCGAGGCGGCCTATTTCACCCACGACGCGCTCGCCCTTTTCATCAACGACCTTGGCCTCATAGCTCGGCACCGGCTTGCCGGTCGCACCGGGGCGGATGTCGTCGCCCGCGGCCGAGATGAATATGTGCAACATCTCGGTCGCGCCGATGCCGTCGATGAGTTTTATTCCGGTCGCCTCATGCCAGGCGTCGAAGGTCGCTTTGGGCAGAGTTTCACCGGCTGAGACGCATTTTTTGAGGCTGCTGAGGTCGCACCCCTCTTCCAGCATCATCCGGTAAGCGGTCGGCGAGGTGAAGCAAACTGTCGGCTTGACCCGTTCGATAGTGGCGGCGAGGTTGGAGGGTGAAGGAGCCTCGAGCAAGTAAACACTTGCCCCCACCCGCAGCGGAAACCACACCAGCCCGCCCGTCCCGAACGTGAAAGCGAGCGGCGGCGAGCCGATGAATACGTCGTCAGCCTCGGGCTCGAGGATGTGCTTTGGAAAGCAGTCGCACACGGCCAAGATGTCGCGGTGAAAGTGGACGGTCGCTTTAGGGTTGCCGGTCGTGCCGGAGGTGAAAGCGATGAGGCAGGGGTCGTCCGCAGCGGTGTCCACGGCGTCGAAAGTGGAAGGCTGTTCAGCCATGAGCGTCTCGAGTTCCCCCGAGCCGTAGAAGTAGAGGGTGTGCTCGAGTTCCGCGCACTGCTCACGAGTGCGTGTCATCTCGTCCTCGAGCCGTTCATCGCAGAGTGCTAGGCGAACTTTCGCCTTTTTCACCATGTAGCTCAGTTCCTTGGCGCGCAGCAGCGGCATCGTCGCCACCACCACGCCGCCCGCCTTGAGAACCGCGAAGTAGCAGGCCACCATCATCGGGTTGTTCGCCGCGCGCAGCAGCACCCGCTCGCCCGGCACCAGGCCGAGTTCACTGACGAGGACGTTGGCGATGCGGTCAACTCGTTCTTGCAGGTCTCGATACGTCCAGGTCACCTCGTCGCTGCGGATGCAGGGACACTCGCCCCAACCTTTTTTCACAGCCTCGTCTACCAGTTCTGCCGCGACGTTGAGCCTGTCGGGATAGCCGAGCTTGTCCAGGTTGACAAAGTCCGGCCATTGTTCCGGCGGCGGTAAGTTGTCACGCACAAAGGTATCTTTATGGGCTGTGGCGTCAGACACGGCTCAGTCACCTCCAAAAAGAGAAAAGAGCATGGCTACGAAGTTTCCTTCCCGTCGCTGTACGCCTTCAAAGTCTGTTTGGCAATAATTTGTTGTTGCACCTCCGAGGCACCTTCGTAGATGCGGAGCGCGCGGACTTCGCGGTATAAGCGTTCGACGGTTTCGCCCCGCCTCACGCCGCGCCCGCCGTGGAGTTGGACGGCGGCGTCCACGACGCGCTGCGCCGCCTCGGTCGCGTAGAGTTTCGCCATCGAGGCTTCGCGCGAAACGCGCTCCTGCACGCAATCTTTGGTCCAGGCGGCGCGGTAGACGAGCAGGGCGGAAGCGTCAATCTCGAGGGCCATGTCGGCCAGTTTGGCCTGAGTGAGTTGCATGTCTGCCAAGGGCTCGCCAAAAAGCTGCCGCGTCGTCGTGTGTGCCAACGTTTCTTGCAGCGCCCGTCGCGCGAAACCGAGCGCCGCCGCGCCCACCGTCGAGCGGAACACGTCCAGGGTCGCCATCGCCACGTTGAAACCGCGGCCCGCCTCCCCGACGAGTTTGCACGCGGGGACGCAGCAGTTCTCGAGCGCCAGCCGAGCCAAGGGATGCGGCGCGCTCGCCTCGATGCGCTCGGCAACCCGCAGCCCCTCCGTGTCCGCGTCAACGATGAAGGCGCTCAGGCCCTTCGCGCCCGCCGCTTCCCCGGTACGTGCAAAAGTCAAATAAAAGTCGGCGATGCCGCCGTTGGAAATCCAGGTTTTTTCACCGTTCAGCACGAAGCCGTCACCGTCGCGTTCAGCCGTGGTAGCAAGCGCGCTCACGTCCGACCCGGCCACGGGTTCGGAGAGGGCGAAGGCGGCGATTTTCTCGCCCTTCGCCACGGCGGGCAAGTACGCGGCCTTTTGCTCGTCGGTGCCAAACAGGCTGATAGGGCCGCTCCCCAAACCCTGCATCGCAAAGGCGAAGTCCGCCAGCCCGTCGAAACGGGAAAGTGTTTCGCGGCTTAGGCAGAGCGTGCGCACGTCGAGCTTGCCTTCGTTCGAGACGCAAGCCTCGAGCCACCCACCTCGACCCAACGCCCCGACCCAAGCGCGTACGCTCGCGTCCACGTCGTCACCATGTGGAATTTCGTTGGAGGTTTTAGCAGCCCAGGGCTCGAGGCCCGCCGCGTGCTGCCGGTGCGTCTCGTCGAAAAAGGGCCACGAGAGAAAGGTGCGGTCGGTGCCCGCTGTCGGCGGGGTGTCGTTTGAAGGCTTCATCCTAATTCCCCTCGAAAACGGGCTTTCCCTTTGCCGCAAACGCCTCGAACGCCCGTACAAAATCCTCAGTTTGCATACACAGGGCCTGCGCTTGCGCCTCGGCTTCGATGGCTTGCTCCACGCTCATGTTCCATTCCTGGTTGAGCATCGTCTTGGTGATGCCGTGGGCGAAGGTCGGGCCTTGCAGAAGACGGCGCACCGTGTTTTGGGCCTCCTCGAGCACTCCAGCCTCGCACACCCGGTTGTAAAAGCCCCACCGCTCGCCCTCCTCGGCGCTCATGCTGCGGCCCGTAAAGAGGAGTTCGGCGGCGCGGCCCTGGCCGATGATGCGCGGCAGAATCGCGCAAGCGCCCATGTCGCAGCCCGCCAAACCCACCCGCACGAACAGGTAAGCGACCTTGGCGTCCGGTGTTCCGTAGCGCAAGTCGCAGGCCATCGCAATCGCAGCGCCCGCCCCGACGCACACTCCGTCGATAGCCGCCACCACCGGCTGCGGGCAGGCGCGAATCGCTTTGACCAGGTCGCCGGTCATGCGGGTGAAAGCGAGTAAGTCTTTCATGCTGCTTTTGGTCAAGGGGCCGATGATTTCGAACACGTCGCCGCCCGAACAGAAATTACCTCCCGCCCCGGTGATGACGACGCCCCGCACGTCGTCGCTGTAGACCAAATTGCGAAACAGGTCGCGCAGCTCGGCGTAAGACTCGAAGGTGAGCGGGTTTTTGCGCTCGGGACGGTTCAGCGTGAGCGTGGCGAGGCCGTCCGAGACCTCCCACAGAAAGTGCTTGGCTTCGTAGTTCGCAAGTTTTAAGTCCGTCAAGCTGAGTTGATAGGCACTCACGTTTCGTCCTCCGGTATCACGGCAGTCGCCTCGATTTCGACCTTGGCGCGGTCTTCCATCAGCGCGGCCACTTGTACCATCGCCATCGCTGGGTAGTGCCTGGCAAACGTCTCGCGGTAGGCGCTGCCGATGGCGGCAAGGTTGGCGTGGTACTCGGCTTTGTCGGTGATGTACCAGGTCATGCGGACGACGTGCTCGGGTTTGGCTCCAGCTTCGGCCAAGACCGTGACGACGTTTTGCAGTGTTTGCCTCGTTTGCTCGGCCATGCCGTCGCTCTCGAACTCACCTTTATCGTTCCAACCGATGAGGCCCGCCACAAAGACCAGCCGCCCTTTCGCCACCACCCCGTTTGAGTAACCCTTCGGCGCGGGCCAGCCCGGCGGTTGCAGCAGTTTGTGCCTCTGCTCGAGCCCGCTCACTTTCTTTCCCAATTCCTAAACAAGTTCTCCTCCAGCGATGACGATGTTTTGCCCGGTGACGGAACCGCTCGAGTCCCCACACAGCCACAGCGCCGCCGCCGCGACCTCCTCGGGCTGGACGAAACGGCCTTGTGGGTTTTGGAGCACCGCCCTCGCCTCTTCCTGCGTCTTTCCAGTTTTTTGGCTGATGTTGCTCAAGCTCTCGCCGAGCATGTCGGTCTCTGTATAGCCGGGGCAGAGGCTGTTGACGGTGATGCCGGTGCGAGCAAGCTCTACGGCTAAAGACTTTGTCAGCCCGACCACCGCGTGCTTGCTGGCGCAGTAGGCGCTCACGTAGGCGTAGCCGGTCAACCCGGCGGTGCTGGCGATGTTGACGATACGGCCCCAGCCGTTCGCTTTCATGCCTGGCAAAACGGCCTGTGTGCAGTGAACGGTGCCCATGAGGTTGACGTTCAACAAACGCTGGAAAAGCTCAGGGGGCGTTTTCTCGAACGGCGCGCTCTCGGCGATTCCGGCGTTGTTGATGAGGATGTCGATGTCGCCGAAGTCCTCGGCGGCTTTTTCGAAAGCGTCCCGCACGCCGCCCTCGTCGCTCACGTCGAGCTGGATAATCTGGGCTTTCTCGAGACGGTCTCTGGTGGCCTCGAGCACGTCCAACGTCCGGCCCATCAGCGTGACCTTTGCCTCGGCCGCGCCGAGCGCCGCCGCGACCGCCGCGCCGATGCCGCGACCGCCGCCGGTTACGACCGCGTGCTTGCCCGCTAGCTCCATGTTACTTCCACCCCCAAATCATACGCACTTCAAAATTTATTTTCAACCTAAACCTTTTATACGTTGACTTTCTCCGCAGCTAGGATGATATTGTTGTCCAGAAGGTTTTTAAAAGCGTCATTCCAGCGTCTGCAAGAGAGGTGCGCTCTTTGTCGGTCTCCTACGAAAATTCGAAAATCGTCTTCGAGGGCATCAAAAAAGCGGGCATTAAGTCGGTGTCGGCGCTGCCCGAAACCTGGCTCATCCACCTGTTGCAGCGCGCCGAAGACGACCCGGACATCCAACTCATCGAGGTTGCCAAAGAAGAAGAGGCCATCGGCATCGCTGCAGGCGCGTACTTCGCGGGCGAACCCCACGCGCTGCTGATGCAAAATCACGGCTTTTTGGCGGCCGTCAACGCCATCGTCTCGCTGGCGCAACTCTACAGCGTGCCCTTATGTATGCTCATCGCTTTTCGCGGGCACTGGGGCGAGCCGTACCCGTGGCACACGCGCGGTGGAATTATCACCGAGGAGGTGTTGCGGGCGCTGGGCATCCCGTTCGAGCACGCTCGAGACCCGAATAAAGTCGCCAAGCAAATTCGCGAGGCTTACACGTTTTCGCAGAGTTCTTTGTCGCCCGTCGCGCTTCTGCTCACCAGGGACTTGATGGAGGATTAGGCGTGGAGGATTAAGTGGAACGCGCTCGCTGTTTGGAAGTTATCTACCCCGAGTTGCAAGACAAGCTCGTCGTCACCATCATGGGCGCTTGCGCTCAGGAACTCTACAACCTGGGCCACCGCGAGAACTTCTTTTACTTGCAACACGCGATGGGGCTGGCCTCGTCCATCGGCTTGGGGCTGGCGGCGCACCTGCCCGAAGAGCGCGTCGTGGTGCTCGACGGCGACGGCTCGGTGCTGATGAACCTGGGCACCCTCACCACCCTGGCCCGCTACCGCCCGAGAAATATAGTCCACATCATCTTCGACAACGGCTCGCTACTCTCGACCGGCGGCTTCAGTTCGCACACGACCGCCGGAATTACCGACTTGGCCGCGATTGCCAAGGGCGCGGGCATCGAACATGTCGCGTCCGTGGACACGCCTCTCAACTTTGGCGAAGCTGTTTTGGAGGCCTTTGAGCGCGACGACCTCAGCGTCATCGTCGCCAAAGTGCGGGCCGTCGGGCCGGACAAGTACGGGATGGATTTGGGGCTGAGCGAGAACGCGTTCAGGTTTCGGCGGTTTATTCAAGGGAAGAAAGAAGTACCTAGTACCGAGTAAAAAGTAGAAAGCAGAAAGTTAAAGTCAGAAGCTTTTTCTCCTCCGCTCCTCCGCCTCCTATCTCCTCTGCATCCTCAGAAAGGAACCCCACCATGTCCACCCTCGCCAACCTCATCACCGACCTCGCTTCGGGGAAGGTCAGGGTCATCGACCTGACGCAGCCGCTCGAGCCCGGCACGCCCGTCATCGCGCTGCCTGACATGTTCGCGCCGTCGCCAGGTTTAAGCGTCACCGAGATTTCGCGCTACGACGACGCCGGCCCCGCCTGGTACTGGAACACCCTCACCTTGGGCGAGCACACCGGCACCCACTTCGACGCGCCGGTTCACTGGGTGACGGGCAAAGACCTGGCCGAGCACACGACCGACACCATCCCGCCGAGCAAGCTCGTCGCGCCTGCCAACGTCATCGACGTGAGTAACGAGGTCGCAGAAGACGAGGGCTTTTTGCTCACGCCTGAGCACATTGAAACCTGGGAAGACAAGCACGGCCCCATCGAAGCGGGCTCGTGGGTGCTGCTCCGCAGCGACTGGTCGAAACGGCAAGGGGAAGCGTTTCTCAATCTCAAAGAGGACGGGCCGGTGTCGCCCGGTCCCTCAGTTGAGGCGGTCAAGGCGCTGGTGGAGCGCGACGTTCTCGGCTTCGGTACGGAAACCGTCGGCACCGACGCGGGCGCGGCGGGCGGGTTCGACCCGGCTTTTCCCGCGCACACGCTGTTTCACGGGGCCGGGAAGTTCGGACTGGCGAGCTTGGCGAACCTCGACCAGCTGCCGCCCAAGGGCGCACTCCTCATCACCCCGCCGCTCAAGCTCGTAGGCGGTTCGGGAAGTCCGCTGCGGGTGCTGGCGCTCGTGACAAGTTAGGTTTAGGTCGCGTGGCGAGTTTGCTCACAGTCGATGATTTGCTGGCGCTGCCCAAGGTGCCGCCGGACGTTGTTTTGAGCTACGGCCCTCATACAGAGCAGTTCGGACACCTCTATTTGCCTGATGGAGCAGGGCCGCATCCGGTCGTGGTTTTGCTGCACGGCGGTTGTTGGCGGGCGCGGGTCAACCTCGAGTACATGGGTCAATTTGCTCGAGCCCTGACGAACGACGGGGTAGCCGTGTGGAGCCTCGAGTACCGCCGTTTGGACGTTGACGGCGGCTGGCCCAACACGTTTTTAGATGTCGCTAGAGGTACAGATTTTCTCAGGATGATGGCTGACGATTACGACCTCGATTTGGCTCGAGTCCTCACCGTCGGCCACTCGGCGGGCGGACACCTGGCCCTGTGGCTGGCAGGCCGTCACAACCTCAACTCGGACAGCGAACTTTATGTGGAGAAGCCGCTCGAGTTGCGCGGCGTCGTCTCCTTGGCTGGGATTCCCGATTTAGCAAAAGCCTTAAACCAGAACATTTGCCCGGACGCGCCCGACAGACTCATGGGCGGTACGCCCGAAGAGGTACCGGAACGCTACGCGCAGGGCTCGCCCGCCGAACTCCTCCCGCTCGGCGTTCGGCAAATCTTAATCCAGGGCGTTCAAGACGACACGGTTCCTATAAGCTACGTTAAACTCTACGAAGCCGCAGCGAAAAAGGGGGGCGAGGAGGTTCGCCTGGAAAGTCTGGCCGACACCGGCCACTTCGAAATCGTCGTCGCTACCACCCCGCAGTGGCAAACTGTCAGGGCAGCCGTTTTGGAGCTGCTCGAGAAAGGAAAAACATGAAATTAAAACTTATCCTGAGTCTCATCACCACCCTCTTCTTAAGCCTCGCTCTCGCCCAAGACCCCGTCAAAATCGGCATGGTCACCACCTTGTCGACCGGGGGCGGTTATTTAGGCGAGCAGGTTCAAAAAGGATTTGAACTCGCCGTCGAAATGCGTGAGAGCCCCATTCAAATCGACTTGCTCGTCGCCGACGACGGCCTCGACCCCGAGACCGCCGTGGGCCTTGTCGAGCGGATGGTCGAGCGCGACGGGGTCAAGATTATGACGGGTTCGATTTTTTCCAACATCGCGATGGCGACGATTCCGCGTTTGGTGCGTGAGGGTGTGGTTTATATCTCGCCCAACGCCGGGCCGTCGGAACTGGCGGGCAAAGGTTGCAACCCGAACTACTTCAGCGCCTCTTGGCAAAACGACAACCTGCACGAGGCGATGGGCCAGTACGTCACCGACCAGGGTTTTCAAAACGTTTACCTCCTCGCCCCGAACTACCCGGCGGGCCAGGACGCGCTGACCGGCTTCAAGCGTTTTTACCAGGGCGACATCGCCGGTGAGGTCTACACCCAGCTCGGCCAGACCGACTACGCCGCCGAGATTTCCACCCTTCGCGCTACGAACCCCGACGCGGTCTTTTTCTTTTATCCCGGCGCGATGGGCATCAACTTTGTCAAGCAGTACGGTCAAGCGGGTTTGGTCGACCAGATTCCGCTGTTCGGCCCCGCCTTTTCGTTCGACGACACGCTGCTGGACGCCGTCGGTGCGGAGGCTGCCGGAACTTTCAACACCTCGCAGTGGTCGCCCGATTTAGACAACGAGGCGAACAAAGCGTTCGTCGAGGCGTACAAGGCGAAGTACGACGAGTACCCGACGCTCTACTCGAGCCAGGGTTTCGACACCGGCAACCTCATTCTCTCGGCCTTGGAAAAAGTCAACGGCAACGTGGACGATACGGCGGCGCTTATTGCTGCGCTCGAGGAAGCCGACTTCGTTTCAGTCCGTGGGGACTTCGAGTTCAACACCAACCACTACCCGATTCAAGACATCTACGTCCGTCAGGCTTACGTGGACGATAGCGGCAACGTCACCAACAAGCTCGTCGGCAAGGTGTTCGAGGCCCACGCGGACGCTTACGCGGCCGAATGCGAGATGGGGCGGTAAGGGAGGTGGGGGTAGGGAGTAGGGAGTAAAAGCTTTTGACTTGACACCCTACTTCCCACTCCCTTATTTAAACTTATGCTCCTCTTTCTCGAGCAACTTCTCAACGGCGTCCAGCTCGGCGTCACGCTGCTGCTCATGGCGTCGGGGCTGACGCTTATTTTCGGAATTATGAACCTCATCAACCTGGCGCACGGCTCGCTGTTTATGGTGGGGGCGTATGTGGCGGCGACGGTGAGCGTGCAGACGGACTCGTTTTTGTTGGGCTTGCTCGTGGGCACGGTGGCGGCAGGATTGACCGGGATGGTTGTGGAGTTCGCGGTCATCCGGCGGCTTTACGAACGCGACCACTTGGACCAGGTGTTGGCGACCTTCGGGCTTATTTTATTTTTCAACGAACTCGTGCGGGTCGTTTGGGGGCGGCAACCCTTGAGAATCGACGTGCCGCCTTGGTTGCTGGGGACGGTCGAGGTCGTACCCGGTGCGCCTTATCCGGTTTACCGACTGGCGGTGATTATCGTCGGCGCGCTCACTGTGCTGGGGCTTTACCTGCTCGTGCAGCGCACCCGTTTGGGAATGTGGATTCGCGCCGGGGCGAGCGACCGCGAGATGATTGGGGCGCTGGGGGTGAACATTTCACGGCTTTACACCGTTATCTTCGGGCTCGGGGCGGTGTTGGCAGGTTTGGCGGGCGTCGTCGCGGGGCCGTTTATCGCGGTGCAATCGGGGATGGGGGAGAGCATCCTGATTCTCACCTTTGTGGTCATTGTCATCGGCGGCATCGGCTCGATTCGGGGGGCCGTGGTGGGCTCGCTGCTCGTCGGGCTGACCGACACGCTGGGACGCGCGTACTTGCCGAGCGTGCTCGGTCTTTTTCTAACGCCGAGCTTTGCGAGCGCGGTGGGCGCGTCCTTGTCGGCGATGGCGATTTATATTTTGATGGCCGCGGTGCTGGCCTGGCGGCCGCAGGGCTTGTTCGGCGGGGGCGCGTGAGGGAACGACCCATCAACCGCGCTCGAGCCGTCACCGCCCTCACTCTCCTCGTTTTGGGACTAGCGCCGCTGGTGGCCCTGTCCCTCGACCAAAGTTACCTCGTGCCCGTATTCACCCGCATTGTCATCTCCGGCCTGGCGGCGCT
The DNA here is from genome assembly GCA_965213705.1 of Trueperaceae bacterium. GTDB lineage: Bacteria > Deinococcota > Deinococci > Deinococcales > Trueperaceae > CBDCDJ01. The sequence continues at coordinate 3,266,646 of OZ243913.1, read as the reverse complement.
GAGTTTGAACTTCATCCTCGGCTACGGCGGGCTGGTCTCGTTCGGGCACGCGGCGTTTTTGGGGCTCGGCGCGTACACCTTCGCTATTTTGTCGCAGCACGCCTTTGAGGAAGAGGCGTTTTTGGGCCTCAGCGCGGGGCCGTGGATGAACCAGGCGCTCATTGTCTGGCCCCTGGCGATGCTCGTTTCGGCTTTGTTCGCCCTCGTCATCGGCGTGATTTCGCTGCGCACCAAGGGGGTTTACTTCATCATGATTACCCTGGCGTTCGCGCAGATGCTGTACTTTTTCTTCGTCTCGCTCGAGCCCTACGGCGGCGACGACGGCCTCTCGCTGTGGTGGGGGCCGAACACGCTGCCGCTCCTCGACTTAGGCGACCGCTTGACGATGTTTTACGTTTCTTACGCTTTGCTGCTCGCTTGCATGTTTCTCTTCTGGCGCTTCGTCCACGCGCGTTTCGGGCGGACCCTGCGCGGGTTGAAAAGTAGCGAGTTGCGGATGCGCGCGCTCGGTTACCGACCCCTCCCTTACCGGCTCGCGGCGTTTTGCATCGCGGGCGCGGTGGCGGGACTGGCGGGCGCGCTCCTCGGCAACCAGACCGAGTTCGTCTCACCGAACCTGCTCCACTGGTCGCGCTCGGGCGAACTGCTGGTGATGGTGATTTTGGGCGGGATGGGCAGTCTCGTCGGGCCGGTACTCGGCGCGGGGGCGTTTTTGCTGCTCGAGGAAACCCTCGTCTCAGTTACCGAGCACTGGCAGATTTTTTTCGGCCCGCTGCTCGTCCTCATCGTCCTGTTCGCGCGGCGCGGTCTGGCGGGCTTGCTCATCGGGGGTGAGGGTGACTGAACCGCTGTTGCAAGTGAGAGGGTTGCGCAAGGCCTTCGGGGCGCTGCTGGTGTCGAACGACTTAAACCTCGAGCTTCACCGCGGTGAAATCCACGCGCTCATCGGCCCGAACGGTGCAGGCAAGACGACTGCGCTGGCGCAACTGAGCGGGCAGTTGACGCCGGACGCAGGGACTATCACACTCGAGGGGCGCGACATCACACGGGTGTCGATGCCGGAGCGCGCCCGCCTCGGTGTGGCGCGGTCGTTTCAGATTACGGCGGTGCTGCTCGAGTTCAGCGTCCTTGAGAACGTCGCGCTGGCCGTGCAGGCGAACGAAAAGCACCACTTTCACTTTTGGCGGGACGCGCGGCGGGACAAGCGTCTTATTGATGAGGCGCGGGTTTTGCTCGAGCGAGTAGGTTTGGCCGCTGACGCTGATACTCGCGCCGCGAACCTGTCGCACGGGCAGCGGCGGCAGCTCGAGCTGGCGATGGCGCTGGCGACGTGGCCCAAAGTCTTGCTCCTGGATGAGCCGATGGCCGGAATGGGGCCGAGCGAAACCGAGCGGATGGCTCAGCTTATTGAAACCGTTAAACAGGACTATGCTACGTTGCTCGTCGAACACGACATGGACGTGGTCTTCAGCCTGGCCGACCGCGTGTCGGTGCTCGTTTACGGCACGCTTCTAGCTACGGGAAGACCCGAAGAAGTCCGCGCCGACCCCGAGGTACAGCGGGCTTACCTGAACGAGGAGGTTTAGGGTGCTCAGCGTCACCGCCATCGACACCGCCTACGGCGCGTCGCAAGTCCTGTTCGGCGTGAGTTTGGAGGTCGGCGCAGGCGAGGTAGTCGGTCTGCTCGGGCGCAACGGCATGGGCAAAACGACGACAGTGCGCTCCATTATGGGCTTGACCCCGCCGAGTAGCGGCGAGATTCACTTTGAAGACAAGCTCGTCAGCGGTCAACCTGCACACCGAATCGCGCGGCGCGGCCTCGGATTGGTGCCAGAGGGACGGCGCATTTTCCCCAACTTGAGCACCGAGGAAAACCTCGTCGCCACCGCGCGTAACCCGTTTGACAAACCCGACGCCTGGACGCTCGAGCGCGTTTACGACCTGTTCCCCCGCCTGCAGGAGCGGCGGCGGAACTTGGGCAACCAACTCTCGGGTGGCGAACAGCAGATGCTCGCCATCGCTCGAGCCCTCCTCACCAACCCAAAGCTGCTCGTCCTGGACGAGGCGACCGAAGGGCTCGCGCCGCTGCTGCGTGAGGACATTTGGCGCAGCATCAAGCAGCTCAAAGCCGAGAACCAAGCCATCCTCATCGTGGACAGCAACCTCTCGGAAATGCTGAGCGTCACCGACCGCAGTTATGTTTTGGAAAAGGGCCGCGTGGTGTGGACGGGCTCGAGCCTAGACCTCGCCGCGCAGCCCGAGCTGAAGCGGCGCTATTTAGGTGTTTAAATTCTCGGACGGTTGACGAGTGTTGGTGGAGACAGCCGAACATAAGGCAGGTCAAGTTTCGCCGAAGGTCTCGAGAAAGGCCCGCGCTTCGACAACGGGAATATTTCTGAAAGGGTCTAGCACTAACAAATCTTTGTCACCCGTGACGATGACATCTGCGAGGCCGTTGACTGCTACCTCGAGAAACTTATCGTCCTTCGGGTCGCGGCAGGCTGTGATGGTTTCCTGAATCTCTACTGTGAAACTAACTGCCTCTACAGAGTCGAGAAAGGCTTTTCGCCTTAAGTCGGAAAGATACTTGTCGAACTTGTCACGGTACAAAACTTCTACAAATTCTGCCCATGTTTGCGCAGAAACGATGAGCAAGCCCTCAGCTACTACTTTGTCTAAAACCCGACCCGGTAGTCCATGTGGAAACAAAGCGGCGCTCACCAATGTGTTTGTGTCGAGCACAAAGCGCGGTCGAGCATCACTCATTCAGAATTTCAGCCAACTTTTCCTCGGTCAAACCGTTGCGCTGCGCTTCTTCAGCTAGGGCGTCTCTTGCAGCGAAAAACTCTTTAATCTGCTGGTCTCTAATGTTTGCAAACGCATCAAACTGTCTTGGTGACAGAACGACTGCCACGTCTTCCCCATCCTGTTGAAGGGTGACAGGTTCTTTAGCTTGGCCGAGCAGATTGAGCAAGTCGGCAACAAAGCCCTTTTTCTGTTCATCAGCGCTCACGTAACGCATCGGGTCTCCTTGAGAAGAGTATAGCCGACTTGCTTTGAGCTTACGTTCTTTGTTTCTCGTCGGCTGCACGAGTAACGTCAGCCTCGACCCGGAACGCGAAAGTGCTACGATGAGAAGATCACCATGAAAACACCCGACCCTAAGCCACACAAAACCATCACCTACTCGAGCTACCTCCGCGTCGAGGAACTGCTCGAGCTGCAAACGCCCGCCTCACGCGAGCACGACGAGATGCTGTTCATCGTCATCCACCAAACCTACGAACTCTGGTTCCGGCAACTGCTGCACGAACTCGACTACGCGTGCGGTCTGCTGCGCCGCGGAGACACGCCGCGCGTCCTCCACACCTTCAAGCGGATGTTGACGATTCTCAAAACCGTCGTCGCCCAGGTGGACGTGCTCGAGACCATGACGCCGCTGGAATTCAACAGCTTCCGCGACCGCCTGGGGGCGAGCAGCGGGTTTCAGTCGCACCAGTTTCGGGAGTTGGAGTTCGCGCTCGGTTACAAGCGGGCGGGTATTTTGAAAGGCCACTTCGAGGGCGAACCGGGACGGCGGCGGCTCGAGGCGCGCTACCGGGCTCCCACGCTGTGGGACGCGTTTTTACACTACTTGAGCCTGAGCTATGAGGTGCCCGCCGAACTTTTGCAGCGCGACGTGACCCAGAGCGTCGAAGCTTCCCCTGAGCTGCAGACCCTCCTCATCGAGGTTTACCGCCACGACCCCGCCACCGCCGACGTGTGCGAACGTTTGGTCGACTTCGACGAAGGCCTGCAAGAGTGGCGCTACCGCCACGTCAAGATGGTCGAGCGCACCATCGGGCACAAGCTGGGCACGGGCGGCTCGGCCGGGGTGGGTTATTTGGAGACGACCTTGAAGCCCTTGTTTCCCGACCTGTGGGAGATTCGCTCGAGGCTGTAGAAAGCTTGCGGGAAAGGTTTTCCCAACTGCTTTATCAATCCACAACCCCCTGCGGCAACTTGGGTTAGGCTGTAACTAAACTGTAAGGCCGGGTACAGAAACGAGAGTGACTTCACCTGGCCCGAAGACGAGCTTTTGAGGAGGTTGTGTGGCCGAAACCGAAGAAGACCTGAAAAAATATGTCGAAGACTTGGGCGGCGTTCAAACCATTCGTGGCGGCGGGGCCGACAACCGCGCCTGGAACGGCATCCGTTACAAGACCGGCTTGTCGGGCAAAAATGTGGGGGCGCAGGGCTTGTCCATGAACGTCGCCACGGTGCCGCCGGGGGCTGTGGCTTACGCCCACATCCACGACGGTTTCGAGGTGATGCTGTTTATCCTCGAGGGCCGCGTCCGCCACGACTTCGGCCCCGACTTGCAGCACTCGGTCGAGAACGAGGCGGGCGACTTCATTTACATCGAACCCGGCGTGCCCCACGAAGTGTTCAACATCGGCGACGGCCCGCTCGTCGCGGTGGTGGCGCGCTCGGCTGCGGACGAATGGGACAAGATTGTGGATTACCCGTCGCAGCACCGGCCGCTAGAAGAGAGTAAGGAGCAGAGGAGATAGGACGTAAAAGCATTTAGTTTTACTTTCAACTTTTTACTCGGTACTCGATACTTAATTCAAGGAGGCAACACCATGAAGAAACTTTTATCCGTCCTTCTCGTCGCCCTACTCCTCAACCTCACCGCGGCGCAGAGCGTCAAGCTCGCCTTTATGGGGCCGCTGACCGGTGGGGCCGCGTCCATTGGGCAAGAGGCATTTGGCTTTACCAAGGTCGTCGTCGACGCCTTTAACGAGCGCACCGGCATGAACGTCGAACTCGTCCAGGGCGACACCGAAATCAACCCGGACGTGGGCCGCGTAGTGGCTGAGCGGCTCGCTGCCGACCCCGACCTTTACGTGGTCGTCGGCCCGATGGGCAGCCAGGTGTGCGAGGCGACGCAGCCTATTTTTGAAGACGCCGGTCTGGCGCAGATTACCCAAGCCTGCACCCGCACCGACCTGACCGACCCCGGCACCCCGACTTTCTTCCGGCCCATTCCCAACGACGCCGACCAGAGCAAAACGATTGTGGACATCTGGATGAACGACTTGGGCGTTACCTCGGCCTTCATGCTTGACGACCAGTCGAGCTACGCGGTCGGGCTGAACGACGAGGTCGAGAACTTGCTCCGCGAGGCGGGCGTCACCGACGTCACGCGGACGTCTATCACGCAAGACGAGACTGACTTTTCCTCGGTCGCCACGGCGGCGGTCGCTTCGGGCGCGGACGTGGTGTTTTTTCCGAACCAAATCTCGAGCCAAGCAGGGGGTCTCGCGGTCGCCCTCAATCAACAGGGCTACGAGGGCATCCTGTTCATGCCCGACGGGGGTTTCAGCCTCGAGTGGGTGGACATCGCCGGACCGGCCGCCGAGGGCGCTTACGTCACCTTCTTCGCGCCCGACCCAAACCAGGTCGAGACGATGCAGCCCTACAACGACGCCTACCGGGCCGAGTTCACTGAAAACTTCGGCGCGTTCGGCGGCGCGTCGGCGCTGGCGACCTTTGTTGCCTTGGACGCTATCGAGACCTGTGCCGACGACATGACGCGCGAGTGCGTGGTGGACGCGCTGCAGAACATGAGCCTGGAGACGCCTGCGGGCGTGAACGTTTCCTTCGGTGAGAACAACCAGGCCGAGAATACGCAGTTTTTCTTGTTCCAGGTGCAAGACGGCAAGTTTACGCTGGTCGAGCGCTAGAGCACCCACGGGGGCGGGTTTGAAACCCGCCCCTACGACGACGTATGGACGGGTTTCTCACACTTCTTCCCCAAACCTTGCTGAACGGCCTCACCCTGGGCAGCGTTTACGGCCTCATCGCGCTCGGCTATTCGATGGTCTACGGTATTTTGAAACTGCTCAACTTCGCCCACGGCGACATTTACATGATTGGGGCTTACCTCGGTTACGGCGTGTTTATCATGTTCAACGCCGAAACGGGCACGCTCATTCCGGCGGCGCTCGTGATTGTGCTCATGCTGGTCGTGGCGATGGTCGGGGCCGGGGTAGTGAGCGTCGCGGTCGAGCGGTTCGCTTATCGCCCGCTGCGCTATGCGCCGCGCATCGCGCCCCTCATCAGTGCGCTGGGCGTGTCGTTCATCCTGCAAAACCTCGTGCAAATCACCGTGAGCCCGCGCCCCTTGAGTTACGGCAGCAACACGCTCATCAATCTGAACGCCGGGGTGATGGTCGGAGACTTGCGAATTCACGCCTCGAGACTTCTCGTCATCGGCGTGACCGTAGTGCTGATGCTGGCGCTCACCTATTTCGTACAACAGACGCGGCTGGGCCGCGCGATGCGGGCGGTCTCGACCGACTTGGACGCCGCCGAGATGATGGGCGTGGATGTCAACCGCGTCGTCCTCGCCACCTTTTTTATCGGCGCGGTGTTGGCGGGGGCGGCGGGCGTGCTGGTCGGCATCGTTTTCTTCAGCATCCGGCACACGATGGGCTTCGTCGCCGGACTAAAAGGCTTTACCGCGGCGGTCGTCGGCGGCATCGGCAGCATTCCCGGCGCGATGCTGGGCGGGCTCATTTTGGGCCTCGCTGAAGCGTTTACGAGCGTGTACCTTTCCGCGACGTTCAAGGATGCGGTCGCTTTCGTCATCCTCGTGGTCATCTTGCTCATCAAACCGAGTGGCTTGTTGGGCAAGCGAATCGTGCAGAAGGTCTAGGCGTGGCCGAGCAGCTTCCCCCCTCGGACAACCATCCGCAAAGCCAAGACCCGCGCATCGGCACCGATGAATGGGTCGCGCAGGCGGAGAGCCGCAAACGCAAACGCGCCGGGTTTTGGGGCGGCGTCGCCAACCGTTGGGAGCGGGTGCCGCTGCTGTGGCGCTACGCGCTCGTCGGGCTGCTGCTCGTCGCCCTACCGTTGCTGAGCGGGACGAATTTGTTTTTGGAACTGATAGGCTCGAGCAACAACGACTTTATTCTGCGCACGGGCGCGCGCTTTCTTGTTTTTGCGCTGCTGGCAATCGGCCTGAACGTGGTCGTGGGTTATGCCGGGCTGCTCGATTTAGGTTACGTGGCCTTTTACGGGCTGGCGGGCTACCTGTACGCTTACACCTCGTCCGACTTTGTGACCGCCTTCGGGCCGGACGGGTTGCACCTGCCGTCCTGGGTCAGCGTGCCGCTCGTCATCCTGGTGGTCGCGCTCGTCGGCGCGCTCGTCGGGTCGGTGTCGCTGCGTTTGTCGGGGGATTATTTAGCCATCGTCACCTTGGGGTTCGGGCTGGTATTCGTGCAGCTTGCCCTGACGCTGACGCGGGTGACTTTTCCTTGGAGTGACCGCCCGGTGGACTTGACGAGGGGTCCCAACGGCATCAACCGCCTGGACGATATTTCTTTGTTCGGCTTTCGCTTCGACTCGACCCTGGACTACTACTATCTTTTTTTGGTTTTGCTCGCCCTCGTTTATGTGGCAGTTCACAACCTCAACACCTCGCGCATCGGCCGCGCCTGGCGCGCGATTCGCGACGACGAACTCGCCGCCGAGACGATGGGGACGCCGACCGGACGACTGAAAATCCTGGCCTTCGCCGTCGGCGCGGGCATTGCCGCGCTGGCGGGCTCGGTCGAGGCGGCGTGGTTGGCGAACGTGGTGCCGGTGCCGCGCTACAGCGCCTTGACGCTTATCAACCTTTACGCGATGGTGGTGCTGGGCGGCATCGGCAGTTTGTCGGGCGTGGTTTTGGGCGCGTTTATCTTTACCGTCTTGCCCGAGGTTTTGCGGAGCGTCACGCTGGCGAGCTTCTTTTTTTACGGTCTTGGGCTGCTCGGCGTATGGACGGTTTTGAAATCCTGGCGGCGCTTCGCCTTTGTCGTCGGCGGGACGGTTGTCGGGGGCCTTCTCCTGAAGTTCGTGCTGAGTTTCGTGTGGCCCGGTCTTAACTCGAGCCCCCTACAAACCGGTTCGTGGCTCAACCGACTCGTACAGGGTTGGCTCGTGCTGCCCGCCGACGCCCAAACGGTCGGGAACGTCGTCACGATTGGGGCGATTTTCGTCCTTCTGGCGGCTGTTTTGTTCAAACACCGGCCGCGCTTGTTCGACGTGTTGCTAGGCCTTACGCTCTACTCGTTCGCATTTTCCTGGGAGACGAGGCTGGCCCTCGAGCCCGCCGCCACCCGCATCTTGATCGTCGGGGTGTCCTTGGTCGTGTTGATGATTGTGCGTCCCCAAGGTTTGCTCGGCAAGGCGGAAGTGAAGGTCGTTTAGGTGTTGCGTCTCGAGAACGTGAGCTTGAGCTTCGGCGGCCTCAAGGCCATCAGCGAGTTGTCGCTTACGGTTGCCGAAGGCGAAATCGTCAGCATCATCGGTCCCAACGGGGCGGGGAAATCGACGGCTATCAACCTCATCACCGGCATCTACAAACCCGGCGCGGGCGATATTCGGTTTAAGGACAAGTCCCTTCTCAAGATGAGGCCGCACGCCATCACGGCTTTGGGGTTGGCGCGAACCTTTCAGAGTTTGCGCGTGTACCTGAACATGAGCGTGCTCGAGAACGTCATGACCGGCGCGTACTGCCACACGCGCGCGGGGATGTGGTCGGCGATGCTGCGTTTGCCGGGCTGGCGCGAGGAAGAGGCGCGAATCAGGGCCGAGGCCGAGAAAAACCTGGCCTTTTTCGGGAGCCGCTTGCAGGGCTACCGCTACGACCAGCCCGCTTACAGCTTGTCTTATGCGAACAGGCGAAGGTTGGAGATTGCCAGGGCCATGACCACGGGCGCGCGTTTTTTACTGCTCGACGAACCCGCCGCCGGGATGAACCCCAACGAGTCCGCCGAAATCACCAGTCTCATCGGCAAGTTGCGCGATGAGGGCGGTTACACGGTCCTGCTCATCGAGCACGACATGAACGTGGTCGGCAAAATCTCCGACCGGGTCGTCGTCCTCGACCACGGTGTGAAGATTGCCGAGGGTTCTTATGAAGAAGTCACGAACGACGAAAGCGTCATCGAGGCGTATTTGGGCCGACGGCACAAGGAACTCGGCTAGCTTATGGCCGAGACGAACGAAAAACCCCTGCTCCGCTTTACAAACGTCAACACCTACTACGGCCCTATTCACATTTTGCAAGACGTCAACTTGGAGATTTACCCCGGCGAACTCGTCTGCCTCTTGGGCGGCAACGCCTCGGGCAAGTCCACGACGCTCAAAACCGCATTGGGCATCGTGCGACCGGCCAGCGGTACGGTTACTTTTAAGGACGAAGTCGTCAACGACAAACCGACGAGCTGGCGCGTGGCGCACGGCGTGGCGGTCGTGCCGGAGAACCGGCGCATCTTCGGCGACATGAGCGTGCGCGAGAACCTCCTCATGGGCGCTTACTTACGGGGGGACAAAGACGGCATTGCCGAGGACTTGGAACGGATGCTCGAGCTGTTCCCTCGCATAGGTGAACGGCTCAAGCAGCAAGGCAACACCCTGTCGGGCGGCGAGCAGCAGATGCTGGCGATGGGGCGGGCCTTGATGTCCCGCCCCAAACTTCTGCTGATGGACGAACCCTCGATGGGCTTAGCGCCCGTGTTGGTCGAGCAAAACTTCGAAATCATCAAGCAGGTGAACGAGGCAGGCGTTACCGTGTTCATGGTCGAGCAAAACGCCAACATGGCCCTCTCAATCGCCGACCGCGGCTACGTGCTCCAGACCGGCCGCGTGGCGCTGGCGGACACGGCGGCGAACTTACTGCAAAACGAAAATTTGCGCAAAGCCTATTTAGGGAGATAGCGATGTTACGAGACCACTTCCCCATCTTCGAGACGCAAATTTACCTCAACAGTTGCTCCAAGGGAGCGCTGTCGACAGAGGTCAAAGCGGCTTATCAGACTTACCTACAGGACTGGGAAACGCTCGGCTCGCCCTGGGAATTGTGGGTGGGCAAGCTCGAGCAAACCCGTACCGCCTTTGCCAACCTTGTCAACGCTCACCCCGACGAAATCGCGGTGGTTACTTCCGTGTCGGCGGCGGTGAGTGCGCTGGCGAGTGCGCTCGAGTTCGGTGAGCGCGACCGGGTTGTGATAAGCGACTTCGAATTTCCAACCGTCGCGCACGTCTGGCACGCGCAAGCGGCGCGCGGCGCGGAGGTCGTCCACGTTCCGGAAGTCGGCGGCGCGATTCCCCTCGAGCACTACGCCGAGCGCATCGACGAACGCACGGCGCTCGTCTCGCTCGCCCACGTTTGCTACCGGAACGGCGCGCGGCAAGACGCGCGGGCCGTCACCGACATGGCCCACCGTCACGGCGCGCTGGTGCTGCTCGACGCCTACCAGTCGCTCGGCACAATGCCGATTGATGTGAAGGCGCTCGGCGTCGACATTTTGGTCGGCGGGTCGCTCAAGTACCTGCTCGGCTCGGCGGGGCTCGCGTTTATGTACGTGCGGGAGGGTTTGGCGCTCGAGCCCACCGCCACCGGCTGGTTCGCCCAAGCCGACGTGATGGCGCTCGACATTTACGCGCACGCGCCGTCAAAGAGCGCGCGCCGCTTCGAGTCGGGGACGCCGCCCAATCCAAACCTTTATGCGGGGCTGGCAGGGCTCGAGCTTGTTCGGTCCGTCGGCACCGAGGCTATCGCCGCCCATCTGCTCGAGCTTACGGACACACTTAAACAAGGTGCGAGGGAACGGGGCTTTTGTGTGGCAACCCCGGACGACCACGGCGCGCTTGTAGCCCTGAAGTCACCCGACGTCGAAACGCTGGTCGGGAAGCTGGCTGGGAAAGACGTGATTGTCTCGAGCCGTGACGGTAATCTGCGCGTTTCGCCACATTTTTACAACACCTTGGATGACGTGGATTATTTGCTGGACTCTTTGGCAGAGCATCCCGATTTGCTCACAAAGTCCTGACCCTGAAAGTTGCCCCTCGAGATTTCAGCGGTTAGGCTGTGAAGGTGAACATCCGACTTTTCCAACCCGCCGACGAAGCCGCCGTCATCACCCTGTGGGAGGCTTGCGACTTGCTACGCCCCTGGAACGACCCGCACAAAGACATCGCCCGAAAGTTGCAAGTGCAGCCCGAGCTTTTTTTGGTCGGTCTGGAGGACGAAAAAATCGTCGGCACGGTTATGGCCGGATATGAGGGACATCGGGGCTGGGTCAACTACCTCGCCGTGTCGCTAGAACAGCGGGGGAGAGGGTGGGGGCGGCAGTTGATGGACGAAGCGGAAACGAGACTTCATGCGCTGGGTTGCCCAAAAATCAACTTGCAGGTACGCAGCGGCAACGCTGGCGTAAGGCAGTTTTACGAAAGCATCGGCTATACCTTGGACGAGGTCGTGAGTTTTGGCAAAAGGCTCGAGGCCGACGAACCGACCTCCTAAACCCTGCCTACTGCTTTGACTAACCGAGCGGTGTCAGCTCGAGCATCACGACCTCAGCGCGGCTCAAAAACCGCAAGGGCATGATGCCGAAGCCCAAACCTCGAGACACGAACGCGGTCACGGGGTCTTGGAACCAACCCTCGGTAAAGCGCCTGCCGTACTTCGAGGCTGTCACGACCGCGCCGTGAAAGGGCAGCTTGACCTGCCCGCCGTGCGTGTGGCCGCACAGGGTCAAGTCCACGTCGTTCGGAACCACGGGCAGCAGGTCGGGGATGTGGGTCATGAGCAGACACACCCGGTCGTTCGGCCGTTCGGCCAGTGTTCGGGCCAAATCCAGTTCGCCTTCCCACAGGTCGTCCGTGCCTGCCAAGAAGAGGTCGTCGCGCACCTGTACGCCTTCGTTGATGAGCAAGGTGACACCTGAGCGCTCGAGCCCTTCTTTCAACCGCACTAAAAAAGCCTCGCCCAAGTCGTAGTCGTGGTTGCCCAAAACGCCGTACACGCCCAGCGGCGCTTGCAAACGCTGCAACTGCTCGAGCAGGGGCGCAACGTCCGTGGTCGTGTAGTCGACAAAGTCCCCGGTGATGAGGATGAGGTCGGGGCGCTCGGCGAGGGTCGCGTCCACCCACTTTGAGAGCATACGCTCCCCGACCCAGCGCCCAAAATGCAGGTCGCTGAGGTGAGCTACTTTTAAGGGCGCTTTAAGATGCGCCAACGCTTTTCGGTGACGGGTGACGGCGAAGCGGTAACTGTCAGCGTACAAGCCGGTTCCCGCAACTACCCCGGCAGCCGACACGCCACCGCTGAGTTTTAAAAAGTCTCGCCGAGAGAGGGTAGGTTTACGCGGGTTCACAGGGTTGCCTCAAGTCACGTACTATACGTCGGTCGCTCAATCTTTGTTGTGATGTTTGGTTTGGGTGGCTCGAGTAAGTTCTAGGCTTCGTCCTTATTGCTTTCCCCTTCGAGCAGCGCCTTCAAACTCCCGCTCGGCAGCACGCCGGTTTGGGCGTAGACTTCCAGCTTGGCCCTCGAGTCTTGAATGTCCAAGTTGCGCAAGGAGAGTTGCCCGATGCGGTCGAGCGGGCTGAACGCTTCGCCCTCGACGCGCTCCATCGACAGGCGTTCGGGTTGGTAGGTGAGGTTCGGGCTTTCGGTGTCGAGAATCGTGTAGTCGTCGCCCCTTCTCAGCTCTACGGTGACCGTACCCGTGACCGCCCGCCCTACCCATTTTTGTAAGGTGTCGCGCAGCATCAGGCTTTGCGGGTCGAACCAGCGCCCTTCGTAGAGGAGACGGCCCAAGCGTCGGCCCAGGGAGCGGTAGTTGTCAATCGTTCCTTCGTTGTGAATCCCGGCGAGGAGCCTTTCGTAAACGATGTGTAAAAGCGCCATACCCGGCGCTTCGTAGATGCCGCGGCTTTTCGCCTCGATAATGCGGTTTTCAATCTGGTCGCACATGCCGAGGCCGTGTCGCCCGCCAATCGTGTTCGCCTCGGTGACCAGCGCGACGTGGTCGGGAAACGTCTGCCCGTTCAGTTCGGTCGGTAAGCCGTTCTCGAAGGTCACGCTGACTTCTTCCGGCTCAACCTCGACCGACGATTTCCAAAACTTTACGCCCATTATCGGCTCGACGATGCTCATGGCGTTGCTCAGAAACTCCAAGTCTTTCGCCTCGTGCGTCGCGCCCCACAGGTTCGCGTCGGTGGAGTAGGCCTTTTCTTTGCTGGCACGGTACTCGTGGCCCTGAGCCGTCAAAAACTCGCTCATCTCCTTGCGCCCGCCCAACTCGCTCACAAACTGCTGGTCGAGCCAGGGTTTGTAGACGCGCAGGTTCGGGTTTGCCAGCAGGCCGTAGCGGTAAAACCGTTCGATGTCGTTGCCCTTGTAAGTCGAGCCGTCGCCCCAGATGTTCACGCCGTCCTCTTGCATCGCCCTCACGAGCACGGTGCCGGTCACCGCCCGCCCGAGCGGGGTCGTGTTGAAATAGCGCTTGCCCGCGCTCTCGATGTGGAACGCGCCGCACTGGAGGGCGACCAAACCTTCATGCACCAGCAGTTCACGGCAGTCAACGGTGCGCGCACGCTCCGCACCATAAGCCAACGCCCGCCGCGCGATGTCCGCGAAATCGCTTTCGTCCGGCTGGCCGAGGTTCGCGGTGTAGGCGTAGGGGACTGCGCCTTTTTTGCGCATCCAGGCAAGCGCGGCGGAGGTGTCGAGGCCGCCGGAAAAGGCGATGCCGACGCGTTCGCCGACGGGGAGGGAGAGGAGAATCTTGTCCATAAGGGGTGATTATACAGGTGAGGCATCCGTCTTTTACTCGAGTCAGAACCGAACTATGCTTTTAGCGGTAGGCTATGATTTGTGTATGCTCGAGGCCGCCGAGTGAACCCTTTTTCGATACGTCCGGCTACCGACTGGGAGAACGAAACAGTCGCCGCAAACTACCGCCGCATGTGGGCTGAATACGAGTTAGCCAAGGTTCTTTCCGACGATTGGCTGGACGACGCGCTCCGCTTTACCAAACAGGCGCGAACGGGGCTCGAGTACGCCGCTTTCATCGCCGAGGTGAAGGGTGAGGTCGTCGGCTCGGCGGCGTGCCAAGTGTTCGCCGGCCTTTACCCTTCCGTTTTTTAGGGCGACAAGCGCAAGTATGGCTACATCTGGGGCGTCTACGTCGCGCCCACAGCGCGCGGGCAAGGGGTCGCCAAGGCGCTGACCCACGCCTGTACCGACTACTTACGGATCATCGGCTGCACTCGAGCCCTGCTCCACGCCTCGCCCCAGGGTGAACCCGTTTACAAAAGTCTGGGCTTCGAGACCAGTAACGAGATGCGGCTCGAGCTTTAGGTTCATACTTTGCAGCATCTTCACCAAACATGCTAGGCTGTCATCATGAAACGCGCGACCATCACCCTTCCCGACGACCTCAACGAACGGCTCGAGGCCTACCTGACGGCGCAGCCCGTTCCGCCCAGCCTGACCAAAGTCATGCAGACGGCCCTCGAGCAGTTTTTAAGAACGCAAGACCTGCAGCGTGAGTTGGCTGAGCGCGGCTATAAACCGCCCTCGAGGTGGCCCGTGACCTTTCCTGTCGATGAGCAGGGTAGTGGCAGGTCGGACATCAGCGTCAACCACGACGCTTACACCGAAACGGTACAACAAGATTGACTGTTCTACCCGGTGCAGTCATGGCCGATACGGGGCCGCTTTACGCTTTGACGGACGCATCCGACCAGTACCACGAGCGCGCCACCCAAGAATTTCAGTCCCTCGTCACGCAGGGATACGTCGTGACTTTGAGCTATCCGGTTGTTTTGGAGTGTTACAACCTACTCTACCGAGCTTTACGGCTGTCGGTCGCTCACCGCTGGCTCGAGGTCGTCCTACACGGATTGACGCCGCTAAATCCCACCCCCGAGGATTACGGTTTGGCAGCCGTTTTAGTGCGCCGCTTTACCGACCAGCGCATCAGCTTGGTCGACGCTTCGACGGCCGTACTGGCCGAACGCTTCAGCGTGCCGGTTTGGACGTTCGACCACCACTTCGACGTAATGCAAGTTCCGGTGTGGCGGGCCAAGTGACGCGCAAACCCATGACCGATGTCCGCCTCAGCAAGTTTCTCAGCCTCATGCTCCGGCACAAGCCTCAAACGATTGGTTTGACGCTTGATGCGCAGGGTTGGGCCGAGGTTGACGACTTGATTGCAAAAATGGCGGAAGCCGGTACTTCTATGAGCCGGGAACAGCTCGAGCACGTCGTGGCGACAAGCGACAAAAAGCGTTTCGCTTTCAGTGAGGACGGCGTGTATATTCGGGCGAATCAGGGGCATTCTTTAGAGGTCGACTTGGGCCTCGAGCCCCGGACGCCACCGGACCGGCTCTATCACGGTACGGCGACGCGTTTCCTAGACGCCATTCTTCAAGAGGGTCTGGTCAAGGGCAGCCGTCAGCACGTTCATCTTTCGGTGGATGAGGCGACGGCGCTGCAAGTCGGCCGGCGGCATGGTAAACCTGTGGTTCTGAGCGTCGAGGCGGGTCGTATGCACGAAGACAGGTATACGTTTTACCGCTCGAGTAACGGTGTTTGGCTCAGCGAGCACGTACCCGCACACTATCTCAAACAGGTTCTCAGTTTGAACGGCAGTCGGTGATGGAGCTTGGGTCTCGAGCCCGGCGACCAACGCCCAAACTTTTGACAAATTCAGGACAAAAAGGGAAAACGGATGACAAAGCCAAAGCACCGAACTGAAGCAAAACGTATGTGGGGCGGGCGCTTCGCAGAGGAAACCGACGCGCTCGTGCAGCAGTTCAACGCTTCTATAGAGGTCGATAAAGCTTTGGCTCTGCAAGACATTCAGGGCTCCACCGCCCACGCGAAAATGCTGGCCGAACAAGCTGTTTTGACGAGTGACGAGGCCGAGCGAATCATCGGTGGTTTGGAAAGCGTCCGCGCCGACATCGAGGCCGGAACCTTTGAGTGGCAAGTCGACCTCGAGGACGTTCACATGAACATCGAACGTGCGCTCACCGAGCGGGTCGGCGCGGTGGGCGGCAAGCTTCACACGGCGCGCAGCCGCAACGACCAGGTGGCGACGGATTTTCGGCTGTGGCTGCGGGAAAAAACGTATGAGTTGATAGACTTGCTTACAGCTACTCGAGCCGTCTTCGTAGACCTTGCTGAAGCCAACCTGGACGCCATCATGCCCGGTTACACGCACCTGCAAGTGGCGCAGCCAGTTTTATTCTCACACCACGTGCTCGCTTACTATGAAATGTTTACGCGCGACCAGGGGCGGTTTACGGACTCGCTGAAACGCCTGAACGTTTCGCCCCTGGGTGCGGGCGCGCTGGCGGGAACGGGGTTTCCAATCGACCGGGCGAGGACTGCGGCGTTGCTCTCTTTTTCCGAACCCGCGCGCAACTCACTGGACGCCGTGTCCGACCGGGATTTCGCTTTGGAGTTTCTCAGCGCCGCCAGCATCCTGATGATGCACCTGTCGCGCCTTAGCGAAGAACTCATCCTCTGGTCGAGCCAAGAATTCGGCTTTGTGACGCTGCCGGACTCGCACACGACGGGCAGCTCAATCATGCCGCAAAAGAAAAACCCGGACGTGTCCGAACTCGTTCGGGGCAAGACGGGCCGCGTTTACGGCAACCTCATGGCGCTGTTGACCGTCATGAAAGGCTTGCCGCTCGCCTACAACAAGGACATGCAGGAGGACAAAGAGGGCGTGTTTGACACGGCCGCGACGCTCTCGGTTTGCTTGAAGCTCACGGTGAGCATGTTGCCGAAGATGCGTCTCAACAAGGAGCGCATGTATCACGCCGCGGGCCGCGCCTACTCGAACGCGACCGATTTGGCGGACTACTTGGCGAAAAAAGGCCTGCCCTTCCGCGAGGCGCACGAGACCGTGGGCAAGCTCGTGGCGCTCGGGGTAAAGGAGGGTAAAGACTTGCAAGACTTGAGTTTAGAAAGTCTGCGTTCGGCGTCCTCACTTGTTGAAGAAGACGTTTATGAGGTGTTGCGGCTCGAGGCGGTCGTCAACGCACGCAACAGCTACGGCGGCACCTCCGCGGCGCAGGTCGAGCGGCAAATCATCTATGCTAAAGAAGCACTTGCCGGAGGTTGAAGCGTGAAGAGTCCGGTTGTCGAAAATATCTCTGGGTCCGTCGTTACCGTGCGCCCCGCCGCCTCCGAGGACGTGCCTTTCATTTTTGAAAATATCGGCTACTGGGCGCACCAGGGCAAAATGTTGGTCCGCCCGATGCAAAACATCTTTGAGAACCTGCGCGACTTTTTCGTGGCCGAGCTTGAAACCGACGAAGGCCCGGTGTTCGCGGGCAACGGCGCGCTCCACATCCTCTGGGGCGACATCGCCGAGGTGCGCGGTCTGGCGGTGCGGCCCGACGTGGTCGCGAAGGGCGTCGGGCGCGCGCTCGTCGGGGCGTGTGAGGCCGAAGCGCGGCGCGTGGGGATTCCGACCGTGTTCGCCTGGACGTACTCGGTCGAGTTTTTTGAGAAGTGCGGTTACCGGCTCATCGACAAGACGAAAGAGTTGCACCCGAGGGTCTGGTCGGAGTGTCTGCGCTGTCCGTTTTTCGTAGGCTGCAACGAGAACGGCGTCGTCAAAATACTTGACGGCGTGCCCATGCCCAAAAACCTGCCCGAGCCGCCGCCCACGCAGGTGCCGCCGGGTATTCGCTGAGACTTCGCTGGTTTGCTCCGGTGTTCGCTTACAGTGTGCCGTCGCCGCGCGACATAGGCTGCTGGAGGAGGCAACATGGACTTTACCGAAAAAGTTTACCTGAGCTACGACCCGGACGACCGCGCCGAAGTCGAGGCGTTTTTGAAAGAGTTCGACTTTCTCAACGACTCGGTTTTGCACCGCAACTTTGAAGAACTGCCCGTGGACATCGTCAAAAATCCTGACAAGCACGAGGTCATCCACCACCTGCGCGAACAGTTCTTAAAAGACGCTACGGTGACGCTTGTCCTGCTCGGCAAGTGTACTTTCGCCAAGCGCGCCGTGGACTTAGAACTTATGGCGTCTTTGCACGGCGCGGGTGACGCAATGGTGACCGCCGCCGACCGCGGCAACCTGCCCAACGGAGTAGTCGCGGTGATGCTGAAAAGTTACGAACAAAACGGCTTTCCCGACCGCCTAAACGAGAATTTGGTGGTCGACGAACGCGAGTTACCTTACGCCGTCGTTATTCCCTATCCCGAAACCAAAGAGGTTTTAGCCGAGGCGGTGCAGGAAGCTGCGCAGCGGCGCCGCGACAAAGTGCCCAACAACACGCCCACCATGCTTTTAGAAGACAAGGCTTGCATCTGAGGGCTGTGTAGATAAAAGAGGATTGGGTAGATAAAAACTGTGTAGATAAGGACTGTGTAGGTAAGGACCGGGTTAGGGCAGCCTGCCCGCTCGAGCGCTTCAAGAAGGTGTGGCGGCAACCGGTAAATCGCGCCGCACGGAGCGCCTAAATGTTAAGAGTATCGCAGGGCTCGGCCCGACCGCGGTCTATGCTGAAAGTCGTGCTGGGTCGTACCCCCACCGTCTTTCGCGCCCTCGACTACCTGGAAGGTCGCCCGCGTCACGTCACCCTGATGTTGTCGCTCGTCATGATAGGGTTTTTGGGCCTGGTCGACTACTGGACCGGGCCGGAACTTTCTATCGCGATTTTTTACCTCATCCCGATTGTGCTCACTGCCTGGGTCGTCACCGGGCGCTGGGCCATGATTTTGGCGAGCGTCGGCATGGTGTGTTGGCTCTGGGCGGATTTAGCTGGCGGTACCGTCTACACCAACCTGCTCGTTCCCTACTGGAACGCGCTGCTGCGTTTTGTTTACTTTGTCATCGTGAGCTATTTGACGGCGTTTGTGCGGTCGTTGCTGGCGCGCGAGCACGCCTTGTCGCGCACCGACCCGCTGACCGGCGCGCTGAACAAGCTCGCCCTAAAGGAATTCGCCGAGTACGAACTCGACCGGGCTCAGCGCTACTCGCATCCTTTGAGCGTCGCTTATATCGACCTCGACAATTTCAAACACGTCAACGACCACTCAGGTCACGCCGTCGGGGACGAGCTGTTGCGGCAAGTCGTGGTGACGCTGCAGCAAGTGATGCGTAAAACCGACCGGGTTGCGCGCTTGGGCGGCGACGAGTTTGCCGTCTTTATGGTAGAAACCCGGCCTGAAGACGCACGCCGGGCGTTCGCCAAAGCCCAAACCTCGCTGCTCGCAAAAATGCGCGAGCGCGGCTGGCCGGTCACCTTCAGCATCGGCATTGTGACGTTTTTAGAACCGCCGGACAGCGTGGAAGACCTGCTCGGCGCGGCGGACACCCTTATGTACCGGGTAAAGCACAGGGGCAAAAACCGGGTGGCTTACGGGGTGGTTCCGACTAGACCTCGAGCCTCTGAATTCCTCCCGACCGCCTGACGCTGTGGCGATGGCAAAGGTGGCGATGGCAAAGGTGGCGACGGCAAAGCGCGTTCATATCCTCTACACGGGCGGCACCATCGGCATGAAAAAGGTGGCTGGCAGCTACGCGCCGGTGCCCGGTTACTTAGGCGAGCGCTTGGCGGCCATGCCCGAGCTGACCCGTGAAGAGTTACCCGCTTACACCTTGACCGAGTACCGTCCGCTCCTCGACTCCGCCAACATGAGCCCGCGCGTTTGGCAGCGCATCGCCGCGGACGTTGCCGACACGTACGACGCCTACGACGGCTTCGTGATTATCCACGGCACCGACACGATGGCTTACACGGCTTCGGCCCTGTCGTTCATGCTGGGGGGGCTCGGCAAACCGGTCATCCTGACGGGGTCACAAATCCCCCTTGCCGAAGTGCGCAGCGACGCGCGCGAAAACCTCATCACCTCGCTGCTGTTGGCCGCACACTACGCGGTGCCGGAGGTTTGTTTGTACTTCGGCGGTTTGCTGCTGCGCGGCAACCGCAGCACGAAAATGTCGGTCGGCGGCTTCGGCGCGTTCGCCTCGCCGAACTTTCCGCCGCTCGGGCGGGTGGGGGTGGACGTCGAAATAGACGAGCGTTTGCTGCACCGGTCCGCAGGGCCGCTTACCGTGCAAACTTTTCAAGCCGCGCAGGTCGCGGCGCTGCGGCTGTTTCCGGGCATCGGCGCGGCGAGCGTGCGTTCGGTCGCAGAGCCCTTGCAAGCCTTGGTGCTCGAGACTTATGGCGCGGGCAACGCGCCCGCCGCCGACACCGAGTTGTTGGACGTGTTGCGTGCAGCGAGCGAGCGCGGCGTGGTCATCGTCAATTGTACCCAGTGCTTGTACGGCGGCGTGGACATGAGCGGTTACGCGACCGGCGGCGCGCTCGAAGCCGCAGGCGTCGTCAGCGGCTACGACCTCACCCCCGAGGCCGCGCTGACAAAACTCTTGTACCTGTTCAGTTGCGACCTGAGCGTGTCCGAGGTGCGCGAGCAGGTGGGCCAAAACTTGCGCGGTGAGCTGAGCAGGTAGGGGAGTGGGGTAGGGAAGTCAGGCTGCAAAGGAGCGCAGCATCCGCCCAAAAGAGCGTGGTAGCATCCGCCCAAAAAAGCGCAGCATCCGCTTAAACTGTTACTCCTACTCCCCACCTTCTACTCCCCTACTTTTCCACCCCAAACTGCTCGGTGGACAAATCGGCGGATGAAAACGCGTCTCTCGAGCCCCGGTATGAACAGCGAAGCCGTGCGGTATGCTGTCCGGCATGGACTATGTCAACTTGAACGACAACCGCCGGTTCGGTGACGAGAAAATGCAAAAAGTCCCCGTTTTCGACTCCGACAAGATGTTGTTCGACCAGTACTGTTTGCGGCCCGGCCAGGCGCAGCGGGTTCACAGCCACGACACCGAGGACAAAGTTTACGTGGTCTTAGAGGGCGAGGCGATGTTCGACATCGGTGGCGAGCAGGACTTGCTGCCCGAAGGTACGGCCGTCATCGCTCGCGCCGGGACGCCCCACGGCGTCGCCAACCACGCGGACAGCGACCTCGTGCTGCTCGTCGTGATGGCCCCCAAACCTGCGTGACGCTGCCGGACAAGCTCAGCGGCTTGCCGCTCGACCACGTCGGCATAGCTGTTTCGGACTTGGAGGCAGCCTCCGCGCCGTATCGGCTCCTCGGGTTGGTTCAGGTAGGAGAGGACGAGGTCGTCGTGTCGCAGCACGTCCGGGTGCGGGCGTTGCAGGTGGGGGCGAGCTTGCTAGAGCTGCTCGAGCCGACTGCGCCGGGAAGTCCTATCGCAACCTTTTTAGCCAAACGCGGCTCCGGTCTGCACCACGTCGCGCTGCGCGTGGATGACGTGACCGCCGAGGTTGCAAGGTTGAGCGCCGCAGGCGCGCGCTTTGTCAACCTGGAACCCAGGCCGGGCCGGGCGGGCACGCGGGTCGTGTTTTTGCACCCGAAGTGGACGGGCGGCACCCTGGTCGAACTTGTCGAACATGCCTAAAATTGTTTGGTGGACGCTTTCTCTGGTGTGGGCCGGGCTGATTTTTTGGCTTTCCAGCTCGCCCGACGCGCGCGGCGGGGCGAGTTTGCTGGTGCTGCTGCCCTACGGAGACAAGCTCGCGCACGCCACGGCGTTCGGCGTGCTCGGCGCGTTTTTGTACATGGCGTCGGGGCGGGTGGGCGTCGCTCTTGTTTTGACCGTCCTCTACGGGGCGAGCGACGAGTTGCACCAGGGCTTCGTGCCGGGGCGCAGCGTGGACGCTCTCGACCTTTTAGCCGACACGCTCGGCGCGGCGTTGTTCGTCTTTTTTGTGAGGTATTTGACTCAGCGCCGTGGTGTGCCCGCAAACCCGGTATAGTGGCGGGGCGTTTTTGGAGCGTCCGACATGATTCAACTGCACGACCGTTTGGGTAGGGGTGTGAAGCCGACGGGTAAGGGCAAAAGCGCCCTTTACTCACTTGGTACTTTTTACGCGGTCCTCGGTACCGTCTTTTCTCGCGAAGTTTTTGCTCTCGAGGCCGCCCGGCACTCGACCGGCGTGACCCTGTGAAACTCGCCATCGTCGGTGCGGGCAAGATGGGCGGGGCCGTTTTGACAGGCGCGTTGCGCGCGGGCGTGTTGCAAGCGGACGACGTCGGGATTTATCACCCGGACGCGCAGCGTTTGCGCGTCTTGAGCGAGCACTACGGCGTCACCGGCCTGGACGACAACGCGATTCACCACGCCGAGCGCGTGCTGATTTCGGTCAAGCCCCAGTATTTCGACGACGTCGCGCCGCTGATTGCGCAGCGCAACGCCTCGTATATTTCCCTTATGGCCGGTGTCTCGGCTTTGAGCATTGCGCGCCGGGTGGGCAGCAACCGGGTGGTGCGGGCCATGCCGAACTTGGGCGCGCGGGTGGGCTTGAGCGCGACCGCCCTGGCAAGTCTGCCCCAAGCCACCCCCGACGACCTGGCGCTGGCCGACCTGCTGTTTACCGCCGTGGGCACGGTTTACCACGTGCCGGAAACGCTCTTCGACGCTTTTACCGGTTTGGCGGGCTCGGGACCGGCTTTTGCCGCCGTGGTCGCCGAGGCGATTGCCGACGGCGGTGTGCGGGTCGGCTTCAACCGCAGCGTGGCGAGGGACTTGGCGCGGCAAGTGTTGTTGGCGACCGCCAAACTTTTAGAAGACCGCCACCCCGCTGACCTCAAAGACGAAGTTGCCAGCGCCGGGGGCACCGCGATTGCGGGCGTCAAGGCGCTGGAGCGGCACGGGGTGCGTTACGGCCTGATAGACGCCATCGAAGCGGCGAGCCGACGCGCCGCCGACCTCAGCCGGGAGGAAAGCTGATGCGCAGGCGTTCGGCAGCTTTTGCAGTTTTAGTTTTGCTCCTGGTTTCAGGGCTGGCGGCGGCGCAAGAGGATTACTACCCGTCGCGCGACGGCCTGAGCTGGACCTACAGCAACGGCGACACCCAAACCTTGAGCGGCCCTCGAGAGGTCGAGGGCCGCTCGCTGATGGTGTTTTTGCATTCCTTGGCGGGCCAACCCGTGTCCGAAGACTACCTCGTTTATGACGGCGGCGTGTTTCTGCTCGGCACGGCGGCGAGCGGGTCGGTGCTCGGCTACACACCGCCGCTGACCCTTTATCCCCCGTCACCTTTGCAAGTCGGGCAGGCTTGGAAAAGCACAGCCAAAGTCGGCGACTTGGACGTCACCTTGTCTTTCGAGGTAGTCGCCGTCAGCGGCGTGCAAACCCAGGCCGGACGTTTCAACGCGCTGCAAATCCGCCAGCAGACCATCACCAGCACGGGCGGGCAGACGTTTCTGGACCTGTTTTTTGTGCCGAGCGTCGGCGTGGTGCGCACCGTCACGCAAGACGGCACGCAAATCGACCTTATCGAGAAAAACTTTTGACCTAAAAAATTCCGCCGCCTATCGACAAACGAACGACAGCCAGCACTAACACGACGATGTTGACGTTGCGGCCGCCGTTCTCTTTTGCCAACAAACCCAGCACGAGGCCGACGACGGCGAGCGGAATGACGAGCCAGTTGAACCAACCCAACAGGGGAATAAAACCGACGAACGCGCCGAGGAGTGCCAGCACACCTACGATGATGGAAAAAATGTTCATGGCATCAGTTTATACGGATTCCGGTACTACAGCTTGTAAACCTTAGAAGAGTTGTTCGCTTCTTATCGAAATTCATGTGTTTTCTTCTCGCTCTGCTCGCGTTTGATGAGGGAATGAAACGGAAAGGGTGTTGTACCTCGCGTTCGGTTTCGCCGCCTACTTTAGCAAACGGGCGCTGAAGTCGGCGGCCGACACCTCAGGGATTGCACCCGACGGGAGCGTGGGGCGACGCGGCCTGCGTCACCACTCCGCCGCCGCGCTTCTTGGCTTTGTACATGAGTTCGTCGGCGAAGTGAAGCAGTTCTTGAACAGTGCGCCCGTCCTGTGGAAACGTTGCGACGCCGACGCTCGCGCCTACCCGCACCTCTTGGCCGCTCACCTTGAAAGGGTCCTCGAGGGTCGCTAAGTAGCGGCGGCCGACGGTTATGGCCTCGGTATTGTCCTCGACCAGCGCGACGAACTCGTCGCCGCCCAAGCGGGCCAGCAGGTCGCTCTCGCGCACCCGCCTCTTAAAGCGCTCGGCGACCTTGACGAGCAAGTAGTCGCCAGCCGCGTGTCCGTAGGTGTCGTTGACCGGTTTGAAGCCGTTTAGGTCGAGGTAGATGAGGTGCATCGCGCGCTTGCCCCGGTCGGCGAGGCTGAGCAAGCGTTCGGCGTGCGCCAGAAAAAAAGCGCGGCTCGCCAACCCGGTCAGGCTGTCGCGGTGGGCGAGTTGCGCCAGCTGCTGTTCCAACGCCTTGCGGCCGGTAATGTCCGTATGGACCACGACCGCGCCGCTGAGCGCCCCGTCGCGTCCCAGGGTCGGCCGTACGTCGACGATAAACCAACGTTTTTCGCTGGGCGAGTCGCAGGGATACTCGAGCGAGAAGTGCGAACTCTCGCCCTGCAAGACCGCCCGAATCCCGTCGTAGGACAGCCGTGAGGTGTCCTCTTCGTCGCCCTGGGCGGCGGCGAGCACCTGGAGATAGTCGACGCCCACGAACGACTCGCTCCGGGCTTCGCAGAAACCGTTTTCACAAGCGAACTTCAGCCACCCGGCGTTGACGAGGTCGATGACGCCCGCGGCGTTCAGTACGGCGACGTGTTGGGGCATGGCGTCCAGGGCTTGCTCGGCCAAGCTGCTGCGTGTGGTCATAAACCCCCTGACGCCTCCCAGCTTAGGAAGTGGGCACCGCGGCGGGTGTTAAAAAGGCGACTCGGCACGGGTTAACCCTACACTCCCCGAACGGACGGCCGCGCTCAAGCTTTGGGGCTGCGGAGCGGCTCGAGCCACTCCGCTTTCAGTTCCCCAAACGTGTCGTCCAGCAAACTCCGGCGGATGTCCGCGCACAGCCGCGCCATAAAACGCAGGTTGTGAATCGTCCCCAAGCTTTGCGCCAGCAGTTCGTCGGCCTTGAACAGGTGGCGCAGGTAAGCCCGCGAGTAGTTGCGGCAGGTTTCGCAGTCACAGGTGTCGTCGACGGGGCGCTTGTCGTCGGCGTAGGCCGCGTTTCTCAGGTTTATTCGGAACTTGGGCAAGGTTTGCCCGTCGTCGTCAAAACGTTTCAGCAGCCCGCCGTTGCGGGCGTTGCGGGTTGGGCTCACGCAGTCGAAGGTGTCGACGCCGCGTTCGACCGCCGCAAAGATGCCGGGTACGTCGCCTATGCCGAGCAGGTGTCGGGGTTTGCCAGCAGGCAGTTCGGGCACGGTCCAGTCCAAAATGCGGTACATGTCGTCGTGCGTTTGACCCAAGTTGCCGCCGATGGCGACGCCGTCAAAGGCCATTCCGGCGATTACTTGCGCACTTTCGGTGCGCAGGTCGCGAAATGCGCCACCCTGAACGATGCCGTAGAGCGCCTGGGCGTAGCCGTGTTCGGGGTCGTGCGACGCGAAATAGTCCAGACAGCGCTGCGCCCAGCGGTGGGTGCGCGCGGCGCTGCGGCGCGTGTACTCGGCGTCGTGCAGGGGGGAGGTGCATTCGTCGAAGGCGAGGACGATGTCCGCGCCCAGGGCGCGCTGCAGGGCGACGGACTTTTCGGGGGTAAACACGTGTTCGCTGCCGTCGATGTGGCTTTTGAAACGCACCGCGTCCTCGCCGACCGTCACCAAGGATTTCAACGTGCCGGGCTTTGACGTGCCAGGCTTTGACGTGCCAGGCTTTGACGCGCCGGGCTTTGACGTACCAAACTTTGACGTGCCCGGTGTCTGTTTGCCGGAGAGAGCGCCGCCCTCCTCGCCGGGAAAGATGTTGGCGATTTTGCCGACGCCGTGGTCCAGGCTCGCGCCCAGACTGAATACCTGAAACCCGCCCGAATCGGTCATGACGGGCCGGTCCCAGTGCATAAAACGGTGCAGCCCGCCGTGCGCCGCGACAACGTCCGGGCCGGGTCGCAAGTAGAGGTGATAGGTGTTGCTGAACACAACTTGTGTTCCCGCCGCTCGCACCTGTTCGGGTGTGACCCCCTTGACCGTGGCCTGGGTGCCGACCGCGACAAAGGCGGGCGTGTGGACGACGCCGTGCGGCGTGCGGTAGCGGGCCGCCCTGGCCTGTCCGCGCTGCGCGACGATTTCAAGTTCGAAGCCGGGTTGGTTCATGGTTTCACAAGTGTAGCCAACAAGTTTGAGAAGCGCCGTTCGGCGAGTCGCCAGGCCGCTGCCGACACCGCTGAGCGTTATGCCTTTATTCGCTCGTTTATTCAGGCGTGTGCCGGCCGGGGCCGGGACCCTGTCCTTTTTGGAGTCGGCCGTCAACAAAATGGGGGTCGAATGTAGAGCGAACTTCACTGAAACGCTTTGGCTGTGTTAAGCTCTACAACTCGGGAGGTGCGCATGGCACTTCATGTCAGTGGCAAACTCTGCGCTGTAGGGTTGGTTTTAGCCGTTCTCATCACCGCCTTCAGCGCGCCACCGCAACCTGAAAAAGTGGTTAGTCTCAACTTGGTTCCGGGCGTTACCGTCCTCGCAGACGCACGTACCGTCTCGAGAAACTCTCAGGTGGGACCGGTGGCGACACCTGTTTTTACCCTTAAAGCGACCGCCTACAACTCGCTCGAGAGTCAGACCGACGCGACGCCGAACATCACGGCGACGGGGGCTACTACCCGCTTCGGCATCATCGCGGTGAGTAGGGACTTGCTCGACGCGGACATCCCTTACGGCTCGCTTGTGCGCTTGAAAGACTTGGGCGGTTACTACAACGGCCGCGGGGCGGGCCGTTTTCAAGACCTGCTCGACGAACAAGTTTTCGTTGTCGAAGACACGATGCACGAACGCAAACGTCGGCAGGTCGACGTGTGGTTTCCGCGGCTGTCCGACGCGGTGACCTGGGGCGTTCGCCAGGTCGAGGTCGAGGTCGTGCGCTGGGGCCGCGTCGGCCCCGAACTTTATGCCGCTGCCGACAGCGAGTTTACGACCCCGCCGCGCCTGTCCGCTGTGGAGTAGGGCCTGTGACGGGTTCTTTGGTACGTCGCCCCGGTTAGGGTTCGAAAACAAGTCAGCGGGTCGGCTCCTTGTAAAGCTTGATTTTCCCAAATACCTCGTCGCGGTACCACTGCACCTCTTTCTCGAGTCCCTGTTCCGGGGTGACGGACGGGTCGTACTGCAGGAGTTTTCTGGCTTTTGTGATGTCGGCGTGGGTTTTGAGCTGGTCGCCGGGGCGTTTGGGTGTGACCTCGAGCCTCGCTTTTTTGCCGAGGAGGGTCTCGACGATAGCAACACCTTCACCCGTCGTTATGGCGGTGTCCGTGCCCAAGTTCAAGATTTCACCGTTGCACGCCGAAAAACGGTCCATCGTGGCGACCAGGCCGTCGACGATGTCGCCGACGTAGGTGTAACTGCGCAGGTGCTTCAAGCTGCCTTCGTACAGGGGAAAAGGTCGGTTCGTGAGGACGGCGTCGATAAGCTTGGGAAAAAGCTTTTCGGGTCGTTCCCTGGGGCCGTAAACCGAGAAAAGCCGTACGGAGCAAGCAGGAAAGCCTTTGTCCCGCGCCTGCGCCAGCACCAACTGTTCCGCAGCGAGCTTGGTCACGCCGTAAAACGAGGTGGGTTTGGCCTCGGCCGTTTCGTCGCCCGTGGCGTCGGCCCCGTAAACCGACGAAGTCGCGACGTTGACAAAACCTTGTACCCCCGAAGCCAGCGTTGCCTCGAGCAGTCGGTACGTCGCCCACACGTTGTTGCGTTCGAAGTCGGCGAAAGGCACGGCCGCCGAGATACCGGGTTGGGCGGCCAGGTGAAAAACGAAGTCGACGCCTTTTAGGTGAGTTGACAAGGTGTCTTCGGCCAAGTCGCAGCGCTCGAAAACGACGCCGCACCGCTCGAGGTGCCGGACGTTCGAGCTTTTCAGCGCTTGGCTGTAGTAAGGCGTGAGGCAGTCGACGCCGAGGACGCTGTGCCCTCGCCGGGCGAGTTGCTCCGACAAGTGGGAGCCGATAAAGCCCGCCGCACCCGTAACCAAAATAGTCATTGACCGTCCTTTCAAACTCTTGTTCGCGCGTCGCGCGGGAGAGGACGCGTGTCGGGTCGAGTTTACGACACAACCCTGGCACGTGCGGGTTGCCGCCTTCACCCGCCCCGCCGCACCTCGTTCCCGAGAGCCCCGCCGCCCGGCGCAGGCCGCCAAAAAACCGAATCGGGTAGAGTAGCGTGTGCGTCACTTTACTCTTTTTTTGGCCTACCGGCACGTCCGCCGCCGCACCCTACAAACCGTCGTGACCGTCGTCGGCGTCGCGGTCGGGGTGATGGTGCTCATCACAGCTTTGTCACTGACGAACGGCTTTATCGCCGAAATCGAGCGGAGCACCCTGCAGGCGACGCCGCACCTCAGTTTGAGCGCGCTGCCCGGCGAAACCTTGCCGTTCGAAGAAACCACGCTCGAAACTTTAGAAGAACAACCCGGCGTCGTGGCGGTCGCGCCCTACCTGACCACGCAAGCCCTCATCTTTCGGCGGGCCGACGCCAACCTCGGTTTGAGCGCGACCAACGGCTACACGCAACTGTTCGGCATCGACCCAAGGCTCGAGCGCGCCGTGCTGCCCGACTTGCCCCAGCTCGGCACCTTGGCCGACGACGAAATCATCCTGGGCCGCTCGCTCGCCTACACCCAGCTCGGCGTTTATCCGGGCGAAGAGGTGCAAGTTCTCAACGTTTCGCAACAGCGCCGCGCTTTCACGGTTGCCGACACCTTCCGGGTCGGCAACGAACTTCTCGACGCGGTGGTGTCGTACACGTCCGTCCCCGCACTGCAGAGCTACCTCGGCAAGGAGGGGCAAATCAGCGGCTATCACGTCCGCGTGGCGGACCCCGACCGGGCCGCCGCGGTCGGCCGTGACCTTGCGGCCAAGACCGGGCTCGTCGCCCGCTCGTGGCAAGAGCTGTTCGCCAACCTCATCGAGCAACTGCGCTTGCAAAAGGCGCTCATCGGCGTGGTGGTGTTCTTGATCGTGCTCGTGGCGGCGATGGGCATCGCCAACCTGCTCATTTTGACGGTGGCGGAGAAAACGGAAGAAATTGCCATTTTGCGGGCGATGGGCGCGTCGCAGCGGCAAATTCTGTCGGTGTTCATAGTCGAAGGTTTTGCGCTCGGCGCGGCAGGCACACTGCTCGGCGCGCTGCTCGGCCTCGGCATCAGCTTGTACTTCAAGCTCAAGCCGTTTCCGCTGCCGGGCGACCTGTACTTCATCACCCAACTGCCGGTGCAGCTGCAAGTGTTCGACTTTGTGTGGGTCTGCAGTCTCTCCTTGCTGACCAGCACCGTCGCCGGAATTGTCCCGGCGCGCCGCGCCGTCGCCCTGAACCCGGTCGACATCATCCGCTGAAGGCTGTTCTACACCGAACTCGACTGGTACACCTGTCGGTGCTCGAGGCGACCCACGTACCTAGCCAAGCCGCTCGGGTTCTGCTATATTCGGGTTCTGGCCGGGGAACGGGGGCAACAGCAGCAGGAGGTTCGCGCGAACCTTTTGCTGCTGTTCGTTTGGGTGGGACTGGTCCTCTCTGGTACGAAAGGTCTAACGCCCGGCGGTTTTCGGTCCTGGGTGGCGGGCTTTCCTCGGCCCCTCCGCGTGACACTAGGACGGACAAATCGGTCTTGACCTTACCTCCCTTTTTAGGGGAGGTGGCCTATCTAGCCGGAGGGGTCTCGCATTGGTTACGTCTCAATCGCTCCTGAAACCGCCGGTAGAAGCTCCGCAAAGACCCGCTGCCAAACGCGACTAGGTGACTTTTTACGCGCGCCCGGGGGGCGGCTCGAGGGATAATGCCGGTGACGCTTGAGAAACGCCCGCGAACGTCCAGGAGGTCCGAGGTGAAAGACGCAACGAAAGCCGCGCCCCTGGCAGAGTCGCAAGAGCGCCGGAACGCTTCACAGCCGGACGCCCACCTGCAGGTGCAAGACGTGCTGGACGCGCTGCCTATTTTCGCCGCCCTGCTCTCGGCGGAGGGGGAAGTGCTCGAGGTCAACCGGCCAGTCCTGAGTATCACTTCTGCAAAGTCCGAGGAGGTCGTCGGTCGGCACTTGGCCCAAGCCTACTGGTACGCGTACGACCCGGCGCTGCAAGACCGCTTGCGCGACGTCGTGGGGCGCGCCGCCGCGGGTGAAACGTGTCCCTACACCGCGCGGGTTCGCTTGACCGAAGACCGGTTTCTCATGGTGGACTGCCAAGTCGCGCCGGTCTTCGGCGCTGCGGGGCGCGTCACTCACCTGGTGGCGACCGGCCTGGACATCAGCGCGCGGCTGCAGGGCGAGGCGGCGCTGAACCGTCAGGAAGAACGCTTGCAGCTCGCGCTTACCGCCGGCGCGATGGGCACGTTCGAATGGGACTTGACGACCGACGAAGTCAGCTTCGACACCACCGACCGCAAGCTGTTCGGCATCGACCCAGGCCTCGAGCACGTCACGGGTAAGCTGGTTTTCGAACGGGTTTACTCGGACGACCTGCTCGCTCTGCAAACCGTCATCGACACGGCTAGAGAAGAGCGCGGTATTTACGACCATGAGTTCCGCGTGCATTCGGCCGACGGGTCGCTGCGCTGGCTGGCGGGTCGGGGCAACTTTGTTCGCGACGAAAACGGCGTCGCGCTGTATATGCTGGGCGTCAACTACGACGTCACCGAGCGCAAACTGGGCGAGGAGCGGCTGCGCCACCTGGCCGGAGCGAGCAAACTGCTGGCGGGTTCGCTCGACATCGAGTCGACCTTGCAGACGGTGGTCGAGCTGATGGTGCCGTTTCTCGCCGACTGGTGTGTGGTCGACATGCCCGGTGCCGACGGTGCGCTGCGACAGGTCGCTATAGCTCACAGCGACCCGGCCAAGCTCGAGCTGGCGAGAACGCTGCGCCACCTTTACCCGCCGGACCCCAACGCTTCGCAGGGCGCGGCCAAGGTCGTCGCTACGGGCGAGCGCGCCCTGTTCCCCGACATTTCCGACGACTTGCTCAGGGCAAGCGCCCGAAACGAGGAACACTGGCAACTCATCCGCGCGGTGGGCATGAAGTCGGCGCTAATCGTGCCCTTGACCGCGCGCGGGCAGACGCTCGGCGCGCTGACGCTCGTGTGGGCGGAGTCGGGACGGCGTTTCAACGCCGACGACTTGGCCCTCGCTGAAAAACTGGCCGGGCGCGCGGCGGTGGCTGTGGACAACGCCGACCTTTACCGCGCGTCGCGCGAAGCCGAGGAAAAACTAAAGGCGCTGAACGCCGACTTAGAAGTCCGCGTCGAGGACCGCACTGCCAAGTTGGGGGCGCTCAACCAGGAGTTGGAGGCTTTCAACTACTCGGTGTCACACGACCTGCGCGCGCCGCTGCGCGGTGTGACCGGGTTCAGCGAAGCGCTCCTTGAAGACTACGGCGACCAGCTCGACGAAACCGGGGTTCACTACGTGGCGCGTATCCAGGCGGCGGCCACGCGCATGGGCGACCTCATCGATGACCTGCTCGACCTCTCGAGGTTGGCGCGCGCCGACATGAAAGTAGCGCCGCTCGACCTGAGCGAGCTGGCGCAAACGGTCGCCACCGACCTGGGCCACCGCTACAAAAACCGTGAGGTGGTGTTCGACCTGGAGCCCGGTTTGAGCGCTGCGGGGGACGCGCGGCTGCTCAAAGTCGTGTTGGAAAACCTCTTGGGCAATGCCTGGAAGTTTACGCAACACCGCGAAGCGGCCGTGGTCGCCTTCGGGCGGACGGGCGAAGACGCTTTTTTTGTGCGCGACAACGGGGCCGGTTTCGACATGCGTTACGCGGCCAAGCTGTTCAGCCCGTTTCAGCGCCTGCACAGCCCCCAGGAGTTTGAGGGCAGCGGCATCGGTTTGGCGACGGTCCAGCGCGTCGTCCACCGCCACGGCGGCACGCTCTGGGCCGAGAGCGAGGTCGGTGCGGGCGCGACCTTTTACTTCACCCTGCCCGAAACGAGCCCCGAGCAAAATTTCGGGGATGAGCAGGATTTATAAGGGGGACCTCCAGCACCTGCTCAGGCTCAGCCCGACTTACGGAGTTTCCCGCCCAAGCTCGCTACGTCCGCCGCCAAAGCCTCTAAGTTCGCCTGAGAATAAACCGTCTGAAAGTACCCCTGGCGGTTGACTAGAAAAACCGCGTCGGTGTGCGCGAAGGGTTCCCCGTTTGCGCCCAAACCGACGAAAAAGGTCTTGGCGGCGGTCGCGATTTGGGCGTTGCTGCCGCTCAAACCTACAAACTCGGGCTGAAACGAGGCTGCGTATTGTTGGGTCGCCTCGGGCGTGTCGTTGGCCGGGTCGACCGTCACCATCACGACTTTTAGACCGGTCGGCTCGCCCAGGTCGCGGTAGAGTTTTGCCAACCGCGCCAGGGTGACCGGGCACACGTCCGGGCACTGGGTATAGCCGAAAAAGACCAGCACCGTTTCACCTTTGAAGTCGCCGAACACGGTTTGACCGTCTGCACCCGTCAAAGTCAGCCCGCGCACGTCGACGGGGTTTTGCAGCGCGGTACCGCCTAGTTCGGGCGCCGCCGCCCACCGGCCCAGCGTGTACGCGCCGTAGCCCAAGCCCGCAAGGAGGGCAGTTGCGAGAAATAACAATAGGGTGCGCTGCACAACCTCCAGTATAAAAGGTGGGACGCGCGGCCCGCGTCGGACAAATGTCTCGTCAAGCGGATTGGTTCTAAATACCTTTAACCTAGAAGCGTCGCAGGGCAATCGCAAAGTCAGCTTTCACACATGTCGTAGCGCTCGCGCAGTCGGGCGTAGCCTTGGAAGCGGAAGCGTTGAGGCAACCTCACGCCCACCTCACTGCCAGCGCACTTCAATTAGTTGCTTCGCGTTCGTTCGCAAACACGCCCCTTTTGTGTGGCTTTACGGTAGCCCTGGCGAGCGTCAGCGTTCCGGTTGACAAAGCCCCGGTCCCGCCGTAAGCTTGCTTCTGAAGGTGTCTGGGGAAGACCGGTGTAAGTCCGGCGCTGTCCCGCAACGGTGAAAGCCCGAATGCCAGACGCACTTCATAAACTGCACCCCTTGCGAGGACGAGGAAAGGTGGCACTCGAGACCTCGAGGCTTCCTTCCATTCCAAACGGGATGGCTTTTCTTTTGCCCGCAAGAGCCTTTGGAGGCTTTTGTGAAGCGTTTGTTGGTTTTAAGCTTGTGGTTGTTCGGCCTAGCCTTCGCCACCACCTATCCCCTCACCGTCACCGACGAACTTGGCCGCGAACTCACCCTGCAGCGCGAGCCGGTGCGCGTCGTCTCGATGTTGCCGAGCGACACCGAAACGCTCTGCGCTATAAACGCCTGCGACAAACTCGTCGGCGTGGACACCTTTAGTACCTACCCGGAAGAGGTTACCCGGCTGCCCCAACTCGGCGGCGGCTTGACCGGCGTGGAGGGCGGGCCGGACGTCGAGGCGATTGTGGCGCTCGAGCCCGACCTTGTCTTTGTGACCGAGTACGGCGAACTCGCGCAGCTTCTCGGTGACGCCGGACTCACGGTGTACGCGGGCAGTCCGCAGACGGTCGAAGACACCTTCACCTTTTTCGGTGTGGTCGGCGAACTCGTCAACCGCGAAACTCAAGCGGCGCTGCTCGTCGGGCGCGTGCGGGGAGAAATCGAGGCGGTCGCCGAGCTGACGAGCGCGTTGCCCGTCAAAACGGTCTACTACGAAATCGACCCGACCCCCTACAGCGTCGGGCCGGAGTCGTTTATCGGCACGCTGTTGGCGAAAGCGGGGGGCGAGACCGTCTCACCCGCCGAACTCGGCGACTTTCCGCAACTCGACCCGGAGTTCGTCATCGCGACCGACCCGGATATTATCATCCTCGCCGACGCCCCCGGCGAGTCCGCCGCGACGCTTCAAGCCCGGCCCGGCTGGGCGAGTTTGAGCGCGCTGGGGTCGGGGCAGGTGTTCGAACTCAGCGACGCGCAAGGCGAATTCGTCAACCGGCCGGGTCCGCGCATGGGCGACACGGTCAAACTGTTCGCAAGTTTTCTGCATTCCGGCTTGTTCTAAGTGCAGTCGGCGGCCGGTCGTTCGAAAGCGTCGGCGCGGCGCGTGCGCCCCCCACGCTGGACGCCGCTGGCCCTCGTCACGTTGGCGTTGCTGGCGGCAATGTTGCTGGCGACGAGTGTCGGCTCGGTGGCGGTACCGCCCGCCGAAACCCTGCGCGCGCTGTGGCACGGCGTTTTCGGCACCCTGTCCGGCCCGGCGGACACCATCATCTGGCAGTTGCGCTTGCCGCGAGTGCTCACGGCCGCGCTCGTCGGCGCGGCTTTGTCGCTTGCGGGCGTCGCGTATCAGGGGTTGTTTCGCAACCCGCTCGCCGACCCCTACCTCCTCGGCGTGGCGAGCGGGGCGGGTTTCGGGGCGACGCTCGCTATCGTCTTCGGGGGCAGCGTGCCGCTGTTGGCGCGCCTCGGCGTGCCGCCGGTCGCGTTCGTGTTCGCACTGCTGAGCGTTTTGCTCGTTTACGCCCTCGCGCGGCAGGGGCGCGGCGTGCCGCTGGTGTCGCTGATTTTGGCGGGGGTGGTGGTGGGCTCGAGCCTGAGCGCCCTAACTTCCTTCGTGATGCTGGCGTCGCGTGAACAGGCGGCGGGGGTGTTGGCCTGGCTGCTCGGCAGCTTCGCGTTCTCGAGCTGGAGCAAGCTTGCCGCGGTGCTGCCGTTCGTGCTGCTGACGGCCGTGGTCGTGCAAGCGTCGGCGCGCGCCCTCAACCTGTTGCAACTCGGCGAGACGCAGGCCGCGCAGCTCGGGCTGTCGACCGAGACGTTCAAACTCGCGCTGTTGAGCGTGGCGACGCTCGCTACCGCGGCGGCGGTGAGCGTGTCGGGCATTATCGGCTTTGTAGGCTTGATGGTGCCCCACGCCGTGCGACTCGCGCTCGGCCCCGACCACCGCCGACTCGTGCCGACGGCGGCGGTTCTCGGCGCGCTCTTTTTGGTGCTCGCCGACCTGCTGGCGCGCACCGTCATCGCGCCGGGCGAAATCCCTATCGGCGTCGTCACAGCTCTGGTCGGCGGGCCGTTTTTTCTGTACCTGTTGCGCCGTCAAAAGGGTCGGGCTGAATGATAAGCGTGCAAAACGTGAGTTTCGGCTACGGGCGGACACCCGTTTTGGACGACGTGACCCTCGAGCTGAACCCCGGTGAAGTCCTCGGAATCGTCGGGCCGAACGGGGCGGGCAAATCAACTTTGATAAAACTCCTGACGCGGGTGCTCGCGCCGGACGCCGGCCGTGTGACGCTTGACGGGCGCGACCTGCGGCGCTCGTCAAGGCTCGAGCTGGCCCGGCAAATCGCCGTGGTGCCGCAGGCGGGCGACGTGCCGGCGGCGTTCACGGCGCTCGAACTCGTTCTCATGGGCCGCACCCCGCACCTGGGCTTTTTGGCGCGCGAGTCTCGTCAGGACTACACCGTCGTCGAGCGCGTGATGCGCGCCGCGGACGTGTGGCGCTTGCGGGACCGTGTCGCCGCCACGTTGTCGGGCGGCGAGCGGCAGCGGGTGCTGTTGGCGCTGGCGCTGGCGCAACAACCGCGCTACCTTCTCCTCGACGAGCCGACGAATCACCTCGACCTCAAGTACCAAACCGAGATTTTGGGTCTTGCCAGGCGTGAGGCTGCTGCCGGTTTGGGCGTGCTTGCCGTGCTCCACGACCTGAACTTGGCGGCGAGGGCCTGTGACCGCGTGCTCGTTTTGAACGCGGGCCGCGTCGTGGCGGTAGGCCGACCGGCAGAGGTCTTCACCGAAACGTTGCTGCGTGAGGTCTACCAAACCGACGCTCACGTGTTCCAGCAGCCGGGGAGTCGCCTGCCGGTGATTTTGCCCAGGATATAAATCCAAGCTGTAGGCTCAGGGTGTAAACTCGGCACCATGCCGACCTTTCACCACCGCAAACTGCCCGACTTTTCAACCCTGCTCACCGGCCGCAAGCCACCCGACACCGTCGGCTTCACCTCTCAGAAGTTGCAAATTTGGTACAACAACACCGATGAGCCTTGGCAAGACGACGGTCTGCACGCCCACAGGGACAGCGACGAGTGCTTCATCGTCTTGAAGGGCAGCTTGACCGTTCGAGTTGAGGAAGAGGTCTACACGGTTTCGGCGGGCGAGTTTTGCTGTTTCCCGACTGGGCTGTACCACGCGATTTTGAGCGTCGAAACGCCCGTCGAGACGTTCATGATTCGCGCGCCTTCGCTCGAGGACAAGGTTTACCGGGACAAGGCCCTCAACGATGGCTGACGATTTTCTGGACCTTTGGCTCGTCCGCCACGGCGAAACCGACTGGAACCGGGAACGCCGCACTCAAGGCCACAGCCACAATCCCTTGAGCGAGTTGGGCGTCAAGCAGGCGCGGCGCTTGGCGCAAAGGCTCGAGTTTGAGCATTTCGACTGCGTTTACAGTTCCGATCTCGAGCGCGCCCTGAGCACCGCGAAAATCGTTTTTCCCGACCGAGAACTCGTCCAAGACGTGCGGCTACGGGAAATCGGGCGCGGCGTGCTGGAGGGTACGACCGACACCGAACGAACCGAGGAACAGCGGGCGTTGCTGCGCCACGTTCGCGGCGACCGACTGGTGCAGCGCCCGCCCGGCGGTGAAAACTTTCAAGACGTTATCGACCGGGTAGGTGCTTGGTTAGCTGACTTGCCGGAACAGGGTAAGGTCATAGCGTTCACCCACGGCGGCGTCATCCACGCGGCGCTTCACCGTCTCGTCGGCTACAGCCCCGCTTTTTCGTTCGCCAGCAACAACACCGGCGTCTCACGGTTGATACTCGAAAAAGGCCACACGACTATCAGTTTCTTAAACGACCACGCACACCTGAAAGGCCGCGAAGACCTGTGGAGTTTTTGAAACTTGGACACCCCCACGCTTCCCTCAAGAACCGTTTTTCGGCGTTTTAAGTTTCGGACCGCTCGTCGAACTGAACGGGGAATTTTTTGACCTGCCTGGAAACCCCTGCCGCTTCTATTTCACGGGTTGTCGCTGGGTGATAGGGTTGACCGGGAGGACGACTTCAAGCATGGCTGACGAATACCTGGACCTTTGGCTGATAAGACACGGCGAAACCGACTGGAACGCCGAACGCCGCATTCAAGGCCAGCAAAACTCGCAGCTGTCTCCGCTCGGACTGAGGCAGGCTGAAGTTCTGGCGCAGCGTCTTCAGGGTGAAACCTTTGACCGGGTTTATTCGTCCGACTCTGCGCGAGCGCAGGACACGGCGCGAGTGGTTTTTCCAAACGGACACCTGTGTTTGGACGAACGCTTGCGAGAGCTGAGCTACGGCGTGTTGGAGGGAAAAACGACCGCCGAATTTACACCCGCCGAGACCGCCATGCGTCAAGCGATGTACCAAGACCCGCTCAACCGGCGGGCCGACGGCGGGGAAACGTGGCTCGAGCTTATCGCGCGCGTCGGCGACTGGCTGGACTCGTTGCCCAAGCGTGGGCGGGTTATCGCTTTTTCGCACGGCGGCACGATTCGGGCGGCGGTGTTCTCGTTCATCGACCCCCCAAAAGCGTATGAGTGGAACCTGACGTTCGGCAACACGGGCATCACCCGGCTGCGGCTGAGCGGTACTTCGAAGGTGGTTGTCACCTTGAACGACACGGCACATTTGGAGGGTTTTGATGGCTGAAGAACTCGAGCTGTGGCTGATTCGCCACGGTGAAACAGAATGGAACCGCACCCGCCGCGTGCAGGGCGACACCGACGTGCCCCTGAACGCCCTCGGCCTTCGCCAAGCCGAGGCGTTGGCGAAACGCATCGGACACTTGCCCTTCGACACGGTTTACACCTCGGACTTGCAACGGGCCGCCGTCACCGCTAAAACCGTCTTTCCCGACGCTGAGCTGTGCCGGGACGCACGCCTGCGCAAAATCAACTTGGGCGCGTTCGAGGGTAAAGTCTGGCAGGACATCCCCGAAGACGAACAGGCGCAGTTCGTCGTGTGGTTCACCGGGCCTTACGACCAACCCGTCCCCGGCGGCGAGTCAAGCGACGACCTGCAGAGCCGCGTCGCCGACTGGTTGAAGGGTTTGCCCAAAACGGGCCGCGTCATCGCCTTTGCGCATGGCGGCACGATAAGCGCCGTCTTGCAGCTTTTCACAGGCCGCCCCGCCCCTAGAGCCCGCGGTGAGCCCGGCGGCTGGGGCTTTCGTTTAGAGAACACCAGCATCAGCAAGCTGCGTATTTCGGAGACATTTACTTCCGTGGAAGTTGTCAACGACGCCGCACACTTGGAAACGTGGTCAGACAACCTCGTAGAGGAGAAGGGTAATCACGTATCCAGCGCACCTGGCTCAAAAAAGAACGATGAGTGACTGTGCCTTTGCGGCAGTCGCGCCCGTCTCACGCATAAGTGGCTGGCCCAGCGAAGCCGTCACCAGGCCCTTCGTCAAGTTTGTTGAGAAGTCAAGGCAGACTTGACAGCACGCAACGCAGTAA
The DNA here is from genome assembly GCA_965213705.1 of Trueperaceae bacterium. Classification (GTDB taxonomy): domain Bacteria; phylum Deinococcota; class Deinococci; order Deinococcales; family Trueperaceae; genus CBDCDJ01. Next base: position 3,228,360 of record OZ243913.1, on the reverse strand, counting down.
GTAGTATGTAATTACGAATTTTGTCTCTACGACAAAATCGGTGAGGAGCGCCAAAAGATGAAGCTGGAGGAGGAGATCAATGTAAACGTTCCGTTCGAGGACGAACGCCACAAGGCCATCGTAAACCTGGCCTATACCTATAACGTTTTTCTGGAAAAGACCCAGACGGTTCTTAAAGCGTTCGGGATCAACGACCAGCACTACAACATCCTCAAGACGCTACAGGACCACCACCCGGAACCGCTCGCGGTTGGCGCGATTAAAAAAGCTCTGTTGAACAAAAGGGGCGACCTGACGCGGCTGCTCGACAAGCTAAACGACATGGGACTGGTTGTCAGGGAGGTGAACCCCGAAAACAGAAGAGTCGTGAACGTCACTTTAAGCGAATGTGGAGAGGAGCGGCTGAAAGAGATGGACGCCAAGCTGTCGGTAGAGCGAGACAGGAGGAAAAACTTATCAAAAGAGGAGGCTAGGCAGCTAAACGAACTTTTGGACAAACTGCGAGACTAATTTTTTTAGCATAAAACTTGTAACGACAAGTTTCGTATCAACAAATCTATAAAGGAGAGTGTTATGAAAGTGAGCAAACAAGTTTTCGGTGTTGCGATGAGCATCGCGGTGGGGTTTATGATGTCGGTTTTCATGTCCCTGCTCCTGCTGCTCGTCAACGTCGGCTTTGCCGAGGGGTTCTTCACCATGTGGTTGTGGAGTTTTGCGACGGCGTTCGCCATCTCTATTCCCATTTCCGTCTTGGCGATCCCGCTGACCGAGAAGGTGTTGCGGCGTCTTCTCCAGATACAAGACCAAGGGTCACGCTGAGATGCTCGAGCTAACCAAGATGACCGTAGACTCCATAGACTCCGTAACCTCTTCGCCGCGCTCCCCTCTCATCGCCGTGCTCGGCTGCACCGGCGCGGTGGGCACCGAGGTTATGCGAGGGCTGGCAAAACGTGATTGCGCCGTCAGGGGCCTTCTCCGCCACCCCGACCGGCGCTACCCCGCGCCTCATTAGGACGAACCCGCGCGTGTGGGCTACGTAAGCGTCGATCACGGGTCCGTGGCGGGGCTCCGCCGCGCGTTCGCTGGCGCGGACGCGCTTTTTCTCCTCGTCGGTACCCACCCCGAACAGGTGCGAACCGAGTCAACTGCGGTAGAAGCGGCGCGGCAGGCTGGCGTGCGCCGCGTTATCAAACTTTCCGCCCCCGTGGTCGCTGAGCCCGCAAACGTGGAGGTCGCGAACTGGCACCGCGAGATTGAGGCGAAACTTGACGCCAGTGGGCTCGAGCACTGCTGTTTGCGCCCCTACTCGTTTATGCAGAACTGGCTCCGTAACGCGTACGAGATCAGCCGCTCTGGTATGGTTGTCGGCTCGGCAGGTTCGGCCCCTCGCAACTACGTAGACTGCCGTGACGTCGCCTCGGTCGCGGTGCGCCTTTTGTTGGGCGATATACCCCTGCCAAAGGGCGCGATCACCCTCACCGGCCCTGAGGCCGTCACAAACGAGGACATGGCCGCTCGCCTCTCGCTCGTCACTTGCGCGGAGGTTGGGTACAAAAATCTCTCTCGAGCTGAGCACTACCAGATGCTCCTAACCCAGGCCAAGCTGCCTGCGTGGTTGGCGCGGCACGTCGTTGAGCTAGAAGAACTCGCCGTGCAGGTTCCAGAGCGGCCGACGGGCGAGATGCAAAAGGTCCTCGGCCGTTATCCGCGCACGGTGGACGAGTTTTTGCAGGAGCACCGCACGGCGTTCATTCGGTGAATCCTTTAGGGGGTCTAGCGGACCAACCTGCTGGCCTTCGTCAGCCAACGCCTGCCCGGACTTCGCTAAGTTTGTCGGGTCGTCCACCAAACTTTACACCGTTCGCGCGACTGATTTTTCAACTTTTGACGTTGGGCAGCAAAAAAGGGCTTTATGGTTAATGTGCAGGATGGGCCGTTCTACAACAAAGCGGTCCTACTCACGCCGCACCGTCTTTTGTCACAGCCAGGTTCTTAAATCACTTCCGCGTCAAACTGAAACAACCTCGAGCGTCCCAAGTACGGCGTGACCAACCCCGAATTTCCCCTTTGTCCTCCCTCAGTACACGCGCCTCAGTAGACACTTGGCGGGTCGTAGCGGCGGTGGATGGTGCGGGCGAGGGCGTAGTACTCGAGCAACTTTTCGGTCGCCGCAGGCCAGCCCAGACCCTCCATGTCTTTTCTGGCCTGCCGACCGAGCTTGGCGCGCAAGCTTTCGTCGAAAAGAAGCTTACCGAGCTGTTCGCTGAACTCGCCCAGGTCGCCGGGCGTAAACATAAAGCCGTTCTCGCCGTGGCGAATCACGTCGGGAATGCCGCCCGCCCGCGCGCCGACCGCGGGCACGCCCGAGGCCATCGCCTCCATCGCCACGAAGCCGAGCGTTTCGGTGTCGCTGGGAAACGCGAACACGTCCGCGCTCGCGTAGGCTTCGGCCAGCGCTTGGCCCGACATGTAACCCATAAACACCGTGTTCGTGCCCTGAAAACGCTCTTTGAGGTAAGCCTCCGCCGGGCCTGAGCCGACGAGCGCGAGGCGAACGCCCTCCAACTGTGTGACCGGCGCGTACAGCCACTCGAGCCGCTTTTCATGTGACAACCGCCCCACGTAAATCATCAGCGGGGCTTCGGGGTGGCCGTCTGAGAGGCGTTCGCGCATCGCTTGGGAGGTGTTGCCGGGATGGTACATGTCCGTGTCCACCGCCTTAGGCCATAGCCGCACCCGCCGGATGCCCAAACCCCGCGCCGAATTGACCATCGGCTGACTGGTGCAGAGGTTGACGTGCGCCTGGTTGTGAACGTCGCGCAGAAAACCGCGCGACACCATGCCCAAGAGCGGCAGCTTGAGGTGGACGGCGTACTGCGTGATGTCGGTGTGGTAGCTCGCCAACAGCGGTAAGTTGCGCTGTTTGGCAATCGCCGTGCCCCACAGCCCCAAAATCACCGGGTTGACGACGTGGACGAGGTCCGGCGCAAAGCGGTCCAATTCGCGGCCCAAGCGCGGGCGCGGCAAACCCAAAAACAGTTCCGGATACCAGGGTTTGAAAGGGAGCGCGGGCACCTGCACCACCCGAAACCCCCTGTACTCCGGCGGCGGGTTGTGCGGCGCGAAAACCAAGACTTCATGGCCGAGTTCTTTGAGTTCGTCCAGCGTGCGCGTGATGCGCGTGACGACGCCGTCGATTTTGGGTAGAAACGTTTCGGTGAAAAGGGCGATGCGCATAGGTCAAACGGGCCCTCGTCGGAGGCCGGGTCTCGCGTTTTAAGCGCCGAGCTTTCTCTGATGCGGTGCAAACTCAACCGCGGAACGAGGAGGCGTGAGCGGGCCGGTGCCGAACTGGTCGTCTTTAAGCGCCTGCCCAAAAAACCCTGTCATAACCTTCCCCCTCAACGGCTCTCAACTAGTGGTTCAGCTTAGCACGGGGGACCGCGTGAGTTTGCGCCTGACGCTGCTCGAGCCGCCTGGCAAAACACTTCTATGTTCGTGCCTGTGGTCAATCTTACTTTCGCAACTGTGAAATTTCTGGACGGCCCGCTTTAGGGCCGGGTGTATATGTAGAGGTAATCCTGGGGTAAGCATAGATAAAAGGCATTTTTAGCTCGAGCGTCATGTTCGACATGACCGCCAAGCCTGACACCCGCGGGATTCGAAAGGACCAAACAGTGGACCTAGACTTGTTTTTAAAACGTAGGCTGGACCGGAGAAACTTTCTCAAACGAGCGGGCGTTGCAGGTGCGGGCGCGGTCGGCCTGACCGGCTTTGGCGCGGGCGCCGTCGCGCAAGAAATGGCGATGGGCGTGGAGTTGAGTCCCGAGCTGGACGCCAAAATCCTTACCTTCGCCCTCAACCTGGAGTACCTGGAAGCCGAGTACTACCTGCGCGGCGCTTACGGCCTGGGTTTGAGCAGCGACGACGTCGGCATGAACCCCGGCGAGGTCGTCGGCGGCCGCAAGGTCGAGTTTGCAACGCCTGAAATCGAACAGTACGCCCAGGAAATTGCCGCCGACGAAGAAGCGCACGTACAGTTTTTGAGGATGGCCTTGGGCGACGCGGCGGTGCCCCGGCCCACCATCGACTTTACAAACGCGTTCACCGGCGCGGCCAGGGCCGCCGGAATCATCGGCGACGACCAGGTGTTCGACCCCTTCGTCAACGAACTGTTTTTTCTGCACGGCGCGTTGTTGTTCGAAGACGTCGGCGTGACGGCCTACAAGGGTGCCGCCCCCTTTATCAGCAACCGCGAAACCGTGCTGGCCGCGGCGGCGGGCATCCTGGCGGTCGAGGCCTACCACGCCGGCGAAGTGCGCACCCTGCTGTTCCAAAACCGTGACGTGACGGCCGTCGGTGACCAGACCGTCGAGCAGGTCGTGCAGAAAATCTCGGACGCTCGAGCGCTCCTCAGCGGCGCTGCCGACGACCAGGGCATCGTCGCGGGAGGCCTGGCGAACATCGTCCTCGCCGACGCCAACTCGGTCGCTTTCGGCCGCACCCCCAAACAAGTGCTGGACATCGTCTACTTGGACCTGACCCGCACGGCGACGCCGGGCGGCTTTTTCCCGAACGGTTTGAACGGCGACTTTTCGGGCGTGCCTTCGCTGTAATTCTCAAATCCCTCAGTCCCTGCAGTAGAAACTGACTCGGCTGAGTCTTCGTAAAGCAAAAAGTAGCAAGGACTGAAGGGTTTTTCCCCTCAGTCCTTGTCTCTTAAAATCCTGCTACCCTAAAACCCTGCCAGCGAGTTCCTGACCCTGCGCCCGAACTCGCGCAACCTTCGCTTGAAAAAGCGGCGGCGGTAGCTGGCGGCTCCGGCGTACCACGCGCCGGGTTTGAAAAACGACCACAGCGCCACCGTGGCGATAAAAAAAGGGTGAAAAAAGGCCCAAACGACCGTGGTGAACCCCCACAGGTCGGGGCGGCCCAACTGTTTCGTGCCAAGGTACATCCCGTAAAATTCGACCGCGAACTTGAGCGCCCACAGCCCCAACACCCAAGGGGCGAGGGCCGGGATGAGAAGCGACAGCAGCGCGCCCAGCGACAGTAAAATACTCTGAAACCCAAGCGTGGCGATGCTCGCCAAAAAGGCCGGGTGGTAGTGGACGACGTGTTGGTAGCGCGACACCCAGCGCCGCCGCTGGCGCAGCAGGGCGAGCAGGGACGGCACCGGTTGGGTGAGCACGCGCACGTCTTCGCTGCTGGCAAAAACGACACGCATCCCCGGCAAGCGGCCCATGCGCTGGGTGAGCAAGTCTTCGTCGCCGCTCGGCGCGCGGCCCGACGCGCCGAACCCGCCGATGGCCGTAAAGGCGCTGCGGCGGTAAGCTTGGTTGTTGGCGCTTGAAGCGAACTTCCAACCGAAATGCGTCAGTGACCGTGAGGTGAGAATCAGCGTGAACCAGTCCGCCGACTCGAAGCGCTGCGTCCAGTTTTTCGCGCCGTAAGCCCGCGTCGTCTCGACGTAGCCGACCACCATCGCCACGTCGGGCTCAAAGTGCGAAACCATCCCAGCCACCCAGCCCGCGGGGTACTCGCAGTCCGCGTCGCTCGCCAAAATAATCTCACCGGTAGAATTTTTGATACCGGTATTGACCGCGTTGACCTTGGGGGCTAAACGGCGACTGGGAAAAGCCACGTTGACGAGTTTGAAACGGCCGTCCCGCTTTACAAAGTCTCGAATGATGGTTTCGGTCGCGTCCGTGGAGCGGTCGTTGACGATGACGAACTCCAAATTGCCCTCGTAAACTTGCCGGTTTAAGGACGCAAGCGTCGCCGCCAGCTTGTCTTCTTCGTTGTGGGCGGGAATAATCACGCTGACCGGCGGCGTCGCCGCGCTGTAGGGGCGGCGCTTGACGCGGGTCATGCCCACCACGACCATCAGCATCAAACCGATGTAAGGAAGCACCAGGGCGTAGAGAAGAACGAGAAACAAGGTCAGCACGGATGAGGCCACCTTCCAGAGGTGTGAAATCTTTCAAAGTGTAGCACGCCTACCTTGCGGGTTTGCAGCTTGCGCCGCAACTATTTTCACCCGGAACCCAAGGCAAGGCGACACGCGCCGACAGCGTTCGGGCTAGGCTGGAGGCATGCTCGAGACAGTCAAAGTTGAGGCTGAGGTCGAGGCTGCAGGAAACGAGGCCGCGGAGACGGCTGACAAGGTGCCGGCCGCGTTGGGCGAGACCACAAGTTACCACGAATGGCTCAAAAGCCTCGAGCTGTACGAGGGTCAAATCGCCGCATTCAGCTATTTTCCAGCACGTGCCGAGGGTGAAACGGTCCAGTATGAAGGGCGTTTCAAAAGCATCCTCGAGGCCCTCAACATCACGCCTTACCGCCACCAGGCCGAAGCGCTGACCTTTATCGAGGCGGGCCACGACCTCGTCGTCGCCACGCCGACCGCGTCGGGCAAGTCGCTCAGCTACCAAGTGCCGACGGTCCACGCGCTGCAAGAGGGCGGCGCGGCGCTGTACCTGTTCCCCACCAAAGCGCTGGCGCACGACCAGCTCGAGAAGCTCGCCACCCTCGCCGAGCCCTTCGGAGTGTCCCACCTCGTCGCGAGCTACGACGGCGACACGCCCACCGCCAAACGTGCGGGCGTTCGTGACGGAGCGAGGTGCCTGTTCACCAACCCCGACATGCTCCACTACGGTCTTTTGCCGTTTCACGACAAGTGGGCGCGGTTTTTAGGGCGCTTGCGCTACGTCGTCGTCGACGAACTCCACAGCTACCGCGGCGTGATGGGCACGCACGTGGCGAACATCCTGCGGCGGCTGCTGCGCTTGGCGCGGCACTACGGCGCGACGCCGCAAATTATCGCGGCGAGCGCGACCATCGCCAACCCGGCCGAGCACGCCGAAAACCTGTGTGGCGTCCCCTTCAGCGCGGTGCGCGAGGACTACGGCCCGCGCGCCGCGCGCGAACTCGTCTTCTGGCAACCGCCGCTTCTCTCGGAAGACGGGCGGCGGCGCAGCCCCAACACCGAGGCGGCGCTGCTAGCGGCGCAGTTCGTCCGGGCGGGTTTGAAGAGCATCTTTTTTTGCAACTCGAGAAAGTCGGCGGAACTCTTGAAGCGGTACGCGAGCGGCTACTTGGGCGACGACGAGGCCGCCCTGCTGCAAAGTTACCGGGCGGGCTACACCCCGGAGGACAGACGCGCGCTCGAGCAGGGTTTCAAAAGGGGCGACATCCGCGTGCTCACCGCGACGAGCGCGCTCGAGCTCGGGGTGGACATCGGCGGGGTGGACGCGGTGGTGCTGGTCGGGTATCCGGGCTCGCTGACCGCGCTGTGGCAACGCGCTGGGCGGGCCGGGCGGGGCGACACGCGCGCGCTGACCCTCCTCATCGCGGGCAACGACCCGCTCGACGAGTATTACCTCACGCATCCCGACCTCATCACCGAGGGCAAGGTTGAACGGGCCGTCGCCGACGCCTTCAACACCGAGCTGCACCCGCTCCACGTCGCTTGCGCGGCGGCCGAAAAACCCGTCGTGGAGGCCGAAGGCTACGTGGCGGAGTGGCTCGAGCCTCAACGCAGCAGCAAGCTCGTCAAGCGCGAGCGCACCTGGCACTACTACGGCCGCTACCCGCACCGCCACGTGGCCGTGCGCGGGACGGGCGGCAAGCGCGTCGTCCTCAAAGACGGCTTCGGCAAAACCGTCGGCGTGAGCGACCGGGCCACGGCGCTCCGCGAACTCCACACCGGCGCGGTGTACCTGCAGGCGGGCGAAACTTACCTCGTCGCCGACCTGAACTTGCAAGAGGGCGTCGCCGTGCTGCTGCCGCACTTCGGCGACTACTACACCCAGACGCGCTCCGCGACCGACATCGAAATCTTGGCGCGCGAGTTCGAGGTTTACGGCGTCAACGTGGGCCGCGTCCGCGTGTCGGTCGAGGTCTCGAGCTTCGTGAAAAAACGCTATTACAGCGAGGCGGTTTTGGACGAAATCCCCCTCGACCTGCCGCAAACCGCCTACACAACCCAGGCCCTGTGGCTCGGCGTGCGCGAGGCGGCGGGTGCAGTTCCGGCGACCGACCTGCCCAGCGCCATGCACGCCCTCGAGCACACCCTCATCGGCCTGCTGCCGGTGTTCGTCCTGTGTGAACGCGCCGACGTGGGCGGCGTGAGTTACCCGGTGTACCCCCCGACGAGCGAGCCGCTGATTTTTATTTACGACGGCTACCCCGGCGGCGTGGGCTACGCTCGAGCGGGCGCGTCGCTGTTTCCGGATTGGTTGGGGGCGGCGCGCGACCTGCTCCGTGATTGCGAGTGCAAAACCGGCTGCCCGCGCTGCGTGCTGAGCCCCAAGTGCGGGAACGGCAACCAGCACTTGGACAAACTCATGGCGCTGAGGTTGGCGGAGGCGTTGTTGGAGCGGTTGGAGAGTCCGAGTTTGCAGAGGGTGATGAATTGACTCGAGGGGTTTTCCTCGAGACTTTCTGCGTGAGTACTCGGGAACTCCTCAGAAGCTTCGGCGTAAAGTCATTTGGGTGTGAGCGTTCTGGTTTGCAACTAAGTATCTCCAGGGGGAATTTGCTCCTGCAAATTCCCCCGAGTGGAGCGAGTACGGATAGACCAACTAAGCATTCTGCAAATTCACCATGGATTAGCTGAAAGGTCTGTCGACAATTCATCTCGTACCAGGTGAATGACCGGCCCGACGCGCCAAGCGTCCTTGCATTGTGCATCGAAAATTGCGCACCGAAAACCGAGACTTGTGGTTTTATCTGCTAGCGGAGATTGAGGTGCCGCTCGCCTGCCGTAAGGCGTCTTACCGCTTTTGGCGGGGTCTCTTTTTATACTTTGAGGAATGCTTGACGTGTCGGGCGGTGTCGAACCGCCTCTCTTTTTGGCGCGTCGGGGAAGGAACCCACATGTCTTACTTACTTCGCGGCATTGCTGCTAACGGTGGCATTCGCGTGATTGCGGCGGACACCACGACCCTGGTCGAAGAGGCCCGTTCACGCCACGACGCCACGCCCACCGCCGCGGCGGCGCTGGGCCGCACGCTGACCGGCGCGCTGCTGCTGTCGCACGTGCTCTTAAAAAACCACCAGGACCGCCTCACCCTGCGCCTGCGCGGCGACGGGCCGCTGGGCGGCGTCATCGCCGAGGCCGGACTCGACGGCTCGGTGCGCGGTTACGTCGCCAAACCCTGGGTCAACCTGGCCCCGCGCCCGGACGGCAAGCTGAACGTGGGCGGCGGCGTCGGCAAGGGCGACATCGAGGTCATCCGCTCGCACGCGCCCTACGGCGACCCGTACAGCTCGAGCGTCAAACTCCACAACGGCGAAGTCGCCGAGGACATCGCGGTGTTTTTAGCCCAGTCCGAGCAAATCGGCTCGGCGGTGCTTTTGGGCGTGTACGTCGAAGAGGGTCGGGTGACCCGCTCGGGCGGTGTAATCCTGCAAGCCCTGCCCGACGCGAACCAAGGCGCGCTCGACCTGCTCACCGCCAACGTCAAGGCCTTCGGCCAGCTCACCACGGCGATGGCGAGTATGTCCTTGATCGAAATCGTTCATGAACTGTGCTGGGGCTTGGAGTTCGAACTGTTGACCGAGGACGCGCTGCCCCTGCGGTTCGACTGCCGCTGCAGCGACGAAAAAGCCCTGGACGCGCTCGCTTACTTCACCGTCCAGGAGCGCGAGGAGATGATTCGACAAGAGGGCGGCGCGGAAGCGGTCTGTCACTGGTGCGGCGAAAAGCGCTGGCTCGGCCCCGAGCAAATCCGCGCCATTTCGCAAGACGAAATCCGCTGCCCCGACTGCGACACGCTTTGGTACCGCGAGGGCCAGGCGACGATGGTGCGCGACCAAGAAATTTGCGCCTGCGGGCGCACCGTGGCGCTGCCTGACGGAGCGGTTCAGGCGGCGGGCTCGAGGAGTTGAAGTCAAAGTGTCGACGAGTTGTGAGTGAGGAGAAACCTTCTCCTCGCTTTTTCTATTCAGTTCCCGTTTGACGTCAACTCGGTTCTTACCAGCCCAGTCTCTAAGCTTTCTCTTCCGTCGCCGCACCTGCGTTAGAGTAGCCGCTGTGACTTCCTCCCTTTTCGCTCTTCTCCTGCTCTTGGCCGTCCTCTGGGGTTCGGCGTTTCCCGGCATCAAGCTGGGGTTGGAAGGTTTGTCGGCGGGCCACCTGACGCTGCTGCGGCACCTCGTCGCCTCGGCGTGTTTCTTGCCTTTTCTGGCGCTGACCGGCCGTAAAATGATACCCGAACGCCGCGACGTGCCGTTCTTTTTTCTGTTGGGTTTGCTCGGCTATTTTTTTTACCACACGGCGCTCAACTTTGGTGAGTTGCACGTTTCGGCGGGGGCGGCGAGCCTCATCATCGCCACCGCGCCCGCTTTTACGGCCGTCGTCGCTTACTTTTTGCTCGCCGAGCGTTTGAGCGGTTTGGGCTGGTTGGGCATCGGGACTTCCCTCGGCGGGGTCGTTTTAATCGTGCTGGGGAGCGGCGCAAACCTCGGCTTCAACGCCTACGCGCTGCTCATCTTGGTCTCGGCGGTGGTCACGGCTTTTCACGCCGTGTTGCAGAAACCCCTCTTCGAACGCTACAAACCTGTCGAAGTCACGGCTTTTGCGACCTGGGCCGGAACCCTGCCGATGCTCGTCTTTCTGCCCGGCCTCGGCGCGGACCTTTCCACGGCGGGCACGACGCCGCTGCTGGCCGCCGTGTACATCGGCGTCGTGCCGTCGGCCGTCGCCTACACGCTTTACGCCTACGCGCTTTCGCAAGCGCCGGTCACGCTCGTCGCTGCCTTTTTGTACATGGTGCCGGTATTCAGTTTGCTGTTCAGTTGGTGGTTGTTAGGAGAGGTGCCGGGTTTGCTGACCTTGCTCGGCGGCGGAATTGCCATCGCCGGCATCGCGCTCGTCAACCGGAGCCGGCGGAATCGCCTCGAGCTTCAGGCCAAAGCCGCCAGTGATTAGCTCGAGCTACGACCGCTGCGCGCCGGGCGCGTTCGTTAAGAACCGGGTGAACAGCACGCGGTGCAAAACGAGCAAGACTATCCAAATCCCGAGCGCGACGAGCAGGCTGGTTACGACCCCGAACGGCACCGCGAAAAACATGCCCGCGGCAAAACAAAAGTAGCCGAAGTAGGCCGGGTAGTCCACCGGGAAAAAGTAGTCGACTAAGACGAGTACAACCGCCAGCACGAACAAAATCTCCATCGCGCGCCAGTCGACCAGAGTTATCAAAACGTCGTTCATGCGTCTCCTTCAACTTGGGCCAGTATAGCAAGCCCGCCCCCGGCGCTGCGGTACACTCGTCCTATGGCTACTACAAAAATGGACACGACAGAAACGGTTTCCAAAGACACAGCCCCGGCAGACACCTCCTACGACGCGCTGAGCGTGGAGGACTTGCGGCAAAAAGACTGTGCCAAGTGGCAAAAATACGGTGCCGACGTGTTGCCTCTGTGGGTCGCGGACATGGACTTTCCGGTTGCGGACCCCATCAAGGCGGCTGTCAGCGCTTACGTCGGGACGAACAACTTTGGCTATCCGGACGCCGAGGGGTTGCCAGGTCTAAAAGAGGCCGTGGTCGCGCGCCTGAGCGGGCGTTACGGTTGGAACGTGGCACCGGGTCACATTCACCTGCTCAACAGTATCGTGACAGGTTTGTTTTTGGGCGTGTTGGCAGGCTCGAGCGAGGGCGACGAGGTCATCATGCAGTCGCCCATCTACGGCCCCTTCCGCATGGCGGTGGAAAAGACCGGACGGGTTCCCGTTTACAACCCTTTCGTTCACGACGGTGCACACTGGCGCATCGACTTCGAAGCGCTGGAAACGCTCGTCACGCCAGCCACGCGGGTGTTTATGCTCTGCAACCCGCAGAACCCGACCGGGCGCGTGTTTACCCGGCACGAGCTGGAGCGCTTGGCCGAGTTCGCGCTAAAGCACCGGCTCTGGGTCGTCTCCGACGAACTTCATAGCGACCTCGTCTACGAAGGCCTTCACGTCCCTTTCGCGTCGTTGGGTGACGACGTCGCCCAACGGACCATCACGCTGCTGGGTCCGACGAAAACGTTCAACGTCGCGGGTCTCAAAATCGGTTTTCTGGTGAGCCAAAACGAGGCCTTGCTGGAACGGGTGAAAAACGTCGCCTTCGGGCTGGTCGGCGCGCCCGACGTCGTTGCGCAAAGCGCGACGATAGCCGCCTACACCGAGGCTGACGCGTGGCTGCAACAGACCCTCGGTTATTTAAAAGCCAACCGTGACTACGTTGCTGAGTTCGTCAAACGCGAACTTCCCCTTGTCGAGCACACCGCGCCCGAGGGCACTTACCTGGCCTGGTTGGACTTTCGCGGCTTGGGCCTGGAAAATCCCGAGGCGTTTTTGTTGGAGGAGGCCGGGGTCGCCCTCAACGACGGCGCGTGGTTCGGACCCGGCGGCGAGGGTTTCGTGCGGCTGAACTTTGCGACCTCACGCCACATCGTTGCCGCGGCCTTGGAGCGTATCCGCGACGCGGTGCAGCGGCGTTTAGCGCCCGCCTGACCCCTATGTTCGACCCGTACCCGCCTAAGCTCGAGACCTGTACCCGCTGCCCGCGCCTGGCCGAACACCGCCGGGCTATCGCGCGCAAGGAGCGCATGGTGCGCCGCGTTTACAAAGACGCCGCTTACTGGGGCAAACCCGTACCCGGCTTCGGTGACACCAACGCTTCTGTTTTTCTGCTCGGCTTAGCGCCCGGCGCGCACGGCTCGAACCGCACCGGGCGCATGTTCACCGGCGACGCCAGTGGCGCGTTTTTGTTTCCGGCACTGCACCGCGCGGGGTTTGCGAACAAACCCGTCTCGAGCGGCCCCGGCGACGGCTTAGAGCTGCGCGACCTGTGGATAAGCGCCGCTTGTCGCTGCGCCCCGCCGGGCAACAAGCCCACGCGCGGTGAAGTCGCCAACTGCCAAACCTGGCTCGAGCACGACCTGACAAGCTTGCCGAACCTCCGGCTCGTCTTGGCTTTGGGCGCAATCGCGCACGACAGCTACTTAGAGTTTTTGAAGGCTCGAGGGCACGCCGTCGTCAAAAGTCGCACCCGCTTCGAACACGGCAAACTGCACACCTTTGACAACGCCTTACCCATGCTCGACAGCTACCACGTCAGTTTTCAGAACACCAACACCGGCACGCTGACCCCGGAGATGTTCGGCGCGGTGCTGGACAAAGCGCGGCGTGTGGTGGAAGTTTGAGGGCGGAGCAGGAGAGACTAGGAACTGGAAGTTTTTTCTCCGTTTTACTATCTACCTGAGCCTTTGCAGTGAACCGTCGGTGAGTTTGAAAAGGTAGAAGTAGCCGCCCAACCCTCGCTTTGCAGGCAGGCGGCCCAGACGCGCGTCCAGGGCACGCACCTCCAAAGTATCGGCTGTGGGCGTGACGCTGACCAGAAAAAGATTTTCGCCGAGGCGTTCGACCCCGCGCTCCACAAAACTCGCGTCCCGACGTTCCAGCAGGACGAGGTAGAGCGTGGGCGCTCGAGCGATTTCAGCAAGCTCGAGCCCGAGGACAAGATAAGGAGGTGCGCCCATAGGTCGCCACTCGAGCGGTTGCCCGACCAGGCGCAGCGTCCCGCCCTCCGCACTCTCAAAAGGGGTGAGGTCGCCGCGCAAGAACCCTTCATCGACCGCAATTCTAGCTTCGACACCCGGCACGGTTAGCGCGTAGCCCAAAAGCGCAGGCGTTGCAGAATTTTCAGAAACTGTCACGACAGGGGACGGGGGCTCGCGGGGTCCCGTCCGGGGACTACAACCGCTCGCCACCACACAAGCAAGGATGAGCCCGCCGACAAGCCTAGACTTGCCGAGCGGGCCACGGGTTTCTTGCCTACCGCTGTTCACGCTCGTCCCGCAAGCTGTGGCCGTAGAAGTCGGCGGCGTTCTCGCGAATCAACTCGTGAACCTGGTCGTAGAGCGGGTTGCCGGAGGTGGGGTGGAGGGCGGCTTGAAGCGAAAAGCTGCCCACCGCTTGCGGGCTCGGACCACCTTCGGGCGGGTAGACCTGGGTTTCGCCGGGCAGGGGTCGCGCTTCACAGTTGGAGACGGGCTCGCTCGGCAGTTCGCCCGTGAGCAGGTAGTTCGCCACTTTCTCGTCCACGCAAGGCTCGCCGTACGGGAAAGCTGTGTGCGACATCTCGTTTTTGATAAACACAAGGTGTGCGTTTGGCAGCGAGTCGAAGGCGCGCAACGCACCCTCGGCGGGCGTCGCCGCGTCGAAGCCGGTCTGTACCATGAGCACGGGGGGCATGTTTGCCGGCACGTCGGGTTTGGTCGTCGTCGGCCCCGACCAGAACGCGCACGGTTGCTGCGCCAGCTCGACTCCGAAAAGAGGATAAGCTGCGGCCGACTCGCGCGCCGACGCTTTGTAAACGGCCGGGTCGTTCGGCCAAGGCGTGTCGTTGCAGGTGATGGCCTGGAACAGGGCGCTCGAGGACGGCAGTTCGATGAAACCTGGGTAAGCCTCGAGGGTAATGTAATAGTAAAAAGCGATGTCGGAGGCGTAGCTCGCCACTCGCGCGTTTATCTCCGGGTTGTCCGAGTAGGTATAAGCCTGTACCGCGTCCAGCAAAACGCCCAAATCGGGGTCTGCCTCGAGGGTTGTCAACACCTCCGCAACGCCCCTCGCCGCCACGAGCTTGAAGCCTACCTCCGGCACGGCAAACGACGAATACAGGTCACCGGCGACGCCGCTGAAACCGAAGGTGAAAGCCTCCCTGATCCTGTCCGGAAGCGCCAGGAAAACGTTGAAAATTTCCTCTTTGGTCGCGCCGAGGTTGTACGTACTGCTGTTCCTTGCCGCGTAGGCGAGGGCCACGTCTTTAAAAGCGCGGTTGAAGCCGAGCGGCTGCAACTCGAACACGTCTTTGAACGTCGCCGAGAATTCCGTGTTGGCGTCCAGGACGATGTTGCCGCTGTGCTCGGGAAACGTCTTGGCGTACCAAGCACCGAGCCACGAGCCGTAGGAGTAGCCCAAGTAGTTCAGCTTTTCGTCGCCGAGCAGTCCTCGAATCAGGTCCATGTCGCGCACGGTTTGCTCCGTGTCGACGTACTTGGTCAGGGGGTTGGCTTCACACGCGTCGGCGACGTAGCTCGAGCCCAAAAGGAGGTCGTTCAGGTTCTCTTCGGACGTGTCGTAAAAGCTCACCCCTGCAGGAAACAGCTTGTTGGTGCCGCAGTAGAGTCTAAAACTTTCCCCCACGCCGCGCGGCGAAAAGCCGAGGATGTCGTAGTTGTCCGAGAGGGCTTTCAGAGCTTTGCCGGACGGGTCACCGGACCTTTCCGCCGAATCGAAAATGAAGCCGAAGAGGGCGGCCAGGAAGAGCCCGTCCCCACCCGGTCCGCCGGGGTTCAGAAAAATAGCCCCCTTGCGCGTTGTCGGGTTGGGGGCGCGCACCCGCAGCACGCCTAAATTGACCGACTCGAGCCCCGGCTTTTCCCAGCTCAGCGGCGTTTGCAGCGTGGCGCACTCGAGCCGGTTTGCGATGGGCTCTAAAAACTCCAGCTCGTCATCGAAAAACTGCGCGTCACAGCTTCCCCAGGACACCTCTTGTTCGGTAAACGGTTTGAGTGGGTCTACCGTCTCCACCGGCGTCCTCGAGCACGCCGCCAACAAAAATGCTGCCAACGCAAACGTCCAAAAACTCCGTCTCCTCATCATCTTCCCTTTCGTCCCACCTAGTCTTTGTTGCAGGCTCAGCTTAGCAAATCCGTTTCCGGCACAAACCACACAAAAGATGGAGTTGGGGGTCGACTAAAGGGCGTTGCAAACTGTAAGTGGGTTTGACGCCAAAGCGGTAAGGTGAATTGCCAGAAGAGGACGTTGATGTGAGGACACACGTAGAGTTTGTCCCGCTAGCCATGTTCATATCAACCGCGGTTGTTGAACGGTTACTGAACGATTATCCGAAGAAAAAATGGCTGAGGTTGTGAGCCGCGACTTTGCGGCAGGCAGAAGCGCGGACGCTCCAGAAAGAGTTGAACTGCTGCGGAGCGATAGTGCGGCAGCGTGTGAGCAAAAAAAACACAGCTTCGACAGACTTTTTGGCTGCAGCGAAAAAGTTACACCGGAACTGAGGCGCTTTGGCATTAGACTTGGCATTGGACGGTGTAAAAATTTTGTCCGAAAGGCATTTTGCGAGGCTTCTGTGTGTTGTGGTCTTTGATTGTGTATACTTTTTTTGCTAGACTACCTAGCTGTGTGCCCTGCGGCACTGCACTTTGGAGGTGAAGTCTATAGCGAAAGAGCTGAAGGTTAACGAGCAGATTCGGATGAGGCAGGTGCGCCTGATTGCCGGAGACGGTGAGCAAGTCGGAATCGTCGACACGAGAGACGCTTTACAGCGCGCTCGAGACGAGGAGCTGGACTTGGTCTTGGTGGGTGAAGCGGCCAATCCGCCGGTAGCCAAATTGCTGGACTACGGCAAATACCGTTACGAGCTGCAACAGCAAGAAAAAGAAGCCCGTAAGCGGTCCCGCCAGCAGGAGATGAAAGCCATCAAGTTCCGCGTCAAAATCGAGGAGCACGACTACCAGACAAAAGTCAAGCACATCCGCCGCTTTTTAGAGGGTGGTCACAAGGTGCGCGTGGTTATCATGTTCCGCGGTCGTGAACGCACCCACCCCGAGTTGGGGCAAGAACTGCTCAACCGCGTCGCCAAGGAAACGACGGAGCTAGCCGTCGTCGACATGGCGCCGACCCTGGCCGGGATGGACATGAACATGGTGCTGAGACCCGCTTAAAGCCGTCCGACTGCTTAGACCGTGGCAACCGCTATAGCTCCGCCCGCAGAACAGGCCGGGGCGCAAGAACAAGTTCGGCACGGACGTGCCACAAGGAGTCAGAAATGCCGAAGTTAAAGACCCACAAGGGCACCAAAGCCCGTGTCAAAATCACTGGGCGAGGTAAAGTCAAGGCGATGCGCAGTGGCAAACGCCACCTCAACGCTAAAAAGAGTGGCGGCCGCATCCGCCAGGGCCGAACCGACCTCATCATCGCAACTGCAGAGGCTGACCGCATCAAAAAGCTTCTGCCCTACGACTAAGCCATGCCACGCGCCAAGACGAGCACCGTCCGCCGGGCCAAGCACAAGAAAATTTTAAAGCGTGCCAAGGGCTTTTGGGGCCTGCGCTCGCGCAGCTTTCGCATCGCGCAGCAGACGCTCCTCAACGCCGCCGACTACGAGTACCGCGACCGCCGTGACAAAAAAACGGATTTTCGCCGACTCTGGATAGCGCGCATCAACGCCGCCGCGCGCCAGGAAGGCATGAGCTATTCGACCTTTATCAGCGGCCTGCGCACTTCGGGTGTAGAAATCAACCGCAAAATTCTCGCCGACTTAGCCGTTCAACAACCCGAGGCCTTTAAGAGTCTCGTCGAAGTTTCTAAGTCGGCTCGAGCTTAACCTCAAATAGTTCTTTAGGAGCCGCCTCCGGGCGGCTTTTTTCTTGAAAGTCGGGGACAGGGCGAGCGCGAAGGGGTTGAGCTGCGCAAAGCGGTTCGTCCTTGCGAGTGAAGCGTGGCAGTCTCGAGCGTGAGGTTGCCTCAGCGCTTCCGCCCTTTCGCAGCGATAAAGGGAGACGGAAGCCGACCCGGTGGTAGCCCCAAGGTTGACCTGGTAGTGACCCCGAGGTTGACCTGGTAGTAGCCCCAAGGTCAGGGTGACTCTTTTTTGTGCTCGACGCCCGCCTCACGTTAGACTGGCGTTTGTGAGCACGCTGCCCAAGACGACCCCCAAAACCTCCAAAAAGGTGACCGCGCCCGACCTGAGCGTGCGTGAACGGCAAAAACGTGACCGGCGGCGACGCATTTTTGAGGCAGCTATGCACCTGTTTCGGGACAAAGGCTTTCATGAAACGACCGTCGTCGACATCGCCAGAGCCGCCGACGTGTCCCGGGGTACGGTGTTCAACTACTATCCTTACAAAGAAGCGATTTTGACCGAGCATCTGGCGCAGGAACTCGCCGACTTGGAACGGCGTGCGCAGGTGTCGCAGCAAACGACCCCGCTTCTGAAGCTCTACGCGATTTTTGACGAGCTGGCTTGTTTTGTCGAGGCAAACCGTCACCTCGTGCTGCCGCTGAGTTACGAACTGCTCAACCCCGACCCGGTGCGCTCCAAAGAAGCTTACGTCGCGCTGCCGCTCGTGCCGCTGCTCTACAGGTACCTTACAGAAGCTCGGGACTCGGGCCTGGTTCGCAGCGACTTTTCGCGCGAACGCTTGGCGCGCACCGTCGCCAACACCTTTTTTTTGACGGCCCTGCAGTGGGCGACTTACCGGCAGGACTTGTCCATCCACGACGAACTGCGCAAGGCGCTGACGCTGACGCTCGAGGGTGTGGGCTCGAGGGGCCACGGCAGCCACGTTTTGTGAGCCGACAAACCGGAAAACGCTACACAAACGGACGGTTTGAAAACATCGGCAACCCTTTCAAAAGACACTAAGCTAATCCAGGGTGGATTTGCAGAATGCTTAGTCGGTCTATCCGTACTCGCTCCACTCGGGTGACTTTGCTCCTGCAAAGTCACCCTGGAGGTACTTAAAATAATTTACATAACAAGCCCATAGTTCCCCCCAATCCCTTTCCGAATCCGGTGGTTTTTGAGAAGGCTGCGCTCACCTCGGAAAAACCCATCCAAACGCCTCTCGCTTTATATTTCTCAAGGGGACGGCCTCGAGACGAGTTTCGAGAAGGTTGGAGGAAAAACCAGGCTCACCGGTTACGCTCGGGTGTCGACGGACGACCAAAACCTGGACTTACAACGCGACGCGCTTTAGGCCGCGCGGTGCGAGCGCGTTTATCAGGACAAACTTTCCAACGGCAAAATAGTAAGACCTGTCTCGACAAAGCACCGAGTCAGCTCAGATGAGGCGAACTGCGTTTTTGTTCGGTGAGGCCGCCGCGTGCTTTTCTCCTTTTAGTTTGGCTCCGTGATAGGCTCTGGCAATGGCAAACCTCCCCGTCATCGGCTGGCGCGAATACCTGGCGCTGCCCGAAATAGGCGTGAGCCGCATCAAGGTCAAGGTGGATACAGGTGCGCGTACCTCGGCGCTGCACGCGGTAAAGCTCAAGGTGTACCGGGCCGAAGACGGTCGTGAGCGGGTGCGCTTCGTCGTTCCGGCGGGGGGCGAGCGCAAAGCGCGGGTCGACGTGGACGTGCCCGTTGTGGAGTGGCGGCGCGTCAGAAGCTCGAACGGGCGCGTGGAGCGGCGGCCAGTCATCGTTACGGTGGTCGAACTTTCCGCACAACGATGGCCTATCGAACTCACCCTGACGCGCCGCGACGAGATGAACTTTCCGATGCTGTTGGGGCGGCAGGCGCTCCGCGCGCACGTGCTGGTCGACGTGAGCAGGTCGTTTCTCACCTCGGCGCCACCCAAAAAAACACTGCTCTCAAAGCCGTCCAAAAAGAAAGGAAACTTGTGAAACTAGGTATTTTGTCGAGAAACAAGTCACTTTATTCTACTCGCCGTTTGTGTGAGGCCGCCGAAGCGCGCGGCCACGAAGTGCGGGTCATCGACTACCTGCGCTGCTACATGAACATCACCTCGAAACACCCCAAGGTTATCTTCGTAGGCGAGGAACTTGAGTTCGACGCGATTATCCCGCGCATCGGCGCGAGCTATACCTACTACGGCACCGCCGTAGTGCGCCAGTTCGAGGTGATGAACGTGCTCAGCGCCAACGAGTCGCAAGCCATCACGCGCAGCCGCGACAAGCTGCGCTCCTTGCAACTGTTGGCGCGGGCGGGCGTGGGCTTGCCGGTGACGAGCTTCGCGCACTCGACCAAGGACATCGGCGGCGTCGTCGACATCGTGGGCGGCGCGCCGCTGGTGGTCAAACTCTTAGAAGGCACGCAAGGCGTCGGCGTGGTGCTTGCCGAAACGCAAAAAGCCGCCGAGTCGGTCATCGGCGCGTTCCGGCAACTCGACGCCAACATCCTCGTGCAGCAGTTCGTCAAAGAAGCCAAGGGAGCCGACATCCGCGCCTTCGTGGTGGGCGGCCGGGTCATCGCTGCGATGATGCGCCGCGCCGCCGAGGGCGAATTTCGCTCGAACCTGCACCAGGGCGGCAAGGCTGAAAAAGTCAAAATCAGCCCGGCCGAGCGCGCCACCGCTGTCCAAGCCGCCAAAACGATGGGTTTGGAAGTCGCGGGTGTGGACATGCTCCGCGGCAAAGACGGACCCGTGGTGATGGAGGTCAACTCTTCGCCGGGCTTGGAAGGCATCGAGAAAACGACCGGCGTGAACGTCGCCGAGGCTATTATCAAAGATTTGGAAGAGCGTTTTGCCGAGCAGCAGGGCAAAGCGGCGCGGCGGAAAAGCCGGCAGCTGGTCGCGGCCGAGGAGTGAAGCCGCCTTGGTCGTTCGACGAGTTTTGGATTTTCGACCCGACCAGAAATGGCGGCCCGGACTTTTCCAGCCCTGAACAAGTCGAAGCCTACGACCGTAAACAGCACAGTGACCCGGCGCAGGAGCGAAAACTGTTGCGAGAACTCGGCTTAGGCGCAGACCATACTCTCATCGAATTTGGCTCTGGAACGGGCACGCTCGTTTTGGAGGCGGCTAAAATCTGCAAAGAAGTTATTGCCGTCGATATTTCGAAGGCGATGCTCGAGTACACCCGAAAGCGGGCCGAAAGTTTGGGTTTGGATAACCTGAGCTACCGTCACGAGGGTTTTCTGAGCTACGAGCACAGGGGTGAGCCGGTGGACTTTGCCATCACCAAAAACGCGCTTCATCACCTGCCGGATTTTTGGAAGGTGCAGGCGTTGCACCAAATAAGCGAACTACTAAAACCGGGTGGGACGTTTTACCTGCGTGACGTGGTGTACTCTTTCGAGCCGGTTGAGCTTGCGGAAAGGATAGAGGCTTGGTTCGACGCCGTCACTGTTGCGAATCCCGAAGAGGGCTGGACTCGAGCCGAGTTCGAGGCGCACGTGCGGGGGGAGTTCAGCACCTACAGTTGGGTGTTGGAAGCGATGTTCCAAAAAACGGGTTTCGAGATTGTCGGCTCGAGTTACGGCGATTTGAAGACTTATGCCAGCTACACCTGCGTAAAAGCCTGAGTCGAACGTTTTCTCCAGCCTTCAAGTAGAGCTTTCGCGTTCTTTAACCCTTACCGGCAAGACCCAAAAAGAGGTTGAGAAAGGGTGGGCGTCACGGCGTTTTTCTCCGCTTTTTGTTCCGCTGTGATAAAAGGACGTGTTGCGTTCACGCCGCCCTGAGGTAGAAAACTTTCCCGGTCTTTTTCGCCCCGTGCACCCAGGGCGCGGTTTCGGGCTCGAGGGTATCCCCACTTTTACGGCGCGACCACCTCCACCCGGCCGTCCATGAACGCGTGTAACGTGCAGGTGTAGGGGTACGAGCCCACCTCGGTAAAGGTGTGGCTGTAGGTTCCCTCGCTCAAAATCTCCGACTCGAAACCCTCGCCCACGACGTTGTGCGGGACGTTCTCACCGTCGTCCACGTCCTCGAAGTGCCAAGTGACCGTGGTGCCCGCGGGCACTTGGATGACGCTCGGCTCAAAGGCGTGGTTCTGGCCTGCACGCGCCACGACGCGCACCTCCGTCACCCCGACTTGCGGCGCGGCCCCGGCGGGGTCGGCGAGGAGGCGTTTGCCGATAGGGGACAAAAGCAGCGCGACGCCCGTCACGACCAGCACGGCGATCATTCCCAGGGCGGCAACGTAAATCCTCCGCCGAGGCGTGACCGGACTCACAGGGCCACCCCGCTTTTTGCTGCAGGTGTGGCGTGCGCCCCTCGAAACCAACGCAGCGTTTGCTCGAGCCCCACCTCGAGCGGCGTGCTGACGTCCCCAAACACTCGTTTGAACTTGCCGTCGTCCACCACAAAGGGCTGCTCGAACTCGTACATCATCTCGACCGTTTCACGCGCGCCGGGGATGAAGATGCCGCCGAGTCGCATCATGGTGCGCCCCATACCGCTCATCTTGGGGAGTTTACCAGCAAGCTCGAACGCTTTTGTAACGACCTCTCGAGTGCTTTGCGCAGGGGCGTTGGGTACGTGCCACGCCTCACCGTCCGCCTCGTCACGCTCGCCCAAGACGGCCAACGCCTCACCAAAGTCTCCGATATAGGTGTAGCTGTGCGGCTGGTCGATGTCACCGACGAGCCCCGCGCTTTTACCCTTCAGCAGCGGTTCGAACACCCGCTCGCCCAACGCGGACTCTTTGACGAACGGCCCGTAAAAGTCCGACGCTCGCCCAACGGCGACGCGCAGCTTGCCCTGTTGATGCGCCTCGAGCGCCTCTTTCGCCATCGCTGCACGCACCTTGCCCTTGCGCGTCTTGGCGGTGTAAGGCAAATCTTCGTGGAGGGGGCCGTCCACCTCGCCATACATGTAGAGGTTGTCGGCCAGTACGAGCTTGGCCCCGGCCTCGGCAGCGGCGTTGAGGATGGCGCGCTGCAACGGAGGAAAGTCCTCGGGCCAGCGGGTGTAGGCGGGTTGGGCACATTGGTAAACGACCCGCGCCCCTTTAACCGCTTTTTTGGCTTGGGCAGGCTCGAGGGCGTCGGCGGCAACGACCTCTACACCTTGCGGCGCGGACGCCCTGCCGCTGCGGTTGACCAGGCGCACCTGATGACCACGTTTGAGTAACGACTTGGCTGTGGCAGTCCCGACGGGGCCGGTGCCGAAAATGACGTGCAACGCTTTAGTAGAGCTGGTGTTGGACATGATTCCTTTCTTACTGTGCAGGGAGAGACTGTGTAAGAGGGGGTTTGACGGTGGGCTCGAGCCGACGGCGTTACACCTTCAAACTCGTCTACCTGACGCCGAACACGCGCGCCACGAGCGGCGCGTCGGCCAAGTGGAAAGTGTGGGTGGTAAAGATGTGCATCCAGGCGTTGCCCAGCGCGAGCGTGGAGACGGCCTTGATGGTGCCCCAAAACAGGTCGCCGGCGAGCAGCCATGTCAGCGACAAGCCGATGTCAGACGCGCTGCCCCACTCGAGAAAATATTCGTTGAGGTTGAAAAGCATGTAAACGACTCCGGCTAAAACGGCCCCCGTCACCCAAGAACGCGCGAGCACGGCGAGTCGGGGTGCTACAAGAGCTTGGGTAAAAATCGCCACGGGTAGAAGCGTCCCGAGACCATAAAGAATGAGGGTCAGCAGATGCCCCGCAGCGGACACCGTCCAGAATTCCGAGGTGATAAAAGGAACAAGCCCGACAAGGCCCGCTATCACGGCGAAGGGAACGAACACCCGAGGCTTGGGAAAACCCAGAAGCAACTCACGAGTGCTGTACCCCCGCACGCCCATAAAAAAGGCCAGCGGCAGCACGGCGTAGACGAGCGCGTTGTAACCCATCCAGAGTAGGGACGACGCCGCGGCTTCCTGACCGAAGATGCTCTGGGTGCCGTCCGCGAAGGCCCCAAAGTGGGTATGCGTGTGGAGGTTCAGGGCCATGCCGACTCCCATTGTGACCAGCATGTACGCGAGCAGCCAGACGGTCTCGAGCGCGGCGCGGGTGCGGGTCAGGCCCAGGTCGCTCGTATGGTCGATGGGTTTCAGCCCCGCCCGGCGCGCCAAAAAGAGCATCGCAGCGATAAAAGGCAGCATACCCAACTGGCCTAACAAGTAGGTTACGGGCTCCTGGTTACCGTAGCGCAGCCTGGGTAAGTCGGCGAAAAAAAGAAGGTAAGCGGAAGCAGTAAGCCACACGGTAGCTGCGACTAAGAGGGGCAGGTTGAGCCCGAAAGACGGACGGTTTGCTCGAGGGTTGAAGCCAGTGCTTGCCATAGCCATCTCCTTCAAAACTATATTTACAGTGGTAAGATTGTGCAGATGTCTTGACAGCTTGTAGGCCATCTTGACCCCCTTGAAAGCCGACGTATGTCACGTATGACGCCCCAAGCCTCATCCGTAAATAGCCAGCACACGTTTAACACGTGTGCTGGCTAACGCAGTCAACGTTTCAGGTAAGGTGCGTCCGCTAGTTCGACAGGACGCTGAACACAGCGGTCCGTGCCCTCGGCCCCGAAGCGTAACTCATTACCCGTCACCGCGATGAGGTCAAGGTCTACGCAGTCGGCAACGCTGAACAGCGGCGCAGCGCACCCATCCGAGACATCGACGGGAAGACCCACGGTGAGCCCACAGTCGGCAAGGTCCGTGGCCTCGAAAAGCGCTGGAGCGTCCACAAAAGCGGTGATTGTGGAGGACGTGTTGACGAGGTTGATATCGAAAGCTTCCGGAACTGTTTCGGATGGCCCGACCAGCGTGTACGGTCCTGTAGAGTTATAGGTAAACAGAGGTTGCTCGAGCGCTTGGTCAACGAAGACTTCGACCTTGATTGTTTGCTCAGCGGCGTTGAAAACAACAGTTTGGCGCACGTAGACGGTCGTATTCTCACTCTCAACAGTGAACGGTACGCTGTCTTGAATCCACGTCCCGACCAAGCGCTCTTTGAGGTCAAGGACGGCGGACGGTTGCGCCCATCCGCTCGCAGCAGTAGCGGTGATGACGATTAAAAACAATTTCAGCAGTTTCGGTTTAAGCATCGTTAATATCCTTTCAGCTAGTTTGGTATGGAAGTGTGAGGACGGACCATCAGCCACACGGTTTAAGCAGGCTGTTCCGCCGGGGGTGGTTACCAGGTACTTTGACCTTCTCTCGTGATCTCAAAGTTTTACGCAGTGTTTTTACACGGTTTGAGGCGTAAGCACTGAAGCGACCCAAGTACGTTAGACCATGTTCTCCACCCCCAGCATGAAAAGCGGGGTAACGAGCAAGGAACCGAACCCCAAAAGCACCGCCGTTACACGCTCTAAACGCTTGGCGGCTGCTCGAGCCTTGTACTGTAGCTTGGCCGTCATCTCTCCCTCCTTTTCTGGAATTCTATCTTTACGCTGGTAGGATAGTCTATAATCTTACCCATGTCAAGTTCTGCTTCAACCCGTGCCCAGAAGTCCGACACCTACCACCACGGCAACCTGCGCCAGGCGCTCATCCGCGAGGCTCGAGCCTCCCTCAAAGAGAAAGGTGTAGATAAGCTTTCCCTGCGCGAAGTCGCACGCAACGCGGGCGTGAGCCACGCGGCGGCCTACCACCACTTCAGGGACAAAACCGACCTGGTCGCGGCCGTGGCGGTGGTGGCGTTTGGGGAGCTCGAGGCCGTGATGCAGGCTGTGCCGGACGGCGACGCGCCGGAGCGTTTGGGGGCGCTCATGCGGTGCTACGTCATGTTTGCCCTAGACAATCCCGACGAGTTCCGACTCATGTTTTTGCCGCAACTGCGCAGTGACGAGGTCCACACCGAGGTGGAGGCGGCGGGGCGGGCGACCTACGCGCTCATCGTGGAGGCTCTCGCCTCACTCCAGGCCAAGGGCCGTTTGGCCGCGGACGACCCCGAGCGCGCCGCCATTACCGTATGGGCGGCGGCTCACGGACTCGCCACGCTGATGTTGGACGGGCCGCTTTACCGCAACGCCCAGAGCGAAGCGGGCACCGAAACCCTCATCACGTCGTCGACGGAGCACTTGCTGAGCGGTCTCCTGACCTGAAAGACGCCTCGTGTCGCTTTGCTGTTTTGTCGGTAGAACGTGCGGTTTTTAGTCGACCGCTCCCACGTAAAGGGTCGCGCCGCTCGCCAGATTCGGGTCGGCGGCGGCGTTCACGATTGCTTCGGCAAAGTCTCGAACCGTCGGCAGTTCGCCCGCCTGCGCCCGGCGCGCTTCAATTAAACCGGGGGCGGCGCGCTCGAGCAGCTTCGGCGTAATCGTGCCTTCGATAAGGTCGCCGCTGACCACGACGAGGCTTAGACCCAACTCTGCCAGCTCGCCCACGCGCTCCCGCAACGCCGTCTCGCCCGTCTTTTTACTCGCGGCGACGCCCTCGTATTCTGGAAAAACAGGCTTTTCGCCGTGAAAGTGCGCTAAGTGGCTCGTCACAAAGACGACCCGTCCGCCCCGTGGCATCAGTGGTAGGGCAAGCTCGAGGGTTTGAACTTGAGCGTCCCGGTTGAGGTTCAGCGCGTAGTCGGCTGCCTTGCCCTTTTCCAAACCGCCGCTCGCGTTGAGGACGAGCAGGTCCAGGGTTCCAAAGGTTTCTTCGACCGCCGCCATCATCTTTTTCAAGTCTTCTTCCAACGTGATGTCGGCCTGAGCGAGAAGCGCACGCCGCCCCAACGCTTCGACCGCGGTGGCGATGCCTTCGGCTCGAGCCCCTTTGCTGCGGTAGTTGATAACGACGTCGGCACCGCGCGCGGCGAGCAACTTGGCGACCGCCGCCCCGACACCTCTCGAGGCTCCGGTGACGAGGGCGGTTTTGCCTGCTAAGTCGTTCACGGCTTCAAGCTATCACGAGAAACCGGTGGTTTGTGGGTTTTCTACAAACCACCGGCTACAAACTTCCTACTCTTTTTGTTTGTCCCGCAACCACACGTAACCGACGACCGTCGCGACG
This sequence comes from Trueperaceae bacterium, assembly GCA_965213705.1. GTDB lineage: Bacteria > Deinococcota > Deinococci > Deinococcales > Trueperaceae > CBDCDJ01. Next base: position 3,201,932 of record OZ243913.1, on the reverse strand, counting down.
AGCCCGAGCAGCCCACCAAAAACCGCTTCGGGAATAATCTTGTCGTTCGCGAACCAACCCCACACGAACAAGGCTAACAACCCTACCAGGGCGGCCGCGACGAGATAGGTACCCAACAGTTTCATCTCTCTCCTCTCATCCTAATCAATATGACTAAGATGTTCTTATGTTAAACTTACTTGCATAATAAGTCAATACGATTTAGAATGTGCACAGTGAATCGTGTTGATTAAGGAGGCGACGATGGAAATTTGGGCGGAAGCGCTGAGGAAGAGACGGTTACACCTCGGGATGTCGCAGCAAGACGTGGTGGCGGCGTCTGAGGAGGTGCTGTACCAGGCGGAGGTGAGCCGTTTGGAACGAGGCATCGTCCACCCGCTAGAGGACATCAGTTTAGAGAAGTTTTTCGCGCTGCTCAAGGCTTTGGAGTGGACGCTGGAAGACTTTGCCGAGGCGACGGGCTTGTCGTTTCCTTTCTCTTCGCAAGCGCAGGCCGAAGCGCTGCAGGCGGCGAGTCGGCTCGAGGTGCGGCCCGAGTGGCTGCGGCTGCCGGTCTACGGCGCGGTCGCGGCGGGCAAAGAGGACGCTAAACCCTTGAGCGACGAACACGTCTACATCCCGCGCGAGAAACTGCGTGCCAAAGGTGCTAATCCCGACACGGTCAAGGTCTACCTCGTCAACGGCGACTGCATGATTTCGAACGAGGCGCAGCGCATCCAAAAGAACATCGCCCCCGGCGACTACGTGGCGGTCGACTCTGAGCGCAAGCCGCAACCCGGCGACGTGGTCGTCGCCTGGTGGCCCCGTGAGGACAAGATGGTCGTCAAGCGCTTTAAAATCGAGGGCAAGGACATCGTCCTCTACCCGGTCAACCCGGCGCACCCGAACCTCGTCTTAGACCGCGAGGAGGACGTGTTCATTCTCGGCACGGTGGTGTGGCGTGGGGGGTGACGACGGGGTGGCCGAGGTCGTTTACAGGGTTGCGCCGGAGGTGAGTGGCGCTGAACTGGACGCTCTCTTTTCGGCAGCGTGGCCGGGGAACGGGGGTGCAGGAGATGTGGGGCGGCTCGAGCACAGCCTCAGCTACGTCTGCGCCTACCAGGGCGCGCGCTTAGTCGGCTTCGTCAACCTCGCTTGGGACGGAGGCGTTCACGGCTTCGTCCTAGACACGACGGTGCATCCAGAGGTTCAGCGTCAAGGCATCGGCGTGGCACTTGTCACGCGAGCGGCGGCAGTAGCGAGAGGGCGGGGCCTCGTTTGGCTCCACGTCGACTTCGAGCCGCACTTGGCCTCGTTTTACGAACACTGCGGGTTCAGGCCGACCCCTGCGGGGTTGATGAACCTGCGGCGTGAGGGTGAGGCGGAACAGCCCCAGCCGTGAGCGCGCGGGCCACCCGCAGCGCGTCCCGCACGCAGTCGTTCACGCCGACGCCGCGGTAGGCGTTGCCGGTGAGGTGCAAATCCGGATAAGCGCTCAGCGCTTCCTCGACGGTTGTAACTTTTTTACGATGTCCGAGGAGGTACTGCGGAATTCCTTTCGGCCATTTGACTTGCGTGACGAATTCCGGCTCAGCGGTAATCCCCATCGTCACGCGCAGGTCGCGGCGCACGACAGAAAGTGCTTCCTCAATGGACAGGTCGACGAAACCCGGCTCGAGCGTACCGCCACAAATCACGCGGAGAAACACCTTGCCCGCGGGAGCCTGTTCAGGAAACAGCGACGAACTGTAAAGCACGCCCAGGCTCCGCACGCCCTCGCCGCGCGGCACCAAGAAGCCGAAGCCGTCCAGCGGTTGCGGCACGTCGACGCGGTCGTAGCCGAGGCCGAAGACCCAAACGTCGGCGTAGGGAATATCAGCCAAAAGGTCGGCGGCGGTGGGGGAGAACCCCTCGAGCAACCCCGCACTCACAAACGCGGGCGTCGCCAGCACCACCGCGTCGGCGCTGAAGGTCTCACCGTTCGAAAGTGCCAAGGTGTAGCCCCGAGCGGTGGGGGAGAGACCGGTGACGGTGGTGCCGGTTTGAAAACTGTCACCGAGCCGCGTTCGCAAAGTTTCGACGAGTGTGCCGATGCCCCCCGCCTTGAAGCTCGTCAAACGCCCCGCCGATTTGGGACGCTGTTTCGCCTCGCGCTGCTGTTTGACGAGGCTGCGGAGAAGGCTGCCGTGTTCCCGCTCGAGGGCTCGCAACCTCGGAAATAGGGCGTCTACACTGAGTTCTTTCGCGTCGCCTGCGGTAATGCCCAGGACCGCCGCGCCCGCGAGAGCGTCGGCGAAACCCTTGCCGAAGTGGCGGGCTACAAAGGCATAAACGGTTTCTTCGCGGTCGCCGGGGCGGCTGAACAGCTCGAGCCCTGCCCGCACCTTTTCGAACGGCGACAGCAACTCGGTCGTGAGGAACTTGGGCGGCGCGTCGGGCAGCGGCCTCAGTCCGCCGTCTTGATAGAGAAAACGGTACTTGGCCGTGTCGGCGGCGGGTTGCAAAACCTCTGTCAAACCGAGCGCTTTTGCCAACTCTACCGTCTCCGGGACGTTCGCCAGAAAGCCGTTCGGCCCCCAGTCGAAGGTGAAACCGTTTTGCACCGAGGAGCGCACCTTGCCGCCGGGCTCAGACTCTTTTTCAAACACGGTGACGCGCCAGTCGGGCTTTGCTTGGCGGACGAAAAAAGCCGTCGCCAGCCCGGACACGCCTCCTCCGACGATGGCGACGGTTTGGGTGGGTGTGCTCATAGACTGGTCAGTTTAGCTCAGCGGCGATAGCTAGAACTTGCTCGTAGACAGTGTCTCGCAAATAGAATCCCGCGACCGTCCGCAAGGCGTCGAGATGGGGTTTGACGGTGCGGATGTAGTTGTGGGTTTTAGCGTCGAGCAAAATTCCCACTACTCCGAGTGTTCGTACACCGAGCCGTTTGGCTGCGTGACGCCCCTCACGCTCATCGAGCAGTGCAACATCGGCACTCAACTCTACGGCCAGCGCGATGGTTTCCGATTCACCTGGGTCCAAATCGCGTTGCAGTGCTTGAACGAGCGAAAGATTGTTGACCTTATGGCGTTCGACCCATTCGGCGGCAGCCACTTCCTCTCGTCCGGGATGGCGTTTACCGTCGGCATTTAGTTCTTGCCACACGGCCTCGGCTAATGTAAAGTCGGCCGTAAAGTTTCGCCAGAAGTTCAAACTGTCCGATGGCTGCGAGGTTGGTCAACGGTGAGGTATCAGCGACAATCACGAACGCTTTAGATTATTTAAGGTGTTGAGGTCATCCTTTAGGTCCTCGAGGCCGTAGTGGACGGGGATATTTCTCGAAGCCAGAAGATGCCGGAAGCTCCACAGCGACATGTCCGCCAGCTCTCGAGCCTTGCCGACGGACAAGCGACCGTTGGCGTAAAGGCTCACGGCGAGTTCCTGCTTCGCTTCTTCCGCCGTGAGCCGGGCGGAGTCGAGAACATCCTGCGGAATCGTGAGGGTGGCGTGGGCGTTGACCATGACCTCAGCTTAGCGCATTGTCCAGTGAATTTCTGAGTTGAAAGGCTTGGTGTTTAGCGAGTCGGCTCGAGCTTCAGTCGGCAGCCTCCCTTTCGGCGGTTTCGTCGGTGGGCTCGAGCCCTTCTCCCAGCCCGAACTGCGTGAGCAAAAAGTCGCCGCTCATCCGCATCCACTTGTTGCGCTCCTCGCGGTTGGTGGGGCCGTGGCCGCTTTTATCATCGACGTAATACTCGACTGCCAAGCCTTTTTCACGCATTTTTTCGACCATCTGGTCCGACTCGGCCTTGACCACGCGGGGGTCGTTCGCGCCCTGGATGACGAGAAGGGGAACGGTGACGTTCTCGACGTAGCTGATGGGCGAGCGCTCCATCAAAAAGTCGGCGTCTTCCTCGGGGTCGCCGACCCAGGTTTTCATCATCGCGCGCCAGTGGGGCGGCACGGCCTTGGCGAAGGTGACGAGGTTCGCAGGCCCCACGATGTCCACGCCCGCCACCCAGTAGTCGGGCAGGCGCGTCACCGCGCTTAAGACGGCGAAACCGCCGAAGCTGCCACCGAACACCGCCAAGCGTTCCCCGTCCACCCAGTCCAAGCCTTGCAAATACTTCGCCGCGTGCTCGATGTCTTTCAGCTCGTCGCCACCCCAGTCGCGGTGGATGAGCTTTTGGTAAGTAATGCCGTAACCCGTCGAGCCGCGAATGTTCGGCGCGAGCACGCCGACGCCGCGGCTCAAGAGGTACTGGTACAGCCCCGCGTAGGCGTATCCAGGCCGCTCCTGCGATTCGGGGCCGCCGTGAATCGACAGGACAACGGGACACTTCCCCTCGGCGTTTCTGGGTTTGTAAAGCCACGCGGGGACATCGCGCCCGTCGAAGCTCGAGTAGTGGATGAGGTCGGGCTCGAGCAAGTCGTCTAAGTCGATGCCGCCAATCATGCTTTGCTCGAGCGCCTGCAAGCCCCCTGTCGCCAGTTCGAGTTCGTACAAGTTGACGGCCTCTTGCGGTCTCGAGAAAAGTAGCACCGCCTTGCTGCCATCGGGGTTCAGGTCGAGGTCGGAGATGATGCCCAGGGGCAACTCCGGTAAACTCTGCTCGTCGCTGCTTCCTTCGCTGTGTTCTCCAGTGTGCAGTTGCGAGCCGCCCGCGACGTTGACGTTGTAAAGAATCATGTCGCCGGTTGCGGACACAACGACGTGCTCGATGTCCGCCTCGGGCGTGTACACCCAGTCCCAAGTTTGGCGCTCGAGGCTGTAAAACGCCACGCCGTTGTATTCACGCCCGTCGTTGGTGACGAGGTAAAAACCGCTGCCGTCGTTCTTCCAAGGACCGGGCCAAAAAACGGTTTCCTTTTCGTGTTCGGTGGCGTTGGTGTGTTCGCCGGTCTCGAGGTTGTAAACAAAAATGTTCTGGTCGGTGTTGCCGTTGAGTTCGACGATGAGGAGGTGTTTCCCGTCCGGCGACACCTCTGCGCCGTAATAGCGCCCGCCGGTCATGAGGCGTTTTACGCTGCCCGTCTCTACCTCGAGCAGTTGCGGGTCCATCTCGGTCGGCTCGCGGTCGTTGCCGGTGATAATAAGACGCTTGCCGTCCGGCGTCCAGCTGGAGAGCGAATACTGCACGTTCGCCGCGTCGGTAAGCTGCCGCGGCCAACTGTTTGAGGCCTCCATCACGTAAACCTGGTGCATCTCGTCGCCGTGATGGTCGGCGGTAAAGGCGATGCGCCGTGAATCCGGCGACCACTTGAAACTGCGCACCGCCTTGTCCGTAAAGCCGGTGAGCTGCCGCGCGAAACCGCCCCCGGCGGGCATCGTCCAGAGGTTGAACTCACCCGAGGTGTTGGCGATGTAGGCGATACTCCTGCCGTCCGGTGAGTAAGCTGCGCTCGTGAAGAGCCGCACCGCCGTAAACTGCTCGAACTCGTAAGCCATTTCGTCCTCCCTGACCCTGTGAAGCTCGGTTTAAAGTATACCGAGCCAAGTGAGGCTGAACCAGGGTGAGGGAATGATGCCGAAATCGTTGCGTCTTTCAGTCGAAGAATGAACCTCGTGGTAGCGTGCGCACATTTGGAGGTTCACATGGACATCAAAACAGTCACAGGAAAAATCCACGAAACCGAAGCGGACACCCTCGTCGTCAGCGTTTTCAAGGACGGCGGTTTGGAGGGCGCGGCGAGTGAGGTAGACGAGACGTTGGGCGGCGCGTTGCGCGAACGCGTCAGCGAGGGCGACTTTAAGGGTGAAACGGGCGAGGTAACTGTGCTCTACCCGCGTGGGGCGCTCACGGCCAAGCGCGTCGTCGTCGTCGGGTTGGGCGAGCGGGACAAGCTGGACTTAGAAACCGTCCGCAAGGCCTCGGCCGCCGCTGTCAAGCGGGCGCGCAAGCTGAACGGCAAGCACGTCGCCAGCATTGTTCACGGCGCAGACCTCGAGCCCAAAGCCGCAGCGCAGGCGACCGCCGAGGGCGCGCTGCTGGCGGTGTACCGCTTCGACGCCGACAAGCAAAAAGAGGAAACGAACGAACTTTCTGCCTTGACCGTCGTAACCGAAGACGACTTGAGCGCGGTCGAAGCGGGCGTGAAGACGGCGCAAGCTGTGGCGGCGGGCGTTTACTTGGCGCGTGACCTCGTCAACATGCCGCCGAACGTCGCCACGCCGAGCAAGCTTGCTGCGGTCGCCGCAGAGATGGCTGAGCAGTACGGCTTCGAACTGACTGTCGGTGACCGGGCCTGGGCCGCAGAACGCGACATGGGCGCATTTTTGGCCGTCGCCAAGGGCGCGGGCGAGGAGCCGAAGTTCATCGTGCTCGAGCACGGGGCTAGCGGTGAGAACCTCGAGACCGTCGTCTTGGTCGGCAAAGGCGTCACCTTCGACACCGGCGGCATCAGCATCAAACCCAGCGCCAACATGGGCGCGATGAAGTCCGACATGGGCGGCGCGGCGGCGGTGCTGGGCGCGATGCGGGCGGTCGGGGAATTGGACTTGCCCCTGCACGTCGTCGGCATCGTCCCCTCGACCGAAAACATGCCCGACGCGAACGCTTACCACCCCGCCGACGTGATTCGGGCCAGCAACGGCAAGACCATCGAAATTATCAGCACCGACGCCGAGGGCCGCATGATTTTGGCCGACGCCCTCGTTTACGCCGAGCGCTACAGCCCGAGCCTCGTCATCGACTTGGCGACACTGACCGGCTCCGCCGTCATCTCGCTCGGCAAGGGCGTGGCGGCGGGTTTGTTCAGCACCGACGACGCCCTAAAAGACGCCCTGGTCGCGGCGGGTACGCACAGTTTCGAGCGCGTCTGGCCCCTGCCGCTCTACGAGGACTACCGAAAGACCATCAATTCCGACGTGGCCGACATCAAAAACACCGGTGGCCGGACGGGCGGCGTGGGCACCTCGGCCGTTTTTCTGCAGGAGTTCACAAACTACCCCTGGGCGCACCTCGACATCGCCGGGATGGCGCTCGCCGACAAGGGCGGCGGTTACACCACCAAAGGCGGAACGGGTTTCGGCGTGCGGTTGTTGGTAGAGTTTTTGGGCTCGAGGACAGCTTGACCCTTTACTTAAAAAGCGTGGGACGGACTTGGTCTTTCTCGCGCTAAAACACACCTCGGTAGATTTGCGACAGCTTCAACGACGTACCCAAACACGGCATGGCGAGGTCGCCGCTGCCGGTAACGTCTTGCTGTTGCCAGTCGCCTTCGGCGTCACGCCACAAGTGCCGCACGAACAAACTGTCCGGGTCGACGATAAGGTAAGTCTGCAAGTTGGGCAAGCGCTTGTACTCGAGCATTTTCTCGCGCACGTCGATGTGTTTGGTACTGGGTGAGAGAACCTCGACCAAAATACAGGGCTCGGTCTCAAAATAGGGGTCGGGTTCTTCTTTGTCACACACGACCATCACATCAGGGTAATAGAAAACCGTCTCGCCTACTTGTAACTTCATGCCTTCCTGATAAACGCGGCACTTTGACGACGCCACGGCCAAAAAAGCTGCCGCAATGTTCAGGGAGATACGGTTGTGACGCCCGCTCCCGCCCGCCAGCGCATAGAGGCGACCTTCTACATACTCATGCCGCTCTTCACTCGACTTTTCCAACTCGAGGTACTCGTCAGCACTCAGAACGCTTTGCAGAGGCTTAATCATGCAAACAGTTTAGCTCAATTACAACTGGCGATAAAACCTTCAAACTTTGGCATAGAACTCACCGAGACTTGCGTGAGCTAACCAATTGATATAGAATCATCTTGATATACATCTAATTGATGTTATGCGTGTCGAAACGGAGTACCAACATGCAGCCCGAAGTGTTGTCCCTTTTTAAAGCCCTAGCAGATGCGAACCGCCTGAAAATAGTCGGTTTGTTGGCCCACGAACCCCGCAGCGTCGAGGAGTTAGCGGAGTTGCTCGAGCTGCGCGACTCCACCACGAGCCACCACCTACGCCGTCTTGCCGACGTCGGCCTGGTCGAGGCCAAAACGGACGGGCACTATCGCCTCTACCACTTACAAACGCAGGTGCTGCAAGACGTGGCGAAGACTGCCTTTGAGGAGGAAAAACTGCCCGACTTAGCCGGCGACGTAGATTTGAGCGCCTTTGAACGCAAAGTTCTACAAACGTTCACAGGTCCCAACGGCGAGGTGACCGCTTTTCCGACGCAACAGAAAAAGTATCTCGTCATCTTGCGCTACGTTTTGGAGGCGTTCGAAACGGGCAAGCGCTACAGCGAGCGCGAGGTCAATGTGGTGCTCAAGCGCTACAACGAAGACACCGCCCGCATGAGGCGCAGCTTCGTAGACTTCGGTCTCATGGCGCGCGAAGGCGGGGGCGGTGCGTATTGGCGAGTGGAGGGTTGAAAACGGGAAAATGGGATAAAGAGAAGGTGGGAAGTAAAGGTTTTTGGTTTTACCCCCTCCTTCCCCCTCATTAAACTGCCTGATACTCTTTGTTCTTCTTCGACGCGCTCACGTTCGAACGCTTGTAGGGGGCAACTGGGTTCAGGATATTGCGGCACTGCGGGTTGACGCAGCCGGGGCAGCGGAGGCCGTACTGTTTGGTGCAGGCTTCGCCGCTTTGCAGGTGCTCCAACACGACGTCGGCCAGCGCGTCCTGGAACAGCGGCAGCCCGTTCAGCGCGGGCGCACGTCGGTAGTTGGTGATGCCCGCCTCGTGCGCGAGTTCGCCGTACTCGATGTCGAGTTCGTGGAGCGTTTCGATGTGGTCGCTCGTAAAGGCTATCCCGACGACGAGGACGTTTTTGCGCTTTTTCGCGCCCAAGTCCTCAATCACGGTTTCGGTGCTCGGCCCGAGCCAGGGCACCGGCCCCACGTCCGACTGGTAGGCGAGTAGGTATTCGTGGCCGTACTCGAGCCGCTTCATCACCTCGTGAACCGTCGCGCCGATTTCGGCCGGGTAGGCGTCGCCCCGGTTGATAACGTCGAGCGGCAGCGAGTGCGCGCTGAACAAAATCAGCACGTCGTCGCGCTCTTGTTCGTCGAACTGCTGCAAACCCTGTTTGACCGTCTCGGTCATCGCCTCGATAAAGCGCGGATGTGTGGGCCAGCGGTCGATGACGCTCCATTCAAACGCGTCCTGCAGCCCCACCCGCCGCGCCGCCCGCCACAGTTCGTTCAAAGACGAGCCCGTCGTCGAGCAGGAAAACTGCGGGTACTGGGTAAAAGCGACGGCGCGTTTCACCCCGTCGGCCTTCATGGTTTGCAGCGCGTCTTCGCTAAACGGGTGAACGTAGCGAAACGCCACGTAAAACTTGTGCGGAGCGGTCTCCGGGCTTAGAAAGTCCAGGCGTTCGACCATGCCGCGGCCCTGCGCTTCGGTCCACTTCAGGATGGGCGAGCCGCCGCCGATGTCGGCGTAGTTTTGTTGCACGCTCTTGGTGCGGCGCTTGGCAATAAACGGTCCCAGGTATTTTTGCACGGGCAGTTGGATGATTTCGCGGTCTTCGAACAGTTTGAGCAAGAAAGGCTGAACCTCGTCGAGGTTTTTCGGCCCTCCCAAATTCATCATGACGATGCCGGTCGGTCCTTGGTTCATGTCCTCATTTTAGGCTCTGGGACGGCTGGAGAGTGTCACGAAAGTGTCAGTATGTAGGGTGTCGAAGGGTCCTAGCGACCAGGGGTTTTCAGGACCGAGCGGGGAGTTTGGTAACGGGCGAAGCCCGAGAAACCCTTTAGGTTTCTCGGGCTTGCTCGTGCCCTACCACTGCTTACCGACAGGTTCGTTGAAAGCGGGTTGCCGTGAACAAGGCCGTCGGTACGCTCAGGCTCCGACGCGCGCACTCGTGTCGAGCCACTCGCTTACCACCACGTCTTCGCCGGGTTGCTCGGCGAGCCAGCGCTCGGCCGCCATCGCGGCTCGAGTCCCGGCCCCCACACTCGTCGAGAGTTGCCGGTAAACCTCGTCCGACACGTCTCCAGCCGCGAAGATGCCTTCAACATCGGTAAAGATTTCGTTTTTGACGTCGACGTAACCGTGGTCGTTCAGCGCCACGACGCCCTTTAGGTAGTCCGTGTTGGGAATGTGCCCGACGTAGACGAACACGCCGTCGGTTTTCAAGACGCTCTCGTCGCCGGTTTCCGTGTTGCGGGTGCGGACGCCGACCACCTGGCCGGCCTCCCCCAGAACTTCCTCGACGACCGTGTTCCAAAGCCAGTGCATCTTGGGGTTGGCAAAGGCGCGTTTCTGCGCTTCTTTGTTGGCCCGCAGTTCGCTGCGGCGGTGAACGACGGTGACCTTGTCGGCAAACTTGGTCAAAAACATTCCCTCTTCGACCGCCGCGTCGCCGCCGCCGACGACGACGACCTCTTTGCCCCGGTAAAAAAAGCCGTCACAGGTGGCGCAGGTGGACACGCCGCGCCCGTAGAACTCGTCCTCGCCGGGCACGTCCAAGCGGCGCGGGTTCGCGCCCGTAGCGATGACGACGGTTTTGGCGACGTAGTCGGCCTCGTAACCCTTGACAGTGAAACCGCCGCCGGGTCGGCGCTCGAGCCCGGTTACCTCTTCCATAACGATTTTCGCGCCGAACTTTTCGGCTTGTTGCACCATGCGCTGCGACAGCTCGGGGCCGCTGACAACGTCGGGAAACCCAGGGTAGTTTTCGACCTCTTGCGTTTGGGCGATTTGCCCACCCGGTAAGCCCTTTTCTAAGACGACGACGCTGAGTTGCCCGCGACCGCCGTAAATACCAGCGGTCAGTCCGGCCGGACCGCCACCGATAATGGCGAGGTCGTAATGATGTTCGGATTTAGCCACGTTTACCTCCTACAAACTGCCCTCAGCCTACCATCCGGGCCCCGAAGCGTCTGTACACTTCAATACCCGTGTGGGGTATCCTGCAAGACGCGTCACAAACCGCGAGCGTTGCAAAAAACCTGCACAAAAAGTGTCCCGTTCACGCCCCGAACTTGGCGTAACGTTCCGCCGGGGCGATGCCTAGAACCAGTCTTCGACGACGAGTTCCGGGTAGCCCGTCGCCGGGTCGAACTCGCGTCTGAACACGCCCGGCAGGATGCCGAGGACGGTTTCCGCCGTCGTGTAAACGGTCGAGCCGTCCAGCAGGTGACCTCCGCGAACGCGGCCGTTCTTGTCGGCCACGCAGATGTGCAGGTGCGCACCGTGCCGCGACAGCGTACCCGAAAGCGTGAGAATCTCGAGCTTTCCCGTCAAGACCGTTCCGGCGGACGCGTCGGCGAAGCGGACGACGGCTCGCTCCAAGCTGCCGACGCAGGTCAGCACACAGGCGGCCTCGACACCCTGCTCGGTGCAGCGCGCCAACAAGGAAGCCCGGAGGTCGTCGCCGGGTTTGAGGCGAACGGCGCTTACGTTCACGGCGACAACCTCGTGTCGTGTGACGGTGACCCGCCGTCCGTGACCCGCCGCTGCCTCACGCTCGTTTAGTCTTCGACGCTCACCCCGCGCCAAAAGGCGACGCGGTCTTTGATGCTCGTGGCGGCGTCTTTGGGTTCGGGGTAGTACCAAGCCGCGCCCGCGTTCGTTTTGCCGTCCACCTCGACGTCGTAGTACTTAGCGGTGCCCTTCCAGGGGCAAACGCTCGTTTGAGTCGAAGGTTTGAAATGGTCTCGGTTCAGCGCCTCGGCCGGAAAGTAGTGGTTGCCTTCGACCGTCACGGTCGTGTCGCTCTCGGCGAGCACGGCGCCGTTCCAGGTTGCTTTGGGCATGGTGTGGCCTCCTGAAAGTAAGTGTCGCGGGTTTGGGCGCGCTGCATTGTCGGCTGGTAGACAAACGCGATTGGTCAGGCGCGATTGTTCAGGGGCGGTTCTTGCCCGCGGCCTTGGCCGGCTCGAGCCTACACCGCTTCGTCGGCGAGTTTGTCGGCAAGTTTGTCGGCAACGCCCTAGTCCAACCGCACGTTTGAAGGCGATGCTGAAAGTGACCGGGTTACAAGAATTTGGTCGCAACACCGGTTAACAACAATTGACAACATCGGTTGACAAAAACACGACGAAGGCCGGCACCGACCGAAGCTGAGAAAATGTAAGCTGAAGGCCGGACGCTGGGGAAAGACCAGAAGGGACTGTCAACGTGCCAAGAACATTCGATACGCTCGTCATCGGCGGGGGTCAGGCAGGGATTCCGCTGGCCGTAGCGCTCGCCAAAAAAGGCCAAAAGGTCGCCCTCGCCGAGCGGGAACACTTGGGCGGGAGTTGCGTCAACTTCGGCTGCACGCCGACCAAGGCCGTCATCGCCTCGGCGCGGCTCGCCTACGACGCGCGGCGGGCGGCCGACTACGGCTTGCGCGTCCCCGAAGTAGGGGTCGACTTCGCAGCGGTTTTGGAGCGCGCCAAGACGATTTTGCAGGAGTCGCGCACCGGTTTGCAAGACAAGTTCGGCGGCGACGACGCGCCCACCCTCCTCCGCGGTCACGCGCGCCTGACGGGCAAGGCGGCGGAGGGTTTTGAGCTTACCGTCGGTGAAGAGGGCGTCGCGGCCACGCGCGTCGTGCTGAATACCGGCACCCGCAGCCTTGTCCCGAAGGTCGAAGGTCTGGACAAGCTGGACTTTATTCATTCGGGCAACTGGCTCGAGCACACCACCTTGCCCGAGCACCTGATTATTTTGGGCGGCGGCTATATCGGGCTCGAGATGAGTCAGTTCTACCGGCGCATGGGCGCGCGGGTCACCGTCGTCGAGTCGCACGAACAAGTCGCCGCGCACGAGGACGAAGACGTGGCTGCGAAGCTGCAAGAAATCCTCGAAGACGAGGGCATTACCTTCGAGTTGAACGCCAAGGCCAAAAAGGTCTCGAGCGACGGCGGCGTCACCCTGACTTTCGAGCGGGACGGTAAGGAGAGTACCGTCACGGGTACGCACCTGTTCGTGGCAACCGGTCGCAAGCCCAACACGGACGACCTAGGGCTCGAGACCGTCGGCACCGAAATGAGCGACAAGGGCATTGTCAAGGTCGACGAACGCTTGGCGACGAACGTTCAAGGTTTGTGGGTCGCCGGCGACATCCGCGGCGGACCCATGTTCACGCACACCGCTTACGACGACTACCGCGTTTTAGAATCGCAAATCCTGGGCGACGGCTCGCACACGACTCACCGCGTCATTCCTTACGCCGTGTTCGTCGACCCCCAACTGGGGCGCGTCGGCATGACCGAACGCGAGGCGAAAGAAACGGGCAGGGCCGTCAAGGTCGCTCGCTACGACATGAAAAGCAACGGCCGGGCACGCGAAGAAGGGCGCCCGGGCGGCTTTATCAAGGTGGTTGTCGACGGCGCGAACGACCACCTGTTGGGTGCCGCCGTCATCGCCGCCGAGGGGGCGGAGATGGTCCACACCTACATCACACTCATGAACGCGAACGTACCCTACCAGGTGGCTCGAGACGCCGTCTTCGTCCACCCGACCTACAGCGAGGGCGTCCAGAGCGTTTTGAAAAACTTAGACGAGTGAGGCCGACGGCGCACTTGTGTCGGGAGGCCGCCGAGGTGACGACCCTCGTTACCCTAAAGGGACGCGCAAGAACCTGACTGCGAACCGCTCGAGACATTTTCCGCGTGCTCACGGCCACGAGTGTGAAACGATAGCTCAGGCGGTCTGCTCGTTTCGTGCGGACTCGAGCCTGCCCAACCGTCACGCAGAGTGACCGCAAACTCGTTCGACTGTGTAAAACGGTTCGTCCGGCGGCGCTCTTAACGTAGGGTTGCCTTAGCGCGTCCGCTCCCTTGCGGCAACAGGGTGTAGGGCAAGCGGGCCTCGCGGTCGCCCCACCGTCACGCCGTCCGACAGCGCTCCGACTTTTGAAGGAGTACCCTGCAAGCGTGTACCGCTTAAGCTATCACCTTAAGCTATCACCAAAGGAGTTCTCATGGCTAAGACAAACTGGCAGCGTTTGGGTCTGCCCCTGCTCGTCGGGGCGGCGGCGGGCGTCGGCGTGGGTTACGTGGCGCAGCGGTTGAAACGCGCTGAGCCGAGCGTCAACCCCGGCCCTATCGACTGGGCCCGCGCCCGCCGGGTAGCCCTGCGTGTCTCAAGCTGGGACCAGCACCCGGTCACGGACCGCCGCGCGCGTGAGGCCGAGTACCTGGCGTTTTCGCAGCAGAGCGAGGCCGCCATCCGTGACTACTTGGGCGTCGCCTTGCCGGTATCCATCGACAGCGTGGTCGTGGTCGACCGCAAGGAGTGGCTGAGCGCCAACTTTGCGACCCTGGCCCACATGCTGGGGCCACTCGAGGACCTCTACGCCGACCTCTACGCCCAGGGCCGCGGCAGCAAACTCGACGCCCCCGTGGCGGGCGTGCAGCTGGGCGGCATGTTCGGCTACCTGGCGCGGCGCGTGCTGGGCCAGTACGAACTCGGCCTCCTGTCGCCCGAGCCCAAAAACCAGGGCACGCTCTACTTTGTCGAACCGAACATCGCCCGTTTGCAACAGCAACTAGGCTTGAGCGACGAGTTCCGCTACTGGATAGCCCTGCACGAGGTCACGCACGTGTTCGAGTTCGAGGCCCATCCTTGGGTGCGCGACCACTTCAGCGCGTTGTTGAGCGAGTTTTTGAGGCTTATGACCGCCCAGTTGGCCGAGCAGGGCGTGGGTTTGGGGTCGCTCCTAAAACGCCTGGCGCGGGGCGCGTCGCTCGAGCGCCACCCCTTGACCTGGCTCATGAGCGCCGAAGAGCGCTCCCTGTTCGAGCAACTGCAAGCGCTCATGTCCTTGGTCGAGGGCTACTCCGACCACGTGATGAACGTGCTCGGCGAACGCCTGCTACCAAGTTTCAGCGAAATCGAGCGGCAGGTCAAGGCCAAAAAGGCCGAGCGTTCCGCTTTGGAAGAAGGGTTGGAGCGCCTTATGGGCATGGACTTAAAACGTGCCCAGTACAAAGAGGGCGAGGCGTTTGTCAACGCGGTCGTCGCGCAGCGCGGCCTGGACTTTTTGAACCGCGTGTGGGAACGACCCGTCAACCTGCCCACCCTGCCCGAAATCCGCGAGCCAGCGCAGTGGGTGCGGCGCTTGGACGGGTTGCGGCTCGAGGCGGGGGCGTAGAGCCGCCGGTGGCAAGCCGTAGGCCTGACGCGTGCTGGCTCGAGCGTCTTCAGCATCAATTTGAAACTGCGGACGCCGAGGAGAAAAAAGGCTCGTTGCTCGAGCCCAGGCTGCTGCGAAGAGCTTTGGTCGCGGCTGTCTGTTTAAGCTGTTTGGTTCAAACTTTGTTCCGGGCCGGGGCGAGTTTAAGTAGCGCTATGAACCCGACTAGTCAAGGAGGTGGTCTGTGGACCCCTATATCGTGACCCTCACCCTGACAGGTTTTGCCTTTATCGGGGCTGCTTGGCTTCCTCACCTCGTCGACCAGTCGCCCGTGTCTTTTCCGACCCTGTATGTGGTCGCCGGTGTCCTGTTGTTCAGCCTTCCCATAGGGGTTTATCTGCCCAACCCCTTGGAAAGTGGCCGCTTTACCCAGCATTTTACAGAGTTGCTCGTCATCGTCGCGCTGACCGGAGCGGGGTTGAAGTTGAGTCGGCCCGTCGGTTGGAAGAGTTGGGGCTTGACCTGGCGGCTTCTGGGCGTTGGAATGCCGCTTTGCGTCGCCGCCGTAGCTTTGACGGGTTGGTGGTTGATAGGTCTGGCTCCGGCCTCTGCCTTACTGCTGGGCGCGGTGCTCGCTCCGACCGATCCTGTGCTCGCCTCGGACATCCAGGTCGGGGCTCCTCATGAGGAGAAAGAGGGGGAAGTTCGCTTCGCCCTGACCTCCGAAGCGGGGCTGAACGACGGGCTCGCTTTTCCCTTTACCTACCTAGCCATCGCCCTGGTGGGGGTACCGGGTATGACCTGGCTTCAAGACTGGTTTATGATGGACGTTTTGTACAAGACCCTGTTGGCGGTCGTTGCCGGGGTTGCTGTCGGCTTTGCGCTCGCCCAACTCCTCTTTCGGGTGGAGTCTTTTCCGGACATCTCGAAAACGCGCGAAGGTTTCGTCGTTCTCGCCATCACCTTTGTCGCCTACGGTGTGACCGAGCTTCTGCACGGCTACGGGTTTCTGGCTGTGTTCGTCGCGGCGCTCGTGGTCAGGCAGAACGAGCGCACGCACAGCCACCATCAAGAACTGCACGACTTTTCAGAGGTGTTCGAGCGCCTTTTGATGGCGCTCCTGCTCGTCCTTTTTGGAGGCTTGCTTGCCGAGGGGCTGCTCGTCCACCTCACCTGGCAGGCGGCGCTGGCGGGTTTGGCGATCATCTTCGTGATTCGCCCGCTCACAGGCTTAGTCGCCCTGCTGGGCTCGAGCCATCCCCGCGATGAGCGTTTGGTTATCAGTTTTTACGGTATCAGGGGCGTCGGCTCGCTTTACTATTTGGCCTACGCCCTCAACCGAGAAGCCTTCGACGGTGCCGCCCTACTGTGGTCGACCGTCAGCTTCGTCATCCTCGTCTCGATGATAGTTCACGGCTCGAGCGCTAGCTATGTGATGCGCAACCTCGACCGATTGGTAAGAGCCAGGCACCGCAAGAGATAATCCCGGTGTCATCATGAAGGCCGCGGGACCGATTTTGAACTGCGCCGCGCTCGCTGAGCGAGGGCTGGGTAGTCGCTGGTCGAGCAATAAAAGCGACCCCGTTACCTTACGAGGTCGCTTTCGTGCGAGCCTGGTTACACGCTTAAGAAGTCGCGCAGTTTGCGGTTGCGTTTCTCGAAGTACTTGAGCTTGCGCATGGCGCGGGCTTCGAGTTGGCGTACCCGTTCGCGGGTCACGCCGAGCACGTCGCCGACTTGCTCCAGCGTGTGCTCTTCGCCGTCTAAGAGTCCGTAGCGCATCTTGAGAATCTTAGCTTCGCGGTCGTCCAGAAAGCCGAAGGCTTCGTCCAGGGTTTCGCCAAGCGCAGTCTGCATCGTCTGCTCGACGGGGGAGACGATGCTCTCGTCCTCGATAAAGTCGCCCAGGTAGGTGCCTTCGTCCTCGCCGACGGGCTTTTCTAACGACATGGGTTCGCGGGCGAACTGAATCGTCTCCTCGACCTTTTCGGCTGTCCAGTCCGGCCCCAGGGCGTGCGCGATTTCCTCGAAGGTGGGGTCGCGGGAGAGGTCTTGCTCGAGCCGTTTGCTGGCGGCGCGCAGCTTGCTCACGGTCTCAATCATGTGGACGGGCAGGCGGATGGTGCGCGACTGGTTGTTGACCGCGCGGCTCACCGACTGGCGAATCCACCAGTGGGCGTAGGTGCTGAACTTGAAGCCGCGTTTGTAGTCGAACTTTTCGACCGCGTGCATCAGTCCTTGGTTGCCCTCTTGGATAAGGTCGAGGAGGCTCAGGCCGCGCCCCTTGTACTTTTTGGCGACCGACACGACGAGGCGCAGGTTGGCATTAATCATGCTGCCACGAGCCATGTCGGCATCTTCTACAACCCGCTGGAGCGCGCGGCGGTCACGCTCAGACAAACCGGCGGCCTCGAGCCGCTCTTTGGC
This sequence comes from Trueperaceae bacterium, assembly GCA_965213705.1. Lineage (GTDB taxonomy): Bacteria > Deinococcota > Deinococci > Deinococcales > Trueperaceae > CBDCDJ01. The sequence continues at coordinate 3,184,520 of OZ243913.1, read as the reverse complement.
TTCCTCGCCCGCCTCGATGCGCCGCGCCAGGTCGATTTCCTCGGACCGGGTCAGGAGCGGCACTCGGCCGATTTCGCTCAGGTAGTGCCGTACCGGGTCGGTGGTGTCGACCTTGTTGGCAGAACGGGCGTAGAACTCGTCGCTGGCCGCCTCCTCGGCGGCATCGCGGTCGCTCACACCTTCGTCCGGGTCGTCTAGGTCTTCGTCCAGGTCGCCGTCTAAGTCGCCGTCGGCCTCAAAACCTTCGTCCGCGTCGTCCAGGCTCAAGTCGTCTTCGCCGTCAATTTCAGCGTCAACCTCAGCGTCGTCGAGTTCCTGTTGCGCGCCGTCCGAGTCGCTTTCCAGCTCGATACCTCGAGCGTTCAGCACGTCCGTGAGGACGCCGAAGTCCTCGGCTGCGTCGACCTCGAACGCGTCCGTTAAGACGAGCGCGTCGAAGGCCTGACGAACGTCGTCGAGTTGAAGTGTGCCCTGCGAAGAACCCTCTTCGAACAGGGCTTGAATTTCGGGTGCTTCGAACCAACCGTGATTGGTCGCTTGTAGTGCGGTAGCCATACCGTTGCCCTCCTTGAGCCTGAAACGGGGAACGCTGTTGGAGCGTCCCTGAAAAAGTTGGTTTGTCGGTGGAAATTGCCGGTAGAAATTTGCCGGTGGAAAAACGTTTGAGAAAAGCTGCCGAAAAACTCACATATCTACCCAAAATTATACAGGACGGGCGGAAATTTGTCAAGAAACTTGAGCGTGGTTGTATCAATCGTCGGCGTTCGCTTTTCCTGCTTTTCCGCTACTTTTTTGCGAACACCCACACGTGTGTGGAGTCTTGAAACGTCCTGTGTCTCGCACTCGAGCCACGAACGGACATTGTACGGTTTTGAAGTCTGACTCCACGAAGTTGTGTAAAAATAGGATAGGATGTTAGAGGTGAGACTGTCCTCCAGAGGTAGACCCTGATGGCCGAGTTTATCGGCGTTGTGATTGCGGACGACCACCCGCTGATGCGCTCCGGCATTCGCGCCACGCTCAGCGGCGCCGCTGAAATCCGCATCGTGGGGGAGGCGTCGAACGGCAACGAGGTACAGAGTTTGTGCCGGCGTCTCGCGCCTCACGTACTCATCCTTGACTTGAACATGCCCGGCCCCTCTTTTCTCGAGGTTTTGACCTCACTCAAAGACGCCGCCCCGGAGGTCAACGTGTTGGTCCTGACAGCGTCCGACGACGGCGTGTACGTGCGGAGCCTCGTCAAGGCCGGCATTGCGGGCTATATTTTGAAAGACGAAGTTCCCGATGCACTCATCAGTGCGGTGCGAACAGTCGGGCACGGCGGAACTTGGTTCAGCCGGGCGGTCTTCAGCAAACTCCACGAAGTCAGCCTCAGTGACAGCGTTCTCAGGGACCTGACCGACCGTGAGCGCGACGTCTTGAACTTGGTCGCCCAGGGCAAAGACAACGGCGACATCGCCAACGAACTCGACCTGGCCGAACAAACCATACGCAACTACGTCAGTCGCATTTACGACAAAGTCGGTGTGCATTCCCGCGTAGAACTTGCGGTTTGGGCAAGGGACCTAGGACTGGCAAACAGCCCGATAATCTGAGTCTGTCAGTGTGAATTAAAAATCAGGTACAAACGTACTGCTAAATTTAGTTAGGTGTACTCGTACAGGTCAACAGACGTTTCTAGCAATGTCTTGAAGAACTACTTAGACTTGTAATCGACTGAAGAGCTATTAAGAAAAATGTGTAGGTAAAAAACGAAAAAGAGAGATTCTCCGCCGGGGGGCAGCGTTTGCTGAGAACCTCTCTTGCTTGTCATTATACACGAGAAAGGGGTTCTGTCAACCTCTTTCTCGTGTCATCGTATTTCATTTGATTTTTGCGAGTTTGAACACTTTTGAATGCTGAGGGTTTAGCTTGCCGGCGGTTCACCCTTGGATGAAACAGGCTAACTCTGTAGAGAGCACAGGTGGATTTTTCTATGTTCGCGACGGTTTCAACAGGGGGCGGTCGAACGCGCTTTTTGAGTCCAACGTTCGTAGTTACCGCACATGTAGTTACCGCGCAGGTTTGAAAGGCCCTTGGGCTATACTCGTGCTCGGTGTGGCGTCGTAATGTTCGAGAGTGTAAAGTTCAAGAATGGAAACGCCCCTAAGCGGTGTCATTAGCCCCTGCGCCGGCGAACAGTGTCCTGAGTGAAGTGTCCGGCAAGTGGCGTTTCAGTGAGGAGCAGCTATGGCAAGTGATGACGATTTAGACGGTATCGCGGAGCGCATCAAAGAACGTTCGGCAGTCGAAGCGCCACCCGCTAGCAACCGCCAGGGCGAGTCGTGGACCTTTATACAGGCGGACTGGCAACGTTTGAAGGGTCGTATCCACGAACACTGGCCCCTCTTGAGCGACAACGAAATCGACGCTACCGAGGGTGACCGCGACAGGTTTGTCGCTGCAGTGCAAGAACGCTATGGGCTCGAGGCTCGAGCCGCCGAAGAGCAGGTCGACACCTGGGCCGAGACGTTGCACCGTCCGGAGGGCGGAAACGCGTAGGGAAGACTGGGTTTCGTGCAAAAAGGCCGAGCGTCGCTCGGCCTTTTTGCGTTGAAAAGCAGTTTAGGCGTTTTCCCAAGCCGCCTGAACCGCCCGCTTGGTAAGCGTTTTGGCGAGTTGGCGGCGGTAAGCGGCGTCGGCAAAGGTGTCTTCCAGCGGGTCGATACCGTCCGTCGCGTGGGCGGCGGCGTCGGCGGCTAGGTCGGCACTGTAGCCTTGACCCATGAGCGCATCTTCCACACCCGTAGCGCGGTACGCGCCCTCGGACACGCCGGTCAAGGCGACGCGGCAGCTGGCAACCTGGTCGCCGGACTTCTCCAACACTACCGCCGCGCCGCAGACCGCGTAGCCGCTCGCGGGGTGGCGAAACTTCTGGTACGAGGAGCCGCCCGTTTGCGCTGGAATACGAATTTCGGTCAGGATTTCGCCCTCGCCGACGGCAGTTTCGAAAAAGCCGTGGAAAAACTCGTCCGCCCCCACGGTGCGTTCGCCGTCGGGGCCGCGAATCGTCATCGTCGCGTTCAGCGCCAAAATCGCCGCGGGTGGGTCGCCCGCGGGGTCGGCGTGGGCAATCGAGCCGCCTAAGGTGCCCAAGTTGCGCACCTGCATGTCGCCGACGTGCTCCAGAGTTTCGGCGAGCAGTGGAGCTTTGGCGCGCACCAGCTCGGAATCTATCAGGTCCTGGTACGTGGTGAGCGCGCCGATGGTGAGCGATTCGCCCTCTTCACGAATATAGCGCAGCTCGCTTCTGAGGTTTTTCAGGTCGATGAGGTGCGCGGGTGTGGCGAGGCGCAGCTTCATGGTCGGGAGCAGGCTGTGGCCGCCTGCCAACACTTTGGCGTCGTAACCGTGTTCCTGCATGAGTGACAGGACTTCGTCCAGCGACGAGGGCGCGTGGTAGGTGAAGGCTTCGGGGTACATAAATCTCCTAGTCCGCCGCTTGCGCGGGCGCGGCGTCCTGAATGGCTTGCCAGATGCGGGGCGGGCTCAGCGGCATGTCGAGATGTTGAATGCCGAAGGGCTCGAGTGCGTCGTTCACAGCGTTCGCCATCGCCGCGGTGCTGGCGATACAGCCCGCCTCGCCGATACCCTTGACGCCCAGCGGGTTGTGCGGGCTCGGCGTGACGGTGTGGTCGATTTCAAAACTCGGGAAGTTCTCGGCGCGCGGCAGCGCATATTCCATGTAGTTGGCGCTGAGGAGCTGCGCGTTGTCGTCGTAGAGCGCGTTTTCGTAAAGCGCCTGCGCCACGCCCTGCGCGATGCCGCCGTGAACCTGGCCCTGCACGATTAAGGGGTTGATTTGCGGCCCGCAGTCGTCCACGGCGATGTAACGGAGGACTGTAACGTGCCCTGTGTCCGGCTGCACCTCGACCACGGCGATGTGCGTGCCGAACGGGTAGACGAAGTTCTGTGGGTCGTAAAACGCGGTCGCCTCGAGCCCCGGTTCCAAGTCTGCCGGATAGTTGTGCGCCAGGTAAGCTTGCAGCGCGATGTCGGTAAAACTCACCGACTTGTCGGGCGAGCCCTTGGGGTGAAAACTGCCGTTCTCGAACTCCATGTCTTCTTCTCGAGCCTCTAACAGGTGCGCCGCGATTTTCTTGGCTTTGTCCTTGACCTTACCCACCGCCTTGACGATGGCGCTCGCGCCGACGGGGGCGCTTCTCGAGCCGTAGGTGCCCCAACCAAAGGGCATCTTGGCCGTGTCGCCGTGGACGATTTCGACGTCGTCCATACCTACCCCGAACTCGTCGGCGACGATTTGCGCGAAGGCCGTCTCGTGCCCTTGCCCGTGGCTGTGCGAGCCGGTGAAAACTTCAACCTTGCCGGTCGGCGCGACCCGGATGAGGCTGCTTTCCCACTGCCCCGCCTGCGCGCCCAGCGTGCCGACGAGGGCCGAGGGCGCTAAGCCGCAAGCCTCCAAGTACGTCGAAAAACCGATACCCATGTAACGCCCTTGCTTGCGCATTTCAGCCTGTTGTTTACGCAGGTCGGCGTAACCGGCGCGCTCCAAAGCCTTGTCGAGCGCCGGGCCGTAGTTGCCGCTGTCGTAAACGAGGGCGACCGGCGTTTGGTAAGGAAACGCATCGGGCGCGATGAAGTTCTGGCGGCGAAACTCGGCCGCGTCCATGTCCAACTCTTGCGCCATGCGGCTCACCATGCGCTCGACGAGGTACGTCGCCTCGGGCCGGCCCGCGCCGCGGTAGGCGTCCACGGGCGTCGTGTTGGTAAACACACCCGTGACCTCGCAGTGAATCGCGGGCGTCCTGTACGGCCCCGCGAGCAGCGTGCCGTAAAGGTACGTCGGCACGGCGGGCGCGAACAGCGTCAGGTAAGCGCCTAAGTTCGCCGCCGTCTTCACGCGCAGCCCGATGATGTTGGCGTTTTCGTCGACGGCCATCTCCGCCTCGCTGGCGTGGTCGCGGCCGTGGCTGTCGGTCAGAAAACTTTCCGATCGCTTCGCCGTCCACTTGACCGGGCGGCCCAGCTTTTTCGAGGCGTACAGGACGATAATTTCTTCGGGATACTGGAAAATTTTCGAGCCGAAACCGCCGCCGACATCGGGGCTCACCACCCTCAGTTTGTGCTCGGGAATCCCCATTACAAAGGCCGCGATGATCAGTCGGTGGACGTGCGGGTTTTGACTCGTGGTGTAGAGCGTGTACTCGCCGGTGCCGGGGTTGAAGTCGGCAATCGAGGCCCGCGGTTCGATGGCGTTGGGAATAAGTCGGTTGTTGCGCAGCGTCAGCTTGACCGTTTTGGCGGCTCGAGCGAAGTTCGCGTCGGTCGCCTCTTTGTCGCCGATGGACCACTGAAAAGCGACGTTGCCGGGGGCGTCGTCGTGGACCTGAGCTATCCCGTCCTCCAAAGCTTTACCCGGATGGGCGACGCCGGAGAGCGTTTCGTACTCGACCTCGACCAGGTCGGTTGCGTCTTCAGCCGCGTGCCGGTCTTCGGCGATGACGGCCGCGACGATTTCGCCCTGGTGCCGCGCCTTGTCGACGGTTATGGCGTAGTGAGGCGGCGTTTTGAGGCCGTCAAGCAGCCAGCCCGCTGGAATCGAGCCGATGCCCGCGTCGAGCATTTCCTGGCCCACAATCACGTCAATCACGCCGGGGTGGGCCTTGGCCTTGTCCACGTTGACGGACTTAATCGTCGCGTGCGCGTGGGGGCTGCGCACCATCGCCACGTGGACCTGCCGGGACAGGTTCATGTCGTCGACGTAGTTGCCGCGCCCGGTGATAAAGCGCGGGTCTTCCTTGCGCTTGACGGGTTTACCGAAAAAGGTCTCGTTTGGAGTTTCGCTCATGCTTTGCTCCTTGTCTGTCGCCTTGTCTGTTTACAGTCTCGTCCGTTTGCAATTTTGTCAGGCTGTTCGCCAAGGTCCTAAAAAGCGCTCATCTAAAAACCTACATGCTCAACCTTAGAGGTCTGTAGTAGGCTCGAGCCCTCGCGTTAGTCCGCGGCGACTGCTTGTTGGCCCTGCATTTTCTCGGCGGCATACTTCACGGCCTTGACGATGTTGTGGTAGCCCGTGCAGCGGCACAGGTTGCCGTCCAGGCCGTGGCGAATCTCTTCTTCGCTGGGACTGGGGTTGCGCTCGAGCAACTGCACCGTCGCCATCAAAAAGCCGGGCGTGCAGTAGCCGCACTGCAGACCGTGCTCCTCCCAAAAGCCTTCTTGGATGGGGTGAAGCTCGCTGCCCTTGGCAAGGCCTTCGACGGTGGTAACTTTCATGCCGTCGGCTTGGACCGCGAGCACGTTGCAGGACTTCACCGCGTCACCGTCCAGCAAGACCGTACACGCGCCGCAGGTTGTGGTTTCGCAACCGACGTGCGTGCCGGTGAGGCCTAAGTGCTCGCGGACGAAGTGGACGAGGAGCGTTCGCGGCTCGACGTCGCGGCTGTAACTCTGACCGTTGACTTCTACTGTGACTTCCATTGACACCCGTCCTTACGCTGTGGTTTTTGCTGCCTTGGTTGCTTGGTAGCCTTGTGCCTGCTTGTCGACGCTGTCGAAAAACTGCCCCGCCATCTTTTTGGCGACGCCGCCGACGAGGCGCGCGCCGACCGCGGCCAAACGCCCCGAAATCTGCGGCTCGCCCGCCCAGTGGATGACGGTTTGGTCGCCCTTGTCCTCCAACCGCAACCTCCCTACGGCTTTGATACCGCCCGGACCGCCTTGTCCCTGGACGTTCAGGGTCATGGCTTCGGGCTCGTCTTTGTCGCTGATGTGGACACGGCCGTCGAAGGTGCCGCGCACCGGGCCGATGCCGATGTCGAGCGTTGCCGTGTAAGCGTCCTCGCCCTCTTTTTCCATACTTTTTGCGCCGGGCGTGGCCTGGGCGAGGACGTCCGGGTCTTGCAACATCTCCCAAACGACGCTGCGCGGGGCCGAAATCGTGTGCGAACCCTCGAGCTTCATCAAAAGTCCCTTCCGAACTGAGACCGTACCGAAAGTACCGGGCCATGACTGAGACGTTTCCGTGGCTGAACTGTTTTTAGCGCTTCCCAGCCTAGCTTAACACCCGCGGAAGCGTCAAGCAGGGCGGCTCACTTTTGGGGATAGGGCGACCGTGAAGTCGGTTTGCACCTAAATTTGTCGTTGCGAGGGAGCGAAAGCGGACGAAGCAACCTCACGCAAGCGCAGAGACGGCGCGTTTCAAACGTTGAGATTGCCGCACTTCGGGCCTGCTTCACATTCGTTCGCAGTGGACGACCTGTTGTGCGCAACTTGGTAACTTCAAGATTTTCCTGCTTTTGGAGGTTCAAGCCTGCGGTCTGCCGCCCGCGCCGGGTTTGCCCTCGAGCCGGTTGTTGTAAATGCGCTGCGTGGGGTAGGCGAGGTCGATGTCGTCGTGTTTGGCGAACTCGCGCAGCACGTGTTCCCAAATCGCTTCCGAGGTGCCGCGCCGCCGCCGCGGTTGGCACAAAAACCTCATGGTCAACAGCACGCCGCTGTCCTCGACGCTCAGGTAAACGATGGGGGTGAGTTTGGAAAAAACGATGTAGTAGCGCCGCGCCGCCATGCGCACCCGCCGCGCCGCCGAATCGCTTAAACTTTCGGCGTGTTCGGTAACGGCCTCGTTCAAAATCGCCTTGGCCTTTTCCCAGTCGCTTTCAAACGTGACCATCACCGGCAGCTCGTGCCAGATGTAGTCGAAGCCCTGGCTGTAGTTGGCGAGCGGTTCGCGCAACACCCGGCCGTTGGGGATGTGGACGATGCGCCCGGTCGACTGGTCGGCGTGGACCCAGTTGCCGATTTCCATCAGTGAAAAAGCGAACGGGCGCTGGTCGATGACGTCGCCCCGGTACTCGCCGATTTCGATGCGGTCGCCGACCTCGAACGGCCGCCGCGTCAAGATGAACACCCAGCCCGCCAAACCCGTGACGATGTCGCTCAGCGCAATCGCCAAACCCGCCGACACCAAACCCAAAAACGTCGCCAGCGAAGTGAGGCCGAGCAGCCACACGCGCGCCACCACCACGACGCCCAGGGCGACCGCGGTATAGTTGATGGTTTTGCGCCAGCGGTAGCGCAGCCGCGGGCTTTCCAGCCGCCGGAACACGAGCCAAATCAGCAGCCGCTGCAGCAGCCACAGCGCCCCGATGGAGATGACCGACTCGAGCAGTTTCGTCAGCAGGCCAGCGTCTAAGTTGGTGAGCCTTTGCAGTTCGGTGAGGGCGTCGGTCATGCGCGCTCAAGCATAACGCAGGCTGTCGTGGGTAGGGAACATGGGTAGGGCAAGCCAGAGGTTGTTCGCCACTGCACCGACTCTCTACCTCTCCCCAGCCGACCTGTTACGATAAGCGGCCATGAATCGCCGCCTAAAACAGCGCCCCGAACAAAAGGGTTTCTGGCTCGGCTTCCCCGGTATTTTTTGGCTGACGGTATTTTTCATGCTGCCACTGCTGTTCGTGCTCGCGGCGAGTTTTTTAACTAAGGGCGTCGGCGGCACGCCGATACTGCCGTGGACGTTTGCACATTATGAGCGTACCTTCGACGTGTTCGGAACGGTGGTGTGGCGCTCGCTCAGGATTGCGCTCTACACGACGTTGTGGTGTTTGGTTTTAGGTTACCCGATGGCGTTTTTCATCAGCACCCGCAAAGGTTCGCGCACGCGGCTCATCCTGCTCTTTTTGATTCTGCTGCCTTTTTGGACGAACTTTTTGGTGCGCACTTACGCCTTGAAGTCCATTATCGGGCCTGAGGGAATCGTCAACACGTTGCTCAGTAGGGTGCCGTTTTTGGGCGGGGGGCTCGAGCTGCTCTTTACCCCCTTTGCTGTCATCCTGGGCCTCGTTTACGGCTTTTTGCCGTTTATGATTCTGCCCGTCTACGCGGCGGTCGAACGGCTGGACTTTCGCTTCGTCGAGGCGGCGAACGACCTCGGCGCGAACGACTGGCACACCTTTTGGCGCGTCGTGTTCCCGTTAACCCTGCCGGGCGTCGTGGCGGGCTCGATGCTCGTGTTCATCCCCGCCATCGGCTCGTTCGTGACGCCCGACCTGTTGGGCGGCACGCGCGGACTCATGATCGGCAACTTGATTGCGCGGCAGTTCGGCGGGCGGGCCAACACGCCGCTCGGCTCGGCTATTTCCATCGTCTTAATCGTCATCGTGCTGGTGGGCGTGGCGGTTTACATCCGCTTCGGGCAGGAGCGGGGTGAGCGGGGTGGCTGACCGGGTCGCGGTTCAACCGGCGGACGTTCAGGTCGACAAGGGCAAGTTGAGCCGCGACCTCACCGTGCGCCGGATTGGCAAGGTCGGCCTATGGGTAACACCGTTTGTCAACTACTTTTTCCTGTGGGCACCTATTCTTGTACTCGTCGTGTTTTCGTTCAACGACTCGGCCTCGGTGTCGGTGTGGCGCGGCTTTACCTGGCGGTGGTACGAGAACATCTTCGCGGCGGGCTCGGGCGGGGCGAGTTTCGTGACAGAAAAGTTGCTTTCTGCTCTCGGCAACTCCTTAATCGTCTCGTTCAGTGCCTCGCTCCTCGCCACCGTCATCGGCACCACGCTCGCGCTCGCCATCCACCGCGGGCGTTTTCCGGGGCGGCGCGTTATCGACGCGCTGCTGTACCTCCCCGTCGTCATCCCCGAAATCACCCAAGGGGTGTCACTCGCCATTTTCTTCGGCATCATGTTCGACTTTTACCAGGGCGTAACGGGCGAGCGCGTGACCCGCGGTTTCGCCACCATCATCATCGCGCACGTGGCCTTCAACATTTCTTACGTTGTCATCGTGGTGCGGGCGCGTCTGGCAACGATGAGCACGAATCTTGAAGAGGCGGCCAACGACCTAGGCGCCAACCGGTTTCAGACCTTTTGGCGCATCACATTTCCGCTGCTGTTGCCCGGCATCTTAGCGGGCGCGCTGCTGGCGCTCACGCTGTCCCTGGACGACTACGTGGTCACTTTTTTCACCAAGGGCGTCGGCGACGACACCCTGCCGATTTTCGTTTACGGGATGCTCAAACAGCGCGTCTCGCCCGAAATCAACGCGATTTCGACGCTGATGATTGTGGCCTCGACCGTCCTGGTGGGTATTTCGCTGGTGTTGCAGCAACGAAATTCGGAGAGTTGAAGGTAGAGGCTTTATACTTTGACATGCCTTTTTTGAAGTCGAAGAGTAAAACTATTCACGTAAACGCCAGGGCTATTATCGAGCGTCACAACGCTACGGGAGTTGAAATTGTCCTGCAAACTCGCAACAAATCTCATGAGTCTGCTAAGACCACCGAACTGCCGGGAGGTCGTCTCGACCCTTACGAATCCCTGCTTGATGCCCTGAAGCGCGAGGTAAAAGAAGAAACGGGTTTAGATGTTACCTTCATTGAAGGTCATACCTCGAGAATTGAAAGCACAAGCGGCGACAAAAAGGTCGAGTGTTTGCGTCCCTACGCGGTCTACCAAACGTTAGAGGGTCCTGTTGACTCTATGGGTGTTTACTTTTTGTGTCACGCCGAGGGCACGCTTTTGAACGTAGGCGACGAAACTGAAAACATCATGTGGCTACCTGTTACGCAAGTTGCAACTATGCTTGCTGACAACCAAGAGCAGTTTTCTTGGGTCGACCAGGCCGCGCTGAAATTCTACTTAACCGAAAAAGAGCTGATTTAGCCTGAAAGTGTGAAGAGTGGCAGACCGGTCAGCTTAGAAAGTTTGCGAGGTAGGAGAGTTCACATAAACTTCTGTCTGGAAAGCGTTCACATGAGCGAGACGAGGAAGCCCTCTCCGACTTTTCACGGAAGCCGCTTCCAAGCCAATCTTGTAAACTGTAAGCGTGAGTATTCCCAACCGCCTCTGGCGCATCTTGCGCAGCGAGGTCAACCACCGCCTCGGCCGTTTCGAGGGCGCGGTCAAACATCCTTTTTTTCAAGAGGATTTTTGGCAAGAGGTCAAGGACAACTACGACGGCAAAGACCCCGTCCTTGCCAAACACTACATCGTCCTCGAGCTACCTTACGGTGCCGATTTACCGGAGGTGCGGGCGGCTTACAAGCGACTGATGAAAAAGTACCACCCCGACAAGTTCCAAGACCCGGAAAGGCGCGCGGCAGCGACCGAACTCGTCAAAAAAATAAACGAAGCTTACTCGGGTTTGGTTAGGCATCTCGAGGTTCAAGCAGCTTGAGCGTCGTAATCAGGATTTTCCCACACGATTAAGGTCGCCCAGTTATCGGAAGCCGCGTCTTCGAGGTAGTTCTCGAGCAAGCCCCGAACCTCAAAACCGTTTTTAAGCTGAAAGCTGAGCGTGGGGTCGAGCAGCTCGCCCGCGACGACTTTGTCGACGTATTCCTGTACCGTCAGTTTGCCCTTGTGCTCGGCATATCCCGGCAACACGCCGCCCGCGACGATGCCGCGGCGGTTGCTGCGCTTGACCAAACTCTTGCGCGCTTCGTAAAGCAACTTGCCGATGCCGCGCCCCCGGTAGTCCGGGTGGACGCTGATGTCCGCGCCGTAGTACCACGCGCCCGCGGGCGCGTGGTTCGTGTAATAACCGGCGGCGATGACGTCTTTGAAGGTGTGATGAGTATTTTCAAAGTCGAAGTCGATAAAAAAACCCGAGCCGAGGCCGACGACGTGCTCCCTGTCGAGCGCGACAAAACTGCCCTCGGGAAAAAGACGGGCGTGGCTCAAAAAGTGCTCCTCGCGCATGAGTTCGTGGGCGGCGAGGGTGGGGAAGCAGGCGATTTGGAGTTGCTCGAGGGAACCGGCGTGGTGGGGCTCGAGCGTGACGAGGTTTATCATTTAGAGGTCAATCATCTACAAGATGTCGGCAAGGTCCAGCTCGAGGCTGCCCAAAGCCATAACATTCAACTTGCCGCCCCGTTTGACTTCTTCAACCCGCCCATAAACCCCGTCCAGCGGGTCGCGGTGAACCAGAACCCGTTCGGCGTTCAGGTTCACAATCCACACCTCGGCAACTCCCGCCGCGGCGTAGTGGGGCAGCTTGACGGTGCGGTCATAGAACAAGGTAGAGTCGGAAACCTCGATGACGAGGTGGGCATCCTTAGCATTGGGAATGTGGTCGGCGTAGAAGTTGTCTTGATACTTTAGAACAAGCAAATCGGGATAGACTTCCGATGATTCAGACAAGCTGAGCGGGTTTTGAACATCAACGATGATGCTTTCGCTCAACCTGACGAGCAAGTTGGTCAGCTTCCGAACACAAGTTGCGTGAGGACTGCCGATAGGGGACATTTCAACGATTTCTCCGTCGACAAGCTCGAGCCGGTCGTCCTCGGTGAACACGCCCGCTTCAATCATGGTGTGAAACTGGTCCACGGTGAAGCGGTGACGGGAAGGTTGTCCCTCTGTCATGGTGTGGGTTGGTAGAGCCATACTTCAATGTAGCAGACACACGGCTATTTAAGCTTGCTCGAGCCTGCGAACGCCGCACCCAGCCCAAGCAGGATGTAAATGCCGCCGGTCAGGTACTTTTGCGTTCTTGAAAACGTTTTACTGCGTTTCAACAACCCTCTCACGCCACCTGCCAGCAACGCGTAGGTGCTGTCACCAACAAAGGCGATAGCGATGAAAACCGCGCCTAAAAACAGGATTTGCAGCGCGGCACCGGGCGCGTTCACGTCTATAAATTGCGGCAGAAAGGCGAAAAAGAACAGCGCGGCCTTGGGGTTGAGGACATTGACGACGATACCTTGATAAAACGTGCGCGCGAGGGTTTGAGGCTCAACTTGACCCTCTATACTCACCCGCTCTTTGCTGAGCAGTTTCCGAACGCCCAAATACACGAGGTACGCTGCGCCCGCGTACTTCACCGCGTTGAAGGCCAGCGCGGACGAGGCGAGCAGCGCTGAGAGCCCGAGCGCCGCCGCGCCGATGTGGACCAGCGCGCCGGTGTTGATGCCGAGCACCGAGGCCATGCCCGCCCGTCGCCCGCCGTCCAGACTGCGCGTGACGATGTAGAGCGTCGCCGGCCCCGGTGCCGAGACGAGTGCAGCCGCGGCGACGGCGAACAGCAAAACCGTGTGAAAATCAGGCAGAATCAAAGCTCGAAGTGCTCGTACTCGTTGTCGCTCGGCAAACCCCACACCGCCCAAAAGTCCCCCGTCGCGGGGCGCATGATGGCCGCGCCGCAGGTCTCGACGTGGCGCGGCGGTTTCGAGGTCACGCAGATGCTCTCGGGGTCTCGAGTCAAAGCTTGCAGGTCCTCCACGGTGACGCCGTGGTGCTCGAGCAGCCCGTAGCCCCGCTTCATCCGCGCTTCGGAACTTTTCTGCGAGGCCGCTTCACGTTCACGCTCCATACCTTTGGTGTGGTCGACGAGACAGTGGTTGGTGTGGACGATGGGGTTTTGCTCGAGCGGCGTCACCTCGTTCCGGCTCGGCGTCGCCTCGACGTTGTAACCCTTGCCCGAGGCGTCCATCAGCATGTAGTTGTGCGCGCCCGCGAGGTTAGCGTCGGTGATGCAGGTGAGAGCGTCGTCGGCGTTATCCTGCTCCAAAGCTTTACGCACCACGAACGGCCAGGTCACGCCGATTTGCCCGTCGGTCGCCGATAAATTGTTGATGCCGATGGCTAAGCCTGCGCTGTTCATCCCAATCATGCCGACGCAGCCCACCGTCGTGAAGGCCAAAAACTCGGGCTTGTTCTTGGGCTGGCTGCGCAACATGATGACGTGCTCGGTGGCGGTGTCGTGCATGTCCCAGGTTTGGCCGTAAAAGCCCCGGCCCCCCTCGGCCTTGTTGTTCGGCACCAAAAACGCCGTGCAGTTGTCCGCGCCCGCGTGGGCGGGAACCGGCACGCGCAGGTTCGCCGCATTGTAAACCGTGTCGATAAAGTCGGTAAAGCCGTTCACGACGATGAGTTCGGCCAGGGTGAGGCCGGTCGCGTCGGCCATGCCGCGCAGTTCTTCGACCAAGTGGGGGGCGTAGCGCTCGTGCTCGTCCAGACAAGCGTCGGCGATGGCTAACACCTCGTCCGCCGCCAAGTTCTGCCCTACCCAACGCGCGTCGCCGCTCAAGCGCACGCGCTCCTCGGCAAAAGCGCGAATATCGTCGGCGAAGCGCCGCCCGTGGGTGTAACCCATGTCATAGGGCGAACCGGCAAGCTCGAGCACGCGAATCTTTTGTCCGTTCATACTAAGTCCGTTCATACCAGACAGTTTACACCCGAACGGTGCGCGGGTTTCTAAGATGAAGCGGTAAGGTTTGGAGATGTCGCAGGGTTCGTCGCAGCAACCTTGTTGAGACCTGTCCAAACGTGCAAAGCTCGAGGCGGGAATGTCCTCCACCGTAGCTCCACCGTAGCGGTGACGTGGCCGCACGCCTTATCCTTAGGGGGCCTCTGGCACGCGTACCGGCCGGGGGGTTAGCCGCTGTTGAGTGGGTGTCGTTAATCGTTTAATAGACTCGTTATCGGAAGGAACCTGTGAAAACACTAGACGACCTCGAGGTAAACGACAAGCGCGTGCTCGTCCGCGTCGACTTCAACGTGCCCGTCAGGGTGGGGGAGGTCACCGACGACACCCGCATCCGGGCCGCGCTGCCGACGCTTGAAACCTTGCTCGACAAAGGCGTGACCCTGATATTGATGAGTCACTTAGGAAGGCCCAAAGGGGTGGACAAGAACGAGCGTTTGGGGCCGGTCGCCACGCGTTTGGGCGCGCTTTTGGGCCGCGAGGTGCGCTACCTCGCAACCGACGGCCCGGTTTCCGCCGAGCAGGAGCGGTTTGTCCAGGCCGCGCCCGCGGGCAGTGTGACGCTGCTCGAGAACACCCGTTTCGACGCCCGCGAAACCAAAAACGACCCCGAAATGGCGCGCAAGCTCGCCGCCTACGCCGACCTGTACGTCAACGACGCCTTCGGCGCGGCGCACCGCGCGCACGCCTCGACCGAGGGCGTCGCCCGGCTGCTGCCGAGCGCGGCGGGGCGGTTGCTCGAGAAAGAAATCGGCACCTTGTCCAAACTCCTCGACAAGCCCGAAAAACCCTTCAAGGTCGTCTTGGGCGGCGCGAAGGTCTCGGACAAAATCGGCGTGATCGAGAACTTGCTCGGCCTTGCCGACGAAATTCTTATCGGCGGGGCGATGGCGTACACCTTTTTCAAGGCGCAAGGCGGCGCGGTAGGCAAGTCGCTCGTCGAAGACGACAAACTGGAGCTGGCTCGGGACCTGCTCGAGCGGGCCGAGCGCCGGAACGTCAGACTTTACTTGCCTGAGGACTCCGTTTGCGCCCACAAAATCGAAGCGGGTGTCGAGACCGAAGTTTATCCCTCCGACAGTATTCCCGACAAAATGATGGGTCTGGACATCGGCCCCAAAGCCCGGGTGACGTATCAGGCCGCGCTCGAGAACGCGAAGACCGTGCTTTGGAACGGGCCGATGGGCGTGTTCGAAGTTGCGCCCTTCGACCGGGGCACGCGCGCCGTCGCCGAAGCAGTGGCCGCTTTGGACGGCTTTACGGTTGTGGGCGGCGGCGATTCTGTGGCGGCGGTGAACGCCGTCGGCGTGGCGGAGCGCGTCGACCACATCTCGACCGGGGGCGGGGCGTCGCTGGAATATCTCGAGGGTCGCGAACTGCCGGGCGTCGCGGCGCTCGGAAAGTGAGGGCGCGGCAGTGACGGCGCTCGCTGTTGTCCTCTTCGCTGTTTTTGCGTTGGCCGCGCTTGTGGGTATCTTTTTGCCGGTGTTGCCGGGGGTACCGCTGGCTGCGGTGGGTGCCTTGTTGGCAGCGTGGCTGACGGGCTTCGAGTCCCTGGGACTCACGCCGCTCCTCGTCGTCGCAGGGCTGACCGTTTTGGCGCTACTCGTGGACTACGTGGCGGGCCTGATAGGCGCGCGGCGCTTCGGGGCGAGCCGCGCGGGCCTGTGGGGCAGCGTTGTCGGGGCGCTGTTGGGGCTGTTCTTGCTGCCTCCTTTCGGTTTTTTGATAGGCGCACTGGCAGGCGCGGTGGGTGCCGAACTGCTGACCGGCCGCGCCCCGCGAGAGGCGTTGCGGGCCGGATTCGGGGTGTTCGTCGGCACGTTGGGGGGCATGGTGACGCAAACGTTCATCGTCGTCGCTATAGGGTTCGTGGTGTTCCCCCGACTCGTCTAAAATTACCTGCGTTTTACAGCCCCACCGCGCCGGCTGGGTTGCGCAGGCTCGAGTCGAAAAAGCAACTTCCCTGTTCGGGCGTTCGCTATATACTCTTGGTGCTTTATACTGGGGTGCTTTGTGTTGAAGTGCTTCGTGGAGGGGCGCACGGTCTCGGCCTGGTGACTTGGCCGAGACCGACCCCCGACCTGACCGAGTTCTTCTGGAGGATGTATGGACCCAATCATGTTGCAAGTGGGGCCGCTGGCGCTGCGCTGGTACGGCCTGTTTATCGCGCTCGGCGTGCTCATCGGTTCGGTTTGGGCGACGCGGCTGGCCGAACGTCGCGGGCTCGACCCCGAAAAAATTCTCGACATGGCTGTGTGGTTGGTCGTCGCGGGCATCGTCGGGGCGCGGCTTGTCTACGTCTTGACGAGTCCGAGCGCGTTTTTCGGGCCCGGTGGCGACCCGCTCTCGAGCCTCTATATCTGGCAGGGCGGCATCAGCATTCACGGCGGGGCTATCGGCATCGTGTTTGCGACCTGGTTGTATTCACGCGTCCACAACCTCAACATGTGGGCCTATCTGGACGTGATGACCCCGGTGGCGGGACTCGGCATCATCGGCGGGCGCTTGGGCAACATCATGAACGGCACCGATACGGCGGGGCGGTTGACGAACTGGCCCATCGGTTTCAACTGGCCCGAGCCGGGCACCCCGACTTGGGGCGCGTTCGGACGCTTTGTGTTCGGGGACAACCTGTGGTCTTTCTATCCACCTGTCTGTGCCGAGCCCTTCGCGCTCGGCCAGCCGTGCACCGTTCACCTGACGCAGGGCTACGGCGTAATTATCGGCGTGTTGCTGCTCATGGTTACCGTCATAGCGCTGCGCCGCAGCCGGACGCCGGGCTACGCGTTCTGGCAGATGGTGCTGTGGTATTCGGTGTTGCGCAGCGTGTTGGAAGAGCCCTTCCGCGACAACCCGCTGACCTGGCAGGTGTACTTAGACAACGAGGGCGGCGTAGGCTTGTTTACCCTGACGCAACTCGTGAGCTTGCTGTTGGCGCTGTTGGCGCTGTACATGCTCTTTACGATGGACCCCGACCGCACCGACAAGAAAGAGCGCTTGGCGATGAAGGCCAGGGGGCGCTAGCGTGGCTTTGGCCGTCGTCGTGCTCGCCGCGGGCATGGGCACGCGCATGAAGTCCAAAACGCCCAAGATGCTCCACGAGGCGGCGGGTAGGCCGCTCTTGGAGCACGTCCTGCGCGCCGTCCAACCCCTACATCCGGAGCGCGTCGTGGTGGTGGTGGGCCACGGCTCCGACGCTGTGAAAGAACGGATGAAAGAGTACGACGTAAACTTCGTCTTACAAGAAAAACAACTCGGCACCGGCCACGCACTGTTGCAGGCGAAAGAAATCCTCCACGACTTCGTCGGCGACGTGCTCGTGCTGAACGGCGACGGCCCACTCATCAAAACCGAGACGCTCCAAGACCTCGTCGCCAAACAGCGCGGTCAGCGCGGCATGACGCTCGTGACCTGCCAGGTCGTAGACCCGACCGGTTTGGGCCGCATCGTGCGCAACGCGGGCGGCAAGGTGTTCAAAATTATCGAGGAAAAAGACGCCACGCCCGATGAGAAGCACATCAACGAGGTCAACCCTGGGCTGTACATTTTCGACGCGACCGTGTTCGACAAGGCGGCGGGACTCTCGAGCGACAACGCGGCGGGCGAATACTACATCACCGACTTGCCGAGCTTGTACCTGCAAGCAGGCGACGACGTGAACACCCTCACCGTCGCGGACGAAACCGAAGTGTTGGGCGTCAACGACCGCCGCCACTTAGCAAACATCGACAAGATTTTGCGCGACCGGATTCGTGACCGCTGGCTCACCGCGGGCGTCACCATGACGAGCCCTGAAACAACCTTTATCGACGACACGGTGTTTTTGGGGCCGGACGTGGTGCTCGAGCCGGGCGTGATTCTAAAAGGGGAGACGCACGTTAGCGAAGGCGCGTTTATCGGCGCTTACGCTTACTTGGAAGACTGCACGGTCGAGGCGCGCGCGCGTGTCGGACCCCACACGGTGCGCCGCGGTGAAACGTTTTCCTAACTCTGCGTGACTGAAACGTTTGGCAGAACGCCGTAAACCCCAAGCCCCTCTAGCACCCCCGCCGCGTGACACGCCCTGGCGAGGTAGATATTCTTGTCGTTCAGGATAGGCTCGAGCCGGAGTCTACACTTTTGCTGCTAAAGACGCCACTAAAGAGCGTCGCCGTGTGTCCTGAGGGCGCGAGCGGTCTGTACCAAGCCCTGCTTCTCGAAAACATTCAGCAATTGCTCCGCAGTGAAAGGGGGCTTCTTCAAATCCTCTCGCTGGCGTTTTACGGCGGTGCAGATGGCCTCTACATCCTGTTCGACGAAGGTGTGGACAAAAACGTCGGGGTGCTGGACTCCGACCCCGTGCTCGCTCAACACTCGCTCTGGAAAGTCGCTCAAATTGAAGGTCACGATGAGGTCGGCTCGAGCTTGGATAGCCGCAGCCAATACGTGCCGGTCATGGGGGTCGGGAAGCTCGAGTCGAGAAATCAAACCTTCGTAGTTCGTTACCAGGCAGTCGAGCACGTGGGCGTTCATGAGCTTTTTGGTGCGCTCGAGTTGGCTTCGCTCTAAGTCGGGTCGGTTTTTCAGGACATTCCGTATCCACTCGTCATGAATTTCGTTCGTCCATTTGGCCCGGTACAAGTTGACAAGCGCCAGGTGCATCAACAGGTCGCGTAAGGGGGCAGGATAGAGAACGTTGGCGTCGAGAACGGCGGTAATCACTCGTAGCCAAGAGCCAGCTCCTGGGCCTGTTCGGTAAGTTTTTTTAGGGCTTCTCTACGCTTCTCAGCTAGGTGCCGTTTGTAGGTGAGAACGTCCTCGAGCAAAACACGGCGGTGCGTCCCTACCTTATGGTGAGGCAGCTCGCCGTTGTCGAGTAAACTGACAAAGTAAGGTCGAGAGACGTTGAGCAGGTCGGCACCTTCTTGGGTAGACAGCTCGGTGTCTCGTGCCAGGATGGCGACAACTTTTCCCTGCGCTATCAGCTCGAGAACTTGCCTGAGCAGAGGCACGGCAACAAAGGGTAGGGCCACCTCTTTTGAGCCACTGCCCGAGACCTTCAGCTTGAAAACGCCGGTTTGCTGCCCCGCCAGGAAAGCACTCGCTAGCTCGGCACGTTCCTTGTCTTGTCGGGTTTCGGTTGAGGTTTCGGCCGTCTCCATAATGCCACTTTAGCACAACCGAAATAAACGAAACAAATCAACACACTTTAGCTCCCGTGCAGAAACTCAGTCGAGCAAAACCGTTTCAAGGACGAGCTGGCAGAAACGAGGTCGCTCAGACGGTGATGTTCACTTGGGTCAAGACGCCGTAAGCTCTAAGCCCCTCGAGCACCCCCGCCGCATAAAAAGCCTTGGCGAGGTAGATGTTTTCGTTTTCTAAGACAGGCTCGAGTTCCGCGCTGTAGTTTCCAACCACGACGGCTTTAGCCCCACAGGTCAACAGGTCGGCGTCGTTGCCCGAGTCGCCCGCGACGATGATTTTCTCGAGCGGCAACCCGTAAGCTTCAGCGACGAAGCGAACCGCCTTGCCCTTGGCGGCGCGCTCGGGCAGCACGTCTAAAAACTCGCCGTGCGAGTGAATGAGCGTAACGTTGAGGCCGGCCGCGCGCACCGCCGCCTCGACCCGCGGCATCACGTCACCGCTCGTGTTGAAGCTGACCTTATAGGGTCTCTGCCCGGTTTCGTCTTGAAAGGTCAAGCCCTCGAGGTCTTTCAACGCCCCCACCACGCGCTCGCGTTCCCAGCCCGCGCCGACGTGCTCGGCGTAGCGTTCACCCACGTCGCCCTCGCCGTAAATCTCGCTGCCGACGCTTGAAATGATGAGGTCGGGCTCGAGCAAGCCGAACGCTTCGACAGCCTCCTGTATCAACTCTGAAGAGCGTCCCGACGCAACGCCGAAGGCGATTCGGTCACGGTTGGCGTGAAGCAAACCCATCAATTTTTCAAGCGCCTCAGCGTCCCCGGTCAGGGTGTTGTCGATGTCGCTGACGAGTAGCCACTCAGGCCGCTTTTGCGTCACGCGCCACCTCCCGGTAGGTCTCGCAGTGGGCCGACCACACGTAGTGCTCGCGCACGCCGATGACGCCGTTTTGCGAATACTCTTGCCACAGCGCGTCGTCGACGAGAATCTTTTTGAGCGCCCCCTGGATTTGGCCGGCGTCTCTCGAGTCCACCAGAATCCCGTTGTGACAGTTCGCGACGATGTCGTTCGGCCCGCCGAAGTTCGTCGAGACGATGGGCAAGCCGCAGGCCGAGGCCTCTATGAGAGTAATTCCGAAGTTCTCGACCAGCGCCGGGTTGATGAATACGCCGCGACCCTTCGCCACCATCCGGTAGAGTTCGGGGATGTCGGTCGCGGTGTCGTGCTTTTTGGGCAGCGCGAGCTTGCCATAGAGGTCGTACTTGTCCATCAGCAGCAGCAGCTCGGTCAGCACTTCGCGCTCGTTGTCGTCCATCCGCTCGATGTCTTTGCGGACGCCCGCGAAGATTGCCAGGTTGGCGATACTCTGCAACTCTTTGTCCTCGCCGTACGCTTCGACGAGTCCGCCGATGTTTTTGCGGCGGTCGGGCCGGCTGATGGCGAGGATGAGCGGTTTGTCGGGTTGGGTGAGGAATCTCCCGATTTCCTGCCGCATCCGCGCCCTCGCCTGCAGCAAACCTTCGTCGCGCCTCGCGTTCGGGTCGTCGTCGTAGTAGTAAGGGTAAAAGGTGTCTACGTCGATGCCGGGCGGCACCACTTTGTAGTTCGCCCGCCGGTGCGCGGCGTAGAGTTCGTAGCCTGTATGAATTTCATACTCGGTTGAGGCGATGACGACGTCGGCTTCACGGAGCGCTTCCTCCTCTATTTGGATGCGCGTGCTCATGCTGTACTGCGCGTCGACGTCCTCATGTGTCAAGCCCGACTTGAGCAAGGCCTTGACCTTGTTGCGGCCGAGCGAGTGGCCGGTGAACAAAAAAGGGACGTGGTAGCTTTTCGCCAGTCGCAGTGCTGCGTAGGCGGCGTCGGCGTAGTGGCCGTGGAAGAGGGCGGGTGTAAGCTTTTCGTCTTCGATAAAGCGTTGCGTGTTGGTGATGAACTCGTCCAAATACGGGTAGAGGAGTTCTTTGCGCACGTAGCCCGGCGGGCCGCAGTCGACGCGTACGATTCGCGCGCGGTCGCTGATGGGCTCGACGCTTCGGGCGTAGTCGCTCGAGTAGTCGTCGTCTTCGATGCGGCGGGTGAACAGGTCGACTTGCGCCACGTCCTCGCATTCGGCCAAGGCCGCCGCGAGTTCGACCACGTACTTCGTTTGGCCGCCCGTGTCCGCGTTGTGCCCGAGTTCCAAATTCTGCGCTCGAATAAGCCCGTGAACGCTCACGAGCGGGATGTATAAACCTTGTTTCATCACTCCAACTCCTGGGTCAAGTATACGGGCCGCCGGTGAGATGTCTGTCGGCTGGGGCGGGATGTCGTGTCGTGAAAATAGCCTGGAAAATCCCTCGAGCGAGCGTGTCCTTGTTTCGTGGTCGAAGCTTTCAACAAAGCTGCCGAGGCGGTAAACGCGTAGAGACAGAGGTGGTGAAACCGCTGGTCCCACTCCGTGACTCGCTTACCGCCTTATAACGATTTAAAGTTCGATTCGCTAGGAGAAGAAAATGGAACGGCTCACCCTGCGCGGTTTCGACCGTGATATTGAAAAGAAACTTCAGGAGGTTGCTGAGCAACATGGCATTTCCCTCAACAAAGCTGCCCTAATGTTGTTGCGCGAGGGCGCTGGACTCGGTAAGGGGGCAACTGACAAGGTCGGCAGCAGCTTGGACCACCTCGCGGGCTCTTGGCACGAAGACGAGGCAGCAGCGTTTTAGAGACGCTCGAGGTCTTCGGGACCATCGACGAGTCCCTTTGGTCGTGAAGATTCTGCTCGACACAAATGTCTACGTCGCCTTAGAAGGGGCAAGCAAACGTCGTCAGCTGCATCCGCGGCGCGGAGCAGCTGGATAGCTGCGCACGTGATGGAAACAGGTGCGGAACTGATGACCCTGGATAGTCACTTCGAGAAGGTCGATGGTCTGGTCATCGCGGACTTGTCATAGGCTGTAAACCCAACCGCCCACTTGGCGGTGCTAAAGTAACCGTCATGTCGCTCCTCAACAAACCCCCGGCCGTGCTGGCGCTGGAAGACGGCACCGTCTACTACGGTTACGCCTTCGGCTACCAGGGCAAAACCGTCGGCGAAATCGTCTTCAACACTGCCATGACCGGCTATCAGGAGATTTTGACCGACCCCTCGTACCACGGGCAAATCGTCACCATGACGTACCCACACATCGGCAACTACGGCGTGTCGGTCTACGACATGGAGTCGAACAAACCGTTCGCCAAGGGCTTTATCGTCCGCGAGTTTTCGCGCACGGCGAGCAACCACCGCTCGAACCAGGACCTGCAGAGTTTTATGGAGGGCCACCGCATCGTCGGCATCGAGGGCATCGACACGAGGGCTCTCACCCGGCGGCTGCGCACGGGCGGCGTGGTGAAGGGTGTCATCTACCACGGCAAGACCGACAAAGACATGGACGCGGCGCTCGTCAAGGAGGCGCTCGAGCACGCCGACATCGACGGGCGCGACATGACGCCCGAGGTGACAACCTCACTGCCCTACGCCCGCCCCACTTTCAAGACGAGTCCGCGCGTCGCGGTTATCGACTTCGGCATCAAACATTCGATTGTGTACAAGCTCGAGCAGGCCGGGGCCGAGGTCATCGTCGTGCCCGCCCAGACCACGCCCGCGCAGATTATGGCGCTCAACCCCTACGGCCTCGTCATCTCCAACGGCCCCGGCGACCCCGACGGCCCCAAGTACGCCCACGACACGGTGTGGCAACTGCTGGGCCTGCTGCCGACCTATGGGATTTGCTTGGGCCACCAGCTCCTCGGGTTGGCGGTCGGCGGCAAGACGACGAAACTCGCGACCGGCCACCACGGCGCCAACACGCCGGTCAAAAACCTCGTCACGGGCGAGGTCGAAATCACCAGCCAGAACCACAACTACGTCGTCGACGTGGACTCGATTCCGGGCGGGCAGTTCCGGGCGACGCACGTCAACCTGAACGACGGCACCTTAGAAGGCATGGCCCACGTGCGCTACCCGGTCTTCAGCGTCCAGTACCACCCCGAAGCGAGCCCCGGCCCGCACGACGCCTCGTACTTGTTCCGGCGCTTTATCGAAGAGGTCAACGCCTTCGAGGGCGCGTCGGCGCTGCCCGCCGTGCGGGCGGAGTCGGTGGCGCTGTAGAGGGTGAGGTAAGTAGGAGGTGGGGAGTAGGGGGTAAAAGCTTTTGACTTTACCCCCTACTCCCCACCTCCTTGTTTGCAGTTGTGGATTCCTTCACGCCGCTTTTTCTACCGGGGTGCTACTTTAACCCTACCTCCCTTTGACCCCGCCGACCAGCGGGGTTTTTTCATGGCTGCAGGTTTTTTAGAGGCGGACGCTTGTCGCCGACGCGCGTCGCCCCTTCGAAAGCGTGGGCGAGTTGCAAGACCTCCAAGTCCTGCCCATACCGCCCGACGATTTGCAGCCCGACGGGTAGGCCGTCCTCGGTAAACGCCGCCGGTACGCTGATAGCCGGGTTGCCGACCGTGCTGATGTAATAGCAAGACTTCATCCAGTCGATGTAGGTGTCCATTGTCACGCCGTTTATTTCGCTAGGGCAGGGCTGGTTCAAGTCGAACGGGGGTACTTGTGTGACCGGCAGCACGAGGTAGTCATAAGTTTTCATAAACTCGGCAAAACGCACGAACAACTCGGTGCGCGCTTCTTCGGCATGAGCCAAGTCAAGGGTGCTCAGTTTGAGCCCTTGTTCGACGTTCCAAACGACCGTGTCTTTCAACAGGTCGCGGTGCGTCTCGAGCAAAGGGTGAAACTTCGCGGCGAAGGCGTGCGCCCTGAACGTCTTGAAAGCCTCGTCCGCCCCGCTGAAGTCCGGTTGCGGCGTGTCGAGGATGCAGCCGAGGTCGCTAAAAACCCTGGCGAGCGGCTCGAGCGCCGCCGTCACCCGCGGGTCGAAGGGCAAGCCGGCGAAGTCCAGACACCAGGCGACGCGGGTGTTTGTAAAGTCTCGAGCCAGAGGTTGGGCAAACCGCCGCGGGTCTTCGGGCCTGCTCAGCGGGCTGCGCGGGTCGGGTCCGGCCATCACGCTGAGCAGCAGCGCCACATCTTCGACCGTGCGCGCCATCGGCCCGGACACGCTCAAGGTGGCCCAGGCGGAAGTTGTGGGCACATTGGGCACGCGCCCCGGCGTGGGCCGAAAACCGACCACGTTGCAAAACGCCGCCGGGTTGCGCAGCGAGCCACCCATGTCGCTGCCGTCGGCCAGCGGGACCATGCCGCTGACAAGCGCGACCGCCGCGCCGCCGCTGCTGCCCCCGCAGGTTTTGCTGGGGTCGTAGGGGTTGCGCGTCGCCCCGAAAACTTTGTTGAACGTCTGCGACCCCGCCCCGAATTCGGGCGTGTTCGTCTTGCCGAGGCTGATGGCCCCAGCCTTTTTAAGCCGCGTCACGAGTAGGTCGTCGGCCTCGGGCACGAAATCCTTGTAGATGGGCGAGCCGTAGGTCGTGCGCACGCCTCGGGTATTGACGAGGTCTTTGTGGGCGATGGGCAGCCCGTGAAGCGGGCCTAGAACGTCGCCTCGAGCCAGCGCCCCATCGGCCACCGCCGCCTGTTTCAAGGCTCGTTCGGGTTCGAAGGTGACGACGGCATTCAGCAGCGGGTTTGTCTGCTCAAGGCGCTCGACGTGCGCTTGCATGACCTCGGTACAGGAGAGTTCTTTGGCCCTCAAGCGCCGCCGCAGCTCGGTCGCGCTTGTAAAACAGAGGTCGTCGGTCGTTTCGTTCAAGCTCGGTTACCCCTCGAGTCGCCCGGTTTGGTGTTGTCCGGTGGCAAGTTTGAGCTGAAAAAGAGGCTCGAGAAAACCGCGTCTCAGCCTCGAGCGAGTTTGACCGCCCGCACGAGGGCGTCGGGGTCGGTTTGAGAGCCGTAACACTCCTCGACGTAGGTTTCCAAAATGAGGTCGCCGGTCGCGTTCAGGGCGCTGCGAATGCCTGAGAGCAGCGTGAGGATTTCGCTGCAGTCGCGTTCTTCGTCGACCATCTTTTGCAAACCGCGCACCTGGCCTTCCAAGCGCTTCAGGCGGTTGATGAGTTTGCCTTTGGTCTCGAGCTTGGCCGCCGACTCGGTCTCGGACCGGGTCGGGTCGGTGGCTGGCGTCGCACCCGTCTCTAGCGTCATGGATACGAGCTTAGCATACGGCTGGGGGGTATTGGTTTCGGGACGGTGTTCGACTTCGGAAGTGCTAGGCTGGAGTGGTGCGCACAGTCTCGGCGGTTCCCGGCAAACCTGCGTTGACCGACTTGGTCGCAGGTTTGAGCGTAGCGCTCATCGCTATCCCGCAGTCGCTAGCCTACGCGGAACTCGCCGGAATGCCTGCCTATACAGGTTTGTACGCGGTGGGAACGGCGGCGTTGGCGGCGGCGTTTTTCGCCTCGAGCCCGTACTTGCAAACCGGGCCGGTCGCGACTACGTCCCTGCTGACCTTCGGGGTGCTGAGCCAGCTCGCCACGCCGGGCGGCGCACAGTACGTGGCTTACGCGGGGCTGCTCGCGCTCATCGTCGGGGTGACGCGGGTGCTGGTGGGGCTGTTGCGTTTGGGCAGCGTGGCCTACTTGCTGTCGCAACCGGTGTTGTCAGGCTTTATGTCGGCGGCGGCGCTGCTCATCGTGCTGTCGCAGTTGCCGGCGGCCTTGGGCGTGTCGGCGGCGGGCAACGGCGTCATCCCGCGGGCACTTTCGGCCGTATCGCAGCCCGGGGCGTGGCGGCCCGCTGCGCTGCTGTTGTCGTTGGTCACCTTGGTTCTCGTCGGGTCGGGCAAGCGCGTTCACCCGCTGTTTCCCGGTGTTCTGGTCGCGGTCGTTTTAGGAATTTTGTACAGCAGCTTTTTCGGTTACGGCGGTGAGCGGGTGGGGCAGGTTCCGGCGGGGTTGCCGCCGTTGCGGCTGGTGCAGCCCTGGCGCGCGCTGCCGCAACTCCTGGTCGGCGGCGTGGTTATCGCGCTGGTCGGTTTCGCTGAGGCCGCCTCCATCGCTAGAACCTACGCGACCCAAGAGCGCAGCCGCTGGCAGGCCAATCGGGAGTTTATTGGCCAAGGTGCAGCCAACTTAGCGGCGGGTCTGTTCGGCGGTTTTCCGGTCGGAGGGTCGTTCGCGCGCAGTTCGGTAAACCGGCTGGCCGGGGCCAAGACGCGCTGGAGCGGCGCGGTGACGGGCGTGGCGGTGCTGATGTTTTTGCCGTTCACCTTTTTGGTTGCCCCGTTGCCGAAAGCCGTGCTGGGCGCGGTGGTCATCGCGGCGGTGAGCAAACTCGTCCGTTTGCGCGAACTGTGGGCTTTCAAGAACTTGTCCCGGCCACAAGCGCTGCTCGCCTGGGTGACGTTCGTCCTGACGCTGCTCCTCGCGCCGCGCATCGACTACGCGCTGCTGTCCGGCATCGGCTTGGCGGTGGCGATTCACCTGTGGCGCGAGCAGCGGCTCGTGGTGCGGTGGCGCTTTGAAGCGGACACCCTCACGATTCTGCCCCTCGGCGTGCTCTGGTTCGGCTCGGCGTTCCGGCTCGAGGACAGCTTGAGCGGCGCGCTCGCCGAGCACCCGCAGGCTGAGACGGTCGTGTTGGACTTGGGTGGGCTCGGCCGCATCGACCTGAGCGGCGCGCTGGCAATCAAGCAGATGCTCTCAGACGCTGCCGAGGCCGGACTCCACGTTGTCCTGGAGAACGTGCCGCCCTTCGCCGAAAAGTGGTTGACGCGGTTGTGGACGCCGGAGGCTCGGGCGGGGGCTCCGGCGAGGACTCAGAGGGATTTTCTCGAGTAACCCCAGCCGCCGCCCCGGTTGTTTGAAGAAACCTTTTGATAGTAGTCTGGAAACCCAACAGGTCTGTGGACACACCAGTCCGGAAACGCACCACTCCGGAAACGCCGCAATTTCGGAAACACCGCGGCCCGGAAAACACCTCAGCCCGGAGACACGACAGCTCAGAGACACAGCAGCTCAGAGACACAGCAGCTCAGAGACACAACAGCTTGGAGACAGAGATGCTTCTAAAACGGATTTACGACGACGACTTGGCCCAAGCGAGTTACTTCGTCGCTTGTCAGGCGAGTGGCGAAGCCCTAGTCGTCGACCCGCGTCGCGACGTTGCGGTGTACCTGGACGAAGCGGCGCGGCAGGGTTTGCGCATCGTCAAGGTGACCGAAACGCACATTCACGCCGACTACTTGTCGGGCTCTGCGGAACTCGCTGCCAGGACCGGCGCGACGCTTTACGTTTCCGGCGAGGGGGGCAGCGACTGGCGCTACGCTTTTGGCGACGTCAAGCTCGGCGACGGCGATGTGTTCGAACTGGGCAACCTCAAGGTAACCGCGCTGCACACGCCCGGCCACACGCCGGAACATTTGTCCTTTCTCTTGACCGACGGGGCGACGACCGACAAGCCTGGCTTTTTGTTCAGCGGTGACTTCGTGTTCGTCGGCGACGTGGGCCGCCCCGACTTGCTGGACGAGGTGGCGGGCGGCGCTGACACACGTCAGGAGGGGGCGAGGGGGCTTTTTACAAGCTTGCAAACCAAGTTTCTGACTCTACCCGACTACGTGCAGGTGTGGCCGGGTCACGGGGCGGGCAGCGCTTGCGGCAAAGCGCTGGGCGCGGTGGCGAGCAGCACGGTCGGCTACGAGCGGCGTTTTGCTTGGTGGGCTAAGTTTTTTGCTTCGGATGACGAAGCCGGTTTCGTGCGCGAGTTGCTGGGCGGTCAACCCGACGCGCCGCGTTACTTCGGCCGTATGAAGCGGCAAAACCGCGCGGGGCCGGCGCTTTTGGGGGAGCGGTCGGCGCTCGAGGAGCTAAGTCCCGACCGCCTCGAGCCCCACCACGACCTCGTTTTGGTCGACACGCGGCCCAGAGAGGCCTTTTTGGCGGCCTCGGTGCCGGGCTCGCTCCACGTCCCGGCGGGCGGTAAATTTGCCACTTACGCCGCGTACGTCTTGGACCCGGAAGACGAGCGTCCCGTGGTCGTCCTGGCAAAAGACCGTGCGCAGGCCGAGGCGCTGCGCGCCAAACTGAGCCGCATTGGGATGGACGGGGTCACCGGGTTTGTGACAAGTTTGGACGGCTTGCGGCTCGAGCCCGTTCCCACCCTTTCCCCCGACGACCTCAAACGCTTGAACGGTCCCTTTATCTTGGACGTACGCACCACCTCCGAGTATCAAGACGGTCACCTGCCGGGCGCGACGCAACTTCACGCGGGCCGGGTGCTGGCCGAGCGGACACGCCTGCCCGAGAACATCCCCATCGTGCTGCACTGCCAAAGCGGCGCGCGGGCGACGGTGGTAGGCAGCGCCCTGCGCGCGGCGGGTTTTGACAACGTTGTCGAGCTTGAAGGAAGCTACGCGGCTTGGGCGGCCCAAAACGGGCGCGAGGACAGCGGTTGACCGGGACGAACCTGCCCCTGAACGCGTCACGGCTGCACTTTACCTGATGAGCCCGATGTCTTAAACTTGCTGTATATGAGCGTGAATAGTTTGCAAGCCCCCACCGCCGAACCCTTAAGTTGTCAAAAGTCCGAGTTTTCTTTGCCTGCGGACGTTCACTACCTCAACTGCGCTTACATGTCGCCCTTGTCCAGAGCGGTCGAGGCCGCAGGCTTGCAGGGCGTGGCGCGCAAAAGTAACCCCGTCAACCTTCCTCCTGAAACTTTTTTTCCCGAGAGCGAGCGTGCGCGCAGCTTGTTTGCGCGTCTGGTCAACGCCGACGCTGACCGCGTCGCTATCACTCCGGCGGTATCCTACGGAGTCGCCACCGTCGCCAAAAACGTCTCGGTACAGGCCGGGCAAAACATCGTCGTGCCGGCTGAACAGTTTCCCAGCAACGTCTACGCCTGGCGCAGGTTCGCCGAGCACGGTGCGGAGGTGCGCACCGTCGCGCCGCCCGCGGGCGCAAACCGCGGCGCTCTTTGGAACGAGCGCTTGCTCGCCGCTATAGACGCCAGCACCGCCCTCGTCGCCGTCGAGCACGCCCACTGGACCGACGGCACGCTGTTCGACTTAGCGGCGCTCGGCGCTCGAGCCCGTGAGGTCGGGGCA
This sequence comes from Trueperaceae bacterium, assembly GCA_965213705.1. Classification (GTDB taxonomy): domain Bacteria; phylum Deinococcota; class Deinococci; order Deinococcales; family Trueperaceae; genus CBDCDJ01. The sequence goes on along the minus strand of OZ243913.1, from coordinate 3,155,169 downwards.
TGGTTCGTCGTCGACGCGACTCAGTCGGTCGGCGCGCTGCCTTTCGACGTGGCGGCGTGGCAACCCGACGCGCTCCTCGTAGCCGGGTACAAAACGCTGATGGGGCCTTACGGACTGGGTTTCGCCTACTACGGCCCCCGTTTTGACAACGCCCTGCCGTTGGAGGACAACTGGCTGACGCGGCGCGGTAGCGAGGATTTCAGCCGTTTGGTGGACTACCAAGACGCCTACGCGCCCGGCGCGGTTCGCTTCGACATGGGCGAGCGCAGCAACCCCATCCTGTTGCCGATGGTGAACGCGGCCCTGGAGCAGCTTTTAGAGCGGCGGCCCGAGCGGGTACAGGCTTACTGCCGCGAGTTGGTACAGGACACGCTTCAAGAGGTGCAGGCTTACGGCTACCGGCTCGAGGCGGAAACTTATTCGGCCCGACACCTGTTCGGGTTGCGTTTGCCGGAAGGGGTCGCACTGGACACTCTCAAGCGGCGGCTCGAGGCGGAGCGCGTTTACGTCTCCGTGCGCGGCGACGCGGTCCGGGTCGCGCCGAACGTCTACAACGACGCCGCCGACCTGGCGGCGTTGCGGGCCGCACTGTTGGGGTGAAGACCCAAGCGAACTCGTCTCGACCACAGCACCCTCAATACGGGTAACCTTGTAGTACGGGCATCCCTGGTACAGCATCGTTGGCATCGTTTCTTCACCATGCCGTATCACCACGCCGTAGGGGCGGCCAAACCCGCCCCCACCAGACGACGTCTCGGCGAGCCCCGGTTAGGCGCCGACCGGCGTCAGCGCTTCGGTATCACGTTCGCCGGTACGAATCCTGACGACGCTTTCCAGGGGTTGCACAAAAATTTTGCCGTCGCCGATTTCGCCGGTTCGCGCCGCCTTGACAATCGCGTCGACGGTCGTCTCGACAAAGCCGTCGCTCACCCCGATGGTGAGTTGCACTTTCTCGTGAAACTCGACGATGAACTGACTGCCGCGGTACTGCTCGACAATACCGCCCTGGCCGCCGTGACCGCTCACACGCGAAATCGTAATACCGCGGACGCCAGCTTTGAAAAGCGCCTCTTTCACTTGGGGCAACCGGTTGGGTCGGATGAGGGCGGTAATCAGCTTCATAAAGTCTCCGAAAACCCCGTCGACGGGGTCGAGTAAAGGGTCATCAGTCGCCCGCCGCGGTGCTCAGCACAACGGGGTTGCGCAGGGCGTTGTCGGGCGCGTAACCTTCGATGCCGTGTTCGGCCAAATCGAGGCCGGTGATTTCCTCTTCGGCGGTGACGCGCAAGCCGACCGTGAACTTGAGCAACATGAACACGAGGTACCCTGCCGCAAACGCCGCGCCGCTGTACGCCAAGGTGCCGATAAGTTGGGTGCCCAGGTTGGCCCCGCCAAAGATACCGACGGCCAGGGTGCCCCAAATGCCGCAAACCCCGTGGACCGAAATCGCGCCCACCGGGTCGTCGACGCGGACGCGGTCAAAGAAAAGCACGCTGAAAACGACCAGCACGCCGCCGATAAGCCCTGCCAACACCGCGCTGCCGCCGACGATGACGTCACAACCTGCCGTGATGGAGACGAGCCCTGCCAGCACGCCGTTGATGGTCATGGAGAAGTCGGGCTTTTTGAACATCAGCCAGGACAAGAACAGCGCCGCCACGCCGCCCGCGGAGGCGGCGAGGTTTGTATTGACAAAAATGTTGGCGACCATAGTGGCGTCGGCCGTGGTTCCAAAGGCGAGTTGCGAACCCGGGTTGAAGCCGAACCAGCCTATCCACAGCAAAAACACGCCCAGTCCGGCCAAGGCCATATTGTGCCCCGGCATCGCGTTGACCCGGCCGCCCGCGTAGCGACCCAAACGCGGGCCAACCGCCAAAACCGCACCCAACGCGGCAAAACCCCCGACCGCGTGGACGACGGAAGAACCCGCAAAGTCGGCGAAGCCCAACCCGTCGAGCCAGCCGCCGCCCCACTTCCACGAACCCAGGTACGGATAAATAAGCCCGGTCATGACAATTGAAAAGACGAGGTAGGCCGAAAACTTCATGCGACCGCCGACCGCACCCGAGACGATGGTCGCGGCTGTGGCGGCAAAAACGAGCTGAAAGAAAAAGTCGGCTTGGCCGGCGAAAGCCTCCGCCGTGTAGCCGCTGATGAACAAGGGTGCGCCGTACATGATGGTAAAACCCACCGCCCAAAAAGCCAGACCCGCGACGGCAAAGTCGGCGATGTTTTTCATAAAGATGTTGACGACGTTTTTAGCGCCGTGTAGGCCCGCCTCTAAAAGGGCGAAACCCGGTTGCATAAGTGCGACGAGTACGGCGAAAAACAGCAGAGCCACCGTGTTGAAGGCGAACTCGAGCTCGGCAATGTTTTCCGCCTGACCCAAGCCGACACTCAAAACCGAAAGTAACAACAGCGCACTCAAACGTTTCCTCATTTTTGCCTCCTGGGGAAGCCACTCAATCAAAAGAGCGACCTGAGTCACAGGATATGTTGCGCTGTGCCAACTGTCAAGTACAAATGTGCAAAACGATAAATATTTATTTACTGATAATCATTTTGCCCCCATTTTGGGTTGAAACGTCAGCACAGTTTGTGTTCAAAGCTCGCTATAGCTTTGACACTTCGTTTCCACGTTCTTTACACCGACGGTGAGTTGGAGTTTGGGTTCGTGCGGCGACCGGCACGACTCGCTTTTCGTCCTCGAGCGGTAAACTGGGGTCTATGAAAACCGTGACGAAAACGAGCGAAATACGTCTGGCTGTAAACATGAACGACGAGGGCGTCACCGCTATTGAGTGGGAAGCCGACGACGCGCCCGAGCCGGGCGTGCAAACGGCCAAAGCGATGATCCTGGCCCTTTGGGACCCCCAGGCTCGGAACAGCCTTCGCATCGACTTGTGGACCCAAGACATGAGCGTCGAAGACATGAACGACTTCTTTTTTCAAACCCTGCTGTCGATGGCCGACACCTACAAAACGGCGACGAACAACACCTCGCTCATGGCCGACATCAAGATTTTTGCCCGAGAGTTCGCCGAGAAGGCTGCCAAAACCGAGCGGGGCAGTCAACAAAAGCCGGCGGGACGGGGCTGACCAGGGACTCACCCGAGTCTAAAAACGTACCGAGGCCCAAGCGTCTGTCGAGACGCTGTCAAGACGACTGTGCCGAAACGCGTGTCGAGCGCGTTGAAGCTGACGTTTGTTACACTGATATTTGTTACAAACGCTTTCAAAACCGGTTATACGCAAATTCCCGACCAAACAGGCCCCCAGCGCGAAACGCAACGCTCTTTTGTACGGCCGGCCCTGCTACACTGAACGTATGAAAATGTTTGCACGACCCCTGTTGACCGGGCTTGTTCTCCTGTTGGTCGGGCACGGGCAGCCCGCTTTCTCGCAAGCGCCTTCGCAAACGGCGGGTCGCATCGCTTACGTCACCTTGGAGGGTCAGGTGGCGACGGTCGCACCCGACGGCTCCGATACCCGCGTCCTGAGTTCGGGGCCGCAACGCTTTCAGTTTCCGGCCTGGTCGCCGGACGGGTCTCGGCTGGCGGTGCTCGGCGCGGACGCCGGGGGCGGTTTTATAAGCCTTTTAGAGGACGCTGCCAACGAAGAAGCTGCGGAGCTTTACCGCAGCTCGGACGAACCCCCCTTTTACCTTTACTGGGCTCCGGACGGCGAGACCCTCGGTTTTCTGGCGAGCAGGCCCGGAGAGGGTATCGGTATGCACGTCGCGGGGGTAAGCGGCACCGTCCAAAGCCGACTTTTGGCGACGGGGTCGCCTTTTTACTGGCAGTGGACAGGTGACGGACAAGGTTTGTTCATCCACGCGAACGCTTTCGGCGAGACCGCTCGGCTCGGTTTTACGAGTCGGGTGCGCGACACGTTGGGCACCAACCTAGCCACGCCGGGACGCTTTCAAGCTCCCGGTCTTTCGCCCAGCGGGCGCTACGTGGCCTACGCTGCGGCGGAGCCCAACCGGGACACCTACGTCGTCGTCGAAGGCAAACCGGGCTCGAGCCTGGACGTCAGGCGGGAGGCCACCCACCAGGGCTTCGCCGCGCTGACCTGGAGCCCCGTTCGGGACGAGTTGGCGTTTATAAGTCCTACCGAGGCGGCGCCGACCTCGGCAGGACCCCTCAAGCTGTTGAGTGCCGAGTCGGGCCTGCTCGAGCCGTTGACCGAGAAACCGGCGGTCGCTTTTTTCTGGTCGCCGGACGGCGCCCGTATCGCTTATTTCACGCCCCGCCGCACCACGGGCGGCGACCTCGCCGAACCTGCGCCGAGCGCGGAAATGGTCGCGCAACGCGCGCAGGGCCGTCCCCTCTTGCTGGACGTCTACGTCGTCGACGTTGTGACGAAGAGTGAACGCCTGCTGACGAGCTTTGCGCCGAGCCCGCAGTTCGTGGCGCAGTTTTTGCCGTTTTTCGACCAGTACGCCCTCAGCCACAGTTTGTGGTCGCCCGAGAGCGACGCCCTCGTGCTGCCCGCCATCGACTTAGAAATTCCGACCTTGCGCGTGGTGGTTGTCGGGTTGGACGGCACCGTCACGCCGGTTGCGGAAGGGGACATGGCTTTCTGGAGCCGGTAACCGGGTCGCACTTTTCAGCCGGTGCCTCGGTTTCAGCACCGCGTTCCAACCTCGAGCTGTTTTTGCCGGGCCTTTTTGTATCTTTGTCCTAGCGAGCCGGTGGGACTCGTGCTAAACTTGTACTCGGTACAAAATTTCGTCTCAAGTCTTCGTCGCTTCAAGGAGTCGCACATGCACCAGGTTCCCGGCACTTCGTCAGCGCAGGTGGTTCCGCCGCAACAACAGGTCTACACGGCCCCCGCGGACAGCGGTGAGACCGTGCTCGGCCGTACTCTGGTGTCGCTGTTGGACGAGGCCTGCGCACGTCACGACAACCCGGCGGCCTTCAACCAGCGGCTCGGGCACGGCTGGACGGCGCTCTCGAGCCGCGACTTTCGCGCCCAGGCCGAAGCGGTGGCGCTGGGTTTGGGCACGATAGGCTTGCAGCGCGGCGACCGGGTCGCGCTCTACACGCACAGCGACGTGTCGTTTTGTTTGGGCGACATGGCCTGTTTGCTGGCAGGCCTGGTAGACGTGCCCGTCTACCTGACCCACACGCCCGAGGCGGTCAAGCACATCCTGAACGAGACCGACAGCCGCGTGTTGCTGTGCTCTAGCGAAACCTTGTTAACAGAGATTGTCAAGCTGTTGCCGGCAACGTCCGTGAACAAGGTCGTGCTGTGGGCGACGCCGACGGGCGACGTGGCCTTGCCGGACGGCGTAGAACTGCACACTTTCGACGAGTTGATGGCTACCGGTCAAAAAGTAGAGGATGTGGCGGAGCGGCTCGAGCTGCTCCGCACCCAAACACGCGCCGACGACGTGGCGACGCTGATTTACACCTCGGGCACCACCGGAATGCCCAAGGGGGTGATGTTGACGCACGAGAACATATCCTCCAACGCCATCGCCGCGCTGACGGGGTTGAAAGAGTTCCGGTACGGACCCCACGGCGAGACCGCGCTGTCGTTTTTGCCGCTGACGCACATCTTCGCGCGCACGCTCCACTACTGCCTGATGTGGGCGGGCGCGTCGGTTTATTTCAGCACGCCGGACACGCTGCGCAACGACCTGAAAGAGGTCAAGCCGACCTTTTTCGCCGCGGTGCCGCGCGTGCTGGAAAAAGCGTTCGAGCGTATTGTAGCGACCGGGCAGGGTTTGACGGGTGTCAAGCGGCGGCTGTTCGACTGGTCGTTGGAGCTTGCCGACCGCTTCGACGTCGAGCAGGAGCCGACGGGCCTGTACGCGCTGCAACTGGGCGTGGCCGACCGGCTCGTGTTTTCAAAGTGGCGCGAGGCCCTGGGCGGCGAAATTCGCACGATTATCGTCGGCGGGGCGGCGTTGCGGGCTGAGTTGGTCAACACCTTCGGCGCAGCGGGCGTGACCGTGTTACAGGGCTACGGCCTCACCGAAACGAGCCCGGTCATCGCCTACAACCGCCCCGGCCACAACCGGGCGGGTACGGTCGGCCCGGCGGTAGCGGGCGTCGAAATAAAGTTCGGGGAGGACAAGGAAATCCTCACCCGCGGCCCCCACGTGATGAAGGGCTACTATAAAAACCCCGAAAAAACCGCCGAAGTTTTGGACGAAGGCGGCTGGTTTCACACGGGCGACCAGGGCGAGATGACCGCGGACGGCTACCTGCGCATCACCGGCCGCCTCAAAAACCTGTTCAAACTCTCCACCGGCAAGTACGTGATGCCGCAACCGGTGGAGGAAGCGTTAGAGGCCAGTCCGCTCGTCGACACCGCGCTGGTCGTGGGCGAGGGCGAAAAATACTGCGCGGCGCTGCTGTTCGTCAACCCGGAGGCGCTCGTTTCGCTGTCCGGCGGTGATGACGTGGCGGCCCTCGAGCAAGGGGCGGTGCAAGCGCGTTTCAAAACCCTCGTGACCGAAGCGAACGCTTCGCTGCCCCACTGGTCGAACGTCAAACGCATGGCGCTCGTGCTGGGCGAGGTGAGCCTGGAGAACGGTCTGCTGACGCCCAAAATGAGCGTCAAGCGGAGCAAAGTGTTGGAAACCTACAAAGCTTACCTGGCCGCGCTTTATGGTCGGGGTGAAGACCTTGAGGCGGGTGTGGTCGTCGACCTGTAACCCGCCGGTTCATTCGGGACGGAGACAACAATGGCACTAGGCATGAAGGACATGGGCACCGCGATGAAACTGCTGAACGGGATGGACTTGTCCAAGCTCGGCAAGCTCGCTGAAAAAGTCGACCTGAACGAACTCGTCGGGCTGGTTTCGTCGCTCGACGAGGCCTCGTTGGCCGCGCTGATGAAAATGAGCAAAGCGCGCAAACCCAAAGACTTACCCGAAGTCGACGGCGACTTTTACGGGCTCGGCAGCACCCTCACCGAACGGCAGCGCGAGGTGCAGTTGCAGGTGCGCGCGTTCATGGAGCGCGAGGTCGAGCCCATCATCAACGACTACTGGTCGCGCGACGAGTTTCCGCAACAGCTTATAGGCAAGTTCCGCGAACTGGACCTTATCGGCAAGCTTTACAACCCGGACGGCAGCCGCGCGGCGGACGCGGCCGTGTTGGAGGGAATCGCCACGCTCGAGATGGCCCGCATCGACGTGTCGACCGCGACCTTTTTCGGCGTGCATTCGGGCCTCGCCATGCTGTCGATTTTGGTGGGCGGCAGCGACGAACAGCGCGCCCACTGGCTGCCCAAAATGCGGGACATGGAGGTCGTCGGCGCGTTCGGCCTCACCGAGCCGCACGTCGGCTCGGGCGTCGCTGGCGGCCTCACCACCACGTGTAAGCGCGACGGCGACACTTGGGTGTTGAACGGCGAAAAGTACTGGATAGGCAACAGCACCTTCAGCGACATCGTCATCGTGTGGGCCAGGGACGTTTCCGACAACGAGGTCAAGGGTTTCATCGTCGAGACCGACACGCCCGGTTACAGCGTCGAAAAAATCACGGGCAAAATCGCCCTGCGCGCCGTCGAGAACGGGCACATCACGCTGACTGAGTGCCGGGTGCCCGAGACGCACCGCCTGCAAAACGCGAACTCGTTCCGCACCACCGCCGACGTGCTGCGCATGACCCGCGCCGGCGTGGCCTGGCAAGGCGTCGGGGCGGCGCTGGGCGCGTACGAAAAAGCGCTTCAATACGCCCAAACCCGCGAACAGTTCGGCAAACCCATCGGCAACTTTCAACTCATCCAAAACCACTTGGTCAGTATGCTCGGCGACGTGACGGCAATGCAGCAGCTGTGCATTCGCTTGTCGCGGATGCAAGACGCGGGCGAAATGCGCGACGAGCACGCCTCGCTCGCCAAGGTGTTCACCGCCTCGCGCTGCCGCGACGTGGTGGCGCGGGCGCGCGAAATCTTCGGCGGCAAGGGGATTTTGCTCGAGAACCACGTCGCCAGGTTTTTCTGTGACACCGAGGCGATCTATTCCTATGAAGGCACCAACGAAATCAACACCCTCGTCGTCGGCCGCGCGATTACGGGCTTCAGCGCGTTCGTGTAAAGCGCCAAGCGGCTTGTAGCCGATAGCTTGTGGTCGACCCTTTCACAAGCTATCGGCTACGACCGTAGGACACTTGTCCCTGGGCCGTGGCGGCGAATGTGCTACTTTGTACTCTCATGGAGACCTCTACGGCGGATATGACGGGTGACCGCGTCCTCGCACTGTTCAGCTCGCTGGCGTTGCAAGTTGCGGGTTTGGGCGTGCTGGTTTTTTGGGTGATGGGCGCGCTTTTTTTACTGACCGGCAACGGCGGGCAGATTGTCGACATCTACCTGACGGGTTTCTGGCGCAACTTGTATTTTCTTTACCCGGTAGCGCTCGTCGTTTTCAGCTTGGCGGGTTGGTTTCTGTTTTACCTAAAGCGCGACCTGCTGGCTATTCTCACCTTTTCGGCTCCGGTCGGCTTGGTGGTGCTTTATTACCTGATTCTTATTTTTCCGAGCGGGGCCAGGGCTTAGTCGAGCGTCAGCCGGACAGAGCGCTGGCCGCCGCCAAACCCGACAGGTAAGCGTCTTCCAACTTGTTGCCGCCGCACCAGTCGCCGCAAAAAAGGAGCGCCCCCTGTCGTAGACAGCGTTTGTCTGCAGGCCGAATTGCCGTTGCGTAGCGCCAGCGTTGCAAACTCGTCCAGAGGGGCGCGCTGAAGCGCGGGTCGAGGTCACGCAGCGCCGTGAGGAGCAGCGCTTCGACCTCTTCCAAGGGCAGCGCGTACTGTTCTCGAGCGAACTCGGGTGTGCTGTGCGCGACCAGGGCGGTTTTTTCGGGCGTGTCTCCGAGCAACACACGCTTGCTGCTGTCGTGCGCCACCCAGGCCAGGGGGTTGTCGCCCAGCGCGAATTTAACCCCTCGCCACTCGGGTTTCGAGTCGGTATCGAACCCGGCCATGAGTGAGAAACAAGGTTGCATGACGACGCCCTGAAGCGTTTCGCGCAGCCCCGTTTCCAGGTGCGCGGCGCACAGCTCGAGGGCCTGTTCGGGCGGCAGGTTGAGTAAGACGGTGTGAGCTTCGAAGGTCGCACCGTCTGCGTTCGTCTCGAGCTGCCAAACGTCGCCGCGGGGTTTTAAGCCGGTCACGCGGGTTTCTCGGTTAACTTCCAGGTTTTCAGCGAGGAGCTTGCCGAACGTGTTCATGCCCGCGGGAAAGACGTAGCGCGGGTGGCCCTCGTCGGGTGCGTGAAGGCCGTCCTCGTCCAGGGTGTGAAAACCGTGGCTCCACACGGCGAGGTCGCCAGTCTCGAGCCACGCGTCGACCTGAGCCCTGAACGCTTCGTCCCGGACGGTGAAGTACTGCGCGCCGTGGTCGACGCGGTTGCCTTGAACGGTGCGGGTCGCCGAACGGCCGCCGAGCCCGCGACTTTTTTCCAACACGAGCACGTTCGCACCCGCAGCGCGCAACGCCCGCGCGGCGCTCAGACCCGCCACACCGGCACCGACGACGACAACGTCCCAGTCGCGTTTGGACTTGTTGGGTTTATCAGGTTCGGTCTGGGCAAGCATAAGGTTTCACTATCGCAAGAACCCCGCCGAAAAGACGTGAGCGCGCCCCACATTGACCCCGCGACGTTCTCGGAGGCTTGGTGCCGGTGGTGCCGGACCGGCGTCACAGGGTCGAGGTTTGGAGCCTTTTTTCAGGGTTTCACGCGCCGGCAAATCGGCGCACGCGCGAGCGGCGTTAAGTTGACCACAGCTGGAACGCAAACTAGCGCCAACACAAAAAGGTGCTATCCTTGGCGACTGGAGTAACTATTGACAAACGGGCGCTTTAGGACGGCGCCACATTCCCAAAACGTAGTGCGTTTCAAAACCCGGGTTTTCAAGGCCCGAGGACGTCAACCCAGTTGCCGCACCCAAGTGAAGGAGGCTTTATGGCAAAGGCTAAGGTAAAGCAGGAAGTGGTCGAAGAACAAGCGAGTCAGGTCTGGCTCGAGTCTCCCCACATCACGGCGCTGGTCGAGCGCGGTCAGTCCGAAGGTACCCTCGACACGGCTGAAATCAGCGAGTCGTTCAACAAGGCGCTCGCAGAGCTGGACTTAGACAGCGAAAACACCAACTTTGAAGACTTGATACAGCTGCTCGGCTCCAAAGAAATTGCCATCGCCGACTTAGCCGACGACGAGGTCATCGACGACGCCGAAATCAGTGGTGACGAGGACTTGGAAGGTTTTGGCGAGGACCTAGAAGACTTGGAAATCGACGTTGACTCGGACGTCGACGACGAGATAAACGACCTCGGCAACGACGAGCCCGACCGCGAAGAACTGGAAGCGCGCGCCGAGGCGATGTCGGACTCGCGCGTGCGCACCAACGACCCGGTGCGGCAGTACCTGCAAGAAATCGGCAAGGTTGACCTGCTCAAACTGGAAGAAGAAATCAGCTTGGCGCGGCGCATCGAAGACGGCGAAGCGGCCAAAGTGCGCCTGACCGAGGAAACCGACGCTTTGGAAGAGCGCCAAAAACGTTCACTAGGCCGCGTCGTCGAGGACGGTGAACTCGCCCGGCAACACCTTATCGAAGCGAACCTGCGTTTGGTCGTGTCCATCGCCAAGAAGTACAACGGGCGCGGCATGAGCTTTTTAGACCTCATCCAAGAGGGCAACCAGGGCCTGATTCGCGCGGTGGAGAAGTTCGAGTACCGCCGCCGCTACAAGTTCAGCACCTACGCGACCTGGTGGATACGCCAGGCCATCAACCGGGCCATCGCCGACCAGTCGCGCACCATCCGCATTCCGGTTCACATGGTCGAGACCATCAACAAACTCACCCGCGCTTCACGGCGACTGCAGCAAGAGCTGTCGCGCGAACCCTCTTACGAAGAAATCGCCGACGCGATGGGGCCGGACTGGACCGCCGACAAGGTTGAAGAGGCCTTCAAGCTCACGCGCGAGCCGTTTTCTTTGGAGACGCCCATCGGCGACGAGGAGGACTCGTTTTACGGCGACTTCATTCCCGACGACAACGTCGAGTCGCCGGTCGAGCAGGCCAGCAAGACGATTTTGAGCGAAGAACTCGAAGAAGCCCTAGACAAGCTCAACGAGCGCGAGGCGATGGTCTTGAAGCTGCGCAAAGGCCTCGTCGACGGGCGTGAACACACGCTTGAAGAGGTCGGCGCTTACTTCGGCGTGACGAGAGAACGCATCCGCCAGATTGAAAACAAGGCGCTCCGCAAGCTCAAGTACCACGAGAGCCGTACCCGCAAACTGCGCGACTTTCTGGACTGAGCGACATTTTAGACTAAGCGACTTTTTGACGGTGTCGGGCTCGAGGCACGGTTCAAGCTCAGCAGTTCAAGCTCAACAGCTCAAACTCGAGGGTGTTTAACAGTCACCCTAGACGGACCCGCAAAGCCCCTCTTAAACAAGGGGCTTTGCTTCTGCAAAGGCACTGCGGAGGTCGTTACAGAAGCGGACCTCCCCTGACCCCTCCTAAAAGGAGGGGAACAAGGTGCCTTTTGCACCTTGCGAAATTTCATCTTTGTTTGAAACGGCTTTACGCGGTGCGCGCATAGACGCGCGTCGAGCGCAACTCGCCCGTAGGCGAACGGGTGTCGTGTTTCAGGACGCCCTCGAGCCTGTAACCGCAGCGCTCGGCCACGCCGGAACTACGCAGGTTCAGGTCGTCGCAACGAATCTCGACCCTTGCCGCCCCCAAAGTTTCCAGGGCCAGTTCGGTCAACGCCGCGACGCCTTCGCTCACGTAGCCGTGGCCGGATTGCGAACTGCGGCACCAGTAGCCGACTTCGAACCTGGGCACGCGCCAGTCGATGCGGTGCAGGCCGCTGCAAACGAGCAACTCGCCCGTCGTTTTGTCGTGAAAGTGGTAGCGGAGGTCTTCGCGGGTAATGAACTTCGCCACCGCGCTCCGCGTGTTCTCCTCGCAGCTTTGCAGAGAATAGGCGTCCGTCGCCCAAGGCATCCACGGTTTCAAGGCCGGCAGCGATTCACAGACTGCCGCGTAAAGCTCCGGCACGTCGTCCAGACGCGGCGGTCGGATGAGGAGGCGACGGGTCTCGAGGGTTTCGGGGACGTCGGGCAGGGTCATCAAGCTACAACGCGAACACGCGGTAGCGCAGCGAGCCGTACAGACGACCGAGCCGCCACGCCGTACTCCAAACTACCTTTGCGCGCGCGTCGACCCGCAACAGGCGCGGGAGTTGTCGCAACAGGTAGTACCAGGCGCGCAGACCTTGCCGAACGGTGAGTTTGCCCATGCCCTTGCCCCTGTAAAGTTGGTACAGTTTGACGTTGTACTCGCCGTACCTGAAAGCCTGGCGCCACGTTTCCGAAAGCGTCTCGCGCAGCCGGTAGTGAATGACCGCGTCGGGCACGAACGCCATCTCAAAGCCGGCAAGCTGAATGCGCCAACAGTAGTCGGTGTCTTGCAACCTTAAAAGCGAGGTGTCGAAACCGCCCACGGCCTCGTGTACCTCCCGCCTCACGCCCAGCGTCCCGCCGGCCGCGTGGGGTAAAAAGTCCGGGTAGGTGTAGCTTTGCAAGTCCTGTTGCTGGATACTTCTTCGCGCCCGGCCCTCGCTCGGCGCGTTGAGTTTTTCGAAGTCCATCCGGCAAGCGACGAACGGGTGGCGCTCCAAAGCCTCGACCATCGCCGCCAGCCAACCCGCACCGACCACGTCGTCGGCGTCGGCGAAGAGCAGCACGTCGCCGCGGGCGTGCCGCGCCCCGACGTTTCTGGCGTGCGCCGAGCCGCGCGCGTCGGTCGCCATGACGACGCGCAGTTCCGGCAGCCGGTCTGCAAAAGGCGCTACGGCGGCGGCCAGGTCGTCCGTGCCGCCGTTATCAATAAGCAAGACTTCCCAAGGACGGGCAAACGCTTGGTCTGCAAGCCCCGCGAGCTGTTCACCGACCACGTCGGCGCAGTTGTAACAAGGAATGACGACGCTGGCCGCCAGGGGTTTGTTTTCTTCAGTCATCGTCCTCAATCTTAAACCGTCGCGCCCCCGGTACAAGTTTGCCGGCTACGCTTTTGCCCGTGCCAGTACGACCGCTGCAGAGTTGGGCACCAACGTACGCTGCGCCCCCGACCGCTCCGGCGCGCGCCTCTGGTAAGCTGGCGCGCATGGAAATTTTTGCGTTTCACGCCCCTACTCCCGACTTTTTGGACCTCGGCGACGGACGGTACCGGTTGCGCTTGCGCGTACCCGTAGGAACGAAGCTCGAGCGGGCCTGGTTGCGCAGCGAACCCGACAACGAACAGTTCTTGAGCCCGCTGCGCGAAACCGCCTCGACCTCCACCTGGACCTTCTACGAGGGAACCTTACGGCTCAACCCGGCTGAAGAGGTGACCCTTTACGCTTTCAAGTTTATTGTCGGCGGCCGGCAATACTGGCTGAGCGAGGCGGGCGTCACGCCGTACTTTCCCGAGCGCGACCTGCACTTTCACCTCAACCCAGGCTACGAGCCCGCGCGCTGGGTGTGGTCGCAGGTGTTTTACCAGATTTTTCCCGAACGCTTTTTCGACGGCGACGAGGGCAACAACGTCCGCGACGGCGAGTATCTTTACGAAGGCAAACCCGTCGTGGCGAAGACCTGGGGTGAACTTCCCGACCGGCGGCAGGGCGCGCGCGAATTTTACGGCGGCGATTTGGCCGGAATTCTACAAAAACTCCCGTACTTGCAGGACTTGGGCGTCACCGCGCTGTACCTCAACCCGATTTTCACCTCGCCGAGCAGCCACAAGTACGACACCGCCGATTACGACGAGATAGACCCGCACTTCGGCAGCAAAGAAACCTTCGCGCGGCTGTGCCGGGAGCTGCGCGAACGAGGCATGAGAATTATTCTCGACGCGGTCGTCAACCACACCTCGGAGCGGCACGCCTGGTTCGACCGCTACGGTGAAGCCGCGACGCCCGGCGCTTACCGTTCGGCCGAGTCGCCGACCCGCGGTTTTTACACGTTCACCAGCGACGACCCCGAAAGTTACTTCGGCTGGTACGGCGTCAGGACGCTGCCGGTGCTGAACTACAGCCACCCTTCGGTAAGGCAAAAAATTTACGGAAACGACGACGCCGTGCTGAGGACGTGGCTGCGCGAGCCCTACCGCATCGACGGCTGGCGTTTCGACGTGCTGCACATGCTGGGCGAAGGCACCGGGGCGACGAACAACGCGACCTACGCCCGGCACTTTCGGCGCACGTTGCGGCAGGAAAACCCGCAAGCCTTCTTTTTGGGCGAGCACTTTTTCGAGGCGACGAAGTGGCTGCAGGGCGACCAGGAAGACGGAGCCATGAATTACTACGGCTTCACCCGGCCGGTGGTCGAGTTTTTGGCGGGCTTGGATCACCAGGGCGACGGCGTCGCGATAGACGCTCGAGACCTCGACTACTTGTTACTGCGAGCGCGGGGCCGCGTCCCGTTCGAGATTCAACTTTCGCAGTTCAACCTGCTCGACTCGCACGACACCGCGCGTTTGCTGACGCTGCTCGGCGGCGACAAGGCTTTGATGAACATTGCCGTGACGCTGCTTTTCACCTACACCGGCGTGCCTTGCGTGTACTACGGCGACGAGGTGGGCTTGATGGGCGGTCACGACCCCGACTCGAGGCGCACCTTCCCGTGGGAAGAGCGCGACTGGGACCACGACCTGCGCGCGCACTACCAAACCCTCATCAAACTGCGGCGCGACCACAAGGTGCTGCAAGAGGGCGCTTTTTTAAGCCTTTACGCCGTAGGTGACGTGTACGCCTTTGCAAGGTTGTTGGGGGACGACGTCGTTCTCGTCGCCGTCAACCGCGGTGAGGCCGTGAGCGTCGAGCTGCCCGTGTGGAAGGCCGGTTTGAAGGATGAACGGCTCGAGTCCGCGCTCAGGTCTCAGTCTCTACAAGCCAAAGACGGCGTGGCGAACGTGGAGCTGCCCGCAAAAAGCAGCAAGGTCTTCATCGTTCGACTTCCTGCCTCAAAAAAAGGTTAAGCGAGGAAAAGACAGCAGAGGGTACTGAGGACGACTTTCCTAACTTTCACTTGGTACTTTCCACTCGGTCCTCGGTACTTTTCCAAGGCCGCCCCCCCAGCCCGGAGAGCGTCGCCGCCAGGTCGTAAGCCGTCGCCAGGCCCAGACCGAAACCGTGCTCGCCCCCGACGAGGGCGTAGAGGTTCGTTTCTGCGGCGCGCCGCCATTCGGGTTGCCCCGTCGGCGTCAGCACGTCCCACGCGCCGCGCACTCTGTGAACCGTTTTGCCCAAGTTGAGGCTTTCCCAGCCGAAGGCCGGAACCTCGTCCGTGTGCTCGAGCAAGCGCTCCAACAGCTCCCGCCGCACCCCGACGCGCACGCCCATCATCTGCGCGCCCGTGGGCACGTAGCCGTCCGGGTCGGGCGGCGGCGCGGGCGGGACGACGAGCAAACCTTCGCCTTGCGGGCGCAAGCTGAAACCGGCTACTCGGACGACCGGCAAACGGACGCGGCCGTCTTGCAGCGGCAGGCGTTCGTCCGCCTCGACGCGCGGGTACTGGCGGTAAGCCGACTTGTAGGGCAGCACCACGCCGAGCGCGTCTTCGACGATTCGCACCGTGCTCGCCCCCGCCGCCACGACCACTTTCTCGGCCGTGACCTTGTCCACCGCCGTCACCACGCGCCGCATGGCGCGGTCGTACTCGAGCCGCTCGAGCTTAAACTCGCTTCCGGACAGGGGCACGGCTCGAGTGTTGAGCACGAGGTCGGCCCCGCGCTTGAGCGCCCCGTGCCCGTAGTGGAGCGCCGCCGCCTCGGCGCTGCCGTAGCCGCCGCGGGGCTCTATCCGCGCGTGGGGAAAAGCGGTTATGTTGACGAGTTCTCGAATCCCTCGAGCCTGCTCCGGCGCTAGGGACTCGAGCAGAGTTTCGGTCGGCTGCGTGTTTCCGGCCTCGGTTTCTCGCAAGTCCAACAATCCCACAGCGCGCAAGGGAACGTCGTGCGGACGCGTGACGCCGGTGACTCCGGACAAGTGCCCCAACTCGCGCAGTGCCCAGTCGGCTCGGCGCTGCACCGCGGAACTTCTAAACTCGGCACCTCCAAATTTAACTCCTCCAAACTCGACCCCGACCACGGCCGGCGAAGCGAACGTCGCGCCCTCCTCGCTCGGAATACCGTCTTGTTCGACGACGAGGAGGGACGCTTCGGGCTGCAGCGCGCGCAGGTAGAAAGCGCACGCCAAGCCGAGCAGCCCGCCGCCGACCACGACCGTGTCGTAGTGCGACTGCGGCAAGGTCAGCCCCGCCCGGTTCAGCACTTGTCCCGCCACGCCCCCGAGTGTAACCCGGTTCGGGTGCAACCCGGCGGGGCCGCCTTCAAGACTTCGTTACTCCGTTCGGCACGCCGGGGTGCTACATTGGCGGGCATGGAAACGGCCAAACGGCAGCGTAAGGTGGGTCTCGTTTTGAGCGGCGGCGGGGCGCGGGCCTTCGCGCACATCGGGGTGTTGCGAGCCTTGGAGCGCACCGAGTTGAAAGTAGACGTGGTCGCGGGCACCTCGATGGGCGCGGTTTTGGGTGCGTTCTACGCGGCGGGTTACTCGGCTGACAAGATTCACGCCGTCGCCAGCTCGCTCTCCTGGCGCGACGTCATCGACTTCTCTTTGCAGTTCGGGTTTTTCAAGGGTGAACGTCTGCACGCTTTTTTAGCCGAGTATTTGCCGAGCGACTTCGCCGAGCTTGAAAAACCGCTCGCCGTGACCACCGCCGACGTCGAAACGGGTGAAGAGGTCATTATCACCGAGGGCGACCTGATTACGGCGCTGCGGGCCTCGAGCTGTTACCCGGGCGCCTTCGAACCGCTGCAGTTCCGCGGGCGCACGCTCGCCGACGGCGGCATCATCAACAACCTCCCGGTCGAGGCGCTGGGTTTTTTGGACGCGAACTACACCATCGCCTCGGACACCACGCCGCCGCGCCGTTCACCTTTTTCGGACGCGTCCGACGGGCGCTGGTGGGAGCGTTTTATCGCCACCATGCGCTTCGAGCGGCGCAACCCGATGGTGCAGATGCTGCTGCGCTCGACCGACATCATGCAGAGCGTGCTGACCGAGATGCAGTACTGCCTCCACCCCGCCGACGTGCGCGTCAAGCACGCTATGCCGCACGTGCGGGTCGAGTCGTTTTACGCCGTCAAGACTGTTACCGAACTCGGCGAAGAGCAGGCCCTGCAGGCGTTTACCGAAGCCGGGCTGCTGCCCTGGTCGGGGCAAGAACGTCGTCGTGCGGAGGTTTCGCCCGAACGTCACGCGCTAAACGCGCTCGAGAGGATAGACTAGCCCCTATGGCAAACACCAAGTCCGCCCCGGCCAAGGGGCCACCCGCAGACAAAACCCCCAGCACCAGCGACCGCTTTTGGGACGAGGTGAGGGGCTACGCCGAAGCGCTCGTCGTCGCTTTCTTGATTGTTACTTTCGCCTTCAACACCGTCGGCGTGGTGGGCAGCTCGATGCGGCCCAACCTAAACGGCGGCGTGGGCAGCAGCAACGTCTTACAGTCGCTCCTCACCGGCGACCGCGTGTTCATCCCCAAGTACGACACCTGGTTGCGCCGTTTGGGCGTGCTGGGCGACTACCAGCGCGGCAACATCGTGGTGGTGCGCGAGCCCGCCAACTCGCCGCACGCGCAGATTGAAACGAACTGCTTTTTGCCGGCCCAAGTCCTCTATCAGTGCCGCCCCTTTTTTATCAAGCGCGTCGTCGGCGTGCCGGGTGACCACGTGCGTATCGAAGGCGGGCAAGTCTATGTCAACGACGCACCCGTCGACCAGGGTTTTATCACCGCCACGGGCGAAATTCAGCCCGAGCCGGTCGACTTTCCGGTCGTGACCCAAGAAGACGGTAGGGTGACGGGGTTTTCGGTCGGCTTCGACACCCAGGCCGGGGCCGCGCTGCCGAGCCGGTTGCCGCTGGACACTTACTACCCCGACCCCTTGCCGGTCACCGACGGAAACGTACAGCTTTTTTATGGCAGCACGATTGCCGCGCTCGAGCCCGTGCCCCAAGACGCCCCCGAGGGCGAGCCATTCGTCCTCGACCTCGTCGTGCCCGAAGGCCACTACTTTGTGATGGGCGACAACCGTTCGCCGGGCGGCAGCGAAGACTCGAAATATTTCGGACCCATTCCCGCCCTGGCCGTCGCCGGCAAGGCCACCGCCGTCATCTGGCCGCCGCGTCGCGACGGCGAATGGAACTGGCGTTCGCTGGGACCGCCCGCGGCGTTCAACGCCGTCCCCGACCCGGAAAACTAGCTCAGCAGCGCGGACCTGAGCCGCTTGAAAGCGTCGGGTTCAGGGGTGTCGTCAAACACACGTTTTATGTGCTCGGCACATTCCTCAACACTCTTTTGCGTAGTGTCCACCTCGACGTCGTAGACTCCGTGAGCGTGTACGACACCGAGCTGGGCTCTGGCAAGCCCCTGTAGCCTGTCACGTCCTTTCTCACGGCGCTCGAGCTCGTCCAGGGAACAGTGAACGCCGACGAACAAGACCCACACGTCGCTCAGCTTTTCAACACAAACGCGCAAGTCATTTTGCTGTTCAAACACGTAGTCGACAACCAAGTTGTTGCCTGCGGACGTCATGGCGGCTAGCGAGGCGTGAAATCCAGCCAGAACTTTAGGAAAATACAGACGTAGTTGCTCCAACTCAGCCTCTGTCGCCGCCTCTCCCGACAGGTAGTCTACAAAACGCTCGGGCAACATCGACAGAAAGTCGTCGGCTGAGACGTGAAGAAAAGGTGTCTCGAGCAAGTTTTGAAGCGCCTTGGCAATGCTCGACTTGCCGGAACTCGAGGTGCCGTTCAGAAAGATGATTCTGCCCTTGCCCAAAGTTTTTTGCTTCATCAGGTTTGACAGTTTACCAGATACTGCGTCTACGCCGAACGTCCGTCACGGCTAAAAAAGGCCTTTATACCCTATATCCTGACCTGGTTGCGACCGTTGTGTTTGGCCTCGTAGAGTTTTTTATCCGCCAAACCCACGAGCTTGTCGAAACTCGCAACCGAGAGGTCGCCGGAAATGCCGATACTGACGGTGACGTTCAGGCCGGGCTGAATCCGGTACCAAGCGTGATTCGCTACCGCCGCGCGGATGCGTTCAAAAACGTGCGCCGCGTGGTGGGGAAGAGTTTCAGGCAACACGACGACGAACTCCTCGCCCCCGTAGCGGGCGACCGTGTCGCTCTGCCGCACCCCGTCGCGCAACAGTTCGGAAACTTGCTTGAGGACCGCGTCGCCTATTTGGTGCGAATAGTCGTCGTTGACCTGCTTGAAATAGTCGATGTCGCAAACGGCGACGCTTAAAGGTTTGCTGTAACGGTGCGCCCGCGCGAACTCCTGCTCCAGTTTACTGTCGGCGTAGCGGCGGTTGTAAAGACCGGTCAGGGCGTCTTCGTGGGTCAGGCGCTCGAGCCGCTTTAGCAGCAGCGCCTTGTCGTCGTTCGCCCTTTGCAACGACGCGGTGAGTTCGTGGAGCGCGGTTACTGCCTGCGCCAGCTCGACGTTTTTGAGCCGGTAAATCTCTTTTTCCCGTTCGGTCTGCTCGACTTCGTAGCGGACGCGCAAACCCTGCAGCCGCAGGTCTGAATCTCGGTCGAACATTTCTTTGCCGAGCTGCGCGTGTTTTTCCAAGTGTAGACAAGCCTCGCGGAACTGCCGATTCTTTTTGTAGGCTTCGGCCAGGGCGCGGTGGGCTTTATAGACCTCGAGCTTGGCGTTGCTGGTTTGGGCGCTCGCTAAGCTTTCGTGCAGCGTGTCCAGGGCGGCTTCCACCCGGCCCTGGTTTAAGTACAACCGTCCCAACTGCAAACAGGTTTCCGCCTCGCCTTTGGTGTCGCCCGCCGCCCGTTTGGTCTTCAAACTTCCCAACAAGTGGCTTTCCGCCGCACCGACTTGGCCGAGCCGGGTGTAAATAGCCGCCAGGTCGTCCCGGGTATAACTTGCGCCCAAAAGGTCCTCGAGCGCGTTCATGAGGTTTAAACTCTCCTCGTTGCGGGCCAGCGCCTGCTCGTACTGGCCGAGTTCTAAATGCGTCCGGCCGAGGTGGTTGAAAAGAAGGGCGCGGGTATAGCCGTCTCCGGGGTCGCTGTCAGTTTCGGCATGGTTGAAGGCTTCCAGGGCTTGCTCGAAGCGGCCCCGCTCGAAGTAGACCATCCCGATGTTGACGAGCGCCTGAACCTTGCCCGCTGCTTGACTCGCCGCGTCTTGCAGAGTGCTGAACGCCGCCAGGGCTTGCAAGTGAAACTCGAGGGCGTTGGCGTAGTCGCCCAAGTGAAAGTAAGCGGCGCCCGTGTTGTTCAGCGCTTCGGCAACGCCCTCGGGCTCGCCCAGCTCGGTGCAGAGGATTTGTAAGGTCAAAAACGTCCTGAGCGCGTCCGCGTAGTTGCCGGACTGCCCGTACACGATGCCCAGGGTGTTGAGCGCCCTGCGGCCGCCCTCTTTGTCGCCCAAGTGCTCAAAACTCGTCAGGGCGGTTTGCAGCTTGTCCAGCGCGCCGTGCAGGTCGGCGGCGCGCATCGCGCCGTAGCCCAACACCAAAAGGCTGCAGGCCCGGCCCCGCTCATAAGCTGCCGTTTTGGCAGCCCGCAGCGCCTCGTCGCCCAGCAGCAGCGACCGCTTCGTGTCGCTACGGCGCAGTTCCCAGGCGAGCGCGTTGAGGTCGTCAATGTGGGCGGCGGCCCGCTCCTCACCTGGGTTCGTCTGTGTCTGTGCGCTCGCTCTGGTCATGGTCAGCCTTTGACGTTTCGACACCCAACGCGTCTGTGTGTCGTCGAAGTGTAGTTTACAGGGTCGTCTCTGTCTCGGTTCTTACAAGCCTTTCGATTTTGCCGAGGCTGTGCGAAGCGTCGTTCTGTCGCTCAAGGGATACTCAACAAAGCTCGAGCAGCGTCCGGACGCTGCTCGAGCCGTCAAACCCTTACTTTTTGAAAACGGCTTTCAAAAAGTCGTCGATGTCCAAGCGGCCCTTGCCGAGCACGTCGGCCTTGAAGTTTCTGTTTCTGCCCCGGCCGCGCACGTCGTTGGTTGCGCCGGAAAGTATTTTGCTGAGGTCCTCAGGCTTCATCCCCTTGTAGTTGGACCTTTCGCCGAGCGCCAACGCCGCCGCGCCCGAGACGATGGGGGCGGCGAACGAGGTGCCGCTCCAAGACCCGACACTTTGGTCGGGGGCGGCGGTGTAGATGGACTCGCCGGGCGCGGTCAAGTTGAGTTCTTTGCCGTAGGAGGAAAACGTCGAGAGTTCGTCGTTCGGGTCGACGCTGCCGACGCCGACGACTTCGTCTTTGTACCTGGCGGGAAACAAGATGTCTTCCCGACCGTTGTTGCCCGCCGAGGCGACGACGACGACGTTTTGCTTCACGGCGTACTTGATGAGGTTCTCGAGCGTTTTCTCACCCGTGTCGGTGCCGAGCGACAAGTTGATAATGTCCGCACCCTTCTGGACGGCGTGGTTGATGGCGGCGACAACGTCGGTCGTGTCGCCCGAGCCGTCGGGGCCGAGTACACGGATGGGCAAAATCGTCACGTTGGGAGCCACCTGCACGATGATGTCGGCGACGCCCGTGCCGTGCCCGTAGTTCGGTCCCGACACTTCTTGCGGGTAGGTGTCACCGTCTACAAAGTCTTTCCACTCGTGTGCAGGTGCGAGTCTACCCTGGAAAGCCGGATGGTGCAGGTCGAGACCCGTGTCGATAACGGCGACTTTGACGCTGTCACCCAAGCGCGGGGCGAGCGCTTGACCTTCGGGCAAGTCGATTTGGTCCCAGTAGCTTAAGTTCTCCGTAAAGGTCGTCGGCGCGCCCCCGCTCCAGGCCGAACGGCCCCCACTCCAAGCGGAGCGGCCGCCGCTCCAAGCGGAGCGCCCGTTACCGTCGACCGAGCTGGTGGCGACTTCCGGCGACTTGAAAGCCTTTTTGTTGTCTTTTGCGCCCAGGGTACTCAGGCCACCCGCGTCGTGCAGACCGAGCACGGCGAAACCCGCTTCGGGCCGCCACACGACCGCCTTACCGCCATACTGCGCTTCGGTAGCGGCTCGAGAAGCGCCGGGCGCAACCTCGACGCTCAGAGAATAGTCGAAGCGCTCCGGCGCTGTTTGGGGCAGCTCCGGGGTCACGCTGCCGCAGGCCGACAGGGCGGCGACGAGCACAGGTATGAGGGTGGCTGAAAGTTGCTTGCTCGAGGTTCGGTTTGCT
Organism: Trueperaceae bacterium; assembly: GCA_965213705.1. Classification (GTDB taxonomy): domain Bacteria; phylum Deinococcota; class Deinococci; order Deinococcales; family Trueperaceae; genus CBDCDJ01. The sequence goes on along the minus strand of OZ243913.1, from coordinate 3,132,962 downwards.
TCGGGATTGCGTTGCATGACGTGATACACGGTCCTTTCCAAACAACAAACAGTTTTGTAAGCCGGTCGCGCTACTGGCTCGTCACCCGTCCTAGCGCCCGAAAAACGGATTGGGGTGGGTCTTCGCCTCTTACAAGGTTGCCGTTCGGGAGCGCAACGCTTGCAACGGTGTTACTCTAGCAGTTCACTTCTTACAGCATTCTCACAGACTTTTAGTTCAACGTGTGCGTCAGCCGTCGAGGGTACAAGGCGTGCCGACAAAACTCAACCAGCGTAAAAAAGCGTAGAGCACCTGTTCTATTTTCCCGCCGGTAGTCTCTATAAAGGCGTGGCTTGAAAAAACATAAGTGATTTTGGGCGACCTTCAAGTTCAGCCCTACTCCGCTGCCAACCGCCCGTCCAACTCCAAGATTTCCGCTCGAGCCTGCATCGCGCTGAGCACGAAAGCGACGTGTTCCCACAACTCAACCCCAAGTTCTGCCGCGCCGCGCTCCACGTCCTCGCGGTTGACGCCGCGCGCGAAAGCTTTGTCCTTGAACTTTTTCTTGAGGCTTTTGAGGGTTTGGTTGGCGACGTCCTTGTCGGGCCGCACCAGCACCGCCGCCGTGATGAGGCCCGTCACCTCGTCGCAGGCATAAAGTGTCTTGGCGAGCAGGGTTTCGCGCGGTACGCCGCTGAAGTCGGCGTGGCCCAAAATCGCGTCCAACATCTCTTCTGGATAGCCCTGCTCGCGCAAGTAGCGTACCCCCACGAACGGATGGCCGTCCGGGCCTAAGTCGGGATACTTTTCGTAGTCGAAGTCGTGCAGTAGCGCGGTCGCCGCCCAGTAGTCCTCGTCTTCGCCAAACTTTTGTGCGTAGGCGCGCACCGCCGCCTCGACCGCCAGCATGTGTTTGCGCAGGCTGTCGGAGGCGGTCCACTCCGTCATCAAGGTGTAAGCTTCGTCTCTCGTCGGGGTCATGGGCTAGTTTACCAGGGCGGCCTGAAGCGTAGGGGAGATAGTCAAGAGACCCAAGCAGCAACAGTGTTTTCGTGAGCCACTCAAACTTCAACGACTCAAGAAAGCGGACCCGGGAAGAGGTCAACCCGCTCAGCCGTCTCACTACCGGTTGGAAACGCTAAAAGTACCGAGTTGGGAGGGTTCGACTCGGTACTTTTAGCTCGGTCCTCGGCGCCGCCCCGCTACGCCCAGCGAACCGCGCGCGCGTCGAAGACGTTGGCGAGGTGGTCATTGACCGGGTAAGCTCGCACACCATAGACGAGGTGGCCGCTTATTTCGGGCTTGAACGTCGCCTGGTAATGCACCGCGCCGTCCGCCGCGTCGTCTGCGCCGTCTGCAGCGCTCTCGTTGTCGGCTACTTTTTGCATGGGCACGCGGTAGAGGTTGGTCATCAGGTTGTCTTTCTCGAGGCTGTAAACGACCTCGACGCGGACCTCGGTGTCACCCAAGTCGTGAGGTCGAAAGCTGGCTTTGACGTTCAGCGCGTCACCGCTGCGGCGCACCCCCTCGGCTGCTGCTTGCGCGCTCAAGTCGACGCTCTTCCAGCTCGAAGAAACGTGCTCCCGCCAGGCGGCCAAGTCGGCGGCGGCCTCGAAACCTTGGGCGGACAGCGCTTGCGCGCGCTCCGAAGCCGGGGCGTAGTAGAGCGTGGTGTAGTCTTTGACCATGCGGCTCGCGTTAAAGCGCGGGCTGATGGTGGCAATCGCGTCTTTGCTGCGGGCCAGCCACCCGCGCGGCACGCCTTGCTCGTCGCGCGCGTAGTAGAGCGGTACGACCTCGCGTTCCAACAGGTCGTAAAGGGCGTCGGCGTCTGCGGCGTCGGCTTGTTCCTCGCTGTCGAAGCTGCGCGCGGAACCAATCGCCCACCCGTTGTCCCCGTCAAAGCCCTCGGGCCACCAACCGTCCAAAATACTGAGGTTCAAGCCGCCGTTCATGGCGGCTTTTTGGCCGCTCGTTCCGGACGCTTCCAGGGGCCGCCGCGGGTTGTTGAGCCACACGTCCGACCCGCGTGTCAGCGCCCGGCCCACGGCCATGTCGTAGTCCTCGACGAACAGAATCTTTCCGGCGAAGCGCTTCTCTTTGGACAAGTTGTGGATAACGGTGATGAGTTCTTGACCGGGTTTGTCCGCCGGGTGCGCCTTGCCCGAAAAAACCAGTTGGACGGGCCGTTCGGGGTCGCCCAAAATGCGCGCCAAGCGCTCCAAATCCCGAAAGATGAGCGTCGCGCGTTTGTAGGTCGCGAACCTGCGTGCAAAACCGATGGTGAGCGCGTCCGGGTCGAACAGCTCGCCGGTGTTTTGCAGGGCGGTCGGGGTGGCACCTTGGCGCTCGAGCTGGCGCAGCACCCGGCGCCGCAAAAAGCGTACGCTCTGCGCCTTGAGCGCTTTTCGTACCGCCCACAGTTTGGCTTCGTCCAGCCCCTCCACCCGCCGCCACATGTCGACGTCGTCCAGCCGCGCGTGCCAGTCCTCGGGCAACACCGTTGCGACGAGGTCTTGCGTTTCCGGAGCTACCCAGGTCGGCAGGTGGACGCCGTTGGTGACCGAGCCGATAGGAACCTCGTCGGTCGGCACCTCGGGCCAGAGTTCGCGCCACAGTTTGCGGCTGGTGTCGCCGTGAAGTTCGGCGACGCCGTTGCGACCCGAGCTGAAATGAATCGCCAGCGCGGGCATACTGAAAACCGGCCCCCACCCGAGGTCGTAGCGGCCCAGCTCTAGAAAACTCTGTTGGTTCAGCCCCAAACTGCCCCAATAGTCGCCAAAATACTGGCTGATAAGCTCGAAAGGAAAAGCGTCGTTGCCCGCGGCGACCGGGGTGTGGACGGTAAAAACGGTGCTCGCCGCGACCGCCTCCCGGGCAACCTCGAAGCTCAAGCCCTGCGCGACGAACTCGCGGCAACGTTCCAGGGCCATAAAGGCGCTGTGACCCTCGTTCATGTGCCAGCTCGTCGGCGCGACGCCCAGCGCGCGCAACAGCCTCACGCCGCCGATACCCAAAACAATCTCTTGGGCCACGCGCGTTCGTTGGTCGCCGCCGTACAGACGGCGCAACAGGTCGCGGTCCTCCGCCGTGTTTTCGGGCACGTCGGTGTCGAGCAGGTACACCGGCACCCGGCCGACGGTGACTTGCCAAGCCCGAATACTGACCTCGCGGTCGTACAGGGTGACCGCCACGCGGACCTCTTGCTCGCCCTTTGTGACGAGTTCCAAGGGCAGCGTTTGAGGGTCTCTGCGCGTGTAGACCGCCTCCTGGCGACCGTCGGCGGCGACGCGCTGGTGAAAGTAGCCTTCCGGATACCACAAACCCACGCCGACCAAGGGCACACCCAAGTCGGACGCCGCTTTGGTGTGGTCGCCCGCCAACACGCCCAACCCCCCCGAGTAAAGCGCTAGGGCCTCGTGCCAGCCGTACTCGGCGCAAAAGTAAGCGTAGACGTGCTGTCTGTCGGGAAAAGCCGTGTCGTACCAGGCGTCGCGGGCGAGGTAAGCGTCGAAGTGGCGCAGCACGGCGTCGTACTTTGCGCCGTAAGCCTCGTCCTGGGCGACTTGCTCGAGCCTGTCTTGCGACACGCCCTGCAGCAGGGCGACCGGGTTGTGACCGGTCGACTCCCACAGGTCGCGGTCGAGCGTGCGGAACAGGGTGCGCGCCTGCGGCGTCCAGGTCCACCACAGGTTGCGGGCTAAGTCTTGCAGACGGCTGATGCGTTGCGGCACTTGCGGCAGCACGGTTACGTGGCCTAAAATGTTCATGCGTTTCTCCCACGGCTGCGAACCTGCAGCGGATGATGTTCCCGCCCCCAAAACTTTTCGTCCACGCCGTCCGAGGTCGTCGCTCGAGCGGGTCAACAGGCGCGAGTCTAACACCCCTGCCGAAGTTGCGTCACCCGGCCGCGCCACAGTTCACCGTGTTCAGGGTGCGCCGCCCCGTTCTGAGCAAGCCGCACAGTGTGGTACTCTTTCCGGGTGAAAACGCCTCTCTATGACGCTCACGTGGCGCAGGGCGCGCGAATGGTGGACTTCGCCGGTTGGGACATGCCGCTCAACTATGGGGGCGGCATTCAGCGAGAGCACATGGCCGTGCGCTCCGAGACGGGCCTGTTCGACGTGAGCCACATGGGTGAGCTGCGCGTCGCGGGAGCGGACGCCACGGATTTTTTACGGTACGCGACGCTGAACGACCCCGCCAAGCTCAAACCCGGTCGCGGACAGTATTCGATGCTTCAAAACGACCGGGGCGGGCTTATCGACGACCTGTACGTCTACCGAGACGCCGACGACTACCTCGTCGTTTGCAACGCCGCCAATCGCAAAGCGGTGACGAGTCACCTCGAGCGGTTGGCGCGAGACTCTTCAGCGCGAGACTCTTCAACGCAGGACTACGACGTGCGGGTCAGTGACGAGAGCGACAGTTGGGCGCTGTTGGCCCTGCAAGGTCCGGGGTCGGCGCTGCTCTTGACCCGCCTCACCGACACGGACCTGACCCACGTGAAAAAAAACCAGAAGGTCGCGGCGCGTCTAAAAGGAGCCAACGTCGACCTGGCGAGGACCGGGTACACGGGCGAAGACGGCTTCGAGATTTTTTGCCGGCCGGACGACGCCGTTTCCGTGTGGGGGGTGCTCGTCGGGGCGGGCGCTCAACCCTGCGGTTTGGGCGCCCGAGACACCTTGCGTTTGGAAGCGGGCTTTCCTCTTTACGGCCACGAGTTTACCGAGACGACCAACCCCCTGTGCTCGGACTACGCCTGGGTCGTCAAGGATAAAGAGTTTTACGGCCGTGCGGCCATGTGGGACGCGGACTGCTCAAAACGGCTGGTCGGCTTGCGGTTGAATGAACGCGGCGTGGCACGGCAGGGCTACAAGCTGTTCGTCGACGCAGAACAGGTCGGCGAGGTCACCTCCGGCACCATTTCGCCACTCACCCGTGAAGGCATCGCGCTGGGCTGGCTGAACACCGCTTACGCCGAACCGGGCCAAAAAATCGCGGTCGAAATTCGTGGTCAAAAAGTTACGGCGACTGTCGTGAAACCTCCCTTTCACACCTGACCCGTGCCGTATCCTGGTAAACCAAGGAGTGAGTCGTGACGAGTCCTAAACACCTTAAATACGCCAAGTCCCACGAGTGGGTCCTGGACAACGGCGACGGCACCGCCACCGTCGGCATCACCGCGCACGCGCAAGAAGCGCTCGGCGACGTGGTCTTTGTCGAATTGCCCGAGGTCGGCCGCGAACTTGCCGCGGGCGACGAGTTCGGCGTGGTCGAGTCGGTCAAGGCGGCTTCGGACTTGTACAGCCCGGTCGGCGGCGAGGTCTTAGAGGTCAACAGCGCCTTAGAAGACGCCCCCGAGACCATCAACGAGTCCCCGTTCGAGGCGGGTTGGATTATGAAAGTGCGCTTCAGTGATGCGGGCGACCTCGAGAACTTGCTGGACGCCGACGCCTACGACCAAACGGCCGAAGCCGAGGCGTAAATGAAAGACCGAGACACCCTGAACGGGCTCGAGAACACCGACGCCTTTTTGGGTCGGCACATCGGCCCGAACGAAACTGAGCTAGCGGAGATGTTGGCGACGCTCGGCGTAGAATCTCTGGACGCCCTGATAGACGCGACCGTGCCCGCCGGGATTCGGTTGCGGGACGAACTCAGGCTGCCCGAACCCTGCACCGAGGTCGCAGCGCTCGCCGAGTTGCGCGGGTTGGCCGAGCAGAACAAACTTTTCAAGTCCTTTATCGGTACGGGTTATTACGGCACCTACACCCCCAACGTGATTTTGCGCAACGTGCTCGAGAACCCCGGCTGGTACACCGCCTACACGCCCTACCAGGCCGAAATCGCGCAGGGACGTTTGGAAGCGCTGCTGACCTTTCAGCAGCTGGTCATGGACTTGACCGGCTTAGACCTTGCCAACGCTTCGCTTTTGGATGAGGCGACCGCCGCCGCCGAGGCGATGGCGCTGTGCAAGCGCGCGGGCAAGTCGAAAAGTGACGTCTACTTCGTCGCGAACGACGTCCACCCGCAAACGCTCGACGTGATACTCACGCGCGCTGAATATTTCGGTTTCAGCGTTGTCGTCGGCGACCCGGAAACCGAACTCGACGCGCAGGACGTGTTCGGCGTACAGCTTCAGTACCCCGGCAGCACCGGGGAAGTCAAGGACTTAGAGCCCATCATCCGCGCCGCGCACGACAAGGGCGCGCTCGTGTCGGTGGCCGCTGACCTCCTCAGTTTGGTGCTGCTCAAACCGCCGGGTGAAATGGGCGCGGACGTGGTGGTCGGCAGCGCGCAACGTTTCGGCGTGCCGATGGGCTTCGGCGGGCCGCACGCGGCCTTTTTGGCGACCCGCGACGCCTTTAAGCGCGCGACGCCGGGCCGAATTATCGGCGTGTCGCAGGACAGCCGCGGCCACACGGCGCTGCGCATGGCGATGCAGACGCGCGAGCAGCACATCCGCCGCGAAAAAGCGACCTCGAACATCTGCACCGCGCAGGCGCTGCTGGCGAACATGGCCGCCTTTTACGCGGTCTACCACGGGCCGGCAGGTTTGAAGACCATCGCCGCTCGAGTTCACCGCCTCACGACGATTTTGGCTCGAGGCCTCCTCGACCACGGCTTCGAACTCATACACGACACTTACTTCGACACGATTACGTTGGAGGTCGGCGAGCTGCAAAGGGCGCTGCTCGAGCGCGCCCACCTGGCCGGAATTAACCTGCGCCCGGTCGGGGACGACAAGCTCGGCATCAGCCTCGACGAAACGACCACCAAACAAGACGTCGAAACCCTGTGGCGCGTCCTGGCGAACGACGACCATGAGCTGTCCGTCGACGAGTTCGACGCGGCCATCGTCGAAACCGGCGCTTCGGGCATCCCGAGCGCTCTGACCCGTACGTCCGAATTTTTGACGCATCCCGTTTTTAACAGCTACCACAGTGAGACCGAGATGCTGCGCTACCTCAAACAGCTCGAGAACAAGGACTTTTCGCTTACCCACGGCATGATTCCGCTCGGCTCTTGCACCATGAAGCTGAACGCGACGGCCGAAATGGTGCCCGTGACCTGGCCGGAATTCGCCCACCTCCACCCGTTCGCCCCGGAAAACCAGACCGAGGGCTATACGGAAATGATTGCGCAGTTAGAAACTTGGCTGCTCGAAATCACCGGCTACGACGCCATGTCGATGCAGCCCAACTCGGGCGCGCAGGGCGAGTACGCCGGGCTGCTGGCGATTCGGCGCTACCAGGAAAGTGTCGGCGAGGGCCACCGCGACGTCTGTCTCATCCCGAGTTCGGCCCACGGGACCAACCCCGCCAGCGCCGTGATGATGGGTTTGGAAGTCGTCATCGTGAAAACCGATGCCGACGGCAACATCGACTTGGGTGACCTGACCGCCAAGGCCGACAAGTACCGCGAACGCTTGTCAGCCCTCATGATTACCTACCCGAGCACGCACGGCGTGTTCGAGGAGGGCGTCAGAAAAGTCTGCGAGCTGGTCCACGAGCGCGGCGGACAGGTGTACCTGGACGGGGCCAACTTAAACGCGCTGGTCGGCGTGACGAGCCCTGGGCTTATCGGCGCGGACGTGTCGCACCTGAACTTGCACAAGACGTTTTGCATCCCCCACGGCGGCGGCGGGCCGGGCATGGGACCCATCGGCGTGAAGGCGCACCTAGCGCCCTTTTTGCCGAACCATGCTACGCACCCTCGGGAAGACGCGACAGAGGGCGGCGCGGTGTCGGCGGCCCCCTACGGCAGCGCAGCTATTTTGCCGGTGTCGTGGATGTACGTTCGGCTCACGGGCGCGCTCGGGCTGAAGCGCGCCACCGAGACGGCGATACTGAACGCCAACTACCTCGCCAAGCGGCTCGAGCCCGCCTACCCGGTTCTCTACAAGGGCCGCAACGGCCGCGTCGCGCACGAGTGCATCCTCGACATTCGCCCCATCCGCGAGGCGACCGGCATCACCGAGGAGGACGTCGCCAAACGCCTCATCGACTACGGCTTCCACGCGCCGACGATGTCCTGGCCGGTAGCAGGCACCATCATGATTGAGCCCACCGAGAGCGAGGGCAAGCGCGAACTCGACCGCTTTTGCGACGCGCTGCTCGCCATCCGCGAAGAAATCCGCGCGGTCGAGCGCGGCGACCTGTCAGCCGAGGCCAGCCCGCTGCGCCGCGCCCCGCACACGGTCGCCGACCTCGTTGACCCGGACTGGGACCGGCCCTACAGCCGCGAACGAGCTGTTTTCCCCACGCCGGAAACGCGCCGCGCCAAGTTCTGGCCGAGCGTCAACCGCGTCGACAACGCCTACGGCGACCGCAACTTCGCCTGCGCTTGCCCGCCTATGGAAGTTTATGAAGACACGGCTGCACCCGTCGCGGGTGCGGCCGACTAGCGTCCGGCGGTGCGCTTGCTGAGTGTCGGAGTTTTTCTGGTGACGTTCGCTTTTCCGGGGCTGCTGAGTCGGCTCGAGCAGCGCCTCGTTTACACGGGTGCGTTCGAGCGGCGCGACTTCGTCGCCACGCCCGCCGACTTCGGCCACGCTTTCGAAGAGGTCACGGTGACGACCGCCGACGGCGTCGACCTCTTCGGCTGGGTTTTGCCCTACCCAGGTTCACAGCGCTGGCTCGTCTACTTCCACGGCCAGGGCCAGGACATCTCTCACTATTTGAGCGTGACGACGCAACTTGTCAGGCTCGGTTACAACGTGCTGACCCTGGACTACCGCGGTTACGGCCGCAGCGACGGCGTGCCGAGCGAGACGGGACTGTATGCGGACGCTCGAGCCGCTTACGCTTATCTGTTGGAGCGCGGCGTGCAGCCCACAAACATCGTCCTATACGGCTACAGCCTGGGGACGGGCGTCGCCGTGGACTTGGCGAGCCGGGTCGAGGTGGGTGCCGTCGTGCTCGAGGCCGCTTACACTTCCCTGGACGCCGTGGCGAAGTCGCTCTACCGCGTGCTCCCGTCCGGCCTGCTGCGCAACCGCTTCGAGTCCGACGCGAAAATAGCTGCGGTCACTGCGCCCATCCTGTTCATCCACGCAACGGACGACCGCCTGATTCCGCTGTCTCAAGGCCGCACACTGTTCGAGCTGTCGATGGCCGACAAGGCGTTTCTCGAGGTCGCGGGCGGCCACGCCGCCCTGTTCGCTCGCGCGCAGCCGCAAGCGTTCAAAGAGATAAAGCGTTTTCTCGAGGCGCACCTCCACTAAAAACCCCGCCGAGGCGGGGTTTTGGCTTTTGGTTTTCACTTTCTACTTTCTACTCGGTCCTCGGTACTGCTCAGTGACAGCTCGCCGCGCCTTCGCCGTCCGGCGCTGCCCGGCCGTCGGTGCGGAATGAGTGGCCGCAGCCGCAAGAACTCGTGGCGTTGGGGTTGTTGACGCTGAAGCCGCCGCCCATCATGTTTTCGACGTAATCAACTTGCGCGCCGCGCAGCAGCGGCCAGCTTTTTGGGTCGACGACTATTCGCACGCCGCGGTCCTCGATAATCCGGTCGCCTTCCAAAGTGCGTTCGTCGATCGCCATGCCGTAGCTGTAGCCGCTGCAGCCGCCCGACTTGACGAACACGCGAATCGCGCCGTCGGGTTTGTTGTTCGCGCCCAACAGCTCGCCCGCCTTGGCGGCGGCGGCTTCGGTGACCGTCATGGTTTCTTGTGCTTGGTCCATGTTCACCCTCCTGGTAGGGCCTTGCTCTTACCTTTATAGCACGCCCGCGGCGCTTCGTCGGTGAAGCGCCCTACGCTGGGTGAGACCCCTCCGGCCTACAGGGCCGTCTCCCCTAAAAGGGGAGACAAGGTCAAAAGCCGCTTGTTTCGTTTGTTCGTGACGAAAGAGGGGCTCGAGGCTTGACCTCGAGCCCCTCAAAGTCGTTGTTTACCAGACCACTCGGGTCAGGCTGCGCGTGTAGACGGTGTCGCCGTCGGTCTCGCTATAGCTTTCACTGGTACTCGTGTGGTCGGCCAGCACGCGGACGCTTCGCGGCAACAAGTCGAACAGGCTGAGGAGTTCGCCGTAACTCGGCAGGTCCAACTCGCTCAGCGGTTGGCTTTCTTCGGGCGTCGCCTCTTGGGGCGTCCCTTGCTCAACGCTTACCTCGAGGGTGTAGTCGCCCGTCTCGGTGACGTCGTAACTCACCACCTCCAGGTAGTAGCGGCGGCCCTCTTCGGCGCTAAAGGTGAGTTCGGAGGTGATGTAGTCGTCGCCGTACTCGCCGTCGGCGAGGTAAACCTCGGCGTCGGCGTCGATGAGGGACAGGTAAACGTCGCCGGCGTCGCTGCCCAAGCTCACGCTGACCTGCGCGCCGGGTTCCAAGTTGGTCAGGTCGTAGTAGACCGAGTAGCTGCCGTAGTAGTCGAGGTCGTCCTCGCTCAAGATGCCCTCCACGCTGCCCGGCGCGCTCAAAGGCACGGGCGTGACCTCGTACAGGTCGGCGTAGCCGAGGCTGTCAAAGTTCGGGTCGTCCGCCGTCGCGACGGCGGCCTCGAGCCCAAAGTCCGTGGCGAAGGCGGCGGGCTGGACGAACACCTCCAGCAGGTCGGCCAGGCCGTTCAGACCCGCGGCGGTGTCGCCGTAACTGAAACTGCTCACCGTCTCGGGCAGCTCGGCGCGCATCGCCCGGTAACCCGGTCCGAAGCTGAACGCACGTCCTCCCCCAAAAGCGTCGACGACGCCTTCGACCGCCCGCGACTGCCCAAAACGAGGTAGTTGCCAACGAAGGTGTAACCGACGTCGGTGTTGTAGCCGGCGCGCAGCCGCGTGATTTCGGTGTCTTTGTAGGTGTAGGTGGTGACTGCCGTCTCACCCAGCAAGTTGGTCGCGCCGAAAAGGTCTTCGGCGCTGCCCACGTCGCCCATGCCGCCCGCTTCGGTCAGTAACTCGTTCAGGATGGGACCGAAGGTGCGGGCCAAACTCTCTATCCCCGCTTTGGCTTCCGCGGGCGAACTTACCGGGACGACGCTCACTTGGGCCTGCCCGTAGAGAAGCGTGCGCAGGTCGGTCAAAGAAGAGTCCAGCGTGTAGGTTTGCACCTCGGAGCCGAGCCAGTCCAACAAGGCCGTGTCCAGGTCGATGCCGAGGGTGTCTTGCGCCAGCTGTTTGAGGTCGAGAGGTTCGCCCGTGACCGCCGCTAAGCCGTCCAGCCAGTCCTGGGCGTAGGCGAACAGTTCGCGCCAGGGCAGGTACTGCGCCGCCACGCCGACGCTGCCCTGAGGCGCCAAAAAGGGCGCGGACACCGTGCAAGTGTCGCAAAGCAGCAGCTCGAGCAGCGCCTCGTCACCGCCTTCGGGGTTGACGGCGAGCACGTTTTCGAGTTGCACGCCTTCGTCGGTTAAGCTCAAGTTGCCGGCTATACCACCGAGCGTGCGCAACAGGGTACCGGCGCGAGTAACGAGGTAGTCCGTTTCCGGGTCGTCGCCCAGAAGACCCGCCGCGCCCTCCAACGTGCCGGCGAGCGCGCTCGAGTTCACGGCAAAGCCGAGGCCGTTGACAGTCTCGCCGAGTTTGGCGCTGACTTGCTGGTAAAAGGGCGTGTCGGCGTAACTCGTTTCCCGCGTTGAACCCTCAGCAGCGCCCTGGACTTTGCGCACCACGCCGCGGACAACTTCCGGGTTGCTGCCTAAAAAGTAGAGCGTACCCACGTTGCCCGCGACGATCGGAAAGTCGCCCGCGTCGCCGACGACGTACAGCGTGACGCCGTCCTGCTCCAACTCCGTGACCTCGTCCGTCTCCCGAATACACTCGAGCAGCACATCCTGCAACTGTTCATAAAGCGGCGCGAGCGCGTCGTCGACGCGGAGCAGCGCGGTGCCCGCCGGTACCGGGCTGAACCCGTCGAGGCTGAGGGTGAGCAGACCCTCGGTTCGGTAGCCTTTGCCCCGGTAGTCCGGCGAGGCGTCGGCGACGTCTTGGAGGCCGGGGCAGGCTGCAAGCACTTCCTCGGTATACAGGTTGCCGTCCGTCCTGCCCATCATGGTGTCGTAGAAGTTGAGCAGGTCGGTAAAGTCGCCGTCGGCATAACCCCCGTCGCCCAAGCGCGCGCCGACCTCGAGAAGTTTGCGAAGCGTTTCCTTGCCCTGCTTCCACCCCAGCGCGCTCAAGTCGTCGTCCAGGGTCTCGAGCACGCCGCCCTGAGAACCGAAGCTCAAGCTCAGCACGGTTTCTTGCGGCGCGAACTCCGCGAGCGGTTGCGCCCCGGCCAACCCGAGTGCAAGAAAACCGAGCGCCAGCGACAAGACGGAAAAAACCTTTCTAGACATACTCACTCCTTTTTGAACGTATGTTTCGGGTTCAACCTAGCAACCCAAACGCGTGTGCAGCCTCTGCCGAAAGTAGGTCAATTGAGCGTCGTGACTTGTACGCCCCGCGGCGTGACGAGCCAGACGTAAACCGGCACGTCGTCCGACGTGAACCGCAAACGGTAGTCCGCTCCGCTGAACTCTTCTAGGGTCCACTTGACGCCCGTGGGCAGGGCCAATTCCAGAAGCGCGTTGGTCGTGTACTCGCCGGTTTGCAGGAGACCTATCGCCATGCGGTGATAGGCGATTTCGGCCGTTTCGGCGGTCGCTTTCGCCTGGGGCGTCTCGAGAGAAGCGCTCGCTGGGGTGTTCGGCGGGTTGGAGGACGCGGTGCGCGGCGCGCAGGCGCTGACCAGAAGGGTGAAGCCAAGGGCGGCGGCCAACAGGCGTCGTTTCGTTTCGTTGGGCTTCATAACGCCAGTGTAGCCCCTTCGGCGCGCGCGGGTGCGGGGTTGCTGAAAACTTCACTCGAGCGGGGCCATCCCGAGCCGCACGATGTAGCGCTGCGCGCCCGCCTTTTGGTGATAGCGTTTCAGCAGGTCGAACATTTCACGTTGCAGCGCCTTGGCGTCGTCGAAGTCCAGGTAAACGCTGTCGCGCCAGGCGCTCAGCACGGCGGGCCGCTCAGCGTCGAGCAGGGTGTAGTTTTGGGTCGGCGTGACAGCCGTTTGCACTTGCAAGCGGCCCGCGCCATCGCGGTACACGCGCGTGCCCCAGGTACCCACGTCCTCGCCTCGAGCCCGCACCACGCTGCGGCGCAGCAGCGTTTCCCAGTAGGCGTCGCGCTCTTGCAGCATCGCCTCCAGGGTCTCGGCCGTGGTCGCTTCGAAGGGGACGAAAAAGATGTCGGCCGTAGAACGGTAAACTTTGACGGCGCGGCCCTTGCGCTTCTCCTCACGTACAACTTCAAGCAGGCCGAGGGTGGTGAAACGGTGCACCCTCGAGAGCACCGTGTTCGCCTTCTCCCGCGTTTCCTGCGCGGCTTGCGTGACGGTACACTCGCGCCCCAAAAATGGTGCCAGCTGCCGCAATGTGTACGGGTTCATAAGCAGGTCGGCGGCTGCCGTATCAGTGACGATTTGCAAGCTGGGTGATTTGACCTCTTCCATATCACCCAGCATAGCGGGAAAATAAAATTCGGAGGTCGGGATGAAGAGAATCGTTTTCAGTTCAGGTCTCAGCACTCGATGATTTCAGCCCTCGACCATGTTCAGCTCGCCTTGCCCGCGGGTGGGGAAGGGGCGGCTCGAGCCTTTTACGGTGATTTGCTCGAGCTGCCCGAAGTCGAAAAGCCCGAACCGCTCAAAAGTCGCGGTGGTGTCTGGTTTTCGGGGACGGGTTTCGGCTTGCACTTGGGCGTCGAAACGCCGTTCGTTCCGGCGAAAAAAGCACATCCGGCTTTTCGGGTCGAACGCCTCGAAGCTCTTGCTGAACGCTTAAGCGAGGCCGGCGTCGAAGTCGTCTGGGACACGGCGCTGCCGGAGGTTCGGCGGTTTTACGTGGCTGACCCGTTTGAAAACCGGCTCGAGTTTTTAGCCTTTTAGAGGCAGGGCACCTTAGAGCTTTGCAAAACCCGCTAGAATAAGTCTAAACCGTCTTTCAACCCTCGTTTTCAAAGAGAGGAAACCACAATGGCCGACTTGAAAAATTCCTTTGACGCTCGAGACACCTTTGAAACGGGCTCGGGCAAGGCGTATTACTACCGCCTGTCCAAACTGCAAGAGGACGGGCTCGGCAACGTCGACAAGATGCCGTTCTCTATCAAGGTGCTGTTAGAATCCCTGCTTCGCAACGAGGACGGCTACGAAGTCACGGCGGACGATGTCAGAGGTCTGGCCGCCTACGACGCCAAGAATCCGGCTCGAGTCGAAATCCCGTTCAAGCCGGCTCGAGTTATCTTGCAAGACTTTACCGGCGTGCCGAGCGTGGTGGACTTGGCCGCCTTGCGGAGCGCGATGGCTCGACTCGGCGGCGACCCCAAGCTCATCAACCCGCAGGTGCCGGTCGACCTCGTCATCGACCACTCGGTGCAAGTGGACGAGTACGACTCGCCTTTCGCGCTCGCCACGAACGCCGCCATCGAGTTCGAACGCAACCGCGAACGCTACGAGTTCTTGCGCTGGGGCCAGGCGGCCTTTGAAAACTTCGGCGTGGTGCCGCCGGCGAGCGGCATCGTCCACCAGGTGAACTTGGAGTACATCGCCAAGGGTGTGCAGAGCGCGCCGCATGGGGACATGGATGTTGTGTACCCCGACTCGCTCGTCGGCACCGACAGCCACACGACGATGATCAACGGCCTCGGCGTGGTGGGCTGGGGCGTCGGCGGCATCGAGGCCGAAGCGGTGATGCTCGGCCAGCCGATTTACATGCTCACGCCCGAGGTCGTCGGTTTCAAACTGACCGGCAAACTGCCCGAAGGCTCGACCGCAACCGACCTCGTGCTGGTGGTGACGCAAATCCTCCGCGCGGCGGGTGTGGTGGGCAAGTTTGTCGAGTTCTTCGGCCCTGGTCTCGACAACATGACGATTCCCGACCGCGCGACGATTGCCAACATGGCCCCCGAATACGGCGCGACGATGGGCTTTTTCCCGGTCGACGGCGAAACCCTGCGCTACCTGCGCCAAACCGGACGCTTGGACGACGAGGTCGAAGCGGTCGAAACCTACATGAAGGCGCAAGGCCTGTTCCGCACCGCCGACATGGCCGACCCCGAGTTTCAGGACATGCTCGAACTCGACATGTCCACGGTGCAGCCCTCGCTCGCCGGGCCGAAGCGCCCGCAAGACCGGATTTTGCTCTCGAGCATGAAAGAGACCTTCCGCGAAGACCTGCAAAAGCCCTTCGACAAACGCGGCTTCGCGCTCAAGGACGAAGACCTCGGCAATACCGGAACGCTGAAGTTGGAAAACGGTACCCACCCACTCAAACACGGCGACGTGGTCATCGCCGCCATCACCTCCTGCACGAACACCAGCAACCCCTCGGTGATGCTGGCCTCGGGTATCCTGGCGAAAAAAGCGGCCGAGCGCGGGCTGACCAGCAAGCCCTGGGTCAAGACGAGCCTCGCGCCGGGCTCGAAAGTAGTGACCGAGTACCTCACCGAAACCGGACTGATGCCTTACCTGGAACAACTCGGCTTTTACCTCGTCGGCTACGGTTGCACGACCTGCATCGGCAACTCGGGGCCGCTCCCCGCGCCGGTGGTCGAGGCGATTCAGGAAGGTGACCTCGTCGCGGCCTCGGTGCTCTCGGGCAACCGCAACTTCGAAGGGCGCATCAACCCGCACATCAAGGCGAACTACCTCGCCAGCCCGCCCCTCGTCGTCGCCTACGCGATTGCGGGCACCGTCGACATCGACCTCTCGACCGAACCCATCGGCCAGGACCAAGGCGGCAACGACGTTTACCTGCGCGACCTGTGGCCGACCTTTGCGGACATCACCGAGCACATGGAAGCGGCCATGAAGCCCGCGACCTTTAAAAAGATGTACGACGGCATCGAAAAGTCCAACGAAGAGTGGAACAAGATTCCGGTCAAGGGCGGCGAGCTGTTCGAGTGGGACGAGAAATCGACCTACATCCAAGAGCCGCCCTTTTTCATCGACATGAGCCCCGAGCCTGAGCCGATTCAGCCCATTAAAAAGGCTCGAGTCCTCGTCAAGGTCGGCGACTCGGTCACGACCGACCACATCTCGCCGGCGGGCTCCATCGCCATCGACAGCCCGGCGGGGCAGTACCTCATCGAACAAGGCGTGGAGCCCCAGAACTTCAACTCTTACGGCTCGCGGCGCGGCAACGACCGCGTGATGACGCGTGGGACGTTCGCCAACATCCGCCTGAAAAACCAACTCGCCCCCGGCACCGAGGGCGGCTGGACGAAGGACTTCACCCGCGACGCGGTGACGAGCATCTACGAGGCCAGCCTCCACTACGCGGGCGCGGGTATCCCGACCATCGTGATAGCGGGCACCGACTACGGCATGGGCTCGTCGCGCGACTGGGCGGCAAAGGGGACGTACCTGCTGGGCGCTCGAGCGGTCATCGCCAAGAGTTACGAGCGCATCCACCGCAGCAACCTCATCGGCATGGGGGTGCTGCCCTTACAGTTCAAAGACGGCGAGGACGCTAAAAGTTTGGGGCTCGACGGCACCGAGACCTACACTATCGACGTGAACGACGACGTGAAGCCCGGCCAGGACATCCACGTCCGCGCGGTTTGCCCCGACGGCCAGCGCACCGACTTCACCGTGGTGTGCCGCTTGGACACCCCGGTCGAGGTGGACTACTACCGCAACGGCGGGATTTTGCACACGGTGTTGCGGAACATCCACTCGAGTTCGGCCAAGGCGACGGCCTAAGAAAGTACCGAGGACCGAGTGAAAAGTACCGAGTTGAATCACTTTCAACTCGGTACTTTTCACTCGGTACTGCTTAGTCCTTGGGTTGCATTCGGGTTGCGGCTTCGCCGCTCGTGCTGTGTTGAACGCTGACGGACTGCTCGAGCTGCAGCGCCTCGCCGACGATAAAAAAGGACAACACCGTGATGATGACGCCCACCCACAGGTTGTTGCCCATGCTCAAGGTATAACGCTCAAAACCCAGTGCAAACGGCGCCGCGAACAACCACAGCCCGCCGATAGCGGTTAAGTAGCATGTCGGCGCCGAACTAAAGGGGTTGCGCAAGATAGTGAGAGCCAGCAGCGCCAGCAGCGCGCCAACCACGCCGTTGCTGACCGCCGCCACGGTGTTGCCGTATTCCAGTGCCAGCGACGCTAAAACCATCCAGCCGCTCAGGGCCAAAATGATACCGCCCGCAATCCGCATCGCAAAACCCCGTTCGGGGTCGTGTACCGGTTTTCTCATAAAGCCTCCTCGCCGGTCAAAGCCGACCTCTGAGCTTAAGGGTCGGAACGCCCGCGTGTCCAGAGAAATTTGTCCTTGACCACTATACCGAATCCTGTGCGGGTGAACGGCAAACCTGGACAAGTTTTCCGGCAGACAAGTCCTACGGCTGCTGACGGGGCGAGCGCGGATGGACACCTAGCCCTGGAGGGTTTGGGAGAGTCGGTCATGAGTTGAGGGTAACGCGCTTGGGGGTCTTCGACCTAACCTTACTTCGGCCTAGCTGTCGGAGAGGTTCGAGTAGACTCGAGCCCACTATGTTCGGTCGCTTAAATGTTATGGAAGGTCAAACTCTTCGTTCTTGTAAACAACTCGTAGTACCTGTGCTGGAGCATTGACAAGTTCTAGCATCTTTTTGCTTTTCTGCCTTAGACTTTTAACACTGTAGTTAAGGAATAAAAACCGACCGTCGCTAAGTTTTCTATACGCGCTCGACGGATAAACACCTTTATTGTTTTCTTTTGTACGTTCATCCATATGGTTGTTCACCAACTCTGTAGATTTTAAGGCCGCTTCTTCACCCAAGAAAACAAGCGCTTCAGCAATACCGCAAGTTACATCACGCCAACTAGACACATCAACTTCGTCACCGTCAACCCAAACTCTGATGTTGAAAGGCGTGCCTTTTTTCTTGAGCGGCTTCGTCAAAGCGATGCCCGACTTCAACGCCTCAACAACACCTGCTGATTCTTTTGTCTCTGAGGTGTCGGGGAAAAAGGCGTTCTCAGATTTATTGAGCAGCTTTCTACTCAACTCGGATAAAGACTCGAGCGCCAACTCTTTTTCGTTAGGCTCGAGCGTGTGTTGAATCGCTTTCTTGAGTCCCGCTTCGTCTCGGGTGAAACCTGCCGCTAGTTCGCGCTCGAGCTTTGCAGCTATCTCGCTGAGCTTTGTTCGTTTTCTTATGTCGTCGGCAACTTCTTCAACCCTGGTTGCAACAGTTTCATCTGCACGTTCCAGCTCCCAAACGGAACGTGCAAGGAGCTTGGTGAGGTAGGTTGCAGCTTCGGGTTTTTGAATGTCCACGGTGGTTGCGAGCTTTTCGGAGGCAGGCTTGGGAATTTGGTTATCGAAAAAATGCCACGCTTTGCCATTTGTCAGAATCGCCCACCGTCTGCCCTGCGCGTTGACGTAGTTGACCGATTGAGTTTGGTCCTTATCTGTAAAATCTTTGTTTAGGGTCTTAACTTCGATAATAAAACGTATTTTGTCAGCAAAGTTGATTGTGAAATCTGGACGGTAAATTTGGTTGGCGCTTTGCGGCACGACCTCGTAAGGGTTGAAAATATCATAACCGAGCGCCTGCAGAACGGGGAGAACGATGACTTGTGAGGTCTGCGCTTCGTTCAGACCTTTATCCGACCAAACCTGAAGGCTCTCGGTGAGCCGCCGCAACGTCGCTTTAATAGACACCTAGCAAAGTTTAACACCCGTGGCTGTGTTTCTCATAAAAATATCGGTTCTGATATTTGATAAAGGCAACAGTGTTTATGCTCGACAGAAAATCGTTATACTCCCCAAATGACCCACCGAAACCTCGGCAACAGCGGCCTCCAAACCTTCCCCCTCGCCCTCGGCACCATGCAGTTCGGCTGGACGGCGGACGAGGAAACCTCTTTCAAAATCATGGACGCCTTTGTAGAGGCGGGCGGCAACCTCGTCGACACGGCGGACGTCTATAGCATGTGGGCCCCGAACAACCCCGGCGGCGTGTCCGAAGAAATCATCGGGCGCTGGCTCAAAGCGAGGGGCAACCGCGACGAGGTTTTGGTCGCTACTAAAGTGCGCGGGCCGATGGGCCAAAACGGCGACGAGGGGCGCGGGACGGCTAAGGGGCGCGAAGGCCTGTCCCGGCGCTGGATTATGCAGGCCTGCGAGGACTCGTTGCGGCGCTTGCAAACGGACCACATCGACCTGTACCAGGTTCACTGGGTCGACAATCAAACACCCATCGAAGAAACCTTGTCCGCCCTCACCGACCTCGTCCGTAAGGGTTACGTGCGCTACCTGGGCTGCTCGAACTTTTCGGCGTGGCGACTGATGCAGGCGCTGTGGACGAGTGATAAGCACGGTTTTGAGAAGTTTGTGTCGATTCAGCCCGAGTACAGCCTCACCCAACCGACCAGGGCCGACTTCGAGCGCGAGTTGGCGCGGGTGTGCGAAACCTACGGCGTCGGCGTGCTGCCCTACAGCCCGCTGGCGGGCGGCTTTTTGACGGGCAAGTACGAACGCGACGCGGCGCTGCCCGACAGCAAGCGGGCCGAAGGTATTGCGAACAAGCGCTTTACCGAACAGAACTGGAACATTCTGGACGAGGTGCGCAAAGTTGCCGATACGCACGCTGTTCACCCGGCGCAGGTGGCCCTCGCCTGGCTGCTCGCCAAACCCTACATGACCGCGCCCATCGTCGGGGCGAACAGCGTGGCGCAGCTTCGGGACGTGTTGCCCGCCGCTGAACTCGAGCTGTCCCCCGAGGAAATATCCTCGCTCGACGAAGCCTCCGACTGGGAGCACTCGAGAACCGAACGAGAAGTTTAGGGCTCGAGCCCTCGAAAAATGCATTGAGCAGCTAGACGAGTAAGCTTACTTCAAACGCCGCGCCAGAAGTTCGGCCTTGCGGGTGTCGCCCAACTCTTCACGGAGGGTGCGCAGCTCACCGTCCGCGTCCTCGAGCAGCAGTTTTTTGTCCGCCTTTGAGAGCCGGTCATCGTGGAGCGTGTCCCAGGTTTGACTGGTAATGATGGTTTCCAGGTTGGCGACGCGGCGTTCCAAGGCGGCTTGCCGGTCGTGCAGTTTGGCCTCGAGCGCGCTGACGACCTGCTTCAACTCGTCCGCCGAACTGCCGAGTTCGCGCTGTTTCGACTTGAACTTGACCCATTCCCGAAACGCGCCCGCCGCTATCGCCGCGACGGGAATGAGTATCCAAATAGTATCCGGGCCGCCAAACATGGTCAACCTCCTTGCCCCGCGTGGTTCAGTCTAGCCTACGAAGAGGTTGGTATCAGGGCAGCGGTAAGGGACCCTGGTCGGGAAGTTCGCGGCACGCCTGAGCTGACCATCTTCATAAGAAGGTACCTTTTCTCACAAAATTTTCATGGTGGAGTTTGTAAAATTATTTTATGCACAATCTAAGCTGAGAACGACTTGGTAGCAACGAGACGAGCTTTGTACACCAAGGAGTGAGGGGGCGGGGTGCGACCTAAGGGCAAAACCCACAGCGTCGTCACGACGGTGACGGGCAACGCGGCCAAGACGCGGCGCGACACGCTCGCCACCGAGGAGCCGCTCGAGCTGCGCTTGTTGAGCGATAGGGAGAGTGGCGCAGCGCGCAAGACCGTCGCCGTCACCATGCGCACACCGGGCCGTGACTTTGAGCTGGCGGCCGGGTTTTTGTTCGGTGAAGGGGTCATCACCAGCCGCGACGACGTGGCGCGCATCTCCTACTGCGTCGATACCGAAACTGAGCAGCTTTACAACATCGTCAACGTGACGCTGCGCGGGGCGTTGCCGGAGTTGCGGACTTTGGAGCGCCACTTCACCACCACCTCGGCCTGCGGGGTCTGCGGCAAGGCGAGTTTGGAGGCGCTGGAGATTCGCGGTTGCGGGGCGTTGCCGGTCACGTTCACGGTCACGCCCGAAACCGTCACTTCGCTGCCCGACAAGCTGCGGGGGGCGCAGGGCTTGTTCGAGGTGACGGGTGGGCTGCACGCGGCGGCGCTGTTCAGCAAAGAAGGTGAGTTGCTGGCACTCCGCGAGGACGTAGGGCGGCACAACGCGCTGGATAAACTCGTCGGCTGGGCGCTGTTGGAAGGTTTGCTGCCCCTGTCCGAGCACATCGTCTTGCTGAGCGGCCGGGCGAGTTTCGAGTTGTTGCAAAAGTCGCTCGCGGCGGGCGTCGGCGTGGTCTGCGCGGTGTCGGCCCCGTCGTCGCTGGCGGTGTCGGTCGCTAAGGAGTTCGGCATTACGCTCGTCGGGTTTTTGCGCGGCGAGCGGTTCAACCTCTATGCGGGCGAGGGTCGGCTTGTGTTGCCGTCAGCCGAGCCGGACGCGCTGGTTTCACGTTAAGAAAGGGAGAACATGGACAGAAACGAGACTGAGAAGGGTTACGACCCCTCGAGCACCAGCCGCTCCGAGGAGATAGGCGCGCCCGACCACTACGAGGCGAAAAAAGACTTAGAGCAGGTCGGCGACACCACACCCGACCGCCCGCACCCGGAGGCGTGGCGGGTTCAGGCGCAGCCGCCCGACGCCTTTACCGGGCTCAAGAAAACGCCGGTCAAGCACTTAGCCGCCGGGGTGCCCGCGGTGGTCTCGAGCCTGAAATACGCCCTGCACGAAACCGGCCCCCTGCGCGGCGTGCGAATGCTCACGACCATGAACCAAAAGGACGGCTTCGACTGTTCGTCCTGCGCTTGGCCCGACCCAGACGAACACCGATCGGTCGCGGAGTTTTGCGAAAACGGGGCCAAAGCCGTCCTCGACGAGGGCACCAAGCGCCGCGTCACGCCCGAGTTTTTCCGGAAACACTCGGTCGAAGAGTTGTCCAAGCGCTCCGACTACTGGCTCAACAGCCAGGGCCGAATAACCCACCCGATGATTTTGCGCAAAGGGGCGACGCACTACGAGCCGATTGCTTGGGAAGAGGCGTTCGACAAGGTCGCCCAAGAACTCAACGCCCTGGATTCCCCCGACGAGGCCGTCTTTTACACCTCCGGGCGCACCTCGAATGAGGCGGCGTTCTTATACCAACTGTTCGTCCGCCAGTATGGCACCAACAACCTGCCCGACTGCTCGAACATGTGCCACGAGTCCTCGGGTACGGCGCTGTCGGAAACGCTCGGACTCGGCAAGGGTTCGGTGACGCTGGAAGACTTCTACGTCTCCGACCTCATCATCATCATCGGCCAGAACCCCGGCACGAACCACCCGCGGATGATGAGCGCTTTAGAGCGCGGTAAGAAGAACGGCGCGAAAATCATCTCCATCAATCCCTTGCCCGAAGCAGGTTTGATGGCGTTCAAAAACCCGCAGGACTTTATGAACCCCCTCAAGGCCGTGCCGACGCTGTTCGGCCCCGGCACGCAGCTCAGCGACCTCTTCTTGCCGGTGCGCATCGGCGGCGACGTGGCGCTCCTCAAGGGCATCATGAAAGAGCTGTTGGAGGAAGAGGACAAGCGCCCCGGCGAGGTGTTCGACCACGCCTTTATTGAGGAAAAGACGCAAGGCTTCGACGCCTTTTTGAGAGACCTGCGCGCCGAGAGCTGGGACAAAATTTTCAAGGAGAGCGGGCTCGAGCGCGCCGACATCCGCGCCGCCGCCAGCCTGGTCATGGCGAACAGGCGCATGATCGTCTGCTGGGCGATGGGCTTGACGCAGCACCACAACGCCGTCGGCAGCATTCAGGAAATCGTCAACCTGCTGCTCCTGCGCGGCTCCATCGGCAAGCCCGGCGCGGGCACCTGCCCGGTGCGCGGCCACTCGAACGTGCAGGGCGACCGCACGATGGGGATTTGGGAACGGCCCAAAGAGGAGTTCTTGAGCAAGCTCGGCAGAGAGTTCGACTTCAAGCCGCCGCGCGAGCACGGCTACGACACGGTCGAAGCCATCAAGGCGATGCACGAGGGCAAGGCCAAAGTGTTCTTCGCGATGGGCGGCAACTTTTTGTCGGCCACACCCGACACCGAATACACCGCCGAGGCTTTGGAGCGTTGCCGCTTGACCGTCCACGTCTCGACCAAGCCCAACCGCGCGCACCTCGTCCACGGCGACGAGGCGCTGATTCTCCCCTGCCTCACCCGCAGCGAGGTCGACTTACAACTGTCGGGGCCGCAGTTCGTTTCGGTCGAAAACTCGATGGGCGTCGTCCACGACTCGCAGGGCATCCTGCCGCCCGCGTCGGAACATTTGTTGAGCGAGCCCGCCATCGTCGCGGGGCTTGCCAAAGCAACCCTGGGCAGACGCTCACCCATCGACTGGGACGGGCTCGTCGGGGACTACGGGCGCATCCGCGAGGCTATCTCGAGGGTCATCCCCGGTTTCGAGAACTACAACGAACGCGTCCACGGCGTAGGCTTCTACCTCCCCAACGGCCCGCGCGAAGGCCGCTTTACCACCAACACCGGCAAGGCGAAATTCACCGTCCACGACATCCCCGAACGCGCCCTGGCCGACGACCAGTTCGTGATGATGACGATTCGCTCGCACGACCAGTTCAACACGACTGTCTACGGCCTCGACGACCGCTATCGCGGCATCAAGGGCGAGCGCCGCGTGATTATGATGAACCTCGAGGACGTGACTGAAGCAGGTATCAAGGACGGCGACGTGCTGGACTTGACGAGCCACTTCGAGGGTGAAACGCGCGTGGCGCGGCGCTTCATCGCGCTGCCCTACAAAATCCCGCGCGGCTGCACCGCCACTTACTTTCCCGAGGCCAACGTGCTCGTGCCGATTGGCAGCGTGGCCGAAGGCAGCAACACGCCGGTTTCGAAATATGTCGTGATTACCCTGGCGAAGTCGACCGACACCGAAGCGTTCGACTACGACTTTGAAGACGGAGTCACAGACGGACACGGCGAGAAACGCGTGTCCATCGTCTAATCGTCTAAGAGGGCTGTTCCAAAGGTGCGTCTATCCATCGTGGATTCAAGCACCCTTTTCAATGGGTACCCCGACGCTGTTGCCCCACTCGGTCCAGGAGCCGTCGTAGTTTTTGACGTTGTCGTAGCCGAGGAGGTACTTCAGCACGAACCAGGTGTGTGACGACCGCTCGGCGATGCGGCAATAAGCGATGACGTCTTTGTCGGGGGTGACGCCTTCGGCCTCGTAAAGGGTTTTGAGTTCGTCGGCGCTTTTGAACGTGCCGTCTTCGTTGGCGGCTTTGGCCCAGGGGATGTTGCTGGCTCCGGGGATGTGCCCGCCGCGCAGCACGCCCTCTTGCGGGTAGTCGGCCATGTGCGTGACCTCGCCCGAGAACTCGCCGGGGCTGCGGACATCGACCATCGCGCCCTTGCCCGCTTCGACTTGCTCGAGGTGTTCCATCACATCGTCCCGGAACGCCCGCAGTTCGGGGTTGCGCTCGCCGGACGTAAAGCTGCCCTTTTCGTAACTCGGCACGTCGGTGGTGAGGGGTTTGCCCTCCTGCACCCACTTCACCCGGCCGCCGTTCATGAGTTTGACGTTTTCAACGCCACTGTACTTGAAAAACCAAAACGCGTAGCTCGCCCACCAGTTATTTTTGTCGCCGTAGAGGACAATCGTCGTGTCGTTCGAAATCCCTAAACGCTCAAAAAGGTCGGCGAGTTGTTCGGGGCTGATGAACTCGCGGCGGGGGTCATCCCACAAGTCCATGAGCCAATCGATTTTTTGCGAGCCGGGGATGTGGCCGGTGTCGTACAGCAGCACGTCCTCGTCGACCTCTAAAACGCGCACATTTTCATCGTCGTGGTGTTCCAAAACCCAGTCGGTCGAGACCAGGACTTCCGGGTGGGCGTACTCCATAGCGTGCCTCCTGAAGAAAATAGTGACATGTTTACTCAACTACTCGCAAGGCGCGCGGTTACGCTTCGCCGGGCTCGCTCAAGAAGAGGGCGATGGGCCGCGTCGCCTCGAACTCTTGCATGAGCAGCACCAACGCTACCGTGAGGGGCACGCCGATGATGGCCCCGCCTATGCCCCAAAGCCAGCCCCAGAACACCACCGCCAAGAGAACCACCACGGGTGAAAGCTCGAGCGCGCCCCCCTGCAGAGTTGGGTCCACAAAGTTGCCCAGCAGAAGCTGGATAACCGCCAGCCCCGCGAACACCGCCAGCCCCGTGCCGACGCCGCTAAAAGCGAGCGCGAAGAGCGTGGGCGGCACCACCGCCAGGATGGAGCCGACGGTCGGCACGAAGTTGAAGGCAAAACTGACGAGGCCCCAGACAACCGCGAAGGGAACGCCCAGCACGAGGCACCAAAGCCAGGTGAGCAGCCCGGTCAAAACGCTCGTAAAAGCTTGAACGAGGAAGTAACGCTCGAACTTGCCCGCCATGCGCTCGAACGCGTCGAGTACGCGGTTGCTGGAGTCGGACTCCAACTGCCCCACCTTTTTTCGAAAGCCGTTCGCCTCGATGAGCAAGAAGACGAGCACGGTCAGGGTGAGCACGGTTAAGGAAAGGCCGCTCGTAAAGGAGCCGAGAAAACTTAAAGCGTTACCCAAAAAGGAGGAACCCGCCGTTCCGCCGCTCGAGCCGCCCCCCTCCTGCGCACTCCCGTCCTGAGCCGCCCCGCCTTGAGCACCCTCGCCCCCACCCACACCCGGCAGCGACACCGAGATGCCCCGCTCCTGCAAGCGGCCCTGCAAGTTTTGGAGCTGGCTTTGAACCTGGTCGGCGTAACCCGGCACTTCGGGCGCGACGGCGTTCACGCTATAGGCGAGCAGCCCGCCCAAAAAGGCCAAGAACACAAGCGCCAGGAGCGTAATGCTGATGACCCCTATCCAGCGCGGCAAGCGGCGGTCCAGTCGCCTTTGCAGCGGCCTGAAAAACAGCAGCAGCACCACGCCGAAAAAGAGCGGCAAACTCACCGGCCGCGTCGCTTTTAAGGCTGCGAGAACGAGAACGGTGGCAACGACCGCCAGCAAGGTTCGACTTGTGCGTGTGTTCATACTGCCCCCCGGTTGACGCGCGCTTGCTACGCGCCCGCTCCGGCCAGCATACCCGGCGAGCGGACGGACACTACAAGGGCCTGCTATACTCTCCTGTGAAAACACCTCAAACCTTCAAACTCGCCCCGTCGATTCTGGCTGCCGACTTCGCCCGGCTCGGCGAGCAAATCGCCGCCGCCGAAGAGGCCGGGGCCAACCTGGTTCACGTCGACGTGATGGACGGTCACTTCGTCCCGAACATCACCCTCGGCCCGCTCGTCGTCGAAGCTTGCAAACGCGCCACCGAGTTGCCGCTCGACGTTCACCTCATGATTACCGAGCCCGAACGCTACGTGGAAATGTTCGCCGCGGCGGGCGCGGACAGTTTGACCGTCCACGCCGAGGCGACGGTTCACCTGCACAGCACCTTGCAGCTCGTCAAAAAAACCGGCGCAAAAGTCGGCTTGGCCCTCAACCCGCTCACGCCGCTGAACGTGGTTGAAGACGCGCTGCCTTACCTCGACCTCGTCCTGATTATGAGCGTGAACCCAGGCTTTGGCGGCCAAACGTTTATCGAAGCGAGCTACGAGCGCCTGCGCACGGTCGCCGCGTGGCGGCGCGACACAAATCCGGCTTGTGAGCTGGAAGTCGACGGCGGCGTCGGGGCTGACAACATCACGCGCGTCTTAGAGGCCGGAGCCGACATCGTGGTCGCCGGGAGCGCGGTTTACAGGCCGTACGACAGAGTTGCCGAGAATATCAAAACTCTGCGGGACGCCGCGCGACGCTAAACCCTAGAAAATTTAAACCCCGGCGAGTTCGAAGCGGCCCTGGGCGCGAAAACGGGCTTGGCGCTGCGCCAACAACTCGTCAGCACTGTGATTCAACAGGTTCTCGAGTTCCTCCTGCAACACCCCCGCCACCGTTTGCACGGTTGCCGCAAGGTGTTTGTGCGCGCCGCCGAGCGGCTCTTCGACGACGCGGTCGACGACGCCAAGTTCCAACAAGTCGAGCGCGGTGAGTTTCAGCGCCTCAGCCGCTTTGGGCGCTTCGGCGGCGTCGCGCCACAGGATTGCCGCGCAGGACTCGGGGGAGATGACCGAGTAAATGGCGTTTTCCAAAATCAGCACCCGGTTCGCCACGCCGATGGCGAGCGCCCCGCCCGAGCCGCCCTCGCCGATGACGACGCTCACCGCCGGAACCGTCAAACGGCTCATCCGCCGGATGCTCTCGGCGATGACCCAGGCTTGCCCGCCCTCTTCGGCGGCGACGCCCGGATACGCGCCGGGCGTGTCGATAAGGGTGACGACCGGCAAGCGGAACTTATCAGCCAGGTCGAACATGCGGAGCGCCTTGCGGTAGCCCGACGGGTGGAGCATCCCGAAGTTGCGGTGGATGTTTTCCTTGGTGTCGCGGCCCTTTTGCTGGGCCAGCACCACCACGCTGTGCCCGCCTAAGCGCGCCAGACCTGTCACCAGCGCCGGGTCGTCGCCCTGGACGCGGTCACCGTGGAGTTCGCTGAACCCCTCGAACGCGCCCTGGATGTAGTCGAGCGCGGTGGGCCGACCCGGCGCTCTCGCCACCTGGACGCGCTGCCAGCGCGTGAGTGAGTCAAAGGTTTCACGCTTCAACAGCTCGAGCCGTTTCTCCAACCCGTCGATTTCGTCGCCGAAGTCGATGTTTTGCTCTTCGGCGTAGTGGCGCATGTCGAGGATTTTGGCCTCTAACTCGTCAATCGGTTTTTCAAAAGGAAGGGGCACGCAGTACCCTTTCTTCCGCTTCGGCCGACCGCTCCGGCACGCCGCCGCGCAGAAAACCGAGGTAGCTCGCCAGGCGCGTTTTCAGCGCGAGCCTGGGCACCACGTCGTCGAGCATCCCCTTTTTAAGCAAAAATTCGGCGCGCTGAAAGCCTTCGGGCAAATCTTGTTTGAGGGTTTGCTGAATCACGCGCGGCCCCGCAAAGCTGATAAACGCTTTCGGCTCGGCGACAATCACGTCGCCCAGCGTGGCGAAACTCGCGGTCACGCCGCCGGTCGTGGGGTCGGTTAAGACGCTGATAAAGGGCAAGCGTTTGACGGCTAAGTTTTCCAGGGCCAGCGTCGTTTTTGCCATCTGCATCAAGGACAGCGCGCCCTCTTGCATCCGCGCCCCGCCCGAGGCGGCGACGACGATGAAAGAGCGGCCCTCAACGGCGGCGCGCTCGGCGGCGCGGGCGAGTTCTTCGCCGACCACCGAGCCCATCGAGCCGCCGGCAAACGCGAAGTCCATGACTGCCAAGCCGACCGTGTGCCCCTCCAGGGTGCCGCCCCCGGTAAGGATGGCGTCGGGGCGTTTTTGTTTTTTCTGGTAGCGCTCGAGCCGCTCGGTGTAGGGTTCTTCGTCGCTGAACTCGAGGGCGTCGCGCGGCGTAATCGCGCCCGACCACTGCTCGAAGGTGTCCTCGTCCAAAAGCAGTTCGACCCGCGCCTCGACCGGCATCCGGTAGTGGTGACCGCATTCGGGACAGGTGTAGGCGTTGGCAACCAAGTCCTTGCGGTACACCTGCGACTTGCACTCGTCACATTTCAACCACAGCCCGACCGGGCTGGTATCGTCGTCTCCACGGGTCGGCCGTTTGCGGCGGAACCAGCGTTCAAGCGTCATAACTCTCTCCTGACCCCAGTGTAACCTTGCAGCACTGTAACCTTGCACCAGCCACAGCGAGAAGCCGTCACGCTTTAGAGTGTAACAGTCAAGGGTCACTCACGGCGGTTACAGGGGTCGGAAGCGGGCGGGCGAAACACCTGCAGGCAAAACTCGGACGGACCAATACGTCAGTCGTTTGGAGACGGCTTGTTTGGAGGACCAGGCGTTTGAGAGCGTGGCCCGACACTGCTTTTGGCCCGACACTGCCTTTGGCCCGACACTGCCTTTGGCCCGACATTGCCTTTGGCCGGACACTGCCCTTAGCGCGACACTGCCCAAAGACGTTTGTTTGGAGCGGCCGACGTCTTCCAAAAAGCGCCCCGGACTAGCCCCTGTTGCGGCCGGGCTGCTATGCTGGGCGAACGTGGACGGAAACGATATGGACAAAGAGGCGGGCAGAATAGACGTCGTCCTGGTGACGAACGTGGGTCAGGGCTTCGGCCGGGCGGTCGCCCTGTCGTACGGGCAGGCCGGGTTCGACGTGGTCTGCGCCGACAAAGACGTCGACCTCGCCTCGAAAACGGCGGCTGAAATTGAAGAGTTGGGCGGCCAGGCGATTCCGATTCAGGCCGACATGACGACCCAGATGGACGTTCAGAACGCTTTCAACAAGGTGTTCGAGATTTTCGGCGAGCTGTCCGGCGTCGTCCACGTCGCTACGGGTCAGAGCTACACCCGCTTCCGCGACCTGAGCGAGGGAGAATTCGGCGAGCTGTTCGTCGAGAACGTGCGCAGCACCTTTTTGACGCTCAAGATGGCCGAACGGCTGTTAGAAAACGCCTGGATTGTGCTGGTGAGCCCGCCCCGGAGCGCGACCGAGCCGCACATGCTCTCCATCCGCGGCGCGATTACGCGGATGGCGGCGGCTTTCGAAGCGCGCAACGCCAGTTTGCGCGTCAACGTGGTGGTGCCGTCCCGCGCGGCGTCGGACCCCAAACACGACGCGGCCCTGGTCAGGAGCGTTCGCTACCTCAGTTCGGGGGACGCGAGCGGCGTCTCGGGCCACCGCCTGTACGTCGAACTGCCGCCGCCGCCCCGCGTGACCGAGTCCATGCTCCCCGAGGTGCGCGCCGCCCTCGACGACAACGTGCGCCAGGACGATTTGGAGGCAAGTCTGTACGGCGAAGACGAGACTGAGGACGGGCTGCCCAACTTCGAGAGTGAGCGCGCAGACGATGACAGCTTGGAAGACGGTTTAGAGGACGAACAGCTTGTGGCCGAGGCCGCGACCACGCTAGAGGAATACCTCAAGTGACTTTCGGGGTCGGCGCGTGAAGTGCCCTTACTGCACGAGCGAGGAAACCCGCGTCATCAATTCACGACCCTCCGACGAGGGCAACGCGATTCGCCGCAGGCGCGAGTGCAGCGCTTGTAACCGGCGCTTTACCACTTATGAGCGCGCCCAGTTCGAAGCGCTGATGGTTGTCAAGCGCTCGGGTCGCCGCGAAGTGTTCACGCCCGACAAACTCCTCGACAAGCTCAGTATCGCCACCAACAAACGCCCCGTCACCGACAAGCAACTGCGCGAGTTCGCTTACGGCTTGGAAGACGAAGTCCAAGCCCCCGAAATCACTTCGGAAGAAATCGGCCTGCGCACTTTACAGTTCTTGAAAAACTTAGACGACGTGGCCTATATCCGTTTTTTGAGCGTCTACCGAGACTTCGACTCGGTAGACCGGTTTATCGAGGAAATCAAGCAACTCGACAGCGTCAAGCCGGGGCGGTTGGAGAAGCGCTGACAGCCGTGTGCGGGGTTCACTACTCGTTCACCTCCGACAGAGGCCTGTCGGACGCTTACGGTCAAAGGTGAGCCCGAGGTTCCGGTCAAAGACGCCGTTGGGTTTTGATTAGCTAACAAGCGGAGTCCAACGCCGTCACAAAAAATCGGAGATTGGTTTAGCTTCTACAGCTACTCGAATCGAAAGTGTCGATGAAAACTATGGCCGCGACGAGCGCACCCATCGGGAATTGGGCACGCGGGCGACGTCGTTGCTGGAGATTTTTAAGGACAGCCATGCCGACGTCACGGTCTGTTGTGGTTCGTCTGGGTGTTCCCACCGTGTTCTCACCGTCTTAAAACGTTACCCTTGAGCCATGACCGGTTCCCCCCAAACCCTCGAGGGCTGGGTGTCCATCCGCGCCTGCCTCGTCAGCGGCAGCCGCGAAATATTCGAGATTTTGCTGCAACGGGGTAAAAGTTCACGGTTGGCGGCGCTCGAGAAACGCGCCAAGGAAAAACGGGTGCCGCTGCGCTACGTGTCCGCGGAGGAACTCGAGCGGTTCACCTCCGGCAGCACGCACGGCGGCGCGGTTGCGCTGGTGGGGCCACGGCGGTTTGTGAGTTTGGAAAACTTGGGCAGAGGCCCACAAGCCGCCTTTTTAGCGATGCTCGACGGCGTGGAAGACCCTTACAACTTCGGGCAAGCCGTGCGCGCGCTCCACGCGGCGGGGGCGCACGGCCTGGTCGTGCGGGAGCGCAACTGGACGACGGCCGCCGCGACCGTGGCGCGGGCCTCGGCGGGCGCGTCGGAGTTTTTGCCGATGGCGGTGGCGGGTTCGGACGAAGAACTCGTGACGCTTTTGAAGGCTCGAGACGTCCGCCTCGTCTGCACCGACCTGAGCGAGCGGGCAACCTCGCTTTACCAAGCGGACTTGACCCAACCCCTGCTCGTCGTCGTCGGCGGTGAAAAACGCGGGGTGAGCCGTACGCTGCTCGGCAACGCCGACCTCGTCGTGGAAATTCCTTACGGACGCAACTTCAAACAAGCCCTGGGCACGACGCCCGCGGCCGCGGTCATCGCCTTCGAGGTGCTGCGGCAGCGGCGTTATGGTTAGAAGGTAAGTGGGGGCGTAGGGGAGGGCGGGAAGCAAAGGAGAACAAGCTTTTGACTTTCACTTTCTCCTTTCTCCTTTTTCCTGACCCAAGCCATACAATGCGGCATGGAGTTCTCGCTATGAAGGCGGATTTGATTGTTGCAAACGTTTCGGTTTTCACCCTTGACCCGGAGAAGCCTCACGCGGAGGCCGTCGCGGTGGTGGGCGACCGCATCGCGTTCGTCGGCAGTGAGGCGGAGGCGCTTCAACTACGCGGCCCGGACACGAAGGTGGTTGACGGGGGCGGTAGGACGCTGCTGCCCGGCATCGTCGACGCGCATTTCCACTTGATGTGGGGTTCGTTACGGTTGAACGATATTTTACTTACCGGCGTCCGGGGTCTCGAGGGCCTGAGAACGGCCGTAGCCACTTACCGAGCCGCAAACCCTGACGCGACCTGGCTGCGCGGCTCCGGCCTCAGTTACGACGTTCTGCCCGGTGACGAGCGCCTGACCCGGCAGCACTTGGACGCTATTGAGCCGAACCTCCCGTTGGTCCTGACCTGTTTCGACTTTCACACGGTCTGGTGCAACACCGTGGCGCTCAACGCGGCGGGGATTTTACACGGCGCGAACCCCGGCGGCAACGCCGAGGTCGTGCTCGGCGACGACGGCGCGGCGACCGGCGAGCTGCGCGAGTTCGAGGCGATGCACCTCGTTTATGACCTCATCCCCAAGGTGGGCGCGGCGGAGAAGCTGCGGCTGCTCGAGCAGGGCGTCAAACTCGCCCATTCTTTCGGCATCACGAGCGTCCACAACATGAACGGCGACGCCGAAGAGTTTTCCCTGTACCAGAAGCTCGACGAGCGCGGCGAACTGAGTTTGCGCGTGTACCTGCCTTACCGGACAAACCCGCACGAGTCGGTCGAAAAGGCCGTGGCTGAGGCGGTCTCGTTACGCGACGGCTACCGCAGCGATTTTTTGCGGGCAGGCGCGCTGAAACTGTTTATGGACGGGGTGGTCGAGTCGTTTACGGCCTTTTTGACAGGGCCCTACACCGACCTGACTACAACCGGCGAGGCGATTTTCAGCGCCGAACACTTCGAAGATGTGGCCGTACGCGCCGACGCGGCGGGCTTGCAAATCGCAGTTCACGCCGTCGGCGACGCGGCGGTGCGCCGCACCCTGGACGGCTACGCGCTGGCGCAGCGCGAGAACGGCGTGCGCGACAGCCGCCACCGCGTCGAGCACGTCGAACTGCTGCACCCGGACGACACGGGCCGTTTTCATGACCTCGGCGTGGTTGCCAGTATGCAGCCCTACCACTGCACCCGGCCCGAGCTGGGTTACCTGCCGTCGTGGCTGCGCTTTGTGCCGGAGGCGCGTTTCAGGGACAGCTTTCCCTGGCGGAGTTTGCGCGCGGCGGGGGCGCACCTCGCTTTCGGCAGCGATTGGCCGGTGGTGAGCATGAACCCTTTTTTGGGTTTCGACGCGGCTGTCAACCGGCAACCGTGGGCGGACACGCTGCCCAGTGAGGCGCAGACCCTGGCACAAACCTTGGCCGCTTACACTCGAGACGCCGCCTATACGGAATTTATGGAACACGAAAAAGGCACCCTCAAAACGGGCTTGCTCGCCGACATGGTGCTGCTGTCGGAGGACGTGCTCGAGCTTCCGCCCGCAGACTTGGCAAAGCTCAGCGCCGAGTTGACCGTCTGCGGGGGTAAAATAGTGCATGAGGCTTAAAAACGAAGACAGAACGAGGGCTCGAGCGGGGAGGGGAACATGAAACTCGTCGTCGCCATCGTCCAGGACAACGACGCCGCCAAGCTGCGGCAAGAACTCACCCGTCAGGGCTTCAAGTCGACAAAGTTGGCCTCGACGGGCGGCTTTTTGCGCGAAGGCAACACGACCTTCCTCATCGGCGTGGAGGACACGGCAGTCTGGCACGTCAAGGCGCTTATCCACAAAGTGTGCAAAGAGCGCACCAAGCTCGCGCCGTCCAACCAGTACTTCAACGGCGGTGAAAGTGCCTACGCGGAACCGGTCGAAGTCAAGGTCGGCGGGGCGGTCGTGTTCGTGCTGGCCCTGGACGAGATGGCGCGGCTTTAGAGTTTGCGCTGACCTGCCTGCTGGAGTTTGTAGCGCTGGCCGACCGGGTGTGAATGCGGTGGAAGCAGTAGTTTGGTAGGGGAGAAGGAAAGTCTCCTTCACCTCAACGGTTTCTCAAGTACGTTCGGGATGAAAGTATCAAGACCGAAGTCAAGCACTCGAGTCGTCGAGTATGTTCTTCACAATGGGTGACGCTTTTTCCAGCCTATTGTCGTTAGTCCAGAACTCGGTGCAACCATTAATTTCTGCTGTCGACAAATGCAGGGCGTCGGGCGTTTTTATGCCGTGTTGCGCGCGCTTTCGGGCTGCTTCCAGGTAAACGTCGTTGCTAAGATGAAGATGTCTGGTCGCCGCGAAAAATTTACCGAACCGGGCCTCGAGCGCCTCGTCGCCACGCTTTAAAGGGCCGACCAGGCATTCCAGCGCTACCAGCGACGACGTAGCGAACCCCTTGTCAACGTTGTCCCTGAATAGCTTACTGAGGTGTCTATAGTAAATCGGGTGTTTCTCGACAAGGTAGATGACGATGCAGCTGTCCAGGTAAATCACTCATCCCAAGCATTTTGCTCGGTACGAACGTCCGCCTCGATTTCCTCGGCTGTGCGAGGGGGCATTGGTGACGACGCCAGCTCGTCTAGGAATTCAAGCATGAGACTCGCTCGAGCTTTTGTCTCGGCCTGCTCGCTTTCGCTAACGCGAACACCCGTTTTTGGATGGCGCTTGGGATACGCCATGCTTATATTGCCCGACTTCTCCCTGACCAGACGCCCCGATGCTACGCTTTTGTTGAAAGCTTTGTTCCCTTGTTCGTCGTTCTTAATCCCTCGCCGGTCGTGTTTCGAGGTGGGTTCTTTTTTCGCCATAATTTCCTCCGCAAAACCATTCTAGCAAGATGATATAAAATTCACACACTGAACGAACAACCCCTGAGCTTTGAAGGATGGGTACTGCTTCTTGTCGGAACAGTATAGATAATCTACGTGGTATCTGCCAGTTTCCGGACTCACGGTGCTTAGACTTACAAAACCAGTTCCATCAAATACTCGTCATAAAATCGGCCCCCGTTGGAAAACGCTTCGCGCTCCGTGCCATAGATGCTGAAGCCGAACGACTCGTAAAGTCGGACGGCGGCGTTTTGACCCGTGACGACGGTGAGGTGAAGCCTGCGCAACCGTAAGGCTCGAGCCCTCACCAGCACTTCGCTCAAAAGCGCCCGCGCAATCCCCCGTCCCCGAAAGTCCGGTGCGACGTAGAGACCCGCAACCAAGCCGCGGTGTTTCTCGTTCTCCTCAAAACGCGCAAAGCGAACCGTCCCGACGAGGGCGTCGTCTACGAAAGCCCCGAGAAGATAGCTGTCCTCGGCTGGTTGAAGGCGTAAAGCCAGCGTCTCGAGAGGAAGCCGTTCTTCCCTCTCGAGCGGCGTCCCGAACGCGGGCGGTTGCTCCCCCAGAGCGGCTAAGCGGAGGCTTCGGTAGGCCGTTACGTCCGCGGGCGTGAGGGTTCGTATCGTCATGTTCGGCAATCATACGCTGCACAAACTTGGTGGAGGTTTTTCCACCCTTGTCGCAAAAGTAATGCGCGAAAGCTGTTTGTAGCCGCCGAGTCGGTTTACCAGCGCAGGCTCAC
This sequence comes from Trueperaceae bacterium, assembly GCA_965213705.1. GTDB lineage: Bacteria > Deinococcota > Deinococci > Deinococcales > Trueperaceae > CBDCDJ01. The sequence goes on along the minus strand of OZ243913.1, from coordinate 3,097,909 downwards.
CCCGAAGCGCACGCCCTGTTTGGCGGTCGAGAGGTCTATGCCCGTCTCGAGCCGGACCAGCGGCGAAAACGCGTAGGCGAGGTTGAGGTCGATTTCGGGCAGGGGTTCCAAGCCGGCGTCGCGGTAAAAGTCGAGCCGACCCGCCAGGTTGAACTCGAGCGCGCCCAGACTGTAGCGAACGTCGAACTGGTTGCGCAGCGACACGTCCGCGCCGACGCCCAAGCTGCCGACCTCGTAGCTGGCAAAAACCTCGTCGCTGAGGTAGCCGCCCAAGCGCAGCGACACGCCGAAGGCTTCGTTGTCGCCGGTCAACAGTGACCCCAGCGGCGTGGTGCGGATTTCCAGCAACTCGAGGCCCAGGGCGTCGCCCAGGCCGCGCTGCAGTTCGGACAAAATGAGAAAGTCGACGGCCGTGTCGAGTGCGCCTTGGGCGAGCGAGGTCGCTAGGCCGCCTCGGGCGAATTCGGGGGACAGCTCGAGCTTGCCCAAAGTCAGCAGCGAAAACAGTTCGGGCTCGCTCAGGGGCCGGGTTCCGGCCGCGAGGTTTTCGCCGCTCGCCTCGCCCCCCCGGGCACCGCTGACTTCGATGACGGCGTCGCTGCTCAAGCTCGGGGTGACGTCGACCTTGAACGGTTTCGGCGCGTCCGGATCGGGTGCCGGGTTGGGTACCACGCCGCCGGTCAGGCTCAAGGTGACGTTGAAATCGTTGCCGCTCCGCGGCTCGACAAAGCTGACCCGGTCGGCGAGCCCGGCGAGCACCTGCAGCTTGTCGAACTGGGTGGTAGCTGCAATGTCAAGCGTCGGGTAGAGGCCCTGAGCGGGCTCAAAGGTGGCGAGCGCTTTTTCCAGGGCGAAGTCGCGCCCGGCAAAACGCACCGTGCCGCGCAGCCCTTGCGCCGCGCCGCTCAAACGCGGCTGCGCGGCCGTCCCGCTCAAAACCAGGTCGACGTTGCCGAGTTCGCCCGAACCGAAGTTCTCCGCAAAGCTGATTTGCTGCGGCGCTCTCAAGCTGAGGTCGTCAAAGGTCAGACGAGACAAAAAGGGGCTGCGCGCGCGTGGGCTGCTCGCGGCCTCGTCGGCCGGGGTTTCGTCGACTGGTGGGGTTTCGTCGATTGGGGTTTCGTCGGCTGAGGTTTCATTGGCTGAAGCTTCCGGCGGGGTAGCTGCGGTCTTGCGACTTTCCAAGTCGAGTTCGGCTTGCCGAACCTGGAGCGCGCCCGCTAAGTGGTAGCCGTCCGCGCGAAAAAAGCGCAGGTCGGCGTCGGTGAGGCTCGAGGCTAAAAAGAACTGCGGCGCGCGCAGGTTCAGGCCCTCACCCGTCAGGCGCAGGTCGAGCGGGCTCAGGCTGCCCGACAGTTGGAAATCGTTGCCGAGCACGCCGGTCGTGGCAATTTGCCAGGGCTCACCGGGCCGCACGCTGACCGTGCCCTCGACACTCTCCAGGGTGCCCAAAACCGGCACCTCGGGGTTGCCTGCAAAGCGTAAACCGAGGTCGAAGCGGCGCGGCGCGGCGAGTTTGACCTGGCCGCCGCCGGTAAAAGCGAGGCTGCCGGTCAGCGGCGCGACGCCGTCCAGCCGCCCCGACGTGACGAAGTCGCTGTTTTGCACGGTCAACCCGGTGTCCAATAAGCGGTAAGCCGAGCCGCCCAGACGCACCTCCAACTCTGAACTGCTGGCCCGCACCACCGGGTTGACCAGGCTGCCGCTGGTGACGAGTTGTACGCTGCCGAACGCGCCCACGTTCAGCCCGGCCAACTGCGGGACGAGCCGCAACAGCGGGCTGAAGTCGGCGTCTTGGGCGTCGAAACGAAGGTCGAGGCGGTTGCGGGACGCGACGCCGCTCGCCTGCCAGCTGCCGACGCCCTCGAACGACGCTCTCTGGACGGTCAGCGCGCCGTTTTCCAAGTCGAAACTGAGGTCGCCTTCTGTAGAGACGCCGCCCTCTTCCAACACGAAGCGCTCGCTCGAAAAGCGGATGTAGCTCTGCTCGAGCACCCCTCCGGGCACCTCGAAACGCAGCGCGCCGGTCAGTTGCGCGCTCACCTCGCGCGGCCCGGCGACCGCCGCGACGGCCTCGTCCAAAGGAAAGTCCACAAAGCGCACCAACCCGGCCACGGTGCCGCCCGAACGGCTGAGCTTGAACGTGCTCCGCCCCAACGTGCCTTCGGCCTCCACCGCGCCGAACGCGCCGCCGAGGGTAAGGGTCAGCGGCAGCGTTTCTTCCGTCACCGTGACCGGCGCGGTGAGCCGCCCCGACAGCTTGCCACCGCGCAGCGCGGCGGTGCCGGTCAGCGGCGCGCTCACGTAGGGCAGAACCCGAGCCGCCCAGGGCACGTTTTCCACGCCGAAGTCCGTGAGCCGCGCCGTGACGTCTTGGCTGTTCGCACCCAGCGGCACGACCGCGCCCGGCAGCACGCTTGCCAGGCCGAGGCTGCCGTCTAAGGTGAGGTTTCCGCCGGCCAACTCCAAGTCGGCCGTGCCGGACAGCGCCTCGGGTGTGAGCGTTAGGACCGCACCCAAGTGAGCGTCGCCGGTCGTGGGACCTGAAAACAGCGGGAAGTCCGCAAAGGCCAAGCTGCCGCTCGGACCGCGCGCGGCGTCGTAAACGAGCGTGGCGCGGGCGCTGCCCGTGGGCAAGTCGAGCGCCGCGTCCAGCGCGCCGTTTCGCGTCTCCAAACTGTAGCGGGCGTCCAGGTGGCTGCCGTTCCCGGTCGCGCTCGCCTTCAGCTCGGCACCGGTCAGCTCGGTTTCAAAGCTCAGGTCGGTCAGCGACGCCAACCAGGGCAGTGTGGCCGACGCCGACGCCGCGCCCTGCCAGCGTCCGCTCAGGCGGCTGGTGCGCGGCGCGACGGTGCCGGACAGCTCGAGGCGACCGTCGGGCGTTTCAAAGCTCAGCGCGCGCACGTCGGCGCTTGCCCCGGCGACGTTCACCACGACGCTGCCCTCGGTGTTGCTGGTACCACCCCCGGTGCCGTCCAGGGAGTCCCGGCCGCCCCGAAACACGAGGCCGCCGCTGAGGACCTCCGGCAAGTCCGCCGGAGCTACGCGGGGCAACGCGCTCTCCAAGGTGAGGCCGGCCAGACTCGGCACGTCGAGGGTCAGCGCCAGCCCGGCCTCACCGGCGGCCGCGCCGGGTAGGGCGGCGAGTCGGGCGCGCACCGGCCCCGCCGCCAGCTCGAGCGCGCCTGTGGCCGTCAGTAAGCCGTCTTGGGTACTCAGCGTCAGGGTTTCGCCGTCAGGCTTTTGCAAGGTCAGCGCGGGCTCGGCCGCAAAAGTGCCCGCGAGGTTTAAAGACTCTTCGAGGAGCGGCGAGGTCAGGTCGCCTGTCAGGCTGAGCGAAGCGGGAGAAGCCGTCACGGTCCCGCTGAAAACGGTAGTCGGCGAGGCCGCGGGGCTGACCCTCAGCGCCGCCGCCAGTTCGGGCGTTTGCCAGGCTCCGCTCAGGGTGCCTTCGAGGCTGGCGGTGACCCCGCTCAGGCTGGCTTCGACCGCCAGCTCGCCCTGCCAGCCCGCTGCAGCCGAGCCGCGCGCGTTCAGGAAGACGTGCCCGCCGAGCGCGTCGGCGTCGCTCTTTACCGTGACGGTTCCCCGGTTGTAGCTCAGGTCGGCGGGAACCTGCAAAGACTCGCCCTGCACCTGGGCGCTTACGACAGTGCTCAAGTCGGCGCTGGTCAGGGTGCCTCGGCCCGCGGCCCTTATCGCCAAATTCCCGGGCAGTTCCGCGTCCAAGCGCGCGACGTCCCAAGTAAAACCGCTCCAAGCGACGCCCCCCCGCAACGCCACCGTGGCGGCGAGGCGGTCGCCGGCCAGGGTCAAGGTGCGTGCGCCGCTCGAGGCCAAGGCCACGTCGCCGACTTGAAGCGGCCCTACCGCCAAACCGCTCACGCCGCCGCCGAGCCAACCGTCCGCGGGCGGCCAGGCGGCGCTGAGCGCCAGGTTACCGGCAAGCGCGTCGGCGAGACCGGCCAGCGGCCCGCGCACCTCGAGCCGCGCCGCCGCTGGAACGAGGTCGAGGTGCCAGCCCTCCAGGCGGTCACGGCCGGTCAAGGTCAAATCGCCGCCGGCCGCCGCGCCGCGAAGCGTGACGGCGTAGTCGCGGTAGGCCAGCTCACCGCTGGCACCGAGTTTCACACCGTCGGGGCTCGCGGCGTTCAAGCTCACGGCAAAGTCGCTTTCCAAGTCGCCCAGCGTCAGGGTACTCGTCAGCGCGTAGCTGCCTTGGCTCGGCGCGAACCTACCCGAAAGCGTGCCGCTCGCCCCGCCCACCCCGCGCAGGTTCAAGTTCAGGTCGGGGGCGGCCAGCGTTCCCCTCACCACCAAAGTGCCGTCAAGCCCGGCGCTTTGCCCGTCAAGCACGGCGGGTTGCTCGTCAAGCCCGAGCGAGACCGCTTGCAACGTCCCGGTGAGGTCGGAGCCGCCCGAATCGCCGGTTAGCAAGAGGTCGCCCGTCAGGCGTCCCCGGAGCGCCGGGCCGAGGTTCAGGTCGCCGAGGGCGAGGTCGGTCTCGAGCCGCCCGCTCAACGCCCCGTCGTAGGTCAAGTCGCCGGCAAGCGAGCCGTTCGGCGTTTGCAGGGTGAGGCCGTCGACTTGCAGGACGGGCTCGCCCCAGCTGCCGGAGCCGGTGACCGTCGCGCCGAGCCGGGGTGCGTCGAGTTGGGGCAGGAGAGGTGTGAGGTCGAGGCCGTCGGCCCGCGCCGCGACGCTCCAGCCGCTCGCGCGGAGCGCCGCGGTCGCGTCCAGACCGTCCCCGGACAGCTCGAGCCGCCCGACAGCCCCGTCCCAAACGAACGCTCCCGCCGCAGCGAGCGCGCCCTGCAGGGTCACGGGGCCGCTGAGGCGCGGCCGCGTCACCTCGCCCGAAACGTCGAGCCGTCCAGTGAGGGTCGTCGGCGTCGCGGTGAGGGTTCGGTAAGCGGGTAGAAACCGTCCAACGTCACCCTGCAAGGCGAGGTGGCCGTTCAGACCGGGCCGGGCGAAGGGGTTGGCGGAAAGGGCCAGCTCGAGCCGCGCCACCTCCTGACTTTCGCCCCGGCCCCGGTACGTCGCGCGCCCCGCCACCCCGAGCGGGCCGGTGCCGACGGCGGTCAGGTTGGCGCTGAGGTTGCCGAACGAGAGGTCGGCGCCGGCCTTGCCGCTGAAGCCCGCCGCCGTCCAGGTCAAGTCGGAGGTCAGGGGGACGCCCCCGCCGACGGGCAAGGTGCCCGCACCGCCGAGCGTGACGGTCTCAACGGCCAACCCCGGAGTGAGTGCGGCGGCTAACACGAGCCCGTCGTAGTTCAGGGCGACGTCGTAACCGGGCGCGGCGCCGCTCAAGGTGAGGTCGCCGCGCCCGAAACCGGCGACCTCCAGCCCGCCCGTCAGCTCGGGCGCGGGCCAGGCGGGGCCGGACAGCTCGAGCCCGACCGCGCGCCCGCCGAGCGCCGTGTTCGCCGTGAGCGTGTCCAAGGTGACGTTGCCGCCCTCGACCCGCGCCGCGACCTCGGCTCGCCCCTGGAAGGGCAAAACGCCGTCGGCCGGACTGTTCACGACGCTTTGCAACGTCCAAACGCCGCCGACCCGCCTGGCGTCGCCCGAAACGGTCGCGTCGCCGACCGCCGCCGCCCAGGTTGCTGTGTCAGGGGTCGCCGTGTCGGGGGTCACCGTACCAGAGCTTGCGTCCGAAGTCGCGTAAGCCGCCGTCGCCGTGAGGGGTTGCGCAAGATACTGTCCTGAGACGTCTAAACGGAGCGCGGGGGCAAGCTCGAGCCGTCCCGCCAAACTCGAGAGGTCCGTACTCGAGCCGAGGGTGAACGAGTAAGCGCCCGTTTCGTCACCGAGCGTGAAGGGTGCGCCCGCAACGTCGCCTGTGACGCTCAGTTCACCTTCCGTACGTTCGGCCGTAAGGTCGAACCCGCGGCCCCGCACCGCTCCCGAAGCTGTGAGGTCGAACGACAGGAGTTGTGGGGCGCGCGTGTCGAGGTCGAGGGTGCCGCCGAGCGTCCCGGTCACGGGAACGGGCAGGGCGGGTGCCAAGCTCGCCAAGCTGAAAGCCTCGAGGTTCGCTTGCACCTGCACCGCGCTACCTTGCCCAGCCACGGTGAGCGGCACGCTCTCCCCGGCGAGGGTCGCGCTCACGGTTCCGCGGTAGCTTGCGCCCTCACCCGAAAGCGTGCCGCCCAGCGCCAGCGGCAGACCCTGGAACTGGGCCGAACCTTCGACCTGCGCCTGCCAAGCCAGGTCACGCGCGCCCTCGAACGCCCCCGTGAACGCCACCGTGAGCGCGGGCGCGTCGAGCGGCAGGCCGCCCAGTAAGGGTGAAGGCCTGAGGTTCAGGGTCGTCGTCAAGCGGCCGTCGGCGACCCTGACCGGGCCGCTGGCGACGTTGCCCACCAAGGTGCCGTCCAAGCTCGGACGACTGAGGGTGCCGCCGACTTCCGCGCTCAACACTTCCTCTGCGCCCGCCAAGGTGAAGGGCAGCCTGAGCGCGCCTTGCAAACCGCCTTCGGAAAGTTCAAGCTCGAGCGCGTCACCCTGCAGCGTCGCGTTTAGGCCGGTCGCGTTCAAACCGGGCGCGTTCAAGCCGTTTCCGAAGTCGGCCGTGAGCGTCAGGGTTTGAGCGGGAACGCTCAGCTCGAGGCCCCCCTGAACGTCCAGCGGTTTCGTCGTCAGTGTGGCGGCCACGGCGGGCCGGGTGAGGGTGCCGCCAACCCGCCCCTGGAGCGTCGCCAAGTCGCGGAACGCGCCGCTCAGCGCGAGGTCGAGCGTGGGCAGGAGCGTACCTACGGCTCGGGCGTTCAGGGCGTCCGCGTCGTAGTCGGTGGACAGCTCGAGCCGTTCACCCGCGCCGCTGAGCACTGCTTGGAGCGCAACGGGCGCACGCGTGTCCAAGGTGAGCACCCCGTCCCAACCCGCCCCGGTTTCGTTCAACGTGAGCGTGCGCCGCAAAGAGCCGTTCAGACTGCCCTGCACGCCCGCCGCGCCCAGAAACGGCTCGAGCTGAAAACCGTCGGCCTGCACGCTCAACCCGTCGGGGCCGTAACGGAGGTCGAGGCCGCCGCCCGCCGCCGTGATATTGAAGTTTGTGCCGGCGCCGTCAAGCTGCGCCGTCAGCGTGCTGCGGGGCGTTTGCCAGGCGGCTGTGGCGGCGTAGGTCAACCCGCCGCCAACCTGCGCCCGAGCCGCAACCTCCAGGTCGCCGGTTACAGCCACGGGTGACCCGAGCAAGCTTGCGGCGACCGGCGCGGGCAGGGTGCCGCCCAGCTCGAGCCCCTCCAGAGACCCCGTCAACGGCAGCGTCGCGTCGCCCGCGGGCGTCTGCAGCCGGACTTCTCCCCGCACCGCAGACCCGGCGGCCAAGGTGCCGCTCGTCTCGACGCTCACCGCGCTGTCGCCCCGCGCAAGGGTTTGGGCGAGGTCGAGGGTGGCCCGCCAGCCCGCCGCGCCCCGGTCGACCCTCACGCTCGAAGCGGTTTCGGGCAGCGACAGCGTCGCCGTGCCTGCGGCCAAGTCGCCTGCCAGCGTCCACGGTTGCGGCTCGAGCGTAAAACCTGCAAACGTCCCGCCGGGTACGGTACCCGCGCCCGTCAAGCCGGTTTCAACCAGGGCGACACGGCCCAGTTCGCTCGCCCCGTTCAGCTCAATGGTGGGAAGCAGTCGACCGCTGAGACTGAGCGGCACGGCAAACGGCGTCACGTCGCCCGTCACTCCGAGGGTGTCGCCCTCGCCTAAAAAACGCAACCCGACAGGCACCGAGGCAAGGGTGCCCACCACCTCGGCGCTCCCTTGATAACGGCCGTCTCGATAACGACCTTCTTGATAGAGGCTGCCGGTGCGCACCAGGTCGGCGTTCACGGTGCCGCTCGCTGTCACGCCGAAGAGGTCGCCGACGAGGTTCAGCGGCAGTCGCCCGGTCAGCGCCAAACTGGGCTGGGCCGGTTGGCCGCGAACGCGCAGCTCGAGTTTTTCGCCGCCGCCCTCGACGGTGAGCGTCCCGTCCAAGCTGTCGTCCCAACGACCCGTCCCGGCAACGTCCAAAGCGCCGAGCCGCCCGCTCAAGCTCGTGGTGCGCTCGAGCAGGTTTGCCGTGCCCGTCAGTTGGGAACCGGGGCCGAGGGTCGGGGTCTCGAGGGTGTATCGGAGCGCCGCCGCCCCGCCCGTCAGCGTCACGTCGCCGAACGGGGTTTGCGTGTTCAGCGCGAGGTCGAGCGAGCCCAAGGGGTCCGCCGCCGCCAGCTTACCGGTTCCCGTGAGGGTGAGAGCTTGCCCGGCGACCGTGACCGGATAGTCCGCCGTGGTCACGCGCAAAGCGTCACCGTCGTCACCGCCGTCATCACCGCCGCCGTAACCGAGCTTGAAGGTTTCGTCCGGCGCTGTGAGCGTCGCCGTCCAGGTGTCGGCACGCCTGACTTCAAGCTCGGCGGCGGCGAGCGGCGGCAAGGTCAGGTTGGCTAGCCGCAGGTCCGAACTTGTCACCGTCGCCTTGCTTTCGAGCACCCTGTCGGCGAGCGTCAACACGCCGTCGACGCTCGCCTCACCCTGTACGACGCCGCTTAGGGGCGTGTTCGCCAAGCTGTAGCTCAAGTTGCCGGAAGCGTCCGGGCCCAGGTCGCCCGCCACGGTCAAGGTGCCGAAGCGGCCGCTGAGGTCCTCGAGGCGCGTCCCGCGCAGCGTGGCGCTGGCCTGCCCCCCGATGTCTTTGGGAACGGTGAGCGGCCCGAGCACCAGCCCGGTCGGCTCCGGCGTCGTGAGGGTGAAAGTGAGGGGGAGGGCGTCGGCGGGGCCGGTCGCGCTGAGTTCAAGACCCACCGGACGTTTCAGGCCGGGCAGGACCGCCCCCGGCAGCTCGAGCCGCGCCGCCACAGCGCCGCCCTGGAGCGAGCCCGCGCCCGTGAGCGGCCCGCCGAGCGCGGTTCCGTCGACACTCGCCTGGACGACGTCCGGCTTGAACACGCCGCCCAAGGTCACGTTCAGGGCTTGGTCGAGGAGGGTGCCCGTCAGCGCGGCCTCGGTGGTGCCGGCGAGGCCGCCCGGCGACCTTGTCAGGGCGACTTCTAGGTCGGCCCTGACCGCGGGTGACAGCTGCACGCCTGCACCGCCGAAGTCGAACGAGAAGCCGTCCGCTTGCGGCGTGAGGCTGGCCGTGACGTCGCCCCCGGCCAAGTTTGCCGTGGCGTCGACGCGGGCGCCTGTATCACTGTCAAAACTGTAGTCGACCTGTAAATCCTCGAGCGCGTAGCCCGCCACGTCGCCCGCGCCCGTGGCCGCGCCGTCGAGCGTGAAGTCGCGCCAGCCCTCAGCGCTCAGCCGGGTTTGAGCGCTGCCGCTCAGCCCTACGTCGGACACGTCGACCGGCACGCGCCCGGCGGCGAGCCACAGGACGGCGTCGCGCAAGTTCACGGTGCCGACCGCCTCGGCTGACCAGCGCAGCGCCGCGACGTCCACGCTGCCGGCGGCCGTCACCTCGCCGCCCAGGGCGGCGCCGGTCAGGTCGGCGCGGACGGTGGCGTTCTCATAAGCGACGTCGCCCTGAATACCCGACGCGGTCTCGCCCAAAAAGTCCAGACTGCCGTCTCGAAGGCTGGCGTCGGCGCGCAGGCGGCCGTCCGCGTAGCTCACCGTGCCGGCCAGGGTGCCGCCGGTAATGCCCCGCCACCACTGCCGCGCCACGCGCGCGTCCAGGCGGGGCACGTCGGCGGTAAAGCGGAGCGGGTTCAGGGCCAGCGTGCCGTTGACGACGGCCTCGCCCTCGGCCGTTTTCAGGGTGGCCTCGGCGCGAAAGGCGTCGCCTACGGGCCGTGCTTGCAGGTTTGTCACGTTCAGGTCGGGCAGGGTGTAGGGCACGTCGACAAGCCGGAGGTTGACGTCTTTGAGGCTCAGGTCGCGCAACACGGGTCGGACGGGCGCGGCGTTGGAACCTCTGCCGGAACCTCCTACAGTGAGGTCTTTGAGCGCGACCCTGCCGCGGACACCTTCGGCCGTCACCGACACGGGCAGTCTGCCCGTGAGCAGCGCGGGCAAAGAGTAGCCCAGGCTGAGCGTGTCGGCCTCGACCGCCAAACCGGGACCGTCCACGTTCGCCCCGCCGAACTCGATACCGCTCCACAGGTTGCCGCCGCTGCTGCTGTAGTCGAGGCTGTAGCCCGCCGGGACCGCGCTGTCAACTTGCGACAACAGCCACCCTCGCACCGCGGGCAGTTGCGGCGCAAAGTACAACGCCAGCAGCAAACCCGCGACGAGGACGGGCAGGCTCCACTTTAGAAAACGCGGCGGCCCAGGATGGTCGGTGGGCGCGGGTGTTTGAACGTCCATAAGGGGGTCTGTGCGGCTTTCTACAGCGGCTCTTGACAGCAACTGTCTACAACGACGACTTACAACGGCTGTCCACAACGGTTGTCTACAAAGGTTATCTACAACGGCAGGGCAGGCGTGGCACCTGTCGGCGCTACGCCTGCCCACGCAAGGTTAAGATAACATCCAATCCATGAGAAAGCAGTCGCGAACCGCGTCATGACCGCCCATCCCGAACCCTATCCCGACCAAAGTAAAGAACGCCTCACCTTGCTGGTGTCCGGCGACGTGCAGGGCGTCGGCTTCCGGGCCTTTGTAAGACGGCACGCCCTGGACTTCGGCTTGGTGGGTTACGCCGAAAACCTGAGCGACGGCCGGGTCGAGGTCGTCGCCGAGGGTTTGCGGGCAGACTTAGAAGCCCTGCTCGTCAAGCTCAAAAACGGTCCCGCGCACGCCTCCGTTGCCGCCGTAGAGCAGGCTTGGGGGGAGGTGACGGGGCTTGAAGGCTTCTACACCTACTGAAGCCGCGGCTCCGAACCTCCCTGCCCCGGTGAGTTTCGAAGCCCTGAGCGACGTACCCGGCGTGCTCGGCAGGATAGCCCGCGAACAGTTTAAGGCTTATGAAGGCGCTCTCATCTCGAGCCCGCCCCACGCTGCTCCGTCTCACGTTGCCCCACCCCACGCCGCCCCGTCCCACCTAACCCCGCCCCGCCCGAGTTTCGCCGCGGCGCTGGGTCGGGGGGGGTTGGCAATTATTGCGGAGGTAAAGCGCTCGAGCCCCTCCCAGGGAAAAATCGCCGACTTGCAGCCGCTCGAGGCGGCCCTGGCCTACGCGCGCGGCGGCGCGGCGGCGCTCAGCATCCTCACCGAGCCGCGTCACTTCGGAGGTGCGCTGGCGCACTTGCGCGAGGTCGCCGGGGCGGTCGCCCTGCCGCTGCTGCGCAAAGACTTCACCGTCCACCCCGCGCAAGTCCGCGAAGCGCACGAAGCCGGAGCGAGCGCGGTGCTCTTAATCGTGGCGGTGTTGGGCGCGGCGACGAAAACCTACCTTGAATACGCCCGCAGTCTCGGTCTGGACGCACTCGTCGAAGTGCACGACGAGGCCGAACTCATGACGGCGCTCGACGCCGGTGCCGACATCATCGGCGTCAACAACCGCGACCTGCGCACGCTTCAGGTTGACTTGGCGAACGCCCCGCGGCTGATTCGCATAGCGAGGGCGCAGGGTTTCGGCGGCGTGAGCGTCGCCGAATCCGGTTACCGCGAGGCGACTGAACTCAAAACTTTGCAAGGCGTCGCCGACGCGGTGCTCGTCGGGACGAGCCTGGCCGGAAGCGGCGACCTGGCGGCGGCGGTCGCGCGGTTGCGGAAGGGCTTGGATGCCGTTTAGCGGCAAGGTAGCGCTCGTCACGGGCGGCAGCAGCGGCATCGGCTTGGCGACGGCGCGGCGGTTGGCGGCGGCGGGGGCCGAGGTCCACGTGCTCGGTCGGGACGAACGGAAGTTGGCGGACGCCGTCCAAGAGATTGGGTCGGGGGCCGTTCCTCACAGCGTCGACCTGGACGACGACGTTCAAGTCCACCGTTTCTGCGCAGATTTCGGGGCGCGAGGCCCGCTCGACGTCCTCGTTCACAGCGCCGGGCTGGTGGCGTTGGGGCCGGTGGCGAGCCTCAGCGTCGAGACGTTTGACCGGCACTACCGGCTCAACTTGCGCGCGCCCTACTTGCTCACGCAGCTTTTGTTGCCGCGGCTGCTTGCTGCCAAGGGCCAAATCGCCTTTATCAACTCGGGCGCGGGCTTGAGCGCGCGCGGCAACTGGAGCCAGTACGCCGCCAGCAAACACGGCCTGAAAGCTTTGGCCGACAGCCTGCGCGACGAGGTCAAAGCGGCGGGCGTCCGCGTCGTGAGCGTTTACCCCGGCCGCACCGCCAGCCCCATGCAGCGCCAGGTGCGCGAGATGGAAGGGGAGAGCTACGACGCGGACACCTTTATTCAGCCGGACGACGTGGCGCAGGTGCTCGTCGGCGCCCTGGCGCTGCCCCGCACGGCGGCAACCACCGAAATAGTCGTTCGACCCGGCTGAGGTGACAAACAAAGACCGACGAAGCGGTACCCCCGCAAGGTTCTGAGGGGGTACCGCCAAGTAAACTTGCCCAACTTCTCGCGGGAGAGCGGGCGGCTTTGGGGCTCGAGCCTCGAAACTCGCCGCGGCTTCCCGGGCCTCCGGCGGTCGTCATGTCATGATGGGGCGACGGGGGGCAGGCACATGGCCGAAAAGGGTACGGCAACGACAAAAGGTACACCAACGCACGCCCGGCTGGGCGCGACCGACCTGCTCGTGTCGCGCCTCGGTTTCGGCGGGGCGACGATAGGGTTTTGTGAGGAGCGCGGCGAGGCCGACCTGAAAAGGGTCGTCCGGGCGGCGCTCGAGGCGGGCATCACTTTTTTCGACACCGCTCCCGACTACCGGGCCAGCGAACGGCTGCTGGGCGAGGTCTTAGTTGCCGCGCCTGCCGACGTGCGCGGCGAGACCGTCGTGGCGACCAAGGTCGGGCGTTACCAGGTTGAAGACGGCGGCGTTTGGCAAGTTTACGAGGACTGGAGCGCCGCCGGCGTCTACGCCTCGCTCGAGCGCAGCTTGGCGGCGTTGCAAACCGACACGCTCGACCTCGTCCAGCTGCACTCGCCGCCGCTTTCAGTCCTGCACTCGGGTGAAGCGCTCGAGGGTCTGCGCCTGGCCCGTTCGGACGGTCTGGTGAGGCACCTCGGCGTGAGTGCCGACGGCGAAGCGGCCGGGTGGGCGTTGCGCTCGGGAGATTTTGAAACGTTGCAGCTTTCATACAGCGTGCTCGAGCAGGACTCGGGCGCTCTGTTGGACGAAGCGCGGCGCAGAGGCGTGGGCGTCATCGTCAAGCAGCCGGTCGCCAACGGCGTTGCGGACTTGGCCGAGCAGCCCGAACACCCCGACTGGGCCGCCAAGTGGGCGCGGGCGCGGCGTATGGACTTGGCCCCGTTGGGCGACCCCGGCGCGCGCACCGCCGGCGCGTTGCGCTGGCTGTTGGCCGACGAGCGCGTCGACACCGCCATCGTGGGGACGAGCCGTGTGGCCCACCTGCGCGCGAACGTAGAAGCCGCGCGTTCGCCCCTGAGCGCGTCCGACTTTGCCCGGTTACAAGACTAGTGGCGAAAATGTGCGGCCCGGTGACCGTAGCCCAGCGGCTGCAGGCCCTGTAACCGTGGCCCGGTGATACGGATTGGCTTTGTCGGCTGCGGCGGGATAGCGCACGAGTACCTGGCTCGCCTGGACGAACTGGGCGAGCGCGTGCGGGTCACGGCGTTTTGCGACCTGGACCTCGCCAGGGCCGAAGCGCTGGCGAATTGGCGCGGGGCCAGGGCCTTGCAGAGCTACCAAGAACTGTACGAAACGGCCGACTTAAACGCCGTGTTCGTCTGTTTGCCGCCGTTCGCGCGCGGTGACGAACTCGTGCAGGCCGCCGCGCGCGGGCTCCACATTTTCACGACCAAACCGCTGGCGCTGGATTTGGGCACGGCCGAGCGCTCGGCCGCGGCGATTCGGGCGGCGGGCGTCTTGTGCAGCGTCGGTTACATGTTTCGCTACAGCGGGATTACCGAGCGGGCGAAAGAACTGTTGGGCGCGCGCCGCCCCGCGCTCGTGCTGGGGCAAGTCATCGGGGCGACGCCGGGGGGTTGGGTGGGGCGTGGGGACCTCTCGGGCGGTCAAATCGTCGAGCAGAGCACCCACATCGTCGACGTAGCTCGCTACTTGGTCGGCGACGTGACGCGGGTGTCGGCCAAAGCCAGCAGCGGTCACGTCCCCGACCGGGTGGACTATCCGGACACGACCCTTGTGAACCTGGACTTCGGCTCGGGCGCGGTCGGCTCGGTGGTGTCGTCGGCGGCGGTGTGGAACTTTTACTGGGCGCTGACCTTGGTGGCGCGCGACTTGCACTTAGAACTCGTCTACGACGTTTTCACGATAAAAGGCGTGGTGGACGGCGAACGTGTCGACGAGCACGAGCCGCGCAGCGGCTACCCGGAGCAAGTCGAGGCGTTTGTGCGCGCGCTCGAGACGGGCGACGCAAGCCTTATCAGGTCCCCGTACGAGGACGCCCTGCAAACTTTTCGGGTGACGCTGGCGGCGAACCGGGCGCTCCGAACCGGGCGCGCCCAGACGCTCAAAGCGCGGCTAGCCTAAGCGACGTGCTAGCGACGTGCTAGCGACGTGCTGCTGTAAAGGTAAAAGCCACGCGCACAAACTACTTGTAAAAAACACGACAGCTTCACCAAAAAACAGAAAATTTAACAGGCTTTGGCAGCCCCAAACGCCATGATGACGTGTTCGAGAACCCCCACTGACTAAGGCCGAGCGCTTCTAGGTGCGGGGTAATTCCTCGAGGAGGGTCATTCTATGGTCGAGAGTCACAGGGTCGATATTTCTAGGGTCGATGGTTCCAGGGTCAGTAGTTCCAGGGTCGGGCGTTCGACGTGGGTCTTTTTGTTCGCCCTGGTAGTGGCTTGGGCCGCGACGGGCTGGGCCGCCGCCCAAGCCGAGCCGGTCACCGTGACGTTGGAAGCGTTCATAGTAACGACCGTTACCCAGGACGACGGCACCGTGACCGAGACGTTCACCGCCGCCGCCGAGGCCAGGCCCGGCCAAGTGGTCGAATACCGGGTTCTGGTCCGCAACGACGGCGCCGAAACCTTACCGGCCGGCGCCGTCGTGGTGGCGGGGCCGGTGCCTGCGACCACCGCCTACTTGGCCGACACGGCGAGCGGCGGCGACCTGGTCACGACCGAGTTTTCGGCCGAGCTTGCCGCCGACGGCTCGCCCGTCTTTATGGCCGCGCCCGTCATGATGACCGTCACCAACGAAGCGGGCGAACAGAAGCGAGTCGTCGCCAACCCGGACCAGTACACAGGCGTTCGCTGGACCCTGCAAGAAGCGCTGCCGCCCGGCGCCCAACACAACCTCGTCTACCGCGTCGAGGTTCTTTAACGATGTCTTTTGGAGGTAACACTTTGACCCCGTCTTTCAACCGCTCGAGCCGAACCGCGTTGTTCGGCCTCTTTTTGAGCGTGTTCGGTTTGGCTTTCGCCGCCGGCACGCCCAAGGACACGCCGATAACCAACACCGCCTCGGCGACTTACGTCTCGGGGGGCACGCCCAAGACGACGTTCTCTAACCCGGTCACTACCATCGTGCAGCAAGTCTACAGCCTCACCATCACGCCCGACGGCACCGAAGCCGCGCCGGGCCAAACCAAAAGCGCGCTGCCGGGTGCACCTGTGTATTTCAACTATATTTTGACCAACACCGGCAACGGCAGTGATACCTTCAACCTGGCAAACGTGCAGCCGACGACCGACAATTTCGACCTGAGCAGCGTGACCATCTACCGGGACGCGGGTTGTGACGGCAGCGTCGCGGGCGACCCGGTTGTAACAAGCGTTACCCTCAATGCAGATGCCTCAGTCTGTTTGATTGTCGCGGGTACCTTGCCCGGCACCGCCACCAACAACCAAAACGCGCTTCTAAACATCACCGGCACCTCGGCCGGCAACACGGCCGTCACCGACACCAACAACTGGGCCAGGGCCGTCGTCAACACGGCGGGCAACCTGACCGCCACCAAAACGGCCAACCCGACGAGCACGGTCGCCGCGGGCGGTACCGTTACTTACACCGTTGCGGGTTCGAACAACGGCGGCTCGGCGGCTTACGGCGTCGACCTCTCGAGCTACGGTCTCACGGGCGTCGGTATCATCGTCACCGACGTGTTGAACACCAACCAGACCTTCACTGCAGGCAGCCTGTCCGGCACCTCCGGCAAGGGTGCGGTTGAGCCTATTTACTCGACCAACAACGGCACCACTTGGTCGACCACGGTACCCACCACGGGCACCGTCAACGCCGTCGGTATCGTGATTCGCGATCCCACCTCGCCCACCAAAAGCGCTTTCTTTACGCAAGGCACGAACTACTCGATGACCTTCAGCGTCACGGTGGCTGCCGGTGCGGCGGCCAACACGACCGTGACCAACACCGCCAACGTCACCTATGCTACCGGCACCACCTCCGCCACCAACAAAACGACCCCCACCAACACCACCAGCGTGACGGTCAACGCAAACGCCAGGGTGGCCGTCGGCCCTGCGGGTAAAGCGGCCGACCCCACCCTGTCGGGCAACGCGACTTACACCGACCCGGCAACGGGCAAAACCTGGACCGTCACCCTGTCGGGCGGTTACACCGCCGCCGCACCCTATACCGACACCCAAACCCTGACGGCTACCGCCCCCAGCACCGTTCCCGTCTATACCGGCGACACCGTGGCCTTCAGACACACGGTGCTCAACAACGGCAACGCGACCAGTTCTTATACCTTGTCCACCACGAGCAGCGCCAACGGCTACAGCGTGACGCTTTACGCGGCCGACGGCGTCACCCCGCTGTCCGGCACCTTGGGGCCGCTCGCGCCGGGCGCTTCGCAAGACGTGGTCGTCAAGGTCGCCGTTCCGGTCGGCGCCACGGCGGGTACCACCGTCACCCTGACCGCCACCTCGACCTCGAGCGGGGCGACCGACGCCACCAAAGACGTTGTCCCCACGCCCGTCAAGGGCTACAGCGTCGACCTCGCCACGCGCGGGTTTAGTGGCGAATCCCCGCGTAACGATGCCAACGACAACCCGGACAACCAGAGCACCACCCCCGGCACGACGCTTTCTTATCCGGTCGAAGTGTTGAACGACGGCAAACAGGCCGACAGCTACAACCTCACGGTGCCGAACCTGCCCGCGGGTTGGAGCGCGGTGTTCGTGCAAGCGGACTGCGCCACCGGTGCCCCGAACGGCCCCACGGTAAGCCAAACGCCTCAGCTCGCCGTCGGTGCCAAAGCCTGTTACGTCGTCCAGGTCACCGTTCCGGCCAGCGCTGTACCCGGCGACAACCCTCTCACCTTTACCGCTACCAGCACCACCGACCCGGTCGGCACCGGAACTGACTCCGTCACCACGACGGTCACGGTCACCACGGTTACCGCCCTCACCTTTGTCACCAACCAGACCGCCACCACCTCGCCCAACGGCGTCGTGACCTACACCCACACCCTGACCAACAACGGCAACGCCAGCGCGACCGTGGCTATCCCGGAACAGACGGGCAAGGCTTTCACCTACCAGTACTCCCTTGACGGCAACACCTTCAGTTCGTCGCTGAGCGGCGTGACCGTTGCGGCGGGCGCGTCCCGGACGGTTTACGTCCGCGTCATCGTGCCCGGCAGCGCAGCGGACGGCGCTGAGGAGACGGTCACCGTGACCGCGACGGCAACCTATCCGGGCGGCACGACGGCCACGGCCAGCGTGCAAGACAGGACCCTCGTAAGGTCGGGCGAACTCAGGCTCGTCAAGACGGTGCGGACCTGCTCGAGCGCGACGTGCAGTCCTGCTAGCGCAGTGCTCGACGCCTCCGGCGCGACCGCCAAACCCGGCGACTATTTGGAGTACACCGTTGTCGCCACCAACATCGGCTCGGGCAACCTGACCAACGTCAAGGTGTCCGACCCGCTGCCGAGCTACACGACCTTTACCTCCGCCGCGGCGACCACGACTGCGACCGGCGGTACCGTGCTGTACTCGGTGAACGGTTCGACCTGGACCTCTACAGCGCCCAGCTTGACCGTCGGGCAGAGCATCTACGTCGGTGTGGACACGGCACCGGCCACCAAAGACGGAACCATCACCACCGCCGACGTGCTCACGCCCGGCCAGTCCATCACCCTCGTGTTCGTCGTTCGAGTGCAATAACGACGCCTTTGGCTCCGTCCCTGTCAGGGACGGAGCCGCTATCTTGCTTGTGACCCCTATTGGACTACCCGCTCAACCCACCTATTTGAGGCTTTGTTTGCCGGATTCGTTTGCCCCGGAAGGAGAAAGGTAACAGCATGTACACCGTCGTCTCCCGCAGCTTGCTCGCGCTGCTACCCGTCCTGCTGTCGGCCGGCTTGACCCTTGCGGCGGCCCAGGACGCGGAGACCCGCCCGCCCGCACTGCCCGGTTTCAACCAAACGGCTGAGCCGACGGGCAACAAAATCGTCAACCAGGCGCGCGCGACCTACCTGCGGAACGGCGACGAGCGCGAAGACCTGTCGCCCGAGGTCGTAACGACTTTTCAACCCGTCCTCATCGACCTGCAAAAAACCGCCGTGCCGAGCCGTGTCAACGTCGGTGACACCCTGACTTACGAGTTACAGGTCACCAACGACCCCGAGAGCGTGTCCATCGGCAAGTTACAACTCGTCGACACCTTGCCCGCAGCGCTGCGCTACGTTCCGGGCAGCGCCCGGGTGCTGCGCCCGGACGGCGCAACCGTCGCTGCGGAAGCCGAGGTCGACGGTTCGACCTTGCGCTGGACGCTTGTAGACCTGGCTCCTAACGACGTCGTGACGGTCACCTTTCAGGCCGTCGTGCTGCCTACCGCCCTGTTTGCGACCGACCTCGTCAACCGGGCCGAGGCCCTGGCCGAAGACGGTGCGGGCCTGGTGCTGGCGGGCGCGGCGGACACGGCAACGACGCCCGTCGAGCTGGGTTTGTTCGAGCAGCGCGCGGCGCTGCTCGGTACGGCCTTTGTCGACCGGGACGCGAACGGCCTGTACGATGCTGACGACGTCCCGGTGCCCAACTTGCGGCTTTACCTGTCCGACGGCAGCGAAACCGTGACCGACGAACTCGGGCGTTACACCTTTCAAAACGTAGAGCCGTCGCTGGCCGCCTTACGGGTCGACACCAGCACCACGCCCGCGCGGCTGTTCGGGGTGAGCGTCGGCGAGGACAAGGCGGGGCTGTGGCGCGTGCGCTTGCTGCCGGGCGTCGTCACGCGGCGAGACATTCCTTTCAAACCGCCCCGGACGGAGCTGTCGGTGCGGCAGAGGTTGAACGTGGCGATGGGGCCGCTCGCGGTCGAAAAAAGCCTCGAGCCCGTACCCGGTGGATTTTTAGTCACCTTGCAGGTCGGCTCGAGCGCACCCCTGCGCGGCGTGGTCGTGCGCGAGACGCTTGTCGCCGGAGCGATTTTGCTAGAGGCTCCGGTGTTCGCGGACGGCACACCCCCGGCGGGTGCGGGGCTCGAACTCTCCCTCGGCGACGTTCCGGCGGGCTACGCGCGCACCCTCAGCTACCGGGTCGCGTTTGCAGGCGCGCCCGAAAAGCTGCTCACCGCGCCCACACTAAGTTGGGACGTGCGCCGATGAAGCACCTTGTCTTGAAGTACCTGTTTCTGCTGAGCTTGTTCGGCACGTTTGCGTGGGCGCAAAACGCGCCGCAGGCTGCCGGAACTCACCTGCCGCTGGTGACGGCGGGCACGGTTTTACGCTGGGCACCCGACGGCGACGAAGTCGTGTTCGACCTACCGCAAAGCTCCTGGGTCAAGCTCTCGGTCTACTCTCCCAACATCGACCTCGACGAGCCCGGCGACGAACATTATGACGCCGCCCCGCTCGAGGCCGCTTTTACCCTGTCCAGGGGCGGGTCTGCCACCGTCGCGACGCTGAGGAGCGAGCGCTTCAGTCTGGGCGCTTCTAGGTGGCTGACCTTTTTCGAGGGCCCGGCCGCGGCCGGAAGCTACACCTTGCGGAGCGAGGTCGCCGGCAACGGCAAAAACGTCTACTTGCTCAAGCTCGAGACCGAACTGGCGGACGTGACTTTGCAAGCCGAAAGCGTTACCGTGAACGTGAGCAGCGAAGCCTGGACGGACGCGTTCAGTTTCGACATTGCAGGCCACCGGGCTTGCGCGCTCGAGCTGTACGACGGCGACGGACGTGGCGAACTGTCGGCCCGCCTGCGCCTGCCCTCGGGCACCCTTCAACCTGTAACCCTGCAACCCGTAACCCTGCAACCCGTGACCTTGCAACTCGCGGTGTCCGGCGACCGCGCTTCGGTCAGCCAGGCGCTGCCCCGCTTGCCCGGCCTGTACACGGTGCAACTCGCGCTGCCCACGGGGCGGTATCAAAAAACGAACGCGGTGCGCTTCGTCGTGCGCTGCGGCGGCGCGGCGCAGCGCGTCACCCTGACGCCCGCCGCGCAACTCGTCGCGCCGCTCAAACCCGTCGAGTTACCAACGCTGGAAGTGACGGTGACGCCCAAACGCCCGCTGCCGCTGCCAGTTCCAAGCGCCGCCGTGACGCCCAAACGCCCCGTCGAGCTGCCACAGGTTGAGGTCTCGGTCTCGCCGCAACCCAAACTCGGGTTCACACGTGCCCTGAGTTCTGAACTGCTGGCGCCTTGTCAGACCCTGACGGTCACCTTGAGCGTCACGAACGGCGGCGCGGCGGCCGGGGACTACCTGCTGCGCGAAGCGCTGCCCGAGGGCTTGCAACTCGTCGCGCAAGAGGGCGCTACAGTTTCGGGCAACGACCTGGTGTGGCAAGGAAGTTTGGAGCCGGGGGCGACGACCGCGGTTTCTTATACCGTCACCCTCACGCCCGCCGCGCCGCCCCTGGTGACCTTGCGCGGGGTGTTGGACGGAACGGGACTCGAGCGAGTCGCCGAGGACACCGTGATGCGCGCCGACTTTACGACCAAGGTGACGCCCCCAGCCGGCCCGGTTTATGTAGGCGAGGAAACGACGCTTCACTTTACCGTCACCAACCCGCTCCACGTACCTGTCACCGTCGGTTTGGGCGTACAGGGGAGCGGCCGTTCGGAGGTGGTCGACGCGCCCCGGACGCTGACCCTCCCCGCAGCCGCCAGCGCCACCGCCAACCTCACCGTGCGGGGCGTGGTCGAGGGGACGGGCTTGCTCGAGGTCACGCCCTACTGCGACTCAGTAGGTTTTGAGGGTGTCCCGGCGGGCTCGAGTGGCTTGTTGCAGTTCAAAGTCGAAACCCTGCCCGAACTGCCCCAACCCCACCAGACGACGACCGTGGTGGTCGACGTCGCCGCCTACGACCTGCCGGTGCTGGACGGCCTGGTGTTAGTCGAGCGGTTGCCGGCGGGGGCCAGCTACGTCGCGGGCAGCGCGACGGTCAACGGCCGAGTGGCAGCCGACCCGCAGGGCGTGGACGACGCGCTCGTGTTCGAACTGCCGGGGGCGGCGGTCGGCCAGGTGAGCTTTACCGTGTTGCACGAGGGTCTTTTGGGTCTCGGCAAAGACCACAGCAGCCTGGTAGGTCTTACGCCCGAGCCCGAAGTGTTGCTGGGGAGCGAAGACGCGCTCGAGCTGTACACCCGCGCCGAACCGCTCGGTGTTGAATATGGTGCCGAAGCGAGTGAGAGCGGTCCGGCGACGAACATGGTGGCCCGCGAGCGTGTCGGGGCGGTCATCCTGGCGCCGGCCCCCGGGTTGGTGCTGCGCGAGCGCGACCGCGTCACGGTGAGCACGGACACGCCCTTGAACAGCGAGGTGACCCTTACGGTGAACGGCGAACCCGTCGCCGCTGACACCGTCGGTCAGCGCGTCTTCGACCCCAACCTGAACCGTCAAACCTACGACTTCGTCGGCGTGCCCTTGCAGCCCGGCCCGAACGAGGTGCGGCTCGAGAGCGCCCTGGACGGCGAGGTTGTCAGCGACAGCGTCACCGTCTATTTTTCCGGCCCTGCCGCCGGGTTTACCCTCACGCCCCTGACGCCGCTCGTCGCCGACTCGGCCACGCCGCTCGCGCTGGACCTCGTCGTGACCGACGCCTGGGGCAACGCGACGCTGGACGGGTTCGTCACCCTGGAGGTCGAGGGTGCGGGCCTAGCTTCGGCAGACGCCAGCGAGGAGGTCGGGTTTCAGCTTCGCTCGAAGGCCGGCCACGCGCGCTTAAAGCTCGCGCCCCTCGCCGAACCCACCGAGGTCGTCCTCAGGGTCTTGGTGGGTGAAACGTTTCAAAGCCAGACGGTAAAGGTGACGAGCAACTTGCGCCCCTGGCTTGTGAGCGGGACGGGCAGCGTCGGGGCGGCTTACGGTGAGGGGTTTGAGTTCGGCGTGGGCGGCAGCTTTTTCGCTCGAGGCCGCGTTCTCGGCGACTATTTGTTGACCCTGGCGGCGCGCTACCCGTTTGCCGATTTGGGACCCGCCGACAGCAATCCTTATCAAGCTTTTCCCGTGCCCGGCAGCAGCGGCGCGGCCAGCTACGGGGCCGAGAGCCGCCAAGGGGTCTACGCACGGTTGGAACGCGACGAGAGTTACCTTCAGTACGGCGACTTTACGACGCCGCTGAGCGGCTTTCTCGACCTGGGCCGGTTCTACACCGGCCTGAGCGGCGTCTATGTGGGCGCGCACGAGGGCGTGGACTTCGGCGTGCGCGCTTACGCGGCCTTCAACGGTGTCACCGACATGCGCGTCGTCGACCTGAAAAGCGACGGGACAAGTCTGCGCTTCGTGCCGGACGCGCCCATTGAGCCCAACACGCTGCGCGTCGAGGTTGTCAAAAAAGACGGCCTCGGCGTGAGCGTGCCCGAGGACGACCTCGACCCGGTGACCCGCGTCCTGGTGCCCCTGAAGGACTTCCGGATAAACGAAGAGACGGGCCTGCTCGAGCTTTTCAAGCCCGTACCCCTCGTAGACGCCCGCGGCGACGTCTACTATTTGCGGCTCAGCTACACCTTGGCCGCAGGCAACGCGGCGCGCTACTTGCAAGCGGGCGCGCAGGCCGAGGTCGGGCTGGGCGGCGCCAAGTTTCGGCTCGGCGTGGCGCAGGAAACGAGCAGCGACCTCAGCTACAACCGCGTCGTGGCGGGCGGGGCGAGTTACGAGGGTAGCGGTGTCCGCGCCGACGCCGAAGTCGCGTACGGCGTCAGCGAAAGTTCCGGCGGCGTGGCCGTCACGACCCGGTTGCTCTACAGCGCCGACGCGCTCAACGCCGAAGCCGGTTGGCGCTTCGTGTCGGCAGGTTACCGCTCGCCGACCGCGCTGGGAGCGGCAGGCCACACGTTGGAGGCCGCCGCAAGCTACGCGTTTTCCTCGGCTTTCAGCGTGGCGGCGCGCACCAGTTTGTCGGCCACGGCGGGCAACACCGACTTGAGCGCCGACGCGCTCGGGCTGTACCGGGGTGAGGGCTTCGACCTGCAGTTCGGGGCGAATTTAGAAGGCGGTTTGCTGCGTCCACTGGTCGGCGGCAACCTTTATGACCTGTTCGGTTGGCAGGGGAGCCGCTTGGGCGTCGTTCACCGCCAGGGCCTGGGCGCGGACGCGCGCAGCGTTACCCAGTTCAGCGCCGCTTTTCCCCTGCTCGAGTTTTTGAGCCTCACCCTCAGCGACGAACTGGTGTGGGGCGACAGTAACGCGTTGTTGCTGGGGCTCGAGGCGACCCTGCAACACGACCGCGTCCGGGCGAGTCTGTGCCGCACCCTGAACTGCGCGGACCCGTCGCGCGCACTCGGCAACTTGTCCGGCGGCAGCACCACCGTGACCGCGCAGTACGAACTTCCGGGCGGGGTGAGCGCGGCGGCCGGGCGGGTGCGTCTCGGTCTGGACACGACGTTGCCGCTGAGCGAAACCCTGA
This sequence comes from Trueperaceae bacterium, assembly GCA_965213705.1. GTDB lineage: Bacteria > Deinococcota > Deinococci > Deinococcales > Trueperaceae > CBDCDJ01. Next base: position 3,074,143 of record OZ243913.1, on the reverse strand, counting down.
GCCTGCAGTTCGGCGCGGAGTACCGCCGCGGCTTGTCCAGCGCGGACGGCGTACAGGGCGGCGCGCAAACCGACACGCAGGTCGCGGTGCGCGCCGGCGCGAACTACGACACCGACACAGTGGACGCGGCGCTCCGTTATGAAGTCTCCTGGAACCCGGCCGCCTCGAAGCACGTCGTTGTCGGCGGCAGCACCTTTGCCCTGTCGGACCGTCTCTACGGCAGCGTGACCGGCACTTACCTGTACGACAGCGCCCAGGGCTCGGGCGCGAGTTTCGGCGTCGCGGGCGCTTACCGGGGCAAACGCCTCGCCCTGCTCACGAACAACGAAGCCCAGTTCGGTGCGCTGTCCCGGGGAGGCGGCACAGGACGGGGCAGTATAGGACAGGGCGACAGCGTGTGGGGCGACTCTCGAGCGACTTGGACGCTCGGCGAGCGCTACGACCTGCGCTTCGGCTACGCCTACCGCTACCTGGTCGGGGAGAACTACTTAGACCTCGTCAACGTGGGTGGCGGCTTTTACGCTTGGCAGGGCGGCAACGTGCTGGTTCAAGCCCGGCTTTTCAACGACTGGACTGTCCAAGAGCGCGCTTTCGGCGTCGGTCTGGAAGTCTCACAGCGCCTCGGTTGCGGCGTTTACGGCGTGGCGGGTTACAACCTGGGCGGTCTGGACCGCGACTACGGCGCGGTTTACGGCGGCAGCGGCGTGTTCGTGCGGCTCGACGCGGTGTTCGACGAGCAGTGGACCTGCGGCCGCGCCGCGCCGACGGGGGGTGGCAACTAAATGGTACGGGTTTGCTTGGGTCTGCTGGCCTTTATGTTTGGTGCTACCACTTTTTCCGAAGGGTCATGGCAGGTCGGCCTAACCCAAGCTCTTTACGAGTACGACTCTTCGGCGGCCAACTTCGCGACCGCTACCCACCCTCAATACGTCGTTTTCACCTCGGCCACCGAGGTCGTGAACGTGTCTTTGTGCGGGCGCGGCAGCAGCTCGAACGACAACGTCTACTTCGAGGTCAGGAGTGCGAACGGCGCAACGTTGCACTACAAGTCGCCCAACGCCCTCAAAGAAACCCAGACCGGTTTCTGCGGCTTTTCGGCGACGACCTATCCGACCGAACTCGACCCGCCCACCGCCTTCAAGTGGTCGCCCAGTACCTCGGGTCTGCCTGCCGGTACTTACCAGTTGCGACTATACAACGCCACCTCAGACCTTCTCAGCCGCTTCGACATCACGGTGACGCCGAACACGGCGACGAAGCCGAACCCGAAACTCGCCGCCGGGCGCGTGTTTGCTTACAACTGGGCTTACAGTGCGGGCGCGTTTACAGAAAACAAGTCGACCGACGCCGACTACTACATCCTCGTGCCGGGCGGGCGGCCCAACACCAACTTCGTGTGGCAGCTCGACCTCAACAACTTTGCAGGCTACGGCTACGACCTTGTCGCGAACGACAAGGGGGTGGACGCCGCCAACGTTATCTACAGCGTGCCGCAGGCGGGCAACAGCGTGAGCGAAAAGTATCCGATTTACTTGGGTTATCCCGTGAACGTGCTGCCGCCGCCCACCTCGGCACCCCAACTTTCCGACATCACCTTTACCGACAACAGCGGCGTCGACCAGACCATTTCGCCCGGCAGCTCGGCGGGGGTGCAGGACTCGGGGGTCTTTAAGTTTACGAGCGACGTACCGGGCCGTTACCTCATCACCATCGACGCCAACCAGGACGGGGTGTTCGGCAACAGCGTCGTCGTGGACGGCAGCGAAGTGGACGACGTGTACCTGTTCGGCACGATGGCGGCGGGCGTTAATTCGGTCGTTTGGAACGGGCGTGACAACCGCAACGCTGTACTTCCGAACGGCGTTTACCATGCCCAAGTCCAGGGCCGCATCGGGGAGTATCACTTCGTCGCCAGCGACGCCGAGACGAGCGGCGGCGGTACTCAGAACGGCTTGACCATTTACGGCGTCAACACCGACAAAAGCCTCTACGGTGTGCCGGTCTACTGGGACGACTTAACCGGTTTCAACCCCAACAAAGCGGGGAACGGCGGCAGCACGCGCCCTTTGGGGCAGGTGTCGGTCGTCGGGCAAGCGTCGGGCGCGTTCAGGCACACCTGGGGCAACTTTACCAGCTCTTCGTTCGGCGACTCGGCCTTCGTCGACACCCACGTGTACGGTCTGGCGAGTTACGCCTCGGCGACGGCGGTCGTTGCCAGCGACGACACCCCCCGCGCGGCTTTGGAACTCGTCAAGGAGGTCCGCAACGTCACGCGCGGCGGCGTGTTCAGGACCAACAACACCGGCTTGCCGGGGGACGTCCTCGAGTACCGCGTCACCTACTTGAGCCAAGGAGGAAGCAGCTACGACATTTCCTTGACGGACGCGTTGCCTTTTTACACGACGTTGCAAACGAACCAGTACGGCGCGGGCGAGCTGGAGTTCACCTGTCCGGGTGCCGCCGCCCAACCTATCGACTTAGACGTTGCCAGCCCGAACTACGGGGCCAGTACCGCGCCCAACTCCGGCCGCACCACGTTGCGCGTCACGCTGACCGGCGGCAACGGCACCACTCCCGGCGGGGTTTGCAACAAGGACAAGATGTCGTTCGGTGAATCGGGCTACGTGCAGTTCAGGGTGAAAATTCAGTAGGCCGTCCGGGGCGACAAAAACATGAACGACAAGATATAACTACGCCTATGGTCAAACTCACCGTTTTGTACAACCTGCCCGCCGGAGCCGACCACGAGGCTTTTCTGGCCTGGCGCACCGGCCCCCACCAGGCGAGCAATTCAAACGCCCCCGGCGTCCTCAGGACGGACTTTTACGTGGGGCTCGAGACCCCATTGGGCCCGCCCCGCTACCGCTACGTCACCGAAGCGTACTTTGCGACGCTCAAGGATTTGGAAGCCGCTTTTTTCAGCGAGGAGGCGCAGCGGCAGCTCGAGCGGGACTTAGAAAACATCGCCGACCCCGTCTTCTTGATTTCCGAAGAGGTCGTGACGACGGTTCCTTGAGGTGCCAACCCTAGTCGGGCTCGAGCGTCCGGGTCGAAAGTGTCATACTGACTGCTGTGCTTCTTTATTTTCTCCGGCAGCTGTTGCTCGGGGTTCCCGCCCTGTTCGGCGTGGTCTTGCTGACGTTTGTGCTGATGCGGGCGGTGCCCGGCGACGTGGTCACGCAGTTGGTGGGGTTAGAAGGCAACGTGAGCGCCGAGCGCTTAGCTGAAATGCGGCGCATGTTCGGGCTCGACTTAGCCGTTCACGAACAGTTTATACAATGGTTCGGGGCGCTGTTGCAGGGGGACTTGGGCAGTTCGCTGCGCACCGGGCGACCTATCCTCACGGACTTAGCGCTGCGCTTTCCGGTGACGCTCGAGCTCACCCTGCTCAGTTTGCTCGTCGCGCTCGCGGTCGCGGTGCCGTTGGGCGTCGCCGCCGCGCTGCACCGGGGTAAACTCCTCGACGCGCTCGTGTCGGTGTTTGCGCTGCTGGGGTTGTCGATTCCGGGGTTTTTTCTAAGCATCCTGCTCATTTTGCTGTTCTCGCTCAAACTGAGGTGGTTGCCGCCCGCGGGTTACGTCCCCTTTGCCGAAGCGCCGCTCGCCAACTTAGAGCACATGGTTTTGCCCGCGGTTTCGCTCGGGTTGGTGCTGGCTGCGGCGCTTACCCGCATCGTGCGCTCCAGCATGTTGGAGGTCTTGAGCCGCGACTTTGTCCGCACCGCCCGCTCCAAAGGACTCGCCGAGCCGCGCGTCACCTACCGGCACGCGCTGCGCAACGCGCTCATCCCGGTCATCACGGTCATCGGTTTGCAGTTCGGGGCGCTGCTGGGCGGCTCGATTATCATCGAGCAGGTGTTCAGTCTGCCGGGGGTGGGGCGGTTTGCGCTCGAGGGCATCAACCTGCGCGACTACCCGGTGGTGCAGGGCGCGATTATTTTCATCGCGGGCGCGTTCATCCTCGTCAACTTGCTCGTCGACCTCGCATATTCCCTCATCGACCCGCGCATCCGCTACGGTTGAGGTTTGTGTTCAGGGCGTCAGCCGGAGGACGGATTGCCCTCAACTTTGAGAAACTCCTCAAAAACGTTTCGGGGGCGACGGGCCTGCTGCTCATCACGCTGGTCGTTTTGAGCGCCGTGTTCGCGCCCGTCGTCGCGCCTTACGACCCCGTAGCCCTCAACTCGCCCGACCGTTTGCAGGGGCCGTCCACCACACATCTCTTAGGCACCGACCAGTACGGGCGCGACACGTTTTCGCGCGTCGTATACGGCGGGCGCACCTCGCTTTCGGTCGCGGGCGTGGCGATTTTGGTATCCAGCTTGGTCGGCACGCTCTTGGGACTGTTCGCGGGCTATTACGGCGGCCTGCTGGACGTGCTCGTCATGCGCTTCACCGATATTTTGCTGTCGTTTCCAGCGGTGCTCCTAGCGATTGCGCTGCTGGCTTTTTTGGGCAGCGGGTTCGGCAGCTTGGTTCTCGCCGTCGGCATCGTTTACGTGGGGCCGTTCGCTCGAGTGGCGCGCGCCGCGGTTTTGGCGCTGCGCGAAGAGTTGTTCGTCGAGGCGAGCCGCGCCGCCGGGAGTTCCGACGCGCGCACCCTGTTTCTGACGCTCTTGCCCAACGCCCTCGCCCCCATCATCGTCGAGGTCAGCTTGCGGCTCGCCTACGCCATCCTCATAGAAGCGGGCTTGTCGTTTTTGGGCCTCGGCACGCCGCCGCCCGCGCCGAGCTGGGGTCAGATGATTGCGGAGAACCGGCGCTTTTTGGCGCTGAGCCCTTGGGCCACAGTTGCGCCCGGATTGGCTATCATGGTCGCAGTGCTCGGCTTCAACTTGTTGGGCGACGGTCTGAGAGACGTTCTCGACCCGCGTCTGAAGTCCGGCTGAAACGGGAGGTTTTGGAAAGCGGCTTTCTCAGGTCTGAGAAATTTGGTAGAGTTTTTCAGTTTCGCTCAGTCCGCCCCCGTTTTCGTTCCGTTTGGGTTCAGTCAAGTGAGCCGGAAAGGTTACACCATGAAGCGTTTTTTCGTCCTGCTGGTTCTTTTAGGTTTCGGTTTCGTCGCGACGCTGGCCGCGGCCCAATCTGAATCCACTCCTCAATACGGCGGCGTGCTCCGTGCCGGGATGCAGACCGACCCGGTCGGCCTCGACCCGCACTCGACGCAAGCCACCTCGACCCGCAACATGCTCGAGAACGTCTACGACACCCTGGTGATGTTCGACAGCAGCCTCAAAATCGTGCCCGGTCTGGCCGAGTCCTGGGTGGCGAGCGAGGACGGCCTCACCTGGACGTTCGAGCTGCGCGACGGCGTCACTTTTCACGACGGCACGCCGCTGAGGGCGTCGGACGTGGTGTTTTCGCTGCAACGCATCGTCGACCCGGAAATAGCCTCGCCCCGCTCGGGCGACTTCGCGGTCGTCGAGTCGGTCAGCGCGCCCGACGATTCGACCGTCGTCATCACCCTGTCCGAGCCGTTCAGCCCGTTGCTCGCCAAGTTGGCGCAAAGCCTCAACGTCATCGTCTCCGAAGAGGTGGCGCTTGCCAACGGGAACGACCTCAACAGTGTCGTCGTCGGCACCGGGCCGTTCCGGTTCGCCGAGTACGTGCCGCAAACGCGACTCGTTTTGGAGAAAAACGAGAACTTTTGGGGCACCGACGAGGGCGGTAACCCGCTGCCCTACTTAGACGGCGTCACTTTCACCTTTTATCCCGAACCGACCGCCCGCACGACCGCCATTCAAACCGGCAACGCCGACTTTGTCGAGTACGTGCCCGCGCCCGACGTGGACATCCTTCGGGCCGACCCCGAGGTCGAGGTCGTGGGCGGTTTGTCGGCGAACTTTCGCAGCATCTACCTCAACGTGACCCGCCCGCCCTTCGACAACAAACTCGTGCGCGAGGCGCTCGCTTACGCCGTCGATGAACAAGAGGTGGTGGACGTCGCCCTGTTCGGCACCGGCGGGGTCGCCGCGACCGGCACGACGGTCCCGGTGGGCCAGTTTTACGCCGTGGAGTCCAGCCCCTACGACGGCCGCGACGTCCAAAAAGCCAGGGAACTCCTCACCGAAGCGGGCTACCCGGACGGTTTCACCTTCGACCTCTACGTCACCAGCACCTACGACTTTCTGCGCACGCCGGCCGAGATTATCCAGGCGAACTTGGCCGACATCGGCGTGACGGTCAACATCGTGCCGGAAGACTGGAGCATCTATTTACCCAGAGTCTTAGAGAACGACTTTGACGCGACGATCCTGGGCGAGTCGGGCCAGAGCGACCCGGACGACTTTTTGTACGACGTGTTCCACACGGGCGGCGGCGGCAACTTGGGGCTGTACAGTAACTCCGAGCTGGACGCGCTGTTGGAGCAGGGCCGTCAAGCGGCCGACCCGGAGGAGCGCAAAACCATCTACACCGAAGCGCAAAACCTGATTCTCGACGAAGCGCCGCACATTTTCCTGTACCACTCCGCGCAGTACGAGGCGATCCGCAATAACGTTCGGGGCTTCGAGCACTTTCCGAACACGAGTTACCTCGGGCTGCGAACGACCTGGCTGGAATAAAATCCAGCTCGAGTAAGCCTTTTTCATTACAGCCCATCCCTCGAGTTACTACTCAGGGGATGGGCGCAATACCGAAAGACATTAAACGTATAATTTTCAAACCTCAAAGGAGATACCATGTTCACACTTATCCACTCGAGTCCCGTGCGTCAAGTCGTCGCCAGGGCGCTGCCCAGCTTCGTCATCTCGTTTTTCATCGCCGAATTTTTTTACAAGTTTCACAGTTTCGCGCTCGAGTGTCTGGCGTTTTTGGGCACCTGGTACGTGCTCGAGTCCGTGTTTCAACTTGCCGGTAGCCTCTTCAACCGTCCCGGCCGCCGCTAGCTCGCGACGCGGCCCACAAGGTTTGGGCGGTGTTCGAAACAGGACGGCTCGAGACTTTCAGCGACGAAACCGTGAACCGGAAGAGGTTCGGTGTACTCCCGCCTGTGCCGCACCGTTTTGTCATGTTTACCAGCACGCTCGTCAATCTTCTCAGTCGTCAATCTTCTCAGTACCCCTTGTCCGGGTCGACGCGGTTGCGCTCCTCGCCTTGAACGAGCGCGTTGAGCGTTCGGGAGACGTCTTTCAAACTTTCAAACGCCCAGCCCTGCACCTGGTTGGCGCGGTGCGGGCTCAGCACGACGTTGGGCAGCTCAAAGAGCGGCGCGTCGGCGGGGGGAGTGTGCGCCCGGTCCGATTCGTCTTTGGGATAGTTCCACCACACGTCCAGCCCGGCGGCGAACAGGTGCTGTGACTTCAAGACGTCGTAAAGGGCGTGCTGGTCGACAACGTCGCCCCGCCCGACGTTGACGAGGATGCCGCCCGGCTGCAGCGCTTTGAGGGCCGCCGCGTCCAACAGGTTTTTCGTCTGCGGCGTCGAGGGCAAGCTGACGACGACCGCGTCCGCCTCGCCCAGCGCTTCGTGCAGCTCGTCGGGGCCGTATTCCTTGACCTCGCCGCCTTTTTGCGGTTCGCGTCGCAAGGCGCTGACCTTCATGCCGAGGCCGCGCACACGCGTTTCGACCGCCCTGCCAATCGCGCCGTAGCCGAGCAGCAAACACGTTTTGCCGGGCAAAAAGACCGACTCGAAGGCGTCGTCGTGCCGGGGTCGCCAGTCGCCTTTTCTAAGGAAGGTGTCGGCTTCGACGACGCGGTTGCTGCAAGCGAGCAGCAGCGCCAGCGCGTGCTGCGCGACGAAAGCGTCGTTGAAGTGCGAGTTGTAGAGGTTCAGGTGCGGCCTGGCAAGGATGTTCTCGCGTAACGCGTCGTTCACGCCGACGTAGGGCACGACGACGTGCTTTAAAGTCGGCGCGTCGAGCAGCGCGGCGTTGGGGTTGCCGTCGACCAAAACCTCGTAGCCGCTGAGCTTTTTCGCTTCGTCTTTGTCCGTTTCGACGGTTAGGCTGACGCTCGAGTCGAACAAGTCTCGGTGGTCGGTGACGAGGTCGGCGGCTAAGTTGCTGCGCCAGAGGACGTTTAGAGACATGCAAGACTATAACGTGCCGGACACGCCTCAGACGATGTTCGCCTCCCCTCGAGCCCTCACCTCACTGAACCGCTCAACGCGAAAGTCCGTGATGTCGAAACTGTGCGCCGCGCCGTCCAAAATTTCTTCGCTGAGGATGAGCCCGCTGGCGGGCGCGTGCTGCACGCCGTGGCCGGAGAAGCCGCAGGCGTTGTAAAAGCCGTCCACCCCAGGCATGAGCCCGAGAATCGGCAGGTGGTCGGGCGTGACTTCGTAGAGTCCAGCCCAGCACGCTTTGCGGTCTAAGCCGGCCGTTTCTAAAAAAGGAAACCTGGGCAGGGCGAGGTCGAGGGTGTGTTCCAACCACGCCCAGTCCACCGCCTGCCGGTCGCCGGGCGGCTCGTGAAGGTTCGACAAACCGAAGATAAAGCGCTCGCCCTCGCTGCGCAAGTACACGCCCGTGCTCAGGTCGATAACGAGCGGCGTCGGGTGTGCAAAGTCCGGCACGGGCGCGGTGGCGTAGACGTTGCGGCGGTAGGGGAGAACGGGCACGTCGAGGCCGGCGCGCGCCCCGAATTCGCCCCCGAACGCGCCCGCGGCGTTGAGAACCGCGTCAACGCTGAAAGTGCCGTTGGTGGTCTCGAGCCGCCAAACTCCGGCCTGCTGCGAGAGACCCAGCACTTCTGTTTCGAGCAAAATGTTCGCCCCGTTCGAGCGCGCCGCCGCCAAAAAGCCTAAAGTGACTGCGTGCGGGTCGACCACGCCGTCGTCGGGTCCGAAGCTCGAGCCCGCCACGTCGCCTAAGTTTAGGTAAGGAAAGCGCGCGGCCGTCTCCGCCAGGTTCAAACCCACAACCCTAGCTCCTAAAGAGGTTTGCATCTCGCGCTGTTTGGCCCAGGTTTCGGTCAAAGCCTCGGCAATCAAAAAGAGATAGCCCACTTTGCGGTAGCCCGCGTCGTAGCCGGTGAGCTTTTCGAAACGCCCGAACACGCCCGCGCTGTAAAGCGACATCTTCACGTTTTCGGGGTGCGAAAACTGGTGGCGCAACCCGGCCGCGGACTTCGCCGTCGAGCCCGAGGCGGGGGCGGGAGCGCGCTCGAGCACGGTCACCCGCGCCCCGCGCTCGCTCAGGTAGTAAGCGCAACTCGCCCCGACGATGCCCGCCCCGACGACTGCGACGTGAAGTGCCATGCGCCCCATTCTAACGAAACGCCGCCCCGCCCTTTGGACCGAGTCTTCAAACCGAAACGTCCCCGCGAGCCGGGGCGAAGACGGGTCCTCCCCAAAGCGCCGCTCTTTTGTCGCAAATTCGCCATTGCCGTGCGCGAAAACCTGCTTATGATGGGGTCCTATGCGAGTTCTCCGCGGCGTGCAAGACGCGCTTGCCTTTTTCAGAAACCGTCACTTGACCGCGCCCGACGAGCGGCGCGCGGCGGTCGCCGACATTTTGGCCGAGGTCCGAACCCGCGGCGACGCGGCCGTCGCCGACCTGAGTGAACGTTACGGGGGTTTCCGGGTTGAGGACGCGCGCGTGCCTGCGGCGGCGTTTGAAAGTTCGGCGCGGGAGGTCCCGGAAGACCTGAAAGCGGCGATTCGCTTAGCGGCGGGCCGTATCCGCGCTTTTTACGAACATCAACCCAAAGAGGGCTTTATCGTCCAGGACGGCGGCGCGCTGCTCGGGCAGCTTGTGCGGCCCTTGGAGCGCGTGGCTTGTTACGTGCCGGGTGGGCAAGCGCCGCTCTTTAGTACCCTCCTCATGACCGCCGTCCCCGCGCAGGTCGCGGGCGTGCCCGACATCGTGATAGCTTCGCCGGCCGACAAAAACGGCAATGTTCCGGTCGAAATCCTCGCCGCGGCGCACGAAATCGGCGTCGACACGGTTTACCGACTTGGCGGGCCGGTCGCTGTAGCCGCCCTCGCCTACGGCACCGAAACGGTTTCTCCGGTCGACAAAATCGTCGGCCCCGGCAGCGCGCTCACCATGCTTGCCAAACAGCTCGTCTACGGCGAGGTCGGCATCGAGGCCCTGCCCGGTCCTACCGAAACGCTTGTCATCGCCGACGAAACCGCAGACGCCCACCACGTCGCGGCCGACCTGCTTGCGCAGGCCGAGCACGACGGGGCGCAGCCGGTGCTGGTCACGACGAGCGGAACGCTGTTGGAAACCGTCCTGAACACCCTCGAGCCCCAACTGCGCAGCCTGCCCACGGGTAGAAGCGCTCGAGCCTCCCTCGAGACGCGCGGCGTCGCCGTTTTGGTCGCTACGCTTACCGAGGCCGTCGAGGTTGCCAACGCCTACGCGCCCGAACACTTGTGTTTGCTGGTGCGCGACCCGTGGGCACTGGTGCCGGGGGTCAAGCACGCGGGCGGCCTGTTCGTCGGCGCGTACAGCACGGAAGCGCTGGGCGACTACGTCGCCGGGCCGAGCCACGTGATGCCGACCGGCGGCACGGCTAGATTTGCGAGCGCCGTCAACGTCCGTGACTTTCAAAAAGTGATTCCAATAGTGAGTTTGGACAAGTCCCTGGTCGAACAAGTCGGTCCCGCCGCCGCGACAATGGCGCGGGCGGAAGGGTTGGAAGCTCATGCTCGAGCGATTGAGTCCCGCTTGTCCAAAGACTAGCGCGCGCCGCGCCCGGCCGCAGGGGTTGCGGCTGTGGCTCCTCGTCCCGCTCGTCTTGGCGCTGTTCGTCCTCCGCGACGGCGTCGGCATCTTGCTGTACCCGCAAGGAGCCCGGCTCACCTGCCGCGCCGACACTGTGCTGGTGATGGGCGCGGCCCAGTACAACGGCGTACCCTCGCCCGCGTTTCAGCGGCGGCTCGACAAGGCCTTGGAGTTGTACCGCCAGGGCTGCGCCGAGCGCGTCGTCGTGACCGGCGGCAAACAAGCGGGCGATGTCTATACCGAGGGCGTGTCCGGGGTGCGCTACCTCGCGACCAAGGGCGTTCCCGCCGCGGCCCTCGCCAGCGAGACGACCAGCACCACGAGCTACCAAAACCTGGCTAACGCCGCGCCGCTGCTGGACGAGCGCGCCCTCACCATCGTCACCGACGACCTGCACGCCTACCGGACGCGCTGGCTCGCCGAGCACCTGGGCTACGCGCCCGAACTCGCGCCCGTAAAAACCCCCCTGAACCGCAGCCCCTACCTCCTGCGCGAACTCGTCATCCTGTCGGCTTATCACCTCGGCATCATCCGCTGAGCGCAGGCCCTGTAATGCCTGACGAGCGGAGCGTCAAACTACCGATTTCTTACCGCTACAGGGTCGAACGGTTGGGCTCGAGGGCGCCTCTTCTCGTCTGTCTCCACGGCTACGGGCAAAGCGTGGCGGACGCGCTGCACTTCGGGCGTTCGCTCGGACTGGACTGGCCGACGGCCGCGCTGCAAGCCCCGCACCCACATCACAGGGTCGAGGGCGGCAAGATTGTCGGCGCGGGTTTCAGTTGGGTCAGCAGCTTCGAGCCGCAAGAAGACGTCGACAATCATCACGCTTTTTTGCGGCACGTGATTGGGGAACTTTTTAAGGAAGGCGTGACGAGCGAGCCTAAAGCCTTTTTGTTCGGCTTTTCGCAGAGCGTGAGCCTGAACTACCGCTTCGCCGCGGCGCATCCCGAACTCGTGCGGGGCGTCGTCGCGGTCGCGGGGGCGACGCCCTCGGATTGGCCTAAGTCAGAACCGGAGCCGAACCTGCCCGTACCCGTCCTGCACGTCGCGCCGAGCGCCGACCCAGCTTATCCACCCGCAAAAACCGCCGTGTTCAAGGCGCAACTGCAAACCCGCTGCGCCGACCTCACCTGGTATGAAGTACCGGGCGGCCACCGCGTCCCGAGCGCGGCGTACGGGGTGATTAGGGCGTGGCTCGAGAACAAGGCATAATTAGGTTCGGAGGTTCACTTGGTGCGACACTACACGCTCGAGTACTGGCAAGACGATGGCTGGTATGTAGGCCGACTTCGGGAAATACCTGGTGTCTTCAGCCAGGGGGAGACGTTGGAAGAACTCGAAGAAAATATCAAAGACGCTTTTGACCTCGTCGTGGGAGATGAAACCTCACCACCTCATGCCGATGTTAAAACCAAAGAGTTCGCCCTTGAGGTGTGAAGCGCCGTGACTTTGTCCGTGAATTTGTAGACGCTGGTTGCTACTTGCAAAGACATGGCAAAAAGCACGACCTTTACGTTAACTTGCGCAACGGGAAAAAGTCGCCCGTGCCTCGCCATTCCGAACTCAAAGAAAGTTTGTGTGAGGTCATCCGCAAGCAACTCGGTTTGACAAAGCTGTGAGAAGAGGACTGCTTTCACTGCAGAAATGGATTGCTCCCCTTCTCCCGCCCCACCGTCGTCTCCGGCCCGTGACCGGGGTAAACGACGGTTTCATCCGGCAGGGTGAGGAGCTTTGTTTTGATGCTCTCCAAAAGTTGCGCGTGGTCGCCCATCGGCAGGTCGGTACGGCCGATGGAGCCTTGGAACAGGGCATCGCCCGCCAGCACCAAGCCCTCGCTCGGCACGTAAAACGCGACGTGGCCGGGGGCGTGGCCGGGCGTAAACAAGCAGTGGACTTCGGCGTCACCGAGAGTGAGCGTCTGGGCGTCGGCAAGCTCGAGCGGCTTGGACCGCGGCTGTTTGAAGGGGATTTCCCAGAGTCGCGCCGCCTGCGCCGCGTTTTCGTACAGCGGCAGGTCGGCCGGGTGGAGGTAAACTGGGACATTCAACGCCTCTTCAAGGTCCGCGAGCGCGCCTATATGGTCGAAGTGGGCGTGCGTCAGCCACACGGCTTGCAACTTCAAACCGTCGCTGCTCAAGGCCTGCAACAACCGTTCGGCCTCGTCGCCGGGGTCGACAAGGACCGCTCGGTTGGAGGCCGGGTCGCTGAGGAGGTAGCAGTTTTCCAGCAGCGGGCCGACGGTGAAACGTTTGAGGATAAGCGCCATAGGCGAGTGTATCAGGCTCGTGTCTTGATATAAGCCTCGAGGATGTCCCGGTACATGCGGAGGCGCACCTGGAACCCCTGCCGAAACCCCCGTTTTTCCTCTTTCATGACTTGCGACACGCCGCGCAAGGGCACGTCGCCCGTGCGCCAGGCCTCGTACTTGGCTTGTTCGGTCATCAAAACTTCCAAGCCGTAGCGGCTTGCCGCCAGACCGGGCACGCCGAGCAGTTTTCTGCGCACCAGCGCCCGCTGGCCGTTCAGTACGGGCACCAGGTTTTGTGCGGCCGTCGTGCGCCAGCGCCCGCCAAGGAACACGCCGCGCGTCATGTCCAGGGTGTGGTCCAGCACCGGCCGCGCCAGGTCGTGTACGTGTTGAGGCGTGAGCCCGACGAGGTCGGCGTCCAAGAGGACGACGACACGAGTTTGCAACATTGAAGCGCCCACGAAAACCGCGCCGCCTTTGCCCGAATTGGCAAGCAGCGTGAGGACGACCGCGCCCGCTTGCAGGGCAGCCGCCCGGGTCGCGTCGTCGGAACCGTCATCGACCACCAACACCGGCCCCAGGCGGGCGGCGCGCGCCACTTCGACGACCCTTGCTACCGTCGTTTCCTCGTTGAAAGCCGGAATGAGGACGCCGCAAGCGCCGCCCAGGTCGGGATTGGGGGGATAAAGGTTCACGTCAACACGTTCACGTCGGTACGAGTCACATCAACACGGGTCGACCTAACCTCGTGTGAAAAGGCCGCTGACCTCGTTGAAGGTAATAAGCACCATAAACGCGAGAATCGCCATAAAGCCCAAAAAGTGGACAAACTCTTCCTGGCCCGGTTTGAAGGGTCGTCCGCGCAGGGAGACGATTGCTGCCAGCAACATCCGGCCGCCGTCCAACCCCGGAATCGGCAACAAGTTGAAAATGGCGAGCGAGAAGTTGATGAGGGCGGCTAAGAACAAAACAGGGATGAAACCTGCTTTAGCCGCCTGAGAAGTGTAGTTGACGAGCTGTACCGGTCCGGCCACGTCCTCGCTCTTTTGCCCGGTCAGGACTGCGCCGAAGCCGCGCACGAAGCCCGTCACCGCTTCCGGCACAAAGCGAATCAAGAACGTGCTGGACTCACCCAACGCCCTGACAAAAGTGGGGTTGGGCGGCAGCTCGGTCGGCACCGCGCCGATGTTGACGCCGAGCCGCGGGACTTCCGTGCCGAACGGCGGCCAGTCGGTTGTCACGGTCAGGGTCTCGTTGTCTCTGAGCAACTTCAGCTCGAGCCCGTTCGCGCTCTGGATGGTGTCGATGAGCTGTTGAACGCTCGGGTTTTCGATGCCGTTGACGGCCAAAACGCGGTCTCCCGCCGCCAAGCCCAGGCTTTCCCCGGGCGAGTCCGCCAGCACGCCCCCGATTTCGGTTTGGAGGGGTACGTCCAGCTCGAGCGCTCCGGCGCGGGTGAGGGGGTCGTTCGCCAGCACCACCGCCATCAGCAGTACCGCCAGGGCGAAGTTCGCCAGCACGCCGCCTACCAAGACCCACAGCTTTTGAGGCAGCGTGCGGGTGGCAAAGCCTTCGTCGGGGTGTTGCAACTGCCCCGCGTCGTCTTGTTTGGGGGCCATACCGGGGATGTCGACGTAGCCGCCCAAGGGCAGCAGCGACAAGCGCCACTCGGTGCCGCGCCACAGCTTGCGCCACACCACCGGCCCCATGCCGACGCTGAACGCCCGCACCTCCAACCCGACGCTTTTGGCGTTGAAGTAGTGCGCGAGTTCGTGAATGACGACGGCCGTCGTCAGGATGACGAGAAAAACGAGAGCGGTGAGCATCTTCAGAGTATGGCAGAGTGGGTGAGCCTCGTCGGTACGACAGCTAACGGATGGGGGCGACCTCAAACAGCCGTTCGTCATTCGTTCTTGGTTCTCGGCAAAAACGAACGACGAACGACCAAATAACGAACAGCGTTTCCCTTAAACGTTGACGGGAGCGGTTTGCTGCGCGGGGTCTTGCATGCGCCGGGCCAGGTCGGCGGCGCTGAGTGTGCCCACGAGTTTGCCGAGGGCGTCGGTCACGATGAGTTGCCCCAAGCTGTTGCCCGCCATGCGTTTTAAGGCCTGAAGCGCGTCCTCGTCTTCGAGAATCGTCTCGGCGGGGCTGACGACGCTGCCTACTTCTGCGTCGCCCGGTCGGCCCTCGGCCGCGTGCCGGGTAACCAGGCCGAGCAGGTGGCCGTCGCGGTCTACCACCGGAAAGCTCGCTTGCCGCTTAAAGGCGAGGAGTTGGGTGAAGCTCTCGAGCCGCATTTCGGGTTCGACGGTCACGACCTCGCGGTGCATCAGGTCGCGCACCTTCAAGGGGTCGAGAGCCCGGGTGACGACGGCGTAACGCGCCTCGTTGCGGCTGGCGTTGAAGATAAAAAAGGCGATGGCCGCCAAGAAAAAGTTGCGGCTGTAAAGCCCAAACAACCCCAGCAGCACGGCCGCCACCTGGCTTACCCGCACCGAGATTTTGGTCGCGCGCAAGTGGTCGAGTTTGAGCGCGAGGAGCGAGCGCAGCACCCTACCGCCGTCGAGGGGTAGGGCGGGCAGCAGGTTGAACACGGCGAGTGCGCCGTTGGTATAGACAAGGTAGCTCACGACGAACAGTGCGGCCGGGCCGAAGCTGCCGGCCTGCAGCACGCCCCAAAAAAGTCCTGCGAGCGCAACGCTGGTGACGGGTCCGGCGATAGCGACGACGGCTTCCGCGCCGCGCTGCCGCGGCATGTCATCGAACTGCGCGACGCCGCCGAAAAACCACAAAGTGATTTCTTTCGTCTTAACCCCGTACATGCGCCCGGCGACGGCGTGCCCGAGTTCGTGAACCAGCACGCTGGCAAACAACCCTACGGCGGCGGCGAGGCCGAGAAGGTAAGGAAAAGTCCCGGTCGACAACCGTGGGTCTACCGCGCCGCCGAGCGCGGCTAAGTAGTTGGGCACTTGCGAGCCGATAAGCCAAGCGAACAGCGGCAACACGATCAAAAACGAGCGGTCCAAACTGATGGGGATACCGAGCAACTTGAAAGGTAACTTTATGGCGTTTCGAAACATGTACGCAGTGTACTCGAGACCCTTCGCAGCTTCTGTACTGAAAGGGGAAGTACCGAGGAAAAAGTACCGAGCACCGAGTAAAAAGTACCGAGTCAACCACTTTTTACTCGGTGCTCAGGACTCGGTGCTCAGGACTTGGCATTTAGGACTCGGTACTCCAGGTTGTCCTGACGAGTTCTTCGGCCCGCGTCCGCGCCCAGGCGTCGGCCTCGTCGACGGCTTCCCAACTCAGGGGGGCGTTCTCGAGGGCTTCCAAAATCCCCGCCAACACTTCGGGAACCTGCATAAAACCGATGCGGCCTGCCAGAAACGCCTGCACGGCGACTTCGTCGGCGGCGTTGAGCGCGGCCGGGGCGACGCCACCCAGTTCGCCCGCCCGGTAAGCCAGGTTCAGGCTTGGAAAGCGGGCGTGGTCGGGCTCGAAGAGTTCCCAAACGCCGCGCAGGGGCAGGGGCTCCAGAGGGACCCGGTGCCGCTCGGGATAGGCGAGCGCGTAGTGAATCGGCACGCGCATGTCGTGCGGCCCGATTTGGGCTTTGAGGTTGCCGTCTTTGAAGCGCACGAAGCTGTGGATGAGCGACTGCGGGTGGACGACGACCTCGATGTTTTCCAGGGGCAGCTCGAACAAAAAGTGCGCTTCCAACACTTCCAAACCTTTGTTGAACAGCGTCGCCGAATCCACCGTGACCTTGCTGCCCATGTCCCAGTTGGGGTGCTCGAGGGCCTGCTCGGGCGTGACGCTGCTCAGGTCGTCCGGCTCGGTGCGAAACGGCCCACCCGAGGCCGTCAGCACGAGCGCCTCGACCGCGTCCTTGGCCTCACCGACGAGGCACTGAAACAGCGCCGAGTGTTCCGAGTCGACCGGGGTCAGGGTCGCCCCGTGCGCCCGCGCCACTTCCCAAACGAGCGGTCCCGCGACGACCATCGCCTCTTTGTTGGCGAGCGCGACGTGGCGGCCCGCACGGAGCGCGGCGAGTGTCGGCTTGAGCCCGGCGACACCCGAAATCGCCGCGACGACCGTGTCGGCGTCTAGGCGAGCGACCTCTTCGTTCCCCTGCAGCCCGGTCACGAGCCGCGTCCCACTCGGCAGGTGCGGTTTGACCGCGCCGGCGACCTCGGGGTTACAAGCGACGGTTTGCGGTCGGAATTCTTGCGCTTGCCGCACCAACAGGTCGGCGTTGTTTCCGGCGGCCAAGCCCACGACCTCATAGCCGCGCCAGCGCACCACGTCCAGCGTCTGCGTGCCGATAGAACCGGTCGAACCTAAGATTGAAATACGTTTCATCGGTTTCACGGTAACACTGAAAGACGGTAACACTGAAAAGACGGTAGCACTGAAAAGACGGTAACACTCAGGGACGGTGACGTTCGGAGACGGTGACCCTGAAAGACGGCGGATAGGCCGCGAGCCCCGACTGCTCAGTACCTGCTGCGCCGAAGCAAGATGAAGAACCGAGCCGGAGAGGTGTTGGGACCCTTTCGAGTCGGTCTCGACTTGTTTTAAGCCACTCCTAGTTTCACGCCACCCCCACCCGTACCCCCAGCCCCGCCAACCACTGCCGGTAAGCGATGGCTAAGCGGTCGGACTTGAGGTGGAGTTCGGCCCCCAGGTCGAGCGGGAGTTGTTCGGGGCGTTGGCTGAGCAAAATCCGCACGTCCTGAGCGAAAATGGTGTCTTGGAACGTTCGAAACGTCTCGTCCGGCACCTCAAAGGCGTAGTTGCGCGACAGCAGCGCGTAGGCGGTCGTCGCACCCTTACAGGTCGGCGTGGCGGTGAGGAGCATTGAGAAAACGTCACTCCCGGCGTCGTCGGTCTTGCGAAAACGCGCCGTGAGTGGGCTTAAAATCTCGTAAACGTAGGTGTTGGTGACGCCCCGGCCGCGGCCGTCGGGGTCGGGTTGGAAGATGTGGATAGGCGTCGAGACGAGGCGGTCGCCCTCGTTCACCACGCGGTAGTCGTTCACTTCGGCGTGGCTCGGGACGCCCAAAAAGCCCTCGTGAACCCACATGAGGTGCGAAACGTCCAAGAAGTTCTCGAGCACCCGCGGCGCTTCGGCCCGAACCGTATAAGGGCCGCAGATGAGGCTGCGAAAGGCGGGGTCAGTGTGCTCTTCAAACGCGGGCGGCTCGTTTTTGGGTTCGCCGAGGCAAACCCAGACGAGCCCGTACCGCTCGAGGCAAGCATACGTCCAAGCCTTGGCTTTGGTCGGGACGGGTGCGCCCGGCTGCGCCGGAATCGCGACGCACTGACCGCCCTCGTCGTAGCGCCAACCGTGGTAGGGGCAGACCAGTTCCCCCGCCTCGACCCGCCCGAGCGACAGCGCGGTGCCGCGGTGGATGCAGAGGTCGCGAAAGGCGCGCAGACCGCTCAAACTCCGCCACAGCACCACGTCCTCGCCCAAAACCTGCACCTTGACGGGCGTGTCTCCTACCGCTGCGGCGGTCGCAACGGCGAGCCATTTGTTGACAAGGACGGGGTCCTCGAGGGGTGGCGTCGGGTTCATGGTCGTCTCCTAAAGGTTGGACAAAGAAGCCTAATAATAGCGTAGGCCGGATTTGCTAGAATCATACAAGAGTTAAGTCAAACCCCGTCCCCTCTTCGCCTTGGACAGCAGGTCTGGTATGAAAAGCTTGCCTTGCGACATGTTACACCCAGACAGTTTGACCGGAATGCCTCGCCTTTGCGTAAAGCGTACTTCCAAAACGAGCTTGCCGTCTTGCTCATCCGTGACACCGTTCGTTATAGTCGGTCATGCCTGAGACCGCTCCCGCCCCCAACACGTCCGGAACGGCGCTGCTCGAGATGAGAAACGTCACCAAGCGCTTTCCCGGCGTGCTGGCGAACGACCGCGTGAGCTTCGCCGTGCAACCGGGCGAGGTTCATGCGCTCCTGGGCGAAAACGGGGCGGGCAAGACGACGCTTATGAACATCTTGTACGGGCTTTACCAACCCGACGCGGGCGAGGTGTTCTTAAACGGCGAGCGCGTGACGTTGCGTTCGCCCAAGGACGCCATGAGCCGCGGCGTCGGACTCGTCGCGCAGCACTTTCACTTGGCGCGGCGGCACACCGTCGCCGAGAACATCGGACTGGGTTTGGCGGACACGCCGTTTTGGTTTCCGGTCAAAAAGTTGAGCGCGCGCGTTCTCGAGCTGGGTCGCAGATATGGGCTCACCGTCGACCCGAACGCTCGAGTCTGGCAACTCTCGCCCGGCGAGCAGCAACGGGTCGAAATCCTCAAGGCGCTGCTGCAGAGTGCGAAGATTCTCATTTTGGACGAGCCCACAAGCGTGCTCACGCCGCAGGAGGCCGAGAGTCTGTTCACGGTGCTAGGCCGCATGAAGGCCGAGGGCGAGGCGGTCGTGTTTATCAGCCACAAGCTCGACGAGGTGATGAGCGTCGCCGACCGCGTCACGGTTTTGCGTAAAGGTGCGGTGGTGGGGACGCTTGCTAGTGCCGAAGCGACGCCGGGAAGTTTGGCTCAGATGATGATGGGCCGCAAGGTGACGCCGCTGCGGGCCAAAAACGCGTCAAGTACGGAACGGGTGGTGCTCTCGCTCGAGGGCGTGAGCGTCAAGGGCGACCGCGGGGTCGACGCGCTCAGGGACGTGTCCCTGAACGTTCACGGGGGCGAAATCGTCGGCGTCGCCGGGGTCGCGGGCAACGGGCAGGGCGAACTCATCGAAACCTTGACCGGTTTGCGGCGCGCTTTCCAGGGCCGCGTCACGCTTGACGGCCGGGACGTGACCGCCCTCGGCGCGAAAGACTTGTTCGAGGCGGGCGTGGCGCACATCCCCGAAGACCGCAACCACGTGGGCATCGTCCCGTCGTTGTCGGTCGCCGAGAACGCCGTGCTGCGGCAGTATCGTTATAAACCCTTTTCCAAAGGCGCGCTCCTCGACTGGAGGGCTGTCAAAACGTTCGCCGACAAGTCTGTCAAAGACTACGAGGTGGCGACGCCGTCCACAGCCACGCCCGCGCGGCTATTATCGGGCGGCAACGTGCAAAAAATCATCCTGGCGCGGGAACTCTCCGGCGACCCCAAACTCGTCGTCGCGGCCCACCCGACCTACGGCCTCGACGTGAGCGCGGCGGCCCTGACCCACAACCTCTTGTTGCAGCAGCGCGAGCGGGGGGCGGGGGTGCTGCTCGTTTCGGAGGACTTGGACGAACTCCTCAAGCTGGCCGACCGGATTGTGGTCTTGTTCGCGGGAGTAGTGATGGGCGTGTTGGACGCGGCCAGCGCAGACCGGGAGCGTTTGGGCTTGCTGATGGCGGGCGTCGCGGCCGAGCACGAGGACGTGGCGGCGTGACGGGCTGGCGGCTCGAGCCCAGGGCCAACCCCTCGAGCACGCTCGTCTTTTTAGCCTCGCTCGGGGCGGTTGTGCTGGCGCTGGTGCTGACCGGATTTTTGTTCATGGCCTTTGGCGTCAACCCGCTGACCGCTTACGGCGTCATCTTGGACAAAACCCTGTTCGACTTTCGCGGCTTTACCGAAGTGTTGCGCAAGTCGATTCCACTCATGCTGGCGGGCGTCGGCCTCGTGCTGGCGTTTCGGGCGCAGTTTTGGAACATCGGCGCGGAAGGGCAGATTTTGGCGGGGGCGACGGCCGCCTCGGGGGTGGCGCTGTTCGTGCCGCTGCCCCCGGCACTCATGCTGCCGACGCTGTTTTTGGTGGGCTTTGTCGCGGGCGGGCTGTGGGGCTTTCTCCCGGCGATTCTCAAAGTCAAGCTCGGCGTCAACGAAATTATTACCACGCTGATGCTGAACTACATCGCCCTGTACCTGGTCCGCTGGCTCATCAACGGACCCTGGAAGGGGCAGAGCACGACCGGGTTTTCCTACAGCGACAAGTTCGACCGGGCGTACTGGCTGCCGACGCTCGGCACCACACGGCTGCACTGGCCGACGCTGCTGCTCGCCCTGGCGCTGGCCCTGTTCGTGGCGTTTTTGCTTGCGCGGATGAAGCTCGGTTTCGAAATCCGCGTGATGGGGGAGAGCGCGAGCGCGGCGCGGTATGCCGGCATAGACTTCGTCAAGACGACGCTGTTTCTCGTCCTGTTCTCGGCGGGCGCGGCAGGGCTGGCGGGCGTCGGCGAGGTGATGGGGATTCACCACCGGCTTATCGAGCCGGACAGCATTTCGCTTGGGTACGGGTACACGGCCATCATTGTGGCGCTGTTGGCGAGGGGCAGTCCGCTGGCGGCGATTCTCAGCGCCCTCTTTTTGGGCCTCGTTTTCGCCAGCGGCGACGTGATGCGGGCGTCCTTGGGCGTACCGGCGCAGATGACGGGGTTGGTCAACGGACTCGTGTTGCTCTGCCTTATTTGCAGCGAGCCGCTGCTGCGCTACCGGCTGGTGCGCGCGCCCCTACCTCAAGCCGAGTCTCAGCCTGATTCCCAACCCGAAGCTGAGGCTGTGTAATGGACCTGGGAATGGTGACGTCGACGGTGGCTCGAGCCCTCGCCTTCAGCACGCCGCTGTTGTGGGCGGCCCTGGGCGAAATCTACGCCGAGCGCGCGGGCGTGGTGAACTTGGGCGTCGAAGGAATGATGATTCTCGGCGCGGTTACGGGTTTCATCGTCGGGCAAACGACGGGCGAACCGTATGTCGCGCTGCTGGCGGCGGCGGCGGCGGGCGGCTTGGCGGCGCTTGTCCACGCGTTTATCTCGGTTACGCTGCGCGCCAACCAGTATGTGTCGGGTTTGGCGATTACCATTTTCGGCCTCGGCTTGTCGGGGTTAGTCGGGCGCAACTACGTGGGGACGCCGTTGGCACAACCCATGACCAAAGTCACCGTGCCCGTCCTGTCCGACATCCCCGTCCTCGGCCCCGCCCTGTTCACCGACCAGCATTTACTCACCTATCTCGGTCTTCTCACGGCGTTTGTGCTCTGGTTCGTCCTGTACTACACGCGGCTCGGGCTAAAGCTGCGCAGCGTGGGCGAGTCGCCTGCGGCGGCGGACGTGGCGGGGGTGAACGTTGCCCGGACGCGCTACGGAGCTGTCGTCTTCGGTGGCGTCATGGCGGGCGTGGCCGGCGCTTACCTGTCCCTCGCTTACCGGCCTTCCTGGGGTGAAAGCATGACCGACGGGATGGGCTGGATTGCCCTGGCCCTGGCGATTTTCGCCCTCTGGGACCCGCTGCGAGCGGTGGGAGCGGCGTTTTTGTTCGGCGCTTTTTTTACGCTGCGGTTTCGGCTCCAGGCTTATTTTCCGCCCGAACTGCTCACGCTCATGCCTTATGTTTTTACGATTCTCGCCCTCGTTTTCGTGTCGATGAGCAAGGGGGGCCGCGCCTTCGGTGCGCCCGAGGCCCTGGGCCGAGCTTATCGCCGGGGCGAACGCTGACTTAGAACACCAAGCTAAGCATCACGCCGCTCAGCGGCTCGTGCACCTCTTTGATAAAAATGATAAGAGGATTTTTGGGAGGTTACACATGCGGAACTGGAACGTTTTTTGGATTGTGGCGCTGTTCATGCTCGGCACCGCCTTCGCGCAGGACGAACCCCTCAAGGTCGGCTTCATCTACGTCGGGCCGGTCGGCGACGCGGGTTGGACCTACGCGCACGACCTGGGGCGCGTCGCGACCGAGGCAGCCTTGCCCGGCATCGAGACCGTAATCGTCGAGTCGGTCGCCGAGGCCGACGTCGAGTCGTTTATCGACCAGCTCGTCGCCGACGGCGCGAACGTCATCTTCACGACGAGCTTCGGCTACGGGGACGGCACCCTGGCCGCCGCCGAACGCTACCCCGACGTGATTTTCGGGCACGCGACCGGCATCGAGCGAGCCCCCAACGTGATGACCTACATCGCCGAGATGTACCAGACCTACTACTTAAACGGCCTCATCGCCGGAGCCCTGACCGAGTCGAACAAGCTGGGGTACGTCGCGGCCTTCCCCATCCCCGAGGTCAAGCGCCACATCGACGCCTTCGCGCTCGGCGCACAAGAGGTCAACCCCGACGCCGTGGTCGAGGTGCGGTGGCTCAACGCCTGGTTCGACCCGGCCGGTGCCAAAGAGGCGACCGAAGCCCTGATGTCGGACGGTGCCGACGTGTTAGCCTTTACCGAAGACACGCCTACGGTGGTACAGACGGCGGCCGAAAACGACTTGCCCAGCTACTCGCACTACGCCTCGATGTACGAGTTTTCGCCGGACACGGTTGTCTCGGGCCAGCTTGTCAAGTGGGAAGCGATTTACACCGACTTTCTTTCAAAAGTTTTGGACGGAACTTACGACAGCACCAACCTTGAAGACGTCGACTACGTCTGGCGTCTGGGTGAAGACGCGGTCGAGGTCGGCGCGAAGCCGGGCATGGTCATCAACCCTGTTTATGAAGAGGCGCTCAAAGCCAAGATGGTCAACGACCCCGAACTTGGCGAGGTGTCGGTCTACGACCTCGTGACGAGGCGCATCGAGCAGATGACGATGGACGAACCTACGTTCGAACCCTTTACCGGCCCCATTTCGGACTGTGCCGGGAACGAGATTTTGGCTGTGGGTCAGCAAGCGACGATTCCCGAGCTGTTCAGCTTGCAGTGGGCCGCCGAGAACATCCGCGGTCCCTGGTCGGGCGGGCCGGGGTACGACGAGTGTAACTAAAGGGTAAAAAGTTTGTGCCGCAGAAGTCTCGAGGGGAAACCCTCGAGACTTTTTGTCGTTCTGAGCGACGGCGAAAGAAGACGTTGGCGGTACGGTGAAAACAAGGTTATTTCACTTCGCCGCGCTCCGTTCGGCGCGGAACGGCCGGAATGCTATCCTGACCGGGATATGAAAGTCCGCGTCGCTTCGGCCGGGACGGGCAAAACGACGAGCCTGGTGCTGCGTTACCTAGACCTGGTCGCGTCGGGTACGCCGCTGCGCCGCGTCGCCGGGGTGACCTTTACGCGCACAGCCGCCGACGAACTTCGCCAACGGGTCGGCGTGGGCGTGCAAACGATGCTCGAGACTGGAACCTACTTGCACGTGCGTCTGCTCGAGCCTCAGAGACCTCTTTTTGAGGAAGCGCAGCGCGAACTCGGCGGCGCGACCCTGACGACCATCCACGGCTTTATGACCGAGGCGCTGCGTCTGGGCGCGCCGACGATGGGCCTCGACCCCGCCTTCAAAACCCTCGGCGAGTGGGAAGCGCAAGCGCTGTTCGAGGAAGAACTCAACTCGCTCCTCTACCTGGCGTCCGCACCCGAGCACGGCCTGTACGCGGCGTGCGAAACCCTCGGCGACGACGCTCGAGCCCTGCTCCTCACCCTGTTCAAACAGCGCTCGCTCACCGAGCGCTACGCGTCCGACGAACACCCCAAACACCACGCGCTGCAGGGTTTGTTCGACGCTGTGTACAAACGCTTCGAACTGCGTCTCGGGGCCACGTTGCTGCCGCCGAGCGAAACCGAGCGCCGCGCCCTGAAGCTCGTGCGGACGCCGAAAGCCTTGGCGCGGCTCGCGGGGCGTTACCAAACGGTATTGGTCGACGAGTTTCAGGACGTAAACCCGTTGCAGGGCGCGTTTTTCGAGGCGTTGGAGCAAGGCGGCCTCAACTTAGAAGTCGTCGGCGACCCCAAGCAGAGCATCTACGGCTTTCGCAACGCCGACGTGGGCGTGTTTCGGCGGGCGCTTGCCGGTGGGGAGAGGCTCGAACCCCTGGTTCACACCCGCCGCCACGCCCCGCTGCTGGCTCGTTTCCTCAACCACCTGACCGCGACCCTCGCCGAGCGCGGCATGGGCTTCGGCGAGGGCGAAGCGCCGCCGGTCAGTCCCACGGGCGAACAAGAGGGGGCGCAGGGCCGCGTCGAACTGCACTGGGTGTGCGGCGACGCGGCCGTGAGCGACCTGCGCGCGCACGAGGCGCAAGTCCTGGTGGCGCGGCTGCAGGCGCTCCATGAACGCGGCCACAGCTACAGCGACATGGCGGTGCTGGCGAGAGCCTACGCCGGGCTCGCGCAGGTCGAAACCGCGCTGCTGGCGGCGGGTTTGCCCTACGTTTTGTTGCAGGGTCGCGGTTACTACGCGCGGCTGGAGGTGCGCGACCTGTATCACGCGCTCCGCGTCGGGGTGGAGCCGGTCGGCCTGAGTTTGGGGGTGTGGCTGCGGGGGCCGTTCGGGCAGCTCGGTTTGGCGGAGGTCGACGCGGTTTTGAAAGCCGACGCGCCGCTCGAAATCCTCGAGCAAAGCCATCCCGAGGTTTGGGAACGGCTCGAGCTTACCGCCCAGCAGGTGCGCGGCACGCCGCTGGCGGCGCTTAAGTTCCTCATCCGCGAGCCCTTCATCGGGGGCAAGCGCTACGTGGACTTTCTGGAGACCCGCGCCCGCGAAAACGTCGACGCGCTGCTGTTCGCCGTCGCGCAAGCGCCGCCGGGCGACATCGAACTTTTGCTCGAGCGCCTCGACCTGCTGTCGCGCCAGGGCGACGCGGGCGACGTGCCGCAGAGCGGCGAGGGCGTGCAACTCCTCACGATTCACCGGGCGAAGGGGCTCGAGTGGCCCGTCGTCGCCCTCTACGACCTCAACCGCACCACCTACCACCCGCCCCAAAAGGTCTACGTCCACCCGCAGACCGGGCACCTCTGCTGCGAAAACACCGACGTGTTCGAGCCCACCCGCGACGCCCTGAAAGCGCGCGAAGACGACGAGGCTTACCGACTTCTCTACGTCGCCGCCAGCCGCCCCAAAAACGTCCTGCTCATGACCGGCAGCGTCAAGGGCGGTAAGTGCGACGGCTTTGCCAAGGCCCTCGAGGCCATGAACTTGGGTCCCGGCAGCAAGCCTTACCGGCGCGACGACTTCGTGCTGCAAAACCACGTGTTCGCGCCCGTGGTCGCGACTTCGAGCCTCAGCCCTCAAGCCTCGAACGTCAAACCCGCGCCCTACATCGACCGACGCTTCCGGCTCCACGAGCACCCGCCGGTCAGTTCACCGTCGCGGCTCAAAAGGGAAGGGCTCGAGCACGAACCCCTACCGTTCAGCGACCCCGACGAGGGCGAACGCTTGCCCGGCCGCGCCGCCGCCGTCGGCACCTTGCTTCACTACGGGGTCAGCCAGAACTGGCGCGCCGACAATCCCACGCACCTCCAAAACCTCCGCGCCCAGGAGGTCATGTTTCCGTTCACGCCGCCGGAGCAAGACGACATCTTGCAAGAGGTCACGGCGCTCCTGCACAACTACGAACAGCTTCTCGGCGCTGGAATTGCGGCTCTGCACGAACGAAGCCACGACTACCCCGAACTCGGCATGGCGCTCCCCGTCGGCACAACCGTGTGGCAAGGCGTCATCGACCGGCTTTACTGCGCGCACGGCGTTTGGTACTTGGAGGACTACAAAACCGACCGGGACATCGTGCCTGAGAAGTACCACTTTCAGTTGGCCGTCTACCTGCGGGCGATAGAAGAGGTGCGGGGCGTGGTGCCGGAGGTACAGCTGGTGTTTTTGCGGGAGAAGGTCGTTTACCCGGTTGCCCACGAAGATTTGCGGGCGGCTTTGGAGGGGCAGTTCTCGAGCCCGGTCGTTTCTCGAGACTTGCAAAAAACCGTTTTACGCTCAGTTGCCAAGTAAAAAATCCTGCGACGACGGGTTTCTGAGTCGCTCGAGCGCTTCGGGGTCGGTGAGGAGGTTTTCGATACACGCTTGGACGGCCTGTTCGGAACTCGGCAGAATGAAAAATTCTGTGTCGGCGTTGGGCTGAACCAAGGCCATAGGGTATTCGACTCCGGGCGTCAGACTTTTACTTTCCGGCTTCTTTGCGCCCGTGCAGTAGGCGCGGGCCTCGGTAATACGCAGTTGGTCAAAGGGGTGTCCAGCTTCACGCAAAAGCTCAGTCAGTTCATCGTGGAGTCTGGCCTGTTTGGTGTCGATAACGACCTCGAGCCCCTGCAAAGTTCCGACTTGTGCAAAGGTGAGGGCGGGCAGCAGACTCCCCGACAGCAGCAGCGTTCCGACGAGCAGCGCCACGTAGCCGGGTTTCACGAATACTTCGCGCTCTTTCAACAGCGCCTCGACGCGCTGCGACAGGTGCGTCCGGCCGGCCATCCCGACCGCGATGAGGGGGGAGTGCGTTTTGCGGCGGGTCAGGTCGAGGAGGCTTTGCGCCAAACCGAGCGGGTCGCGGGTTATCCGAACCGCGTGGGCGTCGCAGATTTCCTCGCTCGCGCCGCGCCAGGCGCGCAGCGCGACGAAGTTGAGCGGTTGAAACGCGAGCAGGTGGCTCAGGAGCGACAAGCCGGTGTTCCACGCGGGGTCGCGGCGGCGCAGGTGCGCGACCTCGTGGGCCAAAACGACCTGCAGGCTCGAGCTTCGCAACCCCCGCGGCAAAACCACGGTGCGCCGCGCAATCGCGAGCGGCACGGTGACGACGCCGGACTCGAGCACTCGCAGACGGCGCAACCAAGGCTCGAGCCCCGCCGCGTCAAACTCGACAGGCGAACTGTGAACCAAAACGCGCCGCAGCGCGAAACCGGCCTGGCCGAACCGAACCAGGGTCAGAACGCTCGTCGCCCCGAACAGCAGCGTGGCAAGGGTGTTCCAGGAAAAGGGTGGCGTCGTGGAGGGTCGCGGCGCGAACGCTTCGGAGACGAGAGAGGGATTGGGAAGGGGGGCCGAAAAACGTTTCGGTTCAGCCGCCGGGTCGGGCGCGCTCGTCACGGCGGAAGCCGCTACTTTTGAACTTCCGGTGGTCGCCTCCTCGGTCGGGATGACCAGAACGCCCGCCAACGGTTGCAAAGTTGCGGTGACGAGGCCCGCGACCAGGGCCGCACGCAGCAGCGCGTCGCGCACGCAAGCGCGGCGCAAGCCGGGCAGCCGCACGGCGAGCAGTGTCACCCCGAGGAGCAGGGTGCTGTGCAAAAGGTAGGTCGCCAGCCACTCAGCCATTGGCGTTTCTCTCGTCTATCAGGGCTTGCAGGCGCATGATTTCTTCTTCGCTCGTCGTTTCGGGCGCGAGGGCCGTGGCGACGAGCCGGAGGGCCGAGCCGCCGAACACGCGGCTGACGAGGTCTTGGACGGCGTCGCGTTCGACCTCTTCCTGGGTCAGGCGGGCGTGGTAAACGTGGGTGCGGTTTTTTTCGTCGCGCGCGACGTAGCCTTTCTCGAGCATCCCCTGCAGGTTGGTCTGCAACGAGGTGTAGGCCGGTTTGGGTGTGTCGGGAAAGGCGTCCAGCAACTCGCGGATGGGGGAGGGGCCGTGTTTCCACAAAAGTTGCAGCAACAACAACTCGCGTTCGGTCGGGCCGGGGTGCGGGGGTCTCGCCATGTTCGTCTCCTTTGGCCCGAGTCTATACGAGTTAACTCGTAGTTGTCAACGGGTTAACTCGGAGACGGGGTGGCCAAGTCTTCCAGCCGACCTGAGTTTAGGACGTCCGGTCAAAAGTGCGTGGCGGCTCGAGCGTCTCCCTATCTCCAACGAACACGTGTGACGACAGTGTTCATGCTCTTGCTAAAACCCCTTACACTCACGATGTGCGGAAAAGCACCGCCG
The DNA here is from genome assembly GCA_965213705.1 of Trueperaceae bacterium. GTDB lineage: Bacteria > Deinococcota > Deinococci > Deinococcales > Trueperaceae > CBDCDJ01. Next base: position 3,045,671 of record OZ243913.1, on the reverse strand, counting down.
TCTCTGCGCCGAGTCGACTACTCTGTCTTTGCTGTTATTTTTTACTTTCAGAGGTGTGATGTGGCCCCAAAACTGCCTAGACCGACGAACGCTTTTGTGGGTGCCTCCTGGGCCGCCCTGTTTCTCGGGGCGATTGCTTACTTTATCGGCCTGTTCAACGCAACTATCGGTTTGGGCGAGAAGGGTTACTACTTCGTCCTTATGCTGTACGGGTTGTTTTCGGTCGTGTCGTTGCAAAAAGCGGTGCGCGACCGCCAGCAAGACATTCCCGTAACGAACCTGTACTACGGCATCGCCTGGACCGCCGTGCTGTCCGCCCTGGGGTTGATGGCTGTCGGGCTGTGGAACGCGACCTTTACCCTGAGCGAAAAAGGTTTTTACGGGATGGCGTTCGTGCTCAGCTTGTTCGCGGCGACCACCGTACAAAAGAACGTCCGGGACGCCGAGGTTATCGACAAGCTCGAGGACGGCTCGCCGGCGACCGACAAACCCTGGTTCAAGTCCGACCTGCTGGGCGGTTTGAAAACCGACTCCTCAGTTGCCCCGACGGTACCCAACCCAACCGACGGCAAAGAGGGTAGGGGCTGAGGCCCTGAGGTCAACAAACTCGTCAAAGTCTAGGCGTCTCAGTCCTTCGTTGAGCCGTCACGGGTTACTGAAACGACTGTTTTCGACTTTCGCAAGGGTTTTCCTAAGCCACGACCGCTTTCCGGTTTTGGCTCAGGTAGGCGTAGGCTTCCGGGGCGGGTAAGGGTTTGGACAGGTAGTAGCCCTGCGCGTAGTCGCAGCCGAAGTCCCGTAGACAGGTCAGTTGTTGCGCGGTCTCGACGCCCTCGGCGGTTACTTTCATGTCGAGGCTGTGCGCCATCGCGATGAGCGAACGGACCAGTTCGGCGCCTTTGGGGTCGTTCAGGCGCGTCACGAACGAGCGGTCTATCTTAAGGCCGTCGGCCTTGAAACGCTGCAGGTACGAGAGCGACGAGTAGCCGGTACCGAAGTCGTCGATGTGCAGGTTCATACCCGCCTCGCACAGTTTGGACAGGGTCAGCTGGGTGTGCGTGGTGTCGTTCATAAGAACGGTCTCGGTAATTTCGATGTTGAGCCGTTCGGGTGCAAAGCCCGTGGTGCCGAAGATGCCGCGCAGTTGCCCGTGTAAGTCGACGGCGGCGAAGTGACGCCCGGAAAAGTTGACGCTCAGCTCGAGCGCGTTCGCGCCCGGCAGCGCCACGCCCCAGCGCCCCAACTGTCCGCACGCCTCTTGCACGACCCACATGTCGAGGGCGGTAATCATCCCGGTGTCTTCGGCGATGGGCACAAACTCGTTCGGTGGCAAAAAGCCGCGCGTCGGGTGGTTCCAGCGCACCAGGGTCTCGAGGCCTATGGGCAACAGTGTGTTCAGGGCCACGATGGGTTGGTAGTGCACCGTGAGTTCCCCGCGCTCGACCGCAAAACGCAGGTCGGACTCCAAGGTCATGCGGTTGACGACTTCGGCGTGCAGGGCGCTGTCGAATACCGCGTGCTGCCCTTTGCCCTCGCGTTTGGCGCGGTACATGGCGATGTCGGCGTCGCGCAAGACCTCTTCGGCCGTGGTGTAGCCCTGAATATCGTGGACGACCCCGATGCTGGCCGAGACGTGCAACGAGTAGTCTTGTACGCGAAAGGGTTGAGTCAGACTCGTCTGCAAACGCCCTACAATACCTAGCACCTGGTTCAACGACTCCGCAGCGGGCAAAAGCACGGTGAACTCGTCGCCACCCAGTCGGGCGACGAGTTCGGTGAGGCGAAGTTCGTTTTTCAAGCGCCGCGCCACGGCGATAAGCAGTTCGTCGCCGACCGTGTGGCCCAAACTGTCGTTGATAAGTTTGAAACCGTCGAAGTCAAAAAACAGCACCGCGTGGGTTTGGTAAGACGCAAGGGCGCGGCGCAAACTGTCGATGAGGTGCGTGCGGTTGGGCAGGCCGGTCAGCGCGTCGTGCAAAGAGTCGTAGAGGAGTTTTTCGTTTAAGCGTTCCAACTTGTCGGTGTGGGTGCGCACCTGGTCTTGAAGGTTGAGGTGTACTTGTTCGCGCGCCTCTCGAGCCCGCTTCTTGTCGGTCACGTCGCCGAAATAAAGGTGGACTGCGTCTTCACCGGGAACGAGGCGCAAACCCAACCAGCGCCCCGACGCTTTGTGGAACTGTTCGACTTCGGCTTCCTGACGCGTGCGCTCGGCGTGGACGACCGCTTTGTGGAGGGGCCCGTTTCTAAAACCTGGCAGGGCGTCCCACAGGCTGGCTCCCAGCAGTTCCTCACGGCTCAAACCCAGCAGTTGTTCGCCACGGGCGTTAAGATAGGTAGTCTGGCCGCCTGCGCGCATACTCAAATACGCGTCGGACATGGCCTCCAAGACGGTGTTCGTCGCGCTTTGCAAAGCCTGCGCCTCCATAGCCCCGAGTGTAGGTTGCGCACTCTTACAAAATTCTCACTCGACAGTCTGCGTAGCAGTTTTTCGTGGTCCCGCGCCGCCGAACCTCTCGCCGCCGAGCCGTCCACGCGCTTTTACCCTGCACAGTTGAATTTGTACAGTCGAATTTGCAGGGTCGAATTTGTACAGTCGAGCTTGTACAGTCGGACCCGGGCGTTCGGGTTTGCAATAGTCAGGCTTGGCGGTAACCGGTTTGTGGCGGTCGGCTTCGCGGGGGTGAGGCTTTTTGCGTCGGGTCTGCGGGCGCGAAACCGGGGGTTTGACCGAGGGCTTGAGTCTGTGCCGAGGTCAGCTCACCGAAGTAAATCGTAGAACGGCAAGCGGGTGGGGGTTCGTGACAAATGTGACACGTCTCATGACCCCTTCCGGCGGGTCCGGGTTAGGCTTTGCCTCAGCCCGGTCGAGGACGACGGAGAAGCGTCCTGGGCGGGTCTCCGCGCACTCCGGGTGAGGACAATTGTCCCAGCGTTGCGCTCCCGGACTTGTGTTACATTGATAGCGTTCAAAGGTGTGGACGGTGGAGCCGGAGGTCGAAGCGGAACCCGTGCCGGGCAGCACTTACAAGCCGACAGTCCTCGCAAACCGACGGTCCCTGTCAACACGGTGCCGGAGCGACGGGGCCGAGGCGACAAATGGGGCCGAGGTGACAAGGCGACACGACGTGGTCAAGACCGCTGGCACCACGTCTGGGAGGTGGGTTAACATAAGCGTTTTAGGTTTAGTTCTACGGTGCTCGAGACCGCGCGGGATAGCGCGTGGCCGTGCGCACTTTCGCGGGGGTCGCTGATGCCGCAATATTTTCCGCCCAACTCCAACGCTTTCGCCAAATGGCTTATTTGGGGAGGCCTTATTTTTACAGCCCTGCTCGTAACCTCGCTGACCGTATACGCACGCACCTCGAACAACCGCGTCAAGGTGCCAGTCGTGCAGCCGGTGGCTTTTTCGCACCAACTGCACAACGGGCAGATGGGTGTCGACTGTCGCTACTGTCATACCTCGGTCGAGGTCGCGGCGAGCGCCAACGTGCCGCCGACCGAAGTGTGTATGACCTGTCACTCGCAGATTCGCGTCGGCTCGCCGCAGCTGGAAGCGGTCTACGCCAGTTGGGGCCGGGTCGATACCGACGGCGACGGGGCGGGTGACACGCTGCGCCTGCCCAACCAACCCGGTGCGGGCGCGCCGATTGCTTGGAACCGGGTCCACGACCTGGCTGATTTCGTCTATTACAACCACAGCGCGCACATCAACAAAGGCATCGGCTGCAGCTACTGTCACGGCCGCATCAACCAAATGGTCGGGATTTGGAAAAACCAACCCCTGACGATGGGATGGTGCTTGGAGTGCCACCGCAACCCGGAGAATTACGTTCGCCCGCGTGAGGAGGTCTTCAACATGGACTACGAGTACCCGGAAAACCAAGACGAACTGGGACCCTTGCTCGTCGAGGCCTACCACATCAACACCGAAAAACTACCCCAGTGCTCGACGTGCCACCGATGAGCGAGGTGACGCGAACAGTGACAACTGTAAAGGTGACCAGCAACGTGAACGACACAGCGCCCGGTAAAACTGACGACCTGAGCATCAAAAATATCCGCAAGCGGCTTGCCGGTGCCCAGGGCAAAGCCTACTGGCAAAACTTAGACGACCTAGCCGACACCGCAGAGTTCCGCGCGTTTATGGACAAAGAGTTCCCGCGTGAGGCGGCGCCGCTGGAGAGTTCGCTCGACCGCCGTAACTTTCTAAAACTGCTGGGTGCGTCGATGGCGATGGCGGGCCTGAGTTCGTGCGTGCGGCCGGTCAAGCCGCACGAAAAAATCGTGCCGTACGTCCAGGCTCCCGAAGAAATTATCCCCGGCAAACCTCTCTTCTACGCGACCGCCGTGACACAGGGCGGTTACGCGCTGGGCCTGTTGGCTGAGAGCCACATGGGCCGCCCCACCAAGGTCGAGGGCAACCCGGACCACCCGGCGAGTTTGGGTTCGACCGACGCGACGACCCAAGCGACCGTGTTGTCGCTCTATGACCCGGACCGCTCGCAGACCTTGCTCGACAACGGCCTGAACATCAACTGGGAAGACTTGGCGACCGCCTTGAGCGCCCGCTTGCAAGGGGACGGCAGCGGCTTCCGCGTGCTTACCGAGACGGTGACCTCGCCGACCCTGGCGCAACAGTTGAACGCGCTGCTCGAGCGCTACCCGGGCGCGCGCTGGCACCAGTACGACCCCGTGCACAGTGACGGCGCGTTCGAAGGCGCGCAACTCGCGTTTTCGCAGCCGGTCCAAACTGTCTACGACTTTACAAAAGCCGACACCGTTTTGTCGCTCGGCGCGGACTTTACCGGGCGCGGGGCGGGCAAGCTGCGTTACCAGCGGGACTTTTCGCGGCGTCGCCGCGCGCTGGTCGCCGAAGACAGCATGAACCGTCTCTACATCGTCGAAAGCACGCCGAGCGCGACCAGCACGGTCGCCGACCACCGCTTGGCGCTGTCGCCCACACAGCTGGAGGGGTTCGCTCGAGCGGTCGCCGCCGCGTTGGGCGTCGCGGGTGTCGATGCGAGTGCCGACGCGGGTGCCGAAGGTGCAGCCGAATTCGACGAGGCGTTCCTGACGGCCCTGCTCGGCGATTTGCAGGCCAGCCGTGGCCGCAGCCTCGTGATTGCGGGCGACGACCAGAGCGGTGCGGTCCACGCGCTCGCCCACGCGCTGAACGCGGCGCTCGGCAACGTCGGGCAGACGGTGTTCTACACCGAGCCGGTCGAGGCCAACCCGACTAACCACTTTCGGTCGCTGAGCGAACTCGTCGCCGACATCGGTGCGGGCGGCGTGGAGACGCTCGTCATCGTGGGCGGCAACCCGGTCTACACCGCGCCCGCCGACCTGAACTTCGCCGAGGCGCTTGCTCAGGTGCCGGTCAGTTTGCACTTGAGCGAACACTTCGACGAAACGTCTGCCGTGGCGAGTCAGCACGTACCGAAAACGCACTACCTGGAAACCTGGAGCGACGCGCGCGCTTTCGACGGCACGGCGACCATCATGCAGCCCCTCATCTCGCCCTTTTACGGTGGCAAGTCCGAGCACGAACTGCTCGCTGCCCTCCTCGGCGACGTGAACGCCAGCGGTTACGATGTCGTTCGGAGCTACTGGCAAAGCCGGGTCGAGGGCGACTTCGACAGTTTTTGGCGGCAAACCGTGTATTCGGGCGTCGTCGCGGGCAGCGAAGCCGCCCCGGCCGACGTGACGCTGGCCTTGTTGCCGGCGGCAGCGACGGAGACGGCTGACCCCGAGGGCCTCGAGCTTGTCTTTCAGCTGGACCCCAGCATCTTGGACGGCCGCTACGCCAACAACGGCTGGCTCCAAGAACTGCCCAAGCCGCTGACCAAAATCACCTGGGACAACGCGGCCTTTTTGTCGCCGGCGACCGCCGAAGCGCTCGACGTGACCAACAACAACTTGGTGAGCTTGCGCGTCGGCGAGCGTGAAGTGACGGCGCCGGTCTGGGTGTTGCCCGGTCAAGCTGCGAACACGGTGACGGTTCACTTGGGCTTTGGCCGCGAGCTTGCCGGGCAGGTCGGTACCGGCGTCGGTTTCGACGCTTACCGGTTGCGCACCTCGGACACGCCTTGGGTCGGCAACGTCGCGGTGACTAAGGTGCCGGGTCGCCACAAGCTGGTGACCACACAGCAGTATTTTCTCTACGACGGTACCACCGAACGCCGCCACCTGGTTCGGCACGGGACACTAGAAGAGTTCCGTCACCACCCCGAACACCCCGAGTTCGTCCACCCGGTCGAGCACGCCGAGAGCGACCTCTATCCCGACTTCGAGTACGACACCTACGCCTGGGGCATGGTCATTGACATGAACGTCTGTACGGGCTGCAACGCCTGCGTGACCGCTTGCCAAGCCGAAAACAACATCCCCATCGTCGGCAAAGACCAGGTCGAGGTCGGGCGGGCGATGCACTGGATTCGCGTCGACACTTATTACGGCGGTGACCTGGACAATCCGGACTATTACATCCAACCGGTCGCTTGTATGCACTGTGAAAAAGCGCCCTGCGAACCCGTGTGCCCCTTCGGCGCGACCGTCCACGACAACGAGGGTTTGAACGTGATGGTTTACAACCGTTGCGGCGGCACGCGCTACTGCTCGAACAACTGCCCTTACAAGGTGCGCCGTTTCAACTACCTCCAATACGCCGAGTTGGAAAGCCGCGCGACCGAACTGTCGCTCGTCATGAACCCGGACGTGACGGTACGCTCACGGGGCGTCATGGAAAAATGCACCTACTGCACCCAGCGTATTCAACAGGCTTACATCGTCTCTGAAAACGAGAACCGCCGTATTCGCGACGGTGAGGTTTTCACGGCGTGTCAGTCGGCTTGCCCGTCGGAAGCCATCGTTTTCGGCGACATCGGCGACAAGAACAGTCTCGTGACACGTTTCAAGGCGTCGCCCCTCAACTTCTCGCTGCTCTCCGAACTCAACACCGTGCCGCGCACGACCTACTTGGCTAAACTCACCAATCCCAACCCGGCCTTGACAGAAGAGGGGGCAATCTGATGGCGGTCATTCGGCGACCCGGGGGCGGACGCCCCGAAACAAACCGCGTCATCGCGCGCGGCCAGACCTACGGCAACATCGACGACGCCATCAACGTCCCCGTCGAAGAACACCCGCTACGCACGCCCCTGTGGTGGTGGCTGGGTTTCAGCATGTCGGGCGCGCTCCTGACCCTTTACTTAGTGAGCGTCGTCATGCTCATCACCACGGGCGTGGGCATTTTCGGCAACAACCAACCCGTCGCCTGGGCTTTCCCGATTATCAACTTCGTGTGGTGGATTGGGATTGGGCACGCAGGCACCCTCATTTCGGCGGCGCTGCTGCTCTTTAGGCAACCCTGGCGCACTTCAATCAACCGGGCGGCCGAGGCCATGACGATATTTGCGGTCGTGTGCGCGGGTCTGTATCCCATTTTGCACCTGGGACGGCAGTGGGTATTTTACTGGCTGCTGCCTTACCCCAACACCTTTGGGCTGTGGCCGCAGTTCCGCAGCCCGCTCGACTGGGATTTGTTCGCCATTTCCACCTACGCGACCGTGTCGATTTTGTTCTGGTTTATCGGCCTCATTCCGGACTTCGCCACGCTCCGCGACCGCGCGCGCAACACCTTTATGCGCTGGTTCTACGCGCTGTTGAGCCTCGGCTGGAACGGCTCCGCCAAGGCCTGGCAACGCTACCAGCGAGCCTACCTCATCTTGGCCGCGCTGTCGTTCCCGCTCGTTTTGTCAGTTCACTCGACCATCGGTATGGACTTCGCGGTGGCGCAGGTGCCGGGGTGGAACAACACCATCGTGCCGCCCTACTTCGTCGCCGGAGCCGTGTTCGCGGGGTTTGCGATGGTGCTGATTCTCGCCATTCCGCTGCGGCGCGCTTTCGGGTTGGAAGCCCTTATCACCAAGCGTCACTTGGACAACTCGTCGAAGCTGATGTTGGCGACCGGCATGATTGTTGTTTACGGTTACTTAAACGAACTCTTTATGGCCTGGTATTCCGGGGTCGAATTCGAGCGCTACATGGCCTACAACCGCGTGTTCGGCGAGGACCACGCCTGGGCGTTCTGGCTCCTCATCGCCTGCAACGGCATTGCCATTCAACCCTTGTGGTTTAAAAAAGTGCGCCAAAACCCGCTGCTGCTTTTTGTTATTTCGATCATCGTGTCGGTAGGGATGTGGTTGGAGCGCTTCGTCATCGTCGTCATTTCGCTCACCAAAGACTTTATGCCCTCGGCTTGGCACGACTACGCGGCGACGTTTTGGGACTACGCGCTTTACTTGGGCTCGTTCGGTTTGTTTTTTACGCTGTGGTTTTTGTTTATCCGCTTGCTACCGTCCATCGCTTCGACCGAGGTCAAAGAACTCGCGCACCACGACGCGCACCACGGCAGCGATTACTTCGAAGAAGCGAGGAACGAAGCGTTCCGTGAGAAGGGGGTTCAGGTATGAGTGACGCCGTGTTACAAGCCGACCACACCGAGCTTTACGGGCTCGTCGCTGAATTCGACGACTCCGACAGCATTTTGGCAGCCGCCAAACGCGCGAGTGCGGCCGGGTACACGCGTATGGACGCTTTCACGCCCTTTGCGGTCGAAGACCTAGACGACGCCCTGGGGATGCAGCCGACACGGCTCGGCTGGGTGGTGCTCTGCATGGGTCTGACCGGCGGCCTTATCGGCTTTTTTATGCAGCTTTACGCCAACGCGTCGTATTACCCTTTGATTATCGGCGGCAAGCCGCTCAACAGTTGGCCCAACTTCATCGTCATCACTTTCGAGATGACCGTGCTGTTTTCGGCGTTCACGGCCGGGCTTTTTATGCTGGGCCGCAACGGTCTCCCGCGGCCTTACCACTCTATATTCAACACGCCGGGTTTTGAAGGAGCCACGCGCGACAAGTTTTTTTTGTGCGTCGAGGCCGGGGACCCCAAGTTCGACCTGGGCGAGACGCGCGCGCTGTTGGAAAGCCTGGACCCGGTGCGCGTTTCGGAGGTGGAAAGGTGACCGTGAACGTGTTCCGCGGCGCCTTGTTGACGGCCCTGGCCCTCGCCTTGAGTTCGTGCGGTTTGAACATGTACGACCAACCCAAGGCCGAGGTCTTGGAGGTCGCGCCCTACAACCGCGAACTGCCGTCGATGCGTTTGCTTCCTGAAGGCACCGTGTCGCGCAACCGCGGCCCCGTCACCGAGTCGTACTACACCGGCCTTGTCGACGGCGGTTTGGCGACCGACCTGCCTTTTCCGGTCACGCTTGCAGTTTTGGAACGTGGGCAGGAGCGCTACAACATCTACTGCTCGCCCTGTCACAACTTCAGCGGCAACGGTCTCGGCGTCATCGTCCAAAAGGGCATGGTGCAGCCGACCTCGTTTCACGCCGAGCGCTTGCGCGCCGCGCCGGTCGGCTACTACTACAACGCCATCACCAACGGTTTCGGCCGTATGTACTCGTACGCTTCACGCGTGCCGCCCGAAGACCGCTGGGCCATTTCGGCCTACATCAAGGCGCTGCAACTCAGCCAGTACGCCTCGCAAACCGACGTGAACGAGGCGCAAACGCTTTCGCAGGAGGCGACCCGGTGACCGGGGCTGCAAGTGACGCCCAAATGAACGAAGCCGTGTCGAGGCGCTTGCCCCGCTTGCGGCTCACCGCGTTTGTCGTCGGCGGCGTCGGCCTGGTACTCGCCGCCGTCGTCGGCTTTCTGAGCGGCGCGGAGGTGTTTTTCGAGTCTTACCTGTACGCGTTTATCTTCTGGACGGGTTTGGCGCTCGGTTGCCTAGTTATGGTGTCGGTGCAGCACCTGGCGGGCGGTTCCTGGGGCGCGCTGATTCGCCGGCCGCTCGAGGCCGGCGCGATGGTGACGCCGCTGATGGCGCTACTTTTTATCCCGTTGCTGTTCGGGCTCGGCCACTTGTACGAGTGGACCCACGCCGACTACGTCGCGTCGCACCCGACGGTGGCCGCCAAGACGGCTTACCTCAACGTGCCCTTTTTCATCGTTCGTTCCGCGCTCTACTTTCTCGTTTGGACGTACGGCGCTTGGTACTTTTTCCGCGCTTCACAGCGTCAGGACAAAGACGAGGCCGCCAGTATGCGCATCGGCTTCAAGCTCAAGGGCGCGGGTGCAGCTTGGATTATCATCTACGTCGTTACCATGACCTTTGCGATGGTCGACTGGTCGATGTCGCTCACCCCGGAGTTTTTCTCCGGCATCTACAGCGTCATCTACATGATAGGCCAGGCCATCAGCGCGGTGTGCTTCGTCATCTTCGTGATGGTCGGGCTCGCGGCGATTCACCCCAAGGTAAACGAGCTGCTGACGCCCAAGCGCTTGCAAGACCTGGGCAACTTCTTGATGGCTTTTACGATGTTTTGGGCCTACACGAGCTTTGCCCAACTCATCATCCTGTGGTCGAACAACATCGTCGAGACAAATCCCTACTACGTGCTGCGCTTCAGCCCGACGTGGCGGGTGGTGGGTTTGTTCCTCATCTTCTTCGGTTTTGCCGCCCCCTTTACGGTGCTCTTTTCCCGCTGGGTCAAGCGCAAACGGCGGGCGCTCGTCACGGTTGCGGTCTGGGCGATTTTTATCCGCCTGCTCGACGTGTTCTACATGGTGATTCCGAACTACGGGCGTGAAGGCTTTCCGCTACACCCCCTCGACGTGCTGCTGATTGTCGGTCTGGGCGGTCTTTGGCTGGGCGTGTTCACGCTGCTACTGGGCTCGCGTCCGGTTTTGCCCTTACACGACCCACGCCTGCTCGAGCCCGCCCATCACGACGACCACGCCCGCGAACCGGGCCACCCACCTCGTTTAGCCGGAGCCGACCATGTCTGATAGAACCGCGTCTGACAAAACCACGTCTGATAAAACCGCGTTTGATAAAACTGTGCCTGACAAAGCCGCGTCTAACAAAGCAATGTCTGACAAGACGACGTCCAAACGGGCGTCCGGGCCACGGACGCCCGACCAACCCGAAAACACGCGCCGGTACATCTTCAGCGAGGCGCAAACGCGTCTTATGTTCGTCGGCAGCGGCGTGTTGATGGTAGCGACCATCGTCGGAATCTTGCTCCTCGCCTCGGCGCGGCCGCAAGGGAAGTACCTGGAGCCCAACCGCGCCCAGTACCTAGCCACCCTCACCGAAGCGACCGAACAACTTGCCGGGGGCGCTGTCAACGCCGACGGCACGTTGACCCTTCCCATCGAGCAGGCGATGGAACTCGTCGCCGAACGCGGTGTGGTGGACCCGTTCACGGTCGAAGGTGCCGCGGGACAGTAGGAACGTTCGTAAAACAAACGCCGAGCAGACGAAAGACGGAACGTAGGGACCGTCTTTCGTTTGCTTTCGCTAAACCGATACCACGGTCCGGGACGCGACTCGCACTAGGTCGAGCGTGCGACCCGACCAGCGAAGGACTTCTTGTGAACCTTCAGCCACTCCTCGAGCACTTGAGCACCCTTTCCGACGACCAGTACGACGCCCTGTTGGACGACCGCGACGCCCCGCCCTTCGAGGCACGGTGGTTGGGGCTTTACGACCAGGTCGCGCCCCTGACGCCGCATCCCGAGCAACAGGCGAACTTTGTCGCCCTGTCCAACCTGACCGCCCAGCACGAACTCACCGAGGCCGTCAGCGACGACTTGGACCTCGTCTGGACCTGCGAGCAGGCGGGGCTGACCGACCCTTTCATCACCTTTCTGCGCGAGGTGTACGCCCGTGGGCGGGTGCCAAGCAACGCCGCACTGCGGGAATACGAGGGCGGTACTTAGCGCAGGGCTGCGCCCAACCGGGCGGGTTCAAGACCTGTCCAACGTCACGAAGCGCGCCCTGCAATGAAGACAGTGAAAGTTCAGGTAGGCAAAATCGGCCGTTGCCGGGTCGTACCCATCGTGTCGAACCTCCTCGAACAGGCCTTCGTCCTCGCTGCCGTCTTCATCTGCCAAGCGCGACCGCCGCAGGTCCGCGGTGGTCGCAACGCCGTGGTAGGCGCAGGCGTCGCCGCAGTGCCGCACCCACGCGACAGGGTTGTAAAGGGTAAAACCGGGTGTTCGGCACAGCACTTCGTCGATAACCGCCGCCGGAAGCCACGTTTCAAGGTCGCGTCCCGGCTCGAGCGGGAAGAGTCCCGTGACGTCGTGAAACTCGCCGCCGAACTCGGTCGCGGCCCGGCCGTCGGCGATACACCAGGGGCAAAAGCGGTTTAGGACGGTCCTCGAGTAAAAAGGTCCGGTGTAGATGTAGCCCCTAGCCTCGCCGCAACACGCACACGCCATAGTGCTCCGAACGACGCTGCCCGTGCCGACGGGGTCGGGGTGATACTTGAAGGAGGGGAAGTCCGACACGGTCGTCGCCATTATACATTCGTCCCTAAAGCTACAGACCCCGCTTCTGCTAAAACGCCGCCGGCAAAAGTATCAACTACGCTGTTGAGGTATACTCCGACATGATTTCTGACACCTACTTTCGCGCTTTTCCCGACTACTGGGACGTGTTCGCGGGCGACCTGGACAAGTACCGGCGGCACTTCTTGCCGCTCTTTTCGCTCGACCTGCGCTTTATGGGTTTCACGGACAAAACCTGGCTGCACGTGGTGAGCGTCAAAAAATTGGGTATCGGCGACACGACCGGTTCACTGACCGAAGTGACCGGCGACCACACGGGCGAGGACATGCTCGGCTTCAGGGTTGTGGACGGGCGCTACGTGTTCGACGCGCCGTGGGACTACTTTTTGCTCGAGCAGCGGGACACCCTGGCTGCCAAATATGCCGGGGAAGAAGCCACCGACCCCAACGCCAAGGACAAGCTGACCAAACGGCTGCTCGACGCCGCCGACGAGCTTTTGGACATCTATGAGACCAACGAGGCCACCTACTCAGCTTACAAAGAAGAGCACAGCGCAGCCCAAATAGACGACCTGCTCAAGGATTCGGAACTGACGCTGGCCCGCCCACTCTCCGAAGGCCGCAACGCCGACCCGGAGCCCGACGAGGAAGACGACGAGGAGTGGCTCGAGTCGAACAACCTGCTCGAACCCCACAACGCCGCGGGCGAGCCGCTGCTGTTCGTGTGCCGCGTGTCGGGTTACGGTTTTCACGAGTACGGCGCGGACGGCGTGTGGCTCTTTTACGACGAGACCGACCAAGGAGCGGTCGTCTGTTTCGAGTGGACTTAAAACCAGGTGACCCACGAGGACAGTGAAGAGGACAGTGAAGACGAGGTGACGCTCGAGGGCGTCCGCTTTTACAACCAGGACTACGCTTGGGAGGGTGAGGCTGTCTTGCCCTCGTGGGCGGGGTTTCGCACTTCGCCGGACGGCACGCCTTCCGGGAACACTTTTCTCATCGTGACCAGTCACCTCGACGACAACATCGGGCCGCCGAGTGCGACCCACGCCGAAGCGCTGCGCTGGCTGCTGAGCCACGAAGCAGCCGTGGCGGAGGCGGTGGTGCGCGCCGTCCTCGACTATTACCCCGAACTGAGCGACGACTACGACGTTCAACCGGGCGAAAACCCCGAGGACTTCCCGGAGACGATGACGGCGGAGGCGCTGCGCGACTTTATAGAACTGCACACCGTGTTTCTCCACGACTACCTTGAAAACGACCAACCCGTCCTCGGCTTCGCCTTTCGTAGCCGCTGGGACGAGGAGCACGGGTTAGGCGTGCGGATGCACGGGCTCGAGCCGGCCGACGTCGCACCGGATTCGTCGGTGGCGTTCTAGCGTGAGCGAGCCTCGCACGGACGAAACCCCGTCCCTGCTGTTGCTAGGCCCCGCCCTCCTGAACGCGCGAGGCTGGCAAGAAAACAGTAGCGTCCTGTTACCCTTCGACCAGCCGTGGTCCGAAACGACCCCGTGCCTTGTCCACCCGTCCGACCCTTACGAGGAGGACGACCCCAAGGTCGAACTGCGCGGCGTAGTGTTCGAACACGCCCTACAAAAAGAGCAGGTCGAGGACGTTCTTGCCAGCGCAGAGCACAGGCTCGGCCGGACGCCCACGCAGGCCGAGGCGTTCGAAGCGTTCCTCTTTTACGTGAAGTACGACGCGTTTATGTGATAGACGTTTTCTAAAACAGCCGCTGACGTTTTCAAAAGCCGCAACCGACCCACGCAGTAAGCCCTCAACTTCACCAATTTCCTTACCTGTGCGATACTGGGCGAAACAAAGGAGAGTGGGATGAAGAAATTTTGGATATGGCTCGTTCTCGTGCTGGCGAGTCTGGCACTGGCCCAAACCGACCTGCCCGACAACACCGCGCGGGTTCACTACCAGCGGCCCGACGGCGCTTACGAGGGCTTCAAGCTCCACGTCTGGGAAGACACTACCGAAGAAGTCACCTGGGCGAACGGCTTAGAGGTCTCTGGCAGCGACGACTACGGCGTCTACTGGGACGTTTCTCTGACAGACGACGCCCAAAGGCTCGGCTTCATCGTCCACAAGGGCGACGAAAAAGACCCCGGCCCGGACCTATTCATCAACCCTTCGCAAACGCGCGAGGTGTGGCTGCAGTCCGGCAACGAGCAAGTGTTTACCGCCCCCCCGCTCGGCCCGCCCGACGAGGGCACGGCCCGCGTCCACTACTACCGCCCCGACGGCGACTACGAAGGGTTTATACTCCACGTCTGGGAGGACGCGGCGGAAGAAACCAATTGGGAAAACGGCCTCGAGCCCGCCGGACAAGACGATTACGGCGTGTACTGGAACGTCCCCCTTGTGGACGCCGCCGAACGGCTGAACTTCATCGTTCACCGCGGCGACGAGAAAGACCCCGGCCCCGACATGTCCCTAAGCTTGAGCGAGATGGGCAACGAAGTTTGGCTCGTCTCGGGCAGCGGGGAGCTGTTTACGAGTCAACCCGACCTCAAAACGGCCGGAACCGCCGGCGCGGACTTGACAAAGGCGCAAGCTCACTGGCTGCGGCCAGACCTCGTCGCTTGGCAGCTCGGTACGACGGTGCCGGGTACCGAGTATTTTCTATACGCCTCCGAGACGGCTGAACTCGAGCCCACCGAAACCGAACTGACCGGCGGCGAAGCTTTCGTACTAACCCTGGACGAAGCAGGTTTGCCCGAGGATGTCTTAGCCCAGTTCCCCCACCTGCAAGGCTACAGCGCCCTCCGCCTGTCCGAAGACGCCGCGGCTCGAGCCCCCGAACTGCTGCGCGGCCAGGTCGCCGTCGGCGCAGTGAGCGGCGACCGCCTCGTCGACGCGACCGGCGTGCAAGTCCCCGGCGTGCTCGACGCGCTGTACGCTGAAGCGGCTCGAGACACAGACCTCGGCCTGACCTGGCAAGGCGACATGCCCACCGTCAAAGTGTGGGCACCGACCGCGCAAACGGTCGAACTTCACGTGTTCGACACGGCTGATGACGACACCGCCGACATTCTCGACATGACCCGCGACGACTCGAGCGGCGTGTGGAGCGCAACGGGCGACTCGAGCTGGAAAGGCAAGTATTATCTTTTTGAGGTCGGCGTCTACGCCCCGAGCACCCAGAACCTCGAGACCAACCTCGTCACCGACCCGTACTCGCTGAGCCTGAGCCGGAACAGCGCGCGCAGTCAGTTCGTAGACTTGGGCGACGCCAGCCTCAAACCCGAGGGTTGGGACGCCCTGGAGAAGCCGGGGCTCGAGTCCTTCGAGGACATTACGCTGTACGAACTTCACCTGCGCGACTTCAGCGTGTTCGACGAGACCGTACCTGAAACGGAGCGTGGCACCTACCTCGCGTTTACCCACCCCGAGAGCGACGGCATGACCCACCTCGCCTCGCTCGCCGACGTCGGGCTGACCCACCTCCACCTGTTGCCGACCTTCGACATCGCTACCATCGACGAGGACAAATCGAGCTGGCTCGAGCCCGACGCCGACCTGTCCGCTTTGCCACCCGACTCGCCCCGCCAGCAAGAAGCGATGAGCGCGGTCAAGGACCAGGACGGCTTCAACTGGGGCTACGACCCCTACCACTACACCGTGCCCGAAGGGAGTTACGCGACGGACCCGAGCGGAGCCGCGCGCGTGCTCGAGTACCGGCAAATGGTGCAGGGTCTGAACAGTGTCGGCCTGCGCGTCGTGAACGACGTGGTCTACAACCACACCAACGCCAGTGGCCAGAACGAGCGCTCGGTGCTCGACAAAGTCGTCCCCGGCTACTACCACCGCCTGAACGCCGACGGCGCGGTCGAGACGAGCACCTGCTGCCAGAACACCGCCACCGAGCACGCCATGATGGAGAAACTGATGGTGGATTCGGTCGTCGCTTGGGCCACGGCTTACAAAATCGACGGTTTCCGCTTCGACCTGATGGGGCATCACCTGGTCGAGAACATGCTCAAAGTGCGCGCCGCGCTCGACGCGCTCACGCTTGAGGCGGACGGCGTGGACGGCAGCAAGGTTTACCTCTACGGCGAGGGCTGGAACTTCGGCGAGGTGGCTGATAATGCTCGAGGCGTCAACGCCACGCAGCTCAACTTAGGCGGCACCGGCATCGGAACTTTCAACGACCGCCTCCGCGACGCGGTGCGGGGCGGCGGCCCGTTCGACGGCGGAATCGACCTCGTCAAAAACCAGGGTTTCGGCACCGGCCTCTACACGCTGCCGAACGACGAGGTCACAAACGACCCGGACACGCAGCGCGCCGACTTGTTGCACGCCGCCGACATCATCCGCGTCGGTCTGGCGGGCAACCTGGCCGACTACCGTTTTGTGAGCGGCGACGGTCAGGAAGTCACGGGCCGCGATGTGGACTACAACGGCTCACCGACCGGCTATACCCAGGACCCGCAGGAGAACATCGTCTATATTTCCGCGCACGACAACCAGACGCTGTGGGACAACAACCAGTACAAGCTGCCGCTCGAGCTGTCCACCGCCGACCGGGTGCGCGCGCAAGACCTGGACCTCAGCATCGTCGCGCTGTCGCAGGGCGTGCCCTTTTTCCATGCCGGGAGCGAGTTGTTGCGCTCCAAGTCGTTCGACCGCAACAGCTACAACTCGGGCGACTGGTTCAACCGGCTGGACTTTACCTTCGAAACCAACAACTTCGGCGTCGGCTTGCCCCCGGCCGACGACAACCGCGACAACTGGCAGTTTATGCGCCCGCGCTTGGTTGAGGCCGAGTTGACGCCGGGGCGTGAGGACATTGTGCGCTCGAGCGACGCCTTTAAGACGATGCTTCAAATCCGCTACAGTTCGCCGCTGTTTCGGCTCGAGACCGCCGAAGAGGTCGAGCAGCGCCTTGAATTTCTTAACACCGGCCCCGAGCAAGTTCCCGGCGTCATCGTGATGAGTTTGGCCGACGGGGGCAGTCTGCCCGACCTCGACCCCAACTTCGGGCGCGTCGTCGTCGTGTTCAACGCGACGCCAGAACGCCACACCTTCAAGGTGCCGGAGTTGGACGGCCTCCGCCTGCTTTTGCACCCTTTACAGCGAGCCGGGAACGATGAAACCGTGAAAACCTCGGCGTTTTACGAGCGCACCAGCCAGCTCTCCGTGCCCGCCTTTACGACGGCGGTGTTCGTGCAGCCGCAGCGCTGACCCCGTGTGACATTCGATTGTAGGGGCGGGTTTGAAACCTGCCCCTGTGGGAGGTGTTTTTGTCTAAAGTTTTCATCACCCGCCGGATTCCCGACGTGGGGTACGAGTTGCTTAGGAAGGCCAGCCTCGAGTTCGAGGTCTACGACCTCGACACGCCTATACCGCGGGAGAAGTTGCTCGAGACCCTGAAAGCCGAGTCTTATACCGCCCTCCTGACAACGTTGAGCGAGCGCGTCGACGCCGAACTTCTGGACGCTGCGGGGGACGGCCTAAAAATCGTTGCCAACTTCGCGGTCGGCTACAACAACGTCGACGTGCCCGCCTGCACCGCGCGCGGCGTAGCAGTGAGCAACACGCCCGGCGTCCTCTCCGAGGCGACCGCCGACCAGGCGATGATGCTCATGCTGGCAGTCGCGCGGCGGGTCCTGGAGGGCCACGCGCTCGCCGTGTCGGGCGAGTGGGCGGGCTGGGCACCCCTGCAACTGCTCGGGCAAGACCTGAAGGGCAAAACCCTCGGCATCGTCGGTATGGGGCGAATAGGGCTCGAGGTCGCCAAACGCGCCCAAACCTTCAACATGACGGTGCGCTACCACAACCGCTCCCGTGACTCCGAGGCCGAAAAGCGTTTGGGAGTGCAGTTTGAAAGCGACCTGTACGCGCTGTTGGCCGCCAGCGACGTCGTGACCCTCCACTGCCCCCTGACCGACGAAACGCGCCACCTTATCGACAAAAAAGCCTTTGAGACGATGAAGCCGAACGCGATTCTCATCAACACCGCGCGCGGCGAAATCGTCGACGAGCAAGCCCTGGTCGAAGCGCTCACCGCGGGCCGAATCTGGGGCGCGGGCTTGGACGTGTTCGAGTTTGAGCCCCGCGTCAGCGACGCCCTGAAAGGTCTGCCCAACGTCGTGCTCGCTCCGCACCTCGGCTCGGCCACCCAGAACACGCGCAACGCGATGGCGACGCTCTGCGCTGAGGCGGTTGTGAGCGTGTTGAAAGGCGAGCGGGTGCCACACATCCTCAACCCGGAGGTGTTGGATTAGACCCAGTCTTTCGGCTGTAGGTACTCGAGCATCTTTGCCTCGTCACTCCCCGGCTCGGGCCGGTAGTCGAAAGCCCAGCGTGCCAGGGGCGGCATCGACATCAAAATCGCCTCGATGTTGCCGGTTGTCTGCAAGCCGAACAGCGTACCGCGGTCGTAGACGAGATTGAACTCCGCGTAACGGCCCCTGCGGTAGAGTTGCCACTGCTTCTCGCGCTCGCCGTATAACGTGTTTTTGCGCTTTTCGACGACGGGCAAATAGGCGCTGAGGATGGTGTCGATGCCGTCTTTCTGAAAAGCCAAATCCGCCGCCCAATCACCCCGCCCGACGGGGGAAAGTTCGTCGAAAAAGATGCCGCCCACCCCGCGCATTTCCTGACGGTGCTTGATGTAAAAGTAGGCGTCGCAGGTTTTCTTGAACGCCTCATAGTCCGCTTGTGGGTGGCGGTCGCACTGGGCTTTGAGCGTTCGGTGAAAGTGGCTGATGTCTTCTTCAAACGCATAACTCGGTGTCATGTCCGCGCCGCCGCCGAACCACCAAACGTCGCTCGTTTCACCTTCGGCCCCTATTTCGAAATAGCGATAGTTGGCGTGAAAAGCGGGAACGTAAGGGTTTTGTGGATGCAGCACCAGTGAAATGCCCGTGGCGAACCACGGTTTGCCCGCCGTGCCGGGATGTTGCGCGGCGAGGCTCGGCGGAACCTGGTCGCCCTGCACGGCCGAGACGTTGACGCCCGCTTTTTCAAAGACGGCCCCGCCGCTAAGCGCCATCGCCCGACCGCCCCCGCCGCCGGGACGCTCCCAGGTGTGAAGAGTGAATTTACCCTTGCCATCCGTCTTCTCAAAGGCCGCGACGAGTTTGGCTTGGCCTTCTTGCATAACCTGGTAGACGTGTTTGCGGCGGGTCATAGACCCTGCTCTGTTGTGAGAAGTGTGATGGGTATGACCGTCGCGTAGCTCTGGAAGTCTTCGTCGAGCGTCAAAATAGGCATGTCATGATTGATAGCTTGAGCGCAGATTAGAAAGTCGACGGCGACGCCTTGAATTCCCTTGCGGCGACAAGCGTTGAAGCTCTGTGCGGCGACCAAGTGATCTTCAGAAGTTGCCAGCAAATCAGGAAAGCTTTCTGTAGCTCTACTCAATCTGCGAAATTGGGTAAGCTCCCTGATACCGGACAGCAACTCCTGACGTATAATCCCCAACATCTGTACACGGTTTTCAAGAATGAGCTTGTCTAATGCGTCAACCTCGGGCATAGTAAAAGGCTGCTGACGCCTCAAAAAGAGAGACCAGACTGTCGTATCGGCAATAACCTTCACCGTTTCTGACGTGCTTTTTTGTGATCATAGTCGTCAAAATAGTCGATTTGTCCCTTGAGCTTAAAAATTTCGAGCTGTTTGTGGTGCTCAACAAATTCTTTGAGGGCTTGATTGACCGTGTCCTTTTTGGTTTTGAAGTTGCCGAGCTGCTGAGCTTCTTGGAGCAGTTCGTTGTCGATTTGTAGGTTGGTCGCCATGCCGTCATTCTACACAAAGGCTTACACAAGGAGGTATTTAGGCCGCGCTTCTCAAGTTTCCGCCAAGGCTCGAGCCCGGTCGAAACCCTGCACCGTCTCAACGAGGTGAGCCAGATGGTCGGGATCGGTCTGCTTCATGATGCCGTGGCCCAAGTTGAAGATATGCGGCCCGCCGAGGCCCTCCCACAGCACGCGCTCGGCCTCTCGCGTGATAGTTTCTTTCGGCGCGAGTAAGACGGCCGGGTCGAGATTGCCCTGCAAAGTTTTTCCCGGCAGCAGCGGCCGCACCTGACTGAGCGGCGCGCGCCAGTCCACGCTCACGACCTCGCAGGGGAGTTTTTGAATCTCGCCGTAGAGGTGCAGGGCGTTGACGGCGATATAGAGCCGGGGGACGTCGAGAGACCCCAGCGCCTCAAAGATTCGCCGGTTGTAAGGCAGCGCGAATTCACTGTAAGTGTGCGCATTGTGCAGTCCGGCCCAAGAGTCGAAAAGCTGAATCGCCTGCGCGCCCGCCTCGACTTGCATTCTCAAGTAACGAATGCTGACCTCGGTAAGCTTGTCCAAAAGTTTATGTGCTGCTGCGGGCGCGTAGCGCAAAAACTGCCGAAACTCTTCGTAGTCTTTGCTGCCGCCGCCCTGAATCATGTACGTCGCCAGGGTGAGCGGCGCGCCGCCGAAACCGATAAGGGGCGTGCTCGAGGCCCCGCGAATCAACTTTATCGCCTCGGCGACGTAAGGCGCGATTTCGCCCTGTTCCGGCACGTGCAGGGCGTCGATAGCTGCCTCGGAACGGATGGGTTTTTCGAACACCGGGCCGGGTTTGAAGTCGATTTTCACGCCCATCGGCGGCAACGGCGTCATGATGTCTTGAAACAAAATGGCGGCGTCCAAGCCGAAGCGCTTTATCGGTTGCAGGGTGATTTCGCAGGCCAGTTCGGGCGTGCGGCACATCTCCCAAAAGTTGGACTTTGCTTTGATGGCGCGGTACTCGGGCAGGTAGCGCCCGGCTTGGCGCATAATCCAAATAGGGGCGCGCTCTGTGTTGTGGCCGCGCGCGGCTTCTAAAAACAAACTCATGGTTAGACCTCTTAAACGGGGATTTCCAGCAAGTCTTCGCCCAGTATAAGGTTGTGGGTAAAGTCTTTTTGCGCCTCGTCTTGCAATAGCTGCACCAGGGGCTGATTCTTCCCGAAGTGTGTCGGCACCCGCATTTTCACCCCACAGCTCGAGTCGCCTTGCCAACCTGAGACGAGTCGGTGCCAACAAACGCCAAAGCCTGAATTTCGCGGCCAGAAAGGTGAAAATCGAAACACACCGCTCATAAGTCTGCGGGTGCGTTTAGACTTTACTGTGCGCGGCACGTGTTTTTTGCCTTTTAAGAAGCGGTTTTCGTCTGCGGTTTGGCCGGTGGTCGTACCGAAGTCAAAAAGGGGGTTTCCGTCATTTTAGGGTTGAGGGCGGGCAGCAGTACGGTGAACACCGTGCCTTCGCCCAAACGCGACTCGACGTGAACAGTGCCGCCGTGCTGCTGGACTATCCAGTTGACGATTGCCAGGCCCAGGCCGCTGCCGTTGCCGCGCGTCGTTCTCGCGCCGTCGACGCGGTAAAAGCGGTCGAACAGGTGGGGCAGCGCCGACTCGGGGATGCCGGGGCCGTCGTCCAAGACTTCCAAGCGAACATCTCGTTTTTCTTTGCTGAGCGACACCGTGATGTGTTTCGAGCCCGCGTTGACGGCGTTCAACACGAGGTTCAAGACGACCTGTTTGAGGCGGGCGGCGTCGCCCAAGACTTCGATGAGCGGGGCGGACACGGACACGTCTATTTCGGTCGCCCCGGCGATAGGGGCCACGTCCATGTGGACGGCCTCGACGACCTCGACCAAGTTCATAGGCTCGCGCTGGATGGCGAAACCGGCGTCGGCCCGAGCCAGCTCGAGCAGGTCGTTGACAAGCTTCGCCATGCGTTCGCCCTCGCGGCGAATGACCGTGAGCGAGTCGACTTGTTCGGGGCTCGGTTTGGTACGCCGCAAGATGTAGTTGGCGTGTCCGACGATGGCGGTCACGGGGGTGCGCAGTTCGTGCGAGGCGTCGGCGGTAAAGCGCCGCTGCGTTTCGAACGACTCTTGCAGGCGTTCCAACATATTGTTGAGCGTGACCGCGAGTTCCTTGAGTTCGTCGTTGGTTTTTGACACCGGCACGCGCTGCGACAGGTCGCGGCTGTTGATAAGCGCGGCGGTCGCGGTCATGCGTTTCAAGGGCGAAAGGACGCGTGACGACAGCAGCCACACGCCGATGGCGAAGACGACGAAGGCGGGTAAGAGGGTACGCAAAAGCAAACCGCGAAGGTTGTTCAAGGTCGCCGTCGGAAAGGGCAGAGCCAGTAGCGAGATAGCTGGACGCTCGGGCGTGTCAAAAATAGAGAGATCGTGTAGGCGGAGGTAAACGATGAGCTTAACGCTGGTGTTGGGAATACTGAGTTGCGTAAACGCACGTTTGGAGGCGAACAACTCGTCGTAAACCCTTTCGGGAACGAGCTTGAACAAGTCGATTTCGCTGGGTGGCCGCCGGACCGTGCCCTTCGAGTAAAAGTTTGCCGGGTTGGTTTGACCGCTGAGTAAAGCCTCTCTCGACTCACGACCGAGAAAATCTCTTTTGATAATGTAGTAGGCGTCGTCGGGTAAAGGTTGAATAACCGACAACTTTTTAGCGACGGCAACGCCCGTGACGAGTTCCTCCGCCTTGTCTTCTAAGGTGGTGACAAGCGTCCGCTGCGTAAACGCATAAACCGCCCCGGCCACGGCGACCAGCACCACAGCCAAAAACAGCGTGTAAAAGAGGGTCAAGCGCAGGCGTAAGGACATGTAAACCTACTCTTCGCGCAGCACGTAACCGACGCCGCGCACCGTGTGGATGAGTCGCCGCTCCCCGTCCTTTTCCAGCTTGCGCCGCAGGTAGCCGACGTACACGTCGACCACGTTGCTCCCCCCCGTGTACTCGGGCCACACCTTTTCTTCGATTTCGAAGCGGTTGAACACTTTGCCGGGATTGCGCGCGAACAGTTCCAACAGTTCGAACTCCTTGGCCGAAAGTTCGATGCGCCGCCCGTCGCGGAACACCTCGCGGCCGTCCAAGTTCATGACGAGGTCGGCCACGCGTACCTCGCCGGTCACCGCCGGGTTGACGCGGCGCAGGTGGGCGCGCACCCGCGCCAGCAACTCTTCGATGGAAAACGGCTTGACGAGGTAGTCGTCCGCGCCCGAGTCCAAGCCCACGACTTTGTCCTCGACGTTGTCCTTGGCGGTGAGGATGATAATCGGCGTGTTGCTCGTTTTGCGGATGCGCCGCGCGACTTCCAGGCCGTCCAAAACGGGCAGCATCAAGTCGAGCACGACCAGGTCGGGGTTCATCTCGCGGAACTTCGACAAACCCGTCACGCCGTCGTAAGTGACAATCGTTTCGTAGCTTTCGGCCTGCAGCTCTAAGTCGATAAATTTGGCAATTTCTTTTTCGTCTTCGACGATCAAAACCAGGGGTTTACGCTCCATATAGCCCATTATGACGCAACCTTTTATGAGAGAGGTAAACCTGGGCGCTCAAAAAGGTTGAGAAAAACCTTGCTTTTCAGGACTCGAGAGGGGGTGTCAAGCCGGCTGGAGCGCCACCGTTTCTTGCACGATGATGTCGTTCGCCAAAACCTTGTCGGCCCAAGCCTTGGCCCCTGGCAGCGAGTGATCGCGGTAGTTGCCGCACTCCAAGGGGCTGCACCCGGGAACCGCGCCTTCGTGCGCCGAGACGTTTTGAAGGGCGGTCTCGAGGGCTTGCCGAACGTCGGCCTCTTGCGGCGTGCCGAGCACAGTCAGGTAAAAACCGGTGCGGCAACCCATCGGACTGGCGTCGACGATTTGTTCGCTGAGCGCGTCCCGCAAGTAGCCCGCCAACAGGTGTTCGATGGTGTGGAGCGCGGCGGTGGGAATCTCGGCCTCGTTGGGTTGGACCAGTCTCAGGTCGTACTTGGTGACCGTGTCACCGCGCTCGCCCTGGTAGCGCCCGGCCAAACGCACGTAAGGCGCGCGGACTTTGCTGTGGTCTAAGTTGAAGGACTCGGGTTTGTGGACGGGTTTCATCATGTTTTAAGTATACCGCCCTCCCCTCTTCCCTAAGCCGGGTCCGACAGGTACACTGAAGAGGTATTTACCAAAAGCCTATCTCAAGGAGACCTCTTTTGCCAGAACGCGTCGCACTGTTTATCGACGGCAGCAACTTGTACAACGGGATGCGCGAGAACTTGTCGAACACCCGCGTCAACTTGCAAGCCCTTATCAAGCAGCTTTTAGGTTCCCGTGAACTTTTTCGCACCTACTACTACAACGCCCCGCTTACCGACGACTACGATACCGAGTTGCGCGAAGGCCAGCAGCGCTTTTTCGAGTCGCTGCGGCGCATTCCTTACGTGACGGTGCGCTTAGGGCGGCTCCACCGCCGCCACGACGGCTCGCTGGTCGAGAAAGGCATAGACGTCGCCATAGCGGTCGAGTCGTTGCAACTCGCGTTTGAAGACGCCTACGACACGGCCATTTTGGTCAGCGGCGACAGCGACTATATCGAACTGGTCGAGGCGGTCAAGCGCCGGGGCAAGCACATCGAATGCGCCATGTTCCGCAACCAGTCAGCGGGTATGTTGGTCGAGTACGTCGACAGGTTTCACCCGCTCGACGAGTTCGACTGGAACAAGATTCTTTTTTAGCGCGCTCGGCAGGTTTTACCGGCAGCTTCCAGGCGACCCTGAAAAAACCGTCGGCCCTAAAAACCCGTTTGTGAAAGAGGGGTCACTTTAGGGAGGTCTCGTTTTAGGGAGGTCTCGTTTCGGACCTCGGTGGTGAAAGAGGGTCGTGAAAAAGAGGGGTGGTCTTCGCTGCATCACCCCGGAGGTCTGATTCAAAGCTGCCGTGGCGCGTGTGCGTTTGACGGCGAGCGGCAGCCCGAAGTGCTAGCCTAACCCGGTATGCCGACTTTCAGCGAACGCCTGCTCGAGCGAACGAAACTGACGAACTCACGCGTGTGCCTCGGCATCGACCCGCGGCCCGAGGCGCACCCCTCGACCCACCCCGACCGTTTCGACCGCGACCCGGCAGCTGTGGCAAAGGCCGTTATAAGCTACTTTCGGGACATTATTGAAGCGACGCAGGACGTGGTCGCTTGCTACAAACCGCAGAGCGCCTTTTTCGAGGCCCTGGGCATTCCGGGGCTGGTGGCGCTCGCACAGCTCGTCGCGGACTTCAAAACTTTAGGTGCGCCGGTTGTTCTGGACGCCAAACGGGGCGACGTCGGCGCGACGGCGGAGGCTTACGCGCGGGCTTACTTGGGTGAAGGCGTGTTCTCGGTCGACGCCCTCACCGTCAACCCTTACCTCGGTATGGACGCTCTGGAGCCGTTTATCGACGCGGCGGTGAAAAACGAGCGTGGCTTGTTCGTGTTGGTCAAAACCTCGAACCCCGGCGGCAAAGACTTTCAAAACGTCGAGTCGAGCGAGGGGATGTACCTGTACGACCACGTGGCTTACAAGCTTGCCGCGCGGAGCCGAGAGCTTGTAGGCGGAGACGGATACAGCCCGCTGGGTGCGGTGGTCGGGGCGATGTACTGGCAAGAAATAGAGCACTTGCGCGACATTTTGCCCCGCTCGGTATTGCTGTTGCCGGGCTACGGCGCGCAGGGCGCGACCGCCGACGACGTGGCGGCCGCCTTCGACGAAGACGGTTTTGGCGCGGTGGTTGCCTCGAGCCGGGGCCTTACCTACACGTCGGCGGGTGACGACTACGCCGCAGTTGCCAGGGAAGCCGCGCTGCAGATGCGCGCGGCCGTCAACAGCGCCATCGGCCTCGAGTAGACGCACGTCTTCTCAAAAGCAGGTCGCGCGGCGTAGAATCGTTTAGCTCACAATTCGAAGACGTGCCAGGGCGGAGGTCGGCGATGCACAGGCGTGAGGTGACGGCGTGAACCTGCCCGAGTGGTTGCTGCAACTCTCGGCGCTGCTGGCGGGCGCTGTGCTGTTGGGCATACTTGCCAAGCGGGTGCGGCTGCCGCTTACGGTGGTGCTGGCGGTGGTCGGTTTCGGGGCGGGCGCTGTGCTCGAGAACCCCCTGCAGGGCGAGGTGTTCAAAGAGACCGTGGTGTTTTTGTTTTTGCCCGTGCTCGTGTTCGAGGCCGCGCTGGGCTTGTCCACCCGCGCTTTTTTTCGCAACCTCTTGCCGATTTTGGTCCTCGCCGTGCCCGCTCTCATCGTGTCGGCGGGCGTGGTCGGCGCGGCGCTCGTGGTCGGGCTGGGCGTGCCGGTGGCGGCGGCGGGCGTGTTCGGGGTGCTCATTTCGGCGACCGACCCGGTGGCGGTCGTGGCGGTGTTCCGCGAACTCGGCGTGCCGCGGCGGCTGTTGACGCTCGTCGAGGGCGAAAGCCTGCTCAACGACGGCGTCGCCATCGTCCTCGTCAACATCTTTCTGGCCGCGGCGCTCGGCGGCCGGGTGGGCGTGGCTGAGGGCGTGCTGGACTTCGTGCTGGTCTTTTTCGGCGGCACGCTGGTCGGCGTCGTGGTGGGCGGGGTGGCGGTATTCGTGTTGCCGTGGCTCGAGAAGTTGCCCGCCGCCGCGCTTTCGGTGGCGGTCGCCTACGGCGGCTTCGTGCTGGCGGACGAGGTGTTCGGCTTTTCCGGCATTATGGCGACGCTCGCGGCGGGGCTCGTCCTTTCCGCGGCGGCACCGGTGCGGGCTTCGGAAGAGGTCCGCGTGGGCTGGACCGAACTCTGGGAAGCGCTCGGTTACGTCGCCAACGCGCTGCTGTTTCTCCTTATCGGTCTTGCCATCGAGCCCGCGCTGCTGCTGCGCTACGGCGGCGCTATTTTGCTCGCCGTCGCCGCGGTGCTCGTGGCCCGCGCGCTGGGGGTGGTGCCGCTGGTGTGGGCGCTCGAGCGCCTGGGGCACATCCCGCCGGTCGGGCTCCGCAACGAGGCGGTGCTCGTTTGGGGCGGTTTGCGCGGCGGCGTGGCTTTAGCCCTGGCGCTGGCGCTGCCCGAAACCCTGCCGCAGCGCGACCTGTTCATCGCCATGACGGGCGGCGTGGTGCTCACGACGCTGCTCTTAAACGCCACCACCATTTCGGCGCTCGTCCACCGGCTCGGCTTGGACGAGCCGAGCCGGGCCGACCGCTTTCTGGCGGGCGGTGCCCGTCTGGCCGGGGTTCGCGCCGCCCGCGACCAGCTCGGCGGCCTCGGCTTGGACGACCCGGCCGTGGCCGCGCAACTCGACCACGCCGAGCGAGAAGCGCGCGCGGCTCTGGAACGCATCAACCTGAGCGAGGCCGAGGAGGTGGAGGTCGTCACCCGCCGCGGCTTGTTCGTCGAGCACGAAACCTACCAGCGTTTGAGCGACGCTGGGCTGTTGCCGAGCGTGGTTGCCCGCACCCTGTTGAACGAGGTCGGCGACCAGGTCGAGGAGGTGACGCTGGGTCAGGGTGGCTTGAACCCGCGCGAGCGTGAACGGCCCCGCTTCGCCCGCCTGTTGGAAGGTGTCAAGGCTTTGTTAAAAATCGTCCCGGCCGGCGACCCGACCGAACTTGCCTACGCCGAGGCCAGCGCGCGGCGGCTCGCGGCGCGGCGCACCGGCGAGACCCTGGAGCTGTTCAGCCAGCTTCCCAACCTCGACCCCGCCGCGGTCGAAACCGTTAGGGCGACTTTTGAACAGTGGGAACAGCGAGCGGTCGCCGAAATCGACGAACTCGATGAACGCTCCAGCGACGCTGCCGGGTTGCGCCGCCGCCAGGCGGAAATCCTCTGCCGCGTCGCTGCTGAAAGCACCCTCGACGAGCTTGCCGAGGTGGGCCTGTTGCCGAGGCGCGTCGCCCGCGAAGCCGCGCAGACGCTCGCCGAGGAAGTCGACAAAGGCCAAGACAGGGCGAAGCAAAAAACCTCGGACGCCACCGTAGACGCCACGAACACCGAGCCCAAAGACCAGTTAGAGTCTTAGCGTCGTGGCGCGGGAATTGCCAGCCCGACCCGAGCAAAAATCATGCGGCGCTGAAGGTGTCACTAGGGTCAAGGCTCGAGCGGCACAAAACCCAAACTGAAGTAGTACGGTTTGCGTGTTGGTTCGTTCTCCTTGCCCTGGTAGCGAAACCAGAGGGCGTAAAGCTCGAGCAAAAACGCCTTTGCTTCCTCGTCCGTCAATAAAAATTCGTTGGCAAATGCTTCGGCAACCGGACCAAGGTGCTTTTCAAAGTAGTTTCGGTAGCTTTCAGGCTCGAGAAAGTCGAAGGCAATCTTCGACTCGCCCGCCGACTCCTGCCAAACTTCTCCGTTGTCTCGTCGGCGGTAAACGCGTCGCCCTTCTAGCTCCACGTTGCGCAGGTACTTGGCAACCGCGCGAATGAGCAGGTCTTGGCCCGCTTGCATCTGGCCTCTC
This sequence comes from Trueperaceae bacterium, assembly GCA_965213705.1. Lineage (GTDB taxonomy): Bacteria > Deinococcota > Deinococci > Deinococcales > Trueperaceae > CBDCDJ01. The sequence continues at coordinate 3,017,109 of OZ243913.1, read as the reverse complement.
ACTAGTTCTTCAACATCGGCGTAGGGCGTAGCGCTGAGCGGGATGAGGTAAGCGTCTTCCACTGAACGGTAGTGCTTGACGGGCCGTCCGGCGCGCGGCTCGAGGCGGGTCACCTGCAACAGACCCGCCGCCAAAAAAATTTTCACCCGGTAGAGCATCGTGTCCAAGTTGCAGCCCACCTCCGCCGCGGCTTGCGAAACGGTGCGTTCTTTAGCGAGAAAAGGTTTAAAGTAGCGAAAACTACCCGTGTCGGACAAAAGCTCGGCCTGCTTCGGGTTCTCGACAGTCACGAACCTACCCGCCGGAGGTCTACCTGAATTGACGTCTTCCATTTCAAGTAGCGTAGCACCGACACTCGGAATATGAGTATCAGACGCGTCAAAACGACTTATTTCGCTATCGTCTCACTCTTCTGGTTCGCGACAGTTTTGCCCGCCGCCGTGCAGGTTTTGTTGGCCGAGGCGCGGGGGCTCGAGCTGTCCGACATCGGCATCGTCTTTGGCGTTTACGGCCTGGTGATTGTAGTGCTCGAGGTGCCGACCGGCGGCCTCGCCGACGCGGTCGGGCGCAAGCGCGTCACGCTGCTGGCCCTGCTCGTCACGCTGGCTTCGGAAGTCGTGGTTCTTTTTGCCTTTTCGCTGCCCACGTTTTTGCTGTTCGCCGTCCTGGCCGGAACCGGCCGGGCGCTCGTTTCCGGCGCGCCCGAGGCGTGGTTCATCGACAGTCTGCAGTCCGCCGACCCCGAGGTGGACGTGCAAGCCGCGCTCGCCCAGGCGGGGACGTTCGAGCTGTCCGCCTTGGCGGCCGGCACACTGCTGGGCGGCTTTTTGCCGACGCTTTTCAGCGGTCTTCCCGCCGAGGGCAGCGCCGTGTTGACCCCCTTCTCGACGACGCTCGTCGCAGCGGGGGTGATGTTCGCCGTCACTTTTGTGGTCGTGCTGAGTTTTATGCGCGAGTCGCGTCCTTACGGTGACGAGGTCGCGGGTTTTGGGGCCTTGCCGAAGGTCGTCTCGACAGCTTTTGATTTGAGCCGCCGCAACCCGGTCATTTTGCTGCTGTTCGGCGCGACTTTTGCGGGCGGGCTGGCGCTGGTAAGTCTCGAGACCTTCTGGCAACCAAACTTCGCCCGGCTGCTGGGCGGGTCGTCAGGCGAGGCGAACAGCTTCGTTTTCGGCGTGTTGTTGGCGGGCAGCTTCGGCCTGGCGATGGTGGGGAACCTCTGTTCGGTTCCGCTGAGCCGCTGGTTTAAAAAGCGCTACGCCGTCGTCGCGGCCATTTTCCAAGCCCTGCAGGGCGTCTTTCTGATTTTGCTCGCGCTGCAAAGTTTACCCGTGACGGCGAGCGCGTTTTTTTGGCTCGTCTACTTCAGCCGCGGTGTCGTCAACTCGCCGCACGCCGCCCTTTTCAACGCCGAAGTGCCGGCCGCGCGGCGGTCGTCCATGTTGTCGATTCAGTCGCTCGTTTTCTCGGCGGGCGGTCTCGTCGGCTCGGCCGGACTGGGCTTCGTCGCAGAACGCAGTTCGGTCGGCACGGCCTGGGGCGTAGCCGGAATCGCGCTTCTCGCCTCGGTCGTTTGCTACGTCTTTGTCGCAACAAACTACCGCGGTAAAAAAGGTGAGACGCCTGAAAAAGTCGGTTGAGCGTCACGAGCACGAGCTATCGAGCTCTAGTCAGGCGGCAGCACGAGCCGCAACACCTCGCGCGGGTTCATGTTGGTGCGCACCTGGGGCAGCAAGCGCAGCAGCGCGCCGGGACCGACGCTCGGCCCGTCGAACAAGGCGGTAAAGCTCGTGTAGGGCTCGAGCGCGGCGTTTTGGAACGTGAGGTAGTCGGTTTCCTCGCCCACCGGCACCGCGACAAAGCCGGACGCGTTCGGGGGCTCGGTCGTCGCCACGTACATCCGCGCCTGGCTGGTCGCCAAAAACAACTTCTGCGCGGTCGTCGCCGAAGCGGAGACGTAGTTGTCCAGGCGCAGGGCGCACGTCTCGAGCTGCGGCAACACCGCGCCGACGCCGCCGGCCAAACTCACCCCGGTTTCCGGCGGTCGGTAGGCGATGAGCCGCGGGTAGACCGAGTCGCTGCGAATCACGGCCCAAAAAGCGATTCGGTCCCGGTTTGCAGGGTCGGTGGCGACGAGCGCGACCGGGTTCAGGCGCGGTGACGCTGCGCCGATGAGCGCCGACAGCGTCTCTGTCAGCGCGCCGCGGGTCAGGTCCAGGCCGACGGTAAACGGCTCGAGGTCGTACCAGGCGGCGAGGCCGTCGACCATCGCTTGCCAAGTTTCTTGCGTCAGGCTGGCGGCCTGCCACTCGGCGGGCAGCAAGCCGCGCTGCGCTAAAAAGTCGGCGTCTGCGTAGGTCGCGTCGTCGTAAACCTCGCTACCGGGTTGCAAACCGAACGTGTTGACGTTCACTAGGGGCGGCAGGACGGGCTCGAGCAAGTCGACCGCCTCGCGCAAAAGATGGGCGGCGTCGCCGCCGCTGGCAACTTGTTCAAGACCTGCGTCGGCGAATGCACCGCGCAGTTCGGGGTAGCAGGCTTGGGCGAGGGCGAAGTTCAAGAGCAAGCCCGTCAGGAGAACAAGGCGTAAACGCATAGACCCGAGTGTAGACCAAGCGCGGCGCGGCGCGGTGAGAATTTCTTAAAAGATTTTTGCCCGCCGTCGGCCTGGAGAGAACGAGGTCCAGCCTAAGCAACTTGAAATGGTGAGCGGCCCGGCTCGAGTTCGGAAAACCGGTGAGCCGCTCGCCGCGCCCGTAAAAGCGAAAACGCTCGAGCTTTACTCCAGGGCCATCACGTAAGGGTACAGGTCGGGCGCGCCCGCGTGGAGGTCGATGTCCAACTCAGTGAACGCCTCGCCCAAAGCCTCGACCAAGGTCGCGGCCGCCTCGTCGCCGACGGCGCTGCTGTAAAAGAGCGTGGCGACTTCAAAGTCGGCGGCGACTCGTCTGAGCAGCCCTTCCAGACAAGCCTCGGGCGACGCGGCGGCCAAACTCAGTTTGTCGTTGACGAGGCCGATAAAGTCGCCCTCGGTGACGCTCACGCCGTCGATGGTGGCGGTGCGGCTCGCAACCGTGACTTCCAGGGTGAGGGCGTGTTCGGCGGCCTCGTTCATCGCTTCCAGCAAGTCTTCGGGGTCGGTATTTTCGTCGAACAGCACCGCCGCGGCGAGGCCCTGACCGAGGGTGCGGGTCGGCAACACGTGGACGGTTTTTTCGGGGACGATTTCGGCCACGCGCTCGGCGGCCATAACGATGTTTTTGTTGTTCGGCATGACGATGACGTGCTCCGCGGCGACGCTGCGCACCGCGTCGGCGATGTCTTGAACCGACGGGTTGTTCGTCTGGCCGCCGCCCACGACCCGCGCTTTCAAGCTGCGGAACACCTTGGTGACGCCGTAGCCGTCGCTCACGACCACGAGGGCCGCTTGGGGCGCTTCGGCCTCTTGCAGGTCGACGTTCGCCAAAATCTCCGAATGCTGCTCGCTCATGTCCTCGATTTTGCTGCGCACCATGCGGCCGTAGCGGGCGACCGTGGCTAAGAGCCGTTCGGGGTCTTCGGTGTGGATATGGCCTTTGACGAAACCCTCAGCCCCGACGACGAGGAGCGAGTCGCCGAAGGGTGCGACGAGGTCTTGAATTTCCGAGGTCGGCACCGTGACGTCCGAGAGCAAAAACTCGGTGCAGAAGCCGAACTCTTCCTCGGCGAACTCGGTCTGCGCCCGCAGGTCGATTTTGGGCGGCGGCGGCAGGTCCCGGCCTTCGAACGAGGCGATGACGCCCTCTAAAACCCGCAAAAACCCCAACCCGCCCGAGTCCACCACGCCCGCCTGTTTAAGCATAGGCAGCAGGTCGGGGGTTTGCTCGAGCGCCTCTTGCCCGGCTTGGAGCGCGTCTTTCAAAACTTGCAGCGGCGCGCTCGAGCCCAAGCTTTCCGCGCCCTCGGCCGCGGCGCGCACAACCGTGAGAATCGTCCCCTCGACCGGCTTCATCACGGCGGCGTAAGCCGACTTGGTCGCGGCTTTCAGGGCTTGGACAAGGTGCGGGGCGCTCAGGCTTGAATGCTCCTTGGCGGATTCGGCGAAGCCCTTCAAGATTTGTGACAAAATCACGCCCGAGTTGCCCCGCGCCCCCAACAGCGACCCGTAAGACAGCGCGTGCGCGAAGGCCGCCATCGTCTTGGGGTTTTCGTCGAACAACTGCCGCCGTACCGACTGCATGGTGAGGTGCATGTTCGTGCCCGTGTCGCCGTCGGGCACCGGGTAGACGTTCAGCGCGTTGACCTCGTCCACGTACACGCCCAGCCAGTCGGTCGCGTAGACGAAAGCCTTGACGAGGTCTTTGGCTGAGAGCGCGCTAGGTTGGCGGGTCGCGACTTCAGCCACGGCTGACCCCGGCGACGTGGACGCAGACTTTGTCGAGCGTCACGCCGGCGTAGGTCTTGGCCGCGTAGAGCACGCGCTCCTTGACCGAGTCGGCGACCGCGGGGATGTTCACGCCGTAGGCCACCACGACGTGCAGGTCTACGGCCGCTTCGGTCTCTACACTCGTGCCGGCGCGCGTCACCTCGACGCCTTCGTCGGCCTGCGCCACGCCCAAAATGCGCTTGATGCCCTCGCGCAGACCCGCCGGGGCCATGCCGACCACGCCGGGCACTTCGTGCGCCGCCAAGCCGATAATCGTCGCCAGCGCTTCGTCCGTGACCGAGACCCGGTCTCGGACCGGTTGGTCGGGCGTCTTCTTGGCGCTCGGGTTTCTGTCGGGCGTTTTCGTCTCGCCCGCTCGACCGCTTTTCTTTGCCGCCCGCTCGGCGCTCGCCGGGGGCGCGGTTACCTTGTCGACCACAACCGCCTCCTCGCGCTGCCTCGGCAGCGCCCAAAAAGTGTGTCCACACCAGTTCTTATAGGCCGAAGTGTACCGCAAAACCGATACCGGCACGCGTCAACTTCGGTACAGTCACTGTTTTTTTGAGTTGGGTTTCGTCACTCGTCGCCCGGTACATCCCACACCTCAAGATTGATGTCCGAAAACCGCACCCGGAAGTCGCCGTGGGAACTCACGAAGTCGTGGACTTTGTTGAGCATCCCCTCCAACCATTCGGGGTCATGGCTCAGCGCCGCCGCGCCGATGCGCTCCCAGTCGTGGGCGTTTAAGCCGTCGAGTCGCGCGACCGAGACGGGAAACCTCGTCTTGAGCTTTTCGGTCACGGGCCGCACCAGGGAACGCTTTTCTTTGAGGCTGCGCACCCACGGCATTTCTAAGTCCGCCACGTAAACGCCGAGGTAAATCACCGGGTCGCCCCAGGCGAAAGGGGAAAGGAGAAAAGGGGAAGAGAATCGTCGGTCATTGGTTTGGTAATTCAGCCTACGCATAGTCCTGAGAAAAGAAGGAGAAACCGCTTTCCACTCGTTACTTTCCACTCGGTCCTCGGTACTTCCTCAGTGTTTACTTAACCTGAGTCGGTAGCAAGCAACTCTAGGCTTGCCCCACTTACTCCATCCCCGCCTGAAAACCCAGTTTGCGCAGGGCGCGAATTAGGTCCATCGTGGTGGCGGTCGAGTCGTCGTAGGTGACGCTCGCTTGCTGGTCGACGCCCGCGGTGACACTTTCGACGCCGTCTAGGGCGAGCAAGGTTTCTTGCACCTTGTCCGCCGCCTCGCGGCTTTTCATGCCGCGTACTCCGAGAATGACCCTTGCCATCGTTATCCTTCCCCGCCGCGCGAGCCTAAGCGGCGTTCAAAAAGCGTGATGTCTGCTGGTTTGTAGCTTTTGGCCTGCAGGGCCTGCCGCCCCGCGTCGTCTCGTTGCGGGTGCTGTACTTGGATGTCGTAAACGGCGGCGTCGTAGGCGCTTTTGGTGACGGCCTCCAACAGGGCCTCGAGCGAAGCCCCGTCCTCAGGCTCTGCAACCGCGACGCGGCTCACCTGCACAGTCGGCCGGGTGCCGTTCCAAACGGCACTCGCCACGGCGAAGCCGGTTACGTCGCCAGCGCGCACGGCCACGAACGAGTGGTCGCTGCGCGCGTAAAACGACACGCTGCCCCGGCTCAGGACGGGCTCTAAGCTGACCCTGGCGGCGTAAGCCACGTCGATGGGAGCTAGCGCCGCCTCGTCGTCGGGCGTTAGGGGTCTGGCGTGGGTTCGCTCTGCCACGGCCCGGACTTGCCCCCCTCTTTGCTGAGTAACCTTACCTGCTCGATAACGATGCCCTTGCTGACGCTTTTGAGCATGTCGTAGAGCGTCAGCGCGGCGACCATGGCCGCGGTCAAGGCCTCCATCTCGACGCCGGTTTTGGCGGTCGTTTTGCAGAGCGCTTCGAAGCGCACGCTGTTTTGCTCGGGTTGCACGGTCCCGCGCACGCTCACTTTGCTCAGCGGCAGCGGGTGGCACAGCGGGATGATTTCGGCGGTTCGCTTCGCCGCCATAATTCCGGCGAGTTCGGCGACTGCCACGGCGTCGCCCTTCGCGCTGCCCGCTTGCAAAGCGCGCAACGCTGCCTCCGGCAAGTTCACGACCGCCTCGGCGACCGCCTGCCGCACCGTCTCCGCCTTGGCGGACACGTCGACCATCACGGCTTTGCCTTCTTCGAAGTGGCTGGACATCGCGCTAGTATCGCATTTTGTGAGAAGAGGGGGTGGGAAGTTGGTTACGAAAGCACCGAGTTAAAAGCGGCTCAAACTTTGGAGCTGTCCTCGAGCCCCCACGCTTTATAACCCGCTTCGACAAAGTACAGCCCGTGTGGCGGGACATTTTTGCCGGCTCGAGCCCGGTCTTTCGAAGCCAGCACCGCTAAAACCTCGTCCGGGTCTAGTCTGCCCGTGCCGACCTCTAACAGCGTGCCGACGACCGCGCGCACCATGCCGCGCAGAAAACCGTCCGCCGCGACGTGCAAAGTGAGGTCGCGGCCGTCGCCGGTCGAGTCGTGGTCGAGGCGGCACAGGTACACGGTGCGCTCGCGCGAACGCGTTTCTTGAGTCGCCAGCGCGCTGAAGTCGCGCGTGCCCTGGAAATCATGCGCCGCCCGCTGCATCGCCGGAATACCCAAGGTCTGGTACAGGTGCAGCACCCGGTGACGGTCCAAAGCTGCGCCTGCCGCGTTTTTTTGGGTGAACCGCAACCGGTAGAGGTAGCGGCGGTAACGACAGTCATACTGCGCGTCGAACGTCGGCGCTACACCGACGACGTTCAAAACGCGAACATCGGGCGGCAGGTGCGCGTTGAGGGCGCGGGTCAGGTCGGCTTCTTCGACGGGCGTGTCGGTGTCCAGGTGCGCCACCATCGCCAGCGCGTGAACGCCCGCGTCGGTGCGGCCTGCGGCTTTCAGGGAGGTGTGCGTGCCCGGCAGCTTCGCCCAAGCCTCTTGCACCACGCCCTGCACGGTCCGCTCGCCGGTGCGCGCTTGGACTTGCCAGCCGAAAAAGTCCGTCCCGTCGTACTCGAGCGTGAGTTTAAGGCGTCGCATCCGGGGTCGCGTGTTGCGGCGTGAGGCCCAGAGAGCGCCCGAGCCAGGGGGTGAGGAGGACGCCGACGTAACCCAAAACGAGGTACCTGAAAAAACCGCCGAAGGGGTCTCGTTTTAGTTCTTCGGGTAGTAACGCGCTCGAGGCGAGCAAAAACGCGAACACCAAAACGACACCGAGCAGCGTGACGACCACCCGCCGCCACAGCGCCCGCGGCGCGCGGTACGGGTGCAGGGCCGGGCCGCTGACGAACGCCGCCAAACCGCCCATAATCAGGTCGGACTCGGCGAAACTGAGCTGGGGCGCGGTCAAGGGTACCAGCAGGTGAACTGCCAGCGGCACCAAAACCCCGAGGAGGACGGTCAAGAACGGTGACACCCGGCGCGTCTCGAGACCCCGGAACAGCGCAAAAGCCAGCAGCACGAAGACGCCGCCGATGAGCACGCCGCCGACGATGTCGATGGGCAAGTGCAAGCCCAAATACACGCGGCTCAGCGAAATCAAAACGACGACGACGACCGCCAGCGCCCAAAACCAACTCCGTCGCGCGTAAAGGGCGGCCAGACCCCAAAACGTCGTGCTCGCCTGCGCGTGGCCGCTCGGAAAGCCCGGCCCGGTGCCGGTCGCTGTGTATGCCTCGCCCAAACTCACGCTAGGCTCGAGCACGTAAGGCCGCGGCGTGTCGACGATTCCCTTGAGCAAAAAGTTGAGGTAAAAGCTCGTTAAGAGCGCCACCGCCAGAAAACGCCCGGCTCGAGCGTCTACGCCCAAATAAGCGATGAGCAGCAGCACGATGTAAGCCCGCTCTGAGCCGAGGTTTGTAATTGCCAGCATAAGCTCGTTCAAACCGGGCGATGCAAAACTCTGCAAAAAGTGAATGGTTTCCATGCCTCAGCTTACTCTGTCGGGCTTTGAACAGGTTTGAGGAGCCGCGCTACGCTTGTCCGCCCTCGAGCGGCTTTGCCCGACTAAGGTGGTTAAAGAGGCAATTCACCTGTTTTACGTGCGACTATGTTGCCATGCCGACTTGACAAAAGTCTCTAGTGAGCTAAACTGTAACTACAAATCGGCGTTAGCCGCGACGACCCCGGAGTATCCGGGGTCGATTACTTTAGAAGCTCTCTCACAACCTTTTTGAGTTCATCGAAAGTGTCTTCGGGCAGTTCGCCCAGGCGACTTTGAAAGCGCCGCGCGTCGTAAAGGCGCAGGTGGGATAGGAGCGCGTATTGAGTCCGATTTTTGAAAGTAAATGGGTGACGGTAGGGGCCGGGGCCGCGAGTAGATAGAGGAAGCCCGAGAAACAACTGCCGGTTGAACTTGCGCAAAACCACCACCGGACGGTTATAAAACTCATTTTTGCCGTCTTGCTCGTGCCCTACGTTAACACCTATCGAGCACCACCATACTTGCCGTTCGCTGAAGCGAGGCGCACGGGGCAGAGCGTCAAGTTGTTTCTTAAGCTCGTTCCAGCCATCGAAGTCTTTGGACATCCTCCGACAGTGTACGTCACTTGAAAAGTACACTGTCGATTGTCAGCAACGACAGACCCGAATTGGGCTTTCCCGTAAGGCAGACCGTTGTTAGATTTTCCCGGACGTGCGAGCATGAACCCATGAACGTAACGACCTCTCGAGCCCTCTTCGAACGTGCCCAAACCCTTATTCCCGGCGGGGTGAACTCGCCGGTTCGTGCCTTCGGGGGGGTGGGCGGCACACCGCTCTTTATGGACCGCGCCCAGGGCTCACGGCTGTGGGACGAGGACGGCAACGAATACGTCGACTGCGTCGGCTCGTGGGGACCGATGATTTTGGGCCACGCGCACCCTAACGTGCTGAGCGCCGTCGGCGCGGCGATGCGCATGGGCACGAGTTTTGGCGCGCCGACGCGGCGCGAGTTGCAGTTGGCCGAACTCGTGCTTGCCAAGTATCCCTCTTGCGACCGGGTACGCTTCGTCAACTCTGGCACCGAGGCGACCATGAGCGCGCTGCGCGTGGCGCGCGGGGCGACCGGGCGCGACTACATCGTCAAGTTTGCAGGCAACTACCACGGGCACGCCGACGCGCTGCTCGTCGCGGCGGGCTCGGGCGCGCTCACCACGGGCGTCCCGGCGAGTGCGGGCGTCCCGCAAGACACCGCCAAGACGACGCTCGTCGCCGAATACAACGACTTGGGGTCGGTACAGCGCTTGTTCGAGCAGCATCCCGACGACATCGCCGCCGTCATCTTCGAGCCCGTTGTCGGCAACATGGGCGTGGTGGTGCCAAGCACAGAGTTTTTGACGGGCTTGCGCGAGTTGACGACCAAGTACGGCGCGCTCCTCATCGCCGACGAGGTGATGACCGGCTTTCGCCTGGCACCGGGCGGCGCGGTGGAGCGGTTCGGCATAGACGCCGACCTGGTTTGCTGGGGCAAAATTATCGGCGGCGGTTTGCCGGTCGGGGCTTACGGGGGCAAGGCCGCAACTATGGACCAGGTTTCCCCCGTCGGCAAGGTCTACCAGGCGGGCACCCTGTCGGGCAACCCGCTGGCGATGGCGGCGGGCATCGCTACCTTGGAAACGATTCAAGCCACCCCCGACCTTTACGAGGTGCTGGAGGCGCGTACCCAACGGCTCGAGCGCGGCCTGAACCGCGTGGCTGAACAAACGGGCGTTCCCGTCACTATTAACCGCGTCGGCTCGATGATTACGGTGTTTTTTACCGGTCAAGCCGTGACCGACCTGACGAGCGCCAGCACGACCGACACCGAGCGTTTCGGTAAGTGGTTTCACGGTTTGTTGCGGCGCGGCGTCTACTGGCCGCCGAGCGCCTTTGAGGCGGCTTTTTTCTCCTACGCGCACAGCGAGGCCGACATCGACGCCGTCGTCAGCGCCGCACACGCTTCGTTCGCCGATTTGAGCTAAAACGTGCCCCTACCCCCGCCCGACGACACCATCGCCGCCATCGCCACCGCGCCCGGCGTCGGTGCGGTCGGCATCGTGCGGGTGGCCGGGCCGGCGGCGTACAAAGTTGCCGACGAGCTGTTTTTCCCGTTCGACGGCCGCCGCGCTCGAGACCTCAAAGCGGGCCGCGTGACCTACGGGCGCGTGCTGGACGGCGATACCCTCGTCGACGAGGCCCTGATGCTAAGTTTTCGCGCGCCGCACTCGTACACGGCGCAAGACGTGGTCGAAATCCAGACGCACGGCGGCCCCGCGGTGTTGCGTAAAGTTTTAGACCTCACCGTCAAGCACGGGGCGCGCTTGGCGGGGCCGGGCGAGTTTACCTTGCGGGCGTACCTCAACGGTCGGCTCGACCTGGTGCAGGCGGAAAGCGTGCTGGGCATGGTCAACGCCCAGTCCGACAGCGCCCGCCGCAGCGCCGCGCTCGGGCTGTCAAGGGCACTGACCGAGCAGCTCGAGCTGATTCAAACCGACATCACGCAAGTCTACGGCAACATCCAGGCAATGTTCGACTACCCCGACGAGGGCGTACCCGAGGCGGAATTTGCCGGACCCCTGACGCGCGCCTTGGAGCGCATAGACACCCTGCTGCGCACCGCCGAGGCGGGCCGCATCGCGCGGCAGGGCGCACGCTTGGCCCTGGTCGGCAAACCGAACGCGGGCAAGTCGAGTTTGCTCAACGCACTATTGGGTTACGAGCGCTCTATCGTGAGCGAGTTGCCGGGGACGACCCGCGACTACCTGGAGGCCCCGTTGAGTCTGGACGGCGTGCCCGTCACCGCCATCGACACCGCCGGGATTCGTCATACCGAGGACCAAGTAGAGGCCTCCGGCGTCGCGCAGGCCAAACAAATCGCCGCCAACGCCGACCTCAGTTTGTTCTTGATAGACGCGAGCCAGGCCGTGACGTCTCAAGACCGGGCGATGCTGGGGGAGTTAGAGCCGGCGCGCACCCTCGTCGTCGCCAGCAAAAGCGACTTGCCGAAAGTTTGGCACAGCTTGGACGCGCCCCTTTATCCCGTCTCGACCCTCACGGGCGCGGGCCTGGAAGCCCTCAGCGCCGCCATCAAAGACAAGCTCGTCGGCGCGGCGGGGGGGACGGAATTGTGGATTGGCAACGAACGGCACGTAGCGGCGTTGGAACAAACTAAGGTGCTGCTCGAGCGCGCTCGTCACGCCCCCGACGATCTCGCCGCCCTCGACTTGGAAGACGCCCTGCGCAGCCTCGCGGAAATCACCGGCCGGGGCGACATCGCCGAAGAAACGTTGGCGCACATCTTCGCTAACTTTTGCGTGGGGAAGTAAGGGCGGACCCCTCGGTCTCTTCGAGCCAGCTCTCCTAAAAGGGAGAATTATAGCCCCTTCGTCTCGAGGTCTTGAAATAATAAAGCCGTTTCGTGCAGCTCAAACGCGCTCAAGTTTCGTGTGCGGCTCGGGCGGCAACACGACCCGGACAGAGTCGCCCGGTCGCACCTCGCCGCTTTCTAAAACGATGGACATGATGCCAGCCTTGCGAATCAAGCTACCGTCTTCAGCACGGCCCAACACCGCCGCCAACAACCCCGGCTGAAAGGTGTCCAGCTGAGCGCAAGGGTTGCGCAGGCCCGTCACCTCGAGCACGGCGTTCTCTCCTACGTGCAAGCGAGTTCCGCGCGGCAGGTTCAAGAGGTCGAGCCCCCTGGTCGTGGCGTTCTCACCCAGTTGTCCGGCCGTCACCCTGAAGCCGGCGGTGTGCAGTTCGTCAAACAACTCCGAGTGGATAAGGTGGACCTGACGCAAGTTGGGTTGCGTGGGGTCGACGGCGACCCTCGAGCGGTGCTGCACCATCCGGCCCGCGTGCGCGTCGCCTTGGACACCCAAACCCGCCACTAAACGGATATTGTCCTGGGGTTTTTTGCTGAAAGCGTGCTCTCCGTCTCGGCTGACGCCGGTCACGGTCGCGTTTGTGAGCCTCAAGTTTCGCCCTTTGTTCGGCTGCGTGAGAGAAAGTCTTTTACTGTCCACTCGGTCCTTCTTTTACGCCGCGTAGGCCGCTTCGGCCTCTTGCGCGGCCGCTTGCACGGCGGTGGGGAAGTTGGCGGTGATGTTCTCGAGCACGCGTTGCGCCGTAAATTCTATCATCTTGACCAGGGCCTTGCCGCCCCACTTTTCGGGCGTGGGCAACTTGAGGTGAATGGTGATGTCGAAACGGTACTCGACAGCGCTGCCGCCGGGCGCGCTGTCGACCTGGGCTTCGCCCGCAACCTCGGCCCAACCCGGCGCGTCGGTGTCGAGGTGCAAGGCCTCGAGCCGTGCGCCGCGCTCGGTCGGGTGAAGCCGGCTGCTGAACTCTAAACGTTGTTGGCCGAACAGCGCGGCGTTGACCGGCAGGTGGGCGGTGACGACGTTGTCGGCAACTTGCAAGTTTTCGATAAAGTCCGCTTTGCTGAGGCTCAGCGGCACGTCGCGCACGAACCTGGTAGCGGCGGCGGGCGGCAGGCTCAGGTCGAAGGTAAACGTGACGGCGTGGGACAAGTTCATAGAATAAGTGTCGTCACTACCAACTAGGCGAGCGTGCGCCCGACCCATTCCACACGGACGTCGCCCTCGGCGAGCGCCGCTTCGATTTCGGTTTCCGAAGCGTTGCGGAGTTTGGGCAGCTCGTTGAAAAGCGGCACGCTGCTCGCCAAACCGACCCGGACCGTCACCGGGGCGTCTTCCGCCAGCCGCCCGATGCGCCAAACGAGTTGACCGGCGAGCGCGGCGACCTCGCGGTCCGTAAGCCCTACCTCTTGTAAGCTTTGCAACATTTGTTGGTGAAACGGGGTGTCGGCCATGCCTCTCCTAAACCGTTGCTCCTAAGTTACCGCTTTTGGGTCATCGCTCCCAGTTCATCGCTCTTGAATCACTGCTCCTGAAGCAACTGCCTGAACGACGGTCCGCCCAGACGGTGTCCAGCCTTTTTACAAGACCTCGAGCGCCACCAGCTTGAGATAGTGCGTCTCCGGCAAAGCGAGCAACTCGGGATGGCAAGCCGCCTGGGTGCGGCGGGCCAGAACGCGCACGTTGCGCTCGGCGTCGGCGGCCGCTTCTTGAAGTGTAGCGTAAAAGTCGGCGTCGCTCAGGTGATGACTGCAACTCGCCGTGACGAGTATCCCGCCGGGGCCGAGCAGTTTGAAAGCTTGCAGGTTGATGTCTTTGTAGCCCGCCAGCGCCCCCTCCACGTGACTGCGGCCTTTGGCAAAGGCGGGCGGGTCGAGGACGACGGTGTCGAACTGTTCGCCCGCCGCGTTGAGCGCGCGCAGCTGCGCGAAGGCGTCGCCGCGCACGGTCGTGACGTTGTTCAGGGCGTTGCGACGGGCCGCGTTCGCCAGGTGCTCCAAGGCCGGGGCGCTCGAGTCCAGGGCCACCACGCTGTCAGCTTGCCGCGCCAGCGCCAGCGCGAAGCCGCCGTGGTAGCTGAACACGTCGAGCGCTCGCCCCTGGGAGAGCGTCCCCGCAAAAACGTGGTTCTCACGCTGGTCCAAAAACGCGCCCGTTTTCTGGCCGCTGTAGGGGGCGGCGAACAGCGTGACCGCGCCCTCGGTAAAAGCCACTTCTTCCGGCACGCTGCCCATCACCACTTCGGTGCGCCGGGGTAAGCCCTCGAGGGCGCGCACCGGGCCGTCGTTCCGCGCCAAGATGCCCGACGGCCCGTAGGCCTGCACAAGTTCGTCCAGCACGGCGGGCATGAACGGTTCCAAGGCCGCGGCGTGTTGCTGCAAGACCAAGACGTCCGCGTACTTGTCGACCGTAAGGCCCGGCAGCCCGTCCGCCTCGCTGTGGACGACCCGGAACGCCTCGAAACCCTGCGCGGCGCGCTCACGGTAGCGAACCGCCGCCCGCACCCGTTCCCGGAACAAGTCGGCCGTGACCGGCTGCTCCCCCGCGGTGACCAAACGCAGGGCTATCTTCGAAACAGGGTTGAACAGGGCCTGTCCGACCAGCGTCCCGCCGGGGTCCAAAACGTTCACGACGCCGGGCGTCGCCGGGCGGGGATTGGGCCGAAGGTCGTTCGCGAACACCCACGGGTGGCCCGCGCGCACTCGCCGCATACCCTTGGGCGTGACGGTTAAACCAGTGGCCCGGTTGGAATTTGGCGCAAACGTTTTTGCGGGTTTTTCGGGCACGCTGTTACCCTAGCACCTTTGGCACCCGGTCTTTGCTCGTCCTTGCTCGGTAGGGTCGTTCGGCGAGGGGTCGGCTCGGTGTGGTCGGGTTGCGCGGGGTGCTGCGGGTCTCACGGTAGGAGCGTCTGTGGGTTGAAGTTCACGTCGCGCGGAGCCTGGGAATGGTACAACGGGGCTCGAGCTATGAGCGCGCCGACCTCACCCCGTCCTCCAACCCTGAAAGACAGCCTTGTGGTTTACCTCAAGGGCCTCGTCATGGGCTCGGCCGACGTCGTTCCGGGCGTGTCCGGCGGGACGATGGCGCTCATCCTGGGCATTTACGAAACCCTGATTTTGAGCCTGCAACAGGTGAGCGGGGCCGCGTTTTGGAAGGCGCTGCGCGGTTTTAAGATAGCCGCCGCGTTTGAAGCGGTCAACGGCCGTTTTCTGGTCGCGCTGGTTGCAGGCATCGCCACCGCGGTGCTGGTGTTCGCACACCTTATTACCTGGCTGTTGGAAACCCAGCAAACCCTTCTTTACAGCCTTTTTTTCGGCCTCATTTTGGCTTCGGTGTTCGTGGTGGGGCGGCGGGTACAGCGCTGGAATTTTGTCCCGCTCGCCGCGCTCGTTGTAAGCGCCGTGGGCGCGTTCGTGCTCGTCGGCTTGAGCCCGACCACGACGCCGAACTCGCCCTGGTTTTTGTTCTTGAGCGGTGCCCTGGCGATTTGCGCGATGGTGTTGCCCGGTATTTCGGGCGCGTTTATCTTGCTGCTGTTGGGCAAGTACGTCTACGTGCTGGAGGCCGTCAGCCACTTCGACCTGGTCGCCGTCGCGCTGTTCGGCCTGGGCGCGCTCGTCGGGCTGCTGAGTTTCGTTCGTCTGCTCGGCTGGTTGTTCGCCCGTTATTACACCCTCACCATCGCCTTGCTCACCGGTTTTATGCTCGGCAGCCTGCGCAAAATCTGGCCCTGGAAAAACGTAGACGGTCTGGATGCAAGCACTTTGGTCGGCACAAACACCTGGCCGCAGCTTTTTATGAACGGACGGTTAAGCTGGCTGACGGTTGCCTCTTTCGCGCTGTTGCTGGCAGGCGTCGGGCTCGTGTTGCTTTTGAACAAGGTGGGAGAGCCCGCGAGTTCTTAGCGTTTTCACATCTGTATCGTCGGTTACAAACTGTGTCTCTCACGTTCTTAATCTCGTTAGGCAAGCCGTCTCACTTGCGGCGACTATCCTTTTATGAGAACTTGTGCGATTTTTCGCATAGAATTTTTCGCACGGAACGGAGCATCACCTGTATGAAAAGAAGCGTTTTAGCGTTGGTGGCAACAGCCCTGCTCGCGGTCGGCGGTTTCGGCCTGCTCGACCGGGCGCAGCTGTTGCCACACGGGGTGCAAGCGCAAGACTCGGCCCAAGACTCAGCGACCCAGGACGCGGGGCAGCTCGCGCAGCAGACCCCGCAGGAAACGGCTCAACCGGACGCCTCGCAGAGCGTCGCGCGGCTCGACGAGGCCCAGGCGTTGCTGCAAGACGAGCAAAACACGACCGACGTCATCGCCGCCTACGGCCCGAGCGTCGTCGCGGTGAACGTCGAGGTGCGTGGTCAGCGCGTCGACCCGTTCGGCCAAGGTTTTTCGCCGGACCGCATCCCGCCTGAGTTTCGGCGCTTTTTTCAACTGCCGCAGCCACAAGACGACCAACAAGGCGACCAGCAAGACGACCTCGGCGAGTTCCGGCAGCAAGGCTCGGGCAGCGGTTTCGTGGTGAGCGACCAGGGTGACATCATCACCAACTACCACGTGGCGAGAACGGCCCTTCAAGAGGACAGCGTGACGCCGCTCGACAACGCCCGCCTGACGGTCACGTTTCCGTCCAGCGACAAAGAGTTTCCGGTACGAGTTGTCGGCGTCAACGTGCTCTACGACCTGGCGCTGCTCCAGCTCGAGAACCCGGACGACCTGCCCGCGGAGGTTCGGCCGATTCCCTTAGCCGACTCGGACGACCTGAAAGTCGGTCAAAAAACCATCGCCATCGGCAACCCCTTCGGCTTCGCCTCGACGGTCACGACCGGCATCGTGTCGGGCGTGAGCCGCTCGCTGCCCGGCGTGGGCGAGACCAACATCCCGCTCGTCCAGACCGACGCCGCCATCAACCCCGGCAACTCGGGCGGCCCGCTGCTGAACTCGCGTGGCGAACTCATCGGCATCAACACGGCGATTATCCCCGGCTCGGCCTTCAACGGCGAGCGCGGTAACTTGGGCATCGGTTTCGCGGTGCCGAGCAACCTGTTGCAACAAAACCTGGCCGAACTGCAAGAGGGCGGTTTTGCCGACATCCGCTCACGACCCCGCATCGGGATTACTTTCGCCGACGTGCGAGCCTTCCCGGAGAGCGTCCGCGAGAGCTTCAACCTGCCCGACAACGGCGCGGTGGTGCGCACGGTCGAAGCCGGCAGTCCCGCGGCCCAGGCCGGGCTCGAGGGCGGCAGCTCGAGCATCGACATCGGCGGCACGTCCGTCGAGGTCGGCGGCGACGTGATTACGGCGGTGGACGGCCAAACTTTGGAGGACGCCAACACCCTGCGCGACATCGTGCTGGGCAAGAGCGAAGGCGACACCCTGGAGTTGACCGTCTTGCGCGACGGTCGGGAGCAAACCGTCGAGGTGACCCTGAGCGTCGTGCCGCGCAGCGAGCAACCGCTTCAAGCAGAAACCGAACCGCGCGGAGAAACCACGCCCGGCCCGCGCCTCGGTGTCGTCATTCAGGACCTAGGCGCTTATCCCGACGAGGTGCGCCGCAGCCTCAACTTGCCCGAGGCCGGCGTCGTAGTCACCGAGGTCGCGCCGGACAGCCCGGCGGCGGCGGCGGGTCTGCGCGGCGGGCAGTTCGCCCTCGAGTCCAGCGGGCAACAGTACGCTGCGGGCGGCGACGTGATTTTGGCCGTCAACGGCGAAGAGGTGAACAGCGCCCAAGCCCTGCAGGAGGTCATCTCTCAGCAGCAGGTGGGCGACCCGGTCGAACTGCGCATCTGGCGCAACGGCGAGGAGCAAACGCTCGACGCGACGCTCGCCGGGGCGACCCCCAACAACTGACGAGGACCGCGCGCCCTGCGCGCCCAAATCCAACAAAAATGTCCCTGCAGACCGACTCTTAAAGAGTCGGTCTTTTCGTCTGAACGCACCCCCTCGCCGTCCCAGCCCCTCGTCGCACCAGTCCCTCGCTGCTGCCACACCCGCTGCTCTGCTTGTCTTGCCGTACCCGGTTTTGAAGCGTCAAGCCACAGCCGTCACGGCGAAACTTTAGTCTACCAGACTAAGATTTTGTATAAAGGCTGACGGAAGGTGACGCTCCGCCAGGGTAAACTTCGGATACTGAGAAAGGACGGAAGCGTATGTACAAACTGTTTTCTGTCGAGGAAGCCAACAACCTGATTCCCGTAGTGGACGAACTGCTCGGTGACATGCAGGGCGCTATCAAGGACACTTACCGGTTGCGCGACGACCTGAAAGGCCTCGGCGGTCACAGTGTCGCGGCGCGCAACAAGGCGCAAGAAATAGCTTTTTTGCTGAGGTCGGTTCACGAAACGAAAGCCGAGTTGGACCGTCTGGGTATTTTTCTCACCGACGTCGACACGGGCGTCGTGGACTTCCCAAGCCAGGTCGGGGCCGAGGTAGTTTACTTGAGCTGGGAAAAAGGGCAAGACGCCATCACGCACTACCACCGCCTCAATGAGGGCTCTAAGTTACCCCTGGAAAGGTCGAAGCCCCAACCCCTGGCCCTGTAAACCCGGTCAAGCCGGGCAAAAAGGAACCTGAGCGCCTGTTTAAGTTCCTTTTCTTTCATTCTTCCTCCCCAAAACTGCGTAGGATAGCGTGAGGAGGAGAACAATGTCCCAATTTCGTTTTTTCTGGCTGCTCCTAACAGGTTTGTTAGGGATGGGTTTTGGGCTCGGGCAAGTCGGACAAGAGAGGTTGCCGGTGGGCGCTGTTCAAGCCGCCCCGGAGCGTTTCGCGGACGTCGCGCCGACGCACTGGGCCTACGAGGCGCTCCGGCAGGTGACCGCGCAGGGTATTTTCACCGGTTACCCCGACGGCACGTTCGGCGGAACCAAGGGGTTGTCCCGCTACGAAGCGGCCGTTATCGCTGCCAGGCTCGTCGACTACCTGGACAGTCTCGTCAACGTCCTGAGTGGTGACGAAGCGTTTATGGACTCGCTGCGGCAAGCCGCCGAGGAACTCGGCCCGGTGAGCGACATGGGGGCCCGGGTGGCGAGGCTCGAGGCCGGCCTGGAAGAAGCCGCCTCGGTCGCGTATGTTCGGGCGCTGGAAGAGCGCTTGGTCAGTGTCGAGAGCGAACTGAACACCGTCTTGGGCAGACAGGTTTTCCCGGCTACCCCGCTCGACCCGAACGAGGTGCCGCTGACGGCTGCCGAGGCGCTGGCCGCGGCTGACGGTGAGAACAGTGCGCCGGCTGGGTCGGTGGGCAGCGTAGGCACACCAGCCGGCAGCGACACGCCCGCCGTCACTTTTTTGAGCGACAGCGCCCGGCCCTTTTACGTTGGCTTCGCTCCCGGCGTCGTGTCGACCTCGGGCGACGTTTACTTCGGCGCGCAAGTCGGCTACGACGCGTTGTTGGGTCCGGTCGGTGTCGTGGCGCGGTTTGTCCTCAACAGCGGCGCGAACGAGCTGCGTGTCAGCGCCGACGCCACCGTGCGCCTGCGCGCTTTTGACGAAAACCTCGCCCTGTACGGCGGCATAGGCCCCGGTTTCAGCTTCCGCCCGGGAGGCAGCGCGGCGCTGTTGGAAATTCCTTTCGGTTTCGAATATTTGTTGTCGGAACGCGTCGGACTGTACGGGCAACTCACGACGAGTTACGCCTTTGCGCCGCTCAACCACGTCGACGCGGTGTTGACGGCCGGTGTGAACCTGCGCTTTTAGAGTTCGAACAAAAGCTTGGGTTTAAACCCGAGGGCGTCGGCGGCCACAAAGTGAACCGCGGTGTCGCCCAAGTCGGGTACGGCAGCGTCCGCCTGTTCGCCGTGAACGTGACCGTAAACGACCGCGTCCGGCGCGGCGTGGCGCAGCAGTTCGGTCAGGGGCGAGGGCTCGAGCCGCGCGTTCGTCGGCGGGTAGTGGAGCATCACGACGAACTTTTCACCCGACAGCTTGCCGGCGGCTTTCAAAGAAAGCTTCAAGCGCTCCGTCTCGCGGGCATAAATCTTCTCGTCTTTTTCAGCAAAGTCGAACGCACCGGGACTCGTCCAGCCGCGCGTCCCCGCGACGACCACCGAACCGCATTTGAGCGCGTCGTTTTGCAGGGCGAACATCCCCGCCGGCAGCGCCGCGCGCAGCTTGCCGACGGCGGGCCACCAGTAGTCGTGGTTGCCGCGCAAAATGACTTTGTCACCGGGCAGGGCTGCTAAGTCTTGCAAGTCGAGCAGTGCGTCCTCCAAACTCATCGCCCAAGAAATGTCACCGGGTACGAGCACTAAGTCGCCGTCCGAGACCGTCTCGCGCCAACGCCGGAAGAAAAGTTCGGGGTGTCCCGCCCAACCCTCGCCGAACACGTCCATCGGTTTGGGGGCGGCGCGGGACAGGTGGGGGTCGGCGATAGCGAAGACGCGCATGAACGCGCAGTGTAACAAGGCGGGTGGGGTGGCATAAGGGGATTCGTCCGCCGTTGACGGTGCCTGCCAAAAGGTTTAGGGTAAAACATGGTTTCCGAAGACATGGTTTCTAAGGACATAGTTTCCGAAGACACAGTTTACAAAGGCACAGTTTCCGGGCTCGCCAGGCTGAACGCCCTAAACGGTTGCCGGCAGCCGTCAGGTTTCAACCCGCCGGGCTCTCTCAATTCGGCCCGTCGGGCCGCGTTCGGCAGGTGCTTTGACGTCGCCGCGCCACGCCGACAGCTCAGACTCGGCGTGGGTTACAAACCTGTTCGCCCCGATGCCGCTTGTCCCGAGGCTTGAGCCGTGGCCTTCAAAGTTATTCCTTTAACAGACGAACCCGCGCTCGAGCTGGAGCTGTGGGACGACGACCTCACGGCGGCCTGGCCGCGGTTTATGCTCGAGGACCCGCTAGCCAACCTATACTTTGCCGAGGGCAGGTTCGCACGCTTTAAAGAGTTTGCCCTCGTCGCTTACGACGACGACACCCCGAACACCTTGCTGGGCCGGGCTTTCAGCGTCCCCTTTTGTTTTGGCGAGGCTTTTGGGCGTACCGAGTTGCCCGACGGCGGTTGGGACACGGTCGTGCGTTGGGCCGACCAGGACCATTTTTTAGGGCGCACACCCAACGCGGTGTCCGCGCTCGAGATAACCCTGCGTCCGCAAGCCCAAGGGCGCGGTTTGTCGGTACAGGTGGTGCAAGCCATGTGCGCCAACGCAAAGCGGTTGGGTTTCGGCGACCTGTTCGCCCCCGTGCGCCCGAGCCACAAAGCTCAACAGCCGAACAAGTCCGTCCAGGCCTACGCCTTTGAGCTGCGTGACGACGGCCTGCCCGTCGACCCCTGGCTCCGGGTGCACGTGCGGGCCGGCGGGAGAATCATCAAGGTCGCGCCGCACTCGATGGTCGTCGCGGGCTCGCTGGCAGCGTGGCGAGCCTGGACCGGCTTGCCCTTCAACAAAGACGGTCCCTGTGCGGTCCCAGGAGCCCTGGTGCCCGTCTACGTGTCGCTGACACAAAACCACGCGGTTTACGTCGAGCCGAACGTGTGGGTTCGTCACCGGTTGGGCGCGTAAAAAGCGCAGCTGTCTCGGTCCGGCGAGGGCCTTGGCGACCTCTGCCGGTCGTCTGCAAGGTGTCGTCA
The DNA here is from genome assembly GCA_965213705.1 of Trueperaceae bacterium. Lineage (GTDB taxonomy): Bacteria > Deinococcota > Deinococci > Deinococcales > Trueperaceae > CBDCDJ01. The sequence goes on along the minus strand of OZ243913.1, from coordinate 2,995,776 downwards.
CAAAGTCAAAGAGAGTCTAAAGAACGTACCGCACAAACAAACTTGCCCCCTGCGCCAGCGCGTAAACCATCAGCCCGATGCTGAGGAGGCCAGCGCCGAGGTCGACGGCGCTCGAGCGGGGCAACAGGCGGCGCGCAAAGCCCCACAAAAAGCCGCCGACCAGGCCGCCGACGTGACCCCACAGCGACACGCCTTGTACGGCGAGTGAAAACACCACGATTAAAGCCATCCACTGCAAAAGCGACCGCGCCATAAGCCGGTCTTGCTGGCTCTGCCCGCGCCACACGTCGGCGAGGAGCGCCCCGGCCAACCCCAAAATGCCCCCGGACGCGCCGACCAGAATTAGGGGGCCAGGCGAGCCTACCAACACCGTCAACAACGCGCCTCCGGCGGTCCCGACGACGAACGCGGCAAGCAAGTTGCCCCAACTGCGCCGCCGCTCGTAGAGCCGCCCGATGTCGAAGAGCACCCAGGCGTTGAAGCCTAAATGGACGATTCCGCCGTGTAAAAAACCGTAAGAAAGGTAGCGCCAGGGTGCGTCCGCGCCGGGAATGCTCGGCAAGTTGAGGAAAAACGCCGCCAACACCGAACTCACGGTAAGCCCGCCCGCCGAAGCGGGTAAGGGGTACTGCTGGTCAAGCCAAACCTGCAAAACGTAGGCCGACACGATTGCGGCGAGCAGGCCGTACGTGCCGTAGGCCTTGGTCGAGCGCACGAGTTCGGGCAGCGGCGCGCCGTAGTGACTCAACTTGTCGGCGTAGCCCTGCCGCTGCACCGCCGGAGCGGCGCTGTAAGCCTGGCTATAGAGGTTCACAGCGGTGTCTATCCCGCCGGCCCGCTCGGCGGCGCGCCCGGCTACGCCGAAAACGTGATGAGCCGGAACGCCCGAGGGGATGTCTTCCAACTTGCGCTTTACTGTTTCGAACTCGCCGCGCTCGGCCGCCACCCGCGCCTCGCTGAGTAAAAGACTGCGGTAACCCACCGGTCCCTGGGTTTTCTGCCAACGCTCGCGCATTTCGGAAAGTTCGGCTTCGGCTTGGTCGAGCCGGTTCAGCGCAACGTACGCCTGGACCCGCGCGGCCAGCGCCAACGACGCGTTGTCCCCGGCCACGGGGACGCGTAGCGAGAGCACTTTGTCCCAGCGCTCGGTGAGCGCGTAGGCCTGCGCCAGCATGAGCGGGTCGGCGTCCTCGCCCAAAAAAGTGAGCGCCGCGCCCGCGTCGCCCTGCTGCAACGCGATTTGGACGAGCAGCCGCTTGACGGCGCTCCGGCCTTCCGGCGTCCAGTACAAAAGGTCGGCAAGCAGACCGCCGAGCTTGTAAAGCCGGGCTCGAGCCAAGCCTGTGAGCAAAAGGGGACCGAACACGTACAGCGGCGCCGCGACGAGGGTCACCCAAAGAAGAGTGCTGGAGGGTGCAAAGGGCACCAACCCGCTGTGGCCCGCACCGACCACGCCCGCCAAAATCGTCGCCGACAGTGTCTTTAGAGGCAACTCGCTCACGAGGGGGGCCAGCCGCACCATCCAACGAACCACCATAAACCCGGTGACGAAAACGACGACCAGCAACAAAGATTCCTGACTCATAGCCCGTAGCCTACCGCGCCCCCCGCTTTTACAGTGCTTTCCAGCTTTCCCAACCCCCGGTTTGGACGGCGAAGCGTTGGTGACGAAACGTCGGACGACAAAGTGTCGGACGAGGCGGCAGTTCTCGAGGCCCCGGTTCAGCGGACTTCTTGCGACATCAGCCGGGCAACAGCGCGGCCGTTCAACATCGTTGTCCGCTTGGATTTGGGCAAGAGGTTTAATCAGAACCCGTAAACAGGTTGGCTCGGGGTGCTCGACCGCTTTTTGTACGGTCTTCACACAGTTTTTGCATAGTGGCTGGCAAGACGGCAACCTCGGCACGGCACCTGGGACACGGTCTCGTCTGCACCCTTTCGTTTGCATTAGCGGACGTCGTCTCGGTACAGCGCCTCAGCACGGCGCCTCGGTTTACAGCGCTTCGGCGCTGGGCGCAAGCTGGTATGCTGTAGCGCCTGACGTTCCCTAAAAACCCCAAAGGAGACGAACATGTTCGTTAAAGAATGGATGACCGCCGACCCCCAAACCGTGACCGCCAAAACTCCGGTGATGGAGGCGATGCAAGTCTTGCGGGAAGGCGGTTTCCGCCGATTGCCGGTGGTTGAAAACGGCAAGCTTGCAGGCATCGTCACCGACCGCGACCTCAAAGAGGCGACGCCGTCCAAAGCCACGACCTTGTCGGTTTACGAACTCAACTACCTCCTGAGCAAACTCACCGTCAAAGACGTCATGAAGAAGCCGGTTAGAAGCGTGGAGCCGGACGACCCCATCGAAACCGCCGCCCTCATCATGGAAGAACATAAGGTGTCGGGTCTGCCCGTGGTGGAGGATGGCGCGGTCGTCGGGATTCTCACCATCACCGACATGCTGGGAACGTTCGTCGAGGTGTTGGGTCTGCGCGAGGGCGGCACCCGAGTGACCGTGGTGCTGCCGGACGAGCCCGGTATCCTGGCGCGCGTCGCCGAGGCGGGGCCGCCGTCCAACATCGTCGCGGTCGTCACGGCGGGCGTCAAGGCGGGCCAGCGCCGCGAACTCGTGCTGCGCGTGACCGGTGAGGACTCGAGCGGTTTTCCCGAACGCCTGCGCGCTAAAGGCGTCGAGGTCGCCGATGTCCGCTAAACCGGTCGCCAACGGCGCTTTAGAGCGCTTGCTCACCGCCGCGCGCGGCGGCCGCGTGGCGCATACGGGCTTTTTGGAGCCCGACGCGGCCGCCGCCTTGAGCGCCAAACTCCGCGAGGCCGAGGTCGGCGTCCACGTCTCGGGCGGCTTCCCGGGGGCGCGTCGCCGCGTGGTGACGGCGTTCCCGGAGACCATCCCCGAAGCCACCACACCTCTGAGCGCGTTCTACGCCGAAGGCGTTTTAGAGCCGGACGACCTGTTTGCCGCGTTCAAGCAAGCGCTGGGCGCTGAGGCGGTGGGCGATACGGTCAAACACGCCGCCGGGTTTTCCATCATCGTGCTGAGCGAGGCGGGTAAAGACTTGCCCGGAACCGTCAACGTACGCGGGCGCAACGTAGAGTTGCAGGAGGTCGCCGTTGAGCGCGTCGCCTCGGGCAGCCGCAAACGCAGCACCGTCATCGTGCCGTCCTTGCGCGTCGACGCCCTCGGTGCAAAGGCGTTCAACGTGTCGCGCTCTTACTTCAGCAAGGGCGTCGCCGCGGGCAATGTAACTGTCAACGGTCAAAAAGCGGGCAAGTCCAGCAACGCCGAAGCGGGCGACGAGGTCTACGCCGAAGGTTTGGGCCGCTTCTCGGTCGGCTCGGTGCAGGGCGAGACGCGGCGGGGTAACCTCAAGGTGGACTTAGAGGTCGAAAAAGCGTGAAGATTCCGAGCCTTGAGGAAGCGGAACGCTTGCTGCTCGAGGCCGAGCGCCGCAACCCCGGTCCCTGGGTGGCGCACTCACAAAATGTCGCTCTCGCCGCCCGCTGCATCGCCGAACCTCACCCCGACTTGAATCCCGAAACCGCTCACATCCTGGGGCTGCTTCACGACCTCGGGCGGCAAGAAGGCGTGACGGGGATGCGCCACACGCTCGACGGTTATAGTTTTTTACAAGAAGGCAGTTTCGACGACGCGGCGCGGATTTGCATGACGCACTCGTTTCCCGTTCAGGACCATAAAGCCATCTTCGGCCACTGGGACGTGACTGAAGAGGAGCTTGCTTTTGTTGACAATTACCTCTCGAGCCTCACCTACACCGACTATGACCACTTGTTACAGCTTTGCGATTGCCTCGCGTTACCTTCGGGCTTGTGTCTGCTGGAAAAACGCATGATTGACGTCGCGCTGCGCCACGGCGTCAACGAGTACACCGTTCCGAAGTGGCAGGCTTACCTGGACATTCAAAAAACTTTTGAAACCGCGTTGGGCTGTTCGATTTATAAGCTGCTGCCGGGCGTGGTGGAAACGACCTTCGGGCTCGAGCTTGCCTGACGCAGACTCGAAAGTAAGGCGGTTCGTGCTACTTTGGTCGCATGGAGTACGACGATGGACCCTAAACTTTTACGCGCCGACGAACTCGGGATTCGCTTGGAGCGGGTGGCGGGCTTGCCGATTTGGGAACCGCATCCGGTATACAAGCACCAAAAAGCCGTCGACCGGATTCGCGCGACCATCGTGCCGACAGCGGACGCTCAGGGTGGGAAGTGCGGCTGCGTCCACACAGCCGACGTTTACGTGGCTTTTCCAGACGGCTCCTTAAAAAGGCCGGACATCTCAGTTTTTTTCAAGGAGCCTGAGGAGCAAGAAGAGGCGATTACCCTGGTGCCCGAGGCGGTCATCGAGGTTATCAGCAAAGGTTACGAGGCCAAAGACTTGGACATCGGGCCTCAGTTCTATTTGGCCCAAGGGGTCAAAGACGTCGTCGTTTTCAACCCTTACACTCTTCTAGTGTTGCACGTACGGCAGGATGGAGTAGCGCGGCACATCTCGCCGGTCGCGCTCGGGTTAGAGTGTGGCTGTACGGTTTGAACAGGGTTTACGGGTTGAAAAGGGTTTCGTTAACCGGCACATCGTAGCTGTAGTCTACCGTCGTCGTACCCGTGGCTTCCACGACGCTGCCGTCCCAACTGTACTGCTGGATTGCCACACGCTCGACCAGGCCCTCACTGTTTTGAGTCACGTCGAACACCATGAGGGTGGGGCCGAGTTCGGGTAATTCTTGCACGACGCCCTTCGCCTGCCCTTCGACAAAGACGAGTTGCACGGGCGTATCCGGCATGACGGTTTGGAGGAGGGCGTTGCCTTCGCCCGCTTGCAACCGCACCGTGACCTGCTCACCTGTCAAAACGTCGCCGTACTGTTTCGTGCCGTCGCAACTGATAATTTCGGATTCGCCCCACACCGCGGTGGGGTCGCTTAATACGTTTTGGGACATTTGCTCGAGTTGCTGCTGAAACTGCGCCTCGAGACCTGGAGGCGTGGGCAAGTTTTCGTCCACACCGGGCATGGTCATGCTCGCTTTGCCGTCCGCGTAGCGCAACACGGCTACTTCTTCACCGTTAAGGTTCGTGGTTTGATAGATACGCTTGTTGGTCAAGTCGAAAAGAATGCGCACCGCCAAAGCGACGGACTCACCTTCGACGGTTTGCGTCGCGGTCGTGTCGGCTTCGACCGACTGCAGGTTCGACCATGCAGCGTTCGCTTGGTCTTGAAGGGGTGGGGGCTCGAGCAGCGCCGCACAAGATGTGGTGTCCTGGGACGCCGTGTCTTGTGCTAACGAAAAACTGAACCACGCTGCCAGCGCTATAATCATAAATTTTTTCATAGTCACAGTGTAACGTATCAGCGTTCCGGCGACCATACGCTCGGTTTGTTGGGGAAGGCTTGCAGGGCGAACACCTGGTCGTGGCTGTATGTTTGCTCGGCCTGATAGGTCGCGCGCTGAGGAGTCCAGAAAACTTCGAACACCTGTTCTCCAACGTTGTAAAGCCAGACCTCGCGGACACCGGCTCGAGCGTACCGGGGCACTTTTTCGTTTCTGTCTTCGGCCAAGGTGCTTACCGAAACTTCGATGACGAGGGCGATATCTTCCGGTTTCGGATAGCTCTCGGCGTAGTCGTCGTCGCGGTGAAAAGCAACCAGCAAATCCGGCTCGGGAAGCCAACCACCGAAGCGGACGGTACTCTGTTCGAACACGAGCACGCGCGTTCCCAGTGCGGCCTCGAGACGGCGGCGCAAGCGTAAAACGAGGGCGTTGTGAAGCGGGCTCGTGGGTGACATCGTCAGAATATCTCCGTCCCGCAGTTCGGTGCGGCCCGCTAAAACACCTAACTCGGCTAGGCGCAAGTACTCTTCTGGGGTGAACCGGTAGCGCCTGAATGCCTGCACCGAGTTGTTCGAAGTCAGCGTGTCCATAATTTTCAGTATAAAACTTTTGTAAGTCGAGTCCAAGCGCCCCTCAGAGACGTACCCGCTTGCCGCCGTCCTTGTTCCGCGACTTGAAGATGAGCCGAATCGGCACCTCGGCGAAGTCCAAATCTTCGCGTATGCGGTTGAGGAGGTACTGCTCATAAGGCCGCGTCACGAACTTTTCGTTGTTGACGCTCATCACGAACGTCGGCGGGGCGACGTCGGCTTGAGTGGTGTAGAACAGCTTGAGGGGCTTGCCGCTGAAGTTGGGCGGCGCTTGGCGCTGCGTCCACACTTCCATCCAGGCGTTCATCTGGCCCGTCGAGACGCGCCGGTGCGCGGTGTCGTACACGCGGATGACGCTTGCCAACAGCTCGTGCAGGCCGTAGTCGGTGACGGCGCTCGTGTAGACCTTGGGCGCGTGCCCGAGGTGCGAGAGCTGTTCGCGAACCTCGCGTTCGAAAAGTTTCAACTGCTCGTCGGTGACGAGGTCCCACTTGTTGACGGCGAGGACGACGGGCTTGCCCGCTTCTAAGGCCACGTTCGCCATGCGCATCTCGTGGTCGCCCAACTCGAACGGGTCGACGACGAGGACGGTCACGTCGGCCTTGTGAATCGCCTCTTCGCTGCGCACTTTCGAGTAGAACTCGACGCCCTCGTCGGGCTTGCGGCGAATCCCGGCGGTGTCGACGAGGGTGAAGGGCCGGCCCGCAAAATTGAACTCGACGTCGACGCTGTCCCGCGTCGTGCCCGCTTCGTCGGCGACGATGGTCTGCTCGCTGCCGACGATGGCGTTGAGCAGGCTCGACTTGCCCACGTTCGGCCGCCCGATAATCGCGACGCGCACGCGCGCCTCTTCCGCGCCTTCGTCTTCCTCGGGCAACTTGTCCAGGATGATGTCGATGAGGTCGGCGGTGCCCCGCGCGTGTTCGGCGCTTACGGGGTAGGGCTCGCCGAAACCAAGGTTGTAGGTTTCAAACAGGTCGGGGTTTTCTTCGTGGCGCGGGTCGTCGAGTTTTGTCGCGAGGAGCATCGTGTCTTTGTTCAGGGTGCGGAGCCAACCGGCAATCTCAAAGTCGGCGCTCGAGAGCGGCGTCCGCCCGTCCACCGCGAATAAAATCAAGTCGACGTCTTGCAGACTCGCCTCGATACGGCGCTTGATGGCCGCTTCCCAGGTGTCGTTCGACCACAAGCCGCCCGTGTCGAGCAGCGTGAACTTGCCGCCTAAGTCCGAGGTGACCTGCGCGCTTTTTACGTCGCGCGTGACGCCGGGTTGGTCGGCGACGATCGCCTCGCGGCGGCCGACGAGCCGGTTGAACAGGCTCGACTTGCCCACGTTCGGGCGGCCCACAATCGCAACTTTAGCCAAGCTTATCGCCCTCTTTCACCCGGTAGCCGTTGGCCCAGTCGTAAGCGAGCATTTTGGCTTTGTTGGGAGGCTGCACGCTCACGAGTATAACCGCCCCGCCGCCGGTCGCAACCGTGACGCCCTCTTTGCCGACTTTCAAAACCGTGCCCGGAGCGCCGTCGCCCTCGGTAGGCTCGAGGCTGTGAACTTTTAGCGTCTGCTGGCGAAAACTCGTCCAGGTGCCCGGCCAGGCAACCACGCCGCGGTAGCGGTTGACGACGGCTTGCGCGGTGTCTAGCCAACACACTTCGCCGTCTTCTTTGGTCAAAAGCGGCGCATGTGTCGCTCTCGTGTCGTCCTGCGGCTGGCAGGGAAGGGCGCCCGCTTCTAAAAGCTCGAGCCCCTCCGAAAGCGCCTGCGCCCCCAGTTCGGCAAGTTTGTCGAACAGCGTCAGCGCCGTGTCTTCTGCCGCTACGTCCAACTTTTTTACGTGTCGCACCGGGCCGGTGTCGAGCCCGGCTTCGGTCTGCATGAGGCTGATGCCCGTCTCTGTCTCGCCATTGACAAGCGCCCACTGAATCGGCGCGGCCCCGCGGTACTTCGGCAGCAGGCTGGCGTGGACGTTCAGAAAACCGTGTTCGGGTATATCCAGTAAGCTCTGCGGCAGGATTTTACCGTAAGCGGCGGTCACGGCGACGTCTAGGTTCAAGCTTTTGACGAGGTCATGAAACGCCTCGTTTTTTTTGAGGCGACGCGGTTGCTCGAGCCGCAGCCCCAGCTCTTTGGCCGCTACCGCGAGGGGCGGCGACCTCAGCTCGAGCCCACGCCCGACGGGCTTGTCCGGTTGCGTAACGACGAGGACGATTTCGTGCTGGGCGTTGAGGGCGTGCAGCGTCGGCAGGGCGAAACCGGGCGAGCCGAACAGGGCGGCGCGCATCAGCTCAAAACCGGTAAAGGCGAGGCTTTGTCTTTCCGGTCTTTCAAAAAAGTTTTGGCGTCACGCTGCATTTGCGCCAAGTCGCCGCGGTGCTCTTCTAAAAACTTGCGCTTTTCGGTCTCGGGCAAGCGGTCGAAAAAGAACACGCCTTCCAAGTGGTCGTACTCGTGCTGAATCACCCAAGCGAAGTGACCGTTGGCTTGGCGCTCGTGCCACTGACCGTGGGCGTCCTGGTAGCGCACGGTGACGGTGTCGGGGCGCTCCATGCCCTCGACGTACAACCCCGGCAGGCTCAGACAGCCGTCGAAACCGGTTTGAGCACCGGCGCGGCGGACAATTTCCGGGTTGACCATGAAGTGTTCGGCGACGACGCCCCAGCGCCGGCGTTTTTCTTGCAGGTTCTGCGGCACAGGCGCGTCTTCGTCCTCGTCCTCGACTAAGCTTTTGTCGACTTCGGCGGCGATAAAGAGGCGTTTGGACAAGCCGATTTGTGGCCCGGCCAAGCCGATGCCGTTGTGCTCGTACATCGTTTCAACCATGTCGGAGGCGAGGCGTTCCAAACTTTTACCGAACGATGTCACCGGGCTCGCCGTTTTGCGTAGCACCGGGTCTCCGTACAGGCGAATCGGGTAAATCATTCGTGTCTCCAGGGGGCGGGGTGGGTGGCTCGAGAGTTAGTTGGACGGAAACCGGCTCCAGCACCGTAACCCCGTCGGGCAGCTGCGGTCTAACCTGCAAAGTATACTCACCCGCCGCTCTGAGGGGCGTATCGAGTTGGACGAAGCCCACGGCCTCGGTGAGCGTGTCGAGCACTTCTTTGGGTCCGGCGACGCGCACCGTGTCTCGAGACTGGGTGAAGCTTGTGAGTGCGAAGGGCTCGAAGTCGGGTTCCAAAACGCTTACGGGCAGGGTTTTGGTGTAAAGAACCGGCACTTCGCTCACGTTTACCGTCACGGTTTGCGGGTCCACGTTCAGCATGGCGTCGCTGACCGGTTTGCCTGCGTCAGTAACGGTGTAGAGCGAGACTTCTTGCTCGCCCGGCGTGGGTTGCACCGTCGCCAGGACCTGCGCCACCCGCTCCAAAACCGAGCTGCGGCCCCGCACCACGGCCGTCTGCGGCGCGTAACTCGGGATGAGTAGTCCGTCGCCGCCCCCCAACAGCCCCACCGCGACGGGCACCGTTTTGGTGTCGACGGTCTCCACCGTGCCGACCGCCTCGGACGGGATGCGGTTGAGGATGGTGATGTCTTGCGGCGCCGAGACCAAAATCGGCCGCTGGAACGCGCCGCTGACTCCGCTCAAGTCGAGAGTCGCGTCGATGCGCTCGGGCGTCAAGCTCAAGCGGTTGACCCCGCGGCTCGGCCCCGACACGATGACCTCAATCGTTTCGGGCACGCCGCTCGGCACCTGGTCCGCGCTGACGCCTTCGACCGCGACCGGGACGGTGAACGTTCCTTGCGAAATGTCGGTGTTGCTGAGGTTGACGAAGTACCACACAAACACGGCCAGGGCCAGCGCGCCCAGTTTTTGCGGCCAGTTGTTGAACGCGTCTTTGAGGGTCACGCGCTGTACACCTCGGTGAGGGCGCTCAGCACGTCGGCCGGGGCGATGTCGGTTTTGAGCGCCGCTCCTAGCGCGACGCTCACCGTGCCGCGCTCCTCGCTCACCACGATGACGAGCGCGTCGCTGACCTCGGACAAGCCCAGGGCCGCGCGGTGGCGGGTGCCGTGCTTGACCGACCAGCCCTCGTTTTTGTCCGACAACGGAAAAATTGCCCCGGCGAAGGTGAGGGTGTCGTCGCTGATGATGACGCCGCCGTCGTGCAGCGGCCCCTTCGAGTCGAAGATGGTTTGCAGCAGCGCGGCGCTCACGGGTGCGCCCAGCGGCGTGGCGCTCTGCCCGAATTCCAGCAACGGCGTTTGCCGCTCGATAGCGATGAGCGCGCCGCGGCGCTGGGTGGCGAGTTCGCGCACCGCCGTCATGATTTCTTGCACCGGGTCGCCGCTCTGGCTGCGGTTCAGGCGGCCTCGGCCCACCCGTTCCAGAGCGGCGCGCAGTTCGGGCTGAAACACGACCACGACCGCCAAAAAGGCGGCGGGCGCAACGCGGTTGAACAGCCACGAGGTCGCTTTGAGGTCGAGTTGGTTCGCCAAAAACCACAGCAACGCCAGCGCGGCCAGACCGCGAAACACGTTCCAGGCTCGAGAGCCGATAAGCAGCTTGTAAATCTGGTAAAGCAGCACCGCGATGATGACGACGTCGAGGGCGTCTACAGGGCGGAACTCGTACAGCGGTGGCACTCGGGTGAGCCTCCTCGAGGCGTTTCTCAAAGAATCAAACGGCGCAAAAAGCCTGCCTTGCACCGCGAAAACGGCTTTTACCTAAAGTAACACACCCGCGCCGCCGGGCGCGTTGAAAAGTCGGCAAGGTCGGGGCGGCGGGGCGGTCGAGCCACTGCTTTTGGGTCGGCCCCAAAACGGAAGGCTACCTGAGCGGGGCAACGGGCAAAAGCCGTGCAGCGCGTTCTCAAAACCTTCTGGTCGCTCAGCCAACAAGTCAAGTCACCAACTATGCTCCGTCTTCCGCACGCCCGACCTGCCGAGCCGGGCCAGCGCGGCGCACGCGTTTTCGCCCGTGACCGGGTGGCGAAACTCGGGCGCGACTTCGCACAGGGGCTCGAGCACAAAAACGCGCTCCCACATGCGCGGGTGGGGCAGCGTGAGCGCAACCGTGTCGAGAACCCTCGTTCCGTAACTGAGCAGGTCGAGGTCGAGCGTGCGCGGTCCCCAGCGCGCCAGGCGCACGCGCCCCTGACTTTTTTCCAAGGCCAGCAACGCCCCAAGAAGCGTTTCGGGATTTTGATAGGGATTTTGGGGCGTCAAGCTCACCACTGCGTTGAGGTAAGGAGCTTGGCCCGGCGGGCCGCCGACCGGGGCGGTTTGGTAAAGGCTCGAGCGCGCCGTGACCGCACCCAGGGTTTCCAAAGCGCGGGCCGCCCGCCGCAACTGCGCCGCGGGGTCGTCCAAGTTGCTGCCGAGTGCGACGAAAGCGGTGTCTTCCGGGGGCCGCCCTTGCAGCGCGTCAACCCCCTCGAGCACGCCGTACCTCGACGAACACGTCGCGCAGGACGCCGGGCAGCGGCGCGTGCGGCTTGTGAACGCGCACCGTCACGGTTTGTACAAGCGCGTGCTCGCTCAAGATACGCGCGGCGATGCGGTTGGCGAGGGCTTCTATAAGGCGGTAGCGCCGTTCGGTGACCTCAAACTTGACGAGGGCGTAGACTTTGCTGTAGTCGACCGTGCGGCGCAGGTCGTCTTCGCTCGGCAGGGTCAAGCCTAAGTCCACGTCCACGACGAAACGTGCCCCGAAGCGGGCCTCTTCTTCAAACACGCCGTGGAAACCGTGAAACTCGAGGCCTTCTAAGACGATGCGGTCAAGCATCCGTTACAGCCTCCCACACTTTGAGCGCTTGCGCGTGCGCGGCGACGTTGTGAACCCTCAAGAGCGCCGCGCCTTGCGCCGCGCCCCACAGGTGCAGCGCCAACGAGCCGGGGTCGCGGTCGGCGGGGTCGGGCACGTTTGCGAGGTGGTGAATCGTCTTTTTGCGCGAAGCGCCGAGCAGGACCGGGTGTCCGCCGCCGACAAACTCGTGCAAGTTGCGCACCAGAGCCAGGTTGTGGGCCACGGTTTTGCCGAACCCGAAACCGGGGTCGAGCACGACGCTCGGCAGGTCAAGCGCTATAGCGCGTTTGGCTTGGGTCGTCAGAAACGCCGAAACCTCCCCCACGACGTCGTTGTAGACGGGCTCTCGCTGCATCGTGCGCGGTTCGCCCTGCATGTGCATGATGACGGCCGGCGCGCCGCGCTCGGCACAAACCCGAATCATGTCGGGGTTGCGCAGACCTGTAACGTCGTTGACCAGGTGCGCGCCGGCTTTTAGAGCGGCCAGGGCGACCTCCGGCTTGTAAGTGTCGACGCTGAGCAGCGCGTCGGTCGTCTCAGCCAAGTGTTTGATTACGGGCAGCACGCGGTCCAACTCGACCTCTATTGGCACGCTGTCGGCACCCGGCCGCGTCGACTCGCCGCCGACGTCGAGGATGAAAGCGCCCGCGGCGAGCAGCGCGTGGGCCTGCCGAAGAGCGGCTTCGGTCTGCAAAAAAGCGCCACCGTCGCTGAAACTGTCGGGCGTCACGTTGAGAATACCCATGAGCTTGGAGCCCGACCAGCTCACGCTGTAACCCCGCGACCCGCGTTCGGCACCGGGCACCGCCGTGTAAAAGACAAGCTCGTGCGTCACGAGTCATGCTATCACCCACGCCTTAGAGCAAGACGTCCGGTCCGAGGGCTTGCTCAGTCTGTACAAATCAGTCTGTGCAAATCAGTCTGTACAAATCAGTTTGTACCAAGGGGCCGGCCAAGAGCGAGCAGCTTTAACCCTGCTTGACCGGCCTGCGCCGCTAAGTTTGGACTGTCCGTCGGGGAACGGTTCAGAAAATGGTGCGTTGTTCTGAGTAACGTCTGGACGCGTTGAGAATCGCTGTGTAAAACCGAGCCAGCTCGGTAAAGCCGGTTTGGCAAAAGTTCGCCTGTGTACTGCCGCCGACCTCAGTGTGTTCGCACTGGACGGCTGGACCCGGATGAGTGATATTGTCAGGCAGGGTCGGGAGGGCGTTTAGATGTCTGGAACATTGTCGGGGTTTGCAAGGCGCGCTCTCGTGGCTATCGTCCTTGCGGTCGGGGTCGTCGCGCTGACGCTGCTGCTGTGGCGGCTTTCAGAAGTCTTGCTGCTCGGTTTTGCCGGCATTCTCATCGCGGTGTTGCTGCGTTCGGGTGCCGACTTTATTCACCGCACGACGCGCTTGCCGGTGGGTCTGTCGCTCGCCCTGGTGGGGCTCGTGCTTTTTGGGGGTCTGGGGGTTGGCTTGTGGTTTTTGTTGCCGCCCTTTTTAGAACAGAGCAGGCAGTTTGCGGATACTTTGCCCACCCTTGTCGAGTCGCTCGAGGCCAGGGTCGCGGGCGTGCCGTGGCTATCGGGCTTTTTGCAACCCGGTACGCCCCTGAGCGACCTGTTGGGCCGTACTTCGTTGGTGCTTTCGCAGGTCTCGAGCACCTTGTTCACAACTTTCAACGCTCTGGGCAACGTGTTCTTGGTCATCATCACCGGCATTTTTTTTGCGAGCGAGCCGCGGCTTTACCGCACCGACTTGTACCGGCTGTTGCCGCCGAGGGTTCGCCCGCAAGCGGTGGAAATCATGTACAAACTCGGGATCACGCTGCGCAACTGGTTGACGGGCCAACTGCTCGCGATGACGCTCGTCGCGGTGTTCACCTACGTCGGCTTGTTGATTGTAGGCTTGCCCTATGCGCTGGCCTTGGGGATAGCGGCGGGTCTGCTCGACTTTATCCCGTTTTTGGGGCCGGTTCTGGGTGCGCTGCCGGCCCTGCTCATCGCGTTCACGGGCGACGGTGGTACGGCTCAGGTCTTGTGGGTGCTCGTCGTGTACGTCATTGTGCAGCAGCTCGAGGGCAACTTGTTTCAACCCCTCATACAAAAAGAGGCGGTGTCCATTCCACCCGCCGTCCTGTTGTTGGCGCTCGTGGCCTTCGGCAGCTTGTTCGGCTTTTTGGGGTTGCTCGTCGCTACGCCCATCACGGCGGTTTTAATAGTGCTCGTCCAAGAGTTGTACGTGTCCAGGCTCGAGCGGAACGAGGCTTGACCCGGTTTTGACCGGTCGTCGACCGGCACCTCTCGACAACGGAAAGGGTTACCGGGTCGGTGACCGGCTCAGGGGTGAAACCTCACGTTGCGAGGCAACGTCGGCAAGTATGCTTTAGGGTATGAAGTGGTTTTTGAGCTTGTTTTTAGCAGGTTTGCTGACCGGTTGCACCTCCTCCACAGCCCGGTTGGACGTCTCGAGACAGAGTTTGAACCTCGAGGGCGTTGTTCCGGAGGCGGTGTTCTTCGTCTCGAACGAAGGCGCGCCGGCTTCGATTTTGGAGTGGGAGGTCGCTGCGGCGTCGGCCTCGCTGTCCGTTTCGCCCGACAAAGGCCGTTTGCTCGGGGGTACGTCGGCCCAAGTCGTCGTGAGGCTGCTACCGGGCGACGCCGCGCCCGACCAACCGTTGCAAACCGCCCTCAGCGTCGCTTCGAACGGGGGCCGCGCGACCGTCGCGGTGAGTTACCGCAGCGACGACAGCCTGCCGAGCTGCGCCCGGCCCAACGCGCCCTCGGGTCCGCCGAGCAGCCCGAGCGCCCGCAGCGGCGACCCTGTTGTGGGCGGCCCTGTTGCTGGCGACCCCGCTACCGGCGGCACACCCGCTTACGTGGCGGGCGAACTGTTGGTGAAGTTTGCCCGCCACGGGGCGCAAAGTGTGGGGCTTGAGCCCCATAGCTTGACGCAAATCGCCCACAGGGTCGCCGCCGACTACGCGCTCGAGCTTGGCGGGCCGGTCCAACCCGAACGGCCCACACTCGTGCGCGTGCCGCCGGGCAGGTTCAAAGCCGTCGCGCGCGCCCTGGCGAGCGACCCGCGCGTCGCCTACGCCGAGCCCAACTATTACCTGGAAACCCTGGCGACGCCCGACGACCCGCGGCTGGGCGAACAGTGGAACCTTTTAGACTTCGGGCTGCCCCAGGCCTGGACGCTTCAAACGGGCGCAGCCCAAGCCGGCGCGGGCGTGGTTTTGGCAGTTATCGACAGTGCCGTCGACACCGCCCACGTCGACCTGCAGCAAAAAAGTCTGCCGGGCTACGACTTTTTCGACCAGGACACCGACCCCCGGCCCGGACCCGGCAGCCCGGAGCCCGACCACGGCACCCACGTCGCCGGCATCGCGCTGGCGACGGGCGACAACGCGACGGGCGTCGCGGGCGTCGCCTACGGCGGGGGCGTCGAACTGCTCCCCATCAAAGTTTTCCCGGACGCGCCCGGTACCGGCGACGTCAACGCGCTCCTCGACGCGCTGCTCTGGGCGGCCGGGTTGGAAGTGGAAGGCGTCGGCACGAACCCCCACCCGGCAAAAATTATCAACATGAGTCTGGGGGTCAGACCTGCCGACGTCGGCACGGGCACGCTGAAAAGTATCGACGACGTGACGAAGCGCGTTTACGAACGCGGCGTCGTCATGTTCGCCGCCGCCGGGAATGACGGCGTCAGCACCTTTATCCGTTCGCCCGCGAACAGTCCCTGGGTGTGCGCGGTCGGCTCGGTGGAGAGCGACTATCGCCGTTCCAACTTCTCGGACTACGCCGCCAACGGCGAAAGCGTCGACTTTATGGCGCCGGGCGGTTTGAAGCCGGGCAGCCTTTGCGGCAGCGTCCTGAGCACCTTTGCCGACGACGACTACGGCTGTTTAGCGGGCACCTCGATGGCGTCGCCCTTTGTGGCAGGCGTTGCCGCCCTCGTGCTGAGCCAGACGCCCGGCTTGAGTCCGACTGAACTCTTGACCCGACTCGCCGACAGCGCACGCTTCGAGCCCTACATGAGCGCTCCCGAGTACGGCGCGGGCGTGGTCTGCGCCGACCGGGCGCTCGGCGCGGCGACGCTCTGCGGGCGCGCACCCTGACCCTCATGAACTTTCAGACAAGACGGTTAAGTGAAAAAACGGTGAACGAAACCCCAGCTCGAGCCGGCCCCCAGGTCTCCCCAAAAAGGTAAGGTGGAACCACGATGAAAAAATTACAGGTTGTTTTTCTGAGCAGTTTGTTCGTTTTGTTGGCGGCTTGCGGTGGCCCGACCCCGACGACCTCCAAACCCGACATCCAACCGCCCCAACCCTTGTCGACCGCCCAGGAGACGACCTCGTTTCTGATTGAAAACACGAGCGACGCGAGCCTGAGTTTCAACATTACGGCGCAAAACGCGCCAAGCAACCCTCAACCCGGCGACTGGTTTACGGTCGACCCCAGAAGTGGAACTATCCCCGGCAACGAGCAGCGCAGCGTCACCCTGACGCTCCAGCCCAACTTGAAAGCCGGCACCTACACCTCGACGCTGACCGTCAACTATCCCGGCGGCAGCACGCCGTTCGAGGTCATGGGCACAGTCGGCGGCGGGGCGGCGGGCGGGTTCACGCTCGAGACCGACGGCTTTACCAACTCGCTGTCTCCCGGTGGAGAAGTGCGCGTTCCCGTCACCATCTCGCGGAGCGGCAGCTTTACGGGGGCGGTCACTTTAGAGGTCTTCGGCGCACCCGACGGCGTGAGCGGCCGCTTCGAGCCGAACCCGGCCGCGGGCACGGAGAGCACGCTCGTCGTGACGACGCAAAACAGCGTGGCGGCGGGCATGTACAGCCTGTCGGTGCGCGGCAAAAGCGGGTCTTCGAGTGCGAGCACAAAAGTCGACGTCAACGTCGTCGGCACCACCACCGAGCCGACCTTCAGCCTCGCGCTGTCGCCCGCGAGCCTCAGCGCCGAAGCGGGCAAGACGGTTCAAACGACCGTGACGGTGAACAAGACTCAGAGCTTTTCCAGCAACGTGAGCTTGAGCGCGTCCGGCGCACCGAACGGCGTCACGGTTAGCTTCGACCCGGCTACGACGAACAGCACCTCTAAGGTGAACGTGAAGGTGGCTGGCGGCGTGGCCGCCGGGAACTACACCCTGACCATCAAGGGCAGCGGCGGCGGCAAAACGGGCAGCACGAAGCTCGGCTTGACGGTGGTTGGCAAAACGTCGGGCGCGGCGGGGCGCATTACCGGCACCGCTCGCACCGACAATGCCAAAATCTCCCTGACGCCGACGCCCGTCACCAAGACGGCGCCGCGCGACCTGCAAGCGAATGTGCAAGACCGGCCCGCCTACGTCCCCGGACAACTGCTCGTCCAGTACCGGGACGGTTTGGCGTTACAGGCCGACCTGACGCTACAGACCGACGAAAAAACACAGGCCGAAGCCGTGCAAGAGGCTTACGGCCTCAGCCTGCTCCGCGCGGGCACGCCGAGTTCGCCGAGCTTGGTACAGGTTGCGGCCGGGGTGAAACTCGAGGCGCTTGCACAACGGCTCGAGCAAGACCCGCGCGTTGTTTACGCCGAACCCAACTATTACATCTACGCTCAGTCAGTCCCGAATGACCCCGAAACGGGCAAGCTCTGGAACATGCCGGTGTCGGGTTTGCCCGTCGCCTGGAGCTTCAAAAACAGCGCTCCGAACGTCACCGTGGCGGTGCTCGACACGGGCATCCAAACGAGCCACACCGATTTGCAAGGCATCTTTGTCGGCGGCTATGATTTTTGCGCCAGCAATAACTGCGCGCAGACCGACACCAACCCGCAACCCGACAGCACGAACGACACCCACGGCACCCACGTGACCGGTACCCTGGCGGCGGTCGGCAACAACGGCAAGGGGGTTGCCGGGGTTCTTTACGGTGGGGCTAAAATCGTTCCGGTCAAGGTCTTTTATCAGGCGAGTTTTACGACCGCCGACGCGCTGGCCCAAGCCGTCCGCTGGGCTGCAGGCGACCAGGTTACAACGACCGACGGTAAAACCTTGACCAACCCCAACCCCGCCAAAATCATCAACTTGAGTCTCGGCACCGACCAGCAAAGTAACACCCTCGAGAATGCCGTCAAAGCCGCCCAGGCGCAGGGCGCGCTCCTCGTCGCCGCCGCCGGCAACGTCGGGGGCAACAGTCTCTTTTACCCGGCGCGCTACAGCGGCGTCTTAGCGGTCGGCGCGGTCAACAGCGACTTCGGGCGCTCTTGCTTTTCAAACTACGGCAGCGGCCTCGACATCATGGCGGCGGGCGGCGACGGCTTCCTCCAGAACTCGGCCTGTAGCGGGCGCAACAACGAGGCGATTCTGAGCACGTTCCCCGGTAACGATTACGGTTACGAGGCGGGGACCTCGATGGCGACGCCCGTCGTCGCGGGCGTCGCGGCGCTCGTGCTCGCCCAAAACCCCGGTTTCAGCGCGGCGGACGTCACGAACCAACTTAAGAAAACGGCCTACTTCGACGACGCCACCATGACGGCGAACCAGTACGGCGCGGGCGTCGTTCGCGCCGACTCAGCCTTCGGGTTTCCGGGGCCGGGCGACAGCGTGAGCGTCACGGCCAGCGGCGCGGGCAGCGCCGTCGCTACCGCCACCCTCAAGTTGAACGGCGAATCGACGCCTTTCACCCTGGACAATTTGGCGGCGGGCAGTTACACGGTCAAGGCGGACGCCAGCGGTTCCCAACGTTCTCTCGCGGCGACGCAAACTGTAAAGCTGGCCGCCGGTGAGAGCAAGTCGGTGACGCTGCAGCTCGAGCCCTAAGTCACTACCAAACAGTTCGGATTTGGGGCAGGGACGATACCTGCCTCATTTCTTTTGAAAAACCCCGCCCCACCCGGGCTATACTGGACCGTTACGAACACAGGAGGCACCATGACCATGACCGAACAAGCCGAACAACTCGCCGCCCTCCGGGGGTATCTTTGACCTGGCTGGGAAAAAACTCCGGCTGAGCGAACTGGAACCGCAACTCAACGACCCCAAACTTTGGAGCGACCCCGAGGTCGCTAAGAAAATCACCCAGGAAACCGCACGCTTAAAGCGGGTGGTGGACGGCTTCGAGCGGCTCGAGAACGACGTCGAGGGCTTGAGCGAGCTTTACGAACTTGCTTCTGAAGACGAACGCGCCGAACTCGACGAGGAACGTGACCGCGTTCAAAAGACGCTCGACGACCTTTACCGCGAGACGCTTTTTTCCGGCAACCACGACGACAGCGCGGCCATCCTGACGCTCAAACCCGGCGCGGGCGGCACCGAGTCCTCGGACTGGGCGGGAATGCTGTTTCGGATGTACCGAAGATTCGCCGAACGGCAGGGTTTCAACGTCGAAGTGCTCGACCTCGTCCCCAACGACGCGGCTCCGAACGGCGTGGACTACGCGCAGCTCATCGTGCGCGGCGAGCGGGCGTTCGGCCTGTTGCGGCCCGAGGGCGGCGTCCACCGACTTGTGCGAGTGAGTCCCTTCGACGCGCAAAACCGCCGCCACACGAGCTTTGCGTCGCTGGAAGTGATGCCGGAAATCGATTCGGACATCGAAGTCAACATCGACCCCAAAGACGTGCGCGTGGACGTGTACCGCTCCAGTGGCCCCGGCGGGCAGTCGGTCAACACCACCGACTCGGCGGTGCGCGTCGTGTACAAAGGCGGCACGCCGGACGAGGTCGTGGTGACCTGCCAGGACGGCAAGTCGCAAATCAAAAACCGCGAGAAAGCCATGACGGTGCTGCGCAGCCGCTTGTGGGAGCGCGAAGAAGCGCGCCGCCAGGCCGAACAACTCGAAGCGCGCGGCGAGCAAAAAGCCATCGAGTGGGGCTCGCAGATTCGCTCTTACGTGCTCGACAAGCAGTACGTCAAGGACCACCGCTCCGGCGACATGCGCCACGACCCGGACCACGTGCTCGACGGCGACATCGAAGGGTTGATTTGGTCGGGGCTCGAGTGGCAAGCCGCGCAGCGTTCGCCGGGGAAGGTTGGGTAAAGGAGTGGGGGAGGGCGGGGGTAGGGAAGTGGGTACGGCTTTTACGCCCCCACTTCCCTACTTCGCTGTTTGCCTACCCTTACGGTTCAACCCCTCTTCACGCTGCCACCCACCGGCCGCCCGCTAAACCCATGCGCATCCTCGCCATCGCCGACGCCGTTTCGCCCATCGTCTACTCGAGCAACTTTCCCAACAACCTGCCTCCTTTTGACCTGGTGTTGAGCGCGGGGGACATGCCGGGGCACTTTTTGGAGTTTCTGGCGACCAAGCTCACCGTCCAGCCCGTTTACGTCCTGGGCAACCACGCCCAAGGCTACTTGTACGACCCGCTGGAGGAGCAAAAAAAGCTGCCGGGTGGGTGCCTGAACGCGCACGGCAGGGTGTTGGAGGTGGGCGGCGTCCTCATCGCGGGCATCGAAGGCAGCGCCCGCTACCGGCCCGGCCCGCAGCAGTACAGCGAGTTTCAGATGGCGGCGATGACGAGGGCGCTCGCGCCGCGACTGGCCTGGAACAGACTGACCAAGGGCCGCGCCGTCGACATTTTGTTGACGCACGCCGCGCCCAAGGGGCCGCACGAGGGTGCGGACTTTCCCCACCGCGGCGTGCCCGCTTTCAACCGCTTCGTCGAACAGTGGCAACCCAGGTTGCACGTCCACGGCCACGTTCACCTGAACGGGGCCAACGCGCCCCGCGAGTACGTGACCGACAGCGGTGTGCGGGTCGTCAACGCTTTTGAATTTACCCTTATCGACCTTTAGTCTCGAGCTTGTGGCGTGTGCTTTGTGGTTTATAGGAAACCACGCGCTACGGGCGGGCTGCTTTGCAGGGCGCCGGAACGCCGCAGAAAGACGCCTTGTGAAACTAGTTTCACACTCGCCTGACGTTTAGCGGGTATCCTTGACCCGTGGAAGGAGGCTCCGGTGAGTTACTCTCCTGACAAACAAGCTCGGCAAGACGCCGAGCGCGTGCGCGGCAAAGCTTTTTGGCACCAGGTGTTGCACACCCTGCGCGGCGTGCCGAACGAACTCATGCCCTTCGACGTGGTGCGCAACCTAAACCCCGTTTCGGAAAGTTACGGCGGTGTTCAAGCGATAAGCGTCGGCAAAATCGTCGGCTCGGTCGACCGCTACAAGGACTTCGACCACTACTTTTTGCCGCGTTACAGCTTCCCCCTCAACCGCTGGATAGGCATTCGCCGCGCCAAGCTCGAGGGCAAGGAGCTTCCGGCCATCCAGGTTTACAAAGTCGGCGACATCTATTTCGTCAAGGACGGCCACCACCGCGTGTCGGTCGCGCGGGACGAGGGGCAACTCTACATCGACGCCGAGATTATCGAACTCGGGGTACAGGTGCGGCCGGACGCGGGCGACAGCGTCAAAGACTTTATCATCAAGGGCGAATACACGCACTTTCTGCAGCAGACACGGCTCGACGAGCTTCGCCCGGGCCACTACCCCGTGCTGTTTACGGTGCCCGGCCGTTACGACACCGTGCTCGAGCACCTGCGCACCCACGAATACTACCTGGGCCGCGAACACAAACGCCCTTTCGCCTGGGAAGAAATCGTCATGTCCTGGTACGACACCCTTTACGTGCCCGTGGTAGTCGAGATTCGCCGCTTCAACGTGCTGAGGCGTTTTCCGGGCCGTAAAGAGGCCGACCTGTACGTTTGGATTATGGACCACCGCCACTATGTCCGCGAACAGCTCGGGGTCGACTTGGGCAACGAGCACTTGGCGCAAGACTACGCGCTCAACTACGCGCCGCCGCGCCTGAGCCGGGTGTGGCAGCGGGCCAAACGGGTGTGGCGGGGCGAGCCGTATTAGCTTTTGCCAACCCTGCGACCCCGCTCGGTGGGGTCTCGTCGGGGCGGGCGCGTGGAGCGAAGAACAGCAACTGAGGGGCACACCTCTCACGCCACGACTCGGTAAACGCGCCGCGCGTGCTACAACGGCGGCATGATTGAAGCTTTTTTGAAAAACCGAGGTGCGACCCTCGTCGCCGGCCGAGTCGCGTCGGTCTCGAGCGCCGCGGACGAATACCGCTTGTTCGAACAGGGCTCGGGCCTGCTCGTGCCCCTGCTCGGCGCAACCGTGCTGCGCGTGACCGGGGCCGACCGGCTGGACTTCGTCCACGGGCAAGTGAGCAACGACGTCAAACGCCTCAGACCCGGTGAGGCGAGCGAGGGCTTGCTCCTCAACCACAAAGGCCACGCGCTGGCAGGTTTGCGCGTGCTGCGGCGTGAAGACGACCTGCTCGTCAAGGTAGACGGCGACGCGGGGAGGTTCGTGCAAAAAGAACTTGAACATCACGTCATTTTCGACGCGGTGGAACTGGAGGCTTTGGACACGGTGGTTTTGACGCTGCAGGGCGACCCCGCCGCAGCCTTGGTCGCCGACGTTTTGGAGATCGACGCGCCGCGCGGCGCGAGCTTCGCTTCGACCTCTTTTCAAAACGCCGAAACCAGTGTCGTGCCGAGCCGCCGCAGCGGGGCGGGCGGCTTCGACGTGCTCGTCGCCGCTGCGGGCGCGCAACCCCTGTTAGGGGCGTTCGTCGCTGCGGGCGCGGTCATGGCGGGGGAGGCCGCGCTGAACATCGCCCGCGTCGTTGCCGGCGTCGCCACGGCGGAGTTCGAAGGCGGCGAGGGCGTGTTGCCGCAAGAAGCGGGTTTGGAGCACAGGGTTTCCTACACCAAAGGCTGCTACCTGGGCCAAGAAATCATGGCGAGACTCGAGGCGCGGGGCAAGCTGCGGCGCTCGCTGCAAAGGTTAAAGCTCGAAGGCTCGCCCAGGCCGGAAACGCGCGACGTGCTCGCCAACGGAAAAACCGTGGGCCGTTTGGGCACGGTCGCCGAGCACCCCGACCTGGGCTTTATGGCGCTGGCGGTGCTGCGCAACGACCTGAAACCGGACACCGTTTTGGAGGTCGGCGGCGTCCGGGGACGGCTCGAGCCGCTTCCGCTGGGCTAAAACCCCCATTAAAACGCCCACCGACGAATCGAAGCTCGTTCGTCGCCCCGACCTTTGCTTGTTAGGCGTTGTCCGGCGGCTGACGCGGGACTCGAGCCAAAACTTGAAAACAACCTTGCGTTCGTCAAGAAATATTGTGCTGAACGACGTTTCTTGGGGTTGACAGGACTCGCGCGTTGACTTAGGATGACGCGGTCGACGCCGTCTCGGCAACGCGGTCGCCCCGGGTGGACCCCGTGACCGGCACGTCACAGCTTCGGTACAAGTCCGGCGTTGCGCCAAAACGAGCAGGCCGCGCTCGAGAACGCCAAGCTTTTCGACAGCATCGACACCGCTCGAGCCAACTCAGTCAAACAGTCCAGGAGGCGACATGGCAACCTGTCCGGAATGCAGTGCAGACGTAGCAGACAGCGGCTACGAACTCGGCGAACTCATCGTCTGTGACGAGTGCGGCAGCGAGTTGGAGGTCGTCGGGACGGGGCCTCTCGCCGTCGCCCTCGCGCCGATGGAAGAAGAGGATTGGGGGGAGTAAAGTCGTTAGTAGTTCGTTTTCGGGTGTCGTTGAAAGCTGTTCGGACCAACACCCAAAAACAAACGACCGACACCTATCCGTATGAGCCAAACGCTTACCCGCCCCACCCCCCGCATCGCCGTCGTCTACGACCGCTTGCGGCCCGAAGAGCGCATGTTGTTCGAAGCGTTCGAGCGCGTTGGCGTGCCCTTCGACCAGCTTTACGCGCCGCACCTCGTCGTGGACTTTAGCGCGGTGCCCGAGTTTGCGAAGTACGACGTGGTTCTAAACCGCTGCGTGTCGCAGACGCGCGGCCTCGAGCTGACACGCATTTTCGAGGCCTTCGGGGTCACGACCGTCAACCCGTCCCACGTCATCGAGACCTGCGGCGACAAACTCGCCACCGACGCAACGTTGGCTCGAGACGGCGTACCCTCGCCGCGCACGGGCGTCGCTTTTACCGCGGAGGCGGCCGTCAAACTGGCTGAAACCTTCGGCTATCCCGTCGTGTTGAAACCCGTCACCGGCTCGTGGGGCCGAATGGTCAGCAAACTCAGCGACCGGGACGCGCTCGAGGCCGTTTTGGAACACAAAGAAGTTTTGGGCGGCCCGCAGCACAAGGTGTTTTACATCCAAGAGTTCGTTCGTAAACCGGGCCGCGACATCCGCGCCTTTGTCGTCGGCGGCGAGGTCGTCGCGGCCATTTACCGCACCTCGGAGCACTGGATAACCAACACCGCGCGGGGCGGCAGCGCTTCGAACTGTCCGCTTTACGAAGAACTCGCCGAGGTGACGGCTCGCGCGGCTCAGGCCGTCGGCGGCGAGGTCGTTGCGGTGGACTTGGTCGAGTCGGAGCGGGGCTTGCTCGTCGTCGAGGTCAACCACACGATGGAGTTTCGCAACTCGGTGACGACGACGGGGGTCGACATTCCGGCTCGGGTGGTACGGTACGCGTCCGGGTTGTCGGTCGTGAAGTGACGAGCCCGTTGTCGTGGACACCTGAAAAGTAGGTCTGCGGGACTGAGCCGGGTTGACTAGACCTTGCACTTTTCGCGTTGCCCGGCACGATTCGTTTGCCGCCGCGGCTCAGTCGCCCGCGACTGGACCGCTCGTGCGCTCGGCGGGACCGAAGCGGCGCAAGACCAGCTCGAGCAAAAACACGACCAGCCCGGCGAGCGCGACCCAGGGCCACAGCGGGGTGGCGTCGTCGGGGGTAAGGGGAGCGTAGCGCCCCAAGGACGTGTAAAACTTGCCGCCCGTGCGCTCGGAAATGGTGCGCAGCAAGGTTTCGCCGCCTGCCGTGTCGAATTCGGCGTCGGGCGCGGCGACCGTTTCGCGCGCGACGACGTCGTCGCCGTCCAAGACGAGCAGGTTGCCACCTTCGGCGGCGGGCACGACGCCTTCGTAACGGCCCGGTGCGACTTGGGCCAAGGGCTCGGTCACGCCGCCGAAGCGCGCCTGAAGCGGTAGGTCGTTGACGTAGTCGCCGCCGCGCACCGCGTCCACCACGACTTTGAACTGCGTACCCTCGCGCGTGACGGTCGCGGAAAAGTCGGCGGGGCGGGTTTGCAGCCAGCGGGTGACGGTGCCGAGGAGGCCCGGCAGGGCGTCCCACTGGCCCAAGGGACCGGCCCACGCGTTCAGGTCGGTGGTGAGGGCGGCGCTACGGCCCAAACCCTGCCGCCCGACCGCCAACACGGGCTCGCCCTGGAGGCCTTCCAAAATCGTCTCGGCCGTCGGTTTGAGCGTCGTGGCGATGTAGGCGTCGAGCGCCGGTGGCGCGCCCAAGCCTGCAGGTACGAGCGGGTTGGCGCGCAAGCTCGGGGCGAACACGTCTTCTCTTAACAGCGAGCGGGTGGCGGTAAGGGCTTCGTTGGTGAAGATGCGGGGCAGCGTGCTTACGTCGAGCGCGGCGTAGTAGCGCCCACCGCCGGAAGCTGCAATCGACTCCAAGCGCTCGAAGTCCGCGCCTTCACCCAGGGCGATGGCCGAGGTGGTAATTCCGAGCGCCCCAGCGGCGGCGGCGGTCGAGTTGAAGTCGACGGGTTGACCCGGCGCGCCGAACACGCCGCCGTCGTAAAGTTTGCCGTCGCTCAAGATGATGATGTGCTTGATGGCCGCCTGGGTGTTGGCGAGCGCGTCGATGGCCTGTTTGTAAGCGGGCTCGAGCACCGTGCCGCCCTGGGTCTGAATACCCAAAATCGCCGCCGCCATCTCACGTTTGCCGCGCTCGGTCGCGCGGCGCAGGTCGAAGGTCCATTCGGTCGCGTTCGCGTCGCTGAACACGATCAAGCCGAGCAGGTCGTCCTGGTAGGCCAAGTCCACCACGCCGATAGCGCCTTCTTTGGCAAGCTCTATTTTGCTCGGGCGGCCGGTCGACATCGACTGCGAGCGGTCCATCACGATGACGAGCGCGACCAGGGGCAACTCGACTTCGGTGCGCAGGTCGGTATTCACCGGCAACACGTCCTCGACCGGCGTGCGGTACCACGCGCCGAAACCGAAACTTTCCGGGCCGCCGGTCATGAGCAGGCCGCCGCCGTCTTGCACGTAGCTTTTGAGCAGCTCGAGCTGTCCGCTGGTGTAGTTGCCCGCGCCGCCCCGCAACGCGACCGCGTCGTAGGCCAGCGGCGCGGTAACGTCCTCGGGCGTCCCCTCCTTGACCTCCAGCCCTTGCGCTTGCAACAGCGCGGCCAACGCCGGGTCGTCGATGACCAACACCGGGCTGCCCTCGTTGACTATCACCTCGACCGCCGCACTGTCGTCGCTGGTGGGTTGTTCGAAGTCGGTCTGCAGCGCGGCGCTCACCGGCAACGTGTCGGCGGCTCCGGCCTGCACCGTAAAGGTCACCGCCTGCCGACCTTTTCGCAAGTCCACGCTGACGGGTTCTAAGTCCTGACCTCCCGCCGCGGGTCGCAAGGTGACCCGGCCCGCGCGGTCACTCTCGACGACCGCCGTCACCTCGACCGTTTCGAAAGGGCTGACCTGCTCGGGCGCCAACAAGCTCACCAAGCGTACGTTGTCGCGACTGACCAGGTGCAACGTGTCCACGGCGATGCCCGGCAAAGCCAGCAGCGCGTCACCGACCGATTCGGCCCCGTCGCTTATTAAGAGGGCGCGGCTCGAGCCCGAGGCTTGCGCCACTTGCAGCGCCCGGGCCAGGTCGGTCCGCTGGGTGTCCAAAAAAGCGGGCACGTCGGCGCTGGGGGTCGCGGCCGAGGTCGCGTCGGACGCAAAGTAAAACACAGTCGGGTTCGTCCGTAGACCGCTCAGGTCTAGGGCGCGGGCGGCGCTGAGGCCGCGGTCGCCCAAGCTGTCGGACACATCGACGAGTACGGCGACGTCGCGGCTGGGTCGCCCCAAACCGGGCTGCGCCAGCGCCAAGACGAGCAGCGCCAGGGCCGCCAACCGCCAGCCCCAAGCGGTCGAGCGCGGCAGAAAGGGCAGCGCCAACAGCGCCAGCAGCACCCAGGGCGCTTGCAAAGTGAGGCCGAAAGGTAACATCCCGTTAGGGTAGCAAGTTTGAGGTGGCGCAGTTTCGCAGGCGGCGACGTTGGCAAGGTGGCGCGCCGCTGGGGATGCCCTGACCCACTCGAACCGTCTTCCGAGTGTCCCGGCTGAACCCCGAGTGCACTACCCTTTAACGTTGCTACTCGGCGTTGAGACGACTGAGCGGGTCGACTACTTCTCGCATCCACTTCTCCGAGTCGCGGAAAACGACTCATGGCAACGAGCGTTGCAGGAACACCTGTCGTACAAAGCCAGCACCTTTAAACGCCCTCCGCCTTGCCGACCGAGCGCCGCAACAAACGCAGCACGAGCAAGCCGCCCGCAAAGTATACCGCCGCCTGCGTGTTGATAACCGGCACAATTCCCAAACGGTCGCCCAAAAAGCCGCCCGCCCCCATCCCGACAAGGTTGAACAGCGCCGCCGTCGTTCCGTAAGCTCCGAAAACGCGGCCCAAGAACTTGTCGTCCACGTTCGTTTGAAACAAGGTCATGAGTCCGGCTTGCAACGCCGAGACCGGCAAACCGGCCAGGGCGAACAAGACCAGTCCGAGCGTGACGCCCGACAGGAAGGCGGGGTAGTTGAAAAGAAAAGCGTCTACCAGGCCCACCCCGACCGAGCCCCAGCCGAGCAAGCGAGCGGGGGCGAAGCGGGTCGCCACGGCGCTGACGACCACCCCGCCGACGATGCCCCCGACGGCCTGCGCCGACATCAGCCAACCCACTTCCAACGCGTCCCCGCGCAGAACGTCCACGACGAACGGGATGAACAGCGCCGACATCACGCCTTCGCCGACCGAGGTGACGGCGATGTAAAGAAACAAAACCGACACGACCCGCTCGCGCCTGACGATTTGCAAACCGGCCAGCCACTCGCGCCACACAGCGCCTGGACCGGTGGCGGGCTCAGGTGGTTTCTCTTCGGTCTCGGTAATCCCCGCGGACTCTGCGACGACCATGAGCCCCGTCAGGAAGCTTGCCACAAGAAACGTCGCAGCGTCGAGGAGGACGACGGCTTGCAGACCCAGACCGCCCATCAGCAGCCCCCCGAGCGCAGGACCGACGAGCCTGCCCAAGTTGTTGTTGAGTGCGTTCAGCGCGTTGGCGGAAACCAGGTCCCCGCCGACCAGGGTGGGAAGCAGGGCGTTTTCGGCGGGGTAGACGAATTGGCTCAGCGTCGCCTGGACAAAGGCGACGACGTAGACGAGCCACAAACCGCAAGCGGGCACGACCAACAGCGGCAACAGGCCCACAAACATCAACAGGTTTGCGGTGACGAGAACGCGCCGCCGGTCGAGGCGGTCGACGAAAATCCCCGCCACCGAGCCGAACAGTAAGGTGGGCAACGTGCCCACCGCGAACATGAGCCCGGTCGCCAGGGTGGACCGGGTCGTCTCAAAAACATAAATGGGTAGGGCGATTTGCAAGGCCCAGTTGCCCATCGTCGAGAGAAAACCCGCCCACCAGAGCAGCGCGAAGTTGCGGTTGCTAAAGAGGTGCACGGTTTTCCTCGGCGACTGACATGCGAGCAGTATGAAAGGTAGACTACTTGGAATGAAACAGAAGCTTCCAAGTAGGAGCTGGCTCGAGCTGAGCGACCCTGAAGCGGTGCGAATCGTCACCGACCCGAAAGCGCGGCGTTTTTTGGAACCGCTCATCGGTTAGGAGCGGAGCGCCGGTCAACTCGCCCGAGAACTCGGCGTCGACCCCAGTTCCGTGCTTTACCGCGTCAAGCAATTTATGGGTGCGGGTTTGGTCGAGATGGTCAGGTTAGAGCCCCGGAGGGGCCGCGCGGTGCGACACTACCGCGCGGTGGCCGACGGCTTTTACATCCCGTTCGGCGCGACGCCGCACGCGACGACGGAAACCCTGTCCCCCGACGCGTTTGAAAACCTGCAAACGTCGCTGAACAAAAGTATCGCGCACGCTTGGACCGAGGCCGCGGGCGAATCCCTGGCCTTGGGCGTTCACCTCTACCGCCACGCCGACGGTGGGCTTTACAAAAACATCACACCTCACCCCGACGCAGACGACCCCAACCGATTTTTCGAAACCTTGCTCGAGCCGTCGTCGGAAGCGGTGTGGGATACCTGGGGAATAAGACGTTTGAGCCGCGCCGAAGCCAAAAAGCTGCAGCGAGAACTCGCCTCGGTGTTCAAACGGTACCAACCCAGCGACGAGCAGGACCAGGCATACATCGTCCGTTTGGCAATGGCGCCGTTGGCCGAGTAGTGACACTGTTGAAGCGTGCGTAAGTGCGGTTCGATACCAAAGGGAAAACAGTACCTCCTCGGTTTGTTCGGTTGTGGGTTGGTTTGGGTCGAGTGAACGCACCTCATACGGATTCCGATACTACAGCTCCCCTTGGAAGAGTTGTTCGCTTCCTTATCGAAATTCAATTTTTTGCTCTGCTCGCCTTTGATTCCGAGGGAATTAAACGGAAAGGGTATTACCCCTTTTCGGACTCCGGAGCCTCTTTTTGCTGCGTGTTACTTGGAGGGTCCCAGTTCATCCCGGCCCACCGCTCGAGTAGGGCGATGACCAAGAGACCTACCAGCGCGACCGCCAGTGCGACCGTCGGACCGAGGTTCGGCAGGGTTAAGACGGCGGTCGCCACGCCTGCGGTTACTGTCAGGCGCGGCAGCAACACACGCCCCGTCGCTCGCCACACGGCCAGGCCCGAACCCCCCACGAACAACGCCAAACCGAGGGCCAGGGCCAGCCGAACGCCTTTTCCCAGCACCTCTTCCGGATGTGCCACGATTTCTTCGGTGGCAAAAGCGTAAACGACGACGCCGCAGAGCATCGGAAAATGCACCAAGCTGAAAGCGTCGCGGGCCAGCGTCGAGCGGCCTGCTCCGCTGTTTAGGGAGAGGGCGCGCTCGAGGGCGGGTCTGACGTGCGGAAAATAGCTCCACCACAAAGCGCAGGTCACCCCGACGCTCAGGGCCGCCACCGCGATGACTGCGCCCGTCCAAACCGTTCCCGCCACACCGCCCGCCGCAACGATGAGCGTTTCACCCAAAGCGATGATGACGAACAAGCCGTGCCGTTCCGTAAAGTGCTCGGGGTGGATGTTCCAGTGTTCGGACTGGCCCCCCGCGGCTGCGGCGGCCAAGTCGAGAAGAATGGCGAGCGCCCACAACCCGTACAAGGCCGCGCCGCCCGCCAAGCCGCCCGCCGTGACGGCCGCGAGGCCGCCGAGCGAGAAGAGGGCGAACCTGCGGACTGCGGCGCGTTGCGAGGTGTTCGCCCAGGCGACCCAAACCTGGAAAGCGAGACCTATCACCCGAACGAGCACGTACGTGGCGGCGAACCACAGGGCGCGTTCGCCGAAAGCCTGCGGCACGGAAATAGCCATGAAAAAAGCTGCAGCGGTCGCAAGCAACGTCCCCAGTTCTATGAGGCTGTGGGTCGTGTCCGCCGCGTTCAAGGTCCAGGTGAACTGCGTCCAAGCCCACCACACCAGCCAAAACACCAGCACCGCTCGACCCGCGCTGGCCCAGGTCAAGCCGTCGTGCAACAGCCCGACCACCTGGGTAACGGCAAAAACGAACACGAGGTCGAAAAACAGCTCGACAAAAGTCGCACTCTGGTCTTTGGGGGAGGTGATGGAACGGGTTGCAGCCTTTGCCATGCCCTACAGTCTAAAACGGGTGGTCACAACTCGGCTCGAGACCGGCCCAAACTCAAACCATAAGTAAGTAAAGCCAGCAAACTTTGGAAAAGGGCAAAAAAAGAAGCGCCTCGTGAGCGCTGATAAAAGATAGTGTAGCCCGGTATGCAGCATTCGTCAAGAGGTTGCACTGTTGACCGGACAAAAGTCTGTATAACCAGAGCATTATGCAAACAAAGCTATCCAAACTGGAAACGTTCGCTGCTGGTTACAAAGACTTGTTCAAGGACAGAAGGTTATTCGATGGTTTTGTGGGTACGTTGCAGGGCATTATCGGCAGCGGGGATTTGAGGGTTAGCCGAATTGCCAAAAGCAGTAGCAGCTTGGGAACGAGCTTGCACGCCGAAAGGCGCGTCCGTCGCCTGGTGCATAACCAGAATGACCGGGCTGACCTGAGTGCAGACCGTCTTACGACTCAGTTGACAAAAGAAGGTGCTAAACGCCTGCAGGGTGAACACGAGGTGCTACTGATTATGGACGAAAGCGACCTGCGTAAACCGTTTGCAAGCTGTTTGGAACACCTGGACACGGTCAGAAGTTTGGAAGGCGAACCCGTCTCAGGCTTTCACACCTTGAACGTGCTGGCTATCGGCGAGAGTGGCGTCAGGGCGATTGTCTATCACCACAGCTTTTCTACCCTGGAACCGGGCTTCAAAAGCGCAAACGTAGCGTATTGCCAAGCCATCGACGCTGTTACGGCTGCGCTCCGTGCTCAAGGGGTAGGTAGGTTGCTGTGGGTTGTCGACAGGGCCGGCGACAACCTCAAGCTGATGCGGCACATTCACCAAAAGGGGGACTGCTTCGTGACCCGCGTGCAGCACATGAAACGTAAGTGTCTGCTCAACAACCGCCCCAGCAACCTTACAAAGGTGCTAGGGTCTGCACCTTTACTGGCGAACGCCAGTCTCGAAAAACGCTTGCTCGACCCGAGCGCTAAACGCCACAAACACGAGCCTGTGCCGGTTGCTATAGCGGCGGTTCAAGTTGAGCTTGCAGACGCGCTCGGGCTTGAGGTATGTGTGGCGCAAGTCCGCTCCAAGCTTAAAACTAAAGGTTGGGTGCTCATCACCAACCTCACGCTGCGCGAGGGTGAAGAGCAGCAACTGCTCGAACGTCTCTTGAAAACCTACCGGCAGCGCTGGGCGATAGAAGACCTGTTCGCCTGGTCGAAGTCGAGTCTTGGTTGGGAAACTGTGCAACTCATGTCGTTTGAAGCTTTGAAGACGCTTGTAGCTTTCGCCTGGATAGCCGCGGCGTTCTTGCACGACCTGGGTGTAGCCGAGGAGGATGAAGCGCTCGACTTTCTTACCCGGTTGGGTCAAACCCATACCAAGGGTAGACCCGGACCCCGAACCTTCTCAACCGCGCTTGAGCACCTCGCTTCTTTTCTTGTAGTCACTCAGTACGCACCTCTCGTCGGCGGTGACGATGCCTTATTATCCCTTGCACATCGTCTTTTTCCACAAAGATGAATTTCGTCCGGATCTCAGCTTGCACTGAAACCCGGACGAAACTCTGTATAATCGAGAATGAACTTACCAGACACTGTTTCAGCCAGTAGCCTAGCGGCGTTTACGGCCCCTTACAAATCCCTGTTACACGACTGCCGCCTATGTGAGGGTTTCGACGCTTGCGTCTGGGGCATCATCGGCAGCGGAAGTCCCGAAGTCGGGTTGTCAGCAGTCACGGGACGACCCACCGCGCACAACGTCGTATAAGGCGGTTGATTCGCGACGCGGACTTTCACCGCACAGACTTTTGCCGCACAAGTCATAGACGTCGGACGCTCACAAAGTCGGACGCTCACAAAGTCGGACGCTCACAAAAGGATATACGGCCTCGAGGGCGCAGTACCGCGGAGGGTTTAACACTCAGCTTGGCAAAAAGGCTCGTCGGCCAAAGGTCCTAGGTGTCAGGACGCGGAAGCTCGTGTGCAGCACTGGCGTTCGGCACCGAGGACCCGGTCCAGGCCAACGGGTGTCCGAACGGTAAGCGGTATTCTTACCAGGGCGGTAGGCAGCTCGAGAAGCAAAATCTTCCACGTCGCGTTTTTGCAGGGCCTGTTATAGTCGTTTCAAGCATGGCGTCCCCCTTTGTACTTATTGCGGCAGCTTCGGAAGACCGGGGTCAGGCTTTGTCCGGCGTGGTGGTCGGTACGGGTTTCGAAAGCATGGTGCTGAGCGACGTCGAAGCGTTGCTTTATCACACGCGCGGCTCGGTGCCCGCGGCGCTCATTTTAGAGCGCGCGCTCGTCGCCAAGGTCCCGCAACTCGACTTAATCGCGCTGCTGCGCCGCCGCAAACCGCTCGCCAACATGCCCCTTATTTGCCTGGGTCCGAACCAGCCCGAGTTGCACACCGCCGCGCTCGCTTCGGGCGCAGACGTTTACCTCAACTTGCCGACCCAGCCGACGGTGGTCAAGGCGAACTTAGACCGGTTGCTCGAGCGCCGCCAAGCCGAGGTCGCGTTGCGCGAGACCCTGAACCAGCTCCGGCAGGTCGAACAAGCCTACAAAGAGGCCGAGCGCGTCAAAGACGACCTCACCCACATGCTCGTTCACGACCTCAAAAGTCCGATTGCCAGCGTGATGGGGCTGCTCGACCACAGCCTCGACGTGCTGAAAACGTCCGAAAGCGACGAGTCGACGCTCGAGCTGTTAAGTTTGGCCCGGGCCGAGTCGCAGCACCTGCTCAACTTGGCCGCGAATATTTTGGACGTGCGCCGGATGAAAGAGGGCCACATGCCCTACAGCCCTCGGGCCGTCGGGAACCTGACCGAACTCGCCAAGCAAGCCCTGCAAGACGCCAGCGGCTCGCCGCGCGAACGCACCTTCGGATTTTTGGTACGGCCCGAGGCGGAAAGCCTCAACGCCGACCCGGAGCTGCTGCGCCGAATCCTCACCAACTTGCTCGCCAACGCCATCAAACACACGCGGCGCGGCGGCTTTGTCGACTTTCGCGCTTGGCGCGAAGAGGACGCCTACGTGCTGAGCGTGCGCGACGACGGCGAGGGCATTCCGGAACAAGACCAAAAACGCATCTTCAACGCTTTCGAGCAGTCGCGGCACACGGTTCACGACCGCTACGATACCGGCATGGGCCTCACCTTTTGCAAACTCGCCGTCGAAAAGCACGGCGGCAAAATCTGGGTCGAGTCGAAGGTGGGGCGGGGCAGCACTTTCTTCTTTACCCTGCCCGTCGACATCGTGGACACGGCTCAGTTCGAGCAGCTTGCGCTGAGTGACTGAAAAGCGCCCGTTACCCGGTCAACCGTGTTCAACAGACCTCTTGACTAAGTCCAATTGAAGAGCGGTGGTTACCGGTCATGTGGTCGCTCAGGCGCTACTTTCGCAAAAAGTCAAAGAAACGATACTCGGTGAGAAGCGACGAGCGAAACGAGCTTAGGTTGATGTCGTGGGTTTTTCCCGTTACGCTCGCTTTGCCGGAGAAAGTCCTGGACGCGCTGGCATGGTTTGACGAATGAAGACCGCAACGCCCCCCCAGGTACCGGGTTGGCATTTGGAAACGGCCCTGTGGCAACGCGGCTGCACGCCGGTCGCCGGGCTCGACGAGGCGGGCCGGGGCGCGCTCGCCGGGCCGGTCGTCGCGGCGGCGGTGCTGTTGCCGGTCGGCGACTACCCTTTTCGAGACTCCAAAACCCTTGTGCCAGCGCAGCGCGAGGTGCTCGCCGCCGAGGTCAAAACGGCCGCTCTTGTGTGGGCCGTCGGTTTGGCGAGTGCCCAGGAGGTGGACGAAGTCAACGTCTTACAGGCCACCCACCTGGCCTCGTACCGGGCGCTGGACGAACTGCAGCGCAGGTTGGGTGAACCCCTCGGCGGGCTCGTTATGGACTATCTATCGCTCGAGCCGCTCTGTCCCGTGCTGGCGGTCGCCAAGGGGGAAGCGCACAGTTTGCAGGTTGCCGCCGCCAGTCTCGTTGCCAAGACGCACCGCGACGCCCTCATGGTCGCCGCGGCGCAACGCTATCCGCGGTACGGTTTCGACCGCCACAAAGGCTACGGTTCGGCCCGGCATTTGGACGCCTTGACGCGCTACGGTCCCTGCGAGCTGCACCGCCACAGCTTTCGACCGGTCACGCAACGTACGGTGCCGAAACTTACAGGGGCTTAGCGAAGGGTAGACTACAGGTCAGACCATTTCCGGGTTCCGCGGCGCGGCCGTTCTCGTTTTTCAACCTCGTCTTCGGCGAACCCCTGTCAGGAGAAACCATGCTTGAATGTATCGGCGTGCGCTTTGAAAACGGTCCCAAGTTGCACTACGTCGAGGTGCCCGCGTCTGTTCCCGCGGTCGGGCAGCGGGTCGTGGTAAGCACCAAGCGCGGGCTCGAGCTGGGTTTGGTGCGCACCGAACCGCGCGCGGCGGGACGTGCCAGCGGCCACTTTGTACGTGAGGCCCTGCTAGAAGACCTGAGCGCCTACGACGCCCTCAAGGCGCGCGCCGAAGAGTTGAAGTGGCTGCTCAAGGCGCGCGCCCGGGAGCAGGGCGGTTTCAAGGTTGTTCACCTGGAATTCACGCTGGACGAGCAGCTTTTGGTCGTGAGCTACAGCAGCGACGCGCAACCCGCACTGCGCGGCCTGGCCCAAGAACTCACGAAACATACCCCCGCCCGCGTCGAGTTCGTCAACGTCGGGCCGCGTGACCAGTCGCGCATTTTGGGCGCGCTGGGCGCGTGCGGCACCGGCACCTGCAGCTCGAGCTGGCTGCAAAGCTTCAACGCGGTCGGCATCCGCATGGCCCGGGACCAGCAGTTGCCCCTCAACCCGGACAAAATCAGCGGTCCTTGTGGCCGCCTGATGTGCTGTTTACAGTTCGAGCACGAAATGTACGAGCAGTTGCTCAAGACCTTGCCGCGTAAAGGTGGCCGGGCCTGCCACACGGGCGGCGACGGTTGTGGCCGCGTCGTCAAAGTGCATCCCTTAAAGCAGACGGTCGAACTGGCTTTGGAGGGCGGCGGCGTGAACGAGTACCCGGTTGAGGAGGTCGAACGAGGCAGCCGCGGTCGCGGCTAGCTCAGCGCCGCTTGACGCTGGCGCGCAGTTCCAGGGTCAGCACTTGTGCGGCCAGACCCGCCGCGGCGTAGGCACCGAGCGCCGTTTCAAACCGGGCTAAGGCGTGACTTGCCGCCACGTAGTGCTCGGGCGGCCAGGCGCTGAACCGGGCCAACAGCAAGTCGGCCAGGTCGAAACGCGTGTCGCGCAGCCACAGCTTCTCGACGGCGTCGGCGGCTTCAAAAGCCTCTTCCAAGCTTTTGGGCAGGGCGTTGACGTAGTTTCTCAAAACTTCGTCCGTGGCCTCGAAATCCTCCGGGTCGGCTTCCATGCGACGCACGTCACCGAGGCGACCCAAACGCGCGGCGGGGTGGTCGCCGTTCGCCGACGCCACCGTGCCGAAACGCACCGGCGCGCTGCGCGAAGCGACCGTGCTCAACACGCTCTGGGGTGAAGGCGCAATCAAGATGACGGTCGCGTTCTCGGGCGGCTCCTCGAGGATTTTTAGAAAAGCGTTGGCGGCGCTCACGTTTAAGGTATCCGCACGGTCGATGACGCCGACGCGCCGCTTGAACTGCGGTCTAGCCTCTAACCAACGGCTCAGCGGCGGGTCGGCTTCGTCCGCGTCTTCTCTGGGCACGAGTTGCGCGATGCGGATTTCGGGCCGGCGGCTGCTCTTGCCCGTTTTGGTCGTGGTGTTCGGGCCGACCTCACGGTAGTCCGGATGTGCGTCGGCTTTGAACAGCGCGCAACTTTCGCAGCGCCCGCAGGGTTCTGGGCCGCCCACCGAACAGTTGAGGCGGGCCGCGTGCCAGCGCGCGACGCGCCGCCGTCCGACGCCCGCGGGACCGCTGAACAGCAAGGTGTGCGCCTGCAAGTTGCGCAGCGTTTCCTTGGGGCCTTCGTGCCCGACCACGTCCAAAGTCATCTCGAGCCAGTATACCCAGGGGTGGGGAGGACGCGCGCTTGTTACGGCAGGGGTCGGAAAAACTCGTGCCAAAACGGTTGCACAGCTTCTGATTTGCAGTCGTCTCGCTTGCTTGAAAGAGCCGACGTGACAAAACCCGGACCCGAACAGACCAGCGTCTGCGATATACTCGCCCTATGAGTGACGCAGTCATGAACCCCGTGAACAGCCCCAAAACGCAGCCCCCGACGGACAAGAAACTCAGGGTCTTCTCGGGCGTCCAGCCTTCTTACGACCTCCACATCGGCAACTACATCGGCGCGCTGCGGCAGTGGGCGGAGAACCAGCACGAGACCGACAACGTGTTTTGTGTGGTGGACCTCCACGTGTTGACGCTGCCCGAGGAAATCGACCCGAAGGTGCTGCACGAAAACTCGCGCAAGGTCGCGGCGCTGTACTTTGCGGCGGGGCTCGAGCCGGAGCACAACATCGTCTTTGTCCAGTCGCACGTCCACGAGCACGCCGAGGGCGCGTGGCTGCTGAACTGCGTGACGCCGCTCGGCTGGCTCTACCGCATGACCCAGTTCAAGGCAAAGAGCGAGACGCGCGAGAGCGTCGGGACCGGACTGCTCGACTACCCCGTGCTGCAAGCCGCCGACATCCTCTTGTACGACACCGACCGCGTGCCGGTCGGCGAGGACCAGAAGCAGCACATCGAACTCACCCGGGACATCGCGGTGCGCTTCAACAACCTGTTCGGCGAAACGCTCACTTTGCCCGAGGCGGTGATTCCCAAAGTCGGCGCGCGAATCATGGGTTTCGACGCGCCCGAGAACAAGATGAGCAAGAGCGTCGCCCGCGCTACGAGCGGCCACGCGGTCAACCTGCTCGACGACGCCAAGACGGTCAAAAAAACCATCATGTCCGCCGTGACCGACTCGGGCCGGGAGACGCGCTTCGAGCACGCCTCAGCGGGGGTGCTGAACCTGCTCACGCTTTACCACGTGCTGACCGGCGCGTCCAAAGCGGACGTTGAAGCGAAGTTCGAGGGTCAGGGTTACGGTACGCTCAAAAAAGAGGTCGTCGGGGCGGTGAACGACACCCTGGAACCCTTGCAAAAACGCTACGCCGAAATCATGGACGACCGGGCGGAGCTGGAGCGTACCCTGGCTCGAGGGGCCGAAGCGGCGCGCAACATCGCCGCCCCGACGCTGTCCAAGATGAAAGCGGCGATGGGTGTCGGCTGAAGACGTAGTTGCCGGCGTAGGGGCGGGTTTAAAACCCGCCCCTACGGGCGACGACGCAAACAAAATCCTGTTCGTGTTTCTCGACGGCGTCGGCCTCGGCGTGGACGACGCGGCGGTGAATCCGTTCGCGGCGGCGTGGACGCCGTTTTTGAACGAGTTGCTGGGCGGCAGTCTCACTGCGTCGTTACCCGAGCACCTTACCGCCGACCTCACCTTCAAACACTTAGACGCGTCTCTCGGTTACGCGGGCCTGCCGCAGTCGGCCACGGGGCAAACCGCGCTGCTGACGGGCGAAAACGGGGCCGCGGTGATGAACGGACACTACGGCCCGTGGCCGGGGCCGACGCTGAAAGCTGTGCTCGAGGCGGGAACTTTGTTCTCAGAGGTGCGCGACTCGGGCGGGCGGGCGCAACTCGCCAACATCTACCCACCGGGCTATTTTGGGGCGGTCGCCGCCGGCAGGCAAAAAGAGAACGTGCCCGTCTACGCCGTCAAAGCCGCCGGGCTGTCGTTGCAGACGCTTTCCGACTACCGCGCCGGAAACGCGGTGAGCGTCGACCTGACCGGGGAATACTTGCAGCGGCTCGAGCCCGACCTACCTCTCCTCACGCCTTTTGAAAGTGGACAGCGGCTTGCGAACTTAGCTACCCAAGCCGCCTTCACCTTTTTCGACTTCTGGCCGACCGACGCGACCGGGCACCGGGGCAGCTTTGCCGAGGCCGTGGCGCTCGTCGAAAAGCTGGACGCGTTTTTTGAGGGGGTCGTGTCCGCTTTGGGCGACACGACCCTTCTTGTCACCTCCGACCACGGCAACTTAGAAAACAAGACGACGCGGAGCCACACCGTCGCGCCGGTGCCGCTCCTCGTCGTCGGGCCGGGCGCGGACGGGTTCGCACAAGCGAGCAGCCTGCTCGACGTCGCGCCCTTAGTCCGCGACTTTCTCGGCCTTGCCGACCCTCAACCGACAACCGTTTCGGCCCACCCCTGAACGGCTTGCGCCGCACCCCGTTCGCAACCTCCTGACGACCGACTGAATCTTGACGACTGCTTTACGGCCCGCCGAACAGTTGCGGCAAGATGATGAGGCTCGACTCGTACCAAGCGCCGACGAGCAGCAAAATCAGCGCGAAGGGCAACATCAGCGCGAGCCTTCTCACGCCCTTGCTGAAGCCGCTGAAGCCTTCACGAATCACGCTGACGAGCAAGATGCCGCCCCCGGCGATGACGAGGAAGTAACTCGTCAGCTCGAGCACGAGCAAGATAACCAGAAACAAAAACTGCCCCGCGCCCAGGCTGCCGACGAGCCCGAAGGGGATGCCCTGCGTGTAAAACGCGAACGCGCCGACGAGGTAGGCGGGCACGCCGAACAGCAGCCCTGAGCCGAACAGCAGCGACAGCGTCACCACCACGAAGTTTTGGTAAAAAGTGACCACGGCGGCCCGCGCCACGTTCAAACTGCCGTAGGCGTCCACCGCGCCGACCGAGGTGATGGCCGCGTTGAGGACGCTCAAAATCGCCTCGCCGCAGACCGCGGGCAAGCTCGCGCCGGTCAGCGCGCCTAAGCCGAACAGCGCGGAAAACGTGACGAGCGTGCCGACGACTGTTCGGCGGTAGCTGCGGATAACGCCCCAGCCCTCGGCCAGCCAGCGCCGAAAGAACGACGGGCGCACCAGCAAAAATACGACGTACAAGCTGAAAGCGACGAACAACCAGTACGCAGGGGGCGTTTGCAGCCACGCACGCCCGTCGCCCCCCGACGCGACTTCGACGCCGACGCGCTGCACTTCCCAAGCGCCTTCGTTCGGGGTCGCGGCGCTTTGCCCCGTGCTCTGCAAGATGACCTCGACCAGCTCGAGCCGTCCCCCCGGCAGCGCCGCCGGGTAGCTGTAGCGTCTCAGCGCCTCGTCGTCGGTCTCCAGTTCGCGCCGCTCGCCGAAGTTCACGTCGGTGCCCTCGGGAGGCGGCGGGCTTTGCAACAGTTCGGGCAGCAGCGTACAAGCTTCTTCGGTGGACAACCTCGGCAAAGCCGTCAGGTCGGGGCGCAGGGTCTCGAGCCAGTTCCGCACCGCTTCGTCGGCAACTTGTTCGGGGTTTGTGGCAGGCTGCGCCAAGCTCAGGTTCGGCAGCAACAGCAGGAGTAAAAAAAGATACTTCACACGTGCTCCAAGGCCACGCCTGCGTCGCACAGGGGGCAGGCGTCGGGGCTGTAGGTGGGGAACTCCAGTCGAGTCAAAGACTGTATCGGCACCGCTACACGGGCCTCGTCGTCCCGTCGGTCGATGATGCAGGCCGTTCCGACGAGCGTCGCGCCACAACTCTCCACCGCCCGAATCGCTTTTTGCAAACTGCCGCCGGTCGTCACCACGTCTTCGACCGCGACGAACGTTTCCCCCGGCTGGACGGAAAAAGCCTCACGAACCTTCATGCCGCCACCGTCTTTCTCGGCAAACAGCGCGCGGCAAGAGAGCGCCTTCGCAACCACGAAAGCGAGCACGACGCCACCCATTGCCGGGCCTACGACGAAGTCCGGCGAGGTGTCGAACTTTGCAGCTAAAGCCTCGCCGATACGTTCAGCTTTATCGGGATATTGCAAGACGGTCGTCGACTGCAGGAACTTGGGCGAGTGCCGGCCCGAAGCGAGGAGAAAGTGCCCCTCGAGATAGCCGCCCGCCTCTTTATAAACTTCTAAAACGTTCACGTGAGGAAGCATACCGCAGGCGAGAAAAGCGTGCTGGAAAAACGGCACACCGCGCGCCTCGTCGGCCGCGTCCGAGAACCGAGCCCACCGCTCGGCTTCGCACACCGCCGGTGGTGTGCGCGGAACGGGTGCGAGCCAGGCAGGGTTCGCGTTAAACTGCAACATGTGTCGAGCGCGGTACGCCTTACCAACATCGCCCGCCGCACCCTGCTAGCTTTTTTCCCGCGTTTTGCCCGCCCGGACGATGCGTTTGCAAAAGCTCACTTGCCCCCCGCCGAACTCAGGCTGTACCTGAACATGGACGCCCGCGACCGCTGCCACGCGCTCGAGGTGGCGAGTGCGCTGCTCAACGAACACCCCCAAGCCTCGTCCCGCCTCGTCCGGGCGGCGCTGCTCCACGACGTGGGTAAAAGCGGCGCGCGGTTCAGTGCTGTCGAGCGCGCCGCCGTTCACCTGTACACGCCCGACGTGCCCGCTGAACCGCGCTACGGTGGACTGCGCGGCGCGTGGCAGCGGCGGCGGCACCACGCGGCTTACGGCGCGAACCTTGTCCGCAAAAACGGCGGCGACGCCTGCGTCGCTCTAATCGTCGAACGCCACCACACACCGGGCGACAACGCGGAAGCGCTGCTTCTAAAAAACATCGAAGAGAGGTTCTAGGGCGTGGCTGAGTCATCGGTACGCCGGGTGTGTTTTCTGCCGGTTGGGCGGAGAACTGGAGCAGGGGAGCAAGGGAGCAGTGGAGAACAACTTTTCGGCTCCTCCACTTCTCTGTTTTCCCGCTCTTTGAAGGTCTTTCGTGTTTGAAACTCTCGAGTGGCTGTTGGCGCGGCAGCGTTTCGGAGTTAAACCGGGCTTGGCGCGGGTTCAGGCGTTGTTGCACCGTGTCGGCAACCCCGAGGCTGAGTTCGAAACCGTCCTCGTCGGCGGGACGAACGGCAAGGGGAGCACGGCGAGCACGCTGGCGAGCATCCTCACCGCGGCGGGGCGGCGCACCGGCCTGTTCACCTCGCCCCACCTCACCTACTTTGCGGAGCGGTTTCAAATCGACGGTAAGCCCGTACCGGCGGACGTTGTAAACACTGCACTGCAGAATCTCAAGCCCCACGCCGAGGTTGTCGAGGCGACCTTTTTCGAAATCGTCACGGTGTTGGCGTGCGTGTTGTTCACGGATGCCGGGGTCGAGACGGCGGTGCTCGAGGTCGGTCTCGGCGGGCGCTACGACGCGACGAACGCGGTAGAGCCGGTTTTGAGCCTCCTCACCAACGTCTCGCTCGACCACACGCAAGTGTTGGGCGACACTGTCGAGATGATTGCGCTCGATAAAGCGGGCATCCTGCGCCCTGGCAAACCTGCGATTACTGCGGCGACGGGCGCGGGGTTGGAAGTGATTCGGGCTGAGGCGACGCGTCTCGGCGCTCACCTCTTCAGGCTGGGTTCGGAGTTTCAAGCCGAGGTCGGGGCGGCGGGCTGGGACGGGCTCGAGCTTGTCGTCCACAGCCCGGAAGGTCGAATCGCCGTCCATTCGCCTTTCATCGGGCGGCACCAGGCCGCGAACGTCGCGCTGGCGGTCGCGGCGGCGCAGGCGTTGAGCGTCTCGGAGCAGGCAATTCGAGAAGGTGTACGCGAAGCCAAGTGGCCGGGGCGGCTCGAGCGCTTAACGTTTCAAAATCGTACCGTGCTGTTCGACGGCGCACACAACCCGGCGGCGGCGCAGACCTTGCGAGCTGTGCTGACCGAATTTGGCATCACGGATTTCATGCTCGTCGCGGGCGTCGGACGGGACAAAGACGTGGCGGGCGTGCTGTCGCCCCTCGTCGCGGACGCTGAGCACATCATCCTCACCAAGGCGAGTTTGAGCCCTCGAGCCGCCGACCCTGACGACCTTGCCGAAACCGTCCCCCACGCACTCGTGGAGCCCAACCCGCGGCAGGCGTTGGAGCGTGCCGTAGAGCTGACTTCTCAAAAAGATATTGTCGTCGTCGCGGGCAGCTTGTACCTCGTCGGCGAGTTGCGACCTTATGTTTTGGGGGAAAAGGGCGAGGGGCTCGAGCGCTGGCAGTAAGCTCAAATAAAGTTGAGGACGAGTTCGGCGACATCCTGCGGCGTGCGGTTTTCAGTGGCGATATGAACGCGGCAGTGCTCGTCCTCAAAACGCAAATAATAGGAAAGCGTCCGTTGCCAGGGCCAACTGCCGGGAAGGTCGCCCCGTTGCAAGAGTCGGTGTTGGACGACTTCCAGGGGCGCGGTCAAACAAAAATGGTGCAACGGCCCTGACACTTCGCTCAAGCCGGTGCGGATTTCCTCGAGGTAAGCCGTGTCCACAAGCGTCATCGGCACGACGAGGTCGCGCCCGTACTTTTCAACCAGGCCCGCCGCAGGCGTAATCGTCAAGCTGCGCCAGAGGGCGATGTCCTGAAAATCGTCGCTGGTTTCCGCGCCGCTGCGCACTTCTTGCGTAACGCGGCGGACCATCTGCCCGACCTCCTCGGGGTCGAAGAGCAGGGCGTTCGGGAGGGTTTTGGCGAGCACCTGCGCCACCGACGTTTTGCCCACGCCGAAAGTGCCGTTGAGCAGCACAATCAAGCTTGGCCGGACTCCTGCCGCAGCGAAGGGACATGCCGCACCACGACGATGAGCGCGACGACTCCGGTGCAGAACAGCACGAGTCCGAGCTGTCCGCGGGGGCCGTACTGCAGGCTCGAGACCACGTACACAATCGCCGGATAAAGCACGACGGTGACGACTGCCGCCAGCGTGCTGCGTTTTGAGGCCAACGTCAAGACAATCATCAGCGCTAAACCCAGCAGACCCACCAGCGGGTAAAGCGGCAG
The DNA here is from genome assembly GCA_965213705.1 of Trueperaceae bacterium. Taxonomy (GTDB): domain Bacteria; phylum Deinococcota; class Deinococci; order Deinococcales; family Trueperaceae; genus CBDCDJ01. Next base: position 2,952,730 of record OZ243913.1, on the reverse strand, counting down.
CGTCGTCCCGAGCGTCGTCGCCAGCGCCTTGCCGCCGCCCCGAAAGCCCAGGAAAATCGGCCAGGCGTGGCCCGCCACCGCGCCGATGCCGGCCAGCAGCGCGGGGAGGAGAGTGTCGCCCGGAAGCGTCAGCCCGACGTAACTCGCCAGCGCGCCCTTGCCTACATCCAGCAACAGCACCATCGCCCCGAGCCCGTAACCCAAGTTGCGCGCGGTGTTCATCGCGCCCATGTTGCCCGAGCCGACCTTGAAGATGTTTTCACCCCTCAGTTTGGCGAGGAGGTAAGCGCTCGGAAACGAGCCGAGCAGGTAGCCCACAGCGAGCGCGACGAGGGCGCTAACCACGCACGCTGTCCGTCCCGAGGCGGTGCAGCGAGCTCAAACTGCGCAAATCGCCGACGTGGTAGGCCGTGTAGCGTTGGAGCAGCGTCCAGTGGAGGTTCCGGTTGACAAGCGCCACGCCCAACGCCCCCCGCACCGTGCCGGTCAGCAGGGTGACGAGGTCGCCGACCATTTCGCTCGAGAGGGTGATGCCCACGTTGCACGTTTCGCAGGTCAAACCGCCGGAGCCCACGTCGAAGGTGGTGCCGACCTGACTCGAGCCGCACACGGCGCAGCGCGTCACGCTCGGCGACAAACCCGCCTGTTGCAACAGCCGCCACACATAAACGAGCGCGACCGCCTCGGGGTCAGTGTGCTGGTTGAGGCCGCGTAAGCCGCTCGCGAAGTAGGCGTACATTTCCTCGCCCACGTGAACGTCCACGGTGAGCTTGTCGAGCAGTTCGGCCAAAATGTGCGCGTAAGGGTAAACCGCCGGGTTGCTCAGTTTCGGCAGCGCGCCGTTCAGTTGCACCTGCGTGATGAGGGAGAGGTCGTCGTCGCCGCGGCGGTAGTGTTGCACCGTGACGTCGTGAAACAAGCTCAACTTGCCGAGGTTGCCGCCTAGACGCTTGCCCTGTTTGGCCTTGCCGCGCCATTTGCCCGCCTCGCTGAAGAGCGTGACGATGACGTCTCCGCTCGGCAGCGCGTGGCGGCGGATGACGATGCCCTCGTTGACGTGATAGCGTTGGCTCACCTGGACAGTTTACCGCTTGAAGCGACTAGGTTTTGTTGCTTTGGGAAGATATTTAGAATGAAGCTGACAAAAATTGGTTGCACCACATATGATACTATGCAAACGTGAGGGTAGTGCTCGATACGAACATTCTCGTAGCTGGTTTGCGCTCCAAAAGAGGACTCTCCTACCAGATTTTAGCGAACTTACAAACGTTACCTATGGAGGTCTGCCTGTCTGTGGCTTTGGTGCTCGAGTATGAAGCCGTTTTGAAGCGTCCCGGCATGGTGCCACTGACACATAAACAAGTTGATACCTTACTGGATACCTTGTGTGCCCACGCGCTTCTCGTAAAGTTGAACTACCTGTGGCGACCCTATCTACGCGACCCCAAGGACGACCTACTTTTAGAACTTGCCGTGAACGCAAACGCCGCCATCGTTACTTATAATCTTGGTGACTTTGTAGGGAGCAAAACTTTGGACGTGCAAGCCATCGACCCCGCTACGCTGTTCCGAAACCTCATTCAGAAAGGATGGAAACCATGAGCAGCCTGAACTTGCGTTTGCCCGACCATTTGCACAGCTACGTGCGTGACCTCGCCAAGCGGGAAGGCATCTCCATCAACCAACTCATCACGCTCGCTGTAGCCGAGAAGGTATCCGCGCTCGACGCTGAAGCTTACCTCAAGGAAAGGGCGAGCCGCGCTGACGCCGATGCTTACCGATGGGTGCTCAACGGCGTGCCGGACGTATCCGCCGAAGGCCACGACGCCGTGCCTGAAGACTTGCAAGAGTCTTTTGGTTAAGCTGCTCTGCACTTTGGACTAATCAGAATTTTGCGCTGGATTTTTGCCCAAGCTGAAGCCGTCAAACAGCTGCCCGCCGAACGGCTCGAGCACTCCCTCAACAAAAGTTGTCAGTGCGCCGCGCTCTTCACGTTTGGCGAAAAACTCGAGTGCCGCTTCAAGCTGCCCGTATAAATCAGCGTCTAGCTTTGCAAGCTTGCGCGGGTTCCACTTGCTGCCGCCTCGCCACTGCCCGCGCGTGTCGAAGATAAAGTCGCACAGTGACGGCAGCACTTCAGCTAGAACGAAGGTGGCCTCGAGCTGATTTTTTGCCCCTGAAAAGTCATCGAGCAAGTCAGTAAGGGTGTACCTCGCCTGCCTCAACTCGGTTTCGGTGAGCGGGGGTGGACCGGCCTCGAGCAAAGCCTCAGCCTCTTCTTTGATAGCCCGCGCCGAGCCGTCGTTTTTGATAACGGTACTTTCTGCGCACATGTTGGGCAGCGACGGCCTGTGGCGTTCAGCATCGGTTTTGAAAAACTCTGCGAGCGAGGCTCGAGTGTGGACGAACGCCTCGACCGGCCAAGCGTGGGCCATGAAGGACTCTCGAAAAGGTGCAGCAGGTGAAGCGGTAACGACGACGAGGTCTAAGTCAGAAGTTTCTGTTGCCTCACCGCGGACGACGCTGCCCGCGAGGAGGGCGACGTGGCAATCTGGATAGCGCTCGGTAACGACGACTCGCGCGGCCTCCACGGGCGCTAACCGCGCTGCCGTACCACCACCGCACTCTCGAGCGGTTGCAAACTCACCTTCAAGCCTTGTTCTAAGTGAATACAGTCGCCCGGTTTGAGGATGCGAAAGTCGCCGTGGGGTAGGTCGATGATGAGTTCGCCGTCCAGCACAAGAAGCCACAGGGGGTGCTCGAGCTGCAAACTTTCCTTCGTTTCGACCAGCAGCGTCTCGAGGCCCGTCCCCGGCACCGCCGACCCGCTCGGGTTGCCCTTGGCGAGGGTGATGAGGTTGAGGGTTTGAGCGACCTCGCTCATCATTTACGCCACTGCCGCTTCAGCGTCTTTCCGAGCGCGGCCGTAGGCCATCCGCAGCTTGAACATGCCGCGTTTGTGGGCCGCCTTGACCTCTTCCTCACTCAAACCGAGTTCGCCGGTGATAACGGCGACAGCTTGAGGTTTACGCTTTTCCATGCCTTCCAAACGCACCACCACGTCGCGCACGTTTTGGTCGAGTTCGCCTAAAAAGGGTTCTAAGTCTTTGGGCGTGGCTTTGGGGCCGCTCGCTTTGGGTTTAGCAGCTTTCTTGGGTTTCTTGGCAGCGGTTTTGGTGGTCGTTCTGGGTTTTGCTGAGGTTTTGGACTTGGTGGCTCGAGCTTTGGACGACTTCGCCCTGGATTTTTTCGGACCGCCCGTACTCGCTTCTCTTGCGGCGAGCAGTTGCACCGCTTCTTGCAGGGAAACCGTCTCAGGTTTTTGGCCGTCTTGCAGCGAGGCGTTCGTCTTGCGGTGTTTGACGTAAGGGCCGTAGCGCCCGTCGCGCACCTCGATGGGCTCGCCTGTGTCCGGGTGGTTGCCGACGATGCGCAGGGCCTGGCTTTTGCCCGCTTTTTTCTTGATTAGTTCGAGGGCGCGCTCGAGGCCTACTTCGAGCACACTTTCCTCTTTGGGAATCGAGGCGAACGTTCGGTTCCGCTGCACGTACGGCCCAAAGCGCCCGATGTTGGCCTTGATGAGTTCGCCCGTCTCGGGGTCGGCCCCTAAAGTGCGGGGCAGCTCCAACAGCCGCGCGGCGTTTTGCGCGTTCACGTCTCTGGGTTCCATGCCCTTGGGCAGTGAGACGCGCTTGGGTTTGCCCTCCTGGTCGTCGTCGCCGAGTTGCAGGTAGGGGCCGTAAGGGCCGCTCCGCAGCAGCATGGGCTGGTCGGTCTCGGGGAAGGTGCCCACGGTCTCGTCGGAGGCGTTGCCCTTCTCGAGCAGCTCGAGCAACCCCTCCTTCGTCACGTCGGCGGGGGCCAAGTCTTCGGGAAGCGAGGTCGTCAGGCGTTCGCCGTTCACCTCGCCGTCCACGTAGGGGCCGTAGCGCCCGACGCGCACGACTAAGTCACCCCACTGCGGGAACGACAAGGTGGAGGTTTCGCGGGCGTCGATGGCTTCCAACCCCGCTTCGACCCGCGTCTCGAGGCCGGCCTTGCCGAGGTAAAAGTCTTTCAGATAGGGCGTCGCTTTGAGGGTGCCCGTGGCGATGTCGTCGAGCCGCTGCTCCATGTCGGAGGTGAAGCCGGTATCGACAAGTTGCTCGAACTGCTGCTCCATGAGGTTGTTTACGGCAAAAGCCGTAAAGGTCGGCACGAGTTGGCTGCCGGACTTGCGCGCGTAGCCGCGCCCGACGACCGTGTCGATGATGCTGGCATACGTGCTCGGCCGGCCGATGCCCTCGCTCTCCAACAGCTTGACGAGCGACGCTTCGGTGTAGCGGGCCGGGGGCTTGGTTTCGTGACCCAGGGCTTCTAGGTCTTTGCAGGTCAGCGTGTCGCCTTCCTTGAGGGCGGGCAGGGGTTGCTCGCGGTCCTCGAGGGCGGCGTCGGGGTCGTCCGACCCTTCGACGTAGGCGCGAAAAAAGCCGGGGAACACGGTCGTGCGGCCGCTGGCGCGGAAGGTGGCGATGTCGTCACCCGTACCCGCTTCAATCGTTGCAGTGACGAAGCGTAGCTTGGCGTCGGCCATCTGCGTGGCGACGGTGCGCTTCCAGATGAGGTCGTAGAGCCGCGCCTCGATGCCCGAGAGGTGTAATTCTTCGCGCGTTTTCATCGCCTTGCCCGCGGGCCGAATGGCCTCGTGCGCTTCCTGGGCGCTCTTGGACTTGGTGGCGTAGCGGCGCGGTCTGGGGCTCAGGTACTCCTCGCCGTAGCGGGTTTTGATTGCCCGACGGCTCGCGTCGACGGCTTCTTGCGACAGGTTCGTCGAGTCGGTGCGCATGTAAGTGATGTGGCCGTTTTCATATAGGCCCTGCGCCACGCGCATCGTGTCTCGAGCCGACAGCCCGAGTTTTCGGCTTGCCTCTTGTTGCAGCGTCGAGGTGGTGAAGGGCGCGCTCGGCGAGCGGGTCGCCATGCGTTCCTCGACTTTAGCGACGCGCCAGGGTTCGTTCGGGAGGCGTTCGGAGAGGTCTCTGGCTTGCGCCTCGCCCATCAGCAACACGTCTTTGCCGGCGACAAGCCCCTCTTTGAGTTTGCCGGTGTTGTCGTCGAAGTCGCGGCCGGTCGCCAAGCGAGTACCGCCGAAGTGGGTCATGACGGCTTCGAAGCGGTTGGGTGACTTCTCGAGCACCGCCTTTAAGTCCCAATACCCCGCCGGGACGAACGCGATGCGCTCCTTTTCGCGCAGCACCATGAGTCGTACCGCCACACTCTGCACGCGGCCGGCGGACAGCTTAGGGGCGATTTTCTTCCAGAGCAGCGGCGAGATGGTGTAGCCCACCAGCCGGTCGAGCACGCGCCGGGTTTCCTGCGCGTCGACCAGGTTGTGGTCAATGTCGCGCGTCTCGTCGAGGGCGCGCAAAATGGCGTCCTCGGTAATCTCGTGAAAGACCATGCGGCGCACCGGGATTTTCGGCTTCAGCACTTCGACGAGGTGCCAGCCGATACTCTCGCCCTCGCGGTCTTCGTCGGTCGCGATGTAGAGTTCGTCGGCCTTTTTGAGCGCGTCCCTGAGCTGGCTCACCACTTTTTTCTTCTTCGGCGACACGATGTAGAGCGGCTCGAAGTCGTTTGCGACGTTCACGCCGATGCGCGCCCAAGGTTGCTTTTTGAGGTCGGCGGGAATCTCGTCGGCCTTGGCGGGCAGGTCGCGGACGTGGCCCATGCTGGCCTCAATTTGGTAACCGTTGCCGGGCAAAAACCGCCGAATCGTCTTGGCCTTGGTCGGGGATTCGACGATGACGAGGCGTTTCAGTTGTTTGGCTTGACTCATAAGCTCCTTTGTTGCGTGCTTATTATAAGGACAAGTGGGGGTTTGTCAAGGTCGGTTGGTTCCCATACGGACCCGGCAGAGTGTTCAAAACCTGTAAGCACCCTCCCGAACACGTAGAAAACCCCTGGTTTTCTGTACCAAATAGCACGACAAAAAGGCTACCCAACATGGGTAGCCCTTGACTGAAACTCTGGGCAGACTGTTAAGTGACCTTGACGTTGACCATGTGGTAGCCCGTCGCGCCGTCGGGTAAGGGGCGGTTCGGCTCGGCGGTTTGGGTGTCGCCGGTGCCGTCGGTCGCCCGCACAACAACAGGATAGGTGCCCGGCTCGGCGTCCCAGGTGAAACCCCACAGGTTCCAACTCAGGTCGTTCAGGGCGGGTTTGACTTGGGCCGTTTGCCAGCTTTGACCGTTGTCGACCGACACCTCGACCTGCTCGATACCGCGTAAGCCTGCAAAAGCGATTCCGCCAATGCCGTAAGTCCCGTCGTCGAGCTTGGTCGCAGTCGCGGTGTCGATGCGGCTCATCGTCTGGACGATGGCGGGGTCGCTCCACCCGCGGGTTTGCCAGTACCCTTTGTAGTCTTGGTTGGTCAGTTCAATTTCGGTCACCCACTTGACGTTTTTCATGCCGTAGATGCCGGGGACCAAGACCCTCGCCGGAAAGCCGTGGTCGCGGGTCAGGGGTTCGCCGTTTTGCAAGTAAGCGACGATGGTCCCCTCGCGCCGCGCAGCTTCTAGCGGAAACGAGTCCGAGTAGTTGTCGGCGGCGCGCAAGATGAGTTCGTCCGCGCCGTCCTGGATTCCGGCGGTTACCAACAGGTCGTTTAGGTAAACCCCGGTCCAGACGCTGTTGCCGATGAGGTCGCCGCCGACCTGGTTTGAAATACAAGTCAGCGTGCTGGTTCGCTCCACACTGGGCAAAGCTTTGAGGTCGTCCAAGCTGAACGACAGTTCGTTGTCGACCATGCCGGTGATTTTGAGCTGCCAACCCCGCTCGGGCACCGACGGGTTGAAGACGTTTTTAGAGACGACGTAGTGCTCGGGTACCGGCGTGACTTCCGGTGGAATGCCCTGGATTTTGGCGATGAGGGCGGCGGCCGCTTCTTGCGCGTAGGCGACGCCGCGCACCAGAAATTGACCCACGCTCGTCGCCAAACCTATGGCGACGGCGCCGCCGACAAGGCTGCGCAGACTCTCACGCCGCCCCGCGTTGTACCCCCGCGGCGACAGGGTCATGGCGTGCAAGGTGAAGCCGAAAACCAAGCCGAACAGCGCGGCCCAGAGGTGACTTGCCAAGGGTGGATAAAAAAAGTTGGACTCGCTCAGGCCGAACAGCCCCAAGCCTTGCAAGGGCATAAATATGAGCCCGACTATCGCCACCATCGTTAGGGCGTAGAACGCGTCCGCGCCCCACTTGGTCAGGCGCTCGCTGAGTTTGGGATAAAGGAGGCCCAGGCCGAACCAAACGCCCAAAAGCAGAAGCGTCGAAACGCCGAACAGCGCGTATTTTGCGTAGGCGTCCAGTCCGGCGGGCAAGCTGTGAATGAGGTTGAAGACCCAGGGCACGCCTAAAAATTGAGACGTGAAGTTGAACAGCATCTCGGCGGGTTGGGGGGCGTTGAAGACAGCTTTGGTCGCAACCATCGTGCCGCCTAAAACGAGGGTGGCGACAAGGCTGCTGAGCCAGTGAGACACGTGCGAACGGGTTGCGACCATAGGGTAGTCCTCCGGTATTCTGTGAGCTGAATTCTTAAAGCGTTCAACCGTACTGGGCGACAAAATGACTGTAATGGATCTTACCCGGAATTTGTCACGAATGTTTCACGTTTGAGACTGTTCGGGGTCGTCGGTTTGCGGCCATAGCTCGGTATCGTCGTCGGCGGTAAACCAGTTCGCGCGGCTCCAACCCCTCCTTGTGGGCTCGAGCTGGCCCGCATCCGTTGCTTTCGCGGGCTCGGTTCCGGGTGAACGGGTGTCGGACGGTCCGGGAACAGGCTTGTGGGTGAACCGTTCGGGTCGGTTCGCTTCGCTTGACGGCGGAGCCTCATCGTCAAGTGGAAAGGCGGCTTCGGGGTTGCCCTTGGCTCCCGACGCCTGGCTGGGCTGTTTTTTTAGCGGCTCGAGGCTTTCAAAGTCCAGCTTGATTGGCTCAGGCTTTAGGCCGGTTGCAGGCCGGGACGCGGCGACCTGGGACGTTGCGCCCGCCGTCTGAGTATCCCTCGCCTCACCAGCCTCGGTCTGAATGTCCATCACCTCGGCGTCCTCGGTCGCCACGCTTTGGGTCTCGAGGCCCTCCGGCTCAACACTCTCAGCTTCAACATTCTCAACCTCGGCACTCTCAACTTCAGCACTCTCAACCTCAGCACCCTCCGGGACGAAGACCTGAGCTACGACGGCCTCCGGCCCAGGTTCCCCGGCGGCTGTGTCTTCGAACGGTTCGTCCTCGGCTACGGCGGTCGCAGGGGGAGCGGTCTCGGACGGCGGAGTTTTCGCAAGTTCGGCCGCCTCATCGGTTTGTGCGGACGCGGGTACGGGAGCGCGGGCGGCTTCGTGGTCCGCGGGCAAGCCCGTGTGGAAATCGGTTTTGGGTACGGTGAAACGGCCGGCCAGGCCGACCAGGGCGACGACCACACCCCCGGCTACGAGAAGCAGCCAACGGTTCTCTTGGGGTGGGGCGGGGGGCGCGGCGCGGCGGAGCGCCGGCAGGGTCCGGGTGGCGACGGCTTGAGCCTGGGCATTTTCGTCTTCGGCCAAAACGTCGACGACGGGAACGGTTTGTTCGGCGCTCGAGAAGGTCCAGGGTGCGGGCACCGCACTCAAACCCTGCCAACCGCTGTCGCTGAAAGGCGAGTAGCCGCCCACCAAACCGTAGAGCGTCAGCGATTCGGGCCGGGGTAGCGGTGTCTTCAAGGTGACGACGTTGTCGTCGACCGTCACTTCCAGACCGTCCGCTGCGCTCAGTTCCACCCTTTTTCCAGGCCCAACCGCACCGCCGTCAACCGCGTTTCCTTCGCTCGGACCAGCCTCGGCGACGAACGCCTGCACGCGGTCGCCCGTCAGCCGAAACGCGTAGTGCCAGCTTGAGCCGCCGGGCAAGCTCATGCCCGAGCCGGGCAACAGGTCGGGGCTGCCCGCAGTCTCGTCACCGACGTAAAGCTCGATGATGGGTAGGGAAAAGCCGTTCGGCAACTCGAGTGGGTTGGGCAGCGCGGCGAACGTGAGGGCAAGCGTGAGTTCAGGCGTGTCGAGCACTTCCGCGCCGAGCAGGTCGAAGCTGCCCAAGGTGCGAAACACCGCGGCCGTCGGCGCGACCAGACTGCCGTCGCCGAACGTGTCGCCGGCCGGGTCTTGAAAAGACAACAGGGCGGTCAGCGCCAGCGCAATCACGCGACGGCAACTTTCGTTTTGAGGGGCGGCGAGGGTTGAGCGCGCGCAGCTTCACCGAGCCACTTAGCGAGCAGGGCGGCGTCGTGTTGAGCGTGCAGGCCGTCGCTCAGGAGCGGCAACCTGACGATGTCGATGTTCAAACCCTCGAACCTGCCGGGGTCGAACGCGACGACGGCCGCGCCCTCGCGGGCGTAGCGCTCGAGCCGGGCGTCGTCGACGGGCAAGCTGTTGATGACGACCGCGTCCGGATAGCGCCCCAGAGCCTCGAACAACACTCGGACGTGGTCGAAAACGTCGAACCCGTCGGTTTCCCCGGCCTCGGTCATGATGTTGCAAACGTAAACGAGGCGCGCACTCGTCTGGAGTAGGGCGCGTTTCACGCCGGGCACGAGCAAGGGTGGCAGCGTGCTGGTAAACAGGCTGCCCGGCCCTAAAACCACCGTCTGCGCGTTCAGCAAACTGACCACGACCTCGGGCGTTACCGACGGGTCGGCGGGTTCTATCATGGCCTGAGCGACGGCGCCGCGCACGGTGCGCACCTTGCTTTCGCCCGTGACCCGTTCACCGCTCGTTTTGACCACGGTCAGGGCGATGGGCTCGGGTGAGACCGGATAGACCGAGCCGGTCAGGTTGAGCAGCGCGTTCAAGACGCGAATCGCTTGGCCGAAGTCGCCTTCGACCTCGGTCAAGGTGGTGATGAACAAGTTGCCGAAGGTGTGACCGGCGAGTTCGTCGCCGCGCTGGAACCGGTACTCGAGCAAGCGGCTGACCTCCAGTTCGTTGTCGGACAGGGCCGCCAGGCAGTCGCTCAGGTCGCCCGGCGCGGGCATGTCGAAGGCCGTGCGCAAACGGCCCGACGAGCCGCCGTCGTCGCTCACCGTGACCACGGCGGTCAGGTTCGAAGTCGTGTGGCGCAGCCCGCGCAGCAACGTGGACAAGCCGGTGCCCCCGCCTATCGCCACGATGTGCGGACCCTTGGACAAAGACAGCCGTTTGTGCAACACGGCGGCGGCGTCGCGGGGTTGCGCCATCCAGTTCGACAGCAGTGAGCGGTTGAGTCGCCCGACGGCGACGACGGCGAGGGTTATGCCCAGCAGCGCCCCAGAGAGCGCGAGCCAACCGCCGAAACCCTGCCACAGGTCGCTGACGAGCACGTTTTCGATAGGTTGCGACAGCGCCTGGCGGTTGCCTGCCAAAGCCCACAGGGCACCCGCTACGACCCCCACGACCAACAACAGCGTGCCCGCCACCGCGAGGGCCACGTGGCGCTTCACGCCCATGCCCGGCGTGAGCCACAGGCGCATGGCCCCCACCTGCCTGAGCCTGTCCCGTTTGGCTCCGCTCGTCCGGGGCCTGCCGGTAGCGAACGAGCCGGTGTCGAACGAGCTAGTGTTGGACTTGCCGGTTTCGATTCCGGTCACTTTGAGCCCAATTGCAGACTCAACTGCTTCGGTGTCTGGCACCTCGAGCCCGGCCACGTCGGTTCCTGCAACCTCAGCTCCTGCAACCTCAGCTCCGGCTGCCCGAGCTGAGGCGGTTTCGACCCCGGTCCTCTTGAGCCCGGTCCTTTTAGGCATGGTCTTTTTAAGCCCAGTTCTCTTAGACCCAGCCCTCTTGCCATCCGTCCTTTTAGACACGGTTGCCTACGTGTTCTTGCAGGGCGGCGGCGACGTCGCGGTGTTCGACGAACAACGAGAAGGTGTCGGCGAAGTCTGCCGCCAAGCGTTCGGACACCGCGACCGAGCGGTGTTGACCGCCCGTACAGCCCACCGCCACGGTGTAGCTCGAGCGTCCCGTCGCCCGCGCCATCACGCAGAGTTCGCGGATGAATTCCCGCATCTGCGTGTAAAATTCCAGGGTGCTCGGTGTAAAGACGTAGGCCTGTACCCGCGGGTCGCGGCCGTCGATGGGTCGCAGCGCGGGGTCGTAATACGGGTTGGGCAACGCGCGCAGGTCGAAAACGTTGTCCGCGTCTATCGGCACCCCGCGTTTGAACCCGAAAGAGACCAGGCGCAGCCGAAACTTTTGCTCGCGGCCGAAGTGCTGGGAAAGCGTCTCGACTAAGTCCTTGGCGCTGCGGCGCGACGTGTCCAGCACGATTTCGGCGTGAGCGCGCAAAAAGCCCAGCGCCTCGCGCTCGGCGGCAATGTCGTTCGACAGGGGCGCTTGCCCGAGCGGGTGGGTGCGCCGCGTGAGGTTGTAGCGCTTGACGAGTACGTCGTCGGCGGCGTCCAAAAAGACGATTTCGGCGTGGATGTTTTTGCTTTGAAGCTCGAGCAAGCGCTCGTCAAGTTCGCCTAAGTACGCCCGCGTGCGAATGTCCACGCCGACCGCCAGCGTTTCGTACCCCGCCGCTTCGGCTTCGGCGACGAGGCCGAGCCACAAGCTCGGCGGCACGTTGTCGGCCGTAAAAAAGCCCAAGTCCTCCAGGGCGTGCAAACCGGTCGTTTTGCCCGCCCCACTCAAACCCGTCAAAATAACGAAGCGTTTCACATTCTGTCTCTCATCTAGTCGACACCCTCCACATGATACGCCGTGACCGCACCGGCTTCCAGGACGATTGCCCACGCGCCGCCCTGCCAGAGCAGTTGTCCCGTCGTCACGTTGAAGGGCGTCCCGCGCCAGTCGCATAAGACGCGCGCGTTTGCGTCTTGCCGGAAAAGGGCCGCACCTCGCTCGGCCGTTGCCGTTCGGGTGAGGTCGGCGACGTCTTGCTCGGACTGTGCGACGCGCCACGCGGTTCCGGTAAAAACGACAAAGCGCCGCTGCCCGAGCACCTCGACCCAAAAGCTGACGGCGGACGCGGTCGTTCCCAGCACGCCCCAAACCGGCGGCGGCTCGAAACCGACCACGCGCTGCACACAGAACGAAGTCTTGGGAGCCGCCTCGAGCGGGACCGCGACCGCCTCGGCCGTGACGCCGACGAGTTGGCTCGCAAAAAAAGCGGCGCTGTCTTGGTCGTCAAAACAGCCGACCCGCACCCGCACGAACTGCTGGCCTTCGTACAGCCCAAAGTCGACGTAGGCGTCGTAGCTGAGCGCCCTCAACTGGTCGCTGACGGCGAGCGCTTCGCCGTAGTCTTGCAGCGCCACGGTTTGCACCGTCCACGGTTGGGCGTGGCCCAGGGTTGCCAGCAACAGGCCCAGGATGAAAATGAGGTCGCGCTTCACTCGGGTCCTTTCTGCACTGCAAGTTTTACTCGGGTGTCCGTCCGCTTCCCCTCCGGCCCGCTCTCCCGCACGCTGTCGTAAAAATTTTTCAGGACGCGCAAGCCTACGCCTTGGCTCTTTTCCGGGTGAAACTGGACCGCGTTCAGTGGACCGTCGCATACCGCACTCTTGAAGGTCACGCCGCCGTAACGTGTGGTCGCGCCCGGCAGGTTGGTCGCGAATTCGACGTAATAGGAGTTGGCGAAATACACGAACGCCCCTTCTGCCACGCCGTCCAGCAAAGGCGGCCGACCCTGCGGGTGAAGTTGGTTCCAGCCCATCTGCGGGACGCTTACCCCGCGCGGAAAACGTTTGACCGTTCCCTGCAACACGCCCAAACCGGGCAACCCGGGCGCTTCTTCAGACGTTTGCATCAGGAGTTGCAGACCGACACAAATCCCCAAAAACGGCTTGCGCGCGGCGAGGTGCGCGCGCACCACGGGCTCGAACCCCGAACTCAGAAAAGCCTCCATCACCTGTCGAAAGTGTCCTTGGCCCGGCAGCACCAGTACGGCTGCGTCCGCGGCGACGGCAGGGTCGTCGGTCGGAACGGTGTCGAAACCGGCGCGCAAAAGCGCCTTGTGGACGCTGTGCAAGTTGCCTGCACCGTAGTCGATGAGCGCGGTTTTCACAGTACCTGTCACAGCTTCACAGCGTTGCCACGGCGGCGAGTCTACGTTTTGAACTGTTCGTCACAACAAACCTTTGGTCGAGGGGAGTTCGTCCGAGGTTATGCGGCTGGCCGCGAAGAGCGAGCGGGCAAAAGCCTTGACCACCGCCTCGGCGACGTGGTGCGTTTCGACGCCGCTCAAGACTCGCACGTGCAGGGTCACCCGGGCGTGGTTGCAAAAGCCGCGTAAAAACTCGCGGAGGTGGTGCATGTTGAAGCCGTTCGCGTCGCCCTCGAACCCCGCAGGCTCGAACGCGATGAAGGGTCGTCCCGAGAAGTCCAGGACGACGTGGGCGAGGCTTTCGTCCATCGGCACAAACGCGTCTGCGTAGCGTTCCAAACCGCGCCGGTCACCGAGGGCGGTGTCGAAGGCTTGGCCCAGGGCGATGCCTAAATCTTCCGCCAAGTGATGAACATCGACGTGAAGGTCGCCCTGCGCGGTCACCTCCAAAAAGAGGCGACCGTGTTTGGCGACCTGCTCGAGCAAGTGGTCCACAAAACCGTGGCCGGTGGCAACGCTGCCGCCCGCCGCGTCGAGGTCGAGGCTCAGCTTGACGTCGGTTTCGCGCGTGGTGCGCTCTATCGTCGCAGTCCTAGCGCCAGCCGCCTCAACCCCAGCCGCCTCAGCACCAGCCGCCTCAGCCCCAGCCGTCTTAGCCACCGCTGACCACCGGCTGCAGGGCGGCGCTGAGCGCCCTCAAAAAGGTGTCGTTCTGCGGAGGCGTGCCCACCGACACGCGCAAGCAGCCCGTCAGACCGGGCAGGTGGTCCTGGCGGCGCACCACCACGTCGCGCTGTAGCAGCGCTCCAAACACGCGTGCGGCGTCGGGTACTTTGAAAAGGATAAAGTTCGTGCTCGAGGGGTAAGGCGTCACGCCGGGAAGGATTTGCAGCGCGGCGAACAGCCGCTCGCGCTCGCGCTTCGCTTCGGCGACGTAGTGCTCTGCGTAGCCGGGCGCGGCGAGCACCGTCTCGGCGACCGCAAGCTGCAGCGCCGAGACCGAAAAAGGCGTGACCGCTTTTTGCAACTGCTCGGCGAGTTCGTCTTGCACCAGCGCGTAGCCGAGCCGCACGCCGCCCAAACCGAAAGCTTTGCTCAAGGTGCGCAGGCTCACCACGTGCGGGTAGCGCCGAACGAGCGGCGTGGCGTCGCTGCCGGAAAACTGCTGATACGCTTCGTCGACGACGAACAGCCAGCTGTTCCGGGACGCCTCGGCCAGCTCGAGCAGGGCTTCAGGGGCAAACACGTTGCCGGTCGGGGCGGCGGGGTTGGCTAAAAAGAAGACCCCCTCACCTTGCCCCAGTTCACGTTTTAAGGCTTTTAAGGGCAGTTCAAACGCCTCTTGCAGCGGACATTCGGTAAACCGCGCGCCCTGAAGTTTGGCCTGGAGCCCGTACACGGAAAAAGTCGGGGCGACCGTGAGCACGCTCCGGCCCAGACCCGCCGCGGTGACGAGGGCCTGGATGAGGACGTTCGAGCCGCCCGCAACCACGACGCCCCCCGGCCAGCCGTGAACCTCGGCCAACTTCGCCCTGACCCCCTGCGCGTCGATGTCCGGGTAACGGTTGAACGGTACCGCGGCGAGACGCTGCAACACACGCTCTTTGAGGTCGTCGGGCAGGTCGTAGGGGGACTCGTTCTGGTCGAGTTTGACGGCCTGAGTTCGGCGCATAAAGTGGTACGCCGGCGCTGCCAAAAGGTCGGGGCGAAGGTTCATAGGGGTCAGTTTACCGCTCGAGCGCAAACGCCGCTGGGATTTTCCGACTACCCAGCTCGTTACTGGCCGGCCTTGGCGCGGGCGTCCGCCAACCTGTCGCCCAACACGCTTTCCAGACCGGGCTCGAGCGCCAACGCCCTGTCCCACTCGGCGACCGCCGCGCCGTAGCGCCCGAGTTCGTAGTTGGCTTGCCCCAAGTTGAGGTGCGCGTTGGCGTTTTGGTCGTTGGCCGCGACCGCTTTTTCCAAGTTGGACAGCGCCAAGTCCAGACGGCCCAACTCCAACTGTGCCAGACCCAGGTTGCTCAAAACGGCGTCACTCTCCGGGTAGGCCTCTGCGGCCCTGGCGTAGGCGTCTGCGGCGGCGCGGGTTTGACCGGTCAGGTACAGCGCGTAGCCCTGGTAAAAAGCGACGAGGCCGTCGTCTTGCGCCGCGCGCGCCCTGCCGAAAGCGCTGGCCGCGCCGCTGTAGTCGCCGGTTTGGAGCGCGCTTTGGCCTTCGGCGAGCGCCGCGGCGGCGTCGGCGTTGAGTTCCACCCTTTGACCGCCGGTCAGGGCGTTTTGCTGCTCGGCGAGCGCGCTCGCTCGCCGAGCACTTTCTAAGTTGGGGTCGATGCTGAGCGCGCGCTCAAAGGCCGCGTCGGCCTCCTGCGTGCGCCCGGCCCGGCCGAGAGCGTTGCCGTAGAGCGCCTGCAACTCCGCGTCGTCCGGGTTGGCGGCGACGAGGGGTTCCAAGGTCGTCAGGGCGGCGTCGGTCTGGCCGGCTTGCAAGTAGAGTTGCGCCAGGTTGAAGCTCGAGACCTCGTTTTGAGCCCCGACCGAGGCCAGCGTGTCCCGGGCGGCCTCGGTGTCGCCGCGCTTTGCCTGCAAAATGGCGAGGGCGTTGGCGACCTGGACGTTGTCGGAGTTGGCGGCGAGCGACGCGCTCAGGGCGACCTCGGCCCCGGGAGTATCGCCGCTTCGCTCCAGCAGGTCGGCGCTGGCGAGGGCCAAGACGGGGTCGTTCGGGTAACGCTCCAGACCCTGCTGAACGAGGGTGAGGGCGCCGGCGTCGCCGTCCGGCAACAACGCTGCCAAACTGTAAAGTCCCGCCGAAGGGTCGGTTTGCGTGGCGAGCACGCCCTGCAGGTAGGCGAGCGCACCGCTCGCGTCGCCCAAACCGATGGCGATTTGCATAAACGCGCCGTGCAACGCAACCGATTCGGGCACCGCCGCCGCGCCGCGCCGCAGGGTTTGCAGGGCGGCTTGCGGGTTGCCCTGTTGTAGCCGCGCCAGCGTGAGGTAGGCGTCCACCAGGCGAGGATAGGCGCTCACCGCGCGCTCGAGCAGGGTGGCGTCGCCGGTCACATTTCCTTTGCCCGCCAAAGCGTAGGCGTGCGCGGGGTTGAGGGCCAAAGCGGCGTCGAAAACGGTCACGGCCGTGTCCGCGTCGCCCGCCGCTTGCAAGATGATGCCCCGCACGACGAGCGCCTCGGCGTCGTTGGGCGCTAAGTCGACGGCTTTTTGAGACGCTGCCAGGGCGTCTTGAAGGTTGCCCGCGAGCGCTAGAGCGCGGGCGTATTCGGACTGCACCCAACTGCTGTTCGGGTCGAGCGCTGTGGCGTTGGCGAGCGCTGTGAGCGTCGCGGTGGGCAAACGCAGCGCGCCCTGCGCCACCGCGGCGAGGCTCGGCACCGACGGGGTCTGCGCGGTGACCGCGCCGAGTTGGGTGCGGTCGCTCGCCGACACGCCCAACGCCAGCTCGTTTATGACGGCGTCCACCACGGCCGTGCTCAGGGCGGCCGGGCTACCGGACGCGACGCTCAAACTGACGTCCTTGGCGTTCGGATAGCGAGGACCGGCGAAGCTGAGCACGGCCGCCGCGCTGTCGGCTTGAACGGCCAAGCGGCCGCTCACCACCACCGACGCGCCGAACGCGCTCGCCACGTTTTCGACGCTGACACGGTTTTCGTCAATCAACCGACGGGTATACAAAAAAGTGTCGCCGACCGGGGCGGCGTACACGTTGTCGATAACGTTGAGGCTGCGCTGCAAGGCGGTCGCCATGCCGAAGCCGTAGGTGTCGGTACCGCCCTGCGCGTCGAAGGGCAAAACGGCGACGCGGGTGACCTCTTGCGCCGAAACAAACGTCGCACACACAAAAATCAAGCTTATAAAAGTAAAAAAGTAACGTTTCATCAGGTGGGAGTATACCGTCCCAGGCGTGAGAAGGGTATGAAGTGAAAGCGCCGGATGGACGGCCGACGCTCGAGCCGCGTTCGACCCGGGGCTCGGTACCTTGTAAATAATAAATATCAGTCGAGCACGAATGCGTCGGGCAACAGGTCGCGCACGCTGTACCGTTTGACCTCGTCTTTGTGGTTGACGAGGTAAAGCGCGGCGTCGGGGGCGAATTCAAGCAGCACCTGCCGGCACGCCCCGCAGGGCGTCGCCGGCCGTTCGGCCTCGGTGTAGACGACTATTTTGTCGAAACTGCGCTCGCCCGCACTTGCCAGCGCTTGCACCGCCGACTGCTCGGCGCAGCGGCCCAAGCCGTAAGAAGCGTTTTCGACGTTGGCCCCGGCATAAACCGCGCCGCTCGCGCCGCGCAGGGCCGCACCGACCTTGAACTTTGAGTAGGGCGCGTAGGCGTTGTCGAAGGCCGTTTTTGCGGCGCTCAAAAGGTCGGCGGGAAGGTCGTCTTTGTGCGGGTCGTTCGTGAACCGGGTTGTCATACCAGCCTTCCTGTTCTCGTTCTCGAGAGGGTTGCACCTTTCACAGCAGCGTACCCAGTTTGGACCACAAGGGCGGTCCCAGTACCCACAGCCCGACGGCCAGCGCTACCAGCGAAGCGAGCAGCACGGCGGCGGCGGCGGCGTCTTTGGCGAGCTTGGCGAGCGGGTGCAACTCCGGCGTGACGAGGTCGACAACGGCTTCCACGGCGCTGTTGACGAGTTCCAGACTCAAGACCAGAGCGCAACAGAGGAGGATTGGGACGAGCGCCGCGCCTGACAAGAGTGCTAAGGTCACGGCCGCCACGCCCAGCCAGCACTCGACGCGGAAGTTGGGTTCGTGCGTCCAGGCGTAGCGCAACCCGGCCAGGGCAAACCCGAACGACGCTTTCAAGCGCGCTCTGCTCAGCGCTTTTCCCGAAACAGCTCTAGGGCGCGCGTTTGCGCCGCGTGAAAGGTTTGCCACGCCGCCTCCGTAGGATGGTCGAAACCGCGCAAGTGCATGATGCCGTGCGCGCTCAACACGAGGATTTCTTCAGCCAAGGTGTGACCGTGCGCCTCGGCTTGCCGCGCCGCCGTGTCCACACTGACGAAGACGTCGCCGAGCTGCTCCACCTCGGGTACAGCGACGTCGCCGGGCTCGGTCAAAGGATAAGAAAGAACGTCGGTGGGCGCGTCCACGCCGCGGTGCGCTAAGTTAAGTTCGTGAATCGCGGCGTCACGGCACAAGACGAGCGTGACGGTGCGCGTCACACCCACTTCGTTCAGACAGCGGCGCAGCGTTTTTTTAAGGCGTCCCAGCGGCAGGGACCGCGGGGTTTCGTTGAGTATCTCCACCATGTGTCTCTCCACGCGTGTCGCCACTGCGCGCGTCGGTCGGGGCAGCGCCGCTTTGAGCCACGCCGCTTTGAGCTGCACCGTGCGTCACACTGACCCGGTTGTCGCCGCGTTTGAGGCTTTGGATTTCCTCGCTCGTCGGGTAACTGACGCGGCGGTGCAAAATGCCGGTCAGCATCCTTTCAAAGGTGCTGGCGATAACCTCTAAGTCATGAAAGTTCAAGGGGCTGTCGGCAAGCTGCCCGTCTTGGAGCCGCAGTTCGATAAGCCGGTCGATAAGCGCGCGAATCGAGCCCTGGCTCGGCTCCGACAAGGTGCGCGAGGCGGACTCGACCGCGTCGGCTATCATGAGGACGGCGGTTTCTTTACTCTGGGGCCGCGGCCCCGGGTAGCGAAAATTCAGTTCGTCCAGTTTGGCGCTGTCCTCGAGCGCGCGTTTGTAAAAGTAGCTCAACACGGTGGTGCCGTGGTGTTCGCCCGCGAAAGCCTCGAGCCGTTTGGGCAGCTTGTACTCGCGCAACAGTTCCAGGCCGTCGCGCACGTGGTTGATGATGATGAGGTAGCTGAGGTGGGGCGACAGCGTGTTGTGCGGGTTGTCGCCGGAAAACTGGTTTTCTACAAAAAACTGGGGCCGCTTGAGCTTGCCCACGTCGTGATAGAGCGCCCCGACCCGCGCCAGCAACGCGTCGCCGCCGATGTTGGTCACGGCCTGCTCGACCAAGTTCGAGATGATTAAGCTGTGCTGGTACGTGCCGGGAGCCTCCAACAACAACCGCTGTAGCAAAGGCGAACTAGGGTTGGAAAGCTCGGCGAGTCGGAACTCGGTAAGAAAGTCGAACAGGGTTTCCGCCAGCGGCAACAAGCCCAGCGCCAACGTCCCCGCGACCAGTCCGCCGCCGACCACGAACAGCAGGTCGAACACCGTCACGAGCCCCGGCGTCGTGCCGTAGAGCAGCAGCAGCAACCCAAAGCTCAGCGCCCCGACCACGCCGCTCACCGCCCCGGCCAGTAAAAGCGAGGTGCGCGTTTTAAAGCGCCTTGCCAGCAGGCTTGCCGCTAAGCCGCCACCCAGCGTGGTCAGTACGGTAAAAAGCGGCGAGCCCGGGTCGAACAAACCCAGCGCCACGGCCAGCCACACCGTCCACAGGACGCCTGCAAATTCCGAAACGAGCACGGCGACCAGAAGGGGCAGCAAAAACACAAACAAAAGGTAAGGGTTCAGGAAAAACGCCACGCGCTGGGCCGCCAAAGTCACCAGGGTCAGCGCGACCAGAAATGCCAGCTGCTCGAACGTCAGGGTGTTCAAGCGCCGCACGGCGTAAAGCAGCGGCAAGCTCAGGAGCAAAGCCAACAGCAAGCAGCTCAGAAAAATCCGCAATTGGCGGTTGACCACGTCGCTTCTCGCGTTGTATAAGCCCAGGGTTTCCAACGCCCTGAGTTGGTCCTCGCTCACGGCGTCGCCCTCGCGGACGATAATCTGGCCGGCTTTGAGCGTTTGCAACACGGGTTTGACGGCGGCGGCGGCGGCGTCTTGGGCGGCTTTGGTCTGCGTGATGTTGGGCGCCGAGGTGGTGAGGAGACGGCGCTCGAGCAGCAGTCTTACCTCTTGTTGCCGCGCCGCCGGCGCGAGCGCGACCGCTTGCTGGATAAGTTCTTGGCGGCGCGCTTCGTCCACACCGCCGGGTTTGCGGTAGGCCGCGACGAGCAGGGTCTCGACCTCTTCGGGCAGCCCCGCCGCGGTAACCGCGTTGACCACGAGCCGCTGCACGGCTGCGTCGGTAGACGAAATGGTCTGGACTTGTGAGCGGGCGGCTTGCCGCTCGCTCTCGGTAAGAACCGGGTCGGTGACTTCCGTGGCGACTGGGGCGCGGAAAGTCTTCGGGCTCGGCTCACCGACTTTTAGGGTGTTTTGGGTTTGTACGCCGTAAACGCTGAAGAGCAAACCGGTCAGGGCCACCACGCAAACGCCCGCCAGCACGCTCAGGCGTACGGGACGTTTCCGTTTGACCTCGGCGCGCTTCGCCTCGGGTTTTTTAGCTCGCTTGGTCATACGCCCTGATAATCCGCGCCACGAGGGGATGCCGCACCACGTCGCCTTCGGAAAAAAACAAAAAGCTGATGC
The DNA here is from genome assembly GCA_965213705.1 of Trueperaceae bacterium. GTDB lineage: Bacteria > Deinococcota > Deinococci > Deinococcales > Trueperaceae > CBDCDJ01. Next base: position 2,932,255 of record OZ243913.1, on the reverse strand, counting down.
CGTCGATGTCTTTGAGCATCCGCTCGGCCTCGCTCAGGCCGCTCTTGACGTTTGTCGGCAGGTCGACCTGGGTCACGTCACCGGTCACGACCACTTTGCTGTTGAACCCCATACGCGTCAAGAACATCTTCATCTGTTCGGGCGTGGTGTTTTGGGCCTCGTCCAGGATGATAAAAGCGTCGTTGAGGGTGCGGCCCCGCATAAACGCCAGCGGCGCGACCTCAATGATACCGTTCTCTAAATACTGGTCGATGCGCTCACCCTCGAGCATGTCGTAGAGCGCGTCGTAGAGAGGCCGCAAGTAGGGGTCGATTTTGGCTTGCAAGTCGCCTGGCAAAAAGCCCAGGCGTTCGCCCGCCTCGACCGCGGGCCGGGTCAGGATAATGCGCTTGACGTGTTTGTCTTTTAACGCCAAAACCGCCATCGCCACCGCCAAGTACGTCTTGCCCGTGCCCGCCGGGCCGATGCCGAAGGTGATGGGGCTGCGCCCAATAGCGTCCACGTAGCGGCGCTGTCCGGCGGTTTTGGGTTTGGCCCGGGTCGGCAGGTTCGGGCCGCCGGCTGCGGGGGCGCTGCCCAAGTCGCTGGCGGGCGCGTGTTCCAACTCGGTTACGCTCAAGGCTTCGCCGCGGCGGATGCTCGCGAGCAAGCCCTTGAAAGTCTTCTCGGCTTCGGCGACCGCGCCGGGTTGACCGCTCAAGCGCAACTCGTCGCCCCTGGCAACGACCTTGGCTTGCAGTTTGGAGCGTAAAAGTTTGAGGTGTTCGTCGTTTTGTCCGAACAGCTGAACCGCCTCGGCGGGGCTGCGCAGTTTGAGGGTTACGGACGTTGCGATGGGTTCCTCCAGGGCCGTTTGCTTTTGGGCGCGTCTAAAATTTGCTGCCACATGATGCCGCGCAAGATGTCTTTGCGGCTGAACTCGGGCGTTGCGGAGCCCAGTTTAGCGCGTTTTCCGGTCAGTGAACGTTCGACCTGCAAGGGTCGCGTCGTGGTGCGTTTCGAGCGCCGGGAAGAGAGGTCGGTTGTCAAAACCGAGGGCGTTTGCCGCGTCTGCGCCGTTGCGGACGGGCGTTCGGGCGAGGGTTGCCGGAACATGTCGCCCGCGCTCTCCAAGCCGGTTGGGTCTTGGGTCGCGCCGCGAGCAGGGCTTTGGGGGCGCGTGTCCACCCTCGCCGTTTGCCCCTCGACCGCCTCGCGCACGCGGCGGCGTGCTTGCTCGAGCCGCTCCCCGATGTCGTCGACGGCGGTTTCGGCAGCGCTTTTGGTCGCGTCTCGCTTTTGAGGCGTTTGAGTCGGCGGTGTTTTGGGCAAGCCGGGTCGCGTCGACGGCGCTTTGCCGGTCGGCCGTTGCGGCCCCGGCCCGCCGCGCCGCAAAAAGCGGCTCAGCAGCGGCGCGCCGATAAACAAGGCGAACAGCAGCAAGCTGAACAGGTCGTCTAAACTCACTTGGCGCTCACTCCTTAGCGCTCACTTCTTGTCGTCCGGCTCGGTCGCCCCGGCGATGTTGGAACGCATCTGGGTGTCGGACTGAATGTTTTGGATGTTGTAATAATCCATCACGCCCAGGTTGCCGCTGCGAAAAGCCTCGGCGATGGCTAAGGGCACCTGCGCCTCGCTCTCCACCACGCGGGCGCGCATCGCCTCGACGTTGGCGCGGTTTTCCTGCTCGACCGCGACCGCCATTGCGCGGCGCTCCTCGGCCTTGGCCTGGGCGACTTGTTTGTCGGCCTCGGCCTGGTCGGTCTGCAGGATTGCGCCGATGTTTTTGCCAACGTTGATGTCGGCGATGTCGATGGACAAAATCTCAAAGGCCGTGCCCGAGTCGAGGCCTTTGGCGAGCACCGTTTTGGAAATCACGTCGGGGTTCTCGAGCACCAGTTTGTGGCTCGCCGTCGAGCCGATGGAGGACACAATGCCCTCGCCGACCCGCGCGATGATGGTTTCTTCGCCCGCCCCGCCGACGAGGCGTTCCAGGTTCGCCCGCACGGTGACCCGCGCCGTCGAGATGAGTTCGATGCCGTCTTTGGCAACCGCCGACACGTTGGGGGTCTGAATCACGCGCGGGTTGACCGACACTTTCACCGCGTCGAGCACGTTGCGCCCGGCTAGGTCGATGGCTGCGGCACGGTCGAAGGGCAAGGTGATGCGCGCCTTGTCGGCGGCGATGAGCGCGTCGACGACCCGGTCGACGTTGCCGCCCGCCAAAAAGTGCGCCTCGAGCTGGTTCTGGTTGACCAAAATCCCGGCCTTGTCCGCCTTGATGAGCGGCAGGATGATTCGGGCCGGAGCTACGCGGCGCAAGCGCATCCCGACCAAACTCGTGATGCTGACCTTGACCCCCGCCGCTAGCGCACTGATCCACAAACCGATAGGGATAAAAAAGAAAAAGATGACCAAGAGAACAATGACGGCGGCGGCGATGATGATGCTCGTAAAATCCACGTGTACTCCTTAGGGGCTGCAGCTCGGAGGCTGTTTGGTGCTGAGTGGTTGGTGCCGAGTGAGGCTGTTGCCGGATGAAGTCGTTGCTGAAAGGCGTTACCGGGTGAAGAGGCTGGGTAAAAGCGGGAGAACGGCAGTTTTTCATCGTTCTTTGGTTACAGGCAGTCTCACCTCGCTCCGGCGGGACGACCTTGTGCGCAGCACAACGCGCAGTTCTCAGGTCGCTTCAAACTTCGACGGCGCGCACCACCACACGGGTGCCCTCGACGCGCAGCACCTCGATAGGGCTGCCGTTGGAGACGTAGCTGCCTTCGGTGACCACGTCGATACGCTCCCCGCCGAGCTGGGCCACCCCGGCCGGGCGCAAGTCGGTCGTCGCCACGCCTTGCTGTCCCCTGAGGTAGTCGTAACTGGCGACGAGTCGCGCCCGCTCGGGGTCGGTGCCGGGTTCGTTGTCGAGGCGGGTGGACAGCGCAAAAATGCGGGTAAAGCGCGAGTTCGGCAGCAGCCAGAAAAAGGCCGCGACCAGCACCGCGCCGAAAATCGCCGTGTAGCTCAGTACCGAAGCGAGCTGCGCGGGATTCGGAAAAATCCGCACGATGGCGATGAGGATGGCCGCCAGCCCCAAAATCCCCGCCACCCCGAAGCCGGGAATGACCAAAGCCTCGAGCAGCAGCAGCAACACCCCGCCGAAAATCAGCGCCAGGTCTATGCCGCCCGCGGGCGTCGCCACGAACGCGCCCATCCCGAACACGACGAGCGCCAACAGTCCTAAAATCCCCGGAATTCCGAAGCCGGGCGTAAACACCTCGATAAGTATTCCGCCCAAACCGACGACCAGCAGCGCCGCCGCTATCAAAGGGTTGCCGAGCGAGGTGCCGATGCGTTCGGCGAAGTTGGGTTCCAAACGTGTGGTTTCCACGCCGCCGTAACCGAGCTGCTCTAGGGCGTCGTTCAGGTTCTGCGCTTGCAGGTCGGCAACGCCGTACTGAACCGCGCCCGCGGCCGACAAGGTGATGAGTTCGGTGTCGGTGGACAGTCCCGGCACCTCGACGCGCTCGGAGACCATTCCCTCGGCGACCTCGGCGTTGCGGCCCCGCGCTTCGGCGACCGAGCGGAACTTTTCGCGCACCGCCGAGTTGATTTTTTCGCTCGCCTGCTCGCCGGTGATGCCGTTGATGGCGGTAGCTGCGCCTATAGACGAGCCCGGCAGCATAACGAGTTGCTCGGCGCTCATGGCAATGAGCGCCCCCGCGCTGAAAGCGTTTTCGACCACCGCGATGGTGGGCACGTTGACCCGCTGCAAAATCGTGTCGGCAATGTCCAGCATCGCGTTTAAGGCCCCCCCCGGCGTGTCGAGGTAAAAGACGAGCGCCAGGGGCTGCGCTTCGTTCGCCAACTCGACACGTGTCTTTACAAATTGGGCGGTGGCTGCGGTTATCTGCGTTTCGATGGGGATAACCCAGACCTCCTGGGTCACGTTCTGCGCCCACGCCGCGCCCAGAAAAAGCGCGCCGACGACAGTCGTGGCTACAGCCGTACCTAGAGCGGACAGCGCCCGCAAAGTTGTTGTCATAACGTTCATTAGAATAGCACGCGCCGCTCGAGCGTTTTGTCTCGAGCGGCGCAGTCTCTGCAGGGTCGGGTCAAGGGTACGGTAACAAGGGTACGATGGTAAGGGTACAGTGACGAGGGTACGGTGGCAAAGGTCGGGTCCTGAGGTCGCGGTAAGAGTCGGGCCGAGCGGCGTGACCCAAAGACGCAGCCAAAAGACACAGCTGAGAAACACAGCCGAAAGACACAGCCAAAAAATACAGCCAAAAACGCAACAAGCCCGTCTAGTCGGCCATCGCCGGAGCCGGGTTGTCGAAGGTTTTGCGCAGCGGCAACTCGGGAATGAAAAAAGTGATTAGCCAGCCCGCCACGATGACGAACAGCGAGTAGAAGAAAATCCGCGTCACCGCCGCCGTAAAACTTTGGCGGATGGCGTCGCCGACCTGCGCGGCGACGGTGGTGGAGAGCCCGTCGAGTTGCGCTTTGTAACCCGTGAGCAGTTCGTCGTCGTTTTGGGGCGCACCTGCCGCGGTTGCGGCACCCAGTTGGGTTCGCAGACGCTCGAGCACACCCTCTCGCTGCGCCGGGTCCTGGACCGCCTGGACGATTTGGGTTTGCGCGAACGCCGGGATGGGCGTACCGGCGAGCCCCGCTGTCAGCGCGTCGGCGTCGCCCGCGTTGACCGCCGCCGCAATAGCCTCAAAATCAACGCCCGGTGCAGTCGCGGGCGTAGCTGCACCCGTGGTTTGGAGCGGCGCTTTGTACTGTTCGGGCACGTTCGGGTCGGCGAGCACCGCTTGAACCGCTTGAGGATTTCTGTTGATGAGCGCGTCTTCGTAGAGCGTGTACTGCGCCTCGAACGACTGCTTGATGTTGGCGGTGATGGTCGCCGTGTCTATCGCGCCGCCCCCGCCCTCGGCGCTGAACGAGGTTTGGCCCGCCGGGGCGAGCGACGCGAACTGTGCGGTGTTTTGTTGGATGTTGTGGGTCAGCGTCGTCGAGAAGACGGTGCCCATGATGGCGACGCCGATAACCTGCCCGATTTGCCGGAAAAACTGCACCGCACTCGTCGCCTGCCCGATTTTGCGCGGCTCGACCGCGTTTTGCACGGCCAACGTGTAAAGCGGGAACGACGGCCCCAGCCCCAAACCCACCACGACCATGTAAGCCGCCACTTGCCAGAAGGTCGCGTCGACGGTCAAGCGTGACAGCAACACGACCCCGCCGAACAAAATCACCAGCCCGCCCAACATGAACATGCGGTAGTGCCCGTAGCGCGACACGAGTTGTCCCGACACCACCGAGCCGAAGACCAGTCCGAGCGACAGCGGGATGAGGCTGACGCCCGCGCTCGTCGCCGACACGCCGACAACCGTCACCATAAACAGGGGCAAAAAGACGAGCGTCGACAAAAAGGCCGCGCCCAAAAAGAACAGCGCCAGGTTGGACGTCAAAAACACCTTGTTCTTAAACAACCTGAGGTCGAGGATGGGCCGCTTCGAGCGCAGCGAACGAATCACGAACAGCGTTATCACGACCGCCGCCACCGCGAACAAGATAAGCGTGGTGGGCGAACCCCAGGGATACTGGTTTTTGTCCAAGCGCAGCGCCAGCACGAGCGGGACGAGCCCGCCGACGAGCAGCAGCGCCGACAAGTAGCTGATACCCTGCTTTTCGCCTGTGGGCTCGAGCTTCGGCATCCGGGTGATGATGAACCACAGCGCCAGCGCGCCGAAGGGCACGTTCACGTAAAACACCCACCGCCACCCCGCGATGCCGGGGATAATTCCGCTGCCGTGATCGGTCAAAAAGCCGCCGATAACCGGCCCGAGCACGCTGGCGATGCCGAAGGCCGCACCCACGAAGCCCTGGTACTTGCCGCGCTCGGCCGGGGGATACAGGTCGGCGATGATGATGAAGGCCATCGCGAACAGCCCCGCGCCGCCCAACCCCTGAACGGCGCGAAAGGCGATGAGCTGGTTCATGCCGTCGCCTAAGAGCGGCAGCGAGCCGAACTCGCCCGCCAGCCCGCACAAAAACGACCCCAGCAAAAACACGCCGATGGCCCACAGCTCGATGGTTTTGCGGCTGTACATGTCGGCGAGTTTTCCGTAAATAGGCACCAGTACGGTCGAGGCGAGCAGGTAAGAGGTTGCAACCCAGTCGTAACGCTGCAAGCCCTGTAAGTCCTCGACGATTTTGGGCAACGCGGTCGACACGATGGTTTGGTCGAGCGCGCCTAAAAACAGTGCGAGCAAAATACCGATAAGCGTAAAATTTCTGTCCCTGGCGGATAAGTTCATACGGTCTCCATGTTTATAAAGTCTCCGAGGTGGATAGGGCTTCCAGTGAGGTGAGAAACTGCTCGAGCGCTTCTGGCTCGAGGGCGGACAGCAGGCTTTCGACTTCTTCGTTTATTGTTTCACTGGCTTTTTGCAACATCCTTTTCCCCTTTGCGGTAATGGTCAGCACGCGCTTACGCGCGTCGTTCGGGTCGAGCGTGCGCTCCAAAAAGCCGCCCCGCTCCAAACTGTCGAGCTTGCGGGAAATCGCATGGGCGGGCATCTGCAACGCCTCGGCAATCTCGCTCGGGCCTAAGTTGCTGCTCGAGACGTACTGCAGCAAAAAGTATTCCGGCATGTCCAACCGGTGTTTCTCCTGCAATACGGGATTGACGTGACGAAACACTTTCTGCCGAATGCCCCAAAAGCCGTGCATAAACCGCTGTGTAGGTGTGTGACGCAATACTTGCACTTCGCAATTATTTCGCTGTGCAAGCTTTGGATGTGTAGCTGGGGTAACAGAGACTGCCCTCTCTTTTGCACGCAAGTTGAGAAACCAGGTGCTTGTACACTTTGGTGATATGTTCGTTACGCCAGTTATTATCAACGCCGCTCTCGTGCGTCGGCTGGTCACCGCGCAGTTTCCAGAATGGGCCGACTTGCCTGTCAACCCGGTCGAACCCGGCGGCTGGGACAACCGAACTTTTCGTCTCGGCACGAGTATGACCGTGCGGTTGCCGAGCGCTGCGGCGTACGCCGCGCAAGTCCCGAAGGAGCAGCGCTGGTTGCCCGTTTTGGCACCGCTCCTCCCGCTGCCCATCCCCGTCCCGCTCGCACAGGGGACGCCCGCCGAGGGCTACCCCTGGCCGTGGTCGGTCTACCGGTGGTTGGAGGGGGAGAACGCGACCCTCGAGCGCATCCCGAACCTACCCAAGTTTGCGTCTACACTGGCGCGCTTTCTCGCCGCCTTGCAACAAATCGAGGCGGCGGACGGGCCGCCCCCAGGACCGCACAACTTTTTTCGCGGGGGGCCGCTCACGGTTTACGACGCGGAAACCCGGCAGGCAATCGCAGCCTTGGGCGGCGCGGTCGCTGCCGCAGCCGCGACCTCGGTGTGGGAAGCGGCCCTCGGGGCAACCTGGCACGGCTCACCCGTTTGGCTCCACGGCGACGTCGCCGCGGGCAACCTGCTGGTCGAACACGGCCGCTTGTGCGCCGTCATCGACTTCGGCTGTGCGGGCGTGGGCGACCCCGCCTGCGACTTGGGCGTCGCTTGGACGCTTTTCTCGGGCGAGAGCCGGGCAGCGTTCCGCGCCACGCTCGCGCCCGACGATGACAGCTGGGCTCGAGGCCGCGGCTGGGCGCTGTGGAAAGCGCTGATTACCCTCGCCGAACACCTCGACACCGACCCCTCAAAAGCAGCCGAGGCCCGGCGCGTCATCGACGAAATTCTCAGTGAGGGATAGTTAGGACGAACCCTCTTTCAGAAGGGCACTTCCCGATAAGCGCGCAGGGCGGCTTTGTAGGGTTCGGCGGGGCCGGGCGTGACGGTCTCCACAGCACTCTGCTCGGCGACGCGCGTGGCGTCTTCAACCGCACCGACACCCTGCAGCGCGAGGAGCGCCGCGCCGTAGGCGGCACCTTGATTCTGAGCGGGGCGCTCGAGCCTTATTTCCAACACGTCGGACACCATCTGCAACCACAGCGCGGACTTCGCGCCGCCGCCTGTCACCAGACAGCTTTCCAACTTTGCTAAAGGCTCAATGACGTCGAGGGCGTCGCGCAGACTGAAGGCGACGCCCTCGAGGACAGACCGAACGACATCGGCTTGACTTGTCGCCAGACTCAAGCCCGTGAAAGAGCCACGCAAAGCGGGGTTCAGGTGCGGTGTGCGCTCGCCCGCCAGGTAAGGTTTGAAGGTGACGCCGCCGCTGCCCGGTGCGCTCGAGTTCGCCAGTTCGACCAGAGCGTCAAAGGACATTTCAGGTGCAAACGTGTCCCGGTACCACTGCAAACTCCCCGCCGCGGCGAGCGTCACGCCAAGCAGGTTGTAGCCGCCGTCGGCGTGGCAGAACAGGTGGACGCGCCCCGCAGGGTCGGGTTTGGGCTCCCGCAGCGGCGCGAAAATGACGCCCGAGGTGCCCAAACTCACGCTGCCCCGTTCCGGACGGCGGCTCGAGAGCCCCAACCCCGTCGCCGCCGCCGCGTTGTCGCCCGCGCCCGCGATAACCGGCAAGCCTTCCGGCAGTCCGGTCGCTTCGGCCATTTCTTTGCTGAGCTTCCCGCTCGTCTCGTGCGAGGCGATGACGGCGGGGAACAGGGTGGGGGAGAGGTCGAGAGCGGCTAAGATGTCCTCGTCCCAAGTTTTGGTTCTAAGGTTGAAAACATTCGTCCCCGAGTTGTCGCTGGGTTCCGAGCGCATCTCACCCGTCAAGACATAGCCGAGGTAGTCCTTGGGCAACAGCGAGTGCTTCGTTTTGGCGAAGTTGTCCGGTTCCTCGTTCCGCAGCCACACGAGTTTGGGCGCTTGAAAGCCGGTAATCGGCGGGTTGCCGGTGCGCCCTATAAAGGTCTCGAGCGGCACGCGCTCGAGCATCTCCTGAACGGCTCGAGCCGTGCGCTGGTCGTTCCACAGCAGCGCGTTCCGCACCGGCTCGCCCTGCACGTCCAGCGGCACCATCCCGTGCATCTGCCCGGACAAGCCGAGGCCGAGAATCTTGTGGCTCGAGACTTCCTCTCCCATTTCCTTTAAGGCCGCCAACGTTTCCCGCGACCAGTCGCTCGGGCGCTGTTCCGTCCAACCCGGTTGCGGTGTCAGCAGTGGATAACTTCTGTTCGTCTCCGCGACGACTTTACCCTCTGCATCCACCGCCAGCACCCGCACCCCGCTCGTGCCCAGGTCGAGCCCGAGGGCGACCTCCACTAGCGCACCCCTAAAAGCACCTCGACGGTCATCTGGTCGAGCTTCTCGAGGCCGGGGCCGCGCTTGCCCAGCGCCACGCGGTCGAAGGTGCGGTTTCTCAACGCTTCGGCATTGTCGCGGCTGTAGGTTTTGCTCAAGGTCTCGAGTTCCGCATCCTCGACTTTGTATGCTTGCAACACTTCTTTTATTTCAGGGTCGGCGTTGAACTGCGCCACTTTTTCTTTCAGGATGAGGTAGGTGCGCATACAGCCCTTGGCGAATTCCCAGACCCCGGCCTCGTCCTCGGTGCGCAACGCGTGGGCGTCGAAGTGTTTGGGGCCGCTGTAGCCGTTGTCCTCTAAGAGTTTCACGAGCAAAAACGCCGCCTTTTGGTTCTCGGCCCCAAAGCGCAAGTCCTGGTCGAAACGGGCCGGTTTCTGGTCGTTCAGGTCAATGTGAAACAGTTTGCCCGCGTCGAGCGCCTGCGCGACGCCGTGGACGAAACTCAGCCCCGCCATCGTTTCGTGGGCGAACTCGGGGTTGACGCCGACCATGTCGGGATGGTCCAGAGTGGCGATAAAGCCGAGCGCCGAGCCGACCGTGGGCAGGTAAAGGTCGCCGCGCGGCTCGTTCGGTTTGGGTTCAATGGCGAACCTCAAGTCATACCCTTGGTCTTTGACGTACTCGCAAAAAAAGTTGAGGCTGTCCCGGAACCAGGCGATGCTCTCGAGCGGGTTGTTCGTCGCGTCAACTTCCGAGCCCTCACGCCCGCCCCAGAACACGAACGTCTCCGCGCCCAATTCGACGCCTAAGTCGATAGCGTTCAACACCTTTTGCGCGGCGTAGGCCCGCACTCGAGCATCCGCCGAGGTGAACGCGCCGTCCTTGAAGGCCGGGTCGGTGAACAGGTTCGTCGTCGCCATCGGCACGACCAGGCCGTAATCGTCCAGCGCTTGCTTGAACTCTTTGACGATGCGGTCACGCTCGCTCGCTGTAGCGTCGATGGGTACTAAGTCGTTGTCGTGGAGGTTGACGCCCCACACGCCCAACTCGCTGAGTTTTTGCACGATGTAGGTAGGCTGTAAAGGTTCCCGCGTCGGCTCGCCGAAGGGGTCGCGCCCGACGTTGCCGACCGTCCACAGGCCGAAACTGAACTTGTCTTCTTTGCGGGGTTCGTAACTCACGGCTTCCTCCATTTGGCTTCGGTCCATTTTTGCTCGGATTGTGCGCTCTGAACAGTCTTTTCGATAAAGTGGATGCCTCTTGCGCCGTCGTAGACGGTCGGAAAATCGCCTGCCGGCTCCCGGCCTTCCTTTTTGGCACGCATCGCCTCGGCCGCGCCTAAATACACGTTGGCAAAGGCCTCGATGAACGCTTCCGGATGGCCGGTCGGCAAGCGCGACGCCTTTTTCGCAGCCTCACACAAGTAATCGCTGCCGCGCGTGAGCACCTGGCGCGGCTTGTCCAAAGTGTCGTGAATGAGGTAATTCGGGTTTTCCTGATACCAGGACAAACTGCCCTTTTCCCCAAACACGCGCAGGCGCAAATCGTTTTCCATCCCGACCTCGATTTGTGAGGCGATGAGCACGCCTTTGGCACCGCCCTCGAAGCGCAAGAGTAGGTTGCCGTCGTCGTCCAGTTGCCGCCCCTCTACAAACGTCGTCAGGTCGGCGCAGATGTGGCTCAATTCCAACCCCGTAACCGTGGCGACGAGGTTTTCCGCGTGCGAACCGATGTCGCCGATGGCCCCCGCCGCGCCCGACCGAGCCGGGTCGGTGCGCCAGTCGGCTTGCTTTGCGCCGGTCGCCTCGAGCCGCGTCGCCAGCCAACCCTGGTTGTACTCGACGATAACTTTACGCAACGCGCCCAAGTCGCCGTTTTGCACCATGCAGCGCGCCTGGCGAATCATCGGGTAGCCGGTGTAGTTGTAAGTGACCGCGAACACGACGCCCGTATCGTCCACAGTCTTGACGAGGTCGTTCGCTTGCTCGCTCGTGTGGACGAGCGGCTTGTCGCAAACGACGTTGAACCCTGCCTCCGCAAAGGCTCTGGCGACCGGATAATGCACGTGGTTCGGCGTGACGATAGAGACAAAGTCGATGCGTTCGCCCTCGGGCCGGGCTGATTCTTTCTCGAGCATCTCTTCCCACGTCCCGTAGTTCCGGTCGTCGGCCAAGCCCAAGCCTCGCCCGGAGGCTTTCGCCTTGTCGGGGTTGGACGACAGCGCCCCCGCAACGAAGTCGATTTCGCCGTCGAGCGCCGCCGCCTTGCGGTGGACCGCGCCGATAAAGGCGTCGCGCCCGCCGCCGACCATGCCGTATGTGAGTTTATTTATCACAGATACTCCTTTGTAATCGCTGCATCAATAATCTCCTTTTCAGTTAGGTGGCTTCACTAAATTCTGTAAGGAACAGAGCTTCTACCGAAACGGGAATTGAGTTTGCTATCGAAATAGTGCTCTGCTAGGTCACTCGCTCCTGGGCCTAAGACGGCATAGCAGCCTTCGTGAGGTTTTCTATCGGGTTGTGATGGCGATAGTTGCTTGCCTCCTACGCAGAAAGGCGTTTGCTTTTCATTTTTCCAAAGAGCAACCTTAGTGTACGGAATGGCGTAACTAAAAGTGGAACGCCATTCCGTTTCTAGTGAGTCCATCCGGTCGCCCGTAACAACCAGCCGCCATTCTTGCTCAGTCTCAAAGGCTTCATGCTTGATTAGCGGTAATAAAGTTGCATAGCGAGTAATAAGCGCATTATTGCGGTCACTTAACTCTGTGTAGTTTAGATTCTCTAGCGTATAGATTATATCTTCATGTAACAGCTTCGTAAACATTGTCTCGGTTCCGTAGAGTAAGGGGGCAAAAAAGGGTTGGGGACGAGCGCCCTCGAGTAAATTCAGTTCAAAACCCAACGCTACACCGGCTGCCCCACCATAGCCCCGCCACTGGCTCAAATCGTCAGGTTTGGTAGTGAGGCTGACTGTATAAGCCCGTTGACGTATAAGCCCATTAAACTCATTGCCATGCTTATCTGCAATTTCAGTTAACCAACCGTGAGCCAACTCTACTTTTTCGTAATCTTCAGGCTTTTCACTTTTAACCCCTGCAAACGCCTTGTCCAGAGCTGATATTCCCAAACGCATTTCCTGTTTGTCATTTAGAAATATAGGGTCAGACGCCCAAATGGATTTGGACTCGAGGATTCCGAAAGCACCCTGCTGATTTGTGTAGTGATACAAGTAATGCCCTGAGTTAGGCTGAACTTTTTGACTGAGAACGTTGTCCCAATTAGAAGTTTCGTAGTCCTCATAGAAATATACTTCCAAAGGATGTGCTTTTTCGTTTAAGCACTCCAAAAACGGTGAGGTCTTTTCAGTCATCTTAAAAATCCTACTAAATTGCGTTCAAGGTTTGCCGAAATAAGCATCGTGGTTGATGCTCACGTCGGGCTCGCCTTGGTCGTCTTTTTCCTCGAGGGGTTCCACATGAAAAGGTTCTTGGGGCGGTTGGTAACCCCGCTCTCGCAAGCGTTCATTGAGGATGTACTCCCGTAAGGCTGTTTGCACAAGGGTCGTGAAACTCGGTGGGGTGTCCTGTTCAGAAAAATACTCCTCGAGAAACGCCTCTAAATCATCCGGAATCGTGAATGTCAAGCGTTTCATAGTTGAAAGCCTATCACCTTCTGGTGAAACTATTTTGCTGCTCTTTTACCGAGAACCTCGTCCATTTGCTCAAGGGTCAGCGCCCTGACAGGTGGGGGCAAGCTGCCTTGCAACTCGCGGACATCATGGGTTTTGGGGATGAGTGAGAGGGTGCCGTCCGGGTAGAGGACGAACTCGAGCCGGTCGCCCTCACGCAGTTCCAACTGGTCACGAATAGCTTTGGGAATCGTGATTCGTCCGTTGCTGGTTAGCGTCGAAGTCATTGCTCGTGAATGCTACTCCTTTTTTTCAAACGCCGCATCGAACGCCGTACTCGAGGGCGCAAAGTCGAGCCGCTTCGTAAACGCCGCCGACTCGGTGCCGCCGTGAACCCGGTCCATTCTCGAGTCCTCCCACTCGATGCTTAGCGGCCCGTCATAACCGATGTCGTTCAGCGCCACGATAATCTCCTCAAAGTTCACGTCCCCCCGCCCCACGCTGCGAAAGTCCCAGTAGCGCCGCGCGTCGCCGAAGGTCGTGTGCCCGCCGAACACGCCCGCCTCGCCCGTGCCGTGGCCCCACCAGGCGTCCTTCATGTGGACGTGGAAAATGCGGTCGGGGAAGGTGCGGATAAACTTCACGTAGTCCACGCCTTGATAACCGAGATGCGAGGGGTCGTAGTTGAAACCGAAGCGTCTGTGGTTGTTAACTGCTTCCAGCGCCCGCTCTGCCGAGGCAATATCAAAGGCGATTTCGGTCGGGTGGACTTCTAGGGCGAAGTTGATACCCTCTTCTTCGAACACCTCGAGAATCGGCATCCAACGTGTGCCGAAATCCTCAAAACCCTTGTCCCAATAGTCTTGACCGGTCGGCGGAAACGCATAAATCGAGTGCCAGATGGACGAACCCGTAAAGCCCGGCACGACTTTGACGCCGAATTTAGCAGCAGCCCTAGCGGTGTCCTTCATCTCCTCGGCTGCGCGTTGCCGCACGCCTTCCGGGTCGCCGTCACCCCAGACGTGCTCGGGCACAATCGCTTTGTGGCGCTCGTCGATGGGGTCGCAGACCGCTTGCCCGACGAGGTGGTTGCTGATGGCGAAGCACTTCAAGCCATGCTCGTTCAAGATGTCCCAGCGACCTTGCACATACTTACCGTCTTGAAGCGCCTTTTGCACGTCGAAGTGGTCGCCCCAACAAGCTAGCTCGAGGCCGTCGTAGCCCATCTCTTTGGCGAGCGGGGCAAGCTCTTTCAGGGGCAAGTCGGCCCATTGGCCGGTGAACAGGGTGACGGGTCTTGGCATGGTTACCTCCCATAGGTTGACGAGATTATAGCCTCATGCTAGACGGAGAAAGTACCAAGTACCGAGTGAAAAGTACCGAGTGAAAAGTGGAAAGCAAAGTCGAAACCTTTTAGCCGCACCTCCGCTGTCCTGTCTAGGCCCAGTCACGGCTGACGGGGCTGTGTGCCCTCGAGTTCGGCCACGGTGTGGGGCGGGCCGTGCTCCGGGCCGGGTTCCGGGTGGGGCTCGAGCTTAGCCTTAGGCGTCAGTGCCTCCCGCACGATGAAAAAGACGGCGAAACCGGGAATGAGGCTGTAAAGAGCCAAAAACGGCAGGTAGATTCGGCGGTAGTCCGTCGCGGCCGCGGCGACCACTTCCGCTTGTTGCGCCTCGCTCAGCGTCGCCCAGCGCCGCGCCCGCATCCCGTACGGCTCTGCAGGCTGCGCGTCGACGGCGTAATAGGCGAAAATAGCTCCCGACAGGAGAAGTGCAGCCAAAATCCCCACGACGGTCGCCCGCCTCGTAAAAGGCGGCAACAGCGCGTCGTCTTTTGACCCGCGCGGCGCAATGTGGCTCCAGACGATAAACGCCAGAGTTGCCCCTAGAAGCATCCCGAAGCCGTAGTGGTAGGGGGCAAGGTGCCAGGGCTGGAACAAGAAGAAGATGCCCGCGACGATGCCCACAATCGTCGTAAACTCCACCGCACGGTGTGTTCGAGCGGGTACGAGCAGGTGCCAGCGCAGCCCAACGAGGGCGACGCTCAGGATAAAAAGCAGCAGAACGCCCAAGAAAATAGCCACGAAAGGAATCGCCTGAACGATGACCTCGCGCCGCGCCGCTTCGGAGAGCACGGCGCGGCTGAAGGGGATAAAGACGAGGCCGATTAAAAAGGCGACCAGGGCCGAGCCGCCCAGCCACACGACAGGCCCCCGGTACTTGCTTCGCGGCGCACTCGCTTGCACGGCCTCAGCCTCCTTCGGCCGGGACAATGTTGACGCTCGAGTCTTCGCGCAAGGCTTGTTCGGCCCCGGCGGGGGCGTAGACGACGATGAGGCGCATGGCATCCTCGCCCCGGTTGACGGTGGAGTGGTAGACGCCTTTGGGAATCCAGATGCAGTCACCGGCTTTGACCGGCACGGTGTCTTTGTCGTCCAGCATCTGCTCACCCTCGCCGGACAGGACATAGATGACCTCGTCTGCCGTAGGATGATTGTGCCGCACGTGGCCTTGGCCGGCGGTAAGTTCGACCAGGCCGAAGCTGAACGATTGCGCGCCGGTCACCCGCGCCTCACTCAGCATGTGAATTTTGCCCCAGTCGAACGCGAGCGTGTCGACATCGTCGGCGCGGGTCACGGTGCAGCTGCCTATTCGTTTCACGGGCATCTCCTAAACTTTGAGGGCCTTAAACTTGGCGGCTTGTGCTTCAATCGCCGTCTCGGTGGCGAGGCGTTCGATGCTCGAGGCCCCGAAAAAGCCCACGATTCCTTCGGTGTGCTCGAGGATATATTGCGCGTCCTCGGGCTCGGCGATGGGGCCGCCGTGGCAAATCACCAGTATGTCGTCTCGAACTTCTTTAGCGGCGTCGTGGATGGCCTGAATCCGCGCGGCGCTCTCGTCCAGCGTGAGGGCGGTCGTCGCGCCGATGGAGCCTTTCGCCGTCAGTCCCATGTGGGCGACGAGGAAGTCGGCCCCGGCCTTCGTCATCGCCCTCGCATCTTCCGGGTCGAACACGTAAGGGCAGGTGAGAAGGTCCAGGTCGTGCGCTTGACGAATCATCTCGACCTCGAGCGCGTAGCCCATGCCGGTTTCCTCCAAGCCGGTGCGGAGTGTCCCGTCGATG
Source organism: Trueperaceae bacterium (assembly GCA_965213705.1). Classification (GTDB taxonomy): domain Bacteria; phylum Deinococcota; class Deinococci; order Deinococcales; family Trueperaceae; genus CBDCDJ01. The sequence continues at coordinate 2,916,319 of OZ243913.1, read as the reverse complement.
AGGCCGACCGTCGGGAAGTTCTGCACCCCGTCGAAGCCCGCGTCTTTGACCTCTTGCAAAAAGCGCCCCATCATCCGAAACGGGTCGGTGCCGCACACGCCCGCCAGCACCAGCGTGTCCTCGACGACCGGCAGCACCTCGCGGCCCATGTCCATCACGATGGCGTTGGCGTCGCCATAGGGCATGAGTCCCGCCAGCGAGCCCCGCCCCGCCATGCGGTAGCGCCCGGAGTTGTAGATGATGATGTCGACGCCGCCCCGCTCGGCGAACTTGGCCGAAATCCCCGTCCCGGCCCCAGCCCCGATGATGGGTTTTTGCGCCTCGACCTGGGCACGGAGACGCCTCAAAGCTTCGGCCCGTGGGATAAACGGCATTATTTGTCCTCCAGGAGTGCTAACAGTTCTTTTGTGTACGCTTCGGCAAAGGCGTCGTCGTTGATGTGGGCGTCAAGCTCGAGCACCTTCACACGGTCATTGAGATGGTCGCGCAACGCGCCGAACAGCGCTTCATCCGCTTCGGGTGAATGAAACGGTTGCCCCTCGGCGTCTATCATGCTCACGCCGCGCAGCGGCAGCACGAGGACGGTTTCCCCGGTGGCCCGGTTGAGCTTTTCGGCGAGGATACGCCCGAGGTCGCGATTTTCCTCCGGCGTGGTGCGCATGAGGGTCACGTTGTCGTTGTGCCGGTAAAGATTGCGGTCACGAAACCTGTCTGGAACCGTCTCGAACGCCCAAAAGTTCACCATGTCGAGCGCGCCCACCGACACGACCTGCGGGATATCCTGTGCGCCCGCTGCTTCCAAGCGTTCCGGCCCGGCGGAGAGCACGCCGCCGACAAGCTCGTCGGCGAGTTCGGTGGTGGTGAGGTCGGCGACGGCGCTGACGAAGCCGTCTTCGACCAGTCCCTCCATCGCCCGCCCGCCGCTGCCGGTGGCGTGGAACACGACGACCTCGTAACCGGCGGCCTCGAGCTGTTCCCGCACTTTGGTCACGGCGGGCGTCGTCACGCCGAACATCGTCGCGGCGATGAGAGGTTTTGTCTCCTGCTCCGGGACGCTTTGCTCGAGCGCGCCGCAAACCATGCCGACGGCGTCGCCGAGCACTTTTCGCGACAGGCGGTTAAGCCCCGCGATGTCCACGACCGAATACAGCATGGCGATGTCTTTGACGCCGACATAAGGAGCCACGTCGCCCGAGGCCACGGTCGAGACCATGATTTTCGGCACGCCGACGGGGAGGGCGCGCATCCCGGCGGTGGCGAGAATCGTCCCGCCCGAGCCGCCTAGGCCGAGGACGGCGTCGATGCGCCCCGCCTCGAACAGCTCTTTTGTCAAAACCGCCACGCCCCGCTCCATGACCGACATCGCCGCGCCGCGGTCTTCAGCTTTTCGCAACTCGGCTAGGTCGCCGCCGCCCGCCTGGCCCACCTCTTCAGGCGTAATGTCCGCGCTCGAGTCAGTAGGGAAAATGCCTGTGTTCATCATCAGAACGTCGTGTCCGCGTTCTTGAATGAGGTCGCGGACAAAGGCGTATTCTTCCCCCTTGGTGTCGAGCGTGCCGATGAGGAGAACCGTCTTCACGCCTGCGCCTCGAGCAGTTCTTTCAAAAACGCCAGACCGTTTTCGGCGAGCGCGTCCTGACTCGGCTCGAAGGCGCGCCAGATGGCGGCGGCCTTTGCAATTGACTTGACCTCACTGGTAAACGATTCGATGACCACGGCACCGTCATAATGAACGTCGCGCAACGCCGCAGCGACCTCAGCCCAGGTCACGTTGCCGCTACCGGGCGCACCCCGGTCGTTCTCGCAGGCGTGAAAGTGTCCCAAGCGCAGCCCGCAGGCACGAATGGCGTCGCCGAGGGACTTTTCTTCGATGTTCATGTGAAAGGTGTCGAGTAGAACTTTGCAAGCCTCATGTCCGACGCGGTCGATAATCTCGTTTATCTGCTCGGTCGTGTTGATGAAGCTCGTCTCAAGACGGTTTAAGGGCTCGACGCAGAGGACGACGCCGCGGTCGTGCGCGTACTCGGCGAGTTGTTTTAGGTGCGTAACGAGGGTTTCGGTCTCACGCTCCCGGCTTTCCGGTGTCGCTTCCCAAACGCGCCCCACTGCCGAGTACATCGGCCCCGCCACGACGCTGCCGCCGAGGGTGTGGCAGGCGTCGATGCAGTGTTTGATATACGCTACGCCCTGTTGCTCCGTTTCTTTCAAAAGTAAATCCCGGTCCGGGCTCATCGCCGCGGTGAGGCTTACGGCTAAACCGTGGTCGCGCAGGATGTCGGTGGCTTGGGTGTACTCGAGCGCGCTTTCATCCTCAATCCCGATTTCGATAAGGTCGAAGCCCATCCCTTTGACCTTGGGCGCGAGTTCGGTCAAGCGCTCGGTCGTGGTGGGGGAGACCCAAACCCAGGTGTTGACGCCGAAAGTCACGGGCGCGCTGCCAATCGTTTGCCATTCAGCCCGAAAAAGTGCAACCGCTCTGCCGCCACGTCGAACTTTACATCCTGACCGATGTCGAAGCGCCTCGTGCCGGGAACGACCGACAGCAGCGTGTGCTCGCCACTTTGCAAGTGAACGATGGTCTCGACGCCGAGCGGTTCGGTGAGGACGACTCGGCCCGTGAGCGCGCCGTCCGAACTGAGCATAATATCTTCGGAGCGAATCCCGACGAGAAGGTTCTCGGGAAGCTCGGCCCCTTGCAGCGGAAAGCTGAGCGCCCCTGTTTTCGTTGTCAGGTTGCCGTTCGAGCGCAGCGTTTCGACCAGGTTGATGCGCGGCGTGCCGACGAGTTGGGCGACGAAACTGGTGGCGGGGCGGTCGTAGATGTCCTCGGGCGTGCCGATTTGTAACACGGTGCCTTCGTCGAGCACAGCCAGGCGGTCGGCCATCGTCAGCGCTTCGATTTGGTCGTGGGTGACGAACAGCGTGGTGATGCCCTGCCGTTTTTGCAGGTCTTTGAGTTCGACCCGCAGCGATTCGCGCAGCTTCGCGTCTAAGTTCGAGAGTGGTTCGTCCATGAGGAACACCCGCGGCTCGCGCACGATGGCGCGGCCGATGGAGACGCGCTGCATCTCGCCGCCGGACAGCCGCGCGGTTTTGCGATTCAGCAGGTGCGTGATGTGGAGCTTTTCGGCGGCGTCTTCGATGCGCCGCTTAATCTCTTCGGTGTCCAAGTTGCGCAGCGGCGACTTGAGCGGAAAGGCCAGGTTTTCAAACACCGTCATGCTCGGGTAGAGCGAGTATTGCTGAAACACGAAGGCCGTGTCCCGGTCGGCGGGCGGGGTGTCGTTCATGGGTTTGTCGTCGAAAAAAACTTGACCTTGTTCTTGATTTTCCAGTCCGGCGATGACGCGCAGCGTCGTCGTTTTGCCCGCGCCGGTCGGACCCAACAAGACGAAAAACTCTTCGTCCTGTATGTCGAGCGACACGTCGTGGAGGGCGGTCAGTTCGCCGAAGCTTTTGGTGACGTGCTCGAGCCGAACCGTACTCACGCCGACACCTTGCGCGTTTCCTTAACCAGTGCCCGCTCGGTCGCCGGGTTGAAAAAGCGTACCTGGTCGGGCTCCAAGTCGAACGCAACTCGGTCGCCGCGCCCGTAGCGGGTGTGGCGGTCGCCTCGAGCGTGGACGATTTCCCCGCCGACATCTAAATGGACGACTCGGTAACCGCCGTGCAGTTCATTCGTAACCACTGCGGCGCTCAGCGGCCCGTCGTGCAAGCGCACCGCCTCGGGTCGAAAACCCACGACGACCTCGCCCGTTCCCACCGCCTCGCGCAAACTCGGTTGCCACTCGGCCGGGGGGCAGTAAACAGCGCCATCAGCAAAACGCACCGCACCGTCCTCGAAGTGTCCGGTCAGCAAGTTCATCCCCGGACTGCCGATAAAGCGGGCGACGAAGAGGTTCGCCGGGTCGTAGTAAACATCTAAAGGGCTGCCGACCTGCTGGATTTCAGCCGCCGACATCACCACGATTTTGTCGCCCATCGCCATCGCCTCGACCTGGTCGTGCGTGACGTAAACGGTGGTCGCACCCTGTTCGATGTGCAGCCGCTTGATTTCGGCCCGCATCGCCTCGCGAAACTCGGCGTCGAGCGCGCCGAGGGGTTCGTCCATCATGAAGGCGGCCGGGTTGCGGACCAGTGCCCGCGCCAGCGCCACCCGCTGCTGGTCGCCGCCGGACAGCCCGCCGGGGCGCTTGTTCAGCAAGTGCCCGATGCGGAGCAGTTTCGCCACCTCTTGCACGCGGCGCTGAATCTCGTCTTTGGGCTCGCCCCGCGCTTGCAGTGGAAAGGCGATGTTCTCCCCGCAGGTCATGTGCGAGTACAGCGCGAAAAACTGAAACACGAAAGCGATGTCCCGGTCGCTCGGCGAGTTCCAGGTCACGTCCTCGCCGTCGAAGGTGATGACGCCGCCGCTGACGGCCTCCAAACCCGAAATCATCCGCAGCGTCGTCGTCTTGCCGCAACCCGAGGGGCCGAGGAGCACCACGAACTCGCCGTCGTTAATCGTCAAATCGAGTGGTTTGACCGCGTAAGCGTCGTCGAAACGCTTTTCGACCCCCTGCAAGCGAATCGTCGCCACGCCTCAACCTTTCCGAATCGCGCCGAAAGTGACGCCGCGGAGGAGGTGCTTGCGTAAAGCGAAGGTCAGAATCACTACGGGAATCAAAAACGCCAGCGACCCCGCCGCAATCGCCGCCCACTCGACCCCGCCCGTGCCGATGCGCGACGGCAAGCTCGGCGGCGCAGTTCGGGCGACGCTGCTCGTCAACATCAGCGCGAAAGCGTACTCGTTCCAGGCGAAGATGAACGAAAACACGGTCGTCGCCGCGATGCCGGTCATGGACTGCGGCAAGACGATTTTGCGAAAGGCTTGCAGCCGCGTGTAGCCGTCGACGAGCGCGGCTTCTTCGTACTCCCTGGGAATCTCGTCGATAAAGCCTTTCAAAAGCCACACCGCGAACGATAAATTGAAAGCCGTGTACAGCAAAATCATCCCGAGGTGCGTGTCGTACAGACCGAGCGCGCGGTACATCAAAAAGATGGGGATGGTCACGACCACGGGCGGCAGCATCCGGGTACTCAAGATAAAAAACATCAGGTCGTTCTCACCCCGCACCTTGAAGCGGCTGAACGCGTAAGCGGTGAGGACGCCGAAAAAGATGGAGAAAAAAGTTGACACCGTCGAGATGATGAAGGAGTTGCCCAAAAACTTCAAAAAGTCGCTGTAGCCGATAATCGCCTGGCCGCGTTTGAGCGCGAGCTTGTCGGCCCAGTTGAGGTCGTCTCGAGCTTTGTAGGTCTCTAGTTCCCCGCCGGTCAACTGTCGGCGCTGCGTGAGCAAGCTGACGAAGCCCTCCAGGGTCGGTTCGAAAAACACTTTCGGCGGCACCGAAACCGCGTCCGGGCGCGACTTGAACGCGGTCATCCCCATCCACACGGCGGGTAGCAGCATAATCAGCATGGCGACGACGGCGAAGGTCGCGCGGATAGCGCGTAGCGTTCGGGGCCGCGCGCCGACTTTGTCGACCCTGGTCGAAACCGTGACCGGCGTTTTGGGGGCTGCGGGGCTCCTCACCATCAGGCTTCCCTCGCTTTGTTGAGCTGCCGGATATAGAGGTTGCTGACCGCGACGATGACGATTAAAACGACGTAGGCCAGCGCGCTCGAGAGCCCGGTGTCGAACTGTCCCTGAAACGCTTCGCGGTACAGCCGCACCGAAATCGTTTCGGTCGCGTCGCCGGGACCGCCCCCGGTAATGCCCATGACGAGGTCGAACTGCTTCAACGCCTCGATGGTGCGAAACAGCACGGCGATTAAGAGCAGCGGCATCACTTGCGGCAGCGTGATACGCCGAAACACGAACCACGGCCCCGCCCGGTCGATGGCCGCCGCTTCATAAAGATAATTGGGAATGGCGCTCAAGCCCGCCAGCGACAACAGCATCACGAACGGACTCCACATCCACACGTCCACGATGACGATGGCGAGCAGGGCGAGCGTCGGACTCGCCAGCCACTGCGGCGCGGTGTTGATGTTGGTGTAGCCGAGCAGGTAGTTGAAAATCCCGTAGGACGGGTTGAACATCAAGCGCCAAAACACGCCGACGACGATAGGCGAGAGCATCATCGGCACGAGAATGAGCGTGGTGACGATGCCGCTGCCGAAAAACTTGTCTTTGATGAGCAGCGCCAGCCCGAAGCCCACAATCATCTGCAAACCCACCGACAGCACCGCGTATTCCCCGGTGATGGCGAAGTGTTTCCAGAATCTTGCGTCGTTCAAAATCGTCGTGTAGTTCTCGAGCCCCACCCACTTGGGCGGCGTCGCGGAGATCACCGAATACTCGGTAAAGCTCAAATAAAGGCTGTAAAAGAGAGGATACACGTTCATCAGCACGAGAATAATCATGGTCGGCAAGATGAACAGGAGCATAATCGAGCGGTCGCTCAACTGGCGGCGTGTTTTGGGTTTGGTAGGGGTCGTGCTCGAGGCTGTCAGGCTCATGGGACTCCGTTGTTGGCTGGGGCTGCGTTGTGGGATAGGACTTTGTTGTCGGGACGAAGATTGAACATGAGAGATAGGGTTTACCAAACCCTATCTCTCAAATCATGACGGTCTACTCGTCGATGACGCCGCTGTCGATGAGGACTTCGTCCTGCTCGAAGGCCATACCGTTCAAGGCTTCCTCAGCCGTGCCCTCGTTGCCGACGATGTAGCTGTGCAAGTAGCGTTGGGCGGGCTCGAGCAACTGCCCGAACTGCGGGATGTTCCAGAAGTCTTTGACAAAGGTCATGCTCTGGGCAAAGGCTTCGTTGTAAGGGGTTTGGTTCAAAAACGCCTCGGACTGCAGCACTTCTTTGTTGTTGGTGTAGCCGCCCAATTCGGCCCAACGCGCTTGTACCTCGGGTTGCGCGAACCACGCCAAAAAGTCCAGCGCCGCTTGCTTGCGCTCGTCGCTGATGTAGGCGTTGACGCTCGTGCCCTGGCCGCCCAGCGCCGCAAAGCGCTCACCGGTCGGCCCCTCGGGCATGGCGAAGTAGCCGGTCACGTCGCGGTAGGGGTTGATTTCACTGTTGTCCAGCGCCGGGAAGAAAGCGAAGTAGTTCATCACCATCGCCACTTGCCCGTTGATGTAGAGGTCGTTCATCTCAGCGAAAAAAGCGTTGTTGGAGCCGGGCGGCGCGAAGCTGTAAAGCTCCTTGTAGAGTTCCAGGGCCGCGACCGCTTCGGGCGAGTTGATGACGTCCAGCACTTCGTTGTCTTCATTTTTCCAGTCCGCGCCGTAGCTGAACAGGACGTTTTCAAAGCCCATCGTAATCGCGTCGTAGTCGACTTGGGTGTAGACGCCGACGCCGTAAAGCCCTTCGTCGGGCCGGTAGAAAAACTCGGCGATGTCGCGCAGTTGCGCCCAGGTTTCCGGTACTGCCAGCGGATAGCCATACTGTTCTTCGAACGCGGCCATCTCTTCCGGGTCTTCGAACAGGTCTTGGCGATAGGCGAAGCCGTTGGCGTCGCCCTCGGTGGGAAAGGCGTAGTAGTTGCCGCTGCCGATAGGGTATTCGCTGTAGTAGGTCAGCGTGGCTTCAGTGACCGTGTCGGCAATGCCGGTGCTCGTCAAAAAGTCGGTCATGTCGACGTAGTGACCCTCTTCGACCCCCTGCCCGAGCCACTGGCTGTCGCCCACGACGAGGTCGAACGAGTCGCCCTGCGCGGCCCACTCGGCGGCGACGCGGTCGTAGTAGCTGCCCCAGGGTTCCTGCACCACGTTGACCGCGACCCCGGTTTCTTCGGTGTACTCGTTGACGAGTTGCTGCAAGTAATTCGCCGGGTCCCACTCGGCCCACCAGATAGTGAGTTCGTCGACCTGGGCGGTGGCGAGGCTGAACAGGGTAACGACCAACCAAGTGCTGAGTAAGTATTTTTTCATGCTGTATGACCTCCTGAAAAGTGTTGAGAACGGGACGGAAAACAAGACGTGAAGCGTCAGCAAAGCTGAACCTTTTACCTCCTTCGCTTATCGCTGTGGTGACCGACAACTACAGCCGTAGGCCAACCCTGTATACAAGCTGAATACTGTAATTGCTGCGACAATTATACGAGTCCGCTGAGGGTGTGTCAACAGACCTTTCCTTAACCTAGGCAGGTACGAGCGAGTTTTGATAGCTGAGGCGCGAGAGACGTACGCTCCCCAATCGTGCCTTGACAAGGCTGAACTGGAAGGCTTATTTTGATGCTGTATACAGGTTGAATCCAACTCGCATACTGTTCTCGACCTACTTGACACGTCGGGCGAAGGTCGGTCTGAGGGTGCGAGCCTGGTCGGCTCGATTGGAGCGTAGAGGAGTTAGGTGGCTGGGTAACGCTATGGACAAGTTGGAAACTTTTTTTTCAGACCAAGTCGGCCGCTTTCCCAAAACGGCCACGCGCCGCGAGGTCGCCTACGCGCGCATCAAGGAGGCGATTCGGCACGCCCAACTCGAGCCCGGCGAGCCCTTGACCGAAACGAGGCTGTCTAAACTGTTGGGCATCAGCCGGACGCCGGTGCGCGAAGCGTTGCAAAAACTCGTGCAAGAAGGTCTCGCCGAGTCCGCACCGGGTCAGGCGGTTACCGTGGCGACTTCGACCATCCAAGACGTGCTCGACGTGGTGCATATCCGTTCCTTGCTCGAGCCCGAACTCGTCCGCTTGGCGGCCAAGGCGATAAGCGAAGAGCAGGCAGAAACCCTACAAGCTACGCTGGCAAAAATGGAAGAGGCGGCGGCGCGGCACGACCTCGCGGCTTGGGCAAAAGCCGACGCCGTTTACCACGAGGTCATCAAAGCTGCCTGTCCCAACCCGCTGCTCGGCGAAACCGTCGTCCAACTCAGAAACCGGGTGCATAACTTGGCGAACATCGACACCAAAACCGACGCTACGCGGCTCGTCGCCTGCACGCAGGAACATGCACAGGTTGCCAACGCTATCATCGAACGCGACCCCGACGCGGCCAAAGCCGCTATGGAGGAGCACATGACCGCCCTCACCGCCAGTCTTTTCAAGCGCATCAGCTACCAGTGAGGAGGTCGGGATGACGGGAATCCAAAGTGGAATGCTCTACAGCGAGTTAGAGGAAATCGTCGGCGCGGACTTCATCTCGAGCCAAGCCGCCGACAAGCTCGTCTACTCGACCGACTGGTTCTGGCTGCCGCAGATGTGGCTCGACCGGGGCGAACGTTTGCGTGAGCCCGACTACATCGTCCACCCCGGCTCGGCGCAAGAAATCTCTGAAATCCTCAAAATTGCCAACGCCTACCGGGTGCCGGTCGTGCCCTGGGGCGGCGGCTCGGGCTCGCAGGGCGGAGCGCTGCCGACCTTCGGCGGGATTATTTTGGACACCAAGCGCCTGGATAAGATTCTCGACATCGACGAATCTTCCCTGACCGTCACGGCGCAAGCGGGCATCAACGGGACGCAGCTCGAGTGGGCGCTGAACGAGCGCGGCCTCACGCTGCCCCACTACCCGGCCTCAGCGAACTGCGCGACCTTGGGCGGCTACCTCGCCCCGCGCGGCTCGGGCACGGTCAGTACCAAGTACGGCAAGGCCGAAGACCTCGTTTTGGGGATGGAAGTCGTGTTGCCGAACGGCCACATCCTCCGCACGCCCCAAATCCCGAGCCACGCCGCCGGTCCCGACTTTTACCGGCTTTTCTTAGGGTCGGAAGGAACGTTCGGCGTCATCACCGAGGCGACCATGCAGGTTGACTACCCGCCCGAAACGAGGCTTTTCCGAGCGGTGCTGTTCGGCGATTTGGGAAGCGCTATAGAGGCCGGGCGACTGATAATGACGCGGCGGCTTTCGCCCACGGTGATTCGACTGTACGACCCGAAATCGACCGTCACGCAGGTCAAGCGGGTGTTGGGGTACGAGTACGAGGGCGCGTACATGGTGCTCGGTTTCGACGGCGACGCGGACATCGCCGCCTTGCAAGAGCAAAAGGCGCTCGACATTTGTGAGTCTTTGGGCGCGCAAGACCTGGGCCGCGAGCCCGGCGAAGCCTGGTGGGAGCACCGCTACGACTTTTATTATCCGCCCAAGGGTTTGCATTTTCCCTGGATGTACGGTACCACCGAGACGGTCGGCACGTTTGCGAACATCGAACAGATTTACCACGCCGAAAAAGAGGCCGTCGAGCGCGCCTTTTCAGACTGGGACATCGACTTTATCGGCCACTTTTCGCACTGGTTTCACTGGGGGGCGGGCCTTTACAGCCGCTTCATCATCAAAAACCCGCCCGAGGACCCGCATGAGGCGCTGCTGCTCCACAACCGGGTCTGGAATACGGCGATGACGGCGGTGTTGGACAACGGCGGCATGGTCAACGAGCACCACGGCGTCGGGCTCAAATTATCGCGCTTTATGCGGCGGCAGTACGGCTCGGCGTGGCCGCTGCTCGAGACCCTAAAACACGCCATTGACCCGAACCACATCATGAACCCCGGCAAGGTCGGTTTCGGTTCGTGATAGCCGCCGAGGCCACTATCAATAATTGCCGCTACTGCCTCATGTGTCGGCACGTCGCGCCGATTGGTGTCCTGACCAAAAACGAAACCCTCACCCCGCATGGCGTCGCCCTCACCATCGCCTCGCAGCGGCGCGGGCTGACCGAGTGGAACGAGGAGACCGTCAACGTCGTCTACAGCGACCCCGACGGCGGCAACTCCCGCGCCCACTGCGTTACCGACCAGCCGCTGCCCGCCGCCGTCGCCGCCGTGCGCGCCGAGCTTACCGCGCAGGGCTTAGCGCCCAAAAGTGTCTACGACGTTCACGAAAAATTGCAGCGCCAGCACTCGCCCTGGGGCAACGCCGCACCTGCGCCGACGACACAGCAAGATAGGGAGCAAGGTGAGGTCGCGCTGTTCGTCGGTGACGAAGCTCCTCACCTCCGGCCGAGCGCTTTAGAGGCCGCGCTGAAGTTGTTAGAGACCGCCGGAATTCGCCCCGTCCTCATCGGGCGCGGGCGCAGCAGCGGCTATTTGGCCTCTTCACTCGGCTTTCCCGAGACGGCGCAAGCTCAGGCTCGAGCCCACCTCGAAGAACTGGCCGCGGCGAGCGCGCGGCAACTGCTCGTCTTGTCGCCGGGCGACGCTTTCACCTTCAAGCAGCTTTACCCCGAACGCTTGGACGTTACTTGGCCGGATGTGGAGGTGCTCGAGGTCGTGAGTCTCTTAGACGACGCGCGCGCGGCGGGGCGGCTGGGGTTCGCACGTTCCGACGCCGCCGTCCCCACCGCCTATGTAGACCCCTCACACGCCGTGCGGATGCCCGGTCGCTTTGCCGCACCGCGCCGGTTGCTCAGTGCCGTGTTGCCGAATGAACCGCTCGAGCTGTTCTGGCGGCGCGAGCGCGCGCACCCGGTCGGCAGCACCTCGTTGCAGTTCGCCCGCCCGGACTTAGCCGACCTGCTGACGAAAGCGCGGCTTGCCGACGCCAAAAGTCGAGGCGCTGAAAGACTTGTCACCGAAGACCCCGGCACGCTGTTTCAATTACAGCGCTTCGCGGGTGAATTCGGGCTCGAGGTGCGGGGTTTGTACGAACTCTTGGCTGAACACTTGGCCCTTTAGGAGGCCCTTTGGATTCGATACTTCGACTTGTCTTTATCCAATATTTACCCTTTTTCAGAGGTGGACGAGCTTTTACGAATCACGAACAACGAACGACGCTTCTCTTTTCCCAGGAGGTAAGAAATGCACCTGTCCATGCACAACTGGATGCGCGCCGAACCGCTCGAGGTCACGATTCGCCGCCTCGCTAAGTACGGTTACGAGAGCATCGAAATCGGCGGCGAGCCCGACAAGTACGATACCAAAGAGGTTCACAAGCTTCTCAAAGACAACGGTTTGCGCTGTTGGGGCGCTATCAGCCTCATGTTCACCGGCTTAGACCTCATTCAAGCCGACGAGGCCGGGCGCGAGAAGACGGTCAAGTACCTCAAAGACTGCGTCACCTTTGTCAAAGAACTCGACGGCACTGTCATGAGCATCGTCCCGTCCGAAGTCGGCAAGGTGAACGCTCAAGCCGACCCCGAAATCGAGTGGGATTGGGCCGTCGCGGGTTTGAAAGAGGTCTACGACCACGCGCAAAAAGAGGGCGTTTGCGTCGCGGTGGAACCCTTGAACCGCTTCGAGACGAACTTCATCAGCCGCCACGACCAGGCGCTGGCACTTGCCAACGCGGTCGGCCCGGACTGTGGCGTTTGCCTCGACGCTTATCACATGAATATGGAAGAGGCCGACCTTTATCAGGCCATCCGCGACACCGGCGACAAAATTTACGACTTTCACGTCGCCGACAACAACCGCATGGCCTGCGGCATGGGCGCGCTCGAGTGGCCGAAAATCATCAACACTCTCAAAGAAGTCGGCTACGACGGCGCTTTAACCGTCGAGTTTGTCGCGCCTTTAGACCGCACCCCGGCCAACCCGTACAAAAACGCCACCGCCTCCGCCGAAAAAGAGTTGACCGCCGAGCAGCTCAAGTTCATCGAAGACCACGGCAGCGGCGTGTTGTCCGAGGAGTTTTACAGCTGGCTCGTCGAGGAGACGGCCAAGACGCTGTTGCCCCTGATTAAGTGAGATGGGGGTGGAGGAGATGGGGAGACCTTTTCTCTCTTTCTCCTCTGTATTTTCCAACGTCAACTGAAGCTTAGAAAGTGAGCCAATGAAAACCGTCGCCGTCATCGGCACCCTCGACACCAAGGGGCCGGAAATCGCCTACCTGCGCGACCGCTTGCAGGCGTTGGGCTTGGACACGCTCGTTATCGATTCGGGCATTTTGGGGGAGCCTTTGGGGATTGTGCCGGACATCGACCGCAGGGCGGTGGCGGGGTACGGCGGCACGACCCTCGAGGCCCTACGTGGGGCGGGCAGCCGGGGCGAGGCGGTGCGGGGGATGCGCGCGGCGCTGCAGAAGCTAATGGCAGAGCTTTACGCTGCGGGAAAAGTCGACGCTGCCGTCAGCATGGGCGGCGCGGAGGGCGCGGTGATGGGCGCGGCGGCGCTGCAAGAGTTGCCTTTCGGGGTGCCGAAAGTGCTCGTCTCGCCCATCGCCTCGGGTCGGCACTTTTTCGGCCCGCTGGTGGGCACCAAAGACATGACGGTCGTGCATTCGGTGGTGGACATTTTGGGCCTCAACCCGGTCGCCCGCACCGTGTTCGACAACGTGGCGGCGGCGCTGAAAGGAATGCTCGCGTACGGCCACACGCTATCCGACCCCGAAGCGAGTACGCGCTACGTCGCCATGACGATGCTCGGCAATACGACTAAGGCGGTCATGGCGGCCAAAGAGCGCTTGTCCGAGGCGGGCTATGAGGCCGTCATCTTCCACTCCAACGGCGTCGGCGGTCCGGCGCTGGAAGAGTTGGCAACTCAAAATCAGTTCGTCGGCGTCATCGACTTCACCACCAACGAAGTCTACGACCCGCTCGTCGGCGGCATCCACGACGGCGGGCCGGAGCGCTTGGAAATCGCTGGCCGATTGGGGCTGCCGCAAATCGTGGTGCCCGGCTGCATCGACTTCAGCGTGTGGAACACCGGCACGGTGCCGGAAGAGCTAAAGGGTCGTCCCGTCTACGACCACAACCCCGAATACATCCTGGTGCGCGCCAGTCATGAGGAGATGGTACAACTCGGCCATATCTTCGCCGAAAAGCTCAACGCGGCTAAGGGTTCGGTCGCCGTCGCCGTGCCTTTGGGCGGCCTGTCCATCCCCAACGTGCCCGACGGCCCCTTTTGGAACCCCGAGGCGGACGCGGCTTTTCTCGAGACCCTGCAAAAAGAGCTTCGTGACGACGTGCGGGTTCACACCGCCCCGCGCCACGTCAACGAGCCTGAGTTCGGCGTCGAGGTGGCGAACCTGTTTATCCGTTTGATGGAGGAGCGAGCATGATTTCAAGCAGCAGCGACCAACTCAAAGTCCAGGGTGTCGCCCGCCTCACCGAAGGCGACGAGGCGTTTCGCGAGCAGTTCGTGTCCTGGGACATCGGTAACTTGGCGTTTACGGATATACGTGCGTACCTCGAGCACAAAGACCTCATCCTCGTGCCGATGGCGAGCTTAGAGCAGCACGGCCCGCACCTGCCGCTTTACACCGACACCATTACGGCCGTGGAAGTCTCGAGGCGCGTCGCCGAGCACATCGCCGTGCTGCACACGCCGCCCCTGTGGATGGGCTACTCGCCGCAGCACATGCACGAGCCCGGCGAGGGCCGCGGCACCATTACGGTGCGGAGCAGCACTCTGTTAGGGCTCATGCACGACGTGGCGCGGAGCCTCATCCATCACGGTTTCAACCGCATCGTCTTTGTGAACGGGCACGGCTCGAACATCAAAGTGGTCGACCCGGTGCTGCGCAAGCTGCGCTACGAGACGGGCGCACTCGTCGGCTTTGTCAAGCCGTACATGGAGCGTTACACGGGCATCTTGAAAGGTCTGATGGACAACCCGCCCGAAGAAACACCGGGTTGGCACGCTTCGGAGTTGGAGACCTCGCAAGACCTCGCCTGGAACGCGGACACGGTGCGGATGGAGCGGGCCGAGTTCACCAAAGCGCACATCCCCGAGTTTTTGCCGCAGACCTTCGCCAAAAAAGACGGGATGCCGGACGTTGAATTCGAGGGTTATAGCTACTTCAACTTTCCGATGGACCACCACGAGTTTATCGAGAGCGGCGTCATCGGCAACCCGAAACGGGCGACGAAGGAAAAAGGCGAAGAGGCGTTTCGCAGGCTGTCCGAACACGTGGCGCGGGGGGTTTTGGAGTTGATGGACGTGCCCGTCGAGGTGCGTAACCGGGAGTTTATCGACCGGGTAATGTAGGCTCGAGCCCCCGTTTCACAGCTCGTTTAAGAAAGTCATGATGACTTGCCCGGTGCCGCGCGGCCAGTTGTGAGGGTAATACGTTCCGTCATAGGCGTAGTCGAACGTGTGCGGGCACCAGCTAACGGGGAAGTGTTCAGTGGCCTCACCGTAGCGCACGCAGTTGAAAGCGGCGGGCTCGGTGGCTAGAGCTGGCCCACTGAGCCCGTTCTGCGCTAAAAACTCGTCGCGAACGTGCTCGCCCTCGCCGAACGGGACGAGCCGGTCGGCCGGGTTGTGAAACACTATTGCCGCAACCTTGCCCCGACACCCCTCCGCCGTGATGCCGCCACCCAAACTGCCGACCCCCCGAACGCGGTCGCCTCGAGCGCACCCCAAACTGTTGGCGAACGACGCCCCGAGCGAGTGGCCGACGACGAACACGCGGGCCAGGTCGACACACGTTTCGCGCGCGAACGCGTCGAGCAGCGCGTCGAACAGGGCGTAGTCCGGCGCACCTTCGGCGTCGGCCCAAGAAAACCCCCCGCCCTCGGGCAAGCCGCTCGGATAAATGAAAACCGTGTCGGGCGCGGGCTCGAGCCCATAGTAGCGGCGCACCTGGGTGTTCGAACTCGTGCGGCCGTGAAAGGCGAAAACGAGGCGTTGCGGGGTAGACCTATCGTTTGCGTCTGAAACGATGAAGTTGCGCTCTACTCCGCTGACGGTAAGTGTGTCGGGCAGCGGGCTCTCTCTGCCACAGCCGCTCGAGGGCAGCACCCTGTCTTGGAAAATAGCTTTCGTTCTCAGCAGCGAGAAGAGAAGCTGGGCCAACTCGTCCCGCGTCAGGGGGGCGCTTCGAGCCGGGGACACGCTCAAGCCGAGCGTTTCGGCCCGCCGATAGTAGTGGGCGTACCAGGGCGAGCCGGGCGTCTCAGGCTCGAGTGCCGACTTGTTCGCCAGCAGCAAGATTTTGAGGGCCTGCGCGGTGCTCACGGGCGCTTCGGGCTCGAAGCGCGTTGCGGTCACGCCGCTGACGAAACCGCGTGTCTTAGCAAGACACACCGCGCCTGCGTACCAGGCGTTCGGTTTGACGTCTTCGAAACAGCTCGAGTCCGTCGCGACCTTGTCAGTAGCTGCGTCGCCCGCCAACCGCAGGGCGGTAGCGACGAGTTCGGCGCGCGTCACCGTCAGGGAGGGTTTGAACGTCCCGTCCGGGTAACCGGTTATCAAACCGGCACCAGCCGACACGCGGACCGCTTCGGGGAACGAACTCTCCGCCAAATCGCTGAACGACGCGCCGTAAACGGGCAAGCCGCAAATCAGGCTGCACAAACAGAGCGAGTACAAGCCGCGCCAGGTTGCTTTGGTCACGGCTTTGATGGCTGCTGGGCGGGTAATCACCGACCTAATGATAACTTTACGCCTGGAAAGAAACCTGGCGCGGCCGAGCGCAAGGTGAGCCCCGAAATTTTGTGACTCGAGCCTTGTGCGACGGTATACTTCGCTAGCGGAAGCGGTATTCGCCCTTTGTCTCGATAGACAAACGCTTCGACCCTGCCAGCCACGAACCTAGTCCCACGGGAGTTGACGACTGTGCCACTGAAACCTGTCTCAAATGCACAACCAACCACCAACTACGACGAGGCTTTCGACAAGCTGCGGGCCGACGTCGACTTTTTAGGCAGCGCCCTGGGCACGGTCATCACCGAGTTGGAGGGCGAGCGGGTGTTCGAACTCGTCGAGCGGGTGCGCGCGCTGACCAAAAACATCCGCGCCCACGCCGACCCCGCCCTCGGCGCGGAACTCAAAACGCTCCTGGAGGGCCTCAGTCTGGCGACGGCCGAGCGGGTGCTGCGCGCCTTTACGGTGTACTTTCAGCTCATCAACCTAGCCGAGGAGATTCACCGGGTGCGGGTCAACCGCCTGCGCGAGGGCGCGGCGAGCGTGGACGCGCCGCGCAGCGAGTCGGTCGCGGCGGCCTTGAAGTCGCTTCTGGACGAGGGTTGGTCGCGCGCCGAGGTGCGGCGTTTCGTCGAAAAGTTGGACATCCAGCTCACCCTCACCGCTCACCCGACCGAGGTTAAGCGCTACACGGTGCGGCTGAAGCTCGAGCGCATCGCCGAAGCGTTGCGGCTACTGGGCGAACGGGTGCTGTCGCCGCAGGCGAGCGCGCTGTTGACCGAGGAAATCTTCGCCGAAATCGCCACCCTGTGGCAAACGCGCGAGCTGTTCTCCGAAAAGCCGACCGTCTTGGACGAGGTCAAGAGCGCGCTCTACTACTACCGGCGCTCGCTGTTGGAAGCCGTGCCGCGACTTATGCTCGACCTGGAGAGTGCGCTCGAGACCTACTTCGGCGCAACTGCCGGAGCTGAAGCGCCGCTGCCGCCCGTGGTCAAGTTCCGCTCCTGGATAGGCGGTGACCGCGACGGCAACCCGTTCGTCACGCCGGAAGTCACCGTCGCGGCCTACGAACTCCAGTCCGAACTGGCGCTCGAGACCTACCGCGCCGACCTCGACCTGCTGGTCCAGCGCCTGTCGCAGTGGGAGGAGCGCGTGAGTCTGACGCGCTCTTTTCGCGACGACTTACAAACGCTTTTCAAACAGCAAGGGCTGCCCGACCGTTTCGGCGGCGAGCCCTACCGGCAAAAACTCCTCTTTATGCACCGCGCCCTGAACGCCGAGGCGAGTGAGGCGTTGCCCGCCGACGCGAGCGCGCCCGACGCGGGCTATCCCGGCAACACGCAGGGCTACCTGGAGGACTTGGGCCTCGTCGAGGCGACGCTGCGCCGCGGTCAGGGTGCTCGAGCGGCGCGCGCCTTTGTAAGGCCCGCCCGCTACCGCGCGGCCGCCTTCGGCTTCGAACTCGCCGCGCTCGACCTCCGCGAGCACTCGCAGGTTCACGAACGCGCCGTCGCCGACCTGCTCGAGTACGCAGGTGTGACCAACAGTTACGCGAGTCTGGATGAGGACGAACGCGTCGCGCTCCTCGCCGAAGAACTGACCTCGAAACGGCCCCTCGCCCCACCCGACGCGCCCCTGGCCGAAGAGACGACCCGCGCCCTGGCTTTTTTGCGCGTGTTCAAGCGCGTGCAGCAAAAATTCGGCACGGGTGCGACCGGCGGCTACGTGGTTTCGATGACCGAGGGCGCTTCGGACGTGTTGGAACCCTTGGTGCTCGCCAAACAAGCCGGGTTGAGCGACATCGACCCCACGCCGCTGTTCGAAACGGGTGAGGATTTGGTCAATGCTCCGGCGGTGCTGGAGCGCCTGTTCGCGCTGCCCGCTTACCGCGCCCACGTCGAGCGGCGCGGCGTGCAGGAGGTGATGATAGGTTACTCGGACTCGAACAAAGACGTCGGCTTTTTGGCGGCGAACTGGGCGCTCTACGAGGCGCAAGCGAGCATCGCCGCGGTGTGCCGCGCGGCGGGCGTGCCGCTGCGGCTGTTCCACGGGCGTGGCACCAGCATCGGGCGGGGCGGCGGCCCGAGCGGACAGGCGATTTTAGCGCAGCCGCCGGGCTCGCTCGGCGGCCGGATGCGACTGACCGAGCAGGGCGAAGCCCTGTCCGAGCGCTACGCCGACCCCGACCTGGCGCACCGGCACTTAGAGCAGGTTGCTTACGCCTTTATCTTGTCGTCGGCTCGAGACGAGCGCGAGTTGCCGCCCCTCAAGAAGCGCTACCGCGAGGCGCTGGAGCGCGCCAGCGAGGCCGCGCAGGCGCAGTACCGGGGTTTGCTCGAGCACGACGGTTTTTTAGACTTCTACCACGCGGTCACGCCCATCGAAGAAATCAGCCGCCTCGACATCGGTTCGCGCCCGGCGCGGCGCAAGGGCGAAAAGTCGCTCCAGAACCTGCGCGCGATTCCCTGGGTGTTCTCCTGGACGCAGTGCCGCGCCAACCTGCCGGGCTGGTTCGGAATAGGCACGGGTTTGAGCCTGCTGGACGACGAAACGGTCACCGAAATGTACGAGACCTGGCCCTTTTTCAAAACCGTCCTGGACTTTGCGCAAATGAGTCTCGCCAAGGCGGACTTGGGGATTTTCGAAACTTATTTAGAGCTTGTGCCTCAAGACCTGCGCGACACCTTCTGGCCGCTTATCCGTGACGAGTACGAGTTAAGCCTGCGTCAAGTTGAGCGGGCGACGGGCTCGAAGTTGTTGGAGCACGACGCGACGTTGGCTCGAGCCATCGAACTGCGCAACCCTTACGTCGACCCGATTTCTTACCTCCAGGTCGAACTGCTGAAACGCTTGCGCAGCCTGCCCGAAGAGAGCGAGGAACGCGTCGGCCTGGACTACGCGGTACGGGTGAGTTTGCTGGGCGTGGCGGCGGGGATGCGGAACACGGGCTAGTCGTCAGCTTTGGTGGTCAAACCACATCGGAAGGTGTAACCCCCATTTTTCTTTGAGCGCCTTAGCTCCTCGCTTCTTATACAGCAGACCTCTTGCAAAAGTAGGCTACTTTTGCAAGAAGTCGCTCGTCTCGTAAGTAACCGCAAACCCTGCAAGCAAAGCCACTCAACACCTGCAGCAAACCTCAGTGCAGCCGCGCCGTAAGCCACTCGAGCACGTCTTCGTAAACTTCTTGTTTGCCGGGCTCGTTCAGGATTTCGTGGTAGAAGCCGTCATATAGTTTGAGGGTTTTGTCTTCCGAGGCGACCCGCTCGAACAAAGCTTTGCTCCCGGCCGGGTCGGCAATCCCGTCGGCGCTGCCGTGCAGGACGAGCATGGGCAGTTTGATATTGTGGGAGCGCTCGAGAACGTACCTCCCCGCCGCCAACATCTCGCTGCCTATTCGCGCTTTCGTGCCGCCCGTGTAGACCGCGGCGTCGCTGTTGTAGGCCTCGACGATAGTTTTGTCTCTCGAGAGCAGTCCGGTATCCAACTTTAGCGTCGGTAAACCGGGCAAAAATCGACTGACCAAACCCGACATCCTCAGCAGCATGGGCGACACCTTGGTCGCGTTTTGCAAATAAGGCGCGCTCAACACCACGCCCTCAACTTGGTGAGGACGCTCCAAAACAAGTTGCGCCGCCACCGCGCCGCCCATGCTGTGACCCAGCAAAAAGCGCGGCGGGTTGGGGTGCTGTTCGCGCACGTACTCGGTAAAGCGGCTCAGGTCGTGGACGAATTCGCGGAAGACTTTTATGTTGGCACGTTCACCTTCGCTGCGCCCGTGCCCGCGGTGGTCGAGGGCGTAAACGGCTATCCCGTGCCGCGTCAAAAACTCAGCGAATAGCGCGTACCGTTCGGAGTGTTCGGCGTAGCCGTGGGTGACGATGAGGGCGGCGCGGGGCAACGTGGGTACCCACTGCTGCCGAAACAGCCGCAACCCGTCGCTTGCGGTCAACATGTCGGTCGTGTGCTGCACAGAGTCTTTCATGAAGTCAGTGCGTGCTCACTTCGACTTGGTGCAGGGTGTATCTCACGTCCTCCAGCACCGGATTGCTCAGAACGTCGGTGACGATGCCCTCGAGCTGCGCCTCGACCTCCCCGCGCTCGCCCGAAAGGGTGAGTTCTATGTGCTTGCCGACGCGCAGATTTGCCACGTTCGTGTGGCCCAGGCGCTTCAGCGTGTTCTCCACCGCGCGGCCCTGCGGGTCTAAGATGCTCGGCTTGATGAGCACGGTGACGACGGCCTTAAAGTTCGGCAAAGCTCTCTCCCGTCACGCGGCGGTAGACCTCGCGGTACGCCTCTTCGACCCCGCCCAAGTCACGGCGGAAACGGTCTTTGTCCATTTTTTCACCGGTTTTCAAATCCCACAAACGGCAGGTGTCAGGGCTGATTTCGTCGGCCAGCACGATGTCGCCCGAGGGCAGGCGGCCGAACTCGAGCTTGAAGTCCACCAGGTCCAAACCCAGGTCCGCGAAGAAGCCAGTAAGGAGGTCGTTGATTTCGGCGGCGAGGTCGAACAACGCTTCCAACTCTTCCGGCGTGGCAAAACCCAAGGCCACCGCCGTCGCGTCGTTCATCGGCGGGTCGCCGAGGTCGTCCGACTTGTAGCACCATTCGACGACGACGGGGTCCAAGAATTTACCTTCTTCAACGCCGTAGCGTTTGGAAAACGACCCCGCCGCCCTGTTGCGCACCACCACCTCGACCGGGATAATCTCAACCGCTTTTACGAGCTGCTCGCGCTCGCTCAGTTTCTTTACAAAATGTGTAGGAACGCCCTCGTCCGCCAGCATCTCGAACACCTTTGCCGTGACCGCGTTGTTCACCGCGCCTTTGCCCTGAACGGTGCCGCGTTTTTGAGCGTTGAAGGCGGTGGCGTCGTCTTTGAACTCGACGACGTAGCGTTCCGGGTCGTCGGTGGCGAAGACTTTTTTGGCTTTGCCCTCGTAGCGCTGCTCGAGCTTGTTCACAC
Source organism: Trueperaceae bacterium (assembly GCA_965213705.1). Lineage (GTDB taxonomy): Bacteria > Deinococcota > Deinococci > Deinococcales > Trueperaceae > CBDCDJ01. The sequence continues at coordinate 2,895,119 of OZ243913.1, read as the reverse complement.
GGAGACTATATCATCAGTTTGACGCCGTTTCTTACGCATTCGCTTATGGAAGGGCCATGCTCAGCTTTCACCCAGCGTCTGCACCCACTTCTGCAATGAGCGGATCACGGTGTTGTCGTCTTCGGTTTCACCTTGGACTAACCAGCGAGTCACGCGCTCTACCCTCACCTGCGGAAAAGCGAGGCTGTGCTCGAGGTGCTCGTAGCGCCCCTCTTTTAAACCGTACATGCTCAAGCTACGCTCTACACAAACCCATACCTCAGGAACACCTAGAGAAGCGTAAATGGTCATTTTATGGCTAGAGGGGCTAGTGACATCGACCTCGAGCACAAGGTCCGGGGGCGGGTCTGTAAGTAGGTCAATACGCCTGCCCCGTATCTGCTCGGCGTTCCGAATGTAAAAGCAACCGTCGGGTTCTACACTTCTTTGCAGATCTTCACGGCTCAGCGTCACCGAGCCTGCGCCTTTTACGCTGAAGTTAAAAGCCATTGTAAGAGCAGTAATAACGCGTTCTAAAAGGTGTTTGATAATTTCATGCTCATCCGATGGCATGGAAATTTCCAACCTTCCGCCGCTGTAAGCGAGTCGTGTGGTGCGCTCGTTACCCAACTCGCTCAGCAAAGTCTGATAGGTTCGCCAACTGATGTCATGCAGAACTACCTGCTGAGCCTGTTCTTGAGAAGCTACCATGTTCGCTCACTTTCGACGGATTTACCGTGGCCCGTTTTATCGTTTCGACGCTTTTCTCTCACGAAAGTTGATAGTTTGCGGTTTTGCAAAGTTAATCTCGAGCTTGTTCACAAGGAAACTATACCAGGTTGCACCTTTATGTTAGCTCTTTCACGAAGAGAATTTCGAGCGCTTCACCGGGCGACAGCAGCGCGCCGCTATCAATGCAGGCCAACTTTCGGTAGAAATGCTGTGCCGACTCGTCCGCGAGCGTCGAAGTTACGACGCGGATATAGCCAGCCAGACGCATCATCGTTTCCCAGTGGAGTACAAAGCTTTTTCCCACGCCTTTACGCCGGCAAGCTTCCTCAATTCTCAGCAGGTTCACAAGTCGAAACGCTCGTAGACAGCGTCGATATACCGCAGATACCAACTCACGTCGAAAGCCGCCGTAAGTTCGTCCTCAGTCAGCGGGCTGTCCGGGTCGGCGTGAAGGAGGGTTTTCAGCGGGGTTTGCGTCTCCCAACTCTTTAACGAGTTGCGCTGCACGACGTCGTAAGCCGCCTCGCGCATCAGCCCCTTCTCGATGAGAAGGTGGAGCACCCGCTGCGAGTAGACGAGGCCGTGCAGCGCGTCTAAGTTTTTCAGCATGGTTTCGGGATAAACGACGAGGTTGCTGACGACGCGGGTCAGGCGGCGCGTGGCGTAGCTCGCCAGCGCGGTGGTGTCGGGCAAGATGACCCGCTCGACCGACGAGTGGCTGATGTCGCGCTCGTGCCACAGGGCGACGTTCTCGAGCGCCGCCTGCAAGTTGCTCCGCATCAGTCGGGCGAGACCGGAAATGTTTTCCGAGGCAATCGGATTTTTCTTGTGCGGCATCGAGGACGAACCCGTCTGGCCCTTTGTGAAACCCTCTTGCGCCTCGAGCACTTCGGTGCGTTGCAGGTGGCGGATTTCGACGGCGACTTTCTCGAGCGTCGTGCCTAAAATCGCCAGTGCGCTCATCGTTTCGGCGTGACGGTCTCGAGCCACCGTCTGGTTCGTTATCGGGTCGATGTTCAGGCCGAGCTTGTCGGCCACGAACGCTTCGACCGCGGGCGGCACGTGAGCGTAAGTCCCTACCGAGCCCGATAACATGACGACCGAAACCGCTTCTTTCGCGCGCTCGAGCCGTCCCAAGTCGCGCAGCGCCGCGGCGTAAAAGTTCAAAAACTTTAATCCAAAAGTCAGCGGCTCGGCGTGAATGCCGTGGGTTCGGCCGATGCAGGGCGTATGTTTATAGGTTACGGCTTTTTCTTTCAGCGCGTCGGCGAGCGCGCGCACGTCGGTCAGAATCAGCTCCACGGCCTGCCGCAAAATCAGGTTCTGGGCCGAGTCCACCACGTCGGTACTGGTCAAACCCAGGTGGATGTATTTGGCGTCCTCCCCGACGCGCTCGGTGAGCGCTCTCGTAAAAGCGACGATGTCGTGCCGGGTCACGGCTTCGATTTCCGCGACGCGTTCGGCAAAAGCGTCGTCGAGCGGTGCGTTCCTGAGTTTTTCGAGAATTCGTGCGGCGGTGCCGGGCGGTACGTCACCCAGCGTTTCCCAGGCCTCGAGCGCGGCGAGTTCCACGGTGAGCCAGGTGCGGTACTTGTTTGTTTCGCTCCACAAGGCGGCAAAGTCGGGAGGGGTGTAGCGGTCAATCATGGGCGCGTTTCCGGGGGCAATGCGGACAGCACGAACTGGTAAAAGTCTGATGCAGCATTGAACATAGTGTCGAACTCTTCTCGAGAAGGCTCCGCGTCGGCAAAATCGTCAGCGTAGCGAAACTTGGTTGCGTAAGGCGTAAGCTGTTCGGCCGCCGTTGTCCAAGCAAAAAATCCCCTTTCAAACGGAAGCGCTGTGTCAACCAACCTTTTGATATCGTGCGTCTTTTGAGCGCGTTGGTCGTGAAAAACCAAAAACCCTTTACGGCTTTCTCGGCAGCTTGCTGACAGTGGTAAAGTGCCACGCTCAAATAGCGTTCGGAAGACTGAGCCAGAATGCGTGCAGCGCCTAAGTCTTGAGCGGCCCGCTCGAGCCAAGCTGCGACGAACTGACGCTTGGCTTCGTCCACAAAGGCCTCCCTTCATCCAAAACTTGGCTGATGAGGGAAGCGTAGACCTGCTTTGCCAAAGCCACCTCGGCGTTCGTTCGCACCAGAACATCCTTTGCGATTTCAAGGTCGCCTAACGCATGATAGGCTTGTTGCGCCCGCTGAACAGGACTGAGGTCGCTGCCTGAAACGATGACGAGCAAGTCGAGGTCGCTGTCTTGAGTCGGCTCGCCCCAAGCGTGCGACCCGAACAGGTAGACGGCCTCGGGTGCGAAAGTATAGACCAAACGCTGTGTCACCTCTTCTAAAAGTCCGGTGGGAAGTCGTTTCACGTTCTTTATTGTGGCACGTTCAGCAACAGTTTGGCGACGACGAGGTCTTCCAACGCCAAGCCCACCGACTTGAACAGCGTGAGGCGCTGCGGCCCCTGCCGCCCGGCCTCACCCGTCACGAGGGCCGCCAAGTCTCCATAAACCATGTCGAACGACCAACCTTGCGCTTGCGCCTGGATGAGGTCGCCCGCCTCGTTCAAACAAGCCTCCAAGTCGTCCACGAACACGTCCGCACGTTTGACAATATCCGCGTCGGCTTCGGCCATATCGGGCGTGAACGCGCCGACGAGGTCCAAGTGCTGCCCCGTGTGAAGCCAGTCGCCTTTGAGAAAAGATTTCTTCGCGGTGGTGGCGACGGTGACCACGTCGGCTTGAGCGACCGCCGCGGCCAGGTCGGGCGCGACGGAGACCTGCGGGGCAGCTTCTAAGGATTGAAAACGGGTCTCGAGGTCGGCGGCGGTGGCTTCGGCTCTCTCAGCGTTGCGGCCCCAGACGAGGACTGTTTTGTAGGTGCGAACCTGCAGGTGCGCCTCAGCCAACCAGGGGGCCAGCGAGCCGGTGCCGACGACAAGGAGGGTTCGAGCACCCACAGGCGCGAGGTGCTTGGCCGCGAGCGCCGACACGGCGGCGGTGCGGAAGCGGGTCAGCAGCGTGGCGTCGCAGGCTAAAACCGGTGTGCCGGTCGGGTCGAACAGGGTGTACCAGGCTTGGACGCTTTCTTTGCCGCGGCTCGGGTTGTCGAAAATGACCGAGACTTGTTTGACGCCGAACCAGCCCTCACGGTCGGCGCAGGGCATCGTCAGGAGCGTGCCTTGGGGAACCTGCAAGGCGACGCGCTCGGGGAGTTGAAAAGCGGCTCGAGCCCCAAACGCCTTTTGGAGCGCGTCCAGGGCTTCGGGCCAGCTTAGACGTTTCTCGACCTCGTCGGCACGCAAGACTTCCACAAACCTACTTTACCCTCCAAAGCAGGCCGGTAGGGCGAGCCGACGGTATACTTCGGGAGAGGAGTTTTGACCTATGGCCGCGACCGAACACCCGAAAATGCGCATCGACCTGCATTGTCACAGCGAGGCGTCCGCCGACTGCGTGACGCCGCTCTCGAGCTTTCCCGAGCGCTGCCGGGCGCGCGGCATCCGCGTCCAGGCGATTACCGACCACAACGAGGTCTGGGGGGCGCAAAAACTGCAAAGTCTGGTCGCGAACAGCGGCACCGACGACCTCACCGTCATCGTCGGCGAAGAGGTTTCGACGCGCGAGGGCGAAATCGTCGGCCTGTTCTTGACCGAGAAAATCCCAGCGGGCCTGAGCCCGGAAGAAACCGTGGCGGCCGTCAAAGACCAGGGCGGGCTCGTGCTGCTGCCGCACGGCTTCGACCCACTCAAACGCCACCGCCTGAAGCCCGAAGCTTTGGAGCGCATCAAGGACAGCATAGACATCGTCGAGGTGTTCAACGCGCGCATCTCGAGGCGCAAATGGAACGTAGCAGGCAGCACCTGGGCGGCGACCCACGGCAAGCCCGAGTCGGCCGGGTCGGACGCGCACACGGTCAAAGACATCGGCAGCGCCTGGGTCGAAGCGCCGCTGCGGGCGGTTCGTACGCCGCAGGACTTGTTGGAGGTCTTGAGTGACACCGCGAGCGAAGTCGACGGCGAGTGGACCCACCCGGCCGTCGCCCTCGTTTATAAGGGCTGGACGTTTGCCCTCGACGGCGTGCGCAAGGTCGCTTCACGCCGGGTTCCGGGCTGATGCGGCCACCGCTGCTGCCCAAACCTGAAGACCTGGCCGCGGCCGGGAGAATTCAACGTGAACTCGCCGGACGGGTCGTCCTCGAGGGAGACTTGAGACACGTCAAAACCCTCGCCGCCCTGGACGCCTCCGTCAAACAGGGCGAGGCGCTCGTCGGCGTGGCGGTGCTGTGGGACGTCGAGGCTGAAGACGTGCTCGAGGTCGGCGCGGCCGCCGTGGACGCGGCCGAGATTTTTCCCTACGTGTCGGGTTTTTTGTCGTTCCGCGAAGCGCCCGTGTACTTAGCGGCGTTGGCGCAGTTGTCCCGCGAACCCGCCCTGCTCCTCGTCGACGGGCAGGGCGTGGCGCACCCGCGGGGTTTGGGCATCGCCGCGCACCTGGGCGTTCACCTCGACATGCCGAGCGTCGGTGTGGCGAAAAGTCGCTTGTACGGCAAGCAAGAAGGTGAGTTGGCCGAGGCGGCGGGTGGCGCGGCGCCACTCGTGAGCAAAGGCGAGCAAGTCGGCTGGGTGTACCGCTCGAGAACCGGCGTCAAACCGCTTTACGTGTCACCAGGACACCGGGTGAGCATGGCCGAAACGCTGCGCTTTGTGCAAAGTTTGCCCGGCAAGACGAAACTTCCCGAGCCTTTGAAGCGGGCGCACGCATTCGCCGGGAAAGCGCGCAAGGAAGGGTTGACGGGGCGGCTCGAGCCCTAGCTCAGGTTCGTCAAACATACCAAAACGCACGCCTTGAACAGCGCCATAGGTCGTTTGCCGAAGAAATCTTTCGTGAATCGTGTACAGCTTGCCAAAAGGACGACAACGAAGTCAAAACGAAGCCAAAGGGTGAAGGCGGTCTGAATTGCTCTTCACCGAGCGCTCGTGATACGCTGGCGCAAACGTTTTAAGGCGGAACAAGCTCGACGCGACCCCTGGGTTGTTGCGCTCGTTCGGCCGCAAGCGTCACCCGAAACCGGGCGCGCGACAAAAACGTTTGAAGGAGCAAGTTCAAAGGAGGAAGCATGAAACGAATCGGTTTACTGGTCGCCCTGTTCGCCATTCTCTCGGTCACCCTGGCGCAGACGGAACTCGTGGTTTTTATCGGCAGCCGCGAAGACCCCGACCTGATGCAAAGCCTGCTCGACGAGTTCAACGCCGAACATCCCGACATCACCGCGCGCTACGAGGTCGGCGGCAACACTTCGGAAGTGCAGCAGCAGTACCTCAACACGGTGTTGACCTCGCAGAGCGGCGACATCGACGTGTTTTTAGTCGACGTGGTGCGCCCGGCGCAGTACGCCGCCGCGGGCTGGGCCACGCCGCTCAACGATTACTACGCCAGTGAAGACGAGATGATGAGCGCCTTGGAGGACTTTTTGCCCGGCCCGGTCGAGGCCGACCTCATCGACGGGACGCTGTGGGCGCTGCCCGCCTATACCGACGCGCAGTTTTTGTACTACCGGCAAGACCTGCTCGAGAAGTACGGCTTCGAGCCGCCCCAAACCTGGGAAGAGTTGAAGACGCAAGCGCAAACTATTATGGAGGGTGAGGCCGACCCGACCCTGCAAGGCTTCAGCTACCAGGGCGCGGCCATCGAAGGGGCGAACTGCACCTTTTTGGAGCCGCTCTGGACCGCCGGCGGCAACTGGCGCGACGAGGAAGGCAACATCACCGTGGACAGCCCCAAAGGAATGCAGGTGATGGACTGGTACGACGAAACCCTCGCCTCGGGCATCACCAAACCCAACATCGCCGAGACCGGCACCGACGACAGCCGCACCGAGTTTCAAGCGGGCGACGTGGTCTTTATGCTCAACTGGGGCTACGCCTGGGGCCGCGCCCAAAACGACGAGGAATCTCAGGTTAAAGGCAACGTCGGCGTCGCGCCGTTGCCGGTGTTCGGCGACAACGAGTCGGCTACTTGCATCGGCGGCTGGCAGTGGGTCATCAACAACTACAGCGACAGTAAAGACGCGGCTTTCGAGCTGATTGACTTTCTCTCGAGCCCCGAGTCGCAGCGCCGTTTCGCCGTCGAAGCGAGCCGCATTCCGGCTCGTGCAAGCCTTTACGAAGATGCGACCGTCCTAGAGGCCGCGCCGCACTTCGGCGAGTTCTTCGAAGTGATTAGAAACGCCCGCTCGCGCCCGGTCACGCCGCGCTACGACGAGGTGTCCGAACTCATCCGCACGACGATGAACTCCTTTTTGGCCCGCTCGCTGACCGGCGACGAAGCCCTGCAGCAGATGCAGGTCGGTTTAGAAGACATCTTCAACGAGTAGCACGCACGGGGGCGGGTTTGAAACCCGCCCCCACTTCGTTGTTTCAGCTTGGGCTTTGGCTCGAGCGGGAGAGAAAAAGCTTTTGATTTCACTTTCTACTTTTCACTCGGTACTCGGTACCTCCTCAACGTCTGCGTAACGTAAGTTATTTTATGGCCTTGTCTTCTCAAACTACCGACACACCCACCCCGTACCGCCGGCCGGGTTTCTGGAAACGGCTGCGCACCGGCAACCTGAGCGACGTGCAACTCGGCGTGCTGCTGCTGCTGCCCGCCCTGCTCACGCTCGCCGTGGTGATGTTCTACCCGGTGGTGAGCGTGCTGTGGCAGTCGGTCCACAGCGAAAACCTGTTGCGCCCTTACGAAGGGACGCCGTTTGTAGGTCTGGAAAACTTCCGCAAAGTATTGTGGATTCAGTGCCGACCCGCAGCCGAAACCTTCTGGGGCGACTGTGCGGTGTGGGACGCGACGCACCTCGTCGGCCTCCGCGTCCTCGGCCTGCTCGCTCTCGTGGCGGTGTGGTGGGCGGCGCTGCGCGGCAGACTCTCGAAAGTTTCAGCCGTGGGCTGGACGCTTCTCCTCGTCCTCGTGTTCGGCGTGCTGCTCGGCTTTCATCCGGGCGAGGCCGGGCGCTGGGGCGACGCGCGGTTTTGGAACTCGTTTCAAATCACGCTCACCATTTTGTTTGTAAGTGTGGTGGGCTCGTTTTTGGTCGGCCTGCCGCTGGCGCTGCTGGCGAACGTCGAGTCGCCCATCAAGTGGCTCGGGCGGGTGGCGCTGCTGTTACCCTGGGCGATGCCGAGGGCGTTCACCGGCCTCACTTTCGCGTGGCTGTTTCAGAGCGATTACGGCGTCATCAACGACCTGTTCGGGCGGCTCGGCATCAACGCGCTGCTGCAAACCTTTATCGACCCGGTGCTGATAGGCGACCGGGGCGTGTTTTGGCTGGCGAGGGATTTGCCCGCCGTCATTGCCGTCAACACGACGATTATCTGGAAAACCTCTTCGTTCGTGGCGCTGATTCTGCTGGCAGGCTTGCAGTCGGTGGACAAAAGCCTTTACGAGGCCGCAACCGTGGACGGCGCGAACGCCTGGCAACGCTTCTGGCGCGTGACCCTGCCGCTGCTGCGCCCGTCGATTGCGGTCGCGCTGATTTTTCGCACCCTCACCGCCATCCAGACTTTCGACGAGCCTTTTGCGATGACGCGGGGCGGGCCGGGGCGCACCTTAGAAACGTTGGGGCTTTACATCTACAACACCGTCAACGCCTCGAACATCGGCTACGCGGCGGCGCTGTCGGTGATGCTGTTCGTCCTCAGCCTCAGCATCACGGTGTTTTACTTAAGGTGGATTTACACCAATGACTGACTTGAGCTTGCGCAGCAAAGTCTTCCTCAACATCCTTCTCGTCTTGATGATTCTGGGCGGGATTTTCCCGGTGCTGTGGCTCTTTTTGACCTCCCTGAAGCTAGACGGCGAGCTTGTCCAACTGCCGATAACCTACCTTCCGCAGAACCCGACGCTGCGGCACTACGTCGACGTGTTTCGGGACAACCCGTTCGCGCGCTTTTTGCTCAATTCGGCGGTCGTGTCGGTCGTGTCGACGCTGGTGTGTGTGCTGTTCGCGGCGCTGGCGGGCTACGCGCTGGCGCGGCTGCGGTTGCCGGGGCGGCGCGCGATTCTCACGCTCATCGTCATGACGAGCATGTTCCCGGCGCTGGTGCTGCTGGTGCCGCTCTACCGGCTGTTCGTCGGGGTCGAGGTGCCCCTTTTGAGCGCGTTCGTGGGGTGGCTCGAGCTTGTCGGCTTCGGCGGTATGCCCGACGTGGTCACGACGCCGAACCTGCTCAACACCTACCCGGCCCTCATCATCCCTTACGTGGCTTTGAGCATCCCTATTTCGACCCTCATCCTAACGAGCTTTTTCCAACTCATCCCCGAGGATTTGGAGAGCGCGGCGATGGTGGACGGCTCCTCACGGGTCGGCGCGCTGTTCCGCGTGGTCGCGCCCTTGTCCGCGCCGGGCATCGTCACGGCGGGCATCATCGTGTTCGTCAACTCCTGGAACGAGTTTTTGCTGGCGTTCACCTTCAACACCGCACGGCAGATGCGCACCGTGCCGGTCGGCATCATCCTCTACCAGGGCGAGTTCTCGTTCGACTGGGCGATTATCAGCGCGGCGCTCATTTTGGGAATAGTGCCGCTGGTCGTTTTAATCATCTTTTTCCAGCAGCGCATTATCAGCGGGCTGACCGCGGGCGGGGTCAAGGGGTAGACTTAGCAGCTATGGGTTTACGCATCGGGTTCGTGAGTATCATTCGACCATTATTCAAAGGGGATTCGCCCACAGCGGCGAGGAAAAGTCTCGAGAATCTCCGACATTTGGGGAGTGAACACGATTTCGAGGTTATCACCGCCAGCGTCTCCGGCAACGACGAGCACGTGGCGACGGGGCAGGAAATTCCGACGTTCGCTGTGAGCAGTTTAGATGCAGCTAACCAGGCCGCTGCACAGCTGCAAGCTCAAAAGCTCGATTTCCTTCTCATCCAACATACGACCTTCACGACCGGCGACCTCCTCGTGCCGCTGCTGCACGCGGCACAGCGCGTCGGCGTTTGGGCGCTGCCCGAGTCAGCGGGTGGGCGCGGCGCGGGCGGGCCGCTGCCGCTGAACGCGCTCTGCGGAATGAACATGACGTTGAGTTTTTTGGAGCACCCCGAGGTTGCCAAAAAAGAACCCGTGAAGTGGTTTTACGGCGAGGCGACGAGCGACTGGTTCCGGGCGCGCCTCGAGCCCACCCTGGCCGCTCTCAAAGGTCTCAAAGCGCTCGAGACCACCCGCATCTTGCAAATCGGCGGTACTGCACCCTCATTTTTCGGTATCCAGGAGCGGCCCTCATTAAAAACCGTCACTGTCGAAACGAAAGAGCTTGCCGAGCTGTTCGAGCGGGTCTCGAGCGTTCCCGAAAAAGAAGCTGAAGCTTTGGCAAAGGATTGGGAAAAACAAGAGAAGCTCGAGGCCTCATTTGAAGACTTGCAAAACGCGGCTCGAGTCGAACTCGCTTTACGTTCTCTAGCCGAAGAAGGTGATTACAACGCTCTAGCTGTGCGCTGCTGGCCCGAACTCCCCGACGCTTGCGGCGCGATGGCCTGCGCCGCGGTCGGGCGCTTGGGCGACGCGAACCTCCCCACCGCTTGCGAAGGCGACGTGATGGGCGCGCTCTCGATGCGCGTTTTGCAAGGCGTGAGTGGGGAGGCGGCGGCTTTGATGGATTTGTCCGATGTAGACATGGCAGACGACACCCTCCAGTTCTGGCACTGCGGCAACGCGCCCCTGAACTGGGCCGCGGGCGCTCACACGCGGCTCACCACGCACTTCAACCGCGACGGCGTGGGCGTGGTGCGGGACATGGCGCTCCGGCCGGGTGCGGCGACGGGCTTTCGCTTGCTCTCAGAGGGGCGGGCGGCGCTCGTCACCTCGGGCGTTTTCACCTCACCGGACAAAGTCGGCTTCGACGGCGTGCGCGGCTGGCTCGGCGCGTTGAAGTGGAACGGGCAAAGCGTCGACGCTCAAACCTTCGTTGCCAACGTCCTCGAATACCGCTTGCCGCACCACTTCGCCTTTGGGACGGGGGAGTTGACCGAAGCTTTGAACGAACTCAGTGGGTGGTTGGGGGCGGACGTGCTCGAGCCTCGCCCCTTACGGAACACCTTGTGAGTGGGGAGACCCCCCCGGCCTCCCTGAAAGGGGGGAGTAAAAAGATTCTCATGGTCGGGCTGTCTTGTATCGACCACGTTTGGCAGGTCGAAAACTTTCCGCCGACGAACTCGCGCACGCGCGCCACGGCCTACCGCTCGCAGGGGGGCGGCCCCGCGGCGACCGCGGCAGTCACGGCGGCGCGGCTGGGGGCGGCGGTCGAGTTGTGGGCGCTCCACGGTGACGATGCCAACGGTCGGGCGGCTCGTGCGGAACTCGAGGCGTTCGGCGTCGATTGCAACAACCTCCGCACGCCGGAAGGTGCAGAAACTATCGTCAGCGGCATCGTGGTTGCGCCGGATGGGGAGCGTTACATTTTCCCTTACTACCCGGCGAACCTAGAGGATTCAGCTCAGGGGCTCGAGCTGTCCCGCGTTACTTCGTTCGACTGCGTCCTCACCGACGCTCGGCATCCCGTGATGAGCGAAGCGGTTTTGAAAGAGGCGAAGGCACAGGGCGTACCTGTGGTGGGCGACTTCAGCAACACCCGCAACTGGCACCTGGCGCGGTACGCGGACTACCTCATCGCAAGTGAGGAATGCGCCGCCGACGTATCGGGCCGCAACGAGCCCGAGGCGGCGCTGGCCGCGCTGCGACAGTCCGAGTCACAACTCGTCGGCATCACCCTGGGCGAGAACGGCTTTCTCTTTGAACATCAGGGTGACACCCGCCACATCCCCGCCCTGGCGGTGAACGTCATCGACACGACCGGCGCGGGCGACGTGTTCCACGGCGCTTACGCCTACGCGGTCGCGAGCCAGTGGGACGTTGGCAGATGCGGCCTGTTCGCCTCGGTGACGGCGGCCCTGAAATGCACCGCCTTGGGCGGCCGCGCCGGAATTCCCACGACGGCAGAAGTCGAGCACCTGCTCGAGGAGAAAACGGCTCGAGAGATGGACGAACTCGAGTGGATTTAGCATCTCACGAACCGACGAACCGAGGTTTTGAATGACAGCGACCCTTCCCGCAGGCAAGTACCGCAGCTTGCAAACTCTTGCCGACGACCGCGGCGTTTTCAAGATGATTGCCGTCGACCAGCGCCCACCCATTTTCAACGCCCTCGCCAAGCACGGCTCGCGCAAACCCGACGAGGTTGCTTACGACGAGGTGGCGAGCATCAAGACTTTACTCACCAAAACCCTCGCGCCCGAGGCGACGGCGGTGCTGGTCGACCCGGTGTGGACGCACCCGCACGCGCTTGTCCACATTCCGGGGCGGGTCGGGCTGCTGAGTACCCTCGAGGGCTACGACTTCGAGGTGACAGACGGCGAGCGCCTGTCGCGGCCTATTCAAAACTGGTCGGTCAAAAAAATCAAACGCAGCGGCGCGGCGGGTGTCAAAGTCCTCGCCTGGCACCGCCCGGACATCCGTGAAGACACGCAAGCGCATCAGGACGCGTTTATAAAAGAGGTCGGTGACGAATGCCGGCTGCGGGATATTCCGTTCGTGCTGGAACTGCTCATCTATCCCAAACCGGGCGAGGACCCGGACTCGCTCGAGTACGCCCGCGCCAAGCCGCAACGCGTGCTCGAGTCCGTCCGCTATTACTCAGATGACCGCTTCGGCGTGGACTTGCTCAAGCTCGAGTTTCCCGCCGACCTCAAATGCACCAAGGAGTTCGCAGCGGGCGCGTTCGGGGGCGCCGCGCGGGAAGCGGCGTACACGTTGGACGAAGTTAAAGGTTATCTCAAAGAGCTTGACGACATCACCAACGTGCCTTGGGTGCTCCTCTCGGCAGGTGTGGGGCCGCTCGAGTTCGCGCTGAACTTAGACCTCGCGTTTCAAGCGGGCGCAAGCGGCTTTTTAGCGGGGCGGGCGGTGTGGTTGGACGCGCTGGACGCATATCCTGACTTAGAGGCGGTCGAAGCGCGTTTGCGAGAAAAGTCCTTGCCCTACCTCCGGCAGATTTCCGGCGCGGCCGACGCGGCGACGCCGTGGACGCAGCACCGGCGCTACGGTGGTGCGGTTGAACTCGAGGCCGCCTCACCCACCTGGGTAACGGACTATGGCGCGTGAACGGCGCGCTCGGCGTGCTTGTTGTCGGCGCGGGCGACATGGGCACGCGCCACGCGCTGCACTGGACGGCGGCGGGGGCGAAGGTCGTCGCGGTCTGCGACCCGGACGTAAACCGCGCCCAAGCTTCGGCCGACGTGTGCGGGGCGCTCGCGGCGGCGGACTACAAAAAGATGTTGCAGCGGGACGATGTTCACGTGGTCTCGGTCTGCACGCCGACGTTTTTGCACGCGCCCATCACGATTGACTGTCTGAATGCGGGTAAGCACGTCCTCTGCGAGAAACCTATCGCACTCACGCTTGAGGACGCCCACGCCATGAAAAGTGCTGCCGAAGCCAACGACCGCGAACTCCGCATCGGCTTTATGCGCCGCTTCGACCCATCTTATCCGGTGCTGTTGAGTCGGTTGGAGGCTGTTGGCGGGCCGGTGCTGGGGAGCGTCACCGTGACCGCCGGAATTCGCCCGAAGCGCCTCATGCACGCAAAAAACGCTAACGGCGGCCCCGTCGTCGACATGTGCTGCCACCTGTTCGACATGTGGAAGCGGATGTTTGACGCGTCACCCCGGCTCGTCCACGCGGCGGGTCACACCTACGGCGCGGACAAACCTCAGCTTGTCGGGATTGAAGACAAAGCGGTCGACAGCGCCGCGATTGTGCTCGAGTACGGCGCGAACACCGTCCAACTGCTCATCACCTGGGGCCTGCCCGAGGGCGTGCTTTTTCGCGAAAAGCACGTTTACGTCGGCCCCGGCGGACTTGTCGAGGCGAGTTGGGATTATCTGACGAATCCGGTCGAGTTGTCAAACGGCGCGGGCGTAACCCGCTTTGAGAGCGGACGCGACCCCTGGGCGGCGGAGATTCGGCAGTTTTACAAAGAGCTGACTGAAAACGCCCCGCGCGAACTGGCCGACGCGGACGACGGTGTCGAGGCCCTCGAGCTGTCCCTGGAAGTGCTCGAGGCTGTGGCACGATGAGAAAGAAGTACCGAGGACCGAGTGGAAAGTACCGAGTAAAAAGAGGAAAACGAAGAGTAACTGCAAGACCTTTTGCCTCCTCTGCTCGAGAAGGGGGCGTGGGCCGAGCATGAAAATAGGCCTTATCGGTGCGGGGCGTTGGGCCGAGGTTCACAAGCGGGCGTTGGAGGAGGTCGGCGCAAGTCTGGAGGCGGTGCTGGTCTCGAGCGAAACCTCAAAACAGCGGGTTGAAAACGAGTGGAAAGTTAGCACGACGACGGACATGCAGACTTTTCTCGACAGCGACACCGAAGCTGTCATCGTGGTCAGTCCGAACTATCTCCACGCCGAGCACACAACAGCCGCACTGAACGCGGGCAAGCACGTCCTCGTCGAAAAACCGCTGGCGACGACGCTGCCGGACGCCGAGAGGATGCTGACGGCGGCAGAGAAAGCAGGTAAAGTTCTCGCGGTGGGCCTCGAGATGCGCGTCTTCACCCTGTTTGAACAGGTCAAACAAATTCTCGATGCGGAAGACATCGGCAAACCCGTCCACCTCAAGCTCGACCTGTGGCGGCGGCCTTACCGGGCGGGCGCGGGCGGTTGGAAGCTGGACCCCGCAAAGCTCGGCAGTTCGATTCTCGAGGAGCCGGTTCACTACCTGGACTTGGCGCGTTGGTACTTGTCGGAAACGAGCGGTGAGCCGGTCGCTCTGCAAGCTTGGGCCAACAGTCGGGCGGGGCGCGAGGATTTGAACGAGAACCTAGACATAAGGCTCGAGTACGCGGACAAGACGCGCGCCCTCATCACGCGCTCGATTGCCGCGTTCGAGCACCGGGTCGATTTGCAAATCGTCGGCGAAACGGGCTCGCTGCGTGCCGAGTGGTCGGGGGCGATGGACTTGGACGAGCACCCGACAGCCAATCTTTGGCTGCACACCAGCGGTGACCGCGACGTGCCCGCCGAGCGCCTGGACGTGGTGCAAAAAACCGGTCACGCTTTCGACGTGCCGCGGCAGACGGCGGCTTTTTTGGACGCCATTCGCAACGGGACGCGCCCGCCCGCTACGGGTGCGGACGGCCTCGCTTCGGTGGCGTTGTCTTTAGCGGTGGAGCGGTCGCTGGAGGCGGGCTCGCGCATTGTTGGGCTTTAGAGGTCACCCAAAAGCGCCTACATGTCCTCCTTAACAAGGGGGACTAAGGGGGATTTGCTTCTGACAACTTGTTGTGGAGGCAGCCACAAAAGTAAATCCCCCAACCCCCTTGTTAAGGGGGCTCAATCATTTTCCATGCACTCTTTAAGTTGTTGTGGACGGACGGCTCGAGGCGTTCAGTTTGCCCCAGCCGACGAGGTCGTCGACGAGTTGATGGCTCGCTAAGTTCAGGGTGATGTTGCCGGGCTCGCCGCCTTCTTGATGGCGGTACACCTCTTTTAAGTGCTCTTTGACGGCCGTGCGGTAGGCCTCGAGCCCCATCACGCCCGTTTCCGAGTCGGCCCAGCGCGCTTCAGAGCCGCCCCGCTCGCCCAAACCGAGCCCGCCTCGGTCGAGTTTTACAAGTACAACGCCCAGCGGTAGGTGTACGAGATGTTCAGACACTGCCCGGCCCCCTGCTCATGGGTACTTTACTCAAGGGTGCGGAACCGCTCAAAACGCGGAGCACGTCGTTCGCCACGTGTAAAGAGACGCGCAGGTTCGACGCCTCGGTGACACCCGCGACGTGCGGCGTGAGGAGGACGTTTTCCAGCCCGCGCAGCGGGTCGTCGTTACCGGGCGGTTCGTTTTCGCGCACGTCGAGCGCCGCGCCCGCGAGCTTGCCCTGTCGCAAGGCAGTTGCCAGCGCCTGTTCGTCCACGAGGCCGCCGCGCGCGGTGTTGATGAGGTAGGCCGACGGTTTGAACGATGCCAACGTCTCGGCGTTGATAAGGTGTCTCGTACTCGGCAACAGCGGCGCGTGCAAAGAGACGAAGTCGGCGCGCTCGAGCAAGGCCGTCAGCTCGAGCAACTCAAGCCCGTATTCCTGCACCGCGAAGCTGTTGTCCTGCACCACCGGGTCGCTCGCCAGCACCTTCATCCCGAAGGCCGTGGCCCGCTTTGCCAAGCGGCTGCCGATGTCGCCTAAACCCACAATTCCGAGGGTTTTGCCGTAAATTTCAGCGCCGATGGCCCCTTGGCGGTCCCAAACGCCCCCGTGAACCTCGGCGGAAATACTTGCAAAACGCCGGGACAGCTCGAGCATCGCCCCCATCACGTACTCGGCCACGCTCACCGCGTTCGCGCCCGGTGCCCAGGTGACGGTGATGTCTCGAGCCCGGAGTTCGTCCAGCATCAAATTGTCCAGCCCCACCCCGAGCCGCCCCACGACCTTGAGCGTTTTTGCGCCCTCCAACAGCTCGGCGTCCACCTGCGTCCCGTTGCGCACGACGAGCGCGTCGGCGTCGGCAAGCTGCTCTTTGAGGCGGTCACGGTTTTTGAACAGCTCGGCGTCGTAGTGGACGGTCGCCGCGTTTTGCAGCCGGGCCAACGCCTCCGGCGGGAGATGTTCGGACACGACGATTTTCATGCCGAAACTTTCATGCTGAAACCTTAACCTTCATACTGTAACCCTCACGTTGTAACTTTCGTACTGGCAACTTCAGAGAGTTCTTTCAGCCCGGTCGCGTAGGCAACCGTGCTCTCGACGAGCACGTCGGTCGAGTTGATAAGGGGCACGTTCAAATCTGCCTCGAACAGGACGAGCGGGACTTCGGTGCAACCCGCAATAATGACCTCGGCACCTTGGCTAATCAAGCTGTTCGCCAGCTCGAGCATGTCCCCCTTGACGTCTTTATCACCCGCCTTGATGCGGTAGAGGAGGGTCATAAACGTGTCGCGCTCCTCACCCGTCGGCACAAGTGTCGTTACATCCTGCTCGGCGAACGCTTTCTGATAAAGGCTCGAGTCCAGGCAGCCGCTCGAGGCCAGCACCCCGACTGTTTTCACGTCGGGCAGTTCTGCCAAAGTCGCCGCTACGGTTTCCTCGATGATGCTCACGAACGGGATACCGACCGCCTCGGTAATATCCCGCTGAAAGGCGTGCGCGGCGTTGCAGACCATCACTAAGAAGTCGGCTCCGGCTTTTTCCAGTTTGACCGCGCTCGCCGCCAACAGCGGCCCCGGTGACGGCCCGGTCCCGGCGACGGCCTCGTTGCGGTTGGGCACCTTGGGGTTGTTGTCGATGAGCAGGTGGAGGTGTTCCTGGTCGCTGTCGGCTTTGGTTTCGGCAAGTACCTTGGCAAAAAAGTCGAGCGTCGCCGCCGGCCCGAGCCCCCCGATGACGCCGACGGTTTTCTGCGACATCAAGCTGAGCCCATCAGTCTAAAACCACGTCTTGATAAGCGTAGAGCGCCGGTGCGCCGCCCGTGTGCAAAAACAGCACGTTCTCGCCCCGTTCAAAATGCCCTTTGCGCACGAGGTCGATGAGTCCGGCGGCCGTTTTGCCGGTGTAGACTGGGTCGAGCAGGATGCCCTCGAGCCGCGCGAACAACTGCACCGCCTCGACCATGCCCGCGGTCGGCAGCGAGTAGCCCGCCCCGACGTAGTCGTCGAGCACGGTAAACGCTTCGCGCGGCACGCCGCCGCGAACGCCGAGGAGGTCGGCGGTCTCACTCGCCAACTTGTGCAGCTTCTCCTCTTGGGGTTCTTTCTTCGCCCGCACGCTGATGCCGGTAACGGGGATGTTGCTGTTGTTGCCCACGTTCCCGACGACCATGCCCGCGTGCGTCCCCCCCGAGCCCGACGAGACGACGATGTGCTCGAGCTCGAGGCCCAGGTCGAAACTCTGCTGCAAAATCTCCTCGGCGCAGCTCACGTAACCGAGCGCGCCCAAGCTGTTCGAGCCGCCGCCGGGGATGACGTAGCCCTTGCGGCCTTCACCCTCAAGCTCGGCAGCGACCTCACCCATCGCCGCCGCCAAGTCCGCGCCGCCCGCGACGACCTTGACGCTCTCGACGCCCAAAAGCTTGAATAAAAAGTTGTTCCCGCTCGAGTCCGGGTCGTAGCTGTTCGGCACGCGCTCTTCTAAGACGAGGCGGCACTTCAGCCCCTCCTTGACCGCCGCCGCAAGCGTCAGGCGACAGTGGTTCGACTGCACCGCGCCCACCGTGATGAGGGTGTCCGCCCCCTGGGCGAGCGCGTCCGCGACTAGGAACTCGAGCTTTCTCGTCTTGTTCCCGCCGGCGGTGAGTCCGAGCAGGTCGTCCCGCTTGACAAACAAGTTCGGGCCGCCCAAGTGTTCGGTGAGGTGCTCGAGCTTTTCGAGCGGCGTAAATCCTTGCGTGTACCGTCTGCGCGAAAACTTTGCTAGCTGCACCTAGTCCTCCTGGTTTAGGCCAAGAGCGTAACACGCTTTCAAGTTTTGACGGAAACTTTGCGGCTGATTTGCACGACGGGAAACACCTCGTCGCGCTGTTTTAAGGGCTCGAGTTCGTTCTCGAGCACGAGCGCCCACTCGGAGCCCGAGCCCGGCAAAAAGATACCCAACGCCCCCATCTTGCGCCCGGCCCGCAACTCGGCCACGTCCCACAAAACGTCGGCCTCGGTTTTCAGCGAGTACAGCCGTTCACCTGAGTCGTACTCCACGGTCAAACCCGGCATCCGGCTGTTCAACTCGTGCTTGAACTGGTGAAAATAGTTGCGCGCCGCCTTGGGTTCCTCGTCGGCGAACACGTCCAGGAGCATCTTTTTTAAGCCCACCTTGCCGTGCTCCAGAAAGTACGCGATGATTTCGACCGCCTTCGTCATGCGCACGTTAGCGACCTTGCCGTTCAGCACGAGCTTTTCTTCGCCCATTGTATAAATCTCCAAAACGTCCGGCGACTTACCCGCAATCTTCGGATGGGTTTTGAGGGCGAGTTCACGGAGCTTGGGGACGAGGGTCCATTCTCTTGCTAAAAAGTGGTTGTTTTGCAGCGTCACCGCAAGCTTTTGAAGCTCGTCGAGTTCGCGCAACATGCTGACTTCGTCGCCGAGTTGGCGGTGCATCTCGGCGATGTGGAGCCGAACCCAGCCTTGCTCTTGCAAAAGACCCATTTCCCCGAACTCTTTTGCTACCAAAGCCAACTCGTCTGCGGTCTGTTGAGAGGTAAGTTCGTTTGCAAAACGAGAGACCAAAATGTCTCGGAATTGGTAGGCCAATTCGTCTGTATTATCGCTGATCAAAACTTTGGCACGTGCAAGGTGTTCACCCGCCGTCGCGACAAGAGACTGAAATCCGTAGATGGAAGCTAAAGCTAGTCTAGCTGAAAATTCCTCGAAGCTGTACTGATTCCCGAGAGCTAACGTTATTGCTTTCTCATAAAATTCTACAGCTTCAGCTGTGTTACGCATAGCCCAAACAGCGTCACCTGTTCGGAGAAATTGCTCTGCTGTGAGGTAAACTGGAGTTTCCGCGGCGCTGAGAATTTTTAAATCCGTTAATGCCTCTTCATATCTTCCTAATATCGTAAAAAGGCAAGCACGTCTTAAAAGACCCTTTTTTTGCTCCATAGCTTCCGACAGTTCTAAACTGCGTTCTATGTACCATAGAGCGCGTTGTGACCGCCCTATCCTAGCGTGAAGAATGCCTAATTGATTTAAAATTTGTGGTGCAAGAATAGGAAGTTCTGGAATTCCTTGAATCATTTCCCAAGCACGCTCTGCATCGTTTAAAGCGCTTTGTACGTTACCTTGCGCCTCTTCATAGTAGCTCTTCACTCGCAGATATAGTGCTTTATCATATTTGTTGAGATTAGTAAAGTTGATTTTTTGCAACTCTAAAATCATCTCTTTTTTTCGCTCGACAAAAGAAAAAGCAAACGCTAAGTTTATTCGAGCCGCTTCATCAAATCGTGCGATAGCTCGGTAAAAAACTTCAATGGCCTTCAAATCATTACCCAGTTGAAAATGACAAACTCCAAGCCAACGGTCATCATAAGCGGTTGTGTGAACCTGAATCATCTTTTGGTGAGCTTCTATACCTTTTTCATACTCTTCCAAGTATACCCAACCCTGCACAGGGCTCTCGAGTTCAACCCCTGGATACTTTTCAGCGATGATGTCGTAGACCGTCTTAGCCACGATTAGAGGAACCTCACCTTAAGACTATAGCTTTTACAGTATTATTCAAAAGTTCATATATCTACCTAAATTTGATTTTTTCATAAAAATACAAAACTGCAGCAGAAAAATCCTACCCCACACGCCTTTTCTGACGCTGTGTGAAATACTTATCATTTTGTGCATGTGTACTTATGAATGAGGGGGTTATGTGTTATTCTAATACTTAGCTGTTACTCTTTGGGAGAAGGGTTGCGGCGCTGACAACACAAACAGGGTGGGAGTCCTGGAGTTGTTAGGAAAAAATTGGGAGCTAAGGGAGCGCGACACTTTACATCTTGCAACACCTCCTCATAACTTAGCGACCAAAAGCCAGACGGCGCTCTGTTTGGCCCCAAGTCCTTTATCGGTTGGGAGACCGCGAAGGCGCTACCAGAGGTGTGGAGAACCTTGGGTAGGAAAACCTGCGAACGTGCGGGAGCACGGGAAGAGAATGGGGAAGAAAATGAAAAACAACGGGAGAAAAATTTTTTACGCAACTGTTTTTTTAGTTCTTGCTAACTTACCTTTCTTGGCTATGGCAGGTGCCGGTTCTACTAGGTAACCAAGTTTCAGCTTAAGTTACTATAATTTGTTTTACGGAAAACAGTTTTCAAGCGTTTCTAAGCGTTTTCTAAGCGTCTTTGTTTTACTCTGCGAGCTACGTCGAAGGAGGATGTGACTCGTGGAGTTTTTTGCTTTCGTGGTTCTCGTTAGGTCGTCGTTCAACCAAGTCACCCGTAAACCAGAGCGCTGTTTGTGATAGGTCGTCTGCAGCGTCCCCTGACGCGTCAGGGGACGCTGCCACAGCGTCACGTCATGTTGGGGGTCGCGGCGGTAGCGACACTTTTATTTGTGGCCGTCGCGGTTGTCGCGCTGACGGCGCAGGGAGTGCCCGCGCTTCTTGCTCAACTTGTCTACCTACCTATTTTGTTGGCGGCGGCTCTTTTTGGACTGCGCGGCGGTTTTGTGGTGGGACTGCTCGTAGCTTTGCTGACTTACTTTTTCGGACCGAGTGAGGAGAAATTTGCCGTGGCTTGGTTAGCTAGCAGCCTTTACCTTTTTTTTGGTATCACTGTAGGCGCGCTGTTCGAAGCTGTCACGATGCGCCTCCACAAAGTTGAGAAGCGTGTCGACCGTTTGTCGGAGATGTACACCAAGATGCTCTCGAGCCTTGCCAGTACCGTCGAGGTGCGCGACCGACATACCCAGGGCCATTGCGAGCGCGTCGCCAGAAACGCCCTGGTCGTCGGCCAGGCTTTAGGCCTTAGTGAGACGCGGCTAGAGCAGCTTTACTGGAGCGCGCTGCTACACGATTTGGGCAAAATCGCTATTCCCGAATACATTTTGCTCAAGGACGGCGCACTCACCGAGGTCGAGTATGCCGAGGTCAAACGGCACCCCGACTACGGCGCGAACCTGCTCGCTTCGGTATCGCGTGAATTTGCGCAGATTGCCGAAATTGTGCGCTCACACCACGAACGCTACGACGGCACCGGCTATCCGCACCGGCTCAGCGGCGAGGCTATACCCTTGCTGAGCCGCGTCATCAGTATCGTCGACGTGTTCGAAGCGCTGACCAGCCGCCGGCCCTACCGGCAACCGATGCCGCCCGACAAAGCACTTAACTACGTTTGTGAAGCAGCTGCGGAGCAGTTCGACCCGCACTTAGTCACCGTCTTCGAGCGGTGTTATAAGCGCGGTGAAATCCGCTGCTCGCCCGAAGCCGGTTTGGGTACGACCTTCGACTATCCCCTGACTGTCCCAAATTTCCAATCCGTAGCTCTATAAACTGTAGCTGCCTCGAGAATTCGTCTTGCGCACCCCGCTTTCACGCACCTTGTTTTTGCGTATAAGTAGAAAAGCGACTCTTAAAAAAACTCGACAACCACATCAGCATTTTCAGGCAATGCTGATGTGGTTGTCGAGAAGCCGGTATGGCAAAAGCGTCGGTGTTTCCGGTTGCGCTTTTGCCCTACGGCAGGTTTGACTTAAGGTTTGCGTCTCTGAAGAAACCGTACAAACAGGCAAGGCAAACGCCTGCCGGGCCGTTTAGGTCGCGTTGCTGTAGTTCTCGGCGACCTGGTCCCAGTTCACAACCTTCCACCAGGCGTCAATGTAGTCCGGACGCTTGTTTTGATAGTTGAGGTAGTAGGCGTGCTCCCAGACGTCGAGACCGAGAATCGGGGTTTTGCCTTCCATCACGGGGCTGTCTTGGTTGGGCGTGCTGGTGACTGCCAGCTTGCCACCGTCCACGACCAACCAGGCCCAACCCGAGCCGAAGCGCGTGGCGGCAGCTTTGGCGAACTCTTCTTTGAAGGCGTCGAAACCGCCGAAGGCGCTGTCAATCGCCTGCGCCAACTCGCCCGAGGGCTGACCGCCGCCGTTCGGTCCCATGATTTGCCAAAAGAGACTGTGGTTGTGGTAACCGCCGCCGTTGTTGCGTACCGCTGTAGGTAACTTATCAGCACCCACCGCGAGAATTTCTTCGATGGACTTGTTCTCCATCTCGGTACCCTCTACGGCCTTGTTGAGGTTGTTGGTATAGCCGGCGTGGTGCTTGTCATGGTGAATCTCCATCGTGCGTGCGTCGATGTGCGGCTCGAGCGCATCGAAGGCGTAAGGTAGGTCGGGCAGGTCGAAAGCCATGTGTATCTCCTTTGCTGTGAAGTGCTGAGTCTTTGCGGACCCGGCTGGACGACACTAAGTCTAAATAACTGTGTGCCTTCGTACCTTTTCCAGGCTTACAGTCCTGGCGGCCACGGCGCTGGTTTGGCGCGTCCTCTTTCGTAACGGCCGCGGTCTTGTTCGGTCTCCGTCCAACCTCACCTTGCTTGTTGAGATTGGCAGGGGACGGTTCAAAAGTCCGTAAACACCTCGGCGTGGGTCTCTTGGTAGACGCGCAGGTCATGAGCGCTGAAGCAAACCATCACGACGCGGTCTATCGTGGAGTCTCGAGCGAGAAAATGTTTCGTCTCGAGCAGGGCGACGCGGCTGGCTTGCTCAATAGGGTAACCGTACACGCCCGTACTGATAGAGGGAAAGGCCAACGTCGTAACGCCGTTCTCGTCAGCCAGGCGGAAACAACTCTGGTAACAACTCGCCAGCAGTTGGGGTTCGCCCTCGTGACCGCCCCGCCATACAGGGCCGACCGTGTGGATAATGTAGCGAGCGGGCAGCTCGAACCCCGGGGTCAACTTGGCGTCGCCCGTGGCGCAACCGCCCAACTTGCGAGTCGCCGCTAACAGCTGGGGTCCAGCCGCCCGGTGGATGGCGCCGTCTACGCCACCCCCGCCCAACAACGACCTGTTGGCTGCGTTGACGACCGCGTCGACAGTCTGTTTGGTGAGGTCGCCGCGGATGAGGTCGACGTGTTTCATTCAGCCTCCGGAAAAAGTCTAGCACTTGTCTGCGTTTGGTGCGGGCAACGGAGATAGTACCCCTTGCTTCTCTCAGAAACAAACGCAAAGCCGTCTTGAACCGGCGGGATTACCGGTGACGGCTTTGCGCCCATAAGTCGAGGTCACTACCTGTGGTTCGGGACTGTTCAGCGAGCAAAACCGTTGCGGATTCCGACAAAAAAGCGAAAAACTCCTTTACCTGAGCAGTGCGAGTTTGTTAGAAACGGCCATCAAGACGAGCTTGGGCAAAGTGCGGTTCGATAGGTGGAGGGGCTGCCTTTGCCGACGCGAGACAAGATGAAGGCTTGCGGCGTAGGCAGTACTTGGTAGACAGCACCTAGTAGACAGTGCCCGAGACGGCGAGTAATAAGCTAAGCTTGGTCTAGCGAACGAAAGGATAAACGTGAGCCAAGTTATGAGCAAGCAGCAGGAGCTTCTCGAGCGCGACGCTGCCCACAACTCGGGCTTGTGGAGCCCCGACATCGTCTTCACCCACGGCGACGGCGTGACCGTCTACGACGCGGACGGCAACGCCTACATCGACTGTCTGGCGGGCATCGCGGTAGCGTCCGTCGGACACAACAACGCGCGCCTTGTGAGAGCCGTCGCCGAGCAGGCGAGCCGGCTTATCATCTGCACGCAGGCGCACGGCAACGACAAACGCGCCGAGTTTTACGACAAGCTGTTCGCGTTCGTTCCGGAGTGGCTGGGCTTGCAGCGCGTGTTCATGGCGAATTCGGGCTCGGAAATCAACGAGGCGGCGCTGAAGTGGGCCCGCGCCGCTACGGGTCGCCCACGTTTTGTGAGTGCCAAGCGCGGCTTCTCGGGCCGAACCTTGGGCGTGCTGGCGCTGACCTGGGAAAAAAAGTACCGCGAACCCTTCGAGCCCTTGAAGTACGACAACGACTTTGTCGCCTACAACAAGGTTGAAGAGCTTGACGAACATGTAACAGAGGAGACGGCGGCGGTGTTTTTAGAACCCGTCCAGGGCGAGGGCGGCATGTACCCGGCGGACAGAGAGTATCTCGAGGCCGCCCGCGACATCACGACCGAGCGCGGCGCACTGCTCATCATGGACGAGGTGCAGTCGGGCGTCGGGCGCACCGGCAAGTTTTTGGCGACCGAACACTACGGCGTCCGGCCCGACATGGTCACGCTCGCCAAGGGTTTGGGCGGCGGCGTGCCCATCGGCGCGCTGCTGATGAGCGACGCGGTGGCGCTGAAAATGCCCAAGGGCGGGCACGGCACGACCTTCGGCGGCAACGCGCTCGCTTCGGCGGCGGCGGTCGCCGTGCTGGACGAAATCAAGGAGCGCGGGTTGCTCGAGCACGCCGCAGAAGTCGGTGCTTATTTTCAAGACGCCCTGCGCGCTCTTGACACCCACAAAATCCGCACCGTGCGCGGTTTGGGCCTGATGATAGGCGTGGAGATGAAAGAAAAAGTCGCGCCCTACATCGACGCGTTGCGCGATAAGGGCGTCCTCACCATCAACGCCGGGGCGACGGTGATTCGCTTCGTGCCGCCGCTCATTATCAGCAAAGGCGAGGTGGACGAAGTGGTACGGCGTTTTGGGGAGGTGCTGGGGGAGGTTTCGACTTAGGTGGGGAGCAGAGGAAAGCTTTCACTTTCCACTTTTTACTGTCTACTCAGTACTCGGTACTTTCCCCTCAGGGTGTCCCCGCCGCATAGGTGAGCGTCTGCAAGTCCGTCGTCGGGTAGTAAAACGCCAAGATTTGCGAATAGTCGTAGTTGGCGCTGGCAAGGGCGTTGGCCCCGTACTGGCTCATGCCGACGCCGTGCCCCCAGCCGTCGCCCTGCGCGTTCAACGCGCCCGTCATGCTGAAGCGGGTCGACTTGAGGCCCCAGTCGCGCAGCAGCTTCGTCAAGCTCGGTCCCGACAGCGTCGCGCTGCCCCACGCGCCGACGACGACGACACTGCTCACCCGCCCGGACTCGCTGTAGGCCGCGACTTGCAAAGCCTGAACCGGCCCGATGTCGAGCCCGACTTCGGTGAGCGAGGTTTGCAGGGCGGCGGCCTCCAAGCTCTTTTGCCAGCGGCGGTGGGGTGTGGTGCTCGGCACGTCTTGGTGCGCAGCCAGGTAGGGCCGCACGTCACCCCAAACTTCGGCGCTCGAGGCCAGCACGCCGCCCGAGTCGGCGTGGTAGTAGGTTTTGGCGAACGTTCCCCGGTAGGTCAAAACGACGCCTGTGGTCGCTAGGATAGCCGCGTCGCTCCGCGGGTGTTCCGCCGCGGCCCCGCCGTACTTTTGACACTCGGTAGTTGCGCACACGTCGTAGTTCTCGCCCCCCTCCAACGAGGCCAGCGTGTAGGTGCGCGCGGCTACGGCTTGCGCTTTCAGGGCCTCCGTAGACCAACTCGCGGGCATTTCGGCGGGCACCACCCCGCGCAGGTAAGACTCCAAATCCACCACGTTGATGACCTCGAAGCCCGCTGCAGTGGCTACGAAGCGGAGTGCGCCGCGGTAGGGCCGACCCTGCCAGGTTACCAACGTCCCGTCGGTCGGCTTCAAAGTAAAGCTGTGACCTACTGCCTTGCCTTCTATGACGACCTTGCCTGCGGCGGAGGCCAGGGGCCAGGTGAGGGCGGCGGAGGTCTCGAAAACGGTTTGGGTGTCGACCGAACCGCTGTGCGGCCCCATCATCGGGACCGTGACGGGGCCGACAACCTCGTCCAGCAGGACTCGAATGGGCGGGGCGTCTGCGCCGTAACCGAAACTCAGGACGCAAAAAACCGACAGAAAAAAAGCGCGCAGCCGCATAAGAGGGCATTATGTCAGCTGCCTGCGCGGTTTGCCAAACGATTTCCTACACGCGGCCGGGTGCGCGGACTGCGGTACGATGCCGGGCGGAGGCCGACATGTTTCAGGAGGATTTGCTGCAAGACAAGGTCGTGCTCGTCACGGGCGGCGGTTCCGGTTTGGGTCGTTCGATGACGAAGCGCTTTTTGGAGTTGGGGGCCAAGGCCGCCATCACCAGCCGCAGGCTTGAGATGTTGCGCGAAGAGGCGGACAAGCTCGCCGCAGAAACGGGCGGCGAGGTTTTTGCGACCGACGTCGACGTGCGCGACCCCGAACGGGTTACGGCCATGCTGGACGCGGTCGAAAGCCACTTTGGGCGTATCGACCTGCTGGTCAACAACGCCGCGGGCAACTTTATCTCGCCGACCGAGCGCTTGTCGCACCGCGCGGTCGACAGCGTTTTGGGAATTGTCTTGCACGGCACTTTTTACTGTACTTTGGAACTGGGCAAACGTTGGATTGCGAAGGGGCAGCCCGGCGCGGTGCTCAACATCGCTACCACTTACGCGCTGTCCGGCTCGGGCTACGTGGTGCCCTCGGCAGTCGCCAAGGCGGGCGTGGTCGCGCTGACAAAGTCGCTCGCCGCCGAGTGGGGCAAGTACGGCATCCGGCTGAACGCGGTTGCCCCCGGCCCTTTCCCGACCGAGGGCGCCTGGAGCCGACTCATGCCCACGCCCGAGATTCAAGAACTGTTCGAAAAGCGCATTCCGTTGGGGCGGGTGGGCGACCATCTCGAGCTTGCCAACTTAGCGAGCTATCTTCTGTCCGACGGAGCGGCTTTCATCACCGGCGACGTGGTCATCATCGACGGCGGCGAGACCGCCTGGAACGGCGGCGAGTTCAATATCTTGGACGAGGTGACGAGTGAGCAGTGGGACGCCCTCGAGCGCCAACGCAAAAAGTAAGAGCCTCGAAGCCGGAATGGGTTTCGGCTTTGGCTCTTCAGGCCCCCGCCCAAACCAAGCGAACGACCGTCCCGAGCACATTTTTCGGCACACCGTAGGGGCGGGTTTCGAACCCGCCCCACACGAGACGAGCAAGGGAACCTGAGAACAGCTCAGCCTCTCTACCAACGGTAGTGCCGAATATGCTCGCCCCGCAGGGCGATTTCGCTCATCGCTTTGATGCCGATGGCGATGTGAACGTCGGTAAATTCGCGAAACACGCTGCGCGCGGACTCTTTTGTTTTGATGCCGCCTTTGCGGAGCGGCAAGTCCGACACCAACAGTATCGCCCCGACGGGCACCTTGCTGGCAAAACCGACGGTGAAGAGTGTCGCCGTCTCCATCTCTATGGCGAGCGCGCGCTCCTCGTAAAGCTGTCGCTTAAACGTCTCGTCGAACTCCCAAAAACGGTAGTCGGTGGTGTGGACGACGCCGGTGCGGTAGTCGTGACCCTCCTCGACAATCATCTGCGAAACAAACTTTTGAATTTTGAACGTCGGCAGCGCCGGGACTTGCGGCGGCATAAAGTGACGCGAAGCGCCCTCGTCGCGAATCGCCGCGCTGGGGATAATAAAGTCGCCTACTTTGAGCGAGCGGTGCAACCCGCCGCAGATGCCCAAAAACAGCACGGCTTTGGGGTCGGCCGTCGCCAAAATTTCTATGATGAGGGCGGCGACCGGCGAACCGATGGAAAAGTCGATAATCGACACGCCCATCTTTTTGCTGTGCGCCGCGGTCATGGCCGAGCCGTGCGTCATTTCGGCGTCGTCGCACAAAACGCCGAAGCGCTCGGTGTAGTAAGCGAAGTTGGTCAAGATGACTTGTTTCTGAAACGCCTCCGGCGCGGTGCCCGTGTAGCGCTCCAGAATGTCCGCCGCGACTTTCCACTTTTCAGGGTTGGCGTAGATGAGGTTGGTGTCGCTCGCCCGGTTCGGGCCGCTCGTGTCTATGTCGACGGGTTTGGCAAAAGGGTCGGTGCGTTTGGTGTCCATAGCTCAAGCTAAACGATTGGGGTTCCGGTGCGCAAGGGACGCACCGGCGGTTGGCGCGCTTTTTACGTCACTCGCCGCTCCCGGCACTGTTTAAGCTTCGCTCAGCGCCTGCGGTTGGGTAGGCGCGTCCGGGTCCAGCTCGAGCGCGACGATTTCGGCGTGGTCGACCGAGCGTTTTGCGCCTACCAAGCTGCTGATGACGACCGCGTGCGTCACCACGACGAGCGTTTCGAACTGCCGGTAGCGTTTCAACACGTTCAGTACCCGTGTGCGCACTTCGGCCAAACTTTCCCAGACCGTTGCCTCGGCACTGTCGGCGTCGAGCAGTTCGCGCTCGAGCCCGGCGCTGGCCTGCTGCATCAGTTCCGCACTGAATTCGGCGTGGGGGTCACGCTGGGGCAACCACTCGTGCAGGTCGTATTCGACGTAAAGAGGTTGGTTGAGTTTGCGGCTCAACAGCGCCGCGGACTCCAAAGCCCTGGAGTAGCTGCTGCACAAGATAGCTTCGGCCTCTTGTAACCGGTAGTCCGCCGCGATGGTGTCTATTTGCAAGCGCCCCACGGGTGTCAAGGG
Organism: Trueperaceae bacterium; assembly: GCA_965213705.1. Taxonomy (GTDB): domain Bacteria; phylum Deinococcota; class Deinococci; order Deinococcales; family Trueperaceae; genus CBDCDJ01. The sequence continues at coordinate 2,866,470 of OZ243913.1, read as the reverse complement.
CGCTAACGACGCAGCCATACCCGTCACCCCGCGCTTTGACACGAGTTGCCAGTCGGTTTCGCCGTGACGTATGAGGTAGAGTTTCACCTACCGCACTCCCCGGTCAGAACTTGGGCCGCGCTCACGCCGCCCCGTACGCCGTCGCTGGTGTCGTTGCGGGTGTAACCGCCCCACTCACTAAAACCCACGTGTCTCCGCCTAATTTTAAGTCCACCAAAGGCCTCACCTCTAGTTTCCAAAGCCTAGCAGGCTCAAAAAGGAGACACTATACGATGTTTTACTCGCTCCTTTTAGCTGCTGCGCCCCACCCCAAGCTGCTACTCGCCGCGCCTCGCTTCGTTTTTGACCCGCCCACACGTGTCCGGCGGCTCCAACCGGAATTTGCTTGTCGTTCGGACGCGCTCCCGCACCTTCTGAAGGGTGTTGCTTACAATGCCGAAAATTCTAAGTGGTATCTTTGAAACCCTCACATGTTGGAAGCCGCCCCCTTCGTAACCTCACTCCTTTTTCTGGTCGGTATCGTCGTCATGATAGTCGGCTCGTTTCCCGGTGTGCGCGACCGCTCGCCACGGCTGTTTCTGAACGGGTTTTTGGTTACGCTTGTCGGCATCGCCGTGATGCTGGTGGCCGCTTTCTTGCTGACCCCCCGAAATTGACCCCCAAATTTGAGAATTATTACTTTCGAGGGCCAGATTACGGGGTAACCTTAAATTCGTCAGAAGTGGGTGAGGATGGCACAGATAATGGCAAACACACGCTTTAGCGACATCGTTCTGGACGACGCAAACTTGTCAATGTCGGCCAAGGGGGTTTTCGTCACCATTGGTTATTTAGGTAACGGTTGTACTTTTGAAGGTTTGGCCCGTCACGCCTCCGAGAGTGAAGAAGCCGTCAAGGTGGCGGCTCGAGAACTCATCGACGCAGGTTACGTCGTCGTCGAAGAGGACGACAAACTCTACATCAAAACAGCACCGTCTTTCGGAATTTTGGGCTAAGCCGCAAACGTGGGGCTTGCCCCTGCTTCGAGTAGAAAAGCTCGAGCCAGGGAAAAGAAGCCAAAACAGGTATACCGACTTCAAAAGGCGGCTCGAGGTTTGCTGGTCTCGAGCCGCCCCCGTTGGGCTTTTCTTGCGGTGTTCAATCCGACAAGAGGGCCAAGTTACCAGACCAGCTAATCAAAAAAAGTGTGAGGACGAGTAAGCTTTTGGACGGGGGAGACGGGCTCGAGGGCAGGAGAAGGTGAGGGCTCGAGCTTTGCTAGACTCACATTGGTGATGAAACAATGACATCCCTTCGAGAGGCCGAGGTGGAATACGACGAGCTTGTCGAACTGCTTGACCAGCTTATTGACGAGGTTGGTGAGGACGAAATGCACCCTCTAGCGTCACTAATGGAAGTGGTAGGCGTACTCATTGAAAAATATGAAGACGAGTATGTGCCTGAGGTGGGGGCTTAGGCTCATTTCGAGACAAAAAAAGGAGGGGTTTTTGGAGTGCTTCCAGGGTTAACTGGCAGGTTCAGCTTCCGACCTTGATTTAAGCCCTTCAAACAAGTCATTCGAGTCCCCAGCCTGGTGATTCGTCAAAGCCTGGTCAATAAGACCGTCGAGCCGTCCCGCCTCGGCGTCCGCCAGCATCTGACGGTCCCACGCGTCGAGGTGGGGCTGCACCCGTTCGAGCAGCGTCAGGACACTTTGCAAAACGTCCTCGTCAAGGTGAGGTAGGTAGTCGGTGATGCGTTCGATGGTTTGCTGTTTGGTCATTGTTGAATACAGTTTAGCACGGGTAGGGTGGGTTTTGAGGCGCGAGAGCTGGAAGGTGAGGGGGCTCTTGAGCATCTTGTATGCGAGGCAGGTTAAAATGAGTCTCACCAAATGGCCTACTATCTAAACTTATTTTCTCCAGAAACGTATCAAGCTTTTTCCAGCTCGGACCGTAGTATCTCGGGATTTCGAAAGACACAAGAAGCTTCTGCAGAACGAGTAAAACCTGGTGACAGGTTGATTTGTTATATGACTAAGCTGTCGCGCTGGGTAGGGCTTCTGGAAGTTCAAAGCTCTCCCTTTGTAGATAGTGCTCCGATATTTTATGAAGAGGATGACCCTTTTGTGGTTCGCTTCAATGTTGAACCTTTAGCTTGGCTCGAGAAGGAAAAGTCAATACCAATTCATGAAGATTCAGTGTGGAGCACCCTTTCGTTTACTAAGGAGCACGAAAAAAATACGTCTAGCTGGACAGGAAAGCTTAGAAGCAGTTTGAATCGTATTGACAACGTAGACGGAAAATTTCTCGAAAAAATGATAATTGCCCAAGCCAAAAATGGATATAAATACCCGCTAGACGCAAAGGAGTATGCCAAACTAACGACGCATAAAGTTCGAGCAGCCGATAAAGTAGTTACCGTCTCCATTCCAGAAGAAGATGATGAGGTAAGTCACCCATCAACAAAACCGCGTGATGAAGTTCGGGAATCTACAAAGGTACAAGCTCTTATTGCAAAAATCGGTGCCGACATGGGCATGAAAATATGGCTTCCAAGAAACGATAGAGCGTCTGTCTTAAAGGAGTGGCAGGGAGACAACCAACCCGTAATTGACTACCTACCCCTCAACTACGACGATACTACACTAAAAACAATAGAGCAGATTGACGTTTTATGGCTCCGTGGGCGCGCAATCGTTAGAGCTTTTGAGGTAGAGCACACAACTTCTATTTATTCCGGCATCCTTCGCATGGCTGATTTGCTTGCTCTTCAACCCAACATGGACATAAAGCTCAATATCGTTGCCCCCTCCGCAAGACGCGAAAAAGTATTTCAGGAGTTGCGCCGTCCGGTTTTTACACTTCTGGAGAGAGGGCCTTTGTCAGAAAAATGTACCTATCTCTCCTACGAAAGTGTACAGGAGTTGGCGCAAGAAAAACATCTCTCACACCTTTCGGATAGTGTTTTGGACGAATATGCCGAAGAGGCTGAGTAAATCATTGACACAAGTCCGTAAAACCTCTACCATACATCCAACATGACTCACACCTCCACCCACCTCCTACGACTACGCGGGCCGAGGCACGTTTTGACCTGAGCGTCGTTACTATTGCCCTGTGGCCCTAACCCGGAACGGTTAGGGTTTTTTTGTGCCTCGGCATTTTCGTTCGTGTAAGAACGCGCAAGCGACAAACGCTATACTGGAGGAACTATGGCCGACATCCAAGATTTAATTGTGAATCCTTACCAATCGGACAAGTACAACCCGCACGAGATAGAACCCAAGTGGCAACGCGCTTGGGAAGAGGCGGGGCTGTACGAAACTGACTTGCACGACGACAGCAAACCCAAGTATTACTTTTTGACGATGTACCCGTATCCTTCGGGCGACTTGCACGCAGGCCACTGGTACGCGGAGGCTCCGGCGGATGCGAAAGCGCGCTTTTTGAAGATGCGCGGCTACAACGTGTTCTTCCCGATGGGCTTCGACGCCTTTGGGTTGCCCGCTGAAAACGCCGCCATCAAGGCGGCGCGGCGCGGCGAGTCGGTGCATCCGGCGACGCTAACCTACCAGCAAATTGACCGCATGGTCGCGCAGTTCAAGCAGATGGGCGCGATGTTCGACTGGTCGAAAATGGTCGTCGTCTGCGACCCCAAGTATTACAAGTGGAACCAGTGGTTTTTCATCCAAATGTATAAAAAGGGACTCGCCTACCGCAAAGAGTCGTTCGTCAATTGGGACCCCGTAGACCAAACCGTGCTGGCGAACGAGCAGGTCATCGACGGGCGCGGCGACCGTTCGGGCGCTTTAATCGAGCGCCGCTTGATGCCGCAGTGGCACTTCAAGATTACCGACTACGCCGACGAGCTGTTGGACTTTGAACACTTGGACTGGCCCGAGCGCGTCAAGACGATGCAGACGAACTGGATAGGCCGCTCGGAGGGGGCCGAGGTCACGTTCAGAAGCGAGGCGGGCGACGACATCATCGTTTTCACCACGCGGCCCGACACCTTGTGGGGCGCGACCTTCATGGTGCTGGCCCCCGAGCATCCTTTGGTCGAGACGTTGACGACGCCCGAGCGCAAAGCGGTCGTTGAAGCTTACGTCCAAAAAACCTCCCGCATGAGCGAAATCGAGCGGCAGGCCGAGGGCAAGGAGAAAACGGGTGAGTCTATCGGCGCGTATGCCGTCAACCCGGTGAACGGTGCGCGGATTCCCGTCTGGATAGCCGACTACGTGATGATGGGCTACGGGACGGGCGCGATTATGGCCGTTCCCTGGGGCGACCAGCGCGACTTTGAGTTCGCGCGCAAGTTCGGCCTCGAGATTATCCCCGTCATCCGCCCCAAAAGCCAAGACGAGGTGGACGCCGATACTGCAACCGAAGCCCACGCGGGGCCGGGCGTCGTCGTTAACAGCGGCCCGCTCGACGGGACGGTTCACAACGGTGAAAAAGGCCGCCACAGTCCGGCCATCGCGGCGGCGCTGGACTACCTGGAAGCCAACGGCCTCGGTCGCGAAAAAGTCACTTACCGCCTGCGCGACTGGCTCATCTCGCGCCAGCGCTACTGGGGTACGCCGATTCCGATGGTCTACTGCGACGAGTGCGGCATCGTCCCTGAAAAAGAAGCGAACTTGCCCGTTCGCTTGCCCCAAGACGTCGAATTTATGCCCACGGGCGAGTCGCCGTTAAAGTCCCACGAGGCGTTTATCCACACCACCTGCCCCGAGTGCGGCGGCCCTGCCAAGCGCGAGACCGACACGATGGACACCTTTATGGACTCGTCTTGGTACTGGTTCCGCTACTTGAGCCCGCACAAGGACGACGCGCCGATTGACAAAGAGTTGGTTGCAAAGTGGTGTCCGGTAGACACCTACACGGGCGGCATCGAGCACGCGATTTTGCACCTCATGTACGCCCGCTTCTTTACCAAGGTCATGCGCGACTTGGGCTTGGTTGAGATGGACGAGCCCTTTGTGCGGCTGCGCAACCAGGGCATTATTTTGGGCGAGGACAACGAGAAGATGAGCAAGTCTCGGGGCAACGTCGTCAACCCGGACGACCTCGTCGGGGAATACGGGGCGGACACGGTGCGGGCTTACCTCATGTTCATCGGGCCGTGGGACCAGGGCGGGCCGTGGAACAGCCAGGGCATCGAGGGCACCGTGCGCTTTTTGAACCGGGTTTGGACGTTGGTCTCCGAGCGCGCCAGCGCGCCCGGAAGCGCCGACGAAGGCGCGCGCAAAGACTTGAAGCGTGCGGTCCACACGGCTGTCAAAGAAGTCACCGAGGACTTCGAAAACTTTCAATTCAACACCGCCATCGCCGAACTGATGACGCTCGTCAACGCGATGAACAAGGTCAAGACCTCTGCTATGACCAAGACCGAGGAGTGGGCGGAGGGCGCGGACGCCCTCGTCAAGATGCTCGCCCCCATCGCCCCGCACATTGCCGAAGAGTTGTGGCAGCGCAGCGGACACGACGGCTTCGTCCACGAGCAAAGCTGGCCGACTTACGACGAGCAAGCCCTTGTCAAAGACACCGTAACCATCGCCGTGCAGGTCAACGGCAAGCTGCGTGGGCAGGTCGAGGTGGCGGCGGGGGCGGACAAGGAAACGGTCGTTGCCGCCGCCAAGCTCGAGCCCAACGTGGCGCGGTACTTGGGGGGCGAAACCGTGCGCGAAATCGTCGTGCCGGGGAAGCTCGTCAACTTGGTGGTCAAGGGTTGACCGTGGGACGTGAAGCCGTCCAATTCACGTCCCAGACTTAAGGCGCGTTGGAGACGACCCGCTCCGTCAGCCACTCGGTGATAAGGCTCAGCACCTCGGGCGCGACGGTCGTTTCGATTTGGCTGTACTCTTCGAGGCCGCCTCGAACGGCCGGCTGCATGAGGTGGTTGAGACCGTCGAAGACCTGAATCGTCACGTCGTCGTTGCCCGCCGAGCGCAGCGCGGCGCGGAGCGGCCCCACGCTTTGCACGGGCGGCACCTGCACGTCCAGGTTGCCGTAAAAGGCCAGCACCGGCTTGTCAAGTTGCCGCAGCGCGGGCTGGGGGTCGTACAGAAAAAAACTGCGGAAGTAAGGACTGACGATGTTCTCTTGTTGCGCGATGACGGCCTGCGCTTGGGTGGCCTCGTCGGGGCGCTCGTCTTCGGGCAGGCTCGCGAACTGCTCGGCCACGCGGGTCTCGACCAGGGCGGCCGCTTCGTCGTAGGCGGATTCGTCGTAGATGGAGCGCTCGAGCACCTCTTTCAACGTGCGCAGAAAGCGGACCTGCGCCTCGACGTCCGTCTGGGGCGCGTCCGCGAGTTCGAGAAGAAGGCGGTTTTGCAGCTCGAGCACCCGTTCCCCGTCCACGCTCGGCCCGGCCATCATGATCACAAAGGCAACGTCCGCCCGCGTGGCGGCGAGCGGCGCTAAGTAACCGCCCTCGCTGTGGCCGAACAGCCCGACGCGGTTCGCGTCGACCTCAGGGCGCGCTTTCAGAAAGGCCACGCCCGCTTCGACGTCGCCTACCAAGTCGTCGTAGGTCGCCTGCGACAAGTCGCCGCTCGAGCCGCCCACGCCGCGGTCGTCCACGCGCAGCACCGCCACGCCCGCGCGGGTGACCGCGTCGGCGATGACCAGAAAAGGCCGGTGCCCGGCGAGTTCCTCGTCGCGGTTTTGCGCGCCGCTGCCGGTAATCATCAGCATGGCCGGAAACGGCCCGTCACCCTCGGGCAGAGTAAGCGTCCCCGCGAGGGTAACGTCGCCGTTTGAATACGTCACCTCCTCTTCACGGTACGGGAACGGCGGCTGCGGGTCTTGCGGACGGCTGATGGACACGGCCAAGGGCGCGTCGCTGCGCGTCAGGCTAAACGGGTAGGACGCCCCACTCTGGGTGAACGTTCCTTGCAACTGGTCTTCGGCCAGCGTCGCCTCGAAGGTCGGGTTGCCGGGCACACCCTCGATGACGAAGTTAATCGTTTGCTCGGTCGCCGCCCGCACGCCCAACAGCCCTTCGAAACTTTGTGTGGGGATAGTGATGCGCCCGACAAAAGCACCGTCCACCTCTTCAAACGTCACGCCGACCATCAGGTCTAGCGAGTCCGGGCCGATGACGCCCTGCCACGAGCCCAAGAACGCTTCGACCACAGGCGGGGCCTCCGGCACGTCCACGCGACGCTCGAGCCGAAACGGCAAACTCTGTCCGCCTTGGGTAAACGTGCCCGTGATGAGGTCGTCGTCGGTCAACTCGCCTTCGAAGGTCGGCTCTCCAGGCGTCTCGGCGATGGTGAACACGACCGCGTCGTCCGTAGTTTCTAAGATCTCCAGAGGCAAACCTCGAGCGCTTTGTGCGGGGATGTCGGCGGTGCCCGTCAGGCCGTCCTGACCCGCCTCGAAATGGACGATGACGCTCAAGTTCAAACTGTCCGGCCCGACGACGCCTTCCCAGTCGCCGTTGAACGCGTCTTGCGCGAACGCCGCGCCGAGCGAAAGTGCCGTCAGCAGTACAAAGCGTGTAACCATGTCTCCTCCTCGAGCAAGTCTAGGCACTAGGATAGTTCGCAACTGTAGGGCGTGTCTTCTTACCTTTGGTCGAATTACGCGGCCGCGTTTGGCTGTAAAGACGGCTCGTCGTCGGGGAGCGGGTCGGGCTCGAGCCAGGCAACGTAAAAAATTGGCAGAGTAGTTATAAAAAACATGTTTATCAACAAAAGGAGATGTACGATAGGTGTCTCACCTGCACCATAGGTCAGAGTGACGCGGCCCAGCCCGAGACCACTCACTACGACCATAAAAAAGGCGTACCAAACGAACACAGCGTAAGTCATACGGTACGCCTCACCGCGCAGTTCTTTTTGGCGTTCGTCCAGATTATTGTTCCTCACACTGACTACGTTCGAAGTCGATTTGTTGAGCCGAACGACGATTAAAAGATAGGGCACAAGCAAGAGAAGGCTCGGAATAACAAACGTCTCTCCAAAAAAGGCCGCAACGAAGCTCGTTAGAAAAATGACAGTTGCGACAATACTCAGTAAGCGCCGAGTGCTCTGCTTTAAGGGTGCGTTGAACCGAGTCATCAGGTGAGTCTCCTTGTGTGTTCTGAAGAGGCATCTTCTTCAACGGGGCCGGGCTCGAGCCACAGCATCACGGCGGCGGGCAGCGTCAGGGCGAGGATTGTGAACGGGAGCAGCGTCAGCAGGTGGTCGAAAACGAGGTAGGGGCTCAGCGCTTGCAGCCCCGGACCCGGTTCACCCCCGTAGCGGTTGACGAGCATCACGACCACAACCGTCGGGACGAGGACGCCGTAAGCGAGGCGGTGCGCCTGGTTGATGAGCCCTACTTCTCGCTCGTCGGGGTCGTCGTTGTAGTAAGCCCTCACCAAACTGCTGAGCTTGAGGACGAACGGCGAAACGAATAAAAAGAGTACGAAAGCTGCAAACCCGAGCACTGCGTCGAAAAAAGGGTAGAAAAGAAAGAGGGCGTAGTAGACAACGACCAGCGTCCGGCGTGACGGGCGGTTGGCAAGTGCGGTCACTGTGCCCCTCCCCGCACGTTCTCGACAGGTTCTTCGGTTTCGGGAACTGGGTCGGGCTCGAGCCACATCAGCACGGCGGGCGGCAGCGTCGAAATCAACAGGAAGAGGATTCGGAAGCTGAACAGGTAGCTCAAATAGCCGTCAACGGCCTCGCCGACACGGGTGGGTAGGTCGTCTGTAAACCCGAGCATGAACGCGGGGACGAGCAACATTACAGCCAGCACGACGTACGTCTTTCTCATCGTTTCGTTGATGATTCCCTTTTGGCGCTCGTCGGCCCTAGCCTCGGGGTCGTTTAGGGCTTTAAGCATTTCCGTTCCCGCCGCCGTCGCGGGAGATGCAAACAGCAGGACGAAAAACAGCGCCGTCTCCCAGAACACTCCCTGTACGAGCGGATAAAGCGCGAAAAGAACGAGGTAGTAAGCAATCACCAAAACGCGCCGCACCGACCTGTTTGCCATCATGCTAAAGTCCTTTCTTCAAAAACGTCTTCAACGGGGTCGGGCTCGAGCCAGGCGATGATGGCGGAGGGCAACGATGGAATGAGGAGAAGAAGCGTCCAGAAGGTCGCGGTGCGCTCACCGTACCCGCGCGGTAACCACCAGCCGAGTTCACCCGCAAAGTACCAGTACGTCAGACTCAGGAGGGCAAAAATACTTGCGTAAAGGTAAGCCCAAAAGTGCGCCCTGTCGCGCACGATTCGTTGACGCTCGTCGGCTTCGGCAGCGCTGCGGTTGGCAACGTTCCAGGCTTGAGTCCCGATGAAGATACGTGAAAAACTATAGAGGAACGTAAGTGCAGCCAGTAAAGTCGGAAGCATCAACCAGTCGTTGGCGAGTGAGTTTGCAAGTGCCCAAAAGCTCACCAAAAGGACGTAGCTGAGTCCTGTTAAAACCACGTAGAACCGGCGACTCGAGCGTTTGACTATACCTGTTTTCATACTTTCTCCTTTTCTCTAAGCTCCATAAGAGCTTCACTTAAGGGTTTGAGGGGTCGGGTCGAAAAGATGACCTCGATGGGTAGGCTGAAATAGTCGCTGAGTTTGAAAGCGAGTTCCAAACTCGGGTTGTAGTCCCCGCGCTCGAGGTAGCCAATCGTCTGAAAGTTCACCCCCACCGCGTCGGCCAAGTCTTTGCGGGACAAATCGCGCTCGGCGCGTAAAACGCTGATTCGGTTGTGGATGGTCAGTTTGTTGGGTGGCACACATGCACCTCAATTCTTGACGTTTCTAAAACACATTGTTGTATACCTACAACGTTTTGTCAAGAGGATAATCACTTTACACATAGATAAGGTTTGTGTTCTCGAGTCGAAACACATAACCTTTGACCTCGCGCTCCCGCCTCTCCTTTAAGGGGAGGTGCCCGAAGGGCGGAGGGGTCCAACCGCGGCCCCGAACCGACTGCCCCAACAACAAAACGAGGACGGCCGCACCACGCGACCGCCCTCATCAATCAAGCCGTTTTATGAAGTCTAGCCTCAGCCCTCCACGAGCGTCGGCACAATGAGAGGATTCCGCCCCGTCGCCTTGCGCAGGTAGCGCCGCACCGGGTAAAAGATGTCGTCGCGGATGTCGTTGTGGCGGCGCTTTTCCTTGATGCCGCGCTTCAAACCTTCCATCGCGATGTTTTCGATTTCCTTGTGCAGGTCGTGGTCTCGGCTCACCACGCCGCGGCTGATGACCTCGACGCTCGGCTGGCGGCCCATGACGGCGACAATCATGACGATGCCTTCGCTCGACAGTGCTTGCCGGTCGCGGATGATGGGCTCGCTCGTTTCCTCGCCCTTGCGCCGGCCCACGCTGTCGATGTAAACGACGCCCGCGTCGATTTGCCCGACGACTTTCATGTCGTCGCGGGTCAGTTCGATGATGTCGCCGTTCTCGACGATGAGGCTCTTTTTGGGCGGGTTCGCCATGCCGCCCGCGAGTTTCTGGTGGTTGACCTGGTGGCGCATCTCGCCGTGCCAGGGGATGAAAAAGGTCGGCCGGGTGAGGTCGAGGATGAGTTTGAGTTCCTCCTGCGAAGCGTGGCCCGAGGCGTGAACCTTGTAGGTCGGCGGGTAGTACACATTTACCTTGCGCTCGTACAGCGCGTTGATGACGCGGCCCACGGCCTCTTCGTTGCCGGGAATCGGGTTCGACGACATGATAACGGTGTCGCCCGGCTTGAGTTGAATCTTCGAGTGGGTGCCAGAGGCGAGGCGGGACAAGGCCGCCATCGGCTGACCTTGCGAGCCGGTGCATAGGAACAGCACCTTGTCGTCTTGCAGTTCGGAAATCTCGTTGCTGCTGACGAGCGGCTGCTTGACTTCCAGATAGCCGAGTTCTTGCGCGATTGAAGTGTTCTTAATCATCGAGCGGCCTTCAATGATGACGCGGCGGTCGTGGCGCTCGGCCACGCGGATGAAGTTTTGCAAGCGGTGGACGTGCGAGCTGAACGTCGTGACGATGACGCGGCCCTTGGTTTTGGAGACGATTTCTTCGACCGCCGTCATTACGTCGCGCTCGCTCGGCGTGTAGCCGGGGCGCTCGGCGTTGGTCGAGTCGCTGATGAGCGCGAGCACGCCCTCCTCGCCCGCCTGCGCGAGTTTGTGGAGGTGGCTCGTCTTGCCGTCGGCCGGGTGGTAGTCGAGCTTGAAGTCGCCCGAGTGGACAATTCGGCCGATGGGCGTATGGATGATGAAGCCCGAATTGTCGGGAATCGAGTGGGTCATGCGGAAGTAGTCGACCGTGAAGTACTTGCTGATTTTGATGCGGTCGTCGGTCGTGACCTCGCGCAGGTCTACGTCGTTTTCCGAGAGTTTGAACTCCTCAAACTTGCCGCGCAAGAATCCCAAAGTGAGCTTCGCGCCGTACATGGGGATTTTGGGCAGCAGTTTGAGCATGTAGGGCAGCCCGCCGATGTGGTCTTCGTGGCCGTGGGTGAGAACCCAGCCCTTGATTTTGTGGGCGTTTTCGACCACCCAGTCGATTTTCGGGACGAGCAAATCGACGCCTAACATGTCCGCGTCGGGGAACGCCAGACCGCCGTCGATGAGCAGGATTTCGTCCTCGTACTCCATCGCTATCATGTTCTTGCCGATTTCGCCCATGCCGCCGATGGGAATGATATGGAGTTTGCGCTCGCTGCTGTCTTTGGCGTCTTTAGACGTGTTGTTACTTTTGGTATTGCCGTTGTTTCTGGACTTGTCGTTGTTGCCGTTTCGGTTATTCATAAGCTCCTTTTGGTGCAGCCCGGCGGGATTTGAAACCTGCGCGGACAGCCTCCCGAAGTTGAAACCGCTCGAGAGGAGGCGGGATTGATTCAACCCTAGCGGGTTTGGGGCGAGCGAGGTGTAAAAAGTGTCTCGCCGCGTGGTGCGGATAATGCTTACTCGCTCAACTTGCTTCTTTAGGAAGCAGTTCCGAGCAACGCGAGAAAACTTTGTGGAGATGGAGAGAAAAGCTTTTGACTTTTCTCTTTACTCGGTACTTTCCACTCGGTCCTCGGTACTTTCTACTCAGCGCCTGCTGCCACGCCCGCGGTCGCCACCCCGGTCACGCCCGCCGCCCCCGCCGCCTTCGCGTTTGGGGGCTCGAGGCGCGACCTTGCCTTCCAACTCGGGCCGGACGAGGTCGATTTTGCCGCGGCTGTCGATGCTGTTCACTTTGACTTTCAGCGTGTCGCCTTCTTTGAGGTAGTCGCCGACGTTCTCCACACGCTCCTCGGCGATTTGCGAGATGTGCAGCAGCCCGTCGGTGCCGGGGATGAGGTTCACGAACGCGCCGAACTCGAGCGTTTTGGCGACCTTGCCCTCGTAAATCTTGCCGACCTCGACGGTTTCGGTGAGGCCCTCGATAAAGGTCTGCACCTTTTTGGCGGCCTCGGAGTCTTCGCTGTAGATGCGAACCGTGCCGTCCTCTTCGATGTCGATTTTAGCGCCGTAAGCTTCCAATTCTCGAATCTGCTTGCCGCCCGGCCCGATGACCGCGCCGATTTTGTCGGTGGGGATGTTGATTTGCAACACGCGGGGGGCGCGCTCGGAAACCTCGCTACGCGGGGCGTCCAAGACTTCGCCCATCTTCTCGAGGATATGCACGCGGCCTTCACGCGCCTGCTGCAAGGCTTTGCGCATAATCTCGGCGGTGATGCCCTTGATTTTGATGTCCATCTGCAGCGCGGTCACGCCGTCGCGGGTGCCGGTGACTTTAAAATCCATGTCGCCGAGCGCGTCTTCCGAGCCTAAGATGTCGGAGAGAATCTTGTAGTCGTCACCTTCTTTGACGAGTCCCATCGCGATGCCCGCGACGGGTTTTTTCAGGGGTACGCCCGCGTCCATCAGGCTCAAGGTTCCGGCGCAGACCGTCGCCATCGACGACGAACCGTTCGACTCTAAAGTTTCCCCGACCACGCGGATGACGTAGGGAAACGTCTCTTGCGAGGGAATCATGCGCTCCAGAGCCCGCCGCGCTAAGTTGCCGTGGCCGAGTTCGCGACGTGACACGCCGCGCAACCGCTTCGCCTCGCCGGTCGAAAAGGGCGGGAAGTTGTAGTGCAGCATAAACTCTTCGGAGTTTTCCAAACCGAGGTCGTCTACCAGCCGGTTGTCCTTGCCGGTGCCGAGCGTGGTCACGCCCAAGACTTGCGTCTCGCCGCGGGTGAACACGGCCGAGCCGTGGGCCATCGGCACGACGCCGGTTTCTATCCAAATCGGGCGGATTTCGTCCGGGCGGCGGCCGTCGCTGCGGAGGTTTTCTTCCAGAACCATGCGCCGGAGTTCTTTTTGTTGGGCCTTGCCGAAGGCCCCTTTGAGTTCGGCGGTGCGCTCTCGAGCGCCCTCGGCCTCCGGGTCAGGAACCAGTCGGGACAGAATGCCGTCGCGCAACGCTTTCGTCGCCACCGAGCGGTCGTGCTTGCCTTTGGTGAGCAGCACGTCGCGCAAACCCGCCGCCGTGGTTTCGCTCACCATTCTTTCGATGTCCTCTTGGTTCAACTCGGTCGAGGTGGCGTAGTCCTGGACTTTTTCCTCGCCGACTTCGTTTTTCATCTGTTCGATGAGGTCGATGACGGGCTTTAGCTCGCTTTGTGCAAACTCAATCGCACCGACCATCACGTCTTCGTTCAGCTCGTCCGCGCTCGCTTCGACCATGAGGACGGCGTCTTTGGTGATGGCGACGGTCAGCTCGAGCTGCGACATGCCGTTTTCCGCTTGCTCCAAACTCGGGTTGAGAATATAAGAATTGTTTTCGTAGCCGACGTTGGCGCAGGCTGTGGGGCCGTCCCAGGGAATGTTGCTTATCGACAGCGCCGCCGACGCGCCGATGGCCGCGAGGGTGCCGGGCTCGGTGACCTGGTCGGCGCTCAGCACCGTGACGATAATTTGGACTTCGTTGCGCAGCGTTTTGGGAAACAGCGGGCGGATTTGGCGGTCGATGACGCGGGCGTTCAGCGTCGCTTGAGTACCCGGCCGACCCTCGCGCCGCAAAAACGAGCCCGGAATCTTGCCGATGGCGTAGTGGCGCTCCTCGTACTCGACGGTCAGCGGCAAAAAGTCCATCGGCGAGGCCGAGTCGGACATTTGCGCGGTGACTAGGAGCATCGTGTCGCCGTAGCGAACCGTGACGCTGCCCGAGACCAGTTTGGCGTACTTGCCCGTCTCGAGCACCAACTCACGGCCGCCCAACATCGTGCTGTAGCGTTTACCTGCGGGTTTATCCATACCTGTTTAACTCCTTTATTTTTTTCATAAAATAGGTGCTCCCAAAATAGCGTCGCAAAAATAAAGAGCGAGGCCGGTGCTGCCTCGCTCCATTACCCCTCGTCGTGCCGGGTCGAGAATTTTGCAAAGCCGGTGGGCGGCACGTACCTAACGGCGCAGGCCCAGCTTTTGAATCAGGCTTTTGTAACCCTCGTAGTCCGTTTTTTCCAGGTAGCTCAACAGGCGCTTGCGCTTTCCCACCATCATCAACAAACCGCGACGACCGTGGTGGTCTTTTTTGTGCGCTTGCAGGTGCTCGCTCAGGCTTTGAATTTGCGCGGTGAGCATGGCGATTTGAACTTCGGTCGAACCCGTGTCGGTGCTGGACTCGCCGTACTGCGTGACAATCTCTTGCTTGCGCTCTTTGGTCAGTGACATGACAACTCCTCGTAAAAGCTTTACCCGAACGAAATCAGATGAGAAACGATGTTCGTCAAGGCGTTTAACGGGCCAGTGTAGCACACAAGGTTTTGTAGAGGATGCCTGTGACCGACATTTTGAAAGTGGGGGACGGAGTGGGGGAGAAAAGCCTGTTTGCCCGGCTCGAGACTTGCTAAGCTTGTGCGATGTGGCAACAGCACGATATTTTACTGGCGGCGAAACCTCGAGGCTTTCACCTCGTCACGGACGAAGTGTTGGCGGGGCTCGAGCTTGCAAACTTCAAAGTCGGCCTACTGCATCTCTTCATCCAACACACCTCGGCGAGTCTTGCCCTCAACGAAAACGCTTCACCGGCGGTCTTGGCCGATTTCAAGCGCTATTTCCGCCGCGCGGTGCCGGACGGGGCTGACTATTTTCGGCACACTTTAGAAGGCCCGGACGACATGCCCGCGCACGTCAAGGCGGCGTTGCTGGGCAGTTCGCTCACCTTACCAATTCGGGATGGCGCGCTGGCCCTGGGTACCTGGCAAGGCATTTACCTGTGCGAGCACCGCGAGCGTGGGGGAAGACGGCAATTGGTGGCGACGGTTTTCGGTGAAAAAGTGTAGGTTCTTGTAAATATTAAGACGGTTCTCGGCGTAAAAAAGACTTGAAACTATTACGATTGCTGTTTGATGCAAGGTAGAGTACGCAAATTTTGTTCACCTGAATGATGTTAATGTCTTCGGACTCGCACCAGATTTGTGCAGCCTGGTTTGCATCCTGCTCTATGTACTTCGTATCAATAGGAGCGCGTTCTTCTGCTTCGGGGCACGCTAGTAAATTCAACGTTTCCGGAATGCTTAGCGGTTTGACCTCTTTAGTTGTAGGGTCAAAGAGAATCCTGTAGTATTCCGTAGTATCGGTATTGTGAAGGAGAACAAACACTTTGGGACTCTTGTGAGCATGGTAACAAGCACTAAAAATACAGTCCGGCAGTAGCTCGGCATGATTAAAGTGTTTACTTAATACCGATTGATGATCGGCGATAGTCCTGGGAGGCCCACGCCATTCCAAATTCTCTTCGCGCATTAACTTGTCTACATCCACTTCACTTTCAAGGGTAATTTCTGAAAGTTGATGAAGTGACAGAACGTCAGATCCAAGTACACGCCTTGATTTGTCATGCCGCTTCTGTATTCGTTCAAAGACCCGACAGACATCCCTTTTTACGCGCGAACCGCTACTATCCTCGTTTACTATGGATGGTATGAGCGTATAGATATGAATGATTCTTCGTGGTTCCTTTGTTATCCGCAGGACTCGTCCCGCCCGTTGAAAAAGTTCATCTGCGCCCTTAGGTGGGTCATAGTTGACGATAATGCTGGCATCTTGTAGGTTCACACCTATACCGTCAGCATCTGTACAGATGAGTATGTTGTACTCATTATCTGATACATAATTGTGGGATGAGGGCGAAAAATTTCTGAGTACTTCATAACGTTGTTCACTAGATTTTAGCCTCGGAGATCCATCACTCTCTTCGACTGTACAAGCCACGGAAACAACCTGATGGCAGGTATCTTTTATAGCTTTCTCTAAATATAGGGCGGTAAGGTACCGATTTACGAAAATAATAATTTTTGAGTCGTTCATTATCAGGTTTAAATCGATAATATTTTCCAACTTCTCTAGTTTGTCATCTGCTTCTATTCTATTTATTACCTCCTCCAAACTCTCAAGGGCGGGAGTGAGTAAACGCTTACGTTTGTTTAGGGGAAGCAACATAGGCGTCTCGCTCCCCGGCTCGGTGTCCCTAATTGAGTTGTCGAAGTCGTGTTCGCTCCACAAACCTAGCTGAGTAACGCTCCCATCTTTGGAAATTTCCTCCAAACTACTCATGAACAACTTTTCTTCGCCTACGCGTCCAGGCTTTTCTAGATTTTTTACTATGCTGTCCCGCATAGCCGATGGGGAACTCAGCCAGCTTGTTAGCGCAGTATTGTAGCTTGAGTCTGTCAAACCTCTCTGGTCTGAAAAAGTCTCGTCATCAAAAAATAGGTGTGGCATTTTACTTGTATGGTCGAAACACTGTCTATCAAAAACTTCGCACAATCTGTTTTCCATACACAATGTGTAGTTCTCAGGGTACAATTTGATGCTCTCAGGTAAATAGCGCTTTTCGTTTACAAATTCAAAAAAGGGTCTTCCCGCTTCATCAATATCTCCTCTCGCCTCCGCCATTTTCTGAACATGTGGCAGTCCCAAAATTGTTACTACCGGAAGTTGCGTAAAATCATCAATGGTTCGCGTATTCCAGGGGACCGTTAGGTCAAACGCGTTTTTGTTAACCCAAGGCAACAAGTAGAGTAGGCTATTGAGGTTTTTTAGGCTTGTACTGTAGGCGGTGGCTGTAAGTAGTACAATTTTGGCCCTCCTATTTATAGCCGGCATTAGTCTTTCGTAAACTAGGCTTGTTGAATCCGGATCGTCGCTCTCCTTAAGTTGGTTTTTATAGCGGTGTGCTTCGTCAACCAAAATAAAAGTATTGGTATCCGCCTCCTCGAGCTTTCTGTCCAGTCTCGAAACTTGATGATGAAAACTATCAGAGCCCTCTCGAAATGAGATCTCAAGACTAAAAAATTCAAAATTAATATCTCTACCTTCAAACTCTTTTCGCCAGTTCTCACGTACACTTCCAGGAGCGATGATGATGACCCTTTTTATTTTGCCTTGCTGTTGTAACTGACCAGCGATTTCTGTACCCATGACAGTTTTCCCCAGTCCCGTTGCGGCTATGCCTATAGCTCCCCCAAAGCTTTCTAGTTGGGAGAGAACGCTGATTACAAAACCCTTTTGGAAGTACGTGGGTGAATGGGCATCCCCTCTAACGCTATAACTCGGCAAGTTGTAGAAAATAAAAAGTGCTTTAAGGTATATGTCGAAAGGCTTAGCGAGCTCGAGCCATCTTTCTAGGCGTTCTTTAAGTTCTTTGAGTAAGTCAAAAGCATCGTTGGCGATTTGGTCATACCAATTTATAAAACCGTTAATTTGAGCTGGATCATGTATAAAGCTAACTTGTTCGGCATTTATACTCAAGCCATTCCAAGAATAATTTGCTGAACCATGCCAAAGAAGCTCGTCATCAGAGATATAGAACTTGCAGTGGAACGGTGTGTCTATCCTTCGGGCGTCACGGATGATAAACTGCCCTACTCTAATACGCTCGACAATTTCATAAACGGTTTCCCAAAGGTCAGTTTCGCAACTCTTTAGCTCTTCCTCTATCTCATCAATGACAGCCGCTTGAACTTCGACACTGTCTCTTCGTCCCACCAGTACGCGCACCTGGACACTTTGGGGATAAAATTTCCTTCCGGACTTGTACCCCTTTAGACTAAAGTAAGCGGTCGCAATACGTATCACTTGTCTAGCTTGAGTGAAATATTCTTCTGCCAAAGCAAGTCCGACGCCCGGCCCAACACCAGAGACATATTTTCCTTCAGAGTTTTTGTGAAGGAACGGTTCCTGCTTTCTCTTTTTCACTAACTAAAAAGCTACCAAAATACGTGCCACATAGCTACTAAATGAGTCACCAAAGCTTAGTCTAAAAGGATGTTTTTGGGACAAACTTTCTTAGGCATGCTCCTTGAACCAAGCCAAAATCGCCTCGAGCCGCTCCACTCTCCTGTCCGGCCGCCCCGAACGCGACAGTTCATGACTCTCGCCCGGAAACCGGATGAACCGGGTCGGCGCTTTGCCGATGCGTTTCAGCGCGACGTAAAGCTGTTCCGCCTGCTCGACCGGGCAGCGGTGGTCCTCTTCGGCGTGGAGGATGAGGAGCGGCGTGGTGACGTTGGCGACGTACTTGATGGGGCTCTGTTCCCACAGTGCCGTGGTGTCCTCCCAGGGGTTGCCGCCCTGCTCGATTTCGGTGAAGCGGTAGCCGATGTCGGCGGTGCCGTAAAACGACAGCCAGTTCGAGATGCTTCGCTGCGTCACCGCTGAGCGAAACATATCCGTGTGCGCGACGAGCCAGTTCGTCATAAAGCCGCCGTAGCTGCCGCCGGTCAGGTGAACCGGGGCGTCGGGGCGGTCGGCCGTCGCGTGGCGTGCCATAGCTAGCACGTCGTCGGCGTCGACGGTGCCGTAGCGCGTCAGCAGCGTCGTGGCGTAGTCGCTGCCGTAACCTGAACTGCCTCGAGGGTTGCCGTAGATGACCCGGTAGCCCGCCGCGGCGAGGATTTGAAACTCTAAGTAAAACCCGTAGCCGTAGTTCGTGTGCGGCCCGCCGTGGACTTGCAGCACTGTTGCGCCGTCCTTGCGAGGTTTGGTAGGGGAGAGCGTCCAGTAACTCAAGCTTGTATCGACGGAGGTCTCGAGCAGTACGGGCTCGCCCGCTGTGGCGAGTTTGAAGCGCTTCATAAAGGCGTTGTTTGCCGCGCTCAATTTGCGTTTTTCACCGTCTCGCCACACGAACAGCTCGCCGGGCTGTTGCGGCGTTTCGGCGGTGAACAAAATCGTCCCGTTCGCCGCGTCAAAACTCGTTACGGCCCGGTCGCCCTCAACCAGCGGCGTGAGGTCGCGGGTTTTCAAGTCGAGGCTGGCGAGTCCACTCCGGCCCGCGCGGTTGACATTGAGGAGGAGTTGGGTAGGCTCGAGCCACTTTACGGTGTTCGGATAGCTTCCGTAACGGCTGTCCCCGCCGACGCTGGGCGGCGTTTCCATGTCGCCCAAGCGTTCGGGCTCGCCGCCTTTGGCGTCCACGAGCCACGCTACGTTGGCGCTGGCGAACACGTCCCAATCGGTCGGCGCGAAAAAGGCGACGTGACGCCCGTCCGGGCTCGGGCTCGGCGCGGCAATGTTGCCGGGGGCGGGCAACAGTTTTTTGAGCTTGCCGCTTTTCAGGGTCAGCGCGTAGAGGTCGCTGCGCCACTCGTCACCGTCCTCTACCGACGCCGAGGCGGCGAAGTAAAGCGTTTTACCGTCGCGGCTGAAGGCGAGGCCGCTCGGGTCGCTCCGCAGCGAGGTCAGCTTGTCGGTCTCGCCTTTTTTGAGGTTGTACAAGTAAACTTGCGCGGGCTCGGTCGGGCGGAAGCCGACGCCGTTCATCTTGTAGTGCAAACGGTCAATCGTGCGGGCGGTCTTATTCTTGGCGACCGTGTCAACCCAGTCACCTCGAGACACGAAGGCGAGACTCGAGCCCTTCGGGTGCCACGCAAAACTGCTCACGCCGGACTCGAGCTGGGTAAGCTGTTCGGGCTCGCCGCCCGCGATGTTCATGACGTAAAGCTGCGCCTTGCCCTCTTCCTCCCGCTTGGACAAAAACGCCAAGCGTTCACCGTCGGGGCTGAAGCGCGGGTGGGTGTCCAAAAACTCCGAGCGGGTGAACTGCGTTTCTTGGCCGGTTTCTAAATCGTACAGGTAGATGTTGCTCCGGTAGCGCGGTGGCTCGTCCTCGTCGGGCTGGACGATTTTCGTGTGAACGGCGGCGGCGCGTGTCCCGTCCGGGCTCAAAGCCGGGTCGGCGACGAAGACCAGTTCGAAGAGGTGTTTGGGTTTAAGCTTTGCCATGCGCCCGCTCCCGGCTCGAGACGATGCTGTACATCAGGATGCCCGCCGCCACCGAGGCGTTGAGCGCATTGATGTTGCCGCGCGTGGGAATCCGCACCCACTCGTCGCACTTTTCACCCACCAGTCGGCGCATCCCCGTACCCTCCGAGCCGATGACGAGGGCCACGTCGCGGTCCCAGTCGACTTGAGTAGGCGTGCTTTTCCCCTCGCCCGCCGCGCCGTAAACCCACACGTTGCGCTTTTTCAAGCCGTCGATGTAGCGGGGCAAGTTTTTTACCTGGACGAGCGGCAGGTAGCTCGTCGCCCCGGCCGCCGCCTTGACCGCGACGGCTGAGAGCGGCGCGCTGCGGCGCTCCTCGGTCACCACGCCGTGTGCGCCGAGCACCTCGGCGCTGCGGATAATCGCGCCGTAGTTGCGCGGGTCGTTCATTTGGTCGAGCAGGACGAGGAGCAACCGCTCGCCCCGCTTCTCGGCAAGTTGAAACGGCGCTTCGGGGTCGGCGAACTCCAGGTCGGGGAGTTCGGCGACGACGCCCTGGTGGTTCGTCGTCTTGAGGCTCTGGTCGAGCTGGATGCGCGGGACGTGCTCGACCGAAACGTCGTGCGCTCGAGCCAGCTTCTCCAACTCCTTGACCGTTCCGGTTTGCAAGCCCTGCGCCAGCATAATTCGCACGGCTTGGCCCTCTTGTAGGGCTTCGATGACTGCGTTTTTTCCGTAGATGAGCATGACGACACTATATCCGCTCTTCTAAAAGGATGCTGATAGGTGGGGCTTAACGGGTTAGCTCGTTGCCTCTCGAGCCCTGCAGGGTTGCCTCGTTATTCCTTCAAACGAGCCAAAAACTCCACAGGTGGCAAGATGGGTTTGTTGTCGAAACTCTCTAAAGCTAGCAGCATTTTATCTCCGGTTACCAGTAACTCGGCGTCGCTGTCGCGCAACATCGCCAGCAGGTAGCGGTCTTTGGGGTCGCTGAAGTCCGAGTGCGGCAACCTGGTCGTCATGGGTTGCCCCAGGCTGACTAGGAGGTCTGTCAGTTCTTCCGCGCTGCCGGGCGTCAGGTAAGGTATGAATTTCGAGCGGGTTAACACATTACCGACCTCGGCGAGCAGGTAGGTACTGACGTAGACCCTAAAACGCCCGGCTAGCCAAGCGCTTCTCAGAGGTCTCAACGCTGCGCTGTCCAACGCGAAACTTATATAAATGTTCGTGTCGAGAACAACACGCACTTGGGCGTTACGACTCGGTCCCGTAGCGTACAGCAGCTACTTCTTCTTCTATCATCTTTTCGATGTTGTCGTCCGTAAGGCCGTCCGCTTCCCACCGTTTGCGGGCTTCTTCACCAATCTCCTGCAGTCTAGCGAAAGCAGCTTTGCGGTCAACGACCTCTTTTGGGGTCAGGATGATTTTGCCGTCTTGGACTTCGGCTTCCAACAGGTCACCGGTGTCGATACCAAGCTCTTCGCGCAGTTTGCGGGGTAGGGTGACCTGATACTTGGTTTTGACCGTCACGAGCGCCATAGTTACCTCCCTCGAAACAAGGGTAAGAATGTTTGACTTTCTGACATCAGTGTAGCAGACAAGGGGCGTGTCAAGTAAAAAAGTGAGACGACGGTGTTTTAGCTCGAGCAGCCCCGCCCTCAGCGCTCCACCACAACATAAACCCCGAGCCCAATCAGCAAACCACCCGACCCCACCCGCTGAACGCGCTGCAACCGGCGGTTGCGTTTCAAGGCGTTGCTGAGCGGCCCCGCCGCCAAAGAAACGAGCAGGTCAGCCCCACTGGTCAACAGCGTCGTGACAGTTCCGAGCAGCACGAACTGCCAGAACACGTTGCCTGCAGGGTTTACAAACTGAGGGATAAAGGCGAGAAAGAAGAGGGCCGTTTTGGGGTTGAGAACCTCGGTGACGACACCCTGACCTAGCGCGCCCCGGCGCGGGATTTTTGAAAGGTCGAGGTCGGTCTCAACATGGTTTTTAGCCATGAGCGTCGTCACGCCGAGGTAGACGAGGTACGCCGCCCCCAACCACTTGACGACGGCGAACGCCGCGGCTGAGGTCGCTAAAATAGCCGAAACGCCCAACGCGGCGGCGAAGGTGTGCAGCAGTCCTGCCACTCCCGTCCCGAGCGTCGACAACATACCCTCGCGCCTGCCGCCCCGGAGTGTCCGGGCGAGAACGTACAGCATTCCGGGGCCGGGAATGACCGCCAGGGTAAGGGCGGCGACGAAGAAAATGGCGAAAGAGGACGGGGTGGGCATGACGGGTCTCCTAAAGCTGAGGGTTTGAGTTGGACTCCTTGCTGAAAACTTTTGGGAAACCCTCGAGCGGCTTTATCTCTTCTACCTCTGCGCCCCACTTTTGTTGCGCTGCGTAGAGGTCACAGGCAAGCTGCGCCTTCAGCCAAAAGTCGGGCGTCGTGCCGAACAGCCTGCCAAACCGCAAGGCCGTATCGGGTGTGACGCCGCGCCTGCCGTTGACGATTTCGTTCAGCCGCACGTAGGACATGTGTATGCGCTCTGCAAGTTCGGTCTGGGTAAGGCCGTAAGGCTTGAGAAAGTCCTCGCGTAAAATCTCGCCGGGATGGGTGGGTACTCGGTACGTTGGCAACCTTGCTTTCACAACTCACCCAAAGAAATTTTACTCCTCACCCACTTATTAAAACTTTCTGCTTCCTCTAATTCTCTTCGGAACTTTTCAGGGTGATTTTGAATTAAAGAAAGACGGTATTTATTGATTCTTAGTTTCAACTCCACAGGTAGAGAGTCTTCGGATGGCTCTTCTCCTATCTCAGCTGCTAAAGTTGCGTATTTGGCAAATGACCGCTTTACAGCCTCACGTGCTTCAGCTTTCGTTTTGCCTCGGGCCTGCTCAGTTTCGTACAATGACGCTGCTATCAAAACGTCTTGGTTGAGTAAAAATGACTGTTCTAGCTGGCAAAGATTATGCCAGTTGCGAATATCCTCATCCGTAGCACCATGTTTCTTACACGCCTCTAAATGCTCACGTATGTAGGCGTCTTGACTTAAAAGCAGATGCTCACCATCACCAGTCCTATACATATCATTACGTTGCCCAGCTTTAATCAACTCATCTTTTGATTTTTTCAACACAGTCTGCGACATGGCCTTTGACTGGTTCGTTGGGAAACCTATCAAAGTTAAACCTTCAGTCATTTCTTGAATAAGACGCTTATCAACATCAGCATTTTCTGATTTACCCAACAACTTTCTGAACATCACAGTTCCTCGTTCTAAGTTTTGACTGGCTACGTTGAGTCATCGGTATTCAGCGTTAATAAGAGACCATCATAACTTACTTAGGAACCCTCGAGCCCCCGCCTCATCTTCAGCGAGCTGTTTTTTAAGTTCCTCCAAGCCTGCAAACTTGACCTGACCCCGCAAAAACCGTTCGAAGTGGACGGTGACGGTCTGCCCGTACAGGGCGCCGCCGAAGTCGAACAAGTGAACTTCCAACGACGGCACACCGTCCGGGTAGCTCGGACGCGGGCCGACGTTCGCCATGCCGTTAAAATGGCCCCCCTCGGTGTCCACCATGACGGCGAAGACGCCCAGCGGTAAGGCTTTGTCCGGAGAAGTGGCGACGTTGGCGGTCGGGTAGCCGATGGTGCGGCCCCGCTGGTCGCCCTGGACGACCGTACCCGTCGCGGCGTAGCTCCGGCCGAGGAGGGGTTTGACGTTTTCCACGTCACCCTGTTGTAAAAGTTCGCGGATGCGCGTCGAGCTGATGGGCGCTTCGCCCGAATGTTTGAGGTTGAAGACCTCCAACCTGTCCGCGATGGTGCTCAGGTCGTTGAGGCTGCCCTCACGCTTGTAGCCGAAGCGGAAGTCCTCGCCGACGATGACGAGTTGCGGGTTCAGGCGCTCGAGCTGCCCCAAAAAAACGTCTTTCGGTGTTTGGGTGTACTCGCGCGTAAACGGCACCATCACGATTGCGTCGGGTTCGAAAGAGGAGAGGAGCGCGAGTTTTTCTTCTTCGGAACTTAAAAATTTACCGTTCTGAAACAGCACGCGCGAGGGCGGGAAAAAAGTGATGACGACGCTTTTAGCGCTCAAAGCCCGCGCCACGTCCCTCATGTGACCGAGCAGCATCTGGTGGCCCAAATGCACGCCGTCGAAGTTGCCGATGGAGACGACGACACGGGACAGCTCGAGCGCGTCCGGTGAACTGACGACGTTCAAGGTTTGTCCTCGAGACGTTGCTTGGCGATGCTGAGCGCCAAAACCGTCGGGCCGCTGCTGGCAATAGCGCCGTTTTTTACGCCTTCCCAAACCTCGTCCACGTCGCGCCAGACGATGGACAAGTCTTCGCCGTCGTCTGGCCGACCCTCGGCAGGGGAGAGGTCGCGGGCGAGGAACAGGTGGATACGCTCGTTCGTGAAACCGGGGCTGGTGTAGACCTGGGTAAGATATTCCAACTCGCCCGTCAACTGCGTTTCTTCGGCGAGTTCGCGCCGCGCGGCCACTTCGGGGGTCTCGTCTTCGTCGACAAGGCCCGCCGGAACTTCCCAAGTGCGCCGACCGATGGCGGGGCGGTACTGCTCGACCCCCAGCACTTCACGACCGCTCAGAGCCAGCACCGCGACCGCCGGGGCGTGCTCGGCAACTTCCCACCGGTCGTCCAACTTGACGAGGGTGAGGATGTGGCCGTCGTAGATAACGTCTCGTTTGGACATGAGGTTGGACCCCCTGTCGGCGCTGCGCTGGACAGCCCCCTGAAAGGGGGTATAAGTCGAGGCCCACCCCCCTTTTAGGGGGGACCGGTTGAGCGCAGCGCTAACCAGGGGGGTCGGGGTCTAATTCGAGTCCGCGTCCGGGTTGTAGCGCAAGAAGGCGGGAATGTCGTAGTTGCTCGGGTCGTAGGTGCGGCCGCCCGCGACGGCCTTGAGTTGGTTGGGGCGCAGCACCTTCATCTGTGGGTGGTGGTCGAAGCCCGCGGCGATGACGGTCACGCGCACCTCGTCGGCGGCGGCCTCGTCGTTGGTGACGCCGAACAGCACTTCGACGTCGTCGACTTCAGTCGCTTCGCAAATGCGCTCGACGATTTCGTTGGCGTCGAACAGGGTGAGTTCTTCCGAGCCGGTGATGTTGATGAGGAGTTGCCGCGCGCCCTCGACGCCCCGCGCCAGCAGCGGGCTGTGGGTGGCGGTGTTGGCGGCCTCTTCGACGAGCTTTTCGCCGCGACCCGCGCCGATGCCCATCAGTACCGTGCCCGCGCCTGACAAGAGACTCCGCACGTCGGCGAAGTCCACGTTGATGAGGCCCGGCATGTTGATGACGTCGCTGATGCCGCGCACGCCGTGGTAGAGCACCCGGTCGGCAATTCGGAAGGCTTCGGTGAGTTTGGACTTTTTCTCCAAAGCCGAGAGCAAGCGTTCGTTTTCGACAACGATTAAAGCGTCGACCTTGTCTTCCAACTTGCGCAAACCCTCTTCGGCCTGGCGCATCCGGCGCGGGCCTTCGAACTTGAAGGGCGTGGTGACGACTGCAACCGTGAGCGCGCCGAGTTCGCGCGCCACTTCGGCGACGACCGGCGCGCTGCCCGTCCCGGTGCCGCCGCCCATGCCGGCGGTGATAAAGACGAGGTCGGAGCCGCGCAACGTTTCGCCGATTCGGTCACGGTCTTCGAGGGCTGCTTTTTCGCCGATTTCGGGATTCGCGCCCGCGCCCAAGCCCTTGGTGATGTGGTCGCCGAGCTGGATGCGCGTGTCGGAGAGGTTGGTCGCCAGGACCTGCGCGTCGGTGTTGGCGGCGATAAACTCGACGCCCTGCAAGCTGGACTCGATCATGCGGTTGACGGCGTTGTTGCCGCCGCCGCCCAAGCCGATGACGCGGATGATGGCGTTGTCTGTGTGGTTCATGGTGTGCTCCTTTTTACGGTCTCGAGGCGTGAGGTCTAAACGAATGCGAGGAACATCTGTGAGTAAATCACAGATGATACCTCTGAACTACTAAAAGAAATCCTTCAAAAGATTGCGGGCCCTGGAAATAAGCGTGTTGAAACTTTCGACCGCCGGCCCCGTCGCGGTCGGGCGCGCGCGGCGCGCAGGTTGCGGGTGCCAGTGCTGCATCCCGTAGCGGACCAAGCCGACGGCCGTCGCGTGCGCGGGACTCGCCACCACGTCGGTGAGGCCCGAGACGCCGTGCGGTTTGCCGGTGCGCACCGGCAGCCGGAAGCGGTCGGTGGCGACCTGGTCGAGCCCCGGCATGAGCGACGCGCCGCCGGTAATGACCACGTTGCCCGCTAGCAGCTCCAACGCCCCCATCCGCTGCTCGATGTTTTGCTTGACGAGGTCCAAAATTTCGATGACGCGCGGGCGAATCACTTGGGCGAGTTCAAAGGTGGTCAAAGACGTGGTGAAGTTCGGGTTGGCGACCTCCAATATGACCTCTCTGTCCGCCATGTCGGGGATGGCGACCCCGTAGCGTTTTTTGACCCGCTCGGCTTCGTCGGGGGGGATGCGCAAGAGTTGCGAGATGTCCTGGGTAATGTGGTCGCCGCCTAAAGGAATGACCGCCGAGTGGGCCAGCGTGCCGCGGCGAAACACGCCGACGTCCGTGGTGCCGCCGCCGATGTCGATGAGGAGCGTGGTGACTTCGACCTCGCCCTCGTCGAGCACGGCCAGGCCCGAGGCGAGTGCCTGGACGACCATCCCCTCGACCTCGACGCCCGCGTCGCGCGCGCAGCGTTTCAGGTTTTGCAGCGGCCCTTGTGCCCCGGCGATGATGTGGACGTCGACCTCCAGGCGCACGCCCGACATGCCGACCGGGTCTTTGATGCCCTCGTTGCCGTCTACGACGTATTCTTGCGGGATGACGTGGATGATGTCCATGTTGGCTTCTAGGGGCACGGCTCGAGCGTTTTCGATGGTGCGTTCCACGTCGCCGGGCAAGATTTCTTGACCGCGCCGAATCGCGGCCATGCCGTGACTGGTCAGGGCTTTGAGGTGGCTGCCCGCCACGCCGAGCCAGGCGCTCTCGACCTCGACGCCCGCGACCCGTTCGGCCGCGGCGATGGACTGCCGCACCGAGGCGATGGTGCGTTCCAAATTCACGACCACGCCCTTGCGCAGGCCGTCGCTCGGCACCGTGCCCTCGCCGATGATGTCAAGCACGCCGTCACTGGCGATTTCGCCGATGACGGTGCAGATTTTGGTCGTACCGATGTCGAGTCCGACGATGATGCGTTCGTCAGTCATGTGCTGCGCTCACTCCCCAGGGATAAACGGCGACGCGCGTCCCTTGTTGACTTAAAAAGCTCGCCCAGTTCGCTCTCAACGCGTCAACCGAGGGTGTAAAAACTTCAGTTGTGGCAAGCTGAATCGTGAATCCTGCTGGCGAGTAGCTTAACATCTTGGGCTGATAGTCTGCCAGTTGACGCAAGAGTTCGAAAGCCTCCTCAACACGGTCCTCACCCCAGCCCGTTATCGTGACAAGACCGTCCTGCTCGGCTTCCGCCGCGTTCGGCAACAAGGTTCCGTCGAGGGCGTAAACGGCCCCGTCGACCGTCACGGCGGGCTGGCGCTCGACCACGGTGATGGCAACCGTGTCCGGCCAGTGGCGGTAGACGCGGGCGCTCTCAATCCACGGGTCTTGGACGAGCTTGGCGACGCGACTTTTGATAATCCAGAAAAAGGGGTCGCCCGGCTCGGTGTTCGCCAAAGTCATCACCTCGGCGGCGCTGTAGTGGCGGTTGCCGATAGTTTCGACCCGGTTCAGGGTGGGGTAGAAACGGCTGGCGGCGACGACTACCATGAGCAGCGCGAGCGCGCCCACCATCCACCTGCGCCGCGTTTTCGCTCGCCGCGTCCTCACGCCCCGAATCCCCACAGCTGCCACTCGAGTTCCAGCGGCACCTCGACCTGCGCCTGGACCAGCCTCGTCAGTTCCAGGACGTCTCGCGCGGTCGCGCGGCCCGCGTTCACCACGAAGTTGCCGTGCTCCTCGGCCACCAGCGCGTCGCCGACGCGCAGGCCTTTGAGTCCGGCCCGGTCGATGAGTCGCCCGGCGCTGTCGCCGGGCGGGTTTTTGAACGCGCAGCCCGCCGACTTGACTTTGGGCTGACTCTTGCGCGCCGCGTCGACCTCGGCGAGGCGGGCCGCGACCTTTCCGGGGCTGGACGGCGTGAGTTTGAGCCGCGCCCGCGTGACAATCGCGCCGGGCGGCAAGGCGCTGTGGCGGTAGCGCAAACCGAGAGCGTCGGCCGGTAGCCGTTCTGCCTTACCGTCTACGAAAACCTCGACCTCCTGCAAGGTGTCGCTCATCTCGCCGTAGCGGGTGCCTGCGTTCATGGCGACGGCCCCGCCCAAAACGGCAGGCACGCCCCACAAGCCCTCCAATCCTGAGAGTCCGGCTCGAGCCGCGCGCCGCACCAGTCCCGGCAACGGTGTGGCCGCGCCGAGCCACAGGTCGGTTTGCCCGGCGAAGTCACCCAGGCTGTTGTAGGCCCGGCCTAACTTCACGACGCGCTCGGGTACGCCCGCGTCGGCGACGAGCAGGTTCGACCCGGCCCCGAGGACACGGTAGGGTTCGCGCGTCGCCTCGCGCAAGTCGCGTTCACCCTGAACCTCCCACAGCTCGGTCGGGCCGCCGACTCTCAGGGTCGTGTAAGCCGCCAAGTCGACGCGGCGCTGGAGGGTGGGGGTGTCAGCGGTGGGCACGAACACCCTCCGCAATTGGCGGATTGGAGACGAGTTCGGCCGCAACGCGCCACACGTCGCCCGCGCCCAAGGTGATGACGAGGTCGTCCTCTTGCAACGAGCCTCGCAAGTAACTCTGCGCCGAGGCGAAACTGTGGTAGCTCGCCGCCTTGCCCGCCGCCTTTAGGCGCTCGACGATTAAGTGGGGCGACACCCCCGGAATTTCCGCCTCGCCCGCGGCGTAAATGTCCAGCACGAGAATTTCGTCGGCTAGAGCCGCGGCGTCGGCGAGCGCGGGCCAAAGGCGGGCGGTGCGAATCCAGCGGTGCGGCTGTAGCACGGCGCGCACCCGCCGCCCGGTATTTTTGGCGGCGGTGAGGGTCGCCGCGACTTCGGTCGGGTGGTGGGCGTAGTCGTCGATAACGAGCGCGCCCGCCACGTTGCCCCAGCGCTGCCAGCGCCGCCCGACGCCGCCGAAACTCGCCAGGGCGGCGGCGGCCGTTTCCAGGGCGACGCCGGAGAGGTGGGCGGCCGTGAGCGCCGCCGCCGCGTTTTGCACGTTGTAGCGGCCCGGAATAGCGAGTTCGACCGCCACGCTGTGCCCCTCCGGCGAGGTGAGCGTGAAGGTGCTGGCGTCGTGGGCCAGCACCAGGTCCCGAACGCGGTAGTCCGCTTCTGCGTCCAAGCCGTAGGACACGGCGTTCGTCCCGCCGACGATTCTTCGCAACCCCGGCCAGTCGCGGCAGTACACGACCTGCCGCGCTTTTTGGGCGAAGCTCAGCGTCGCGGCCTCCAAGTCGGCGAAGCTCGCGTGGTAGTTGCGCCGCTCGCTGTAGTCGCCCGCGACGTGGTCGTCTTCCAAGTTGGTAATGACCGCGACGTCGGCTCGCAGGTGCGCGAAGCCGGGGTCGGACTCGTCGACCTCGGCGACGAGGTGCGGGCCGCCGCCGTAGCGCATCACGCCTTCTAAGATGGGCAGCGTCGCGCCGAGTTGCACCGACGGGTCGAGCTTCGCCATCACAAAAATCGTCGCCAACATCCCCGAGGTCGTGCTCTTGCCGTGCGTTCCCGTGACCGCGACCGCGCGGCGTTTTTCGAACAGGTCGGCCAACAGCTCGATGCGTTTGATGCTCCTGACGCCCAGCGTTTGCGCCGCGCCGATTTCCTCGAAACTGTTGAGAATCGCCTCGTTGGGTACGGCCATCGTGCTGACCAAAACGTCGACGTCGGTCAGGTGGTCGGGCGAGTGGCCGACGGCGACCGAAATACCCTCGTTGCGCAACCGCTCGACGTTCGGCCCCAAGGCGCTGTCGCAGCCGGAGACGCGGTGGCCGTCGGCCTGGTACCAGCGCGCCAGGCCGCTCATGCTGATGCCGCCGATGCCCATAAAGTGCAGGTGAGGTTTCATAGGGACTTCTGGGGTTGCGGGCGTGGCGTGTCTGCCAAGTGTGCCGAGTGAAGGACCACGTCTAGGAGGTCGACGAGCGCGGCGGGCGCGCCTTGGGGAGAGAGGCTGCGAGCGGCCCGAGCGCGCTCCAACACCTCCGGCTGCAAAGCGTGTTGCCAGACGGCGCTCAAGCTTTCCAAGTCTCTCTCCTCGACGACCCAGCCCGCCCCCGCCGCGGCGACGTTTTGGGCGTTGTGCAGTTGATGATTTTCGGCCGAACTCGGCAGCGGCACCATGACGACCGGGACGCCGTGGAAAGCAGCCTCGGAGAGTGTGCTTATTCCGGCCCTCGTAATCGCCACGTCCGCCGCCGACCAGGCGAGCACCGCGTCGGCAAAGCCGGTCGTGTGGTAGGTCTCAAGGTCTCGAGTCCGCTTCTCAACCTGCGCTTCCCAGCGGCGGCCCGTGCTGTGCAACACGGTTCCGGCTGCTTCGAGGTTTACAAACGCCGCGGGCACCGCCTCGTTCAGCACCACCGAGCCCTGCGAGCCGCCCATCACAAAGGTGAGCGGGCCGGTTGCGGGTAAATTTAGGCGCGCTCGAGCCTCCGTTTTACCCACACGTTCTTCGCGTACCGGGAAACCGGTCACGACGATGTTTTTGGCCTGTGGCAGGTGCGGCGCAGCGGCCCGGTGCGACACCGCGACCGCCGCGGCCCCGCTAGAGAGCCACCTCGTGACCTTGCCGGGGTAGGCGTTGCCCTCGTGCAGGACGTAGGGCACGCCCAACAGCCGCGCCGCCGCCAGACCGGGAAAGCTCGCGAAACCGCCGAAGCCGATGACGACGCGGGGCCCTGTCCGCCTCACGATTTGAACGGCCTGCGCCAGACCTCTGGCAGCTTTGAGCGCTTGCCGCGGGTCGGGGCGCGAGCGGTCCCACTTGCCGGTCGCCACGCCGTGAAATTCAAAACCCGCCTCGGGTACCACGCGCGCCTCCATGCCGTCCGCGCCGCCCAAAAAGACGGGCTGATAGCCTCTGGCTTGCGCCTCTTTGGCGACGCTCAACGCCGGATAGATGTGGCCCCCGGTCCCGCCGGTCGCAAACAGGATGCGGGTCATACCGCTATCCCTTCGGCTCTCGCCTGGCGGTAGGCGCTGTGCAAAAAACCCATCGCCACCGACACCGATATCAAACTGTTGAACCCGTGACTTACAAACGGCAACACCACGCCCGTGACCGGCAACAAGCCCGACGCGACCAGCAGGTTGAGCGCTGCTTGCGCGCAGATGTACGTCGTCGCCCCAGCCGCCAACAAACTGCCCGGCCCGGCCAGCGCCGCGGCGACGCGCAACCCGCGCAGCGCCAAGATGAGGTACAAACCCACCAGTGCCGCCACCCCGCTCAACCCGAGTGCATAAGCCACCGAAATGGCTATCATGTCGGTGGCCGCTTCCGGGACCGATAAGGGGCGACCCGGCCCGATGCCGAAAAAACCCGCCTTGACGAGCGCGCGCTGCGCCTGCCGGGGTTGATAGCTGATAGTGTCGGTCTGCGACTGTTCGCCGCGCATGTCGGCGTAGGCTTTGAACCGGTCGCTTATATAACTGTACTGACTCAAGTAAGGTCCCGCTACCAGCGTCGCGATGATGGCGGCGGCGGTGGTGATACTCGCCAGCCGCAAAAACGTCGTCCCGGCGGCAATCATGACGGCGAAAGCGAGCGCGAAGACGAACAGCGCCGTGCTCACGTTCGGCTCGGCGACGATCAAACCGGCAGCGATGCCGATGACGACCATCGGCCGCCAAATCTGCCAGTTGCCCAAGTGGTTGTGGAAAAAAGCGCTGAGGTAAGCGATGACGGCTACTTTCATAAACTCCGAGGGTTGAACCGTGCCGAAGCCGAGCGAAAGCCAGCGCTTGCTGTCGCTGCCGTCGGGTGAAATGCCGATGACCAGCACGAGCGCGAGCATCAGCAGCACGCCCACGTACCCGTAAGGACTGAGTTTGACGATCGTTTTGGGTTTGAAGCGGGACACCACCACCACCACCATGAGCCCGAGAACCACGTTCAGGAGTTGCTCGAGCCAACTCTCCGGCTGGCTCGCCGCCACCCCGAGAACGCCCAACATGCCGAGCGTGAGCTGGACAAAAATCAGCGGTACGTCCATGCGTCCTCCAGCTCGATGTTTTTCGACCCAGTCACCTCTGACCCAGCCACCTCTGACCCAGCCACCTCTGACTCACTTTTCAACTTTGCAGCGTGCCACTCGTTTTTTAGAGACGCGACCACACGCCGGAAAACGGCGGCGCGCTCGCGGTAGTCTTTGAACTGGTCGAACGACGCGCCTAGGGGAGCCAACAACACAGTACCTGCGCCCCCGTGGTTTGAGCGCAAAAACTCGAGCCCGCGCCGGCAAGCGCACACCAGGGCCGCCTCGCCCTCGGCCTGTCGGCAAACGGCCGCGGCGGTCACTTCTGCAAACGCCCCTGTAAACACCGGCCCAGCTTCGCCTATGCCCACGACGAGCTTTACTTTTTGCCGCACGAGCGGGAGCAGGTCGGCAAGGTCCGCACCCTTGTCCACGCCGCCAACTATCCACACGACCGGTTCCGGCGTCGCTTCTAAAGCCGCGCGAACGGCGAGCGTGCGCGTCGCGATGGAGTCTTCGACGAACCCCACGCCGCCAACCGTACCTGCAGGTGCGTAACGACCGGGTACACCTTGAAAGTTTTTGAGGCCGTCGGCAATCTCGTCACGGTTCACACCGAGTTCAATGGCCGCGAGCGCCACGGCGAGCGCGTTACCCCATTGGTGGCGGCCTTGCAAATACAACTCGGCGGTCTCGAGCAGCTTCTCGCCGTGCAGACAGAGCGCGTCTTTTTTGAGACACGCCGCGGCGGTGTCGGTAAGCGAAAACCCCGACGTGCGCGCCGCACTCTGCGCGGCCCACCCTCTCAACACCGGGTCGTCCGCGTTGTAGACGAGCAGGTCGGCGGCGGTTTGGTTGCGGGTGACGGCCCGCTTCGCCTCGTGGTAGGCCGCGACGCTGCCGTGCCGGTCCAAGTGGTCGACGCCTAAGTTGAGCACCACGGCGACGCGCGGTTTGAGGGTCGGGCAGCGCTCGAGCTGAAACGAGGACAGTTCGGTGACGAGCGTGCGGCCCGGCGCGGCAACTTCCGCCAGGGCGGGGTCGATGTTGCCGCCCGCCACGGCGTCCAGGCCCGCCCCCTGCAACACGTCGGTGAGGAGGCGCGTCGCCGACGTTTTGCCCGCCGTCCCGGTAATTCCGACGATGGGCGCGTCCACCGTGCGGTACACCCACTCGACCTCGCCCACGGTCTCGAGCCCGCCCGTCCGCAAACCTACCAAGTCTGCATGGTCGTAGGGAACACCCGGCGCGGCGATGCAGATGTCGACGTTTTCATCCAAAGGGTGCTGAGTGACCTCGCCGCCCAGCCGCTCGACCTCTGTCCGGTCGGCGTCCGCTAAACGGTTGTCAAAGGCGACGAAGCCGTGACCTTGGCGCGCCAGCAACCGACTGACTGCCAGACCGCTCCGGCCGAGTCCGTAAACGAGCGCTCTCATACTGTTCCACCCTTTAGGCCCCAGGCGAGGGCGACGCACGCCGCGGTGACGAGCCAAAAGCGCATGACGACTTGCCCTTCCGACCAACCGCTGAGTTCGAAGTGGTGGTGGAGCGGGCTCATTTTGAAAAAACGTTTGCCGCCGGTGGCGCGAAAATAAACGACTTGAATCATAACGGACAGCACCTCTAAAACAGGCACGAGGGCCAACAGCGGAAGATACCACACCCACCCCGCCAAGATAGCCGTCCCGACGAGCGCCGCACCCAAAGCTTCCGAGCCGACGCCGCCCATAAACACCCTCGCGGGTTTGCCGTTGTACCAAAGAAACCCGAGCAGCGACCCGACGAGGGCGCTCACAAACGGCAACGCCAAAAAGGGCAGCAGCATAATCGCGACCATGCCCGCGGCGAGCCCGTCGAGCCCGTCCGAAAAGTTGACCGCGTTGATAGAGCCCATAATAATAAAGGTAAAGCCTAAAACATCCAAAATATCGGGGCCGAACAGCGCGCGCCCCACCTGGACGGCGTAAATGGAAAAAAGCAGGGCGACCAAAGCTTGGCCGATGAGCCGGTAGCGCGCCAACAGGCCGGTCGAGGCGTCCTCGCCCGCGGCCGTTTGCCGTTTGCGCCGCAGGGCGAGCAGGTCGTCGTACAACCCCAACAACCCGGCTGCCAGGGTAAGCAGCACGAGCGACAAGCCGTCCGTCGTTTTGAGGTCGGCGAGTAACCACACGGCAACGGCCGCCGTCAAAAACGCGACGCCGCCCATCGTCGGCGTGCCTTCTTTGGCGAGGTGACTGCTCGGCCCGTCGCGGCGGACGCTCTTGCCGAGTCCGAAGCGCTTTGCGAGTTGCACGAACACGCCGACGAGTAGCAGGGATACGAGTGCGCTTAGCAGCAGCGTCACGCCGGGACCTGCTGTTTTTGCAAGGCTTCAACCACGCGCTCGAAGTGCATTCCCCGTGAAGCCTTAACCAGAATCGTGCCTTCCAGTTGCAGCGCCGCCAACACCGACAGCGCCTCGCCGAACGAGGCGAACACTTCAGTCTGCGGGTTGCCCGCGGCGAGCGCCGCCGCCTCCGGGCCGATGGCGACAACGCGGTCCAGTCCGAGGGTGCGCCGTCCCAACTCTTCGTGCAGGGTTTTGGAGTCCGCGCCCAGCTCGAGCATGTCGCCCAAAATTGCCGTGTGCGGCCGATTCGCGGCGCGCAACACCGCCAGGGCTTCGGCGGCCGAGGCCGGGTTGCTGTTGTAAGTGTCGTCGAGCAGCAGCGCGCCGCCGAGGGGGACGGGGGCCAAGCGGCCGGGCTCGAGCCTCACCGCTTCGAGGCGGGCGGCGGCCTCTTGCAAGTTAAATCCCAACGCTTCCGCGACGACGAGCGCCGCGACCGCGTTGCGGGCGACGGCCCCGCCGGGATAATGCAGTTCGAAGGTGACGCCGTGATACTCGACGCTCTGGCCCACCGCGCTTGAGGCGACGACGCGTCCGCTTTGGTCGGCTGTCTCGGGCTCTACGCCGTAGGTGGTGACGCCCTTTCTCAAACCATCGCTCAAGAACTCGGCCGCCTGAACGCTCGCCCAGCGATGTTGCGCAGCTATAAGAAGTTTGCTTTTTTCCGCAGCCACCGTCTCGAGCGTGCCCAGACCCTTCAAGTGACTTGCCGCTACGGCGGTCAGTACCCCGTGGCTCGGCTCGACCACGTCGACGAGTTGCGCCATCTCGCCGACGTGGTCGATGCCAAGCTCGAGGACGAGCGATATGTCGCTACCCATTTCCAAGTAAGTATTGAACAAGGTCATGGCAAGTGCCAAGGGCGTGTTGAAGTTGCCCGGACTGCTCGGCGCGTTCAAGGCCGCGGCGAGAAAACTTTTCGTCGTCGTCTTGCCGACCGAGCCGGTCACGCCGACGACCGGACCGGTCAGCCGCGCCCGCGCCCAGCGGCCGAGCGTCAGCAGCGCCGCGGCCGGGTCGGCGACCTGCAGCCCGCGTTCGTGCGGTTGGTCCGACACCACGAAAGCCGCGCCCTCGGCGAGCGCGGCGTCCGCGAACCTGAGCCCGTGCGTCGCCGCACCGGGCAGCGCGAAAAACACGTCGCCGCGCCGCACCCGCGCACTGTTGAACGCCGCGCCCCGCACCGCCGGAAAATCGGCCGGGGGCGGGGGGGCGTTTAAAATTTCGGCGATGTGGTTCGCGCTCAGCAAGGTGTCCTCTCTAAACCCACAGTCTACCCGTCAGGGGGTGGTGGCGTAGCTCGTCCCCGCGCCGGGCGTCTGCCACAGTGCGACCGCCTCGCTGGCGATGGCTGAAAAAAGGGGAACGGCGACCGAGGTGCTGCTGGCTCCGTCCGCCCGCGGTTTTTGGACGGTCGCGACCATAACGAACTGCGGCTGGTCGGCGGGCATCATTCCGGCAAAGGTGAGGGTGTAGTCGTCCTTGATATAGGTGCCCGTGTCTAAGTCGAAGATGTCGGCGGTGCCCGTTTTGCCGGCCATCGTCACGCCGGGAATAGCCGAGCGGTGGATGCCGCTGTTTTCAGCGGTGTACTGGAGAAGCGTGCGCATCGTCATGGCGACTTCGGGCGAGACGACCTGGTGCGTGGGCTCGGCCAGTCCGCCTTCGACTAAGTAAGGAGGAACGTAAAGCCCGTCGTTGGCGAAGATGCTGTAGGCCGCCGCGAGTTGCAGCGCGGTCGTCGACACGCTCTGCCCGATGGTAATGGAGGCCTGGTCCTGCGGCACCCAGGGCGTGTCACGAAGTTGGCCGGTACGCGTAAACGTCGGACCCAAGTCGAGGTCTTGCCCGAAGCCGAAACGCCCCAACCAGTCGTGCAGTTCAAAGTCCTTAAACCGCTTGGTAAGGTTGAGCATCCCGGCGTTGCTCGAGAACCTCAGGACGTCCCAGGGCGTGAGCTGCGGGTCGTGTTGAACGACGTCTCTAAAGGTTTTGTCGCCGATGCGCAGCGTCATGGGCGCGTCGACGGGTTCGTCCAAACGCAAGCGTCCCGTCTCGAGCAGCGAAGCGACGACGAACGGCTTCATCACCGAGCCGGGCTCGAACAGGCGCACGAACGCCTTGTTGATGATGCGGTCGCGGTCCTCCACCCCGCCTTGGCTGTTCGGGTCGAAGTCGGGATAGCTTGCGGCGGCCAGGATGCGGCCGCTGCCCGCTTCCAACATCACCACCGCGCCGTTTTCAGCCTCGAAAGCGGCAATCGTTTCTTGCAGTTTGGCTTGGGCGACCGCCTGCAAGTTGGGGTCGAGGGTGAGAATCACGTCGTCGCCGCGCTCGAGGGTCGCGTCTTGACTCAGCTCCAAACCCTCCAGGCCGTAGCGGCCGTCGTCTTGCAGCGCGCCGCTGAACCCCACGACGTGCGCCGCCAGGGTGCCCTGCGGGTACTCGCGGTGCTCGACGCCGCCCTCGGCAAAAATGGTGCCGTCGCGCGCCACGATGCGGCCCCGCAACGGCGCTTCTTGGAGACTCGCGGGCCACAGCGGCTGCGCGTTTTGCAGCTTGGCAAAACCGTAAAATGCGAGCAGCAGCGGGGCCAACAGTATAACCAGCAGCAAGTAGCGGCGTTTCAACCGCAACACGCCGGCAGACGCGGTGTTCGGTGGGGTTGCGTTGCGCGGGGTCTCAGGTGGTGCAATGGTCAAACGTGACGGTTTGCGAGGCCTCCGGTCGGATTCGCTCGTGTAGGGAACGGCAGGTTTACGCCCCGACCCGTAGGAGGATTTGGGTCCAGACGGCTTGGTCGCCGTCGTCTTCGGCTCTACGGGTTTGGCAAAAAACCTGCTCGGGGCTTTCAGCGCCATAGGGTACGCATCTCCAAACCGGTTTGGGTCTGTGAGGTTTTGGGCGCGGGGGTCGGCGCGACTTGTTCGGTGCGTGGGGCGCTCGTCGCGGGTATCATGCCGCGCGCGTAAGCCCACCGCCGCACGGCCAAGTGGCCGTTGACCCGCGCCGCGCTGCTGCGGGCGTCGGTCAGCTCGAGCTGCAGCGCCGCCTTGGTCTTGAGCAGCGCGCGCTGCTGTTGATACAAGTCCTGGTTGAACGCGCCCAACGCCGTCAACCCCAACAACAGCGCCAGGTAGAGCGTGACGACGCGCGTCGTAAACGGGGTCACGCGGGTACCTTCACGCGGACACCTTCACGACCTGGTCGAGAACCTTCTCGGCGACGCGCAGCTTGGCGCTGCGCGCGCGGGGGTTGCGCTCAGTCTCGGTTTCGGTGGCGGTGAGGGGCCGTTTGGTAAGGGCGGTCAAGGTGCTCGAGCCCCTGATAAAGTGCTTGACGATGCGGTCTTCGAGTGAGTGGTAACTCAGCACGACCAGCCGGCCGCCCGTGACAAGCGCGCGTTCGGCGGCGGCGAGGGCGTCTTCCAACGCGCCGAGTTCGTCGTTGACGTAAATTCGCAGCGCCTGAAAAGTGCGCCGCGCGGGGTGCTCGCGCCGGTAGCCGCCGGGGTAGGCATCTTGGAGGATGGTCACTAGGTCTTGCGTCGTGGTGATGGGTCGTGTGTCCCGAGCCTCGACGACGGCCCGCGCCAGGCGGCGGCTGTGGCGCTCCTCGCCGTACTTGTAAAGCAGCGCGGCCAGGTCTTCTTGAGACCGGGTGTTGACAACGTCCGCTGCGGATTCGCCCGTCTCGCTCATCCGCATGTCGAGGGGGCCGTCCTGGCGAAACGCGAAGCCGCGCTCGCCCTCGTCAAGTTGCATCGAGGACACGCCCAGGTCGAAGAGCACCCCGGCGACGGGCGCGACGCCCGCTTCGGCAGCGAATTCGTCTAAAAAGCGAAAGTTTCCTTGGTGGTTGCGCAACTTGTTCATGGCTTGTGGCAACTCCTTTCGCAAGGTGTCCAGGTAAACCGTGGTGTGGGGGTCTTGGTCTATAGCGAGTACGCACACGCCGCGTTCCAAAAGCGCTCGCGTGTGTCCGCCCGCCCCGAAGGTCGCGTCTATGTACCAGTGATTTTCTCGGAGGGACAAACCCTCCAAACACTCGTCTACCATGACGGGCAGGTGAGGTGAGCCGGTCATCCGACGAGTTCTCTCAAAAGTTCGCTCGCGGGAGGTTGGTTTTGAACCTCCATGAGGTTGCTGAGCCATCTCGCTTCGTTCCAGATTTCCAAACGGTTGGGCGCGCCCGCAATCACCACGCTGTTGTCGTTGTCGTCGATGCCGGCAAAGGTGCGGAGCGGTTGGGGCAGGGTCACGCGCGACGCCGAATCGAACATCGCCTTGGACGCGCCCGAGTAAAAAAAGCGCACAAAGCTGCGCGCGCTTGCGTCGGTCAGCGGCAACTTGGAGAGCCTTTCTTCGATGTTGCGCCAGGCGGCGACCGGAAACACGTACAAGCAGCCTTCCATGCCCCTGGTGACGACCATGCCGTCGTCCACAAAGTCCCGGAAAGAGGGAGGGATGATGACGCGACCTTTGTCGTCAACCGAATATTGGAATTCGCCGAAGGGCATCTCCCACCCAGCTCCCACTCCCACCGATTTGCGCGGTTACAGCTTAGAGCTTCGTCTATACGTGACACACGCCGTCCCCGCACTAAAGTGAGTGTAACACACTTTACCACGGTTTCCCACAAGCCCCCACTAGGTTTTCAAAATTGGCGCTTTTTCGGTTTTCTCTCCCACCACTCTGAGGCTGGAGGGCAAGCTGGGGTTACGGCACGTGAGTTAAAAGTTGAAATGGACGGCGTTACTGACGCTGACTTTAGCACAAAAAGCGGGCGTAGCTTTTACGCTACGCCCGTGCAGGAGGGCTGTAAGCCGGGTTCTGTGGTCTCAGTGGTATCATTACTGAGACTTCCAATCATCTATCTGGGACGGCTGTCGCCAGCCGCCTCGAGCGGTCGTCTTTGAGATGCAAATGGGCCGGGCCGACCCTCTCTCGTTCGGACCTTGCACCGGGTGGGGTTTACCTAGCCGCCCTTGTTGCCAAAAGCGCTGGTGGTCTCTTACACCACCGTTTCAGCCTTGCTAAAGGTATCATCTTTAGAACTAAAGATGATACCTTTAGCGGTCTACTCTCTGTTGCACTTGCCGTCGCCTTACGCGCCCAGCCGTTAGCTGGCACCCTGCCCTGCGGAGCCCGGACTTTCCTGAGCTTACAAGTATCATCTATAAATTATAGGTATTATCTATAAGTTTACTGAATGATACCTGTAACGCCCCGATTGGCCGCGCCTCACTGCAACTAAAGAGTATAGCAGGTCGGCAGGTCTCAGCCAAAACGTATAGACACCAAAAAAGCGGGCCTTGTCAAAGGCCCGCTCGAGACACTCGTGTCCGAAGTTACTGCGCGGTGTAGTCCGTCACGCTCAGCTCGCCCGAAACGATTTGCTCCTTGACCCCTTCGACCCCGTCCAAGACGTCCTGGGGCAGCAGGGCTTCGTTGTACTCGTCGAGCGAGTAAGCAACCCCGTCGTTCGACAGGTCGAGCGTCTTGTAACCGCCCTCAAAGTTGCCGTCGACGACGTTCATGATTTCGTCGTAGGCCGCCACGTCGAC
Organism: Trueperaceae bacterium; assembly: GCA_965213705.1. Taxonomy (GTDB): domain Bacteria; phylum Deinococcota; class Deinococci; order Deinococcales; family Trueperaceae; genus CBDCDJ01. Next base: position 2,826,144 of record OZ243913.1, on the reverse strand, counting down.
CCGCTTGACCATGCTGGTCAGGCCGTGGTTGAGAGTAGCGGGGTCGCCGTCGGTGTCGCCGAGGTAGTTCTGGTTCGAGTCGACGCCGATGAAAAACAGCGGTTGCGCGTCCTCGCCACAGGCGCTTTCATAAGCCGCGCTCTTCTCGACGTCGGCCACGGCCGCGGTGAGGGGCGTCTCCCGCAGGTTGTCGCTGGTGTAGCACATCGTCTCGTTCACAAAGTCGATGACGCCGTTGCCCGACGCGCCCGCCGCGGCGTAGATGATGTCCGCGCCCTGGGCTTGCTGGGTGGTGGCGAGTTCTTTGGCTTTGGCCGGGTCGTTCCAGGCGGCTGGGGTCACGCCCACGTAGTTGCTGATGACCGTGCAGTCGGGGCAGGCCGCCATCACGCCTTCCTCGTAGCCGAGGTTGAACTTGTGGATGAGGGGAATGTCCATGCCGCCGACAAAACCGACCACGCCGGTCTGCGACAAGGTGCCCGCTAAGTAACCGACGAGGTAGCTGCCCTCGTGCTCGGCGAAGCCGATGTAGAGTTCGTTGGCGTTGGGGCTGTCCACGCCGCCGTCCAAGTTGACAAAGAAGGTGTCGGGAAACTCGCTCGAGAGGTTGTGGACCGCGTCCGACTGCGAGAAACCCGGCGCGACGATGAGGTCCGCGCCCGCCGAGGCCATTTGCCGCAAGCCCTGAGCAAACGTTTCGGGTGTTCCTTCGAATTCGATGGTCTCGACGTCGTAGTTGTTTTTAAGTTCGGTGACGGCCTCGTTGAAACCGTTCCAGGTGCCTTCGTTGAACGACTTGTCGAACTTGCCGCCCGCGTCGAAGTTGATGCCCATAACGTAGTCTTGGGCGAAGGTCAAACCGAAGGTGAGGGCGCAAAGTAGCAGGGCGAATTTCCGCATTTTTCCTCCTTGGGGTTGTGCGTGTGGCAAGTAAAGTTGCCTGGGAAAAAGTGTACCACGCCGTCCGGGATTAAGAGAACTTGGCGCGGTGAGCCTGAAGAAACGGTGAAAAAGGGTTGGGCAAGGGAGGTGGGGAGTAGGAATGTCAAAACCTTTTTGGTTAGATTTTCCGCATGACATTGAGACAAATCGGTCTTGACCTTACCTGCCTTTTTAGGGGAGGTGGCCCTGTGGGGGTCTGCTTCTGAACTTGCGCGTTGGTACGTCTCAACTGCTCCTGGAACCACTGAATGTTCCTACTCCCGACACCCCGACTCCTCGCCTGTCCGTTTTCAGTTGCAAAACCAGTTCAGCCACGTTCGGTATAATCTGCCCGTGACCGACCCGGCTCAAACCATCAACGACCTGCGCCAACGCTTGCGCGAGGCGAACTACAAGTACCACGTCGAGAGCGCGCCGACGATTTCCGACGAAGAGTACGACGCGCTGTTAAACCGCTTAAAGGCTTTAGAGGCCGAACATCCCGGCCTGCTCACGCCGGACTCGCCCAGCCAGCAGGTCGGGGCCGCGCCGCAGTCCAGCTTTCGCACGATTCACCATCCGACCCCCATGATGTCGCTCGACAACGCCTTCAACGCAGGGGACGTGGAACGGTTCGAGGCGAGCATTCGCCGCACGCTCGCGTTTGAAGGTGACTTGGCGTACCTGGCTGAGTTGAAAATCGACGGCTTGTCCGTCAACCTCTACTACGAGAACGACACCCTCGTTTGGGCGGCGACGCGCGGCAACGGCCGCAGTGGGGAAGAGGTGACTTTCAACCTGTGGGGCGTCGAGGGCATTCCCAAACGCCTCGACACCCCAGGTCCGAGTTTGGAGGTGCGTGGCGAGGTTTACTTGTCCCGCAGCGAATTCGCGCGCATCAACTTGAAACGTGAAGAGGCGGGCGAGCCCTTGTTCAAAAACCCGCGCAACGCGGCGGCGGGCACGCTGCGCCAGCTCGACGTTAAAATAACCGCGTCCCGCAACTTGCAAGCCTATTTTTACGGCGTGGGCACCCCTCGAGGCCTACCCGTCACCACGCAAGCCGAGCTGTTGGACTGGCTTGCCCAGCAGGGCTTCCGCGTCAACCCTGAGCGCCGCCTCGTCGGGTCGGTCACCGACACCGAAGCCCTGCTGCGCGAATGGCGCGAACTGCGCCCCCGCCTCGACTACGACGCCGACGGCGTGGTGCTGAAAGTGAACAGTCTCCACCTCCAGGACGAACTCGGCGCGACGAGCCGCGCGCCGAGGTGGGCAATTGCCTACAAGTTTCCGGCGGAAGAGGTGGCGACGACGCTGCTGGACATCACCTTACAGGTCGGCCGCACCGGCAAAATCACGCCGGTCGCCGAACTCGAGCCCCGCCTCTTAGAAGGCACCGAAGTCGCCCGGGCCACGCTCCACAACCCCGGCTTTATCCGCGACTTAGACCTGCGCGTCGGCGACCGGGTGGTGGTTCACAAGTCGGGCGGCATCATCCCTGAAATTACCCAAGTGCTCACCGAGGAGCGGCCCGAAGGGCTCGAGCCCTACAGGTTCCCCACCGACTGCCCGGTTTGCCACGCGCCGCTCGTCGAGGACGGCGCGAACCTCCGTTGCGTCAACCCGAGCTGTCCAGCCCAGCGGTTGCAGCGCATCAGCTACTACGCCTCGCGCACCGCGCTCGACATTGAAGGGCTGGCGGGCAAAACGGTCGAGCGGCTCATCCAGGCGGGTTTGGTAGCGAACATCGCCGACCTGTACGCCTTGAAAAAAGAAGACCTGCTGGCGCTCGAGGGCTTCGCGGAGGTTTCGGCCGAAAACTTGCTGACCGAGCTAGAACACTCGAAAACACCCACGCTGACGCGCTTTTTGGTCGGCCTCGGCTTGCCGCACGTGGGGCAGCGCACGGCGGCCGTTCTCGCTCGAGCTTTCGGCTCGGTCGAGGCGCTACAGAATGCGACGGTCGAAGAATTGGCCGCCCTTCACGACATCGGTAGGACGACGGCGGAGGCGGTTCACGACGCGCTGCACCAGGCAGACATGGTCGCGCTGCTGGCGGCGTTGCGCGAGCGCGGGGTGAGTCCGCAGGCAACGGGTCAGCCGGTTGCCAAAACTTTGCAAGGCAAAACGTTTGTCCTCACCGGCACTTTGCAAGAGCCGCGCGCGGTCGTCCAGGCGCGGCTCGAGGCTTTAGGTGCCCGCGTCGCCAGCTCGGTCAGCAAAAAAACCGATTACCTCGTCGCCGGGCAAAACGCCGGGTCGAAGCTCGATAAGGCCGAAGCGCTGGGCGTAAAGGTCGTAAACGAAACGGAACTCGAGAATCTTTTAGATAGTTGAAAGAACAAATGGGAACATAGAATTCACGAATAGACTTATTGTGAACAATATCACTTAACAGTCAGGTTATATAACCTCTGTAAACGGAAAGGGCGTACTTTGAGCAAGTAGGGAAGCCAAACGGCTCCCTTGCCTCGAACTTCTCTCGTAAAAAATCCAGCGGGCCTGGATAATTTTGTCCCAGGCCCGCTTCACTAAAACCGAATTTTAAAACAAGCAGTTCCTTATGCCGTGACCGCCCGCCCGTGGCAGTGCTTGTACTTCTTGCCGCTGCCGCAGGGACAGGGGTCGTTGCGGCCCACTTTTTCTTCGGTTTGAATGGGCTTGGTCGGGCCGGTCGCTGCGCGGTCGTTCGACTGAGTTTGGTCGGTGAGGTACGAAACGTTTTGCGGACGCTGCGGGCGGCGCTCGAGCGGCTGCTCGGTCTGCACCTGCACGCGGAACAGCAGCTTGGCGACGTTCAGCTTGATGTTTTGCTTCATCTCTTCGAACAAGTTGAACGCTTCGAAGGCGTACTCCTGCAGCGGGTTGCGCTGGCCGTAACCGCGCAGGCCGATGCCCTGACGCATCACGTCCATGTTGTGAAGCTGCTCTTTCCAGTGCTGGTCGACAACTTGCAGCACGATAAAACGCTCTAGTTCGCGCATGAGTTCGCTTTTGAGTTCTTCTTCGCGCAGCGCGTAGGCTTTTTCCATCTCGGGAACGAGCGTTTGGACGGCCTCGTCGGGCTCCTGGCCGCGCAACTCTTCGAAGTCGAACCCCTCCAACAGGGGCACGGCGTCGAGAATGGCGGTGCGCATGGCGTTGATGTCTTGCTCCTCGGGCTCCAACTCGGGATTGAGGTAGTTCTGCACCTGCGCGTCCAGGTAATCCGCAATCATGTCCTGCACGTCCTCGCGGATGTCGTTGCCGAGCAGGATGTCGCGGCGCTGCGCGTAGATGACCTCGCGCTGCTTGCTCATCACGTTGTCGAACTCTAAAAGCTGTTTGCGTATTCCGAAGTTGCGGTCTTCGACGCGCTTTTGCGCCCGCTCAATCGCGCCGGTGACCATCTTCGCCTCGATGGGCTGCTCGTCGTCCATGCCTAATCGGTCCATCATGCCGAGCACGCGCTCGTTGGCGAACAGGCGCATGAGGTCGTCCTCGAACGAGACGTAAAAGCGGCTCGAGCCGGGGTCGCCCTGGCGACCGGCGCGCCCGCGGAGCTGGTTGTCGATACGGCGCGACTCGTGGCGCTCGGTGCCGATGATGTGGAGCCCGCCGAGCGAAACGACTTTTTCGTGGTCGGCTGCGGCCTCGTCGCGGATGTTTTCCAACTTCGGGGTGATGTCGGGGGGGAGGCCCTCGAGCCGTGAGGCCATTTCTCGAGCCTCTTCCGGCTTGTTCAGCATGATGGCCTTGATGTAAAGCTCCACGTCGGTGTCGTACTTGTCGAAGCCTTCGCGCTCCAACATCTGCCGCGCCAGCGCCTCGGGGTTGCCGCCCAGGACGATGTCGGTGCCGCGCCCGGCCATGTTCGTGCTGATGGTCACCGCGCCGCTGCGCCCGGCCTGCGCAACGATGTCGGCTTCTTTGAGGTGGTACTTTGCGTTCAAGACCTCGTGTTTGATGCCCTTGCGCTTCAGCATCGAACTCAAGTGCTCGCTCGCCTCGATGGTCACGGTGCCGACCAGGATGGGCTGGCCGGTTTTATGGACCTCTTCGATTTCCGCAACCACCGCGTTGTACTTGCCCTGAATCGTGCGAAACACGATGTCGTCGTTGTCGGCGCGCACCACGGGTTTGTTGGTCGGGATGACGAGCACGTCCGAGCTGTAGATTTCCTGAAACTCTTTTTCCTCGGTCTTGGCGGTGCCGGTCATGCCGGCGATTTTGTCGTAGAGCTTAAAAAAGTTCTGGTAGGTAATCGTCGCCAGCGTTTGATTTTCGCGTTCGATTTTGACGCCTTCTTTGGCTTCGATGGCCTGGTGCAAACCCTCGCCGAAGCGGCGGCCCGGCATCAAACGGCCGGTAAACTCGTCGACGATGACGATTTGCCCGGCGTCGTTTTTTACATACTGTTTGTCGAGCCGGTAGTGCTCCTTGGCGCGCAAGGCTTGCCTCAGCATGTGGCCCATTTCCATGTTTTTAGCGCTGAAGATGTCCTCCAAGCCGAGCATTTTCTCGGCTTTTTCGATGCCCTGTTCGGTGAGGTGGATGTCTTTACTCTTGTCGTCGCCGGTGTAGTCGCCGGTCGGCGGCTTTTCCTCGCCCTCGCCGGGCTCGCCGCGCTCTAAATTCTGCACGAGTTTCGCCATCGTGAAGTAGGTATCGGTCGCAGCCTCGGCCGGTCCCGAAATAATCAGCGGCGTGCGCGCCTCGTCGATGAGAATCGAGTCCACCTCGTCGATAATTGCGTAGTGGAGCGGCGTTTCTTTGCGCAGCACGAGCTGTTCGGGCCGAAAGGCCATGTTGTCGCGCAGGTAGTCGAAACCGAGTTCTGAATTGGTGATGTAAGTGATGTCCGCGCCGTAAGCTGCCCGCCGCGCCGCGCCGTCGTGGTCGTGTTTGATGTAGGACGCGGTGAGCCCCAGGCCGCGGTAAATCGGCCCCATCCACTCGGCCCCGGTCTGCACGAGGTACTCGTTGGTGGTGACGAGGTGGGTACCCTTGCCGGGCAGCGCGTTGAGCGCCAGCGCGAGCGTGGCGACGAAGGTCTTGCCCTCGCCGGTGCGCATTTCGGCAATTCGGCCGTGGTGCAGCGCGGCGGCCCCGATCATCTGCACGTCGTAGTGGCGCATCCCTAAGTTGCGCATCATCGACTCTCGCGTCAGCGCGAAGACTTCGGGCATGAGGTCGTCTAAGCTTTCGCCGCCCTCAAGATGCCGTTGGCGCAAGGTGTCGTAGTGCTTAGCGAGGTTGGGGATTTCCTTCATCTTGTCGCCCAGTGCGGCGACCGCTCCGACCACGCCGCGCTCCAGTTTTTTGACTTCTCGGTCGTTGTTGTCGAAGAGTTTGTTGACAAATCCAAACATAGAGAACCTTTCTCGTTTTAACGCACGCTAGGGAGGCGGAGCAATCTAAGCCTCGCCTCCCGGTTCACAACACGCCAGTTTAGCACGCTCCCGTAACTCTTCCGTTAGGAAACCGACGCGCACCTTTCATCTTTTTCGGTACAAGAAGCCTAGCACTACAAACTATGTATCGCAGCTTGCCGTGCGCCGGGGCGCAGCCTGAAAGAATTGCCTGGAAAGGCAGGATGTTATGGCAAACACGAAAGTTGCAGTCATCTACTACAGCGCCACCGGCACGACCTATCAGTTGGCAAAAGCCATCGAGAAAGCCGCGCAGGACAAAGGAGCCGAGGTGCGGTTTCGCAAGGTGCGCGAACTCGCGCCGGAAGAGGCTATCAAGTCCAACGAGGGCTGGTCGCAGCACCGGCTCGAGACCCAGGACGTACCCGAGGCGAGTCTGGACGACCTGGAGTGGGCCGACGCGATTATTTTAGGCTCACCGACCCGCTACGGACTACCCGCGGCGCAACTCAAGCAGTTTATCGACACCACCGGGCCGCTCTGGGGCGCGGGCAAGCTCGGCAACAAAATCGTCTCCTCGTTCACCACCGCCGCGACCTCGCATGGTGGTCAGGAAACGACGCTGGTCGCGCTCAACAACACCTTTTACCACTGGGGTTCCATCATCGTCGCGCCGGGCTACCTGGACCCCATCCAGTTCGAGGCGGGCAACCCCTACGGCACGAGCTTTACCAGTCAAAACGGCGAACTCGACCCGGACGAAACCGCCCTCAAGGCCGCCAAGTTCCAAGCCGAGCGGGTTGTGCAGATTGCTACTGCCCTCAAAGAAGGTATGTTGCAGACCGCCTAATTGTACTTTTCAAGATGTTCGGGAGCCGAGACTTCTCTCGGCTTTTTCTTTGGGGGCGCGAGGCCGGTTCCCCGACACTCTTACAAACCCAGGTGAACCCTTAGTTTCTCGTCAAGCTCGAGCAGAAGCGTTTCGGACAAAGCCCCCAAATAACGGGTCAAACGTGTCCGGTTGAGCCCGCGCACGTAGTTGAGCTGTACTTTGCTGTTTTCTTTGAGCCCACAACAAGTTATCGGCAGCAAAACGTCGAAGGGATAAAGTCGCATCACATTGCTGGTGATGGGGGCCACCACAAGATGTGGTAAGTGATAGTTGGCCTCGTTGTTCGTCAAGACAACAGCGGGTCTGGTGAAAGCGGGTTCCCCCTCGATACTGGGTTCCCAATTCACGCGGTAAATGTCGCCACGCCTCACTTTTCTTCCATTGGCAACTCGAGCCAGGTGTCGGCTTCTTTTTGCATGTCTCGAGAGGCCGCATAATCTGCGGCAAACTGCTCGTAGCCAGCGATGAGGCTTTGCTTTTTGAGCGCTTCAACAGCCGCCTCGACCGTAGCGCTGAAGGTTGCCAAACCTTCACGGCGTTGATAAGCCCGAAGAAAGTCATAAGCCGTTCTAGGCAGTGTAATGTGTTTTCTCAATGGGTTTTCCACGTTACGTAATCTAGCACATCAACCGTGTGCAGTTGCGCCACGACCTAAAGAAGCTAGGCTTTCAGAGATTGCCAACTCAGGTTCTTTGTGGCCTTCTCGACTTTTTGTCCTCAAGCCGATACATCATCTCGAGTCTTCCTCTGTGCTGGCTCGAGCCCCGCCCGCGCTGGGTCTCGAGCCGTTCGGTTTATAATGCCGTCAAACAACATCAGGGAGGTTGCCGAACCCGTTTCATGTAACCGGTCCAAAAGTCCTTTTCAACGGAGGTAAACTCATGAAGAAGTACGCCGCCGCCCTCGTCGCCCTCGTCATTGTTGGGGTTCGCCGCCGCGCAGTCGGGCTCACTCACGATTGAAAGTTGGCGTAACGACGACCTGACAATCTGGCGCGACACCATCATCCCGGCTTTCAACGAAAAGTACCCTGACATCCAAGTTACCTTTGCGCCGAGCGCCCCGGCCGAGTACAACGCGGTGCTGGCGTCGAAGCTCGAGGCAGGCACCGCGGGCGACCTCATTACCTGTCGCCCCTTCGACAACTCGCTCGCGCTGTTTCAAGAGGGCCACTTAGCTTCGCTGAACGACTTGCCCGGACTCAACAACTTTTCGGACGTCGCCAAGAGCGCCTGGATAACCGACGATGACTCGGACGTGTTCTGCGTACCGATGGCCTCGGTCATTCACGGCTTCATCTACAACAAGGACGTCTTCGACGAACTCGGCCTGAGCGAGCCCCAAACCTACGAAGAGTTTATGGCGCTGTTGGAAACTATCAAAGAAGACGGCAACTACGCGCCGCTGGTGATGGGCACCGCTGACCAGTGGGAAGCCGCCACGGTGGGTTACCAAAACATCGGCCCCAACTATTGGCAGGGCGAAGAGGGTCGGCAAGAACTCCTCGACGGGACGGTCGGCTACAACGAGGACGGCTTTTTGCAGGCGTTCGAGGCGTTGGTCGCGTGGCAACCCTACTTGGAAGACGGTTACCAGGCCGTGTCTTACCCCGACGCGCAAAACCTGTTCACGCTCGGCCAGGGTGCGATTTATCCCGCCGGCTCCTGGGAAATCTCCGGCTTCAACGACCAGGCGACGTTTGAGATGGGCGCGTTCAAGCCGCCGCCCCCGGCTGGTCAGGACACCTGCTACATCAGCGACCACACCGACATCGCGATGGGTGTGAACGCTGACAGCCCCAACCAAGAAGCGGCAATGGTGTTTTTGGAGTGGCTGACCACGCCCGAGTTCGCCGAACTCTACTCGAACGCGCTGCCCGGCTTTTTCTCGCTGTCGGACAACGAGGTCACGCTGCAAGACCCATTGGCGCAAGAGTTTGTCAGTTGGCGCGGCGAGTGCGAGTCCACCATCCGATCGTCGTATCAAATTCTCTCGCGTGGCGAGCCCAACAACGAAAACGACCTCTGGAACGCCTCGGCGCAAATTTTGAACGGCACGCAAACGCCGCAAGAAGCCGCCGACCGAGTCCAGCAAGGCTTAGCGAGTTGGTACGAACCGCAGCAAGACCGCTAAAAAGACGAGTTTGCAGGGACGGTACAAGCCGTCCCTGCCCTCGTTTAACCGCTCAACCTGAAAGCAGACTCCATGACCCCAGGCAAACGCTTCCCCACCCACATTTTGGTTTTCTTGGCTCCCGCCTTTATCGTCTACGTGGTCTTTATGATTTACCCGCTCGCCGACTCGCTGCGGCTCAGCTTGTTCGCGCCTGGCGGGGCGGGGGAGAACGTGTTCGTCGGGTTGCAGAATTACGCTCGGCTGATGACCGACGCGAACCTCGCGCCGCGGTTGTGGAGTGCGATTCGAAACAACTTCGTCTTTTTTGCGATTCACATGGCGTTTCAAAATCCTATCGGACTGCTGTTGGCGGCGCTCCTGAGTAGCGGGGTGCGCGGCAGCAGCGTTTACCGCACGCTGCTGTTCATGCCGACGGTGCTGTCCATCGTGCTGGTCGGTTTTATTTGGCGGCTCATCCTGAGCCCGATTTGGGGGATTTCCAAGGACGTGCTCGGCTTTGTCGGATTGGCAAGTTTGAACAAACCGTGGCTGGGTCTCGAGTCCACCGCCCTCTTTACCCTCGGGCTGGTGTCGGTGTGGCAGTACGTGGGGATTCCGATGCTGCTCTTTTTGGCCGCTCTTGTCGCCATCCCTGACACGCTCCTAGAGGCCGCCCGCATAGACGGCGCAACCGCCTGGGACGTGTTCTGGCGCATCAAGTTCCCGCTCATCCTGCCGACGGTGGGCATCGTCGCGGTGCTGACCTTTGTGGGCAACTTCAACGCTTTCGACCTCATCTACTCGTCGCAGGGCGCGCTGGCCGGGCCGAACTTTGCAACCGATATTTTAGGGACGTTTTTCTTTCGCACCTTTTTCGGGTTTCAGCTCGCGCCGGGCAACCCGACGATGGGCGCGACGGTCGCCGGGGTGATGTTTCTGATTATCCTGGCGGGCGTGCTGCTGTACTTGTTCGGCTGGCAGCGGCGCTTGCAGAGAATCGAGCTGTAGGTGGCGGTTTTGACTCGCGATGTTAGAAGAGCGGGGGGCTGGGCTCGAGCCTGGCAAACGCTCGGCGCTCACGCGGTGCTTCTGGTTTGCACCGCCGTCGCGGTCGCGCCTATTTTTCTCATCCTGGTGAATTCGGTCAAGAGCCGACAGGCCATTTTCAGGACGCCCTTCGCCCTGCCGACGCCCGCAACCTGGGACCTGGTCGGTTACCGGACGGTGCTGGGCGGCGCGAACTTCGAGCTGTACTTTTTCAACAGCCTGTTCGTCACCCTGGTGTCGCTGGTGTTCATTTTGCTGTTCAGCTCGATGGCGGCGTTCGCCCTTGCTGAATACCGCTTTGTCGGCAACGCCTTTTTGGGGCTTTTTTTCGCCCTCGGCATCATGATTCCGATTCGTTTGGGCACGGTTTCTATTTTGAGGCTGATGAAAGCGCTCGGCCTCATCGACACGCTCTGGGCGCTGGTGTGCGTGTACGTCGCGGCGGGGATTCCGCTGGCGGTCTTCATCCTCACACAGTTTATGGGGCAGGTGCCGGGCGCGCTGAAAGAGGCTGCCCGAATAGACGGGGCGAGCGAGTACCGGATTTACCTCCTCGTGCTGCCGCTGGTGCGCCCGGCGCTCGGCACGGTGGCGGTGTTCAACATGATTCCGATTTGGAACGACCTGTGGTTTCCGCTGATTCTGGCGTCGTCGGAAAAGTCCAAAACGGTCATCCTTGGCGCGCAGACCTTTTTGGGGCAGTATGTGAATGATTGGAACGCGGTGTTGGCGTCGCTCACTTTGGCGATGATTCCGATTGTGGTGCTGTATGTCCTGTTCTCGAGGCAGCTCATCCGAGGCTTGACGTCGGGCGCGGTGAAGTGAACAAACGCGCGGCTCGTGATTTTTTAGTCACGGGCCGCGCGTTGCAAACGTTTCTGCGAAACGACAAGTCAAATCACACGCTCAAGGATGCGCCATCGCCCGGTGTTCCGCTGTTTTCTCGAGGCCTCGCAAGGACGACAGGTCGATGATGCTGAAGACGACCTTGGAAAAGAACGGCAGCACGACGAACAGCAGCGTGTCCGTCGTCTGGTCGAAAACGCCCAAACCCGAAGGCCCCAACAGCCACACCGTCGGGTAACCGAACCACAGCACGGTGAGGTAGAGGGCGAGCCGGTTGTAAATCTTCGCCAAGCGTTCGCCGTGGGCGGCGGCGATGTTTCGTAGCGGCCCCCAGATGCCCCACAGCACGACGACGAGCGCCACGCAGCCGAGCGCGTACCAGGTGAGGCGCACTTCGGGCCGACCTGAGAGGTCCGCGACCAAACCGCAAAGAATCATGACGACGTCTGCACCCAGCAACCCCGCCAACAGCGAAACCTGCCGCTTGTCTTTAGGGACGTAAAACATCGCGGTCAGGCCGAGGGCGAGCAGCAGAAGCGGCGTCGTCACGACCCAGTCGATGTAACGCGCGAAGTAGGTCGTTTGGCCCGCAATCTCTACTTGCCCTTGACCCAGCGCCATCGCGGTGTACGCCAGACCCGACCAGACGGGAATAAACATGGCGATGAGGTACTCGTACTGCGGCACGCCGCGCGGGTTGCGGCTCCAAGCCCAAAACAACAGGACACCCGCCGCCATTCCCGCGACATAAAGCCAGGTAAAGATTTCTTTAGAGTCCATACTTTCTCCTTATCTTGCTCGTTTCCTGAGTGGTTCGCGAAAGCGTGGAAAACAAAGCGCTCAGCGACTGCTTACCCAGTGAGGCGGTACCTCAACAAAGGCTGTAGTCTACCACCTGCGCTTCCTGGCTGAAGCCACCCCGGATTTTTTTGCGACGCTGTGACCGCCCGGCCTCAAGCGGGCACTTTTTTTACTGTATAAAAACGGAACAAAACTGTTTAGCACGTTGCACCACACAGGGCGTGTTTGAAAGACGCGTGGCCGCAGGTGTAAAGTTTTTCTGTGCGTGTGGTTGTGAACCCGTTAGACTTTAGAAACGCAGGGTCGTCTTTAGACGCACGTCCCCTTAGCTTAGTGAGGTTTTTTGTGGAACACAAGTTTGTCGTCGAACTACAATCTCCCTTGTTTGAACCGCAGCTCTCGCGCGTGGCTTCGCAAGTGGCGAGCGAGCTTGCCCTTACCGAACCCAAGCTCGGCAAACTTTTGAGCCGCGGTGCGGGTCCGTTGACAAAACGCGTAAACAAGCCCGTCGCCGAAAAGGTTGCCGAGACCCTGCGTGCGGCCGGTGGCGACGCCGTTGTCGTCGGCGCTGTCGTGAGCGCTGTGGGGGCTGAAAACGTTTGGGGTGAGGCAGGTGTCCGAAGCTCCTTGTCCCAAGACGAAGTATCCGAGGACGTGGTCACCCCGCCGCCACTACCAACTATAACTGACAAATCTCGTTTCGACCCCGCCGTCTCGAGCTTCTCGCAACACCCGCCAACCGCGTCCGAGGCCGGTGAAGAAGCTGGGTCACAGCAACCAGAAACCAAAAAGTTGATGGCGGAAGAGGGGACATCCAAAGAGACCGAGGACGTTACCGAAGTTGCCACACCGAACGTAACTGCCACACCGTATACAAAAACCAAGCCCGCCAAAAGCGGCCCGTGGGTTGTAGTGGGCTCCGTGCTCATGGTTGTCGTCCTTGTGGCGGTCGTCTACGGTGTGTGGCTACGCTGAGTTCTTTTGGGTAGACAGAACTGGATAGACAGAACAAAGTGCCTGCCTTTGCTTTTTCAGCTTTTGCGACTTTTTTGACCAGCAGCTCTTCCCAACAGACCGCTCGAGCAACCGGGTAAAGTATGATGAGCCGAAACTTCGTGGCCCCAAGCTAATCCATAGTGACTTTGCAGAATGCTTAGTCGGCCTATCCGTACTCGCTCCACTCGGGTGAACTTGCAGGAGCAAATTTACCATGGAGATACTTAAAACGTAGTTGGAAAATCCGGCCTGCTCTACAAGTCCCTTTACCGAGCTGTTGTTGGAAAAGCCGGTGTTTCCCTTCAAGACCCGGAAAATCTCAGAATGAACCGCAAGATTTCAAAGAAAAGCCCGCCTCTGAGGCGGGCTTTCTTGTGGTGAGTTTACGCTTCTGTTTTTTCAGCTTCTTCGGCGGCTTCTTCGTTGGTGGCCGTCGCTGAAGCGTTCTCCTGGACGGTTTCTGCGGCGACTACGTCGTCTTCTTTCTCGTCCACATTACCGCCTTGGTTGTTACTTTGGTCGGCGGTGTTGGCCTCCGTCGCGGGGGCCGGGCGCTTGCCCTCACGAAAAGCTGCGGTGAGGAGTGCGGCGGCTTCGGCGGCGTCGATGGCGTTTTCCGGGTCGACTTCGGGCTCGGTCGCCTGGGTCTGTTGCGGCTCGTCTTTCTGCTCGTTCTTTTCAACCGTCCGAGTCGTTTGTTGCTCGGACTCGGCTTGACCGGCCCCACCCTGTGCGGCGTCGGGGCCCAAGTCACCTGCGGCGGAAGAAGGCTCGCTGGCCGCGCGGGTGCCTGCGTCGGCTTGGACGGTTTCGTCGCTGTCCGCGTCTTTTTTAGTTTCGGTCAGCCCGAACTGGGCGAATAAGTCTGCGTAAACGTCCCCGAGTTTGGTTGTCGCTTTGGTGCTCGTGTCGCTGGCGGCGTAGCTGTAGTCATAGTCGATGACTTGGCTACGGCGGCCACCGCGGCGACCTTTGCGACCTCCGCCACGGCTGGCGGGCGCACCCAGCGTCATGTCGGCGTCGCCTTCGCCGGCGGTGAATGGCAACAGGCGTTTGCGGGACAACGAGGCGCGCTGCTCGACCGGGTCGATGTTGAGGATGACGGCGGTAACTTCGTCACCTTTGTTGAAGTGTTCCTCGATGGTCTCGATGTGTTCGTGGGCTAGTTCGCTGATGTGAACCAGGCCCTCGATGCCCTCTTCGATTTCCATAAACACGCCGAAGTCGGTGATGCCGGTAATCGGGCCGGTGACCTCGGTGCCGGGCGGGTAGCGGTCGGGCAAGCTGCTCCAGGGGTCGGGTTGGGTCTGGCGCAAGCCGAGCGAGATGCGCTGTTGCTCGGTGTCGATTTTGAGCACCATCGTCTCGACGTCGTCGCCCTCGGTCAGCACTTCCTTGGGGTGGCGGATGCGCTTGGTCCAGCTCATTTCGGAGACGTGGATGAGGCCTTCCAGACCGGGCTCGATTTCGACGAACGCGCCGAAGGGCGTCAGGTTGGTCACCTTGCCCTCGACCCGCTGGCCGATGGAGTAGTTGAGCAGCGCGTTTTCCCAGGGGTCGGGCGCGAGCTTTTTGGCGGACAAGTTGATGCGCTCGCGCTCTAAGTCCATGTCTAAGACTTCGACCTTGAGCTTGTCACCTAACTTGACGACTTCGCGCGGGTGGTTGAAGCGGCCGTGGGACAGTTCGCTGCGGTGAACCAGTCCGTCGACGCCGCCCAAGTTGACGAACACGCCGAAGTCGGTGATTTCGACAACTTCGCCCTCGATTTGCAAACCCGGCTCGAGCTTGGCAAGCGTCTCTTCTTTAAGACCCGCGACCTCTTCCTCGAGAATCGCGCGGCGCGACACGATGACGCGGTTGCGCTTGCGGTTGAGCTCGATGATTTTGACCTTGAGGCGCTGGCCCACATACGGCGCGAGGTCGTTGACGCGGCGAATATCGACTTGGCTGGCCGGCAAAAAGGCCCGCACGCCTAAGTTGGCGACGAGCCCGCCACGAACTTTGTCGACGATTTCGACCTCGACGGGCAGGTTTTTCTCGTGGATGTCTTGCAACAAGTTCCAGGCGCGTTCTTGGTCGGCCCGCTTTTTGGACAGGATAATCGTGTTGTTCGGGATGTCCGAACGGACGATGTAAACCTGAATCTCGTCGCCGGACTTAAAGTATTTGGCGGCGTCCTTGGCGTTGGTGTCGAACTCGAACAGTTGGTTGTAAGGCAACAACCCTTCGATTTTCGCGCCCACGTCGACGATGATGCCGTCTTGCGCCAACATGATGACGCTGCCGGTGAGAATCATGCCGCGGTGGACGGGCGGCTTCGCCAACTGCTCGTCGCTGGCGGCCAACACGTCTTCCATCGTCATGGTTTCCATCGCCGAGGTGTCGTCTGCTGCCACGTTGGACGCCACACTAGACGACGTCTCCAGCGGTGAAGCCTCCGGCCCTGACACTTCCGCCGCATTGCTTTCCGTAATGGACGTTTCCACTGTGGGCGTTTCTACTGTGGGGGCTTCCATTGCGGGCGCGCTCATCACGGCAGTTTCCGCAACCCTGGTTTCTAAAGGTTCGTTCTGCGGCGCGGCGTTTTGCGTTTCGGCCTCTTCTTGGGTGTCCGCTCGAGCAGTGTCGAAAGCCTCGGCCTGGTTGTGCGAATCGTTTTCAGCGGGTTCGGCAGCGGCGCTACCCCTGTCGTCACCCTCGGCACGGTTATCGTCGTTGCGGTGTCTGACCGCGTTGAACGCGGCGGCACCCAGGGCAGCGGCACCCAGGGCGGCACCCACGGCTGCAACCGCGCCCAAACCCGGTCTGCCGCTTTCCTGGTTCGGTGTGGTCCTGTCCGCTGTAGCCGTGTCCGCTGTGGCTGCGTCCGGTGTCGGAGCTTCGGGGCTCGTTTCGCCGCTCAGGTCGGTGCGGGTCGGCTGGCTGTTTGCGTCGCTGTCCGCTTCGTCGCCGGTAGGCATGTCGGAAGTAGCGGTAAGCTCGGGGGACGTCGCTGCTACCGTCGCGTCATCTGCACCCAGCTCGGCTGACGCGTTCGGGGCCTGGTCTAAGGGCGCGTTCGGGGCTTGGTCGGCGGCTGGGACAGGGGCTTCCGCAGCCTGGGTTGACTTATCATCCATGTTTAAGGGGGTCCTTCCTCACTTCTTTCTTGACAACTCACCCATTAAAGCATAGACGTTCGTGCCGGCGCAAGGTTTGAGAAACAGTCGGCCCGCTCCGAACAAGCCTTTTCCACCTATTTTTCTCGGTTCCGGGCGCAAAGTTCCGGGCACAAAAAGGCTCTCTTACAAGGTGTCTTCTACAAGGTGTCTTCGCAACGGTTTTTCTCACCTGCCTGACCGCTAAGCTTTTTGCACCGTTGCTGCTCCGTCCTGGGCGGCGACTGTGGTTAACAGCGACGGTTGACGGCGACTGTGTTTAAGTCGTGTGACTAGCTTTGTGTTTTTTGATAGGGTGGGTTTATGCAGCTATTGACAAGTGGTGGACCGGTTTTGGTCGCCATCATTTTGGTTTCCGTCTACGCAGTTTACTTGTTTTTTGCCCGACTTTTTAAGCTGTCGCGCGAGCCCGTCGAAGCGGACGCGCTGATGGTGGAGGTCAACGCGGCGGTGCGCGACCGCGACTTGGAGAGCGCGCTGGGCGCTTGCGACGCGCACGGCGGGCCGGTCTCGAGGGTGCTCAAGGCCGCGCTGCTGCGCCTACCCTACGGACGTTCCGCCGTCGACGCGGCCTTTCAAGAGGCGTCGCTGTTGGAAGAGCAGCGGCTGTCGCGGGGCTTAAGGCCGCTGGCGACCATCGCACAAATCGCGCCGCTGTTGGGTTTGCTCGGCACCGTCACGGGCATGATTATCGCGTTTAGTGAAATCAGCCAGCAGGGCACCGGCAACCCCGCGGCACTCGCCGACGGCATCGGCCAAGCCCTGGTCACCACCGCCGCCGGGCTCGTCGTGGCGATTCCGACGCTCATCGGGCAGAACTACCTCTCGAGCAAAGTCGACGCGATTTTGTTGGAAATCGACCGCCGCCGCGAAGAACTCATGGGCAACGTCGCCCAGGTCGTCGCCGCGCGGCGCGAGGACAAAGTCGACATCACCGCGCCGCGCGCTTACGAAGCCGCGCCGAACCTGTAGGCCGGTCGTTATGAGAAACGGTTACCGCTCGCGAAGATTCGCCCGCCAAGGTCTCAGTCTGGACCTCACGCCGATGGTGGACGTGGTCTTTTTGCTCGTTATTTTCTTTATGGTCTCGACGACGTTCATCACCCTGGAGTCGGGTTTACCCGTCGACCTGCCGCAGGCCCAGTCGCCGCAGACCGCGATTTCTGACTTACCGACCGTGACCATCAATCGTGAGGACGAAATATTTGTCGCAGGTGTGGCGGTGAGTGAAGCCGACTTGGTCGCCACCTTGCGAACGGCTTTCGACACGACCGGCCTGAGCGCCGCCGCGCTCCGCGCCGACAGGACGGTGCCCCACGGCCTGGTCGTGCGGGTAATGGACCTGATGAAGCAAGCCGGGGCGCAGCGCATCGCGATTGCCACCGGGGGTAGCTGAGCGGATGACTTTTTTCGCATGACCCTGGTTCAAGACAAAGACCGCCGCCGCGCCCTGCTGTTGTCGCTGTTTTTACACCTGCTCGCCCTGCTTCTGCTGTTTTGGCTGTGGACGCGGCCGCAACCCGTGGCGCTCGACACCTACCTCGTCATCGACGTGGGCACGCCGGAATTGTCAGAAATCCCCACCGACGCGCCCAGCGCCGACGCTCCGGCGCCGCAAGCCGCCGAGCCGCTCGTCGCCGCGCCCGAAGCGGGTACGCCGGTCGCCGCGACGCCGCCCGCCCCCACCCTTGCCGAGTCCGCGCCGCCGGAAACCGTTGCAGAGCCCGTCCCTGTAGAGCCCGTTCCTGCAGGGCCGCCTGCCGAAGCGAGGGTCGAACCGGTGGCCCAACCGGTGGCCCAACCGCCCGCGGAGGCTGCCGAAGCGCCTGTCGCGGAACCCGTGGCCGAACCTGTTGCAGAGCCGCCGCCGGCCGAAGTCGCACCCCCGTCCCCCACCGAGGCCGAACCGGCGCCGACCCTTACAGTGCCAACTCCCACCGTGTCGACACCCACCGTATCGACACCTACCGTGCCGACGCCTGCGGTGCAAACGCCCGCTGTCCCGCTCGAGACCGACTTGCCCCTCGCCGAGGCCACCGCGACGACCCTGCCCGACATCGACCAGGTCGAGCTGACGCCGCAGCCGCTCGCCCAAGCCCTGCCCATCCCCAGGCCTGCACCCGAGGCGGCGGTCGTCCCGGCGCAGTCGGTAGCGACAACGCCGAGCGTGCAGGTCGCGCCCGAACGGGCCATCCCGCAACCCACCCCGAGCGCGGCGGTCGCCGCGGAGCAAGCTGTCCCGCAGCCGCAAGCGTCGGCGAACGTCGCCGCGGCTCAAACCGTCCCGCGACCCCAAGCGTCGGCGGCGGTCGCGCCCGCTCAAGCCGTGCCCCGGCCCGAGACTTCGGCAGCTGTGGCCGCGGCTCGAGCCACCCCCCGACCCCAGGTGGCGGCGCAAGTAACGCCGGCGCAGACCGTCCCGCGACCGCAAGCGCAGGCCTCGGTCGCGCCGTCGCAAACGATTCCGACGCCTGCGGCCGGAGCGGCCGTCGCAGCGCAGCGCCCGGTCGCGGTCACGCCGCAAGTGGCGGTGAGCGCCGCCCAAGCCGTTCCACAGCCGCAGGTGCGGGCCGCCGTCGCCGCGTCGCAACCCGTGCCCCGGCCGCAAACGGCGGTGAGTGTGGCCCCGGCGCAAGCCGTCCCGCAACCCCAAATTTTGACAAGCGTGACGCCACCCCAAGCCGTGCCGCGCCCGGCGGTGACGGTAGCTACGACGGTGGCCGCTACCGCGCCTGCTACTGTCACGGCGCCCGCCTCTGAACCGGGTGAGACCCCGTTTCCGGTAGAGACCCTCGCGGACCTGCCGCCTGGGGACACCGCCTCACCCGGACAGCGCACGGACCGCGACCCCGGCGGCAACGCTGAACGTTCCGGTCAGACGACGGCCCAAGACAACGCGAGCCCGGCCAACCTGGGCGCGGCTGCGGGGCCGACGGGCGCAGCAGAAGCGACCGGCGCTCCCCTAGCGCGAGAACCTTACCGCGAGAACCGCGACCGCCCGCTCGCCGTGATGCTCGACAACGTAGGCGGTTACCCGCAAGCGGGCTTAACGGAAGCCTCGACGATTGTAGAGATGCCCGTCGAGGGCGGTCTGACCCGACTCATGACCGTTTACGACCGCGTCGACCCGGCGCAGGTCGGGCCGGTTCGCAGCGCGCGCGACTACTTTCACGCGCTCGCGCAGAGCATAGACGGAATTTTGGTCCACGACGGCGGCTCGCCCGCCGCGCTGGCGGCGATTTCGCGGAGCCCGGTACCTACGCTGAACGCCTACACGAGCGGCAATTTGTTCGAGCGCTTAGGCGGGCGCAACGCGCCTTACAACCTGTACTCGAGCGGTTCCTCGCTGCGCCAGGCCGTGAACCGGCTCAGGCTCGAGCGTGACCAAGTCGTGAGCGGCACCCGCTTTCGGCCCGAGGACACGGCGACGGCGACAAACTATGTCCAGGTAGGTTACTCGGCAACTTACGACTCGGCGTTTCGCTACGTTCAAGACCTCAACCTCTACCGGTGGGTGCGCAACGGCCGGGACGCCGCCGACGCCTCCGGCGAAGCCGTCTTCGTCGACGCGGTGCTGGTCGCGGACATAGACGTGCGACCCATTCCCGACGACCCCGAAGGCCGTTTGTACATCCCGTTGCGCGGCGGCAGAGCGACCCTGTACCTACGCGGCCGCGCCATCCCCGGTCGCTGGGACCCTGACGGCGGCGTGAGTTTCGTGACCAGCTTGGGCGACCCGGTCGACCTGGCACCCTTCAAAACTTGGGTGCTGTTTGCGCCGGGCACCGCAAACATCGTCGAAGAATAGTGCAGCGTTTCCAAACGTGGCTGGGGCGTGTCAACACGTAAAGTTGGAAGCGGCCGGTCCCAAAGGCCACCTCCCTCAGAAAAGGAGGACAAGTCAAAACCGGCTCGTCTCAACGTCATGTAAAAGGCATGATAAAAAACGTCATACCCTTTCCGGTTCACTCTCTCGGAATCAAATGCGAGCAGAGCGAGAGGACAAGATACGGATTTCGATTGGGAAGCGAACAACTTTCCCAAGGTTTACGAGCTGTAGTATTGGAATCCATATAAAAAGGCGGGAAGCTCGTGAGCTTCCCGCGCATTCGTCTTTTTCGCCGGCGTTGCTAGTAAGCGAACGACGCCTCGACCGCGTAGTCGCTCAAGGTGTCAAGGTTGAACCGGTAGCGCCCGCGGGTACCTTCGACCAGCCCGCCGTTGCGCATCTCGCCCAACACGGCGGTCGTCGTTTCGCGGGCGGCACCGACCATCGCGGCGAAGTTGTCGTGGGTCAGGGGCAGCGCGAGGTGAACGTTGTGCGTGTCCGAGACGTTGCCGAAGCGTTCGCCCAAGCGCACGAAAGTTCGGGCCAGACGGGCGGGTACGGGCAACTCGCTGTCTTCCAGGGTTTGCCGCATACGCGCGAGTTGGACCCCAGCGGCGGCGTACACTTCGTCTTTCAAGTCTTCGCCGACATCGCTGCTCGGAATCACCTGCACGACGACCTGAGGGCTCAGCGCTTGGGCCGTTTCCTGCTGAGAAAAGTGCGACGGGGTAATCGCGCCGATAAAGTCGCCGGGACCTGCCACGCCGGTGATACGCTCCTTGCCGGTGACGAGGTCGATGCTGAGTTTGAGCAGCCCCTCTTCCACGCGAAACACGGTGTCGGCCGTGTCGCCGTCGCGGTAGAGGATGTCACCCTTGCCGAGCAAGCGGCGCGGATAGTCGCGCGCTGCCGTCAGCGGCGGTAGAGGATGCTGAGGCTGCCTGGGGGTGAGAGCAGGATTCATCATGAGTCTAGTGTACTCAAGTCTTTTGATGGTGTCTGTCGCATCTATCACCGTTCCGGGACTGCGTTGGGCGTTCAGATAGAGGCAAGCGCGCCCGCCCGCGTGTAAACACGGTCGCCGCCAACCCACGTCGCCACGGGCCAGCCCCACAAGCTGCGCCCCGTCCAGGGACTGAACTTGGCCTTGGTTTTGAAGAGCTTGGGCGCAACTTCGTGAGCCGTGTTCAGCTCGAGCACCACCAGGTCGGCCGGGCTACCCGGTTTCAACCTCGGCGCGTCCCAACCCATCACTCGTGCGGGGCCGGTTTGCAAGAGGCGAAGGAGAGCTTGCAGCTCGAGGCCGCCCGTCTTCACCAACTCGGTATAAAGCAGCGGAAACGTCACCTCGATGTTGGCGATGCCGAAAGGCGCAGTGAGCAGGTCGCGCTCTTTCTCGGCGCGGGTGTGCGGCGCGTGGTCGGTGCCGACGCTGTCGAACACGCCGCGCTTTAGGGCGTCCCGCAAGTAGTTGACGTCTTTTTGTGTCCGCAACGGCGGAGCGACTTTATAGACCGGGTCGAAGGTCTCGAGGGCTTCGTCCGTGAGTGTCAGGTGATGCGGCGTCACCTCGGCGGTGACGGGCGCGCCCTGCTCCTTGAACCACTCAACAACCTGCGCCCCACGTTTGGACGACACGTGCGCGATATGGACCCTCGCCCCCGTCATCAGTGCGAGTTCGTAGTCGCGGAAAATCATTACCGCTTCGGCGCTCGCCGGGTTGCCGGGCAAGCCGAGGCGCTGTGACACGCGCCCTTCGTTCATCACGCCGTCTTGCCGCAAACTCGGCTCCTCTGAATGTGTTTGAACCACAAGGCCCAATTCTGCGGCGTACTCGCAAGCCCGCCGCATAAGGTGCGCGTCCGCCACGGGAATCCCGTCGTCGGTGATCATCACCGCGCCCGCCGCTTGCAAGGCGGCGAAGTCGGTCAGCGTTTTGCCGCCGAGGCCGTGGCTGAGCGCCGCCGCCGGCCGCAACCGCGCTTGCCCGATGCGCTCCGCTTTGGCTATCAAGCCCGCAACCAAACCGGGCTCGTCCACCGTCGGGGTTGTGTTCGCCATGCTCACGACCGTCCCGAAGCCACCCGCGGCGGCGGCGGCGAGACCGCTGCGCAAGTCCTCTTTGGTCTCACCCCCCGGCTCGCGCAGGTGCGTGTGCAGGTCAATAAAGGCGGGCGTGACCACGTTGCCGCGCGCGTCGAAACTCTCGTCGGTCTCGCCGCCCAAATTCATGCCTTCGATGATTCCATCGTTCAAATAGAGGTCGCCGACGCCGTAATCTTTGCCGGCGTCGATGAGGTGGGCGTTACTAATTTTTATTCGCATTTCGCTCCTAAAAAGTCGTTCGTTCTTCGTATTTCGTCATTGGTCTAAAAACGAAAAACTCCCTCACCTTTTCCCCACCAGCAGCGTGTACAGCACCGCCATCCTAATTGGCACGCCGTTCGCCACCTGCTTCTCGATGACGCTTTGAGAACTGTCGGCCAGCGTGCCGGCAAGCTCGACATCGCGGTTCATCGGGCCGGGGTGCATGACCAGGGCGTCGGGGTGGGCGTGGCGCATCACGTCTTCGTTGACTTGATAGCGCGCCTGATATTCGGCGAGCGAGGGCAGCAAACCTGCACTCATCCGCTCTTTTTGCAGCCGCAAGGCCATCACCGCGTGCGCGCCTTCGGCAGCTTCAAAAACACGGTTCGTCAGCGTGACGTTCTCGGCCGTCAACTCTTTAGGCAACAGCGTCCGCGGGCCGCAGAGGGTAACTTCCGCGCCGAGCTTTGTCCACAACTCGACGTTGCTTCGCGCGACCCTCGAGTGCAGCACGTCGCCAACAATCGCCAGCTTTTTGCCTGCAAAGCCGTCAAAATTTGGAAACTCTTTTATAAACGTGTAAGCGTCCAGCAGCGCTTGCGTCGGGTGCGCCCGTCGCCCGTCGCCCGCGTTGACGATTGCCGCGTCGGTCCAGTTCGTGAGCTGGTAGGGCACGCCCGCCGCCGGGTGGCGCACCACGTAGAGGTCGGCCTGCATCGCGTCGACGGTGCGCAGGGTGTCTTTTAATGATTCGCCTTTGGAGAGGCTGCTCGAGCCCGCCGCGAAACTCATCACGTCCGCACTTTGTGCCCGCGCCGCCCGCTCGAAACTGAGCCGCGTCCGCGTCGAGTCCTCGAAAAAAAGCGTGCCGACCGTAAAACCTTGTAGCGCGGGCACTTTTTTGATGGTGCGCGCCATGACCTGCGCCATCACGTCGGCGGTGTCGAACAGCGAGGTGACCTCTTGCGCCGTCCAGTCCTTCAAGTCCAGCAGGTGCTTTTTCTTGGGCTGCGTTTCTTTAACTTCGTTCGGCTGCGCCAACGTCACCACCCGGCTTCCTGCAATCACGCCGCTACCTCCATCAGTTCGACGCCCTCGTCGCCGTCGATGCTTTCCAACTTCACCTTCACGACTTCTTGCAAACTCGTGGGAATGTTCTTGCCGACGAAGTCCGCCCGAATCGGCAACTCGCGGTGGCCCCGGTCAACCAGCACCGCGTACTGAATCACCGCGGGCCGCCCCATGTCGATGAGCGCGTCGAGCGCCGCTCGCGCCGTGCGCCCGGTGTAGAGCACGTCGTCCACTAGGACGATGCGCATCCCGTGAACGTCGAACGGGACTTCGGTTTTTTTGACCACGGGTTGCAGCGCGATTTCGCTCAGGTCGTCGCGGTACAGCGTGATGTCGAGCTTACCGACCGGCGGCGACACGTTTTCGAACGTATTTATTAGGTCCGCCAGGTGCTCCGCAATCGGCACCCCGCGCGTGTGAATCCCGACGAGCGCCAGGTTTTCCGCGCCCTTGTTCTGCTCGATAATTTCGTGGGCGATGCGGTTTAGGGCGCGCCCCATCTCGGTTGAGGACATGAGAACGGCCTTGTGCGTTAAGTTCACCTCGGCCCCCGACAAAAAAGACGGACTCGAGGCCCGCCTAAAAAAGAAAACGCCGACAAGGCGGCGCGGCTGTGCTTTCGTTTGTCTCGGCCTATAACCATCTTTGTGTCCTTTCCGGCCTCACGGGACCGAGTTAAAGGGTCTTGGGAGAGTGTACAGAAGACAAGGGTTTGAGTCAACCGTCAACTTTCTAAAACTTCTCGAAACAGATTCGTTTGCTCACATCAGACTCTAATGGTAATCTTAACTGAATAAAATACAGAAGCAGTTTTGGAGGATGCGTGGAAGTAGTAGCTGCAAAACTCGAGCAAACATTGTCACAAACATCTGGTTTGGTCCGCCCTCTGTTGATCGAAAATGACGCGGGCGCAAGACCTGTAATGTCTAACGAGTTTCCAAACGATAACGCCATTTTTGTTACCTACAACTATGAGGCAATAGAATCTGGATACTCTGAAATAGATTTGTTTCGCGTCTCTTACAGCGAGAATGATCAGTTCGAACCGTATAATCCTTCAAAGGCCAAATTCATCGCAAGAGATAAAGACATAACTCCTGTTGAAAGGACTGAGTATTTTCACGTCCTGGAAGCCGCTTTTGACCCTTCGCAGCGAACTATCGAGAACTTACGCTTCAAACCCTCACGACTCATCGTTTTGCGAGACTCAAGTTCTAAGGGGCTTTATGGTCCTTTTGCCTACACAGTTAAACCCCAACCTAATGAAGGTTTGTTTAGCGTTGGGTAGTGGCCCACCATCAACTGACAGCAGCACGCTCAAGATTGTAGCGGACCAAGAACAGATGCAAGCAAATGAGGTGCATGTGTTCGGACTTGGAGAAGGATAAGGTCTTTCTGACAAAGCGCGCTAGGCGTTGGCGGATAGTATTGTTAAAGCGCTCGACGTGTGCTGTAAGCCCTGAGTCTTTACCAACAGCTTGATGCTGTTCATCGGGAACGACGGCCTGATAAGCTTCCCAGAAGTCACTAAACACCGTGCCTTGTTTATAAGCATCTGGGATGTTACGCCAAAGTTTTTGACAAGTAGCAATGCCACGTCCACCTACAACACAAGCGACCACCTGGCGTGTCTGCTTACAAAGCGCTATCCAGGCCCACCGTTTGTTACGTCTACATCGAACAAATGACCACATCTCGTCGAGTTCGAGTTGCACCGCTTCAGGGTTCTCGGGCGTAACCAGTGTGGCGCTAAGCGGCGGTGTCGTCGCGGCTTTTTTTGAGCCATTTCGCTATTGTGGTGCGGGACACGCCGAATGTTCTGGTCAGCCCACGCATACTAGAGCGCTCCTGATACGACTTCAGTATCTCATCTTTCTTCGCTTCGCTGTACCCTTTAGTGCTCGCGTTCTCGCGACTGGACTTGCCGCACGCTCGACACAGGTACTTTTGCTTGCCGTTTGGTGCATGACCGTTCTTGACAAGCTCTTCGCTCTCGCAGTGGCAGCAACGTACAACTTTGGTGACCATTCCTTAGCTTATCAGTCTTTGCTAAACCACTACCTAGCGTTGAACTCAAACCTCCGTATAACATAAAAAATCTGCCTGAAAACTGCGTTTTTACCTTTACTGACGACGATTTTGAGATCACAGAGTTGAAGGACAAATACAACAATACACAAGATCTAGTTTTAACTGCTACTGCTTACGATTTGGGAAAGGCAGAACTAGACCATATAGATTTTATATCTGACGAAGAACTTGTCAAGTGGGGTAATTCCTTGTTAGCAGATACATCCTCTATTAAATTGAACAAGTCTGATTTGCGCTCATTTCGACAAGAGATAAGTTCTCTGATAAAAGATGCCCCCTACTTTTCTGAACGCAAAGAGCGTTTAATGAAGTTGATTGATAGGACACAAACCTGGAACACTCAGCGCTCCAGTTTAATCAACGACTACTTGAAGTCAGAACAGGGCGTAAAACAGATTGACAACTTTCTCGAAATCAATAGGGACTCCTATCTCGAGCAAGCAAAGGCGAAGTATCAGAAGCAATTTGAAAGTCAATATGGCGAGATTGAAAAAGAGATTCAGGGGAAGCAAGAAAAAATCGAAGCTTTGCGTGAGGAGGAGAAAAAACTCTCTAAACAAATAGAAAAATCCCAAAAGCAAAAGCAGGAGGAAAACCTAGCGGCCTCTACTAAAGAGTTGGAAATTCTGAATAGAGATATAGAAAGTAAAGAGGCCGAACTTACTCTACTGGTTGAGAAACTTGGAGTTGGCAATTCAATCGAGGTACTGAAATTCCAAAAGCGCACTTTGGAAAACAATATCAATGATTGTAAAAATGCTGTAGAAACACTAGAGAAGGAGAAAGAGGACTTAGAACAGGCAAGTGAGCAATTAAGGCGTCATATACAAGATAACCGCGAGAAGCTACGAGAAAAATTGAGTGACTTTAAGCCGTTTGTTGATATGCTCAATGGCGTCATACCTTCACGAGCAGAGTCTGTAATGGTTTCCGCTATTCCGAGCGAACGTGATGATAAACCAGCGACAGCGCAAGAGTTAATCCAAGAAGTTCAAGGAAAATTACGTGACGCTGGAAGAGAAATAGCTACTCATGAACTCGCAAATTATCTGGTGTCAATACAGCAAAGTTTTTTTACCATTTTCGCGGGCTTACCTGGAGTCGGTAAAACCTCTTTAGTAACTTATCTAGCGCGCGTTTTAGGACTCGAGCACGCTGACCGTTTTCTTACTATCGCTACAGCACGCGGCTGGACCTCTCCTCGTGACCTTATCGGTTTCTACAACCCGTTGAGTGGCAACTTTCAACCATCGGCCACGGGACTTTTCGAGCTTTTAAGTGCCGTTCAGGATGATGAAGCCAAAGCGTTTCCATCTTGGGTGCTCCTTGACGAGGCCAACCTAAGTCCTTTAGAACATTACTTCAGCACTTTCCTGCGCATGTGCGATGATTATGTAGGCCGTGAACTGCTCACTGGCGACAAAGGAGCGAAGGCAAAGTTGGAAGTACCTCGCTCGATGCGGTTTCTCGGAACCGTAAATTATGACTCTACAACTGAGCCTCTATCTCCTCGTATGCTTGACCGTGTACCTGTCATCAGAATCAACCCACCCCAAAGTCAAAGTTTTCAGTTCATTGAAGAAGAGGTGACGAGTGAACAAAAGAGTTTGCTCACTGAAAAAGATACGTGCAGGTTATTCAATAATGAACGTGGACAGGAGTTAGAAGCCGATGAGCTTGACTTGCTTGATAAAATTATCAAAGCGCTACACGAGCCTGACTCGAGTAAAGGCTTGCCTATCATAATAAGCCCTCGCAAGCAGCAAACTATCAAGCGATTTTGTAGCGTGGCTAGACCGCTCATGCGCGAACACTATGAACTTAGTGCGCTTGATTACGCAGTAGCGCAGCATGTCCTTCCATTGATTAACGGTTATGGCGACACCTATAGAGCACGATTAAACGACCTAGTTACAACTATTGATCAGCTTGATCACAGTAAGCAGGTGCTAGCGAGCATCCTCGAGGTTGGCGAAAATGAACATGGCTTTTATCGCTTTTTCGTATGACGCTTTCTGCCGCACAACCTCAGCTATTTATAGTCCGTGGTGGCGCACGAGAGCTTCTAAAATTTGCTGATTATGAACACGTAGCTTCAGTGAGCATTACAGAAACTGAGCCTGTGGAATTTGTTTTAGTAGATAAAATGCGTTACGAGTCTCGACCTCGGCTGTGGATTGGCGACGCCAGTATAGAACCGAGTGAGGTGCGTACAGCCGACGTTTTTACCGAATATCGGTGGTATCCGCATCAGAAGCCTTCATTCTTTTTAAATCACTTCGGTACGAGCAGGATTGTTCTCGAGTTGCACGAGCAAAGTGGAGAGACAAGAACTTTTCAAACATTTGTAGAGGTGTACGCAAGAAAATTCAACGCCGAGCAAGTGGAACTACTTCTACAATACCTCGAGAGGCATTTTGACGACATTGTAAAGTCGTGCTTTAGTCTGACTACTCAGGGTTCTGGTACTGACCAAAAACTAGGCGGTTTCCGCCACGCACGAGTTTTGATGGAAGAGGCTCGCTATGGACTCGACCTTTTGCAAGCCTCTTTGGTGAGATTACGCCAAAAAAAGAGAAGTCGTCTTACTCCACAGCCTTCTTTGCGCTCGTGGTCACAAGTGGGGTACGTGGGCGAGTATGCTACCCACTGGTTGACTAATCACCTAGACACGCTTGTACCTTCGCCTGGAAATGCTAGAGCGGTTGCTATAGGCAATCGCCGCTATACGCCACAAGTCATCGAAACCGAAGAATTAGTAGAAGATACAGACGTTTACGAAAATCAAATTATTCATGGTTATCTGGTTGACGTTGCTGCCAAGCTTCAACAAATTGAAGCATACTACCAGGAGCAACTCGAGTTTATGTGGGAGCTAGAAACCCCCACCGATATTCCGATAGGTTATCAAAGTTTCAACATTATCAGGAGGGAGTTTGGGCAAGCTTACTGCGAACGCTTGCTAACCCAATGTCGAGCCTTACAAAGCTTGTGCAGATACTGCCAACATCAACTGCAAGAAGTAGTTCCCGTTCATCGTCCGCTTCGAGAATCCCCCAAGCTCACCTCGGGTTTTCATAGCTACCCACACTACCGAAGCTTGTTTGAACGTATTAGAGCTTGGTATGCCCTGGGAGGTTTGGACAGGCGTTTGGATAGATTCCTTTTGGGCTTACGGACGATTGACAAACTTTATGAGTTTTTCTGCTTATTTAAACTTGTTGAGGCTGTCACAAGCGCTGGCTTTGAGAAACAAGAGGCTACCCATCTCAGTTCAGAAAATGCCAGCCTGATGGCTATAGAAAATCCGTATGACAAATATGTTTTTAGCAATCGAAACAACCAGTGGGCTACACTCTATTACGAGCCAAATCTTAGTCGTGCAAACTCCGATGTAGACGGTTTGATTGATGTGAAACATGGCTCTTACCAAAAATATCCGTATCGTCCCGACTTCGTCTTGGAATGTAGAGGTTCTAACAGCTACCAGTATATCGTGCTGGATGCCAAGTATAAAAACCCAAATTCGTGGGGGGACGAATTACCTTCAATGGCGTTAAAATATCTTCATGGACTTGGTTCGGTCAATGGAGGTTTCCCTTCTACCCAAGCTCTAATACTTTTATATCCTAAACAATCAGGGGGGGCGGGTGATTCTTGGAACCGCTATCACTCAGAGGAGTATGACCTATTTTCAAATCAACCTGCCAAACCCGTTTTGGGAGCCATATCGCTTTCGCTTCAAGATTCAAATAATGTTTCTGCGGATTTGACACTGACAGAAATTGTAACTAGGCTTGTAAGTCTCGTTAGGCAATAGGTGATTGTGAAGTTTGAAATTCTACGAGCCTAAAAATTCTGTTGAATTTCATAAGCCTACCCAACACTTTCAACTCCTGAAAACGCATGAATCTTGTCATCTCTGGTCACGAGGCTCGAGCCACCACGCTCAAGCTTTTATGACCGTTGAAACGACCTCGAGCCTACTCTATTCCCAACCTTCTTGTTTCAGAACTTGCTCAAGAAAAGCTCGCTCTTCAAGGGTTTTCTGCCGTACCCCACGTTTGTGAAGTATCCTGTACACAGATGATGCTTGCGCTCGTAACCCAGAAACACAGCGACCTAGAGCGCTTGTGCCGTCAGTTCTACGTCGCACGGCTCGAGCCCAAATAAAGAGCGGTTGCCACGATGATGCGGGTGGCAAGAAACAAACTTATATTTACCGCTTAAACGGGGATTTTAAGGTCTTCACCCAGTATAAATTTGCCGCTGAAGTCTTTTTGCACGTCGTCTTGCAAAAGGTGCATCAGAGCCAGAGACTTTCTTCTGAAATGCGTCAGCACCAGTGTTTTCACCTCGGCCTTGGTTGCCATTTTGCCAACCTGAGACGAGTCCGCGATGACGTGTTCGGCGAGGTATTCGAATTCGGGTGTTGTGACTTCGGCTTTTGCCAGGTAGCAGCTTTGAATCAACACGTCGGCATCTTGTGCCAAGGTGTACCAACCGTCACTTGCAACCGAGTCGCCGGTCAAGGCTATAACTTTGCCATCGGCCTCGAGCCGGTAGCCCAAGCAGGGAAACTCGGCTTGGCTCAACCTATTCCCATGTTTGACCGACCCGACCGAGAGGAGCCAGGACGCTTCTCGAATTGAAGCGCCCGCCGTGACCTCTCGCACCTCGATGAGCGTGTTGATGTCGGGTTTGTCCTCACCTGTCAAGGCAAAGGTGATGTCACGCTTGTAGACGACGTTCAAAAGCGTATCGACTATCTCTCTCGTACCAGGCGGCCCGAAAACTCGGATAGGCTTCCGGCGACCGGCGTGCCAAGCAGACACCAGCAAATCGCCCAGGCCGCCGATGTGGTCGGCGTGGTGATGGGTGATAAAAAGATAGTCGAGGTGTTCGGGGACCAGCCCAATGAGCAGAAGTTGGCTACTGACGCCTCGCCCGGCATCGAAAAGAAGGTTTTGTTCTCCGACTTGCACGAGAAACGCCGAGCCTTGCCGCGTGGACTCTAAAACAGGCGTTCCTGTACCCAATAAAGTCAGTTTCATAGGGTGTCGAGTATAGCTCTAAAGTTGAAGCTTACAGTACGCTCACACGGCCACTGAGTTGTCCTCGAGCCACTTTGCA
Source organism: Trueperaceae bacterium (assembly GCA_965213705.1). Taxonomy (GTDB): domain Bacteria; phylum Deinococcota; class Deinococci; order Deinococcales; family Trueperaceae; genus CBDCDJ01. Next base: position 2,795,583 of record OZ243913.1, on the reverse strand, counting down.
AACCCCGGCTCGTCGATTTCGCTCGAGGCCAGACCCTGCGTCATCACGACTGCCTCAGCTTCAGGGGCTTGCAGCGCGTAGCCGTTGACGGTCAAAAAGATGAACGCCGCCAAAAAACCCGTGCGCTTGTTACCGTCTGCAAAAGGATGATTTTTGACGATGCCGCTCGCGTACATCGTCGCCAGCATGAACAGGTTGCGCTCGCCGTAGTGGTAGTGATTCTCAGGACGAGCGAGTGCCGAGTCCAGCGCGCCCGCGTCCCTGATACCCGCCAGTCCACCGTGCTCCGCCAGTTGCGCGTCGTGCGCGGCGAGGACGACGTTCGGCAGCAGCCACTGAGGCTCCGGCGTTGCCACAGGCTTACTTAGCCAGTTCTCTCAGCGCGTTGCGGTACTGCTGCATCCCCTGCTCGGCCGCCTTCATCTGCTGCTCGAATTGTGCATCGTAGGGCGTAATTTTGTAGCCGTCTTCGGTCTTGACCAAAAACACTTCGTCGCCCTGTTTTAGCGCCATGTCGGACAGAACTTCTTTGCTGAGGACAATCCCTGTCGAGTTCCCAACGGCGCGAAGTTTGGTTTTTACGACGTTGTTCATAAGCGCATGTTAGCACAAACGTTATCACAATCTTCCTGAAACTCAACGGTCGTTTGTGCTTTCACCCTACCTAAGCTTCAAGTCTGCGTGGACGCACTTGAGCACCGCGTAGTCGTACTTCTCCCCGAGTTTTTCAAACAGCGGGCGCAGGTAGCGGCGTTGCTCTTCGGGCAGCTCGAGCACCGCGTCTTTGATAAGCTGAATCTCTTCTTTCGGCAGCCTGGTCGCTTCTTCGACGCTTAAACGTCCGCGTGCGACCAGTTCGGCCAGGTGGCCTTCGACGGTGCGGACTTTCAGGCCGCGCATGGTGGCAACGGCTTCCAGGGTGTAACCCTCGAGCACCAGTTTCAGGGTTTCCTCGTAGGTGTCCTCGGTGTCCGGGGCGTAGCTTGTAGCTTGTGGCGTGTGGCTTGTGGGTTCGGGGCTGTCGGGGGCGTGCTCGAGAACGGTTGCCAAAAAAGCCTCGCCGTAGCGCTCGAGCTTGGCCTTGCCGACGCCGGATATTTTTGAAAGCGTGTGCAAACTCCGCGGTTTCGTTTCGGCCATCTCGCGCAGTGTGGCGTCGTGAAAGATGACGTAGGCGGGGACGCCTTGCTCTTTGGCGAAGGTGGCACGCTGAGCGCGTAACGCCTCGAAGAGTTCGCCCTCGACACCTTTGAGGTCGTTGACGACGCGTTTGGAAGAGGTTTGTCCCTGCGCGGGCGTCGGGTCACGTCGGAAGGCGACTTCTTCTTGACCCTTGAGGACCGCCGCACTTTTGGGGGCCAGCAGCAGCGAGCCGTAGCCGTTCGGGTCGGTCGTGACGTAGCCGCCCGCGACGAGTTGGCGGAACACCGAGCGCCACTGTTTTTCGTTCAGTTCGTCGCCGACGCCGTAAGTGCTCAGTTTGTGATGTCGCAGTTGCTGCATCCGCGGCGTGTCTTTGCCCAGCAGCACGTCGATGACGTGGCCCGCGCCGAAACGCTGCTCGGTCCGGTAAATCGCCGAGAGCGCTTTTTGCGCCTGCACGGTGCCGTCCCAGGTTTCGACCGGCAGCAAGCAGGTGTCACAGTTGCCGCAGGGCTCGTCCAAACTTTCGCCGAAATATTCCAACACTATCTGACGGCGACAGCGCATCGACTCGCAGTAGTTGAGCAACTGGTCGAGCTTGTCCTGTTCGACCCGTTTGATGCGCTCGGGCGCGGTGGACTGCGCCAGCATCCGGCGCATGGCGACCACGTCGCCGAGTCCGTAGGTCATAAAGGCGTCGGCGGCTTGGCCGTCACGCCCGGCGCGACCCGTTTCCTGGTAGTAGCCTTCCAAACTTTTCGGCACGTCGAGGTGCGCGACGAAGCGCACGTCCGGCTTGTCGATGCCCATGCCAAAAGCGATGGTGGCGACCACGACCACGCCCTCTTCGCGCAAAAAGCGTTCCTGGTGGTCCTGGCGCGTGGCGGCGTCCAGGCCGGCGTGGTAGGGCAGCGCGTTCACGCCCCGTTTTTGCAGCCAAGTCGCGGTGCCGTCGACGCTTTTGCGCGATAGGCAGTAGACGATGCCCGCGTCGCCGTCGTGCTCGCGCCGGTAAAAGTCCAAAAATTGCTGCCGCGCGTTCTGTTTGTCGACGACCGTGTAGCGGATGTTCGGCCGGTCGAACGAGGAAACGAACTGCTGCGCTTTTTGGAGGCTCAGGCGCTCCAGAATTTCGAGCCGCGTCGCCGCGTCGGCGGTGGCGGTAAGGGCGATGCGGGGCACTTCCGGAAAGCGTTCCGCCAGCAGCGACAAGCCGATGTACTCGGGCCGGAAGTCGTGGCCCCACTGCGACACGCAGTGCGCCTCGTCGATGGCGAACAGCGCCACGCGGCTGCGTTCCAAGAGTTCCAACATCCGCGGCATGAGTAGGCGTTCCGGCGCGACGTAGAGGAGGTCGAGACCACCGTTCAAGAGTTCTTGTTCGACGTCCCTCGCTTGAGTAGGGGTGAGGCTCGAGTTCAAAAACGCCGCCTTGACCCCGACCTGCAGAAGTGCGTCGACCTGGTCTTTCATCAGCGCGATTAAAGGCGACACCACCACGCCCACGCCCGGCCGCAACAGCGCCGGAATCTGGTAGCAGAGCGACTTGCCGCCGCCGGTGGGCATGAGGACGAGAGCGTCGCCGCCGTTCAAGACCTGCGAGATAATCTGCTCCTGCGCCCCGCGAAAGCGCTCGAAGCCGAACACCGAGTGAAGCGTCGTCTGGGCTTGCCGAATCACCGCGTCATCACAGCGTCTATTGTCTCACTTTCGAGTTGAGGTTTAGGTTGTTTGAAGAGAGTACCGAGTCCTGAGGACCGAGTTGAAAGTGGATTTTTCACTCGGTACTTTCAACTCGGTCCTCGGTACTCTCTTTAGACCGCAAACGCCCATTCGCCGCCGCGCATGACGGGCTCGCGCTCGCCTCGGCTCGTTATACCGTCGATGTCCATGTTTTCAGAGCCGACCATAAAGTCGACGTGGGTGAGGCTGTCGTTGGCCCCGGCTGCCGTGATTTCCGCTTCCGACATTTCGGTGCCGCCCGCGACGTTGAAGCGGTAAGCGCGGCCCAAGGCTAAGTGCGACGAGGCGTTTTCGTCGAACAGGGTGTTGTAGTAGAGGATATGGGACAGGGAAATCGGGCTCGAGTGCGGGACGAGCGCGACCTCGCCCAAACGGCGCGCGCCTTCGTCGGTGTCCAGCAAACGCTCCAACACCTCCGCGCCCCGCTCGGCGCGGTAGTCCACGACTTCACCGTCTTTGAACACGAGTTCGAACCCGTCGATGAGGTTGCCCGCATAGCTCAGCGGCAAGGTGTTGCGCACCGTGCCGTCCACACGCCCCCGGTGCGGCATGGTGAACACCTCTTCGGTCGGCAGGTTGGCGACGTAAACGACGCCGTCCTTGGTCGGCTGCGTGCCGCCGAGCCACAGGTGGCCGTCGGCCAGACCCACCGTGAGGTCGGTGCCCGGCGCGCGGTAGTGGAGCGCGCGGTACTGCTTGTCGGTGAGGTAGGTGCGCCGCGCTTCCAAATTTGCCAGGTGGGTTTGCCACGCGGCTACCGGGTCCGCCCGGTCGGCGCGCACGGTTGTAAAGATTGCATTCCAAAGTTTGCGCTCGGCGACTTCGGGCGTCGCGTCCGGAAAAACTTTGGCCGCCCAACTCGGAATCGGCACGCTGACGATGCACCAATTCACGTCGCTGTTCATGATGTGCTCGGTAAAGGGCCGCATCTCGGTCTGGGTGACGCGCTGGACGGTGGCGACGTTTTCGGGGTCTTGGTCTTTTAAGAGTTCGGGGTCGGCGGCGTAGATAGTCAGCACGGCGTCGCCCCGCGCGGCGGCGGCGAGCAGCGCGTCGCGCGTCCACTCGGGAAAAAGCTCGAACGAGTCCTTGGGGGCGTGCTTAAACCGCGCCAGCGTCACCGCGTCGTCGTTCCACAGCACGTTGACAAAGGGCGCGCCCGCCCGGTAAGCCGTCTCGACGACTTGGCGAGTAAAGGGGGCGGTTTCTACGGCGGCCCGAACTATGAGTTGTTGGCCCCTTTGCAAGTTGAGGCCGACGCGGACCACAAGGTCGGCGAAGGCGTAGAGCTTGTCCTCGAACGACAACTCAACTTCTTTTGGAGACGTGTCTTTAAGCATAGGCTCTCCCTTGTCATAATCATACCCAAGGAAAAGCGAAAAGGACCAAGGACTGAGTGCCGAGTAAAAACACTTTCTACTCGGCACTCGGTACTCGGTACTTGCTACTGTGCTGCAAACTCGGAATGATTCCGAAACAATGTGCTGGACGCATAAACTGTCAATCCCGACCTTGACACTCGGGATTAAACCTGCCATGATGCGGGTCGCCAATTCCAAGTTGAACGCGTGGAATTGCACTTAACCCCACCACCGAGACTTGGCGCGTCTCAGTTTGAAAGGAAACCTCGTGAAGCACTTCGCCGTCGCACTAACGCTGCTCACCGGACTCGCCTTTGCACAAAGCGAAACCGTCAATGTTTACTCGGCCCGCCACTACGACACCGACGTGGAGCTGTTCAACACCTTCACGCTAGAGACGGGCATCGAGGTCAACTTGATAGAGGGCGACGCCGACGAACTTATCGAACGCATCCGCAGCGAGGGCGTCAACAGCCCCGCCGACGTCCTCATCACCACCGACGCCGGGCGCTTGTGGCGCGCCGAGGAGGACGGTTTGCTGCAAAGCGTTGACTCTGCGGCGCTCACCCAAGCCGTCCCCGAGAACCTGCGCCAACCCGGCGGGGAGTGGTTCGGCCTCACCAAGCGCGCCCGCGTCATCGTTTACAACAAAGACACCGTCGACCCCGCGGAACTTTCGACTTACGAAAGTTTGGCCGACCCCGAGTGGCGGGGCCGGGTGTGCGTGCGCAGCTCGAGCAACGTCTACAACCAGTCGCTGTTGGCGTCTATCATCGCGGCCGACGGGGCCGAGGCGGCTGAAACTTGGGCGGAAGGCCTGGTCGCGAACTTCGCGCGGCCCCCCCAAGGCGGTGACACCGACCAGATTGAGGCCGTCGCGGCGGGCGAGTGCGACGTGGCAATCGTCAACCACTACTATTACGCCCGCATGGTCGCCGCGGCGGGTCCCGAAGACGACGATGACCAGGTCGGTGAAGACCAAACCGAAATCGCGGCACGCGTGGGCCTCTTTTTCCCCAACCAAGGGGGCCGAGGCACCCACGTCAACATCAGCGGGGCGGCCGTGCTGGCGAACGCGCCGCACGCCGAGAACGCCGTGCGCTTTGTAGAATTCCTCGCCACTGCCGAGGCGCAAGACATCTTTGCCGAGGGCAACTTCGAGTACCCGGTCGCTGCGGGTGTGCCCGTTGCGGCGGTCGTCCAGGGCTTCGGCGACTTCAAAGAAGACACCTTGAACGTCGCCGTGTTGGGCGAAAACAACCCCGAAGCGGTGCGAATTATGGACCGGGCGGGCTGGCGCTAAGCGCGGGCCCGGCTGACGTGAACAAGCTCGCCCGCGCCCGCCCCCTGCCCCGTCGCCCCGTCCAGCGGCGGGGTGGGGGCTTGCGCTTAAGCGGTTGGACGGTGGCGATTCTGGCGCTGACCGCGCTTGTCGCCGCCCCCGTCTTGGTGGTGCTGGGCAGTTTGGCCGTCCCGACCGGTGAGGTGTGGCGGCACCTCAGTTCGACGGTGCTGCCCCGGTACGTGGCAAACTCGCTGTGGCTGGTGCTCGGCGTCGGGGTCGGCACGCTGTTGGTCGGCGTGGGCACGGCTTGGCTCACGACGATGTGCCGGTTTTCGGGACGGCGCGTGCTCGAGTGGGCGCTGCTCTTGCCGATGGCGATTCCGGCCTATATTTTGGCCTACACCTACACCGACTTTTTGCAGTTTTCGGGGCCGCTGCAGAGTTTTTTGCGCGACCTGACCGGCTGGGGGGCGCGCGACTACTGGTTTCCGAACATCAGGAGTCTGGGAGGCGCGGTCGTCTTGCTGACGCTGGCGCTCTACCCGTACGTGTACCTCCTCGCTAGAACCGCGTTTTTGGAACAGTCCACGACGATGTTGGAAGCTACGCAGTGCCTGCGCTGCAGCCCCTGGGCGAGTTTTTTCCGGTTGTCGCTGCCGCTGGCGCGGCCCGCCATCGTCGCCGGGGTAAGTCTGGCGCTCATGGAAACCCTGTCCGACTTCGGCACGGTCGACTACTTTGGCATTCAGACCTTCACGACCGGGATTTACCGCACCTGGTTCGGCTTGGGCGAACACTTGGCGGCGGTGCAACTGGCGGCGTGGCTGCTGGTGTTCGTGCTGGCGCTGGTGGCCGTGGAGCGGGGGTCGCGCCGCAGATGGCGGCACTCGAGCAGTTCTACCCGGCACGGCGCGCTGCTCGGCTATCCGCTCCGCGGGGGTCGCGCGGCACTCGCTTTCGTCGCCTGTTTTTTGCCGGTGTTTGTCGGTTTTTTGCTGCCCGCCTGGTTGCTCGCCAACCTAACCCTGAACCACGCGCAGCGCGCTTTTAATCCGCAGTTTTGGAACTACGCGCGCAACAGCCTGACGCTCGCCGTCGCTGCCGCAGTGCTGGCCGTCGTTGTCGGGCTCGTCCTGGCCTACGGCGTGCGCATCCGCCCGACCTTTCTCAACCGCTTGGCGACCCGCGTCGCGGCGATAGGGTACGCGGTGCCGGGCTCGGTCATCGCGGTAAGCATCTTGATGAGTTTCGGGTGGGCGGACAACGGCGTCGACGGCTTTATGCGCGCCACTTTCGGCGTGTCGACCGGTTTGCTGTTGAGCGGGACGTTTGTGGGTCTCGTCTTCGCATACCTGGTGCGCTTTTTAACCGCGTCGTTCAACACCTTGGAGACCGGTCTGAACCGGGTGACCAAAACGATGGACGACGCCGCCCTGACCCTGGGGCAGCGTTCGGTAGCGCGGCTGTTCAAAGTTCACGTACCGCTGCTGCGCGGCAGCCTGCTCACCGCGGCTCTGCTTGTCTTCGTCGACGTGATTAAAGAACTTCCCGCGACGCTCATCGTGCGGCCTTTCAACCTGGACACGCTCGCCGTGCGCGTGTACCGCCTGGCCTCGGACGAGCGGCTGCTCGAGGCCTCGGGGGGCGCGCTGGCAATCGTGCTGGTCGGGCTGCTGCCGGTGCTGGTCTTGAGCGTCGCCATCGCCAGGACGCGCCCGCGCAAACCGGTCAGGGCCGAGGGCTCAAGTCCAACAAAGCGGAGTCACCGCGCCTGAAGCGAGAAAAGCCTTGCCGTTCACAGTCACAAAAAACGAACTCGAGGGTTTTCCACCACCGGTTTCAAGTGCTGCTGCGTGGCTTACAGCCGAGCGCGCTACACTTTGTATACTGGTGCAAAGCGAGACACGTCTCGTTCACAAAACAGTCCTTCAGGGCAGGGTGCAATTCCCGACCGGCGGTGGGGTTCTAGCTTGAACCGAGTCCGCGAAGCCTGGGTCACAAACCCAGCGCCCGAACCGGTGCGAAGCCGGTACCGACGGTGACAGTCCGGATGAAAGAAGGAGGGTAGCTGCGGCCGTCGACACGGCCGTGGATTCAGGGTGCATCATTTTTTTGTCCAGGACAACCGTGAGGTCAGCGCGTGAGCGCGGGCGGAGGCGAGCCCGTCGCCGAGCACGAACGTTACATGGCGCGTGCCGTAGAGCTGGCCGAGCGCGGCCGCGGAACCGTCGCCCCGAATCCGCTGGTCGGCTGCGTCGTGGTGAAAGACGACGAAATCGTCGGTGAGGGCTGGCACGAGCGCGCGGGCGAGCCGCACGCCGAAGTTTACGCGCTGCGCGCCGCGGGCGAAGCGGCGCGTGGCGCGACCCTGTACGTGACTTTAGAACCCTGCAACCACACGGGCCGCACGCCGCCCTGTGTGGACGCGCTCGTCAAAGCGGGGGTCAGGCGCGTCGTCATCGCCGCGCTCGACCCGAACCCGCAAGCCGCGGGCGGCGCGAAACGACTGCAGGCGGCGGGCGTGGAGGTCGTGACCGGGGTGCTGGAGGCGGAGGCGAACCGGCAAAACAAAGCCTTCCGGGCCAAGTTCGAAACCGAAGAAGCCGAAGCCTCCCCAAACCGCCCTGCTGTCCTCTACAAAACCGCGATGACCTTAGACGGCAAACTCGCCACCCGCACCGGTCAGTCGCGCTGGATTACCGGGGAGCGGGCGAGGGAACTCGTCCACGTCTGGCGTAGCGAAATGGACGCCGTTGCGGTCGGCGTCAACACCGTGCTCCTCGACGACCCGTTGCTGACAAGCCGCTTGGCAACCGGCCGCAGCCCCGTCAAGGTCGTCTTCGACTCGGTCGCGCGCACGCCGCCGACGGCCAGGCTGTTCGAGCCTGACGGAACAGGTGCCGCGCCCAACGTCGTCGTCTACACCACCGAAAAAGCCTCCGAAGCGAGGGTGCAGACCCTGAAAGACGCGGGCGCAGTTGTCGTCACGCTGCCCACCCGGCGCGAGCGCGTCGAGGTCGGCGCGGCCTTGCAAGACCTCAGGAACAGAGAAGTCGGCAGCCTTTTGTTGGAGGGCGGCGGCACGCTCGCCTGGGCCTTTTTTGAAGCCCAGGCGGTCGACAGGGTTGCCTGGTTCATCGGGCCGAAGCTGCTCGGCGGGGGGGGCTCGAGCCCCTTGGGCGGCCTGGGCGTCGCCAGCATGGCCGAGGCCATCACCCTTTTGGAAATACAGACCGAAAAGCTGGACGACGACCTCCTCATCACCGGGCGCGTCCGTTACCCAGACGTTGAGAACACCGACAACACCCCCAACGACGCTGCGGAGGTAGCGTGATGTTCACCGGCATCGTCGAAGAGGTCGGCAAAATTTTGAAGGTTACGGACACGGGCGGCGACCTGCGGCTGACAGTTGGCGCGAAGACGGTCTTGGAAGGTTTGAAAATCGGCGATTCCGTCGCGGTGAGCGGCTGCTGTTTGACCGCCGTCACCAAAAGCGAAAAGGGTTTCGAGGTCGAGCTGTCCAAAGAAACTGTTCAAAAAACCGCGCCGCGCTGGGAACAGGAAAAAAACGTCAACTTGGAGCGGGCGATGCGTTTGAGCGACCGTTTGGGCGGCCACATCGTCAGCGGCCACGTCGAGGCGACAGGGACAGTTTTGGCGGTCACGGCGGAGCCGGGCGCTTATATTATGACGGTTCGGGCCGACCCCAACATCGCCAAGTACCTCATCCCCAAGGGCAGCATCACCGTGGACGGCGTGAGTTTGACCCTCGTCGACGTGGGCGGGCCGGGGGGCTCGAGCCCGAAGCTCGCCGCCGAAGAGTTCACCCTCTGGCTCATCCCGCACACGCTTTCTGTGACGACCCTGGGTGAGTTGCAACCGGGCGACACCGTCAACTTGGAAGCCGACCTCGTCGCCAAGTACGTCGAACGCCTCACGTTGCTGCAGAAAGAGGCAGGGGAGATTGAACATGTCCGCTGAACCGCAAACCCTCGCCACGGTCGCCGAACTTCTAACCGACCTGCGGGCAGGAAAGCCCGTCATCATCGTCGACGACGAGGCGCGCGAGAACGAGGGCGACCTCATCATCCCGGCCGAGAAAGTCACGCCCGAACTTATCGCCTTTACGATTCGCTACACGGGCGGCGTCATCTGCCTCGCCATGCCGAACGCGCTCGCCGACCACCTTGCGCTGCCGCCGATGGTGCAGCACAACACCGCGCGGCGCGGCACGGCCTATACCGTGTCCATCGAGGCCAAAGAGGGCGTCGACACCGGCATCAGCGCTCGAGACCGCGCGACGACGATTTTGGCGACGGTCAAGGACGGCGTGACCGCGGCCGACTTGGCGCGGCCCGGCCACGTGTTTCCGCTGCGGGCTCGCGACGGCGGCGTGCTGCGCCGCGCCGGGCACACCGAGGCGGCGGTCGACCTGTCGCGCCTGGCTGGCTTCAAGCCGGTCGGGGCCATCAGCGAACTCATCCACGACGACGGCACGATGATGAGGCTGCCGGCTATTCTCGAGTTCGCCCGTCAACACGGTCTCAAAGTCGGCACTATCGCCGACCTCATCGCCTACCGTTTGCAAAGCGATGGCTTCGTCGAGCACGTCGAGTCGGCGCGGTTGCCGACCCCCTGGGCCGAATTCACGGTTCACGGCTACCGCGACACCCTGAGCGACAACGAACACGTCGCTCTCTCACTGGGCGACATTTCCGACGGCGAGCCGGTCCTGGTGCGGATGCACTCGGAGTGTTTGACCGGCGACGCGCTCCACTCGCTGCGTTGCGACTGCGGTTTTCAGCGCGACGCCGCCCTGAAAGCCATCGCCGACGAAGGGCGCGGCCTCCTTGTTTACCTGCGCCAAGAAGGGCGCGGCATCGGTTTACTGAACAAAATCCGGGCCTACCACCTGCAAGACGAGGGCGCGGACACGGTCGAGGCGAACGAACAGCTCGGCTTCGCCGCCGACCTGCGCGACTACGGCATCGGCGCGCAGATTTTGCACAGTTTGGGCGTCAAAAAGTTGCGCCTCTTGACCAACAACCCGCGCAAGGTGGCGGGGTTGGAGGGGTACGGCATCGAAATTCTCGAGCGCGTTCCTTTGCGCGCCGGCGAAAACCCGTATAACGAAAAATACTTAGCTACCAAAGCCGCCAAGCTCGGACACTTGATGGAATAGGGCAGACCCCTCAGTCGCTACGCGCCAGCTTTCCTAAAAGGGGAGCGAAAAGCTAAGCCAAAAGCTTTGTAGGTCAACTCGCTTTCAACCTTTCCGCGCTCAGGTGAGGCCAACGGGTTTTGACCCTACCTCCCATTCCAGCGGAGGTGGCCTCTCTAGCCGGCGGAATCTGGTTTATGCGGGCCATAACAACCTCAGTCACGAGTGTGCTTTTTTAAGTGTTCAATTCAGCTTCTCTTTACATAAACTCGACGCATGACGAGGAGGACGGCATGACCCTTCCAACGAGGACGAGCCGCGCCGGGATGCTGCCCGGCAGCGTGGTTTACACGGGCGAGCGCAAAGTCGAACACGTGAATTTGGACTTGATTCAGTACGACCGGAATGGGTTCGTCGAGGATGTCGGTGTGGGGCTCGAGACCGCCCTCGCCAAACTCACGCCTGAAAAAGTGACCTGGCTCAACGTGGACGGCCTGCACGACACCGCGCTCATCAGCAAACTCGGCGAGGCGTTCGGCTTGCACCCGCTCGTGTTGGAGGACGTTGTCCACACCGAGCAGCGCCCCAAGGTCGAGTATTACGACGACTACATTTACATCGTCTTGCGGATGCTCAGTTTGAACGCCCAAGGCGAGGTGAACAACGAGCAACTGAGCCTCGTGCTCGGCGCGAACTTTGTACTGACCTTTCAAGAAACCGTCGGCGACGTGTTCGAACCCGTGCGTGAACGCATCCGCAAGGGCGTGGGGAGGGTGTGCAAACAGGGCGCGGACTACCTGGCTTACTCGCTCGTCGACGTGATAGTGGACACGTACTTTACGCTGCTCGAGGGTTTCGAGGACGACATCGACGCCATCGAAGACGAACTGCTCCAAGACCCGTCGCCGCAGGTGCTGGGCCGGGTCAACACCTTGAAGCGCGAAATGCTCTACCTGCGCAAGGCGGTCTGGCCGCTCCGCGAACTTATGGGTTCGCTGCAGCGCGAGGAAACGCCGCTCGTTCACGACGGCGTGCGCACCTATATCCGCGATGTCCACGACCACAGCGTGCAGGTCATCGACACGGTCGAAACGCTGCGCGAGGTGCTCTCGAGCCTCCACGACTTTTACTTGTCGAGCCTCAGCCTCAAGATGAACGAGGTGATGAAAGTCTTGACCATCGTCGGCACCATCTTTTTGCCGCTGAGCTTTCTGGCGGGCGTTTACGGCATGAACTTCGCGAACATCCCCGAGCTGCACTGGCGGTTCGGCTACGAGGTTTTTTGGCTGATTTGCCTCGTCGTCGGCGGCGGGATGCTTTTTTACTTTCGGCGGAAGAAGTGGCTGTAAAAGAAGTACCGAGGACCGAATGGAAAGTGGAAAGAGAAAAGTAACGTCAAAAGCTCTTTCTCCCTATCTCCTCCGCTTCCCAGCTCCCCATCGCTCACGAAAACACTGCGCAAGCCGCGGGTCTTGCGGTATGGTTGACGCCATGACACCCCTCATCGCCGGCAACTGGAAAATGAACAAACTCCCCTCCGAGTCCGAAGACTGGGCCTTGGCGTTCAAGGACGCGCTTCACCGCATAGACCTGAAGGCCGAAGTGCTCGTCTGCGCGCCGTTTACGCATCTTTTGGCGCTTAAGACGCTGTTCGCCGACAGCCCGGTACAGGTAGGCGCGCAGGACGTGAGCCCGTTCGAGGCGGGCGCGTACACGGGCGAGGTTTCCGCCGCCATGCTTGCCGACGCGGGCGCAACCTACGCCATCGTCGGGCACAGCGAGCGGCGCGAGTACCACGCCGAGGGCGACGCGCTGGTCAACGCCAAGGTGTTGAAAGCCTTGGAGCACGGTCTCCGCCCCATCCTCTGCGTCGGCGAGAGTGCCGCACAACGGGACGCGGGCGAGCAAGAGGAGATTGTTTTGAGGCAACTCCGCGGGGGTCTGGACAGGGTAACGTTTCAAGACCCCGCCGACCTCGTGATTGCCTACGAGCCGATTTGGGCCATCGGCACGGGCAAAACGGCGACCGCTGGGGACGCGCAGGAGATGAGTGCGGCGTTGCGGCGAGCCTTGCGCGACCTCTATCCCGCCCACGCCGAAGACGTGCGCGTCCTCTACGGCGGCAGCATGAAACCTGGCAACGCCGCCGAACTGCTCGCCAAAAGAGACGTGAACGGCGGCCTCGTCGGCGGGGCGAGTTTGGACGTGGACGACTTCGCAGCCATCATCAAAGCGGCTACCGTCGCGGCGGGTTAGAGGCTGCGGATGTTAGACGAACTTCGTCAAAAAATATCCGAGGCGGGGGCCGACGCGCTGCTCGTCACCGCGCCCGCCAACGTGCGCTACCTGTCCGGCTTTACCAGCCCCGCCGACGGGCGAATTCTAGTCACCGAGGATGCGGCGACGCTCATCACCGACGGGCGCTACATCGCGCAGGTAAACGAGGAGTCGCGGTTGCCGACCGAGATTGTGGCCTCGAGCGCGGGCTGGTTGGAGCGCGTTATCGAACTCGCCCAACCCTACACGCTCGCCGTCGAAGCCGACCACCTCACGGTGAAACAGTTTGGGGAGTTGAAAGACAAATTGGGGCGCGAACCCGTTTCTACCACCGGTTTCGTCACGGACTTTCGCCTCACTAAAACGCCCGAAGAACTCGGCCTTATCCGCGAGGCCGCTGGAATTGCCGACGAAGCGTTCGCGCACATCCTCACCTTTATCCGGGCGGGTTTGAGCGAGCTGGAGGTGGCGCTCGAGCTGGAAGCCTTTATGCGCCGCGCTGGCGCAGAACGCAAGGCCTTCGACATCACCGTGGCGAGCGGGCGGCGTAGCTCGATGCCGCACGGGACGGCCTCGCCCAAAATGATTCAGGACGGCGAACTCGTCACCCTGGACTTCGGCGCGGTCGTCAACGGCTACAACAGCGACATGACCCGCACGGTGGCGGTCGGCCAGGTTTCGGAGCGCGACCGGCAACTTTACGACGCCGTGTTGGACGCGCAAGAAGCGGCGCTCGCTGCGTTGGGTCCAAACAAAGACGGTAAGGCCGTCGACGCCGTCGCCCGCGAGACGCTCAAAAAATATGACCTCGAGGCCCACTTCACCCACAGTTTGGGCCACGGCGTCGGCTTAGAAGTCCACGAGGCCCCGAGCCTCACTTTCCGCAAGTCCGACATCCTGAAACCGGGGATGGTCGTCACGGTCGAGCCCGGCGTGTACCTGCCCGGCGAGGCGGGCGTCCGCATCGAGGACTTGTGCGTCATCACCGAAACCGGCTACGAGCGGCTGTCGAAGAGTTCAAAGGAGTTTTTGAGCTTGTAGCCAGTGGCTAGTGGCTTGTGGGAAAACCTTCTACAGGCTACAAGCTACTCGCTACTCGTCTCCTCTATGTCCCTCGTCATCAAATACGGCGGCAACGCCATGACCGACCTTAGTGCGCGGCGGGCGGTCGCGCGGGAAATCGGCGCGCTGGCGCGGGACAACTTGCAACCCGTCGTCGTTCACGGGGGCGGGCCGGTCATTAAAGCGGCGCTGGACGCCGTCGGCCTCGAGCACCGTTTCGTCCGCGGTTTGCGGGTCACCTCGGCGGAGAGTTTGCCCTACGTCGAACAGGCGTTGACGCTGCTGAACAAACAGCTCGCCCAAGACATCGGCGACGCCGTCGGCCTGACCGGGCGCGACGCGGGGGTGTTGCGCGCGCAAACCTTCGACGACACGCTCGGCTTCGTCGGTAGGATGACGGGGGTGAATGTGAGGTTGCTCGAGACCCTCCTCGCCGCCCATATCACCCCCGTCCTCGCCTGCCTCGCCGAGAACGAGGTGGGCGACGGCGTCCTGAACGTCAACGCGGACGAGGTGGCAGGCGCGGTGGCGGGCGCGCTGAAAGCTCCCGCCGTGTTTTTGACCGACGTTGTAGGTGTACTTGACGACCCTCACGACTCGAGCAGCCTGCTCACAGTGTTGACGAGGGACGAAGTCGAAGCGCGCATTACAGACGGGCGCATCTCCGGCGGCATGATTCCCAAGGTGGAGGCGGCGCTGGCAGCGCTGGGGCAGGGCGCGACCTACGCGGTGATTGCCGACGGGCGGGTGCCGGAGCGGTTGCGGCAGGCGCTTGAAGGGAAAACGGGGACAAGGTTAGTACGCTCTGGTGTTCGGATACGGACTTATGAGGTTTGAGCTATGCTTGATTTTGATGATGCCGATGTGTACAACGCTTTGCTAAAAGTCGCCATAGTTTACGGGGTTGATTCTTCTTCATCCACCGACATGGAGGCCTTTTTACTTCCAGGTGCCTCAACTGCTTTGAGCCCCAAGCCGCTATACTTAGGCGATGCCTAACTCGGGAGAAATACAGATAACCGCTTTCTGGGATGAAGAGGCGTCGGTGTGGGTCGCTCAGAGCGAGCAAGTTCCCGGCCTCGTCACCGAGGCAGACACTGTAGAGGAACTTTTAGAAAAGCTCGAGACCCTTGTACCCGAGCTACTTGCTTTGAACGGCAAGCCTTTACAGGGTGAGCATATAAACCTTAAAGCTGAACGCGCTGTCCATTGTGCTTAGTAGTGGCCGACTTTTCACCCCAACTTAAAAAGATGCTGCGTCAGGCGGGCTGCCGGTTCGAGCGGCAAGCCAAAGGTGACCACGATCTGTGGTACAGCCCCCTGACCGATACTCGCTTCGTCGTTGACGGCAAGATAAAGTCTCGTCACACAGCGAACGCTGTCCTCAAGCAAGCGGGCCTAGAGAGAGAGTTCTAAAATTCTCTTTGCCGCAGCACTTTCAGTTCCAGAAGCTCCTCGAAGTCCTGCAGCAACCGGCTGTGCTCACCGGGCTCGAGCGCTTTATTCTTCCCCGCGGTCTCGAGCTTACGCACGATGTGCCGAACTTCGGCCTCTAGGTAGTGTTCGCTGTCAAACCCGACCATAACTCTCGTTTCCTTTCAACAAGCGGCGCAAAACGGTTGGGGGCGAGTTGCGCCCGGTAGAAAGGACATTGTAGGAAAAGTGTCGGGGCTCGCCCCGGTAGCGGTCACAACGCGCCGAGGCTGCCGGAGAAGTTTGACTGAACATCCTGTTTTTGTGAAGTGTGGCTCGGCTGCTCACGACAACAAAGTTTAGGCTCGAGCCAAAAACCTTTGCCAGCTGAGGGCCAAACATAAAGGCCCAGTCGAACCCTGGGCCTTCGTTAGGGTGGTGGAGCTGAGGGGATTCGAACCCCTGACCCCTCACATGCGAAGCGAGTGCTCTCCCGCTGAGCTACAGCCCCAACGTTCGCATGATACCCGCTGCCGTCGCGGGTGTCCAGCCCCGAACGGACGCCTCGCAGGGGCGTTCACCCAAACTGCTCCCCGAAAAAAGTCAGGGTTCGGTCCCAAGCGTCCGCCGCCGCAACCGGGTCGTGAGAACCGCCGCGGTCGTTCATAAACGAGTGTTTGGCCCCCGGATAAACCTTGACGTCGTGCGGGATGTCGGCTCGGGTCAAGACCTCGTCCAGCTTTGCGCCCGCTTTTGCCGTAAAGTCCTTTTCGGGGTACGAGCCCACGACCGGGCAGGCGCGGCGCACGGCTTCCAAGGGGCGCGGGTTCATGCCGTAAAAGGGGGCGACAGCTTTCAAACGGTCGTCGGTGCAGGCCCAAGCGACGGCAAATCCCCCGCCCATGCAAAAGCCGATGGCCCCGACGCGTTTCTCGTCAACTTCGGGTCGGGTGACGAGGTAGTCGAGGGCGGCTTTTACGTCCTGGATGCCGCCGTGGTGAAGCGAGTTCAGCAGCATCCCGCTCATAAACTGCGCCATGCAGACCGCGCGGTTGCGGCCGGTGAACAGGTCGACCGCCAAGGCTGCGTAACCTTCGGCGGCGAAGCGCCCGGCGATGTCCCGGATGTTGTCGTTCAGCCCGAAAATCTCGTGGATGACAACCACGCCAGGCAGCTTTTGGTCGGCTCCCGCGGCCTCCGGAAGCGCGTAGTAGGCTTGCAAGGTGTCGCCTCGAGCTGCAAAAGTTACCTCTTTCGTGGTCATACGCTTTTCCTTTCGGTCTCGAGCTTGGCTTTTAACGTGTCGATGAGTGCGTGAATGTAGACGCGCGCCCGGTGGTCGGGCACCTGGTCGTAGAGCAGCCAGCGGCGGGTTTCGAAAAACAGACAGGTGCGTAGCGTGACAATGTCCTCAGGCAGGGTTTCGCGGTGATAAAACGCGCTCAACGCCGCGTTGGCTAGCTCGGCGCAGCGTTCCATGCCGTGCGCGGCGTAACCGTCGAAGGTGTAGCCGAGGGCGGCAATTTCCCTAAAAGGTGCGCCGTGTTCGGGGAAGTCGGTGGGCACCAGGTCTTCGGCTTTTTTGGGAACGAGGGGCGGCGCTGCCATTGCGGTTTGGAGCGTGGGGTTCGTCTTCACCCTTAAAGAATACAAGTTCAGCCGAGGAGTTTGGTCAGTTCGGCGTCCAAGGTTGCGTACTCGAAACTGAAGCCTGCGGCCTCCAAACGGACGGGCAGCGCCCGCGCGCTCGGCAGCAGCAACGCCTCGGCGAGGTCGCCCAGGACGAGTTTCAGGGCAAAGGCGGGGGCGGGTACCAGGGCCGGCCGGCCGAGTCTCTGGGCGGCTTGTCTGGTAAATTTGGCTTGCCGCACCGGGTTCGGCGCGGTGAAGTTGTAGACGCCCCGCGCCGCGTCGTCCTCTATCAAAAACAGCACACCCTTTGCAAGATCGTCGGCGTCTATCCAGGCGTACCACTGCTGACCGCTGCCCAGCGGTCCGCCGATAAAGAGTTTGACGGGCAGCAAAAACTGTTGCCAGGCGGCGGCGTCTTTCGCCAGCACCAGCCCGAAGCGTCCGGTGACGAGGCGCGTTTTGTCCACCACGCTCTTTGCGGCGTCCTCCCACGCTTGGCAGACGCGGGACAGGAAAAACCCGTCCTGCGGCGACGAAGCCTCGGTCAGCACCTCGTCGTCGCGGTCGCCGTAGTAGCCGACGGCCGAAGCCTGGAACCAGACCGGCGGCGGTTCGGCGGCGCGTTCGAACGCCGCGACAAGGGTTTTGGTGCTGTCGACGCGGCTTTGCAGGACTTTACGCTTTTGTTCGTCGTTCAATCGCCCGCTGCCGATGGACGCGCCCGCCAGGTTGACGAGCGCGTGCGCACCGCTCAAAACGTTCGCTAAAGCCTCGAGCCCCCCCACGTCCCCCGCCTTCAAAGCTTGCGGATTCCAGGCGACGGCGCGAGCACCCGCGGGCTCGTCGCCCTCGACCGTGCGCGTCAGAACGGTCACGTCGTAACGATTCTTGGCCGCCGCCACGAGGTGTCGCCCGACCACGCCCGAGGCCCCGGCAATAACGAGTTTGGGTTTGCTCATAAACCAGTAAACGCCGCGCGGGTCTGTAGAGACCATAGAGCGGGTCGCATTTTGCGCTCCAAGGTTTTACGCTTGCTGAACGCCTGGCTTAGAAACAAAGGCTTTCCCTCGGCGTGGGTGGGTTTGACCTGTGCCGCGCTACCTGTCTCGTTCGGGCTCGAGCCAGCGCCGCGGTGCCAGAGAATAGGGCTGGGTTGCCAGGTCGACCGGCTTGACGAAAGGTTGACTGGCACGCCCGTTCAGGCTGACCCACGCGTCGGCGTAAACCGCGACCCTGTGCCCCTTTGCTGCGAAATCGTCTCTGAGAAAGTGCGCGAACTGCAAAATCATGTCCGGTTGAAACGCCATTTGCCGCGTCTGTTGAGGCGTCAGGTAACGGCTCGGATAAACCGTCCAGGTTTGGTCGGCCTCGTCATCCCGCACCGTAAACACGGCCCGTCCCGTTTTTTCGGCCAACATCACGCGCCAGGAAAACCGAAAACCCTCTTCGGTCCAGAGGACGTTGCCCGGATAAAGCGTGTGGCGCAAACTCATGCCTGTTTGGAACAAAAAGAACAGGCTCACAACCACAAGGACGGGAGCGGACGCGCGCACTGAGAAAAGGGTGCGTGGCGCGGACGTGCGCAGCGGTCGGCCGAAGGCCTTCGTCACCGTGCCGACGTCCTCACCCGAGAAAAAAAGCAGCGTGCTCACCATCATGATCCAGGGAAACATACCGATGGGAAACAATAGCGCGGTGAGCACGTGAAACGCAACGACCGCCGAGTAAGCGAAAAGTCGCGTCCGCTTCCACAGCAGCAAAAAGGGAACGCTCAGGTCGAAGAGCAGCCCCGCCCAACTCATCGCGTAAGCGACCCAAACAAGGTCGAACGCAAAGCCGATGACCGGCAACTCGGTACTGGCACGTAGCCAAATGCGCAGCGGTTGCGCTGCAAAGAGCCAGTCGGGGTTGAGTTTGGCAAAACCCGCAAACAGGTAGACGACGGCGAGTTGCAGGCGAACCGCGTACAGCGTCCAGGCGGGCACCCAAGGGGCTGGCGGAACCAGGCCGAGGCGAACGTCTAGGGACAACGCCCGGTTGAGAGGCAAGAAAGCGAGCAGAAAACTCAGCAGCGACACGAAGTAGTAGTGGTTCAGGTAAAAACTTTTGTCCAACAGCTCGACGTAGGTGAACAGCAGAAAAAAGCCGACGATGCTAACGCGGTAGAAAAGCCCGGCTGCTACGAGCAGCGACGTTGTCAGCATCAACCCGAACACCGCGTACATACCAAGCTCCGGCAGCGGCTTGACCCAGCCGAAACCGAGGTAGGTAAAGTGAAACTGCGGCGCGACGTAAAAGTCCGTAACCCAACCGCGCAACACGAAACGCAGCGTGGCGGCGAACATGAGCAGCCCGAAGGCGACGCGGAACAGCGCCAGCGGCAGGCTGGGGACGGGGCGCTCGAGCCAAACGCGCGTCTGCCGCCAGGTACCCGCTTGGGAACGGCGCGGCGTGACTTGCCGCACCTAGACGTCTCCGGCGTGGGTGGACGGGCGCGTCTTTACCCCGGCACCGCGAGTAGAAACGGCCCCGTCAACCATTCTGCAAAGTCACCGGTCGTTTAGTCATATAGTTTGGGCGCCACAGTTCGGCAGCAGTCGTTCAGTTGCCGTCGTTCAGTCACTGTAGCTGAGTCACCGTAGCTCAGTCGCCGTCGGTGTCGTTGAAGGTTACGGTAATGCCGAGCTGGTTGGCGGTGTCGACGGCTGTCAAAACCGTCAACCTGTCCAAGTGGTCGTACAGCCGGGCTACCCGTTCGGTTTCAGGAGGCTCGGCGTCAGCCAAAGCACCTGTTTCAGCCAAAGCGGCCTCGAAGTCGGCAGTGACTTCGTCGGCCAAGTCGCCGACACCCAAAAAGCGCAAGTAGTCGTCAATCCCGAGGCCGTCCGCCCCGGTAAACAAGCGCTGCGCCCCCAACAGGTTGCCCCGCACGCGCCCCAAGGCGGCCGGGTCCAGCGCGCCGGACGGCCCCGTCACCCGTTCGTGCGCTGTTTGCTCGAGCGTGGCGATGAGTTCGTTGACTATTCTGTTGAGCGAACCCTTGACCGAGCCGCCTTCTTGGTCGGCGGCTGCGAAAGTCGCCGCGTAGTTTTCGCCGTTCGGGGACCAAAAAGTCACGATTTCGGTCGCCTTCGCCTGCACGTTCGCGGCGAGCGCGGTGAGGTAAGCGGCGCGCTTGTCCTCCCGCAGCGCTACCAACACGGCCTCGTCGTCCTGGAACAGAAAATATTCCAGGGTCCCCAAACCCCTGGCCGACGAGCCCGTCTTGTCGGTGAAGACCGCGTCCGGCGCGCTGGCGTCGTCCAAAATCTTTTCGATTTGTAGGGGGTTGACGGGCGTCTTAAAGACTTGGTTGTAGAGGATCATCGCGTCCAAGCCGCCGAACCCGTAGGGCGCACACTGCGCCCAAGCGGCAGCCGCGTCGTTCCAGGCGTCTTTGGCCTCGGCCAAGGTTTCTGCGTCGGGGGCAGCCGCGAGCGACTGCGCCGCGCCGCTTAACAGGGTTGCTTGCTGGGCAAAGGTTTCGTAACAGGGCAAAATGACGTTGAGGGCGATGTTCTCGAGCATCGCCCTACGGTCGAAAGACTGTGCCGCGCCCTGGAACAGGGTGAGGGTTGACAGCACCATTACGAAACCGCCGAACGTGAAAACGCTCAGGTGAGCTTTGGGAAACCTGCTTCGGTTCATACTGACCCCTAAAGTGACTTGAGAAACCCCAGCAAAGTGTCACGTTCCTGCTTGCTGAGGTTTGTAAACTTGTCTTTGGAGGCTTCGGCCTCGCCCCCGTGCCACAAGACGGCTTCTTCCAGCGAGCGGGCGCGCCCGTCGTGCAGGTAAAAGGTGTGTTTGTTGACCGTGGCGAACAACCCGACGCCCCACAGCGGCGGCGTGCGCCACTCGCTGCCCGTGGCTTGAAAATCGCTGAGGTCGTCGGCCAGGGCGTCACCCATGTCGTGCAGCAACAGGTCGGTGTAGGGGCGAATGCTCTGCTGAGACAAAACCGGGATGCTCGGGTGCAACCCCGTCGTGTAGCGCTCGGTGTGGCAGGCCGTGCAGCCGGTATGTTCAAACAGGGCTGCGCCGGCGAGCACCTCCGGACTGTCGAAACCGCGCTGCGCCGGGACGGCCAAGGTGCTCGAGTACAACACCACTTTCAGAAAGTCGTCGGCAGGAATCTCGGGCTCACCTTCGGCGTTGTTGCCGCTGACGGCACCGCGGCATTCGGTCTGCGCAATCGCACACCCCTCTTCTACAAAAACATCGTTGCTGATGCCGATGTCGGCCGAAAAGGCGGCGGCGGCCTGTTGCAAGATGCTGGGCTGCTCGGCCTTCCAGCCGAAACGCCCCACGGCCATGCGGCTGTTTTGCGCGTCCCAAACCCAGTTGGGACGACCCGAAACGCCGTCCCCGTCTACATCGGTCGGGTCGGCCGCGGCCAGCAGGTCGGCTTCGGAAATCGCTTCTAACAAACCCAAACCGACCATTTGGTTGGCAATTCGCGCGGAGAGGGCGGTTTCGGGATGCAGGTCGCCGTAGGCCAGGTTGTCCAGCCGGTAGGTAGGTCGGCGTAGGCTGTAAGGGGTGCCGTCGGGGTACGCGTCCGGGACCTCTTCATAAGTGACGTGCAGGTCGCCCTCTTTGGGAACGCCTTCGGTAGCTTGGTCTTGAAACTGCAAGCCGTAGGTGGGCTCGGGCAGCCTCGAGCCGTGAATGTCTTTTTCCGGCAGTCCGAGCCGAACGAGCAGGCCCGTCGGCGCTTCTCCGCCAAACGCGGGCGGGCGGCCGCGCCCGTCTTTGAAGTGGCAGCCCGCGCAGGAGCGGGCGTTGAACAGCGGCCCCAAACCGTCGCGGGCCGTCGTCGAGGCGGGCGCGGCGACCCAGTTTTGGTTGAAAAACGAGTTGCCGACGAAAAAAAGGAGTTGCTGCTGGCGCTCCAAACCCGGTACGGGTTGTGCGAACGCGTTGGGCGTCGCGTCAAAAACCGTCGCTGCGCCGCCCAAGCGTGCGTCCGGCTCGGGCGTGTCCGTTTGCGCCCTGGCCCCCCACGTCAGCCACACAAGGCTGAACAGGACCAAAGCCAGGACGGCGACGGGGAGGGCAAGAAAAAGTTTGTTCGTCCGCACGGAAAAACCCTTCAAGCCACCGCGCGGCGCGTCTCGAGCCGGTAGCGAGCCGTCATCAGGGCGACGCCGAACTGACGCCGGCACCGACACCGACACCGACACCGACGTTGTCACCGAGCGCCGTGTCGACCTCGGCGAGCTTGTCGCCCAAGTCCAGCAGGGTCGTGACGAGGTCGAAAATTTGTGGTCGCGCGTCGTCGCTGAGGATAGCCTGGTCGAACGGCGCGGGGATGGCCTGAGTTTGAGCGTCGGCTGCGCTGAGGAGTGCCGTTACCTCTTCGTTCAGTTCGGCGTTCACCTCGGCGACGACCGCGTTCAACCCCGTGCCCTCGACGACGCTGCCGTCGACGCGTCGGTACCGCCCCAAGTAAACGTTTTGGATGCCGGTGAGGTTTGCAATGATGTCGCGGTGGGTGTTGTCGCTGAAGCAGGAGTGCTCGTCCTCTTGGTCTTGGTTGTCGAAAGCGGTAAAGATGCGGTCGCCCGCGAGTTCACTTTTGGCGAGCACGCCCATCCCCGTCAGGACGTTTTGTAAGACGGCGTCGGGCTCGAGCGCCAAGAAACCCTCACGGTAGTTGCCGTTCTGCTCCGGGCTCCAGGCCTGTACCAGCTCGCCCAAATGCTCGACCAGCAGTTCGGTCGCCGCGCTCAGGTAAGCCGCGCGCCGCCGAGCGTGCGGGGCGGTGGTGTAGTCGGTGTAGGGGCGCTGTCCGGCGGTCGCCGCGCTCAGGTCTTGGCCCCACAGCAAAAATTCTATAGCGTGGTAGCCCGTGGCGATGTTCTCTTCCGCGCCGACTTCGTTGAGAGACGCGAGCAGGTCTTTCGTGATTTCCGGGTAGTCGGCGACGTTGTTGACGATGCCCGCGTCGGGCGCACCCTCGACGTAATCTATGTACACCTCGTCTACAGGCCAAGCGTTGATAAGACCTTCGAGACCGTCCGCGCCGTCGATGGGGCCGCCGTAAAAGCGGTAGACCTCGGTTTGGCCGTAGGGCTCGCGAGCGGCGAGCCAGGCGTTTTTGGCCGCGTCGAGCGTCGCCTCGTCGGGGGCCGCTAAGAACGCCATCACGGCCCTTTGCAGCGTCTCGGCCGTCTCGAGCGCGTCCGCATAACTCGCGTAAACGATGTCGGCGTACGTCGCCACCGCCTCGGGTTTGACTTGGGCGAAGCTCGAGCCGAACAGCAAGACCAACAGCGTTGGAAAAACTCGTTTCACGTTGGGTCCTTTCCGGAAAGAAACGGCATTTTTAATTCCGAGTGCACAACTCGGAATTGCCTAGAAGAGATGCTACCGAGTGGACTGCCGTGTGTCAATCCTCGCGCGGTCGGTCTCGGCCGGGTGCGTTTTGGCGAACCTTTAGAGCCGTCCGTGAGGACGCTCGCGACCGGCCCCGGTGCGAGCCTACCGAACCTGTGTCAGCGGAATGTATGCGCGACCCGAGGGAGTTCTGACCTGGGCAGGTTTCGACCGTCACATCGGGGCTAACCTCGGCGCGAACGTTTTACTTTGCTCGCGAACTCGCCCCCTCGAGCCGACACGAAAAGGCGTATGCTTGAGCGCGTGCTGCCGCTGCTGCTGTCTCTCCTTCACACGACCAACGACATGTTCGGCTCTTTTTTGACCCCGCTGTTGCCGCGCTTGCAAGCGTCGTTCGGGGTGAGTTACGGGGCGGTGTCGTTACTCGTCGCGGTGTATTCGTTGACAAGCAGTCTGCTGCAACCCGTGGCCGGACTTATCGCCGACCGTTACGACCGCCGCCTGTTGGCAGCGGTGGGGCCGGTGTTGGTGGCGCTCGGCGCAGGCTTGATGGGTTTTTATCCGAGTCCCTGGACGCTCGCCCTGGTGCTCGGGATTGCCGGTTTGGGTTCGGCGCTGTTCCACGCGTCGGGCGCGGCGCTCGTCGGGCAGTACGCGCCCGAGCACCGCAAAGGATTTTGGCTCAGCTTTTTCGGCTCGTCGGGGCAGTTGGGTTTGTCGTTCGGGCCCATCGTCTCGATAGGGGTGGCCTCGAGCGTAGGCTTGAAAGGACTGGCGTGGCTCGTGCCGCTGGCGTTCGTCCCGGCTTTTTTGTTGCTGCGGCAAGCGCCGCTGACAAACATCGACTTTACGCCCTCGACGTTTCGGGACCTGGCGAGGGTCTTTCGTGGCGAGGTCGCCAAGCTCTGGGCCATGTCGACGCTGCGCGCGGTGACGTTTATGAGCTTTGCCACGACGATTCCTTATTGGTACGCGCAGCGCGGTATGTCCGAAGGGCGCATCGCGCTGGCTTTGTCGGTCTACAGCTTCGCGGCGACGGCCGGGGCGTTTTTGGGCGGCACCCTGTCCGACCGCTTCGGGCGGAAACCCGTCTTGGTCTCGACGATGATCTGTGCAATTCCCCTTTACATCGGCTTGCTCACGGTGCCGCCGGAAACCTGGCTGTACGTGCCCCTGCTGGCGCTCACCGGCGCGCTCATGAACGCGGGCATCCCCGTCGCGGTGGTGATGGCGCAAGCGCACGAGCCGCGCCAAATCGCCACCGTGTCGGGGCTGTTGATGGGGTTTACCTGGGGTTTCGCGGGCTTGCTCTACGGCGCGGTCGGGCCGCTGATTGAACGCTTCGGCGTCATCCCGACGCTCTCCGTGTTGGGCTTGCTGCTCGTCCCGGCGCTGCTGGTCACGCTTTCGGTCAAAGAAGCCCCGCGGCTCAGACCCCAAGCTGTGGGGGCGAAGCAAAAAGCCAGCGCTTAGTTTGCTCCGCCGTTAAATTGCCCCCGCACAGGGGCGTGGCGACGAGTTGACCCGCAAACCTGTCGCGGTAGCTGAGGGCCGCGGCCAGTCCGGCGGCTCCGGCGGGCTCGAGCACGAGTCCGAGCATTCTATGCGCCAACCGCATCGCTTCTAAAAGCGTTTCATCGGCTACTTGCAAAATATCGTCAACCGTGTGCTGCATTGCTTGAAGCGCCACCGCCACCGGCACCCGTACACCGATGCCGTCGGCGATGGTCTCGGCCGTTGCTGTTGTCTGAACCGAACCGCTGCGCCAGGACAAGTCCATCGCCGGAGCGCCCGCCGCGACCACGCCGACGATGTGAGTGGCAGGACCTTTCGCCTTGAACCAGGCCCCGACGCCGTTGAGAAGCGCGCCGTTGCCGAGGGGCACGAGCACGGTGTCCAAGGGGTCGGGATAGGCCTCCAGCTCGAGTCCCACGGTACCCGCGCCCTCCGCCGTTTCAATATCGCCGCTGTCCTCGACGAACACCAGGTCGTTGTCCTGAGCGTAAGCACGCGCCGCTTTTTTGGCGGCGTCGAAGTCATGCCCGGTGAGGACGAGGTCAGCGCCTAAAGATTTCATCCGCTCGAGCTTAAAGGGATTCGCCGTTTCCGCCGCAAACACCGTCAAAGCCAGGCCGCGCGTCCGGCAGGCGTAAGCCATGCCCTGTCCGAAATTGCCCGCTGAGGCGCAGACGAGCCGCTTGGGCGGCCGGGCTCGAGCTTGCCGCTCCGTGACGAGCCACGACGCGCCGCGCCCTTTGAACGAGCGAATCGGGTTGAGCGTTTCGACTTTGGTGACGAGCCGAAAACCGAGTTGCGCGTTGAGCGCGTCGGTTTCGAACTGGGGCGTGTTCAAAAAAACGGGGTCGACGGTGCGGGCGGCCGCTTCGATACGCGCCGCCGCAGGAACCGCCGCAGGTTTTGTGTCCCGGCTCACCACTCGTCGGTCGGGTAGACTTGCTCTTTCGGCCCTAAAATCGTGGCGTCGGGCGGATGGACGACTTTTTTGTCCTTGTCGGGGTATTCAAGCGTGTGCAACACGTGGCGCATACAAGCCAGTCGAGCGCGCTTTTTGTCGTCCGAGCGCACCACCGTCCAGGGCGCGGTGGTGGTGTCGGTGGCGGCGAACATCGCTTCTTTGGCCTCAGTATAGGCGTCCCAGCGGTCGAGCGAGCCCAGGTCGACCGGGCTCAGCTTCCACTGTTTGAGGCGACTTTCCTCGCGCGCCTTAAAGCGCCGCCACTGCTCGGCGCGGCTCACCGAAAACCAAAACTTGAACAGTTTCAGCCCGTCGTTGACCCAGATGTTTTCCAGTTGCGGCGCTTCACGCAAAAAAACTTGTTGCTCTTCCGGCGTGCAAAAACCCATCACGGGTTCGACCACGGCGCGGTTGTACCAGGAGCGGTCGAACAGCACCAGTTCGCCCCCGGTCGGAAACTGCTCGACGTAGCGCTGAAAATACCACTGGCCCGCTTCGGTTTCGGTCGGTTTGGCGAGCGCGACGACCCGCGCGCTGCGGGGGTTCAGGTGCTCCATAAACCGTTTGATGGTGCCGCCCTTACCCGCCGCGTCGCGCCCCTCGAACACCATGACGACGCGCATGTCCGTTTCGTTGACGTGCCGCTGCAGCTTGAGGAGTTCAATCTGCAGGTTTTCTTTTTGCGCCTCGTACTCTTTGCCCTTCATCTTTTTGTCATAGGGATACGTTTTGTCGATGACGTCCTTTTTGCCCGCCTTTTTGACCTGTTCGCGGATTGCCTTGGGCACGCCGTCCGTGGGTACTTCGGTGGCGTCACCGTTCTTTTTGCTCTTTTTCGCCATCGCTCGCTCCTTTTCTCGAGAAACACGTTTACAACACATCCACAACGAGGTTGCCGACCTCGTTACCGAAAACGTTTTGGTAGACCTAGTATACCTACCCGGCGCGTGGGCGAACTCGGGAGAGGGTTCGGGCGACAGGGAGCGGAGGACTGTGAAATTCTCCTCTGCCCCCACACCCCTCTGCTCCTCTGCTGTCCAGCCTCCCTAAACTCGGAACGAGCGTTTAGCAAAGTTCAGTGTTAGCAAAGTTCAGTGCCTAAAGTGCCGCCTGCCGGTAAATACCATCGCCAGGCCGTGTTCGTCGGCGGCCTGAATCACCTCGTTGTCGCGGACCGAGCCGCCGGGTTGGATGACGGCGGCGACGCCCGCCGCGGCGGCGGCGTCCAGGCCGTCCCGAAACGGATAAAACGCGTCGCTGGCGCAAGCTCCGCCGGTCGCGCGGCCGGCGGCTTTTCGCGCGGCCAATTCGCCCGCGTCCACCCGGCTCTGCTGACCCGCCCCGATACCCACGGCTTGTCCACCGGCAACCAGCACGACGGCGTTGGACTTGGTATAAGCGCACACCGTCCAGGCGAGGTCTAAGTCCCGCCACTGCGCCTCGCTGGGTTGGACCTTGGTGACGGTTTGCCAGTGGGCGCGGTCTGCAACGACGCGGTCAGGCGGCTGCACCAGAAAGCCGCCCTCTATACGCCGCAGCTCGAGCCCCGGCTCTCCGGGTGCGGGCAAGCTCAACACGCGCATCGCTTTACGCTTGCTCATGAGCAGGTCTAGGGCGTCGGGTGTGTAGCCGGGCGCGACCAGCACGTCAGCTTTGGGGTTGCTCATGACGCGTTCGGCGGTCGCAACGTCCACCTCGCGGTTCAGGGCCACGACGCCGCCGAAGGCCGATTTGGGGTCGCACTCGAAGGCTCGTTGGTACGCCGTCTCGAGCGTGTCGGCCACGGCCACGCCGCACGGATTGGCGTGTTTGACGACGACGGCGGCGGGCGTGGCGAACTCGAAAACGAGCCGCCACGCGGCCTCGGCGTCGAACAGGTTAAGGTAGGACAGCGCCACGCCCTTGTGCTGCTGGGCGCGGTCCCAGATGCCGCGCGCGCCCGCCTCACGGTAACGCGCGCCCGGCTGGTGCGGGTTTTCGCCGTAGCGGAGCGTTTCGGCACGTTCTAAGCTCAGGTGCAGCGTGTCGGGCAGCGCTGCGCCTGACAAAGCTTCGTCCCGGTCGAACCAGCCGACGATTGAGGCGTCGTAGGCGGCGGTGTGCGCGAACGCTTTGCGGGCGAGGGCGCGGCGCAGCTCTACGCCAGCGCCGCCCCGCAAAGCTTCAGCGACCCGCGCGTAGTCGGCCGGGTCGACGACGACGAGCACGTCCGGGTAGTTCTTCGCCGCCGCCCGAATCAGGCTCGGCCCGCCGATGTCGACGTTTTCCAGCACCTCGGCCACGCTCACGCCCGGCTTGGCGGCGGTCTCGCGGAACGGGTAGAGGTTGCCGACGACGACGTCGATAAGGTCGATGTCGTGTTCGGCCAGGGTTTGCAAGTGTTCTTCGCTGCGGTGGGCGAGGATGCCGCCGTGAATCCGGGGGTGCAAGGTTTTGACGCGCCCGTCTAAAATCTCGGGAAAGTTCGTCACCTCTGCGACCGTCGTGACGTCCAGACCTGCATCTACTAGGGCTCGGTAGGTGCCGCCGGTGGCGACGAGTTCAAACCCGAGGTTCGACAGTTCGGTCGCGAACGTAACCAAATGTCGTTTGTCGAAAACGCTCAGTAACGCTCTTGGTTTTTGGGTGGGCGACACAGGGTCTGACGCGGGGTCTGATGTGGGGTCTGACATGGGGTCAATGTAACAAGAAATTCTCGGCAGGACCCGGGAGCAGCGGGTGGTGCCAAAAAACCGCGCCCTCGAGTCTTAGACTCGAGGGCGCTCCTCCACACGGGGGCGTCTACGGCGTCGTTTCCTCGGTTGGGGCGGTTGCCGGGTCGGTGCTCGGCGTGTCCGTCGTCTCGTCCGCCGGCGTTGCGTCTTCAGCGGCAGGGACAGTGTCGATGACGGGGTCGACACCTTCAGCGTCGATTGCCTCAAGGTCAGCAGGTTCGGCCCCGGTATCTGCAGGAGCCTCCTCCAGCGGCGCACCCCCCGTTTCCGAGCCGGTGTCCAGGGGCGCGGTCGTAAAGCCGTCGCCGGGGTTCGCGGCGGCAAGCAAGTTTTCGACGCCTATCTCTTCGCGCAGGCCGGTCAGCCAGGTCTCTTGGAGTTCGGCGCGCTTGGTCTGCAGCACGGCACTTTCGACCTGGGCGCGCACCTCACTCAAGGGACGGACGCGCGCCGGGGTGCGTTCGGCGACGAGGACGACGTAAACGTCTTGCGTCGTTGTCTCGGTGGCCCCGCCGGTCTCCGCTTCGGTCGCTGCCTCGGCGTCGGCTGTTTCGGCGTCGATAGTTTCGTCGGTGGTCACGCTTGCGTCGGCACTACTTGTCTCAGTACCACCCGTCTCAGTACCACCCGTTTCAGCACCACCTGTGTCTGAGCCACCCGTTTCAGCGCCCACCGGGTCGGGTTCGGCGGGCTCGTTCAGCACGAGGACGTCGGACACCGCTTCGACCGAGTTCGGCAGGGGGGTGAAGGCGTCGGTTTCGAACAGGACGCTGTCGAGTTCGGGCTGCAGTGCGCCCTGGCGCACCGTGCCCAGGTCTTGTACGGTGCCGCCGGCAGCGTTGGCAGCGTCTTGAAGGTCGCCACCGGCCAGCAGCGCGTTGCGGAAGTCGCTCGCGGCCGTTTCGCTGGCAAAATCGGTGCGGGTCACCACGGCGCTGGCGGGCACGGTAAAACTGTCCTGGTTGGCGTCGTAATAGGTCTGTAACTCTTCGTCGCTGGCGGCGGCGTCGCGGCTCACAAAAGCGAGCGCTTCTTGGGCAACTTGGCCTTTGCTGCCGATAAACTGTGCGTCCAGTGTGTCCGCGCCCTGGTAAGCGAGGTCGCGGTTGATAAGCTGCTCGAGCACCGACGGTTTGAACAGGGTCGTTACGAGTTCGGCGGTTTGCGGGCTCAGGCTTTGCTGGATTTGGGGCGACAGGTAGACCGCCCGGCTCAGTTCGGAGCGTTTGATGTCCTCGTCGCCGACCCTGGCGACCACCGTGTCCTCTAAGTCGTAGGCGCTGTCGGCAGGGAAAGTAAGGTTCGCGGCGGCCCGCAACTCCTCAAACTCGGCCTCCAGCACGCCCGCTTTTTTGGCGGCCAGGGCGTCGTCCGCGACCTGGTCGCGGACCTCCTCAAACGGTTTGGTCCCGGCTGCGACGAAGTCCTCGACCTTGACGACGTAGTACCGGTCCCCGGCAGGAATCACCTGGGTCAAACCCGGTCCTTGCAACCCGAAGGCCGCGTCGGCAACGGGGGTCGGCAGGGCGGCGCGGCCTACGGGCTCCGGTTCGGTCGTTCCCTCGGCCGCGCCCAGTGCGCCCGCACGGTCGGCGCGCTCTAAAGACGTTTCCGTGGCGAGCGCGGCGAAGTCTTCGCCTGCGGCGGCGCGCGCGTACACGTCGGCGGCAACCGCTTCGTCGTCCAAGACGATTTCTCGAGCCCTGACGCGCGCTTCGGTTTGGTAAGCCTGCGGGTTGGCCTCGTAAAACGCGGCAACCTCTTCGTCGCTGACGGTGACGTCTTCGGTCAACGCTTCTTGGTATTTCTCCGCCCGAAGTTGGTCGCGGAAGTAAGCGCGGAACGAAGCGTCGTCAAACCCGAAACGGTTGATAAGGGTCAGGTAGGCCCGGTCGTTGCGCGACCCAGCCACGTTTTGCGACTCGCGAAAGTCGTTGACGGCCGCGTTGACCTCGCCACCCGAAACGCGGGTTTTCGAGGCCGCCTGTCTCAAAACCGTGTTGTCGACGAGGCTGTCGACCAACAGCAAACGCAGGTCGTCGCCCGCCTCGCCCTCTACGTTGAGGTTGAAGGGCGGGTTCTGCTCGGCGCGCGCGACGTCCAGCTCGGTCACGTCCTCCCCGTTGACCTCGAAAACCGTCGGGCTCACGTTGGTGCCGACGCCCGCGCCCCCGAACAGGTTGCCGAACGACGGGGTAAAAGCGATGACCATACTGACCAGCAAGCCTATAGAAATGACCCACAGGATGATTGAGTTGGTGCGTCTTGTCAACTTCATGTCAACTTCCCTCCAGCTAAGAGCGCCGGGTTTGGCTGCTCTCGCGTCGTAAAATGTTTTGGGGTGCTAGACTCGGACCTGCCGAAGATGCTACCTTAAATCTTCACGCGCCCGTAGCTCAGCCGGATAGAGCGTTCGCCTCCGGAGCGAAAGGCCACAGGTTCGAATCCTGTCGGGCGCACCAAACTTTCAACGCTTCGTTCGGCACCGAGTCTTGCACACAGTTTCTCGAAACCCTCAAAACAGCAAACGTAAGTTTAGCACGCTCGCGAGATGAGAGTAAACGCTTCTTGGCAGGGATTTTGTTGGGGAAGCTTTCATGGGCGCTCGAGCCCTAAAAGAACTTGCCCGGCGTAAAGGGCAACCCCTTGAGCGCCCGCAATGCCTCGGCGACAGGGGCGTCGTAACCGCGGGACAACTCGGCGAGGTCGCTGCTGGCCGCGACTTCCGGGGTGACGCCGCCCGTAAAGTCGAGGCCGCCGACGCCCTGCAAGTTGGCGACGGCCACGTAGACCAAGTTGCCGCCCGGCAGGTCGAAACCGCGAACCGCCTCGACGTTGCCCTCGGTCTGTTCGCCGACGACGACGGCGCGGCCCAGGGCTTGCAAAACGAGCGGCGCGATTTCGCCCGCACTGCTGTTGTAACGGCTGACGACGACGGCGAGCGGCCCCGCGAAGTGCGCGGGCTCGCTCAAAGCCTCGCTCGTTACCGGAACGCCGTCGAGCGTTTCCAAAATGCTGAGGCCGCTGCCCTTGTCGAGCCGGTAGCTCGAGCGCCAAACGACCGCGTCGTGGCTGACGGCCTCGGCCCAGGGCCCCTCGATAAACGCGCCCAGCACCTTGCCGAGTTCGCCCAGACGGCCCCCGTAGTTGTCGCGCAGGTCGAGGACCAGCGAGGTGGCACCCTGTTCGGTGAGGTCGGCGAGCAGGCGGTGAACCTCTTCGGCCGTCGTCTCGCTCTTAAAACTCGGCAAGTAAAGGTAGCCGGTCGTGGCGTCCAACATCTCGGCCTGCGGTTGGTCTTGCACTCGCTCGAACACAATCGGCGCGGGCGCGACTTGCAGCGTCAAAAACTGGGTTTTGCGGCGCACGCCGAGCTGTACGTCGTCCGCGCCGAGCGCGGCGCGCAGGATGTTCCCGGCACTTAGCGCCGTGTCGCGCACGTCCTGGCCGTCGATACGCACCACCACGTCGCCGCGCCGCAGGCCCGCCGTCGCCGCCGGCGTACCGGGAAAGACCCGCTCGACAACCAGGCCCGTGCCGGCCAAAAAGCCGTGGCGAAACCCCAACCCCGGCTCGCCCGCAGGTGAGGCGTCCGGCTGCAGCGTGCTCAGCGGTGCCCCGACAAAGCGGGAGTGGTCGTCGCCCAAGTCGTTGACCATGCGGCGTAGCGCGCTCTCGAAGTCGGCGCGCGTCGCCGAGCCGACCGCCGCGTCGTGGTACGTCGCCGCCCAGGCGTCCCAGTCGGTGTAGCCTGGGTTCCAGTAATTGTCTTTGAAGGTCCCCACCAACGCGTTGAACACGCGCTCGCGGCCCAGCTCACTCTGCCACAGTTCGTCGGCGCGGGCGTGGCCGAACAGCAAACTCGCCAGGACGAGCCAGGTCACCAAAACGGAAGCGCGCTTCATGGGTAAAGTTTACGCCGCCCCTCGCGTCACAACCGTAACAAAAGAAACGTGCTGCCAACCAAAAGCCGCAAGTTAAAAACCGAACACCGTACGGAAACGGGTCGGTCGTCCTGTGAAAACAACGACACTCTACGGTTCAACGTGAACTTCTGCGCGCCAGCCGCCGAGTTTTCTGTCTACGTTAGCTCTACGGCTCGAGCCGAGTTGCTGTTGTCTCGGACGAGGGGCGAACGAGCTGGAAAATCTTTACCGGAGGTTTGTTTCATGCGCCACAAGCTCACCTGTCTGTCAGTTTTGTTTCTCGCTCTACTTTTATCAGCTTGCGACCGGGACTTCTTTATCCCGCCCGACGCGCCCGCGACGCCCGCCGCGCCCACCGGCTTGACGGTGACGCCGGGCGAAGGTGCAATCACGCTGAGATGGCAAGACAACAGCGACGACGAAACCGGCTTTGTCATCTTCAAGCAAACCATGCCCACGCAAGGCTTGAACGCCCAACAAAACGACGGCTTCGCCAAACTCACAGCCGTGGCGGCAAACACGACCCAGTACGAAGACAAAAACGTCGTACCCGGCACGCTCTACCGCTACGGCGTCGCCGCTGAAGGCGCAACCAAGCCTTCGGCCGTCGCCGAGGCCGAAGGCAGCGTGCCTATGCCGGCTAAGAACCGCGCACCCAGCGCCGCCGCGCAAAGCTCGAGCACCCCAGCGAACAAAGCCGTCGCCGTCACCTTGACCGGCAGCGACCCGGACGGTGACGCCCTCACTTACCGGGTCGTCACCCAACCCGCGCACGGCAGCCTCTCCGGGACTGCGCCCAAGCTGACCTACACCCCGAACAAGGACTACAGCGGTCCGGACAGCTTCACCTTCACCGTGTCCGACGGCCAAGCGACCTCGGCAGCGGCGACGGTAGTCATTACTGTGAGTGCCGTCAACACCGCCCCCGTCGCCAACGCCCAGGAAGTCAGTACCGAAGAAGACACCCCGGTTACGATTACCCTGACGGGCAGCGACCCCGAAGGCGACGCACTCACCTTCATCATTCTCGGGCAGCCGAGCAAGGGCGGCTTGGGCGCCGTCGACCAGGGCACGGGTAAGGTTGTGTACACCCCCAACGCGAACGCCAACGGCCCGGACAGCTTTACTTTCGTCGTTTCGGACGGCGAACTCGCCTCCGCCCCGGCCACGGTGACGGTCAACTTGGGCGTCGTGAACGACGCGCCCGTGGCGAAAGCACAAACGGTTCAAACCGACGAAGACACCGCCGTAACCATCACGCTCACCGCTGCCGACGACGACGGCGACACGCTCACCTACAGCGTCGTCACCGGCTCCGGCCCGACGAACGGCACGCTCAGCGGCACCGCGCCGAACCTGACTTACACGCCCAATAAGGACTTCAACGGTTCGGACAGCTTTACCTTCAAAGCCAACGACGGCAATGACGACTCGGCTGTAGTAACGGTCATCATCCTGGTAACCGCCGTGAACGACGCGCCTGAAATCGCCGGGAGCAACCCTGTCACCGTCGTTGTGTCCGAAGACGGCAGCCCGATTCCCTTCACCCTTACCCTGAGCGCCTCGGATGTTGACAGCGCTACCCTGAGTTGGAGCGTGAGCAGCAACCCCGACCACGGCAGCGCCGGCGTGACGAACGGCGTGGTCGGCTACAGCCCCGAGGCGAACTTCTTTGGCAGCGACAGTTTCAAGGTTTCGGTGTCCGACGGCACGCTGACCGACACGGTCACGGTGAACGTGATTGTCGAGAGCGTCAACGACACGCCGACAGCCAACGCCCAAACCCTAACGATGGCCGAAGACACGGCCCTCAACGTCACGCTCACGGGGGCCGACGTCGACGGCGACACCCTGGCCTACGCGGTCGTGACGCAGCCCGTCCACGGCACTCTCTCCGGCACCGCGCCGAACCTGACCTACACCCCAAACAAGGACTTCAACGGTTCAGACAGCTTTACTTTCAGGGTCAGCGACAACTCCCTGGATTCGGCGACGGTTACAGTGAACATTACCGTCACGCCGGTGAACGACGCCCCCGCTTTCACGAGCACGCCGGTCACGACGGGTCGTAAAGACGCAGCCTACAGCTACGGCGTGACCGCCACCGACCCGGACACGGGCGACACCCTCACCCTTGTCGCCACGACCAAACCCGCCTGGCTCACGCTGACGGGCAACGGCAACGGCAGCGCCACCTTGAGCGGCACCCCCGCCGACGCGGGCGACTACGAGGTGGTGCTGAGCCTCACCGACGGCACCGCGACCGTCATGCAGAGTTTCATGGTGACCGTCGGGGTGGTTGTGGAGGACTTTGTTGTCAACTGGTCTAATTACGGTTACGACTACCACACCTTTAACTCCACGGTGGGCGCCACGAACGACCTCGGAAACCCTTCGGGCGACCACATCTACAAGTTCACCGTTCCGGCAGGGACGTCTCGGGTTTACATCTATAGTTACTGCACCAGCTTCGACACCTACTTGCGCCTTCTGGACGCCAACGGTACCGAGGTGGCATTTGGTAGTAAATATGGTGGGGGTTGCAATGGCTTTTCTGATTCATACCTCTATTTCTCATTAACGGCGGGTCAGGTTTACTACGTCGTCGTGGAGGGGGTGGGCACGGCGGAGGGAAGCTACAACCTCTACATTGAGGCGTATTGAGCGGGACTTAACTGCACCTTGACCCAGAGCCAAATACCGCTCCCACAAGTGCGCAGCACGGCGCTACAACCGACGACCTCTGATTGACCTGAGTTTCGGTCTAAAAATACTGTGGAAGGAGGCTCGAGTCTGACTCGAGCCTCCTTCTTTCCGTTTCACAAACCGTCACTGGGGCTCGAGTTCTTCGTACAGAACGGGGGCTCGAGTGCCCGACCAAAGTCAAACAAGGCGGCCTTCTCGAGCTTGCCTAAGTAGTTTGTGAGCACACGTCTCGGCAGGCTGACGAGGGTGTCGCAGTGAAGGCTCGAGCCTACTTATCTTGAAGTTTTGATGAATCCACGATGAGCAAAAAGGTGAATCACCGATATTCATACGTTCGCGCTATAGTGATGACGTTCTTGGTGAAGTAAGGAGGAAAAATGTGCGCGCAACTATAAGCTTGAAAGAGGAAACGCTTCACGAGTTGATGAGGCTCACCCAAACCGAAAACAAAACCCTCGCCGTGCGACTTGCCGTGGAAGACTATGTGCGCCGCGAGCAGATGCGCGAGTTGGCGACCCACATGGGCGCTGTGGACATCCTCAGCAACGACGAAATTGAGAAGCTCGAGCTGACGGGTGAGTGACCTGGTCTTGGTAGACACCTCGGCTTGGGTGACGTTTTTTCAAAGCAGAAACCAACTTGCCCAAACAGTGAAAGCGTTGACCCTGGAAAACCGCGTGGTTCGGTGCGGGATGGTTGAATTAGAGCTTCGGCTGGGTTTTAAGCAAGATGAGGCGAGACTGCTCAAGTTGGTTATGGCGTGTGCCGAGCTGGACACTTTGGCGGCGGACTTTACAGGCGCAGGCAACACGCTTGCTCAACTCAGACGTCAGGGTCGCACGCTGCCACCCAGCGACGGATTGATTGCGGCGGTGGCTGTAAGGAACGGTGTTCCCTTACTGGCTGACGACAAACACTTTCAGTATTACCCCGAATTGGAGCTTTACGCAGGCTGAGCGTGTGTGGGGGCTCGGGCCTCCTATCAAGGCCCACACGTCACCGACCAACTCGGCACGCCCACGTCTGCCGACCAGTACACTTCCGCCTCGGGCATATCGCGCTCGAAACGGTAGCTCAACGTTTCGTAGCTGGTGGCCGTCCGGGCGGCGATGTCTTGTTTCGGCTCGAGGGTCGCGTCGGTGACGACGAGCCACAGCTTCGTCGTACTGTCTTGCACGGACAGCGCGACGCTGACGCTTTCACCCGCCTTGAACGAGCTGAAAAAGACGTTGCCCGACTGGTACGCGCCGTCGTAAAAGGCGTTGTTGATGTTCCGGCAGCCGGCTGAAAGCGTCGGGAGCTGCGGCGCTTGGCTGCAAGCTGAGAGAAGAACGAATAAGACGAAGTAACGCATAAAGGCTCTCCCTGCGACAAAGGTTTATGGCTTCAGGCTGGTCGGCCTGACGAACGCGTTTCGCGCGTTTTCACCTCAGAGGTTCAGGGTAGCGTGAAAAATCTTACTTCGGGGTGTAAAGCTCACAGGAAACGCCCGTATTTTTTGGCTCGTCGGTCAGACCTTACCTGTGGCTGCAAGCTTATAGGCTTTTACCAAACGGGCAACGGCGTGTTCGCCACCCGCCGCCACGGGTTGCCGACCAGAATTCCTTCGCTGCCGAACACGCTCACCGGCTCGCCCTCGACGAACAGCCGCACGCTGTCCACGTAGCTCGGCTGGGTAAGGGTATAAAACACTTGGAACAGGCGGCCCAGCAGGGTGGCGCTGCCGCCGCCCACGGCGAAAGCGCTCGAGAAGTCCACCCTCACCTCGCTGCCCCTGAGCCGCAGGTCCAAGACCTCGGTGGTCGGGGGCAAAAAAGAGGCCAACCCTCCGGCCGCTTCGGCCGCGTCGGGTCCGGTGATGAGGGCTTGCAGGGTGCTCACCAGGTAGGCTTCGCGTTCGGCGCGGGGCAGACGCCGCGGCGCGCGCTCGAGCGTGAACGCCTCGTCGTTGCTGCGGACGAAATAAAGGAGGGTGGTGGGGACCCGGTTCAGGGTCCGGACGCTCAAGGTGGCAACGAGGGCGAGCAGCAGCAGCAACGCGAGCGCGCCGACACGCACCGCGACCGTTCGGAAACTCATACCGGCACGGGTTACTCGTCGCCGGCTAAAAAAGCGGCTTCGTCGGCAAAAAAGCGGTAGTCGTCGTTGTCGGGCGCCAGCTCGGCGGCTTTTTCGTAGGCGACGGCCGCCGCGGCGTAGTCAGCGCTTGTAAAGTGGGTGCGGCCCAACCAGGCCCAGGCCTCGACAAAGGCGGGGTTGGTCTCGACAGCTTCTTGAAAAAGCGTTTCGGCCTCGCTCAGGTTGGCAACCTCGAACTGCTCTACGCCCTGTATAAAAGCGCGGCCCGCCACGCCGCCATAAGCGAGTTGCTGCTCGGCAAGGTTGAGAAAGTACCCGGCGCGCTTGTCCTCCGGGTCGAGTTTGAGCACCGAGCGCCAAGCGACCAGGGCCTTGTCCGTTTGACCGAGTTCTTGCAAGCTGCGCGCGGTCCAGACGAGTGCGTCCTTAAAAGCCGGGTTGAAGCGCGCGGCCGCGTCGAAGCGTTCGGCGGCTCCGGCCAGGTCGCCCTCCTGGTACAGTTTTTGGCCCTCGTAAAACGCGTTGACGGCGGCTGTGCCCCACTGCTTCTGGTCTTCGGTAAACCGCAAAAAGTAGGTCGCGCCGGGGTCGTCCGGGGCCAGCTCGAGCACCCTTTGCCAGTAGCCGGTGGCCTTGTCGAACTGTTCCAGTTCGCCGCTCGTGCGCGCGGCCCAGGTAAACGCTTCTTTGAACTGAGGGTTGGCCGCCGCGGCGGTCTCGAAGGCGGCGAGCGCGGGGCCCAAATCGCCCGCGTCGTAAGCGCCCAGACCGCTGCGAAACGCCGCGCTCGCCGCAGGACCGACCCTTACTTGCTCGTTCGTCAAGTCCCGGTAAAACGTGAACCCTTCGTTTGAGGGGCTGAGGATCGCCA
Source organism: Trueperaceae bacterium (assembly GCA_965213705.1). Taxonomy (GTDB): domain Bacteria; phylum Deinococcota; class Deinococci; order Deinococcales; family Trueperaceae; genus CBDCDJ01. Next base: position 2,757,353 of record OZ243913.1, on the reverse strand, counting down.
GGCGTTCCCAGTAGGGCAGCGCCGCCGCCGGGTCGCCCTGCTCCAGCAATATTCGCCCCAGCCAGCTCAGCGCCTCGGGGTTCTCGGGCAGCGTCGCGGCGACGGTTTGATAGTAGGGGAGAGCGCCCGCCAAGTCACCGGCGCTGTACCGCGAGAAACCGAGTTCGGTGCCGGTCTTGGCAAATATGGCGGCGTCGTCCGGGGCGAGTGTGCCGCCCGCCGCCAGATAACCCTGCCAGCGCGGCCAGGCGCGGATAAACCAGCCGATGCGGCTGTAGGTCCGCGCTAAAAACAGCGTCGTCTCCGGGTCGTCCGGACTCGCGGCGAGCGCCTGCTCGCCCAGGTCTATGGCCTGCCGCCACAGGGGTTGGTCGATGTTCAACACGGTGCCCGCGTACTGCGCTTCGGCCGCGGCGACGACGTCTCTCGCTTGGCTCAAAAGGCGGGCGGTTTCAGGCGTTTGCTGTGCGAAAACCCCGACGCCGAAGGCGAGACAAAGGTAAACCCTGATAACGCAAAAAAACGAGTTGACTTTCCTCTGGTTCGACCTGCCGGACATACTGCGAGTTTAGCACTCGAGCCCCCTTGACACCGTGCTCGAGACCGTGCTCAGGGCGGCTGTACCCCACCGTGTTGAACTCACCCTTCGTTTTGGCTAGGCTAAGGGTTTGAAGTGTTCGTACTCGAGCCGCCCCCGTTTTAGACTCGAGGCGGCGGGTTTATACCTGAAAGGAAAATCATGTTTCAAAATTTAGGCGACAGACTCGGCACGATTTTCGACGGCCTGCGCGGCCGCGGCAAACTGACCGAAGCCGAGGTGAAAGCGGCCTTGCGCGAGGTGCGCATCGCCCTATTGGAGGCCGACGTCAACTTAGACGTCGCCAAAGAGTTCACGAGGCGCGTGCAAGAAAAAGCCACCGGCTCGGAAACGCTGTTGTCGCTCCAACCCGACCAGCGCGTCATTTCAATCGTCAACGACGAACTCACCAGTTTGCTCGGCGGCAAGTCGGTCCAGCCCAACCTCAAAAACGAGCGCAACATCTGGATGCTCATGGGTTTACAGGGCGCGGGCAAAACGACGACCGCGGGCAAGCTCGCCTACAAGTACAAGTCTCAGGGCCGCCGCCCGCTCCTCGTCGCCGCCGACACGCAGCGCCCGGCGGCGCGCGAACAGCTCAAAGTGTTGGGCAAGCAAATCGGCGTACCCGTGTTGGAGGTCGAGGACGACGAGACGCCGGGGCGCACCCTGGAGCGCCTCAACGCCCACCTCAAACAAGACTTTCGCGACCTCGTCATCGTCGACACGGCGGGCCGTTTGCAAATCGACGAGGGGTTGATGGACGCGCTGGCCGAGCTTAAAGACAAGCTGCAGCCGAGCGAGACGATGCTCGTCATCGACGCGATGACCGGCCAACAGTCGCTGCCGGTCGCCACGTCTTTCGACGAGCGCGTCGGCGTGACCGGTCTGGTCATGACCAAGCTCGACGGCGACGCGCGCGGCGGCGCGGCCCTGTCCGCCAAGCACGTGACCGGCAAACCCATCTACTTCGCCGGGATGAGCGAGAAAATCGACGGTCTCGAGCCCTTTTACCCCGACCGCGTGGCGAGCCGCATCCTGGGCATGGGCGACGTGCTCACCTTGATTGAAAAGGCGAAAGTTCTGGAGGGCGACGATGACGAGGACGACCTCAAAAACCTATCCGACTTCACCCTGCAGGACATGCTCACCCAGATGCGCCGCATCAAGCGGATGGGCTCGTTTACGGACGTGTTCAAGCTCATTCCCGGCGCCAGCAAAATGCTGCCGCCCGGCGCGGAAATCGACGAGCGCGAAATCGGCCGCATCGAGGCTATCATCTCCTCGATGACCGACGCCGAGCGCCGCAAACCGCGTCTGCTCAACGCCAGCCGCAGAAAACGCATCGCCAGGGGCTCGGGCACCGAAGTTCAAGACGTCAACCGACTGATGAAAAACTACGAACAGATGAAGCGACTCATGAAGCAGATGGGCAAGCGCGCCCCCCGAGCCGGCGCGGGGCGAGGGCTGCGCTGAGAAAGGGTGTAAGAGTATGAGAGAACAGAAAAGTCAGGTCGAAGAGCGCGGCAGCATCCGCCTAATAGGAGCGTGGTAGCATCCGCCTAAGCTTTTACCCCCTACCCCCTACTTCCCTACTTCTTTACCCTCGTCGCCGTGTCACACTAGAGGCATGTTAAAAACTTGCTTCGCTCTACTCTTACTCGCAGCGTCGTTCGTGTCGGCGCAAACAACCGCGCCAGAAGGCGTCTACTACGAGATTTTCGTGCGCAGTTTTCAGGACTCGGACGGGGACGGCGTCGGCGACTTGGCCGGGGCGACCGAACGGCTGGACTACCTCGAAGACCTGGGCGTGACCGGCGTGTGGCTGATGCCTGTTCACCCGAGCCCGAGCTACCACGGCTACGACGTGACCGACTTTTACGAGGTCAACCCCGACTACGGCACGCTTGCGGACTTCGACACCTTTGTCGCCGAGGCGCACGCGCGGGGCATCAGCGTCGTGATGGACCTCGTCGTCAACCACACCAGTGACCAACACCCGTGGTTTTTGAGGGCGAAAACGGAGGACCCTGACTACCGCGACTACTACGCGTGGTCCGACACCGACCTGGGTTGGCGCGGCACGGGTGGGAGCCCGGCCTGGCACGAAACGCCCAGCGGCTACTACCTGGGTCTTTTTTGGAGCGGGATGCCCGACCTGAACTACCGCAACCCAGCGGTGGTGCAAGAGATGAACGACGTGGCGAAGTTCTGGCTGAACCGCGGCGTGGACGGCTTCCGCATCGACGCGATTCAGCACATCGTCGAGGGCGCGGACGGCAACATTCGCAACACGCCCGAGAACATCGCCTGGGTCGAGGCGTTCGGGGCATACATCAAAACGCTCAACCCCGAGGCTTTCTTGGTGGGGGAGACCTGGACGGACGCGGGCACGATTGCGCGCTACTTTACCGACGGCAGTCTCGACGCGGCCTTCGATTATCCGCTGTGGAGCGCCCTGCTGGAGGCCGTGCAGTCGCCGAGCGCTGCGGACCTCGTTTTCACCCTAAAGCAAAACGCCGAGCTTTACCCGCCGGACGCTCCGCTCGCCACGTTCATCTCCAACCACGACCAAGTCAGGCCCGGCACCAGCCTCGGCTTTCTGAGACGGGACGTGCCGCGCCTGAAACTCGCCGCCGGTCTGCTGCTCACCTTGCCGGGCACGCCCTTTCTTTACTACGGTGAGGAAATCGGAATGCCCAACGGCCCCGGCGACAAGGACGAGGAAAAACGTACCCCCATGCGCTGGACGCCCGCCGAACCCCATGCCGGGTTCAGCACCGCCCAACCCTGGTACGCCTTCAGCACCGACGACCCGGAAATCACGGTGGCGGCGCAAGAGGCTGAGCCGGACTCGCTTTTCAACTTGTACAAGCGACTCATCCAACTGAGAAACGACACACCCGCCCTGAACAGCGGTTCGCTGACGGTGCTGGACACCCAGGACCGAGCGGTCTTGGCTTTTTGCCGCGCCGGTGCGGGCGAAAGTGTCATGGTCGTCGCCAACTTCGGGAACAAAGAGGCGGCGCTCGAGTCCACCCTACGCACCGACCGCGCCACCGACCTCCTGACCGGACAGACGCTGAGTGGGAACTTTACCCTGCCCAAAACGAGTTTCAAAATCCTTGGGGTCGCCCCGGAAGCCTGCGCGCAGCCCTGACAAGACCACCGGCGCTGCTGCGAACGACGTCGGCAGGCTTGCGTCTTCCAGTGTTGGCGCGCAAACGTCTTTTGTCACCGACCCGTCCTCCTACTTGTTTGAGTTGACCACCTCGAGAATCCCTCTCAAAAAGCGCAGGGACGGTCTCAAACCAGGGACGTGACACCCGACCGTGAACCGAGGGCGTTGCGGACGCCGTCGGTTCCGACGTTTGCGTGAAACCGTCTGCCGTTCGGACTCATCTGCCGAGCGTCAGCCGTGCGGCCAGCGTTTCCGGATAGCCTTGGTCGCGTACCAAGCGCTGCACGCGGAGCACGTCGTACTCGACCCTGAAGTGCTCTATCACGCGGAGGTCTTCGTCGAAGATGGCGTAGCTCGCCAGCGGCAGCCCGTCGCGGGGTTGACCGACCGAGCCGGGGTTGAAAAGCAGCTTGGCCCTGGGCGGAATACGGTAAACGGTCTGTTCGCTTTGCAACGCTACCGCTCGCCACAGGTCGCCACTCGGCGCACAAACGCAAGCGAATATTTTGGGGACGTGGGTGTGACCGACAAAGCACAGGTCGGTTTGCATGTAGGGCGCGTTCTCCTGCGCCGTCTGCACGCTCGTGACGTATTCCCAGGGTGTCCGCAGGCCGCCGTGCGCGGCCTCCCAACCCTCTTGCACGACGTGCGTGTCCAGCGCCTTGACGTAGCCGAGGTTCGCTTCGCTTATCTGCGTCAGGTGCTTGCGGATGACCGTGGTGACGACGCTTTCTTCGCGGTAGCTCGAAGCCTGTCCGAACGCGTGGTTGAGCAGCGAGTCTTCGTGGTTGCCGACAATGTTTAAGACCGGCTGCAGGTCGCGCAGCAAGTCGAGAACTTCGTTGACCTGGGGGTAATAACCGACCGCGTCACCCAAAAAAACGACGCGCTCCCACCGTTTGCGGCGGGCGTGGCTCAACACGGCCTCGAGAGCGACCAAGTTGGCGTGAATGTCGCTCAGGAGCAAGTAGCGCATGGTTCTTTTATAGCACTGACGCCGTGGCGCACGACGTTAAGATATATACTAGCCCCGTGAAGACGCGAAATGTTTGGCAAGGCTGGTTCCTGAGCTTGTGGTTCGGTGTCGGCTTGGCCTTTGGCGGTGGGGCAAGTGCCCAGGTCGTCGTACCGACGTTCGGAACGCGCGGCGAGGTGCCGCCGGAAATCGTCACCCAAACCATGCGCGAGTTGCGGACCGCCATAGCGCGCCGCACCGGCCTGGTGGTGTCCGAAGGTGACCTGGTCACGCCGGGCATCGCCAGCAGCTTAGAGCCGGATTTCGTTTACTTCATCGCCGAGTTGGAAGGCTTGCAATACGCGCTGTCCGGGCAAATCCAGCGGGTCGAGGGCGGCAACGTGCAGACGCCCTATTCACTCAGCATCCTCGTCGCCGACGCCGCCGGTAAGCGGGCGTCGGACATCTACACGGAGTCCTTCGGGGTCGAGACCTTGGCGGCCGTCGCCGCGCGTTTGGCGAACGACGTGGCCCGCTTCGTCGCGCCCGTCGGCGACCTGCAGGCGGGGTCGGCCGAACTGTTCATCTCGAGCCAACCCGGCGAAGCGCGCGTGTACCTAAACGACACCGAGGTGGGCGAAACCTCCAACTTAGACGTTTTGATGTTGCAACCCGGCACCTACCGTATCGAGGTGCGCAAGGAGGGCTTTTTGCCCGAAATGCGTACCCTGACCCTGCGCGGCGGTCAAACCCAACTCGTCAACGTCGTGCTGACGGCCGTGACCGGCGGCAGCATCCAGGTCGTGAGCACCCCGAGCGCGACGGTCTACTTAGACGGCGAAGCGGTCGGCACCACACCGTTGACGGTTCAGGCGAGACCCGGCACCCGTAACCTCAGCTTGCAGCGTCCCGGTTTTGAAACGCTGACGCTACAGGTTCCCGTGCAGAACTTCCGGGTCAACCAAGTCGGGCGGGCCCTGACGCCGATTTTTGAGCGTATGCTCGTCTGGGACGTTGCGCAAAGCGGTTTGGTGTCCATCGACGGCGTGCTGCGCAGCGGCGGCTTCGCCGCTAACTTGGTGCCGGGCACACACCGCGTCACGGCGCGGCAGTTAGGGCAAACCGTCACCTTCACGGTGGACGTACCCGCGACGGGCGTGTTCGAAATCGACCTGGCCGGGCAGCGTTTGGTGCCCCTGGGAGAGCGCTGACTTACACTGTTTGCGTCAAACCAAACGGGTGAACGTTGGACCGAAGCAGAAATCCCCATCCGGCTTTGTGGGGACTTGTCTTTGTCTGCTCCGGGCCACCCCGCCGAGGTGCCGACAAACGAGCCTCTTTCTTGACGTTTGGTAAGGCAACCCTTTTTCCCGGTGGCTACAGCGGCTTCGAAGAGGCAATGAGTGAAAACGTTACTCGGGATTGCCACCGCTTACCAGGAAATATCCGTGTCCCGCGAGGTCGCCGACGGGTTCGAAGCCAGACGGTGCCACGACACCCCCGACACCCTGACCTCGCCCCGCGCGTGCCTCAATACCGCTCCGCTTTTTCGGGCATCACGGAAGGGTCTCTGTCAAGGCTGAAAGATGTTTCGGCGGTCACTGTTCAGACGTAGGCTCGAGAAAGGGCCGCACGCGTTCGTCAAACGCCCTCGTTTTAGAAGGGCAGAGAATACCCGACGAGAAAGCTGACCGCGGGCACACCCGCGCGCGACGAGAGCGTGCCGTAAAAGGACGCCTCCAACGCGCCCACCCCCAGGTTCTGGCGGTAGGTCGCGGCGGCGCGGTAAGGCAGCAGGTCCGTCCGGTAGGGTTCGGTGGCCAACGTCAAGCTGTAGCTCGAGTTCAGGCTTTTCAGGGTTTGGCTGAGTTGCACACGCGCACCCGGGCTCAAACCCTCGGCGTTCAGCCCCGCCCACACCGCCAAGCTCGCGCTCGGTAAGCTGCGGCGGTTGAGGTTGTACTCCGCGCCCACCGCGCCGAACGGGTTACCCGCCGGACCGAAGTAGAAAAGCGCCCCAGCGCGCAGGTCGTCCGGGCCGACCACCTTGACGAACCGGCCCTCGAGCGCCAGCCGCCCGCCGAGACCGCCCACGTCTGTCAGGTACAAAGACGGCTCGGCGGTCACGATGAACCTGCGGCTGAAGCGGTAACTCGCGCCCAGGTCGAGGGCCGCGCCGAAGTCGAGGGGTTCGGCGAGCAAAAACGGCCTCGCTTCTTCCACATAGACTTCAGATATTTCAAAACGACCGACCTCGGCGGTGAAGAGACTCAGCCGCGCCCGCGCCGCTACCGCAGCGACGACGCCCTGCGCGCCTAAAGAGAACTCGAACCGCCCGCTGCTGTCCAGTTTTGCGTCACTGCTCACCGTCAGGTTGCCGAGCGGCCCAAACGAGGTCGTTTCGCGGGCGCTGACGCCCAGCTCGAGCGGCCCCGCCACGCCGCCCGCCAGTCTTATATCGACCTTGTGGTCGCCCAGTTCCAGGTCGGTCAGCGTCACTGCGGGCTCGAGGGTGGGCGTGCGGCTCAGCGCCACGCCGAAGGTTTGGGCCGCCGTCATACCGAGTTGGCAAGCTGCCAGGACGAGACCTACATGCAAACACCGAAGCGGGTGCGCTAAGAAGGGTTTTTCGGGGCGAAAAAGCATGAGCCTCTTATACCACCCGGCAAAACCACGCAGCCTTTCAGCCCCAAAAACGAACGGTGAAAAAGGGTATTTCCGGTTGTTGCGTAGGTCTTTTGGCGAGAGCCGCCTCGAGACGACCGCTCGAAACCCCGAACACGCAAACTCGGGATACACTACGGGCGAGATGCGGCTCGTGTTTTATTACCTGTTTCTGCTGTTGGCACAAAGTTTCTGGGGTGCGGCGCTCGCGCCTTACCCCGCGCCGGACTTGTTTCTCGTCGCCGTGCTGACGCTGCTCTGGCGGCTGCCGCCGTGGCAACTCGTGCTGTTGGCTTACGGGATAGGGTTGTTGCAAGACGCCTTTGGGGGCGCGTACTTAGGCTTGCACGCGCTCGGGCTCTCAGGCGGCGCGGTGGCGGCGTTGCTGGTGCGCGCGCAGCTCAGCCAAACGAGCTTTTTTGAACGTTCGTTGGCGGTGTTGGCGGCGGTCGTGGGGAAGTGGCTGGCCGTCGCGCCGCTCTTGGTGTGGCAGACGGGCACCTTTTACGCGTTGCGCGGCGTACTCGACATTTTTCCGCTCGAGGCCCTTTTTACACTGTTGTTCGCGCTATGGCTGTTACCCTGGGGTGAGGCGCTTATGGACCGAACCGGTTTACGCAAGGAACTCCTGTGATAACGCGGCTACGCTTGCTGCTCGCGCTCATCTTTACCGTGCTGGTACTGTTTACGGCTCGCCTTATGTACCTGCAGGTGGTGATGGCCGAAACGCTGAGTCTGCAGAGCGACCAGAACGTGCGGGTCGAAAAACGGGCCACGCCGCTGCGGGGGCGCATCTTGGCGCGGGACGGCACCGTGCTGGCCGACAACCGCATTGCCTACGACCTGATGTATTGGGGCGGCGAGGTTCGCAACTGGCGGCGGCTGGCCTACTTGCTCAACTTACAGGGCGAGCCCGCGCCGCCCGACCGCAGCGACTTGGAGCAAGCCCAGTTCGGCGCGGTCGCCGCCTACAACGTGCCCGACGACCTCGTTCCGGCGGTCGAAGAACTCGTGGCGGGCCAGGACAACCTGTATTTGCGCGAACGGGTCGAGCGCACCTACCCGACGAACTTAGCGGCGCAGGTGGTGGGCTACACGGCCGAGGCCAAGGGCCGCTTTCCCGGCTACGCCCTGGACGACCTCGTCGGCGTGATGGGGATAGAGGCGAGCTTTCAAGACGAACTGTTCGGCGAGGCCGGAACCACCGAAGTGCAGGTCGACAACCACGGCGTCGTCTTAGAGTCCCGAATAACAAAGCCGGTCCGCCCCGGCCGCGACCTGGTGTTGACCCTCGACCCCAAAGTGCAGCGGATGGCCGAGGACGCCCTCGCCGGCGCGCTGAGTTACGTCAACGCGCAACGCGAAGCGCGCGGGCTGCCGCTGGAGACCTTGGTACGCGGCGCGCTTGTCGCGGTGGACCCCGACACGGGCGAAATTTTGGCGATGGCGAGCAGCCCGACCTTCGACCAGAACGTGTTCACCAAACGGCCCAGCGACCCGGTCGCAGTCAAGGCCGTCCTGAGCGACACGACTAACCTGCCGATGAGCAACCGGACGGTCGAAACTTACCCGCCCGCTTCGACCTTCAAACTCGTGACGAGTTCGGCGCTCGTCGAAGACGGCTTCGTGTCGCCGACAAAGCAGTACGGCTGTGCGGCGAGCATCACTTTCGGCGGGATTCGCTGGGACAACTGGTCGTACCCGTCGTCGCGCGGTTCTTACGACGTCACGGGCGCGCTTGCCGACAGTTGCAACACGTACTACTGGCTGGCGGCGCTCGACACACCCGGCGCGCGCAAGGCGGGCTGGTCGCCGTTTATGGACGCGCTCGTCAAGCGCGCGCACGAACTCGGCTACGGCGAACAAGTGGGTGTGGGGCTGCTCGAAGAAAAGGCGGGCCGCATTCCCGACGAGGCCTGGGCGAATGAGCACTACGAGTACGGCTGGCTGCCGGGTTTTACCCTCAACTCGGTCATCGGTCAGGGCGACTTGCTGGCGACGCCCGTGCAGGTGGCGCAACTCGTCGAGACCATCGCCGAGAACGGCCGCCGGGTACAGCCGCACCTCGTCAAAAAAGTCGGCGGCGAAATTCGCACGCCCGAAGTAACGCAAGTGTCCGGCCGGTACTGGGACACGCTCCAGACCGGAATGCGCAAGATGATTACCGACTACGGCACCCAATATGTGCTGGGGCCGCGCGCTTTTCCCATCGACGTGGCGGGCAAGTCGGGCACGGCGCAGAACGCGCGGGGCTTGGGGTATGATCACGTCTGGTTTACGGGCTACGCGCCCCTGGAGGACCCTGATATCGTGTGGACCGTCTTTATAGAAAACGGCGACAAGAGCACCGCCACGGCCGTGCCCGCCGGGCGCGACTTTTTAGCGCAGTACTTTGGAGTCGAAGATGAAAACTAGGGGGACGCGCGGCGGCATTTTGCTGAGTTTGGACCGCGACGACACCGTAGAAACGCTTGCAGACGTTTGGGCCGACCACCGCGAACTGCTGAGCAACAAGGTGATGCTCGAGCTGACCGAACGCGTCCCCTGGGGTGTCGTCGCAGCGGTCGCAGAAAAAGTAGCCGAAGCGGGCGGCGAACTCGTCGAGGTGCGCCCGACGAGCGCGGTCGTGCAGGCCAAGGGCGAAACCGTCATCGTCGCGCGCACGGTGCGGAGTGGGGGGCGGCTCGAGTCGACCGGCTCGGCCGTCATTCTGGGCGACGTCAACGCGGGCGCAGAAATCGTCGCCGAAGACGACATCATCGTGCTCGGCACGCTGCGGGGCGTCGCCCACGCGGGCGCGGCCGGCAACGAGGCCGCCCTCATCTGGGCGCAGCGCATCCTGAGCCCGCAACTGCGCATCGCGGGCGCACTCGCCCGGGCCGGCGGTGACGGCGGCGAAGCCAAAGGGCCGGAGGTCGCGCACCTCGTAGACGGCCAAATCGTGTTGCGGCCCTGGGACAAACGCTAATCCTCGGCACCCAACCTTGCCCGCACCCAAAAAACTCGCTAAACTGTAAAAGCTGCTAGCGCGCTCCCGTAGCTCAGTTGGATAGAGCAATCGCCTCCTAAGCGGTGGGTCACAGGTTCGACTCCTGTCGGGAGCGCCATTTTTCGCTGCACGGAAAACTCAAAAGTTTGACGGTGAAACGCGCTTCTTTCGGGTTGTTTGCTGACCTCGAGCACCAGTTCAGGGTGTTTGGCGGCAATTTTGAGGAGCGTGCGAGCGGGTAAGCGACGTAGCCGTTCTCGCGCTTTTCGACAATCACTTTGAGACGTTTCATGATGTTCTTCACAACTTTGACCTCTGCACTACGCCCGCAAAGTTACAGAAAAGTGCGTCACAAACTCCAGTCAGTCAGAGGTCAGTCCTAAACGCGCTTCTACCTCAGCCAAAGAGATTCTTTCACCGTCGTCCTCAGCCTTTGCCTGTCTAAGCAAGAACAAGTCTCGAGCGTCCTCAATAAAGGTTTGTAGCCGTTCAAACTCGTCTATCGGCAGGACCGCATACTCTTTTTTACCCTCTCGCTCAATAAATGAGGGGTGCAGTTCCAAAACGTCCATTATTACTCCTTAATAGGCATCTTTACGGTGCAGGATGCGTTGAATTACCACTGTATTATCCTCAATTTCAAACAAAACTCGGTAGTTTCCCACGCGCAAGCGGTACTCAGGAGTGAAGTTCGTCAGCCTCTTCACGTCGCCCTGCAAATCGTTTCGTAGCAACCTCAGCCCCTTGGCGACACGTTCCTGAACCCCCACGGGCAATTTTTGCAAGTCTTTGTCGGCACGCTTGGTTAGGTCAAGCTTGTAAGTCACCCCGCCACCATCGCCTCGAGCACCGCCATCACCTCTTCGGTTCGCGTCGTGACTGCGTCAATTGCCTCACGTTTGCTCATAAGCTTTTAGAAAGTCCCCTCGAGCGATACCTGCTTGTGTACAAATCGTTCTCAGCGTCGAGCCTTTGATAGTTTTGTGGTTAGGCAGGGTAAGAGGTGTTTTGGTTCCGTCCGCATTGTGCCGAATCATGGCTGTGTGCCCCCCCTATATGCTCCCGTTCGCGGACCATCTCAAAGCCAAGAAGCTGTAACGCCTTCACGACCTTCGCTTTGGGTGCGTCAACCCTTTCACCTACACGCCCGCCACCGTCTCGGCGACAAATGCTTCCAACACCGGCGAGTCCTCGAGCATGTCGCTACCAAACGTCTCGAGATGAAACGCAATCGCCGACTTCACATCCGCCATGACTTCTTCGTAGCTGTCACCCTGACCCACGACAACACCTTTGAGCCCGAGCGGGTAAGCGACGTAGCCGTCCTCGTGCTTTTCGACAATCACCTTGAGTTGATTCATACTGTTTCTTCTTTGCCGTAACCATTCAGGTGTTCAGGGTTCGTCGCTAGGTCACTCGTTCCGTCCTCTACACTGCCCACCAGGTCTTCGGCCAAGTCCAGAGCAGACAAACCCAACTGCCTCTTGACTTCTTCCAATGACACAGTAGGAGCGTCCCCTTCGGTCTCTTTGGCGTCGCGTAAGTCGATGAGGTCGGAAGCGTCGGCAAGAACCTCTTGCAACGCCTCAAACTCTTCATAAGGCAGCACGACAAATTCTCTTTTGCCGTTTTTAACCAAAAACTCTGGATGTAACGCCAAATCAGCCACGGGGCAATCCTTTCTCATTTATAAACGTCTTTGCGGTGACGAACGCGGTAGATGACAATCCTATTATCCTCGAGTGCGAACAAAACCCGGTAGTTATCAACACGCAGGCGATAATCCGGCGTGAAATCGGTCAGCTTCTTTACGTCGCCTGTCAAATCCTCGCGCATCGCCTCAATCTTTTCGATGATACGCCCGGCTTCACGTTTATCAATCGCTTGCAGGTCTTTGCGGGCTCGAGGCTTAAAGCCAACGTCATAAATCACCCCGCCACCGCCGCCTCTACAATCTCAACCTCTTCCTCGCTCAGCCCGTAAAGCGCATAAACGAGCGTGTCGATTGAAGCGTCCAGCTCGGTGATGCGGGTTTCCAAAGCGGCGAGCGCGTCGCCGGAAGCTGCGGTCTTTTGTTTGTGCAAGTCCAGCATGGCGTCGACCATTTGGGTCATGCAGTCGTGGGCGGTTTGGTCGGCGGGATACTTGTCGGTGAAGGGTAAGTTGTCAACCTCATAGCCGTTGACGTTGCTGTTGGTACTACTTTTTGAGAAAACAAAGTTCAATAGGTTGCTATTCAAAAAGCCCAAGACATATTTGGGACTTACCGAAGGCTTGTCAAAAACAATGTAGTTGACAGAGTTTGCACAGAACACTCCAGAATCAATGTAAGTCATTTTCAGACGAGTTTTTTCGTTCACACCAGTGATTCCCTGCATGACAATTCTTGGCTGCTTATAGTGTGAGGATTTGCTTCCGCTGTTTTCTTCAACGTACTTTTTTGAATCCAAAAATTCTATTTCGCCTTGGCTCATTTTAGTTCGCAACAGGTATCGGTCCAGAATTGCACCTTTAATCATTACGGCTTTGTTAGGATCATCTGTGATATACGGACGACCCAAAGTCATATCTATTTCTCCTGTGTAGCAATGCCCGATGTCTGAAATACGTTTTGAATTTGCGTAGACCTTTTTGAGTAATGATAAGTCTTGTTCGTTGAGCAGCGGAATTGTGTAGTTTGAGGTATCCAGAAGTTGAATGTCATCTCTCGATATATACGTTTGAGGACTTTTGTCATCAACAAAATTACTTTGATGAATGCGAAGAAGAAACGGGTCACTGTTGGGTTGTCTTTTTGTCAAGTTCAATATGCAAACTGACATCTTAACAGCTTCGAACACACGGTTGTTTACATCATCCCTTTCAGGAAACGCTTCAAGCTTAATAAATTGGGTGTTCTGTAGAAGGTGTTCTCTCAGCTTGCTGGATGTTAAGTCTGCAGCAAATGCCAAAGGAAATATCTGCGAGAAAAATCCGTGCGCTCTTAGTATACTGACGCTCCTCACAACAAATAGACGAAATACATTCAGAATATTGCCCTTAGCGGGTGCATATTCCTCTAAGTTCTTGTAAAAGTCCAGCTCGTCAGAAGCAATATCTATGCTTGTTGTTTTGTTTTGACGTTTGTTCAACAAGCCATACGGTGGGTTGCCAATTATCACATCAAACCCGACAAAATCGCCGTTGTCATTCAACACTTCGGGAAACTCGAAGCGCCACTCGAAAGCGTTCTCGAAGACCTTGTTGTTCTGAATATCTGCTACCTCTTGCTCGAGCTTTGCCAACTCTTTTAAGTCTTTTTCTCTTTGCTTTGCCCGCTGCTGGCGTATCGCTTCGTCAGCAAACAGGTCTTCTTGTTCAACACTCAAGTCCGCTTTAAGCTTGTTTAGCCTTAGCAGCTTGCGGTCATTAAACATAATTTCAGTTCTGAATGCCCGCTTGATTTCTGAAATGAGCATTTCCATCTTACGCTTCACGTCTTTACTTTCGGCGTTGCGGTAGGTGCTGACGGCGTTGCGGTAAGCCTCTACGCTCAAGCCGCTTTTTTTAAGCGCCTGTTTCAGGTCTACGTCCAAGGCGTAACGGCTGATGAGCGAATTGCCCGTTTTGATGTTGATGTCGATGTTGGGCAGGGTCTCGAGCGCCCCGTCCGGTTTGTAGTAGGCGTTCTTTAGCAGCTCTATCCACAGGCGCAAACGGCAAATCTTGACGCTGTTCGGGTTGATGTCGACGCCGAACAAACAGTTTTCGATTAACGTCTGCTTTTCGTGAAACAGCGTCTTTTGGACGCGCTGGCTTTCCGCGTTCTGCGGCTTGTACTCGAACAGTTCGCCGTTGTCGTCGGTAATGACGAGTTCGTCGTTGCTGACTTCCAGGGTGTAGCCGCGCAACACCTTACCCTCGTCGTCCATCAAGATTTTCAGTTCGCTTTTCAGCGCGACGATTTCGTTGAGGGCGCTGACCAGAAAGTGCCCCGAGCCGACCGCCGGGTCGCAGATTTTTAGGCTGTCGACGATGCGGTTTGCATCTTGTTTGTCGTCTATTTTGTTGTAAAGTTCGGTGATGGTCTGACAGTCCCAACCCTTGTCGCTGTTGAACTTTTGCACCACGGCGCTGCGTATCGTTTCGCGGCACATGTACATGGTGATAAAACCGGGCGTAAAAAAAGAGCCGTCTTTGTAGCCGTTGATTTTTTCAAAAATCAGGCCCAGCACCGAGGCGTTGATGAGCCTTTTACCGTCTTCTTGCACCGCTTCCGAGCCCTCGCTGCTGAAGTCAAAAGCGTCCAAAAACGCGAACAGGTAAGCGAGCGTGGTCATTCGGCCGCTACGCTTTTTGCCGTCCGCGTCTTTTAGGACCGTGCCGGGGTAAAGCTCAAGTTCGCGGTCGTCACGGAGCGCGCTGACGGCCAGGGTCCGGTGCTCCAACTCGGTGGGTTCGAACAGGCTCGAGTTGAGGTACGGGACGTTCCGAAAAGCCGCCACCGACGCGTGGCGTTCGTTTACGGGTTTGGCGAGTACCCCGAAAAAGAGGGTGTTCAACTCGTCATAGTCTTTGAGGCGGTTGCTGTTGAGAAAAGCGTAGTCGTCCCGGACGTTTTTCTGGTTTTTGTGGTAGCTCAGCAGTTGGGACTCGAGCAGCTTCAGGAACAGCACGCGGTTGACCCAGGTGATGGCGAGTTCCAGCGCCACGTTGAAAAGCCTGGTTTCGCGGCTGTCGCCGTAGTGGGCGGGCTGCTCCAAGCGGCTCAGCTTGTCGAGGTTCTCGAGCTGAATCATCGCGTTTTCAATCAAAGAGGCGTCGTCCGGCTCTTCCTGCCGAACGATGAGCTTTTTGCCGCCCACCTTTTTCTCGGTCAAGCCGACGATGTGCAAAAGCTCCGCGTAGAACGCCTTGTCGAGCGTGTTACTGTCGTTGGCGAAGGGAAGTTTAAGCAGGTGCTCGGGCGAAAACAGCTTGTACAGGGTGATGAGACGCTTTTCGGCGTCCTCGCCTGTCAAGTCGCTGTCTGTCAAGTTGCTCCAGTAGTCCCGCAGGTCTACAAAAGTGAAGGGTAAAGGCGCGTCCAACTGAGCGATAAAAGGTTTGGTGATGTTGTTGTAGAAAAATTCGGTTTTCGTACCCGTCAAACGCCCCGCCGCGAAGTCCTCGTAGGTTTTGACGAAGGCCCTGTTTTCTACGAACGTCTTTTCAAACGTGCTCGCGTCGAAAACGAACCATTGGTAAGTGTCCGTCACGACGAGGTGTTTGAGGTTTAAGTTTTTGTTTGTGACGCGCTCGCGCAGGTAGTACAAGACGAGTTCGTGTAAAGCTTTGCGGTTGAGGTCGGTCGGCGACGGCATCTCGCTCTTGTTGCCGGGTTTTTTAGTTTCGAGGATGACCCCGACGGGCGTGTCGGCGGTCACGCCTTCGTGAATGACGAGGTCGTTGCGGTCTTTGGTGTTGATAAAGTGGCCGTCGTAGTAGGTTTTTTTGAGAAAAGCCGTGATGAGGTTTTTGTGGAACTCTTCGGACTCGTGCGGCTTTACACTGTTTGTAAGGTTTTCGAGCTGCGTTTTGAAGGTTTCGAAGTCCGCGCGGTTCGGTTTGACCTTGCGGAACGCTTTGTTGAGCGCGTTTTGGGGCTGGACGGGTAGGAACGTCATTTTGTCCCGACACACGGGTCTGTCTGGGGGCGCTCTCGCGCGGCGTTCGGGTCGTAGGCGACGTGGCGCGGCGTTTCGCCTACTTCGCTCGAATTCAGGTCGGTCTGTGGGTGGACTGTCACGCGCGCCCTTTCTCTAAACTCCAAGTTTACCCCGCCGAATGAGGACTGTCCCCAATTTCAGCACCGAAAATCACTAAGCTCGAGCCTGCGAAAACCTCAAATAAGTTGACCCCGCACCGTGGGAGAGCGTTGCGGGGTCTTGGGAAGAGGGGAGATGTAACCACGTAGGTGTAACCGTGTAGGCGTGACCACGTCGGGTTACAAACAGAGATACACCCGAGCCGTGGGTTTGGATTCGTGAAACCGCGGCTGTGACGTATTTCACACGAGGTTGTGACCGCTGCGGGAGCCTCAGCGGTCTACTTTGAGGGGGTCGCCGCCCTCGGCCGAGCGGCGCTCGACGGACGCCGCAACCGCGTCCAGCACCCTGGCGCGAACCGTGTCGACGCGCAACAAACCGGCGTTGCGCACGGCCTTGACGACGCCCACAGGTTCTAAAAAACCGGTACCGGGAAAATACTTGGGCTCGAGGGCGAGCAGCCTGTAGCGCGCCCCGCCGCCCCTTTTGCTGTAGACGAAACCTTCGTCGGTCTGCACGTAGTCGCCCTCGTAGCCGTCTACGAGGGTGTTGAGGATGCCCAACAAGCAGACGTGGTGAGCCTGGTAAAACGTTTCTAGGTAAACCTCGAGCGTGTCCCGGCCCCCGTCCAAGGCTGCGCGCAGGGGAGGGCCGTCGGTATAAAGAAGCGTCCAGTCGCCCCACAGGTAAGCGGTCAGTTCCTCGGCGACCGAGGCCGGGTGAACCTGCTCGGTTGCGGCCAGCGCTTCGATGCTCGCGCGCACCTCTTTTTCTTGGCGGTAGCTGCACACCAGGCCGTCGGCGGTCACGGTGTAGACGCTGCCGATTTTAGTTTTTCCGGCGGCGACGACGTAGGCCCAAGCTTCCGGCGACTGCGGGACCAAATCCTGCGGAACTAAATTTTGCGGGGCTGAAGGTTGTAAAGCCGAAGTTTGACTGAGCGCCGTCACGACCCCCAGCACCAAGACCAGCCAGCCGACCGTTCGCTTAAAGCGTTTCACCGCTTCAGTATGACCTGTGGTGGGCGGTGACATGGTGAAGGGTGTTGCAGAAGCTCGCTGCGGCGTAAACTCTTTCTCACCGGGGGGCCGCGCGGCCCTGGTAAAACTTAACGCATGATTCGACTGTTTTTACTTGTGGTTTTCTCGAGCTTCGCCTTCGCTCAACCCGCGCAACCGTTTCGCGTCGGGGTGGTCGTGTCGCAGACGGGGGGCGCGCGGCTGGACGGGACGGCGCAGGCCAACACAGTGACTGCGCTGGGGACGCGGCTGCGCCGCTTGGGGACGTTTTCGCAAAACATAGAGGTCATTGTCCGCGACGACGCCAGCGACCCGGCGACCGCGCTGCGCCAGGTGCGCGACCTAGTCGAAAACGGTGAGGTCCACGCGCTCGTTTGCTGCACGACCGCCGCCGCGACGCGGGCCGTTGCGCCTTTTGTCGAGGCTTCCGGCGTGCTCACGCTGGCGCTGAGCGGGTTGCCGCCGGAGCCGGGGTTTTGGCTGTTTACCGTCGTGCCGGACGACGAGCGGTTGTTGCAGAGCGCCGTCCTGAAGCAGGCCGCAGCGGGCCACGCGCGCTTCGGACTCATGACGCTCGACAACGGTTATGGGGACGTGGTCGCCGCAAGTTTGGCCCGTCTGTTCGACCCCGGCGCGAACACGAGCCTCGTCGTCGAGCAGCGGTACTCGCCCGCCGCGACCGTGTTGACGCCCGAGGCGCTGTGGGTCGCGACGCGCGTGCCGGACACCGTGTTCGTCTGGGGTTTGGCGCAGGACTCGGCGCTGGCCTACGCAGGCCTGCGGGTGCGCGGGTATGAAAAAGACGTGGTCTTGAACCCGGCGCTGCTCGAGCCCGAGTCCCGCGTCAGCCCGGCGAGTTTTAACGGCGGCTTGTTTCCGGTGAGTCCCGCCGAACTGACCGTTGTGCCGCCGACGCAGCCGAGCTATAGCAGCTTGCAAACCTACCGGCGTGACCTGGCCGCTGTTTACCCGGCCGGGCGCATACCGAGCGCGGGCGCGTTCGCTTACGACGCACTTGAGTTGCTCGAGGCCGCTTATGAAGCCGCTTACACCTACGGTGTCCCGCTGGATGGCGTGACGGCCCTGCGCGGCGTGCTGCGCGACGCTTTTGTCGGCATGGGACCGGTCACGGGCGCGACCGCCGTGTTCGACTACGAGGAAAACGACCACGTCGGTGTGGTGCCGAGTTCGCTTGTTCTGGCGCGGCTGACGCCGACTGGGCTCGCGCTGCCCTAACGTCGTTGCCCTGACGACATTACCCCGACAACGTCCGGCCCTGAGCTGTCAACACTTCGAAAGGAAGGCAGACAACATGTGCAGGAAGCGTAAGTTAAACGTCTCATCCCCCTCCTAACAGGAGGGGTCAGGGGAGGTTTGCTTCTGTGACGCCCTCTTCAGTGTTCTTATAAGGTAAATCCCCCAGCCCCTTGTTGATGAAGTTTTGACAAGCTCGCTGCGAATGACTGTCCAAGCCGTAATCCTCACCGTCCTGCTTGTCCCGGCGCGGTACACTGGCCCATTATGGATGAAAAGCTGGCAAGGTTAGAACAAGAGTTTACCGAGTTGGAGCGCAGTTTGGCCGACCCCGAGGTGTTGGCCGACCAGGCGCGCTACCGCGAGGCGATGCAGCGCTATAGCGAACTCGGCAGCGTCGTCAAGGTCTACCGGGAGTACAAAGAGGTGGGTGCGCGGCTCGCTGGGGCGCGCGAACTTTTAGACGACCCCGACTTGGCGGAGATGGCAAAGGACGAGTTGACGGAACTCGAGCCCCAACGAGAAGCCCTGACGAGCGAATTGGAGCGCTTGCTGCTGCCCAAAGACCCCTTCGACGACAAAAACGTCATCATCGAGATTCGCGCGGCGGCGGGCGGGGGCGAGGCGAGCCTGTTCGCGGGCGAGGTGCTGAACATGTACCTCCGTTACGCCGAAACGCTCGGCTTCAAGCCGGAGATTCTGGATTCTTACCCGACCGAGGTGGGCGGTTTCAGCAAGGTCTCGTTCGAAATCACCGGGCGCGGCGCGTACAGCAAGTTCAAGTACGAGTCGGGCGTCCACCGCGTCCAGCGCGTCCCCGAAACCGAGACCCAAGGCCGCATCCACACGAGCACCGTCACGGTGGCGGTGATGCCCGAAGCCGAAGACATCGACGTGAATTTGAGCCCCAACGACTACCGCGTGGACGTGTACCGCTCGTCGGGTCCCGGCGGGCAGTCGGTCAACACCACCGACTCGGCGGTGCGCATCACCTACAAACCGGGCACGAGTGAAGAAATCGTGGTGACCTGTCAGGACGGCAAGTCGCAAATCAAAAACCGTGAAAAGGCCTTGACCGTGTTGCGGGCACGCCTCTTAGAGCGCGAGATGGAAAAAGCCCAAGCCGAGGCGCGTGAGGCGCGACTGGTACAAATCGGCTCGGGCGAGCGCTCGGAGAAAATCCGCACCTACAACTTTCCGCAGTCGCGCGTGACCGACCACCGCATCGGCTACACCACCCACAACCTCACCGACGTGATGTTGGGCGGCGTCGACGAACTCACCCTCGCCCTCGCCGAAGCCGACCAGGTGAAGCGCTTGGAAGAGATGGGTCAGGGTGGCTCGGCGTGAGTTTGTCGTTGCCGCCGCAATTTTACTCGACCGCATGGGCCGAGTTCTCCTGGTAGGTAACGACTGGCAAGGTTTTGGAAACGTGCGCTACACGCTGCCGGGGGGCGTCGTCGAACGGGGTGAAGGCACCCTGGCGGCGTTGTCTCGGGAAATCAAGGAGGAAACCGGCCTCGTCATCACCAGGGTGCACCACTTAGCCTACGCGGTCCATGTCGAGGACGTGCGCCGCAACGACCGGGCGGTTTCGTTCGTGTTTTTAGCGGAGTACGATGGGCTTTTGAATCCCCGCGACCCCGACGGCTTCATTGTCGAGGCGAGGTTCGTGCCCGCCGACGAGGCCGAACGCATCATCCCCATCGCCCCGCTGCGCGAGCCGCTCGTCCACTACCTGCGCGAACGGCAGCCGGGCAAGTTTTATACCTACGGCGGCTGGGACGGGCGGGACGTGAGGTTTGTTTAGAGGTGTTCGTCACTCGTGAATGGGCTCGAGGTGAGCCCAAATTTCGGGTGGCAGCGAGCGCGGTCCAGCGTTTTAAGGCGGGGTTGCACCCACTTGTTGAGAGGCGGGAGAGCACATTTTCGTCAGTGTTAAACGCCAGGGAGCCACCAAGTTGCGAACGACGCAAACAAAAAACTCCAAAGTGTCGTGTAACGACTTTCGCGCCGCGCGGCGAGCCACTACGCTATGCTAATGGAGGGCAACATGGAATCAACGGACAGCAACGTTTTGGCGCGCACCCGCCAGCCTCAAAACCGCCTTGCTCAACAAGAGGTCGACGAGACTATGGAGCGGCTGCGCCACCTGAGTTACCTGCTCGACAGCGCTTTTCGCATTCCAGTTCTCGGCTACCGGGTCGGCTGGGACGCGATTATCGGACTGGTGCCGGGTTTGGGCGACGCGGTCGGAATGCTGTTTTCAGGGTACATCGTGTTCGAGGCGGCGCGGCTCGGCGCACCTAAAAGCGTGCTGGCGCGGATGGTTTACAACGTCGCGTTGGAAGTCATCATCGGCGCTATTCCCCTGATTGGCGACCTGTTCGACGCCGTTTGGAAGGCCAACGTTCGCAACGTGCGACTGCTCGAGCGCGCCCTGAACGCACAGGTGCGGTAATTTTGGTCGAATGCTGTGGGTGAGGCTCTAGCTTTGCTCGCTTTCAGGTGTACAAAACGCGCGGCACGTTTGAGGTAAGGGTCGAGAAGCGAGTTTTGGAAGGCGAATCGCCCGAGCTTTGGCCGTCAATCACTAAACGGTCGCCTTTGCCAAAATCCTACTTATGAAGGACGAAGCCGACCGGTCGACCCGCTAAGCTGAGCGCTATGAAAGACACTTTGGCTTCTACCCCGGCGACCTCCACCCCGACTGCCACCCCCAAACCCGGCGTGACACTTTCGGACGGGCTCGAGGGCCGTGAACGCAACTGGGCGATGGTGGCCCACCTGTCCGGTTTGGCACTTTACACCGGACTTCCTTTCGGCAACGTCGTCGGCCCGCTTCTAGTGTGGCTGCTGAAAAAGGACGAGTCGGCGTTTGTCGCCGACCAGGCAAAAGAAGCGCTCAACTTTCAGCTGTCGCTGACCCTTTACACCGTCGTCGCGTTCGTACTGCTGTTTTTTCTGGTCGGCCTGCTAGCCTTTCCGGTTTTGTTTGTCGCTCATATCGTTTTCAGCGTCGTCGCAGCCGTGCGTGCGAGTGAGGGTAAAAAGTACCGCTATCCCCTGACGATACGGTTTGTAAGTTAGAACAGCCGAAGCGACCATCGGACACAGTTTCCGTACCTACGCCCTCGCTCACGCAGCCGGTAAGGCCGCCGGCGCAGGCTCGCTGCCCGTCCGCAGCAAAGCGCCCAAGACGAGCAGCACCACGAGCAGCGTCAGCAGCGGCATCACCACCGTCTCGAACACAAAGATAATCATGAGGTCGACGACGTGACCCGTCACCTCGGCGGCTTTTTGCGTCACCGTCTGAACGAGGTTGCGCGGGTCCAAGCGTTCAAACAGGCGGCGCGGCGTGTCGGTCAAACCGAATTCGCTCTGCAAGTCCTGCTGAACCGCGGTGATGGCGCTTTCCGCCTCTTGGTAGCGCTGCGCCAAAAAGCTGCTCGAGACCGCCGCGCCGACGCTGCTTGTCAGGGGCACCGCCGACTGCACGACGATGGCGAGTACGAGCAGGCGGTAGCTCAAAACCGTTCCGTCCACCACGCGCCGGTTGACGGCCCAGTGGACCAGCAGCGCTGCCAGCGCCGCCCCGAACAGGACGAAGCCCGCTTGCGCCCCGACGACCAGCAGCAGTTTCTGGACACCTAGCGAAATGATGCTGGCGAGCATAATCCACGAAAAGCCCTCGACGAGGTCGTTGACGGGGTCTAAGATTTGCCCGACCGCGACGCTGCCCTCCACTATCACGCCCGCCGACACGCTGCTTTCTTGCACCACGGTAATGACGCCGTTCAAACCGCGCGCCAGCGCAAACGAGGCGGTCGCTTTGAGAAGTGCGCTGTCTAAGTAACGGGCGCCGTACTGTTGAAAAAAAGTCTGGGTAGCCAGGGCTAGAGCCAGGTACAGCAGCACGGCGACGACGGTTTTGTTGGAGGTCCGGGTCATGAGCTATTGTAGGCGATACCGGGGTCGCCAAAGACATCTGTCCCGGCGATGTCGCGTACAGCGCCGCACCTTGGGCTAAGGGCGCTCGGGGCTCAGGATGTTTGTCAGGGGAGGGGTTCACGGTCCAGCCACACGCTCACGGTAACCGCCTCCTCGACCGTCAGCCGACCTTCGTAAGCGTTGTAAACGAACCCTCCCGGTGCAGTTTCCCCCGCCTGCACCTGGTAACGTACGAGCGCACCCTGTGGGCGCAGAAAAACGAGCGGGGTGTGACCGACAAAAACGCCGTCCAGGTACACCTCCGCGCCGGTGGGGTCGCTTGTCAACCCCACCCCGACGAGGTCCGCGTTGACGGGGTCCGGGTCGTTGACCCGCTCACCCCCGAACGCGAAAATGGGGAGCAGCAACAAAAGCCCGGTCGCCAGGTAGAGCGTGCTGTCCACAATCAACGAGCTGCGCCGGTCGCGCCAGCCGGGCAGCGCGGCCACACCCAAACCCACCAAACCCAGCAGCGCGACCGTGAGTCCGATACCGACCGGCAGCCACTGCAGCGCGATTGGCGTCACCATACCGGTCATTCTAAACCGGCGAAGCCGCCCTGGTCGGAACGCTCTGAACGGCACCCGGCAACCCCGCGTTTTGCCTAGCTTGGTACGGGGTAACAAAGTTTGGGGTAGCAAACGCGCCCGTCTTGGCGCGGCAGAAGAATACGGCGACAGAACGATGTAGGGTGAACCCTTCGCTGTAAGGGGCGTAGCACTGCAAAAAAAGGGTCCCTCGCCTGGTGGTGGGATGCGAGGGACCGAGAGAGGAGATGGATCTTTCGATCCACCCTTATCATAAAGGGTAGCTATGACAAACTTCTTACACAACTGACCAAAATTTGTTTACATGAACCCAAGCTTAAGCTCGGTCGGGGCGACGACCCTTTTTTGGGTTCGCCCCACGCTTGTTTCACTCGTTCGGCGCGAGGTGTTTTGCGCCGAGGGTCGGCGCTGTGGAGGCGGTTGCAACCTGCGACGCCAGCGCTTTTCGTGTCGGCGACCCGGCTTTGTGCATTTTTCAACTCGCGGGCACTGCGGCGTACGGTTGCCACGGTTCGTATTACGAAACGAAGACACCGGTCCTGGGGGTTCGCAAACACGGGCGTGCCGCGGCAACCGTTTGTCCGCCCTTTGCACAGGCGAGAAGATGCGTTATACTTTGCAAGCCTGGAGAGGTGCCAGAGCGGTTGAATGGGCCGGTCTCGAAAACCGGTGTGTCTTTCGGGGCACCGTGGGTTCGAATCCCACCCTCTCCGCCAGTTTGGAAGAGGACGTGTCAAAACGTCCTCT
Source organism: Trueperaceae bacterium (assembly GCA_965213705.1). Classification (GTDB taxonomy): domain Bacteria; phylum Deinococcota; class Deinococci; order Deinococcales; family Trueperaceae; genus CBDCDJ01. The sequence continues at coordinate 2,733,643 of OZ243913.1, read as the reverse complement.
TTTCTTTTTATGCACCCCTTCAGCAACCTATAACATTAACCCTGTGAACATTTTGTAGCGTTTCCGTAGAGCCGTCGAAACCTCCGTGACTCAGAGAAGCGGACGCAAGAGGTGGTCGACCCGTTCGGCCGTCTCGCTACCGAGTAAAAACGCTCTTAAAAAACGGTCTCCGCCGGCCTCTTAGCCCAGGGCCAGCCCTCTCGTGCCGAAGACCTTGTCCCTACTCGCTCGAGCGAGGGACGAAGCGGGGTCCTTTTGGTGTCCTTTGTGTTGTGCATTTTGTCATATATTTTGCCGCTGAAAACAGCTATCCTAAAAGAATGACGGTGTGGTGTAACCGCTGATAAGGGCACTAGGCAATTTTGGGTTTGACACTTCGAATACAGGTTTTATATACTTTCACTCGGGTCTGGCCTCGAGCGCACGTTTGGGTCACTCTCAAATCACCGCAAAAGCTGTCCGGGAAGGCCGGCAAACAGGTATGAGGCTGTGTCGTTTGGTATGTTCGAGGTTTTGCCGACAGGTCGAGTCCGCGCTGACGCGCTTTTTTCCAAGCAGGTCGGCGACCGGGTAACGGCGTCTCAGGCGGCACCGCGTCTTGTGCGTTTGGTTTCGGCCCGAACGCGCGCCAGGCTTCTCAGTACGCCCCCGGAGACGCTACCGAGTCGTTTTTCAGTCGAACGCCAACCGCCCCCGAGTTTGAGTCGCCAAAGCGGCCGGACCCGTCACCAAGTTCTTAGCGAAAGGAACCTTTCATGAGTGGAAACGCAGTACGTGCCAAGTCAGTCGGCGATACTATTTCTTACCGGTTGCCGGAGGCTATCGACTACCTAGCCAGGCCGACGGGCAGCTTGTTCGGCAGCAACGTCTTCAGCCTGACGGTCATGAAAGAGAGGCTGCCCCACGACGTTTTCAGGTCGCTGCAACGCACCGTCAAAGAGGGTAGCGCTCTGGACGTCAGTACCGCCGACGCCATCGCTTCAGCAATGAAGGCTTGGGCGACCGAAAAGGGGGCCACGCACTACGGGCACATTTTTTTCCCGCTGACCGGCTTCACCGCTGAGAAAAACGATTCTTTTTTTTCGCCGACCGCCGAAGGCGGCGTCATCTCGGAGTTTTCGGGGGCGACGCTCATCCAGCAAGAACCCGACGGCTCGAGCTTTCCCACCGGCGGCATCCGGCAAACCCACGAAGCGCGTGGGTACACCGCCTGGGACGTGACGAGTCCCGCTTACCTGGTCGAAAACCCGAACGGCATGACCTTGACCATCCCCTCGGCCTTCGTGTCCTGGACGGGCGAGGCGCTCGACCAAAAAACACCGCTGCTGCGCTCGATGAAAGCTTTAGACAAACAAGCTCGGCGCGTCCTGCGGTTGTTCGGCCACGTGGACGTTGCCATGGTGAGTTCGACGGCCGGAGCCGAACAGGAATACTTTTTGATAGACCGTAACTTTTTCCTGTCGCGCCCCGACCTGCTGGCGGCGGGCCGAACCCTGCTCGGCGCACCTTCGCCCAAAGGCCAAGAGTTCGACGACCACTATTTCGGGGCCATCAACGAGCGCGTTCAGGCCTGCATGTACGCCTTTGAGCGTGAACTTTTCAAGCTCGGCGTGCCGGTCAAGACCCGCCACAACGAGGTCGCTCCGGCGCAGTTCGAAATCGCCCCGGTGTTCGAAAACGCCAACGTCGCCGCCGACCACCAACAAGTCGTCATGACGGTGCTGCAAAAAGTGGCGACGACCTACGGCTTTGCCTGTCTGCTCCACGAAAAACCGTTTGCGGGCATCAACGGCAACGGCAAACACGTCAACATGTCGCTCGGCAACACCACCCAGGGCAACCTGCTCGAGCCCGGCGATACCCCGCACGAAAACGCGCAGTTCTTGGTGTTTTGTGCGGCCGTGATTCGCGCCGTCCACCGCCACGCGCCGCTGCTGCGCGCGGCCATCGCCTCGGCGAGCAACGACCACCGCTTGGGCGCCAACGAAGCGCCGCCCGCCATCATGTCGATTTTCTTGGGCGAGCAGTTGGCCGACGTGTTCGAGCAGATTAAACAAAACGGCGGCGCAAGAACGTCCAAACCGTCAGGAACGCTTCACGTCGGCGTCGACACCTTGCCGCCCTTGCCCCGCCACGCGGGCGACCGCAACCGCACCAGCCCGTTCGCTTTTACGGGCAACAAGTTCGAGTTTCGCGCGGTCGGCTCGAGCCAGTCCATCTCGCGCCCGGTCACGGTCGTTAACACCATCCTAGCCGAGTCCCTCGACTACATCGCCGACCAACTGGAAGGTGCCGAGGACTTCAACGCCGCCGTGCAAACTTTGCTCAAAGACATCATCACCGAGCACGGCGACATTATTTTCAACGGCGACGGCTACTCGGAAGCCTGGCACAAGGAGGCCGCGAGGCGCGGTTTGCCGAACCTCAAAACGACGCCCGACGCGCTGCCCGCGCTCGCGTCCGACGAAGCGGTCACCCTGTTCAAGACGTACGGCGTGCTCAGTGAACATGAACTGGAAAGTCTGTACGAAGTGCTGCTCGAGCAGTACCTCATGACCGTCAACTTAGAGTCGAACTTGGTCGTCGAAATGGCGAAAACCATCATCTTCCCGGCAGCGGTGCGCTACCAGGGCGAACTCGCGCAGACCTGCGCCCACCTCAAGGCTATCGGCTACGAGTTCGACACCGACACGCTCGACAAAGTGACCGCGCTCGTCAAAGACCTTCAAGACAGCACCGCCAGACTTGAGGCGCTCAAGAAGAACAAAAGTGAGGGCCTGGCCGAAGCGGAGCGCGTCCGCGACGAAGTCCTGCCCGCGATGCTGGCCGTCCGCGCCGCCGCCGACGCGCTCGAGGCCGTCGTCGCTGACGACCTGTGGTCGCTGCCGACTTATCAGGAGATGCTGTTCATCCGCTGACCCGTCGGTCGCTGGGCCGGCGGTTCAGACGGCGTCGGGAATGACAAAGGGCAGGGGAGGCCGGACGGCGTTAGGCGTCCGGCCTCCCTTCGTCACGCACCCGCCCCGGTTGGATGCACGTTTATAAGGTACACGCTTACAAGGTACACGTTTACAAGCTGCACGTTTCGTTCGCGGTTATCAAACCCTTGGGGTTGATGAACAGACACCGCTTGAAAGTCGGGTCTAGGCTCGAGGCGATTTCTACTTTCGCCGCTGTTTGTAGTCCCTGCGGCACGCCGCGCGCGTCGAAAAGGAAGGTCTGCGTCGCGGCGTCTGTAGAAGCGGTAGGAACGAGCCTGGCTAAGGGAAAGTCACGCTTTAAGTCGCGTTCGAAAGCGACGTAAGAAGTCGAGTCGTCACCCTCGTAAGCGACCCGGTAGCTGTTGGTCGTGGCGCTGTACGTGACGCGAACCGGGGTGTCGAGGCGAATCGCCTCGCTGCGCGCCCACAACAAGTCTGCGGCGAGCAACTGTAAGCTGCCGCCGACCTGCGGTTTGTCACGGTGCAGGTTGCTCAGGCCTACGGCGCCCAGCGACCCCAACAGACAAATAGTGGCGAGTAGCTCGAGCACGACGAAACCGCTCACGTTCGGCGCTACCAAAGGCCGACGTGCGACAAACTCTGTGGGTGATAGGGGTAAGACGCGCCTTGTCACTCAGCTCCTCACCTGAACCCGGACGCTGCCGCTGCAAGGATTCAGCTGCAAGGGTTCAAACGTTCCGGCTGCACCGGAACTCCAAGATAGTCTGCGTGGCGGGTCGAAGCGTTTAAAAATCTAACAGCGACCGGTGTCGGCTTTGTTACAATCGGTGTTTATGCCGGTGTCCCAGCGGACTCGGACGAGACGGGAGCCAAGGTGAAAAACCAACGAGACACGACCCAAACGGGTGACAACCGGGCGCACGAGACCAGGGTGACCATCTGGAACGAGTTCTTGCACGAAAAAGACGCGCACGTCGCCGCCATCTACCCCGACGGGATTCACGCGGCCATCGGCGCGGGCATCGCCGAACTGGGAGAGTTCGAACTGCGTTACGCCACGCTGGAGGACCCCGAACACGGCCTTACCGAAGAGGTGTTGGCGGCGACCGACACCCTTTTGTGGTGGGGCCACATGGCGCACGACCGGGTGAGCGACGACGTCGTCGCGCGGGTACACGAGCAAGTTTTGAGCGGTATGGGACTCGTCGTGCTGCATTCGGGACACTTCTCCAAGATTTTTCAGCGCGTGTTGGGGACCCACGGCTCTTTGAGGTGGCGCGAGGCCGACGAAAAAGAACGGTTGTGGAACCTAGCGCCCGCTCACCCGGTCATGCAGGGCGTGCCCGACTATTTCGAGCTGCCGCAAGAGGAGATGTACGGCGAGCGTTTCGACATCCCGACGCCGGACGAACTGTTGATGATTTCGTGGTTTCAAGGCGGTGAGGTTTTCAGGAGCGCCTGCACCTGGACGCGCGGGCACGGGCGGGTCGTCTATTTTCGGCCGGGTCACGAAACTTACCCGACTTACAAAAACGAACACGTTTTGCGCGTCATCGCCAACGCGGCTAAGTGGACGGCGGCGCGGGTCAGAATCGACTCGAGCAAGTGCCCAAACCCGCAAGCCCTCGAGCCCGTTCCCAACCCGGGTAAGGAGCACGTTTGATGAAAGTGGGCATCATCGGGACCGGCGGCATATCGGACCGTCACTTCCTGAGCTACGTCGCGGCCGGGGCCGAAGTGGTCGCCATCGCCGACGTCAACGGCGCGGCTTTGGCGGCGCGGCAAAAACAGTGGGGCGTGCCGCAGACGTTTACCGACTACCACGACCTGCTGGCGCTGCCCGAGGTCGAAGCCGTGTCCGTCTGCACCCCCAACGCGTACCACCACCCGGCGACCGTCGCCGCGGCGCGGGCAGGTAAACACGTGCTCTGCGAGAAGCCGATTTCGCTCAACCTGGAGCTGGCCCAGGAGATGATAGACGTCTGCCGAGCCTCGGGCGTGGTGCTGCAAATCGGTCACCACATGCGCTCGAACGGCGCGGCTTACCACGCCAAAAAACTCGTCGATTCGGGCGAGCTGGGCCGGGTGACCTTTGTCAAGTTGCGTCAGGCGCACGACTGGGCGGGGGCCGAAACGGTGCGGCCGAGCTTCGGTACCAAAGCGAACGCCGGGGGCGGCACGCTGCTCGACAACGGCTGCCACATGTTCGACCTGGCGCGTTACTTTGGCGGCGAGGTGGTCGACTTGTACGCCCGCACCGCCACGCTGAAGTTCGATGTCGAGGTCGAAGACACCGCCGTCGTGAGCCTGAGGTTCGCGTCGGACACGCTCTGCAGTGTCGAGGCGGCGTGGACGGCGACGGGTTGGGAAGAGGGCTTTTGGATTTACGGAACGCTGGGCGCTCTCGAATACACCAACCGGTGGGACAGCCCGGTTCTCAAGCACCGCTTCCGCACCTCGCCCGGCACGACCTGGGGCGACACCGACGTGGCGGTGTACAACTTTCCGACCCAGGGCGACGCTCAGACGAACCACGGCCGCCACGTCGCCAACTTTTTGGCGGCGGTTCGCGGCGAGCGTGAAGTCATCTGCACCGGCGAGGACGGGCTCGAGGCGGTTCGTCTGGTCCTGGCCTCTTACGAAAGTGCCGAACAAAACCGGCCGGTCACGCCCAAAAGAGTTGTACCGGTAGAGGCGAGCTGAGCCGAGCAGGGAACGAATCGTTTTTTTGCCGCTTCGCTTTCCCCACCGAAGACGGCGTGAGGTGCGCCCACCTCACACCGTCTTTGCCGACCTGACCCACCAAGTCGGGTGGGCTGCTGTCAACTCTGCGGCGATTTTGGTGGCTTCCGCTTCGTCTCGAGCCAGGCCAAAACAGGTCGAACCGCTGCCCGACATCGCCACGCCGCGCAGTGGGGTCGCTCGTAGCGCGGTGAGCACGTCTCCGACGACGGGCGCCAGCCGCACGACCCCGGCCTGCAGGGTGTTGGGTAAGTCGACCTCCGTGCCGGTTTGCAAACTCGCCAGCAGCGCGGCGACGTCCAAGGGCTCGTCGTACTTCGTCACCGCGGCGTAAGCGTCCTTGGCGCTGACCGCGACGCCCGGGTTGACCAAAACGAGGTGAGCCTGGGGCAAGGTGACGGGCTCGAGCCGTTCACCGCGCCCCCGCCCGCGCGCCGCGGGCAAGTCACGAACAAAAAACGGTACGTCCGAGCCGAGCTTTTGGGCCAGCTCCAACAAACCTACGCCCGACGGATAAAGCTGCGCCAGACCGCGCAGCACGGCCGCCGCGTCCGCCGAACCGCCGCCGAGCCCGGCGGCAACGGGGACGCGTTTGTGCAGATTAAGCCGCACGCCGCCCGCCCCGGCATGTTCAAAATAAAGTTCGGCCGCCCCGAACGCCAGGTTGCGCCGGTCACTCGGCAGGTCGGGACTCTCGACCCGCAGTGCGACGCCCGCAGGTGTCGGTGTGAGCTGCACCGTGTCGTGCAAGTCCAGACGCACAAACAGCGTGTCGAGGCTGTGAAAACCGTCGCCGCGCTTGCCCAGGACGCTCAAGCCGAGGTTGACCTTGGCGTGGGCTTTAAGCTCTATCACGCCACGCCTCGACCAACGCCTGCGCCAGACTGTAGTCGTCCGGGGTGGTAATTTTCATGAGCCAAGCGCTTCCCTCGACAAAACTCACCGCGTGACCCGCACGCCGCACCAGGGCGGCGTCGTCGGTCGCCTGCACGCCGCCTTGCAGCGCGCGCGCGTGCGCGTTTAAAACGAGGTCGCGCCGAAAACCCTGCGGCGTTTGCACCGCGCGCAGCCCCGCCCGGTCGACTGCGTCACCTCGCAACGTCACGAGCGTGTCGGCGACCGGCGTGACGACGCAGGCCGCGCCGGTCGCCGACACGCTCGCTATCACCTCGGTGACGAGCGAGCGTGCCAGGAAAGGGCGCGCCGCGTCGTGAATCAGGACGATGTCGGCGCGGGTGGCCCCGAGCAGCTTCCGCACCGTTTCCTGGCGCGTGCCGCCCCCTTCGACGACGGCCGCCCCAGTTACGTGCCGCGCCGCTTCGGTCAACATGTCTTGCGACACTGCCACGAGGATTTCGTCGACAAGTCCGCCGAAAGCTTGCAGGGTAAAGTTCAACAGCGAGGTGCCGCCGAAGGGCAAAAACGCCTTCGGCCCGCGCCCCAAGCGCGAGCCCCGGCCGGCAGCGGGGAGCAGGGCGGCGACCTTAGCCACAAGTCGCAGCCCCACGTCCCAGCGAACAGTACGGTATGGTCACGCCTCACTGTACCTTTCCTGTGAGAAGGCGATAAGAAAACTGCTGTAGGAGCTACTGCAAGAGCCACCGCAGAAGCCGACCGAGGCCACACAGCCCGACACGCTTTTTGCGTCCCTGGTCAGCGACAAACCTGCTCACGCCGAAACCCGGCACCGGGCGGGGTAGTTTCTCGAGCCTTTCTTTTTGTTTCTTTTGCGGGGTCTTTCGCCACGTCCGACCGGGGGAGCGTGTTATAAGAAGTCATCTTGTTGAGCATCCTGTTTACCCTCATTTTTATGGCAATCGGCTACCTGATGGGCAGTATACCCACAGGGTACTTGCTGGCTAAAGCGCGCGGCGTCGACATCCAAAAGGTCGGCTCGGGCAACATCGGCGCGACCAATATCCTGCGGACTTTGGGTGTGGTGCCGGCCGTCGTCGTGGTGCTCCTCGACCCCTTGAAAAGCTACCTGGCAACGCTGTTCCCGCTGCTTCTCGGGATGAGCGCCTGGACCGTGGCGCTGACCGGCTTCGCGGCGATTTTGGGTAACAACTTCAACATCTTTTTAAGGTTTAAGGGGGGGCGCGGCATCGCCACGGGTTTGGGCGTGTTGCTCGCCATTGACCCGTTCATCTCGCTCCTCGTCATCATCCTGGGCGTTTCGACCATCGCACTCGGCCGCTACGTTTCTTTGGGTTCGCTGGTGGGCGTCATCGTCGCGCCGCTGTTTTTTCTGGCGAAGGGCAGTTTTTTGTTTCCGTACTTTTTTCTCACGGTGGCTATTATGCTGCTCGTCATCTACCGGCACCGCGAGAACATCAAGCGGCTTGCGGCGGGCGTCGAGCGGCGTTTGGGGGAAAAAGTTGTGCTGGAGGAGAAACCGTGATAGACCTTTTGGTGGTGAGCCCCCACCCGGACGACGCCGAACTGGGCATGGGTGGCACCCTGGCGCGGGCCAAGGCGCAAGGGTATACGACCGGCATCATCGACCTGACCCGCGGCGAGGCGGCGACCAAGGGCACGCCGGAGACCCGAGCCCAGGAAGCCGCCGCCGCCAGCAAAGTCTTAGGCTTAGACGTGCGCCGCAACTTGGGCTGGCCCGACTCGCGCATTTTCGACAGCGAGGACAAGCGGTTGCAACTCGCCCGCGTGCTCCGCGAACTGCAGCCCCGCGTGGTGGTCGCGCCCCACGCCAACGACCGCCATCCCGACCACGTCGCCGCCGCTTCAATCGCGCCCGCCGCCCTGCACCTAGCCGGCCTCAAAAACAGCCCCTTGTCGGGCGAGCCGTTCAAGCCGCAGAACTTTTTTTACTACATGGGCAACGGCCCCTTTTCGGCGACCCTCATCGTCGATACTTCTAGCTTTATTGAAGTGTGGGAAGAAGCGGTGCGCTGTTACAAGAGCCAGTTCACCGGCGAGGCCGCCTCGGAAACCGTCACGCCGGACGTGTACCGCCGCCGCCGGGGCCGCGCCGCCTACTGGGGTACGTTTATCGACGCGAGTTACGGTGAACCTTTGTGGACGCCGCGGCCGGTGTCGTACTTTCCGTTTTAGGACTCGAGCCGTGACTTTGACCACGCTCAACTTAGGCCCTAAGCTCGAGCCCGCCTTGGCCTCCGGCCATCCCTGGGTTTACCGCAACCACCTTCCCGACCACAGCTTGCAAAGCGGCGACTGGGTGCGTTTGGAAGCGGGGCGGGCGAGCGCGGTGGGGCTGTACGACTCAAAAGGCGCTGTGGGCGTGCGTTTGTTCAGCCGGGCCGAGGTGCCGAGCCGGGCCTGGCTGGGCGCGCGCGTGCGGGACGCCCTGGCACTGCGAGCCTTCGTTGCCGACGACACCAACGCTTACCGGCTTCTCTACGGCGAAGGTGACGGCCTGCCCGGCATCGTCGCCGACCGCTACGACCGCTACGTGGTCGTCAAAACCTACGCCCACAGCGTCGAGACTGTGCTCGGCGACGTTGTGGGCGCACTCGCCAAAGAACGCGTCAAGGGCGTCGTGAGGCGTACCGCGCAGGGGCTCGAGCCCCTGTGGGGCGAACCCCCGCCGCCCGAGGTCACGGTGCGCGAAAACGGCTTGAAGTTTATCGCCAACTTGTACGAAGGCCAAAAAACCGGCCTGTTTTTGGACCAGCGCGAAAACCGCAAAACGGTTCAAACGTTTGCCGCCGGGCGGACGGTGCTCAACTTGTTCAGCTACAACGGCGGCTTTTCGGTTTACGCGCTCGCGGGAGGTGCGCAGCACGTGCAAAGCGTCGACATCGCCGAGGCAGCCAACCGCGACGGGGTGCGCAACGTGGCGGCGAACGGTTTCGACGCAGGGCGCCACGAAACCGTGACCGCCGACGTGTTCGAACTTGTCAAGCAGTACGCTGCCGCAGGAAAAGTTTTCGACCTCGTCGTGCTCGACCCGCCCTCGCTGGCGAAGGACAAAAAAAGCCGTTTCGCCGCCCTGCGCGCTTACGGCAAACTCAACACGCTGGCGCTCCGCTGCGTGCGGCCGGGGGGGTTGCTGGTCAGCTCGAGCTGCACCGCCCAAGTCGCCCCCAACGACTTTTTGGAAATGCTGGCGAGTTCGGCGCGCGAAGCGGGCGTTCGGGCCCAAACGATTCACGAAGCGGGCCACGCCCTCGACCACCCGGTACCGCTGAATTTTCCCGAAGGACGCTATTTGAAGTTCGTGGTGATGCGGGTGCTCGGCGAATAGCAAATCCGAAGGTTTTTCCTACAACTCCCGCGTTCCTCGACTTTCGGTGCTCTCAAAGGCTGCTCGTTTGATGTCCAGTTCTAATGCGGGTTGCGACACCACGTCGAATAAACCCGGTGGAGGTCTTTCGGCTCTTGGTTGGAATTCTTTTTCCCATTCCACTCGGGATAATCCTTTATGGGAACCTGAAATACTAGGTCGACGACGCGGTCTGACCCGGGGCGTGCCGTGTTGTAACCCTTTCTCTCGACAAGGTTCGGCTCGAGCCGTTGGCACTGGTCATAGCGGTCTTTCATCCCTTTTACACTGTTTTTGTTTCGTTTTTTGGGGCATGTTGGTGTGAAGGTCGGTGACTCGGTAGACGCCTCCGGTCTAAGCGACGTTGTCTGCAACCTCGCTCCCGAAAGGGCGGTGCGCGCCAAAAGCGGTCCTCTCCTCGCAAAAATGCTACCTTCTGAACACAAAAGATGCTACCGTCTCGTCATGAGCATCAAACCCGACCGCTGGATACGTGAACAAGCCCTGCGGGGCATGATAGAGCCGTTTGAAGACCGTCTGGTGCGCAACGAGGGGAACAAGGGCGTCATCAGCTACGGCCTGTCCTCGTTCGGCTACGACCTGCGGGCCGCACCCGAGTGGCGCATCTTCGTCAACGCCTTCAACACGGTCGTCGACCCCAAAAACTTCGACACCGACAGCCTCGTCGAGGTTGACGGGGACACCTGCATCATCCCGCCGAACTCGTTCGCGCTGACGAGGTCGGTCGAGTACATGCGGGTGCCTGAAGACGTGATGGTCGTCGCGCTGGGCAAGTCGTCCTACGCGCGCTGTTTCCGGGGTGATACGCGGGTCGCCCTCGTCGACGGCACTTCGCTGAGCCTCGAGCAGATGGCTGAGCGTTACCTAAGGGGCGAACGGTTTTTCGGTTACAGCGTCGGCAGGCACGGACGCGTCGTCGTCACTCACCTGGACGCGCCGCGCTTCATCGGGCGTGACAGCCTCTTGGAAATCACGCTCGACAGCGGTGAACGTGTTCACTGCACCCCCGACCACCTCTTTATAAGCCGTGACGGACGCATGGTTGAAGCCGCCGCACTGCGTCCGAACGATGCCCTGATGCCGCTCTACCGAAACCTGTTCAGGGGCTACGAAATGGTTTACCAGCCGCTCACCGGTTACTCCTATCCTACCCACCGCCTCGCGGACGAGTGGAACCTAGCGAACGGCATCTACGAGGATGCTCCCGATACCCACCGCCATCACCTCGACCACAACCGGCAAAACAACGACCCCCGGAACATCCTGCGGATGGATGCGGGCGAGCACATTCGGTATCACAACGCCGACACGTACGGATACGGTTTCGACGCTGAGGCCCACGGCGCGGCGATTCGGGACGCGCTCGCAAGACTCGGGCAAGACCCCGTCTGGCGTGAACGGTTTCATGAGGCGCAGCGAGAACGTGCTCTAGCTTTTTGGCACGACGCGGACTATACGGACGCAAGGGCTGAACTTTCGGGCAAGCACCGGGCCTTTTGGCAGTCGGCGGAAGCGCGTCAGGTTCAAGCGGACCGCCAACGTGACTTCTGGGCAGACAACGATGAAGCGCGTCGGGCACAGGGCGAACGCTCACAGCGTGTCTGGGCCGAAAGTGGTGAGGCCCGGCGAAGCAAGCAGCGCGAGGTTGCGCGCGGCGTCAAGCTGCGGGATGAGATAGACGCTAAAGCCATTCGGGCCGCCCTCGACTTGACGGGGTCCATCCGCGGGGCGGCTCGAGCCCTCAACTGTGACCGCTCCGTCTTTCGGCGTTTTTCCGAGGTGGTCGAAGCGTTTAGAGGCCAAGCCACACCACGCAACCACAAAGTTGCGTCCGTTAGAGCGCTCCCAGGCGACCACGACGTTTACTGCCTTACCGTCCCCGGAGCCGGGAACTTTGCCCTGGAAGCGGGCGTATTCGTCCACAACTGCGGCATCGTTGCCAACGTGACGCCTTTGGAACCCGGTTGGGAAGGCCACGTCACCCTCGAGCTGTCCAACACCACGCCGCTGCCCGCGAAAGTTTATGCCAACGAGGGCATCGTGCAACTGCTGTTTTTCCAGGGCGAGCGGCCCGAAACTACCTACAGAGACCGCTCGGGCAAGTACCAGGGTCAGCGGGGAGTCACCCTACCCCGCTTGTGACTTTGGCGCGCTCGTCCACCATTTCTTTTGCCGGGGCGTCCTGCCAGTGCGCGACCCGCTCCCCAAAACGCTGCGACAAGCGTGCCAGCTCCGCCGCGAGCTTCTCGGCCAGAAACTGTCGGTACACCGCCGGAATGTCGTTGGCCGCCGACCGGTAGTTCTCGACCCGGACACCCCGCCACGGGTCGTAGCCCTCTAACTGAAACTCTTTGTTGACGGGCGGCACGATGACGGCCTCGTAAGGAAAAGCCGACCAGTCCACCTCACTGCTCACCCCCAGAAAGGTAAAAACCTCGCTGAGGAGCTTTTGGGGTTCGCGTTTGATTTCGTCGCGCAAACCTATATATACCTGGTTTTCGGGGAAATAGCTGAGCCACTTGTCGAGCACGGCGTTGTAGCCGCCCGCCTTGAGCAGCGCGCTCCTCTCGAGCCGGTCCAAAATCTCCGCCTCGCCCAGGTGCTCGAGCTTTTCTCCCGCTTCGGTGACGTTGTGAATAAACTCGGACCACTCGCGCTCAACGGGGTTGCGCAACAGCACGATGAGCTTGACGTGCGGCATGACCTTGGCGATAAAGTCGATACGGCGGCTGTCGATAAAGCTGTAACCGTTGGAGAAGTCACCTTTGACCTTGCCGCGCCCGTCTTTGAAGTGTGCGGCGTAGCTCGCCAGGGGCTGCTTGTAGTCGTTGCTGAAGTAACGAACGTTTTTGTACGGGGGAAGGTAAATCTCGGGGTGAAAGTGCAGGTTTTCATAAAGCCAGGTTGTTCCCGACTTACGAAAGCCTATGCAGAGAAAGTCGGGCAACGTCAGGCTCGCCGTCGACCGGAGGCCGTAGGCATAGGCCATCTTTTCAAAACGACTGGCAAGGTTGCTCGGTGAAGCTCGTTTGACGAGCCCATTAACTTTTTTCGACGACAAGAACAACGGCGGCCCCTTCTGCCCGCTTTTAGGCGGGATGGTAAAGCAAGTCTAGCGGCTTTTTGTAGGGGGTTTGTGTGCGTTTGCACACGACCCGGTTCCAAAGGGCGTGATAGCGGCCGAGTCCGGGCGCGCCTCCCGCTCGCTGTTTGACCGTGCCGACAAAAAGCGAGACGTGTACCGGTCAGAGGCTCGAGGGGTTACCGCGCCTTCGCTCGCCCTGACGGATTTCTTGTTCCAGAAAGTAGTTCAGCAAAGTGCGGAGCAGCACGATGGCCCCCAGGTTTAAGATGTCTTGGCGCGTCGGCGCCACGGCGGTGCGCAAAATATCGCTGGCAACGGTAAACTCCAAGCCCAGCGTCAGCACGCGCCCGAGCCTGAGCCGAATCGTTTCGGTGCTGGACACGCGCGCGCCCCTGAACAGGCTGACTACGTAGCTCAGGATGCCCCGCACGACCGCCAACCCGATGACGAGCGCCGCGGCAATCTCCGCGCCCGTAGCGATGTAGTCGACGCTCGTTTTGAGCCACGACTCGAGCGGGTTGCTCTCGGCGCGCTCGGCGACGCCACCACCCGCGTCCAGCGTCAGCAGCAAAACGAGACCGAAGATAAGGGCGATGGGCAGCAAAATGTTCAGCCACGACCCGTAGACCGGTGAACCTGAATCGTCGTTCACGTTTTCCTCCGTTTGAGCACGGCCAAGCGCCACACCGTCACCCGCTCTATACCCAAAAGTGTAACGGTCACGCCGACGGCGAGGGCGAAGACAAGCAAGTTGCTGTCTTGACCCGCCCGAAACGCAAAGGCCAGCGCAGTGGACACCGCCGGCGGGTGGACCGCGTCGAGCAAAATCATGAGCGTGATGGTGAGCAGCATCGACACGCCCCCGGCCAAGTAGCCCGGCCCCAGCAGCGCGTGGACGGCCAGTCCGATAAGCGCCGCGGCCATCTGTGCGGTCACGAGGGTGCGGGCGCTGTTCATGCCGTGTTCGGGGTCGAGGTAGATTAAAAAAGCTGACGAGGCCAGCGAGGCAAACAGCAAGCGTTGGCGGCTGAGTACCTCGACCAGCGCAAAAATCCAGCAAAACCGTCACCGTCGGCAGAAACGCCAGGGCAAACTCGTCCCGCAGTGAGAGTCGCCCGCGCAACGTCCTCAGCCGGCTTCCCGACGGCCGGATACTCTCTTTCAAACCTTCCCCCGGCTCGAGCACCCACCGACCCCCCGCCCCAAAATCGCCAGCTCGGTACTACGGGTCAGTATACGGCTTGACCGTCCTCTAAGGCGTGTTGGGACGAGTAACGGAGTACCCCGAGCGCTGAGAGGTGGGTTGCAGCAGCGTGTGCGAACCATCGTCTCATAAGTGGTCGAGAAGTTGAGAAGATGTCATGACGTCGATAAACCTGCGCGGAGCGTACTGTCTTAGACCAAAGTTAGACTATAGCGCGACAAAAGCATCTTGCTGTCAACAGGGAAGTGCTAGAGAAGACAGTGAATTTCAAAGACACATCTTTTGCGGTTGTTGCGCGCAATCTGCGCACAGACAGTAGCCGCTGAAGCAGCTCTCAGAGCACAGGCAGTTAGGCAAAAACAGTGGAAACCTATGGGTGATACGGATTTCGATACTACAGCTCCCCTTGGAAGAGTTGTTCGCTTTCTTATCGCTAGTCCGTATTCTTTCTTTTCGCTCTGCTCACACCTAATTCCAAGGAAATCAAACAGAAAGGGTACGCTATGTGTTTTGGTTGAGTCGCTTACAAAAGCGGTGCAAGCTGAGTGTAGCGAACAGGAACCAAGGCAGCCGGTGGGCAGAATACTCATTTTGAATCGGTTCGAATCCTTGCCCGTCAAATCAACCCCAGCGTACGCGCTTTGACGGCGGCTTCGGTGCGGTCTCGGCTTGCCGTTTTTTGAATAATAGCGCTGACGTAATTCTTCACCGTCCCGTCGGCAAGTCTGAGTTCGGCCGCAACCTGGGCGTTCGTCATACCGTCCGCGACCAGCCGCAAAACGGCTATCTCTTTGCTTGAAAGAGCTTCCGTCAGCGGTTGTAAGGGTGGCGCGGCGTGAGAAACGGCCTCGAAAAGGGCGTTGGCGGCCGCTGGGTCGATCATCGCTTGGCCCTGCCTGACAGCGCGAACGGCTGCGGCAATCTCTTCACCGGAACTGTCTTTGAGTAAAAAGCCTTTGGCACCCGCCTGCACCGCTTCTACCACGTAGTGGTCTTTGTTAAAGGTGGTCAGCACAATAACGTTAGTGTCGGGGAAGCGTTTTGTGAGTACGCGCGTTGCTTTCACCCCGTCCAAGATAGGCATTTGCACGTCCATCAAAACGACATCAGGGTTGGTTCGGGAGAACAGGTTAAGCGCGTCCTGGCCGTTTTCAGCCTCAGCGACAACGGTGATGTCGGGCTCGAGTTCGAGGAGCATCTTGAGACCTTGGCGAATTAGTCTCTGGTCGTCGACAATCATGACCCGGATTTTATTCACGCTTGCCCCGCACGTCTTTGAGGTCGAAACGGAGGATGGTTCCGCCTCCCGCCCGCGCCGCGAGGGTCAGGGTGCCCCCTAGCACCGCCGCTCTCTCTTGCAAGCCGACAAGACCAAACGAGCCGTCTTTCTCGCTCGAGCCAAACCCTACGCCGTCATCCTCTACGCGCACCCCAAGCACATCGTCCGAATGTTCCAGGGTGACCCACGCCCGCTCTGCGGACGCGTGTCGGTGGACGTTGGTGAGACCTTCTTGTACCGTTCGGTAGATGGCTTGTGCAACGGCAGGGGGTAGGGTTGGTAACGCCGCCGCTTGCAGGGTGATGTTCAAACCTGTCGCCAGGGCGAACGTGTCGATGAGGTGCTCGAGACTCGCTGCTGTATCCTTTTTGGGTAGTGAGGTGTTACTCCCGTCGTCCTCGGGGGAAGTGCGCAAGGTGTTGAGCAGGTTGCGCAGTTCGTTCATCGCCTCTTTGAGCTGCCGACGCACGCTGGTAGTGAGCTGGGCCGCGTGCGCCGGGTCGCTTTGTGCGAGGCGCTGCGCCCCCTCCAGTTGCATCATCACGACGGTCAACTGGTGCCCCAACGAATCGTGCATCTCACGCGCTAAACGGTTGCGTTCCTCGGCGACGGCGAGCTGCTGCTCTTGCTGCGCGTAGCGCCGCAGCTGCTCATGTGCGCCTTGCAATTCGTCGTACAGTTCCAAATTGCGCCTAAAGTTGCTATCCGCTTGCTGAAGGATGAAACCAAAAATCCCGAAAAAAATATACGCCCCAACTGCTCCGTACCAACCCGACAAACCGCCGAGCCCAAAGGCCAGCCAAGCATTGAGCAGGGTCAGTAGATAAAAAAGGACTTCCCAAGGCAACGCTTGTGGTAACGGCAATAGCACGGCGGCAACGCCCCCCAACATAAAAAAGAAGATGAACACGTTACCGAACTGTTCGGGTTGAAGCCAGAACATCGCGACGATGCAAGCCGCGCCCCCTAAAAGCGTCAGGTGCAGCCGCAGAGCCCGGTGTTGCGATAAAACGGCGAGTATGAGCGCCCAGCACAAGCAGGCGCTCAGCAAAACCGCTGCGTAAAGGGTTGCAGGCGCAAGTGACGCCATAAAAAGCGTCGGCACCATACTCGCCACAATGCCGAAAATCCCTGCGCCGACGAGCAGAAAGGCCAGCGTGCGGGCGTTGAGCACGGCGCGCGCAAGCAAGGGTGGTTTGATCATCAGACTGTCAGCCTCTCCGAGTGGTCTAGTGAACCTGTCGCGACGCCGCGATTAGCGGTTCAGGTTGAAGGCTCGAGCCCTCACCTTGTCATGGCAACAGGTGTTTGGCGCGCCCAAAGGGTCAATCCGACTAAGACGATTATACTGAGCCAGGCAAACCAGTCACCGAAGCGGGCATAAAGGGTCTTTACCCCCTGGATAGGGACGTCCGCGACCATCGTGGGCGGTGTGGTCTGAAAGTAGTCGGTTTGCGCTAAAACGCGGCCCTGATAATCGCTGGCGAGCGAGCGGCCACGGTGGGTGGGCCTCACGACCGAAGCGCCGTTTTCGACGCCGCGAAAAGAGGCCATCAAGCTGTGGTACGGGTTGATGGCCTGCCAATCGCTCGAGGGCGCAATAATTATGTCAGCGTCCGCAGCCCCTGCTTGACGGGCAAACGCGGGAAAGTCCAGGTCGAAACAGATAGCTTGGGCAATACGGCCGTACGCGGTGTCTAGCACGAGCATGTTGCCGTCGCCTACCACATTCGTATCTCCTGGAACGATCTTCGTCTTAAAGTACTCACCGATTTGCGCGCCGCTAGGACCAAACGTCACCAGTTTGTTTTCGACCAGCGGTTGACCGGGAACGACGGTTGCAGCGGCGACGATCAAGTAAATCTCATAGCGCTTAGAGAGTGCGGCGGCACGCCCAAACATCGCCGCTTCTTCCCCTCGGCGTACGAGAGCGTCCCCCTCAGCCCAGGCGATGATCTTCGCGCCTGCCCTGGCCTCTCGTTCGCTACGCTCGAACAGGTCGTCGTGATGCGCCTCGATCAGTAAACGCACCTCCGGCGGCGTCGGCGTAGCCGCGTGAAGGTCGAAGCCGGTTGCGCCGATAGCTTCGTAAAGCGCACCCTGGTCGCTCACGACAGCCGCGACACGAACCGTTTCAGCCGGTGCCGGTAGCTCGCTACGCAAGCCGCCCGCGATAAAAAGGGCGGCGAGACACCCGAGCATCGTCAGCATGCGGGGGTAACAAGGGCGGCTCAAGCCGTCCGCCCAGACACCGGCTACCGTGGCGGCAAACCAGTACAGTAAAAAGGTCACGCCGTGAATACCTGTAACAGAGAGCAGTTGGGTCAGCTCGAGCACACCCGCCTGCGAATAGGCGATATCTGCGTTTGTACCGTAGGGTGAAAATGTAGACATGGTGTAGTTAAGGGCAACAGTAGCCGTCGGCAAAACAAGGGTGGCGGCAAAAGCAGGTAGTCTGCGGCTGAGCCAGCTATC
Source organism: Trueperaceae bacterium (assembly GCA_965213705.1). Taxonomy (GTDB): domain Bacteria; phylum Deinococcota; class Deinococci; order Deinococcales; family Trueperaceae; genus CBDCDJ01. The sequence continues at coordinate 2,715,652 of OZ243913.1, read as the reverse complement.
TATGAGAAACGGTAAAAGTTGAAAAAGACTGAGGCTGGCTGCCATGACCAAAAACATGGCAGGGGGTACGGGAATCCAGCCGGGCCACATCACCATAAAGCTGACGAACAGCACGCCGTAGACAAGCAAACCCCGCCTTGCGCCGCCACGCATGAAGCGCAGGAGAAAAATAGGGGCGAGCCAAGCAGCTATCGGTACGGCAAAGCGTCCGTTTGACAAGGTGAGCAACGCGAAACCGGTAGCCAACGTCAGCCACCTTTCAACTTCACCCATCTCAAACTTGACGTCTTCTTGCGGTCTACGCCTTAGCTGCAGTGGGTTCAACATAAAACGCTCCTTTCATGTGACGTGTTGATGACAGCGTCACAGAGGCAGCATAGGCAGCGTGACGGCACAGACGTAAGTGCTGTTCGGCACGTGCCGCGGCACGGTGTCGGTGCCGTAGCAGCAAGATCTTGCTGCTAGGGTCGACACCCTTACAGAAAAAGAAGACAGGGTCGGTTCGCTCCAACACTCTAGGTGAGCACCTTCGTCTCGAGACTATTTTGCCTTTTTACCTTGGTTCAAAGCGACCCGCGAAAAAGAGTTTTCTTCGGTCACCCAGCAGTTTTTTTGCTGTTCCACCCCCGGCCTGGCTTGCAAAACGCTCCGGCTCGAGCCTGCGTTCGAGCCGCCCAAGACGCGCTCAGCGAAACTCGCCTGCCACCTTGGCGACAACTTTCGACTTCATGTCGGCTTTTCAGGGACATGATGAACGGAACACCCCGACTTGGGAGAGGGCGAAGCCGCTCGAGCCAAGCGAGAACGGGACAAACAGCCGTATCTCAACTGGCTCGCGGCTGAGGTAGACACCTGAGAGCCGAGCGTCAGCTTCGCTGTCGACTTTTTTGCTAAACTCGCGCCATGCCCAAGCACGTTTTCTGCCTCTTGCTCGCCCTTGTGGGTCTGGCACTCGCCCAGACCGGCGACGCTGCTTTCAACGGACAGACGCTGCTTATCGTCAACATGGCCCCCAGAGGGGGTGAGGTCTACGTGACCCTAAACGGTGAGAAACTGGGACCTTTCGAGGACAACGTTCGTCAGGACGTGAGCGACCTCTTGACCCCTGGCGAAAACACCTTTGAACTGTCCTGGGACGCGCCCGTGGGCAGGCTCTACGAGGCGCACTTGTCCCACGCCGCCGAGGCGGGGGCTTTTGCCGAAATAGCACAAATCGACGTCAAAAGCGCGGAGTTAAAAAGAGCAAACAGCAAGACAATACGCTTTAGGATGTTCGAGCCTGAAAAGATGCCGCGCCCCGGCTCCAGAGATGAGCAAACTCTACTCAACATTTTGCAGATTAATGGGGAGCCGCTCGCCGTTTACATAAACGACCAATTTGTCGGCGAGTTTACCGGCGGTTTCGATTATGACCTGAGCCGATTGGTCAAGCCCGGCGAGAACGAGTTGAGGCTCGAGGGCGACGCGGTCGGGCGCGCCGTGCTGAGCGTCGACTACGCCGAAGAGCTTAACTTGTTCCGTGAGCTGCTGTCCTTTGATGCGGCTCTGGGCGCTGAGGGAGAAGCAACGTCAAAGACCCTGAGTTTTACCCTGCCCGACCTGTCGTCCACAACGCCCGACAGCGCGGACCCAAAACCCAGTTACGGCTCGGTCGACAAACAAACCTTGCTCAGCGTGGTGACGGGGGGCGATACCATCGCTATTTTTATCAACGACCAAAAAGTCGGGGACTTTGCAGGCACGACCGACCTGGACGTCGCCGCGTATGTGGTGCCGGGGCTGAACAGCTTGAGGCTCGAATGGTCTGCAAAACTCGGAAATCCGTTGGTGAGAGTTCTTTACGCAGACACCAAAGACGAGTTCAGAGAAGTTGCTTCGTTCAGGGGAAAACGTGCTGAGGCGGGCAGCGAAACGCTTGCTTTCAGGTTGCCGGAAGAGTAGTGCCGCGGGCTTTCACCTGACCGACCTTGCCGACGAAAGCCTCTGCTTAGGGGTGAACGCCTGAAACCGGAGACCTACCTCGGAACTCACCTCTGAGTTTTGAGGTCAACGACCCCGACGAGGTCTTTACTGTGTGCGACCCCGCCAAAGTCCGGGGCAGTCTCAGTGCAGCTCAACTCGGCGTGGTGCTTGTGTGAAATGTTGCCGGCGAGCCGCTGACAAGTGCCGACGTGGCCCTCTACCCACCGCTTGTCCAACAGCTCATCGACGAAGGTTGAGTTGGAAGGTCAAGCTACGAGTGTTTGGACGCTCGTTTGGGTCGGCCGCTGCATAAAAAGTTTCAACTCCCTTTTTGTGTCTTGCTGAGCGTCCTGGAGCGGTTTTAACAGTTTTGCAAATCACGCCGTCACGACCCAACCTCGAGCCCTATCCCCTCTACTGAAGGTCCAGCGCGCCTAAAAAAGTCAAGGTGCGGGCGTTGAAGTCGGCGGCCTGCTCGAGCTGGGGTACGTGCCCTGTGTCTGGAAACAGGTGGGTCGTCGCGTGCGGGTAGAGTTCGGCAGCCGCCTCTAAGTGCAGCGCCGGCAACACTCGGTCGTACTCGCCCCACATGAGAAGCGTGGGCAGCCTGTGCGCGGCGAGGCGGTGGCTGAGGTCCTCACGCCACGCCGCTTTAACGCCGCGCGGGTTGCCGAGGGCGCGCGCCACGCTCAAAAAAGCCCGCGCCGCGCCGGGTTGCCGCGCCAAACTCAAGGCGTGCTCGACACGCTCGTCGGTAACGAAACTCGGGTCGTAGAACAGGCTCGAGACCGTGTTTTTAGCGCTGTGCCGCGAGGGTCGCAGCAGCAACTCGCCCAAACCGGGCACCGTAACAAGTCGCAGCGCCAGCGTGACCTCCGACCCGAACCCCGCGCTGGCAACCAACACGAGGCCGCGCACCCGCTCCGGCTGCGTGGCTGCGAAAATTTGCGCCACCGCGCCCCCCAGCGAGTTTCCGACCAGAACAACGGATTGCGCGACCGCCAAAACATCCAAAAACCGTTCAACGAACGCGGCCAAACTCGCCAACGAGTAAGGTCCGCGCGGTTTGTCGGTGTAACCGAAGCCGACCAGGTCCAAGGTGTAAACGCGGTAGCGCTCTGCGAGCGCCGCCGTCGCCGACCAGTCTTCCAGACTGCGGCCGATGCCGTGCAGCAACACGACGGGCGGACGCTGCGGGTCGCCCGCGACGGCGTAGCGTGTGCGAATGCCGCCGACATCGCACCAGGCGGGGTGCCAGTTCGGTGCTGAGGTTTGGGGGTCGGTCTTCACGGTGCGTTCGCTGTTCGGCTCGAGCCGCCTCGGCATGGTCTCACTTTGGTACGAACTGTGGTGTTGGAACCCACAGCAGCCCCGAGCTGTAGGCTTTCTGGCTCGAGCACGGCAGCGAACCAAACGAGTTTCAGGCGCATAGCGTTCATCATCTTTGAAAAGCTCGGCTGCGTCAAGCGCACACTGAAAACGGGCTCGGGTGAAAAGGGTGACTCGCACAGACGTTGCTTCTCGAGCGAACCCCCCGTCAGCCCCCCCAATGGCCTGCCGCTGAAGCACGAAACAGAACAGCAAAACGGGCGCCGTCGCCAGCGACAGGGCGCTGAAAATCAGGTGGGTGTCGCGCTGGCTCGGCCACGGGGCGATGCGAACGACTGAGGCCGTCTACCTTCATATTCTCCGCGAGGCTTCACATGGAGACAGTTTGTCCTTAGAAAAAATGCTCTCGATTTGAAGCGCAACGGAAACCCAAAGGTGAATCCCCGCTATGGCCGTAAGCTCACAGCGGGGGTTTCTTCGTGCCAGTCTTGCTTTTCTGGTGCGCCCGAGAGGATTCGAACCCCTGGCCTTCTGATCCGTAGTCAGACGCTCTATCCAGCTGAGCTACGGGCGCGTGTACCGGGTGTTGCCTCTTTTCCTATAAGCAAAGCTCAATATTACCAACGGTATCAGCAAACACGACGTTGATGCTGCCGGTAATGTGGCGGAGGAGGAGGGATTCGAACCCTCGATAGAGCTTTTGGCCCTATACTCCCTTAGCAGGGGAGCGCCTTCAGCCGCTCGGCCACCCCTCCAACGTAAACAGCCTTGCAGAAACCTTCCGACCCCGTAGCCGCTACGCTTTTGTACAGGATGGCGGAGGGTGAGGGATTCGAACCCCCGATAGGGCGAAACCCTATAACGGTTTTCAAGACCGCCGCGTTCAACCGCTCTGCCAACCCTCCGGGTTAGCTCACAGAGTATACAAGTCCTTCACGAACCATGTCAACGGTTCCCGGACCTGCAGGTGCAACTTGGGTGGGCAAGGAAAAGCGTGCCGGCGTAAAGTGTCGTGGAAGATAGTTTAGAACAGCGCCTGGTTCTTGAAGAAGCCATGCGACTTGTACCAGGGCGTTACCGCTGCATACCGGACTATCTTATGCGAAAACCGATAACGTGTTCCAGCTTCGCCAAACGTCAACGTCGGGGCTGTGCTCTTATAGCACTCAGCCGCTCCGGTAGGTTCGCCGTTTCTCAGTTCGTTCCAACCCAATTCAAACGCCGTAGAAACCTCGAAGCAAGCGCTTTTGTAAAGGCATACCCTGGTCGAACAAAACTTCATCCTTTAAGCTGCTTCTAGGCTGTGGCTGGCATGTTCTAGAACGGCGTCTATTTGAGCTTTGCTCACACCGGGAAACCACGTCAAAAAATCTTCTACGCTCGCGCCGTCCTCGAGATTTTCGAACAAAGCTTTGACCGGTACGCGCGAGCCCTTGAACACCCAAGCGCCACTCAGTTTATCTGGGTTGCGTTCGACGGCGGGGCAGCTTGACCACTCGAGCATGGTGTGAGTTTAGCACGCTCTGGGTTGGGCTCGAGCCGCGCTTGAGGCTGAGAAAGAGGCTGGGGGCGCAAGCCCTCCGTACCGACCCTCAGCCGCTGAAAACGTGTAGTAAACTAGCCTCACGTGAGCCCCACCGTTTTGCGACATGGTCCCTACCGCTTTTTCTTCTTTTTTCGCGAAGAAGCGCGACTGCACGTTCACGTCCGCAGTCCTGAAGGAGAGGCTAAATTTTGGCTCGAGCCGACCGTGGCCTTGGCGAATTACACAGGACTTAACAAAAAGCAACTCAACGAGCTTCAAGAGCTGGTGAGGAGGAATGAACATGTCATCCGCGACGCTTGGGAAAAACACTTTGGAAATCCTTGATATTAGTCAGCACGGCGTGTGGCTTGACTGGAACGCTCAGGAGTATTTTTTACCCTACGAACATTTCCCTTGGTTCAAAGAGGCAAAGGTCAAAGAGATTTTGAACGTCGTTGAAGAAGCGCCCGAACACCTTTACTGGCCCGACTTGGATATTGACCTGAACTTGGCGATGATTCTCGAGCCGGAAAAGTACCCGCTGGTTTCTAAGTAGGCTCGAGCGTCTATTCCCTCGTTTGGGTGAGGGGGTCATGCCTCGGCGCACCCTCCGCGTAGTTCTCTGTCCACTCGAGCAGTTCGCTACCAGGTTGGTACAAGTGAGCAACCTCTTCGGCTTGTTGCGCGAGCAGTTTTCGCCGCTGCGCTTTAGAAAGTTGAGGAATTCTACGGAGTTGGATGTGTTCATGGTGAGTTTGGCACGCTCGAGAATGGGCTCGAGCCGAGATTTGGGCTGAAAAAGAGGCTGGGGGGCTCGAGCCCTTTTTCAAAAATAGTCACAAAGCTAGAAAAATGACCATAATTGTGCTACTCTAAAGCATGAAATACGCTGTTTCCGAGTTGAAAGCCCGTTTGACCCAAGCACTTCGTGAGGTCGAAAAGGGAAACACCATCGAGGTTACACGCCACGGGAAAAGGGTGGCGGTGCTTATCGCTGCAGACGATTATGAAAACCTCACGGCTGTGCGCCCCGGCTTCACGCACAAAGTACGCGCTTTGCGAGAGTCTGCCGACTTTATGCCTTTGGAAGAAGACGATTTCGACCATCTGCGGGACGAAGGCACGGGTCGAGTGGTTGTCTTTTGACCTACTTATTAGACACCAATGTTCTCTCTGAACTTGTGCGTCCGCAACCGAACGAAGCCGTGCAGAATAAACTCCGGACGTTTGAAAGAGAGTGCGCCATTGCTACACCTGTCTGGCACGAACTTCTTTACGGTTTTTACCGCATGGACGAGGGCAAAAAGAAGAGAACGTTGGAGCGCTACCTTTTTGACAGCGTCGACCCGAGTTTCCCCAAGCTGGCCTATGACGACAAAGCTGCGAGGTGGCAGGCTAAGGAGCGCACCAGACTCGAGCGCCTCGGGCAGCCGGTAAGTTTTGTTGACGGCCAAATCGCCGCCATCGCCGCAACCAACGGCCTAAGTCTGGTCACGCGTAATGTCCGAGACTTTGAACCTTTTGAGGGGTTAGAGGTGGAAAACTGGTTTGCGTAGGCTCGAGCCAAGCCTTGGGGCTGAAAAAGAGGTTAGGGGCTTGAGCTTTCATAGTTCACTCTTTGAAACCTGACGAACCAAAAAACCATTTTGCTTCTCCAGCTAAATGAAGCATCAAAGGCGAGGTGTTGCAAACAAACTTAGGCAAGCCGCGTCTCGAGCCCGAAGCTGTCAGCCGTCAGGTCGAAACTGTCGATGCCGTAGTCTGCTAACTTTGTCAAGAACAGAGGTTTGGGAATACCTGCTAGTGTGGCCGCCGCTCCCGTGGACAATCTACCCAACTCGTACAGCTTCATAGCCGCAGCCAAGCGCAGTTCTTGCGCCATCTCGTCGGGCATGAGTTTGAGGCTCAACAGGCTTTCTGAAGGTATCTCGAGGATGCCTTGTTCAGTCATACCGAAAGTATAGCGACTGCTCGTTTGTTAGGTGTGATGGAGAGGTTTGACGGTTCAGGCTCGAGCCGAGCCTTAGGACTGAAAAAGGGGCTGTGTGGCCCGAGGTTCCATGAGGGTATCGGACTGCGTTTCTTACAAGGTGTGTCTTGATATTTTTGCACTCACTTTATTCTTTCTATAGTGCTGTTGGACCACCAAAGACACGAGATGTTTTGACAATGATCAGTTCTGCAGTAAAGCGTATCAAGGGAACCTCTTTAACCAAGACACGATCATGTTGAAAAGGTATATATCTGACCTTCTCTCCATCTTTGCTATGAACTATTGCGTTTCTGGTTTTGTAAATTCTAGAGGCTATAGAACTTACTACACGCTGATGGTCACTGTCGTTCAAGTTGACTAACGGACCTTCTGAGAAGCCAACTGGACTGCTGCCATAATAAGAAACTAAAGAGTCATCATACTCATTTAACTTTGTTCGTAGTTCATCTATGTCAACATATTTGTTTAGAGGGTGTTATGAACTCAATCGCTAAACTAAAGAATGACAAGGAAAGGTTATCCGAGTGATGTCGGCGATGAAGAATGGGCTTTTGTAGCACCGTACTTGAGCTTAATCAGAGAAGACGCCCCACAACGAAGTTATGACCTACGAGAGGTGTTTGATGCTTTGAGATGGATGGTTCGCTCAGGCTCACCTTGGCGCTATTTACCTGGTGACTTCCCACCTTGGGAAGCGGTATATCAGCAAAGCCAAAGGTGGTTAAAAGCAGGCGTGTTCGAGGAGATGACCCACGACCTACGAAGCCTGCTGAGACGGCTGAAAGGACGAGGAGAAAACCCAACAGCGACGGTGTTTGATGGACGCACCTTACAAAGTACGCCTGAGAGTGGCGAACGTGCGGGCTATGACGGACACAAGCGTAAGAAAGGCTCTAAAGTCCATCTGGCAGTCGATACCTTGGGTCTACTCTTAGCCCTTGTCGTTACACCTGCAAACGAACAAGAACGCCATCAGGTTGAAGCGCTTGCCGAGCAAGTTCAAACCATAACTGGAGAATCCGTCGAGGTTGCGTTTGTAGACCAGGGCTACACAGGTGACGACGCAGCCGAGGCGGCTAAAAGCCAAGGCATTCGGCTCTTCGTTGTTAAACACGAAGAAGCTAAGAAAGGCTTCGTTTTGCTACCCAGACGCTGGGTCGTAGAGCGTTCCTTTGCCTGGACATCCCGACTCAGGCGCTTAGCCCGTGACTATGAACGACTGCCTGAAACCCTTGCTGGGCTGCATTTCTTAGCTTTCTCTATGCTCATGCTTAAACGCTTAGCCCCTTTTTTAACTCTTCCGGCTAGTTCATAACACGCTCTAGTGTCAGCTTTAGAGCTTCAACTTCATTAAAAACTATAGTCTCGTTTCTAAGTTGAACTCGTTTAGTAACGTCACGCACCAGTTTTCTAAGGTCACCTTTGCGTTGATATGAGAAATCTGGGTGGGTAATCATATCCTTTACTTCTTCTAGCAAATCATCGTTGAATATAGATTCAAAAAAATGTTCCGAAACATGATAATAGGACAAATACTCTAGCGAGGGATTATCGGACGCTACTCCCATTTGATAGTGGTAAACTAAATCGGCAATGTAACGACGCCTAGGTGCCTCTAGTTCAGCAACGTTTGTCCGTCTGTTACGAGATATTCTGTTAGAGCGAACTATCTCCTCAATAAATCTCTGTTGTACGACGGCAATGTCCAAATTGTATGAAAGCTGAAAAAGAAAACTGTTAGCGTAACTTCTAAATTCACTTTCTACTCTACTGCGATTTGGGTAGTGGTTTAGCAAAGACTGATAAGCTAAGGAATGGTCACCAAAGTTGTACGTTGCTGCCACTGCGAGAGCGAAGAGCTTGTCAAGAACGGTCATGCACCAAACGGCAAGCAAAAGTACCTGTGTCGAGCGTGCGGCAAGTCCAGTCGCGAGAACGCGAGCACTAAAGGGTACAGCGAAGCGAAGAAAGATGAGATACTGAAGTCGTATCAGGAGCGCTCTAGTATGCGTGGGCTGACCAGAACATTCGGCGTGTCCCGCACCACAATAGCGAAATGGCTCAAAAAAAGCCGCGACGACACCGCCGCTTAGCGCCACACTGGTTACGCCCGAGAACCCTGAAGCGGTGCAACTCGAACTCGACGAGATGTGGTCATTTGTTCGATGTAGACGTAACAAACGGTGGGCCTGGATAGCGCTTTGTAAGCAGACACGCCAGGTGGTCGCTTGTGTTGTAGGTGGACGTGGCATTGCTACTTGTCAAAAACTTTGGCGTAACATCCCAGATGCTTATAAACAAGGCACGGTGTTTAGTGACTTCTGGGAAGCTTATCAGGCCGTCGTTCCCGATGAACAGCATCAAGCTGTTGGTAAAGACTCAGGGCTTACAGCACACGTCGAGCGCTTTAACAATACTATCCGCCAACGCCTAGCGCGCTTTGTCAGAAAGACCTTATCCTTCTCCAAGTCCGAACACATGCACCTCATTTGCTTGCATCTGTTCTTGGTCCGCTACAATCTTGAGCGTGCTGCTGTCAGTTGATGGTGGGCCACTACCTGCGATTTGATTTGACAAGTAAAGTTTCTACTCTCGGTAAATAGAATCTCAAAACCTCAAAAATCGAAAGTTCTTCTTTAGGCCGTTCTATTGGACGTTGAAATGGTATTCGCACAGTACGTAAACTTCTACCAACGGGTAAAAGCTGTGCAACTTTATAAAGGAAAAAAATTAAGTATTCTTCACTAGCGTCAGATAAATGATACTTGATGTTGTTTACACTATCTTCTTGATTTATGCCTTCACGACGAAAGAATGGTGACCTAAAGGAATGGTTTTTTACTAAAACTTCGTAATTGTTGGTATCAAAAAGTACAGTTTCATCAATTTCCTTTTTTGAGTTTACAGCTTCCACTTTTTCAGACAATTCTTTATCACTCACTAGGACTTCGATTGTTTTTTCACCTCGACGCTCGACTGTAAAAATAAATGTCTCATCCTCCTTTGTGACTTCAGCCCTCAGTATTTCTGTTATCCAACTGATAACTTCGTCTACTTTAATTTCCACAGTACCAACCTCGATACAACAAGAGTTACTGATTTTCAAGCAAGCATAGTGCGGCATAACAAACTCAGAAATGGGGTTATGCCGCACTCTCCCATCAGGCTACGCCTGCTTTTTCCATCGCCTCCACCATTGCCCCACCCATATCCGTCGGCGTCGGCGCGACAACCACATTTGCGTCTTTCAACGCGGCAATTTTGTCTTCGGCGGTGCCTTTGCCGCCCGAGATAATCGCGCCCGCGTGGCCCATGCGCTTGCCGGGGGGCGCGGTCGTCCCGGCGATAAAGGCGGCGACGGGCTTGGTCATGTTGGCTGCAATCCAGGCGGCGGCCTCTTCCTCGGCGCTGCCGCCGATTTCACCTATCATAATCACGCCCTCGGTTTCGGGGTCGTCGTTGAACAGCTCGAGCACGTCGATAAAGTTCGTGCCGTTCACCGGGTCGCCGCCTATTCCGACCGCGGTCGTCTGGCCGAGGCCGTTGTTGGTAAGTTGAAACACGGCCTCGTAGGTCAGCGTGCCCGAACGGCTCACCACGCCGATTTTGCCGCCTTTGTGAATGTAACCGGGCATAATGCCGATTTTGCACTCGTGAGGGGTGATGACGCCGGGGCAGTTCGGGCCGATAAGGCGGGACGAACGCGTTTGCAGGTACGCCTTGACCTTCACCATGTCCATAATCGGGATGCCCTCGGTGATGGTGATGATGAGCGGTATTTCGGCCTCGGCCGCTTCCATGATGGCGTCGGCGGCGAAGGCGGGCGGCACGTAGATGACCGAGGCGTTCGCGCCGGTAGCCTCCATCGCGTCTTTAACCGTGTTGAAACTCGGCAACTCGAGGCTGTAGGTGTCGGAGCGGCCGGGCACGCCGCTGTGGTCGGTTTCGCCTTCGAAGTGGACGCTCTGCCCGCCCTTGCCGGGGCGCACCGCGCCGACCATGTTCGTGCCGTAGGCGATGGCCTTGTCGGTGTGAAAGGTGCCCGCTTCGCCCAAACCCTGCACGATGACTTTGGTGTCTTTGTTTACGAGGATGCTCATTGGGCCAACTCCACGATTTTCTGCGCGCCGCTCAGCATGTCGTCGGCGCTCACCACGCCGTCGATGCCGGCTTCGTCGATGATTTTGCGGCCCAGTTCGACGTTGGTGCCTTCCAGACGCACGACGAGGGGAACTTGCAAACCGACTTGTCCGACCGCCTCAACCACGCCGTTGGCGATGGTGTCGCACTGCATAATTCCGCCGAAAATGTTGATGAAAATGCCGCGCACGTTTTCGTCCCTGGTAATAATCTTAAACGCCGCCGTGACGTTTTCGGTGGTCGCGCCGCCGCCCACGTCTAAGAAGTTGGCGGGCTCGCCGCCGACCTGTTTGATGGTGTCCATCGTCGCCATCGCCAAACCTGCGCCGTTCACGAGGCAGCCGATGCTGCCGTCCAATTTAATAAAACTCAGGCCGTACTTGGCCGCTTCGACCTCGGCGGGGTCTTCCTCGGACTCGTCGCGCATCTGGGCGACGTCCTTGTGGCGCATGAGGGCGTTGTTGTCGAGGCTCATCTTGCCGTCGAGCGCCATCACCTCGCCGCTCTTGGTCACCACGAGCGGGTTGATTTCGACCAGGTCGGTATCGAGTTCGACGGCGGCCTGGGCGAGAGCTTTCATAAACTTGACGCCGTTTTTGAACGCTTGGCCCTCCAAGCCCAATCCAAAGGCGAGGGCTCGAGCCTGAAAGTCCGTCAGGCCGACGCCTGGGTCGATGGCCTCACGCAGGATTTTCTCGGGACTGTGCTCGGCGACCTCTTCGATTTCCACGCCGCCCTCGGTCGAGACCATCATTACGTTGCGGCCCTGCGCCCGGTCGAGCACGACGGACACGTACATCTCGCGGTCGATGTCGATGCCCTGCTCGATGTAGAGGCGGTTGACCTGTTTGCCCTCGTCGCCGGTTTGAACGGTCACCAGGGTCGAGCCGAGCATGGTTTTGGCAAGTTCGCGCACGCGCTCCTCGGTCGCCTTGACGCCGCCCTTCAACCCTTCGGTCACGACGGTAACGCCGCCCAAGTCCGGGTGTTCCTTAAAGCGGCCCTTGCCGCGCCCGCCCGCGTGGATTTGGGACTTGACCACGACGACGGGGTTGTTCGTTTCTTCAACGAGCGGGCGCACCGCCGCCACCGCTTCGTCGACGGTGGTGACGACCTGCCCCTTCGGAACGGCGATGCCGCGCGCCTTCATGAGTTGTTTGGCCTGGTACTCGTGAATTTTCATGTGCCTCCTTTTGAAGTCACGTTAGCCTACCGCGCCGACGCGTCGATGCGCAAAACTCGAGATGGTGACCGAGTACAAGAGCGGGTCGGACTTGCGGCTCGCCTTTATAGGATGGACGGAGGTTTTCGTTTGCGGCTCGAGGCCGCCGTCGAGACGAACGACGAATAACCTGCCTCTTTTCAGGGCTCAGGTGTGGTGCATCGCAAAGACAAAAAGCAAGGGTTCAACTACTGTAAACCTTATGATAAGGACCGTCATTTTAGCTGTAAACGACGCAGGCGCGGGCGACGAGCGCGTCGTCGCCACGCTCGAGGTGATTCGCTCACTGCTGCGCAAAGGCCCCTTTGTAGAAGTGGACTTTACAGTCATTCCGGACGAACAGGCGCTCATCCGCTCCAAACTGCGCGTCCTGTCTGACAAAGACGGTGCCGACCTCGTGCTGACGACCGGCGGCGCGAACCTCTCCCAAAAAGAGCGCATGCCCGACGCCACCCGTGAGGTTATCGAGCGTGAGGTGCCCGGTCTGGCCGAAGTCATGCGGTTGGCCGGGATGCGCAACAGCCCGCGCTCGGCACTGTTCCGCGGCGTCTGCGGGGTGCGGCGGCAAACCCTCATCGTCAACCTGCCCGGCGGCCCCAACGGTGTAAAAGACTCGTTGGCCGTAATTCTGGACTCGCTACCCCCGGCCGTCGAACTCATAACGAGCAACGGCAGTTTGGTGTAGGCGCGTGTGCGAGGCGGCATTTTTTGAACACAAGCGGTTCGGTGAAAGTCGACGCCTAAACGGTAGCCTAAAAAGCGTCTAAGCCTTATACTGGTATGAACGCTCAGCCCCAGACAACGACGTTTCTACAGGTGACGTCGTGACCTCTGGTATTCCAAGCTGAGACCGGGAGACACCATGCCGACAGGCAAAGTAAAGTGGTTCAACGGCGAAAAAGGTTTTGGTTTCATTCAGCAGGACGACGGCGGCGCAGACGTGTTCGTGCACTTCTCGGCCATCCAAGGCAGCGGTTTTAAAAACCTGAACGAAGGCGACGAAGTCGAGTACCGTACCGAGCAGGGCCAGAAGGGCTTGCAAGCCGCCGACGTTAAGGTAACGAACGCTGCGCCGGTAAGCGACCGGGGCCGTGGTGACTTCGGGGGCGGTCGGGGTGGCGGTGGCGGCGGAACTGGCGGCGGTAGAAACGGCGGCTACGGCGGCGGTGGCCGTGGTGGTGGCGACCGTGGTGGTGACCAGGGCGGCCGGGGCGGCGGGGGTGGCCGTGGCGGGGGTGGCCGCGACCGCTACTAAACCACTTCTACCAACCTCATACTCATTCCGTTTAATTCCCTCGGAATAAACTGCGAGCAGGGCGAGAAAAAAATACGGATTTCGATAAGAAAGCGAACAACTTTTCCAAGGGTTGACGAGCTGTAGTATCGGCATCCGTATTAGGCGCGCTCAGCTGTCACGCAGGGCGTCTGTCTGGAGCTGACCCTCGAGGTCCCGGCGTCGTTCCCACGTCGGGACTCTCGCTCGGGAGCCGTCTTTGGTCGTCCGTTTGAAGACCGGTCCTGCCGGGCGGCCCGCAAAGCTAATCAACCCCATCCGCGACGTCGCCCGGCCTTGCCCGGCCTTTTAAGCAGAGAGCGGGTGGGGTCTCAACCCGAGAACTCACCCGCTGCCAAAAATCGGCGCGTTCAGTTTCGCTCTTGTCCGTCGGGTTCGGCAACCGCCGCCATGAGCTTTTGGATGCGCGGAACCATCTCGGCGGGGTTGGGGTGGCCGCCTTCCATGAGCAGTTCGTTCTCGTATACTTGCTCGATTAAGACCGGCAACAGCGGGTCTTTGTCGTTTGCCCTCAAGCGTTCGCCCAAAGCCTTGACGAGTGGGCTTTTCGGGTTGAGCTCGAGAATTTTCTTCGGCACCTCGAAGTCGCGGCCCATCATGCGCTGGGCGCGGTAAAAGCTGGTCGGGCCGGCGTTCGGGGGGTTGACCAGCCGCGCCGCGGCGTCGGTCAGGACTTTGCTCTCCCGTACCGCCTCCACGCGGTCGCCCAAAGTTTGTTTGACAAAAGCGCTCAGCGCGATAAAGCGTTCGTCTTTGGGAAGCTCGAGCTTTTTCTCGTCGGTTGCGGGCAGGTCCAGGTCGGCGTCGTCGATGTTTTTGAGCGCCTTGCCGCCGTACTCGTTCAAGCCCACAAGCATAAAGCTGTCGACGGGGTCGGTGAGGTAGAGGACTTCCAGGTCGTGCTTGCGGAAATACTCTAGGTGAGAACTCCGCGCCACGGTTGCCAGGTCGTCGCCCAACACGTAGTAGATTTCTTTCTGCTCGGGCTTCACGCGTTCAACGTAGGCCTCGAGCGAGGTCAACGCGTCGCCCTCAGTTTTTGTCGAGGGAAAACGCAGCAGGCCGATGAATCTTTCGGCGCTGCCAGGGTCGCTGGCGACGCCCTCTTTAAGAAACGTGCCGAACTCTTTGTAAAACGTTTCAAACTGCTCGGGCTCGTGCTCGGCCATGCGCTCCAAGTCGCTGGCGACGCGCCCAACCAATACCTTGCGAATCCGCGCCACCGTCGGCGTCGCCTGGACGGTTTCGCGCGAGACGTTCAGCGGCAGGTCCTCGGAGTCCACGACGCCCTCTAAAAAGCGCAGGTAGGGCGGCAGCAACGCCTTGAACTCGTCTTGAATCAGGACTTTGCGCGCGTACAGCTTGAGGCCGTAGTCGTCGGCGTTGGTAAACAGCTTGTGGTCGCGGCGCGACGGGACGAACAGCAGCGCGTAAAACTGAATCGGCATGTCGGTCGTAAAGTGAATCGTGCGCAACGGCTCTCGAGGGTCGAAGGTGAGTTCCTGGTAAAAGCGCCGGTACTTGTCCACCTCGACCCCCTGCGGGGATTCGCGCCACAGCGCGGTGCGCTCGTTAATTTGCTGCCATTCGCCCTTTTCTTTTAGGTAGACGGGAAACGCGACGAAGTTGGAATGCTCCTTGACGATTTGCCGCAACCGGTACGCCTCGGCGAACTCTTTAGCATCGTCCTTGAGCTTGAGGGTGACAGTCGTGCCGCGCTCGTCCTTGTCGGCCGGACCCGTTTGATAAGTACCCTCGCCCGTCGAGCGCCAGTAGGCCGCCTCGGCGTCGGGCTTGTAAGAGCGTGAGGTCACCGTGACTTCGTCGGCGACCATGAACACCGAGTAAAAACCCACCCCGAACTGCCCGATGACGTCGGCGGTCGTTTTGGTGTCGCCCTGGTTGAGACTTTTCATCGTCTCGATAAACTGTTTCGCCCCCGAACTCGCGATGGTGCCCAGGTAGCGCCCCATCTCTTCTTGGGACAAGCCGACGCCGCTGTCGCGCACCGTGAGGGTGCCGGTTTGCGGGTCACCCTCCAGCCAAATCCCCAGTTCGGCCCCCGGACTCACCATGTCCTGGCTTTTCAGGCTCTCGAGCTTGAGCCGGTGCAGCGCGTCCGACGCGTTCGAGACGAGTTCGCGCAGGAAAATTTCTTTTTCGGTGTAAAGCGAGTGGATGAGGATGTCCAAAACTTGTTTGATTTCAGCTTTGAATTCGGTATGTTCGGCTTGTTCGGTTGGCATACTTTTCACCTCTCGAGACTGCTTTTTCAGTACTCCTTCAGCGCTATCGTCAGGTTCCCCTTACCCACCCTCACCTTCAACAAAATCAACACACGGTAGTAACCGTACACGGTACGCTTTACGCTTGTAACAGTACTGAGCTAAGCTGTGGCTTTGGGAGTCGAACCCACGGAGCTGCCCTTCACTCAAACCAGTATCCAACTTGACCCAGTTGGCGGGTTGTGTTCGCTTCTTGCTGAAAGCTACCAAACCTGACTTAAAGAAGGTCGTTGTTCCAGTTCGCTTGCTGAATGAGAGCATCGAGTTCACGATATTCTTTAGCGAGTCGGTCTGCCTCTCGCTGGATTTCTTTCACGTCGACCGCACCTATAAACTTGATTTCTTTTTTGCTGTACCTGTCTTGTTGGGGCGTGGCTGCGGCTGCGAGCGCCTTGTACAACGCGTGTCTCAACTTCATAACGTCCCGGTGGGCAAGTGCCTCGACCATCGACCTCCCGTCTTCTAAAGTCACTTGGTTGTTGGTGGTGTTGATGCGAACAATCAAACGCTCGAAGTCCAAAGAAGCAGCTTGGTGCTCTTCAAGAAGTTCGTTCGGGTCTTCGGCCGGCGTTTCGCCTTCTTGGTACTGAGCGTTGCGAACAATTCGTTCACGGAGTTCCTGAAGTCGGCGGTTTCTGTCCGCACGCTCCATCAGGGCTTCGGCTAGTTTCATCAAACTCTCCTCTAAAAATGCTGTAACGGCTTCAAAGAATTTTCAACTCATACTCGAGCCATTTTGCCACACGCCGAGGGCTCGGCTGAGACTTTGAAAAACTTGTCGACTCAAAACTGCAGTTCGACTCAAGTCAAACGGCCCAGTAAAACGGCGTGGAGGCGCTTTCTTTCCTCTTCGAGCCACGGAGCGGTACGGTTTCTGTGAACCGAAAACCAGAGGCGGTGTTCTCGGGGCCACAGCGTCAGTTCCAGGGTTCCCGACTGCCGCCCCTGTTTGAGGTGCCAGTGAACGCAGCCCGAGTACTGTTTGAGGGTGTCGCGCAGCGTGACGTTCAAACCGCTTTGCTCCAAAGTTTCGTCGATGAGGCGCTCGAGAACTTTGGCGTCCGTACCGGGCGGCAGAGAAATTTCAAAATGGTCCATTGCTCCCTCAACCACTAAAGAAGCTTTCGAGCCCCGTTCAAAGCCGAGCGGCGCCCGTCTTCACTCCACAAACGCCTGCAACGGCCCCGCCGGGTCGATGACCGGCTCGAGAACATCGAACGGCACCGTGACGAAAAACGTGCCCTGCGCGTACGGCCCGACCGCGTAGGGCTCGAAGCCGAAGCGCAAGCCGGTGGGGGAGACCGTGACGACGCTTAAGTCGTCCTTGGTAAACCCGTCGACCGAACCGTCCACCACCCACTGGGCACCCTGCTCGAGCAAGGCGCTTACGAGGTAGGGCGACAACAACGCCAGGTAGTCGACCCCGGGCAAAAAAAAGTCGGCCAAACTGAGAAGGCGCGTTCGGCCGGCCTCTGTGAAAAGGACATAACTCGCTAAGCCGGTATTCGGGTGCGCGCCGCCCGTGTACACGTACAGCGTTTCGGCGATACTCGCTAAGCTCGCCGACGCGTAGGTGATGGTTTGGCGGCGCTCCAGGCTCCAGCCGCCGAACAGTTCGCCGGCCGACCTCACCTCTTGCCCCTCCTGCACAAAGTCGAAAAGCGAGTTGATAAGGTCGCTCTGCAGCCGCGTGTCGAGGGTGTTGAAGGGTGTAGAGAAAACCGGGTAGCTGGCCGCGGCGGTAATTCGTCCTTGCTCGAAAACGACGTCGGCGTACTCCGCTATTTTGTCGAAGCTGAAGGGCAAAGCGGCGCCGGAAGCCGAGCGCCACACGCCCGAGAAACGCTCGCCGGGGTTCGCTTCGCCCAGCAATATTCCCTCTGGCAACGTTCCCTCTGCCAGCGTTCCCTCGAGCACGCCCGTTTGCTGCCGCCCCAAGGTGGTGACGGCTTGGGTGTAGGCCTCGAGCCGCACTTCGCCCGTGTTCGTCAGCCGCCCCTCTAAGTCAAGGGGCAGCCCGACGGCGTCGTAGTAAAACGAGCCGGTCAGGGAATTGGCGGTGGGTGTTGTGGGCGTGTCCGGCAAGTTCAGCTCGAGCTGAGCCGGCCGCTCACCCACGCTGCCCAAGTAGTATTGGGCCGAGGCGCCGGCGCTGAGCAGCAAACAGACCAGCGCCCATAGGGTAAGGCGTAGCTTCATGGAGTCAAGTATGACACGAACCCCAACCGCTAAGTTCCGGGCTCGAGCCGGCTTTGGAAACCCCGTCGTGACACGACATCACACGAAAGCAGGAGACGAGCCGCTGGGGTCGTCTCCTGCTTGTGGGCTCAGCGCCTACTAGAGGGGGTGGGTCGAGCTGGGGCGGCGCTGAGCCGATTGGGGTCGACCTTCCGGTTGAGGAAAGTCTCGAGAAACAAGGGTTGAAAAGTTTCTCTAAAAGGGGTGGTACACCGTTCGTGCAAAATTGGATGTTGCCGGGTCCACAGGACAAACGTCAGTCGAGTGCTTCGTCAGTACCGAGCACCTACACGACCTGTAATCGTCGCTCTTCAATTCGACCCAACGAAACTTGACCCGACAAAACTTGACCCAGCAAAACTTGATAGCAAAAAAGAACTACTCTCAGCCCCGCCCCCGCAACCGCGGGTCGAGCGCGTCGCGCAGACCGTCGCCCATAAAGTTCACGCTCAAGACGACGAGCGAAATCGCCAAGCCCGGCCACACGACCCGCATCGGGGTAAGGCTTAAAAAGTCCTTGCCGTCGAACAGCAGCCGGCCCCAGGTGGGAAAGTCGGGCGGAAAGCCGAGGCCCAAAAACGACAGTGCCGACTCGGTGATAATCGCGTTCGCCATGCCGAGCGTCGCCGAGACCAGAATCGGGCTCAGCACGTTGGGCAGGATGTGCAGCCACATAATTCGGTTGTTGCCCGAGCCCAACGCGCCCGCCGCCGACACGAACTCGCGCTCTTTGACGCCCAACACGTCGCCCCGGACGACCCGCGCCGTGTTCATCCAGCTCGTCGCCCCGATAACCGTGACGATTAAGATGAAAATACCCAGCTCCGGCCCAAAGGCCGCGCGCAGGCTGTCCCGGAACAGCAAGATGATGACGAGCAAAAGCGGCAGTAGCGGCAGCGCCAAAAACAGGTCGGTGAACCGCATGAGTGCGCCGTCGAGCCACCTGAAATAGCCCGCTAACAGCCCGATGGTCGTGCCCAGCACGATGCTGATGAGCATCGACGCCACGCCGACCGCGAGCGAGATGCGCCCGCCCGCTAAGTTGGCGGCGAACAGGTCGCGGCCCAAGTTGTCGGTGCCGAAAAAGTGCTTGCCCGACGGACCCTGGTTGCGCTCCAACAAGTTGCTGTACTGCGGGTCGACGGGGTAGACCAGCGGCCCGAAAATAACGGTCAGCACGATGGCGAAAAAAATGACCATGCCGACGACCGCCCCTTTGTGCTTGGCGAACTGCCGCCAACCGTCCAGCCACGGCGAACGGTCGGCCTTGGCGGCGGTTTTGGGCGCGGTTGCAACGCTCACACCGACCCCCTACCCGTACCGAATCCGTGGGTCGAGAAAGCCGTAAGCCACGTCCGCGACGATGTTGAACAGGACGATGAGAATGGCGAAGATGAAAGTCAGGGTTTGCACCCGCGGGATGTCGGCGCTCTGAATTCCCTCTATCAGCAGCGCGCCCAAGCCGTTGATGCGAAAAATCTGCTCGGTGATGATGGCGCCCCCAAAAATCCCTGGGATGCCCAGCGCGATTAAAGTGACGACCGGGATGAGACTGTTGCGCAGCACGTGGCCGAGCACCACGATTTGCTCCTTCAGGCCTTTTGAGCGGGCGGTGCGAACATAGTCCTGGTTGAGGTTGTCGAGCATCGAACTGCGCATAAAGCGGCTGAGCTGCGAAGCGTTGAAAAAAGCTAACACCATCACCGGCATGATCATCTGTTTGACTTGCTCGACGAAGCTGGGCCAGTCGTTCACGACGAGGGTGGTGTCGTAAATCGACGGAAACCACCTCAGGTTGACGCTGAAAATGATGATGGCGACGAGCCCGGTGAAAAAAGTCGGCACCGAAAAGCCGATGAGCGACACGAACGTGCCGACCTGGTCGAAAATGGAGTACTGCTTGTAGGCCGACAAAATACCGACTGGAATCGCTATCAGGATACCGACGACGTAGGCCAGACCTACGACCCACAAGGTTTGCGGCAAACGCTGGATGATAAGGTCCATCACCGGGCTGCGCGTCGTCCAGGACAAGATGCGGGTGCGCTGGCTGCTGTCGCCGACCTCTATGCCCGTCGCGTCTTGAAACATCGCCAGCGGTTCGTAGACGAAAAATTGGCGCGCCCACTTGAGATAGTTCACCGGGAACTTGTCGTTCGCCCCGAGCGCTTCTTTGATTTGCTCGCGCACCTCGGGTGGGATGGTGAGGGGCAGGGTGCCGGTCGGGTCGCCAGGGGCGAGTTCCAAAATGCCAAAAATGACCACGCTGATAACTAGAAGCGTCGGTATAGCGACCAAAACTCGGCGTATGATGTATTGAAACATGTGGCTGTCCTTAAAATAAGGAATTTAAGAGAAAGTGGTTTGCGTTTGACACGCAAACCACTTTGTTTGGAACGGGCGACTTGCCTAGTTGGTCCTGGTCCAGTCGGCGATGTTCCAGAGTTCCGAGTCCCAGCTGTTCATGCGGACGCCCTCAAGCGAGTCCGCGTGCGCGGACACGTCGCCGCGCCAAATGAGCGGGATGAGCACGTAGTTTTGCGAAATCATGTCGTTGAGTTGCTTGGCGATTTCGGCTCGAGCTTCCAATCCGGCGGTCTCGCCGAGTTGCGCCACGAGCGCGTCGTATTCGGGGTTGCACCAGCGCGGCTGGTTGTTGCCGAGCCACTGGTTTGAGCGTTGCGCAATTTCTTTGCAGGTCAGGTTCGCCATGTAGTTTTCGGGGTCGGTGCCCGAGAAGTTGTTGGTGAACATCTCCACGTCGGCGTAGAACTTGCCGTAGGTGTCCGGGCTCGAGATGTCGTTGCCGAAAAAGACGGCCGCGTCGATGTTGCGCAGCTCGGTCTCGACGCCGAGTTCGTCCCACCACTGCTTGACGAGCGCTTGCGTGCCCTGGCGCACCGAGTTGGTCGAGGTCTGGTAAAGAATCCTCAAGGGTACGCCGTCTTTTTCACGCACGCCGTCGCCGTCGGTGTCGACGATGCCCGCGTCGTCGAGGAGCTTCTTCGCGCCTTCCATGTCCTGCTGCAGACAAGCGTCGTTGGCGGTCGAGGCGTAGATTTCCGGGGCGGGCAAAATGTTGCAACCGGGCTGACCCGCCGCGCCGTAACCGATTTCGGTGAGTATCGAGCGGTCAATCGCCATCGACAGCGCTTGACGCACCACCGGGTCGCTCAAGAAGGGGTGCGGGTTTTCGCCACCCATGTACTCGGAGCGGTTTTCGCCCAGCGAGGCGTCGGGGTTGGTGAGGTTGATGACGAGACGCTCGACCGAGGTGCCGAACGAGCTGACGACCTCGCCCTGGCCGCCCGCTTCCATCTGGGTCAAGATTTCGGGCTCGACTTGCAAGTTCCAGGCGTAGTCGGCCTCGCCGGTCTCGAGCACCGCGCGCGCCGCCGAAGCCGCGTCGCCGCCGCCTTTGAGGGTCACGCGCGAAAACGCGGGCTTGTCGGCCTCGCGGTAGTTCTCGTTGGGTTCGTAGACGACCACGTCGTTGGCGCGGAAGTCGACTACCTTGTAGGGGCCGGTGCCGACGGGGCCGAAGTTCTCAGCCGTGCAGTTCTGCGCCGCCGCACCCGTGCAGTTTTCAAACTGCGCTTTTTGAAGGATGGGCGTTTCCGCGCCGGCAAAGGGGCCGTAAGGGAAAGGCTTGGCGACCGAGAAGTTGATTCGAACCGTCTGGTCGTCGACCGCTTCGAAGCTGTCGACGTCGGTAAAGTACGAGAGCGAGTTGCAGCCCATCTCTTCGTTGAGGCAGTAGTTGCCGGTAAAGACCACGTCTTCAGCGGTCAGCGGCGTGCCGTCCGACCACATGATGCCGTCTTTAAGCGTCCAGGTGATGCTCCTCAAGTCCTCGGCGACGCCGCCGTTCTCCACGGTCGGAATTTCGTCGACGAGCCACGGCACCAAGTTGCCGGCCTCGTCGTAGCGCGCCAACGGTTCCAGGATGGGCGAAGCCGCCTCGATGTCCTTGGTGCCGCCCGACAGGTAGGGGTTGAGCGTCGAGGGGGCTTGCCAGTAGATGATGTCGAGGTCGCCCTCGACGCCGCGCTGCGCCGAGGCGGTGCCGACGAGCAGACCGAGCATAAGCAAAGCCAGACTGAGTTTTTTCACATGTTCTCCGTTCGGGGGGAAAGTTTTTCTCGTGACTTGGGCGGGTCGAGACGCAGTCTTTTCCAGGTTGCCTCCTTGTTACAAGACGTCGTTGAAAAGACTATACCGTGAATTTATGCACAGCGTACAGTCTGTTAAGGTTGTGAAGCTTTTTTCCGAGAAAGCGCAGCTCGGACCGGTCAAGTTCGGACTCGCAGGAAGTGGCGGAGAGGTTGGAGCATTACTTCTTCGACCGAGAAGAGGTCCGACAAGGGGTGCAACCCTTATTCGGGCAAGTGTCTTAACCGCCGGACGACAGCCGCCTTCGGCCCAGCCAACCTCTTCTCGAGCCCCGTTTTTCCATGCTAAGTGGGCACACCGAAACAACCTAAACTGGAAAACGTCAACAAAACCCATCTCGCGCGCAAAACCCTCATCGAGATGGTTTAGGTTACCGGAGCCGGAGCACTTACCAAAACTTCAAGGCGTCAACAAGACCTTGCCGGAGGTCTCGCGGTTCTCGAGCTTGCGGTGCGCCTCGGCGACCTCTGATAAGGAGAATGTCGAGTCGACGTGAACGTCCAGGTTGCCCTCGGAGATGAGCACGAACAGCTCGCCCGCGCGTTTGACCAGCTCTTCGCGTTCGGCGACGTAGTGAAACAGGCTCGGGCGGGTCAAAAAGAGCGAGCCTTTGGCGTTCAACACCTGCGGGTCGAACGCGCCCACCGGCCCCGACGACTGCCCGTAAAGCACCAGGTAGCCGCGCCTGGCGAGGCAGTTCAAGCTTCCCTCGAACGTCGTCTTGCCGACCGAATCGTAAACGACCTGCACGCCGCGGCCGTCGGTGAGCCGCTGCACCTCCGCCTCGAAATCCTCTTCGGTGTAAAGAATCACGTGGTCGGCCCCGACCTTGCGGGCGCGCTCGGCTTTTTCCTCGGTCGAGGCGGTGCCGATGACGGTCGCGCCGCGCAGCTTGGCGAGTTGGGTCAGGAGCAAACCCACGCCGCCCGCGACCGCGTGGACGAGGCAAGTATCGCCCTCTTGAACCGGATACGTGCTGTGGCTGAGGTACTGCGCGGTCATGCCCTGCAGCATCACGGCGGCGGCGGTTTCCAAACCCACCGACTCGGGCACCGTGACGAGCCGGTCGGCGGGGACGAGCGCCGCCTCGGCGTAGCTGCCGGCGACGCCCGTGTAGGCGACGCGGTCGCCCTCTTTGAAAGTGCTCACACCCGCGCCGACCGCTTGAACCGTGCCCGCGCCCTCGAGCCCCAAAACATAAGGTAAATCCACCTTGTACAGCCCGGTGCGCTGGTAGATGTCGATGAAGTTGATGCCGGAGGCCTCGAGCTTAACCAACACCTGACCTTCACCCGGCGTCGGGGTGTCCAAGTCGGTGAGGTGTAGGACTTCGCGGCCACCTTGTTCGGTTATTTGCACAGCTTTCATAAAGCCTCCTGGTGCGCTGAGCGTACCAAACGGGGCTCAGGTCGTTACAGCCACGCGACTCTATTTTTTAGGTTGTAGAGAGGAAAGTACAAAGAACGTCGTTCGTCATTCGTTGTCGGTTGTTCGCAAAAGACGAAAACTCAAAACCAACACCTAAAAACGTCTAGCTCCCGAGCTTGTTAAAGTGCGGGCAGGAGGCGCACACATGGACTACCGCACCGTAGGCCGTACCGGCGTCAAGGTTTCAAACCTCTGCTTCGGCACGATGTCGTTCGGCGACACCGCCGACGAGCCCGAGTCGGCCAAGATGTTCGAACGCTGCCTGGACACGGGCATCAACTTTTTCGACACAGCGAACGTCTACGCGCGGGGCCGCTCCGAAGAAATCCTCGGTCGGCTCATGAAGGGGCGGCGCGACGAATTGGTCGTCACCAGCAAGGTATTCGGCAAAATGGGCGAGGACGTGAACGCGCGCGGGCTCTCACGGCGTCACATCGTGCAAGCCGTCGAGGCGAGTTTGAAGCGTTTGCAAACCGACCGGCTGGACTTTTATTTCGTCCACCAGTTCGACGCGGACACGCCTATGGAAGAAACGCTGCGCGCGCTGGACACCCTGGTCGAGCGCGGCCTCATTCTCTATCCGGCCGTGAGCAACTGGGCCGCCTGGCAAATCGTCAAAGCGCTCGGGACTGCGGCTCGAGAAGGGCTCGCCCGCTTCGAACTCGTCCAGCCGATGTACAACCTCGTCAAACGCCAAGCCGAGGTCGAAATCCTGCCGCTGGCGCGTTCGGAAACGTTGGGCGTCATCCCCTACAGCCCCTTGGGCGGCGGCTTGCTAACGGGAAAGTACAGCACCAAAGGCAAGCCCGAGCAGGGGCGACTCGTCGACAACAAGATGTACACCAAGCGCTACGGCGAAGACGTTTACTTCGAGGTGGCCGAGAAGTTCACGGCTTACGCTGAAGAAAAAGGCGTTCACCCGGTCACGCTCGCTGTCGCCTGGGTCGCGGCGCACCCGGCGGTAACTGCCCCGATTATCGGCGCGCGGAACGTGGCGCAGCTCGAGCCCTCCCTCGCCGCCGCCGGGTTTGACATGACCCCGGAGATGCGTGCGGAGGTGTCCGCCCTGTCGCCCGAGCCGCCGCCCGCGCACGACCGGAGCGAGGAAAAGGGCTGAAGAATTCGGCTCGTGATTACAGCGCCACCCTTTTTGCAAGTGTCTCGGCAGGTGACCTCAGAACTCGAGAAGCCGTACCTGGAGCGCGTTTGTCGGCTCGGTCTGGAAGTGTGCGACAACGCTCGAGAAGATGAATCATCAAGGGCTAGACAACGTACCTTCACCTCCTTAAACTGATAGTCAACGGGTTTCTCTTTGCACTATTTTCTCCGCGGAGCCCACAGAGGCTTTTGCGCGTGGCCTGGACAGGCTTTTCTTGATGGACGCTGCGACGTTTAAGACGTTTCGGGCGCTTTTGAGGAGTTGGTGCGTGTGGGGGAATGGCTAGGGCTCGTCTGCGGTGCTGCGATAGTCCGGTGCTGGGTACTCAAGTGTTAGGTTTTCAGTGCTAGGCGCGTTTCGCCAATTTAAGGCGTACCCGCTCCAGTCACTGCTCATCGCGCTGGCGGTCGCGCTCGGGGTGGCCGTGGTGACGGCGGTGGTCGCCACGTTTAGCCAGTACAACCGGCAGTTGAGCAGCAACGAACTCTGGCAACGAGAGATGACCCTGCAAACAAAAAGCAACGACTGGAGTGGGTTTTATAACGGCGGCGAGACCATCCCCGTCCGCGAGGTCGGGCGGTCGGGCGAGGAGAAAGTCGCGCTGACGCTGGACGACTTGGCGGCAGCCAAGGCGGCGTCGCCGACGGTGAACCACGCTTACCTTACGGATTGGGACAGGTTTACGGTTGCGGGTGACGACTCGCTCATGCTGGAACTCAGACCCGTCACCGCCGACTACCTGGCGGCGGCGGCTGTCCGAGTTATCCAGGGTAGCTTGTTCAGCGAAGGCGACTTCGCCGAAGGGCGCAACGTCCTGTTGGTCGCCGAGGGCGCACTGCCCAAACTGGGGCTGGAGGGTGACCCGGTCGGGCAGAGCGTCAAGCTGGCGGATTTCCAAGGGGAGAAGAGTTACACCGTTGTAGGCGTGCTCGAGGGCTCCGAGCAAGGAATGGGCGGCCCGACCACGCTTACCCCCTACAAGCTTGCACCCAGGGGAGCGGACGGGCTGCAAACCTTGACTTTCGCCGTCGAGGACAAAGCGAACCTGGCGCAAGCCCGCGCGGAGTTGCAAGCCTACGCCGAAAAGCAGTGGGGCGACCGCGTGACGGTCAGCTCGCAAGGTGACTTCAACGCCGACGGGCAGTTTCGGCTCGTCGCGGTCGTCATCGCGGCCTTCGCCTCGACGGCGCTGGCGGCGGCCGCGCTCAACATCATGAACCTGATGCTGGCGCGGGTGCTCAGACGGCGGCACACCATCGGTATTTTACGCAGTTTGGGCGCGAGCCGGGCGACCATCCTGCGGCAGTTTTTGGGCGAGAGTTTGCTGCTCGGCGCGGTCGGCGGCGCGCTGGGCGTGCTGGCGGGCTACGGGCTCTACGCGGCCTTCAACAGCTACCAGACAGCGGTCTACGGGGAAGACATAAGCAGTTTTATCGCGTCGTTTCCGTGGCTGGCGCTGCCGGTCGGCTTCGGCTTGGCGCTGCTGACGAGCCTCATCTTCGGCTTTTACCCGGCATGGCAAGCGTCGCGGCTGCGCCCGGTCGAGGCGTTGCGGGAAGTTTGAGAGGGGTTGAGATGACCAGCCTGGTGCGGCGCTTGCGCCGGAAACCCTTGCGGACGACCCTCACGCTGTTGCAAGTCGTGCTCGGCTCGTTGGCGATGACCTTGGCGTTGTCCGCTTACCTGGACGCTTACGCGCGGCAGCACCGGGGCGAGGCCGAGCGCTTCGACCTGATAGCCGGGTTTCGGGACGAGGACGGCTCGAGCAGCACCTATATGATGATGGACGAACAAGGTGCCGCCGAGCTGGCGCAACTTGCCCCGGACGTTGAAAAAGTTGCTCTTTACACCGAGGAGTGGCAACCGACCGTCGAAAAAGAAGGCCGCCTCTACCAGTTTTGGCAAGGTGTCTACGTGGATAACGTCTACTTCGAGCTGAACGACATCCAACCGACGCGCGGCTCGCTGTTTACCGAACAAGAAGCCGCCGCGCAAGACGCCGTCGCACTTCTTTCCGACAAGGCTGCCGCCATCCTCTTCCCAGACGCGGACCCCCTCGGGCAGACCTTGAAGTTCGTGCCCAACGAGGACTTCGGGCCGGTCGGAGCGCCCGTCACCTACCGAATCATCGGCACCTTTGCCGACCAACCTGCAACGGCCGAAGACCGGAGCGCCGTTTACTTGGCCTTGTGGACTTACGACAACTCTCGAGGCGGAGCCGCCACCCTCAACGTGCTCGCCGCCCCAGGGCGCGGCGACGCGGCGCGAGAGCAAACTTTGAGCGCCGCGCGGCAGGTCTTTGGGGACGCCGTGCGCAGCTACGACCTCGAGCCCGGCAAAGACTTTTACATCCGTGAACAGGGCGAGCGTGGGTTCGGAGCCAACCCGGCGCTGCTCGACCCGACCATCGTCATGTTCAGCTTGTTCGGCATCGTCGCTTTAATCGTCGGGTCCATCGGGATTTTTTCGATTATGGTCGTGGACGCCCTCGAGCGCGAACGCGACATCGGCATTGTGCGCGCCCTCGGCGCGACAAAGGGGAGCGTGGTGCGCGCCATGACCCTGGAAGCCGCGCTGCTGGCGGGTTTGGGCGGGCTCGTCGGGGCCGCGCTGGCTGCGGGGGTCATTCCGCTGCTGGCTAGAGAGGTCGGCGACGACCTCTTCTGGAGCGTCGAGCTGTACTGGCGACCCTTGGCGGCGCTGCTGGTGGTGGGGGTGACGCTCCTGCTAGGTACCGTTCTGGGTATTTTCCCGGCGCTCCGGGCCGCGCGCACCCAAATCGTGCAGGCCCTGAAAGCCGTCTGAGCATGACCGACCGCCACGAACCCATCGTCCAAACCCGCGCCCGGCCCAAGGGTGAGAAACGCCGTAGCAATTGGACATTGTGGCTGTTTGTGGCTCTGACCCTGGCGGCGCTGCTCACCGTGCCCTTTTTGCTGCTGCGCCCCCGCGCCGACACCTACACCTTGCGCAGCTACACGACCGCCGTCGTGCAAACGGGCACGCTGCAAGATTGGGTGCGGGGTACGGGGACGGTGGTGCCCAAGCTCGAGCGCTCCGTCCTGTCGCCCGTCGAGGGTACGCTTGCCGGATGGTTGGTCGCCGAGGGCGACGAAGTGGCGCAAGGCGCGCTGCTCGGCAGCGTGGCGTCGAAGAGTCTGGGCCAGGACGTGGCCGACGCCGAGGCCGACGTGCGCAGCGCGCAGTTGGTCCTGGACAAACTGGCGCTCAGCGACGGCGCGGCCGCACGCGAGACGGTGCTGGCGGTAGACCGGGCCACGGCTGCGTTAGCGACCGCCCAAACCGAGCAAGCCACCACGCAGCGGCTTTTCGAGGCGGGCGCGGCCTCACGGAAAGACCTCGACGCCGCCACCCAAAAGGTGCGTTCGGCGCAAGAAGACTTAGACGGCGCGACCTTCGCCCGGCAAAACGGGGTCAAGGCGAGCGACTTGAGCGTTCAAGAAGCGCGTCTGAAGCTCGAGCAGGCCCAGGCCGCCCTAACGACCCTGCAGGAAAAGCAGACGGGGCTCGAGCTGAAAGCCCCCGTCGCGGGCCGCGTGATGAACCTTGCCGCGGCCGTGGGCGAAGCGGTGAGCGCCCAAACGCTGCTCGCCACCGTCGCCAGCAGCCAGGACGTGCGCGTGGTCGCCCGTTTACCCGAAGCGCAAGCGGGCCGCGTGAGCGTCGGACAGAGCGCCAAGCTGCGCGTGGCGAACCAGGACTATGGGGGCAGCGTCGTCCAGGTCTCGCCCAACGCCGAAAGTTCGCAGAACGGCCCCGTCGTCGCGGTCACCCTGGGGTTCGACCAGCCGCCCGAGCAAATCCGCATCGGTGCCGGTGCAGACGTGGACGTCGAGGCGGCGCGCAAGGAGGACGCCCTGTTTTTACCCCGCGACGCCTACCTCAGCACGGGCGGCGAGCGGTTCGTTTACCTGGTGGATGGCGACGTGAACGGTGACAGTGCCACCCGCACCAACGTCGTGTTCGGGCTCGTCGACGGCAACCGGGTCGAGGTCAGGGAAGGTCTTGCCGTGGGCGACAAAATCGTGAGCAGTTCCTACGAAGCGTTCAAAGACAAGCCGAATATCGAACTCGTTCCAGCAGGGGAGGTCAAGTGATGGAAGCTGGTGAAACTTTAGGTGAAAAACCAGTGGCTGCTAAGACAATGCTGAACCTCAGCGACATCTACAAGGTCTACAACATGGGCGCGGTGGACGTGCCCGCGCTGGACGGCGTCAGTTTTACGCTGCGGCGCGGTGAGTTCGTCGGCGTGGTGGGGCAGTCGGGTTCGGGCAAGTCGACCCTGCTGCACCTTTTGGGCTGTCTCGACACGCCGACCTCGGGAACGTATGAGTTGGAAGGCCACGACATCACCCGCTTGCCCGACAAGGAACTGTCGCGAATACGCAACCGGCACTTCGGCTTCGTATTTCAGGCGTATAACTTGCTGTCCGACCTGAGCGCGCTCGAGAACGTCGAACAGCCACTCGTTTATGCCAAAGTGAGCAACCGGGAGCGGCGGGAACGTGCTCGGGCGATGCTCGACAAAGTGGGCTTGAGCGACCGCGTCAAACACATGCCGAGCCAACTCTCGGGCGGGCAGCAGCAGCGCGTCGCCATCGCCCGCGCCCTCGTAAACACCCCGACGCTGCTGCTCGCCGACGAGCCCACCGGCAACCTCAACACCGAGGCTGGCAACGCGGTTCTCGACATTCTCACCGGCCTCCACGAAGAGGGCATGTCGGTCGTCATGGTCACGCACGACCCCCACATCGCCGCGCTGGCCGAGCGGCAAGTGGTGCTGCAAGACGGCCGGGTTGTACGCGACGAGGTGCTCGAGCCGGTGAAGCCACTGCCCAACATCGCCGTCTGAAATTTTGTGGACATCCTCGAGCTTGAACTGGCGACTTCCGTCCTTCCGCAACAGCGCGATTTTTATACGCAGCTTTTTGGTGTGCCGCCCCTGACGGCGTCCTTGAAACGGTTGAGTTTTCAAGTCGGCCGGTCACGCCTGACTTTTACACACACGCCCGCCACCCTGCCCGGCGGCTACCATTTCGCCTTCGACATCCCTGAAAACCGGTTTGAGGACGCAAAAGTGTGGCTGAGGCAGCGCGTGCCTCTCATGAAGGACAAAGACGGCAGCGACGAATTTTACTCGGAAAGCTGGGACGCGCACATGCTGTATTTTCACGACGCTGCGGGCAACGTCGTGGAGTTGGTCGCCCGTCACACCTTGGGCGCGACGAGCGACGTGCCGTTCGGTGGGCAAAGTTTGCTGAATATCAGTGAAATCGGCATTGCCGCCGAAGACGTAGCGTCCCAGGTCGCTCACCTGCGCGCGCTGACCGGCGCGACGCCCTACCGCTGGTCGGGCAACCCGGCGTTTGCTCCGGTAGGTGACGAACACGGCCTTTTCATCGTCGTGCAACGCGGGCGCACTTGGTTTCCGACCGAGGACGAAGCGGCCGACCATTTGCCGGTAAAGGTTAGGGTGATGGCGAAAACAGGGCCGCTTCTTTTGTCGTTCGGCGATTCGGCAGGTGGTGCCGACTTGAGCGAGGCTTAAGGGTTCAGCTCGAGCACGTCCGGTACAATCCCGCTCTTCTCGATGAGTTCGCGGTAGTCCGCGTCCGACAGCGGGTACTTGCCGGACAGCGCGACAAAGGCGGCCTCGAGCATGTTGGTCGACAAGCTGCGGCCTTCAAACCTGGGCGTGGTGGTGATGAGGGTTTCGACGCCGCGCCGGCGGAGCAACTCGACATCCGCGGGCGTCGTCGTCTGTGTCAGGATGATTTTCCCGGTCAAGCTCCCGGGGAGATAATGGCGTATGAGGTGAAAGTCGCCCGCTATCACGTCGGCGTCCTCGAAATACCGACCGCGCCAACCGCTCTGGTTCGTCTCCTGCTTGCTGCCCGTGGGGTAGAGCCAGCTGATGGGCAACTGCGTGACGACGGGGCCGAGCACTCTAGCCGCTCGAGCCAGGGCCGGCAAGCTTTTCAGCGGGACGGGCACGCCCAAAAAGAAAACGAGGTCGGCGTAAGTCACCCTTGCCCCCAGGGCGTTTAGCGCTTCGGCCATACCGAAATTTTCGACGCCCGAGACCATCAACACGCGCTTGCTTTGCCAGTGGAGCGCATCGTCGAGCCGTTCCACGACAATTCGCTCGAGGCTGTTTTTGAGTCCCGCCCCACAAACGGTAGGCGTGTGAGGCGCGTTTTTGGCGAGGTTCACGGCCTCACGCATGTAGTAACGCCGTCCCGCAGCCTGCACGAACAAAACCACGCCGCCTAAACCCAAAGCGTCCACTTTGCCGTCTAAGTCTCTCAGCATCGCGGCGGCTTTGGCAAGGTCGCCGTCCGTTCCCCGCCGCTCGATGACGACCCTTCTCCCGAGCAGTTCGGTTTCGATGTGGGCGTCGCGCGTGCTCGAGCCCAGTCCCACGCTGACGACGTGTTTGGGGGCGTGTCCGGGGGCGGGTGGTGTCATGTGAGTAGACGTTAAGCTAACACGAAGAAAGTCTTGTGTGGGCGAGGCCGAGGCGAACGAACGCCGAAGCTGTAGTATCCTGCTGGGAACATGAAAGACGTTTTTGTGGCAGACCGAGCCACGCTGCGCGCCTGGCTGGCGGAGAACCATAATCAGGCCGCAGGCGTGTGGGTCGTGTTTTACAAGGGCGACAAGCGCACCCTGTCCTACGACGACGTCGCCGAAGAAGCCCTTTGTTTCGGCTGGATAGACTCGAAGCCGGGCAAGGTCGACGCCGAAAAAACCAAACTGTACCTCTCGCCGCGCAGTCCTGAGAGCAACTGGTCGGGCCTGAACAAACGCCGGATTGCCGCGCTCGAGCGTGCCGGCCTGCTGACCGGGGCCGGGCGCAAGTTGGTCGAGGTCGCTAAAGAAAACGGCAGTTGGGACGCGCTCGACGACGTGGAAAACCTCGTCGTCCCCGAAGACTTGGAACGGGCGTTTGCCGAGTACGACCGGGCCGAGGCGAACTTTCAGGCCTTCCCGCCCTCGGCTCAGCGCGGCATCTTGGAGTGGATTTTCAACGCGAAACGTGATGCTACCCGGCAAAAGCGCGTCGCGGAGACGGCGCGGCTGGCCCAGCAGAACGAGCGGGCCAACCGGTGGCCCCGCTGAAAGGGGATGGGGTGGTCCTCGTTTGCCGTTTTCAGGGAGGTGTTCGGTGAGCAAACTCCTCTCGTTGTGCCCCCGCGACGTTTTCGTGAAGGCTCGAGGGCATACTGTTAGGCGGTGACGGCAACGGCTCAAATTCTCGTGGTCGAAGACGACCGGGACATCGCGCACCTCGTCGCGCTCACCTTGCGGGACGAGCGGTACGAAGTCGACGTGGTTCACGAC
This sequence comes from Trueperaceae bacterium, assembly GCA_965213705.1. Lineage (GTDB taxonomy): Bacteria > Deinococcota > Deinococci > Deinococcales > Trueperaceae > CBDCDJ01. The sequence continues at coordinate 2,683,539 of OZ243913.1, read as the reverse complement.
GGCGCGGACGGGCTGGAGGCGGCGCTGTCGGGGCGTTACGACTTGATTGTTTTAGACCTGATGTTGCCGTCTTTGAGCGGGCTCGAGCTGTGCCGAAGCGTGCGCGAGCGCGAGCCCTACGCCCTCGTCCTCATGCTGACGGCGAAAAGCGGCGAACTCGACCGGGTGTTGGGTCTGGAACTGGGTGCGGACGACTACCTCGTCAAACCCTTCAGCCTGCGCGAGCTGCAAGCGCGGGTCAAGGCGCTTCTGCGCCGCAAGGCGCAGTTGGCGAGCGCCCCCGCGCCCGACGCGCCCGCCGAACTGCGTGCCGGCGAGCTTGTCATCCGTTTGGAAAAACGCGAAGTCTCCCTGGGCGGGCGCTCGCTCGGCCTGACGGCCAAAGAGTTCGACCTGCTGGTGCAGTTCGCGCAGCACCCCGGCAAGGTTTACACGCGCGCGCAACTGCTCGACCTGGTGTGGGGCTACGGCTACGACGGCTTCGAGCACACGGTGAATTCGCACATCAACCGCCTGCGCGCCAAAATCGAAGCGGACCCCGCGCAGCCGGGTTACATCCAGACCGTGTGGGGCGTCGGTTACAAGTTCGCGACGCCCGAATGAGATGCTGAAAACCCTTCACGGCCGCTTGCTGCTCGTGTTGACCGCCCTGCTCGTCCCGCTCGGCGCGCTGTTCGTTTTCGCGACCCTCACGACCGCGCAGCGCTACTACCAAGAAATTACCCAACAGTTGAACGTGGGTTTGGCGCAGAGTTTGTTGGCGGACACGCCCGACCTGATGATCGGCGAAACGGTCGACACCGCCAAGCTCGACGGCCTCGCCGAAACCCTGGCGATGACCAACCCCGGCGTCGAGGTGTACATCCTGACGCAAGCCGGGCAGATTATCGGCTCGTCGGTGCCGATGGCGGACCTCGAGCTTAAAAAAGTCGCTCTGGAGCCGTTGACGGCGTTTTTGCGGGGCGCGTCTGCTCCCGTCCTCGGCACCGACCCGCGCCACGCGGGCGGCCGCAAGATTTTTTCGGTCACACCGCTCGCCGACCGCATGGGTTACTTGTACGTGCTGCTGGCCGACCAAACCGGCGACTCGGTGATTCGCGCGGCGCAAAACAGCACCGTGCTCCGGGTCGGGCTGTGGAGCGGCGGGGTGACGTTGCTGCTGGTCTTCGGCGCGGGCGTGCTGGCGTTCACCCTGCTGACGCGGCGCTTGCGCGTTTTAGAAGCGGCGATGACCGCTTTTCGGCAAGCCGACTTCGCGCCCCTGCCGCCCTTGCCGCCCGTACCCTCGCCCAAAGACGACATCGACACCTTGCACAACGTGTTCAGCGAGATGTCGCAGCGCATCACTGAACAGGTCGGGGCGTTGCGGCAAACCGACAGCTTGCGCCGCGAACTCATCGCCAACGTGTCGCACGACCTGCGCACGCCGCTCGCGGCGTTGCAGGGCTACTTAGAAACCGTCGAACGCAAAGCCACGCTCACCGACGAGCAGCGCCGGGTTTACGTGGCAGCGGCGCGTAAAAACGCCGAGCGTTTGGGCCGCTTGGTCACCGACCTGTTCGACTTGTCGCGGCTCGAGGCCGACGCGGTGTTGGCACGTCCGGAGGCGTTCCCGCTCCAGGACTTAGCCCAAGACGTGGTGCAAAAGTTCGAACTTGCCGCGTCGAACAAAAACCTGAGCTTGAGCGTGCAGGCACCCGACGCGCTGCCGTTTGTTTGCGCCGACTTGGGCCTCGTCGAGCGGGTGTTGACCAACCTGATTGAAAACGCCCTGCGCCACACGCCGCCGGGGGGCACGGTGCGCGTGAACCTGCGCGTGAACTTGCGCGCGAAACCGCGCCTGTTGGAAGTCGAGATAACCGACAGCGGCGAGGGCGTCGCGCCCGAAGCCTTGTCTCACCTGTTTGACCGCTTTTACCGCGTCGATACGGTCGGCGAGGGTACCGGTTTGGGTTTGGCGATTGCCAAACGCATTTTGGCCTTGCACGGCCAGACGATTCGGGTGGAAAGCGTGGTGGGGGAGGGCTCGAGCTTCACCTTCACCCTGCCGCTGGCGCCCTGAGCCAAGCTCACGCCGGCGGCTACCTTTAAACAGCTCACATCCAATCTCGCACGGCGCGTGTAGCTACTTGTCACAAGGTGTGAAGTTTTTAACTTTGACCGCTCGAGACCGTTTTGTGCCTTGTCTTTTATTCGAGCCGAAAGGAAAAGCGTACACGCTGTGCAGTCGCCGTCCCGTTTCCACACCGCTGACGAGGGAGGTATTCAGCCGCAGCCGTAAAGGAGCACACCCGTCAAGAAGCACCCCAGGAAGGTCCCGACGACATGAAAACCGACATGCTAACAGCAAAAACTCAACCGGTTAGCGCAGGGAGGCCTAACAGATGAACCTTTTCGAAACCAAAATGGACCGCCGTAGATTGCTCAACAACCTGGCGATGGTGGGCGCGGGCGCGACCCTCGCCGCCTGTACCCCCCGCATGAAGGCCGTGCCGCAAGACTTGGACCCGGCCATTTTGAACTTCGCTCTCAACTTGGAGTACTTAGAAGCCGCTTTTTACCTGGCCGCCGTGGGCCAGCTGGACCGCTTGCCCGGCGGCACCGCCGAGGTGCTTTTGCCGAGCGGCTTTGACGGCAGCAAAGAGTTGCCGTTCGAAAACGACTTCGCTCGAGCCTACGCTCTGGAAATTGCCGAAGACGAACTTGCCCACGTCAACTTTTTGCGCGGCGCGCTCGGACCCGACGCCGCCGAGCGGCCGGTTTTGGACCTGAACATGTCGTTTCAGAACGCCGCGGCGGCCGCCTTCGGCACGCTTGCCGACAACGGCGCTTCGCTGCCCTTTACGCCTCAAGACTTCAACCCGTTCGCAGCGGAAGTGTTTTTCCTCCACGGCGCGTTCATCTTTGAAGACGTGGGCGTCACGGCCTACAAGGGCGCGGCGCGCTTTGTCAAAAACAAGGACTTTCTTCAAGCGGCGGCGAGCATTTTGGGCGTCGAGGCTTACCACGCGGGCGAAATCCGACTCGTGCTGTACGCCGCCGACGGGCGTGTAAACGGCGGCGACCTTGCCGACGGCCTGTACGGCCCGCTGCCGATTTGGAACATCGTCGAGGCGATTTCAGACGCGCGCGACTCGCTCGACGGCCCCACCGACTTGGACCAGGGCATTACCAAAGCCGCGCTCAACGGGATGTCCACCCAAGCCCACGGCGGCGCGAACATCGTCCCGACCGACGAAAACTCGATTGTCTTCAGCCGCACGCCGCGGCAGGTCGCCAACATCGTCTTTCTAAACCCGGACGTTACCAACGCCGCGGGCGGCTTTTTCCCGAAAGGCATCAGCGTACCTCCCGGGTTGGAAGCCGAGTTCGCCGTGCTGCTCGACCCCGAATTCCCCAACAACCTTCCCTAAGGCGAAAGGAGACTACACATGGACATGAATACTATTCTTAACTCGAGAATCAACCGCCGTCGCCTGCTCGGGCAGATGGGGGCCGTCGGTGCCGGCGCCGTTCTGGCGCAGTACGGTTCGCTGGCGCGGGCCCAAGACCTGAGCCCCGACTTGGACGTCAAAATCCTCAACTTCGCCCTCAACTTGGAATACTTAGAGGCCGAGTTTTACCTGCGCGCCGTTTACGGGCGCGGTCTGGCCGACGAAGACATCGGCGACGACCCCGGTGAGGTTATCGGCGGCAGCAAGGTCGAGTTCGAAAGCGACGCGGTGCGCGAGTACGCCATCGAAATCGCCAACGACGAAGAGGCGCACGTCAAGTTTCTGCGCGCCGCGCTAGGTGACAAGGCGGTCTCGAGGCCGAAAATCAACTTCACCGACGCCTTTACGACGGCTGCGAGGGCCGCCGGAATTATCCCGAACGACCAGACGCTCAACCACTTCAAGAGCGAAGGTTTGTTTTTGAACGGCTCGTTTTTGTTCGAAGACGTCGGCGTGACGGCCTACAACGGCGCGGCACCCTTTATCAGCAGCGGCGACATCTTAGAAGCGGCTGCGGGCATCCTGGCGGTCGAGGCCTACCACGCCGCCGAGGTGCGCACGCTCCTTTACAGCCGCAAAGACACCGAAGTCGACAAGGTTTTGGTCACCAACCTCATCCAAATGGTTTCCGACGCGCGCGACCTGCTCGACGGCGACGGCGACATGGACCAGGGCATCGTCGGCGACAACCCGGCCGGGACGATGGCGAACATCGTTCCGACCGATAAGAACTCGCTCGTCTACGCGCGCACGCCCCTGCAAGTCCTCAACATCGTTTACCTGGACTTGACGGGCCAAGGTAAGCCGGGCGGCTTTTTCCCCGACGGCTTGAACGGCGACTTCAGCGGCGTTCCGTCCCTTTGACTTGTTTCCGGCGCTGCAAACAGCAGCGCCGGACCTTTTTATGAGACGCGCTCTGCTCTTCACAACGCTCCTGCTGAGCGCCTGCGCCTCACCGCGCTTGGCACCCCCGCCGCCCGCGCCCGCGGCAAGCTTGACGGGCCGCTACCTGGGTGACGCGGCCGACAACCTGGGCCGCGCCGACGTAGAACTGGTTCTCGTTCAAGACGGCGACACGTTGACGGGCGAGATGCTGCTGACTTTCACCGCCGGTTTGGCACGTTACGCGGCGGCGGGCGACGTGACCGGCCGCTTGGAGGGTGAAACGTTGCGGTTGCGGCTTACGCCCGACGACCCGGACTACTGTCCTTACCAGGCGAGCGTGACGCGCGTCGACCCCGCAACGAGTGCTAAACTCAGCGGCAGCTACACGGGTGTCGGTTGTGTCGGCACCATCAACGGCACGCTGGACTTGGAAAAGCAGTAACAAGGCGGTCGCCCCGAACTTGCTCGTTCTCACACCTCGTTTTCATGCCCCAGTCACACGCGTTCGGTTACATACAGTTACGTTCGGCTACACACGGAGGATTCGATGAAACGTTTGACTTTTTTGCTACCCTTTTTACTTGCAGCGCTGCTCGCGGCTTGCGCGCGCCCGGAACCCGTGCCGACCGGCAAGACCTACACGGAAACCGACCTCGCCGCGGTCATGAACGGTCTGGGCGACGACTGGGGAAGTTTCGACGACCCCGCGGTGTTCGGCGCCGTCGCGGCGGCCTTACAAGTGCCCCTCAACCTTGAGGGCTGTCCCGTCGTCGAAGATATTTTCAGGTTTATCACCTTCAAGAGCGGCTTGGACCCGCAAGGTTTGGCGACCTCGGCCGACTACACCCCGGCCGACTACACCCCGGCCGGTTACACCCTGGCTCGAGGCACCTACACCTACGACCCCGCGACCGGCACCTGCACCTACGCGGCCGACACCGACAACCTCGTGCTGCGCTATCCTTACCAGACCGAAAACGGCAGCGCCACGGCCGAACTCAAAGTCGACTGGGGCGACACCCTGGACGTGGCCGACCGGGGGGGCGACTTGTACGAAGTTCCCACCGACATGACCGCCACCTTTACGGCGGACGGTGTAGAAGTTGCCAGTCTCAACGGGGCGTTCAGTTGGTACAACACGCCGGACTGCGGCAGCGCCGACGGCATCCTGGAGCCGACCCGCGTGAGCCTGAGCGGCGCTGTCGGCTCGGTGACGTTCAGCGACGTCGGCTACAGCCTCGGCGACACCTCGCTGCAGGTGCAGGGCGCGCTCAAAGCCGGAACCGAGTTGAGCGCGGACCTCACCCTGAACGTCAGCGGCACCCTGACCCGGGACGCCTGCTTTACCGACAGCTTTGAAGTCGACAGCGGGAGTTTGAGCTTCGGCGCGGCCTCGACCATGACCGACGACAGCCACAGCTTCCGCGTGGACACGAACTTCAGCGAAGTGGTCTTTGCCGACTTCAACCTGAGCGTCAACGACTTTATGGCGGGCAGTTTCCAGGGCGTCGCTTCGGCCCGGCTGAGCGACGGCACCGTCACGGTTGACGGCGACGACGCTGCGACTTTCGCAGGCGTGCTCGACGACGAAAACGCCAACGGCACACCCGGCGAGAACGTCACGATTGACTTCTCAGGCGGCGACTCGACGACGCTCGAGGCCTACCTCCTCGGCTACGGCTTCGACCTGATGCCCACGGCTATGGTCACCAAAGCCCTGACACCGCGCTAGAGCTTCAACCGAGCACGAAAAGGCGGCCGAGAACCGGCCGCCTTTTTTTGCACCGACACCGCAAGTAGCCGAGACTCTTTTGCGCCCCCTTGTCGAGGGGGCAAGGTCAAAGACCGTTTTCTTCGACTTGGTGTGAAAAAGCGGGCGGCTAGTGGTCCGTGTCGAGCCAAATCGTCACCGGCCCCTGGTTGAGGAGTTCCACGTCCATGTCGGCCCCGAACACGCCGTTCTCGACCCTGAGGCCCTCGAGCCGCAACGCTTCGCTGAAAAACTCGTAAAGAGGTATGGCCTGCTCGGGCCGCGCCGCTGAGACGTAACTCGGCCGGTTGCCGCCCGAGGTGTCGGCGTACAGCGTGAACTGGCTGACCACGAGCGCCGCGCCGCCCACGTCCTTGACACTGAGGTTCATCTTGCCCGCGTCGTCGTTGAAAACGCGCAACTTGGCGATTTTTTGGGCGAGCTTGCGCGCTTCGGCTTCGGTATCTTCGCGGCTGACGCCGAGGAGCACGAGCAGACCTACGCCTATTCCGCCCACCGTTTCGCCGCCCACCGTGACTTTGGCCTCGGACACCCGCTGGAGAAGCGCGCGCATCAGTTGAGGTCGGCGGGCTCGAGCCGTTCCAGACCGCCCTGAACCTTGTCAATCGCCTTGGTGAGAACGTCCCGCTCGGTTTCATCCAAATTGCCGAGGGTTTTGGTTTGGAGCATCGTGAGGAGCGCCAAACTCCGCTCCGCCGTCTTGCGCGCCAGGATTCCGTCGTTCGCCAAGCGCATCGTCAGCGGGCTGTCGGTTTCGCCGAGCGCCGCCTGGGCCGAACTCAGCACCGAGTGGACCAGGCCGATAAAGTGTTTGTCGGACATAGGAAGTCAGGGGAAAGTGAAAAGGAGAAAGGAAAAAGAATCACCTCTTTCCACTTTCTCCTTTTTCCTTTCTCCTTAAAACAACCCTTCCTGCTGCGCGGTGTCAAGGACGAAGTTACCCTCTTTCGGGGGAAGCTCGTCCAGGGTTTTTTTAAGCTCCAACATGTCCTGCCACATCTGCCACTTGGGGCTGCCCTTTTCGCGGCTCGGGTTGCGGAGCAAGTAAGCCGGGTGATAAAGGGGAAACACCTTCACGCCGTGCCACTCGTACCAGTTGCCGTGGGTTTTGGTGATGCCGTCTTTGGTGCCTATAAAATACTGCGTGGGCACGTTGCCGAGCGTAGCGATAATCTGCGGCTGGACGAGCTTGATTTGTTCCAGCAGCAGCGGCTCGCTGGCTGTAATTTCCTGCGGGGTCGGGTTGCGGTTGCCGGGCGGGCGGTACTTGACCATGTTGGTCACGTAAACGTCGTCACGGTGCAACCCTACGCTGTCTAAAATCCGGTCGAGCAGTTGGCCGCTTCTTCCCACGAACGGGCGGCCCTGCTCGTCCTCGTCCTGGCCGGGCGCTTCGCCGACAATCATGAGTTTGGCGTCGGGCGGGCCTTCGCCGAAAACGACGTTGTCGCTCAGGGCGTCCAAACCGTTGGGTTTCGTCGAGGCTTGTTTCTCGAGGTCTGCTAGGGTCACGCTTGAACTCCTCTGGGGTAAAGGTTGTCCCCTCAGGCCGGCCGGGTCCGAACCTCGGGTGGCTTAAAATCCTGCCCCAGTCTACCCAAAAGCGTGGCCCTGCAACCGCTGGACAGCTTGCAAACGAAGAGCGCGCTTGTTGAAGCGCGCTCTTTTTGAAATTCTAGTTACCGACCACACTGCCGCCGCTTCGACAAGCGCGCAAAAACGTCGGGCCGACCGCTAGGCTTTCGAGGGCCTTTGGCTGCGCACCTCGCGGCGGATTTTGGGCTCTAAACCGATCATCAAAAAGAAGTTCTCGAGGGCGTTTTCCTTGGCTTTGATGTCGACAAATTCGGTTTCGGGCGAGCCGGTCACAAAGGGCAGTTGCTGGTAATAGTTGAGCGCTTCTTTGGCGACGTCGGCGGGGCTCAAGCGCTCGGCCAGGTCGCTCAGGTAAGCGTAGACCTCGCGCCGAGCTTCGGCGTGCGAGCGAAGAACGTCGGGGTTTTCGGTTTCTGGCGAGCGTAATAGGTCCTGTTTGGCGATACGTCTGTAGTGTCTCAAACCCCGTACGATTTCGTCCGAACTCAGCACGACCTTTACGTCCATACTAGCTCCTTTCCCTAACGAGGGATTTGCCCCCGGTGTAGGCTGGCGCGTTCTCTTCGGCACGTCGTTCTGGCATCACGGCGCTAAAGTTAGCGTCAAGTATACGCAAAAGTCGTTAAGAACGATGATGGCTTTTCGACACATTCACGTTTAAGCCTCGAGCTTCTTGAGGGGAATCGGCGGCAGGTCGCCCAAGGGTTTCTCGAGCAACTCGCCCCGGTACCGGCCCAAGTCGCTGATTTCGGGCGCGTCCGAGTGAAAACCGCAGGTCTCGCACTCGAGTTCGCTAAAGCCCTCCTCAAAGCGGTAGGTGATGGTTTTCAAGCTGCCGCACTGGGGGCAGCGTTCGTTGTCGTAAGAACCCTCGGCGTCGTACATGCTTTTAAGTGTAAAGGTTCAGGGTGAGAATGTGGGTTCGGGAGGCGTCGACTATGGAGAGTATGGACCGACGCCGTATACTTAAGCACCCGTCTGAGGTCTTGCATACCTCACGTGTAGGGTGAATGGGCCGGTTGGCAATCTTGTGGCTTTGCAAAAAGAACCGGTGTTTCTCATCATTCGGTTTACCAAGAGAGTCAAAACCACGCGCCGTCCATAAACGACAAAGATGCTCAGCAACACGGCCAGCGGCAGGAGTGTAAAGGTACTCACCGTTGAGCAGGTGAAGAGTGACCGCGCCGCCCATGAGTAAAGCCAGCCCAACCGCCGCCAGCGGCGTGAGCCACGGCAGGACCGCCGGTCAGCATCGGCACGACAAGTCCAACCGCCCCGAGCACCTCGAGCAGGCCGATAAGCTTGGTCGTGCTTGCAGAGAACCCGTTTGCCCACGCCGCGCCCGCCACGAGCTTTTGCCGCGGTGTCAACAGAAAGCAGCTGACCCGCGAACGAAAACAACCCCGCTAGCAGTCGCTGCACGCTCCAGAGCAGTACGCTTACCGTCACCACCGCCACGCCTCGCGCGTCTAAACCGAAACGGGTAGCGCCTTTAGCCCGCGCAGGATAAGGCTGCTGCGCCACTCGAGCTTCGCGGGCGCTACGCCCAGGCGCAGGTTCGGCAGTCGCTCGGTCAGCGCCCCAAACGCAACGACGGCCTCGAGCCTGGAGAGCGGCGCGCCGACGCAGTAATGAATACCTTGTCCGAAGGCGAGGTGTTTGTTGTCCTGTCTGGCAACGTCCACGGTCTCGGGGTTCTCGAAACGCCGGGGGTCACGGTTGGCCGAGGCGATGACGCCTAAGACTAACGCACCCTTGGGGATGACCGTCCCTGCGACCTCTGTGTCCGCCCGCGCAAAGCGCTCGGTGGACATCTCGGCGGGTGTCACGAAGCGTAAAAGCTCCTCGACGCCGCTTTTCATCAGCGCCGGCTCCGCTTGCAGTCTGCGCCACTCGTCGGGGTGCTCGAGCAGCGCGAGCGTGCCGCTGGCTATCAGGTTCACCGTCGTCTCGTGCCCGGCGCTCAGCAGCAAAAAGGTCATGGCGAGCACTTCGTCTTCGGTCAACGCGTCGTCCTGCTCCCTAGCCAGCACCAGCGCCGAAACGAGGTCGTCCTGCGGTACCTCGGCGCGCTGCCGAACGAGGTTGCGCAGGTAGCGTATAAACTGCAACACGGCAGGAACCTTCAAAAAGGCGTGTCGCCACGACCCGAGCGAGACGAAAGCGCTGGTCCAGCGGTGAAACTTGGCGTTGTCTTTCTCCGGCACCCCCAGGATGCGCCCGATGATGGTGATGGGTAAGGGTAAAGCAAAACGCTCGATGAGGTCCACCGTACCCCCCTCGGCCGCCATCTTGTCCACAAGCTCGTGCGCGAGCGTGTGGGTTTCGGCGCGCATCCGTTCGACCATGCGAGGCGCGAAAGCCTTGTGGACGAGGGCGCGTAGCCGCGTGTGGTCGGGCGGGTCCAGGGACAACAGGTTGTTCTGCAGCGGCCTGAACATGGGCGGCAGCCAGGGCGCTTTTTTGAGCTGCTCGGGCGTCCAGGCATTGCGCGTGTCTTTGGCGAACGTCTCATCTTTGAGCACGCGGGCAACGTCGTCGTAACGGGTGACGAGCCAGGCTTGCTGCCCCCGAATTTTGGGGCCTGGGTACACCGGGGCCTGCTCACGAAGCTGGGTGTAAAAGGTGTAGGGGTTGGTCTTAAACTCGGCGCTCTGCCAGTCCGGTTGTGCGACGGTGGTAGTCATGAGGTTCTCCTTTTGTTCTGGGTACGCCAGCCACGAGAAAAATAAGCCTTCCTTCAGCTACTGCTGGTGTTCGGCGCGTTCGCACTGCCTCTACCTAGCACCTGCTAGGTTCGTTTCTCGTTGTCAAACTAGCATGTGCTAGGTAAACTGTCAAGGGTGACTGCTAAACACATGAAAAACATCACCCACGCCGTTAACAAGGACGATACTCGCCAGCGGATTCTCGAGGTCGCGGCACGCCTCTTTACGGAGCGCGGCTATGCGGGCACCTCAGTACGCGACATCGCGGCGGAACTAGGCATCGCCAACCCGTCGCTCTATTACCATTTCAGGTCGAAAGGAGATTTGTTGGCCGAGCTTTTGAGCGAACCCCTCGAGCGAGTGGAGGCCGCGGTGAGAGAGGCTGAAAAGCTTTCCGGCGACGCGCGTACCCGGCGAATTATTGGGGGTTTGCTGGCGGCGCTCGAGGTTCACAGCGGCGTCGCCCTGGCCGCCTTTCGTGACAATGAGCGCCTGCCGGACGCGCACAGGGAACTCGCCCTCGCCGCGCGTCCGCAGGTTGCGAAGTTGCTGGCCGAAGGTGCCGCCGAGGACAACCGCGACTTGCGGGTGACGATGACCATTGCCGCCGTCGAGGGCGTCGTCATCGACCTGATGCGGACCTCTCCCGACGCTGCTACTTTCGTCGAGCAGCTGCGCGAGTGCCGAGAAGCGGTTACCGAACTGGCGCTTAAGCTTTTGCACTGACCTGAAAACTTTCTCCGACATTTTTGCGCAGCTTGAGGTGAACCAAAGACGACCCTCGTGTGTGGCCGGTACCGAGCGACCCATAACTTGCCTGACTGCTGTCGACACCAAGCCGCAGCCTCGAGCCGGGTGATAAGCTTTGCCTATGACCTATCCCATCGCCTGGATACGCGACCAGTTTCCCGCTCTCAAGCGTGGCGGGGCCGTTTATTTGGACAACGCCGCCGGGGCGCAGGTGCCGCAGCAAGTGGTCGGCAACATGGTCGAAGCCCTCACCACTATGCAGGTCAACAAGGGCGGCGCGTACGCGCAGTCGGCGCGCATCGGCGCGGCCAAAGAGAAAGTTCGGGAGGACGTCGCCACCTTTTTGAACGCGTCTTCTCCCGAGAACGTCGCCTTCGGCCCGAACGCGACGACGCTTCTCGAGCTGCTCGCCCAAGCCTTCGGGCGCAGGTTGGCACCGGGCGACGAAATCGTCGTCACCGAACTCGACCACCACGCCAACGTCGACCCGTGGCGGCGTTTGAAAGAGCGGGGGTTTACGCTGAAAACCTGGCCGACGCGCGCGCCGCACCACACGTTGGAACTCGAGGACTTGGAGCCCCTGCTGAGCGACAAGACGCGCCTTGTCGCCATGACCGCCGCCAGCAACGCGCTCGGCACGCTGGCCCCGGTCGCGCAAACGGCCGAGCGGGTCCACGCCGCGGGCGCTCACCTCATGGTCGACACGGTTCACTACTCGCCGCACTTTTTGCCCGACGTGGTAAGGCTCGGCGCGGACGCCCTCGTGTTCAGCCCGTACAAGGTGTTCGGGCCGCACGCGGGCGTGCTGTACTTGGGTGATGAACTGCGCTCGAGTCTGGCCGGGCCGGGCCTCGCTTTTTTCGAGCAGGAAAAACCTATCAACTGGGAACCCGGCACCCAAAACCACGAAGCTATTTACGCCTTTGGCGGGGTATTCGACTACCTTGACGAGGTCGCCGACAGGCTCGGCACGCAGGGTACGCGGCGCGAACGCTGGCAAAAAGTGTACGAGGCGTTTCACGCGCACGAAACCGCGCTGTTTGAACGTCTGTTGGCCGGCCTGGACGACCTGGGCGTCACCCGCTACGGTTTGCCCGGCGTCGAAGGCCGCACCGCCACGGTGTCCCTGAACGTCGGCGAGCACGCGCCCCGCACGGTCGCCGAGCACCTGGGCGAGCGCGGCGTCGCCGCTGCCGACGGCCACTACTACGCCTACGACCTCATGATGGACGCGGTCGGTTTGCGCGGGCGCGAAGGCGCGGTGCGGCTGAGTCTGTTGCACTACAACGACGTTTCAGACGTGGACGCGGTTTTGGCGGCGCTGGGCGAGTTGTAGGAGGCGTCATCGGGTCGCCGCTGCGCTGTGAATCCCCGTCCCGAAGGAAAATCCCCTGTAAAGGGAATCTAAGGTCAAAAGCCGTTTGTCTCAAGACCGTGTTTAAGGGTACGAGAGACAGTTAGGAAAAGTTTACCTGTGTCCACAGCGACGGCGTTTTAGCGGGTTTACGCCACTGGCCGCCGGGCCGGGTTGTCAAGAATCTCCCCGGCGGTCACCGCAACACCGTCGTGCTTGTTGAAATGGCAGGCCGTGTTTACGTCGCCAAGTCGACGCGGCGGAGCGAGGCGGCCCTGCGCTGGGTTGCGGACGCCATGCAAGAGGCTCGAGCCGCGGATTTCGTGACGCCGGAGTTCGTACCGAGTTTGCGGGACAATCTTGCGGAGGACGGCGTGACGGTAGAGACCTTTGTCGAGGGCTCGCCCGCCACGGTTGAAGACCTGCTTGGGGCGCAGCCGCGGCTCGAGCGCTTTCACCAGTTAACCCGGAACTGGCCGCAACGCCTGGGCTTTGCGAGTTCAGTCGACTTGTTGACCGCCGAGAAGGGCGGCGACGTCGACCTGTCTCAGATGCCACCCGACCTTGTCGAAACGTGCCGCGCGGCCTGGACTCTTTTTGTCGGTGAACCCGTCTCGGTCGTCCACGGCGACTTGGGCTCGGTCAACGTACTCAAGACGCCGGACGGACGCCTTGCACTTTTGGACTGGGACGAGGCGCGGCTGGACGCTTCTTTGTTCGACACTACGATTTGACAAGCTGACGCCGACCGCCAGCTGCCTCGCGCTCTCACCAAAGCGTTGGTCGCCTGGGAAGTCGCGGTGTGCTGGCACGTCGAACCGGAACACGCGCGAAGGCAGGCCGAACGGTTGCTCGCGCTGTAGGTGTTTTTTGAGCGGTCTCGAGCCTTTTGCACCTGTTCAGCCGACGACCGTCCGCAACGTTTCGAACACCGGCACGAGGTCGCGCACGAACCGTTGAAAGCGTTCGTTGAGCGCTTCGACGCGGCCCGGCATGGGTTCGTCGAGCCCGTCGTTTCCTTTTTGCAAAAACAGGGCGCGGTTGAACTCCAAAGAAAACCCCGGCTTGGCGTGTTTTCTCCGCGGGTCGCTGTAAAACTGCTGGATGCCGCCGCCGTCGAAGGGCGCGTTGAGCAGCACCGTGTTGGGCACGTCGGGCGTGTCCTGGATGATGTCGCCGAAGTGCTTTTCCAAACCGCGTACCACCTCTTGCGCGACGCTTGCCGGGACGCTCGGCGTCTCGTTCGGCGTGCGCCGCTCGCCCAACAGGTTGCCCCCGGTAATAACCGTGAACGCGGGGCGTGGCCGCCCCTGGTCGGGTCCGATGAGCGGCCCCTTGGGCGACATCGAATGTCCGTCGATAAAAAAGAGGATGTCGTCGCGGGCTACCGCGCGCTCGATAGCGGCGTGGAACGGGTCGTAGTAGCGCGTCAACCGCTCGGCGACCTCACCGGCGTCGAACTGAAAGCCGCCTTGGTAAAGCGGATGCCCGCCGAAGTCGGTAACCTTGATGACGCCGTTCAAACCGCCCTCGTCGCGCCGCCGGTTCAGGTCGACCACAAACCTCGAGACGGACGCGTTGACGTGCACCCCGCCGGGCAGGTGAAACAGCGCGTCGGTGTAGGGGTCGCCTTCGTTGTACAAACAGTTCAGGCGCTCTGTGCGCTTGGCGAGGTCTTGAACCCCCGCTCCCAACATGTTGCTGAGAATGTCGAAAGGCACGAAGCCGGAACTGTGCGGGGTGGTGATGAGGACGGGCAAATTCATAACGTCCAGTATAGGCCGCGGCCCGCGCAAGACCGGGTTATTTTACGCTTTTTGGCGGGTAGCCGAACCGCCCTTTTCTCACCGAGCGTCTTTCTGTCCGGGCGTCGACACCGCACGCACGGCGCAACGGAGGTGTATAGTTGCCCGTGCCCCTGAAAGACGACCTTATCCAGCGCACTTTGGAACAACTCGCCGAAGTCGTGCGGGCGCTCGGCGGTCTCGGTGACCCGAACGGTGTTGCCAGGGTCGAGGCGACGTTGCAAGAGGCTTACCGCGAACACACGGGTGCCGACGCCGCCCTGTTTCGCAGCTTGCCGAGTGACCAGTTGCTCAGCGTGCTGAGCAGCGCAGGTGTTCTGGACCGTGAGAAAAGTTTTCTCCTCGCCACGCTGTTCGGGGCGGAGGCGGCGCTGGCCCGGGCCAAGGGAGAACGCGCGCCGGTCGCACTGCAACTCAAAGCCTTCGACCTGTACCTAGAAGCGGCGCTGGCCGAGTTGGACGCTGAAGAGCTGGACACGAACATTGCCGAGACGCGCCTCGAGCTGGCTGATTTCGTGCTGCCCGAGGCGACGCAGTGGCGCGTGCTCGAGTACGACACGTTGCGCGGCCGTTACGCCGACGCCGAAGACGGTTTGTTCGCGCTGCTCGAGACTTTCGGACCGAGTGACCCGCTCAAGGCGCGGGGCCACGCCTTTTACCGCGCCCTGCAAGCCAAACCCGACGCCGCGTTAAACGCGGGCGGCCTACCGCGTACCGAGGTCGACGAAGGTCTGGCAACCTTCGAAGCGCGGCTCGGGGCGTCGGCTGCGCCCAGAGCCGACCTTTGACCCCGCCCGCGAGGACCCCGACCAGACCCCACAGCATAGACCTCACAGCCTTTTCGGTCACGCCGGCGTCGAACACGCCGGGGGTGACAGCTTGAGACTCGCTTCTCGCCCACGCTCGGACCCGGGCGCGGGGTTGAGCAGTCGACCGTGAAACGTTTTCTTTCCTTTGTCGGGATTCTGGCCCTCGTCGCGCTCGGGGCGGGTTTGGGTGTCGCCTACATGCTGCTGAGGCCGGAACCGCTGGTACTACACCAAGACGCTGTGGTGGCCGAGGTCTCGAGCACCTCTTACACCTCTACCTTTGTAAACGAGGTGGGCGGCTACTTAGACATTCGTCCCGCCGAGGGTGACGCCGAAACACTTTTTGTCTTCTACCCCGGCGGCCTGGTGCGGCCCCAAACCTACGAATGGCTCGGCGTGGCCGTTGCGCCGCTCGGCGTGCGCACCCTCATCCCGGTGATGCCGCTCGACCTGGCCGTCATCGCGCCCGGCCGGGCAACGCAACTTCTCGACAGTTTGGAAACTTTACCGAGTCGCGTTGTCGTCGGCGGACACTCGCTGGGTGGGGCGATGGCGGCGCGCTACGCGCTGCGCAACCCCGAACGCGTCGACGGCCTCGTGCTGATGGGCGCGTACAGCGCGGGGAACGATGATTTATCAATCCTCGACTTGTCCGTCCTCGACCTGGCCGCTGAGCACGACGGTTTGGCGACGGTTGCAAAAGTGCGCGACGGCCTGAGCCGCTTGCCGCCCGACACGAGGCTCGAGCTTATAAATGGCTCCGTCCACAGCTTTTTCGGGCGTTACGGCCCGCAACGAGGCGACGGTGTGCCGACCGTGACCCGCGCGCAGGCTGAGACACAAATTAGCGAGGAGTTGCGCGTGTTCTTCTCTGCTTTGCCCTAAAAGTTCGCCTTCACCACGCCGTTTGTAAAGGTGATGTCACCCGGAAAGCTGAACAGGCTCGAGTCGTCCAAGGAGCCGCCCAACCAGTACCGCTCCTGTGTAACCAGTTTGGCAAGCTCGCCACCCCCGGCCCGGATGCGCTTGCTCGTGTTCGCCGTAAGCTCGATGTCGCCCGCCAGCAACAGGTCGGCGTCGCTGCGCGTCACGCACTTGAAGGTGTCGCTCGAGCTTGGATTCGGGTCCAAGGCGCGGCCGAACACCGCCATCGTCACCTTAGAATTGTCGCCCACACTCGGTCCCGGTGTGTAGGTCGCGTCGCCCTCGTAAAAGACGCTGCGAAACTTCATCGACACCGACTCGGTGACTTCGGTGTAGCACACGTCGCTGCCGCTCGAGCCGGTACGAATGTAAAAGTCCTCGACCGGCACGGTGATGGGCGCGAACGAGCAGGCGGACAACGATAATATAAAAACGAGTAACAGTAGTTTTTTCATGGTCTCGAGCTTACGCGCTGAAACGTCGTGAGGCTGAGATTTCCGCCACAAGACTTGACAGAGGCGACCTGAGACGACGAGTCGGTATTCGACACTGTGCCACTACCACAGGAACTATGTCACCTCCATCATCGGCCGTGTTCGCGGGAGGGGAAGTTCGCGCCCTGTTTGTTGAAAATGGTTAATGACTTCTTGTACCACCTCCCCTAGCTCTTTATAGACTTGGACCGGGTCGTCACCGTGAATTCCAGTGATGAGATCGGGGCATTTCCCGATATACGCTTGATCCTCGTCGCTCCACTCCACCCAACGATGATACTGGTCGATGCTCTTCACTACACTACCTCCTCGATTGCCCGCCTTACCTGCTTTTCCTGATAGTTTTTGGCGTCATCACCGTCTTTACCGCTGAGAGTTACGGCACCGGAGTAATTTACATGCACGAACTTTCGGTGTGACCCCTTGGCGGCACCGGGTACAAGCTCAAAGCCAGCGTCGCGTAGGTCTCTTACCAACTCACGAACTTTCCTTGGCATAATGAAAAACGATTATAACTCCAGAGCTGTTGAACGGACCTAGCTCAGGGGCGCTGAATGGCCGACGACGCTTTGAAACACACCCTGACTCCTTTTTGCACTCACGATATAACGGCTAAACATCCTTTGTAGCGCCTAGATTAAACTACATGAGTATAGCCTCACAAATCATACTTTTTGTTGAAGACCCGAATATTCAAATCAGTTTAGACTATACAGGATGCAGATGAATAAACTCACCGCGAATGAAAAAATGACTACCGCACTTGCAGCCTTAGCTATAGGTTTGTCTCTATTTTCTTTGTGGCAGGTGAATTTTCAATTTAGAGCACAGGATGAGAGTGATCTGTTAGCAAATTGCAGTTTTGGCAGTCAATCAGAAGCATTTATCATCAAGGAGTTTGGAGAGGTTTCCACTCTAAAAGTTAAAGCCAAGTGCCTTGTTCAGAACAATGGTAGAAAGGCGGCTTCCATTATTAAAGTCAGGTCAATAGAAACATACAATGGAAGGCCTTCTGGTAGAAGGATAGTTCCTATCGTGTTATATGATAATGACCTTGTCAAGCCTGAACAAATTCCCATAACTGTTTTTCCAGGTGAGTCTATAGAAATCGATGTGTGGTTAAAAATATATCTGGATCCTCTCAACAAAGGTGAAAAGTATCTTGATGTCTTTGAGAATTGCTACTTACAGGCAGCTCGCTTGAGTACCTATCAAGATTACGATAATTGTCTAAGTAAAGGGGACTTTTTTATCGCTAACTTTTTGACGATAGAACCCTTACCGTACGCGGATCTTGGCCTTCTTGGCTCTTCGTTTAATGGAGTTGGGATACAGCTTTTCACAAACGATAATATGGCTACGACTTACGAGGTAGACGTTTTAAGGATGTCGATGTTTGGTTTAGCTGATAAAGCTTCAAAAGAATTCGATGATGGACGTGATAGGTTTTCTAACAAAGGTCTCTATTTAGAAAAAGGTTTTAGAGAAAATTTAGCCAAGTGACAAGTCGCATTTCTTCGTCACTACAATTCGAGTGAGGCGTCTGGAATATGAAAAAGCCCCAACAAATCTGTTGGGGCTCTTCTTCGAGTTCGTAAACTTTACGCGGACGCGCCCGCCGAACTCCCCGCCGAATCTTCCGGCAACGGCGGCACGAAGTCGGCCGCTTCGTCGTTCTCTAAAAGCATCAGGTCGAGCACTTCTTGAAAGTCTTTGACGACCGTCACCTTGAGTTCGCTCAGGATGGCCTCGGGTACGTCCTCTAAGTTGGCCTCGTTCGCCTCGGGGATGATGACGTTTTGGATGCCCGCTTGGTGGGCGGCGAGGAGTTTTTGCTTGACCCCACCGATGGGCAGCACCCGGCCGCGCAGGGTGATTTCACCCGTCATCGCCACGTCGCCGCGCACCGGGCGACCGGTTAAAGCGCTCACCACGGCGGTCGCCATCGCGATACCGGCGGAGGGGCCGTCTTTGGGCGTCGAGCCCTCGAGCACGTGGACGTGCAGGTCGCGGTTCTCATAAAAGTCCGCGGGGATGCCGAAGCGGTCGGCGTGCTTGCGCAAGTAGGCGATGCCCGCCTGCGCCGACTCCTGCATCACCTCGCCGAGTTGCCCAGTCAGGACGACCTTGCCCTTGCCCGGCACGCTCACCACTTCGATGTCTAACGTCACGCCGCCGACCGGTGTCCAGGCGAGGCCGTGGGTGACGCCGACTTGCGGCTCTTTGTCGGCCTGCGTGTCGCGGAAGGGCGGCACGCCGAGGAGGTCGCGGGCGCGGTCGCTGTTGACCGGGCGTTCCTCGGGCCAGGAAGCGTCGAGGTAGTCCTTCGCCGACTTGCGCGCGACTTTGGCGATAAGTCGGTCGAGGTTACGCACGCCCGCCTCGCGGGTGTACTCGGTGACGATGCGGCGCACCGCGTCCTCTTTGATGCTCAGTTTGCCGCTCAAGCCGTGGTCGCTGAGCTGTTTGGGGATGCGGTAGCGCTTGGCGATTTGGACTTTCTCGTCGAGGGTGTAGCCCGCGATTTGGATGAGTTCCATGCGGTCTAAGAGCGGCCCCGGAATCGTCGAGAGCGTGTTCGCGGTGGTGATGAACATGACCTGCGACAAGTCGTAGGGAATTTCCAGATAGTGGTCGTTGAAGGTGTCGTTCTGCTCGGGGTCCAAGACTTCCAGCAGCGCCGCCGAGGGGTCGCCGCGAAAGTCGGCCGTCATCTTGTCGATTTCGTCGAGCAAGAAGACCGGGTTCACTTTGCCCGCGGTGCGCATCCCCTGGATGATGCGACCGGGCAACGAGCCGATGTAGGTGCGGCGGTGGCCGCGGATTTCGGCCTCGTCGCGGACGCCGCCCAAACTCATGCGGACGAACTCGCGGTTGAGACTCCGCGCGATACTTTTCGCCAGCGAGGTTTTACCGACGCCAGGCGGCCCGACCATGCACATGATGGGCGGCTTGTAGTTGCTGTCTTTCATGTCCTTGGTGAGCTGGCGCACGGCCAGGAACTCCAGGATGCGCTCTTTAGGCTCCTCGAGCGCGTAGTGGTCCTCGTCCAAAATCTTCTCTGTGTGGGCGATGTCCAGATGCTCTTCGTCGGTCTCAGTCCAGGGAAGGTCTAAAAGCACGTCCAAATAGGTGCGCACCACGGTCGCCTCGGGCGAGCCGCCGGACATCTTCTCGAGCCGTTCGATTTCCTTGTTGGCGCGCTCGGCGGCGTGCTCGGGCAACCCTTTCTCTTCGACGCGCTTGCGGAGTTCTTCGACTTCCGAAACCTCGTCGTTGCCGAGTTCTTTTTGAATCGCCTTCATCTGCTCGCGCAGGTAGTACTCGCGCTGGTTCGAGTCCATTTGCTGCTTGACGCGGGCGCTGATTTGCTTCTCGGTGTCGAAACGCTCCAAGTCGCGGCTCAGGTAGCCATAAACCATTTCGATGCGCTTGCCGGTGTCGGTTTCTTCCAACACCGCTTGTTTGTCGTTCGGCTCCCAGGTGGCGTACTTGGCGACCACGTCGGCGAGCGGCCCGGCCTCACGCAGGCTGTTCAGGTTTTCTAAGTGAAACGAGTCCAAGCGCAAGTTCTTGTTCTGCTGCGCGTAGTCGCGGAACGCCGACTTGGTCTGCTCGACGAGCGCCTTCATCCGCTCGGCGTCGCCGGAGTCTGTTTCGGGCAGCGTGACGACTCGGGCGCGCAACGCGGCCCCGTTGATGTACGACTCGACCCGAACGCGCTCGCGCCCTTCGACCAGGACTTGCAAAGTGTCGTCGGGCAGGCGGATGACTTGCTTGACCACGCCCAAGGTGCCGACATCGAACAGTTGTTCGCCCGCCGGGTCGTCCACGCGCGGCTCTTTTTGCGTCAGCAGCAGCACGCGGTTGTCGCCTGCTTGGGCTTCTTCGAGGGCGCGCTTCGACTTCGCGCGGCCCACGTCCACGTTTTCCAGGGTACGTGGCAACACCACTTGCGTTCTCAGTGCGATAACAGGTAGTTCCCAATCCATGAAACCAGTAAACCGTACCTGGCGATTTTGCACCGTAAGGTGGCTGACGGGCGGGCGCGTGTGGCAAGAATGTATAAAGATACAACCTACCAGGCCGCGTTTCACGTCTTACTTACAGTAGCGCTCGAGACCCGGAGGTTAAGCTCCGGTATGAAACACGCACTTCTCATCGGCGCGACCGGCGGCATCGGCACGGCCCTGGCGAAAAGGCTGAAGGACGATTATACCCTCACCCTCGTCGGGCGCGACACGCGGCGGCTGTCGGCGCTGCGCGAGTACGGCACCGTCATCCCCACGGACATCGCCAGCGAGTTGGAAATTCAAGCCTTGTTCGAGGAGGTCGCACCCGTCGACGTGCTGATTTACGCCGCCGGGGACATCCAGCCCGAACTTTTGAAGATGGTCGACCAGAGCGCTTATTACCGCGTCATCGATGCCAACCTGACCGGCCTCGTTTTCACGCTGAAGTATGCCGAGCCCAAACTCAACGAGGCGAGGGTCTTCGTTTTGGGCGCACGCCCCGACCTCGTCACCTACCGCGGTTTCGGGGTCTACGCCGCCGCCAAGGCGGGCGTGAAGGCGGTGCTCGAGGTTGCGACCATCGAGATGAAGCGCAAAGCCTCGTTCACCCTCGTCTTGCCCAAAGCGGTCGACACCGACTTCTGGAAAAACGTCGGCACCGCGCCCAAAGACGCCCTGAGTCCGGACGAGGTCGCTGAGGCGATAATGAAAAGTTTGCAAGGCGAGCCGGAGGAAACGCTCAGGGTCGGCTGAGCGAAGTCAAGAAAGCAGGTTTTTCGTTGTTAGGTTGAAAGGGAACAATGAAAAACTTACCTCTTACAACCGCCGCCAGGCAAGGCTATTCTCGTGTAGCGCCACCTCGACCCGACCTTCGTCGCGCAGGTAGCTCAAATAAGCCGTGACCACGCAACGGTTAAGGTAAAAACGTGGCAAGTCGAGCATTTCGATAGCTAGCGTTTTACAGACCTCTTTCAAAACCTCTTCAGTCAAAATCCCAAGACAAGCAGCTTCGACCGCGTCGGCGGCGCGTTGAAAAGTCTCGAGATTACGGGCAACGAGGTCTTCAATCTCTTCGGTCGGTTCGCCGTGACCGGGCAACAGCACTCGAGCCCCCACCTCCGCCAAACGAGCACTCTTTATCTGCCCGCCGATGTCTTGCCCGAACGGCAGTGGATACTTGCCCAACACCGCCGCACCGAATACGGCGTCGGCGGCGATGAGCACGTCACCCACCTTGACCGACACGTGCCGGTGCGCGTGGCCGGAGGTATCGAGGATTGCGAACGGCAAGCCGATAAGCTCGAGCGTTCCCGGCTCCAAAATGACATCTACCCTGGAGGGTTTGGCGAGGAGCCACTTTGACATCAGTTCGGGCAGAGGCTTGGCCCCGTTGAACAGGTAAACGGGCTCTAAGTAAGGATTTTGCAAAATCCCCGCCTCAAACGCGGGCGCGTAGACCGGCACGTCGAACTGCCGCAGCAAATAGTCGTTGCCGCCGTAGTGGTCGGCGTGGGAATGGGTGTTGAGGACGGCGACGGGGGAGACGTTCAGGGCGTCGCAAACTTTACGAAGGGCGCGGCCATAGTCTTTATCGCCGCCCGTGTCGACCAGCACGGCCTCGCCGCCGTTCACCACCACTGCGCAGTTGACGGCTCCCGGCAGGTAATAGACGTGCTCGCTCAGTTGGGCGAATAAAGGATTTGGCAAGGGGAGACCTCCAAGCCTCGAGTGTAACAGGAGGATTCTGTCGGGGGTTCTACAGGTGATTAGATTTCTAGAATAAAACTATGTCAAGTTCAAGAAGAGGCATCACTTTAGGCCTACCAGTAGCCACGGTTCCCCTTTGGGCTCACGATTTCAGCTGCAAAAACAGATATCGACGAAATGTCCATTTCTGGAACTTGATCCGAGAACGTAAGGGATTTGTCTTGGATGTTAGAGGCCAATGGAATGTCCGGAACATCAATCGACAAACCTTTTACCCCCTTACAGACTATAGTCTCCGTAAATTCGTCATAGTACAAACGAGGTTCTGCAGCAAAAGCATCTTTCACCTTCATTCCTACATAAATCTTCTCGAATAATGTTCCCCTATAGCCAGGTAGTGCAGAAAGCATAGAGACTTTGCCATTACGAACGTCGACGTCTATTTTTATGGCACCGCCTGCAAGTGTGTAAACTGCGTTGAAAGGACTTATGAGACGAAAGGTACTTGGGTCGAGAAAACCAGCCACGAGTTCCTGAAGCTCGAGAAGTTTAGTTCTTAATTGGAGCCCCCCCAAACTTTCGTTCGGCACGATTCGAGCGTCTAAGCGCACCATCTTATTCTCCAATTTATTTGTACTCGAAGTAACGATTTTTCAGAAAACGGCCGACGAAGCGTCTCCCAAATACTGAACGAAGCCGCATCAAGCTCGCTTGAAACGGGCGATAAAAAAGCTGTCCAAGCCGTCGAGAGGTAAAACAAAGGTGCCGGTCTCGGTTTGGAGATTCGGCAGTTCGGTGGTGAAGGACTCGAGCCCGAAGTTAGGATACTTTTCCAGAAACCACTTTGCGTTGTCGAGGCTTTCTTCCCTCGTGAGGGCACAAACGGCGTACACAAGCGTGCCGCCCGGTGCGGTGAGCGCGGCGGCGGTGCTCAGCAGTTCGCGTTGCAGGGTTGCGAGTTCGGTGACAGCCTCGCGGGTCAAACGCGCGCGGATTTCCGGGTTGCCGCGGAGCGTGCCTGTGCCGGTGCAGGGCGCGTCGAGCAAGACTTTGGGGGCGGGCTCGAGCGCGGGCACTTCACGCAAGTCGTAAACGAGGTGTTCAACCGTCAAGCCGAGCCGGTCTAAATTGCGCTCGGCTCGTTTAACCTTGGTCGCGTCCAGTTCCGCGCTCACGACCTCGCCACCTGTCGCGGCGAGCTGCGCGCCCTTGACGCCGTTGCCGCTCGCCAGGTCGAGGACGCGCTCGCCTCGGTGTAAGTTCAAAAGTCGTGCCGGCAGCGTCGAACTCGGGTTTTGGGGTTGTACCCAGCCGCGTTTGAAGGCCTCGAGAGAAGCTAAAGGTCTCGAGGGGCGGACGGCCAGGGTGTCCGGCAACGGGCCGGGGGTGACCTCGCAGCCTTCGGCCTCGAGGCTTGCCGCCGCGTCCGGGTGGTAGCTCAGCAGCCACAGGGGTTCGGGTTCGGCCATGCCTCGAGCTATAGCCTCAGCTTTACTCGCGCCGAAAAGCTCGACCCACTCTTCAAAAAGCCACTCGGGGACACCGTAGCGCACGGCGGGGGCGGTCTCGACGGGCTCGAGCCGGCGCAATACTGCGTTGACGAGGCCGCTCAGTTTGCCGTAGTCGCGTTTTGTTACCTCGACCCACTCGTTTACCACCGCGCGGCGCGGCGTTTCGCGTATCAAGAGTTCATAAGCGCCCAGGCGGAGCGCGTTGAGCACGTCGGCGGGCAGTTTGTCAGGGCGTTTCAACAAGGGGGCCAAGCAAGCGTCTAAGTAGCGCTCGAGCCGCAAGGTGCCGTAAACGAGGTCGGTGACGAGCGCGCGCTCTCGAGCCTCCAATTCACCCAAGCTCGAGGCCAGTACCGCCGCAGCAAAAGCGCCGCTGTCGACGCGGCGCTTGATTTGAAGGGCAGTTTGTCTAGCGGTGTGAATCGTCTTAGTCGCGGCTCATGCCGATAAAGTAAAGCAGGTAAGCAATCGAGGTCGCGGCGGCGGCGACGTAGGTCAGCGCGGCGGCGGTCAAGACTTGGCGCGCCCCGCCCGAGTCGTTGGAAGTGGCGAGCCCGAGTTTGTTCATCTGCACCAGCGCGCGGCGTGAGGCGTCGAACTCGACCGGCAGCGTGACCACTTGGAACAAGACCGCAGCCGCGAACAAGATGATGCCGATGTTGACCAAACCGCCCAAACCGAGCATCAGCCCGAAAATGGCCGCAATAGGTCCGAACTGCGAGCCGAGGTTGGCAGCCGGCAAAATGGCCGTTCTGATTTGCAGCGGGCCGTAGGCCTTGGCGTGTTGAATCGCGTGGCCGACCTCGTGCGCCGCGACCGCCATGCCGGAGACGTTTTTGTGACCGTAGTTGCCTTCGGACAGGCGCACGGTTTTGGTGCGCGGGTCGTAGTGGTCGGTCAGTTGGCCTTTGACCGCTTCGACCTTGACGTCGTCGAGACCGTTAGCGTGCAGGATGGCCCTGGCCGTTTCCGCACCCGTAAGCCCGGCGGTGTTCTCCACGCGCATCCACTTGCCGTAGGTGCTTTTCAGGTAACCCTGAATGGCTATTGACGCGACGAACGAGACGACGCCGATAATCAGGTAGACGGGGTCGAAAATCATGTTGTCCTCCTTCAGAACGTTGAATTTGACAAGTCACGACCGACAGCGCAAGCCGGCGGTTTGAATTTAGTTTACCCCAAATCGACCCCACCGGCTTGACAGCATGATACTCAGGTTTTATGACAGCTCAAAAGGCTTTTGTTCAGGCGGGCTCGAGGTCGATTTTCGTGACCGTAAAGCGGACGGCGGTGCGCTCTTCGTTTTGCAGCTCGAGCTTGACGAACGACGGCTGCGTGTAGAGGTCTATGCCTTCCGCCTCGATGTAGCTCCGAGCAATCGCGATCGCCTTGACCGCCTGGTTGATGGCGTGCGGCCCGATGGCTTGCACCTCGACCTCGCCCTCGCTCCGCAACAGGGCGGCAACCGCACCCGCCACCGAGTTGGGCCTCGAACTCCCTGATACTCTTAAAGTTTCTATGACGTATCCTCCCTCATTGCCGCATGTCCGCGCTTTCCCAGAGCCCGAACCGCGCTTAATCAAGTAACAGAAACTCGCGTTTCTGCCCCCAACCACCCAGCTCAGTTTGACACAAGTGCGCGACGCTTGTAGCGACATCTTTAACGATGAACCGAAACTGCGAAGTTTTGTCGTTGCTCCGTCTTTGTTACTTTTTTAGGTCCTCTGCTACTTTTTGCAATCCCGCGCGCCCTACCGGGCTTGACGCCGCGCCGCCGTCTTCGTATACTCGCCGCTGATGAGCCGCACCGCCCCTTCGCTACTGACCGCTCTAATTCTAGGGTGTCGGGGTCGTGCTGCTTAGTGAGAGTTGAGCATCCGCGTAAACCCCGTCTTCGTCCGGCGGGGTTTTTTCTTGCCAGCTCGCTTTAGCGGGTGGGGGCGGCAACAAGGAGGAAGCGATGAACGGTGCCGAAGTCATTTTGAAAGCCCTCGAGCGCGAAGGGGTGAAAACCGTGTTCGGCCATCCCGGCGGCGCGATTATGCCCGTCTACGACGCGCTCTACGACTCACCCATCCAGCACGTGCTGGTGCGCCACGAGCAGGCCGGGGCGCACGCCGCCGACGCCTACTACCGGGCCAGCGGCCGCGTTGGGGTGTGTTTCGCGACGAGCGGACCCGGCGCGACGAACCTCGTCACCGGTTTGGCGACCGCCCACATGGACTCGTCCGCGCTGGTCGCCGTCACCGGCAACGTGCCGAGCAGCCTTATCGGCACCGACGCCTTTCAAGAGGCGGACGTGTTCGGAATTACCGGGCCGGTCACCAAGCACAACTACCTCGTCAAGGACGTTAACGACATCCCCAGAATCGTCAAGGAAGCCTTTTACCTCGCCTCGACCGGGCGACCGGGGCCGGTGCTTATCGACGTTCCCAAAGACGTTCAAAATGCTGCGTTTACGGGCACGTTCGACGTCGAAATAGATCTACCCGGTTACAAACCTACCGTGACCGGCCACGCGGGCCAAATCAAGCGGGCCGCCGAGGCGATTCGCAAGGCCAAGCAACCTATCATGATGGTTGGTGGCGGCGCGCAGGCCTCTTCCCCCGAGGTGATGGCCTTCGCCGAAAAAACGGGCATTCCGGTCATCACCACGCTCATGGGCATCGGGGCTTACCCGGCGGGCGCGCCGCAGTCGCTCGGGATGCCGGGGATGCACGGCACCGTTACCGCAAACAGGGCGATTACCCACAGCGACCTGATTCTGGGTGCGGGTCTGCGCTTCGACGACCGGGTGACCGGCAAGCTCAGCCGCTTCGCGCCCAAGGCTTCAATCGTCCACATCGACATCGACCCCGCCGAGATTTCCAAACTGGTTCACTCGCACGTGCCGGTCGTCGGCGACCTGCGCGACGTGCTGCCGCGGTTGGGCAAGGAATTGGAAAAGCTTGACATAGCCGACTGGTGGCAGACCCTCGACGAGTGGAAGGGCAAGTACCCCGAGCGCTACAAGACCGACAAACCGCTCGTGTCGCAGGAAGTGATTCAGATGCTCGAGGCCGCGACCGGCGGCGACTGCGTGGTGACGACCGAGGTCGGCCAGCACCAGATGTTCGCGGCCAGATTATTTCCGACCAGCAAACCGCGCACCTGGATAACCTCGGGTGGACTGGGCACGATGGGCTTCGGGTTGCCCGCCGCCATCGGCGCGGCTTTTGCGCGGCCCGGCGAGCAAGTGGTGTGCGTGGCGGGCGACGGCAGCATTCAGATGAATATTCAAGAGCTTGCGACGATTTACAAACACCAACTGCCGATTTTGATAGCGATTTGCAACAACGGCGTGCTCGGCATGGTGCGGCAGTGGCAGGAGATGTTCCACTCGCAGCGCTACAGCGAGATTTACTTAGCCGACTCGAACCCCGACTTTGCCAAGCTCGCCGAGGCCTACGGCATCGACGGCTACAACGTCTTCGACCGCGAGACGGCTCGAGACCTCATCCCCAAGCTGCTCAACACCGGCAAGCCCGCGTTGGTGAACTTCGTCGTCTACGAAGCCGAAAAAGTTTTCCCGATGGTACCTTCGGGCGCAGGTGTCGATGAGATGATTTTAGGCGACCAGGAGGACGAGTTGGAGCACGACGCGGTCGTCTACGGCGAAAAGACGCCAGCATGACGACCCACGTTTTGAGCGTAACCGTCCGCGACAAACCGGGCGTGCTGGTGCGAATTGCCAGCCTCTTCGCGCGGCGCGGCTTCAACATCGAGTCATTATCGGTCGCACAGTCGGAAGTGCCAGGCATCTCGAGAACCACCTTCGTCGTCTCAGGCGACGACAAGACCATCGAGCAGGTCGAAAAGCAGCTTCAAAAACTCATCGAAGTCTTGCAAGTCATCAACCACTCCGAGGCGAAATATGTAGACCGCGAACTCATGCTCATCAAGGTGTCGGTGACTTCGCCGGACGCTCGAGTCGAACTCCGCCAAATCGCCCAGGACTTCCGCGCCCGCATCGTCGACGTCCACCGCGACGCCCTCGTCTTCGAAGTGACCGGCGACGAAGGGAAAATGAACGCCTTTATAGAGCAGATGCGCCCCTTTGGAATCGTCGAACTCATCCGCACCGGCCGCGTCGCGCTCACGAGAAGCGCCGAAGACCCGAAAATTCGGGTGGCGAAGGCAGCTTAGCTTAGGGGCAGGAGAAAGGGAAAAGGAAAAAGTATAATCACTTTCTCCTTTCTCCTTTTCCCTTTCTCCTAAAAACCGTCAGCAACAAACAATTAAGTCAACTTTTTAGGAGAACCTAACGCTATGGCAAACATCTACTACGACAGCGACGCGAACTTAGAGCACCTTCAGGGCAAGACGATTGCGGTTATCGGCTACGGGTCGCAAGGGCACGCGCACGCGCTCAACGCGAAAGATTCGGGCATGAACGTGGTCGTGGGCTTGCGTAAAGGCTCCGAAAGTGGGCAAGAAGCCGAAGACGCCGGTTTGAAGGTGATGACCGTCGAGGAAGCCGCCAAAGCGGGCGACCTCGTGATGATGTTGTTGCCGGACGAGGTGCAGGGGAAGGTTTATAGGGAGCAAATCGAACCGAACCTCGAGCCCGGCAACGCCCTCTTGTTTGCCCACGGCTTTAACATCCACTTCGGTCAGGTGAAGCCGAGCAAAGACATCGACGTGTTCATGGTCGCGCCGAAAGGCCCCGGCCACCTAGTGCGCCGCGTTTACACCGAGGGCGCAGGCGTGCCTTGCCTCATGGCGATTTACCAGGACGCCAGCGGCACCGCGAAACAAACGGCACTCGCTTACGCCAAGGCGATTGGCGGGGCGAGGGCCGGCGTGCTCGAGACCACCTTCAAAGAAGAAACCGAAACCGACCTGTTCGGCGAGCAGGCCGTCCTCTGCGGCGGCGTCACGGCCCTGATGCAAGCCGGTTTTGAAACGCTCGTAGACGCGGGCTACGACCCCGAAATCGCCTATTTCGAGTGTCTTCACGAGATGAAACTCATCGTTGACCTGATTTACGAGGGCGGCTTGGAGCGGATGCGCTACAGCATTTCCAACACCGCCGAATACGGTGACTACCGCGCCGGGCCGCGCATCATCACCGACGAAACCAAGGCCGAGATGAAGCGCCTCCTGAAAGAAATCCAAACCGGCGAGTTCGCCAAGGATTTCTTAACCGAAAACGTTGTCGGCCAACCGCGCTTGAACGCCGGGCGCAAGAATACCGACGCCCATCAAATCAGCCAAACCGGGCGCAGGTTGCGGAAGATGATGCCGTTTATCAGTGGAAAGGAAAAAGGAGAAAGGGGAAAGTAGAAGATTTTAACCTTTCCCCTTTCTCCTTTTCCGAGCAAAGCGAGGTAAAAAGATGGCCTACATCAAGATTTTCGACACTACCCTCCGCGACGGTGAGCAAGCGCCGGGCATCGCGCTGAATACCTTGCAAAAGCTCGAGATTGCCCACGCCCTGTCACGCTTGGGCGTCGACATCATCGAGGCGGGTTTCCCGATTGCGAGCGACGGGGATTTCGACTGCGTGCGCCAGATTGCCCGCGAGGTCAAGGGGCCGGTCATCTGCGGCTTGGCGCGCACGCACAAGGCCGACATCGAGCGGGCGGCGCAGGCGATTGAGCCCGCCGAACGGGGGCGCATCCACACCTTCACGAGCGCGTCGAAGATTCACCTCGAGCACATGCTCAAAAAAACCGAAGCCGAGGTGCTGGAAACCTCCGACGAGATGGTGCGCTACGCCAAAACCTTTACCGACGACGTGGAGTTTTCGGCGCAGGACTGTATGCGCGCCGACCCCGGGTTCGTGTACAAGCTCGTCCGCACGGCGATTAAAGCGGGCGCGACGACGGTGAATATTCCCGACACGACGGGTTACGGGTCGCCGCTCGAGTACGGCGCGCTCATCAAAAACATCTTTACAAACGTGCCCGAGGCGCATAACGTCACCATCTCAACCCACTGCCACGACGACTTGGGTTTGGCCGTAGCGAACAGCTTGGCCGCAGTTGAAAACGGCGCGACGCAAATCGAATGCACCATCAACGGCATCGGCGAGCGGGCGGGGAATACGTCTTTGGAAGAGTGCGTGATGGCGCTCTACACGCGGCGCGACTACTACGGGGCCGAGGTGGGCATCAACACGCGCGAGCTGTACTTCGTGTCGCAACTCGTGTCGCGGCGCACCGGCATGGTCGTGCCGCCGAATAAGGCCATCGTCGGCGACAACGCCTTCGCGCACGAGGCGGGGATTCACCAAGATGGCGTCTTGAAGCACAAAGACACCTACGAAATCATGAACGCCGAACTTGTCGGCCGCGAGGCGGGCGTGCTGGTGATGGGCAAGCACTCGGGCCGCAACGCTTTTCGGCAGCGGCTCACCGAACTCGGCTACACGGACTTGGAAAACGAGGAATTGAACGCGCTGTTCAAACAGTTCAAAGACCTGGCCGACCTCAAACAGAGCATTACCAACGACGACATCCGCGCCCTCGTCGATGCGGAGACGACGAAGATTGCCGAGACGTATAGGCTCGAGCACCTCCAGTTCCAGGCCGGAACCGGCGGCATGACGCCCTCTGCACTGGTGCGACTGCTCACGCCCGAAGGCACGGTCGCCGAAACCGCGCTCGGCGACGGTCCCGTGGACGCTTCTTTCAAAGCGCTCCGCAAGCTCACGTCTTTGGCGTTCGAACTCGAATCCTACGACCTCAAAGCCATCGGCTCGGGCACCGACGCACTTGGCGAGGTCTCGATTCGCGTCAACAGCGACGGGCAGATCGTCCACGGCCGCGCCATTTCGACGGATGTGGTTCACGCTTCGGTGCTGGCTTATGTGGACGTGCTGAACAAGCTCGCGGCGGGTGTGGGGCGAGTGAAGGCGGAGACGCAGCGGGTGGCGACGCCGTGAACCTTAGACATGGAGGGGAGGATGTTATGACCCCCTACACGGCAGCCATTAAAGAGAGCGGTGAGTGGTGGATTGGTTGGATTGAAGAGGTTCCCGGCGTCAATGTGCAAGAACGTACTCGAGAAGAGTTGCTGAGTAGCCTTAGAGTAGTGCTTGAAGAGGTGCTCGTGTTCGACCGTCACCCCCAAACTTGATTCTCGCGAGGTTGATACCTTAACCAATGGCAAAAGACAAGTTCCACGACGTTGTGCGAGACGCCCTTATCAAAGACGGCTGGGACATAACCCACGACCCGTACATGCTGATAATCCCTGAGTTCAACCCGTTGCAGGTTGACTTAGGAGCGGAAAAGGTGTTGGCGGCGCAGAAAGAGAAGCGGCGGATTGCCGTGGAGGTCAAAAGCTTTATCAGTCCGTCGTTCCTGCACGACTTTTACGGAGCACTCGGACAGTTTGTCGCCTACCGAACGGCGTTAGCGCTCGAGGAGCCCGAACGTGTTTTGTATTTGGCGGTGCCGAGTGGGGTTTACAACAGTTTCTTCGACCGTAGCCTGACGCAAACCATAGTGAAGACAGAACGGCTCAACCTAATCGTTTATCATATTGAGCGAAAGGAAATCGTGCTATGGCAGAACTAGAGAGGTACCGTCAGCTTGTCGAGCAGGTGTTGACCGAACAGCTGGAGAACACTAAGGCGGTCAGGCCACTCGAGTACCAACTCGTCTTCGACGAATTGCGCGATCATTATCATCTTGTCCAGGTCGGTTGGATTGGCGATAAGCGTTACTGCGGAAGCTTGATTCAAATAGACCTGATTGGCGAGCAGATTTGGATTCAGTACGACGGGACGGAGCACGGCGTCGCTAACAATTTGGTGGCGCTGGGCGTTCCGAAAGCGGCTATCGTGCTTGCTTACTACGAACCCGCTCACCGGGCGTTTACAGAGTTTGCGACGGGTGAGCGAAAGATTGAAGCTGTTTAGCACTGAGGGTTGAAGAGAGGCTTGAGCTTTTGAAAGCGCGTTGGTGCCAGAGATGGTAACAGGATAGGATGCGTATGGTGTTTCACAGAAGCCAGTTGGGGTAGGGTAATGGCAATATATCATTCAAAAGAAAACAATTTCTTGACTGTCAGGGAAGTGCCGTTCGCGCGAGAGCGCGACATGCAGAACTTGGTGGAAGCTCACGTGGAAATGATGCTAGGGTTGCAACTTGTGCGCTCTGAATTCATTATAGGAGATTTCAGAATTGACAGTCTTGTTTACGATTGCTCTGCAAAAGTGTTTGCCATCATCGAGTACAAGGGGGACAAAAATTTCAGTGTAATCGACCAAGGTTACGCCTATCTTTCGACTATGTTGAACAATAAAGCTGATTTTATTCTCGAATATAACGAGGTAATGCAAAGTCCACTTCAAAGAAGTACTGTTGACTGGTCACAATCGCGAGTCATATTTATTGCTCCTTCATTCACCTCTTATCAGCGACAAGCTATCAACTTTCAAGATATGCCTATTGAACTTTGGGAGCTGAAAAAATTTGAAAAAGGTCTTGTAAGCTTCAACAAAATCAAGAGCGACGGAGCACGCGAAAGTATACAAACTCTTTCTTCTGAGAGCGCCGAATTACCTATTAAAGAAGTTAATAAAGAAATAAAAGTAGTCACCGAGGCTCAGCACTTAGAGGGCAAGCCTGAGCATATTCTGGACTTGTACCAGCGTTTGAAAGAACAGATTATGGCTTTGGGTGACGTGGAGCTAAAGCCAACGAAGCTTTGGTTAGGATTTAGGACGACACGCAACTTTGTTGATATTCACTTACAAAATTCAGCACTCAAAATGTGGCTCAATATGCCTGCCGGTGAATTGAATGACCCTTTAAACATCGCCAGAGACGTTTCTAATGTGGGGCACTGGGATAACGGTTCGTATGAAATAAGAGTTGTAGATGACGAACGCCTCGCCTATCTTTACGATTTGATAACGCAGTCATACAACTATCAACTGAGAGTTAGTTAGTGTGTCCAAAGTTGAAATCTACGACACCACCCTCCGCGACGGCACCCAAGGTTTGAACTTCAACCTCACCGCCGAGGACAAGGTCGCCATCGCCAAGCGGCTCGACGCCTTCGGGGTAGACTTTATCGAGGGCGGCTGGCCGGGCTCGAACCCGAAAGACTTGCGCTTTTTCGAACTGATGAAAGGGGAGCGGCTTGCTTTTGCACGGCTCGCGGCCTTCGGCTCGACGCGGCACAAAAACAACCGGCCTGAGGACGACGCGAATTTGGTTGCGCTACTCGAGGCCGAAACACCCGTCGTCACGCTGTTCGGCAAAACCTGGAACCTGCACGTGACCGAGGCGCTGGGGGCGACGTTGGGGCAGAACCTCGAGATGATTCAAGACTCGGTTGCGTATCTGAAATTCCAAGACAAGTTCGTCATCTACGACGCCGAGCACTTTTTCGACGGGTACAAGGCCGATGCAGATTATGCGCTCGAGACGCTGCAAGCCGCCGTTCACGGCGGGGCGGAACGACTTGTTCTATGCGACACCAATGGCGGCTCGCTGCCGGGCTTTATCGCCGAGCGGGTTGAAGAGGTCGTCGCCAGGTTTGACATTCCTGTGGGCGTTCACACCCACAACGACGCCGAACTCGCGGTGGCGAACGCGCTCGCCGGGGTGCAGGCGGGGGCCAGCCACGTGCAAGGCACGATGAACGGTTACGGCGAACGCTGTGGCAACGCGAACCTTGTCAGCATTATTGCGAACCTCGTGTTGAAGTTGGGACTCGAGCAGCCACAAGACCTGAGCAAACTGCGCGATATTTCGAAGTACATCGACGAACGGGCGAACTTGCAGCCCAACTTGCGCGCCCCTTACGTGTCGGACGCGGCGTTCGCGCACAAGGGGGGCATCCACGTCTCGGCGGTCAACAAAAATCCGGCGACCTATGAGCACGTCGCGCCGGAGGCGGTCGGCAACACGCGGCGCATCCTTTTGTCCGACCTGTCAGGCCGGGCCAACGTGCTCGCCAAAGCGGGCGAGTTCGGGGAGGAGGTGGACAGTCGCGACCCGTCCGTCAAGGAAGTCGTGGACCGGATGAAAGAACTCGAGCACCGCGGCTACGCCTTTGAAGGCGCTGAGGCTTCGTTTCAACTCATGAGCAAGAAAGTTAAAAACGAGTACCGGCCTTACTTCACGTTGCACGGCTTCAACATCAACATCACCAAACGGGACGAGGATACCGAGCCGGTCGCCGAGGCGACGATTAAACTCGAGGTCGGTGGACAGTTGGAACACACCGCGGCGAACGGTGACGGCCCCGTGAACGCGCTCGACGAGGCGTTGCGCAAGGCCCTGGTGCGCTTTTACCCGAGCGTGGCCGACCTCAAGCTTACCGACTACAAAGTGAGGGTGCTGTCCGGGGCTGAGACCGGCACGGCGAGCGTGGTGCGGGTGCAGGTCGAAACGTCCGACGGGAGTGACACCTGGGGGACGGTCGGCGCGAGCAGCGACATCATCAACGCGTCCTATGAGGCGCTGATCGACGCCATCGAGTACAAGCTGTTCAAAGACGGCGTTAAGCCGCTCGAGAAAGCTGCAGCCGAAGTAAGTTCTGCATAGTTATACCCGTTGTTAGCCCAGGTCGCTCTCACGACGTAGATTCAACTTCTGACGAGGCTTTTTGCCTCCAGATAAAAGTGTGTCTGAGACGCTTTTTTGTCCGCGGCTCAAATTGACACCCCCAAGTTCTGTGAGGTATACTGCTTTTCCGGTCACCTAGCCAAAGGGACCTTATCCATTAACAACATGCGCCGCGCTGCAAGTTTAAAGAGGTCCAATGAAAGATTGGTTTGACAACCCGGTTTCCCCGCGCCACTCGAGCTTTTCTGACGGAGAGGACGCGCCTGTGACCTATTCCGACATTCGCACCCTCGCTTGGCCGAGTGAGCGCGACGCTTGCGGCGTCGGGTTCGTCGCCGATATTGAGGGCCGCAAGACGCACCGAACGCTGGAGCGGGCCATCGAAGCGCTCTGCAACCTGAGCCACCGCGGGGCGGTCAGCGCCGATGGGCTGACCGGCGACGGGGCGGGGATTTTGGCGCAACTGCCGCACAAGCTGTTCCGGCGGGTGTTGAAAGAGGCGGGTATAGAGCTGGAGCACGACCACGACCTAGCGGTCGGCGTCTTTTTCGTCACCAACGACGGCCCCGTCGAGGCTATGTATAACCTCATCGACCAGGTCGTCACCGAGTCCAAGCTCGAGCCCCTCTTGTGGCGCGAAGTACCGGTCAACGGCGCTTATTTGGGTGAGGAGGCTCGCGGCCGCCTGCCCATTTTGCGGCAGCTGTTAGTCAAGCGGCCCGCCGGGACGGACGACGACGCTTACGAGCGGCTGCTGTTTTTGACGCGTAAGCGCATCGAACGCCGCCTGCGCGAAGCCGACCTCGGGCGCTACTACATTCCCTCGTTCTCGAGCCGCACCATCGTCTACAAGGGTTTGATGGTCGCGCCGCAGTTAGAAAACTTTTACACCGACTTGGCCAACAAGGATTTTGAGACGGCGATTGCTGTCTTTCACCAGCGCTACAGCACTAACACTGCCTCACGGTGGTCGTTGGCGCAGCCCTTTCGGTTTCTGGCGCACAACGGCGAAATCAACACGCTGCAGGGCAACGTGAACTTTATGCGGGTGCGCGAACCCGTGCTCTCGAGCCGGTTGTGGGGCGACGCGGTTCACGAACTGCTGCCCATCATCGAGCCCGGCGGCAGCGATTCGGCGGCGCTCGACAACGCGTTTGAACTCCTCACCTTATCGGGCCGTGACCCTATCGAAACCCTGATGATGCTCGTTCCCGAGGCCTTTGAAGAGAACGACGCCCTCGACCCCGATGTGCGCGCCTTTTTCGAGTACCACGGCACCCTGATGGAACCCTGGGACGGCCCCGCCGCCCTTGCCCTGTCCGACGGCCGCTACGCGGTCGCCGCGCTCGACCGGAACGGCCTCAGGCCGCAGCGCTACTGGATAAGCAAGGACGGCACGGTCGTGGTGGGTTCCGAAGCGGGCGTCGTGGCGATGGAAGACGCGGATATTTTAGAAAAAGGCTTGCTCGGACCGGGTACGCTGTTGGCGGTCGACACGCAAGAGGGTAAGCTCCTCCGCAACGACGAACTCAAACGCTTCTACGCGAGCCGTCACCCATACCGGGTTTGGGTCGAGCAGTACAGTATCCGCCCGCCGGCGTTCAACGCGGACGAAATTGGCTCGAGGCCTTGGGAAACCGAAACCCTGCACCGCACCCAAAAAGCCTTCGGCTACAACAGTGAGGACTACGACCGCATTTTCGAGCCGATGGTCTATGGCGGCGACATGCCAATAGGCTCGATGGGTGACGACACGCCGCTCGCCGTGTTGAGCGAGCAGCCGCAAAACCTGTACCGCTACTTCAAACAGCGCTTTGCTCAAGTGACCAACCCGCCCATCGACCCGCTGCGCGAAAGTCTGGTGATGTCTCTTTCGACCGTGGTCGGGCCTCGAGGCTCGATTCTGGAAGAGGACGGCATCTCGGCGCATGTGGTTCGCTTTCCTTCGCCGCTCATCGGCGCGGCGCAACTCGCTTGGCTAAAGGCGCAGCCGCACTTCAAGTCGGCCATTGTCAAAACGCTGTTCCGGGTGAGTGAGGGGCCGGAGGGGCTCGAGCTTGCCCTAAAAACCATCGCCGACGAGGCCGAGCGGGCTGCCCGGAGCGGCGCGGTCATCCTCGTCCTGAGCGACCGTGAAGTCTCACCCGAGTTTGCGCCCGTACCGATGCTCCTCGCCACCGCCGCCGTTCATCACCGCTTGCTACAGGTGGGTTTGCGCACCAAGACGGCCCTCATTCTGGACACCGGCGAGCCGCGCGAAGACCACCACTTCGCCTGCCTTATCGGTTACGGAGCCGCACTCGTCCACCCGTATTTGGCCTTCGCCACCGCGCGCAGCGTGCCGGACACGGTCAAAAATGGGGAACCCTTAGCGCCCGAAACATGCGTTGAACATTACGTCAAGGCCGTCGAAAAAGGCCTGCTCAAAATCATGTCGAAAATGGGCATTTCCGCCCTGGCGAGTTACCGCGCCGCGCAGATTTTTGAGGCGGTCGGGATTGATAGTGAGGTTGTCGACCGCTACTTTCCCGGCACGCCGAGTCGCGTCGGCGGGGCGGATTTGAAAGTGTTCGCCGCCGACGCGTTGCGCTTTCACGCTGAGGCCTTCGGGGAAGACCCCGGCCTTATCGACCGCGGGCTGTACCGTTTTCGCAAGGCGGGCGAGTACCACGCGCTCAACCCGCTCGTGTTCAAGGCGCTGCACAAGGCGGTGCGCACGGAAAGCTTCGAGGCGTTCGGCGAGTACGCGGCGCAAGTAGACGAGCGGCCGCCGACCTCGCTACGGGATTTGCTCGAGTATCAAAAAGCCGCCACGCCTCTCTCTTTAGACGAAATCGAGCCGGTCGAAACAATCGTCAAGCGCTTTACCACCCAAGCGATGAGCCACGGCTCGGTCTCGCGCGAGGCGCACGAGACGCTGTCCATCGCCATGAACCGACTCCACGCCAAGAGCAATTCGGGCGAGGGCGGCGAAGACGAGGACCGCTTTCAAGCCTACGAAGAGGACCGCCCCGACCTCAGCCACGCGCCCTGGCACCCGCAGCAAGGCGACCTCGCCAACAGCGCCATCAAACAAGTCGCCTCGGGTCGTTTTGGGGTGACGCCCTACTACCTCGTATCGGCGCAAGAGTTGGAAATCAAGATGGCGCAAGGCTCCAAACCCGGCGAAGGTGGGCAGATTCCGGGCTTCAAGGTCAGCGAGGAAATCGCCCGTATCCGCCACGCCGTGCCGGGCGTGACCCTCATCTCGCCGCCGCCCCACCACGATATTTATTCCATCGAGGACTTGGCGCAACTCATCTACGACCTCAAGCGAGTCAACAAAGAGGCGCGCATCGGCGTCAAGCTCGTCTCGACCGCCGGGGTCGGCACCATCGCGGCGGGCGTCGCCAAGGGTTACGCCGACAACATCCAGATTTCGGGCAACGACGGCGGCACGGGGGCTTCGCCGCTGGCCTCTATCAAGAACGCCGGCGTGCCCTGGGAACTCGGCCTGGCGGAGACGCAGCAGGCGCTCGTCGCCAACGGCTTGCGCGGCCGGGTGAGCTTGCGCGTGGACGGCGGCATGA
Organism: Trueperaceae bacterium; assembly: GCA_965213705.1. GTDB lineage: Bacteria > Deinococcota > Deinococci > Deinococcales > Trueperaceae > CBDCDJ01. The sequence goes on along the minus strand of OZ243913.1, from coordinate 2,645,578 downwards.
AGACCGGCCGCGACGTGGTGATGGGCGCGCTCCTCGGCGGCGAGGAATTCGGTTTCGGAACGGCGGCGCTCGTGGCGGCGGGTTGCGCGATGATTCGGCAGTGCCACCTCAACACTTGTCCGGTCGGCGTGGCGACGCAGCGGCCCGACCTCCGCGCCAAGTACGTGGGCCAGCCCGAGCACGTCATGAACTTTATGGTCTACGTGGCGCAGCAGGTGCGGATGATTTTGGCCGAGATGGGCTTCCGCACGCTCGACGAGATTGTCGGGCGGGTGGACTTGTTGCAGGCCAGAACCGTGACCTTGCCCAAAGCGGCGACGCTCGACCTTAGCGCCATCCTCTACGACGCCGACCCCGAGCATCAAAAGGCACGCCGTTCGCAGATGCGCCACAACGACCGACCGGAAACCGCGCCGCCGCTGGACGAGGTGGTGTTCCAGGACGCCCTCGAGACCCTAACCACGCGTCAACCCTTCCAAAAAACCTATCCCATCAGCAACCGCGAACGTTCAATAGGCGCGCGGCTGTCGGGCGAAATCGCCCGTCGTTACCGGGCCGAGGGTTTGCCCGCCAGAACGATTCAACTTCACTTCAAAGGCGTCGCCGGGCAAAGCTTCGGCGTGTTCAACAACCGCGGGATGCACCTTACGCTGAAGGGCGAGGCGCAAGACTACGTCGGCAAAGGCATGTACGGCGGCGAAATCGTCGTTGTCCCAAGTAGGAGCGTCAAAGAGACTGCCTCCGAAAACGCCATTATCGGCAACACCGTGATGTACGGTGCGACCGGCGGCAGCCTTTACGCGGCGGGCCGCGCCGGGGAGCGCTTGTGCGTGCGCAATTCGGGCGGCAAGGCGGTCGTCGAGGGCTGCGGCAACCACGGCTGCGAGTACATGACCGGCGGCGTGGTGGTCGTGCTGGGCGCAACCGGGCGCAACTTCGGGGCCGGGATGAGTGGTGGCGTGGCTTACGTGTACAACCCGGACGGACTGTTCACGAGCCGCTACAATCCCGGCATGGTCACCGTCGGCCGGGTGGCGGGCGGTGTCGACGAAGACCTGTTGCACGCCCTCGTCAGCCGCCACGCTGACTTGACCGGCAGCGTGCGTGCGCAAACTTTGCTGAACGACTGGAGTCGCACCTTAACCGCTTTCTGGCGCGTCGCACCGCACCCCAGCAGCGAAGACGCCAGCGCCGAAGAGCAAGACCTGCGCGCGCACGAACTGGCGGCGTTGGAAGCGCTCCGCCGCGAGTCGGGGCGGGCAGCAACGCAGTTGGCGAGCTGAAGCAGGAGAAAGTGGAAAGGAAAAAGGAGAAAGTGGCTTCAGTTTTTATCTTTCCACTTTCTCCTCATCGCTTTCTCCTTTTTCAAGACCCGGCTTGCGAGTACCGCGGCGGGGCCTCGAGCCCCCTCGCCCCTCGCCGCCGCTCCGCCCAAGCGTTTTTATAAAGCGTCATTTGCACGTCGGTGCGGCCGTTGCCCGCGCTGACGCGGCGCTGTTCCTCGAAGCCGATTTTTTTGAACGCGGCCTGCGCGCGCAGGTTGTCGCCGAAGGTGTTAAGGCGCACCTCGTCCAAACTCAAGGTGTTGAAAGCGTACTCGAGCAGCGCCGAAATCGCCTCGGGACCGTAACCCCGCCCCCAGTGCGTTTTCTCGCCGATGATAATTCCGAGCGTCGCCGAGCTGTAACGGATGTCGTACAGTTCCACCGTGCCGATATAGCCGCCCTGTTCGTCGAAGATGCCGAAGGTTTCGCGGTCGGCCCGCCGACTGTCGGCGCGGAGCACCCGCTTAAGGAGCCACAGGGGCATCCGGTTGGGCGGCGTGCCGTTTAAGTAAGCGATTTCGGGGTCGCGGAAGTGCGCGTGGATGCGCTGCCACGCCCCTTTGTCCAAGTCCGCGAGGGGTTGCAGGCGCACCCGTCCGAACTCGAGTTCTACCCCCGTCGGCCGCCGCCCTAGCATGACTCCATCACAAGCCGACTTTAGCAGCTTTGGGCGGGAAAAAGAGTCGGTTCCTTGCATTTGAGCGTTTAATTATAACTCGACTACTCGTAATACTTGCCCGCATAGAGAAACTCCGCAAATAATCTCCAAGATGGAGGTTCTGACAATTCTCTTTTTCTGCCAAGCGAGTCTTCAGTCCATGCCACACAGGATTCCAAATAACTTGCAATAGTGTTGTTCTCCCACCCCTGAGCACCTGACCCATAGGGGTTGCTAGAAGAAGTCGCTGAAAAGGTTTCTTCTTTCGCCTTGTCCTTTATCAGCGCTTTGACAAAAATCAAAAAGGTATGTTGGTCAGCTACCTTTTCGAGTAATATTTCCCAGTTCATCCATCTCGAGCCTCAAAACCCTACAAGTTTAACAATCGTTGTCCCGTTCCGCTTGATAAGATAATTGGTGTTCTGACGGCGTGTGATGTTACAGCAAGCTGAGTTGTACCCTTATAGCGTGCTCTACTTTCTTCACATCCTCTACCGACAAGCTACCGAGCTGGTTTTTAGCCGTGTTTTGCTGGCCGTCGTGAGCTGGTCGGCCACAGCTTTTCGCGAGTCGCCGTTGAGCGTGACGTAAGCCTCACTGGGATGGAGCCGGTCTACGTTGCTGGTGATGAGCACCATCTGAACACGGTTGAGGTGCTTGTTGGAAGCGTCGTTGCTGACGATGCCGGCGGGCCGCTGCTTGCGTATCTCGCCGCCTAACGACGGCTCGAAGTCGACCTACCAAACTTCACCGCGTTTCATCTTGTACGGCTCTTAGCGTGGCTTCCGCCCATTTCAACGCTTCTGCCTCGCGCGACTCGTCAGCCACCATTTGCCTGTAAGCCGCTTCTAACTCCGGTTTCAACACGTAAGGACGAACCAGGGCGCTGATAAACCGGCTGATGTTACGCCGACCAATGACGGTGTGCAGCCCTTCATAGACTTGTGCATCTACCGTGAGGGTCAGTTTCTTGCGCATCATGTCGCCGATACGTGTAGAGCACGTATCGGCGCAACAAGTTGATATTCAATTGATTTTTTGCTCCGCCTCCAAATTTGACTTGACCGTGTTGGGACCGTTCACGCCTCTTTCTTCTGACGGTGAGGAGCGTCGCGTAAGGTGTTCACGGCGTGCAGGACTTCCGGCACCGCCAGCGCCGCCGAAGCCAGTGTGGCAGCCGTGGCGACCTGGCAGTACTGGCACAGCGCTTTGTTCGCCTGCCACTCCTCTCGTGCCAACTGCACGGTCGTGCCCACGTCGTAAAGAAGCTTGGCACCCATTGCGAGAGGTAAAAGCGGCGTCTCCTCAGCACGGTTTTTACCCCCCGCCCCGGCGAGCCAGGCGGTAGCAGCGTAAGTTGACACCATGATAAGACCGTCAGGCGTGTTGTAACGCTTGTAGGCGTAGTCTGAGGCGTCTACTTTGGTGGCGTCGAACAGGTCACCGGGCGGGTCGGGCAGGCGCGGGACGATGCCCGTTTGATAAAGAGAAACGACCTGTCCCATCGCTGCACCCAGCAGGTTCAAGCCGACGATCCAGCGGCGGCGTTGCAGGTCGGGGGTTTTGGCGTTGCGGAGTTCACGGCTGAGTTGGCTCGGGTTCATGTTAGCCCTCGAGCCCCTTCGCCGTCGTCTCTTCGCAAAACAGCTTTAACGGAGGTTGAGTTGGGTATGTCTGTGCGAATCGTGTGTTGCAACTTGCCGTCGTGATAGAACATGGTCCCCCCAGTCCTTACCTTGCTTAACCCATCATGCCACCTCAAATTTTGAGCCATAGTAACGTCAACCTACTTTCGTAACAACTTGAAGTTGCTACGCTTGTACCAACGAAAAGACAGGTAACTTGTATGGTTTCGGGGGGGGCCAACCGTGAAAAGCCACACTGACGTTGAAGCTCGAGTTCAAAACGTTTCTTTTTTACGGCGTAAGGTCGTTTTGCTTTACCGTAACCACTGCTGGACCCTGGCGGCGGCCCTTTGGGTGCTGTGTTTGTGGTTAGCGCCGTGGGCAGCGCTGACGCTCCTAATCGTCAACTTCCTGTTCGCGCTTTTGCTGGCGGCGGGGCAACTGGTTGCGGCGCGCCTACCCGCTCACGGGGTGGAGCGGCGGCGTACCACAAAGGAACCTTTCGTTTCTGTTCACGTCCCCATCCACAACGAGCCCCCCAACGTCGTGCGGCAGACCCTGAGTTCCCTGACCGACCTCGACTATGAACATTACGAAGTCATCGTTTTGGACAACAACACGGCAGACCCGGCGCGGTGGCGTCCGGTCGAGGCTTTTTGTAATGATTTCGGTAGCCCCTTTCGCTTCCGGCATGTCGACAACGTAACGGGTTTCAAGGCGGGCGCGCTCGACATCTGCCTCGAGCTTGCCAGCCCCGAGACCGAGTACGTCCTGGTGCTGGACGCGGACTACTGCGTAGACTCGAGCCTGCTAAAGACTGCCCTCGGTCACTTCACGAGTCCCGAAATTGCCCTGGTCCAGTTCCCCCAGGCGTACACCAACGTGAGCGAGCGTAACGGCGGGCTGCGCGACGAGTACGCTCACTTTTTCGACGTGATACATGAACATGGCGAACCGACTGGGCAGCGTGCTCTCGACCGGCACCGTGAGCGTGATTCGCGCCGACGCGCTGCGCGAGGTCGGCGGCTGGCACGGCGCGTCCATCACCGAAGACGTCGAGCTGGGGCTCAAGCTGCTGGGGGCGGGCTACCGGGGGGTGTACCTTAACCTGCCCCTCGGACGCGGTTTAATGCCGACAGACTTGAGGGCGCTCAAAAAGCAGCGGCGGCGCTGGGTGTTCGGCAACGCTCAGACCCTCCTGCATTTTTTGCGCATGGACAAGCGGGCGCTTGGTACTGGGCAAAAGCTGGGAGTTTTGGTACTGCTCACGGCTTGGTTCAACTTCACCTTGTTGCCGCTCGTGAGTTTAGTCCCGGTGGGTTTGCTCTACCTGCTCGGCTCGCGGCCCGAGCCCGTCTACGGCGTACTGCTTGCCTTGAGCCTGCTGACGCTTTGGACCTACCTAGTCACCAAGCTAATCTTTTTCAGGCTGTGGCGCGGGTCCGGCGCTCCGCTGAGGCGTACCTTAGTCGCTTACGGCAGCCACCTGGGGCTCGCCTGGGAGGGGGCTTACGCCTGGGTCGCTTGTCTGCTGGGTCGCCCCCTGGGGTTTGAGCGCACCGACAAGTTTTTGTTTGCTAGAGCGTCGCAGAAGGCGACCAGCCCAGTTTTGCTCTCGGTCGCTCTTGGTCTGCTGGGGGTAGGTCTGTGGGTCGGGGACTTAGGGCGCAGTGCCCTGCTGATGTTCGCCACCGCACTCGTGCCTTTGGGCGGCCTCGTCTTACAGGGGCAGGTACGGCAAACTTACTTGGCTTCGGTACCTTTGTACGACGCCTTGGCAAGAAAGTGGGGAGAAGTGGGGGGTAAGCAGTGACGACCGTTCAGGATTTACAGGACCTAAAAGTCAACATCACCATTCCGACGTACAACCGCGCGTTTTGCCTGAGGAAAGCTATCGACGGGGCGCTTGGTCAAAGTTACCACAACGTGAGCGTGACGGTGGTGGACGACGGCTCTACGGACGAAACCCGGCAGGTGGTCGAGCGTTACTTTAGTCACCCGAACTTTTGTTACTTAAAGCTGAGCCGCAACGTCGGGACCGCCAACGCGAAAAACGTTTCCATCTTATTGTCCGACTACGACGCCATCACCTTCCACGACTCCGACGACCTGCCCGACGTGAACAAGGTGCTTATGCAGGCTCGAGCCTTGGCGCAGCCCGGACACGTCGCCGACCCCATCCTCGACTGGCCGCTTATGGGCTACCGGGACGGGCAAGAGATGGACATCGACATTGTGGTCGGTGCCCACGACATGATCAAGCTGAACGGCAGCGTCCACCGGATGGCAAAGTGTTTGTCTCTGATAGACGACTTTTTCCCGACGCTACAGTTTCCTTCCAAGACCGAGGGCGACTGGATACTCATCAACTCAGGGCTGTTCCGCAAGCGCGTGTTCGAGGAGGTGGGCGGCTACTTAGACTCGGTCGAGGAGGACCGCGAGCTGCGCAACCGGACGCTCGGCTGCGGCTTTTTGTACTATTACTTAGAGCAACCTCTTTTAACCAAGATAGAGATGCCCGCCTCGCTCACGGTGGACGAGGTGACCGGCTACCGGGGCGACAAGCGGGTGCGCGACCGTAACGAGGTGCGCAGCCGCACCCGTACTATCCTAAAAAACTTCGGTCGCCCCGAGCTGCGGCGCGAGCTGCGTGCCGAGATAGACCTGAGTGGCGTAAACCTCTCTTACGTCAGCAATCCCGACCTGCTCACCTTTAACGAGCGGGTGCCCCACACGCGCGGGACGCGCGAGGCGCTCACAGGTGTGCCGGAAGTAGCCGGGGTAGCGCGGTGAACCTGCTCGTTATAGACGCGAACTGCCCCAAGCCCTACTGTGACCGGACCCTCTCGAGTGAGGCTTTAGGTGGCACCGAAGCGACCGTGGTGCGCGTGGCGGGCGCACTGGCGACGCGGGGTCACGGCGTCACCGTCGCGCAAAAGGGGCGCGAGGTCTTTTACACGGACCCTGCGGGCGTGCGTTACGTTCCTTATGTGTTTAAGGGCGTTCTCTACACGGACAAGCCGGACGCGGTACTGGTTATCAACTCGTTCAAAATCTTGAAAGAGGTACGCAGCCGCTACGGCGCGGCGCGGCTGTTTTTGTGGTCGCACTGCTTTCCGGGTAAAAACCGTAAGCGGTTGAGCGCTTTAGCGCTCGAGCACGACTGCACCCTGGTAACCGTGTCCAAAACGCACGAGGCGTGCCTGCGCGAGTTCCTGCGTTCTTACGAAGCTAAGCCGACGGTGACGACGCCGGAGCGCTTTCCGAAGGTCACGCACGTGTACAATCCCGTCGGCGACGACCTAGCGCCTGGCGGCGACTACGACCCGGACAAGCTCGTTTTCTTCAGCTCGCCCCACAAAGGGCTAACGCAGGTACTGCAAACCTTCGAACACCTACGCCGTGCCCGACCGAGTGTGAAGCTTTACATTGCCAACCCCGGCTATATCGCGCTCGAGCCCGGCATATCTACAGACGGTGTCGAAGTGTTGGGACCGCTGTCGCACCGTGAGGTTCTCGCGCAGGTCCGTACGGCGTTTTGCGTGTTTTACCCACAGTCGAGTTTCAAAGAGACCTTCGGACTGGTGTTCGCCGAGGCCAACGCGCTCGGTACGCCCGTGCTGACCCACGCCGCGGGCGCGGCCCCCGAAGTGCTGGGCGACGCCCGACAGCTTGTCAACGCCGACAATCCCGAGGCGGTCAAGGCGCGGCTGCTCGGCTGGTACACCGAGGGCCGCCCGAAGGTGGGGGTCAACCCTCAGTTTCGCCTGTCCAGGGTCGCGCAGCGCTGGGAAGAGCTGGCACGTGGGGAGGCCTACGTGCGGCGTGCCTCCAAACGGACAGGGCTGCGCCGAGGTTACCTGACCTACAAAGGGGTAACGCTGTGAAGCGCAAGCTGACGCCCGCCCAAAGAGACGAAGACCGCGCCGCGCCTAAGTTTTTACTAAGCGCCTTTGTCATCGCGCCGAACGCCTGGGACGCCCAGGGCGCAGGTGTGGTCGGTCCTTTTTTGGCGTACAGCGGGGTTGAAAGTTTTCTGCAAGGGGTCGACCTCACCGACAAGGGAGGTTATGCGAACGAGGTTTTTTACTATGACGAGGTCTGGTATATAGAGGTTTTACCGTTGGGTAGTTAAAAATAATGTCGGTTGCTACTTGTTAAAAACTGCGTGCTAGACGTAAGTGGAGACAGGCACCAGAGAGCTTTTAATTGTCCCAACGTGGGAGGGTATAAACCCCTAATTTCAGTTGGCACTGGCACCAGCGAAGCCGGCTGCGTCCGCTTTAGCAGAGGTATCAGAGGTTGAAAGGCAAGAGTTCGTTATAAGTTGCAGCGGGAGTTTACGAGCTTGCACAAAACCTACTGAGGGCAAAGGATGTGGGCGAGAGGGTACTTTGCCTGTAACACCGGGAACGTCAGTACAGAGATGATAGCGGCCTACATCGAAGGGCATACTGCGGAGGACAGCTTCAAGGGGGTAGACGACTTCGAGTCTTGTTTCAGCTTCCTCGAGCCTCCCTTGAGCCGACTTCAGTCGGAAAGACACTTTCAGTGTCGAAGTCGTTCCACCTGCTTCAACTGATGGTTGATTGAATTCAAAAACCCGAAGAGTGTTAGGCTGAAGTAAAGAATCACTCTCACCCATTCAACCTGACAGCAAGGGGAGCCGATGGACACGACCAGCCTCAACTTTACGGCCTTTACCGACAAGTTCAAAACCTTGAAAGACACGATAGGCCGGGTCATTCTAGGTCAGGAAGAGGTCGTCGAAGACCTGCTCGTGGCGGCGCTGGCGCAGGGGCACGTGCTGCTCGAGGGTGCGCCCGGACTGGGCAAAACGCGGCTGGTGCGCACCTTTGCCGAGACGACCGACCTGAGTTTCGGCCGCGTCCAGTTCACCCCCGACCTCATGCCCGCCGACGTGACCGGGACGAACGTGCTCGTCGAAGAAGCGGGCGCGCCCCGGTTCGACTTTCAGCGCGGGCCGATTTTCGCCAACGTGCTGCTCGCCGACGAAGTCAACCGAGCCACGCCTAAAACGCAGTCGGCCTTGTTGGAAGCGATGCAGGAGCGCGCCGTCACCGCCTCGGGGACGCGTTACGCGCTACCCGAACCGTTCGTCGTCTTAGCGACCCAAAACCCGCTCGAGATGGAAGGCACCTACCCGTTGCCCGAAGCGCAACTTGACCGCTTTCTCTTTAAAATCCTCATCCGCCGCCCCGACGCGGCAACCTTGCAGCGCATCCTGGTGACGACGACCGGCGCTAGCGAAATGAAAGTCGAGCCCGTTTTCAAGCGGGAGGAGATGCTCGAGCTGCAGAGGATGCTCCGCGCCGTGCCGATGGCGACGCGGGCCTTGGAATACGTGGTGCGCCTGACCGAGGCGACTCACGAGCACGCCCTGGTGCGCTTGGGCGCGAGTCCGCGTGGGGCGCAAGCTACCGTCCTTGCCGCCAAGGGCTACGCCCTCGCCGCGGGCCGCCCGAACGTCGAACTCGCCGACGTGCGCCGCGCCGCGCTGCCCGCCCTGCGCCACCGCCTGCTGCTGAGTTTTGAAGCCGAGGTGGACGGGGCCGACCCGGACACGATTATCCGCGAAATCATCAAAAGTGTCGGGCAGTAAAAAACTCGGCGCAAGGTCGTTCGTTCGTCGTTCGTTCTTTGTCGGCTGTCACGAGCGTGGCGAAAACCCTTCTCGCAAGTATCCTGAGATAAAATCAACAAGCTTTTCACTTTCTCCTTTCTCCTTTTCCCTTTCCCCTGCCCCATGATTACCCCCCGCACCCGCGCCCTGCTCGACCGCTACGCGCTCGCCTCGCGCTCGCTCAGCCGCAGCTCGGGCGAGAGGTTGGCGAGCGAGGCCGGGCAAAGCGTCGAGTTTCACGACTTTCGGCCCTACCAGGCCGGGGACGAGTTGAGGTACGTCGACTGGCGCGTTTACGGGCGTACCGGGCGGCTCTACACGCGGCTCTACCAGGCCGAGCGCAACATCGCGCTGCACGTCGTGCTCGACACGAGCCGGAGCATGTCCAAAGGTCACAAGGCGCGTTTCGCCCGCATCCTGGCGCAACTCCTAAGTTACGCGGCGCAGCGCGACAGCGTGAGCCAGGTACACCTGTTCGACGGGCGGCAGAACCGGCCGACGCAGGGCCGGGGCCGCGTCGGGGAGGTCTGGAACTTTATCGAGGCGGCGAGTGAAGCGCCCGCGGACCGTACCCCGCCCGCCACGGCGCTCAAAACCTTCGCGCTGACGACGCAGTTCCCCGCCGGTGCGGGCCTCGCGCTCATCATTTCGGACCTGCTCGACGAAGCGTCTTGGCAACCCGCGCTCGCGGCCTTGAAGGCCAGAGGCTTGGACGCCGGTTTTTTGCAAATTATGGCCGTGGAGGACTTGGAACCGGAACCGGGGCAGTTGGAACTCGAGGACTTAGAAACCGGCGAAAAACTCCTCGTCGGCCCCGAGGAGGTGCGCGCCTACCACCGGGCGGTTCACGATTTTATCGACCACACGAGACGCGCGGTGCTGCGGGCCGGGTTTCGGCACACGCTCCTCAAAGTCGGCGACGAGCCCGACGAGGTGTTGGAGCGGCACGCCTTTGCCGAACTCATCCGGGCGGGGATTTTGGTCAAGCGTTGAGCGAGGGTCGGCTCGAGTTGAAACGGAGGTTGTTTTGTCCTTACCGGCAGAGAAAATTATCCACCTGCTCGAGCAAGCCCTCGAGCAAGACCCCCGCCTAAAGGCGGCTTGGCTCAAAGGCAGCTTCGGCCGCGGCGACGCCGACCGACATTCCGACATCGACTTGACGGTTTGGCTTGCGCCCGACGACGCTGACGCTTTTCGTAAGGAACTTGGAGGGTGGCTCGCCACCCTCCGGCCCGTCCTGCTGTATCACGAACTCTTCGGCGGCTCGATGACGGTCGGTTTGCTGCAAGGCGACGGCGCGCAAGTCGTCGCCCTCGACCTGTTTGTCGAGACGGCTGACGAGGTGCAGGTCACGAAGGGAAAGACTCGAGTCCTCCTAAACCGGGGTCAACTCACGCAGGTTTCTCCAACCCCGCCCGAGCCCGCCTCGCTGCAACGAGACTTGGACGTCGAGATACGCTACTTCTGGCGCTTGTTCGCCATGTTGCCCAGCATCGAACGTGACGAACTCATCCCCGCCGCGTTGCGCCTCAGCCAAGAAGTCGCGCAGGTCGTGAACGTCTGCAGCCTCGGGCGGGGCCGCCCGCGCGATGTCGGCGAGAAGCGTGCCAACGAACTTCTCGAGCCTGAAGAACGTTCGGAGCTGGAGGGTGTTTTGGCGCTGCCTGAGTTGACACGTGCCTCGCTGGTCCAGGCCCACCTCGAGCTGGCCCAAATCATGCGGCGGCGCGGTCGCCTCGCCGCCGAACGGTTGAACGCGCCTTATCCGGAAGAGTTGGAGAGTGCTGTTTTAGCTTACGTGCGGCTCGAGCTGGCTCGAGCGGGAGGGGCAACGTAAGTGCTGGCTCAACTTCGAGGTCGGCACCGCTACCCTGCGCCGTCGGTAGAAGCTACTGTTAGAATGGGTTGGTGAACGAACGTTTTGCGGTCGCAGGCTTTTCCGTCGTTACGTTGCTCGGTTTGTGGCTCGCGCCCTGGGCCGCCCTCGCCCGCCCGACGGGTGCCCGCAGCAGCGTGTTGTTGTTGCCGAACCGCTACCTGGACTTTTCCGGTCGAACCGACCTGCTGCCCGTAACGGGTTTGGGAACCGTGCTCGCGCTGAGTGCCGCGGCGCTTTTTGTCGTCGGCGGTGCCGCGTTGCTGAACAACCTCCGCTGGCGCTCGCTGCTCTGGCTGTTCGGCGGTCTGCTGCTCGTCGCCACGACTTTTTGGGGTCTTTCGAACGTGCGCTCGGCGGTGCGCGACGTGCGTTTGGACCTCGTAACGAGCGCCATCACGCGGGCCTTGGAAGACCCGCGGCCGTCCGTTGACGAGCCCGCCTTGCGGGCGGTGTTGGAAGACGCACCCACAGCGTCTATCGACACCACCGTCCTCAAGTCGCGCAAGGCTGGCTTTACCATTAAGCGCTTGGGTTACGACGGCTCGGGGCTCGGGTTGGCGGCGTTTTTAGCGTACTTGACGGGCGGTTTGGCCTTGTTTTTCGGGCTGCGCGTCTTACCGAGGTTCAACCGAACCGTCGAGCGCACCCTGACCCTGGTCGCGGTGCCGCTCACCTCGATTGTCTTGGCGTTGCTGGTGGCGGCGGTCGTTATCCTGGCCCTGCAAGGCACGCCGACCGGTGGGGAGTTCGTCATTGACAGTTGGCAGACCGCCCTCGCCGGTCGTTTGGAAACCCTGTGGTACGCCAACCTCACCCTGTTCAGCAACTCGCTCGGCACGGTCGGGGGTTTAGCCGAGTCTTTAAAGTTCGCGACGCCGCTGATTTTCACCGGCTTGGCCGTCGCCTTCGGGTTTCAGGCGGGACTGTTCAACATCGGCGCGCCGGGCCAGATGGTCTTGGGCGCCATTTTTGCGATGTTGGTGGGCCTGTACATGCCGGGGCCGAAGTTGGTGGTGTTGCCGCTGGCCGTCGCCGCCTCGGCGCTGGGCGGCGGGCTGTGGGGCGCGATTCCGGGCTATCTCAAGGCGCGCTTCGGGGCCAACGAGGTTATCAACACGATTTTGATGAACTACATCGCCTTGTCGCTGCTGCTCTTCGTGCTGTCGTCGAACAACGTGTTTGCCGCGCCGGTGCTGCAGGTCATCTATTGGCTGAGCCTTTTAACGGTCGCGTTGCTGGTGCTAAGCCTCATCCCGCCCGTGCGGCGGCTGGGGGCTCGAGCGCCCCGCCTCACGGCAGCCATCTTGGCCCTGGTTGCCCTCGGGGGCGGCGTCTACGCCTGGTCCTTAGCGGCGAACGAACCCCCCGTGACGCTGCGACTGCCCTTCAAAGCGCCCGGCTCCGAGCCGAAGTCTTACCCGTTACAAGAAACCGCGCGCTTGGCACAGTTGCCGACCGTCCTCGGCGTCGACCGCGAGGTTACGACGGGCGAGGCGATTTTGCCGCTCAACTTTGCGCTGGTCGTCGGGGCGGGCGTCCTCATTCTCGCGTTCTTTCTGTTCCGTCGGCGTTTTACACTGTGGCGTCGCCTTCTCGTTTCTTTAGTGGCGGGCGCGGTCGCCTACGGTGTGGCGGCGCTGTTCGGCTTGGCGTCGGTCGACACCATCATCCCGCCGACGAAGCTCAACACCTCCTTTCTCATCGCGCTGGCGGCGGCCGCGTTTATGCAGGTGTTCATGTGGCGCACCAAGTGGGGCTACGAACTGCGTGCGGTCGGTTTGGCCCCCCTGGCCGCCGAGTACGGCGGCGCGAGCATCGCCCGCAACACGGTGTTGGCGCTGGCGCTCAGCGGGGCCTTTGCAGGCCTCACCGCGAGCCATTACGTGTTGGGCGGCGCTTTAGAAGAATACTCACTCCGCCAGGCCCTACCGACGAACGACGGCTTCGACGGCATCGCGGTCGCGCTGTTGGGCGGCAACACCCCGCTCGGCGTGGTGCTGTCGGCGTTTTTGTTCGGCGTGCTCAAAAACGGCGGCACCCTTCTCAACATCACCTTCAGCGACCTGACGCGCGACGTAGTCAGCATGATTTTGGCGCTCGTGGTGCTGTTCATCGCCGCCAAAGGCTTTTTACCCGGCAGCGTCACCAACCCGCTGCGCCGCCGCTTGTTTTTAGAAGAAGACCCGACCGTCACGCAGCCGCTCGACCCGCCCGGCAAACCGGTACGCTCCTCGCAGAACGTGGACGTTTAAGTGGACACGCTCCTCTTACTCACCCTCGTCGGCTCGGCGCTGCGTGCCACCACGCCGCTGCTACTGGCGGCCTTGGGCGGCTTGTTCAGCGAGCGTGCGGGCGTGGTGAACATTGCTTTAGAGGGGATTATCCTGTTCGGCGCGCTCGCGGCGGCGGTGACGGTGCAGCAGCTCGAGGTCGGAATTCTCGCCGCCAATCCGGACGCGAACCTCGCCTGGGTGCCGTGGGTCGGGGTGCTGTTCGGCGCGGCCGTCGGGGCAGGGGTCGGACTTATCCACGCGGTTATCAGCATTCGTTACAAGGCCGACCAGATTATTTCGGGCACGGCCATCAACCTCATGGCAATCGGAATTCCGGCGCTGGTGTTGACCGGGTTTTACAGCAACTCGACCTCGAGCGCGCCCATCGCCAACCGCCTGCCGCAGTGGGGCGGCTTCAGCCCGATTTTGTACCTCGCCTTCGTCCTCGTCCCGGTCGTCTGGTACGTGCTGTTCCGCACGCCCTTCGGCCTGCGGCTGCGCTCGGTCGGCGAGCACCCCGAGGCGGCGGACAGTGTGGGCATCAACGTGAAGCGGATGCGCTACTACGGCGTGATTTTGTCGGGCGTGCTGGCGGGTTTGGCGGGCGCTTACCTCAGCATCGGCAACTTAAACCAATACGTCGCCAACATGTCCGGCGGACGCGGCTTCATCGCGCTGGCGGCGCTCATTTTCGGCAAGTGGCACCCGCTCGGCGTCCTCGGCGCGACGCTGCTGTTCGGCACTTTCGAGGCGCTGGCGACGGTCTTGGGCGGCGGGCAACTGCTGCCGCCGACGCTGGTGCAGAGTATCCCGTTTGTCCTGACGATGCTCGTTTTGGCCGGGTTTATCGGTCGGGCGGTGCCGCCGAAGGCGATTGGGAAGCCGTTTGAGAAGTGAGGTAAGATGTAGGAGCGCTGATTAGTTTGACCATCGCAGGGTTTATCTGGCTCGAGGACATCGTCGAGAAACTTTGGCGCAAACACAAGGTCGAGCTGTTCGAGGTCGAAGAGGTGTTCGCCAACTCTCCTTATTTCCGTTTCGCTGAAAAAGGTCGCCGCAAAGACGAAAATCTCTACGCAGCTTTTGGACAAACTGACGCGGGACGTTACCTCATCACCTTTTTTGTCTACAGACAAGACAAACACGCTGTCGTTATCTCTTCACGTACAATGACAGATGTTGAAAGGAGAAACTATGAGCGAAGGTAAAACCTCTATCTCACAAGCTTCGTCCTACGAAGAAATGGGAGAATACTGGGACGAGCATGACCTCGGTGAAATTTGGGAACAAACGCACGAGGTTAATTTCAATGTTGATATTCAAAGCTCCGTCACCTACTTTCCTGTCGAGTCCACGCTCAGTAAAAAACTCCGCAAGTTGGCAGCTAGGCACGGAGTATCATCTGAAACCCTGCTGAATTTGTGGTTACAAGAGCGGGTTGGGCAAGAGCAAGCTGACGCTGCGTAGTCAAGAGCTGTTTATGGCTAAATCGAAAGGACAGAAAACTCGAGCCAAGCGGCTTAAAAAGTACAGTAACGAAAAGCTAAAGAGGAACAACTTTCTCAATTTCGTTTCTGCTGAAGATATGCGAGGCAAGCCGACAAAAAAACTGTTGAAGCAATATATGTTAGAAACCACATCAGGCCAAATCGTTGATTCAAAAGTAACCTTTCATGATGCAGTTTCTAACGCCTCATTTCCTATGAATCCACCAAACGGTGAACTGTGGGACGGACTCGCCGACTCCTTGTTTGGGGGCTTTCGTTCTCCTGATTTCAAGTATGACTACGTTGATGTAGTTTGGTCAAATGCTGATAATTCGGCAGCAGCGTCTCCAACGTTCTTTGTCAAAGCCATCAAATGGTTTGCGCATGTGGCAGTAAGTGTCAGTCCTATGGAAAAGGACGAACCTTTTTACGAAGAAGGTGGCGTAACTTTTAGACTCTTTCTTGTTTGCTCGAGTGAAGAACGTGCAAGGGAGTTACAGAGAGACCTAAATTTACCGTACTAATCCAAAAAACGCTCTAATAAACCTCCTTGACTAAATCGGTGAAGTTTGGGAGCAAACTTAGGCGGTAGAATTTCATGTCATGTTAATTCATTCCGGTTTCTTGATTGTCAGAACATTTGAATCTCTGTGTCTCGAGTACAGCCGTCCTTCAGTGCAACAGCAAAAAGCTTATGGCATACCTCGTCAAAACACGGACCCTTCAACGTACGGTAAGAAGTATCGCGGCGTCGGGCGGCAGTGCCTCGGCCCTTGGTATTCGGAATTTGATGGTTTACCAAATACGGAACCACCTTCCGAGATTAACGCATCAAGGCTTATTGCTGAACTCGAGCATCAACAACGTTCTGCCGAAGACTATCTTTTAAGTTTGGACGACGCATTGACGGTGTTTGCAACGCTCAGCGAACCGTCTCAATGGGAAATTGTTTGGGTAGGTCAGGAAAACCAGCATACAGTTCCACCGAAAAAATTTGTACTGCTCGGTTATGAACCTAACTACTTTGTTGGCGACCACTTCTCGCCCGTAATGGATTCTATGTTTTTTCCAACCTGGAACGGCACAGATGAGCAAGGGCAACTTTTTCTCCCTTATTTCAACCAACTCAACCGTGACGGTTTATTTTCTCAAGCTGGCGAAGCGGAAGAGTTTCTCAAGTTTTATGTTCAGCATGTTCCTAGCGAGAAAATTGAGGATTTTAACATCATCGGTGTCTATGCGATAGCAAGCTGACTCTATCTCGAAGCTCGTCCACTAAATCGCTGAAATCTACCCGAACAACCAGAAGCCTCGAGCCCACAAACATGTTAGCGTCATTCATCTGAGAAGGACGTATTTCCTCTCCGGGAGGTTTCATGGCATTCGAACGACGCGCAGGTTTGTTGCTCCACCCGACTTCGCTGCCGGGACCGTACGGCGTCGGCACGCTGGGCAAGGCGGCCTATCAGTGGCTGGACTTTTTAGAGGCGGCCGGTCAGCGGCTGTGGCAAGTCATGCCGCTCGGCCCGACGGGCTACGGCGACAGTCCTTACCAGTGCTTCAGCGCCTTTGCGGGCAACCCGTACCTTATCGACCTGGACATGCTGGTGGGGGAGGGATTGCTTAGCGCCGAAGACCTCACCGGCGCACCCGACTTTGGAAACGACGCGGTCGATTACGGCAACGTCATTCCTTACAAGGTGCGGGTGCTCGAGCGCGCCTCCGAGCACTTCCAAGCGAGCGCGACCGAGGGGCAACGCGAAAGTTTTGAAACGTTCTGCAAGGTACAAGCTTACTGGCTCGAGGACTTCGCCCTGTTCATGGCCCTAAAAGAGGCCAACGGCGGCGAAGCTTGGAGCACCTGGCCCGCCGACGTGCGCGACCGCGATGTGGGCGCGCTGCGGGAAAAGCGGCGCGAGCTTGCAGAGGTCATCACGCGCCATAAACTCTGGCAGTGGCTGTTTTACGAGCAGTGGCTCGCTGTCAAGGCCTACGCCAACGCACGTGACATCCTCGTCATCGGCGACATCCCCATCTTCATCGCCTACGATTCGGCCGATGCCTGGGCCAACCCCGAGCTTTTTTACTTCGACAAAACGGGCAACCCGACCGTCATCGCGGGCGTGCCGCCCGACTACTTCAGCGCGACCGGCCAGCGCTGGGGCAACCCGCTGTACCGCTGGGACGAGATGAAAGCTCAGGGGTTCAAGTGGTGGGTGCAGCGGGTCGAGTCCACCCTGGACTTTTTCGACCTCATCCGCATCGACCACTTTCGGGGCTTCGAGGCGTACTGGGAAATTCCCGCCTCGGAACCGACCGCGGTCAAGGGCCGCTGGGTCAAAGGGCCGGGCCAACCTCTATTCGACGCCATCCGCGCGGCGCTCGGCGACGACCTACCGATTATCGCCGAGGATTTGGGCGTCATCACGCCGGAGGTCGAAAAGCTGCGCGACGACAACAACCTTCCCGGCATGAAGGTGTTGCAGTTCGCCTTCGCCGCCGACGCTTCCGACCCGTACCTGCCGCACAACTACCCGCACGACTGTGTGGTTTACACCGGCACGCACGACAACGACACGACGCGCGGTTGGTACGCTCAAGCCCCTGACGCCGAGCGCGACTTCGTGCGGCGCTACTTGGGTCGGGGCGACGAGGACGTGGTGCAGGGTTTGGTGCGCCTGGCTTTCAGTTCGGTCGCGGACACGGCGGTCGTGCCGCTGCAGGACGTGCTGAGTTTGGGCACCGAGGCGCGCATGAACACGCCGGGCGTGGCGGCGGGCAACTGGAGTTGGCGTTTTCGCTGGGACGAGGTTCCTTATTGGGTCGCTGCTGGGCTTAAAGACCTCGCCACGCTGTACGCACGTTTGCCAGGTGAAGGGCCGAAAGACACGCCTTACCGGCAGTCAGTCATTGGTAGTGAATCGGAGGGTTGAGGCGCACTGATGCAAGTGGGCGTGACGCTGGACGACAAGGTGCTCGAGGACCTGATGGCGTTGACCGACGAAACGGACCCGGCGCGGGCTGTGGAGGCGGCAGTCAAATCCTTTATTCGTACTGCCAAGCTCGAGCGGCTACGTCAGTTCAGAGGTAAAATCTCCGTCTTGAGCAACGATGAAATCGAAGCGGGAGAGCTAGGCGAACTCGAGGCTTGAAGAATCCAAAAAAACGACCGTCGGTCCACCTCATTCCCACTCAATCGTCCCCGGCGGCTTGCTCGTAATGTCGTAAACCACCCGGTTGACCTCCGCCACGCTGTTGACGATGCGACCTGAGACCGTCGCTAAAAAGTCGTGCGGCAAACGGCTCCAGTCGGCGGTCATGGCGTCTTCGCTCGAGACCGCGCGCAGCGCCACAACGTTCGAGTAGGTGCGCCCGTCGCCCATCACGCCGACCGAGCGGATGGGGGTCAAAACCGCCAGCGCTTGCCAGGTCGCATCGTAGAGTCCAAACTCGCGCAAGCTGCTGACGAAGATGTCGTCCACCCGGCGCAACACGTCTAAGCGTTTCTCTGTGACCTCGCCGATGCAGCGAATCGCCAAACCGGGGCCGGGGAAGGGGTGGCGGTCGCGGAGGTGTTTGGGCATCCCGAGGACTTCGGCGAGTTCGCGCACCTCGTCTTTGAACAGGGTGCGGAAGGGCTCGAGCAGCTCAAAACGCAAGTCTTTGGGTAAGCCGCCGACGTTGTGGTGAGACTTGATAACGGCCGCGCCGTGCCCGCCCGCCGACTCGACCACGTCGGGGTAAAGCGTGCCCTGTGCCAAAAAGCGAATCTCGCCGTGTTCGGCCTGGAGCTTTTCGGCCTCGGTGTAAAACACCTCGACAAACTCGCGACCGATAATTTTGCGTTTTTCCTCCGGGTCGGTCACGCCTTGTAAGGCGGTCAAAAAACACTCGGAGGCGTCCACCACGGTCAAATTTACGCCGAGGCCGCGCAACGCCGCCTCGACCTCTTCCGCCTCACCCATTCTCAGCAAGCCGTGGTCGACGAAAACTGCGTGCAGCTGTCCGCCTATGGCACTGTTTAAGAGCAGCCCCAAGGTGCTCGAGTCCACCCCGCCCGAAATCCCGAGCAGCACGCGCGCGTCGCCGACGCGTTCTTTGACTGCGCGGGTCAAGCTTTCCAGGACGTGCTCGGGCGTCCAATCGGCTTTGAGTCCTGCGTGTCGCAGAAAGTTCTGCAGCAGCGTGACGCCTTTGGGCGTGTGCCTCACCTCGGGGTGAAACTGGAGGGCGTAGATTTTTCGCGCGGCGTCTTCCATCGCGGCGACCGCCGTGTCGTTGGTTGCGGCGGTCACGGTAAACCCTGGTGGCACCTCGCTTACCGCGTCGCCGTGGCTCATCCAGGCGACGACGTCGCCCTCTAAGTGTTCGAACAGGTCGCCCTCGTAGTTTGTCAGCAGCGCTTTTCCGTACTCTCGGACCTGACTCGGCACGACTGTTCCGCCCGCCGCCTGCGCGACGAGCTGCATTCCGTAACAGATGGCGAGAACCGGCAAGCCCGTCTCGAGCAAACCCGGTGGCAAAGCGGGCGCGCCCTCGTCGTACACGCTCGTCGGCCCGCCCGACAAAATGAGCGCGCTCGGCGCGGCGGTGAGGATGTCTTTTAGGCTGGAGTCACCCGGCAAGATGCTCGAGAACACCTGCAGCTCGCGCAGTCGCCGCGCGATGAGCTGGGTGTACTGGGAGCCGTAGTCCAAGACGACGACCTTGGAAAAGCTTTTCTGAACCATGCTCGCTACCTCGTTTGGAACGCCGTTCTCGTTTGAAGTGGCGTTTGGTGTGTCGTCACGCGCTAAGGTTGGACGGTGGCGTCGGCAGGTTCCTGGGGCAGCGTGAACGAAATAGCGCGCTCCTGCGGCACCTGAAACGTCACGATTTCCGAGG
Source organism: Trueperaceae bacterium (assembly GCA_965213705.1). Classification (GTDB taxonomy): domain Bacteria; phylum Deinococcota; class Deinococci; order Deinococcales; family Trueperaceae; genus CBDCDJ01. The sequence continues at coordinate 2,625,803 of OZ243913.1, read as the reverse complement.
CGCGTTTTTGGAATCGCGCCTGCAGCTGCCACGTTCCCGCCCGGTCAAGGGCGATTTGGCGTCCGGGCGGCGAAACGACCGTGATGAGCGCGCCCGGCGGGTTGCGCGAGCCCGCCGGACTGCTCACGACGTAAACGTCGGTGGGCGGCAAGTCGGGCGGCCCGAGGGTTGCGTCGACAACATATACCGCTTCCGGGCTCAGCGCAGCGGTCGGGGGCAGGGCGGCTTGGCGTTGCTGCCAAAAAAGTGCCAGGTACGCCAGAACGGCCGCACCGAAAATAAGGAGCGCCAACATGATGACGAGTCGCCGTCGCCGCGGGTCGACCGGTGTCGGGACGTCGAAGGCGTATTCCTGAATGACGCCCGGCCGCAGACCCGTGCTCGTTTCGCCCGGGCGGTAGGTCGCGCCCGGGGGCAAGTTTTTGACGAACGGTTTGTCCCCGGCCTCTGTTTCCGGTGTCGCCCTGTACCGGCCGGGGTCGGAAAGAACGAGGTCCGGTCCGGTCTCGGAGTCGTCCCAGAGCTGGTCCCAGCCCTGGGGCTGCGGCGGTGAGGGGATAGCTACGGCGCCGGTTTGAGTCGATTCGGTCTCGAGGGACGCGCCAGCCTCTTCGGAAGTTACGGCGGTGCCGAAGTCGTAGGCCGGTTCGGTCCAGGGCTCCTCGGGGACGGGCTCCGGCGGGAAAGCCAGCTCCGCGTCTCCGAACACGTCGTCGGCCGGGTCGTGTGCCTCGCCGCCAAACGTCACAGCCCCAACTCCCTCAAAGCTTCCATCCTCGACCGAGGTCTGTTCGCCCTCGAGGGTTGCGGCCTCGGTAGGTTGGTTTCCGGCAGTCTCGTCTCCGGCGGTCTCGTCCCCTACACCTTTTTGGGTCTCGTCGGTCCCGCGTTTGAGGGTCGCGTAAAGTTCCGACGCGGCCGGACGCTCGAGCGGGTCGGCATGTAGACAGCTCGTAAGAAGGCTCAGTGTGGCACCGTCGAGCCGACCCCTGGCAAGCTCGAGCACCGACTTCGCCCAGGCGAACACGTCCCCGGCAAAGCCCACCTCGGCTTCGGGTGCGCGGTAAGCACTTTCCAGGACGCTCCAGGGAACCCCGAACCCCTCGAGCAGAACGTGGTCGCGGCTTGCTAAAAACCGGGCCGGACAAACGTCGCCGTGAACGACGCCGGCTTGGGCGGCGTCCTTGAGCGCCCTGACGCTGTCCAAAAGCAAGGTGGTCGGGGACACCGACAGCGGCTTCTCGACGGGTTGATATTCTTTGAAATAGGCGACGACGATTTCGGCTTTGTCGTCTTCGGTGTCGGAGGTATCGACGCCGAGCAGGCCCGGAATATTTTCGGACTCCAGGTCGCGAAGACCCGGCCTCGGCTGACCGGAAAAGCGGTAGACGAGAACCGGCAACCCCGTCAAGGGGTCAACACCTTCGTGCGTCGTCACGCCGCCCCGCTCGGCTCGGACCGCCCGGAGCTGATACCTACCCGCCACGCCGCGCCCGCCGTTTTTGCTGCCGTCCTCGGTTCACCCTGTTCGCCGTCATCACTGCGCAAGTATAACGTACCCGTTCCCCACCGAAGCGAACCCTTCGGAAGTCGCCGAAGACCGGGTGAGAAGTGCCGAGGGGAAAAGGCAGTACCGAGTACCGAGCGTCGAGTGAGAGAGCCTGGACCTCTCGGTACTTCAAGGTAAGGCGCACGGCCCCCCCCGCGCCGCCGGCTTGCTATCTTGAACCTTACTATGAGTTTAGAAACGCGCGTCCTGGAAGTCCTGAAAACCGTCCAAGACCCCGAACTGCACCGCGACTTAGTGAGTTTGGGCATGGTTGAAAAGATAGCTGTCGAGGGCAGTGCCGTCCACCTCACTATCAACCTGACCACCCCGGCTTGCCCCATGAAAGCCCAAATAGAGGCCGACGTGCGCCGCGCGGTCAAAAGTGTGCCCGAGGTCGAGCGCTTAGAAATAACCTTCGGCGCGCAGGTACGCGGCGACGCACAGAAAGACGGGTTGCCTGGCGTCAAAAACGTCATCGCGGTGGGTTCGGGCAAGGGCGGCGTGGGCAAGTCCACGGTTGCCGCCAACCTCGCCGCGAGCCTCGCCATCGAAGGCGCGGCGGTCGGTCTGCTCGACGCCGACATCTACGGCCCAAGCCAGGCCAAAATGTACGCCGTCGACGGCAAACGACTGATGGCCGACGACGCGAAGAACATGATTCCGCTCAAAAGCTACGGCGTCAAGCTCATTTCCATCGCCAACCTCGTCGAGGACGGCCAAGCGCTGACCTGGCGCGGCCCCATCCTGCACGGCACCCTGACGCAAATGCTCAAGCAAACGCTGTGGGGCGACCTCGATTACCTCATTGTGGACCTGCCGCCCGGCACCGGCGACGTGCAGCTGTCCCTGGCCCAACTCGTCCCGCTGACCGGCGCGGTCATCGTCACCACGCCGCAGGAGGTCGCCCTGCTCGACGTGCGCCGCGCCTACACCATGCTCCGCAAGACGCACGTGCCGGTGCTCGGCATCGTCGAAAACATGTCTTATTATCAACTACCCGACGGCAGCAAAGACTACATCTTTGGTGAGGGCGGCGCAGAAAAGTTCGCCGAGGCCGAAAAACTCCCTCTCCTCGGACAAATCCCCATCACGCGGGCGATGCGCGAGAGCGGCGATGCGGGTCGTCCCCTCGTCCTGTCCGACCCGGAGAGCGCCAGCGCCCAAGCCTTGCGCAAGGCGGCTCGAGTCCTGGCGGGGCAGGTCAGCATCCAAAACATGATGACGCTGCCGGTTTTGTAACCGCGTTTGTTAACGTGAGTTGGGAATGGGATGCTGCCGACATCACGGAGATTGGTTACTTCGCATCTGAAGGCTACGCCGTTCTCAAACTCTACTCTTCAGAAGAAGGCTGGTTTGAAGTAAGGCTCGAGCGAATCCTGTTGTTTAGCGTTTCAAACCTGCCTGATGAAATGGAACCCACTTTCGTTGCTAATGTATTCATCAACACTTTGACAGGCCAAAAGCTTGTAGATACACTTTCTGCCTTAGGCTACGGTTGCCAGGATGTGAACAGTTACCCTGAACAGGCATTTTTAGTTCATGTTGAAGGAAGCGTTGTACTCGATGCCGTCGCGGAAAACCTCAAGTTAAAACGGTTGAAAGATTTAAATTAGTTACTGATAAACTGCCGCTTCCATAAGCCCGAAGTGATGGGTGTCCAGCGTCATCACAGTTGCTCCCGCTCGAGCCGCCATATTGGCAATAGTGGCGTCTGCCAGCGTAATCTTCTGGTCGTCATAGCGCGTTAGGAGCGCTAGGGCAGCCTCAGCATCCTCTTGGGTGGGATAGACAATGGGATAAGTTTCCATAACCCGTCTGACTGCTGTGGTGGCTAACTTAGCGGCGTCACTCCGCGGCGGTTTGCGGTACATCAGGAGTCGGTGCAGCTCGAGCAGAGCCGGATACGGCGTTAGGATACGCGCACGTTCTTTAGTTGCACGCTCGAACAGTTTACGCGAGCGCTGATGAGTTTGGTCGTGCGGGTCGAGCAAACCTTTGAGCGGGCTGGTGTCGAGGTAAACAACTAAGCGGTTCACCTCCTACCTTGCAGGCTCTCTTCGTGTTCTTCGGTCAGTGCTTCGTCAATGTAACGGTCGTGATTTTCAGCACCATCTGTCGGCGTACCTGGCGCGTCAAACAGTCCCGCCAAAGCTTCCCACGGTGCGCCGGTCGCACGGGTATCCTCGAGTTCAAGTAAGTCACCTATCGCTACCCTCTCACCGGTCAGGTCGCGTAGGGCGAGCAGTACCGTCTCGAGCGTGGCGAGACTCACGCGTTGCGCTTCGCCGCGGGTCATGGGATAGACCGTGTTGCTCGACAAACCGGACGCCTTGACGAGACGGTGAGCGTTGAGGTTGTGACGCTCTAGGTAATCCTGAAGTTTCCAACGCATACCGTAATTTTAGCATGTAACTGGAGGGAATTAAGATGACCTACCTGCTTTCTGCTAAAACGAGTTTGATGCTGGTTAAAAGTATAAGTTCAAGGGGGCTCGAGTCCCCACACTCGCCTTACCTCACACTGTCAAACACCAAAACCGCCTATACTCTAAAATAGTTAAGGTTTGCTAACTACTTTCTAAAGGACGGTGCCATGCCAGCCACTTCCCTCGAAACCCAAACGCAAACGCCCCACCGCGGTTGCCCCGTTGACCACAGCAACCTGAGCGAGACCAAGACGATGCACGTTGCGCCTCACGTCAAGGCCGTGGAGCAGGACGCCGCAGGGCGCTGGCACATCTACAGCTACGCCGAGGCTAGAGCGTTTTTGCGCGCCGAGGGGACGCGGCAGGCGGGGTTTCGGGCCGAGCGCATCGACAAGTTGCCCCAGACGATGCGCGACCCCATCCTCTACCAAGAAGGCGAGGCGCACCGCGAGCAGCGCACCAAGACCGCGCGCTTTTTTACGCCCAAGACGACCGACGACAAGTACCGCGGCTTTATGGAAGCGTTTGCGGACGAGGTGCTTGCGGATTTCCAACGTTCTCGCCGCGCCGACCTGAGCGTTTTAAGTATGCAGATGGCCGTACAGGTCGCGGCGCAGGTCGTCGGGCTGACGAACTCGCGGCGACCCGGCATGAGCCGGCGCATCGAGGCGTTTTTCGAGGAACCTGAGCCGGACGCCCCTAAGTTGGTGCGGTTGCGCGAGTGGCTTAAAAGCCAGGTCAGCGTCGGGCGGTTTTTCTTTTTGGACGTTCAGCCCGCCATCCGCGCCCGCCGCGCCGAGCCGCGCGAGGACGTCATCAGCCACACGCTTTCCGAAGGCTACAGCCCGACCGAAATCCTCACCGAGTGCGTGACCTACGCGGCGGCGGGTATGGTCACCACGCGCGAGTTCATCAGCGTGGCGGCCTGGCACCTGCTCGAGCACCCCGACCTTCGCCAGAACTACCTGTCCGGCGAGCAGACCGAGCGCTACCGCATCCTGCACGAGATTTTGCGGCTCGAGCCCGTGGTCGGCACGCTGTTCCGCCGCGTGACTAAAGAAGTGACGCTCGAGACTGACGGCAAAACCGTCACGATTCCGGCGGGGGCGCGGGTGTCGCTCCACGTCGGCGCGGCGAACACGGACGAAAGTGTCGTGGGCGAGGCACCCTTGGCCGCCTGTCCCGCGCGCCCTTTGCCCCGCGGTGTGCCCGAGCCGGTGCTGAGTTTCGGCGACGGCCACCACCGCTGCCCCGGCGCGTACGTCGCCATTCAGGAGAGCGACATCTTTCTGCGCAAGTTTTTGGCGCTGCCGGGTTTGCACGTCGAAAAACAGCCCGACCTCGGCTACAACGACGTGGTGCAGGGCTACGAGTTGCGCAACTTTACGGTAACGGTTGGGTGAACTTGTCGGGTGGGGCTTGCGGGCGTTTTGGCCTGAGAAAGCTCTTGTAAAGCGTTCAAAATAGGCGCATACTGTCAACATGAAAACGCCCCAATCTCTAAAAGCGAGTCGCGCTTGGCCTCAGTACCTCGGCCTGACCTTTTTTCTTGCAGTGGGAGGTTTTCAGGTTTGGCAGGCGTTTTACTGGCTGACGAGCGACGCGTCGTTCTGGTACGTTTTCTGGCTTGTTTCAAGCTCCCTCTTCGTGGCAGTCATAATGATGTGGTTATTCGGAGACAAGGCCACTCAAAGTTACGAAGTCTCACCGGATGCGCTGGTTGCAACAAAATGGAGAAAGAAACAAGTTGTCGCGTGGGAATATATAACTGAAGTAGATGTCGCGTTGGGATTTTTTGGTCGGACGAACCTCTTAATTTTTCACGAGGATGAAAGCTTGGTCATAAGGAGTGGACAGTTCGCCAACCACAAGCGCCTGAACCGAGCGATTGTCGAACATGCCTACCGCCACAACTCCGACGTGAAAATCAGCAAGAACATACGCGAGATTTACAGTTATCCGCCCTATGGCGGTCTCACCGAAAAAGTAACTGAACTACAGTTGGGCTAGATTCAGGTTATGCCCCGCCGCTTACTGAATTGGCTCAGGGCTCGAGCCCCTGCGCCGCTTTCTCTGCTGCCGCCTGACCTCCCAAAAACCTTGGAAATTTATAACGAAGTGCGCCGCGACGGCGGGCCACAAGCTGCCCGTGAACAGCGTCGCGTAGCCGAAAGCCAGCCCTGCGACGAAGGTGTAGGCCGTGTAACTCCAGCCCTTGCGCGTCGCCGGGTGCATCAGCCCGAACAGGAGCGCCTGGCCCCAAACCGTGACGAGCGGCAGCAGCGCCCCGCGAAAAAAGAGTTCTTCGGCTGTCGCCGACGCGGCGGCAAGTAGAAAGATGAGCGGAGGGGACAAGGGGACGGAGGCGAGCGCCCTCTCCATGAGTTTGGAAGCGTAGCGAAACGAGGGCAACGTCTTGTCCAACAGCCACGCGCCGCCGAGCAGGACGATGACGAGTAGGGCCGCGGTGAGCAAACCGCCCGTCAAGTCGACTTTGGGCTCGAGCCCCAAAGGTCTGAACTGAAGCCAGACCACGCCGACAAAACCGAGCAGCAAACTCGGAGCGAACAACAGGTAATGGCGCACCGGTCCGGTCACAGTGCCAGTCTTGCACATCGGAGGTTTTTCGTTGGGCTGCGCTACACTCGGAACAAAGCGGTTTGGAGTTTTGAAACTGGTTGAGTCCAGTGGCAACCTTAAACCTTAAAACCTTATAAGGAGCGCACCATGAACCACATCCAAGGCCTACACCACGTCACCGCCATCGCGGGCGATGCCCAAGAAAACTTAGACTTCTACAACCACGTCCTCGGCATGAGGCTCGTCAAACGCAGCGTCAACCAGGACGACCCGACGACGTACCACCTGTTCTACGCCGACGGGGCCGGCCATCCCGGCACCGACCTCACTTTTTTCCCGTGGGCGCACATGGAGCGGGCGCGGCCCGGCGTCGGTCTGACGAGCGAGGTGCAGCTCGCGGTGCCGGTTGGAAGTCTGGACGATTGGGCGGCGCGGTTGGCTGACTTCGACGTAGATGCGGACGCACTCACAACGCGCTTCGGCGAGCGAACCTTGACGCTGCGCGACCCGCACGGCCTCAATTTGGCCCTCGTCGAGACGAGCGACGAGCGGGTGTTCACACCCTGGCAAGACAGTCCCGTGCCTGCCCACAAGCAGATTTTGGGGTTGCACGGGGCGCGGGTCGTGGAGCGCGACCTGGCCGCCACCGAACACTTCATCACCGAGACCCTAGGCTTTCAAAGACTCGCTGAAGAAGACGGCTGGCACCGCTATGGTTTGCCCGCTACGGACGGCCGGGTCGGCGGTTCGGGGCGGGTGCTCGAGCTTGCCGAAGACCCCGCCGGTCGCCGCGGGCAGTGGGGCGTGGGCGGCGTGCATCACCTCGCCTGGACGGTCGAGGACCCCGCGCACGAGCTGGCGGTGCGCGAGCGCATCGCCGCCGCCGGCCGCCGCCCGACCGACATCATCGACCGCTTTTGGTTTAAGTCGGTGTACTTTTCCGAGCCCGGCGGGGTGCTGTTCGAACTGGCGACGAAGGGGCCGGGTTTCGGTGTGGACGAGGACGTGGCGACGCTCGGCGAACGCCTCATCCTGCCGCCCTGGTTGGAGCCCCACCGGGCGCAGATCGAAGCGGCCCTGCCGGGGCTCGAGCTGCCGCGGCGCAACGAGGTCGGGGCGTGACGATTCACGAAACGCAAAAGCTTCACACTGCGGGCAAACCCCTCGCCGAAGCTCGAGCCGCCCTCGTCTTGCTCCACGGGCGCGGCGCGACGGCCGAGAGCATTTTGCCACTCGGCGAAGCTCTGGGGCTGTCCGACTTCGCCGTCCTCGCGCCACAGGCCAAGGATTTCGCTTGGTACCCGCAGCGCTTCACCGCGCCGAAAGAGCAAAATGAGACCTTTTTGAGTTCGGCGCTGAACACCGTCGGCGTTCTCATGCAACGTATCGGCGAGGCGGGCATTCCCAAAGAGCGCGTCGTCCTCGGCGGTTTTTCGCAAGGGGCGTGCTTGGCGAGCGAGTTCGCGGCGCGCAACCCCACGCGCTACGGCGGCCTGCTCGTTTTCAGCGGCGGTTTGATAGGGGCGGGGCCGACCGTTTCTGCCGAGGCGTATTCGGGTTCGCTTGCCGGTACACCCGTGTTCGTCGGCTGTAGCGACGTCGACCCGCATATTCCCTTGGAACGTGTGCAAGCGACGACGCGCATCTTGAAGGGTCTAGGCGCAACGGTTACCGAGGAGATTTATCCTGGGCTGGGTCACACGATTGTCGAGGACGAACTCGAGGCGGCCGGGCGTGTGCTCTCGGGGATGACCGCTGACGCGTGAGCGGGCTCTTTGCGAAAAGACCGGCCTCGGTGTGTGAGGCCGGTCTTGGTCGTTTGTGTGGTGGAGCCTATCAGATTCGAACTGATGACATCCTGCTTGCAAAGCAGGCGCTCTCCCAGCTGAGCTAAGGCCCCGAGCGAACAAGATGATACCGGCTGCGCGGGGACGTGTCAAGGTAGAAACGCCGCTTTTAAGCTGTGTGTCGGCTACGCAAGGGCGCGTCCAACTTACAACTCGTTGTTGGCGGGGACATCGATACGCAACGTGCCACTAGCATCGTCGTAGGTGAACCGCAACGTGTAGACACCTGGACCCTGTTTCAAAACTTCGTTTATAGCGATACGCTCACCCTTGTTGAAGGATTCGGTGAAGTAGACCTTGGGCGCTTTGACTTGTTGGCTCTGGTTTTGAAAACTCTCAGGGCGCTCGTAGATGCCCTCGACAAGAAGCGTCCCCCGGCTCAAGCGGCCTTCGATGGCGAAGGGAAATTGCTGGCCTAGCAACGCTCGCCGGGTAAGTGTGGTTGTCGTCGTTTTCTTGTAAAGAAGCACCGGCGTTTGCGGTGGCACGCCCAAGTACCAGCCGCCCAAAAGTTCCCCCACGACAAAAAAAATAACTGCCATAAAGACGGCGAACTGCAAAAAGCTGCGCATCAGGCAACCAGCATAAAACCTGACGCCGAACCGAGGTGTGAGGTTGTTATCACGGCAAAGCTTAGCTCGAGCGCCCCGTTTTTCTTAGTGTTCACTTGTCAAAGCGTTGCCGCCGTGCCGAACATACCGAGCGCCCGGCTGTTGGGTTCGCGGTGGTGTTCGTTGCGTGAGTCGAGAAAAGCAACTCGGGGACGTGACCGAAGCTAAAAAGTTGCTTGGCAAAAAGCCGTCGAGCCGGAGTGGCGGTTCCGGAGTCCGGTCGCCCCGTGCTTGCGTGAGCGAGAAAAGTGTGGTTTACTCTTAACCGACCCCGCTCGCTGCGGGACTTATCGAGAGCAGCCGAGGGACCTGGCCCCGAGACGCTGCAGCAACCAGCTTTCATGTAAGCGGGTGCTACCTCCAGCCGAGAGCTGAGCTGACGATAGCAGGCTTTTCGGACAGATAAGGAGGCATTATGAAGCGCAGGTACTTCTCAACAACTCGAATGTTCTAGGCGGTTCAGGCCGCAGCCGGAGTCGTCAAACTTCGGTCGTCCGTTTTTGGCTCGAGCTGAAAACCGTCGCCTGAAGACCTCGTCCCGTTCACCTCAACCAACCGTTAAACGTCCAAAGGAGTTCTCATGTCTTACCGTTTTGAAACCTTGCAAATCCACGCCGGCCAAGAAGAGGTCGAACAGACCACCAAGTCTCGAGCCGTGCCGATTTACCAGACGACGGCTTTTGGGTTCGACGACGCCGACCACGCGGCGCGGCTGTTCGCGCTGCAGGAGTTCGGCAACATCTACAGCCGAATTATGAACCCGACGAACGACGTGTTGGAGAAACGGCTGGCGGCGCTCGAGGGCGGCGTAGCCGCCGTCGCCGTCGCCTCAGGCCACGCGGCAGAGTTTTTGGCGATTACCAACTTAGCCGACGCGGGCGACAACATCGTGTCGTCGCCCAACCTCTACGGCGGCAGCCTCAACATGTTCAAAAACACCTTGCCGCGGTTGGGCATCGAGGTCAGGTTCACCTCGTCGAAAGACAGCCCTGAAGAGTTTGCTGATTTGATTGACGCTCGTACGAAGGCGGTTTACCTGGAGTCCATCCCCAACCCCTCGCTGGCGCTGCCCGACTTAGACGGAATTGCCGCCGCGGCCCACGAGCGCGGGGTGGCGGTGCTGGTGGACAGCACCTCGGCGATGGGCGGCTACTTGTACAAGCCCATCGAGCACGGCGCGGACGTCGTCATCCACTCGGCGACGAAGTGGATCAACGGACACGGCACCGGCATCGGCGGCGTCATCGTCGACGCTGGAAAGTTTGACTGGAACAGCGAGCGCTATCCAGGGTTCAGCCGACCGAACGCGAGTTATCACGGCCTGGTGCTGGGCGACGTGTTCGGGGTGAACGGCCCCTTCGGCAACATCGCTTTTGCGGTGCGGGCTCGGGTCGAGGGCTTGCGCGACCTTGGCGCGGCGCTCGCGCCGATGAACGCGTTTTTGTTTTTGCAGGGTTTGGAAACTCTCTCCCTGCGCGCCGAGCGGCACGTCCAGAACACCGAAGCGCTGGCCCAGTGGCTCACCGAGCAGCCCACGGTGACGACGGTGCATCATCCGAGCTTGCCGAGCAGTCCCTACCATGAGCGCGCGCAAAAATACTGTCCGAACGGCGCGGGCAGCGTCCTCACCTTTGAACTCGAGGGCGGTCATGACGCCGGTAAGACGTTTTTGAACAGCGTCAAGTTGGCGTCGCACCTCGTCAACCTGGGCGACGCCAAAACGTCGGTCACGCACCCCGCGAGCACGACACACTCACAATTGGACGAAGCAGGACTTGGGGCCGCGGGCATCGGCCCTGGAACGGTGCGCGTGTCGGTGGGCTTGGAGCACATCGACGACCTCAAGGAAGACTTCGCCCAGGCCCTCGCCGCCGCGCGTCAGCCGGTTGTAGCTTAAAGGATGAGGAGAAGGGGAAAAGGAGAAAGTAAAGCCCTCTTTCCACTTTTCCCTTTCTCCTTTCTCCTGCCTTTTCATGGCTGACTTCGAGACCTTACAACTTCACGCCGGGCAGGGCGTCGACCCCGCGACGGGCGCTCGAGCCGTGCCCATCTACGCGACGAGCAGCTACTGTTTTGAGAGCGCGGAAGAGGCGCGCGCTGTCTTTGCGGGCGAGACTACCGGCAACCAGTACGGCCGGATGCACAACCCGACGGTAGCCGCTTTCGAGGCGCGCTTGACGGCGCTCGAGGGCGGCGCGGCAGGCGTCGCTTTAAGTTCCGGGCAGGCGGCGACCACGACGACTTTGTTTGCGCTGGCCCGGCCGGGGACGAACTTCGTCGTGTCGAAACATCTTTTCGGTGGTACCTTCGCGGTGGCGCGGAAGCTGCTCGAGCCCTGGGGTTGCACCTTCCGGGCGGTCGAGCCCACAGCGGCGGCGGTCGTAGCGGCTATCGAAGACGACACGGTCGGCGTGTGGGTCGAAACCATCGCCAACCCGAGCTGTACCGTTCCCGACCTCGGGGCGTTGGCCGAGGCGGCGCACGCGCGCGGCGTTCCCTTCATCGTCGACAACACCTGGGGCTGCGCGGGCTACCTGTGCCGCCCGTTCGAGCACGGCGCGGACATCGTCGTTCACTCGGCGACGAAGTGGATTGGCGGGCACGGCACTTTTATCGGCGGGGCGGTGGTGGACGCTGGGCGTTTCGACTGGACTTCCCCGAAATTTCTGGCTTTTACTCAAGAAGACGCTCGAGGCCGCAGCTACCTGGACAAAAATCCCGCCGCCCCGTTTGCGGCTCGAGCCTACGATTTGGGTCTTTTCACGATGGGCATGACCCTGTCGCCGCACGCGGCCTTTGCGGCGTTGCAGGGTTTGGAAACGCTGTCCCTGCGGGTGCAGCGCTCCTGCGACAGCGCCGTTGAACTGGCTGGGTGGCTTGAAACGCAACCGTGCGTCAAGCGCGTCATCTACCCCGGCCTGTCCTCGCATCCCTCTCACGAAATAGCTAAAAAAGTTTTACAAAACGGCTTCGGCGCGGTCGTCAGTTTCGAGGCTGAGGATTTGGGCTCGGCTCAGACTTTCTTAAACCGGGTCGAACTCGCCTCGCACCTCGCCAACATCGGCGACGCCAAGACGGTCGTCATCAACCCGTGGACGACCACGCACGCAGGTCTCAGCGAGATAGCGCGGCGGGCGGCGGGCGTGAGCCCCGAACTCGTCCGGCTGAGCGTGGGGTTGGAGAGTGTCACCGACCTCAAAGCCGACTTTTCTCAAGCCTTGGGGATGAGCTGATGCTCAGTCGCACCCTCGTCCACGAAACTTGGGGCGACCACGCGGCGCTGCTGGCGCGGGCCGAGGCCGACAGCGCTGGCAGCGTCGGCCGAACCGACACGCAGCTTGTCGAGGTGGCGACGCCTGCGAACCCTTTGCGGCTCGAGTACGGCGGGGTGCTCGAGCGGGCCGTCGTCGCTTATGAGAGCTACGGCGAACTCAACGCGGCGGGTGACAACGCCGTACTGGTGTGCCACGCGCTCACAGGCTCGGCGCACGCGGCGGGTCGGCACAGCCGCGATGGCCTGCCGGGCTGGTGGGACCCGCTCGTCGGACCCGGCAAACCCCTCGACACGCACCGTTATTTCGTCGTGTGCAGCAACGTGTTGGGCGGCTGCTACGGCACCACCGGCCCGACGAGCTTGGACCCCGCCACCGGCGCACCCTACCGCCTGGCCTTTCCCCGCTACACCGTGCGCGACATGGTCGAGGTGCAAAAACGCCTGCTGGACGCGCTTCACGTGCAGTCATTGGCGTCGGTCGTCGGCGGCTCGATGGGCGGGATGCAGGTGCTGGAGTGGGGGGCGCTGTACCCGGAAATCGTGCGCAGCCTCGTCCCCGTCGCCATCGGCGCGCGGCATTCGGCCTGGGCGATAGGTTTGAACGAGGTCGCGCGGCGCGCCATCACCAGCGACCCCACTTGGCTCGGTGGCGACTACCGCCCCGACCGGCAGCCCGAAAATGGGTTGGGGCTGGCTCGAGCCGTCGCCATGCTGTCCTACCGCAGTTTCGACTCGTTGGAGGCCAAGTTCGGCCGCCAGCGCGTCGCTGCCACCCGCAACCCGCTGGACATGAGTTTCGAAATCGAGTCGTACCTGAGTTACCAGGGCGTCAAACTCGTCGAGCGCTTCGACGCCAACACCTACCTCTACCTTACGAGGGCGATGGACGACTACGACCTCGCCGAAGGGCGGGGGAGACTTCAAGACGTGCTTAAAGGCATGACCATGCCCGCGCTCGTCATGGGCATCGGCACGGACGTGCTCTACCCCGAACGCGAGCAGAAAGACCTTGTGACGTACCTGCCGAACGCGTCCTACGTCCCTATCCATTCACCCCACGGGCACGACGCGTTTTTGATAGAGTTTCCGCAAATCGCGGTGCGCTTGCGGCGCTTTCTGGCGGAGGTCGTTTAAACGAAAGCTTTTGCACTATACTCGAGCAAGTGAGGTCGATATGGCAGTCACAGAAAAGCTCATGACCGCGCAAGACCTGCTGACGATGCCCAGCGACGGCTTTCGGTACGAACTGGTCCGGGGAGAGTTGAGGAAAATGGCACCGGCAGGACATGAGCACGGCGGTGTGGCGATGAACATCGCCGTACCTTTGGGTATGTACATAAAACAGAAAAACCTGGGCCGAATTTACGCTGCGGAAACAGGCTTTGTTCTCTCTCGCGACCCCGACACCGTCCGCGCGCCGGACGTCGCTTTCGTCAGCAAGGAGCGCCTGACCAACCTGAACCGCAAAGGCTACTTTCCGGGTGCCCCCGACCTGGCGGTCGAAGTCGTGTCACCCGGCGACGTCTACGCAGAGGTCGAGGAAAAAGTGGCTGAGTGGCTCAACGCGGGAACGAAACTGGTCTGGGTCGTCAACCCCCGCCAACGCACCCTGAAGGTTCACCGCAGCCTCACTGATATTACCGTCTTGACCGAAGCCGATGTTGCGGACGGGGGCGAAACGGTGCCGGGCTGGCGTTTGCCCGTCGCCGAGATGTTCGAGTAAGCTGTTTTTGCTTTTGAGTCTCGAGGGTGTGTTTCGCAAACGTCCCGGACCCCGACTTTTTGTGGTCCGGGACGTTTATTTGAGGGCTCGAGCGGTTGCGCTGGCGCGAAGGTGATGGCGTCGTTGCCGCCGGTCGAACCCGTCGAGCCGGCGACGAGCGCGCCGGTCGAGACCTTGACGAGTTGGACGTTGCCCTGCAGGGTGGCGGAGGCCACGCCGACGCCCAGGCCCGGCACGAACACGCCCGCCGCCACGCCGTCTTCGACGCCGTGGTTCGCAGCGCGGTTTTGCGGGTTGATTTCGGCAACGAACGGGGCCGACGACTGTGACACGATGTCGACGTAGTCGAGTTTGGTGTTGCTGCCGCCGCGGGCGTCTAAAATCAGCCTGCCGTCGGTGACGCCGACGAGTGCGGTCGCTGTAAGGTATTCTTGCGCACCCGTCGCTTGAAAGCCCTCGATGAGCACGCCGCCCTCTAGGTTGACGGCGTTCAGGCTGTCGTAACCGTTGGTGCTGCTCGGCGCGTCGCCGACGCCGACCGTGACTTGGTAAACGCCGTTGGGCAGGTTGACGGCCCACGCGCCCGGAACCTTGGTGCGGTTGCCGGCTGCGGTGTACTGCATGTGCATGACCGTGTCGAAACGCTGGTCGACGCCGGCGCGGTTGCGGTCGGCCCCGTTCAGGGTCAGGTCGAGGGGCGTGCTGAGGTCGCTCTCTTGCACCCACCCAAACTGAAACATTCCCCCGCCCTGGTCAGCGGCCGACCTAAGCCCGAAGGCTTGGCCGAAGTCCCTGAAGTAGCCTGCGGGCACAGGCGCTGTTTCACTCTGAAAGTTGACCTTGAGGCCGACGACGGCGTTGGCTTCGGGCGTGGCCGTGACAGGCGCAGAAACGCTTGAGACGTTGCCCGAAGTGTCAAAAGCCGCTAGGGTGTAGGCGTAACTTGCGCCGTTGACGAGCCCGGTGTCGGTGTAGCTGGGCGCGTCGCCGCTGTAGACTTCTGTCCCGTCGCGGTAGAGCAGGTAACCCGCCACGTCGGCCTCGGCATGAACATCCCAACTGAGCGCGACCTGGGCGTCACCGGGGGTTGCACGTAAACCTGTAGGAACAGCCGGAGCGGTGGTGTCGGCTCCTTGGCCGAGCAGGTACAAAGCGGGCAAAGTGCCGACCGGCTGGGCAATCTTCACGTCTTGCAAGACGACGACCGGACAGTTGGCGGGAACACTCGCCGCCGACCCCAACGCGATGACGCGCGTGGCTGAACGCTGCACAGCTCGAGCACAAACCGCCGTCAAGTCGGCACCTTCTTCGGGACTGCGGGTGGTTTGGTTGTTAGGGGTGGCAAAAGCCTGGTAGGTCAGCACAAAGCTGAAAGGAAACGCAGCCGAACGCTCGGGGTCGTAGGGAAACTTGATAGCAAAACTCACGTAACCCTTGGCCCCCGGGGCGAGCGTGCGCGAACCGTTGCCAGCCCGCAGCGAATAACCGTAGTCGAGCAGTTGGTTGAACGCCAGGATGCGACTCTGCGCGTCCATGACCTGGTCGGGGGTGAAGGCTTGGAAGTCGGCTTCGTCTTGTTTGACCGACAAGGTGCCGCTGTCGTCTTGCATACGGTGGGTGGGGCGGATGGAGCGGGCGAAGGCGGGGTCGTCGAGCCTCACCCCTAGCGCGTCGCGGAGGTCGGCGACGGCGGTGCCTGCGAGGTTGCGGGTGTTGTCGGTGTCGACGTAAACGGCGAAGAGGTCGACGTTGTTCAGAACCTCAGCTGAGGTGTTGGTAGCTTCGAAGACGGTGTAGAGGTAGCGAACGCCGGCCTGGTCGACCAAGCCTTTGGACACAGGTGTGGGGCTGAAGCTCAACCCTGTGGCTTGGGTCTCGAGACCCTCACGCAACTCGGCCACGGGTGCGCCGCCCTCCACCTGAAAAGTAACCCTCACGTCTCCTAAAGCGCGGACAGCGTCAGCAGCGTCCGGGGCGGGCGTTTGTGGAGCCGGTTGCCGGGAGCAACTTGCCAATAACAGCAGGACCAGGAAAAATAGGTTGGTGCGTTTCATGACCGTCCTTAAGAGTGAGAGGGTTAAGGGGGGCGTTCGTGTGCGGACTCGTGTACGGACGTGCCGAGGGCGCGCTAAACAGCGCGCCCTCGGACGTTGGCGGTTAGAAACTTCCGCCGCTCTGCACGAACACGTAGACCGTGGCGGTAGCGGCGCCGCCGTGTCCGTCCGAATCGGTGTAGTTGAACGTGGTCAATTGACTGGTGGTCGCCGCCGGACCCTTGTAGGTCAAGCTTTTGCCGTCGGCGGCGATGGTGACGGTGCCGTTGACCGCGCCGTTTTGCTGAGGTGCGGTGGTGCTCACGATGACGAGGCTGTCACCGTCCGCGTTGGTGTCGTTGGCGAGCACGTCGAAGGTTTCGGCCGTGTCGACGAACACGACTTTCGGGTTGGTCGGTGTGCCGTCGTTGACCGCAACGGGGTTCGTGTTGGTGCGCGTCGCGCCGCCGCTCACGCTGACGGTTTTAGCGGCGGCGCTCGGGGTAAAGGTGACGGGGCTACCTGCGGCTGCGTCGTTGACGAACAGGTGCAGCGAATACTTGGTGTCCCGGGTCAGCTCGAGACTGGCCTGCCACTCGCCGCCCGTCACTTTGTAAAGCGACACGGTATAGCTCGCTTGCAGGTCGGTCGTGGTCACGCCGGACGCGACCTTGGCTATCTTGGCGACGACGTTCGTCGTGTCGGTCGCCACGTTCGTCGCCTTGACGGTCACGGTGACGAGCGAGACGTCGGGTTCGGACGTCGACACCGACGTCCGAACCCGTCTCCTGCGGCGCAACGACGACGGTAACGGCCTCCGACTTCGAGGTGCCGGACCGGTCGTATGGGGTTCGCCACCGGTCGGCGTCGCAGACAAGCTTAGGAAAGGTGTCGTCCCGCTAGCGTCCTGTCTCCTCTTGGGTGGTCGGCGTCGCCGCTAAGTCGTGCTGAAGCGTACTGAGCAGTTCGGGGTAACTTTCGACGATGGCAACGGCGCGGGTGCGGATGTTCTGCACCGTGATGGTCAGTTGAACGCCGTTTTTTTCCAAACGGACGAGGTAGCTGGCTAAACGTGTGTCGCTGGACATGTCGGCATGGTGACAGACGCAGCGTCCCCCTAGCGTCCCAGGTGCAGGACCCCAGGACGCCCCGGTGTTCTCAGGGCTGTTGTGACCGTTGGGGTGAGAAAAATGAGAACTTCGGCTATGCTGGTTTCAGCTCGAGAACGCGCGATTCGTCCAAGATTCAAGCTCTTTCTCTCGTCTTCTTAGGAACGTTATGTGCCCACTTTTTCAACCCAACCTCGCTCACGACAGGCTTTACGCGTGCCGGGTGGGGGCCGCGCCCGTCCCGGTGCCGTCCTATCTCAACGGGGTCGATTTTTGTGAGGACGCCGTCTGTGCTTAAGCTGTTGGGCACACCCGTCTTTGAGGGAGCCACGGTCACCGACCTGCCGCCCACGCGGGTGAGTTGGCTGCTCGTTTACCTGGGTTACTACGGCGACTGGCTGACCCGCCAGGAACTCGCTTTTTTCTTTCGCCCGGACGCGGACAACGACACCGCCCTGCACTACTTGCGCAAACTTTTGGCGGCGGCGCGGTCGCTGCCTTGGGCCGAGGGCCTCGAGATAGAACGCACCCGCGTGAGATGGCAAGTGCCGACCGACTTAGCCCACTTCCGCGCCGCCAAGTCGGCGCAGCGCTGGGGCGACGCGTACCGACTGTTCCAGGGTGAGTTGGCAGCCGGTTTGGACGCGTCGGACTCGCTGAGCTACGACGAGTGGCTGACGACCGAACGCCGCGCACTCGTGGACACCTTTGCAGTGGTAGCGCTCCAGTACGCAACCGAATTAGAGAACTCCGGCAACCACGCCGAGGCCGCCGAAGCCGCCCGCACCCTCCTCAACTACGCTCCGTTTTCCGAAGAAGCGGCCCGCTGCTACGCTCGCAACACCTACCTGTTCGGCCACCGTTCGGTCGCGCTCGGCTTTTTGAGCCGTTTCAAACAAGCCTTCGGCAACGAGTTCGTGTTCGGGGTCGGTGCCGAAACCGAACGCCTGTTCGCAGAGCTGACTTCGGACTGTGAACCCGGTAAGGAAGGTTTGGAAGCGTTCAGCGGCAACGACGGTGACGCCCTCTCCAAACTGCTCCTCGACCCGAACGTGCGCCTGCTCAACTTGGGCAACACGGGCGGCGGCGACGAAATCGTCATCTCGAAACGCGTCTCGTCGGCTCACGCCTTCGGTGCGATCGTCGACCTTGTCGAGCACCTGCTGAGCGAGGGCCACACCAGCCGCGCTACCGAACTCGCCATGCAAGTCCTTACCCACCGGGCGTGCAGTGACGGCGTCAAGTACAAACTCCTGGGTTTGCTCACCGAGCAGGGCAAGAGCGGTACGCCGTTTTTGGCGCTGTTCGACCGCACGTCGGTTTAGCACCGGTTCGCTTTTTGTGTGAGCCGCGGGTTGTACCGAGCGGTTTGGGTTCAGGTATAGCGCTCTGACGCCAGTTTGATCGTAATGCTTTCTGCGGCTATTTCAAAGTACGCGTGGGTCGAGTCCCCAACGGCGTGGTCGTAAACGAACGACTCGAAGTTGTTTTGAGCGAACGGTTCGATGTCGTACACCGCAATTTGCAAACGCACACCGCCGTCGACAGTGCGAACGTCGACGGCTTTTACGTGCGTGAGACGCCCTTCGACCTCGTCGCGAAACTCCGCCAGCAACGCCCGGTCGTCAGTCGCGACGCCCAGGATGTCGTAGACGAGTTCACAGCCCGTCACGACGACGAGGGTTTCGCCCCGAACTTGTCTCGGTCGCGCCTCAAGCTGT
Source organism: Trueperaceae bacterium (assembly GCA_965213705.1). GTDB lineage: Bacteria > Deinococcota > Deinococci > Deinococcales > Trueperaceae > CBDCDJ01. The sequence continues at coordinate 2,606,931 of OZ243913.1, read as the reverse complement.
TTCGCCTTCGCTCACCTTGGAGCCCGCCATCATCAACCCTAGCTTTTCGGGCGTCGCCTCGCTCTGTGACAGCTCGCCCATCACGCGGCCCTCGAACATCACCAAAATGCGGTCGGACAAACTCATGACCTCGTTCAAGTCGGCGGAGACGAGGAGCACCGCCAAACCGCTGTCCCGCGCTTTGACAATCTGTTTGTGGATGAATTCAATCGCGCCGATGTCCACGCCGCGGGTCGGCTGGGCGGCAATCAGCACGTCGGGGTTGCGCTCCAACTCTCGAGCCACGATGAGTTTTTGGGCGTTGCCGCCCGAGTAGGCCTGCGCCGCGACCCGCGTCGAGGCGGGGCGCACGTCGTACTGGTCTATCAGGCGCCGCGCGTGACTTTCGATCGAGCCCTCGTTCAGAAAGCCCAAACGGTTGGCGAACGGCGCGTGGTGGTGGTCGCCCAGGACGGTGTTGAGCGCCGACGAGTAGCTCGGCACCAGACCGCGTTCGAAGCGGTCTTCGGGCACGTGGCTCAAACCTTCTTCGCGGCGCGTTTGGGCGGTTTCGAAGGTGGTATCGCGGCCCTCGAGCCGAATCACCCCACCGTCCGCGCGGCGCAAACCCGCTATGCACTCGACGAGTTCGCTCTGCCCGTTTCCTTCTATGCCCGCAATTCCCACGATTTCCCCGGCGCGCACCGCAAACGACACGTCGCCGACGATAGGGCGCTGCTTGAGCGGGCTCAGCACGGTGACCCGGTCCAGCTCGAGCCGCACCTCGCCGGGCTCTCTGGGCGCTTTTTCCACTTGCAGCAGCACCTCGCGGCCGACCATCATGTTGGCGAGTTGGCGTTGGTCGGTGTCTGCGCGCGCCACGGTGCCTATCATCCGGCCGTCGCGCATCACGCTCATGCGGTCGCAGATTTCCATGACCTCGTCGAGCTTGTGGCTGATAAACACGACCGCGTTGCCGCTGGCGGCGAACTCGCGGACGAACGCGAACAAACCGCGCGTTTCTTGCGGCGTCAGCACCGCCGTGGGCTCGTCCATAATAAGGATGCGCGCCCGGCGGTAGAGCGTCTTCAGAATCTCGACCTGCTGCTGCAAACCCAGCGGCAAGTCTTCGATTTTCGTGTCCGGCGACAGGTCGAAGCCGAAGCGTTCGATGAGTTCTTTCGTCTTGGCGCGAGCCGCCCGGTAGTCGAGCGCCACGCCCGCCGACGGTTCCGAGCCGAGCACGATGTTTTCCGCGACGGTGAGCGGCTCGACCAACATAAAGTGTTGATGCACCATGCCGATGCCGAGACGAATCGCGTCTTTGGGTGAGCGGAAACTCACCGCCGCGCCGTCCACCTTGATGACGCCCTCGTCCGGCGCTTGCAGACCGTACAAAATCTTCATGAGGGTGCTTTTGCCCGCCCCGTTTTCGCCAATGAGTGCGTGAACCTCGCCCCACTCCACGGCGAAATCCACGTGGTCGTTCGCCACCACGAGCGGAAAGCGTTTGGTGATGTTGCTCATCTCGACGGCTGTGGACATGGCGTCATCATACCTTGTTGGGGCCCTACCGGACTAAAACTTGTAACGCCAACTACGACGTCGACCTTAATAAATAAGGTACTCTCAACCACGAAAGGGGCACTTATGGCACTCGAGGACCTACGAAAAAACGGCATGATGACGCACCTGTTGGACGCGCTCGACGAAGGTCAAGACATCGGTCACTACGGCCGGTTGGTGTTCGCAATTATCGCGCGGCACTTTGTGGACGAGGACGAACTCGTCCAGACCCTCGCCCAAGACGAAGACTTCGGCGAGGCCGAGGCCAAATCCCTCGTCAAACAAGTTTCGGCCAAAGACTACAGCCCGCCGAGCCGCGAAACGATTCTCGGCTACCAGGAAAAGCAAGACTTCGCCATTCTCCCCAACACCGACGACCCGGACGCGGGCAACGTCTACCAAGACCTGACTTTTCCCGACGACGTCTACGACAACATTTCGGAGTACTACGAGCAAAAAGCCTGAACAGGCAGTACCGAGTTGAAAGTACCGAGTAGAAAACACTTTCCACTCGGTACTCTGGACTCGGTACTTAGAGGTAATCGGGGCGTCAGCAAGACCGATCACACCATGCTACAATCATACCTGCATCTCACTTGGGGGCGACCTGGTTTCGACGGGGCGCTTTGCGGGTAAGGTTGCGCGTCGCGGACGCAGCTGGCCGCGTTATCAAGCTGCAAAGCCATTAACTGGCAACAACAACCAGAGCTTTGCTCTAGCTGCCTAAGTTTAGGTAGCACTGCTCACCGGAAACCCCGCCTATGGTTCGCCGGACCGAGCATCCCGAAGTAGGCTAGCCGCAAGTCTCCAACGTCGGACTTAAGGCGAAATTTTAGACGTTTAAGCGCGAGGTTTCAAGTCTGGTACCGAGCTTGCCCCGCGCCGACAATGAATTCAGTACCTACACGCGTAGACGCCTATCCAAGGGTGTTTCGGACGGCGGTTCAATTCCGCCCGCCTCCACCACAAAAGCCTCGCTCCGGCGAGGTTTTTTCATGCCGGCTGGGCTAGACTACTTACAATGGTTCGGCATCACCTGACGAAGTACGGTGCGGCGAGGTGCGATTTTTACGTTTTCCTCACGTCGCCTCGAGCCTGACACCGTGAGATTGTCCCTAAAGCACGTTTTGACCGGCCTGCTCGGTCTCTTCGTCCTTTTGGGCGTAGCGTACGTCGGCTTGTCGCTCACCGCACGCCCCGCAGAGCCGCATCCTTTTTTCGAAGGTGACCGCGACGGTGTGCTCGTCATGGCGCACCAGGGCGGCGACGGTTTGTGGCCGAGCAACACGCTGTACGCCTTCCGGCGCGCGGTTGCAGCGGGGGCGGACGTGCTCGAGCTGGACGTCCACGCCGCACAAGACGGCGCGCTCGTCGTCATCCACGACGACACTCTTGACCGCACGACCGACGGCGGCGGCCTCGTCAAAGACAAAACGCTCGCCGAACTCAAAAAACTCGACGCTGGGTACGACTGGTCGCCCGAGCGAACGGGGGAGAGCTTTCCCTACCGGGGCCGAGGCATCACGATTCCAACGTTGGAAGAGGTCTTCGAGGCGTTTCCCGACACGCGCGTCAACGTGGAAATCAAGCAGACCGACCCCGACATCGTCGGACCCTTGTGCGACCTTGTTGAAAGGTACGGTCGTGAGGACACGACCCTCGTCGTCTCGTTTTACGACGCAGCTACAAGGGCCTTCCGCGAGCGCTGCCCCGACGTCGCGACCGCCGCCACACCCAACGAAATCCGCACGTTCTTTATTCTCACCACGCTTTTTCTAGACCGCGTTTATCTGCCGCAGGCCCAGGCGCTGCAAGTTCCCGAAGCACAGGGCAACTTACGGTTGGTAACGCGCCGACTTATCCGCGCCGCCCACCGAAAAAACGTTCAGGTCCACGTCTGGACCGTCGACGATGCCGCCGACATGGCCCGGCTGGTCGACTGGGGCGTCGACGGCATTATAACCGACCGCCCCGACCGCCTTTTGAAAGTATTGGGTCGCGGCGACGCGCTCGAGCGCCCCGACGGGGTACCCGAGTAGCCAAATTGGGAACGGTTGAAAAGCAACAAAAATTTCACGCATATCATTGTTGTGAATAAAGTAACTTGCAGTCCCACAGGTTTTGATGAAAGCTTGACGTCGTCATAGCGGACGCGGCCGACTTCTCGAGTGCCCTGGGCCATGAGGTTTCATACAGTTTTTATTACTGGAAAGGGTTGACGTGCTGCCGAACTGTGGCGCAGACGTCGCCCTCAGAGACATTTACGGCTTGACAATTTTCCTGACGAGACTCGGCTGTTTCGTAGGCCTGTAAACAGCAGTCAGCTCCCGAGTGGATGCCGCCACCTCAACCCCGGAAAGCGCGCGAAGCCTTTGTCGGCCGTGACGAACTCGCAACCGTGCTCAATCGTCAGGGCGGCGAGGTAGGCGTCGGTGACGTCATTGCCTCGAGCGTTTGTCTGCTTGCAAAGGTCGGTGAAGATAACCCAATGTGACGACCCCGGCGCGATAACCGTACAGTTTTTACGTTCTCTCAAACCCTCTGAGAATGCTAGGGCTTCCGTGAGCGTCGAAGGCGGCTTCATTATTTTGGGACTCGTCGTGACGCGAACAAACCCGCTGAGGATGATGTGGGCAAGGGCAAAGGGTTCGTTTTCTACCAGGCTGGTGAGGTAAGCCAAGTATTCTTCGTGACGTGGGGAGTCCCGCTTGTGAGCATAAACGAGAACGTTGACGTCAGGAAGGGTCAACGAGTCCGTCCATAATGTCTTGTAACAGGGAGTTGTTGCTCAAATCGACCCCAGGTTTCGGTCCTCCTAACGAAACAACGGGCAGGAAAGGTTCATAACTGGTTTTAGTATTAGCCTCGAGCTTGTCACGCAACGCCTCTTCGATAACCTTGGCGAGCGTCTTGTTATGCTCGACGGCGTAGTGTTTGACCTTTTTCATGAGGGTTTCGTCGAGCCGTACCGTCGTCCTAGTTCCCCTAGATTCAGTATAGAGGTGCGACATATTTGTGTCAATTTGGCAGAAGGACTCGGAAGCGGCCCAGGTGAGAGCGGAACACGGCGAAATCTTGGAGCTGGTAGACAATACCGACACCGTTTCCGGAACCGTCTCGCGTGCGGAAGCGTGGCGGACGAAGGCGCGTTGGGTAAGGGTCGTCAACGCCTTTGTCGTCAACGAAAAGGGCGAGTTGTGGCTTCCCAGGCGCTCAGCGTCAAAATCGGCGTTTCCCCTCTGCCTGGACATGAGCGTCGGGGGACACGTGGAAGCAGGTGAAACCTACGAAGCCGCTTTTCTCAGGGAGGCGGGTGAGGAGTTGAACCTCGACGTTACGGAGGTCGGTTACTCGGAGCTGGGCTACCTGAACCCGGTGGAGCACGGCTTGTCGGCCTTTATGAAAGTCTTTGAAATACGGCAAAACGAAACGCCGAACTACAACGAAGCCGATTTTGTCAGTGCGGAGTGGGTTGCGCCTGCCGCCTTGCTCGAGCGCCTCGCGAACAGCGAGGCGGCAAAGGATGATTTAGAAAAACTCGTCAGGCTGTTTTATGCTTGAGGCGGTTCGTGGTGAACAGGGGTTCTTATGGAAAAGTTGAAAGTCGCTATCGTCGGCGCGTCTGGTTACGCCGGAGGCGAGTTCTTGCGGCTCGCCTTGGGGCACCCAAACTTGGAAGTTACCCAAATCACCAGCGAGCGCAACGCTGGCTTGCCCGTTCACATGGTTCATCCGAACCTGCGGGGCGTCTCGAAGTTGAAGTTCGTTCCCCTTGCCGACGTCCGAGAAACAGACCTGCTCGTGCTCGCCCTGCCGCACGGCCACTCGGCGGGGCGCTTTGGCGAGTTCTCGAGCCTCGCGCCGCGCATGATTGACTTGTCGGCGGACTTCCGGCTGAAGGATGTGGCGCTTTACGAAAAATACTACGGTGAACCCCACCCGAACCCCGAAGCGCTGCCAAAGTTCGTCTACGCCAACCCCGAACTGCACCGCGAGGAGTTGAGGGGCGCGACGCACATTGCGGGGGCGGGCTGTCTGGCGACGGCGGCGATTCTGGCGCTGTACCCACTCCTCAAGGCGGCGGTGCCAGCGCGCGGTGACATCGTCATCGAAGGGAAAATCGGCTCGTCGGCGGCGGGCAACCGTCCCACCGAGAGCGGGCACCACCCGGAGCGGATGGGCGTGGTCCGCACCTATGCGCCGACAGGGCACCGGCACGGAGCTGAACTCAGCCAAGAGTTGCCGGGGGCGTTTCCGGTTCACCTGACCGCGACGGCCGTCGAACGGGTGCGCGGGATTCTGGTGACGGCGCACGTGTTTCTGCCCGACGGCTACAGCGACCGCGACGTGCTGGGCGCGTACCGCGAAGCCTATGCCGAAGAACCCTTTATCCGGCTCGTCACCGCCAAGCGCGGCGTCCACCGCGTCCCCGACCCGAAAGTTTTGGACGGCACGAACTTTTGCGACATCGGCTTCGAACTCGACAACGAGACCGGGCGCATCGTCGTGATGGCGGCCCTGGACAACCTTGTGAAGGGAACGGCGGGCCACGCGCTGCAAGCTCTAAACGTCAGCATGGGCTGGGAAGAAAGCCTCGGCTTAGGGTTTTTCGGCTTGCATCCTTAGCGTTCGAGAGCGCGTATGCTGGGAAGATTGAGGTGCGAGCGAAGAGGGCTTTTTTGGTTGTTCTTAGTTTTTAGTTCTTAGACTAAGAACTAAAAACTAAGAACTTTTCTCCCTCCGCCCCCCCGCCCAAAAAGGCTGCCCAAAGCATCGAATCGAGGTTTTTGTGCTCGAGCTGGACCATTTGCTGAAAGAGTTCTCGTCCGCCGTCCTCGCCCGCGCGCACGCCCTAAGGCGCGAGGGCAAGGTGTTGGCGTTTCACGTCGAAGACCGCTTTGTGTTCGGCAAGGTGCGCGGCTCGAGCACGGAAACCTACCTGCAAGAAATCGAGTTGGAGCGTGACGGCGACGAAGTCGTTATCGACGGCGAGTGCAGTTGCCCGGTCGGCTACAACTGCAAACACGTCGCGGCGCTCCTCGTCGAGGCGTTCGAGCGGGGTTCGCTGCGGGGTGAGGATGCGGGGCGTGTGGTCCTTTCAAACGCGTCCCGCACGACGCCGCTGGCCCCGCCGCCGCTGCCCCGCGAACTCGACGCTTGGCTGGCGCGGGCGCGGAGCAGCGCCCCGCGCGCCGGCTTCAGCACCAACCACCGCCTGCTTTACGTGCTGTCCCTGCAGCGCGACGCGCATGGTCGCCGCCGGGTGCTGCTCGAGCTGCAGGCGGGTCGCTCCTCAAAAAGCGGCTCGTTCAAAGACGTCAAGCCCTTCGCCGGGGCCTACAACGCCAACGCGCTGCCGCAGTACGCGAAGGCCGAGTTGGAAATCCTCAAACTCATCCGGGTGTGCTCGAGTTCCGGCTACGGCTTCGACCGCGCGCAGTACGAGTTGGAGAGCGGCGAGTTGACCGGGCAACTCGTGGCGCGTCTGTTGGCGACCGAGCGCGCTTTTTGGGAAGGGGTCGGCAACGCGCCCCTGAAACCCGGCTCCACCCGCCCCGCCGCCCTCGCCTGGCGGGTTCGGCCCGACGGGGTGCAAGAAACGTTTTTAGAGACGACGCCCGCCGCCGAGGTCGTGCTGCCGCTGAGCCCGCCGCTTTACGTCGACGTGGAGAAGGGCGAACTGGGAACCGTCGAGCCCGACCGGCCCCCGGAACAGGTCGAGGTGTTTTTGAGCTGCCCGCCCGTCGCCCCGGCGGACCTGCCGCGCTTCGAAGAGGTGTTTCGGGACCTCGGCCCCGGGCTACCCGCCCCGCAGCCGCTCGCCGTCAAACGCGAACCTCTGCCCTGCACGCCGCGGCTCACCCTGCAGTCGCTCGAGCTGCCCACCTGGTACGGCAGCGGCGAACGCAAGACCGACACCGCAGCGCTTGCGTTCACTTACGGTGCGTACACCGTTCCCGCCACCCAAAAAGGGTCGCCGCTGAGCGTGTACGAAAACGGCACCCTGTACCTTGTCGACCGCGACGAGCGCGCCGAGCGCCGGGCGGAGAAGCAGCTTCTGACCCACGGCTTCGCGCCGGTCGGGCATTTTTCGCTTCACACGCCCGACAATAAACGGCACCACTTTACGCTGTTGGGCGACGAAAAAACGCTGTCGGAACGCTGGCTGGCCTTCGTCACCGACACGCTGCCGGCGCTGCAAAGGCAGGGCTGGGAGGTGCGCTTCGACGAAAGTTTCCGCTACCGGGTCGTTCACCCCGAGGGCTGGTACGGCGCGGTCGAGGACAGTGACGAGGGCTGGTTCGGCCTGGAACTCGGCGTGACCGTGGACGGCAAAAAGGTGTCGCTCATCCCGCTCTTAGTCACGATGCTGCGCACCTACCCGCAGATGTTGTCGACCGAAGCGCTCGCCGCCTTGCCCGACGACGAGGCGGTTCTGGTGCCTTACGAGGGCAAACAGCTCGCCTTGCCGGTCCACCGGGTGCGGGCGATTCTCACGGTGTTGCTCGAGCTGTACCTCAAAAATGCCTCGCTGGACGACGCCCTCAAGCTGCCGCTGTTGGACGCGGCGCGGTTGTTAGAACTGGAACAAGCCCTCGCCCTGCGCTGGCACGGCGGTGAGCGGCTGCGCGAACTGGGGCGAAAACTCTTAGACTTTACGGGCATTGCCGAGGTCGCGCCGCCGACCGGCCTGCGCGCGAGCCTGCGCCCTTACCAGCAGCAGGGCCTCGCCTGGCTCCAGTTTTTGCGCGAGTACGGGTTGAACGGCGTCCTCGCCGACGACATGGGTTTGGGCAAAACGCTGCAAACCCTGGCGCACCTGTTGCTGGAGAAAGAGGCGGGCCGCGCCGACAAGCCCTCGCTCGTGGTCGCGCCGACGAGCGTCGTCCACAACTGGCACGCCGAGGCCAAGCGCTTCGCCCCCGGTCTGAAAACGCTGGTGCTGCACGGCAAAGACCGCAAACAACATTTTAGCAAGCTCGGCGACTACGACCTCGTCCTCACCACTTACCCGTTAATTGTGCGCGACGTCGACGTGCTCAAAAAGCAGAGCTTTCACCTGCTCGCCCTCGACGAGGCGCAGTACGTGAAAAACCCGAAAAGCTCGACCTTCAAGGCCGTCGCCGCGCTGCGGGCCGAGGGGCGGCTGTGTTTGTCGGGCACGCCGCTCGAGAACCACTTGGGCGAGCTGTGGTCGCTGTTTCACTTTCTGATGCCGGGGTTTTTGGGCAAGGCCGACCAGTTCCGGCAGCTCTACCGCACGCCCATCGAACGTGGGGGGGACGAGGCGAGGCAGCGCCAGCTCGCCGGGCGGGTGCGGCCCTTTATCCTGCGCCGCGCCAAGGCCGAGGTCGCCAAGGAACTCCCGCCCAAGTCCGAAATCGTCGTGCCCATCGAACTGTCCGGGGCGCAGCGCGACCTCTACGAAACGCTGCGCGTCGCCATGAGCGAGCGCGTGCGCGACGAGGTCGGCAAACAAGGCCTGGCGCGCAGCCAAATCATGATCTTGGACGCGCTCTTAAAACTGCGTCAGGCCTGCTGCGACCCGCGCCTCGTCAAGGTGTCGGGCGCGAAAAACGTCACTTCCTCGGCCAAGCTCGAGTGGCTCAAAGACGTCTTGCCGAGTATGCTCGAAGAGGGTCGCAAAGTGCTCATCTTCTCGCAGTTTGCGACGCTGCTGGGGCTGCTCGAGGACACGCTCACCAAGCTCGGCGTCAAGTACGCGATGCTCACCGGGCAAACGCGCGACCGCGCCGAACAAATCGAGGCTTTTCAACAGGGCGACGCGCAAGTTTTTCTCATCACCCTCAAGGCGGGTGGCGTGGGCCTGAACCTCACCGCCGCCGACACGGTCATCCACTACGACCCCTGGTGGAACCCGGCGGCCGAAAACCAGGCGACCGACCGCGCTCACCGCATAGGGCAGGACAAGGCGGTGTTCGTCTACAAGCTCATCACCACGGGCTCCATCGAAGAAAAAATCCTCAAACTGCAAGAGCGTAAGGCGGCGCTCGTGCAGGGCATTTTGGAGGGCAGCTTGGCGACCGCCTCGGGTCTCAGCCAGGACGACTTGCAAGACCTGTTCGCCCCGCTCGAGCTTGAAGCCGCGTGACCGGGGCCGCGTGAGCGCCCTGCCCACGCTCCTCACCGGCGAAGGCGCGCACGCGCGGGCGCGCAGCGTGTTGGAGGGCGTCGAACTCAAACAACTCGGCGTGCGCCCGGACGTGGCCCCGCACAGCATTTACGAAGAGTTGTGGCACCTGGTGTGGTGGCAAGACTTTATCCTGGAAGAGGTGCGCGGTGTCGAGCGCTCAAACCCCGACCATGCCGCTGAAACCTGGCCCGACCGTCACGCACCTGCGGACGTTGCCGAAGCGCGCGAGTTGGTCCGGCGCTTTTCGACGGGCCTCAACCAGGCTATCGCGCTCGCGTCGGACGTTGAGAAACTGGACGAACCGGTCGGCAAGTACACGGTGCGGAGTTTGCTCGAGACCCTCCTCTCTCACAACAGCTACCACCTCGGTAAAATCGTCTTGCTGCGGCAGCTCATCGGGATTTGGCCGCCGCCGTCGGGTGGGGACACGTGGTGACGGCTAAGGGAACTTTATGACCTGGGAAGAGTGGAAAGCTCAAGGGATTGAAGGGCGGCTTGAAGCGTCGCGACTCGGTGAAAACCCGACGCTCATCACGCGGATGCAAAGCGGGTTTGCGGTGATGGGCGACTATCAACTCCTGCCCGGTTACGCGCTGCTGATTTCTTATCCCATCGTGGAGAGTTTGGAAGCGTTGGACCTCGCGGCACGCCTCACCTTTTTGCGCGACATGAGCCTGCTCGGTCAGGCGGTGCTGGAAGTTTGTAAACCCCTGCGCATGAACTACAGCGTTTACGGCAACTACGACCCGTTTTTGCACGCTCACGTGCGGGCGCGTTACGTTTGGGAGGACGACGCGCTGCGCAAGGGTCCTTTCGACCGCTATCCGGCTGAGGAGAGAAAGTCTCTCGAGGTTGCTTTCAGCGAAAAGAAACACGGCGAGACACGCGACGCTATCCGCACCGCACTTCATCGTTTGATGGCCGAGGCCGACGTTGCAACAAGTTAAGCTGCTTGTAACAAAGCTTCTTGAACCGGTTTGGGAAGCCGAACCGCCATAAAGTAGTCAGCGGGGTACAAATAGTCTTCTCCCGACTCGTCGATGACACGTATCATCTGGTGTTTCGCACTTTCTGCACTGGGTAACACTCGATAAATTTTGTGCAACTCGAGTGAAGCAGGATAGCCTTTGTTTCGAACGCAAACAGCAAATGTCGTATCAGCTTTCATGTCTGCATTCTACTCTAAATACCGTTTGATTTTGAACTCTCGGCGGCCTATGCCATTGGCCTCGTACCAATGCAGCTCGACAGCTATTGCGCTACCGTCGGCTAAGACAACTGTGGCATCACCTTTGAGTTTGCGCCAGCGTCCCTTTCCGTACTGTTTGTTCAAACGTGCCAATTCCCGAATACCGCGACCTTTCACGATAATTTTAATGTCGTTTATAGGGCCGACGATTTCAAAATTCATGACGGCTAAAGTTTACCTCCAAACGCAGCACCCGACTTCCGTAGAGACCGTACCCCGACCGGGTCGCGCAGGTAATTGCCAGGTTCGGGTCGGGCGTATATACTAGGGCGTTTGCCTGTCGGCGCAGCAGCGGGATGTCTGCGCCCCCAACAAGGACAACCGCAAATCACTTTCAACTCAACGTCCCGCCCTGGAGGCAACATGTCGTACCTTGGAATGAAGCAGCTCTTAGAAGCCGGCGTGCATTTTGGACACGAAACGAAGCGCTGGAACCCCAAAATGAAGCGCTACATCTTCGCGGAGCGCAACGGTATTTTCATTATCGACCTGCAAAAAACGCTTGTAGAGTCCGAGAAAGCGTTGGACTTCTTGAAAAACGTGGCGGCCAGGGGCGGTACCATCCTGTTCGTCGGCACCAAGAAGCAAGCGCAAGAAATTTTGGCCGCCGAAGCGAAGCGTTGCGGGATGCCCTTTATCAACGAGCGCTGGTTGGGCGGGCTGCTGACCAACTTCAAGACGATTCGCACCCGGGTCGAGCGCTTGAAGCTGTTGGAGAAAATGTTCGAAGACGAGTCCATTTTGCGCTACAGCAAAAAAGAGCAAATTGACTTGGGCAAAGAGATGTTGCGTTTGCAGCGGTACTTGGGCGGCCTCAAAAGCATGAGCCGCTTGCCCGACGCGCTCTTTATCATCGACCCGACCAAAGAGGACATCGCCGTCAAAGAAGCCAACAAGTTGGGCATTCCTACCGTAGCCCTCGCGGACACCGACAGCGACCCGGACGTGCTCGACTACATCATTCCCGGCAACGACGACGCGATACGCTCTATTCAACTCGTGACGGCGCGACTGTCCGACTTGATCGTCGAGGTGCGTGGCGGGTCGGAAGGTGCGCCCGAACGTGCGGACCTGTCCGGCGACGAAGACCGTGAGACCTTGCCGACGCCCCTGTCTTCCCCTGAGCAGACTATCGCTATGGCGGCCAAGCGGGGCGGCAGCGACTTTGAAGAGGACGCCGGCGCCGGAGCCGATACGGACGACGCCGACCTGGCTGACGCCACCGACGAGTAAAAAAGGTGAAAGCGGCGCGACGCGCCGGCCCGGGTGCCGCTTTTACCTGCACACCTTTTTTGAAAGGAAACTTTTATGGCAGTGACGATGGAAGACGTAAAAAAACTGCGCACCATGACGGGCGCGGGCATGATGGACGTCAAGAAGACGCTGGAAGAAACCGACGGCGACCTGCAAAAAGCGGCGGGTTTGTTGCGTGAACGCGGCATCGCCAAGGCGGGCAAAAAAGCCGACCGTGAGGCGTCGGAAGGTTTTGTCGGCAGCTACGTTCACCACAACGGCAAAATCGCGACGCTCGTCGAGCTAAACTGCGAGACCGACTTTGTGGCCCGCACCGAGCAGTTCCAAGCGCTCGCGAAAAACATCGCCATCCACATCGCGATGGCGAACCCGCTTGTAAAAAGCCGCGACGAGGTCAGCCCCGAAATGGTGCAAGCTGAGCGCGACGTGCTCACCAAGCAAGCCAAAGACGAGGGCAAACCCGACAACGTGGTGGAAAAAATGGTCGAGGGCCGTCTCGGCAAGTTCTACGCCGAAACGGTTTTGTTGGAACAACCCTACATCAAAGACGACAAGAAAACGGTCGAGCAACTTTTAAAAGAAGCCGTCGCCACGCTGGGTGAAAACATCCAAGTCGGCAGCTTCGCGCGTATCGCCATCGGGGAATGAGCGTGAAGCGGGTGCTCCTCAAGCTGTCCGGCGAATCGCTCGCCCCCGAGGGTGGCTTTGGGGCCTCGCCTGAAATAACGCAAGCCCTGGCACGTGAAATCGCCGCGGCGACAAGTCGCGGCGTTCAGGTGGCCGTGGTGATTGGCAGTGGCAACATCTGGCGCGGCGCGCGCGAGGGTGCGGGTATGGACCCGGCCACCGCGGACTACGTGGGGATGCTCGCGACCATCATGAACGCCGTCGTGCTGCAAGACGCGCTCGAGCAGCAAAACGTCACCACGCGCGTACAAACCGCCATCACCGTACAAGAGATTGCCGAGCCTTATATTCGCCGCCGCGCGCTACGCCACTTAGAAAAAGGGCGCGTGGTGATTTTCGGCGGCGGCACCGGCAACCCGTTTTTTACCACCGACACGGCCGGAGCCCTGCGCGCGCTGGAAATCGACGCCGACGTGCTGCTGATGGCGAAAAACAAAGTGGACGGCGTCTACGACGACGACCCGCGACTCAACCCGGACGCTTTGAAGTACGCCACCCTGAGCTACATGGACGCCCTGAACAAAGGCCTCAAGGTGATGGACACGACCGCCCTGAGCTTGTGTATGGACAAGGGTATGCCCATCGTCGTGTTCGACGTGTTTAAAGAGGGTAGCCTGGCGCGCTTGCTCGCCGGCGAGCACGTCGGGACGCGCATCGGGAGCGACGTGGCAACGGTTTTGGCGCTGAAAGAAGTACCGAATACCGAGTGAGAGGTAAAAAAGATTTAGTTTGAGAACCGACAACCAAAAACTAAATCTTTTATTTTCTACCAGGTATACTTTTTCGGGACAGTTTGTAGGAGGAAACCCATGAAAACCGTCGTTAAAGAAGCGCGCGAGCGGATGCAAAAGTCTTTGGACGCGTTCGAGCAAAATATCGGCGCGGTGCGCACCGGGCGGGCCAACCCGGCCGTGCTCAACCGGGTCACGATTAACTACTACGGGTCGAACATGCCGCTGAACCAAGTGGCGTCGGTCTCGAGCCCCGACCCGCGCACCCTGGTGATTACACCCTTTGACAAGAGCATCCTGAAAGACATCGAAAAAGCCGTCCAGGAGAGCGATTTGGGCTTCAACCCCAACAACCGGGGCGACAACGTCTTTATCAGCGTGCCGCAGCTCAACGACGAGCGGCGGCGCGACCTGATGCGCACGGTCAAAAATATGGCGGAAGAGGCCAAAGTCGGCCTGCGCAACATTCGCCGCGACGCCAACGACGAACTCAAAGAAATGCAGAAAGAGAACCTGTTGACCGAAGACGACGTGAGGACGGGCGGCGGCGACATCCAAAAACTCACCGACGACTTCGTCACCCGTGTGGACGACCGCGTCAAGAGCAAAGAAGAAGACATTATGGCGGTTTAGAAAACGGCGGTGTAGGCGCATTCCGGCACCAAAAGGCCTCGGCTCTTGACACTAGGACCGAGGCCTTTTGGTGACCCCTATTTGGATAAAGTCCTGGCGACTTCGGGGACGCCTCAGCTTAAAAAGCGGCACCTCTGGAAGAGGTTGAGACGTTCGCGTTATGTCCCGTTCAGAATCCTCGCGGCCACAAAGCCCGCGCCTCTTGTCGTGAGGCAGATTCAATAGTGGTTGTATCTCGGCAAGCCTGAGACGAGCTGAAGGCTCGAGTCCTCCCGCTTTTTCGCAGCCTACCGACCCACGTCTGCGTCTGCAAAAACTCAAGGTGGTATAGTCGGGCAGTTTCACGCCTCATCCTCATGATGACCCGGACCCTGCCCGCGCCCTACGACCGCATCGTGTTCGCCTTTGTGGCCTTTCTGGGGATTTTGCTCGTGATGTGGGTCGGGCTGCCGCTGCTCGCGCCCGCTTACCTCGTCATCTCGCTGTTGGCGATGCAGGAGTACAGCGTGATGATGAACCTGCGCGGCATCCCCATTCGCAAGCGCAGCCTCGTCGTCGCTATTTTTTTAACGCTGCCTGCCTCGCTGCCGGTCACTTATCCGGGGATGCAGCCTCTCTTCGAAGGCGTGAGTTGGCGCGAAGTGCTGCTCGGCATGTTCGCGTTTTACCTTATCGCCTTGGAAGTCATGCGGCCCAACCAAAACAGCATGTACAGCGTCATCTTCACGCTGTTCGGTTACCTGTACATCCCGTGGCTGTTCGGCTACGTCATCACGCTGCGCTACACCCCGGACGGGGTGCTCGGGCTGTGGTACCTCATGCTGCCGATGCTCGCCATCATCGCGTCGGACGTGGGCGCTTACGTGGTCGGCAAACTGTTCGGGCGGCGCAAGCTCGCGCCGCAACTGAGCCCGAACAAAACCTTGGAGGGCGCGTTCGGCGGCCTCGGACTGGCTATTTTTATCGTCACGGCGACGGCGTACGGGTTAGAGCATTGGCGCAGCATCCAGGTCGATCTATACGACGCGATTTTGTTCAGCGTGCTCGTCGCCAGCGCCGCGCAACTCGGCGACTTGTTCGAGTCCTTAATCAAACGCTGGGCGGGCGTGAAAGACGCAGGCGGGCTGCTGCCCGGCCACGGCGGCGTGCTCGACCGCATCGACAGTATGCTGTTTGCCGTGCCCGTAACGTACTACTTCGTGATGCTCGTGGTTCTTCGCTGAAGTGCGTCAGGGCCTGGGTTGGGCGTTGCGCATCCGAATGACGGAGAATTGAAGGCTCGAGGCCACGACCACGTCTCGCAAATGCCACAAATACGGCAACACGCGCAGCTCCACGCCGCGCTCCAGCAGCGCTCGCACCGGGTTGTCGACACGCGTCACGCTGAGGGGCTCGACGGCTTCCGTAGAGACGTAATACCCAGCGCCTGCGTCGCTCACGACAAAAGAAGTGGGTGCGAAAGCGTAACGGTAAAGCGGCGTCGTGAGTGCCCGCTCGAGCCAGGCCGCTTCTATGGCGACGACGAACACGGCTGCCCCCAGCAAACACGTCACGTCATAAGGGTCGCTGTCGGGGCGCGCGTAAAAGGTAACCCGGGGACAGTCACGGGGCAACAAGTAGCTGTGGAGACGCGCTTCGTCCACCGCCCACACCAGCTTTTCGCCCGCCCGGAGGTTTCGGGGGCGGCTCGAGGCTCGAAGCGCCCAATGCCGGGCTCTTCGCTGACGTGAAACAAGGTCGGTTTCACCGCGCACCCTTTCGGCAGCTCAAAAGTCAGGCGTTGAGCGTGTCTATGAACCTCGCCAGCTCCACGTCCAGCTCGCTGACGCCGCCGACGTCGTGGGTGCTCAGGGCTACCGTGACCTTGCGATAAACGCTGCACAGTTCGGGGTGGTGGTTCAGCCGTTCTGCTTGCAAAGCCACCCGGCACAAAAAGCCAAAGGCCTCGTTGAAAGACGAAAACGTGAGCGTCTTGTGGAGTTTGGCATCTTTCAGGACCCAGCCGCGCAAAGTCTTAAGGGCCGTGTCCACAGCTTGTGGGGACAACCTGGTCACCGTACCTTCCTTTCTGTACTTTATACTTCCAAGGTTACACCGGCGAAGTAGACGCACAGCAAGTCCTCGGCGGTGCGAACGCACAGCAGCGTGCCGTTCGGTAAAGGCTGAAGCAAGTAGTGATTGAAAGAGTTTGCCGTTCGGTCGGGCAAGACTACGGCGACGCTGCGCCGCGCCTCTTTGCCAGGGTTTCGGTACTCGCGCACCGTCAGCGGTTGACCGGCAACGTTGAGGGACAGGGGTTCGCCGCTAAGTCGGTAACGGCTTATCTCGGCTCCGTCCGCCGCCCTGAGGACGGCAGTTAGGTCGTCCGCCGCTGCGGTCATCGCGCTCAAAAAACGCTCTACCAGCCGGGTGACGACGGCGCTCGGCAAAGTAGCGCTCACGGCCCGACTCGCGCCCTGCACAAGTCCGGTCAGGGCTTGACGGCGGTCGGGCGCGCGGCTGCTCAGTTCGCGCAAGCGCAACAGCGCTTGCGCGACCAAGTCTTTGGGTTCACCCGTCGCCACGTTGGCGGCGGCGCGCAGTACCCGCAACAGCTCCTTTTTGTGCGGCGAGCTGAGGACGAAGTACACCGCCAAGGCTTCGGCGGTGCTGGCGGCAAGTGACCGCTCCGTGTCCTGAACTTTCAGGTGCAGGTAAGCGTTTTCGTAAATCGCGACGACTTCCCGGCCTTGCGCCCGCAAACGCACCCTGGGTTGCAGGAGGTGGTCGTGTCCGCCCAAGTAAATAGAGGGCGTGCGGCCGCCGGTAATCGCTATTTCGAGCCCTGCCAAAACCAAACGCGTCGGCCCCTTGAGGTGAACGGTGACGGCGCTGGCGTCCGCGGCGACGCTCGCTATGCGCAAGGCGGGGTTGACGGCGAAAAGCACGCCGCCGCTCAGTTGGGGTTCGCCCGCCTCGCCGCCGACCCGACCGGGCAGATAGCGCGCGAGACGGTTGAAAAAGGTGTGGACGGCGTTTGAAAAGCCGAGAACGTCTTGCTGAAACGCGTGACGCTGCTGTTTTTCAAACGCCGTGGTAATGCGCAACCGCTCGCTCAAGGTCTCGTGTTGCACTTGTTTTTGTTCTTCTCGTAAAGGCTCTTTGGCAAGCTCGCGCAGGGCGAGGCGCAACTGTTCGCTGCTGGGTTGGCGCGGCGCGAGCGGACTGCATTCGCCGCCGTAGGGGTCGCGGGCGAGGGCCAGGGCCATGCGTTTGACAAAGCCCAGCGCCTGGCCGCGGGGCAGCCCCAAAGGGGCGTAGCGGCCGGCAGGGTCGCCGAGGACTAGAACGGTCTCGACGAGGTCGCGGACCAGGTCGCTCAAAACGTCTAGGTCGTTGAGCGAGACGAGCGGGTCGCTGCGCTCGGGCACGGCGTCCTCGACTCGAAAATTCGTCAGGTTGACGTCCAGGTTGCCGTGCGCACTTAGGTACCGCGTCAAGTTGAGCGACAGCGCGTAGAGCAGCCGCGCCGTGACGCGGTCTTTTTCGGCGCGGCACTGGACTGCAAACTCGTGCACGACGGTCTCCATGTCGTGCCACCAGACCCGTTTGGCGAGCCGCTGCAAGACCGCTTGTTCTTCTAAAACCTCAACGTCCATTTCTAGGATAGGTGTCTCGTCGGTAAAGCGCAGCGTCGCCGCGACTTTGGGAGACACGGACACGGTAAGGTCGTTCAAGACGAGCGCTTCAAGGGTCTGCGCCATGCTTTGGGTCGACCTCGAGGTCTCGCCGAAGCGCTTTAGAACCTTGCCCGCCGCCTCGACCCGGCCGCGCTCGTACTCCGTAAGAGTGGCGGCCTCTTTGAAAAGATAGTTGTACAAGTCCCAAACGCTCGCCAGGCCGCCCTTGACCTGCCGCGCCGCCCGGATGTCTTGGATTTTGTACTCTAAAAGTTCCAACGCTACGGGCTCGAGCTTCAGCATGTTTTTAAGTGTAAGCCACAGACTTTGGCGACGGGGATATACTTTTTACAGTCGTTTTGTGGGGCTGCGAAGCGCGTCGGGCGGCGGCGCACTGTGAGCGGGCTCGCTTGACGAAGCGGGTTTTATCCTTAACAATAGCCGTAGGGGACAACCCCGCGACGGAGGTACAATGCCACACATTATCGCCGAACCCTGCATCGGCACCAAAGACGCGTCTTGCGTAGACGTTTGTCCGGTCGAGTGCATTTACGAGGCCGACGACCAGTTTTACATTCACCCCGAAGAGTGCATCGACTGCGGGGCTTGTGTTCCGGCTTGTCCGGTCAGCGCCATTTACCCAGAAGAGGACATGCCCGCCGAGTGGGAATCGTTCATCGGCAAAAATTACGCCCTGTCGGGACTGTAGTGCTAGCCTTCGGTTAAGCGTCCAAAATTCACGTCATCTCGGCCAGTCGAGCGAGGGCGGTCGCCAACACGGCGACCGCTTTTTGGTAGTCCTGCAGGGGCAAGTTCTCGTCAGGCGTGTGGTCGAGGGCCGAGTCGCCAGGACCGTAGGCCAGCATCGGCACCGCCCACTGGGGCGCGACGACGTTCATGTCGGCGGTGCCCGTTTTAACCTTGAAACGTGGCTCGCCCCCGTGTTGGCGAATAGCGACGCGGAACGACCTGGTGAGCGGCGTGTCTTTGTCACCCCGGTAAGCCGTTTCCGCGCCCGAAAAGGTGCAGCGTGCAGGGCCGAGCTGTTCGCTCACCACACGTTTGACCCGCTCCGGGAGAAGCGCCGGGGGCAGCCGGTAGGAGAGGGTGGCGGCGGCGCTTTGGGTAAGGCCGTCGGCGCGGCTGTCGACGTCCTGAAGCGTGACTTGCAGCGCGTCGAACATCCCCACGCCCTCGTTGTAGCGGTCGGCTTGCGCTTTCAAGCGGTTCCATACTTCGACCAAGTCTTCCGCGGCGGTCGTTCCCGCGCCGGCCGAGTGAAAGTTCGCCTTCTCGAGGCTCAGTTTGGCGACCAGTCGGCCCTTGTATCCCAACGTCACAGCGTCCCAGCCGCTCGGTTCGCCGACGATGACAAAGTCGGGTTGGGGATACGCCTCGAGCGCGTGGCGCGCGCCCTTGCTCGTCGGCACTTCTTCTTCGGTCGCGCCGATGAGGAGCAGGGTGATTTTTTCGAGGATGTGCGGCCTCAGCCTGCTCGCCGCCGCGACCGCCGCGCAAAACGACCCCTTCGCGTCGACGCTGCCGCGCCCGTACAGGCGACCCGCCTCGACCCGCACCGGGATGTCGCCCGGCACGGTGTCGATGTGTCCGAGAAAGTGGACCTTCAGCGGTCCGTGCCCGACTTTGCCGACGGCGTTGCCCGCCGCGTCCACAAAGGCCTCGTCACAAAACGCCATCTGCCCAACCAAAAAACGGGCAACCTCGGCCTCGTCACCGGACACGCTTTTTAAGGTGACGGCCCGCGTCAGGAGGTCGGTCGCGTCGAGCACAGGAGCCAGTCTAACTCAGCTTCGGTCAATCAGCTTCCGGACCAATCTAGCCTCCACCCGCGCGCCACGACACCTTCGGCGAAGTTGCGCGCAAGAGACTCAGCACCCTCTATGTAAACCCCTTACCAACATTGTCAGCCCCTTTATACTTTCGGCTTGCGCCTCCCCCTACACTGGCACGCAGGGAGGCAAACCATGCAAAATTTGAACGGTAAAAAAGTCGCCATTCTCGTCGCCAAGGGCTTCGAGCAGGTCGAACTCACCAAGCCCAAGCAAGCCTTGGAGGAGGCCGGCGCGCAGACGCACGTCGTCTCGCTGGAAAGCGGACAGGTCAAGGGTTGGGACGAAACCGACTGGGGCGACACCTTCGACGTTGACGTGGTCGTCGCCGACGCTAAAGCCGACGACTACGACGCCCTGCTGCTGCCCGGCGGCGTGATGAACCCGGACCACCTGCGCCGGAGCGACGCGGCCGTGAGCTTCGTCAGGGCGTTTTTCGACCAGCACAAGCCGGTCGCGGCGATTTGCCACGCGCCTTGGACGCTCATCGAAGCGGGCGTCGTCGCGGGCCGAAAAATGACCTCGTTCCCGAGCCTGCGAACCGACCTCAAAAACGCCGGGGCGACCTGGGTCGACGAAGAAGTGGTCACCGACCAGGGCCTCGTCACGAGCCGCAAACCGGACGACATCCCCGCTTTCAACAAAAAGATGATCGAAGAAATCGCCGAAGGCAAGCACGAACGACAAACTGTGCAGCGTTAAAACCTCGGACGAGGGCGGGCGCACACGCCCGCCTTTTTTAGCTCTTCCACGCAACATTGAGATAAATCGGTCTTGACCTTGCCGACCTTTTTAGGGGAGGTAGCTCTGTGGAGGTTTGCTTCTGAACTTGCGCGTCGGCACGTCTCAATCACTCCTAGAAGCGCTGTTTGGTGTAGGGCGTCCCGTTCGGTGGTTCACCTTTGGGCGAAAATTTTGTAAGATAAACCAAGTCACATTTTAAGGAGTAAAACATGGCACTCGACAACGACCAAGTCATCAGCAAGCTCAACCACGTCTTAGGCACCCTGCTCGACGGGGAAAAAGGCTACCGTGAGGCGGCCGACGAGGCGGAGAACAGCCAGTACAAGACGATGTTCAACGAACTCGCCCAGCAGCGCGGGCGTTTCGCCAGCGAAGTCAGCAGCGAAATCCGCCGCTTGGGCGGCGAGCCGCACGACCACACGAGCGCCGGGGCCGCGCTGCACCGCGCCTGGCTGAACGTGCGCGACGCCATCACCGGTAAGGGCGACGAGGCCGTCATCGCCGAGGTCGAGCGGGGCGAAGACGTCGCCGTCGACAACTACCAAGACGTCATGGACGAGGACCTGCCGAGCGACGTCAAGACGATGCTTTCTCAGCAGTACCAAGAGGTCAAGGCCGCGCACGACCGCATCCGGGACCTCAAACACGCCAGTTAGAGAAAAGGAGTTGTTATGGCAACGGTCATAGGCGTATTCGACGACGAAAACGGCGTTACCAAAGCGAGGGACGCGCTCGAGCAGGCCGGCTACGGCGACGACGTGGTCGAGGTCATCGACAGCGGCCTCGCCGACACCAACGAGGTGGGTTCGGTCATCGGCAACGCGTCCGGCTTCCGGGGCGGCGCAATCGTCAACCCGAGCAGCTACCCCGGCGGTCTGGGACGCGCCAACATAAGCGACGACGAAAAAGCCTTCTTTTACCGCAGCGTTCAGGACGGAGCCAAACTCATCATCCTGAACACCGACGGCGACGACGCCCGCGACATCGAGGTCCTGATGAAGCAAGCGGGCGCGGGCCGCGTCCAGGTCGACGGCTAAAGCGTCCGCTTAACGACAAAAACCGCAGCCGATTGGGCTGCGGTTCTTATTTGTCGGGAGTGGGTTTAGCTCGAGAGCGCTGACTCGTTGATAAAGACCGCCGAGTCGTAGTAGGTGCGGAACGCTTTCACCTTGTTGCCGTCCCGCTCCAGGATGCTCACGCCGCGGTACTCGTAAGGCTCGCCGTTGGGAAACTCACCCTTGGAGACCCACTCGAGCACCACCGCCTCGTCTGCGTCGACGGTGTTGTGGAAGGTCGTTTCCTGCGTTTTGAACGTGCTCAGGTACTCGTTCCAAAACTTCTCGGCCCCGCTCCTGCCCTCGTAGTGTTCGTGGTTGAGGCGTTTGAGGGTCGAGGCATCTTCAAAAAAAGCTAGCACCGCGTCGGGCTTTTTCTCCTGCTCAATCGTGTGGAGCGCGTCCTTGAAACTGTTTGCCAAGTCGGCCATAGTGTCCTCCTACTGCTCACTCTAAGTGGCCCAAAAGTTCAGGACTGCAGTCAAGCGCAAGGTTGGCAGAGAGTGACGACTGCATATTTGCTCGAGAGTGCGCCCTCGTCATCTGAATTCGTTTTTCCAGCGCGGACCGCTCGTTGTTTCGGTAACGAACGGGCTTTGGAAAGGGGTCAGAACCTCGAGCCTCTCAAACTTCGAACAACTCAGACCGCGAACAGCTCGGCCACGTCGACGCAAAAACCCTCGAGCACGCTCGAGCAAGCTTCCCCGCCGGTCGAGCCGAGTTGTCGATACGTCGTTTCACCCGCCGCCAGGGTGTAAACGGTGACCGAGTCGTCCCTGGGGTCGACCAGCCAGTATTCACCGATGCCTGCCTGGGCGTATTCCTGAAACTTGTCGACGGTGTCTCGCGTGGGGTCGTCCGGGCTGACGACCTCGACGACCAGGTCGGCACCTCGCCAGAACCTGTCGGTCTGCTGCGCGGCGCGTTCCGCAAACATAAAAACGACGTCGGGCTCGCGGAATTTGCCGTCCCAAAGCTTGACTCGCAAGGGCGCGAACAAAACCTCACCCAACCGTCTTTCAAACACGAAAACGTCCAGCAGGCGAAAGAGAAACCTGACGAGCTTTTGGTGCCGCACGCTCGGCATAAGCAAAACGTCCAATCGACCCTCAGAAAGTTCGACCAGGTGATTTGTAGAGGCGGTCAGCTCGAGATAGTCGGCCTCGGTCCAGTCACCCTGATATGGAAACAGCTCGAGGACGCCGTAACTGGGCTCTTTTTTGGGTATTTCGGCCGTCTCGTTCATGGTTTCAGCATAGCACTCGGGCTTGTTTGTCGAGGGTCGTCTCGGTAAGAAAGGTGCTCGAGGTCGTTGTGGGCCCGAGCTGAAAAACCCTCACCTTGCACAAGGTGAGGGTTTGTGGGTGAAGACGAGCGTTACTCTGTCAGCCCCGCCGGGACGCCGTTCGGAAACTCCTGGGCGATGACCTCTTGGATGTGCTGAATTCGGTTGCCGGGGTTGGGGTGGGTGCTGGCGAACTCGGGCTGCCGCGACGCGCCGCCGGAGGCCGCCTCTAAAATCTCCATCACGCGAATCATCGCCCGCGGGTCGTAGCCCGCGTCGCTCATAAAACGCACGCCGAGAAGGTCGGACTCCAACTCGTCGTTGCGGCCGTACTTTAGGTTGACCATCTGGCCCACCGCCGCCGCGAGTTCCGCGCCGCTGTAACCCACCCCGACGCCGGTCGCGTTGATAAGGCCCTGGGTGAGCTTTTGCTTCGCCAAGTGCTCCGAGCCGTGGCGCGCGACGACGTGGCCGACCTCGTGGCCCAACACCCCGGCGAGTTGGCCTTCGGTCTCTAAAGCTTGGTAAAGTGCCGCGGTAATGAACACCTGCCCGCCCGGCAGCGCAAAGGCGTTGACCGTCTGGGCGTCGGCGAGGAGGTGAAAGTCGAACTCGTAGGGCGTTTGGCCGGCGGCCGAGGCCGCGACGACCTTTTGCCCGACCTGCTCGACGTAGTCGGCGTTTTGCTCGTTGTACTCGCCGCCGTACTGCTGCACCATCTCGGGCACGGCTTGCAAACCGAGGGCGATTTCCTGGTCGGGCGACAGGTCGACGTACTGCGTCTCGCCCGTGACCTCGTTGGTCGAGCGGGTGCTGAAAAAAGAAAAAACCGAAAAAGCGGCGATGACGAGGGCGATGAGCAGGCGGCCGCCTATCCCACCTGCGCTTCGTCCGCGTGAACGTCTGACCATCGTTGACCTCCCCAAAGTAGAAACCCAGCTCGAGCGAGTATAGCGTGCGCGCGGCGGCGTAGAATACCCAGATGTCTCACCCAGCGGGCCGCGTTTTGGTCGTCGGCAGCCTTAACATGGACTTGGTCGTGCAGGTTGAAGTGCAGCCCCGGCCCGGCGACACGGTGTTGGCGTCCGACGTGGCGACGTTTCCGGGCGGCAAGGGCGCGAACCAGGCTGCCGCCGCCGCCCAAGCGGGCGGGAACGTGCGAATGCTCGGGCGCGTCGGCACGGACGACCACGGGCAAGGTTTGCAAGGTGCCCTCGAGACCGCAGGGGTGGACACGGGTTTGGTCGCCGAGGTCGACGGGCAGAGCGGTCTGGCCTTTATCACCGTCGACGCGGGCGGCGAGAACATGATCGTGGTGAGTTCTGGGGCGAACCGACACTTGACCCCCGAAACGGTTCTCGACGAGCACTTCGAAGACGTCGCCGTGGTGCTGATGCAGCTCGAGAGTCCGCTGGAAACCGTTGCCCGTGCCGCCGAACTAGCTCAAAAACGTGACATCCTCGTCGTCCTCAACGTGGCCCCCGCTCGAGACCTGCCCGCCAACCTGCTGAAAAACGTGACGCACCTCGTCGTCAACGAGGGCGAGGCCGGATTCTTGGTCGGAACAAAAGTCACAGACGCGGCTTCGGCGCAGGCTGCGGGCGAGAAGTTGCTCGAGCGGGGCGTCGGCAACGTTGTCGTCACCTTGGGAGGCGAGGGCGTGGCCTGGGTGGGGGAGAGCGCGGGCCGTTTGAGCGCTCACAGCGTCCAGGTGGTCGACACGACGGCCGCGGGCGACGCGTTTTGCGGGGCGCTCGCGGTGAAACTTGCCGAGGGCGCGAGTCTGGCCGAGGCCGTGCGCTTTGCCAACGCCGCGGGCGCGCTCGCCACGACGAAACAAGGCGCGCAGCCGAGCTTGCCGTCTCGAGCGGACATCGAACACTTGCTCGCCGGCTCGACTTGAGGCTTGCTGCACCTGCGTGAGCCCGTCGCAGACATGCCACATCTCAGCGCATCGCACCCCTCTTGCTGCCTACTTCTTGCTTCTTTCAACTTCTACTCAATTTTTCACGACGGAAGCGCTCTTGACCCTTATCCCTTAAAAGGGGGTGGCCCTTTGGGCCGGGGGATTTGAGGCGAGACCACGACGAAGTCTCAACGCCCTGTGGAACTGCTGTTTTTCTCGAGACCGATTTCGTTCATCGACAAACCCCCTCGTCTCAGCCGACGCTTTCGGTAAGCCGCGTTTGTCGCCACACAACGCCCGTCGCGACCAGCATCAGCAACAGGAGCCCGGACAGCACGGCGGGGACGGCGTCGCTCGAGCCCCGCGCCACCACCGCGCCGATAAACCACGAGCCCGCGACCGGGCCTAAGTTCGCCACCGCGACGACGACGGGCACAACCTGCTCGGCCCGCGCGGGAAAAACCTCTTGCAGCCAACTGATACCGGTCGGGAAGACGGGGGCGAACGCCAAGCCCACGAGCACGTAAGCGTAAGGCGCGACGGGCACGATAAAAGTGAGCAGGATGCCTGCACACGCCAACCCGACCGAACCGAGCACGAGGTCGCCCGGCGCGACGCGGCTGCTCAGCGGCGAGGCGACAAACCTCCCCACCGTCAGCGCGCCCCAATACAGCGCGGTCAGCCCCGCCGCCGTCTCCACCCCCAGGTACGGCGCCAGGTGCGTCGTCTCCCAACTCGCCACCCCGACTTCGCAGGCGACGTACAAAAAGTAGACGAGCACGAAGCCGAACAGCCGCGCGTAGGGTAGAGAAAGCGTACGCTCGACCGGCGGCGGCGGCGGGTCCTCCAAGCGCAAGCACAGCGCGAAGAGGACGCCGGCGAGCGCGGCCGCCCCCAAAAACGGCACCCGCACCGAGGGCGAAAACAGCGAAATAAAGACCGGCCCGAGCATCGCCCCGACGCCGTACAGCGCGTGCAACAAGTTGAGCGCGGGCGCGCTGCGCGAGGTGAAGGTTCGGGCGAACAGCAGGTTCGTACCGATGTCGATGGCCCCGAAGCCGAGCCCGGTCACAAAAACCGCCGCGAGTGTCACAGTCCAACTTTCACTCAGCGCGACGCCGAAGCTGCCGAGCAGCATGAACAGCGAAAACACCGACAGCAAGCGCCGATAGCCGAGCCACCGTATTAAAAAGCCGCTGAGGGAGATGGTGACGAACCCGCCCAAAAAATAAAAACTGACAATGCCCGCCACCGTCTCCGCGCTGAGCCCGTAGCGCTCGCGCAGCGCCGGGAAAGCGGGGCCGTACATCGCTTGCAGCGCGCCGATAACGATGAAAGCGAGAAAGCCGGTGAAAAGTAAGTGACGGGTTTGGGGGTTCTGAAACGAGCGGCGCAGCGACATAAGCGTTTATTCTACGCCCTACGTGTCGGGTGGAAAGCTGATGTGAAACCGAACGAAGGTCCCGAGCCCGACCCTCGTCGCCGAGGTGCTGCAAACCCTTCGTAATAAGATTGGAATTTACTGCTCTTTTTGGGTTGAGCTACGCGGCTTCCATACCTAAAACGTGCTGTAAAACGGGTGTACGCCAGGTTGTGAGACCGGAGCCGAAGAAGTCACGGTCTTCCGTCCAAACGCCTGCGTCAATTGCTAGAGCGAGAGCGACGCTGGACCAGTCACCCGGGTCTTGTGGAACCCGCCCGAGCGCGGCGGTTTGGAAGGGCGTGTAGGCTTCGGTAGGAACGACGTAGAAACAAGCGCTTAAAGCGGCGCTGGTCGTGCTCAGCAAAGCGTCTTGCTCGGCAATTGAAAAGCCGCGCCGCTCGGAGATTCTTGCAACCCGTTTGCTGAGTTCGTGCTGCGTTTCCGACCACGCTTCCTCGCTCATGTACAGCTCGAGCCGTTCGTCTTCAAAGAGTGTCAGCCCGCGGCGGCGCAACGCCTCGGCGACGGCGGTACTCGCGTCAAGCACAACGGGGAAGGAGCTAATCAGACCCCGCCTCGTCCCAAGCGGTTTCGAGTTCGGCGCGTGTCATGCCGGTGCGCTCCAAGATACTCGCGAGGGTGTGCTCGAGCTTTGCCGCCGCCTCTTTAGCCTTGGCTTTGTCCTTTTTGACGAGGGGAATATAAAAGCCGACGGGTTTGCCGTGCTTCTCGATGACCAACCCTTTTTCCTCGGCAATCAAGGCCGTCGCTCTGTCTTTGAATTCGCGGACGCCGACACGTTTCATAGCTGCCTCCTGATCACAGTTTCCTTCTAAGCCGTTCTTTGTGGCCCTCAGTGTAGCCCTTTTGGCACTTGTGTGCGTTTCAGCCTCGGTTGCCGACAAAACGTGAGCGGAACTCCTTCAGCAAAGCGCGGTGGGGCTCGAAGACGGCTTCGGGCAGGTCGCCTAAGTCGAAGTAGCGCAGCTCGAGCACCTCTTCCGCCTGGGTTTTCAAGTCGCCTTCGGGCGTCTGTGAGGTGTAGATGACGTGGACGACTTGCACCTGGTCGCCGTTGGGCAGCGTTTTTACGGGCTTTGAAAAGACGGTGAGCAGCTTCAGGTTCGTGAGGGTCAAGCCCGTTTCCTCGAAGACCTCCCGCCTAGCCGTGTCTTCAATGCTCTCGCCCAACTCCATGAAGCCGCCGCTCAGCGCCCACTCGCCGCTGTCGGCGCGGCGCTGCAACAGCAGGCGTCCGGCCGGGTCGAACACCGCGACGCCCGCCCCCACCATGATGAGGGGCGCGTGGCCGACCATCTGACGCACGTAGCTTATGTAGTCCACGCCCGCACTTTACCTTTTGTCCACTCACCTTTCTGCGCTCGGTAGTCCGCAACCCTTTGAATCTGCTTGCGCGGGCGGCGTAGACTTGACGGCGTGCAACTTGTGACCTGGCTCGAGTCGAGCGCGGTTTTGCGCGCGCTCCTCTTCGCCCTCCTTTTCGCGGGCCTGGCTTACCTCGCCGCGCGCGGGGTTCGGCTGCTCGTCGAGGGAGCCCTTCGGCGCGACCGCAAAGGGCTCATCGACCGCACCGCCGCCCGGTTTTTCGTGCAGTTCTCGAGGGCGGCCGTCTACGTCGTCGCGCTCACCGCCTACTTTCACGTCATCCCTGAACTGCGCGCGTTGGGAACCTTTTTGCTGGCCGGGGTCAGCGTCGCGTCGGTGGTGTTCGGGCTGGCGGCGTCGACCACGCTGTCCAACCTCATCGCAGGGGTGTCGCTGCTGCTTTACTTTCCCTACCGGGTGGGCGACACGGTGCGCCTGCAAGTTGCCGGGACCACCGAAACCGCCGCCATCGAGAGCATCAACTTGGGCTACACGCGGCTGCGCTCTCAGGCGGACGAAAGTTTAATCGTTCCCAACAGCAGCATGATTAGCACCGCCGTGGTTTTGTTGGACGGTGCAGACAGTGCGGCACGCTTGTCAAGTTCCGAGGGGCAGCGTTAGTACACTTCGTCGTGCGTGCCGATGTCAACCAGGACAATAAGCTCTCGGTCAGTTACCGTGTCGAGAAAAAACACGATGCGGCAGTCGTACCCACACGAGCATCCAAAAAGTCCCCTTAGTTCTCCCGAAAGTTTGTGGGTACGCAAGGAGGGCGAATAAACATCTTGTTTCATCAGCCCGAGGGCGTCGTCCACCTTGCGCCGCAGACCTTTGTCCCGCTTTACGAACCTCCGGTAAGCACGCTCGAATTTGGGACTGAAGACCAGCTCCCTCGTGCATCCGTTTCGTCGAGAGAAGCGTGCAGCCGAACAAGTGCCTCGTCCAAAGGCTCGGGTTTGAGCTTGCCCGCCTCGAGCAGCGCCCTAGCTTCCCGCGCGTTCCCGGCAATTTCAGCCCGCCTCGCGTCGGTTTGTCGCTGTCGCACAATGTCTAACAGCAGTTCCCGCTCATCCGGCGAAAGCTCCATCACCATGTCCATGGCTTTATCAAGTGTAACCATGTCTTTATTCTAGCGCTTGGACCGTTCTTGTGTAGCTCAGATACCCGGACACGCAGCTCAAAACCGCTCGAGAAAGCCCTCTACGACTTTCCTGTCGTCCTCGTCCAACCCACAAACTTCGTAAACGGCGTCGTTCAGTTCGGTCTCGAGGTCCGCAATCTCAGTTTGTAGTGTAGCGATTTCCGTTTCTCATTCAACGAAGGGTTCGAGACGGGCGGCTTGACCGCACCTGCCTTTACAAAGCCCGCTTCGGTCCGCTACACTCTCACGATGATGTTGCCGCAGCCTCGAGCAGCCTAAAAAGCGGTATTTTTTACAAGTACCGCCGTCCCAAGACCCGCTTTGCCAGCGCGGTCTTTTTTGTTTGCAACGTTTTTAAGCGCGTGCGCGGGGTAAACTGGCTTTCGGCTTTCAGGAGGACTAGATGCAGGATTCACAGGAAAACATCAACGAACTGAGGCAACGTTACCTCAGGTTCTTTCGGCAGAAAAATCACCTCGTCTACCCGTCGGCGTCGTTAAAAAGCGAAGACCCAACGCTGCTCTTTACCTCGGCCGGGATGGTGCAGTTCAAGCCTTACTTTTTGGGCGCGACGCCGAAGTTTGCGGGTTTCGAAGGGCTGTGGCCGCGCGTCACCACGGCGCAGAAGTGCTTGCGTGTGGGCGACATTGAAAACGTGGGGCGCACCCTGCGGCACCACTCGTTTTTCGAGATGATGGGCAACTTCTCGTTCGGCGATTATTTTAAAAAAGAGGCGGCTGAATGGGCCTGGGAATTTTTGACGAGTGACGAGTGGATGGGTTTAGCGCCCGAGCGGCTTTACGTCACCGTGTACAACGACGACGACGAGGCGTATGCGGTGTGGCGCGACCATGTCGGCATACCCGAGGCGCGCATTTCGCGCTGGGGTGAAGACGAAAATTTTTGGCCCGCCAACGCGGTCAGCCAGGGCCCGAACGGTCCCTGCGGTCCCTGTTCGGAAATTTTTTACGACCGTGGCCCCGAGTTCGGCTCCAACGACGAAACGGGTCCGAACACCGGCTCGGGCGACCGCTTCATCGAGATTTGGAACCTCGTGTTTACGCAGTTCGATAGACAAGACGGCGGCGAACTGGTGCCCTTGCCGCAACAAAACATCGACACCGGTCTGGGTTTCGAACGCCTCGCCGCGGTGATGACCGGCAAGCCGGACGCCTACGCGACCGAGCTGTTCCAGCCGACGATTCGTAAGTTGGTCGAACTCACCGGAAAACCCTACGAGGGTCAAAAAAGCCTCTCGCACCGCGTGATTGCCGAGCACGCTCGAGCCGTCACCTTCACGATTGCCGACGGGGTGCTGCCCGCCAACGACGGCGCGGGCTACGTCTTGAAAATGCTCATCCGCCGCGCCGCCCGCCACGCCTGGCTGCTGGGTTTGCGCGAGCCCGTTTTGTACCGACTCGTCGAGCAAGTCGTTCAAGCGATGGGCGCGGCCTACCCCGAACTCGCCGGTGCCAAGGAGCGGGTGCAGGGCATCGTCAAGACCGAGGAAGAACAGTTTTTGCGGACACTAGAGTCCGGCATCGTGCGGGTGGGCCGGATTTTGGACGGCTTGACGGGTGACGAACTCAGCGGCGAGGTCGCTTTCGACTTGTGGCAGACCCACGGCTTTCCGTTGGACCTCACCCAAGATATGGCGGCGGAGCGCGGCGTCACAGTGGACAGAGAAGGGTACGAGGCGGCTCGAGAGCGCGCCCGGCAAGCCTCCAAGGGCGACAAAGAAGGCGGCGCGATTTTCAGCGCCGGTAAGGACACCCTTGGCGCGATTGCCAAAAGCCACGGTGAAACCGAGTTTCTGGGCTACGCGGCCAGCGACGCGCAGGCGACCGTCCTCGCCCTCGTTCAAGACGACGACAGCGTCGAAAGGGTGAGCGAAGGCGCGACCGCACAAGTTATCCTCAACAAAACCCCGTTTTACGCCGAGGGCGGCGGCCAGGTCGGCGACGCGGGCAAGCTCGCCTGGGACGGCGGCGGGGCCGTGGTCGTCGCGACGAGCAAAAGTCCGCAGGGTCTGTTCGTCCACCAGGCTCGCATCGTGCGCGGGACGCTCACCACGGGGCAGGGCGTGACGGCCACGGTCGACCCTAGCCGTGTCGAGACGCAGAAACACCACTCGGCCACGCACCTGCTGCACGCCGCGCTGCGGAGCGTGCTCGGCACCCACGTCGCGCAGGCGGGCTCGCTCGTCGCGCCCGAACGCCTGCGTTTCGACTTTTCGCACGGTAAAGCGCTGACGAGTGACGAGGTCGAGAAGATTGAAACCCTCGTCAACCGCTGGATTCAAGCGGATTTCGCGGTGAACTGGAAAGTTGTGCCCATCGCTGAGGCTCGCGCGAGCGGCGCGATGATGCTTTTCGGCGAGAAGTACGGCGAGCGGGTGCGCATGGTGACGATGGGTGCGCCGCAGAACGCCGCCGTGTCAGTTGAACTCTGCGGCGGCACCCACGTCACGCGCACCGGCGAAATCGGGAGCCTGGTAATCGTTTCCGAAGAGGCGGTGTCGGCCGGCGTGCGGCGTGTCGAGGCGCTGACCGGTATGGCGGCGCTCGGTTACCTGCAGAATTTACGGGCCACGGCGACGGCCGCCGCCCGACAACTCGGCGCGAAACCCGAAGAGTTGGTGGAGCGCGTCGACAAAGTTCAAGCAGACTTGAAAGCCTCCCAACGCGAGGTCGACCAACTGCGCGACAAGCTTGCCGCTGCCCAAACCGCTGGGAGTGCCGGGAGCGAAGTCAAGGAGGCGGCTGGATTCAAGTACGTGACGACGACGCTGCAAGGCTTAGACGCGGGCGCACTTCGCAACGCCGCCGACACGCTGCTCGGTAAAACCAAGGCCGACATCGTCCTGGTGGCGAGCGGCAACCTCCTCGTCACCAAAGTGAGCGCAGACGCGCAGTCCCGCGGCGCGCACGCGGGCAACCTGGTCCGGGACATCGCCGCTCGAGCGGGCGGTGGCGGCGGCGGCCGCCCCGACATGGCCCAGGCGGGCGTAAAGGACATGGGCAAGCTGTCGGCAGCGCTGGCCGCCGTGCCGGAAATCTTGGCAAGCGTGAGCGCCGCGTGAAGCGGGCGGACCTGTTCAAAAGCGGGAGCAGGGGAGAGGGCGTAGGCGAGTAAAAGCTCGTGACACTCTCAGCTTTTCACCCGGTCCTCGGTACTTCCGTGCCCAAGCTCGTCGCCCTCGACCTAGACGGCACGTTGCTCACGTCTCAGGGCGAGGTGAGTGAGCGCAGTGTGGCGGCGATTCGCGGGCTCAAGGCGCGGGGCGTGCGCGTGGTTCTCTGCACCGGACGCCCGCCGCGACACGTGCGGGTGTTGGCGGAACAGTTGGAAATAGCCGACCTCGTCCTGGCCTTCAACGGCGCGGTTGTGGTGAACTTCGCGACCGACAGCTTCGAGTACCGCCACAGTCTGGACCGTGACCTGGCCTTCGAGTCCGTCGCACGCTTGCGGACTTGTCACCCGGAGGTGATGGCGGGCCTCGAGACCCGCAGGGGCTGGTACTGGGACAGCGCCCTGTTCGAACTGCGCCGCGCCGGCCTCGAGGCGCGCGGGTTGCCGTTTCCCACCGGGCACGGCGATGTGTGCGATTTTCTAGGCGAGGACGCCGTCAAGCTGCTGTTTCGGCATCCCAGCCTGAGCGCGCCGACCCTGGTGAAAGCCCTTCACGGCTTGCCCGTCTACGCCACCTGGACGAGTGAAAAGTTGCTCGAGGTGATGGCGCGCTCGGTCAACAAACGCGAAGCCCTGGAACACCTGTGCGAGAAGTTCGGTTTTCGCGCCGCGGACGTGGCGGCCTTCGGCGACCAGAACAACGATAGGGAGATGCTTGCCTGGGCCGGTTACGGCGTGGCCGTCGCCAACGCCGCGCCCGAGGCGAAAGCCGCGGCCGACTTTGTGACCGGCAGCAACGACGCGGACGGGGTGGCGGCGGTGCTCGAGGGCTGGCTGGATAATGGCTGAGGCCGTCATCGCGCTCGACGTGGGCGAGGCGCGCATCGGGGTGGCGCGGGGCGAGCTTGGTTCTTCGTTCGCCTTCGGGCGCGGCTACATCGTCCGTAGCAACTTGACAAACGACGTGGCGGCGGTGCGGGCGCGGCTGGTGGCGGAGAACGCATCTCGCGTCGTCGTCGGCTTGCCGCGCCGGAGCGACGGGGGCGACTCGGCGCAAACGCGGGCCGTGCGGGACTTTGCCGCAGCGTTGCAAGCGGCGGGTCTTACCGTCGTCTTCGAAGACGAGCGCTATACGACCCAGCTTGCCGGCCGCGGTCTCGTCACGAGCGGTATGCGCAAAAAAAAGCGGCAGGAAAAAGGCTTGCTCGACGAGGCCGCGGCCGTCCTCATCTTAGAAACCTATCTTCGTAAGACCGTACCAAACGCGTAACGAGCCATAAAGGGTAAACTGAAGCTTCCGTGGCTGATATACCCAAGTCCACAGCCGTCCCGCCTGCCCGCCGGCCGGGTCGCAGACGCTTTGTCGGTTGGAGCTTCTTGCTTATCGCCCTGCTTGTCGGAGCGGGTTTTTTGGCGTTGCGCCAGCAACTCGGTCCGGTCTCGAGCACGAGCGCCCCGACCGAGTTCGAGGTGTTGCCGGGTTGGGGCGGCAACCGCGTCGCCCAGGCGTTGAGCGAGGCGGGCCTCGTCCACGACGCGCGCGTGTTCGGGCTGTACTTGCGTTACCGCAGTCTCGACCGCTCGATAGGCGAAGGACTGTACACGCTCGACCCGGCCATGAGCGCGGCCGAAACTGCCGACACGCTTCAAACCGGAGGCCGCCCACGTACCGTGTTCGCCGTTATTCCCGAGGGCTTTCGGCTCGTGGACATCGCGGTGCGTCTGGAGAAGCTGGGTTTTGGTGCTAAAACCGCGTTGCTGGCACTGTTCACCGAGCCGGGCAATTTGCGGCCCGACTACGTCCCGGTGGGCCTGAGTTTAGAAGGTTACCTGTTCCCCGCAGGCTACGAGTTGCCCGTCCGCAGCGACGCTGAAACCGTCGTCGAAACGATGTTGGCCCGGTTCGAGACCGAACGTGAAAAGTACGCCGACGCACTCGCCGCCCAACACCTCACCGTCGCCGACTGGGTCACCTTAGCCAGCATGGTCCAGGCCGAAGCCGCCGACGCTTCGGAAATGCCGATTATTGCAGGTGTTTTTTTGAACCGGCTCGAGCGCGGGATGCTCCTGCAAAGCGACCCGACGGTGGCCTACGGACTCGGCAAGGACTTACCGCAACTCGACGCCGTCGCGGGCGACCTCAAACAGGACACGCCCTGGAACACGTACACCCGGCCCGGCCTGCCCGCCACACCCATCGACAACCCCGGCGAGGACGCGCTGCAGGCCGTGCTCACACCCGTCCGCCAAGACGCCGACGGGCAGGACTACTTGTACTTTTTACACGGCAGCGACGCGGGCGAGCGGGTGTTTCGCCCCAACCTGGACCTAGCGGCGCACGAAGCGGACATCGAGCGCTACCTCAGGACGCCCTAGCCGCAGTTCAAGCGGCGTGCCAGGCGTTTAACAGCTCCGCTTCTCGTTGGGGCGTTAGCCCGGCTTTGCGGCCCGTGTCCTGGGGGCGTGCTTCGCTCCAGTGAAGCGTGTCGCGGACGGTGTCGGCGAGGGGGCGCGTCTTGAGACCGGCGGCTGTGGCTTTTTCGCTGCTAACCAGCTGCCAGGCGTCGTCTTCTGGCGGCAACCAGAACGGCAACTCAGTCGCGCCGCTCTCGAAGCCTTGCGCTTTCAAAAAATCGTCGTCCACCCAGGTCAAAAGCGTGTCGCTGCCGCTAACTTGCCGACTCGTCTCGAGCAGTTCGCCGAAGCTGAATTTTCCCGCCGGGGCGACCACGTTGTAGGTGCCTGTCGCCCGCGCCTCGAGCCCGTCCAGGGTAAAAACCGCCAAGTCGCGGGCGTCGATAAATTGGAGCGGCGCGTCGGCGCGACCGGGGGTGAGCATGTCTCCGCCTCGAGCGACGCGCTCCGGCCAACAGGTAAAGCGGTCGGTCGGGTCGTAAGGCCCCGCGACGATGCCGGGGCGCAGGATGAGGTTATGGTCCGGGAAAGCCGCGCGGACGACCTCTTCACACAAAACTTTGAGCCCGCCGTAAGTCTCGCCGTTTACCTCTTCGGTCGTCGGGTCTTCGACAGTAGCGAGCGGCGCGTCCTCGTTGGTGTTCGGGGTGGACAGGTCGGCGTAAACCGAGATGGTCGAGATGAAGACGTAGTGCGCCACATTGTTTTCAAGCGCTCGGGTCGCAAGCTCGAGCTGCCGCGGGAAGTAGCCGCAGGTGTCGACAACCGCGTCCCAACTGCACCCGGCCAAGGCTGACAAGTCTTCGTTGCGGTCTCCGGTTAAAAGCTCGAGGCCCGGAAACACGTCTTCATGCGTGCCCCGGTTGAACAGCGTCACCTCGTGGCCGCGCCGCTGCGCTTCTTCGACGATGTGCCGCCCGACAAACCGCGTACCGCCTAAAACGAGCAAATTCATGTATACCTCCCTTTACTGTTCGTCCAACCAAGCTTTGATGTTGAGCAGCACCTGGGCCGTCGTCTCGCGCGCCGCCTCAATCAAGTCGTCCTCGACGAGCAGTGCGTTGTTGGGGCGTCCCTGACAGTCGAACCCGGCGACGGCCAGAAAGCCGCCCTCCCGGTAAAGGTTTATCGCGCCGTCGAGTGGGGCTTCGTAAAGCACGTCGACCTCGGCGCAGTCCAGGTAGTAGTGCTCGAGCGGTTGGTCACAGCGCAGGACGTAGTTCTCCACGATTTCGCGGTCAGTAATATCACCCTGCACCAACTTACTTTGGTGCGCGCCCAGGTAGTGCAGGTCGGCGGGCGTGACCCTTAGACCTATCTCTTCCTCGGCCTCGCGGACCACCTGCGCCAAACTTTCGCCGGCGCGAAAATGGCCGCCCACCGTCACGTCTATCTTGCCGCCCGCCACGTCTTTGCGCGTACTGCGCCGCTGCAGTAGCACGTATTTTTCGTCCTTGACAAGCCACAGGTGAAAACTGCGGTGCCAGTCGCCGTCGCGGTGGACTTGGGCTCGAGCCTTGGTCTCGCCCGTGGGTTCACCCGATTCGTCCAACAGGTCGAAACGTTCTTCTGAGTCGGTCACGCTTTCCAGTGTAGCTTGAGAAGGGGAGACGCTACGCCGGAAGATGTCAAGCTGAGCCCTATGGAGCTTACAGACGCCCGACAGCTTGCCGAAACCCTCATAGCCCGTCACGGCCTCAGCGACTGGACGTTCAAGTTCGACCGGGCCAAACGGCGGTTCGGCGCTTGCCATTACACGACGCGGACGATAAACCTGTCCCGTACCCTGACCGAACTCAACCCTCGCGCAGCCGTGCGCGAGACGCTGCTTCACGAAATCGCCCACGCCCTCACGCCGGGAGCCGCCCACGGCCCCGCTTGGCAGGCGAAGTGCCTTGAATTCGGCATTTCCGTGCAACGCTGTCACACCTCCGCAGAAGTCGTTCAGCCGCCCTCGCGCTACCTGCTGGTTTGCGACACCTGCGGTTTAGAAGTCCCGCGCCACCGCAAAACGGCCGCGCTGGTCGCTTGTAAAAGCTGCTGCACACGGCTGAACGGGGGACGGTATTCAGGGCTTTACGCCCTGCGCTGGGTTTACAGGAGCGCGTAAAGCTTGCTATACTCCGGTGCTCGTGCGTGAGACTCGCGCGGCACACCAGGGTCAAGAACACAGCGGGGCGTAGCGCAGCCTGGTAGCGCACTTCCTTGGGGTGGAAGAGGTCGCCGGTTCAAATCCAGTCGCCCCGACCAAAAACCCACAGGTATCATCTATGGTTGAACCATAAATGATACCTGTGGGTTTCTATAGCTACGGGTCTCAGGTCGGTAGCGGTTGTGTCGTTCAGCGCAAAAACTGAACTTCAGCCTCCCCGAACCGACCGCGTGCGCTCCAAAGCGGGTCAAATGATACGGCGGTCTCGAGGCGAGCAGGTCTACACTCAACAAACCCATGAGCTACGCTTGTTCCGTCTGCGGAAAGACACACGAGGGTTTGCCAGATATTGGAGCCGACGCCCCTTTTCACTATTACGATGTTCCCAAACCCGAACGCGCCGAGCGTCTTGTCCTGACCTCGGACACTTGTGAGTTGGACGGTGAGCATTTTTTTATTCGAGGGGTTCTCGAGCTACCCGTCCAAGAGTATCCTGAAAAGTTTGGTTTTGGAGTCTGGGTCTCGCTGGCAAAGGAGAACTACGCGATTTATCTCGACAACTTTGATTCTGAGGCCATAGGCCCCTTCTTCGGCTGGCTTTGCACGCGCATCGACTACTACTCCGAAGACACGCTGTTTCTGAAAACCCGCGTCCACTTCCGAGGGGACAACCAACGACCCTCTATCGAACTCGAACCTACCGAACACCCTTTGTCTTTGGACCAGTGGCAAGGCATCACGCTCGACAAGGCGTGGGGCATCGTTCACCACTATGATGTTGTTTGAATCGGGTTCAGAACGCCGTGCGCAGTTCAACCCCTTCAGCGGGAAAGCGTTCGTCAAACGAGTAGACGGTCGCCACCCCGTTGCCGGAAACCGCTGCCGCCCAGATGAGCGCGTCGGGTAACGACACGCGTCCCGAAGGGCGGCACAGCAACAGCCCCTTAACCACGACTTCCTTTGCCAAACTGAAGATTCGGATGTTGCGACGCTGCACGAGCGTGACCAGCACGTCAATGAGTTTTTCTCGAGGCACTTTGTAGACCGAGCGCAGCACGAAAAAAACCTCTGTAAGCGCTACGTCCGTTATCACGAGTTCCGAGGTATGCTCGAGAATCGTTTTAGCTTCTTCAAAAAGTGGGTCCGAACTTCCGACCAAGTAACGGACAACCACGCTCGTATCGACGAAGGTCATTTTTCACCCGGCTGCGCACCCCAGCGTTCCTCGGCGGCCTCGAGCCAAGCTTGCTCACGCGCCTTGTGTAAACCTTCAGACCCAAGCTCGGGCTTGGCGTAGTCGGCCAAAACACCCGCCAGCGACTCGTCATGTTCGGGGGGAACGAAGTGAATTCGGACGTGGTCGTCGACCAGCAGTTGCACGGCTACCCAGCCCGGCTTTACCCCCAGCCTATCCCGAATAGTTTTCTCGATGACGAGTTGTCCTTTGGGTCCGACTTTGTTTGCCATAATCTGACTTTAGCAAAAAAGTTTTACCTATATGTTAGAGTTTAGTCCTTTATGGTTAAAGAAATTAAGGCAGCGCTTTCAGAAATACAGTCGCAAGAGGAGGTAACTATTCTTTACGCCTGTGAGTCGGGCAGCCGCGCCTGGGGTTTTCCCTCGGAGGACAGCGACTACGACGTGCGCTTTATCTATCTCCGGCCTCGAGACTGGTACCTGTCCGTTGACTTCGAACGCAAGCGGGATGTTATCGAACTGCCTATCAGTGGCGAGTTGGACATAAGCGGCTGGGATTTTCGAAAAGCGTTGCAGCTGTTTTACAAGTCCAGCCCCGTGCTGCTCGAGTGGTTGGGTTCGCCCATCGTTTACCTTGAGGCGTATACGACGGCGTCTAAGTTGCGTGACTTAGCCAAGACCTGCTATTCAGCCAAAGCGTGTATGTATCACTACCTCAACATGGCTAAAAACAACTACCGTGACTCTCTCAGGGGCGAGACCGTAAAAACTAAGAAGTATTTCTACGTCTTGCGCCCCATCCTCGCTGTGAACTGGCTCGAGCGTGGTTTGGGCGTCGTACCCACCGAGTTCGAAAAACTGGTGGGTACAATTTTGCAGGACAAGCAACTCGTCGATGACATAACAGTCCTCACCGAACAAAAAAGGCTCGGCACCGAGTTGGATACAGGCCCGCGCGTACCCTCTATCAGCGACTATATCGACTCGGAACTCGAGCGTTTATCAGACAGGAAGTTTGATGCTTACGTTCAAAAACCGAAAATGGAGGTTCTAAATTCTCTCTTCCGTGAGACGCTTGATGAGGTGGCGAGCCCTGCGGCCACGCCACTTGTTTAGCCTCCCTGGTTGGTCTTCCGCAAAGCAAAGACACTCGTACTGCCCCAAGCATCCTTTATACTCGTTTGATATGAAGACGTATACCGCAGTTGTCGAGCGTGACGCAGACACAGGGTTTTTTGTGGGTCACATTCCCGGTTTTCCCGGCGCTCATTCGCAAGGCGAGACGCTGGACGAGCTTCACCAAAATCTTCGTGAGGTTCTCGAGATGCTTTTGGAAGACGGTCCCCCCGCATTAGAAGGTGAGTTCGTCGGTACGCAACAAATTCTAGTGCAAACAGGTTAGCTCGAGTTTCGGAAGAACGAACGCAGTGTTCGTCCAGACGAGTTCAAAGTCTAAAAAAGATATGTTGAACAGTGGCTAAAACACCCATTCTCAAAGCGCGTGAAGTCGAGCGTGTCCTGTCGAAGCTTGGGTTTGAAGTTGTGCGTCAAAAAGGTTCCTACAAACAGTTTCGTCATCCAGACGGTAGGGGAACAACGGTGCCCTTTCACAAAGGACGAGACATCTCTCCGACCCTTCTCCGTAAAATTGCCAAAGACATTGATTTAACTGTAGAAGAAATGCTTGACCTTTCTTGACGTTTACTGTCGCGTAACGGCACGACTCAGCTTCGGAAATTTAGGATAACCTCCACTTCCGGGTGCATCCTTTATACTCAGTCCAAGAATCCAGTTCCGACTCGTAAAGGAGCACCATGAGAGAAGCCGTCATTGTCACCGCCATCCGCACGCCCGTGGGCCGCGCTAAAAAGGGCAACCTGCGCGACACCCGGCCCGACGACTTGGCCGCCCTGGTCATCAAACAAGCCCTGTGCCGCACGACGGGTTTGAGCGCCGAGCGCGTCGACGACGTGCTTTTGGGCAACGCCCACCCCGAGGGCGAGGCGGGTTACAACATGGCGCGCATCGCCGCGCAGATTGCCGAACTGCCCGTGACCGTCGCCGGGGCGACCATCAACCGCTTTTGCGCCTCGGGTTTGCAGACTATCGCGCAGGGGGCGCACTCGGTCATTTTGGGCATGAACGACGTGGTCTTCGCGGGTGGCAGCGACTCGACGAGCCGGGTGCCGATGGGTGGGCACACTATGTCCGTCAACCGCGCGCTTCTCAAAAAGCACCCCGAGGCCTATCACGCGATGGGCCAGACCGCCGAGGCGGTGGCGCGGCGCTACGGCGTCACCCGCGAGCAGCAGGACGCCTTTGCGGTGAAGTCTCACGAGAAAGCCCTGGCTGCCTGGGCGGCGGGCAAGTTCGACGCGCACGTCGTTCCGGTGGAGACGAGGGTCAAAGACGAGGACGGCAACTGGCAAAATGTCACCGTGAGCAAGGACGAAGGCCCCAGGGCCGGGACGACCCTGGAAAAACTCGCCGAACTCAAAACCGTTTTCGCCGACGACGAAGCGGCGACCGTGACCGCGGGCAACGCCTCGCCCATGAACGACGGCGCGGCCATGACCGTCATCATGTCGCAAGAAGACGCCGACGCGCTCGGCCTGAAACCCTTAGCCAAGTTTGTCCAGGCCGCCGTCGTCGGCGTGCCGCCGGACGTGATGGGCATCGGGCCGGTTCCGGCGATTCGCAAGCTCCTGGACAAAACCGGCATGGCGGTCAATGACATCGACCTGTTCGAAATCAACGAAGCGTTTGCGAGCCAGGCCTACTACTCGCAAGGCGAACTGGGCATCCCGGACGAAAAGCTGAACGTCAACGGCGGCGCGATTGCCTTGGGCCACCCTCTCGGCGCGACGGGCGCGCGCATCGCCGCCGACCTGTTCGCCGAGATGAACCGGCGCGGCGCGGAGTACGGCGTGGTGTCGATGTGCGTGGGCGGCGGACAGGGAATGGCGGGGTTGTTTCAGCTCGTTTAGGTTGCGGGTGGGGGTGGGTTAAAAACCCGCCCCCACACCCTCCACGTTCGAAAAGCTTTCGCAGCCGTCGGGAGGTGCCCTCAAGTCGTCCCGCTCAGTCTGCAAACGGGTCGGACCCGTTCGGTGCCAAGTGCCGCGTGTCGTTTACCCGCTCGATGACGGCCTCGTCCCCCTGAAACAGGATACGGGTCATGCCGGTATGGGCTAAATAGATGCGCTTGCGCCAGGTGGGGCGGGTGAGCCCGAGGACGAAGCTGATGAGCATCCGAATCGTGCCGGCGTGGGCGAAGGCGAAGCTGTCGGCGTCTTTGGGCAAGCTGTCCAGCCACGCTGCGGCGCGCGCCATCAACTCTTCGTAAGACTCGCCGCCGGGAGTCTGCCGAGAAAACGGGTCGGCGAACCAGGCCGCCCAGTCGGGATGCTGTTCGTTTTCGCCCTGCGTCGCCCCTTCGAAAGCCCCGAAGTGGAGTTCTTTGAGACGTTCGTCCAGCAGAATACGCTTGTTTGGAAAAACGATTTCGGCGGTTTCCCGGGCACGCACCAGGGGGCTCGCGTAGACGAGGTCGACTTTGGGTGCGACGCTTAGAACATGTTTTGCCAAAGCTGCAGCCTGCTTACGCCCCGCCGCCGACAAGGGCACGTCACTGTGGCCCTGAAAGCGCCCCGAGGTGTTCCAGTCGGTGACGCCGTGACGCACGAGGGTGAGTTGGCGCATAGGATACTAAGCCTAACAGGTAGGGGCGGAGTTTTTGTCAGGGGTTTCTTACTTTCGAGTGACGCGGTGGGCGGAGGAGAAAGTACCGAGTACCGAGTAGAAAGTGAAATCAAAAGCTTTGACTTCCCTACTTACCCGAGTAAGCCGAGGTTTGAGGGGCTCGAGCTAAACTGAACGCGTGGACGACGAAACGCTTGTAACCGACCTCGACCGCGCCTGGAACGAGGCGTACCTTCAACACAAACGCGACCGCCTGCGCGTCGTGTTGGCCGAGGACTGGCTGGGTGTTTTCGCGGACGGCAAAACGCTGACGCGTGAACAGCTCATCGCCGCAGCCGCGCCGCAAGGCGTTGAAGTGGAGCAGACCTTCAGCGACTTTTCGCTCAGGCTGTTCGGTGATACTGCCGTTACAACCGGCCGCGTCGAGGTCAAAGCGGGTGACGAGAGGGTTCGGCAGCGCTTTATGCGCGTCTACGCCAAGCGGGAAGGCCGCTGGTGGGCGGTGGCGGTGCAGGTGGTGCCGGCGGCGGACCCACGTTCTTGAGGGAGGTTACTGAGTGAAAGTCCTCGTTTCAGCCGATATGGAAGGTGTTTGCGGCGTCACCAGCTGGGTGCAGGTGCTGCCGCCCGAGTACGGCAGCGGCCCCAGGGCGGCGGGTGAATACGAACGCGCCCGGCTGCGCCTCACCCGCGAGGTCAACGCCGCCGCCGCGGGCGCTTTTGCAGCTGGGGCCGACGACGTCGTCGTCAACGACGCCCACGACGGGATGCGCAACCTCTTGCCCGAAGAGCTGCACCCAGGGGTGCGCTTTATCACCGGGAGCGATAAAACCTTCGGGATGATGCAGGGCGTTGAAGAAACGGGCGACGGCGCGGTCTTTTTCGTGGGCTACCACGCCAAAGCGGGCACGCCGGCCGCGCCCCTCGCCCACACCTGGACCTCTTACCTGCTCGACGTTCGTTTCGGCGGACGTTCGACCGGCGAGTACGGTATCAACGCGGCCGTCGCCGGACACTTCGGCGCGCGGGTCGTGTTGGTCACGGGCGACGACAAGGCCGTCGCCCAAACGCAGGACTTTTTGCACGAGGCTTCGGGGTACAAACCCGTCGGGGTCGTGGTCAAGACGGGCTACTCGAGCACCAGCGCCCTGCACGACCACCCCACCCGCGCCCAGGCGATGATTCGCGACGGGGCCGAAACCGCTCTGAAGAACT
The DNA here is from genome assembly GCA_965213705.1 of Trueperaceae bacterium. Lineage (GTDB taxonomy): Bacteria > Deinococcota > Deinococci > Deinococcales > Trueperaceae > CBDCDJ01. Next base: position 2,564,415 of record OZ243913.1, on the reverse strand, counting down.
TCGCCCAGGCAAGACCCTGGACGCTGCCCGCCGGTTCGAGCGTGGAGCTTGAGTTCGACCACCCCTCGCGGGCCGACGCCTGTGCGCTGCCGGGGGTCGAGCGCACAGGCGAGCGCAGCGTGGCTTACACGCCCGCCGACGGGGCGAACCTCTTTCACACCTTCCGTACCCTGATGCGCCTGAGCGACGTGCGCCTCTCACCATAAAGTTAGGCCGTGCGCAGTTTCTTCGCCGCCAGCAAAACGACCTCGTGGCTGAGCGAGTGGAGCCGCCTCCCACGCTCGATAACCTCGAAATAGCGCTTGAAGGGTTCAGGTAGAGCTAACACGTAGGCCTCGAGCTTTTCCACGACCTCGTCCGGCGTCTGCGCGTAGCTCGTCCAGTCTGAGAAGTTTTTCGTCCTTTTAAAACGGCTGAGGTGTTGAGGCTCGAGGCCCGCCTCGCTCAGCCACATCACCCACGTTTTGACGCTGTACGCCCGAACATGGCTCGGGTCGCGGGTTTTCTCGATGTGGTTCATCGCCTCGGCCAGCCCGGCGTCTTCCGGCGCGACGTTGTCGACGAGGAGGAACAGGCCGTTTGGCATGAGGACTCGAGCCGCCTCTTGCACAAACGCCTGCGGCTTCGCAAAGTGGTGGGCGGCGATGCGGCAGGTGACTATTTCGAAGGTTTGGGGTTTAAAGGGCAACTGTTCGGCGTTGGCTTCTTGAAAAGTTACGCTGACCCGCTCTTTCAGGTGCGTTTCAGCAACCTGCAGCATCTCCGGCGTGAGGTCGGTGGCCGTGACCGTCGCGCCCGCTCGCGCAAAAGCGAGCGCTGTGTGCCCGCCGCCCGTCGCAACGTCGAGGACGCGTTTGTTCTGGACGTCGCCGGCCAGCTCGAGCAGCGCCCCCAGGTCGTCGCCCTTGGCGTGGATATTACTCGTCACGTAAGCCTGGGCCGTTTTACCGAACTGCTTTTTGACCTGCTCGTAAACATCTTCGTTCATGTGCCCAGGATAAGCGGAGTCTGGGTGACTTTGGCGTCCTTGAATCGAGTAGCGGTACCCGACCGCTTTGTTCGTCCCACTTCAAAAACGAGTACACCAGCGTGTTAGCGTCGAAACATGAACGATCTAACAGGCAAAACAGCACTGGTAACGGGCGGCAGCAAGGGCATCGGCTACTCCGTCGCCGAGGCGATGGTCAAAGAGGGCGTGAACGTCGTCGTCACCTCGAGGCACGAAGACGAGGTGAAAGAGGCGGCGGCGAAGCTCGCCCAAGCGGGCTCGGGCCAGGCGCTGGGCGTGGTTTGCGACGCGCGCGAGCTAGACGAGCAGCGTTCGGCGGTCGAGCAAGCCGTGAACGAGTTCGGCGGTTTGGACGTGTTGATTGCCAACGCGGGCGTCGGCAACTTTGCGCCTGTCGACGAGATGACGCCAGAGCAGTGGCAAGACGTCATCGACATCAACCTGACCGGCGTGTTTTACAGCGTCAAGGCGGCGGTTCCAGAACTCAAAAAAAGCGAGGGTTACATCATCACCATCGCCAGTTTGGCGGGAACAAACTTTTTCGCGGGCGGCGCGGCCTACAACGCCAGCAAGTTCGGCCTGGTCGGTTTTTCTCAGGCCATTATGCTCGACCTGCGCAAGTACGGCGTCAAGGTGTCGACCATCATGCCGGGTTCGGTGGCGACGCACTTCAACGACCACACGCCGAGTGAAGAGGACGCCTGGAAAATCCAACCCGAGGACATCGCCGACATGGTGATGTACCTGCTGCACGCCCCAGCTAGAACCCTGCCGAGCAAAATCGAGGTGCGGCCGAGTCGCCCGAAGGGCAGTTGACGGGGCGCGACGACCGAGCTGTTGAACAGCTTTTAGGCGCGCATGGCGGCCCGATCGCCGGTCTGCACCTGCCACAGTCCTGCGTAGATGCCGGGGTGCTCGAGCAACTCCTCGTGCTTGCCCTGCTCTTTGAGGCGGCCCTGCTCTAAAACATAAATCCGGTCGGCGTTGCGAATCGTCGACAAACGGTGGGCAATCAAAATCATGGTGCGTCCGCGGGCGATGCGCTCGAGCGAGCGCTGAATCGCGGCTTCGGTCTCGTTGTCGACCGCGCTCGTCGCCTCGTCCAGAACGAGTATCGGCGGGTCTTTCAAGACGGCCCTTGCAATCGAAATCCGCTGCCGCTGTCCGCCCGACAGCTTTTGCCCCCGCTCGCCCACGACCGTGTCGTAGCCGTTCGGCAAGTCGGTGATGAACTCGTGCGCCTCGGCCACCTCGGCGGCGCGGCGAATGGCCTCGTCGTCGGCGTCGGGCGCGCCGTAGGCGATATTCTCGCGCACCGTCCCGTGAAACAAAAACACGTCCTGGCTGACCAGGCCGATAGCGCGCCGTAAACTGCTCATTTCCAAACTGCGCAGGTCGTGCCCGTCCAACGTCACGCGGCCCTGCTGAGGGTCGTAGAACCTCAGCAGCAGCTTGATGAGGGTGCTTTTGCCCGCGCCCGTCGCGCCGACGATGGCGCTGGTTTTGCCGGCGGGCAGGTGCAGGCTGAGACCGTTCACCACGGGTTCGCTGTCTTTGTAAGCGAACACGACGTTTTCCAGCCGCAGGTCGCCGTGGACGGGCTCGAGCCTCAGGTCCCCGTCTTCCATTTCGGCCTCGGTGTCGAGCAACCCAAACACCCGCCGCGACGAGGCCATCGCCCGCTGGTACAGGTCGAGGGTTTGTCCGAGACGGGTCAGGGGCCACAAAAGGCGCTGCGTCATAAAAACGAGGGTGCTGTAGACGCCCACGCCGATAGCGCCGTTCACGGTCAAATAACCGCCGTACACGAGCGTCGCCATAAAACCGAGCACAATCGCCATGCGGATGAGCGGCACGAACAGCGACGAGTAGCGAATCGCCTCGCGGTTTTTCAAGCGGTAAACGTCGGAGCCGCTCGAGACCCGCTCGGCCTCCAAACCCTCCGCCGTAAAACTCTTGATGGTGGCGATGCCTGAAAGGTTGTTGGCGAGTTGCCCGTTCAAGACGCCGACCTGTTCGCGCACCTCTTGGTAGCGCGGGGCCATCCGTTTTTGAAAGCGCAGCGAACCCCAGACGATAATCGGAATCGGCAAAAACGCCAGCCAGGCCACGCCCGGCGCGACCACGAAAAAGTAAATCCCCAGCAGCACCACCGTCGCCAAGAGCTGCAACACGTCGTTCGCCCCGACGTCCAAAAAGCGCTCGAGCTGGTTCACGTCGTCGTTGAGCACGCTCATGAGTCCGCCCGTGCTCTTGTCCTCGAAGTAGGCCATCTCCAAACCCTGCACGTGTTCGTACGTTTCGGTGCGCAAGTCGTGCTGCAGACTTTGCGCCAAGTTGCGCCACAGGATTTGGTCGACGTAGTCCGTCACCGACTCCATCCCCCACACGAACAGGGTGATGGCGGCGAGTACCCAGAGCTGCGTCATCACGTCTGTCAAACCGAAGAGGCTCGAGAGAATCGAGTCTCCCTGCTCTACCACCGTGTCCACCGCCACCCCGATGAGAAAGGGCGGCGCGAGGTCGAAGACTTTGTTGAGCACCGAGATGAATGTGGCGAGCAGGATGCGCGGCCGGTAGGCTTCGGCGTAGGTCCACAGGCGGAGCAAAGGAGACTGCGTCATGGGGGTTACTTTACCCCGTGACGGTCGCGTGAATTTGGCCGCTTTATACGCTTGGGGGTAGAAGTTCGGGCTATCAGTATCCGTTTTGGTTGTCACGTTCAGCGCAGAATGAGGCGACACCCGGTTGAAGAAGGGATGTCGTCAGGGTTGACGAGGGACTCGAGTTCAAGCTGCTTCAGGTGAGGCCGCACCCCTTGCGTTAGATGAGGTCGCGCCCGTTGCGTCGCTGAACGCTACCTCGAGGCGTTTGCCCAGCGCCTCGGCGATTCGTTTCAAACTTGCCAGGCTGTGTCCGAAGTAAAAGGGGTTGACCAGCCGCGAGACGACCGAGCGGGGCACGCCCATGCGGCGTGCCAACTCCGCTTGGGTAATCCCGGCACGCTCAAGGGCACGCTCGATTTCCAGGCTGACCGGGTTGAAGGTGGCCGCCTCGACCTCGGCCAGCTCGAACGGCTCCTCCGGCTCATATTCACTCACGTCGAGGTTTGCCAGCGGCGTCGGCGGCGGTGGAGAAGCGCCCTGTTCGGCGTAGTCGAGCAGCGTCAAAGCCAAGACCTCGGACATCCGCTCCTGCAACAGGGGTTTGGTTTTGGCCGTTGCCACACCCGGAACGTCAGGGAAAAAGGCCGCGTAATTGTTGGGTGCTCGCTCGATGACGTAAGGATATTTCATGCTCTCTCCTGTTTGAGGCCTGCCGTCTTGAGAACTTTGTTGAACGTTCCCCTGTCTCAAAACAACCGTGTGACCCAGTTTCGAAGGGCAGCACAAGCAAGCGCCTTCCAAAGAGGAGCAAGAGGCGCTGCTCGGTTTCTGATGGTGGATAGCAGCCTAAATATCCAAGAGTTGTTTCGCTAATGCGGTGCCTGCACCACCCAAAATACTGACAACTACAGGATGACTGAGGAAGTTCGCCAGAAGCTCTTTTGCTTGTGCTTTCTCTTCGGCTGGAGCTTCTTTACTATCTATTTTATCCGTTAGGTCTTGCAGCATACTGATGACATTCTGGACGTTGTGGTCACCTATTTGAATGTTGCTTGAATCATGGAAGTTAAAAGTTTGTGATTTGCTTACTTCTTTTCCTGTATTTTTCTCGAATTTGACTATCAACTGTGGCGGAATCTGATGAAATTTGGGTATGTACTCAAACTCTTTGATGCCATACACTTTAATTTTCCCAGTTGGTAACGGTCGCTCAATTACAAACCCATCATCAATAACCACATCGTGATTATCGATGGTGAGACCTTCGTTGTTTACACGAGCGTTGTAGGGTCCCTTTCGATTCCCTTCGGTGTCAACTACATAAATCTCTCCGTGAGGAAATCGAGAGAATATACTCATGATAGGTGTATTGTATCTTAAAAATTAAGTGCGGGCTGAAACTATAGTTGGCTCGCTCTTACCCGAACAACCGCCCAAAAATCCTGAACCCTGCAAGGTATGTCCCCAGCGCCGAGCCGAGCGTGGCTAAAAAGAACACCAGCAGCGTCCGCGCGACGCGGTTGCGCCACCAGCCGCGGAAGTCGGTCACGTCTTTGCGCAAGGTGCCGAAGTCGCCGACGGTGGGTTTCCTGAACCAAAGTTCAATCGCCGCCGCGACGAAACCCGCGCCGATGAGCGGGTTGAGCGAGGTGAAGGGGGCGGCTACAAAGGTGCCCAAAATCGTCAGCGGATGGCCCAGTGCAATCGCCGCGCCCAACCCTGCCAAAAAGCCGTTGATCAAAAACCAGTCGCCGACGAGTTGCAAGCCCAGTTCCGGGCTGCGCTGAAAGCCGACGACGAAACCTGCGACGATTAAAGCGACGATGAGCCAGGGGATGAGCTTGGGCCAAAAGCTGCCTGTGGGCACGTGCTCGAGCCTACGCCTCACCTCGGCGGGCGGTTCTTCACCGTCTTGCAGATGCTGCGTCAACCCCTTCAAGTGTCCCGCCCCGATGACGACGAGGACTTCTTGGTAGCGCAGCTCGCCGTCTTGCGCGCCTCGGCGCTGCGTGTCTTCACGCAGTTTGGCGGCCATGTACGCGTCGCGCTCGGCGATGAGGGGTATGTACAGTTTTTCCGACGACTCGGCGAACTCGGTGAAAGTGGCCTCGAGAATATCGCCCTGTTTAAGCTTTTCGATTTCCTCTTCGGTGACGGTCTCGTTGCTGAACAGGCTCGCGCCGAGGCCCGCCAGCAGCGTCAGGCGTTGCCACCACGGCACGCTGCGGTACACGCGGCGGAGCGTCACGCCGATGTCGCGGTCAATTAACAGCAGCGGCAAGCCGGCTTCTTTGGCGGCGCTAATTGCCACACGCATCTCTTGCCCCGGCTCGATGTCGAACTGTTCGGCGATGCGCTGCTGAAAGGCGCTCAGGGCCAGGTTGGCGGCGACCATCCCGGCCTTGCCCTCGCGGATGACCTGGAACAGGTCGAGTTTCGCCACGCTGTCGGGATTGGTGATGCTGTTGAAACGGTTGCGGTCGAGTTCGACGGCGACCGCGTCGAAACCGCCGCCCTGAATGAGCGACTGCACCGCGTCGGCGCTCGCCTTGGAAACGTGGGCGGTGCCCAGAACGGTGTAGCGCACCCCGTCGCGCACGACGGTTTGTATAGGTTGCTCGAGCGGCGCGGCAGGAGAGGCGGAAAGGGTGGAGGTCGAATCATTCATAAAACGGTTCCTAACGGTGCAATCCAGACATCATACTAGGTTTTGTCGGGCGGTACCGCCGAGCAGGTGGGCCTGTGTCAGGCAACGTCCAAAAATAGGCCGAGGCGGGCCAGCGCCCGGTGTGCCTCGTGCGCTCTACAAACGCCGAAGCGGTGGCGCGAAGTTGCGGTTATGCTGTGACAAAAGGAAGTGACCGTGTTAAAACCCGTCGTAGCTCACCCGGCTTTGCTGAAGCGCCCCGTCCTCGTTTACACCGTACTCTTGCTCTACACGGTCGGCCCCGTTGTGTCGATGCTGGTAGCGAGCGCCGTCGCCACACGCTTCGGCTGCCGTTTGGACGAGAGTGGTTCCCACACGTGTGTTGTTGCCGGCTTAGAGTTAGGCGGAACGTTGTACTTTATGGCCGTCTCGGCGTGGTTCGCGCTGGTGACGCTGCCGAGCGGCGGACTTGCCCTCATCGGCTACACGGTCGCCCTGGTCATCTTTTTAGTCGTCCGCAGAAAAGCGCCGCCTGCTTCGTGAGAACCTTGCCGTGTTTTCTATACGGCTTTTGCGAGGTCGCACGTGTTTTCGGTAGCGTGGCCCGAGCCGTGGTCGCCGACGTTTGTAACGCGACCCGGGTCCGGCCCACGGTGCCTGTAAGTACGACATTCTGGAGTACGACGTGCTTGGGTACTGGTTTCACCGGCCCAGGATACCGAGCGTGACGCGGCGGCGAGCGTGGGGCCGTTTGGGGTTGGCCGCGTTCGGCATCCTCTTGGCCGCCGTCCTCGCCTGGTCGTGGTTTGTGCCGAGCGGCACTGGCGAGTTCCTGGCTTCCCCCGACGGCCGCTTTACCGCTCGAGCCAGCAACCTGAGCCGGGGCACGCTGACCGGCCGCCGTGACCGCTACGTCCAGGTGCAGGTCAGCGAGACCGCGTCCGGGCGCGAACTGTGGCGGGTCGTCCGCCGCCCGCCTAGAACAAGCGTACCCGGCTACGGAAACCGGGACGAGCGGTTCATCACCTGGGCGGGTGACTCGTCTTCGGTGACGGTGCCGCTAGGGAGCGGTCGACGTTTGGTGTTGGGGGTTCCGTGACACGTTTTTCGAGGGTTTGAGCGCGTGCCCGTGAACCACGCCACGTTGAACGACGCGCTGCGGGCGTACGTCCTGACGGTTCCCTCGCCGCGTCGCTTGCAGGCGTTTTTGCTTCAGAACGGTTACGCGGGCGACGAGGCTGACGCTGAAGCTGTCGCCGTCAAAAGGGCGTTGGACGCCGTCGTCGCCGACGTCTACGACGCCCTGTGGGACGCCGTGGGAGGCGTCGTGTGGTCGCCCGAGTTTGAACGTGAGCTTTACCTCGGCCTGCGCCGCCGGCACGCGTGGCTCAGCGAAGACGGCTTCAAACCGCTGCTGAGTTTGGGGCGGTGGTACTGCTGGCACGAAGGCCTGAACCGTCCCGAAGAACCCGGCTAGGCGTTTTCACACTCGCCGGTCACCCTCGGGTAGCAGGGCACGCTGTCGGGTCCGCAAACAGTGTCCAATGTGCCGCTCACTCGCAAGGTCGCACCTGGTGGCGGTTCGGCGTCGGTACAGCGCACGTAAACAAATCCGAACGCCGAACCTGCAACGTAAAGCCCTTCGGGAGGTAAGGCCGAAGCCGTCGCCATGTCCGGCGTGTGGACCATGCGCTCGGCCACGCCCGTCACGCTGACGTGTGCCGGAAACACCCAGGCCGTCAGTGCCGGACGCAGCAAAAAACCCAGGGCGAACGCGAACGGCAAGAGTAAAACCAGGAGTAGGTTTCGGACCGGCAAAAGTTATCCTTTCTTACCGTGTAACTCGTCTGCCGCGCTGGACCAACGCAACGACTAAGAAAACCAGGCCCACCCCTACTCCGGCCAGACCTGCGGGAACTGTGACGAGCATGAACCAGCCGGAAACGCCCAGCGCGTAGAGCAAGCTGCCCGCGTCGAAGGGTCCGATAGGGCAGGGGTAGGGGCGGGTTTCGTTCAGCACGCAGCCCGCCGACGTGGCGACGCCGCTCGCTAAAATCACGCTCAAGATGGGCGATGCGCCGATGACGACGCTCGCGAAGATGAGGATGGGCGACGCTTTCAGCAAGTTTCGCTTTGCAGACATCCGCTCTATAAGGCTCACTGCAACACCGCGAACCGGCGGGGCATGAGTCTCAGTTTCCCAGCGGATTGGCAGGCGCTTGGCGCTCGAGCGTAAACCTGTTGCCGTCGCTCTCCAAGCTGAGCACCGCGCCGGCAAGCGTGGCGGTAAAGGCAAAGGTCGCGCCGCCGCTTGAAAAGGTGCCGTTCAGCACGTCGCCACTCGTCGTCGCCTGGACGGGGTAGGTCTGCCCGCGGAGGTTTAAGGAGCCCGTGTAGGTGCCCGAACCCTCGAGGGTCAGGGTAAGCGCGTCGCCCTCAAACACGCCGACGAACGGGTCTGGCGTCGGTGGCGCGAGCGGGTTGATAGGTTGGAGCGGGTTGTTGCCGTCCGTCCCTGCCGTTTGGGTTGACGTGGGGGTAGACGGGTTCGTGTCGGGTGGTGTGTCGGGCGGTGTAACGGTCGGCGTCGTGTCCGGCGGCGCTGGCGTGGTCGTGTCGGTAGGAGGGGGCTGTATAGTCGCGCCGCCTGTGTCCGCGCCCGGCACCACGGGTTGGGCACCGAGCGCGTTCAACTGCGCCATCACCTCGGGAAAAGCCTCTTCCATCGTAAGTTCGCCGCTTTGAACCTTTTGCATCTGCGGCGTGGGCTCCAAGCCGTCCGCGCCGAGCGCGAAGAACTGCGGGTCGAGGCCGAAGGCTTGCAAAAGTTGCCGCGCGCTTTCCTGGCTGTCGGGAAGCGAGAAGCCCGGCAAACCCTCCTTGGCGTAGCCGTACTGCGCGGCATTTAGAATCGTGGCGAGCAGCAGCGGCTCGGTGGCGAGCTGCTTGTCGGCGTCGCTCAGGTTGACCAGGTCGGTGTTGGCGAAAGCCACCCGGAACAGGTCGCGCACGGCGGCGTCCTGCTGCGGGGTGGTGCTGTCCAAGTTTTGCAGGATGCTGTAGGCGAACAGCACGGTCGCTGAAACCACGTCTACCAAGTTGGTCGCGCTCCAGGTGCCGTCGGGAAAACCCTCGGCCATGATCGCCTGCTGTTGCTCCAGGGTAAGCTGGTCCAGGATGCCCTGCGCGGCCTCGCGGCTCTCCGGCGTGTCGGGCAGGACGGCCAGCACTAGCGCTTGGACCTGCGGGACGAGGGCGGGGTTATAAGCGTACTCGAACTGCGCCGGGTCCACCGCCGCCGCCTGCTCGGGCGTGACGCTTGCAGCGTTGCCCGCGCCAAAAAAGTTGCTCAGCGCGTCGTTGATTTGGCCGGTCGCGCGCTCGGAACCGCCCTGCGCCGAACTTGTTGCGGCCAGCGCGACACACAGCAAACATCCTGCAAAAACGGCGGCTCGGTTCATTCTCTCTCCTTGGGGGTGTAGACCTGGTTTCCCATCACAAAGTGCTCGGGGTCGGTAATCATGATGAACTTTTTCTCGACCTTGCCGTTGTCGAAGCGCAGTTCGATGGTGTTACCTTCAATCGTGTACCCCCCCGATTCGTAGTCGCTGCCGGAACTCCCGGCGTTCACCCCGCCCATGTCGCCGAAGTTTGAAGACATCAAGCTTTGGTTCGAGCTTCCGTATTCGAAGCGCCCCTCCGGGGTGAAGATGTACTCCCACTCCAAGTAGGTGCTCGAGCACGACGAGTATTCGCCCATACAAAACCCCATCGACCAGAAGTAGTTCGCCCAGAAGTCGCCGTCCAAGCTGGTGATGCCCGACACGACCGGGTACATGGCCTCGCCGTCCAAGACAGGCACGCCGTTTTCCACGCCGAACGTCACGGGGTCGCTCTCACCGATGCTTAAAAAGTTGCGGCTCGTTCGGTAGGTCTCGCAGTAGGGCGCGCCGTTGGGTTTGGTGCGGCTGCAGTCGATGTCCGCGGGGTCGCCCTCTACGTCGCCCGTGTGGACGTAACCGCTGGGAAAAAACAGGTAAAAAGCCGGTTGCATCCCGCCGGTCATGCCGCTCGCCACGTACTCGTACCGGTAAAAAAAGCCTGAGAGCGCCTGCTCGTTGCCCTGGACCGGCGGCGCGACCCCGTCGCCGTAGCGGGCGAACACGACGGGTTCACCGACCGCCGAGCAGACCACGCTCAAAGAGCTGGACGACCCGAACCACGAGTAGTGTTCGCTCCTACGCATGCTGACTTCGCGGTAGCCCGTTCCCTCTTCTTCTAAGTAGCTCGCGTCGCTTTCCGCCAGCGGGCCGCTGAGCCAACTTATTTGCGAACTGCCGCTGTCGTCCAACACGTCAGTCACGCTGTACGTTCCTCTCTGCCCCCCCAGCGTGTAGTTGAGGCCGGGCAGCAACTCCAGGGCTTCGGTTTGTCCCGTCTCGACGTCCTGGCACTGGTAGGTGCCCGGTTGTGGGTCTCTGAGGCGAAACTCGGCGAGCGCCTGCCGCTCGCGCGCACCCTGCTGGAAACATTCAAAGGTGTACCTTTCTTCGCCCAAGGTCACGTAAGGGCTGAAAGACTGGCCGTAGTCACCGAAGTAAAGACTGCCGCCCGCGTCTTTTAAGGGGCCGCTCGTCCAGGTGATGTCGGGAGTGTACTCGGCGTCTTCCACGGTAAACGTCCCGCCGCCGTACGAACTCAGGTACTGTCCCGGCGCTGTGATTTGCACGACGAGCTGCGGGCGGCTGTAGTCCACGCCGCTCGTGTCGTAGCAGCGAAACTCGTCCTGGATAAACTGCGTTTCGGGGTCGAGGCCCGCCGCCACGACGTCTGCGTAGCTCGGGCTCGTCACGGGCGGCAGGGTTTGGGCCTGGGGCAGCGGTTGGGGCGGGTCGTCACCTGTGATGAGGGTGAAGATGTCGCCGAGCCGCGCCAGTTCGTCAGGGTAGTTCGATTGAACGTCCCACTCGGGGCTTTGGAGCAGGGCCGGAACACTCGCACACCACTCGGCCTCGCGGCCGGTCGCGTTGGCGGCCAGGGTTTGCCGTGTCGCCTGGGTGTAGGCGTCTCTCATCTCGCCGAAGGTCGGCGCGACTTCCGGCAACCCCTCGAGGGTTTTCAGGAGCGCTAGTCCGCTGCTTGCATACCAGGCCGCCGCCGCGTCGCTCACCCCCGCCTCGGGCGCGTGCTGGGCGCAAAAAGCCGCGTTGGTATCGACAAAGCTGCTCAGTTGCACGAGCGCCAGCGACGCGTCGGTCATGGCCTGGGCTTGGGCGCTAGTGTCTTCTTGGGCCGTGATACTAAAAAGAAAGCCGCCGAAAAGTAGAAAAGCAAGCTCGACGGGTAAGGCACGTTTCATGACGATGCTCCTGACTTGGTTTGGTTTTGACGGGATAAACACAAGCGGTGAGTGCGTAAACAGACTGTAACGGAAGTGTGGGAACAAAGCTGTGACCTGTAAAAATCATACAGCCTGCGGAGGGTTGTGGCTAGTCCCACGCCTCGATGCCATGAGTCTCGAGACTCGCTAAACCCTGTGATGCTCAAAACTGCCGGATTGGAACAGAAATCTCCCGGTGTAGCACGTAGGTTCAACAAGGTAATGAAAAAGTTTTCTCCGCGCGCTCACCTGACAAACCGCCAAGACCACCACGGGTAATGATACTCACGCCTCTCCACCTCGAAACCTTGACCGCAGTACAAACATCGGCACACGTAGTTTTCTACATAGGGTGCCAAGACTATTTCCTGAAAAATCTTAACGTGACCGGCTTCTTGCTCCCTTTCAGGGTCATAGAACATATTTTTCGGGTAGAGGTGGCAGAGGCAGCCCTTGCGGTCGCGGACGAAACTGAGCTTTTGAAGCGCGAATTCCAGGTGGCCCGCGTTGGGATAAAAAGCGCCGCCGAGTTCCACCCCGCGCGTGCGCCGCCGAATCTTGCCGATGTTCCTGGCGAGCAGCGCCAGTTCCTTGGGCTCCCGGAGCGTCCGAACGGCGCAGGCTCCCGACCAGACGCGGTGGGGGTCGCCCGAGGTGAGGTCTTCAAGGATGCTCAAGTGTTCGACAAACCTTCGCTTTGCCGGGTTTCCAAGTTTGCCGCCCACGCAAGCCGTGACCGAAAACCCATTAAGACACCCCCTCGGTCAAGGCCTCGTTGGCGAGGTGCTGCAGCGTGGCGAACGTGCCGTCGTGCTCGAGCCACAGCCGGTCGTGGCCGCCCGAGCCAAAGACGATAACTACGGCCAGCAAACTCAGCGGTACGCTGAGCCGTCTGACAAAGCCCCTGAACTCGTTCGGACCGGTCACTTCTGAAGTATAAAGCGCGGTGTCGGGTTTGCTGAAGAGGCCGGAACCCGAGTTGACCCGTACTGTGTCCCCAAAACACTTCGCGTAAACTGGGTCATGACCTCACCCACCCGACCCTCACCCGCTGCACCCTCACCCGCTGCACCGGCCCCAACCGAAACAACCTCAACCTGCAAGTACATGGGCGACGTCCACGCGCTGGCCGCGCGGGCGACCGCCGAGCGACCCCTGCGGCTCGCCGTGGCGAGTGCCGGCGAAGACCACATCGTCGAGGCGGTCGCCGAGGCGGTCAAAGCCGGTTACGTGACGCCCGTCCTGTACGGCGACGAAGCTATTATCGGACAGCTTTGCGAGAGCTACGACCTGAACCCCACCGAGGCCGAGGTCGTGCCGACCGGCTCACGGCTCGAGGCGGGGCGCCAAGCGGTCATGGCGGTCTCGAGCGGCGAGTGCGACGTGCTCATGAAAGGCTATATCCAGACCGCCGCGCTGATGCGCGAGGTGCTCAACAAAGACTACGGCCTGCGCGGCGACAGCAAGTTGTCGCACGTGCTCGTTTTCGACGCACCCCACTACGAACGCTTGTTTTTTATGAGCGACGGCGCGCTCAACATCGACCCGGACTTGCCGCTGAAAATCCACATCGTCAACAACGCGGTGCGGGTCGCGCACGCGCTGGGCCTGGACAAACCCAAGGTCGCGCTGCTCGCCGCCATCGAAACGGTGGACGTGGCGCAACAGTCGAGTGTCGACATGGCGATCATCGCCAAAATGGCCGACCGCGGCCAAATCCGGGACGCCGTCGTGGACGGCCCGCTGGCGCTCGACAACGCCATCAACCCGCACGCCGCCAAGGTCAAACGCATCAAGTCCGCCGTGGCGGGCGAGGCCGACGTGCTGATTGTCGACAACATCGACGTCGGCAACGTGTTTTACAAGTCGCTCGTTTACTTCGCCGACGCGGCGGTCGCAGGCATCGTCGTCGGCGCACGCGCGCCTATCGTGTTGACGAGCCGCGCCGACAGCACTAAGACGAAGTTCAACTCCATCGCCCTGAGCTGCGCGTTGGCGAGGGAGAGAGGAGCCAGTACCGAGTGAACAGTACCGAACACCTGTTTGAGAGTGGGTTCACTCGGTCCTCGGTGTTGCCCTCTCAGACTGCCAAAAACCCGGACTTTTTGCCGTACACTGTGGGTCGTGGTAACTGAGAAAAAAGTTAAAAGGGTGCGTCCGGCGCTCGAGCCCGCAGTACCGGCGGGTTTGGAGGCTCGCTCCAAAAGTTTATACCAACAAGTCAAGTTGGCCCGTTTCTGGTTGCCGGTGGCAATCGTCGGCGTCGTTTTGGTTTTTGAACTTTTGGTGGTGCCGTTGGGCGGCCAAAACTGGCAGCTGTGGTCGCAGATTTTGTTCTACAGCATTTTGGGGCCGACGGTCACTTTTGCCACCCTGGACTGGATAGCCCTGGAGGTGCGGCGGCGCGAGCAGGCGCAAGAGAGCTTAAAGCGGCTCTACGACGAACTGCAAGCGAGCCACGCGCTCCTCGGCGCGCTGCAAAAAGTCACCGAGCAGTTCGCTTCCGCTGCCGACTTGGAAACGGCCATTTCAGCAGCGAGCGAAGGCATCACCAAAGTGACCGGAGCCGTCGGCACGGCCGTGTTGCTGCAGTCGGGTGGCGCGAGCATCAGCCACAGCTACGGCCTGACGCAAAGTTTGGCGTGGCACGCCGCGCGCCGCGACGAGGCGCTCAGGGCGGGCAAGCACTTGAGCGACGAGGCCGACGACGGCACAAGTTACTGGCTTCTCACGACGCCCCTGGTGTGGGCGGGTAAGACCGTCGGCAGCATTCACGCTTACTACGCGCACGCCCCGGAGAGCGACCAGCGCGAAAGTTTCAGCATCCTGTCCTCGGAGTTTTCGGCGGCGGCCGAGGTTGCCAGAGGCCGGACCAGGGACTTGGTTACCTTGTTGGACGTCGACCGCAGTATTCGCGCCGAGGGTAACTTGGAGCGGCTGCTGGACAAACTGCTCAGCCAGATGATGACGCGCGCCGACGCGACGCTGGGCGGCGTTTACTTAGCCGACGAGGAGCGGCGGCTGCAACTGCGGGTGTGCCGCGGGGTGGGTTGCCAACCCGGCGGCCCGCCGCTGCGCTTGGGCGAGGGCTTTGTGGGGGCCGCAGCCGAGCGGGCCGAGGCCTGTGTCGCCAACCGACTGTCCGCGGCAGAGCGCAACAGCGGCGGCTCGCTGCTGCACATGGCCCAGAGCGCCGTGGCGCTGCCCCTCTTGTCGGAACAACAACTGCTCGGCGTGGTTGTGCTGGCGCACGAAACGCCCCACTACTTCGACGAAGCGACCCTGCCGTTTTTGAACCTTGTGGCGGGCCAGGTCGGTTTAGCGGTGCGCAACGCTCAAGCCTATTTGCAATCCGAGGAACTCGCCATCGCCGAGGAGCGCGCCCGCATCGCCCGAGAAATTCACGACGGGGTCGCGCAGTCGCTCGCGTTCAGCGCCCTCAAACTCGACCTCGTCACGCGGCTGTTGAAAACCGACCCGGCTAAAGCCGAAACGGAACTGGGCGCGACCAAAGGAACGCTGCGCGAACTGATCAAAGAGTTGCGCCGCAGCATTTTCGCGTTGCGGCCCGTAGACTTAGAGCATCGCGGTTTTACCGAAACCATCCGGGGCTACTGCCAGGACTACGGGCAGCAAAACGGGCTCGGTGTCGAGCTGGCTTTTGCAGAAATGCCGCAGCTCAGCGCCAAGAGCGAGGCTGTGCTGTTTCGCATTTTTCAAGAGGCGATGCACAACGTCGCTAAACACGCGGCCGCCACAGCGGTCAAAGTCAGTACCGGCACGACTCCCGACGGTCAAGGTTTCGTTGCCGTCGAGGACGACGGTCGGGGTTTCGACCTGGTCACCGTGTCCGACCGGGTCACGAGTGCGGGCGGTTTGGGCCTGAGACAAATGAAAGAGCGCGTCGACAACCGGGGCGGCACCTTCGAACTGTCGACACGTTCCGGGCGGGGCACAAGGGTCTTTGCGTCCTTACCGGAGTGAAGCCGGCGGTCGACTTGCGTAAAGGAACGCCCTTGCCGGGTGCCGCTCATCAACCGGACTGTTTGAAGGTTTTTCTCGCCGAACGGTTGCGAATCTGTTCGCCGTCGGGAATTCCTGAACGCAGAGCTGTCAAGTTTCCCGAGGTTGACGTTGTCGGCTCGAGTTCATTTTCATAGCGGTTCTTTCGTGGCTGAAGACATTCTTAGTGCAAGCGCATTCGAACTTCCTCCGGTCTGAAGGGTCACCTCTCTCGGATAAAGAAGCCAGGTTTGAAAGCATTTTTTCTCGATGAGCGGGAAAAGAGCTATAAAAGCGGAAACGGGTCCCAGGGGACGAAAACCACATGACAAAAACCCTCGAGTCCGACTCGAGGGTTTTTCCTTGCAGCAAGCTTCGACCTGCGGCTACTTGCTCTTGCGGTAGCTCGTACCGAAGCGTTTTTGAAACTTCTCGACGCGGCCTTCGGTGTCGATAAAACGTTGTTGACCCGTAAAGAAAGGGTGATTTCCCGACCACACGTCGACTGTGATTTCGGGTTTGGTACTGTAAGTCTCCATCACGACTTGACCCTCGCAGTAGACCTTGCAGGGCACCAGTTTGGGGTGAATGTCTTTTTTCATGCTTCTCCTTAACGGCACGGTCTTGGTCGTGCCCAGACAACCATTCAGTATAGCAGACCTCGACGAGTCGTGTGCGTCGTGAAAAAGAAAAAAGCAGGTTCAGCTATTCTCGAGCCGGCTGCGACCTGCCTTCAAGGATTTTTTCGTAAATCTTGGGCAATCCCCCCCTCGAGCCCCCAAATCTCGGCGCAGGTACGAGGCTCGTCTTTAAATACGCTGTTCCGTAAGCTGTTTAGCAGTGTGGTGGGCGGCCTCGGGGTAGGCTTTTAGACATGACCAGCCTGACCATTGCTTGTGCGCTCTTGGCCTGTCTGCTTTGCATCACGATAGGGTTGCTCGCCAGGACCAAGTCCAAACTGCGGCGTTCGCAAAACCGTGTCAAGCGCCTGGAGGCGAAAAACAGCCAGGCTTTCGAGTGGGGCCGCAGCGTTGGGGTCGCCAAAGGTGTCAGTGGTCGCTGGCTCCGTTTCGAAACCGACGGCCTTTTGCTCAAACACATAGACATCGTGACGGAGACCAACAAACACAATTGAGGCTTGACCAGCGTTTCCCTACCGTTGAGCGGAACAGGGAACAGTTCGCCCTTCAAAAACGAGCGACTAGGAAACTCGTCGTCGCTTGTCGCGTTACAACAAAATGGTGTAGGGAGGTGGCGTTAGTAGGTCTCGAGCCGTTCGCTCGTCAGCCAGAACAAGATGTGTTCGTTGACGTTCTCCAAGTGGTCGCCCAAGCGCTCCAACTGTCGCGCGACGCCCAACAGTTTGGTTGCGGTGTTGATGGTGTTGGGGTCTTCCAGCATATAAGTGAGCAGTTCGCGCTGAATTTGTTCGTACAGGTCGTCGATTTCTTTGTCCATCGCGTGGGCGGCGCGGGCGGTGTCGGCACTCGAGTCGGCGAGGGCCGAAATGGTTTTTTCAACCATGCCGCTCAGGATGTCCAGGATGCGCTTCATGTCGGTGTACTTCTTCAAGGGCGGTTTTTGCGCCAGCTCGGCCCCGGCCCGCGCCACGTGGACGGCGTAGTCTCCGGCGCGCTCGATGTCGGCCAGCGCGCGGTAGGTCGCGCCCAAAAAGCGCAGGTCGGTCGCGGCGGGTTGACGGCGTGCGATGATGGTCAGGATGCGCTGTTCCAAACTTTGCATCAGCGGGTCGACCTGGGACAGGTCAAGCTTTACGCACGCCTGGGCGGCTTCCACGTCACCCTCGATAAGGGCGCGTTTGGCGAGTTCGGTCTGTTCGCGGACCAAGCTGAGCATCCGCACGACCGAGGCGTTGACCTCTTGCAAGTCTTGGTTGAGAGCGTTCATAAAACTTGAGCTTAGCACAGAGGTCAGTGTGTCCCCGAGAGGTCAGGACAGTGTCAGGTTTACGCTGAACTGCACGCTTCGAAGACGTTTGCTCGAACAGCGGCCGGCCGGGTTGGGCCGAAACCAGCAGAAAAAGAGGCTCGAGGGCTGCCGATACCCCTTTTGCGCGGTTCACGGCAGCTATGACGTTACCTTGACACAAGTCTCGCTACACTAGACTTGACTTATGACGGGAGAGGCGTGAGCACCAAGGTTTTGGTCGTCGAGGACGACGACGGTCTGCGCGAGTTGCTGAATTTTCACCTGTCGCAAGCGGGCTTTTCGGTGCTCGCCGCGCCGACCTTGGCGGCCGCTTGGGCCGGCGTCGACAAGGCGGCGGTGGTGGTGCTCGACCTGATGTTGCCCGACGGCTCGGGGGTCGACTGGTTGCGCCGGTACCGCGCACAAGCGGGTGGCGGCGCCCTGCCCGTGCTGATGTTGACGGCCAGGGCGAGCGAGGTCGACAAGGTGTTGGGTCTGGAGGCGGGCGCGGACGACTACCTCGTCAAGCCCTTTTCGAACGCCGAACTCGTGGCGCGGTTGCGCGCCCTGCTGCGCCGCACCCACACCGATTCTAAACACGTCGTAGGTGACCTGTTGGTCGACGAGGCCGAGGGTTCCGCCACGCTGGCCGGCCAACTTCTGCAGCTGACGCGGCGTGAGTTCGACCTTCTCGCGTTTTTGGCGGCGCACCCAAACCGCGTGTTCTCGCGCGTCGACCTGCTCGACCGGGTTTGGGGCGAAGATTTTTTGGGAACCGAGCGTACGGTCGACCAGCACGTGGCGCAACTGCGCGCGCTCATCGGCGCGGAACGCATCGAAACCGTGCGGGGGCGCGGTTACCGGCTCGTCGGTGCGTAGTGCCATGAACGAGCCCGAACCGGCCGCGCCCCACCTGCTGGACAGGCTTGCCGAGGGCATCGTCCTGGTCGAAGGTGGGCGCGTGAGCTACCTGAACGCCGCGGCGGCCCTGTTTTTGGGGGTGGACGCCGTGCAGAGTCGCGGTTTGCCGCTCATCGCCGTGCTCCGCGACCACCGGCTCGAGCGCGCTTACACCGAGCAGGTCGCCCTGGAATGTGAAACGCGCGAACGCGTCGTAAAAGCGACCCCGTTGCCCGGCGGTCTGGCGTTGCAAGACCTGACCGAGCAAAAACGCGCCCAGGAGACGGCGCGCGAGCTGCTGGGCGTGTTGTCACACGAACTGCGTACGCCGGTCGCGACGATTCGCTCGACGCTGGAGGCTTTGCGCGCCGACCTACCTCCGGAACTGCGCGAGCGCTTCTTAGAACGTGCCGAGGCCGAAAGCGAACGTCTGGTGCGCCTTTTGAACGACCTCACGGTAGACGTCAAGCCGCCGCAGTACCGCAGCGTCCACGCGCCCGAGGTGGTCGCGCGCGCCCTGTCGCTGGTCGCCCGGACGTTTGAAGAGCACGGTATTTGCTTGCACCAGGAGGTCGCCCCCTTGACCGTCTGGGCCGACGCGGACAAACTGTTGCAAGTCCTCATCAACTTGCTCGAGAACGCGGCCGTTCACGGACCCGACGGTGAACGCGTGGTGCTGCGCGTGGCGCTCGACAAGGCGCAGTCCCAGTACGCGCGGTTCACGGTGCAAGACGCGGGCAGCCCGCTGGAAGACGACGTCGTCGAAAAACTGTTCGAGCCGCACGCCCGGGGCGCTTCTGTCAAGGCCAAGGGGACGGGTTTAGGACTCTACATCGTGAGGAGCATCGCCGAGCGTTGGGGGGGCCGCGCTTGGGGCCGGGCCGTCGCCGGGGGCAACGAGTTCGGCGTCAGCGTGCTGCTCAAGGCCTGACGCGTCTAAGGGCGGTCGGTCCGACCCCGCTTTGACACGTGTCTCGTCAACCGGCCCCTCACCGGGGGACGGCTCGACGGTCGCAGGCGACAAGTCCGACCCTGCCCGCAGGTCGGCTCTTCGCCGTCTCGGCGAGGGCTCGGCCCCGAGTCTGTCGGTGGCGCGTCGACCCCCGCGGGCGGTGCGCCGTTCCCGTTCCGGAGTGAAGCCGCCGTTCGGGTTTGAAGAGGGTGGCCGCGGAACGATTCTCGAGCCTGGAAAAACTGTGTCGTACATTTTTGGACCGACGAGAAACAAAAGCGCCATGCTGAGAACCGTTCCCAGCGCCCCGTCTTGATGGTAAGTCAAGTGAGCCGCTAAAACCGCACCCGCGCCGGAAGCGCTTTGCAACAGCGCCGCGCCGCCGGTCGACCAGGCCAAAAAATAAGCCGACAGCGCGCCCGCGGGCCCCGCCCAACGCGCCTTTCGGGGTGAGGGCGCGAGCGCGAACCAGCCCAGTACGACAAGCTCCAGGGCCAGCACCGCCTCGGACCACCCCGGCCAACTCGTGGTGGTCGCAAACGCCGCGAACAGCCCCGCCGCCAGCAGGCCGGCGCTCGGTCCGTAAGCGAGCGTGACCACGTAGAGGGGCAAGCGGCTCAGACCCCGCAGGCCCTCCCACGCGCCGTCTTTGCTTCCCTGGAGGATGTCGACCGACCACACCACCAAAAAAGCGACCAACACCGCGATGGTCACGCGAAACAGGCCTTGCGGACGCAGCACGGCCAAGAAGTCGGCGCGTCGCCAACCCGAAGCCAAGGACACGACAGCCAAAAAAATCGCCGCCACGAGGGTGTAAAAAAAGAAAGGGTCCGCACTCGCGACCTGAAAAAACGCTGTCAAGTCCGGCACCTTCCGAGTTTAGCACTCCCCCGAACGTGCCGAGAGGTCAATATCACTGGGGAAAAGGTTCAGGTTACAAAAAGCCTCGAGCAAGTAGCCAAGAACGCGTTTTAATTTGTAAAAGCCGGGTTGTCTTCGGTCAAGGTGGCTCCGAACGGGCTTTCGTCAAACTGCCCCGCGCCAAACATGTGGGTGACTTTTTGGTGAACAGACCTGTCACCGGTCTTTGGCTCGGTCACCCCGCTTTGCCAAGCAGCGTGGGCGTGCACACCGTAGGCGTGCAGGGCGCGGTAGAGTTTGGGGCGGTACCGGCGGGACAGCACCATACCGCCGCGCAACCCCTCAATCAAAAAGCGGTCGTCGGGGGGCGTGGAAGCGCCTCCGACGTGGAGCACGGCCTCGCGCACCAGCTCGCAACGATACCCGGCCCGCCGCAACCGCCAGCACCACTCGACGTCTTCGTTGTAAAACCGCAAACTGCTGTTCATGCCGCCGACGCGGTCCACCACCTCGCGCCGCACCAGTTGGCAACAACCCGACAGCCACGGTACCCGCACGGCGCGCCGTTCGCTCAGGGTCAAAGCCGCGTAGTAGGGTCGGTAAAAAAGTCCCTGGTCTTGCCACTTCCCGGCCGGGTTACGGCAGCGCGGCCCGACCATCCCCACCTCGGCGGTTGCAAAACGTGCCAGCATCGCCTCGACCACACCTGCTGTCAGCATCACGTCCGCGTTCATTTGCAGCACGAACGGGGTCGTCGTTTGCTTGAGGCCGGTGTTTACGGCGTTCGCCAGGCTGTGGTTGACGGTTTTGGTAAAACGCACCGCCGGAAACAGCCGTTTCGCGTCCGCCAGCTCGGCCGCCCTGCCCCCGGTATCGACGACGAGGACGGCCGCCTCCGGGACGTGCATGGCAAGTTTCTGCAGGCACTCGAGCAGCAGCTCGGGCGTCCGGTAGTGGGTGACGACGACGCTGAGCGTGTCGGACGTGCTACCGGCTGACGTGTTACCGGCTGACGTAGCGACGGCTGACGAGGTAACGGGCGACATGGGAAAAGTCTGACACACCTGCCGTCGCCGTGAGCCTTACACCTTACATGGCTGGGGAAAAAAGGTACTATCGCTGTAAGTACCGCGGCGACCTCGTTCGCCGGTAAGCTGTTCCCGGACTGAGTGCGTCTTTACCGTAAGAGTTTTGTCATAAGAGGTTTTTTATAGTGCCAACTGTGTCTACCGCAGTTTCTCAACCCTACTCTAAACCCGTCAGGATAGGCGTCGCGCTCGGCGGCGGCAGCGCTCGGGGCTACGCCCACATCGGCGCGCTCACTTCTCTGGAACGCCACGGTTTTCCTCCCGACGTCATCGCCGGAACCAGTTTTGGCGCGGTTGTCGGCGCGCTGTACGCTTCGGGCCATTCGGTCGAGCGGATGACGCGCGAGGCCGGCCAACTGCGCCGCCGCGACCTGTTGCCGAGCGTCACCGACTTCGGGCTGCACCGGGCGGCGCTGTTTCAGGGCGACAAGTTAGAGGCCTACTTCGACCGCATTTTGGAGGGTCGGCACTTTGCAGACCTGGACAAACAGCTTCTCGTCGTGGCAACCGACGTAGACAGCGGCGAGCGCGTTGTGATTACCGAAGGCTCGGTCGCCCGCGCGGTGCGCGCCTCTTCGTCGCTGCCGGGCATCTTCGCGCCGGTCGAAATAGGTGGCCGTCGCCTCGTCGACGGCGGTCTGGGCTCGCCGGTGCCGCTCGACACGCTGACCGGCGTCGGTGTTGACCTAGCCATCGGCATCGGCGCGGGCACGACCTGCGACGACTCGGCCGTCATCCAGGCCGCACAGCGGTTCTTGAGCACCGAATTCGGCAAACGCCTCCACCGCAACCTCCACGACTCGGTCGCGACGCATCCCTTGTCGCGCTTGGGGCGCGGTCTGGCTTACACCGCCAACACCTATTTGCCGCAACCCGAACGTGAGGACAGTTTGCAGGTTCACACCAACCCGCCTATCAGCTGGCTCGGTTTTCACCGCGCCGAGCAGGCGATTCATGCGGGTGAGCGGGCGCTCGAGGCCTTCATCCCGCGCATCCGGCAAGCGTTTTCGGGGTTGAGCCCGGCGGCTTCTTAAAAACCGGGCCTGTGGCGTGTGGCCTGTAGCTCGTAGAAAACTTACCGGCTACGTGTCACAAGCTACAAAATCGCCTTGCCCAACAGACTCGCCGTCATCTCCACCATGATTTGCGCGGTCTTGTTCTGCACATCCAAAATCGGGTTTACTTCGACGAGGTCGAGGCTGGTCACTACCGCAGCGTCAGCCAGCAGCTCCATGAACAGGTGCGCCTCGCGGTAGGTGAGGCCGCCGGGAACGGGCGTACCCACGCCCGGCGCGACGCTGGGGTCGAGCGCGTCGGCGTCGAAAGAGACGTGAAGCCGGTCGACTCGGCTCAGGTGCCCCAAGGCCTCCTCGGCAACCTCGGCGATGCCGCGCCGGTCGATTTCTTTCATCGTGTAAGCCTTGATGCCCTGCCCGCGGATAAAGTCCCGCTCGCCCTCGTCCACGCTGCGCAGCCCGACAAACACGACGTCTTCGGGTCGGACCGCCGCCCCGCCGCCCCAGATGTCTAACAGCCGTTCGTCGCCGTGGCCCAGCAGGTGGGCCAGCGGCATCCCGTGGATGTTGCCGCTCGGGCTGGTGGCGGGGACGTTCACGTCGGTGTGGGCGTCTATCCACAGCACGCCGGTGCGTCCAGTGCGCTTGACCCCGGACACGCTGCCCATCGAAATCGAGTGGTCGCCGCCCAGCACGATGGGAAACGCGGATGTGGGTAAGTCGCGCAGGGTGTGGCACGTCTGGCGGCAAGCGTCGGCGATATACTCGAGGTAGTGCAACCCGTTGACGTCGGGGACCGCCTCGGGCACCGGCAACGTGACGTTGCCGAGGTCGGTAAGCTTGTGTCCGGCCCCGGTTAAGACCGACGCGAGTTTCGCAAGCCGCAATGCGCTCGGCCCCATGTCGACCCCGCGTCGCCCCGCGCCCAGGTCCATCGGCACACCCAAAATATGAACGTCCGCCATGATGTCAATGTATCACAAACTGCGTCACAGACGCAAAAATGAATAGGTATGCGCGGTCGGATGTTCTTATTCATATTTCGAGTAGGGGGTAGAAGCTCTCACTCTTTACCCCCTTACCCTCTTCTCAAACCGCCGCCGTCTCCGGCTTGCCCTCGTCGGGCTTGTGCCAATAGCGGCCGACGCGTTCCAAAAGGTCGTCCGCTTCCTGTGGGCCTTTGCTGCCCGCTTTGTAAAGGGCGGGTTTGTGGCTGCCCTGTTCCCAGTAAGCCAGCAACGGCTCGACCACGCGCCACTGCGCCTCGACCTCGTCGGCGCGCATGAACAGGGTCGCGTCGCCCTGCATCACGTCCAACAGGAGGGTCTCGTAGGCGTCGGGGGTGGGCCGGTCGAACGCCCGGTCGTAGTAAAAGTCCATGCTGGCCCGCTCTAAGTCAAGGCTCTGCCCCGGCTCCTTGGCGTTGAAGCGGAGCGAGATGCCTTCGTTCGGGACGAGCCGCAGCACCAGTCGGTCGGCTTTGAGGGGGTCCTCGAGCTTGAACGGAATGTGCGGCGGCTTCTTAAACCTCAACACGATTTCGCTCGACTTGCCCTCTAAGCGTTTGCCGCTGCGCACAAAAAACGGCACGCCCTCCCAGCGCCAGTTGTGAATCCGAAATTCGGCGGCGGCGTAAGTGGCCTGGTTCGACTTGGGATCGACCCCCTCTTCCTGGCGGTAGCCCTTGGTTTTGCCGTTCGCCTTGTACTGGCCGAGCACGGCGTCTTCGGGCTCGAGGCAAGCCATCGCGTCGAACACCTTGACTTTTTCGTTGCGCACGCTGCCAGCGTCCCACCGGGCGGGCGGCTCCATCGCCACGAGCGCGACGAGTTGCAGCAGGTGGTTCTGGAACACGTCGCGGATGACGCCCGCCTCCTCGTAAAAACTGCCGCGCCCCTCGACACCCACCTTTTCCATCATGGTGATTTGCACGTGGTCGATGTAGCGGTTGCTCCAGACGGGCTCGAACATGGCGTTGGCGAAGCGGAGTGCCGAGAGGTTTTGGGCGGTTTCTTTGGCGAGGTAGTGGTCGATGCGGTAAACCTGATTTTCGGAGAAGTGCTCGAGGACGTGTTTGTTGAGTTCCTGCGCGCTTTTGAGGTCGTCGCCGAACGGTTTCTCGACGACGAGCCGCACCCAGCCCCCGTCGGACGCGTCCAACCCGGCGTCGGCCAAACAGCGGACGATGCCCGCGTAAGCGCCGGGCGGCGTCGCCGTGTAAAAAACGTGGTTTTTCAGCCCCAGCTTTTCCAGGTGCTCTTTGAGCTTGGCGAAGTCTTCAGCCTTGTCGTAGGCCGTAGCGTTGACGTAACTTATCCGCGCGGCGAGCTTTTTCCAAACCGAGGCGTCGAAGTCCTCGACGTATTCAACAAGTGCCTCTTCCAGTCGCGCGCGCAGACCGTCGTCGTCTAGGTCGCTCCGCGCAAAGCCGACAATTTGGGTTTTGGCACCGAGGTCACCGTTGACGTGAAGCCGGTACAGCGCGGGTACGAGCTTGCGCGCGCTCAGGTCGCCGGTGATGCCGAAGATGACAAAGGCGCAGGGTGGGGTTTTCACACGGTCCTCCGAGGGAAAGGTTGTTCGTAATTAGTTCTTCGTCGTTTGTTTTTGAACAGCTTGCGAACTGCGAAAAACGAGCGACGAAGAACCTCGAGTCAGGGGAGTCCGGCTCCGCCTCAAACTTTTTCCGCCACCGGCGCGTCGTCTTTGACCTTCACCGCGTGCCCGCCGAACTCGTTGCGGAGCGCGGCGGCGAGCTTGGCCGAGAACGACTCGCTCTGGCGGCTGCTGAAGCGCGCAAACAGCGCGGCGGTAATCGCGGGCAGCGGCACCGCGTTGTCGAGGCCGTACTGGACCGTCCAGCGGCCCATGCCCGAGTCGTTGACGTAGTCCTCGATGTTGTCGAAACGGGCGTCCTTGGAAAAGGCGTCGGCGGCGAGTTCTAACAGCCACGAGCGGATGACGCTGCCGTGCAGCCACAGCTCGGCAATCCGGTCTAAGTCCAGGTGTGCGTGCGGAAACACGGACATCGCCTCGAAGCCCTCGCCGTAAGCCTGCATCATCGCGTACTCGATGCCGTTGTGAATCATCTTCACAAAATGTCCCGACCCGCTCGGCCCCAGGTGCGCGTAGCCGTTTTCGGGCGCTAAGGTTTTCAGCGCCGGTTCGACGATGTTGAACGCCGTGTCCGACGCGCCGACCATGAGGTTATAACCTTCTTTGAGGCCCCACACCCCGCCCGAAACGCCGCAGTCGACGAAGTGAAGGCCGTGCTCCTGGGCAACCTTGGCCCGCGCCATCGAATCGTGCCAGTTGGAGTTGGCTCCGTCGACGATGATGTCGCCTTTTTCGAGCAGGTCCAAACACTGGGTGAACACCCCTTCGGTCGGGCCGCCCGAGGGCAACATCAACCAGACGACCTTGGGAGCTTGGAGTTTGTCGACGAGTTCGCCCAGCGTTTTCGCACCCTCCGCGCCTTCTGCGACGACCGCTTCGACCGCCGTTTGCGCCAGGTCGGTGGCGACGACCTGGTGCTCGCCCAACAGCAGCCGCGTCACCATGTTCGCGCCCATCTTGCCCAGTCCCACCATGCCGAGTTTCATCGTCCAAACCTCTCTGTGTCTCCCACGTGTGCGCCTCCCTTTGAAGCTTAACCGTTTACTGGCCTGATGTTAACAGAAGGTGCTGCCGGACGACCGTGGGCTGCCGGGCAAAAGGCGACGTGCCCCGCCTCAGTCCGCTTCGAACCCAACTTCGGCGTGCGTACCGTCGCAAAAGGGTTTGTGTTCGGACGCGCCGCAGCGACACAGTGCGCCGCCGGAGCCCTCGTAAACCGTCGCGCCGTCGACCGAGCGCAGCGTTAGCGGCCCGCTGAGGCGCAAGGGGCCGTCTTTGACTGAGGTGAAGCTGACACCGCCAGTTCCAACGTCGGCTTGCAACTTGTTCTGTGCCAGCGAGCCTGGGTCCCGAAACTCGGCCTTGGTATGGCTGCCGTCGCAAAACGGTTTGTGCGCCGACGCGCCGCAGCGGCACAGCGCGATGCGGGTGTCGCGCAGGAGGGTTTCGCCCGCGCTGTTTTTCAGCACCACGTCGCCGCGGACGTAGAGCGGCCCGTCGGGGGCGACGGTGACGGTGTTCTCGCTGGGCACCATTTCCCTCAGCACCGGTTCGCTTAGGCCATCCCCACTCTCAACATGCAGCGCGCCCGTCGGGCAGCGCAGGACGGTCTCGAGCACGGCCTCTCCCACAGCCTCGCCCGGCTGAATCCACGGTTTCCGGTTGGTGTCGAACACCTCCGGCAGGCCGCGCACGCAGGCCTGAAAGTGGATGCAGCGCACCGCGCTCCAGGTGACCGTCACCCCGTCCGCCGCGTAGGTGCGGAGTTTGTCAGCCACCGGCAGGCTTTCGCAGGGACGGCAAGCCCTTCGCCGCTACCTCGTCCAGGTAGCACCAACCCCACGTTTCGCGGGGTTCGAACGACTGCATCACCGGGTGCCGGGTCGCGTGAAAATGCGCCGTCGCGTGTTTGTTTTTCGAAGAGTCGCAACAGCCGACGTTGCCGCACACCAAACACATCCGCAAGTGGACCCAGGTGTCGCCCAGGTCCAGGCACGCCTGGCAGCCCGCGCTGTTCGGAATTACGGGCTCGAGACCCTCAAAATGCTCACACGCCACGTTGTGCCTCCTCGTCGACTTTCCCCTCAATCATAAGCCACGAGGTGAGCGCCCCGGCCACGGCGAGCGCCGCCGTCACCAGCATGATGATCCTAAAACCTGCCACGAAGGATTGGTCGATGGCCGTCTCGAGCCCCGTTTTCAGCTCCGGCGACACGCCTTCCGGCACGCTCATCCCGGCCAGGTCGCCGCGCTCGGTGAGAAGCGTTTCTTGAACTTGTTGGGAGAGGTTGAGGGGCTCGAGCCGAGAGTCCAGCGCGTTGTTGAACACCAACACCATCACGATGCCCAGCAGGGCCACGGCGAGGAGTCCGGCGACCCTCGAGACCGCGTTGTTGACGCCCGACGCGGTGCCCGCGTAGTGGTCGGCGACCGCGCTCATCACGGCGGTTGTCAGGGGCGCGACGCTGACCGCCATGCCCAGGCCGAGCACGACCAGGCCGGGAAAGAACGTCGTCCAGTAACTGCCGCCCACGCCCGGCAGCATAAGCAGCAGCAAACCCGCCGCTACGACGAGCGGCCCGACGACCAAGGGCAGCTTCGCCCCGACCCGCGCGACCAGTCCGCCCGAAAAGCGCGACAACAGCGACAACAGCAAGACAGTGGGCAAAAACGCCGCCCCCGCTGCCGTCGCCGAGTAGCCCTGCACCTGGATGAGGTTGAAGGGCAGAAAAAACAGCGCCCCGCCGAACGCGGTGTAAAGAAACAATGTGAGGAGGTTCGCGCCGCTGAAGGTGCGCGACGAAAAAAGCTCCAAGGGAACCATCGGTGAGGCGAGCCGTTTTTCGACGAGGATAAAACTCACCAGCGCGGCGACGCCCAGCCCGAACGCCGTCAAAACGAGCGGGTCGCCGAAGCCGCGGTTGGAGGACTCCAAGAGCCCGTACGTCACCCCGGCCAACCCGAGCGTTGCCAACGCCGCGCCCCAAAAGTCCAGCCCGCCCGTCGTCTCCTCGTCCCTGCTCTCTGGCACGCGCCACAGCGTGATGACGAGCACCGCGACCGCAAAAGGCACGGTGATGAAAAATATCCAGCGCCACGACACCGTGTCGATGAGGAACCCGCCCAGCAGCGGCCCCAGCGCCGAGGTGAGTGCCGACGCGCCCGACCACAGTCCGATGGCCCCGCCCCGCTCGCCGGCAGGAAAGGCCGCGCTGATCATCGCCAGACTGCCCGGCGTGAGGAGCGCCCCGCCGACGCCCTGCACCGCCCGCGCCGCGATGAGTTGTCCCACATTCGGCGCGAGCCCGCACCACACCGAGGCCGCCGTAAAGACGACCACGCCCGTTAAAAACACCCGCTTGCGCCCCAGCCGGTCGCCGAGCGAGCCGCCGGTAAGGATGAGCGCCGCCAAAAACAGGGTGTAGGCGTTCACCACCCACTGCACGTCTACGACCGAGGCCCCGAGCGCCCCCTGCAGCGCGGGCAGCGCCACGTTAACGGTCGAGGCATTGATGAACACCATTGACGAGCCCAGAATCGTCGCTGCGAGCACCCAAGGTTTTGCGTTAGGCTCGCAGGGTGTCTCTTGGCCCGAGCGGATAACGCCCTCGTCGCAGGGTTGCTGGTAGGCGTCCGTCATCTTTGGCCCCTTTTCTTTGCTGTGAGAACGGTGGCTCGAGTTTAGACCTTCTTGGTTGTGACAAACTCCCGAGCTTTGAACTATTTTGTAGATGTCAGCAGAGTCATACCTTAGACTGCAGTATAGTTGTAGTTGAATTTCCTATCTACCATGAGCAGACCCCTTTACGTTTATATAGACGTTGACGAAACCCTCGTCAGGAATTACGGCACAAAGCGTATACCTGTACCGAATGTAATCAAACATGTGAAAAAGCTCCATGAGCAAGGAGCGGTTCTGTATTGTTGGAGTTCGGGCGGGGCTGACTATGCCCGTGCGTCTGCTCGAGAACTTGATATTGAAGATTGTTTTGAAGGATTTTTGCCCAAACCGCAAATTTTGATCGACGATGTGAAGCTGGCAAACTGGCGCTATTTGAGGGAAATACATCCTAACTCTTGTGATGGATACTCTCTTGAAGATTACCAAGCTTTACTCTATGGTGTGGTCTAAACTAGGCGTTGCGAGGGAAACTGAGCAGCCCCGTTCAGCTTCTAAGAAATAGGTCAAAGCGTCAAGTTTTCTGGTCATTCGTTTGCTGGTATAAGAGTAATCCTATAGTTATAGTGCGAGGCGTATGACCTCGGAACCGGCTATTGTAAATACAAAAGATGATTTCATTTGTGCGTTGCGCAAGTTGCTCGACCAGGCCGAGGCAAGCGAATGGGAGAACGACAAGACATCTTCATACTTGCAAGCGATGGTTGCTTGGCTTTCCGATGCTGAGAAATACTACGAAAACACGTCTAAGACCATCAATTTGGAAGAACCTTCTTGGCAACTGTTTGCTGATATGCTGAAGGCAGCCACCGTTTGCGAGTGAAGAAGCAGGTTAAGTGAAGACGGTATTTCTCAACTTGTTCGCGGGTGCTAAAATCGTACAAGTCGTCGAGGTGCATCATGAGTCAAATTTTAAACCTTGAATTGAGCAACAGTATTTTTAAAGCCATTCAACAGCGAGCGGAAGCCGTCGGTACATCACCCGAAGACTTGGTTAAAGCATTGCTTGAAGACCAGTATCAATCCACCGCGTTGCAGAAAGAAACAAAACAAAAAGCACAGGTGCGCTTCGAAAATCATTTTGGTGAAATCGCATAAAGCTACTCAACATAGTGCCGCGCTTGGGTCTCATTTTTAGACCTCGAGCAAACCCTGTTTGCGCAGTTCGCGCTCGAGCACGCTCTCTTTTGGGTTCAACATGGCGCGTTTCCCCACGACCACGACGGGCGTGTGGTACTCGCCGTCCTTAAGCGTCAGGGCAGCTTCTCGGTCCTGCGCGTCGTTCTCGACGTTTTTGAAGGTGTAGGGCACTTTCTGCGCGTTCAAAAAAATGCGCAGGTCGCGCGTGACCTCGCACCAGGCGGTGCCGTAAAGAGTAATGTCGTTTGTTTGCGTCATGGTTCAGGATAAGGGCAGGCGCACCGAAAAGCGTGTCGCGCCGGGTCGGGACTCGAGCTGCAACGTCCCCCGGTGCCGCTGCCGCACGATTCGGCTGGCGATGTCTAAGCCCATCCCGGTGCCCTCGCCGACGCCTTTGGTGGTGAAAAACGGCTCGAAAATACGGTCGCGGATTTCTTCCGGCACGCCCGGCCCGTCGTCGATAATGTCGACGCAAGCGACCGCGGCGCTCGGGTCCACGCCCGTGCGAAGGGTGACGGTGCCGCCCTCGTCAACAGCGTCTACGGCGTTGCTTAAGAGGTTCGTCCAGACCTGGTTGAGTTCGCTGCCGTAGGCGGGTAGGGGTGGCACTTCGCCAAACTCCTTCACCACGCGGATGTTTTTCTTAGCGAACTTGTGCTTGAGGATGGTGAGGGTGTTGCGCAGGCCTTCGTGCAGGTCGACGGTGCCCTTCTCGAGCCCCTGGTCCATGTAGCTGTAGGCCTTCATCGCACCGACCAGTTCGGAAATGCGGCTCGTCGCTTCGGTGAGTTCTTGCGCTAACAGTCTCATTTCCACGTCCCGCGGCAACCACTCTAAAAAGTTCGTCACCTGCTCGGGTTTCAGGTTGTCGGCGACTTGTGCCAACGCCTCAAGCGTGACGCCGCCCGAAACGAGCGTCGCCGCGACCTCCCAGGCACGCGCGACGTTGCGACCCTCCAGCCACTCGCCGAGTTCGTCCTCGTGGTCGCTGCGCTCCACGGCGTTTAGGGTGTCCCCGTCCAGGGTGACGGCCTCGTAAATCGGGCCGAACGGGTCGCCGCCCGAAGCTTCCTTGAACATCACCGGGCTCAAGATTTTGGACGAGTGCTCGTCGAAGGCTTGCAGCGTTTCTTGCAAGCTCTGCGCCGCGCGTTTGGCGGCGGCGGCCGGGTTGTTGAGTTCGTGGGCGAGCCCCGCCGACATCGTACCCAGCGACATCAGTTTTTCGCGCTGCGCGCCCAGCCGGGTGTACTCGCGGGTGCGGTCCAACATCTCGTAAACGAGCCGTTGCAGCAGCACCGGCGCGCGTTCGTGCAGGGCGGGGAAGAGGTTTGTGCTGAGTTCGGCGACGCGGCTCGGGGCCAAAGCCGTCGCGCTCGCCCCGTAGGCTTCCATGCGTGAGAACGGCAACCGCCCGCTCACCTCGCCCGGCTCGAGCAAAAACGAGGCGACCTCTTTCCCGTCTTCGCGCCGCACCAGCTCTATCGTGCCCTCCAGAACAATCTGCAAGGTGTCCGCGGGTTCGCCCTGCCGGTAGTACGGTTCGCCCTTGCCCAGTTCGCGCAAGCTGAGGTTTTCGGCGAGCCACCTGAGTTCGTCTTCGGGCATTCCTTGGAAGTCGGTGACTGTAGTCAAGTCTTGAACGCTCACCGTCATGCGCCCACGTCCGCCAAATACTGATGAACGAACTGCACTGAAATCGAGCCTTCGCCGACCGCCGAGGCGACCCGCTTGACCGAGCCGCTGCGCACGTCGCCCGCGGCGAAGATGCCGGGGACGCTCGTCTCGAGCAAAAACGGTTCGCGCTCAAGCGTCCAACTCGCGGGCCACACGCCGTCCTCTTTCAGGTCCGGCCCGGTGCAGATAAAGCCGCGCGCGTCGCGCATTACGAAGTCGCCGAGCCAGTCGGTCTGCGGCGACGCGCCGATGAAGATAAAGAGCGCCGAGGTTTCGACCTCTTGCTCTTGCCCGCCGCACTCTAGGGTGAGGCCTTCCAAGCGGTCGGTACCGCGCACCCCAGTGACTTCGGTCTCGAGCCTCACGTTGATGTTTTCCGTCGCCCGAATCTGGTCGACTAAGTACTGCGACATCTTGCTTTCAAGGTTCGCGCCGCGCACGACCAAGTTGACCCGCCGCGCGAAGTTCGCCAAATACATCGCCGCCTGCCCCGCCGAGTTGCCCGCACCGATGATGTACACGTCTTCGTCCTGGCACGCCGTCGCCTCGCTGATGGACGAGCCGTAATAAACGCCGCGCCCGGTGAGACCGTCCAGGCCGGGAATCGGCAGCTTGCGGTACGACACCCCGAGCGTTAAAACGAGCGCGTGGCAGTTCAAACAACTGCCGTCGTCGAGGGTCAGCAGTTTGTAGGTGTCTTTGAGTTCGATTTTTTGCACGCCCTGTGGCGAGATGAGTTCGGCCCCGAACTTTCTGGCCTGCGTGACCGCGCGCCGCGTCAGGTCGGCCCCGGACAGCCCGACCGGAAAACCGAGGTAGTTTTCGATGCGCGACGAGGTGCCCGCCTGCCCGCCGGGCGCTTCACGGTCCAACAGCGCGACCTCCAGGCCTTCCGACGCGCCGTAGACCGCCGCCGCCAAACCCGCCGGGCCGCCGCCGATGATGGCGAGGTCGTAAAAGGTGCTGCCCGCTTGTGTGTTCAGCCCGGCTTGGCGCGCCACCTCGCCGGGGTCGGGTTTGAGGAGCCGGGTCCCGTCCTCGAACACGACCGCGGGCAGGTCGTCCGGCGTCAGATTGCCGTCCGCCACAACTTTTTTGGCCTCGTCGTCCCGCTCGACGTCGAGCCAGCGGTAAGGAACCTGACTGCGCGCTAAGAAGTCGCGCAGCGTGTGGCTGAGCGGCGACCAGCGGTGCGACACGATTTTGATGCCCGTGAAAGGCGGCCGGTACGACGCCTGCCAGTCGGTGAGCATGTCGTCCAGCACCGGGTACAGCTTTTCCTCCGGCGGGTCCCAGGGTTTGAGGAGGTAGTAGTGGATTTTGCTCTGGTTGATGGCGCTTATCGCCGCGTCGGTGTCGGCGTAGGCGGTCAGCAGGGCGCGTTTGGCGTCGGGGAACAGCGTCATCGCCTCGCTCAGGAACGCCACCCCGTCCATCTTCGGCATCCGCTGGTCGGCCAAGAGCAGGGCGACCGGCGTGCCGCGCTCTTTGAGTTCGCGGACGGCCTGCAGGGCTTCGTCTCCCGAACTCGCCCGCACGACGCGGTAGTCCTCGCCGTAGCGCTTGCGCAGGTCCCTCGCCACCGCGCCCAACACCTGCGGGTCGTCGTCGACGCTCAAAATAACGGGTTTAACCGCCATTTACGGCCGGTACGATTCGACGGTCTCTTCGCTGCGCAGTTTCACCTCGTCGGGGTCTTCGTCGTAGGCTTCGGCCGCGCGGCGGCGCCGCAACAGGTCCCAGTACTGGTCGAGTTCTGTTTGCACGGCTTCCAACCGCCGTTGCTTCGTCTCGTCCAGGGTGCCGCCCTCCTCCAGTAGAGCGTGCTCTTGCTCGACGAGTTCCGAGATGTGCTCCAACACGCCTTTGTTCGTTCGGTCTGCCATGCCCAACCTCCTTAGATATTTTTACCGACGCTGTGCGCCCAACACCTGCGGGTCACTGTTAACGCTCAAGATGACGGGTTTGTCATTCTATTTCTCACTCACAATTGAACAGGTACTTTCAAAGGGATAGCGCAAGGTTTTCACAACCTCATCTGCTATTTCAGGTATTCCGGTAAAAGATATGGTGAGCCAAACATTGTCTCCCCAATTTTCTTGATAGAAGGAATGCCTAGATTCCGTCCTTCGGGATAAGAAATCATCATCACCTTTTACGAGAAACAGTCCTATTGGCGACCCCAGAACTACGGCGTTTTCCTTATTTTCAGTATATCCCTCTTCGAGCCGGTACTTATCAAGCCGTGCTTTCTCGAGTAAAAATTCTTCTGGACTATCGCTCTTGAAAAGAAAGCAGCTAGAAGGACTATATGTATTATCTAAGAATTCTTCAGTCACACGAACGGCATTTCCAAGCTTGACTAATTCATTCTTGTTGAAGAGAAATATAAAGCCGTCAAATCCGGTCTCGATGGGCGACTCAAATGAAAAATTTATGGTTGTGCCGTTTGCGTGAGTCAGTTCTATGACCTCAAAAACTTGGTGTGCTGACTCTGAATTTTCCTTAATTTCGACAGTCCAAGTTGAGGCGTCGTACTCAACCGAAAACCCCGGAAAGTTACTTGTCGTCAACGTGGACAGCACACCACCCTGAGCACTACCAACCGACGCGGCAAAAACGCAAAGAAAACAACAAAAAACTTTCATTAACAAATTTTTCAAGGTGCTTCCTACTCTCAAAAAATTACTTCTTCCTTATAACAATACGCCCAACTCTCGCCTTTTTCCAGCGACTTGATAACCGGATGCTTCGAGTCTTTGAAATGTGCCGTCGCGTGTTTGTTTTTCGACGAGTCGCAGCAGCCGACCGCGCCGCAGCTCATGCAGACGCGCAAGTGAACCCAGGTGTCGCCCAGCGCCACGCACGCAGGGCAGGCGAGCTTATCAGGCGCTGCGACTGAGTTTAAGTCGTTGATGTGGGCACATTTTTTCGAGGTGCGTTGTACTTCGGAAAGTTTAACGCGTTCCGGCGCGCGTCTCGGCTCGAGGTTGTCGCTGAAGCTTTTCAAAACACTGGCCCGGCGTTCGTCGCCGACGCCCGCCCGGTTCAGCACCTCGCTTAAGACGAGTTTCGTCGCCGCGTGGTCGGCCGAGACGACCGCCGCCGCGCCGGCCTCTTTAAGGTCTTGCACGGCGGCGCTGTAAGGCGTGTAGACGACGACCGGGAGGTCCGGGCGGGCGGCCTTTACCACGCTCAGCGTGCGGTGCGCCATGTCGGCCTGGTCGTCGGGAATGACGAGGAGGGACGCGCGCTGCAAACCGACGAGGTCCAGGATATAGCCCTTGGTGTAGTCGCCGCGCACCACGTTGCGACCCTTTGCTTCGGCCTGGCTGGCCCCGGTGGGGCTGAGCGTGGCGACGGCGTAGGGAACGTCCGCCTCGTCGAGCGCGGCTGCCAGGGCCTGTCCGGTTTCGCCGTAACCCGCGATGACGACGTGGTCGTCAAGTGCGGCGAAGGTTTCGGGGTCGGCAAGCTCGTCTTCGGCATTTGCGAGCGGCGTGCGGGGCTCGAGCCGTCCCGCCAAGCGACCGCCCAAACTCGCCAACGACGGCGTGATGCCCATAAGGAGCACCGTGCAGGCGATAAACGTCTGCGCGCCGTCCGCGCCCAAACCCAGCGGCGTCAGACCGACCTCGCGCCCGGCGCGTTCCA
Organism: Trueperaceae bacterium; assembly: GCA_965213705.1. GTDB lineage: Bacteria > Deinococcota > Deinococci > Deinococcales > Trueperaceae > CBDCDJ01. Next base: position 2,529,259 of record OZ243913.1, on the reverse strand, counting down.
ACACGAACGAGAACTCGCCTATCTGCGCCAGCATCAGCCCCGTTGCCAGACTCACCCCGAGCCCGTAGCCGAGGAACCGCACCCCGAGCGCGGTAAGAAGCGTCTTCAGTACGACCACCGCCACCACGCCCAGCAGCACGAGCGGCAGGTTGGCAAACAAAAACTGCAGGTCCAACAGCATTCCGACCGACAGAAAAAAGGCCGCGCTGAACAGAATTTGCAGCGGCAAAATCTCGCTGAAGGCCTGCTGCGAAAAGCGGCTCTCGCTCACCAGCAGCCCGGCCAAGAACGCGCCCAACGACAAACTCACGCCGACCAAGCCGGTCAGGTAGGCCGTCCCGAAACACACCGCGATAACGGTGAGCAAGAAAATTTCCGGCGAGCAGGTGCGCGCCACGGCCTCTAAGAGCTTCGGCATGAGTCGCCGCGCGCCGAACAGGACGACGGCGATAATGCCGACCGCCTTGAGGAGTGCCCACAACAGGGACAGCGCGCCGCCGCCCTCGCCTCCCAGCATCGGCACGACGAGAACCATCGCCACCACCGCGAGGTCTTGAAAAATTAAAATTCCTAAAGCCGCTTGTCCCGGCTCGGTCGTCGTCTCCGAGCGGTCGGCGAGCAACTTCATCACGATGGCGGTCGAAGACAGCGACAGCAAAAAGCCCGTAAACACGCCGGTCTGCCAGGCCACCCCAAAGGCCGCCAAGGCAAGCGTCGTGACCGCGACGATGCCGCCGACCATCAGGCCGCCGCCCACGAAGATGAGCCGCCCGATGCGCGCCAAGGTTTCCAGGCTGAACTCGATGCCGATGGTAAAAAGCAGCAGTATCACCCCGACCTCGGCCGCCGCGTCGATGAGTGCGCGGTCCTGTACCAGCCCAAGCGCGTTCGGCCCGATGACCACGCCCGCCAGCAAAAATCCGACGATGGGGGTGAGCCCGACGCGAAACCCGACGAACGCGATGACCGCACTGGCGACCATCAGCGCCGCCAGCTCGGTAAAAAACTGGGGTGTCTCGCCCGCCGCCAGGGCGGTGCCGGCTAAAGTCAACGTCGCCACGAAGACGAGTCTGCGCACTGCGTTCGGGCGAGTTGGACTAAAACGTATTTGCGAGGGCTCGAGCACTTTTTCTCCGACTTCGCGAGGGGTAGACGCTGCTTTACACTCGTACTTTACCTTAAAGACAGGTGGGCTCAGGTCGCGTATTCGGGGAGCCGTAGTTCTCGTCGATTTAAGTTCGTTCGCCAATTGTGACGCTCAACGACTGAAGCTCACCGCCGCGCAGAAGCTCGACTTCCACAGCTTTGCCGACCCGGGTTTCGTCCAACCCCGCCAGTAGGTGTTCCGACCGGTACACCGCCGCGCCGCCGAACTTCAACAAAGTGTCGCCCAGGACGAGGCCTGCGTTCTCAGCTGGGCTGCCAGGTTCGACCGAAACGACCAGCAATCCCGCGCGCTGGCCCAAGCGCTCGCGCGTCTCGGCGGGCAACCGCACACTTTGGCCCCCCAAGCCAAGGTAGCCCCGGCGCACCCGGCCGTGCTCGAGCAGCGCCCCTACCACACGTTTTACCGTCGCGCTCGGAACGACCGCGTCGCCCACGCGGTTCAGCGCCGCCGTGTTCAGCCCGAGAACCTCACCGTTCAGGGTAACCAGCGGTCCGCCCGAAAAGCCGCGAAAGGTGGCGGCGTCGGTGTAGATTCGCGCGTCCAAGCGCCCGCCCCAGGCCGTGTGCCAAACGCCGCCCAAGCCGCCGAGAATCCCTTTCGTAGCCCGGAGCGTGTCGCCGGAGCGGCCCACGCGGTAGACGGTCTGGCCGACTTTGAGGGCGTCCGTTTCGGCCCAGGTAGCGGGCTCGAGCCCTGCCCCTTCCACCTCCGTTCCGTCAAGCCTGAGCAGTGCCAAGTCCGTCGCCGGGTCGTGCCCGACCAGGGTCGCGCTCAGCGTGCGGCCGTCCGCCGTCCCGACCTGCACCGCCTCCTCTTCGACCGCGCGACTGGTCGTCACGACCAGGTCGACGCGGTAAACCACACCGCTCAGCGCGTAACCGCGCCGCCCGTCCACCGTTACGACGTTGCGGCTTACCGTCTCCAGCATTTCTACCGCGTCCGGCATAAAAACCTCCTGCGTCCAAGCCTAAGGCGGCGGCCCCGCCGAGCGCGCCCTCCGTCCGGGTGGGGGAGGCCTATCCGTTGGGGTGGGTTCGGAACGCCGTAAGGGTTTTGTAAGAGAAGGACCGGTAAAGTCGGACCAGCCTCGGCTGAGCCTGACAAAAGCGTCCGGCACGGCGGACGTTTAAACCGAGTGGCGCGCGACGAGTAGGGAAGAGGCGTGCTCTCACCTCAACATCTGCAACGCCGTCGAAAGGTGGGAACTGTGCAAACCGCTGGTTTTGAATTACAACTAGGAACCCCTGTTCCCGTCAGCCGTCAGCCTCAGCTCGACAAAGCCGCCGACCTCAACGCCCTGGCCTGGTCGTTGCGCCGCGCCGAGCCGCAGCGCGCCCTGAGCTTGGCGGCTCAGGTTTACCGACAGGCGGGGGACGACTCGGCGGACGGTGCCCACAGCCTGCTCACCGCCGCCTTTTGCGCCATCGACGCGTGCCGCTACGACGTGGCCGCCGAACACCTCGCCGAGGCGAGGGAACGTTTCGCGGCGCTCGCCGACGCCCTAGGGCAGGCCGGGGTCGAACTCCTGACCGGGCTCGTCGACCTCCGCGCCAACCGCTATGAAGAGGCGCTCGCCAAACTCTTCCGGGCGCTCGCGAGCTATCAACAGCTCGAGGAACCCGCGGGAGAGGCGCAAGCGCTCACCTATGCGGGGGAAGCTTACCGCTACCGCGGCAGCTTTGAGCTGTCCCTGGACTGTCTGCAGCGCGCCTTCGACTTGTGCGCCGAAGGTTGTACCCTGCTCAGGTCCGAAGCCCTGCTCGCCATGAGCATGACCTACCGCCTGTTGGGCAACTACAAACAGGCGCTTTCCTGCGCTCTACAAGCCCTCGAGCTTAAACGCGCCGTCGGGGACGCCTTGGGCGAGGCTTTCACGCTCAACAGCCTCGGCCTCATCTACCACGACCCCGACGACAGCGCGCAGGCGCTCGACTATTACTTACAGGGTTTGGCGCTGAGCGAAAAAGTCGGCGACCCGCGCAGCCGCTCGGCCCTGCTCGGCAACCTCGGCGAACTTTACGGTGGCCTGGGAAAGTTCGACGAGGCGCTTTCTTACCTGTGGCAAAGCGTTAAACTCGCTGAAGCTGCGAGCAACAAGCAGGCGCTCGGGATTTCCCTCGACTGCCTCGGCGTGGCCTACGGCAAGCTCGGGAACGCCGAGGCGGCGCTGCGGCACCACGAGCGGGCGCTCGAGCTGCGGCAGGCCATCGGCGACAGAAAGGGTCAAGCCACCTCTTTACACAGGTTGGGCGAGATGTACCTGCACCTCGGGCGGACCGACGAAGCGCTCGCTTACTACCTCGAGAGCTTGCGCTTGGCCCGCGAGGTGAACCACCGACTCACCGAGGCGGAGGCGCTGTTGGCGCTCGGCACAGCGCACCGTCGCCGGAACAGGGAGGCGTCGCCGTTTTTTCGAGAAGCCCTGGCGATAGCTCGCGGTCTCGGCCATCCCCGCCTCGTTCGCGACAGCTGCCGAGCCCTGTACGAGTTGCACAAAGAAAAGGGCGAGCCGGGCGAGGCGCTCGCCTGGTTCGAAGCCTGTCACGCGGCCGACGCCGAGCTGTCGGACGAGGCTTCCCGGCGCAAGACGCAGCGCCTCATGATAGGCTTCGAGCTTGAAAAAGCTCGGCAAGAAACTCAAATCCAGCGGCTGCGCAACGTCGAACTCGCCGCGGCGAACGAGGCGCTTGAAAAAGTCAACGCCCAAAACGACCGACTGCTCGAGAAACTCCGCGAGCAGACCCAGCGCTTGCAGCGGCAGACCGAGGAAGACAGTTTGACCGGCCTTTACAACCGCCGTTACCTCGAAGCTTATTTGGTGCGCGAGTTCAAACGCGCGCAGCGCTACCGCCAGGCGCTGTGCGTCGCGATGGTCGACGTCGACTGTTTCAAAAGCATCAACGACCGCTTCTCGCACGCCCTGGGCGACGAGGTTCTGAAAACGGTAGCGGAAATTTTCACCCGCACCCTCCGCACCGTCGACACCGCGGCGCGCTACGGCGGCGAGGAGTTCGTCCTGGTGCTGCCTGGCATCGCTTTGGACCAGGGTGAAGCCGTCTGCGAGCGAGTGCGCGGGGCGGTCGAGTCTTACCCTTGGGCCGGGCTCCACCCCGACCTTCACGTCACGGTGAGTTTGGGGCTGGCCGCCGACCTCACGCTCGCCAACTTCGAAAAGCTCTTGTCTTCGGCCGACGAAAAGCTCTACGCAGCGAAGCGCGGCGGCCGCAACCGGGTGGTCGGCTGAGCTTACACGACGACAAAGCCGAGCTGAATCGCCCGCACCACAACCTCGGTGCGCGAGTTCACCCCGAACTTATCCAGCAGCGCGGCGACGTGAAACTTCACGGTGTTTTCGCTGATGTCCAGGGTTTTGGCAATCGCCTTGTTGCTGAGGCCCACGGCGAGGTGTTGCAACACGTCCTGTTCGCGCGGCGTGAGGTCTTCGGTGAGGTCTTCGGTGAGGTTTTGAACGTCGGTCCGCGGTGGGAACAGGAGTTGGGCCAGCTCGGGCTCGAGCACGCTCAAACCCTGTGCTAGGGCTTGCAACGCGGCGACGAGCTTGTCTACCGACGCCGTTCGGTACACCACGCCGTTCACGTTTGTAAAGTCGGCGAGGTTCGCGTCTTCCGGGACGAGCGCGAGGACGGGAGTGTCAAGCTCGAGACCCTGCACGTCCAATTCCAAGTCTGCGTCCCACACCACCACGTCCGCTTCCGGCTCGAGCCCGCGCAAAGAGTCGTCCGGCGTGAAACTGGCGACCACGTGCAAACCCGGCCGACCCTGCAACACACTCACCAAGCCCGCCCGGACGAGTCCGTCGGCAGCGATGACGGCGATGTTGAGAGGGGTCATGGGTTCGTCCGTTGTACTCCGCTGCCGTGAGATGGGTCGTCCTCAGCATGACAAACATTTGAAAAGATGTTTCAGCTAGGGTCGGGAAAACAGTTTCGGTTAGGCTTTAACCCTATGACCCAAACACCCACGACCCTGGCCGACGCGCCCGCCTTGCTCCTCGCACAAAGCAGCGTCGAAACTGCCGCCGAGCGCGGTACGATTCTCTTCTATCACGGCCTCACCGCGCAAAAGGAAAGCAACTTGAGCGAGTACCGGGTGCTGACCGACGCCGGGTTTTTGGTCGTCGCCCTCGACAACGCGGGCCACGGCGCGCGGCGGCTGAGTGACTTCGCGGCGCGTTTTCACCCGGCCAACCCGAAGGCCCCCACGGAGTTTTTGAACCTCGTGCGTGAAACAGCCCTCGAGATTCCCAGGGTTGTCGACGCGCTGTTGGAAAAGAGTTTGGGGCGCGCGGACCGCCTCGGCGTCGCGGGTTGGTCGATGGGCGGCTACATCACCTACCGGGCGCTGCTGGAGGAAAAGCGGTTCAAGGCGGCGGTGACGATCGTGGGGTCACCCCAGTGGCGGCCGCCCCTGCCCGACAGCCCACACCTGCACCCGGAGGCGTTTTATCCAACAGCGCTGTTGTCCCAAGTAGGGGCAGTCGACCCGGTCGTGCCGCCCGCGGGGGCGCGGGCATTTCACAAAGCGCTCGAGCCCCACTACGCCGAACAGCCCGAGCGGCTGGTGTTTGTCGAGTATCCGGGCATGGGTCACCACCCGAGTGCGGCGGAGGCGGTTGAAATTCAGCGGCGGACGGTTGACTGGTTCGAAACGTACCTTTAGCCGCCCATTCGGACGAGCGGCTAGTATTCAGGATGCCGTTTGATGTACGCCTTGACGAACGGGCACAGCGGCGCGGCGGTCATGCTTGTGGTCGCGCACGTACTCGAGCCCCGCCTTGGCGAGAGCCCCGCCGACCCCTTGCCCCTCCAGGTTTTCGGGCACTTCGGTGTGGGTAAAAATGAGGCTGTCGCCGACCTTCATGTACTCCAGGACGGCCGTCTGTCCGGCCACTTTTATCTCGAAGCGGTTGCGCTCGGGGTGGTGTTCAACGTTCAAACCTGACGTTTTGTCGACCGAGTCGGTCAGTTTATCCGCCATCCCCAGCCTCACTTTCCGGCGCAATCCGCGTGTCCAAAACGTACAAGCCGCCGTTGCGGTCCGAAGCGTAGAGTAGGGATTCGCCCGGCACTTTGTAGATGCCCCAGACGTCCTGCGGGCCGCCGTTGCTCGCCTCGAAAGCCAGACCCGCTTCGTGATAGCGCGCGACTTCGACCGGCCGGTAGGGGTCGCTGAGGTCGAGGACGAGCACGCCGTCGGCGTACCAGGAAACGTAAGCTTTGCCGTCTTCGACAATCAAGTTGTGTGAGGAATAGATGCCGTCCGGGCTGCAACTTTCATCGTCCGGGTGGGCGCTGCAGAGCGTGTTGAAGGTCGCGGCGAGGACCGGCCGCGCGGGGTCGCTGTAGTCCCAGACGCGCAACCCGCTCCAGCCGTCGGGCGTGATGGTGGCGCGCAGGGTTTCACCAGGCGTGCCGACTTTGAGGGCGGCGCTACCGTTTGCCCCCGCCAGCGCAAGGCCGGTGCTGTGCCCGACGAACAAACCCGGAACGTTTACCTTGCCGCCGCCCATGCTGAGCAGTTCGTCGCCGCTCGCTACGTCGTTGAAGACGACCAGGCCCGCGTAGCCCGCCTGGCGCACGGCTACGGCTTTGAAGTTGAAAGTGCATTGCCCACGCTGTACGAGCGCGATCTGCCCGGTCTCCGTCGGCGTGGGTAGTTCGCCGCAGGCGTCGCCCACATAAACCGTAGGGCCGGACAGCGTTTTTCCAGGCAGCATGGCGAGTGGCTTGGTGAGGGTGCCCTCGGTGCTTGCGTAACTTCCAGCTTTCTCACCGCTCGTAATAAAGAACTCGCTGCGGTACGGGTTGAAGTCTTCCTCGCCCTCGAGCACTATGCGGCCGTCCTCGCTCGCCCAGACCGAGTGGCTGTTGACCTCGCCGTCTTCGCTTGTGGGGTCCAGGGCCACCGACACGAGCTTCGGCTGCGCGACGTTAGTCAAGTCCAGCCGAATCAGGCCTGCGTCCCAGTTGGCGAGATAAGCCGTCCGCCCGTCGGGCGTCACGTACATGTCGTGTAAAAAGCGGTTTGTGGACGCCCCGTAGCCGCTGCGCAGGTAGGTTTCGGCGGCGCTCAGCAAGGCTTCGTCGGTGGTGGCCGCCCAGTCGATGTTCGGCCACTTCACCGCTTCGGGGCCGAAATAGCTCACCCGCGTTACGGCGTCGGGGTCGGTGATGTCGAAAATTTGAAAGGTGCCGACGGTCGTGTAGACCTGAGCGGCCACGTAGTCGCGGCCGCCGTTGCTAAACAGAAACAGGTTGTGGACGCCCAAGTTGCGGTTGCGCGGGTTTTGCCGCAGGTGTTCGTTGACGGTGTCGGTCTGCACGTGCGCCAAGTGAACCGGGCGCAGCGGGTCGTCGACGTCGTACAGTTCGAAACCGCCCCTTCCGCCCGCGCCGCAGGTTTCGTTCGAGTGGACGAGCCGGGTGCCGCCGGCGAGGCGCGCCACCTTCACGTCGTTGACCCGGCTGCCCTTCTGGCTCGGCAGGGCACCGACCTCGGTGATGTTTGCAGGGTCGCGCACGTCGTAGACGTGAACGCCCGCGTCGCCCACTTCGCCGTTTCCGCAAGGATTTGCAAACGTGCCCAAATACGCGTAACCGCCTTGCACCCACACGTCCGTCGTCCCACCCGGCAGACGCCGCTCGCCGCGTCCGACCAGGCTCAAAGACGCACCGTCGGCCGCACCGTCGCTCACCACCCCGAAGTCGACCTCGCCCGCACCGACGCGCGCCGCTTCCGCCCTGACGGCCGTGCCGCCGTCGGCAAAGGTGGGCTCGTCGTGCGCCCACGCCGCTCCCGCCACCAGCAAAAAAACACAAAACACAGAGAACTTGTTCATGGTAGATCTATCTTACGTTGAAGAGGGCTCCTGCACCGTACCCGTGCAGACAGGTCGCAGGGTCGGGTCGGCAGACTCGAGCCCGTCAACCCGACCTCATCCCTGGTTCCAGCTACATCCTCGTCTCCGGTTAGGCGTCCGGAACCCCGCGGGGTATAGTGCGAACTATGCTCAAAGAACTGCCCGGCTTAAACGTTTATCACTTCCAAACGCGCGACATGTTCATCCTGAGGTTCAGCTTCGACGGCTTTCGCAACCTGTGCGCGAGCCGGCTGGTAGGCGGACTCGACTTGGAAGAGGAGTTGAAGCGCAGCGCGGTGATGCTCGAGCAGTGTTACCAGGACAAGCGCGTCAAGACGGTGGAAATCGTCGCCTACGAGCGGGGCAGCTTCGACTACTTCACCTGGCCCGAGGGCTTGGAACTGCTGAGCAAGTACTACGCCAACACCGTCCTCACCGCCCCGCCCGAGAGCGAGGCGGCGGTGGCCGAGACGATGGCAGCCGAGACGATGGCAGAAACGGTAGACGCCACAGTCTTGTAACCCTGAGGCAAGTCCAGCACCGGCAAAATGCGCAAACGTGTTCTGAAGTCTTGCCGCCGTCTGCCGGGACGCTCTACCATGACGGAGTGACGCTCGAGCCTGCACCGATCCTTCAAACAGACCCCCGTAACACCGCCTTTCCTGACGCCGACCTGCGCCACCTCGCGAACATGTTGGCCGGCCGCCGCGTCCTGGTGCTGAGCGGGGCCGGGCTGTCGACCGAGTCGGGCATCCCCGACTACCGCGGCCCCGTGACGCGGCTGCAACCCCGCAACCCCATGCGCTATCAGCAGTTTGTCGGCAGCGCGGCGGCGCGGCAACGCTATTGGGCGCGAAGTTTTCGGGGTTGGTCGAATGTAGAGCGGGCGCGGCCCAACCGGGGTCACCTTGCGGTGGCGCGGCTCGAGGCCGGGGGCGTGGTGACAGGGGTCATCACTCAAAACGTAGACGGGTTGCACGGCGCGGCCGGCAGCTTGAACGTGCTCGAGCTGCACGGCAGCTTGGCGCAGGTGAGGTGTCTGGCTTGTGGTCGCGAAGAGCCGCGGCAGCGTTTACAACGCCGCTTGGTCCACCTCAATCCGGAACTCGAGGCCTACGCCGCCGGTACCGACCACAACGTTGCCCTCAACGTCGCCCCCGACGGCGACGCTGAGATTCCCGAAGCGCTCGTGGAGACGTTTCGCGTGCCGGTGTGCCTCGCTTGTAAGGGCGTGTTGAAACCGGACGTGGTGTTTTTCGGGGAAAACGTGCCCAAACCCAGGGTCGAGCGGGCCTGGCGCATGTTGGCTCACGCCGAGGTTTTGCTCGTAGCGGGTTCGTCGCTGACGGTGTTTTCGGGTTACCGCTTCGCCGCCGCCGCCGTGGCGGCCGCCAAGCCCGTCGTCATCGTCAACCAAGGAGAAACCCGCGGTGACAAAGACGCCGCGCTCAAGGTAGAAGCGCCTTTGGGAGACACCCTGTCCGCGTTGGCAGAACGGCTGGCACAGTCCGGTTTGCCGCCGCACCCACCCTAAGGTTCGGACTTGCGTTTGACCTCGGTCAAAAAGTCTGCCAGGGCTTGGGGAACCGCGTCCGACGTGTCGTTGCTCAAAACGGGGGACACCGAGTAGTCGAGGCCCTGGGCCGGGGGTTCGACCTCAGACGTGCCGAGACCGTCTTGCGAGTAAAAGCCGAACAAGTCGCCGTCGTCGACCGCGTCGCTGTCGTCGACGTCTTTCCAGGCGACGAGCCGGTAGCGGCCCGCACCCAAACCGGTAAAAGAATACGGCGCGCTGTCGGCCCTGTTCGCAATGTTCCCGACGCGGGACTTGTCTTCGTCACAGCCGTCGCCAACCGCAAAACAAGCGATGACCAGGGTGCCGGACAAGTTGCCCTCGGGCGGTGACGCCGCGTCGCCCTTGCTGAAAAAGACAGGTAAGAGCTGCGCCGCGTCCCCGGTTTCGAAACCGAGGTCCAGGTGGTAGTTGCCTGGCACACTCGCCTTGCTGCGGTCCAGGGTCAGGTTGAGGGTTTTGCTGCCGCCCGCGGGGATAGTGCCCGTCGTGGCGGACAGCTTGAGGCCACTCCCCGCTACCTCGCCCGGATTGTTGGGGTCTGGAAAAAAGGTGTCGAAACGCCAGTCCAGACGGCTGCTGCCCGGGTTGCTGAGCTGCAAAGTAAGTTTGCTTTGGGTGGTGCCGAAGTCCAGGCGGCTGGGGGTGAACCCAAGCTCGCTGCTGGTCGGCGGGGAAGGTGCCGCCCCCGAGGCCGCCGTCACGGCGGCAAAGGCGTCGACGAGACCCGCGCCGCAGTCGGCGGCTTTGAGGCCGGTGCGGTTTTCGCCGCTGCACGTTTTCGCGGTGCGCGGTCTGGCGGTAGTTTTGAGAAGGGTCTCGACTTGGCCCTGGCTGAGCGTCGGGTCGACGGCTTTGAGGAGCGCTACCACCCCGGTTACGTGCGGCGCGGCCATCGAGGTACCTTGCAAAAAGCCCCAGTAAAAACCGCCTTTGTTGCCGTTGTAAACGGTACTCAGCACCCCGTCTGGGTAGTAGTCGCCGTTGGCGTCCGCGCCGACGTCGCCCCCGGGGGCCACGACGTCGAGCTTGGTGCCGAAGTTCGAGTAGGGGGCGCGTCGCCCCGTAAAGTCCACAGCGCCGACGGTGATGACGGCGTCACAGTTGCCCGGCGACGCGCCGTTCACGTTTTCGTTGCCGTTGCCGGCCGCGACCACCACGAGGGTGCCTCGAGCTATAACCAAGTCGAAAAGCTGTTTTTCTACCGCGTCGCAGGGGCCGTTCCCGCCCAAACTCAAGTTGATGACGTCAGCCGGGTTGGGGTTGACGGGTACGCCCGCAACTTTGAGCCCCGCCGCCCAGGCGACACCGTCTAAAACGTCGCTGAAAGGTCCCTTGCCTTCGGTCCCCAGCACCCGCACCGGCACGATTTTTGCCGCCCAATCGACGCCCGCCGTCCCGAGACCGTCGTCGCTGTTGGCGGCGATGATGCCCGCAACGTGGGAGCCGTGGGTACCGTTCGACTGGAAAGTGCCCAGGTCGTAAGGCTCGTCGTCGCGGCCGTCGCCGTCACCTGCCGCGTCGGGGTCGGTGACGAAGTCGTAGCCCGGCAACAAACGGCCCCTGAAGTCCGGATGGGTCGTCTTGGCGTTTTTTGGCGTGCCCAGGATACCGGTGTCGACCACGGCCACGGTGGTTTCCGCCGAGCCCGTGGTGACGTTCCAAGCCTGCGGCAGGTTGATGGCGGGGTAGTGCCACTGCAGGTCGTAAAACTCGTCGTCGGGGGTTTTGAGAACCCGGTAGACGCGGTTCGGAATGACCGTCTGCACGTCGGCGCGGCTGGCGAGGGCTGCTATGATTTGAAGCGTCTTTGCTTGTAACGCGGCCTTTTGTAAGCTACCGGTCTGCGCCCGAGAGCTGTCAACCGGCGCACCGGCCGACGCCTCGGCAATCCGGTACAAGTAGGTGTCGGCAACCGGCAACGGGCGCACGAGCACCAGACGCTGTCGCCCTGCCGACGTCCCGGCCGCCTGTTCTGTCGCGAGTTCTGTTACGGACAGGGTTTCTACACCCTGGTTGCGCCCGGGGCGAAACTGAACGATGACTTCACCCGGTACGAAGCTGTCTCCGCTCGGCGCAGCCCTTGCTTTGGGCGCGAGGTCGAACCCCAACTCCGGCGGGCGTTGCACGCTTTCCTCGTCACTCAAGGGGTTGCTCAGGGTGATGGTGCCTGAAAGTTCACCCCCGGAAGGTTTCTCGGTCGCGGTGACGTCGGTTTTAGCCGACGCCGTTACGCCCTCGTTGTTGGTGACAGTAAGGGTGGCGGTGAACGTGCCCGGACTGTAGGTGTGCTTCGTGCGCGCCCCCTTGCCGCTGCTCCCGTCACCGAAATCCCAAACGAAAGACGTCAGGGTTCCGGACGCGTCACCCGAGCCTGACGCGTCGAACGCGACCTCCAAAGGTGCCGCCCCGCTCGTCGGTGTCGCCTTGAACGAAGCGGTGGGGCCGGGTGCGGCCTCGGTCACGGTGATGACGGTCTTTGACGTCGCCGTTGCGCCCCGGTCATCGGTGACCGTCACGGTGGCGGTGAACGTGCCCGCCGCGTAGACGTGCTCGGCGCGGACGTCCGTCGCGGTTTCGCCGTCGCCAAAATCCCACGCGAAGACGACTAAGTTGCCGTCCGGGTCGCTCGAGTCAGAAGCGTCGAAAGCAACTGCCAAAGGCGCCGACCCGGTCGTCGGCGCCGCGCTTACCGCCGCCACGGGCGGTCGGTTGGGCGTGGGTTCGTCCCCCGACGAGCAAGCGCCCAACAGCCCCAGGGTCAGCAGAACAGCCGGCGCAAGTCGTCTCAAACGCCGCGCCGTCGAAAGTCTCACGTTCGGAAGCAGCCACATTCCTAAAAGTCTACCCGCTCGCTTATGAGATAACGCTTAAAACGCGACGAACGTTGGGGCCTAAGCTCGAGCTTAGTCACGTTGCGCAGTTCCGCCCGCGTGTGCTAAGCTTTTCAGGTTGCCGACGCTCTCAGGGGCGCGCTAGAAGGAGAATGATGGCAAGAAACCGTTCCGCAATGAAGTATCACCGCCAGTCCGAAGAGACGCGGCTCGTCAACCGTTCCCGCAAAAGCATGATCCGCACCTTTACCAAAAAAGCCGTCGCCGCCGCCCAAACCGGCGACGAAGCCGCTGCCGCCAAGTACCTCAAAGTTGCCAGCAGCCTTATCGACCGGGCCGCGAAAGGCTCAACCTTACACAAAAACACTGCCGCCCGCAAAAAGTCGCGCCTCGCTAAGCGTGTCAACAAATTGCAGGCCGGAGCTTGAGCACCCCATTAAAGTACCCCGGGGCTTGAAGTACCAGAGTCATAACATGGACCAAAAGAGCAACGCGCTTCGAAGCGCGTTGCTCTTTTATTCTCAGCAGTCCGCGCCCTCTTCCTTACAGGGGTCGTGTCCCCAGTTCATGAGTGAGTAGCGCCAACGGCTTTCCTTGACGTCGTCCTCGGGTCCCTGCGCGCTGTGGCGTTTGATGTAGGAAATGACCCGCTCCATGTGCTCGTAGTCGTCGTCGCTGTAGTCGTCGACGTGTTTGCGTTTGATGGCGACGATACGCTCGCCACTTTTATGACCGATGGCCTCGCCGTCGCCTGAATCCTGGCCGACGGACTTGGACTCGTCGGTCTCGAGCCACTCGGTCAGCTCTTTGGGCTGCATGTTGACGAGTTCTTCGAACTCTTTGCGCGTCTCTAATTTGTCATCCGCCACGGTGTCCCCCTTGGTTTGAGTAAAAAATTCAAGCTTGTCGCCTGTCACGTTCTAACCTACTTGCTTCACGGTCAGTTTCAGTTCGCGCTGCGCCACCCTTACGATGATTTGCTCAGCTGTAACGCTCCTCGGCGAACGGCTCGCCGCGCATGTGGTAACCGTTGCGCTCCCAAAAGCCGGGTTTGTCGCCGTGCATAAATTCAATTCCGGACAGCCACTTCGCGCTCTTCCAGGCGTACAGGTGCGGGATGAGCGTGCGCAACGGGCCGCCGTGCTCAACCGGGATGGGCTCGCCCTCCAAAGTGTGAACAACCATGCAGCCTTCGGCCAAGAAGTCTTCCAGGGCGAGGTTCGTCGTGTAGCCGCCGTAACAGTGAAACATGACGTGGGTCGCGTTCTCAAAACCCTTCAGCTGCGCCATGAGGTCGGTCGTGAGCACGCCGGTCCAGGTAACGTCCAGCTTGGACCAGTGGGTGACGCAGTGAAAGTCCCTGGTCAGCGTCGTCTGCGGCAACGCCAGCAGGTCTTGCCACGAAAACGTCTTTTCCTCGACGAGCCCGAACGCTCGCACCTCGACGTCTTGGGGCTCGACACGCGGCGTCGGGCCGTAGGTGAGGACGGGAAAACCCTCGGTGACGCTCTGGCCCGGTGGAACCCTGGGGTTGTCGGGGTCTTTCTTAAAAAATTTGCCTATCATGGCTAAAAGCTACCACGTCGGCCCTCCCCGAAAAGTCGGCTTACCCGAAATTTGCCACCTCGGCGTTCGCCCGGTTGAGCGCGCATACGGAGGCTTTGCTCGAGCGCCGGAACGTCATGACAATTTTGAAGCATCTAAACACCTCTGGTTCACGTACAAGCCCGACGCGCCCTGTTCGGCGCACAACGCCGCTTATACTGTTCAGCGTGCGCGTCATCCTCGTCCAACCCCAGGAGCCCGGCAACGTCGGCAGCGCCGCCCGGGTCATGAAAAACTTCGGTTTGAGCGAACTTTACCTGGTCGACCCGCAGTGCGAGCTGACCAGAGACGCTTACGCCCTCGCCACGCACGCCGCCGACGTGCTGGACGACGCGGTCACCGTCTCGAGCACGCTGGAGGCCGTCGCCGACCGCCGCCTCGTTCTGGGCACCACGGCGAGGGCGCGGACCTCCGAAGGCTTCGACGTTTACACGCCCAGGGCCGCCGCAAAAACGTTTGCGCGGGAGGGTGCCGCGCTGATGTTCGGCCCCGAGCGCGCCGGCCTCAGCAACGAAGACTTGGACCTGTGCCACGCCTACATTCGCATCCCGACCGGAGACTTTGCCTCCTTGAACTTGGCGCAAGCCGTCAACTTGGTCGCGTACGAGTTTTTTGTGAGCCACGCCGAGGAGGCGGAGCGACACCTGCCCGAGGTCGCCCCGCGCGAGGCGCTCGAGCGCCTCCACCGACACTTTTTGGAGGTGGCGCGCTATATCGGCTACACGAACGACGAAACCGCTCACAAAACCGACCACATGTACCGGCGCATCTTCGACCGCGCCCGCCTGACAGGGCGCGAGGTCGCGGCGCTGCACGGGTTGTGGCGGCAAGCGAAGTGGGCGGTCGACCACGGAGGCGAGGAGGCTCCGGCCGCACCCTCACCCACAATATCCGACATAGAACCCGCGGAGTAAGCCAAACCGGGGCCGAAACCGCGAAATTCAACGGGTTCTGTAAGGGTTGTGTGCAAATATAAGGCTGCGTGGGGTCGTACGGTGCCGCGCCCAGCTACTCGGGCAGTCAGTTACTTCTGTAACTAACTACTCGGGCAACCGACTACTCCGGCAGAAGTTGCGCCGCGCGCAAAATGTTCAAAATTTTGTGGTCGAGCGTCGACAGGGCGAGCGTCTCGAGTTCACCGCTTTTCACGTAACCCCCCTCGTGCTTGCCGTGTGGCGTCAAAACGGGGGTGACTCGAGTGCTGAAGTGGGTGTAAACGTGCTCGGCGGCGGGCAAGGTCTCACCGCTGGGTTCTTCCTCCGTCAACACGAAACCCCACAAACCGGGCAGCATTTCTTCGGGCGTGCGTTGGCGTAGCCACACTGACCCGTTTTTAACGTCGACCACGGCGTAGCGTTCGCGGTGGGGTTGGGCGCGTTTTGGTTTGGGCGTCGGCAGTTCGGCGACGCGGTTTTCCTGAAAGGCGGTGCAGGTGTTCGTCAGGGGACACGCTTCGCAGGCCGGGTTTCGGGGAGTGCAGACGGTCGCGCCGAGTTCCATCAGCGCTTCGTTGAAGTCGCCGGGGTTTTCCGGGAGGTACGGCGTGAACAGCCGCCGTACCTCTTTCTCATTGACCACGCCGACGAGTCCGAACACCCGCGCCGCCACGCGCTTCACGTTGCCGTCGACCGCGACGATGCCCTCACCGTCGACAATGGAGGCGACCGCCGCCGCCGTGTACGGCCCGACGCCGGGCAGACCGAGCCAGGCCTCGTACGTTGTCGGAAAAACGCCCTCACGTTCGAAAGCGACAATTTGCGCGGCCCTGTGCAGGTTGCGGGCGCGGCGGTAGTAGCCCAGGCCCTCCCACAGTTTGAGCACGTCGTCTACCGGCGCGGCGGCGAGGCTTCGCACGTCGGGAAAGCGCGCCAGCCACCGCTCGAAGTACGGGACGACCGTCGCAACTTGCGTTTGTTGCAGCATAATTTCGGAAACCCAAACGCGGTAGGGGCTGCGCTCACGCCGCCAGGGAAGGTCGCGTTTGACGCGGGCGAACCACTCGAGCAAACGGGGCGTCACGGGAGGTAGGCTAGCAGCTCGAGTTTTTATAAAAGGCTCTGGTCACGACATCTTGCACGTTTTCGACTCCTTCCTCTTCCCTCGCACCCACTGGGGGATGATAGACTTTAGTCCCGGAGGACCCGTGCCCAAGGAAGACAAAAGCATCGGCGGGCAGTTCCAAACCCAGACCAAGTACCGCCGCGGCCAACTGCCGAGCACCACAGGTCGGCTCGCGCCGGTCTTAAAGGTCTATGCCAACCCGCTCGAGGTCGCCGCCCTGCCCGTCCCCGACCTGCAAGGCGGCAAGGGCGTGTGGGCCGCGCTGTCGCAAAAACGCCCGCAAATTCCCGAGGGCGGCCAGATTCGGCAGAAAGAATTATCCCAAATTCTCTGGAGCACGGGCGGCTTTACCTACGGCGGCCAGCGTACCTACGTCAACACCGGGCCGGTTTCGGGTTTGGAAACTTACCTCGTCGTGCGGCAAGTGCAGGACATGTTTCCGGGGTTGTACCACTACAACCCGCGCGACCACAGCCTGGAGTTTTTAGAGCGCGGCGACCCGAGCGTGAACCTCCAGGACGCCCTCCTCGGCACCGACATCGACGCCTGCGCCGCCATCATCGCCTACACGGGCGCGCCGAACCGACTGGAAGACGGCGTCAAAAGCCGCGCTTACCGCTATCTCTACTTAGAGGCGGGCGGCTCGGCGCAGTGCGCGGTCATGGCGGCGGTCGCCCTCGACTTGGTCGCGTCCTTCCGCGCCGAGTTTTACGACGACGAGTTGGCGCGGCTGTTGCAGATTGACGGCATGAGGGAGTTTCCGCTCTGCTTGGTGACTTTGGGAACGTAAAAACCGAACTCGAGGGTGCGCTGGTTCGGCTAGAATGTGTTTATGAAGCAAAAATACGTCTACTGGCAAGACGGCGGTATGTGGTTGGGTTACTTGGAAGAGTACCCGGATTATTGGACGCAGGGAGAAAGTGAGCAGGAATTGCGCACCAACCTTATCGACATTTTCAAAGATTTGAGTAGTGGTGCTGTCCCTTACGTGCGGCGCATAGCCGAACTCGACGTTGCGTGAAGCAGCGCGACCTCATCAAACGTTTGCAAGATATGGGCTGTGAGTTCGTCCGTCACGGCGGTAATCACGACTGGTATCAAAATCCTCGGACTAAGGTGTCTCAGCCTGTACCAAGACACCGCGAAGTCAACGAGCGTCTTGCCAAACACATCATCAAAATGCTTACTGATGAGAGTTGACTTCTTGCCATGACCACTTCCGTCTTCGTCTACGGCACCCTGAAACCTGGCTTGCGTTACCGCTACCTGGCCGAGCAGGCGGGCGCTTTTGCCGAAGAAGAGGCATGTCTCGAGAGTTTTGCCCTCTACCACCTGAGCCCCGAAAACTATCCGGCGCTGGTCAGGGGCGCGGGCTGCGTACACGGCTGGCGCTACACTTACGACGACATCGGGGCGGCGCTGAAAACGCTCGACCGGCTCGAGGGCCTCCACCTTCTCCCACCCGAGTACGAGCGGGTCCAGGCGATTAGCCAGCCGGGAGATGTGGCGGTATGGGTTTACCTGTTTTTGAACCGTGTGCGGTTGGAGTCTGCTGAACTCATAAGTAGCGGCTTGTGGACGCCCGAGGGTTCGGAGGGGGTTTTGCCCAAAGGGCTCGAGCGCTTATGAACTCGCGTCGTCTTCGGCCTCGATAGCTTTATCGACAGATTTGTAGAGCACGGCGCTGTGAGTTGCCAAGTGGGCTAAAGAGGCGACGATTTCGTCTTCCAGGGCTTCTCGTTCCGGGGCGTCCGGCGGGGTGTGCTCGAGCCGCTGCAACAGTTCAGCGTAGACATTAGCTTCTTCGGCCAACTCTCGCCAAAACAGATTGCCTACTGCGCCGGGCAGCGTCAGCACCGGATAGCTCAGCGCCGCTTGCGCGCCAGCCGCTCCTGCTTTTTGTCTATCTGCGTTTGCCATTCTTGAATTTCCTTTTTCCATCCTCCGATGTAAGCTCGGTTGGGTTGAGCTTTACGAAGTTCGTCGGCAATTTTTAGGTGATGCTTGTCAACTTGCTTCGTGAGGCTGTCGATTTGTTTGCGCAACCGCTTGTTTTCGCCCACTGAACAGAACTCCTGAGTGGTTTAGTTATAGCATGTCGAGGTAAGTTAAGTTACGCTCCGAATCAAGCCTCAACGGGGTACAAAGCCCCAAACTCTTACCCCGAACCTCTATAATAGCGTTATGAAAGACAAACAGGCTTGGCTCGAGCAGGACTACCCAAAAGCGACCGAACGCTTCGGCGAGCGCGACTACCCGTTTCGCACGCTTTCCGACATCGAAGTCGCCCCGGTTTACACGCAGAATGATGTCAAAGACTTCGACGCAAAAGAAAAGCTTGGTTATCCCGGTGAGTACCCGTACACGCGCGGCGTGCAGGCGAGCATGTACCGCGGCAAACTCTGGACGATGCGGCAGTTCGCCGGGATGGGCAGCGCCGAGCAGACGAACACTCGCTTTAAGAAGTTGCTGGAAGCCGGTCAGGACGGCCTTTCGACCGCCTTTGACTTGCCCACCCTCATGGGCTACGACTCCGACCACCCGTTTTCCAAAGGCGAGGTCGGCAAGTGCGGGGTGGCGGTCACGTCCTTGGCGGACATGGAAACCCTGTTCGACGGCATCGACCCCGAAAAAGTCACCACCTCGATGACAATTAACAGCCCCGCGAACGCCGTTTGGGCGATGTACTTGGCGATGGCCGAGAAAAAGGGCGCGGACCTCAAAAAAGTCGGCGGGACGATTCAGAACGATATTCTGAAAGAGTTCATCGCCCAAAAAGAGTACATCTACCCACCCGCGCCGAGCGTGAAGCTCGTCATCGACACCTTCGAGTGGGGGCCGAAGCACGTGCCGAGGTGGAACTTCATCAGCGTGTCGGGCTACCACATCCGCGAGGCGGGCTCGACGGCGGTGCAGGAACTCGCCTTTACGCTGGCTGACGGAATTCACTATGTGCGCAAGGCTTTGGAGCGTGGCCTCGACATCGACGAGTTCGCGCCGCGCATCAGCTTTTTCTTCAACGTTCACAACGACTTTTTCGAGGAAATCGCCAAGTTCCGGGCGGCGCGGCGCATTTGGGCGCACCAGATGCGCTATGTTTACGGCGCAAAAAACCCGAAGTCGTGGATGCTGCGAACCCACGCGCAAACGGCCGGGGTAGCCCTCACGGCGCAGCAGCCCTTGGTCAACATCGCTCGAGTCGCCATCCAAGCCCTCGCTGGGGTACTGGCCGGGACGAACAGCCTCCACACCGACGCTTACGACGAAGCTTTAGCGCTGCCCAGCGAAGAAGCGGCGACGATTGCGCTGCGCACGCAGCAGGTCGTCGCTTACGAGACGGGCGTCGCCAACACGGTCGACCCGCTGGCGGGCTCGTATTTCTTAGAATCCCTCACCGATGAGATGGAGCGGCAGTGCCTCGCCTACTTCGACCAAATCGACGCGCTCGGCGGCGTGGAAAAGGCCATCGACGCGGGCTTTTTTGCCCAGGAAATCGGCGACGCCTCGTACCAGCAGCAGCGCGAAATCGACTCGAAAGAACGCCTCGTCGTTGGGGTGAACGCCTTTGCGGGCGAATCGGCCGAAGTGCCCATCGAACCCATCGACCCGGCGGTCGAGCGGGTGCAGGCCGAGAGGTTGGCGAAGGTGCGCGCCGAGCGGGACGACGCGGCGGTGGCGAGCGCTTTGGAAGCCCTGAAAACCGCCGCCAGAAACGACGCCAACACCATGCCCGCATTCATGGCCTGCGCCCACGCCTACGCGACGCTCGGCGAACAGATGGACGTGCTGCGCGAGGTTTACGGAGTCTACGAGGAGCCGGTGCTGATTTGAATGTCCAGCGGGCTCTGCACCCCGCGCCGGACATCGTTTATGAAAGGGGAATTATGGTCGCGCTTGCGGTTCAGGACTGCTCGCTTGGGTCAGTTCTTTCAGGAGTTGACCGGAAAGGATATTATTTATGGGAAAGTGGCAAAACATTTATCAAAGTTTGGAAAACAACGGTGTAGACATTGCAAAACAGCTTGAAGGTACAATGTGGATGAATCGCTTCATTCCAACCTTCCAAAAAGAACAGGGCAACATGCTGGACTTAGGTTGTGGCATGGGAGCTGATATGCTGCGTTGCTCAGAACTCGGCTTTACACCTTATGGTCTTGATTTAGAGCAAAAGGCTGTCGATTTTGTTAACGAGACATATGGGTTTGAAACTAAACAGCATGACTTTGGTGAACCTCTTCCATTTGATGATGAAACTTTTGCTTTGGTGCTTTCTCGCTTTGCACTGCATTACCTAAATACTGAACATGCAAGCAAAATGTTTTGTGAAATCAGGCGGGTGTTAAAACCCGAGGGTCAGTTATTGTTTTTAGTCAATAGTGATACACACCGAGAATTAGGCTTGCAATATGACTATACAGATGCAGTAGAGATTGAACCTAACTTTTGGAATTTGCCAAATGATATGAACCGCACTTTTTTGTTCTACACTACTAAACTTGCAAAAGAAGGTAGTGGCCCACCATCAACTGACAGCAGCACGCTCAAGATTGTAGCGGACCAAGAACAGATGCAAGCAAATGAGGTGCATGTGTTCGGACTTGGAGAAGGATAAGGTCTTTCTGACAAAGCGCGCTAGGCGTTGGCGGATAGTATTGTTAAAGCGCTCGACGTGTGCTGTAAGCCCTGAGTCTTTACCAACAGCTTGATGCTGTTCATCGGGAACGACGGCCTGATAAGCTTCCCAGAAGTCACTAAACACCGTGCCTTGTTTATAAGCATCTGGGATGTTACGCCAAAGTTTTTGACAAGTAGCAATGCCACGTCCACCTACAACACAAGCGACCACCTGGCGTGTCTGCTTACAAAGCGCTATCCAGGCCCACCGTTTGTTACGTCTACATCGAACAAATGACCACATCTCGTCGAGTTCGAGTTGCACCGCTTCAGGGTTCTCGGGCGTAACTAGTGTGGCGCTAAGCGGCGGTGTCGTCGCGGCTTTTTTTGAGCCATTTCGCTATTGTGGTGCGGGACACGCCGAATGTTCTGGTCAGCCCACGCATACTAGAGCGCTCCTGATACGACTTCAGTATCTCATCTTTCTTCGCTTCGCTGTACCCTTTAGTGCTCGCGTTCTCGCGACTGGACTTGCCGCACGCTCGACACAGGTACTTTTGCTTGCCGTTTGGTGCATGACCGTTCTTGACAAGCTCTTCGCTCTCGCAGTGGCAGCAACGTACAACTTTGGTGACCATTCCTTAGCTTATCAGTCTTTGCTAAACCACTACCCAAAAGAACTGTTGGGTCAGGGTTGGACTTGGCATTATTTGCAAGAGGAAGTATTTGAACATTGGAGTATAGAAAAAAGAGTCATCCTTGGTTTTGCTGAAAAGTCTTAGCTACTGTTTTACGAACAAATTTCTAGGATAGGAGTTGGTATCATACAAACCAACCTACACACCTTTAGCGCCGCTGAGTTACAGCCGCTAAATCACTTGTGCGACGCCGAACGGGATTGGGCAACCGTTAGAGCGTGCGCCTGCGGTATAGTAACGCTATAAAACAGCGCAAAATCCGCGTACTCATCGCCAAACCGGGCTTGGACGGCCACGACCGCTCGCTCATGATCTCTCCACGCGACAAAGAGCAGTTCCTTGTTGCTGTTGAGGCCGCGCGTCGTGTTGCGACCTAACAATTTATTCCAGCCAACCGCTTTCAGCGGCGGCTGAATTTGGCCGTTATGTGACTACCGTCTTCGCGTGCTAAAATTCAGCTATGACACGCCAGGAGACACTGGAAACGATTAGCGACTTGCTCCATCAGCAGCCCCGAGAAAAGCTCGAGGCGCTGCTGGGGTGGCTCGAGCAAGATGATGACGACTTTGAAAAACAGCTACGTGCAGATGTAAAAGCTGGCAAGTTCGACAAACTCATCGCCGCTGTTATCGCGGAAGACGACGCGGGAGAGACGATAGAACTTGAAGCATCGTGTAACCAGGACGTTTTGGAAGCTGTATAAAGGGCTTTCTCCCGACCTTCAGCGTCTAGTACGTAAGCAGTACCGATTACTCCGACAAAATCCTCAGCATCCCTCCTTACGCTTCAAGCCTGTTGGCAAACTCTGGTCAGCAAGGGTCAACGATGACTGTAGGGTTCTAGCAGTTAAGCGCGAAGACGCTTATATTTGGTTCTACATCGGAGCTCACGATGGTTATGACAAGATTATTCGGCAGTACAAGTAGTGTTGGGCAGTTTGACCAGGCGCTGAAAGGGACGCTGAATAGTCTTGTTCAAAGTCTAAAAGGGACTTGAAACATATCAAATGTAACCCCACATTCAGCGCCCCTGAACTTGTTTCGTTATCGCGCCGCTGAACGAAGCATGGTAACCGCTTTAGTGCGTACTTGCGCTATGATGGCGTTATGGAACAGCGTAAGATTCGTGTACTCATCGCCAAACCAGGGCTCGACGGCCACGACCGCGGGGCCAAGGTCATTGCTCGAGCCCTGCGCGACGCCGGCATCGAAGTCATCTACACCGGCCTGCGCCAGACCGCCGAAATGATTGTCAACGCCGCCGTGCAAGAAGACGTCGACGCCGTCGGCCTGTCGATTTTGTCCGGCGCACACATGCACTACTTCCGCGAAGTCACCGACGGGCTGAAAGCGCGCGGGGCCGAAGACATCCTGCTGTTCGGCGGCGGCATCGTCCCCGACCAGGACTTGCCCAAGCTCAAAGAGATGGGCGTCGGCACCATCTTCACGCCGGGCGCGAACACCCAGGACGTGGTGCAGTACCTCAAAGAAACCGTGCGCGTGGTTTGAGGAAAAGCCCACAAGCATTTTGCCAAACACACTGAACTGAACGGTTTTTGACCCTGCCCCCTTTTCGGGGGCGGCCTTTTTGGGCTGGGGATTTTGGCGCGGGCTCGAGACCGGCGTCCGTGAGCAAGCTCGCCCCTCACTTTTATCTCAGACGGCCTTGTTCTAATAGCGTGGGGCAAATTTCACACTCGTTTGGGGTCGACGTGCGTGTCAAGGTCGTTCTGGTGCTGGTTGTCGGTTTGTCGGCGGGGTTCGCCTGGGCGGGCGGTTACGCGTTGCGCGTGGTGCAACCGGGCGATTCTTTGGGCGCGATTGCCCAGCTTTACCACCTGCCGGTCGACGCCCTGCTGAGTTACAACGGCCTGACGAGCGAACTGCTGCAACCGGGCGACGTCTTGAAAATTCCTTACGGCGAGGCGACGGGCGGGGTGGCCGAGGTCGCGCCGAAGCCGCCGCCGGGGTTCACGACGCACACGCTTCGAGAGGGTGAGTCGTTGTCCACTTTGGCGAGCCGCTACGGTTTGTCGCTCGAGGCCCTCATCGGGGCCAACCCCGACCTGTCCTCGCTTGACCGTTTGCCCGCGGGTATCGAACTGCTCATCCCGCCGAGCGCAGGGTTGGTCGTCACCCTGCAAGAAGGAGAAGACTTGCTCGCCACGCTGGCCGCTTACGACGTGAGTCCCTTGAGCGTTGTCAAGGTAAACAAACTCACCTCGCCCGGCGACCTGACGCCGGGCACGCTGCTCTTTTTGCCGGGCGTCAAACCCGAGGCCGCGCTGGAACGTTTGGCGCAGGTGCGCGAGGAGGAAAACACCTACCTGTGGCCGCTCCACGGCCGCATCACCTCGTACTTTGGACGGCGTAACTTGGGGCTGGGCACGGCGAGTTTTCACCGCGCCATCGACATTGCCGCGCCCTTCGGCACGCCGATTACGGCGGCGCGCAGCGGCGTGGTAGTCTACGCGGGCTGGTCCAGCCAGGGGTACGGGAACTTGGTCAAGCTGCGCCACGCGGGCGGCGCGGAAACCTGGTACGCGCACTTCAGCAAAATCGGGGTGGCGGTCGGGCAGCGGGTCGAGCAGGGCGACGCGCTCGGGTTGGTCGGCTCTACGGGTTTGTCTACCGGACCGCACCTGCACTTCGAGGTTCACGACCAGGGTCAAACCGTCGACCCGCTGAGCTATTTGCCGTAAACCCCTGTCTCAGGGTTGGTTGACAGGTTCCAGTCTGTCGGGTCCGTCCAGGGCCGCTTGCAAACGTTCGCTCAAGAAAGTTTTGCCGTTCAGGACGGTTTGCGCCGCGTGGAGCAGTTGGTCGGGGTCGTCCTTGGTGACGAACCCGCGCGCGCCCCCGGCAAGTGCGGCGCGCGCGTAAAGCGTTTCGCTGTGCCCCGAGACCATCAAGGTTTTTACACCCGGACGCTGCACGCACAGACGCTCAACAAATTTCAACCCGCTCATGCCGGGCAGCGACACGTCGACCAAAACGAGGTCGGGGTCGACAGCGGGTAGGGTTTGCAGCGCGTCTTCCGCCGACGCCGCCACGCCGAGCACGCGCCACTTTGGGCCGGAGAACAGCTCGAGCAGCGCCGAGCGCAGCACCGCGTGGTCCTCGACAATGAAGAGTGTGTGTTCGATGATGAGCCCCCCTTTCGTTACCTGAACTTCGCTGGGACCTTATCCGGTTCTTGTAAGGTTTCGCTGGGCAGCGTGACCGTGACGCGGGTGCCGTCGCCCGGAACGGAAATGAGGTCCAAGCTACCGCCCAGAAGCTGCAGACGTTGGCGCAAGGTGGCGAGCCCGAAACCTTTGCCTTGCGAGTTCAAACATTTGCCTTGCGAGTTCAGTGCCCCTGCAGCGTCGAAACCGTCGCCGTGGTCCTGGACGATGACGACAACGCCGCCGGCTTCACCGAAAGCCTCCAGGCCGACCTTTTTCAAAACTGAATTCGTACGCGAGTTCCGAGCCGGCTTTCAAGAAGGTGTCGGCTCGCTCGCAAACCACAGGATTCGTCCGCAACTCGGGCAGCGCGTCACACCCTTGCCCGCCTTGACTTTCTGGACGACGTGGAGCGGCAAGCGCACGTTGCAGCCGCTGCAGCGCGCGCCGTCGACGATGGCCGCCAAGCCGATGCCGCGCTTCGAGCGGCGCACGTGTTCGTACTGTTTGAGGAGCGTTTTGTCGATGCCCTCGGTCAGTGCGTCGCGTTCGCCCGCCAGCGCACTCACTGCGTCGTCAATCGCGCTGACGCGCATGATTTCTTGGTCGTTGAGGCTCTGCAACAGCGGCTCGACCTCGCCGAGTTCAGCCTCGAGGGCCTCGACCTCGGTTTGTAAGGTCTCAGCGCGTTCCATCACGGGCAGCGTGTCGCTTTCCAGTTCCTCGACGCGGGTGGCGAACTGCAGTTCCTGGTTCTGATACTGGGAAGCTTCTTTGGTGCTCGTCGCCATCAGCGCCGACTCGGTCGCCGACTTGCGGCGCGCTTGCAAACTGCTCAGTTCCATTTCGTTGGCGCGAATCTCTTTGCGCACCTCGGCGAGCGCGGCGCGTTTGTCGGCAAGTTTACGCTCTAAACTTTCACGCTTGACTTCGGTGTCGAGCAGTTCTTGGGGAGTTTGGCTTTTCTCGGCTTGAAGCGCGTCGAGTTCTAAGTCTTTGTCTTGCACACTGGAAAGTTTTTCGAGCATCTATCCTCCGTTGACTCGGCGCCGACAGCTCAGCGCCGGTAACCCAGCGCAGAGGTCCGGCGCGCCCTTGTCGACGACGCGAACCTCTTACGTTTGCAGCACACGCTTGGGGTGAAGCCGCGACACACTCCAAAGTCTAGCACAGGCCTCCGCCCGCACGGCGTTGGGTGCGAGGTTGGGCGGCAAGGTTAGGCGTGCGGGCAAAGCGCGCGGTAGACTGGACACCATGTTGGAAGAGTCGGTCGAGAGTTTCGTCATGCGCTTTAAAACCTACGCCGCAACCGTCGAGGTGTTGGCCCGCCCCGAGGGAAGTCCGCTGCTCGAGTGCGTCGTGGGTGAGACCGTGCTGCAGGTGCTGGAACGCACCAACCCCTACGCCGCGCAGCCCGGCACGGCGCAACTCATCCTCAACCCGACGACCGACAGCTTGACGCAAGCCGACGAAACCCAAAAAAGTTTGGCGACGGCCGGGCTCGGCCGCTTGCGCGCGACGGGGCGGGTGTTGGAGCGCGAACCCCAAGCGGTCATCATAGACGCGGGCGTGCCGATGGTCGTCACCCTGTTCGAAGTGCCCGAAGAAATCGCCCCCGGCGACTGGGTGAGTTTCGAGTCCCTGGCCCCGGTCCACGGCTTTTTCGTGCCCCCTACCAAACGCGGTTTGCAACGCCGCGAAACGGACGGGGACAGTCTTTGAAGTCGCCCAAGGTTACGCTTCATGGTCAAGCGACGGGACAAGCGACGGGAGAAAGTACCAAAAAACTTTTACTCGGTACTTTTCACTCGGTCCTCGGTACTCCTATGTTCCCGAGACCCCGCTCGCGTGGCGGCACGTCTGCTACACTCTCGTGTTTATGCCGGTCGCCGCCAAACCCTACACCGTCCCTGTCTCGAGCGTGCGCGCGGACTCGCCTGCCCACGTGGCGGGCGTGCGCGCGGGTTGGGAACTCGTCACCGTCAACGGCGTGCAGGTTCCGGACATCCTCGCGTACCGCCGTGAGCTGGCGGTTGGGGTTGCTGAGCTTGTCGCGCGGGACCCCTTGCTCGGCGACGAAGTGCGCTTTACGGTGCGCTGGGACGACCCCGGTCTGGACTTCGACGAGGTCATCTTCGACGGCATACGCCTGTGCGCCAACAAATGCGAGTTTTGCTACGTCCACCAGATGCCCAAGGGCTTCCGCAAAAGCCTCTACACGATGGACGACGACTTTCGCACCTCGTTTTTGTACGGCTCGTTCGTCACGCTGACCAACCTCACCGAAGGGGACGTGGCGCGCATCTTGGACGAGAATTTAAGCCCGCTCTACGTCTCGGTCCACACCACGGACCAGGCGCTGAGGCAAGACATGATGAAGTGGTGGCGGCTCAAGGTTAAAAGCGAGGCCGCGACGCAGGTTGAAACCATGCTGCGGCGGCTCGAGCCCATCGACCTCTACACCCAAATGGTCGTGCTGCCCGGCCGCAACGACGGCGACACCCTGAGCGAGTCTTTAGAGGCGCTCGCCGACTACCCGAACGTGCTCGCCGTGGCCTGCGTCCCGGTCGGCCTGACCGAGCACCGCGTCAACCTGCCCGACCTGAAACCGTTTACACCCGAGCAAGCGAGAGACGTCATCCGGCGGGTTCACGCGTTTCAGGAACGGATGCTTGACGAAAAGGGCACGCGGTTTGTGTTCTTGTCCGATGAGTTTTACATCCTCGCAGGCAAACCCTTCCCCGACGACGCCTACTACGAGGGCTATCCGATGCTCGAGAACGGTGTCGGCATGGTGCGAGACTTTTTAAGCGAAGGCGTGCCGCAGTTGCCGCAACGCCTGCCCAAACCGAAAAAAGTCCTGCTGGCGACCGGCAAGCTGTTCGCGCCGGTGTTGGAAAAAGCGGTCGCACCCCTGAGGAGGGTTGCGGGGCTCGAGCTGGAAGTGCGCGCCCTGCAAAACCGCACCTTCGGCGAGGTGACGACGGTGGCAGGGCTGCTGGCGGGCCGCGATTTCCTCACCCAAATCGAACCCGGCGAGGCCGACCTGTTGCTGGTGTCGCCCAACGTCCTGAAGTACGGCACCGAAACGCTGCTCGACGACCGCACGCTCGACGACCTGCGGCGCGACCTCGGCATGGCCGTCGGGGTTGGCGGCACGAACCTCGCCGAACTCGTCGAGACGATTCTGAGCGGGGTAGGGGAGACGCACCTGCCGCAGTTTGGGTTTTCGGCGCACGCCATCAAAGAAGCCGCCAAACAGCACTGAACCTGGAATAGGGTAGGGGCGGGTTTAAAACCCGCCCCTACGTTTGCCGTCACGGTTTTTTACGCCAGGTGCGTCTCGGGACCCTTCGTCGTCCCCGGAATCTTGAGCTGCTGCCCGACCTGAATCTTGTTCGGGTCGGCGAGCCCGTTCGCCTCGGCAATTTTCATGTAGGAACCCTTGCCCGCGTCGCCGTAGTAGTGCAGCGCAACGTGCGACAGGGTGTCGCCCGACTCGACCGTGTAGATGATGTCGCCGTCGTCGTCGGTGGTGTTGAGCTGTGAAGCGTGTTGGATGATTTGCAAGCCGCTCGTGTCGACGCTCGTGACGCCTTCGACGCTGCCAGCAAGCGCCTTGGCCTTGTCGAACTCGGCTTGCGAGTCGACCGCGCCGCGAAGCACGACGGTTGAGCCCTTTTGCAACACGTCGAGCGGGTTGTTGGCGAGGCTGCTCTCAGCCTTGATTTTTTCAAGCGCAGCTTTCGCCTTGGCGCTCGAGTCCTCCAGCGGGGCGGGGTCCTCCGCCGTCATGGCCGGGGTCGTCTTGGGCAGGTCTTGCGCGCTGCTCGTCGGCGACCTGCTCGCGTCGACGGTGACGCCGCTCAGGTCCACCTGTTCGATTCCGTTGATGCCCTCGGCAATGACTTCGATGAGGTTTCTGTAGTGCTCGTTGGGAACTTGCCCCGAGACGACCGCCGTCTTCTTTTTGACGTCGACGTTCAAGCCGAGCGAGGCGGTCTTTTCCTGGTCTTTGAGGGCGTCCTCGAGACGTTTTTCGGTCGATTTGCCAAACGGCCACATACTGTTACGTCCTTTCTGAACTGTAAATCTTCGAAACTCACCCGCTCTGTGAAGCGGTTTACTTTACCACACGCAGCCGCCGAGTCTTTTTGGGCTCGAGCCGGGCTGAAGGGCTGCTGTCAACTAGGTGTT
The DNA here is from genome assembly GCA_965213705.1 of Trueperaceae bacterium. Taxonomy (GTDB): domain Bacteria; phylum Deinococcota; class Deinococci; order Deinococcales; family Trueperaceae; genus CBDCDJ01. Next base: position 2,500,463 of record OZ243913.1, on the reverse strand, counting down.
CCTTACGAAAGGGCGGAAGCAGCAAGGTAATCTCACTTAAAAGCACCGTTAGGCAAACCTCGCCGCTCGAGGTTGCCACGCTGCGCTCGCAACGACGAACTGCTTTGTATGTTTGTATGCTGGGTAGTTTCGCGGTAGTCCTGAGTCGAGCCCTTACCGCGAGGCTCTGAGGCGGCGTCCCCACAAGACCTTGACAAACTTAACACTGTTAAGTAAAATAAGTCCGTAATGAAAACAGAGTCTACTCGAGCCCAGCGCCTCAAACAAGGCAGCGCCAAACGCCGCGAACAGGGCAAAGCCGAAACGCGCCGCGCCATCCTGGACGCAGCGGTGGCTTTGTTTCAGGAGCACGGCTTCGAGAACTTCTCGCTGCGGCAAGTCGCCGAGGCGATTGGCTACTCGCCGACGACGATTTACCTCTACTTCGACGACAAAGACGACCTGCTGTTCCACACGGTGATGGAAGGCTTTGTCAAGTTCGGGGAGATGTTGCAGGCGGCTTACGACGGTGCCGAGACGCCGCTAGAGCGCTTCGGCGCGATAGGCCGGGCGTACGTCGAGTTCGGTCTCGAGAACCCGGTCAACTACCGCCTGATGTTTATGCAGCGCGGCGAGTTTTTGGAGCGGGACGCACCGCCGGGGTACGAGTCCGTTATCGACTCGTTCGGTGTGCTCACGCGGGTTTTGCAGGACTGTCTGGACGCAGGCGTTATCAAACCCGGCGACCTGCGAACCTACGCGAACATGGCCTGGGCGAACGTCCACGGCGTCGTCGCTCTCGCCATCAGCACGCCTTACATAGACGAGGCAGCGGCATACGCGATTCTCGAGCTGTACCAGACGAGCATCACCGAAGGCATGAAGGTTTAAGGAGGTGAACGTCTGTATTTTTCTCGAAAAATTAACAGTGTTAAGTAAAAGTATGTATAAAACTTACAGCGGACCGCGACTCAACCCCAAGCCCTCTCAGAACCACCAAGACGAAGGAGAACATCATGGCGCTACTCAGCTCGAGGCCGAACTCACCCGCTCGCGACCCCGTCGGGGTCCTGCAAAAGTTATGGCGTACGCATTCAGGCCTGACTCTTTTCGGCGGTCTGACGCTTTTCCTTACCCTCTTTTTTGTCGTCGGCATTTTCGCCGACCCGCGCACCATTACGGGCGCGCCCGCTTGGCTCAAACCGGCAAAGTTCGGCGTGTCCATCACGCTTTACTCCCTCACGATGGTGTGGCTGCTCGGTTTTGTGGCGACCGACCGCGTTTGGAAACGGCGGCTCGTGGGGGTGGCGGGCTGGACCATCGCGGGCACCTTCGTTGCCGAGATGGTGCCGATTACGCTCCAGGTGATGCGCGGCACGACGAGCCACTTCAACGTGGCGACCCCGTTCGACATGGCGCTGTGGTCGCTGATGGGCACGGCTATCATGGTTCTCTGGGGAACGAACTTCGTGGTGGCGGCGCTGCTGCTGTTGCAGCGTTTTGAGAACCGCGCTTTTGCGTGGTCGTTGCGCCTTGGGCTCGTCATCACCATCATCGGCATGGGTTTGGGCTTTTTGATGACGCTGCCGACCGCGCAACAGCTCGCGGGCTGGCAAGCGGGCGCAGCCGTCACCGTCGCCGGGGCGCACACGGTCGGGCCAGCGGGCGGTGATTTGGTAGACGGCGGACCCGGCTTGCCGGTCGTCGGTTGGAGCACGCGCGGGGGTGACCTGCGCGTCGGGCATTTCGTGGGGATGCACGCGCTGCAGGTGCTGCCGTTTTTCGGCTTGCTCGTCGCGCGCCGCCGCAGGTGGAGCGCGGGACAAAAGACAGGGCTCGTCGTCACGGCGGCGGCGGGTTACTTGGGGCTGGTGCTGCTCGTCACCTGGCAAGCCCTGCGCGCGCAACCGCTCGTCGCGCCGGACGCGCTGACTTTGAGCGTGTTCGCCGTTTTGCTGGCTGCTGTCTCGATCAGCGCCTGGTGGGTGACTCGAGCCCGTCCCGCACCTCGGGCGAGCGTGTCATGACCTGCCCGTCGATAACTCGTTGCCGCTTGCGCAGCGGCAACCCCGCCGGAACGGCCCTGTTTTTCCGGCAAACGCTCGTTCCGCAGGTCGCATCATGACGCAGGTGTTCTCGCTCAGCTTTCTCCTCGTCGCGCCGTTTTGGTTCTTGATGACGCTCGCGCCGGGTTGGCGCGTCACCCAACGCATTATCGGCTCGCCCTGGATTGCCGCGCCCGCCGCTGCTCTTTACCTCGCGCTCGTACTGCCGCAACTCGAGCCCGTCCTGGAAATCGTCCTCAGCCCCGACTTGCCCAAAGTGATGACGCTGTTCTCCGCACCCGCCGCCGTCACCGTCGCTTGGGTCCACTTTTTGGCCTTCGACCTGTTCGTCGGGCGTTGGGTGTACCTGGACGCTCAAAAGCGCGGGTTGTCGCCGTGGGCCGTGTCGCCGCTGCTGTTCTTGGTGCTGCTGCTCGGCCCGGTCGGGTTTTTGGCTTATCTTGGGCTGCGGGCGTGGGTGGGGGCTCGAGGTGCCTCACTGGTTTTAACGTCCTGATGACCTGACCGTCGGCGCGACCGTTCTCGTGCCGAATACGTTCTTCTCGGTGGCCGTACCCGCCGCTAAGCCAAACGCATTCATCAACCTCGCTTACCTCGGCTTCGCCTCGCTCACGGCGGGACTGGTCCTGCTCGGCGTCGGCTTGTTTTTGGCGCTATAGCTCGGCTGGCGGCGACCCTCATTCTGTTTCGCGTGTATGGAACTCGCCGCCCGGAGCGCTGCGGTAGTCCATGCCCCTGGTCGCGGTGCGTGGCGCGGGCAGGGCGGGGTCGAAGCGGCGCGCGTTGGCGTCGGTCTTGTTTTCACCGCTGAGCATTCGCCAGGCGAGTAGGCCTGCGCCGACCGCGACGAGTGCCCCCGCGACCGACCCCGCTACGGCGGGCCGCGTTTGGGCCTGGGTGTACAGGCTCGTCTTGCGCACGCCGGGGCGGTTGTATCCGCGCACGCCGCCGCCGCCGCTCGCGGTGTAAAGGCCGTCCTCGTCGGAAGGAGGCATGTCGCCCTGTTGCGCCTCAACCATGTTGGCTTCCATGTACTTGTCGGTGAGTCGCGGCGCGGCGTTGCCCATCGCGGCGATACCAGCACCGCCCGCGCCGCCCACGAACATCTCGCGCTGCCGGTGCGTGGCGCAGTGGAGGATGGTCTCGGCGGCTAAGTCCGGGTGGTAGACGGGCGCGGGCAGGTTGGCTTCTTTGTCCATGTAGTTTTTGGCGTGCTGAGGGTAGGGCGTGTCGAGGGCGGCGGGTTTGACGAGCGCGACCCAGACGGGCGCGTCCTCGAGTTCCAACTCCATCCGCAACGCCTCGGTAAAGCCCTTGACGGCGTGTTTGGAGGCCGAGTACATCCCCTGCATCAAAATCGCCCGTTCGGACAAGGTACTCCCGACGTTGACGATGGTGCCGCCGTAGGTTTTGAGGTGTTCGGCCGCCGCGAGCGAGCCGTAGACGGTGCCCCAAAAGTTGGTCTCGAACAGTTGGCGGCTGTCGGCGGTGGTGACCTCTTCCAAACGGCCGTAAATCGACACGCCCGCGTTGTTGACCCAGGTGTCGTAGCTGCCGTAGGTGGCGATGGCCTCTCGAGACAACCGCTTGACCTCTTCTTCGTTTGAAACGTCCGTGACGACGTAACTCGCGACGCCGCCCGCCGCGGTGATGCCGTCAGCGATGTCGCGCAACGCGTCCTCGCTGCGCGCTGCGAGCACCACGCGCGCGCCCTGCCGTGCAGCCATCTCGGCGGTTGCGCGGCCGACGCCGCTGCTGGCCCCGGTGATGACGATAACTTGTTCACGAACTGGTTTTTGCTGCATAACTGTCCCCTCTCGAGCTAACCCGGTCAGTATAGGTCCGCCCGGGGGTAGGAACTGTGGGCCTTCTTAGGAAAAGTTGCTTGGCAAAAAACTTTTCTTTGCGAGGCGTTCGGCAGGGACCGCGCAGCTGTGAACGCTTTGTCGGCGGTCGTCACGGCGTTTTCACGTTGAGACGACCGAGCGGGTCGGCTTCTCGAGTCCGCTTCGCTAAGGCGTCAAAATCTTTCACGACTTACAAATCCGCTGTAAAAGCTGTCGGGAAGGCGGCCCTCGAAAGATGGAGAAACGCCGTGGCCGGAGCAGGGCCAGGCTTTTGTCACACGTCCCGACACGTCGTCACGGCAAGCACGAGGTGCTCAACCTCGTGCTCGCTCTTGAAGGTTCGTTTTCGACGCCGCTATTTCCCCAAACGCCCTTCAGGGTGGAGGTAACTGTCGAAGTAAATTCTATGACAGGTGTAGCCCCCGACATTCTTAACGAGGTAGTCCTGGTGATAGTCCTCCGCGGGCCAAAACTGGGTAAAAGGCTCCAACGTCGTCACGACGGGGTTGGGCCAGCGCCCCGAGTGATTGACAATGTCAATCATCTCTTGGGCGGTTTGTTTTTCCTGTTCGTCTTTGTAAAAGATGGCGGAGCGGTAGGACGTGCCCCGGTCGTTGCCCTGCTGGTTGAGGGTCGTAGGGTTGTGGATTTGGAAAAAGAAGTCCAGCACGTGCCGGTAACTGGTCACGGCGGGGTCGTAGGTGACCTTTAGGACTTCGGCGTGACCGGGGTGGCGCTGGTACGTGGGGTGGTCGTTTTGCCCGCCTGTATAGCCGACTTCTGTGTCCGTCACCCCCGGCTGTTTGCGGACTAGGTCTTCCAAGCCCCAAAAACAACCTCCTGCTATGATCGCGGTTTTTTGCTCACTCATGATTCGCAGCTCCTCACGCTTAAGTTTACGCGAGGGTCGGAGCGCTGTTTGGGATGCAAAATACAGCGAAGGTGACGTTGTTTTGACGGCTCTCGGCGGGTGTTTTGAAAACTTAGAAGACGGCTCTAAGCCTTGGATGAAGGTTGTTTGTGCTGCACGAGACTTGACTATACGCTTGCCACGTGGTGCTTTACCGCGCCTATCTTTGGGTGCGGTTTGCAGTTCGGTTTTTCAAAGCTGATGTGTCAGGCCCGGTTTGGAAATCAAGGAGTTGAGTCCCCAACCGGGCCGTTCTCCGTAGTGCTTCAACCTGATTCGTTCGATTTCGCGGTCGTAGTAGTCGAGGACGCCTTGAACGGCGGGCGTGTAGGAGGCCTCGAGGGTGTTGGTGGCTTCGGTGAGCGCGGCGTGTAAGGCCGCGCTGGCGACCAATCGCTGCCGGCCCGCGAGAAGCGGAGCGACCGCCCGCTTGAAAGCTTTCTCTTTACGAGTTGCGGCGATGGTTTGAAACAGCGCAAAAGCGTTCATACACCCAGTCTACACCTGGCTGGTACCTGTTGGATGTACGTCTGTCACAGGTTTTTTGGGCTTATTGTACATCGAGCGCAAAGCTGAGGGCGGTGCCCAAACCGTTGCGCCAATTCGTCCAGTTGTGGCCCGCATGGCGCGTTTCGAACGCGTGTTCGTAACCCCGCTCGAGCAGCGTGTCGTGGACGCGGCGGTTGACGTCGGTCAGCCACTCTATAGTGCCCACGTCGGTGTACCAACGGAGGTCGAGTTTGGGTCGTGTCTCGAGCTGGGCCAACACCCAAGAAGTCTTGCCCCGGTAAAAGTCCGGCTCGTCGGGACTGCCCAGAAACGCGCCCGACTGCGCGACGACGGTGCGGAACAGGTCGGGGCGTTCCAAGGCCAACGTCGCGCTGACAAGCCCGCCGAGGCTCGCGCCCATAGCAATCCGCTCGGCGGTCGTCGCCACCTCCAGGTCGACGAAGGGGACGAGTTCCTGGCAGACGAACTTGCGGTAGGCCGGGTTGAACCGGTACTCCAAAGTGCGCTCGACGGGTTCGACAAACGCGAGGTGGGCGGGGCGCGCGCGGCCCTCCTGCACCAACGTCTCGAGCACGTCCGCCAAGTGCGCGATGCGGTAGTAAGCCGTGCCGTCTTGAACATAAACGGTCGGCAGGGCTTCGGACTCGTGTCCGGACGGCGTGTACAGGGTGACGCGCCGGACTTGCTCGAGCGCCGCCGACTCGACCCTTTGGCGCAGCACGCGCCCCTGCGCTTTGACGCTCGGACGGGCGTAGGGACTCGGCGCGTAGGTCGGGCCGAGAACCGCGCTGATGTCGGGGTACCAGGGGTTGTCCGCTTTGACGGCGTTTTCGGGGTCGGGGCGCATCGCGTCCGCCGCGTCTAAAAACGCGTATTCGAAGTACACGTCGTCGGGCAAGTCCAGGCTGAAAGCGCTGACTTTCGTGGGGTTGACCCGGTAGGGATTACGCTCCATGTCGGTCAGGTCGGAGACGACGTGCGTTGCCCACTCGGGAAGGCTGAAGTCGACGGTCATGACCTCAGTCTACAAGCTCTCTTCACGCTGCTCGGTCCTCAAACCCCCGGCGTGCGCGCTTTCGCCGGCCGGGGGTTGCAGAACGAGGTCCGCGCCCGTGGTCGAAGAGGCGGATGTTGACCCCGACCATCACACCTAAAGCGACCCGGCCGAACCCACCTGAAACTAAAGTGGGACGAACCGCCGCGCGGCGTCGGGTACACTGTTTGAACAGGAGGTCAGTTTATGACACTACTCGTTTTACTAGGTTTGGGCATCGTCGTGTTGGGCGCCGTGCTGCTGGTTCAGGGTGTGCAAGGCCAGCAGGGCCGCTTGCGCAGTTTGGGCGGCACGGCCATAGTCGTCGGGGTCGCCGTGGCGGTGCTGTCATCAGCGTTCGTGGTGGTGCCCGCGGGCAACGTGGGCGTCGTGTTCAACGTGTTCGGAGGCGTTCAGCAGCGCGCCCTCCGGCCGGGCGTTCACTTCGTGGTGCCGTTCGTCCAACAGGTCACGCTGCTCAACACGCGCGAGCAGGCCATCAACTTCGGCGACGCCGACGCCATCAACGCGCTCTCGCAAGAGGGTTTGCAAATCGTCACCGACGCGACGATTCGTTTTAAAATCGCGCCCGGCGAAGCGCCGCTGATTTACGAAACGCTCGGCGTCGACTACGAAGGCACGCTGATTCGCCCGATCGTGCGCTCGGTCATCCGCGACGCGGTGGCGAGCTACAACGCGGCCGAACTCATCAGCACGCAGCGGACCGAGGTGCAGCAGCAAATCGTCAATGAACTCGAGAGCAACTTGGCCGAGAACAACATCATTCTGGAAAACGCCCTGCTGCGCGACATCCGCATTCCCGAACTCATCACCCGCGCCATCGAGGAAAAACAAGCTGCCGAGCAGCAAGTGCAGGTCGAGGCGAACCGGCGCGAGCAGTCGCGCATCGCCGCCGAGCGCGCGGTCATCGAGGCCGAAGGCCAGCGCGACGCCGCCATTGCCGAAGCCCAGGGTGAAGCGCAAGCCCTGACCTTGCGGGGCGAGGCGATTCGCAACAATCCGGAGATCATCCAGCTAGAAGTCGCCCAAAAACTCGCGCCGTCCCTGCAAACCATCATGCTGCCTTCGGACGGTAACTTTCTGCTCGACGTGCGCGGCTTGATGAACCCGGCGCAGGCTCAAACCGCGCCCTTACCGGCAACACCCTGAGCGTCAGGAAAGTGACGTGGTAAAGGTGACGCCCGCACCTTCGGTGACCACGCCGAGCCTGTAAACGGGCTCGGGGCAGGCCTCCGCGAGCGCCCCCGCTTCGTCTTCGCTCACCACGAGGACGAAGCCCGCGCCCATGTTGAAGGCGCGGAACATCTCGTCGCGGGGCACACCGCCACGTTCTTGAATGAGGGTAAAAATCGGCGGCACGGGCCAACTGCCCTCGCTGAGCCGCACGCCCAAACCCGGCGGCAAGACGCGCGGCAGGTTGCCCGGCAACCCGCCGCCCGTGATGTGGGCCATGCCCTTGAGTGTGACTTTGTCGCGGACGGCTCGCACCGGCTCCAAATAGTGCCGGTGCGGCGTGAGTAGCGCGTCCCCGACGGTCGCGCCCTCAAACGTTTCGGCGTAGGCGTCCGCCAGCACGGCGCGCGCCAGGCTGAAACCGTTCGTCTGCAAGCCGCCCGACGCCAACGCGAACACCTGGTCGCCCGCCCTTATCGCCGCGCCGGTTACTAAGTTGTCTCGTTCCACCACCCCGACGACGGTGCCGACGAGGTCGAATTCGCCCGGGACGTAAACCCCGGGCATTTCGGCGGTTTCGCCCCCGAGCAGGACCGTCCCCGTCGCCCGGCAGGCGGCCGCCACACCCGTGACGAGACGGGCGGTAACCTCGGGCTCGAGTCGAGCGCTCGCGACGTAGTCCAGAAAAAACAGCGGCTCGGCCCCCTGGACCAAAATATCGTTGATGCAGTGGTGTACCAAGTCCGTCCCGATGGTGCTCCAGCGACTCAGCGCCGCGGCGACCTTCGTCTTGGTGCCGACGCCGTCCGTCGAGGCGACCAGGACGGGCGCGCGGTAGGCTTTCAAAAAGGACGCGTCGAACAGCCCCCCGAACGCGCCCAGCCCGGCCAGTACCCGCTCGTCGTACGTGCTCGAGACGGCCTCGGCGATAAGGTTCAAGGTTTTTTCTCCGGCCTCCAAGCTCACCCCGGCGCGGTCGTAGGCGGTGTTGCGACTTTTCGACATGGGGCATTCTAGCGCATGCCGGGCACACGCCGGGAAGGGCCCGGGACCGCTCGGAACGTACACGGCTTCGGGGTTGCTCGCAAGGTCGTCTCGGCACTCTGCCCTTTATGCGTCGTCCTTTATGCGTCGCCCTTTGTGTGTAACCTTTGCGTGTCGCCGCTCGCGCTTCACGATGCCGCTCGACCTTCAAAAGCGCGGTACCATAGTCTGTGCCCGCCGCCGTCCAAGTGTTGCTGCCTTTGCCCCTGCCGCCTTTTGACTACTTAGTGCCCTTCGGCACGACCGCGCCCGCGCTCGGCTGTCGGGTGGCGGTGCCGTGGCAAGGGGGCGTGCGGCTCGGCCTGGTGACTTCGCGGAGCGAGGTGTCGGCGAGTAGGGCGCTTGAGTTGCGGGACATCGTCGGCGCGCTCGAGACCGTCCCCTTCGTCCTGCCCGACCGGCTCGGCTTTATCGCCGACCTGGCCGAACATACCTGCTCGCCGCCGGGCCGCTTGTTGGCGAGCTTGTTGCCGGTGGGGTTGTCAGGGCCCGTCCACCACGAGGTGCGGCTGGTCGAAGGGGCGGTCGTGGACGGGGGCGAAGCGCTCGGGCGCTGGACCGACGCCGCCACCGTAAAAGCCGCCCGACTCGACCTGTTCAGGCGGCAGGGGCTGCTGCTCGAGCGCGTCCGACCCGTTGAGCCGACCGCGCGGGTCTTGCGGGCCGTGCGGCCGCCCGACAAAGCGCTTAACGGGCGCGCCAGGGCTGCGCAACGAGAAGCGCTCGAGGCGTTGCTGCGGTTTGAGCATGTCGCCAGCGCCGCCGAGTTTGCCCGTGACGAAGGCTTGTCCGAAAGCACGGTTCGCACGCTCGTCAAAAAGGGCTACGCCGAGTACGCCGAGCTACCCGCGCCGCCGCCCCCCTTGCCGACCTACGCGCCCCGCGTTTTGCCGAGCCCTACACCGAGCGTTTTGGCGCAAGGCTGCCCCGGACACCTGCTCGAGACGGCTTGCGTGTCGGTCTCCGCAGGCAGCCGCGCCGACCGCCTCGCCGCCGTCGTCCCTTTGTTCAAGGCGGAGTTGAAAGCCGGCCGCAGCACGCTCGTCCTCGTTCCCGAGGGGGTTTTGCTGGCGGAGACGGCTGCTTACCTCGCCGACGTGTTGCCCTGCCAAGTTTTGAGCGGCGATTTGAGCGACGCGCAACGCGCCCGCGTGTGGCGCGAGCTGGGCGAGGGCGCGCCCGTCGTGTTGGTGGGCAGTTACTTGGCGTTGTTGGCCCCGCTGAAAAACCTGGGTTGCATCGTCGTGTTGGAAGAGGGCAGCAGCAGTTATAAGCTGCCCGCCGGTCCCCGGCTGTTCGTGCCGAGCGCGGCGCGGCGGCTGGCCGAACGTTTGGGCGTGCCGGTCGTGTTCAGCGACGCCCTGCCGACGCCTGAGACCCTTCACTTCGTCCCCGCTGCAGGCCGGGTCACCCTGCCGAGGCGCCCCTCACGCGTTCACGTCGCCGACCTGTCGGGCGAGCGCAACTGGCCGCTCGGGGCCGACTTAGTGCGCGTGCTTAAACAGGTCGCCGCGCGCGGGCGTCAAGCCGTGTTGATAGCCCCGCGCCGGGGTTTCTCGGCGGCGCTCGGCTGCGTTGTCTGCGGCTTTATCACGATGTGTCCCAACTGCGACCTACCGCTGCGTTACCACCAGCGTCAGCGCTTTTTGAAGTGCCACCAGTGTGCCTACCATACCCGCCCCCCCGACCTATGTCCCGAGTGCCAAGCTGCGACCTTGGGTCCGCTGCGCGGCGCGGGAACCGAGTGGGTCACGGCCGAGGTGCGCAAGCACGTCGGTCCGGACCTGCCCGTCTACCGCTACGACGCAGACCACCGTGACGACCTGAGTCCCCTCATGGCGGGTGAGGCGGGCGTCGTCGTCGCGACGACCGCCGTCTTGCGCCACGCGCCGCTGCCCAACGTGTCCCTCGTCGCGGTGACGCTGCTCGACACGCTGTTGGCGGCGAGCGACTTTCGTGCCGAGGAGGAGACGCTGCGGTTTCTCCTCGGCCTCGGCGAGCTGCAGCCTTTCAAACGCCCTCTGACGCTGCTCCAGACCTTTCAAGCCGAGCACGCGCTCGTGCGCGCTTACCAAAACCAAGAGGACGGGGCCGTCGAGGCTTACCTGGCCGGGCTTTTAGAGCGCCGCCGCCACTACCGCTATCCCCCTTTCGTCGCGCTCGCCAAAGTTCAGCTGAGTTCGAAAAACAAAGAAACGGCCGAACACGAGGCGGGTCTGCTGGCGAAAACGCTGTCCCTGCGCGTCCAGGAGGGTGACGAAGTGCTGGGTCCGACGCCGGCTCCGGTCGCGAGGATGCGCGGGATGCACACCTATCAACTGTTCGTGCGCAGTTCGCGCGAGGAGCGCCTGAAAAGGGTGCTCGAGCCGGCCCTGTCCTACGCGGGCCGCGCCCGCCTGCGCGTCGACGTCGACCCACGCGACATCGGCGCGTATCTGGACTGACGTTTCGGGGTCAGACCCGTCAGAAAAACGAGAAGGTGGCTGCGCAACGAACACCAACGAGTTTCGGAGGGGGCCAGAGCCGACGCTCGAGCGGCCCTGTACCTACTCAGTTCGCCCTACTTGAGACACAATCACTTTTGGCCCCTCGGTAAAAAGCATGATCTTTGAAGCCGTGCGTAGTTTGAACGAGACACGACGACGCTGTCTCAGTCACTGTCGAAACTGTTAACTGATACCTTTCCCGTTTAACTTTCTCGAAACTGAATGCGAGCAGGGCGAGAAAAAACACGGATTTCGATAAGGAAGCGAAAAACTCTTCCAAGGTTTATTAGCTGTAGTATCGGAATCCGTTGAACTTCCACGGCATGAAACGCCGACCGAAAAAGAGGCGCAACCGCAGCGCCTCTCGAAGTTTTCCCAGCTTTCGGCCTGCGGGCGTTCTAAGGAGCGCGCACCGCCTCGTCCCGGTCGTAACTCGTCACCAGGTAGGGCAGGTCCGTTTGGTGGTACCGCCCCCGGTCGTCGAACCAGTAAACATAGCTGCCTTCGGCCGTCTCGTTGGTGTTGCTCAACTTGTTCGACGCGCGGGTGACCTTGCCGTCGACCACGCCGTTGAAAATCTCCTGGCCCTCCCAGCTGTAAATCGTGATGTACATTTTGTCGGCGGTAAAGTCCTGAATCGAGCGGCGGATGCGGTTCTGCGTTTCGTTGCGGCAACCGCCGAGCGCAATCGCCAGCACGAGCAAGCACAGCAAGAACAAACGTTTTTTGAACATCGGCCTTTAACCTCCGGACGCGGGAACAGCGAGTCGGTCTTCGAACTTTTCGATAGCGGCGTTTTCGACGTAACTTTCGATGACTTTGCGCACCACTTGGCGGGCCAGTTCGGCGCGTATCTCGGTTTCGACCTCTTGCAGGGGCACCGTCGTCGCTTCGGTGCGGTCATAGGGCAAAATGAGGTGGTAGCCGAATTGGCTTTGCACCGGCGCGCTGACGGTGCCGACAGACGTGCTGAAAGCCGCCTCTTCGAACTCGGGTACCATCCGGCCCGGACCGAAACAACCGAGGTCGCCGCCCTGAGCGCCGCTGCCGGTGTCAAAGCTGTTCTCGGCAGCTAAAGTTTCGAACTCCGCGCCCGCCCCGAGTTCAGCCGCTAAGTCCAAGGCCTCGGCTTCGGTTTCAACCAAGATGTGCCGCGCGCACGTCTCGGTGGGGCGCTCCAACGCGCCGCGGTTGGCGTCGTAAAAGAGCTGGACGTAGTAGTCCGGCAGTTCAACGTCTTGTTCCAGTGAGGCAATCGTCCGGTTGCTCAGTTCGGCCTCGCCGATGAGGGTGCGCAACAGCTCTTCACTGCCGACGCCCGCTTGGGCCAGGGCCGCTAGGAACGCGTCGTCGCTCTCGAAGTTGGCCCGAATCGCGGCGACGCGCTCGTCGACGGCCGCCGCGTCCGACCTCAGACCCTGGCTGCGGCCAAGTTGTAAAACCACTGTCTCACGGGCGAGTCGGTCTAAGTAAGCGGGGCGAAGTTCGGCGAACAGAGGGCGCGTTTCCTCGTTGAAGGGTACGCCTTGTTGAGACGCGAGGTTGGCTGCGTAAAAGTCGAAGCGGTCACCGAACTCGCTCAACGTGTAGTTCGTCGCGCCGACCGACAAAACTACCGGGTCGGCCGAGTCCTGTGCCCAAGCCACGGCGAGTAAAAAGGCGAACATGACCGACCACCTCGTGTTGAATCGCTGCATAGTGCTCCTTTCGTGAGCCTCTTTTACAAAGCCACAGCATAGCACCTGGTTACGCGACTCCGGCCTTTTGGCTGTGGGTGGTTGGTCTGCAAAGCCAGGGTTCCTCTTGCGGCGGCATCTTGCCACTGAGGACCGCTTGAAAGCACGTTCAGGCGTGTCCACCTCCGACAAAACTGACACTGACGGTCACGCGAGTAGTCAGGCTAACAGAGGATTGGCACTGAGCCCAAAAGTGAAGAGCCGGGAGGACGTAGTCCGCGGGTTCCCGAGCATTAGCAGCTCGTTTCCGTCTCGACCGTAACAACCGCAAAAGGCAAGCTTTTCAACCACCGTTGACACTCACAACAAAACACCGAAGACTGGGTTTTCACGGCCACAACGGACGTCAGCGAAAATAGTTCCGGATGATGTCTTGGTACTCGACCGGAATACGGCCTTCGGTGATGGCCCGCTCTTCGGCGCGGCTGAACCCGCCCGGTGCGCCGCCCTCCGGCAGTTGCGACGTCGGCGGCGTGCCTTGCAAGCGAACCGTCCCGGCAACGTTGCTCGGCCCGCCGTTCAAGCGGCCCTGCAGTTGTTCCGGGTCCTGTGAGGGCGTGTCCAAGCGACTGTTTTCGCGCACCGTTGGGCCTCCGGGTGTGTCTCCTGCACCCTCGCCCGACTCGCCGGCTTCGGGGGTCCCGGGCTCGTCGCCCGGCGCGCCCTGTTGCGGGCTGCTGCTTGTGGCGTCGCCCGGTTGCGCGTTTTCCTGGGCATTTTGCGCGTCGCTTTCCCCTGCGCCTTCCTGGTCGGTCGGCTGACCCTGGTCGTTCTGACCCTCGGCTTGCCCGGCGTCAGCCTGCTGTTGGCCTTCTTCGCCTTCTCCTTGTCCCTGCTCTTGCCCTTGCTCGCTCTGACCCTGCTCACCCCGACCTTGCTCACCCTGGCCCTGCTCACCCCGGCCCTGTTCACCCTGTTCGTCCGCGCTCGAGGGCTCCGCGCGGCTCGAGTCGTCCCGTCCCTCACCGCTGCGGCCGTTTTGGGTGTCACTCGCTTCTCGCTCGCCCGGCGTACCGGAGCGTTGCGACGGCGCGGCGCTACTGAACGGGTTGGGCTCGTCCGGTGGGGGCTGGTCGCGCAGCGTGTCCAAAAACCGGTCCAGCGCCGCTGCGTCGCTGGCGCCGCCCCCTTCGGCCCCCGCTTCGGTCGCGCCGGCCGCACTCAGGTCGTCGAGTGACGGCGCGGTCGTAGAGACGTCGGCCGGTTCCGCCGTGAAGGGGTCGGGCGAGTCCTGCGGGTCTTCGGCTGCCCCGGCGGGTGCGGGGTCGGTGCCGACGTTTTCCGCCCCGGCGGCGGTAGCGTTCGGCCGCGTAACGGCAAACGGAGCGCCCCGGCCCCCGAAAGGACCGACCGGCAGGGCGGCCAGCACGACTGCGGTGACGAGAAAGGGCAGCCACCAGGGCTGTTGTTTGGGCGGCTCGAGCCGCGCGGCTTGCGCGCTCGCACGCTTTGTCACGGCCCCGTGAAAGCCGTAAGGGTCGTCCGGACTTTGGGCAAGTTCCAGCGCGGTCGCGTAACTCAGGCCGTGCCCGCTGACCCACGCCAGTGCCCAGTCTCCCGCCGAGCGCACCGGCAGCGCCAAACCCAGCCCGAAAGCCGCCGCCGTCACCAACAGGTGAGTGAACAGGCCCGCGCCCACCAGCCACAGCAGCGCAGAAACGGCGCAAGCGCCGGCACTGCTCAGCCACAGCCGGCGCTGCCACTGCCGCGCCCGCGCCATGCCTAAGTGAACGCTCAAGGTCTGCTCCGCACTCGGCGCCGGGTTGCGCCGCCGACTCCTTTTGATCATGATGCCTCCACTTTCGTCTCAGTCCGTCCGGGGCGACTGAGCCAAGCCGCCGTCGCCAGCGCCAGAGCGCTCATCAAACCCAAGTGCCAGGGCGCGACGCTGCTCAAAGCTCCGAGCGGGCTGGCGACGCTGAAACCCAAAGTGATGTCGACAAACACAAAACCGACCAACAGCGCGGGCACGGCGAGCGGTAGCAGCGCGTTGAGCCGCAAAAAATGTAGGGCGGCGGCGAGGCTAAGCCCCAACCCAAAGAGGGCGACCGTGTCGATAAGGGCGAGGCTCAGGCTGTAAGTGAGCGGTACGCCCGGAAAGCTCAGCGCGTAGCTGGCGATTTCCAGCGGACTCGATAGTAGCGCTAAACTGACGAGCGCGCCCAGCGTGCCGCGCTGCCAAGTGCGCTCACGCTTTACGCTGTGCGCTCCGTAGCCGAGCGCCAGCAGCGCTAAACCCACCACGCGCACCTGGCTCACGGCGAAGTAGCTGTTGTTTGCCTCCTGGCGCGTGGGCCAAGCCACAAAAAAACTGAACAGCACCGCTGTAAAAAACAAGGTGCCGAGTTGCGACAGGTCGGCGTCCCGAAAACGCTCAGCGACCGGCTCGAGCATCGGAACCTCCGGCAAGGTGCGCGTAAGGGGGCGGCGCGAGGTACAAAGTACCCCCGGAGCGGGCCAGCGCCGTGCCCGTGGGCAGCGCGTCCGCGAGGGCATGGTAAACGCTCGGCAAGCTGCGCTCTTCGGCCGCTCGCGGCGTCCAACTCGCGCCCGCAGCCAAGTCCGGCTGCGCTCCCAGACCCACGACGAACAAGTCGCCCAACAAAACGCCGCTCGAGTTGTGCAACGTCCCCTCTTGCCAGCGCAGCGCGGCTTCTACCAGTTGCGGCCGCAAGGCGAGGTCGGCCGCGCCCCAGCGCGCCAAGGCGACCTCGAACTGTTCGCCCGGAGCGCTGGGGCGAAACTCGGCTCTCGCGCTGCGGGTCTGCGTGTAGGGCAGCGCACCCGTGGGACGCGCCGCGCCCGCTACCTGCGCTGTGGTGCGGGGCAGCGAAAACACGCTGCGCACCTCGTCGCGGCGGGCCAGCGCGCCCCCACTCGTGACGACGCTGCGGCTCAACACCGTCTGCTCTGTCGCCGGCCGCAAGTAAAGCCACGCGCTGACACCGCTCAGGGCGGCCACCGCCAAGCCCGTCACCAGCCCCGGCGTACCGGCAAAGCGCAGTAGCAGCAGTACCAGCACCGCGTAGCCACCCGCTACCAGGGCAAGGGGCAGCTGCGCCGGCGCCGGCGGTGGCGGGTGCATGTCGCTGTTCAGCAAGGCGGTGGTTACGCTGCTAAAGTCGACCCGGTCCAGGGTCGGCAGGCTTGCCTCCGGGTCGCTCAAACGCGCCAGCCAACCCGCGCCGAGGCGTAGGGGCTGTTCGGCGCTGAGGGCGCGCAACTCCTCGTGGCTGCGCGGCAACGCCTCGACGAGCAGGGTCTGTACGCCCGCGCTCGTGGCTGCGGCAACAGCCGCTAAGTGCGGCGCGGGTGCGCTGCCGTCTATAAGCAGGGTGCTCACGCCGTCGAAGGCGGCCAGGCGTTCGGGTAACAAGCCGGCGGGTAGAACCACGACGCGCGCGTCGTCAAGAACGTTTTGCCACCGAGCCGGGCGAGCCGAGAGCAGCAGCGTGAGCGGCCGGGCGTCCCGCAACGCCCTCCCCAAGCTGCCGCTCGCCAACACGGTGTCGTCGCTCACAAGCCGCCACACGAGCTGGCGCCACTCGGGCACGAACACGTCATCTTCAAAAACGGCGACGCCACCGCTGCCAGGTATCTGCAGCCGGTAAAGCCCCAGGGTTTCGGGCTCGGTAAAGCTGCTTTGGTCGAAGCTGACGACGAGTTCGGCGGGGGGCGTGTCACGGACCGTTAACCGGAGCGGGTTCCAGCGTCCCGCCACGATTTCGCCGCCGAAACCCAGCTCGAGCGTGACTTGAGCAGCCCGACCGGCCGGAACCCCCTGTGCGCCCAGCGCTGCGCCCAGCAGACTCGTCACCAGGCCGAGACCCAACAGCCGCCGCCCGACCCTCCACAAACTTTTCATGTCCCGAGTATACCGCCGGTCGGCGTCAGTTCGCGTAGGGCACGAACACGATAGCGCTCACCACCTTGCGCTCCGAGGCGCGGTTGAGCACGCGGCCCTCGACCACGAGCGTGGTCGAACTGCCGCTGTCTAAGCGCATCGCGGCGGTGGCGCCGAGCGCCAAAAACAAGGGCACCAGTTCCTCGGCAACCATGTTGTCGGCTGCGACCAAAAGAACCGTGCCGTCGGCGCGCACGCCGATGGCGGCTTGCTGCGTGTAAACGTCCAAAATTCGCTCGCCGCGCTCGAAAGCCTCGGCTTCAGGGTCGAAGGCGGGGCGGCCCGCCGCCACCAGAAGCGGTCCCGCCTCGACCGCGTACCTGACCGCGCCAAAACTCTGCGGTGAAAAGTCGATTTCGTAGCTCGCCGTGTCGCCTGCGTCGGCGAGCGCGAGTTCGCGCAGACCCGGCTCGTAGACGAGGGCGAAGCCTTGAGGCGGCACGGTCTGCGGACCCGTCCGGTTGGCGACGACGCGCCCGCCGGAAACCGTCACGACGCCGTCGGTCGGCAATCCCACGTGAGTACCTGCAGCGGTATGGACCGACACTTCCGACGCGGCGGACGACACCCCGACGACGCGGCGACCGTTGAGTCTCACGTTGACTTTTGCATCTACCCGGTCGATGACCGTGCCGCCGAGTCCAAACCCGACGCTGGCGCGGCTGCGCGACGGCAGCGACAACAAGCCGTAGTCCACCTTGAGCAGACCTATCGCATCGAAGGTGCGGGTGTCGAAGTAGCCCGCGTTGATGGCGGCGAAGGCGCCGTCCGCGAGGTTTGACACGGTGCTGGGCGTCTCGGCGCTGCCGACCACGCGGAATTCGCCCGCCGTCGGCGCTATTTCCAGCAGCTGGACCGCGCTCGAGCCCACGGCCGTCGGCGCGCTGAAAGTGCGCCAGGTCACGCCGGGCCGCAACACCCTCGTTTCGTCCCGCACATCGCTCTGCGCGACCGGCGTGATGTCTAAGACGAGCCGACTAGGGGTTTCCAGGCTGAACACGCTGTAAAACGCCTCGGGACCCGTGACCTCGACCGTCGTGGTCGGGCCGCCTGTGACCTCGACCGCGACGCCCCGGTACGGGTCGGGTAGCTCCAAAGGAAGCAGCAATTCGGGTAGGGTGAGGCGAAGGGTCGCGCCCGCCTGCAACCGCCCTTGACCGACAAGCTCGAGCGGGGCGCTCAACCCTTGCAGGTCGAACACCACGCGCACCGTGCCGCTGCCGCCGAAACGCACCCCGGCCAAGCGCGGCGACGCTATACCTAAAAACTGCAAAAGCGCGTCGCTGCCGTACACTTCGTCACCAACGACGACGAGCGGGTCGAGCGTCAGCCCTGAACTCCAACCCAAGCCCTCGACGTAACTCAGGTCGCCGGTCGGACCCCGCACGGTGACGGCGCCCCCGCTGCGGCTGACCAACCCGTCAGGCAGTTTGTAGAGCGCTTCTTGCGCGAAACCGGTGGCCCACAGGCTTATCAACACCAACCACACGCGCACAGCGATTCGCGCCCTTTTTTTCGTACTACTTACACAGGTCCCGGTCATAGTTGACGTCATAGATACCATCAGTCTAAAAGGCCGTGCCGGGTTCCACATGAGACAAACCTTACCTTCGGTGTTTCCACCCGGTGTCGAGACGACCGAGCGGGGTGACCTCTTGCCGCGTCCGTTTCCCGCGTCCGTTTTTCTAAGATACCGAGGCTTCAACACTTCACGGCAACGCCACTTGCCGTAGCGGGTCCCGTTCTTCGTCGAACCGTCCTTGCTGACAGGGTGGAGGGTGAAAGTGCGTCGCCCCAGCCGTTGCCGCCTCCGGGGCGATGCGTGTAGCACGTCCGGCAGGATGCGCCGGGTTGGGCTCGAGCGGGCTGCGGCTTCGTCAACTGCTCCGCACGTTGTTTGTCGGCGAGTTGTGCAGGGCCTCCAAAAAGGGTGCCGCCTCTACCGTCCCGCCCAAAACAGTTCCCAAGGCGAGCGCCGTTTGGTACGCCTGAACGTCGCGCAGACCGAGCGATTTCGCGCCGCGCTGCAAGGCGTTGCGCCGCAGCGCGCTCAGCGGTTCCGGGGCCAAGTCAACCACGTTGAGGTGGGGGCCGAGCAAGCGTTCGTCCAGCTTCAAGCGGTCGTCGGTGCGCACCAAAATATCCGCCCTTTCAAAGTAGGCTCTAGCCAGGGGGCCGCCCAAGGCGAGCGCCTCGGCTGTCGCCGTGACGGCCAGCGAGCCGAGCGCGCGTTCGGCGCTGGGCCGGTCGGCCGCAAAAAGCGTGACCCTGCCGGCACCCAGACCGGCGAGTTCGCGCGCGCTGACCGAGGCCGCCGGTCCCGCGCCCAGCACCACCACCCGCGCACCCCCGACGTCCCACCGCTCGGCTTGCACCGCGGCGACCAGGGCGCGGCCCAGGTTGTAATCGCCGACCAAACCGGCAGACGTGACCGTCACCGTGTCGGCGACGCCGAAGGTGCGAGCAGCCAAGCTCGAGCGGTGCACCGCCGCCGCGACTTGCCGTTGCAGGGGCTCGTCCAGGACAAAAGCGCCCGCAAACTCCAAAACGCTCAAGGCGTCCAGCACAGTGGCAACCGGGTAACGAGCGCTCAGGGGCTGAAAAACAAAAGACGGGTGCTTGACCTGGGTCAACGCGGTTACCCCTTGCAAGTCGTGACAAAGCAGCGCGACGAGAGACATGCTTTATCCTAACCCTGCAACCGGCCGAAGAGCTACAAACGGAACAAACATTTCACGCGCATAGTTATTGTGAAAACACTCACTTGAGAAATCTATCAATTTGACTGCCAACGAGGAGAGACCAACGGCGGCGGCCGCGTAATCTTGACCCGGTCGCCTGTTCTTTGCCCCACTCGTGTCAGGCTTAAACCACGGTCGAGGTGTGCAACGAGCCGGTACGTCCCCGGCTCAAGCAGCACCCTGTAACCCTTACAGCTCGAGCGAAAAAGACCGAAAACTCGTGACGAGGTTTAGCGTCTTGTGTAAACCTTGCCAGTTTCGGCCGCATCTGCAGGAATGTTGGGGACGCGCAAACTCTTTTGCCGGCGTCAAGTGCTCGGGCGCGTCAGTCCAGCGGGACGACCACCGTCACGCGCGTGCCGTGGCCGGGCGCGGACTCCAGGTACAGTTGCCCGCCGACGAGTTGAGCGTGTTCGTCCATGCCGACCAAACCGAAATGTTCGTCCGCAGCCAGGCTACCGAGCCGTTCCGGCACCCTGAAACCTGAGCCGTCGTCGCTGACTACCAGGTACGCCCCGTCGTCGCGAACCGACACTGCGATGTCGACGGTGGTCGCTCGGGCGTGGCGCAAGGCGTTTCGAACCGCTTCTTGGGCTACTCGAAAAAACGCTTGACTCACCGCTTCGGACAAGTCGACCGCGTCTTCGGTCACGGTGAGGTGACAAGCGGGTCGTCCGGACGTGTCCAGGGAACCCACAAACACCTGCAAGGCGTGTTCCAAACCGAACTCGTGTAGGCCGGGTGGGCGCAAACCTTTGACGAGGGTGCGCAAGCGGCGGACCGACGCTAAAATGTCGGCGCGGTGCCGCCGCAAAAGGGTGACGGTGTCGCTCAGGGTTTGGCCCGCGACGACTTTGCGCTCGGTGTCGGCCACCGCGTAGCCGACACCTATCAAGTCCTGGACGACGCCGTCGTGTATTTCTCTGGACAAGTTTAAGCGTTCTTGTTCGCGTAGCCGCACCAAAAAAAGGCGCGCGTTGCTGAGTTCTGTTTCGGCCTTGCGCCGCTCGTCCATCTCTTCGCGCAACCGGGCGTTGGCGAGCTGCAACTCGGCCGTGCGCAACTGCACACGCTTTTCTAAGTCCGCGTGCGCGGTGCGCAGTTCGGCCTCGGCGCGGCGGCGGGCTTGCAAGTTTTGGGTTTCGCTCAGCGCCCGGCTGACCGCGCCGCCAAGCCTGCGCAGGTTGTTTTTGTTGACGTAGTCGACCGCCCCGCGCTGGAGCAAGCTCACCGCCGTCTCCTCGCCGACGGCTCCCGATACGACGATACAAGGCGTGCCGGCGGGCACAAGGTCGATAACGTCGCCGGAACTCAGGCCCGGCATGGCGTGGTCGGTCACGACGACGTCCCAGACCTGGTCGCGCAAAGCCCTCCTCACAGCGCCCAAATCGCTGAATTGACAGGTCTCGAGCCGGTAGCCGCTGCGAACCAGCGCCAACTGGACGAGTTCGGCGTCGTCGGCGGAGTCCTCCACCAACAAGAGTTTTAAGGTTCGGTTTACGACGCGGTCTTCCACGGTGCTTGGTTCAAACCCAACCAGTAAACCCCGAGCTGGTTGACCGCCGCCACGAACTCCGGGTAGCTCACGGGTTTGCGGACGTAGCTGTTGGCCCCGCCCGCATAGCTCTCCAAGATGTCTTGCTCTTGCTTGGACGTAGTCAACATCACCACCGGCAAAAGCCGCGTCGGCTCGTTGCGGCGCAACTCTCTCAACACCTCCAGCCCGCTCAACTTGGGCAAGTTGATGTCGAGCAGCACGAGGTTGGGCAGCGGTTTGTCGACGTCTTCAAAAGCCGCCCGGCGCAACAGGTAGTCCAGCGCCTCGCCGCCGTCGCGCACCACGTCGATGTCGATGGCCGCCTTGGCGAGCGCGCGCAGGGTCAGGTCGACGTCGTCTTGGTTGTCCTCTACCAGCAAGATGTTTCCCCCGCTCACGTCGTACTCCTTCGGGTCTCGGCTTTTCGGCGAGTGTGCAGCCGGTAGGTTGCTGTACCGTTTTACGGGCCGAACCGGTTTATGGCCCAATCGTAACAGAGCGCGTGGATAGGGACTGTGAGATACCCGGTCAGTGAGCCGTGTGAGAGATATACAGCCCCCGACGCCCGTGCTACACTTTGGTTACTTATGGACGGCTTACTTGTAAACGGCCGCGCGCCTCTACACGCTTACCTGGACCTTTGGTCGACGCGAACGTGCTGAGCCGAGGCCGACCGACACAAGCGTTTTAACGCCAAAATTGCAAGCAATCCGCACTCAACAATTCGTGTTTACAGTCTGTATTTACCAAAGAACCGAGGTGTTTCTATGCTCGTCACGCTTCCTGACGGCAAACAGCTGACCCTGAACGAACCCGCTACCCCCAAAGACGTGGCCGCCGCCGTCGGACCGGGTCTTGCCAAGGCCGCCCTTGGCGCGACGGTGAACGGCCGGCTCACCGACCTGTTCACCGAGCTGCCCGAGGGCGCGGAGGTGTCGATTCTCACCGGGCGCGACGAGGCGAGCCTGCAGCTCGCGCGGCACACCCTGGCCCACGTCATGGCCCAGGCGGTCGTGGAGCACTTCGTCGCCAAGGGTTTCAAACGCGGCGACGTGAAGATGGGCGTCGGCCCGGTCATCGAAAACGGCTTCTACTACGACTTCGACCTGCCCGAAAGCCTCACGCCCGAGGACCTGGCGGCCCTGGAAGAAACGATGCGCGCCATCCTCAAGGCGAAGCTGCCGCTGCGCAAGTTCGAGTTACCGCGTGCTGAGGCCCTGGAGCGCTACCAAAAACAGGGCGACCCCTACAAGGTCGAACTCATCGAGGGTTTGCCGGAAGGCGAGGCCATCACCTTTTATGAACAGGGTGGTTATGAACAGGGTGGGGGAGAGGGGTTTACCGACCTCTGCCGCGGCCCGCACCTGCCGAATACCGGTGACATCCCGCCGCACTTCAAACTCATGAGCGTGGCCGGCGCGTACTGGCGCGGCGACGAGACGCGGCCGCAGCTCCAACGCATCTACGGCGTGGCTTTTCGCAGCAAGGAAGACTTAGAGCACTACCTGTGGCAGCTCGAGGAAGCCAAAAAACGCGACCACCGCAAACTCGGCCGCGAACTCGACCTGTTCGCTTTTTCGGACGACGTAGGCTCGGGCATCCCGCTGTTTTTGCCGCGCGGCGAGCGCGTCCGCTTTGAGATGGAACGCTTCGTCCGCGAGGTGCAGACCCGCTACGGCTACGAACACGTCTGGACCGGCCACCTCGTCAAAGAAAGTTTGTATGAAAAGTCAGGCCACCTGGACAACTACGCCGAGTCGATGTTTCCCCCGATGGATGACGACGGCGTGCGGCTGCGCCTCAAACCGATGAACTGCCCCAGTCACATGACGCTCTACAACACCCGGCTCCACTCGTACCGCGAGTTGCCGCTGCGCTACGCGGAATTCGCGACGCTCTACCGCTACGAAAAGTCGGGCGAGTTGAACGGCTTGACGCGGGTGCGCTCGCTCACCCAGGACGACTGCCACATCTTCTGCACCGAAGAACAAATTCAAGCGGAGTTCGCCCTCGCCCTCAAACTCATCCGCGAGGTGCTCGATACCTACGCCTTCAACGCCTACTCGGTCCAACTCAGTTTGCGCGGCGAGGCGGGCAAGTACGTCGACGACGACGCGAAGTGGACCAAGGCCACCCAAGCGCTGCGCGACGCGCTTCAAGCCGAGGGTGTGCCCTACACCGAAGCCTACGGCGAGGCCGCCTTTTACGGTCCCAAGGCCGACTTTATGGCCCAGGACGTGCTCGGGCGCGAGTGGCAACTCTCGACCCTCCAGGTCGACTTCATCCAACCCGAGCGCTTGGGCTGCGAGTACGTCGGCGAGGACGGCGAGCGGCACACGCCGGTGGTGATTCACCGCGCCGTGACCGGCTCGACCGAGCGCTTTATGGGCGTGATGATTGAGCACTTCGCCGGGGACTTTCCGCTGTGGCTCGCGCCCGAGCAGGTGCGCATCGTACCCATCGCCGACCGGCACGTTTCTTATGCGGACAGCCTTAAAGAAAGCCTCGAGCACGCCGGACTACGCGCCACGGTCGACGCGCGCAGCGAGCGCATGAACGCCAAAGTCCGCGACGCCGAGATTTACAAAATCCCCTACACCGCCATCGTCGGCGACCAGGAAGCCGAGGCGGGCTCGGTCTCGTTCCGGAGTCGCCAGGAGCCGAACCAGAACGGGGTGCCGGCCCAGGCGTTCGTCGAGCACTTGCGTATGAACGCGAAAGAGCGCCGTTTAAAAGTCGAGCCTGTGGCGGTGGAAAATTCGGGAGAGTAGGGGCGTGGGGGAGAGAGGGAGTAGGGGAGAGTCGAGAGCTTTTTCTCTCCCTCCTGAAGAGCCTTACTTCG
The DNA here is from genome assembly GCA_965213705.1 of Trueperaceae bacterium. Taxonomy (GTDB): domain Bacteria; phylum Deinococcota; class Deinococci; order Deinococcales; family Trueperaceae; genus CBDCDJ01. Next base: position 2,476,634 of record OZ243913.1, on the reverse strand, counting down.
GGCCGTGGAAAGTCGAGCCCCTAGAAACGTTCGTTCAATCACTTCGAGAGCTTCCCCACGCGCCGGATAAAACACAAGTCGTCGCCGTCGACGGGCGCAGCGCGAGCGGGAAGACGACCCTTGCTAGAACGCTTCACCGCGCCGTTCCCGGCTCTGCCGTGGTCCACACCGACGACGTTGCCTGGCATCACTCCTTTTTCGACTGGACGGAGTTGCTGCTCGAGGAAGTGCTCGAGCCCGCCCGCCGCGGTCAGGCCGTGCAGTACCGACCTCCGGCGTGGCTAGAGCGAGACCGGAAAGGCGCGATTAAAGTACCCCCAAACTGTTCGCTGCTGGTTTTAGAAGGCGTCGGCGCGGCCCGCCACGAACTGATGCACATAGTTGATACAGTGGTGTGGGTGCAGGCGGACCTAGAGCAAGCCAGAATTAGAGGCATTGCTCGCGATGGTGGTGACGCGGGGGCCGTTGTGTTCTGGGACGAGTGGATGGCCGCAGAATTGCCTTTTTTAGCCGAGCAGCGGCCGTGGGAACGGGCGAATTTCGTCGTGTCTGGGACGCCCGACCTCGAGCACGACCCTTCTTTTCAAGTCGTCGTTGCTGTTTGAGACGTAGTGACAGAAGTAAGGGAGCAGAGAGAAAAGGAGTAAAAGCTTTTGCCTTTACTCCCCACCTCCCACTCCCTCACTCGCCCCTACTTCTCGACGATATAAACCTGCTCCATCTTGTCCGGCGTCGCCCCACCGGGCCGTGACGGGTCGATGCGGGTGAGTTTGTCCAAGACCTCTTCGCCCTCGACGACCTTGCCGAAGACGGTGTGTTTGCCGTTCAAGTGCGGTGTCGCTGTAAAAGTGATGAAAAACTGCGAGCCGTTCGTCCCCGGCCCGGCGTTCGCCATCGACAACACGCCTTTGGAGTCGTGGCGTTTGCCGTTGCTCGTCTCGTCGCCGAAGGTGTAACCCGGCCCACCGCGCCCGGACCCGGTCGGGTCGCCGCCCTGAGCCATAAAGCCGTCCAAAACGCGGTGAAAGACGACGCTGTCGTAGTAACGGTTGCGCGCCAAAAACACAAAGTTGTTGACCGTCATCGGGGCCTCGTCCTGAAACAGGTCGACGACCACGCGGCCCTTGCTCGTTTCGATGACGGCCTGGTAATCCTTGCCCTGCTCTAAAACGTCCTCCGCTTTGGAAAACTTTGTCTTGCGCTCGTCGGACAGGGGTTCGGTTTGGGTGTAACCGTCGGGTGTATAAGCCATTAGTCTCTCCTACTCGCTTTTCGGTTTTTGAATGATGTAGACGTGCTCCATGACGTCGGGTTGCGGAAAAAAGCCGTAAGCGTCGTCGTTGCCGCGCCGGCCCGCCACCGCCTTGTACCCGTCGATGTCGAAGGTTTGGCCGAGGGTCGTCTCTGCGCCGAGTTTGTCGGCGAGGTAAGCCTCCACGGTTTGCGAAGCGTCGCCGGCGAGCGTGATGCCCTGCTCCGAAAGCGTTTCGAGTGTGTCACCCGGCGCGACGACGGCGCTCGGGGTTTGCGGGTCGATGCGGGTAATGTCGTCAAGCACCGCGTCGCCTTCGACGACTTGCCCGAAAACGTTGTAACCGCCGTCGAGTTGGGGGGTGGGGCCGAAGGTGATAAAAAACTGTGAGCCGTTCGTGTCCGGCCCGGCGTTCGCCATCGACACGACGCCGCGCTGGTCATGGTTTAAGTCGGGTGAGGTTTCGTTGGCGAACTGATAACCCGGCCCGCCGGTGCCGGTGCCGGTCGGGTCGCCGGTTTGAGCCATAAAGTCTTCCAGCACCCGGTGAAAGACGACACCGTCGTAGTAATGGTTGCGCGTCAAAAACACAAAGTTGTTGACCGTCGTCGGGGCCTCGTCCTCGTACAGGTCAATACGCAGGGGTCCGTCGTTGGTGACGATGATGGCCTGGTAGTCGACGCCGGGCTCCAAAACCTCGTCCGCCGCCTCGAAGCTGCGCACCGGTTCCTCGCTCAAAAAAGGCGTAAGGGTAAAGCCTTCGGGCAGTTCGGCACCTAAGACCGTTTCGACCGGCTCGGTAGCTTGTTCTGTCGCCGCCTCGGCAACGGCGCGCCGCGACAGCCACAACCCGCTCACGAGCAACAAGCTCACGACCAGAACGACAGGTAGGATTCGGTTCATACTTTCTCCTAAAGCGCCGCCTCGTTGGGGCCGGCACGCGTCCCAGTCTACCCGCCGTCGCCGAGAGGGTCGGTAGTCTGTTCGGCAGTCTGGTTGGCAGTCTGTTCGGCAAAGGTCCCAAACGCGAGCACCCTCTCAGTCTGGGGCGGGGGCAGTGGTTTATGGTTTATAGATGAACCGTTGGATAAGCCTCGCCATCCTGTGTTTGCTGTTGGCCGCCTGCGCGCCCTCTATCTATTCGACGCCTTATCCGGTCAAGGCCGTAACGTTGCCGCGCGACGAGGCCGCCCACCGCGCGCCCATCGAATGGTGGTACTACACGGGCCATCTCAGCGACGAAACCGGACACGAGTACGGCTTCGAACTGACTTTTTTCAAGGCCTACACGCCGCCGGGCATCAAGCTGTTCGGCTTTTTACCGGCCGACCTGCTCATCGACAAGGGCCACGTCGCGCATTTTGCCATCACCGACGTCGACGCTGAGACGTTCGAGAAAGCCGAACGCGCAGACTTCTGGGGTTACAAAGCGACTACCTCGGCTGACAAGCTCTACGTCAAAGTTGCCGACTGGTACGCGGTAGCCGCCGAGGACGGCAGCGTGGCTGTCGCGGCCTCGGTCGGCAACAAGCGCTTGGAACTCACCGTCACGCCCACCAAACCGGTCGTCCTGCACGGCAGCCCGCCGGGCATTCAGTCGATGGGGCCGGGCGGCGTGAGTTACTACCTCTCTTACACCCGCATGAAGGCCGAGGGTAAACTCTACACCGACTGCGACCCCTTTTGCACCGTCCACCAGGTTCAGGGACAGGCGTGGCACGACCACCAGTGGGGTGACTTCGACTTGTCGAGTTACGCCGGTTGGGACTGGTTCAGCCTGCAGTTTGACGATAACACCGAACTCATGCTCTACCTCATTCGTCAGCCGAGTGGCGAGTACAGCACGGCGGCGGGTACGTTCGTGACGCGGAGCGGCCGCAGCGTCAACTTAGAAGCTCGAGATTTTGTTTTGGAACCCACCGGCGTGACCTGGGAAAGCCCCGAAACGGGCGCTGTCTACCCGCTCGGTTGGCGTTTGCGCGTGCCCCGCTTGGGCATTGAAACCGTCATCACGCCGCGACTTTTAGGGCAAGAGATGGACACGCGGGCCAGCACCGGCATCGTTTACTGGGAGGGTGCGGTCACGGCCAGCGGCGCGCCGTCTGGCTTGGGCTACGTCGAGCTGACCAACTACGACCTCTATCCTTACGGCCAAACCGACGCCACGACGCCGTTGAAACCGTTGGGGGGACCGTTCGGTTCGCGCTGACCCTTTCACGACACAAGCCGAAAACCCGCGCCCGGTGTGACGGTTGCGGTTTGGAGGCCGGCGGCGCGGACTAGACTGGGTGACGGTGCGGGCCGCTGCACCTATTCGAATGACCAACCGTCGGGACCGCTCGAGCCGCCCCTAAGCCAAGCGCCCGGCGGACGCCGCGGTCTTGCCCTTGTGCCGGAGTCCGCGTAAGAATTTTGTAAAGGTTTGCCTGCTAGCTTAGCGTTATGACCTTCGACGAACTCCTGGGCGGTTTTGTCAAACGCGGCGCGTCCGACATTCACCTGCACGCCGGCCTCCAACCTATGATTCGCGTAAACGGCAAACTCGTGCCCGTGAGCGAGAACAACCTTACCGCCAAATTTACCGACGCCATCGTCGACATCGTGTGCAACGACAAGCAAAAGCAAGTGTTTCGTGAAGACAACCAGGTCGACTTGGCCTACAGCGTGGCGGGCGTCGCGCGCTTTCGCTTGAACTTGTTTCGGCAGCGCGGCAGCGTCAGCGCGGTTTTGCGCGTCATCAACTCGGATTCGTCGCAGCTTCAGGTGGTCAACTTACCCTTGGAAACGCTCGACTACTTCCGCGACCAAGAAAAAGGCCTCGTTCTCGTCACCGGACCTACGGGTTCGGGTAAGTCGACGACCTTGGCCCGCATCATCGACGAAATCAACGCCGTTCACGCCAAAATGATCATCACCGTCGAAGACCCCATCGAGTTTTTGCACAAACCGAAGCGCTCCATTATCGTGCAGCGCGAAATCGGGCCGGACGCGCCGTCATTTTCCGAAGCGCTCCGCGCCGCTATGCGCCAAGACCCCGAGGTCATCCTCATCGGCGAAATTCGCGACTACGCCACCGCCGCGGCGGCTATCTCGGCGGCGCAAACGGGTCACCTCGTGTTCAGCACCCTGCACACCATCGACACGGTGCGCACCGTGAACCGCGTCATCGAGCTGTTCCCGCCGCACGAGCGCGAAACGGCGCGCGTGCTGTTCGCCGAGTCGCTCGTCGGGGTGGTTTCGCAGCGGCTGCTGCCCCGCAAAGGCGGCAAAGGCCGGGTCGCCGCGCAAGAGGTCATGAAAGGCACCATGCGCATCAAGGACCTTATCAAAGACGAGGACCGCAGCCACGAACTCTACGACGCGCTCAAAGACTCCAAGCTCGACGGTATGCAGACCTTCGACGACAACATCGCCCAGCTCTACGCCGACGACGTCATCGACTACGAAATCGGCCTCACCTCGGCGACGAGTATGCAGGCGTTCAAAATGGCGGCGACCCAAATAGACCTAATGCGCAACCGCAACACGCCTTCGACGGGACTGACGGTCTTCGGCTGACCCGGCAAACCCTGACCCGGCAAGTTCGTCGTTCGTTGCCCCACGTTGCTGAGCGGCCGCTCGAGCTGAAAACGGCTGGACCCAGGCGACCGGAAGAGTCACCCCGTCCCAAAACCGCTTGGGCACAGTTTGCATCCAGACCGACCCCGGGGTCTCTTTACCCGAAAACCTCTCTAACCCGGAGTCCCTTTAACTTTTAATTTAAGGTCTCTTTCGCTCTCGTTTAGTACAATAGCCTAACGACGTCCCGCACGAGCAGTTTTGTGGGTTTCGAGGAGGCTACCGTGTTACGAACCGCGCTACTCAGTTTGCTCATTCTGCTGGGCGCTTGTGCCCCGGCGGTGCAGCCGCCGTTGCAGCCTTACGTTTTCAACACCGACTACGACACGCTGTTCGACGCGACTCTCCAAGCCGTCGCGTCGACCCGGGTCGCGACCTTTTCCACACGGGTCGGTTTCGCCCTCGACACGGCCGACCGTGACACGGGGCTTATCACCGCCCTGCGCCTGGGGCGGGGGCGCGTTGTCGGCGCGGTAGGAGCGGACCGGCTCGGCCTCAACTTTAGAAACGGCTCGCTGAGCTTCGGGTTCTCGAGCCCGGGAACAGTACGGGACGAGCCGACGCTGCTTTCCGTCGTGGTTCGTCCGGCAGGGACGAACGCCGCGTCGTTGGCTTATTCGACCACGGCCGGCAACAGCGCCGACCTCAAACTTGCGGACAGGTTTATAGTCGAGGTCGTGCAAGCTCTCTTGGCAGAGTTCGGAACGTCCCCCACGCCCTGACATAGCTCGTCGGCCTGCACTCGGATTAGACCAAAAAACTTTGAACTCGAAAGAAAAAGTTCACGCGCTAAGCTATTGTGAAATATATCACCTACAGATTCTGTGCAGGAGTGTGTATGGGCGCGTCTGCAAGAAAACTCGAATTGCTTGGGCCATTTCGGCAGGAACGTTTACCGACCCGTTGTAAACCCCAATCGAACCGGGGTCTAAAACGGCACCTCGGTGCTTGGCGGTGGGGGAGAGGCGCTGTAGTGCGTCTCTTGCCGAACGTTCAACAGTTTGTCGGTGTCGAGGGTGACCGCCGTTTTCAGCCACGGACACACATCCCTGAGCGCGTCCAAACGCGCCTTGTCGACGCGAATGCCGTCGGTGTCGTAGGTGACGAGGCCCTCCGGGCTGGTGAAACGCAACCGCACCGGGGTGATGCCGGAGTATTCGTCCAAAAAAGAGCGCAGTTCGGTGAGGTGGTCGGGAGTCAGGGTCTCGAGGCCGAACTGTAACACCACCATCTCGGGCAGGTTCGCCTTGTGGTCCCAGCGGATGAGCCGGTCGGCGACAAGGCGAACCGAGTCGCCGTCTTCGGACAACTCGGTGATGAGCACCACCGGCGCGTCGTTGGCGAGCAGGTCGGCGATGTCGTCGTAGGTGCGGCTGAAGGCGACGATTTCGCGGCTGCCGGTTTCGTCGGCCAGGTCGAAGCGGGCCATCATCGTGCCCTTTTTGGTCGGCTTCTTGACGACGTTTTGTAAAATCCCGGCCAGCGCCACCTTGGTTCGGCCCCGGTACATCGTTTCGCGTGGTTGCTCCCGGAACCACCCTTCGACCGCGCCCACGGGACAGCTCGCCGCCTCGACCAGACCCGGATAACTCTGCATCGGGTGCGAGCTGATGTAGAGGCCCAGCGCCTCTTTTTCCATGCGCAACAGTTCTAAGTCGCTCAGTTTCTCCGCGCGGCTCAACGACGGCGGTCGCGCCTCCTCGGCGCCGAACAGGCTCATTTGGCCCAGCGCGGCTTGGCTGCGCTGGGCCGTGCCCCACTTTTGCGCCGCCTCGAGGTTGTGCAGCATTACGTGTCGTTCCCCGAGCGCGTCGAAGGCCCCGGCTTTGACGAGGTGCTCGAGGGCGCGCTTGTTCACCAAACCGCTGTCGACACGCTTGCAAAAGTCCCACAGGTCCTTGAATTTGCCGCCGCGCGCCCGCTCCGACAAGATGTGCTCGACCGCCCCGTCGCCCACGTTTTTGATGCCGTACAGCCCGAAGCGAATCACCTGGTTGACCGGCGTGAAGTCGCTGCGCGACTCGTTGATGTCGGGCGGCAACACGTCGACACCGAGCTGGCGCGCGTCGGCGGCGTACTGCGCCACTTTGTCCGAATTAGCCCGTTCGACGGTGAGTAGCGCCGCCGCGAACTCGACCGGGTAGTGCGCCTTGAGGTAGGCCGTTTGGTATGACAACACGCCGTAAGCCGCGCTGTGACTCTTGTTGAAGCCGTAGTTGGCGAACTTTTCCAACAGGTCGAAAATCCGGCTCGCCTCGTCTTTGGGGATGCCCTTCGCCTTGGCCCCGTCCAAAAAGATGATGCGCTGCTTCTCCATCTCCGCGACTTTTTTCTTGCCCATCACCCGGCGCAAGATGTCGGCCTCGCCGAGGCTGTAACCGGCGACGGCCTGGGCGATCTTCATGATTTGTTCCTGGTAAACGGGGATGCCGTAGGTTTCTTCTAAGATGGACTCGAGATACTCCCGTGAAGCCGGAAAGTCCTGGTAAGGGTCTTCCGGCGAACCGTGGTGACGGCGGATGTAGGTAGGAATATTTTCCATCGGTCCCGGCCGGTACAGCGCCGACACGGCGATGAGGTCCTGGATGCGTCGCGGTTTAAGCTTCTTTAACGTGTCGACCATCCCCGGCGACTCGAACTGAAACACCCCCGCCGCCTCGCCGCGACTCAGCAGGTCCATCGTTTTCTCGTCGTCGGTCGGAAACGCGTCGGGATTTAGCTCGACGCCGCGCGACTCCTTGACGATTTTTACCGCCGCCTCGATAAAGGACAAGGTGCGCAGGCCCAGAAAATCCATCTTGATAAACCCGAGTTCCTCGACCGAGTTCATGTCGTACTGGCAGACGATGGGGCCGTCACCGCTGCGGAACACCGGCGCGAGTTCCTGCACCGGCTCGCGCGAGATGATGACCCCGGCCGCGTGGACCGAGGCGTGCCGCGTCAAGCCTTCCAAGGCCAGCGCCACGTCCATAAACTCGCTCGCGCCGCGGTCGTAATACTGCTTGATTTCGGGCACTTCTTCCATCGCCCTGGCAATCGGCGTCGAGCGGCCGAACACGACCGGAATGAGCTTGGAGACCCGGTCGGCGTCCACGTAAGGCGCTTCCAGCACTCGAGCCGCGTCCTTGATGGCGGCTTTCGAGGCCATCGTCCCGAAGGTCGCGATTTGCGCCACGCGGCTGTCGCCGTACTTTTCGCGCACGTAGTCGATAACCTCGCCCCGGCGCGTGTCGGAGAAGTCCACGTCGATGTCGGGCATCGAAACACGGTCGGGGTTCAAAAAACGCTCGAACAGCAGGTCGTACTGTAGGGGTTCGATGTTGGTGATTTTCAGCGCGTAGCAAACGATAGAGCCCGCCCCCGAGCCGCGCCCCGGCCCGACCGCGATGCCGTTGTCCTTCGCCCAGTTGATGAAGTCCGCGACGATGAGCAAGTAGTCCGGAAAACCCATCGTGATGATAAGACCGAGTTCGTACTCGAGCCGCTCGAGAATCACCAACGCCCGCTCACCGAACTCACCCGAAGATTTAAGCTTTTCCAAGTGCGGGTAAGTCACGTACTTCTCGCCGTCCACTTTCGCCCGCGCCTGACAAGCTTCTCCGGCGCGGGCCAGGTGCTCGAGCACGCCCTCGAGCGTTGCCGGAACCTCGGTTCCAGCCATACTCAGGTAACGGCGGTACAGCGCTTCGTCAATCTCCTCGTAGCGCTCGAGCAAACCCTGGTAAGACTGGATGCGCAACTGCTCCGCCAGTGTGCGCCCTTTAGGAATCGGCAACTCGGGCATCTGGTAAACGCGGCGGTCACCGACCGGCAGCACCACGTCGCACATGTCGGCGATGGTCATGCTGTTGGCGAGGGCGCTCGGATAGTCCGCCTCGGGAATGACCGCGGCCATTTCTTCAGGTGTTTTGACGTAAAACTCGTCGCAGGGGAACTTGAAACGGTTGGGGTCGGACAGCACCGTTTTGGTCTGGATGGCGAGGAGGGCTTCGTGGGCTCGAGCGTCCTCCTTGCGAACATAGTGCCCGTCGTTGGTGGCGACCATACCGAGGCCGTACTTGTCGGCTAACACTTTGAGCATCTTGTTCAATCGTGGTTGGTCTTCAATGCCGTGGTCTTGCAGTTCGATAAAAAAACGGTCGCCGTAAATGTTCAGGTATTTCTGTAAGGTTTCTTCGCCCGCCTCCGGTGAGATGTCAAGCAGGGTGCGCGGTACCTGTGCGCCCAGACAACCCGACAACGCGATGACGCCTTCGGAATACTCACGTAGCAGTTCGTGGTCGACCCGCGGTTTGCCGTAGAAACCTTCCAGCCAGCCGCGCGAATTCAATTTGCAAAGGTTCTGGTACCCCTTGAAATTCTGCGCCAACAGCGTCAAGTGAAAATAGCCCCCGTCGAGCTTGCTGCTGCCGCGCCGCTTTTCAAACCTCGAGCCTGCCGTTACATAGGCTTCAAAACCTAAGATAGGTTTGACGCCTTGAGCCTCGGCCGCTTTGTAAAACTCGACCGCGCCGTGCATGTTGCCGTGGTCGGTCATGGCGAGCACGGGTTTGTCGGGCGAGACTTCCTTGACCCACTTCATCAAGTCTTTGATGCGGGCGGCTCCGTCGAGGAGGCTATAAGCGGTGTGTTGATGCAGGTGAGCGAATTCTAAAGCGGGTTCAGCCATGCTCTCAGTGTACCCCGAATGGTCGGGGGCTCGAGCCCCCGACTAAGCTTATAAAAGAAACAAAAATTTCACGACCTGTAATTATTGTGAATCTTTTAACTTGAATGAAGAGAAAAAACTGAGCTAAGATACTAAACTAAACTATTTAAGAGCAAGATAATAATTGGCGACAAAATCCAAAACAACAGATACGCCGCTGTGAAAAGCCCATCCTTTTGTTTGTTACTGCACAGACACTGACCCGTTTCAAGTTCTAGATTTTCCTTAAGCCTAGATGTAATTACCCGAGATTCAATAATCGCATGAGCAAGTAGAACAGGCCCAGATAGCCAGAGCCACCATGTATAAAGCTTAAACACGGTGCCCCCCGACCCACAAAAAAGCCGTACACCTATGCAGAGATACTCAGTCAAAGGTAAAAGCAGAATAGACGATATGGTCAATACAACTGCTAGCCTCAAACATAGATGAGAGATTCGTAGCCCCAATGGGTAGTGACCGTTGGGACAAACACGAAAGGGGTTGATTTGCATCACACTTTATACTTTAAACTAGGAACTGTAGCCCGCACACCAACTCAAAATGTATAAACAAGTGAAAATGTTTCTTTTCACCGATTTGAAAAGAGATTAAAATGGGCTATGATGATACCTCTTTCCACCTGTCAGGACTTACAACCCAATGGCTGACCTCGAGCGTTACACCGGCCTAGCACCCCTGGACATCTACGAGGACTGGGCCAAGCTCACGCCCGAGAAACGGCGCGTCCGCATTCTCAAGGCGGTGAACGAGCGCGACGAGGACGAGGTCTTGGGTTTGTGCGAGGCCTACCTCTACAAACGCTCCAAGTCGGGCGTGAACGTTTCGCAGGGTACGGTGCGCCTCTACCGGCGCGGGGTTCAAGACGTGTTGGAAGCCTTCGGCCACGAGAACCTGCTGCACCCGAGCAGCGACGCTGGGACGACCTACCGCAACCAACTCATGCGTACTCACGTGCTCATCCGCAAGGGTCGCCAACGTTTTGAGCAGGATTACGACGAGACGAAGCCGCTGAGCCCCAGTACCATCGGGGTAAAGTTGGCGGCGGCCAGACTGTTGTACGACGCGCTCGAGTGGGCCGGGGCCACGACCGCCAAACCCTTCACCGACGTTCACGCGCCCCCCGACAAGGAAGAAGTTCAGGACAAAACCCCACCCTGGAGCGACGAAGCCGTAGAAGCGTTGCTCAGCGCCGCCGAGCGCGACGGTGCCGGGGCCGTCGCCGTGATGGTCGTCCTCGGCGCGCACGCCGGGCTGCGCATCGGCGAGATGACCGCGCTGTGCTGGCAGCACGTCGACTGGGCGCGGCGGCGTATGACGGTTCACGGCAAAGGCGGCACCCGAAAAGCCGTACGGTTGACCGGGCGCACCCTGGGCATTCTCGAGAGTTACCGCCAGGTTTACGGCGACGACCTCCGCTACAAAAACCGGCGGACAAAAGACTACGTCCTCCCTTGGACGACCAACCACGCGCGACTCAAGTTCGAAGCGTTCTGCCAATTGCAGGGCATGAGCGACGACTACGCCGCTTCGGCGGTTCATGGCCTGCGCCACTACGCCGGCACGCGCTACTACCGGCAGGTGCGCGACCTCGGGCGGGTAGCAGCACACTTACGGCACTCGAGCATCCAGACCACCCGCCGCTACGCCAAACTCAGCACCGAAGAAATCGGCGAGGACATCGACGACTGGTAGCGGCCTCTTCCCTACCGAAACCCTCAAGCCTTCGTAAGGCTCGAGGGTTTCGGTAGGGAAGAGGCTTCAACGTCTGTTGCGAGTAACACTAAGCTAAGATAATCAAGTGTTTTATTTCACAACAGTTAAGCTTGTGCGTTTTTTGTTGCTTAACTGGTTGAAATCACCTAAGCTACGGGGTCTTCACGGCGAATGCTAAACAGCCGGCTGACCCCCCGGTCGGAGGTCACGCCCCACAGGACGTCGGCAATCTCAAAGGTTGCTTTTTGGTGGGTGATGAGGACAAACTGCGTGCCTTGCTTGGCGAGCTGCTCTAAGAACGCGCAGAAGCGGCGAATGTTCGCCTCGTCGAGGGGCGCGTCGACTTCGTCTAAAACAGCGAGGGGCAGGCGTTGCGCGGGGTCGCCCTGCATGAGCGAGAACAAAAACGCCAGCGCGCCCATCGTCCGTTCACCGACCGAGAGCAAGTTCAGGGCCGTCGTTTGCTTACCCGGCGGCTGCAGCGCGATGCGGATGCCCACCGGGCGCTGCTCTTCGTAGAGCGTCTCTACATCCGCTTCGGCCTCGGCCCCGAACAACTCGCCAACGTAGTGTTTGAAGTTGCGGCGCAACGCGCCGGTCGCCACCGCCAAGCGCGAACTCGTCTCCGCGTCGAGGGTCGCCAAGGCTTCTCTTAACTCGGCGACGGCTTGCCGGGCTTCGGCAAGTTGTGCTTGCAGTTCGGCGAGACGTGCGCGGCTGTCTTGCACGTCTTGAGTGGCGCGGTGGTTGACGGGTCCCAGCGCTGTCAGCTCGGTTTCGACTTCGGTGAGTTGTTCGCGGCAGGCTCGGGCGCTCCTGTCCAACCGCTCCAAACCGGGTGGAAACCCGGCCAAGTCCTCTTGGGCCAGCTCCAGGGCGGCCTCGCGCCGGGCTAAAGACACCTTGACGCGCTCCAAGTCTTCGGCGTAACCGGCCTGGCTCTCGCTCAGGGGCGACAGGGCGGCCTCGAGACGGTCGGCCTCGGCCTTGGTTGTTTGCCAGGCGGCTTTTTTGGTTTCAAGGTCGCTGGGCTGAGCGGCCTGAGCCGTTGTAAACGCCCGGTGCGCCGCCTGCAGGTCGCGTTCAACGTCACCTTGCAGGGTGAGCAAGTCGCCGAGCCGTTCGGCCAGCCGGGCGCGCTGCTGCTCGGCCGCTTCGAACCGTCGCTGCGCTTCGGCGTACTGTTGCCAGCGCTGCTCGCCGAGCAGTAAAGTTTGGCGCGCCTCTTGAAACGTGGTGGCGCGTTGCGTGGCGGCGGCGCGCAAGGCGCGCACCCGTTCGGCAAGTTGGACGGCTTCCGCCTCGGCCGCCACCAAACCCGCGCGGTCAAGGCGGGCGGGCGGGGGCTCGAGCGCTTCCAGTTGCGCCGCAACGTCTTGCAACTGCTCACCCACCTGCCCACGCAACGAGCGAGCCAGGTTGACGGCTTCTTCAACGGCGGCGAGCCTAGCTTGCAAGCTTTTCAGGACGGTTGCGGCCGACGCCGTTTCGGTTTGGGCGGTTTTGGCGGCGTCTTGAAAAGCGCGCAGCCTGACCTCTTGCTCGGCGGCACCCCTTTGCGCTTTTTCGGCACTCGCCTCGGCCTCCTCCACCTCGGCGGCGAGACCCAGCACCGAGTCCGCGACGCGGCTTTGACCGCCCGACAAGGCACCGTAACTCTCGACGACGTCGCCCGCCAAACTGACTAAGCGCGGCCGGGTGCGCTGCGTTTTCGCCAAAGTGACACCCACTTGTAAGGTTTCAACGAGCGTCGTCGTACCCAAAAGTTGATAGAAAACACCCCGAAACGCCTCACCGACCTCGACGAGGTCGGTGGCGAGCCCGACGACGCCGGGTGCGTTCTTGACGCCCGGCGGCAACGTACCGGGTTTGCCCGCGACCAGGTCGAGCGGCAACACGGTCACCCAGCCGCCGCGCTGTTTGACGTAAGAGAGAACCGTTTGCGCCGTGTCGGCAGTGTCGACGACGACGTACTCGACCCGCCGACCCAGCGCGCTGGCGAGGGCGACGCGGTACGGCTCGGGCACCCGAACGAGGTCGGCGACGGCCCCGAAGACGCCTGGCAGGTTGGCGGTGAGCGCGTGTTTGGGGCCCTGTGCGAACCCGCGGCGGGCCTTGAGCGCGGCGCTGGCGCGTTCAACTGAACGCGCCAGCGCCGCCGCTTCCGCCGCGGCTCGAGCGTGGACGCCCTGCTGGGCCGTGACGGCCGCGATAGCTTCGGCCTGGCGGCGTTTGGCGAGGTCGTAGAGTCGGCTGGCAATTTCTAAGTCCTCGCGCAGCGCGCCCACGTCGTCGACAGGCAGCCGAACAGCCGCCGCGCGCGCTTGCAGGTCGGCGCGTTGTGCCAGCAGTTGGACCTCGCGTGCGCGGTGGCTCGCTGAAGCCTGCTCCTCGCGCCGTTGCTCCAAGCGCTGCGCCTCCAAGCGGCGCAGCGCGTTTTGCTCGTCGGCCTCGGCTGTGGCAAGGTCGCGCGCCAACGCCTCGTGCGCTTCTTCGGCGTGCCGGGCGGCCGTCTTCACGTCGGCCAAGTTTAGGTCGGGCGCGACGGGAGCGCTCAGCGTGGCGAGCCGGGTCATTTCTTCGGTCACTGCGTCCCGTTCGCGCGTCGCCGCGGTGGCGCGCGCCCGCAGTCCCTGCAGGCGCTCCTCGGCCACGCGCAAGTCGCCGCGGCGCGCTTCGGCTTCGGTCGCTAAGTCGCGGTAGTGGGTCTCGAGCCGGGCAGCGCGACTTCTCGCCTCGCCCCACGCGCCCTGCAGGTCTTTCAAGGCCCGCCGACCTGCCGTCAGGGTCGCCGTCAGGTCGTCTTGCTGCGCTGTCAGCTGCGCGACCTCCGCCTGCAAACTCCCCACTCGGACGGCCGCGTAGGTGTAGCGCAAACGCAACGCTTCGGCGTTCAGCGCCACATAGCACGCGGCTTGCTCGGCCTCTTCGGCGAGGGCACTCACCTCGAGGGCCAACACCTCTTCACGGTCGGCCAAGCGCAACAGGTGAGCGTGCGCGGTGTCCAGCCGGGCCAGGCTGAGGTCGCGGCGGCCGCTGAGTTTGGCGACCCCGGCGGCTTCGGCCACGTACTCGAGCAACTTTTCCGGACCCGCCATCAAGACCCCGCCGACCTCGCCCTGGCCGATGACGGCCAAGCTGCCGCGCCCGAGCCCGCTGCCCCCCAAAACCTCCTCGACGTCGACAAACCTGGCCGCGCGACCGTTCAGTTTGAGCTTGGACGAGCCGTCCCGGAACAAGTTGCGCACCACGTGGTGGCTGCGCGCGCCGTCGCGCAAACTGAGACCCACTTCGGCGTAGCTGACGCTCCGCTTGCCGCTCGCCCCGTGAAAAATCAGGTCGGTCTTCTCGTCCGCCCGGTAGCTGCTCGCTCGGCCGCCACCCGTCGCCCAGCGCAGGGCCTCTATCAGGTTGGACTTGCCCGACCCGTTCGGCCCGACGACGGCTGTCACGCCGGGCGCAAACGTCAGCACCGTCCGGTCACCGAAACTTTTGAAACCCTGTAACGTCAACGAGGTCAGCTGCACGATAAAGTCTACCTCAAGAGGTTGAAGGCGTGCTTAAGTGAGAACTTTCACGATGAACTTGTTTGTGCAATTTTTGTTCCTTTATTGGTTTTTGACCGAATCACTTCCGGAAGAGTACATTTACACCTGGTCGAAGTTGCAAATTCTCTATACTTTGGGAACTGCTCGTGCGGTTTTTGCTGAGGAGGTTGCGATGCTACCTAAACCGGTTCCACAAGACTCACCGACGCTCTCTTTAGAAGCGTGCGCAGCTTTGTCCGCCGACGAGTTGGCCCTGCAAATGGCGGCCGGGGGGCTGACCGTTATTGTCGACGGCGCCCTAAGCGAGTGGGGCAGCCGGGTCGACGACCTGCTGCACAAGCTCGAGCGCAGTGTGCTGAAGTGGCGCGGCGACGGCGACACCAAAACGCTGCTGTTGCGCTTCGTCGAGACGGCGCCCAAGCCGGGCGAAGAGGGCGTCATCACCTTCAAGGCCGACTGAGTTGACGAGGGTTGTTGACACCTTGGTAGACGCACACCATAGTAGACACACCGTGACAAGGGCACTGTGACAAAGACACCGTGACAACGACGCTACACCGGGTGCTGACGGCGGTCGTGGGCTTTTTGCTGGGCGGTTTCGCCCTGGCCCAAGACGGCGTGGCCGCGTTGCGCTTGGCGCACCTCTCCCCCGACGCTCCGCTCGTCGACGTGCTCGTCGACGGACGATTGTTGCTCAAAGACGTGGCCTTCGGCGGCGTCAGCGGCTACTTGTTCGTCGCCGCCGGTCGCCACGAGGTCAAGGTTTTTCCCCACCGCGCCGCAGCTTCGCCCGCACCCACAGACGGGTCGGCAGCTCCGGCAAGCGCCGAGCAGGTACCGGCGCAAGGAGACTCGTCAGCAGACTCAGCAGCGCCAAACGCCAGCGACACGGCAATCCGCGTCGCGCCGCTCGAGCCCTTCACCGTCTCGGTCGACCTGGCGGCGGGCGGCTACTACACGCTCGGGATGCCCGGCTTTTTCAACCCCCCCGTCGCGCAAAACCGCGGCGGCAGCCTCAACGTCGAGGTCGAGCCAGGTACCGCGGTGCGCATCACCGGGCCGCGCTCGTTTGCCGTCGAGGTCGAGCGGTCGCAAACCTTGGAACGGCTCGAGCCCGGCCGCTACACCGTGACCGCCGCGCGGGACGGCTTTCAGACGGCAACCCTGCAGCTGCGCGTCAACCCCGGCGAAACGACGACGCTGCCCATCGACCTGCAACGCAGTGACGGCGGCGCACCGACCGCAGGCGTCCCGGCCACGGGCACCCCGACCGCGAACAACCCGGCCACCGTCGCTCCTGTGGCGCAAGCGGCCGGAGCGCCGGTGTGGCACCGCACGCAGCTGCAACTCTACGAGGACGTTTTGACGATTCCCCCCGCGGGCCGAGTCTTCTTGCGCGTGGTCCACGCCGCGCCCGGCGTCAACGCCGTAGACGTCGTCAGCCGCAAAGACGCGGGGGCCGACGACGCGGGTACCGACGACGTGCGAGCGCCCGTACTGAGCGATTTGAGCTTTCCCGACGCTTCGCCTTACTTTGACTTGGCGGCCGGACGACAGACGCTCGAGGTGCGGCTTGCAGGTACGGACTTCGTGTTGGCGGCGGTGCAAGACACGCAGCTGGTCCCCGGCGCCCTATACACGCTCTACCTTGTCGGCACGCTCAACGACCAGTTTTTGACGCCGCTCCCGACCGTCGACGCCGTTGTGCGCGGCCCCTTCGGGCCGTGAGGGCCGGTTGAGCATGTTCGGCAAGCTGTGGGACAACGCTTATTTACGATTTCTGTTTATCGCCGCGGCCGGCGTTGCGCTTTACTTTCTTTTTGACAAAACGCGCGAGGTGTGGGTGAGCTTTTTAGTAGCCTACCTGCTCGCTTACCTTCTCAACCCGTTCGTCACCTCGGTATCCAAAAGGTTTCACCGGGCCGTCGGCGTCGCGGCTGTCGTTGCCGCGCTGCTCGGCGTCGGGGCGCTACTGTGGCTGCTCGGCATTCAGGTGTCGGCCCAGCTTTCCACCTTTGTGCTGAAGCTACCGGGCATCGTCGCCACCGTTCAAGACCTGCCCTACTTGCTGGCGCGGCAGTTCGACCCCCGCTTCGGCGCGGTCTTTCAACAGGTTTACATCAACTTGCAAAAGTTCAGCCTTTACCTCACCACCCAGTTGCTGCCCCAACTCACGGCAGCGGGCGGTGACGCAGGACCGACCGAGACCTTGCTGAGGGTCGCGGGCAGCGGCGCGCAGGTGGGCGTCGTGTTCGTCCTCACGCTGTACTTGCTCTACAACTTTCCCGTTTACACGCGCAGTTTTTTGCGCGCTTTTCCGCACCGGCACCGGCCTTTGGTCGAAAACCTGGTCACGACGGCCGGGACTTCGGTGGGCAGTTACGTGCGGGGACAGGTCCTTATCGCCCTGTGCGTCGGCGTCCTGACCTTTCTGGGTTTGAGCGTGGTGGGCGTCCCGTTGGCCTTGGCCCTCGGCGTTTTGGCCGGGCTGTTCAACCTGATACCTTTTTTAGGTCCCATCCTGACGGCCGTGCCGACCGTGCTGTTGGCGTCGACGCAAGGGAGCACGGTCGTGGTCGCCGCCCTGGTCGTTCTCGTGGCGGTCAACCAGGTAGACGGTCACCTGCTGACGCCGCTGGTGTTTTCCAAACTCATCGCGCTCGACCCGGTGACGGTCATCTTCGCGATTTTGCTGGGTGCGGCGTTGTTCGGGTTTCTCGGTGCGTTGCTGGCCGTGCCCGTGGCGGCTTTTTTGAAGGTGCTCTACACGAGTTACTACGTCGACAGTCCTTGGTACAAGCGCCCGTCGGGGCCGTAGGAGCGAACCGGCGCCACAGACGGGCCGCCACGGCGCGCGAGCTTTGGAGTCGTTTACCGTTTGGGTGAGGCCCCGGCGAGGATGGTCAGCAGCGTGTCCAACGTGGTCACGGCCTCAGCGTCGCCGTCGGCAAGCTGCACGCCGAGGCGGGTGACCGTGGGCTCCAGGTCCGCCCAGCTCGGTAACGGGCTGTCCACAGGCAGCGCCGCGTGACTCGTCCTCAGCAAGTCGGCGGCCGACGTGTAGAGCGGTTGAAGCTCGGCTGCGTCGCGCCGGTTTGTCAGGTAGGTTTTAAGAACGGCTAAACGCGCCGCGACTTCGGCGTCTTGCAAGTACACCTGGGCTTCGGCGGTCAAGGCCCTAGCCGGGTCGGTCGCCGGCGCGGGTCGGCTAAGGTAGACGACCGTTACGAGCAGGCCGAGGAGCGCAAAGACGCCCGCAACGGCCCAGCGCCACCCTCGCCACGACTCCCCCAAAAAAGGGCGCAGCGAAAAACGCAGCCGTGAAAAATGCAACCGCGAAAACGAGGCGAGGTGGCGTCGCAAACCCGTCATTCAGGCCAGTTTACAGCACTGCACAGCACCGCGCGGTGCGCTCACCTTAGAAGGCCCGCGTAGGCTAAAGTGCTACACGGGTATCCCGAGCTACACCGCGGCACGGTAACCTGTGCTCGCTTGTAGCTTTGCGGTGTCTTATAGTTGAAGAGAAACCCGTGTAGCCCGAACGCCCCGGCTTTGCCGGCCGCGACCCGGCGACTGAAAAACACGCGAAGACTAAAGTTTGACAACCGAGGCTTGACCGAGAACCGATGACGAAACGAAAAGCGACCCTCATTTATAACCCGAACTCAGGCGGGGCCGGCGGGGTGTCCCCCCACGACCTTTTGAAAGCACTTTACGACGAGGGCTTTCACGCCGTTTACCCTTACACCGAAGGCGAGGCCGACCTGGACCTTGCCTTGAGAGACCCCGGCGAACTGGTGGTCGCGGTCGGCGGCGACGGCACGGTGCGCGCGGTGGCGACGCGGCTTCTCGACAGCGAAACCGCCCTGGCAATCATCCCGGCCGGAACATCCAACAACGTTGCGCGCACGCTGGGCGTTGCGGGAAAACCTTTGGACATTGTCCGCGGCCTCGAGCGCGCGCGGCGCTGCCGCTATGACGTGGGCAAGGTGACGGGTCCCTGGGGCGAGACGTACTTTTTGGAAGCGCTGGGGGTCGGGCTTTTTGCCGACCTGCTGGAGGACTACGACCCGGAACTGGGCAAGAGCGTGGTGCGCGCGTCGAGGTCCGTACGCGATATCCTCATCGCGTACGAGGCGCGCCACTGGCAAGTCGCGGTCGACGGCCGGGACGTGTCGGGCCGTTACGTCGCCTTAGAAGTGCTCAACACCCAAGAAACCGGGCCGCGTTTGGCCCTGGCCCCCCAGGCCGACCCGACCGACGGCCGTTTTGACGTGGTGCTGGTCCTCGAGCCCGAAAACGTGACCCTGTTCGACTACGCCACGAGCCTGTTGCAGGGCAAGTTCGAAAATTTACCCAACGTTCGGCGCATGTTGGCGAAAGAAGTAACCCTGACTTGGCACGGTGAGCCGCTGCACGCGGACGCGGAGGTGCGCGGGCACCTTGGGGCGGCGCGCGCCGAAGCCCTGCCGACGGACCGGCTGGCAACGGACCGGCTGGCAACGGACCGGCTGACAGCCGCGACCTTGAGGGTCGAAGTGTTGCCTAGAGCGCTCGAGCTGTGGTTGCCTGCGCCCGAAAAGCGCGGGTGAGGCGCGAACCCGTTTACGGTTCCCCGGCGGCCGTTGCAGACACAGCCCGTTGAAGACACAGGTAACCCTTGAAGACACAATACAATACGACCCGGGGCTCACCAACGCTTGAGCAGCAAAGGGGATTGCCATGTCGAACACGCGCGCGCTCATTATCATGAACCCGGTTTCGGGGCAGAAAGACCATGACGCGTTACGAGGTCAAGTCGAAACGTACCTAGAAGCTGCCGGAGTCACGTTCGAGGTGCGTGAAACCAAGGGCGAAGGCGACGCCAGGACGTGGGCCGAAGAGGCCGACACCGACCTCGTCCTCGTCTACGGGGGCGACGGCACGGTGATGGAAACGATGACCGGCCTCATCAACAACGAGCGCGACATCCCTTTGGCGCAGTTGCCCGGCGGTACGGCCAACTTGCTGGCTAGAGCCCTCGGCATTCCGGTGAACGTGGAAGAGGCCCTGGAGGTCGCCCTAAACGGCGTCGTCGTCCCGCTCGACGTGGGCTATTTGCCCGAAAAAGACCTCTACTTCTCGCTCGTGGCCGGGGCGGGTTGGGACGCCTCGCTCATAGAAGACGCCTCGCGAGAAATCAAAAACCGTTTGGGCTTTTTTGCGTACGTGGTGACCGGCGTCAAAAACCTCTACAACTTAAAGCGCTCGAGCATCACGCTCGAGCTGGACGGCGAGACCCATAGGTTCCGAGCGCACACGGTGATGCTCGTCAACGTCGGCGAAATTTTGGGGACCGGCTTCGCGCTCGGCAAAGACATGAACCCGCACGACGGCAAGCTGAACTTAGCCGTCGCCTCGCCGAACAGTTTCGGCGGAATTCTCAAACTCGTGTTCCGGCTCGCCACCAAGCGGTTTGAAAACTACCGCGACCTGCAGTATTTTTCGGGTTCCGAGGTGCGCGTCGAGGCGGACCCGCCTTTAAAGCTCGAGCTGGACGGCGAGGCGGTCGGCGAAACGCCCTTTAGCGCCCGCGTGGTGCCGGGCGGCGCGCTCTTGGTGGTACCGCGGAAGTACGCCGAGGCCAAAGAGCTGACCGAGGCCCGGCCCGTGTCGGGTGCGGCGTAGGGCGGCCGCAGGTCCGCGAAAAGAGCGCGGCCCCGAGTCGGTCGTGACGCCACACGCGTGACTCTAAAACCGTGATTATGAAACCATGACTATGAAACTTTGCACCGACGGTGCTCGCACGGTGGGCTTACCATGCTCGCAGGAGGCTCATGTGAAGGTTTTGAAGCTAGGGCTGGGAGGTCTGCTGCTGCTGTTGGCGGCCTGCGCGCCCACGGTCAGCATCGAGAACCAGGTCTTGCCGACGCTGTATTCGGTGACCGCTCCCCAAACGCGCGACGCTCCGGTCGTGCTGCAGGGGCGCTATTTCGGCGACGGTTTGTTGGGACAAGCTGCCGACAGCTACGTCCTTTTGGGCGCCGACGTGGCCGGCCGGGGCGGCGTGCGGGTCAACGCCCTCAGCTGGAGCCCGTCGCGCATCGAGGTCGGCATTCCCGACGGGGCGGGCTCGGGCTTCATTTTTGTCATGGTCGACGGCGTGCGCAGCAACGGGTTGCCCGCGAACCTGCCGTGACCCTTTGACCTGTCCTGAGTATTTTGAGAGACTCGAGGCGGCTGCCCCAAGGCAACCGCCTTTTTTAGGGCACGCCGGCGACGAACTGAACGGTGTTATACGGTTTCCTAAAAATCCGCTATCATTGCTCATGGCTAAGCTCATCCCGCTCAAACTGCAACACAGCGTCGAAGAACTACGAGCTTACTACCGGGCCAGCGGCGACGCGGTCGAACGGCGCAGACTTCAGGTGGTTTGGTTTTTAGCCGAGGGCAAAAGCCGCGGCGAAGTAGTCAAGCTCACGGCCTACAACCGTATCAGCATCTGCGAAGTCGTCAAGCGTTACAACACTGAAGGGCTAGTAGGCTTGCGTGACCGCCGCCATGAAAATCCCGGTTGTCCACCGCTTCTTGATGAAAGCGAACGCGCTCAACTTTTAAGGGCAATACAAGCGAACCGCGAGGAAGAGGGTGTGTGGAGCGCTATCAGGATTCAACGTTGGATTAAAGAGAACTTGGACAAAGAGGTTTACCTGCAAAGAGCCTATGAACTGCTCGACACGCTCGGCTTCAGCCTGCAGAGCCCACGTCCCCAGCACGCCAAAGCTGACCTGGCCTTGCAAGACGAGTTCAAAAAAACACCCTCCCGACTCTTGTAGCCCAAGCTCGTCAACAACACGAACAGGTTGAAGTTTGGACGATGGACGAGCACCGGCTCGGCCTCAAACCTATTTTGCGTAAAGTTTGGGAATCAAGAGGCCAACGTCCTATCATCCGTGTGCAGCACCGTTACCAGTGGCTGTACTTGTGGGCGTTTGTGAATCCGCAAAGCGGTCAAAGCGTTTGGTACATCTTGCCGACGGTAAGTGTAGAGGCTTACAGCTGCGTTCTAAAAAACTTCGCTCAAAGTGTCGGCGCTTCTGAGCATAAACACATCTTACTGTTGCAAGACCAAGCCGGTTGGCATACCTCTAAGCGCCTCGAGCCTCCCTCAGGCATCGAACTCATCGACCTGCCGCCCTACTCACCCGAGTTGCAACCCGCCGAAAGGTTATGGCGGCTAACCGACGAGCCGCTTGTCAACAAAACCTTCGACACCCTTGACCAACTCCAACAGCAGCTTAGTGAACGCTGCGCTTTTCTACTGACCCAGCCCCAGCTACTCTCCAGCGAAACCCTCTACCACTGGTGGCCCAGAGTGTGATGCGGAAATACTCGGAATTCGTATTACACTCTGAGGTCGTGAATCCGGCTAGACTCTTTTTCGGTGCAGTCGTCTCCTTGTGGTTGCCCGAGTAGGTCAAACTTGCCCCGAACATTAGTGAAAGACCAGGTGAACCATGAAACGCACACACTACGCGGGCGACTTGCGCGCCGAACACGTGGGCGAGCCCGTTGTCCTGCAAGGCTGGGTCAACCGCCGCCGCGACTTAGGCGGTCTCGTCTTTATCGACCTGCGCGACCGCGGCGGACTGGTTCAGGTGGTCGTCGAGCCTGAGAGCGACGCTTTTGCCACGGCCGAACAGGTGCGGAGCGAGTACGTCGTAGAGCTGGCCGGGACAGTTCGTTTGCGGCCCGAAGGCCAGCGCAGCGGCAAACGTGAAACCGGTGAAGTTGAGGTTCTCGTCAACCGCCTCACCGTGCTGTCCGAAGCCGAGACGCCGCCCTTTTTGGTCGACGGCAGCGTGGACGCCGGCGAGGTCAGCGAAGAGTTGCGGCTCAAGCACCGGTACCTGGACCTGCGCCGACCCGAGGCGGCCGCACCGCTGCTACTGCGCCACGTCGTTTCCAAAGCCGTTTGGGACTATTTGGACGAGGCGGGTTTCGTCCAGGTCGAAACGCCGCTCTTGACCCTGTCCACACCCGAAGGCGCGCGCGACTTCGTGGTGCCGTCGCGGCTCAGCCCGGGAAGCTTTTACGCGCTGCCGCAGTCCCCGCAGCTGTTCAAACAAATGCTGATGATGGCGGGTTTCGACCGCTACTTTCAAATCGCGCGCTGTTTTCGCGACGAAGACCTGCGCGCCGACCGCCAGCCCGACTTTACCCAGCTCGACCTGGAAATGTCGTTCGTCGACCAGGACGACGTGTTGACGCTCAACGAGGGTTTGATGCAGTACGTGGTGCAAGAGGCGTTGGGGCGCAGTGTCGCCACGCCCTTTGCGCGCTTGTCCTTTGAGGACGCGATGAACCGCTACGGTTCGGACAAACCCGACGTGCGCTTCGGACTCGAGCTGAGCGACTTGTCGAACACGTTTCAAAACACCGAGTTTCGCGGCTTTGCCGGAGCGCTGGCCGCGGGCGGCGCGGTCAAGGCGTTGCGGGTGCCTGCGGAACTGGCGGGCAACCTGTCCCGCAAGGGTGTAGACGCCCTCGAGGCTCACGCCAAAACGCACGGCGCGAAGGCGTTGGCCTGGCTGCGCCGCGCGGGCGGCGAGCTGAGCGGGCCGATTGCCAAGTTTTTGAGCGACGCCGAACGGGCCGACCTGCTGGCGAGCCTGGCCGACGGGGACTTGCTGTTGATAGTGACCGACGCTTGGCGAGCGGCGTGCGAAGCCTTGGGCGCGGTGCGCCTCAAACTCGGACGCGACTTGGACCTCGCCGACGAAACGATTTTGGCATTTTTGTGGGTGCTGGACTTTCCGCTGCTGGAAGCCGACGCCTCCGGCGGTTTTACCTACATGCACCACCCCTTTACGCAACCGGTCGAAGCGGACTTGGAACGGCTCGAGAGCGACCCCGGCAGCGTCAAGGCTTACGCCTACGACCTTGTTCTGAACGGCCACGAAATCGGCGGCGGCAGCTTGCGGATTCATCGCCTGGACGTGCAGCGCCGCATGTTCAAAGCGCTCGGGTTTTCCGAGGCCGAAGCGCAGCGGCGTTTCGGCTTTTTCCTGGACGCCCTTCGTTACGGCGCGCCGCCCCACGGCGGCGTCGCCTGGGGTTTGGACCGGTTGGTCATGCTTTTGGCGGGCGCGAAGAGCATTCGCGACGTCATCGCGTTTCCGAAAAACCAGCGCGGCGTGGACCCGCTGACCCACGCGCCCAGCCCCTTGGAAACCGCGCAACTCGGTGAACTCGGGTTGGAAACCGTCACCGGGCGCGCCGAGACCGACGTGATTGGGACCGACGTGGCCGAGACCGACGTGGCCGAGACCGGGGCTACCAGTCCCGAGGTCACCGCGTGATACCGCTGGTCGTCCTCGACCTGGACGGTACCATCATCGGCTCCAAAGGTCACGTCGACGACTGCGTGTGGAAAGTGGTCGACAAGGCGCGTGAGGCAGGCATGAAGTTTGCGGTTTGTACCGGCCGACCGTGTGCGGGCGTGGCGCAAAAGGTCGCCAAGCGGCTGGGGCCGAACACGCCGCACGTGTTTCAAAGCGGGGCGCAAATCGCCTACGCCTCGGGCGAGGCGCTCAAAGTCTTCGCCCTGCCGGAGGCCAACACCCTGGTTTTGGTCGAACGCGCCCGCAACTTGGGTCTTACCCTGGAGTTGTACAGCCCGACCACCTTGTTCGTCGAACGCAAAACGCCGCTGAGCGAGGCGCACGCCAAGATGATAGGCGTCACGCCCATCGTCCGCGACTTGGCCGAAGTCGCGTCGAACGAACCCGTCGTCCGGGCGCAGTGGGTAGTCAAAAAAGACCAAGAGGCGCGCGTCGACGTCGGCGACCTCGCCGGCGTGCAGGCGAGCCGGGCGACCGCGCCCGCGCTTCCGAACGTGCTGTTTATCAGCGTTACTCAGACGGGCGTGTCCAAAGGCACGGCGACGCATATCTTGGCTGATACCTTGAAGATTTCACTGCGCGACGTCGTCGGCATCGGTGACAGCTCGGGCGACGTGCCGATGCTGGACGAGGTCGGTTTTCCGGTCGTGATGGGGGACGCGCCCGACGACCTCAAAAGCCGCTACGGCACCGTCGCGGGCAAGGTCGACGCGTGCGGCGTCGTCGGCATCATCGAGAGCGCTTTGACGCAAGCCCTCGAGGACTAGGAAAAAATACCGAGGACCTTAGGAGTGAACAAGGGGTTGCAGCCTCTTGGTCTCCCCTGCTCGACTTCTGTACCTTTGCCCGCCCGCCGGTTTGTTAGACTTTCTTTATGGCTCAGGTTTACATCGAAGACTTACCCCGACACAAAGGCGACACGGTCACGCTGCGGGCTTGGCTGACGAACTCGCGCAGCAGCGGCAAAATCGCGTTTTTACAGCTTCGGGACGGCACCGGCTTCGTGCAGGGCGTGGTCGTGAAAAACGAAGTCGACGAGACCGTGTTCGAAACGGCCAAAACCTTGTCCCAGGAGACCAGCGTGGTGGTGACGGGTGAGGTCCGCGCGGACACGCGCGCCCCGAGCGGCGTCGAACTCGGCGTGACGGGTTTGGAAGCTGTCGGCTCGTCCCGAGACTACCCCCTGACGCCCAAAGAGCACGGTGTCGACTTTTTGATGGAGAACCGCCACCTCTACTTGCGCCACCGCGCGCCCTGGGCGATTTTGCGGGTGCGCGACGAACTTGTTAGGGGCGTCCACGACTTTTTCCACGAGCGCGGCTTTTTGCGCTTCGACGCGCCCTTTTTTATGCCCACGGCGGTCGAGGGCACGACCAACCTGTTCGAAATAGACCTGTTCGGCGAGGAGAAAGCTTACCTGTCACAGTCCGGACAACTCTACGCCGAGGCGGGCGCGCTCGCTTTCGGCAAGGTCTACACCTTCGGGCCGACCTTTCGCGCCGAAAAGTCCAAAACGCGCCGGCATTTGCTCGAGTTTTGGATGATAGAGCCCGAGGTCGCCTACTTGGAGCACGAGGGCAACCTCAAACTGCAAGAAGACTTCTTGGCGTACCTCGTCGGCCGGGTGTTGGAGGAGAAAAAGCTCGAGCTGGACATCTTAGAGCGCGACACGAGCAAACTCTTTCCCACCGCGCAGGGTAACTTCCCGCGGCTGACCTACGACGCGGCGCTGGCCTTTTTGGCGGAAAAGGGTCTGCCGCTCGCTTGGGGCGACGACTTCGGCGCGCCGCACGAAACCGCGCTCGGCGACGCTTACGACCGGCCCGTGTTCGTCGAAGCCTGGCCGACGCAGACCAAGGCGTTTTACATGCAGCCCTTTGAAGACGACCCGACCCGGGTGAAGTGCGACGACCTCATCGGGCCGGAAGGGTACGGCGAACTTATCGGCGGTTCGCAGCGCATCCACGACTACGAGTTGCTCAAGCGGCGGATTGCCGAGCACGGGTTGCCCGAGGCGGCGTTCGGCTGGTACCTCGACCTGCGCAAACACGGCAGCGTGCCGCACTCGGGCTTCGGGCTGGGCTTGGAACGCACGCTCGCCTGGATTACCGGCGTCCAGCACCTGCGCGAGGTGATTCCATTTCCGCGGATGTTGACGCGGATGTATCCCTGATTCGCCCTCTCACGAGCATGAAGAGGTGTCGGGGTTGAGATGGTGCAGCGCCTTCAAGCTTTGAAAGTTTTCAGCACCTCTCAGGTGAACTTGTGGTTGCAAGTTCACTGTAAGCTTAAATACCGTGAGCGACAAGGTAAGCGTCTATGTCCCGGCATTCGTCCTCTAAAAAAGGCCCCACGCACTCAACCCCAAGGTCGGCGAAAAATTTGTGGATGTGGTCGAAGGTTTTCCACTGCCGGTCAGACGGCACCCCGTAAACCACTTTCTCTATACCGCTCCAGACCATTGCCGAAGCGCACATGGGACAGGGTTGTTGGGTGGTGTAAAGATGACACCCGTTCAAGTCGGGACCGTAAGCTAGGACAGAGGCCTGAACCGCCTTAAGCTCGGCGTGAGCCAAGGGGTTTTTGTCGGGTTCTATAGTGGTGACGGTTTTGTAGATAATTTCACCGTTTTTGACGATGAACGCCCCGGTGAAGGTCTTGTTCTCCAGAGCCCGCTCCCGAGTGTAGTCGATAAGGGCTTTCATAATCTCTAGTTCAGGCAAGTTCAAACCTCAGTTCTCGAGCACCGCGGCGAGCGCGACGTGGCCCAGAAAGCTTGCGCTCTCCGCGTGGTTGACCAGAATCTGCACGCGGTCGGCACCGTTTCTGAGCAGGGTCGCGTGTATGGACCGGAGCAGCAACAGTTCGGTCTCGACGTCCACGGCAACAGCGTCGACGCTAAAGTCGAGGACGACTATTGTCTGCGCGCCGTTGGCGGCGTCGACTTCGAACACGGTCGGTGCGGGCAAGGCTGCGGGCCACAAGGTAGCGAGCAGTTGAGCGCGCAGTTCGGCGGCGATACGTTCAAAACGGCCCGTAGCGTCTTCGGGCAGCGTGAGCTGGACGAAAACGGGCTGCTCTACCGGGCGCCCCCCTTGTCCCGGCGAAAAGAGCGTGAGTTCTACCTCGGTCGGGACTAAGGGGGCGTCCGGGCTGGGCTCGAGCTGAACCAGCGGAGGGCGAGGGGCGGGTAGGACGCGTACAACCGCAACGCCTCCGGCCAACAAAACGAGGCCGCCCAACAGCGCGGGCGCGCTCAGGAGTACGGCCCAGAAGCGTTTAGTCGGCATCGCCCGGTGCCAGCACCTTCAAAAGGGCGGCGGCGAGCGGCGCGACCAGCGTGTCGTCGGCGAGGTCGTCGGGGCTCAGCTCTAACAACACGCCGCGGCCCGCCGCGCCGGACAACACCGCGAGCGGTGCCGGGGTCGCCGCTCGCACCGAGCCGTCAAGCTGACCGCCGATATTGCCGCCGAAGTCATTGCCGCCGAGGTTGTTGCTGAGGTCACGGCCGAGGTCGCGCGCGTAACTTTCACCCAGGGCCAAGTCGGGTACGAGGTCGAGCAGAATCCGCCGGCGCAGCGCGTCGGTATCGGGGGCGGTGACGGCTGCCGCGGCGTTGTCGCGCAAGGCCGACACCGAGCTGAGGTCGCCGTCGCCCAGGTAGTAAAGGTTGAACTGGCCCGCCGATAAGTCCGCAGCGTGCAACGACAAAAACAAGCGCGCCCCGACGCCCGCCTGCGACCGAAGACCGACCGGCACCGAAACGTCGTCACTGCGCGTCAGGGAAACGTCTACGTCGGCGCTCGCGAGGGCGTCTTGCAGCGCCAGCGCGAAGCGCAGCAGCAACTCTTTTTCGGTCGTGCTCCCGAACGTCAAGCCCTCGTCGGCGCCGCCGTGACCCGGGTCGATGACGACGAGGGGCCGCGTCCCGGCCGCCGTGTCGGCGGCCGGGACGGCGTCGGGCAACAGGTCGACGACCACTGCAAAACCACCCGGCCGCGGACTGGCGTAACTCTCAAACCGGTGCTCGGGTCTCACCTCGACGCGGAGGTCGAGGTAGCCGGCGGTCTCCGTGACGACAGCCGTCGTAAAAAAGTCGCCCGACAGGGCCGGAAAACGGCTCCCCGGGGGCAGGTCGGCACGTTCGAAGCGCAGTTGCAAAGTTCCCAGCGTACGGTTGAAATAGGTTTCGAAAGCGGTAAGACCGTCAAACTCCAAAACGAGACGCTCGTAACCCGCTTGCCGGTCCACCTTGAAGCCGCGCAGCTCGGCGCGGGGCAACACCACCATCACGGTTTGCTGACTCGGCAACCAAGTAACGGTACCGCCCAGTGCGGCGACGACCCGCTTGACCGGAACGTAAAAACGCCCCCCCTCGAGCACGCCTCCCTCGTCCGGGGCGGTTTCACGCTCGTTTGGGGGCGCCGCTCCGTCCAGTGTGACTGCGCTCCTACCGTCGCCGAGCGTTACGCTGAGCAGTCGCCCGGCCAGGTCGAACGTCACGGCTTGTTCGGTGGCGTCGTAAAAGGGGGTCGCGCCCAAAGCCGCGCCGAGGGCGTCGGCCGGCGCGTAGGAACTGCCGCGAACGATGCTCAAACCCGCGACGGGTTGACCGTTGACGACGAGGTTTTGTGCAGAAGCGACCAGGGCAGAAGTGACCAGGGCGTGGACGAACGCATAGGCGCACCGTTTCCAGAACGTCGTCACGGTTCCCGGCTTACCGTTTGGCGGCGCGGTCCATTTGCCGTTGCGCGTCGCGTTTGGCCTGGGTTTCGCGTTTGTCGTGCACCTTTTTGCCGCGCGCCAAGCCCACGCTCACCTTGACCCAGCCCGCCTTGAAGTACAGCTTGAGCGGGACGAGGGTCAGGCCGCGCCGCTCGAGCCCGCGCTTGATTTCGGCGATTTCGCGTTTGCTCAACAGGAGTTTGCGGCGGCGGAGCGGCTCGTGGTTGTTGTAGCTCGCCTCGAAATAGGGCGGAATCGTAAAACCCTCGAGCCACACTTCTCCCCCACTCACGCGCGCGTACGCGCCCACCAGGGACGCGCCGCCCTGCCGCAACGACTTGACCTCGCTGCCGGTCAGGACGACGCCCGCCTCGAACGTCTCCAAAATTTCGTAGTCGAACCTGGCTCGTCGGTTGTTCAGCATCATCAGGGGCGCAGTATACCCTTTGGGTTTGAAGCTTTGGGTGGACCGGACATGAAAGAGGCGGTACGTTAGGTCGGGTGACCCGACCGGTAAAGACCTATCGGCAACACAAGCAAACTCTCAAGTTATTATTTTCACAACAGGCACGCTCGTGAAAACTTTGTGGCTTTGCTTAAGGTCGTGTGAACCCAAAGAAGAGCTTATGGCGCGGCCGCCTGCTACTCTGGTGAAAGTGGACGAAAGGGGAAAGCCGTGAAAAAACTTTTTCTCGCGCTAAGTTTAGGACTGCTGTTGACGAGCTGCGCCGTTTATGTGTCGCCGGGTTCGGTCGGGACTCGGGGCACGGTGCGCTTCGGCATCGAAGTCAGCGACGTCATTCGGGTGTTTGAACCTGCGCGCGGCGCGGGCGCCGGCTACTTCGTGGGTGAAAACATTTCGTTTCGGGTGTTCACGACCCAAGACGGCTACTTGACCCTGACCGCCCTCGACCCCGACGGCGCCGTCTACACCTTCGCACGCAACGTCTACGTGCGGGGTGGACGAACCAACCTTGTCTCCGGGCCGGACGACGGCAGTGTTTTTTCACTGTTGCCGCCGCGCGGGTTGCAGCGCGTGCGCGCCTCGTTCACGCCCCGCCCCACGAGCGGGCGCGTCACTTACCGGGGTGCCTTGGGCGAGGGTCGTTGGACCCAGAGCATCGTCACCGAGGTGAGCGACTACGACGTCAGGGACATCGCCGAGACGCAGTTCTACATCCAGTAACGCCCGCTCAGAACTCGTTTCAAACATACAAACACCGGGACAGGCACACGTGCCTGTCCTTACTCGTGCGACAGCCCGCGCACATATACGGTAAAATGGCTCACAGTAGGTTTTTGGGTAGCTAGAGGGAGGGTTTCAGTCTTGGCCGGGCACAACAAGTGGTCACAAATCAAACGCAAAAAAGCTGTCAACGACAACCAACGCGGCAAAGCCATCAGCAAACACGTGCGCGCCGTCCAGAGCGCCGTGCGCGAAGGGGGCGGCGGCGACCCCGCGCACAACCTGCCCCTAAAAAACGCGCTGTTAGCAGCCAAAAGCGACAACGTGCCGGTCGACAACATCGACCGGGCAATCGAGCGTGCGCTCGGGGGAGCCGAAGGCAGCAACTTTGAAAGCGTGGTGTATGAAGGCTACGGCCCGGCGGGCGTGGCGGTCTTGGTAGAAGCTCTGACCGACAACCGCAACCGCACCGCTGCCGAGGTGCGCTACGTGTTCAGCAAACACGGGGGCAACATGTCGGGCAGCACCGCTTGGCAGTTCGAGACCAAAGGCGTCGTCGTGCTCGCCGACACGAGTTATGCGGCGCAAGAAGCGGCTATCGAAGTCGGGGCCGAAGACCTCGTTCTGGAAGACGACGCGCTGACGGTATATACCGAAGCAACGCAACTCTATTCGGTCATCGACGCGCTGCAGGCTCGAGGCCTGGAACCCGAACTGAGCCAACTCACCAAAGTAGCTCAAACCGAAACGAGTTTGTCGACGGCCGAAGAGGACAAAGTCGTGCGTTTTGTTGAAGCTTTGGAAGACCTAGACGACGTGCAAAACGTTTACTCGACCGCCGCCCTGGACGCCGCAGGCGCGCAGGCGACGGAAGCTGTTCGCTAAGTGAAAGGCAAGCTATGACCCTTCCCACCGTTTCGTGGGCCGACGTTCCCAAAATCAGCAGCTCGCAGATGCAGCAACTTGTCATGTTGGCGACCGGCAAGTACGGGCTCGACAGCCGTTTGGTCGTCGAACACGCGGGCCGCAACTTGGCCGAAATGGCGAGTAAGTACGCGCCCGACGGCCCCGTGCTGGTCGTCGCCGGGCGCGGCAACAACGGCAGCGGCGGTTTGGCGGCGGCGCGGCTTTTGGCCGGCATCGGCCGCCAAGTCTGGGTGGTGCCGACCCACGAAGCCGAAAACTATTCGGGCACGCCGAAAGAACAGCTCGAGTTCCTCAAACACTTTCCCAACATTCGGGTGCGCAGCGGTCTACCCAAAATGAAGTTCGCCTGCGTCGTCGACGCGGCCATCGGCACGCAACTGGAGGGGCCGCCGCGGGGCCGCACCCTCGACGTGATTACGGTCTTGAACTCGATGGGCGAGGGCTGTTGCGTCATCTCGCTCGACGCGCCGACCGGCATGATGGCCGACGACGGCACCGTGCCCGGCGACGTGGTGGCGGCGACCATGACTTTGGCCCTCGCCCTGCCCAAACAAGGCGTCAAACCGGGCTCGCAGGCGGGCCGCGTCTTCGTCGGCGACGTCGGTATTCCGCAAGCCGTCTACGCGGACGTCGGCCTGGACGCCTTCACCCGCCCCGACTTCGTATTCGAGGTCGTCGAGTAACGAGGTAGAGAGTGTTGGGGTAAATAAAAGCCGCTGACTCTACTCCCTTACTCAAACCCCATTCAGAACAGGAGTTTTTTATGAAGCGCCTTTTTTTCTTCGTCATTTTTTCCCTGAGTGCGAGTCTCGCCCAAACCAACGTCGCGGTCGTCACGCCGTACCTGGCGCAACCCGGCACGCAGTTTATGGTCGAGGCCTTTGAGGCGGCAGGGCAGGCACAGGGCTGGACGGTCAACGTCATCGACACCTCGGGCGACGTGGCGGCGGTTATCAGCCGCATCGAGGACGTGGTCAACCAAGGCGTGGACGCCGTCGTCGTCAACGTCGACCCGGCGCAAATCGGGGCCGGTTTGCAAGCGGCCGCCGCCGCGGGCGTGCCGGTGTTCGGAATGGACGCGGGCACCGACCCAGGACTCGTCGCCAACGTCACCAGCAACGGCTACGCGATGGCGACCGAGACGGCGACTTACGTGGTCGACCGCATTCACGGCGCGGGCCGCGTGGTGATGTTCGTGTTCGACCCCTACCCGCCCGTGCAAAAGCGCGGCGTGGTCGCCGAGGCGGTGTTCGGCAACAACCCGGACATCGAGGTCGTTGAGCGCATCACCCCGAACGTGGACGACGGCGGGATTGCCGACTCGAGGGCGCAGATGGAGGCCGTCTTGGCCGCCAACCCCGAGCCGGGCAGCCTCTCGGCGGTGTGGGCCGCCTGGGACCAGCCCGCACTCGGCGCGCTCCAGGCCATCGAAGCGGCGGGTCGTGACGGCGAGGGCATCGTCGTCGTCGGCATCGACGCCAACCCGCAAGCCGTCGACGCGATTGCCGCGGGCGGCAACTTCAAAGCGTCGGTCGCGCAGGACTTTACCGGCATCGGCAACGCTACGGCCGACCTGGTGGCGCGTCACCTGGCGGGCGAAGAGGTAACGCAGCGGGTTGTTTACGTGCCGACGCAACTGGTCACCGCGGCCAACGTGGCCGAGTTCGGCGGTCAGTAGTCCTCGACATCCAAACTCTCCTCGAAAACGTTTCTTGGACCTTGGGAAAGTTTGTAGAGGCGGCCTCAGAACTTTGAACGTTGACCCGCTCGAGCCCAGCTCTCACCGACCTCGGAGACGTTTTTGTCTGATTCGTCTGAGCGACACCCTACCGACTTCTGAATGCTGACGCCTGGGCTCTGCCGTGCCTGACCCGCTCCTGAGCTTGAAGGGCGTGACCAAGCGCTACGGTCCCAGCCTCGTGCTGAACGGCGCGGCCCTCGAGCTGCGCGCGGGCGAAATCCACGCGCTCATGGGCGAGAACGGGGCGGGCAAAAGCACGCTCATCAAGATTTTGGCGGGCGTGACCGAGCCGGACAGCGCCCAGGCGTCGCTGCGCGGCGAGCCGCTGAGTTTGCACGCAGGGGAAGCGTTTCGACACGGGTTTCGCTTTATTCACCAAGAACTCGACGTGGTGCCGCAGCTCTCGGTCGCCGAGAACGTCTTTATCGCCGAGCCCTACCCGCGCCGCGCCGGGATGTTCGTCGACTGGCGCAAGCTCAACGCGGCGGCGCGGTCGGCGTTGGCCGAACTTGAGGTCACGCACATCGCCCCGAGCACCCGCATGGCGAGGCTCGGCACCGGCGACCGGATGCTCGTCAAGTTGGCGAGCGCGCTGCTGCCGTCCACCGGCGCACCTGGAAGCGTGTACGTGCTGGACGAACCCACCGCCGCCCTGACCGGTGCGGAAGCCGAACGGCTGTTTCGGGTGTTGCGGCGGCTCGCCCGAACGGGCTGCGCGGTTTTGTACGTGTCTCACCGGCTGGACGAGGTGTTCGAAATTTGTGACCGCGTGACGGTGATGCGCGACGGGCGCACGCTGGCGACGCTCAAAGTTCCCGACACGACGCCGGGCGACGTCATCCGACTTATGACCGGGCGCGAAGTTACGCAGACCTACCCGCCGCGTGTGAACAAAGTGGGTACCGAGACCGTCTTGGCGGTGCGCGGGCTCGAGAGCGGCCTGGTGCAGGGCGTAAACTTCAGCCTGCGCGCGGGCGAAATCCTGGGCGTGGCGGGCTTGGCGGGGTCGGGCCGCAGCGAGCTGTTGCACGCGCTGGTGGGCGCGGCCACCGTGACGGGCGAGGTCATCTTAGCGGGCCAGCGCCTCAAACCCGACGTGGCGCGAAGCTGGGCCAGGGGCGTCGCGCTCGTGCCCGAGGAGCGGCGCGCCCAGGGGTTGGTGCTGTCGCGGAGCGTGCGCGACAACGTCACGCTGCCATACTTGGGAGCTGTAAGTCGTGGCGGTGTGTTTTTAAATCGCTCTAAAGAAAAACGTCTGACCCGCAGCTTGGGAGAAAGCGTGCGCCTCAAGGCCACGGGGCCGCAGCAAACCGTACGGCAACTCAGTGGCGGCAACCAGCAAAAGGTGCTGTTCGCCCGCGCGATGGCGGGCGCGCCGCGCGCGCTGCTGCTGGACGAGCCCACCCGCGGCGTGGACGTGGGCGCAAAGTACGACATCTACACTCTCGTGCGCGGGTTGAGCGCGGACGGCGTGGGCATCGTCTTGGTTTCGTCCGACTTAGGCGAGGTGGTGAGTCTCTGCGACCGGGTGTTGGTGTTGGTGGGGGGCCGCCAAGCCGCCCTCATCAGTGCGGCCGGACTGACGCAGGACGCGCTGCTGAGCTTGTGTTACGGTGAGCGGGACTCGAGCACCCCAGCTTAAACCGGAGTAGACATGGCCCGTTCCACCCTCAAACACCGACCGCCTTGGTTCGGCGCGTTGCGCCGTTCTAGCACGCTGCTGGGCTTTCTCGCCGTCGTCGTCTTTTTTTGGGTCAACACGCCGGGCACCTTTATGAACCTGCGCAACTGGCTCAACATTTCGCAACAGGTCAGTATGTTGGCGGTCGTCGCCTTTACCATGACCGTGGTGATGGTGATGGGCGACTTCGACCTCAGCGTCGGCTCGGTGGCGAGTTTGGCGGGCGTCACTGCGGCGCTGCTGTTTCGGGACGGTCACAGTGTGGCCCTGGGCGTGAGTTGCGCCCTGGCCGTCGGGCTGCTGGCGGGGCTGTTCAACGGGCTGCTGGTGAGCTACGTGGGAATTTTGCCGTTCGTCGCCACGCTCGGCACACTGACGATGTTCAGCGGGGTGGCTTTTTTTGTCAGCGGCGGCAAAACCCTGTTCGGCCGCGACATCCCGGCCACGTTCGGCGACTTCGCGCGGGGCGGTTTGCCCCTGGGCGAAGTCGGTGGGCGGGCGCTGCTGCTGCCGAACCTCACGCTGGTCGCCCTGGGGGTGCTCCTGGTGGTATGGCTGCTGTTGGGGCACACCGTTTTCGGGCGGCGGCTCTACGCCATCGGCGGCAACCCCGAGGCGGCGCGCTTGGCGGGCGTGCGGGTGCGGCCGCTGCGCTTGGCCGCTTTCGCGCTGACCGGTTTGGGCGCGGCCGTCGGCGGGGTGATGTACGCGAGCCGGGTCGCCTCGGCCAACCCCACGCAGGGTGCCGGTTTGATGCTCGACGCCATCGCCGCCGTGTTTTTGGGCATGACGATGAGCGAAGAAGGTGAGCCGCACGTGCTCGGCACCTTGCTGGGCGTGCTGATTTTGGGCGTCCTCGACAACGGCCTGACCCAACTGCGCGTCGACAGCTACGTGCGCGAGATGTTGGTCGGCGCCATCATCATCGCGGCGGTGGCGTGGAGCAGTTTGGGGCAGCGGCGGTAACGTGACTTACCTCGTTTTCGACGTGGGCACCACCGGCACCAAGGCGGTGCTGACGGACGAGGGCGGCGCCGTTTTGCAGGCGGCCTACCGGTCCTACCCCACACGTACGTTTGACAACGGCCGGGTCGAACAAGACGCGGACGACTGGTGGCGCGCGGCGTGCGAGGCCGCCCGTGAACTCCGCGCTCACAGCGCCGACGCCGTGGCCCTGACCGGCCAGATGCAAAACCTCATTTTGTTGTCTGCGGACGGTGAACCTTTACGCCCCGTCCTCCTCTACAGCGATACCCGCGCCCACGCCGAGGCAACCGAGCTGAACGACCACGTCGGCCGCGACCGGCTGCGGAAGCTGACCGGCAACGACCAAGAAGCCGGAAGCCTGGCGGCGAAGTTGCACTGGCTCGAGCAGCATGAAGCCGCCACCCTGGCAAGCGCCCGCCAAATCCTCCTCGGCGCGGCGGACTACTTAGCGTTCAAACTGACCGGGCAAGCCGTGTGCGACACGACGAACGCCTCGAGCACGGGCCTCCTCGACCTGGAACAACGTGACTGGCTCGACCTCGAAAAAGTGTACGCACTCAACGTCGCCCGGCTGTTGCCGAAGCTGGTGAAAGGCGGTGCGGAGGTCGGGTGGCTGAGCGAAGACGGTGCGGCGGCGCTGGGCGTGAGGGCGGGTATTCCCGTCCATTTAGGGCCGGGCGACGCGGGCGCGACGACCTTGGGCGCGGGCTGCGGCGTGCCGGGCAAAACCTACGCCTACGTCGGCACGAGCGGCTGGGTCGCCTACAGTTCGGCCGCCCGCGGCGCGCCCGGGCGGGGCGTGATTACGTTGGCGCACCCCAATTCAGGTTTGTTCGTCTGCGTCGCCCCGCTGCTGACGGCGGGCGGCAACTGGGCGTGGCTGCAGGGGCTGTTCGGCGCGGCGGATACAGGCGAGATGGTGGCTCGAGCCCTGGCCCGGCCGCCGAGCAAGCTTCTTTACCTGCCTTACTTAAACGGGGAGCGTTCCCCCTTCAGCGACCCGTTCGCGCGCGCCGCGTTCGTCGGTTTAGCGCCCGAGCACACCCAGGACGACTTGGCTCGAGCGGTGCTCGAGGGCGTCGCGTTCGCCTACAAACACGCGCTCGACGCGCTCGTGCCGGACGCCGTCACCGCGCTGACCCTCACGGGTGGCGGCACGGGGTCGAACCCGTTCTGTCAACTGTTCGCCGACGTGACGGGCGTGCCGGTCGAGGTGCTGGCCGAGGCGGCCACAACGCCTGCTAAGGGGGCCGTGCGCGCCGCGCAGGTGGCGCGCGGGGATGCGGCAGACTACACCGTCGAGCCCTACACCGTCGAGCCCGCCGTCAAAAACGTTTGGCAGCCCGGCGACACCGCCCGTTACGGGGAAAAATACAAACTTTTTCGCGCAGCTTATCCGGCGCTGCAACCGTTGTTCGCAAGGCTGGCGGGCGTGAACCTCGGCTAGCACGCCCTACCCGGGCTGCAGCCCGCCGTACTTGCCGACGAAGTAAAGCAGCGGTGCGTCGTCGGTGTAATTCAGCTCGGTGACCTCACCGACGAACAGGCTGTGGTCGCCCGCCTCGTGGACGGCGACGACACTTACGGCGAGCGTGCTGATGGCTCCGGCCAGCACCGGCACGCCGTCCAGCCGGCGAAATTCCGGCGCGAAGCCCGGCTGTTCCCAACCCGCGAAGTGGTTGGAGTGGACGGTCTGCTCAGCGCCCAACACGCTGACGCCGTAGCGCCTGGTTTGTTTGAGATACGCGTGCATGTGCGCGTGCCGGTCGACCGACACGAGCACGAGCGGCGGTTTCAGGGAAACCGACAAGAAGGCACTCGCCGTCATGCCGTAAACCTCGTCGTCCATAGTTGTCGTCACGACGGTGACGCCGCTGGCAAAACGGCCCAAGGCCGCCCGAAACGTTGCAGGCTCGATCAAAACGTCCTCCCTACCGACTGCACACTATTCCTGCCGAACACGGTGTTTGGGGTCACGCGTTCGGTCGGCTGTGCTGAACAGTGTATCTCGAATCGTTTGCGGAGCGGGAGTTTGAGAGCGGCAAGGCTCGCGGCGTGCCAAGCCTTGTACCCTATCCGGTTCATGACCTTGGTTAAAAAGAGCGTAGCAAGAAGACACGGGTTCCGAAGGAAGCGAACAACTCTTGCTAGGTTTGTTAGCTGTCTTATCGGAATCCGTACAAGCTTTAGACTTTTTGGTCGTGGCTCAACGCCGAAGTCCGGCGAAGCTGGAACGAGTCGGTACCTTTCGCGAACGAAAGGGGCTAGCCAGACGTCGAAACACGCTCGAAAAACCTACCCTTCTTTTGCCTTAGATTCTAGCGTTTGAACGCCTCGAGAAAGTCCAACCGCTCTTCGCGCAACAGTTCCGCGCCGATGGTTTCGAAAGGGTCGGGGCGGGTGCGGGTCTCCGCTACCGTCGGCGCCGGCGTCTGCGTTTGTTTGGCAACGCCCGAACCGGCTCCCTGTGGGTATTCTGCGTCCAAATCGGCCAAGGTAGCGTGGATGAGGCGCCGGTGTTCTTCGCCGAAAATCCGCAGCAACAGTTCGTTTATCGCAGGCGTGTCGTACTTGCGCGAAATCGGGGTTTGTTTGGTTTGTCGGGGCTCGGTTTGTCGGGGCTCGGTTTGTCGAAACTCGGTTTTTGGGGACATAGGCGTTACCTCGGTCGGCGGTGCGAACAGTCTCGAGCAAAGTAGCACGAAAAACAGCGAGTCCGTGGGGAAACTGTCACCTTTGCCGGGCCAACGCGGGGCCGAGTCTGTGCAAAAGGTTAAAACGGCATCCCCCACTCGTCACGTGGGTCTGGTATAGTCGAGCAAACCAAGCAAAGGAGGTAACAATGCGTTTTACACGCACAGTACTGGTTTCCGTCGTCACGTTGCTTTTGGGGGGCGCTCTCGCCCAGGGCGAGTTGTCCATCGCCACGGGCGGCACCGGCGGGGTGTACTACCCGACCGGCGGCGCTTACGCCGAACTCGTCAACAAGTACATGGACGGCTACACGGCGGTCGCCGAGGTGACCGGCGCGTCGGTCGAGAACGTGGGCTTAATTTCTCGAGGGGACTCGGACATCGCGCTCGCGCTGGCCGACACCGTGTACCAGGCCTACACGGGCACCGGCGCGTTCGACGGGCAGGACGGTCGGCCCGGCGCGCTTGAAAACCTGCGCGCGCTCGGCTCGGCTTATCCGAACGCCGTTCACATCGTCGCGCTTGCAGGCTCGGGCATCACCACACTGCAGGACTTGCAGGGCAAGCGCATCTCGGTGGGTGCGCCGGGCAGCGGCACCGAAGTTTCGGCGCAGACCATCCTGAACGCCAACGGCATCACCTACGACGACATCAATGCGCAACGCTTAAACTTCAACGAGACCGCCGACGCCCTGCGCGACGGCCAGCTCGACGCCGGCTTCTTGAGCGTCGGGCCGCCGACGAGTTCGCTTCTCGACCTCGCCACCACCCGCGACGTCGTGCTCATCTCCCTGACTGAGGAAGAGGTGCAAGCGAGCATCGACGCCGACCCGACTTTTGCAAGCTATACCATCGCGAGTGGCCTTTATCCCGGCCAGGACGCGGACGTCACGACCGTGGGCACGCCCAACGTCATCGTAGTGGGGGCCGAGATGGACGAAGAACTCGCCTACACCCTCATCAAGACAATCTACGACCACATCGACGAGGTCATCGCGGTTCACCCGTCGGCGAAAGACACCACGCCCGAGTTCAGCTTGGAGTCCACCCCCATTCCCTTGCACCCCGGCGCGCTGCGCTACTACGAGGAGCAGGGCATGACCATTCCCGACCGCCTGATGACGGGAAACTAGACTTAGAATGAAAATGCCGTTTCAAGGGAGCAAGCTTAGCGGCTTGCTCCTTTTGCTGCTGACGGTTTTTATGCTGACGACCGCCGGCGCTGTTGCCACGCCGCACTTGCGCGTGAGGGCCGACGACGGCGCGGTTCTCTACGACATCGCGCTCACACCTCCTTACGCCTGGGTCGTCGAGTGGAACCACTCGGTCACCGGTATTTTGGTCGACGACTATTATTTTTACGACGGTGAACGCATGGTCCTGACCGCCTCGCACACTCAAGCGTTCGACGCCGGGCTCGGCCACATTCCAGGGCGGGGCGTCGTCACGAGTGACGGCGCGCATGGCTACTGGATTCGGGGCATCGACGAACCCGTTCCCGGCAACGCTTACTTTCTGCGGGTCGGCTCCAAGGCGGTAAACCACCGGTTAATCGTCGGGGGCAAACTGTACTCGCTGAGCGCCGTGGCCGAACACCAACGGGTGCGGCTCGAGGTGGTGAGCGAAAAAGTACCGAGGACCGAGTGAAAAGTAGAAAGTAAACGTCAAAAGCTTTTTCCGGGCTCCTCCGCTCACCAATATATCCTTCCCTACTCCCTCTCTCCCCCACTCCCCTACTTCCCCCACAAGGTGGTGACATGACCCAAACCCCGAACTACGCGCGGCCCGTCGTCGTTGCAGTAACTATAATCGGCGTGGCGCTGTCGCTGTTTCAGCTCTACACCGCGGGCATCTACAAACCGAACCTGTTTTACCAGCGTGGGACGCACCTGGCGTTTATTTTAGTGCTGGCGTTTTTGCTGTTTCCGGTGTTTAAAAAGCGGCGCGGCGTGTTGGGTTGGCTTATCGACGGCGCGTTTATCGCAGGCGCGGCGTATTCGGGGTTTTACCTTATTTACAACCTGGACGCGATTATCAACCGGGCGGGGTTTTGGACGCAGACGGACATCGTCGCCGGGGTGATTACGGTGGTGACGCTGCTGGAAGCCAGCCGCCGCGTCGTGGGCGTCGCGATTACGATTATCGCAGGCACTTTTATCGCCTACGCGATGATCGGCAGCCGCGGGGCGCTGCCCTTTTTGAACGGGGTGCTGCCCGGCATCCTGGCGCACAAGGGCTACAAAGTCGACCGCATCGTCGCGCAACTCTATTTGGGGCAAGAGGGGATTTACGGCATCGCGCTCGGGGTGGCGGCGACGTTTGTGTTTATTTTCGTGCTGTTCGGCGCGTTTTTGGAGATGACCGGCGGCGGCAAGTTTTTTATCGACATGGCTTACGCCGCCGCCGGACGGCAGCGGGGCGGCCCGGCCAAGGCGGCGGTGCTGGCCTCGGCGGGGCTGGGCTCGATTTCAGGGAGCGCGATTGCCAACGTGGTGACGAGCGGCGCGTTCACGATTCCGCTGATGAAAAAGCTCGGCTACACGCCCGAAGAAGCCGGCGGCGTCGAGGCGGCGGCGAGCACGGGCGGGCAAATCATGCCGCCGATTATGGGCGCGGGCGCGTTTTTAATTGCGGAGTACACCGGGCTGCCCTACTTGGACATCGTCAGACTGAGCGTGCTGCCCGCCATTTTGTACTTTGCGACCGTTTATTTGTTCGTCGACATCATCGCGGCGAAACGCGGCATGAAGGGCGTGCCGCGCTCCGAGCTGCCCAAGGTCGGCGAGGTGTTTCGCGCGGGTTGGCACTTTCTGATTCCGCTGGGGATTTTGATCTACTTCCTGGTGCTGAACATTTCGCCGGCTCGAGTCGGCTTTATCGCCATCCTGGCGGTGCTGGCGGTGTCGGTGGCTCGGGTGCTGGTACAGCGGGTGTTTTTGAAAGACGACGACGGTTTGAGCTGGGGCGCGTACCTGTGGCTGGGCCTGAAGAACCTGGTCGTGGCGCTCGAGACCGGCGCGAAAAACGCCATTCCCGTCAGCGTCGCCTGTGCGGTCGCGGGCGTGGTGGTCGGGGTGGTGGGCTTGACCGGCTTGGGGCTGAAGTTCTCGTCGCTGATGATAAGCCTGTCGGGCGGCAACTTGCTGTTGGCGCTCGTTTTTCTAATTTTTGCGAGCCTTATTCTGGGGATGGGTTTGCCGGTCACGGCAAGTTACATCGTCCTGGCGGTGTTGGCTGCGCCCGCGCTGCACGACACGTTCGGCATCCCGCTCATCATCGCGCACCTCGTCATCTTCTGGTACTCGCAAGACTCGAACGTGACGCCGCCGGTCGCGCTGGCCGCGTTCGCTGGGGCGGGCATCGCCGGGGCCGACCCGATGCGGACCGGCGTGCAAGCCTGGAAGTTCGCCAAGGGGCTGTACCTCATCCCGCTGTTCATGGTCTACAACCCGGAAATCATCGTCGGCGGGCCGGTCGTGTTGGTCGCCTGGAACGTCCTCACCGCGGTTGCCGCGCTCGGCGCGTTCGCAGCGGCGTTGGAAGGCTTTATGTTTACGAAGATGTATTGGTTTTCACGCATCCTCGCCGCCGTCGGGACGGTCGGCATTTTTTGGCCGCACCATTGGGCGGAAATAGCGGGTTTCGTGCTGATTTTGGGCGTGTTGAGCATCAACTACGCCAAGCTGCGCCGCGAGCAGACGGAGGAGCGGGGCCGGGTGGTCCTGAATCCTTTAGAATAAACGAGACCTTACCCGTGGCGTACGCCACGGGTTTTCCAAACCTTAACAAATAAAGTCATATAAAAAAACAGTTGTTTGGGCGAAGAACCAGCTGTCCTGACCGCAACCATACACATGATAAAATAAGTGATTTGTTTCACGATAGGTCTGCGTGTAATTTAATTACCGAAGTTAAATCCACATTTCTAAAGCATGGGGAGCTGTCTTTCTAGTCAAAGGTAAAAGTAAACCCGCTTGTTTAATCGTCATCCTCGACCACATCTATTTCGCTTTTCATGACCTCGCGCAGGACGCTCGTTGCAAAAGCACCTTTGGGTAAAGCGAAGGTCAAGTGGTAACCGGCCTCGTTCTCGGTGAGGACGCCCTCGAAAGGCAACCTCGACAGCCGCCGGTCACCGTGACGGCTCCGAAAGTCCTCCCACCGCAAACCGTAGTAGTCGAGGGTCGCCGTTTCCCACTCGCCTGCTCGAGCCCCGGAGAGGCGAACCTTTTTGCCGTAGAGCGGCAACGTCGCGCTGATTTCGAAACGTCGTGCGCGCTCTTGTTCGGCCTGGTTCTCGACTTCGAACACGCCACCGGTGTCGTGTTTTTTGGCCCAATCGCCGGGGACAACCCGGTCGAACAGGCCCGCCTCGAGCCGCCGTGCCAGCAGGTGGTTGAACAAAAGCGACTGCAACGCCGACACAAAAAAGCGTTTCAAGCGGTGTCCACCGGGTACTTGTTCACCCTTGACGAGTTTGTAGCCGTCGACGGCGTTGGTACCGAAGCGACCGAAACGCTGCGGCCCGAAGTAGTTGGGAACCCCGTGGGTCGCGAGCGCTGCAAGCGTTGCCTGCGCCGCCGCGAAGCCGCCCGGGCCGACGTCTCGCACCTGTACGCTGAAGCGGTTGCCTTTTAGGTGTCCGATACCGAGCTTGTTTTTGTGACGCGAAGTTTCCAGCACCGTCACGCCGTCTAAGTTAGCGAGGGCGGTGACGGCGCCTGCGTGTCGGTGCGGCACGCTGAGCCACTGCGTCGTGAGGGCGTGTTTGTCTTTGAGCCCGGCCACACCGATTTCTTGCTCTTTTAGACCTTGCCCTAGCAGCGCCACCACTAGGTCGCGGGTGGTGAGACCCCGCTTTTGAACTCGAGCGTAAAAGTGCGAGCCGCTTCCTTGAGGTGTGTAGAGCGGTATTTCTTCGACTTTGAAGTCTTCGGGCGTGGACCGCAGGGTTCCGCCGCTGCCGGGTGAAATGGTCAGTGGCGGAAAGTCGGCCCAGCGGAACGTCAGCCGTTCGGTCGGTGTGTCCATAGTGCCGAGTCTAACAGTACTTTGGAACCTCGGGGACGAAAAATAGTCAGGTTCGGCGTCAGCCGGCGGGTTTGTGGGCCGCCAAGCGCTCTTCCATCAGTTTGCGCGACAGTTGAAAGCGAGCGGTCAGTGAAGGGGACTCGAGCAAGACCTGGCGCGAGTCCGGCGGCACCCGGATGTTGGCGCAGATAAAAGAGGCTTGGTAAAGCACGTCGTCGGGCAGCACTTGCTCTATTTGTTTGAGGGCGTCAAAGGCGAAAAACGTCTTGGCGTAGTCGCGGAAGGTGTCGAGCGCGTCCCAGGCCGCGATACGTTCTAAGTTCGGGTCACCCCGCTCGAGGGCGAACGCTTGCGCCTCGGAGTAAAAGAGCGGCCGACTGGTTCCGTCCACGTCGGTGACCGCCTCTTCGTCGACAATCTCGACCCGGCAGCGCTCTTGACCGTGACCCAACACGTTGTAAGTTCCGTCGGGGTTTTCGGCAATCTGCAAAATATAAACGAACGTACCCACCTCGAAAAAAGGGGGTTGCCCGTCGCGGATGACGTCCTCCTCTTTGGACAAAACCATCGCGAAA
The DNA here is from genome assembly GCA_965213705.1 of Trueperaceae bacterium. GTDB lineage: Bacteria > Deinococcota > Deinococci > Deinococcales > Trueperaceae > CBDCDJ01. Next base: position 2,432,863 of record OZ243913.1, on the reverse strand, counting down.
CGGGGCTTCTCCTGCTCGAGACAAACTTTGACCAAACGCTTGTAGCGCTCTTCAAAAACATAGAGTGGAACGGTCATTCCTGGAAAGATAACTGTTCCCGGCAAAGGAAACAGAGGTACATTAGGCACCTCTTCAACCTAACAGATACTTCAAAAAGAGAGTGCAGCGTGTGACGGATTGTCACCGGTTGTCACCGGCGCGTTGCGCAAACGGCGGGTGTTCTGGGACGCCGGCCAAAGACTATGTTATGTACAGTACCTGACATACCCGTCTCGGTTTACTGCCCTAGAGTGGGTTTCTGGAGGAGACATGGCTGAAACGACGCACGAATTCACCGACAGCAACTTCACCGACGAAACCAAAGAGGGCCTCGTCCTCGTCGACTTTTGGGCACCTTGGTGTGGCCCTTGCCGCATGGTCGGCCCGGTTATCGAGCAGTTGGCAGACGACTACAACGGCAAAGTCAAGGTCGGCAAGTTGAACGTCGACGACAACCAACAAACCGCGATGAGCTACCGCGTGATGAGCATTCCCACCGTCATCTTGTTCAAAGACGGCGAGCCCGTCGAGACAATGGTCGGCGCGATGTCCAAGGGTGCCTACGAGAGCAAGCTCGAGAAGCACGTCGCCACGGCGGTCAACTGAGCCGGTACCCGTTCGTACCTCGACCAGGGGTGGGCTTTGGGGCCCGCCCCTGGTTTATTTTTCGCCGACAAACCACTCTCTTGGCAGAGCTTCGGCCAGCTTTTCGCCGCCCACAACGCCGAAGTCGAGGGTGCGAATGGGAAAAGGAATCGTAATACCAGCCTCGTCGAACGCTTTTTTGAGCGCGATGATAGCTTCGCTCTGCGCGTTCAAAAAGTCCGTCTGTTTGAAAAAGTCAATCCAGAACCGCACCGAGAAGTTGATGGAGCTGTCGCCGAACTCGTTGAAAAAAAGCTCTACCTCACGGTTGGGGTCGCGCATTTTGAGACTGCTGACGGCTGCCAGGGCGACCCGGCGCACCATTTCTAGGTCGTCCCCGTAAGCGACGCCGCAACTCAGGTCGACGCGCCGCTTGCGCCGCAAGCTGTAGTTGATAAGGGGGTTGCCGAACACCTCTTTGTTGGGCAGCATGACGATTTGACCCTGAAACGTCCTGAGCAGCGTCGAACGCAAAGAGATGTCCTCGACCATGCCCATAAAGCCGTTGGTCTCGATAACGTGGTCTATTTCAAAGGGTCGCCGAATCGCCATGAGCACGCCCGACATAAAGTTGGCCGCCAAGTCTTGAAAAGCGAAACCCAGGGCCAAGCCGATAACCCCGACGCCCGCGAGCAGCGCCGTCACGGTCTTGTCCAGGTTCAAGATACCCAGCGCCACAAACGCGCCGACCGCCATCACGCCGACGTAGGAGAGCGTGGCGAGCAGGCCGACTATTTGCCGGTTGTCCGAGACCCGCTTGAGGAGGTTGCGCACCAAACCCCGCGTCAGGCGTGCGAGCCACCAAAAGACAAACAAGACGATGAACGCCCCGACCAAGTTGGGCAAGAGCAAAATGGCGGTCTCGAGCCAGCTGGCAAACTTGTTTACGACTTGTTGAAGCGTTTGGTTGAGGTTCAAGCCGACTCCTTACTTCAGCTTAGCACCGCTGAAAACGCAGCGGCGTAAAATTTTTAGGCTTCGCGAACCGCCGGGGTTCGAATTCACGACCTGGCTGCTTTCAGCCTTGCGAGCCTACCCTAAAAGGTCGCAGACCAAGCAGCAGACGCTGCTCTGTAGGTTTACAAACTTGACGGGGAAGGGGCGGGACGGCACAGAAAAAAGAGGCTCGAGCGTGAGCCTCTTCGTCCGAGCGTTTGGCACGCTCTTTTTAGCTTGGCTGGCCCACAGGGACTCGAACCCCGACCGACTGTGCCAAAAACAGTTGTCCTGCCATTAGACGATGGGCCAACACCGTTCATGAGTTTAGCGGGCGGGCGGTACGACTGTCAAGGTCAACCCAACAAAAGCGCCCCAGCCGTTTTCAAAACGTTTCTGCCGGGGAGCGCAAAAAAATACCACACCTCACTTTCTGGTGTTCGTTCTCCCCTGTAACTTCTTAGGAAGCGGTATAAACTCAAAACTTCCACAGTCTTCAGCAGGTCTGTCCCACCCAGAAACGAACGTTCTGCCCACTCGACCTAGTATTTTCAGCCGTTACGCAGGGTGTTGCACAGCGGGTTCGCTTTGTGAACGTTCATTTACGCGCAATACAACAGCGGTAAGTCACCAAAGACGGCGTCATCTCGAAGGCTTGGCTCAAGGGTGTCAAGACGGTCGAACTGCGCAGGCAAAGAGACACATTCTCCTCATCCTGATGAGCGCAGACCCCGTCGTTCTCGGCGTGAAGCCTCTCGGGGACGAAGTGACGGACGCTTGAAAACCACGACGTCTGTTGAGGACTCGGGCGCGATGCCGTCTTCAACAGACGTGCCAACAAAGGCGTAAACAAGGGTGTCAGAAAACAAAAAGAGTGCCGCCGAGGTTCCGACCGCACTCTTTTGATGAATCAGGGCGTCAGGGCGTGAGCCGTGTTGGCTTCGCCGCCAGTTTAGCGAGCGCGGCAGAAAGGTCGGGTGCCGAACCCGACGCGGATGCGGCTTGGTTCGTGGGTGTGGCGGGTTGCATCACGATGATTACGTTGGTGATGGATTCGCCGGCGGCCACGAGCAGCTGCGAGTTCCCATTGGCACCGGTGTAAACCCCGAACGGCTCGCCCGCATCGACGAGGTTGTTGCTGTTGAGGTCTTGCCAAGCCGCCGCGAGGTAGGTGCCGGGCTCGAGGTCGGATATGGTGAAAGGCACCGTGTCGGAGGTGATTTCCACCTCGATCAGTTGCGAGCGCTCGAGGTCGAAGTCGTTACACCCCAGTTTGCAGTAGAACGACGCGACGTATGTGACGAGCTGCTCCGTGGGCGGGGGCGGCGGGGGCGCTGGCGGGGTCGGGGTCGGCCCGCCGCCCCCGCCGCCGAGCGCCGCGGCCGCGTTCACCAGGCCCGCGCCGCAGCCCTCGCTGCACGAGCTTATGGGCGTCGCCGCGCCCTGCAGGCGCGCCAGCACCTCGTTAAAGCCCAGGTTGGGGTTTTGAGCGAGCATGAGCGCCACAATTCCGGCGATATGCGGGCTCGCCATTGAGGTACCTTGGTAAAAGATGTAGGCGGCTACCAACTCGTCTCCGTCTTGCTGGGCAATTGTGCTCAGCACGCCCGCCGGGAACTCCTCGCCGCCCACCGAGAAGCTCTGGTTGACGTCGCCGCCCGCCGCCATCACGTCGATAAAGCTGCCGTAGTTCGAGTAGGGCGCGCGGGTGTTCTGCGGCCCGGTCGCGCCCACCGTGATGACGCCGTCACAGCTCGCCGGGAACTTTAGGGACGCGTCTTCGTTCTCGTTGCCTGCCGCCGCGACCACGATGACACCGTTGTCGGCGAGCAGTTGGAACAGGTCGTTGGCAATCTCGAAGTCCGGGTTGGCGTTACACGGCGCCCTGATGGTGCCCCCCAAGCTCAAGTTGATGACTCTGGCCGGGTTCCGGTTGTTCGGGACCCCTTCGACCGACAGGCCGGCCGCCCACGCCGTCCCCTCGAGGATGTCGACGGTGGTGCCGCCGCCGACGCCCAACACCCGTATGGGCACTATTTTGGCACCCCAGGAAACGCCCGCAACGCCATTACCGTTGTTCGTCTGGGCGGCGATGGTACCCGCCACGTGCGAGCCGTGGTAGCTGTCGCCCTCCGAATCAAAGGCGTTGGGATCGCGGCCATCGCCATCAACGGCGCTGTCGGGATCACTGATGAAATCGTAGCCCCCAACGAGGTTGTCAATCAGGTCCGGGTGACCGACCGCGCCTGTGTCGACCACCGCCACGGTGACACCCGAGCCCGCGCCGTCCTCCAGGTCCCACGCCGCGGGTAGGTTCATCGCTTCGTAGTGCCACTGTAGGGGATAAAGCGCGTCGTCAGGTGTTTTGAGGGCGTGAAAAACCCAGTTGGGCGAGACCGCCTCCACGTCGGGGCGCGCGCGCAGGCTGTCGACCAAGGCCAGGGTCGCGGCCTTGCCGAGGCCGTTCGCGCGGTAGAGCTGCAACTCGGCGGGGCCGAGCTTGAGGGCGCGCACCGCGCTGAGTTCGGTACCGCCGACGCGCAGGCTGCGGAGCCCCTGCACGCTGATACCCTCCTCAAACTTGACCAGCACCTCGCCGGGAACAAGCTCCAACGGACGGTCAGCGTTGAGGTCGTTACGCTTCTGAAACCTGACTATCGGATTCTCGGGGAGGCGCAAACGCTCCAAGCCCGAACCCTGCCCGGCGACCGCGAAGGGGCTGACGGAGCCGGGGTAAACAACCGCCCCCGAGATCGAGCTGCTACCCTGTTCCAACACTACATTTACGTTCCTGGCCGGCACGACGACGAGCGCTTCTGCTTCGCCAGTGTGGTCGCTCCCGTCGATCTGACCATTATTGTTGGCGTCTTTAATGGCGACGACCGCGTACCTTTGGCCGACTTCAAGGCCGCTAAACACGTACGGGGCGCTTTGACCGCTCGCGCTGATCGTGAACTGCTTACTTTGTAAGTTGTTACAACTTCCTTGATAACAGGCAAACACGACGGTGTCGGTAATTGTCACACCGTCGGGCGCGGTGACGGTGCCTGAGATGCTGTCACCTCCACCACCCCCCGTCCCCCCCCCGCCGCACGCCGCCAGGGCAAGAATGCAGGCAAAACCAAGCAGCCGTGAACCCACACGCTTCATGAAAACTTCCTTTCCGTCAAGGACTTTGCTCGAGTTGCGCCGAAGCGGGACGACGTCCCAACCCTCTCGTTTGCGTCCGCTCCGGTAGCTGCCCGAGTGTAGCATTTTTCACACCCATTTTAGAAGTGCTTTCAAGGTACAAGCTCAAAAGCGGCGTTCCGCGTCCGTCAGTCGCAGGTCTCGTTTACGTCGCCGTACGCGTTGTCGCGGAAGGTGTTGCCGGGACCAAGGTCGAGCGCCGACCCGTCGTCCGCGCAGATGCCCCAGGTGCCGCTGCCCGTAATCACGCTGTTGCCGACCCGAGCGTAACTCTGCTCGAACGCGCTGACAAGACTTACCGCGCCGTCTTTGTAGCTGCCCGAGCCGCCGTCGCGCACCTCCACATACTCGAGCACGTTGTCGCGTGAACCGCTCTCAAAATAGCTGATGCCTTCCCAGTAACCCTGCGCGTTTTGCTCGCCGGTAAAAAGGATGGGGGCCTGAGGGGTGCCGACCGCTTTGAGCGCGCCTGTATCCTCCACAAGGACGCCCGCGTCGTCCCCGAAAACGAACACCACGCCGGGCTCGAGCGTTAAGGTACCGTTGTTGATGTAGAGGGCGATGGCGACGTAGTAGGGCGCGTTGAGCTTCTGCCAGGTAGCACTCTCGCTCACGCCGTCGGTCACGACCCCGTCCACATCGACGTACGGCCTGCCGTTGGGCGCACCCACGCCCAGGTAATCGCTGCCCGCGTCGAGCAGCTTCACCTGGTCGGCAACCACCAGCACCGGATAGCGGGCGTTGTCGGTGAAGGTGTTGTTCTCGAACTCCAACAGGGGCAGGTTCCTCAAGGTTGCGCCGTCGTAGACGCTGCCGCTGACGGTCACGTTTTTCATGACGAGGCCGCCGCCGCCGAGGCCGTCAATCGCGCCGTCTTGCAGCCCTCCGAAAGGTCCGGTGTCGTCTTTGCCGAGGTTGAGAAACTGGACGTGCTCGAGCCTCGTCACCAAGCTTTCCGGGCTGATGTTGAGGCCTTTGCCGTAGCCCTTGACCGGAGCCGCCGCCTCAAAGCGAATCGGCGCGGCGGCGGTGCCGACCGCGTCCAAGCCGGCGTTGTCGCCGACGCGTAAAATGGCGTCTTGCGCGAACCTGAAGACGGTGCCCGGCTCGATAGTGAATTGCCCGTTTTCGACGGAGACGAAACCCGTTACTAGATAGTCACACTCGGACGGGGAGTTGACGAAGCGGCTCGAGACGGTCAGGTCGCCGCTCAGTTCGACGGCGCACCGCCCGGTGTCCCCGCCTCCACCATCATTGCCGACGACCTCGAGCTGCACGTTCAGCCCGGTTTGCGGCGGGGTCACGGCCAAACACCCACCCTCGTCTCCGTAGCAGCCTGCGTAGTCGCCTTCGTCACCGAAGCTGCCGTTGCCGTCCACGTCTTTGCCGGCGAAGACGGCGTACCGCCCCGCTGCCAAACCCGAAAAACGGTAGGGAGCGCTGCCGCCCGTTTGGGCGATGGTCAGCCGCACCGTGTTGGGTGAACCTTCGGCGCACTGGTCGTTCACGACGTAACACGCTTCTACAACGGTGCCCTGCACGCTGCCGCCCTGGGGCGCGGTCACGGTGCCGCTGACGCTTGGGGCGTCACCGCCGTTGCCGGGCGGAGGGGTGACGGTGGAGCCCCCGCAGCCCGCCAGCAGAACGAGGGCGCAGGCGGCGACACCCCAGCCGTACCGTAGGTGAATTGTTCGTTTCCCCTTGTTTTTCACTAGCGCAGACCTCCCTTTAAAGTTGTTTCGACAAAGCGCTCGAGCCCCTCCCAGGAGGAGAACTCGAGCTTCTGCCCCGTTTTCAAGTCCTGGACGACGAGGTGCCAAGCTTGCTCGTAGCGCGGCTCACACCGTTCGACCTTGAGCACGAAAGCAGCCTTGACGAAACGCTTCACTCGCCAAGCATGACAAAGAGGCGTATCACCGGCGTATCAGCAGGTTGTGCGGGCGCGGCTTACGGCGGTTGTTACGAAGTGAAAAGGGTTTGGCTGGTTGTAGAGGTCTCGCAACTCATTGACATGTTCTCGATGAGTCTTTGTTCAACATCCCCGGTCCGAGGGGCTGCCCCTCATACAAAGGGGCACGGTCAAGAGCAGTTCCGGGTTAGGTGTCAGTCCAGGTGGCGGCCCAGGGCCAGGGCGGCGCGAAAGTCGGCTTGCAGGTAGGCCGGTAGCGCGTCCGCCGACAGGGTCTCGAGGCGCGGTTTGACCAGCTCGAGCTGCGCCTCGCTGCCGAACTTGAGCGCCGCGACGACGATGATTGCGTGGGCGGTCGACACGTCGCTGTCGGCGGTCAGGGCGAGCCCGTCGGCGAGGGCGCGGCGGCTTTGTTCAAGCTCGGTGGGGTGGTGCAGTTCGGCGAGGAGCGCGTAGGCGTGGGCGCGCAGGTTGACCGACGACGCCTCGCGGGCGACGAAGTGCGCTTGCTCGAGCGCGTCTTCGCGGCGGCCCTGCCCGAAGTAGGCCAGCGCCAGGTGGTAGCACAACGGGTAGGTCGACTCGTAGTGGCCCAGCGTGAGCGCTTCTTCGGCTAAGGCGACGCCCTCCTCGACACGTCCCAGGTCGTAAAGCGTGGCGATGATGTCGCTGCTCGCCATCACCTGCTGCGACGGCAGCTTCAAGCGTCGCGCCACCACAAGCTGCTCGGTGTAGCACGCCAGCGCCTCTTCGAAGCGCCCCAGGGCGCAGTAGTCGGCGGCCAAGCGGCTCAGCCAGTTGGCAAAGCCGAAGGTCGGCGGGGCGCGGCGCATCTCGGCGACGACCGGCTCGACCAGCGCCAGGGAGACGAGGTACTCGCCGCGCATGTGCGCCAAAAACGACCGCGCCTGCAACGCGTCGCGCACGAGCGAGCGTTCGCCGGTTTGCTCGGCGTACGCGGCGGCCGCCTCGGCAGCTTCGCCGGCTCGGGTCAAGTCGCCGTCCAGGTACAAAAACATGGCCTGCTGCACGAGCGCGAAGGCCAGGGCCAGCGGGTCGCGGGAGCGTTGCAGCACCTCTTGCAGCAGCGTTCTCGCTTCGTCGCCGCGGTCCGCGGAGCGGTACTGCCCGGCCAGGTAGGCCTGCGCCCGGTCGTGGTACACCGTGCTTGTGCCGAGCGCGACAACGCGCTCGTACAGGAGAAGCGCTTCCCCGGCGAAGCCGGGCTGCCGGTCGAAGCGGTTGCTGGCGGTTTCGAACCAGAGGGCGGCGGCGCGTGCCGAGTCACCGGCCTCCGCCCAGTGTTCGGCGACCACGAGCGGCTCGGCCGCCCCGTCGGCGGCGAGCAGCGCGGCGACCTTGCCGTGCAAGAAGCGGCGACGCACCGCGGGCAACCCGCTGTAGACCGCCTGGCGCAACAGGTCGTGCTGGAAAGTCGCGCCGGCCACGAGCCCGCCCACTTCCGCTTCGGCGAGCGCGTCGAGTAAAGCCCACTCGGACAGGCCGGTCAGGGGACCCAGGCGCTGCGGCGTAAAGTCGCTGCGCAGCACGCTGGCGGCCTCGAGCACGCGCCGCGCCCCGCCCGAGAGCCCCCGAACCCGGCGGCGCACCACGTCGAGAACCAACGGGGGCACCGTAAGTTCGGCGTAGGCCTCGGTCAGCGCGTCCAGGTCGCTGTGCCAGCCCGCCTCATCCGCGCGCAAGCGGCCCGCTTCGAACAGCGCTTTAAGCGTTTCCAGCGCGAAAAAGGGGTTGCCGCCGCTGCGGTCGAAAAGCCAACCGCTGAACTGCGGCGGGCCGGCCTCGCTACCGGTCAGGTCGGCGAGCAGCGCCCGCACCTCGGCGCGCGCCAGGGGCTTTACATCGACGACCTCGAGCCAACCGCTCGAGCGCAGGGCCGCCACGGTGCGCTCCAACTGCGGCGTCACCTCGCCGCTGCGGTACGCCCCCGTCAAAGGCACCTTGCGCCGCGCCGCCAGCAGCGCGAAAACGTCGAGCGTGCCCGCGTCGGCCCACTGCAGGTCGTCGAACAGGAGGGCTTTTTGGGGAGCCTCGAGCGCCGCGGCGAGGGCTTCCAACAGCCTCGCCCTGGCGGTCTGCGGGTCGCCGGGCGGCGCGGGCTCACCGAGTTCGGGGAGGAGCCGCGCCAGGTCCCGGCGGTACGCGCCCAAGTCGGGCAAGTCGGGCCACAGCTCGCGGACGGTTTGGACGATGGGGAAGTAGGGCACGTGCTGCACCCCCTCGCGGCAGGCGAGCCGGAGCGCCTGCGGGTGGTGCTCGCTCAAAAGCCGCGTCTTGCCGACGCCGGGTTCACCCGCGACCAGCACGGCGGCTGCGGCGCTGCGCGCGAGGGCCGCCCGCTCGGCGCTGCGCCCGACGAGTCGGGGCGGACGCTGGACGTTCAAGGGCAGGCTCGGCTTGGCCGGGGCCACGTCGACCGGGGCGAGCGGGGCCGACGCGCGGACGGCGTCGACAAGCTGCCGGGTCGTTTCGAGGGGCGCGAGGCCCAACTCAAGCTCGAGCGCCTCGGCAAAACTGCGGTAGGCGGCCAGCGCGTCGCGGCGCTGACCCGCTAAGTAAGCGGCCCGCAGGTAGCGCTGCAGCACGTCTTCAGCCAGCGGGTCGTCGTGGAGCAGCCGGCGCAGCAGCGCGGCGGCCTCCGCAAACGCTTTTTCACCCGCCAAAACCTCGCTGTGCCGGAGCGCGGCGTGACGCCAGGCCGTGTGCAGGTGTTCGCGCTCCACGTCCAGCCACGCGTCGTAGGCCGGCAGGTTCAAACTCGGCAAGCCGTTCAGCAGCGGCCCCGCGTAAACCGCAGTCGCCGCCGCCCAGTCGCCCCGGCCCACCGCCGCGCGGAAATCGTGCAGGTCGCTGTCGACCCGCCAGCGCAGCCGCTGCGCTTCGGCCTCGAGCCCCTGCGCCCACGGCAACTTGCGGGCGCGGGACAGCAGCAGGCGCACCGTGTGGCGGGCGGTCGCGTCAGGGGCTTCGGGCCGGAACAGCCCGGCCAACTGCTCGCGCCCCACCCACTCGCGGCGACAGGCCAGGTGCAGCAACAAGTAAGCGGGCTTGTGCGGGCTAAGCTCGAGCCGCACCCCGTCCAGGTCGGCGTGAGGCGGCCCGAACAAGTGAAGACGCACGGCCATACCCCATCCTACCGGGGTCGGTCGTCCAGCGTGTAGCGCCGCGGCGGCTTACGATTTCTTTGCCTGACTGAGGCGAGGCGAACGGGCGGCGTCTCCCCTTTCCGGCCACCTTTTGCGCGTCACAAAACTGAGGTCATCGAGCTGTGCATGACGGTTTGTCTTTACGAGTTGTCGTTGCGAGCAATAGCGATGCGACCTCGAGCGTCGAGCTTTGTCCGGCACCGACACGTCGACCGGCGTATACTCGAGCCGGTGAGCCAACATACTTTGAGAGTTACCGCGTTCAAGAGCTACCGTGTTCGAGAGCTACCGCGTTTGAGAACTGCCGTGTCTGAGGAGCGCCGTGTCTGAACCCGGCTCGAGCCGCGAGTACACCGTCGGGGTGATGACGATGGACGTCGAGGGCAAACATTCCGAACGGTTCGAGCGCCAGGCGAACGCGGCGGTTCAGGCCTTCGACGAGGCGCTGGCGAGCGAGACGGGTCTGCGCGTGGACTTGCTGAGGTTTGACGGGCCGCACCTCGTCCCGGCGGCCGGGGCTTACGCGCCGCTCGACTTTTTGCACGTCGGCATGACCGAGAAGTTGGAGCGCGACGTCGACTTCCTCCTCATCGTCACCGAAGTGGACTTGGCCGCCACCACGCTTTCTTATACCCTCGCCCTGCCGAGCCAACTCACCAACATCGGCGTGGTGTCGACGAAGCGGCTCGAGGCCGCTTTTTGGGGCGAAGAAACGGACGAGACGCTCAGCGTGCGGCGCTTGAGTCACCTGATGCTGCACACCTTCGGCCACCTGCTCAACCTGCCGCACTCGAACGACCCGGACAACACGATGTACGCCTTTAAAAACGTCGAGGACTTGGGCGCAATGGCGACGCTGACGCCCGCGCAACACGAGCACATGCGCCGCGCCCTGCCGCGTGAGGCGCACGAGCGCACCAGCCGGGGCAACCGCTGGGGCTTCGCCCTAAAAATGCTTTTCAGGGACTGGCGCAGCATCGGCCGCGCCGTGCTCAGGGCCAACCCGCTGCGTTTGGCGACGCGCCTGCCGACGCTTATCACGGCCGCGCTGTCGGTCATCATCGTGGTCTTTTTCAGCCCGGAAATGTGGGACGTGGCGAGCACCGTCGAGCTGTACCAACTCGCCTTGTTTTCGCTCGCCTCTGTCGCCGTGGCGACGTTCGTCCTGTACCGCGCCTTTGCGCTCGGCGCGGTGCTGCGCCGGGACCGGCTCGTGGCCGAGTCGAGCGTGGTCACGGGGGCCGCGACGCTCCTCAGCCTTTTTTTGACGATGCTGTTCGTGTTCAGCGCCTTTGTGGCGCTCGCCTACCTGGGAATCGTCACGATTTTTCCGCGCAAACTGATGGAAACCTGGCCGACCGTGGACCCGGCGGTGCGCACGCTCGACCACGTCAAGCTGAGCTTGTTCGTGGCCGCGCTCGGCACCCTGGCGGGCTCGCTCGGCGGCCGGGCGGACAGCCGCGACCTGGTGCGGGGCGTGCTGTTTCTGGACGAGGAGACGTGACGGGCTCGAGCCGACACAGTGCCAAAACGTGCAGCCGCGGCGCGAAACCCCCACTGTCATAAACTTTAGCTCCTTCGACGCTTTGGGCGAGACCGGCAAAGGCTAGTTCGACCCTCCGGGCTCGTCGGAAGCCCGCACGAAGTACCAGTTCAAACTGTCAGGCACTTCAACGACCGTCCTATGCTTGACTCCCGTGGCTACGCCCTCGGGAGATACGGTGGTGACGGTAGCAATCACGTAGGTCCAACCAGGCTGCGCCTCTATATCCGTGTCAGTTCTCGAAGGCGTCGCAGACTCATCAAGACAACTCCCCTGGGCGGAAAGAGCGGCAGAGAAGTAGGAAGGGATAAGCAAGGAATCACCCTCGGCAACGCTGCCGGTAGGTTCGGAACCGGTCTTTTCCGAAGTGTAAAGGTCCGCAACAGACTGTGACGAAGCGAGGCTGGCCGTGCCGACTTTCTCACCGCTTTGTAAAAGGTTCAAGGTGTCGATACTAAACATCTGAACGGTTGCAGGGGTGACAGTCAGGCCCCCTGACGGACAGTCGAAACTTCCCTCATAAAGAAAGTCCTGAGGCACTTCGGCGGGCAGCTCGAGCGTGAAACTGCCGTCTTCGGCTACCTCTCCCGTGGCGAGGGTAAAGGGTGCATCGCCAGTTAGGTTGTAAGCCGCAACAGTCTCAATCGTCGCCGCACCGAGGTTCCAGTTCTGAAGTATACCGGAGAGGGTGCGCGTTTCGCTTTGCGCCGTGCCGAGCGCGCTAAGCGCCAACCCTGCTACAACAAGCATCTTAAACATAGGTGCTCCTCACGGGAAGGGCTCTCAACTTTAGTCCCTGAGTCAGTTTACTCACAAACGCAACCGTGTCAATCGTGCCCGAAGCTGCCTGCACCGTTTCAAAACCGGAAAGCTCGAGCCCCGTCGCACCCTCGGTTGATGCGATTGTCGGGACGTAAGGTTACAATGCCTGTGCAAAAGCAGGTGTGCCTGCTGTGTTCAAAACACGTTTCAACCCAAGGAGGTTTCACATGAAAATAGGCATCAACGGCTTCGGACGGATTGGGCGGCAAATTTTTCGCATCTTGCACGAGCGTGGCTTGAGCGGCGACGTCGTCCTCATCAACGACCTCATGCCGAACGAGACGATGGCGCAGCTCTTAAAATACGACTCGAACTACGGCAGGTTCAAGGGCGAGGTGAGTTACGACGACGACGGCCTGACGGTGGACGGGAACAAAATCAAAGTAACCGCGCTCCGCAACCCGGCCGAGATTCCCTGGGGCGACGCCGGCGTCGACATCGTCGTCGAGTCGACGGGCCTCTTCACCAAGCGCGCCGACGCGGTGAAGCACATCGAGGGCGGCGGGGCGAAGAAAGTCCTCATCAGCGCGCCGTCGGCGGACAGCGACTTCGACATCATGATGGGCGTGAACGCCTACCAGTACGACGCGGACTCGGGCCAGGTCGTCTCGAACGCGTCCTGCACGACGAACTCGCTGGCCGCCCTGATGAAAATCATGGACGACGCTTTCGGCGTCGAGCAGGCGATGATGACGACGATTCACTCGTACACCAACGACCAGAACATCTTGGACGCGCCGCACAAAGACCTGCGCCGCGCCCGCAGCGCCGCGACCAACATCGTGCCGACCTCGACCGGGGCGGCCAAGGCGGTCGGGCAGGTGCTGCCCCAGTTCAAGGGCAACTTCGACGGTGTCGCCATGCGCGTGCCCACGCCCACGGGTTCGATTTCCGACGTGACCTTATTGCTCAAACGAGAGGTCACCGAGGACGAGGTCAACAGCGCCGTCAAGGAAGCCGCCGAGGGTGCGTACCAGGGCATCATCGAATACTCGACCGACCCGCTGGTCTCGTCCGACATCGTCGGCAACCCGCACTCGGCGATTTTCGACAGCCTCCTCACCAAGACGATGGGTAAAATGGCGAAGGTTTTCGCCTGGTACGACAATGAGTGGGGTTACTCGAACCGGATGGTGGACGTGCTCGAGCTGATGGGGGAAAGTCTCTAGCGCACTTCAAAAACGGTTCTAACGCGTAGACAACCGCTGTTCTAACAAAAACAGCACGAGGCCGGGTCGCTAGCGACCCGGCCTCGTGCTGTTCTGGTGCGAGAGATGGGACTTGAACCCACACACCTTGCGGTACTAGATCCTAAGTCTAGCGCGTCTACCAATTCCGCCACCCTCGCAAACTTAGAGGTATCATCTCTGACTCAGCTTTTGAAATCTACGTAGCGTTGAAATCAGTAATTGCCAGTTACAGATGCGACCTCTAAAGAATCTTGCAAATGCCGTTCTAAAAAGTTGGGGTGGCTGATGGGATTTGAACCCACGACCCTCTGAACCACAATCAGATGCTCTAACCTACTGAGCTACAGCCACCGCGCCAACCGATAACAGTTTAGCAGATGCGAGAAGGGTTTGGGTAGTCTCAACCAGAGAAATCCAGACCTGAAAACGTCACAGCCTCCCCGGCTCGTTTCGCAAAACGCGAGGAGGGGTGCTCGACTCACGCGTGCCGAAACCACGCGTCCGGGGTGCTACCATAAAGGGCGATGGCAGCTATCTACCAACAAGCGCGACCGTTCACGTTCGAGCAGGTCGTGGGGCAAGGACACGTCAAGGACGTGTTGACGGCCGCCCTGCGCCGGGAGCGCATCGGGCACGCTTACTTGTTTTCGGGGCCGAGGGGGGTCGGCAAGACGACGACCGCGCGCCTGCTGGCGATGGCGGTGAACTGTGAAGCGCCCGACCCCGCGCTGCGGCCCTGCGGCGTCTGCGAGTCTTGCCAACTGGTCCGGCGCAACCACCACCCGGACGTCATCGAACTCGACGCGGCGAGCAACAACTCGGTCGAGGACGTACGCGACTTGCGCGAAAAAGTGCGGCTCGCCGCCATGCGCGGCGGCAAGCGGGTGTGGGTGCTGGACGAAGCGCACATGCTTTCGCGCGCGGCGTCGAACGCCCTGCTGAAAACTTTGGAGGAGCCACCCGAGAACCTCGTTTTCATCCTCGCCACGACCGAGCCCGAAAAGCTGCCGCCCACGGTATTGTCGCGCTGTCAGCACTTCCGGTTTCGCCGCTTGTCCGAGGACGAAATTGCGAGCAAAATGGCCCGGTTGTGCCGAGAGCGCGGGGTCGAGGCCGAAAGTGCCGCGCTGGCGCTCGTCGCGCGCACCGCCGACGGCGCGATGCGCGACGCGGAGTCGCTGTTGGAGCGCTTGTTGACCTCGGGCGAGGCCATCACTCGGCAAGGCGTCGAGGACGCGCTCGGGCTGCCGCCCCAAGACCGGATGGAAGCGCTGGCGAGCGCCCTCGCGGCGGGCGAGCTGAGCGAGGTGTTCGCCCTGGCCGACGCGCTCTATCAGGACGGTTTCGCGCCGAGCAGCCTGGCGACGCACCTCACGACGACGCTCCGCGACGCGCTCTACGCCGCGGTGATGGGTCAAAAGGGCGCGTTCCAGCTTTCCTTGCCTCAAAACGACTTGCTGCGCATGATTCACGCGCTCGACGACGAGGCGGAACGCTTCGCGCGGCGCGACGACCTGTTCGCGTTGGAAGTCGCTCTCATCAAAACCCTGAACGCGCTCAGCCACAACGTGCCGAGCGAGGCGGTCGCACTGTCGGTTGCAGGCGTCACGGCGGCCTCGAGCCCCGCAACTCGTCAAGCACCGGCGCAAAGCGCGCCCGTCCAAGCCAAAGACGTCCTCCCCGACTTCGACCCGCACGCCTCCAAACCGAACGGCGCAGCTAAACCGAGCAGTTTAGCCAAACCTAGCGACGCACCCAAGCCGGTCCTGGCGAGTGGTGGACAATCTCCCCCCGCGGCTGCGACAACGCCCGAAGCCAACCGCCCCGCTATCAGTTGGCACAAGGTCAAGACCGAAGCGAGCGCGCAGCTCAAGGCGTTTTTGAACCCCGCAGAAGATTTTATCGAAGGCTCGACCATCACCTTGAGGTTCGGGGACCGCTACAAGTTTCACTTCGTTGAACTCAAAAAACGCCAGGACGAACTCGCCAAGCTCATCGTCAGCTTGTTCGGCGGCGGCTTCGAACTCGTTTTGGAAGGTCCGGGGGACACCGCCAGAAAAAAGTTTTAGCGGAGTGGGGCGACGCGCCCACTCCGCTGGACACGCCCGCCCGAGCAGCGCCACGAGCCCAGCCTGAGCCAGGCCCAGAGCCCGAGCCCGTCCAGGTGGTTCTCGAGACCGCGCCAAAGTCCGTCAACGTCGTCCGCGAGGTTGACCCCGAAGGCGAAGAGGGCCTCGAGCTTGAAGCCGGTGCCAAAATCGTCCTCGAGTCTCCCCCGCCCGTTCGAGAAGTCGGCGTCGCACCGCCCGACTTGCCGAGCGAAGACTTCGCCGGCCCGGTTCCCAGCGACTTTGTGAGCGAAGAATTGCCGCCCGACTTTTGGGACGAACCCACGCCCCACGACGAACCGCCGTCGCGACCCGCACGTCCGGCGCCCCCCCCGCCACTCGACAACAGCGTCGACAAAGAAAGGCCGCTGTTCGACCAACTCAAACAACTGTTTCCCGGCCGCGTGGTCCGGGTTGACCCGCTTGCGGCGCAGGACGGCGAAACGCTCACCGGCGAGACCGGCGAAGATGGAGCCGGTGAGGACGTCGTCCAGGACAGCCTGTTCGACTGAGCTGCACACGCAAACCGCGGCGCCGAACCTCACGAAGCGGCCGACGTTTTCAGGAGGCGATTCGGGCTAAGATAGAAGAGTCAAAGGAGACCCATGAACATTCAAAAACTGATGAAAGAAGCTCAAAAAGCGCAGCGCAAAATGGCTGAGGCGCAGGAAAAACTGGCCGCTTTGAACGTCGAGGGCAGCGCGGGCGGCGGGCTTGTCACGGTCACCGCGACCGGCGACGGCACCGTCACCGGCGTGAAAATCGACAAAAGCGCCGTCGACCCCGACGACTTGGAACTCTTAGAAGACCTTGTCACCGCCGCCGTCGGCGAGGCGCAGCGCAAGGCCAAAGAACTCCAAGAGAGCGAACTCGGCTCGGCGATGGGCGGCCTAGGCGACATGGGCGGCATGGGGGGGCTTTTTTAGGAGAAAGGGAAAAGTGAAAAGGAGAAAGTGATAAGCCGAGCCCCCTTTTTCCTTTCTCCTTTGTCCTTTCCACTGTCCTTATGAAATACCCCCAAGCCCTCATCCAACTGATTCGCGAACTCGGGCGGCTGCCCGGCATCGGGCCGAAAAGTGCGCAGCGGCTCGCGTTTCACCTGTTCAACCAACCCGAAGAGGATATTCGGTCCCTAGCCGAGGCGCTGCTCGAGGCCAAAACGTCCTTAAAACAGTGCCGCATCTGCTTCAACATCACCGACCAGGACGTGTGCTCGGTGTGCAGCGACGCGTCGCGCAACCACAGAATAGTCTGCGTGGTCGAGGAAGCCGCCGACCTGCTGGCGATTGAACGCAGCGGCGAGTACGACGGGTTGTACCACGTCCTGCACGGCGCGCTCAGCCCGATGAACGGCGTCGGGCCGGACCAGCTCACCATCAAAGCGCTGCTCGGCCGCTTAGACGGGGTCGAAGAAATCATCCTGGCAACCGCCACGACCGTCGAGGGCGAGGCGACCGCGATGTACCTGAACAAAGTGTTGGACGAAGAGACGGTCAAAACCTCGCGCATCGCTTACGGTTTGCCGGTCGGCGGCGACCTGGAATACGCCGACGAGGTTACCTTGGGCCGGGCCATCACGCACCGGCGCGCTCTGTAAAAGCTGGTAGCGAGTAGCCAGTGGCTTGTAGGAAAACCACAAGCTACGAGCCACTGGCGCTTTTGTTGACACCTCACTTGTAAAAACATACACTGGGCAGCGCAACTCACCAGGAGGTAATTTTGATGCGACGATTCGTCCTCGTTTTGGCGGTGCTCGTCTCGAGCCTCGCCCATGCCCAGTTTCAACCCGGCAACACCGAATGTATCGCCCCGGCCGACCCCGGCGGCGGTTGGGACTTTACCTGCCGCGTGCCGGCGGCCCAAGTGATGCGTGAATTGTCGCTCTTCCCCGGCGCCATGCGTGTGACGAACATGCCCGGCGGTGGGGGCGGCGTCGCCTTCGCCAACGTGGTCACGCAGCGCGCCGACGACGCGGACCTTATCGTCGCCGGGAGCATCGCCACCGCGACGCGGCTCGCCCAGAACGTCTATGCGGGCTTCACCGCGGACGACGTGCGTTGGCTCGGCGCGGTCGGCGCGGACTACGGCGTGATTGCGGTCGGGGCGGACTCGGAGTACCAAACGCTGGAAGAACTCGTCGAAGACGTGCGCGCCAATTCCGGCGACACGACCTTTGTGGGCGGCAGCGCTTTAGGCGGTTGGGACCACCTCAAAGTTTTATTGCTCGTGGACGAAGCGGGCATGGACGACTTGGAAAACGTCCGCTACATCGCCTTTGACGGCGGCGGCGCGGCGATGATAGAGGTTTTGGGCGGGCGGGCCTCAGCGTTTACCGGGGACGCGTCCGAGGTCCTGAGCCAAGTCGAGGCGGGTGAGGTGCGGGTGTTGGGCGTGCTGGCCCCCGAACGCCTGGACGTCCTGCCCGACGTGCCGACCGCGCAAGAAGCCGGTTACGACGTCATCGGCGCGAACTGGCGGGCGTTTTACGCACCGCCCGGCATCTCGGACGAGGCTTACAACTACTGGGTAGACGCAGTCCAGCAAGTTGCGGCGTCCGACGAGTGGGCGACCCTGCGCGACCAAAACGGTTTGGCCGAGTTCGCCCTGTTCGGCGACGAGTTCGAACAATTCGTGCGTGAGCAGGTCGCCGAGATTCGCGGCATTTCGGAGGAGCTTGGTTTGATGCAATGAGTGACCGCTTAGCAGGCGTGGTCATCGTGCTGTTCGCAGCCCTGTACGGCTTTGAGGCCTCCCGCCTCAAAGCCGGTTTCGGTAGCGGCGCAATAAGTGCCAAAAGTTTCCCGCTCATGCTCGCGGGTCTGTTGGCGCTCGTCGGCATTGTCATTATTTTGACAGGTTCCAAGTTCAAAGTGAGTTGGCCCGCGGGCCGCTCCTGGCTCGACCTCGGCATCGTGGTGGTCAGTTTTGTGGCCTACGCCTACCTCATCGTGCCCATCGGTTTTATCGCGGCGACGACCCTCGAGACCGGCCTGGTCAGCCAGCGCTTCGGCGCACGCCCCTGGCAAGCGCTGGCGACGGGGCTCGGGGTAAGTTTGGCGCTTTACGTCCTGTTCGTAAACGTCCTCGGGGTGTCGCTGCCGACGGGGCGCGTTTTCAAGGCGTACTTTTAAGTGGAAGTCTTTCAACTCCTGGGCCAGGGCTTTGCGGTCGCGTTGCAACCCACGAACCTGCTGCTGGTCTTCGTCGGCTCGCTCATCGGCACCGTCATCGGCATGTTGCCGGGCGTCGGGCCCATTAACGCCATCGCTATTTTGATTCCGATAACGTTTGCGCTGGCGCTGCCGGCAAGTTCGGCCATCATCATGTTCGCCGGAATTTACTACGGCTCGCAGTACGGGAACTCCATCTCGAGCATCCTCTTAAACGTCCCCGGCACCGCGTCGTCGGTCGTGACGACCTTCGACGGCTACCCGATGGCTCGTCAAGGCCGCGCCGGGCCCGCCCTGGCGATGTCGGCCGTCGCCTCGTTCGTGGGCGGCACCTTGTCCATCTTTTTTTTGATTTTCTTCGCGCCGCTGCTGTCGCAGTGGGCGATTCGCTTCGGGCCGGCCGAGTATTTCGTGCTGATGATTTTTGCGTTTACGGCTCTGTCTAGCCTGACCGCGGGCAACACCCTCAAGGCGCTCGCCGCGGCGCTGTTCGGCCTTGTTTTGGCGACCGTGGGGCTCGAGCCGCAAGGGACCACCGTGCGCTTTACTTTCGGGCAGCTCAAACTCTACGACGGGCTGGACTTCGTGGTCCTCGTTATCGGCTTTTTCGCGGTAAGCGAAGTGCTGCAGATTTTAAGCGAGACGGTCGTGGGCGAAGAAGTACGCGCGTTGAGCGGCCGCGTGATGATTACGATGAAAGAGTTCACCTCGTCGCTTGGCGTGATGCTCCGCAGCAGCGTGTCGGGTTTTCTCATCGGCGTGTTGCCGGGCGCGGGCGCGACGATTGCGAGTTTTATCGCCTACAGCACCGAAAAACAAATCGTCGACCGCGACGACACCTTCGGCAAGGGCGACATCCGCGGCGTGGCCGCACCGGAGGCGGCGAACAACTCGGCCGCGGTGGGCGCGTTCATTCCCATGCTCTCGCTCGGCGTGCCGGGCAGCGGCACGACCGCAGTGATTTTAGCGACGCTTCTCAGTTACGGCATCACGCCGGGGCCGCTGCTGATGCAACAAAACCCCGAAATCTTTTGGGGCCTGGCGGCGTCCATGTACATCGGCAACGTCGTCTTGATCATCCTCAACCTGCCGCTGGTCGGCCTGTTCGCCCGCATTCTGCTCGTGCCGCGCTGGGTACTCATGCCGATTGTGGCGACGCTGAGTTTCGTCGGAGTTTACTCGGTCAACAACAGCCCCTTCGATATTTTGCTGATGACGGGTTTCGGCATCCTCGGCTTCGTCATGCGCCGGACGGGCTTCCCCTTAGCACCGGTCATTCTGGGCCTCGTGCTGGGCGAACTCATGGAAGTCAACCTGCGCCGCGCGCTCAACTACAGCAACGGCGACTGGACGACGTTTTTCACGGGGCCGATTACCCTGACACTGTGGGGGTTGACGCTTGTTAGCTTTTTTCTGCCCCTGGTCATCAACCGCTTTACGAGGCGGGCCAAACCGGAAAAGCTCGAGGGAGAGTAGTCACGGCCCAATAACCGTAAAAGCTTTTTTACCTTCCAAACGGTAGACGGAGAAATCTCTGCGGTCTACGGTAAATACTTTGATGAGGGATAGTCTCTCGGCAAGCGCCACGAGCGAGGCGTCCGCAAAATCCATAGGCTGGTCGCGGTACTGCGCCATAAGCGCCTGCATCCGACTGAGGTCTTGTAGGGTGGGGTACTCGAGGATAAAGTCGCCTCTTAGAACAAGTTTCCACAAAGCCTCTTGCGCGGCCCAGCCCAAACGCGCTCCGGCAACGTGCATCACTTCTGTTATCACAGGTAACGTCGTATAAAAAGCCGTATCGAGACTTTGGATGATGTCCACGCATACTCGGTGGTGTTGGTCGTTACGGTTGAGGATAGCAATAAGCGGGCCTGCGTCGATAAGAACGTCAGTCACGTGTCAGAATTTCTACAAACATCTCCGAGACCCTGCTTGAAAGGTCGGCTTCGCCCTCGGCTATACCTATGATGTCGCTGTAACGCCCGCTGTTTTTGGCCTCACTGTCGACGTAAGTTCTCAGCGCTTGCCGATGAACTTCCGACATACTCAAGCCCTTTTTGGCAGCCACTTGTCGTAACTGCGCCTCGAGTTCCGGGTCTAAACGTATACTCGCCATTGCCTGTTCCTCCTGAAGCTTATGATAACGTAATACAAACGCAAAAAATGTAGCACGCTCGTTTCTGAGATTTTGGAGTGCAGAATTGTGGATATACTTTCTTTACTTGACGAAGTGCAAACCGTAGCCCACAACGGTCTCGCCTACGCCGACAATCCTTATGACCTGGAACGGTACGAGTATTTACTCGAGCTCGCCAGCCGTCATTACAGCGAACTGCTGAGCTTACCCGCAGACGAGGTCAAGGCTAGGCTCTCCGCCGAACTCGGGCACATAACGCCGAAGGTAGGTGCGGACGCCGCTATTTTCGACGCGCAGGGCCGCGTGTTGCTGATGGAGCGTAGTGACGGCAGCGGCTGGTGTCTGCCTTGCGGCTGGGTCGAGCCGAACGAGCGGCCCGCGGACGCCGCCGTCCGCGAGGCCAAGGAAGAGACGGGTTTAGACGTGCGCGTGCAGCGTCTGGTCGGCGTGTTTACGCGCACGTCCGGGCAGTTCGCCGGCCTTCACGCAACGGTCGCCGTCGTTCATCTTTGCGAAAGAGTCGGCGGCGAACTGACGCTCTCACACGAAGGCCTCAGCTTGCGCTACTGGCCGCTCCAAGACGCGCCGAGGTGGGCAGGTAGTCATGAGAAAAAGGCTCGAGCCGCCTACAAACTTTGGGCGTCCGAATCCCTCCCGGCAATTTCCGACTGAAAAACCCCGCCGGGATTCTGCGGCACCTGACGATCACCCCTTAAGGCTGCTTCTTCCGACCTGACCTGATTCGAGGGTCGCCACCGCGCAGAGCCGACGGGGCTTTGGAAAGTATAACACCTCGGTCGAAAAGGCGTGTCACCTCGGTTCGGTAGCGGCAACCGAGCAAAGCCGGGACGCAAACAGGGCGCGCTCAAGCTGCCCGTCGCCCTCAAACTCGTGCGGACACCGCCTCCGAACCGTGACCCCTGGGGGGCGTTTGAGACAGTACTGGGTCCAGAGTTGAAAGTGGTTTTCACTCGGTCCTTTTCACTCGGTCCTCGGTACTTTACTGTTGACAGCCCCCCTCTCCCCTCTTATACTCAGGCCAATGCTGTCAACCACAGTCCTACGCCGCCGCTTGCGCGTCATCAACCTCGTTCAGACCGTCCTGCTAGAAGGAAGGGTCGTCGCGTAGCGTTTTTTATCGTCTACTTCGACCCCTCGAGCCCTCGAGGGGTTTTTTTGTTTCAGAAAGGTCTTTATGAAAACCCAAAACCTCTTTGACAAAGTCTGGGACGCGCACACCGTCGGCACGCTCGCCAACGGGCAAACCCAACTCCTCATCGGCACCCACCTCATCCACGAAGTCACGAGCCCGCAAGCCTTCGGGATGCTGCGGGACTTGGGTCTCAGTGTCAGGATGCCGGGGCGCACCTTCGCCACGGTCGACCACATCGTCCCGACCGACACCCGCCAAGAGCCGTTCGAGGACGAACTCGCCGACGCCATGATTAAAGAACTTCGCAAAAACTGCGCGCAGTACGGCGTCACCTTGTTCGACATCGACAGCGGCAAACAGGGCATCGTCCACATGGTCGGCCCCGAGCAGGGCATCACCCAGCCCGGCACCACCATCGCCTGCGGCGACTCGCACACCGCCACCCACGGCGCGTTCGGCGCGATTGCCTTCGGAATAGGCACCACGCAAGTGCGCGACGTGCTGGCGACCCAAACCATCGCCATGAGCCGGCCCAAGGTGCGGCGCATCAACGTGAACGGTCGGCTCGGCCCCGGCGTTTACGCCAAGGACGTGATTCTGCACATCATCCGCGTTCTGGGCGTCAAGGGCGGCCTTGGCTACGCGTATGAGTACGGCGGCGAGGTGTTCGACCGCTTCAGCATGGAAGAGCGCATGACGGTCTGCAACATGTCCATCGAGGGCGGCGCGCGCTGCGGCTACGTGAATCCGGACGAGGCGACATTCGAATACTTAAAAGGTCGACCTTACGCGCCGGACGCATCAACCTGGGACGAGGCGGTGGCCCGTTGGCAAGCGGTCACCAGTGACGAGGGCTGTCACTACGACGACGTGGTGAACATCGACGCCGCCGACATCGCGCCGACGGTGACCTGGGGCATCAATCCGGGGCAGGCCATTTTCATCGACGAAAACGTGCCTACGGTCGAAGGCGCAGCCGAAAAAGACAAGGCGGCCATCGCGGAGGCTCTGGAGCACATGCAGCTCGAGCCCGGCGCACCCATCAAAGGGACGCCCATCGACGTGGCTTTCTTCGGCAGTTGCACGAACGCCCGCACTTCGGACTTTCTCGAGGCGGCCAAATACCTCAAAGGCCACAAGGTCGCCAAGGGCATCCAAGCCATCGCCGTGCCGGGCTCGCAAATCGTCAAGTACCAGTGCGAAGAACTGGGCATCGACCAAATCTTCCGCGACGCCGGTTTCGAGTGGCGCGACGCGGGCTGCAGCATGTGTCTCGCCATGAACCCGGACAAACTCGTCGGCGACCAGCTCTGCGCCTCGTCCTCCAACCGCAACTTCAAAGGCCGCCAGGGCAGCCCGACCGGGCGCACCGTCTTGATGAGCCCGGTGATGGTGATGGCGGCGGCGGTGACGGGGAAAGTGAGTGACGCGCGGGAGGTGTTTAATGTCGAGAATGGAGTGGGAGTAGAGGAAGTACCGAGTACCTAGTACCGAGTTGAAAGTGTTGAGGCGGAATGTCTAGGAAAATAACGAGGTTTGAAGATTTGATTGCATGGCAGAAGGCTAGGGTGCTGGCTGGAACTGTCTATACGCTTACCCGTCGGGAGGCGTTCGCTAAGGACTTTGGTTTGACAAACCAGATGCAACGCGCCGCCGTATCCATCATGTCGAATATCGCCGAGGGCTTCGAGCGCGGCAGCCAAGCCGAGTTCAAGCGCTTCGTCACCATTGCCAAGGCGTCGTGCGCCGAACTTCGCTCTCAACTGTACATCGCTCACGACATAGGTTACCTGGATAAACCATCTTTCCAGAGCACTTTCTATCAAACCGAAGAAGTCGCCCGAATTCTCGGTGGCCTCAAAACTTCCATCCAGCCATCCGACAACCCCTAAGTCCTTCAAACTCGGTACTTTCTACTAGGTACTCGGTACTTCTAAGGAGTCCACATGGCCCTCAACAAAATCACCCACCTCAGCGGCCGGGGCGTCTACATCCCCGGCGACGACATCGACACCGACCGCATCATTCCCGCGCGTTTTATGAAGTGCGTGACCTTCGACGGACTCGGCGAGTACCTGTTCCACGACGCGCGTTTTTTTGAAGATGGCTCGGAAAAACAGCACCCGCTCAACGACCCGCGTTTTACCGAGGCGACCATCATCGTCAGCGACAGCAACTTCGGCTGCGGCTCGTCTCGAGAACACGCGCCCCAGGCGATTTACCGCTACGGCGTGCGGGCGGTCATCGCCGAGAGTTTCGCCGAGATTTTCTTCGGCAACAGCACCACGCTGGGGATGCCCTGCATCGAGGCGACACCCGAGCAAATCGAACTCATCGCGGGCACCCTGGAGCAAAAACCCGACACCGAAATTGTTATCGACTTGGAAAACGAACGCATTACCTTTGCCGATAAAACGCTGGAAGTCACCGTGCGCGCTACTGCCAAAGACGCCCTCGTCAGGGGCCAGTGGGACCCGATTGCGGAGTTGCTCGAGGCCGACCGAAACATCACCGAAACCGCCCAGCGCCTCCCGTACCTGGCGAGCTAGGCGATGGGCAAACAGTACGCCGCCCTGGGTTCACATTTGCAAAGCTTCATCGAGGCGCAGAAACTTTTCTTCGTCGCCACCGCAGACTGCGACGGGCGAGTGAACGTCTCGCCCAAAGGTCTGGACTCGCTCCGCGTGCTGGGCGAGAACACCGTGATTTGGCTCAACGGCACGGGCAGCGGCAACGAAACGGCGGCGCACCTTTTAGAGAACAACCGCATGACGCTGATGTTCTGCGCGTTCGAGGGCAACCCGATGATTCTGCGTCTCTACGGAACAGCGGAAGTTTATCATCCGAGGGACGCGGCTTGGGACGAGTTCATCGGCCTTTTTCCGCCATTGAAGGGCTCGAGACAACTCTTCAAACTCCACATAAATCTGGTGCAAACCTCGTGCGGCTTCGGGGTGCCGTTCTTCGACTACGCGGGCGAGCGCCCGAACATGCCCGACTGGGCCGAGCGCAAGGGCGAGGCGGGTATTCGGGACTATTGGCAGGAGAAGAATCAAACGAGCTTGGACGGCAAGCCGACGCAGATTCTCGAGCGGGAACGTTAGCTTAGGCTCTTCGTGAGAAAGCGCTAGACTGACAACTATGATTACCTTGAAACGCAGCCCCGTTCACTCCGACCCGGACGTCCTGGGCGGCACGCTCGTTTTTCACGGCACGCGCGTACCCGCCCAAACCCTGCTCGACTATCTTAACGACGGCTACAGCGTGGCTGTGTTTTTAGAGAACTTCCCCTCCGTAAAGCGTGAAGACGCTGAGGCTTTTCTCGAGCTTGCCCACCCCCATGACTCTCTGTAAAACAATCCCGGAAAGAAGAGCGTGAGCGTTCAACAGGTCGCCGCCGCCTGGTCGAAACTCGGCGCGAACTACGCTGCGAGCGCGCCCCACAAGTTCGGCCCATCCTTGCCGAAACTGCTCGAGCTGGCCCGCCCTATCAAAACCGACGTTTGTTTGGACGTCGGCACCGGAACCGGCCACACCGCCGCACAACTCGCTCGTCACGCTCAAAAAGTCTACGGCCTCGACCCCGCCGAGGGAATGCGGCGGGCGGCGCAGGGCACTTACGGAGACTTAGCGAACCTCGAGTTCGTCCACGGCACCAGCGAAGTGACGGGCTTTCCCGACGACACCTTCGACCTCGTCACCGCCCGCCACACGCTCCACCACCATCCGAGTATGCCGAATACTCTGGCCGAGTTGAAGCGCGTTCTCAAAAGGGGCGGCCGGCTCGTCATCGTCGACGAAATTACGCCGAGCGCGGAGGTCGAAGCCTGGTATCACGCGCTCGAGACAACCCGCGACCCCACCCACGAACGCGCTTACTTCATAAGCGAGTGGCGGGCTTTTATAAAAGAAGCAGGCTTGAAGTGGATCGTGGGCGATGCGGAGACGGTTTACACGCTCGAGGTCGAAAGCTGGATAACGCGCATGAACCCAAGTCCTGAGCAAGCCGAGGAAGTTCGCAATCTGTTCCGTGAGGCCGGCGGCGCGGCTCGAGACACCTTTAACATCGTTTACGAACAAGGCGAGGCCGTCACGTTCGACATGCCGATGGCGCTTATCTTAGCTATCAAACCGGAAGGAGAAAATCATGACTAAAACCTACAACATCGCCGTTTTGCCCGGCGACTTCATCGGGCCGGAGGTTGTCGACGCGTCCATAGACGTCTTGGACGTAGTTGCGGAAAATTATGGGTTCAAGCTCGAGTACCGCCGTCTCCCCTTCGGCGGGGGCGCGCTCGAGAGCCACGGCCACCCGTTACCCGAGGAGACGAAAGAGGTCTGCGCGGGGAGCGACGCCGTCCTGATGGGCTCGGCGGGCGGACCCGTCGGCGACCACCCTTGGAATAAAGTACCGCGCGAAAAGCGTGTCGAGTCGGGAATTTTGGGCATCCGCAAGCACTTAGGGCTGTACGCGAACCTGCGCCCGGTGAAGGTGTTTGGCGGGCTCGAGCACCTCTCCCCCCTCAAAAGCGAGGTTGCCAAAGGTACCGACCTCCTCATCCTCCGCGAACTCACCGGCGGCATCTACTTCGGCAAGCCGTCGTTTGTCGAACAAGACAAGGGCCTTAGCACGATGGTCTACGAACGTTTTGAAGTTGAGCGCATCACCCGTACCGCTTTCGAAACAGCCAAACAGCGCGGCGGCAAGGTTACGAACGTAGACAAGGCCAACGTGCTCGACGTGTCGCAGTTCTGGCGCGACGTGGTCGTCGGCGTTCACGAATCCGAGTTCAAAGACGTGAGCTTGGACCATCTCTATGTGGACAACGCCGCCATGCAAATCGTAAGGGACCCCAAACAGTTCGACACGGTCGTGACGGGCAACCTGTTCGGCGACATCCTGAGCGACCTCGCCGCGGTGATTCCCGGCTCGCTGGGTTTGCTGCCTTCGGCAAGTTTGGGCGGCACGGTCGGCTTATTCGAGGCCGTTCACGGCTCGGCCCCGGACATCGCCGGAAAAGGAATCGCCAACCCGGTCGGCACGATGCTCTCGGCGGCGCTGATGCTGCGCTACGGTTTGCAGGAAAACGAGGCGGCGAGCGCCATCGAAACGGCGGTGCAGGCGGCCCTGTTTGAAGACCCGACGAAGGATTTGGGGGGCTCGAGGGGGACGGCGGCGTTTACGGAGGCGGTCATCCAAATATTACCCACCGCAGTAGGGGCAAGCTAGGTGAAGCTTTTGCTGTGAAAACCAATGGGGGTGAAGCTGTCAAGTCCTAAAGCTTTTAGAATACAGTTTTTACCAGTTTATTAGCTTGGCTATTGCCGTTTCTCTATCAGGCACAAAAGCAATCATCTTCCCTCGGTTGCTCTCAATGATAAACGCCTGCAGACTTCTACTCTCGAACTTCTCAAATTCTCCGACGATAGCAAGCCTCATACGATAGTTTGTATACTTCTGCAAGATTTCTCCGGCCATTCCAGTTTTCAAATCGAAAAAGTCCGGCTTCAAATTTTTTTCGTACAGAAGAATGCTTGTGGCATCCTTGTACTGTGCATCCGCCATCAGGTCCAGGGCGTCTCGCGTGTCCTTGATAACCACACGTTCAGATTCGACTTCCACAATTTTGTGCCCATTTACTTCGAAAAGGTTCAGTTGCATTTGTTCACCAGTTCGGACTTTAAAAAGTAGGACTTACGCTTATGGACGCCCACAACCAGGTTTCACTGTAACACGTTCGCAAGGCAGTCTCGGCGTACTTACTGCTGGACTGCGCCAAGCTCGAGCCCATCAAAACTCATGTGTCCTAAAACATGACAACCGTTGCAAGCCACCGCTACATTACTGTAGCAAACTAACCTCATGGCTGTCGCACGCGCTTATCAAAAGATTACCGACTTCATCACCGAGGGTATGAACCCTGAAAGCATCGCAGCCTTGCGCCCTTCCGAAGGCAAAGGCGCGTGTCGCCGAGTTGACAGACCTCGAGCAAACCTCGGCTCTCTCAAAAGAAGAACGCTCAGAATTAGGGCACTATTTGCAGTTAGAACACCTGATGCGCGTTGCCAAAGCACGCACGTCGACTAATGAATGAGTAGAGCCTACGTTTCTGCCGACCTGCCTCAACGCATTCGTGAACGAGCGAAAGAGCTTTGCGAATACTGCCTGATTCATAAGGCCCGCAACTTTATAGCTGCCGGGGTTGCACCTCCAAGCCGCCTCTTCAGGTTACGGCGGGGACTGCAGGAGGGCGCGACCTCTTTCGCTGTGAATTACTGCATTCTTTTCTCCGGCGATACGGGTATTCTTCGGTGACGTGTTCTGGCCCTGAGCAGCTCGAACATGACGACCCCGAGAGGAGCAAACATGAAACGACTTTTTTATCTGACGATGCTCATCACCTTTTGTGGTTCGCTCGCTGCAGCGCAAACGTACCAGAGCAGCGCCGAGAGGAGCGTCCGCTACGAAATCATGCCCGTTGAGAACAGCGGCGTGAGCGGGTCGGTGCTCGTTTTGGACTACGGCAGCGAGACGGTTGTGGTGATTTCGGTCAAAGGCACGCAAGCCGGCGGTGTGCATCCGGCGCACTTTCACGCGGGCGACGTGGGCAGCGGCGGCCCGGTAGTGGTGCCGCTCGAGAGCGTGGACGGCGCGAACGGGCTCAGCATCACCGTGACCGACACGCCTTATGACACGATTGTCGAACAGGACCATTACATCAACCTCCACGCGTCCCCGGACGACCTGGCTACGATTGTCGCCAGCGGCGAGGTCGGTGCGGGAGCGACGGCGCTGGCGGGCGACGCGGTCGTGTCGGACCCGGCCCCTTTTCCCGGCATCGTTTTGGGCGTTGACGAGAGCGAGACGTTGCCCGAAGAGTTCGCCACGCTCCGCACGCGGAGTTACCAAATTTACGCGGTGAACGGCAGCGGCGTCACCGGCACGGTGCAGGTCACCGAACGCGCGGCGGAAGAGGGCGGCGGCACGCGTAACACAATTTCTTTAGAAGGCACGCGCGCAAGCGGCGTTCACCCCGCCCACTTCCACGCCGGCAACTGCGGCGGGGGCGGCGAGATTGTGGTTCCCCTCGAAAGCGTAACCGGTGCCGACGGCTCGAGCGTTACCTACAGCGACGCCTCGTTCGACGCTGTCGTCGAGGGCAATCATTACATCAACATTCACCTCTCGCCCGAAGCGCTGAACACTATCGTCGCCTGCGGCGAGGTCGGCGCGGAGGCAAGCCGGTAAAAAGTTTGTAGCCCGCAGCAATTGGGTCTCTACCAAGCCGCTCGCTACGGGCTGGCTGACTGAGACTCGCTCAGCAACTCCCTCGCGTTGGCGATAGCCGCGTCGGTGGTGCTGCCCGAGAGCATCCGGGCGAGTTCCAGTTCGCGTTCCAGGGGCTCCAGACGCGCCACCCGCGTGACGGTGCGGCCCCCGACCTCTTGTTTTTCAACGTAGAACTGGGCGTCGGCGAAGGCGGCGACCTGCGGCAGGTGCGTCACGACGAGGATTTGGTGATGTTGGGCGAGTTCCTTGAGCAGCGCGCCCACCGCTCGAGCCGTTTTGCCGCCTATTCCGGCATCGACCTCGTCGAAGGCCAAAACCGGCAAGTCCGAACCCGTCACCACGTTCAGGCCGAGCATCACCCGCGAGAGTTCTCCGCCCGAGGCGACGCCTGAGAGCGGCGCGGGCGGCTCGCCCAGGTTCGCGGTAAACAAGAACGTGACGTCGTCTTGCCCGTAGGCGGTGAGAATCGGCGTGCGCGCCACCTCGACCTCGAACACTGCGTTCGTCATGCCGAGCGGTTTAATTTCTTTGGTGACGGCTTTGGAGAGTTTTTGGGCGGTGGCTTGCCGCGCCTTGCTCAAGGTTTCGGCCTGGCCGGCAAGGTCGGTTTGCAGGTCGGCTTGGCGCTGCTCGAGCACCGCGATGTTCGCGTCGGCGTGCGCGAGGGTGTCCAATTCGGCTCCGGCCTGCGCGCGGTACTCCAACACCGCCGCGACGCTCTCGCCGTACTTGCGCTGCAAGGTTTCGACCGAGGCGAGCCGCGCCTCGACCTGCTCCAAGCGCCCCGGCTCGGCCTCGAAGTCGCTCAAAAAGCTGCCCACCTCGTCGCCGATGGCCGCGACGCTCGACAAGGCTTCGGCGAGTTCCGAAGCGAGTGAGGCGAGCGTCTTGTGATAGCGTCCGGCGGTCTCCAGGTCCTTGACCGCGCCCGCGAGCAAATCGACCGCGCTCGGCTCGGCCTCGTTCAGGGCGGCCAGCGCAGCGCCCGCGCTCAACACGATGCGCTCGGCAAAGCGCAGGCTTTCGGCCTCTTCTTCCAAGCTCGGCACCTCGTCGGGCTTGAGGCGTGCCGCGTCGATTTCGTCTATTTGAAACTGCAAGATGTCGATTCGCCGCGCCCGCTCGCGGGTCGCTTCGCACAGGCGCTCCAAGTCTTTTTGGACACCCTGCCACTCTTTGTAACGCTCGCGGTAGCTGGCAAGCGTCAGCTTCACCTTGTCGTCCAACAGCCGGTCCAAGAGCCGCCGCTGCTCGGCCGCGTTCAGCAGCACCTGCGAGGCGTGTTGCCCGTGGATGGTCACGAGCCGCCCCAGCCGTTCGGACAGTTCGCCGACCGTGACGAGTTCGCCGTCCAGCCGAGCCGTGCTGCGGCCCGCGCTCGAGAGCCGCCGC
Organism: Trueperaceae bacterium; assembly: GCA_965213705.1. Classification (GTDB taxonomy): domain Bacteria; phylum Deinococcota; class Deinococci; order Deinococcales; family Trueperaceae; genus CBDCDJ01. Next base: position 2,402,172 of record OZ243913.1, on the reverse strand, counting down.
GCCGCCGACTCCAGCCCCGTGTGCGGGTCGAAGATGCCTTGGATGAGGGCGGTGTCGTGCCCGCTCCGCACCCAGGAACTGTCGCCGCGCCCGCCAATCAGCAGCGACAACGCGTCGATAAGGATGGATTTGCCCGCGCCCGTCTCGCCGGTCAGCACGTTGAGTCCGTTCGACAGCTCGATGCGCAAACTGTCCACAATGGCGAAGTTGGTAAGCTCGAGAGCTTGTAACACGCGGTTCAGTATAAAAGGGCGCCGGGTAAGCGGTCGAGGGTTGGAGAACACTCGGGGCGTCCGACGCAACAGCGCCGCTGCCACACCGCCGGGCGATGTCGGTCCACGGCCGCAAAGCAAAAAAGGGCGCGTGTCGACGCGCCCTTTAGCTGGAAGTTTGGAGGTTTTTCAGTTCCTTGCCGAAATTCGCGCTTGGTTTTTCTCGAGCCAAGTCTTTAAGAAACGAGCTGAAGAAGGGTCAGTTCCCGCCCGTCTCGGCTCCTCCAGTTTCACCGCTGGCACCGCCTTGGCCCATCACGATGACGCCGCAGGCGAGGCGGTCACCGCTGGTCCCGCCTGGGTCGGTCACGTAGTCGTCGGGGTTGGTGTGCAGGATGAACGCGCTGCCGTCGGCGTCGAAGAGCGAGCGTTCGCCCTCCTCCAGGGTCACGAGGTCGGTCGTCACGCCGTAGCTCGCGTTGCCGTCGGCGTCGACGCGCAGGTTCGGCAGGTCGCCCGCGTGCGGCCCCTCGGGATTCAGCAGGCCGTGCTGAGCGTCGGTCGGGTTGAAGTGCTCGCCCGCCGCCATAAAGTCGGGCGTACACTGGCCCGTCTGGTGGATGTGAAACCCGTGCTCGCCCGCCGCCGCCGCCGTAAAGCCGCTTATGTCGACTTGGATTCGAACACCGTTTTCGACCGGCGTGAGCGTTGCGGTGCCGACGCTGTCGCCTTGGGCGTCGACCAGCTCCGCCGTGGCCTGTTCACCTTGTGCTTGGCTGACGCAAAACGTCCCCAGAGCCAAAAGAGTTACTAAAAGTGCCGCTGCTTTTTTCATGTTCCCCCTTTAATTTGTTCTCAGAGTAGGGCTTCTCGAGCTTGTCGTCCTGGCGAAAACACACAATTCGAGCCGCCCAGCCGCCGAGACCGGGCCTGCAGAGCCGTGTGCAGCAGCGAGACGTCGCGCCTGCCGTAAACGACCGCCTTGGTAGCTCGAGCGCCTCAAAAGCTGAGGAGGCTGAGCCACAACGGCTGCCGCCGCCCGAGGCGCTATACTCGCCCATGCTCAAGTACGTCGAATGTCCGCGTGACTCCTGGCAGGGACTGAGTCTGCTTATCCCCACCGAGCAAAAGATTCACCATGTCCAGACTCTCCTCGACGGCAGTTTTCGCCACCTCGACCTGGGCTCGTTCGTCTCGCCCAAGGCGGTGCCGCAACTCGCCGACACGGAACAGGTGCTGGCAGGGTTGAGCGTGCCGGTGGACGCCGACCTGCTTGCCATCGTCGCCAACGAACGCGGGCTCGAGCGCGCCCTGAGCGCTCCCAACTTAACCAGCATCGGCTATCCCCTGTCGGTCAACGACACTTTTCAGCAGCGCAACACGAACCGGAGTTTGGAGGCGTCTTGGCCCCTGGTCGAGGCGATGGTGGCCGAGGCGGAACACCTCGAGCTGGTCGTTTACCTGTCGATGGGTTTCGGCAACCCTTACGGCGAACCTTGGGAGCCCCAAGACACCGCGGCGGCGGTCGCGAAGCTTCGGGATTTAGGCGTTTCCCACATTGCTCTCGCCGATACCGTCGGCACGGCGACGGCTGAACTGCTCGAGCAGGTTTTAGACGAGACCGACGCGCCGGAGCTTTTGGGGCTTCACTTGCACGCCCGCCCCGACGCTTGGAAAACTCAGTTGGAGGTCGCCCTGGACCACGGGCTGCGCTGGTTCGAGGGCGCGCTGGCGGGCGTGGGCGGTTGCCCGTTCGCCGGAGACGAACTCGTCGGCAACTTGCCGACCGAACTCGTGCTGCCGTGGTTGGAGGCTAAAACAGACACGCGCCTCGTCGAGAGCGAGACAGTGCGCGCGCTGTCTCAGAACGCGGCAGAGTTAGCAGCGCGATTTCATTAAACCTCTACCTCTCGCGCCAAAGCAAACTCCGTTCCGTTGTAAAAATAAGTGCCAATGCCCAGCTTGATGCAGTCAACGTAATCTTTAGGCTCGTTACCTGTGTAAATCGACTGAACTATGAGCGTCTTATCAAACAGGTTGGTAAACATAAACTCGAATCCGTGGCCGTTCCACGCTTCACCGGTTTGACGAACCTCAGCAACCTCTTTCCCCGTAAAAATCTCGAATGGAGGAAAGGTACAGATTTGTCCTATACCTGTTTCATCGGTAGGTCCTTCGACGGGTTCCCCCTCAAACTTATAAAAACCCAACGTTTCTGAGCCGTTTATACCCAGTGCCCTAAACCAACCTGATGTGAATTGCAAATACAAGACGTTGAACTCGTGTCCGACAATGTTCAACAAGACCCGTTTCAAGACTTGCCCTTTGACCTTTAGCAAATCAGCAGTGGTATCAGCAATGAACTTTGGATAGTCATAGCTCATGAGGATAAGTGTACCTAACTTATATTGAGGATTTTAGTCTGCGCCCAGAAATCCCTTACGTTGCAACTCTTCCGCGGTCGCTTGAAGCGTTTTGTGTTCGACTTCTGAGAACGTTCCTTCAACCTTCGCGCCGGCCGCGCTGACGTGGCCGCCGCCGCCGAGGGCGTAGCAAATCGCCTGAGCCGAGACGCCGTCTCGAGCCCGCACCGACAGCTTGACGTGGTCTTCGCGCACCTTGAAAAAGATGGCGGCCTTGGTGCCTTCGGCGTAGCGAATCAGCCCGACGTAGTCGTTCGAGTCGTCGTCGCTCTCGCCGACCTCCGCTTCCATCTGGGGCGTCATGACGGCGGTGGCGACGAGCCCGTTCAAGGGAAACTTCACCGTCGCCATGACCTTGCCGAGCATTTCAAAGTATTTCGGGTCGCGCCACTGCAAGCGGTCGGTCAGGTCGGCGTAGTTCACGCCGACTTCCAACAGTTCGCCCGCGTCGCTCAGGACGCCGCGGTTGGTGTTGCTGTAGCGAAAGTTCCCCGTGTCGGTGATGATGCCGGTGAGACAAGGTGTTGCAATGTCCGGGGTCCAAGCGACGTTCATGGCGTCGACAAGGTCCTTGACAATTTGCGCGGTGGCGGCCTTGGCGGGCTGTACGCAGGACAAGTCGCCGAAACGGTCGTTGGTGCCGTGATGGTCGATGTTGACGGTGAACGCTGCGCCGGTAAGCGGTGCGCCGACGGCTCGAGCCGCGTCGGACACGTCCAGCACGGCCAGCAGCGTGTTTTCAGGCAGCTTGTCGAGCGGTGCGGAGAGTTCGCCCTCGTGCGCCAAAAACGCCAAAAAGCGCGGCGCTTCGAAGGGTAAGATAGTCTCTTTGCCAAGGCTTTCCAAGGCCCGCTTCAGTGCCAAGGTGCTGCCGAGCGCGTCGCCGTCCGGGTCGACGTGGCTGACGAGCACGACGGGACCCTGCCAGGCGCGGAGCTTTTCGGCGATGAGGGCGACCTTGGCCGTGTAGTCGAGTTCACCCTTGTTGTTGATGGTTGCAGCTAGAGACATCGTTGACACCCGTTTCGCGTAAATTCGGTTATCGGTTCGCACAGCGACGGGCTACCGTCCCCCACAGTTACCGTTCCCCACGATTATACGTCAGACCGCACGTACGACTTGTTCGCTCGGTTCAACCCCAAAAACGAGCGTGTGCTTACAAAACTTTTTGCTACCGCTGTGCAAACCCCCGAGAGGGGTCTGCGTGAAAACTTTTCACGCAATCGGGTTTTTTTGTTTCCGGCGCTTCGACGTCAACCACCAGGACGTCAGCCCTCAGGTTCTGCGCGGTTCCGACGGCTAGAGCCGTTCATCAGCAGACGACGCCGACCTCACGGTGCAAAAGTTACGGCCCGGTCGCGCCGGGCCGTTTGTCATTTATCTAGCAGTCACGAGCCGCTTGTTTGCCACATAATAGTGTATGAACATGCACGAGAGCGACCCTTCTCCACCTGCCGACGCTTCAGCGACCGACCTCGTACCACTCACCGAACTGCCCCCCAGAAAAGGTTTGCGCCGCCTGACCTGGTTGCTGCTCGCCCTGCTGGTAACCGTGTTCTCCTGGTCTTTTGTAACCCCTTTCAAACGGCAGCCGAGCCTCGCTTACCACCACGTCAGCCAAAACCTGCCGGAGGTGGTACCGCCCTCGGGCGCTTTCAGCGAGGTGTTCAACGCCGCCCGTCCGGCTACGCTGCGCATAGAGGCGCGCAGCCCGGTGTACTTAGGCGGCCCTATCGGCGTGGGCACCGGCTTTTTTATCAGCGATGACGGTTTTGTGCTGACGGCCAACCACGTCGTCGACAAAAGTGAGATTTCCGGCGATGTCCGGGCCGGCGTCACTTACGTCGGGGTGAGTCCCGACGGGCGTGAGTACCCGCTCGAGCCCGTCGGCTTCGACGCCTACCTGGACTTGGCCCTGCTCAAGGCGGAAACACCTGTCGGCGTGGCCTTTTTGCCCTTGGCGACCGCTACACCCAAGGTCGGCAGCGACATCATCGCCATCGGCAACAGTCGGGGGGCGTTTTTAGAGGGCCGAGCCGGGCGCATCTCGCGGCTCGGGGTGGCAAGCCCGCGGGCCCGCTTCGCGAAAGACACCATCGAGCTGACCGCGGCGTTGTCTCCCGGCGACTCGGGCGGCCCCATCATCAACGCGCAGGGCGAGGCGATAGGGGTAGTGAGCTATATCAGCTTTCGGCCGAACGCTTTGGGCTCGCCCAGCGACAGCCCGATTCCTGAATACCTGCGCCCCATCATCGTTCCGCAACGCGGTTTCGCTTCCTACGCGGTGCCTGTGCTGGCAAGCAGCGAAGCGGTAACAGCGCTCATGGCCGGCGAACGCCACGACATTCCCGTCGTCGGCCTGACCCTACCCGGCGAATACAGTCCCAGCCGTTCTCCCCAGGCCAACCTCGGCCCGCGTGCGGGCGCTATCGTAGGTACCGTGCAACCGGGCGGACCCGCCGCCAAAGCAGGTTTTAAGGACTTAGAAGTCGACCCGGTCCGGCGCGAGATAGAGCGGGCAGACGTGATTACAGAAGTCGACGACGAACGCGTGCGTACGGTTAACGACCTGTTCGAGGTCCTGTTTCGCAAAGAGGTCGGTCAAACGGTAGTTGTCACCGTGCAACGGGGCGACGCCACCTTCAAACTGCGGCTGGTGCTGGGGGCCAAGCAGGACGTGTTTCGATAGGGCTCGAGAAGTTTTAGAATCGAGTAAAAGTAAAGCTCTTGAACTCTTTGTTTGTACTGCCAAGAACCCTCTTGAGGCGAGCCGAACGCCTCGAACAGCACAGGCGTCATCTAATTTAAAGATGACGCCTGTGCTTGTTGTGGTGGGCGATAGTGGATTTGAACCACTGACCTCGTCGTTATCAGCGACGCGCTCTAACCAACTGAGCTAATCGCCCGAACGTTTGCGAACCTACAATCCGAATCAACCGGCCGCAGCTCGAGCGCCAGAAAGTCTATCACGGTGGGGCAAAGCCGGTCAAGCCTGCACGACCCGGGTAGCGCCTTATAGGCAGTGCCACATAGCTAGTGCCACAAGTCAAACAAGCAGTGGGTGTGGCTGGCGACTTGGGTCATGCCCGAGTTTAGTCTGCCAGGGCCTGCTTCGTCACGGTAAAGGTTCCCAGACCGAAGGCGGCGGCCGTGCAGCCTTCCGGCTGAAAGCTCGCCGCTCGGTAGGTTCCCGCCACGGTATCCTCATCTCTGGCGCCCCTAATCTCGAGCGCACAGTTTGGAAACTCGGCAAGGTACAGCAACGCCGAAACGCCGCCGCTGTAGGGGTCTTCCTGACCGTCGAAAACACCCTCCGAGTCGCCGGAACCAAAATTTGCCTGCCAGCCACCGCCAAAAGAGAAATAACTTTGGTAGTTGAAAGTGAGGGCAAGCGAGCCCTCGCCACCCTGGCTGTCGCTCAAAGTACCTAACCATGTTCCTTTGAAATCATAGTTTGGGGGCGGCGGCGGAAAAGAGGGGTCGGGATAGATGGGGCAAGCTGTAAGCAAAGGAACGCTCAGAAAAAGCGCACAACCGAACAGTGCGAAACGGCGCCGCAAAGGGTTCATAATGGCGCGACTATAATACGACCGTGCCGCGTCCGGCAAGAGCCTGTTGGATAGGAGATGGAACTCGAGCGTCCCCGAAAACCACCCTGCCCACCCCGCCCGCGACCGCCTCGGCCGCGCCCAGGACTTTCTTTTTCATGCGGCCTTCGGCGAACGCCATAAAACTTTCGACGTCTCGAGCGGGAATACTTTCTATAAGCGTGCTCTCGTCCGGAAAGTCACGCAGCAAACCCGGCACGTTGGAAAGCAGTAAGAGGGTTTCGGCTTTCAGCGCCACGGCCACCGCCGCCGCCGCCCGGTCGCCGTCGACGTTCACGGCGACGCCTTCAAAGCTCGCACCCGGGGGGGTCAAGACGGGCAGGTAGTTGTTCGAAAGAAGCAGCTCGAGCAGACCCACGTTCACCCGCTCGACGGTGCCCGTGTGGTCGCCGCGCAAAATCTTCGTTTTGCCGTCTTCGACGCTGCGCACCGAGTCTTTGTGTCTGCCCTCGAAGATGCGGCCGTCAAGTCCCGAAAGTCCGACCGCGTTGACCGCCGACTTCTGCAAGCGCTCGACGATTCCTTTGTTCACCTTGCCGCAGTAGACCATCTCGAAAATCTCCAGGGTTTCACGGTCGGTAAAGCGGCTGGTGTAGCCGCTCGGGGAGGTAACGAACTTGGGCGGGTGCCCGAGCGCTGCGGCGACGCGGTTCGTCTCGGCGCTGCCACCGTGGACGAGGACGAGCTTCCGGCCCGCTTTCCAAAGTTCGGCCACGTCGGCGCAGAGGGCGTCGTAGTCGATGCCCAAAGAGCCGCCGACTTTGACGACAATCACGGCAAAGATGCCAAAATCCCCAGAGTCGGAGCTTTTACAAAGCTGAAGTGTTTTCGGTCAAGAGTCAGGATTCTATTTATTTTGTGACGTTCAGCGAGCGCCACGATGCTCGCGTCTACGAAACCAATATTTGCGTCGGCATACTGCTCCATCAACGCGTAAGTAAGCTGAATATCTAGCAAATCAAGGTCGAGAAACGGGAACTTCGCCTCTGCAAGACTCGCTAAGAACCTGCGGGCGGCCAGTGGACCAAAGCGCTCGCTCGCCAGGTAGTCCACCTCGCAGAGAATGGAAGTAGGGATGAGCAAATCGGGCAGGTAGCGCTTCGCCGCCTCATGACGCTCGTGACGTGGATCCAAAAGCACGAGGATACCGCTCGTATCAGCCAGAATCATCGTTACGTTCGTGCGCCTCCCAATCCGCCATGATGCGCGCGTAGTCTTTTTCGATAAGCCGTCCCAGCAGCGCTTCTTCCTCTTCCGGCGTGTAAGAGACCTCACTCCGGCCCATTCCCACCCAGTCAGGTAACTGGAAAGGTTTCTTTTTGGCCTCCTCAACGTGTCCGCTCAGAACCCCGCGGATGAGTTCAGCTTTCGAACATCCCTCTCGTTTCGCCAAGCGCTTAAGCTCGAGGTCGGTTTCTTCTTCTAAATAAACCGTGGTGCGCTTCATGACATATATGCTAGCACAAGCTTGTTAAAGAGGCTCCTCGAGCCTGTAGGGATACGGCACCTTCCGCCGCATCACACGCTCGTTTTCAAAAACCTCGAAACCGAACTTGCGGTAGAGGCCGTGGGCATCCGAGGTCAAGAGCAGCCAAGTTCGCACGCCCGCCAAATCAGGATGGTTTACGACCGCATCCATCAGGGCGACACTCAGACCTCGCCCCCGGTGGACCTCGAGCACAAACACGTCGGCGACATACACGAACGTCGCGTAGTCGGTAACGACGCGGGCCAGCCCCACCTGCTCCCGACCCTTGTAGACACCGAAGCAGAGCGAGTGCTCGAGAGACCGCGCCACGACCTCTCTCGGAACGCCCTTAGACCAGTAGCAGGTGAAGAGAAAGCCGTGAATCACGTCCAGCTCAAGCTTAGTTTTGTCCGTGCTGACGGTATACTCGCCTACTTGAAGCTCCATCTATTTCGCTCCCGCCTGCCACGCGGCCCGCGTGCCCTTGTCCAGGCCCCGCGGCAGCTTCACTTTTTCAGCGCCGAGATACGTTTTGAAGCGCGCCACCGCTTTTTCCAAAGCTGAGAGCATGTCGGCGTCCGGCGTCACACCCGGCTCCCAGTACCAGGCGTAGAGTTCCCAAACGCCGTTTTTAAGCCTCGAGTCGAAGCGCGCCACGAAGCGGTCGCGGTAGAAGACCGGCAACACGTAGTAACCCCACTTGCGGTCCTGAACAGGTTTGTAGACCTCCCAAACGTAGTCGAAGCCGAACAGGTGCGCCACGGCCTTTCTGTCCCAGACGATTTGGTCGAGCGGGGCGACGAAAACCATGCGGTTGACGGGTTGGGCGGTGTCCAGGGTCTCGAGCACACCCGGCAACGCGTGGAAGCGCACCCCTTCGACTTCGACGGGGACGAGTTCGCCGCGCCGTGCGAGGTCGGCGATGACCCGGTTTTTCTCCGCCGCCTTTAGACCGAAACTCCACACCTCCCAACTCGCGTTGGGGCGGAGCAGGCCGACGGCCCGGTGCCGCAACTTGACGAGCCACTCGACGCTTTCGCGCTCGCTTACCGTGGCCGCGTGAAAGTATTCAGCGGGCACGACGCGCTCGGCAAGATCGTAAACGTGGTGGCCGTTTTTGCGGCCGTGCGTGAGCACGCGGCCCGTGTGCCACAGCGCGCGCAGCACGTGCTTGGTGAGTTTGGGGCCGTACCAGGAACCCCGCCACTCGTCTTTGTGAATTTGAAACCTGAACGCGCTCGAGGTCAGCGGCCCGCGCTCACGCAGTTCGGCAAGCACGGTGTCGACAGCCTCCGGATGCGCGTCCAAAACGCGCTCGCGCCAACGAGGTTCGTGCCAAGCGTGGTAGACACGGCGCACGGGCCAGTCTTTCGTCAGCACGAGCGAGGCTTGTTTGTCCCAGGCGTCGAGGAGAAAGCGGTCTTTGTAAGCGAGGCGTTCCCAGTCGTCTACTCGGTAACCGGGAACGCGAGCCTGCAACACGAGGTCGTGGTTGCGCCCGACGGGTTTCAACGGGTCGAACTGGACGCTGCCGAGGCGCGCCAACACCGTTTCTACATCCCATTGTCGAAAGTGGTGGTGGGCGAGCAGCCTTCGCGCCGCGGCTTTGGGAAGGGTGACCGTCACGATCCAGTATAATAGGCCACTGCCACGACAGGCCACTACAAGGCCTGTCTACAAGGTCTGTTTTGGCCGGGGTCACGGTGAGAGCGCCGACAACCCTAAGCAGGACGCGCCTCTGTTATCCTGGCGGGCATGAGCAAATTCGCCAAGTTAGAGCAGACCCTGCAGCGTGAACTCTCCAACCTCATCACCACCTTGCGCGACCCGCGTGTGCCGCTGGTGGTTACCGTCGAAGAGGTTCAGGTGACCGGGGACGGGCGCAGCGCCGAAGTGTCGGTGAGCACCCTAGAAGATGACGCCTACGACGACCTTTTGGAAGCGCTCAACGGGGCCAGCGGTCACCTGCAGCGCGAGGTCGCCGCGAGTTTGAACCTGCGCTACACGCCCAAACTCACCTTTCAGCGAGGCAGGCCGCAAGATTTCGGCGTCTAGTCGGACCCTGCTGCGCGTGCGCTTCGCCGAGACCGACCAGATGGGCGTCGCGCACCACAGCGCTTACGTGGTGTGGTTGGAAGCCGCGCGGGTCGAGTGGCTGCGCGCTCGAGGTTTGAGCTACCGCGAGATGGAGGCCGGCGGCGTCTCCCTGGCGGTGAGCGGTTTGGAACTTCACTACCGCGCCAGCGCCCGCTTCGACGACCTCCTCACCGTCGAAACCACCCTGACCGAGGCCAGGAGCCGCCGCTTTAAGTACGTTTACCGAATTCTACGGGGCGACACCTTGCTTGCCACCGCCACCACGCTGCACACGCCGACCGACCGGCAGGGCCGGGCCGTACGCCTGCCCGAAAAATGGTTCAGTCCCTTGGTGGGACTCAGGCGTTCCGAACACGCGGACGTTCAAGACCAGGACGCTATACTGGACCCGACGAACGACTCGAGCGAACAGAGGTGCCTATGACCACACAACCCCTTTCCAAACCGGGCCTTAGCGCAACGACCAAGTTCCGTGGCGAGGCTTTAACCTTCGACGACGTGCTGCTCGTGCCCGCCCACTCCGAAGTGCTGCCGAAAGAGGTGGTTACCAAAACCCTCTTTTCGCGCAACGTCGTCCTCAACGTTCCGGTCGTCTCCGCGGCGATGGACACCGTGACCGAGACGCAGATGGCGATTGCGATGGCGCGGCAGGGCGGTTTGGGCGTGATTCACAAAAAAATGAGCGTGGAGCAGCAGGCCGAGATGGTCAACAAGGTCAAGCGCTCCGAGTCGGGGATGATCGTCGACCCCATCACGCTGCACCGCGACGCGACGCTGCAAGACGCCGAGACCATCATGCGCGAGTACCGAATAAGCGGCGTGCCGATTGTGGAGCCGGGTGGCAAGCTCGTCGGTATTTTGACGAACCGCGACCTGCGCTTCGAGGACGACTACACGCGCCGCGTCGAAGACCTGATGACGCGCGACCACCTTGTCACCGTGCCGGTCGGCACGACGCTGGAAGAAGCGCGCGATATTTTAAAGCGCCACAAGGTCGAGAAGTTGTTGGTCGTCGACGAGGCTTACACCTTGCAAGGCCTCATCACCATCAAGGACATCCAGAAAAAGCTCGAGTTTCCAAACGCCGCCAAAGACAGTCTCGGGCGCTTGCGGGTCGCGGCGGCGGTGGGCGTGGCGAACGACCTTGAAGCGCGCGCCGCGGCCCTCGTCAAGGCCGGGGTGGACGCGCTCGTCTTAGACAGTGCCCACGGCCACTCGCAAGGCGTCCTGGACGCGCTGCGCTACCTCAAGGAGAGTTTTTCGGTCGACGTCGTCGCCGGGAACGTCGCCACCGCCGAGGCGGCCGCGGACCTCGTGAGCCGCGGCGCGGACGCGCTCAAGGTGGGCATCGGGCCGGGCTCTATCTGCACGACGCGGGTGGTGACCGGCGTCGGGATGCCGCAGCTCACCGCGATTATGGGCGTCGCGGAGGTCGCTGCGGTTTCTGGCGTGCCCCTGATTGCCGACGGCGGCGTCAAGATGACCGGCGACGTGCCCAAGGCGATTGCCGCCGGAGCCGACTGCGTGATGGTGGGCTCGATGCTGGCGGGGACGACCGAAGCGCCGGGTGAAAACATCTTGCGCGACGGGCGGCGCTACAAGGCGTACCGGGGCATGGGGAGTCTGGGCGCGATGGCGGGTGACGGACAAGCGAGCAGCGCTGAACGCTACTTTCAAGAAGACGCTAAAAAACTCGTGCCCGAAGGCGTCGAGGGCATGGTCGCTTACAAGGGGCCGGTCGGCGACGTGCTTTACCAGATGATAGGCGGCTTGAAGAGCGCGATGGGCTACTGCGGCACGCCCGACATCGCAAACCTGAAAGAACGCGCGCAGTTTGTCACCATCACCCAGGCCAGCCTCGTCGAGTCGCACCCGCACGACGTGACGATTACGAAAGACGCGCCGAATTATTCTTCGGGCAGGCGGTCTTGACCTGAAGCGCCCGAATTAGGACCCCGCCCAAAAACCGCACCAAGACAAAAGCTGTAAATTCAAGAGGGCACGCCCTCACCTCGAAAGGCAACGTCATGAACCCAAGAGCTTTCTCGCGCTACGCCGTCTTGCTTACCGCCACCGCCCTCCTAGCCGCTTGCAACAACAGCTCCGACGTCTCCCCCGCCCTCACGGTAAATTTTTTGGGCGAGGGCAGCGGGACGGTCGAGGTGCAGGCGGCGGACGTCACCGCCTACCGGGAGGACGTGACCGCACCGTTCGCCGCGGGTGAAACCGTCCGGCTCACCGCCGCCGCCGACGACGGCTCGGTGTTCGAGGGCTGGGACGGCGACTGTAGCGACCCCGCCGCGCCCAGCTGCGAGGTCGTCATGAACGCCGACAAGGCCGTGCGCGCCACCTTTGCCGAAAAGACCTTTGTCCTGACGCTTGCTCAGGCAGGCAGCGGCAGCGGAACGGTGCGGGTTTTGGAGGCCGGTGAGGAGGTTGCCCTGTGCCGCGACGCTTGCGAGGTCGCGCTCAAAGCGGGCAGCGCCGTCACGCTGCAAGCCAGCCCGGACAGCGGTGCTGTCTTTACGGGTTGGGCCGGTGACTGCTCGGGCACCACCTGCCAGCTCACCCTGGACGCGCCCAAGACGGTCACGGCCCTGTTCGACACCGTAAGCCCCGACCCGTCCCTGTACACGCTCGAGGTTCTCAAAGCCGGCAGCGGCAGCGGCGCGGTCACCAGCAACCCGACCGGCATAGAGTGCGGCAGCGACTGCGAAAGCGACTTTTTGGCAGGTTCCACCGTCATCTTGAGTGCGCGTGAAAACGCGGGCTCGGTTTTTACGGGTTGGCAAAACTGCCCCGCCCCGGCAGCGAGCAGTTGCTCCGTCACGCTGAGTTCCAACGCGCAAGTCACAGCGACTTTCAACCGCGGCGGCGGCGCGGAAAAGAAAATCGTGGTGCCCGTCCGTAGACCCTCGGACGACGCGGAACAGTACCTGAGCGCGGTGAACAACGTGCCGCGGGAAAAGGGGCCGGACCGCAACGAGGACTTTCCGGCCAACGCCGTCGACATCAAAAGCGGCGACATCGACCTGACCTACAACACCGACTTCGTCGACACGGACCAGCTCATCGGTTTACGCTTCACCGACTTAGGCATCCCGCCCAAGGCGACGATTTTGGACGCGCGCATCCAGTTCACCGTCGACCACGAGACGAGCGGCTACGTCAAGCTGTACGTTTACGGCCAAGCGAACCCGCAGGCCTTGACGTTCGTTCATCAGGGCGTAGGCGACATCTCGAGCCGGCCGCGGACGAGTGAGGTCGCCGTGTGGGAGCCCCCACCTTGGCTGTCCAAAGAAGGCACCCGCCGCGACCCGGCCGCCCTGACCCCCAACCTCGCAAAGATAGTCCAGGAAGTCAACGACTTGCCCGGTTGGCAGCAGAGCAGCAACGGCCTGGTGTTCGTCATCGAAGGCGACCCCCTGAACGGCACGAATCGGCGACGCGCCACCTCGTTCGAAGACAGCGACACCGAGTCGCAGTTGATAGTGACCTATCTCGATTGAAACCGTTTTGACGACGCTACACGGTTTGACGGCGTTACGGCAAGCGGGTTAGCGTGTCTCACCATGAAAACGCTCGGGCTGGACTTAGGCGGTACCAAAATCGCAGCGGCGGTGGTCGACGACGGCGTCATCTTGGCGCAGCGCCGCGTCGCCACGCCGCAGACCGGCTTAGAGGCCGTCGTGACGGCGCTGGCGACGACCGCACAAACGCTGCTCGCCGAACACCCGGAGGTGCGCGGCGTGGGCGTCGGTTCGCCGGGGCCGCTCGACCTGAGAAACGGCGTCGTCGTGTTCGCGCCGAACATCCCGGGCTTCCGAAACGTCCCGCTCGTGGCGCTTTTGCAAGAGGCGTTGGGCTTGCACATCACCCTCGAGAACGACGCCAACGCCGCGGGTTACGCCGAGCACCGCTACGGCGCGGCTCGAGACTTGACCAGCAGCGTCTACATCACCTTGTCGACCGGCATCGGCGGCGGCGTGTTCGTCGGGGACGCAGTCATTCACGGCGCGACCGGGGCGGCGGGCGAGGTCGGCCACATGACGCTGCTGCCGGGCGGCCCGCTGTGCGGCTGCGGCCACCACGGCTGCTGGGAAGCTTTAGCGTCGGGGCGGGCCATAGCGCGGGACGCGTCGTTCAGTTACGGCGCAAGCTTGAGCACCCAGGAGGTGTTCGAGCGGGCTCAGGCCGGCGAGCCCAAAGCCCTGGCCGTCGTCGACCAGGCCGCGACGTTCACCGGCCTCGGCGTCGCCAACCTCCTCAAGATTTTGGACCCCGACGGCTTCGTCCTCGGCGGCGGCATGAGCGGGGTGGGCGCGTTTTACCTCGACAAAATTCGCGCTGCCGCCGAGCGGTTCGCGGCGGGCTTCGCGCCGGTCGACATCCGCGCGGCCGAACTCGGCACCGACGCAGGCGTCATCGGCGCGGCGGCCATTGCGCAGCCGTAGAAAGCGCGGCGAAGAGACCACGGCAAAAGGGCCTCGAGGGTACTCGAGGCCCTTCAAACTTTTCGCAATGCTAGGGGACGAGCCCACAGATTTTCAAAGCGTCGGCCACGTTCAACACGCCGCTGCCGACCTCGTCCGCGGCGAACCCGGCGCTGGCGTCGGCACCCTGCTCGAGACACACTTCAATCTCACCGGGCGACAGTCGGCCGCCGGAGGCTTCTTTGAACAGCGCCACCGCGCCCGCCGCGTAGGGCGCAGAAAAAGAAGTCCCGAGGCCGCCGTCGAGCAGGTTGACACCGGGCGCGGTCACGTCGATGTAGCCGCCCTTTGTCCCGCCCGCCCACGGTTGCAAGTTAGCGTCCAGGGCCGCCACCGCGATAAGGCCGTCACCTGTTTCTCGGGGGGTCTCGGTAACAAATGTGTAAGCCGCCGGATAGTGTGGGGGCGAGCCCAAACCAGCCTCGTTGCCCGCCGACGCCGCGACGCCGACGCCGAGCCTGGTCACGGCGTGCTCCAAGAGCAGTTCATGCACGGTGACGTCGAGCGGGCTGCCGAAGCTGAGGTTCATGACAAGGTTTTCGGGGCCGCGCGGCGCGTGGACAAGCGCGTGGCAAATGCCCAGGGCCACATGGTCCGCCCGGCAGCGCACGTCGTCGCCGTCACAAACTTTCAGGGGGAGGAGGTCGGCGGCCGGGGCCACGCCGACCCCGACACCGGCGGCGGCCAGGGCGGCGGCGGTGCCGTGCAGGGCGTAGACGTCAAGGTTCGTTCTGCTGTCGCTGACGAAGTTGTAGGCCAAAGTCTCGAGCCAGGGCCTGCCGAACAGTTCTCGGTCTAGCCCCGAGTCCAAAACGGCGATGGTAACGCCCAAGCCTGTAAAAAGCCGGGCGGTGGGGTCGATACCGATGGTTTTTAGAGCTTCTTCTCCGCTCTGGTCGCCAGCTCCGTACATATCACCGTCACCGGGTAAGTTTACTTCGGCAAGTTCTTGCAGGATTTCCTCGAGGGGAACACCGTTGAGGTCTAAAATCACCAAGTCACCCAAGCAAGGCGAGCCGGTTTCCCTTAACAAGCTCATATTTTCTTCGATACTGCCCTCAAAACCCGTGTCACTCAGCGGATTAAGGAGCGTGCGCCGTTCTTCAATCCCTGGCCCCACAGGTTCGCCCGTCACGGTTTGCAGGCCACGGAACAGGCCGTCTTCGCGCTCGAAAAAGTTTTGCAAGGCTTGGCTTAGCCCAGCGGTCAAATCGACATCCGGCAACACGAGCAAAATAACTCTTCCGGGAACGACCTCACCGAGGATTTTTAAGCGTCCCTCAGCCGTGACGCGGCCGTCCGACACGACGACCGGGACGAGTTCAGCCGTCTCACGGGCTTTCAGTGGCACTTCGAACACAACGACGCGCTCGTTGAACGACACGACCCTGGCGGGCACGCCGCCGACCGAAACACTCACCTTGGCAGAAAGCTCGAGGCTGAAACCGCCTAAGCGCGCCGCGACGTATTCTCCCTGCGCAGCCTCCTCGACCGCAAACGTAACCTCTTCTGTAGGAACTTCGGCCCTTGGCGTACACCCGACTACCAAGACTAGAACGACCCCAATCAACAAGCCTGTTTTCATACCCACCTCCGGTTAAACCGACGTTTCGCCCCCAAGCTAATGAGTTTGCCCTGACCGCCGCCTGACCGGGTGGTCGAGCGGGATACGGGCGCGTTTTTGCTCGACGATGGCGTGGTTGCCCGTCGCCTCGAACAGCCGCATGGCCTCCTCCCAGGCTTCGGCGTCGCCCTCGAGTTCGGCTAGGTTGGACAGCGAGCCAGCCACCATAAACTGGTCACCAGCTCGCTGCGCCAAATCTAAAGCTTTCCTGTAGGCTTGCCGCGCCTGTTCGGGCTGATGTTGCTCGAGACAAACACCTAAATTGTTCCAAGCATTGCTAGCAAGGCGAACTTCACCTGTTTCCTCTGCCAAGGCAATGGCTTCTTCAAAAACGCTGCCGGCTTTTTCCCAACTGTGCTGGCGACCATACTCGCGCCCTAAATTGATTTTTACGAGGGCTTGAGTCCTTAGATTACGGCTCGCCGCCGCCAAAGCTTCTTCAAAAGCTGTCTCGACGTTCTCACCAACCTCTACTCGCGCAAGCGCTAAATTGTTGAGCGACCCAGCCCAGCGGGTCGTCTCGCCAAGCGCGAGCCACAGCGCCGACGCCCGTCGAAAAAATTGCATAGCAGTCTCAGGCTTCCCGGCGGACAGGTCTAAATGGCCCAGAACGTTTAAGCCTTCGGCCCTTGGGAACATCTCCCCTTTCAGGGCGGCTTCGGCGGCCACTCTCGCTTCCTCCGGCCTACCCAACCGCCAGTGGAGCGTGGCCCGCAGCGCGAGTACACCCGGCGTTTCGGCAAGCGGGACGGCGGCGGCGAAAGCTTCTTGATAGCGCCCGGCCCGCTCTAAAGCGCGGCTTTTCAAAAAGGTAACCGGGCGCTCGACGGGCGCGTCGTCCAACACCTCGACCGCGCGCTGCGGAAAACCGCGCTCGAGCAGTTCTCCGGCCCAGGCAAGGTAGGCTTCAACGGCTCTGGGTTCGTCCTCGTCGCGCCACAGGTGACGGGCGGCCTGATAGAGCGGAAAGGCGCGCTCGGGCTCGAGCACGCGAGCGAGTTGCAAGGCGAGCGGGCCGTGCAGCGTGGGGCGCGTGCTCAGGTACTCCTGCGCCGCCTGCCGCACGCGCACCTGGCCCGACGGCTCGATGAAGCCGCGCCGCAGCAGGTCTTCCAGGGCCTCGGCCGCCTCGGTAGCGCTTAAGCGGAGTGCCCGCCGCACCGCGGCCGGGTCGGGTACGTCGAGGAGGGTGAGGGCGAAGTAGACTTGACAAGCCAGCGGCGACAGGGCTTCGAGTTTGTCCTCGAGCACCAGCGACAGCGAGTCCTCGCGCAAAAAAGCGTCGACAAAGGCGGGCAGGCCCTGGGTTTTTTCCCAAGCGCCCGGCACGGTGCTCAAGTCTTCCCGGCTCAAGGGACCGAGTTCGACGCGCGTGTCAAGCTTGAAAGGCGGATTCTGCCGCGACGAAACGACGACGCGCGCCGCGCTGCCCACCTCATAAAGTTTTTGCAACACGCGCCGGCTCTCGGCGTCCACAAGTTCCCAGTTGTCTATCGCCAGGGTGCCCTGTATTTCACGCAGCTTGTACAGGACGCCACCTTCACCTTCTTGCAGCGCCCGCCCGACGAGCGGCGCGACGGTGGCGAAGGGCAGACCGCTCCGGCCCGGCAAAAACTGGGGGCTTAAGCTTTTCAGCAGCGTCGTCTTGCCCATCCCGGCGCGGCCCTGCACCCAGGCCCACTCGCCGGGGGCCAAAGAGCGCAGTAATTCTTGCTCTTCCGTGCGGCCCAGCAGGGCGCGCTGCAAGCGGGCTCTGGCCTCCGCCGCGCTCAACCCCAGCGCGATGTCGAAACTTTCAGCTTCTTCTTTGACCCTGCTCGCCAGCGGACTTTCGCCCGCTTGCAACAGCGTGTACAGGCGGCCTAAGTCTTCAGGTTCCGGCTCGGGGGCGAAGTCGAGGGTAAAGCCCGCCTCGGCCCGCTGCGCCGCCGCTTCGAAACGGCCCTGGGCCGCTTCGCTTTCAGCAAGTTTGAGAAGTGCGCGCTGCACCCGCGCGGCGCAGTCTTCACGCTTGGCGTAAACCCACTCTTCAAGTTCGACGCCCCAGTCGTTCGTCACACCGTGCACAAACGGCCCGCCGTAAAGGCGGCGCGTCGCCTCGAAATCGCCCTCGTTCAACTTGGCGTTCAACTCACCCACATCGGTCGCAATACCTGTCCAGGCTCGAGTATCGTCGGCCTCCAAGCTGCCCGGCAGCACTTTCCTGAGCCGCATCAGGGCGACCGACAAGCTGTTCAGGGGGTTGCTCGCCAAGGGCCAAAACAGTTCGGCCAAGTACCGCCGTTCCTGCGGACCTTCAAGTGCGAGGTAGGTGAGAAGAAGAAGTGGTTTGACCCGGTTGAAAGAGACCCCGTCTAGCTGTAACCCCCCAAGAGTTACAAGACGCATACCCGCATTGTAGGCTATTTCTCATCGAAATTTCAGGAATGGGCGGTCGGGGTGCAAAGGGGTTAGTCTGACGCTCTCGCCTTCCTGCTAAAGTTTGAGGCGTTCGCCCCCCCAAAGGCGTACACTGTGGCAGCGTAAAAGGTGACGGCAACGTGACAGCCAGGAATGTGCCAATACAAGGTGGAACGAAGCAGAGTGCAGCAACGTAGGAGGTTTTGTATGACGCAATCGCTAGGTTCAGACCAGCTTCTAAGCCAACTCACCGGCGAAACGCAAACCGCCGTGAGCAAATTAGAAACGCGCAACCGCGACCAGACCGACTTCTCGGCGCGCTTCAGCGAACTGGAGCAGCAGATGGACGAGGCCGCCAAGGTGCGCGACACGCGCGAGCGCGACTTGCGGATGAAAGTCCTCACCGCCGACCTGGAAGAACTCCGCAAGGACGCGACCCAGGAGGAAAAAGACCTGGGCCAAGCGGTCTTCGGGCTGAACGCGGTGCTCGAGAGCATGGGCTCGGAATACCTCAACTTAAACCAGCCCTCGCGCGAGGAGCAGGCCATCCTCGACGAGGCTGAAAGCCAACTCAAAGAGGCGCAAGAGAAGATGGAGTCCGCGCAAAAACGCCGCTTCTTCAAAGAGCGCGCCATTGCCGACGCCGAAGAAGACCTCCAAACCGCCGAGGCGCGGCTGCAAGAGGCCAAGTCCGAAACGAAGCGCCAGGCCAGACAGCGACTCATGAGCGCCGACATGGAAGCGTCCCTGCAAGAGTTTATGCTCCGCGTCGAGAAGACGATTGCGATTATGGAACGCCGCAAAGAGGAAATCGACAAGCAACTCCGCAACGTCAGCGCTAAAAAAGCGTCCGCGTTCAAGGTCAAAGAGGAAGCGGCCCGCGCCTTAGAAAAGCTCGACCAGAGCCTCAACGACGCCGAGGCGAAACTGCGCGCCGAGGAGGACGCCCTCGAGTCACTCGTCAACGGCACCAGCGAGCACGCTCAACAGACCGAGAAAATCTCGCAACTGCGCACCGCGGTCGAAGAGTTGCGCGGGCGGCGCAACACCGCCTTCGTGCTGTTCCAGAGCAAGGAAAAGTTCGCCTCGGAACTCGAAGTCCACGAGCGCACCCAGATGAAACTGCGCGACAACCAGCGCATGTGGATTACCGCGCTGCGCAGCGACACCGAAGAGCGGGTGGTGACCTTTCGCTCACGCCTCGAAGCGATGAAAGCGATGGCCGACCAGGACATCGCCAAGCAACTCGACGACCTCGGGGCCGAGGCCGACCAGCGCAACGTCGAGTACATGGCGCGGGCCGGAGCTGTCTCGGACGAAATCCGGATGCGCCGGATGGAAAAACACCCGCAGCGAATAGCCGACATCGCCAACGCTCGAGCCGCCCAGGCCGAGGCCATCAGCCGCATCCGCGAACGCGAACTCAAGCTCATCGAGCAGTTCAAGTCCCAGTACGGCATCGACCCGACGAAAAGCTCGTTTTTCAGCTACCCCGGCGACGAGGCAGGCGCGGAGGCGGGCGAGACGTTTTAAGTCTATGCGTAGAGCATCGGAGCTTTAGTATGGGAGCTTGGGACGCGACTTACTTCGATAATGACGGAGCCCTCGACTATCTCGGAACTTTGCAAGAGTACAGCGACGCTACGCCTTTGAGAAACACGTTTGAGATTGTCCTTACCGAAGAGGAATATCTCGAGGTTGATTTCGGTCAAGAAGCAGTGGCCGCTGCCGCAATCGTCGCCAGTTTGAACCCTGACTTTGACGTGCAACTACCCGAAAAAGCAGAAAGCTGGCTGCGGGCAAATCAAATCAGTGCCGACAGCAGCCTAGTTAAGCTTGCACAAAGGGGGCTAAAACGTGTTTTGCAAGAGGATTCCGAATTGTTTGAGCTTTGGAGTGAAAACGAAGAACAATTTCCTCAGTGGAAGAGGAGCGTCAAAAACCTTCAAAAAGGTTTGCGGTTTACGCCATAATGTTTTATAGCGAGGTCTCACCTTGAACCGCCACAGACCATGACCGACCAACCCTCCCTCATCCACGACAACCCGGACTTCACGCTGCTCCAAAGCGACGACTACACGCGTTACTTTTGGTTGCTGCGGCGGGTGTTCGACCTGCTGGCGCAGAGCTACCGCGTGGACGACAGCGAAAACAGTTACGAGGCCGCGGTGGTCGGCGCGTCGCTAGGCCGCCTGCTCTACACCGTCGAAACGCTGCGGCTGAAATACACCCACAGCCCCGCGCACGCGCGGCTGTTATGGGTCGACCTGACCGACTCCGGCTTTCCGAACGCGCAGGAAGTCAGCGCACTCGGCGTCGACCTGCTTCACCGCGAGGAACGCCTGCGCGACCTGCCCGCCGAGAGTATGCTTAAAAGCCTCACGCTCGACTACCTGTTCAAGTACCAACAAGAACCCGTCGACTTTTTGTGGCAACTCGCCGAGCGCGGCTACCTCGAGATGTTGGATGAAAGCAAGCTGTTCATGCCCTTCATGCTCGAGCCCGACAACATCATCAAACAGGAGCCGACGCGGAAAGACATGCGTACCTACCTCGCTTCGTGGGCCTGCTACGACTTCAAGACGAACCGGCCCTACGTCCACGTCATGACGTTTGAACAGAACAACGAGGCCGACCCGCTCGAGCACCGCAAAGTCAACCACGCGCAACTGTTGGAAGTTATCCGGGCCGAGGGCGGCCGCGTGCCCGACGTGGGCATCCTGGCGATGGCGATTGACGACGCCCTCGAGCCCATCCACCCCAAAATCTTGAAACGCATCGGCATCGGGCCGCTGTACACGCCGCTGCTGTTGGAACAAGAGGGCGCGGTGTTGGATGAAAGCCAGGGGGCGATTTTGGAGTTGCTGGAAGCTTACGGTGACGAGGACGACTTAGTCCTGTTCATCACCGACGAGATTGTCTTCTCGAGGCGCCAAAGCGTGACGAACAGCCTCTTCGCGCCGGGCGGCCGGGTGCGCGAGCTGTTCCACATCCCCGAGTCCGACCCCGAGAGCTACGCGCGCCGCGCCTCGGTGATTCACAGGAGTGTGCTGCTGCCGCACGCGCTGGCGCAGCACTTGGACGAGTTGACCGCGCGGGTGCCGGAGTTCGAAGGCGCTCGAGTGCTGAGCTACGACGCGAACGGAAACGTACATGGATAGCAGCGTTTCTTGGTTACCCATCAAGCAAGACGAACTCAACGAGTTCACCGCCCGCGCTAACGCGTTTCTGGCTCGAGTCGAGTGGCAACCCAAAGCGGGCGTGCTGAACGAGCGTCCTGCGCCGAGCGCCACACCGGGTTACCGTGAATCTTCTTTAGCAACCACGCAGACCGAAACCGTTTCGCTCCTCAAAATCGCCCGGCAAACGAGCCGCGACGAGGCGCTGCTCGACGACGACGTGAACCACACGCTCCACGTCGTGCGCGAAGGCCTCAAGCTCGGGATGTACGTTTCGAAACTTTATACCGAAGCTTCGGGTTTGGAGCAACTCACCGAACAAAACGCCCGCGGCGGCCTGAGCGAAGCCCAAAAGACCAAGTTTCGCGGCAAGTACGTGACGGCCTCGGCGATTACGGTGTTCGTGTGCGCCTACTACGTTTCTTTCGAGCTGGCTGATTACAAAGTGGAAGAACTAGGCAACCTTCAATTCGACTTTCAGGGCGTGCCCGAGCTGTCGCTGCAAAACCCGGTGCGCGCCTTGCAGTGCAACCTGTTTTACTACGGGATGTACCTGGACTCGAGCGCCGTCCAAACCGACCTGGACTTTGTCAAGATGACGCAACTCTACTTCCGCGCGGTGCTGGACGAGGTCAAGCTGCGCGAGGCGTCGTTCGCGTTTGCGGAGCCGTTCACAACGCGGGCGTACAAGCTCGAGCACGGCGACTTTCACCTGCAAGGCTTTGAAATAGACCTGGGCGGGCCGACCTCGAGCGTCGAGTTCAACCGGGTCGAACTGAACCAAATTGTCGGCAACCGCGCGGCCAAGCACGGGGCGCGGCGACTGGTCGAGCGGCTGCTGTGTTACGACCTAGCGGCGCAGCGCAACCCGTTTTTAGACCTCGGCGGTTTCCCGAGTTTGCGCCTCGGCTACGGCAAACCGGGCACCGGGAAGAGTTTGCAAATCGCCGCCACCGCGACGATGTTGCACGACCATTGCCAGGCGTTGGGCATCCCCTTTTTGTTCTGGCCGCTGCCGGACACGGTCGTCTCGACCTTCCAGGGCGGCAGCGCCGAGCGGATGGTGGCGTGGATGCGGCCCCTGCAAGACCCCGGCAAAATCATCTACGCGCCCATCGACGACGCGGAGAACAACCTTGAAGACCGCACGCGCCAGGGCGTCTCGGCGGGCGTGCGCGAGGTCATCGGCGTGTTTTTGCGCTACACCGAGGGCGCTTACGCGGTGCAGCGCGGCAACGCCGCCATCGACATCTTTACCAACCTCCCCGACCAGCTCGACAAGGCCGTCCTGTCGCGCGTCGTCGCCCGCTTTCCGGTGGACGGGGCCGAAACGCGGGAAGACTTTTTGGACCAGGATTACTTGTGGTGGCGGCGCTACGCGGAAATAGACCCTAAGTTCATCGAGATGCAAGACCCGGAGTACACCTACCTCACCGACCAGGCCGGGCTGAGCAGTCTGTCCGAAGCGCACGACGGGGACGCCGAGCCCGAAGAGGCCGTAATTGGTAAGGTTCTCGAGCGTGTCCGCCGTGACTACCAACCCAGCCAGCACGCCTTTTTTGCCGAACTCTACCGGCAAACGCAAGCCGCTTTTCCCTTTTTCACCTCTCGAGACGTGCGCAACATCCAGCAAGCCGTCAACAACCGCGTGATGGATTTCGGCTTGCCCGACGAGTGGTTCGACGACCACAGCCTCTTTTTCGCGACCGATTATGAAACCAAAAAGGGTAAGCTCATCGAACTCATGCACGCCAACATGAAGGGCTTGTCCTTTGCGGACATCCGGCTGCAAGAGTCGGTACAGTACCTCGACAACTTGGTCCGCATCCAGAACGTGACGCGCGAACGCCGCCTGGACGAGATGGTCAAGGACGTGCGGCTGCGCGAAGAGGTAGCGCGGCGGGTGGCGGCGAGAGATGAGAAGTAAGCAGGTTGAGGAGAAAAGGAGCGGGGAGGTAAAAGCTTGGGCGGATGCTACCACGCTCCTTTTTGACCTCACTTTTTACTTTTTACTCGGTACTCGGTACTTTCTTCACTCATTACCCCTTTGCTCTCGAGGCCACCGATGACGCCCGAAACCCACTACCCCGACCTCGTCCGCATCACCAGTCCGGCGCTCGTGAAGCGCTACAACGACGCGCTGACCGAACTCGGGCTAGCGCCGACGACCCTCACCAATTTTCAAATCGACGGCTCAGGCTGGAGTCCTGAAATCGCGGCGGAAAAGGGGAAACGTTACTACCTGACGCAGGGTCTGGCAAACTCGTTCGCCGTCATCCTCACCGTCGACCAACGTGGCAGCGCCTTGTACGCGCCGGTCATGTCGTTCGAGCGCCCCCTTATGGCGAGCTACTACGCGCGCTTTGGGGCTGAAATCGCCGACCTGACCCGCGAGACCGCGCTGCAATTGGAGTTCGACCAGGGGTTCAGCACCTACGCCAACCCGCAAAACCTCCTCCGGGTCGAGTCGGTGACGGTGCGCTCCAACGCGGGCGGGCTCGGCGCGGTCGCTGCCGAGCAAAACGAACTCGTGGAGCGGTTCAGGGACGAGCGGCTGGCCTGGTTCGACCCAGCGCTGCGGCAGCGAATTATGGACAGCGCTCGCACCCACGGCGACCTGCGCGCGCGGCGTCTGGGCATCCCCGACGTTGTTTTCGAAGAAACGGCCAACTTCTATACCCCGGCTTTCGGAGGCGTATTTGTGCTGCGTTCTCGTGGCGGCAACGCCTACCTCGTTTTGGAAAACGAAGCCGAGTTCGAGGCTTTGACGAGCAAACGGCACGCCGTTTTTTTGCGCGACCCCGAACTGCTCGAGCACCTGCAGGCCGAAAACCTCGTCGAAATTGACTTAGCCTGGTACCGCGCCCACCCGGACGCGCTGCGCCAAAAGCGCGAATTTTTGCTCGCCGACCTGTTTTTCGAGCACGACCCCGACACCGACTTCGCCGCCCTCACGCCGCCGCAGCGCAAGGGGCGCTTGCTCGAGCTGCAGTCCGAAGTGCCCGAGACGCTGCTCGAGCTTGAATACCTCGTCACCAAGTTGGAGCGGGGCGACCGGGTACGGCCCGAACAACTTTCCCCCGACCTCACAAAGTTGCTGCTGCGCCCGCATGAAACCGTCGCCGGGCACCAGCGCGAAGTCGTCCAGCAGTTGCTGTTGAGGCTCGAGCCGCGCGATGTGGTGGAGCTTTATAAAGTTGACAAAGAGAGGTTCGTCGAGCTTTTCGAGACCTGGCCGGAGGCAAAACAGCGGTGGGTGATGGGGGTGCTCGAGGTCGACAGGTCATAACTCTCGGTCAGACACCTTCGGGCCACCCGTAGTTGAGCTGCGTCCCCACACGCTCGAAGCCGAGATGTTCGTACAGCGAGAGCGCCCCTTCCGCCGCCGAGAGCCAGCATTCGTGGCCCTCCGCAAAATAGTCAGAGAGTAAACGCTGGCAAACGCGAAACGCCAGACCTTGTTTTTGCTCGTCCGGCAACGTCCACACGCCCGCCAGTTCACCGACCTCAGCACCTTGAATTATGGCCCCCGAGACGAACTCATCCGCTTGCTCGAGCCCCGCCACCCAACTCCGGCCCGCTTTCAAACCCTCGAGCAGGTTGGGTAACCACACAAGCGCGTCCTCGCCACCGTCGCCGCCGTAAGCGAGGTTTTGACCACGCAAGAAGGGCTCGAGCCTGTCCGCGTCGTCGGCCGTCAAGCGAACGTAGCTTCCTTCGGCAGAGGTCGGCTTTGCCAAATCTTCCGGCGCAAGGGTCATCACCGGAACGCTCATGTCCTGCGCGAAGCCCGCTTCCTCGAGCGCCCAGGCCAGCCCCGGATGCAGTTCGTGGAAATACTCGAGGCGGGGTCGTCGTCCTCTACTCTCGAACGCTTCACGCATGGCGGCGATTGCTTGCGACCAGTCTGCGGGTTCTCTTGCCGAGGGGACGGCGTAACTGAGTAGGTAGGCGCTCGAGGCGAGGTCGAGGAACACCATGAAGCCGTCCGTTTTGACAATTTCGCGTGACTGTGCGCCAACGTCGCGAAGGCTTTGCTCCAAACGTTTCAGGACGGCAAGGTTGGTCATACTTGCAGTCTAAAGCAGACGCGGTTAACAAGCACGGAGCTTGGCGATAGTGAACCCACGGTACTCAGGCCAGCGTCCTCATGAGGTAAACCGTCTGGCCTCGGTTGATGGCTGGTTGCAAGGTTCGTCGGCTGGTTTGTGGGTCGGTAGCCTTCATGAACAAGGTGGAACAACTGCGGAGGTCCGACTCGAGGGGGTTGAGAAGTTTGTTTCCTGTTACCTTCTTTACCGGCTCCTCCGCGGCTCTTTGCCTGACCTACTTTGCGTCAGCTCTGCCTAACCTCGGCGCGGTGGTACACTGGCTGCACCCGAAGCAAGTCTGTACTCAGCAACCGAAGGGGAAACGATGAACATTTATAAACTTACCGGTCGTAACATAGACGTCACCGACGCCATGCGCAACTACGCCGAGGACAAGCTCGAGAAGTTGGAGCGGTTCTCCGACCAAATCGTGGACGCCAAAGTGGTGATGTCTTACGACAGCGGCTCGAGCGACCCGGCCCGGGTCGAAGTGCAACTCAACGTGCCCCACGGCATCGTTCGGGCTGAAGAAAGCGGTCAGGACACCTATGCCGCCGTAGACAAAGTCGTTGACAAGTTGGAGCGGCAACTCAAACGTTTCAAGGGCAAGCTGCTGGCTCGCCGCACAAACGACCTTCCCCCGCCGCTCGAGGACGCCGCAGAAGACGCCGAACCGCGCCTTGCACGCACCAAGCGGCACGTCTTGCGGCCCATGACCCCCGAAGACGCCGCCGTACAAATGGAGGCCCTGGGACACACGTTCTTTATGTTTCACAACTTGGAGACCAACCTTACGAGCGTGATCTACCTGCGCAACGACGGCGACTACGGCCTCATCGAGCCGGGCAACTGAGTTCGCGCACGGCGCGGGCGCGAAGGTTTCCCAGGTCTTTTGTCCCTGGACTTCCTTCGTGGACGTTTCTAAACTGTGCTCACCAAACAAGCTCGAGCATAAAGGGCTACACCGCTACACTTACTCACCCAAGGTAGTGTAAAGTTAACCTGAAACAACACACGGGAGCAGTTTGAAAGGGGGCGGATGTCTAAGTTCTTTGTTGTCGGCGACATGACCGCCGACCTGATGTATTTTGTGACCGAGTTGCCAGAAGCGGGTGGCGAAGTCACCGTAACCCGCGCCGTTACCGAGCCCGGCGGGGCGGGGGGCACCATCGCCACGGTCTTGGCCCAGCTCGGCCACGAGGTCAAAATCGCCACCTGCATCGGCGGTGGGCCGTTCTCCGAGCTGGCACTGCAAAACGTTAAGGCGGCCGGTGTCGACACCAGCACCTTGCAGCGCGACAAGTCTTTGCCGACGGGCAGCGTCATCATCTTTATCACTCCGGACGCGCAGCGGACCATGATCAGTTCACCCGGCGCGAGCCGCAACTTGGACGCGGCCGAACTCGACCCCAAAGCCATTACCGAGTGCGACGCCCTCATCATGAGCGCGTACAGCCTCATCGGCGGGTTGCAGCGCGAGTACGCGGTCAAGGCGCTCGACATCGCCAAGCAGGCCGGACTTACCACCTTTATCGACATGGGCAGCGGGGCGGTTCACGCGCTCAAAGACCGGCTCATCACCTTGGTTCAAAGTGTGGACTACCTGCTCATGAACCAAAAAGAGCTGTTCACCCTGACCGGCGAAAGCTCCATCTCCAACGCGGTCGCCGGGCTTGCCGGGCACGGTATCGAACGCGTCATCGTCAAGGTGGGGGAACGGGGTTCCATCGTCATCACGCCCGAGCTGACCGAGCTTGTCGAGGGCTTGGAGGTCGACGACGTGGTCAATTCGGCGGGCGCGGGCGACTACTACACCGCGGCTTTCGCTCACGGCATCATGCAGGGCTACGACTTACGCGACGCCGCCCGGCTCGGCAACGTGGCGGGCGCGCTCAACGTCACCGAAATCGGCGCGCAAGGCCCCCCCATCAGCGAGGAACTGCTCGAGCGCTACGCCCGCGACCTGTTACCGCTCGAGACGACCTAGCACAGTTGGTAGTTACGGCTGCTTTTATGAGGGCTATAAACATCCGCGTAAGGCCCCGCGCCCCCGGCCCGGAACGCACAGGCTACACTGAAAGTCTATGAAGCGTTTTCCAGTGCTCGTTTTTTTGTCCGTGCTCGCCGCCCTGTCGGTTCTCGGCTCGGCGTACGCCCAAGACTACTCAAACCGCTTCGACACGGCTTGGCGGCTCGTGGCGGAAAGGTACTGGGACCTGGCCGACTTGGGTCTGGACTGGGACGAGGTTCGCACCGAGTTCGAGCCCGAAGCCCTCGCCGCCGCGGACGACGCGGCGTTTTACGGGGTGCTCGAGCGAATGTACGAGCGCATCGGCGACAGCCACTCGGTTTTTGTACCGCCCCAAAAGGTTGCGAGAATTCGTGAAGAATACGGCGACTTGCCCTGCCTGGGCGTTTTCGCGCAAACCCGAACCTCTGAGCGTTTGGGCAACGTCGAATACGACTTGTTGGACGGTTCGGTCGGCTACATCCGGCTGCCCGACTTGGCCTCTAACAATGTCGCTGGCAACGTGCGGCAAGCCGTTAGAGACCTGGTGCAACAGGGCGCGCAGGGCTTTGTTCTCGACCTGCGCGGGAACCCGGGCGGCCGCTTGGTCGAGATGATGCAAACCGCAGGCGTGTTCACAAACGGCTTTTTGTGGCGCACCGTGACCAACTGGGCGCTGCCGCTGCCCTACCCCGCCATCGGCGCCGTCGAGACCGAACTGCCGCTCGTTGTGCTTATCGACGGCAACGTCAACAGCGCGGCTGAGGGCCTGGCCGGCGCTTTGCAAGACCGGGGCCGGGCGGTCGTCATCGGCGAAACGAGCGCGGGCAACGTCGAGGCGGTGCTGCCCTTTTGCCTCCGCGACGGTTCGCAAGCCTGGATTGCCGCAGGCGTCCTGGCCCCCATCGGCGGCCCTACCTGGGAAGGCCGCGGCGTGGTGCCGGACGTTGCAACTCCGGGCGCGGACGCGCTGGACGCAGCCGTTGAGTACCTGAGAAGATAGTTGCTCGTGTCTGAGCACTCGTTTTTTGTGTGGAAGAGGAGAAAAAGCTTGCCCCTTTTCACTCGGTACTTTTTTCGTCTTTACCTAACGTGACTTCACTCCACGAACACGTTGCCCCCGGCGTGTGGCGGCTCGAGCTGCCCAGCCAGACCCTGCCGCCCTTTACGACGACGAACAGCTACCTCGTCGCGGACGGCGGCGTGGGCGTGCTCGTCGACCCCGGTTTTCACGAACCGGCGAGTTTGGCAGAGGTCGCCGCGGCACTCGGAGCCGCACGGGTCACCTTTCTCAAGGCCGTCCTTCTCACCCACAGCCACGGCGACCACGTCGCGGGTTTGGGCTTGGTGCAGGAGCGCTGGCCCGGCGTTGCGGTGTACGTCCACCCGAACGAACTGCCAAGGCTCGAGACGCCCGACCTCCAAAACCTCCAGGCTCTCAACCCCGACCGAACGCTCGTCGTCGGCAACAAAACCGTCCGCACGATTTTTACCCCCGGCCACAGCCCCGGCCACCTGAGTTACTACCTTGAGGCCGACAAGCTCGCCCTCGTCGGCGACGTGTTGGCGGGCAAGGGCTCGACCTGGGTCGGCGTGCCCGAGGGGGACGTGGCGGACTATCTCGCTACCATCGACACCTTGCGCGGCCTGAAGCTCACCGCCCTCGGGCCGGGCCACGGCGAGATGATTGACGACCCCTACACCAAACTGAACGAGGTGCGGCAACACCGCTTGGAGCGGCTCGAGCAAGTTTACACGGCGCTTCAATCCGGTCCCCTCACGCTCTCCGAACTGCGCGAAGCAGTCTATCCCGGCGTGAGCGGGGAGCTTGCCAAGTTCACCGAGTACAGCTTGCTGGCGCTCTTAAAAAAACTCATGGAGGACATGCGGGTGCTGCATTTGGGGAATGACGAAACGGGGCCGTACGCGGTGCGGCGTTAGGTTGGAGTGTCAGTCGAGCAAGTGGTCTCGAGCCTGGTTCATTTCTTCAATCGACCGGTACTTGTAGACGCCCGGCCGAAAGCGCTTGGGATGCAGCTTTGCCGACTTTTCCCAAAGGTCGGCCACGCGCTTCAGGTACGCCTCGTCCAGCACATCGCTCCACAGGGCTTCTCGCGCTTCTTCGAAGGTGCGAAATTTATAAATGGGCATCACAAGTGGTCTGTCTGAGCGACGACGGAAGCGACAACTTCACGTGTTCGGGGATTCAGCTCGAGCCGTGTTACAGCCGTATTTTTGTGGATGAGATGACCCGTTTGCCACGCCTCGCCAGGGTCCAACTTCAAAACGTGCGTAAGCAGCATGGTGATGGCCGCGCCGTGGGAGACGAGAACGAGGTTTTCGCCCGCACGTTCTGCAACGATTTTGTCGAAGAACCTGCCGACTCGCTTGCGAACCCCCATGAGGTTTTCGCCCTGCGGAAAACAAAACGAGACACTGCCGCTTCGCCAACCCGAGAACGTCTCAGGGTCTTCAAGTTCAACCTCTTCAAACGTCTTACCCTGCCACGCGCCGCAGTCGATTTCAGCAAGGGCGGGCGCTAAAACGATACTGTTGGCTTGACCCGAGCAACAGGCTAAAATCTCCGCCGTTTGTACGGCGCGCAGGGCGGGGCTCGAGAGGACGTCGTCTACCTCGGCATGGCGTAACCACGCGCCGAGACGCTTTGCCTGCCCTTCGCCCGCAGGCGTGAGGGGAACGGGCAAACTCCCCTGAAAGCGTTTGTCCAGGTTGCTCTGCGTTTCGCCGTGCCGGACGATGTAAACGTTCATAACTTAGAGTAGAGCTTGCCGCAGAGCAGCCAAAGTGGGCTCGAGCGCCGTCACACTCGTCTCGCCGTGGATGAGGGACTCGAGCGCCTCCTCTCGTGGCGGCTCGACGTTCAGGGCTTGCCGGACCGCGTCGGGAAACTTGGCCGGATGGGCGGTGGCGAGGACAATCGTCGGCGTAGCGTCGCCGGTTGCGGCGCGGTAGCGGGCCACGCCCTCTAAGCCCACCGCCGTGTGCGGGCAAGCGACGTAATTGTAAGTTTCGTAAACCGTTTTCATGCGCTCTAAGGTAACCTCGTCGGTCACGCTCGTACCCCACAGCCAGTTGCGCAGGCGCTCTGAGGGCACCAGATGATAAAGGCGCTCGAAGTTGCTCGGCGAGCCCACGTCCATTGCGTTGGACACGGTGGCTAAAGTGGCGGGGAAGCTATAAGCCTCGGCGGTAGAACTCAAAAAATCCGGAAAGTAGCGGTTCGCGTTATGCGCGGCGACGAAACGGTGGACCTTTTGCCCCATGAGCGCCGCGAACACGCCCCCGGTGAGGTTGCCCAAGTTGCCGCTCGGCACGCAGAAGTTTGGGGCGTCAAGCCCGGTCTTTTTCGCGGCCCACAGGTAGTACAGCGACTGCGGCAGCAAGCGCCCGATGTTGATGGAATTGGCCGAGGACAAGGGCAAGTGGGCTAGGGCCTCATCAACAAAGGCTTCTTTAACCAGGCGCTGGCAGTCGTCGAAACTGCCCTCGACCTTGAAACTCCGCACGCCGGGGCGCTTCATGATGAGTTGCCGCTCTTGCACCTCGCTGACCTTGCCCGCGGGGTAGAGCAGTA
This sequence comes from Trueperaceae bacterium, assembly GCA_965213705.1. GTDB lineage: Bacteria > Deinococcota > Deinococci > Deinococcales > Trueperaceae > CBDCDJ01. The sequence goes on along the minus strand of OZ243913.1, from coordinate 2,370,974 downwards.
CGACCTCGATGTTGTCCATGCCCGCGAAGCCGTCCGCCACGGCGCTGCCGGTGTCGCCCGAGGTCGCGACGAGGATGGTGCGCGTCTCGCCGCGCCTGTTCAAAAAGTGCTGCATGAGTCGCGCCATCGTGCGCGCGCCGACGTCTTTGAACGACAGCGTGGGGCCATGAAACAGCTCGAGCACCCACAAACCTTTTTCCAACTCGACCAGCGGCACCGAAAAGTCCAACGCGTCGCGGACGATATGCTCCAAAACGTCAGGGACGATTTCGTCCTCGAGCCAGGCTGGCAAAACTTTAACACCCAGTTCGGCGAGGGTATCGGCGTCTCGCCAAGTGGCGGGCTCGAGCCGCGGCACGCAGTCGGGAACGAACAAACCGCCGTCCGGGGCGAGGCCTTTGAGAAGGGCGTCTTCGAACGAGAGAAGTGTTTTGGCCTCGTCGCGGGTGCTGAAGTAGGCGCTCACAGCGTGGCCTGGGGTTCGGCTCGAGCGTCGCGGGGACGTTTGAAGTGCATGTGGTGCATCCCGCTGGTCTCGGAAAACGCGTGGGTCGCCAACTCCCAGCCGTCCGCCCCGACGAGCGCCAAAAGTTCGGGCAGGCTCGCGGGGGCTTCCTCGTCTTGGCTTGAGTAACTGCTCACCCGCTCACCGTCGACGTCCAGCAGGGCGAACTCCTTCGTGATGCCGCGCCCCTTGTAGGTGAACCTGATAGAGAGGTAGTCCCACTGCACGCTTGTCACCGCAGACCTTGTCACCGCAGCTCCTCGAGTTTGGCGACGGGCTCAGTAGGCACGGGTACGGCTTTTTTTAACGGGCTCGGGCCGGGCCGACCCTCGAGCGCAGCGAGTAGGTCGGCCACCACCCCGCTCGCCGTCGGCATTCCGCCCGCGCCCGCGCCCGTGATGAGCACTTCGCCGACCGCGTCGCCGCGAAAGTACAGCGCGTTGCGCCCGCTCGCGGCGCTCGCCAAGGGGTGAACGTTCGGCAGAAACACCGGCCGCACGGTTGTTTGCCACGCGCCGTCCTCGGGATAGACGCTGCCTAGCAAGCGCACCCGGCCGCCGAGTTCGAGCGCCTTTTGCATCGTTTCCGGGGTCAGCCGTTCGATGCCGGTGGTCGTACCCTTGACGGTGTCCCAACTCAGTTGGGGGTCGAACACGAGTCGCGCCAACACATTCAGTTTGTGCGCCGCGTCGAACCCGCCTATGTCGAGCGTGGGGTCGGCCTCGGCGTAGCCGAGGCGTTGGGCTTCGGCGAGGGCCGTTGCGAAGTCGGCGCCTTTTTCAAGCTCGCCCAAAATATAGCTGCACGTTCCGTTCAAAATCGCGTGGAGTTCGACGGGCAGTGAGCCCCGCAACGCCCCGGTCAGCGGCCCGACGACGGGCGTACCCGCCATCACCGCCGCCTCGAAATACAGCTGGCCCGCGTCGATGAAGGGCACTAGTTCGTCCCAACGCTCGGCCAAGACCGCTTTGTTGGCGGTGACGACCTGTTTGCCTTGCTCCAGGGCGACGAGTGTGAGGTCGCCCGCCAAGCCGGTGCCGCCCATCACCTCGACCAGCACGTCGGCAGCGTCCAAAACCTCGTCCGGGTCGGTGGTGAGGAGGTGACTGGGGATGGGGTCTCGAGCCTTGTCCAAATCCTTCACCAACACCTTGGCGAGCGAGGCGTCCACATCGTCACGGGTTGCCAAAAGCTGGGCGACGGCCATGCCGACCGTACCCGCACCCAAAAGACCTATGTTCATGGTTCGACTTTCTTCATGGTCTAACTTTCATAGCGCCGAGAATAGCATGAGCGCGGTGCCGCTCACGGTCAACCGCCTCTTCGAAAGCGAACTTTACAGCGTCGGAAAAATGTAGGTTGGAATTAGGGCTTTCTCGTCTCGAGCCCTCAATAAACAGCTCACGACGGCTTGCTATACTGCTTCTTTGGTGTTTGAAGCCGGACACCCCGAAGGAGTTGTCTAATGCTGGGAATCGGCATCGTCGGACTGCCCAATGTGGGCAAGAGTACGCTTTTCAACGCGATTACCAAGGCGCAGGTCGAGGCGGCCAACTACCCGTTCGCCACCATCGACAAAAACGTCGGGGTGGTGCCGGTGCCGGACGAACGGCTCGCCGCGCTCAAAAAACTCTACACCAAGGGCGAGCGTGTGCCGCCCGTAGTGCCCACCACCGTCGAATTCGTCGACATCGCCGGGTTGGTCAAAGGGGCGAGCCAGGGTGAGGGTCTGGGCAACCAGTTTTTGGCGAACATCCGCGAGGTCTCGGCCGTGGCGCACGTGGTGCGCTGTTTCGACGACGACAACGTTATCCACGTCGCCAACCGGGTCGACCCGCTGGCCGACATCGAGACCATCAACACCGAACTGGCGCTGGCCGACATCGGCAGTTTGGAAAAGCGCTTGGAGAAACTGCGCCGCAGCGCCAAGGCCAGCCCCGAGGACGCGGCGACAGTCACGGCGGCCGACGCGCTGCTCGAGCACCTCTCCCAGGGCACCCCTGCCAGGCTGACGGACGTGGAGCTGCCCCAATTCAACCTGCTCACCGCCAAACCCGTGATTTACGTGTGCAATGTGGCCGAAGACGACGTGACGGCGGGCAACCGCTACGTCGAACAGGTGCGCGAACTGGCCGCTCAAGAGGGTGCCGAGACGGTCGTCATCTCGGCTAAAATCGAGCAGGAACTCGGCGAACTGTCCAGCGAGGACCAGGCTGCTTTTTTGCAGGATTTGGGCTTGAGTGAACCCGGTTTGAACCGCCTCATCCACAAGGGCTACGACGCCTTAGGCCTCCTCACCTTTTTGACCGCGGGCGAAAAAGAGGTGCGGGCCTGGACGGTGACGCGCGGCAGCCGTGCGCCGCAGGCCGCCGGCGCAATTCACACCGACTTCGAACGCGGCTTTATCCGCGCCGAGGTCATCCAGTGGCAAAAGCTCGTCGAGGCGGGCAGCGTCCCGGCGGCAAAAGCCAAAGGCTGGGTGCGCACCGAGGGTAAAGAGTACGTCGTGCAAGACGGCGACGTCGTTCACTTCTTGTTCAACGTTTGAACGTCAAGAAGCCGCGAAGGTGCCGAAACGTCTTCGTAAGGTGCGCTATTAAGTACTCGACTACCTTACAGCTATAGTGCCTTGTGAGGACCGAACGGGGCAACCGAGAAACGCCGGAGACGGATGTTGCCGATGAGTAGTGCCCTGCCTCAAACAAACTACGTGGACATACAAACCTACAATCCCGACGAAGTCATCCTCTTTCCGGGTGACCCCTCTTACTTGTACCGAGTACGCGACGGCTTGGTGCGTATTCACACGGTCGACAACGAAGGAACCGGGCTGACGCTGCGCTATGTCAAGCCGGGCGGCTACTTTGGTGAGGAAGCTTTGTACAACCTCAAGCGGCGTTACTTTGCCGAAGCCGTTACGCCCTGCGAGCTGGCCGTGCTCGAGCCCACACGCCTGGACCGGCAAGAACTGAACGAGCTGAACGAGCACCTGGTCGAGGTCGTCGAACACCTGTACCGCTCTTTGTACCGGCTGTCCGGCAAACGCCTCAAGGCCCGCATCGCCGCCGAGTTGCTGGACTTGAAAGACAGTGCCTTGTCGAGCGAGGACGACGCCGGCGACGTGACCGTTCACATCACCCACGACGACCTGGCCGCGGCGGTGGGTTCGGTACGAGAAACGGTGACCAAGGTGGTCGGCGAGCTGTCCCGCTCTGGGGCCATCGACGCGGGCTACGGCAAAATCAAGCTGCTCGACGCCGAGCTGTTGCGCACGACCGCCGACGAATAGCCTAAAAACCGGGTATTGCGCCCTCGGGGAATAGTTGCTACACTTACACCTTGTCTGCAGCCCAGCCGGGCCGAGGTGGCGGAATTGGTAGACGCGCTAGATTCAGGTTCTAGTGACCGCGAGGTTGTGTGGGTTCAAGTCCCATCCTCGGCACCAACACGTTTTGGGTGAGACCTCGAGCCTGAAAGCTCGAGGCCTTCTTTTTTGCAAGGGCGCGCCGAAAAAGGAGTCACACGTTTTTTCAGGCCCGCTTTCGGTCGCAACCGAGCAGCCTCAAGTTCCTTATTGAAACTTGCGTTACACTGGGGTTTAAACCAACCCAGGAGGTATGGCTATGGCATCCCCCTCGATTCCCGACATGATTTCGCAGAGCAGACAGGTTTTGACGAGTCCGAGCGTCGCCACCTTCGAGCGGTTCGAAGACAGCGGTGGTTTGCGCGAAGCGCTCGTTTACGTGGCGGTTGCCGCCGCTATATCGGGTTTGTTCGGGCTCGGCGGCGGGATAGCCGGTTTTGTGCAGAACATCATCCTCACGCTGCTCGGCTTTGGGGTGTTCACCTACCTCGTGTACCTGTTCGGCAAACGGCAGGGCGGCACCGGCACCTTCGACCAGGTCGCCTACACCTTTTCGCTGTTCTGGGGTCCGCTCGCGGTGCTGTTCGGCGTGCTGTCGCTGCTGCTCATTATCACCCTCATTGGGGTACTGCTGCTCCCGCTGCTGAGTTTGGCCGCCATCGCCGCCAACGTCTACTTTGCGTATTTGGCCGTCCAGTCGAGCATGAACTTGAAAAAGGGCCGCGACACCTGGACGACGCTGCTCGTGGCAGGTTTGGGCACCCTTGTTTTCAACGTCCTCGTCGGCGCGCTTTTGCAGGTGGGCTAACCGAGCGCCTTGAGCGCGGTCACGAAGGCGACTATCGAGGCTTGACCGTACACGGTGACCTCGTGACCGCCGTCCAACATGATGCGCAGCGCCACCTGCCCGCTTTCAGTACCGCCCTGGTCCACGCGCGGGCGCACGTATTCAAAGGCGCAGACTTTCTCGAGCACGACTGTAAAGTCGCCCAACTTCATCAGTGTCATCGTCCTACTTTACCTTTCACAAGGCCCAACTCATAAATCCCAACTCAGCGTCGAGCCCGTGGCACCCTTGCTCACCTTGAGGCGGGCGGGCAACCGCTCGGTGAGTTCTTTGACGTGGGTGATAATGCCGACCATGCGGCCCTCGCGGGTGAGGTTTTCCAGCACGCCCGCGACCGAGGAGAGCGTGTCGGCGTCGAGCGTCCCGAAACCCTCGTCCAGAAACAGCGCGCCGAGCGCGTGGCTGCCCGCGATGGTGTCGGAGAGCGCCAGCGCGAGGGCTAAGCTGGCGATAAACGTCTCGCCGCCCGACAAGGTTTTGGCGTTGCGCAACTCGCCGGTCGCCCAGGCGTCGCGGACTACATAGTCGCCGTTCTCAAGGCGAAGGTCGTAGCGCCCCTCGGTCACGTCGCGCAGGATGTGCGAGGCGCGCCGTGCGAGCTTGGCCTGGACTTGGGCGAGCAAGTATTCCTGAAACTCATTGCCGCGCAGGTCCAGGTTGAGCAGGCGGTAGAGGTCGAAGCGGGCCGCGGCCGCTTTGAGCTGGTCCCGTAAACCCTTGGCCTTCTCGAGCTGTTCCGCCACGTGGTTCAGGTCGCGCTCCAGGCGACCCTGGTTCTTTTGCAACTCGGCCAGCGTCGTCGCCAGGTCGGTTTCTTCTTCTTTCAAGCGCCGGTAACGCTCCTCGTCGAGCGTGCGCCCGGCAAGCCTCGCCGCGAGTTCCACGTCGCGGCGTTCGACGCTTTCTTTGTTGAGTTCGAAAGTTTTCAACCGGGCCTCGAGCGCACTGATTTGGGCCTCACCCAGCAGCGCCGCCCGCGCCTCCTCCGCCGTGGCGAACTCGGCATTTTTCAGGGAACGCTCCAGGGTTGAGCGAGCGCCTTCGAACTCGTCCTGCAACTCGCCCGACTGCCGCGTCAGCATTTCGGCCTGCGTACCGACTCGGTCAAACGCGGTCTGCGCGGTTTGTGCCGAGGTTTCCGCAGTTTTGAGGGCGGTCTCGAGCGTCCGCTTCTCGGTTTGAAGAGTCTGCTGCACCTTGCGCGGGTCGACTCCGCCGGTCCGCTCGACAACCTGCGCCGCCAGCGCCGCCAGGAGAAGCGTTTTGCGGGTCTCGAGCGCTCTTTTTATCTCAGCCGTCCCCGCCACGCCGAGCGAGGCGAACGGCTCTTTTTGAGTCTTGAGAGCGGCCGTGAGCCGCGCCAACTTTTGCTGGATGTTTTCCAGGGCGACAGCCCTGTCCTTGACCCGCACGGTGGCGGTCTCGAGCTTGGCTTTGGTCGTTTGGTAACTTTCGCGCAAGGCTGTCAGGGCGGTGTCAGCCGTGTCTCGAGCCTCCTTCAGCGCAGTCGTGCGGCTGTCTTGGGCGGGCGGCAACGTCGTTACCGTTTGGGCGCACACCGGGCAAGCCTCGCCCACGTGAAGGTGTTCGCGCAACGCCGCAGCTCGGTCGGTGACGACGGCCGCCTCGTAGGCCACAACCGCCGCGTCGGAGGTCGTTCGCGCTTTGGCACCTTCGGTTTTGAGGGTCTCGAGCGACTGACCGAGCGAGACTTCCTCAGTTTGCAAGGTTTTTAAGGTTTTCGCGCCCGTCTCCACCTCGCTTTTCGCCTCGGCCAGCGCCGCTTCCGCGCCCTCGAGGGCGGGCAGTTGGGCGGTTGAGCGTTGCAGGTCGTCCCAAGCGGTATCCGAGTAGGGCGTGGCGGCGTCGGCTTTTTGAGCCAGTTCGAGCCGGCCCCCTCGAGCGGTGAGCGCGGTAAGGAGCGGCGTGACGCCCGCCAGGGCGGTGAGCTTCGCTTCGATGTCCGGCAGGCGCGTTTCACTCGCGCGGCGCGCTCGACTCAAGGCAGTTTGCGCCGCTTCGACCTCAGCGCGTTTAGTTTGCAAGCTCGCCTCACCCTTAACGAGTTCGTCCCGAACGCGCTTCAGCTTGGCTTGAACGGTCGCAAGCCCTTCGATTTGCGAGGCGACGAGCGCCGCACGTTTGGCCGCCCCAAGCCTGCGCCGCGCCGCCTTGACGTCCTCTTCTTGCGTCTTGAGTTCGGTCAGTTCGGTTTGCACCTTGCGCTGCTCGTCAACGAGCGCCTTGACCTCGTCGAGTTCTTTGAGGTCTTTGACCAACTCGGTCTGCCGCGCGCCCAAAGCGTCCCGCTCCTTGGTCAAACTCCGCAACTCTTTTTTGAGGTCGCGCAGGCGCTCCGGGGTTGCGCCCGCGTAGTCTTGCTCCAAGCGCGCCTTTAAGCTCTCCCCCTTGGCCTCCGATTCGCGCGCGCGCCGACCGGCTTCGCGCTGCATCTCCTCCACCCGGTCGAGGCCCAGGAGGTTTACCAGCAGCTTGCGCCGCTTGGCGCTGTCGCCGCGCAAAAACTCGTCGAACGCGCCCTGCGGCAGCAGCACCGAGCGCGTAAAGCCGTCGTAGTCGAGGCCGACGATTTCTTCCAACTTCGCGTCGGCTTCTTTCAGTTTCTCGCTCTCAGGCAACTGCGTCCACTTCGCGCTACTTTCTAAGTGTTCGATGCGCGTGTTGCGCGATACCGCCCCGCTCGGCTTGCGGTCGGCGGTGCGGGTCACGCGATAAGTGCCGCGCGCGGTGCGGAACGCGAGCACCACCGACATCTGCGTGGCCCCCGGACTGATGAGCACGTCCAGCCCCGTCTTGCCCAGTCGCGCGGTCTGCCCGTAGAGCGCGTAGGTGAGGGCGTCCAGCAGCGTGCTTTTGCCCGCCCCGGTCGGCCCCGAAATGGCGAACAGCTCGAGCCCTTCCAGGTCCACACTCGCCGCCTCGCGGAACACGGTAAAGCCGGTCAGCTCGAGCTTGAGCGGGGTCATGCGGGGTTCCTCGAGCTGTAAAGTTTGTTAGGCAATCTTAACGAGGTTCGGTTCGGCACGCTTTTAAGTTTACTCCAGGTTTTGAAGGGAGGGGGTCAACCCCTCGAGCGCGCCCTCAAGCAACGTGAGCGTGTACCCTGACTTCGCGCTCGAGTTTGTCGCCGAGTTGGTCTTGGGCCAACTCGGGGTCGTAGGCCGTTTGCAAACCCAACCAGAATTGATGTGAAGTTCCGAAGTAACGCCCCAACCGCAGGGCGGTGTCGGCTGTCACCGAACGCCGCTTCAAAATAATCTCATTGACTCGCCTGGCACTGACGCCAATCCCGAGCGCGAGCCGGTTCTGGCTCAGTTCCATAGGTTTTAAAAACTCTTCTAGCAAGACTTCGCCGGGATGGATGGGGGAAAGCTTATCGGTTGTCATAGTGCCTCCTAATGATAATTAACAATTTCTACATCAGAGGCGTCACCATCGTGCCAGGTGAAACAGACGCACCATGCCTGTTGACGCGAACGCCATACTGCCAAAAATGTAAAAGCTACTCACCTGAATTTTTAAGGATTTGGTCGTACAGTTTAGGTGACACGCGAAAATCATGCTCCAAGAGTGCATTCAACTGAGGTTTGAGCAAAGGAATGAAACCGCGTTTTTTGGCCTGGAGAAGTAAGCCGAGAGTTCCGACAACAGGAAGTCCGAGGGCTTGCGCCAAGCGTCTGGCAGGGCGCTCGTCGAGGATAACCAAAGGGGCTTTCAGCTCGAGTGCAAGACTCAAAGCTTCACTTTCCCCGGCACCGAGCGATGCGGACAAGATTTGCGAGCCGATAGCTTGCGAAAGAGGCTGTTGCTCGACCCAAGCAGGTAAAACAACCGTCGGCGCAACTTCTCTGACTACCGCTGGCGGAACGATGATGCTGGTAAAAATGCGCTCGAGTACATCCAGCAAACGAATTTGTTCAAGCGCAATCAGAGGGCTTGCATTTGAGACAGGAACAGACCTCACAACGTTTCAGCAAAACCCGCTTCTGCTTTCCACTCGTCCTCGGTCATGTCGAAAAAAGCGATGCCGAGGCGCGAGGCGTAATGCACAAATTCAAAGCGGGGCATGTTGAGAAGTTCGGCAGCCTTACCACTCGAAATCACGCCACGACGGTACAGCTCGAGCGTCATGAGTTCTCGCGCGGACTGTTCGAGCGGCTGGTTGAAACTTTGCAACAAAGCGGCGAGGTCTGGAGAAAGCTCGAGCTTGACGGTTTGCATGGTGACAGTCTAGCGCAGAAACGAAAAAAGAGTGGCTTTACTCGGCTGTCACATTTCCCAGCTTGGTGACCTATATCCCTGTGACATATCAAGACGATATTTCAAAATTAGCTCTTGAAGAACATCTAAATCATCATAAGCTTCATTCTTTAAAACAATTTTTACCAAGGTCGTAAGATTAGTTGCGCCAAGGTCATACTTTTCTTTCATCTTTTCCAGATTGAGTTTTTTCAAATCCTCTACATACTTAATGTTTTCGTTTTCTATCAAAGTTTTCAGAGACTTATGCAGCTTAGCAACATTTATAACTTGAATGAGCGGCTTACGGTGCCGAATCCCAGTCACCGATCGTTTACTGAAAGCTTCTTGAACAGGGTTGTTGGTTTTGTCCAAGCTGGACAGTAGTTCTTTGACTGCTTGATCAAGAGCGGCAAACAATTTTTTACTGCCGGAAATTGATTGTTCGTAAAGTATTATACGGTAGCTTGCAATATCAAAAGGAACATCGTCCAGTGACTGTGCTGTCATTGTAGTTTTGTTTCCAATACTATGCGAGGCAGTGCCGTGAGATTATCTCATGGACCTGGAGGGAAAGGCTGATAGCGAAGGATGTCTTCGACCGACCAAAGGGAGTCGGTCAGGCCAGCGGCCATCGCGGGAGAGCGCTGCTCATAGAGCTTTCTGCCTTGAGGTTCCGGTAGAAGCTTTCTGAGTGAGCGGTTCGCTCGTCCCCAGTTGTAGACAGTGATGCTCCAAGCGCCGTTGGCGTTGCGAGACTCGGGCCGACGGGCAAAGGCTAGCGATTTGCGGACGCTGAACGCGTCCATGCGTCTGGCGGTGCCGTTGCGACGTTCGATAGCGCTGGTGTTGGGCTGGTTGTAACCCAGGCGTTGCAGTTCTCGCTGGAGACGCTTGTTGCTCCCATGTGCCAGGTCGACGCTCACTTCGACCAGACGTTTCCCCTGGTGTCGTTTAACGACCCGCACATGAGCTTGACGACGCCCGATACGGTAACGGAGGTCGGGACGGCGACCACGCCCTCCCTTACGGCTTGGTTGGTAGGGTGTGCCGAACACCTTTGGGAAGAGAGTTTTGTAGCTGTGCTCGCCATCCGAGAAGAGCACCACCCCTTGAGGATAGGACACTCTGGCTGCTGCGCCCCTCAGCACCCTCGCTATCAGCGTTTCATCGCGCTTGCCCAGAGCACGCTCAACGACCAAGCGACTTTTGAGGTCGATGACTTCGGCCTCCCACTGTTGCTGCTTTTTGTTGCCTGCATACCCCCAACGCTCGTCGGCTTGCAACGCTGTCGACGGTAAATGCCTTACCCGCTCGTCATGAAACCTCTGACCATGTTTGCCCAAACAACCCGCCAAGCGCTGCACTGCCCCAACAGACACCCTCAGCAAACGAGCTGTGCCCTCATAGCACGAGCTGTGCCCTCATAGCAGGTGCCCTCAGAAAGTTGCTCGGCTACCTTAATCGCTTTCTTCTCACGCAGTTTGGTGTTCCACAAAGCGGTGCGTTTACGTTCGCTGAACTCTTTACCGCAAAGGCGACAGCGTAGATAACGTATTTCGTCTTTGCTGTAGACCTTGCGTACGCTCAAGTTGCCTTGCCCTTTCTCTCCATAGGCTTTACACTCATCATTCACGCACGCTAAGCTTTCTAGGGGGAGTCGGTTCTTTGTCATGTGACGCAGTTTGCGTCATCAACGGCTCCCCTTTCTTTAGCTAAGAGATAATCTCACCTGACTACCCTATGCGATATTCCCAATTCGTAAAACACATTGGGATTTTGTGAAGTAAGATCTGCGATGACTAAATCCGCATCAATTATTCCGTCAACAATATCTTGAGTTATTGAACCTGGACGTGCGATTTCATCAACACGCCAGCAGTCAACGTCATTGGCTTCACAAACCAGCTTGTAAACTTGGTCATACACCTCACGATAGTCATCGTGAAAGGGCATGATGACAAAGCAGCGTCTTTTAGAAATCACATGCACATCCTAGGAAAACTATACAACTATCCATTTGTCGCCAATCTATTCAGATAACCACCTCCGGCACCTCTTCCTCCTCCTCGAGCAAGTCCTTAAACGCGTCCTGCACGTCGTCCGGCACACCCTGTCCGCGTTTTTCTTCGTAATAGCGGGCGTAAGCCGCCAGCAAGTCCATTCCCTCCAAATCAACCTCTTCCTCGCTCGTCTCGACCTCGGGCAGTTCGATATCGATGCTGAGCACGTTGGGAAAGTCCGCGCGGATGCGGTCCTTTAAGCCGGGGCGGGGGCGCTCGAGCTTGAGGGCGAGTTTGAGGTAGCCGTCATAATCGAACTCGTGAGCGCGGCGCTCGAGGTCATCCAGTTCCATGTTCAACCGCTTGAGCCGTTTGCCGCTTTGGAGCGGCACGGCTTTGAGAAGTTCCGTCGGCTTGCCCGCCCTCGCCTCGACGATGTAGACGTGCTTGGCGTCGCCCTGTTCGCCGAAGTCGAGCTGTAAGATGCTGCCCGCGTAGCGCCCGGCGTTCTCCGGGTAGCCCTGGATGGCCTGCGGCTTGTGGATGTGCCCGAGCGCGACGTAGTTCGCCCGGTCGGGCAAAATATCCGCCCCCAGCGCGTAGGTGTCGGTGCAGTGGAAGGTGTACTCCGAGTTTGACAGCGTCGCGCCGTTCATAGTGCCGTGCATGACGAGAAGGTTGACGGTGTCGTTGGTGAAGTTGCTACTAAGGTTCTGAATCAGCCGCCGCATCCCGCCCTGGTATTTTTCCAGCCACTGGCCGGGGTCGCTCTCCAAGAGTTCCGCCACCTTGACAATTCGCCGTTCGGAGACGAAGGGCAGGGCGGCAACCCTCGCCACTTCACCGTTCAGCGCGAGGTCGAACACGCCCCCCTGCCCCGCCACCTGCGGGTGTCCGACGAGGTGAACGTTGGCGAGTTTGAGCAGGTTTTGAATCGCGTCCAAGCGTGAGGGCGAATCGTGGTTGCCCGCGATGACGACGCTTCTAATCCCGGCGGCCCCGGTGCTTAGGAAAAACTCGTAAACGGCCCGCTCGGCGTCCGCACCGGGATTTTTCGAGTCGTAGATGTCCCCGGCGACGATGATGAGGTCGACGGCTTCAGTTTTAGCAAGCTCGGCGATTTCGGCCAGCACGCCCCGGATTTCCGGCGTGCGGTCGACGCCGTGCAGGGTGCGTCCGGCGTGCCAGTCGGCGGTGTGGAGGATTTTCACGGTTCTACTTTAACGCAGAAAACAAGCGGCGGAGGTGCTTTCCATGCTCAGGTTCAGCCTGTAGCCAGTGGCTTGTAGCTTGTAGAAAACCACAACCCACTGCCTACAAACTACTTGCGCTTACTCCTTCCAAGTTTTCTCCAGTACCCGCAGCCAGTTTTTGTAGGCGAGTTTCTCGAGCGCCCCCTCGTCATACCCGCTGTCCCGCAGTGCAGCCATGAGCTTAGGCAAGCCGGTCACGTCACCTATTTCCTCGGGAATCGTCGCCCCATCAAAGTCCGAACCCAGGCCGACCCGCTCAACACCGAGTTTGTCGACGAGGTAGTCGATGTGGCGCACCATCACCGAAAGCGGCGTGTCGGGTACGCGCAAACCGTCCTCCCGCAAAAAGGTCACCGCGAAGTTCAGCCCGACCATGCCGTCGGAAGCGCGAATCGCCTCCAGTTGCTCGTCGGTGAGGTTGCGCGCCGAGCGCGACAGGGCGTAAACGTCCGAGTGCGTTGCCACCAGCGGCGCGTCGCTCAGGTTCGCCACGTCCCAAAAACCTTTTTCGTTGAGGTGCGACAGGTCGAGCATGATTCCCAAGCGGTTGCAGGTCGTGACCAGCTCTTTGCCCGCGTCGCTCAAGCCGGGGCCGGTGTCGGGATGCGAGGGAAACGAAAAGGGTACGCCGGTCCCGAAGGCGTTTTCACGGCTCCAAACGATGCCGAGCGAGCGCAAACCCGCTTTGTAAAGGACGTAGAGCGCGTCCAGGTCGGTGTCAATCGCCTCCGCCCCTTCGATGTGGAAAATCGCCGCCATGACGCCGTGCTCGAGACACCCGCGCAATTCTCCTAAGTTTCGCACCACTTTGAACTTACCCTCCGAGGCGGCCTCGGTGCGGAACAGGTTGGCGGCCATCGCGAGCGTGTCTTTTAGCGCGGGCTCCTGCGCCCGCGGCTCCGACATCGGCACGTCGTAACCTTCGGGCGTTTCGACGAGTTTTTCGGTCAAGTCCTCGCCGGACGAGGAGAAAATGGCGAAGAAGCCGCCCCCGAAACCGCCCTCGAGCGCTCGAGGATAGTCTATGTGACCAACCTCGGAGCGTTCGAAAAAACCGACGCCCTCACCGCGTTTTCCCGAGTAAAGGCTCAGCAGCGTGTCGTTGTGGCCGTCAAAGATAGGAATGGACATGAAAGGTAGTGTAACGCCCCTAGCCGAAAGGCGTCGTTGACTCAAAAAATCAAGGTTTTACTTTTTACTTGGTACTCGGTCCTTTTTTGATCTTACGTCCAGCGCGCCCCCCACGCCGCCATCGCGTCGACGATGTCGCGCAGCGCCTCGCCTTTTTCGGTCAGCGTGTACTCGACGCGCGGCGGCACTTCGGGATAAACGGTGCGTTTCAGAACGCCGCAGTCCTCCAACTCGCGCAGGCGGTCGGTGAGGGTTTTGGGGCTGATGCCGGTCAGCGCGGCGCGCAACTCGCCGAAACGCCTCGTCTCTTTCAAGAGTTCGCGCAGGATGAGGGTCGTCCACTTGCCGCCGATGACGTCGGCGGTGCGCTCGACCACGCAGCGCTCGTCACTTTGAACAATGGTCGTGTAGGTTTTTTTGGCTACCACGTCAACCTCCAGATGCCCACTTTAACACAAAACTTCATTATCGGTAACTGGTTTACTTTCTAGTAACTACTTTACACAATGAACCATACAGGCTAAGCTCGAGCCACAGCCGTGACCTTCACGGCGGAAGGAGCATCATGAAAATACTCGTTTACGGCGCGACCGGTTCGCAGGGCAAACCCGTGGCGCAGAAGCTCATCGAGGACGGCCACGAGGTGCGCGTGCTGACGCGCGACGCGGCGCACGCTCGAGACCTGCAGGACGCGGGCGCGGAAGTCTTTGAGGGCGACCTCGGCGAGCCGGACAGCCTGAAAAAGGCGAACGAAGGCGTGGAGGGCGTTTTTATGCACGTACCCTTTTTCACCGACGCGCCCACGGACGGCCTGGCCTACGGCAAAAATGCTGTAGACGCGGCGAAAGAGGCGGGTGCAGGGCTCGTCGTTTGGAACACCAGCGGGGAAATCCCGCCGCAGCGCAGCGGCAACCCCGGTTTCGACGTGCGTTTGGACGTGCTCGAGCACCTGCAAAACAGCCAAACCCCCTATGTCGTGCTGCAACCGACCGCCTACATGGAGAACTTTTTAGGCCCCTGGACCCGCGAGGAAATCGTCCAGGACGACGTGTTCGCCTACCCCACGCCTCTGGAAGTCAAGATGCAGTGGACCGCGACCGCCGACGTCGCCAAGTTTGCGAGCTACGCTTTTAAGAATCCGGAGGTCGCGGACCTCAACCTCAAAATCAGCGGCCCCGAACGTTTGAACGGCGAGGAGGTCGCGGAGCGTTTCAGCCGCGCGCTGGGGCGCAAAATCACCTTCCGGGCGATGCCCGCCCAAGAGTTCGGCGACAAGCTCGACGCCGTTTTCCCCGGCATGGGCCAGGGCGCGGCGCAGGGCTACGCGATGGCCTACGAACACCCGGAAATGTTTTCCTCGAACGTCGACACGGCGGCGGCCGTGGAGAAGATGCCCGTCGAACTGACGCCGCTCGAGGCCTGGGTCAGGCTGCACAAAGACGCGTTTTCGAAACAGGAGGTGCCCGCGTGAAACTCGCCATTTTCGGCGCGACCGGGCGCACCGGTTTACCGCTGGTGCGCCAAGCCCTCGCCAAGGGTTACACGGTCAAGGCGCTGGTGCGCACCCCGTCCAAGCTGACGATCGAGGACCCGCGGCTTACCGTTATCCAGGGCGACGCGACAAACGCGGCCGACGTCGAGCGCACCGTCGAGGGTACCGACGGGGTTTTGAGCGTCCTCGGCCACGCCAAGGGTTCGCCCGACGACGTGCAAACGGTCGCCACGCGCGCAATCGTCGAGGCTATGAAAAAACACGGCGTGAAGCGCGTCGTCAGCCTCACCGGGGCGGGCGTTTCGGACCCGAACGACCAACCCAAGGTCTCGGACCGAATTGTCAAGTTCATGCTCAAGGCGCTCTCCGGCAGCGTTTTGAAAGACGCCGAAAACCACGCCGAAGTCCTCCGCAACAGCGGCCTGGAGTGGATAGTCGTGCGCGGCCCGATGCTCACCGACGGCGAGCATACCGGCGTTTACAAAAGCACCTTCGTCGGTAAAGACTCGGGGATGCGGGTCTCGAGGGCCGACGTAGCGGACTTCATGCTCGCGCAACTCGACACCGACCAGTGGCTGCACAAAGCGCCGATGGTGAGCTACTGACCGGATTCTACTTTCCACTCGGTACTCGGTACTTGTCAAATCCACCAAAGGAACCCCATGACCCAACAACCCATCACCATCGAAATATACGCCGATATCGCTTGCCCCTGGTGCTACGTCGGCGAAGCGCGGCTGCAAAAAGCCCTCGCCTTACGCCCCGAGTTGAGCGTCACGGAAACCTGGCGACCGTTTCAACTGCAACCGCAACTGCCGCCCACAGGTCTGCCCTGGCGGGGTTTCGCCGACAAAAAGTTCGGCGGCTGGGAGCGGGCGCGCGGCATGTTCGGGCAGCTCACCGAGCTGGGGCACGCCGAGGGGCTGGCGTTCGACTTCGAGAACATCCAGAAAGCGAACAACACCGCCGACGCGCACCGCCTCATCCTGTTTGCCGAGGACGAGGGCAAAAGTCTCGCCGCGGCGGACGCGCTCTTCAAGGCGTACTTCGAAAACGGCGAGGACTTGAACGATTTGGGCGTGTTGTTGAAGGTTGCCGAACGGACAGGGCTCGAGCGCGAGCCAGTAGAGGCGTACCTGAAAAGCGACGCGGGCCAAGTTGAGGTCGCGGCCAGCCAGCAACGCGCCGCCGAACTGGGCATCTCCGGCGTGCCGTTTTACGTCTTCAACGACGCTTACGGCGTTTCGGGCGCGCAGCCGGTAGAGGTCTTTTTAGAGGTTTTCGACCAGTTGACAAACACGAACGCGAAAGAGGTGAACGTATGAAAGCAGTCGTCTTGAACGAGTACGGTGGCCCGGACAAGCTGGTCATGCAGGACAGGGACAAGCCCGAAGTCGGCGCAAACGACGCGCTCGTCCGCGTCCACGCGACTTCGGTCAACTTAGCCGACACGGGTGTGCGCAGCGGCATGTTCGGCGCGATGCTGCAGCCGCCGCTGGTCCTAGGTTTCGACGCGGCGGGCGTCGTCGAGGAAACTGGCGCGGGCGTGCGCGACTTCGCACCCGGTGACGAGGTGTACTACGCCATCGACCTGATGGACCCGCGCGGCGGCGCGAACGCCGAGTACCACGTCACCGACGCCTCACGCCTCGCCAAAAAGCCCGCCAACTTATCAATGGGAGAGGCCGCCGCCGTGCCGGTCGCGGGCGGCACGGCCTACGCGGCGCTGTTTACGAGCGCGGGTTTGAGCCTGGGCGACACCGTCCTCATCCACGGCGCGGCGGGCGGGGTGGGCACCTACGCGGTGCAACTCGCCAAAGCGGCGGGCGCTTACGTGTTCGCTACCTGCGGCAGCTACGACGCAGAGCTGGTTAAGTCGCTCGGCGCGGACACGGTCATCGACTACAAAACTGAGGATTTCGTCGAGACCGTCAACCGCGTGACGAACGGGGCGGGCGTCGACGTCGTCTTCGACGCGGCGGGCGGCCAGCTTGCCAAGAGCATCGCGGTCGTCAAGATGGACGGCCAACTCGTCACGGTGACGGGCGCGGGCGGCGACCTCAGCCCGGCGATGCGTAAAAACGCGACCGTCCGCTTCGTCCACTTGGAAGACGCCAAACACAAACTCGACAAGATGCGCGCGCTGTTCGAGCGCGGGCAGGTCAAGTCCGTCATCGGCAAGACGTTTCCCTTGGAAGAGGTCGCCGAAGCTCACAAGCTTTTGGAACAGGGCGGCGAAGCGGTTCACGGCAAAATCGTCGTCAAAGTGGCGTAGGGCTACGCAGAACGCCGCGAACCCCCTACTGTCGTCGTTCTGGACGTAGCGCAGCGAAGTGAAAGAATCTCGTTTTTACCGCACCGCCAGAGATTCTTTCACTGTCGCTCAGAGTGACGTGAGGGTAGGCTCGAGCCCGCCAGCACGTCTCTTTCAATTCAGAAAAGCGTCCCTAAACCTCATATCCCCGCGCCCTGGCCGTATCTTTCGGCTTTGGTTTTGAATGCTTCGAAGCGCTCCCTGGCCGTTTGCGAGTCCTCCGCTCCTTCAATCTGCGCGCGGCTGTCGCTGACGAGCTGCGTCAATTCAGCCTCGTCGTCGTCGCCGACCGCGCCCACCACGCGGTCGGCCTTGAGTTGTGCATGCAGGTCGGCGACGTACTCTTCAAAGTCTCGCTTGACTTCGTCCATGTTTGCCTCCTTGGTAAGGCGAGTATGACGAGCTTTGGCAAAACAAACAAGATGACGGCACACGCTCGAGGGTGGAGAGCAAACGGATTCTTCTCCCCCGCTGCGTTCCTGTAGGCTCGAGCCCTGCAGCCGGGCTCGGGCCGTGTCACCTTGAGAACCGTGCCGAATTTCTACAGCGCCCCCGAACATCAACCCTTTACGCTGGGGAACGCCAAGCGCCGCGCCCTGCTCGTCCACGGCTTTCCCGGCACGCCCGCCGAGCTGCGGCCCCTAGCCAGGTTTCTCGCCGAGGCGGGTTGGCAGGCGCGCGTGCCCTTGCTGCCCGGTTTCGGTTCGGACATCGAATCCCTTGGGCAAAAACGCTGGCAAAACTGGGCGAGAACGGTCGAGACCGAGTTCGTGAGGCTGGCCGACGGGGCCGAACAAACCCTGCTCCTCGGCTTTTCGATGGGCGGGGCACTCGCGCTGCTTGCGGCGACGCGCGCCCTGCCCGACAGCCTCGTCCTCCTCGCCCCGTTCTGGCGCTTCGACGACTGGCGGGTGAAGCTGCTGCCTGTGTTCAAACACTTCGTTCGGCAGGTCAGACCGTTCGAAAACGCCGACTTTGGCGACCCCCAAACGCGTGAGACCTTTAAGGACATCGTGCCGGACGCCGACCTGACCGACCCGGAGGTGCAGGCGCAGCTCAAAAAAGGCGTCACCCTGCCGACCGAGGCCATCGACCAACTGCGGCAACTCGGTCGCCGGGCCTACGCACTCGCACCGCGGGTGAGCGCGCCCTGCCTCGTCGTGCAGGGCAAAAGCGACACTACGGTGCGCCTCGAGCACACCCGCAAACTCGTGGAGCGCATCGACCGAGCGAAACTCGTCGAAGTCGCGGGCGGTCACACTTTCGTGGCTTCGGGGCAGCGCGGGTACACAGAACTGCTTGGTGTTTTGAGAGAAAACCTCAGCGTTTAGGGGCGAAAAACGTCTTGAGGAGCGCGGCGCTCCAGCCCGCCAGCACGCCGCCGCGCACCTCCGGCTCACGTTTCCAGGGGGCGGTGCGCAAGTCTGTGACCGAGCCCAGCGCGCCCTCGAGCCTATTTGCAGCTCCGTAGACGAGGCGGGGCAGGTGCGCTTGCAACGCCGCGCCGAAACACATCGGGCAGGGCTCGAGCGTGACGTAAAGGGTGCAGCCGGCAAGCCGCCAGTCGCCCAAAGTTTCCGCCGCCCGCCGCAACGCCAGGACTTCGGCGTGCGCGGTCGGGTCGTTTGAGCTTTCGGTTTCATTGTGCGCTTCGGCAACAACCTCGCCTCCGTGAACGACGACGGCCCCGACCGGCAATTCGCCGAGGAGGGCGGCTTTTTCGGCCAAGGCGAGAGCGCACGCCATAAAATGGACATCGGCGTCTGCAGAGGCTCGAGCCACCGACACATTGACCGCAACACCCTCTACCCACAGCACTTGACTGTCCGAGGCGAGCAGGCGCACCGTGTCCCGCTCCTCGCGCGGGACTTTTTTGTCGATGAACAGGTCGCTCAGTTTTTTGGTGCCGCCGGGCAAACGAATCACGTCCCCCGGTCGGCGACTGCGGTAAACGAGGTTGGGGTAGTGCTCGAGTACAGCCGCGTCGACCTCCGGCGGTAAGTCCGCAGCGCGGGTGACGGGCGTCTCCGGGAGCGTCTTCGCGCTTTTTTCGACGAGCGTAAGGCTGCCGTAGGCAACGCGGGCGCTCAGAGTTTCACTCAGCGATGCGCGCACGGGTTTCTCAGCACTCAGCAACGCGAGAAGACCCTCGACCCGCTCGAAAGAAACGGGCACCGAGGCATCTTTCAACAGTTCGGCAACCGCCTGACGCCGCACGGCGAGACCGGCTTTTTGCAGGGTCGCGACCTCGAGCCCGCCCTCGTTCAGCAGCCCTCTCCCCTGTTCGCGTAGGTGCTCTACGGCCGCGCCTTGTACGTCTGCCAACCGAGCCAACGATTTTTTCAGACTCGGGTAACGCTGTTCTAACAAGGGCACAACCTCGAGCCGCAGCCATGAGCGCGTTCTGGAGGTGTCGAGGTTTGTGGCGTCGGTCAAGAAAGGTTGGTCGAGGCCCTGCAGGTAGGCGAGCAGCTCGAGCCTTGGCGTGTCCAGCAGCGGCCGCAGCACGCGGCCCTGCACCGCCTTCATGCCGCGCAGGTAGGCTGCGCCGCGCAGCAGTTGCAGCAGCACCGTCTCCGCCTGGTCGTCCAGCGTGTGCCCGGTTACGACCCCGTCGGCAGCAACCCGTTTGGCGGTGCGGGTCAAAAAGCCGTAGCGCATTCGCCGCGCCGCGTCTTCGACGTTCCAGCCCTTAGCCGCAGCAATACGGGCGACCTCGGCCCGCTCGGTGTGAAAAGGAAGGTCGAAACGGGCGGCCAAGTCGCGGACGAAGTCGGTGTCTTCGCGGGAGGTTTCCCGTAAGCCGTGGTCGAAGTGAGCGACCTCGAGCGTGTACGAACTCTCCAGCAAAAGCCGCAGCAATGCCACCGAGTCCGGCCCGCCCGAAACGGCCACGACGAGCTTTTGAGCTTTTGGAGCTAGCGTTTGAAGTTTCGCCAAAACCCGTTCGCTCAAGTTCTTCACAGGCGTATTATGACCGACCCCCGTCCCCAGCCACGTATACTTGACCCATGACCGTAACAATCATCGTGCTCGACTCGGTCGGGCTGGGCGCGCTGCCCGACGCCGAACGTTTTGGCGACGGAGGCGCGCACACGCTTGACCACACGCTCGAGGAAACCGGGGTCGAGCTACCCAACTTTCGGCGGCTCGGCTTGGGCAACATCATTGGCGTGTCGTCGGTGAGAACTGCTGAAACGCCCCTCGCTTCTTTCGGGCGGCTGCTCGAGCGTTCTCCCGGCAAGGACACGACCACGGGCCACTGGGAGTTTATGGGCGTGGTGCTGGAGCATCCTTTTCAAACCTTTCCGCCCGAGCATCCTTCGTTTCCAAAAGAAGTCATGGACGCGTTCGACGCGGCGACGGGGACGGGTCACCTCGGCAACGTCGCCGCGTCGGGGACGACCATCATCGAAGAACTGGGCCAGGAACACTTAGCGACGGGCGAGCCCATCGTCTACACGAGCGCGGACAGCGTGTTTCAGGTTGCGGCGCACGTGGACAAGGTGCCCTTGACGATCCTTTACGCCTGGTGCGGGGCGGCTCGCGAGATTCTGCAGGGCGAACACGCCGTGGCCCGCGTCATCGCCCGGCCGTTTGGGGGCGAGCCGGGCGCGTTTGAGCGCCTCGGCGGGGCGCGCAAGGACTTCTCCCTCGCCCCGCCGCACGAGACCGTGCTGGACAAGCTGCGAGCGGCGGGCAAGGCGGTCGTCGGCATCGGTAAAATCCCCGACATCTACGACCACCGCGGCTTTACCGAAGAGGTTCACACCGACTCGAATACAGACGGCGTGACGAAAACGCTTGAAGTGATGAAACGGCGGCCCGACGGTCTTATCTTTTGCAACCTCGTCGAGTTCGACTCGCTCTACGGCCACCGCCGCAACCCGGCGGGGTACGCTCGCGCGCTACAAGACGTAGACGCGCGCCTGCCCGACCTCTTGAACGCCGTCGGCGAAGACGACACGCTGCTGTTCGTTAGTGACCACGGCAACGACCCGACGTCGCTGGGCAGCGACCACACGCGGGAGTACGGCCTGCTGCTGGCTTACCAGCCGGGCCGAGCGGGGCAAGACCTGAAAACGAGAAACTTCGCGGATGTCGGCGCGACGGTCGCCGACCTCTTAAATGTGAAGTGGGATGGGGTGGGCTCGAGCTTTTTGTAAAATAGGGGGCAGGATGAACGACACACGAACCGGCTGGGGGTGGCCTTTTCTCTCAAAGTGGCTGGGGGACGCGCCGAGCACCCGCGTCACCGCCGACCTGTTTCTGCGGGCGCTCGGCCTCGTCTATCTCATCGCTTTCGTGTCGCTTTGGGTGCAGATAGAGGGGCTTATAGGCTCGAGCGGCATCTTGCCGGTGGCGGACTACTTGACCAGGGCGCGCGACGCGCTCGGTTCCGATGCTTACTTACGTTTGTCGACGCTTCTGTGGTTGAGCGGCAGCGACGTTGTCTTAAACCTGCTCTGCGGCGGGGGCGTGCTGGTCGCCGTCCTGTTGATGCTGGGTGTGTTGCCCGCGCCGTCGCTGGCGCTGCTGTGGCTATTTTACTTGTCGCTCACCGTGGGCGGACAAGTGTTTTTGAGTTTTCAGTGGGACGTGTTGCTGCTCGAGGCGGGTTTTCTCGCCATCTTCCTCGCGCCGCTGACCGTTCGCACGGGTTTCGGGCGGGGGCCGGAGCCGTCGCGCCTGGCGCTGTTTTTGCTGAGGCTGCTGCTGTTCCGGCTTATGTTCACTTCCGGCGTGGTCAAGCTCACCTCGGGCGACGCTTCGTGGCTGACGGGCGTGGCTTTGCAGTTTCACTACGAAACCCAACCCCTCCCGACGCCGCTAGCGTTTTGGGCGCATCACCTGCCGCTGTGGGTTCAGAAACTCTCACTCTACTTCACTTTCTTCGTCGAACTCGTCGTGCCGTTTTTCTACTTCGCGCCGCGGCGGCTGCGACTCCTAGCAGGCGGCTTCACCGCCCTCTTGATGCTGCTCATCGCGCTGACCGGCAACTACGGGTTTTTCAACTTGTTGACGGTCGTGCTCTGTGTGCCGCTTCTCGACGACCGGGCGCTTCGGTGGCTCCGAACGGATGCACCCGCAAAAGCTTACAGGCGCTGGCCTCGAGCCCTCATGGCACTCGTGGCGGCAACGGTCATCGCGTTCACGCCGCTGCTCGTTTACAGCGCGCTGCGGCCCGGTGCTCCTTGGCCCGGCTTCGCCGACCGCGCTTACGGCTGGCTGCAACCGTTTCGGTCGTTCAACAGCTACGGCTTGTTTCGGGTCATGACGACGCGGCGACCTGAAATCATCGTCGAGGGCAGCGACGACGGTGAGATTTGGCTGCCCTACACGTTCAAGTACAAGCCCGGCGATCCCAGCCGCGCGCCGCCGCTTGTTCAGCCGCACATGCCGCGGCTCGACTGGCAGGTGTGGTTCGCCGCCCTGGGGAGTTGCCAGCGCACGCCCTGGTTCGTGCAGTTTTTGGTGCGGCTGTTGGAGGGTGCGCCGGAGGTGACGGCTTTGCTCGAGTCCAACCCCTTCGAACAGCCACCCAAGTTTATCCGCGCCACCCTTTACGACTACCGCTACACCGCCCCTTCGGAACTCCGGGGCGACGGGCGCTGGTGGCAACGGGAAAACCTCGGGCTTTATTGTCCGGTGTTGTCGCGGCGCGAATAATTAAGAGGGTCGTTTGTTCACGGGTTGTTTGAACGCGTAGCGAATCCCCCGGCCTGCCAAAGGCTCGTCGGCAAAGCGCGCGAACACGTGCAGGTGCGCGTGCGGCACGTGCTGCCCGGCCACTGCGCCGACGTTCCAGCCGACGTTGTAGCCTTGCGCGCCTCGAGCGTCCAGCACCCTTTTAGCTTCGTCAAGCAAACTTTTCAGCGCCAGCCACTCCTCGTCGTTCAGGTCAAAAGGCGTTTCGACGTGGCGCAGCGGGATAATCATGAGCGAGTCTTTCAGGACGGGGTCGGGCAGGGTGACAAGGTAGGCGTGCTCGTTTTGGACGAGAATGTCGCCGTAAAGAGCGTTGGTCTCGAGGCAAAAAGGGCAGTCGGTTACGGCGCGGGCTCCCTTCGGTTTTTGATGCTCGCCGAGAAGGTTGGACAAACCAATAAAAAAGCCGAAGCTTGGTGCTTCGGCTCTCTGCTGATGCTCACAAAACCTATTCGTCGTCGCCGACAAGCTCGATTAAAGCTTCTTGCGTGGCGTCGCCGCGGCGCATCCCCAGGCGGTAAATTCGGGTATAACCGCCGGGGCGCGCCGCAAAGCTCGGGGCGATGTCGTCCATGAGTTTGCGCAGGACAACCTGGTCGTGGATTTCCTTGCCGACCAGCCGGCGCGCGTGCAGGTCGCCGCCGCGCGCGGTGGTGATGAGTTTTTCAACGTAAGGCTGCAGGTTTTTGGCTTTCGCCAGCGTCGTTTTGATGCGGCCGTGGCGGAACAGTGCCGTCGCTTGGCTGCGGTTGAGGGCGATGCGGTGGGACGAGTTGCGGTTGAGCTTACGTCCGCTGGACAAGTGTCTCATCTTTACTCCTTCAGTTTCAGCCCGCGGGCGACGAGCTGGTCGGTGATTTCTTCCAGGGACTTCTCACCGATGCCGCCGACCTTTTTCAGGTCGCGTTCGCTCAGCGCGAGGAGCGCGTTGATGGAGTCGATGCCCTCTTCTTGCAAGGAGTGAAGGACGCGGCTCGAGAGTTCCAACCCGTCCAAGTTCATCTGCACGCCTTCGGGCTCGGCGGGGGCCGTTTCTTCTTGGGCGGCGCGCGGCGCGATGACCGTGACCGGGACTTTTTCCTCGACCGTCGGCATGGCGGCTACCTCGCCACCGAAAACGGCGAGTTGGCTGCGCATGATTTCTACGGCCATCGTCAGGGCTTCGCCCGGCGCGACGCTGCCGTCGGTCCAGATGCGCAAAACGAGCTTGTCGAGGTCCGTCTGTTGGCCCACGCGCGTGTCGGCGACGCGGTAAGCCACCCGGCGCACGGGCGTGAAAATCGCGTCGACCGGAATCGAGTTGATGCGGTCTTTGGTGCCGTGAATGTCCGCCGGCACGTAACCCACGCCCGGCTCGACGCGGACTTCCATCACGAGCTTGCCACCTTTGGCGAGCGTGGCAATGTGCAGCTCGGGGTTGACGACCTCGGCGTTGGGCGGCGTCTCGAAACTGCCCGCGGTGATAACACCCTCGCTTTCACCGCGCAGCGTCAGGGTTACGGGTTCGTCGTCGTGGAGTTTGACCACGAGTTCTTTCAAGTTGAGGATAATCTGCATGACGTCTTCTTTAACGCCGGGAATGGTTGAAAACTCGTGCAACACGTCTTCGATGTACACGCTCGTCACGGCGGTGCCGGGAATCGACGACAGCAGGATACGGCGCAGCGGGTTGCCCAAAGTAACGCCGTAGCCGCGCTGCATCGGCTCGATGGTGAACTCGCCGTACTTGTCGGTGACTTCGGCTTTGATGTCGGGGGTCATTTGAATCATGGGTTACCTCGAGTAGTACTCGATGACTTGAAGTTCGTTGACCGGCACGACCAAGTCTTCCCTGGCCGGACGGTTCATAAACTTGCCGGTCATGGCGTCGGCGTCGAACTGGAGCCAAGGGTGCATCTTGCCGCGGCGGCGCGCTTCGATGTTGCTTTTGATGTGCGCGTTGTCGCGGCTGCCGGGCGCCACCGCGATTTCGTCGCCGGGGTCGACCCGGTAGGACGGCACATCAATTTTTTGACCGTTGACCAAGACGTGCCCGTGCGAGACGAACTGTCTGGCTTGACGGCGTGTGTAAGCGATACCCAGCCGGTACACGACGTTGTCGAGTCGGGACTCTAAGAGCTGCAAAAACACCGCGCCCGTCGCACCTTCGCGGCGTGAGGCTTCGTCGAACAAGTTACGGAATTGCTTTTCGCCCAGGTTGTAGTAGAGGCGCAGTTTTTGCTTTTCGCGCAAGCGAACGCCGTAGTCGCTCGGCTTGCGACGGCGCGCCTGGCCGTGCTGGCCCGGCGGGTACGGGTGGTGCTCCATGTAGCGCTGGACTTTAGGGGTTTCGGTGAGGTTGACCCCTTCGCGGCGGCTGATTTTGACGGCTGGACCTCGGTAACGACTCATAAACTCCCCTTAAGCGTTCCGCTTGCGCTTGCGCAGACGGCAACCGTTGTGCGGCACCGGCGTGTCGTCGATGATGGTGCGGACATTGACGCCGGTCGCCTGGATGGAACGAATCGCTTGTTCGCGGCCCGAGCCCGTACCCCGGATGACGATGTCAAGTTGCGACAGACCCATGTTTTGCGCCTTGCGGGTCGCGTCGGCGGCGGCGAGCTGGGCGGCGTAGGGCGTACCCTTTTTGGAGCCCTTGTAGCCGATGGAGCCCGCACTCGACCAGGCGACCGTGTTGCCGTCGACGTCGGTGATGGTGATGATGGTGTTGTTGTACGACGCGTGGATAAAAGCCCGACCCTCAACGAGGTTGCGCCGGGCACGTTTTTTCGGCTTGGCGGTTTTAGCAGGTGCTTTTGCCATAAACTACTCCTTTTACTTCTTGGTCGCTTTTTTCTTGCCGGCGACGGTGCGGCGAGGACCCTTGCGCGTCCTAGCGTTGGTTTTGGTCGACTGGCCTCTTACCGGCAAACCGCGGCGGTGCCGCAAGCCGCGGTACGACCCGATGTCCATGAGCCGTTTGATGTTGAGTTGGATTTCGCGGCGCAAGTCGCCTTCGACCTTGAAGTTGCGGTCGACGTACTCACGAATTTTTTGAGCGTCGGACTCGGCTAAGTCCTTGACGCGGATGTCCGGGTCGATGTCGACCGCCGCCAAGATTTCCTGGGCGCGGCTCAAGCCGATGCCGTAGATGTAGGGTAGGGCGTACTCGACGCGCTTGTCGCGCGGCAAGTCGACGCCTGAAATTCTCGCCATAATTCAGCCCTGCCTTTGCTTGTGCTTCGGGTTCGCCGAGCAGATGACGTACACTTTGCCGTGGCGACGAATGACTTTACACTTGTCGCACATGGGCTTGACGGACGCACGGACTTTCATTGTTCCTCCTTGGAGCTTATAGGTATCATCTATAAACCAATTTATAGATGATACCTATAAGCTACTTCCTGTAAACAATCCGGCCCTTTTCAGGGTCGTAAGTACTTATTTCCAGAATAACCCGGTCGCCCGGTAAAATTCGGATGTAGTTGCGGCGCATTTTGCCGCCGACGTGGGCGAGAATTTCGGGACCGGCGTCGAGCTGGACCAAAAAGGTGGTGTTGGGGCGCGCCTCGAGCACGGCCCCCTCAGCCCGGATGGTGTCCTGGGTCGTTTCCTCGGGGCGTTCTTTGCGTTCCTTGGGTGGGCCTGACCGCCTTGAGCGTCTACGCGCCACGTGCACCTCCTGCGACCAGCACCTTGGCTTGGTCTTTCGACGTTAAAACCTGCGGACCGTCGGTCGTTATCGCGACGGTGTGCTCGAAATGAGCGGCCAAGCTGCCGTTGGCGGTCGGCGCCGTCCATTGGTCAGCCAAAATCTTTACTTTGGTACGCCGTTCGGCGACCATCGGCTCGATAGCCAGCACGAGACCAGGGCGCAGAACCGGACCCGTACCCCGTTTGCCGTAATTGGGTACCTCGGGCGCTTCGTGAAACTCGGCACCGATGCCGTGACCCACGAACTCCCGAATAGCCCAGTAACCCGCCGCTTCTATGACGCGCTGAATCGCCGCGGAGACGTCTCCCAGGCGGTTGCCGGGATACGCCTGCTCGATGCCCGCGTAGAGCGAGTTTTCCGTGACGGTGAGCAAACGCTGCGTCTCGGCCGAAACGTTGCCGATAGGATACGTTTTTGCCATGTCGGCGGCGTAACCTCGGTAAAAGGTGCCCACGTCTATCGACAAAATGTCGCCCTCGAGCAGAGGCTTGTCACTCGGGAAACCGTGGACGACCACCTCGTTGACCGAACAGCACAGCGCCGCGGGGAAACCGCGGTAGCCCTTAAAGGCCGGTCGCCCACCCCGCGTGAGGATAGCATCTTCGGCCATGTCGTTGAGTACCCTGGTCGACACACCCGGCTTGATGAAAGGTTCTATAGACTCCAAAGCCTCACGGTTGATGACGGCCGCCTCGGCCATAAGGTCGAGTTCTCGAGCGCGCTTTAAAATCACGGCAGTACCTCGGTGACGCGCGCGAAGACCTCTTCGACCGTGCCTATGCCGTTGACGCGGCGCAGTTTTGTGCGCTCGTCGTAGTAGTCGAGGAGAGGCTGCGTTTTCTCGCGGTAGACGCGCATACGCTCACGCACTGTGGCGGCGTCGTCGTCGCTGCGATTCTCTTCCAGGGCGCGCCCCCGCAAGCGGTTGACCAGTTCGTCTTCTTCGACTTCCAAAAGGACGGCGGCGGTGAGCGGCGCGTCGTAGTCCTGCAACAGCGTGTCGAGCGCCGCGGCTTGGCCGGGCGTGCGCGGAAAACCGTCGAGAAGGGCGCGCACGCCGTTTTCTTTGTGCGCTTCCAGCTCCGCCCGCACCATGTCGATGATGAGGTCGTCGGGCACGAGGTCGCCCGCCGCCATAATGTTCTTGGCCTCGAGTCCGAGGGCTGTGCCTTTGTCTACGTGGCTGCGGAGCATGTCGCCTGTAGAAATCTTGTGCAGTTTTCTAGCCCGCGCCAGCTTGACCGCCTGCGTACCCTTGCCCGCGCCGGGCGGCCCCATCAGCAACAGCACCTCGGACGGCGGCACTAAAATCGCCTCCCGCGGCCCCGGATACGCCCTTTGGAGACAAACCCCTCGTAGTGACGCATGGTGAGCTGGGTTTCCAGCTGGCGCAAGGTGTCGAGCGCGACCCCGACGATAATCAGGAGGCCCGTTCCGGAAAAGGCGAAGGGCAGCGAGCCTGTGCCCGTAATCCAGGCCAGCACTTGCGGCGTGGCGTTGACCGCGCCCAAAAAGAGCGCGCCCCACAGGGTAATGCGGTTGGTGATGCGCGCCAAGTGCTCTTGGGTTGGCAAGCCCGGCCGCACGCCCGGCACAAAACCGCCGTACTCGCGCAGGTTTTCGGCAATGCGCCGCGGGTCGAAGGTGATTTGCGTGTAGAAGTAGGTAAACGCCATAATCAGCAGCGTGCTGGTGATAAGTCCTTGCCACTGCGCGGTGTTGAACCACACGCCCGCCGCCTGCAACCAACCGACGGTGGGAAACGCCCCGATGATGACCGTCGGCAAGATGATGATGGACACCGCGAAGATGATAGGGATAACCCCGGCGGCGTTGACGCGTAAGGGAATGTAGGTGCTCTGGCCGCCCATCACGCGCCGGCCGACGACCTTGCGGGCGTACTGAACGGGGATGCGCCGCTCGGCCTGCTGAATGAGGACCATGCCCGTAATTGCCAGAATCAACAGCGCCAAGAAGATGATGAGGCCGAAGATGTTCGCCTCACCACTGCTGATGAGCGCGAACTGCTGGCTCAGAGCGCCCGGAAAAAGGGCGACGATGCCCGCGTAGATGATGAGCGAGATGCCGTTGCCGATACCGTACTCGGTGATTTTTTCGCCGAGCCACATCACCACCGTGATACCCGCCACCTGCGTGATGAGAACGATAAACCAGAAAAAGGGTCCGTTCGACCAGCCTAGTCTCAGTGCACCACTCGGGCCTATCAGGGCGATAGCCAAAAACACCGCCTGGATAGCGCCCAGCGCGGTTGCCCCGTAGCGGGTGTACTGGGTAATCTTGCGGCGGCCCTCTTCACCTTCTTTTTGTAGTTTTTCCAAAGGTGGATAAACCGAGGTGAGCAGCTGAATGATGATGCTGGCCGTGATGTAAGGAATCACGCCGAGAGCGGCAATCGAGAAAACCTCGAAGTTGCCGCCCGAGATAAAGTTCAGTAGGGTGAAAATGTCGCCCTGCCCGAAGTTCCCGGCTTGCAGGACCTCGATGTCGACGCCCGGCGTGGGAATAAACACCATCAGCCTGTAAACGGCCAACAAACCTATCGTCACCAGCAGCTTCGCTCGCAGGTCAGGAATGATGAGTGCGTTGCGAAACGCCGCTAACATTACTCGGCTCCTTCAGCCTGCGCTTCGGCACCTACGGCGCTTCCGCCCGAGTCTTGTAGGGCTCGAGCGGCACTTTTGCTGTAGGCGTCTACATGAACCTGCAAGTTTTTAGCGGTCAGTTCGCCGTTGCCCAGCAGTTTGACCGGGCGTTTCAGGCTGCGCACCAACCCGCGGGTCTTCAACAGTTCGGCAGTTACCTCAGTTCCGTCTTCAAACACGTTCAGGTCGGCCAAGTTGACAACTTGGTAGTCGTCACCCTGGTGGGTAAACCCACGTTTCGGCAAACGCATGACGAGGCGCGAACGCCCGCCTTCCCAGCCGGCACCCTGGCTGAAACCGCTGCGGCTCTTCTGGCCTTTTTGACCGCGGCCCGCAGTTTTTCCGCGGCCGCTGCCCAAACCTCGGCCCACACGGCGGCGCGTTTTTTTGCTGCCCGGTGCGGGTTTCAAGTCGTTCAGTTTCACTTAGTCCTGCCCTTCTACCTCTAGCAAGTACGCTACTTTGTCGACCATACCGCGCACGTCTTGCGTGTCGGCGACGGTGCGGCTGTCGCCCGTTTTACGCAAGCCGAGCGCGTTGACGGTCGCCCGCTGGTCTTTCTTGACGCCGATAAGGCTGCGCTTCAGCGTGATTTTCACCGCGCTGCCTCCCGTTCGGCCTTGGACTCTTCATAAGTTTTGAGTTGCTTGAGGCCTTCGATGACCGCGTAAGCGACGTTTGTTTGGTTGCGCGAGCCGAGTTCTTTGGTCAGGAGGTTGCGCAAACCCGCCAGTTCGGCAATCGCCCTGGGCACACCACCCGCGATGACGCCGGTACCGGCCCCGGCCGGTTTGAGCATCACGCGGCTGGTGCCGTGCTCGCCCAAGACCTCGTGGGGAATCGTACCGGGCTCGGCGATGGGCACCTCGATGACGTTGCGCATGGCGACGTACTGACCCTTTTGTACGGCGACGGGCACCTCTTTGGCTTTGCCCAAACCGACGCCCACGCGGCCGTTGCGGTCACCCACGACCACCATCGCGCCGAACCGGAAGCGGCGACCGCCCTTGTAGGTTTTGGCGGTGCGGCGGATAAAAATCACTTTGTCTTCAAAGTCGCTGTTGTTTGCCATTAAAACTCCAAGCCTCCCTCGCGCGCACCTTCGGCGAGCGCTTTGACGCGGCCGTGGTAGCGGTAGCTGCCCCGGTCGAAAACCACGCGGACGGCGCCCACTTCTTTGGCCCGCTCGGCGAGCGCTTTGCCGACCGCCTGGGCCTGCTCGACCTTGTCGCCGGACGCGTCCAAGCTCCGCGAGTTGGCTTCAGCCACGGTGATACCCTGTTCGTCGTCGATGATTTGCGCGTAGATGTGTTTGCTGCTGCGAAACACGCTGAGGCGCAAGCGGTCGGTTTTGACCGGCCGTTTTAAGCGGCGGCGCGTGCGCAGCTTGCGGCGCGTGGCGGATTCTAGTCTGGACATCGTCTAACTCCTAATTACCGGGCCGCTGTCTTACCGGCTTTGAGACGGACCTGCTCACCCTCGTAGCGGACACCCTTGCCGTGGTACGAGTCGGGCGGACGGAGCGCGCGAATATTCGCGGCCGTTTGGCCGACGAGTTGCTTGTCGATGCCGCTGACGGTGATGCGGGTTTGTTCGGGCGTAGCGATGGCAATGCCTTCGGGCGGCTCGACCACGACCGGGTGCGAAAAGCCGAGGCTCAGTTCCAACGCCCCCCCGCGCATCTGCGCGCGGTAACCGACGCCGCGAATCTCTAAGTTACGGGTAAAGCCTTCGGTCACGCCGACGACGGCGTTGTTGATAAGGCTGCGCGCCAGGCCGTGCTGCGCGCGGTCGTCTCTAGCGTCGCTGGGGCGGCTTAGGGTGAGTTCGCCGTCGCCCATGTCGATGCTCAAGCGTTTGTTGAGCGGCACGGTCAGTTGGCCTTTGGGACCCTTGACGACGACGCTGTCGCCCTGGACGTTGACGTTGACGCCGCTGGGCACAGGCACGGGCAGTCTACCGATGCGCGACATTACCAAACCTCGCAAACGACTTCGCCGCCGACGTTTTTACGGCGCGCGTCGCGGTCGACCATGAGGCCTTGCGAGGTCGAGACGACGGCGATGCCCAAGCCGCCGCGCACTACCGGCACGGCGCCCGCCTTGGCGTAAGCGCGGCGGCCCGGTTTGGAGACGCGGGTCAGCGCGTTGATAAGCGGGCTGCGGCGTGGGCCGTACTTGAGCCCGATGCGAATTACCGGGTGACCGGCCTTGTTGGTCGCGTCTTCGACGGACTTCAAGTAACCTTCTTTGACGAGCAGCGCGGCGACGGCTTTTTTGAACTTGCTGGCCGGTACGTCGACGCTCGCTTCGGCAATCGCCTGGGCGTTGCGAATGCGCGTCAGCATGTCGGCGATGGGGTCTGTGTTCACGTTTCCTCCTCGAGAGCGGTATCGAACCAAGCGGTGCGACCGTCCTCTCTACATAATGCTTTCTTTGTTGTCGAGTTGGAGCTGTTACCAGCTCGCCTTGGTGACGCCGGGTAAGTAGCCTTTGTGCGCTTCTTCGCGCATGCAAATTCGGCACAGGCCGAAGTCACGCAGGTAACCGCGCGAGCGGCCGCAGCGCATACAGCGGTTGACCTGACGGGTTGAAAACTTGGCTTCACGTTTGGACTTGGCAATGTGGGCTTTGGTAGCCATAAAACTCCTTTACTTTCTGAAGGGCATCCCGAGCAGCTCGAGCAGGTCGCGCGCCTCTTCATCGGTCTCGGCGGTGGTGACGATGGAAATGTCCATCCCGCGCACCGCGTCGATTTGGTCGTAGCTGATTTCTGGGAAGACGAGCTGTTCGCGCACGCCCATCGAGTAGTTGCCGCGGCCGTCAAAGCTGTTGGGGTTGATGCCGCGAAAGTCGCGAACCCTCGGCAGGGCGATGTTGACGAGTTTTTCCAAAAAGACCCACATGTGCTCGCCGCGCAACGTGACCATCACGCCGATGGGCATACCGGCCCGCAGTTTGAAGTTCGACACCGACTTCTTAGCCTTGGTGACGACCGGGCGTTGCAGGGCGATTTGAGCGAGTTCGCGACCGGCTTTGTCCAGCACCTTGCTGTCTTCACGCGCCGCGCCCAGACCCATGTTGATGACGATTTTTTCCAGTTTCGGCACCGCCATGACGTTTGCGTAGTCGTGGCGCTTTTGCAACTCGGCGACGACCGTGTCCTTAAAGCGCTGTTTGAGCGAAACGGACAGGTCCGTTCCTGTAGTAGGCGTGTCTGTTGAGTCCATGTCTCCCTTACTCGTCCAGCGCCGCGCCGCTTTTGACGCTCACGCGTGACTTGTGACCGTTTTCGACGCGGTAACGCACCCGGGTCAGCTCACCCGAGCGGGGGTCGAGCAACTGCACGTTGCTGATGTGAATCGGCGCTTCACGCTCTACGAATCCGCCCCGCGGGTTGTCCTGAGTGGGCCGCTGCGCTTTTTTGATGACGTTGACGTTGTCCACGACGACCCGGCTTTTCTCGGGCAACACCGCCATAATTTTGCCTTCGGAACCCTTGAACTTGCCGGCGATGACGCGAACCGTGTCGCCTCGCCTGAGATGAATTTTAGCCATTACAGAACCTCCGGTGCCAAGGACACGATGCGCATAAAGCGTTTGTCGCGCAGCTCCCTCGCCACGGGTCCGAACACGCGTGTGCCGCGCGGCTCGTTTTGGTTGTTGATTAGGACGGCGGCGTTGCTGTCAAAGCGAATCGACGAACCGTCGCGGCGGTTGATTTCTTTGCGCGTGCGGACGATGACGGCCTTGACGACGTCACCTTTTTTAACGCCCGCGTTGGGGATGGCGTCCTTGACCGCGGCCACGATGATATCACCGACGCCGCCCACGAACTGTTGGCCGGTGCCGAGCACGCGTATGCACTGAATGCGGCGTGCACCCGAATTGTCGGCTACGTCTAAAAAAGTCTCTTGTTGAATCATGATAGAAGGTAAAAGCGTTTAGCGGTTAGTTATTAGTGAAACTAAAAACTAAAAACCAAAGACTAAAAAACCCCTCACCCCCTCGCTTTCTCGATAAGTTTGTCGACGGTAAAGCTCTTGCGCTTGCTGATGGGGCGGCTCGAGACGATTTCCACCACGTCGCCCTCGCCGAACTCGTTGGTTTCGTCATGGGCCAGGTACTTTTTCGTCGTGGTGACGACCTTGCCGTAAAGCGGGTGCTTAAAGCGCCGCTCGACCAGGACGGTCACTGTCTTGTCGGCTTTGTCACTGACCACGCGGCCCTGCAGTGTCTTTTTCATGCCTTGTCCTTTTCGTTGGCGATGGTGAGCAGCCGCGCGATGTCACGTTTTTTGGTGCGGATGATTTTGGTGTTCGGCACCTGACCGACGGTCGACTGCACCCGCAGGTCGAGCAAGTCTTCGCGGTGTTTGGCAACCCGGTCGTGGATTTCGTCCACGGTCAGCTCGCGCACCTCACTGGGCTTCATCGTACACCTCACGCTTGACCATCTTGGTCTTGATGGGGAGTTTGTGGCCGGCCAAACGGAACGCCTCTTTGGCTTGCTCCTCGGTCACGTTGGCGACCTCGAACACGACCCGACCCGGCTTGACGACCGCGACCCAGTATTCGACGGCACCCTTGCCCTTACCCATGCGCACCTCTTGGGGCTTTTTGGTCACGGGCTTGTCGGGAAAAATACGAATGTAAATCTTACCGCCCCGCCGGAAGTAACGGCTCATGGCGATGCGGCAAGCCTCGATTTGGTTGGACTTTATCCAGGCCGGTTCCATCGCGACGAGTCCGTAGTCGCCAAAGGCGAGGTAGTCACCGCCCTTGGTGTCGCCGGTCATGCGGCCGCGCATCTGCTTACGGTACTTGACGCGTTTGGGTAACAGCATCAGCTACGGTCCTTGCGCGGGGGGCGAGCACCGCTGGGCCGGTCGCTACCCCCACGGTCACTGCCGGGACGGTCGCTGCCGGGACGGTCACTACCGCCCCGGCTGTTGCCGCGTTTGGCGGCTGGGCGGCGGCGGCGACGCTGTTTGTCCTCATCACGCCTCGTCCTGGGCAACAGGGCGGCGCGGCGCTGTTTGTCGCCGACGATTTCGCCGTTGAACACCCACGCCTTGACGCCGATGATGCCGTAGGTGGTCTGCGCCCGAGCCGTGCCGTACTCGATGTCGGCGCGCAAAGTTTGCAGCGGCACGCGGCCGTCCGAGTACCACTCGGGGCGGGCTTGCTCGGTGCCGCCCAAACGACCCGAACAGCGAATCTTGACGCCTTGAGCGCCCGACTCCATCGTGCGCTGCACGGCTTGCTTCATGGCGCGGCGAAACGCGAAACGGCGCTCGAGCTGCTCGGCGATGCGCTGCGCAATCAGGGCCGCGTTGGTATTGGCGTTCTGAACTTCTTGCACGTTCACGGCGATGGTGCCGCTCAGCTTGCCGTCGAGTTTGGTGCGCAGTTCTTTGATGGACTCGCCGCCCCGGCCGATAACGACACCCGGTTTGGCGGTGTGGATGGTGATGTTGATGTTGTGCGCCGCACGCTCGATTTCGATGCGCGAAATACCGGCGCGGCCCACCTCTTTTTGGATGGTTTCGCGGATGAGCCGGTCGTCGGCGAGCAGCTGGGGATAGGCGTCGGGACTCGCGTACCACTTGGCCGACGACTCCTTGTTCACCCCCAGGCGGAAGCCGAGCGGGTTGATTTTGTTTCCCACTTACTTTTCCTCCAAAACGATGGTGACGTGACTGGTGCGCTTGCGCAGCAGGTCGGCGCGGCCACGAGCACGGGGTAAAAACCGCTTCAAAACCGGGCCCTCGTCGACCATAATTTTCGACACGTATAAAGTGTCTTCAAACATGTCGTGGTTGTTGACCGCGTTGGCCTTGGCGCTCTGCAACAGTTTCAAAATCGGTTTCGCCGCCCGGCGCGGCGTGAAGCGCAAGATGTTCTCGGCCTCGACGACTTCTTTGCCGCGGATGAGGTCGGCGACGAGCCGCGTTTTTTGCGGCGTCGAGCGCAACGTGTTCAGTCTGGCTTTGGCTTCCATTAGCCCCGGCCCCCGCCGTGGCTGCGGAAAATCCGCGTCGGCGCGAACTCACCCAGCTTGTGGCCGACCATGTTTTCTTGGACGAACACCGGCACGTGCTGTTTGCCGTTGTACACGCCGAAGGTGTGGCCGACCATTTCGGGCACGACCGTCGAGCGGCGGCTCCAGGTGCGAATCACTTTTCTAGCGCCCGACTCGTTGGCCGCGTCGATTTTGTCGAGCAGGTGCTCGTCGATAAACGGACCCTTTTTGGTGCTGCGGGGCATTACTTACTCCCTTTCCGGCGGCGGACGATAAATTTCGAACTGGTTTTGCGCTTGGAGCGCGTCTTGAGGCCCTTGGCTTTTTGACCCCAGGGGCTGACCGGGTGGCGGCCGCCGGTGGAGCGGCCTTCGCCGCCGCCGTGCGGGTGGTCGACCGGGTTCATGGCGCGGCCCCGGACGTGCGGTTTGCGGCCGGCCCAGCGCTTGCGCCCGGCTTTGCCCATCGTAAGGTTCTTGTGCTCCGCGTTGCCGACGACGCCGACGGTGGCGTAACACTCGCCGTGAATCCGGCGCAACTCGCCCGAGGGCAAACGCAAGGTGACGTAGTCGCCGTCACGGCCTTGAATCTGGATGCTCGTGCCCGCGCTGCGGGCTATCTGCGCGCCCTTGCCCGGCACGAGTTCGACGTTGTGGACGACCGCGCCGATGGGCACGAAGCGCAACGGCATAGCGTTGCCCACCACGGGTTCGGCCTCGGGACCGCTGACGATGCGCGAGCCCACGGCCAACTTTTCCGGCGCTAAGATGTAGCGCTTTTCGCCGTCTAAGTAGTGCAGCAGGGCGATGTTCGCGCTGCGGTTGGGGTCGTATTCGATGCCAGCGACTTGGGCGGGCACGCCCTCTTTGTCGCGGCGGCGAAAGTCTACTACGCGGTAGCGGCGCTTGTGGCCGCCGCCGCGAAAGCGCGCGGTAATGCGGCCCCGGTTGTTGCGGCCGCCGTTACGTTTGACCGGCTCGAGCAGCGACTTCTCCGGCTCGGCTTTGGTCACTTCGGCAAAGTCCGGCGTCGTCATAAACCGGCGCGAAGGGGTGTAAGGGCGATAACTCTTGACTGGCATAAGACCCCTCCTTAGGTGAGACCTTCGAGAGCTTGGATGCGTTGACCTTCTTTTAAGGTCACGATGGCTTTTAGGCGCGCCGGGCGGCGGCCCGCGTGGCGGCCGAGCGTTTTTATTTTCCCCCGCACATTCACGAGGTTGATTTTCACCACGTCCACGTCGAACACGCGCTCGATAGAGTCTTTGACCTCGGTGCGGTTCGCGCCCGGTCGAACGTAAAAGGCATACTTGTTCTCAGCGATGCCCTGAATGGCTTTTTCGCTCATCACCGGGCGCAGCACGACGTCATGCGGGTTCATGGGGAACCCTTTCGTTCGCGCTCGAGCCGTCGTTCGAACTATCCATAGAACCAGCCTCGAGCAGCGTCGCGTCGGCGATGAGCCGGTCGTAACGCAAGATGTCGTAAACGTTCAGACCCTTGCGCGGCAACACGCCCACCCAGGGGAGGTTGCGCGCCGCGCGCCGGGCGAGTTCGTTGTCGGTAACTAAGAGCACGCGCTCACGGCCGTCGAAGCCGTTGCTGGCGGCCCAGGCGACAAACTCTTTAGTACGCCCGCCGATGTCGAAGTTTTCAACCAGGGTGAGCTTGCCTTCACTCGCCCTTGCGGCTAAGGCCATCTGCAGCCCCAAGCGGCGAACACGCTTTGGCAGCGTGTATTCGTAGTCGCGGGGACGCGGCCCGAAAGCCTTGCCGCCGCCCACGAAAATCGGCGCTTTGCGGCTGCCGTGGCGCGCGCGGCCGGTGCCTTTTTGCGGATAGATTTTAGCGGTCGAGCCGACGACTTCGGCGCGCGTTTTGGCGTGCGCGGTGCCGCGGCGGCGTTTTGAAAGTTGCCAGTTGACGACTTCGTGGAGCACCGACGCTTTGGGCTCGGGCAAGTCGAGGGTCAGTTTGCGCCCGCTGCCGAGCACGTCCAAGGTGACGGGCATCAGCCCACCTGCTTTCGTGAGTTCTTGACGATGACGAGGCCGCCGTTCGGACCCGGCAACGCGCCGCGGATGAGCAGCAGGTTGTCGTCCGGACGAACGTCGACGAGTTCCAAGCCGACCGTCGTCACCGTTTCCGCGCCGTAGTGGCCGGCCATCTTCTTGCCCTTGTAAACACGGCCCGGCGACTTGCGCTGACCGATGGAGCCCCCGTGCCGGTGCTTCTTTTTGACACCGTGCGACGCGGGCATCCCCGAAAAGCCCCAGCGCTTGATGACGCCGGTGGTGCCGCGGCCTTTACTGGTGCCGGTCACGTCGACCTTTTGCCCGGTCTCGAACAGCTCCACGGTCACCGCGTCCCCTTCGGGCGCGAAGTCGCGGAACTCGACCAAGTGCCGCTGCGGTGGCAGGTCGGCCTTTCTGGCGTGGCCCTTTTCGGGTTTGTTGGCGGCTTTGACGCTCTTTTCCACCCAACCGAGCTGCACGGCGCTGTAGCCGTCGGTCTCCAGAGCTTTGCGCTGCACGACCGGGCAGGGTCCGGCCATCACGACCGTGACCGGGACGAGTCGGTCTCCCTGCCAGACTTGGGTCATGCCCACTTTGGTTCCTAAAATGCCTTTCACGTTATTACCTGCCTCCGACCGTCTTGATTTCGATGTCCACCCCGGTCGGGAGGTCCAAGTGCATCAGGCTGTCGATGGTGCTTTTAGTCGGGGCCTTGATGTCGATAAGGCGGTTGTGTGTGCGAATTTCAAAATGCTCGCGGCTGTCCTTGTTGACAAAAGGGCTCCGGAGCACGCAGAAGCGCCGCGTGCGGGTCGGTAGCGGGACGGGACCCGCCACCTTCGCGCCGGTGCGCTTAACCGTGTCGACGATTTTTGTCGCCGAGCTGTCCAAGCTTCTGTGGTCGAAGCCCTTGAGCTTGATGCGGATGCGAGGGGTAGCGGCCATAAATTACTTCGTCACCTTAGTAACCACGCCAGCCCCCACGGTGCGCCCACCCTCACGGATGGCGAACCTCAGCCCGTCTTCCATCGCTATAGGCTTGATGAGTTCGACACTCAGCTCCACATTGTCCCCGGGCATCACCATCTCCACGCTCTCAGGGAGAGTCACCACGCCCGTGACGTCGGTCGTGCGAAAGTAAAACTGCGGCCGGTAGCCGGTGAAGAAGGCGCTGTGCCGGCCGCCTTCTTCTTTCTTCAAGATGTACACCGACCCGTCGAAAACGGTATGGGGAGTGATGGAACCGGGTTTGGCTAACACTTGACCTCGTTCGATGTCGTCGCGGCCCACGCCGCGCAACAGCACGCCTACGTTGTCGCCGGCCAGACCCGAGTCGAGCGTCTTGCGGTGCATCTCGACACCGGTCACGACCGTCTTTTTGGTGTCGCTTAGCCCGACGATGGAGATTTCTTCGCCGGTCTTGACCGTGCCCCGTTCGACCCTGCCCGTCGCCACGGTGCCGCGGCCGGTGATGGTGAACACGTCTTCGACCGGCATCAAGAACGCCTTGTCGACGTCGCGTTCAGGCGTGGGGATGTAGCTGTCCACCGCGTCGAGCAGGTCCCAGATTTTATCGACCCACTCGTTTTCGCCGCGTTGGGTATTGGGGTTGGCTTGCAGGGCTTCTAGGGCTTTCAAAGCCGAGCCTTGTACCACCGGGATGTCGTCGCCGGGGAAGTCGTAGGAGGCGAGCAGTTCGCGCACTTCCATTTCGACGAGTTCGAGCAGTTCTTCGTCGTCGACCATGTCGGTTTTGTTCATGAACACCACGATGTAAGGCACGCCCACTTGTCTAGCCAAGAGGATGTGTTCGCGCGTTTGCGGCATCGGGCCGTCGGCGGCGCTGACCACCAAAATAGCTCCGTCCATCTGCGCGGCACCGGTAATCATGTTCTTGACGTAGTCAGCGTGGCCCGGGCAGTCGACGTGGGAGTAGTGGCGCGCTTTCGTTTGGTACTCCACGTGTGAGGTGTTGATGGTGATGCCCCGAGCTTTCTCTTCGGGCGCTTTGTCGATTTGGTCGTAGCTTTGCGTCGTCACTGTCGGGTCGGCCGCCGCCGCTGTAAAGGTGATGGCCGCTGTCAAAGTGGTCTTGCCGTGGTCCACGTGACCAATCGTGCCTACGTTTACGTGCGGTTTCGTGCGCTGGAATACGCTTTTTGCCATTGTGGTGCTCCTTTTTGAATTGAGAATTGAGGCTCACCTGCACGCGAAGCGCAGGTGACACCCCTGACTACTTCTTGACTAGCTCGTCCTGAACGCTTTTAGGAACTTGGGCGTAGTGGTCTAAAAACATAGTGAAAGTTGCGCGGCCTTGCGTCAAGCTGCGCAGGTCGGTCGCGTAGCCGAACATCTCGGACAAGGGCACGTTGGCGTTGATGACTTGCGCGTTGCCACGCGGCTGCATTCCCTGAATCTGGCCGCGGCGCGAGTTCAAGCTGCCGATGGCGTCGCCCATGTAGGTCTCAGGGGTGACGACTTCGACGCGCATGATGGGCTCGAGAACAGTCGCCCCGCCCTTGTTCATGACCTCGCGAATCGCCATCGAAGCGGCAATCTTGAAAGCCATCTCGGAGGAGTCGACCTCGTGGTAGGAACCGTCGTAAAGAACGACTTTTACGTCGACGATGGGGAAACCCAGCAGCGGCCCGTTTTGCATCGCTTCTTCGACACCCTTTTGCACGGCGGGGATAAATTCGCGGGGAATCGTC
The DNA here is from genome assembly GCA_965213705.1 of Trueperaceae bacterium. Lineage (GTDB taxonomy): Bacteria > Deinococcota > Deinococci > Deinococcales > Trueperaceae > CBDCDJ01. The sequence goes on along the minus strand of OZ243913.1, from coordinate 2,330,991 downwards.
CCGCCGACGACGGCGTTTTCGAACTCGAAACCGCTGCCGCGCTCCAAGGGTTCCGCCTTGATGCGCACGTCGCCGTACTGACCGCGCCCGCCCGACTGCCGGACGAACTTGCCCTGTACGTCGACCGCGCGGGTGATCGTCTCGCGGTACGCAACTTGCGGCGCGCCCACGTTGGCGTTCACGTTGAACTCGCGGCGCAGTCTGTCCACGATGATTTCCAGGTGAAGCTCGCCCATGCCTGAAATGACCGTCTGGCCGGTTTCGCTGTCGGTCTGGACGCGGAAGGTCGGGTCCTCTTCGGTGAGTTTGACCAGCCCGTTCGAGAGCTTGTCCTGGTCGGCCTTCGAAGCGGGCTCGATGGCGACCGAGATGACCGGCTCGGGGACCTCGATGGACTCGAGAATCACCAGATGGTCCGGGTCGCAGAGCGTGTCGCCGGTCGTCGTGTCTTTAAGCCCGATGACGGCTCCCAAGTCACCCGCGCCGATGCGGTCGACCTCTTCGCGGTTGTTCGAGTGCATTTTCATCAAGCGCCCGATGCGCTCACGCTTGCCCTTGGAGGCGTTGTAAACGTAACTCCCCGACTCCAAAACGCCCGAGTACACCCGCACAAAGGTCAACCGGCCCACGTAGGGGTCGGTCATAATCTTGAAGGCCAGGGCCGAGGTCGGCGCGTCGTCTTCGGCGGCGCGGCTCGTCTCTTCGCCGTTGTCGGGCAACACGCCCCTGATGGCGGGCACATCGAGCGGGCTCGGCAAATAGAGGGTCACGGCGTCCAAAAGGCGCTGCACGCCCTTGTTTTTCAGCGCTGAACCGCAGAGCACCGGAAACACGTTCAGGCTGATAACGCCTTTGCGAATCGCGGCGTTGATGGTAGCGCTGGGCACTTCTTCGCCCTCGAGAAACAGCATCGCCACTTCGTCGTCGACGTCGGCGAGCTTTTCAATCATCAGGTTGCGTTTCTCTTTGGCAATCTCTTGATAGTCGGCGGGAATGTCGCTCACTTCGATGTCTTGGCCCAAGTCGTCGAGGTAGGTGTAAGCCTGCATCTCGACGAGGTCGATAAGCCCTTTGAAGCTGTCCTCGCGGCCGATGGGCCACTGAATCGGCACCGCGTTCGCGCCGAGACGTTCTTCCATCGAGTCCAGCACGAGCTGAAAGTCCGCGCCGGTCTTGTCCATCTTGTTGGCGAAGGCGAGGCGGGGCACTTTGTACTTGTCGGCCTGCCGCCACACGGTTTCCGACTGCGGCTCGACGCCTTGCGAACCGTCGAACACGGCGACGGCCGCGTCGAGGACGCGCATCGAACGCTCCACCTCCATCGTGAAGTCCACGTGGCCCGGCGTGTCGATGATGTTGATGCGCGCGTCTTTCCAGGTTGCCGTGGTGACCGCCGAGGTGATGGTTATGCCGCGCTCGCGCTCTTGCTCCATCCAGTCCATCGTCGCGGCACCCTCGTGAACCTCGCCGGTTTTGTGAATACGGCCGGTAAAAAAGAGGATGCGCTCGGTCAGCGTCGTCTTGCCCGCGTCGATGTGCGCGGCGATGCCGATGTTGCGGGTTTTGGTTAAGTCAATACCTGTTTTGGTTGCCATAATGTACAGCTCAGCTCAACAGCTTGGGGCTGAAACGCCGAAGTGCTTGCTCCTTTCTACCAGCGGTAGTGCGCGTAAGCGCGGTTGGCTTCGGCCATGCGTTCGACGTCGTCTTTTTTCTTGACGGCGCCGCCGCGGCCGGCAGCGGCGTCGAGCAGTTCGCCCGCTACGCGCTCGACCGCGGTGCGCTCCGGACGCGAGTCCGAGGCGGCGACGAGCCAGCGCAAACTCAACGACTGCGAGCGGCGCGGGTTGACCTCGACCGGCACCTGGTACGTCGCCCCGCCCACACGGCGGCTTTTGACCTCGATGCGCGGTTTGACGTTGTCGACGGCCTGGCGGAACACCTTCAGGGGCTCTTGCCCGCTGCGCTCCTGCACCAGCCGGCAAGCGCCGTAGAAGATGCGGCTGGACAAATTTTTCTTGCCCTCACGCATCATCTTGTTGATGAACGAGGTCACCGTGGTGTCCGCGTACACCAGGTCGGGCTCGATGGGACGGATTTCGGCTCTGCGTCTGCGTGCCATACTCTAAACTCCTACTTCTTCGCCTTGGGCTTTTTGGAGCCGTACTTGCTCCGGCCCTGGTTGCGCTGGACGTAACGGCCGACGCCGACGCCCTGGGTGTCGAGCGCGCCGCGGACGATGTGGTAGCGAACGCCCGGCAGGTCTTTGACCCGGCCGCCGCGAATCAGCACGACCGAATGCTCTTGCAGGTTGTGCTTCTCGCCGGGAATATAAGCCGTGACCTCGTAGCCGCTGGAAAGGCGCACCCGCGCGATTTTGCGCAGCGCCGAGTTCGGCTTTTTGGGCGTTTGCGTCTTGACGACGGTGCAGACGCCACGGCGTTGCGGACTCCCCTTGAGAGCCGGGGTTTTGTTCTTTTTCTTAAGCGTTTTGCGCCCTTTGCGCAGTAGCTGGTTGACGGTTGGCAGCGTCATCACTCCCTTGTAAATCCCCTGGCGGTGCAGGGTTGAACGAACAGCGTCGAACGAATAGCCAAATAACTTGTGTGGTGAGTACGTGAACGAGCGAGCGGTAAAGCTTCATAACCACGCAACAAACCGGCCCCCAGACTTAGCGCTGCAAGCCAGGGGGATGCAAACCTGTGTATTATATAGGGACATCCGAACAGAAAGCAAGGCCTGGGCAACCCGAAAGCCAGGGTGTCCTCCCAAATTGGGGTTCGGGTTCGACCCCGATTCGCCGCTCAAAACTTGCGTCCCAGCGGGATTTAACCTCACTTCATACGGATTCTAAGTCTTCAGTCCGCAACAGTTTCTTCTCGCTGGACAGTCCTGAGCCAGCGAAACTAGCGGTGACGGCTCAACGCTCAGCCGTTATAGTCACAGCTGTGATTCAGGACTGTTTGCACGGGTTAATAGTCATGAACCGGAAAGGGTATCACTCCCCAGTCACCCTTTTGTGTTCAAACTCTTTTTGTCAGAAGCTTTCTGTAAGGTGGCAGCCCGCGGGATGAATCGGGTTGTGCCCTCGAGGTTCATACTCTTGCTCGGGCCACAGCGGCTATTTTGACCTCGGCGGCGCCGGCGCGCTCGAGGACGCTCTTGCAAGCCGCCGTCGTTGCCCCGCTCGTGACGACGTCGTCTATAAGAAGCACGCGCTTCCCGCGCAGGTTGGGGCTACCGTTGGCACCGGTCCCACCTCCGGCCCGAAAAACGCCTTTGACGTTTTCGAAACGGTCTGCGCGCCGCAAACGGGCCTGTTGGTGGGTGGCCTTGGTGCGCGTGAGCAGCGGCGTGTAAGGACAGTCGAGTTCAGTTGCAACTTTGGCAGCGATGAGCGCCGACTGGTTATAGCCGCGGTGCAAATAGCGCCGCCAGTGAAGGGGTACGGCGCAGACACTGTCGACCTGCCAGCCCAGGCGCTTCACTTCGGCGGCGAGCGCCACGCCGAACACGCCCGCCAAGCGCGTCGCGTGTTGAAACTTAAAGGCCCGCACCGCCGCCTCGAGCTTGCCCTCGTACACGCCCAAGGTGAGTAGGTCTACTTGCACCTGGGGCGCGAACAAGTTGTCAAGACACAGGCTGCAAGCGCCGCGCGGCGCGGAGGCCCGCACCCGGCAGACGGGACAGCGGCTGAGAGAGAACAGGGTCACGAGTCGTTTTTTATTGTAGCGCTTCGGGTACGGGCGTTGGCAGGTCGCGCAAGTTCACCCAACCGGTGACCGGCCGGCTCGACAGGGGTTAGCCGTCATGACCGGACGCTTGGGCATCGGTGCCGGTGCGAAGAGAACCGCGGCGCGTTCTGCGTTGCAGCGCTGGGCCGCCGGGGCTGCCGAGTTCAGGCGGTACGGTTCGACAGGGTCTCGAGCAACCCGGACAGTTCGGCGGCGGCCGTGGGGTTCGCTAGGTCCGGCGTCACCTCTGCGAGTAAGGCCAAACCCTCGGCGGCTTTTTGCTCCGCCACGCTTTGCGCGTAGTCGAGAGCCTTGTAACGGTGGACGAGCCCCAGCACCCGCGCCACGTCGTCCGGCGTGCGTTCCGTCCTCGGCTTCGCGAGACGTAGGGTAGTTTCCTCGGCCTCGGCGGGTGTGGCGCAGGCGAACAGGTGGGCCAAGACGAGCGTGCGTTTGGCCTCGTACAAGTCGCCCGCAAACTCTTTACCGTAGCCGCTGTCGCCGGGCGTCAGGTTGAGCACGTCGTCGCGGATTTGAAACGCGACGCCCAGGGCGGTGCCCAAGGTCTCAAAGCGTTCGTCGGGCTGTTGCCCCGCGCACAGCGCACCCAGTTTCAGCGGCGACACGACCGTGTAAAACGCGCTCTTGAGGCGCACCATCTCCAGGTAATCGGCTTCGGACACGTCGAAGCGGTTTTGCGCCACCCACAGCAGGTCTAAGTGCTGGCCCTCGGCGGTGCGGTGAATCATCGTGACGAACTCGTCCAGAATGGCGTCCTTGGGCAACTCGGAACCAACGCGGTGCAGCAAACTCCACATGTAGACGTGCAGCGCGTCGCCCACGTTGAGCGCGACCGGCATCCCTACGGTCTTGTGCAGCGCGGGCGCGCCGCGCCGCTCCTCCGAATCGTCCTCGATGTCGTCGTGGACGAGTACCCAACTCTGGAAAAGCTCCAGCGCGGCCGCCACCTGAAGCGCGTCCTGCCACGCGCCCCCGTGGGCCTCGGCGGCGAGCAGCGTGAACAGGCCGCGCAGCGCCTTGCCGCCCCGAGCGGGATAGTCGCGGAGCAGGGCGTAAAAGTCGTTCAGGTCGGGGTTGCCGTGCTGCGTCGGCAAAGCTTTCAGCACAGCAGTCAAGAGCGCGCCGCGCAGCGCTGACAAGTCCGGCACGGTTCTAGGTCACCTTTCTAAGCTACCTTCAGGGTGGGCAAAAAACCGCTGAGCCGGTCAAAAAAGCTGCCCTGCGTCATGTCAAGGTGCAGCGGGGTGACGGCCGCGTAGCCGCCCACGACCGCCGTGTAATCGGTGTCGGGCTCCTCCGAGCCGACCGGTTTACCGGCTATCCAGTAGTAGGGCACGCCCTCGGGGTCTTCGCGCGCCACCACCGTGTCTTGCCAGTTGTGCGTCGACTGTCGGGCGAGCAACACGCCTTTGGGCCGGCCCACCGGAAAGTTGACGTTTAGGAGGGTGCGCTTAGGAAGTCCTTCGCGCGCCACGCGCGGCGCGAGGTCGGCGGCAAAGGCGGCGGCGTGGGAAAAATCCAGCTCGGCGTCGCCGGTGCGCAGTGAAAACGCGAGCGACGGGATGTCCATGGTCGTGCCCTCCATCGCCGCCGCCACGGTGCCCGAGTGGGTCACGTCGTAGCCGAGGTTCGAGCCCAGGTTGATGCCGGAGACGACCACGTCCGGTCGCCCGCCGTTGTGGACGCCCAACACCACACAGTCGGCCGGAGTGCCGTCAACGCGAAAAGCGGTCACGTTGGGGGGCAGCTCGAGCCTCGTGCGCGTGTAGCGCAACGGGCGGCGTACCGTGATGGCGTGCCCGGACGCGCTCTGCTCGACGTCCGGCGCGACCACCAGAACTTCGTCGGCGACCTCGCTCAGGGCCAGCGCCAGCGCGTGCAAACCGGGCGAAAACATGCCGTCGTCGTTGGAAGCAAGGATTTTCATGAGGGTAAGTATACCTGTACTGCCGAAAAGCTGTTGCTGAGAGTGAGCAAGGGGCAACGGTCAATTTTTCTAACAACCTGTTGGCGTCTCTTGCAGCGTATAGCCATACAGGCGTCGCACTACGGTTCGGAGCGGATACGCACTGAACTGTGCGAGATGACTGTGAATGCGTTTGTCATCTCAGCGCTATGTTTCTGAACAGTCTCAGCAACCATCTTTGCCTTTAGTTCAGAACCCAGACCGTGAAGTCTGAGTAGAATAACACCACCGTGGATGCGCTTCAGTCGAAACACTAATTCACCAAAGTCTTTGTCCTCCGTGATGAGAAGGGCTTGAACCTCGTTCGCTCGGTCCAAAACCTCACCGTCGGAGATACTCGGTGACATTTCTGCAACGTAGAGAACTTCATACTCTTCGTTTCGCAACCTGCTGACGATGGCGTTATCTACACCTTCATCGGCAACAAAGGTCACGCCGCCTTGCCGGGTAGAGGGTAAACTACATCAGCACGAAGGGCTCGAGCAGCAAAAGCCAGGGCTGCATCTATGGCCTCCGTCGTCAGTCTAGGATGGGCTTTGAGAAGTTGTTCCCTGCTTTCACCGCTGGCAAGTTTTTCCAAAATGGACTCTACCGTAATACGTGTACCTGCAATAATGGGTTTACCCATCATGATTGCTGGATTTGATTCGACGAGAGATACTGTTGGCTCATTCATCCTGACTTTTATCATACACGAGTGACGAAAATGTAGAACCTTTCTCGCGCAAGTCTCATTAAGGCAGAATTGTGGAAAGCTGGTAGATGATGCTAGTGAGTAAGTTGCTGTAGACCAAAATAAGTGTTCCACACACTGTAAGTAGAATCACTACTAACCGAAAAACGTTTTTCGGTTGGCTAAGCTGTGACTCTGGGCATCCCAAACACTTCCAGATTTGCTTAAATGACCAAATAATTAAAAAGATGTATGATGAAATAAGAAGAAGTGTAAGAATCACCAACAAAACTACAATCAACAACAAATTTGAATTGGGGCTTTGTACAAAATTAGGAGTTAAACTGGCTTGCACCAAATATGAAACAAGCCCTAAACCTGCTAAAGCTTCAAAAGCCTTTAGTGTATTGAAGAATACCGTTTTACTACGCCTCTCACGGCTGTCCAATTGTTCGAAAAAGTTGAAGATTTGTTTTTTATCGGATGTTTTTACCTTATCCATATCGAACTATAACTGTATAGGCTAGTGAAAACCTCCATAAAAAGTATTGCTCCGCGCAATTGCGAAGCAATCACAAATACTTCTACCTATAGCCACCGTAATTATTCAAGCGCCTAACAATTTAGTTTCTACTCTTAATCATTGACTATTAGGTCACCTAATAGTCAATGAGCGCTTTCATTAAACAGCTAGGGTCGGCGGATACACGCTTTGAAGTGCCCCGGCGAAACTTCTTCCAGGGGCGGCACGACCTTGGCGCACTCGTCGACGGCGAGCGGGCACCTCGTGCGGAACACGCAGCCCGACGGCGGGTTGATGGGGCTGGGAATGTCGCCCTGCAAAATCACGCGGTTGCGCTTGACCGTCGGGTCGGGAATGGGCACCGCCGAGAGCAGCGCTTCGGTGTAGGGGTGCACCGGGTTGGCGTACAGTTCTTGCGCCGGGGCGATTTCCATGACGCGGCCCAAGTACATCACCACGACCTTGTCCGAGATGTACTCGACGACGGACAGGTCGTGCGCGATAAAGAGCAGCGTCAGCCCGAGTTCTTCCTTGAGGTCTTGCAACAAGTTGACGACCTGTGCCTGAATCGACACGTCGAGCGCCGACACCGGCTCGTCGGCGACGATGAACTGCGGGTCGACCGCCAGGGCTCGAGCGATGCCGATGCGCTGTCGCTGGCCGCCCGAAAACTCGTGCGGGTAACGGCGCATGTGCGACGGCGACAGCCCGACTTTTTCCAACAGACTCGCCACCCGCTCTTCTTTTTCGCGGCCCCGCGCCAACTTGTGAATCGTAAACGCCTCGCCGATGATGTCGCCGACCGTCATGCGCGGGTTCAACGACGCGAACGGGTCTTGGAAAATGATTTGCATCTCTTTGCGGTACTCGCGCATCTGCGACTTGGACAGTTTGGTCACGTCGGTGCCGTTGAAAACGACCTCACCGCCCGACGGCTCGATAAGCCGCAGGATGGCGCGTCCGGCCGTCGTCTTGCCCGAGCCCGACTCGCCGACCAAACCGACGACCTCGCCCGGCTTGACGTTGAACGAGACCTCTTCGACCGCCTTGACGTTGGCGACCACGCGCGACAAAACGCCGCCACGGATGGGAAAATACTTGCGCAGGTTGCGGACCTCGAGCAAGTACTCGCCCCGGTCGGTCGTCATTTGCGTTTTGGTGCGCGGCTCAACTTGTACGTCGGCCATTTTAAGCCACCGCCTTTCGCTCGGCTGCGATTTCGTCCCAGCGGATGCAGCGCACCGTGTGACCGCCGCCCGAGTCGATTAACGGCGGCACGCCCGCCTTGCACTCTTCAATCATAAAGCGGCACCGGGGGTGAAAGTCGCAGCCTTCGGGCAGGTAGAGCGGGTTGGGCACGTTGCCGGGAATGGCTTCCAGACGGTCTTGGTGCTCGGCCGCCTTGTCGACGCGCGGGATTGAATTCAGCAAACCCATCGTGTAGGGCATGAGCGGGTCGGCGAAAATCGCGCGCGACTGCGCCTCCTCGACCGCCTTGCCCGCGTACATCACCACCACGCGGTCGGCGATTTCGGCGACCACGCCCAAGTCGTGGGTGATGAACAAAATAGACATGCCGATTTCTTTTTGAAGCTTGCGCATCAGGTCCAGAATCTGCGCTTGAATCGTCACGTCCAGGGCCGTCGTCGGCTCGTCGGCGATGAGGAGTTGCGGCCCGCAACTGAGCGCCATCGCAATCATGACGCGCTGCCGCATCCCACCCGACATCTGGTGCGGATAGTTTTTGACGCGCTTTTCGGGTTCGGGAATACCGACAAGTTCCAACATTTCGGCCGACATCTTCATGGCTTGCTTGTAGCTTTTGCCCTGGTGCAGCACGATGGCCTCGGCGATTTGGTCGCCCACGGTATAAACCGGGTTGAGGCTCGTCATCGGCTCCTGGAAAATCATCGAGATGTCGTTGCCACGGATTTTGCGCATCTCGCGCTCGCTCTTGTTCAAGAGGTTTTGGCCGTTGAAGATAATCTCGCCGCCCGCGATTCTGCCCGGCGGCGTGGCGATAAGCCGCATCACGGACAAACTCGTGACCGACTTGCCCGAGCCGGACTCGCCGACGACCGCCAACGTTTCACCTTTGTCCAAGTGAAACGTCACGCCGTCGACGGCCTTGACCGTGCCCTCGTCGGTGTCGAAGTAGGTTTGCAGGTTGTTGACTGTTAAAAGCCGCTCGGACTTAGCCATAGGGGGGGCTCCTTGTCTCAGTTAAGGATAGTGTACCTTACTTTATTTCCAAAGCGTAAAGAGTAAAGCTGGCGCCGCAGGGTACCACTCTACACGCGGCCGGGCCGAGGTGCCGGGCCGAATAAAATTACCGTCCCGCCGCTCAATCTCGACTCCGCGGGTCAAAGGCGTCGCGCAGTCCGTCGCCGAGCAGGTTCCAGGCCAGCACCGAAATAAAGATAAACAAACCCGGCAGGTAAATCCACCAGCGCTCGGACAGGCCTGACACGCCCGTGAAAGCTTGTGCCGAGGCGAGCATAAGCCCCCAGCTCGTCGCGGGCCGCTGAATTCCGAGTCCGTAAAAGCTGAGCACCGCTTCGGTGAGGATGAAGCCTGGAATGAGCAAACTTACGACCACAACGAGGTAAGACAAAGTTTGGGGTACCAGGTGTTTGAAGATGATGCGTCCGTTGCCAGCGCCCAGGGCTTTGGCGGCAAAGGCGTATTCCTGTTCTCGAGCTGAGAAAATAATGCTTCTCACCGAGCGGGCGATGCCTCCCCAACTGATGAGCGCCAGCGCGATGACGACGGCCGTAAACACGTAACTGGGCGGCCAATCGAGAGGATAGAAAATGGCTGCCAAAGAAAGCAGCAAGAAAATGGCCGGAATGGCGGACAAAGCCTCGTCAAAGCGCAAGATGAGTTCGTCTATCCAACCGCCGTAAAAGCCCGCCACACCGCCGAAAAGAATGCCGAGAACGATAGCGACGGCACTCGCCAAAATCCCGATGGTCAAACTGATACGGCCCCCGAAAAGAATACGGCTGAACACGTCGCCGCCGACATCGTCCGAACCCCACAGGTACAGCCTGCCCGGCGACTCGACGCCGAAAAGCCGCAGCGTCGCCCAGGGCCTGATGCCGAGGCTGTCACGCACGGTGATGGGGATAAGGTTGACCGGAAAAGGCACGTAGCGGTCGCGCGGGTTGCTGCTGCGCACAAAAAGTTCTACCGGGTAGACCTTGGACGTGTCCGCCGCCCAATCGTTTTTAAACGTTTCTAAGTTGAGCGTTTTGACTTGTCCGTAGACAAAGGGACGAACAAATTCTCCGTCGGCGTTTCGGAAATGAACCTGCATGGGCGGCGCAAAGGTTTTGCTGGCGTCGCCGAAGCTTTCCGGGTAGGGCGCGAAAAAGTCCGCAAAGGCGGCGAAAAAGTACAAGACGGCCAAAACGCCCAAGGCTACTTTCGCCAACGGGTGCCGAAGAAACTGCCGCCAAGCCAGCGAGTAGAGGCTGGCGCTACGCGGCTGAGCCGATTGCGCGGGTTTGTCCAGCTTGACGTTTTTTTGCTTGACGGCCATCAGTACCTGATTCTCGGGTCGACGACCGCCAGCAACACGTCCGAGATAAGGTTGCCGAGCATAAGAAGAAGCGTGGCGATGGTAAGAATAGCCATCAGGACGTAAACGTCCTGCGAAAAAACAGAGCTGATGAAGAGCGGCGTCAACCCCGGCCAACCCGTGACGAACTCGACCGTGCCAGCGCCGAGCAATACCCCGGTAAAGGCCGAGCCGATGGTGGCGATGATGGGCAAAACGGCGTTGCGCAAGGTGTGTTTGTAGGTCACGGTATTTTCAGCCAGCCCTTTGGCCCTGGCGGTGCGCACATAGTCTTGCGAAAAGGTCTCGAGCATCTGGCCGCGCATGATGCGCGTGGTCCCCGCCAGACCGGACAAGACGATAACGAACCAGGGGAAAATAGAGTGCCAAAGAATGTCCAAAACCTTGCCCACGGGGCTGAGCTGCGCGTAGTTGGTGCTCGTCATGCCACCGGTCGGCAAAATGAACCAGCCGTACGACTGAAACCACTGGACGATCAAAGCAAGTAAAATCAGCGCCAAAAAAAAGTTGGGCACGGCCAAGCCGATAAGACTGAAGATGGTAAGTCCCCGGTCGGCCAGCGAATATTTTCGCAGCGCCGAATACACCCCTATCGGTATGGAAATAGCGAAGACGAGGATGAGCGCCGGCAACGCCAAAATCATGCTGTTAATCATGCGCGGAATGACGCGGGCGGTCACGCTGCCCTTGCTCACCAAGCTGGTCCCGAAGTCGCCGTGAAGAACCAAGTTCTCGAGCCACTTAAAATACCTCACGTACCAGGGCTGGCCCAAACCCAAAAGCTCGCGGATGCGCATTTCTTTGTTGGTGTCTACCTGGTCGAAGGCAAACTGTGACGCGAAGTCGCCCGGCGCGATATCGATGATGATCCAAGCCAGCAACGTCGCCAGAAAAAAAGTCGGGAGAAGGTTGATAAACCTCCTCAACAAAAAGCCCCTCATACCGGAACCTCACTTGAAGGTTGTGGGATAGTTGTTTTCATAAAGTCCTCGGGCATATACAGGTACTAAATAAGTGGGTGTGGACCCCGAAAGGGTCCACACAAGTCGAAGCTCGCCCTTAGGGAGCGGTCAGGTTGTCGCGGAAGTTGCCGGGACGGTACGGGCTTTCAGCGCTCGTGGCGTTGAGTTTGTCCACCGGCCAAATGTTGCCCATGTTGGTGTAGAGGTGAAACGCGGGGCTGATGAGCGGCGTCATCGGCAGGTACTCGCGCAGCAACTCGGCCTGTTGCTTGTAAAGAGCGATGCGCTCGTCCAAGTCGAGCGTCGTCTCAATTTGCTTGTCGAGGCGCTCGAGCAAAATCTCCCAAGCCTCTACGTCGGTCGTGCTCTTGTTCCAGGCGTTGAGGTTCGTACCCAAGCGCAGTCCGTTGGAAAACGACGGGTCGTCCACGCTCGCGTTGCCGAGTCCCCAGATTTGTGCGTCGTAGTCGACCTTACGCTGGTCACCGGCTTCTGCGTAGTCGGCACCGGAGCCGGTGATGGAGTCGGACCAGGTCGCACTGTCGACTTCGCGCGGGGTGACGTCGACGCCGTAGGGCGCGAGGGTTTGCGCAATTACCAAAGCCTCTTGGCTACGACGGTTGTTGCCCGAGTTGAACTGCAACTCGAACGCGACGCTGCAACCCGTCTCGGGGTTGGTCAACACGCCGTCCGAATTCATGTCGGTATAACCGATGGAGTTGAGCATTTCGACGCCCTGCTCCGGCGCATACTCGAAGGGAGCGTTGTCGGAAACGAAGGGAGCAGCCGCGGCGCTACGGTAGTCGACCCCCGGAAAGCCGAGACCCCCCAAAGCTGCTTCGACGAGCGCGTCACGGTCTATCATGACGGCGATGGCGCGGCGAAAGACGGGGTTGCGGAACAGTTCGCGCTTGCACTCGTCGGTGTTGTTGAAGTTGTAGGTGATGAAGTCGACCAGGGTGTCGGGGCCTAAGTTGGCGTTGAGCGTGCCGGCGACGGAGCCGCCTTGTACGGCTTCTTGCACGGCGCGCACTTGGTCGAGCGTGGTGGGGTAGTAAAAGCTGTTTTGACCGGTGACGGTCGCGGCTAAGACTTGGTTTTGGTCCGCCACGACGGTGACCACCCAGCGGTCGGGGCCGGGCAAGGGCGAGTTGTCGGCGGCCATGTTGAATTCGCCGTAAACCGGGTTTTTCTCGAGCACGAGGCGCTCGCCGGAGCGGTATTCGGTGAGCAGGTAAGGGCCGCCCGAGACGATTTCCGAAGGCGGCGTGTCGACGCCCCAAAGTGCGCGAACGCCTTCGGCACCCTCAGCCTCGTAGACCGGCATGAAAACGTGAGCGGGAACAACGCCGCCGCACTGTGCAAAAAGGACCCCGTTGACTTGCGGGCGGGGCAGCGTCGCGCGGTACTGGTAAGTGCCCAGCTTTTCGTACTGGACGGGACCCTGGGTTTCGTCAGGCACACAGCTGGTGTAGCTGTTCGATTCGACAGCGGGGTCGGAGACGACGGTGGCCGCCGCCAGGACGTCGTCGGCGGTCATCTCGGTGCCGTCCGACCACTTCCAGCCCTCTTTCAAAGTGACGATAAACTCTTGCTCGGGCACGACTTCTTCGATGTTGGAGGCCCAGTTCAGGTTGTACTCGCCGGCCTCGTTTTTTAGCGTGCGGGTGCCGAGCCAGTCGCGATACACGATGCCGGGGCCGCTGTACAGACCGATGATGGAAGCCTCTGTGGTTGTGCCGATGAGCACCGGGTTCAGCGTCGAGATTTCACCGAAGATGTACTCGGAAATCTCGCCCCCCTGGTTGGCTGTAGGCGCGTAGTTGCCAGGCGCTACATAGGGTTGGGCCAGCCCGAGCGACACAAACGCCGCTAGGGCGACACCTACAAAAAGTTTCCTCATGCTACCTCCTAAAGGTACGCGTGATAGCTCTTAGAAGAGCTTTTCGTCGGGAGTGGCGCTTAAGCGTTGGTATTTCGGCCTTCAGTTACGAAAGTGCCGAACACCTAAGAACCTACCTCCGAGGTGTGGGCTGTTTGCGTTTACCCACTTGAGAGAAATGTATCATTTTCGGGTGAACAGCGTCAAACAAAATCTTCATGAGACGTTAAAGTATAAAATGTGTCCTGAACATCTTTGGAAGCCGTTGTACTGCCCAAAGAAGTACCGCCCAAAGAAAAAGCCGCGACGTGTGCGCGGCTCGAATGTTTAAGAAAAACTGCTTAAACCCTGGGTACCACGGCCAGTGCCAAAGCGAGCAAGCCCCAAATGATGCCCAGCGCGATGGTGGTGCGGTGCAGACCGCCCGCCGTGCCGCCGCTGGCCGTCGAAAAGTCCCCGCCGCCCCCGCCGAGGGCGTCGCCCAGGCCGCTCTGTTTGGGCTCTTGCGCCAAGATGACGGCGGTGAGCAGCAAGCTGAGCAAAAGAAAAATAATCAACAGAGGCCAAAAAAGAAAAGTCATGAATGTCTCCTAAAAGCCCCAAGGTTGGGGCTCGAGCGTTTTTAAGTGGTGCCCAGGGCGGGACTCGAACCCGCACAGGTTGCCCCGGTAGATTTTGAGTCTACTGCGTCTACCATTCCGCCACCTGGGCACAGCTCGGTCATGTTAGCAGGGGCGGGCGCTTTTGTCCACCGGGTTTGCTGCACAGTCTGTACCTGCAGAAAAGCGGGACGGCTCGAGCCGTCCCGCTTGCCTCGGTCTTGTCGACTCGGATTAGTAGTTGTAGCTGAACGGGTCGACCGGGATACAGGCTCGGCCCAGACACAGCCAGATATAGTAGTGGTTTATCTCGGCACCCGACACGTCGGTAATCGCTTCGTGGGTGCCCTCTTGCAACTCGAAGGTCACTTCGGTGACGACCTCGTGCGGTAACAGTGCGGTGGCGTCGTCGAAGTGCTCACCGTTGAACACGATGTAAACGTCTTCGTCGGAATTGTAACCTTCGGTGGCGAGGTTGCCGCCGGCGCTGCAACCGACCAGGGCGAGCAAACCAAGTAAAACGGCGAGTTGTAAGTAGCGCTTGTAAGACATTTTCTCCCTCTCCTGCGGCTGGGGGCCGCTTCCCGTACTAAACGAGTTCGTCCAGGTTTGTCAGTAGGGCGTCGACCACCTCCTCCGGATAGTGCCGCCCGGCGTAGCGCGTGAGTTCTTGGAGCGCCTCGTCTCTGCTCAAGGCGGGGCGGTAGGGCCGGTTCGAGGTCATGGCGTCGTAAGCGTCGGCCACCGCGATAATTGAAGCCTCCAACAAAATGTCGGGGGCGGTCAACCCGTAGGGATAGCCGCTGCCGTCCAGACGTTCGTGGTGCTGTTCGACGATGTCGCTGGCCTCTTCTATAAAGGTGTTGTCCAACAACTCCCGACCCGACACGGGGTGCCGCTTGACGACGTTCCACTCGGCCGAAGTCAAAGTGTCCGGCTTCTGCAGAATTTCAGCGGGTACCTCTATCTTGCCGATGTCGTGAAAATAGGCGGCGTAGTCGAGCAGGTGGAGTCGGTGTTGCGACAAGCCCAGCGTGCGGCCCGTCGCGTAGGAAAGTTGGCGCATTCGTGAGCAGTGTTCCTCGGTCTCGCCCGCGTCCTTGCAGGCCAGCTTGGCCGTCAGGCTGCGGAGGGTCTCGAGCGAGGCGCTGATTTTATGAAAACTTGGTCGGGAAGTCAGGTAAAGAAACACGATGTCGGTAAGAGCCGTGAACACCATCGCCTCTTGCAAACCGTGGGCGACCAGGTGTGCGCCGGGTTCCAGCACGTGCGGACCTTCGGGACTGTCGAAGCCGAGCGAGCCGTGCAGCAGGTAATAAACTTCGGTCGGTTGACAACCGTCTTCGGCAGGGTAGATGTGTAGGCGGTAGCCTTTTTTGAGGGTTCCCCTGACCGCCTCCAACCCCCGCGACGTCGCCAACAAACTCACGTCGCCGGCGTTTGAAGCGGCTGTTTCTAAGCTTTGGCCCTGCCGACAGACCTTCAGGCCTTTCGGTAAAACGGGCTTCAGCAAACTGTCCATCACGCCTCCTCGGACCTAAAGTGACGTCCCCTGGGAGCAAGGATGGAGAAGAAAAAGAGGGGTGAAAAGCTCAGAGGCCGTCCGGCCTCTTCTTTAGTGTCGTGCACCACATGTTCGGAGGGTATGAAAAAGTCTACACGGTGCCCGTCGAACAATTCGGTGCTGTCGCCGGAGGGTCCGACCAGCGAGCCCCGGGCAACCCGAGCATCTTAGCACACACGCAGGCCGACACCTTTCGGTGCCGACCTCGCGGCGAGGGTGTCACGAGTAGGGCCTCTTTTGCGGGACACCTCGGGCTCGAGACACTAACCTTGCGCCTGAATGGGAAGCGTGAGCACGCGCCCCCGGTAAGAAAAAGCCAGGCCGCCGGCCACTCTTTTTAAGACGGGCGGCTCGAGCCACAAACGCTGCAACTCGGTCGCGTCGACGCCGGGCAAGCCGAGCACCGCGCACGCCAACCAGTGTTCGCCGGGCTCGTGACCGGCCTTTAGGGTAGGAACGACGGTACGAGGATGGAGGATGTTGGTCTCGGGTTCGACCTCGACGATTGCGCCGCGCCGCGCGTCAGGGCCTAAGCTGCGCAGACCGCTGGCGCGCTGACCGGCACTCGCCAAGGCTTGCCCGGTCTCGGCAACCTGAGAGGACGGCGCGTTCCCGGCCCGGGGCAGCGCGAAGCCGCCCTCGGCGCTGTAGAGCCTTGTGTCGGTGTGCAACCGGTGAACCCGCACGTGCCAGGGCAGCAGCGGCAGCAGCCAGGTCTCGACGCGCACGTCCGGCCCCAGGCTCCAGGTCGTGTGGACGACCCCGCCCTCGAGCCCGAACCCGTCCGGCCGCTCACGCGTTTTGTAAAGCCGCCCGTCCCGGCTCAGCGCCAGGGTGCTGTCGAAAGCGCCCGCGCGCAACGTGTGACCCGCCCCGCCGCGCCGTTTGGGCACGCTGAACCCGAACGCGCCCGAGTAAGCGAACTTGGCGTACTTGGCCGCCCCGTGCTTGAGCCAGTCGGGCGCGTGTTGGCGGCCGCTCAGGGCGAACACGTGGTCGCGCTCGGCGTCGCGGCACACGACCAGGCCGGGCTGCGGCTGCGGGCGAACCGCTTCCAGGGGCGGTAAGGGAGCCTCTTCAGCCGTCCAAAAAGGATGCCCTGGTCCAGGGCGAGCGGCAAAAACGTCTTCAGCGCCCAGTACGGTGAGGACACTGAACTGTAGTCCTCGGCCATCGCCCCGTTCGGGTAGGTGTACCCGACGGAGAGGACGCCACCTGCACCGAAGATGGGCTGTCCCGCCCACCAGCGCAGGTGGCGCAGCGTGAGGCCCTTGACGACCCCCCAAGGCAGCGCCTCGAGCCCGGCAAAAGCGAGCGCGCCCCAAAACGCGCCCTGGGCGAAGCGGTAGGTGAGGCTGCGGCCGAAAGGCAGCGCGGACCCGTCCTCGGCGAACCAGTACACGTAATCTTGGGCGAACTGAGCGGCACGGTCCCGAAACCGCTGCGCCCGCTCGGGGTCGGTGTCGGCGGCCAAAGTAGCGTAAACGAGGCCGTAGTAGTGCAGCGCGAAAGCGACGTAGTGGTCGAGCTGCGCTTTGGGGCCGTCGCTGTACCAGCCGTCACCCAGATAAAAGGTCTCGAGCCGCGCAAGCGCACCCTCCAGCGCCGCCGCGTCGTGGGGCACGCCGACCCGCGCCAGGCCCAAGTTCACTAAAACGCGGAAAAAGAGCCAGTTGTTGTCGGCGACCTCGACACTGTTGACGGTGTTGAGCCAGCGCGCCACGTTTTCTTGCACGTCGGGCATCTGTTACCTGGCATCATTTTAACCGACCTTTTTTGCATAAGACCGTTCGTAAAAACCCAACGGGATAGCGGTGCCAACCGGCCTCTTCAGTGCTCAGTTGATACTGACCAAGAAAAGTTTGGCGGTTCACCGTCAACGGGTCGTACGCCCTAACGCCCCGTCAGGAGAAGCTTGGTCTTGTGAACCGGACCCACCGTGGGATGTGCGGGGGCAGCGCAAGAGAAGCCTTCAACCCACCGGGTCTCGTAAACGTTCCGCGTTGAGAGCGCTCACGGGCCGCGAATAATAAGCCTCGGGAGGATGGCCTCCACCTTGCTTGCGGCCGGCGCGGGTTCGGTACACTGCAGGGCGTGTACGCGCTTCTCAAGCCCCTGCTGTTCCGCGCCGACCCCGAGACGGTTCACGACCTCGCGATGCGCGGGCTCGAGTTCACCAGCCGTTACAGGAGCGCGCTGCGCGCCGTTCGGGAGGCCTGCGGGGTCGACGACGAACGCTTGAGCGTGCGCCGCTTTGGCTTGACCTTCCCCAACCCGGTCGGTTTGGCGGCGGGGTTTGACAAAAATGCTTCAGCCGTGCCCGCCTGGCTGGCGCTGGGCTTCGGCTCGGTCGAGGTCGGCAGCGTGACCGCGCTGGCGCAACCGGGCAACGCCAAACCGCGCTTGTTCCGCTTGCCGCACGACCGGGCGATTATCAACCGGATGGGCTTTAACAACGCCGGGGCCGAACAGGTGGCGGCGCGGCTCGAGCACCTCTTTGAAACCCACGGCAAGCCGGCCGCGCCGCTCGGCATCAACCTCGGCAAGTCGAAGGTGACGCCGCTGGACGACGCGCCGCAAGACTACCTGCGGTCGCTGGCGCTGCTCTGGCGCTACGGCGACTATTTTGTGGTCAACGTGAGTTCGCCGAACACGCCGGGGCTGAGAGACTTACAAGACCGGGACAGGTTGAAGGCGCTGCTCGAGACCTTGACGGGGTTTATAGAGGCGCAGGCCGCGCCCAAGCCCCTGCTGCTCAAAATCGCCCCGGACCTGAGCGAGGGGCAACTGGACGACGTGTTGAGACTAGCGCAGCGCTACGCCTTGAGCGGCATTATCGCCACCAACACGACGGTTTCGCGCGAAAGCCTGACAACGACGCTCGACGAGACCGGGGGTCTGTCCGGCCGGCCGTTGCGGGCGCGGTCACTGGAGATTTTGCGCTACGTCAGGGCTCGAACCGACCTTCCCGTGGTCTCGGTCGGCGGGGTCGCCACGGCGGACGACGTCTACGAACGTTTGCAGGCCGGAGCTTGCCTGGTGCAACTTTACACGAGCTTTGTCTACGAAGGGCCGGGGTTGTTGAGAAGGTTGAACCGCGGCTTGCTGGAACGCTTGACGCGGGACGGACACGGCTCGGTCCAGGCCCTGGTCGACGCTCGAGCCGCGCCCGGTGACGGAGCCGCCAGCGCTTCCGGGCACGCCTGAACACCGCTGCGCGCCCTGAAAACCGCTGCGGTTCGGAACCCGTTAGGGAACACAAATTCAACTCGCCGATGTTTAGGCCAGCCTAACTTTTGTGTTACAATCGCCTCATGACGCCACCCATCCTCAGCAGCAACATGGAAGACTACTTGAAAGCCATTTACGAACTGGGCGAGAGCGAGGTCAAAACGCAAGACGTCGCGCGGGCGCTCGGGGTGAGCGCCGGAAGCGTGACCGGGATGCTCAAAAAGCTGGGCGACCTCAAACTCGTCGACTACACGCGTTACCGGGGCGTAAGCCTGACCCCGGCGGGGCGGTTGGTGGCACTGGAAACCTTGCGCCACCACCGCCTTATCGAGACCTACCTCGCGCAGGCGCTCGGCTACGCCTGGCACGAGGTTCACGACGAGGCCGACAGGTTGGAGCACGTTATCAGCGAGGACTTCGAAGAGCGAATTGCCAGGCTCCTCGGCAACCCGGCGTTCGACCCGCACGGCGACCCCATTCCGAGCCGCGACGGCGTTGTACCTGAAAGCAAAGGTCAACCCTTGGCGACGCTCACCACCGGCACGCGCGCCACGCTGACCCGCACCACCAACCAAGACCCCGAGGTACTGCGCTACTTGGGCGAGCACGGTCTGGTGCCGGGCCGGACGGTCACGGTTTTGCAACGCGCCCCCTTCGACGGCCCTCTCACGCTCGCGCTGGGCTCGAGCGACCCCGCCACGTCCAGAGCCCAAACCGACGACACCCCTGCCACCCTAGCTATCGCCCACACCCTGGCGCAGCACCTGCACGCCGAGGTGTTGCGGTAGGGTGGGACGATAGAGGTGCTGTGCTAGAGGTGCGGCGCTAAAAGACACGCCGTCCTTGACAGGCCGCGTCCCCGCTTTCTCGAGCAACGCAGCCGTTCAAAGCACTTCTAGTAGTGCCGGCAGAGTTTCACCTTTCCTCTTCATGTACGTCCACGTGACCAACAAAACCTCTCACTTGCTTGACAGTCTGCGGTGACGGAGACTATAATTTTTTAGGTGTGGCAAAAACCTGTATTTTACGTTGGTATTTTTAATTTAAGGGGTAGCTAAAGTGACAAAATTTTTCGTTGTGCTGGTCGTTGCGTTCGGTTTCAGCTGGGGTACTTACGCTCAAGAACCGCTCAACGTCGTGTCGACCGTCGGTATGTTGAACGACGTGGTGGAAAACGTCGGCGGGGACTGCGTGGAGGCGACTGTAATCATGGGCGCAGGTATCGACCCGCACACGTATCAGGCCAGTGCTAAGGACGTGCGGCTTTTTCAAGACGCCGACGTCATCTTCTACTCGGGGTATGTGCTCGAGGGACAGCTCGGCAACGTCTTAGAGCGCTTTGCCGAACAAAAACCCACCGTCGCCGCCTCGCCCTCGTCTATCGACACGAGCGACCTCATCACCGTGCAAAGCGTTTACGGCATCGACCCGCACCTGTGGATGGACGTGAACCTGTGGGCGAAACTCGCTCCGACGGTCCTGAACACGCTCAGCGGGTTGCGCCCCGACTGCGCCGAGCAGATGCAGGCCAATGTGGAGACCTTTACCGCGCAACTGAGGGCGCTGGACGGTTGGGTCGAAGAGAGCATCGCTTCTATCCCCGAGCAGCAGCGCATCTTGGTGACCGCCCACGACGCCTTTAACTACTACGGGCGGGCTTACGGCATCGACGTTGAGGGCATCCAGGGCATCAGCACCGAAGCCGAAGCCGCCATCGCCGATATTCGCGGCACGGTCGACACCGTCGTCGAGCGGCAAGTTCCTGCTATCTTTGTCGAAACCACCATCAACCCGCGGACCACCGAGTCGGTCAGACAGGCGGCGAGGCAGCGCGGTCAAGAGGTCGAAATCGGCGGACAGCTTTACTCCGACGCGATGGGGCAAGACGGCACGGCGGGCGGCACCTACATCGGGATGCTGTTTGAAAACACCATGAACATCACCCAAGCCCTCGGCGGCACCGTGCCACCCCTGCCCGAAGCGCTGAGCGGTTGGGCGGAAGAGTGGGGCGTTGAGATGGCGCAAGCCGAGTAGGACGACAGCTCTTAATCAACCTTCAGCCGAGGACGTCCTGACCGCGAGTGCTGACGGTTAACAACTTGCCAAAGACGCAAGTACCTGACTCCGCCGAAAAGAATTCCGAAAGGAACTGATGAGCGATACCACCCACGAACCCAATCTTGCGGTTCATGTCGAAGACTTAACGGTGAGTTACCACAGCAAGCCCGTCCTGTGGGACATCGACCTGGACGTGCCACCGGGCGTGCTCGCCGCCATTGTCGGCCCCAACGGGGCGGGCAAAAGCACCCTCATCAAGACGATTCTAGGGCTTGTCAAACCCGCCGCAGGCCACGTTTACATTCACGGAGGGTCTTACCGAGAGCAGCGCAGCAGGGTCGGTTACGTGCCGCAGCGCTCCTCGGTCGATTGGGACTTTCCAACCACCGCCCTAGACGTGACGACGATGGGGCTTTACGGTCGCTTGGGCTGGTTCCGAAGGCCGGGCAGGCAGGAGCGCGAGCGGGCTTTGGGAGCCTTGGAACTTGTCGGGATGCAGGACTACGCCGACCGGCAGATCAGCCAACTCTCGGGCGGACAGCAGCAGCGCGTGTTTTTAGCGCGGGCCTTGGTCCAAGACGCCGACGTGTACTTTCTGGACGAGCCGATGGCGGGCGTGGACGCTACTACAGAGCGCGCCATCGTCAACTTGCTGCGCGAGTTGCGCGACCGGGGCAAAACCGTCATCGTGGTGCATCACGACTTGCAAACGGTCACGAGCTACTTCGACTGGATGTTGATTTTGAACGTTCGAGCGGTAGCGCAAGGACCGGTTCGTGAGGTCTACACCGCCGAGAACTTGCGGGCAGCTTACGGCGGTCAGATTGCGCTGCTGGGCGACAATCATTTTCCCATAAAAGAATCAGCGCAAGAACCCTCACAAGAGCCGTTACAGGCCACGGCGTCCGGAAGTTCTGTGCCTGACAGCCCCAAGGCGAACTGATGAACGCACTTCTTGTCCTGTTTCAGGATTACACGGTTCAGAACGTGGCGCTCGGCGCGGCGCTGTTGGGCGTCAGCAGCGGTGTCCTGGGCAGCTTCGCAGTGCTGCGGCAGCAAAGCCTGTTAGGGGATACCATGTCCCACGCGGCGTTGCCGGGGGTGTGCTTGGGCTTTATCGTGGCGGGGTCGCGTCAGCTCGGCAGTATTTTGTTGGGGGCGCTGATTACGGGCACGCTGGCGGCGCTTTTGATGCTGCTGCTCACGCGCCGCAGTCGCCTCAAAACGGACGCGGGACTGGGGTCCGCGCTCAGCGTCTTTTTTGCGCTGGGAATCGTCCTACTCACCTACATTCAGGGCACCGGCAACGCCTCTCAGGGCGGGCTGGACAGCTTTCTCTTCGGACAGGCCGCCGCCATTTTGCGCAGCGACCTCTACGTTATGGGTGGGGTGACGCTCTTTGCGCTTTCGCTGGTGGCGGCGTTCTGGAAAGAGTTCAAGCTGGTCGCTTTCGACCCCGGTTTTGCGGGTTCGCTGGGCTTACCGGTCGTCGTCCTCGAGGTCGTCCTGACCGTCATGATTGCCTTAGCCGTCGTAATCGGTTTGCAGATGGTCGGGGTGGTCTTGATGGCGGCGATGGTGATTGCGCCCGCTGTGGCGGCGCGGCAGTGGAGTAAAAAGCTCGAGCAGATGGTCGTGCTCGCCGCCCTCATCGGCGCAGCGGGCGGCGTGTTCGGCGGGGTGCTGAGCGCCGCCAGGCGCGGACTCGCCACCGGCCCCTTGATTGTGCTCAGCATCTCCGCGCTGGTTTTTTTGTCGCTGCTCGTCGCGCCGGAGCGCGGTTTGCTCTGGGAGGCGGCGCAGCGCTGGCGCAACCGGCGGCGGCTCAGAACGCAGCGCGTCTTGACCACGCTCTACGGGCTTTCGCAGCGTCACGGCGACCCCGGTTACAAAACCGAGCAGGGGATGGTCAACGCCTACTACGGCGTCGGCACCGAAGCGACCTTGGCGCGGCTCGAGCAGCGCGGCTTTGTCAAAAGTGCGGCGCACATGCCCGAAGAGGGTCCGCACTGGGAGCTTACCGCCGGGGGACGCGCGGAAGCCGAGCGCATTCTAAGAGACTTGAACCCGCAGGAGGGCTGATGCTTACCGACTTTTTTACCGGTGTTTTCAACAACATTCCCCTAATGATTATGCTGACGGGCGCACTGGTGGGGATAGGCTCGAGCCTGCTCGGGGCGTTTCTGGTCCTGCGCAAAAACAGTATGCTTTCAGACGCCATCAGCCACTCGATTGTTTTCGGCATCGTCGTCGTGTGGATTTTGACCAAACAGGAAAGCGGTCCCGTCCAGCTTGTGGGCGCGGCGCTGACCGGCGTCCTCACCGTGTTCCTGACCGAAATGCTGGTCAATACCCGCAAGGTCAAGAACGACGCGGCCATCGGGTTGGTCTTTCCGGTACTGTTTTCCATCGGGGTGCTGCTCTTAAACACCTACGCCCACAACGTACATATCGACCAGCACACCGTCTTATTAGGTGAAATCGGCTTCGTCTGGCTCGACACGGTGCAGGTCGGTTCCTACAATGTTCCGCAGTCGCTGCTGTCGCTCGGCGGGATAACCCTGGTCAACTTTTTGTTTGTGATTCTTTTCTATAAAGAGTTGAAACTCTCAACCTTCGACACGGGGCTCGCCAAGGCGCTCGGTTTCGCGCCGGTGGCACTTTTTTACGCCCTGCTCGGGCTCACCAGCGCGACCGCCGTGGCCGCTTTCGATGCTGTAGGCGCGGTGCTCTTTATCGCCTTCGCCATCGTGCCCGCCTCGACCGCTTACCTGCTTACCGACAGGCTCTGGAAGATGATTCTTTACGGCTCGCTGGTGTCTATCGCCTCGAGCGTTTCCGGCTACTACCTGGCCGTTTACTGGAACGTGTCCATCGGCGGGATGATGGCGGTCATGACGGGCGTCTTTTTGCTGCTGGCCTTTTTGTTCGGGCCGCGCTACGGGCTTATCGCTCAGGAGGTTCGGCGCGCGCAGCAGCGCGACGCCAACGCAAGCCGCGCCCTGGCCGTCCACCTCTACCACCACGAAAAAGGCCCTAGGCGGGCCGAGGAGAACGTGGAAAGTGCGTTGCATGAGCATTTGCGCTGGGACGACACCAAGGTGCGCCGCGTCCTCATGCGCAGCATCGACGACGGGCTGGTGAACCGCCAGGGCGAGGCGTTGCTCCTAACGCCCAAAGGGCGCAGCGTCGCACGAGAGATTTTTGAACCCTGGCACGAAGCTTAGTCTTGCAATTGGGGTGCTCGAGCCCTGGCGGGAAGCCGTCAGCTGAGGGCAGAGCCGCCGCCTTTTCGTTTTGCTATAACTTGGTCATGAGTCGCAGCATCAACAACGCCATCCTCGTACCCCTCGACCAAACCGAGGGTTTAATGCTGGTTCAGGATAGACGCGGCCACCGCCCGCCGCCGTGGGGCTTTTTCGGTGGCGGTATCGAAGCGGGCGAAACGCCTCTACAAGCCGTCATGCGTGAAGCTCATGAAGAACTCGGTCTCGAGCTAGCACCGGACGAACTCGAGTTCCAAAAAACAATCACGGGACAGCTTGATGACTTGTACTTTCAGCTTCACGTTTTCGTCTGGCGTTTTGATGGCAATCTCGACGGCTTGACGGTGAACGAAGGGGCCGGCATGGCGTTGGTTTCGCCTGAGGAGATGCTGAAGCGCGTTGAGCCTGCTGGACCCGACTACGAGATTACAGATCTGGTGCGGCGTTTGGTTGACAGCAACCGACAAAAATAGCGATTTCAAGAAACGCCTCATCCTAAGAACGACAGGTGCATAGCTCGAGTCTTCCCCGTCATTTCCTGGTAAGCTTGACGCTACATCTAGTAGGAGGCGCATGAAACAGTACCTGGACTTGATGAAAGACGTGCTTGCTAACGGCCATTACAAGGACGACCGCACCGGCACCGGGACGTTGAGCGTGTTCGGCCGGCAACTGCGCTTCGACCTGGAGCAAGGGTTTCCGCTGGTTACGACCAAAAAGGTTCACTTTCGCTCGGTCGTTTACGAGCTGCTCTGGTTTTTGCGCGGTGACACGAACATCAAGTTCTTAAAAGACAACGGCGTGCGCATCTGGAACGAATGGGCGGACGCCTCGGGTGACTTGGGGCCGGTGTACGGCGCGCAGTGGCGCAGTTGGCCCGCGCCGGACGGCTCCTCCATCGACCAACTCGGGGCGGTCGTGGCGCAGCTCAAGACGAACCCTGACTCTCGGCGGCTGCTCGTCAACGCCTGGAACGTCGCCGACTTGGACAAAATGGCCTTGGCACCCTGCCACACGCTGTTTCAGTTCTATGTTGCCGACGGTAAACTGTCCTGCCAACTCTACCAGCGCAGCGCCGACTTGTTTCTGGGCGTGCCCTTCAACATCGCTTCTTACGCGCTGCTGACGAGGATGGTCGCGCAGGTCGCAGGGCTGGCACCGGGCGAATTCGTCCACACCTTCGGCGACGCGCACCTTTACTTAAACCACCTGGACCAGGTGAGGGAGCAACTGACGCGGTCTCCCCTGCCGCCGCCGACCTTGCGCCTCGACCACACTATTCGGAACTTGGACGATTTTACCTTCGAGAGCGTAGAGCTTGTGAACTACCGGCACCACGCCGCGATTCCAGCGCCCGTCGCGGTATGACGTGAGAGTCGCCCTCGTCGCCGCAGTTGCCGAGGGCGGCGTCATCGGGCGGGACGGCGCGCTGCCCTGGCACATCAGCGAAGACCTGCAACACTTCAAAAAGGTAACGATGGGCAAACCCGTCGTGATGGGGCGCAAAACTTACGAGTCCATCGGAAAGCCGTTGCCGGGGCGCAGCAACATCGTCGTGACGCGCAACCTGGGCTTGGAGCTTGACGGCGTGACCGTCGTTCACAGCCTGGACGAGGCGCTTCGCATGGCGGAGCGGTTCCGCCCCGCCGAAACTTTTCTTATCGGCGGGGCGGAACTGTACCAACTCGCGCTGCCCAAAGTCGACCGCATGTACCTGACCCGTGTTCACAAAAAGTTTGACGGTGACACCTTTTTCCCCGAGTTCGACCCGGACGAGTGGCTCGAACTCGAGCGGGAAGACCATTTTTCCGAGAAAGCCGGCCTCGGGTACAGCTTCGCCACCCTGGAACGCCGCACCGGTGAGAGGGGTTCTTGACCAGCCTCGCGCGAACGAGTCTTCAGGCGTTGACCCTACCGACGACCGCGCGCAACGCCGCAAACCCCTCCACCAAACCGGGGCCGGGCCGCCCGAGGTAGGCTTCGGGGATGCAGTAGATGTGTCCAGCGCGCACCGCTCGCAAGTCTTGCCACGCCGGGTTGCGGTAGAGCACGTCGGGCCGGTACTTGGTGGGGTCGACGCCGCACCAAGAGACAACCAGGGCGTCGGGCTCGAGCGCACGCACTTCCTCGTCGCTGAGGGGTCGGCTTTTCACGTTTTCCGTCAAAACGTTCGCGCCACCCGCCGCCCTTATCAGGTCGTCGACCCAGCTCAGGCGACCCGGCGCGATGGTCGGGCGGTTCCACCACTGCACGAGGATTTTGGGGCGCGGCGTGGCGGACGGCGGACTCGTCAACTGCGTTTTCAGTTCGGCGACTAGCGCCTCAGCCCGGTCGGTCACGCCGAGTGCCCCGGCAATCTCGAGAATGTTTTGGTAAACGTCGTTCAGCGTGAGGGGTTCCGGGGCGAGGTAGGGCAAACCTGCCGCCTCGAGCCCTGCCACCACCCGCTCGTGCCCCGGCACGGTCAGTGAGGCCAGCACGAGGTCGGGTTTCAGCCGCGCCACCGCCACCACGTCGACGTTCAGGTCCGGCCCAACCCTCGGCAAATGGGCCACGACCTCGGCAGGCCGGTCGGAATGGTCATCCACCCCGACGAGGCGGTCGGCGCAACCGAGCGCGCAGACGATTTCGGTGTTCGAACAAGCGAGGCTGACGACGCGCATGGAATGTCCTTTTGGGGTGTCGGCAACTTGGTTTGTGGCAAGGTTTGACGAAGCGCGGAGGAAATGAGGAGCGGTGGAGATAGTAGAAAAATCTTTAAATTCCGGCTCCTCCGCCCCCTTTCTCGCAGCAAGCAAAAGGCGCTTTTTCAGCGAACCTTCGCCCGCGCCCGCCCCTTTACCAGCCAGCGCGTCTCGCTCACGCCCATGCGCATGTTGACGACGCGCGCCATCACGAACAGCAGGTCGGACAAGCGGTTCAAGTAGATGGCGACCTGCGGGTTCACGGCCTCCTGCCGACTTAAAGCGACGACCTCGCGCTCGGCGCGGCGCACCACGGTTCTAGCAAAGTGGAGCGCCGCCGCCGCCTCGTGGCCGCCGGGCAGGACAAAGTTTTTGAGCGGCTCCAGCTCGCCGTCATAGCGGTCAATGAGGCGCTCCAAGTCGCGCACGTCGCCCTCGTCAATCGCCGTAACTTGGCTGCGGTACTTCGAATCCTGCGGCGTGGCGAGGTCGGCCCCGACATCGAAAAGTACGTTCTGGACGACTTCAAGGTCGTCGTTGACGGCCTTGTCGGCGTAGTAAGCCCGCGCCACCCCGAGCGCCGCGTTGGCCTCGTCGACGGTGCCGTAAGCCGCGACCCGCGCGTCGTCTTTAGACACCCGCGCGCCGCCGTACAGCCCGGTCTCGCCCTTGTCTCCGGTTTTTGTGTAAATTTTCATGCCTATCAGCATACCGCTAGAACGCCGCTCAGCCGTAGCCCGGCCGAACCCTTGGCGCTCGTCGCAAAGCTAGACTGGCCTTCGCGTGACAGTTTTCAACCCCACCCAGCCGACAAAGCGCATCATCACCCTCGATATTCTACGCGGCTTTGCGCTGTTCGGCGTGCTCGTCGTCAACGTGTTGCAGGCCTACACCGGGCCGAGCGCCACAGGACTCGACCGGACCGTGGCGGCCGCCATCCGCCTGCTCGGCGAGGGCACGTTTTATCCGATGTTCTCGTTTTTGTTCGGTCTCGGGTTCGCGCTCCAGTTGCGCAAAGGAGAAGCCGTTTTACCTGTTTTCCGGCGGCGGCTGTTCGTGTTGCTCAGCTTCGGACTTGTCCACGGCTTTTTGATTTGGCGCGGCGATATTTTGGCGGCTTACGCGCTTCTTGGCTTGCTGCTGCCCGCGTTTCGGCACTTCGGCGACCGGCGGCTCGTGCTGAGCGCCGGGGCCGGCTGGTTGCTGTCGCTACTGCTCGTGTCACCGCTCTCGAGCACCCTACCCAACCCTGCTTCGCTCGAGACCAGCCTCTACGCGACCGGCGACTACCTCAGCATCACGGCCTTGCGGGCGGCCGAGTATTCCGCCGACTTGCTCGGCGGAACGATTATCTTCGGCGGTCAACTGCTCGGGCTTTTCCTGCTCGGCTACCTCGTCGGGCGGCGCGGCGTGGCCGAGGTCGCAGCGAACCGGCCCTGGCTGCTGCGGGTGTTTGCCGTGTCGCTCGCCGTCGCCCTGCCCATCTTCGGGCTTTATCTCTACACGGTTCTGAGGGGTGACGCTGTTACAGGGTGGACGTACTTGCTCGAGTACTTCGTCGCCAGCCCGTTTTTGGGCTTTGCCTACCTCGCCGGTCTGAGTTTGCTGTTACAGCGTGACCCCTGGCAGCGGCGCTTGCAGTTTTTGAGTCCCATCGGGCGGACGGCGCTGAGTAACTACCTCGGCCAGTCGGTCGTGTGTACGCTGATTTTTTACGGCTACGGTTTGGGCTACTACGGCCAACTCGGCGCGGCGACGACGTTTTTCATCAGCCTCGGCATCTTTGCGGTGCAGGTTGTTGTGAGCGCGCTGTGGCTGCGGTTTTTTCAGTATGGGGCGCTCGAGTGGTTGTGGAGAACGCTGACCTATGGGCGGGTTCAACCGTGGGCGGCTAAACAGTCATAGCTGGCTTTTTGTTTGGCTCAGGGATTTTTTGGAGAACTACCGGCGTCTTTAAAGGTGTTTTTGTTACTGATAGGCAAAACAGAAATGCGAATCGTTTCAGCCTGACGGATTCCCAACTCGCGCATCCCCGAAACGATGTTCCCGGCATATACCCACAGCGGGTCACCCAAGCCGTAGTCTCGGAGGTACGAGTAAACCTTGCCGTCGAAGCTGATTTGAACTTCTGCGGCTATGAAACCGAGATTTTCTTCGTAAACACCGGGGAAGGTGGGGGCGAACAAAGTCATGACACTGACAGAAGTATCTAAGGTAAGCGATTCCCACGGCAGTTCGGCGGAAACCTGATGCCCGATTGCTTCTTGACCGGAGAAGGACGGTTGCTGATTTGCAATAACGCGTAGGGTAACGTTCGATTCTCTATTAAACGCGCCACTGTAAACACCGACAGCATAGTCACAAAAACCGTTTCTGGCGGTACAAGGTATAAGGTCGAGGTTAGGAATGTTGATTTCCCCACCTCTATGTTTTCCATCAACGATTTCAGTTCCAAAAGTTTTGGTTTCCTCAAAAATCACAGCGGGGGTATGTGTTTGCGCTTGCACGAAAACCTCGTCTGCTCTAAGGCTCAGCGAAGACTCGTCGGGTGTTGGAAATTCGAAGAAATCCCTTGCATCTACAGGCTGTACCGATATTCTCAGCAGTTTGGGACGGAACGGGTAAATATCCAGCACGCTTTCGATGATGGCTGGTGTGATGATGACGGGAAAGTCGGGAATGTAGCTATCCAGAAAGACATATTCTTTTCCTTTACCAACCGAGATGGTGACTTCTTGAACGGGTTGCACAGAGGTCTCGTAAGCACCTTCCAAGGCTGGGGCATAGATGAACAAAGTTCTAATCATCGGGTCCGACAGGTTCACCTGCGCCAGCGGCAATTCGACGACGGTACGGAGACCGATGGGCTTAAACCTCGGGTCGCCGCCTTCGGGCCGGTTGTCGAAAGTCTGAAGCGTTATCGGGGTAGGCGATTTGAGACTGTTCTGGCCCACTGCCAGCTTGGAGCCGCTGGAAAGTTCGGTGCCGATAGCGTTGACGCCGTCAAAGGTCTTCGTTTCTTCCTCGAGGGGCGTTTCACCAGACGATTGTGCAGGCATCACGTTGTCCGTTCGTGCGGCTGCCGAACTGTCGGGAAGGAAAGCCGCCAGCCCTGGGGTTGCCAAACTCAGCACGAGAATCGCTATTATCTTCCAACACATGCTATAACCCGATTCGTCACGGATAAGTCTCGCCCTCCTTTTTCAGGCCAGCCCCGCACGCTGCGAACGAAAACGAGCAACGCGCCCGACGCCATGCTAGCAGCGTAAGGCGAGCCTCGAGCCATAAAACTCAACTCGAGCTACAGCCAGCCCTTCTCCCGCGCCAGACGCGCCGCCTCGATGCGGTTACTCACCCCGAGTTTGCTGATGGCTTCGGACAAGTAGTTGCGCACCGTGCCGTCGGACAGGTTTAAGAGTGCAGCGATGTCGCCGCTCGTTTTGCCCTCGCCCGCCAAACGCACCACCTGGCGCTCGCGCTCGGTGAGCGGGTCGGGCTCGCCCCAGGCTGCGGCGGCGAGGGCGGGGTCTACCGCGCGGCCACCGGCATGGACGCGGCGCAGGGCGTCGGCGAGGTCGGCCGCGGGCGCGTCCTTCAACAAGTAGCCCGCGGCCCCGGCCTCCAAAGCCCGGCGCAGGTAGCCGCCCCGCGCGAAGGTGGTGACGATGACCACTCGAGTTCCTAAATTTTCGGCTTTGACTGCTTGAGCCAGCTCGAGCCCCGTCAAAAGGGGCATCTCGATGTCGGTGACGAGCACGTCGGGCCGCAGTTCTCGAACAAGCTCCAAAGCCGCCGCCCCGTCCGGCGCTTGCCCGACGACGGTGATGTCGCCTTCAAGTTCCAACAACGCCGCCAACGCGCCGCGCACCATGCCCTGGTCTTCGGCCAAGACGACGCGAATCATGGTTGAGGGACGGGCTCGAGCTGCGGCGCGGTTTCCTTCGGCGCGGCCCTGGGCAGCCGAATCGACAAGCGCGTGCCCTGCAGCGAAACCACGTCCAGTTTGCCGCCCAAAAGTTGCAAGCGTTCAGTCATGCCGCGTAGGCCGTTGCCCGTCGCGCTTCTACTCATGCCCCGGCCGTTGTCCACAATCTCGAGCCGCAAACGGCCGCCCTCGCTGACGAGTTCGACAAAACAGCGCGTTGCCGACGCGTGCCGCACGATGTTGGTGACCGCCTCGCGCAGCACGAGGCAGAGGGTGCTTTCTTGGAGCGGCGTGAGCAGCGCGGGGTCGCCGCGAAAAGCGAAACTCACCCCGGCGGGCTCCAACGCCAGCTTGGCTTGGGCGAGTTCGGCCGTGAAACCCGTGGCGCGGTAGCCGCTCACCGCCGCGCGCACCTCGCCCAGGGCCTCACGGGAGATACGCTCGACCTCGCCTATTTCTTGCTGCGCCCTGACAGCGTCTTTAGCTATCAACCTGCCCGCGAGTTCGCTTTTCAGGGTGATGACCGACAAGGTGTGCCCCAGCAGGTCGTGGAGGTCTCTGGCGATGCGCTCGCGCTCGGCGATGGTGGCTAGGTGCTCCAACTCGTCCTGAGCGAGACGCAACCTTGCGTTGGAGCGTCCTTTTTCAGCTTGATAAATGTTTATAAAGCCGATGAGCGGCGCGAAAAAGAAAACCGGGCCGTAAGCCCAAGCGCGGTAAGGTAGTGGAATCGGCGAAAACAGGGCGGACACTGCGGCAAGGGCGAGGGTGCCGAAGATGACCCACGCCGCTCGACTCGGCCGCAACGCACCGCCCACTGCCGCCGCGGCGTAGATGAGGAACACGCTTGAGCCCGAATTGAACCACATGCCCACCGTCCCGAGCAGCGCCATCACCGCGACGCCCCACAGAACTTTCGGCCCGCACTGCCCAAACGTCCAAAAGTAAACGGGCAAAAAAATCGCCAGCATAAGGCCGACGACGACCAGGTCCAGCAAGCCGCGCTCGGGATCGAAGACAGGCTGGAAAATCAAAAAGACGAGGTAGACGAGGTAAAAGTAGGGCTCCCAGCCTATCTTGCGGGGACTCAGGGCGGCGCGCATGGGTTCATTCTAGAGTAAGTTTTCAACTCATGCACCGTCCGTTCTCGAGTGGCTTGATATCGAAAGGAAGAAGCAGAGAAGCTTTTGATTTCACTTTTTACTCGGGCCTCGGTACTTTTTCATCCGTAAGTTTTTCCCTCGTCACGGCGGTATAAGACTATAGCGAGGACGAGGAACAAGGCCGTGAACCCGAGCAGCACCGCCGCGTGTGTCCAAGCGTTGCCGCCCGTTCCTGCCCCGAAAACGCCAAGCGCGAGCTGCGCAAAATGGTAGGGCGGCAAAAAGGGTGCCAAACCCTGAATCGCCTCGGGCAGGGCCTGAATCGGCACCCACAACCCCGACAAAAACGCCATAGGTAAGTAAACCAGGTTGAGAATGGCCGGTGCCGAGTTCGGCCCCACGAGGTAACCGAACATCAATCCCATCGCCGCGAACGGAAACGCGCCCAAGAGCAGGACGCCGAACAAACTCAACCACTGCATGGGTGCCAGCCGCACGCCGCCGACCGTGACGCCGAGGGCGAACAGGCACAGCACCACGATGGCGCTGAAGAAAAGGGCCATCGCCGTTTTAGCCGTAAAGTAAGCCAGGGGCGGCATCGGCGAGGCGCGTTTCAGGCGCATCCAGCCCTGCCCCCGCTCAACTGCCACCCCGACGCCGAACCCGAACAGCGCCGCCCCAATAACGCCGAACGCGCCGTAAGTCGCCAGCATGTAGGTCGCCACGCTCACGCCGCCCGCGTCGCTGGAGCCGAACATCAGGCCGAACAGCACGTAGAACATCAGTGGGAAAACGATGGTGGAGACGGCGTAGACGGGCAGGCGCAGGTTTTTCAAAAACTCATACTTGGCCTCGAGCCAGAACACTTTGGCGAGGTTGCGGGTTTTTGTAGGCGTGACAGCTTGAGAACGGGTCATGCGGCTTTCCTTTCTTTTGAGTCCTTCGAAATTTCTGCGGCCGTCAGGGCTAAAAAAGCGTCTTCCAAACCTGCGCTGACAACTTCCAAACCGCTTAAGGAGGGGTCGTTCTGCAAAAGGTGCAACACCACACTTTCAGCTTCGACCGCCAAAATTTCGAAAGCCGCGCCGTCACGCCGCACCGAGGTCACGCCGGGCAGAGCCTCGATAAACGAACAGGTCAGGCTCGAGACCACGCGGATTTTGCGGCCCGCTGTTTGAGCTTTGATGTCGCTCGGCGTGCCCTCGGCGATGACGCGGCCGTGGTCGACGACGACGATGCGGTCGGCGAGGGCGTCGGCTTCTTCAAGATAGTGCGTCGTCAAAACGACCGTGCGCCCGCCCTGAACAAAACCGCGGATGGTGTCCCACAGTGCGCGCCTCGAGCCCACGTCGAGGCCGGTCGTGGGCTCGTCCAAAAAGACGAGGTCGGGGTTGCCGCAGAGCGCGAGCGCCAGGTGAAGCCGCTGCTGTTGCCCGCCCGAGAGCTTGCCGTAGGGCCGGGCGGCAACCTTGGCGAGGCCGGCCAGTTCGAGGGTTTCCGCCGCGCCGAGCGGGTTCGGGTAGTAACTGCGGAACAGGTCGACGTGCTCCCTGACTTTGAGGGTTTGCGGCACGCCCGAGACTTGCAGCATCGCGCCGACCCGCGTACGGACGGCGGCGTCTTGCGGGTTTTCCCCGAACAGACGCACGTCGCCCGCGGTGGGTCGCAGCAAGCCGAGCAGCAGGCTTACGGCGGTCGTCTTGCCCGCGCCGTTCGGACCGAGCAGGGCGACGACCTCGCCCGCATATATGTTTAAGTTGACGTCCTCGAGCGCCCGAACCGCGCCGTAACTTTTGCTCACGGCGCGGAGTTCGGCGACCGTCGAGTTTGAGGGTGTTGGCCTTGTTTTAGTCGTGCCTGAAGCCGTCATGGCGTCCTCCTACCAGGAGTATGCCGCAACTGCCGAGGACCGACTACCTGCAACCGTCAGGTCGAAGGGGTGACAGGTGTCAGCTCGAGGTCAAACAAAGCGTGCGGGTAAGAACGAACGCGGCGGAGGTTTCTCGAGCGGTGGGACAAAACGGGAGTGCTTGGGCTGCTACGCTTTGTTTAAAACTGCTCTTGTCTGAAACTTGCGTCCTCGAGCGGCCTATTTTCGGGCGGACGCCCACTTCTGAAATCCTTCAGCGGCCGCAGCGCGTGGCCGCGCCGACAGCCTTGTCGGCGCAGACGACGCCGCTGCCGTATTCTTGGGGGGTCATGTAGGCGGGGTCGAAAAACGCCGATTCGGCGAGTTTGGCCTTGAGTTGTGCCGGGCTGAGGCCGGGGTTTCGGCTCAGCAACAAGGCCGCCACCCCCGCCACAAACGGTGACGCCATCGACGTGCCCGCTTGGCATACGTAGTCGTTTAGCGGAAACGTGCTGAGAACCGAAAAGCACTCGCTAGCCGGACTTTCGCCCCCAGGGGCCATAAAGTCGACGGTCGCGCCGCGCGTCGCGTAGTTCGAAAACGCCGAGCGGTTTCTGTTGCCGTCGACCGACCCGACTGCGTACACCGCAGGCGCACTGGCGGGCGCGAAGACGCGGTCGTCGAAGCCGTTGTTGCCCGTCGCGGCGAACATGACGACGCCGCGGTCCAGCACCCGCTTGGTCACCTCGCCGACGGACTGTAAAACCCCGTCCGTCAACTTTGCTGTGTCGATGCCGAGGCTCATGTTGATGATGTCGGCCGGGTACGGGTTGGTCGCCACACCCTCGACCGGCAGGCCCGCCGCCCACAAAAGTCCGTTCAAAAGTTCGTTCACCGTCCCGGCCGTACCCACGTCGTCAAAAACTTTGATGGGCAACAGCTTGACGCCGGGGCCGTAGGCGACACCCGCCACGCCCGTACCGTTGTTGCCGACCGCAGCGGCGATTCCGGCAACGTGCGTGCCGTGACCGGCTTCAAAACCGCTGTCCAAACCCGGCGCAGCGTCGCTGTCACCGTCAAAAAAGTCACAACCGGGCAGCAGTTTACCGCTCAAGTCCTCGTGTTTGCCGTAAACCCCGCTGTCGATAATGGCGACGACGACCTTGCCGGTGCCGGTTTCTACGTCCCAGGCTTGGGACAAGCCGAACTCCAGCAGGTTCCACTGGCTCGCCACAAAGGGGTCGTCCGGCACGCCCAAAAGCTCCAGGTAGTAGTTGGGTTCGGCGTACGCGACCCGGGGGTCGCGCGCCAAGCGGGCTTTAGCCGCCAGCACAGACTCACCTGCAGGTACTTTAACCAGGGTGGGTCGGTACAGGCCGGGCGCGCTTTGCAAGCCCAAACCGTAGTCTTGAGCGACGCTCAAAGTGACAGCGCGCACCTGCTCGAGCGGGTCACTTCGCTGCACGTCCAAACCGGGACGCACCTGCACGAGAAGTTCACCGTTTGCGTAGGGCAGGCTTGCGTAGGGCAGGCCGGAAGCTGCGGCGCGGCGCGGCGCGCTCCCGACTGCGCTCGCCCCCGCGCGCTGACCGCCGCAGGCGTCGAGCCCGCCCACGGTCATTTCAAACACGAGCGGGATAGTCTTGGTGCTTAGTTTGCCGCCGACCGGTTGCGTTTTCAGCGTCAGCGTCTCGTTGAGAAGTTGGCCTTTTCGCAAACCTTTGTAGTCGAAGTGAACGCTGATATACGCGGTGTCGCCGGGTGCCAAGCGCCCCTTGTCGGGTTTCAGCCCGACGCGGGTTGTACTCGAGGTCAGGGTGAAGTCGAGGGCTGCGGTCTCTAAGTTCTTGAGCGTCACCACCGTACTGCGCGCGCGGCTGGTGAAGTTGAGAATGCTGGGCGTGACTTTGGTCGTTACCGCGTCGGGTGCGCCGCCGCTGCAGGCGGTCAAAAACAGCAAAAGGGCCAGGACTACCGGTCTCATGGTGTTTAGCATAGAGTCGGGCCGAGCGACGAGCTGTGAAGGTTTGCGCGGCAAGGGGCGAATGTAAGCAAACCCTCATGTGCGGCGGGGTGGGGACAGGGAGACGGGGAGGTGGGGGTAAGGGCGAAAGCTTTGACCCTCACACCTTGGTGTACTGAGACGCGGGCGAGCGTCCTGCGGCTAGGGCAGGCTCGAGACCAGACGCGCCGCGTTTTTACCCGACAACAGCGCTAGGGGAATCCCACCCCCAGGATAAACGCTACCCCCGGCTAAAACGAGGTTGCTTACGCCCCGAACCCGCGGGTTCGGCCGCAGGGTGCTCAGGAGCGAATGTGGAGCCGCGCCGTAGATGCTGCCGCGGTGCGCGAGCCCCGCCAAGTGCTGCGGCCCGAGGATGTGCCGCACGGCGAGCCGCTTTGTAACACTGAAACCGCGCCGCTCGAGCACCTCCAAAAGATGCTCCGCGTAAGCCTCTTCGTCCAGCGGCTGCCCGTCTCTCAGTGCGGGCGCGTTCGCCATCACGAACAGGTTTTCGCCGCCCGGCGGCGCGTCTTCGGGTTGCAACTTGCTGCTGACGTAGAAGTACAGCGTCGGGTCGTCGCTGAAAGCGCCCGCGGCCAAGGCGCGAAACTCAGCTCCGTAGTCGTTTGAGAAACTGATGCTGTGGTGCGCCAACCGGGGTGTCTCCCCCGTCACGCCGAGCAGCATGACGAAGCCCGACAAGGAGGGCTCGAGCCGTTCCACCCGCGCCCTCTGGCCGAGCAGCTTGTGGGTGCGGACGACGTCGAGCGAGGACACGACCACGTC
Source organism: Trueperaceae bacterium (assembly GCA_965213705.1). Taxonomy (GTDB): domain Bacteria; phylum Deinococcota; class Deinococci; order Deinococcales; family Trueperaceae; genus CBDCDJ01. The sequence continues at coordinate 2,294,577 of OZ243913.1, read as the reverse complement.
GCTTTGAAACGCGCCCGCGCTCGTGTGGACCGTGTCGAGGCGCAGCCCCCGCGTCTCGAGCCGTTCCACCTCTACACCCGTACGAACTGTCACGCCGAGTCGCGCCGCCAACGCCCCAAGATTTGCCACGACCGCGTGAATCCCGCCCACCGGGTAGCTTACCCCGAGCCCGAGTTCGGCCCAGGCAATGTTGTGGAGCACCGCCGGGGCGCGGTAGGGGTCGGCCCCGAAGTAGGTCGCGAAGCGCAGGAAAAACCGTTTGAGGTCGGGCGACGGTTTAGAAGCGTCTATAAGGTTTTCGAGCGTCTTGAACGGCCGCGCCGCCAGCCCGTGCCGCAAACCGTAGCGCATCATGCCGAGGGGCGACGGGCTCTGTCCGTACACGAACACCGGCGCGGACGCCTCGAACAGTTCGCGCGCCACCTGGAGCAGCGCGCGGTAAGCGTCGGCCTCTTGTTTGGACAACTGTGCGGTCGTTTTGTCGACGTCCTGGTACACGTCCCACACCCGGCCCGACGGGTAGAGGTAGCGGCACAGGGGCTCGAGCGGCCGCAACTCGAAGGGCAAAACCTCGCCCGCGGCTCTGAACAACTCCTCGACGACGTGCGGCAGCGTGAACACGCTCGGCCCGGTGTCGAAGCGGTAGCCGTGTTCGCGGTGCTCGCCCGCCTTGCCGCCCAGGGACGGCGCTTGCTCGAGCAGCGTCACCTCACGGCCTGCGAGCGCTAAGTGAATCGCCGCCGACAAGCCTGCGAAACCGCCACCTAAGACGAGCGCCGTCTTGGTTTTCACGCGCGCCCCGGACCGTACTCGCGGCCCTTCCACACGTAACCCCCGCCGCGCCGCAGCGCGCGGTAAGTAACTTGCAGCAGCGAGTAGGCCATGAAGGGTTGCAGCAGGGCCTCGAGCGGGTTGCGGCGCGTCTTGTAAGCGGTCAAACCGCGCTGCACCAACCCCGCCGCGCCCACCGCGAACCACCAGGGGTTCACGAAGCCGAGCGGCCAAGCGAGGCTGTAGACGAGCGTGCTGAGCAGACTCAGGCCGACGAGCGCCCCACGGCTATTCGAGACAGCGGCGAGGATGTTTTTGCTGAAGCCGTTAAGCAGTTCTCCCTGCGACCGGTACATCCGCGTGGCGACGGCCCGCCCACCGAGCGCGAGCGCGGTTTTCACGCCCGCCCCCTTGGCCGCCTGGCCCATCCGCACGTCCTCCAAGACCTCGTTTTTAAAAGCTGCGTGCCCACCGATTTTGGAGTACGCGGCCCTCGTAAACAACATCAGCTGTCCGTTGCCCGCCGAAAATGCCGCAAAGGGCAACCAGCGCACGCCGAGGTAAGGAAGCGCTCCGAGCAGGACGAGGTCGATAACCGGGACGGTGAGGCGTTCGGCAAGGGTTTTCGTGATTTGACGCGGCCACACGCTGACGTAACCGGCATCTTCGGCGGCCTTGAAACTCAGCAGTGCGTCCAACGTGTCCGTTTCCCAAAACACGTCCGCGTCGGTAAAGACGAGCACGTCGCCCGTGGCCGCCTGCGCGAGCTGGTGGCAGGCCCAATTTTTGCCGCTCCAGCCGCTCGGCAGCGACTCACCTTCTAAAACCTTGAGGTGCGGGCTGTTCGCCGCGAACCCCGCCAAAACCTCACGAGTCGCGTCGGTGGACTGGTCGTTTAAGACGATGACCTCGTACGCCCCCGGTTGCGCCAGCACGCGCGGCAGCGTTTCGGGCAAGTTCAAGGCCTCGTTCCGCGCCGGAACGAGGAGGGAAACGCGGTTGCCGGTTTTGCGCGCCCGGTCCGCGTCTCCGCCCGGAGACACTTCGTTCTGAGCGGAGGAGAAAAAGCCTTCGCTTTTCTCTTTTCTCTTTTCACCCGGTACTTTCCGCTCGGTACTCGGTACTCCCTCACCTGCAAACGCATCGAGCACCGGAAAGGTCCACAAGTTGACGAGCAACGTCACCAGTTGCACCCCGACGAACAGTGCGGCGACCACGAGCAGCAGGGTCACGACCACACCTTTTTCAACCAGGCCAGGCGTTCGTCGAAGCGCCTTGCGGACATGCCCCACGCCTCGAAACCCTCCGGCGGCAGTTCGGGGTTTGATGTGGCGACCGCGGCGTCTATTTCGGTGAGAAGTGTGTTGACGGCGGTTGTGAAGCAGGTCAGCAGGTTTTCATCTCCCAGCCTCTCCCCCAGCACCACAAACGCCTCCGGCTTTTCCGCGCCGCGCATCACGACGCGGAAGGCGAGGGGGTAGACGGGTACCTGGGCCTTGTGAGTTAGAAAAGAGAGCCCCGCCTCGACCTCTCTTACCTGCCCCGCCTGCCGCAACGTGCCTTCGGGGAATATCTGCAGCACGTCGCCCCGGGCCAAACGTCGCAGGGCGAGGCGCACCTCGGTCCGCGAGATGACGCCCTGCCGCCGGAAAAAGGGAAACTTGGCAAGGGTGGCCTCGTCCATAAAGCCGGTCATGGTGCGTGCCAACTTGTCGCGCAACCGCCAGATAAGGTAGAGGTCCCACCAGGAGTGGTGGTTCGCGGCGAGGATGTAGGGTCCCGCGGGCAAACCCGCCCAGTCGCCGCGCGCCCAGATGCCGTGCAAGCCGGTGCGCAGACTGCGGTTGACGATGAACGGCAGCGAGCGCGAAATCCAGCCCTCGAGTTCACCCGTCACGAGCGTTCGCAGGTGCGTCGGGTAACTCATTTCGTCGGCAGCAACCGGCCCTCGGCGCGGGCGCGCAGCAAGGGCGGCAGCGCGAACGCGCCCATCGCCACAAAGGTGACGAGCCCCGCCACGGGCAAACCGAAAAACACCAGCCCGACGCTGATGAGAAACGCTTGCGCGGTGAAGACAAAGCGCAGTTCAAAGCTGTCGGCGCGTTGCAGGCGCGGCTCGAGCCGCAGCATCAGCCACACCAGCACAAAGCCCGCCAAGTACCACCCGACGAAGTTCATGAGTGGCACGCCGTAGTAAAACCCGCCCCCCTCGAACGACCAGAACCCCTTGCTCACCATGAGCGGGTCCAACCCTAAGTCCCAGGCGACCATCGCCAGGGGTGCCAAAAACAGCTTGCGCCCCGGCGGCGTGATGGACAACGCGACGAGCGTGAACGCCCACCAACCCAAGGGCACGAGCAGCGGCACCCCGAAAAGGCTCGGCCCCGGCGCAGCGTAGCGGTAAGTGCCGAAGGGCAAGCCGGTCGTCTCGCCCAGGTACTCCACGGCCAAGCCGAAGCCGAAAGCCAGCCCGAAGAGGAGCCAAGCTTTCACCCCGTAGCGCCCCAGCGCGTAACCGAGCAAACCCAGCGCCAACAGCGAGGTACTGAGGTAAGCAAACACGGGAAACGCCCCCGGCACCAGCGGCGTCGGAATCATGCTTAGAGCCCACAAACCGAGCAGTACCTGCCAGGGCTCGAGCCGCACCAGCCCGCGCAAACGCCGGTAGCGCGTTACCGACTCGGGATGCAGCGCCAGGCTCAGGCCGAACAGCACGAACAGGTTCGTCATCAAAAAAAACAGCGCTTCCTCGATGGGCAAGCCTAGAATTTTGAAACCGGTCGACAACTCAGGGCTTATCCACCAAATCTCGAGCCCAATCGCGATTCGGTCGGCTATCCACAGGTAGAGGCTCGGGATAAAAATAGCCGGGAGAAGAAGCCGCCAGCGCTCCAGAATAAAGTCGCCCCCGTAACCCCACTGGAGTGCCAGTACCGGCGTTCCCCACACCAAAATGAGGCCCAGGTAGGTGCCCCGGTCAAAGGACAAAGCAACCACGCCGAGGGCTGCCAACCCCAACACCAGCAAACTCCCGACGAGGCGAATACGTGAACGCTGGCTGGACACGAATTCGGTCGGCGGCGTGTCCAAGCGGCGGGCCAGCAGGTAGAAAAACAGCCCCGCGATAACGGTCTGAATGATAAAGAACAAGTATTCCTCGAACGGCACGTAGCCGACCGCAAACAGCACCCGCCCCGGTGAATAGCCCCACACGCCGCGGTAGATGAGGTAGTTGTCCCAAGGCGTCGTGTAGACGAGGGCGATGACGATGTGCGCCAGCACCGCCCAGGCCGCAAAGCGCGTACCGCGCCCCGAAGAACCGTGCCCCAGCGAACCGCACAGGTTTTCACCCCTGCGCAGGTCGCGCAGCGTCAACAAACCCAGCAGGGCGACGACCGGCAGCGTAAACACGAGGTGGAACTCCCAGTAGGTCACGGCGCGCGTCCTTGCCACAAGCGTTTGCGCTCCAAGTCGCCCAGCACGGTTCGCGCCGCGTTTCGCCCCGACGCGCCCATGATGCCGCCGCCCGGATGCGTGCTCGCCCCGGTGAGGTACAAGCCCTTGAGGTGCGTCCGGTACTCGGCCATCCCCAAAAAGGGCCGCAACGCGAACATCTGGTCCAGACTCATTTCCAAGTGCATCACGTTCCCGCGGTAGAGACCCAGGTTGCGCTCCAACCAGAGCGGGTGCTGAAACAGCCGGCCCACAATCTTGTCCTTTGTTCCCGGCGCATAACATTCGAACGCGTCGACGATCGAGTCGGCAACCTCGTCACCGATGTCGTCCCAGTGCAAGCCCTCGGCAAGCTCGTAAGGATAGTACTGCGCCCACAGCCACAGCACCTCGCCGCCGGGCGGCGCGAGCGTGTCGTCCACGGCGCTGAAACTCATCGCCACAATCGGCGGGTCTTTGGCGGGCTCGCCCCGCAGGTAGTCGCCGTAGGCCGCGCTCAGTTGCGCCCGGTCGCGGCACAACAGTTGCAGCGCGCGCCGCGCGGCGTCGCCGGGGTGTGCTTTGTAGCGGACGGGCTCGCTCAGCGCCAGCCGGACAATCGCGCCGAAGCCGTTGCCGACGCGCATCTTTTGGCTGTTGGCGGGGCGGTGCTCCAAGGGTAGCAGCTTTTGAAAGGTCTCGACCGCGTGACAGCCCGCCACGACGCGGTTTGCGGTGTAGACCCCCCCGGTGACGCTGCGCTTACCGGCCCCCCTGGAAGGGGGGTGAGGTTGAGGGCTGCCCTGTGCCCCCCTTTCAGGGGGGCCGCTCGTAAGAGCGGGGGGGTCCCCCACCCGCACCCCCACCACCCGTGCGCCCTCGAGCAAAATCTCTGCAACCGGCGCGTTCAAAAACACCTCGCCGCCGTGCGCTTCGATGTGCCTCACCAGGGCTTGCGTCAACATGCCCGAGCCGCCGCGGGGCCGCGCCATGCCGCCCTCGTGGTAGAGCGGGTGCCACAGCAAAAAGGGCGCGGTTAGGGGCTCGGTCGGCGGCGGCCCCGACTGCGCCGCCATCCAGACCAGCGGCGTCTTAACCTTTTCCTCTTTGAAATAACGGTCGACGAGTTCGCCGTAGGGCGACAGGATCATCGGCAAGGCACGCTTCCAGTCGCCCTCGATGGCTTTACCGAACACCATCTTTTTGCCGAGGTTGTAGGGGCTCGGTGTGCTCAAGAAAAGGTCCTTGACGACGCGAGAAAAAGGCCGCCAGTCGTTCAAAAAACGCGCGTAAGCTTCGCCCTCGCCGGGAAACTTGGTTTCCAACTCGTCGACCGTTTTCCCAGCGTCGCGGTGGATGAACAGCGTGTCGCCGTCTTCATAGGGCGCAAAAAAGAGTGGGTCGATGTCGATGTACTCGAGGCCGTACCGCTCCAACCCCAACTCTTCGACAATTGGCGTCAGCCGGATGAGGATGTGCGCGCTGCCGCCCAGGTCGAACTTGTACCCCGGCACGATCTCCGTCGTCGAGACCGCGCCGCCCGCTATATCGCGCCGCTCGAACACGCCTACCTTGTAACCCGCTTGCGCCAGGTAAGCGCTCGTGATGAGCGCGTTGTGGCCCGAGCCGATGGTAATAACGTCGAAGTCCGGGTTGGAAGGTGCTGGCATAGAAGAGCATCGTACCGCGTGGCGCGTGTTCGGAACTGTAGTGAGTTGAAAGACTCTCCGGCTTTTGTTCGACTTTAACTTGAGTGCTTACAAGGACTCACCCAAAAACCTTGGAGCCATCAGCATCCCTGCGCTGCGCGGGACGTAGCACTTGGACTTTCGCCGAGTGACGGGAACTTTTGGGCCTGTTTTCTCAGAGCGTGTAAACCGAATACACCGCCTTGGGAATCAGCGCGATGCGCTCAAACGTGCGCAGGTGCGCGCGCCTTGTCAGGTTGTCATAGCTGTTTTGCCGCAGCTTGTGCAAGATGCCTTCGTAGCTCAGCGCCGCCACCCCAACGGCCGTCTTCGCCACGCCGCTCAGACACGGAATGCCCTTCCAGCCCAAACGGTACAAGCGGTGCGTGAGGTGCGACAGGTCTTCCAAAAGGGCGATGTAGTTTTCGCTCACCACGCCGTCTTGCAAACTTGCCTGGCTGACCCCGTGCTTGTCCAAAAGCTCCAGGGGCAAGTAACAGCGTCCCCGCTCCAGGTCCTCGCCCACGTCGCGCAGGATGTTCGTGAGCTGCATCGCCTGGCCGAGCGCGACGGCGCAGGCGAGGGTTTCGTCACCGCCCGAATAGCCCGCAATCGGCGCGACGAGCAGCCCCACCACCCCGGCCACGCGGCGGCAGTAAAGCATCAGGTCTTCTAGGGTTTCAAAAGACTGGTCACTCAGGTCGGACTCGAGCCCCAAGTAAAGCTCTTCCAGGGCGCTTTTGGGCACGTCGTAGGTCTCTAAAACCCACCGCAGCCCGACCTCTAGGGGCTGGCCGATGTCGATGACGCCGTCGTAGGCCCTGTCCACGTGTCCCCACCAGGCGTCCAAACGCCGCCGCCCGACCTCGGTTGAGGGCGCTTCGTCCACCGCGTCGTCACCGCTGCGGCAAACCGCGTAAACGACGCTCACCGCCCGCCGCTCCTGCGGCGCGAACAACCGCGAGCCCAAGTAAAAGGTGCTCGAGTGCGCCTTGGTGAGCGCGTTGCAGTAGAGAATAGCGTCCTCGGCGGTCACGTACCCTCGCGGCAACCTCTTTTGTGGCGCGGTCATGGTTTAAGCTAACACAGACCACAGAAACGAGTTCGTAGGCGCGTGAGCAATCGGCTAGAGGGTGTTATGAACTCAATCGCTAAACTAAAGAATGACAAGGAAAGGTTATCCGAGTGATGTCGGCGATGAAGAATGGGCTTTTGTAGCACCGTACTTGAGCTTAATCAGAGAAGACGCCCCACAACGAAGTTATGACCTACGAGAGGTGTTTGATGCTTTGAGATGGATGGTTCGCTCAGGCTCACCTTGGCGCTATTTACCTGGTGACTTCCCACCTTGGGAAGCGGTATATCAGCAAAGCCAAAGGTGGTTAAAAGCAGGCGTGTTCGAGGAGATGACCCACGACCTACGAAGCCTGCTGAGACGGCTGAAAGGACGAGGAGAAAACCCAACAGCGACGGTGTTTGATGGACGCACCTTACAAAGTACGCCTGAGAGTGGCGAACGTGCGGGCTATGACGGACACAAGCGTAAGAAAGGCTCTAAAGTCCATCTGGCAGTCGATACCTTGGGTCTACTCTTAGCCCTTGTCGTTACACCTGCAAACGAACAAGAACGCCATCAGGTTGAAGCGCTTGCCGAGCAAGTTCAAACCATAACTGGAGAATCCGTCGAGGTTGCGTTTGTAGACCAGGGCTACACAGGTGACGACGCAGCCGAGGCGGCTAAAAGCCAAGGCATTCGGCTCTTCGTTGTTAAACACGAAGAAGCTAAGAAAGGCTTCGTTTTGCTACCCAGACGCTGGGTCGTAGAGCGTTCCTTTGCCTGGACATCCCGACTCAGGCGCTTAGCCCGTGACTATGAACGACTGCCTGAAACCCTTGCTGGGCTGCATTTCTTAGCTTTCTCTATGCTCATGCTTAAACGCTTAGCCCCTTTTTTAACTCTTCCGGCTAGTTCATAACACGCTCTAGCGGAAAGAGCTTGTTCAACCGCAGCAGCACGCCGAGGCTAACAAAGAACTTCGACGCTGAACCCGCCTGGCGCTTTACAATAAAATGTCCACGAACCATGAAACCGGCGCGGCGGTTTCACGTCGTAACCGTCAGCCTTGAGTTGCCGGTTAAGCTCGTTGACCTTTTCTTCGCTTCCCTGAATAAAGCCGATGTGAAAACTTGCCGGATACTTGACCGCCGTTTTGCCAACCTTCATCAGCGTGAGCACCAAATCTGCGTCGTCAAACAGCACGTCGAAACTTTCATCGCTTTCTACACCTTCGAGACTGCGCAGCCCGAAGTACTTTTCTAAAAAGGCTCGAGTTTCGGCCACATCGCTGACCGTGAGGTTAAGGTGATTCAGCTTCATCACGTCCAGTTTAACTCGAAGAGGCGGCAGGGCATAACTGACTCTCACGCTTTTCAGCTTTTGTTATCAACCTGATGGCTAGCTAACTCGAGGCCGCCTCCGCCGTCCCGTAGCGACTTTCGACGTACTCGTCCAACATCTTGTTGAAGTCAGCGACGATACTCGGGCCTTGCAGCGTGGTGACGAACTTGCCGTCGCGGTAGACGGGCGCTTTGGGGTCCTCGCCGGAGCCGGGCAGCGAGATGCCGATGTCGGCGTGTTTGGACTCGCCGGGGCCGTTCACCACGCAGCCCATCACCGCCACATTCAAGTTTTCGACGCCGGGGTGCGTTTCTTGCCACACGGGCATCTGCGCTTTGAGGTAGGCCTGGATGTCTCGAGCCATCTCCTGAAACAGTGTGCTGGTGGTGCGGCCGCAGCCGGGGCAGGCCGTCACCGTCGGCGCGAAGCGGCGTAAGTCCAGCGCTGCTAAAATTTCCTGGGCAATTTCCACTTCCTTGTCGCGTGGCGCGCCGGGGTCGGGGGTCAAGGACACGCGAATCGTGTCGCCGATGCCCTCGGCCAACAGCACGCTTAAGCCCGCGGTGCTCGAGACCGCCCCCTTCACGCCCATGCCCGCTTCGGTCAGCCCGAGGTGGAGCGGGTAGTCGCAACGCTTAGCGAGCAACCGGTACACGTCCCACAGGTCGCGCACGCGCGAGACCTTAGCGCTCAGGATGATTTTGTCATGGCCCAACCCGTGCTCCTCGGCGAGTTCGGCGGACAGCAGCGCCGACTGGAGCATCGCTTCGATGGTCACGTCCCTCGCCTCTACCGGATGTGCAGCGGAAGCGTTTTCGTCCATCAGTTTCGTAAGCAGGGTTTGGTCGAGCGAGCCCCAGTTCACCCCGATGCGCACCGGCTTGTCGTGTTCTTTGGCAACGTCAATCATCGTCAAAAAGTTCTTGTCATGGTGCTTGCCCGCGCCCACGTTGCCGGGGTTGATGCGGTACTTCTCGAGGGCTGCGGCAGCGTCGGGGAACTCGGTTAAGAGCAGGTGGCCGTTGTAGTGAAAGTCGCCGACAAGCGGTACCGGGTAGCCCATGTCGGCGATACGCTGCTTGATTTCGGGAACGGCCCTTGCCGCCTCTTTGTTGTTCACGGTAATACGGACGATTTCGCTGCCGGCCCGCGCGAGTTGCGCCACCTGCACGGCCGTCCCGCGCGCGTCGGCGGTGTCGGTGTTGGTCATGGACTGCACGACGATTGGGTGCCCCGAGCCGACGGGGACGCCGCCGACCCAGCAGGTTACGGTTTTTTGCCTGACGATGTCACTCATGGGTACAGTGTAAAGCGTTACATGTCAGGCTTGTGTGACCGGCAAAAATGAGGGCTCATCACGGTCTACATCTATACTGAAGGATGCCAGAGTTAGCACGGTTTTTTGGGATTATCATTCGCATGTACGCTGAACCCGGCGAACCTCATCACCGTCCTCACTTTCACGCTTATTACGGAGACAAAGTCGTGGTGGTGAGTATAGACACAGTCGAGATTATCGCGGGCACGCTGCCCCGACGCCAAAGCCGCTTCGTCGAGGCTTGGGCAGAACTTCATCAGGAGGAGTTGCTGGACAACTGGCAGAAACTGCAAACTGGCCGTTTGCCGAGTAAAATCGAACCGCTACGATGAAGGAGGTTTATGAAACATCCTATTTACCGAGTGACTGAAGTAGAAATTCTAAAGCCCTATACCTTACGTGTTGCTTTCGACGACAACACTGAGCAAGTCGTGGCACTCGAGCACATCCTCGAGGGCGACCTCTACCGACCTCTACGTGACCTGACCTTGTTCAACCAAGTGTTCATCGACCCCGAAGTCCATGCTCTCGTCTGGCCCAACGGCGCGGACTTCGACCCCGCCACCTTGCACGACTGGCCGCGTTACAAAGACGCTCTTATCGACAGAGCGAAGCGGTGGGCGACGACTTCCGTTTGACTCGAGTCAAAACACTTGTTACTCAGGCCGGTTCAGCTTTTTGACCTTCACCATGCACCACAGCGTCGCCGGAATCGCGGCCAGCGCGCTGACTATGACGGCGCTCAAAACGACAACGGGTTTCGTAGCAACCTCCTGTTTCAGAGTTTAGCCGTCCGCTCGAGAAGGTCGAAACCCTCAAAAGTAGCAGGGGCGAGTCCGCACCCGCCCCCTCGAGCTACCCAAACAGCTTCTACCCGAACATCTCGCTGACGCTCACCTCTGCCGCAGGCTCCAGGTACGCCGTCTCCATCTGCGCCAGTTGCAGCTTGCCCGACACGTCGTCGTTCACGCCGTGCCAGTAGGTGTAGTTGTCGATAACCCAGATGCCCGACTCGCGCGTGCCGTTGCCCGAGCCCTTCACGCCGCCGAAGGGCATGTGCGCTTCGGCCCCGGTGGTCGAGTTGTTGATAGAGGTCATGCCCGCCTGGATGTTGTCCTTGAAGGCGTAAGCCCACTCGCGGTTGTTGGTGTAAATCGCGCTCGATAGGCCGTAGTCGATGGCGTTTGCAGCCTCGAGAGCTTCCTCGATGCCGTCCACTTTGACGAGGTTGATGGTCGGGCCGAACACCTCGGTTTGAAACTGTTTCATGCCGGGTTTGACGCCTTCCCAAATCGTCGGCCAGCCGTAAAAGGCGGCAGCCGGGTCGCCGACGAAGCCTTCGGGTTTGCTCTCTTCGGTAATGCGCCCGTCGCCGTAGAGGAGCGTCGCGCCGTCGGCGCGGCCCCAATCGTAGTGCTCGAGCCACGACCTGAAAAAGCGCTCGTTGATGAAGGGGCCGTAGAGCACGTCGTCGTAACGGTTCGGGTCGCCGATTTTGACGTTTTTGGCGGCCGCCAAAAACTGCTCCTTGAACGCGTCATAAACGGGCGCGTCCACGATTAAGTTGCCCGCCGAGGTGCAGCGCTGGCCGCCGGTGCCGAAACTCGCCCATAGTGCGCCCGACACGGCATTGTCCAGGTCGGCGTCGCGCATGACCACGAGCGGGTTTTTGCCACCGAGTTCTAGGGTCGGGTGCGTCAAGTTGCGCCCGGCGATTTCGCCGATTTTGCGCCCCACGCGGGTCGAGCCCGTAAAGGCGAACTTGTCGACGAGACCTTCGTCCATCATCTCGACCATGTATTCGCCCGCCGCGCCGGCCCCGCCGCCGAAGACGACGTTCAGGACACCTGCGGGGACACCCGCCTCCATCATCAGTTTGGCGAGCGCGTACGAGCACGCGGGCGAGTCTTCCGACGGCTTCCAGACGATGGTGTTGCCCGTCAGCAGCGCCGGGATAATCTTCCAGCTCGGCACCGCCACCGGAAAGTTGCCCGCCGTGACGATGCCGACGACGCCCAGCGGGCGGCGGTAGGTCATGAGTTCCTTGTTGGGCATCTCGGAGGGCACCGTTTGACCGTAAAGCCGGCGGCCCTCGCTCTGGAAAAAGTGGCAGGTGTCGATGGCCTCTTGCACGTCGCCGCGCGCTTCTTTCAAGGTCTTGCCCATCTCGCGAGTGACGAGGCGGCTCAGCGCTTCTTTTTCGCGGGCAATCGCCGCGCCGATGTTGCCGACGACCTCGCCGCGCACCGGGGCAGGTGTTTTCGACCAGGTTTTGAACGCGTCTTGCGCGACCTTGCAAGCCTCACGGACCTGTTCTCGGGTCGCTTCTGGAAACACCCCGACGACGTCGGCGAGGTTCGAAGAGTTTTTGGACTCGAAAGTCGTTTCGCTCGTGACTTCCTTGCCGCCGATAAGGTGGCTATAGGTTCTTGCCATAACGCCTCCAAACCTTGATGCTAACACGAGGGTTGAGAAGTCGAGGACGTGTACATCCTGCACTACAAATCAAAACTCAGGAGCGGGTTTGAAACCCGCCCCTACGAACCGGGGCTTGCCTACCCCTTTTGCGCTTGCAACGCGTCTGTGAGCGCCGGAACGACCGTGTTCACGTCGCCCACGACGCCGTAGTCCGCTACTTTGAAAATAGGTGCGTCGGCGTCTTTGTTGATGGCGACGATGATTTTCGAGCGGTTCATGCCCGAGAGGTGCTGCACCGCGCCCGAAACGCCCAGCGCGAAGTAGACGTCCGGCGACACCGTTTTACCGGTCTGCCCGACCTGCTCGCCGTAGGGCCGCCAGCCCGCATCGACAACCGCGCGGGTCGAGCCGACCCCTGCGTTCATGGCATCGGCCAGGGGTTCGATGAGGTTGGTAAACGCCTCCGGCCCGCCGACGCCGCGCCCGCCGGTAACGACGATGTTCGCCTCGTCGAGCGCGACGCGGCCGCTCTTCGCCGCCGCCCGCTCCCCCACCGTGACGCGCTGCGCCTCTTCGGGAATCGTAACTGATTTTGTCTCGACCGAGCCCGCAGCGCTTTCGTCAGCAACGGGAAAGACGTTCGGCTTGACGCTGACGACCACCGGCGTGCCGAGCGCCTTGACCGTTTCGGTCACGCGGGACAGGTAAGAAAAGCGCGTGGCGACAACTTCACCGTCTTCAACACTCAGCGAGGTTACGTCTTCTAGCAGCGGCGCGTCCAAGCGCACCGCGACCCGCGGGCTGTACGACAAGCCGGACTTCGAAGCGCTGACCAAAACGGCCTTCGCGCCCAAGTCCTGGGCGAGCGTTGCGACCGCCGCCGCGTAGGGTTCGGCGCGCATCTGGGCCAGCGCCGCGTCTTCGACGGCGACGACTTTCGGGACGTGGTTAGAGAGTTCCTGCGCCACGCCGCTCACGTCACTGCCGAGCACCACGCCGACCGGTTCGCCGCCGAGCCCGTCTGCGAGTGTGTTGGCCGCCGTCGCAAGTTCCAGCGCGCTTTTTTTGAGTTTGCCTTTTACATGGTCTGCAACGAATAAAATCATGGGTCTCCTTGAGAAAAGTTGTTCATTTTTGGTCTTTAGTTTAAACGAACTAACGAAAGACTCTCTTTATATTGCCTTCGCCTCTTCGTGCAGCAAGCGCGCGAGTTCTTTGGCCGCGTCCGCCGGGTCGCCGCCGACGATTTTGTTCAGCCGTTCTTTGGTTTGGATGGTTTGTTTGAGAACGCGCGTTTTCGCCGCTCCACCGCCCACGTCGTCCAGGCTGAGCTTTTTAAGCTCTTTGCGCTTGGCCTTCATGATGTTGGGCAGCGTCGGGTAGCGCGGCTCGTTCAAGCCCTGCTGCGTGGTGATGACCGCCGGGAGCGGCAGGGTGAGGGTTTCGGAGCCGTCGTCCGAGTCGTGGATGACTTCGGCCTGGTTCGGGGACAGCTCGAGCTTCGTCGTCCAGTCGCTGTGCGGCCAACCCAGCGCTTCCGCCACCGCGGGGCCGAGCGCGGCGCTGTCCCAGTCGGCCTCTTTGCCGCCGACGAACACGAGGTCGGCTCCTTCGTCGCGGATGACTCCGGCCAACACTTTGGCCTGGGCGATAGCGTCCAAGGCTTCGTCGGTTTCGACGTGAACGGCGCGGTCGGCCCCCATTGCCAGCGCGGTGCGAATCGCCTCTTCGAAGCGCTGCGGCCCGAGGGCGAGCGCGACGATTTCGGCGTCTTCGCCCCCCTCACGAATGCGCAGGGCCTGTTCGACGCCGTACTCGTCCATCCCGTCGATGACGAAAGTGACGTTGTCTAAGTCGATACCTTTCGGCGTGGCGCGTATTCGCGCTTCGGCGTCGGGAACTTGTTTTAGAATTGAGATGATTTTCATAAAACCTTTCTTTCAAGGAACTATCAAGGTCAGACCTTTGATGCGTTCGAACTCGGACAGGTTGGCAGTCAACACTGAAAAGCCGCGTTGAATAGCCGTTGCCGCGATAATGAGGTCGTTAGCACCTATTATGTTGCCCGCCGCCGCAAGGTTCGCGTATAAGGTTGCGTGAACTCTGGCAGCGTCACGCGTGAAGGGAAGCGACGGAAACTTTGCCAACACAGCTTCGACGTAAGCAGCGCGCCTGACTCGGCTTGCCCCGATGGCGGAACGTTGCACTCCCACTAGCAACTCCGACACGGTGATGGCGCTGATGAAAGGGTCTCCATAAGGCGCGTAGCGGCTGAAGTCGAGCGTCTGCCCTTCTTTCTCCATATTAATGAGGACACTCGTGTCCAAAATCACTCCCACGCTTCGGATTCCGCTTGCGTTTCCGCGCGTATCGCTTTCAAGTCCTCGGCGAACACTTTCGCATCTTCGCCCAAGGAAGGCAGGGACGCAAAGAAATCGTTGAGGTCTTCCATACGCAGCTTGGAAACAGGCTGAGCCGGAGACAGCACGGCGACGACTTTATTGTTGCGCTCGAGTTCCACACTGATACCCTGGTAGTAAACCCGGTTGAGCAAGTCGGAAAAGTTGCGCGCCGCTTGAGTAACGTTGATGCGTTCCATAGAATCAGTTTATCACAGAATCATGCAATTAACCTGTCAGCCCCCTCGCAATCACCAACCGCTGAATCTCGTTGGTGCCCTCGTAAATCTGGTTGAGTTTGACGTCGCGCAGCAGTTTTTCGACCGGGAACTCGTTGACGTAGCCGTAACCGCCGTGGACGTGAATCGCCTCGTTCGCGGCGGCGAACGCCACGTCCGAGGCGTAGCACTTGGCAATCGCCGCGGCCTCGGCGTGGGGTCGGCCGCAATCCGCAAGCCAGGCGGCGTGGTAGGTCTGCCAGCGGGCGGTCTCGAGGCTGATTTTCATGTCGGCGAGCTTGAACTGAATCGCCTGGAAGGTGTTGATGGGTTTGCCGAAAGCTTTGCGCTCGGCGGCGTATTTTGCCGATTCTTGAAGCGCCCGCCGCGCCACGCCGACCGAGCCCGCCGCCACGGGGATGCGCGTTTTGTCAAGGGTTTTCATGGCGATTTTGAAGCCGTCGCCAGGCTCGCCTAAGATGTTGGCCTTGGGCACGCGGACGTCCTCGAGCACGAGTTCGGCGGTGTACGAGGCGCGCTGGCCCATCTTACCGTGAATTTTTTGGTGCGAGAAGCCGGGCGTGTCTTTCTCGACGACCACGGCCAGGGTGCCGCGGTGCCGCTGCTCGGGGTCGAAGCTGGCAAAAATCACCGTAAAGTCGGCCAAGCCGCCGTTGGTAATCCACATCTTCGCGCCGTTCAGGACGACTTCGTCGCCGTCGAACACCGCGCGCGTCTTCATCGCCCCGGCGTCCGAACCGTTGTCGGCTTCGGACAGTCCGAAGGCGGCGAGGTTGGGGCCGTCCAGCAGCGGCCCCAAAAACCTCTCCTTTTGCTCGTCGTTCCCGGCAATCAAAACGGGCGTGATGCCGAGTTCGGAGGCCATCAAAATCGTGTAGATGCCCATGCAGCCGTAACCGAGTTCTTCGCCGATGACGACCTCTTCCATCATGCCGAGCCCGAGGCCGCCGACCGCCTCGGGCACGATGACGTTAAGTAGGCCCAGCTCGTGCGCTTGCGCGACGATGTCCGCGGGAAAACTTTCGTCGCGGTCGTACTGCGCGGCGTTGGGGATAATGACCTCGCGCGCGAACTGCCGCGCCAGGGCCTGAATCTGCCTTTGTTCGTCGCTGAGGTCGAAACTTATCACACTTTTACTCCTTTGCTGAAAGTTGTACTGTTGAGAGTTGTTCTGTTGAAAATTGCCGAGGTCTGCGGCGACCACTGCCAGTTGAGATTCGGTTTGACACGCGGGACGAGAAGCGGGTGCAGGGCGAAGGGTGTCGGCTGAGGCTTGAACCCTAGCGGCCTTGTTTTGGGCAGCTCGAGCCCTCCCTGAGCCTTTGCGCCTTTGACAAACCCGAGCAAGTAACCGTTCGCGTCCCACAAAAACGCGCCGTCGAACCAGCCGACGTGCGAAGCGTCCGCCGTCACAACTTGCTCGTCCTGGACCATCCCGAGGGGTTGATTTGAAGCGTCGTAAATCACGCCCGCGCCCGTCACGTACAGAAAAGCTTCACCTGAAACGTCGTAGATGAACGTGCGCATCAGCGGTTCCGGTTGCGGTAGAGCTGGCGGGCGATGACGGTGCGCTGTATTTCGGAGGTGCCCTCGTAGATTTCGGTGACTCGAGCGTCGCGAAAGTAACGTTCGACCGGATAATCCTTCGAGTAGCCGTAACCGCCGAAAACTTGCAGCGCCGCGTGGGTGATTTTCGAGGCAGCTTCCGAGGCGAACAGTTTCGCCATCGAGGCGTCCTGGGTGACGCGGTAGCCCTTGTCTTTCAGCCAGGCGGCGCGGTAGGTGAGGAGACGGGCGGCTTCGAGTTGCGTCGCCATGTCGGCAAGTTTGAAGCTTATCCCCTGAAAGTCGCGGATGGGTTGGCCGAACGCCCTGCGCTCGTCGGCGTAGTCGAGGGCGGCCTCGAGCGCGGCCCGCGCGATGCCGACCGCCTGCGCCGCGATACCGATGCGCCCCCCGTCGAGCGACGCCATCGCGTAGACGAACCCTTGGCCCTCTTTGCCCAAAAGCTGGCAGTCGGGAACGAAACAGTCGTCGAAACTGACCGTGGTGGTAATCGCCGCGTGCTGCCCGAGTTTTTCTTCGGGCTTACCGAAAAACATGCCTTGCGCACCCTTTTCGACGATAAAACAGCTCACGCCCCGCGCGCCCGCGCCGGGTTCGGTCTTTGCCATCACCAGGTACACCTGCGCCTCGCCGCCCGAGGTCGTCCAGGCTTTGGTGCCCGAAAGGGTATAGCCGCCGTCGGTTTTCGTCGCCTTGGTTTTCATCGCGACCGCGTCCGAACCGCAGTGGGGTTCGGACAAACAAAACGCGCCGATGTATTCGCCCGAGGCGAGCTTGGGCAGGTATTTTTCCTTTTGGGCGTCGCTGCCGTAGGCGAGAATCATGCCTTGCGGCAGGCCGTTGGTCACGCTCATGATGGTGCCGTGCGCGGCGTCGGCGGCGGAAATTTCTTCCAGTAGCACCACGAAGCTCAGGGTGTCCAGCCCCGCGCCGCCGTACGCTTCCGGCGTCATGATGCCGAGCAAGCCGAGTTCACCCATCTTGTGAAGCGTTTTCCAGGGGAAGACCGGGTGACGGTCCAACTCGGCGGCGACTGTCGCCACTTCGCGCTGCGCGAAGTCGCGGACGTGGCCCTGCATAAACTGTAAATCGTCGGGTAGAACAAAGTTCAAATCTGGCTCCTTAGTTAAGCTTAAGTATAGCTTTGCAAGCTCACCGAACCGTGTCCGCAACTCAAAAAGCGGGTACAACGCCAAAAGTCCGGAGGAACGTGGTGGCACCCAACTTGACAGCTAAAACCCTACTGCAGCGTATGCCCGAGGTCTTCGACGAAGAAGCGGCGGGAGACACGCACGCAACCGTCCAGTACAACCTGACCGAGCCGATGTACCAAGTTTTGGACAACGGCACCTTGCGAGTTTACGAAGGCAGCGCTGAGAACCCCGACCTCATCATCACCATGAGCGACGAAGACATGGTCGAGCTGTTCCGGGGCAACTTGAACGGCATGACCGCCTTTATGACCGGTCGGGTCAAGATAGAGGGCGACATGATGCTGGCGCAGCGGCTGGTCGGCTTTGTCGACCAGGAAAAAATGAGCGCGTTGGCATAAATTGGCATAAACCAGTAGTTTGTGGCGAAAGCTAGTAAAAAGTCACAGTATGGCTTTTGAAAACACCTTGTTCGTAGACGAACTTGGCGCTGAAGGTGTTTGGCCGCTCGAGCCACGGTAAAAAGACCCGGTCGCCGTCCCAGATGTCGAGGTTCAACACGTCGGCGTCGGGCACCCAGCGCAGTTCACCTTCGTCCGAAGCTTTAAGGTCGCCTGCAAACCCGGTGACGACGTAAACAAAGGCGTACCAGTCGTCGTTACCGTCGAAATCGGGAAAGGTGATGAAACCCTTGAGCTGCGCCGCCGTGACGCTTAGGCCGGACTCCTCGAGCACTTCCCGCTTCAAGCACTCCTCGGGCGACTCGCCGGGGTCGAACTTGCCCCCCAAGCCGTTCCACTTGCCCGCCTGGTAGCCACGCGCCTTGTGCAGCATGAGGGTGTGACCGTCCCGCTTGACGTAGGCAAGGGTCGCGAGCTTCACGCGTCCTCTTCGTAGTGGCGGGCGAACTCGTTTATGAACATTCTTTGCAAAGAAGCGTCGTCTTTGAGGATGCCGCGCTGTTCGCGGCGCAACCGCGCCCCGTTCACACTTGTCACGTCGCCACGGTAAGCGAGGTGTTTGGCGGCGCGTTTGACGGCTTCGATGGTGTTACGCGTGGGGAAGGTAAGGGTTTCGCGGTGGCGCGCGCCCGCGATGTTCTCCAAAACCAACAACAGCTCGAGCTGTCCCCCACGCAGTTGCAAAAAAACCTGGTCGACCGTGTACTGGGGCATGTGCAAAGGGTAACGCAAAAGAACAGGGGCGACGTTGCGCCCCTGTCGCTTTTATTCGCGCCGTTCTCAGCGTGCCCTTCTCAGCGCGTTGCTTTGGCTCGCCGGCCCAAGTCGGGGGGGACCACACCTGCACCGACCTCGCCGGTCGCTACCACGACGTCCGGTTGCGCTTCCGACAAGTGAACGTTGAGGTAACCGTCGAACTCGAGCAGGGTGCCGTAAGAAACGTCGAGTGTCGTGGCGCTTTTTCCCGTCGCCCCGTCGACGTTTGCGAGCGGGTACTTGATAGCCCCGTTGCTGCCTACATCGCCTTCGTGAACGTGGGCCGGCAACGTCATGCCGGAGGTGACACCGGTAAGCTCGAGCACGATTTCTGTCTGCGTGGGCGAGAGTTCGGTAAACCTGGCCGTGCCGAAAATTTTCGTGTCTTCGGCCAACGTCGCGTCGAGGGTGTACTCGACCGTACCCTTGGCCGGCGGCTGAAGAGGCTCGTCTATAACATAAACAACGCCGTTGGTAGCAAGCACATCAGTCTCTATGATGGTCGCAGCTTCTACCCGGAGGTCGCCGTTCTCGGCTACTTCCGTCGTGATCGGGTAGCCTTGTAAGGTCAAGAAAGACTTGCCCTCTCTGAGTTCGTCGGCGGGCACGGCGCTCTCTAAGATGTGGTACCTGAACCTGTCTTCTAAGTCGGGTTGCTTCAAAAAGTCTTCAAAGCTTACTTTCAAGAGAGTGTCTAACAGGTACTCGAACGCCGCGTCGTTCGGTGCAAAAAGCGTGTAGGGTCCGTCGCCCGCCAAGGTGGCGGCCAGGCCGGTTTCGTCGAGGACCCGCTCGAGCATCCTGAACTGCTCGTCGTCGGCCTTGACGAGTTCGGTGATGGATTGGGTCGGTATTTGCCCGACCGACACGGTCGTTTTGTCGGTACTGGCACCGTCGGCGTTGCTGGCGGTGAGCGTGTAGACGGTCGTTTGGAGGGGCGTGACGACGAGGCTCGAGCCCGTTACCTCACCGATACTCGGTCCGACGTCCGCCGCCAGCTTCAGGCTCGTCGCTCCGGTCACGTCCCAGGTGAGGGTCGTGCTGCCGCCCGACGCAACGGTTGTGTCCGCGGCTTTAAAACTGTTGATGACGGGGGCGTTCTCCGGGTTGCTGCCCCCGCCTCCGGGCGTGGGCGTAGCGCCACAGGCAACCAGAGTCAAACCCAAAAGCGTACCCAAAAAGATGGTCAGTTTATTCATGTGTTCCTCTCAAAAACGCGCAACGAATTTGCCAAATTCCGTTGTTACGGACGCTCAAACCTCGCTATACGTTGAGAGGATAGCAAGCCGCACCGGGCGAGCGGTGAGAAATTGCTTATTCGTAACCTGTGAGCCGCGCGACCGGTAAAGACCGCCCTTTGACTTGCCTTGACAAAAGAGGGTTAGGTTTCCGCGTCCAACCCAAACGCGCTGTGGACCGCCCGCAACGCGTCCTTGGCGTGCGCGGCCGGAATAACGACGGACACCCGCACCTCGCTCGTGGCAATCATTTCGATGTTGGCACCCGCCGCCGAGACCGCTTCGAAAAAGCGCCCGGCTACACCCGGCGTCGAGCCGATGGCGACGCCGACGATGGACAGCTTGGCGATGTCGGTGCTCGTCTCGGTACGCCCGCCGACCGCGTTCAGCACGGGTTGGATAGCCTCGAGGGCGTCCTGCAACCCGTCTTTACTCACCGTAAACGCCATCTGTTGACGCGACGACGCGTCGCCGGGCACACCCTGAACTATCATGTCGGCGCTCATGCCCGCCGCGCCGAGGGCCGTAAACAGCTGCGCGGCGATTCCCGGCAGGTCGGGCACATCCAGCACGTCGATGCGGTCGTGGTTTAAGTCGAGCGCCACACCGG
This sequence comes from Trueperaceae bacterium, assembly GCA_965213705.1. Taxonomy (GTDB): domain Bacteria; phylum Deinococcota; class Deinococci; order Deinococcales; family Trueperaceae; genus CBDCDJ01. Next base: position 2,274,132 of record OZ243913.1, on the reverse strand, counting down.
TTACGGGTCGGTCGGTTTTCATGGTGGACTCCTGTGGGTTTTGGGCGCCTGGGTCTTGGGCACCTGGGTCTTGGGCACTTGGGTTTTGAACAGCTGGGTTTTGAGTATCTGGTTTCTCAATATCCCGTTTTCGGCTATCCAGGTGGGTGACGAGGGTGCCCCGGTTGAAGCTGAACGAAGAGCGGACGTGAATACGCACGCCGTAACGGCGGCCGTACCAGACGCTCCTGGGGTGGAGCACCTTGGCGCCGAGCGAGGCGAGTTCCAACATTTCGTCGTAGTCGATGGTGTCCAGCTTGGACGCGCTCGGCACCAGGTGCGGGTCGGTCGTATAGATGCCCTCGGTGTCGGTGTAAATTTCACACTCTTCGACCCCTAGAGCGGCCGCCACCGCGACGGCGGTCGTGTCCGAGCCGCCGCGCCCCAAGGTGGTGATGGTCCCGTTGGCGTCCACGCCTTGAAAGCCTGCGACGACGGCCACGTCCACGTGCTCGAAAGCTCGCCACAACCCCGCCGGATTCACCTCAACGATGCGCGCGCCGCCGCTCAAGCTGTCGGTCAAAAACCCCGCTTGCTGCCCGGTAAACGACTGCGCGGTAACGCCCAAACCGTGCAGCGTCAGGGCCAGGAGCGCGATGGTCTGCTGCTCGCCCGTCGCCATGAGCACGTCGAGTTCGCGGCGGCTCGGGCGGGGGTTGGCTTCTTTCGCAAGCGTGACGAGGCTGTCGGTGGTGCGACCCATCGCCGACACGGTCACGGCCACCTTGTTGCCCTGCGCCACGGTGCGCGCCACACGCGTCGCCACCTTGCGGATGCGTTCCAAATCTCCAACACTCGTGCCCCCGTACTTCTGCACGACGACGGCGTACCCGCGGCCGGCGCGGTCGGAGTCAGCAGAGCCGGGGTTGGCTGGGTTGGCATTGGTAGGGTTGGAATTGGTAGGGTTGGGATTGGCAGGATCAGGGCCGAGGGCGGCGCGGTCGGGAACGTCCATAAAGCAGGAGGATACCGCAAAACTCGTGTGGCGTTTACAAAGCTCGAGGGCCGCGACAGCAACCGGTACCGGCGTCGGCCGGGTTGGACGGTCATTGCGGGGGACTCCAAAAGTCAAACCAAGGAGCAACCCGGTCACGGTCCGCCGGGCGTTGACCTGCTGGTTGATTTATGACGTGCGCTTCTGGCATGATAAGGCTCGACCTGCAAGAGTACCGCGTGCGGTCGCGATAAGCGAGTCGGGGTGGGTGCGAGCCCGGCGGCGGCGGCGCGGGAAAGGCGGCAGGGAGCTTGACGGGGCGCTCGTCACGGCGTCAGGATGACTTAAAGAGCCTCGAGCGCGCTCGAGGAACTGGGGTGGAACCGCGGCTAGTCCTCTAGCCGTCCCCAGGTGGAAAGTGCCACCTGGGCGTTTTTGTGTCTGTTTCACAAGCCCCGGTGAGCTTACAGGAGGTTCTTATGCCAGCAGAAACGATGGACGAACTTGTCGCCCTGTGCAAGCGGCGCGGCTTCATTTTTCCGGGGTCGGACATCTACGGCGGCCTGCAAGGCACTTATGATTATGGCCCGCTCGGCGTCGAGCTTAAAAACAACCTCAAAGCCGCCTGGTGGCGCGCGAACGTGTACGAGCGCGACGACGTGGAAGGGCTGGACGCGTCCATCCTCATGAACAAGCTCGTCCTGCGCTATTCGGGCCACGAGGCGACCTTTGCCGACCCGCTCGTCGACAACCGTAAAAGCAAACGGCGCTACCGCCTGGACCACCTCCTCGCCGACCAGAAGCCGGAAACGCTTTCTGCCGTCGCCAACGGGGCGGATTTGGACGAGTCGACGAGTGTGAACGCCCTTGTCGCGCACCTCATGACGATTCCCGAGCGCGCCGCGGAACTCTTGACAACCGCCAAAGTGACCGACCCCGACGACGGACAACCCGGCGACTGGACGCCGCCGCGCCCCTTCAACATGATGTTCAAGACGACCGTCGGACCCATTCAGGACGAGGAGAGTTACGCTTATTTGCGGCCCGAGACCGCACAGGGCATCTTCGTGAACTTCAAGAACGTGGTCGACTCGACGGCCAGAAAACTGCCTTTCGGCGTCGCCCAAATCGGTAAAGCGTTTCGCAACGAAATCACGCCGCGCAACTTCATTTTCCGCGTGCGCGAGTTCGAGCAGATGGAAATCGAATACTTTGTCAAACCCGGCGAGGATGACGAGTGGCACCGCCGCTGGGTGGAGGACCGTTTGCAGTGGTGGCGCGACCAGGGTTTGCAAAGCGACAACCTGACGCCCTACGACCAGGAGCCCGCCGAGTTGGCGCACTACGCCAAGGCGACGGTCGATATTCTTTACAAATTTCCGCATGGCTTGGAGGAACTCGAGGGTGTCGCCAACCGCACCGACTACGACCTGGGCTCGCACAGCAAAAACCAGGATACTTTGGGTTTGACGGCGGCGGTCACCAAAAACACCGACAGCACCGCCAAACTGACCATCCTCGACCCTGACACGAACAAGCCGGTTGTGCCCTACGTCATCGAGCCCTCGGCCGGGGTCGACCGCGGCGTACTGGCGGTACTCACCGAGGCGTTTACGCGTGAAGACTTGGGCGACGGCAAGGAGCGCATCGTCCTGAAACTGAGGCCGCACCTGTCGCCCATCAAGGTCGCCGTCATTCCCTTGGCGCGGAACAAGCCCGCAATCACCGACAAGGCGAGGGCCGTCAAGCGCGACCTGCAAGCGCTCGGCATCGGCCGGGTGTTTTACGAGGACACCGGCAACATCGGCAAGGGCTACCGCCGCCACGACGAAGTGGGCACGCCGCTCTGCGTCACGGTGGACTTCGACACGTTGGGGGAGGACGACCCCAAGCTGAAAGACACCGTCACCGTGCGCGACCGCGACACGATGATGCAGGAGCGCGTGGCGATAGACGAACTCGGCGACTACGTGCGGGAGAAGGTGCAGCTTGCGTAGTGAGTCGTCCTGAACGTACTTTTTCAGCGCATCGTAGGGGCGGGTTTCAAACCCGCCCCTACCGCAAACGAACTTGTCCCGACAAAGCCCCGCGGCGAGTGCCGAAGTGCCATAATAGGGAGATTCGCGGCGCGCTAAAAGCGTGCCCAGGAGGAAATATGTCGGAAACAGTGATAGGCAGCACCCGGGTCAAAACCGGTTTCGCCGAGATGTTCAAGGGCGGCGTGATTATGGACGTGGTCACGCCCGACCAAGCCAGAATCGCCGAAGACGCGGGCGCGACCGCGGTGATGGCCTTAGAGCGTGTCCCGGCCGACATCCGCGTGCAGGGCGGCGTGGCCCGGATGAGCGACCCGGACATGATTGCCGGGATTATCGACGCCGTGTCGATTCCGGTGATGGCGAAAGCGCGCATCGGCCACTTCGTCGAGGCGCAGATTTTGGAGGCCTTAGGCGTCGACTTTATCGACGAGTCCGAGGTGTTGACCCCCGCGGACGAGGCGTACCACATCGACAAAACCGCTTTTACGGTGCCGTTCGTCTGCGGCTGTACCAACATCGGCGAGGCGTTGCGGCGCGTCGGCGAGGGCGCGGCGCTGATTCGCACCAAAGGTGAAGCGGGCACCGGCAACGTGGTCGAGGCCGTGCGCCACGCGCGCAGCGTGATGGGCTCGATTCGCCACCTGCAAACCACGCCGCGCGAAGAACTGATGAGTTTCGCCAAGGACAACGGCGCACCCTACGACTTAGTCGTCTACGTCCACGAGCACGGCAAACTGCCGGTGGTGAACTTCGCCGCGGGCGGCGTGGCGACCCCGGCCGACGCGGCGCTGATGATGCAGCTCGGCATGGACGGCGTGTTCGTGGGCTCGGGCATCTTCAAGGCGGCCCCCAACGCCACGACCGAGCAGGAGCGCAACGAGGCCTACGCGCGCCGCGCGCTCGCCATCGTCAAGGCGGTCACGCACTACAACAACCCCGACATCTTGGCCGAGGTCTCACGCAACCTAGGCGAGGCGATGGTGGGCATCAACATCAACACGCTACCCGAAGAAGAGTTGCTGGCGACGCGGGGCTGGTAGGGCTCGAGCAGAGAACGCGTTTACGAACCTCGGCTTTCGTCCTCCGCCGGAAACATGTTTTTTAGATAGGCGGCGCTCTCCCCCACCCAGCGCGCCTCTTTGGCGACGGTCGCCTGGACCGTCGCCTCCGGCGCGGGCCACAGTTCCAAAATCGCGTTGAACTCGCGGCCTAGCGCTTGTAACCGCCTGACAAGCTTTGGCACGTCCAACAGGCCCTGCCCGGCGGGCGTCCCGAAAATCGCAAAGCCCATGTTGTGCTCGGCCCGGCGCACGGCAAAATCCTTCACGTGCAGGTTGACCACAAAGGGTCCGAGGGTCTCGAGCACGGTTTCCGGCCCCTCGAGCGCTCCAAACGAATTGACCGTGTCGAGGCAGATGCCGACGCTCGGACTGTCCAGCGCCGTCACGATGTGGGCGAGCGTTCCGGCGCTGAAGCGGTCGTGGTTTTCGATGGCGAGGGTAACACCCGCGCGCTTAAAAAGAGGCAACAAAGGTTTCACCGTTGCGACGACCTCGTCCGGGCTCGGGTGATGATTGGAACTGTCCACCACGACGCGCAAAAGAGAAGAGCCGAAAAACTGTGCAAGCTCGAGATAGCGCTCCAAGTTGCCGTCATGAATGCCCCGCGTGCCGACTTCGACCTCGAGACCCGACGCTCGCGTCAGTTTTTTGAGCTCTTTCAGTTCGTCCGCAGAGAGTCCGGCGAGCGGCAAGTTGTCCGCGATTTGCACGAGACCAAAACCATGCTGCGCGGCAACGCGGACGAACCCGAACACGTCCAGCGGACTTTCTGGCGGATAGCCCGGCACGCCGACGGCCCAGGCGAGCGCGTAGGAACTCAGGCCGAGTTTCATAAGGACCGTGAAAAAAGTGAGTCGTTCACTAAACTTTGATGACTGAATCTGCACACGACGGTTTATAGCTCAGTCGCACGGGCTACCAACGCAGTAGGAGCAGACATTTCTCCAAACACAAGAAGTCGGCGACAAGCACTCATTGTGCGGTTACGTTGGTCAGCTCTGCCAACAACAGCGTACAAATTTCATCTCCGTTCAAAAGCACGATGCCGTTTTTTTCTGCAAGCGCCGTGGCCTCTTCTGAAAAGGCGTCGGCAAGGGACATTACCGCTGCGTTAGCGTCGGGATAACGAGGAAGTATCTCTAGCAACTGCCAAACCGCCTGTTCATCAGTGACGCCGGAATGTTTCTTGATTTGGATAAGCAGCGTTGAGACTCCGGTCTCAAAGGCGGAACCCTCTGAACGCCTGCGGGAACAGATGAGATCCGCGTCCCCGCCCACTCTGTCGTACTGGTTGCGCGCTTCTATTTGGTAACCCGCCGCGTGGACGAGCCTTTCGCAAACCTTCTCGAACGAAATATTGCCCCCGCTCGGCGCGATCCCAGCAAGTTCGTCTTTGCATCTCGCAAGGAGACGCCTTCGGAGCTCGCTGAAATATTGCTCCAGAACGGACGGTTCAAAGGTTGTACTTGGAGCCTCGTCAATTTGCCTGGTAATTTGGCGAAAGGATTGACCTAGGTCACCCAGTGGAAGCATGGGCAGGCGAAGCCATTGCAGTTTCCCGCGCCAGCGGGCGAGTAACGCGTTTTGAATGCTGATACTACCATCAAGCCCATAAGACTGGATGATTCTGATGCGGTGGTTTAGATGTGTGGCATCATCCTGAAGATAACTGTAGCAGGCCGGAAAGTTTCCCTCGACGACGTGAGCGGAGACTTTTCCGTATTCCGGCAGGTGAGGCGTGACGAGGAGATCGGCGTTTCTTAGGTCGCGCATACGCAGCAGATTCGACGGGATTCTTGTCGTTTTCAAACCGTAATAGTCGTATGTCTTACGGACGAAATCATCTTGATTCACCCGAAGGTCCACATCACTGCCACCCCCCCAGCCCTGCGAAAGGAGCTTTTCTGTCCGCAGGCGGTGCAGGATCACGTCAGACTGTGAACGGTCAAAGCGAAAGTTATATTCCATTGACTCTCCACGCAAAAACTGCAACGAGAAGATGGCATGGACCATATGGTTAGCAAACAGTCGCCATCATTTAACCAGTTGCACAAAGGATTCAGTTCCTTTCACCAAGGAAGTTGAACAGGCATGGCCCTTAGAGCAGTGTAGCCTTACTGCTTACTCCTGATGCGTGATTTGTTCCACGCTTTGCTGTAGAGCGCGCAAGCTCATGATGTTCTCTTTCCAGTCGGGCTTGAAAATCTTGTCATAGGCTTGTGCGATAGCGAGCTTCGCGCCGTCGGAAAAGGGGAACCCAGCCAAGCCGAAGACGATGGCGAGTTCGATGCGGATGTGGCCGAACAAAAACTCGCGCGCCGCCTCCTCAGGGACGCCCATCTTCACCGCCTCGTCGAGCGCCTCTTTCATGGCGGTGACGAGCGTGGCGGCGAAGGTTTCGGCGAGGGCGGGCTCGAGAATCGCCATCTGCTCGACCGTGACGCGGTAGCTGTTCATGACCGGCGCGTAGATGTCACGCGCCAGCGCCTCACCCACAGCGTAAGCCTCCTCGGGGCCGTGGTGGAGCGCGCAGACGATGTGCTGTTTGGCGTATACGCCGCCGAACCAGTCCGTGCGCGCCGCTTCGCTCGTCTCGTCGTGAAAGAGCGGCGGGTGGCAGGGATGGGTGACGAAGTAGACGAGGTCGTCCCGAACCGGTATGACGCCCGCGTGGGCCGCCGCCGGGTCGAGACTCACGACCATCGCGCCCCCTTTGAGCTTTGGGACGACCTCCTGGGTGATGCGCCCGATAAAGCGGTCGGGCAGCGCGAGGATGACGGCGTCGGCTTGACTTAACACCTCGTCTTGATCGCTCGGGGTGAGGCCGAGTCCCCGCAGTCCCGCCCGGCCCTCGGGACTCACTTCTAAATAGCGCATGTCATAGTCGGGTAAATCTTTGACGTTGTCGGTGATGCGTCGGCCCATCTTGCCGCCCGCGCCCATGAGGGCCACCGTGGTTGTCGCCGGGTTTGTTGTCGAAGCTGCCATGTTCGCCTCCTAAACGTGTCCTTCGAGGACAGAAATAAAATAATCCGGACGGCCGACTTGGCCCGCCTTGAGCGAGAGTTCTAAGCCGTCGAAAAGGGCGTCGCTCGAGCGCGCCCGGCACAGCGGTGAGCCCGGCGCGAGAGGAACCATAAACTTCAGTGCGTAGAGCGAAAGTTGCCGCGCTGCGTAGCCGCAAGTGTCGCCCCCCGCCACGCAGACGCGGCGGACGCCGGACGCTCCGACCAGGTCGCGCAGCAAAATACCTTGCGCGCTACCGAGCTTTTGTCCCGCGGCAACTCGATTACCAAATGCCGCCAGAGCCGGGTCGTCGGGGCCGCGCGCCGAGTAAAGAACGACGTTGCGGCCCTCACGTAAAGCCGCACAAGCCTCCCTCTTGAGCCGCGCGTGTTCCGCTGCGGCTTCGCCACCTAACAAACGGGGTACATCGATGCGGATGAGTTTGAAGCCCCGCCGCTCGGCCTCTGTTAACTGCGCGGCGGTTGCGGGCGCGGCGCTGCCGGACATCACGATGATGCGCTCGGCGCGGCCCGGCGTGGGGAGGTCAGGCGGTGCCCCAAGCCGCCCCGCGTGCCGAAGGTAAGTTGTCAGGGCGTACTCGACGCCCGACGAGCCGACCACGAAGCGGTTGCCCCGTTCAGCAAGCTTTTCAAGCGTTTCACCGAGGGTGAGGAGGTGCGCCTCGTTGACCGTGTCGAACAGCGCGACCGGATGTCCTTCGTCGCTGAGGGTGGCGACGCGCATCAGGGTGGCCTCAAGACCGCGCTCGAGCGTCAGCACGTCCACCAGCCCGGTGCTCAGACGGGTCTGCTCGGACAAATGCCGCCGCACATCGGCCTCGGCCATCGGCGTGGCGGGGTGTTTGCTCATGGTCGGGTGGCGGTCGAGGCGGTAAGTTTCTGCTTCTACGCTGGCGAACAGGTTGCCGAAAGCCACGTAGCGTTTCAGGACAGGCGCGCCGACCACGAGTGGCACCGCCCTTTGCGGGAACGCTTCGCGCAGCAGCTCAAGCGCTTTGCCGATGCTCCCTATCCGCGGCGACGAGTCGAAGGTCGAGCAGACTTTGTAGTGGGTGTAGGTCGCCTCGAGCTTTTTCAAGGCTCGAAAGATGGGCGGCAGTTCGGTGTCCATCTCTTCCGGCGTCAGGCTGCGGCTGATGCCCGCGATGCCGACGGCTTGCATATCGGGAAAGGCGGCAAGTTGCTCGTCGGTGGGCGGGGCCAAGAACAACACGGTCGGCACGCCGGCCAAGCTGAGCACTTCCAGCACGTCGGTCGAGCCGGTGAAGTCGTCGCCGTAGTAAGCGAGTAAATAGCTCACGACGCACCAAAGGTTTCGATGGCTTGCTTTAGGGCCGGGTGGTTTTGGGCGTGGGTCTCGAGGGGGACGCCCTGCAAGGCCGCACCCCAGGCTTGCTGAAGACTCTTTACACCTTCACCCGGCCCGCCGGGATGCGCCATGATGCCGCCGCCCGCCAGGTAGATAAAGTCGCTGCTGCCCAGGGCCTGATACGTGTCGGGAACTTGCCCCGCCCACTGCCCGGAGGAAAATACGGGCATCACTACAGCCGGATGAGAAACGCTCAGCGGCGTGAGGCAGCCCTTAGCCGAAGCGACGACCGAGGCGTCGGCCTCACAGAACTTGTTGCGGAGCCCGTTGACGTGTAAATGGTCGGCCCCCGCGAGGCGAAAAAACGTCGCCGCCGCACCGTAGTCCAGCCCCAAAAGCGGGTGGCGCGACAGCATCCCCCAACCCGCCCGGTGGCCGTGGACGGGTAGCGCAGCGTGCTTGCGCAAACTTTGCACCCCGGCGAGACCCACGGCGAGAAGGTTGAGCATCACGCAAGTGCCCCCCTGCGCCCGCACGAAGTCGTGGCGGCGCAGCATCGTGTCGAGGTCACCCGTCAGATTAAAGGCAACCATCACGCGCTTGCCGGTCTTCTCGGCGTGCTTATTGACCTCGCGCATCACTGCCGCGACGCGCGCCTCGAAGGGCGAGTGCGGCGAATCGCTTTGCAGTTCGTCGTCTTTGATAAAGTCCAGCCCGGCTTTGCACAGTTCCGCGACGAGCGCGGCTGTTTCTGTGGGAGAGAGGCCGACGCTCGGTTTGATGATGGTGCCGATGAGCGGGCGCTCTTCCACACCCAAAAGCCGCCGCGTCCCGGCGACACCAAACTGCGGCCCCGGCTGCGCCTTCAAAAACTCGTCCGGCAAGCTCAAGCCGCTGAGTCTCAGGCCGGAGAAAGGGCTCAACTCGAACAGGTTGCCCGCGACCGCCGTCCACAGCCCGGTCAGCGAGGTGCCGACGGTCTCGGGCGGGAACGACAACACAATCTCAGCGCGCTTGTAGCCTTTGAAAGCTTTGGGTGGCCGCGCGCCCGGCAGCGAGGGCGTGTCGACCTCTTCTAACTCCGTGACGCGCTCGACACGCGCACCGTAACGCGCGTGAAGCTCCGGCGTTTCGCCCGGCACTTTGACAAAGGTGCCGGTAGACTGCTCGCCCGCCATCATCTCCGCAGCTTTGTGGAGCGGGTGCGCCGTCTCGACGAGGTAAGTAGCCCGGACGCGCTCGCTCACGCTTCCCCCAAAGTGACTGTCTTGCCCTCGTCCGCCGACTCGTAAGCACCGAAGGTAAGCTCGAGCGTCTTCAAATTGTCCTCCCCCGAGGTGTCGGGGGTTTTGCCCGCTTCGAGACATCCGAGCCAGTGCCGCTGGATGTTGAGCACGCTCTCGGGGATGGCGTTGGCGGGCGCGGGTGTCCACAGAGGACGCGGCGAAGCGTCCAAGTAGCGCGTCCCGCCGGGCGTCGTCACGGTGATGTGGTAGTCCGCACCGAGCACCGCCGAGCCTTTGTCGCCCTCGAGCGTGACCAACGTTTGCGGGAAGTGTTCGCGCTCGAGCCGTGACGCGTAGCTCATTTCGACGACGACGTGCGCGCCGCTCTGCATCTCCAAAAGTGCCGTGGCGACATCCTCGCCCCGGATGTTCGGGTTGACGCGGCTCGTGTGGCAGAGCAAGGAGTCGGCCTCGCCGAAAAAAAAGCGGGCGAGGTCGAACAGGTGTACGCCCAGGTCATAGAGGATAAAGCGTTCGTCGGTCGCCAGGTAGGGCTGGTTTTTGTACACATCGTAAGCGCTGCGAAAGCTTATGCGCCCGTAAAAGAGGGCGCCTATTTCGGCGCTCGCCTTTTTAAGCTCGAGCATGGGCCGCTGCCAGCGGAAGTTTTCGTGAACCATAAAGGTGACGTTGCGAGCCGAGGCGACGGTTTCTCGAGCCTCCGCCAAACTCGGCGCGAGGGGTTTTTGGCAGATGACGTTCAGGCCGCGCGCCGCGACCGTTTCAACAAGCGTCCGGTGCGTGTTTGCCTGCGTGGCGATGTCGACGAAATCTAAAGATTCGTGCCCCAACATCGCCTCCACATCGCTGTAAAACCTGGGGATGCCGAACTCACGGGCATAGGCCTCGGCCCGCGCTCCGTTGAGGTCACATACCGCGACGATGTCGGCGTCCTCCAACACCTGCCAGGCGTGAAGATGATGCCGCGCGAAAAAGCCGCAGCCAACCAGCGCGCCGTTCATGTTTCGCCGTCCAGCCGGACTATTTCGTGAGGCGTCAAGGTGAGCGTCAGCGAACCGTCCTCGGCGCGCAAAGTTTCAAGAGGAGCCTCATGGTAGCGTTCGGGCTCGAGCCTCGCCGCTTCCACGTTGTCCTCGTTCAGCCTGCGCACCGTAAATTCACCTGTCAAGCCCTCGACCGTTACGGTTTGGGACTCAGCCGTCATGTTCGCCAGCAACAGACGAAGTCGGTTTCCACTTTGCAAGGTGAGGCTTTCGACCTGTAGGGGACGGCTCGAGACGCTTCCCCGCACCGCGCCATCCTTGAACTCGGCGATGTCCGCAAAAACGTGGTAGAGCGGATAAACGCCGTCCTCATCCGTCACGCCTGCCTCACCAAAGGTTTCAAAGTAGGTGAGGCTCGCCGCAGGGCTCGTCATGAGGTACTTCAAGCTGCCGAGCGCCCAGGCGGCCCCGTACAGGGTTTTCTGTCGTGGGTCGCCGGGATTGGGCTTGCCTTCGGTGGTCGCGTTCGGGTTCCAGCGCATCGCCAGGGTCACAGGACCCACGCAGACGGGTTTTTGGTCGCTGAACGCCGCAGCACTTCGCACCGTCTCCGCCTGAACGGGCAGCGTCTCGGTCAGCGAGGCGTTGTCGAAAGCGTGAACTTGCGGGTTGAGGGAATAAACGACGGCGTCCAGAAAGTCAGTGGGCGGCCGTTCGCGGTTAAGTTCGGTGAAAAAGGCGTCGGTGCCGCCACCGAGAGGAATGTTCGGGTCGTAGGCGGAGAGGGTTTTGCGGGCGAGCTTCAGCACGCGCTCCGAGGTACTTTTTTCCTTTTTGTGAAACACGAAAAAGCGAGCGACGGGAGGCTGGAGCCGCTTCAAGGGCTCGAGCACCCCCACCAACTCTTCTGCTTCGTCACTCAGGTGAAGAGCAAGCTCGAGCCCCACACCCAAAGCCTGCGCCTCGTTTGTAACTTGCTCGAGCCGCTTCTCGTAGTCCGTTCCTAAGTCCAGGTCGAGGCGCAGGTGGTCGAGTTTGAGAAACTTGAGGCGTTCCAGCGCTTTTTCACTTAGGGGTGTTTGGCTCGAGCCCAGACCCAGTTTCGGGAACTCGAAAGTGTTTTCTGTCAGTGTGACCGTGAGGGGCGGTGTTTCGGAGGCCGGGGGAAAGTCGCCTTGAAACCTTAACGTCACCGTTTGCCGCACGCGCGTCCCGGCGGGCACGGTGACGGGCAAGGGCTCGCTCAGCGGCGTGCAGTAGGTCTTGAACGAGGCGTCGGTCCAGTTGCGCTGGTCTTCGGTCTCAAAGGTGTCGCCGGTCATTGTCACCGTCGCGCGGAGTCCCGGTAGAGTCTCGTGCGTGATGGCGCGGAGGTTTTCAAACGGTTGGTGGGGGGCGATAAGTTTGGGAAAAGCGTCTTCCTCGACCCCTCCGCCCACGTGTTCCAAAAGGCAAGGCACGCCCGCGCAGCTTACCGGGTGAAGCACGCAAAAGCCGATGCGGTTGCGTTGAAACGTCGAGCGAGCTTCGCCGTCGAAGCTGAAAGTGACGTCGCCGCTCGCCGAACCCGTGACACGGCCCTGCCAGACGAAGTGAACCCCACCTTGTTGATGAACGCTTACGAAACGGAGGTCAAAGCTGTCGTCGAGTTGCTCGAGCCTCACGTCCTCGAGCTTGCCCGGCACGGTGTCCCAGTTTTCGTCGCGCACCGCGGCGTAGATGCCGCGCAATACTTCGGTTACGCCGACGCTCAAGTAGCGCAAGAACCCGGTCGTGGGTTCGAAGACGGCGCGCAAAGGACCCGCGCGGAGGAAATAGGGGTGTTCCGAGGGCGTTTTAGGGGCCGTCACGGAAGCGAACCTCCCTTAACTCTTTCCAAAAGGAGGACCGAGCACGGCAACTTTTCGGTAAAAGCGGCCTTCGTTCCAGCTTTCAACGGCTCGAGCATCACGAGGCCTCCGCCGGCGTCACGTCTCCAGCCGCTTCTTTGCGGATGTTGCGGCGTTTCAGCTTGGTCAAGTAACCGTTGCGGGCGCTGTCGACGAGCACCGCCACGAGCAAGACGAGCGCCTGCACCAGCGGCTGCACGAACACGTCGACGCGGGCGAACACGAGTCCCGACTGCACCATCTGGATGAGGAGCGTGCCGAGCACCGTGCCCGGAAACACGCTGCCCACCCCGCCGAACAAACTCGCGCCGCCCAACACCGCCGCCGCGATGGCGTCGAGTTCGTCGCCCTCCCCGAAGGCCGGGTTGACGATGCCGAGCTGTGAAATAGCGACGAACGCCGCCAGCGACGCGCACAGCCCGCTGATGACGTACACGGCCGTGAGCGTGCGCCCCGTGTCGATGCCCGCCTTTTGCGCGGCCTCCGCGTCGTTGCCGAAGGCGTAAACGTAGCGGCCCAGCGGCGTCATTCGCAACACTATGAAAGCGGCGGCGACCACGGCGACGAACACGAATACCGGGGCCGAAATTCCCAAAAAGCGCTGTGAGGAAAAGTCGAACAAGCTGTTGGGCAGTACCAGCGCTTTCGACCGGGTGATAGCGAGGCCCAGCCCGCGCCCGGCGATGAGGGTACTCAGGGTAACGACGAAGGGGATGATGCGGAGCCGCGTGATAAAAAACGCGTTCACGAGACCGAACGTCGCGCCGACACCCAGACAAGCCAGCAGACCCAGCACGAGCGGCGTTTCGCCGTTTTGCAGCACCAGCCCGGCGACGACCGCCGAGAGGTACATGATGCTGCCCACCGACAGGTCAATGCCCGCCGTAAGCAGCACGAACGTCATACCGACGGCCAGGATGCCGATGTACGAAGCTTGTTTGGCGATGAGCGCGAAGGTCGAAACTTGTAAAAACCGTGGCGACAGCAGCCCGAAAATGACGAAAATGGCAACGAACAGCAGGACCGAGCTGTAGCGCAACAGCCACACCACGAGCCGGTCTCTAAACGACGCGGGCGTCATGCGGCCTCCCCAAAGGCGGCGGCAAGGACGTGTTCGCGGTCGAAGTCGCTAAGTTCGAAACGCCGCACGATTTCGCCGTTGCGCATGACGAGAATCGCGTCGCAAACGCCGATAAGTTCTTCGAGTTCCGACGAGATGAAGAGCACGCCCGCACCTTTTGCGGCGAGGTCTTGGACGATTGCGTAAACTTCGAACTTTGCGCCCACGTCGACACCGCGGGTCGGCTCGTCCAGGATAAACACGCTCGGCTTCGAAGCGACCCACTTGCCCAAAACGGTTTTTTGCTGGTTACCGCCCGAAAGGGTTTTGACGGGCTGCTTGTACTCACCCTGGGTCTTGATGTGCAGCGCGCCGCCTATATCTGCAGCGCTGTGTCTTAGCTTCTTACCGTCGAGCAGGCCCAGCGCCCCCGCGTGTTCCGCCACCGTAACGAGGCTTAGGTTGTCGGCGACGGACGCGGGCATCAGCAACCCTTCGGCGCGGCGGTCTTCGGTCACAAAGGCGAGGCCCTTGCGGATGGAGGCTCGAGGCCCCACTTTCGCCAGCGCCTCGCCCCTCAGTTTCACTTCGCCGGAATCAAAAGAATCCAGCCCGAACAGGACGCGCGCCAGTTCACTGCGGCCCGAGCCCATCAGTCCGTACAACCCCAGCACCTCGCCCCGGTGGAGCTTAAAAGTGATGTCGTGGACGATGCCGGGTTGAGACAGACCGTTCACCTCGAGCAGCGTCTCGTCTGTGGCTTTCTCACCCCCAGATTTGTGCGTTCGCGGCGGGTAAAGCGCGCTTAAGTCCCGCCCGACCATGAGCGAAATCATGCGGGCTGGGGTGAAGGCGTCGCGCGTGTTTTGTTCGATAAGTTGCCCGTCGCGCAGCACCGCCACGTCGTCGGCCAAACGCAGCACGTCGCCCAGGATGTGCGAGATATAAATCATCGAGGTGCCGCCCCGTTTAAGCTCCTGCAAAATCCCGAACAGCCGCTCGGTCTCGCGCTCGGTGAGCGAGGTGGTGGGCTCGTCGAAGATGATGATGGTCGCTTCGGCGATTAAAGCCTTGGCGATTTCGACGAGTTGCCGCTCGCCGGGGGACAAGTCCTCCAGGCGCGTGCTCGACCCCGTGTCTAAGCCGACTCGAGCCAGCGCCTCTTTGGCACGCCGCGCCATGCCGCGCCGGTCGAGCAGCCCGAAGCGGCGCGGGTAGGCGTTGATAAAGAGGTTTTCGGCGAGGGTGAGGTTGGTGAACAAGTTGAGTTCTTGGTGGATAAAGGCGATACCCGCTTTAGCCGCGTCGCGCGGCGTTTTGGGCGCGTAGGGCGCGCCGTTCACGCTTATCTCGCCCTCGTCCGCCGTCAAAACACCGCCCAGCATATTCATCAGCGTGGACTTGCCCGCGCCGTTCTCGCCGACGAGCCCGAGCAGACGGCCCTTGAGAAGCGTGAGGCTCACGTCGTCAACCGCCTTGACCCCAAAAAAGCTCTTGCTGACGTGTTCAAAGCTGAGGATGGGTTGGGCGTCGTGATGCTCACTCATCGGGTTGGCGCGGCTTTCTCGAGCAGGCGAGCAGAGGTGCAGGGAAGCGGAGAAGCAGGAGAGAAAAAGTTTTTGCTTTTACTCGGTACTTTCCACTCGGGGCTCGGTACTTTTTTCATAACGTCGTCAACCGCCGCCGCGTCACGTCGAGGAGCGCCGCCAGCAAGATAAACGCCCCCTTGACGATGTTGACCGTAAAGTAGGACAAGTTGAGGAGGTTGAGCGCGTTGGTCAGCAGTACGAACAAGAGCACCCCGAACACCGTCCAGAGAACTTTGCCCTGCCCGCCGAACAAACTCGTCCCGCCGATGACGGTCGCGCCGATGACGTCGAGTAGCAGGTCAAAACCCTCGCCGAAGCCGGGGCGACCCATCCCCAACCGCGCCGAGTAGAGCACGCCGCCCACCGTGGCGCAGAGCGCGCTCAGCACGTAGGTCGTGATGATGACCCGCCCTACCGGCACGCCCGAAATGCGCGCCGCCTCCCGGTTGAGCCCGACCGCGTAAAGCCAGCGCCCGAACACGGTGCGACCGAGCAGCAGGTGGACGAGCAGCGCCAGCCCGCCCGAGACGAGAAGCGGATAGCCCAGCCACGGACTCGCGCGAGTGCCACCCAAAACCGTAAAGGTCGGCGGCAGGTTCGAGATGTTCTCGGCCCGCGTCAGGTACACCGCGAACGAGCTGAAAAACAGCAGCGTGATGAGCGTCATCATAAAGGGGGGCAGCTTGGCTTTTGCGATGGCAACCCCGTTGACGAGACCGATAGTTGCGCCCGCCGCGAACATCATCAGCAAACCGACCGGCACGGCCCAGGGCGTGTTCGCCAACAAGCCGCCGCTCTCGGAGAACAGGATGCCCCAGAGCGGCGTTTTGTCGAACAGCACCGGGTTGGCCGCGCCGGTCATAATCATGCCGCCCAACACGCTCGAGACCGCAATGACTGCAATCTGCGACAAGTCGATGCCCGCGATGATGAGGACGAGCGTTTGCCCCACGGCAATCGCCAGGAGCGGCCAGGCGTTCGAGGCGACGTTTGCTAAGTTGCGCAGCGACGCGAAGCGCGGCACGAAGGGCGCGAGGACGGCGAACAGTAAAAGAGCCAGCAACAGCACGAAATATTCGGACACGAGGATTCGCTGTAAAACGCGCAAAGCTCGAGCCCCCACTCCAGCGGAAGGAGTTTGCGTTCGAGAAGACAAATCGCTCATAAAGTTTGAAAGGGTAGCCGCGCGGCTACCCTTTCCCCCCAAATCCTACTGGTCGGCGAGGAGCACGCAGCCCCACATGTCCATCTCGCGCTCGCCGATGTTGTCCTGGGTGAGCGCGAAGCCGGGGTCGTCGATTTGCTCGTTGGGCTGGGCTTCGCCGGCCTGAATCGCTGCCAAGAGCGCGTTCACCGTAGAGTCCGCCTCGAAGAAGAGGTCTTGCACGCCGGTAGAGTCGACGTAACCTTCTTTCATGAGCCGGCAGGCGGTCACGTCACCGTCGAGCCCGCCCAGAATCACGTGGTTGGGGTCGCCCTTGGGGGCCCACTTGCCCCGCTGCGACAAGGCCGCGCGAATCTGCGGGAACAAGAAGTCCGACGAGGTGAAGATTAGGTCCACGTCCGGGTTGGCCTGCAAGGCGCTCTCTAAGTTGGCGAGCGCGGTGGCGGCGTCCCAGTTCGTCGGCACTTCGATGGGCTCGGCGAACAGGTCGGGGTATTTGGCAATCACGTTCAGAAAGCCCTCGCGCCGCCCGATGGCGTTCGTGTCAGCGAGCGCGCCGACCATGATGAGGGGCTGCACCTTGCGGTCTAACCCAAGCGCCTGCGCTTGTTCGGCCAAGTGCTCGACCGCCTGCTCGGCAATCGAAACGTTGTCGGCCACGACCACGATGGCGTTGTTGGGATTGTCCGGGTTGGGCGGGCGGTTGAAGACCGCAATCGGCACATCGGCCGCGTTGGCCTCGCCGATGATGGTAATCGCGCTCGCCCCGTCCTGCGGGATGATAATGATGCCGTCGACGCCCTGCGCGATGCAGTCGCGCACCTGCTCGAGCTGCCTATTCGCGTCCTCGTTCGCGTTGCGCTCGATGACGGTGACGCCCTGGTCCTCGAGCGACTGAATCATGGCGCGGTGCCCAGCCACCCAAAACTCGGTTTCCAAGTCTTGATAACCGAAGCAGACGGTCTGCGCGCTCGCGCCTGCCATGAGCGTAACGAGTGCGGCGAAGAGGGTTGTTTTCAAGAATTTCACAGTTTTGTCTCCCTAAGGGTCGAGGTTTGCAAGCTGACGTTCACGGCGTTGTACGGTTGACCTCCTTAAAGTTAAGTACCGAGGCCCGAGTGGAAAGTACCGAGTGAAAGCAAAAACTTTTTCTCCCCTGCCGAAAAAAGACGCGTAAGCTGAGTTGGTCTAATAGCCTCACCCCGCCAACTCCCGCACGGCGAAGCGGCACTCGGCGGCGACGCGGGCGTTGATGCGGTCGTGCTGCGCTCTTACCGCGGCCAGGTCGCCCGCGCGCAGCGCTCCCAAAATCGCCCGATGGTCCCGAACCGCCCGCTCTTCGTCGTAGTCCCGAATCGCGTCGGCGCGCAAGTAAAGCAGCGCGGCGATTTGCGCGACGAGTTCGCGCCAACCGCGCTCCAAAAGTGGGTGCGCGGCGCGCTCGACCAAGCTCTGGTGAAAGGCCATGTCGGTGCTGCGCACGCCCCTGAAGTCGTCGGCCTCGATAAAACGTTCTTGCTGCGCGATGAGGTCGTCCAGCACCGTAAAATCCGCCGCACTCAGCGACCCGACAACCCGCTCGGCGGCAAAGGTTTCCAGCACGGTGCGCATCGAAAAAATAGCGTCCACGTCGGCTTCGCCAAAGGCGCGCACGAAACAGCCGCGGTTGGGCTCGGCGACGACCAAGCCTTCGCGCTCGAGCAGAATCAGCGCCTCGCGCACCGGCGTCCGGCTCACCCCGAGCTGCTGGGTGAGCTTGACCTCGGCGACGTGGTCACCGGGCCTGAGACGACCCTCGATGATGGCGGTGCGCACCTGCTCGACCACGCGGTCGCGTAACGTCGTCGTGCGGATAGGAGCAAACACCGTCAAGGGGCAGCCTTTCGTAAAACGCCAGGACCGTTTCGGGGCTTATTCGGTTTGTTAAACAGGATGATTGTATACAGTATGCTATTTGCTGTCAAGTATTTTGCAGCTTCGCCCGATTTTGGGTTTGAGCAACAAGGTCGAGAATCATCTATGCAAGATGCCTCATTTTCGTTGCCCCAACGCTTTCAGCCCAAGCGCGGATACCCTCGAACAAAGTCTTATCTACACCTTGCCTTCGGAGCGGCTCGCGCACGTAAAGCTAACGAACTGTCACCTAAAAATAGTCTGACCTTGATAAGCAAAATAGTCGAGAACTTTCTGCTTGCAACAAAGCATGGTGTCTTCCGGCACTTCGTCGGGGCCGACAAACCGATAATCGCTGAGTTCACTTTTCTGCAACTCGATTTCGTCAACGTCACCTTCCATTTTGAAAAAGAACAAGAACTGCTGAACCTTGTCACCATTCGGGTACTCGGTGAGCCATTTCGCACCGCTGTAAACGGAGATGAGGTCTCGAGCTTCCAAAACAAGCCCGAGTTCCTCCTTGAGTTCGCGGCATACGGTGGTTTGGATAGCTTCGCCGGGCTCGAGCAAACCGCCCGGAACCTGCCACTTTTTCATCGAGTTGCTACGGACGATTAAGATTTTGCCGTCCTTCACGACAGCGCCCGCAGCGGCAGGAAGGACGAGGGTTTCATGCCCAACGGCTTGTCTTAGTTTTTGCCAGTATTCCACAACGAATCCTTAGCTTAGTTATGCAGCAACTTGCAGGTTAATTTGCATAGTTGCCTTTTGACTGGACTTCTTTTGCGTAGTTTATGAGGTTTTCTAAGTTCTGTGTCCAGCCCTCGGCATGGTCATCTATCAGGTTTGAGCGTTTAGGCTCTGGATGTATTTGCCATCCAGAATGTTCTATAAGAAGCTGAGTGGCCTCATCTTGCTCAGATAGTTGAAAGACTACTCGAGTATCACCTGACCAATCATCGTCTGCCCAAGTTATTGCCAGCACGTTGGGCGGGTCATAGTGGGTTATGTTGCCAGACGTTATCACGTCGCGGTTGCCATCAGACCACGCTTCTATGAATTTGCCTCCGACACCTGACTCGAGCTTGACGTGCTCTCCCCACCACTGGTCAATATGCTCCCGCTCCGTAAGAAGCGCCCATACCCACTTGATTGGCACAGGTAGCTCGAGTTGAATTTGAATGCGATTCTCATTGGCTTCAACGTTCACATTTTGCTCCTATAAATCAAGACGCCTGCCGCATAACTATAAACTGTCTAGTGAAAAACACAATCATTTTTCTTACCGCTGCCCCGCCCGGCACACGTCCGCAACCCTACACTCGCGGCAGCGGAAGCCGGGGTTGGGGCGCACGTCGCCGCTGCGAAAGCGCTCGTGCGCGGCTTCGGCTTTGTCTTGGCGGCTGATGATGCGCCGCCACACGTAGGCGACGCCGCCGTCATAGGCCGCGACCGGCTCGGCGAGTAGCGGCCAGACGAGGACGTGGACGCGGCTCACACGCCCACCGTAGCCGCTAAGCATGTGGCCCGCCGCCCACAGTTCGTTCCAGCGCCCGTCGATATACTTGCCCGCCTCGCCGGTGTCGAAGCTGCGGCCCGGCCCGGTGAAGCGGTACAGCGTCACCTCGCTGCCGCTACGGCCGGCGGCGTCTAGGTAGGCGCGCGGGCCGTCGCCGGTCTCGGGCAGCGTCACGCCGAAGTTGAGCGCCATGAGGCGTCCGGCGTGCGTGTTCAGCCACGGCGCGGCTTCCGGGTAGTCGCTTTTGAGCAGCTCGAGCCGCGCCACGTTGAGCCGGGAGTTTTCGCGCAGGCGGATTAACAGCTCTCGCCACCAAAGCGGCGTTTCGCCGGTCTCGATACGCGCCTCGGCCCAGTAGCGAAAGGCGCAGTCCTCGTAGCGTTTGAGGTTTTGCAGCGAGACGGTGCCCAAAGGCAGGGTGCTCACCCTGGCGGTGTAGCTCGCCAGCGTGGGCAGCTCCAAACGGCTGGCGGCGGGCAGGTCGGGTAAGGTGTCCGCCCGCTCCAACCCGACGATTTCGGTCGCGGTCACGTTCGGCCCGCCCTGGCCGGCCTCGGCGTAGGTGATGACGGTTTCGTCACCGCGCGTCAGCAGTTCGGCGAACAGCGCCACGTCGCGACCCAGAAAGCGTTTGGGCAGGCCGAGGCGGCCGAAGACCTCGGCAATCTCGCCCCGTTCTTCTTCGGGGATGAAGTAGTCCTCGCCTTCGCCGACGCTGTACGCGCCCTCGACGGCGTGGCTCAGGTAAACCTTTTTGAAGCGCCGCCCCGAGGCGAGTTTGTGGGTCAGCAGCGCGACGCCGCCCTTGGGTGCGTCAAATAGGAACGTTTCTTGCAACAGCGCGCCCCACCAGGCCCGGAACGAAGCGCCCTTAGCGAGCGAACTCGCCTCTTTTGCACGTTGGAGGGCGTGCTTTTTGAACGCCGCCCAGCCGAGGTCCTGCGGCAATTCTTTTCTGAGGTTGGGCAGGCTCGTCTCGAGCAGGTGTTCGGCCCAGACGACTTCGTTGTCCGGCACTTCCAACAGTCCCAACCACTTCCGCCAACTCGCTTCCAGGCCGAGTTCTTTGGCAAGGACGTTGACGGCCTCGAGCCCTGCCACGCCGCGCTCGAGCGCGGCGTTCGCCAACCGCGTCAGGTCGGGGACGGCGAGCAGTCTCGAGGCGGTCGGGTAGTCGGGCAGTTCCAACAAGCTCATCAACAAGCGCCCGGCAAGGGTGTCGGCGAGGGCCTTGGGCGTTTCGTCCATCAGCGGCACGCCGTACTCGTCGCCGAGCGCGACGAACGCTTTGACCTCGCGCTCGGGCAGGATGACGGCCAGCTCGAGCGGGTCGTAACCGCTGGCAAGGTCGCGCTTCAGCGAACGGAGCAACCACCTGGCTTCGGTCACGGGATTGGCGGCGCGGTAGCTGCGGGGAGGCGGGGTGGTTCTAGGCTCGAGCTGATGAGTAGCCGTTTCACCGGGCGGCGCTTCGGGCAAGCTCAGCCACACTTCGGTGTGCGCGGCGAGCGCTTTGTAGATGCGCAGTTCCAACGGACCTATCTCGCGGAAACCGTCTACCACGACGAGGTCGGCCTCGCCTTTCGTGGTCAACTCGGCGGCCAAACGAAGCGCCTCGGTGCGAAAGTCGTCGTAGTCCCATCTTTCGCCCTTGACGGTTTCGTAGACCCGGAACACGTCGCGGAAACGCTGTGTTTCTTCGTCCTGCCCGGCGACCTCTTTGTAGGTCAGGCCGTAACGTTTCGCCTCGGCGATGGCGGTGGCGAACAGCCGCGCCTCGCCGGGGGCGGGCACCTCCCGGCGCAGGTGCAGCAGTGCCTCGCCGACCAGCGCCAGCCGCCCCGTGCCCACGACGAGCGGTTTCAGCCGGAGCGCGTGGGCGAGCAGCCGGTAGTAGACCTGCTGCGAACTCAGAAATTCCAGCCCCAACAGTGCGCCCGCCTCGGTCGCGCGGCGGTAGACGTAGCTGCGCTGACTGGGCAAACCCACCCACCAGACGCGGCCGCCCTGCTGGGTGACGGCTCGAGCCCGCTTTACAAGCAGCGTCGTTTTGCCGGAGCCGGGCGGGGCGACGAGGAGGTTCACGGGATCAGTGTACCGGACGCCGCAGTCGTCGGGGTGTAACTGATTTCAAGCCGTTTGTTTGGCTAAAGGGGCGGCCGTCGGCACAGAAACGCCAGCGTCGAAGCTCTGGTTACAAGCTGGAGAGGGTCAGCGCAGAGACGCGCCGCTGTTGCTCACCGCTTCCAGACGCAGGTCGCGCCAAGTCTCCGGGGCCACGTCGAACTCGGTCGTGATAAAGCCTTCGAAGGGCGCGAACGTCGTCAGGTCGAGGCCGCCGTAGTGCTTTTCGCCGTGGGTGTGGCCCTGCAATCCGAACAAGAGGCGCGGCGGCTCGTCGCCGACCGCTTCGGAGGCGAGCAGGTAACCGTGCGTCGTGTACCGGGTTTCAAACGCTTCGTTGAGCGCGTCTAGGGTCGCCCAACTGAGGCCGTAAGGTTTGCGCAGGTGACCCAAGGTCAGGTAAACCCCCAACCCCTCTTCACGAACGCCGTAGAGCGTCGGGGTGACGGTGTGGTAGCTGTGCCAAGACTCGTGAAAACGTTCCAGGGCGAAGCGAATCGCCGCCGCCGCGTCCGGCAGCGGGCGGCAGGACTTTACGGGCAGGTCGTCCAAGCGCGTTTTTACAGGCAGGTCGTTAAGAGAAGTCACGGCCTCGAGTTTAGCCCCGACAGCTACCGCAGTACGGGCTGCTCGGCAACAAAACTCAGCGAGGTCGGCGTCGTAAAGTCTCGACTCAACTCACGCGCTACCGTCCTCGCGAACGCGGTGAAGCAGTCTACGAACGCATGCGCCTCAGGCCATCTCGGATTACTTTGTCGCTCCTGCATCCCTTCAACCGTTGGTAACAGCGAAAGAACGTAAAGGTGGAGAGTAAGTGGGCCGTCCTGTGTCCTGTATTCTCCTTTCTCGGTTAGCACCAGACCTAACTTTTGCGCTCGCTCATAAACCTTTCCAGCTCGAGCTTGGTAGGCGGGTTGGCTCCGGCGCGGGTACAGTTCATGGCGGCGGCGGCGGCGGCGTAGCTCAAGACTTCGCGCCAGGTTTCGGCGCTGACCGAGCCGAGACCCGAAATCCCCGCAGCCAGCAGCGCCACCATCAGCGCGCCGGTAAAAGTGTCGCCCGCGCCGACCGTGTCGACGACTTCGACCCTGGGCGCGGGCACGCCGAGCGCGGCCTTGCCCGGTCGGTACAGCGTCACGCCGTCGCCGCCGTCGGTAATGACGAGGGCATGTGGGCCGTGCTCCAACCAGTCTGCGGCTACAGCGCCGTGGTTTTTGTCAGGATAGAGCCAGCGCAAATCCTGCGAACTTACCTTGACCATTTGGCTGATGGGCAACCACTGGCGCTTCAGGCGCGCTTCGTAGGTTTGTTTGTCGGCAATCAAGGCCGGGCGCACGTTCGGGTCGAAGACGACGAGCGCGCGCTCGCAGTGCGCGGCGGCGGTGTCGGTGAGGGTGGTCGCGGCCGGTTCTTGCAGCAGGCTGATAGAGCCGAACTGGACCATGCGCACCGTCTCGGGGAACACCTGCCGGGGCTGCGGATTGTAGAGCACGTCCGCCGTTTGCGTGGCGACAAAGTCGAACACGGCTTCACCCTCGACCTCACCCACGAAAGCGAGGGTCGAAGCGGCGTCGCTCGTCAGCAAAAACTCGGTACCCACCCCGTTTTCTTGCAAATGCGCGCGGATGGCGCGGCCGAACTGGTCTGCGGAAATTTGCGAGGCGAAACCGACCGCCTCTCCCAGACGGGCCGCCGCCACCGACACGTTTAACGGCGACCCCCCCACAAAGCCTTGAAAGGCCAACGGTCCGGTCTCTTTGAAGTCGATGAGGGCGTCGCCCATACAAACGATTTGCGGCTGGGTTTTCATACCTCACTTTACCCCGGAGCGGCGGGGAGTTGCAGGGCGTTACCACGCACGGTTACGCAGGTTTGTGATGTTTAGCAGAGCGAAACGCCTCACCCGGTTTTATACTGTGAGAACATGAAACCCCTAACCCCTGGTTCGCTCACCGAGCGGGCTTACGCCACGTCGGCGCTGGACGTGCGTCCCGCTTTTCCGACCGACGCGCCCATCGTTCACGCGCTCTACGAAGCGACGCCCGACTACTTTCGGATCATCTCGATACCCACGCCGACCTTAGACGAGGTGCGTAGGGAATTGGAAACCGCCGCCGACGACCCGCGGCGCTGCACCGAACTGGTCCTGGGAACGCCCGACGTGTGTGGCGTTACCGACCCGCAGAGCGGTCGGCAGGTTGTGGGTTATCTCGACTACAAAATGCACTACCCCGACACCGGTGACGTGATGGTCAACCTGCTGCTCATCCTGGGCCGTTTGCAAAGTTCCGGTTTGGGTCGCAGTTGTGTTTTGGGTTTGGAAGAGCGTTTGCAAGGGCGGGCGCGGCGCGTGCTGGCGAGCATCTACGGGCAAAACCCTCGAGCCGAACGTTTCTGGAAAACGCTCGGTTACCGCTTCGCGATAGACGCCCAACCCATCCTGGACTGGTACGCAAAAGAACTTTGAGGGGTGCCTGCGCGCCGGTCAAGCCGACGTCTCAACGGTAGGCTTCTCAGGACCCGTTTGGGACGTCGCTCGTGACCTCTTCGGGGCCACTTTCGGTACCGGACTCAGCACTGAAGTCGGGTCCGAAGTCACAGCGCGCCCACGCGGGTCCGACCGCGCGCGCCACGTCCGGGCGGGGGCGAAGGTCGCCTTGCAGCGACGCCAGCATGTTGCGCCTGCTGACGTTGCCTAAGCTGGCGCGCTCAAAGGCGCGGTTCGAGGGTCCGAAGACCTTTTCGGCAAGCTCGGCTCGCGGCGTCCCGGCGGCGAGTTCAGCCGCCAAACGCTCGCGGCTCGTGTTCATCCAGGCCAGTTTTTTGACCAAGGCGCTCCTTCCGCCGGTCGGTACCGGGCGGTGAGCGCAGTAGAGGTGTTCGAACTCGGTGCGCTTCAAGACGCGTTTTAGCGAGGCCTGTAGCGCCGCCCACACCTCGTCGCGTCGCATGAGCTTGAGCCGCGCGGCCAGGTACAAGTCGGCTGCAAACAGCGCCCCGCGCGCCGCGTCCCACACGACCGTCATGTCGTGGCTGTGACCGGGCGCGTGCAGCAGCGTGAAGTCGCCGTCGGGCGTCGACCACGTCGCGCTGCCGAGCGGCGGCAGCGCGACGACGCTGTCCGCCTCGAACCGCGTAAAGCGGCCCCAGTAGAGTCGCTGGTAAGGGTACTGCCGGAAACCGCGGCGCAGCAGCGGCGCAGCGAACTCGGAAACCGTCACGCTCGCGCCGGTCAGCGCCCGGACGCGCGCCGCACCGCCGCTGTGGTCTTCATGATGATGGGTCACGTAAACGTGCCGCACCGGGCCGTCCGCCAACAGGACGGGTAAAAAGGACTCGAGCACGCTTCCCGCGCCCGTGTCCAACAGCGTGGCGCCGACGCGGTAACACCACACGCTCATGCGCGGGTGTTCGCCCCGGCCCAGCCGGTAGCCGGTGACGCCGTTCGGAAACACGTGACGTTCGACCACGTTCTACAGCCTACCCGACCCCAGCCTGTTTGGGGGTTGCGGCCTCGCTCGTCTTTCAAAGGCGTTTGTAAAACCCGTTTGTGAGACCCGTTTTGAACGGGTCACGTCCGCAACCGTCACAGCCGCGGCGCGCCCCCGACGCCTATAGTAAAGGCGGGGCGACGCGAGGCGAGGGTGACCTGTGCAGCTAGGCTACAGTTCGATGACCGCAGGTGTGTACGACTTAGACGAAGCCTTCCGGCTCGCCGAACGGCTTTCCCTGGACTTTGTAGAACTGAGTTACGACGTCTGCGGCTTTTTGCCCGAAGCGCAACCCGCCCGCCGCGTTGCCGAGCTGACCCGCGCGACGGGCGTGGCGACGACCCTCCACCTGCCCTTTATCGACCTGAACCCGGCTTCGCTCAACCCCGCGGTGCGGCGCACGGCGGTCGAAGAGACCTGCCGCGCCCTCGAGTACGGCGCAACCGTCGGCAGCCGTTGCGGCGTGTTGCATACCGGCAGCGTATTCGTGTACCAGCCGCGACCCCGCACCGACGCGGTCGCGGCCCTTTTAGAGACTCTGTGTCAGCTTCCCGCCGGACCCGTCCCCGTCGTCCTGGAAAACTTGGGGCTTTATCCCGACGGGCTCGTCCGTACGCCCGAGATGCTGCGCGACCTGTGTGAACGCGCCAACCTCGGGGCTTGCCTCGACTTCGCCCACGCTCACCTCGAGGGCGCGCGCGCCTGCGCTGAAAGCGACCGGGGCGACCTCATCAGCGCTTATCAACACATTTTGGGCGAGCGGGTCACCCACCTGCACCTGTGCAACAACGACGGGCGCAGCGACTCGCACTGCGCCACACCCGACGGCGTTATCGCTTTTGAGAGACACTGCGGCTATTTGAGCGCTTTTACCGGCACAATTTGCTTAGAAGTTTCCGGCGGCGCGGCCAGCGTGGAAAAAAGCGCCCAACACCTGCGCACCCTGACCTCCCGCGGGGCGTAGTCGGCGGGGCACGGGCGGGAGGGTGCAGCCGGGAGAGGCAGTCGGGCGGTTCCGGTCAAACCTCGTCCGGCAGCGGCGAGCGATTCTGCTCAGGTCGAGACGGCCATGCAAAAACAAGCGCGCATAAGACTTTTGTAAAACTCGAGCCGCTACCCTGAACCCGTGACGGTACGGCACTCGAGTCCAAACGCTTCAGCCGAGCGGGGCGAACGTGAGTTTGCGGTTTCGCATCGGTATGGCGGTCGGCGTGGTCCTGGCCGGACTCGTGGTGACACTCTTGACCATATGCAACGCCGACGGCGGGCCGGAACGCATGGCGGGCTCGCTGACCAACCTTTCGACGCGGGGCCTGTTCGACCCGCTCACGGGTCTGCGCAACCGGCTGATGTTACAGCGGCAGCTCGAGCACCTTTTCGGCGACCGGCGCTTCGGCAAAGCGGCTTTGGTGCGTAAAGTAGCAAGCGGTCCGGTGTAGAGCAGTCTGAGCCTCCCAGCCGGTGCTAGGCCAGCGCGCTCTCGTCGCCGCTGTCCTGCGTGAACAGACACGACGAGCCCGTGGCGTCGCGAAGACTCCACAAAAAGTCCGCGTCGAGGTCCGCCGGCAGGGGAAACACGTTCAGGTCGGCTTCGGGGGCGCTGCTGGCGTACCGACCGAAGTTGCCGTCGGCAATGTGCGCCGCCGTGTCGGCCGGCAGCCGGGCGAGGTCTGTCAAGCGGGCGAGAAACGTCGTGGCTTTGTCTTTGTCGGCTTCTTTTTCGACCGCCGCGATGACGGTGAGCTTCGCACCGTCCCAGCTGTCCAGCATCCGGTAGGCCAGCAGGATGGCTAGGTCGAGGTCTTTGAACTCCATCTCCAGCGTCCAGTCGGGGCCCTGGTCGGGAATCCACAGGTTGATGCGCTTGCGCCGTCCCAAGCCGGACGTTTCGTGCTGCACGAACAGCGCGACGCCCATGCGCTGACGCTTCGCTTCACGAATCACGCGCTGCAGCGATTCGTGGGTTTCTGTGCCTTTGGGAAGCTCGAGGAAAAGTAAATTAGGCCGGAAAAACGAACCCGCCAGCGCCTGCATCCCGACGCGCACGTCGTCGGGGAAGCGGTCGGTTTCCATCACGCTCGAGGAGGTGAAAACCCCTGCGTCCGTAAACGCTTGTTGCGCGTCCAGCAGACGTTTTTGAAGGTCGTCGATGCGGGCGGCGGGCGCGATGCCGAGCAGCTTAACAGAGCCCATCGGATACGCCAGTTGCTCGACCAGCTCGAACGACCCCCGCAACCGTTGCGGGTCTTCCACCGGCAGCAGGAGGTTGGGCTTCCAGGCCCGTTCGGTGGTGCCCTGGGACAGCTTGACCTGCTTGGCACCCCATTCGGCCAGCGCGGTAAACAGGCCGCTGCGCACGTCGCCGCCGGGGGCCGTCAAGCGCCGCTTCATCAGCAGGTAATAAAGCGCCACCACCACGCCCACCGCGATGAGGCTGAAGGTAGGATTGATGATGAACATCGCAAACAAACAGCCCGCCAGGCCGAGCAGCGGTACCACCTTCGGCACGCGCAGCAGCGGGCGGAAGCTTATCAGCCGCAAACTTTGCTCGGTCGCCACGACGAGGTTGATGGTCGCGTAGGTGAGGAGAAAAATCATCGCTACCAGCGGCGCGATGGCGTTCAAGTCGCGGAGCATGATGGCTGCTAAGACGATGATTGCGGTGACGAAGGTCGCGTTGCGCGGCTCGCCCTTGCGGGTGCGCCTTGCGAGCCAGGCCGACGCGGGCGCAATGCTGTGACTGCCCAGGGCCTCGAGAATCCGGGGTGCCCCGACGAACGACGCCAGCGCCGAGGAAAAGGTCGCGGCCAGCAGACCGCCGAGGACGGCCGGCCCCCAAAAGGCGCGGTCAATCATGATAGTGTAGTTCTGGGTTAACTCGTCCACCGTCGCCGCCCGCATCAGCCAGTAGGCCAGCGCCAGGTAGACGACGAGGCTGAGTGCGATAGCGCTCAGGGTGCCGATGGGAATCGACTTACGCGGGTCCTTGAGGTCGCCTGACAGGTTGGCACCAGCCATAATTCCGGTCGCCGCGGGAAAGTACACCGCAAAGACGGCCCAAAAGCTCACGCCGGAAAAGCCGCTTTCCGGGCTGCCGCGAAAGTCGCCCCACCACACGATAGGGTTGTCGAGCGGATTCGTAAACGCGGTGATGCCGACCGAAACGAGCGAGACGATGATGATAGCTAAAATCACGTACTGAATTTTGAAGGCCAGGCCCGTACTGACCATCGTGATACCGAAAATCACCGCGAAGATGAGCAGGTCGATAGCGAGCGGTGACAGCGCCGGAATCCCCCAGGCGTCCGCGGCCCACAAGTAACCCTCGC
This sequence comes from Trueperaceae bacterium, assembly GCA_965213705.1. GTDB lineage: Bacteria > Deinococcota > Deinococci > Deinococcales > Trueperaceae > CBDCDJ01. The sequence continues at coordinate 2,245,435 of OZ243913.1, read as the reverse complement.
GGAAGCCGAAAATGTACATCACCACGGCGAGGGCCTGCGCGACGTACAGCGGCGCGCCAATCGCGCCGCCCGCTTCCAAGCCCAGCGACTGCGCGATCATCGAGAACGCGCCGCCCGGACCGACGCGGATGTTGGTTACAAACGTCGCCATCGACAAGCCCGTCGCGCCGGTGATGGCGAACGACAGCAAGATGATGAGCAGCGCCCCGCCTAAGCCGGCGTTGCCCACGACCCAGCCTTCGCGCAGGTACATAATGACGCCGAGGATGGTGAGCAGCGTCGGCGTGAACACGCCGCCGAAGGTGCCAAACTTCTGCGAGCGTTCCGCTTCGTGTTCTTCGACCTGCTGCTGAACGTCCTTCGGCGCTTCGGCCTCGAGCCCGCCCGCCGATACGGGCGCAACGTGCTTGTCCCCCGGTCCAGGTTCGCCGGTAGGTTTTAGGTCGGGTTTGTCGGTCATCTCATTAGTATTTCATAGTTTCAACCCGACAGCGTGCATCTCGCTCGCGTCGCGGAAGAACCCAAAGCAGAAGGCCTTGAGGTAGAAGACGAGGCTTTGGAGCGGGTGCCGGAGGCAGCCACCCGACGCACCGGAACAAACCCGGTGGGTCAAGGCGAACTCGAGCCGACCGAAGCTCCGAGGCCAGTCTGCTACATTTTGAGGTAGTATTCAGCAACCAGGTCCGGCAACTCGGTGGGGCAAGGCGGACCGAAGCTCGAGCCGAAGGGAAAACCATGCCTGAAACTTTCGACGGTCTTTTGAAGTGGCGCTGCATCGGCCCGTTCCGCGGCGGGCGCGTCGTCGCTGTGGCGGGTGATGTGAGAGACATGAGCACCTTTTACTTTGGAGCCTGCGCGGGCGGCGTCTGGAAAACAGTTGACGCCGGGATTTACTGGGAAAACGTCTCGGACGGCTTTTTCAACACCGCCGCGGTCGGCGCGCTCGCCGTGTCGGAAAGCGACCCGAACGTCATTTACGCGGGCATGGGCGAGACGACGATTCGCATCGACGTGTCGCACGGCGACGGCGTTTACAAGTCCACCGACGCGGGTAGAACCTGGCGGCACCTGGGGCTGGAAGACACCCGCTTTATCGGCAAGGTTCGGATTCACCCGCACGACCCCGACACGGTGTACGTGGCGGCGCTCGGCCACGCCTTCGGCCCGAACCGTGAACGCGGCGTTTATAAGTCGACCGACGGCGGCGAGACCTGGAAACAGGTTCTTTACCGCAGCGACAAAGCGGGCGCGGTCGACCTGAGCATCGACATCCAAAACCCGCGCATTCTTTACGCAACGATTTGGGAGGCGTACCGCAACTTTTGGCAAATCTCGAGCGGCGGCGAAGACAGCAGCCTCTACAAGTCGGTCGACGGCGGCGAGACCTGGACCGAACTCACCCGCGCGCCCGGTCTGCCCAAAGGCATCCTCGGCAAGATGGGCGTGGCGGCCTCGCCTGCCAAAAGTGGCCGGGTGTGGGCGCTCGTCGAGCACCGCGACAAGGGTGGGCTGTACCGTTCGGACGACTACGGCGAGACCTGGGAGTACGTCAGCGACGACCAACGGCTTATCTCTCGAGCCTGGTACTACATGCACCTCACCGCCGACCCGCAAGACGCGGACACGGTTTATGTCAACAACTTAGACTTTTGGAAGTCGACCGACGGGGGCCGCACCTTTACGGAAATCGGCACGCCCCACGGCGACAACCACGACCTGTGGATTGACCCCAAAAACCCGCGGCGCATGGTGCAGGGCAACGACGGCGGCGCGTGTGTGTCGTTCAACGGCGGCGACAGTTGGACGACGCTGTACAACCAGCCGACCGCGCAGTTCTACCACCTCGACGTGGACACCCAAAAGCCTTACCGCGTCCTTGGTACGCAGCAGGACAACAGCAGCGTCAGCGTGCCGAGCCGCAGTCCGGGCCAGTCGATTACCTGGCAGGACTGCTACATCGCCGGGACGGGCGAGAGCGGTTACATCGCCGCGAAGCCCGACGACCCGAGCATCGTTTTCGTCGGCGCGGTCGGCAGTTCGCCGGGCGGCGGCAACTCGCTCCAACGCTACGACCACCGCACGAAGCAAATCCGCCTCGTCACCACCTGGCCCGAAACCATGACCGGCTACGGCGCGGGGGAACACAAGTACCGCTTCGGCTGGACGTATCCGATTTTTTACTCCAAACACGCGCCTAACACCGTTTACATCGGCGGCAACCACGTGTTCAAGAGCAGCAACGAGGGCCAGAACTGGGACATGGTTAGCCCCGACCTGACACGGGCCGACCCGGACAAGCTGCAAGCCACGGGCGGGCCGGTCAACAAGGACGCGGTCGGCGCGGAGACCTACGCGACCGTCTTCGCCCTCGCCGAATCGCCACATGAAGCGGGCGTGCTCTGGGCGGGCAGCGACGACGGGCTCGTTCACCTGAGCCGCGACGGGGGCGAAACGTGGGACGACGTCACCCCCAAAGACCTGCCCGAGTGGTCGCTCGTGAGTATGCTCGAGACCTCCCCTCACAGTCCGGCGACCGTTTATTTGGCCGCGACGAAGTACAAGCTTGACGACTACACGCCGTACCTGTTCAAAACGACCGACTACGGCGAGAGCTGGCAGCGCATCGACACAGGCATCCCCCGGACGGACTTTACCCGCGCGATTCGCGAAGACCCGAACCGGGAAGGTTTGCTCTACGTCGGCACGGAAACGGGCCTGTACCTGTCCTTCGACGGCGGCGAAAACTGGCAGCGTTTTCAACTCAACTTGCCGGTCACACCCGTGTACGATTTCAAAGTCAAAGACGCAGACCTCGTCGTGGCGACGCACGGGCGCTCGTTCTGGATTCTCGACGACCTGACGCCGCTTTATCAGTACAAAGACAGCCTTTTAGAGCAAGACGCCCACCTCTTCAAACCCAGGGACAGCGCCCGCATCCTGCCGACGATTTTCGAAGGCGCGTTCAAGGGCGCGCCCGGCAAGAACTACATGGGCTCGCTTGGCGTCGTCGCCGCGTTTACCGAGGACAAGATTCCCGAAGGCGGCCTCGTCGCCACCTACCTCGACTCGGGCGACAACCCGCCCAAAGGGGCGATTTTTACCTACTACCTCAAAGAGCCGCAGGAGAAAATCAGCCTCAAGGTTACAAATGAGAACGGCGACACCGTGCGCGAGTTCGTAAGCTTCGGTGACGAGGACCGCGAAAAAATCAAAACCGACAAGCATTTAGAAGTCGGTATTCCGGCGCGGCAAGGTTGGAACCGCTTCGTTTGGGACATGCGCTACCCCAAGATAAGTAAGTTGGAAGGGAGCGACCTCGCCGCCGACACGCTCATCCCCGGCCCGCTCGTCGCGCCGGGCCGTTACACGGTGACTCTGAGAGTAAACGGCAACGAACTCAGCGAGACGTTCAACGTCGTCCCCGACCCGATGGCGGGTGAGGTCGCCGAGCACGACCTGGCGGCCCAGTTCGAGTTGTGGCAAAAAATCAACCACAAGCTCGAGCACACCGTCACCGCCATCAACCGGATGCGCAGTCTGCGAAATCAGCTCGAGCCGTGGACTAAACGTGAGGACGAAACGGCCGCGGCGGCTTTGAGCTTGAAAGATAAAGTCTTGGACATCGAAAAACAGCTTGCCGTCCCCGACCTGCGCCCCGGCTGGGGCGACACGAACAACAGCGGCGTGCGCTTGCTGGCGAAACTCGCCAACCTCATTCCAGTCGTCAGCACCGGCAACTACAAACCGACCGACCAAGCGTGGGAGGCGTTTGAGGACTTTTCAGGGCGGATTGACGAACAGCTCGAGCGCTTCGACGACCTTGTCGCAACAGACGTAGCCGCCTTCAACGACGCCCTCGCGAAAGGAAAATCGCCGCACGTCGGGGTTTGAGGATTTTTGGACAAGCCCCAGTTTTCGGCGGGCGTTGAAATCGGGTGTTCGTCGGTCGGGTTGTGGCTGCCCCGCTGGGTTTGTCCGGGGGCGTCGCGGCTCTCCCCTATCCGGCCCTTGAAGCGTTTCTCGCTCGAGAAACGCTTCAAGGGCCGCGTGAGTTTCAGGTTGCCTTTACAGGGTCGGCAACCGAACGTATACTTGTTTTTACGAAAAAAGCTCAGCCGACCGCTCCCGACCAGACCGCCGCGAACCCGTACAGAGCGACATCTCGAGAGTGAGAACGGCGTCAAACCATCTCAGCGGCGACCTAAAGGAACTTATGACCCCGACCGATTTACCCCTGGACGAACTCCGCGAACGCTTTACCGAACTCGCGCCGCCGATGTCGAAAAACGAGGCTCGAGTCGAGGCGAACCGCTGCCTGTACTGCTTCGACGCGCCCTGCATCAAGGCTTGCCCCACCCACATCGACGTGCCAACCTTCATCCGCAAGATTTCGACCGACAACGTGACCGGCGCGGGCGTGACGATTCTGAGTGCCAACCTCATGGGCGCGACCTGCGCGAGAGTGTGTCCGGTCGAAGAACTCTGCGAGGGCGCGTGCGTGCTGAACGAAGAAAACCGCAAACCCATCGAAATCGGCCGCTTGCAGCGCTACGCGACCGACCACATCTACGGCCGCGACATCATGCCGTTTACGCCTGCCGAAAAAAACGGTTACAAAGTCGCCGTCGTCGGGGCGGGTCCGGCGGGGCTGACCTGCGCGGGCGAACTCGCCAAGCTCGGCTTCGAAGTGACCGTCTTTGAGAAAAACGACCTGCCGGGCGGTTTGTCCACTTACGGAATCGTGGTGATGCGCGAGCCCGTGCGGGTCGCTTTGGAAGAGGTCGAGTTCGTCAAAAAGCTCGGCGTGGACATCAAGACAAACCTCCAGGTCGGCGTGGACTTATCCGCCGACGCCCTGCTGAACGGCTACGACGCCGTGTTCGTGAGCGCGGGCATGGGTGCGGTGCCCGACCTGCGCGTGCCCGGTGAGGACTTGCTCGGCGTCACCGAAGCCCTGTCGTTTATCGCGGCGACGAAGTTGGCCGAAAAAGAAGGCTTGGAGCGCCTGAAAGACCTGCCCATCGGCAAACACGTCGTCGTCATCGGCGCGGGCAACACGGCCATCGACGCGGCGACGATTGCCAAGCGGCTCGGCGCGCGCGTCACGATTGTGTACCGGCGCAGCGACCGAGAGATGCCCGCCTACGATTTTGAATATTCGTTCATCAAAAACGAGGGCGTCGAGTTCCGCTTCTTGACGCAGCCGGTCGAAATCGTCGGAACGGGCGGCAAAGTGATGGGCCTGAAATGTCTGCGGATGGAGCTGAGTTCCCCCGGCGACGACGGACGGCGGCAACCCATCCCGGTGCCGGGCAGCGAGTTCGTCCTCGAGTGCGACCAGGTTATCAAGGCCATCGGGCAGGAAAAGCTGACGCCGCTTTATGAAGCGTTCGGGCTCGAGACTCGAAACGGTTACGTCAAAGTAGATGAAGGTTTGCGCACTTCGAACCCCAAGGTCTTCGCGGGCGGCGACTGTGTCCGCCTCATCGGTGACGCCATGACCGTGACGGCGGCGCAAGACGGCAAGGTTGCGGCGCGGAGTATTCAGACATGGCTCGAAACGTCTGCTCTTGAAAAGAGCGGGGACTCGAGGTGAGCAGCAAAGTTCTCGAGCAACCCAAGGCAACGCCCTATGACGAGGACTTTTACCTGTGGCTCATGGAGCAGGCGGAACTTTTGCGTCAGGGGCGTGTGGACGAACTCGACTTGGAAAACCTAGCCGAGGAGGTCGAATCAATCGGACGCAGCGACAAACGCGAGGCTTACAACCGCTTGACGGTTTTGATAATGCACTTGCTCAAACTCCAATTTCAACCTGACAAGCGCACACGCAGTTGGCGCTCAACCATCCGTGAACAGCGTCGTCGGTTGAGGCTCGTCTTTAAAGACAGTCCGAGCCTCGAGAGAACCTATGTACTCACCGTTCTCGACGGTGTTTACGAAGATGCTAGCCAAGACGCCAGTGAAGAAACAGGCTTAGGTCTCGAGACCTTTCCCGAAACCTGCCCATACACGCTCGAGCAAATCCTAAACGAAGACTTTTTCCCGGAGGGCTGACTTATGGTCTATTCATTCAACTCAGGAGGTGAGCGTTCTTAGTTTTCAGTTTTTGGTTTTCAGTTTTTTGACGAACAACCAATAACGAACAACTAACAACTCCTTTATGGCCGACCTATCCATCAACTTCGCAGGCGTCACCTCACCCAACCCCTTCTGGCTCGCCTCGGCCCCGCCGACGAACAGCGCTTACCAGGTTTGTAAGGCGTTCGAGTACGGCTGGGGCGGCGCGGTCTGGAAAACCATCGGCACGCCGGTCTTAAACGTGTCGTCGCGCTACGGCGGCTGGGAATATAACGGCAACAAGCTCGCCGCCATCAACAACATCGAACTGATTTCCGATAGACCCTTGGAAACTAACCTGCGCGAAATCGCCGAGGTCAAGCGCCTCTGGCCCGAGCGCGTGCTGGTCGTCTCGGCGATGTTCGAGTCCGACCCGCAAGTCTGGCAAGACGCGGTGCGGCGTATCGAGGATACCGGCGCGGACGCCATCGAACTGAATTACGGCTGTCCGCACGGCATGAGCGAGCGCGGCATGGGCTCGGCGGTCGGGCAGGTGCCCGAATACTGCACCATGATTACCGAGTGGGTGACGAGCGTCGCCCAAATTCCGGTCATCGTGAAGCTCACGCCGAACATCACGGATATTAAGAAGCCGGCAAGGGCCGCCATCGACGGCAAGGCCCACGCGCTCAGCCTCATCAACACCATAAACTCGGTCGTCGGGGTGGACTTGGACTCGTTTCAACTGCGGCCCAACGTCGGCGGCAAGGGCGGGCACGGCGGCTACGCGGGGCCGGCGGTCAAACCCATCGCGCTCAGTATGCTCTCCGAGACGATGCAGTTGCCCGAGACGAGCGACTTCCGAATTCCCGTTTCGGGCATGGGCGGCATCCAGACCTGGCGGGACGCGGCGGAGTTTTTGCTCCTCGGCGCGACGAGCTTGCAGGTTTGCACCGCTGTGATGCACTACGGTTTCCGGCTCATCGACGACCTCACCGACGGATTGTCGAACTGGCTCGACGAAAAGGGCGCGGCCTCGGTCACGGAGATTATCGGGGCCAGCGCGCCGCGCTATTCGTCGTTCAACGAACTCGACCTCGCTTACAAAGTCGTGGCGCGCATCGACGAGGCGAAGTGCATTCACTGCAACCTCTGCTACGTGGCCTGCGACGAGGGCGCGCACCAGTGCATCGACCTGAGCGTGGACGGCGTGAAAATCGACCCGGCGCTCTACACGGGCTTTGTGAAACCGCAGCCGGTGGTGCGCGAGGACGACTGCGTCGGCTGCAACCTCTGTTCGCTGGTGTGTCCGGTGGACGGCTGTATCAGCATGATTGAGGTGCCGCCTGACATTCCGCACACAACCTGGGGCGAGATTACGCGGGAGCGGCCCGAAGTGACCGTAGAGTGGGACGCGATGAAGCGCTACCGCGACGAGCACGACATTGACATTCATTAAAAGAAAGTAGTTTTGTACCTATGACGCTGATTTCTGAACCAACAGATTTGTGTCCTTGCGGTAGTGGTAAACGTTCACAGGATTGTTGTTTGGTTGGTAATTTGTGGCTCAAAATTCCGCGCTACAACTATAAACCTCAACCAAAGAACTATAGCCACAACAAGTGTTATCTCCATACTACTAACGACTGCAGTACCAAAATCTCGAAAGAGCATTTTATCTCGCGGAATATTTTGGAGGAAATAACACTGGGGGAATCTCTCAAAGTTACTGGGCTTCCTTGGGCAAATGGGAATGTGAAAATCCTAACCCCGGAACATCTCACATCAAAAGTTTTGTGTACCTATCACAACAACTTGCTATCTCCTCTAGACGCTGAGGCCGGTCGTTTTTTTAGAATTTTGGATTCAATATATAAGGGAAGTAATAATTCAAGCTCGTTCAATATAGTTTGTGGAGAAGATTTAGAGCTTTGGCTTTTAAAAACGCTTCTTTCTATCCTCTCCAGTAATCACCGCCATCATAAAATACATCCAAACCTGATTGATAGGCTTTGTCAAACTACCTCATTTGGAAAAGATAATGGCTTGTACATTAGACAAGAGGCAATTACCAATCTTTTTAATAGTGCGCAAGCAATAATTGAATTTTCCGAAACCGGAGGTGTGACAAACTTCAAGTTTCGGACTTACGGAATTCCTTTCGTTTTGATTCTGGATAGAGGAAGTATTTCGGATGACTTAGTTTTTAGACCTCGAAGACTTAGTTTTGAATCAGGTAATCACCGTAATTTGATTGAGTTGACTTGGATAAATCACCACGCCACAAATGAACTCAAGTACATCTATGAAAAACACGAAAGCGGCACACCTCCTGGATACTAAAGAAAGAAGAGGTCTATTCCAATGTCTTTGCTCATCAAAAACGGCGAAATCATCACCGCCGACACGCGCACCAAAGCCGACATCTACGTCGAGGACGAAACCGTCAGCCGCATCGGGCCGGATTTAGAAGCGCCGCCGGGGGCCGAGGTCATCGACGCTTCGGGCAAGTACGTCTTCCCCGGCTTTATCGACCCGCACGTACATATCTACCTGCCCTTCATGTCTACTTTTGCTAAAGACACCCACGAAACGGCCTCCAAGGCGGCGCTCGTCGGCGGCACCACGACCTATATCGAGATGCTCGCGCCCTCGAGAAACGAAGACCTGATGGAAGGCTACGACCTGTGGACTTCCAAGGCTAAGGGCAACAGCGCTTGCGACTACACCTTTCACATCGGCGTTTCGAAGTTTGATGACGACACCGAAGGGCAACTGCGCGAGCTCGTCAAAGAGGGCATGACCTCGTTCAAGGTCTTTTTGGCCTATAAAAACTTTTTCGGCGTGAACGACGAGGAGCTTTTCAAAACCTTGACGCTCGCCAAAGAACTCGGCGTCATCGTCACCGCGCACTGTGAGAACGACGAACTCGTGGCGCAACTCCAAAAGCGCTTGCTCGACGAGGGCAAGACCGGCCCCGAATGGCACGAGCCGAGCCGCCCGGTGACGGTCGAGGCAGACGGAACGCATCACTTCGCTACGTTTTTGGAGGCGACCGGGGCCAGAGGCTACGTCGTCCACCTCAGCAACGAACTCGCGCTGAAAGAGGCGCTTGCTGCCAAGGCGAGGGGCGTCAGTCTCGCTGTCGAAGCGGTCATCCCACACTTCGTTCTCGACAAAACCTACGCGGAGCGGGACGGCGTCGAGGGGGCCAAGTACGTCATGTCGCCGCCGCTGCGCGACAAGGCGAACCAACGCGCGCTTTGGGACGCGCTCAACCGGGGCGACATCGACACCGTCGGCACCGACCACTGCCCCTTCGACGTGAAGCAAAAAGCTCTGGGCAAAAACGACTTTACCCAAATTCCCAACGGAATGCCCGCAATTGAAGACCGCATCAACCTCCTCTATACCTACGGCGTGAGCCGGGGGAATTTGGACATCCACCGCTTTGTGGACGCGGCTTCGACGAGGGTCGCGCAACTCTTCGGCCTCACGCAAAAAGGTGAGGTCGCGGTCGGCAAGGATGCTGATTTGGTTGTCTACGACCCGAGCTACCGCGGCAAAATTTCAGTCGAGACGCAGCACATGAACAACGACTACAGCGCCTTTGAAGGCTTTGAAATCGACGGCCGCCCGAGCGTGGTCACGGTGCGGGGCAAGGTGGCGGCGCGGGATGGGGAGTTTGTCGGTGAAGAAGGGCGCGGCAAGCTGTTGAGGCGGGATGTGAGCATGTAACCAACAAGCTTGTAAACCGGTGTGGCTCGAGGAAAAACTCGCGCTCGCAGATTGAGGTAACAGTGCGAGAAGATAAGTTTGTAGGAAAAGAGAAATCGTACAGTCGTTAAAGCGCAAGATGCTTGGCAAATGCTCAACACGTAACAGTAACGATGAGGTAAGGTGACAATCTGTTATGAGATGGAAAGCAGTCAATACCTGTGTCAGCCTACTCCTTTTTACATTTTTTGCCTTTGGTATAGCTCAATCGCCCAGTTGGAGCGGGAGTTCAGCAGATATAACAATAGCAGAGTTTCTGACTATGCAGTTTGAAATCCAAATGGGCCGCCCTGATAGCGACAATATTAACTCTTTTAACCTTATATCGTTTAATCCTTCTTCTGACCCTAATACTGCATTTGTTCTTATAATCCAGACTTGGCACGATGAATATGTTTCAGATGAAGACCTACGAAGGGAAATCAGAAGTGTAGGCGATGCCTACTACTATCACTTCACCACCATAACCAACTATTCAACAGTGAGAGAAAGGTGGATTTTTAATGGGCAAGACAGCAACTTTGTAGTTAAGCACGTCAGGTACTCGGACCTCAACGAAGCTTTGGGCGTAACTGTTGACGGTGAAACTTACTTCGACACAGAAACTATACGGCAGATTGGTGTTTCGGTTAGCTTTCGTGGAGAAGTTTGGTCTTGGTAAATTGCAGTAAATGTCAATGAGTGTTGAACTTCTCTACCAAAGGCCCAATATAAACTTAAATCGTATTGAGCTTAGCCAACGACTACTCAGCCTTTACTTCGAGCCCCCAACCCTTTCACAAACGCCTCATGCTCTTTTGTTCCAATGCCTTCTTGCAGGACGTTCAAAACTCGAGCCGTATCACCCCTGAGCAAAGCCTCTGCGTCCAACTGGAGACCGGGAAAGGTTCGGCTTGTCAGAATGCTTGTTGCGGGCTCGAGCCTTTCGTACCTTCCCTCGTTCAGCACGAACCAGTCGAAGGCTTCATCATCTATACGCCAAACCAGATACTCTCGTACTCCACTGCGGCGGTAAACATCCAGCTTGACGTGCAGGTCGTAGGAGACGCTGCTGGCGGCAATCTCAGCAGCTAGCTCCGGCGCACCCTCCAAGTAACCGTCTTCCCCGATATGGGCTTGCCCACCCGACACGATGAACAAAAAGGCGTCCGGTTGAGGCTCGTTGTCGTTGTCCAAACGCACCGTGCCGTTGTCACCCGAGAGAACACCAGGCGTCATGGCGCGATAAAAACCTAACCACGTCATCAAATCAGCGTGAGGTCCGGCATGTCTTTCAAAACTGACGGGCGAACCCATATAGACAACTCCCTCGAGCAGTTCAGCTTTCTTTAGTTCCGGCATGGCGTGATAGCGCCGCTCGAACTCGTGCCGGGTCAGTTTGTCGCCGTTCATGAGTTCGGGAGTCTCGAGAGCAGTTGCCCGTGCTTTAACTTCGACCATAATTGAAAGTTTAGCGCAACCGGGCAGCGCCCGCCGTAAAAAGATAAGATACGAAGCAACCTTATGACGACCGCCTCACCGACTCGCACCCAAACCGTCATCGCCATTCGCAAGCTCAACATGGTCTACCGGGGCCGCGGCACCGAGACGGTGGCGCTGAAAGACGCGAATCTCAAGATTGGCGAGGGTGAGTTCATCAGCCTCATCGGGCCGTCGGGCTGCGGTAAGACGACGCTGTTGCGCTTAATCGCCGACCTCCTCGAGCCGACCTCGGGCGAGTTGTTGGTCGCGGGCAAGACGCCTCGAGAAGCTCGCCTCAGCCGCGAGTACGGCTACGTGTTTCAAGCCCCGGTGCTCTACGACTGGCGCACGGTCATTAAAAACGTGATGCTGCCGCTAGAAATTATGGGCTTTTCCAAGGCCGAGCGGCGCTCAAAAGCGGCGCACCTGCTCGAAATGGTCGGTTTGCAAGATTTTCACAAACAGTACCCCTGGCAACTCTCCGGCGGGATGCAGCAGCGCGTTTCCATCGCTCGAGCCCTTGCCTTCGACCCGAAACTCCTCCTCATGGACGAGCCCTTCGGCGCGCTCGACGAAATCACCCGCGAGACGATGAACTTGGAACTCCTGCGCATCTGGCAGGAAACTCGCAAGACGGTCGTCTTCGTCACTCACTCGATTCCCGAAGCCGTTTTCTTAAGCAGCCGTATCGTGGTGATGACGCCGCGCCCCGGCAAAATCGAGCGCATCATCCCCGTCGGTCTTCCCTACCCGCGCGACAACGATACGAGGGAATCGCGAGCGTTTTTCGACCTCGCCACGGAAGTCAGAGAAGCGTTGCGGGGGGTGCATTAGATGCAGGAGAAAGGGAAAAGGAGAAAGGAGAAAGAGGCTTTTACTGTTCACTTTTTCCTTTTTCCTTTCTCCTCCCTTCTATGAACCGCTACCTTCCAATTCTCATCACCCTCGTCGTCCTCATCCTGCTCGGCTATCCGCTGGCGCTGCTGTTCGGGTTGCCGCTGGCGCTGCGCGACCGAAACGACTTGCGCAAGTGGAGCAAAGAAACGGTGAGCGCGGACGTGGCGAGTGGACAACTCGACGGTGAAATCGACGGCGAAAACCGGGTGTTTGCGTTTCCGCAGAAAAACGTGGTGGAGAACGACGGGGCTCGAGAACTCTATCTCGACAATCTTCAACTTACCGACATTTCGGAGCGCCCGCAGGAGCGGGTGGACGGCGTGCAGAATGCTTTTACTTTTGAGAGCAGCAAAGGACTCGTCGTAGTGGATGGGAGCGTGCTCGAGGACGGCGTAGACTATAACCGCAACGGCAACGTCGTCACCTTTGCAAGACCGCCGCCGCGCAACGCGCAGGTGCGGCAGTACCGGGATTATTTCGTAAACAGTCCGGCCAAGGGCCAAGTTTTGCTGGCCGAAGCGCCGAGTGTGGGCGCAACGCTGTGGACGAAGCAGTACACGGTTTATTCCCGACCGAGTTGCGGGGCGACGGTGCTCGAGTGTTTCTACGCGCTGCCGCAGCATCCGGTGCCGTTTCCCCATTGGATAGCCGCGCGGGTGGGGCCGTTTTTCTCAAAATATGCGCTTTATGATGAGCGTAACGTGGTGCGGGCGACGCTCTACACGACGCTCGGGACGCTCGCCGCGCTCGCACTCGGTGGGGCAGTGGGCATCGTGTTGGCGGCGCTGTTCGTGTTGTTTCGGCCGCTTGAACGCGCGCTATTGCCCTGGACGATTGCCTCGCAAACCATTCCCATCATCGCGCTCGTGCCGGTGCTGCTGCTCGTGCTCGGCAACTTCGGCATCACCATCCAGACGAGTTTGCTGCCGACGGCGATCATCGGCGCGTACATCTGCTTTTTTCCGGTCGTGGTGAGCACGGTGAAGGGGTTGCGCGCGGTCGACCCGCTCGCGCTCGACCTGATGAAGTCCTACGCGGCGACGCCGTTGCAAGTCTTTTTCAAGGTGCGGTTTCCGGCGGCGGTGCCCTTCTTTTTCACCGGCCTGAAGCTTGGCACCGCCGCGGCGCTGGTCGGCGCGCTCGTCGCCGAGACCGAGTCGAACAACCGGCGGGGCTTGGGCTTTCAGATTTTGGGGCAGGTGCAGTCGGGCAACGTGGCCGACGTGTGGATTTTGCTCATCATCTCGGGTTTGCTCGGCATTGGCCTGGTCGCGCTCGTGTCGTTTTTGCAACGTGTCATAGCACCCTGGGAGCGGGCGTGAGGTTCAGACCCGCGCTGTTTGTCGTGGCGTGCGCCGTCGTCGCGTTGGTCGGCATATTCGGGCCGTTCGGTGCGGGAGGCGTGACGACGCTCGAGGTTGTCGGCTTTCCCGGTCTCGCCGTCGTTTTAGCGATGCTCGTGCTGGCTTTGGTCGGCAACGTGTGGACCCTAACGCTTACCGTTCCGCTCGGGCTGCTGGGGTCGTTTTGGGCGGTGCGGGGGCTCGAGCCGCTAACCTCGAGCGGTGCCTGGGGCTACTGGGCGCTCTTTTGGGGCACTCTCCTCGCGGCTGTGTTTGCGACGGGTCGCGTGAGCCTCGTCGAAGAAAAGTCGGGCGAATCCTCTTTTCTCAAACGTCTGCGCCGAGGTTTACCGCCCGCCACCGTACCTTTTCTGCTGCTGCTCGTTTGGCAAGGTCTGGTCGTGGGCTACCGCGTGCCAAAAGGGATTTTTCCGAGCGTCACGAACGTTTATGACCAACTCACCGCGAGCCTGCCGGTGCTGCTCAACGACAGCTACGTCACTTTTGTCAAAGAGGTCGCCTTCGGCTTTACGCTCGGTCTCGCCGCGGGCTTTCTGGTCGGCGTCGCTATCGCCTACTCGCCTTTTTTGCAGCGCGGCTTTTTGCCGCTCGCGGCGGCGTTCGGGGCGGTGCCGATTGTGGGGCTCGCGCCGGTGCTGGGCCGGGCCTTCGGGGTCGATTGGGAGTCCAAGGCGGCGGTCGTCGTCATCGTCACCTTTTTTCCGGTCGTGCTGAACACGGTCCAGGGGTTGACGCTTGTTGACCCGCTGAAGCTCGAGCTTTTAAGAGCCTACGCCGCCGGGCCGCGCGACATCTTTTTCAAACTGCGCCTGCCGAACGCGCTGCCCTACCTGTTCAACGCGCTCAAGCTCGCCGCCGTGCTCTCGGTCATCAGCGTCATCGTCGCGGAGTTCTTAATTCCGGGGCCGCCTATCGGTTTGGGCCAGCGCATTTCCTTGTCAGCGCGGCGCGGGGCTTACGACGTGGTGTTCGCGGCGATTTTCGTCTCGAGCTTTTTCTCGATTCTGCTCTACGGCCTACTTTCGGCGCTCGAGCGCCTGCTTACGAGTTGGCATCCGTCGTTCAGAGAGGAGGGAAGATGAGGTAAGCTTCAGTGGGTATTTTGTCTCGGTCACAAGCATTGAGGAGAAAGTGGAAAAAGGAGAAAGTAGAGTCACGAGCCTTTTCTCCCCTACTCCGTCCCCTACTCCCCCACCCCAAAGGAGAAATCATGAAAAAACTGCTGTTCACCCTCGCCGCCACCCTCCTCTCCCTCGGCTTCGCGCAAGACCTCGTTGACGTGTGCTTTCAGTCCAAATGGTTCCCGCAGGCGCAGTTCGCGGGTTACTTCGTCGCGCAGGCCAAAGGTTTTTACGAAGAAGAAGGTTTGAACGTCACCATTTTGGACGGCGGCAACGTCAACCCGACGGTGCAGGTCGCCAGCGGCAACTGCGACTTCGGTACTGACTGGATTGCCAACATGCTCGTGCAGCGGGCACAGGGTTTGGAGGTCGTGCAAATCGCGCAGATTTACCAGGACTCGGGTTACCGGATGGTGGCCTTAAAAGACTCGGGCATCGAGCAGTTTCCCGACCTGGCCGGGCGGACGGTGGGCGTTTGGGGCTTCGGCAACGAGTTCGTCTCGCAGGCGATTTTCGACGTCGAAGGGATGACCTCGAACCTCGACCCGACAGTGACGAACCCCGACGTGAACGCGGTCGTCTACGCCTTCGACCCGGCGCTCGTGTTCCCGAATGAGGTTGACGTGGCCTCGGCGATGACCTACAACGAACTTGACCAAATCGTCGGCTTGGGCTACGGGCTTGACACGCTCAACGTCCTCGACCCGGCGGAAATAGGTGCGAACCTGCTCGAAGACCTCATCTTCACCACGCCCGAACTGCTCTCGAGCGAAGACTTCAAAGGCTCCGGTTTGTCCGGCCAAGAGGTCGCCGAGCGGTTTTTACGCGCGACCATCAAAGGCTGGCAGTACGCCGTGGACAACCAGGAAGAGGCCGTCGAAATCGTGATTTCCCAATGCGGCGACACCTGCAACGGCTCCGGCTCGACCCAGAGTCCGCAGGTTCACCAGACCTGGCAGATGGCGCGGGTCGCCGAACTCGTCAAGCCGGACGCGAACACGCAAGTCGGCGCGATTAGTCAAGAGGCGTTCGAGCGCTCGGTCGACTTGCTCGTGCAGGTCGGGCTTATCGACGAGGCCGTGACGTTCGACGAGATTGTCGACGGAAGTGTCTACGAAGCTGTGCACGAAAGCATGATGCAGTAGCGCCAACGGACAAGAGAAGGGCCGGGCACAACGTTGCGCCCGGCCCTTTTTGTTGACGGAGGTCGGGGTTGAGACGGCCCGCTCAGTTCCAGCGCCGTTTGCGCCGCACGAACATCCGGCTGTCGGCCTGGGCGTTCACCCCGAGGTAAAGCTCTTGCACGTTCTCGTTTTCGCTGAGGTCCTCAGCCGTGCCCTCCAAGACGATGCGGCCGCCCTCGAGCACGTAGCCGTAGTCTGCAATCCGCAGGGCCTGCGCCGCGTTCTGCTCAACCAGCAGCACGCCCACGCCCTCGCGGTTGATGCCCCGGATGACGTCGAAAATCTCCGCGACCAGCAGCGGCGCGAGCCCGAGGCTGGGCTCGTCCAGCATCATCAGCTTGGGCCGGCTCATGAGCGCCCGCGCGATGGCGAGCATTTGCTGTTCGCCGCCCGACATGGTGCCGCACTGCTGGCGCGCGCGCTCTTTGAGGCGCGGGAACAGGCTGTAGACCTTGTCCAAATCTTCGGTGACGCCCGCCCGGTCACGGCGGTGAAACGCGCCGAGTTGCAAGTTTTCGGTCACGGTGAGTTCGGGAAACATGCCGCGCCCCTCGACGACGTAGGCGATGCCCAAGCGCGCCACGCGCTCGGTGGAGTCGTCCTGCACCCTCTCCCCCATCACTGTGACCTCGCCCTTGCGCGGCTCGTCGTCGATGAGGTTCATGATGGTTTTTAGGAGCGTGCTCTTGCCCGCCCCGTTCGAGCCGAGAATAGTGACGCATTGGCCCTCGCCAACCTCTATCGACACGCCTTTTAAGACGGGCAGCCGCTTGTGGTAGCCCGACTCGACGTTGGCGAGTTCTAAAATCACGCTTTCTCCAGCTGTGTCTCGCCCAGGTAAGCTTTGATAACCTCGGGGTTGCGCTGCACCTCTTGCGGCGTGCCGTCGGCGATTTTTACGCCGTAGTCGAGGACGACGATGCGCTCGGCGAGCCGGCTGACCACGCGCAGGTCGTGTTCGACCACCAGCAGGGTGATGCCCAAGTCCTGGCGCAGGCGCAACAGCCGGAACATCATCTCGTCCTTTTCCTCGGCGGTCATCCCGGCGGTGGGTTCGTCGAGGAGCAGCAGTTCGGGCTCGGCGGCGAGGGCGCGCGCCACCTCGACGAGCTTTTGGACGCCGTAGGGCAGCGCCGCGACGGGGGTCGAGCGGTAGGCTTGGAGGTCGAGCAGGTCCATGATTTCTTCGGCGCGCTGGCGCTGCCTCACCTCGTCGCGCCGCCACGCCCCGGTGCCGAGCAGCGCGCCCAGCAAGCCGGCGCGAACGTGCAGGTGTCGCCCCAGCAAGAGGTTGTCGAGACAGGTTAGCGTGCCGAACAGCTCGATGTTTTGAAAGCCCCGCCCCACCCCGAGCCGCGCCACGGCGTGGGGCGAGCGGCCGCGAATCGACTCGCCTTTGTAACGAATCTCGCCCGCTTGCGGCTCGTAAAAGCCGCAAATGCAGTTGAAGATGCTCGTCTTGCCCGCCCCGTTCGGCCCGATGAGGGCGACCACCTCGTCGTCGCCCAGGGTAAAGCTGACCCCGGAGAGCGCCCTGATACCGCCGAAGCGCAACGTGACGTCGGCAAGCTCGAGCAGAGGTTTGGTCACCGAAATAATCCTGGCAAAATAAAATCCTAAAAAACAAAAAGGGGGAGCGGAGGTCTTCCGCTCCCTCACGTGACTCAATAGGTGATAAACCCGTCCGAGGCGGGCCGCAAGCCCTCCGGGGTCATCTGCAACAAGACGATGGAGTTGTTGCCCTGGTAGCCCTCGGTAAAGTCGAGGTTGGCGAACATGCCCTGGTCATAGCCGCTGATGGTTTTCATGGCCGCGAGAAAGTTCTCGCGCGTCAGGTCGGGGCCGGCGGCCCGCAGGCCTTCGACGAGCGGCTGTGCGAAGGCGACGCCCGCGAGCGAGCGAAACGGGTCCTGGGCCGCTTCGGGCGCGTAGGCCACGATGATGTTGGCGAGCACGTCGTCGGCGATGGGGTCGCCGTTACCCTCGCCGACGATGGCGGTGGGCAGTCGCAAAAAGGTCGACAGCAGCGCGCCCTGCATGCCGGGGTTGGCGAGCAGGCTGGGGTCGAGCAGCGTGGTCGAGGCCAGGATGCGCGGGCTGTACTCGAGCTTTTGGAACTCGTTGACGAGGGCGGCCGCCGCGGCAGGCGTGCTGTACATGACGACCGCGTCGGCGCCGCTGCCGCTTAAGCGCAACGCCTGCACCGCCATGTTGGTTTCGCCGCGCTCGTAAGACACGGTGTCCACAACGGACACGTCCTCGCCGGCCTCTTGCAGCTTGGCTATTTCGCTCTCGACCCCGGCGAGGCCTTCGCCGCCGTAGTCGTCGTTTTGGTAGAACACGGCGACACGGCTGTTGCCGAGTTCTTCGGCCGCGTAGCGCGTCATCAGCGCCGCCTCGACCTCGTAGTCGGTAAAGGTCGCGAACACCAAACCCTCCGACTGCTCGGCGAATTCGCCCGAGCCCGTCGCCGGGCTGACCCAGGGGATGCCGTTGCGCTGCACGATGGGCATGACTGCCAGGCCCGGCGCGGTGCCGATGCCGGCCACAAAGGCGAAGACGTTTTCGCGGTCGTTCAGTTCACGCGCCGCCGCCACGCTGCGCGCCGGGTCGTAACCGTCGTCGCGAGAGACGAGCACCAGGTCGCGCCCGTTGACGCCGCCGTTGTCGTTGACCCACTGAAAGTAAGCGTCGATGGCCGTGGTGACCGTGCCCCAGGCCGCGGCCGGGCCCGACTGCGGCCCCCAGGTGCCGATGCGGATTTCGCTGTCCGTGACGCCGGGCGTCTGGGCGAGGCTGAGGCTGAAAATCCCCAGGGCGAGTAGGAGGGCGAGTTTTTTCATGTTTCTCCTTTCAGGGTGCGGGGTGGCTGAACTTTCGCCCCGGTAACCCTTTTTCGTAAGACGTGCGCTTGGGAGGTGCGGCGCACTAAACACGCCTGACCTCCGGCTTACCGAGAAGCCCGTGGGGCCGGAAGACCAGCACGAGAATCACGACCAAGAACGCGAACGAGGCCTTGAACTCGTTCGACACGTACACCCCGACCAGCAGCTCGAGCACCCCCAGTATATACCCTCCCAGGATCGCCCCCGGCAGCGAGTTCATGCCGCCGATGACCGCGGCGACGAAGCCTTTGGACAGCGGGTCGAACATCATGGTGGGCGACAGCAGCGTCGTCGGCGCGAGCAGCAGCGCGGCGGCGGCGGCGAGCAAGGCCGACACGCCCCAGGTGGCGAACAGCACCGTCTTGACCGGGATGCCCAGCGCCCTCGCCACGTCCTCGCGTTGCGCCACGGCCCGCATGGCGAGCCCGATTTTGGTGCGGTTGAGGAGCAGCCACAGCGCCACCATGATGAGCACGCCGACCAGCGAGGTGATGACCGAGGTCCGGCTCAGCGCCGCGCCGCCGAGCCGAAAAATGCTGTCGGCGACGATGGGCGGCAAGTTTTTGTTGCTCGTCCCGAAAGTCAGTGCGTAAACCCCCTGCAACCCCAAGTTCACCCCGAGCGTCAGGATGATGAGCCCGAGTTCACCCGGCGTGCTTGGGGTGGTTTCGAGAAAAAAGTAGGCGGCCAAGCCGGTCAGTACCCCGACGAGCGCCGCGACCACGAGGACGGGGAAAATCCCGTAGGCGAGCGCCCCCACCAGCACCGCCAGGCCCGCGCTCAGCGCGACCTTGCCGGGTTTCATGATCAGCAGCGAGACGAAACCGCCGAGCAGCAGCGCCGCGACGAGCGACAGCACGAAGCTGAGGGCGTAGGGAAGCGCCAGCGCGTTGAAAAACACGAACGCCAAAAAGGTGCCGAACAGCCCGAGTTCCCCGTGGGCGAAGTTGAGGATGTGGGTGGTGCGGTAAAGCAGCACCAGCCCCAGCGCGATGAGCGCGTAGATGCTGCCGGTGGCGAGCCCGCTGACCAGGGCTTGTAAGAGTTGCTCCATCAAAAAAACCCAGGAGAAAGGGGAAAGGAGAAAGGGGAAAGGCTTTTTCTCTCTGGCCCTTCGCTGGTTTGGGACGCTGTTCTGTCAAGGTGTCGCAAACGCAGCCCCCTCACATCGGCCATGTGTTCCAGTAGCGGCGGATTTTCTGCCAGCGCCCGTAGATGCCAGTGGGCTCGAGCAGCATCAGCAGAATCACCAGCACCCCGAAGATGAGCTGCGAACGGTTCGCCTGCGCCGAGAGCCAGACCTCCAGGCCCGTCACAAAGCCCGCCCCGATGATCGCGCCCGGCAAAAAGCCCAGACCGCCCACCACGATCATGAGTAAAAACTTGATGCTGAGGAGCAGGTTGAAACTCTCCGGCGTGATGTAGCCCAAAAGCGCGCCGTAGAGCCCGCCCGCCAGGCCCGTCAGACCCGCCGAGACGACGAAGGCGAGCGTCTTGTAGTAGGCGAGGTTCACGCCGCTCATCTGGGCGGCGAGTTCGGCGTCGCGCACCGCCAAAAAAGCGCGCCCGACGTGCGAGCGTTTCAAGTTGAACATGGTCCAGATGAATACCAGAGCGATGACGAAGACGAAAAAGTAGTACGGCGTGTCCCTGTAAAAGTCGATGCCGAACAGCTCGGGCCTATCGGCGAGGGTGCCGCTCGAGGCGCCCACGAACCTCCAATTGTTCAAGACCTGCTGGATGGCGAGCCCGAAGCCCAGCGTGGCGATGGCGAGGTAAGGGCCCTCGAGCCGCAACGAAGGCACCCCGATGACGAGGCCCAACAGGCCGCTCACAGCTATCGCCGCCAGCAACGCCAGCAAAAAGGGCCAGCCCAACCCCACCAGCACCGCCGTCGTGTACGCCCCCGCCGCCAAGAAGCCCGCGTGCCCGAGCGATACCTGCCCGGTCAAGCCCACCAGCACCATGAGCGCCACCGCCACAAGCGCGAAGATAAAAAACAGCGTGGCGTTGTAGACGATGTAACCCGGCGCGACGAAGGGCAGTAGGGCGAAAGCCCCGAGGAGCAGCGCGAACAGCGCCCGCCCGTGCCGGTATTCGATGTGCGCCAGGTCCTGCTCGAAGCGTTCGCGCAGGATCACCGGTACAGCCCCTCTATCAGCCCAGCGTACTTGTTGGCGACCGCGGAGCGCTTGACCTTCAGGGTCGCGGTGACCTCGCCGTCTTCAAAGTGGAGGCGCTTGGGCAAGACGGCGAAACGCTTGACGGTCTCGACCCGCGCGAGTTGCTTGTTCGCCGCGGCGACCTCGGCCTCGAGCAACTTTTCGACCGCCTCGTGCGTGGCTAAGTCGCTGTAGGTCGTGTAGGTGATTTGGTGGTCGCGCGCCCAGGTGGTGATGTTGTCCTCATCCAAGACAAGGAGCGCCACCAGATACTTGCGCTTGTCGCCGATGACGACAGCGTCGTTGACAAAGACGGAAGCTTTGAGCAGGTTCTCGATTTTTTGCGGCGCGATGTTTTTGCCGCCCGCGGTGATGATGATGTCTTTTTTGCGGTCAGTGATGCGCAGGTGTCCGTCCTCGTCCAACACGCCGACGTCGCCCGTGAGGAGCCAGTCGCCGTGCATCGTCGCGGTGGTCGCCGCGGCGTCTTTGTAGTAACCCTGGAAGGTGCCGCCCGACCGGGTCAAGACTTCGCCGTCGGGCGCTATTTTTAGCTCCACGCCGGGAAAGGGCGTGCCGACGGTGCCGTACTTGAACACCTCCTGGTGGATGCTGGCGACGCCCGCGTTCTCGGTCATGCCGTAGCCCTCGCGCAGGTCGACGCCCAGCGCGCGAAAGTAACCCAAAATCTGCGGGCTGATGGGCGCGGCCCCCGAAATAGCGACGCGCAGCCGGTCCAAACCGAGCCGCTGCTTGAGCCAGCGCACGACGGTGAGGTGGGCGATGGGTGCGGCGGCGCTCGTCCCGCCGCCCTGCTTACTTCCCCCCAACCGGCCCCCGACCGCCCGCATGGCCCAGTCGTACACGGCGCGCTTGAAAAAGTGGTTCTCGCGCATGTGAAGCTCGACCAGCGAGTGCATCTTTTCCCAGATGCGCGGCACGGCGAACAGCACCGTCGGGCGAATCTCTTGCAAGTTCTGGGCGAAGGTATCCAGGTTCTCGACGAAGTTGATGACGTAGCCCGCCTTGAGGTGCGCGTAGCTGCCACCCCGCTCGACGATGTGCGACAGCGGCAAGTAGGACACAATCTCGTCCTCGGCCGTGTAATCAAGCGTCGTTATGAGGGTGTCGACCAGCCACGCCAGGTTGCCGTGACTCAGCATGACCCCCTTGGGGTCGCCCGTGGTGCCGGAGGTGTACATGATCAGGGCGGTATCGTCTTCGGCGAGGGTGGCGACGCGGTCCTGAACGGCGTCCGGGTTCTGCTGGTAAAGCTTGGAGCCCGTCGCCAACGCGTCCTGGAAGGTCCGAACCTCGTCGTAGCCTTCGGGCTCTACGGCGAGCACGAAGCGCACCCCCGGCAAACTGGCGCGAATTTCCGCCCACTTCTCGAGCTGTTCGGCGTTCTCTAAAATCAGGCCTACCGCGTCGGAATGCTCAAGGACGTACTTCACCTGCTTGGGGCTGCTCGTCGTGTAAACCCCGACGCTCACCCCGCCCGCCGACTGGATAGCGAGGTCGCTGACCAGCCACTCGGGCCGGTTCTCGCTCAGGACGGCAATTTTCTCGCCCTTCTTTAAACCTTGGTCGACGAGGTAGGCCGCGAGCGCGTTGACTTTTGCGACGTGCTCGGCCCAAGTCACGCGCTGCCACAACCCGAAGCGTTTGACCCGCTGGGCCAAACCGGGGTCGTCTTTGCGGCTTTGGAGCAAGGCGGGCAAGCTGACAAATGCAGGTATCGTAATCCCCTTCTTCGGACGAAGCGCCCGCAAACCCTGTATAAACTTAAACCTGTATAAACTTGATGTCTGGAGCCGAGTGTAACGTTGCGCCCGCGGCTTTTGCAAGTAGGCGCGCTCACGGTGAAGCGTTTGTGAAGCGTCGCTCCGGTGTGCAAGGCTCAATGGTGTTAAGAGTGCCCACCACCAGCTCACAGACCTCCTACACAAGTGTGTCGCTGCGTCTACCACCTGCTTTGGAGTAGACTGTTTGCCAAGGTTACACGAACAGCTCAGCAAAGAAAGGTTGAACATGGCCGTCACCACCCCTACCAAAACGCAAGAACTGCTCGAGCGCCAAAAGCGCGTCCTCCCGCCCATCCAGAGCAAGATGCTCTATTACGGCGACGAACCCCTAGCGGTCGAGCGCGCCAAAGACCAGTACCTCTGGGACGTCGAGGGCAACAAATATTTGGACTTTTTCGGCGGCATCCTCACCGTGTCGGTCGGACACTGCAACGACGAGGTGGTCGAAGCGACCATCGAACAACTGCGCACCACCGGCCACACCAGCACGCTCTACCTAAACGAAATCACCCTCAAAGTCGCCGAGAAAATCGCCGAGCTTACCCCCGGCAAGCTCCAGTACAGCTTCTTCACCAACTCCGGCACCGAGGCCGACGAGACCGCCGTGATGGCGGCGCGTATGTTTACGGGCAACACCGACGTGATTGCGCTCCGCCACGCCTACAGCGGCCGCAGCATGAGCATGATGTCGATGACCGCCCACTCGACCTGGCGCTTGGGCGGCGTGTTCGACGGAGCCATCAAACACGTGCGCAGTCCCAACCTCTACCGGATGCCTGACGGCATGAGTGAAGAGCAATACTTAGACTTTTTGGTCGAGGATTTGCGAGACTTTATCGACACCAGTACGAGCGGAAAAATTGCCGCCTTCATGGCCGAGCCCATCCAAGGCGTCGGCGGCTTCGCGGTCGCGCCGAAGGACTACTTTAAACGCATCTTGCCGGTTGTGCGCGCGGCAGGCGGAATCCTCATCATCGACGAGGTGCAGACCGCCTGGGGCCGGACCGGCGACTACTGGTGCGGCATCGAACACTGGGGCGTCGAGCCGGACATCATCACCTTTGCTAAAGGCATCGCCAACGGTGCGCCGGTCGGCTGTACCGTCATGACGGCGGAGGTCGCTAGAGCGCTGGACGGCCTCACCCTCTCGACCTACGGCGGCAACCCCGTGTCGATGGCGCAGGCCTACGCGACGATTAACTACATCGAGAAAAACAAGCTCTGGGAGAATGCTGCCACGATGGGCGCGAAGTTGCGTGAGCGCATGGAGGAAATGGGAAAGCAATACGACTTCGTCGGCGACGTGCGTGGTATGGGCTTGATGCAAGCGTTCGAGATGGTCGAGCCGGGAACCAAAGACCCCAACCCGGCCAAGGCCGGCGCGCTCGTCAACGCGGCGCGCAAGCACGGGCTCTTAATCGGCAAGGGTGGGCGCTACGGGAACGTGATTCGGATTGCGCCGCACCTGAACGTGTCGGCGCAGGACATGGACGCGGGGTGTGAGTTGATTGAGAAGGCGTTTAAAGATATTGGGTAGAGGGTTGGAGGGAGGCTCGAGCCTTCCTCAAATTAAGATGAAAAACAAACTTCCCGCCGGTTGGAGCGAAGACAAAGTCAAGCAAGTCATCAACCACTACGAAACCCAAAGTGAGAACGAGGCTGTCACCAAAGACGAAGAGGCCTTTGCCGTCAAAGAAACGCGTGCAGGTTCCTGTCGAACTGGTTGCAAACGTTCGGGCTTTGATTGCTAAACAGGCGAAGCACTGAGGTTGCCGCTTACCCCTTTTCGTCAGTTTGGAGAGAATGACTCAACTCACCTCTCAACACCCCACGCCCCTCGAGCTGGTAATGGACGCGCTAAACTTTATCGAGGCCCATTCGATAAAACGCGCTGAGTTCGATTGGCAGACTATCCGAGACGAAATGTTGCCGCAGGCACGAGCTTTCGAATCGCTCGACGACGCGCACACAGCTATTCGGGACCTGCTCGAGCTGCTCAACGACGGGCACAGCTTTCTACACACGCCCGAAACCTTTGAGTCGTTCGCGAGCCCCGACCATGCCGGTATGCGTCTGCACCAGAGTGAACCCACCGTCATCGACATTTTTCCCGACGGCCCCGCCCACAAGCAAGGGGTGAAAATCGGCGACCGAGTCTTGAAGGTCGGTGACGAGGCTGTCACGGTCGAAAATTGGGCTGAGCATTACCGTTCCGTTTATAGAACGGGCCATGAGCTGACCCTTTACAGCCCGCTCGACCAGCAGGAGCGCCGCGTTACTTTGGCTCTGGGCTTTGCGGCGCTCAATCCCCTGCCCAACAGTTTCAAAACACCTGCGGGTTACGGCTTGATAGATTTACCTGGTCACATGGGCGATGGTGAGTTGCCCGGTGGACTAGACTACGCGAGCGAGGTCAGAAAGGCGTTTTATGCGCTCGAAGCCGAAAGCGTCAGCGCGTGGATCATCGACTTGAGACGCTGCGACGGTGGCAATATGTGGCCGATGCTCGCGGGCCTGACGCCCTTACTCGGTATAGGTGACTACGGGTCTTTCGTTGACATCGTAGACTCGAACGATTGGGTATGGGGTTTCGACGGGGTCGAAGTCCGCGCTCACCAAAACGAGCAGAAGGGCGACTACATCGTTAAGATACCGGATTTTCTGCCTCTCAAAAAGCCGGACGCACCCGTAGCCGTTCTGACCAGTGAGGTAACCTCGAGTTCTGGAGAAGGTAGTGGTTTAGCAAAGACTGATAAGCTAAGGAATGGTCACCAAAGTTGTACGTTGCTGCCACTGCGAGAGCGAAGAGCTTGTCAAGAACGGTCATGCACCAAACGGCAAGCAAAAGTACCTGTGTCGAGCGTGCGGCAAGTCCAGTCGCGAGAACGCGAGCACTAAAGGGTACAGCGAAGCGAAGAAAGATGAGATACTGAAGTCGTATCAGGAGCGCTCTAGTATGCGTGGGCTGACCAGAACATTCGGCGTGTCCCGCACCACAATAGCGAAATGGCTCAAAAAAAGCCGCGACGACACCGCCGCTTAGCGCCACACTGGTTACGCCCGAGAACCCTGAAGCGGTGCAACTCGAACTCGACGAGATGTGGTCATTTGTTCGATGTAGACGTAACAAACGGTGGGCCTGGATAGCGCTTTGTAAGCAGACACGCCAGGTGGTCGCTTGTGTTGTAGGTGGACGTGGCATTGCTACTTGTCAAAAACTTTGGCGTAACATCCCAGATGCTTATAAACAAGGCACGGTGTTTAGTGACTTCTGGGAAGCTTATCAGGCCGTCGTTCCCGATGAACAGCATCAAGCTGTTGGTAAAGACTCAGGGCTTACAGCACACGTCGAGCGCTTTAACAATACTATCCGCCAACGCCTAGCGCGCTTTGTCAGAAAGACCTTATCCTTCTCCAAGTCCGAACACATGCACCTCATTTGCTTGCATCTGTTCTTGGTCCGCTACAATCTTGAGCGTGCTGCTGTCAGTTGATGGTGGGCCACTACCCTGGAGAATTCATAGTCATAGCTTTCCTGGGTAGACCGCAAACCCGAACCTTTGGCCTGCCAACAGGTGGGCTGACGAGTTCGAACAGCTTGCACGCCCTCGCAGACGGTTCCGAGTTACTCCTCAAAGCACATTTAGGCGCAGACAGGTTGAGGCATGTTTACGACGAAGCTATTCAACCTGATACGACGGTGCCCATAGACTGGTCCTTGTACGGCAAACCAGACGACCCCGTTATTATGGCGGCTGAAGTTTGGTTGCAAAACTGGTTTGAAAGCGGCCAGTAAACGGTAAATAAGGAAAAAGTCAGCTCGCCTCGAAATTAAAAAGAATTCTTAAAGATGTTTTGTTTCCAGGTAGTCATAGTAATCTTGCTCGGTCACACTCGTATTTTTCAAAATTCCACTTAAAGAGCGCGTTATCGGGGGCAGGTCGGAAAGCTCAGTGGACACATCTTCGTCCAGTGTCGAAAAATAATCTGCCACCATCTGCGAAACCGATTTACCGCTTTGTTCAGCGTACAATTTCGCTTTTTCGACGAGCGCCTTTTCCAACCTCAGCGTGAGTTTGGTTTGCACGGTTCACCTCGAGACACCTACATTTTAGCACGGCCCGCGCCTCACCCCAGAATCTCCTTGACCCGCCCCACCTCGCCCGTCTCGAGCCTGAACTCAAATAACGCTTTCCAAACCGGGATTTGCTACGTGCTAAACTTGACAAATGGCGGAGCAAGCTCCAGAGGATTATCTGAGGTTGGCTGAAGAGCACTTGAAGCGTGTGCAAAGTGCTGGGAACGACCCAATCGACTGGGCAATTTTGGCAAGTTTCGGTCTGTACTGCCTCGAGGCCGCCGTCATGACGGCTGCAAGCCATTCAGGATTTCCGCAAACGCGTCAGCACGGTGAGAAAGCAAAATACGCTGAAGAGCTTCACAAAAAATATGGCTTACCCAACGTTGCGACCCTTATGCGAAATCTCAACGTTGCACGGAAAGCAGCCGCCTACGGAGACGTTGAAGCACCAGAACTTGACGCCGGAGCCTTGGTAACTGACGTCGAGAGGTATGTAGCTGCAGTTAGAAACTTGGTCGGGACGTAAACTCTCCTATGGTTTCAAGTTCAAAATTTACGCTCGAGCCCATTCTTCGCTGGCCCAGTAAAGAAGCAAAAACTTGGCTTCGAGAATTCATGGTCGCGGCAGAGGCCGACCCGAACATAAGCAGCGTCGTTGCTATCGGGTCTTCGGTACGTGAAGGTGTAGCCAGTGCAGATTTAGATTTGGTCGTCCTACAAGAGCGAGCGGCAAACGCTTTTGAAACGCCCCCGACGGATGTAGACTTACGAACGTTTAAAGTGTGTGACGTTGTCACTCTTGTTCAAGAAGGTAACGACTTGCTCGGATGGACGATAAAGTTAGGTCAACCCCTGCTGGATAAAAACAACACCTGGAGCAACCTCGTTCAGATTTTATCTTCGGCTGTGCCGCTACCGTCAGCCGAAATCGCACTCGAAAGGGCCAAGAAGACCGACGAGTTACTTGGAATGCTCTTAGCTGTCAGAGACACCAATGCAAGCCGTGAGCAATTACTAACGCTCCTGACTCACCTGGCAAGAGCGCGTTTGGTCAAACATGGTGTTTTTCCGATTTCTCGTCCAGAATTGGCGAAGCAGTTGCGGGAAGTGAACGAGAACAAACTAGCAATCCTGCTCGAGAAAGCCCTCGAGCACAAAGAGCCACCCGATGAAATTTATGCTGAGTTAAAGCATTTTCCTGAATTCAAAGTATTTGCGCACACAAGTTTTACCCCAAAATCTCCTTAACCCGCCCCACCTCGCCCGTCTCGAGCCTTACCTTAATCCCGTGCGGGTGCGTGGCGCTTTTAGTAAGGATGGTCTGCACTATGCCTTCAGTAAGCTGGCCGCTACGCTGGTTTTGCTTTTGCACCACGGCGACGCGCAAGCCGGGCCGGATAGTCGACCTAGACGTACCGTTTGTCGTCACCGTGAAGGCCCTCCAAAGTGAGACCAGGCACACGTCCAACGTAGCAACTGTCTTCGCAGAACCATTCAGCTGTACCTTATGGGCTTACCGGTGACGGCGCTCGAGACCGCCTTCAGCTAGCCTCGCTGAAAAAGATGCCGATTTCACGCTCAGCCGTGTCAGCAGCGTCCGAGCCGTGGGCGACGTTTTCGTCGATGGTGCTGGCGAAGTCGCCGCGAATCGTGCCCGGCGCGGCGTCGGCGGGGTTGGTCGCGCCCATCATCTTGCGCCATTCTGAAATCGCGTTTTCGCCCTCGACGATCATCGCCACGACCGGGCCGCTGGTGATGAAGCTCACCAAG
This sequence comes from Trueperaceae bacterium, assembly GCA_965213705.1. Taxonomy (GTDB): domain Bacteria; phylum Deinococcota; class Deinococci; order Deinococcales; family Trueperaceae; genus CBDCDJ01. The sequence goes on along the minus strand of OZ243913.1, from coordinate 2,216,868 downwards.
CTGTCGAAAAAGGGCTTCCCCTGGTGCTCGCCGTAGTGGCGCTCGGCGGTTTCACGCGGGATTTGCATCATCTTGAGTTCCCGGATTTTGAAACCCTTGCGCTCGAGCCGCGAAACCACTTCACCGACCAGACCGCGCTTGACGCCGTCGGGTTTGACCATTGCAAAAGTACGTTCGGTTGCCATAAGGGACGACAATACCACAGGAGCGGTGTCGGGAAACGTTTATGTATTGACATCTTTTGTAAAGCAAATAGACAGCACCCGGTACCGAGTCGAAAGTGTTTTGCTCGGTACTTTCCAATTGGTCCTCGGTACTTCTTACAGTTTCTCCTGAGCGATGGTCTCGAGCTGCCCCAAATGATTCAGGTCGTGCCCGGCCAGAAAACGCACCATGTCGTCGACGGTGGCGATACCTTTAAAAGGATAGTCGACGTGCGCGTTCCAGTCTTGCAGGTCAAAGGTGACGAGCAGCGCCAGGTTCCAAGCGCGCAGGGCGCGAAAGGTCTCGACGGCGAGCGAGGGCTCGAGCTTTACATAGCGCCGCGCCCACAGGTCTTGGTCGAAGGGCTGCGGCCGGTAGTTTTCTTCAGCCACCGCCTGCCGCAAGCGAAAACCTAAAGCGAGTTCGACATCTGCAAAATGGGCCAAAATCTCGCGCGCCGTCCACTTTCCGGGCGCGTAGGAGCGCTCGAAGTCAGGGTCGAAAAAGCCGAGCAGGTAACCTTCCAGGCGTTGCGGGGTGGTTTCCAAAACGGTGATAGGGTCGCGCCGGCCCAAAAGGTTGAGAAGCCTCTTTATATAATCGTCCATGCGGGCCAGTGTACCTAAAGCGCCTGTCTCACCTGTATAAAGTGAAATAAGCCTTAAAGACGCCTTCATGAACCTGCTAGGCTGCGTTCACCCCAGTCTCATACACTGGGCCTGATAACCCATGAGGAGGGGAAATGAAAAAACGTTTAGCATTGTCGCTTGTTGTCTTGATAACTACGCTGCTCGCTTCTTGTACCTTCAGTGGTAACTTCGAAGGCGAAGTCGGTTTACCGCCCGGCCTGACTATTTCCAACGCCACCTACGGAACGGACTTTGAAGCCACAGTGGACGGTGAACTTCAAGACGTCATCTGCAACGACCGCACGACCAACTTTACCTACTCGTTCACTTTCAACGGCAACTTGCAAAGCTGGGAATCTTACCTCAAAGGCGTCGAGACGGACAGGATAGCGGGCCGTATCTCGCTCGACCTCAACAGTGCTTTTGTCGACTACAACGCTGCAACCAACCGTGTAACCGTCAACTACGAAATTCGGGCCAACGCCGCGCCGCAGGCGATCGTCGTTAATCCCACGCTAGCGGGTAAAACTCGACTTTTCTTACAGTTCGGCACCTACAACTACAGGCTCTTGTCCGACCCTGTGCCCATTTTGGAAAGCTGCGCAAACACCCAGGGATAGCAGTTAAGGCGAGTGTAGCCCCCTCGAGCCGGCTCGAGGGGGCTTTTGTTGTCCGGGCAGTGTCTGGTCAGTTTTTCGCTACCGGTCTACAACGGCCTAGTCCCCCACCTCGACGATTTCTCGCGGAATATCCGCTGGCGGGTGGCCGGCCGACACCCGAGGCGGTTTGGGCTCGAGCACCGCCTTGTGCGCCGCTTTGCCGGTCTCGCCGTTCAATTTTTGCAAAAACGGGATGCCGAGTTGGTCACCGATGGCGCCCGCCCCGGCCATGCCGACCGTGAGTTCTTTGAGCACGTTTGCGATGCCGCTCTGCCCTTCCTGCGCGCCGCCGATAAGGGTAATGTCGCCGAAATGCACCTGCTTGAGGGCTTCGGTCTGGATGCGCAACAGTTCGGGGAGTTGCTGGACGTAGAGGAGTTGCACGGCGGCTGCAGCGTCGCCGCCCGCCGCCTTGACGATTTCGGCCAGACCGGCGGCCTGGCCGCTCAGCACGGCGCGGAGCCGTTCGGCCTCGCCCGCGCCGAGGCGTTTTTCGCTCTCGGCGGTCGCCTCGGCGTCGATGACGGCCTTTTGCTGGGCGATGCGGGTCGGGACGATGCGCTCGGCCTGAAGTTTGGCTTCTTCGGCCTTGGCGCGCTCTAACTGCGCCGCCTGCTCTGCGCGGTAGGCTTCCATCTCGGCCTGGGCGGCGCGGGTGCGTTCGGCGACGGTGGCGAGCTTACGCGCTTCGGCCTCGGCCACCTGAAGTTGCGCCTCGGAGTCGGCGATTCGGGCTCGAGAGCTGTTCTCGCCGAGTTGCGCCTGTGCTTCGGCCTGAGCTACGGCGACGCGCTGGTCTTGCAGCGCCAGGGCGCGACCGCTCTCGCCCTTTTTCTCGGCCTCGGCCGCGTCGATTTTCGCCTGGTTGACGGCTTGCGCGCTCGCCTTTTTGCCCAAAGCCTCGATGTAACCGCCCTCGTCGCTGATGTCGGAAATGTTCACGTTGATGACGCCCAAACCCACCTTGCGCAGTTCGGTCTCGATGTTGTCCATCACGTTTTTCTCGAAGCGCTCGCGGTCGGCGTTGATTTCCTCGATGTCCATCGTGGCAATCGTCGCGCGCAGTTGACCGAAGATGATGTCTTTAGCCAAGTCCTCGATTTCTTCACGCTGCTGGCCCAGCAAACGCTCGGCGGCGTTGATCATGCTCTGCTGGTCGGTGCTGATGGCGACCGTGAAGCGGCTCGGCACGTCCACGCGGATGTTCTGCTTGGAGAGCGCGTTTTTGAGGTTGATGTCGATGGTCATGGGCGTCAGGTCGAGGTAGGCGAAGTCCTGGACGATAGGCCACACGAAGGTGCCGCCGCCGTGGACGACCTTGGCACTTTTGCCGCTGCCGACCCGCCCGTAAACCACCAACACCTTGTTGCTGGGGCAGCGCCGGTAACGGTTGAGCCAGTAGACCAGAACCAAAATCGCGAAGACGACGAGGATGCCGAGAATGATGGCGCTGTTGCCGAGAATCGTCATGCTGCCTCCTTGGGGCTGAGAGAATTGGGCGCTGTTGAGGTTTCAGGACGCTTGCCTTAATATAGGACTTACGCACACGCTTCAAATGAAAAGACTTGCTGGCATGGGCTATGGACTATCAGCAACACCGGTTGGACTACTGTCAGTTTTTGATTAGTAGCCAAATCAACTACACACAGACGTACCTGGCAGACCATAGCGAGCGTTATAGCCACGACAGCATGAATCGCTTTTTACGGCTGGATACGCTGACACCGAGAACCCTGTGGGAGAACGTGCGAGAGGATGTGGTGCTGAGCGAACAGGGCTATGTGTTGTTTGACGATGTGGTGCTGGACAAACGCCATAGCCGCCATTCACGCTTAGTTAGGCGGCAGTGGAGCGGGAACGAAAAGCGGGTCATCTACGGCATCGGGGTAGTAACGTGCGTCTACGTCAATCCTGAGACGCAGCAGTTCTGGGTGATTGACTTTCGGGTGTATGACCCCGAGGGGGATGAGCAGAGCAAAATCAAGCACATGCTGGAAATGCTCGACAACGTTCTGCACGGCAAGAGACTCTCTTTCAAGACGGTGCTGATGGATAGCTGGTACGCCTCCATGCAAGTTATCAAATATATCGAGTCGTTAGAGAAAATCTACTACTGCCCCATCAAAACGAACCGTCACGTTGATGACAGCGAGGGTGAGAGAAAACATCAGCGTGTTGACAGCTTAGACTGGAGCGACGAAGAACTGAGAGAAGGCAAGACGATTCACCTCAAAAAGATGCCCAAAGGTCACCGTATGAAACTGTTCCGGCTAGCGGTCTCTACCGAGCGCACGGATTGTATTGTCACCAATGACATGACTCAGGACGACTCGGACGTTGTGAAACATCACTGCGGCGTTCGCTGGAAGATTGAGCAGTTTCACCGTGAAGCCAAACAAGTAACGGGTCTTGAAGGTTGTCAATGCCGCATGTCCAGAGCCCTGAGAAACCACATCGCTTGTTCTTTCTTGGTCTGGGCGCAGCTTAAGCGCTTTGCTACTCGACTCGGCACCACTGTTTATCAGCTTAAGTTTGGACAACTCGACAACTACATGAGACAGCAGCTCAAACATCCTGCTATTCCTATGCAGTTGTGTGCGTAAGTCCTAAATAGTTACCGTGTCGCCAGCGGGAAGTAGAAAGTCTGCGGTAGAAAGTCTGCGAAATCCTGACACTTGCACGTTCCTCGAGAGGTGAAGCCTGTTTCTTAAACGGTCGATGTCGGCAGCACCCAAGGCGACAGCACCTAAAGCGCGCGAATGCCGAGTTTGTCGTCCCTCGAGACGAGCAAATGCCCGTTCTCGACACCGTAAACCTGCACGCGCTCGCCGCGGTTTAGCGCCGAGGCGTCCTCGGTCACGGCGAGCAGTTCCAACTCGCGGTCGCGGACGCGCACCACGACCTTGCCGGAACTGCTGCGGCGGGGGTCGATACGCACGCTCACGCGCGCGTCCTGGCCGATGGCGTCGTAGGGGTTGGCGTTGCCGGAACTCTCCAACCCGTGCAGCGAGCGCGTCAACCGAATGTTCGCCCAACCGAACGCCAAGCCCGCCGGAACCGCCACAAGGAGCGACAACGCGCCCAGCGCCGGTGCGAACAGCACGCCCGTCCAGCCGAAGCCGAGCGCAAAGGCGAGGAGGTTGCGCAAGCTCAGGTATTCCAGCGCCTCGTGCCCCGCTCCGTTTGAGCTTGTGTCCAAGTCCGTGCTGACGTCCGCATCCAAACCTGCGTCGAGACCTGCGTCCGCGTCGCCGACGCCCGCGAACGAGAGCAAGCTCGAGACCCCGAAGAAAACACTCCCCAGTACGGCCAACACCCAAAACACCTGCTGCAAGGTCGAAAGCTGCGTCCAAACCATAGCTGCGTCCCTCCTTTCGTGGTGCGACGCCTAGTTCAAGTATGCTGCGGACCAACAAAAAGCTCATCCGCCAGAAGGATGAGCCGTCAGGAGTTCTTGTAGCGACTCGCGCTCAGCAGCGCGCCGCCCAAAATGGACAGCAGCAGCGGCCGCACGTAGTTTTGTTGCACCACGCCCGCGCTGCTCGCGCGGATGTCCCCGACGACACTCCAAAACGCGAGCCCAATCGCGACGAGCCCGGCTAGAAGTAAAAACTGACGAAACGCGTTTGGCATGACCGAAGTATAAACGGTCGGCGCACGTTCTAGGCCGGCTGTTTTCAGGGTCAAGCTACGGTGATACCAGAATTCTCGAGCACTTCAGCCCAAAGCGAGTAGGCTTGAGACATACGCCACAAACCACCGACGCTTTTCCTGAGCAACGCTTCTTCCAGGGCCACTTCAGAAATCGGGCGGAATTCGGCTACCTTTGACAGTCGTCGGAAACTCGGTTTTCGTGCTCGTCCTGAAACGCTTTGTGGTGTGGCGAACCGGTGTGGCGAACGTCCAGCAGAACCGAGGTGTGGTCGTCAGGCCTTTTGTGACAGCTTTTCAAACACAAGTTGCGACACGGCTTGAAGCGGCTCTCTAACTCCTTTGAAGTCGTTGGCGACGGCCTCGAAAAATTGAATTTGCCCTTTGGGGTCGAGAATTTTTTGAATCATCTCGGCGGGGACGGCGTCGGGTAGGTCGCGTTTGTTGATTTGGACGACGTAGGGAATGTCGCCCAAGTGAAGGTTGTACTCGGCCATGTTTTCGCGCAGGTTGCGCAAGGATTCGGCGTTGGCGCGCAGGCGGTTGGGTGCGGAGTCCGCGACGAAGACCACCCCGTCGACCCCGCGCAAGATGAGTTTGCGGCTCGAGTTGTAAAACACCTGACCCGGCACCGTGTAGAGGTGAAAACGCGTCTTAAAACCGTTGACTTGGCCTAGATCCAGCGGCAAAAAGTCGAAAAACAGGGTGCGCTCGTCCTCTGTCGCCAAGCTGACCAGTTCGCCCTTGGCACCCGCAGGCACTTGCTCGTAGATTTTCTTGAGGTTGGTCGTTTTGCCCGACAAGCCCGGACCGTAGTAGACGACCTTGAAGTTGATTTCACGCGCCGAAAAGTTGATGGTGCTCATGACTTACCCCCGAACAGGCCGTCGAGTAACGTTTGGTTTGAAGCCTGCCACGTGTCGTCGAACTCAAGTTTGGGCGGCGGTTCGGTATTGTCGGCCAGGGCTTGTTCGATAGCGGAAACCGTCTTCTTTGTAAACAGCTTGACCCGGCCTAAAACCGCGCGCTCGTCGAACACGGTAACTAGCAAGGCTTTGGTACCCAATTCCTCGACGTACATGCCGACCCCGTCACCTTGTTGCACCATCTCTTTGAACCCGTTCTCACCGAACAGGTGGGCGATAGCCAGGTTAGCCGAGTAGTTGGAGGCTATGAGGGTCGCGAGCGAGTCCAGCGAAGGCGGTTTGGGTGCCCACAGAGCTTTGGTGTGAGCCAGAACGAACCCCTTTAGGTCGATAATGACGGCGTACCGGGCGTAGCTGTTTTTGACCAGCTCGGTCAAAAGCTCACAGACCTGCTCGAAGGTTTCACCGTACAGCTCGAGGGAAGGTTCTAACACGAGGTTGAGTATAGTCGAGGGCTCTTACAAAAACTGCAACTTTCTTCATGCCTACGCGGGTTGTTAGAAATGTCACGTCGGCCCGACAGCGCAACCGAACCGGCGAAACTTTGGCGGACCCGCCCTTCGCTTGGGCATGTGCGCCGGTAGGTCTCGCCTGTCGTCAAAGAGCGTGCTATACTTTGCAGGCTGTTACGCAGCGTGGCGATGTAGCTCAGCTGGTTAGAGCGCACGACTCATAATCGTGAGGTCGAGAGTTCAAGTCTCTCCGTCGCTACCAAAGAAAACCCGTCAGAGACGGCAAAAGTAAAAAGTGGCCGGAACGATTCCGGCCACTTTTTCTTTATTTGTGTGCCAATAGTGTGCCAAAATCAGCCAAGGTGTTCTCCTGTGTGCCACCGAAAGCTTACAAAACGGTGTTGAGCCATACGGCGGGGCTGCGAGACGGACCGCGACTAAGACGCGCCCGGCGGCCAGGAAGGTCACCAAATCTCCACCAGACGCACCATGTGGTGTAGACTTGTAGGTATGAAACGCGCGTCGGTCACCTTTACGGACGAGGTCGAAACCAAGGTTCTCGAGTACCTCGAGCGGGAGAATGTCCCGCCCAGCCTTAGCACCCTAGTCAACACCGCCTTGGCAGATTACTTAGACCGGCAAAAGTGGTCTAAGCGGGGTCACCGGACGGCAGAAGGGGCGCTCGAGCTGCCGGTCTCCGACAGCGAGGTCGAACCGGACGTCAGCTTAAACCATGACGCTTACCTGTGATCCTGGCCGATACCGGACCTCTATACGCGCTCGCGATGCGGCGGGACGCGCTGCACGAGCGCGCCCAACTCGAGCTAGCGGACCTCAAACGACAGAAAATGCGCTTGGTCGTCAGCACGAGTACCTTGACCGAAACGCAGAGCCTGCTGTTGCGGCGCGAAACGCCTCAGTTCGGCCACATGTATTTGGACGCCCTGCTCAGGGGCAGCGACCTCATCAACCCGTCCACTGACGACTACCTACGGGCCCGCGCCCTTCTCAAACGTTTTTCAGACCAGCGCATCAGTTTGTTCGACGCTTGTCTTGCCGTGCTGTCGCACACCCTGAAGGTGCCCGTGTGGACCTTCGACGCCGACTTTGACGTGCTGGGCGTCGATGTCTGGCGCACGTAGGCGGAAACCCTAAAGACCAGCCTAGTTGTAAGCGCGCACTTCGGGCTCGGCTTGGAACAATATCTCGTCGAGCTTTTGGGCGGAATCGGTTTGCATACCTGGGAGAACGTGGCTGTAGGTGTCGAGGGTCAGGGTGACGGTGGCGTGGCCCAAGCGCTCGGACACGATTTTGGGATGGGTTCCGGCTATGAGCAAAAGGGTAGCGTGGGTGTGGCGCAGGTCGTAGAGGCGCAAGCTACGCGGCAAGCCCGCCCGCTCGAGCGTCGGTTTGAAATGTCGGTTGGAAACGTTTCGCTCGTTGAGCGGGGTGCCCACCTCGCTTGCAAAAACCAAGTCCAAATCGTTGGGTGCTTGACGGCTGCGGTGCTCGAGAGGAACCGTTACGAGCCCGACGGGCAGTTTGAGCCGTTGGCGACTTTTGGCGGTTTTGGGGGCTTGAAACTTGTAGCCCGACCGTGCCCGCGCCCACACCCGCTGAATGTGAAGCGACCCGTCGGCAACGTTGAGGTCAGCCCACTTCAGCCCCAAGGCCTCGCCGGACCTGAGACCTGTGCCCACTAGGAGAGCGAAAAAGGCGTGGCGCAGGTCAGCCTTCGCCGCTGCAGGAACCGACCGGCCTCCGCCTCCGAAAGCGCCTTCATTTCCTGCCTGCGAAGTTTGGGCAAGTCCACGAGTTGGGCCACGTTCTGGCCCGTCATGCGCCACTTGACCGCCTGCCCGAGCGCCTTATGAAGCACGGCGTGGGTGTAGCGGACTGTTCTGGGTGACAAGCCTTTGGCGTTGAAGCCGCCCGGTTTAAGCATGGTGGTGTAGAGCGCCTGCACCTCGGTGGGCGTGAGGTCGGTGAGCCGCCGCGTCCCGAGGTCCGGATAGACGTAGCGACGCATCAGCGAGCTGTATTCTTTGTGCGTGTGTTCGGTCAGACTCGGCTTGGCCGCCACTTCCAACCAGTGCTCGAGATAGTCCTTTAGGGTCAGACGGGTGACCTCGGTCAACATGCCGAGGTCTTTGTTGCGGAGCAGCGCGGTCAAAACTTTTTGCGCGTCCTTCTTGGTGCCCGCCACCGTTTTGTTGAGGTACTTGCGCTTGCCCATCTCGGCGTCGCGCCCTAAAAACACCCTGACGACGTGCTTACCTTTGCCGCGTTCGATGATTTGACCTGCCACCGCCTTGCCTCCTTCAGTCGAATGACTCAGTTTGGTACACTTCCGGCACACAGGTCAATAGAAAACCCGTTCAGGACAGTGTAAACGCTCGATACAAAAATATGTATCTGGAGGTCGATGGCTGACTAACCGGGGTAGTGCCTCACAGGTAATGGTTTAAGCTAAAGCATGAACGCATGTCCAAACTGTCAGAGCGAACAAACCATCAAGAACGGCCATATCCACAACGGCAAGCAGCGTTACCTGTGTAAAGACTGTGGCAGACAGTTTGTCTTGAACCCAACGAACAAAACCATCAGCGAAGAAACCAAAGCGCGTATCGACAAACTGCTTTTGGAGAAACTTTCTTTAGCAGGCATTGCGCGTGTTGAAGACGTTTCTGAGACATGGTTGCAAGCTTACGTCAACGAGAAATACGAAGTTGTCGAGAAGCAAGTTCAGGTCAAGGCTAAAAAAGGGCTCTAGTCATCGAATGTGACGAACTATGGTCATTTGTCGACAGCAAGCAAAACAAACAGTGGGTGTGGTTGGCAATGGACCGAGCGACACGCGAAATCGTCGGTTGCTACGTCGGTTCACGGGACGAGGACGGTGCTGTTCGTTTGTGGCAGAGTTTGCCCGAGTGTTACCTGGACGCAGACACCTACACCGACTTCTGGCACGCCTACGAAGCGATTTTCTATGCTGACAAGCTGCATCAGGTCGGCAAAGATTCGGGGCAAACCAACCACACAGAGCGCTTCAACAACACGCTCAGGCAACGCTGCTCCAGGTTGGTGCGGAAAACGCTTTCCTTCTCCAAAAAGCTCGACAATCACATCGGCGCTATCTGGACCTTCATTCACCACTACAACCAATCATTACCTCTTTAGCACTACCCTAACCGGTTTTCGACTACAGACCAAACCCCGTAGTTGGCAAACACCAGGGCATTCACCAACTGCTCCAAGGGCGGGAGCATAGTCTAAAGCTTGCTCGCCTTTAGAGGCAGCTGCCGCCCGGACACAGGGTTAGTGGTAGCAAGCGCTTCCTGGCACGAGGCCGTGAGTGAGCCAGGTGCAACAAAGCGGCTGAAACGGCAAATCAGTGCGAACAGCGTGGATGAGGAGGTTGGCGGCGGGCATGTACAAAGTCAGCGGGTGAGTTTGCCGTCGCGCTTCACTCTCTTGCCCAAGTTGTTTAAGCTGTTTGGGGGGCGAGTCGAATCTCACCTCAAAACTCCTTGTGATGGGTCAGCTCTACCGAGCCTCATAAGCCCCGACCAAACCTTTTAGGCGCTCGTCAAAATGAAACTGTTGAGGCGGCTCGAGGCGCACCGTTCCCCAAGCAGGATGGGCCGGGTTGAGCAGGTAGTTGTACTCGCCCGGCACCACCGCGCTCGGCACTCGCAACAGCAGCGAAGCACTGCGCTCGCACCAGTCGTTCCCGATGAGCTGCGTCTCTTTTAAGGGCGGCGCGTGCCAATCCGGGGGCACCGGTACCCGGTCCCAGTCCGGCGGCAGCTCGTCGTCGGGCAGGTAGAGGCTGTTATCTTCGTCGACCTCGACGCTGTAAATCCACAAGCCTGCCAATCCACGTACCGAGAAGGTGTGAACCAGGCGCTCGAGGGCCGCCAGCGAGGGAGAAGAAGAGGTATAGACGAGACTCACACCGGGACCGTTCCAGCGACCGCCCCACCTGGCTGCGCCCACACCGCTGAAGGCGTCTTTCGGCTGATGATAAGGCTCACTGCTGAGCCGGAACACCTTCAGAGATAAACTCCGGCTTGAATTTGCTCCAAGTAGCGCGTGACGGCCTCTATCCCAGGCGCTGTTCGGGCCAACTCTAAAGGTGGAGCACCCAGGTTCGGGTTGAGCGTCGTCAGCCAGCGCCGGGCGTCTCCCTCGTCGCCGATGGTCGCTTCGGCCAGGTCGACGAGTTTTTCCAACTGGTAAATTCTTCCCGACTCCGCCACGTCGAACGCGCCGCCACGCCGCCGCTGCAAGGTGCTGCTGCTGATGTTGAGCACCAAGGCGAGCAGACTTTGCGCCACGCCAAGCCGCTCACTCAGGTCTAAGAAAGCGTCGAAGGGGTAGCCCTGTTCGACCTGGGAGACGATCTCACGGAACGGCTTGGCTCGAGGAGTTGCAGCCTCAGGGGTGTTGGGGCGAAATACGTCCATGTCCAGATGATAGCACGAGTGAGCCCGTTTGGGTAAACATCAGTCGTGGAAAAGCAGCAAGTTAAAGAGGAAAGCCGCGACAAAAACGCAAGTGCTTGGACGCGGCCCTCGGCTCCGCTGCTTCAGGCGTGGTGGATGAAAAGCTTTTAGCTTTGATAAGGTAGCGCCGCTACCCCCTGCATCGGGTTTATTGGGCGGCGTCCGTCGGGTCAAGCACGCTAATCATGGGAAAGCGCCTAAAGCCCTGGTCGGCACTGACTAGGACCGCGTTGCGCTCCAAAGCAAGGGCTGCTAAAAACGCATCGTTGACATCGTTGCCCCGCAGGTTCAGGGAGTTGCACAAATGCCGCAAGTGCCCGTCATGCGCCGCACCGGGCTCGAGCCGCCGGTAACTGGTTTGTCTAAGGGCTTGCAAGAAGGCGAAAACCGCTTCAGGGGTGGCGGCGTCTCCCAAGCTGGGCAAGGTCGTGATTCGAACAGCGCCAACTCGACCACGCTCGGGGCCGTAACTTCTTCACCTTGTGCGAGGGCGTTGGTGAGCCAGTCATAGCAAACCCGATGAAAAGGCGCATCCTCTCGAAAGGCGTGGATGAGGACGTTGGCGTCGAGAAGATACAACGTCAGCGGGTGAGTTTGCCGAGGTCGTGTTGAGCTTCACTCTCTTGCCCAAGTTGCTTGAGCTGGCCGGGGCCGAAGTCGAAGCCCGCCCCAAAACCAAAGGTCGGCAGTGTCACAGAACCGCCTTCGACCGGGCGGCGTTTGAGCCTCAGCTCAAGGGCCTCTTCGATAAAGCGCGTCATCGTGACGCCTTGGCGGGCGGCTTCTGCCTTGGCTTCGCGGTAGAGGTGGTCATCGATACGCAAGGTCGTTTGCATAAAGCAAGTCTAGCATGTGACAGAAATCTGTCTTGGCGTTTTGCAGCAGAGGCCGCGACAAAAACGCAGGTTTTTGGATGCGGCCACGGCTCCGCTGCTTCAGGCGCAGCCATTGAAGCGGTGCTTCATGCTTCAAAAGTAGCGAAGCTACCCCTATCCCCGCGCGACCGCAAAAAAAAAGGCCCCGAAGGGCCTCGAACCTCAAGTCGCCTCCAGCCACGGGAACAGCGAAGGCTGCTTGTCGCCAGCTTGCGCCTGCCTTGCAGCGGTCAGGGTACTCGAGTTGAGGTAAGAACTCACCGGCGGGGAAAGCGCCACTCTTGCTAGAGTCACGTCTCTGCCGAGCCGTTCGTTCACTCGAGCGAGCACTTGTCTTCCCCCCTCGCCTTCGAACAGCAGAGTGAAGACCTTCGTCTCGAGCAAACCGCTGTTGTGTTGAGCCTGGGCAATCATCCGCAGGGCTAACGAGGCGCGGCCTTGAATCGTCTTGGGTAAGCCTTCCATCTCGCATCTACCTTCCAGCCATCAAAACAGGTTGAGAGCGAAGCTGGGCGTTTGGCAGCGGCTGACCCTGTGGGTTAGAAGAAAAGAAACCCCGAAGGGTCTCCACAATCGCGTCGGCCGTCCGAGAAGCTTTCTCAGCCGCGGGTAAGAGTTCGGCGGGCTCGTCGGCCCAGTTGGCGAGGTAGGCAAACGAATATCTCGAGGTGTCCAGGCCGAGGGCGTGGCAGACCAGAAACGCACAACTCTCCGCCTCAAGTTCACACAGGTGGCGTTTCATCGTGACGGGTGTAATCTCCCGGTGCATCAGGGCATGAGCGAGTTCGTGAACGAGCGTTTTGAGTTCTTGCAGGGGCTCGAGGTCGTCTCTCAGCGTGATGGTCTTGCTTTGAAGCGAGAACTTGCCCAGCGCGTTGCCTTGCAAGGGCTCTCTGCGGACGGGAAAGCCTCGGTCGGTGGCGTAGGTCTCGAGGGCTTTGATAGTGAGTTGAATTGCTTCGGAGTCGCCCGTCAACCGCTGCGGCCTCGGCAGCTCGGGTAGAGGTTCACCGTCCGTCTGCTGCACGTCGAACACGCTTGCCGACTTGAACCCGACCAGGCGCTTCTCTTCCTGTCCATTTTCCTCGAGCTTCTTAACGATAGGTGCAAGAATCGCTATTCCCTTCTCACCCTTACGCACCTGCCGCCCCAACTGCTGCCAGGTCTTGTACCCGGCCACGTAAGTCGCGGTCGGGCACTGGAGGTAGATGAGCAGGCAGTTGTTGAAGCTGTAGCGGTAGAAACGGCTCTTGAACTTGAGCGCCTCCTTAAAGGTGCTCGCGTCCATCAGCTTAGCGACGTTCTCGGCCAGCAGCTCGGCGGCTTTATTGGTGTTGGAAGTAAAGGGGGGCATTACGCCCCCTCCCGTTCGTCGGACTCTAGGTGAAAGTCGCTCAGCCCCAAGATGCCAAGCGCCACGGTGTTGCGTTGGCGTTTGGTCTTGAGAAGGCGCTTCTTCCGCATGGCGTACTCAGGGGTGGTGTTGAACAGGTTGGCGTGCTTGGACGCTCTGGCAGCTCGGCACACACCGGCTTCTCGAATGTACCACTCCCTAAACAGCAAGGGCAGGTGAACTCCTCCACCCGCCCCGCGCCGTTGCAAAGTCTGCATTGGATACTGACCCGGTTCATGCTGCAACCTTCAATTCAACGGCAGTTACCAAAGTGTCGTCCGGCTCGAGCCTAATCACCACTGCCCCGGCAAAGGGGTCGGGGTCAGAGTCGGTGAGTTCAGCAAACACAAAGAACGCCCCACCCTTCGGATGCCACTTCTTGAGCAGTTGCACGCCGTACAGGTCCAGGACGAACACCGCCCGCTCGAGTCCGGCAAAGCGCGCGAAGTTCTTAGCACACACAAGCGCTACGCAGGCTTTGCGTTCGGGCATGGCTGCGAGGTATGAAACTAAATTGACAGCGTGAACTTCGGCTTGTTCCGACTCGGGACAGGTTCTAACAACGGCTACTAAGTCTTCGAATGTTTGTGCTACTGTGTTCATACAGTTTTCTCCTAGCAGAGAGGACTAACGACCCGCTTTCCTGGCAGGGAATTCAGCGGGTCTAACTTTTGCCTCGGGGCTTGCTGAACCTTCCACAACCTCCCAAAAGAACTCAACGACAATCCTTTAGAAGCGCCCGCCGCTGGTTGACCTTTTTGCTTTTCCTACAGTGAGATAAGGCCCTCGCAGAGAACGAGAGTCAAGCCGGGGTCCCCCTGGGCGTCAGCGCAGGGGGTAAGACGGCTTCAGTCCCTCATGAAGTGTGGGATAAGCTAATTCTTTGTTTGGTAGGTGCAGGACTGAAGCCGTCGCGGGGGTGGCTTGACCGTGTCACACGGCTCCGCTGCCTCAGGCGACCATGAAGAGACCAGCGGCGGTCGCCCCAGGAGGGGGGTTCGCCTCGGCTACCTTTGCTGTCCCTTCACCGTAAGACCGTGGATTTTTCTCGAGTTCCTGTTAGGCTTTATGAGGAATTCACATAAAACCGTTGAAGCTGGCTATAATCTTGAAGAGTGATTACCTCGCGCACATTGACAACTTTAGAAAGATACTTAGGTAGCATCAAGCCTTAGTTTTTCTGTCTGGGTCTAGTCTACTCCCCACACCCGTGGGGATGAACCGGTGAAAAAGACTTTCAGCCCTGCCCCGCCCTGCTACTCCCCACACCCGTGGGGATGAACCGTCGCGCATTTGCGTCAGCAACCCCGGAAGGAGCTACTCCCCACACCCGTGGGGATGAACCGTATGAATTGGGCTGAACTCTACGAAGCCCTGCCTACTCCCCACACCCGTGGGGATGAACCGTTTTAGAGGCTACGACGCGGGGAGCGGATACGCTACTCCCCACACCCGTGGGGATGAACCGCCGAGGTGATGGACAAGAAAAGCCGCGCCCACCTACTCCCCACACCCGTGGGGATGAACCGTCATCCTGGACATACTCGGCAAGCTCACCCTTCTACTCCCCACACCCGTGGGGATGAACCGGCTGCGGGGATGAGCGATTACCAGTATGACATCTACTCCCCACACCCGTGGGGATGAACCGAGACCGCCGAGCACAAAGCCGAAATTCTTGCCCTACTCCCCACACCCGTGGGGATGAACCCGTGGTCACGTCAGGCGGCAGGGCGCTTTGGGCCTACTCCCCACACCCGTGGGGATGAACCGCTAAAAGAGCGAGAGGACGCGCACGACCAAAGCTACTCCCCACACCCGTGGGGATGAACCGTCAGCGAGGCGACCACGCCCATGAGCAGCCACCTACTCCCCACACCCGTGGGGATGAACCGACATCAGCAGCGCGCAACATGTCGAAACTTGACTACTCCCCACACCCGTGGGGATGAACCGCGGGTGCGCTCGAGCATGTGCTCGGTGTAGGGCTACTCCCCACACCCGTGGGGATGAACCGTCCTCGTGCAGCGTATTGAGCTTGGTCTCGTCCTACTCCCCACACCCGTGGGGATGAACCGGCGTCGGCCTGAGAGCGGCTGGTGTCGATGCCCTACTCCCCACACCCGTGGGGATGAACCGGCGTCATGCGCGGAGTGTGAGAAGTCCATAAGCTACTCCCCACACCCGTGGGGATGAACCGTAGACCGGGGCGGGCTCAGGTGTCAACACCCCCTACTCCCCACACCCGTGGGGATGAACCGTTATCGAACAATTTCGCAAACTCGCGTCGGCGCTACTCCCCACACCCGTGGGGATGAACCGCAAGGGAGGCCTTCACTGAGACCCAGGCCAAACTACTCCCCACACCCGTGGGGATGAACCGCGCCCACAGCGCGCCCATGTCGGGAACGGTTTCTACTCCCCACACCCGTGGGGATGAACCGGGCGTTACCTTTAGACCGTTAATCTAAAGGACCTACTCCCCACACCCGTGGGGATGAACCGCGCCGTTTTTCGT
Source organism: Trueperaceae bacterium (assembly GCA_965213705.1). GTDB lineage: Bacteria > Deinococcota > Deinococci > Deinococcales > Trueperaceae > CBDCDJ01. The sequence goes on along the minus strand of OZ243913.1, from coordinate 2,201,053 downwards.
GACGGTGAATGCTGTCGAACTACTCCCCACACCCGTGGGGATGAACCGTACGGGATAGAGAGCTGGTTCAACCATATCTGCTACTCCCCACACCCGTGGGGATGAACCGCGACCGCGGCAAAGTCGTCGGCCAACATCGTCCTACTCCCCACACCCGTGGGGATGAACCGGTGTCTGGCTAGAGAAAAGCCATCCTCGCAAACTACTCCCCACACCCGTGGGGATGAACCGAGGACAGCCACAGCCAGAAGGCTTGCTCCTGACTACTCCCCACACCCGTGGGGATGAACCGTGTCGATGCCGAGCTTGCTGGCCGGCACCCGGCTACTCCCCACACCCGTGGGGATGAACCGGGCAGCGTCTCGGCAGCCGCGGCGTACTCGCCCTACTCCCCACACCCGTGGGGATGAACCGGTCTGGACCCTGCCCCACTTCTCCCGCCTCCGCTACTCCCCACACCCGTGGGGATGAACCGGAAGGAAACCGATATGAAGTCTACCCTGCACCTACTCCCCACACCCGTGGGGATGAACCGTTGCCGATAAGCAATTTCTGCGTGCTGATGCGCTACTCCCCACACCCGTGGGGATGAACCGTTGCAGCTCTCCATTTCCGACGCGCTAGCGCTCTGTTTCCCACGCACGTGGGGATGAACCGGGATACGCGGACGGCCCCACGCACATGGGGATGAGTCTATTCTTAGCCACCCAGCTATTTAGTCCACTTATGCTAAACTGGACTAGGAGGCTCCTGTGACCCAAGTCAACATGCACGAAGCTAAAACGCAGTTCTCTAAACTTATCGAGCAGGCTCTTGCCGGTGACGAGGTCGTCGTGGCCCGTAACGGCAAACCCCTCGTGCGGCTCGTGCCGGTTGAGGGACCGGGGGCGTTGCGGCCGGTCGGTCTCGACCGGCAAGACGTCGATGAGACGTTTGTCGAAGAGTCTTTGCGCCCATTGGAAAATCTGGACGCTTGGCACAACCCCAAACTGCGCAGCGATGAGTAAGTCGCTCAATGAGTAAAGGGGTTTTGCTCGACACCCACGTGCTGCTGTGGTACAGCGTAAGCCCTGAAATGTTGCCGGAGAGCATTCTAGCCTTGCTCCGTGAACGTGACCGACAAGTGTACACCTCAGCTATTACCGCTTGGGAGCTATCTATCAAGGTGCGGATTGGCAAACTGCCCCAAGCTGAATCCTTGTGGCACAACTACCATCGTCGCCTGGCGCAGTACAGCTTTACGGACTTGCCTTTCAGCAGCGTTCACGCGCTGAAAGAAGGAGAGTTGGCCCACGAGCACAGCGACCCCTTTGACCGAGCTTTGGCGGCGCAGGCGCTGGTCGAGGACTTACCGCTCGTCAGCCGTGACTCGGAATTTGAGAAGTTTGCAGGGGTCACGGTGCTGTGGGAGGTAAAGGGGGGAGAAAAGAGGGTGGGTGACGCGGACGCAGAGTAAAGCTCGGCGCTTGGCGGAGTTGCCTGAACTGTTGCGGCTAAAGCCGTACACCATCAAGGAACTTGCCCAGCGCTACGGCGTGCCGGTCAGAACCATCCAGCGCGACATTCAGACGCTGCGTGAGAGCGGTTGTGCTATCGAAACCTCAGAGGATTTCCGCCACCGTCTCACGCCGACGGGTTCGTCGCTCAACGCTGTCGAAGGGCTTGCAGTCCACGCGGCGGTAAGGCTTTTGTATCACCACTCACCCACTCGAAACCTTTACTACCGCTCGGCGTTGGAGAAGCTGGCGTCACTGCTACCCGAACCTGCCAAGGGAATCGCGGCGGCAAGTGCGCAAGACCTGAAAGTGCGTTCCAGCGACGACCGAGCCTTGGAGTTTGTGGCGCGGGCTTGGTTTGAGAGCAGAGTTCTGCGTTTCAAATACACTACGGCTGACAAGCCCAACCGTGCAGAGTGGCGCGAGCTGGAAACTTATTTGATCGAGGTCAGTCGCGACAACTTGGCTTTGTACGCCATCGGCAAAGAATGTAGCTTCGACCGAGTCCTCACCTTCAAGCTCTCGCGGATGAGCGATGTTCGGATTTTGGAAACCAGCTACATTGTTCCTGAAACCTTTGTGCCGAGTGAATATCTGAGCGCTGCCTGGGGCGTGATGGGCGGGCAAGAAGCTGAGGTTGCTACGGTGTATCTGCGCTTCAAGCCAGAGGCTGCTGCGCGTATTAGAGAAGGCGGTTATCCCAACTTGGTTTTAAAAGAAGAACTCGCGGACGGCTCGCTCGAGGTCGAAATCAAGGTGGGCACCGACAACGCAGGCTTTCCAAGAGAAATTCTCCCTTGGGTGCAAAGCTGGGGGCCACGAGTTGACGTTCTAGCGCCCAAAGCTTTGCGCGAACGCTGGTTGAGTGAAGCCAGCGCCGTCGCCTTACAGCATCCCCACCTAAAAACGAGGCTCGCGTCAGTAAATGACGCACCAAAAGGACACACTGAACCCATGACCAATCTTTCAGCAAAGGCGGCGGCCCTGTGGGCCAAAAGTGGCGAAGACGAGCAGGGCTACAGCCTCGTGGGACATCTGTTGGATGTGGCGGCGGTGGCGCAAGTGTTGCTCGAGCGCGAACCCCCGCAGACTTTGCGGCTTTACGCGGAGGATTTGGGGCTCGAGCCCGGCGACGCTAAACGGTGGATAGCCGCGCTCACCGGTTTGCACGACATCGGCAAGGCGACCCCGGCCTTCCAGCGGCAATGGGAACCAGGACGACTGGTGGTCGAGGCGGCGGGGCTTACTTTTAGTAAGGGTGACAAGGGCACTGCACACGGAAAACTCTCACAGAAAATCTTGCAGACCGAACTTAAAACCTACGGCTTAGGCAGGAATCTCGTCGCTCAAGTTGCCGACGCCGTAGGCGCACATCACGGCCTGCGAACTGCAAAGGGTGACTTGTCAGACAACGTAATTCCAAAGCAAGATATGGGCGACGACGCTTGGCAAGAGACCCGGCAGGAGGTTCTAACTGAGTTCCTGAAAGCAGTAGAAGTCGTTCAAATCTCGCCGCCGACCACCACCGCACTCACAGGGCAAGGCTTTATCAGGTTGGCAGGCTTGACCAGCTTCGCCGATTGGATTGGCTCAACGGTCGACTTTTTTCCTACCGACCGAAAAGTAATAAATCTGCGAGAACACTTTCTCGATTCACTGCTAAAAGCGCGTAAGGCCCTAGACAAGATAGGCTGGGAGCGCCGTGAGCCTTTAGCGGCGGAACCGCGAGCCTTCAACACCATTTTTTCTTTTGAGCCCAACGGTCTTCAGGCGCACATCGTCGACCTTGTTGAGAAAACTCATAAACCCTCCCTCATCATCATCGAAGCACCGATGGGTGAAGGTAAAACGGAGGCTGCCTTCTACGCTCACGTCACTTTACAGCGGCAGTTGGGACACCGAGGCTTATACGTGGCGCTGCCCACACAAGCAACGGGTAATGCCATGTTCGAGCGCACCAAAGACCTGCTCGGCACCTTCGAGCGCGACGCGCCACCCGACTTGCAGCTTTTGCACGGCGCAAGCCTGCTCAACGACGCTTACGCCACCATCCAAGTTAAGGATGTAGATGGGGTGGACAACAAAGAGGGCGAGGTGTGGGCCAGAACCTGGTTCACAAGTAAAAAGCGAGCGCTGCTGTCTGAAAACGGGGTGGGCACGGTCGACCAGGCGCTTTTGAGCGTTCTCAACATCAAGCACCAGTTTGTCCGCCTGTGGGGGTTGGGCAACCGCACGGTTGTTTTAGACGAAGTTCACGCCTACGAGCTTTACACGAGCAAACTCATCGAGCGCCTCGTGCGCTGGCTGCACGCGCTCGGCTCGTCGGTCATCATCATGAGCGCGACGTTGCCCGCCGCCAAGCGTTTAGATTTAGTCAAGGCTTTTGGGGGTGGCGAGGCCGAGGAGTCTGTCTCCTACCCGCGCATCACGCAGGTGCTGGGCGGAAAGACCAAGGAGTATTCGTTCTCGGTGAGAGAGCAGAAGCCTATAGATTTGAAAAGGGTCAGCTTGGGACTCGAGACAGTCGCAAACCTCCTCACAAATTTAGTAACGGACGGCGGTTGTGCGGTGGCTATTCTAAACACAGTGCAGCGGGCACAGGCTCTTTACAGCTTGTTGGGAGAAGGTGAAAGTCTCGAGACCGGAAAGCGTTTGCCTGACGACACCGAGGTTTATTTGTTTCACGCTCGTTATCCTGCGGCGGAACGGCAAAAGCGAGAACAAGCGGTGCTGGAGAAGTTCGGCAAGAATGGGGAGCGCCCAGCCAAAGCTATTCTCATCGCCACGCAGGTGGTCGAGCAGAGCCTGGACTTGGACTTCGACGTGATGGTGAGTGACTTAGCACCTGTCGATCTACTCTTGCAGCGTGCCGGACGGATGCACCGCCACGAGCGCGAACGTTCCGCCACCCACGCGTCGCCCGTCCTCTACGTGGCAGGGCTGACCGACGCCGAGACGCTCCCGGACATCAGCGGCGAAAGCGGCGAATATTTCGACCGAATTTACGAAGCGTTCACTCTGTACATGACGTGGTGGACCTTGGCTGATAAGGAAGTTATTGCGTTACCTGAAGACTTTGAGCCGCTTGTCAAAGCCGTATACGGCGAGCCCGATGTGACGGCGCTGCCGGGTTTTGCCCGTGAGGTGGTTGAGCAAAGCCGCGCCAATCAAGAAGAGGTGGTGCAACTTCACAAACGAAAGGCACACGATAATAAGACTGTAGTAGCGTTGCCCAAAGATTATGCAGGTATCGACGGTGTCGCAAAAGATATTTTAGCGGAGGACGACGAAGACCCCAGCATTCATGAACATTACCGGCCCATGACCCGTTTAGGCGATCCCAGCGTCACGGTCATCCCCTTACACAAAAAGGATGACAAGCTTTACCTCGAGCCCTCCTACGAAACCGAAATCGTGTTGAACAAGGAACCCTCATGGCAAGCGGCGAGAACCCTCTATCTGCAACACCTCAAGCTGAGCCGTAAAGGGCTTGTGTTCGAGCTTGTTAAACATCCAGTACCCGCTTGGCAGAAGCAGCCGCTGCTGCGCTACTGTTTCCCGCTCATTTTTGAGGGGGGGGTGGCGGTGGTTGGGAAATTGACTGTTCGCTATGACGATGCGTTGGGAATTGTGTATGAGTAGCTTTGCCCAGAAGCCTTACAAACAACTGGGCTTGCTGTGCAAGCGCGGAAGTTAGCCTTGACTAACCCCACTATTTCAACTACTATGCTATTGAGGACGTAGTGAGTTCTACACCGTACATTGTTTATGAGTACGAGGACGAAAACGGTTACTCCGAGTTCCGGGAGTGGCGCAAGGTGCTTAGACGCTCCAATCCTAAAGCTTCTGCGAAAGTCGATTGGCTCATCGCGCTGCTCGAGGACAAAGGTAAAACACTGTCGTTTCCCTACGTCAGTCATATAGATGGGCCGATTTACGAACTGCGCGGCAAAACCGGACGTAACGCCGTACGCATTTATTACTGGCAACAGGACAAAAATATATTCATCGCCGCCGCGGGAGAGGTGAAGCAGCAGAACCAAGCTGACCGTAAGCTTATTAGGAAAGCTTTGGCAGCTTACGAGGAATATAACAAGGAGTAACGCCATGCCAAAACGTCCCTTGAAACGAGCGAGCGACCTAAGCAAAGAGTTTTTGCAAGACCCCGGTTACGCTGCTCTGTACCGTGAGGTCGCTAACGAAGAGATTGGAGCGGCGCTGCGCGCTATGCGTGAGGCTAAGGGTTTGAGCCAGCGTGAGGTTGCCGAGCGCATGGGCGTGACGCGTCCACGCGTATCGCAGATTGAAAGTGTCGAGGGTACGGCATTAGCGCTCGAGGTGCTCAGCCGCTACGCCCACGCGGTAGGGTGCCGTCTTGACATCACCTTGCAAGATGCCGAGACCCGTGATGAGGTCGCTACGCTGTTTGTACCAATGCTTGAAGCTACCGCGCCAAAACCGCTCAGCATAAAGCCCGATGAAAAAGCAGAGGGAGTAACAGGGTAGCCCAAAAGATAGTCCTGCACCACGTAGGTACAACGGTTATGGGTAGAATAGATAATGAAGTATTTTCCCGACAACGTTGGGATGAACCATACAAGTCCTTTGCATAAGGTAAAAAACTTCCCCACTAATGTGGGGTTTATATTTGACGTCACCTGATGAAGTTAAGTACAACTCCTCTGCAAGAGGATAAATATCATTGACTTTCGAAAGAACTCGAGCTACTGTAAGCTCGTGACCGCAAACGAGAAGAGCGAGACTCCTACTCCAATAGTCATCTCGCTCTTCACCGAAGGAATATGTCCTTCACCTTAATCTACCACCCCCGCTCTAAATCTTGGTCACGTGGGGGTCAAGCGTGAAGGGCATCCTCTCACCAAAGTGAGGATGTGGTGCTCTGCTTGACATAGATGACGCAACCTATCAAGCCTTTAGAGACAGCCTATACCAGGTTGATGAGCGAGACCGCCCCGTGCTATGGAAGTTCTGGCCCCACTTTCAGTCGGCCTTGAACCTTCGACACGGAGAGTGGCAAAAGTTGATGCTGACAAGCTCGTTCGATAATGACGTAGACCGTTAGCCGTAGTGAGGCGCATCCCGCGCCTCACTTCTTTATTTTGGCGACGTCACTACATGACGCACCCCCCTCTTACACTACTTTTGAAAGGAGGCCGAAATGTTTAACCTCGTCCATGAACCTTGGCTGCCGGTCGAAAACTCAGACGGCTCGCTAGGCCAGGACTCGCTAAAGGGGGTTTTGTTAAACGCCCACCGCTACGCGCGGCTAGTCCACTCCTCCCCCGCCGTACTCCCGGCGCTGCACCGCTTTTTATTAGCTGTGCTGTACCGGGCGCTGGACGGGCCACGCACTACCGACGAAGGGGTCGAGTTGTTCGAACAGGGTCGGTTCCCGGCGGAGCGCGTCGGCGCTTATCTCAAGCACTGGCAAGACCGCTTCGACCTGTTCCACCCTGAAAGGCCCTTCTATCAGGTGCCAGACTCGGAAGATAAGGTGTCTGGGGTCGCCCGGCTCGCAGCCGAACTCGCCAGCGGCACGAACAAACTCCTCTTCGACCACACCGCGGAGGCCGACCCGCCGGAGTTGACGCACGCCGAAATCGCGCAACTGCTCGTGACCCGGCAGATGACCGCCATCCCCGAGGGCGCGGGCTACAGCCCCAGCCCGGCAGGCGGCGCGGCGTTCGTGCTGCCGCAAGGTCGCAATCTGTTCGAGACACTGGTTCTCAACCTCGTTCCTTACTTTGAAGAGGCGAATGAGGATGACGCGCCTATTTGGGAGCAAGGAACACCAAAGAGCGCGGCGGTAAAAGCCGCCAAACCGCGCGGCGCGAGAGGGCTCACCGAGCGTTACACCTGGCTGACGCGCATCGTTAAGTTGCAAGAACCCGAGGAAGGCAAGCCCGTGTCGGCGCTGCATTATGCGGCAGGAATCAAGTTTGATAGTGAAGGCAGTCTCGACCCCATGCTGGCCTACCGCAGGGACGACAAGCGGGGGCTTCTGCCGGTATCCTTCAACAAATACAAGGCATTCTGGCGGGACTTTCACGCACTTATACCTCATCCTGATGATCCTGAAGGCAAAAAGTTTTTTGCGCCTCAGACAGTAAAACACGCGAGCAATCTGTACGCAGTCCTCGAGCGCAGCGACCCCCTCACCCTATTAATTTCCGGCCTGAGCAACGACAAAGCCAAAATCGTGCTGTGGCGCACCGAGCAGTTCAATGTACCGCAGGTGCTCCTCCAACCGGGAGCTTACGCCGGTATGAAGCGGCTGCTCGAGTACGCCGACGACGGCGGGCGCACCCTCTACGGCGCGACGCAGCGCCTGGCGGAGAAGTTACTGAGCGTCGGCGAACGCAAACCCGACCCGGCAGATGTTCGCAACTTAGCCTCGAGCTTTCCCGCCAGTATGCACTACTGGAGCAGGCTCGAGACCCGCTTTCCCGAACTGCTGGAGCGCTTCGAGACTCAAACCTTTGAGGAGCGGTTCAGTTGGTGGTTGGGGCAAATCACCGCCGTGACGCGCGAAGCCTGGGAGCTTGCCTTAAAGAGCGCCGGGGAAAACGAGCGCGCCTGGCGGGCCGGGGCTGAGGCGAGCAAGGTCGTCAACACCTACCTCAAACGCCTGCGCGAAGAAACCACTGGGCCAGCCCCACAGGAGGCAGCATGACAGACACGCCCTCGAGCACACGAACAGATGTAGCCGAACGCTTTATTCATCGCCTGGATAAGCTCAACCCGGCCAAAACGCGGGGAGCCAAACGGCAACACTTGGCCGAGCTTAGAAAAAGTCTCAGCTTCGACCTGGGCACGCATGTTCCAGCATTCCCCTACGTCGAGCCGTTCGTCGCAACGCTGGACGAAAGCACAGGCTACTGGCGACGCGCCATGTTCTACCTCGTCGCGGGGCTCTACGCCTCTCATCCAGAGTCCGCCTCTCAGGGGGGTTTCGGCAAGGCAATGGCGGTTCTTAGTCACAGGCGCGAGAGCGGGAGCCTGGAGAAACGTTTTCTCGCGCTCTTGGCTGCGGAAGAAGAGAAACAGCTCGTCTACCACTTGCGCCAACTCGTCAGCCTGCTAAAAGCTGAGGGCATCGGCCTAAACTACGCGGCACTACTCCGCGACCTCTTTGGCTGGCAAAACCAGAGCCGCTATGTTCAGCGCCGCTGGGCGCAACAGTACTACGGCTTTAACCCCGATGTTCCCGACACCTCCGACACAAAAGAAAACCAGAAAGGACCCCGATGAAAGCACTCCTAGAAATCCACGCCCTGCAAAACTTCGCCCCCAGCAACTTGAACCGTGACGACACCGGCAGCCCCAAAGACTGCGAGTTCGGCGGCTACCGCCGCGCCCGCATCAGTTCGCAAAGCTTGAAGCGAGCCATGCGGACCTATGTTCGCGCCGAGAAACTTCTTGAGGATGACGCGCTGGCCGTGCGTACCAAACGCATAACCGCCGAGCTGGTCGGGCAACTCGAGCAAAAGGGCCGGAACATGGCCGAAGCTGGGAAGGTAGTCGAACTCGCGTTGGCGGGCCTGTCGCTCAGCGTGGACGAGGGCAAGACGCAGTATCTTCTTTACCTGGGCAAAAGCGAAATCCGAGATATGGCAAACAGCATCGACGCATATTGGGATGAGCTGCGCAAAGCTATCCCAGCGGAAGATGACAAGAAAAAGTCGAAAAAGGACGCGAAGGGTAATGTTCAGAAAGACCTCGTTGCCGCCCTCGAGAAAAGTTTGGACGGCGGCAAGGCCGTAGACTTGGCCCTCTTTGGGCGGATGCTCGCCGACCTGCCCGAAAAAAACCGTGACGCCGCCTGCCAGGTAGCCCACGCCATCAGCACCAACGCGGTGCAGCGCGAGTTCGATTTTTACACCGCTGTAGACGACCTAAAACCGGAGGACAACGCGGGCGCGGACATGCTCGGCACGGTCGAATTCAACAGCGCCTGCTACTATCGCTACATCGCGCTCGACTTAGAAAAGCTGGCTGACAACTTACAGGGTGACAGCCAGCTTTTAGAAAAGGGGCTCAAAGCTTTTCTCGAGGCGAGCTACTTCGCCGCGCCTTCGGGCAAACAGAACAGCTTTGCAGCCCACAACCCGCCCGGTTTTTTCGCCGTGAGCGTGCGCTCCGATGCCGCACCGCGCAACCTCGCCAACGCCTTTGAAAAACCTGTGCGCCCGGACCGGAAGTATTCTCTTACAGAGGCGTCGGTAGCGCGTTTGGACGAGCAGTGGGCTGCCTTCGATAAAGCGCTCGGTGTGGGCGACGCAAACGAGGTCGCGGTGCTCAAGTTGACGGGCGACTTGGCGCACTTGGCGGCTAACGTACGCGAGAGCTTAGAGGACGTTGTCACCTCAAGCGTCGCGGCAGCCAAACGTGCTGTGGGTGCGTAATGCCGACGCTTCTACTACGTCTCGCCGGACCCATGCAGGCCTGGGGCACGAGCAGCCGCTTCGAGCAGCGAGATACACACCTAGAGCCCAGTAAGAGCGGAGTTGTGGGGCTGTTGGCCGCCGCCCTGGGGCGCGACCGCAGCGAGGACGTGAGCGACTTGGCGGCGCTCAAAATGGGTGTGCGGGTGGATAAAGAAGGTGTTTTGAAACGCGATTACCACACCGCCCAAGAAATTGTACAGGCGGATGGCAGGTTGAACAGCAACCGAAACATGCGCAACTCGGTAAGCGAGCGCTTTTACTTAGCGGACGCAGTTTTTCTGGTCGGACTCGAGCATCCCGATAAGTCTTTTTTAGCTACCCTCCACCGAGTCCTCAAAACGCCTCACTGGCCGCTCTCTCTGGGTCGTAAATCCTTCGTACCTAGCCCCGGCGTTTACTTGCCCAAAGGACTGAGAGACGAACCCCTCGGCGCGGCTCTCACGACTTTTCCACCCCTTCACCCCGCGGCGTCGGGGCGCGCGACCCTGCGCTTTGCCACCGAGGACCCGCGGGGCACACACCTCCGCGCCGACCAGCCGCTCGGGCCGTTCTCAACACGCAAGTTCGGGCAGCGCCGCGTGCTCGTCGAGAGCCGCCCCAACCCTTTCGAGGACGCCGCATGAGTCTGTACCTCTCCAAACTCACGCCGAACCTGCGCAGCGCCAAAGCCCGCCGTGACCTAGAAAACCCTTACGACCTTCACCGCACACTGAGCCGGGGCGTAGCGCAGGAGGATGAGCGGCTGTTGTGGCGGGTCGACGGACAAAACCAAATCAACATTATAGTGCAGACGCTCCACAAACCGGACTGGTCGTATCTTGTCGAAGATGTGCCCCCCAGTTACTTGAAAGAAGCTCCAGCGTCTAAAGCTGTAGACCTCGCTTTTGCGCAAGGTCAGACCCTCACGTTTCACCTGCGAGCCAATCCCACAGTCAAGCGTACTGTCGGGAACAAGAAAAAGCGGCTGGCCTTATACGACTTAGACGAGCAGCTCGAGTGGCTTCAGCGCAAAGCGGAACAGGGTGGTTTTGCCCTCTTGTCCGTCACGCCCTTACAACAAGAAACTCTTCAAGCAAAGCGGGACAGCCAAACTATGACGCTTCACGCCGTTACCTTCCAAGGGCGGTTGGTGGTGGAGGAACCGGCAGCTTTTTTAGCAACTCTCAAAGCGGGCGTCGGTTCTGCCAAGGGTTTCGGTATGGGCCTCCTTTCGATTGCGAAAGGCTGACATGGCAACGTCGAAAAACCTCCGCGAACTCCCCAAGTTCCGCGACAGCCTCTCGTACCTCTACATCGAACGCGGGCGCATCGAACAAGAAGCCAAAGCCGTTGCCTGGTACGGCGCGGAGGGCAAGGTCAGCGTGCCGGTATCCAGCTTGGGCGTCCTCATGCTCGGCCCCGGCACCAGCATCACGCACGAAGCCGTCAAGGCGCTGGCCGACAACGGCTGCTTGGTCAATTGGGTCGGCGAGGAAGGCGTGCGCTTCTACGCGAGCGGTTTGGGTGAAACGCGCAGCAGCGCCAACCTCATGCGGCAAGCCCAGTGGTGGGCCGACCCGGTTAAACACCTGAACGTCGTCCGGCAGATGTACACCATGCGTTTTACGGACGGCCTCGAGCCCGGCCTCACCCTGCAACAGATTCGCGGCAAGGAAGGTGTGCGGGTGCGCACCATTTACGCTAGAGCGAGCGCCGAAGCGGGCGTGGCGTGGTCGGGCCGCTCGTACCGCCGCGGCAGTTGGGGCAACGCCGACCCCATCAACCGGGCGCTTTCGGCGGGGGCGGCCTGTTTGTACGGCGTCTGCCACGCGGGCATCGTCTCGGCGGGCTACAGCCCCGCGCTCGGCTTCGTCCACACCGGCAAGCAACTTTCTTTCGTCTACGACATCGCCGACCTGTACAAAACCGAGGTGGTCGTGCCCGCCGCGTTCGAAACGGTGGGCGAATCCGCTGAAGGCGTCGAAAGCCGCATCCGCCACCGGCTTCGGGACGCCATGCGCGAGAGTCGGCTGCTCGAGCGCGTCGTCAGCGACCTGCACAGCCTGTTCAGCGGCGATTCTGAAAACGGTGAACGTTTCGCGGCGGACGGCGCAGCTCCCGGCGAGCTGTGGGACCCGGGCGGCGATGTGAAAGGAGGTGTGAGCTATGGTGGTAATGACTTTAGAGAAGGTGCCGGCGAGTTTGCGGGGCGAGTTGAGCCGCTGGATGATTGAGGTGTCCACCGGCGTGTTCGTCGGCAAGTTGAGCGCGCTCGTGCGCGACCTACTGTGGGAAAAGTGCGAAGAGAGTAAGCGCACAGGCCGCTGCTGTCAGGTTTACCGAGTCAACAACGAACAAGGGTTCGCCATTCGTATGGCGGGCGATGTCGAGCGAAGCGTCATCGACTTGGATGGCGTACAATTGGTGGCGGTGAAAAATGCAGCCTGGGAACAGATGTTCGTCGAACCCGCTGAGGACCATGACAACTCTAAAGGAGACATAGGGGCCTCCGAAGGCTAGTTTTTACGTGCTGGTCTAGTCTGTTCCCCACGCACGTGGGGATGAACCGTCGGAACCGTCCTAAATAGCATAAACGACGCCCTGTTCCCCACGCACGTGGGGATGAACCGAGAAGTACGACCACGCCGACCACAACAGCAAGCTGTTCCCCACGCACGTGGGGATGAACCGAGCGTGTTCGAGTTTGTTTTTTATGTCGTTCACTGTTCCCCACGCACGTGGGGATGAACCGAGATACTGGGGAACCGCCGCAACTACCGTGTCCTGTTCCCCACGCACGTGGGGATGAACCGTGGGAGTTCGAAGTTATTGGTGTGACCCTGTTCTGTTCCCCACGCACGTGGGGATGAACCGTAATGGCACCAGCCGCAAGCAAGTACACCCGCCTGTTCCCCACGCACGTGGGGATGAACCGACCCGACCGAGGTCGACCCGGTGCTCGCCAACCTGTTCCCCACGCACGTGGGGATGAACCGCAGACGCGAGTGCCGCGTTCGTTCTTGGTGGGCTGTTCCCCACGCACGTGGGGATGAACCGGAACAATTCACAGCGGCCCGCTTTCCGCTACCCTGTTCCCCACGCACGTGGGGATGAACCGAAGTTGCCCTTGCCTTCCGACCCACCCGACCCCTGTTCCCCACGCACGTGGGGATGAACCGCCAACCTGCCGCAGCTGCCGATAGTAGAGGACCTGTTCCCCACGCACGTGGGGATGAACCGCCTAAGAAGCCCAGCAGCCCGCCACGCGAGACCTGTTCCCCACGCACGTGGGGATGAACCGCCGTCACGTCGGGCGCGATGGACGCCTTCAACCTGTTCCCCACGCACGTGGGGATGAACCGCCGAGCTTGCTTTGGCGAGCATCGGTACAAGTCTGTTCCCCACGCACGTGGGGATGAACCGCGCCTTCAAGCAGCGCAAGGATTTAGACGACGCTGTTCCCCACGCACGTGGGGATGAACCGCAAGACAACTCTAGCAGCCTGGGGCTGGTAATCTGTTCCCCACGCACGTGGGGATGAACCGTAGACAGCACTACAAACTTACAAACCAAAAGACTGTTCCCCACGCACGTGGGGATGAACCGAGTGGCGCTACTCGGGCCATTGCCACGCGAACCTGTTCCCCACGCACGTGGGGATGAACCGTCTTTGGGCCAACAAGTCGGTTGTGTTAGGAGCTGTTCCCCACGCACGTGGGGATGAACCGTAAAAGCGAAGACAAGGAAGGAAAAGGATGACCTATTCCCCACGTGCGTGGGGATGAACGAACTAGAGAGCAGCCACAGCGGGACGGTTGACTGGCTACTCCCACTGTGGCCGGTTGAGACTTTTTTAACTGCGCGACTCAAGCCTGCGTTTCCGGATCGATGTACCTTCCTTGCTCTGCTTCCTCTGAAAGTGGTTTGCTCTTCTCGGGTTTGGTGAACGTTCCGTCTCCCAATAGCGTCAAAGGCTTGGTTGTAGGGCGTAGGGAAGCCTTGGGGATGCTCGTCGGACCGAACTCACTCCGCGCCTTCAACACCCGCATGTTCTGATACCCCAGCCGGTCCGCGAGGATGGGTGGGTAGTTGTCGCTGAAAATGACGGTCTTGTCTCGCGGCAGCATTCGCACCTGGTCCGAGGTCAGGAGCGGGCGTGACGGTCAAGCCTTTGGCCCCGGCGAGGTCTTGAAGGTGCTTGTAAATGTGCGGCCGCAGCCAGGTGGTGATGGGTTGTTTGGGCATAAGTTTCCTTCCGCGCGGAAGGTACACGGTCCGCGCTGTGTGGCAAAGCGGTTGAAATGGGTGGTAGACAAGTTTGTTGCGACTTAGGCCAGGCGCGAGCGCGGACGCTTATCCTGCCTACAGGGTGGTTCGGGGTTGACGTGGCCTCAGCGTCAGCTTGTCTCCGGGGGTGTGCCCTTGAGGAGCCGCAGCCACCGCTCTCGGTCTTGGGCAGGTTCTTGGTCGCTCCAGAACACGTCAGCGGCTTCTTCAGCGCGTTGGCGGTCTTGTTCGATTTTTTCCCAACCCTTTAGATGACCTTTCAAACCCTTTTGGCGGTCACCCTGTCCGGGGGGCGCGACCTTGTCTGTCCGCACCGGGAGGTCAGCCTGTCCGCTGGGGGCGGTCACCGTGTCCGGGGGGTGGGTCGTGAGCTGCAGAACGTAGAGGTCGCTCGTTGCGGCCCCGGCTTCGGTGGTGCGCTTGTGGCGGCGGAGAAGCTGCTGGGTCTCGAGGTCTCTCACCGCTCGACGCACGGTGCGCTCGCTGAGTCCCGAAAGCCGGGCGAGGCGCGCCTGGCTGGGCCAGCAGTGGCCGTGGCCGTCGCTGTGCCAGGCGAGGGCGACGAGGGTGAGCTTTTGGGTCGGCGACAAGGGCCAGGTCCAGGCCCACCTCATGGCCCGGATACCCACGGTTCAGCAACGCCTTCTGATGTACTCGCGCGGCCGCCTTGTTCGATCCAAGCTTCGAGCTGCTGCGGGTCGAAGTAAAGGCGTCGCCCCGCCCTCACTGCCGGGAGCAGCCCTTGAGCGACGAGGTCGTAAACGCACCACCCCGTGCGTTTTGTCACGTAGTCGATTCCTTCGAGCTTGTTAGACATCATGTGACTCCCTTTTGCTGGCTTGGGTCCGGACCCGTCCAGAGCCTAGCAAGGGGTCACCAACTTACATAGAGCCGGTCGGCTCGGTTAAAAGGTTCGGCTGCCGTGACAAATGGGGTCGGGCCGTCTGGCTAAATGGGTCGGTCGCCCAACCGCCATCATGCCCACTCATCGCCTTTGGCACGCAGGCGAGGCACGAAAGGAAGTGCCTGGTCGGGGGGTGGTGCTACGATTTGCCGGAGCGGTTCGGCGGTGGCTTCGTACGCTTCCAGGTCGTAGCCTCGCACCGGCACCCACCGTTGGGCCAACCGCTGCGCCTGCTCTCGGCGTGCGTCGTAGGCTGCCAGGCGGCGCTCGAGCGTTTTCAAGGCGTCCTTGCGGTCTTGGCTGTGTCTGCCGCCCCGGTGACCGCCAAATAGCTTACGTTTGTAGCCAATCGTCGTCTCAATATCGCGTATGTGGCCCTGAACAGTGGACTTCGCCAACGAGAACGCCTCGGCGAGGATGTCGTTGCCGACCCCCTCGACCTCACGCAGCGCAAATAAGACGGTGGCGTGCTCGGTCTTTTTATACTTGCCCCAGTCCCAGCTCGCCGTTACCTCGCGCAGGTAAACGTCGCGGAGGCGTTCGAACTCGCGAGACCAGGTGACTTCTACGTCAAACTCACGCCGCCACTGGTCGATGGCGACTTGGTACGCTTCCACCAACTCATCTGACAAGGCCAACCACTGCGAGACCCGCATCGCGTCTTTGAGTTCCGGGACGACGGCGAGGTCGGGATGCTCCTCGAGAACAACGACCTGCAGCGGCGGGTAGAACATCGTGGGCGGCAAGACGGGGAATGCGTCGCGGTAGACAAAGACGTTTGTCATCCAGTTGTCGAGGACGTGCCAGAGTTCGTCGACAACAACTTGAAGCTTGGCAGTGGCGACGAAGGTGTCAAAGGCAGCTAGAGAGCGTTCCTCCAACGGGTCAACGTGAGTGCGTCGATAGCGCTGGTAGTAAAATTCGAAGCGCGGGGTTCGGTATCGCCTCGTGCGGTGCAAAAAGATGCGCGCCAAACGGTAGGCGTCTTTCACACTGAGGGCGTGGGCGACAACCAGATACGAACTCAGGTAGCTGCCTACGCTGGGGTTCATCAAACAACTACTGGCTGCAAACGACGGAAACACCTACGTTGCAGGCGCCGGTACAAGTCTGGATAAAGACACCAAAGGTCGATCAGAAGCTGTTGCTTGAGCGCAGTGGCGCGCTCTTTTTGAGCGCAAATGTCGTTGGCGAAAGAAAGGTTTAACTGCTTTTTAGTTGGATCCCCCATCGGCCCCCCAAGCCAATTATCCAAATAATGACTCAGTATACCTCACCCAAACACGCCCTTCCGTTCTCGAAGCGAGTCTAAACTCAGGGGGCAGGTTCGGTTCAACTTGGCTTTTGACAGTGCAGGCTAAAGGAACAGTACGAAAGAAAACAGGCTTCAAAGTGCCGAGAAGCGACCAGAGGAATCAGAACAAAGGTGAGTGAACCTTGGCGGTTCGGGCAGCGTTCGCTGGGGGTTCCTTGTCGAAACGCGCCTGACACCGACAGAATCGCCTCGTGATAAACAAGCTCGAGTCTACACGCCTACAAACCAAATTTTCGCTGCTGGAGGGCAAAACGAGGCTCAGATTTGTGTGCCAAAAGTGTGCCAACTGTTCAAAACAGGCCCAAACGTGCCCAAACAAGGTTCGAGAGCAAAAGCGTAGAAGCACCGTCTGGAACGCAACTAATCACACTAAATATAACGGAGCCAAAACAGGTGAAATTGCCCCCGGAATGACTCATAATTGTGAGGTCGAGAGTTCAAGTCTCTCCGTCGCTACCAGTTTTCAGAACGCGGTTCTCAGGTGAGGGCCGCGTTTTCTTGTGCGTTGCGACCCCGTCCGTACCCCTAAAAATCTCAAACGGCAAAGTCCATGTAGAACCCACGAAGCTCGAGTGTATAGTTAGAGGCCTGTAGAAGCTTTGGGTCGACCCTAAGATTTCGAGACCAACTTTCGTGTCGAACCGCAAACAAAATTCGTGCCAGCACGTATGAAGGAGAACTATGAGCTACCAACACATTACGGTCCCCGAAGGCGACAAAATCACCATTCAAGACGGCCACCTGCAGGTTTCCGACCGGCCCATCGTCGGTTTTATCGAGGGCGACGGCACCGGGCCGGACATTTGGGCGGCTTCCAAACGCGTGCTCGACGCGGCCGTTAAAAAGGCCTACGGCGGCCAGAAAGAAATCGCCTGGATGGAGGTCTACGCGGGCGACAAGGCGAACGACGTTTACGGCGAGGTCGTGTGGCTGCCGGACGAGACGATCGACGCGCTCGACGAGTACCTCGTCGGTATCAAAGGACCCTTGACCACCCCGGTCGGCGGCGGCATCAGAAGTATCAACGTGGCGATTCGGCAACGGATGGACTTATACGCCTGCGTGCGCCCGGTGCAGTATTTCCAGGGCGTGCCGAGCCCGGTCAAAAATCCCGAGGCCGTCGACATGATAATTTTCCGCGAGAACACCGAGGACATCTACGCGGGCATCGAATACAAAGAGGGCTCAAAGGAGGCTGAAAAGTTTCTCGAGCTGCTCAAAGAAAACTTCCCCGAATCCTACGAAAAAATCCGCTTTCCCGACACGGCGGGGATTGGGATTAAGCCGACTTCACGCGAGGGTACCGACCGACTCGTACGCGCCGCCATCAACTACGCGATTGCCAACGACAAAGACAGCGTCACCCTGGTTCACAAGGGCAACATCATGAAGTTTACCGAGGGCGCGTTCCGCGACTGGGGTTATGAGTTGGCCGCGCGTGAGTTCGGCGCGACGCCCCTCGACGGCGGCCCCTGGCACACCCTGAAAAACCCTGCGACAGGCACCACCATCACCGTCAAAGACGTCATCGCCGACGCCATGCTCCAGCAAATCATCCTGCGCCCCGCCGAGTACAGCGTGCTCGCGACTATGAACCTAAACGGTGACTACATCTCGGACGCGCTCGCCGCGCAAGTGGGCGGCATAGGCATCGCGCCGGGCGCGAACATCAACTACGTCTCGGGTCACGCCGTGTTCGAGGCGACCCACGGCACCGCGCCGAAGTACGCCGGTCAGGACAAGGTGAACCCTTCCTCGGTCATCTTGTCCGGCGAGATGATGTTGCGCTACATGGGCTGGAACGACGCCGCCGACCTCATCCTGACCAGCATGAGCAAGACGATTTCGCAAAAGCGCGTGACGTACGACTTCGAACGTTTGATGGATAACGCGACCCTGCTCAAAACGAGCGAGTTCGGCTCGGCGCTGATTGAGAATATGTAGACAAAGAGGGTATCAAAACTGCCGCTCAAAACGTCCTTTTTCGCCGTCCTGTAGGGGTGGGTTCAGAACCCACCCCTACAGGACGCGACACTCGTCATGTGTTGGGGAACCAAACAGCCGGTAGGTCAAACCTGCAGCGTGGCCGCGAGCCTTTTCTGCTACTGCAAGACCGCCTTCCGTCACGGTTTGTTTTGCCGAAGTCCACTAGACTTTAGGGGGGCGGCCGTCGTCAGTCTCCCGTGGCAAGCCCCAGAGACTATGGACCTACACGAACTTTTACTACCAGCCTTGCTGCTCGACAAAAATGCCTTTTTGGCGATTTACGAAGCGCCAAACGGCCTGCTTTCGGCGTTGCTCACCGTGTTGTTGGCCGGGGTGTCGACGGCGCTCGGGCAGAGCGTAACGCTTTTTATCAACCAGGTCTCACCCCGGCGCTTTGGGTTTACGGTGTTGGTGTCGTCGGCGCTTTATGTCTTTAACTACCTCGTGTGGGCGCTCAGTTTGTGGGGCATCGGCCACGGCTTGTTCGGAAGCGACGTGCCGCTGGAGCAAACGGTGCGCACCGTGGGTTTGGGCTACGCGCCGCTGCTCTTTAGTTTTTTGGCTTTCGTGCCATTTTTCGGGGTGGGGTTGGGGTCGCTGTTGTCGCTGTGGAGTTTGCTCGCCATCGTGGTCGGGGCGCAGGTGGGTTTGGAGTTGGGGCTGTGGCAGGCCGCACTGTGCGGCGGTTTGGGTTGGCTGATGCTCCAAACCGTGCAGCGCACGGTGGGCCGCCCGCTCGTCACGCTGTCGAAGTGGTTGCGGGCAAGAGCTGCCGGGGTGGAGCGCATCCGCGAGGTGCTGGGCACCGACGACTTGGTCCAGGAAATGCTTGCGGAACGCGGGCTGTACGAGGACGCTTCGGGGCGGGTGGTGTGATGCCGGGCTTAGCCGAGGTTTTGGCACTCCTGCTTGTCTTGTTTGTGGGCGTGTCGGCGGCGATGTTGCTGGCGCCCTTGGAAGCTTTGGGCTGGTGGGCGGGCTGGTACAACGACTGGTACGACGCCCACCCGTCGGTGCCGGGCGGGTTGAGTTTGCTCGAGGGGAACTCGGGCACTGCACCAAAAGCGCACTACGTGGTTTTTTTAGACGGCGTCGCCAAGGCCACGCCCGAAAACTACAGCGACGTGCAAAGTTTGCTCGACTATTTAAGCGCCGCGCTGCCCGACGCGGCCGTCTTGGGCGACGTGCTGCCCTACGCGGTCTCGGGCGCGCCGCTGACCACGTCGCGGCCCTTGTCGCGCTTCTGGCGTTACGCGCGCGAGCGCAAGCTCAAGGACGCTCGTCACCCGTTCGGCTTTCTCATCAACCTGCGCAACATTTTCCAGGTGCTCGTCTCGGCCGACAAGCGCTACGGTCCGATTTACCACCTCGGCGAGGCGCAGGCCGTTATGAAAGACCTGCTCGAGCACGGCTACCGGGCCGGCTCGGGCGTGCCTATCACTTTAATCGGTTTCAGCGGCGGCGCGCAGGTGGCAGCGGGGGTGACACCGTTTTTAAAGCGCTTGCTGAGCGCGCCCGTCGACCTCGTCTCGCTCGGCGGGGTGATAAGTGCGGACGCCGGACTGCTGGACGTGCGCTACTTGTACCACCTGGCGGGGAGTAAAGACCCGGTTGAAAAGTTCAGCACGCTGCTCTTTCCGGGCCGCTGGCCCTGGGTAGCAAGCTCGAGCTGGAACCGCGCCAAACGCCGCGGCAAGTTCACCTACATCCCGATGGGGCCGGTTCACCACAACGGCGCGGGCAACTACCTAGACGACTCGAGCTTTTTGCCCAGCGGCAAGTCCCACTTGGCCCACACCGCCGACACGATTGTAAAGATTTTAGAGCGCGGCGACGAGATTCGCAAAAACCGCGTGCGGCGCGGCGGCGTGCGCTACTTGTACAAGGGCTCGAGCCCCGCCCGAGACCATTCTGTCCGCAACCACACCGCCTGAAGGGAAACGAATGAACCTATACCCGAAAGTACACCTGTGCTGAGCGACCCCGTCGAAGCCGCCGCCCAGGCCCGTCTGCGTTACGTCTCCGACGAGGAACCCGGCTACACGCGCAAGCGTAGCGGCAAGGGCTTCGCTTACTACGACCCGGACGACAAACACGTCAAGGACAAACGTTTGCGAGAGCGTTTCGACGCCCTCGTCATCCCGCCGATGTGGGAAGACGTGTGGATTTGCAGGGACGCCGCCGGCCACATCCAGGCGACCGGCTACGACGCTAAAGAGCGCAAACAGTACGTCTACCACGAGAAGTGGCGCGAGGTGCGCGACCGCGCCAAGTTCGACTCGCTCGTGCCTTTCGGCGAGGCGCTGCCCGAGTTGCGTGAGCGGTTGGAGCGTGACCTGCGCCGTCAGGGGCTGCCCAAAGAAAAGCTCGTCGCGGCCATCGTCAAGCTGTTGGAAACCACCCTCATCCGCATCGGCAACCGCGAATACGCTAAGCAGAACCACTCCTACGGACTGACCACCATGCGCCGCAAACACGTCGACATCGAGGGCAGTCACTTGGCGTTCGACTTCGTCGGCAAGTCGGGCAAGGAGCACCACATCTCGTTGGAGGACAGACAGCTTGCCAGGGTCGTCAAAGAGGCTTACGAGCTGCCTGGTTACGAGCTGTTCAAGTACCTGGACGCGGACGGCGAAAAACACGTCGTCGACTCCGCCGACGTGAACGCCTACTTGCAAGAAACGACCGGCCAGGACTTTACCGCCAAGGACTTTCGTACCTGGGCGGCGACGGTGTTGGCCGCCGAAACCCTCTGCCAGAACGAGTGTCCCGCCGAGGTCAAGGGTCGCCAGAAGGTCGTCTCGACGGCCATCAAAGAAGTCGCCGAGCACCTAGGTAACACGCCCGCGGTGTGCCGCTCGTCGTACGTCCATCCGCTCATCATCGAGACGTTCGAGGGCGGCGAACTGCAAAGCAAGTTCGAGCGTATCGTCAAAAAAGTCCGCCGCCGCAAGTTGAAACGCATGTCTGAGAGTGAGGCGGCGGTCTTGGAGTACCTCAAAGAAACCAAAGTTGAAGCTGAAGCCTAGCGCGCCCACCGGAACCGCGTCGGTCGCGCGCTCGAGCTTCAAACCGACGACGCGAGCCGCCTTAAACCAGCCCTGCAGAGGCAAGTTTCACTCCGAGTCCGGCGGGCTCGAGCCTTCACGGCTTCGGTCGCCTTGCCTCTGCGGCACAGAGTTCGACTCGTAGCACGCCTTTTGGACCGGGTTTCGGGCAGTGCCCGCTCACCAACTGTAAGCCACGCGGTAGCAGCGAAAAACGGGCGGGGTCGAAAATAGCAGGGCAAGACGAAGGGGGAGAAATGAGACTTAAAGGCAAAGTAGCTGTCATAACCGGTGCAGGAACCGGCATCGGTGAGGCGATTGCGCACAAGTTTGCGCTCGAGGGCGCGAACGTGGTCGTCGCAGGTCTGCCCGGCGACCCGGTGGACGACGTGGTGAGCAAGATAAAACAACACGGGCATCCGGGCACGGCGGTCGCGTTTACCGGCGACGTCGCCGAAGAGGACCAGGCGCAAGCCTGCGTGCAAAAAGCCCTGGACGCCTTTGGCAAGCTCGATGTGCTCGTGAACAACGCGGGCACCATTCCCGACACCGCCGAGACGCAAAACTACCCGCTCGAGGCGTTTAAGAAACTGCTGCACAACAACGTCCAGAGTGCTTTCATGATGACGCGCGCGGCGCTGCCCGAGTTGCACAAAACGCGCGGCAACATCGTCTCGGCGGGCAGCGAGGCGGGGCTGAACGGCACGCCGACGTTCACGCCCTACGGCGGCACCAAGGGTTTTATGCACGCTTTTATGAAGGGCGTGGCGGTCGAGCAGGCCAAACACGGCGTGCGCGCCAACTGCGTTTGCCCCGGCCCCATCGACACCGAGATGACCCGGCCCGAGCACGGCGCGATGAGTGAGAAAACGGCGAAGATGGTCGTCAAGGCGACGCCGCTGGCCCGGCGCGGCACGACGGAAGAGATGGCGAACGTCTACGCCTTTTTAGCCTCCGACGAGGCGAGTTACGTGACTGGCGCGCTCTTTCTGGCCGACGGCGGAATTACCATCGCGCACGGAAACATAGGCGAAGAGGTACCCGAAGAACTCAAAAAAGCGCCCCAGGGCCAGCTCGAGCTGTCGCACGAACTGGAAGGTTTGGAATCCGCCAAGCCGGTTTGAATTCTCCACGGACGTTTGAGGGCGGGTTCGAACCCGCCCTTTTCTACACCTGTGTTCAGCCGTCAGCTAACTGCCGAAAGTTACCCGTAAACTAAATCAATCAGGTCGCGCAACTCTTCCACCCGGACTGAGAGCGCTTCGACCTTGTCGAAGAGCATTTCGTCTTCTTGGTCCGGGTCTTCCATCGCTTCGGCCTGGTCGACGATGCTGCGGATGAGTGACTGGTACTCGAGCCTCTGGTCTTCGTCCATAACTGCCTCCTGTGTCAGTTTTAGCCCTACAAGGTGTGCGCAACCGTAAGCTGACCCGCCAAGCGCTGCAAGCTGCCACGCCAAGCGCTGCAAGCCGGCAAGCCGAGGGGTGACGCGCCGGACTGCGCTCCCTTATAATCATCCCGATGAAGTTGCCAACGCACAAGGTTATTTTCCACAAGGTTTTTTATCACCGGGTCAGGTACGGACGGCATTCGTAGCCGCCGGCCTGCCGTTCCCACAGCACATTTTCCCTCAAAACTTAGGAGACGTTCATGGCAAAAATCACGCCCGTCAGCGGCTTTCCCGAGTGGCTGCCGGAAGAAAAGCTGCTCGAGCAAACTTTCCTGGACACGCTGCGCCGCAAGTTCGAGCTGTACGGCTTCGCGCCCGTCGAGCCTAGAGCGGTCGAGCCGCTGGACGTGCTCCTGAGCAAGGGCGACGACAAAGAGATTTACACGCTGCGCCGGTTGGGTGAGGAAGACCCCGCCGCGCCGCCCGAGTTCGGTTTGCACTTCGACATGACGGTGCCGTTCGCAAGGTACGTGCAGCAGTTTAGAGGGCAACTTTCTTTCCCGTTCAAGCGCTACCAAATCCAGAAAGCCTGGCGCGGCGAGCGCCCGCAGGAGGGCCGCTACCGCGAGTTTTACCAGGCCGACATCGACGTGATAGGTGAGGGCGAACTGCCGCTCGGCTACGACGCCGAGTTTCCGCAACTCATCCACGAAATTATGACGAGTCTGCCGGTGCCGAACACACGGATTCGGGTGAACAACCGTAAGCTCCTGTCGGGTTTTTACAAGGCGTTGGGCGTCGAGGACGCTGGAAACGTGCTGCGAATCGTCGACAAGATAGAGAAAATCGGCCCTCGTGAGGTCGCGCGGCTGTTGCAAACGGACGTCGGGCTGAGCGAAAAGGACGCCGGTTTGTGCCTCGAGCTTGGCAACATTCAAACGCCCGACACTTCGTTTGTGAGACGGGTCGAGGCGTTGGGCCTAAAGCACGAGCTGTTGCAGGAAGGTTTGATTGAACTCGAGGTTTTGATGACTTCGAACGCCGACCTGCCCGTGGGCAGCCTCGTCGCCGACCTCAGCGTGGCGCGCGGGCTGGACTACTACACGGGGACGGTTCTCGAGTGCCAGTTCGTCGGGCACGAAGCTTTGGGCTCGGTCTGCGGCGGCGGGCGTTACGACAACTTGGCGAGCGATGATAAAATAAAACTTCCCGGCGTCGGCGTGTCCTTCGGGGTGACGCGGATGCTCGGCTACCTGTTCGGGCGCGGCCTTCTCAAACCTAAGCGCTCGACGCCGGTCGTCGTCCTCGTCGCGTTGCCGAGTGAGGAGACGCGCGCGGCAGCCGCGGGGGTCGTCAAGGCGTTGCGGGCGCGGGGCGTTCCCGCCGACGTCCACCCC
Source organism: Trueperaceae bacterium (assembly GCA_965213705.1). GTDB lineage: Bacteria > Deinococcota > Deinococci > Deinococcales > Trueperaceae > CBDCDJ01. The sequence goes on along the minus strand of OZ243913.1, from coordinate 2,176,784 downwards.
GCGCCGCAAAAGTTCGGCAAGCAGATTCGCGCCGCCGAGCGCCGGGGCATTCCCTACGTGTGGTTTTTCAACCCCGACGACCCAACTGCGCACGAGGTCAAGGACATTCGCAGCGGCGCGCAAAGTGCGGCGGACCCGGACGCTTGGACGCCGGCCGAAGACGACTACCGCACGCAAGTTGAACTCTCGGCGGGAGGGTGAGTCTGAAGCTTTCACACTTTTACAAGTTGAAAAGAACGGTCGACGGTTTTCCCGCGGGTCAGGGCACTGTGGCGTCTTGCCACTCACGCACCGCACGGTGCAACGCCAGGGCCAACCTTTCAACCCTTTTCAGCGTGTGTCGCGCGTCGGTGGCCGCTTCAGCCTCGAGCCTCAGTGTGGCAAGCGTGTTTGCAGCGTAATGGTACGAGGCGGGGTCGGCCAGCGTTCGGTAGTCGCCAAGGTGCGTCTCGAACCGTCTCAAAGCGCAGTCCAAGTCGGCGTTGCAGCACCGTTTGGGTAGGCTCACGCCACGCTCCTCACGTAAAGGCTTGTTCAACGGCGACCTGCGGCCCCGCGTCCCGGTGTTGTGTCGCTCTTTACCCTCTACCCCCTGAACAAGAGCAAAAAATACCTGCAACGCTTGCCGAAGCTGATAAGGCTGCAGGTATTGCTCCCCCCGAAGCGCGGACGGTTTGTCCGCTGTAAGTATTAAAGCAGACACAAAGGGGTGACGGACAGTGCCACGTGCCATGGTCTAATTGGTACAGTTAGACCGGTTCAAATTGGGGGCAAGGGTTGCAAAATCACCGCGCAAAGGGGCCGCTGGCTCCGTCCTTGTAGCCCGCGAACAGCTCCGGAAAAACGTAGACGATACCCCCCTCGTCGGTGACCCAAACCTCGGCCACGCCCTGTTTGACAAGTCCCCGGAGCGCTTGGTGGCTTTCGTGAAGGGTGAGGTGGGTGGAGGGGAGGTAGACCCCCACGCCGCCGACCGCTATAAAAGCGACCAGGGGGAAGACGCTGGAAAGCTTTTTTGCTCGGTAGAGCTAAAGCTCGAGATGAAGCTTGAGGCGTTCACCAAGCTCGAGCAGCAAAGGTTTCGGTAAGCTGCCGACGCGTTTGCCCAACCGGCTTCTGCTGACGCTTCGCAACAGTTCGACTTGCGCTTTGCTATTTTCATCCAGCCCGGTTTGTTCGGCAGGCAAAAACAGTTGAAAGGGGTAAACCCGTTTGGTATTGCTCGTGACGGGAACGACCACGACGCTCGTACCGTAAGCGTTGGCTTGGTCATTGGTAACGACGATGCTCGGGCGAATTTTGTCGGCTTCGGTTTGCCTAGCGGGTTCGAAGTCCACCAACACGATGTCGCCACGTTCAAGGCGCATCAGCGAGAGTCGTTATCCAAACCGTCAGCTACGGCTGCTCGGTCCCAAAAGTCTCGGTCGGAATCGTTTTGCCAATCTTCAGCGTGGTCCTGGTAAGCGCGCGCTAGTTCGGCTTCGCGGAGCGTCTTGAGAGCTTTCGTGATGACTTCGCTACGGCTACTGAGGCCGTGCTCTCTTTGATAACGTTCGAGAAAACTTATCAACTCCGCATGAATACTGATAGAGAACTTAGCTGTGGTGCTACGTGTGGTCATACTTTATGGTAGCACCAGAAAGTTTACTGCGACGAGACCACTGCGACAAGTTCTACCGAGCAGAAGTAGAGAGCCGCCGCAGGGCTGCAAGCGCACTCCTAGCCGAAGTGCCCCGAAATATACTGCTCGGTCACCTCGTGTTTGGGGTTGGTAAACATCTGGTCGGTGGGGCCTTCTTCGACGATGTAGCCCAAGTGCATGTAAACGGTCCGGTCGGCGACGCGGCCCGCCTGCTGCATGTTGTGCGTGACGATGATGACGGTGTAGTCTTTTTTTATCTCGTTGATGAGTTCTTCGATTTTGTCGGTAGCAATTGGGTCGAGCGCGCTGGTAGGCTCGTCCATCAAAATCACTTCGGGCTCCTGGGCCATCGCGCGAGCGATACACAGCCGCTGTTGCTGCCCGCCCGACAGACTTAGGCCCGACGCTTTGAGCTTGTCCTTGACCTCGTCCCAAAGCGCCGCGCCCTTCAAAGACTTTTCGACGAGGGCGCTCAGGTCGCCCTTGTAACCGTTCAAGCGCGGGGAGAAAGCCACGTTGTCGAAGATGCTTTTCGGAAACGGGTTGGGTTTTTGAAAGACCATCCCGATGCGGCGGCGCACCTCGACCGCGTCGATGCTCGGGTCGTAGAGTTCGACGCCTTCGTAAACGGCGTGCCCTTTGATTTTTACGCCCAGAATGAGGTCGTTCATGCGGTTGATGCACCGCAAAAGCGTAGACTTACCGCAGCCCGAGGCGCCGATGAGGGCGGTCACCTGGTTGCGCGGAAAGTTGACCGTGTTGCCGTGGAGCGCCTGAAAGTCTCCGTACCACAGCGCCAAGTCTTTGATGCTCACGACCGCGTCTTCGTCGCCGACGGGTGCGGTGCGAATGGTTTTGTGGCCTTCTAGTTGCTTTAAGCCGGGGAGTGCCATAAGTTGAGCGTCGTTCGCCGTTCGTTACTCGTCGTTCGTAAAACCAAAAACGAGTAACTAAAAACGAATAACTTTCATTCCCTCCTTACCAGTTCCGCTCGAAGCGCGCCCGAATGACGAACGCGACGAGGTAGATAAAAATCAAAATGATGAGCAAGACGACGATGCCCGCCGAGGCGACCGGCAAAAAGGCGTCCTGGTTGGGTAGCCCGAAGTAGGTGTAAATCTGCAGCGGCATCACCGTGAAGGTGTCTTTGAGCACGTCCCAGCCCCCAGGCACGCTCGTCACCAGGCCGGCGCCGCCGACTAAGAGCAGCGGCGCGGTCTCGCCGATGGCCCTGGCGACGGCTAAAATCACGCCCGTCACGATGCCGCCGACGGCGTTGGGCAAGACCACTTTGCTCACCGTCTGCCACTTCGTCGCGCCTAAGCCGTAGCTCGCCTGCCGTAAACTGTCGGGCACGCTGCGAATCGCCTCGCGCGCGGCGATGATGACAACCGGCAAAATCAAGAGCGTTAGGGTGAGTGCCGCCGAAATCACACTGCGCTCGAACGACAAGGCGCGCACGAACACGTACAACCCCAAAATGCCGTAAACGATGGACGGCACCCCGGCCAAGTTGCGCAAGTTCACCTCTAAAAAAGCGCTGAAGGCGTTCTTCGGCGCGTACTCCTCCAAGTACACCGCGCTGCCCACGCCGATGACGGCTGAGAACAAAATGACCAAGCCGATGACCCAGAGCGTGCCGACAATCGCGTTGTAAAACCCGGCCATCTGCGGCGCGCGCGAGTTGCCGCGCGTTACAAACTCGCGGTCGAGCATCGGGTTGAGGAAAAAGTTGTAGTTCTCGGTCTGGGCTTCGGCCAAGAGTTCGTCGCGGCGAGCGCGGCCCTCCAAGTAGCCGTACTGGTCTTCGATGTCGTCGCGCAACGACCACACGTACACGCGGTCGCTCAGACCGTCGGCGTAGGGCAGGTAGTCGACCCGGTTGCGCCGGTTGAACTTGCGCAGTTCTTCGGCGTCGCCGAACAGCGCGTCATTGGCCTCGGCGGTTTCACCCTGGGCCAGCAGCTCGAGCCGCAGACCTTCACGCACGTTTTCGACCTCGTCGGCCGGGAAAGTTTGCCCGCTCGAGCTGCTGGACGGAGCCACTACCTGCCAGGAAAAAATCCGGTTGATGTTGGCGGCGAACACGAACACGATTAGGAGTAGCCCGGCCACCACCGGCACGAACGTGACGACCTGCAACACCTTGCCGCGCTGTTGGCGGCGCTTGAGCTGCGCGCGCTCCGCGCCGGACAGCAACCCTTTTTTGGGGCTCGAGACCGGGACGCGACCTTGGGCTTGGCTCGCGTCCATTACTCGTACTTCTCGCTGAAACGCCGCACGACCTGTTGCGACACGATGTTGAGGAGCAGGGTTATCAAAAACAGCGACATGCCGACCGCATAGAGCGACCTCGAGCCTATCGAGCCCGCTTCCTGGTCGCCCTGGGCGGTGTTGGCGATAAAGGCCGTCATCGTCTCGACGGTGTCGCGCGGGTCGAAGGTCACGTTGGGAAGCTGGCCCGCGGCGAGCGTCACTATCATCGTTTCGCCGATGGCTCGAGACATCGCCAAAATAAACGAAGCGACGATGCCCGAGAGCGCCGCCGGGATGATGACTTTGGAAATGACTTCGGCTTTGGTCGAGCCGAGCCCGTAGGCGGCCTCGCGCAGGCCGCGCGGCACGGCTTGCATCGCGTCGATGGAAATGCTGCTGATGGTCGGCATAATCATAAAACCCACCACGACGCCCGCCGAGAGCGCGTTCGAGGTCGACAGGCCGGGAATAAATCCTTTCAAAAACGGTGTTACGGTAAGGAGCGCGAAGTACCCCAAGACCACCGTCGGAATGCCCGCTAAGACTTCCAGAACCGGCACGACGCCGCGCCGAAGGCGCCGCGAGGCGAACTCCGACAAAAAGACGGCCGCGCCGAGGCCCAAGGGCATCCCCACCACGAGCGCAATCGAGGTGACCAGCAGGGTGCCGAGCAGCAGCGGCAAAATACCGAAGTGCCGCTGCGCTTCGTTGAACAGCGGCGTCCACTGCGTGCCGGTGAAAAACTCCCGGAACGTGACCGACGGCTCGGCAAAAAAACTCACCGTTTCGCTCGACAGCGCGACGACGACGCCCAGCGTTGTCAGGACAGAAATACTTGCGCAGGCCAGGAGCGCCAGTTGAATAGCGTTTTCGCCTAAGTTGCGGTTGGCGCGCTTGCTCAGGTCGGCACGTTGTAGTCGGCTCGCCATGATCCTCCTCGAAAGATAGTTCGGTGCAGGTTTTAGACCCCAAGCCCTACAAACTCGGTCGAGGTAGTCAGCAACCGCGCCAGCTTTGTCTTCTCCTTGCGGCGGCCGCGAAGAAGCGACCAGGAGCATCCTCAAAATAGTAACAGGTACACGTCGGTATGACGCCGCTCGCTTCGGGTTTGCCGGTCCTGCGGCTCAGCCGAGCGACCTCCGGGCTCCAAGCTCGGAGGTCGCTCTAAAGCTTACAGCGAGGTTTTACTCGCCAAGCTTGCTTATGCCTTCTTCGTAAACGCTGTCGTTTAAAACGGCGTAACCGGTATCGGCGATGATTTCGCGGTTGTCGGCGTTCAGGTAGAACTCGACGAAGTCGCGGACGTTTTGGTTTTCGGCCATCGCTTGGTCCGACACGTAGATAAAGAGCGGGCGCGACAGCGGCGTGTAGGTACCGTTCTCGATGTTTTCGACCGACGGCTCGACGCAGCCTTCACCGCTGTCGATGGCGACGGCTTTCAGGCGCTCGGTGTCTTCAGCGTAGTAGGCGTAGCCCAGGTACACAAGCGCGTAAAGGTCGTTGGTCACGTTCTCGGCCAGGACCTCGTCCTCTTCGCTCGGAAAGTAATCAGTGCGGCTGGCACCCGACTCGCCGATGATGGTTTCGGTAAAGTAGTCAAACGTTCCGCTCGTGGTGGCGGGACCGAACAGGTTGACGGGTTCGCTGGGCCAGTCGCTACGGACGTCGCTCCACTGCTGCACGGCCGAGTCGGGTTGCCAGAGCAGGTTCAGCTCTTCGGTGGTCATGCAGTCGACCCAGTCGTTTTCGGGGTTCACCGCGATGGTCAGGGCGTCGTAGGCGACCGACAGTTCGATAGGCGTGATGCCGTTGGCGGCGCAGGCGTCGATTTCTTCTTGCTTGATGGGGCGGCTGGCGTCATTGATGTCGGTTTCGCCGTTGCAAAACAGCTCGAAGCCGCCGCCGGTGCCGGTCGACTGTACCGAGATGTCGGTGCCGGTTTCGATGTTGTACTCTTCGGCCATGCCCAAAGTAATCGGGTAAACGGTCGAGGAGCCCGCGACGTTGATGTCTTGGGCCAGGGCCGAACCGAGCGTCAAGAGGGTGAGGGTGCTTAGCAACAAGGTGATTTTTTTCATGGTGCCTCCGAAAAGAAATGTACTCAAAAGGTGTCATGACTTTGTCAGGACGGGACAAGGTGAAGCGTTTGTGAAGAGGCGGGCCGGGGTACAGTACCCCGGCCCGTCAGAATCTTACCGGTCCTGCCCCGCCAGGGTAATTTGGCCGTCCAGCTCGCGGATAGCCGCGTAAACCTCTTCACTGGTGCTGTGGCCCAGCTCCAACCAGGTCAGCGCGAAGCTGCCGTCGCCCTGTTGCGCCGCCTTGGCGGCGTAGAGGGTGCCTGCGTCTAAGTTGCCGGGCTCGTCGGCGATGAACTTGTGCAAAACGCGGTCGGTGCCGTCGTTGCCGTAGTAGACCGTTTTGCCGTCCGGCATGACGAGCGCGTTCTCGACGCTGATGCGACCCATCGCGTAGTGCTTGACAACCTCGCTGCCGACGCCTTCGCCGGGGATGAGTTCGATAACGTAACCGTAGTCGAAGGGGTTGGCCGCTTTTCCTAAGTACTCACGCATGGTGACGGCGTTGTCGGTCCAGTCCTCGCTGCGTTCGGCCGGGTACTCTTCGCCGCTTAAGCCGGTATTCCACGGGGTCACGCTGGCAAAGCAGTTCGTCATGGTGCCGTTGACACCTGCAAAGTCCACCTGCTCGCCCTCAATCACGTTCCAGGTGCCGTCGTCGGCCTGACGGATGTAGAGCTTGCTCACGCCGCCGGGGCGGCATTCGAAGTTGGTGTACAAGTACCCTTCATTGCCGGACTCGCTCGTCGGCAAAAACATGTTGCCGTCGGGGTCGTTGCAGAAAAACAGGTGCTCACCGGTTTGTAAGGCGTTGATTTCGCCGAAGCTCGAGCCGCCCGGTGCACTTGGAATCGCGTCGCCGACGCGGCCGATGACGCTGTACTCGCCCGCGGCGACCTGCGCCTGTTTTTGGGCGTCGCCTTGCGGGACGGCCAACTCGGTAAAGTCGTCGGTGTTGGCGTTGAAACCCGTCACCACGCCGACCGTACCGCGGTTGAAGGGGTAGAGGTTCGTCGCGTCGGGGTGCTGGATGTTCATGAACAGCGTACCCGCGGCGCTGACGTGTAAACCCGTCACCTCGGCCCCGAGCGGGACGGTGGCGAAACGGGTCAGCTCCTGCGTCGCCGGGTCGTAAACCCACAGCGCGTTGTTGAGGTGGTAGCCCGAATCCTCGCCTATCCAGACGCGTCCGCGCGCGTCGACAGCCACGTTGTCGGGGTTGGAAATGCCCTCCAAACTGCATTCGTTTTCCGCGGCGGTCTCGTCGAAGGGGCCGCCCACCACGAGGGGTTGCAGCGCGCCCATTTCGAAGGTGTCGCTCAGCTCGGCCGTATAGACGATGCCGCAGGGGTTTTCCTCGAGTTGAATGTCACCCTCGCCGTCGCTCATGCCCTTGCCGATTTCGCTCATGGCGATGTAGAGGCGGCCGTTGGCGGCGTCGAGCGCGACGCCTTCCATCTTGCGCCACTCGGCGGTCGCGCCCTGCGCTTGGGCGTACTGGTTCGTCAGGATAAACGGTGCAGCCGGGCTGTCTATCGCCACGGTCGGATACACGTCCGCCGGTTGCGAGTCCGGGGCTTGCGCCGGGTCCTGAGCTTGTGCCCCGGCAAAAAACATTGCCACCACCACACCGAGCCACACGCGTCCTGTTCTGGTCGTCATTCCCTTACCTCCCTTTCGCTGTTTTCGCAGCTCTCGCAGCGTAACGAAAGCAGTTCAGCGCAAGGTCAGGGGGCTGTCAAGAGAACGTCAGGCCGACGGGTAAGGCCGCTACCGGCTTCGCGCCGCGCGCCCGAGAGCGCCACCGCGTAACCCGCGTTTGGTGACAAGCCCAAAGGCGGATGTCCGACCGAGCGCGCCGCCGCGTCGCCGTAAAGGCAAGGTAAAATTACCGCCCACTCGGTCGCGGACGTGTACGGCCCCAACACCGCACGGCTGTACTCTAGGTCATCCGGCTCGAGCGCGAACGTTACCCCGGCAAAGTCCAAAGCTCGCCCCTCTTGCTCCAACATTTCCGCGAGCGTGACCGGCAAACCGTGAACCTGTTTGTAAACCGTGCGGTAGACCGTGCTCAGGACGGCTTGCTCGAGGGCGGCCGGCGTCCAAACTTGGCTCGTCCATACCGGCACGAGCGCCCAGCGGTTCTCCAAGTCATAAGCATTTTTGAAGCGCTGCGTCATGTCGCTCAGGTAACGGTTCGTCCAGCCGCCCCCAAGGTCGTCGGTCAGCACGAGGCCGACTTTCAAAACGCCGTCAAACCCACCGAGCTGGTCCGAAGCTACCGCCAACACCTCGGCGACTCGCGCTTCGGCGTCCCAAGCGAGGAGGCTGTCGACGAGCGCGGCCACGTGTTCCTTGCCCAGCGGGTTCATGCCCGCCAAGGGCAAAACGAGGTCTTCCCCACCCCCGGTCATCGCCTCGAGATAAGCCCCAAAACGCGCCGGGCCGCGCGGAACCTCGTAGAGGTCTCGTTGGGTTTGCAAAAGGGGCAGCAGCTCGAGCTTCACGTCACGCCTCCAGCGGAACTTGGCACAAACATCTGGCTCATCGCGAGGCGCAGACCTTACAGTTCGACCCGGCTGGGCCGGGTTCTCAGCGCCTCGTTTTTACACCGTGTTCGTCGGCAGCGTAAAAATGGACTGCGCCAAAAACCACAAAAACAGCGGCCATAAGAAAGGCGGCTATGTCTGGACCCGTGTTTGGACCCTGTGGCAACATTCCAATAAAAATCCACAGCAAAGCCGTCAAGAAGAGGAAAATACCTGCCGCTCGGCTTTGGCCCCGCACCCTGCCCAAACCACGCAACCACCCTTTGAAACCCAGTTTGGGTGCCCGGCGCGCCGGATTGAGAACGGGACTCAGGTAAAAGTGGGAGACACTTTCCGACAAAAGGGCCAACGTGCCCAAGAGCAACACCAGGGTTACGGGTGAGAAGCTCACAAACCAAATGAGCAACATCATGGAAACGAATTCCGCCACCCAAAATCCCACTAGGCGCTTCATGCGCCGCCGGGCTTCGACTTCTTGTTCGGGTGTCAAGACGTAACCGCGACTCATCGCGCCGTAAGGGTAAAAGGCCGTTTCTCCGGTGGACAGTTTTTCGAAGAAAAAGTCGGTGGCGAACATGCGGACAGTGTAGGGTAAAACCGTCCGGTTTGCATGAGGCGCCTAGTTTCACCGTGACGCCCAGGACCACCCCGGCTTGTCCGCCTCGACCTTCGTTCTCGGGCATCAGACCGCCGGCACGCGGGACGGGAGGTAAAAGAGGTAAAAGCCGTAGCTACCGGCCTGCAGGAAAACCACACTTGAACCTACATCTGGATGTTGACCCGCGCGCCCGCCTCGAGCAGGTGGACCGCGTCTGAGAAGCGCACCACTCTCGAGTGGTACCCCATCGCCACGGTGTGCGTGCGTGCGCCGTTTTTGAAAAACTTGACGCCGCGCAGCAGGTCGCCGTCGGTAATGCCGGTCGCGCTGAAGACGATGTTTTTGCCGGGCGCTAAGTCGTCGGTCGTGTAGACTTTCTCGGTAGACGCGCCCATCGCCTCCAGACGCGCTTTTTCGGCGTCGTTGCGCGGTTTGAAACGGCCCTGAATCTCGCCGCCCAAACACTTCATGGCCGCCGCCGCGAGGACGCCTTCGGGCGCGCCGCCCGTGCCCATGACCGCGTGGACGTTGGTGCCGCGCACCGCCGCCGACAAGGCCGCAATCACGTCGCCGTCGCCGATGAGTTTCACGCGCACGCCGGTCTCGCGCACCTCTTTGATGAGCTGTTCGTGCCGGGGGCGGTCCAAAATCACCACGGTCAGGTCGCTTACGGCGCGGTCCAAGCTCATCGCGACGCTGCGCAGGTTCGCCGCGACCGGCCAACTCAGGTCCACTTTGCCCGCGGCGGGCGGCCCGACGATGAGCTTTTCCATGTAGGTGTCGGGCGCCTGGAACAGTCCGCCCTTCTCAGCAATCGCGATGACCGCGACCGAGTTGCTGATAAGTCGCGCGGTGATGTTCGTGCCCTCGACCGGGTCGACGGCGATGTCGACGGCCCAGGCGTCCGGCCCGGCCCGGCCGACCCGTTCACCGATGTAGAGCATCGGCGCTTCGTCACGCTCGCCCTCGCCGATGACGATTTCGCCGTCGATGTCGAGTTCGTTCAGGACGGTGCGCATGGCGTCGGTGCCCGCTTGGTCGACCAAGTCCGCGTCGCCCTTACCCGCCACCCGACTCGCGGCGATAGCCGCTTGCTCGGTCACCCGCACCGTGTCGAGGACGAGGGCGCGCTCCATGTCCATCCCGCCGCTGCGCCTGTCCGTTGCCAGTGCCGCACCGCCGGGAGCTACGTCGCTTGAGCTGTTCCTTTTTTTGGTCATGAAAGTCATTGTGGCACACGCGCCCTCGGCAACGGCGTGGTGTACTCGAGTTTGCGACTCTCGCAGCCTCGCGCAAGCTGACTTTCCCGTCACAGCCAACCCGGTTTCTTCACACCCCTGGTCACCCAAGACTTTTCACCCGCGACTTTTTACCCAAGCAGGTCTGCCGTTTCTGCAAAAACGCACGGCCGCGACGTGCTCTTTTTCCTACCCCAAAACGGCGGCTTCAGCTAGGATACAGGGTGGTATGCCCCGATTCTCCCTTATCATTCCGACCTACAACCGCGCGGCGCTGCTCGAGCGCACGCTGCAGTCGGTTTTCGCTCAGACGTTTGAAGATTTTGAAACCATCGTCGTCGACGACGGTTCCGCCGACGAGACGCACGCCCTGCTGGAGAGGTGCGGCGACCGGGTGACCGCGCTCAGGCAGACCAACCGGGGACCGGGCAGCGCTCGCAACTTGGGCCTGAAACATGCCCGCGGCGAGTACGTCGTCTTTTTGGACAGCGACGACCTGCTGCTGCCCTGGAGCTTGGCCGTTTACGACGAAGTGGCGCGGGCGCACCAGGCCACCATCATTATGTCCAAACCCGACAGGTTCAGCGACGAAGCCACATTTTTGGCGTCACGGCGCGAACCCCTGGCTGCCGAATATTGGCCGGACTACCTGGCGGCGGCCAGGGCCCGCTACCCCATCACGGTAGCGGCGGCCGTTCGGACGGACCTGTTGAAAGCGAGCGGCGGCTTTCTGGAAAAAAACATCTCGTCGGAAGACCACGACCTGTTTTTGCGACTCGGCACCGCGCCGGGTTTTGCGTTCGTGACCTCACCCGTCATCTACGGCTACCGGCAACACGAGGCGACCAAAACGAACGAGGTCGCCTCGCTGCTCCTCGGGGTCGACTTCGTTCTGGAACGAGACCGGCGCAACGAATATGCAGGCGGCCCGGCTCGGCGCCGGGACCGCAACCTGGTACTGGCGCGCATGTTTCGCTACGGAGTGCGGCGCTGTTTCGAAACCGGCCACCAGGCCGAAGGGTACCGGCTGTTCTTAAAAAGTGCCGACTACTACCCCAAAGCGGGCTTGTGGCGCGAGTTGTACCGGTTGCCGTTGCGCGGGCTCGAGCGCAAACGCTGACCGCGAGCTTTCTCAGCCCCAATGCAGGGTGCGCAACTCGACGTACCAGGCGTCGCCGCGCGCGAAAAGGTCGTTGACGACGGCAGCTTCGGGGTCGAAGTCGACTTGGAACGTGACAAAATTTTGGGCCAATTTGCGGCTCGAGAACGGCCCGACGACGCAGTCCACCTCGCCTTGCCAGACGGCGGGCGAGAGCGCCGCCTCTTGAAGCCAAACCGTTGCTGCGCTGAACCCGTCCACGTCTACCAGTGTCGCCGCGCCTCATGAAACCCGCCCACCCTTTTGCTTAGAGACGTGAGTAGACAAGTTCAAAGAGGCGCGTCGGGACACCCTATCCAAAATTTTTTACTTCCGTAAGCAGTTCCGAGGGTTGGGGGCGGTCTTGAACACTCCCGCGGTCGAGTCCCACACGTCAAAGAACCCACAGGTCGCTACCTGTTCGCCCTGGCACTCGGCGCCGACGTGCGAGAGAGGACTGGGAGGAGCGGGGGAGAGAACCTTGTACCTCCTCCGCTCCCTTCTAGTCTCGGTGCCGCGCAGCTAAAACGTCCGTCACTTCCTTCAAACTCAAACCTCTTTCTTTCAAGAGCACCGTGAGGTGAAACACGAGGTCGGCGGCCTCGCCCAGCAGTTCGTCGTCCTTGTGCTCCAAGGCCGCGACGATGCTCTCGCCCGCCTCCTCGACGACCTTTTGCGCGATATAACCCAAACCGCGTTCGTGCAGTTTTGTGACGTAAGAACCTTCGGGCAGGGTTGCCAGGCGGTCGCCGACGACGCGCTCGAGCAGCCCCATCACGTCGCCCAGTGAGGGACTTGCCTCCTCGGTCAAAGCGCGGTAAAAGCAACTCCGAGCACCCGTGTGGCAGGCCGCGCCGGTTTGCAGCACGCGGTAGAGCACCGCGTCACCGTCGCAGTCGTAGCGGACCTCGACGACCTCCTGAACGTGCCCGCTCGTCGCGCCCTTGCGCCACAGTTCGCCGCGCGAACGGCTGAAGTAGTGGGCTTGGCGGGTTTGCAGCGTTTTCTCTACGGCTTCGCGGGTCGCCCAGGCGAACATCAGCACCTCGCCGCTGGAAGCGTCTTGGGTGATGACGGGGACGAGGCCGCGCTCGTCGAAAGTTAGCTCGGCGGGTAGGGTCGGGGCTGTCATGGCGACCAGTGTAACGGTTTACCACGGCAAAAAGAGGTCGGGGTGACTCAAACCTTCAGCACAAAAGGCAGTGCGAGGAGCGCCGCGCCGACAGCGAGCAACCAGAACAGGTTGCTGACCGCGTAGGGGTAAAGACAGAGCGCCGCGCCCGCCAGCATGGGGACGAATCTCGAGCGCTTTTTCCCGTACATGAAGTAGCCCACCCCGACGCTGCCCGTGAGAAGTCCGACAAGTATTTGGCTCAGCATGAGGGCTCGAGCTTTTTCAGCTGTCGGCAATCACTCAAAAACGTCATGCCTGAATCGTAGCGGAACCCCGCTCCTCTGTGGCTCGAACTAATTCACGTTTGGGCGAGTTCGCGGCCTCGTTGCAAATCCCCCCGGCCCGAAGGGCCACCCCCCTTGTTGAGGGGGCAGGGTTCAAAAGCGGTTGTGTTTTGATGAGCCGCTCAAGCCGAAATCGTCTTGTCCAACCCCAAGTCCTCAACGTCCGACAGGTAGCACAAAAACCAAGCGTCGTCGCCCCGGTCTTCGTCGACCGCGTGGACGATTGAGTACATCGCGGGGTCGGCGTGGTAGTTGAGCACCTCGTCCGCGAGGCGCTGCTCGGCGGCGGTAAGGTCGCTCAAATCTTCGGCGGCTCCAAAGTCGAAGTCGTACTTTTGCGTCTCGAGCAGCCAAGCGTTGAAGGCTTGCCGCAAGGGCCGGTGCAAACTGGAGGTGTCGCCGTTCAGCGTTTCGAGGACGTTTAGCGCCTCGTCCTTGAGCCGGTCCCAGAAGCCGTTCTCGCAGTAAAACAGCGCGACGTGGCACAGTTCGGAGACGAGGCTGTCGTCCCAGTCGGCGTGAAGGGTGAGGGTGCGCAGGTCGGGGTGGGTGAGCATAAGATAAGGCCTCGGCATGACAGGGCGTGCGGGTCGCGAGACTGGTAATTCTACCGCGTAGCCGCTCGAGGCAACTCGTTACGCACCGGGCTGAACACGTTGTAGGTGCGCGTCTCCGGCACGCCCTCCGGCCCGTAAGCCCGATGCGGCTTACCCCTTGGAATCAGCACCGCCGCGCCCCCGCCGAACCCACCTCCTCAGCGTCGAAAGCGAAGACGAGTTCGCCGCTCAGTACAACTGTAGTCTGCTCCGCTTCGTGCTGGTGACGTTTGAACGTTACACCGGGCTGGTAGGTATAAAAGATGCACTCGAGCCCCGTCTCCGTGACGCGCTGCCGGGTGACGTGCGCGGACTTGTTCGGCGGGGAGGGTGGCGGATGAGAAGTTTATGGTGGGGGTTAACGTGCTCCCAAGCTGGAGGTAGAGCCGCTAGGTAAGCCGCACCGCCACCTTACGGTAAGGCGTATACTTGCCTTACTTGGAGGTGCGTCTTTGTGGCAGTCGTAGGAAATGCCAAGGTCACCAGCAAAGGTCAAGTCACGATTCCCGCCGAGGTGCGCGATGCGCTGAAACTGCGCAAGGGTGACGTGCTGACGTTCGAGGTCGGTGACAACGGCCAAATGACCGTGCGCCCGGTGCGCGAGAAGGGCGTGTTCGCCCGCTACGCCGGGGCACTGGCCGACGGCAGCGGCAAAACTTCGGAAAGCATCACGGCGGAGCTTAAGAAGGAGCGTGGGTGGTAACGACCGCCGTCGATACCAACGTGCTGCTAAGCCTCCTGCAAGGAGAAAAGGCAGCGGACTTGGACGCCCTCGAGCGCGCCCTCGAGTCTACCGCTGAGTCCGGCGAACTCATCATCTCACCGCCGGTCTACTGCGAACTCATCGCCGAGCCCGCGCGCAGCGAACGTTTTGTCACCACCTTTTTAGAAGACACGCGCATCCGGGTCGAGTGGGCTATGCCGAACGACCTGTGGCGCTTGGCGGGCCGCGCCTACGGGGGTTACATCGAGCGCCGCCGCAGCCAACGCAACAGCCAACCGAACGACGAGGGTCCCCGGCGCATCCTGGCGGACTTCATCATCGGCGCGCACGCGAGCTACCACCAGACGCGGCTCCTCACCTTCGACCAAAAGGTGTACCGGGCGGCCTTTCCCAAACTAACCATCATCTCGCCGTAAATGAAGGCGTATGAAAAGTGTAAAGACTCGAGCCCCGCCCCCGTGACGCGCTGTCGGGTGACGTGCTCGGCGTGTTCGGTGGGGAGGGTGGCGGCTGAGAATTTCATGGTGGGCGTGAGTTTAACACGCTCTGCTCGAGCCTCAAACGTTGGTAAGATTGCAAAATGACCCGCAGCACAAAAGTGAAAGAACTTGCCAGTTTTATTTGGGGCGTCGCCGACTTACTGCGCGGCGACTACAAACAAGCCGACTACGGCAAGGTGATTTTGCCCTTTACCGTCTTGCGCCGTCTCGACTGCGTGTTGGAGCCTACCAAAGCCAAGGTGATAACCTTTTACGAAACCAGGGCCAAAGCGCTGAACGTGAGTAACTTGGAGCCTGTCTTAAACAGCCAAGCCGGTCTCTCTTTTCACAACATCAGCAAGTATGACTTTCAAAAACTCAAAGAAGACCCCGACAACTTAGCCGCCAACCTCAAAAACTACATCAACGGCTTTTCAGCCAGCGGACGCGAGATTATGGAGTATTTTCGCTTCAACGAACACATAGACCGCCTGGACAATGCCAACATCCTACTGCTGGTTCTTAAAGAATTCGCCAAGACCGACTTGCACCCTAACGCGGTCAACAGCATGGAAATGGGCTACGTCTTCGAAGAACTCATTCGCAAGTTTTCCGAACTCTCCAACGAAACCGCAGGCGAACACTTCACCCCCCGCGAAGTGATTCGGCTGATGGTAAACGTGCTGCTTCACAACGACGCGGTGTTACTGCAACAAAAGGGCGTTGTGAAAACCATCTATGACCCCGCCTGCGGCACGGGCGGGATGCTCTCGATTGCAGAAGACTACATCCGCGAACTCAATAAAGACGCCAAACCCGTCGTTTTTGGTCAAGAAATCAACCCCGAGAGCTACGCGATTTGCAAGAGCGACATGCTGATTAAAGGCCAAAACGTCTCGAACATCAAGTTCGGCAACACCTTTACCAGCGACGGCCTACGGGACGAACGCTTCGACTACATGTTTTCCAACCCGCCCTTCGGCGTGGAATGGCGCAAGGTGCAAAAGCACATCACAGACGAGTATGAAAACAAAGGCTTCGCCGGTCGCTTCGGCGCTGGCTTGCCGAGAATCAACGACGGCTCGTTTTTGTTCTTGCAGCACATGCTTTCCAAGATGAAGCCCAAAAGCGAGGGCGGCAGCCGCGTCGGCATCGTCTTCAACGGTTCGCCGCTGTTCTCCGGCGGCGCGGGCAGCGGTGAGAGCGACATACGCAAGTGGATTATCGAAAACGATTGGTTAGAAGCCATCATCGCGCTGCCCGACCAGCTCTTTTACAACACGGGTATTTACACCTACATCTGGATTTTGAGCAACAATAAAGCGCTCGAGCGCCGGGGCAAGGTCCAGCTTATCAACGCCGTGAACTACTATCAAAAGATGAGCCGCAGCCTCGGTAACAAGCGCAACGAAATCGCCGACGGCGAAGAGGGTAGTCCCAACCAAATCGCCGCCATTACCGAGATACACGGCGATAACCGAGACGGCGAGGTGCGCAGCTTCGGCAAAAACGGAGACGACGAAACCCTGACCGTGAGCAAAATTTTCGACAACGAGGATTTCGGCTACTGGCGCATCACGGTGGAGCGCCCGCTACGTTTGAGCTTCCAGGCGAACGAAGAACGCCTAGACCGATTGGATGACGAAAGTGCTTTTGCCAACTTAGCCAAATCCAACAAAAAAGGCACTGCGGCTCAAGCGGAGATAGCTGAGGGAAAACAATTACAGGATGACGTTAAAGCCATGCTGCAAGCCCTGGACACCCAGAAACTTTACAAAAATCGCGACGCCTTCGAGCGTGACCTGAACGCTGCCATCAAGAAAAGTGAGCTGAAACTGAACGCACCCCTGAAAAAAGCCATTATGAACGCACTGGGCGAGCGGGACGAACTGGCCGACATTTGCACCGACAGCAAAGGCAATCCCGAACCGGATACGCAACTACGCGACTATGAAAACGTCCCGCTGAAAGACGACATACAAGCCTACTTCGGGCGCGAGGTCTTGCCCCACGTGCCGGATGCCTGGATAGACGAAAGCAAAACCGTGAAGGGCTACGAAATCTCCTTTACCAAATACTTTTACCAGTACAAGCCGCTGCGCCCCCTGAGCGACATCCGCGCGGAGATTATGAGCTTGGAGCAGGAGACCGAGGGGATGCTGCAAGAGGTTTTGCAGGGATGAAGAAGCAGTAAAGTAAGCCGCGCCACTACCTTACCGTAAGGCGTATACTTGCCTTACTTGGAGGTGCGTCTTTGTGGCAGTCGTAGGAAATGCCAAGGTCACCAGCAAAGGTCAAGTCACGATTCCCGCCGAGGTGCGCGATGCGCTGAAACTGCGCAAGGGTGACGTGCTGACGTTCGAGGTCGGTGACAACGGCCAAATGACCGTGCGCCCGGTGCGCGAGAAGGGCGTGTTCGCCCGCTACGCCGGGGCACTGGCCGACGGCAGCGGCAAAACCTCGGAAAGCATCACGGCGGAGCTTGGCAAGCAGCGCGGGTGGTAATGTTTAACCAAAAGGTGTACCGGGCGGCCTTTCCCGAGCTGACGGTCATCTCGCCGTAAATGAAGCCGTATAAAAGGTACAAAGATTCCGGCGTTGAGTGGCTTGGGGAAATACCGGAGCATTGGGAAATTGTGAAGGTAAAATATTGTACTAACAGATTTTACTCTGGCGGAACACCTGACACAAACAATACTGATTATTGGACGTTCAAAGTAGATGAAGGCGTTGCTTGGGTAAGTATTGCGGACATGACGCGCGAACCTATAGTCACTGAGACCGAAAAGAGAATTACGGATGACGGTCTTAAATCAAAAAATCTTGATGTGCTGCCTTTGGGAACGTTAATCTATTCGATGTACGCCAGCCTCGGGAAAGTTGCCAAGTTGGGTACAGAGGCTTCTATCAACCAAGCGATTTTAGGAATTGAATTAAACAGTTCAAAGATAATTTCTGATTATTTATTCCATTGGTTAAATCATATCAAACCCCACGTTATCCAGTTGGCAAGCAGCAACACTCAGGCTAACTTAAATGCTAGTAAAGTCCACGCACTTCCAGCCATAAAACCACCCCTCGAGGAACAACAGCACATCACCGCTTACCTAGACCGCCATACCGCGCAGATTGATGACCTGATAAGCAAAAAACGGCGCATGATTGCGCTTTTGCAAGAGGAGCGCGCCGCCGTGATTAACCGGGCCGTGACCAAGGGCTTAGACCCGGCGGTGAAGATGAAAGATTCGGGGGTGGAGTGGATTGAGGAGGTGCCGGAGCATTGGAAAGTAACGAAAATAAGGCGTGTTGCTCACCGTGTAGAAACTGGGAAAACCCCACCAACTAATGAGCCCGACTTCTTCAATGGTGACGTTGACTGGTTCACACCATCTGACTTTGAAGACAAACTAATCATCCAAAATTCGAAGAGGAAAATCAGCAGACATGCACTCGACAAACTAAATCTAAAGACTTATCCCGCTGAAACAACATTATTGGTAGGCATTGGAGCAACACTTGGTAAAGTAGGCATTACCGCTGGTTCTGCTTTTTCTAATCAACAGATAAATGCTATTCATTTTGATGGTGGAAAGATGAATCCTTACTTTGGAACTTATTTTTTATACTCCTTCAAAGAAAAAGTTGTTAGCTCAGCTAATTCTGCAACACTTCCAATTCTTAACCAGTCTCAAACCAAGGATTTTGAAATTCTCTGTCCACCAGTCAATGAACAAGAAGCTATTATCTTTTATCTTGACGAGAAAACCTCCCAAATCGACACCACCATCAGCCAAGCTGAAAAGCAAATTGAGCTTTTGCATGAATACCGCACGGCTCTTGTTTCTGAGGTGGTAACGGGGAAAGTGGACGTGCGGGGTGAGGGGGAGACGGGGTGACGCTCTGCGCGGCCTGGATTCGGCAGGCGAATGACGCCGAGGAGCTGGTCTTTGCGACGGACAGTTCTCTTACGGGTGGCGAAAAGTGGAACCAGGGCATCAAGCTGTTTGAACTGCCGCGCTCCGACTGCCTTATCTGCTTCGCGGGAAACACGGCGCGGGCGTACCCGCTCATCCTGAACCTTATCTCCTCCATTAATCTCAACCGGCGTTTGCAGAGCAGCCGCACCGACATCAGCGAAGTGCTTGACTACCTCGCCACTTTGTTTACGTCTTTGGTGACTAACATCATCGACGACTCGGGCGCGGCGGGCAGAGACATTCACGAACTGCGGGCAGAGGCGAGGTTTTTGTTCGGTGGCTGGAGCTGGTCTGAGAACCGATTTCGGATTTGGCAGCTTTACTACTCCAAGGATGCTGAGGGGTTTATCCCCAATGAGTACACAAATGACCCCAGCAAGACGCGGAGCTACACGTTTCTAGGCAATCCCGACAATTTGGCTGATAAAGCATCTGACGACTTCAAAATGATGTTCCTCGATGACGACAGGTTCGACGCTAAGCTCGACATGGAACCCCTCCAAGTTCTCATCAGCAGGGCGCGTGACGAGAGCGAGCGCGAGGTGGACGGCTCGGTGCAGATTGCTAAGGTTTACAAGTCGGGCACGGCGGAGTTTTTCGGGGTGTACTGGCCTTCACGGAACGGCAAGCCGAATTTTCAGGGCCGCGAATTTGAGAAACATGCCAGGCCGGGCGTGCGCTACTTCGACCCAGACACGTTGGAACTTGTAGAAGACACCTTACCCTCTTTTATTCCCAATTTGACAGTATTTGAGGAGCTTGACGACTTCGAGTTTTTGCGCACCTGCTACGATGACAATATGAAGCTCAAAAGTTCACTCTCCGAGAGCCAGCGTGAGCGGCTTATCAGCGTGTTTCGGGAAGTTGCCTACGTGCGCTTTGTCGAAACGATGCAGTTTGTCGAAGAGGAGCAGCCATGAGCACGGCGACGACCGAAAATGCTTTTGAAGCGGCGATTGTCCGCAGCTTGGTCATGGACGGCGGCTATACCGAGGGAGACGGGCGCGGCTTCAGCAAAGAGCTTGCTTTTGACAAAGGGGCGGTGCTGGCGTTTTTGAAAGCGACGCAGCCGCAGGCGTGGGAAAAGCTCTCCGGCATCCACGGCGAGAGCGCCGAAGCGAAGCTCACGCAGCGGCTTTTCAAGGAACTGGACAACCGGGGCATGTTGGACGTGCTGCGTCACGGCATTATCGACTACGGAGTGCGCTTTAAGCTGGCCTATTTCAAGCCGTCGTCAGGGCTGAACCCCGAGACGATAGCGCTTTATCGCCAGAATGTGCTTACCGTAACGCGGCAGCTTCACTACAGCCCTAAGGAGTCGCGCAAGTCGGTAGATTTGCTGCTCAGCTTAAACGGGCTGCCCGTGGCGACGGTCGAGCTGAAAAACCAGTTTACGGGGCAAAGCGTGTCGAACGCACAGCGGCAGTACAGCCAAGACCGCGACCCGCGCGAGTTGCTGTTTCAGTTCAAAAAGCGGGCGTTGGTACATTTTGCGGTAGACACCGACGAAGCCTATATGACTACACGTGTAGACGGCGAGCAAACGCGCTACTTGCCCTTTAATCGGGGCCATGACAAGGGGGCGGGCAACCCGCCGAACGAACACAAGCACCGCACGGCTTATCTGTGGGAAGAGGTATGGGCAAAAGACACTTGGCTGGACATTATCGGTAAGTTTTTGCATTTGGAAAAGAAAGAACTCAAGGTGGACGGTCGCACCGTGCGGCGCGAGTCGCTGATTTTTCCGAGGTATCACCAACTGGACGTGGTGCGCAAACTTTCCGAGGACGCCAAGGCGCGGGGCGCAGGCCACAGCTACTTGGTGCAGCACTCGGCGGGAAGTGGCAAGAGCAATTCGATTGCGTGGCTGGCGTACCGACTCTCAGGGCTCTACGATGCTGACGACGAGCGCGTTTTTGACTCGGTCATCGTGATTACCGACCGGCGGGTGCTGGACAGGCAGTTGCAAGACACCATCTATCAGTTCGAGCACAAACAGGGCGTGGTGCAACGGATTGACAAGGACGCGGGCCAACTTGCAGAGGCGCTCGAGGCGGGAACGCAGATTATTATTACAACCTTGCAAAAGTTCCCGTTCGTGCTGGGTAAAGCCGACGAACTCACCGAGCGGCGTTACGCGGTCATCGTGGACGAGGCGCACAGCTCGCAAGGTGGTGAGGCGTCCAGAAGTTTGAACGAGGTGCTGGGCACGTCCGACACGGATTTAGAGAACGCTGCGAGCCAGGATAATGCCGACGATACCGAGGACGACATCCGCAAAGCGATGCAGGCGCGGGGTAGGCAAGAAAACTTGAGCTTTTTCGCGTTCACGGCGACGCCCAAACCTAAAACGCTGGAAGCTTTCGGCACGCCCAACGCCGAAGGCAAGCCCGAGCCTTTCCACCTTTACTCGATGCGCCAGGCCATCGAAGAGGGTTTCATCATGAACGTGTTGCAGAACTACACGACCTACAAAACGTACTACCGCCTCTCAAAAGAAATCGAAGACGACCCCAAAATCAACAAAAAGAAGGCGGCTCGAGCCATCGCGCGGTTCGTGTCGCTGCATCCGCACAACTTGGCGCAAAAAACAGAAGTGATGATTGAACACTTTCGCCAGTGCGTGATGTACAAAATCGGCGGCAAGGCCAAAGCGATGGTGGTCATCCGGTCGCGCCCCCATGTGGTGCGCTACAAGAAGGCATTCGACGACTACTTGGCAGAGAAAGGGTACACCGATATTCGGGCGCTGGTTGCGTTCACGGCGTTTACAGATAGGGAAACGGGCCTTCAGTACAGCGAGTTCGACCTGAACGGTTTTGGCGAACGGGAGCTGCCGGAGCGGTTCGCGTCGGAGGAGTATCAACTGCTTTTGGTCGCAGACAAGTACCAAACGGGTTTCGACCAGCCGCTGCTGCACACGATGTACGTGGATAAAAAGCTCTCGGGCGTGCGGGCGGTGCAAACCATTTCGCGCCTCAACCGCACCTATCCCGGTAAAGAAGACACCTTCGTCCTCGACTTTGTCAACGAAGAAGAGGAAATACTGGAGGCGTTTCAACCGTTTTACGAAAAGACGACGCTCTCAGGGCACACCGACCCCAACAAGCTTTACGACCTGAAGACCGAGCTGGGCGCTTTTCAGGTTATTTACGAGGACGAAGTCGAACTGTTTGCACAGGTCTTTTTCAGGTCGCACAAAACGGGAAGTTACCGCGACCACCAGCGCCTTAACGCGTACATCGACCCGGCGGTGGACAGGTTTAAAGCGCAGGATACCGCCGAGAAAAAAGAAGACTTCAAAAATGCACTGACGGTATTTATAAGGTTGTACGCATTTCTGGCACAGATTGTACCTTTCGAGGATGTGGAGCTGGAAAAGTTTTATGCTTACGCGCGGTTCTTGGGGAGCAAACTGCCTCAACGTGAAGTCGGTGAGGGATTTCAACTCAACGACGAGGTTGCGCTCGAGTATTACCGCCTGCAAAAAATAAACGAAGGCAACATCGTTTTAGAAAAAGGTGGAGACGCGGCCTTAACCCCGCTTTCGGAAGCGGGCGACCGCGCCGAAAAGGAACTCGAGGCGAAGCTCTCGGAGATTATCGACATTTTGAATGACCGCTTCGGCACAGACTTTACCAACGCGGACAAGTTCTTTTTCAACCAAATCGAAGAAGAGCTTGTGCAAGACGAGGTGCTGGCGCAGCAAGCCAAGACCAACACGATTGGCAATTTCAAGTACGGGTTCGACGAAGCCTTCGTGACTAAGTTGATTGAACGCATGGAACTGAACCAGGACATCTTTGCAAAGATTATGGACAACAGAGGCTTTAGTGATGCAGTGAAGGAGTGGATGCTACAAAAGGTTTATCAACGCCTCAACGAGTCTGAGTAAAAGGACGTGTTCGAAAGCCCTTTCGGCAGACAGAGGGGCGACTGAGAACTTCAGACAGCGTAAGCTTGATACGCTCGTACTGTTTCGAAATCATTCTTACGCAAGTCTTATTTCGATTAAGATAAACTCATGACCCTCCACCTCGAGCTACCCACCGAAGTCCTCGAGGCTTTAGGCAACGAGCCGCAGCGCGAAATCCTCGAGGGTGTGCTGCTACTCCTCGTCCGGCAAGAACGCATGACAGTTGCCAAGGCGGGGAGCGTTTTGGGCTTAGCCCGTCAAGAAGCCATCCGCTGGTACACCTCGCACGGGCTCGAGTACCCCAACTATTCTTTAGATAACTTTGTCAAAAACGACCTCACCTATGCAGAATAGCTACCCTCTCCGCAAATCTTTAACTCCCCGGCACCGGAACGACAACCAACTCCCGCTGCTCCTCCGTCGTCACCCGTGGCCCACCCTCCTCCAACACAAGGTTGATTTCGCTGCGCACGCCGAAGTCTTTCAGGTACACCCCCGGCTCCACCGTCACCGCGATGCCGGGCCGCAACTCACGGGTGTCGCGGGTTTCGAAGTCGTCCAAGTGAACCGCCTCGCCGTGGGTGTGCCGGGTGCCCAAGCTGTGGCCGGTGCGGTGAATAAAAGCGTCGCCGTAGCCCTTGCCGGTGATAAAGTCGCGCGTGGCGCGGTCGATTTCGCGGCCTTGCGGGTAGCGGCCTTCGCCGTAAGCTTTTTGGATGGTGGCGACGGCCAGGTCTCGAGCATCCCGCACCGTTTCCCAAACCTCTTGCAACTTTTCAGAGGGTTCCCCGTAGCAGCCCATCCAGGTGATGTCGGCATAGGGCGCGTCTTGTTCGGGCAGCTTGGCCCAGAGGTCGACTAAAACGGCATCGCCCGGCTTGAGGACGGCGTCCGCGCCCGCTTTGGGAGAATAGTGTGGGTCGCCCGCGTGCGGGCCGAAACCGACGATGGGCGGGTGGTCGTACTCGAGCCCCTGCGCGTCGAAGTAGTCGGTGATGACCTTTTGCAGGGTCGTCTCCCGAATCGTCGTGCCCATCTGCGTTTGTAGGGACAGGAATTCGAAGGTGATGTCTTTGGCCTGCAGCACGTGCTCGGCGGCTTTCAGGTGGGCGTCGAGCTGTTCGGGCGTCCAGGCGCTGAAGGCTTGCAGGAGGTCGGCTGAACTCACGACTTCCACGCCGAGCCCGCGCAGCATGTCGACCGTGCCAGCATCGACATGAGAAATATAAGGGATGTCGTTGTCGGGAGAATACTCCAGGGCGACTTTGGCTTGCGGCAGCATCTTCTTCAATTCTTCCTTCAACGATTCTCGGCTGCTGTAGGCGCGCACCTTAAAGGGAAGTTCGGGCAATGAGCCGCGCTCGATGGCGTGGAGGAGGAGGGTCGGGGTGCCGACGGCGGGAAGGTACAAAAAGACGCGGCGGCTGAGGAGGCCCCCGCCGAGGTCGAGAAACCGCTTGGCGACGGGGTTGCTGCCGCGAAAGTCGTAGAGAAGCCAGCCCGCCAAACCTTGCCGCTCGAGTTCGGCTTGCGCCGTTTTAATCCAGTCCATGCGCCAGTTTACCTGTGCCGAGACCGTCAGTATCATTAGAAACCAGTATATTGACAATCGTCGGTACACAGACTTAAACTCAGGCGCAGGTCAGGAGCGGCTTTTTGTTCGACTAGGATGATGCGAATATCGACCACATCGCACGGCACGGGCTCGAGCCTTATGAGGTCGAGGAAGCTTTGTTAGATCCCGACTTGTTGACGGTGACCGCTCGCAAAACGGTAGAGCGCCGTTTCGCCATCATCGGCGCGAGCGAAGCAGGGCGGATTTTGTTCGTC
Source organism: Trueperaceae bacterium (assembly GCA_965213705.1). Classification (GTDB taxonomy): domain Bacteria; phylum Deinococcota; class Deinococci; order Deinococcales; family Trueperaceae; genus CBDCDJ01. Next base: position 2,152,305 of record OZ243913.1, on the reverse strand, counting down.
GTCTACACCTTGCGCGGTGACGACATCAGGCCGGTTACGGCTCGAGAGGCCAATGACACCCAGAAAAGACGGTACCGAAAGGAGCAGAGGTGACCACAAAGACCAGGGAAAAACCAACCCCGAAGAGCGCGAGCGAACGCGCCACCGTCGCAAGTTTGCAAGAGGTACCCGATTTCGAAACTGAGGCGGAGGAGCAAGCGTGGTGGGACGAGCACGACTTGGACGCAGCAGCGTTCGAGCGCCCTGCCGAACGGCCGAGCCACCTGCCCCCGCCTCGCCCAAAGGTGCGCTCGAGCACCACCTCGATTCGGCTCGAGGCAGACGTCATCAAACGCCTCAAGGCGTTGGCCTTTAAGAAGGGCACCGGCTACCAGACGCTCCTCAAACAGTTTGTCGGCGAGCGGCTTTACGAAGAGGAAAAGCGTGAGGGGATGCTGAAAGAAGTGAAAAGTACCGAGTAGAAAGTGGAAAGTAAAACCAAAAGTCTTTACTTCCTACTTCCTCTCCCCTACTCCTCTACCGGTACAAACCGCACCAACGCACCCGGTCGCAACTGCGCCGCCCGGCCCAGGTCGCGCGGGTGCAGCAGGGCGGGCTTGGCGTAACCGCCCAGCGTGCCGCGGTCGTGGAGGAGAAGAATCGGCATCCCGCTCGGCGTGACCTGCACGGCTCCTAAGGGAATCGCTTGGGACAAGACTTCGCCGCCGGGGACGGTTGCACCCTCGAGCCGAATCCCCATCCGGTCCGCGCTCGCCACGGTGAAGGCGTTTCCGAACAGGACGGCGAGGGCGTCCGAACTGGGTTGCGGCCCCGGCAACAGGCGCAGCGTTTCGACCTCCGAAAAGAAACGGTAGGGCTGGAAGCTGCGGCCCGCTCGAGGCGTGCGCCGCTCGGCCTGTCCCAACACGTCGCCTCCTTTCAGGGGTCGGCCGACGTAGCCTTTCAAGTCAGTCGACGCGCTGCCCATAAAAGTGTTGCTCTGAAATCCGCCCGCCACGGCTAAGTAGCTGCGGCAGCCTCTGGATTGAGGCTGAAAACTCAACACGTCGCCCCGTTTGACCCCAAAGCTCGAGAAAGGTGCCCGCACCTCCCCGTTCAGGACGGGCAGCAGCGACCAGCCCGCAAAGGCGAGCACGCCTTTTTGAAGCACCTCGAGCGTGGGGCCGGTGAGGGTGAGTTCGACGAGCGGGGCGTCGGGCGGGTTGCCGAGCAGGCGGTTGGCGAGGGCGGCGAGGGCGGCGTCCAGCGGGCCGCTCCGACCGAGCCCGAAGCGGCCCGCCAAAAAGCGCCCGCGGTCGAGGACGAGGTCGAGGAGGCCGGGGGTATGGACTTTAAACAAGGGGTGGCGCGGTTCTAAGGGCAGCAGCTCGAGCCGCCTCGGTTCCGGCGGCGCGTCGCCCTGGGTGGGCTCGAACTTCACGCGGTCGCCCGGTCGCAGCAAAAAAGGCTCGGGGCGGTGCGGGTCGTAAACGGGCTCGAGGGTCGTGCCGAGCAAGTTCCAACCGCCCGGCGTGCTCAAGGGGTAGACGCCGGTTTGTTCGTTCGCTATCGCCACGCTGTGGGCGGGCACGGCGGCGCGCGGTGAGGCGCGGCGGGGCAGCCGTAACGCTTCGTCGACCGAGGCCATAAACGGAAAACCGGGCGTAAAACCCAGCGCGTAGACGTGGTACGGCGTCGAACTGTGCCGCTGCACGACCTCGTCCACGTTCAAACCGGTGCGGGCGGCGACCTCGGCTAAGTCCTCACCGTCGTAACGCACGGGTACGGTGACGGTGCGGGGGGCACTTCTGTCCCCGGCCGTGTCCACCGCCTCGGCCCAGCGCAAAACGGTTTCTTCGGTCAAGACGGCGGCGTCGTATTCGATGTAAAGGTTGCTGTAACCCGGCAAGACGTCGGTGACGCCGGGGAGAAGAGTTTGCAGAAGGGCGGCGGCGTGCGCGTGAACCGCGGCGTTCGCTTCGCGGCTCAGGCCCGTGCCGAAGGTCAGGTAGAGCCCACGGGTTAGAACGTGCGTACCTCGACGCCCGCCGCGGCCAGGGCGCGGCGCACCGCGGCGGCGTTGGCGGGGGCGTGGTCGTTGTCGCCGTGGAGGCAGAGCGTGTCGGCCTGCACGGTGACCGTGCCGCCGTCCAGGGCGTCCAGGGCGGCACCGGTCGCCATTTTTATAGCGCGCTCGGCGACGCGCTCGGGGTCGTCCAGGACGGCCCCGGTCAAGCCGCGCGGGGCGAGGGAGCCGTCGGCTAAGTAGGCGCGGTCGGGGAAAGCCTCGGCGACCGTTTTTAGACCGGCGGCCTCGGCGGCCCGCTGCATGGTTTCGCCGCCCGGCCCGCCCAGCACGACGAGCGGCAGCGCGGGGTCGAAGGCGGCGACGGCTGCCGAGACCCCGCGAGCCGTCCTCTCGTCCCGCGCCATCTTCAGGTAAAGCGCGCCGTGCGCCTTGACGTGGTGCATGGGGAGGGACTCGAGCTTTAAGAACGCGCCCAACGCGCCGAGCTGGTACAAGGTGTCGGCGTAGACCTCGTCTTCCGTAGCAGCCAGGTCGCGCCGCCCGAAGCCGACTTTGTCAGGGAAACCGGGGTGAGCGCCGACGGCCACACTGAAACGCTTGGCGAGGCGTACGGACTCGAGGATGGTCCGTGGGTCGCCCGCGTGGAAACCGCAGGCCAGGTTGACCGAGGTCAGGTGCGGGAACAACGCCGTTTCGTCGGCAACCCGCCAGCGTCCGAAGGCTTCGCCCGCGTCGGCGTTGAGGTCGATGGTCGGCATAAGTTAGCCTACCGCGTCCGCGTTCAAAAAGGCGACCCTGGCTTCGATGGACTTCATAAACGCCGCCGGGTCGCCGCCCCACGGCGCTTCGAACCCGAGTTCGCGCGAGACGCGTTCGGCCGCCGTGTTCAGGGCGGCGACGTAGCCCCGCAGGGTTACCAAGTCGCGGTAGTGCGTCTCGGCCCCGGCGACGCTGACGGTAGCGACGAGTTCGCCCTTGCCGCCGAAGACCGGCGCGGCGAGTTCGGCGGAAAAAGCCTCCAGCTCGCCGAAGCTCGCCGCGAACCAGGTCTGGCGGCTCGTCCGCAACAGGGCGCGGAGCTGGCCCGCGTCGGTCGGGGTCGTGCTGGTGTAGCGCACCCGCTTGGTTGCGAACACCTCGTTCTGCACCTCGGCGTCGGCAAAGGCGAGCAGCAGCCGCGTCGAGGCTCCGGCGTAGAGCGGCGCGCGGCGTCCGGGCGCGATGTACAGCCGCACCCTCGAGCGCGACTCGACGACCTCCAGGTAAACGCCCTCGAGCCCCTCCAGCACCACCCACTGCGCCGACTGCAGAGTTGCGTCGCGGAGGGTTTGCAGGTGTGGCAGCGCGACCCGGCGGGGCGGAAAGCTCTCCTGAACCAGGCTGCCCAGGGCGATGAGGCGCGCGCCCAAGCGGTAACGCTGCTCGCTCCGCTGCACGAGGCCGTACGTTTCCAAAACGCGCAGCGCCCGCAGACAGCTCGCCTTGGGCAAGCCGCTCGCCTGCGCCAGCTCGCTCAGGCCCCACGCGGGTTGGGCGAGACTGAAGAACTCGAGCAGGTAAAGCGGCCGCTCTTGCGTCGGCACGTCGGTTCGCTTCACTTTGTCAACCTAATTTGTTTCACTCAGTGAACCGCCAGTCTGGTTTTGCTGAAATGATTATTCAGGGTTTAAGAGGAGCGTGTCAAGGTTAAAAAAGGTTTCTAACGTCAGGCAAGTACACTCGAGTCTAACTTACCAATTTTCAAAATGGACGCAGCTTCGGTCTCTCACAAGCTTTTCACAAAGTAAATGTTATTTTGGCGCAAAGGGTTACAAACCATCTCGAGCCGTGACCCTAACGTCTTTCAGGAGGTCAGCGCCATGCCGAATGTCCGCAGGATTCTTTTACTCGTCGTTTTGCTGTTCGTTTCTTCCGGTTTCGCCCAGACGAAGTGGACGATGCACGTCGCCTGGCCCGAGACGAACTTTCACACGCAGGGCGTGCTGAACTTTGCCGACTTGGTGAGTGAAAAGACCGGCGGCAGTCTGGTCATCGACGTCAACGCGGGCGGCTCGCTCGGGTTTCAGGGGCAGGAGGTGCTGGGCGTGGTGCGCGACGGCACGCTGCCCATCGCCGAGAACCTGATGGGCAACGCGCAGGGCGACGTGCCGCTGTTCGGCCTCAGTTCGTTGCCGCTGCTGGTCGGGTCTTATGACGAGGCTCGCGCCCTCTATGAAACCGCCAAGCCCGCTTACGAGGCCGCGCTGGAGCGCAACAACCAGCGGTTGCTCTACGCCGCGCCGTGGCCGCCGAGCGGCATCTACACCGCGACGCCGCTGACCGCGCCGAGCGACATCCAGGGCCTCAAGATGCGCACCTACGACGCCAACAGCGCCAAGTTCGCCGAGGGCTTGGGGGCGCAAGGGCTGGCGATTCCCTTCAGCGAACTCTACACCGCACTTTCGACCGGCCTTATCAACTCGGTTTTGACCTCGTCGCAGACCGGCGTCGACGCCTCGCTGTGGGAAGTCACGAACGACTTTACCCGCATCGGCTACGCCTTCCCGCTCAACATGGTGACGGTGAACTTAGACGCCTTCAACAGGCTCAGCGAAAGCGAACAAAACGCCCTGCTGGAGGCCGCCGCCGAGACCGAAACCGCGCAGTGGGCGGCGTCCCGAGGAGCCGACGACGCCGCGGTCGCCACCTTGGAGAGCAACGGGATGACCGTGACGAGCGAGGTTGCGCCCGAACTTGTCGAAGCGATGCGAGGGGTCGCGGCCGACCTGGAAACGAGCTGGCTCGAGCTGGCCGGGGACGAAGGTGCCGAGGTTTTGACGACGTTCCGCGGACAGTAGCGCGCTCGGCCGTGCGTCCGGTGCTCAAACTTCTCAAACGCGTAGTGGCGTTCGGCGGCTGGCTGGCGGGCCTGCTCCTGGTCGCCACCACCGCGCTCATCACCACTGAAATCGTCCTGCGCACCTTTTTCGGCCGCTCGACGCAAGTGGCCGAAGAGTACAGCGGTTACTTTTTGGCGGCGATGATTTACTTAGGCGCGGCTTACACGCTGCAAAGAGGTGAGCACATCCGCGTCGAAATCTTGCGCGAGCGCTTAGGCGAGCGGGCGGGTTTGTGGCTCGAGCGCTTCGTGCTGCTGGTCGGCCTGTTTTTTGCGACGCTGCTGGTCTACGCCTTTGGGAAGCAGTTTTTGACGTCGGTTACCTACGCCTCGCGCTCGTTTATGCCGTCACGGACGCCCCTCGCCGTGCCGCACGGGGCGGTCGCGCTGGGGGCCGCGCTGCTCTGGCTCCAGTTCTTCGTGATGGTCGCCGAGTCCTGGCTGCCCGGCGCGAAGCGGGCACCCATCACACAGTCGCTGTAGAGAGGAAAAAAGTACCGAGGACCGAGTAGAAAGTGGAAAGTAAAACTTCTACTTCCCAACATCCTACTCCCCTACTCCCCCACCCAACCGGAGGTAACCTTGCTTCTGACCGCCCTCGCCGTCCTTTTGCCCTTGCTGTTCTTACTGTTGGGCCTCAGCGTGTGGGTGGCGGTGTCGCTGTTTTTGCTCGCCGTGACCGCGCTGCAGTTGTTCGCGCCCCTTCCGGCCCTGAACATCTTAGCGACCATCGGTTTCAACAGCACGAACTCGTGGGCGCTCGTGGCGCTGCCGCTGTTCATCTTTATGGGCGAGTTGCTGCTGCGCACCAAAATCTCCGAGCGGATGTTCGCAGGCCTGGCACCGTGGTTGGAAAACCTGCCCGGCGGCCTGGTTCACACCAACGTCGTCGCGAGTACCCTGTTCGCCGCCGTGTCGGGCTCGTCGGCGGCGACGGCGGCGACGATTGGTAAAATCACCATTCCTGAGCTGCGCAAGCGCGGCTACAACGACGCGCTCGTGCTGGGCTCGCTCGGCGGGGCGGGCACGCTCGGCTTTCTCATCCCGCCCTCGCTCGTGATGATTATTTACGGCGTGCTGGCGCAGGTGTCCATCGGGCAACTGTTTATCGCCGGCGTCGTCCCCGGCTTGCTGCTGGCGAGCGGGTTTATGCTCTACATCGTCGGCATCAGTTTGGTGCGGCCCGCGCTCACGCCGGAACGCAGTGAGCGCTACACCTGGGCGCAACGGTGGCGCGGGTTGCTGGGTTTGCTGCCGGTCACCTTGCTCATCTTGGCGGTGCTGGGCAGCATCTACGCGGGGCTCGCCACGCCGACCGAGTCGGCGGCCATCGGCGTGGTCGGGGCGCTGCTGCTGGCGCTCCTCTACCGGACGCTCACGCTTGAGGGCTTTCTCGAGGCGGTGCTCGGCTCGGTGCGGACCACCTGCATGATCGGTTTAATCGTCGCGGGCGCGGCCGTGCTCTCGACCGCGATGGGCGTGCTCGGCATCCCCAAGGCCCTGGCCCAAACGATTGTCGGCATGGGTTTGTCGCCTTACGCGCTCGTCGCGGTGCTGGTCGGGTTTTATATCCTGCTGGGCTTCTTTTTGGACGGCATTTCGATGATTGTGGTGACGCTGCCCATCACGCTGCCGCTGGTCGTGGCGGCCGGGTTTTCGCCGCTGTGGTTCGGCATCTTTTTGGTGCTGATGGTCGAGGCCGCGCAGATTACGCCGCCGGTCGGCTTCAACTTGTTCGTAATTCAGGGCGTGAGCGGCAAGTCTATCGGCTTTGTCGCTCGAGCCGCCTTTCCCTTTTTCCTCGTGCTGTTAGGGTTGGCCGCGCTGCTGACGGCGTTCCCCCAACTCGCCCTGTTTTTGCCCGCGCGCATGGGTTGAGGAGGCTCGAGGTCTGGGCTTGAGGCCAGGGCCTGCGGTAAGCTGAATTATGGCAGCCGAAACAAAAACGAGCCCCTGGGGCGACTTCGCGTTGGCCGAGGGCGTGACGGGGTACTGGCGCGTCGGCCCCTTGGAGCTGTGGGTGAGTAACTTAGCCCACGAGTGGCGCGTGGCTTACCGCCAGGAAGACGACCCCGTCGAGAGCGCCGTGGACGTCGCTCTCCCCGCCGAACTCGCGCCGCCCGAGGGTGCCGAGCAGCTGCGCTTCGGCTTCGGGAAAACCGGGACGGGCTTGAACCTGGCCCCCGTGCTGGCCGACCGCGCCGTCGTGGTCAAGCCGGAGGTGCCGCTGTACGTTCCGAGCGGCGAAGAGGCGACCCTGTACGTCAGCACGCCGGTGTGGGTGCGCGTCGGTCTGGAGAAGACGGGGACGCTGCTCGAGCTGCCCACGTACCGCCCGTCCGACACCTGGTTCGGGTCGTCGACCGTCGCGGGTGAGTTCTGTTACGCCAGCCGCACCGCCGGGCGTTTGAGCCTGGGCGAGCTGGTGTTCCGCCCGCACCGCGCGGTCACGCCGGTGTGCGTGCGCAACCGGGCGGGCAACCCGCTGCTCTTAGAACGCGTCAAGCTGCCGGTCCAGTACCTCGCGGTGTACCGCGGCGAGAGCCGGTTTTTGTGGACGCCGAAAGTCACCCTGGAGCGCGAAGCGGACGGCGACTTGGCGGGCCTGGAGGTTTCCAAAAAGGTGCCGCGCGAGGTCGGACCGACCGTGCGCCTGGGCGAGCCCCGCCAACACGCGGACAAAAACCTGGTAGTGCGCGCCTTTAGCAAACTGTTCAAGGAGGACGTGTGACTTTAGAGGCGCTGCGCTCGAGCCTGTCCACCTGGGTCGCCCAGGTGTGGCAGGTCGAGGCACTGGGCTCAGTTTTAAAAGCCGTTATTTTGATTGTCAGCGGTTTTGTGTTGGCGCGTTTAGCCAGGGTGGGCGCGGTGCGGGCCTTTGGAAAAACCCTGTCGCGGCAGCAGCTCATGCTGCTCAGGCGCACCGTCTCCTACGCGATTTTGGGTTTGTTTTTCGTCTCGGCGTTGCGCGAACTCGGCTTCGACTTCGGGGTGCTACTCGGCGCGGCGGGCATCGTCACCCTGGCGGTCGGTTTCGCGTCGCAAACGTCGGTGTCGAACCTTATCAGCGGGCTGTTCGTGGTGCTGGAGCGCGCTGTCGAAGTCGGCGACGTCATCACCGTCGACGGCGTCACGGGCGAGGTGCTAAGCATCGACCTGTTGTCGACGAAGCTGCGTACCTTTGACAACCTGTTCATCCGCATTCCCAACGAGACGATGGTGAAGACGAAAATCACCAACCTCAACCGCTTTCCGCTGCGCCGGGTCGACATAAACGTCGGCGTCGCCTACAAAGAGGACTTGGGCGAGGTCGTCAAGCTGCTGAAAGAGGTCGCCTATAACAACAAACTCTGCTTAGACGAGCCCGAGCCCGTCTTTATCGCGCAAGGCTTCGGCGACTCGTCGGTCGACTACCAGTTCAACGTCTGGGCCAAGACCGAAAATTACCTCGAGCTTCGCAACAGTATGCAAGTCGACATCAAAAAAGCGTTCGACGCGGCGGGCGTCGAAATTCCTTTTCCGCACCGCAGTCTCTACGTGGGCAGCGCGACCGAACCCTTCCCGGTGCGCGTCGTCGAGGCAAGCTCGCCGACCCAAGGAGAAACGCCGTGACGACCGTGGACACGCTGCGCCACTACCTCGCCGCCCTCGCCTACCGCTTCGAGCACGTGACAGAAAACGCGCCCGCGGGTTTCGGCGACTTCGCGGCGGGTGCCGAGGTGCGCAGTCCCGGCCAAACGGTCCGACACATGACCGGACTGGTGCGCTTCGCCCACGCGCAGTTCGAAGAGGTTGCGCTTGCCAAGCTCGATCCCCTGAGTTGGGAAGAGGAACGCGCACGCTTTTTAGAGGGTTTGCGCGCCCTCGACCGCGCTTTTGTGCAAGGTCTCGAGCCCGCGGGTGAGGTGAGCTTGGGGCAACTTTGGCAAGGGCCTTTGACCGACGCGGCAACGCACGTGGGCCAGCTCGCCACGCTGCGCCGTCTGGCGGGGTCGCCGGTTGCACCTGTGCGCTACTGGCAAGTGGACATGCCACCCCTGAACTGACGCTGGTTCGCTCGAGCAAGGGTCAGCCGTTCGCCTCGTAACTTCGTGTTCAGCCGACGGGTGTACGTGACGGGTCGCGTCGGGTGTGATTTTTGCCGAGGCGCGAACAGGCCTGAGAACCTACACTGGTTTTATGGTTCACAAAACTCTGTTGCAGCACTTCGTGTTCAGCGTCCAGGCCGCCGCCTTTCGGCGCGCCGTTACTCCTGCAACCGAGGCCAAGAACGCTCTCCTAGCTCACGCGTCGCCCTGTCTCGGCGCACACACGGACCACAACCGTTCCGCCTATCCCGCCGCGGTGCAAACCCTGTTGGACATTCACGACGCCGAGATAACTGCGGTAACGCAGCTGTTTTTCGGACCTTCGCACTTTGGCCGTTTTGTCGACCGGGTCACCTTCGGCGGGGGGGCTGCACACGTGTTGGGCGACGCGCAGACGCAGCCGACCCCACTCAGCACCGCCGTCTCCCGCCCCGATTCATCCTAAAGCCTGAGTCTCCCCGTTTAAGAGTCCGGGGACAAGCGCAGCCACAGTTCGGCTCGTAAACCCGTCGGCGCGCCCCGCACAAGCTCGAGCCGCCCGCCGTGGGTCTCGGCGACCTGTTTCGCCACGGCCAGACCCAAACCGCTGCCCGGAGCGCGCGTGCCCGGCGCGCGGTAAAACGCCTCACCGGCTCGGTTCATGGCTTCGGGCGTAAGTCCCGGCCCGCTGTCCGTAACGCTCACGACGGCGAAGGTTTGAGTCGAGAAGGTCCGGGTCTCGAGCCTCACCTCAACTTCGGCACCGGGCGCGTGTTTGCGCGCGTTTTCCAGCAGGTTGACGAGGGCTTGGCGCACCAAGAGGGGGTCGCCGGACAGCTCGAGGCGCTCCGGGCCCCGGTACTGGGCTCCGGCCTCGCCGGCCGTCTCTTTAGCAAGTTCTGCCAAGTCCACGCCGACGCGCTGCGTCCGACCTTCGCGGGCGAGCGTTAAAAGGGCTTCGCTCAGGCGCGTCATCCGCTCGACCTCTTCGTTCAACACTAAAAGCGTTTCTTCGGCGCTGCCGTAACCCTCGCGGTAGGAACTGAGGTGCAACCGCATCGCGGCCAGGGGGGTGCGAAGTTCGTGCGAGGCGTTGCGGGTAAAGCTGTTTTCCCGCGCGCCGAAGGCGGCCAGACGTTCCAGCATCCGGTTGAAGGTCGCGCTCAGTTCGCCCAACTCACCGCCCCCGCCGGGCGGCACCCGGAGCGACAGGTCGCCCGAGTCCGCCACGCGCCGCGCCGTGCCGAGCAGGTGCTGCAAGGGGCGCAAGGCGGGGCGGCTGAGCAGCAGGGCGACCAGCGCGCCCAACCAGGAAACGCCGACCACCGTGGCGAGAAGCGTGCGGCGGTAGCGCTGCAAACCCTCGAGCAGTTCGCGCGACGAAACGGCAGCTTGAACGTACTCAGCGGGATAAGTAGCGGGCGAGCCCTGCGCGGCAGCCTGGGGCAGGCTCGGCGGCGCTGGGCGCAGCGCGGCGCTGCCGACGCGCCAACCGCCGTGCATGTCGGGTTGCGACTCGAACCCGACCGGCACGTCCGCCGGAAAAGCCTCCGACTGCGCAACCACCCGGCCTTCTCTGACGACGCGCGCGCTAGCAACGTAGCCCTCGAAAAGCTCGCCCAAAACTTGCGCGTTACGTGAGCCGCCGCGCGGGCCGCGCTCGCGCTGGGACGTTTGGAGTTGCGTCAGGTACAAACGCAAGTTGCGGTCCAAACTCGCGTAAGCCTGCTGCCGAAAACTCACGTAGCCGAACAGGCCCTGCACCAGCAGCGCCGCGGCAATCGCCACGGCGATGAACAGCGCCAGCCGGGCGCGCAAACTCATGTGCCCAGGCGGTAACCGCCCGGCACGGTGCGCACCACCTCGCTGGACAGCTTGTTGCGCAGGTGATGCACGCATACCTTGACCACGCCGGTACCCTGCGCCTCGTCACCCCACACGAGGTCGACCAAGTCTTCAGGGCTGTAGGTGCGGTTCGGCGACAGCGCCAAGCGTTCTAAGAGCGCGTATTCGCGGTTGGAAAGTTCCGCCGGGACTCCCGCCCAACGCACGGTGCGGTTCGTCAGGTCGAGGTCCAAAGGCCCGCGTTCGATGCGGCTCGTTTTGACTTCTTGAACGCGCCGCAACAACGCCCGCACTCGAGCCAGCAACTCGGGCAAGTCGAAGGGTTTGACCACGTAGTCGTCGCCGCCCTCATCCAAACCCATGACGCGGTCTGCGAGGGCGTCCCGCGCGGTCATGAACAAAATCGGGCCGCCGTAGCCCGCGGCGCGCGCTTCTCGAGCCAGCACGAAGCCGCCGTCCTCGCTTTCCGGCAAACGCACGTCCAGAAGCATCAGGTCGGGTTCGGCCTCCAAAAAGAGGTCTCGAGCCGTCTCCAGGTCTGGCGCGTGCCGCACCTTGTGGCCTTGCGCTTCCAGGGCGCGCAACACGGGTTTGGCAATGTTGGGTTCGTCTTCGACCAGCAACAAACGCATAGACCTAGCCTAATCCGTTTCCGGGGATGGGTTTACGCAGCGAGACGTCGGGCAGTGAGGCGTCGGGGAGTATTCCGCCCGACGCCTCACTGCGCTGTTCACGTCGCTCGTCACGCCCCTGGGCGTAAAGCGAGGTTCGTCACGACCCGGTTTACCTGTGACCGCGGCGTCCGCCGAAACCACGCTGTCCAAAGCCGTCGTTGAAGCTGTCGCCGAGACCGAGTCGGCCCCGCGCTTGCACCTGGGACAGGTCGACCGTGTAAGACTGTGGGCTCGTCGTAACCGTCACGAAGTCGGCAGTTTCGGCGGCGGTCGAGAAACTGTCGGCAAAGCCCGCCTCGCTGTCTGAGCCATAAGTGAAAGTGAGAGTGTCGGTGACCTGCCCACCCGCTTCGGGGTCGCCGTCGTAAAAGGTGGCGGTGACGGTGCTGTCGTCGCCTAAGCCTCGAGCCAACTCGTGCGGCAACAGCCCGCGCCCGTTCGTCGGCAGCGTGACCGCGGAGAGGTCCACCGTCCGGGTTTGCTCGCCGATGTTCACCGTCATGTAGGCCGCGCTTTGCCGCGCCGCCTCGAGCGACTGGACGAAGCCCGCCTCACTGTCTTCACCATAGGTAAAGTTCAGGGTATCGGTGACGGTGCCGCCCGCCGCGGGGTCGCCGTCGTAAAAAGCAACTTCGACAGTCGTGCCCAGCGCCAAACGCCCGAAGCCCGCGCCGTGCAAGCCGAAACCGCGCCCGTTCAGGCCGAAACGCCCGGCTTTCAGGCCGTCCGGCGTCACCTGAGCCGGTGTGGTTTGGGCCGGTATGGTCTGAGCCGGCGTGGTTTGAGCCGGCGTGGTCTGGGTTTGCGCGAAGACGAGCGCGCCTCCGCCCAATAGCGCGCCTGTCAGCCCGAGGGCGGCGAGTCTTTCTTTTGTCTTGGTGTTCATGTTGTCCTCCTTATCAAATTTGCAGAGCCGGTCAAGGTTGCCTGCCGCCCTACAACCCAGAGTTTAGAAGGGTGCGGTTACGAGTCGGTTTTCGGTGTCGTAACCAATTCGTAACCGGGCGTCTCCACCTTTAGAACTGAGCGCTGAAAGAATTTCGCCAGTTGGCACAATAATGGAAAGGTTGCTGAACGAGCCTTTCCAACAGGCTTTTTGTAGGCTCGAGCCCGCCTTAGAGCCTCAACACCCAAGATGCTGCAACGTGCACAGCATCTTTCACTTGACAAATTTTGTTTAGCTGACTAAGCTGTTTTAAGTCGAGAGGTTCGTCGGCTGGAAAATTGTTCAAGGTATGGACTCCTGCTCTCCACAATCCGTCAACTACCTCGTCGTGCAAATCTGCAAGGCGCATCGCGCCCGCACGGGCGAGCTACTAGCCGAGTTCGCGTGCACGTGGGGCAAGAGATGATTTTGGTGGCGCTGTGGCAAGACAACCGCTTGACCCTTACCCAACTCGCCGAGCGGCTGGGTGTGCAACCGCCGACGGTCACGCGGATGGTACGGCGGATGGAGAAAAGTGGTTTGCTCGAGCGCCAAGCCTGCCCGACCGACGCCCGCGTTTCGTTCGTCCGGACGACGCAACGGGGCAACGCGCTCAGGACGAGCATCGAAACCGTGTGGCGAACGTTGGAAGAAGAGGTTACCGCCAACCTGACCGAGCCGGAGCGGGCGCTGTTCAGAAGAATGCTTTTACAGGTGCGAGACAACCTGAGCAACGGTGAGCCCGCTTGATTTAGCCGGCTAAACAGTTTGGAGGACGAGGATGGTTGAGGGTGCAGGGCGAGACATCGAGAAAACAGTAGGTGCCTGGGAAGGTGTAGGGGTTCACCCACACCGCTTCGGCGGGCTCGAGTACCGACTCGGCACGCGGGAAATCGGGCATGTTCACGGCGACCGGCTCGTAGACGTACCGTTTCCGGTCAAGGTTCGTGAAGAGCTTGTCGGTGCGGGCGCGGCGGAACGCCACCACGTCTTGCCGGAGAGCGGCTGGGTCAGTTTTTATATTCGCGAAGACGAAGACGTGGCGCGGGCGGTGGCGCTGCTTGAACGCTCTTACAGTCTCGCCGTCCAACAACGAGCGCGGCGCGCGGGGCGAGACTCAAACCCTAAAGGAGTTTTATGACCACGACAGCGAACACCAACGTTACTTTCGGCGCGGCCCTGCGGGCGGGACTCACGGCCGGCGTCATCGCGGCGGCCATCAACGCGGTTGTTTACTTCATCGCGCGGGCCATTTTGGGCGGCCCGCTGCTCGTCGTTGAGACTCCTGTGTCCGACAACGTCGGGCTAGTACCAATTTTGCTGTTCAGCATCGTCCCGGCACTCGTCGCCGGCGCGGTGTACTGGGGCTTGGATAAGTTTCTCGCCAACCCGAACCCAGCTTTTTTGACCATTGCGGCTATTGTGTTCGTACTGTTCCTATTAGGTCCCATCAGGGCCGCACTGAGCCCTATTACAGGCTGGGCGCTCGAGATCATGCACGGCGTCGTGGCGGTGCCGACGGTCATGGCGCTGTTGGGGCTCAAACGTTGAAGAGAAAGTACCGAGGACCGAGTGGAAAGTAAAAAGAGGGTTGTGGGTTGTCGGTTGTTGGTTTTTAGTCTAAAAATTAACAATCAACAACTAAGAATTTTCTCCCCCACTTCCTGTCTCTCCTACTCGGGCTTTAACCCCGTGACGACGTGACCGCAGACAAGGCCGTGACCCTGCAAAACTGGCGCGTCTACCTGCGCGACTTCCGCGCGACGCTCTCGCTCGTCTGGGACGCGAGCCGGGTGCAAACAGTCCTGATTGCGGCGCTGAGCCTGGTGCAAGCTTTCGTCCCGGCGGCGTCTCTGTGGATAAGCAAACTGCTGTTCGACGCGGTCGCCGCGGCGGTAAGCGGGCAGCTCGGCAGCGTGGACCAAGCGTTCGGGCGGCTGCTCGGGCTGTTGCTGCTCCAGGTCGGGGTGGGGGCGTTCTCGAGCCTCCTCTCGACCGTGCAAGGCGCCAACCGCGAACTCTTGGGCGACCGGCTGCAGAACAGCATCAGTCGGCGGATTTTGAGCAAAGCGTCTCAGCTCGAGCTGTCCCAGTTCGAGGACGCCGGCACCTATGACGCGCTGCAAAACGCCTACCGCGAGGTGGGCTCGCGGCCCCTGGGCGTGTTCACGCAAATCATCACATTGCTCCAGTCGGTCATCACCCTGGCTTCGGTGAGCGCGCTCATGGCGCAGCTCGGGGCGAGCGTGGTGCCGCTGGTCTTGGCCGCGGCAGTGCCGGGCGTGTGGGTGACGAGCCGGTTCGGCACGCAAGGTTATAGGATGCTGAGGCGGCAAGCGGCGGACGCCCGCGTACAAAACTACCTCGGCTACCTCCTCACCAACGACGGCGCTATCAAAGAGGTGCGGCTGTTCGGTTTTGAGAACTACCTCCTCACGCGCTGGCAAACTTACTACGAAAAGTTCCGCGGCCAACTCGTGTCGCTCATCCGGCGGCGCAGTGCCTGGGGTTTGGGCGCTTCGCTCTTTTCGGCGGGACTCATCGGCGCGGCGACGCTTGTCGTGTTGAGGCGCGCGGCGCAGGGGCTCCTCACGGTCGGCGACTTTTCGCTCTTTGTGCAGGGCATCGCGCAGTTGCAGGGGCAGTTTTCCAACCTGCTGTCTGGTTTTACGGGAATCTACCAGAACCTCCTCTACATGCGCAACCTGTTCGAGTTTTTGGAGTTGCCGAGCCGCGACCTGGACGTGGGCGAGACCTGGCAGGGTCCGGTTGACACCATCGAGTTTCAGGGGGTGAGTTTTCGCTACCCGCTGACCGACGCCGACGTGTTGCGCGACGTGTCGTTCCGGGTCGAACGGGGGCAGGCGCTCGCCCTGGTCGGCGAAAACGGCGCGGGCAAGACGACGCTCGTGAAACTGCTGACGCGGCTCTACGAACCGACTTCGGGCGTGATTCTCGTCAACGGGCAAGACGCGACGCGCTTCAGCCCGCGCAGCCTACGCGAGGAAATGAGCATCATCTTTCAGGACTTCGGGCAGTACCAGATGTCGGTGCGCGAAAACGTGGCCTTGGGCCGCAGCGAAGGTTCGGAGGACGAGGCGGTCCGGACGGCGAGCGCTCAAGCTGGGGCGTCCGAGTTTATCGAGGCGTTGCCCGAAGGTTACGACAACCAGCTCGGCCGCTGGTTCGAGGGCGGGCGGCAACTCTCCGGCGGGCAGTGGCAGCGCGTGGCGCTGGCGCGGCTGTACTTCCGGGGCGGCTCGGTCTTGATTTTCGACGAGCCCACCGCCGCGCTCGATGCCAACGCCGAGTTCGAGGTGGTCGAAGCGTTGCGCCGGCAAGCTGCGGGGCGCATCACCGTCATCATCTCGCACCGTTTCAGCACCGTGCGCCTGGCCGACCACATCGTCGTGCTGGAAGACGGCGTGATTGCGGAAACGGGCTCGCACGAGGAACTTCTGGCGCGCGCCGGAACCTACGCGCAGATGTTCAACCTTCAGGCCAGGGGGTACTTACAGGGCTACGACGAGCCTGTGACCCACACGCCCAAAAAGCGCGACGAGCGGCTCGAGCCCGAACCCAAGGCTGAGAGCTATCACGGGCGCTGGGGACCGGGGGGCGGGCGGAACAGGTAGGGCTCGCATGGTCTTTTTCGCTTACCCTTCTGAAAAAACGCCCTCTACGTTCTGACGCCCCTCTAAAACGCGCTCGACAGCAATCCCGTCTTGGGTTAGGCAGATAAAAAATGACGTGGTTTCCCGCCACGAAACTGCGCAGGCCGGGCTTCAAGTCGTCGCGGGCTCTGCCTATAAAAGTTTGGGTTGCCAGTAATTCGAACTTGTCCGCCAACCAGCGAAGATAATTGTCAGCAGCATTGGGGTTGTTACGGGCGATAAAGTCCCAGAGGATGAGCAGGTCGACGTCTGCCGCTGGGCGAAAAACTACTTTCGGTGTCAACGCTGCTCGTGCCGCTCCCGCGCCCGTCTGATGGTGTCCTCTACGTCAAAGGGTCGGTAGTCCCCGCTGTCTTCGCCTTTTTGAATTTCGGCGCGGAGGTAAGCCAAGCGGCTTTCGTAGTCCTGAATGAGTTTGAGCGACTGCTTCAGCACGGCGCGGTCATCTTCGTAGCGCCCGGTTTCTATGAGCCCTCGAATGAGCCGTTCCTCATCTTGAGTAAGTTCAATCGTCATACAGGTGAGAACAGGCGTTTTTTGAACGGACTGCAACCGTCCAGGGGTGTTACGAAGGCTCGAGCCTCAAACCAAGCGGTCCCGCCCGAAATAACCGTGCAGCGCGGCGGGCAAAGTGACGCTGCCGTCCTCGTTCTGGCCGTTCTCGAGCAGCGCCGCAATCGTGCGCGGAAAGCCCATCGCACTGCCGTTCAGCGTGTGGACCAATTCAGGCTTGCCCTGCCCCCCCGGTCGGTAGCGCGTTTTGAGGCGACGTGCTTGAAAGTCGGTGATGTTGCTGAGCGAGGAGACTTCCAGCCAGCGTTCTTGACCTGGACTCCACACCTCGATGTCGTACTTTTTAGCTTGGGTGAAACCCATGTCGCCCGTACACATGAGCAAACGGCGGTAAGTCAAACCGAGGCTCTCCAGGATGGCTTCGGAGGCATCGGTCATGGTCTCAAGCGCTTCATAACTGTTTTCAGGCCGCGTGAACTGCACCATCTCCACTTTGTCGAACTGGTGCAGGCGGTTGAGGCCGCGCACGTCCGCGCCGTAACTGCCCGCCTCGCGCCGAAAACACGGGCTGAAAGCAGTGTATTTGAGCGGCAAGGCGTTTTCATCCAGAATCTCGTCCCGGTGCATCCCGGCCAACACCAGTTCCGAAGTCGGCACCAGGTAAAAACCGTCGGTGACTTCATACATTTGCCCTTCTTTGTCGGGTAACTGCCCGGTCGCCAAAGCGCTCGCGGGGTTAACCATAAGAGGAGGCTCGAGTTCGGTATAGCCCTGCTCCACCAGCGTATCTAAAAAGTAGTTTCTCAAGGCGCGCACCAACTTGGCACCGTCACCTTTAAAAATAGGAAAGCCCGCCCCCGTCGTCTTGACACCCCGCTCGAAGTCAATCCAGCCGCGTGTCACGGCAAAGTCCCAGTGGGGTTTAGGCGTAAATTCAAAGGCGCGCCGCTCGCCCCACTCCCTAACGACCACGTTGTCGTGTTCGCTCGCGCCGTAAGGGACCGATTCGTGCGGGGGGTTGGGCATCTCGAGCATGAGTTCTTGCAAAACGGCGTCCAGGCTGCGACTCCTGTCCTCGAGCCGCTTCACCTCTTCGGACACCTGGCCCATCTCGCGCATGAGGTCGTCCGCACTCTCGCCGCGGCGCTTCAGTTCGCCGATGCGTTTGCTGCTGGCGTTGCGCAGCGCCTGTTTTTCCTCCAAGTCCTGCCGCAACAGGCGGTGCTCTTCGTCCACCACGAGGAGTTGGTTGAGCTTGGCTTCGGCGGCGTGAAGCTGCTTGGCGCGAATCGCGCGGCGCACGGTTTCGGGTTGCTCGCGGATAAACTTGAGGTCCAACATAGGGTTTAGCTTAGCTGATATAGGGGTCGAGAGGTAGTTAAACTACCGGATTGAGAAAAGTACCGAGTCCAAAGTACCGAGTTGAAAGTGGTTTGACTCAACTTTTTAAAAGGCGACGAACAAGCCGGTTGCTTTTGTGATGTGGATGGGGCCACGCTCGAGCCGCCTTTCGACTTCTCGCGTCGCCTCTTCGATGAGCGCGGCGGCCTTCGCTTTCGACGGCTCCGGCAAAGACGCTTGGACCGAGTGCGTCGACAAAATGTAAGCCATAAACGGCTCGGCCTCGGTGACGCTGAGGGCGTTGTTGGGTAGCGTGTCCAAGCTTACGTGGTCGAACTGCCTTGCAAGCACCGCACCGCCGTTTTCCAAACCGAAGTTTGAGCGAAAGGTTGCGGTATCCGCCATCGTAAAGTTCACGCCGGGTAGACGGTCGGCGAGGTGGTCGCGCACAAAGTCGTACAGCTCGAGCATGTGCCCCTTACCGTTCGTCGCGGCGTAAAGTGTGCCACCGGGTTTGAGGACGCGGCGAACCTCGGCGACGGCCTTGGACAAGTCCGGCACGTGGTAGAGCATGTGGTTGGCGATGACGACGTCGAAAGTATCGGCTTCAAAAGGGATGGCTTGGGCGTCGACAAGTTTGTACGCGAACGAGGCGTCGATGTTTTCCGTCACTTTCCTAGCCTCCTCGAGCATTCCCGGCGACAAATCCGTGAGTGTGACCCGCCAGCCTTGCGGAACCCGCTCGCGGTTTTTAACCCAGAAGTTGGCGGGGCCGGTGCCCAGCTCGAGCACTTGCGCACTTTCCGGCGCTTCAATATGGTCGAAGACCCAGCGTGCAAAGTCCTCTTTGTTCGTGCTGAAGCGCTGGTGGAGCGCCATGCGGGCGCGCAGGTTGTCGGCCGTTTTGTACTGGTCGCCCAAAAGATAAGTTGGGTCGGTAACTTTCGACTCGCTGCCGGACATGTTCGCCTCCAAAAACCGGGCCGTCACGCTTTTACCGAGGCGCGGCCCTCCCCTAAAGGTCGCGTGAACGGGTCCGCGTTGCACCTTAAACTCCCGAATGGTATCTTACCTGTGACATTCTTCTCAAAGGAGGACGCATGAAAAAGCTGTTTTTAGCCCTCGCTGCAACGTGTCTCGCCACCGCGCTTGCCCAAACTCCCACGACCTCGTGGACTTGTCCCGAAGGTTTCGAGGGCCAAAGCCTCACCGTCTACAATTGGACGACCTACATCGCCGAGGACACCATCCCAAACTTTGAAGAGTTGTGCGGCGTCACCGTTCAGTACGACACCTTCCCCACCGACGACGACATGCTGGCGCGCATCCGCCAGGGCAACCCCGGTTACGACATCGTGGTGCCGTCCTCGACCGTGCTGATTCTAATGACCAGCGAGGATTTGCTCGAGCCGCTCGACAAGTCCAACATCCCCAACCTCGTCAACCTGGACGACACCTTTTTGGGGCTGTACTTCGACCCCGACAACACCTACAGCGTGCCTTACCAGTGGGGCACCATCGGCATCGGCTACAACACGGAAAAAGTCGGCCGGGAAATTACGACCTGGGACGACGTGTTCGAGTACGACGGGCCGGTGTCGTGGCTGGAGGACGTCCGCTCGATGATGGGTGTGGCCCTGGTCAAGCTCGGTTACGACCCAAACACTGCAGACCCCGAGAAGGTTCAAGAGGCTAAAGACTACTTGCTCGAGCGCGGCGGCAACGTCACCTACATCAACCAGGACGACGGCCAAGAAGTGCTGGTCCGCGGCGAGGCGGACGTTGTGGTCGAGTATTCCGGCGACATCTTTCAGGTGATGGACGAGTGCGACTGCGACACCTACGCCTACGTGATTCCCGCAGACGCCGCGAGTTTTTGGATTGACAACTTAGCGATTCCGGTCGGCGCGCCCAACAAAGCGCTTGCCGAAACCTTCATCGACTACATCCTGGACCCACAAGTCGGCGCGGACATCTCGAACTACACCGCTTACGGCTCGCCCAACCGGGCCGCGGTCGAGGGCGACTTTGTCGAAGCCGACCTCTTGAACGACCCCGGCATCTACCCGTCGGCGGAGACGCGCGAACGACTTTTCTTCGTCGAGCAAGACCCCGAGCGCGAAGCGCTTTACAACGACGCCTGGGACGAGTTGCGCATTCAAATCGGCCAGTAACTTAGAAGCTTGGAAGAAAGGCGACTGCTTTGAAGCAGTCGCCTTTCTTCTGTTCGCTATTTTCTGAGTATAGCGAGAAGTATTCGTGGTCCGCTCTCTTTCTCACCTCGCGCTCATGCAGTAAAAAGGACAGGCTGGACCGGTAAGGAAAGATATGAGTTTGACCTACACCATGCCTTGTCTCGCAACCCTACTTTTGTGAGATTTCATACTTTTGCGACATCGTTGACATTTTGATGACGTTTGTGTAGTATGCCAGTATCTTTCTCAATATCGATAAACAGCTTAAGCGGTCCTTCCCCACACTTCTCAGCCTCTACCTACCGGCCCTGCTGCTCCTGGGCATTGTAGAGTGGTCGAGCTACCGACTGGGCCTGCCTATAAACTGGTTCTTGCGCGACCCGTCCGCGAGCGCGGGCGATTCTCCTTTTGAGGGTGTCATTTCAAACCTCGGCGCTCTGCTTTGGTGTGCAACCGCCGCCGTCTGTTTTTTCTGCTTTGGCGTCCTGAGGCGCACGAGAGCGCGTGAGGCAGCACGCTTTTTTCTCTTCACCGGCGCTCTGACGCTGGCGTTGCTGATAGACGATTTCTTTCTCATGCACGAGTATATCTTTCCTAAACTGTTCGGGATGAGCGAGCTGGTTCTCTTCGCCGGATATGGTCTCGCCGTGGCTTTCATTATCGTCAGGTTTAGAACGTTCATCCAGGGAACGAGCTTTATTTTCCTTCTCCTGGCTTTAGGCTTTTTTGGGCTGTCTTTAGCGATTGACCTCTTGACCGTCGGGGCTCTGCCTATTGTTGAAGACGGCGCTAAGCTGCTGGGCATTGTGAGTTGGCTCGGTTATTTTGTAACTGCGGGTGTCACGTCTGTCAACCTTGCGTTGGAGTAGTAAAGCCATGAGAAGCGACTCGCACTGAAGTCAAAATGCTTTACAGCGACACTTAGGACGAGCTGGACATTTTGATTGAAACATTAACGAAGTTTCGAAAAGCCCAAAAGAGAAAAAAGAGGAGGTCGCCGCTTCGAAGCGGCGACCTCCTCTTTTTTCAACCCTGCCGGTCTAGTTGCAGCTCGCTGTGCCTGTGTCGAGCCGTTTCCCGGCCTCGTCGACAAACGCCCAGTCGTAAGCAATTTGACCGAGTTTAATCTCGAGGACGCCGTAAGTATTGCCGATAATCTTCTCGCTGTTCGCCCGCGGGCTGCCCACGGCGTAGACGCTCTTGCCCCCGGTCCCGACGATAAACTGCCGCAAGCCGCCGCTCGCCTTGCGCCCCGAGGCGTCCTGCGGCGCGAAGCGTTCATAGTGGTGGTCGTGGCCCGCTAAAACCAGGTCGGCACCGCCGTCGACTAAGGCTTTCCACAGCGCAGCGCTGCTTGAATAGCCGCCGTGCCGCCCCGAGCTGTAGCGCGGGTGGTGCATGGTCGCCAGGACGCACTTTTTGTCGGTAGCCGCCAGGTCCGCGCGCAACCAGCGCTCCTGGGCCGAGCCCGCCGCGCAGCTCACCACACTGCAGGCCAAGTTGGTGTTGAGCGCGACGACGTGCCAGTCGCCGAGGTCGAAACTGTAGTAGCCCTTGGCGGGGTCGCCCGCGCGGCTGCCGAAATACTTGTAGTACCCGGCGGCGTTTTTGGTGTCGTACTCGTGGTTACCCGGAATGGGGTAGGTTTTGGACTTGAGCCGCCCCCAGCTGGGACCGTAGGACTCCAAAAATTCCTCGTACTCGCCCGTGTTGTACTGCAGGTCGCCAAGCACCAAGACGGCGTCGGGCCGCAGCGACTCGGCCACCGCCGCGGTTGCCTTCATGTGGCAGCGGTCCGCGGTGCCGTCGCCGCCGTTGTAACCCGCGTCGGCGGTCGGGTCGCAGGCGATGTCGCCCGCCGCGACGACCGTCACGCTTGTCGGTGCCGGTGCGGGTGCTGGTGCGCCGGCAGCCGCGTACCCTGCCAACGTCCAGAGTTGACTTTTGGCACCGTTGCAAGTATGCGCGACGAGGTTGGCACGGTTGTCGGTATTTCCGTCCGCCACGCTCACGCAACGGCCGTCGTGCCCGGCGACGAGCGAAAACACTTTGCTGGTGCCGCCGGCTTTCAGCGTGAACTGCTGGTTGGTTTTAGCGTGACAACTCCACTGGTGAACGACGTAGTCGCCACTCACTTTTTGCGACAGGGACACGTCCGCGCACAAGCCTGACGACTCACTTCTGAGAACGTAGGTGTTTGTTTTGCCCGCGACCGGGTGAAACGTGAATCTCTGGTTCGCCTTGCCGTGGCAGTCGTACTGAATAAGGTCGGCACCCAGTTCCAAACTGTTTTTATTCACATCGGCACAGCGGTCACTGTGCTGGGCAACCGCCGCACTGCTGAAAGTGGGCGCGTTTAAAGCTGAGGGCTCGAGACCCGTTACCGGTTCCTGCTGACCGCAAGCCGCCAACAGCGCGAGGCTCGAGCAAAACAGAAACCCCAAAACCACCGTCTTTTTGAACACTTTTTCTCCTTTGACACCTTGTGTGTTTTCCTGCAGCGTTGCCAGCCCTAAAGCATCGTAAAAGGAGAATGTCAAGCCGGTGTTGGCTGCACCCTAGTCAACTCAACCTGGTCGACTGCAACCTGGTCGGCTGCACTCTAACGCGCATGGCCCGAGCGGGTTTATAAAAAATTCAACGAACTTGTTAAGCTGTGAACATGAGCACACCTTCGGTCGAGCTTAGAAACGTCGTCAAGAAATTCACTTCCGGCGGCGCGACGGTACGCGCCATCGACGACGTGTCGTTGAGCATTGCGGACGGCGAGTTCTTCGCGCTGCTCGGCCCGTCGGGCTGCGGCAAGACGACGACGCTGCGCACCATCGCGGGGTTCGAGCAGCCCACCGCGGGTTCGGTCCTTATCCGCGGACGGGCGGTGCAGGGCGTACCCTCGTTTCACCGGCCGGTCAACACGGTGTTTCAAGACTACGCGCTGTTCCCGCACATGAGCGTGCTGCAAAACGTGATGTTCGGCTTGAGAATGGCGAAGGTGCCCACTGCGGAGGCGAAACAGCGCGCCGTGGACGCGCTCGCGTTGGTGCAACTTCCGCAGGTCGCCGAGCGTAAACCCAACCAACTTTCCGGCGGGCAGCGGCAACGGGTCGCCCTCGCGAGGGCCCTCGTCAACCGTCCGGCCGTGCTCTTGCTGGACGAGCCTTTGGGCGCGCTCGACCTCAAGCTGCGTAAAACGATGCAGTTCGAACTCAAGCAGATGCAGCGCGAGGTAGGCATCACTTTTATTTTCGTCACCCACGACCAGGAAGAGGCCATCACGATGGCCGACCGCGTCGCGGTGATGAGCGCCGGAAAAGTGCTGCAGACCGGCCGGCCCGACGAGATTTACGAAGCGCCCGCCAACCGCTTCGTCGCGGACTTTATAGGCGAGACGAACTTCTTAGAGGGCAAACTGACGAGTAAAAACGGCGACACGGGCGTGCTCGAGCTGCCCGACGGCCGCAAGCTCGTCGCCCGGCTCAAGGGCCACGACTTGGCGCTGGGCGCAGACGCGAGCATTGCCATACGGCCCGAGAAAATCAGTTTGCAACCCGCCGAGGAAAGGGTGTCGTCCGCGGACGGGGTGACCCGGCTCGAGGGCGAGATTGCCGAGGCCTACTACATCGGCACCGACACGCTCTACCGGGTGGTGTCGCGGGGTGTCACGGTGAACGTGCGCGTGCAGAACCTCAGCCAGGGTTTCGGCACCATGCGCCGGCCCGGCGAACGGGTCACCCTGAGCTGGCCGACTTTCAGCGCGACGCTGCTGGCTTGACGGCTTTTTCGTCGACTTGAACCAGGTTTCCATCCGGGGCGGTACTCCTGCACAAGTTCGCAGGGTGGTGACCGGTCGTGCGGCGGCTCGGTTGGTGCGGACCACGGGAAGTCGGGTTTTACACCTGCTGTCAAACTTTATACCTGCTTGTTAGGCCAGGCGCTCAAGCTGCAGGCCGGCTAGGACAAAAGACTCGGCGGCTTTTCAGGGCGTTTTGTCCGCACGTCGAATACCATTCAGCTCGAGCGAAGTCGAACCCCTACGTTTGGGCGGGCGACTCTACCTTGTGCTGAAAGGCGGTGCGTAGAGTAAGCCCCCCTCGCTCCAGAGGCGATTTTGGCCCCTGGGCAAGCTCGAGGTCGCGTTCGGTCCGAGGTGGCGCTCGTAGATTTCGCCGTAGTTGCCCGTTTGCGCTAAGGTTCGGCGCAGCGCGTCGGGCTCGAGCCCAAGCTGTGTCGCCAGGCCGCCCTCGAGGTCCAAAAACCGCTTCAACTGCGGCGCAGCCGCCGCGTCGGCAGTCCCGCCGACGTTTTGTGAGGTGACGCCCCACTCCTCGGCCTGGACGAGCGCGTGGATGGTCCAACTCACCGTGTCGCGCCAAACGTCGTCCCCTTGCAGCAGGGCCGGCGCGTAGTGCTGGGCTCCGTCGTGAAACACGACCGGCCCGAAGTCGACCTCGGCGTCCCTGGATACGGTCTCCGTGATGCGTCCGACCAGCAGGTCCACGTCGCCCCGGCGCAGCGCGGTAAACTGCTCGCTTGGGGACAGCGGCAGGTAAACGACGGCGTTTTTGTCACCCAGCACGGCAGCGGCAACGGCGCGGCAAGTCTCGCTGAAAAAGCCCATCAAACCGCCGTCTTCGGTTTGGACGAGTTCACCGGGTGAACCGTCGCTCACGCCGCAACGCAACTCGCCGCGCGTTTTGACGGCCTCCAGAGTGCTCGACGTTTGAGCCTGCACAAAAACGAGGCTCAACAGACACAAGCAAAAGCCCAACTTTAGCTTCACGGCGCACTCCTTGGGTCGAAACTGCTCGGTAACCCCGACGCACCCCATCTTACACGAGTCACGATAAGACTCTTGTAAGAGTAAAAAGTGTACAAAGGTAAACGTGACGACCCTTCCTGCCCTTTCACCGTCCATCCCTTCAGCCCTCGAGCAGCTGTGTCCGAACTGCGGCGGCGTCGAGCTGACCATCCTCACCTCGGCCGTCGTTACCTACGACGTGAGGCTCGAGCCCGAGACCCGCGAACTTTTCGTCGTCGGCGAGCACTTGGGGGAGGCCGACTGGGACGACAGCAGCCGCGCGGCTTGTCCGGCGTGTGCGTGGCAAGGCACCTTGCAGACTACCCTGCGGTAAGGAGCGCCGTCCGCGCACTCACCTTCTCGCCTTTTGCGACCCTTCCTCGGGCCCTGCGCGTAAACCGGGCTGTTAGAGTGAGCTGTTAACTCAGGTTTGAAGTAACTCAGGCTGTGAAGTAACTCAGGTTTGAAGTGCGAGGTCGGGACGGCGTGGTCAAAATGGTCTTCAGGTACGTCTTCGCCCTGGTGTTCATCCTGGCGGGCCTCAACCATTTTTTGAGGCCGCAGCTTTATGCGTCCGTCGTGCCGCCTTATCTACCGTGGCCTTTGGTACTCGTGTACGTGAGCGGCGGGCTCGAGCTGCTGTTGGGCGCAGCCCTGCTCGTCCCGGCGACCCAGACCCTCGCCGCCTGGGGACTCGTCGCGCTGCTGGCCGCCGTGTTTCCTGCGAACCTCTACATGGCCCAGAACGCGGCGGCTTTCGGAATTGCGCCGGTTTTTTTGTGGCTGCGCTTGCCGCTCCAGGCCGTGCTCATGGCTTGGGCTTACGCGTATACACGAACCTCGTGAGCGAGGGCGAACGCAGGCTCACAACAAAATTGCACGCAAACTACCCCAGCGGCGCGTGGTAATTTAGGGCATGTTCGACTATCCGGAAAGCAAACAAAGCGACCACGTCGACGACTACCACGGCACTCAAGTCGCCGACCCCTACCGCTGGTTGGAGGCCCCCGCCGACACGCCCGAAGTGCGCGCCTGGATAGAGGCGCAAAACGAGCTGACCTTTGGGCATTTGGAAGGTTTGGAGGCTCGAGACCGTCTCAAGAAGCGTTTGACCGAACTCTGGGACTACCCCAAACGTTCAGCCCCCTTCAAAAAAGGCGGGCGCTACTTTCAGTTTCGCAACGACGGGTTGCAGAACCAAGACGTGCTCTATGTTATGGCGAATCCGGAGGACGCAGGCCGCATCCTGCTCGACGCAAACGCCCTGTCTACCGACGGCACGGTGGCGCTGAGCAGCGTGTCGGTAAGCGAAGATGGCACGTTTTTGGCCTACGCCACGAGCGACAGCGGCTCGGACTGGCAAACGTGGCAGGTGCGCGACGTCGCGACCGGGAGCGACCTGAGTGAACAGCTGCCCTGGTCGAAATTTTCCGCCGCGACTTGGCTGCCGGACGGCTCGGGGTTTTACTACCAACGCTTTCCCGTGCCCACACAAGGCGCGGCCTACACCGGAGCCAACGAGAACGCCGAGCTGCGTTTGCACAGGCTGCGTACAGACGCCGAGACCGACACGCTCATTTACGCGCGCCCCGACGAACCCAAGTGGATGTTTCACCCCAGAGTCTCCGACGACGGGCGTTACCTCGTCCTGCACGTCAGACGCAGCACCGAGCAGCGCAACCTCGTTTATTACCGCGACTTGGCAACAGAGAATGAGTTTCGAGACCTCGTCACCGAGTGGGAGGCAAGCTTTACCTTTTTGGGCAACGACGGCGCGACGTTTTACTTTTTGACCGACTCCGGGGCGGACCGCAGACGCGTTGTCGCCACCGACCTCGAGCAGCCCGAAACTACCTGGCGCACCCTCGTTCCCGAGACTGAAGACACCGTTGAGCACGTCCAACTGCTCGGCGACGAGTTCGTTTGCCTGGTAATGCAAGACGCCAGCCACCGCCTGAAGCGGTACAGCCTCAGCGGCGAGTACCGGGGCGACGTAGACTTGCCCACGCTCGGCTCGGTCGTCGCGCTCAACGCCGAACGGGACGACGCGGAACTGTTTTACAGCTTCACCTCGTTTTTGCACCCAACGACGAGCTACCGCTACAACGCGGCGACGGGTGCCAGCGAAACCCTGTACGCGCCCGAGTTGGCCTTCGACGCCACGCCCTACACCACGCGGCAGGTGTTCGCGACAAGTCCCGACGGGACCCGCGTGCCCATGTTCCTCGTTCACCGCAAAGACTTACAAATCGACGGACGAAACCCTACCTTGCTCTACGGCTACGGCGGCTTCAACATCTCACTCACGCCGGCGTTTTCGGTGAGTAGACTCGTCTGGTTAGAGGCGGGCGGCGTACTCGCCGTCGCCAACCTGCGCGGCGGCGGCGAGTATGGCAAAGCCTGGCACGAGGCGGGCATCCTGGAGCGCAAGCAGAACGTCTTCGACGACTTTATCGCCTGCACCGAGTATCTTGTCGACGAGGGCGTCACCTCACCTGAAAAACTTGCCGTCCAAGGCGGCTCGAACGGCGGCCTCTTGGTAGGCGCGGCCATGACGCAGCGGCCCGAGCTGTTCGCGGCGGCACTGCCCGCGGTCGGCGTGTTGGACATGCTGAGGTTTCACCACTTCACCATCGGCTGGGCTTGGGCCTCGGACTACGGCTCGGCGGACGAGCCCGGACAGTTCGAAACGCTGCTGGCTTACTCGCCGCTCCACAACCTGAAAAAGGGCACCGCCTACCCCGCGACGCTTGTGACAACTGGCGACTTCGACGACCGCGTGGTGCCCGCGCACTCGTTCAAGTTCGCCGCCGCGCTGCAAGCCGCGCAAGGCGGCGACGCGCCCGTTCTCATCCGTGTTCAGACCAAAGCGGGGCACGGAATGGGCAAACCGACCCGCATTCTCATCGAAGAGCAGGCGGACGTCTGGGCCTTTTTGACGAACGCGTTGGACGTCGGAGTGGCGGGGGCGCGGGCTTTGGCGGGCGAGGTCGCCGGGTGAAGGCGCTGCTCGAGCGCATTCGCGCCGAGGGCAAATACCTCGGCAACGGGATTCTCAAGGTCGACGGCTTCTTGAACCACCGGCTCGAGCCCGGTCTGACGATGGCGATGGGGAAGGAGTTTTACGAACGCGTGACGGCGGCCGGGGTCGAAAACGTCACCAAAATCGTCACCGCCGAAACGAGCGGCATCGCACCCGCGCTGGCGGCGGCGGTCGCGTTCGACGTGCCGCTGGTCTTCGCCCGCAAGCGTCGGCCCGTCACCATGCCGGACGGCTACTTTTACGCCGAAGCGCCGAGCCACACCAAGGGCGGCGTGACCAAGCTGATGATTTCGCCCGAGTACCTGAGCGCCGACGACCGCGTGCTTATCATCGACGACTTTTTGGCCTCGGGCTTGACCAACGACGCGCTTGTGCGCACGGTTCGGCAGAGCGGCGCGGCGGTCGTGGGCATCGGCGTGGTCATCGAAAAAGCGTTCGAGGAAGGGCGGCAGCGGCTCGAGGCCTGCGGGGTGCCCATCGTGAGTTTGGCGGTTATCGAGCAGATGGACGAAACAGGCATCGTCGTAAAGTAATCCTTATGCGAGGCCGCTACGCCCCCTCCCCCACCGGTTACTTGCACCTCGGCAACGCGCGGACGGCGCTCGTGGCGTACTGGCAAACTAAAACCCGAAACGGCACCTTCGTTATGCGCGTCGAAGACCTGGACTCGGCGCGGAGCCGTGCGGAAATGGTGAGAACTAACCTCGACGAACTTCGCTGGCTCGGCCTGACCTGGGACGAAGGGCCGGATGTCGGCGGAAAGTTCGCGCCTTACCTGCAAAGCAAGCGTCATCATCTTTATGAAAAGACGTTGAAGAAGCTCGAGACCCAAAACAAACTTTTCGAATGTTACTTGTCCCGCAAAGACTTACGCGAAATTGCCTCGGCCCCGCACGGGGAGATGCCGGCTTATGGGGAACTCGAACGGGCGCTGAATGAGAAGGTCAGGGAGCAGAAACGTCTCGACGGCAAAACCCCAAGCCTCCGCTTTCGCACCGACGGGGACAGCGTTTCGTTTGAGGATTCATTACAAGGCGAGCAAACCTTTCGCGTCGGCGACTTCGTGGTGAAACGAGCCGACGGGGAATGGGCCTATCAACTCGCCGTAACTGTGGACGACATCGCCATGAACATCACCGAGGTCGTGCGCGGGGCCGACCTGCTCGAGAGCACCGCGGCCCAAATCCTGCTGTACCGAGCCCTAGGCGCAGAACCGCCAGTTTTTTTGCACGTGCCGCTGTTGTTGGACGAAACAGGCGGGCGCATGGCGAAACGCAGGGGCTCGCTCACCTTGACGGCGCTTCAAGAACACGGCGTGAAACCGGAGCGAGTCGTCGGCCTGCTGGCGCACACCCTCGGCCTCGTCTCTAAACCGGTCGAGATGACTGTAGCGGAGGGGCTCGAGCTTTACCACCTCACCTCCCTTTCTCCTTTTTCCTTTCCCCTTTCTCCTGACTTGCTCTCTTGGCTAACTCCGTGAACCTCCCCGCCAGCCTCATCCAAAAACTTCACGACGTTCACGAGGACGCCGCGCCCTGGCTGGCCGGATTGGACGAGCTGACTGCGGGCCTCGAGACCCGCTGGCGAGTTCGCGTGACGGGACTGGCCGAGGAGCTGTCTTACAACGTCGTCGCCTTTGCCGAAGGGTCGGACGGGACGCCGTTCGTCCTCAAAATGAGTCCGCCGAGCGACGACTTTGCCCGCGAACTCGAGGCCCTGCGCCTGTACGACGGCGACGGGATGTGCCGTCTCATTCAAGCGGACGAAACGGTGGGGGTGATGTTGCTCGAGCGCCTGCAACCCGGCGTCTCGCTGTGGAACACCGACGACGACGCGGGCGCGACCCGTATCGCCGCCGAACTCATGCAACACCTATGGCGACCCGTCACAGAGCCGAACAGTTTCCGCACGTTGCGGAGCTGGGCTAGAGAACTCTACGACTACCCGCGGCAGACCGTGGGGCCTTTGGCTCACAACCTTGTAGACAAAGCAACTGGACTTTTTGATGAATTATTGCAAACAACCGAAACCCCGGTTCTCCTACACGCCGACCTGCACCACGGCAATATTTTGAGCGCCGACCGGGCACCCTACCTCGCCATCGACCCCAAGGGCATCGTCGGGCCGCGCGGTTACGACGTGGGAACCTTTTTGCGCAACTCGTGGGGCGTAGAGCGGCGACCCGACCTGCGGCATATTCTGGACACCCGCGTGAACATCTTCAGCGAGATGCTGGGGTTAAGTCGTCAGGAGGTTGCCGCCTGGGGCTTTGCGCACGGCGTTCTTTCGGCGGTGTGGAGCCTGACGGAGACGGACGCGGACATCAACGGCGGCCTCGTGGTTTTGGGAGAACTCGAGCGCTTGCTTTAGTTGGACATTTCTCCGAAGTTCTTTTAAACTGTAGTCGATGAAACCCAGACCGCGCATCCGCACACCGCGCAGCTTCAAGCGCCGCCACCAACGTTGGTGACGCGGTTTTAGCGAGGACAAACACAGTTCTCGGCTCGAGAGTCTTACCCCGGCCTAAAATTTGAACTTTGCATTTTTAATTTTAAGGAGTCGTCATGTTCCCTCTACCCAATTCACGCGGGCGCTTCGGCGTCTACGGCGGGCGCTACGTGCCCGAAACGCTCATCCCGGCGCTGGACGAACTTACCCAAGCCTACGAAGAGGCTATGGCCGACGCCGAGTTCACCGCCGAGTTCGAGCACTACTTAAAGACCTTCGTCGGCCGCCCGAGCCTGCTTTACTTTGCGAAAAACTTAACCGAGCACTGTGGCGGCGCAAAGATTTACCTCAAGCGCGAGGACTTGAACCACACGGGCGCGCACAAAATCAACAACACCGTCGGGCAGGCGCTGCTAGCCAAACGGATGGGCAAACAGCGCGTCATCGCCGAGACCGGCGCGGGCCAGCACGGCGTCGCCACGGCGACGGCGGCGGCGCTGTTCGGCCTGGAATGCGTCGTCTACATGGGCGAGGAAGACGTGCGGCGGCAAGCGCTGAACGTGTTCCGCATGAAGCTGTTGGGGGCCGAGGTCGTCACCGTGACCAGCGGCACCCGCACCCTGAAAGACGCGACCAACGAGGCGATTCGCGACTGGGTGACGAACGTGAAGGGCACCTTTTACATCATCGGCTCGGTGGTGGGGCCGCACCCGTACCCTAGAATCGTCCGGGACTTTCAAAGTGTCATCGGGTTCGAGACGATGGCGCAACTCGAGGCCCTCGAGGGAAGAAAGGTGCCCGACGCGGTCGTCGCCTGCGTTGGCGGCGGCTCGAACGCCATCGGCCTGTTCGCGCCCTACGCCTATTTGCCCGCGTCTGAACGACCCCGGCTCGTCGGCGTCGAGGCGGCGGGCCACGGGCTAGCTACGGGCGCGCACGCCGCCAGCATCTCGATGGGGAAAAAAGGCGTCCTCCACGGCGCGCTGATGTACCTGATGTCCGACGACGACGGCCAGATTACGCCCGCGCACTCGGTCTCGGCGGGCTTGGACTACCCCGGCGTGGGGCCGGAACACTCGTACTACGCAGACGAACAAATCGCCGAATACGTCGGCATCGACGACGCGGTTGCGCTGCAAGCGTTTAAAAAGCTCAGCGAAATCGAGGGGATTATTCCCGCGCTCGAGACCGCCCACGCCGTTGCCTACACCCTGCAGCTCGCGCCGCAGATGTCCCGAGACGGCGTTATCGTCGTCAACTTGTCCGGCCGCGGCGACAAGGACGTGAACGAGGCAATGCGGGTGCTGAAGATGACGGAGGGCGAACATGGGGCGAATTAGCGCAGCGTTCGCCAGGGCCGAACGCGAAGGCCGCGCCGCCTTCGTGCCCTACATGACGGCGGGGTTTCCGGACGAGCGGGCGTTTGTCAAGAACGCCCTCGAGCTGCTGAAAGTTGCAGACTTGCTTGAAGTCGGTCTCCCCTACTCCGACCCCTTAGGCGACGGGCCGACGATTCAGAAAGCGTCCGAGCGGGTGCTCTCCCAGGGCATGACCACGCGCAAGACCTTCGACCTCATCCGCGAACTGCGGGCTGAGACCGACAAGCCTATTGTCCTCATGACTTATTACAATCCGATTTACTGTTACGAAAGCGGTGAAGAAGGCTTCCTCGACGACCTGAAAATGTCCGGGGCCGACGGCGTCATCTTGCCCGACTTACCCCCCGACGAGGCCGAAACGCTGATTCCGGCGGCGCGCGGCGTCGACCTCGATACCGTGTTTTTGGTAGCTCCAACCTCGACCGAACAGCGGCTTCGACTGGTCACCGAAGCTTGCCGCGGTTTTGTTTACGCGGTTTCGGTAACGGGCGTGACCGGGGCGCGCGAGGCCGTGAGTGACGAGCTGCCCGACTTTTTGGCGCGGGTCGGCGCGGTCACGGACTTGCCCGTGGCGGTCGGTTTCGGGGTCTCGAGCGGGGACACGGCCAGGGAAGTCGCAGCTCTTGCCGACGGCGTCGTGGTGGGGTCGGCCCTCATCCGCGCGGCTGAAACGAGCGGAGGTGTAGGTGTGCTGGCCCGCGAACTCGCCGCGGCCTGCGTCAGGGGTTGAGGACAACGATGCCGTCGCCGAGTTCGTTCGACAGCCTCGGCGAAATCAACATGTCGACGCCTTCGGGCGAGGTGGTGCCGACGACGCGGGCGAGCAAAGGCTCGGGCGCTTGGGCTGAACTCAGCATCAGCAGCGTCCCGGTTTCGTACCGAGCTGAAACGACCGCGTAGCCTTGTAGGCTCGAGTCGATAGCCGTGGTCAGCGCAGCGCTGCTGTTGGTGCTCATGAGTTCCAACTGCACCGGCGCGGTGCCGCTGCCAATCATGCCGATTTGCTCGGCGGCGGCGCGCGACAGGTCGATGATTCGGCCCGGTTTGAAAGGCCCGCGGTCGTTGATGCGGACCAGAGTGCTGCGCCCGTTGTTGAGGTTGGTCACGCGCACCTGCGTACCGAAAGGCAGCGTTTTGTGCGCCGCGGTGAGCTGGGAGGGGTCGAAGATTTCACCGTTCGCCGTGCGCCTGCCCGCGAAACCGGGGCCGTACCAAGACGCCCTGCCTTCGTAGTCTTGGGGTGCTTGAGCCAACGCCGCGGCCTCCGTGCTTACCGAAACTGTTGCGGGTACGCAGCCCGCCAGAAAGCAAACTGTGATGAAAGTAAAAAAAAAGAGCCGTCGCATGGCTCAGTGTAAGCGAAAAGACAGGCGCAGGTGATGAGTCGCCCGCGCCTGTCAAAGCTGCGCAAAGATTTAGAACCGGACGGTGCAAACCGTCTTTCAACTTAAGACCAGGTCCGGCGCACCAACTCTTGTTGGCAGAGCACAAACGCCTCGTAGTCTTCGATTTCTGCTGAACCGTCGGCGATGGCCGTTTCACACTTGTTTATAGTTACGCTGAGTTCATCGTTCGAAAGCCTCTGAACCGTTTCCCCGAACACGACGTATTGCACCACGATGCCGCCTCGCTTTCTGGCAAGGACGCCGTTCTGACGGCGTCCTCTTTAAGTAAAGTTAAGGTAGCAAACGGCCTCTTACAAAATTCTCACAGGCATCTCATAAGCCGAGTCTGGGAAAAACCGCTCGGCTTCTTTTTTGCGGACGCTTCATCAACCTTTCGGGGCGCGCGTTATCATCCTTTCATGACCGACAGCCACTGCCACTTAGACGCTTGTGCCGACCCCATCGGAGCCGTTGACCCCCAGTTGCGCGCCCTGGTCAGCGTGGGTACGACCCTGGAGAGTTGTCGAAACGTCTTGCAGCTGGCTGAACGTTTCGACAACGTCTGGGCGGCGGTCGGGCTTCATCCCAACCATGCCAGCGACGCGGCGAACCGGGGAACGAGAGAAGCCGTGGCCGCCCTCGCCCGGCACCCGAAGGTTGTAGCCGTCGGTGAAACGGGGTTCGACACTTATTGGGACCTAGAAACCTTACAAACGCAGCGGGCGGCGTTCGTGTGGCAAGCTGCGCTCGCCGCCGAGCTGGACAAACCGCTCATCTTGCACGTTCGCGACAAGCGAGAAGGGGACGCGGCGTCCCGCACGGCGGCGGAGATGGTGCGGCAGGTGGGCTACGGCAAGGGTATTTTGCACTGCTTCAACGGGCACGAGGGCCTGCTCGAGACGGGCCTGGCCCTGGGCTGGTACGTTTCTTTCGCGGGCAACCTCACTTTTAAAAACGCCACAGTCCTGCAAAACGTCGCGCGCGCGGTGCCCCGGGACCGTTTGCTCGTCGAAACCGACAGCCCTTATCTCGCGCCGGTCCCGCGTCGGGGACGCGAAAACGTGCCGGCGAACGTGCGTTACACCGCCCGGTTTTTGGCCGAACTCAGGGGCGAACACGAACACGAGGTCGAGGCCTACACCGACGACAACGCCGCGCGGGTGTACGGGCTGAGGTGATGAAAAGCTAGTGAACAAGTACCCGGTACCGGGTTTGATGAGGTTTGACTCGGTACTTTTCACCCGGTAGTTTCCACTCAGCAGTTTTCACCTGGTACCTTTTACCCGGTACTTTCCCTGCCGAATCAGCCCCAACTGCTTACTCCGACCTCGCGCACGTTCGGCTCGTGGCGGTCGTGGCGGAGGATTTGGGCCAGGCGCGCCCTCGAGACCACGCGGTGCGCTTCTTGCGGGATAAACGCGGTCACCACGTCGACCCACCTGGGTTTGGCGTACTCCAAAACAACGTGAAGCGGGATTTTGACCGTGGGACTGGGGTGCATGTACCCCAGCGCCAGCAGTCTTTCGTCTTGGGTGTAGCGCAACAGCTCTTTGCCGTAGAGTATGGCCCCGACGATGTCGGACTCGGTAAAGCCTTCGCAGGTCGCGTGTTTCGTCGCGTGCGAACAGATGCGGTAGCGCCCGGCTTTGACGTGAGGGTGCAACTCTTCCAGCGTTCTTATTTTGGGGCGTTTCATAAGGCGTCCTCGCGGTGTCTGCTGCTGATAAACCGAGATTCGCTCATGGTTGCCTCCTGGATTGTGGTGACTGCTGGCTTGAAGATTTAAAAGGTCTGCGGCCGGTAGCACAAAGGGCAAGGTGCGAACACCTTGCCCTACACAATATGGCGGTTACATGAAGTGAGCATACCACAGAAAGCGGCGCCGGTGCGTGGGGTTGACCACAGGGCGAAACGGCGAGTGCAGCTAAAAACCTTTGGGGGGTAAGGTTTTTCATTTTTTGCCAACGGGGACAGCGTAGTAAATATCTTATCTCTGCCCCGCAACCGGCGGTGCTAGACTGCACCCAGAGTGTTGAGGCCCGATCTCATGATAGACGCCGTTCACGACCTCGCACCTGCGGTGCTGAACCGCCACGGGATACGCGCGGTGATGGTCGACTTGGACGACACCCTCGTCGCGTCGAACAGCCCTGACATCACGTCCAGCTTTCACGACTGGGTCGGGTCGCTCAAAGCTGCCGACGTGCCCCTGCTCATCTTGAGCAACGGTCAACCGCGGCGGGTGCGGCAGTGGTCGCAGACCTTGGGCGTGCCCGGGTTGGCTTTGGTCGGCAAGCCTTTCTGGTTCGGGTTTCGGCGCGGCCTGACCCTGTTGGGCAGCCAAGCCTTTGAAACGGCGATGGTCGGCGACCAACTTTTTACCGACGTCTTGGGCGCGAACTTGGCGGGCTTGACGAGCGTCTTGGTGACCCCTCTTTCGGCAGGAGGCCTGCCCCACACGCGCGCGGCTCGCAAGCTGGAAGCTGCACTTTTAAGGAGGTCAGAGTGGCCGTTCTCTCTATAGGCGACAAACGCTTGGGCGCTGTGCTGTTGGAGCGCGGCTACGTCAACGACGAGGCGTTGCAGCAAGCCATCGGTCGGCATTCAGAGGTCGGCGGGCGCTTGGCGGATATTTTGGTCAACATCGGGGTTATTTCCGAGCAGAGAATCGCTCGAGCGGTCGAAGAGTCTATCGGGATTCCCTTGGTCGTGTTGCCCAGGGTCGAGGTCATGCACGAAGCCCTGAGCAAAGTCCCGGCAGACTTGGCTTTCGAGGTGGGCGCGTTTCCGTTTGCGCTCGAGGGTAACCGGCTACGCGTCGCTTTTGAAGACCCGCTCGACGCTTTTGCGATAGAAGAGGTCGAGGACGCGTCGGGGTGTACGGTCGAGCCGTACCAAGCGCTCAGCAAAGAGCTGCAGTGGGCCGTCGCCACGCACTATCCGGAACTGGGGCTCGAGCCGCCCCAGGACTTAGAGGTCGACGTCAGCCAGCGGCTCGGCAACTTGGCCGTCGAGCGTGGCCTTATCAGCGTCGAACAGTTGCGGCAGTCCGTCGAAGAACAAAGTCGCACGGGCGGTCTGTTGGGCCGCATCTTCATCACGAGAGGCTTGTTGAGCGAAGAAGAGCTGGCGACGTTGTTGGCCGAACAGGTCGGTGTCGACTACGTTGCCAAACTTTCAGACGCGCCCTTCGACGAAGCCTTGGCCGCCAACTTGCTCCGCTTCGACGCGGTACAGTTCAACGCCGTGCCTTACCGGGAAGACGGAGACGACCTCATCATCGCCCTGGCCGACCCCCGGCGTATTCCGGACTTAGAAGCCATCGCACAACGTCCGCTCCGCTTTGTCGTCAGCCCCGAAACGGCCGTGTTGCAGCGGATTGAAACGATGTACGCCGACAACAAAGGCCGTTTGGGCGAGACCCTGCTGCAAAACCGCAAGCTCAAGCGCGAACAGTTGCGCAAAGCCTTGGACGAGCAAAACAAGCTCGGGCGCGTCAAACCGCTGGGCGAAATTCTCATCGACTTAGGCTACGTGACCCAGACCGACGTCGACGACGCACTCAACCGGCAACGCTCGGGCGGCGGCCGCTTGGAAGACACGCTCGTACAGTCGGGTAAAATCAGCCCGGAAATGCTCGCCAAAAGTCTGGCGATGCAGCTCGGCTACGAGTACATCGACATAGGTACCACCAAGGTCGACAGCTACGCGGTGACGCTCGTGCCCGAAGCGACCGCGCGGCGCTACAGCGCGATGCCGGTGCGCTTGGAAGGCAATACCCTCGTCGTCGCCATGAAAGACCCCCGGCACGTGTTCGCCCTCGACGACATTCGGCTTATCACCGGCAAGGAAATCCAACCCGCCGTCGCCACCGAAGAGGCCTTGAGCGGCCTCCTCAACCGCTTTTACCGCGGCGGCGAGGACATGGACGAACTCACCAAAACGGTTTTGGAAGAGGTCGGCGGGCGGGCACAAGAACAAGCCGAGGATACAAGCGCCATCGACGACAACGCGCTCGTCAAAATCGTCAACAGCATCATCCGCGAAGCGGTCCTCAACGATATTTCGGACATTCACATAGAGCCGCAGCCCAACCGCGTGCTGGTGCGCGTGCGCAAGGACGGGTCACTGCGCGAGTACATGACGATGCCGCGCGCCGCCGCGAGCGCGATGGCTGCGCGCATCAAGATTATGGGCGGGCTCAACATCGCCGAACGGCGAATGCCCCAAGACGGCCGCGTGCGTTTCAAGGACAAAAACGTCGAGGTCGACTTGCGACTCTCCACGTTGCCGACTGTTTACGGCGAAAAGTCGGTCATGCGCATCCTAAAAAAGGCGTCTTCGATTCCCGAAATCGAACAGCTCGGCTTCGCCGACTACAATTTTCAGGCTTTTTCCGACGTCATCAAAAAACCCTACGGCATGTTTTTGATTACCGGCCCTACGGGTTCGGGCAAGTCTTTTACCACGTTCTCCATCCTGAAACGTTTGGCGATGCCCGAGGTCAACGTGACGACCGTCGAAGACCCGGTCGAATACGAGATTCCGGGCATCAACCAGACACAAGTCAACGTCAAGGCGGGTCTGGACTTTGCTCGAGCGTTGCGCGCGTTTTTGCGTCAAGACCCGGACATCATCATGGTCGGCGAGATTCGCGATACCGAAACGGCCAAAATTGCGGTCGAGGCGGCGCTGACCGGTCACCTGCTCATCGCCACCTTGCACACCAACGACGCGCCGAGCGTGGTGACAAGGCTCACCGAAATGGGCGTCGAACCGTTCAACGTCTCGGCCTCGCTCATCGGGGTGCTGGCGCAGCGTTTGGTCCGCAAGGTGTGCGGCAACTGCAAGGTCGAGTACACGCCCGAACCCGACGTGTTGCGGCGCATAGGCGTGTCCGAGGCGGACATCCGCGGCAAGCTGCTGTACCGGGGTGTCGGCTGCGAAAAGTGCAGCGGCTCGGGCTACAACGGCCGTTACGGCATCCACGAGTTTTTAGCCGTCGGCGAAGAGATGGAGAGTGCCATCGCCCGCGAGTCCCCGGCCAACATCATTAAAGACATCGCCGTCAAAAACGGAATGCGCACGCTCCGCGACGACGGCATTCACAAGGCGTTTCAGGGCATCACGACCTTAGAAGAGGTGCTCGCGCGCACCTCCGACTAGGTTGCCGGCAAAACCTGAAAAACCGTCTTTGGCGAGGGCGGGGGCGGACGGCAAAAAAGAGCTTTTCGCACGCCGGCGTTTAAGGAGTAGAAAGTGGCTGACCAACTCAAAGCGACCCAGATGCAGGTCGACATCGTTACGCTGTTGCGCTTGGCGATGGAACGCCGCGCCTCGGACCTTATTCTTACCGTGGGCTTGCCGCCGATGCTGCGTCTGAGCGGCGAATGGCGAACCACCGAGTTCGAAGTCATGACGCCCACCACTACCCGCCGCCTGATGTACTCCATGATGGACGAGAAAAAACAGCGGATTTTCGAAGAGACGCGCGAACTCGACTTCTCGTTCAGCTTGTCCGGCCAGGGCCGCTTTCGGGTCAACGTGTTTTTTCAGCGCAGCTCGGTCGGCGGGGTATTGCGGACCATCAGCGAGAACATCCTGAGTTTTGAGGAAATGGGGATTCCCAAACACATCGGCGACGTGGCGCGGCAGCCGCGCGGCCTCGTTTTGGTCACCGGGCCTACGGGTTCGGGCAAGTCGACCACGCTCGCCACCATGATAGACCTCATCAACCGCGAGTATCACAAACACATCGTCACGATTGAAGACCCTATCGAGTTCTATCACCAACACAAAGAGTGCATCGTCAACCAGCGCGAAATCGGTGAAGACACGCAAAATTTCGCCAAAGCGTTGCGGAGCGTGCTGCGCCAAGCCCCCGACGTTATTTTGGTAGGCGAGATGCGCGACCACGAAACCATCGGGGCGGCGGTGACGGCGGCCGAGACCGGGCACCTGGTCATGGGCACCTTGCACACCAACTCCGCGCCCGAGGCGGTCGACCGCATTATCGACGTGTTCCCCGAAGCGCAGCAAGAACAGGTGCGCGTACAGCTCGCCAACAACCTCGTCGCCATTTTGACCCAGCAACTCGTTCCGCGCGCCGGCGGTGACGGGCGCGTTCTGGCCTACGAGTTTATGATGGCGACGCCCGCGGTGCGCAACCTCATCCGCGAGGGCAAAACGCACCAAATCTTGTCGCAAATTCAGATGGGCGGTCAAGTCGGTATGGTCACGATGGACGCGTGTCTCGCCGAGATGCACTTGCGACGTATCATCAGTTACAACACCGGCATCGAGCGCTCGGTCGACGCCAAAGAGTTTGCGCGGCTGGTCGAGTCGGGCGGCGTAGCGGGGGCGGCCGGACAAAGCCAGCCGGCCGCAACCAGGCCGGCGCCGAGCGCCGCGCCGGGCCGGGGTGGGCGGGGCATTTAAGCCCAAGCAAACGTTTTCGGCTCTCCGACGTTGTTCTGTCCAGTTTACCGCGCTTGGTACACTCGAGCGCGGTAAACTGGTTCAGTTTCGGAGGCTTTGAAAATGATGCGTCTTTTCCGCGGGCTGCTCGTCCTCGTTTTTGTCCTCATCCTCGCCGTGCTGGGCGGTTTTATCTACCTGCGCAGCTCGCTGCCCAAGGTGCGGGGCACCCTGGACCTGCCCGGTTTGAGCAACACCGTCGAGGTCGTACGCGACCGCTACGCCGTGCCGCACATCTACGCGCAAACGCCACAAGACGCTTACTTCGCGCTCGGCTTCGTCCACGCGCAAGACCGGCTGTGGCAGATGGAGTTTCAGCGCCGCGTCGGCGCGGGCCGCCTGTCCGAAGTGCTGGGCGAGGCGACGCTGCCCACCGACACTTTTTTGCGCACGCTCGGCGTCTACCGCCACGCTGAAAAGGCGCTTGGGGCGTTCAGCCCGGAAACGCTCGCCACGCTGGACGCTTACGTGAGCGGCATCAACACGTTTTTGGACACGCGGCGCGGCGCGCTGCCGCCGGAGTTTCTGGTGCTGGGTTTTGAACCCGAGCCGTGGACCCTCGCAGACGTGGTCGTGTGGACGAAGATGATGGCCTACGACCTGAGCGGCAACTGGCGCGACGAGGTGTTGCGGGCGCGGTTGGCGCAGGTTTTGAGTTCCGAGCAAATCGCCGAACTGTGGCCGCCCTATCCCGAGGACGCCCCCGTCGCGTTGCCGGACTTTACGGCACTCTACCGCGAGCTGGACTTTGCGGGTGTGTGGGCGGGTTCGCTCGACGGACTGGTTGCCGGGGCGGGCTCGAACAACTGGGTCGTGGGCGGCGCTCGTACCGAGAGCGGTTCGCCACTCCTCGCCAACGACCCGCACTTGGGCTTGCAAGCGCCGTCCTTGTGGTACTTCGCGCACCTCAGCGCGCCGGGGTTGGAGGTCATCGGGGCGACGCTGCCGGGTACGCCCTCGGTGCTGCTGGGCCGTAACGAGCGCGTCGCCTGGGGTTTTACCAACACCGGGCCGGACGTGCAAGACACGTTCATCGAACAGGTCAACCCCGAAAACCCGGCGCAGTACCTGACGCCGGACGGTTACCAGGATTTTACAGAACGCCAGGAAACTGTCAAGGTCAAAGACGCGGACGACGTCGTGTTGAACGTGCGCGAAACGCGCCACGGTCCCGTCATCTCCGACGTCAACGCGGCGTCGGCGAGCGCGGTCGAGGAAATAGGCGATGACACAAACGATACCTACGTTTTGGCACTAAGTTGGACGGCGCTGCAGGACGAAGACTTGACGCTACAGGCCGGCCTCGAGCTGAACAAGGCCCAAGACTGGGACGAGTTCGTGGCGGCCCTGAAAAACTTCAAGGTGCCGCAGCAAAACATCGTCTACGCCGACACGAGCGGCGACATCGGCTACTACGCGCCCGCCAAGGTGCCGGTACGAGCCGCGGGCGACGGGCTCGCGCCCGTGCCGGGTTGGACGGGTGAGTACGACTGGATGGGGTACATTCCTTTCGAAGACCTGCCCCACGCCTACAACCCGCCAAACGACCTGGTCGTCACCGCAAACAACCGGGTCGTGCCCGAAGCCTACCCTTACTTTCTGACCACGGATTGGGCACCGCCTTACCGGGCGGAGCGCATCGGTGAACTGTTGGCGCAGACGCAAAAGCACACCGTCTCGAGCTTCACCCAAATTCAAGCCGACCAGCTGGACGCGATGAGCTTGGACTTTTTGCCGCTGCTGCTCTCAATTGAACCCACCACGGAAACGGGCCGCGCCGCCCTCGCCAAACTCCGCGACTGGGACGGGACGATGCGCGCGGACAGGGCCGAGCCGCTACTGTTCTGGGCCTGGTACCGGGCGCTGGTGCGCCTGGTGCTTTCAGACGATTTGGGTGAACAGTTCAGCGACTACTACGGGGTGCGCTCGCAATTTATGCTTTCGGCAATTGCGGGCAGTCCAAAAACGGACTGGTGCGACGACACCCGCACGCCGGACCGGGAAAGCTGTGAAGACTTAGCAGCACAGGCACTTTCCGACGGGCTCGCCTACCTCACCGAAACCTACGGCAACCCCGAAGAGTGGCGCTGGGGCGCGGCGCACGTCGCCCATATGGACCACGCCGTCATGACCAACACGCCGCTCGCACCCCTGTTCGACCTGAGCATAGAGGTCGGCGGCAGCGCCAATTCCGTCAACGTGGGCAGTTTCAGCCTCGGCTCCAGCGCGCCCTTCCGCGACAACCACGGCCCCGGCTACCGGGCAGTTTACGACCTGAGCGACCTCGACAAGTCGCTCTATGTTCACTCGACCGGCCAGTCCGGCAACCCGCTGTCGCGGCACTACCAGGACTTCTTAGCAAAGTGGCGCGACGTCGAGTACCTGCCGATGACCACAAACCGAACTGAAATAGAGAGCGGGGCGGTGGGAGCGCTGAAGTTGCTGCCGAAGGGAAAGTGAGACGGTTGTTCGTGACCGCTTGGACTGAAGCGGGTCGGAGGTGCACGTGATTCAGCGCAGGTTTTGCTGTGCGGCTTGAGGTTCGGTGGCGACAAACCTAGACATCGTGCGGCTGCAACCGCACGATGTCAATTTTATGGGTTTAGCCTTACTGCAGCGTTGCCCTTATTTCAACAGTGTTCCTACTTCAACGTCGTCAGGGAAGCAATTTGGTCGGGAAAGTCAGCGACTAAGGTGGCGGTCCCCGCCGTGGGAGAGTTGGGGTCTATATCGACAGTATAGATGTCAAAAGCATTGGCGGCGTAGCCTTTGCCGTTTACAACCTCGAAAGCGTCGAAAGAAACGTCGGTATTGAGCAACCCAATGGTTCTCAGCGTGCCGCTACCTGCCGGGCGCTCGACGGCCAGAACAGGCAAGCGGCTCGAGCCGGAGTCGTCGATGTAAAGGGCCGAACCGTCTGCCTGAAACGCGAAGCTGGACACTACGGCCTGCCCCCGAGAAGCGTAAACGTCGTCACTGGCAAAGCTGGGCCGCGGAACCTCGGTAGCTTCGCCCGTTTGCAGGTTGACTTTCAAATAGATGTCACGCCGCCCGGGAGAAAACAGCCAGAAAAAGCCGTCCGGGCTGATGTCGCCCGCCGACCTGATCAGGCTGAACACCGGTGACTTCACGACCGCACCGCGCGTAGCTCGGCCGGTGTCGGGATTGAGGGTGTAAATGACGATGTCGTCACCCTCTTCCGTCAACCCGTAAAGGTTTCCGTCCGGGCCGACATCGGCAATCTCTACGTCGCCGCCCGTGTTGGTGATGGGCACTTTGGTCGCCGGAAGTTCGTTGTCCGGGTCGGGCGCGCTGTAGGTGAAAAAAGACAGGGCCGGTTGAGGATAGTTGATAAGGGCGACGAGGTCTTGGCCGTTGGCCGGGGGCGGGTTGCCGCCGGACTTCGGTTGCACGACGACATCAACCTTACGGCTGGCTTCGGTAGCACCTTCGGCTAGAAAAGAAGCGCTGTAGGTGCCGGCTGTGGCGTAGGTGTAAGCCTGGATGGTCGTTGTTCTACAGGTATTGGCGTCGAGGTCGAACACTTTGCCGTCGTCGGTATCGAGTTGGCAGCTGTCCAGGTCGCCCGAGACCGTCCAGGTGAAAGTAACCGCTTCGCCCGCCGTGGCCGGGTTGGGCGTGGCGGCAAAGGTGGCAACTTTGGGCGGGTTGCCTTGGACGGGTCCGCCGCCCCCGGAACTGCAGGCCGTCAGCGTAAATGCAAGCAGGGTAAGCGTGAGTAAGGTCCAAGTTTTTGTCAACATGTTCACGGTTCGACTCCCTCAACCTGAAGTAATTTCTTCCACTACGAGTTTAACTTATTTGTGTGAATCGCGAGGGAAGGTGATTTGGAGCTACTTTCTCAAACCTGAAGACATCCGACTTTAATATTTAGTTTTTGGGTTGGTATACTGCCCAAACATGAAACTGAGACTCGACCCCTGGGCCACCGAGTACGACACCGCCTACCACGCCGAAGAAGTGTTGGAAGACGAGCGTCAAAACGTGGACGCCACGCCCGAATACCGCGAGTGGCGAGCCGTCACCCCACAGCCCTCCCGAGACGTGCCCTTCGCGCAACTTCTTTTTACCGACGGCACGCGGCGTCTGGAGGCGCGGGTGCTGCTCGAGGACGACCGCAAACAAGTTGCCTTCGGCGCGCTGGGCAGCTTTGGCGTCGGCGTGGTGGACTGCTGTTCGAAAGGCTCTCGGGCGGCCGGTTTCTTGAACCTGAGCGACCTGAGCTTTCAGGGCGTGACCCGGCTCTGCGCCGTCGGCAGCGGACACACGCTGCCGACGTTTTCGCTGGTGTCGCGGCTGCGCCGACGGTTGGGCGCGCTCGAGTACGTGGTCGAATCGACCGACGAACGCGACGCCGACGCCGTGGTGCGGCGCATCCAGTTCGCCATGCTCGAGACCGAAAGACGGCTTGCCGCCCGCTTGATAGACGCGCACCCGGGCGCACTCGTCGTCACCGACGGCCCGTTGCCGCGCTCCGGCTTCGTCAGAAACATGGTGGGCTACGTCAAGACGATTCACCAGGTCAAGATTACCGAGGAACAGTTGGCCGTGGTGAGGGGTCTGGAAGAAAAACAGCGCTCGCCCCTTTACCTGGTCACGGGCAACGACAAGAGTCAGCAGTATTTCGAGTGGTTTTTGCGGCTGCGCGACCCACGGCCCTGGCTTTACAGCTTGGCGGGCGTCGTGCGGTTGCAAGCTTACGCCTCCACGCGTCCGGAAGACCGCTTGCAAGAGGTGCGCGCCCTCGCCGACTGGTTAGCCCTCGTCCTGCCCCGTTTCGCCAGCTTGCAGCACCAAGACCCGCGCGCGCCGCAGCAACTGTTGCCGACGCGGGCGCTCGAGACGGAGTTGCGCCGCCGTATGGGCAGCCCGCAAATCGTGAGGCGGCGGATTATGGAACACCTGTCGCAACCCGACTGACCTTATCAGCAGGTTTCCATCAAACTTCTTGCAAATGAGCCAACTGAGCAACCGAAGAGACGACTCACACCGCAAATCTTTGGACTTGATAAGAGAGGGCTAGCAGACCCAACGACAAAAGCCGGAGCGTGGTAAAACAAACCATGAGCTTTCGCCCTTTTCGCGTCGCCGTCATCGGCTCCGGGCCTTCGGGGTTTTACGTGGCCGAGGCGCTGCTAAAAAGTCTCGAGGACGTCTCCGTCGACCTCGTCGACCGCCTGCCGGCCCCCTTCGGCCTGGTGCGCTACGGGGTCGCGCCCGACCACCAAAAAATCAAGTCGGTGACCAAGATGTACGAGCGCACCCTGCAGGACGAGCGCGTGCGCT
This sequence comes from Trueperaceae bacterium, assembly GCA_965213705.1. Classification (GTDB taxonomy): domain Bacteria; phylum Deinococcota; class Deinococci; order Deinococcales; family Trueperaceae; genus CBDCDJ01. The sequence continues at coordinate 2,107,348 of OZ243913.1, read as the reverse complement.
TTTTGGGCAACGTCGAATTCGGCCGCGACCTTACTCACGAAGATGTCAAGACTTACTACGACGCCGTCGTGTACACCGTGGGCGCGTCCAGCGACCGCTCGCTCGACATCCCCGGCGAAGACCTGCCGGGCAGCCTGTCCGCGACCGAGTTCGTCGCCTGGTACAACGGCCACCCCGACTTCGAACACGCCCTCGACGGGGTCCACGCCGAAAGGGTGGCCGTAGTCGGGATGGGCAACGTGGCGGTGGACGTGACGCGCATTTTGGCAAAGTCTGCCGAGGAACTGCGCGCGACCGACATCGCCGACCACGCGCTCGAGGTCCTGCAGACGAGCCCCGTCACCGACATCTACATGCTCGGGCGACGCGGCCCCGCGCAGGCCAAGTTCACGACCAAAGAGCTGCGCGAACTCGGCGACCTTGCCAACGCCGACATCGTCGTCGACCCTGAAGAAGTCGAGCCCGACGCGGCCAGTTTGGCCTCCGTTGAGGGCGACCCGGCCCTGAAAAAGAACTTGGAAGTGTTGCGCGACTTCGCGCAAAAACCCCTGCAGGGCAAACCCCGGCGCGTGCACCTGCGCTTTCTCGTCTCCCCCATCGAAATCTTGGGCGACACCAAAGTCGAAGGGATTCGGCTCGAGCGCAACCGCTTGGAAGCTACCGCCTCGGGGTACCTCAACGCCGTCGGCACGGGCGAGTTCGAGACGCTACCGGTCGAGATGGTGCTGCGCTCGGTCGGCTACCGCGGAGTAAAGCTGCCGGGCGTGCCCTTCGACGAGCGCCGCGGCACGATTCCCAACATCAAAGGCCAGGTTTTGGACGCTCCCGGCGGCGCGCCCGTGGCGGGCGAGTACGTTGCCGGTTGGATCAAGCGCGGCCCGTCGGGCGTCATCGGCACCAACAAGGCCGACGCGCTCGAGACCGTGGCGACGCTGCTCGAGTATCAAGGCGACGCCGTCCTCGCCACCGACCCTTACAAGATGCCGGCGGCCGTCGACGAGTTGTTGGCCGGCAAAGGCGTCACCCCTATCACCTTCGGCCACTGGCAAACCTTGGACGCTCACGAGTTGGGTCTCGGCGAGGCGCAGGGCCGCCCGCGGGTCAAGGTCGTGAGGGTGGCGGACATGCTCGAGCTGAGCCGGCGCGACCGCTAATTCCCGTTTTTGCCTCACCCCGTTCGAGTGAACCTGGAAGAAAGTCGGCCGCACCTGCTATCAAGATGACTGACCCGGAGGCTACTTTTTCGGCCTCAGCAAGTACATTCGCGGGTGGTGGCCGCCGTGGGACACGCGCAGTTCGCGCTCGCGCCGCCAGCCGCTTTGCCCCGCCAACACGCGCTCAAAAAGTTTGATTTCGTGGGTCAGCACGACAAGGCGGGCGTGTTCGGCGGCGACCCGCGCCATCTCGGTCAAAAAAGCGGGGTACAGCGCGGCGTTCTCGGCGTGTGTCCCGACCGCGTCACCCCAGGGTAGGTCGGCGCTCAGGGTGTCGAAGCTGCGGTCGGCAAAGGGCAGCCTGGTGGCGTCCGCTTGCACGAGTTCAACCTTCGTCACCCCCGCCGCTTGCAGGTTTTGCGCGGCGCAACCGAGCGCCCCGGCGCTCAGGTCGCAACCGACGAAGCGCACGCCCCCGACCAAAGCTCGCTCGACGAGCAGCGTCCCCGAGCCGCACATAGCGTTTAGGTAGCGGTCGCTCGTCACAGCGTCGGGCGAAACTGCTTGAGCCAGGTCGTTCATGGCGACGGCGACCGTGGCGTTGAGGCCGCCGGTCAAGTTGCACACTCGCCAGTCTCGAGCGCTCAAGGGGCGCGGCGTGAGCCGGGTCAAAACTTCCCAACCCGTCTTGCCGGGCCGAACACGCAGCAACAAGTCGCCCTCGTCCGGGTCGTAAGCCAGACCGGTCTCGGTGGCAAGACGGGCAGCCAAGCGCCGGTATGTGGGCGAGTCGCTGCCCGCCGCGCCGAAGCGAAAACTCTCAAAAGCGCCCGCCGGCCGCAAACTGCGTACCGTGTCCAAGGCACCGAGCAGTCGCCGAAAATGCTCGTCACCCAACAGGGCCCTGGGACGCGGCACGTCGAAGTGCGTGACTAGGTAAGCGGCGACCACGCGGCGCAACTTTAAAAGAACGCTGAGGTCACGGGTGACGACGCCCAAAGCCTCCTCTTTTTGGTACGCGACCGTGAGGTTGTGCAGGGTTTGTACTTCTTTTAGGGCAAAGGGAAGTAAACCGCCAAGAAGCTCGAGTTCGGCGACAAAGCGCTCAGGTTGCCCGCGTGCCGGACGACGGTTTGTTTTTTGATGGGGTCTGGGCACGGCTGTACAGACTATACCCGTCAACCTGTACCCACAAGCCGAGGCACGAACCGAAGCGACCTCCGCCCGCCGACCCTTTTACTCTTTAACCACCACAAAGCGTGTTCCCAGAACCTAGCCGTACGACCTAGGTAACAGTTTTCTCACCCTTTTGACCAGGTTACCGACGAACTTCGGCCGCGTGTCGGCGTCAAAGCGCCACGCGATGACCTCTCGAGCAGCTGACAAAGGCAACCACGTCGCCCCCACCAACCACAGGCTGACCAGTATTTTTTCGCCAAGCCGGTCGTCGCTGTAGCGCCAGGCGGCGGTCAAACTTTTGCTGAACAGCTCGGCGCGGGTGTCGTCCTGGGCCGGATGGTCTTCACGGTTGAGCCGAAAAGTAACCAGCCGCCGCGTCTGCGCCAAGAAGTTGCGTTCCAGCGGGTTTCTGTCCACGACAAAGCCCAGCTCGGCCGCTTTTTGGCGCAACAGGGCTTCTTTGCGCACGTCGCGTTCCACCCGCACCAGAAACCACTTTTCGTCGAACCCGGGTGAGGTCTGTGCGTAAAAGTTACCGCCGTGATGGCGGTACATGCCGAGTTCTTGGTCGACCGAACATATTTCCCCGTAAAGAGGCGCCAGCAGGTTTAAGTAACCGCCGTCGGCACCCTGCCGGTAAGGTTCTTCCGGCATGGGTAAAATCTTTTCCAAATACCAGCGCGAGAAAGCGTTGCCGCTCGTGGGCGGGGTCGTGTAGGTGCCGCGCGACAAAAGCTCGGCGCTCACGTCGCCTTGGGCCATTTCCTTGTCGTTTCGAGGGTCTGTGTACGGCAGAGGTTTTGAATACCTGTCACACACGCGCAACTTAAACTGCACCTTGACAAAATTCGCTTTGTACGCCTGAACGACCTGGGAAACCGCGTGCGGGTGCAAAAAGTCGTCGGCGTCCAAGAAAAATATGATGTGGCCGCGGCTGACCGCGAAGCCCGCGTTGAAAGCCGAACCCTGGCCGCCGTTGGCCTTGACGACGGGCACGACGCGGTCACCGTAAGAAGCGATGATGTTGCGGGAGTCGTCGGTCGAACCGTCGTCCACAACGATGACTTCTGTGTTCGGGTAGCTCTGACAAAGGGCGCTGTCAACCGCCTCGCGCAAAAACTGCGCGTAGTTGTAGTTGTCGATGATGATGCTTACTAATTCAGCCATCATTTTGAGTGTTACACAAATCAGTCATGGTTTGTCGGTCAACTGACCCCGCCCTCCTCTCTCGAGTCTAGTATAAAAAGGGACTCGAGGTACACTGGTGTGAAGTGTCTCACCGAAAGGTGACACACCGCTGACAGTCGCCGCTTACACTTTCCGAAATGGGGCCAGCATGACGAACCCGCCGACGAAACGCACCTGAACTCTATGGCTGTCACGTCTGTTCAAACACTCGAAACGCCGCGCCGCCTCTCACGCAAAACGAGCGAGGGGTTGACCGGCTATTTGTTTGTCTTACCTGCTTGCCTTATCATCGCCGTGTTCGGGCTGTTCCCTATCGGCTACGCGCTCTACATGAGCCTGTTCCGCCGCCGCGTCGAGGCGGGCCGGTTTGTGGGGTTGGAAAACTACAGCCGCATTTTGGGCGACTGGTGGGGCGCGCTCGCTTTTTTCGGCGGTTTGCTCCTCGTGCTGGCGGCGCACTGGCTGTGGACGGACGCGTTTCTGCGCTCCGGCAAGCAAGCCGGGTGGCGCGCCTTGGGCGCCGCCCTGTTGCTCGGCGCGGGCGTGTCGGTAGCGCTGGGTTGGAATTTGATGATGGCGGCCAGCAAAAACAAAGATTTTTTGGAGGGCCTGGTGCGCACCGTCTTCTACGGTTTCGCGTCGATTCCGGTGCAGATTGCCCTGGCTCTTGTCATCGCTTACTTGCTGTTTCAAAAAATCAAGGGGCAAGAACTGTTCAGGATGCTCTACTTTTTGCCCTACGTCACCCCGGCGGTGGCGGGGGCGGTCGTGTTTCAGGCCATTTTCAGCCCGCGCGAGGAGCGCCTGGCAAACCAGGTCGCAGCGCTGTTCGGTCTTGCACCGCAGCGCTGGCTGTTCGAGCGCAGACCGCTGTTGGAAGTGATGTTCGGCGCTCAAATCGCCCGCTTCAACGAGTGGCTGACGAACCTCGGCGCGTCGTGGCAGTGGGAAGGCTTGTGGCTGGGACCGAGCATGGCGCTCTTTACCATTATCTTGTTCGGCATCTGGACCTACACAGGCTACAACGTAGTCATCTTTTTGGCCGGACTCGGCAACATCCCCGTCAACCTTTACGAAGCGGCGGAAATCGACGGCGCGAACCACGTGCAAAAGTTTTGGAACATCACCGTGCCGTTGCTGTCGCCCGTGACCTTTTACCTCACCGTGCTCGGGTTTATCGGCACGTTTCAGGCGTTCACCCACCTGTTCGTGATGCGTGAGGCGACGAACGGCTTCGTCCGCGACAGCGTGGACACGGCGAGCCTGGTTATCTTCGACACCTTTTACAAACGCAACGACTTTACCTTGGCCGCGGCGCAGTCCATCGTGCTGTTCGCGGTGATTCTGCTGCTTACCTTGATGCAAAACCGCTTTTTCGGCAAGGAGGCCAGAGGTGGCTAGGGCGGTAGCGGGGGACGGGCTCGAGACCCCCAAACCTATACGTGAAGCGTACGAGTTCAAACTCGGGCACCTGCCCGTTTACCTCGTCCTGCTCGTCGGGGCCATCGTGTGCCTGACGCCGTTTTTGTACATGATAGCGACCTCGCTCATGACCCTGGGCGAGACGATTTTAAAGCAACTCGTGCCCGAGAGTCCGCAGTGGCAGAACTACGCGACCGCCTGGAACGAGGCCGACTTCAGCCTGTATTTTCGCAACAGCGTGATTATCACGGCCGTCACGATTGTGGGGATGCTGTTTACCTCGGTGCTGGCGGGCTACGCGTTTGCACGCATCGAGTTTCCGGGGCGTGAGGCGATTTTTTTGGGACTGCTGGCAACCCTGATGATTCCGACGACGGTGACGTTTATCCCGAACCTGCTGCTGATTAGGGGCACCATCATCCCCTGGGGGTCGTGGCTCAACACGTTGCCCGCGCTGACGGTGCCGTTTATGGCGAGCGCCTTTAGCATCTTTTTGTTGCGCCAGTTTTTTGCCGGAATACCCCGCGAACTCTGGGACGCCGCGCAAATAGACGGCGCGGGCCACGTCACCTTTTTGACCAAAGTCGTCATCCCCATGAGCCGCCCGGTCCTGATGACGGTCACGCTGCTCGCTTTCGTCGCGTCCTGGAACGAATTTATCTGGCCGCTGCTCGTCACTACCACGCCGCAGTGGCGGCCCCTGGGCGTCGGGCTCTACACGTTCGTGAACGAGGCCGGGCCGCAGACGCACCTCGTCATGGCGGGCGCGGTCATCACCATCATCCCCATTTTGATTGTCTACTTTTTTACGCAGAAGTTTTTTACCGAGGGCATCGCCACGTCGGGGCTAAAAGGGTGAGGACGTTGACGAACACGTTCACGCCCTGTCAAGACGGTGGACCGTCCTCGAGCTATCCTCAGCATCGACGGCTCAGCGCCGTTTTTGTGGCACCGCGCCAAACTGGTCAGCGCGGCGTCTTTCAAAGGATGCAACTCTTGAAGGGAGTTTTTATGAGAAAAGGTTTATTCGCCCTGCTGTTGGCGCTGCTCACCGTGGGCACGGTGTACGCGCAAGACGCCACGGACTTCGAAAACGTAGACCCGACGGGCCAGACCATTTCGTTCTGGCACCAGCACACCCAGGAGCGCGAGGCCGAACTCGACAACATCGTCGCGGACTTCAACGCGAACAACGAGTACGGCATCACCGTCAACGCCGAGTTTCAGGGCGGTTACGGCGACATCTTCCAAAAGATGCTGCCACTGCTCGGCACTTCGGACGCGCCCAACTTGGTCGTGGCCTACCAAAACCAGGCCGCCACCTACGAGGTGCAAGACGGCGTCGTCGACATGGACCCGCTCGTCAACAGCGCGAAGTGGGGTTTGGACGACGAGGCCAAGGCCGACTTTTTTCCCGGCTTTTACAACGCCGACGTGTTCCCGAGCTTCGGCAACCAGCGCTTGGGCTTTCCGCCCAACCGTTCGGCCGAGGTGATGTACTACAACGAGTCTTGGCTCCAAGAACTCCAAGACGCCGGTTTGGTAAGCTTCGACGGCCCGCCCGGTACGCCCGAGCAGTTTAGAGAGGCCGCCTGCGCCGCCAGCCAAAACGGTTTCAGCGGTGCGGCCGACGACACCTCCATCGGCTACGAAATCTCCATCGACGCGAGCCGCTTCGCGAGCTGGACGTTTGCCTTCGGCGGCGACATGTTCAACTACGAGGCCAACCAGTACACCCTGGACAGCCCGGCGGCGGTCGAGGCCATGACCTTTTTGCAAGACCTCGTCGCAGAGGGTTGCGCCAGCATCGTGACCGAGCAGTACGGCGACCAGACCGACTTCGGCGCGGGCCGCACACTGTTCGCCATCGGCTCGTCCTCGGGCTTGCCCTTTTACCGCAGCGCGGTTGAAGAGGGCGGCGCGTTCGACTGGAGCGTTAGCGCCCTGCCGCACACCACCGAGAACCCGGTCGTGAACGTTTACGGCGCGTCGGTCAGCATTCCTTCGGGCCACACGCCGGAAGAGGACTTAGCAGCTTGGATATTCCTCAAGTACTACACCAGCCCCGAAGTCCAGGCCGACTGGGCGCGCGCCAGCAACTACTTTCCGGTGCGTGAGAGCGTAGCTGAAAATTTAGGCGACTACTTCGCCGCCGACCCGGCTTACGAGACCGCTTTCGACCTTTTGGAATACTCCAAGGCCGAGCCGCCCGTCCCCGGTTACGACTTCGTCCGCGACCGCATCCGTGAGGACATGGCCTCCATCATCGACGGTGCCGACGTGGCCGAAACCTTGGCCGCGGCCAACGAAGAAGCCAACATCATCTTGGAAGACCAACTCGCCGAAATGAATTAACGGCACACCTTAATACGCGTAGGGGCGGGTTCGAAACCCGCCCTTTTTGCTGCAGGTAACTATTTTTGCTGTAGGTGACTACTGTAGGTGACTACAAAGTCAGGTCGCGTCAAAAATTGTCGCTGCGAGAGAGCGTAGGCACTAAGCCAAACTCACATACGCCGGTTGCCAACGCACTGCAAACGTGGAGATTGCTTCACATTCGTTCGCAAAGACGAACGGTGAATGGCTTGATAACCTTGCGGTTGGCCTATTTTCTGCTGCAACCACGACCCTCTCTCAGAGACCCTTCGCTTATCCTTGGGAGCGTGCCGCACGCGATGTACCTCCACGTTCCCTTTTGCCCCAAAGTTTGCCCCTACTGCGACTTTCACAAAATGCACCGACATGAGGGTTTGGTCGCTGCTTATTTGGACAGGCTCGAGCAAGAAGCGCTTGAACTTCACAAAGAATTTCCAACCCGTTTGGACACCGTTTACTTCGGCGGCGGCACCCCCTCACATTTGTCCGACGCGGAATTGGCGCGGGTGGTGAGCATTTTCGAGAAGACCTGGGGCTGGCCTGCCGCTGTGGAAACCACCCTCGAGGCCGACCCCTTGACCTTTAACGAGACGAGGCTCGAGACGTTCAAAGCGCTCGGTTTCAACCGCTTGTCCATCGGGCTGCAGTCGACGCAGGACGAGATGTTGAAATTTCTGGGCCGTTTGCACGACGGCGCACAGGGTTTGCGGGCGGTGGAAATGGCGCTCGAGGGGGGTTTCGAGGTTTCCGCCGACCTCATCACGGGCGTGTTAAACCAGGACGCGGCCAAAGACTTGCGCGCGCTGGCGAGTACCGGCGTGCCCCACGTCAGCGTTTACAGCCTCACGATTGAACCCTACACGCCCTTCGCGCTGCGCGGCGTGACGGTGAATGAGGACAAAGAGGCCGACGACTACGCGCTGGCGCGGGCTATTTTGAGGGGCTACGGTTTGGAGCGTTACGAGGTCTCGAGCCACGCCAAACCGGGGCACGAATCCAAACACAACCAGGTGTACTGGCGGGGCGAGCATTTTTTGAACTTGGGGCCGTCGGCGGCGGGGTTTGTGCCGGGGGGAGGAAAGTCAGGGGAAAGGGGGGAGAAAGGAGAAAGGGTAATTGGGGTGCGGCGGACGAACGGGCCGATAAAGAGCTGGCTCGAGGGTGCGCCGCCCGAAAGCCTGCTCGTAATGCCCGAGGATTTCGTCCTCGACGTGTTCATGACGGGTTTGCGGACGCGGGTCGGGGTCGACGTTGCCGCGCTCGCCGAACGGACGGGAATCGACGTTCTCGAGAAGTATCGGGCGCTTATAAACGACTTGGCGGGGCGGGACTTGCTCGAGGTCGTCGGGCCACACCTGCGCGCCACCGAGCGCGGATTGCTGCAACTCAACGGCATCTTGAAAAGGTTTTTCGCTCAGGCAGAGTAGCTTCCAAAACTACTGAGATGAACCGCTTTGACTTCGCCTTCTTGGGCTCCTCTGCTAGACCCCTCCGCCCTCAAAGGGGAGAACAAACTACAGGCCAGACGCTCGCGCGCCCGCACGTGACTCGGCGCCGCTGGTGCAGTGCCGCCCAAAGCCGGTAGCATACCGCTATGACCTACCCCACCCAAATCAGCGTGCTCGAGGCCATCCGGATTCTCCAGGACCGAGCACCGACCCTGCCCACCGAGACGGTGCCGCTTCTCCAGGCTTACGGCCGCGTGCTGGCGCAAAGTTTGGCGAGTCGCGTCGACCACCCGAGCGTCGACAATTCGGCGCTGGACGGTTACGCCTGCCGCGCGGCGGACACGCTGGCGGCGACGCGGGACAGTCCAGTGCGGCTGAACGTCGTCGGCCACGTGCCCGCGGGGAGTTTTTTTAAGGGCGAGGTTACCGAGGGCCGGGCGGTGAGCATCTACACGGGCGCGCCGGTGCCCAGTGGGGCCGACGCCATCATCCGCGTCGAAGACACTGCTCGAGAGGGCGACCAGGTGCTGCTCTTCACCCCGGCCAGCCCCGGCGACATCCGGCCCCTGGGCCAGGACTTCCGCACGGGCGAGGTTCACTTGACCCGCGGGCTGACGCTGGACGCCGCCTCGGTCGGTGTGGCGGCGTCGATGGGCTACGCGAGTTTGGAGGTCGCGCGCAGGCCGCGGGTCGGCGTCCTCGCCACGGGCGACGAGGTCGTCACGCCCGGCACGCCGCTCGCGGCGGGTCAGGTTTACAACTCGAACACCTTTTCGGTTGCGGGGCTCGTCCTCGCGGCGGGAGCCGAGCCGGTCGTGCTCGAGCACGTCGCCGACGACCCCGCGAAACTCGCCGCGGCGGTTGCCGCGGCGGGCGACCTGGACCTCCTGCTCACCTCCGGCGGCGTGTCAATGGGCCGTTACGACTTTGTCCGCGACCTGCTGTTCGACCACGGAGAGGTGTATTTTTGGAAGGTCGCGCAGCGCCCCGCCGGGCCGGTGCTGTTCGGGCGCTGGCGCGAGCTGCCGGTACTGGGCCTGCCGGGCAACCCGGTCTCGAGCATGGTCGCGTTTCTCATCTTAGCTAAAGCGTTTCTAAGCCGGGCGACGCTCAGCGCGCAAATACTCCCCTATCACCGGCGCTTGACGGTGACGGCGGGCGTGCGCTTGAAGGGTGCGAGCGCCAAGGAGACGTTCAGCCGGGTCAGGCTCGTCGCGGCCCCCTCCGGGCTCAGCGCCGTGTCAACGGGCAACCAGAGTTCGGGTGTGCTGACCTCGATGCTCGCGGCCGACGCGCTCGCGGTGGTACCGCCGCAAACTTCGTACGAACCCGGCGAAACCGTCGAGGTGATAAGCTTAGAGCCCTACCTGCGCTGAGACGTGTTTCCTAAAAAAGACCGGGCTGCACCGAGACGATGTCGAGATGACGCGCCACCCGTTTGGCGAGCGCGTCGTCGTAGAGGTGCCGGACAAGCTCCAAAGCTAGCTCCAAGCCCGCCGCCCCGCCGCCCGCGCACCACACCCCGCTCTCGTTTTTAACGACGCGGTCTTTGGAAACCCGCAGCACTTCGTAGTCCTCGACGCGCCCAAAAAGGTCGGGGTGCGTGGTGACCACCTGGTCTTTCAGGTAACCGAGTGCGCCCAAAAGCAGCGCGCCACCGGACACGCTCGCTAGAATTTTGAGGGTCGGACGCTGCGCTTGCAGGTAGTGGCGCAGGGGCTTGTCTTTCAGCGCCCCCTCCACTCCGCGCCCGCCGGGAACGACGAGCACGTCGAAAGGCGGCGCGCTGGCAAAGGCCCAACTCGGCGTAACGGTCATGGCCGCCGAGGTTTGGACCGAGTTCCGCGACTTTGCCACGGTAAAGAGGTCGAACCCGTCCGCGTCGGCCTCGACCAGCAACACCCTCGCGGTGTCCAGCACCGCGTAAGGGCCGACCACGTCGAGTTCGTTGACCTCGTGAAACAGCACCACGCCGATGTTCATGAACCACAGTCTAACGCGCCTACATGACGGGAGACGGTTTAAACTGGACGCGTGTCGAAAGCCGAGTTCGGCGAGACGGCGGTTACCACGGGCAACCGGCGAGAAGGGGCGTCGGGTTCGGTGGCGCGTCTCGAGCCGCGAACACGAGCTTCGGCCCGAGCGCGCCGAGTTGCAAAGGAGTAAAAAACAGGTGCTGAAACGGGACTTTTACGCTCGAGACGCCGAAACCGTAGCCCGCGACCTGCTCGGCTGCTACTTGCTGGTCAAGACGGAAAACACGCTCAAGCGCACGCGCGTCGTCGAGACCGAGGCCTACGTCGGCGAGCACGACCTCGCCTGTCACGCCGCCAAGGGCCACACCAAACGAACCGAAACGATGTTCGGCCCCGCCGGGCACGCCTACATCTACCTTATTTACGGCATGTATGACCTGCTCAACGTGGTGACGGGTAAGGAAAACGAGGCGCAAGCGGTGCTGATTCGCGCGGTCGAGCCCGTGAGCGCCGTTGAAGGCCGCACCGACGGCCCCGGCCGACTGACCAAAACCCTGGGTATTACGCGCGCGCTGAACGGCGCGGAGCTGTTCGGGCCGGAGTTGTGGCTCGAGCGCGGCCCCGCGCCCCAAACCGTCACCGTGACGCCGCGCGTCGGCGTGGACTACGCAGAAACCTGGAAAGACGCGCCGCTGCGCTTTTTCGACGCCGCCAGCCGGCACGTCTCGCGCGGCAGGTGAACGTACCGGAACGTGACTCGAATACCCCGACGCCTGCTAAGATGAGGTTATGGAGCTTTTGAAACGCATTACTTTCGACCCGCTCGTGATGGGCGGAAAGGCGTGCATTCGGGGGCTAAGAATCACCGTGAGCACGGTCCTGACTTTGCTGCGCGACCATAGTCCCACCGAGATTGTCAGCGATTACCCGGAACTCGAGGCCGAAGACGTCGAGGCGGCTTTGGTTTACGCTGCTTACCTCGCTGAGGAGCGCGACATTTACGTGGCGTGACTAAGTGCGAGGCGTGAAGCTGCTCGTCGATGTGAACTTGTCACCGCGCTGGGTCACACTGCTGACCTCTGACGGGCTCGAGGCGATACGCTGGTCGGAGGTAGGCGCGGTCGACGCGCCGGACCCTACCATCATGCGTTATGCCGAGCGCGAAGATTACGTCGTCCTCACGCACGACCAAGACTTCGGCACTTTGTTGGCCTACAGTCGTCAGGGCAAGCCCAGCGTCATACTGTTACGCACCACCTCCTTGCGAGTTGGAACGGTCGGGCCGAGGTTGCTCAAAGCGCTTCACGCCGCCCGAGAAGACCTAGTGACGGGCGCAATTCTCGTAATAGAGGACAAACGTGTCAGACTTCGGAACTTGCCTATAAGCTGAAAGGTAATACCCTTTGCGTTTAATTCCCTTGGAATTAAACGCGAGCAGAGCGAGAAGAAAAGAATACGGACTAGCGACAAAGAAGCGAACAACTCTTCTAAGGTTTACGAACTGTACTACCGAAATCCGTATAATATTCTCAACCGCAGCTGACGCCGAAGCGATGTTTTTAGTGCGCAGCGTGTCTGCGGAGGGGCGGCGGTAAATTGGCTATCAACCTCGTCGCGGTGCAGGCCGAAATGTACTTGGAGCACTACCAAAGTGCCGAGACCTTTCGGCAGAAAATCTTGACCCTTACCGAAGAGGCCGTCGCGGGCTTGCCGGAAGTGCCGACACTGGTAGCGTTCCCCGAAATGATCGGTTTTCCGCTGCTGCTCGGTTTGGACGCTTACTCGACGACGAAAGACGCAACCGGCGTGTTCGGGGCCGCGTTCGCGCTGGCTCGAGCCCGCCCGCGCGAGGTGTTGAGCGCTGCTTGGCGCAACCACACCTTGAGCCTCAAGACGCTGTACCTGTGGCGCGCAGTGCCCGCCTACCGCGCCTATCACGACGCCTTTGCCGAGGCGGCGCGGACGCACCAAGTCACCGTCGTTGCGGGCTCGAGCTTTTTGCCGCACCTTGAAAACGAAGTCAAACGCGGGCTTCACGTCGCCGACAAGCAGGTTCACAACACCGCTTTCACCTTTGGTCCAACGGGCACGGTGTTGGGCCGGACGCACAAGGTTTACCTCAACCCCGGCGCGGAAACGGGTTCGGGCTTGGCGCGGGGGCGGCTCGGCGACCTCCACGCTATAGAAACACCGGTCGGCAGGGTCGGCGTGGCGCTCTGTCTGGACGGGTTTTACAGTTCGGTGATAGACAAGCTCGACGGCTCAGGCGCGCACGTCGTCGTCCAGCCGAGCGCCAACCACGCCCCTTGGGAGCGGCCCTGGCCGGGCGACCCCGCGCTGAGCGAGGGCGAGGCGTGGCTGCGCCACGGGTTGCGCGCCGGTCTTCAAGACCGGCTGAACTTGCGCTACGGCGTCAACCCGATGCTCGTCGGCGACCTGTGGGACCTCTCGGCGCGGGGGCGCTCGAGCCTCGTCGCCAACCGCCGCTTCGCGCCAGAAGCCGCACTTGACGGTTATCCGGGCTTGCTGGCCCTCGCAGAGACGCCGGACCGCGAGACCTTCGTGCGCGCGACGGTCGCGCTCGAGCCTCCACAATAATGCCTCCACAGTAAAACGTGCGGCAACCCGACGGTTCGGGCGAAAGCGTCACGCTACGGCGCGTTCCGCGCAACCTCTTTCACGCCGCCTCTCTTGTGCAGCCTCTCTTGTGCAGCCTCTTTTGCGCAGGCCTTGTCGCGTGGTTCCTTTTGCGTGGCTTGCCCACCCAGCCCTTTCAATTCGGTCTTTTCGACCCAACAGCTGGGTCGACTCCCGACGCCCTTTCGGTTCTGTTCAACCCCGCAACGACGGCTCCGGGCTTTTGCCGTTAAACTTAGGGCTGTGACCGGGACACTTGGCTTGTTTTCGTTGGTCGACCTGTTTCAGCTTTTGGCCGCGTCGGCGCGCAGCGGCCGCCTGAACATCGCCCATCCCGAGGGCAACGCGCGTATTTTTTTCGACAAGGGCCGTGTGGTTCACGCGGACTTTGGGGAAGAGGTCGGCGAGGCGGCCGTCTACGCGCTGTTCGCCGACGAGCGCGGCAGCTTCGAGTTTTACGTGGGGCAGACCGCGCCGCAGGTGTCCGTGACGATATCGACCGAAAACTTGTTGTTCGAGGCGACGCGGCGTTTTGACGAAACTCGGCACAGCGCCGCGGACTTTAAAGCGGTGGGGGCGGAGGGTTCCGGGGTCAAGCCGCGCACCGCTCGGCTCGTGACGCAGTTCAGCCGCGAGCGTCTACCCGCCGGTGTCGTAGGTTTGGACACAAACATCTACACCAGCTGGGAGCGCGCGCTCGGCTACGCGCCCGCCCAGGTCGCTTGCCGCCGTGCGGACGGACACGTCGACGTCTTTAAGGTGCAGGCCGTCGCCGGGGCCGGGCCTTACTTGCTGGTTTCACGCGAAACGCTGTTCGGCTCGAGCCTGGCCGTCAACGCGACGCTCCTCGTCAAGCCTTGGGGGGCCTTATGAGTCAGCTCCGGGACGAGGTTTCGAGCAATCCGGCGCGCGCGCCTTCGCTGCTGCCGTGGCGTCGTGCGGCGTTTCCCATCGCTTGGCCGGGGGTCTTTGGGAACGCGCCCCTTCACCTGGAAATCGGCTTCGGCGACGGGCGTTACACGGTGCGCCGCGCGGTAGAGGAGCCCGGCTCAGGCTTTGTCGGCCTGGAAATTTCCAGCGCCAGCGTCCAGCGGGCGGTGGCGAAGGTCAGGCGCGCGGGCGTGACCAACGTCGCGCTGCTCAAAGTCGGCGCGAACTTCGCGGTTAGGAACTTGTTCGCCCCGCACAGCCTGAGTTCCGTCACCGTCAACTTTCCGGACCCCTGGCCCAAAGAGCGGCACACTAAAAACCGCCTGTTGCAACGCTCTTTTTTCGAGCTGGCGGCGAGCCGGCTTTTACCCGGGGGAACGGTAAAGCTCGCGACCGACCACCCGGACTACCTGGCCTTCGCCGTGCAAGAGGCCGAAGCTTCGAGTTTGTTTACGTCCCACGAGGCCGAGCCGCCCGCCGCCGTGTTCGAAACGAAGTACGCCCTCAAGTGGAAAAGTCAGGGCAAACCGCTGTACTACCGGGTATTTACTTACAACGGCGCAAAGACACCCGAGTTCTCTATCTTAGAAAGGCCGGTCACAATGCCGCACGCCCTCCTCGAAGGCTCTTTGCCGCGGGACGTCCACTTTGAAAAACAGGTGCTGCCCTACGGCGGCGGCCACGTCATCCTGCACGAAGTCGCGCGCAGTTTGGGCGGCGACGACTCTCCGGGCGAAAAGTGGCTCGTGCGGGCAACCGTCGACGAGCCCGACTTGAAGCAACAACTTCTCGTCGTGGTCAAACGCCGCGAGGGCGACGAACTCATCGTGCGCTTGGAGAGCTTCGGCGACCCCATCATCACCAAACCGGTACGCGGCGCGGTTCACGGCGTGACCGAGTGGCTGCTGAACTTGCCCGGTTTGCGCGTGAAGGAACGAAACTACTGAGGGGTCGAGGTTTACAGAAAAACCACAAACCCTTAACCGCTACTCGCGAGGTTAAATTGAGCGTATGAACCTTTTTCGTCAACGCAGACTCTACTTCAGAACCCGTGTCAGAACCTACGTCAGACCCGGCTATGCCGCGCCGGCCTGCGCCCGTTCAGGGCGCTACCGCTGCCCCTTGCCGCCCGCCGAGAACCGTCTGGCGGTGGCGATTCGGGCAGGCGAAACAACGTGCCCGACCGGATGAACGTGCTCGAGCCCCTCACCGCGCCCAACCTGGCCGTGCCGCACGGTTTCACCACCAAGGCGGGCGGCGTGAGCGCGGGACACTACGCCAGCCTCAACTTGGGCCTCAGCACGGGCGACAGTCCCGAGCGGGTGGCGCAAAACCGGGAGCGCGTGCTGGCGCACTTCGGCGTGCCAAGGTCGCAGGTGTGCGCGCTGCAGCAAGTTCACGGGGCGCGCGTCGTGACGGCCGAGCCGGGCTGGTTCGAACGAGAGGCGGACGCCGCCGTCACCGACGACCCCGGTTTGCTCCTCGTGACAAGCGTGGCCGACTGCGCGCCGCTCCTTTTTCACGACCCGGTGCGGCGCGTCGTCGCCGCGGCCCACGCGGGCTGGCGCGGCACGGTGCAGGGCGTCGCCCGCAACGTCGTCACTGCGTTGACCGAACAGTACGGCTCGAGCCCCGTAGACCTGCGCGTGGCCTTCGGGCCGAGCATCGCGGGACCGTGCTACCAGGTGGGGCCGGAGGTCAAGGCGCTGTTCGACGAGCAAGGCTTTCCCGAAACTGTTTTTACTCCCGACGCCCCGCCCGACGCCGCTCCCGACGCCGCTCCCGACGCCGCCGCGCGCTACCGCCTGGACATCGGGGCGGCGAACCGTTACGCGCTCACCCAGGCGGGCGTGCCGGCCGCCAACATCTTCGACCTGGCGGCCTGCACCCACTGCGACGCCACGCGTTTTTACTCGCACCGCCGCGACGGCCTGCAGCGGGGCAGCCACTGGGCGCTTATCAAGTTAGACTCGCCTTAGAAAAGAAAAGCAACCCGCGCCGCCAAGGCCCACGGACCGCGCAAACGTCCACACGGTACGGCCCGTTTTGGAGGAAGATGAACGTTTCAGCCAGACTCAACCGCATGTTCGGAACGGACGGCAAGTGTTTCGACGTCGCCATCGACCACGGCTTTTTCGGCGAGCCAGGCTTTTTGGAAGGCATCGAGGACATGTCGCGGGCGGTGCAGGCCGTCGTCGAGGCCGGACCCGACGCGGTGCAACTCAGCGTCGGTCAAGCCTCTCTGCTACAACATTTGCCCGGCAAAAGCAAACCCGCCCTCGTGCTCCGTACCGACGTCGCTAACGTGTACGGCAAAGCGTTACCGCGTTACCTGTTCAGCAAAATCATCCAAGACGCCGCCCTGCAAGCGGTCCGGCTCGACGCGGCGTGCTTGTGCGTCAACCTGTTCCTGCTGCCCGACGAGCCCGAGGTTCACGCCCAATGCGTCGAAAACATCTGCCGCCTCAAACCCCAGGCCGAACACTTCGGGATGCCGCTGATGGTCGAGCCGCTGGTGATGCAGGCCAACGACAAGGGCGGTTACATGGTGGACGGCAGTCTGGAGAAAATCCTGCCGCTGGTCCGCCAAGCGGTCGAACTCGGGGCCGACGTCGTCAAGGCCGACCCCTGCGCCGACGTGACGGAGTATCACCGGGTCGTCGAGGTCGCCGGGCGCGTGCCGGTCCTGGTGCGGGGCGGCGGCAAGGCGTCCGAAGAGGAGATTTTGCAGCGCACCTTTGCCCTCATGCAACAGGGCGCGAAGGGCATCGTCTACGGCCGCAACGTCATCCAGCACGACAATCCACCCGCCATGACGGGTGCGCTTATGGCAATCGTCCACGAAGGCGCGACACCCGAGGCTGCAATGAAATTGTTGCGGGGTGAGGCGTGAGCGACCTGCGCTTCGGCGTCATCGGTTTGGGGCTGATGGGCCGCGAGTTCGCCAGTGCGGCGGCGCGCTTTTTCGCCTTGGAAGACATCGGCGTGCGCCCGGTTATCACCGCGGTCTGCGACAGCAACCCCGAAGCGCTTTCGTGGTTCGAAAAAAACGTCCCGAGCGTTACCACCGCGACGACCGACTATCACGAACTGCTGGCAAGGGACGACGTCGACGCGGTTTACTGCGCGGTGCCGCACCACTTGCACGAGCAGCTTTACTGCGACATCATCGAAGCGGGCAAACACCTGTTGGGCGAAAAGCCTTTTGGCATCGACTTGGAAGCCAATCGGCGCATCAACGAGGCGATTGCAGCGCACCCCGACGTGCTCGTGCGTTGCTCGTCGGAGTTTCCGTTTTATCCGGGGGCGTTCAAAATCGTCCAGGCGATTCGGGAGGGGCGTTTCGGGCGCATCATCGAGGTCGAGGCGGGCTTTTTGCACAGCAGCGACCTCAACCAGGACAAGCCCATTAACTGGAAGCGGATGGTTGCCTACAACGGCGCGTACGGCTGCATGGGCGACCTCGGGATGCACGTGCTGCACGTCCCGTTGCGCTTCGGTTGGAAGCCTGAGAACGTGTACGCGCAGCTCTCGAACATCGTCCTCGAGCGGCCCGATGGCAAGGGCGGAACGGTTCCCTGCGAGACCTGGGACAACGCGACGATTGCCGGGGACGTATCCGCCGACGGCACCACCTTTCCCATCCTCCTCCACACCAAACGCATCGCGCCGGGCGAGGCAAACACCTGGTTTTTGCGGGTTTCGGGCACCGAAACGTCGCTGGAATACTCGACGAAGTATCCTAAAACTCTGAAGACGCTCGAGTACCGCGGCGGCGCGCAAGCCTGGCAACACCAAGACCTCGGCTACGAGAGCGCTTACCCGACCATCACCGGCGGTATTTTCGAGTTCGGTTTTCCTGACGCGATTTTGCAGATGTGGGCGGCGTTCTGTGACGAGGTCGCGCACGGCCGCGACGGCATGAAACAGCCTTTTACCTGCGTCACGCCCGCGGAGGCGGCGCAGAGCCACGAAGTCTTTACGGCGGCGCTCGAGTCGCAAAGGGCGCGAACCACGTGAAAGCCGTGGTGGCGGGGCACCTGTGCCTCGACATCATCCCCGAATTCTATAGTAGTGAGGTGCGGCTCGAGCCCGGCCGCCTCATAAACGTGGGCGCGGCCACGCTGGCCTGCGGCGGCGGCGTTGCCAACGTCGGTGGGGCGCTGCTCAAGTTAGGCGTGGACGCCAAACTCGTGGGCAAAGTCGGCGCGGACGCTTTCGGCGACATCGTCCACGCCCAGCTGAGCGCCCTCAGTCCACAGGCCGCGCAAGGTTTGAAGCGCACGGCCACCGCGAACACCTCCTACACCGTCGTGCTGAACCCGCCGGGCGTCGACCGCCTCTTTTTGCACCACGCGGGCTGCAACGACAGCTTCGGGGCGGAAGACATCGTTTTGGACGAAATTGCGGACGCCGACTTGTTTTATTTCGGCTATCCGCCACTGCTGTGGCGCACCTTTACGGACGGCGGCGTCGCACTGGCCGAGCGGCTGCGCGAGGTTAAAAAACTAGGCCTCACCACCGTGCTCGACATGGCGATGCCCGACCCGCAAGCCGCCTCGGGCCGAGCTGACTGGCGAGGATTTTTGCAAACAGTCCTGCCGCACGTCGACTTTTTTCTGCCGAGCTTGGAAGAGGTCTGCTTTATGTTGGGGTGGGCGGTGCCGAATGACGTGGCGGCGCTGGCCCCGGTTGCCGAGGCGCTGCTCGAGCTTGGCACATCCGTCGTCGGCCTCAAAATGGGTGAGAACGGTCTTTACCTGAGAACGGCTGACCTGAAAGCCCGCGCTCTCGGTCGCGCCGAACCTCAAAACCTAGCCGCCTGGTCGGAGCGCGAACTGTGGTCGCCCGTCTTCAGCGCCGACGTAAAGGGGACGACCGGCGCGGGCGACGCCACCGTTGCGGGTTTTGTCGCGGCGCTGTTGCGGGGTGAGGGGCTCGAGCGCTGCCTCACCGTCGCCAACGCGGTCGGCGCTAGAAGCGTCGAAGCGCTCGACGCGGTGAGTGGCATAAGCAGCTACGAGGACGTGACAGAGCGGCTGGCCGGGGGCTGGGCTCGAGCAGCGCAAGGTGTGGACGGCACTCATTGGCGAGCCGGCCCGGAAGGGGTTTACCGCGGACGGCACGACCGGGGTACGGCCTGGCAAGGGTGAAAAGTCGGCTGACGCGTAATCTCGGGTTGGTACGCGCCGTTCGCACAGCCCTGCAATCGTTGGGCCAAAACTAGGGGCCAAGCAGCACACCCCTGTTTGGACGGGCACGCTCTGAGACATAGGTGGCCCCGTGGTGTACGGCCACGTCATCCACAAGCTGACTATTACCCCTTTAACATACGGAAACTAACAAAAGTTAACAAATTTGTGTGGTTTCTTGACAAAGCTTGTTCAAAGCGGTTAAACTCCTTGCTACAGGGTTGCAATCAATCGTTGGGTCAACAGGAAATGAGGTTCGATGCCCGTTACTGAAGCGCGTTTGCTGCCCGCCGAGCGGCAACAGCGTATCCGGGACCTGGTCAACACCCAGGGTACGCTGCGCATCGTCGACTTGGCAGAACGGCTCGGTGTGAGCGAGATGACGATTCGGCGTGACTTCGAAGCGCTCGCCGACGCGGGCCACTTGGCACGTACCTTTGGCGGCGCGGTCGCCACGGAACAGACCGCCTTCGAGAGCAGTTACAACGACCGGATGCTCAAGCACGCCGCTGAAAAAGCGGCGCTCGCGCGCTACGCTGCCAGCCTCGTCAAAGACGGGGACACCGTCGCGCTCGACACCTCGACGACCTGCCTCGCGCTGGCCCGAGAACTCGCCCGGCGGCCGGTCATGGTGGTGACCAACGGCTTGGACAGCGCCCAGGAACTCCGCGCGGGTTCGGCGCAGGTCATCCTGACCGGCGGCTACTTGCGGCAAGTCGCGGGCAGCTTCGTCGGACCGTTGGCGTTACAAACCTTACAGGATTTGCGCCTAGACCACGCTTTTGTCAGCGCCAAGGGTTTGGAGTTGCCCGGCGGGCTCATGGACTCCGACATTGACGAGGCCGAAGTCAAGCGCACCATGTTGAACTGCGCGGCGCGGCGCACCGCACTCATCGACTCGAGCAAGTTCGGCCAACGGGCGCTCGCGCGGGTGGCGGGTTTGGACGCCCTCGACCTGATTATTACGGACAGCGAGCTTAGCGAGGTCTACAAAACTAAACTCGAGACCGGCGAGACGGCATTTCAGATTGTCGAGGTCGGGGCGTGAATCCGTGCTCACAACTCGGTTCAAAAGCTCGCAAAAGGAGAAGCCCGTGGTCAAGCTAGGCGCGCACGCTTTTGTTTGGATAGGTAAGTGGACAACTGAGAGCGGCAACGCCGCAATTCGGGAGGCTGCAAAAATGGGCTTCGACTTCGTCGAAATCCCGCTTCTCAAACCCGCCGAGTTCGACGTGGCGAGTCACAAGGCGACGCTTGAAGAGGTCGGCATAGCCGCGGTCTGCTCCCTCGGCTTGCCCGCCGACGCGCACATGCCCATCTATCCCGACCGCGCAAAAGCGTTTCTGACTGACGTGCTCGACGCGCTCGAGGCCCTCGGCTCGACCTACCTGACCGGCTGCACCGCCTACGCGCTCGGCACCCTGACGGGTGCGCCGCCGACCGCCGAGGAACGGCAAACCGTCGTCGACACCCTGGGCGAGGTCGCGCAGGACGCGGCGCGGCGGGGCATCACCGTGGGGCTCGAGGCCTGCAACCGCTACGAGACTTATCTTTACAACACGCTGGCCGACACTCGAGACACGGTTTTGGCGATAGGTTTGGCGACAGGTGCCGACAACCTCAAACTGCACGCCGACACCTACCACATGAACATCGAAGAAGAAGGCTTTTACGCGCCGCTGGTTGCAAACGCCGACGTGCTCGACTACGTCCACATGAGCGAAAGCCACCGCGGCCTCGTCGGCAGCGGCACGGTGAACTGGGACGAAGTGTGGCGCGGCTTAAAAGACGCGAATTTTTCCGGCCACCTGGTTTTAGAGTCTTTCTCCGCCATCAACCCCGACCTGCAGGCGGCGACCTGTCTGTGGCGGCCCACCAACCAACCGTCCGAGGTCTTGGCGCGCGAGGGTCTGGCGTTTCTCAAAAAGGGCGCGGCCGCGCACGGGCTACTGTGAACCGCGTTGCAACCCCGGAGAGGGCTTGGTACGATGCGGAACCTAAACTTTAGACATGAACGAGCGGGCTCGAGCCTCGGCTTATACGCTTTAGTTTCGGCAGGAGAGTGGAGGAACAGAGGAAAAACTTATGACTTTCTCCTTTTTCCTTTCCACTTTTCTTTCTCCTTCCCCTATGAGAGGCCAAACCCATTAGCACGCCCCTCCTGAGCTTGAGAAACGTTCACAAACGCTTTCCCGGCGTCCACGCGCTCAAAGGTGTGGACTTCGAGGTGCGCGTGGGTGAGGTTCACGCGCTGTTGGGCGAGAACGGCGCGGGCAAGTCGACGCTCATCAAGACGATTTCGGGGGTCTACAAACCCGACGAGGGCACGCTGCACTGGGAGGGCCAGCCGCTCGTCCTCGGCAACCCACGGGAAGCTCAGGCGCGGGGCATCCACACCATCCACCAAGAACTCAGCCTCTACCCCGAACTCAGCGTCGCCGAGAACATTTTTTTGGGCCACGCACCCCGCCGTGGTCTGGGGCCGTTCAGCGTCATCGACTGGGACGCCACGGCGCGGCGGGCACGCGAGGCGCTGGCCGAGCTGGAGGTTTACGACCTCGACGTGAAACGCAAGGTCGGCACCCTCAACGTCGGCAACCGGCAGCGCGTCGAAATCGCCAAGGCGCTCACGAAAGGGGCGAAACTCCTCATCATGGACGAGCCCACCGCGGCGCTGAGCGAGTCGGACGTCGCCAGCCTCTTCAAAACCGTGCACCTGCTCCGCGAGCGGGGCGTGGGCGTGGTGTACATCTCGCACAAACTGAGCGAGGTGTTCGCGCTCGCCGACCGCGTGAGCGTGCTGCGCGACGGCGCGTACATCGGCACGCAAAACGTTGCCGACGTCACCGAAAGCCAACTCATCACCATGATGGTCGGGCGCACTATCGACGAACTTTTTCCCAAGCAAGAGGCCGAGGTGGGCGAGGTGGTCTTAGAGGTCCGCAACCTTACCAATGAACCCTACACGCGGGACGTGTCGTTCACGGTACGGGCCGGCGAAATCGTCGGCTTGGCGGGGCTCGTCGGCGCAGGGCGCAGCGAAACCGCGCAGGTGATTTTTGGCATTTTGCCCGCGGAGTCGGGCGAGATTTTGATTGGGGGCAAGCCCGTCCGCGTGACTCAGCCCGCTCAGGCGGTGGCGAACGGGATTGCCTACGTCCCTGAGGACCGCGGCACGCAAGGGCTCATCAAAGAGATGACGGTGCGCGAAAATTTGTCGATGGCGGTATTGAGAGCGTACTCGAGTGGTTCATTCATCAAGCGGTCGGAAGAAAAAACGCTAGCGGCTAAGGCCATCCAACAATTCGGCATCCGCGCCTACGGCCCCGAGCAAACCGTCGACAACCTTTCGGGCGGCAACCAGCAAAAGGTCGTGGTCGGCAAGTGGCTCGCCGCGAACCCGAAACTCCTCATCATCGACGAGCCGACCCGCGGCGTCGACGTGGGCGCGAAGAGCGAGATTCACCGGCTGATGAGTGGTTTGGCGGCGGAGCGCGGGCTCGCCATCCTCATGATTTCGTCCGAGCTGCCCGAAATTTTGGGCATGAGCGACCGCGTGCTGGTGATGCGCGGCGGGCGAATTGTTGCAGAGGTGGCGCGCTCAGACGCCACGCAAGAGAGAATTGCAAGCGCGATGATGGGCGACGAAAAGGCGAGTGTGGCGGCGTGACGAGTCAAACGATAAATCGGTCCAGCTCGAGCTTCCAGCCCGTTTTGCTCATTCCCATCGTGCTAGCTATCCTCGTTTTCATCGCCTACCAGTTTTTCCCGTTTGTGAATCAGCCCAATTTGGGCGCGACCACGATTTCTACCCTGACTGAGACGCGCGGTAACAACGAACTCGGGCTGACGACCAACGGCCTCGCGCTGATTCCCTTCGCGACGCTGGTGCTGCTCTTTTTGGGGCTGTGGAACCTCACCAACGCACACCTCGGCCGCGCAACAGCGGCGCTTACGGCCTTGGCGGGGGTGGTGATGCTCGAGTACTTCGCCGTCTTTGCCCTCGACTACCGCGCGGAAGCGGCGACGTATTTAGGGCAGATGGGCGTCGGGTTTTGGGCGCTCTTGGGTTTGGGCGTCATCATGCTCGCCCAAGTCGCCGTGCCCCGCCCCGCCGCGCCGCCCGAGTACAGCCTGCGCAACTTGGCCGCCAACCAGGAAAGCGCCATCCTCATCGCGCTCGCCCTGCTCCTGATTGTCGTCGGGCTGAACAACCCGCGCTTTTTGGCGACGCGCAACCTGCTCGACGTGCTTTCCGGCAACGCCTACATCGCGGTGGCGGCCATCGGCATGAGCATGTTGATTATTACGGGGAACATCGACATTTCGGTGGGTTCGCTTATCGGGCTGCTCGCGGTGGTGAGCGGGCGGCTCGTCGTGGGCGGCGCGCCCGTGTGGGTCGCCTGGCTCGCGCCCTTAATCGTCGGCGCGCTCGTTGGCGCGCTCATCGGCTTTATCGTGACGTATTTGCGCGTGCCGTCCATCGTGGTGACGCTGGGGATGTTCAGCATCCTCAAGGGCGTGCTGATTTTGTGGACCAGTGGGCAACGCGTGACGGGGATGCCGGACGGCTTTTACCTCGCGCAGACCAAACCCTTCGGCGTACCGATGCCGATTGTTTTTATGCTCGTGTTGACGCTGCTCGCCGCGCTGTGGATGTGGTACAGCCCGGCGGGGAGAACGCTCTACGCGGTCGGCGGCAACGCGGCGGCGGCGCGGCTCTCGGGTATCAACGCGACGCGGGTCGTTATTATGGCGTTCGTGCTGAACGGGGTTTTTGCGGGTCTGGCGAGCCTCCTCTATGCGACGCAGTTGCAGGTCATTCAGGCGACGCCGCCGCCCGCGCTCGAGCTGTTCGTCATCACTGCGGCGGTCGTGGGCGGCGTGAGCATTTTGGGCGGCAAGGGCACCGTCATCGGCGCGATGTTGGCGGCGATTTTACTCAACACGATTCGCTCCGGTATGGTGTTTGTGAACGTGTCGCCCTTCTGGATTCAGGCGGTGCAGGGCGTACTGATTCTCGTCACGGTCTTAATCGACCTGCTGCGCAGGCAAAGGCAGCGCGTCTGATGGCGACTGGGACGCAAACCCCCGGCGTCGGCCGGCGGCTCCGCGCGGCGCTGTTCGGCCAGGAGGGGATTTTGTTGATTCTCCTCGTCATCGTCGTCGCCGTGTTTGCAAACCTCAACCCCAACTTTTTGTCCACACGCAACCTTTTCAACCAGGGCCGCTTGATGAGCGAAGTCGGGCTCGTCGCCCTGCCGATGACGTTTATCATCATCACGGCGGGAATAGACTTATCCGTCGGCTCGATTCTCGGGCTCTGCGCGATTTTGCTCGGGGTGTTTTGGAGCGGGGTGGGCGTGCCGCTGGCGCTCGCGGTGGTACTGGCGCTGCTCGTCGGCGTCTTGGCAGGGCTTATGAACGGCCTGTTCATCGTCCGGGTGGGGGTGCCGCCGCTCATCATGACGCTGGCGACGCTCGCGCTCTACCGCGGGCTCGCGCAGGGCATCAGCCAGGCGCGGAGCGTGACCGGGTATCCCGAGTGGTTTACGAGTTTCGCGCAGGCCAACCTGCTGGGGTTGCCGGTGCAACTGTGGCTGTTTATCGTGTTCGCGGTGGTCTCGAGCGTCCTCCTCCGCTTCACCACGCTCGGGCGGTCGCTCTACGCCATCGGCAACAACCCGGTCGGGGCGCGCTTCAGCGGTTTGCCCGTCGGGCGGACGCTCCTCCTCAGTTACGGCTACGCAGGACTCATGAGCGCGCTGGCGGGCGTGATTTTCGTGTCGCGCGTGACGACGACGCGGAGCGACATGGGCAGCGGTTTGGAACTCGACGCCATCGCCGCGGTGGTGCTGGGCGGCACGAGCATCTTCGGGGGCAAGGGGACGATTCTCGGCACCGTGCTAGGTTTAGTCCTCATCCAAACCCTCAAAAACGGCCTCGCGCTCTCCGGTGTGACGAGCGACGCGACCATCGTCGTCATCGGGGCCATCCTCATTTTCGCCATCCTCGTCAACAACTTCATTCAGGGACGGAGGGGGAGGTGATGACCGCCAAGCATTCGACTTAAAGACATCTCAGAGACGTTTGTAAACTCGAGCACCCCACGTTCCAGGGAGGAACCCATGCAGAAACTGAGACTATCCGCAAGCCTCGTCTTCGCTCTACTCTTTACCGTTACTTTCGCGCAGCAGTGGGACGGCGCGGACGCGCTGCCGACCAACCCGCTGTCCTGCGACGGCGGCGCGGGCGAGATGGCGGCCATGCCCTACGACGGCGGC
Source organism: Trueperaceae bacterium (assembly GCA_965213705.1). Taxonomy (GTDB): domain Bacteria; phylum Deinococcota; class Deinococci; order Deinococcales; family Trueperaceae; genus CBDCDJ01. The sequence goes on along the minus strand of OZ243913.1, from coordinate 2,081,562 downwards.
ACGGTGACCAACGCCCAAGCTGCGGCCGGGGCCGACTTGACCCTTATCGACGTGCCCAAACTCATCGGCATCGGCTACTTCGACGCGACCTCGCTGGGTATGCAGCAGGCCGCCGAAGAACTCGGCAACGTGACCGTCACGACCGACGGGCCGACCGAGGCGAACATCGACGACCAGGTTGCCGTGATTGAAAACTACCTCGCCAGCGGCAACGTCGACGGCCTCCTGTTCGCCGCCAACGACCCCGTGGCGATTTCGCCGGTATTGAAGCGGGCCTTGGAGGGGGGCATCTACGTCGTCGGCTACGACGCCAACTCGCAACCCGACGCGCGCAACTGGTTCGTCAACCAGGCCGAGTTCAACGGCATCGGCAAGGCGATGATTGACAGCCTCGCCACTGAAAAAGGCGAAGACGCCTCGTTCGGCATCGTCACGAGCACCTTTACCACGCCCAACCAGGCGAGATGGATTGCCGAGATGCAGGCCTACCAGGAGCAGTGCTACCCGGACATGGAGTGGCTCGAGACCTTGGAAGCGCAAGAGAGCGCGACCGAGTCCTTCAACCAGGCGAACACGCTTATCAACAAGTACGGCGAAGACTTGGACGCCATTTTCGGCATGACGAGCGTGGCGACGCCCTCCAGCGCCGACGCGGTCACGCAAGCCGGACTGTGCGGCGAGGTCGCGGTCATCGGCCTGGCGACGCCCAACGCCATGAAACCTTACGTGTCTGAAGGTTGTGTCCAAAACGTGGTGCTGTGGAAACCCATCGACCTCGGCTACGCCGCGGTTTACGTGATGCGGGCGCTCGCGGATGGGACCCTGGAGCCCGGTGCGACTTCGGTGTCGGCAGGTCGGTTGGGTGACTTACAAATCGTGAACGGTTCCGAAGTGCTGCTGGGTGCGCCGTTCATTTTCACTCCGGAGAACATTAACGACTTCGACTTTTAAGCAGGTTTTCAAACATCGGCCTGACGGGACGCGGCAGAGGTTCGAACCTCTGCCGCGTCTTTTCACCACCCTTCAGCCCCGAGCTGTACTGCCCTTTGCACCTTTCGGCAAGAATCGCGAACGACCGAGTGAGTGTCCAGAGCAACACGGCGGGCCGGTCGGGGTGATGGAGTTGCTCGAGAGGCGCGAAATCATGCTGCGCGCGCTTCTCTGGGCGGCGCGGTAAGAACCGGGTGCGAAGCGGGTTTGCAAAAGGCTTAGCTGAAGTCCGGTTAAAATGTCGGGATGGTTAATCCGAACATCGGGCGTGTGCGTCAAGAAGAAATCTACCTCGGCGGGGTCGCGGGCGAAAAGCCGGCGGTGCCGACGATTACGGCCGACTTGGAGCAGGCCGCGCAGCGCAAGATGTCGGCCCAAGCCTACGCGTACGTGGCGGGCGGGGCGGGGCTCGAGAGCACCGTTCTAGCGAACCGGCGGGCGTTCGAACGGTGGCGCATTGTGCCGCGGGTGCTCCGGGACGTGGCCGAACGCGACACTTCGGTGGAACTTTTCGGCGCAACCCTGCCGAGCCCCCTGCTGCTCGCCCCCATCGGCGTGTTGGAGATGGCGCACCGCGAAGCCGACTTAGCCGTCGCCAGGGCCGCCGCGGCCGAGGGCGTGCCGTTCATCTTCTCGAGCCAAGCCTCGGTGCCGATGGAGCAGTGCGCCGCCGCGATGGACGAGGTGACGAGCGGCGCGCCGCGCTGGTTTCAGCTCTACTACAGCCGGAGCGACGACCTGGTCCTCAGTTTTGTGGCGCGCGCCGAAGCGTGCGGTTGCACCGCCATCGTGGTGACCCTCGACACGACGCTGCTCGGCTGGCGCACCCGCGACTTAGACCTCGCCTACTTGCCCTTTTTGCGCGGCAAGGGCATCGCCCAGTACACGAGCGACCCCGTTTTCAACGCGTGGCTCGAGGACAACCCGCCCCAGAGGGGCAAGCGCAGGGTTACCCTCGCCTCTCTGCGGGCACTCCTGCAGATGACGCGGGCTCACCCCGGCTCGTTCCGCGCCAATTTGCGCTCCGGCAAACCCGTCGCGGCGGTGCAGCGGTTTATCCAGGGCTATTCCAAACCGTCGTTGAGCTGGTCAGACATCGACTTCTTGCGGGCGCACACCGACCTCCCCATCTTGCTCAAGGGCGTGTTGCACCCGGACGACGCCAAGGAAGGGCTCGAGCACGGCGTGGACGGTTTTGTCGTTTCAAACCACGGCGGGCGGCAGGTGGACGGGGCCGTCGCGGCGCTCGACGCCCTGCCCCACGTCGTGGCGGCCGCCCAGGGTCGGCCCGTCTTGCTGGACAGCGGGGTTCGGGGCGGCGCGGACATGTTCAAGGCGCTCGCCCTGGGCGCTACGGCGGTCTGCGTGGGGCGGCCCTACGTCTACGCCCTGGCCGTCGCGGGTGAGCGGGGTGTGCGGGAGATGATAAGAAACTTTGCGGCCGACTTCGACCTGACGCTTGCCTTGGCGGGCTGCCGGAGCGTCCGGGAGGTTGGGCGGGAGCGGCTTTTCGAGGAATGACGAACGCCTCGGATTGCCTGAGCGGTCACTCCTCAAAGATAAAAGTAGCTTTTCTCACGCAGAATGGGGCGGCTCGAGCCCGCAACTACGGCAGGTACGTAAGAATTTCGTGACACCTCGCGTTTTACCCTGAGTCATGAACGCAGCTTACCTGGAAGACCACATCCTCATCGCCGTCGACACAAAGTTGGGGGCTCACCGTTTTTTGCAGGACGCCCTGCGCTTTTGGAACGCGTGTCACGGCGGGCTTATCGACAGCGAGTTTGACAGGCGTGGCGACGACCCGCACCGCGGCACGAGCTGGGCGGTGTTCGACCCCGAACTCACCAGCGCCGCCCTCGACGACCTGACCCTGCTGTTCGGTGCCTTTTTTGCGCCGGAGCCGGTTTTGTGGACGTACCAGCCGGCTTTCGACCTCTGATTTTTTACGTTGCGGTCGCCACGGCTAAGACGTGCGGGCTCACGCCCAACAGCGACGGTTCAAATTCGGTCGTGCGTAGCAGGTTCAGCAAGGTCGTCGTTTTCTCGGCGTCGGCCAAGGTCGCGTCCAAGTCGGTGAGGTAGCGCGCCGGCCCCTCGAGCCCCAGCAACGCTTCGAGCTTTAAACCAACTTCTTCCATTTCCAGTTCCAAATCCTCCGGCCGGTGAAAGTAAGCGGTGGTGAAAAGACCCGTGCGGCGTTGCGGATTTTGATGAACGCCAGTTTTTAAGACGTACTCCACACTTTCTTTGTAAGCTGGGTCATCCAAAAAGCCGAACGACAAACCGTCCAGCAGCGAAGCAAACCGCGAAATGACTGCGACAAAGAGCTTTCCACCGGGTTTGAGAACACGTTTCGCCTCCCGCAACGCCTCCAGCCGGTCGGCGCGCTCGGTGAGGTGGTAGAGCGGCCCCAACAGCAGCGCGGCGTCGGCCGAGTTGTCCCTGTAAGGGAGGGCTCGAGCGTCCCCCAACTCGGCCTCGGCATCTTCGAATTCTTGCAGCGCGGCTCGAGCTTGTTCGACGTGCAAGGGTACGGGCTCGAGCAAAGAAAACGTGTAGCCCCGCGCCGCGAGCCAGACCGCGTAGCGCCCCGGCCCGCCGCCGATGTCGAGCACAGTCGCCGGAAATCCGGGCAAATGGCGCTCGAGCACGTCCAGGGTTCGCAGGTATTCGACCCGGCTGAGGTCGCGCTCGAGGCGGCTTTGTTCGCGTCCGCGGTTGTAGTAGAAGAGGATGTTTTCGTCCAACTTCGTTTCGCTCATTCAGTTCCTTAAGGTTTGAGGAGAAGGTGAAATTTCACCTTCTCCCCTATGCTGGTTCGTACCTAAACCGCCTCGGCAACCGCCACTTTTTTGAGCGTGAGGGTGAGCGGCGTACCCTCGACCTCGGCGCTTTCTTCGTAAGCATCAGCAAGGCGTGTGGTCGTCAGTTCACGTGCGAGCACTTCCTTGGCAATTGTTTCCCGGTGCGCTTCGACGGCGTTTTGCAAACTGCTCGAGGTCTCGAGCCCCACCCGGATAAAGTCCGACACCTCTAACCCGGCGTTCTTGCGGGCGTTTTGGATGAGACGGATGACGTCGCGGGCAAGTCCTTCCTGCTCGAGTTCGGGAGTAAGTTGCTCATCAAAGACAACATAAAACCCATCACTTTCTGCTGAAGCTTGTCCTTCTGGAGTAGTAACGTCAATTAGCACATCCTCAGCATAGATGAAATTTCCTACGGGAGTAGCTCGAATTCTTGCTTCATCTTTCTGGATGTTGTTTACTCTCCATTCTTGCTCCGTGATATCAATATAAGTGGGTTCTTGCGGAGGTGTCACATCGAAATCCTCTGAAGTAAACCAGTAATCCTCACCATTTAAGGTCAAAAGCATGTAATTATACGTGTAAGGAAAGTCGTTATGAATGTTTATCGCAAGAAGCTTTAATTGTTCTGGTGTTAAAGCCCTTAACCACTCTTGAAATGCTGGGACAGTCTTCCCCTTTTTAAGACGTTTAGCTAGTTTGCGAAGATTGGGGCGAACGACGTAGCTTCGCGCGATAGAATCTTCTGTTGTGAGCAAGAAAACAACGTTTTTGACATTAAGTTCTTCAGCAATTTGCCGTTCAAACTGTTGAAGTCCTTCTACCAACTCATTAGTCCGCGCCCCAATTTTCACTTCACTCAGGGGCTGCCGAGTCTTAATTCCCGACGCATTGCGCGCGCTCCGCCCGAGTTCGACCACGCGCACGAGCGCACCCATGTCGCGCAGCAGCGCTTCGTTGATGAGGTCGGCGTCGAAAGACGGCCACTGTGCCAAGTGGACGGACTCCGGCGCGGCGCTGTCTACATTCAAGACGAGGTTGCGGTACAGCTCTTCGCTTACGAACGGGGCCATCGGGGCCATCAACTTCGCAACGGTAACAAGGGCCTCATAAAGTGAGGTGTAGGCGGCGAGCTTGTCTGTGTCGGTGTCCGATTTCCAAAAGCGGCGGCGGTTGCGGCGCACGTACCAGTTCGAAAGGTCGTCGACCACGAAGTCGCGAATCGCCCTCGTTGCCCCGGTCGGGTCGTAGTTCTCGAGCATCGCCGTCACATCCCGCACGAGGGTGTTCGTTTTGGCGACGAGCCAACGGTCGATTTCGCTGCGCTCCGCTACGGGAACATCCCGACTCAAGTCCGGTTTGTCTAGGTTGGCGTACAGGACGAAAAAGCTGTAAGTGTTCCACAGCGTCAGCAAAAAGTCGCGCAAGGTTTCGTCAACTAAGCTTTCCGAAAACCGCTTCGAGTTACCGGGCGGGCTCGAGCTGTACAAGTACCACCTCAGCGCGTCGGCCCCCTGGGCGTTAAGGACGTCCCACGGGTTGACGATGTTCCCCTTGGACTTCGACATCTTCTCGCCGTTTTCGTCCAGGATATGCCCGAGCACGATGCAGTTTTTGAACGAGGAGGTGTCCACGGCCACGCCCGCCGCGGCGAGCGCGCCCGGTTCACGTCCCCCAGCATCGTCATCAGCGCCAGAGTCGGTCAGCAGCGTGGCGATGGCGTGGAGGCTGTAAAACCAGCCCCTCGTTTGGTCGATGGCCTCGCAGATGTAATCCGCCGGAAAGTTTGGGGCGAGCTTGTCCCGGTTTTCGAACGGATAGTGCCACTGCGCGTAGGGCATCGCGCCGGACTCGAACCACACGTCGACCGTGTAGGGCAGCCGGCGGAAGGTTTTGCCGTTTTTCTCGAAGGTGATGTCGTCAACATAAGGACGGTGCAGCTCGAGGTCTGAAAAGTCCTGCCCGGTCAACTCTTCCAACTCTCTCACGCTTCCGACGCAGTGATTTTCCTGCCCGTCCTCGCTCACCCAAACGGGCAGCGGCGCGCCCCAGTAACGTTCTCTTGAGAGCGCCCAATCGACGTTGTTCTCGAGCCACTTGCCGAAGCGCCCTCCCTTGATGTGCTCGGGGTACCAGTCGATTTTTTGGTTGTTCGCCAGGAGCTTGTCTTTCACCGCCGTGGTGCGGACGTACCAGGAGCTTTTGGCGTAGTAAAGCAGCGCCGTGTGGCAGCGCCAACAAAACGGGTAGGCGTGTTTGATGCGGGTTTCGCGGTAGAGGAGGTTGCGCTCGAGCAGGTCTTTAGCAATCGCCTTGTCCGCCTCTTTGAAAAACTGGCCGGTGTAGGGGCCGGGGGTCGGGTCGCCGGGTAGCGCCCGCACCTCCGGAAACACTTCCCCCGCCAAATCGACCGAGAAGAGCGTCGGCAAACCGTAGGTTGTGCCAAGTTCGAGGTCGCCGTAGGCGGGCGCTAAGTGAACCACGCCCGTGCCGTCGTCCAGGCTCACCATCTCATCGGCGAGCACGCGGAAACCTTTCGAGACGTCCTCCCCACCCGGCACGCGGCCTTGCAGGATGGGGTCGTAGGTGAGGCCGACCAGTTCGCCGCCCTGGAATGTTTTGAGAGTTTCGTAGTTGCCCTCACCGAAAACGCGCTCGGCCAAAGCCGTCGCCAGGATGTAGAGGTCTTTATCTCCTTCAGAGCCATGCGCTCGAGGCGCTTCGAACAGCCCGTACTCGGCGTCTTCTTTGACCGCCAGAGCAGTATTCGCGGGCAACGTCCAGGGCGTCGTCGTCCAGGCCATCATGTAAACGTCCCGCCCGTCCTCCACAGGCCACAAGCCACTGGCTACAACCTTGTCTTTGTGCAGCGGAAACTTCGGGTACACCGAAGGGTCGTCCACGTCGTCCTCAAAGCCTTGCGAAACTTCGTGGTCGGCCAAACTCGTGTTGCAGCGCGGGCAGTGCATCGTCACCTTGTAGTCCTCGAACAGCAATCCGCGCTCCCACAAGGACTTCATCACCCACCAGCAGGACTCGATGTAGTCGTTTTCGTAGGTGATGTAAGCGTCGTCCAGGTCGAGCCAGAAGCCGATGCGCTCGGTCATCTCGTTCCACTCCTGGATGTATTCGAAGGCCGAGGCTTTGGCGAGCTTGTTGAACTCGGCGACGCCGAAGTCCTCGATGTCCTTTTTGCCCTTGAAGCCGAGTTTTTTCTCAATTTCTAACTCGACCGGCAGGCCGTGCGTGTCCCAGCCGCCCTTGCGGCCCACGTGGTAGCCCTGCATCGTCTTGAAACGGGGAAAGAGGTCTTTGAACGCCCTCGAGATGACGTGGTGAACGCCGGGCCGCCCGTTCGCGGTCGGCGGGCCTTCGTAGAAGACGTAATCACCTTGCGGCGCGTCTTTGTGCAGGGACTTTCTAAAAATGTCCGAAGCGTTCCAGAATTCTATGACGCGCTGCTCCAATTCCGGAAAGTTGACGTTGGCGCTAACTTCGTCGAACATGGCTACCTCCCAAAGGTAGGATGGAAAAAGTACCGAGGACCGAGTTGAAAGTACCGAGTCAAAAGCGTTGAGAACAGGTTGGAAATCCGCGACACACTTTGACCTTGCCCCCCGCTCCCCTTTCAGGGGAGCTGTCACGAAGTGACTGAGGGGTCTGGTGCGGCCCACTCAGCACGGACCCAAACCGAAAAAAACTCAATTTCCGCTCGCTTCCGGGATGTAAAACTCGAGCTTGATGTCTGCAATACACCCTGAATCAGGCTCACTTTCGGGGGCGTCCAAAAAGTCCTGAACCATCCCGACCGGACAGTCACCGCTCAGAAAGACGCCGTGGGCGGCGTTGGGAAACTCGAAAAAGAAGCTGTTCTGCAAGGTTTCGGCCGCCAACTTGCCCCAGCTCGGCGGGGTAATGGGGTCGAAGCTGCCGGCCAGCACGAGGGTCGGCACGTCGCTGACGACGGCCTGACTTTCAACAGTGTCCCCGCGCCCCACGCGCCAGGCGCGGCAGTCGTCGAACATGTCGCGGCCCGTGGTCTCGACGAGGTGACGCACGACGGCGCTCAAACTTTCCGACGCCGCCGTCACGTCGCTCAGGCGTTCGAAAGACACGTCCTCTTGGCACTCGGTCGAGAAAAAGACGCCCTCGGACTGGACCTCGCGCCAGAACCACTGCAGGGCCTCGAGCACCACCCTATAAATCGCCAGGCCGCCCGCGCGCCCGGCGTCCACCTCTTCCCCGCTGACGACGCCGCTCAGCAGCAGCAGCGCGTCGCCCACCTCGCGCTCGGCAAGTTTGCTCATGCTGTAGGGCAGGTTGGGCAGCACCGCCTCGCTGTACATGCTCTGAAAGTAGAGGGACAGCAGGTCGTCGCCGTCGACCTCGAAGCCGTCGAACAGTTCGAACGGGATGCCGTTCGCCACCGAGATGCGGGTGCTGAACTTGCGCTTCAAGTCGGGAAACGCCGCGGTACAAGCGGCATCTGCCGCACAGGTTGTAAAAACTTGGTTGAGCGCCCGCTCGAAGTTCGCGCCGAACTCGGCAAAACGCCGCACTTGCGGCGGGTAGGTCGAGTCCAGCACGACGCTCCGCACGCCTATGGGGTGGTCGCGCAGCACGGTGAGGGCGAGGCGCGTGCCGTAAGAGACACCGTAGAGGTTCCAGGCTTCGACGCCCAGAGCCTGCCGCAACGCTTCGACGTCGGCGGCGTTTTCGCGGCTGTTGTAGGCGCGCAGGTCGACACCCGCCCTGGCGAGACGAGCCCGGCAGGTGTCCAAACCGGCGTACAGGTCCTGGTACAACTCGGGGCATTTGAGGTTCGGCCTCGAGTAGCCCGTCCCGCGCTGGTCGAACAAGACGATGTCGCGCGTGTCGCGCCACACGGACGCCCGCCACAGCTCGGCGGTCGAGAGCGCCGCGCCGCCGGGGCCGCCCTGTAAAAACAGGAGCGGGTCGGCCAGTGGCGTGCTCGAGCGCGCGTGCAACACCATGACGGCAAGCTCTACGGTCGGCGAGTTCTCACGGCTCCGGCTCTCGGGCACGCTCAAAAAGCCGCAAGTGACGGTGTCGCCCTCGGTCTCGCCCAGGATGAGCAGGCGCGGACATGAGGTTTCCCGGTAATCTTGTGCGCTCACCAAAGCGCCCACCAAAAGTGCCACTACAGTAAGGGTTAAACGTAAACGCACGTCCCGACTCCCGTCCACGCCGCCCTATAGGGCGAACGCTTTAAGGTTGGGACGTCAGCGACACTTTGTGTCTTTAACGTGGTGCCACCCAACTTCGCCGACGCCTTACAACGCCGACCTCCGTCACCGCCCGCACGGCGCAAGGCCGGTGCGGAGAGTGCGCCGCTGTCACGCGCGGCTCGCGGTTTCGCTTAGTGGGGGTCATTGGTATCATCAATGAATCATTGATGATACCAATGACCCCGTTCAGGAAACGGCTCGGGGAGGATATTCGCTTGCCGCCGTGCCGCCGAGCTTTCACCGTCCTCGGCTCGCTGTCGCCGTGCGGGCGAGTTACTGTTCCCGTCGTCGCCTGTTCGCCCCGACCGTAAGGGTCGGGGGTGCTACAACCAGGATAGACCCGCGAGGTCTTTTTGTAAAGTGAAAAAAACCAGGCCGTGTCCAAGCTCGCTTTACAAGGGGGCTAAAACTTGCATATACTTGACGCAGCAGTCGACTCAACAGTCAATCACACTTGCTGCACTCTCCCCTGACAACCTGGTTTTACCCCCTGGGTGAACCGCAGACGTTTCGAAAAGTTTTCTTGGGCGAGTGCGACCTAACCTGAGTATGCCTTTGCAGTGGTAAAGGATGTTCGTGAACCACTTAAAAATACCGAACCATCACAAGTCGTCGGCTTGGAACCGGGCGTTGAGCTTTGTTCGAAGCGTCGTCTTGTAGAAGAGGGAGAGAGCATGGCGGATGTAGCCGAGAACGAAGTCGAAGAAACCAAACCAAAAAGGCGGCCGGGACGGCCCAAAAAACAAGTCGCGGACACGAGCGCCGAGGCCAAAACGAACGACGAAAAACCCAAGCGTGGTCGCCGCAAAAGCGCGCCCACCGCAGAACGTGCCGACGGCGATAAGGATGGCGACACGGGCTCGAGCAACGCCACAGTCCGGAACCGAGGTCGGCGAAACGACAGTGGTGAAAACGACAGCGGTGGAAACGACAACGACGCCGTCGCCAACGACCGCACTAGAAATGACACTGACAACGACAACAGTAGCAGTGACAACACCGGTAGTGGGAACGAGCGCAGCCGAAGCAGCCGCAACAAGCGCAACGACGCCGACGACCGTAACGACAAAAGACAGGCCAAAAACGACGCGAGGGCGACCGACAGCGCCGACGCGGACAGCGCGGACAACGACGCGGAAGACGAAGACGGCTCCGCCGAGGGGCGCGGCCGCAACAAGCGCTCACAACGCCGCAACAACTCGCGCCGCCAGAGCCTGAACTACCGCGACCTGCAGAGCAAAATCTTACCCGAACTCCACCTGCTCGCCTTGGAAGTCGGCGTCGAAGACTACCGCAAACTGCCCAAAGACGAACTCGCCGTGCTCATTTTAGAGCGCAGCGCCGAGAGCGAAGGCCTCAAACTGGTCAAGGGCTACTTGGAGATTTCTTCAGACGGCTACGGCTTTTTGCAGGAGTCCTTGCTGCAGAACAACACGCGCCAGGTCATCGTGTCGGCCGGACTCATCAAGCAGTTCAAGCTGCGGACCGGCGACTATATTTTGGGCAAGTCGCGTCGGCCGCGCGACAACGAGCGCTACGGGACACTCATCCGGGTCGAGGCGGTCAACGGCACCGACCCCTTTCAAGCCGCCAAGCGCCCGCGCTTCGACGACCTCGTGCCGACGTTCCCCGAAAAGCGCATCAAGTTGGAAACGACTCAAGGCGAGGTCTCGAGCCGCGTCATTGACCTGCTCGCGCCCATCGGCCGGGGCCAGCGGGGCCTCATCGTCGCGCCGCCCAAAGCCGGTAAGACGACGCTGCTGAAAAAAATCGCCAACGCGGTCATCACCAACGAGCCCGACATCGAGGTCATCGTGCTGCTTGTGGACGAGCGCCCCGAAGAAGTCACCGACTTTCGCGAGTCGGTGCAGGGCGTCGAGGTCATCGCCAGCACCTTCGACGAGCCGCCTGCCAACCACATCCGCGTCGCCGAGTTCGTCCACGAACGCGCGCGGCGCATCGTCGAGGAGGGCGGCCACGTGATGATCCTGCTCGACTCTATTACCCGCTTGGCGCGGGCCAACAACCTGGTCACCCCGCCGACCGGGCGCACGCTTTCGGGTGGTCTCGACTCCTCGGCGCTGCACTGGCCGAAACGCTTTTTGGGCGCGGCCCGCAACATCCGCGGCGGCGGGTCTTTGAGCATCTTGGCGACGGCCTTGGTCGAAACGGGCTCACGCATGGACGACGTGATTTTCGAAGAGTTCAAGGGCACCGGCAACATGGAGCTGCACCTGTCGCGCCGCCTGGAGGAAAAGCGCATCTTCCCGGCCATCGACATCTTGAAGTCGGGCACGCGCCGCGAAGACTTGCTGTTGGGCGAAGAATCCCTCGCCAAGATGTGGCTCCTGCGCAAGGTCATCAGCGACATGGACCCCGCCGAGGCGATGGAGATGCTGCTGTCGCGGCTGGGTCGCACCAAGAGCAACGAGGAGTTTTTATCAACCCTCGGGCAGGGCTAGTGCTAGCCTGAACGCGTGAACGCAGTGCCTAAAGGCGGCTGGCTCTTTTTAGGGCGAGCCGCCTTGCTGTTGGGGGTCGTGCTGAGCGCTTTCGCGGCGGCGCAAGGCAGTCAAACTTACGTGATTTCGACGGGCGACACCCTCGAGACCATCGCCAAGGCGTTCGACACGTCGGTCGCCGACCTTAAGCAGTTAAACGGCTTGACAAGCTCCGCGCTGTTCGCCGGTCAAACGTTGCGCGTACCGGGAGAGCAGGTGGGTGTTGCCGAGCACCGGGTTGTCGCGGGCGACACGCTGGGCGGTTTGGCTGCTGCTTACCGGCTGCCCGAAACGACGTTGCGCCGCGCCAACCCCGCGCTTGACAACCTCTCAAGCGACGCCCGCCTCACCGTGGACACCCTCGTACTCGTCCCGCCGGGCGAGGGTGAGGTCGTCGCGCTGGCAACCGGCGAAAGCGTCTTAACTGTGGCGCTGCGCTACGGCGTCAGTCCGGCCGAACTCAGCCGGGTCAACGCGCTCGGCGACCTGCGCTACGTCGCGGCGGGACAAAGGGTGTTCATCCCTACCGTGGTAGCGGCGCCCGTGCCCACACCCGCCCCGGCCTACACCCCCGTCCCCACCTTGGCCCCCACCCCGGCCGACGCCCGCAAGGTGCATTTGGCGCGGCAACGCCAACTTTTGGAAGGGGCCGGGGCGCTGTTGGCCGCTTACGAGCCAGCTCCTCCGGGTTTTCGCTGGCCCTTGCAGGGCCGCGTCAGCTCCGGGTATGGGCGGCGCAACGTCTCGGTCGGCGGCAATACGTTTCACGGCGGCGTCGACATCGCCGCCGCGCCCGGCACGGCGGTCGGCGCGGCCAGGGCGGGTGTGGTGAGCCGTGCGGGTTGGGGCGGCGCTTACGGCTACGTCGTGTTCGTAGAACATGCGGACGGCAGCCAAACGCGCTACGGCCACCTCAGTCAAGTTTTGACGAGCGTCGGGTCGGTGCTGGAACAGGGCGACCCGCTCGGGTTGGTGGGCAGTACGGGCGCGTCCACCGGACCCCACTTGCACTTCGAAATCCGCTTTGAGGGCCGCACCGTCGACCCGCTTGGCTACTTGCAGTAGCGGCGGTCGTACTTGAGTCGCGCCGTCAGCCGGGGCGCTCGGCAAATTGCACAGACGGGGGCGAAAGGGCGCGCTAAAGTAAAAAACGCTATGCCACGAATCCTACTCGTCGACGCCGAACCTCACATGCTGGCGCTGCTCAAAAGCCGTTTCGAACAAGAAGGGTTCGAGGTGGTGTCGACCACTACCGGAGAAGGCTCGAGCGAGCAAGTCTCACGGCACAGCGTTGACCTCATCGTGGTCGGCAAGCAGCCGACTGAAACGTATGGCAGCTTGACCAACCTCGGCGCGCGCTCCGTGCCGGTCATCCTTTTGATGGGTGGCGAGTTGACCAGTGGCGAATTGACCGGTGGCGAGTTGGCGGGTGGCGAAGCGGCCGGCGAGTTCGGCGAGGTCGTCCTGGACGTCGCCCAACTCAAGCTGCCCTTTCGGCCCAGCCAACTCGTCGAACTCGCCCGCAAAGCCATAGCGAGCGCCTGACAAAACCCAGCCGTACGCGTGAGCCCCGCGCCACGCCCTGAACGCCGACGACCAAACCGTTTTTCATCTTTCGCCGTCGTTTGCAGATGCCAACTCATACCCTTTCCTTTTGGTTCCCTCGGGATTAAATGCGAGCAGAGCGAGAAAAATACGGATTTCTATAAAGATAAAGTCTCTTCCAAGGTTTACGAGCTGTAGTAGTGAAATCCCTCTAAAACTGCCAACCGCGAACGTCCGGCAAGCATCAACCAACGGTTCCAAGAGGACTGAGACGTAACCAACGCGCAAGTTCAGAAGCAGACCTTACCTCCCCTAAAAAGGGAGGTAAGGTCAAGACCAATTTGTCTCAATGTCACGCGGAAGACTAAACAAAACAAGCAAGCGCAAAGCCGTTTTCCAGGGCGCGTCAAAAGCCATGTCCGTAAAAAGCGTATCCTGCGCCCCGGCTTCGCTATACTGACGTCGGGACGGGGTGTGGCTGGCTTGCCACACACAACTGCTACACTTAAGACGAGCGACAGTTTACGGCGGTGAACCTTGTGGATTTCAACTAAAGCGCAGTACGGAATGCGCGCCCTGGTCGAGATTGCTTTAAGCGGCAACGAGCCGGTGAGCTTAAAAACAGTCGCCGAACGGCAGCTCATCAGTCAGCCTTACTTGGAGCAGATTGTCGCGGTGCTGCGCCGCGCCGGTTACGTCGAGGCGTTGCGCGGGGCGCACGGCGGCTACCGGGTCACCAGGGCGCTGGACAAAATAGACGCGCTCGAGATTGTCGAACTGCTAGAAGGCAGCCTGGCCCCCGTCACCTGTATCGACGACGAAGAAACTTGCGAGCGCACCGGCAACTGCTCGACCGAAGGCTTGTGGCGGCGTGTGGACACCGCCGTGCGCGAAGTGCTGCGCTCGACCACCTTGGCCGACCTAGTAGCCGAGCGAGGTTTGTTGCAGCTCGAGGCGCTGCCCGAACACTTCGCGGCCAACTAGCTTTTGCGGCCCCAAATACTGGACGCGACGAGCCGGGAGCGGGACCGTGAAAAGCGCCGAGTACGGAGTAACAAGTACCGAGTAGAAAGCAAACGCACCCACCTTCCCGCCCGGGACGGGATGCGCCGAGGTTGAAAATGGAACTCTACCTTGACTACGCCGCCACCACACCGCTCGACCCGCGCGTTTTAGAGGCGATGCTGCCTTTTTTTAGAGAGGTTTACGGCAATCCCTCGAGCTTGCACCGGCCCGGGCAGGCCGCCAGAAAAGCCGTTGCGACCGCACGCGACCAGGTCGCCGCGGCGCTCGGGGCGCGGCCCAAAGAAATCATCTTTACCTCCGGCGCGACCGAGGCCGACAACCAGGCTATCCGGGGGGCCGCCGCGCAACGTCCGGGCGGTCACCTCGTCACGAGCCGCATAGAGCACGCGGCGGTGCTGAGCACCTGCCGGGTTTTGGAAACCCAAGGGTACGACGTCACGTATTTGGCACCGAACGAGCGTGGCGAAGTCTCGGTAGGCCAAGTCGCCGAGGTGCTCCGCGACGACACCCTGCTCGTGGCGCTCATGGCGGTCAACAACGAAACCGGCGTGCGCACCGACGTTGCCGCCGTCGGCGACCTGTTGCGAGGCACGGACACCCTCTTTTTCTGCGACGCCGTACAGGCTTTCGGGTTCGAAGAGGTGAACGTCGACGAGTGGGGTGTCGACCTATTGAGCGTCTCGGGTCACAAAGTCTACGGCCCCAAAGGGGTGGGGGCGCTTTATGTGCGGGAGGGGCTGGACCTCTCGCCTATTCTCTACGGCGGCGAACAAGAGCGCGGTTTGCGGGCGGGTACGCACCCTGTGCCGGGCATCGTCGGGCTGGGCCGCGCGGCGGAACTGGCCGGAGGGCGTTTGAATGAGGCCCGCGCCTTGAGAACGTTGCGAGACGGGTTCGAGCGCAAGTTGCTGAGCGTCAACGGCGTGAGCGTCAACGGTGCGGGCGCGCCGCGCGGCCCCAAGCACAGCAACGTTTTCGTGCGTGGCGTGGACGGCGAGGCGTTGCTCATGAACCTAGACGCGCTCGGCCTTTTTGTCAGCGCCGGGTCGGCGTGCGCGGCGGGCAGTATAGAGCCGAGCCACGTCCTCACGGCGATGGGCCTGTCCCGCGAAGCGGCCAAAGCGAGCGTGCGGTTTTCGCTCGGCTACGGGCTGAGCGAGGGCGTGCTGACAAAAGCCGCCGCGCACTTTGCCGAAGCGGTGGCGCGTTGCCGCGCTTTCGCAGAAGCGTAAGGCAAAATCCTTCACACGCTGGCCCTTCACACGTTGGCAAAGCCACAGTTTCAACTGTGCGGAAGCGTTATACTCACGCGCATGAAAAAAATATTGTTGAGCTTGCTGCTGCTGACAGCTTGCGCGCCCGCCCACCAAACCGCCAGGTCCAAAATTGTCGTCGTCAACGCGCCCACCGAACTCCGCTTTCCAGGCCTGGCCGACGCTTTTGCCGCGGCCCTCGAGAAAAAGGTCGCTCGCACCTACCGGTTCAGCCCAGCAGCGACGCTCCGCTTTCAAGAAACCCACAACGACATGCTCGGCGGTCGCGCGCCTGTACGAACCTCCTTGATTGCGCGTTCACAGGGCGCTGCTTACGGAGTCATGGTGGGTCTGCGCGGCGTCAAAACGGCGCGGCCGGTCGCCCTGACGGACGTGTTGGAGGTCGAGGTCACCTTGACCGGGCAAGTCCAGGCCGTGCTCGTCGCGCCCGAAAATGCCGAGGTTCTCGGCACTTACCTGTCACCCGCATTCGCCACTCGGGTGACCCAAGTCGTTCCGCTCGAGCTGCCGGGCGGAGTCGAACCGGACAGTTCCGAAGGGCGTAGGCTCATCGCGAGAAGTGTCGAGACCGTGCGCCAAGACACCTTTGTGCGTTACCACGAAGAGCTCGAGCAGCCGCTACGCGAGTTGGCCGACAGGCTGGCCGCCGCACTCGCCGCTGGGGGTCGGTAGGTTCTGGCGTTTGGGTTCGGCGGCTGTAACGTGGAGGGCTCGAGCCCCGTACACTGCTTGACCGCACGCCTCACTTCCAACTTTTAAGCTCGGAGGTATGAAAAGACTTTTTCGGACGCTGCTAGGACTGAGTTTTTTAGGTGCCGCCGTAGCTCAGCAAACGCCGTCGCAACTGCGCGCCATCGGCGTGGACACGTCGCAGGCTGAGATTCCCCTGGCCGAAGTCATGAGCGGCGGCCCGCCGCCCAACGGCATCCCCGCGCTCGGGTTTACGGGCGACTGGCAAAACGCCGCCGCGCCGACCCAAGCCCCCATTTTCGTGTCGCAAGGCGAGGCGGCCGACTGGATAGAGCCCCAGGAGCCCGTCATCGTGTTCAGTTTGAACGGCGAAACCCGCGTCTACCCGCTGCAAATCCTCACCTGGCACGAAATCGTCAACGACACGGTAGGCAGCGTGCCGGTGGCCGTCACCTTTTGCCCGCTCTGCAACAGCGCGCTCGCTTTCGATAGGCGGTTACCGCTGACGACCGAACAGCAAGGCGAAGTGAGCGAAATGAACCCCGAAGCTGCACCGACGGAACCGGATGAGGCGTTTCTTGAGGCCTACCGGGTTCAAGGCGAGGCCGCCAACGTGACCGCCCTGCTCCCCGTCACCTTCGGCGTGTCAGGCACGCTCTACAACTCCAACTTGCTCATGTTCGATACTGCAACGAGTACGCTCTGGTCGCAACTGTTGGGCGTCGGCAGCGTCGGGACGCTGAGCGGAACGCAACTCCTGCGCTACCCGGCCCAGATTGTCAGCTTTGCCGAGGCGCGCGCCGCCGCGCCGGAGGCTCACGTGTTGTCGCGCGATACCGGTTTTACGCGGGCCTACGGGCAAAACCCTTACGTCGGCTACGACGACGCGGACAGCCCGGCCTTTTTGTTCGCCGGGACGCCCGACGGCCGCTTACCCCCGAAAGCTCGAGTCGTCAGCATCGACGCGCCCGCCGAGGCGGTGGCTTACCCAGTGGAAACCCTCAGCGAAGCCGGGGTCGTCAACGACAGGATAGGCAACACGCCCGTGACCCTCTTTTGGCAGGCCGGGACGACGAGCGCGCTCGACGCCGCCAGCATCGCCGCGAGCCGCGACGTGGGCGCGGTCGGCGTGTTCGAGCGCACGTTAGACGGCCGAAACTTAACGTTCCGAGCGGACGGGGACGCCTTTGTCGACGAGGAAACCGGCAGCACTTGGAACATCCTCGGCGCAGCCACGGCCGGACCGCTGGCCGGCGCGCAACTTAGCAAAGTCGTCCACGACAACACCCTGTGGTTCGCCTGGGCCGCTTTCAAGCCGGACACGCGCGTTTATACGAGGTGAGTCGTTGCGGACTCCCCCTGCCGCCCCAAAGAGCGCAAAACCGCCACCACCAGCCCGAACGCGACGAGGAGCACCACGCCCAAAATGCCGAAGCCCAGGGGTTGGAGGTAAGCGGGCGTACCCGCGCCCAACTCGCCGCGAAACCGCGTTCGGAAGGTGAACGTGTCCTTCCCCGCCGGGTCGAAATGTCCGCTGAACGAAGCGTAGTACAGGTCGAGGCCGACGCCGTAGCGCGGGTTGACGCCCCAAGTGCCCGCGTGCGGCAACGTCACCTCGAAGCGGTACAGCCCCGGCTCGACGGGCGGCTCGAGCCGCTTGATGTAGCCGCGGTCGTGCCCCACGTCGCGCCCGCGGATGTAGAGCATCATCTCGCCGTTTTTGGTCAGTTCGGGATTGGTGCGCACCTCGATAAGGGTCGGCCGGCCTGGCCCGCGCTCAACGACGGTAACGTCCGCCGTACTGCCGGGTCGGGCTTGGCCCAGGGCGAACCCGAACAGCGGTGCTGAGACCACGAGCGCCAGGAACAGCGCACCGAAGCGCTTCACGCCGGCACCCGCTCGGCGGTCGGGGCGCGGCGGGGCTCTGGGTTCGGCGCGGGCTCGAGCGCGTCCGCCGTCGCCCGCCCGAGGTAGGCCATGACGATTGCCAGGACGAAGCCCGCCGGCACGCCCCGCACAAGCGCGCCCGCGTACCAGCTCAGTTCGCTCAGCGCCGTGAGCGGCAGGTTGGACGCCAGCGTGACCGCCGCGACGACCAAGCCGGTCAACCACGTCGGCGCGCCGCGCCGCACCAGCAGGTCCGCCGCCACGCCGGACAAGACGAGCAGCGGAATCGCCGGCCGACTGTCCCCGGCCAGGTCGAAGCGCGAGGTCGTGAGCAGCAGGCCCGCCAATAACAGGCGCAAACCCGTAAAAGCGACGGCCGTCCAGGTCGCCGCCCAAGGAACGGGTTTCAACCGCGCCAGCAGCACTAAGACGAAGACCGGCAACCCCATCAGCAGCAGCGGTTGCCAAAACATCGGAAAGGCGGGCGTGCCGAACTCAAACTCGGCGAGCAGCAACATCGTCCAACCGAGGAGCGCCACCGCGAAGAACACGGTCACGTAGCCGAACAGGCGCTTGCGTTTCTCGGTTAGGGCCAAGCGCCGCTCGACCCAGCTCGTTACCAGACCGCCAAAAGCGTAGAGCGTCAGGCCGGTCACGCCGATGAGGTGCATCGGTGCCCAGAGCGTCACGTCCAAGCCGAAGACGCGGTGCCAGAGTTCGTCGGCGGGTGCGAAAAACAGTTCCAACCCCGCCCCGACCGCCACGATCAACACGCCCGGATGTACGAGGAACCGCCCCAACCGCAGGTGCAGCGGGCTTTGCCGGCGGTCACGAACCAACCCGTACACGCTCATCAGCAAAACGATAAGAATAGACAGGTAGATGAAGTTGTGCGGCGGCGTAAAAAAGCTGTCGCGCCCCTTGTCGATGTGCCAGGCGATGTCCCAGTAAATCCCAAGCAAGCCCGCCAGCGCGCCCAGCGCCAACACGGGCAACAGTCCGCTGCGCCACAGGTCGGCCGCCGGCTCGGCATTTTTCTCCCGCGGTACGGTTCCGGTTTTTGCACTCATTATTTCCTCCTTACGAGGTTTAACCTTTGTGAGCCGTTCTTACCTAAAGGAACGCACCTCACGCTCAACCTCAAGAATAGAGGTAGGCTAGGCAAAATGGGTGAACATCTTTTACGTAGAACGCTCGAGCGGGTCGACCAACCCGGTACGGCCCGACTGCTCGCCGACCCCAGGGCGGCGCGGCACCTCGGGCCGTTTATGGGCCGAGAGCGCAGCTTGGGCGAGGCGGCCATGCTGCTCGGCGTGAGCACACACGCGCTGTCGTACTGGACGAAGCGTTTTACCGGGTTGGGGCTGCTCCACGTCACGCGCACCGTGAAACGTGGCGGCCGAGCGGTCAAACACTACGCGACCGCCCAAGACGGTTTTTTCGTCCCGTTCGCAGCCGTGCCCGACAGCAGTTTGGAAACCCTGTTGCACCAGCAAGAGGAACCCTGGCAGCGCCTTTTGGCGCACAGCTTAGTGCAAGTCGGCAGCGATACCTTTCCCGACCTGCACCGCTGGGGCATGGCCGTTTACCAAGAAGGCGACGTCCTTTACACCGACGTTACCCCGACCCCCGAGGACGGCCGCACCCTGAACGAAATCGCCCTCGAGCCCGACTCGCCGGCCCTGCTCATGGATTGGTACACGTTTTCGCTGACCTTCCAAGACGCCAAGGCTTTTCAGAAAGAACTCTACGCCCTCATCCAAAAGTACGGCCAAAAGCGCGGGCCGCAGAACTATTTGGCGCGCGTCACGCTCGCGCCCTTGACCAGCGACAGCCCAAGTGAGGTTTGAACTCAAAATTTATCTATCACTGTCACGCCTTGCTGTGCAAAATGCCCCATCGCCTCTAGTTCCGCCCCCGCCTCGTCCAAGGAAACCGTTTTGCCTACCAAACGGGCGGGCTCGAGCTTGCCCGAAACGATCATGTCCAACATCTCCGGGTAGCGGTGCGCCGGCATCCCGTGCGAACCCAGCAGGGTCAACTCCTTGGCGATAACCTCGTGCATGGGCAGTTTGGGATTCGCCTCGGCGGCCAACAGCAGCCCGATTTGGATGTGCCGGCCGCGTTTGCGTAAGGACTTTACGGAGTTACGGCACGTTTTCTGAGAACCGAGCGCGTCGACGGAGACGTGCGCGCCGCCTTGGGTCAGCTCTTGGACCGCGCGCCAGGGGTTTTCTTTAGAGGCGTCGACGGTGGCGACCGCACCTAGAGTTCTAGCCAGCTCGAGCTTACTTGCGTCTATGTCGACCGCGGCGACCTGCGCGCCCAGCGCCGCCCCGATCATCACCGCCGACAACCCCACGCCGCCACAGCCGTGAACCGCCAGCCACTCGCCGCCCCGAACGCGCCCCTGGTCGACCACGCCGCGAAACGCGGTGACAAAACGGCAGCCCAGACTCGCCGCCTCGACAAAACCCAGAGTGTCCGGCAGGCGCACCAGGTTGATGTCGGCTTTGGGAATCATCACGAATTGCGCGAACGAGCCCCAGCCCGAAAAGCCGGGTTGATAGTCCCGGTCGCAGATGTGCTGGTGTCCGCTCGAGCACTGCGCGCAGGTGCCGCAACCGCCGCAAAACGGCGTGGTCACAGGATCACCCACCCGCCAGTTGGTCACGTCCGCGCCGGTTGCCGCGACGACGCCCGCGAGTTCGTGGCCCGGCACGTGCGGCAGCCGGATGGTGGGGTCGTGGCCCTGCCAGGCGTGCCAGTCGCTGCGGCAGACGCCGTTGGCGCGCACCTCGATGACAACGCCGTCCCGCGGCACTGCGGGGTCGGGCACGTTGCGGACTTCTAAGCGTTCACCGAACGCGCCAAACACGGCGGCCCTCACTTCAAGCCCCGAAAAGAAGGCGAGCGCGGCCGTTGCAGCACCGTCGCCAGCGCTATTCCCGACAGGATTAAGACCGCGCCGAGCGCGTGAAACCACTTGAACGTTTCACCCAGCACGAGCACCGCCAAAATCCCGCCGAACAGCGGCATGAGGTGCGCGAACAGCCCCGCCCGGTTTGCGCCCAGCAGTTCGACGCCGCGGTTGTAAAACAAAAAGGACACGATGGAGGGAAACACCGCCACGTAAAGAATGCTTGAGACCGTCGGCAGGTTCGCCGTGACAAAGCGGCCCGCCGCCGTCTCGGCAAGGTAAAAGGGCAGAATCATCAGGGTGCCCAAACAGAAGGTCGCCAGCAAAAAACTCAGCGGGTGCAGCGCGGGCCGCTTGCGCAAAAAGGCGGTGTAGGCCGCGTAGACCACCACCGCGACGACAATGAGCGCGTCGCCGGGGTTGAGCGTGAACGCTAGAAGCGTCGCCAGGTCCCCGCGGAAAATAATGAGCGCCGCGCCCAAAAGCGACAAAAAGATGCCGCCGAGTTGCCGCGGACCGACCACGTCCCGAAAAAACAGCGCTGAAAACAGCACCACCCCCAGGGGCATGAGCGACTGCAGCAAAAACGCGTTCAGCGCGACCGTGTACTGCAAGCCCGAGTAGACGAGCGTGTTGAACGAGCCCACACCCAGCGCGGCGAGCAACAAGATGACGCCGCCGTGCCGCCGGACAGTAGCCCAGTCGCGGCGCAGGTGCGGCCAGGCGAACGGCCACAGGATAAGCGTCGCGACGCACCAGCGCCAAAACGCCAGGCCGACCGGCGGAATCTCCGCGCGCACCGCCCGACCGAGCACGAAGTTACCGGCCCAAAACAGCACGGCCAACGTTAAGAGCCAGTAAGGTCGGCCGTAAAGGCCGGTCGGCGGCGACGTGGAGGGACGCATAATCCAGTATACGTCCGGGTACTCGTTGCACCTTACTGACGTCCTCTTACGAGTCCTACAAAAGTCTGATGACGGCCGCACGGCGGCGACATAAACTGTCTGGACATTGGGAGGAAACGATGACTCAGTTTCACAAAGTAAGCGAAGTTTGGTACCAGGACGCCCTCGAGCCGGGGCTTTGGCACAACGACAAAGGCTTAATAGTCAACACGGCCGCGCTTCAAGAACGCGAAACCTTTTTCGAGGTCACCCGCGTCGCCGTCAACCCGTCGCAAACTGCCACACGGCAAACCGCACGGCGCGTCTAAAGCGGCCCCAGCCAGCAAAGTAGAGCCGAACCGTACGGTTCGGCTCTACTTTTTAGCCGGTCTCGAGCCCCTTCTTCATCAACGCGCCGACTCCGGCTGTGACGGGATTGTCCTGACCAACGAGGGCGGCGGCGGCGCTTTCCCGGTCCGTACGGCTGCGGTTCTGGCTAAGTTTGTACTTGCCGTAAAGCTTATCGACTTTCAGCTCAAAACCTACGATCCCGTTCATCATGCCGTGGCGGTACTTCTCGCTTAAAGCGTCCCACTGCGCCCGGTAGCTCGGTTCATAAGCGTCCATCGTCACGTCCATCAACGCCTGCATGGCTTCGGGCTCGTCTTTGAACGTAACCGCCTGTGGGACGCCGTGCGCGTGGACGGCGACGTAGTTCCAGGTGGGCACGCTCTCCTCTTTTTCGTAGAGCGTGGGCGAGATGTAGGCGTGCGGGCCGCTGAAGATGGCGAGGGCTTCGCCCGCGCCGAACGAGAGCGCGTGCGGGTTGGCCCGCGCCACGTGGCCGAGCAAGGTTACTTTTTCGTCTTTCACGACCGGAACGAGGGGCAAGTGCGTGGCGACGAGTTCGCCCTCCAGCGTCGACACGAGCGCGGCGAAGCTGTTTTGCCGCATAAACGCGACGAGGGTGGCTAAGTCGTCTTCTTGGTAATACTTAGGTAGGTACATGCGTGATTCCCCACTAACCGGCTTGCTCGAGCAAAGGCGCTGTCAACTCACTCAGACGCGTGCGCTGCTCACCGTCCCGGTCGAAGTTCTCAGGCTGTAACCACGTTTTGAACGCTCGTTTCACCTCAGGCCAATCTTTGTCGGTCACGGCGTACCAGGCGGTGTCGCGGTTGCGCCCTTTGTACAGGGTCGCCTGGCGAAAAATTCCCTCAAAGGAAAAGCCGAGACGTTGGGCGGCGCGGCGTGACGGCTGGTTCAGCGCGTCGCACTTCCACTCGCAGCGGCGGTAGCCTGTTTCGAAGATGTACTTCAGCAGCAGGTACAGGGCTTCGGTCGCCGCCGTGGTGGCTTGCAGCGCCGGGGAAAAGGCGAGGTGTCCAACCTCGAGCGAACCCGACTCCGGGCTTATCCGCAAATAGCTGGCGAGCCCCGCAGCTTTTCCGGTTTCGCGAGGCAAAACGGCGTAGAAAAGGGGGCCGTTTCCTTGACAGGTTGCCAGCCAAGCGCAGTAAGTAGCGAGCGAATCGAAAGGTCCGTAAGGCAGGTAAGTCCACATGCGCCCGTCGTCGGCGCGGTTAGCTTCAAAGAGGTCGGGGGCGTGGCGCTCCGGTTGCAACGGCTCCAAAGTGCAAGCCCGCCCTGTGAGTACAGTCGGTTGCGGGCGTGGCGGCGCTCGCCAAGCCGGTACGGGCTCACCGACAACTTGCCCGAACGCGTTTTGTCGGTTCATGGTTCAGCCCTCTCGAGCATCATCTACTTCCCGATTGGCAAGTTGTAGTGGCAAGCTGTAATGATAAAACCCGTCCTCGGGTTGCCAGCCCAGGCGTTCGTAGAGACGTTGTGCGGTTTCGTTCTCCACTTGCGTCGCCAGGTCGAGCCGCAGCGCGCCCGCGTTCTCGGCAAAGGTCGCGGCGCGTTTTAAAAGTGCTTCCGCAACGCCCCGGCCGCGGAGTGCGGGCGTCACGAACAAGTCGTTGAGAATCCAGACACGGGCGAGCGAAACCGACGAAAAACTTGGGTAGAGTTGGGTAAAACCGGCGGGCACGTCGTCCTGAAAAGCCAGAAAGACGATGGACTCGAGCCCCGTCAGCCGCTCCCGCAAAAAAGCTTCGGCCTTTGCGACGTCGCTCTCTTGCTCGTAAAAGACGCGGTAGGCGTCGAACAGGGGAACCAACGCGCCCAAATGCTGAAGCCCGGCCTGTACAACCCGCAACTCGCTCACGCTTCGCCACCTTCGGGGCCGTAGAACAGGACCCAGGTTGCAAAGTCGTCGCTGAAGTTCTCGAAACGGTGCTCCAAACCCGCCTCAACGAACAAGAAGTCGCCGGGGCCGAACGGTTCGCGTTTGCCCCCGTGAAAAAACGTGCCCGTCCCGCTCACCACCACGTAGACCTCGTCGCGCGTGTGCGGCGTCTGCGGGTCGTGGCCGCGCGGGGCGTAGAGTTCGACAGAAAGGGTGCCGTGCTCGAACGTGGAAACAAAGCGCGTTCCGCCTTCAGGGGGTAGCTTCTCGAACGCTTCTGCAGCGGTGACACGGCGCTTCATAGGGCTCAGGATAGCAGTTTCGACTCCCCGCGGGACTGTGTCTATTTCATCACCTTCTCACGCCGACTGGGGTACATTTAAGCTGTGAGCAGCGTCACCGGTACTTTCTCGAGCACGAAGCGTGCCCTCAAGGTGTGGGACAAGGCCACCGCCCCGCTGTACTGGTTCTACGAACGCCAGCTCTTAAGCGACATCGCCAAAAACGACAAACTGCCCAAACACATCGGCATCATCATGGACGGCAACCGGCGTTTTGCCAGGACGCTCAACCTAGACGTTAAGGCGGGCCACGACTACGGCGCGGGCAAAGCGCGCGAAGTGCTCGACTGGTGCCTGGAACTCGGCATCAACCACGTGACGCTGTGGGGCTTCAGCAGCGACAACAAGGGCCGGAGTTCCGACGAGGTGGCGCACCTGCACACCCTGTTCGCCCGGCAGGCCAAAGAGTTGCTGGACGACCCCAAGCTGCACGCCAACAAAGTCCAGGTGCGCGTCATCGGCAACGTCGACGACTTTCCCGACGAGACCAAAGAGGCGCTGCGCAACATCGAAGCTGCCACAGAGAGTTACCGCGGAATGCACCTCAACATCGCCCTCGGCTACGGTGGCCGCGAGGAAATTATCAGCGCCGTGCGCAAGCTGCTCCACCACAAGTCGGACGGGGCGATGAGCCTGGACAGTCTCATCGAAGAAGTTACGACCGACGCGATTCACAGCTACCTCTACACCGCCGGCACGCCCGACCCCGACTTCGTGATTCGCACCTCGGGCGAGGTGCGCTTGTCGGGTTTTTTGCTGTGGCAAACGGCCTACAGCGAGTTTTACTTTTGCGACGCCTATTGGCCGAGCTTTCGCAAGGTCGACTTTCTGCGGGCGATTCGCAACTTCCAAGAGCGCGAGCGGCGGTTTGGACGGTAAAGGTAGACGTTGTTCGTCGTTCTTTTTTAGTCGGCTGATCGGGAACTGACTCAAACTTTTTGTCAACCTGAACTACAGCGAAAGAAACTCTCGAGCGGTAACGAAAAAGAGGTTCTTTCACTTTGCTGCACTGCGTTTAGAATGACAGGCGGGGCTTACTCTCCCCTTTCTCCTAAAACCTCGAGCACCTCCGGCAACAGCGCCCGCGTCGTACTCAGCGCCTCGCCGCCGTAAATCGTCTCGTTCCCGACCCAGTCGCCGAAGTAGCCGCCCGCCTCGCGGAGCAGCACCGGGAACGGGCCGCAGTCCCAGGGGTTCATGACGGGGTCGAGCATCACGTCGCAGCGACCGGTGGCGACGAGGGCGTGCCCGTATGCGTCCGACCAGCCGACGCGGTGGTATGAGGCGTCCTGGACGCGTTCCCAAGCCGGCCCGCGCCCAAACTTTTTGAAACTCCCCGTGTCGGTGAACGAGACGACGGCGCGGTCCAGCGTTTTGACCTCGCTCACAAAACAGCGCCGCCCGTTCCAGCGGCAACCCTCGCCCGTCGCGGCATAAACCATGTCGCCGAGGGCGGGAAAGTAGGCGACGCCGGCCTGGACGACGCCGTCTATCTCGAGCCCCAGCAACACCCCGTAAAGCGGCACGCCGCGCACGAACGACTTCGTCCCGTCGATGGGGTCGACGACCCAGCGGTGGCTTGCGCCCTCGCCGCTGCCCCCGAACTCTTCGCCGAGCACGTCGTGGTTTGGATAAGTTTTTTCGATGCGTGCCCGGATAAGTTCTTCGGCTTGCCGGTCCGCTACCGTCACGGGCGAGTCGTCGGCCTTGGTGTCGGGCGCGACGCCGGTTTGAAAATAGCGGAGCGTGAGCTGTCCGGCTTGGAACGCGGTTTCGGTGGCAAAGTCGAGCAGGTCGGTGAGTTCGCTCATAGGGTCCAGTGTAACGAGTCTCGAGAAGACGATGAAGTCTCGAGCTTGGCTCAAGCAAAAACGCGGCTACATTTATCAGCGGTTCCAAGAGCGATTGAGACGTGATAAACGCGCAAGCTCAGAAGCAGACCCCCACAGGGCCACCTCCCCTAAAAAGGGAGGTAAGGTCAAAACCGATTTGTCTCAATGTCACGCGAAAGAGTTATGTCAATCCCCGACAAGGGGTTTTGTCCAACCCGTATCCTTTTCTCGGGTGCGCCCCTACCCATTCCCGTCCTGTCTGCTACGATAATTCATGCTCTACACCAGGGAGAAGCTCGAGGCCAACGAACAAATCACGCTCGCGCCCTACGCGAGTTTGGCCGGTCGCACCAGGGGCCGCGTTCACGCCGAAAGCGAGAGCGGCTACCGGACCGCTTACCAAAAAGACCGCGACCGCGTGGTTCACACCTCGGCGTTCCGGCGGCTCGAGTACAAGACGCAAGTCTTTGTGAACTACGAGGGCGACTACTACCGCACCCGCCTGACGCACACCTTAGAGGTCGTCCAGGTCGGCAAAAGCGTGGCGCGGGCGCTCGGGCTGAACGAGGACCTGACCGAGACCATCGCGCTGGCCCACGACCTGGGCCACCCGCCCTTCGGCCACGCCGGGGAAAAAACGCTCGACCGGCTGGCGAAAGAGGTCGGCGGTTTCGACCACAACAAACAGTCTCTACGCGTGGTAACCGAACTCGAAGAGCGCTACCCGGACTTTCCGGGCCTCAACCTGACCTGGGAAACCTTAGAGGGCATCATGAAACACGAAACCGAGTACGACCTGCCCGCCCCGGACTGGGAGCCCGACAAACAGCCGAGTTTAGAAGCGCAGGTCGTCAACATCGCCGACGAACTCGCCTACAACGCGCACGACCTCGACGACGGCTTGCGCAGCGGCATCTTGACGCCGGGACAGATTGCCGATATTCCACTCGTCGGGGCGTTGCTGGCCGAACTCGAGATAAACCCCGGCAGCTTTACCAACCAGGAGCGCTACGTCCTCGTCCGTGAACTGCT
Organism: Trueperaceae bacterium; assembly: GCA_965213705.1. GTDB lineage: Bacteria > Deinococcota > Deinococci > Deinococcales > Trueperaceae > CBDCDJ01. The sequence goes on along the minus strand of OZ243913.1, from coordinate 2,054,333 downwards.
GGGTAAAGTCATCGAAGACGCGATTTACCATACGGACGCTTGCTTAAAAGAGTTGAACATCGCTTCTATCGACGACGTGCGCGGGGCCGAGCACAAAATCGTCGCCTCCTCGCCCGAGATGCGCGAGCGGCTGCGCGAGTTGAAGAACTTTCTCTACCAGAACTTTTACTTTCACTACCGGCTCATCCGCATGACCAAAAAGGCCGACCACATCCTGGCGCGCATCTTCGAGGCTTACGTGGCCGCGCCGACGATGCTGCCGACCGACGTACAACAGGCCGCCGAGGTGCGCGGGCTGGTGCGGGCGGTGACCGACTACTTAGCGAGCATGACCGACCGCTTTGCCGGCGACGAGTACGCGCGGCTGTTCGACCCGCACGCGCTGACCTGAGGGTTGCAAGTGGTGGCGAGAGTGGCTTGTGATTTTCGCTAAGCTGGTTTCCGCAAGCAACTACAACACTTCTTCGAATCCGAGAGAGAACCGAACAGCCCTTTCGACCTCCCGCATCCGCTCTTCAGATAGCGTCGTGACGAGCGGTCCCAGGTTAGCCTTCGGCACCGTTTGCAAACTGTGGAGGTTAGCCACACACTCGTTCGTAAGCCCGTCATCCTCGTCGAGCAGAACTTCCGAAGGCACGTCGCGAACGGTCGAGGTGATGGGTGCCACGGTTAGAGCGCTCAAGACTCCGATGCTGCTGTTGTGGGTCAATACCAGCACGGGGCGGCGTTTGTCGGGGGCTTTGAAGGTATACCACCTGACCTCGCCGCGCTTCACTCCTCGGCCCAGACCTGCTCCCCGAGCCAGGCGGCGAGTTCGTCCTGTGTTTGCGGTTGCGCCTGATAGCCCCCTATGTCTCGAGCTTCCAACGCGCTAACCTCTTCAGCGCTGAGGCGGCGGGGCATTTGTTCGCGGACTAAGTCCTCGAGCTGTTGCGAGACGCTGCCCGCGCCTTTAGCGCGGCGAATGCCGAGGAACTCGAGCACGTCGGGGGCCATATAGACGGTGGTGCGTTTTTTATCAGTTGTGGTTGCCATAGCTCATTTTAACATAAGTATGTTTTAGCGTTTTCTTTCATTTATGCAAAGTTTTAGTACAATCATTCATGCCCATCACCCTGCTCATCCATGGCGGCTCCGGCACCATTCGGGAAGAGGACAGAGACAACTACCAAGCAGGCCTGCTCGAGGCCAGAAACGCGGGCTTTTCTGTACTCGAGTCCGGCGGCAGCGCGCTCGAGGCCGTCCTCAAAGCCATCACCCTGATGGAGGACAACCCGCTCGCTTTCAACGCGGGCACGGGCGGCTCACCGACGAGCGAGGGCGTGGTGGAGTGCGACGCGGCCGTCATGCTCTCGGACGGGTCTTGCGGCGCGGTCGCGAGTGTGACGAAGGCTAAAAACCCTGTTCTCGTCGCCGACAAGGTGCGTTCCGAGACGCCGCACGTTTTTTTCGTCGGCGCGGGGGCGGACGCGCTCGTTGCTAATCCCGTTGACAACGCCGTGTTGCTGACCGAGCGGACGAGGGCCGCCTTGGAGCGCTGGCGGGAACAAAACGCCGGGCCGGTCGGCTCGGCGACAGTAGGCGCGGTGGCGCTGGACGAGGCGGGGAACTTAGCCGCCGCGACGAGCACGGGCGGCGTCTTGGGCAAGTGGCCGGGGCGGGTCGGCGACTCGCCGCTCATCGGTGTGGGGACTTACGCGACGCCGCAAATTGCCATCTCCTGCACGGGCAAGGGCGAGGCCTTTATGAAGGCGGTGACGGCCAAGGACGTGGCGCTGCGGCTCGAGCGCGGCGAAGCTTTAGAAGAAGCCGTGGCGAGGGCGCTTGCGGACGTGAAGCGGTTCGGCGGCAGCGGCGGCCTCATCTGCGCGACCGCCGACGGGCGCGTGTGCGTGGGCTTCAACGCACCGCACATGGCCTACGCCTGGAAAACGTCGGACGGAGAAAAGGCGGAGGTCGCGCTCGAGCCCACTATCCTATTGGAATGAAACGTATCTCGGTTGTCGGCCAAACCGGCTCGGGCAAGACGACGTTGGCCCGGCGGCTGGCGGGTACGCTTGGCGTAAAGCACATCGAACTCGACGCTGTCCACTGGCAAGCCGGCTGGCAAGCGCTCCCAACCGACGAGTTCCGTCGCCGCGTCGACGCCGCTCTGGACAGCGATGCCTGGGTGACCGACGGAAACTATAGCGCCGTTCAAGACCTCGTGCTGGCGCGGGCCGACACACTTGTCTGGCTCGACTACCCGCTTCTTGCTGTTTTCAAACAGCTCACCCCGCGCACGTTTCGCAGGGTGTTTTTGCGCGAAGAGCTTTACAACGGCAACAAAGAACGTTTTTGGGAACAGTTTTTGAGCCGCGACTCGCTATTCTTGTGGGCTTTGCGCACGCACCGGGCTAAACGCGAGAGGTACACGGCGCTTCTGAACAACCCCGAGTATAGTCATCTCAATTTCGTGCGGCTGCCTTCGCCTGAGGCTATGAGGCGTTGGCTCGAGGCTCTCGAGGTATAAATCAGGATGCTCAACCCGCTAGAACGCTTTTCCGACCGCGTCGATGTTTACGTGAAGTACCGCCCCGACTACCCGCGTGGGGTGCTGGGGCTGCTGCAAAGCGAGTGCGGCCTGACGCCGCAGAGCGTCGTCGCCGACGTCGGCTCGGGTACGGGCAAGCTGAGCGAACTTTTTTTGCAGAACGGCAACCCCGTTTACGGCGTCGAGCCCAACCGGGAGATGCGCGCGGCGGGTGAGCGCCTGCTTTCCGGCCACCCCGCTTTTACAAGTGTGGACGCCACCGCCGAGGCGACGGCGCTGCCCGACGCCTGCGCCGACTTCGTCACGGCGGGCCAGGCGTTTCACTGGTTCGACCGAGAGCGGGCGCGGCCTGAGTTCGCCCGCGTCCTCAAACGCGGCGGCTGGACCGTGCTCGTCTGGAACGAGCGCCTGACCGACACCCCGTTTTTGGAGAGTTACGAAACGTTCACCCAAACCTACGCGACCGACTACGCGGAGGTGTCACACAAAAACGTCGGCGACGAGGCACTGACCGACTTTTTTGCGCCCGGAGGGTTCAACCTGGCAAGCTTTGAAAACGTGCAGAGTTTCGACTTTGAAAGCTTGCTGGGCCGCGTCACCTCGTCCTCGTACATGCCGACGCCCCAGCACGCCCGCTATTCGGAGATGACCTCCGCGTTGGAGGCTTTGTTCGAACGATTTTCTGAAGAGGGTCCTGAAAAAGCCACGGTCGCGTTTCGTTACCGGACGCAGGTGTATTACGGGCGGTTGGAGTGAGACACGAGAGGACGCCGAAGCCGATGTCCTCTCGTGCTAGGAAGTGTTTACCGTCCCGGCGCAGTCCAGTTGTAGGAAGCGTCGTCGACGACGAGCACCCAGTCTTTGCCACTTTTCGGCGTGTCAAAAGTGCGTGAGCCCGAAGCGTCGTAAACGCCGATTTCGCGGGCGTCGCCCGAATTCGGGCTGTACCACCAGGCTTTGGCTTTGGCACCCTTGATGGCACCCATGTCGACGGTGAGGCTGCGCGTGGAACCGTCGGTCGGCACGTAAGCCATCAGGTACCTGCCGTCGTCGTCGCGCATGGCGGCGACGTGACCGCGCTCGCTGGCTTTGTCCGAGTTTTTACCGCCGTCGACCCGCTTGACCAGGCCGTCGTCGGGGCGGCGGTCGAAGTAGATGACCTTGCCGTTGGGCGTTTCGCTGCGGCTGCGCACGAGGCTCGAGAGGTGGCGCAGGTCGTTGGCCCCGGGCGCTTGCAGCGCGCCGCGCCAGTCTTTGCCGTCGCGCTTGCCCGACCAGATGTTACCGTGGCCGTAGCCGAAGCCGAGCGAGCCTGAGAAAGTCGACCAGTAGGCCAGCCGGCGCACCCGGAAAGCGTCCGAGCCTTCGCCCTCGTACTTCGTTTCGGACATAAAGACGGGTTTGGTCGGGCTCAAATTCCAGTCGTCTTTAATTTTCTTAAAGGTGCTGGCGTCGTGGGTCCAGGTTTGTACCGAGTTGAAGTCGAGCCAGTCGGCGTCGTGGAAAAAGTCAGAACTCGACTGCTTTTTGTAACCCTCGCCGCCGGCCGGGTGGAGCGTCACGAGTTGGCGCGAGCCGACCGCGTCTTTGACGCCACGGCCGACCGCTGCGTGGTGCTTGAAGAATTTTTTGTCGGCCAGGGTGTACTCGCCTGCGCCGAGCCAGAACAGGTGCGGCTCGCTTTTGTAACGGTTGCCGATAAAACGGCCGTAGTCGTAAGCCTCTTCCGGATTTTTGAACTTTTTCATGCGGTCGGCGCTGCCCCATTGCACCACGAAACCGAGGTACAGCCCGTGCTTTTTGGCCTTGGCGACGAGCATGTCGAGGTGGCGGTAGTAGGCGTCGTCGCCCTGTTTGGGCTTGTCCAGGTCGTCGCCCGCGGGGGTTTTGAAGTGGCTGCCCCAGCCGACCGGGCCGAGGATGGTGTTGAAGCCTTGCTCTTTGCGAGTTTTGAAGTAGAAGTCGGCTTCGGACTCGCTCAGGGTCGCTAGACCCCACATCGTGTCCGCCAAGACGAACAGCGGCGCGCCCGAAGCGGTTTGGAGGTAACGGCCGTTGTCAGAGACTTGCAGCCGCGCCATCTTGCCCGGCACCGGGCTTTCGGGCTCGGGAGCCGGCTCGGGGGTCGGCTCGGGCTCGGGTGTAGGGTCGTTTGGGGTCGGGTTGTTCGGGCTCGGGTCGTTTGGGTTCGGGTCGTTCGGGGTCGGGTCGTCAGGAGCAGGGTCGGTCGGGCCGGGGTCGGCGGGCTTCGGTTGACCGACATTGAACGTCGCCGTCACCTCGTCTTGGTTGCCGGACGTGCGGGTGACGACCGCGCGGAGCGTGTGCTCGCCCTTTGTGAGGGCCGAGGTGTCGAAAGGGTGCGACGTTCCGTCTCGAGCGGTCGTGCCGAAGTCGAAAAAGGGATGGCGCTCGCGCGTGGTGTGCCGGCCGTCCAGGTAGAAGTCGACTTGCCGAACGGGCTCGCGGGGCACAAAGAAGACGTACATTTTGCCCTTGACCGTTTGCCCGTCCAGGGCGACGGCGTCCAAGCGCCGGGCCGAACGGCTCAGCAGCAGGGTTTCGCTCAGGTTCGAACCCGGCTCGTTCGTTACCAAAAAGGTTGCGGTGACGACTTTGGTTTGTCCGTTTTGATGGGTTACGGCCGCCGTCAGCGTGTTGATACCGTCTTTCAAGACACGCGTGTCGAAGCCGCCGGCCTGACCGTTGCCCAGCGTGCCGCCTACGTCGAAAGGCGCCAGGGTTTCATGCTGGTGAGGCGCGCCGGAGCGTTCTAAGTCGTTGAGGTAATAGCTGACTTCGCGCACGTCTTTCAGACCGAGGTGGGTGTAAATTTTGCCCGCCACCTGGCTCGCGTCGAGCACTTGTGGGGCACCGCGGTCAGCCGTCCGACTCACCAGCAAGTCGCCGACGCGTGCTTGCACCTCCAGACCGTCGAATATAGGTTCTTGCAGTACGGTTTCTTGCGGTGCACCGCCACAAGCGTTCAAAAATGCCACAAGAACCAAACAGAACACGCTTTCGCACCAGCGCCGACGTAACTTATCAGACATGACCAAACTCCTCGTGAAAAAGCCCAAACCTTACGGTCTGGACGCTCGCTTACAACACGCTCGCGCGTGAAACAATCTGGGGTGAAAAGACAGCGGTACGAGTGTGCCCCAGCCGGTTGCGCTACTGGCTCGACCTGTTCTTAAGCGCCCATGTAGAAGGACAGGTGTCGTCGCCGCTCGGGGAAGATCCCCTACACGCTTTGTCGTCTAAAAGTGTTCTACAGGCGTCCTCCTCATGAGTTTTGTAGGGCTCGCAGGTGCGGACCCAAACCGAATTCGACCCTATCTTGGAAATTTATGAAGAACATGAAAAACAGCCGTCGTGTGCAAAAGCCTACACCGCTTTACCACAACGAAGTTAGAAAATTTACAAAACGGAGGGTAAAGTTTGCATTTCTGCAGAAATAGTCACGCTGACGGTGGATTTCTAAAACTAGGTTGCGCTTAGGGACTGTGTTGGAGCGTGCGCGTTGCCGCCCGGACTTGGCGTTATAGTGAATCCTCTTATGAGCCTGCGTTTAGACAACGTCAGCAAACGGTACGGTGCGGTCCAGGCCGTGCGCAACGTGTCTTTAGAGTTGGCCGAGGGTGAAACCTTGGCCTTGCTCGGCCCGTCGGGTTGCGGCAAGAGTACGTTGTTGCGGCTTATCGCGGGTTTGGAAGACGTAGACGGGGGCCGAATAAGCTTGGGGACCGACGACATCACCCACGCCACCCCGCAAGCGCGCGGTTTTGGGATGGTGTTTCAGGACTACGCCCTGTTTCCCCACCTGAGCGTAGCCAAGAACGTCATGTTCGGACTGACCGGTATGAGCGGCGCGGTCAAGCGGGAGCGGGTCGCGGAACTCCTGGACCTCGTCGGCCTGAAGGACTACGGTGCCCGGCGCATTTATGAGCTGTCCGGCGGCGAACAGCAGCGCGTCGCCCTGGCTCGAGCCTTGGCGCCGCGCCCGCCCATCCTACTGCTCGACGAGCCGCTTTCCAACCTCGACATGACCCTGCGCGAGAACCTCAAACGGGAACTGCGTTTTATCCTGTCCAAGCTTGACATCCGCGCCGTCTACGTAACCCACGACCAGGGCGAGGCGTTCGCCCTGGCCCACCGCATCGCTGTTATGCGGCGGGGTGAAATCATCCAGGTGGCGCGCCAGAACGAGCTGTACCACCAACCCGCGACGCGCTGGGTCGCGCAGTTTTTGGGTCACCCCAACCTCTACAGCGCCCGGCAGCTCGAGCGCGTGCCGCAACTCGGCGGCCCGGCGGTCTTGCGCACCGACTTGGTCGGTTTGGGCCGCGGCGCGTATACCGCGGACGTGCAGGCCCACCAGGTGTTGGGGGGCGTCCACCAGCTGTGGCTCAACGTCCCGCAACTCGGGCTCAGTTTGCGCTGGCAGGGCTACACCCGCGAACTGCCCTCCGCACTCAAGGTCGGCGACCGGGTTGCACTGGACATCCCCGCGCAGGCCTGGCTCGAGCTGCCCGAAGCCGCTGCCGAGACGGTGTAGTGAGAGTCTGGACGTAACGGTATGAAAGCCGTCATCTTGGCGGGCAGCGACGTCGTCGTGACGCCTCGGCTTGTGGCGCAGACCCGGCAAGCCGACTTCGTCGTAGCTGCCGACGGCGGTCTGCGGCACGCCGGTTCCCTCGGTTTGCGTCCCGACCTCGTCGTCGGCGACTTCGATTCGGTGTCACCGGAGGTGCTGACGAGGTTTGCGGAGGTGCCGCGTCTGCGCCACCCTGTCGACAAGGACGAACTCGACTTAGAACTCGCTATCGCGCAAGCCGTGGCGCGCGGCGCGAAAGACCTTGTACTCGTCGGGACGCTGGGCGAACGCTTCGACCAGTCGCTCGCCGCCGTTTTTATTGGCGCTAGGTACGCTCGAGACGGCTTGACGGTGTCTCTCCACAACGGTCGGCAAGAGGTTTTTTTGCTGGCGGGAGGCAGCTCGCACTCAAGCCCCTTGGAACCCGGCCAACTCTTCAGCCTGCTCAGCTTGGCCGAAACGTCGACGGTGAGCGTGCGGGGGTCTCAGTTCGACCTCGAGCGCGCCCCTCTCCCCTTTGGCGTCGGTTTGGGTGTGTCCAACCGCGTCGCCGAGCCGCCGCTCAGGGTCACCGTGGACGCCGGACTCGTCACCCTGGTTATCGAACCCACTTTAAGAGCCGAGTTTAGGTAAGCACAAACCGCTGAGAGCGTCAAAACGCAGGTTTGGGGAGAAAAGGCTAAAGCCCTGGAGGCCGCACTGTACGACCTCGACCCGGACTTGGCCGACCTCGTCGTCAACGTCGCTTACGGTGTGTTTGACCGGCCCGGGCTCGAGCTGAAAACAAAAGAATTGCTAGCGGTTGCGCACCTGGTCGGCGTGGGCAGCGAGGCCGAGCTGAAAACGCACCTCTACGGCGCGCTCAACTGCGGCGCAACGCCAACAGAAATCAAGGAGACCCTGCTGCACGCGGCCATGTTCGTCGGTTTCCCCAAGGCCGTCGCCGCTTTTAAGGTATGGCGCAGCCTAAAAAGCGGCGACTCGAGTTGACCTCACATCAAGCTCAGCAACACTCTCGACCGAACGCCTTAAAAAGGCTCGGACGTCGTACAGGGTGTTAAGAACTTATCGGAGCGGCTTGCGCGGCACTGAAAGTTTCAGGGCGCTTCCAAAAGAAAAGTCTTGCAAAGACGCTGCGCCAACATCCTATGCACGTCCAACGTCTTGTTCACAGCCGTTACCAGGTTCAGCAGTTCAGGACGGCGTTTTCGGTGCCCTTGTCGTTGGGTACGGTGTCGTCGGCCTCGGGGTCGTTCATAAAGTGGTGGTGGCCTTCGTGGTCGACCATGTAGCGAAACTGGTAGCTGCCTTCCGTGACTTCTTGCAGCAATTTCCACTTACCACTTTTCAGTTTTTCAAAAGCGACGGGTTGCCAGCTGTTGAAGTCGGCGAGCAGGTGAACGGCGTCGGCTTCTAGGTCGGCGGGAAGTTCGAAAGTTACTTTGGTGACGTTGCGGCTTTTGACGTGTTGCTTCTTAATCATTGTTAAAACCTTCCATAGTGCGCGCCCCCGTTGCTTGAAGTCACTGCCTACTACGGACAGGGGGCAGTTAGAGTGTAGTGTAAGATACTCACCACGTCAACACGGAACAGGAACGCGAGATTGGATTCAGCGTGAAATGGAAAAGTGTTCTCTTTAGTTTGTCAGCACTTATCAGTCTGCTCCTGCTTATGCTCTCCGGCTGTATAGGGCCGACAGAGCTGGGTGGCACCATCGGCTATCAAGTATTCAATGGGCCGGAGGCCAATGCGACTATCTGCACAGGGGGCTTAAAAGGTCGCTTGATGTCTGGAGCTACAGTCATGTTCGCGAGTCCCGTCGTGCCGCTCGGCGAAAACTATGCCGAGAATAAACTTCGGGACGGCATAGACCAAGGGGACCGAGTCAAAGCGGAAGCGTGGTGCTACGGTGCAGCGGGCGAAGAGATAGGTTACATCTCAGCGGAGGGTGTGCTGGTGCCGAGCGTTAGTGTCGGCGTGGTTTATAACGAACCTTATTTCAGTTCGCCCTGCCTCGAGGGTGTCGAGGTCAGGGGTAAGCCGCCTTGTATCCTCAGCCACATTATCAAGCAATAGCACGCTTAAACAGAAGTACGGCTGCGCGCGCTTTTAATCAAATTAAACCGTTAGAGTCGCAGTGTGAATCAAACTCGCAGTGTGAAAAGGTCGCGCTGTAGAAAGAGACCGTTCACGATAGGCTGAAACCATGCTTGCCAAAGTCACGTCCGCCGCGGTTTTCGGCGTCGACGCTTACGAGGTTCAGGTCGAGGTCGACGTCGCGGGCGGTTTACCTGCCGTCATGGTCGTCGGCCTGCCGGACGCGGCCGTGCAAGAGTCCAAAGAGCGCGTGCGCGCCGCCATCAAAAACGCCGGTTTTCCCTTTCCTGCGAGCCGCATCGTCGTCAACTTAGCCCCCGCCGACGTGCGCAAAGAGGGTCCCGCCTTCGACCTGCCCATAGCCGTGGCGGTGTTGGCGGCGCAGGGCGTGGTGCCGCAGGCGGCGCTGCAGGCCACGATTATCGCCGGCGAACTTGCGCTCGACGGGGCGATTCGGCCCGTGCGGGGCGCTATCAACATTTCCCTGTACTGCGCCGGGGCCGGCATAAGGCGTCTGCTGGTGCCGCCCGACAACGCCGCCGAAGCCGCGGTTCTGGACGAGGTCGAGGTGTACGCGCCGGCGACCCTGTTGGAGGTCGTGCAGTTTTTGCGCGGTGAGAAAAGGCTCGAGCCCGCTCACCCCGACGCGGCCGTGCAAGAAGAACGCTTTCAAGACTTTCAAGACGTCAAGGGCCAGGCGGCGGCCAAACGGGCGCTCGAGATTGCCGCCGCCGGCGGTCACAACGTCCTCATGACCGGCCCACCCGGCTCGGGCAAGACGATGTTGGCGCGGCGACTGCCCGGCATCTTGCCGCCCCTAAACCGCGCCGAGGCCGTCGAGGTCACGCGCATCCACTCCACAGCCGGGCTGCTCAGCCGCCACGGCCTCGTCCAGCACCCGCCCTTTCGCGCGCCGCACCACACGGTGTCGGACGCCGGGCTTATCGGCGGCGGCAACATTCCCAAACCCGGCGAGGTGAGCCTGGCCCACCGCGGTTTGCTGTTTTTGGACGAGTTTCCCGAATTCAGCCGTAAGGCCCTGGAGGTCCTGCGCCAACCCTTAGAAGACGGCATCGTCACCATCAGCCGGGCTCGAGCCTCGCTAACCTTTCCGGCTCGCTTCATGCTTGTCGCCAGCCAAAATCCCTGCCAGTGCGGCTATTTCGGCGACAGCCAGCAAGCCTGCTCGTGTACCCCGACGTTGCGCCAGCGCTACCGCGACCGCATCAGCGGGCCGCTCCTCGACCGCATCGACCTGCGTTTCAGCGTGCCGCGCCTATCGGCCGACGACCTGTTGCGCGCGCCGCCGGGCGAAAGTAGCGAAACGTTGCGGGTTCGCGTCGCCGCGGCGCGCACCCTGGCCGTCGAGCGCCAAGGCGTGGCGAACGCGCACCTGACGGGGCAAGCGTTGCGCAAACACGCGCGTTTAGGTGCAGGCCCTGAAGCGTTCGCACGCGCGATTATCAAGCAACTCTCCCTGTCGGGCCGCGGCTACGACCGCTTGCTGCGCGTGGCGCGGACCATCGCCGACCTGTCGAGTGAAAGTTCAGCAAATGAAAACGCCATTACGGAAAGTCACCTGGCCGAAGCCGTAAGCTACCGAGAAGTCGTTTAGGGTGTTGCCGACGGGACAAATGCCCTACGACACGCTGCCAAAACCTGTGTTACATTTAAGCCCAAAGACTCGGGTTGGTCACGCCTTGCAGGTATTTCAGCGTTGGGTATCTCGAAGTGGAAAAAGGAGGAGAATGTGCTAAAAAAGAGGTGGCTGACGTTCGGCGTCGCCCTCGTTGCCGTGGCGCTGCTCGGGGGCTGTGCGCTCGATACCGTTCAGTCGGCGCTCGACCCCCAAGCTTTTGTCGCCAGGGAGCAGATGGGGCTATTTTGGTACGCATTATGGTGGAGCGTACCGGTTTTGGTCGGCGTGGGCGGCGTGCTGGTTTACGCCATCGTCCGCTACCGCGCCAAGCCCGGTGACGACAGCATTCCAAAGCAAGTTCACGGCAACGCGTTTATTGAGATAAGTTTGATTTTGGCGGCGACGGGCATCGCCGTCGCTGTCGCCATACCGTCGGTACGCACCAACTTTACGACCGGGGTACGCGCCGTTCCGACCGACGAAGACGTGGTCGTCAACGTGACCGGCTGGCAGTGGTGGTGGGCTTTTGAGTATCCCAACGAGGGTGTGCTTACCGCCAACGAAATCCACGTTCCGCAGGGGGCTCGAGTCATCTTGAACCTCGACTCGGGCGACGTGCTCCACAGCTTTTGGGTGCCCAAACTCGCGGGCAAAACGGACCTTATCCCCAACCAGCAAAACCAACTCTGGTTCACCACCGACGAAAATACACCGTTGGGCGTGTACTACGGCGAGTGTGCCGAACTGTGTTTGGGCGCGCACGCCTACATGCGGATGCGCGTCGTCGTCGACACACCCGCCGACTACGACGCGTGGCTGGCCTCGTTTCAAGACATCACGCCGCTGCAGCAACAAGTCGGCCAACCCCCGGTGCAGCGAGTCCAGGCCGACCCGCTCGTCGAGGCGGGACAGCAACTGTTCAAGCAAAAAGGCTGCGCGTCTTGTCATAGCGTGCGGGGGTATGCGGGCGGCGCACCCGACAAACCCGACCTGACGAACTTCGGGTTGCGCACGTCGCTGGCGGCGGGCGTTATAGACAACACGCCGGACAACTTGGCCTTGTGGCTTGCCAACCCGCAAGCGGTCAAGCCGGGTAACTACATGCCGACCCTGTGGAGTCCCGACGACCCCAAGCGGGATGAGGAAATCACGGCGTTGGTCGCTTACTTAGAGAGTTTAGGCACAGAACGAGCGCCGCAGGCGCAAGTAGGAGGCGTAAATGGCGATTAGTCGGCAGCCCAGCAGACCCGCGAGCCAAACGGGCTTGTTACAACGGCCCACCTGGAAAACGGGGGCGCTGAGTTGGCTCACCACCATCGACCACAAAAAGCTGGGTATTTTGTACCTGGTCTCGAGCTTTTTCTTTCTGGGTGTCGGCACCATCGAGTCAACCCTGATTCGCCTGCAACTCATCGCGCCGAACATGAAACTCCTAAACCCCGACTTGTACAACGAGATGTTCACCGCCCACGGCGTGACGATGGTGTTTCTCGCCATCATGCCGATGGGGATAGGGTTTGCTAACTACCTTGTCCCGCTACAAATTGGCGCGAGGGACTTGGCTTTTCCGCGGCTCAACGCTTTCGGCTACTGGATTTACCTGTTCGGCGGTTTGCTGTTTTTGTCGAGCTGGCTCTTGGGCGGCGCGCCGGACGTGGGTTGGTTCGCCTACTCGCCCCTGACATCCTTGAGCAACAACCCCGGCCACGGCACCGACTTTTACATGGTCGCGCTGTTTATCGGCGGCATCGGCACCTTGATTACGGCTATGAACTTAATTGTCACCATCATCAACATGCGCGCGCCGGGCATGACCTTCATGCGGATGCCGCTTTTCACCTGGATGATTCTAGTGACGATGTTCTTGATCGTTTTCGCTTTCCCGGCCCTAACCATCGCGCTGTTCCAAGTCATCATGGACCGTTCGTTCGGCACACTCTTTTACGTGCCCGAGGCGGGGGCGATGCCCATACTGTGGCAGCACTTGTTCTGGATTTTCGGCCACCCCGAGGTGTACATCATCATTTTGCCCGCCTTCGGCGTCATCAACGAGATTGTTCCAACCTTCTCGAGCAAACCCTTGTTCGGCTACCCCATCATGGTTTTGGCCGGCATTTTTATCGGCTTTATGGGCTTTGCGGTGTGGAGCCACCACATGTTCTCGACCGGCCTGGGCGCGGTCGCCAACGCCGCGTTCTCGGTAACAACCATTATCATCGGCATCCCGACCGGCGCAAAGATTTTCAACTGGTTGGGTACGATGGTAGGCGGCAAACTGCGCTTCACCACGCCGATGCTTTTCGCCATCGCGTTTATCATCACTTTTACAATGGGCGGCGTCACGGGCGTTATGCTGGGCATGCCGGCTTTCACCCGCCAAGCCACCGACACCTACTTTGTGGTCGCCCACTTCCACTACGTGATGGGTGGGGGCGCGTTGTTGGCCTTTTTTGCCGGGACCTACTATTGGTTCCCTAAAATCACCGGTAAGATGCTGTCCGAAAAACTCGGCAAGTGGGTGTTCGGTTTTGTGGCGGGCGGTTTGCACCTGATTTTCTTCCCGCAGCACATCGTCGGGCTGCTGGGGATGCCGCGGCGCACGCAGACCTACTTTCCGGGCTACGGCTTCGAGATTTACAACCTGCTTTCAACCCTGGGCGTGTTCGTCGCCCTTACCGGCGCGCTGCTGTTCGCCTACGATTTTTTCCGCTCGCTCAGAAACGGCGCGCCTGCGGGCAACGACCCCTGGGACGCCCGCACCTTGGAGTGGAGCACGACTTCGCCGCCGCCCGAGCACGACTTCGACACCATGCCCATCGTCCTCGACCGCGACCCCTACTGGCACACCAAACACCCCGAACTGCACTTTTATGAAACCGACCGCGACCCGTTCGCGCCGCTCGAGGACGGTCACGAGAACAACGTCGAGGCGGTCGAAGACGCGGGCGAATTCGCCGAAGACTACGACGCCCACGGCATTCACATTCCGGGCCAGTCCTGGTACCCCTTTGTGATGAGCGCAGCCATGTTCGTCGGCGGTTACGCAGTCATCTACCACAACTGGCTGTTAGGGTCGGTCTGCGCCCTCATTATCCTGGCCGGGACGTACGGCTGGGCCCTGGAAGGCGTGGGCGGCACCCACGTGTTTCCGTCACGCCGCGCCGTCGACGCGGTCGGAGACTGAGCCGTGTCGAAGCTTAAAGCCGTGCTGGAGCTTTTATGAGTGAACCCGCCATCATCCCCAACCCCCACGCTGCGGTAACCAACCACGGTTACCGCAGTACCAAGCTGCCCGACCCCAAACTGCTCATGTGGGTGTTCCTGGCTTCGGACTGCATGTTTTTCGGGTCGCTCATCGGGACGTACCTCGTTTACAAAGACCGCAGCATCCAGGGGCCTTACCCCCGCGACATTTTGGACATTCCGCTGACGACCCTGAGTTCGTTCGTGCTGCTCATGTCGAGCGTGTTTATGGTCGTGGCGCTTTACTACTTGCGCAACAACGACATTCCCAAGTTCAGGTTGTTCACTTTCGGCGTGTGCTTTTTCGGGTCGGTTTTTCTGGGTTTTCAGATTTACGAGTTCAGGCACTTCGTCCACGAAGGCCTGACCCTGCAACAAAACCTGTTCGGCACGACCTTTTTCGTGTTGACCGGCACCCACGGAATTCACGTCACCATCGGCGTGCTGTGGTTGTTGTCGATTCTCGTCACCTCTTACATACGGCCGATAAGTAGCCGTGACGAGGTCTACTTCGACGTGGCGGCGCTCTATTGGCACTTTGTCGACATCGTCTGGATCGTGATTTTTACGGTCATCTACCTTGTGGAGTTCGTCTGATGGCAAAAACCAACCAAGACCAAGACGTAGAAGCGGGCCACCACAAGGGCGGTACCTCGTTTTACTACGTCATCGCGTTCGTTTTGATGGCTATTACCTACCTAGAATTCGCCATCGTCGAGTACGACGTCGCCTGGTTGAACGGCTTCGCGACCCTCGTTTTGCTCGTCGGCATGTCGCTGCTCAAGTTCGCGCTCGTCATCGCCATCTACATGCACCTGCGCGACGACGACCCCATCTACACCGGCTTTTTCAGCAGCGGCATCGTCATCGCGATGGGGACGTTTATCGCTCTGTCGTTTTTGTTTACGGCCAGGGGCATGATTGCGGCCTCGAGCGCGCAAACGCAGGCCGCGCTGGCCGAAAGCGTCATCGAGGGCGAGGCCATGCACGAACGCGGCCTCGAAGAGCTTGAACTGCTTCTTGCCGAAGAACGACCCCTGCTCGAGAGCTACCGCGTGCCCAAGCCCAAACAACAGGGCGTGCTTATCCCCCTACCCGAAGCGCCTGCGCCGGTTTATTCGCTCCGGGCGGTGGCACCCTCTTCCCCGGCACCTTAGAGCGCCCACGGAGCCGGCGGCGCTGAAGTAAAGCAACCGAATCGCGGGTTGAGTCACCTCTTTCGGGCTGGCTCGAGCGCTCGGCTTTGCAAGTCGAGCGCCCACGTTTGCGACTCCGGTATACTACCCTTGCAAATGTTCATGCCCCCTCCTTACCTTTGTATGTATTTTCTTTACAACTGCGCTATCCTTTTGCCAAAAAGACAGACAGGAGACACGTAGGTGTGGGTCTAGTCGTTGTCATAGCCGTCGTCGTTCTTCTTCTAAGTTTGAACGCCCTTTACGTCGCCGCCGAGTTCTCAGCAATCAGCTCTCGGCGTGCTCGCGTTTCCAACCTTGCCGACGACGGCAGCCGCGCGGCAAGAGCGCTGCTGCCCTACTTAGAGAGCCCCCGCGAGCTTGACCGTTACATCGCGGCGTGTCAGGTCGGCATCACCTTGTCCAGCCTGATGGTGGGCTTTTACGGTCAAGCGCAGTTGTCACCCTATTTGGGCTTTGGGCTCTCGACCGGGGTAGCGGCACTTGTCGTCTTAGCCTTTCTGACGACCCTACAGGTTATTTTCGGTGAGATTGTACCCAAGTCCATCGCGCTGCGCTACCCCGAGCGTTTGGCGCTGGTCACCGTCAGGCCGCTGCGCTGGTCGCTGTTTATCCTGTACCCCTTTATCGCGCTCTTTAACGGCTCGGCGCTGCTGCTGCTGCGCTTGTTCGGCGTTGAGTCCAAAACAAAGACGCACGCGCACTCCCCGGAAGAGCTCGAGCTTGTTTTCAGCGAAAGTGCCCAGGGAGGCTTTTTAGACTCGGACGAAAAAGAGATGCTCGCCAACGTCTTGCAGTTAGAGACCCGCCTCGCCCGCCAAATCATGGTCCCGCGCAACCGCATGGTGAGCGCGGACGTGTCCGAACCCCCCGCCGCGGCGCTCGCCCGCTTGGTACAGACGCCGCACATGCGCTTTCCCGTCTACGAAGGCGCCATCGACACCGTCGTAGGTGTCCTCAACCTGAAAGACCTGTTCGGTTTTGTGCAATCCGGCACGAGCGGCACCTTGCACGACGTATTGCGTGAGGTGCCCTTGCTGCCCGAGACCAACACCGTCAGCGAGGTTTGGGACACGCTCAAACAGCGTCAAAACCACATGGCGGTGCTGTTCGACGAGTACGGCGGCACGGTCGGGCTGGTTACTTTAGAGGACATCATCGAAGAAATCGTCGGCGAGGTGCAAGACGAGTTCGACAACGAGGAGCAGCGGCTCGAGCGGCGCGGTGACCGGGTGAGCGTGCGTGGCGACGTCCTCGTTACCACCCTCAACCGGCAGTTTTTGCTGCACTTGCCCGAGGACGAGGCCGACACCGTCGGCGGGATGACGCTAGAAGAGCTGGAAAGAGCCCCCGAGGTGGGCGACGAGGTGACGGTCGGCGACGTGACCTTGCAGGTAACCGGAGTCAGCGGCAACGCGGTAACCGGGGTCAGCTTCACTTTGCCCGACAGCGCCGAGGACGAACCGTGACGACCTACCTTATCCCCAGCCTCATAATCTTGGCCCTGGTCGTTATAAACGGACTGTTCGTGGCGGCCGAATTCGCACTGGTCGCGGCGCGCAAGGCGCGTATGGACAAATTTGTAGAGGCGGGTAACCGCGCCGCCGTGCGGGTGCGCCGCGTCCTCGCAAGCCCCGCCAACCAAGACCGCTACATCGCCACCGCACAGCTTGGGATTACCCTGGCAAGCATCGGACTGGGCATGTACGGCGAGGAGGTCATCGCCGAGTGGCTGCTGGCCCCCTTGGAACGTTGGGGCGTTGCGGGCAGCGGGGCGCTCGCTCACACCGTCGCCGTCGTCGTCGCCGTGGCGCTCATGACCTACCTGCACGTGGTTATCGGCGAGATGGTGCCCAAGGCGATGGCGCTTATAGCACCTGAAAAGACGGCGCTGCGCGTGTCACCGCCGATGGCCGTGTTCGGCACGGTGTTCGCGCCCCTGGTGTGGCTGCTGAACGCCCTGGGCAACCTGTGCCTGCGAGCACTGGGTATTCCAATAGCTGGGCACGGGCAGTTTTACTCGGTACGGGAACTCGAGCACCTCGTCGATGAAAGCGCTGAGGAGGGTGAGGTGCAAGAGCGGCAACACGAACTGATCGACAACATCTTCAGCTTCAGCGAGCGCGAGGTCGGGCAGCTCATGACGCCGCGTCCTCGCGTGGTCGGCTTAGGGGTCGACGGGAACTTAAAAGACGTGATGCACCTGCTGGAAGAGGGGTACAGCCGCTTTCCGGTGTTCGAAAAAGACTTAGACGACATCGTCGGCATCTTGCACGTCAAGGACTACATCAAGGCGCAGACAACCGGGGTTGACACCGACCTGCGTCACCTTATGCGCCGCGCGCCCCGTGTGCCCGAGCACCTGCCCGCCGAGAGTTTGTTGGCAGCCTTCAAACGCCTCAAAATTCACATGGCCGTGGTCATGAACGAGTACGGCGGCACCGCGGGCATCGTCACCTTGGAAGATTTGCTGGCGGAGGTCGTGGGCGAGGTGCAAGACGAAGACGACACTGTCTCCTTGCTCGAGCCCGGCGTGCTCCGAGTGCGGGGCGACGTGTTGCTGACCGACCTCAACCGGCTTTACGACCTGGAGCTGGCTACCGACCGCAGTGAGACGGTCGGCGGCTTTATCGTCGACGAACTCGGTCGCCCGCCCACTGTCGGCGACACGGCCGAAGCGGCGGGGTTGAGAATGAACGTCGAAGCCGTCGACGGCCTCGCCATCCGCGAGGTCAAAATCGTGTTGCCTCCGCCCGACGACCTGCCCCAAGACGTGTAACACTTCTCCCCCACTGCGTTACCAATCCTTAAACCTGTCCCGGTGAACCAGGTACACCAAGCTCAGCGCTAGCATCGTGGAGATAAGGCTCGTCCCGCCAAACGATACCAACGGCAACGTGATGCCCGTGACCGGGGCGAGGCCCAGGGCGACGCCCACGTTCACCAGGACTTGAAAGCCAACAAGCGACAGCACCCCCGCAATGACAAGTTGGTCTCGTTCAAAAGGACATTCCGCCGCCATGCCGATGAGCCGCCAGAACAGCAGTCCGTACAGCAACAGCAAACTTGCCGCGGCGACGAAACCGCCTTCTTCGGCCAGAACCGGAAAGATAAAGTCGGCGTAACGATAAGGGATAAAACCGAACTGGGCTTGCGTCCCTTGCTTGTACCCCTTGCCGAAAATCCCGCCCGAGCCGATGGCGATGCGCGACTGGATAACCTGGTAACCGCTGCCTTGCGGGTCGGCTTCGGGGTTCAAAAAGATGACGAGACGCTCTTTCTGGTGCGGTTTGAGTTGCGGCCACACCACCGTCGGCAGTGCCACCACAAACACCACACCCAAGAAAACGAGGTGTTTCCAAGGCAAACCCCGCACCAGCATCATTCCGCCGCCGACGGCGGCCAACACGAGGGCGCTGCCCAGGTCGGGCTCTAAAAACACCAGGGCGAACGGAATCAGAATCGTAAGCACAGGCCGCACGTAACTCAGCAGCCCCCGGATGGGCCGCTCGTGCAGGGTCACCGCCAACGCCAAAATGAGCGCGATTTTCGCCAACTCCGAAGGCTGAAACTCGGGCAGCGGGCCCAAGTTCAGCCAGGACTTCGCCCCGTTTTTCTCGGTGCCGACGAGTTGAGTCAGCACGAGCAGGCCGAGGCTGAGGCCGTAGAGCGGGTAGGCGGCGGCCATGATGCGTTCACGGCCCAGCCACAGAACGACCCCGCACAAAACCAACCCGATGCCCATGTAAACGACTTGCCGCACCACGAACGCGCCCTCGGGCGCGGCGGTGCTGAGCGTCAACAAGCCCGCCGCCAGCAAAACTGCGGCGATGACGGGCAGGGTAATTTCCGAGCGAATCACTAGGCCAAGGCTATCAAGTTTGCGGGTAAAAAAGATGAAGCATTCCACAGGGTGAACGATGTTAGACGAAAACCCTCGAGTTCAGCCTGAGGCAAAGTTGTTAAGCCGAGCAAAACCGTCCGTCATTGCGAGCGTAACGTAGTGAAGCGCGGCAATCTCAACCTTTGAAGTGCGTTGGCAGTACAGTTTGGCAGTGCAGTGGAGTGTGCGTAAGGTTGCCTCAAAGCTTTCCGCGCCCAAGGCTACGCCCGACTGCGTGAACACAAAGACAAAGGTGGATGGAAGCCGACCTTGCGTTTGCCCTCGAGCCCCACAATCTTGTACTCGGTTCAACCTTATCGCCTATACTGTTCCTAAGCAGCCGTCACAAAACAATTCCAAAGACTTAGGAGCCCAACATGGCAATCGCAGAAAAGTCCACCACACCGAACAAGGGCGGGAGTTTCCTGCTCGAGCGCCACCCCGCCGAAAACGTTCTCATTCCCGAGGCGTTTGACGACGAGTTGAAAATGGTCGGGCAGACCGCGCAGCAGTTTGTCGAGCGCGAAATCAAACCTGTGCTCGAGGACCTCGAGAAGCTCGACTATGAATTGTCTGTAAAAGCGATGCGCAAAGCGGGCGAACAGGGCTTGCTCGGCGTCGATGTGCCGGAAGCGTATGGGGGGCTGGACTCGAGCAAGGCCGCCTCGATGCTCGTCACCGAAAAGCTCGCTGGGGCGGGCTCGTTCAACGTCACCTTCAACGCGCACACGGGCATCGGCACTTTGCCGCTGGTCTACTTCGGCACGCCGGAGCAGCAAGAAAAGTACCTCCCCAAGCTCGCCAACGGCGAGTGGGTGGCGGCCTACTGCCTGTCCGAACCCGGCAGCGGCTCGGACTCGCTCGGGGCGAAAACAAAGGCGGTGCTGAACGACGAAGGCACGCACTACGTCCTGAACGGCACGAAGATGTGGATTTCCAACGCGGGTTTCGCCGACTTATTCACGGTGTTCGCCAAAATCGACGGCGAGCAGTTTACGGCCTTTTTGGTCGAGCGGGACACGCTGGGTTTGAGCTTCGGCGCGGAAGAAAAGAAAATGGGCATCAAGGGTTCCTCGACGCGGCAGGTCATTCTCGAGAACGCCCGCGTTCCCAAAGAAAACTTGCTCGGCGAGGCGGGGCGCGGGCACGTCATCGCGTTTCAGATTCTCAACGTGGGCCGCCTCAAACTCGCGGCGGGCGCGGTCGGCGGTTGCAAGGAGATGATTCGCCTCGCCAGCACCTACGCCCAAGACCGTGAGCAGTTCGGCACGCCGATTGCGAACTTCGGGATGATTAAAGAAAAGGTCGGCCGGATGACGGCGGATACCTACGCCCTCGAGAGCGCCGTCTACCGCATGACCGGCGACCTGGACGCGAACTTGGCCGGTAAAGAAAACCAAGAATCCAAGCTGAGCGCCATCGACGAGTACGTGGTCGAGTATTCGCTCATCAAGGTGTTGGGCTCGGAAATCTTAGGCGACACCGTCGACGAAACGCTGCAAATTTTCGGCGGCAACGGCTTCAGCGCCGAGTACCCAATCGAACTCGCCTACCGCAACGCGCGCATCAACCGCATTTTCGAAGGCACGAACGAAATCAACCGGATGCTCACGAGCGGCCAACTCCTGAAACGCGCTATGAAGGGCAAGCTCGAGATAATGAGCGCCGCACAGGGGGCAGCGCAGGGCGAGCCGGTTACAGAAACAGATGCTCCCGACGAACTGAAAGACGCCTTTTTAGCCGTCGAAAACATGAAAAAGGCGGTGCTGCTCGTCGCTGGCTTGGGAGCGATGACGTACATGCAGGCCCTCGAGAAAGAACAAGAAATCATGGCTCGAGCCGCCGATATGATAGCCGCGGTCTACCTGTCCGAGTCCGCGCTGCTGCGGGCAGAGCGGTTGTTGAACGGGGGCAAAGGCGCGAAGGCCGCCAGACTCGCTCGGCTGTACACGTTTGAAGCCGTGGACGAGGCGAGGGCGTGGGGGCTCGAGGCGTTGCGGCGGATTCCCGGCGGCGGCAAGCACATGGGCAAGCTGCACGCTTACTTGGCCGAGCACGGCGTAGACCTTATCGAACTGCGGCGTGAGGCGGCGCAGGATGCGTATGAGGCGGGTGGGTATTCGCTGGCCTGACAGCCTACTCCCATGCGTTAACCTATGAACGGTTCATCGCCTAAACCGTTTATAAAAAGGAGACAAAACCATGCCGCTCGTGACGGTCAAAAAAAAGTTCCAGGTGGTTATTCCGCGAGAAGTTCGGGACGTTTTGCAAATCGGCGAGGGTGACATCTTGGAAGCCCAGGTCGAAGACGGCCGCCTCGTCTACACACCTAAACAGGTCAGTGACCGCGCCGCCGCTTTTACCCGCATGGCCGCCATCGCCGAAAAAGCCGAGGCCGCGTGGCGAGCCGAGGGCGTCACCGACGAGGAGATGGACGAGATGATCCTCGAGGAAGTTCAAAACGTACGCGCCGAGCGCCACGCCAAAGGGGACTCGAGCGCCTGAGCTATGCTGGTCGTCCTCGACAGCAACGTGCTGGTAAGCTTCGCCCTGCGTAGCCGCGCCTTGAAGCCGTTACAAGACGCTTGGAGAGCCAAGCGGTTTTCGTCGCTCATGAGTCCTTACCTGCTCGCCGAGGTCGAAGACGTGTTGGGCCGCGCTAAGTTTGTACCCTACCTGACAGCAGAAGACCGCGCCCAGTTTGTTCGCGACCTTTTAGCATTCAGTGAGGTGGTGCGGCCCCGGCAGCCCTTCCCCGAATTCGAAGACCCCAAAGACCGTTACCTCTTGGCGATGCTGCGTGACAGCGACGCCGAAGGACTGGTGACAGGTGACAAAGCGCTCCTAGCTCTCAGCAATTTTGAGGGCAAGCCCATCGCTTCACCCATTAACTTTTTGGCTCACTTAAAGGGCTGACCGCAACCGGTTTCTGCTTGCCCTCGGTGGCGGCAACACCCACATTCCCAAACTGAACACTTACCTGGCCGAGCACGGCGTAGACCTTATCGAACTGCGGCGTGAGCTGGCGCAAGATGCGTATGAGGCGGGGGGTATCCGCTCGCCTGAAGGACAGAAGAAATTCGGCTCAGTGCCTGTAGTTACCAAACTTCGATAGGCTGATTGGGGCCAGGGGAGTAATATCCCGCCTCTGGCCCTGTTCTCCTATTTTCATCTAAAGGAATGATAAGCACTTCACCGGAAGCAAACAGAAACCTAATTTCGTAAGCCTCATCCACTGAAATATCTTCAACCTCTTTGCCTATCAGAGAGCAAAGAGCGTCGCGTGAACCTTCTTGAGGAAACTGGAAACGACTTGCACCAACTTGGATAATCGGGTCGCTTAAACTTGTGAGACCTTGTTCATCAAACTGGAATTGCACGTAATCCATGACAAAGCAAACTGCGTTACACGGCTCACCTATCAAGCTATTGGGAAAACTTTTGATTTTGCTCATTGCAATTCCTTCTCCAAACACTCACAAATCACCTAACCATCAGCCATCGCCCGCCCCGCCAACCAACCCGTCGCCCAGGCACTTTGAAAGTTGAACCCGCCCGTCACCCCGTCGATGTCCAAAACCTCACCGGCAAAGTAAAGGCCGGGGCAAAGGCGGCTTTCCATCGTTTTGAAATTCACCTCGTTTAAGCTCACGCCGCCGCAGGTCACGAACTCTTCTTTGAACACGCCTTTGCCGGTGATTTGGTAACAGCCGCGGCTCAGTTCGTCGGCAAGCCGGGTCAGCTCGAGCTTGGACACGTCCGCCCAGCGTTTGGACTCGAGAATCCCGGCGGCCTGAACCAACGACCGCCACAACCTCTGCGGCACGGCGACCGGGCTGTTCGCCACGACCGTTTTTCGGGCTTCGGCCTCTTTGAACGCCGCTAGGGTGCGCTTCACCTCGTCCGGCTGAACGTCTCCCAACCAGTTGACTTCCAACGGCGTCCGGTAGTTGCGCGCCTGAAGCTCGCGAGCCCCCCACGCCGACAGTTTGAGCACGGCGGGGCCGGACAGCCCCCAGTGCGTGATGAGCAGGGGGCCGCGCTGCTCGAGCTTCGTCCCGTCAAGCCGCACTCGAGCGTGAGGCACCGAGATTCCGGCTAGACCCTCGAGCCGCGGGTCGGTAACGTTGAAAGTAAACAGCGACGGAGCCGGAGGTTCGACCGAGTGGCCCAGCGCTTGCGCCCAGGCGTAGGCTTTGGCATTACTGCCGGTCGCCAACAGTAACCGCTCGCATTGTAAAAGCTCGCCTGTTGCCAACTCGACTGAGAAGCCTTCTCGATTCTTCTCGAGAGAAGCCACGGCAGCCTTGGTGCGAATCTCGACCCCGGCTGTTTTCGCCGCCTCGAGCAGACAATCTACAATCGTCTCGGAACTGTTCGTAACGGGGAACATCCGCCCGTCGCCCTCGGCTACCAGTTCGACGCCCCGCGCCGCGAACCATTGCACGGTGTCTCGAGGGCCGAACCGGGTCAGCGGCCCGCGCAGAGCGCGCCCGCCCCGCGGGTAGTTCTCGACCAACAGGGCGGGGTCGAACAGACTATGCGTCACGTTGCAGCGACCGCCGCCGGAAATGCGTACCTTGGAGAGGAGTTGACCGCTTCTTTCCAGGAGGGTGACGTGGGCCTGCGGATTCGCCTCGGCGCAGGTCACGGCGGCGAAAAAGCCCGCCGCGCCGCCCCCGATGACGACGATGGTTGGAGAGGTAGCGGTCACCAGGTCAGTCTACCGAAAGGGGGCCCGGAAGTTTGTCGAGCCGGCTTTCTTTCGGGTTCCAATCTTGGGCTACGCCGCTTCATTCCGTCGGAAACTGACGAGCCCCTGCCCATCGTCGTCGGCGACGAGGCCGAGGTTGCGGGCGAGCCGTTTTTGGGCGACGCCAACGTCACCGTCAAAAGATTCCCCCGGCGACCCGCGCTTCGACCTGGCGGTGAACACCATGAACTTTCGCCCCGGCGCGACCCTACCCTTCGCCGAGACGCACTTTATGGAGCACGGCCTGCTGATGCTGTCCACCGACTTGGGGACGCCTGGTATCCGGTTCAAGCGGGCGACGCGCTGTGGTTGGGGCCGTACTGCCCGCAGTGGTTCGGGGCGCTGGGGACGGAAGTCTCGTCTTACCTGCTCTACAAAGAAACGAACCGGGATGTGTTCGCATTCGAGAAAGTTGATGGGGATAGTGAGGTAGACTGAGAAATGGCAGAACAAAATACGTCGCTCACTGCCGGTGACATTCGTGCTATCGACGCGAGTTATAGGCCGTTCCCCTCATTCGAGGCGTGGTCAAAATATCCAGTCAACCTGACGAGGTGGAACCGCTACACTCAACAGTTGGAGCAGCGGCGGAACACAGCCTCCCCCGAATTGCTCAAAAAGGCGAACGACATCGTCCGGCGCGCAGCCGCCGTCGACACGGGGGCCATCGAAGGCTTGTACGAAGTCGACAGAGGCTTTACCTTTACCATCGCCACCCAAGCCGCTTTTTGGGAAACGGCCCTAGCAGAAAAAGGTGAAGAGGCTCGCGGCTACATCGAGGCGCAACTCGAGGCCTACGAATACATTCTCAACTTGGCTACCGAAGAAACGCCCATCAGCGAAGCTTCAATCCGCAGCCTGCACGAAATTATGTGTCGCAATCAGGAAACGTATAGTGCCATAACCGAAATCGGCCCTCAACAGGTCCGGCTCAAAAAGGGCAAGTACAAGTCCTCCCCCAACCACGTGCGCGGTCGGAGTGGCGACATTCATGCCTACGCTCCGGCCGACATTACACCGAGTGAAATGTACAGGTTCATTCAAGAGCTTCGCTCAGAAAACTTTGTAAACGCTCACCCCGCTTTGCAAGCTTCCTACGCACATTACGCTTTTGTCGTCATTCACCCCTTTGCCGATGGCAACGGCCGCGTAGCTCGAGCCCTAGCTTCCGTTTTTACTTACCGCGCACAATCGGTTCCTCTCCTCATCCTCTTCGAAAAACGTGACGAATACCTCGAAGCGCTCGAGAAGGCCGACCAAGGCAAGCCTCAAACCTTTATCAATTTCGTTTTGGAACGAACCCTGGATTCCGTTCAACTCGTCGAAGAAAGCTTACGCGCCGCCGAGCCCCGCTCATCGAAGGAAAGCTTACAAGGTTTGAGGAGTTTGAATCGCACCCAAAGCGGTTACACTCATGCCGAGATAGACCAGGCGGCCTTAGACTTGGCACAGTCATTTTATGAAAAAATCTCTAATGAGCTAAAGGGACAAGCAAGCAATAGTGATGGCATTTTGAAAGCAGAGGCCAATGGATTTGGAGGCTCTTATGAACCTGTGTACCCCAACTACAGAGTGCCTTTGAAAATTCAAGGCATTAAGGGAGCATTCATTAACCTCTCTACCCAATCTCTACCTACGAACATCTACCTACAGCGAGCTTATGCCGTATCAGTACCAAAAAACAGCGGTACTGAAGATGACATCATCATCCAAACTGCCGACCCCCGTGGCGGAAGCACCAAAGAGAAAAGCTTGTTTGAGGTGCGCGTATCAGAACTGCTACCTCAACCCAGCGCCGCCGTGCAGATGAGGTTGGCTATTTTTGTGCAAGGACTTATAGATGATATGTTGGCGGAACTCGAGCAAAAAGCGAGAGAGGCTTTGGGTGAATGATTCAAGGTGTTGAGGTCGATTCAACTAGGCTGAGCGCCGAACTCGAGCACCTAGCCACCTTTTCGGACACGCCCGCGCCCGCCGTGACGCGGGTGCTCTACACCGCGCAGGACTTGGCGGCCAGGGCTTGGTTTAAAACGTTGTGTCGAGAAGCAGGTTTCGAACTGCGTGAGGACGCGCTCGGCAACGTGTTCGCACGTTGGGTTGGCAGCGAACCCGAAGCGAGCGCCGTCGCCACGGGGTCGCACATCGACGCCATTCCCCACTCTGGCCGCTACGACGGAACGGTCGGGGTGTTGGGCGGGCTCGAGGCGATTCGCGCGTTGCAAGAAAGCGGTTTTACGCCGCGGCGCAGCCTCGAACTCGTCTTGTTTACGAGCGAGGAGCCGACGCGTTTCGGGATAGGCTGTTTGGGCTCGAGGGCCATGTCCGGCACGCTCAGTCCGGACGCTGTTCGGCAGCTCACAGACGAAGACGGCCGCAACCCGGACGACGTGCGCCGCGCGGCCGGCTTTACGGGGCGGTTAGAAGACGTGCGCTTAGCCGAGGATTTTTACCACGCTTTCGTCGAACTGCACATCGAGCAAGGACCGCTCCTGGAACAAAAAGGCTTGGACATCGGTGTGGTCACCGCGATTGCGGCCCCGGCAACCTTGCACCTCACCCTCACGGGCAGCGGCGGGCACGCCGGGGCGGTGCTGATGCCGGAGCGCCGCGACGCGCTCCTCGCCGGGGCTGAAATCGCCCTGGCCGCCGAAGAAGCCGCGCACAGCAGCGGCAGCGTCGACACGGTCGCCACGGTCGGTATTTTCGACGTGCATCCGCGCGCCGTCAACAGCATCCCGAGCCGCGTGACAATGAGCGTCGACGCCCGCGACACCAGTTTGGCGCGGCGCGACCGCGTGGTGGAAAGTGTCAAAAAGGCGGCGGAGGAGGTCTCGGAAGGTCGCAACGTCGGACTTGAACTAAAGGTCCTGAACGCCGACCCGCCCGCAGTTTGCGCGCCCGAGGTGATTCACGCCGTCGAAGCCGCCGCCAAAAGTCTCGGTCTGGGCAGCTTACCGATGGTGAGCCGCGCCTACCACGACACGCTTTTTATGGCGCGACTGTGTCCGGTCGGCATGATTTTTATTCCTTGCCGGGGCGGCGTGAGCCACCGCCCGGACGAGTACGTTTCGCCCGAAGCGATTGAAAAAGGCGTGCAGACCCTGGCGCAAACCCTTGCCGCGCTTGCCGCCTGAACACCTTATTCAAGTAAAGACTCCAAAGTAAACTCCGACAACAAAAAGCCGGACACCGCGCAGGACGCGGTATCCGGGAACAGTTCAGCTAAGCTGAAACGTTAGCGGAAGTCGGTGAGGTACTCGGGCGCGAGCGCCACCGACTCGACGTTGTCGACTTTCACAGACTTGTCCGGGCTGACATCCTTTTGACCCGTTTGGTTGAGGATGTTGTCAAAGCGCAGCACGGTGTCCTTGGTCTTTTCGGCGACGTAGAGGTTGTCACCGTCGAAGGTGATGTCGACCGGGTTGCCCAGGGTCGAGTTGGGGCCGCCGATTTGCGCCCTTACCGCCACGTTGCCGCTCGCGGTGCCGGCGTCCTCGAGCGTGAAAAGCTGGCCGTCCGCGTTGCTGGCCGCGTCGCCCACGTCCGACAAGATGAGCACGTCGCCGCTGTAACCGGCGGCCGACGAGACGTGAACGACGCCGTGAAGGTTGACCGACGCTTTTGCGCCGTTCACGGTCGGCGTGATGACGCGGGTGGGGCCGCTCGCGCCCCCGCCGTCCGTGTAGTCGTCGTAGACGAGTACGGTGCCGTCGGTCGCGGCGACGAACAGGCGGTCGTTGCCGGGGTCGTAGTCGAGGTCCCAGACGCTGCGCGTGTCACTGCCAAGGTCATTGGTGACGTAAAGCGGCGCGACGTTGCCGCCGGTCTGGGTGCTGAACACTTTGACGTTCTTGTCACCAAAGTCCGCAACGATGGCGAGGCCCTTCGCACTCACCACGTCTAAGCCTTTCGGCGCGACGAGGCCGGTCTGGTCGCCTTGGATGGTGCGGTCGCGTGAGGCGTCGAAGTTACCGCCGTCACGGCTACCCGCCAAGCGGTTAACAACCAGAATCCCGCCCTCACTCGGCGTCATGCCGTTGTCAAAGGTGACGTAGGCGTCGCCCGAGAGGTCGAAGGTGATGTTTTCGGGGTTCACCGTCGCGCCGGTTGTATCGAAGGTGCTGGTCTGACCCGACAGGTCGGGCTCGAGCCCGACCACGAAGTCGGTCCCGGCGTCGGGCACGTTGCTGGTCGCAAAGACGGCGTCGAGCATCGTGCCGCCGTCGTCGACGTCGGTCACGTCGGGATTGGTCAGCCTGAAGGCGGCGTCCTCAGCCACGAGCGATTCGGGTTTTAGCTCGTCCACCATCAGGTCGGGCGCGACGTCGCCGCTGTCGCCGCTGAAAACTTTGTCGAAAATCAGCAGCTTGTCGCGCGCTTTTTCAGCGATGCGCGCCTCGTCCCCGTTCAGGATGACGTCCACCGGGTTGCCAAGCATCGTTGCGGGGCCGCGGACGACGCGGTCGGGTTTGACCTTGCCGTTTATCCTGCTGGCGTTGCTCAGCACGTAAAGGCTGCCGTCGTCGGCAACACCTGCGTCACCGACGTCGGTCACGACGAGGGTGTTGCGGTCTTGCGCGTAGGCGACGCCGTGGAGGTTGGTGGAGATTTTTTTACCGCCGTCGTCGACGGGCGTGATGATTTTGGTGGGGCCGCCCGCGCCGAAGCTTTTCTCCAAGTACCTGTCGAACACGCCGACCGTGCCGTCGGTCAGGGCGGCGAACAGCCGGTCGTGCACGGAGTCGTAAGCGACGTCCCAAGCTGCCGCCGGCACCTGCGTCACGGCGACGGGCGCGACGTTGCCGTCTGCGGCGCTACCGTAGACCTTGAGGTTTTTGTCGCCAAAGTCCGCGACGATGAGGTAACCCGCTTCGTCGGCGATGTCGAAGCCTTTAGGCGCGACCAGGCCGGTCTTGTCGCCTTTGATTTCGCGGTCGACGTTGTCCTGATACATGCCGCCGTCGTCCCGGTTGCGAATTTGCGAGACGATGCGGATGCTCGGGCCGTTGTCGCCGTCGCCCGCGTGGTAGAGGTTGCCCAACACGTCCAGGTCCACGCCTTCGTTGTTGCCCGAGACAAAGGTGTCCTTGAGGTTGAACGCTTCGTCGAAGGTGTCAACGTCGCCTGCGTTGTCGGGGCCGTTGTTGGACAGGTAAACGTTCAGGTCGAAGTCGGAATCGAACCCGCCGGCGGGCGGGTTCGGCTGGCCCGGCTTGGCGTCGTAGTCGTCTCGCGCGGCCACAATCGACTCAGGTTTCGTTTCGTTCACCGCGAGGTCGGGCTCGACCTCGCCGCTTTTGCCGTAGAAGATGTTGTCAAAGACGAGCAGCTTGTCCCCAGCCTTTTCCATCACACGCGCTTCGTCGCCGTTCAGGATGATGTCCACCGGGTTGCCGAGCAGGGTGTCGGGGCCGAAAATCGTGCGCCCCGGAATGACCTTGCCGTCCCGTTTGCCCGCTTTGCCCGCGTCGTGAATCACGTAGATGCCGCCGTCGTCAGCTACGGCTGCGTCACCGACGTCGGTCACGACGAGCGCGTCTTTCAGCGCGTCGTAAGCGATTCCGTGGAGGTTGTCGGAAATCTTGTCGCCACGGCGGTCGACCGGGGTCAAAACGGCGTCGGGGCCGTCACTGCCGAAGTCGCCTTGTTGCAAGTAGCGGTCGAACACCGCCACGGTGCCGTCGGTCAGCGCGACGAACAGCCGGTCGCTCTCGCCGTCATAGGCCAGGTCCCAGGGTTTGACCGCCAAACTGGTCGTTCCCACGGGCGATACGTCGCCGCTGTCTGAGGTGTTGAAGATTTTGAGGTTGTCGCTGCCCGGGTCCGCCCCGAAGTCGGCGACGAGGATGAACCCTTCGTCTTCGGCGAGGTCGATGCCCTTGGGCGCGACGAGGCCGGTCTGGTCGCCCTTGATTTCGCGGTCTTGGCTTGGGTCGAACGAGCCGCCTTCGCGCAGGTAGAACTGCGAAACGATGCGGATGCTCGGGCCGTTGTCGCCGTCGCCCGCGTGGTAGAGGTCGCCGAAACGGTCTAGGTCTACACCCTCGTTGTTGCCTGAGAAAAAGGTGTTTTGCTGGTCGAAGTCCTCGTCGAAGGTGTCCACCTCGCCGGCATTTTGAGGGCCGTTGTTCGACACGTAAAAGGTGTCGGCCACGTCGCCCCCGGCGTCCGGGTTGAAGATGATGATAATGATGACGACGACGGTGTCGCCGTCGGCGTTGCTCACCGTGACGGTGATTTCGTTTTTACCGTTGAGCAGGCCCGTGATGGGAAAGGCGTACTCGTTGTCCGAAAACGCCACGTCTTGCCCTTGGCCGCCGTTGAGCGCGTAGTTCATCGCGGTCACGTTGTCGTTGAGGACGCCGGTCACCACCACGTTGTCTTGGCTGACCACGGACTCTTCGGACGGCCCCGTGATGTTGATGGCGGGCGCGTCGGGGTCGGGGCCGGGCGTCGGTGCGCCGGAGCAGGCCGCGAGCACGCCGACCAAAAGTATCAGCGTGACCAGCAAGCTCCACAGCCTTGCTGCGTTCGGTCTCTTTGGACTATCGGTCATGTATTTACAACCTCCCTGGTTGTTTTTATAGGAGTTTCGAGTCAAGAACCCAGCGGTGTTGCAGGGCTCGAGCCGGTTCGGCGGTATCGTCCATAATCGAGGTCGATACTTTCTCCCTTCCTGTTTCTAGTAACGTGCGTGGTAGTTGTTTGGATGCAACGACCTCAGAGCAGCTCTTTTGGCATTGACGTACGGGTGTTCGAGCTTTCTGGCGCGACGCTGTTTGGACGGACAACTTGTTTACACAGGCGACCTGTTTACACAGACGACCTGTTCACACGGCGGCACTTTTTACAGCACCACGGTTTTTTACAGCTTTTTTACAGCAGCACGGTTTTACCGAGGACGCTGACGCTTCAGCGCGGCTACGCGCCTCCGGGACGCCCGGCTTTTACCAGGCGGCGGTGCAAACTGCCCAGCAGCGCCGGGTCGACCTCGCGCGCACTGCCGGAGGAAAAAGGCTCGAGCCCCCCCTCCAGCTCATTCTCCAACTCTCCAAGAATCTCCCGCAACGTTGTCGCGTAGTCGTCCGCAGCTACGACTTCGGCCAAGGTTTTGAGCCGTTGCAGCCGGCCCCGCAAAGTATCAAAAGTCATACCGTCCCCAACTCGTCGCCTGTTCGACGCTTAGCCATACCCACCACTCCCGGTCTAAGTAACGTGCGCCCGCAACATTTGGATGCACGGTCGCAAACGCGGGCCGGAAGGGTTCGCTGTCGCTCCGCTTTCACCCGGTCCTTCTCACCAGCCCTTCTCACCGGCTCTTCTTACAGGTCTCGTTTTGGGGTGCCGCGCGGTTTTCGGGGTCGTTGAACCAAAATGCATCCAAAGCGCGCCGTAGGGCGTTTCGTAAAGTGGAGGCAAGGCATGAGTAGAACTGCGAACGACCCCTCAAGCAAAACGGGCGACCCGGTGTCCAACTCCGGCGGCGTTGGTGTAAAAGTGGGCAGTGTAAAAGTGGGCAGTGTAAAAGTGGGTGGTGCAAAAGTGGGTGTAAAAAACGAAGCCGCCGAAGTCGAAGGTAAAAACGACCCACCCAGTGACACCACACCGGCAAGCGTCGCGCGGCGCAGCTCCCAAGAGTTGCTCGACACCGTTCGCCGCATCGAAAACGCGGTCTCGAAGGGAACGGCGCAAATAGAGGACTACGAGGCGTTCGTTCTCTGCCAAGGAGAGTTGTCCAGGCGGCAGTGGCACGAGGTTTTCCCCACCTCGTTCAGGTAACGCGGTAGTCTGGGGACGCCGTATTTTCGGGCTGGCTTAAGTAAAACGTTGACGAGGGGACGGAGTACCGTTATGAGGAAACACGTCACTCCGAATAGAGGGTAATGGAGCCGGAAGCATCGTTGGTGGCGCGGCTACAGCGTGGGGACGAGCAGGCATTGGCCGAACTTTACGAGCGCTTGGGTACGCAAGTTTATACCTTGGCGCTGAGGTTGCTCAAAAGTCACGAGGAGGCCGAAGAGGTCGTGCAAGACACGTTTCTAAAGCTCTACAGGGCGGACAGCTACCACACGCTCAGTCAGTCGCCGCGCGCTTACGTGTACACCATCGCACGCAACTTGGCCCTGTCAAAACTGCGCAAGCGTCGAGCGAGACCGCTCAAAGCGGAGGCTCGAGACGTGTACGACCCCCACGCAAACTTTGCCGCGCCCGACCCCGGCGACCCCACGACCGTCTTACTCGCCGAAAAGTTGCTGTCTCACCTCGCCGACGACGAGCGAGCCTTGGTCGAACAAAATTTTTACGACGGCTTTACCCACGCGCAACTCTCGGAACACACCGGTTTGCCCCTGGGCACGGTCAAGAGCAAACTGCGCCGAGCACTTCTCAAACTGCGGGACCACTGGGAAACGCTGTGAAAGACGCCATGAACAACACTGTGCCAAACGTCGTGATGAAAAAAATGGAGAAGCCGTGACGCATCCCACCGACCTGCTGCCGGACTACCTTTTGGGTGAACTGAGCCCTGAAGAGGTGCGGAAAATAGAAACTCACTTAGAAAACTGCGCCGCCTGCCGCGAGGAATTAGCGCGGTTGGCCGCTCCCGTCGCCCTACTGACCGAGGCGCTGCCGCAGTCGCGCCCGCCCGAGCGCGTTTGGGAAACGTTGCGGGTGCGCTTCTCGCAAGAGCTTGAGGACGACGAGCCGGAGAACGTAACCGTCTTGGCCGAACCCGCACGTGCGTCCACACGCCCCGTTTACCCGTGGCTGCTGGCGGCTTGCCTCGCCTTGGCCGTCACGGGCGGCAGCCTTTTTTGGGGCGTCCGCAGCAACGACGCGTACCGGCAGGCCAGGGCCGAAACGCAGTTGCTGAGCAGCTTCCTAGCGCAGCCCCAGGTGCAAAAAGTCGTTCTCGAGAACGTCATCGGCAGCAGTCGCACCGAGTCGCCCGGCAGCGTCTTGTTGACGCCCGCAGGGACAGCGCTGTTCGTTCTAGCCGACGCCGCGCCGCAAGGCCGCACCTACCAAGCGTGGGGCCACACCAACAGCGACTGGGACCCCGACCGGGGTGAAGAACTCACCTCGTTGGGCGTGTCCCGCAGCGGGGTGTTCGAGGTATCTTCCAGCGAATTTGCGTCCCTTTACGTGAGCTTGGAACCCGCAGGCGGCAGTCCCCAACCGACCGACCCGCTCAGCAAGGTGTCGCTGCTCAAGGCGCGGCCGAACGACGTGCTCGAGCTTAGCAGCCCGGTTCAGGGGGGTGAAACCGGCTCGAGCAGCGTCATCGTCAGCGGTACGCTCGAAGAGGGCGTCGGTGCTTTACGTTACCGGGTCAACGGCGGTGAGCCGACCGACATCGCTGTTGCCAACAACCGCTTCACCTTTACCGCCACCGGCTTGAACATAGGCGAAAACACGCTCACGGTCACCGCGACGACGGCAACGGGTGAACCCGTAACGCAGTCCGTCACCGTCGTTTACAAGCCTTCGGATTGACCCCCGGCACGAGACCGGAACCCGTCCGACCTCCAACTTGTTAGGATGAGTCGGGGTCATTTTTGTCAAGGGGGTGCGAAAATGAAAAGAAACGGCAAGAGGGCGGGGTTTGGGCTGTGTGTAGGCACAGTGATGACGCTCGCACTGGTTGCGGGTGCCGTTGTACAGGTCGAAGCGCAGGTCGAAGCTCAGGTCTTGGTGGTCAGCAAACCGCCTGTACCCGTGGTGCCGAGTGACCCGCCGCAGGGCCTTGTTTTCGGGTTGCCGCCGAGCATGTCGGCCTCGAGCCCCGCGTTCGACACCGCGGGTGGGCCACGAAGCCTCGAGTACCTTCAATTCGACGCGCAGGGCGACGCTTATATCACCTTTGACGACGGGCCGGACGAAACGTTTCCCGGCGGAATCATGGTGATTGACGAGTTTTTGGAGCGCGACGGCGGCAGTTTCGACGCTTCCAGAGACCGGCTCATCAGCGGGGCGGCGACGGGCTTGCTCGAGCCCAAAGACCTCGCGGTGGCGGACACGTTGGGCGTTGTCGTCGTGGCGGACTTTGCCGGGGCGAAGGTGGCAACTTTCGACATGCAGGCCGGTAGCGACGCCGCACCCCTGTTCGTCGTGGACGACCTCGGCACAACTTCGGCAGGCGAAGCGCGCCGGCCTTGGGGTGTCGCTTTCGACACCGCGAACGACCGGCTGTTCGTCGGCGGCACCGACGGCACCGTGCTCGTGTTCGACGACTTCCTCATCGACCGGGGTGGGGACGGACCCGACCGCGTCGTCACGCCGGTTTTAGACGGTGAACAAGTCTCGGCCAACACCCACGACCTCGTTTATGTGGCAGACCGGGACCTGCTCATCGCCTCGGACGTGGGCCGCGCCACCACCGCCGACCAGCCCGGTTTCGACTCCGACGGGAGCATCTTCGTTCTCGAGAACGCCAGCCTGGCGGACGGCGCTACCGAAGTGCGCCTGCAACTCACCGGCCCGAGCACGCTGCTGGGCAACCCGACGGGCATCGCCTTCGACGGCCGGAACTTGTTCGTTACCGAGCGCACCAAAGACCTGGTACTCCGCTTCGACGACGTGCTGAGTTTGGCGCAACGTTCAAACACCGCGCCGAGCGGCGCGGTCACGGTCGCCCTGCCCGAAGCGGTGGTGCTGGCACCTACGCGGTAGAGTGAGGGTGTGAAAGCTCGAGCCCTCGGCGTCCCCCTCGTCGGCACACCCGGCCCGAACAACGCCATTACGGATGTTGCCGGTGTGGAGGTCGGCCACTGCACGCTTATCGAGGACGAAGGCAAGCTCAACGTCGGCGTGGGGCCGGTGCGCACGGGCGTCACCGCGCTTTTGCCGCGTGGCAAGGTCTACGACCCTTGTTTTGCGGGCTTTTACGCCCTGAACGGCAACGGCGAGATGACCGGCACCCACTGGCTGCAAGAGTCCGGCTTTTTGGAAGGCCCTGTTCTCCTCACCAACACCCACAGCGTCGGCGTGGTACGCGACGCTGTTGTCAAGTGGCAGTTCGAGCGGGGGCTGTACGACCCCTTTTTCGCCGACCAGTTTTTCCTGCTGCCCGTCGTCGCCGAGACTTTCGACGGCCTGCTGAACGACATCAACGGCTTTCACGTGAAAGAGACGCACGTGCTCGAGGCCTTGGACGGCGCCGCAAGCGGCCCCGTCGCCGAGGGCAACGTGGGCGGCGGCACGGGGATGGTTTGTCACGGCTTCAAGGGCGGCATCGGTACGGCCTCGAGAGTTGTCGATTTCAGCACCGAAAGTTTCACCGTCGGCGTGCTCGTCCAGGCGAACTACGGCCTCCGAGCACAGCTCACCGTCGCCGGGGTGCCGGTCGGACGTGAAATCAGCGACCTTTTGCCCGAGTTGAACTTCGGCCCCAAGCAACGGGAAACGGGCTCTATCATCGGCGTCGTCGCGACCGACGCGCCGCTGTTGCCTCACCAGCTCGAGCGCCTCGCCAAACGCGCCCCGCTCGGAGTGGCCCGCGTCGGCGGCGTGGGCGGCAACAGCTCGGGCGACCTGTTTCTCGCTTTTTCGACGGCGAACTCAGGAGCGGCGGCAAGGGCCGGCCCCGTAAACCTCACCATGCTCCCGAACGACGGCTTGGACCCGCTTTTCGAGGCGTCCGTCCAAGCCACCGAAGAGGCCATCCTGAACGCCCTCACCGGGGCAGAAACGATGACGGGTGTGGACGGCAACACGGTCCACGCGCTGCCTACAGAGAGAATGCAGGAGGTTTTGCGGCGACACGGGCGGCTGAACGAACCGTGAGCCGGTGGCTCGTAGCCTGTAGCCCGTGGTTTTACCTATAAGCTACAAGCCACTCGCCACAAGCCTCTCACGAGTAACTTTCCGCCTGCCGACCGCCCAAACCCCCGTGCTAAACTGGTTCATGACGCAAGCTAATTTGACCTTCACCCTCAACGGTGAGACCGAAACACCTCGGAACACCGCGCCCACGGCGACGCTTTTAGAGTACCTTCGCGCCACGGGCCGCGTCGGCACCAAAGAGGGCTGCGGCGACGGCGACTGCGGCGCTTGCACCGTCGCCCTCGTCGGCACGGACGTTGAGGGGAAGGCGCAGTACCAGGCGGTGAACAGTTGCCTGCTCCCCCTGGGTTCGGTCGCCGGGCGCGCGGTCGTGACGGTCGAGGGCGTGGCGGGCGACATGCTGCATCCAGTTCAACAAGCGATGGTCGACACGGGCGGCTCGCAGTGCGGCTACTGCACGCCGGGTTTCGTGATGAGCCTGTTTGCGGGCTACTACGGCGGGCAGTTGGACGACGGCACCCTGGGAGATACTGGTTTAACTGACAGCGTCGTCGAGGGCAACTTGTGCCGCTGCACGGGCTACCTGCCGATTCGCCGCGCCGCTCGCTCGCTCGGCGAACCCGCCGAGGACGACCCACATTTGTGGACTTTGCAACACGCGCCTCCGCTCGAGCCCCTAGCCTTTGAACGTGAAGAGGAGGCCTTTTTCCGCCCCTCGAGCCTAGACGATGTCTTCAGCCTCATGCAAACCCATCCCGACGCTGTCTTGATAGCCGGCGGCACCGACCTGGGCCTCGAGCTGTCGCACCACTCGGGGCACTTTCCCTGTCTCATCTCACTCGAGGACGTAGAAGAGTTGAAGGTTGTCAAAGCGGGCTCGAGCTTTTTAGAGGTCGGCGCGGGGCTGCCGCTCAGCCACATCGAAACCAAGCTGCGCGGGCTGTTCCCGGCTCTGGACACGATGCTCTACTGGTTCGCCGCGCGGCAGGTTCGCAACCGCGCCACGCTGGGCGGCAACTTAGGCACCGCTTCGCCCATCGGCGACTTGCCGCCGGTGCTGCTGGCCCTTAGCGCCGAAGTGCGGCTGCGCAACGCGGGCAGCGAGCGTCTTGTCCCACTGGCGAAGTTTTTTACCGGCTACCGCCAAACCGTCTTGCAGAAGGGGGAGGTCATCGTCTCCGTCCTCATCCCCCAAACGCTGCCCGAGGGCGCGGTGCGCCGACTGAGCAACGCCTACAAAGTCGGCAAGCGGGGCACCGACGACATCAGCATCGTCGCGGCGGCCTTCGCCATCGACTTGAACGCGGACGACCGCGTCGTGCAGGCGCGGCTCGCTTACGGCGGTGTGGCGGCGACGCCGGCTCGAGCTACAGCAGTCGAAGCCTCACTCGTCGGCAAGCCCTGGAACGAGAAAACGGTGCGAGAGGCAAAAGCGAGCTTGCAGACTACTTTCAAACCGCTCGACGACCTGCGCGCCTCTGCCGCTTATCGCAACCGCCTTGTGGGGAACTTGCTCGAGAAATTTTATTTTGAAACCATTGAGGTTCCCGCGTGAGCGCCAAACACCACGAGAGCGCCGTCGGCCACGTGAGCGGCAGCGCCGTCTACACCGACGACCTGCGCAAGTTAGACGGGCTGCTTACGCTGTGGCCGCTGCTGTCGCCGCACGCCCACGCGCGCATCACCAAACTCGATACCGCCCCGGCCCACAAAATTCCCGGCGTCGTGACCGTGCTCACCGCTGAGGACGTGCCCGGCGAGAACGACTCGAGCGGCCACGCGGGTGACGAAATCCTCCTTCCTACCGACGAGGTGTTTTTCTGGGGCCAGGCGGTCGTCTGGATTGTCGCCGAAAGCGAAGAAGCCGCGCGGCTCGGCGCGGCGGCCGTGCGAGTCGAGTACGAGCCCTTGCCTGCCGTCCTCAGCATCGAAGAGGCGATAGCGCAGGACAGTTTCAACAGCCAGGGCCAGACCATCCGCCGCGGCGACCCGCAGCTTGCCCTTTCCAAAGCGCCGCACACGCTTCTTGGCGAACTGTTCATGAACGGCCAGGACCACTTTTATCTCGAGACCCAAGCGACTTGGGCCGTCCCCGACGGCGAGGGCAACGTCCAGCTCTACACCTCCACCCAACACCCGAGCGAAACGCAAGCGGTCGTCGCCAAAGTTTTGGGCGTGCCGCGCAACCGCGTCGTCGTGACCTGTCTGCGGATGGGCGGCGGCTTCGGCGGCAAGGAATCGCAGGCAAATCCCTACGCCGCGCTCGCCGCGCTCGCCGCTGTCAAGACGGGGCGGCCCGCTCGAGTGCGCCTCAAACGCGACCAGGACATGATTCTCACCGGCAAACGCCATCCCTTTTTAGGGCGCTATCAGGTCGGTTTCGACGGTACGGGCAAACTCCTCGGACTGTCTGCCCAACTGTACAGCGACGGCGGCTGGTCGAGCGACTTGTCCGAACCCGTGATGGGCCGGGCGCTGTTTCACATCGACAACGCCTACTTTGTCCCGCATTTGGAAGTTACCGGCCGCGTCGCCAAGACGAACAAGACCTCGCAGACCGCCTTTCGAGGTTTCGGCGGGCCGCAGGGAATGCTCGTTATCGAAGAAATTATGGACCGCGTCGCACGGCATTTGGGGATAGAGCCCGAAATCGTGCGAGAACGCAACTTTTACCACGGCGACGGCGAGACGAACACCACCCACTACGCGCAGCTCGTTTTGGACAACCGCATTCAGCGCGTTTGGGACGAGGTGCAAGAAAAAGCTGACTTCGCCGCGCGCAAACAAGAAATTGCCCGCTTCAACGCCGCCTCGCCTCACAGCAAACGGGGGATTGCCGTCACACCGGTCAAGTTCGGCATCTCGTTCACCAACACGCCGCTGAACCAGGCGGGCGCGTTTGCGCTCATCTACTTGGACGGCAGCGTCCAGCTCAACCACGGCGGTACTGAGATGGGTCAGGGCTTGCACACGAAGATGCTGCAAGTGGCTTCAAAAGCCCTCGGCGTCAAACCCGAACGCTTCCGCATGATGCCGACCGCCACCGACAAGGTGCCCAACACCTCGGCGACGGCGGCGAGCAGCGGGGCCGACCTGAACGGGCAGGCGGTGAAGAATGCCTGCGAAACACTTAAGCATCGGCTTGCCACGGTGGCTGTGAAGTTGCTCGAGCTGAACGCCCCCGAAGATTTGATGTTTGAAGACGACGTGATTTTTCCCAAAGGCGAACCGGGGCGGCGCATCGGCTTTCACGAAGCGGTCGAGGAGGCTTACCTCGCCCAAATTCCCCTCTCCGCCACAGGCTACTACCGCACGCCGAACCTCCACTTCGACCCGGTCGCGGGCAAGGGCAAGCCCTTTCACTACTACGCTTACGGCGCGGCCATCAGCGAGGTCGAAATCGACGGCTTTACCGGCACCTTCAAACTGCGCCGCGTGGACGCCGTCCACGACGTGGGCGACTCGCTCAATGAACTTGTCGATAGGGGCCAAATCGAGGGCGGCTTCGTCCAGGGTTTAGGCTGGCTAACGATGGAAGAACTCGTCTGGGACGACGAGGGCCGCTTGCGCACCTTTGCGCCGAGCACCTACAAAATCCCCACCATCGGTGAGATTCCCGAGACGTTCAACCTCCACCTGTTGGAGCGCGCCCCGCAGGAAGACACTATCTACGGCAGCAAAGCCGTCGGCGAGCCGCCCTTCATGCTCGCCATGAGCGTGCGCGAGGCGTTGCGCGCCGCCGTCGCTGCGTTCGGCGACACGGATGAAGTCGCCTTGGCCTCACCCGCCACACCTGAGGCAACGCTTGTGGCGATAGAACGGGTACGTGCAGTACGAGGCGAGCAGCTTGCACTGGGGGACTAAAAATGCCTAGGTACCACAGTGGATGAATTTGAAACTATTGGTGAGTGGTGGCTTCCTCACAACATGGATAACAGAAAATTGGGACGACTCACCTTCTCGCATACCGATGGGCTATCGCTTGAAGTCTATGGTTCGTTCTCTTTCGATGCAACTAAGCACAAGATTGATGAA
The DNA here is from genome assembly GCA_965213705.1 of Trueperaceae bacterium. GTDB lineage: Bacteria > Deinococcota > Deinococci > Deinococcales > Trueperaceae > CBDCDJ01. The sequence goes on along the minus strand of OZ243913.1, from coordinate 2,014,573 downwards.
AGAACAGGTATAGAAAGAGGCTACCCGTTAATTGAGGGAATTACTCGCAATGGAAAGCGCTTTAGTATTTTTGGGTGTTCATTTGATGGCATTTCGGCCTCATTACCTGGATTTTCAAGTGAAACATTTCGGGGGTCGTATGCTTTCGAAAACCAACATAAGGAACCTGAGAAAGCTGTCGCCACAGCATTTAATAAGGCGCATGTACAATTCACTTATCTTCCTGATTGGGTTGGCTTCTCCGGAATTCAAGAGACATTTTCCTTTAACAAAGACACCAAAGTTATTGATAAAATTGAGATAGTTTATACGTCAGTAAATAAAATCATGACAGATTTAGAAGATTCTACGGTGTTAATCGCTCAGGGATATTCTAAACGCGGCAATTCTCTAACAGGGGTGAGTTTAGAGCCAGTCATTTGGCTTGAGATAGAAGCTGATAGCGAAACTAATTTAAAAAGCTGGTTAGAGAACTTCATTGTTCCCCTCCAAGAACTAATGACCCTAGCAACTCAACAGCAGAACGCAATTACCTTCCTCTCACTCTTTTCAGAACAGAACAGAATTCAGACTTCGAATGGTTTCAGAGAGTCTGCTACCAAAGTTTACTATCAACAATCTGTTGCTAAAAACAAAAGAAAATCAAAGATTCTTAACGATTACGCTATGCTTTTTAGTTTTCAAGATATTCAAAGGGAGCTAGATACAATACTGAAAAATTGGCTTTCTATAAGACGCAAGGAACTAAAAAGTTCATTGGATTTGTTTTTTGGCGTAGAAATGTCAAATGGCATGTATCTTGATAATGAGTTTTTGAACTTAGCACAAGCACTGGAAGTTTATCACCGCGAAAGATTCGATAACACTGTTGTCCCGAAAGCAGATTTCAAGATCAAGAAAAAGGAAATTATTGAAAGTGTTCCAGAAAATTATCGTGAATGGCTGCAACAACAGTTAGCCCACAGCAACGAACCTCGGTTATTTCACAGAGTAATAGAATTAGTAGAACACACCACTGAAGTATTGGCAAGATTAGTAGAAGACACTGAGGGATTCGCCAGAAAAGTTACAGATACCCGCAACTTTTTAACGCACTACTCAAGAAAATCGAAGCACGTTATGGAAAATGAAGAACTCTTTCGGGCTGTACAAACTCTTTCTTACATATTACAAGCGTGTATGCTTTTTGAATTGGGGCTATCACGAGAGCATTGCTTAAAACTCTTCAATCGCAATCAGAAGTATTTGTTTACAAGCTCCCAAATCAAACAGCATAAATACTGGAAAAAGGCCGATTTGGAAACATCATGACCCTCGAGCACCCCTACCTCGTCCAACCCTTAGACGGCTTTTCGTCGCGCATCGGCGAACTCGTCGTGATGATGAGCTACGCGCGCTATACGACCCTGTGGGCGGTCAAAGACCTCTCTCAAACCCAGCTCGACTTTCACCCACGAAACGACGGCAACTCCATCGGGATGCTGCTCGAGCACATGGCCGCCGTCGAAGTCGCGTATGGGGCGTCCACCTTCGAAAATCGCGACCTGACCGAGGATGAAATCGCCCGCTGGGAACCGGGGCTCGAGCTGGGCGCGTTGGGCCGGGAACACATCAAAAGCCATGACCTCGAGCATTACCTTGAGAACTTAGCCGCTGTGCGCGAAAAGACCCTTGTCGAACTTGCCCAGCGAGACGACGACTGGCTCTACGAGCAAACTCCTTTTTGGGACGACGAGCCCGCCAACAACTACTTCAAGTGGTTCCACGTGTTCGAGGACGAAATCAACCACCGCGGGCAGATTCGGCTTATTCGAAAAGCGCTGAAGCGGTAAACCTCTTGAAACGCCTATACTGAAACTATGGACGCCGTCGTCGAACAACTGCTCGAGTCTCCCCGCCTGGCCCTCTACGTGCGCCGCTTCGAGGCCGTGTTGGAGCGCGAAAGAGTGGCTCGAGAGCGTTTTTACAACGAGATGACCGAGGGTGAAAAGCTCGAGTTCATCAACGGAGAGGTCGTCGTGCATTCACCCGTTAAGAAACGCCATAACAACTGCGTCAAGCGCTTGCTCAAACTGATAGACACGTATGTCGAGCAACACGAGTTAGGCTTTGTGGGCGTTGAAAAAATCCTCATCACGCTGACCCGCAACGACTATGAGCCTGACTTGTGCTTTTTTAGTCAAGACAAAGCCCAAGGCTTCCGAGCGGACCAGATGAAGTTTCCTGCTCCCGACTTTATAGTCGAAGTGTTGTCCGAGAGTACGGCGGACAAAGACCGCGGTATCAAGTTCAACGATTATGCAGCGCACGGCGTCAAGGAATACTGGCTTATCGACCCTGGACAAGAAACGCTCGAGCAGTACCTTTGGTCGGCTGACGAGACTTATGATTTGATGTTGAAATCCGGCTCTGGAACGGTCAAAAGCGTAGCGGTCAAAGGGTTCGAGATTCCTATTCGAGCTATTTTTGACGGCGCGGAGAATTTGCAGGCGCTCAGAACCATCCTTTCTTAAATGGCTTGGCTCGAGACCCTCGCCCAACTCAAAGAGCTTTCCGTGCTAGTCACCGTCGCGCAGGTGCGCGGCCACGCCCCGCGCGGTGCGGGCAGCAAGATGGTTGTGACCTTTGAGGATGTTCACGGCAGTGTGGGCGGCGGCAATTTGGAGCAAGTGGCGATTGAGAAAGCTCGAGCCCTCCTCACAAATCAAGCCCAAACCCCCGAGCTTTTGACCATGACCCTGAGTCCAAAAAGCGGCCCCCACGGCGTACAATGCTGCGGAGGCGAGGTGACGCTGCTGTTGGAACCGGTGAATCTTGCACGTGAGAGCGTCGCCATTTTCGGCGCGGGGCATGTCGGCTGGGCGCTCGTTCAGGTATTGGGGATGTTGCCGCTCGAGCTTTACCTGGTGGATTCTCGGGAGGCGCAGCTCGAGCCCGACTTTCCCAAGCTCGAGGCCACACTTCACAAGCGACACGCTCCCGTTCCCGAGACGGTGCTCGAGAGCCTGCCGAGTGGTTCACACCTTCTCGTCATGACCCACGACCATGCCGAGGACATCGCTATTTTGGACACGGCGCTGCGGCGGGAAGACCTCGGCTTTATCGGACTTATCGGCAGCAGCGCGAAGTGGGCACATTTTCGGCGTGAACTTACGAAGCAAGGCCACAGCGAGGAGGTTTTGACGCGCGTCACCACGCCCATCGGCTTGCCCGGTGTGCCCGGCAAAAGCCCACAGGCCATCGCCATCGCCACCGCCGCGCAGTTGTTGACCTTTTTAGAGTTGCCGGAGGAGAGCTTCTGAACTACGAAGCCCACCTGCGCCGCGCCTTTTCCCTGGCGCGTCAGGCCGTCGCGCACGGCAACCACCCGTTCGGCGCTGTTTTGGTCGACGCGGATAACAACATTGTCGCGGAGGCCGAAAACACCGTCACGACGGAACGCGACTGCACCGGCCACGCCGAGACGAACCTGATGCGGCTCGCCTCCAAGCAGTTCGACCGGGATTTTCTGAGCACTTGCACTCTCTACACCAGCACGGAACCCTGCGTGATGTGCTCGGGCGCGATTTACTGGGGCAACGTGCGGCGCGTCGTCTTCGGTTTGCGCGAAAGCGAACTGCTGAAACTGACCGGCGACAACCCCGAGAACCCGACCCTCAACCTTCCTGCGCACGAGGTCTTCAAACACGGGCAGTACGAAGTGGAGATTGTCGGCCCGCTTTTAGAGGACGAGGCTCGAGCTGTCCACGCAAACTTCTGGACCGAAAAGGTTTAGCCTTTCTCCTTGCTCTACCGTTAAACTGAAACTACGCTAAACCACGACCCGCACGGAAAGAGGTTCCACCATGCCCAGCCCTTCAGTAGAAAACGTCGAAATTACCGGCGACCTCACGCCCGCGTTTGAAGAGATCCTCACGCCCGAAGCGCTCGCCTTTGTTGCCAAGCTGCAGCGCGCGTTTAATGGGAGGCGGCTCGAGCTGTTAGCCAAACGCCAGGAACGTCAGAAAGACTTCGACGCGGGCGCGCTACCGGACTTTTTGGAGGAGACCCGCGAAGTCCGTGAAAGCGACTGGACGGTCGCCGCCACGCCCGCCGACTTGAGCGACCGCCGCGCCGAAATCACCGGCCCGGTCGACCGCAAGATGATGATCAACGCCCTCAACTCCGGTGCGCAGGTCTTTATGGCGGACTTGGAAGACTCTCTCTCCCCCACCTGGCAAAACGTCGTCCAGGGCCAAATCAACCTGCGCGACGCGGTGCGGAAAAACATCAGCTTGGAAGACAGCGAGCGCGGCAAAAGCTACAGCTTGAACGACGACACCGCCACCCTCGTGGTGCGCCCGCGGGGTTGGCATCTGGTCGAGAAGAACATGCTCGTAGACGGTGAGCAGGTGAGCGCAAGTCTGTTCGACGCATCGTTGTACCTGTATCACAACGCGGCGTACTTGCTCGAGCACGGCAGCGGACCGTACTTTTACCTGCCCAAGCTCGAGTCGCACTTGGAAGCCAGACTCTGGAACGACGTGTTCGTGACGGCGCAAGGCGAGCTGAACATCCCGCAGGGCTCGGTGCGCGCGACCGTCCTCGTCGAGACGCTTTTGGCCGCGTTCGAAATGGACGAAATTTTGTACGAACTCCGCGACCACATGAGCGGGCTGAACGCTGGGCGCTGGGACTACATCTTCAACTTCATCAAAAAGCTGCGCAACCACGCCGACAAAACCCTGCCCGACCGTGCCCAAATCACCATGACCGTGCCGTTTATGCAGGCTTACGCCGAACTGCTAGTCAAAACCTGCCACCGCCGCGGCGCGCACGCCATCGGCGGGATGGCCGCGTTCATCCCGAGTCGCCGCGACGAGGAGGTCAACAAAAAAGCCTTTGCGAAGGTGCTCGAGGACAAAACCCGCGAAGCCCAACAAGGCTACGACGGCACCTGGGTTGCCCACCCGGACCTGGTCAAAGTGGCTCGAGACGCCTTTGACAAGGTGTTGGGCGACAAGCCGCATCAGAAAGACAAGTTGCGCGAGGACTTGCGCGTCACGCAAAAAGACCTCCTCGACACCGACTTCGAGAGTTCCATTACCGAGGACGGCGTACGCATGAACGTGGACGTAGGTCTTCAGTACCTAAACGCCTGGCTGAACGGCAACGGCGCGGCGGCGATTTACAACCTGATGGAGGACGCCGCCACGGCTGAAATCTCTCGCGCCCAACTGTGGCAGTGGCTGCAAAACGACGCCGAACTGTCCGGCGGTCGCCCCGTCACCGAAGAGATGTACCGCACGGTTCGGAACGAGGAACTGAGACGTTTGCAGGACGAGTACGGCGAGAGCCGCTTCGAAGAGTCGGCGCAGATTTTGGACGGCCTTGTGCTGACCGACGAGTTCGTGCCGTTCTTGACGCTGCCGGCCTACGAAAGGATTTGAGGACGGCTTTTCGCCAAGGGCGTCGCTGTCCGCCACAGGCCACGCCGACCCGTCACCTTGAAGGGGTACAAAAGGACTCAGGCCTCTCAAGCCACCGTTACAACGAAGGTGCTCAGTGTGTCAGCACACGCGACGAAAGCGTCGGGAAGACGCAAGGTTTCGTCGCTGAGCGCGTCGCCAAACAGACGCGTTACGGCAGGGTGGCGGCGGGCTTCGTCGCCGAGGGCCATTTCCAGGCTTTCACCCAAGGCGCGCAGCAAAGGTTCCCGGTAGTCCTGTTGCAGGCTTTGCAAGCTTGTCAGCGTGTACTCGAGCCCGGCGGCCACATCCCCCTTAGCGACGAGGGCTTGTAGTTCCAGGGCCTGCAGCCAAGCGCGCAGCCCCAAGTCGCCGCGCTCTCCCGGCTCGCCGCGACGGTTTGCCTCGGTGAGCGCTGCCAGACCGCGCCGCGCGGTTGTAAGGGCCGCTTCGGGCTCGTTCGCGCGCAGTTCGGCGGTAGCCAAATAAACGCAAGCCTGCGCTTGTTGGTAAGCGAAACGCGCCGCCGCGGCGGCGCGCTTCGCTAAGGTTGCCGCCTCGTTCGGCGACGCGGCCAGCAGACTGCCGACAAGTAGGGTTTCGCGTTGCAAGGTTTCGTAGGCAGCGCGGTGAGCGGCCCGCGCTTCGACCGCCGCGCCGACGTCTCGCACGAGCCGCCGCGCGTGGCGCAGGTCGGCGTTCTCGACCGAGCCGGCGGCGCGAGCGAACGGCAAGCGGTAAGGCTGCCCCAACCCGCGCAAACCGTAAGCCAATGCCAAGCGCAGACCGCTTCGCAGGATGCGGTAACCGGCGTCGACGCGGTAACTGACCTCGTACCTCGAAAAAACCTCACGGTTGCGTTTGAGTCGCACGACGGCCGCGCCGAAATCTCCTTGCGCCAGCAACAGCAGCGCGCGCTCGTCTTCGACCTTGGCCCGCCAAAAAGCCTGCTCGAGCCCGTCGTCCGCCCAAACCGCCAAACCGCTCAGCGCCAGCTCAAAGTCCGTGGCGGCCGCCGCCCACTGACCCCGCAAACGCTGCACACTGCCGCGCCGCGCCAGGTAGCGGCTTTGTTCTTGCGCGAGCGCCTCGCTGCGCCGGGCGCGCGTGACCGCTTCGTCGAGCGCTGCTAAGGCGGCGTCGAAACGGCCGAGGTGCAGCAGCACGTCACCCCGCTGAAAAGCGACGCGGGCGCTGACGAGGTCGTCCGCCGAGGTAACGCTGCCAAAGTCTCGCAAAGCGCCCTCCAAGTCACCGTCGTCCTTGGCGATGAGGCCTGCCCACACGGCTACTTTGGCGTGAACGAGACGTCCCGAAGCGTCGTCGGGAACCTCGCTCAGCAGGGGCCGTACGGTCTCTGCAACGATGTCGGCGGCGCGGGGCAAGTCGCTGTGCCAGCGCGCCAAGCTCGCCGTCAACAAACCGTGTTCGACTTTCAACCCAGGCGAGGCACTTTCGCTCCAACCCCGCAACAGCGTTTCGGCGACCTCTATCTGTCCCTTTAGAACGGCACCTTCGGCGCGTTTGAGCAGGGTCCAAAGGCGCAAATCATCCTGCCGGGAACGGTCCAGCATCTCAAAAGCGCGAAGGGCGTCCGGATGGCTGTAGCTGCCCAAGCGAACATAGTGCATGGCGACCTGGACGGCCAGCCGCTCCAAAACCTCACCGCTCGGCAGTTCGGCCGCGGCCGCGGCCCACAGGCGGTGCAACAGCGTTTGGGGAACGCTCAAGGTCTGTGACCAGCCGTAAAGCGCGTCCCAGTCGCGCGCCTCAAACAAATGATGAAGGTAGCGCGCAGCCGTTTCGCCGCCGGGGTCGTCTTGCGCCGCGGTTTCGTAAAACGCGGCCGCTTTGCGGTGAAACGTTCGGTAGGCCTTACCCTGTCCCGCCTTGAAACGTCCCCGCAAGACTCGCGCAAACTGACGTGAGAAGGGTCGGTACACGTCTTCTCGTCCCGGCACCGGGTCCAGAAACGCGACTTCCAGACCGCTCAAGCGCGCCTGAGTACCGTCCCGAACCGTGTTCAGCGCCTGTTCGCTGAAGGCCGGAAAGTCCGGCAGGGACACGACCGCCAGGGCGCACAAAAAGTCGCGCAGGCGGGCGTCACCCGCCGTGTCGAGCAGACGGCCGAGCTGCGCTGTAGGTTCGGAATCGCTGTGGTTGAAACCGTATTCAACATCACCGTGTTCGGGATGGCTGTGTTCGGGGCCGCCATGTCGAGGGTCGTGTTCTGAGCGACCGTCTTGAAACACAATGGATTGAAACCCTGCGCTTTGAGAATCGCCGGACTCGGATTTGTTCGAACGCGCCAGCCCAGGCTCGCGCAAGGTGGCGAGTAACGTCAGGGTACGCAGTTCCTCGAACGAGCGCCCGGAGCGCTGTACGACGGCCTCTTGCTGGACGTCGTCCAACTGGGGCAGGCGGGCGCGCACAAAGCGGCGCGCCTCGGCTGCCGTGGGCGGCTTGAGTTTGACCGGCTCCTCGAAGCCGCCCACGGCTTGCGCCGCGCGTAGCGGCAGGGTCGCCGCGCTTACCAGCAGGCTCAGGTTCCCCAGACGACTCAAGGGCTCGAGCACCCCGAGCCACAACCACTCGGCCGCGCTTACCCGGGGCACGTCCGGCGTGTTGAGGCGCAGGTCGACCGCGCCCAAGCTGCGCTGTTCCGCCAGGGCTTGCGAGAGGTGAACCAACAACACGAGCGGCCCTTTGTGAGCGCGCGCGGCCTCCAGCAGGCTGCGCGCCACCTCGGCTTGCGCGTCCGCTTGCACCGCAAAGGCACTTTGCGCCGCGGCCTTGACGAGTTTCGCTTCGGCGACCTCACGCGGCGTCCCCAGGGCGACCGCCAACCGCGTCAGCCCGGCACTCAAGTCGGCACCGAACTCCAAACGGACTGTTTTGGCCGTTCGGGGGGGCAGCTCGAGGGCCTGCTGCACGTGGTCGAGCAGCAGCGTTTTACCCGAGCCGGGACGACCGGTAACGAGAACCTTGGGGCTTTGACCCGCACGCACCCCGCTCACAAAAGCGCTGTACGCGCGGCGCTTTTCACCGCCCAAAAGCTGCGCGTCTTGCTCGGCCCCGCCGTCGGTCGCGAGCAGCGCTTCAAGCTCGGGCGCTTGCAGGGGCGCGTCGCTGTAGAGCGCCCACAACGTCGTGACGATGTCGAACAGCGCCCTCTTGTCCGCCAGCTTCCCTTTGTCACGGTAGATGATGTTGCGTACCACGTTGGGGTTGGCCCCACGCTCACTCATCCGAACCCGCAACCAGTTGATGCTGCCCAGCGCGCCGTGCTCGTCACGGCGGTTGCCTACCAGCGCACGCAAGCTTTCGAACACGGCTCGCCAGGGGCTTTCGGTAGGGGGTTTCGGCATAGACGTATTCTACTTGCTCACCCGACAAAGACGCAGTTTCGGCTACACGGTTAGCGGCCACTAGAATAAAGAGGTTTGCAAAAACCCGCTTCCGGAGGATTTTCAATCCCGTGTTGCCACCGTGTCGCAGCCGTGTTACAGCCGCCCGAAACCGCAAACGAGACCTGTCGTTTGACCCGTCCAGCACTGGACAAAGACACGTTCATACCTTATAATTTAAGGTATGGAAAACGTGACTGTACTAGACCGCGACACCTACATCGAACAGCTCCAGACCATCCACGCCCTGCGGGACAAGTTGGGGCTCTCCGGCGACGACTACCGCGAGCTTCTTCACCGCTTGACCGGCTCGCGCTCGGCCAAGTACATGACCCCCGCCCAGCGGGCGCGCGTCATCACCTTTATGCTCGTCCACAAATCGCTCGACGAGGCGATTCAGAGCGCCGAGGAAGCGCGCTACGTCCTCAACAAGAGCTACGGCGTCAGCCCGGCCAACGTGATGGAGAAACTCATTCACCTGGACGGCAAGCGCGAAGCCACCATGAACGCGAGTCTGGAAGACGTCATCGAGACGATGCGCACCCTGCACGGCCCGGACGTGCGCCTGAGCGGCGTGACCGAGCGCCGCAGCGGGGGCAAGACCAGCCTCGAGCTTACTTTCGAGCGCCCGGCGGTTTACCTGTTGGCGAGTTGAAACAGACCCCGCCCCGCAAAGGGGAGGCAAGGTCAAACCCTGTTTGCTTTAGGGTCAAGTGAAAGAGCCGGCAGCAGTCGGCGGATACACAGCTTTTTGGTTTCTGTTATTCGTTACAAACCGAAGCGAGTTGCTCGGTTCGAAAGACCTGGTGGGCGTCTCCCCTTTTAGCGCTTCACGCCTCGAGCGGACCCCAAGAGCCACCCGACGGCGGCTTTGCGTCCTCGGCTTGCCGGGCGGCGAAGCCGGTTTGCAAACCCATTAGGTAACCCAGCTTGAGCATGAACATCAGCGTGTCGAGGTCGCCCGCTTCGGCGCGCTCGGCGACGTAGTCGCGCGTGCCCGCGGGCAGGTCGATGCCGTCCACTTCACCGCTGTGGCGTTCAAACATTTCCTGGATGAAAGCGGCGATGGCGTTTTTATCTGTCACGGCTCACCTCTGTGTGGTGCTCTAACGTATGGTGCTCGAGCTGCTCTTCCAGCCAAGCCAAAATCGCCTCGGCGGTGCCCAAGTTCGTCGCCAGGGGGACGTTATGAACGTCGCAAATGCGCATCAGGGCGGACACGTCGGGCTCGTGGGGCTGGGCGGTCAGCGGGTCGCGAAAAAAGATGACGGCCAAAACCTTGTCCTCGGCGACGCGCGCGCCGACCTGTAAGTCGCCGCCTTCGGGGCCGGACTTCAAGCGTTCGACCTGCAGCTTGGCCTTGTCGACCAACACACTGCCCGTCGTGCTGGTCGCCACCAGGGCGAAGCGGCTGAGCACCGCGCTGTTGTCACGCGCGAACAGCGCCAGGTCGAGCTTTTTCTTGTCATGAGCTATCAGGGCGACGGATTTCATACCGTCAGTTTAGCCCTAAGCTCACCGGGAACGAGCAAGCCGAGACAAAAGCTCGAGAAAAGTGCTTTGGAATCTTGTACAGACGGTTGGACACGCCGCCCCGAACTGCGGACGACTGCCCGGCTTGAGACGAAGCAAAAACAGAGAGATTTCCAACTTGCATACAGTTATGTGATTTCTGCATATACAAACTATACAGCTATGTATTAGAATAAAGCTTGGTCGTGAGACGACCGAATTTTTACGAGTACCGAGGCTTTTATGGACATTGTTTTTGGTTCGACCACCGCTACCCTTACCGCCACCATCGACCGCAACGACGCTTTCAAGTTGCAGACGATGGCCGCGTCGGTGCTGAACAACCGGCCCAGCTTCCGCAGCGTCAAGGCCAAGGTCGGTGGGAAAGACGCCGACATCTATACCGAGTGCGTGCGCGAGCACCACAACTCGGAACGCATCACGGTTCGGGCGGGCGACACGTACGTCCACCTGTGGGGCGAGGACGAAAAGGCGCTCGAGCAACTCATCAGCGACACGCGCCGCTAGCTAAACCCCACGCACACTACACAGCCCGCCCGGCCCCGCCTGGGATAATAAACTGTGCAGAACGAACAGCAGGACCAAAGACAGGCCCGCCAAGCCGTCGTCATCGGGTCGGGCTTCGGCGGGCTGGCCCTGGGTTTACGCTTACAGAGCTTGGGGTTTCAAACGACCGTCGTTGAGAAGATGAGCGGCCCCGGCGGGCGCGCGGCCGTGCTGCGCGCGAACGGTTTCACCTTCGACATGGGGCCGACCGTCATCACCGTGCCCCACTTTATCGAAGAACTGTTCGCGCTGGAGCGCGGCGCGGCGAACCTTGAAGAGCCCGACTTTCCCGCGGCCGTCTTGAAGCAGGAACGCGTCACCGAAGGCATCAGTGGCGGGCCGCGCACCTCTGAATACGTGGACATCGTGCCGATTTTGCCCTTTTACCGAATTTATTTCGACGACGGCACGTATTTCGACTACGACGGCGACCCCGAAGGCACGCGGGCGCAGGTTGCGGCCATCGAGCCCGCCGACTTGGCCGGGTATGAACGGTTTCACGCGGACGCTCGAGCGATTTTCGAACGGGGCTTTCTCGAGCTGGGCTACACCTACTTCGGCGACGTGGCCTCGATGCTCCGCGTGCTGCCCGACCTCCTCAAACTCGACGCGGTACGCACGCTGTTCTCGTTTACCAAAAAGTATTTCAAGAGCCCCAAACTTCAGCAGGTGTTCAGCTTCGAAACCCTTCTCGTCGGCGGCAACCCGCTGAAAGTCCCGGCGATTTACGCGATGATTCACTTTGTCGAAAAAACCTGGGGCATTCACTACGTGATGGGCGGCACGGGCGCGCTGGTCGCGGCGCTGGTCAAGAAGTTCGAGGAACTCGGCGGGACGATTCGCTTTGAGAGCGAGGTAGCCCGCATCGAAGTCGAGGGCGCGCGCTTCGGCAAAAAGCGGGCGACGGGCGTCACCCTGGCGAGCGGCGAGTCTCTTCGCGCCGACGTGGTCGCCTCCAACGGCGACTACGCCAACACCTACCTCAAGCTCGTCGAGCCTAAATATCGCCCCATCAACTCGGACGTGCGGGTCAAGCTCGCCAGGCAGTCGATGTCACTCGTCGTCATCTACTTCGGTTTTCGCAGCGACGGCCTGGACCTGGACTTGCGCCACCACAACATCATCTTAGGACCCCGCTACGAGGGTTTGCTGCAGGACATCTTCGGCACCAAAACCCTCGCCAAGGACTTTTCGCAGTACCTGCACCTGCCGACGCTGACCGACCCGAGCTTGGCCCCACCCGGTCACCACGCCGCTTACACGCTCGTCCCGGTGCCGCACCAGGGGAGCCGGCTCGACTGGGACCTTTTGGGTGAACCCTTCACCGACAAGGTGCTGGACTTTCTCGAGACGCGCGGCTACATCCCCGAACTGCGTGAGCGCCTGGTCTTTAAGCGCTTCATCACGCCCGACTATTTCGAGCACACGCTCGGCAGCCACCTCGGCAACGCCTTTGGGGTTGAGCCGGTGCTGGTGCAGTCGGCGTTTTTCCGGCCGCACAACCGGAGCGAGGACGTGTCCAACCTTTACCTCGTCGGCGCGAGCACCCAGCCCGGCGCGGGCACGCCGTCGGTGATGATGTCGGCGAAGATGACCGCGCGCGTGATTGCCGAGGACTTCGGCGTGCAGGACGTGGGCGTCGAGGCGGAGGGAAACGTCTCAACGCCGGTGCCGGAAAGCGTTTGAACAGGTGCAAAGAAGATGTATCCTTAGGAATGCAGCCCGTCAAAGACAAAAACTCTTTCGAAAAGTGGGTTGGGGCTTTGCCCGCTTTTGAGAGCGAACAAAAGGTTATCGAATGGGTGCGCGAGATGCGCGGGGAAGACGATGAAGAGCACAAACCGTCGGACCTCGAGCAGCCATCTCACTAGTCTCGACCGAAATGCCCCTCGCCATTCCCTTTAGAATCGAAACCTTCGACGTTTTGGCGTCTACCCAAGACGCCGTGCGTGAACGGTTGGTCGAAGGTGAAAACGTCCACGGCCTCGTGGTCCGCGCCCTGGAACAAAGCGGCGCGCGCGGGCAGCGGCGGCGCGACTGGTCGGCCGGACTCGGCGGCAGCTACCAGACGCTCGCCGTCAAAGACCTCACGCCACCCGTCCTCAACAAACCCTACGCCGCCGTCATGGTCGGCATCGGCCTCGCCCAAACCCTGCCCGAGTACGGCATTCAAACAAGGGTCAAGTGGCCAAACGACCTTTACTACTGCGGCAAAAAGGTCGCCGGAATCCTCTGCGAGTACGTGTCAAACCACCTGCTCGTCGGCGTCGGGGTGAACGTGAACAACGAAGCGCCCGTGGGCGCGACGAGTCTGCACGGCCTGGACGTACAAGGCGTGAGCGGGTTCGTGTTGGCGGGCGTGCAGCGGGGGCTCGAGCTGCTGAGCGAACCCCACGACTTGCCCGGCTTGTTCGAACCTTTCGACGTGCTGAAAGACTGCGAGGTCGAGGTTGTTTTTAAGGGCGAACTGAAACGCGGCGTGGCGCGGGGGCTGGACGAGCGGGGGTGTTTGCGGCTCGAGACCGCACACAGCGTGCTGCACGTTTGTCAGGGGGAGGCTCGAGGTGTTTTACGGGGAGTATAGGGTTGGCCTCGAGCGCTCGGTAGGGTCAGCTCGGTAGGGTCAACGGCGTAGGGGCCACATTCAAAGCTTTGGGAGAGGCCCCTACGCTTTGACGAGCCGGGCCACCAACCTGCGCACTAATGGGGCGACGACCAGCACGGCCGGAAAAGCGACCAGCCAAGAGGACAAAAAAGTGCCGGGCCAAGCCGCGAGGAAGAGGTCCGTCAGCCCCAGGGTCCGCGCAGTCGAAATGCCTGACACCAAGAGCGACATGAACAGCGATAAAAAGAACGAGAACACGACGATTTCAAAACGCTTGGGGACGAAGCCGCCCCACTTTTTGTGAGGGGCGGCTTGTACAGGCTGAGGGTTCAGGTCCAGCACTAAAGTTGGCTCATGCCACCGTCGGCGATGATTTCGCTGCCGACGATAAATGACGAGTCCGGCGAAGCGAGGAAGGCGACGGTCTTGGCGATTTCTTCGGGCCTGCCGAAGCGCCCCAGCGGGATTTGCCCGGCCACGCCCGCGGCGAACGCTTGCAGGTCGGCTTCCGGCATTCCCAACCGCCCGTAGATAGGTGTGGTCACCGGTCCCGGCGACACCGCGTTGACGCGGATACCCCGGCCGACGAGCTCGGCGGAGAGCGTCCTGACCAGGCTGATAAGCGCCGCCTTGGACGCCGCGTAAACCGAGGAATTGGGCATCCCGATGTGCGCATTGATAGAAGTGTTCAAAACGATGGACGCGCCGTCGTTCAAGCAGGGCAGCGCTTGCTGGACGCTGAAAAACGCGCCCCTGAAGTTGATGTCCATGATTTCGTCGAAAAAGTCGGCGGTGACCCCCTCGAGCGGCGCAAACTTAGCGACGCCCGCGTTGACGAACAAAATGTCTATCTTGCCGAGCTTGGCCGCGACCTCGGTAAACACTTTTTCCAGGTGGTCGTGGTCGGTTACGTCGCCTTGAAAACTGAGGGTGTCGCCGCCCAGCTGGCTTACCGCCGCCCGTAAGGACTCGGCGCTGCGCCCGGTGATGGCGACCATTGCACCTCGGTTTTTCAGCTCCTGCGCGGTGGCGAGCCCGATACCGCTGTTGCCCCCGGTGATGACGGCTACTTTTCCTGTCAAATCGCTCATGCTGTTTCCTCACTGGCCTGGTTTTGGAGAGGCCGATTCTGTACTATATAGTATAAAAAGGTTAAAAATTTTTGAGTGGTTAGTCGAGTAGCGACAAAGTCAGGTTGACGTTCTCCAGCAACTCCTTCCTAGTCGCGCCCCCTCGAGCGCGTACCCTAACGGCTATCATGCCGTTGTAAAGCAGCTTTGCCACGGCTTCGGGGTTTTTGTCCACGGAAATCTCGCCCCTTGCTTGACCCAAACGGATGCTCGCGGCAAAGGCGCGCTCGTTCTCTATGGCGGCGCGGTTGACGAAGTCCCGAACCTCTTCCCGCTCAGAGGCCAGTTCGGTCGCCGCGTTCACCACCAGGCAGCCCCAACAGGCGCGCTCGGCGTGCGCCGTCGCTTCGAAAACCCGCCTTAGGCCGGTGCGCACACTGTCGGCCCCGCCAAGTTCCCGCACCATTGCCGCGCCGTGGCGTGCGCGGTAGTGTTTCAAACTCTGCAGGTACAGGCTGCGTTTGTCGCCAAAGGTGTTGTAGAGGCTCGGCCGGTTGATGCCCATCGCCAGGGTGAGGTCGTCGAGACTCGTCGCCTCGAAGCCCTGCCGCCAAAAAACTTCGGTGGCACGCTCGAGCGCGTCCTGCGGATTAAAAGCCAACGGGCGAGGCATCTTTCTCCCTTCTGCGAGCAGCCTAGCACATTTTGTACCAACCGGTAAAGCTTGGACGACAGGAGCTTCCTGTTTTGAGTTACACGGACCCCTGTCGACAAGTGGGAGCCCACTCGAGCCGCCATCTCGACCGACCTCAAAAAGATTAATCTTCAAAAAGCCGGGGGCTCGAGACCCACGTTGCAGACCTCGAACGCTGGCACCCTTCAGGTCAATGTCTGTGCTCGAGCGCTGACACCCAAACGGGTCAAAGCAGGGTCATGAAGCGCGGGTTGCCTTTCTAATACCCCGCCTTGCTACACTTGACTATGGCTATTTTAGATTCATCCCGACCCCGCTACCTCACCGACACCTGGCACGAGGCAAAGCGGACCTTCAAGGTCACCAACCCCGCCACGGGCGAAACCGTCGCCGAAGTCGCCGACTGCGGCGCGAACGAGGCTGCGCAGGCCGCCGAAACGGCCACGGGTGCGTTTGAGACCTGGAAAGCGACCACCGCCTTCGAGCGCAGCGAAATACTCATGCGCTGGCATGACCTCATCCTGGCGAACCAGGACGACCTCGCCCGCACCATGACCGAGGAGATGGGCAAACCCATCAAAGAGTCGCGCGGCGAAATCGCCTACGCCGCGGGGTTCGTCAAGTGGTACGCCGAAGAAGCCAAACGCGTCTACGGCGAGACGATGCCGAGCCACGTCGCGGACAAACGCCTGCTCGCCCTCAAACAGCCGGTCGGCCCGGTATTCGCCGTGACACCCTGGAACTTTCCGGCGGCGATGGTGACGCGTAAGGCCGCGCCCGCGCTGGCGGCGGGTTGCACCTTTATTCTCAAACCGGCCGAACAGACGCCGCTGAGCGCGCTGCACCTGGCGGCGCTGTGGGAAGAGGCGGGCGGCCCCGCCGGAACGCTGCAAGTTTTGCCCTGCCGGGACCCGGTCGAACTGTCCGACACGCTGCTCGCCGACCCGCGCATACGCAAAATCACCTTTACCGGCTCGACCGAGGTCGGCAAGATTTTGTACAAAAAGGCGGCCGACACGGTCAAGAAGATTTCGCTGGAACTCGGCGGGCACGCGCCTTTCATCGTGTTCGAGGACGCCGACATAGAGCGCGCCGTCACCGAGGCGATGGCCTGCAAGTACCGCAACGCCGGCCAAACGTGCGTGTGTACCAACCGAATTTACGTTCAAGCGTCGGTGCTGGACGCCTTTACCGAACGTTACGCCGCCGCCGCGCGGCAGCTCACCGTCGGCGACCCGCTGGACGCGAGCACCGACATCGGGCCGCTGGTTGATGCGCAAGGTCTCGAGAAAGTCAAGACCCACGTCGCAGACGCCCTGCAAAAGGGAGCCGAACTGGTGACCGGCGGCCACGCGCTGGACGGCTTTTACTTCGAGCCGACCGTCCTGACCGGCGTCACGAGCGACATGCTCCTCATGAGCGAGGAGACCTTTGGGCCGGTCGCGCCGGTCATTTCGTTCGACACCGAGGAAGAAGCGGTAAGACTCGCCAACGACACGCCCTACGGTCTGGCGGCCTACTTTTACACCAACGACCTGAGCCGCGCTTTTCGGGTGGCCGAGGCGTTGGACTACGGCATCATCGGGGTGAACGACGGTGTACCCTCGACGCCGTACGTGCCCTTCGGCGGCGTCAAACAGTCGGGTTTGGGCCGCGAGGGCGGGCACTGGGGCATCGACGAGTACTTGGAAACGAAGTACGTCTCTTTGGGTTTGCCGCGCTGACCCGAGCCTGTGAACCGTGACGACGGTCAAGAACCCGTAACGCCCCACCTTGACCTGCCTCGTCCCGACCTGGGGCCTGAAGGCGTTGTTGCACTGCTCTTGACGGCGTTGCGGCACAACGACTCGCCCCGTGCAGACGCGGGCGTCGAGACCCTGTACAGGTTCGCCGCAGCCAAGTTGCGCGGCCAGGTCGGGGACTTAGCCACCCTCAAACGCGTTTTGCACAACGAGCTTTATGCGCCGCTGCTGGGGCACGCCCGGTCGCGCGCCGAGCCTCTTGAGCGCCGCGGGCGGGCGGCGCGGCAGACCGTTGTGGTCGAGAAAAACGGCGCCGCAACACCTTATTTGTTCAGCCTCGTCGAAGAGCCGCAAGCGGCCGCGCCGCCCGTGTGGTTGGTAAGTGGCTTGGTCCGTGCGGACCGGCTCGGTTGAGCCCGAAACCGGCTTTTGCAAAGTGCTAAGCTGAGGGTCCGTCACTGCCGCAACAGTACGTTTGCTCAACCAGGTTTTGCTCGAGCAGGTTTTACAGTGGACGGTTTCGCCCCGGCGGCTTCACACTGACGGTCTATGCAAGTGGTTTTACGCAAGCCGCTTTACGCAGGCGGCTCTACGCAGGCGGTTTCGCACCGAACGAGGTCCAGCATGTGGCTGTCCAACCGTTTAAAACTTATCGGCGCTCATCTCGGACCCGTCGTTTTGGCGGGCGCGGCGTCGTTCGGGACGCAACACATCATCAGCGCCTTGAAAGACGCCGCGGCGACACCTGTTTGGCTCGAGTTCGGTACAAGTGAACAAGAAGACCCGGTCGCGCAGGGCAACCTGCTCGCCGAGGGTATCAAAAAGACTTTGGGAAACGCGCTCTTCGAGTATTCCTTACCATACAGCTACGGGCTCAAAGTTTTGGACCTGCACTTGGAACTGTTGGGGCCTTTTACTTTTTTACTCTCGAACGCCGAGTACGGTGCCGAGTTCGCGACCGCTCTGACGGCCCTCAACCGTAGCGGCAGCCGCGTGGTGCTCGCTTTTTCACGGTTGCCCGACGACCTCGACTTGCCCGCCACGGCGCTCGTACTCCGCGCGGCCGAGTTGCGGCTCAGCCGCGCAGAAGCTTTTGAACTGGCGGGCGACTTATTGCCCGGAGAAGTCGACGAGTTGCTGCACAAAAGCGACGGGGCTTTCGAGGCTTTCACCACCCGGTTGCACGGTCGCTTGCACCTGCCTACCCCACTGCGCCCCGGACCCGACGGCCCCAGGTTGCCCGAGGGTCAGGCGGTCGAGGTCGACCCGGAAACGCTGCTCAAAGTCCTCAGCGCCAGGGACAAGTGGACCGAAGCGCTCGAGCTCGCAGTGACCGCGCTGCCGGAGCGGGTGCCGGACATTCTCAAGCAAGCGGGCCACCTGTACCACGAGCGCGGGTTGCACAAACGCCTGTGGGAGCTTTTACAAGACCTACCCGAACACCTGCAAGACGAAACCGTGTTGTTCTGGCAACTGTCGGCCGGGGGTTGGCTGGGCAAGGCCGAACACATACGTGAAAGCGTCGAACGCTTTTTGGCTGTCCGCGAAGCCCCCGACCTGCGCGCACTCTACGCGGGCGTGCTCGCGCCTATCGAAACGGCGGAAAACGAGGCCGAGCGGGCGTACCGGGCGCAAGCCTCTCCTTTGAGCGTTTACCAGTACGGACGCAGGCTCTCAGATAGAGAGGAACGCGTACAAGTGTTGCAGCGGGCCGTCCGCCTCGCCGAGCACAAAGGGCGGGCTTACGAAGTCACGCGCAACGCTGGTGAACTCATGAACCAACTCATCGACATCGGTCGTTACAACGAGGCGGTCTACTGGGGCGACTGGACCCTAACCCAGTTTGACCGGCACGGTCTGGGCAACGCCCAAAGACGGTTGCTCTTAGTCAACAACTGGGCCTTCGCGCGCATTTTGATAGGTGAAACGGCCGGTCTGTTGGAGCGCTTACGCGAGGGCGAAACCCAACTCGCCGAGGCTTTTCCCGCCTTGGCCCAGCTCTACCGGGAAACTCTGGGGGACTATCTACTCGCGACCGGCGAGGCCGAAAAAGCGCTCGTGTACTACCGAAAAAATTGGGCGGCGGCGTCCCGCGTCATGTCGGGTGAAAATGTTTTGGGCGTAACCCAAGCCCTGCTTCACCTCGGCGAACACGACGCCGCGCTGAACTTGGCGACCCAAGCAAAAGTGCTCACGGCGGGCGAGTCCGCAAACTTCAGTTATACGGCCCACCTCGCTTACGGTATGGCCCTGGCGATGAGCGACCCCGAGTCGGGCCGACGCCAGCTCGCCCTTACCCCCAAGGACGAAAGTTACACGCCGCCGGTTCACTTGGTTACCCAAAAAGCCTTGTACCTGGCTTGGGCCTACTTGCAAACAGGTGACACCGACGCGGCGAGGCTGGCTCTTAAGGAGGGCGAACAAGGGTTGTCGGAGTTGTCCCAGACGGGTCTTACCCTGTTGTCAGGTCCCGAGCGTGATTTTCGTGAGGTATGGACGCTGCTCAACGGGCACGAATTCCCCCTGGAACTGCGTTTTCTGGGCAGCCGCGACGCCTGGTTCAACGACAAACTGCTCAAGCTGGCACCCCAAGCCTGCGACATCCTCGCGCTGTTGGCCCTCAACAAGCAGGGTTTGTCGTTGGAACAAATTTTGCTGCTGCTGTACGGTGACGAAGGCAGTCGCGGCGCGGTCAAGGTGGCCCTGTCGCAACTGCGCAAACACGTACCGGTGTCCCACCAACCCTACCGGCTGGAAACGGGCTACCAGGCGGACTTTCTCAGCCTGCACGACCTGTTGGTCGAAGGACGGGTGCGGCGCGCCGTGGACCTGTACCGGGGCCCGTTGCTGCCCGACTCCGAAGCGCCCGGCATCGTCGAGGCGCGCGAAGCGGCCGAGGAGGCGTTGCGCCAAGCCACGCTTTTGTCGAACGACGCCGAAGCGTTGCTGGCACTGGCGGAAAAGATGCCTGCCGACTTGGAACTGTGGGAAGCGGCCGAAGCGGCCCTTCACACCAGCGACCCGCGTTTTCCCATAATAAAAGCTCGAGCGGAGCAAGTCCGCAAGAGCTGGTTGAACAGTTGAGTTTGTAAGTGAGCCGCAAAGCTTTTTAAGAGCGAGTGTCGACGGTCGTGATGTTCAGCCCTGGAAAGTTATCGCTTGCGTTCCGAGCAAAGCCCAAACCCGCACCGAGAAGCGTACCCAAAACGACCACGGTCAACATTACCTTTTTCATATCCATCTCCCCAATCCCTTTTGAAGTTGCCCCACCTGTGTGATACCTCACTTGTCACGTACTTTACGTAGCTTGGGTTAGCAGTCTGTTAACAGGGGTTGCTAACCCGTTGCTAACTGGGGTCGCTTGTAATAAACGGCGTCGAAGTGAGACTTGTGGACTACAAGACTGAACTGCAAGACCCACTTTAAAAGTCAACTCAATAGGAGATGGAATCAGCACGCTGCAGGGTTCCGTCTCCTATTGCAGCTTGCGCCCAGAACCGTTCACGTTCCCTGTTTGCGGGGGCCGCCAAAAGGATGTTCGTATGGATGAGGTCTCGGTAAACAGCGCGTCCCCGGACCTGTCAAAAGCGCGTCTGCTCTTGGTAGACGACCAGGAAAGCGTGCTCGTTTTGCTGAGACATGTGCTTAAAGAAGCGGGTTACCGGCATATTCTGTGCGTTGACGACGCTTCTCAGGCCCTCGGACACGTCGCCGCGTTCCAGCCCGACCTCGTTTTGCTCGACATCACCATGCCTTTTATGAGCGGTTTGGAAGTCTTGACCGCCGTGCGGACCGAGCACGCGCCCCTGGACTACTTGCCCGTTTTGATGCTGACTTCGCTCGCGAACGACGCCGTGCGTTTTGAGGCGCTGCAGGCCGGAGCAAACGATTTTTTGGCAAAACCTTTTCAAAAGTTGGACCTGCTGTTAAAGGTTAAAAACCTGCTGCAAACCCGCTTTTTGAACCTGGCCCTGCAAGCGCGCAACCGTGAGTTGGAAAGCGCCGTCGAAACGCGCACGCGCGACCTCGCCAACGCCCTCGGCAGGGTCACCCAGAGCCACGAAGAAGCGCTCTGGATGATAGGTCTGAGTTTGGAATACCGCGACTACGAAACCAAAGGCCACACCGACCGGGTTGCCGACTCGTCTCTGGCGCTCGCCCAAGCTCTGGGTTTGGCCGAAGGGGCGCTCGTGCACCTTCGTTGGGGCGCTTACCTCCACGACATCGGTAAGATGGCGATTCCCGACCCCGTCCTGCTCAAGGCGGGCCGTCTCACCGCGCAGGAGTACGCGCTCGTTCAGACCCACGTCACCCGCGGCGAGGCGATGCTGCAACGGGTGGGCTTTTTGCCCACGCCGGTGCGTCAAATCGTGCGTCACCACCACGAACGCTTTGACGGCCGCGGTTATCCCGACGGTCTGCGCGGCGCAGACATACCTTTGCTCGCCCGGATTTTTGCTGTGACCGACGTTTACGACGCGCTCGTTTCAGAACGGCCCTACAAGGCGGGCTGGACCCCCGCTGCGGCCAGACGAGAACTGTTCGTTCAGCGTGGCGCGCAGTTCGACCCCCAGGTGGTCGACGCTTTTTTGAGCCTTGAGCTTGCTAACGTTCCGGTAACGGTTTCGTAACGAACCGCTAACGCCAAAAGCGTCTACTAGGGCCAAGAGGGAATGCAGGTGGGCACTTTCCGTGTGGCTTTTGGACAGGTTTCAGACTAAGGAGACAGTCATGAACACAAACAGGCAGGACAAGGTTTTTGGAGGTTTCAGGGTGACGGCCGAGGGACGAGTTTTCGTCAGCGACTTGGCTCTTTTGCAAGACGTGCAAAAAGAAGCCGAAAGCGCTTATTCGGCCAACGCCGCCGAGACGGTGACGTCAACCCCGACCTACAGTCCGAACTATTGAGTCGACGCTTCGCGGGGCTGTTTTAGCTCAAACTCTGCGCCGGGTTGCCGGCTCAAGTTGCAGGGCCGAGCTTTGGGCCGAATTGCAGACTCAAGCCGACGAACTTTGGCCTGCCGGGTCGGGCAGCTGCTTCGTGTGGTGACGGATATGCCAGACGGACAGCTGCAAACACTCGAGCCCCGTCATCGGCCCGAAAAAAGACTGGTCGAGACAAACCGTGTCCAACAGGTCGGCCTGCGCGGCGCGTCCTGCCGCCGCCCCGACTCTCTCCTGCATGGCCGCAAAACTTTGGAGCAGGTCGGCCCGGCCGCGGTCCGCTGCGGGCTCTTCCCCCGGCGCTACGGCCCGGCCGTCCTGGGTAACCCTGCCCCGCGGCATGACCAGGGTTTCGCGCCCGTCACAAACGCGCTCGAGGGCGTAAGCGAACAGCCCACCCGCCTGCACAACGTGGTCGGCGAGCTGTGCGGGCGACCACTTTCCGGGTTCGGAACTGTAAAAAGCGGCTTCGTCCACCGCGCCCAGCGCCGTCGCAAAGTCGCTGCCGACGACCTCCAGACGCGCCCGCAAAGCCTCCGGGGTTACGCCCTGCCGCGCCAAAAACGCCTTTGGGAAAAGTTCGTCTATTTCTTTCATAGTTACAGCAGTTTAGCAGGTTCTGGTCTGACCCTCCCCCTTTGGTAGGAGGACAAAAGAAAGCCGCCCCGCTAAGCTGACCCGAACGGTTCCAAACCGGAAAGGGGAGTAACGTGTCGGACTTGAATACGAACGGTGTTACAAAAAGCGGTTCCAGCTCCGGGGTCACCGCCGAAAACGAGGTGACGACCGAAGAGTTTAACGTCAGCGGTGAGGCCGTCGTCAGCAAGGTCAAAGAAGTTTTGCGCGAGGGCAACATCCGCCGCATCACGATTCGTAACGACGCGGACAAGGTGTTGTTAGAAATCCCCCTCACCGTCGGTGTGGTCGGCGCCCTGATAGCGCCCCAACTCGCGGCGTTGGGCGCGGTCGGCGCTTTGATAGCCAACCTCAACATCCGTATAGAGCGCGAACCTACACGTGAGCACGGCGACCTCGCCGGGCAAGAAAAGTCGACGTCGGAAGGGGTGGTGTAGTGGAAACTTTACAAAGAAGCCTCGAGCAGCTAGTGGCGTTTCTGAAAGTGCGGCAGCTCGAGCTGCGCAACCCCGAAGGCGTGCGCGTGTTCAAGCTCGCCCTGACCTGGGTGGCGGCGGCTCTCGTCCTGGCCCTGGTCACGCGCCTGTTCGTGTTCGTCGTCGTAGGCGCGGTCGTCTTGTTGGTGCTCAAGTTCAAGTTTACGCTTGTTCGCGAAGCAACTTCCCGTTACGACACGCCCGAAAAGCCTTCGTAGCCCGACTTTAAACTCGTCGACCGCACGCGTCTCAACAAAGCGCGTGCGGTTTCGTTTAAGCTAATCCATAGTGAATTTGCAGAATGCTTAGTTGGTCTATCCGTACTCGCTCCACTCGGGTGAATTTGCTCCTGCAAATTCACCATGGAGATACTTAGTCGGCCGCCGTAAAAAGCGGCGAAACGCGTGC
Organism: Trueperaceae bacterium; assembly: GCA_965213705.1. Taxonomy (GTDB): domain Bacteria; phylum Deinococcota; class Deinococci; order Deinococcales; family Trueperaceae; genus CBDCDJ01. The sequence goes on along the minus strand of OZ243913.1, from coordinate 1,991,065 downwards.
GCGGCGCGGCACGTCGTGGCAGCTGCGGCAGCGCGGTTCGTAGCTTTCGGCCGCACCCACCAAGATAACGGGGTCGTCGAAGTGCGCCGGGTGCCCGCCGATGAGCCGTTGCGTGCGCGTCGCCGCGCGGCCACAGCTGCAAATGGCGGTGAGCTTTTCTACAACCTCGGCCTGGGCCAGCAACTCGGGCAGCGGGCCGAACGACTCGCCGCGAAAATCCAGGTCGAGTCCAGCGATGAGGACGCGCTTGCCCGCCTCGGCTAAGTCCAGAGCGAACCCGACGAGGCTTTCATCAAAAAACTGAGCTTCGTCGATGGCGACGACCTGCGTGTCCGCCTCTACCAGGTTTGTCAGCGCTGAGACGTTTTCGACCGCTACCGCCTCGAAAGTGCGGCCGTCGTGCGAGGCCACCTGGACGGCGTCGTAGCGGTCGTCGACGGCAGGTTTGAAGACTTGAACTTTTTGCTTGGCGAGGAGCGCACGCTTGACGCGGCGGATGAGTTCTTCGGACTTGCCTAAAAACATGGGGCCGACGATGAGTTCTAAGTGGCCGCCGCCGAATTCGTAAAAGGGCATAACAGTCAGGGTAACAAACCTCGGGTCACGGCGTTCGAACCGTGAGCACTCTGGGGACGGGCAAGGTGCACCGGTGGTTCAACCCAACTGACCCGAACTCGAGCCGCACCCGCGCGAACCCAAGCCAACCTCGTAACAATCCTTACCGAGCTTTGTCACCGGGCTGCTTATACTTGACTTTATGACCCTAATACGCGCGGAGGTTTTATGAAGCGAGCTTATTTGGCGGCGTTGCTCGTCGCACTTTCACTGGTCGCCGTCTACGCCCAGCGCCAAGGCGACTACTCGGAAGAGTTTTTGAACACGCCCGCCGGACGCGCTTTTATCCAGACCTACGGCGCGCTGAAGTCGAACTATCTCGACGACGTCCAAGACGACGCCATTATCGAGGGTGCCATCAACGGCATGTTGGAGGCGCTCGACGACCCGTTTACCTACTACGCCGACCCCAAAGCGACCGCGCGGCGCAACCAAGACATGTCGGGCTCGTTCGAGGGCATCGGCGCGGTGCTGCAGGTGCGCAACCGGCAAACCAGCAAAGGTGTCGAAATCTTGAACGTTTACCGTGACGGCCCCGCCTACACCGCAGGCGTCAAAAAGGGTGACATCTTTTTAGAGGTCGACGGCCAAGACGTGTCCGAGTTCAACCCCGCCGAAGTCGCGGACGTGGTGCGCGGCCCCAAAGGCACCGTCGTCAACATCACCATGCTGCGCCCCGGCGTCGAGGAGCCGGTGATGTTCAGCATCGAACGGGGCACCATCGACATCGTCAGCGTCGAGACGGCGGTGTTGCCCGGCGACGTCGGGTACCTGAGCTTGTCCACGTTCGCCAACCAGCAACTCTACGACCAGATGTTGGCGCAACTAGAGAATCTTCAAGCCCAAGGCATCACCTCGCTCATTTTGGACTTGCGCGACAACGGCGGCGGTTTGCTCAACCAGGGCATCTTGGTCGCCGACGAGTTTTTGAACGAGGGCGACATCGTGTTTCAGCGGGCGCGCGGCGTGACGCAGCGCATCGCGGCGGCCGACCCCGCCTGGTTCGACCTGCCGATGGTGGTGCTCGTCAACCGCAATTCGGCCTCCGCTTCGGAAATCGTCGCGGGCGCGTTGCAAGAAAACGGCCGCGCCCTCGTCATCGGTGAGGACACCTTCGGCAAAGGCGTCGCGCAGAACGTGATTTCACTGTCCGACGGCGGGCAACTCGCTTACGTGTCGTTCGAGTGGCTTACGCCCGAGCGCAACAGCATCGCCGACAAGGGCATCACGCCGGACATTCTGGCCGAAGACACCCGCACGCCGAACGTGATTTCTTTAGAAGGTCAAGGTGCCCAGCCGGGTCAGGAACTCCAACTGGTCGTCGACGGCGAGGTCGTCGGCACGGCGACGGCCAACGAAGACGGCAACTTCGACTTCGTTTCGACCGGCCGCACCCGCGACTACAGCGAAGTGCAGGGCGAGGCGGTCGTGGACTTGTCAACAGACAGCGCGCTCAAGGTGGCGTACGATACCCTTCTCAATGAGGTTGCCGCCGCCCCGTCCAACTAACCAAAGTTTCAACTGCGCCCCCGTCTCGTCAGCTCGAGCGGGGGCTTTTTTGTGACTTTTCGTCACCCTTCGACCCGACCCCTCCGCCCTACGGGCACCTCCCCTGAAAGGGGAGAAAAAGGGTGCGGGACGAGGTTGGTCGAGGGTGAGGTCGCACGATGATTGAAGTCACCGACCTCGTCAAACGTTACGGCCGTGTCGAGGCGGTCAAAGGCGTTACCTTTACGGCCCGGCCCGGCGAGGTGCTCGGGCTGCTCGGCCCGAACGGGGCGGGCAAATCGACGACGCTGAAAGCTATTACCGGCCTCATCCGGCCGAGTTCGGGTACGGTGCGCTTAGCGGGTTACGACGTGGTAAGACGCGGCACCCAGGCCAAGGCGCGGCTCGGCTACGTGCCCGACCGACCCTACCTGTACCAAAAGCTCAGCGGGCGCGAGTTGCTACGGTTTTTGTGCAAACTGCGCAACGTTGTGGACGGCGAGGCCAAAGCGCAAACGTGGCTCGAGCTGTTCGGCTTGCAGGACTTCGGCAACGAACTCGTCGAAACTTACTCGCACGGGATGCGCCAAAAACTCACCTTTATCGCCGCGCTGATTCACGAACCCGAGGTCTTGGTCATCGACGAGCCGATGGTGGGGTTGGACCCTCGAGCCGCGCGGCAGGTGCGCGACCTCATGAAAAGCTACGCGGCCAAGGGGCGCACCGTTCTCCTCACTACCCACTCGATGGAAACGGCTGCCGAGGTCGCCGACCGCGTGCTGCTCGTTCACCGCGGCAGCGTCGCTGCCGCTGGAACCCTGGACGATTTGAGAACACAAGTCGGTGACGCGCACGCCGACTTGGAAGCCATCTTTTTTCAACTCACCGAAGAGTCGGCGCAAACGCACGCCGCCACGGAAGTCGCGGCGGTGTGCTGACGAGCTACGACAAACCCCTGCTGCTGTTCGCCATGCGCCTGCGCGGTTTTACAAACAGTGCCAAACGGCGGCCCGCCCAGTACCTGCTCGGGTTGGGCCTGTTGCTGCTGGTTTACTGGGGCATGTTCAGCGCCACAAAGCGCGGCGTGCGCTTTATAGACCGGTTTTTGCGCTTCGGCAACGAGGACATCGCCGACGCCGTGTTGCAGCGCAGTTTGGAAACCCTGTCTTTGGTACTCGTTTTGGGCGTGACCTTCAGCGTGCTCACCACGGCGGTACACACGCTTTACAGCTCTAACGACCTGCCCTTTTTGCTGAGTTTACCCATCTCGCCCGCCTCAGTCTTTACGCTCAAGGTAGCCGAGACCTACGTGGGCGCGGCGCTGCTGCCCGCACTGTTCACCCTGCCGGTGCTGCTGGCGCTCGGCGTGGAGCGCACCGCACCGCTCGCCTATTACGGCTTGGCGCTGGCCGCGGTATTGGCGCTGTACGCGCTGCCGGTGGCGCTCGGTTGCGTGGTCGCGCTCTTCCTCATGCGGGTCGCCCCGGCGGGGCGGGTCAAGGAGGTGGCGACGGGCGTGAGCGTCGTCCTGGCCGCCGCTTTTGTCGTCGGCCTGCGCGTGCTGCGCCCCGAGCAACTCGCCACCATGTCTTTGGAAGAACTCAGCCGGTTTTTGGAGCGCTTCGCCAGCTTCGAGCTGAACTGGTTGCCGACGAGTTGGGCCTCGCAGGCGGTTTGGGGGGCGCTTTCGGGCAACCTCACGCTGGGTACCTACGCGCTCGCCGGCTCCGGCCTAATTTTGCTGTGGGGTAGCGCGAGGTTGGCGGCTTTTGCTTACCGGGAGGGCTGGATACGCGCGCTCGACTCGGGCACACCCAAACTCGACCCCAGGGCGCGGCGTGCGAGTGGGCTCGAGCGGATACTCCACCGTTTCGGCCCGCCGGGCGCGGTGGTCGCCAAAGACCTCAAACTGCTGTGGCGCGACCCGACCCAGTGGTCGCAACTGCTCGTGTTGGTGGCGCTGGCGGGGGTGTACCTGGTCAGCGTCGGCAGCTTCACGGTCGAAGGGTTGGACGGCCAGCGCTTCCGCGACGCGCTCGGCACCCTGAACTTGCTGTTTATGGGCTTTTTGCTGGCCGGAACCGGCGTCCGCATGAGCTACCCGGTCGTAAGCTTGGAGGGCGAAGGGTTTTGGCTTCTCAAAACGGGGCCGTTGAGTGCTCGTGCCATTGTGCTGAGCAAGTTCTGGCAAGCCCTGGTACCGATGTTGCTCCTCGGCGTCGGGCTGGGCGTGGCAGCCGCCCGCCTGCTCGACGTGAGCGAGAACTTAGCTTGGGCGAGTCCTGTGGCCGGACTGTGCGCCGCCCTCGCCACGACCGGTTTGGGCGTCGGGTTGGGCGCGGCCTTTCCCCGCTTCGACGCGACTACCCCGAGCGAGATTCCGCTGGCGGCGGGCGGCCTGCTCTACATGACCCTGTCGCTCGCTTTTACCGCCCTCATGACCCTTGTTTTGGCCTGGCCCGCCTGGCAGACGCTCAAAAATCCAAATTTATTGGTCTGGCGCACGCCGGAAGGTTTGTTGGTGCTCACGCTGCTCGCGCTCATAACGTTTTTGAGCACCGTTTTACCGCTGCTTTACGGGGGTTACCGGTTGGGGCGGTATGAGCCGGGGGACTGACTACGCCGCTTCGCGCTTTTCTTGCGCCTCTGCCAACTCAACGACAATCGGGCCGTAAGCCTCGTCCTGGTACGCCCGCACCTTACCTTCTTTGACCAGCTCGAGCAGCCCCGAAAACGTTACGGTAAGCACCGCCCAAGTCCGGTGCTCGAGCAAGTCGCCCAACGTCCCGCGCCGCACCCGCCGGAGCCTGGTCAGCAGGTTTTTGATGGCCCCCGCCATCGTGAGGCGTTCAAAGGCGAGTTCGAAGTACGCACCCGACGAGTAGCGCGAGGCGAGTTGTTTAAGCTTGTCGACGCCGACCTTGAGAGGCCGCTCCGGGCGCGGGTAGTCGGGCCGGGGCGTTTTTGCAGTCAACACGACGCGCCTCGCCTCGCGGCGGCGTTTTAGAAACCCGATGGCGTCTTCTAAGTCCTCCAATAAGGTGACGGTCTCAAGCGTCTCCTCGAGCACCTCGGCTTCATCCTCTTGTTCTTTAGGCGGACGCGGCAGCAAAAAGCGAATTTTAAGCTCGACGACGCGCGCGACCAGCGGCAGCGCTTCCGAGGCGAGTTCGAGGTCGGCCTCGGCGGCGACGGTGAAGTAGGCCAGGTAATCGCGCACGAGTTGCAACACGTCCAGGTGTTGGGGGCTGAGTTTGGCCGTGCGCAGGGCGTGGGCGAGTTCGCCCAGCGTGCCCGTGAAGTGAGCCGTCACGACCTGAAAACCTGACGCTTCGACATTTTCGACAGCCGCCACGCTGCGGAGATTACCACATCTTGTACGCGGGAGGAAGAGCGTACCGAATGTGCAAGTGAGGGCGGCTCAGCATAACTTTGGACCCCACCCTCAGCGCCCGAGAAAAGTGAGCTTTGGGAGACCCCTGATACCTCTTTCAACGACGCTTGCGGGTTCGCAAGTCGTAGTTGAAGAGACCCGTGTGCGCCGAGATTGACGCGCCCACACGGGTCTGGTAGGCTGCGACAGCAAACACAAAAACGAACAGGAGGCAACATGAAACGGTTCGCAGCAAGCCTTACGCTTTTGGTCGCCCTGGCTGTCGGCTCGAGCGTTCTCGCCCAAGACGCTTCACAAGACAGCGTCAGAGTGGGCGTGATTACCAGCCTGACCGGGCGCTTCGCTACTTTCGGCGAGCAGCAGCAGGCCGGGATGGACGTGGCGCTCGAGGAGGTCAACGAGGCCGGCGGCATCAACGGAATGATGATGGAGCTGGTGCTCGAGGACGACACTTCGGAAGTCAACGTGGCGCTCGCCGCCGCCGAACAGCTCGTCAACCAGGGTTTGCCGCTCGTCATGGGCGCGTATTCGTCCAGCATCACCAACCCGCTGAGCCAGTATTTCGCCCGTCAGGGATACCCTTTCCTGGTCTTTACCTCGTCGGCGGACTCAATTACCCAGCCCGGCTCGGAATGGGTATTCCGGCTCAACCAACCCGCCGCCGCTTACGCCGAGGTGTTGTTCGACCTCATGGACCAAATCAACGCCGGTGGTGATGGCACCCTGCAAACCATCGCCATCATCCACGGCAACGGCACCTTCGAGTCGGCCGTTTCGGACGCGGCGCTGAGACTTGCCGACGAGCGCGGCTACGAAATAGTCGAAGATGAAAACTACGACAAAGGCGTGACCGACTTTCGCCCGGTGCTGAACCGCTTTGCCGCCGCCGACCCCGACGTGGTGATGATGGTCTCTTACGAAGACGACGGCATCGCCATCATGCGGCAGGCCAAAGAGGTCGGACTGAACGCGAAACTGTTCGCGGGCGGCGCGGCCGGGTTCGCGCTGCCCTCATTCATCGAAGGCGCGGGCGACGCGGCCGACTACGTGGTGACGGCGACCGCCTGGACGCAAGACGTTTCTTATCCCGGCGCACAGAGCCTGTACGAGCGCCTCGTCGAAAAACTCGGCAAGGAACCTTCCTACCACGCGGCGCAGGGTTACGCCGCCGTCATCACCGCCGCCGACGCGCTGCGCCGCGCTACGGACATGACCCCGGCAGCGGTGCGCGACGCGCTCGCCGCCACCAACCTGCCTGACACAGCCTACGGCCCGATTCAGTTCACGAGCGAAAACGGCTACATGAACCAGAACCCGGTCAAGATGATTGCCGAGCAGGTGCAGGGCGGCACGTTCGCTACGGTGTTCCCCGAAGAGGCCGCCGTCGGCGACACGCAGTTTCCGGCTCCGAACTGGAACGAACGCTAAACCTTTAGGGGACGAGAAGCGCGTTTCTCGTCCCTATTTTTATGGAAGCTTTTATTCAAAACCTTTCCGGCGGCATCCTCATCGGCGGCGTGTACGCGCTCATCGGGGTGGGGCTGTCGCTTATTTTCGGGGTGATGCGGGTCATCAACTTCGCCCACGGCGAGTTCGTGGTGCTGGGGATGTACGCGGCGCTCTTTATGCGCGCGCAGTACGGCTGGGACCCGTTTTTGACGCTTCTCGTGGCGCTGCCCGCGGCTTACCTGGTGGGTTGGGCGCTCGAGCGCACTATCTTAAGCCGCCTGGTCGATTCCTCGGCGGAGAGCACGCTCCTCGCTACTCTAGGCCTCGGGCTGATTATTTCCAACCTGCTGCTGCTGGGCTTCGGGGCCGAGCCGCAAGCCTTGTACGTGGGGTACGCGACTTCGACGCTGCAAGTCGCGGGGATTCGTTTCTCTTACGTTCAACTGTTCGCGGGCGGCATCGCGCTGGCAGCCATTATCTTGCTCTACCTGTTTCTCACCTACACCGAAACCGGCCGCGCGGTGCGGGCGACCGCGCAGAACCGGCTCGGGGCCGAACTCGTCGGCATCAACACGCGCGCGGTTCACGGCCTGGTGTTCGGCGTCGGCATGGCGCTGGCGGTGGCGGCGGGGATTTCGCTGATTCCACTGCTCTTCGCCACCCCGACGGTGGGCGCGAGTTACACGCTCAAAGCTTTCGTGGTGACGGTGCTGGGTGGTTTGGGCAGCATTTGGGGCGCGATTGGCGGTGGGTTGCTCCTCGGCGTCGTCGAGGTGTTGGGCGCGTCGTACCTTTCCAACGCCTACCGGGACGCTTATGGACTGGTGGCTTTTCTCCTCATCTTGCTGCTGCGGCCCGAAGGCTTGTTCGGCCGCACGGTCAAGCGGGTCTGATGACGCGGCACGTCGTCGGACTTGGGTTGTTTGTAGCTGCGGGCATCGCCTTCCCGTTTTTGTTTCCCGGTTACCAGGCGCTCGCCATTTCGCTGCTGCTGTTCGCGGGCTGGGCGACGGCGTGGGACATCCTGGGCGGCTGGGCGGGGCAGGTGAGCCTCGGGCACGCGGCCTTTGTGGGCATCGGGGCGTACGCGGTCGGGCTCGGGGCGACGAACTGGGGTGTCGCGCCGTGGTGGACGCTGCTCGTCGGGATGGCGCTGGCGGCGTTGTTGGCGCTCCTCTGGGGCGCGCTGACCTTCGGTTTACGCGGCTCGTACTTCGTGCTGTCGACCATCGCCATCGCCGAAATCCTGCGACTCGTTGCCATCAACTGGCGCTCGTTTACCGGCGGGGCGCAGGGGATTTTTATCTACGCGCTGCCCGAGCCGTTCGGGCTGGACCTGTTCTCACGTCGCACCGAGTATTACCTGGCGCTCATTTATGTAGCGCTCCTCATCGGGCTCGTCATCTACCTTTCCAAAAGCCAGTTCGGTTACCGGATGCGCGCGGTGCGCGAGGACGAAGAGTCGGCGATGGCGGCGGGCATCAACCCGCGCAACGTCAAGCTCGCGGCGTTCGCGCTCTCCGGCGCGCTGACGGCGGCGGGCGGGAGTATTTACGCCATGTTTTTGTCGTATCTCGAGCCTCACGACATCTTCTTTTTGCCGCTGTCGGTACGCATCGCACTCATCGCGATTATCGGCGGGCGCGGGACGATTTGGGGACCGCTGGCGGGGGCCGCGCTCATTACCATTTCGGCCGAGGTGTTCCGCACCGCCTTCGCGCAGGCGAACCTGCTCATCTTCGGCGTTTTAATCGTCGTCGTGGTGCTGTTTTTGCCGAAGGGCGTCATCGGCGAACTTACTGACCGGCTCAAAAGGAGACGCTATGCCAGAAGCGCTTAGAGCTGAGGGCGTGGTGGTGCGCTTCGGCGGCCTGACGGCCGTCAACGGCGTGTCGCTGACGCTGCCGCAGGGCGACATTCTGGGCCTCATCGGGCCGAACGGGGCGGGGAAAACGACGCTCTTCAACGCGCTCACCGGCTACGTGCCGTTGTCTGCGGGAACGGTGACGCTGCTCGGCAAAAACGTTTCCAACTTGCCGCCTTACGCTCGAGTCCGCCTTGGCGTGGGGCGCACCTTTCAAATTGAACGGCCGTTTGAAGAGTTGACCGTGCTCGAGAACGTCCTCGTTCCGGCTTTTTTGAAAACGAACACGCGCAAAGAGGCCGAGGCCGTCGCTTGGAACGCGCTCGAGCGTGTCGGACTCGCCGACCGCGCCGACCAACCCTCCGCCGACCTCAACTTAGCGCGGCGGCGACGCTTGGAACTTGCCAAGGCTCTCGCTGTCAAGCCGCAAGTCTTGTTTTTAGACGAAATCATGGCCGGCCTCAACCCGCCTGCGCTGGCCGAAATGATTACCTTTGTCAAAGGCCTCACCGAAACCGGGCTGGCCGTCATCATGGTCGAGCACATCATGAAGGCCATCATCGAACTGTGCAACCACGTCATCGTCCTGGCGTTCGGCGAACAGATTGCCGAAGGGACGCCCGAACAGGTTACGAGCGACCCGCAGGTTATCGAGGCGTACTTGGGTGGGGCGGAAGATGAGTGAGGCGGCTGGCAAACCGATTCTCGAGGTCAACAACGTCGACCTCGGCTACGGCGAGTTGCAGGTCGTGTTCGGGGTGAGTTTGGAGGTCGGCTCGCACGAGTTGGTCGGACTCGTCGGCGGTAACGGCTCGGGCAAATCGACCATTTTGCGCGCTATTTCCGGCATGATTCGGCCCTGGGGCGGCGAGATTCTATTCGACGGCCACAAGATCGGCAGCGGCTCGCCCCACGACTTAGCCGCCCTCGGCGTCGCGCATGTGCCGATGGGGCGGCAACTGTTCCCGAACATGTCGGTCGAGGAAAACTTGTCGCTCGGCGCTTACCTGCCCGCCGCCCGCAAACACCGCGCGGCGAGTTTCGAGCGCGTCTACGAGCTGTTCCCCGACCTGCACAAAAAGCGCAAAGACATGGCCGGGGCGCTCTCGGGCGGGCAGCAGCAAATGGTCGCCATCGGCCGCGCCCTCATGCTGCGCCCGAAGATGCTCCTCATGGACGAGCCCTCGCTCGGCCTCGCGCCGCTGCTCGTCAAAGAGGTGATGGGCGTGATTCGGCGTGTGTCCGAGACGGGCCTGCCGATTTTGCTGGTCGAGCAGAACGTGATGCAAGTTTTGAAAGTAAGCGATAGGACGTATGTGCTCGAGAATGGCAAGCTCGTCATCCACGGCCCGTCGGAGGAGTTGATGGGCAATCCGGTGGTGAAGAAGGCGTATTTGGGGTTGTGAAGTAATGCGGTAACCCTCTGCTTTCAAACGTGTCATAACGCAGGGTGCGATACAGTTTATACATCCATCAGTTTGGAGCTAAAGTGTAATTCAGTAAGGAGGAATAATGAACTTAGGTGTGCTGATACAAGAACTAAATGACGATTCGAAGTACCGTTTTCACTTGGCGAAGACAGAACCAGGGGGTACTCGTCCTCTTCATGCTTTGGCACGCTCTGAACAAGAATGGCTCAACTGGCAGATTTACAAAGGGAATGCGAGAGAACGCTTCCCAAAAGATTCCATTGTTAGCTTCGCACAAATGAACGGCAACAAGTTTCTATTTGGTGGTGTCTTTAAAATTATAAGTAGAACTGGTGACACTTATGAAGTTGAATCCTGTGAAATTTATAAAGATTTAATCGGTAGGCTGATCATTGAGTATCAAGGCAAAAACAGTCGAGGAACTGTGTTCAGTCCTAGTTATATCTACGAAAATAGCAAGGTAGCAGGTATCTACGAACACAAGTTCAAAGGTGAACCCTTTAAATCCTTTGACGAAATCAACCATAGCTTTAGTGAAATTGAGCTTATTGTAAAAAATGACCTAAGAGACTGGAGAGTTGCTTTAAGCAATGTTTACGGTATCTACCTAATTTCTGATAAAGCAACCGGCAAGCATTATATTGGTTCAGCCTATGGCGTGAACGGTATTTGGGGAAGGTGGACTCAGTACATCCACAACTTTCACGGAAACAATGTTGATTTGGTAGTTTTATTTGAAAAGAAAACAGAAACTTATTTCAAAGAAAATTTTAAGTTTGCAATTTTAGAGGTTTTGTCTTCAGTGACAACATCAGAAGAGGTCATTGCAAGAGAAGCACTTTGGAAGAAGAAACTTCTGTCTAATGAATTTGGTTACAACCGTCGTTAACAGCATGACTAGACACCAAAAGGCTTTAGCTTTTCTGCACTGCCCCTCGTCTCCCTTATAATCCCCTGTGGCAAAACCTCGCATCATCGGCGGCACGGCCAAAGGCCGCAGCTTGGAAACCCCCAAACGCGGCACCCGCCCGCCTACAGTCCGCGTTTGCTGCTCACTTCGGGCTTCCAGCGGCCGGCGAGCTTGGTTGTTATGTGGCAAAGCCGCCCGCGTGCTAGAGTCTGTTTATGAAGCTGACAGCCGTATTCGAGCAAGTGCCTGAAGGCTACATAGGCTTTATCGAAGAACTGCCGGGGGCGAACACCCAAGGCAACACCCTCGAGGAAGCCCGCGAAAACTTGCGTGAAGCTGTTGAGTTTGTTTTCGAGGCTAATCGTATGCTTGCAGAAGAAAGTCTTAAAGGACGTAAGGTTATTAAAGAAACCTTTTTTACCGCCGCGTAGTGAAGCGCCGTGACCTGGTTCGTCACCTTGAGAAAAGTGGTTGTGAGTTTTTCCGTGAAGGTAGTAGTCATACCGTCTATATCAACCGCTCCAAAGGTAAGGCATCTACCGTGCCGAGGCATCGTGAGGTCAACGATTATCTCGTGAAGAAAATTTGTAAAGACCTCGAGATTTCTGTGCCATAGTCACAACTAGGTGCCAAAAAGGAGCCGATTGTGGTCGGAGTACCCACCAAACGTCAACCTACGCACCCAGGTGAAATGCTGCTCGAGGAGTTCTTGATTCCCATGAACCTGACCCAGCGCGAGTTGGCAGACGCTATACGTGTGCCTTATCAGCAGCTCAACGAAATCGTGAATGGTCGCCGGGGTATAACACCTAGTACGGCGTTGCGCTTGTCCAGGTTCTTTGGCAACTCCGCCGGCTTCTGGCTCAGCCTTCAAACGCGCTGGGACTTGTTCCAGGCTCAGCAGGCCGAGAGCGAAATCATTCAAAGTATCGAGCCTCACGCGCTACAAGTCCATAACTGATTCTTTCCTACACCTCCCTTATAATCCCCTGTGGCAAAACCTCGCATCATCGGCGGCACGGCCAAAGGCCGCAGCTTGGAAACCCCCAAACGCGGCACCCGCCCGAGCCCTTCCCGCTTGCGCGAAGCCCTGTTCGACATTTTGGCGTTCTACGAACGCGGCACCTTTTTAGACCTCTACAGCGGCTCGGGCGCGATTGGACTCGAGGCCGCCTCCCGCGGTTGGAGGGCCACTTGCGTCGACCTCAACAAGGCGGCGGCGAACATCATCCGGCAAAACGCCCACGCTTTGGGGCTCGAGGCCAAAACTATCCAAGGCGACGCCCTCAAGTTTGTTCAAACCTCGGAGAAGTTCGACGTCGTGTTCGCCGCGCCACCCTATCCACTCGAGCTGAACGAAATCTTCCAGACGATTTTGGATGCCGAGGTCACAGGTGAAGATGGGCTTTACATCTTTCAGCACCCGACCGGGCTCGAGCTGAATTTGTCGCGTGAGGGAGAAGGGCTCGAGGCGAGGCGGAAAACCTACGGCTCGAACACGCTCAGCTTCATTGACTCGAAAACGATGTAGCTGCCGCGTCTCGTTATCGTCAAAACGTCCTCGAGGTAAAGATTGGAACCCCTCCCCCAAACCTTTTCTCGGACGCGTTCCTTAAGGATTCTGTAAGACCCTTCAGCCTACATTGAGGCGTGTACGACGCAGCCGACGACTTCCTACCCGCTATCCTCCCCAACGCTGTGTGGTGTGGCCCCGACAACGAAATATGGTGCCGCGACCCTTTCAATTCCGACCTGTGGCACAACAAAAAAGGGTTGGTCATCCCTTCGGCGTCTCTGCAGGAGCGGATGCGGTGTCCTGTTCAGCCACTGGCGGGGCTCGAGCTGAACCCTTCACGCTGAAGTAGGTTCGGCGCAGACCCACGGCTCGAGCTTGACAAGGCTCTCAAGCTACATTTCAGCTTGTAATTTAGTGGGACGAAACTCGGCTTGGTCTGTCCGCCTGTTAGACTCTAAAATCATGACCACGGCCCACGCCCCCTTAGCCGAACGCCTCCGCCCGCGTGAGCTTGCGGAGGTCGCGGGTCAAAAGCACTTGGTCGGGACGGGCAAACCGCTTTACAACGCGGTCGCCAACAAGCGTCTTTACTCGATGCTGTTTTGGGGGCCGCCGGGCGTGGGCAAAACGACGCTGGCGCGGCTCGTGGCGGGGCAGTTTGGCGCGCACTTCGTGGGGCTTTCGGCGGTGACGTCAGGCGTGAAAGAGGTGCGGGCAGTCGCGCAGGAAGCGGCGGAACGGCTGCAAACAACTGGCGAACGCACGCTGCTGTTCTTGGACGAGGTTCACCGCTTTAACAAGGCGCAGCAGGACTTGCTGCTGCCGTTCGTCGAGGACGGCACGCTCGCCCTCATCGGCGCGACGACCGAAAACCCGTCGTTCGAGGTCAACGGCGCGCTGCGCTCGAGAATGCAGCTTTATGTGCTGAAAGCCCTCGAGCCCGCCGACATCCGCGAGGTGTTAGAACGAGCACTGGCGCATCCCGACGGCTTTGCCGGAGCGCTGCAACTCGAGCCCGCCGCCCTGAACGCCCTCGTCGCCTGGGCCGACGGCGACGCGCGGCGAGCTTTGAACGCGCTCGAGCTGAGTTCGGGGTTTGCAGAGGATGGCAAACTGAGTCTCGAGGCGGTCCGCGGCGCGTTGTCGGTCAAAGGCATGGCCTTCGATAAGGGCGGCGAGCACTTTTACAACCTCATCAGCGCCCTCCACAAGTCAGTGCGCGGCTGCGACCCAGACGCCGCGCTGTACTGGCTGGCGCGAATGTTGGGCGCGGGCGCAGACCTCATGTACATCGCCCGGCGCTTGGTGCGGATTGCCAGCGAGGACGTCGGCCTAGCCGACCCCAACGCGCTGCGCCTGTCGATTGCCGCACGCGACGCGGCCCAGTTTTTGGGCCAACCCGAAGGCGAACTGGCGCTCGCCGAGTGCGCGGTTTACCTGGCGATTGCCCCGAAAAGCAACAGCGTTTACGAGGCTTGGAAACGGGCTCGAGCCGACGCCGAAACCTTTGCAAACGCCGAAGTTCCGCTCCACCTGCGCAACGCGCCCACCGGCACCATGAAGTCGCTCGGCTACGGCAAGGATTACGCTTACTATTTCAGCGACCGCGCGGGCAGCTTCGCACAGCGCTATTTTCCCGAAGACATGCCCGTCAAGCGCTACTACCAGGGCGACGGCGAGGGCTGGGAGGGGAAGCTCGCCTCGAGGCTCGAGTCCTTACAAAAAGCGCGCGAAGAAGCGCCGAAAGAACCCGCCGGTGACTGAAAACAAAACAACTGAGGACAACCGCGTCCTCGTCGTCAACGCGGGCAGCTCGAGCCTCAAACTCGAACTGTTCCCCGACAAATTCTCGCTCCACGTCGAGCGCATCGGTGGCGACGCGGCTGTGACCGCGAGTTTTGCAGAGGTCGAAGCTGAGACGATTCCCAATCACGAAACGGCGCTGAAAGTTTGCCTCGAGGCTCTCAGTGAAGCCGTCGATTTGGAAACCGTGCGCGCCGTCGGTCACCGCGTCGTCCACGGCGGCGAAGTCTACACCGAACCTACCGTCATCACCGATGAAGTTATCAAAACCTTGCGCGACCTGTCCGCGCTCGCGCCGCTGCACAACCCGGCTAACATAGAGGGCATCCTGGCGGCTCGAGCCTTGCTACCTCACGCTTTTCAAGTCGCCGTGTTCGACACCGCTTTTCACAGCACTTTGCCCCCAAAGGCATACCTGTACGGGCTGCCCCTCGATTATTACCTCCAAGGCGTCCGCAAGTACGGTTTTCACGGGACGAGCCACGATTACGTGACCAGGGAAGCGGCGCGGCTTTTGGACAAGCCGCGTGAAGCATTGAAAATTGTATCCCTCCACCTCGGCAACGGCTCGAGCGCGGCGGCCGTCAGTCAAGGTAAATCCGTCGACACCTCAATGGGCATGACGCCATTGGACGGACTTTTAATGGGTACAAGGACGGGCGAAATCGACCCCGGCGTGCTGCTGCATTTGCTCGAGGACGGCATGAGCACGCCGGACCTGACAACCCTCCTCAACAAACGTTCGGGCCTGCTTGGGCTGTCCGGCGTGTCCAACGACATGCGCGACGTGCGTGCGGCAGCGGCTGACGGCAATGAGGCGGCTCGAGCCGCTTTAGAGGTATTCTGCTACCGCGTCCGCAAAACGGTCGGTGCTTACGCGGCGGCGATGGGCGGACTGGACGCGGTCGTCTTTACCGGCGGCATCGGCGAGCACGACGCGGCGACGCGGGCGAATGGGCTGGACGGTTTGAGTTTTTTGGGGATTGAGGTTGATGAGACCAGAAACCGCGCCCATGAGACGGTTGTCAGCACGGCAGCAAGCCCCGTCACCGTACTCGTCGTGCCGACCGACGAAGAGGGGATGATTGCCGAGGCTGCGCTTGCACTGTGGGAAACGGCCCATCTCCTCGCTAGTCCCAGTCTGCGCGAATCGGTACGCGAAGGGCTCGAGACACCGCTCGAGGAGACTTCCGATGACCCAGGCTGGTAACAGGCTTGGCGTCGGATTTGGCAAATCGAAGCCTCGAGACAGGGTAAGCTGAGGCCAACGTTTGGCGAAAGAAGGTCGAGCATGGCTGCAAATCACCTCTCCCCGGTGTGGACGCACCTCACCCCCGTAAAGCCCGTGCGGGGCGAAGGGATTTACCTGTACGATGCGGACGGGACGCGCTACACCGACTTCACCTCGGGCATCGGCGTGACGAATACCGGGCACTGTCACCCGAAGGTTGTTCGAGCGCTTCAGGAACAGGCCGAAAAACTGCTGTTTGGGCAAATGAACATCGTCACGTTGCCGCTGGCGCACGAGTTGGCGGGGGCGCTCGAGCCCCTTTTACCGCCTAGCATCGACTCATTCTTTTTCTCCAACAGCGGCGCGGAGGCGACCGAAGCGGCCGTCAAACTCGCGCGGCACGCGACCGGGCGGACGAACATCATTGTGTTTCAAGGCAGCTTTCACGGCCGCACCGCGCAGACGATGGCGATGACGACTTCGAAAACCGTCTACCGCCACCACTACCAACCCTTGCCCGGCGGCGTGTTCGTGACGCCTTTTCCGTACAGCTACTTTTACGGCTGGGACGAACAGGCGACGGTCGACTTTTGCGTGCGACAACTCGAGCACTTACTCAAAAGCCAAACCGCCCCGGACGAAACCGCTGCCATCGTCATCGAGCCCGTCTTGGGCGAGGGTGGTTACGTGCCCGCGCCGGTAAGTTTTCTGCACAAACTCCGCCGCATCTGCGACGCGCACGGCATCTTGCTGGTGATGGACGAGGTGCAGACCGGCTTCGGGCGCACCGGCACTCTGTTCTGTTTCGAACAGGCCGACATTACGCCCGAAATCGTCATCATGGCGAAGGGCCTGGGGAGCGGTTTGCCGATTTCGGCAGTTGCCGCGCCACGCTCGCTCATGGAGCGGTGGCAACCCGGCACCCACGGCGGCACCTACGGCGGCGGCAGCGCCCTACCGCTGGCGGCGGCCAAGGCGACCGTCGAGGTGGTGTTGGAAGAAAACCTCCCCGAAAACGCCGCGAGGATGGGTGAACGATTGATGAACGGCCTGCGCGACTTGCAGCGCGACTACCCCGTTTTGGGTGACGTGCGCGGGCGCGGTCTCATGGTCGGCACCGAGTTCAGCCGCGCGGACGGCCGTCCCGACCCGGACACCTGCAAAGCGGTTCACGCGCTGTGTTTGGAAAACAACCTGCTGCTGCTCACCTGCGGCACCTACGGCAACGTGATTCGCTGGATTCCGCCGCTCGTCGTCACCTCCAAGCAAATCTACGACGCGCTAGAGGTTTTTGCGGACGCGCTCGAGCGCGTCGCGGGCGGCGTAGCAGCGTGATGACGTGATAGAGAAAGTCAGTGTAGCCGCCAAACTCGCCACCTTCACCGAGCATTGGAGCCCGAAACTCGTCGGTGAGGTGAACGGCACGGCGGTTAAACTTGTCAAGTTCAAAGGTGAATTTGTCTGGCACCGGCATGAACTCGAGGACGAACTTTTCTACGTCGTCAAGGGAAGTTTCACGATGCGCTTGCGCGACGGCGAAGTGACAATAAACGCGGGCGAATTCGTCATCGTTCCCGCAGGCACCGAACACCAACCCTACGCCGAACACGAGGTCGAAGTGATGCTCGTCGAGCCGAGTACGACGCTCAACACGGGCAACGTTTCAAACGAACGCACCGTCACAGAAGTCGAAAGGATTTGAACATGGGAAACTTTTCAACGCCTAAATGGATACCCCAACCCAAACCTGAACAGATTGTTTGGCACTACACTGATTTTGATGTATATGAAAACATGGTGAAATACGAAAGTCTACGTTTTTCAAACGTTAAATATTTTAAGAAAAATAACGATGGGTCTGGCGAGGCCACTTTCTCTCCTCGCTTTATAGAAAAAGCATTAGTAGAGAATACCCGTATAAATGAGGGTAGAGTGTTTTTCAGTAGTTGGCACCTGAATTCTGAGGAGCAAGGGGATATGTGGGCAACATTTGCAATTGGCTCACATGGAATTGCTCTTCGGACGACAGTACAGAGACTTCATGATGTTTTTAAGAATAGTGTCAATAAAGCTCCAATAGCCACTGACGGGATGTGTGGCAGAACCACTTATCCAGATGAAGACATTGCAGATGTTAGCGATTTGGTTGAAGAGGTAAATGGGAATTTGGATATATTTTTTTTAATTCGTAACCCATATTTTCAGTATGAAAGCGAGTTTAGATTACTTTTATTTCTTAATCCCATGTTTCGTAAAAACAACTTCTACGATTTGCCTATAGATGGTATGAATAGTTTAGTGCAAGCAGTGCATTACAAACCTAGTTCAGTAGAATTACAAAGGAAACTCGAGGCTTTGCATTCCCAACATATTATTGAAGCTAAAATTGTTTCCTCGTCGGTAGCACCCTGAGTAATTTTGGGAGAATTATGGCAACTATTGAGCTAATTACAGAAGTTCCGGGGCCGAAAAGCCGTTCAATCGTCGCGCGGCGCGAGGCCGTGACCCCGCGTGGGGCGGCGAAGCTCACGTCCATCGCCGTCGAGCGGGCGCACGGCGCGGCAGTAGTTGACGTGGACGGCAACACCCTCCTCGACTTCGCGGGCGGCATCGGCATGATGGCGGTGGGCCACACGCCTCACACGGTCGTGGACGCGATAAAAACGCAAGCCGACAAAGTCATCCACCCCTGCGCCATCGTGGCGACCTCGGAAAGCATGGTCGAACTCGCAGAACTCTTGTGTAAAGTCGCGCCCATCGACGGCCCGGCCAAGGCGACCTTTATGAACAGCGGGGCCGAGGCGGTCGAGACGGCGGTGAACATCGCGCGGTCGTACACGGGTCGGCCCGCGGTCATCGTGTTCGAGGGCGCGTACCACGGGCGCACCAATTTGACCCTGACGATGACGAGCAAGTACGCGCTGTTCAAAAAGGGCTTTGCCCCCTTCGCGCCCGAGGTGTACCGGCTGCCCTTCCCAAACCTCTACCGCAAACCGGACAGTATGACGGAGGAGCAGTTCGTGGACTTTGCGATTCAGGGCCTCGAGCACGCCCTCGTCGCTCAGGTGGACCCGAGCGCGGTGGCCGCCGTGGTTATCGAACCCGTCCAGGGCGAGGGCGGCTTCGTACCGACGCCGCCGCGTTTCTTAAAACGCATCCGCGAACTCTGCAGCGAGCACGGCATGGTGATGATTGCCGACGAAATCCAGTGCGGTATGGGGCGCACCGGCAAGCTGTTCGCGGTGGAGCACTATGATGTGACACCCGACTTGCTCACGACGGCGAAGTCGCTCGGCGCGGGGATGCCCATTTCGGCGGTCGTGGGTAAAGCCGAAATGATGGACGCGCCGCATCCCGGCGGTTTGGGCGGCACCTACAGCGGCAACCCCTTAGCCTGCGTCGCGGCTATAGAGGCCGTCAAGATTATCAGTACACCTACTTTTTTGAAGAGGGCTAATGAAGTCGGTGAGCGGCTGCGCGGGCACTTGCTGGCACTTCAAGCTGAGAACGACTATGTGGGCGACGTGCGCGGTTTAGGCCCGATGCTTGCGGTGGAGTTCGTGCAAGACCAAGGTTCTAAAAAACCCGTTGTCGCCCAAGAGGTTGTCAACGTCACCAGCGAAGCCCTTAAACGCGGCCTTCTCGTCTTGCGCGCGGGGCTCTACAGCAACTGTATCCGACTATTGCCGCCGCTGGACTTGACGGACGAGCAGGTCGACGAGGGTATGGGTGTGTTGGCCGAGGCGGTGCGGGTGGCGTTTACTGAGAAGCAGGCGGTACTCGGTGACTGAGGTCACGTCTCGGCTCCAAACGAGGACGGGCTCTACAGCCTCTTAGCGAAAGTCGCTACGACCGGCGAGCCGACAGGCCACGGAACGGCTTCGGAGGCTTCATCTTCATCAGCAAGACGCACGGTTTCTCACCGGCGGGGGTGTTAGGTTCTAAGTCGGTAACTTCCGCGCAACTCTCCAGGCGCGGGGACAGTCTATCCTTGACTGAAGATTTACTTGACTGAGGATTTATGAACGAGAACCTTACAATGCCCACCTGTTTACGCTCTGCCGTCTTTACACTGCTGCTCGCTTGGGGCAGCGCTTTCGCCCAAGCCCCGATGACGCCTGCCGCACAGGGCGCGCTGCAACAGGGGCGCGCCGCAGCGGCCGAGGCTAGAGCGAACTACAGCGCGAACTTCATCGACAAACCCTTGTGGAAACAAGCTGTGGCCTACGGCGTCGAGGCGCGCACCGCCTCGCCGACGAGCCCGGAGCCTTACAGGTTCCTTGCCGAAACATACGCCCAGGTCAACTTGCTCGAGCAAGCCTGGCAAGCCTGGCTCGCTTACGAAACCTACGGCGGCAGAATCGACGAGGCGGCCGCCCAAAGTCTCGTCGACCTCGGCAACCAGCTCGGTTACACCAAGTATTCCGCGCGGCAGTACCGCGACGCCATCGGCTACTACCAAACCGTCGTCGACTTAGACCCCGCCCAAGAGGACACAAAAGTTCAGCTCGCCCTGAGCTACCAAGCCGTCGGGGAAGAGGCGACGGCCCTCGCCCTGTTCCAAGACCTCGCCGCTCGGCACCCGGACAACCCGAATTACCGGCGCAACGTCGAGGCTATCCAGGACGCACAAACCTACGGACAACGGGCCAGCGACGCCTACTACCGCGGCTTGTCGCTTTACTACAGCGGTCAGCCCGACCGAGCCTGGCTCGCCTTTGCCGAGGCGACCCGCGCCAACCCCGACTACCGTAAAGCGTTCGTGTGGGCGGGACGGACGGGCTTGGAGCTGCGCCAACCCGAAGACGCCGCCGTCTATTGGGCGCGCGCCGCCGCCCTGGACCCCAGCGACGACACCGCGGCCTACTTTTTAAAAGTCGCCCAAAGTCAGGCGAAATGGGGCGTCGACGCTTATACCGCGTTCGAAGAGGGCGTCAACCTTTATACGTCGGGCGACAGGGCGCAGGCCGGCGACAAGTTTGTAAGCGCAACGCGGGCCAACCCCGACTACGCCGAGGCGTGGGCGTGGCTCGGCCGGGTGAGGTTCGAGAGTGGCGGTTACGAAGAGGCGACGGCGGCCTACCGGCGGGCTTACACGCTCCAACCCGCGGTCGACGCCTACCGCTATTTTTATCAGGAGTCGGGGCGTCTTGCCGGTCAGACCGTAGAGTTGCCCCCGGTAGCGACGACCGAAACGCCCGCGGAGGCACCGACCGAGGCCGCTACCGAACCAGCGTCCACAGAGACGACCCCCGCAGCGCCTGAAGCGGTGACGCCGCCCGCGCCCGTTCCCAGTCCGGCCGCCCAACCGCCTACCCCCGCCGAAACGGCCCCACCTGTGGTGGCGCAACCTGCCGCGCCTCCGGCAGCCGCGCCGACGCCTGCACCCGCGCCACCGACTGAGGCTGCAGCACCACCCACACCGCCTGCACCGCCCGCACCCGCTGCCAACAGCGGCCCCGCCCTCGTTTTGCTCGACGTGACCCGCACCTTCGGGGCCGGAGGTACGGCGGAGAGCGGCGCGGTGAGTTTTTTTAAAAGCGCCAGCAACTTGTCGCAAAATTTAGAAGCGCCTGTAAACTACGCGGGCGGCACGCTCTACCAGCGCGCCGAGGTGCTGAAAAAACCGGGAAACGAACCCGTACGCCTGCAATTTTGCCTTGTACCCAACGACGACATTTCGGTCAAACCGGCGTGCAGTGACGCGGCGGACCTGAGCTTTTCTGACACCGGGGCGGTCGAGTCGAAGCAGGAATTAACGTCGTTGTCGCAGTACAGCGCGGTCGATTGGAGCCGCGGCGTGAGCAACCTCATGGTCATCGTCAAAGACGCGAACGGCAACCCTGTGGACCTCGGTTACGCCGACTTCAGCGAAGCGGACTTGGCACGCTACTACCCGCTCGAGATTCGTTACAGCGCCGTGCTCGTCCCGGCAGGCGGGCGTTTTCCGGGCTGGCCCCAGTAAAAGCCGAGGACCGGGTGAAAAGTACCGAGCAAGGAGGCTGCTCGAGCCCGCACCTACCGAAGCTCACCGAGACGGTCCGACCTTAGTCCCTGTTACACCTCTCGGCACATCTGATTGCCTATCGTTTAACCATGTGGGAAAACAGCTCTCCAAAAGCTCATGAGGTGTACGACCGCCTCGTCGCCACCTACGGCGCGCGCGACACGACGCCGCGGCGCGAGCCCATGCATGAACTTGTTTCGACGATGCTCTCGCACCGCACCACGCACAAAGACGAGGAACTCGCCTACACGCGGATGCTGGAGCGCTTCAAAACCTGGGAAGGCGTCCGCGACGCGCCGGTAGACGAACTGACCGAGGCGATTTCGTCGTCGCGCTATCCGGGCAGCAAAGCGCCCAACATCAAAAAAACTCTGACCCGAATCATCAGTGAGCGCGGCGCGGCGAACATCGACTTTTTACAAGACCTGGAGGCTGAAGACGGCCTCGAGTGGCTCATGTCCTTGCCCGGCGTGGGCTTGAAAACGGCCTCGCTCGTGCTGCTGTTTTGTTTTCACAAGCCGATTCTGCCGGTCGACACCCACGTCCACCGGGTCAGCGGGCGTTTGGGCCTCATCGGTCCCAAGGTCTCGGCGGAAAAGGCGCACAGGGAGTTACTCGAGCTGTTCCCGAAAGACGCCACTGTTCTCTACACCCTGCACATCGACATGCTGCGGCACGGCCAGCAGGTTTGCGTGTGGAGCAACCCGCGCTGCTACAAGTGCCCGCTAACCGATTTGTGCGACTGGTACCAAGAGAACCGCGCGCCCAAAGAGGAAACGAGCCGACCCTAGGTTTGCAACTCGCGCCGCCGTCGCCAGCGCCCCACCCGCCGCGCCGCGACGACAAGCAGGGCCACGACCAGCAAAACGGCGACGAGCGGGAAAAAGACGGCCAGGGCGGACAGCGCCGTCGCCGCCACGTTTTCGACTGTCGAGACGACCGGGTTGCCTATTCCGCCGGTGGTGGTGCTCGAGACGAGCCGCGTCACCGTCGTCAGCGCCTGAACACCGCCCGCCGCGCCGCCCCCGGCGATGACAGCCAGCGCCCAGCGCGCGCTTTCGTCCAAGTTGAAGCCGAAGGCGTAGGTCAGCAGCGTCCCGGCGATGAGGGCGGCGGGCACGGCCAAAGTGTCGAGCAGGTTGTCGATGAAAGGTAGGTAGTAAGCCAGCACCTCTAAAAACGTCGCCGCGGCAAACACCGTCGTCGCCAGCGGCGTGCCGGCCCAGTCGAGGTTGGCGGGCAGCTCGAGGCCGGTCGTTTGCGCCAGCACGCTCAAAACGAGCGGCGGCACGAACACCCGAAAGCCGCTCGCCGCGCTCAAACCCACGCCGAGGGCGAGGTAAAAGATGTCCACAAGATGATTATGTCACGAGGTTTGAAAGGGTTTCGGCGCGGCGACGCCTCTTAAAAGTCTGTTTTGGCAGAGCCGTCGAACCCGCTCGCGGTTGGCGGTGATGTCAACACGCCTCGAGCGTTCGGAACACCCGTCTGGCTCGGGGTTGCAGGTGTGCTCGGGCCGCAACTAGGGTGTTCAGGCGGGCAGGACGTAGCCGAGCATCATCATAAAGTGACAAAAACTTCCCGCCAGCACAAACAGGTGCCACAGCTCGTGGTAACCGAAAACACGTGGGTAGAAGTCCGGCTTTTTGAGGCCGTACACGACCGCGCCGACCGAGTAGCACAGCCCGCCCGCCGCCAACCACACCAGACCCCCCGTCGGCAGCGCCCGCACGATAGGCACCGCGGCGACGACCGAGAGCCAGCCCATCAGCAGGTACAGCGCGGTCGAGAGCCAGCGCGGCGCGCCTATCCAGACTATTTTGAAGGCGACGCCTGAGAGTGCCAAGGTCCAGGCTACCCCGAACAGCGTCCAGGCCCACAGGGTGTAGTCCGGCCGCAACGTCACCAGGGTGATGGGCGTGTACGTTCCGGCGATGAGCCCGAAAATAGCCGCGTGGTCGAAGATGCGCAACCGCCGCTCGAGCCCCGGCCCTACCTTCAAGCTGTGAAGCAGCGTGCTCGCGGTATAGAGCGTGACCAGCGACACGCCGTAGATACCGAAACTGACGGTGCGCCAGAATTCGCCCTTGGACAACGCGAGCAGCGCGACGAGCCCGCCGAGGCTCAGCAAAACGCCGACCAGGTGCGTCAAACTGTTGACCGGCTCGCGCAAGTGGCGGTAGAGAGGACGTTTCGAGTCGGGACGCGTCGTCACAGCAGAAGTGTAGCAAGCTTTGGGACAGGAACGGGTCCGGCGCAGGGTGAACGAGCCAGGGAACCTCCTGGGGTTGGTTGTTGGCGTTTCCACTCGGTGTCGAAACGACTGAGCAGGTTGATTTCGTCTCAGGCCCGCCTCTCTGAACCGTCGAAGTTTCGAAGGTTTATAAAAGTGCCGTTGTCCAGCCGGTCAGCGCTCTAAAGTTTTTTCGGCCTCGCTACCGGTTAGGGGGCGTTCAGGGCTCGGCAATTATAGTGAGGACGGGTAAACCAAGGAGGTTCGGTTGTGGCACCTTGCGGGCCGGTCGTTGCAGTAGCAGGTGACCTGTGGGAGGTGTGGGAAAGCGCTCGAGCACACGAAAGGGGTTCTTGAAAGCCTGGAAAACGCGCTACAAAGCGTTGAACTTGCCGCTCCTCCGATCCGATGAACGCCAAGTTCGGCTCGAGCCCTTTGAAAGCCTGCTGTTTATGACGGGTGCGCCGCTTACGAAGATGTTTATTTGCGGTTGGAGCGGCGGCCCGAAGCGGCCCGCGCGACCCTGACGGTTTGCAAAACCGGCCGCAACTTGCAAGTCGCTCACCTACCCACGGTGAGGTTTGCGCGGCGCTCAACGCTGCCCAACCCTTTGCGAAGAAGACTCAGGGGTGTGAACAAGCACCTGTCGTCGGTTTACCTTGTCAACTTGGGCTCGGCACAGTTCGGCTTCAGCCTGTCTTTGCGACCTGTCGAAACTCGCTTGCCGAAGCTCAGTCGTGAGCGGCCAAGACGCTGACCTCGGCGCGCGTCACGCCGCCCCGCGTCAACAGCCCGCGCACATAAACGCGCGCGCCGACCGCCGCCGAACCGGGACGAACATTGAGGATGGTTTGGGGAGCGGTTTCGGTCCTGACCAGCATGTCGTTTTGGCGCAGCTCTAAAACCGAAGCGACAAACGCGGTCTCGGTGCCGACGACTTGCAAGTCGTCGGCACCGCTTACGGCTTGCGGCGCGGGGCAGCAGGCCGCCAAAACCAAAGTCAACAGTAACAGTAAGCCGCGCATGGGCTCAGTGTAGCAAACCAGGTCTGCGCACGAGTTGAGATTCCGCCTTTAAGACACTTCCGGCTGCAAGTCTCCTGCGCGTTTTGTATCCTGCGCTTTGCCGGTTGACTGCGCACCTGCTTTGCCGGTTGACTGCGCGCTCGCCTCGTCCGCCGCCGGGCTCACGGCTTTGTCGGCGTACTCCGGGTTGGCGCGTAGGTCCGGCTTTTTAGGATAGTTGCGTGCGTCGACGGTGAGCGCGTCGAAAGCGGGGTCGCCCGCGCGCTCTTTCCAAACGCGCGGTTTGGCGGGCAGCCCTAAGCCGACGACGTGCGGCTCGAAGTCGCGGGTCGCCAGCGCGAACGCGCCCAACATGCTGTCGTCGCTCAGCACCGTGCCCGCCAGCACGGTGGCGTGGTAAGCGACGCGTACGCCGCGCCCGATGACGGTTTGCTTGAGGGTCACGTCGGGACCGTTCAAGATGTCGTGGGTGTGGCTGTACACGTTGGCGTAGTCGCTCAAGCTTACGCCGTCGTGCAGGACGACGCCGCCGATATCGTCGATAAACGCGTTCCGGTGAATCGTCACGTCGTCGCCGACTTCCAGGTTGTAGCCGACCGACACCTCGACGTTTTGAAAAATTTTGAGGTTTTTGCCCGCTCGAGCGAAGACGCGTTCGGCGAGCACGCGCCGCAGCGCCACACCGCTCGCCACCGACTGACCCAGAGGGGTCAGGTCCAAACACTTCCATAACCACAGCAGCGGTTTGACGCGCGCGAACTTTACCGGGTCGGTGACGACGTAGTGTTCCGCCTCGAAGGTGACGTTGCGCGGCTCAAGCGCAAAGGCCGCCAGCGGTCGCCGCTTCGTGAGTTCCGCAAAGCCGCAACCGTACATCAGGGAAGCCAACAGCTCGCGCACGACCTCATCGTTGTCGGTAGCGGGGTCGTCGAGGGTTTCGGCCAACCCACCTACAAAGCGGTCGAGGTCTTGCGCGGCGTCCAGGGGTAGGGGTCGGTCTACGAGCCAGGGCATGGCGTCTCCTTAAGCCTCAACCTTAGCGCCAAGGCGGCCGGGACACGCGTCATGCAGCCGACGCGCCCACTCAGCTTTTGTCACCTCTCAAGTAGCGACCGCGCCCTACATTTTGAGCAGCCAGCCCTGAGCAACGAGCCTCAAGCACCGAGGTTCAGACGACTGATACCTAAGTCGCTCGTCCACACCTGAACGGGACGTTGCAAAAGCTCACGAACTCGCTCGGTCTGCTCCTGGGGAGCCGGCCATTCTGGAGCGGGGCTGAACAAGACGGGGCGGGGCTCGGGAACGAGTGCCCGGGTACGCCCTAAACGCTCCGCCAGGGCTCCGAAGCTCCAGTCCGCCGCCCACGTGTCTTTGAGCGCGACCAGCGCGGGGCGACCCCGCACGCTTTTGAGGCCGGCCCGACCGGGCCGCCGAACCTGCAGACTGCCGGGCAGCGCGGTCAGCGCGTCGTAAAACAGGTCGATGAATTCGTCGAGCAAGAAGTGGGTTTTGAACAGGGCCAGGGCGGCGGGGGCAAACTCTTCTAAGTCGTCTTCGTCGGGGTCGGCCGGGTCGACCCCGTGAAACAGCGCCGCTAGTTGCAGAGTCAGGTTGTTCAAACGGTAAAACCGCTCTTCGGCGCCGGCCG
Source organism: Trueperaceae bacterium (assembly GCA_965213705.1). Taxonomy (GTDB): domain Bacteria; phylum Deinococcota; class Deinococci; order Deinococcales; family Trueperaceae; genus CBDCDJ01. The sequence continues at coordinate 1,964,452 of OZ243913.1, read as the reverse complement.
GAACGACCAAGACCGGGGCCACGGGCACACCGTTCAGGTGCAACGTTTTGAGCGCCGCCAACTCAGGATGGCGCCCACCTACCTCGTCCGGTCGCAAAGAGGTGAGGAGGCTGGGCCCGGGCAAGTTACCGCCTGTCATAGTGACAGGATACACCGGCGGGCGGCGCGGTTTTTGTAGGCGCGGTTTTTGCAGGCTTGCAGTTCGCCAAAAGAACCGGTGACGCTTTTTTAGCCCGCTCTTAGCCCGCTCTTACCCTGGAACGCCGGCCCCCGTGGTAAACTTCGCCCGTGGCTAGACGGACACTCTCGCAACCGCGCTCCTACGGCAATTTCATACGTCTGGGCCTGGTCGTCGGCCTGCTGGTCGGCCTGACGCTTTACGCGGGCGCGGTGCTGCAACGGTATTTCGAGGTCGGCGAGGTACGCTTGCCGAGCGTCGTCGGGTTGCCGAAAGCGGAGGCGGTGACGCTGTTGCAGACTTTCGGCCTGGAACCGGTTACCTTTGCCGAGACCGTCGCGGACGCGGCGCTCGACACCGTGACGTCGCAAACGCCGCAACCGGGAAGCTTGGTGCGTGAGGGCCGCAGCGTCAGCTTGGGCGTCAACGAGGCCAGCGCGGGCGGGCGCGTGCCCGGTCTCGCGGCCTCGACCCAAGAGGAGGCCGAACAGCTTCTGAACGCCGCCGGGCTCGAGCTGGGTGAGGTGACCTTCAGGTTCGACAACGCCCCCGAGGGTCGCGTGGTCGCGCAGTCGCTCGCCGAAGGCGAAAGCGTCGCGGCGAACGCCGCCGTCGACCTCGTCGTCAGCCGGGGTCCCGAGGTACCGACGGTGACGCTGCCGCAACTGCGCGGCCTGAACATCGACACCGCCAAAAACCGCTTGCGCTCGCTCGGGTTCAGCAACGTCGTCACGACGGCGACGGGCGTGAGCTTTGACCGGCCTTTTACCGTGACCGACCAGTTGCCGAGCGCAGGTCAAGAAACGCACCTCAACGCGCAAGTCGTTTTGCAGTACACCCTGTCGACCGCAACGGTCGCCCGAGTGCCTGAGTTGAGCGGCGTGTCGCTCGCCAGGGCGCAACTGCTCTTAAGTGCGGGCGGCCTTTCGCTGGGAGCGGTGTCCTACGTTGACGACCCCGCCCGACCGGGGGGTGTGGTGAGCTTCGAACCCGCAGGCTACACGCTGACCGGCTCGCCGGTCAGCCTGACCCTGAACAGCGCCGGCACGCCTTCGGCTGACGGGCCTATCCCGTTCGAACAAGAAAGTGTGTTTCCCAACAGCGCGGCGACACCCGGTCTAAACGAGGTGGGTCGTGTAGGTCGTCCGGGCTCGAGCGGGCTCCAAACCGACGACGGCTCGGTCCTCAGCCCGGTTCCCGGCGAGTCGGCGACGGGGGCGCGCGTGATTCCCTTCGACTTCGACCCCACTCAGCAGGGTGTGGCCTCGAACGCTCAAGACTACAAACTCACCCTCAAAGTGCTCGACGACCAGGGCGAGCGTGTCGTTTACGAAAACACCGTCGGACCCGACGAAAGGGTGCGTATCGACGTGCCCGTCTACGGGTCGGCGCTCCTGCAAACCTTTATCAACGACAACATCTACCAAGCGTGGAGTCCTTGACCCGCACCCGCCGCGTTACCTGTTTGCAGACCCTTCTCTGAGCCGTAAGTCCTCAGCAGCCGTCAGCGCTTTGCGGTAACGCGTTTCTCAAGGCGCTGCAACGACGTCCCCGGGAACCCACCACGCTTACGGTAAGTCTTTCGTTTGCAGCGCCCGGTAAGCCCTCAAACCGCCCGTCACGCTGTAGACTTCGCTGAAACCGGCCGCTTCTAAGTACAGTCCGGCAAGTTCGCTGACCGCGCCTCGCTCGCAAATGAGATAGACAGGCGCGGTTTTGGCTATGTCGGGCACGTCGCCGGCTTGCAGCGCCGCAAGGCTGAGCGGCCGTGAACCCGCTAGGGCGTTTGCCGAAAAGTTTTCAGGGCGAAGCTCGAGCAGGTAAACCGGCTCTTCCTGAGCCAACTTCTCGAGCAGGACGGCGGCGCTGACTTGCTTCACGCGGTTGCACCTCTGGTTTGTTTGGTTTACCCACGGACTTTTCCTGGCGGGTTTACAGCCCGGTTCGTCAGGTTGAGAGGTCTTACCCTAACACGCTCGGCGACGGCGCGGCGTTGACGCGGAGCGAGCAAAGTTAGAATTATCGCTGCACCGCAAACCCGCACGGCGCAGACTAAACACAGACCGGCTTCGAGACGGCGTCAACATGCCCGCAGGTTCGGAGCGTTGACTAGGAGGCACACGTGCAACCCGATATCTCCCCGCTAGCCAAACGGCTTGCCGAGGAAAACAATGTCGAATGGCAAGGTTTATACGGCAGCGGCAGCGACGGTCGCATCGTCGAACGCGACGTCCTGGAATACTTAGCGCGGGTCATGGCCGGTGAAGAAGACCTGAACCCGACACCCGAACCCCTACCCGCAGGCATGGAAGCCTGGCCTGAAGAAACCTCAGCCCAAGCGACCGCCTTGAAAAGCAGTGGGCCGCCGGTGCAAGTCGCGGACGACGAACCCGCGTACGACGAATACGCGGCCGACGAATATGCAGCCGACGAAATGCTTTTGACGGATGAGTCGTTCGGCACGCTGGCTGCAGCCACGCCGCGGGTTGAAATAAGCCGGGCCGCAAGCGCGGCCGAAGCCGAGGACGCCATCAACGACGACATCTTTTTGTTCGACGACTCAGAAGACGAACTCAGAAGCGAGAGCGGTGTTCAGGATGACCGTGCGCCCGACCTCGCCGCTCCCGACACGCTCTTTGCCGAGGACGACGCGTTCGGCGAGGGTGTCACTTTCGACACCGATGAAACATCTACCGACCTGGGTCTGTCTTTCGACTTGGGTGTCACGACAGGTGTCACGGCAGCCGAAAATGTCGAGGCCGACCCAACCCTGCAGAACCAAGCCGCTTCAGACTTCAGCTTCGACAGCGACTTCGGCGACACCTTGGACACCGCGCCAGCCGCGCGACCGGCCGAGTTCGGCGTCCTGAGCGGTCTCGACACCCAAGACGATTTTGCCGACACGGACGAGGACGAGATGCTCGCCGCAACGTCCGCAAAAGGTCTAAATCCCGACACACCCGACGTCGCCCTGTTCGGCGGAGCAACTACCGACGAAGCCGAAGATAAGGCGTCTTTGTTTTTGGACAACGCCGACAACACAAGGAACGAGACGCACTACGGGACGACTGAGACCAAGCTCGAGGACGCCGCACCTATGCCTGACGAGTCCAACCTCGCGACTACCGGGGCTGAAAGCAAAGCGGCACAAAGTCAAGCCGCGCCCTCGCTGGTGTCTTACGGGCTTTTGCTGCGTCGCCACGTCGACCTCACCGAATTCAGGCAGGCGCAAGCCGCCCTCGGGCAAGAGGTAGCCGGCCCGGTCAGCCCGAGCAGTCTGCTGCTTCGCGCCGCCGCCAAAGCCCTCGGCGCCGCGCCCCTCAACGGGCGGGGAACCGTCGGTTTGGCCGTCTTCGGTGACCGGGCCGTACAGGTTGCCGCCGTTCCCGACATATTGAAGCGGCCCTTTAGAGAGCTGGTCTCCGAAGTAGCGCGGCCCGACGCCGAGACGGCCCAAGGCTCGAGCTTCGCCGTCATCGTCGCCGACATGTCCGAACTCGACATCGACGAGGCCGTTTTGAACGCGGGCGCACCCGTTTTGACGCTCGGCCGCGTCCTGCTAGACGGCGACGCGGGCCGTTACACCGGCACCTTGTCGCTGTCAGGCGACTTGACCGCCGAAGAGGGTGCAAGATTTTTAGCGGCGGTCGCCGACTTGCTCGCCACGCCTATTCGCTTGGTCGTTTAACTACGTTCGACTACGTTTCTGCGGGTGGGGCAGGCAAGAGCAACCACAGCAGCCCGTAAGCAATTAAGAACACGCCCCCCGACAAAACGACGACAACGCCGAAAACCCACCGCACCGCGGTGGGTTCGGCGTTGATGTACTCGGCGAGTCCGCCCGCCACCCCGGCAACGACGCGGTTCCGGCTGCGCTGCAAGCGGGTAGACGTCGGCGGGCGGCGTGCCCGGCTCTGGTCGTGCGGCAGCTTGTCGGGTTTTTCGGAATCAGCCATGAGCGCCGTTTAGCGAAGGCCGCAAGGTGGGGTCGCTCAGAGCGGCGTGAACCGCAGCCTCGAGCTTGCGCACCTCAACATGCCGGTACAAGTCGGGGACGAGGGCCAGGTGGGCCAGCGCCTTGGCGTAGTTGCGCCGCCCACCCCGCGCGCTGCCCATCGACCGCGCTTTGTGCAACGCCGCCGCGAGCAGGATGACGCCGCTGTAAAAGTGTTTGTCCAGGTCGCTCGAGGCCAGCCACAGCGGCTCCAAAACTTCGTGACACTCCCAATACTCGCCTAAGCCGAACAACCGCACGCCCTCTACCCAGAGCGCCGTGTCAGGGTCGGCGGACGTACTCATTCGGCCGTACGCGGACGGCGTTTGAAAGCTGCCGTGCGCTCCCGGTCGTCTTGCACGAGCCCGTCTTCACCAGCCAGCGATTCGACGTGGTGGCGCAACTCGTGGGTCAGGGTTTCCCACAGCTCGTCCTCCCAGTCAAACTCAGGGTGGCCCCCGGCAACGGCTTTGAAAGAGCCGTAGTAAAGCGCAACATGCCGTCCCAAACCGGGGTTGCCCCCCAAAAAGTGGTCGAAGCCGGGGTCCAGGTACTCACCCATGCGGTAAACGTCCTCGAAATCCGCTTCCGGTTTCGCCTCCGGCAACACGTGGAGACCTTGCAAGCCGCGGACGAACTCGTCGGGAATCTCGTCGAACATGGTTTCCGCCATAGCGCGAAAAGCTTCAAAAGTCATAGCGCTATCATAGCCAGTCCAAGGTTCGGGCACTGTTACAGGAGGTTCAGCGGGGCAAAAGTGGAGTAGACGAAACACGCCCCTCCGGGCGTAGCGCGGACGGCCGACCGTGAGAAGGGTAAGGGACGCACGCGTGGCCTGGTCTCTGCAAGCGCGATGAAAGGCCTCTCTGACAGGTAGCTTCTCAACCCCTTGGCGGTTCGGTTTCAGAGGGTAAAGCTTTACAAAACTACCCCGAAAGCCGCACGGGCCTTTGAAAAAACCTGGACACGTGCGCCCTGACTCCACCGCTTTTTTTGGTTTGGTATGAATTTCGGTACTAAGCTCGCAATCCCTGGCAGAGTTGCCCGCTTCTTTGTCTTCAGTCCGTGACGGAAACTTCTCACTGGACAGTCCTGGACCAGCGGACTGTTCGGCGACGGCTCAGCGCCCATCAATCAAGGTCTACTACCTGTGGTTCAGGACGGCTTGCTCACGTTTAAGTCCAAGGGATTCGAACGCAAAGGGTATAAGATGGCCCTGTGACTATTTTACTCACCGGCGGTAGCGGGCGCTTGGGCCGCGAACTTGTTGCGCTGTTGCCCGGCTTGACGGCACCCTCGAGCCGCGACCTGGACATCACCGACCCGGACAGTGTGAACGCCGGCGTGACTCGTTACCGACCCGACCTCATCGTCCACGCCGCCGCCTACACGGACGTCGCGGGAGCCGAGAAAGAGCGGGAAGCGTGCTGGCGGGTCAACGTCGGAGGCACGCGCAACCTCGTTCGGGCGGCCTTTGAGCATGAGATTCCGCTGCTTCACGTCTCGACCGACTACGTGTTTTACGGCGACCGCGGCGGTTACCGCGAGGACGACCCGCTCGGGCCGGTGCGCAACGTTTACGCGCTGTCCAAACTCGTCGCCGAAGAAGTGGTGAGACTGTTGCCACGCCACCTCGTTGTCCGCACCAGTTTTCGGCCCAGGGAATGGCCCTACCCTACGGCCTTCGAAGACGTTTACACCTCGCAGGACTATGTGGACGTCATCGCGCCCGACATCGCCTTCGTTATCAAGCATTTTGAGGCCGTACCCTTCGACACGCTCCACATCGCTACGAAGCGCAAGTCGGTGTTCGAGCTGGCGCGGCGGCGCAAGCCGGACGTGGCGCGGGGCAGCAAAACTACAGCCGGCGTCGCCTTGCCCGACGACATCTCGCTCGACGTCTCGCGTTGGCAGGCTCTCAAAGTCGAGCTTAAGACACCCGCATGAGCTTCACCTTCGAACCGCTCGCCATCCCCGAGGTCGTCCTCGTCAAGCCCACAGTGCGGCGCGACGCGCGGGGCTTTTTTATGGAGGCTTACAAGCGCTCTGAATTTTGTGAGGCCGGAATCACGACAAGGTTTGTGCAAGACAACGTCTCGAGGTCGGCGCGTGGCACGCTGCGCGGCCTGCACTACCAACTGCCCCCGGCCGCCCACGCCAAGCTCGTCTCGGTCGTCGCGGGCGAAGTGCTGGACGTGGCGGTCGATATTCGCCGCGGCTCGCCGACCTACGGGCGCTGGGTGAGCGCCCTGTTGTCTGAAGACAACAAACATCAGTTGTTCGTCCCGGTCGGCTTCGCCCACGGTTTTGTCGTGCGCAGCGAGGCGGCCGACGTGACCTACAAAATCAGCCACGAGTATTCCCCCGAGCACGACCGCGGCGTGCTGTGGAACGACCCCGCGCTCGGCATCGACTGGGGTTTGGGCGAGCCGCTGCTTTCGAAACGTGACCGGGCGCAACCGCCGCTCGCCGACGCGGACAACACCTTTGTCTATGAGAACACCGACGAGGAGAAACCATGACGAAAACCGTTTTGGTCACCGGCGGCGCGGGCTTTATCGGCTCGGCGCTCGTGCGCTGGCTTGTAGGGGCGACGGACTACCGCGTCATCAACGTCGACAAGTTGACTTACGCGGGCAACTTGACAGCTTTGGAGCCCGTCAGCGACGACCCACGTTACGGCTTCGAGCAGGTCGACGTTTGTGACGGGGCCGAGTTGAAGCGCGTCTTCGAGCGCTACCGGCCCGACGCCGTGCTGCACTTAGCCGCCGAAACCCACGTCGACCGCTCGATTGACGGTCCCCACGCGTTCGTGCAAACAAACGTTGTGGGCACCTACATGCTGCTCGAGGCCGCCCGCCACTACTGGAAAACGCTCGAGGGCGAACAGAAAGCGAACTTTCGCTTATTACACGTATCGACAGACGAGGTTTACGGTACGCTTTCTGGCAGCGAGCTTTTTACCGAAACTACGCCCTACGCGCCCCGCTCGCCCTACGCGGCAAGCAAGGCGGCGTCGGACCATTTAGCGAGCGCCTGGTTTCACACTTATGGGTTGCCCGTGCTGACAACCAACTGCTCGAACAACTACGGCCCCTACCAGTTCCCAGAAAAGCTCGTCCCGGTGGTCATCTTAAAAGCCTTAGCGGACGAGCCCATCCCGGTTTACGGCACGGGCGAGAGCGTGCGCGACTGGCTCTACGTCGAGGACCACGCCCGCGGTATCCTCACGGTACTTGAAGGGGGCACGCCCGGCGAAACCTACAACATCGGCGGCCATAACGAGGTGCGCACCCTCGAGCTGGTCAGGCTCATCTGTGAGTTGCTGGACGAACTGAAGCCTCGAGCCCAGCCCTACGCCGACCTCATAGAGTTCGTCGCAGACCGGCCCGGCCACGATTTGCGCTACGCCATCGACGCTTCGAAAATAGCGCGCGAGTTGAATTGGACGCCACAAGAGACGTTTCAAACCGGGTTTCGCAAAACGGTTCAGTGGTATTTGGAACATCAGGACTGGTGGGGGCGCGTGCTGGACAGCGATTACCAGCTCGAGCGCCTCGGCGTGAACGTGTGAAAGTCTCAAGGTGAAGGGCATCATCTTAGCGGGCGGCTCGGGTACGCGGCTGTACCCGCTTACGCAGACGCTCAGCAAACAACTCCTGCCCGTCTACGACAAACCGATGATTTACTACCCACTCTCCGTGCTGATGTTGGCCGGCATCCGCGACATCCTAGTGATTTCGACGCCGCAGGACTTGCCCCGCTTCCGTGAGCTTTTAGGAGAAGGTACACAGTGGGGCCTCACGCTGAGCTACGCCGAGCAAGCCGCACCCGAGGGTTTGGCGCAGGCTTTTGTCATCGGCGCGAACTTCGTCGGCGACGACAAGGTTTGCCTGATTCTGGGCGACAACATTTTTTTCGGCTACGGCTTGAGCGGCATGTTGCAGCGGGCGGTGGCGCTGGACACGGGCGCGGTAGTCTTCGCCTACTGGGTGCGCGACCCCGAACGCTACGGCGTGGTTCAGTTCGGAGCCGAGGGCAAGGCGCTTAGCATCGAAGAAAAGCCTCTCAAGCCAAAGTCGAACTACGCCGTCACCGGGCTGTACTTTTATGACAACCGGGTGGTGGACTTTGCTCGAGACCTCACACCTTCCCCGCGGGGCGAACTGGAAATCACCGACATCAACAAGCGTTACCTGGCGGCGGGCGACCTCAGCGTCGAGCGCATGGGCCGCGGCATGGCCTGGCTCGACACCGGCACGCACGAGTCGCTGCTGCAAGCCGCCAATTTCGTCGAGACCATCGAGCAGCGCCAGGGCCTAAAAATCGCCTGTTTGGAGGAAATCGCCTTCAACCAAAGTTGGATAACGGCCGAAGAGGTTACGCGCCAGGCCGAACCGCTCGCCAAAAACAGCTACGGTCAATACCTGTTGGAGCTGCTCGAGCGCCAGCCGGGCTGAAGACCGGGAAGGCTCGACAAAAAAGGCTCGGTCTATTTTCCTGTCCTCTGGGTTCGTTCTAAGACGAGGTTCGGACTGTCCTCGAGACACTTTCTTCAAGCCAATGGTGAGGCCTCGGTTTCTTCGCTGTAGTACGGGTTCTCGCCCGCGCTGTGGTCGGTGACGTCGACGACGTGCGCGATTTCCGGCACGGCGGCCTTGATCATTTGTTCGACCCCCTGGCGCAAGGTGAGCTGCGCCGACGAGCAACCTTGGCAACCGCCCCCCATCGACAAGTACAGCGTCGAGCCGTCGCGCTTTGCGATGCTCACGCTGCCCCCGTGACCGGCGATGCCGGGGTTGATTTGGGTGTCGAGCACGTCCTGGACGCGCTGCAACAGCGGGTCGTCCCACTTCGGACTTGGGTAGACAATTCGAAAACCGCTCTGCATCACGTCGTCGACGAAGTCGACCGTCGCGCCGTCTAAGTTACGCGCGCTAAGAGCGTCCAAGTACACGTCGAAGCCGCCCGCGTCGAACACTTCGTCGCCGTTTTGTTTGTCTTCTTCCTTGACAAGCCACAGTTTGTGCTCGGCGCGGTTGCCCGCCACCCGCAGGGCGGCAACGTCTTGTGAACGGTTGGCGGTGATAAAAGTAAGCACGCGGTCTCTGGCGGTGTCGGTAAAGGTCAACATGATTTGCAGTATAGAAAATAGAGCCGCTGAGTTCGGCGGCCTGCCTTACTTATACAACTTGTACAAAAGCAAAAAGAACGAGAAAAAAGCGGCAAGAACAACCTCGCCCACGCCTCAACACAAAAAGCGGCGAGCTTCTTAAAGCTCGCCGCTTTTCGGTAACGACCGCGCTTACAAAACCTGCATCACGTAGTTGTCGGTGGCTTGCTCCAAACCTTTGAGGTCGGCGACGTAGACGCCGCGGGTACCCGACAGCGCGCCGCCGTTGCGCAGTTCGCCCAAAATTCGGGTGATGGTCACGCGCGAACTGCCGGTCAGGTCGGCCAGGTCTTCGTGGGTCAGGGCCAGCGGCAGCTTGACACCGGGCGTGTCGTCGGCGGGCTGTCCGAAGCGTTCAGCGAGACGCAAAAAGGCCTTGGTGACGCGGGCACCCACCGGCAACTCACCTTCGTCTATCATCTCGCGGCTGCGGCGCAGTTGCCGCGCCATGCTCTGCATGATGTAGTCGCGGAGCTTGCGGTCGTTCATGGCTTGGTGCGGGTCGATGGGGGTAAGGCAAGCCTCGTGAACAGCGGTGACGGTTTCGGCGTGGTCGCCGCCGTCCAAGGCGGCCAGGCCCAGCACGTCGCCGGTGCCGTACAAGTCGGCGATGCGGTCACGGCCCAGCGAGGTCGGCACGACCGCCTTGAGCACGCCGAAGTTCACAATGTAGAGCGATACAGCCTCACGACCTGCCTCGTAGAGAACGTCGTTGGGCTCCAGGGTACGGGTCGGCAGGGCGAGCGCGTCGGGCACGATTTCGGTCGCGTTGCAGTCGCCGGGGTTGACTAAGTTTTCAAACGTGTGTAGCATACTTACCTCTTTCGTAGGTAACAGGTTGTTGAGGAAGGGGTCGAAATGACCTTTGCTACAGATAATATAGCACGAAGCGAGGGATTTTGTCCAGCCTCGAGCCTTAACCTTTCTGCCGCTCCAGACGTGCCCTGAAGGCTCTAACCCACCCTGATATCCAAGCGCCGTGTTCGTTCCTCCTTGACATTGGGACCATAATACCTTAATAATTAAGGCGAATGGTGATAAAACAATGAAACCACTATCGACGATGCAACAAAAAGTTTTCAGTAGGCTGCGCGACTATAAACGCCGCACCGGCGAAACGCCCGACCTGTCGGCTTTCGCTCGTGAGTTGGGGATGCACTACGTGTCCCTAAAACAGCACCTGGAAGCTCTTTCGAAAAAAGGATACGTGCGCTTCGAAAGCCGAGGCCGAGGCCGGTCTCCTCACCTCGAGCTACCCGCCGAAGCCACGGGCATTCCCGTTCTGGGCAGCATTCCGGCAGGTCCGCTGACCGAAGCCGTCCAGGACGCGGAAAGTTTTTTGCCGCTGGTCGGTTTTTACGAAACGCATTTCGCGTTGCGCGTTCAGGGCGACTCGATGGCCGACCTCATCCAAGACGGCGACGTGGTGCTGTTCAAAAAACAGGCCCACCCGGCCCGCTCGGGGGAAATGTGCGCCCTGCGCGTCAGCGGCAGCGAAGTCACGTTCAAGTACCTGGACCACCTGGAGCGGGGCATGTACGCCCTGCGGCCCCACAACCCGCAGTACCCGACGCTGAAGGTGGCCGAGGAAGACCTGACCGTCGAAGGCGTCTACCAGGGCTTGCTGCGCGGCGAGGTGGTGTGGTCGCTTCTTGAAGACCGGGTATTCTGAGGCTCGAGCTAGACTTGCCCGACTTCCCGGAGGTGTCCACCAGGATTTTCCTGTGCCGTAATTTAAAAACTCGAGACGCAGAAATTGTAGGCTGCGAAGCTCGAGGACTCGTGGCGTTTGTTGCAAGTTTGATGTTTCCTAAGAGAAAATGCCCGTACCGCCCTGCTTTTTCGTGAACTCGTTCTCACCGCCTTATGCGCTTTCGGGGTTGCGAATTCGGATTTTCAACGAATGCTTGAAGCTGGACAGGCCGCTGTAACCGATGTCACAAAGATAATGTTACAAAGATTTTGGCACGACCTCGAGGGTGTCTAGCGTTGGCCTGAAGCTCGTGTTTCAGGCGTAGACTGTAAACCGTGGACAACGCTTTTTCTGCCTTGCAGGATTTTCGCAGCGCGCGTTTTAAAGCCAACTTACAAAGTGTCTTGTCGCGGTTGAGCGGTCAAGAGAGCGAGCTTTTGCCTTACGAAGAAGTGCGGCGCAAACTGCGCGGCGTCGAAACTGCGGTGCAGCGGCGTGAGGACATTCCTCTGGACGCCGTCGTCGGCAGCGTGGGTCGCTACGGCGACTTCAACCGGGCTTTTTTGCCCCTGAAAGACAGCGACCAGGACCGCTGGGTCGGTGTCAAGCGGGCGATGACCGGCCTCAGCGGCGTCCCCCCTATCGAGGTCTACCGGATGGGTGACGCTTACTTTGTCAAAGACGGCAACCACCGCGTGTCGGTCGCGCGGCAACTCGGCATGAGTCACATCGAGGCGTACGTCACCGACGTCGCGACGTCGGTTCCGGTAAGCACCGACCTCGGGCTGGACGACTTGATTCTAAAGTCTGAGTACGCAGACTTTTTAGAGCGCACGCACCTCCGCCGCTACCGTCCGGAGGCCGACCTGAGCGTGACCGTGCCCGGCGAGTACGAGTTGCTTTTGGAGCACATCAGTGTTCACCACTACTACCTGGGGCAAAACGAGCAGCGCCCGGTAGGGTTCGAAGAAGCCGCCGTCCACTGGTACGACACGGTCTACTTGCCGGTAGCCGAACTCATAAAGACGTCCGACTTGTTGCAGGACTTTCCAGGTCGCACCGCCGCCGACCTTTACTTGTGGCTCAGCCGTTACCGCGCCGAACTGGAGACCTCGCTCGGTTGGACGCTTACGCCCCAAAGCGTAACGACGGGACTGAAAGAGGACCTTGCGCCCAGAGCGCGCGAACAGCGGGTGTTGAGCCGGGTGCGGAACGAAAAGCCGACGACTTACCTGGCCCAAGACATTCTGGTCGCCGTTTCGGGCGCCGAGGCGGGCTGGGCGGCCGTAGAGCAAGCCTTGGTCATCGCCCAACGCGAACACGGCCGCCTCTACGGGTTGCACGTCGTGGCGAGCGCCGAAGCCGGTCGCGGCGCGGCCGCGCTGGGCGTCAAAGAACGGTTTGAGCAGCGCTGCCGTGAAGCGGATGTGCAGGGGCAACTCGCGCTCGAGATAGGCAACGTCGCCGCCGTGCTCGGCGAGCGTGCCCGCTGGGTCAACTTGGTCGTCGCCAGCCTCAGGTATCCGCCCAGCGCCTCGGTAAGCGCCGGGTTGCGGACCGGGGTCACCCTGGACCGCGGGTTTCAGTCCGTGTTGCGGCGCGTCCACCGACCCGTCCTGGCGGTGCCGGGGCCGGCGCGGGTACCGAGCAAAGTCTTGCTTGCCTACAACCAAACCCCGCGCGCCGACATCGCCCTGTTCGCCAGCACTTACCTGGCACTGCGCTGGAACCTGAGCTTGAGCGTCGTCGCCGTCGTCGAGGGCGACAGAACGGGCCAGCGAACGCTCTCACCCGCCCGAGCTTACTTAGAAAAGCACGGAGTGCAAGCCCACTACCTGGTTGAAGACGGTCCGGTAGCACCCGCTCTACTCGCCACCCAAGTTTCCGAGCACGCCGACCTGCTCGTCATGGGCAGTTACGAGTACAGCCCGGTGCTCGAGCCCCTTCTGGGCGGCGTTCTGAACGAGGTGCTGCGCGGCGCCACCGTGCCGGTGCTCGTCTGTCAGTAGGGCGGCGCGAACCCGACTGTGCTGGGAGTCCGCCGTAAGGATTTTGCTATCAGAGGTCAGCTACCGTCCCTGAGTCAAAAAAGCTGTCGCAAGATTTTAAGCAACCCTCAGTGTACTGGGGAGATTCAGGGCCGCTCTCCGGTGCAGCCTGTTTCCGTTGTCCAGCCTTAGCTCTTTCGCAAAGATGACACGGGTTTGTCCGGCCCCGATATTCGAGCTATTTCACAGTGCTTCACATCTTCGACCCTGTGATAAAAAGTCCCTTACGCAAACGCAAATAGGGCGCTAGACTGGCAAGCTATGGCGTTAATCCTCCGCACCCGTTCCCGCAGCGCGACCCCCACCTCGGTCGAGCGCACTCTACGACTGTCGACTTTAGAAGGCAGCGTTACACAGATTTTTCTCAACTGGACTTCGGGCAGCGTGCTGATAGGCTACATGTTCTTTCTCGGCGCGACGCCGACCGAACTCGGCCTGGTTGCCAGCGTGCCGCTGTTGGCCCAGGTGATGAGCCCCTTTGCCGCTTACTTAGCGGCCTTGGCCGGGCGCAGAAAGTACCTCACCATTGCCGGGGCGACCCTGGGGCGTGGCCTGTGGTTGTTGGCGGCGTTTTTGCCGCAGTTCGGGTTGGGGGCTTTGAGCGTGCCGTTTTTGGTCGCGCTGGTCATGGTCTCGAGCCTTTTTCAAGCGAGCGCAGGGACGTTGTGGACGGCCTGGATGGGCGACGTGGTGCCGCCCGAGCGGCGCGGCCGCTATTTCGGAACACGGGCGGGAATAGTCGGCGTAGTCGGGACGGTCGCCAACCTGGGCGCGGGCTGGTTTTTAGACCAAGTGGCCGCGCCGCTGAACTTTCAGACCGTCATCGTAGCGTCGGTGGTGGCGGCGGGCATCGGCGTTTACTTGTACGTGTTGCACTACGAGCCGCCCGTGACGGGCACGCCGCTGGGGTTGCGCGACACCTTCCGAGAACCTTTGAACGCGCCGAACTTTCGGCGGCTGTTGGTTTTTGCGGTGTACTGGCAGTTCGCCGTGCTCTTAGCGGCACCTTTTGTGTTTCCATACTTTCTCGGCGAACTGCACCTGAGTTTTACGCAGATTGCTTTGTGGAGCGGCGTCGCTTCAAGTTCCGCCCTGGTCACGACCACCCTGTGGGGCCGCGTGGCCGACAAGCGGGGCAACAAGGTCGTGTTGGCCGTCGGCACCTTTTTGGCGGGTCTGGCGCTACCCGGAACCTGGGTTTTGGCGGGCATAACCGGCAATTTGGGTTTTATTTGGGCGAGCGCCGTGTTCGACGCGCTCGCCTGGGGCGCGATTGGCCCAGCTATGTTCAACCTAGCCCTGGTCAGCGCGCCGCAGGCGAACCGGGCGGCGTTTATCGCCATGTTCAGCCTGGTTACGGGGCTGGCCGGTTTTGCGGGCGGTCTCTTGTCGGGTCCGCTCCTGACGCTGTTCGGCAGGCTCGAGTTCGACTTGGGCGGCGTTCACTGGAACGCCTACTATTGGCTGTTCGCCGTTTCGGGTCTGGCGCGGGCGCAGGCTTGGCGACTGTTGCGCCGAGTCGAAGAAACGAACGCGTGGCGCACCCGCGACGTCTTCCGCCAACTTCGCCCCACCTGGCGCGGCACCGGCTTTCACTGGCGTTAGTTTTAGAGGGCGAGACCCTAGGAGGGCTGAGAGGTACAAGGACGGCAGGGTCGAGCACGTCGAGACGCTCTAGGCTGCGACCAGTATATTTACCGGGGTGAAGACAGGACCTCCTTGTATGAATTCTTCTCGGCCATCACGCAACCAATACTTACAAAATTTCAGACGAAAACTCAGGATTCAAAACAAACGTCTGTTCTCCAACTCTCTTTACCACCCAAAGCGGACAATGAGCAAGACTTCCCCTACTCGGTATAAGCTTTAACTCATGCAAACAACCCACGCCGACCCAGCCCCGACCGACCCAGCCGCCGAGTTTCAGACCGAGCAGGTCATGACGGTTGTCGGCGGGCACTTTACCCACGACACCTACAGCGCCTTTTTGGCCCCGCTGCTGCCCTACTTACAAGAAAAGTTGAGTTTGAATTACGGCCTATTGGGCGGACTGGCCGTGTTTTTGCAGTTGCCCAGCTTGTTGAACCCGTTTATCGGCTTGTTGGCGGACAAAGTGAGTTTGCGTTACTTCGTCATTTTCGCGCCTGCGGTGACCGCGACCTTAATGAGTTTTGTCGGGCTCGCGCCGAGCTACCTCGTCCTCGTATTTATTTTGCTCGCGGCGGGTCTCAGTGTCGCTTGTTTTCACGCGCCCGCGCCCGCGATGATTGCCGAGACGTCGGGTACTCGCGTGGGCACGGGCATGAGCCTGTTTATGGCCGGGGGCGAACTCGGGCGCACCCTCGCCCCGCTGGTGGCGGTGGGGGCGGTCGGCCTGTTCGGCTTGGCGGGTATTTGGCGCTTGGCTTTTGTCGGCTGGGCGGTATCGGTGATTTTGTTCTTTCGGTTGCGAAACATCAGGGCGCAGCCCGCCGGCAAAGGATTTTTGCCCTGGGCCAAGGCGCGGCGGGTGTTTCCGCTGTTGGCCTGGTTGCTGGTCGGGCGAGGTTTGCTGGTCGGCGCCGTCACCACCTTTTTGCCGACTTTTATGAAAGACGTGCTGGGCTCGAGCCTGTTTCTAGCCGCCGCCTCACTGACCATTTTGGAAGGAGCCGGCGTGGTCGGCGCGCTGTTCGCTGGAACCCTGAGCGACCGCTGGGGTCGCCGGAGTGTCCTGTTCGCACTGCTGGGCGTCGCGCCGCTGTTTTTGTTCGCTTTTTTGGCCGG
Source organism: Trueperaceae bacterium (assembly GCA_965213705.1). GTDB lineage: Bacteria > Deinococcota > Deinococci > Deinococcales > Trueperaceae > CBDCDJ01. Next base: position 1,948,600 of record OZ243913.1, on the reverse strand, counting down.
TCCCGCTTGGGCGTTTGTCCCTCTGCTCGTGGGGTTGGGGTTTTTTGCCCTGGCACCTTCGCCGGTGCTGCTGGCCCTCGTTCAAGACGAGTTTCCAGACAACCGCGCGCTCGCCAACGGCACTTTTTTGGCGCTCAACTTTTTGGTTTTGGGGTTGGGCGTGTGGGCGGTGGGTTTGCTGGCCGACGGGTTCGGCCTGAGAAACGCTTTTTGGTGGAGCGGCGTCGCCGCCCTGCTGAGTTTGCCCGCCGCGCTGCTGCTCCCAAAACGGCAAACCGGTTGATACGGAGGTCCTATCAACACGTGAGACACGCTCGTTGCGGCCTCATACGGATTCCGATACTACATTTACTTGAAGGGGTTTTTCGGCTCGGGTTGACCGAGGTCGTGAACCGCAAAGGGTATCACCTCGAACTTCCCGGCCTAAAAGGTCGCCCTTTTTGCTAGAGAGAAAAGGTTGAACTATCGCCCTGGTACTGAGACGACTGAGCAGGTTGACTTCCCCTCACATCCGCTTCTCTAAGTTGAAGCCTCAGCGACTTATGTAAGTGCTGTTGACAGCAAAAACGAAGCAGTGGCTCGCGCAGAAACGCTCGCTCTTCGGGTTCGACTTTCCTCAGGCCGGTTCCACCTGGAAAATACCCGACTCGGTCGCCAGGTGTGTCATCGGCAGGTCGAAAGCCTCCCGGGGTAACCTCGCCACGACGAGCGCCGCCGCGCTTACCCCGACACGCGCCGCGTCGGGCCGCAAACCCGGCAGCAACCGGTCGTAGTAGCCCTTGCCGTAACCGAGGCGCGTGCCCACAACGTCAAAACAAAGCCCCGGCACCAGTACCAGGTCGACAACGTGCGGTTCGACAACCTCGGCGTCGGCTCTGGGTTGCATGTAACCGTAAGGGTGAAGCTCGAGCGCACCGTCCAACCGGTGCACCGTCAGTGCGGTGTGCGTTTGAGCCGTCCGGGTGACGTAGAACGTTTTGTCGTCCTCGTGAAGCTCGTGCAGAACCACCTCGCTGCCAAAGGCGAGGTAGCTCAGGACGTGCCGCGCCGCTCGGTACTCGGGCCAGCCACGAAGCCGCGCCACAACCTGCACGCCGACGGGAGCTACCGTAGCCCTGACCTCGCGTGCCCACCTGCGCCAAGCGGCTTTTGAAGCGTCTGTGCGGGGGTTTGTCACAGGTCCGAGTGTAGCGCGCGTGTACGCCTTCGAACAGACAACCCGGCCCCGACAGCGCATAATTGTAAGTATGGCAACCAAGCACGCCACCGTTCATCACCTCGTCGGCACGCGCTTTGTCGGTGTCACGCCGGACGCGCAACGCGTGATGATAGACGCCGAACAGAGCGCCAAAACGGGAATGAACCCGATGGACTTGCTCCTCAACGCCGTCGGGGCGTGCGCCGCCATCGACATTGTCGGCATGCTTAAAAAGAGGCGTCTCCCCATCAACGCTTACCGCATCGAACTCGTGGGCGAACGGGCCGAGGGTAGACCTGCGTACTTCACTCACGTTCACGCTTCGCATATTTTCGACGTGCCGGGGTTGGACGAAAAAACGGCGACGCGCTTCGTCGACTTGGGCATGAACAAATACTGCTCGGTCGCCAGCAGCCTCAAGGCCGACATCAGCTTCGACGTGGTGCTCGAGTCGACCCCCGAAAGCGAAGTTTAAACTTTAAAGCAAAACGTTCAGCGTCGGCAAAAGCTGTGCATTTTCGATGACGCGTTCGGGCCGCAAAAACAGCGCCCACAAAAACCCGCCCACGATAACGACGATGATGAGCGCGACCAGCACGCGCACCACCACTTGTAGGTTGTTGCGAACCTCACCGGGCGCTTTGCTAACTTTGTCTTCTGTTTGATGGGTGTCTTTAGCCATAGCCCCAGTGTACTCCCTAGGGCTATGGCTTAGAACGGGCAGCGCGCAAAAAGCGGGCGGGGCAAGTCTACCCGACTTTTCTTACGGCCTCGCGAAAGGCCCGGACGACGTCTTTAGGGTAGTGAACACCGGCAAACTTGTCCAACTCCGCAAAAGCCACTGCGGGACTCAGCGCCTGGCGGTAGGGACGGTCGGTGGTCATGGCGTCGTAGGTGTCGGCCACCGCCACAACGTACGCCTCGGCACACACCTCGTCTCCGGCGAGGCCGTAAGGATACCCACTGCCGTCCATGCGCTCGTGGTGCTGCTCGACGATTTCTCCGGCCTTGCTCATAAAGGTGGGCTCCAACAGTTCGCGCCCGAAAGTCGGGTGCTGTTTGATGATACGCCACTCTTCGGCAGTCAACTCAGTCGGTTTTTGCAGGATTTCGACCGGCACCTTCGTCTTGCCAACGTCGTGCAGGTAAGCGCCGTAGTCGAGCAGGTGCAAGCGGCGCGAACCGAGGCCGAGCACCGTACCCGTGGCACAGGAAAGTCGTTGCAGCCGGGCACAGTGTTCGGCCGTGTACCCGTCTTTGAGTTCGACCTCGACGGCCAACTGCGTCAGGTCCTTCATGTTGCCGCTCAACTCGTGAAAAAATGGTTGAGAGCTGACGTACAAAAACCGGACGTCGCTGACCGCGGTCAAAATAACCGGTGCCTCGAGCCCGTCGGCGCTCAGGTAGTCTCCAGCTGTAAAGAGCCGGCCCAACAACTCGCAATGCAGCGTCCCGCTCAGCAGGTACCACGTTTCGGTCAGCGGGGCGTCGGCGTCGGGCGGGACAAGGGTCAAGCGCGCGTCCTTTTTGAGCGTGCATTCTAAAATTTCGGGGCCGTGTCCACTCACGAGCAGCTGCATCTCGCCCGACCTCGCCGCAAACGACTCCAAGGGTTTGCCCTTCTCGCCCAACGTCAAACCGCGCGGTAAGCTCAGTGCGCTTGCCCCTGCAGACTTGCTTTCGACCGCCCCGGCTCTGCTCATATCGGCGCAGCTTAGCAGGGTGAGGCTGACAAAAATCTTACAGGACCGGCCCCGCGACGCTCAGCTCTAAAACCAAACGCGTTCAGTCGTTTGCTGGTTCGAACTCGAGCGCGACCCCGTTGTTGCAGTAGCGCTTGCCGGTCGGCTGCGGCCCGTCGTTGAAAACGTGCCCCTGGTGCCCGCCGCAACGCGCGCAGTGGTACTCGCTGCGCGGGATAACGAGGAGAAAGTCTTTTTTGAATTCCAAGTTGCCCTCGATGTAGTCGTAAAAACTCGGCCAACCCGTGCCGCTCTCAAACTTCGCGTCGGCCTTAAAGAGCGGCAGTCCGCAGCCCGCGCAGACAAAGGTGCCGGGGCGCTTCTCTTGGTTGAGGTGACTCGTCCCGGCGCGCTCGGTCGCCTCTTTACGCAACACGCGGAACGCCTCGGTGGGCAGTTCCTCGCGCCACTCAGCTTCGCTTTTTTGAATTTTCTCTACAGTATTTTCCATACAGTGAGGATACGCCGTCACCGAAGAAAAGTCGGTAAACGAGACTTCACAAAGCTTTTCGCCCGTATACAGCTCAGGATTGCCGCAAAGTCAGCTTGCACCTGTCGTCGTTGCGAGAGAGCGGAAACAATTGAGGCAACCTCGGGTATAGAGTAGAGTCAGTACACTGAAAATGTCGGAGATTGCCGCGCTTTGGGTCTACTGTGTTGCACTCCACTCTACCTTTTTCGCTTGAACGATTGACATTTAATTTGACGGGAAACAGAGATTTAATTTGCAAGATGTCAACAAGATAACAGCAGTCGCCCCGCCTGAGGGCTTGCAATTTCTCACCCTTTCCCTATAATGTCTACAAGATGCGGTACCTCATTATTTAAGGTTACTTTCAGGGAGAGAACATGAAACAGCGCGTCAATCCGCTCAGCCGTCGGCCCGGCCACAAACGCCTCGTTCTGGCGGTGCGCGGCGCGGCCGGCACCGGCAAAAGCCACTTCGCCGCCTCGCTCGCCGACGCGGGCGTGGGCCGCCTGTGTTTTTTCGACGTGGAGCGCAAAGCGCGGCTGTTACCCGAAGTCGCCGGGCCGAACCCGAAGTTCGACGCGCTCGAGGTTCACCATCCCGACGAACTCCTAGAATTCATCGACTGGGCCTTGGACGGCGAGGGGCAAGAGCAGGGCTACGGCTGCTACGCGCTCGACTCGTGGACGATGTACTTCGGGCGCAAGTACCGGCAGACGCTCCAAGCCGTGCGCGACGCGACCGGCGACCCGACCGCCCAACCGAACGCCGAGCAGCTTCAGGCCGACCAAATGCTCTACCAGGAGGTGCTGCGCCGACTTTGCATCGACTCGGGCGGCTGCGTCGTCATCACCGACCAGATTGCCGCCAAGGGCAAAGAAGACCAGGAAGAAAACGAGATGGGCCGCGTGCTGCCGATGACGCTGGGCGGTCTGGAATACTTCGTGGACGTGATGCTCGAGCTGAGCCTGCGCTTGGACGGCTTCGAACCTGTGCGCGTGGCCCGTGTTATCAAGACCAACAGTCCCTACTTCCCGATGGGCATGGAACTCACCAACCCCACCTTCAGCGACTTCTTAACGCGCCTGGACGACGCGCCGCAACCCGTCGCCGACGACATCCCAGCGTTTTTGCGGCCGCAGGCAGTCGCCCCGGTCAACCCCGGCCCGACCTTGCAAGACCTGATAACGCAGTCTGAAAGTTTCGGCGTCGAGCGGGCGCAACTCCTCACGGCGGCGCGGCACTACCACAAGGTGGACAGCTTGGAGAGTTTGACGAGCGAACAAATTACCGACCTGCTAGAACGCCTGACGGAGCGGTACGCCTCCAACACCGAAGCGAGCAGCGAACCTAAAAAAGCAAAAAAGGAGCGCGTAAGTTGAGGCTCGAGGGGTAAGTCTCAAACAAAGGCTGAAATGTTAGGTGTGGGGTGTGAAGGCCCCGGCGGTAGTCAGAATTCAGCAGTCGGTAGGATTTACCAAATCTTGAGTACCGGCTTTTCCCCTAAACCTCAACCACACCCTTGCGAAGTGCAACTTCGGCTCGAGCCAAAATGAAATGTTTTTAACAATTCGTGTTACCATCACCCGAGATGATGAGAAAACCGGCAAGGTAATTAATGAATTCATCATCAAACTTGAGGTGAGGGGAAGTGGCATGACCGAGAACCGAACTCCGCAACGCACAAAGGCTCGAGCTACACCACTTGGCGTAAAACCACTTTTTGCAAAGTTGACGGGTGTGCTGATAATGATAAGTCTCTTCACGGGACTTGCAGGCGTCTTAGCACAAACGACTTCGCGGCCGGGGCAACAAATCACCCTGGACATTCCGAGCGTCAGGGCCACCGTCCCCGTCATCAACATCACGTCCATCACAGGTGAGGAGCGCCTTCACAACCTCATCTTGAGAAACGTGGGCGGGGCGCCGATTCGCTACAGCGTCGAGGCGGACGCCGAAGGCGCTTGGCTGCGAATCCTTTCTTTTTCAGGCATTATCGACGTTGCCGGCGTCGACGACCGCGACGTCGTGGAATTCATCACCACCTGCCCCGACGAGACGGTGTCACTCTCGACGACGTTGACGATTACAATTCTCGAGCCGGCCGGGGTCGACCCCGAGCGCCAGCCCGTCCAGGTCAACCTCTACTGTGGTCCTCGCACCACCTTGGAAATCCCCATCGTACCGGGACCCCCCGGACCGGCAGGACCGCAGGGCGTCCAGGGCGTGCCCGGACCCGTAGGCCCCCCCGGACCCCAAGGCGAAACCGGCGCGACGGGTGCCGCGGGACCGCTGGGACCGCAAGGCGACCTGGGTCCGGTCGGTCCTGCCGGTCCTCAGGGTGAAGTCGGACCGGTAGGCCCACAAGGCGAAACTGGCTTGACCGGGGCGACAGGCCCGGTCGGACCCGTCGGTTCCCAAGGCGAAACTGGCTTAACCGGCGCACCCGGACCCCAGGGCGAAACGGGGCCGGTAGGCCCCATCGGCCCTATCGGGCCGCAGGGTGAAACAGGCTTGACCGGGCCAGTCGGGCCGCAGGGTGACATCGGGCTTATAGGGCCGGTCGGGCCGCAGGGTGAAACGGGTTTCACCGGCGCACCCGGACCGGTGGGGCCGCAAGGCGAGACCGGCCTGACCGGTGCCACGGGGCCGGTAGGCCCGGTTGGACCGCAGGGTGAAGTCGGGCCGCAGGGTGAGACGGGTCTGACCGGTCCTACTGGTCCTCAGGGTGAAGCTGGACCAACGGGTGCGACCGGGTTGACCGGTCCCCAGGGCGAGACTGGGCTGACGGGTGCCACGGGGCCGGTGGGTCCGGTGGGTCCGCAAGGCTTACCCGGTATCGCCGGCGTAAGCTGCTGGGACCGCAACCTCAACGGTCTGCCCGATGAAGAGGAAGACCTTAACAACGACAGCGTTTTGGACGCGCTCGACTGCGTCGGACCGACGGGGCCGCAAGGCGTTCCCGGCGCAACCGGACCGCAAGGCGAAACCGGCGCGACGGGTCCGATGGGGCTTATGGGGCCGGTAGGTCCGCAGGGCGAAACGGGACCGGCCGGGCCGGTGGGTCTCCAAGGTGACGTCGGGCCAACAGGTGCGACAGGACCGGTAGGCCCGGTGGGTCCGCAAGGTGAGACCGGTTTGACGGGTTCCACTGGGTCCCAAGGCGAAACGGGTTTGACCGGGGCGACCGGACCACAAGGTGAAACAGGCTTGACCGGCGCGACCGGACCGCAGGGCGAGACGGGCGCGACCGGACCGATAGGCCCGGTAGGCCCGATTGGGCCGCAGGGGGACACAGGCCCGGTTGGGGCGACCGGCCCGCAAGGTTTGCCCGGCGTGGCCGGTGTAAGTTGCTGGGACCGCAACCGCAACGGCTTTCCCGACGATGATGAGGACCTGAACAACGACGGCGTTTTGGACGCGCTCGACTGTATCGGGCCGATGGGGCCGCAAGGCGTCGCCGGACCTGCTGGTGTTCCGGGGCCGCAAGGCACGCCGGGCGTGGTCGGAGCTACGGGACCCGTCGGTCCTCAAGGACCCGCCGGGCTCGGTTTGGAAGAACCGATTTACGGCTTTATGAATGCCTTTTACGAGTTCTGCGCCCTCTACGACGCACAAACCGGCGCGCAGACCGGCGCGCAGACCGACAGTGCTTACGTCGCAACGCTCGAGGCCCAAGTCCGCGACTTGGAGGGACAAGTTCAAATGCTCCAAGGCCGTCTTGTAGACGTTCAACCCGCCGCCAACAAGTAAGGTCCGACCTATTCTGTAAAGTAGCGGCGCTCGAGCGCCGCTACTTTGGTTTGCCCGCAACGGTTTATAAGTAACGCTCACACGCCCTTTGAAGGGAGCCTTACGTGGTTTACCTCGCACGCCTCGGCCGGTTGGCCTTTGCGCTCGTCCTTTCCGCCGCTGTCGCCCAGGGTGACACGGTCACCGTCGACTCGTCGGGCAACCGTCTCATCTACGAGATGGACTACGACAGCCTCGCCGCGAACGCCGAAGCCCAAGACTGCTCTGAAGCGCGTTTCGAAGCCGGACTCCTGCACGGCGCGCTCCGCAACCTTTTTCTCTACCTGCCGCTCGAGGCGTCTTTTTACACGCAAGTCGAAACCTTGGAGGTGCGCGTGGTGACCACCGCTTCGGGGACGGCGCAGCCCGTCCTGCTGCTGCGCGCACCTCTCGCCGAAGTTAGAAAAACCAACCCACGTTTCCGAGCCTTCATGAACAGCTTCGCCTCGGTACGCGCGAAAGCCTGTTTCGCCGTCGAACCCGGCACGCTCACCACCTGGTTGGACGTGCTCGGCGTCCGCGGGGGCACCGTCGCTTACAGCCCCGAAGTCTTCGAGACCGCCATCGCCCAGGCCGTCGACATTGCTCAGGTGACCGTCAGCCAAGTCGACGGCCTTGAAACCGACACCTCTCAAACCAGCGACACCCAAACTACCGACACCCAAACTACCGGCTTAGGGGACGCGCCTGCGCTGGCTACGACGGGCGGGTTCAGCGTTCTGGAACCCACAGGGTTGCGCGCTACCGTCTTTGCCGCACCCGGCGACGTGCTCGAGCCGAATACCGACTACATGGCCGTGCTGGAAACCAACCGCGGCACCATGCTCGTCGACCTGTTGGAAAACGACGCCCCACAGACGGTCAACAACTTCGTGTTTTTGACCCAAAACAGGTTCTACGACGGTCTCCCCTTTCACCGCGTCATCGGCAACTTCGTCGCGCAGACGGGCGACCCCAGTGGGACGGGCAACGGCGGGCCGGGCTACAGCCTGCCCGACGAAATCACGCCCGGCTTGAGCCACAGCGCGCGCGGCGTCGTGTCGATGGTCGATACCGGCCCGGACAGCAGCGGCTCGCAATTTTTTATCACCTTCGGCGCTGCACCCTGGCTCGACGGCAACAACACCATTTTCGCCCAGGTGGTCGAAGGAGCCGACGTGTTGGACGTGCTGCAACCCTTGGACCCCGCTCAGCCCTTCGCCACGGCCCTGCTCAGCGACACGCTCGGCCTGCTGGCGACGCAAGGTATCTTTTTGGAGGGTGACCCGGTTATAAGCGTCGCCGCGTACCTCGTCGCCACCCTCGGCGGCCTGCCGGAGCCGGGACGGCGCGTGACGGTGGGAAACTACAGCGTCGTGGTCGGCGTGCAGCCGACCACGGGACTGCCGAGCATCGGCTTCTGGCCCCCACCCGACCGCATCGAGCGCGCCTACATTTTAGCGCGGCGCGGCGAGTAGAAGGCGTCCTCTGCGCATAGTTTCTCAAACTCGACTCGGAAGCCGGTGACGGCAAACCCTCAGCGTGAATTTTGAGCGTCGTCAACCGCAGACCGGCCCCGATTTCGGTTTGACGTGTCCCGCCGGATGCAGTAGACTACGGCACGCTGGGGCGGTTAGCTCAGCGGGAGAGCACTCGCTTCACACGCGAGGGGTCGTAGGTTCAATCCCTATACCGCCCACCAAAAGAAAAGCTGTACGGAGCGCGGAGATAGGATTTCTCAAGAAGCCGAAATCCTATCTTGTTTGCATTCTGACGACAGTTTGACGACGATTGGACTCACTCGATTTTTGCAACAGGTATTTTAGGGGTACCCAAAAGGTTTTATTTTTTGCTGGGCCGTTCAATCCTTATGACCACTACCTGTTCGGTTCTATAAGGAAGCTCGAGCGTGACCCTTTCACCTTCGTGTGCTCCAAGTAGACCCCGCGCCACCGGGGTATCCATACTCACGACAGTGTCGCCCCAGCCCCCATCGTCACGACCTATAACAACCGCAATCGGTTCACCAAAGTCGTTGGGATTGACGTAGGTAACTCTGTATTTGAGCGGGGCCGCGACAGTGTTGGTTTCACGCACAACCTCCGCCCCCTCGATTTTCGATATTGGATGCTCGTTGTAAACCACTTCAGGTTCCAAAGTTTGCTCGCCTACCACCTCGACCAACCCTTGATACGACTGCAGCGCTTCTTCGATACTCTTTTCTAAGCGCTCAAACTCATCCTCCGGGTTTGCGAACCAGTCAGTTGACCAGGTTCGGTGCAACGTCCACCCCAACCCCTCGAGGATTTGCTGACGTATCTGGTCTCGGTCACGCGCAAAGCGGCTCGAGTGATAGGTCGCGCCGTCGCACTCGACACCGAGGATAAAGATGTGCGGGTTAGCGGGGTGCTGAATGCCGATGTCGATGCGGTAGCTCGCGACCCCGACCTGACAACTAGCACCATAACCCGCATTGCGGAGCCGCTCGACGACAAACCGCTCGAAGTCGCTATCCGGCTCTCCGCCGGTAAGACTGCCGGTCTCGAGTCGCCCGGTAGCAGCGTACTCCAGGTATTCACGTAGTACGTGTACACCTCGGTAGCTGTTGGGGCCTGGTCTAACGTCGCTTGGCTGTAGCGAGGTGATGAGCCGGACATGGTGTTTCGCGCGGGTAAACAAGACGTTTAAGCGCCGGTGACCCGTTTGGCTGTTAATAGGCCCAAACCTCTGATAGACGTTCCCGTTCTCGTCGGGGCCGTATACGGTGCTGATGAAGATGGCGTCGCGCTCGTCGCCCTGAACGTTCTCAAGGTTTTTGACAAAAAAGCTCTCGAGGCTAGGCTCCCATTTGTCGACGTAAGCCCTGACCGTCGGGTCGGTTTCGTAGCGCTCGTCCATAGCTTGCCGAGTATAGTCGGCCTGTTTGATGTTGATGGTGGCAATTCCCAAGCTCATGTCAGGATGCTCAACCATAAACGCCACTGCGTCGCGTACAACGCGCTCGGCCTCGGGGATATTGATACCCGTACCTGTCCGGTACTCGCCTTGGACGAGCACGCTTTTGACGCCCTCGACCTCGCCACGAGCTATGGGGGAGGGGAAGACCATCAGCCGGTCCCCATAAAACTTCTTGTTCGAGAAGGCTATCAAGCTTTGGTGACGCGAGCGGTAGTGCTAAAGAAGTTCGCGCATAGGCTTGTAGCGAGAGTTCGCCAAATCCAAAATCGAGTCAGCCGGGGTGTCGGTTTCATCCTCGTCGTCCTGAGGAGCTGCACTGAACGAGAAAAACGTGGTGGGCGGAAGTTGTTCGGGGTCTACTACGACGATTAACTGTTGGCCCCTCAGAATAGCGCTTAGGGCGTCTTCAGGCAACATCTGAGACGCTTCGTCAATGATTACGGTGGTCGAAGGAAAGACGGTTTGCGTCGAGAAACTGACCCACGGACAAGGGCGACATAAGAAAACACGGCTTGAGGGCTTTGGCCGCCTTCGGTGCCTGCCGGAGCAATTTGCGCAGGGGCATACTCGGTCGCTGAAGACCCATTTGATGCCGTATAGCCGCTAGTTCTGTATAGCCTGAGGTTCTACCGGTGGCGTTGCCTGGGGGTGCCGAGTTTCGGCGTATCTTTTGAATAAGCTCGTTGCGCTCGAGCTGCTTGATTTCCTCGTCAAGATTTCGGTAGCTCCGGCGTACCTCTTCGTGGGTTGCGCCATCGAACAAACCCAAAACGGGGTAGGCGGTGAGGGCATCCTGAACGAGATGGTGCAACACCCAGTGTTCATAAGCCTCGCTTACGTTCTCAAGCGCTGCTACGCCTTTCGGTGGTTGCAGGGTCGGCTCTCGCTGTAACTGGTCGCTAACACACCCGTATTGCACGAGGTCGTTAAGTGTGTTTGGATATGCCAAGGCGTGCTCCAAGCGTTCTTGCACACGCCTAAAACTGGTATTTGCAAGGAGCCTCCGAAGGCATCTTCCTCGGCGAGTGGGGTGGCCGCTTCAAACTCGCTGAGACAACGCACATACGCCTCGAATTTTTTGGCCAGTCCGTCTTTGAGTTGGTCACGTCGCGTCATTTGCGCTTGCCAGTCAGCTTGTCCCAATATCAACCAGACAGTGTCGTCCACGTTTCTGCTCAGCATTTGGTCTACCAACTCGATATGGGACTTGAGTCTTGAGACGGTGTTGCCCGGCTCGAGCGATTCGCTTCTCGTGAGTCTGCCAACCGTTTCGTTAGACGCGGCGGCTTTCTCAATCCTGGCTAGCTCGTCGAGGTAGCCGCCGAGGACTTCGCCATTACTGAACGGGGTGTCTGGCCTAAGGTTGATTTCAGTAGCAACGTCAGCGATTCTTTGCAGGTTCTCTTTGTGCGTTGTTGTGACCTCTACAAAATGCCCGAGGCTCTAGCTAGGGTCATCGGTAATGTCCTCGAGCTTGGCTTCGGTGAGTGCAGCTGACAGGTCACCAGAACCCGCTTAATCAGCTCGGGTTCAAGCTCGTCTCGCTCTGCCGCCTCGCCTTCACTTTCATCGAGTTTGTCGAGCGCTTTTAGGTATGCCTCGTCTGTTAGTTGTGCCTGCTCGAGCGCGTGCCTGAAGTCGGGCGTCTTTTCGTCCTCGGGCATCTCGTCACGCGGCGGTAGGTGCGCAAAGTCAAGCGACCCGCGGCGAATCTCTTCCAGAAAAAGGTCCGGCCCCGTGTCAATGATGCGCAGGTAGTCCCGGCCGCGCTCACGGTGCTTGAAGTTCAACATTCGGTTCCTGAGCGTCAGGTTCAAAAGCCGGGTGCGGTAAGCGGCAAGCTGAGCGTCGAAGTAGTCTTGGTGTTCAAAATTAGACATCAAAAGTCTTTTGCCCCGGCTTCGCGACAAAATTTATTGTCGGTCTTGTTGGATTGGTATTCAAGATACACCAGAACGGTGAGTTGGCTTGGCTCGAGCTGCTGTGCCCGAAAGCGAGCCGCGTCGCCCCGGTTTTTAAGTTCGTTCTCGAGCCGCGGCAGCTCCTTGGCCGAGGTGTGTGCCTCGCGCTCACAGGACGATAGGACACTACACTTTTTAGACAGCCAGGTCACGGCAAGCTCGAGCGCACGCCGGGCACATAAGCGAGAACTCCGCAAGTCACTTTTGACACTCCCTTCGGCCCGAGACGCCCTACAGATTTCGGGAAAACCGGTCTCCAAAAAGGCAAGCTGTCTCATCTGATAGGTTCTGTCCCTTCGTTCAGGATACGCAGGTATTCACTGTAAAGCCACACCTTGTTCCTCCCCTTGCCGGTGACTTCACGCAAAATACCCAACACCTCTAAACCATCAAGCGACTTGCGCACCGTCGGCAATGAAATGTTCAACTCGCCGCCGACATCAGCAGCGGAGAAGAGCACCCGCTTCTGCGCAATTTGCAAAACTTGAAGCGCCGACCCGGCGGCGCTGGCGGCAACGGCGCGGGCACGAATGCCTGTACCCGCTCCCCGTCTAGGGTGCGCTCGAGATACTCCCCTTCGCGCTGTGTCGGTAATGCAAACATAAACGCCTCGAAAAGAAAGGATAGGGCTCGAACCTTTCTTTTTGTCTCACTATTTTACAACCTCGAGCCCCTTGTCCGTTAAGCTCGTGGCTAGCGGACTTGTTCCACCATAAGGCCGGGCATGGCGGCGATGGCGTCCCAAGCGCGGTCGGTCGTAAGGACGCGGCTTCTGACCCGGATGCCCAGCGCCAAACAAGCCCTATCGCCCAGGGACAAGCCTTGCGCTTGCGTCAACCTACGCAGGTCGCCCGCCGCGTAGGCCGACGCTTCGTCGAAGACCTCGAGCTGCAACCCAAGCCCTCCGACCGCGCTCCGAACAGCCTCCAGCGGCATCCCCCGCTCGCTGAGTTTGCTCACGACTTCAGCCAAGTTGACCGCGCTCATCAGCGCCCCCTCGTTCAGGTGCGCCGCGACGCGCTCGGCACCGGGTTCAGCACCTAAAAACGCCAGCAGCGCGGAAGCGTCCAAGACCACGCTCATTCCTTGGTCGCTGCCTCACGGCGCTCGGCCAGCAACTCGTCGGACAGCGACACGCCCGCGGGGACGTAGCGCCGAACGAGGTCTTGCGCCCGCTCGAGGGCAAGCTTGCGCGTCGAAAGGCGTAACTCGCCATCCTCGAGCCGCACCACAAGCTCGTCACCCGCCTCGACCCCGAGCGCCTTGCGATACTCGGCAGGAATGACAAACCTGCCATTGGAGCCGATTTTTACCCTAAAGCTTTCCATGTTGGCAATTTAGCACAAACGTGGTCAAAACCTAAATCATTGGCTGTTCTCGTTTTACTTTACAACCTCGAGCCCCGCCCCCGTCAGCTCCCCCGTAAACGCCCGGTGCAGCAGCGCCCCAAACAACGCTTCCGCCTGCCTCTGCGCCTCGAGCCCCTGCACCCGCAGCCGTTCAAACTTCTGGACAATGTGAGCGAATTTTTGTTGGAGGTCTAAGGGTGGCACGAAAACAGGTAATTCTTTGATGGGCGAAATAAAGATATTTGCTTGACTTGATTTATTGGCACTTTGGTTAATTAAGCGCTGACTGTGCTGAGTTCTGAGAAAGTGTTCAAGGAATCTCGAGTTTATTCTTGTATGGTTGGGCTTGATTAAAGCTACGCTTCTGACCATTGAGAGCGGTTCTAAAGTTTGTACGGTTGCCACTCTTCCAATTGTTCCCGAGCAAGACATCAACACATCGCCAATTTCAGGGTTGCATCTTTTTCTAATGCGCTCGTACTCGTACTGTGGGATATAGTCAAGCTCTGCATTAAAATCAATGTAACCGTTTTGGATATTACGTGCCGAAAGCAGCTTAATTCCTGACTCGGTGCGTTGGGGTGTAGCGTGTTCTCCATCTGTTACTTTAGTTGCAATACTAAAAATTGTCGTTTCTAACCATCCTTTTGGATTTTTAGCAGGGTCGCCAAACATTTCCAGAAAGACCGGTTGCAGATAGGTGTCGGCAAGCTCGAGTCCGTACCTCCGCAAGCGCCGCAGGCGGTCGGCTTTGGCGAGGACGGCGGCGATGCGTTTTTGCTCGAGGAGCGGGGGGAGGGGAATTTTGATTTCTTCCGCTTTACTTTTGGTTAGTTTTGCTCTTGTAGAACCTGTAATATATTGGGAGACATCATAGAAACTTAAAACACGATGCAGATAATCAACATCACAGATTTCTTTAGGGCGTAGCACATGAGCGTGATTATTAACCCAGCATTTGCCTGAGACCTTATAGGCGATGGGTCTCGTTTTTGAGCCGAAATGCCCCCCATCCTCTGCAAGTAAAACTAACGGCTCATCAAAAATATAATCATGAATTGAGTCTTGTTGTCCGTTTGCTCCATAGTAGGGATACGGTCCAGGTTTACGGTCTGCGTCAGTAATAGGAACGCGCTGATTATCAAGAAAAGTGCAAACACTCTTCAAGCTAACCGTCTCGAATTCCATTAAACAGCAGCCTCCAACTCTTTGATTTCATTTGTCATCACCTGCTCGAGCCTCAACAGTCTCGCAAGCGTCACCTCGGGCTTTTCAAAATAGGTTTCGTCTTGGGCGACCTGGCGGTAGCGGCTGGCGGAGAGGTCGTATTTGTTGGCTTTGACCTCGGCCTTGCTCACCCAAAACTGGCGGGTGAGCCGGTCTAGCTGCGCTTGCAACGGGGCGATTCGGGCGGCAAGGTCGCTCAGGGTTTGCCGGTCTTGCTCCAAGGCGGCTCTGGCTCGGTCGGCCTCGTCGCCGCTGGCCGCTATCACGCTCTCGAACGTCAGGCGGTTGATGTCGGCTTGCATGGCTAGGCGCTTTTGTTTGAGCGGGGCGGCTTGGGTGAGGAGGGTCTCGAGGCGCTGCGCCCGCGCCGCGGCAAAGGTGGGGTCGTGGCGGTGCGCCCAGCAGGTCAGCAGGTCGGGGATGTCGTTCTCAAGGACGGGCTGGCGCTTGTCGTCTAAGCTGTAGCCGTCGTGCTGCATGTCGTAAAACCAAACCTTGTCGGTCGTCGCGCCCTTGGTGAACAGTAGCACGGCGGTGCTGACCCCGGCGTAGGGCTTGAACACGCCCGACGGCATACTGACGACGCCCTCCAAGCGGTTTTGTTCGATGAGTTTGCGGCGGGTTTCAAGGTGGGCCTTGCTGCTGCCGAACAGCACCCCGTCCGGCACGATGACGGCGGCGCGGCCCCCCATGTCCAGCGCGCGGAGCATGAGGTGGATGAACAAGAGTTCGCTCTTGGTGGTGGTGCTCGGCAGGGTGTCGCTCACGTCGCCCTTGTCCACCGCGCCCTTGAAGGGCGGGTTCATGAGCAGCACGTCGTAGGCGTTTTCCTGGCCGAAACCCTTGCTGAGCGTGTCGGCGTACTCGAAGTTTGGCGAACTCAACCCGTGCAGCATCAGGTTCATCGAGCCGATGCGGAGCATGGTCATGCCCGAGTCGTTGTCAAAGCCGCGCAGCCCTTCGGGGCCTTGCAGGTGGGCGCGTTCTTCGGGGCTGAGCCGGTCGCCGACCGCGCCGTGAACCTCGCCCGCCGCGTCATAGTTGAGGATGTCGGGAGAGGTGTTTTGCTCCAAGATGTGTTCAAAAGCGTTGACCAGAAAGCCCGCCGTCCCCGCCGCTAAATCGCCGATGCGCTCGGCGGGGCGCGGGTCTATCATCTTGACCATCATGCGGATGACGTGGCGCGGGGTGCGGAACTGGCCGTTGCGCCCGGCGGTGGACAGGTGACTCAGCAGGTACTCGTACAGGTCGCCCTGCACGTCTCGGTTTTGGGCGCTGACCTGCATCGTGTCGATGAGGTTGACGGCCTGCACGAGCAGCGTCGGCTTGTTGATTTTAAGTTCGGCGTTTTGCATGTACCTGGCGAACGAGCTGTTGGTGTCGCCGCTCAAACTACGAAACCAGGGGAAGACGCTGTTTTTGAGGTGCTCGAGCATCTCCTTGGCCCCGTACTGCGTCCAGACTTTCCAGCGCATGTCGGTGGGGATGTTCGGGGTGTAGTCCAGGCCGCGCCGCGCGGCTTGTTTTTCGCGGGCGTCCTCGGCTTCGTCTAAGCGCTTCAAAAAGAGCAGGTACGAAAACTGTTCGATGGCGTCGAGCGGGTTGGACAGGCCGCCCGTCCACAGCTTGTCCCAAAGTTGGTCTACCTGACTTTTCAGGGCCGGGTCGGTGAGCATGGGAGTCTCCTTTTGGGCTGTCTCTTAAACCTGGGCGCTTGCGAGGTCGGTAACGGCGAGCTGCCGGGTAAAGGCTAACACGTCGTCAATCTCGGCTTGGCTGAAGTAGCGCTCGACCGCGTCCTGCCCGAAGGCGGTCAGCGGCGCTTCGTACAGGTCGGCGACGTGCAGGCTGCGCTTGGCTAGAAACACGCTTTTGACGGCGCGCAAGAAGTAAATCTGGTTGGCGCTGAAAGCGTTGCCGGTGATATATGCGTCGAACTGCCGCGTCACGATGTCGCCGTAGTCGCGGAAGTGCTCAATCCCCAACAGGTAGCGCACAAAGCCCAGCAAGCTCTCGACCTTGACGTTGTAAGCGCGGCGGATGTTGCGCGGCGTGAGGTGCAGGGGGCCTTGCTCGAGGTCGGTGTAAAGAACGCGCTCTAAGTCGATGAGCAAGGTGTCACTGACTTCACCCCCCGCTTCGACGGCCTGCATCGCCGGGTGGCGCATAACCAGCTCCAAAATGCGGTCTTCGACGCGCTGTTGGTACGCCTGCGCATAAAGCGGCTCGCCGCGCTCGTCTAAGACGATGTGGCTGCGCACCGCAATCATGTCTTTCAGGTCGAACTCTAAAAAGGCGTCGGGCTTGTCGCGCCGGTTTTTCATCTGCGGCGCGAGGCGTTCAATCAACTGGTCGAGTTCAGCGGGGCTGGCGCTGCGTAAGTTGGCGGATAAAGCCAACTCGTAAGATGCTTTGTTCGCCTCGTCGCTGTAAACGAACTCCGGCAGGCGGCTCACGTCCTCGGCGACCGCTTGCAGCGTGTCGTCGCTAGCGTCACCGTGCGCGAGTTGCAGCTTGAGGCGTTCGACCTTGCTGGTGAAGGTCTCGGCGGCCACGTCCACCCCGGCGGCGTAGCGCAGCAGCGGCGCGACGCGGTTGCGCAAAAAGTCGAGCTTGTTCTTGGTGAGGTAGCTCCAAAAGCCGTCTTCCCAAGCTCCTGCAATATCCTCCCACTGCTTTTCGACGTTGTAGCTTTCTCGGGGGATGCGCGCAATCATCTCGCGCAGGTCGCCTCTGGTGCGCTCGGCCTCAGGGCTGGTTTGAGTTTCAAGATAGCGCTGCATCAGCTTGAGCCGGGTGTTGAACACCGTCACCAGCACCGGCAAGCTCGGCGGCGGGGCCTGGCTCGGGTCTTTTTCAAAGTCGTTTTGCCAAAAGTCCAGGATGAGAAAGTCTTTCTTCTCGCCGCCGGGCAACCACTCGAGGTGCTTGCACGCTTCCTGGGTGCGGGTGCCGCGCCCAATCATCTGCGCCAGTTTGATGCCCGACTGCACCGGGCGCATAAAGACCAAGTTGACCGCCTCCGGCACGTTGACGCCGGTCTCCAACATGTCTACTGAAATAGCGATGCGCGGCTCACTTTGCCCCTTGAACCGCTTGATGGCGTTGCCCTTGTAGTCGCTCTGGTAAGTGATGACCGTGGCGAGGTCGGGGTACTGCGGGTACATCTCGTTGAACACGTCGGCGAGGCGCAGCGCGTGGTCTTGGGTCATGGCGAACACAATCGTCTTGCCGATGAGTTGGCCGGACTTATCAAAGCGGCAGGTGTCCATAATCTCTTGCCACTGCTGGCGCAGGGTGTCGCGGTTGCTCGCCGTGCGCTCCAGGTCGGTGCCGGACAGCTCGAGGTCGTCCGGGTCGATGCCCTGTTCGATAAGCGTGTTCTTCTCCTCTTCGCTCAGGTCGGCCCCGCGGATGCCCTTACGCTGAAAGCCGGTCTGCGCCTGCACGAGTTCAAAGTCCACGAGGTAGCCCTCGGCGACGGCTTGTTTGTAACTGTACGCGAAGGTCGCCACCCCGTCGGGACAGCCGAACTCGACAAAGGTGTTGCGGTCGATAAAGCTGGCGGGGGTGGCGGTCAGGCCAATCATGCGGGCGTCGAAATACTGCACCGGGTCGCTCCACTTGTTGAAAATCGAGCGGTGAACCTCGTCGAAAATAATCAGGTCGAAAAACGCCGGGGAGAACTGTTTGAAGCACTTGTCAATCGTTTGCAGCGTCACCACGAACAGGCGGTTCGCACTGTCTATCTTGTGGCTGTAGATGCGCGTGGCGGGCTCGTCGGGCAGGTGTTCTCGAAAACCCTCGGTCAAGGCCTGGTCGACGAGCGCGTCGCGGTCGGCCACGAACAGGATGTGCCGCGCCTGCCCACTGCGCATGAACACGTCCACGGTGGACATGGCAGTGCGGGTCTTGCCGGTGCCGGTCGCCATGACGAGCAGCGTGCGGCGCTTGCCCGCGTCGAACGCCTCCCCCACCCGGCGCACCGCCTCGTGCTGATACGGCCGGTCGGTGATGGCGTTGTTGATAGGGGTCGTGGCGAGGGGCGTCTGGCGCTCACGGATGGCTAAGAGGCGCTCTAAGTCGCGTTTGGTGAAAAAGCCGCGCACCTCGCGCTTAGACGACACGCCCGCCTCGAGAAAGTAAATCTTTCGGCCATTGGTCATAAAGGCAAAAGGTGTAAAGCCCTGCTGCTTGGCAAGCTCGCCCACATAAAAGCGCGCCTGCGCCTCGGCTAAGCGGGGGTCGGTGCTGGTGCGCTTGGCCTCGACCACGGCTAAAATCTCGCCGTTGTCCCGGTAAAGCACATAGTCGCTGATGCCCTTGGGCAGTTCGGTGTCGGCGCTCAGCCCTGCGCGTTTGAGCGTGGCTTGAAGCGCTTGCCACACCGACGGGTCGAAGCCGTCCACTGGAATTTCAATGCCGACCTGCCGTTTATTGGTCACGTGCCACCGGGCTTGCTCGAGCGCCTTGTCAATAAGCTCGCGCCGCGTTTGCGCTTCGTTCATGGTTTTATTCTACCGGTTCGACTCGGTAGTCCCTCAGTAAAATTTACGCTGATAATGCTCGTTATCACGGTCCGACTACTCGTAAACCGGTATGACGCCACGAGCCGCGTCGTTCAATCGGTCGTCGTAGCCCAAGAACACCACACCGCCCCGCTCTCGGTTCAGCATCAGCGCGGCGGCCAGATGCACCGCGTCAAAGCCGCGCAGGGCGTAGCGCTCGGTCAGGCCCCCGGCAAGCCTTGCCATGCCGACGGTGACCTCGAGCCACGTGAACGCCTGCCAGTCACGCTCGAGCGCTCCTTTGGCTTTTTCATAACCTCTCTCGTCCAGCCGTCCCTCGCGGTGTCCGCGGGCTAGAGCGGCCCGCGCTTCGGCGTAACCTACGACGGCTATCGCCACACCCTCAGCGCGCGCTACAGCGGCTTTTACGGTGTCTGATTGCGGCTCGAGGACGTACAGCTTCACAAACGCGCTCGTGTCCAGGTACAGGGTCATTCTAAACAGAGGGTCACAGGACGCGCTCGTTGCGCTCCTCAACCACCGCGTCACTTATCAAACCTGACCCGGTAAGGCGCACGCCACTTCCCTGGGGCTTCCCCGTCCCCTCGTGGCTTTTGAGCGGTCCGGACGCCTCGAGCAACGCTCCCACGTCTGCGGGCAGGTCTAGGGTAGACGTGTCACGGTCTCGGTGAGTGACGGTCAGCTCTAGGTTCAGCGCCGCAAGGATGCTCGCTAAACTTTTGGGCAGTTTGGCCCGGCGGCCCGTCATCACGTCGCTGAGGTACTGAGGCGTCATGTCGAGGCGTTTGGCGAGTTCCGTTTGGTTGGTGTGCTCTAGGCGCATGTAGCGCTCAATCTCGAGCCGGAGTTTATGGTCTATGTCCATAGACGTTAGTGTAGCGTGCTTACGTCAATTTGACAAACAGTCAGCCTTTATACTGCATCATGACGTAAGAGAAAATGTTGGAAGCTTTATAGGGAGTGTGCGGAGTGTGACGAATTACGACCGTCCTTATTGTGAAGGTTCACGGCACCATCGGTGGACTCCTCGTATAAAGGAACTTGCTACAGCATTCAACGCGCTAGCTCGAGCCTCACATCCAGGTAAAGGTATCATCGCAACCGCCGACGACCGAAAGTTTCCCTCAGAGTAATCAGTTTTCGAGCCTCCCTTATCCGGATAAGCTCGAGCGCTTTCGGCTGCGTTGGAAACCTCATGAACCACAGCGTTGCAAAATAATTGCTGTGGTCGAAAACCTTATGAACCTCTCAAAGGCAAATAAACCCTAACGGTCAAATCAAGTAGAGCGTTTCCCTTGCTTTGCTTTCTGACTCCCGTTGTTTCGACGGGGAGCATGAACACACGACACTTGGTGCAACGCACCTCGAGAGGTTTGATAACTACGCCAACGGCGCGGTCGCATCTGCTACAGCGATAAGTCTTGACCATGCTGCAAACGTAGCCGCACTTGAAGGTTACCGCGCGAACCGCCCCGCGCACTTGGCGTGTCAGGCGCTAAGAGATAGCCAACTGAGGCGCACTTCAGTTTCAGCTACATGCCGCCGAGTTTATCGGTATCCGGTAAGCGGTCTTCACACAAGAGATGCTGTGCCTGACCGACAATCTGGCTTTGAATTTGACGACAGTTTGACGACAGTTGAAACAGGAAAAGCCCAAATGTACTGAGACGAATCAGGATTTGGTTCGTGTGTAACATGACAACTCAGCACGTTTCGGAACGACCCGGTAAGGCTTGTATTTGGTTCACACGCGAGGGGTCGTAGGTTCAATCCCTATACCGCCCACCACGTCACAGACGCAAGAAAGGCCGGTTTGATGCCCGGCCTTTTTGCTGTTGATATCTAAACTGATGCCGGGTGAGTTTAGTTGACGCTTCGCGGTTGGTTTCCAAGTAACCGTCAGGGACGGTGCCGCTAACCTTCGCTCGGCTTCGTGCAGGTGGCGGTAGATGTTGAGGGTGAGTTTGCGAATTAGTCAGTTGACCAGGTTCGGTACAGCGTCTGACTAACCAACCCCTCGAGCCTCTTTTGCCAAAACCCCTTCCGACGTGCTAGACTGCTCAGTTGCTGCCGCAGGTTTTGCGGGCAAAAGCGTCCACCCTTACCAGGCGCTGTCCCCGTGCGGCAAATTCCCAACGAGAGGAGGTTATATATGGACACCTACGACCTCAACCTGATCTTGGACCCGAGCCTAAACGAGACCCAAGTTCAGACCGAGAAAGACGCCGTCGCCACGCAAGTCGAGCGGGCGGGGGGCGAAATCGTTGAGACGGACGAGTGGGGGAACCGGCGCTTGGCGTACGAAATACGCAAACTGCGCGAAGGCTACTACATCATCTACACCTTGAAGCTGCCGCACACCGCCCCCAAAGCCATCGAGGCGGCGTTGCGCCAACGCGACAACGTGATGCGCGTGCTTTCGGTCAAACAACGGCCCGAGTGGCGCACCGGCAAAAAAGCCAAGCCGCAAGCCGTCGCCGCGAGTTAGAGACGAAAACGAAGACATACTTTTTATCGAGACTAAAAGGAGCAAGACATGGCAAGAGGACTGAACAACATCTACCTGGTCGGCACCCTGACCCAAGCCCCCGAACTGCGCTACACACCCGGCGGTTTGGCTATTTTGGAGCTGAACTTGGCCGGTAACGACCACGTCGTCGGTGACGACGGGCAAGCGCGCGATTTAGCCTGGTATCACCGCGTGACCGTGTTCGGCGCGGCGGCGGAAAGCTTGGCTACGGGGCTCGAGGCGGGTGCGCCCGTGTTTGTCGAGGGCGCCCTGAGTTACCGCACTTGGGAAGGCCAGGACGGTCAGCGCAAGAGCAGCCTGGACGTCAAGGCGTTGCGGGTCGAGGCCTTGACCTTCGGCACGCGCAAGGGTGAGCAAACCGTCACCGACACGCGCGGGCAGCACCGCATCGTCGACGCCCTCAACGAGGTCATGATGATAGGCAACCTGACCCGCGACGCAGAGTTGCGCTACACGCCCTCGGGCAGCGCGGTGACGCGCTTTTCGGTGGCCGTGAACGAACGGTTTCGCGACCGCAGCGGGGCCGACCAGGAAAAGACGCACTACGTCGACGTCAACGTGTGGCGTGACTTGGCCGAAGGCAGCGCCGAACTCGCCAAGGGCGACGCGGTTTTTGTCATCGGCCGACTTGTCAACGACTCTTGGACGGACAACGACGGCAACAAACGCTACACGACGCGCGTCGAAGGGTCGCGTGTCGAGTTCCTGACTCGAGGTCCCGGCATAGGTGGAGCCGGTACCCGCCCTGAGACGGCCGCGAAACCCGCAGCCGCCAGAAGCGCCCCGGTGAGTCAACTGGACATCGACGAAGAATTTCCACCAGAAGAGGACCTACCCTTTTAATGGCACAAAGAAGCAGCAGACCGAGCAAAGACCGCGACAAGGACAAAAACCGCCGTGGCGGGCGTGGCCGCCGGCCGAAGGTGTGCCCGTTTTGCACGGGCGATCTTGAAATTACCGAGTACCACAACGGCCGGATGTTGCGCCGCTTCATCTCGGACACCGCTAAGATTTTGCCACGCCGCCGCACCGGCGTGTGCGCCAAACACCAGCGGCGTTTGGCGACGATGATCAAGCGCGCCCGGATGCTGGCAATCATCCCCATCACCGAACAGTTGGTGCGCAAGTGAACATGAACGTGATCTTGCTCGAGCCCGTCGACAAGCTCGGCGAGGCGGGCGAAATGGTGAAGGTCAAGGGCGGCTACGCTCGCAACTTTCTCATCCCGCGCGGCTTGGCCGCCCTCGCCACCGCGTCCAACCGCGCCGAACTCGACGCACGGCTTGCCCAGCGCGCGAAGCAGCTCGACGCGCGCAAGGCCGACGCCGAACGCTTGCGCGACATGCTCGCCGACGCGACGCTGGAAATCAAGGTCAAAGCGGGCGAAGAGCGCATCTACGGCTCGGTCAACAACAGCGACGTCGCCGAGGCGCTCCAAGCCAAGTACGACGTCGAGGTCGACCGCCGCAAAATCGACCTGCCGAGCGCTATCAAGACGACCGGCGAGTACACTATTGTCTACAAACCCCACCCCGAGGTGCCCATCGACCTGAAAGTCATCATCAGCCCGGAAGCCTAAGTATTTCCGGGGTAAACTTTCAGAAATCTACCCCGGAGACACCCAAAAACGTTCGAGGTGAAAGAGCGGCCGCGCGGCCGCTCCTTTTTGTGTCGGGTAACAAAATCTCGAGGGTGGTTGGCTTGGGGTTACGGTGCAGCTTTTCCCAAGCCGCCGTAAAGGGCACTGGCCGCCGACCAGCGAAAAACGGTTGCAGATTCGAAATGTGGAACCGGGCGACCCGCGTTTTTCGACCGGTCGTCAGCCCTCGTTCTTCAGGCCGGCGCCCACTTTCGGCTCGAGCCCGCCCCCGGACCCCTGACCGCGCTTCACCACGCGCTGCAGCGCACTTCGCATCACCCAAGCAAGCCCGAAAAAAAAGGTGCAGGCCAGGACGATAGCCGCGCCCGAAGAGAGGTTCGCGTAAAACGACACGTACAGCCCGACGACCCCCGAGACCACCGCGATAACGGTCGCGTAGAGCATCATCCGGGGCAGACGGTCGGTAAGGAGCGCGGCGGCGGCGGCCGGGGTGATGAGCAGGGCGCTGGTGAGTACGACCCCGACGACCTGAATCGCCGACACCACGGTCAGCGCCAGCAGCACGAGGAGCAGGTAGCGCACCCGGTCGGCGCTGAGACCGATGACCGAAGCGTGGGTCGGGTCGAACGAGGTGAGTTCCAACTCTTTGTGAAACAGCAGCAGCGCCAGCAAAACAAGCCCGGTGAGGACGGCGGTGAGGCGCAGGTCGCCCGCGGTCACGCCGAGCACGTTGCCGAACAAGATGTGGCTGAGGTCGCGGAACGAGCGCACCGTGCTGATAAGCAGTATGCCGAGCGCGAACATGGCGGTGAAAATCACGCCGATGGCGGTGTCCTCGCGCACTTCGTCCCGGCGCGACAGCCAGCCGATGCCGAGCGCGGTCGTCACCCCGCCGACGACGGCCCCGAGCGAGAGGTTCCAGCCCTGCAAGTAAGCAATCACCACGCCCGGCAAGATGGTGTGCGCCAGCGCGTCGCCGATAAAGGCCATGCGGCGCAGCACCACATAGACGCCCAGCGCGGCGCAACTTACGCCGACCAGCACCACGGCGAGGAGCGCGTTTTGCATGAAGGCGTAACGGAAGGGAGCAAAGACGAGACCGAAAAGCGTTTCCACTCAAACCTCACCCACTCGCAAGGCCGTAAACGAACCCGGCGGCGGAGGAACTTCGCGTCCTTCGGCCAGGTAGAGCGCGCCGTCAAAGTCGGCTTCCAAACGGCCTAAATCGTGCGTCGCCATGAGGACCGTTTTGCCTCGAGCGCTCAAGTCGGCCAGCACGTCGGTGATGACCGCTCGGGTGTCGGCGTCAACAGCGTTCAGCGGTTCGTCGAGCAGCAACAGGTCGGCGTCTTGAGCGAGCGCCCGCGCCAGCAGCGCGCGCTGCTGCTGCCCGCCCGAGAGGTTGCCGATTTGCCGGGCGCGCAGGTCGAACAGACCAAGGTGCTCAAGCGCCCCCCGCACAACCTCGCGGTCTTCCCTGCCCGGTTGCCGCAACCAGCCCAAGTGAACGTAACGCCCCGTCATCACCAGGCGCTCCAAACTGACCGGAAAGCGCCAGTCCAAGCGGCCCCGCTGTGGCAAGTAGGCGACCCGGTGGTGACAAGCGCCGACCGGGTTGCCGTAAATCCGAATCGTGCCCTGCCGCACCGGCAACAGCCCGGCAACGGCCTTGAGCAGCGTCGACTTGCCCGCCCCGTTCGCCCCGACGAGCGCGACGCGCGCCCCGCGCGGCACGCTCAAGCTCACCCCCTCGAGCGAAGGTTTGTCGCCGGGGTAAGCCACGACGAGGTTGTCGGCGAGCAGCGCCGGAGCGTTTGCGACCGGCGCGACGTGGCCGCGGCCTCCGTAGTTGAGCATCATCGTTTTTATTATTGCTCGAGGGCCGTCGCAATCGTGTCGACGTTGTAGCGCTCGAGGGACAAGTAGGTCTCGCCCGGCGTGCCCGCCGCGCCGAGCGCGTCGGTGTAGAGGGGGGGCGCGACCGTTACGCCCGCGGAGGCGGCGACCTGGTTCAACAGGCTCGGATTCGTCACGTTTTCTGCAAAGACGGCGGGCACCCCTGCAGCGCGCACCTGTTCGATGAGGGCGGCCAACTGGCCCGCACCGGGGTCGGCGTTCTCGGTCGAGACCGAGGGCAGCACCGCGCCGACGACGTCGAAGCCGTACTCGCGCGCGAAATAACCAAAGGTGTCGTGGCTGGTGACGAGCTTGCGGCGCGCTTCGGGTAACGTGGCGACGCGCTCTCGAATATAAGTGTCTAAAGCTTGCAGTTCAGCTGTATACGCCTCTGCGTTGGCGTCGTAAGTTTCAGCATTGGCGGGGTCGGCGGCGACCAGCGCTGCGCGGACGTTTTCGACTATTACTACAGCGTTCGGGACGCTGTGCCAAACGTGCGGGTCGAACTCGCCGTGTTCGTCACCTTGTTCGTGCTCGTCCTCTTCGTTCGCGGGCGCAGCTTCGACGCCGTCGCTCACCGTTACCCGCGTCGCCCCCGAGCCGGAAGCGGCAAACAAGTCGTCCAGCCAGGGCTCGAGGCCCAGCCCGTTTTCAAACACCAGAGCCGCCTCGCTCAGCGCCACGCTGTCGCTCGGCTTCGGCTCGTACTCGTGCGTGTCGCCGTCGGGGCCGACCAGCACGGTGAGGTCGACGAGGTCGCCGCCGACGTTCTCGACAAAGTCTCCTAAGATGCTGAACGTCGCCACGACGTTGAGGGGCTGGGCTCGGGCGCTGCCGAACAGCAGGGCCGACAAGACAAGGAAGTACAAACTCTTTTTCACACTGCTCCTTTTTTTGCACTACTTACTGAGAATCAATTCTCGTTAGCGAGTTTATAATTGTGTTTGGCGTTTTGTCAACGAAGCGAAAAACAGATGGGTACAACGTGTTGGCAAAGCCTTCCTTTATAGGTTTGATAAAACCGTCCCAACAAGGTCTCGCCAACCGTCTGCCGAAGCTCGAGCCCGCCGCCCTCACCCGAGCGCGTCCGGTCACCTGTTAGACTCGGCGGATGAAACGCACCGGTTCAAACACACTATGTCCCTGGGAGTGCCGATGACCTCGAGGACGCTGCGCGGTCTTTGGGTCTGTTTTTTCCTGCTCGCCGCGGTCGGTCACGCTCAAACTCAGCCCGCACCGGACTTCGGCTACGAAGAGGGGCGCATCACCCGCATTGAAAACTCGACCGCCTTTGTCACCCTCCGCGACGGCACCGAGGTCCAGGCCGACCTCGGCACCGCGCTGCCCGAAGAGTTTGGCGGCGGGACGTTGCCGAGCTTCAAAGTAGGGCAACGCGTCGAGCTGTACTACTCCCCGGCACCCGGCTCGGGCGAGCGTCGGTACGCCGTCTCCGACTGGGTGCGGCGGCCCGCCCTGGGCTGGCTGACGGCGCTGTTCCTGGTCGTGTCGGTCGGCGTCGCGCGCTTCAAGGGGTTGCGCGCTTTTGTGGCTACGGGCACGAGCCTCGCCATCGTCATGCTGTTCATCGTGCCCAAAATCCTGGCGGGCTGGGACCCGATTTTGGTGTCGCTGTTGGGGGTCGGCGGCATACTCGTGTTGGCGATTTACTTCGTCCACGGCCTCAGTTGGAGCACGACCGCGGCGCTTTTCGGCACCTTTGTGGCCGTCATCGTCACGATGGTGCTCGGCCTCCTCTTTACCGAGTGGGCGCACCTGACCGGCTTCGGCTCGGAAGAGGCGATGATGATTACCTTCGGCGCGGGGCAGGTGAACCTCAAAGGTTTGCTGTTGGCGGGGCTCCTCATCGGCGCGCTTGGCGCGCTCACCGACATCACCATCGTGCAGGCGAGCGTAATTCGGGAGTTGGCCCACGTCAACCCCGACTTCGGGCTGGGCGAACTTTACAAGCGCGGCATGAACGTCGGGCTGGACCACATCGGCTCGCTCGTCAACACGCTCGTGCTGGCCTACACGGGCGCGGCCTTGCCGCTCTTTTTGCTGCTCAGCATCAACGACTTTACGGTGGCGCGCGCACTCAACCTAGAACTCGTCGCTTCGGAGGTCGTCCACACGCTGGTCGGCTCGATTGGGCTCGTGCTGGCGGTGCCTTTTACGACCTTCGTCGCCGCCCTGATGTTCCGGGGCGACAAGCTGCCCATCGCGGAGGGCGAACTCGAGCACGCCCATCACCACTGAGCCCGAGCTGTTTGCAGGCGCGTCAGCCGCAGCGAACAAAGCGCGCCAGCGCGTCAAACCCCTCGGCCGTACCGCCTATCGCGTCGCGACCGCCGCGAATCCCGATGTAGTAACCCGCGGCTTCACCTGCGTACACCACCAGGTAGTAGCCGGACTCGTCAAGGGCGGTGCGCACGTTGGGGCCGAGGCGCGCGGTGAGGATGTAGTCGCGGTAGGGTTGCCAGCGGCCCTCGACGCGCAGCGCTTTGTAACCGAAGGGCGTTACGAAGGGGGCGACTTCCGTATCCGTCAAGGTTTTGGCGACGACCCACAGTTCGGGCACAAAGTCGGGGCAAGCTTGGGGAGCGATGACGGCAAACACGGTGTTCATGCCGACCGGCGCGTCGACGCGGTAAACGTCCGCCTCACCCGGCGCGAGTTCGCCCACGACGAACAGCGAAGTTGGCTCGTTGTCGAGGGTGTATGCGGACTTATAAGTCGTTGAGGACGGGTTCCAGAAAAAGCGGTGCGCTGTCGCCACGGGTGTAAACAGGAGGAGGCTTAGGCTGAGGCGTAACTTGAGAGACGTCATGCTGACCCAAGCTAACACGGAAACGCCCATGTAGCGCCGCGCCCGAATTGCAGTCGGAGACGTAAGCAACCTCATTCGGTGCTCGGCGCCGGTTGCACCGTGCTTAAAGCTACGCCGAGGAATGTTTGACGGCGACTCGGTCCAAGAACCGCTCAACCTCGGCGGGGGTGCGGAGGCGGCGGTTTTCCCTCGAGTCCGCGGAGTTTTTCTTCGGTGATGGGCCGGTGTTTTTTGGGAAACGTCCACACGTACTTAACGAAATCCCAGTCCACACGCTCGTCGCAGCCCGCGACCATGTCGGAGCGCTCGCCGCGGCGATATGTCCAGACGCGCTTTACGACGCGCCCGGTGCAGAGCCAGCGGGGGAAGTCCAAAAAGATGACGGTGTCTGTCGCCGCCAAGCGCAGCTCGAGCGTGCTCCCGTAGTTGCCGTCGGCAATCCAGCGCTCTAGCTCGAGCAACCTCTCTCACCGCGCCATCCACTCGGGCCGGGGCGTTTTGACCCAACCGGGGTTCCAATAGTGGGCGTCCAAGTAATCACGGGGACACCAAGAACCCGGCTTAACGCCAGGGACAGCCGGGACTTGCCCGCACCCAAGGAGCCGATGACGGCGACGCGTTTCATTACGTCCATCCGTACTGCTTTACCTCTCCAAAAAGAAACTTCAGCTCTCGGTAAGGTGACGCCTCAAGGTGGCGGTCGTCCAGGTAGGAACGCCGCAGCCCAAAAAGTCGTTGTCCTGCGTCCAGATAGCGGCGTCGAGCGTCAGGGCCAGGGCGACGGTGTGCCAGTCGTCAGGGTCTTGGGGGATGCGCCGCAACGCCTTACTCTCAAACACCACGTACTCGCTAACCGAGACAACGGTGACGCTTACCTCGGCAACCTTGAGCGCCGAGACCAAGAGGCGTTGAACAGTAGCCTCGCTCAGCCTAGCGCGTTTGCCAATCAGGGTTACTCGTTTGTTTAACTCGTGCCGAGCTTCGTGCCAGACAGCTTCGGCCATGAACAGCTCGAGCCCGTCGGAAGCTACAAGTTCGCGCCCCCGCTCACGTAGAAGTTCGGCAACTAGGATGTTGGCGTCGACGACCAGCCTCAAACCTAATGCTCAACGGTGAAGAGGTCGGCGAGGTCGTCTTCGCTCAGGTCGCCTTCCCGAAGCGCCTGCTCAACGGCGTCGGCAAGCTGTTTTAGGGCCGACTCGGTTTCTGCCGAGTCTCTACGCTTGACGGGAATGAAGTACCCCACCGGATGACCGTGACGCTCGACCAGCATCGTTTCACCGGCCGACAACAACTTGGTCGCGTTGTCCCTGAATTCCCTGACGCCAACTCTTCGCACCACCGCCTCCTTCGTGCGCTTTTATTTGTGACCACACTATGACCATACTAACACAAAAGGATTAGGAAGGCTCCGATTTGTGCCTTGAAGGAACACCCGACGTCGCCCGAGCGCCACGTCGTCCTTGCCATCCGCCCTCACAGCTTAATTCTTCGCTAAAAACCTTATAATTTGCGCGGGGAGGAACGATGTCGAAGCTGGGCTTAGGTTGGATTGTTTTCGTCTTGGCACTTTCGTCTTTGAGCGTCGCTCAAACCACTTTTTCACCCGAGGCATTGCAGCAGGACTTCGCCTTCGTCGTGCAGACGATTCGAGACGTTCACCCCGACCCTTACACCAAAATTTCCGAGGAAAACCTCGAGCGCTTCCAAACTCAAATCGAAGTCGAACTGACCCAACCCTTGACGGCAGCGGCGTTTTACAAATTTGTAAAGCCTTATGTAACCAGCCTTCAGGACGACCACACTTCGTTGGTTTTTGGTGAACCAGAAGTGGCGTCCGGCTGCGAGAGTAGTGGTCAGCGGACTGCATACCTCCAGACAGAAGATGTAGGCGTGCTCGACCTACCCAGTTTTAGTGCGGGTGGGCCTGAGGAAGTCGAAACGGGGCTCGAGTCGTTCGCAAACTTTTTCGAACGAGCGTTTACAAAATTTCAAGAAAGAGATATTGACATGCTCATTATCGACCTCCGCAAAAACGGCGGGGGAGATTCCAGTGTGGGAGACATGCTCGTCAGTTACATCACCGACCAGCCTTACAGGATGTTTGCAAGGACGGACATCAAAATATCTCAGCAACTTCTCGACCTGGCTAAACTTTACGGAGAGGAACAACCGGGCGACGTTGCCTCGGCAGTGGGAGAAACGCTCAGCTATGATGTTCCCCTCGAGACCCCGCCGCCGACCCCGCTGCGGTTCGGGGGTGATGTGTTCGTCCTCACCGGCCACTGCACCGCTTCGTCTGCTACCGACTTTGCCGCCGTCGTCAAGGACTTTGGGCTCGGCACGATTGTGGGAGAGGAAACGGGCGGGTTGCCCACCGACTTTGGCGACTACATCGTCTTCACCCTGCCGCAAACGGGTTTGGAGCTGCGCGTCTCTTACAAGTATTTCGTCCGCCCCGGCGGCTTCGACGACCGCCGCGGCGTGTTGCCGGACTGTGAAACCGTGGCGAAGGACGCGAAACGAGCTGTTCTGTCGGGTGAGTGTCAACCGATTGCCAAACAGACGAACTGACAAAAGCGGCACGAAGTCCAACTACAAAGACAAGTAAGCCGCTCGCACCTCGGGGTCATGCAGTAGGGTTTCGCCCGTACCCTCTTTTTTGATGTCGCCGTTCTCGAGCACGTAAGCACGATTGGCAAGGCGTAGCGACTGCTGCACGTTCTGCTCGACCAGCACCACGCTCACACCTTGCGCGTTGATGTCGCGCAGCGCCGCAAAAACCGCCTTGGCAAGCGCCGGACTGAGGCCCAAACTCGGCTCGTCTACGAGGAGGAGTTGCGGCTTGCTCATGAGCGCCCGCCCGATGGCGAGCATCTGCCGTTCGCCGCCCGAGAGCGTCCCGGCAAGTTGCTGTTCGCGCTCGGCCAAGCGGGGAAACAGGTCGTAGATGAACGCCTTGGTCCGTTTCGCCTCTTTCTTGGCGGCGGGCAGGTAGTCGGCCCCGCTCTCCAAGTTTTCCAACACCGTCATGAGTGAAAAGAGTTGCCGTCCCTCCGGCACGTGGCCGACGCCCGCCCGCACGATTTTGGCGGCGCTGAGACCTCGCAAGGATTGACCGAACGCCTTGACCTCGCCGCCCCTGGTTGGGATGAGTCCCGAAATCGTCCTCAACAGCGTCGTCTTGCCCGCCCCGTTCGCGCCGATGACGGTCACGAACTCGCCTTTGTCGACGTGAAAACTCACGTCCCACAGCACCTGGATTTTGCCGTAGCCCGCCTCGAGCCCCGCCACTTCCAACGCCCTCACGCCGCGTCCTCCGCGCCTAAATAAGCCTCGACGACCTGGGGGTTGCTCGTGACTTCTTTATACGACCCTTCAGCGAGGCGTTTGCCGTAGTCCATGACCATCACCCGGTCGGCGAGGTCGCGCACGACCGGCATCACGTGCTCGATAAACACGACCGTCACGCCGCGGTCGCGTACGGTTTTGACGAGGTCTACCGCCTCCCGCGCTTCGCCCGGCCGCAAACCGGCCATCACTTCGTCGAGCAGAAGAACCTTGGGTTGTGTGGCGAGGGCTCGAGCAATTTCCAAGCGCTTTTCTTGCAGCAGGGTGAGGTCGTCGGCGGGCGTGTCTTTGATACGGACGAGACCGGTCTGCTCGAGGGCCTCTTCGGTCAGTCTGCGCCCCTCTTTTTCGCTCGTGCCGGGTTTGCCAAATAGAGCACCGACGAGCACGTTGTCGTGAACGCTCATTTCGGGAAACGGCTGGACGACTTGAAAGGCGCGGCCCAGGCCCAAGTGACAGCGCTCGGCGGGACTTAGCTTCGTAATGTCCCGGCCCGCAAGCTCGAGGCCCCCGGAAGTGGGCTCGAGCAGCCCCGAAACGAGGTTGAGCGTGGTCGTCTTCCCCGCCCCGTTCGGCCCGATGATGGCGTAGATTTCACCCGCTTCGACGCTGAAACTGAGGCTGTCTACCGCCGCCAAGCCGCCGAAGCGTTTGCCGAGGTTGTGAATTTTTAAGAGGCTCACGTCGTCTCCCCTACCGCCGGAGGCTGCCTCGAAGCGCGCCGCCGTAAGCCTGCCAACAGCCCCACAATCCCCCGCGGCATGAACAAAATCGACAGCACGAGCACCACGCCGTAACCGATGAGGTAGCCTTCGCTGAAGGTGCGGCGCAGCAGTTCTTCGACGCTCGCCAAGCCGAGCGCGCCCAGAAGGGGGCCGAGGGTGGTGTACAGCCCGCCGAAAATCGGCGTGACCAGAGCCAGCACCGTAGTACCGACGCCGAAGGTCTCGTCCGGCAGCACCGAGCCGAAGCGGTGCGCCGCCACCGCGCCGAGCAGTCCGACGAGCGTGCTCGAGAGCGCAAACGCCAGCAACTTGTAGCGCGGAGCGCGCACGCCCATCACCGCGGCGACCTCTTCGTTGGTACGGATGGCGGTAAAGGCGGGTTTGAGACGGGAGCGCTGCACGAACACGCTCACCAAAATACTCAGCACGAGCAAGCCCCCGTAAACCCAAAAATAGCCCTCGTTGCGCAAAAAAGCGATTTCCCAGCGCTCCATTTCCCCGGCAACGAACTGGGGCCGAAACAGCGGCGCGACGTTTAGCCCCGCCGAGCCGCCCGCGATTTGCGTGGGCAACTCTTGCACCACGGCTTTAAGCACTTCGGCAAAGGCGAGCGTGGCGATGGCGAAGTAGATGCCGCGCAGCCGCAGCGTAACCGAGCCGAGGAGCAGCGCCAGCAGCGCGGCGACCACACCGCCGAGCCCAATCCCGAGCCACAGCGGCCCGCCCAGTTTGGCGAAAATTGCCGTCGTGTACGCGCCCGCCCCGAAAAAAGCGGCGTGCGCCAAGGACAGTTGCCCGGTGCGCGCCAAAATATCCCAGGACAGCGCCAGCACCGCCAAACTCAGCGCGTTCGTAAGAAGCGACAGGTAACTCACCGCCGCCTTGCCGTAGAACGCCTTGAGAATGTCGGGCAAGAAAAAGAGGGCTACGGCCAAAACCGCAGTCAAAATAAAATCATAAGGAACCCGCCTCACGCCAGCCGCCGACCGCGCGCTATAAGCGCGACGAAGATGATGGCGAAAAAGACCGCGTTGCGCAACGTGTCGCCGTTCGGCACCAGCGTGGCGACGAGCGATTCGCTCAAAGCCACGAGCAGCGAGGCCCACAAAATCCCGCGGATGTTGCCCAGTCCGGCGAGTACCACGATAGCAAACGCTTTAAGCGTAAACGCGAACCCGACCGTCGGCGTGGGCGACTGGATGACGGCAATCATCACCCCGCCAATGCCCGCCAGCAGCGCCGACAAGGCGAAAGCGACAAGGTAGATGCGGTCGACCTCCAAACCCACCAAACTCGCCCCGACGCGGTTTTGGGCCACCGCCCGCATCGCCCGGCCCAAGCGTGTTCGGACCAGCGCGACGTAGAGCAGCACCACGAGCAGGAGTGAAATCAGAAAACTCGCCAGCGGCACGAGTCCGACGCTGACCCCGGCGATTTGGTAGCCGACGGAGCGGTAAGGCACGTTGCTGATGCTCCGTGGGTCGCCGCCCCACACGAGCAGCGCCAGGTTTTGCAAAATAATCCCGATGCCGAAGGTCAAGAGCATCTGGTTGAGTTCGGGGGCTTTGAGGACGTAGTGAATGGTGCTGCGGTAAATCAGCGCGCCGATGACGAACAGCGCGGGCGCGACGAACAGGAGCGACAGCATCGGGTCGAAGCCGAAGCTGATATAAAGCTGGTACGCCAAAAACGCACCCACCATAAAAAACTCGCCGTGGGCGAAGTTGACGATGCCGATGACGCCAATCGAGAGCGCCAGCCCGACCGAGACGAGGGCGTACAGCCCCGAAGCCAGCACGCCGGACACGACGCCCTGTGCTAAAAGAGATAGGTCCATATCGGGTAGGGGCGGGTTTCAAACCCGCCCCCGCGGGACGTTACCGGCAGCTGCGCAACGCCGCGGTCGCCTTGCTTTCGGGATAGACGATTTCTCGAGCGCCGTCCTGGTACTGAAAGACGAGCCACATGTCCGTGCCGAAGCCCTGGTGCTGGCTGATTTCCGACGGCCCGAACGACCACTCGCCCATTGGGCTTTTGAAAGTTAGGGTCTCGAGCTGGTCTATCACCGCCGCCTGCTCGGTCGTTCCCGCCGCGTTGATGGCGTCGGCGTAGGCCCAGAGTTGCGCGTAGGCGAGCGCGGCGAAGTAGTTGTCCGGCTGCGCGCCGTACATCGCTTCGTAAGCGTCGCTGAAGGTTGTGGCTTCCGGCGTGGGCAGGTTCGGCAAAAAGCCGATGAGCCCCGCCACGCATTCGGCCTCGGACGCGCCGCCGAAGTCGCTCGGCCAACCCGGCGGGGTGCCGAAGATGTACTCGGGATTAAGGTTCAGCTCGCGGATTTGACTCGTCAGCGGCAGCACGTCGCTGTCGT
Source organism: Trueperaceae bacterium (assembly GCA_965213705.1). Taxonomy (GTDB): domain Bacteria; phylum Deinococcota; class Deinococci; order Deinococcales; family Trueperaceae; genus CBDCDJ01. Next base: position 1,914,099 of record OZ243913.1, on the reverse strand, counting down.
AGCCTATCCAGTAAAGCAGGTCGGGATTCGTGGCGGCCGCCTTGCTGAGCGTCGCGCGAAAGTCGCCGGTGCCGCCCGTAAGGGTGGACTTGAAGGCTTCGTTGAGTAAAACGGTTGCACCCGAGTCCTCGAGCAACGTCTGCGCCCCCTCCGCGCCAGGGCCGCCGAAGGCCGAGTCCTCGTGGATGAGGGCCACGCTCTCAGCGCCGGTCGAGGTGACGAAACCCGTCGCCGCCTCGGTGTTCTGGTAGTCCCAGGGGTGGATGTGGAAAAACCAGGGTTCACTCCCCAAAACTTCTTCGATGCCGTCGAAGCCGTCGATGCCGACGCCCGAGACCGCGCCACCTATCCAGGTGACGACGGGCTGAAACGTCTTCATCGACTCGGCCAGCGCCAGGGTGACGCCCGACGAGTAGCCGCCGCCGACGAACTCAACCTCGTCCTCGGTCATGAGTTTTTCAAAGGCGGCGAGCGCCGTTTCCGCGTTGGCCTGGGTGTCCTCGACGATGATTTGCAGCGGCTCCCCCAACACCCCGCCCGCGTCGTTGATTTCTTGCAACGCCAGCTCGAAGCCGTTTTGCTGCGCTTGGCCGGTTCCGGCCGCGCCGCCCGTCAAGGGGCTCAAGATGCCGACTTTGACCGGCTGCGCGAAGGCGAGGGTGAGCAAAAGCGTCGCCAAAAGAACGAGTAATCTCTTCATGGTTCCTCCTAATTTTTGTCGTGTCAACTCTACCTTGTTTTCTGGTCGGCCGTCCTTCATGGTTCGGCTATAAAGGTACTCAAAAGCGCGTTGAACCGCTCCGGCGCTTCCAATTGCGGCGAGTGGCCGACCTCCGGCCACAGCTCGAGCCGTGAGTTTTCAAAAACAGCCGCCGTGCGCCGCGCCATCTCCTCGGTGACAAGGGTGTCGTGCCCACCGTGCAGGACGAGAACCGGGACGGTTACCTCACTTAAAGCCGCCGTCACGTCGTAGTTGTTGAGGGCTCGAGCGTTCTCGGTGAACGCAGTACGGTTCATCTTCCAGGCGTCGCTGACGAGGTCGTCGAAGTAGTCGAGCCGAACCGTCGGCATGACGGCGACCAAGCTTTGGGCGAGCAGTGAGCGGTTCGTTTTGAACAGCTCGAGGTAAGGATAATGCTCTTCGGGCGTCTTGAGGCCGTCCGGCGGCGCGGCGTTGATGAGAACGAGACCCCTGTACCGCTCAGGCTGCCGCGCCGCGGCGACTTGCACGACCGCGCCGCCCAAGCTGTGGCCGACGAGGGTTACGTCTTTCAATTCAAGCACGTCGATGAAACCCTCGAGCCAACGTGCGTAAGCCTCGATAGATACGTCCTCCGGCAGCGCGTCCGAGTCGCCGAAGTTCGGCAGGTCGAGGGCCAGCACGCGCGCGTCCGGCGGCGGCTCGAGCAGTTGCGGCGTGAACCAGCGCTTCGAGGCGAAGTTGCCGTGAACGAAGAGGATGGGCGTACCTGTGCCCGCTTCGGCGTAGGCGATGTTCACCCCGCCGACGGTGGCGGTTTTAAGCTTCATGCTCGAGAAACCCTCGCAACACTTCGGCCACCGCCGCCGGGCGCTCGACCGGGGCGGCGTGCCCAGCGCGCTCGAGCACGACGAGCCGCCCGTCCTGCGCGGTCTCTGCGATTTCGCGGCTGTAGCGCGTCGGGGTGAGCAGGTCTTCCTCGCCGACGATGGCGAGGAGCGGGCCGTCGTAAGCTTTGAGCGCTTCCCCGCCGTGCCCAAACCCTGCGGCCCCGTCGATGAGGTAGCCGATACTGTTCGGGTCAGCCGCCGCGGCGCGTTCACGAAACGCCAGCACCTCGTCCAAGTGCTCGTTCAAAAAACTGTGCCCCCACACCCACGGCGTCGCCACGTCGAAGCGCAGGCCCGAGCCGCCCGCGTTCAGCGCCGCCTTCCAAGAGCGCAGCACCGTCCGCAACATTTCGTCGACGCCGAGGAGCGAGTCGATGGTGGTCACGCTTTTCACCCGGTTTGCCTCAGCGAGCCGCCCCGCCGTCAATATCGACACAAGGCCGCCGTTGCTGAGGCCCACGAGATGAAAGGCGCGGATGTTGAGGGCGTCCAGCAGCGTGACGAGGTCGTCCCGGTGCTGAGTCGGCGGATACGGCCCGACGGGTTTTCCAGACTCGCCTTGCCCGCGACAATCGTAGCGCAGCGTCCTGTAGTCGGGAAAGTGCTCGAGCAGCGGTCGCCACGAAGTCGTGTCCATCGTGAGGCCGTTGACGAAGACGAGGGTCTCCCCCACGCCGCGCAACTTGTAGTGGAGGTCTACCCCGGTGCTGAGTTTGGTGCTGGGCATGGCCTCAATGTAACAGCCCCAAAGGGTTGTGTACCCCCAAGCCGAACTTTCAGCTTGGTTGAAGACTCGAGCCGTTTGGCACCCAAAAGAGTACGTCCGCTTCTAGTCGAGTGGGTGTGAACCTGCGAAGATAAAAGCCGAATCCAAAAGGAGGCGAGACCATGTCCGACCAGAAACGCGACGGCGCGACGACCAACAACCAGACCGACGACATCGACGAGGTCAACCAGGACGAGACGAATGAGGGCTTCCTGACGCCCAAACGGGTGAAAGAGAACGAAAAAGAAGACAAAGACGAGGGTTACGGCTCAACGAACTGACGGGAAACTCCCGCGGTGAGTCAGGCCAAACACGCTCCCGCGACTTCCGCTGGCTCACCGGGGGTGGTCGGCTGCAGGTAGTAGCCGTTGCGGCCCCGCCGTTTGGCAAGGTACATCGCCTTGTCGGCTTGGGCGAGCAGCGTGTCGGGCGTGTTCGCGTCACTTGAATAAAGTGAAAAGCCCATGCTGGCGCTCGCCCGGCAGGACGTACCCTCTAAGTCGAACTGCGGCTCAAGCCCCTCGAGCAGTTTTTGGGCGACGGCCCTGACCGCCGCGGGCGACGCGGTGCAGGGCAAAAGCACCGCGAACTCGTCGCCGCTGATGCGCGCCAGCAGGTCCGAGCTGCGCAGTTGCCCCTGCAGCCGCGCCGCCACGGCGCACAGCAGCAGGTCGCCGGCCCTGTGGCCGAGCGCGTCGTTGACGTCCTTGAAACGGTCGAGGTCGATGAAAGCCAGCGCGAAGCTGCGGTTCTCGGCGCGAGCGGCCTGGACGGCTTGGGTCAGCCGCTGGTCGAAAAGCAGCCGGTTGGGCAAGCCGGTAAGCGGGTCCACGTAGGCGAGTCTGGCTTCGGCCGCCGCAGCAGTATGCGCCTGCGTACTCCGCTCTAAAAAGTAGGTCAGCGCGTAAAGCATAATCAAGTAAACACCGCCCACGGTCGGAATGTTTAAGATAAGCAGCCCGACGTCGTAGCTGTCCGCTCGAGCCGGTGTCAGCGCGAGCAGGTAGGGCGCGGCGAGCGTGAGCACGCCGCCCATAAAAAGAAGCGAGTTCGCCAGTCCGCGGTGACGGCCGAAAGCTAAAAATGCCCACACGTAAACGAAGGGCGAGAAAGTGCGGTAGGCGTCCAAGTAACCTTGCAGCTCCAGGCCTGGGCCGAGGTACAAAATCTGCACGAACAGGGCGAGGTTGTAGCTCACCGCCACGCCGAACAGCGCCCGCTCGACAAAGCGCAACCGAGCGGGACAAACCCAGAGCAGCGCGGTGAGCGCCACGAGCGCGACCAGGACCACCGGAACGAGCGTTTCGTAAAAGCCGGTAAACCAGTGAAAGTCCGGGTTGAGCAGCGCCGGCAGCGCGCTCGCAACGGTGCAGAGCACCATCGCGACCAGGTAGAACAGTCGGCGCAAGCCCGTCTCTGTGGTGGGCGCTGTGAACCTGTAAGCCGGCATACTCACGCCCCAGTGTGCTACCCGGACTGTCACAAAATCCTTACGGCGACGTGCTACGTCTGCCGCCGGACGGGTGGCCTTTTTCACCCCCCACGAAGTTGCGTCCCGAAGCGGCCGCGTGTTAGGTTTTCCGTCTGCCTGCTCGAGCACGCTGCTCGAGGTTCCACCTAAACCCGGCTCGGTCAACCCTTCGTAAAGCTCGACAGCCAAAGTTTTTAAGCGGGGAGAGTTGTGCGGTTGTTTTGGGAAATCGTCGGCTACTTGGGACCGAACGGGGTGGGCAAGTCCATCATCAAGATGCTGACTGGGCTGCTCACCACCCACGACCTCGCCGACGTGCAAAAGCTGTGTCCGCGGGTGCTGATTATCGACCGCGGTGGGCTGCTTTTCGACGGCTCGCTGACGACGCTCCAAACCCGTTTCGGGGGCAAGTGGCGGCTCACGGTGGACTTTGCCGAAAGGTACGCAGACGTGTCGGTCGAGGGTGCCGAGCTGCTGCACCACGCCAATTTGCAAGCAGTTTACGCGTTCGACCAGGAGGTTTTGAGCGCTTCGGACCTTATCGGCCGACTCTCAGCGCGGTTCAGCCTTCGCGACGTGTCGGTTCAGGCACCCGACGCCGAAACGACCGTGCGGCGTATCTACGAAGAAAAGTTGTTGGTGCCGCACGCGCCCGCCCGGTAGTTTGAGAAGAATCGCTCGTACTTTCGGCAAGGTTCGGCGGTGCGGGGGAGCGTTGACGGCAAGCGTCAGCTGGATAGCATTTTATACACGGCCTCAGCTATCGCCACGTCCTGCACCGCCAACCCGGTCAGGTCGGCGACGGTGAGTTGGTCGTCGCTCGAGCGGCCCAACCGCTCGTCTTGCAGCACGGCCCCGAGTTCGACCAGCTTGTCCTCGCCGATGAGTCCCCGGCGCAGCGCCTGCGACGCCTCGCCCCTTTCAAGGCACTGGCGCAAGCTGTCCATGACGACCCGGTCGGCCCTGGCGAGCAGGGCGGGCTCTAGCTCACACTTCTCGGCCGTGTCCGAGCCCACCGCGGTGACGTGCGTCCCGGCGCGGACGTCCGTAGCGTAGAGCAGCGGCTCGGTCGCGGGCGTCGTGGTGACGATGAGGTTGCAGGTCACGGCGACCTCGCGCGCGTCCTGCGTCGTCATGACCGTAAACCCCAGCGCCGCCACGTCCTCCCGGTAACTTTCCAGCGCGGCCTCGCGCCGCCCCCACACGAGCACGTTGCGGCAGGGCGTGACGCTTTGCAGATAGCGCAGTTGCAGCCGCGCCTGCGTGCCGGTCCCGAGGATGCCGATACGCCGAACGTTGGAGGGCGCTAAGTGCGCCGCGGCGATTTGCCCCGCGACGGCGGTGCGCACGTCGGTGAGATGGCCTTCATCGTTCAGCAGCGCGACGGCCTGCCCGGTGCGCTGGTCGAAAAGCAGCATCAGGCCCTGGCTCGAGGGCAAGCCCAACTCAGGATTCCGGTAAAAGCCGGCGGCGATTTTGACGACGAAGTGCTCAGCCCCCGTCACGTAACCGGCCTTGACGTGAACGTCGCCAGGCGGGTCGCTGAACAACAGTTCGCTCACCGGCGCGAGCACCGCCGCGCCGCGCGAGTAGGCGATAAACGCTTTTTCAAGGACACCTTGCAGCTCGAGCCCTTCGAGGGCCGCGACGATGTCGGCTTTGTCAAAAATTTTCACGCCGCTTGCAACGCGCCCAAGGTTTCGCCGACGCGTCCCAAGGCTTTTTTGAAAACTGTTGGCTCGAGGCCGTAGCCGAGCCGCAAAAAGTTTTCCACCCCGAAGTGCGCGCCCGGCACGACGAGCACGCTCTGCTCGCGGTGGAGTTTGTCGGCTAGCTCCAGGGAAGGGGTTTCAAAGTGGTAACGCATAAAGGCCATTGCCCCGGCCTGCGGCGGCGTGAGCGACAGCCCGTCCTGAGCGGCAACCCAGGCTTGAAGCGTGCGCAGGTTGCCCCCGGTGATGCCGCGGTTGCGCTGCGTGAGCCAGGCGCGTTTTTTGGGCTCGAGCGCGTACGTCGCCAGCTCGTAACTCAGTGTGGCCGCCGTGATGGACGAGTAATCTTTGGCCGCCCACAAACTCTCGACAAGTTCGGGCGGCCCCAAAACCCAGCCGACGCGCAAACCCGGCAACCCGAACGCCTTGGACAAGCCGCCGGTGACGACCACACGTTCGTAAGCGCCAAAAAAGCTTTCGGTGATGTCGCCACTGTGCTCCGCGCCCCGGTAAATCTCGTCGACGAGGAGCCAGGCGTTCGCCCGTTCGGCCAGCGCGACGATTGTCTCGCGCGCCTCCGGGCTCAGCAGCGCGCCCGTCGGGTTGTTCGGGTTGCAGAGCGCAATCATCTTCGTCTCGGGCGTGACGAGAGCCTCGAGCGCGGCCAAGTCCGGTTGCCAGTTTTCATTTTCTTGCAGGTAAAACGGCTTCACCTCCACCCCGAGGCTTTCGGCAATCCCGCCGACCTGCACGTAGTTGGGCAGCATGTAGACCATCTCGTCCCCCGGCGACAACAACTGCCAGGCACACAAAAAGTTGGCCTCGATGGTGCCGGTCGTGACGAGGACGTTTTCAGTTTTTGCCGACGGATACAACTCGGCAATCCGCTCGCGCAAAGCCTCCGGCCCGTTCGTCTGCGCGTAGCCGAGGCGCACGTCGAGGAGCCACGACAGGTCGTCGCCTTGCGCGAGTTCACGGGCCGTCAGGGGATGAACGCCGCTTTCGCTCAGGTTGAAGTCGACCGAGTGTTCAAACAAAGACTGAAACCGTTCCAGCTCAAAGGTGGGAATGTGCATGGCCGAATCCTACCCCGGCTGAGGGGAGAGCAAACCCCACCGGCCCACAGGGCCACCTCCCCTAAAAGGGGAGGCTTCAAAAGCTGTTTGTCTCGAGGTTCTGCAGAAAAGCTAACTTGTGGCCGGGTTTCGCCACAACAAGCTGTGAGGCCGGGTCATAGGGAAGTTCGGGCGTCCCAGCAGCGATGACCGTGGCTCTCTCCCAAGAGGCTTGTTGGGCTAAAAAGGGTAGTTCCTGAGTTTCGAACCTGTTCCAAAGTCTTTCTGACTCCGCACCGCCGCCGTCCCGCACGATGCCCCGCCGCTTAGCCTCTTCGAAGTCCGCTTGAATCCAAATGCTCACGTCAATCACGTGGGTGAGTTCGCGCCTACCTGCACCTACACCTTCTACAATCAAGGTTGAACAGTCCGCGGGTACAAAAATCGCGCCCTCGGTTCGCCGCCAGTCGTCCCAGGCTTCGGGTCGGTAGTGAACGGGTTGACCAGCCCGGTAAGGCAGCACGATGTTCTCTAGCAAGCACTCCGTCCAGTCGAAGTACGAACACCCTGCGGGCAGCGGGTCGGTAAGGATCGTTTTCTGCGCCTCGCTGCCGCGCCAACTGCCGCTCGAGGGCACGTCGTCAAGGTGGACGACCGCAGCATGGGGGATGGCCCGGTGCAAAACGCTTGCCAGGCTGGATTTACCGCTGCCGCTCCGGCCATCTATCACTAAAACCTTCGGCTTGTCTCGGGCGCTTTGTGAACCCAACCCGAGAAGCCGAACGACCTCTTCTATCGGTAAAACCGTCCAACGGGTGACGGGCGGCTCTTCTGGGGGCAGGGGCGAGGACACGAAGCAAAACTATCACGGCTTCGACCCTCGAGACGACCCTTTTACCCCGCTAAGTTTGCCAGTGCGCGCCGGATTAAGCTTTTAGCAAGCGGCACTTTGTAACCGTTGTGCTCGAGCGGTTCCGCCCCTTTTAAGGCGATTTCGGCGGCTCGAGCGAACAGCTCTTCAGTCGGTTTTTGACCCTTCAGCGTTTTTTCAGTTTCCGTCAAACGCCACGGAACCGGAGCCACGCCGCTCAGACAAAGGCGGATGTCGGCGATTTTTTCGTCTTCGACGCGCACCACCGCCGCCAGGCCGACGAGCGCGAAGGCCCAAACTTTGCGGTCCATCGCTTTGAGGTAGGTGCTGCTCGAGCCCTCTTCCAAAGCCGGCACATCGACGGAAAGGATGAGTTCGTCGTCCTGAATAACGGTCTCCTGCCGCCGCCCGTCTTCGGGAAGTGCGTAGAACTCGGTCAGCGGCAGCGTTTTTTCGCCGTCCGACCCCTGCAGGGTCACGGTGGCGTTTAAAGCTGTGAGGCACGACGCTAAATCCGACGGGTGGACCGCGACGCAAGGGCTGTCGCCGAAGAGCGCGTGGTGCTCGTTGCGGCCGTCTTTGGCGGGGCAGCCTGCGCCGCCCTTGAGCCAGCAACTGACCGCCGGGTTGCGGTAGTACCAGCAGCGCGGCCGCTGCAGCAGGTTCCCGCCGAGCGTCGCGCGGTTGCGCAGTTGCGGCGTCGCCGCTTGGGCGGCGGCCTCGGACAGCAGCGGGTACTTTTGTTGCAGCAGCGCGCTCGTCTCTATTTCGGTCAGGGTGGTGAGCGCGCCCATGCTCAAGCCAGCGTCCGTCTCCGTGATGCCTTGCGGCAAGTCGGCCGTTTTGATGTCGATGAGACGTGCGGGCGTGGTGATGTCGAGCTTCATCCGTGTGAGGAGGTCGGTGCCGCCCGCGTAGGGGCGGGTGGTGGCACCCAGTTCGGCGACGATGCCCGCAGCGCTGTCCGACGTGGCGTAGTCGAAAGGCCTCATTGGTTTTCCTCTCGAGCGGCCAATGCCCGAACGATAGAGCGGCGCGACAGCGGCAAGTCGCGCAGGCGCAGGCCGGTCGCGTCGTAGATGGCGTTGGCAATCGCGGGCGCAGCCGGGATGATGGGCGGCTCGCCCAAGCCTTTGGCCCCAGTTGGGTTGGCGTTCAGGTCGGGCAGGTTCACTTCGGCGTGCTCTATCGGCGGCACGTCGGCGACGGTGGGAATTTTGTACTCTTCCAAGTCGGCGTTCAGGACGAGGCCCAAACGCTCGTCCACGACGCGCTCTTCGGTGAGGGCGTAGCCGACACCCTGCGTCACGCCGCCGATAACCTGGCTGTACGCGGTTTGCGGGTTGATGACGCGGCCGCAGTCGGGCGCGGAGACGATTCGCAGCAGCGTCACCTCGCCCGTGGACATGTCCACCTCGACCTCGGCACACTGGACGCTGAAGGTGTGAATCGACACGTCGTCGGGGTTGGCGTGGCGCGCGCCGTGGCCCTGAATCATGTGCGGCGCGAGGTGCTTGGTAACTTCGGCGACCGTGCAAGACGGCTCGGTGTTGCCCTCGTAAAAAACCTCGCCGTTTTTGACGAACAGGCAGTCAGCCTCGGTCTCGAGCCAACTCGCCGCTGCCACGAGGAGCTGTTCGCGCGCGTCCTCGGCGGCGGCGCGCACGGCGGGGCCGAGGGTCGGCAGCGTGGCGCTGCCCGCGCTCGTCGGCGAATAGGGGCCGTTGGCGGTGTCGCCCAGGTGGAGCCGGATGTCGGAAAGCGGCACACACAGCGCCTCGGCGGCGACTTGCGCAAGCACGGTGCGGCTGCCGGTGCCGATGTCCTGGGTGCCGGTGACCACGTCGGCGCTGCCGTCGGCGTTCAGTTTCACGAAGGCGTAAGCGGGCGGGCTGCCCTTGCCGGCCATCCACTCATGCGCCGCGATGCCGACGCCGCGCCGTTTGCTGCCTTCGGCGGGCGGCTTCTTATAGTTGCTCCAGCCGAAGGTTTCGTCCGCCCGGTCGTAGCAGGCGCGCAAGCCTTCGGGGGAGGAGTAGGGTAAGTCTTTTTTCTGGTCGCGTTCGGCGTAGTTTTTCCGGCGCAACTCCAACGGGTCCATCTTCAGTTCTCGAGCAAGCTGGTCGACGGCGCTCTCGAGCGCGAACGCGGCCTCGGCGTAGCCGGGCGCGCGGAAGGCGACCGCGGGGCCGGTGTTGGTGTAGGTTCGCACCTGCTCGGTGCGCACGTTGTCACATTTGTAGAGGTGCTGGTACAGCGAGGCTACGTCGCTGCCCTCGCCCGCAGTGCTGTAAGCGCCGACCGCCATCTTCGCCTCAACCCCAACAGCGGTGAGCGTCCCGTCCTTTTTGGCCCCTAAGCGCACGCGCTGGTGCGTCGGGTTGCGGTTGCCGGTCGCTAAGTTTTCACCCTCACGGTCGAGCATGAGTTGCACCGGACGGCTCGTTTTTTTGGACAACATCGCAGCGAAAACGGCTTGTTTCCAAGCGACTTGCTTCGCGCCGAAACCGCCGCCCATGTGCTGCTTGATGACGCGAACGCGGTTTTGGGGCAAGTCAAGCGCCTCCGCCAGGTCTTTACGCACCGCGAAGACGCCCTGGGTCGAGTCGTAAACGGTGAGTTCGTCGCCCTGCCACCAGGCGACCGTGCCGTGCGGCTCGAGCGCGTTGTGGAGCGCGGTCTGGGTGGTGAAAACCTCATCTATAGTCACGTCGGCCTCGAGCAGACCCGCCTCGAAGTCGCCCCGCTCGTAGGTTTCGGGTTCACTGACGCGGTTGCCTTTTTCGTGAATTTTGGGCGCGTCCTGCTCCAGAGCCTGGGTCATGTCGACGACGAACGGCAAAACCTCGTACTCGACCCGGATGGCGCGCAGGGCGTCTTCCAAGACCTCCTCAGACTCGGCCGCGACCGCCGCGACCTCGTCGCCGACGAAGCGGACCGTGTCGGCAAAGATAGGCGCTTTCTCCTTGTACCAGGTGATGCCGAGGTCGTCGTTTTTCGACAACACCGCGTGGACGCCGGGTAGCGCCTCCGCCGCCGAAGTGTCCACCCTGAGCACCTTCGCGTGCGGGTGAGGGCTGCGGAGCACGCCCGCGACGAGCTGGCCCGGCAAGCGCACGTCGTAGGTGTAGCGGGCGCGGCCGGTGACCTTTTCGCGGCCCTCGAGCCTTGCGTGCGGCTTCGTCACCACCTCGAACTCGGCGTCTTTGGGCCAGTCGGCGAGGACGTTTTGCTGCGGCACGCTCAGGACGGTTTTCTTCTCGCCCTCTTGTTTCTTTTCCTTGCGCTTCATTTCCAGCGTTTTAATCGGCACGGCCCGCCCCCTTCTCGCTGGCAACTTTCCCGGCTTCCAAAATGTTCCGGTACGCCCCGCAGCGGCACAGGTTGCCGCTCACCGCGCGCAGGATTTGCGCCTCGTCTGGGGACGCCGTTTCGTTGAACAGCGCTTTTAAACTCATAATCTGCCCCGAGGTGCAAAAGCCGCACTGGTAGGCGTCGGCCTCGAGAAACGCTTCTTGAATCGGGTCGAGGTCGTCGCCCTCGGCCAACCCTTCGATGGTGTGAATTTTCCGGCCCTCGCACTCGACGCCGAGGACGAGGCACGAGTACACCGCTTCGCCGTCCAGCAGCACCGTACACGCGCCGCAGTTGCCCATCGCGCAGACCTTTTTGGTGCCGGTCAGGCCGAGGTCGTCGCGCAACGCGTCGAGCAGCACGCGGCGCGGCTCCACGGCCACCGTGTGCGGTTGGCCGTTGACGGTCAAGGTGACGAGGTAGGTCGGCTTGTCCGCGTCGGCTTTGTCGAATTCTTGGACTGATAACACGAAAGTCCCCCTTATAAGAGTTTGACCCGAGTCTAACGGAAAACGTGAGCACGGATTCGTTCCCGCGCTCACGCTTTGGGGTCGGCGTCGCAATTATCCTCGAGGCTCTCTCTCAACACGTGTCAAAGGCGGGTTTGAAACCCGCCCCTGTGAACTGAGACGCTATTTTGAAGCGAAAGGCTAACCCGCTTCTTCCGCCTTCGTTTTGTCAAAAAAGTTTTGCCAGTGCGGCTGCCGCCCGTCGACGTCCTTGAAACCGTACTCTTCGGACAGTCTCCACGTCGAGAGCGTCTGACCCGCTTTTTCGTGAACGTTATCGTCGCTCGCCAAGGCGACCACCGCCCGCCCGATGTAGCGGGGTGTCTCGGAGCCTGCGAAGTAGGGGTCTTGCTTTGTACCTTCACGCCAGTTCGCTTCGCTCACGCCGAAGTGCTCGAGCATCGCCTCAGAACGTAAAAACCCAGGAGTGAGTGCAACTGCGGTAATTCGTTTGCTGTAGATACGAAATTCCTCACTCATGGCAAACGCGAGACGCATAGCCGCCTTTTTTGAAAGGTCGTAATAAAGAGTGTCATGGTAAAACCAGCCGTCCCCGTCGGTCACCTCTATGACTAGGCCCGCATTCTGCTCAACCATAAGTGGAACTCCGTAACGGCTCGTGATGATGTGCGTCGCCACTGCGCGCTCGAGCACTGTAAGGCCGCGCCCGACATCCTGCTCCCAAAACGGCTTGCCCCACTCGATGAGGCCGTCTCCTCCCCAAACGTCGTTGACCAGAATATCCAATTGTCCTTGCTCTTCCCCAACGCGCTCGAAAAGAATCTTAACTTCAGCCTCGAGCGTGTGGTCCACGCGCACCGGAATACCCACGCCGCCCGCCTGGGTGACCAGCTCGGCGGTTTCGTCAATCGTCTCAGGCCGCCCCATGTCCGACGGCCGCCCGCGCACGCTGCGCCCGGTGCAGTAGACGACAGCGCCTGCAGCGCCGAGTTCCACGGCAATCCCGCGGCCCGCGCCGCGTGTGGCTCCGGCGACGACGGCGACTTTGTTTTGCAGAGGCCCACTCATGAAGGTTGCCGCCCGTCGACATCGGTGAAGCCGTACTCGAGCGCCACGTCCCTCGTCCGCAGCGTCTGGCCCGTTTTGCTCATGATGTCCGGGTCGGTGGCGAGCGCCGTTACCGCCCGCCCGACGTGCTCGGCGGACTCGGTCTGCTCTATCTCTTCCGGCTCGTGGACGCCCTTTTCAAAATTCGCCAGCACCTCTTCCGTGCGCGTCCAGCCGGGCGCGAGCCCGACGACAGCGACGTCGAAGCCACTCCTGCGCAAGTCGTGCGCCATGCCGAAGGTCAGGTAGTTGATGGTGACTTTGGAGGTGCGGTAAAAAAGCGCCTGGTCGTAAAAATCCGTGTCCATCTCGAGGGTCGTGTTGACGACGAGCTTGGCGCGCCCCGACGTGTTCACGACGAGCCCGGAGCGTTCCACCATCAGCAGCGGGAGGGCGGCCCGCGTCGTGACGAGGTGGGAGCGCACGCCCGCCGTGAACATCTTGTCGAAACGCGACTGCGGCTGTTCCCAAAAGGGCGCGTCGAACGTTCCGTCCATAAGACCCTCGTAACCGCCCCAGGCGTTGTTGACCAGCAGGTCGAGTTTGCCTTGTTCTGTTGCAATTCGTTTGAAAAGCGCTTCGACCTCCGCGTCTACCGTGTGGTCGACGCGAACGGGTACACCGACGCCGCCGCGTTCACTCACCATCTCCGCCGTGTCTTCGACGGTCGTCCCCGACAGGTCGGGCCGGGTGGCCGCCCGCCTCGTGCTGCGCCCCGTCACGTAAACCGTCGCCCCGGCCGCGCCGAGGACGAGCGCGACGCCCCGACCCACGCCGCGGCTCGAGCCCGTCACCACAGCAACCCGGCCCTCAAGCGGGCGCATGGTCCTCAGACTTTGAAAGTTCAGCGGGGCCGAACGCGCCCCGGTACTCGAGCGGGTCGCCCGAGCCCAAGTCGTCGATGCCGAAGTGCCGCAGCACGCTCAACAGCACCTGGCGCTGGTGCGCGCTGAAGGTGACGACGTGAGCCACCACGCCGCCGTAAGAAAACGTCTCGGCGGGCGTGCAAAGTGCGTCGACAAACGTGTCCTGCCAACGGTTTTCCGCACGCACCTCTCGAGCGATGCCGGAGAAAGCCGGAAAAGCCCGCTCGAGCCGCTTCAACATGCCCGCGACGGTTTTGTCGGCGTCGTCGGGTAGGGTTTTTCCCTCGACGGCGGCGACCCACACCTCTTTCCAAAACACCTGGCGGTGAAACATCTCGCGCAGACTGGTTTGCGGCGCTTCGAAGGGCAGCGGAGTGTGTTCGGCGACATTTTGGTCGAGCTGTTCGTCGCTCAAGTTCCGGGCGCGCTCCAACATGCGCCGCGTCAGCCACACGTCGTGTTCCAAGAGATGGTCGAGTAAGTCCACGTGGGGTTCTCCTTCCGGCACGAAGTGGATGCCGCTCGGCGCGCTCAGCCGGTAAGCGTTCAAACCGAGACGGCGAAACAAGCTCGGCGAGGTGCCGTAAGCTTTACGAAACGCGCGGGTAAAGGCCTCGAGCGTTTCAAAACCGGCGTCGAAGGCGGTGTCGGTCACGCTGTCCTCCGTCGCCGCAAGTCGGTACGCGGCCCGCTCCAAGAGCAACCTCCGCCGAAACCGTCCTGGTGTCTCCCCGGTCGCGTGCCGGAACAACCTGCCCAGGTGATAGCGGCTCGTGTGTGCCCGGTCGGCCAACACCGTGCCCGTGACCGTTTCGTCGAGCGTGCTCGTGATAAGGCCGACCAGCGCTTCGACGCGTCTCGTGTACTTCATGCCTGTTGGGAGTTTAGCGTTTCAGACCCGCGGGCGGCTTGACCAAAATTGCGGATTTTCAGTTTGCCCTCAAGCGGTCGCACTGCCCTCAGCGAACGAAGACGTCACGTCGTCACGTCGACGTCTTCATAAACGTCGTCGAAAGAAAGCGTCACGGGTAGACAGGGCAGCTCGAGCGCGCCCGCTTCTAAAATGTCGTGCCGCCAACTGCCGTCGTCCACCAGGCGATAAACCTCGACCAGGCGTTTTGTTGGTGAGACCAAAACATAAGCTTGCAAAGAAGACAGTTTGCGATAGTTGAGAAGCTTTTCACCCCGGTCGACGTCTGAGGTGCTCTCTGACAGCACCTCGAAAACGAGACAGGGATGGTTTTTGATGTTGCTTCCCTGGTCCCGTTCATCACAAGTCACCAAAACGTCGGGATAGTAGTAGGCGTTTTCAGACACCGCGAGCTTCATGTCGCTGACATAAACGCGGCACGCGGTTTCCCTAGCAGCAAGGCGCAACTGGGCGAAAATGTTGCCGCTTACCAAATTGTGTGCGTCCCCCGCGCCGGCCATCGCGAACATGAAGCCGTCGACAAACTCGTGTTTGACCTCGGCCTTTTCCTCTAAGCGCAAGTAGTCGCTGCTCGTCATGGGCGTTGCTTCGGTGGGACGCGGCATAGGTAGAGTATAGCCGAGACCGGCTTTGAAGACACCTAAGTTCAGGCCAAAAACCAGGCCACCGCCGCGCGGCGAACCTCCTCGGGGACGGTGTGGCCGCCGTCAAACTCTTGGTAATCCACTGCGTAACCCGCGCGCTCGAGCTGCGGGACAACTTTGCGGCTGCAGCGCTTGACGGGCAGCACCGTGTCGCGAGTGCCGTGCGAGACGAAAAAGCGCGGCTTGCCTTGCTGAGAATTCGGTGCCGCAAAGCCGGGCGAAAAGGCGAGCACGTGGCTGAATAGGTCGCCGTTCATCATGCCGAGCGAGAGCGCGTACGAAGCGCCGTCGGAAAAACCGGCGACGGCAAGGTGCTCCGGGTCCACGGCGTACTGGGAAAAGGTCTGCTCGAGCGCCCGGTCGAGGCGCACCACGTCGGGGCCGTAACCCTCCAAAATTACGTCCCAGGTCCGCCCCAGCGCACTCGGCGCGAGCAGGAGGAAACCCGTTTCGTCGGCCGAGTCCCGAAGCAGCGCCAGGCCGTGGCCGGCGTTGCCGCCCGCGCCGTGGAGCGACACCACGAGCGGCGCGGGACGGTCCGCCGGGTAGCTTGCCGGGACGTAGAGGCTCGCGCCGGGCTCGAGCGGGTGCAGACCGGATACACCCGTTTCCCGCACCGTCCCAGGACGGGCGGTGAGGCGGCCTGCAGCGGCTGAATCGCCCATAAACTCCTCTGTGGTCCCTTTCGAAAACTTTGTCGAAGGCGCGTCGGGGCCGACTCAGGTGCCGCTTCTCCGCGCGCCGGGCAGGCTCCGTACCGTCACTGGCTCACCGCTTGAGTGACCTCGGCAGGGCTGGTGTAGTTTCGGTCGGGCAGGCCCTCGAGAAGATTTAAAACTTCCTCGGGTGCGTCCTGCCCTCGAGCGTGCTCGACGAGGTCGTCCTTGGAAGCTGGATAGTCCATTCCCTTGAGGTGTTTCTGCAACTCGATTTGCGGCTTGATTGGGTTGTCGTCGTTCGCCATGTTTGCCCCCTCGTCGCCAGTACAGCAAAAGCTCGAGGGCGCGGAAAGGGCGTAAACTACGATTTCAAAACCTGCCGAGAAGCGTCTCCTAGCCGCCGAACTCGTCGATGTAGTCGTCCACCGACGCCTGAATCACCCGTTCAGCCTGCTCCCGGCCGTACACCTCGTCGATGGACACGCGGCTTTCCTTGCCCGACACGAGTTTGTAGGTCAAAAAGTAGTGCCGCAAACGCTCGACCAGCACTTCGGGCAGGTCGGAGATGTCGTTGATGCTGTCGTACACGTCGTCGTTGGACAGCACCGCGATAATTTTGTCGTCGGCCTCGTCGAAGTCGACCATCTGCAAGCCGCCCACGACGCGGGCATTCAGGATGACCTCGGCCTTGGTCACGTGGCGCTCGGTCAGGACGCAAATGTCCATCGGGTCGCCGTCGCCGCGCTGAGCTTGCGGGGATAGCGAGCCGACCCGGTGGCCGCAAAAGGTGCGCGGGATGAAGCCGTACAGCGTCGGCGGGTGCGACGAGGTGCGCTGCGGGCGGTCGACGCGCATGTAACCGGTCTTCTTGTCGATTTCGTACTTCACCGTGTCGAACGGCGTGATTTCAATGTAGGCGTGGACGAGGTGCGGCGCGTCGGGACCAACCTCGAGCCCGTGCCAGGGGTGCGGACGCCAGCGGTAAAAGGGTGGGGGAAAGGCCATAGGGTTTGTACCTCGTCTCAGTTCTAACTTGGCCGCGTGAAGCGGCGTTCTAAGGCATTGTGCCACAAAGCGTGATGGGGAACCGTGCAACTTTTCCGGTGACAGAGGCCAAAGTACCAAGCCCTGAGTTGAAAGTGGTTTGACTCGGTACTTTTCACTCGGTCCTCGGTACTCTCTTCACCTCTCCCACGAGTTTTGTAAACTGACTTGAGAGAAAATCCACTTTCAGGAGGTCGTCATGAGCATCCCCGAAACGCCCGACTCCAACCCGAACGGTTCATCGTCCCGCGACCCGCGCGCGTTGGCGCAGGAGCTGCTGGCGCACTACCCGCACGGCTTGCCCGGCGAGCGCGAACAGCTCGTCACCGAGTTTATGAACCGCGGCGGCATGAACCACCACGACGCGGTGCAAACGGCCGAAGCCCTGAGCAAGGCGGGCCACGCCCACCACCTGCCCGGCGAGAGCAGCCGCTGGATGTTCACCTCCGAGTCGGTGCCGATGCGCGACCTGATGACGCAAATCGACGAAAACTACGACGGTTACGTGGGCGAGTCGGACGAGCCGCGCGACCGGATGCTGGGCTTTATCGGCTCGCGCTTGGGTATCGACCAAGAGGTTGCCGAAGAGGTCTTGGTCGGCCTCGAGCGCGCCGGCTACGCCTCGGTCGCCCATCACCCCGAATCACAGCGCGACCGGATGATGGTCGCCTTCCCCGAGGCTTTTCGCACGGTGGCGTGAGGAAAACAGGTCGTTCGTTGTTCGTTTTTGGTTTTACAAACGACGAACGACCAAGAACGAAAAACGTTTTTCAACGTTATACTCGCCACTATGCTCGAACCCGGCTCGTTCGAAATCATCCCCTGCGTCGACATTCAAAACGGTAGGGCGGTAAGGCTTTTCGAGGGCGACCCCGAGCGCGAGACCGTTTACTTCGACAGTCCTGTCGAGGCAGCCCGGCACTGGGCAAACTTGGGCGCTGAGCGGCTTCACCTTGTCGATTTGGACGCCGCGCTCGGCAGCGGGGACAACTGCGAGGTCGTTCGGGAGATAGCGCGAACGGTGAACGCGAAGCTCGAGCTGGGCGGCGGTATTCGGAGCTTGGACACGGCGCTCGAGTGGCTCGAGCACGTCGACCGGATTGTGTTGGGCACGCTCGCGGTGAGCGCGCCCGAGGTTGTAGACGCGCTTTTGAAAAAGGTGTCACCCGAGCGCGTCGTCGTTTCGATAGATGCACGAGGTGGCCGCGTCGCGGTCAAGGGTTGGGCCGAGACCTCAGAAATGGCTGCGACCGCGCTCGCCGAGCGGGTCGCCGCGCAGGGCATTACCCAGGTTATTTACACCGACGTCAGCCGCGACGGCACGCTGCGCGGGGTCGATGCGGAGCCGGTCATGCGTGTGCGGGACGCGTTCCCGCACACGCTGATTGCCGGGGGCGGCGTCGCGAGCGACGCGGACTTGGCACTCTACGAACGCCTCGGCTTGAACGGCGCTATCGTGGGACGCGCGCTGTACGAGGGAAAAATCACCTATCCGCTTAAACCCTTATCCGGCGCTTACGTCTGAAAAGGAACAGGCTCGAGCCTCTAGCGGACCCTCGCCCACACAAACCAGACAGCTACAACCCCGGCCGTCAGCCACAGCGACACGATGACAAATGCTGCAACTCGGCTCGGCGGCAAGCGCTCGGACCGGGTCCCCGCCTCCGCCCGACACGCTTCCCAAACATCTTGCGGAATCATCCATATGACGAGTGCCACGCCGAGCGGCACCAAAATCAGGTCGTCCAGCAGCCCCAGCACCGGGATAAAGTCGGGGATGAGGTCGACGGGGCTGAGCGCGTAGGCGAGGACGATAGACGCCAGCACCTTGGCCGCCCGCGGCACGCGCGGGTGTTTGGCCGCCAGGTAGAGCGCGTAGGTGTCCTGTTTAAGCCGTTTCGCCCACCGTCTGAGGCGGTTCATAACTCAGGAGGTTTTGACCCTCGCCAACCCCAAACACGCCACGCCCGCCAGCAGCGCGCCGAGCGTGTCCATCATCAGGTCGGTGATGGTGTCGAACTTGCCCTTGATGTTGTCGCCGGGCACGACCTCGTCATAGGCCCACTCGGCAAATTCCCAGACCGTCCCGACCGCCAGGCCCAAACTTGCCACCACGGGGACGAACAGGACGCGGTGCCGCTGCGAGCCGGTCAATACTTTGCCGACCAGAACAAAGCCCAAGTAGAGCGTCAGCGCGAAGGTGGTGAAGCCGTGGTCGACCTTGTCGAACCACGCGAACTGGTCGTACCAGTTCAAAAAAAGCCCGCCGCGTTGACGACGAGGGCGATAACGAGCATCGTCCAGATGGTTAGGCTTGCCTGCCGGTCGCTCATAAACCGCCTCTCGAGAAAGGGTGCGGGATGATGCTCGAGCCGAGCTTAACACCTACGCCACCCGTTCCCGTCACAGTTTTGCTCACCGCTGACTTGTACCCTGAGAAAAACTCATCTTTTAGGAGACCGACGTGCAACCCAACGACGCCAACGGACACTTGCCCCCAAACGAACGGCCTTTTCGCGTGCTGCTCGTGGCGGGTTCGAACCGCCGCCAGTACAACTGTCCGGGGGTGGACTCGAAAGCGCGCACCCTCATGTTGCGGATGGCGGAACACTTGCCCGGAGACTGGGAAATCGACTTGGAAGACCTCGGCAACGTCGCGGGGCGGGCGCGGATTCAGAGTTGCAATGCTTGCGTCTCGACCGCGATGGCGCTCTGCGTGTGGCCCTGCAACTGTTATGAGTCGAACAGTAGCAGCGAACCCGACCTGATGTGGGATTTGGACATGTACAGCCGCCTCGACTTGGCCGACGCTCTAGCGATTATCGGCCCCGTCAACTGGTACGGCCCGACGAGCAACCTCAAACTGATGTTCGACCGACTCGTGTGTGCCAACGGCGGCAACCCCGAGCCGGACACGATAGGTTTTAAGAACCCCGAACAGGCGATGGCCTTGGAGCACCGCCCCGAGTGGGACGAGCTGAGCGTGAACCATCTCGAGGGCCGCAGCGCCGCCTTTTTCCTCTACTCCGACGCGGGCGCGGACGAGATGGACGCGGAGGGGTATCCCAAAAAATTGCGCCACCGTTCCTACTTCGACCCCGACCAGGAACCTTTCGAGGACATGCGCCAGGCTTACGCGCCCTTGGTGTGGCAGTGCCGCTACAGCGGGATTGAAGTGCCGGACGACCTCTGGACGCACGCGCACACCGGCTTGAACCTGCCCTACAGCGACAACCAGGCCGAAGACATGATTCAAGAGGACGAAATCATGACCGCCTTCGACGCCTGGACGGCGCGGTTCGAGGCGTTCGTGGCGCGAAAAGGCAAGGTGTCGCCGAACCATTGGCGCGCCTTCGGCGTCGAACACGGCGCGCACTCGTTCCCTGAAGACCTCAAACTGAGCTGGCGCAGCGCGCGGCTGCACGTCGGGCGGCCACCGAAAGGAACCTCGCCGGCAAAGCAGCAAGCGTTAGGCTTGAACCAAGACGTGACTCTCAACACCAAAAAGTCCGAGGCCGAGCAGACGCATCCGGGGCTCGAGGACTAAAGCCAGCTGACGAACGACCAACAACTCTTTTTACTTTTCGCTCGGTACTTCGGTGCCTGTGTGACCTGATTGAGCCCTTCAATCACCTTGCAAGCCAGGCCATCGCCTTTTCGGCGAGCTTGTCCAGCGCCGTCACCGACATCTCGATGTGTTCTTCTTTCGTGTCCTCAATTTTGTTGTGCGAGATACCGTGCAGGCTCTGGACGAACATCATCACCGTGGGCACGCCCGCCTTGGCTATTTCGGCGGCGTCGTGCAGCGGGCCGCTCGGCAGGCGGTGGACGGTGCCGCAGGTTTCTTCAATCGCCTCGTCGCACATCCGCAACAGGTCTTCGTCGAAAGGTTCGGGGGCGATGCTCCACAGGCGTTCCCAGTCAACGGTTACGTCGCCCTCTTCGGCGAAGCGCTCGCTGGCCTCTTTGGCTTCTTGCAACATAGCAGCGAGCGCGTCAGCGTCCAGGTGGCGCTGGTCTAAGGTGATGCGGCACTCTTCGACAACGGACGTGACGATGCCGGGTTTGGTCACGCAACTGCCGATGGTGCAGACGCCGCCGTGGCGACTGGTGACGTTGTAAATCTCCGGGGACATCTTCGCGGCGGCCAAAAAAGCGTCGCGGCGGCGGTTCATCGGGGTCGAGCCGGAGTGCGCAGCCTGGCCGCGAAAGGTCATCGCGTGCCGCTCGACGCCGAAGGTGCCCAGCACCGTGCCGAGCGGTAAATCCAGGTCGAGGAGCACCGGGCCTTGTTCGACGTGCAACTCTAAGTAAGCCCCCGCCCCCGCCAACTCCTTGCCGCTGGCCTTGACGTTTTCAAAGTCG
Source organism: Trueperaceae bacterium (assembly GCA_965213705.1). Taxonomy (GTDB): domain Bacteria; phylum Deinococcota; class Deinococci; order Deinococcales; family Trueperaceae; genus CBDCDJ01. Next base: position 1,893,194 of record OZ243913.1, on the reverse strand, counting down.
ATGCCGTGCTCTGTCAGGGCGTCGGGCAGAGAAACGCCGTCCTTGTCCCTAAGCCCCCGCGCCTCGTCCATGTCCAGGTTGCCCGAGCAGGCCGAGGAGCCGAACAGGCTCTTGCCGAAACGCGCGCCTTCCTCGTCGGCCCAGTCCACCAGGCGCACCGTCACCGGCGGTTTGCCGCCGTACTCGTCGGCCAGCCGCCGCAGGATTTCCACGCCTGCGAGCGTGTTGAGCGAGCCGTCCAGCCAGCCGCCATTCGGCACGCTGTCGATGTGGCCGCCGATGAGCAGCGCCGTGTCCGACTCTCCTTTCATCGTGGCCCATAGGTTTCCGGCCTCGTCGCTGTGAGTTTCGACGGGTAGGTCGTCCAGCTTTTTCTGCAGCCAGGCCCGCGCCTCGGCCCAGGTTTTCGTGAAAGCCACGCGCTGCGCGCCATGCTCGTCGGCGGTGAACGAGCGGAGGTCTTTGAGTTCTGCGACGGTTCGTTTTGGGTTGAGGGTGCTCATGGGCTATTAAAACACGAGGGCGGAAGGCAAATCAAAAAGACCGAGTGTAAAGTGCCGAACGCAAACCATTGTCGACTCGGTACCCTGGACCCGGTACTCTCTCCACCACGCCCGAAGGTAAGCTGCCCCTTGGCACCGTTCCAACCAGAAGAGTATAACGAGGCGTGCTCGAGCGCCCCGTCTCGCCTTCAGTCTCAAAAGCTGTCTCGAGCCCCGTTCAGAAGCGCGGCTCGAGCCGCGTTTCTGGACCCTTGCCCCTGTGGGCCTGGCCGACCGCGCTGTCGCTCGACGCGCCGGCGGTGGCGGTGGCGTGGCAGCTGTTGTTCGCGCGCAGTTTTGGCGTTGCGCTCACGCCCTACTTCGTTCTCGGTCTGGGCCTTACCGTGTGGCTCGTTTATGTGGGGGACCGGCTGCTGGACAGTTTCAAGCTCGACTTGCGGCAGCCCCACACCTACCGGCACGCACTGTACGCACGGCACCGGCGCGCGTTTGCATTTTTTTGGCTCGCCGCTTTGGGGCTGGACGGAGTGCTTGTGCTGGCCGGGTTGAACCACAAGGACGTCGCGCTCGGCTCGGTCCTCCTCGGTGCGGTGGCGGTGTACGGGGCGGGCATCCACCTGGCGAAACGGAACAAGGTTGTTTTTACCAAAGAACTTTGTGTCGGGCTCGTGTTCGCGTTCGGGGTGACGTTGCCGGTGTGGACGCAAGCGCCCAGCCCGGCGCTCCTCGTCGGAACGCTTTTGGCCGCCGCCGTGTTCGGCCTCAACTGCCTGCTTATCGCCGTGTGGGAACGCCGTGCCGACGCGGCGCAGGGGCAAGTGTCGCTGGCGCTCGCGTGGCCGTGGCTGGAGACCTTGCTCGAGCCCGCCCTGTTGGCTTTGAGTCTGCTCGCGCTCATGAGCGGTTTGTGGCTGCCGCCGCTGTTGAGCGCGGCCCTGGGCTCGAGCGCCCTTTTGTTGTGGACGTTGCAACGCAGCCGCGGTTTACCCGCGGAACTGTTGCGCACCCTCGTCGACGCGGCGCTGCTGACACCGTTCGTTTGCCTCTTGTTTCGTGTCTAAGGTGTTGCGTGGTTAAGGTGTTGTGTGGCTAGAGCTGTAAAAGGCTATGACCGGCTCGCGCCGTACTACGAACAGCTCGAGCGCTTCGTTTTCGGTTCCCAACTCATGCACGCCCGCACGGCGCTGCTGGACAACCTGCCACCCTTGCGAGAGGCTTTGATTTTGGGCGAGGGCGACGGGCGCTTTCTGAAAGCGTTTTTGGAGGGGCAACCCGACTGCTCGGTCACGGTGCTCGAGCAGAGTGCGCGCATGGTCGAGTTGGCGCGGAACAGGTTGACGCAACGGCAACGGGCGAGAGTGAGGTTTTTACTCGGGGACGCTGTAACTCTTGGGCTAGACTCGTTTCGGTACGACCTCGTCGTGACGGCGTTCTTTTTGGACTGTTTTAGCCGAGAAGAGCTTGTCCAAATAGTTCCCAAAATCGCCGACAGTCTCAAACCGGGCGGGTGGTGGCTCTACGCGGACTTTGCCACGCCACCGCGGGGCTGGCGCAGGGCGCGGGCAAACGCTTACCTCACGGCGATGCACGCTTTTTTTCGCTGGCAGACCGGGTTGCAAACGTGGCGACTGGCCGACCCCGAACCTCTTTTTGGGCGCTTTCTGCGCTTGAAAGAGCGGCGTGACCTCGGCTACGGACTACTTACCTGTAGGCTCTACCAGCGCACGGACCCCCAACCGATTGTACTTTGGAACGCCAATAGTTAAGCTTTTATAACTAATAATAACCTGTGCTCGAAGCCTCACAAAACAACCTTATCGAAGAACTGAGCGACCTGACACTGCCCCTGATGTGGACGATGCGCCAGGACGCGGTGCGCGCGTTCGAGAGTTTGGGCATCCGGCCGGTCAAGGCGCTGCTCCTAGAACTCGTGGGCCGCGGCTTTCAACACCCCAAAGAGTTGTCCGACATGCTCGACACCGTGCCGCCGACGATTTCGGCGATGCTGAGCGAACTCGAAGAACGTCGTCTCATCGAGCGGCATATTGACGCTGCCGACCGGCGGCGCGTGCGGCTGACCCTGACCGACGACGGCCGGAGCCTGCGCCGCGAGATGCGTGAAAAGTGGCTCCACGCCGGACAGCAACGCCTCGCGAAGCTCAGCAGTGAAGAGTTGAAAACGCTCGTTCACATTTACAAAAAGCTGCTCGAGGTCGACTGATGCGCGTGCTGGTGGGTCTCATCCTGTTGTTTTCGCTTGCGACCGTCGGCGCGCAGACTGAGGTTTCGCCGCCCGGCTCTTCACCCGAAACTTTCGCGCCCGAAAACAGCCCGGCTAAAAACAGTTCAACCGAGGCGCAACGCGTCGTGCAGTTTATCGCCGCGGTGCAAAACCACCCCGCCGTGCGGGCGCAGGCGGCGCTGGTCGCGGCGGCGCGCGCTCAGTTGGAGGCCGTTTACTCGCCGGTATCGTTTAGCGCCAGCGCCAACTACACACGTCTGAACTTGGACGTGCCCGAAGCGCCGCCCGGTCAGGAACCGGGGCCGGAGACGCCCCCAATCCCCAACAACCTCGTCGGCCTGAATTTGGGAGCGAGTTTTCGGCCGTTCGTGTTCGGCGACACCGCCGACCTAGCGCGGTCGCGGCAAATCGACTTAGCAAAGGCCGAACTCGGTTTCGCGGAAACCCTGAGCGCGCTGCAGGCGCAAGCCCTGGGCGCGGCGGCGCAGGTGGCCGTCGCCGCCGACTCGTTGAACTTAGCAACCGAGAGCCGCGCGCTCACAGCGAGCGTTCTCGCCGCAACGCAGCTTCGCCAAACCAAGGGCGCGGCGGCCGAGGGCGAGGTGCGCACTTTAGAGCTGCAACTGCTCGAGGCCGACAACCGCCTGAGCAGCGCGCAGGCCAACCTGGACGTCGCGAAGCGCAGCCTCGTGAACCTCGTCGGGGAGACCGACGCGCCGGGGCTGGTGCGAATAGAGCCCGTTCGCGGCACCCCGCCCGAGGTGCTGCGCGCCGCACTCGACTTGGAACTTGCGAAAGTGGGGGCCGACTCTACGAGCCGCGCCCTCTACCCCACCGCACAGGCGAGTTACACCTGGCCCTTGGGCGACAACAAAAGCGAACTAGCGCTGTCCATCGAGTCGCGCACCCTGCAACCCGGCGTGAGCTACAGCTACGCCAACCCCAGACAGGGCGCGGCCGGGTTCTCGGCCCCCGAAGGTGTGCCCGCCACGGCGCTGAAGGGAAGTTTTACCGTGGGCGTGGCGCTGAACGTTTCGCCGGAGACTTACAGCGCGGTTCAAGCCGCCGCCGCCCGTGTCGCGGCCGCCGCAGCCGGTTTGAACGCGGCCCTCGACAACGCCGAACTCACCGCGCTGTCTTTGCAAGCCGGTTACGAGACGGCCCGGGTCGGGCGGGTGCTGGCCCAACAGGGCGTCAGCGACGCTCTCGCAACCTTAGAAGACGTGAAAGCGCGGCTCAGGCTCGGTCTGGCGACCGAGTTGGAGGTGAGCCAGGCCCGGCTCAACGTCGCTCAAACCCGACTCAACGAACGCTCCGCCGAACTCGCGCTGCTCCAAGCCGCCCTCGACAGCTACCGCACCTACGCGGTTCCCATTCTCCCCTCAGCCCCGGAGGCTCGACCGTGAAAAAAGTGTTCGCCCTACTCGTTTGTTTACTACCGGGGCTGAGTTTCGCCGTTCCGCTGACCGAGGCGCTGGCCCAGGCGGACAACCGCAGCGACGTCGTCAACGCCGACCTCGCCCGCGACGACGCAGCAGTAGCGCTGAGCCGCACCGAGGCCGACCCGCTGGCCTTGCGGCTTGAGCAAGCCCAGGCCCGGCAGCGCGCCGCGTTGACCCGGGCGCAACTCCGCCAAGCCCGTTACCGCGCCATCGCCGACATCGCCGCGGCCTACACACAGCTTCTGGAGGCGCAACTGCAACGCGACTTAGCCGCGGCGGGTTTTGAAGTGAGCGCGCAGTCGCTCGACATCGCCCGCATCCGCTTCGACAAGGGTAGCGCCACCGCCCTCGACGTGCAAGAAGCTGAAAACGCCCTGCAAGACGCCGAGAAAAACTCGGCCGCCGCCGTTCGGGGCGTAGCGCTCGCCAAGACGAACTTAGAAGGCCTCATCGGGCAAGAGGTCGAGACGGTCGAGCCCGTGCCGGAGAGCTTGCTCGCACCCCTGCCGAGTCTGGAGACCGTCCTGCAAAACGCCGCGACCAGCCCCACCCTGTTGCAAGTCGACCAGGGCGTCGAACTCGCCGGCATCGGCGCGGACCTGCTCGACCCGAGCTACGCTTCACAAGCCCAACTCGACAACGCGGCCTTGCAGCTCGAGCAGGCCCAGGAATCCGCCAAGGAGGCCGGGCGCGGTTTGGAGATTCAGGCGCGCAGCCTCTACAACACGGTTACCTCCGCCGCGCAGACCTACCAAAACGCCCAAGCCGCGCTCAAGAGCGCTCAGGAGCGCGAAGCCCTGGAGAAACAACGCTTAAACGCCGGACTCATCGCCGACATCAGCTTCAAACAGGCGCAACTCACCAGTTTCCAAGCGCTCTTAGCCGCGACGCAGGCCAAACACGCCCTTTTGAACGCGCTGCTCGAGCTGCAAGCCGGAACCATGACGGCGCTGGAGGGGTTGCATGAGTTCTAAAGCCACCGTCGGCGCCCTGCTGGTGGTCCTGTTCCTCAGCGCCTGCAGCCGCTCCGACACCCCCGCCGAAACCGCGCCGACGCCGACGCAAACTCAAACCGCCGACACCGCTCGCGCCGTCCGCGTCATCACAACCGAGTCCGGTCCCTTGACCGCCACCCGCACCGCCTCGGTGACGGTCGAGCCGCTGCAAGAAAGTCGCGTGGCGGCGGGCACCGGCGGGCGCGTTGAGCGGATTTTGAAGCGCGAGGGCGAAACGGTTGCGGCGGGTGAAGCGGTCATCGCGCTCGACGCCGCCGCGCTGCGGTTGCAGGTGCAAAACGCGCAACTCGCCGTAGAGTCGGCGCGCATCAACTTAGACAAAGCGCAGCGCTCTTCGGGCGAGACCGGCGCGCAGGCCACGCAACAGTTGAGCAGCGCCCAAACGAGTTTCGACATCGCGCAGCGGCAGTTTACCGAGGGTCAGGCGCTGTTCGAGGCGGGCGGGGTTTCCGCGACCGACCTGAGTAGTTTGGAGGCCCAACTCGCTCAGGCTCGAGCCGCGCTGACCGGCGCTCGAGACGCCGTGGCGCGCAGCGGGCGCAGCGGCAGCGAGGATTTGGCCCTGCTGCGCGTTTCCGTCAACCAGGCGCAGACGAGTCTGGCACAAGCGCAAGACGCGCTCAATGAGGCGCAAGTCAAGGCCCCTTTTGCCGGCGAAGTCGCCGAGGTGTTGGTCGAAGAGGGCGAATTTATACCCGCGGGGGGTTCGGCGTTTCGATTGGTGAGCGTTGAGCGGCAGTTAGGGCGCTTTTCGGTGCCGCCGCAAGACGCGAACAGGTTACTGGGGCAAGACCCGATTTATTTTCGTTACGGCGGGCTCGACTACGCGGCCCACGTAGTGCGCAGCAGCACCTCGCCGGGCGACTCACGACTCGTCGACATCACCGCCGAAATCTACCCGTCCGAAACGCCCATCCCGGCGGGCAGCGTGGCGCAGGTCAACTACAGGGTCGAGTTGGCTGAGGGTTCCCAGGTGCCGTCGGGCGCGCTTCAGACCGTCGCGGGCGACACGTACGTGTTCGTTGTCGAAAGCGACCAGGCGACACGCCAGGCGGTGCGGGTCGTGGCCGAGGCGAGTGGTCGGGCGGTGGTGGAAGGGCTTAGCGAAGGTGCGCAAGTCGTCTTCCCGCTGCCCGCCGACCTGCGCGACGGCGTCAGGGTGAAGGTCGTGGGCTCGTGATAGGTTTAATAGACTTTTTCATCCGCCGCTACGTTTTTTCCATCAGCGTGTTTACCGCTATTGTGCTGTTCGGCGTGGTCGCGGCGACGCGGGTGGGCGTCGACCTGCTGCCCAACTTCGAACTCTCCTTTGTCACCGTGACAACAACCTATCCGGGCGCGGGCTCGGAAGAGGTCGCCAAGCAAATAGCCGAGCCCATCGAGGGCGCGCTCGCCACGCTGCCGGGCATCAACTCTTTGAGTTCGACCAGTTTTGAAGGTTTCGCCGTGGTGGTGGTCGAGTTCACAGCCGACGTGGACGCGAACCAGGCCGCCGTCGACGTGTCGCAGCGGGTCAACGCGATTTTGGGCACGCTGCCCGACGACGCCTCCTCGCCTTCCATCCAAAAGCTCGACCCGAACGACGAGCCCATCCTGAACGTCGCGCTCGTCGCGCAGGGGGAGGACCTGCGCACCGTGCAAGCGTACGCCGAGGACGTTTTAGAACCCGACCTGCAGCGGGTCGGCGGCGTCGCGGACGTGTCGGTCGTCGGTCCGGTCAACCGCGAGGTGCAGGTGCTGCTCGACCCCAACGCGCTGCAACTGTACAGCCTCACGCCCACCCAGGTTGCGGGGGCGATTCAAGGAGCGTCGTCGGATTTGCCCTTGGGCAACCTGACGGTGAACGGCGAACGGCTGTTGTTCGCCGGGCGGAGCAGCCTGACGAGTCCGGCGGACATAGAGCGCGTCGTGGTGGATTCAGGGCGCGGTTTGCGCGTGGGCGACGTCGGCGCGGTGCGCGACGCCTCGGCGGACATCACCGCCTACTCACGGCTCAACGGGCAGCCGGTCGTGCTGCTCGAAGTCTTGAAGCAGTCCGGCGCGAACTCGGTAAGCACCGCGGGCGGCGTCCGCCAGGCGCTCAAAAACCTCGAGCTGCCCGCAGGTTATCAGGCCTACGTGGTAAACGACACGACCCCGTTCATCACCTCGACGGTGAACGACACGCTGGGCGAACTGGTGCGGGCGGTGCTCGTGGTGTCGATAATTGTGTTGATGTTCATAGGCCGATTGGGCTCGGTGTTCTCAGTCATCATGGCGATTCCGATTTCGTTCGCGGGCGCGCTGATTTTGTTCGGGCTGTTCGGGTTTACCTTTAACATCGTCACGCTGCTCGCGATTACGGTGGCGGTGGGGCTGGTCGTGGACGACTCCATCGTCGTCGCCGAGTCGATAGACCGTTACCGCGAGGCGGGTCACTCGAAGCTCGAGGCCGTGCGCCTGGGCGCGGGCGAGGTCTCGGTGGCGGTGCTCGCCTCGACTTTGTCGCTGCTGGCGGTGTTTTTGCCGATTTCGTTTTTGCCGGGCATTATCGGCCAATTTTTCTCTGAATTCGGCCTGACGCTCACCGCGACGATTATCGCGTCTTATTTGGAAGCCCTGTTTTTCCTCACCGTGCGCTTGGCGTACTTCGGGGACCCGTTGCCGCCGACCTGGCGCGAGGCGAGCGGGAGCTTCGGCAAGCTGGGCGCGGACGCGCGGTTTATGGTCACAAGCGTCTGGCGGCGCTGGTGGTTCTGGCTGCTGTACCTGGGCCTGGCGGGCGGCGCGGTCGCCGGGATTCTGACTGGCAGGCTCGACCTGCCCAGCTTCGGACTGCCCACGCCTGTTTTGGCAGGCATGGCCGCAGCCGCCGTGTTGCTGCTGTTGCCGCTCGTCCTCATCCCCATCGTTTACGTGACGCGCCTCGCGCTGGCCTTGTCGGGCGCGGTCGGGCGGACGCTTTACGAAGTCACCGACCGCTTTACGGTCTGGCTGCGCGGGGCTTACGGCCGGGCGCTGGGGGCGGCGCTGAACCACGCGACGGTGGTGCTGGTCGTGGCGGGCTTGCTGTTCGGGAGCGTGTTCTTCATCGCGCCGCGGTTGGGCTTCAACTTCACCCCGGCGACCGACTCGGGGCAGGCGGGGATTACCCTCAAACTCCCGACCGGCACCGCCTTGGCGACGACGAACGAACTTGCGGGCCGGGTCGAGGACGCGCTGCTGGGTCGGCCCGAAATCGCCACGCTGCAGACCTCGGTCGGGGTCAACTCGGGCGACGTGGGCAACTCGGCGGCCTCCGAGCGGGCCGAGTTCGTCATCGAACTCGTGCCGAAAAGTGAGCGCGCCAAGAGCGACCGGGGGTACGCCCTCGAGTACGACGTCATCGTCAAAGAAATCCTCGCCGACCGGCCCGAAGCCGAGGTGAGCGCCAGCGCACTGCAAAACGCCGGGCCGCCCTCGACGAGCGACTACAGCATTACTTTGGCCTCGAGCGACCTAGACCTCCTCGCCGAGCGCGACGCCCTAGCGAGGCGCACCCTCGCCGACAACCCCTACCTGAACAACGTCGCCTCGGGCCTGGACACGACGGTGAGCGAGCGGGTTTTCGACCTCGACGACACCAGGCTCGTCGGCACCGGCCTCAGCGTCGCGGACGTGTACGCGACGCTGCGCGCCTACAACGTCGGCATCGAAGCGGCCAAGCTCAGCGAGGGCGGCGAGGAGTACCCTATTTCCGTGCGCGTCAACCCGACCGCCCTGCGCGACGAGAGCGCGCTGCTGAGTCTGCCCGTCAGCTCGCCGCTGCTCGGCACCAGCCTCCCGCTCGGCGAGCTGGGGCGCTTCAGCGCCGCTCTCGCCCCGACCTCCATCAACCGTACCGACCAGACCTACACCTCAACGGTCACGGCCTCGGTTTTGCCGGGCGCGCCGCCGACCTCGCAACTCAAAAGTCTGCTCAAAAACGACCTACAAGCCGCGGGCGTGTTCGACGCGCGCGTCACCGAGGGCCAGAGCACCGGCCTCGACCTGACCGGCGACCTCGTGCTGTACACGCCCATCGCCTTCGCGCTGGCGCTGCTGCTGAACTACTTCGTCATCGCCAGCCAGTTCAACAGCTTCAAGTTTCCGCTCTACCTGCTCCTCACCGTGCCCCTGGCGCTCGTCGGCGCGCTGTGGCTGTTTTTCATCACGGGTACCGCGCTCGACATCAACAGCGTCCTGGGCGTCGTGATTTTGACCGGCCTGGTCACCAAAAACGCGATTTTGCTCTTGGACCTCGTCGTCAACCAGGAGCAGGCCGAGGCGGGCGAGACGCTTCACCAGCGGCTGGTGCGGGCCGGGACGGTGCGCCTGCGCCCCATCTTAATGACCACGCTGACCCTCGTCGCCATCAGCGTGCCGCTACTGCTGGGCTCGGGCGACGGCAGCGAGTTCCGCAAGCCGCTGGGGATGATTATTTTCGGCGGCGTGACCGTGTCGGCGCTGCTGACGCTGTTCGTGATTCCCGCCGCGTTTTACCGCTTCGAGCGTAAAAACTACGACGATGAGCGGGAGGCGGACGCGCCCGCCGCGACTGAGACGTTCCCGGCGCTGAGAAGCGCAGCTTCGGATTGAGAAGTTGGATTGAGGGTCGGCTCGAGCGCTCAGCCGACCACCTTATTGTCGCACCCCAGGGGCGGGTTTCAAACCCGCCCCTGCACGTGTCGCCACGCTCTTCGGCGCTGTCCCCTATCCCTGAAAACTCGTGTTAGACTTGCGCTTAACGACCAAAAGGCGCCTGTCGAACTTCGGCCAAGCTCTTTTGGGTGAAAAAGCGTGATGCACACGCTTCAAGGTAGGGCGCGACGGACGCGCCTGTTTTTTGGAGGTTTCATGAGTGGTTTTATCATCCTCATCCCGTTGGCGGCCGTCGCCGCGCTGGCTGCCGCGCTCGTGCTGGCCCAAAGAATTCTCAAGGCCGAAACGGGCAGTGCGCGCATGGTGGACATCTCCGACGCCATCAAACAGGGCGCGATGGCCTACATGGCGCGGCAAACGCGCACCATCGCCATCGTCGCGGCCGTCATCACGGTCATTTTTGCACTTGTCGCGCTGACCCAGCGCGGCGGCGACGCGACGACCTGGTGGTGGTCGACGGTGGGCTTCGTCGTCGGGGCGCTGTTTTCGGCCGTCAGCGGCTACGTCGGAATGAACATCGCGGTGCGCGCCAACGTGCGGGTGGCGCAAGCCGCGACGAAGAGTTTGAAGGGGGCGCTCGACATCGCCTTCAACGGCGGCGCGGTGGCGGGGTTGGCCGTGGCGGGGCTGGCGCTGCTTGGCGTGAGCGGCTTTTTTTACTTGTTTTACAGCGTGCTGGACTTGCGCAACCCGGTCGAGCCTTTAATCGGTTTTGCTTTCGGGGCGTCATTGATAAGTCTGTTCGCTCGAGTGGGCGGCGGCATCTACACCAAGGCCGCCGACGTCGGCGCGGACTTGGTCGGCAAGGTCGAGGCGGGCATTCCCGAGGACGACCCGCGCAACCCGGCGGTCATCGCCGACAACGTGGGCGACAACGTAGGCGACTGCGCCGGCATGGGCGCGGACCTGTTCGAGACCTACGCCGTGACCGCCATCGGCGCGGTGTTTCTGGGCTATTTATTGCCCGGCGTCGCCGAGGTCACGCGGCTCGTCACTTACCCGCTCATGTTGGGCGCTATCGCCATTCTCGCCAGCATAGCGGGCGTGGTGTGGCCGGACAACGTTTGGCCGATGACCCTGGGCAAACCCAAACAGCGCGAAGGCATGCTGGACAGCGACATCAACATCATGGGGATGCTCTACCGCCGCGTCTACATCAGCGCAGGCCTGAGCGCTGTCGGGTTTTTGCTGGTCACCCTGTTTACTTTTACCGGCTACGACCTCACCTACCCGCTGGGCATAGCGACGAGCGGGTTCGGCCTGTATTTGTGTTCGCTACTCGGCATCGGCGTCACCATCGGGCTGATGCTGATTACCGAATACTACACGAGCACAAAGTACCGGCCGGTGCGCAAAATCGCCAAGGCGTCGGAAACCGGCGGCGCGACCAACATCATCAGCGGGCTCGCGGTCGGCATGGAGTCGACGGCCTATCCGGTCATCCTGCTCGCCTTTGCGATTTTTTTCGCCTACACGTTCGCCGGACTGTACGGCATCGCCATCGCCGCGGTCGCCATGCTCAGCATTACCGGGGTGATTGTCGCGATGGACACCTACGGGCCTATTACCGACAACGCGGGCGGCATCGCCGAGATGAGCGACCTGCCCGAAGAAACGCGCACCAACACCGACGCGCTCGACGCGGTCGGCAACACCACCAAGGCGGTTACCAAAGGTTACGCCATCGGCTCGGCGGCGCTTGCCGCGCTGGTGCTGTTCGCAGACTTTACGCACCGGCTGGACCTGTTCGCGCTCGAGGGCGGTCGCCCGCCGTTAGTCTTCCGACTCGACGACCCGGTCGTGCTGGTGGGCCTGTTCATCGGCGCGATGTTGCCCTTTTTGTTCTCGTCGTTCCTGATGGAGTCGGTGGGTAAGGCCGCGGGCGCGGTCATCGAAGAGGTGCGCCGCCAGTTCCGCGAGATTCCCGGCATTATGGAAGGCACCGCCCGGCCCGAGTACGGTAAAGCGGTCGACATCGTCACGCGTTCGGCGCTGCGCGAGTTGCTCATTCCCGGCGTGTTGGCGGTGGTCGCGCCGCTACTGGTGGGCTTTGTGTTCGGCCCGCTGGCACTCGGCGGCACGCTTATCGGCGTCATCGCCAGCGGACTCATGATGGCTCTTACCATGAGCAACGGCGGCGGCGCCTGGGACAACGCTAAGAAGTACATCGAGGACGGCAACCACGGCGGCAAAGGCAGCGACGCCCACACGGCGGCCATTGTCGGCGACACGGTCGGCGACCCCTACAAGGACACGGCGGGGCCGAGCATCAACCCGCTCATCAAGGTCATCAACACCATCGCGCTAATTTTTGCGGGCATTATCGCGGGGGTGGGGGGCATTTTCTAAATGTCTACGAGGCCGCGAGCCTGTAGACCTCACTCGAACGCTTAGTTCTACTCCGCTTTCCAACTCAAAGAAGGGCGACTCACGAGTCGCCCTTGTTGTTTTTCTTGACTTAGGGAAAAGGCGCGGCGCTCTCCCACACGACCTTCTCGCCGTCGAAATGACCTTTCAGCTCGAGCCAGCCCGCCGAAGCGCCTGACAGGGTGGGTAGAAGATTTTGGGGGACGGCGACGAGACCTTGACCGTCGAAGTAGGCCACCAAGCGCACCGCACCGCCATCGTCGGGAGCGGAACGAACACTTTCAAACGCCTCGTTGCCCTTGGCAGTCCACGCCTCGACCGTGCCCTGAACGTCCGCACCGAGGGCGGCGGCAGGTCCGCGGTAGTAGGCCCAGTCGTTGTCCTCGCGCACGACGACGTCGTCGGCGACGAACACGTCGTTTTCCCAGTGACCGTACGCCTCAGCCCACATGCCCGCGCGCAGCACGCTCAGCCAGCGCAACTCGCCCTCGACGCGGGTGCCGCCGATAAGGACGCTCGAGCCGTCGTTCACGCTCACCTCACCGACAAAAGAACGTCCGTCGCCCGAACTGGTGCGGCCGATAGGGTTGGGCAAAACGCCCTTGCCCAGGGCAACGTCGGCGCTCCCGGCCGTAGCTTCAGCTGTTCCGTCCCGAGTGGGGTCGGTTGACGGTTGACTTTTTACTTTTTTGTTTGTGGCCTTGTTGCTGGCTTTGGGGTCTTTTTTGTCGGGGTCTTTTTCATCAGGTTTTTTGGTGTCGTCTTTGGTATTTTCTTGGTCGGGCTCGGCGTCGCCTTGACCGCTTTTTTCTTTGTCTTCGTTTTTGCCCTTGTTTTCATCCTTGTTTTTGCCTTTTTCCTCTTGCTTCGGGCCACTTTGCTTCGGGCTGTCGGTCTGGGTGAAAGAAATGTGGACCGTCGTCGTCGCCCCGGCACTGATTGCGTTGCCGAGGAGCAACACACACAGCAACCAGACCCACTTTGGCCCCACGAGCCACTTTGGGGTGAGTACCTTTCCAAATTCAGGCATGAACGACTTCCTTGGGCGTAGCGGCGGTCTCGAGGGCGGCCACCCTGGGCAGACCGACGACCGCACTCAGACCGGGCGCGGCGTTGGCGAAAGTTAGGGTGCCGCCGAGGGCTTGAACGATGTGTTTGACGAGGGCCAGACCCAAACCCAAGCCGCCTTTGCGCGTGTCGAGCCTGAAAAAGGGCTCCGCCAGCCGCGCCAAACTCTGTTCCGGCACACCCGGCCCAAAGTCGCGAACCTCGATAAGGACCTCTTGCTTGAACGCCTCGACGCAGACCGACACGTCCCCACTGCTGTACCGAAGCGCGTTGTGCAACAAGTTGGCGAGTACGCGGGTAAGCAGGTCGTCTTGCGCCATGACGTGAACGGGCGCAGCGGTCTGGAGACGCACCCGCGCCTGTTCGTGGGGGTGGAGGCCTGAGACGGTACGCCGGAGCGTCGGCCCAACCGCCAACGGCTCCAAGTGAAGTTGGGGCTGCCGCGTCAGGGTGAGTAGGCCGCTTAAAATCCCCTCCATGCGGTCCAGGGTCGCGTCGATTTGCGACCAAGCGAGGTCCGGCTCCAGAATTTCTTTTTGAACGCCTTCGCTCAACACGCGCAGGTTGCTCAAGGGGGTGCGCAGTTCGTGCGACGCGTAGCGGGTAAAGCTGCGCTCGCGTTCTAAAAACGCTTGCAAAGACTCGGTCATGCGGTTGAAACTCAGGGCCAAACGGCTCAGCTCGTCGTTCCCGGCGGGCACGGCGACCGGCTGGGGGATGGCTTGCTGCGACAGCTGCTCGACACCGCGCTGCAAGTCTTGAAGAGGCCGCAGCAAAAAGCGTTGCAGCAGCAAACTCAGCAGGGTTGCCACGCCCAGTACCAGCACCGCGGCGAGCAGCGCGGTCTGCACGTACGAGGTCAGGGCGCTGCGGTTCTCGGCAACGTTGAGGGCGAGTTCAAGCCGGTAACCGTCACCCAGCTCGAGCGCGGCGTTGCGCCAGTCCGGGCCACGCTCCACATCGCTGCCGCCCTCTAACTCTATCTGAGCGTTTTTGACCACCTGAAAGCCGTAATTGTACTTGTCCAGCACTTCTCTGACGCCCTCTTCCGGAAAAAAGTTGGGGCGCTCGCCTGTTAAGTCGAGAGAACTCCGAATGGCGTTTTGAAACTCGCTGAAGTTTTTTTCCACGCTCGAGCTGACAACTTGTCTGAACACAAAATAACCGAGCAAGCCGTAGACCGTAGCCGTAGTGAGCACCGTCAGGGCAAGCCCGAGTATAAGACGCCAGCGAAAACTCATCATACACCCAACCGGTAACCGCCCGAGGCCGTCGTAACGACTTCGGGGCCGAGCTTTTGGCGCAAGTAGTGGACGTAGACCCGCACCACCCGCGTGCCCGAGTCGGCCCCCGGGAAAATCTTGTCGAGGAGTTCGTCGGGCGTGTAGACGCGGTCGGGGTTGAGGGCGAACTGTTCCAACAGCGAAAATTCGCGGTCTGACAAGTTGACCTCACTGCTTTGCCACAGTGTGCGGCGCATCTTGAAGTCGACTTCCAAGGGACCACGTTGAAAAACGGCTTGTTTGGTTTGCGCCTCGCGGCGGAGCAGTGCCCGGGTTCGCGCCATAAACTCGTCCAAACTGTAAGGCTTGACGAGGTAGTCGTCGCCGCCCAAGTCCAGGCCCGTCACCCGGTCCTCGACCGTGTCCCGCGCCGAGACGAACAAGATAGGCACGTTCACGCCCCCGGCGCGCAAGTCACGAGCAAAATCATAACCTGCGTCTTCTCCTTCGGGCAGCATAATATCCAAGGCGATGAGGTCGGGCTCCACCTCGGCGAGCAAGGTCCAAGCTGCCTCGAGCGAGTCCGCCCACACCGCCCGGTAACCCTCGTGAGTCAGCGTCTTCAACAACACCTGGGCCAACAACCCCTCGTCTTCAACAATCAGTACGGTCATGTCTTTACCATCTCGCCATTCAAACTGCCCTTCAAAAGGGTTCCGCCTTATCCGTCCAACAAGAAGCCGCGACAGCCAAGTCGAGTGTAAGCGAACCCGTACCGTGGCAAAGCGGGAAGCGTCACGCATTTCACCAAAAACTGCGCTTTTAAAACTTTACTCGTTACACACACGCAAACGAACGGCAAAAACGGTTTGACCCCTTTCCCAAGACCAAGTTCAGCTTAGGGGAGCCGAGTTAGCCGGATATTAGTGGCGGGCCGTCAGTCATGGATAGGGCGAGCATTTTGAGTGGCACAATTTTCGAGTATAGCGTTTTTCTGAGGCGGGCACCAGCTTGTTTTTCTCAGTCTGAGGTCGGGAGAAAGTGTATACTTTTGCAACGAAGGAGGTAACTTATAGACAAGGATTCAACGCACTTCCTCACCCGACAACTCCCTCTCCCACTAGAGGCTCGAGCGCGTATCCACCTATACAGGGGAACCGACAGAGCGAGAATAGGTGACAGGGAGTTGTTTTATTTGTTTCCTGTATCGCTTTGAATTTCAGCAGCAAAACGAGCTTCATTTTAGGGCAAGCGGCAACGACTCAGCCTTTACTTTGATAAGTCCTCAATTGTAGCTTGCACAGCCACAAAAGAGACGTTGCACATTCCTACATCTGGACGTAAGCTTTTCTTCAATTGTTCACGTGGATGTACCAAATTACGATAATCTCTTAGGGCTTTCGAAAAGTTTCTGACATCGGTGTCAATCCAACCACACTCGTGACACACATTTATCATTTCTTCGAGGCTGCAATCCTTAATCCTTTTTGGTTTACCATTATTCTTCGGCATACTTTTTGCTTGATTGGACTGAGTAACATTTTGCTCAACCTTGCTAAAAAGCACTCCTTCCAAAATACTACCGAGTAGCACGATTGTTGACAGGTAGGCTCCAGACCTAAATGTAATGTTTGCTTCACGCCATCTGTTTTCGAGAAGTGATGAAAGCTCTTTGTTATCAATAACGTGCGAGAAGCTAGGTTCTGCATAAGAGACAGGTGAAAATCTTTGGAAATTACGTTTAGCTTCGGTCCGCACCCTTGAAAGAAAAGTCGCGCTCTGTCGGCCTATAATCGTTGCACTTTCTTCTTCGATGCTAACTACGCTATCCAAAATGTATCTTCTATCCAAGTGAGCTGGTAGTGAATGGAATTCTCCTGTAACTTGCTTACTTAGAGTAGAAAGTGAGTTTTCTAAAGCGGAGGCTAACAGCGTGTCAGAAGATTTTCTTCTATAAGGAGCCAGTATGTTGATGAAAGTTTCTGCATGATTATTTCTAATACCTAATCTAAGCAGAGAGTTTGTAAGGTCTTGCCCTTCGTACCCGGCAAGCTCTAATCGTGCCCACTCAGATACAAATGTGTCCTCTTGGCTCGTTGCGTAACTCTCGAGCTTTATCAGGGCATCACTCAATTTGGTTTCTTGCGAGTTTAGAGAGTTCTGAACATCTTCATAAGAAGTCATCAACCATATGCTACAACAAAGGTTAAACTAAATAAACTTGACAAAGATGCACTCAGGTTTTATAATCTGATGCTATGAATGCTGAAAGACTTACCGAAACAGCTTTGCAATTGGTCGCAAGCGCGCAACAAATCGCGCGCACGCGCCAGAACCAAACCATCACGCCGCTGCACCTCGTCGCCGCGCTCGTCGCCGACCCGAACGGCCCGGCCGCCCGCGTCGTGGAGCGGGCCGGGGGCGACCTCAAACAAGCCCAAGCCGCCGTCGACGCCGCCTTGAGCCGCTTGCCTAAAGTGTCCGGCGCGGACGGGCAATACATGTCGAACGAGATGGCGGCGGTCTTCGACGAGGGCGAGCGCCTGGCGAATACGTGGGGCGACGGCTTCGTCGCCGCCGACACGCTGCTGGTGGCGGCCAAAGCCAAAGGCGGCAAAGACTTGGGCGCACTGCCCGATTTTAAGGCACTCGCCGCCGCCGCCCAAGACATCAGAGGGGGTAGAACCGTGGACAGCAAATCCGCCGAAAGCACGTTCGAATCGCTCGAGCGCTACGGCATCGACCTGACCCAGCAGGCGCGCGACGGCAAGCTCGACCCGGTCATCGGCCGGGACGAGGAGATTCGCCGCGCCGTCCAAATCCTGCTGCGCCGCACCAAGAACAACCCCGTCTTAATCGGCGAGCCCGGCGTCGGCAAGACGGCCATCGCCGAAGGCTTGGCGCTCCGCATCGTCAACAAAGACGTGCCCGAGGGCTTGCAGGGCAAGCGCGTCATTGGGCTCGACATGGGCTCGCTCCTCGCGGGCGCGAAGTACCGCGGCGAGTTCGAGGAGCGCCTGAAAGCCGTCATCCAGGAAACCGTCCAGTCGAAGGGCGAAATCATCCTCTTCGTCGACGAGCTTCACACCATCGTCGGCGCGGGCAAGGCCGAGGGCGCGGTGGACGCGGGCAACATGCTCAAGCCGCCCCTGGCGCGCGGCGAACTGCGCATGGTCGGCGCGACGACGTTGAACGAGTACCGCGACATCGAAAAGGACCCGGCTTTGGAGCGCCGCTTCCAGCCCATCGTCGTGGACGAGCCCTCGGTCGAGGAAACCATTTCAATCCTGCGCGGCATCAAAGAAAAGTACGAGGTTCACCACGGCGTGCGCATCGCCGACCCAGCGATTATCGCCGCGGCGACGCTGTCGCAGCGCTACATCGCCGATAGACAACTGCCCGACAAGGCCATCGACCTCGTCGACGAGTCGGCGAGCCGCATTCGGGTGCAGTTGGAAAGTATGCCCGAGGAAATCGACACGCTGAAGCGCCGCAAGTTGCAACTCCAAATCGAGCAAGAAGCCCTCAAAAAAGAGGACGACGTGGAGTCCGCCAACCGTTTGTTGCGCATCGAGGAAGAACTGCGCAGCATCGAAGACGCGATGAACGCGGCCCAGTCCGAGTGGGAAGCCGAGCGGCAAAAGCTGGACGCGCTCCGCGAAGCTCAAAGTGAACTCGACCGGGTCAAAACCCAAATCGAAGCCGCCGAGCGCGACTACGACCTCAACAAGGCTGCCGAGTTGCGTTATGGGCAATTGCCGAAGCTCGAGGCGCGGATGCGGGACTTGTCCAGGGAACTCGAGAACGCCAAATACGTCCGCTTAGAAGTCGGCGAGAACGAGGTCGCCGAGGTCGTGAGCCGCTGGACCAACATCCCACTGTCGCGACTCATGGAAGGCGAACGCGAGAAGCTGCTACGCTTGGAAGAAGAACTCCACGAGCGCGTCATCGGCCAGGACGAGGCCATCATCGCCGTCGCCGACGCGATTCGCCGTTCACGCGCGGGCCTCGCCGACCCGAACCGGCCCATCGGCTCATTCATCTTCTTAGGCCCGACGGGCGTTGGTAAAACCGAGACCGCCAAGGCGCTCGCGCAGCAACTGTTCGACAGCGAGGACAACATGATTCGCCTCGACATGTCCGAGTACATGGAAAAACACACCGTCGCGCGGCTCGTCGGCGCGCCGCCGGGTTACATCGGCTACGACGAGGGTGGGCAGCTCACCGAGGCGGTACGCCGTCGGCCGTACAGCGTCATCCTCCTCGACGAAATTGAGAAAGCGCACCCGGACGTGTTCAACATCTTGTTACAAGTCCTCGACGACGGCCGACTCACCGACTCGCACGGGCGCACGGTGGACTTTCGCAACACGGTCATCATCATGACCTCGAACATCGGTAGCCCGCAGATTTTGGAGGCCTCGCGGAGCGGCGCGGACTACGACACGATGAAGGTGACCGTCTTCAACCTGCTGCAACAGCAGTTCCGCCCCGAGTTCTTGAACCGCGTCGACGACGTGATTGTGTTCCACGCGCTCGGCCAGGAGCAGGTGCAGGAAATCGCGGGGATTCAGTTGGGGCGCGTGCTCGAGCGGCTCGCCGACCGGCGCATCCACTTGGAGCTTTCGAGCGGCGCGATGGAGCAACTCGCCCGCGTCGGCTACGACCCGGTGTTCGGCGCGCGACCCTTAAAACGGGCGATTCAGCAACTGCTCGAGACGCCGCTGTCGAAGAGAATTATCGCGGGCGAGATTCACGACGGCGATACCGTGCGGGTTGAGCCCGGCGCGCAAGGGTTTACTTTTGAGACGCGGGAGCCGGTGACGGCGCTCAACTGAGCTTCGCGTAACACTTGAAAGGGACGGTCAAAAGCCGTCCTTCTTTTTGTTTGGCTGCTCAAGATGACAACTTGCCGAGTTTACAGGGTTGAGACCAAACCGGCGTCGATAATTCTGCGGTCGTCGGTGAGCAGCGTCGCGTTAAAGACTTTGGCCGTCGCCACGATGAGCCGGTCACCTGGGTCACGGTGAAAGGCGTCCGGAAGGGTGGCGACCTCGGCAGCGATGGCAGGGGTGATGTCGACGCGCCTGACCAGGGGTGGCGCGGTCGCCTGCTCGAGAAAGTCGCGCAAGGGCACTTGGACGTTGATGCGGTTCAGGCTGTAGAGAGTGGCGATTTCCCACAAGCTGATGGTGGAAACGAGCAGGGGCTCGTCCGCGTTGGCTGCGTCGAGAACGCGCTCGTGCTGGTGACTTAGTTTCGGGTCTTTCCACACCCAGTGCAGCAACACGTGAGTGTCCAGCAAGTAAGTCAAAGTTCCCCGCGCTCGGCGTCCCAAGCTTCGGGCGGTAAAGGCGGCTCGATAATGTCACCGACGATTGCGCCGCTGCCTTGCAGGTTGTGTTGCGGGTAAACGCTTTGAGCGGGTAGGGGTGGAATGAGGCGGGCAATAGGCTCACCACGTTTGAGAATCGTGACGCTCTCGCCGGTCTGAGCAACTTCGTCGAGAATGGCGAGGCACTTGGCCTTGAACTCGCTGGCGTTGATGGTTTTCACATGACCAGTCTAGGTGACCAGGTATAATTTGGCAAGCTGTGGCATTACCCGCCACGCACACAACTAAACAAGCATCCGTGCTAACGGACAAAAGCTGCGCCGTCCGCGGTCGAGTGCATGCTGTTGTTAGGTTGCGTGTGGTGTAATAGAGCCTTCTCACTCCAGATTAAGATTGGGGAACCACACGCCTCTGAAATTTGGTGCGCCCGTGTTCGGCACAACATGACTTTGTTCGAGCGTCCGTACATCAACATCTTCGATAACCTCAAGTACCTCATAATTCATGCCCAAGCTACAGGCTGTATCCTCAACAAGATATCTGGCATCGTCCAGAGAATGAGCCGTCACGCCGAAGCCAAAATGCTCTTTGGTTTTGAACCAATAGCGCCGAAGCAATGGATTGTCCAGTTCGGTTCCCACCATATTCAACAGCGCTCTAACTACTGATTGTCAGATGTTTGTCTAATAAAGCGCTTGTAAAGATATTACGAAACATACAGGAAGATTTTAACCTATGGGTTGCTGCAACGGATAGTAGGGAAAAACTCGAGCCCACCTCCTAAGCAGCCTTCCGCGCCTCCAACCACCTCTCAAAAGAAGTCTGACTCTCACTGCTCTTGCGCCCCGCCAAAAGCCCTCCGATGCCGATGTGTTCGTCTAAATCTGTCCATTCTATGGCGTAGCCGTCCCCCAAAAGTTCCCAGCGTTCGCGCTCCACTTCGCTCCCCGCTGCCAAACGCGGATACCAAGCGAGCGGGACGCGGAGCTGCCTGCCGTCCTCCAAGGTAACTGTGAGGGTGTCGGCGTCGAATTGCACGTCGGTTGCGGCGGGGTCGGTTTCAAGTACCAAAGTAAAACCAGTTTAGGTGACTGGCCGGGGCTTGACAAGTTTTTTGGGGCTCGAGCCCCCACTTTTCTGAACAGCTCGAGCTTTTGCTACACTTAAAACATGGACTCCACCACGCCCAACCTGCTCGTAACGCCGCAGCAGTACCTGACTTTTGAAGAGGACTCGAGCGAGCGGCATGAATATGTCGATGGCCTCGTCTACGCTTTGCCGGGCGAATCGCGCAGACACAACCAGGTTGCGGGCAAGCTTTACGCTTTACTGCTCGAGCGCAACCGCGACCCTGGCTGTTGGATAGCTTTCGAAGGCGTCAAGCTCTCGATTCCGAGCGTGAACCGCTATTACTACCCGGACGTGATGGTGCTCTGCGACCCGCGTGATACTGACGACAAAATTTTTCAGTACCCGTGCTTTATCGCCGAAGTTCATTCCCCGAGCACCCATGCCACCGACAAACGTGAGAAGTTGCAAGCTTACCGAACCATAGAGACCTTGCAAGGCTACCTGATGGTCGACCACGAGGAGAGGGTGCTCGAGTACGTGGTGCGCGGCGTGAACGGTTGGCGTTCACAGCGGCTCGAGGCGGGTTCGTTGGAGGTAGCTTGTTTGGAAGCCACGGTGAACGTCGCAGATATTTTCGACGTGTGACCCACTTCGACATTCAACCTACAACGTAATTTTTGGTAACGGCGTAGCCTTCCCCCGCCGTTAGGTCAAGGACTTTGCCGGATTCACCCACAAAGCTTTGCAACACCCTTTGACAAATCGCTTTGGTTTCTGAGCCGCACACCACCCCGACCGTCGGCCCGGCACCGGACAAGAAGGCGGCGTAAGCCCCGGCCTCCAAAAGAGACGCGCGGCAACTCACCAAGCCTGGCACCAAACCTTCGCGGAAGGGTTCGTGAACCCGGTCTTGCGAGGCGACGCGCAGCAGCTCGGGTTTGTCCTGGGCGACGGCGAGGCTCCACAGGGCGGTGCGGCCAGCGTTAAAGACGAGGTCGGCCCTTGCATAGCTGTCCGGCAACACCGCTCGAGCCCGGCTCGTCGGCAGTTCGAAGTCGGGTACGCCGAACAGGAGTTGCCAGGACTCGGGGACCCGTAAACTTTCGCAGAGGTAAGACCCGTCCTCGCGCCGCGCCGCCACGGTGAAGCCACCGTAGACCGCCGGGCCGACGTTGTCCGGGTGGCCTTCCAAACGGGCGGCAAGTTGGAAAACGCCGTTGCGCCCCAAAGCGCCGCCCAAAAATCCGTCCGCGGCGGCGATGCCCGCCACGAGCGCCGCCGACGAGGAGCCGAGACCGCGTGCGAGCGGGATGGGGTTGTCAACGGTGAACGCGACCTTGGGCACTCGCTCGCCCACTTCTGCATAAGCTGTCAGAAAGCCTTTGTGAATGAGGTTGTCGGCACTGTCGGGCAGCGCGCCTTCGCCCCGGTAATGAAAAGAATCTGCTTTTGATAGTTTTGCTTGTACCTCGAGCCAGAGCGACACCGCCAGCCCGAGCGCGTCGAAGCCGGGGCCGAGGTTGGCACTCGTCGCGGGTACGCGCAGAGAAATCATCCCGCGTAGCCTAGCACGCGGGTTTGAGGGGGCGGTGCGAAAATCAGTACCGAGGACCGAGTTGAAAGTACCGAGTAAACCACTTTCAACTCCGGACTCGGTACTCGGTACTTTCACCCAACCTCAGCCAAGCTTTGGGAAAGGCGTTGACCAGGTCGCCCGCCAAAAGCCCGTCCCCGTACTGTCGCGCCGCCGACTCGCCCGCCAAACCGTGGACGTAGACGGCGGCGGCGGCGCGAGTTAGGAGGTCGTCCGCGGTCGCCAACCACGCGCCTATCATGCCCGCGAGCACGTCGCCCGAGCCGCCGGTCGCCATGCCGGCGTGGCCGGTGGCGCTGACCAACACGCGGCCTCCCGGCTCGGCGATGACAGTCGTCGCGCCCTTGAGCACGGCGACCGCGCCGAAGGTGTCGGCGAGGGTGCGAGCCGTCTCGAGCGGCTTCTCACCTATCTGGTTAGAGCTTGTGCCCAGCAGCTTCGCCGCCTCGCCCGCGTGCGGCGTGAGGACGCAGCGGCCGTGTTTTTTGACGGCTGAGTGCCAGGCGTCGCCCCCGGTGAGTGCTCCGGCGTCGAGGACGGTCGGGACGCCGCTCTGACTGATAAGTTCGGGCAGAAATTCGCTTGCGCCTTCGTCCAAACCCGGACCGACGACACGAGTTTGGGCGCGTTTTTCGCCCAACGAGGCGAGGGTCTCGAGCGGCTTGTCGTCCCAGGCAAGCGTCTCGAAGATGATTTCCGGCCAACTGTTCGGCAAGCGGCCTTCAGCCGCGAGCGTGACAAGTCCGGCCCCGGCGCGGTACGCCCCGCGCGCCGCGAGTTCCGCCGCGCCGAGGTAACGCTGTGAACCCGCCACGACCAACACCGTCCCGGCCGTGTACTTGTGCGCGTCCGCGGCCCGCGTCGGCAGCCACGTTCTCACCGTCTCGTCGTCCAGCAGACCAACCTCGGACTGTTCGGTCAACAACCCTGCCGGAATCCCGATGTCGGCGACTTCCCACGTACCAAACGCTTCTTTCGCCGGGAAAAACGCACTGGCAAGTTTAGGCCCGGCCAGTTGCACGGTGCGCGCCGCTTGGATGTGAGGGCCGGTAAGGGCGGGCACGTCCGCGTTCACACCGCTCGGCACGTCGACGCTCAAGACGAGCACGCTGGAGCGGTTGACGGTCTCGACGATGTTCGCCAGCTCACCCTCGAGCGCCCGTGACAGTCCGCTGCCGAAAAGCGCGTCGACAACGACCTCGGTTCGGTTCAAACCCGCTTGCAAGCTTTGCAAGCTGAGTGTGTGGCTCGAGCCCAAAGCCAGCCAGGCTTGCCGCGCCGCGCGGCCCTCATTCGTGGTCATCGCACCTTGTGAAGTAGCTTGCTCGAGCACCGTGACGTTTTTGCCCGCAAGGTGCAGTAGCCGCGCCGCCACGTAACCGTCGCCGCCGTTGTTGCCTTTGCCGCACAGAACCAAAAAGCGCTGTGCGGTGGGCCAGTGGCGCGAGGCCGCGTCTGCTACGGCGCGGCCCGCCGTCTCCATGAGAAGCTGCAGGGCGATACCCGCCTGCGCCGCCGCTTTGTCGGCGGTGCGCATCTGTTCGGCCGTGTAAAGGTTCATGCCCTATTGTCACCCGGAAACGCTGCGACAACCGCTCCAGGCTTTACGGTCCGAACGCTTTACGGTTCGAACGCTTGGGCGCCGTCGAGCGTCACGAACGTGGTCTCGTCGTCTTCCGGATTCGTCCCGATGGTCAAGATGACGGCCGGCTCGCCTGAACGGTTGACGAGCATGTGTGCTCGGTTGTCCCGGTTGTTAAAGCCCACAAAATCACCCGGCTCGAGTGCGACAACTTCCCCGTCAACCCATACGGAGGGCGTACCGGAGAGCACTACAAAAATCTCTTCCTTGGTCGAGTGAAAGTGAGGCCCCGAGGCGTCTGCCAGGCAGCAAAACCTCGTGGTGAACGAGTAGGGTCTGAATGCCTGCAAAGTCGGACAGTGAGCGGGTCAAGCTCAGCTTTTCACCCGACCCCGACGTCATTTCGGAGGTCATTTCGAACGCCTCGAGGTCTGAAAACTTGCCGATAATCACAAGTTCCTCCAACGCAGGTGGGACTAGGTGGCGGGGTAGGCCAGCGGATGTTCGGGAACGAACTCGAGCAGGTCCCACAAGTTGCCGTACAGGTCTTCGAAAACGGCGACGGTGCCGTAATCAGCCCGTTTGGGTTCCCTTACGAACCTGACGCCCCTCGCCACCATATCGTTGTAGTCTCGCCAAAAGTCGTCGGTGCTCAGAAACAAAAAGACCCGGCCCCCGGCCTGGTTGCCGATGCACACTTCCTGCTCGGGCCGTGAGGCCCTGGCGAGTAAAAGGTTCGTGCCGCCGGAGCCGGGCGGCGAAACGACGACCCAACGTTTGTCCTGTTCGGGTTGGTAGCTGTCCTCGACAAGCGTGAAGTGAAGTTTTTGCGTGTAAAACGCTACGGCTTCGTCGTAATCCCGCACCACTAGGGCGATGTGGACGATTGCTTGTTTCAAGGCTGTCACCTCTCGAGTGCGGTTCTGTCGAACTATACCTCGGGTTTTCGAAAAAGCGTTTACTCGAGGCGTTTTGTCTGCGGCTCGAGTTCCCTCAAATACGTTAAACTCGAGCTTCATGACGCTCCCGCGCGCCTCTCGGCACATCACCACGACGCTGCTCGCCGTGCAAAGTTTGGGCTCGGCGGGTACCATCGCCACCGCGACGGTCGCCTCGATTATCGGGGCGGAGTTGAGTGGGCACACGGCCCTGGCTGGTTTGCCTGCCAGCGTGGGCCAGCTCGGCGGGGCGTTTTCCGCGCTGGGCTGGAGCTTGCTGTCCGACCGCCTGGGGCGGCGTAGCGGTTTGGCGCTCGGCGTGGCGACCGGCTCGGTGGGGGCCTTTTTGGCCGTGGCGTCGGTGTTGCAGGGTTCGTTCGTGTTTTTGCTGCTGAGTTTGGCGCTGATGGCTTCGGCGCAGGCCTCGTTCAACTTGGGGCGCTTCGCCGCCGCCGAGGTCAACCCACCCGCGCGGCGGGGCCGGGCGGTAGCGCTGGTGGTGTTGGGCGGCACGGTTGGGTCGGTCGTCGGGCCGACGCTGGTCGGGTTTTCGGGCGGCGTCGCAACCGGTCTTGGCGCGAACGAACTCGCAGGACCGTACGCCGCGACGTTTGTGCTGTTCGCCGCCGCGGCGCTGGTGCTGGCTTTGTTTTTGAAGCCCGAACCCGCACAGGTAGCGCTCGAGGTCGCCAAGGCCCACCCCCAGCCGGAGTTCGACGCCGGCGCGGCCCGACCCTTGGGCGTCTTGTTCCGACAACCCGCCGTCGTCGCCGCGATGGCTGCGATGATTTTGGGGTACGCCGTCATGGTCATGCTCATGGGCATAACAGCGCTCCACATGAAGCAGCACGACCACCCCCTGCATACCATCTCGCTCGCGTTTTCGGCGCACACCTTTGGGATGTTCGCGTTTTCGGTGGTGACGGGCTGGCTCATCGACCGCTGGGGACGCAAGCAGGTGGTGGTGTCGGGTGCGGTTGTCCTGATTGCCGCCTGTCTCGTCGCGCCGCTCTCGACCGCTTTCGCACCGCTCGCGCTGGCCCTCTTTTTGCTCGGTCTGGGTTGGAACTTTTGCTACGTGGGCGGCTCGACGCTGCTGTCCGACAACCTCTCGCCGGCAGAAAAAGCGCGTACGCAGGGCGTCAACGACCTTCTCATCGGGCTGGTGGCGGCGGCGAGCAGCGTGGCGAGCGGCCTCGTGCTGGCAACCGCGGGCTACGGCGCGCTGAGTTTGCTCGGGGTGGCGCTCTCGGCGCTGTTGTTGTGTCTACTGCTCTGGTACGCGTTCGGCGACGGGCGCAGCCTGAGGGCTGTGCGTGCTTGAGGTGAGACTGGGCTTGAAGTGAGACTGGGCTTGAGGTGAGACTGTGCTCAGGGTGAAACTATGTTTGAGGTGAGACTGGGCTCGAGGTCGATTCCGTCGCCAAAGCAGGACCGTTGTTTGAGGTGTGACTTATTTGGAGCGCAACTGTGTTTGAGAGGCAACTGTGGCTGAGGCGCAACTGTGGCTGAAGTGAGCGGGCGCGCTCGAGCGGTCGAGCAGGGACCGTTCTGGCAGCTGTTGGGCATGAAGGTCGAGGCCGCCGAAAACGGCACGTCGCTTGTAACGATGCGCTTGCGCGAAGACCTGTTGCAGCTCTACGGCGTCGTCCACGGCGGCGCGTTGGCGAGCCTCATCGACGGCGCGGTCGGCGTGGCGGTGCAGTCGACGCTGAACGAGGGCGAAGCGACCACAACGGTCGACTTGCAAGTGATGTATTCCCGCCCCGCCGTAAGCGGCATTTTGAGCGCCCGCGCGGCACTCGTGAGACGCGGCAAGACAATCGTCTTCGGCGAGTGCCGCGTCACGGACGAGGCCGAAAACCTCGTCGCGCACGGCACCGCAACCTACATGGTTTTGGAGCAGGCGCGCTGGCAAGCGAAGAGTTAGCTCATGTTGAGGGCCGAGGGCGTTTCCTGGGCTTGGACAGACGCCTTGACGCCGACAAAAAATCCGTTCGTTTCTCCGGTTGAACCCTTTTTGACGTGGGGTTGGACCTCCCCAATACCTAACCAAACTTTTTTGCTGTCCTTATTATATCTTCCTGTTTAATTCCGAGGGAATCAAATGCGAGCAGGGCGAGAAGAAACAAGTACGGATTCCGATAAGGAACCTAAAAACCTCTGCCGAGTTTGACAGATGTATTATCGGAATCCGTATCACCTGGACTTTTACACAGCCGCCGAGCTTCCAGGTAAAGTAGAGCCTCATGACGGCCATCGCGGCGCAGCTCGAGCGCATCCACGCCACTCCGCACCGCATGGTGATGAACTTTGCAGGTGCGGGCTCGCAAGCGCTGATGTGGTTGCACAGCGTCGGCGGCTCGTCGCGCACCGTGCTGGAGGCGACCGACCGCTACAGCCCCGGGTCGCTCGTCGAAGCGGTGGGGTTCACCCCGCAACGGTTTACGTCGGTCAAGGTCGCCAAGGCGCTGGCCGCGACCGCGCGGGCCCGGGCGAGCGTGTTGGGGCCGCAGTTTCCCGTGTTCGGTCTCGGCGCGACGGCGACCATCGCCACCGACCGCGCCAAACGGGGCGAGCACCGTTGCGCCGTGGCCGTGCAGGACGCGCTCGGCACCGTCACCTACCGCCTCACCCTGGCGAAAGGCTTGCGCGACCGGGCCGGCGAAGAAGAGTTGGTAAGCCTCGTCATTCTCAAGGCCGTCGCCGAGGCTTGCGGCATCGTTTTTTCCGAGCTGCCGTTGGCGGCGAGTGAGCAGCTCGAGCAGGGCTACCGACCAGTCCCGGCTTTGGCACAACTCGCCGCAGGCGGTCTCGACTGGCTCGCCATTCATCCCGACGGGCGTCTACAAACGGACGGGGCACTGGGCGAGGGGTTGGGCGGCGCGGCGCTGTTGTCGGGCTCGTTCAACCCGCTGCACGACGGTCACCGCGCGCTCGCCCGGGTTGCCCAGGAACACTTGGGGCAGCCGGTTTTTTTCGAGTTGCCGCTCGTCAACGCCGACAAAGCCGCCATCGACCCGGCCGAGGCGCGGCGGCGCGCCCTGCAGTTTGCGGGCTCAGGCCCTATCGTACTCAGCCGCGCCCCCCTGTTCAGCGCCAAGGCCGAGCTGTTTCCGAACACGGTGTTCGTCGTCGGTGCCGACACCGCCGCGCGCTTGGTTGCGCCACGCTTTTACAGCAACGACCCCGCCGCGCTTCACGCCGCCCTGGACGGTCTGCGGCGGCGCGGGGCGCGGTTTCTGGTGGCTGGCCGGCGGGGCACGGCCGGTTTCGAAACGTTACGCACCCTGAACTTGCCGCCACGTTACCGGGACCTGTTCGAAGAACTGCCCGAGACGGCCTTTCGCGCGGACATCTCTTCGACCGAACTGCGCGAGCGGCGGGTAGGCGAGCGGGCGGGCGGTTAGGTTGAAGGCAGCCTCCTCCAGCTCGAGCCGGCCCTCGCCGAGGGAATAACGGGACATGTAAACAACCGGCGGCAAAACGGCCGGCGTCAACAAAGCTTGTCACCGAAACGGGGTTTTCGGCGGGTGAGCGCTTGCACACTTCACCGTCCGGAAACCTGCAACAGTTCCGCTGAGGGATTGAGACGTTCTCGTGAGAGCCGCGTTTGAGGTTCCCCGGCCCAAAGGGCCACCCCCTTTTGAAAACGTCAAAAGTGTTTTTGCCTCGGTAAAGTCGAGGAAGGGCCGTTGCAAACCGCACTATAAATCACACCACAAACCATGCCGCAGCAAGCGCGTACCGCCCCTGTAAGGTTTTTTACACCTTGGCCCGAGTAAGTTTTCTGTAAGACGCTCGCCGCTATCCTCAGCCCGTGGACGCGAGGTAAACCTCCCAATTACCTCCCCCTCTTCCCCAGGTTTCGCGCCCTCCCTCGCGAAACCCTTTTTTTGCCGCTCGAGCCCCGGCGGCGAAACTTAAAAGCAACAAGTTAAGGGCCAGGTGAGGCATCTGCTAGTGACATAAACCACTAGGTGTTGTATGCTGAAGCTAAGGAAGAGTACGGGAGTACCTGCAAGTGCAAGGAGGCGTGCGGTTGGGAGGCCGCACGCCTTTTTTTTGCAGGTTATTTTTTCGTCCTGAAAGGTTTGGCAAACCGAAAAAGTCGGTCCGGAACTCGGGTTACTCGGCCGCGCCGAACCATTTTTCGGTGAGGGCGTCCAGGGTGCCGTCCGCTTTGATTTGCTCGAGGCCCGCGTTGAACGCGTCGATAAGTTCGTCGCCCGGTTGAAACACAAAGCCGAGTGGGTCGTTGCTCAGTCCGGTGATGTTGACGACGAGTTCGCCCGCGTACTGGTTGGCGAAAGCGTCGGCCGTGACGCCGTCGATAATGACGCCGTCGACGTCGCCTTGCAGCAGGGCCAAGACCGCGCTGTTGAAGTCGTCGTAGGTGCGCAGGCGGTCGTCGCCGACGAGGTCGCGGCCAAGGTCGGCGTTGGTGGTGCCGAGTTGGGCGCCTAACAGCAGCTCGCCGTCCGTAGCCCCAAAGTCGGCCTCGGTGAGCGCTTCGTCCTCGACGCGCGTGGTGATGGCCTGGTTGACGACGAGGTAAGGCTCGCTAAAGTCGGCCGTTTCGTCGCGCTCCGGCGTAATGGACACGCCCGAGGCGACCATGTCGAAGTCCGTGAACGAGCCCGCGCCGATGGCCGCGACGATGCCGTCCCAAGCGTAGGTTTTGAATTCCGGTATGCAGTTGATTTTTTCGCAAACCGCGCTGACGACGTCTACGTCGAAGCCGACGATTTCGTTGGCGTCGTTGACCGTTTCGAAAGGCGGATACGTCGTGTCCGACCCGACCGTGATGGTACGGCCGCCCAAGTCTTGCGCGAAGCCGAGAGAGAACGTAAGGGCCAACAAGAGGATGAAAAGTTTGTGCATGAACGCGCCTCCTAAAGTGAAATGAGCGAAGCTTCTGTGTAAAACTTCACACTCGACAATACCCGACCCACCCGCGACACACAAGCCTCGGGCCTTCATACGAGTTCACGGTCGGTGCCTCAGCGGCGTGAGCGAAACTGCTTTTCGGTCTCGCCGGACAAAGTTCGTGGGTGAAGTTTGCGGGTGAAGTTTGCGGGTAAAGTTTGCGGGTGAAATTTGCGGGTGAAATTTGCAGCAGTGCAGTATCCAAAGCCGGCTTACAAGACGAAGTGCCGACGTCCTATAACCTTGACGGGTATGGCGAAAACGAGCAAAAGAAAAGCGAAGCAGGCCAAGCGGCACGCCCAAAAGCGAGCGGAGCGCGTGGCGGAAGAAGCGCTTCGGCGACCCCCGGCCGAAAAACTGCTCGAGCGTATCGAGCGTGAGCGGCGGCAGCGCCACAACCGCTCCTGACGAACCCGTCTCGGCGAGGCGCACTCCGGCAGCAGAACCGACCCACCTCGCAGGAGGCTTGCCGGCCGCGGCGAGCCTGTGTTGAAACGCTTTCTAAACCGTTGCGCGCTCGTGATAAGCTCTGGATACGCGAAGGAGACGCCCCATGAAGCTTACCTACTACGGTCACTCGGCTTTTCAAGTGGAGACCGGCGGCCACAGCCTGCTCATCGACCCGTTTATCAGCGACAACCCGCACACCGAGGTTGCGCCTGAAAGTTTGACGCCGTCCTACATCCTCCTCACCCACGCCCACGGCGACCACCTGGGCGACACGGTCGACATCGCCAAAAGAACGGGTGCCAAGGTCGTCTCGAGCTTTGAAATCGTCAACTACTTAAGCAAGCAAGGTGTGGAGGGCCACCCCATGAACCCCGGCGGCCCGACCGAGTTTGAGTTCGGGCGAGTCAACTTCACCCCGGCCTGGCACTCGAGTTCTTTCCCCGACGGCACCTACGGCGGGATGCCGATGGGCGTGGTCATAGAGAGTGGCGGCAAGCGCGTCTACCACGCCGGCGACACGGCGCTCTTTAGCGACATGGCGCTCGTCGGACGGGGCGGCCTCGACCTGGCGCTTCTGCCCATCGGCAGCAACTTTACGATGGGTCCGGAAGACGCTGTGGAAGCCGTCAAACTGCTCAAACCCAAACAGGTTGTGCCGATTCACTACAACACCTTTGGGCCTATCGAGCAAGACCCGCAAAGTTTCAAAAGAGCTGTCGAGGCCGCGACCGACGCCGAATGCGTCGTCATGAAAGCCGGAGAGGTGCTGACTCTTGCCTAACGCCGTTCAGATGAGCACCGACTACACGAGCGCCGACCGTTTCGACGGACTGAGAACGTCGAAGTGGGGCTCGCCTAAATGAATCAAGAGCAACCGACCTTTGTACCGCCCGACTACACGGTTGTCCGGCAGCTCGGCTCGGGTCAAACATCGCACGTTTTTTTGGCGCGTCATCCCCGCCGCGGCGAGGTCGCGCTGAAAGTACCGCGTCCGGAACTGCACGAGCGCCCGGTGCTGCGCCGCATGTTTGAAAACGAGGTGCAAATCACCATCGGCCTCAACGACCCTCACGTCGTTCGAGCCCTGGACGGTTACCCGACCGGCAACAAAGCTTTTTTGGTGCTCGAGTACTGCCCGGGCGGAACCTTGGACCAGTTGCTTTTGGAAAAAGGCCGGTTGTCCGTCGAGCGCGCCTCCTCGCTCGTTTTGGACGTGGCTCAGGGTTTGTGGCACACCCACAAACAGCAGGTTTTGCACCGAGACGTCAAGCCCGCCAACGTCTTTTTGACCACTGACGGTCGCGCCAAGCTCGGGGACTTTGGAACGGGCATCTTTATGACCGACTCGAAGAGGTTGGACGAGCGCGTCGGCACCGCTTTTTACATGGCCCCCGAACTGTTCGAGGGGCGACCCGCAGACTTTCAGAGCGACGTCTACAGCTTGGGCGTGCTCGCCTACGAGGTCTTGGCGGGCGTGCGGCCTTTTGTGGGCAACAGCTACGACGAACTCATGCTGCAGCACCGTACCTCTTTGCCGCGCAACCTGCAAAACGTGCGCGGCGACGTGTCCGCCGACCTCAACAGCGTCATCGTGCGCGCCATGTCGCGCGACGCCGCCAGACGTTTCGGCAACGTCGGCGACTTTGTCCGGGACTTCAGCGCGCACACCAGCGTGCCTGCCGCAGGCACCGTCCCCGGCAGGAAAACCGGGCGCTCGAGCCGCGGTCCCGCGCAGGACGCGCCCGCGACCAAAACCGTTAAAAAAGCAGAATCGAGCGGTCCTTTCAGCTGGCTCAAACGTAAAAAAAAGTAACTCGTTGACCCAAAACTGACGGGGTGCCGGAAACCGCAAAGCGTCAAAACGGGAGGCGACCCGACCGAAAAGCAGCATCCCCCGTCCGAGTCGTCTTCAATTCCGAGTAAACGACTCGACTTTGACCGGTCGACGGTGTATAATGAAAGTCGGAATAAGTCCTAAAAACACGGGGGCCGGGACGCTACATAAACCTATCAACCCAAACGGAGGAGACAAGTGAGCAGCTTAGAAATTCGCAACCTTCATGCCCGCATCGTCGACGGCGAGACGATTTTGCGCGGCATCGACCTGACCGTTCCCAAGGGCGAGGTTCACGCGCTCATGGGGCCGAACGGCTCGGGCAAGTCGACCCTGGCGAAAATCATCGCGGGCGACCCGAGCTACGAAATCACCGAGGGCGACGTGCTCGTCGACGGCGAGAGCGTCTTGGAAATGGAACCCGACGAACGCGCCCGCGCCGGGCTGTACCTGGCGTTTCAGTACCCGGTCGAAGTACCCGGCGTGTCGATTGCCAACTTTTTGCGCCTGGCGCTCAACGCGCGCCGCGACGAAGGCGACGAAATCGAAGTCATGGAGTTTTACAACAAGCTTCAAGACGCTGTGAAAAAGCTCAACTGGGACGATTCCATCATCGAGCGCAACCTGCACGAAGGCTTCTCGGGCGGCGAGAAAAAGCGCAGCGAGATTTTACAGCTCTTGGTGCTCGAGCCCAAGTACGCCATCCTCGACGAGACCGATTCGGGCCTCGACATCGACGCGCTCAAGGTCGTGTCACAGGGTGTGAACGCCGCGCGGGGCGCGAACTTCGGGGCGCTCGTCATCACGCACTACCAGCGCTTGCTGAACTACATCGTGCCCGACGTGGTTCACATCATGGTGAAGGGTAAAATCGTCAAGACCGGCGACAAGGAACTCGCCAAGGAACTCGACGCTAAGGGTTACGACTGGATTCGCGAACTCGTCGCGGCGTAACAGCGCGCGGCAGCAACAGCGCGCGACAACGGACTAAGGACTTCACACTCTCGAGAGGAACCGAACATGGCAGACATGCCGCCCAACCCCAACCAAAGCGACTTTCACCCCGACGCCCACAAGCTCACCGGGATGCAGCACCAACAGCAGTACAACTTCAAAATGGCCGAGGACTACGCCTTCCGCTCGGAGAAAGGCTTTACCAAGCGCGTCGTCGAGCAAATCAGCTACTACAAAGACGAGCCCCAGTGGATGCTGGACTTTCGCCTCAAGGCCTTCGACATCGCCCAGAAAAAAGGCCGTCCCAAGTGGGGGCCGGACTTGTCTAGTCTGAACTTCGACGAGATTTACTTTTACATCCGTCCGCAAGACCGCAAGGGCACGACCAACGACTGGAACGACATCCCCGAAGAGGTGCGCAACACCTACCAGCGCTTGGGCATCCCCGAGGCCGAGCAGAAGATGCTCGCGGGCGTCGGCGCGCAGTACGAGTCCGAGATGGTCTACCACTCGCTCAAAGAAGAGTGGCAAAAGCTCGGCGTGATTTTCTTGGACACCGACACCGGCCTGAAAGAGCACCCGGAGATTTTCAAGGAGCACTTCGCCACAATAGTCCCACCCGAAGACAACTACTTCGCGGCGGTCAACAGCGCGGTCTGGTCGGGCGGCTCGTTCGTCTACGTCCCCGCGGGCGTCGAAATCGAAGTGCCGCTGCAAGCCTACTTTCTCCTCAACGCGCAGAGCGTGGGGCAGTTCGAGCGCACCCTCATCATCGGGGAGCCGGGCAGCAAGTTTCACTACATCGAAGGGTGCACCGCGCCCGCCTACAACACCGACTCGTTCCACTCGGGCGTCATCGAAATCGTCGTCAAAGAGGGCGCGCAAGCGCGCTACACGACGATTCAGAACTGGTCGCACAACGTCTACAACCTCGTCACCCAGCGCGCGATAGTCCACAAAAACGCCTCGATGGGTTGGTTGGACGGCAACTTGGGCTCCAAAACGACGATGAAGTACCCGTCGTGCTACCTCATGGGTGAGGGCGCGCGGGGCGAAATCCTCTCGATTGCTTTTGCCAGCGACAACCAGTGGCAAGACGCGGGCGGCAAAGTGGTCCACGCCGCGCCCAACACGAGTTCGTCCATCGTCTCGAAGTCGATTTCCAAGAGCGGCGGGCGCTCGTCTTACCGCGGCCTCGTCCAAATTCACGAGGGTGCCAAGTACGCGCGCAGCAACGTCGAGTGCGACGCGCTGCTTTTAGACGAGACGGCCAAGACCGACACCTACCCGTACATCGAAATCAACGAAAAAACCGCCCACGTCGGCCACGAGGCGACGGTGAGCAAGCTCAACGACGAGCAGATTTTCTACCTCATGAGCCGCGGTTTGCCCGAAGCTGAGGCAGCAGCACTCATCGTGCGCGGCTTTTTGGAGCCGGTGGCGAAAGAACTGCCGCTGGAGTACGCGGTCGAGCTAAATAGACTGATTGAACTCGAGATGGAAGGAAGCGTAGGTTAAAAAAGGATAAAGTGGAAAGGATAAAGGTCTTTCCACTTTATCCTTTCTCCCGAACTTATGGCAGACGCAGCCGGTACAACCAACCACCAGTACCTCACCGATACGGAAGGCAGGCGCACGCACGTCGTGCTCTCTCTCGAAGAATATGAGGAACTGTTAGACAAAGCGCTCGACGCTCAGGATGTAGAAATCATCCAACGGCGCCGGAGTGAGGGTGGGGAGTTTGTCTCGTTGGAGGAAATGAAAAAGCGGCTCGAGGTGTGAGTTACAGCTTATGAGTTACAGG
This sequence comes from Trueperaceae bacterium, assembly GCA_965213705.1. Lineage (GTDB taxonomy): Bacteria > Deinococcota > Deinococci > Deinococcales > Trueperaceae > CBDCDJ01. The sequence goes on along the minus strand of OZ243913.1, from coordinate 1,858,183 downwards.
GTGCGCTTCTATCCTCAGGTGGAGAAGGAGCTGCGGAGGTTGAGTCGAGAAGCGAGCGAAAGGATTGTTGTTGCCCTCGAGGGTTTGGCGGAAGACCCCTTTGGGCGGGGTGTGGTGAAACTAAGGAGCAGAAGCCTACCGAGTGCGCGTAGGGGACTACCGAGTCATTTACGAAGTTGACACTCGAGAGCGCGTTGTTAGTATCTTGCGCGTAGCTCATAGAAAGGACGCCTACAGGTAATTAAGCAGCTTACCGGGTATAACTGTACAACCTTGAGAAAGGAAGTGTGGGGTAATGAAACTATCACGCGTTTTGAAGCAAGCTTTCGTTTTGGTCTTGACGGCCCTCGTCCTGGCTGCCTGTGGCGGGGGGACACCGGGTCCGGGTGGCGGCGGGGGCAACAACCCTCCAGGTGATTCCCTACAGGACCTGAACGGAACCTACAACGGTACCTTTATAGTTGATGATCAAACCAATGACATTTTCATTGGCGGCTTGACAACCTTTACCGTTACGAACGGGAACTTGTCAGGCACTTTGACGTCCGGGAACCAGTTCGACTTCAAGGGTGACGTAGGGGAGTTGAGTGGCACCGTCGCCGCAACTTCTAACTTTGCAACCTACGACTTCGACGTAACCATCGACTTTGCAACCGCGCCCGACTATACTGCCGCGGGTACAGCCACTTATAGTTCTGGAGACGAAGGGCTGGCGGGTAACGTCACCTTGAGGCGGGACGGTACGTTTGTGGGCGAGTTTCTAATTATAGGAAACAAAGAGTAAAAATGGCTGTTCAAGAAACTCTGAACCTTGCCGAGGCTGTTGGGACCCTAGCTAAAAAGTACGGCGAGCCTGACTGGCTTGTCGCGGAGCGCCGCGCGGCGCTCCGCAGCTTCGAGGCGCTGCCCTGGCCCGACATGCGCGCCGAGCAGTGGCGATATACCGACCTGGCGCGCTTCAAGCTCGACGGCTTAGACCTTGTCAGCGGCCCCAAAAGCGAAGAAATCTCCGAGCGCATCCGCACGCGCATCACCGACTCGGACGCCGAAGGCGTCATCGTTCACAAAGGCAACCGGGTCGTCTACCGCGACTCGCACATTCATGAGCCGGGCGTCGTCTTTACCGACTTGCGCACCGCTTTGCAAGAGCACGAAGACCTCGTCAAGAAGCACCTCTACAGCGCCGTCAACGCCGCGCAGACGAAGTACGCGGCGCTCAACGCGGCGCTGTGGGAAAACGGCACTTTTTTGTACGTGCCCAAAAACGTCGAGGTCGAGCTGCCGTTGGGGGCGTTTTACAGCGCCGACAACGGCGGAATTATCGCGCCGCGGACGCTGGTGGTGTTGGAAGCCAACGCCAAAGCCACATTCATCGACGAGTACTCTTCCGAGGAGTTCGGCGAACGACTGTTCGCGTCGGGCGCGGTCGAGCTTGTTCTGGGCGACGGCGCGAAGTTGCGCTACGTGAACTTGCAAAACTGGAGCCGCACGGTCGCGCACGTGAACAAGATGCGCGCGAACTTAGGCCGTGATTCGCGGCTCGAGAGCCTCACCGTCAACCTGGGCGCGGACGCCGCTCGGAGCGAGGTCGAGAGCGTGCTGCAAGGCCCCGGCAGCGAGTCCGAGATGCTCGGGCTGTACTTTGCCGACAAGGGGCAGCACTATGACCAGTACACGCTGCAGCACCACGCGTCGGACCACGCTTTTAGCGACCTGCTCTTTAAGGGCGCGCTCCGCGACGGCTCGAAGGCGGTTTACTCGGGCGTTATCGTGGTGGACGAGGGCGCGCAAAAAACCGACGCCTACCAGACCAACCGGAACTTTCTGCTCGACGAACAGTCCGAAGCGGTGAGTATTCCGCAGTTGGAAATCGCCGCCAACGACGTGCGCTGCTCGCACGGCTCGACCGTCTCCCCCGTCCCCGAAGACCAGCGTTTCTACCTCATGAGCCGCGGCCTGCCGCCCGAGGTCGCCGAGCACGTATTGGTCACGAGCTTTTTGTACGAGGTCACCACCCGCGTGACGCTGCCCAAGGTCGCCGAGTACGTCGAGCGCATCGTTCAAGCCAAACTCGGCGTGCCGGGGGTCAAAGAGAAGCTGTAAAGGCAGGACAAAGGAAATAAGGAGAAAGGGAGTCATTCCTACTTTCTCCTTTTTCCTTGCCACTTTCTCCTTTTTTTCCTGGAGGTTTATGTCCACAGAACGTTTCGAGGTCGGCAACATCGACCAGTTTGCCGACGACAGCGTCACGCCCCTGAAGGTGGGCGAGCACGAAATTGTGCTCGTCAAACAGGACGGCGTGTTCTACGCCCTGCCCGACCGCTGTACCCACGCTAAGTATCCCCTCCACGACGGGGAGCTGTTGGACGGCAAGCTCAAGTGCACTTATCACGGCGCGACCTTCGACCTAACAACGGGTCAGGCGACCCTGCCGGCTATCAAGAAGATTCGGCTGTTTCAGGTTCAGCTCGAGGGCGACTCCGTCTTCGTTGTTCTGAACCAGACTTAGCCGGCTCTCATAAAAGCAAAATTTTTCACATTGTTGTTTAAGAGGCATTGAATGTGAGCTTTCCTAATTTTTCACAGAAAGAACTCCCATAGGCTTGGGGACGTGAAGGCCAGAGGCCTCTTGAGGAAGAGGGGGTCTTCAACTTACAAACGCCAGGCTATTCAGGCCTGGACGTGTTCAACTCATGAGAGGAGTCGAATGAAGCGTTTTTTTGTCATGTTGCTTGCAGCTCTCACCTTTACGGGAGTGTTGGCGCAACAACCGATTGGAGCCATCCAATCCGCACCTGCAGAGTTCCCAGACGTGCCCGAGGGCCACTGGGCAAGTGACGCTATCGACCTAGCGGTCGCTTCGGGAATCATCGTCGGGTTTCCCGACGGAACCTACCGCGGCAGCCAGAACCTGACCCGCTACGAAGAAGCGGTCATCATCGCGCGTATGGTCAACTTGTTCGAGGGTCGACTGGCCGCCGTTTTCGGCAGCTTGGAGCCCATGTTCAACGCCGTCGCCGAGCTGCAAAGCGAATTCGACAGCTTGAACGTCAACGTCGAAGACCTGCGGCAGGCCATCAACAACAAGGCCGACCGTAGCGAGTTGGAGGCCCTGCGCGAGCAAGTGGCTTCACTGACGGCTGAACTCGAGTCCATGCGCGCTCAAATGGACGCGGGCGGAATGCAAGGCCCGCAAGGCCCCGAGGGTCCGCAAGGTCCCGAGGGTCCCGCCGGCCCGCAAGGTCCTGAAGGCCCCGCCGGCCCGCAAGGCCCCGTCGGTCCACAAGGCCCGGCCGGTGCCGACGGTACGCCCGGCGAAACGATGGCACCGGCTCCGGCCCAACCGGTCGTTGTCGAGCCCGCCGCTCCGCAACCGATTGTTGTAGAGCCGCCGCAACCAGTCGGTACGCCCTACGCCCGCAGCCCCTTCTCGGTGCGCTTGGGTGCGCTGAGCGAACTTGACGACCGCTTCCCGGTTCGTTTGGCTATCGGTTACGACGGCATCATCGGTCCTATCGGTTTACGGGTCACGGGTGACTACGGTCGCCAGAGCCCGATTACCGAAGGCACAGTTGCCGTGTCCGGCCAACTGACCTACACCCTCGACTTCGGTCGTTTGGCGGCCTATATCGGCGCGGGTGCGGGTTACCAACTCGACATCATGAACTCGGGTGCCAACGAAGGCCTGTTCGCAGGCGGCATCCTTGGTGCCGAGTACGCGCTGTTCGGGGACATCGGGTTGTTCGTCGAAGGCGGGGTCGACTATTACTTCGACGCGCCTACCTCGGACAGGTACGACCAGATTTACCCGACCGTCGGCGGCGGCGTGGTCTTCCGCTTCTAAGCGGCACGCCCTGCAAAAAAGCCCTCGAGCCAAGCTCGAGGGCTTTTCTTTTGTCGGCAGACGCCGGTAGCTTGTAGCCAGTAGAAAAATTCCTACAAACTTACCTCCGGCTGAAAGCCACGTACTGCTCGAGCTTAGCCGACGCTTTGCCGCTGTCGATAAGCTCCTCCGCTACCTTGACGCCCTCGGCGACACTCTCAGCTTTGTCGACGAGGTAAAGGGCTGCGCCGGCATTAAGTAAGACGATGTCACGCTTGGCACCTCGCACTTCGCCCGCCAGCAGGTGCCGGATGGTTCGCGCATTTTCCTCGGGCGTGCCGCCCATCACGTCTTTGATGTCAAAACGGCCCAACCCGACCTCTTCGGGCGTCAGCTCGAACGTCGTGACACCGCCGTCACGCAGTTCGGTCACCTTGTTTTCACCGCAGACCGTCAGCTCGTCCAAACCCGCCCCGTGAACCACGAGCGCCCGCTCGACGCCCAAACCGCCCAACACCTGCGCCAGTGTCTCGGTCAGGTGCGGGTCGAACACACCCATTAGTTGCCGGTCGGCCGAGGCGGGGTTGGTCAAGGGGCCGATGGAGTTGAAGATGGTCCGCGCCTGGATGTCGGCGCGAATCGGCGCGACGAACTTCATGGCCGGGTGGTGCGTGCGCGCGTACAAAAACGCCAGCCCGACCTCTTCGATGCTCGCGGCGAGCTGTTCCGGCGTTTGGTCTAAGTTCACGCCGAGCGCTTCCAACACGTCGGCCGAGCCCGACTTGCGCGTCACCCCGCGGTTGCCGTGCTTGGCGATGCGCGCGCCGCCCGCCGCCACCACAAACAGCGTCGCCGTGCTGATGTTAAAGGTGTTCAGCCCGGTGCCGCCCGTCCCGACAATGTCGAGGAGCGGGCCGTTCCGCCTGACCGGCACCGTGACCGCCCGCGCCCGCATCGCCTCGGCGAAGCCGGTAATCTCCTCGACCGTCTCGCCGCGCATCCGCAGCGCGGCCAGCAGCGCCGCCGCCTGCATCTGGCTCAAACGGCCGTCCATGAGGTGGCCGATAACTTCTCGAGCCTGTTCTCGGTCGAGCGTTTTGCCGCCGAAAATGTCGTTGAGCAGCGGCGCGATGGACACGTCGGATGTTTGAACCTCAGCCATGATGTTCCTCCAGCACGCCCTTTAGGTAGGCGCGTTCGTAGCGAAAAGAGCTTTTGTCGACGGCTTGCCACAGCAAGCTCAGGGGCGGCGTCAGCGCTAAGCGTTTGAGGCCGAGCGAGAGCGGGTGGACGCCCAAACGGTAAGCCAGCTCAGGATAACGCCTCACGATTTGCACCGCGTTACGGCCGGCGCTGTAAGCTTTCTCAGGCTGCAACCCGCGCATCGGGTTTGCGCCGACGTGCCGCACGCTCGCCTCGTTCAAGGCGACGAGCTGGTAACCCCTTTTGACGAGTTCGTAGCCCAACAGCACGTCCTCGAGCCCATAACTCGTCACCCATTCGGGAAAGCCGCCGACCGCCTCGAACGCCGACCGTGGCAAGCTCGTGTTGATGCCGTGCAGGTTCCAATAGTTGACGCGGCGGGGCCGCATGTTTTCTACCTCGCCGTTATGTTCCCAGTTCACCCCACCGACTGCGACGCTCGAGGCGTGTGTTTTCTGAAACTCAAGATGCTTTTTAAGCGTGTCCGGCCGCAGCAGGGCGTCGTCGTCCGAAAAGTACAGCAGGTCGGCTCGCGCCCGTTCGGCGCACACGTTGCGCGCCCGCGCCGAGCCGGTCGTCTCAGCAAAAGGAACGACGGTGAGATGAAAGGGTAACTCGATATTCTCGAGAGCCGCCAGAGTTTCCGCGTCGCCGTTGACGCACAGCACGAGTTCGAACTGGCTGGACCCGAGAGTTTGAGCTTTCAGGGTCCCCAACTTGCGCAGCAGCAAGCCTAAACGCCCGAAGGTCACGGTGATGACGCTCAGCTCAGTCATCTTCCAACCATGTCAACGTTGTTCCCTGCGCGTTCAGGTAAGCCTCGAGGCTGTAGCCGTACTTTGCCAGAGCGTTCAAAAGCGCGTGCGTTTTCGTCAGGGCAAAGGCAGCTTCTTTGTGGGTCAAAAAACCCGCTTGAACGGCAGCCAAGTATTCGCCTGTGTCCAAAACCTCAGCGTGTTTGCCCTCGACCACGACGATGTCTAAGTAAAAGTCCCGCACGTGCCAACGCTCGCTCGAGTGTTCAGTAATTTCCACGATGTCGATGTAATAGTCGATTTTGTCTTCTTCGGAGACGTGCGGCCTCCAGTTGAACCTCGAGACCTGAAACCCGATGCCGGGCAGAACGTGCGCCTGCAGGTAGTCGATAGCGACGCCGTCGACCGGCAACGCAAGAAACAAGCTTGTCTCGTCCAGACGGAAATGCTCCGGCGTTTCCCGGCTCGCCTTGCCGACCCAGCGACGGTGAAGGGTTCGCTCGAGTGGGAAAAACGTTCGTGTGTTGACCTCGTGAATCATCCGTGAACCATCAGCAAATGTCTATAAAGTTCTGAAGCATCTTGTGGCCCGTCTCGGTCAGCACGCTCTCCGGGTGAAACTGCACGCCCCAAACCGGCAGTGAGGCGTGCCGCAAACCCATCACGACCTCTTCCTCGTCGTCTGTGACCCAGGCGTTGGCGACGAGTTCGTCCGGCAAGTTTGTCACGATGAGCGAGTGGTAGCGCGTCGCCGTGACCTCTTGGGGTAAGTCTTTGAACGTCGCCGTGCCGTCGTGCCGAATGGGGCTCGTTTTGCCGTGCATGATTTTGTTCGCCCGCACGACCGATGCTCCGTAAGCCGCGCCGATGCTCTGGTGGCCCAAACACACGCCGAGGATGGGATAGGTTTGGTCGTAGCGTTTGATAGTTTCGACCGAGTGACCGGCTTCGAGAGGCGTGCAAGGCCCCGGTGAAATGACGATGCCGTCAGGATTCAGCGTTGCAACGTCCTCGAGCGCAAACGCATCGTTCCGCCATACGACAGGTTCGACGCCGAGCTCGCCAAGGTACTGCACGAGGTTGTAAGTGAACGAGTCGTAGTTGTCGATGATAAGCAAAGTTTTTGGGTGTGGAGTGTGGGATGTGGGTTGTAGAGTCATTTCTGCGTCTCCTGATACCGAATGAAACCGGAAAGTCGTTTGCAGAGTTGATTAAGCTTTATCTGGACGGATTCTAAGTCTTGCCGCTTGGAAAATTCGAGTTCGAGCGCAATAACAAGTAGCGTGTCGAGTTCGTAAGCAGACCCTAGAGCTATGTGACCAAAACGCGCCTTTTCAGCAGGTGTTCCGCGCCCAACACCTTCGGCAAGATTTGCTGGGATCGAAATAACCGCTCTACGTACCTGGGATGTCAGTCTATACAGCTCTTCTTTGGGCCAAGCTCGTGTCAGGAAATAAAGCGTTTTGACCAAATCCATACCTTCTTGCCAAACTTCTAAACCGCGAACACTGCCCGGACCCATATGTTCATACCCACTTTCCACATCCTACGTCCTAGCTTAATCCCTCGGTTGCCATCTCAACCGCCTTTACAACCGCCGCCAGCTTGTTCATCGACTCGGTGTACTCCGCTTCGGGGTCGGAGTCGGCGACGACGCCGCCGCCCGCTTGCAGGTGGATTTTGCCGTTTGCGATGACGGCGGTGCGCAGCGTGAGCGCCATGTCCATGTCGCCGCCGACGCCCAAGTAGCCGAACGCACCCGCATAGGGGCCGCGGCGAACGGGCTCCAACTCGTCGATAATCTCCATCGCGCGGATTTTGGGCGCACCCGAGGCGGTGCCCATCGGCAGGGTGCTCGAGAGCGCGTCGAGCGGCGTTTTGCCCGCGAGCAACTCCCCCTCGACCGTCGAAACGATGTGCATGACGTGGCTGTAGCGCTCAATCCGCATGAGGTCGGTCACTTTCACCGTGCCGGGTTTACACACGCGGCCCAGGTCGTTCCGGCCCAAATCCACGAGCATGATGTGTTCGGCCCGCTCTTTTTCGTCGGCGAGGAGTTCGGCGGCGAGGGCAGCGTCCTCTTCTAGGGACGCACCCCGTCGCCGCGTACCCGCAATCGGTAAGGTTTCGACCCTGCGCCCGTCGCTCTTGACGAGGCTTTCGGGGCTGCTCGCGACGAGCGTCACCGGACCCAAGTCGAGGTAGCCTAAGTAAGGGCTCGGGTTGACGACGCGCAGCGCGCGGTAGAGCGCGAACGGATGGACGCCCAAGTCCGCCGTGAGTCGCTGGCTCGGCACGACCTGAAAGACGTCGCCGGCGTGGATGTACTCGACCGCTTTTTCCACGGCCGCCATGTAACCTTCTTTGGAAAAACTGCTCACAAACTCGGTGCGCCGCCCCGCCCGGTCGCCCGGCACGCCCGGCAGCGGCCCGCGCAGCCGCGCGTAGGTCGTTTCGACTGTTCGCTCGGCCCTCGCCGTATCCGCCGCATCCCCAGCGAGTGCAGGTGCAACGACGAAGATGCGCCGCTTGAGGTGGTCGAAAATCACCAGCACTTCGGGCTCGATAAACAGGAGGTCAGGTATGTTCAACTCGTCCGGGTTGGCGTCGGGCAACGTTTCGTATTGCCGCACGAGGTCGTAGCTGGCGTAACCCACCGCGCCCGCCCAAAAACCGGGCAGGTCCGGGCTGGGTACGACATTTTTCACGGTCAAGTCCCAGAGGACCTGCAAAGGGTCTTGGGTCTCGAGCACTTCCGCACCCTCGGCCGTCGTCACGGTGACGACGCTACCGCGCGCCTCTATCCGGCGGCGCTCGCCCGTGCCGATAAACGAGTAGCGCGCCACCCGCTCGCCCTGCTCGACGCTCTCGAGCAAAAACGAGGGATGGCCCGCTACTTTCAAGTAAGCGGTCAGCGGGGTTTCAAGGTCGGCTAAAACTTCTTTATAGATGGGTTTAACACGTTGGTTCAAGGCAGTTGCAGCGCTCAAGAGCGGTCCTCGACTTTCTTGGAAGGCGTCCAAATCAGGGGCGTGTGGGCTACCGCTGGTAGCGCCGCCATCGTAAAGAGCCCAGCCAAGAAAAGTGAAGTTGCACGACTGAAAGTATACACCAAAGCCTGAAACGTTCAGGTGGCAAACCTTTTTCAGGCAAGGTCTTGTCTGACCCGAAGCCGTTGAAAGCTTAATCAACTGTTAATTTTCGCGGTTGAGCAACCCCAAAGGTACTCCCGTACCCCACGCCGCGTACACAAACTTCTTGTCGTTCGACGCTTTATGTCCTACACTTTTGTGGTTGGAGTTCTCAGAAACAACACTCTTTACAAAACACCAAACACTTCGAACGGAGACAAAATGATGTTACAAGACTATCTAACCGTAGGACTGATTGGCCTGATTTCTGTAGGGATACCGGTTGCGCTTTTGGGTTTGCCTATTTACCGTCGCCACGCAATGCTGAGCTGGCTCGAGACCCCGACAGACGACTCTTTGAACACCGCCGACAGCCACTGATAAGTTTTTAGTTGTCGGTACGTTGCCGACCGTAAAAATGGACGAGCTGTTTCTAAGCAGCATGTCTCGGCGAAGCTCAACTATCACCTCTTACAAGCCCTCCGCTCTTCAGGCGGTGGGCTTTTTGTGTGTAGCTGACCTCTTCTCGCGTTTGGGAAAGGGTTCAAAACCTCTTCGGCACCAAGTCGCGCCGGGGTTGCACCCACACCGACTTTTCGTGTCACGCCGACCTTCCGGGTCACGCTGGCGCTGCGTTGCAACCTGCCGGGCTGTTAGACTCACGCATGGTCGACTTACTTCTTATCGTGCCCCATCCCGACGACGAAGTATTCGGGTGCGGCGGTTTGTTCAGCAAAATGGCCGCGCATGGCAGGCGGGTTGCCACGCTTACCCTTACTCGTGGCGGTGCGGGCCGCACCCTCGGGCTGTGTCGACAGGGTGAACTCCCGGCGCTGCGCGAACTGGAGTTGCGCGCCTCGCTGCGCGAACTCGGTGTCGAGAACGTTCACGTTTGGGACTACCCCGACTTCGTGCCGGACGGCGACCGGGGCATGGACCACCGCGACGGTTTGCAGGCTGTTCCCGCTGAAAACATCGTCAGCGAGATGGTGGCGCTGCTCGAGACGTTGCGCCCCCGCGCTTTGCTCACCTTCCCGCCCAACGGTTCGAACGGCCACCCCGACCACGTTGCGACGCACGAGCTTGTCATGGCGGCGCTCGGGGCGTGCCACCACAAACCGGAGGCGCTTTACTATTTTGCCAGCGACAAACCCTTCGACAGCGAGGCGCGGCAGGGTTTTCTAGCGCCCGACCAGATTCGCGCCGCGCACCTCTACCCGACCCACTATGTAGACGTTCGAGACTTTGTTGAACCCAAGCTGCGGGCGATGGGCCAGCACAAAACCCAAGCTTTAAGCGTGCTGATGTTTATGCAGCGGTTGACGCGGCGGCTCTTGGTCGAATCGTTCCACCGCGCCGCGCCCGAGGTCTTACCCGGTGAGGGGCAGCGCACGGTTTTTTGGCTTTGAGGGCTGCGGATGACACGTGGTGGGTGACGCGTGGTGGGGGACACGTGAAAGCGAAACGGCCGCCAAACGCGGCCGTTTCATCCCAATCAAGCGTTAAACGTGGGTGTTGCGCTCGTTAGACTACCTCAGTGCCGACGGCAAGGTGTCCAGCACCTGAACGACGCCGTTGCTGATTTTGATGCCGCCCGCACCCAGGTCCGTACCGACGACGGGCGCGTCGCCGACGAGGACAGTCCCGTCACCGCTCCGGCTGAAGCTGAGACTCGTGCCGGCTTGGGTGGTGGCGCGCCCGCGCTCGAGCAACTCCCCCGCGGTCGAGCGCTCCGGCACGATAAGTTGGTTTAGAAAAGCTCTCAGGGCCTCGGGATTGCCGAGCAGCGCGTTCCGTTCGGCCACCGGCAGGGCGGCGAAGGCGGCGTCCGTCGGCGCGAACAGGGTAAATTCGCCCGGCCCCTGGAGAACCGCGTCGAGGCCGGTTTCTTCAAGCGCGGCCGTCAAGGTACTGAAGCCTTCGTTCAAGCGGATAAACTCGAACATGCTGACAGTCGACTGCGCCTGAGCGCTGAGGGTGAACCCGAGAACAAGCAGGATAAGTAGTTTTTTCATCATCGTCTCCTTTTTCTGAGCGTCAGTCCGTGACGCTTTTGTAAGTTGTTTTTTGGCCCGACCCGGTCGTAAACAAGATGTCGTTGCCGACGGGAACGCCGACCCCCGCCATGCGCGCCGCGGGCAAGGGGGTGAGGCTCGTCCAGGTCGCGGTCGTCGGGTCGTAGACGGTCACGTCGCTCACGGCTCGGTTGGGCACCGAGTCGCCGCCCGCGACCAGCAAACGGCCGTTCACCACGAAAGACGACATCATGACGTGCGACCTCGCTTTCGGCAGACTCTTCGCGGCGGTCCAGGCGCCGGACGACGGGTTCCATACATAAACCGAGGCTTGCGCGACCGCGCTGCTGTCTTGTCCCTTTTGACCTCCGATGGAGTAGATTTTGCCGTCCAGCACCGCGGCACCGTGGTGGTTGACCGCGACCGGCAGCGGGGCGGCGCTCGTCCACGCCGTGCCGCCGTTGAGCGCGAGTTGCCAGTGTTCCGCTCGGTCGGTACGGTTTAAGTCCGAGCCGCCGAAGAAGTGCAAATCGCCCCCCAGTTTTACAAGTTGCCCGCCCCCCCGCGCGGCGGGCAGCGGGGGCAGCGGGGTCCAGGCGGAGGTGGCGGGCGCGTACTTCCACACGTTTTTGGTGCCGAACACCTGCCCGCCGCCCGCCTTGCCGACGTAGCCCCCGGCGACGTAGACCGTGTCGCCGTCGACCGCGACCCCGGCGTGGGTCAGGGCCGTGGGGGCGTCCGGCAGACTCCCCCAGGTGTCGCTCGCGGCGTCGTAAACCTTCACCTTAGGCGTGATGGTGACGGGACTGAACGACGTGTAACCGCCGAAAACGTAAAGCTTGCCGCCGACCACGGCACCCTGCGCTTCGGTCAGCCCGAGGGGTGACGACGCGGCCGTATCCCAGCGGAGGGTGGCAGGGGCCGTCCCTTGCTTCACCGTGAACCTGACGGTGAGCGGGGTGCCGGCGCTGCCCCCGCCGTACTTTTCAGTGTTGGGCGTGGCTTGAACGGTGTGGCTGCCCGCAGCGAGCGGCGGGGTGATGGGGTCGTATTCCGAAGTGGGTCCGCTTCGCCACACCTCCCCGGCGAGCGAGTAAGGCGCGTGGTTCTCGATGCGGTAGGGGGACCCGTCGAGCGTAAAGCTGACGCTGCCGACGGTGGCGGGGTTGGTGTTGGCCCGGACGCTGATGTTGCTCGTGCCCAGCGCCTGATAGTCGACGGTGTCGCCGTCGGCAAGGGGTCTTATCACCTGGTCGGTGTCCGCGTTGATGAGGCTGAAACTCGTCACCGCCTGACCCGGCGCAGCCGCGGTGACAGTCACACTTTTGCTCACCGTACCGGTCGCGCCGTCGTCGTCGGTCACGCTCAAGCTTACGGTGTAGGTGCCCGCCGCGGCATAACTGTGTGAAGGGTTGCGGCTGCTCGAGGTCGCACCATCGCCGAAGTTCCAACGCCAGGCCGTCACGCTGCCGTCGGCATCGGTACTGGTGTCGGTAAAGGTACAGCTTAAGTTGCTGCAGCTTGTGTTAAACCCGGCGGTGGGCGCTTTGTTGGCGGACGTGCCTTGGGTCACGGTAAAGCTGACCGTGAGCGCGGCCCCCGCCGTACCCCCGGCGCTCCTGTCGGTGTAGGCCGTGGCGGTCAGCGTGTGACCCCCCAGAGCCAGGGCGGGGCTCATCGGATAATAGTCGGTGCCGATGCTGTTGCCGCCGTCGCCGGCGCTGGTGTAGGGAGCGTAACTCTCTATGCGGTAAGGTTTGCCGTCGAGCACAAAGCTCACACTGCCCACCGTAGCGGGACTGGTGTCGGCGCGGATGTTCAGGTTGCTCGTGCCTAGCGCCTGGTAGTCGAGGGTGTCACCACTGACGAGCGGCCGGATGACCTGGTCGGTGTCGGCGTTGACGAGGACGAGGCGGGTGACCGCCGGGCCGGACGGAGCGGTCGCGGTGACGGTAACGTTTTTGGTCACCGCGGCGGTCGCACCGCCGTTGTCGGTGACCGTCAGGGTTACAGGATAGGTGCCCGCGGCGCTGTACGCGTGAGCGGGGCTGCGCGAGGTCGAGGTAGAGTTGTCACCGAAGTTCCAATTCCAGGCCGTGACGCTGCCGTCGGCGTCGGCGCTGGCGTCGGTGAAAGTGCAGCTTAAGTTGCTGCAGCTTGCGTTGAACCCGGCCGTCGGCGGCTTGTTGGCAGCTGTACCCTGCCGCACCGTAAAGTTCACCGTCAGCGCCGCACCTGCGCTGCCCCCACCGTACTTTTCGGTGTTGGGCGTGGCTTGAAGGGTGTGGCTGCCCACGCCGAGCGGCGGGGTGACGGGGTCGTACTCCGAAGTGGGTCCGCTTCGCCACACCTCCCCGGCGAGCGAGTAAGGTGCGTGGTTCTCGATGCGGTAGGGGGACCCGTCGAGCGTAAAGCTGACGCTGCCGACGGTGGCGGGGTTGGTGTTGGCCCGAACGCTGATGTTGCTCGTGCCCAGCGCCTGATAGTCGACGACCATGCCCTCGCTCAAGGGTCCCACCTCCCGGTCGGTGTCCGCGTTGATGAGGGTAAAGCTCACGACGGCTTGGCCTGAAGCCGGCGCGGTGACGGTAACGTTTTTGCTTACCGTGGCGGTCGCGCCGCCGTCGTCGGTCACGCTCAACACCACCGTGTAAACACCGGGGGCGCTGAAAGAGTGCGAGGCGTTCCGAACGGTCGAGGTAGAGCCGTCGCCGAAGTTCCAGTTCCAGGCTGTCACGCTGCCGTCGGCGTCGGTACTGGTGTCGGTAAAGGTGCAGGTCAGGTTGCTGCAGCTCGAGCTGAAGTTAGCTGTGGGCGGTTTGTTGGCGGTCGCGCCTTGGCTGACGGTAAAGCTCACCGTGAGAGACGTACCGGCCGTCCCAGCAGCCGCGCCTTCGCTGTAGGGCGTGGCTTGGAGGGTGTGACCGCCCAAGGCCAAAACCGGGCTGATAGGCAGGTAGTCGGGCGGGTTGCTTTTGTAGACGTCCCCTTCGATGGCGTAGGGCGCTTGGCTTTCCGTTCGGTAAGGTTTGCCGTCGAGGGTAAAGCTCACGCTGCCCACCGTGGCGGGACTGGTGTCGGCGCGGATGCTCAGGTTGCTCGTGCCCAAAGCCTGGTAGTCGAGGGTGTCGCCGCTGACGAGCGGCCGGATGACCTGGTCGGTGTCGGCGTTGATGAGGACCAGGCCGGTGACCGCTTGTGTAGTGGCAGCGGTCTGCACGGCCACCGTGACGCGGGCGCTGTTGGACAGCGCGCCGTCGCTGGCGCTGAGTTCCAGGACGTACGTGCCGGCTGCCGAGAAGCTGGCCGTCGTGTCGACCGCCGCGGCGTTGCCGAACGTCACCGTGCCGGGGCCGATGACTTTTTTCCAGAGGGTCGTCAAGGTGTTGCTGGGCAAGCCGTCGTCGCTCACGGTGCCGTCCAGGTTGGCGGCCGCCGGGAAGGCAACACTTTGGTCGACGCCTGCGCTGACCGCGGGCGGGTTGTTGCTACCGCCGACGCTGGGACGGAGCAGCGAGATTTTTCCCGACGTCCCGCCGCCGATGAGTTCGGCTAAGTAGAGGTTGCCGTTGCGCGTGTCCTCGATGAGGTCGAGCGGGTCGGACAAGCCGGCTATGACCTGGGTTACCTCCGCCTTGAGAACGTTGCCGTCCGCGCTGAGCGGCAACGCTAAAATGTCGTCCCCGGCGCTGTACTCGACCACTAAGAGCTTGCCCTTCAGCTTGCCGCCGAAGGCGTTGCTTTTGTACTCGAGCACCCCGTTGGGCGAGCGGTTGCGGCCGAAGTTGTAGGTGAAGCCGCGATATTTGGACTCGGGCTGCGTGCCGACCGGGTAGCCCGCGTAAACGCCCGTCGCAACGACCTCGGCCGGGTCGGCGCTAGCCGTCGGGTTGCCGCCGTTCATGACGTACTCGCGGCGTTTGGGGTTGGGGTGGCCGTAGTAGCCGCCGGGCTCTACCTTGAACAGGTAGTCGTCTTGCGTGGCGACGTTGAACAGCGCCTCGTTTTGCGGCGTCGCCGGGTTGTCGGGGGTGTTGCCGCCCGCGGCGCTGCCGTTGGTGGGCACGTAGAGTTTACCGTTCGAGTGCCACACGAGGTCGTAAGCGTTGCGCACGCCCGAGGCGTAAATCTTGACCGGCGCGTCCGCGGCGTAGGGGTTGTAGTTGCCGCTGGTGCCGGTGCCCTGACAGTGTTCGTCGCAGGGTTCGGTCTGCACGTTGATGGGCAACCCGGTGGTCCGGCGCGGGTCGATTTGCAGCACGGCGGCGCTCAACAAGCGCTCCGGCCGGTTGTACCAGGCGCTGTCGGGTGCGCCCATCGCCGTGTTGCCGCCCTGGTTCATGTAGAGCAAGCCGTCGGGGCCGAAGGCGAGGCTGTTGCTGAGGTGGTCTTTGGCCGAGCGCGGTAAACCGGTGATGTAGAGCTGCAGGTCGGAGTCGACGAAGTTGATGCCGCGCAAGCGCAGCTTGTAGAGCTTGCCCGAAAAGTCCGGGGCGGGCTGCGGGTAGAGCGGCTCGTTGGCCGTGGTCCACAGGTACATCTCTTTGGTGTCGTTGGGATTGAAAGCTACGCCGACGACGGCTTTGCCGGCCAAGCCGCGGAAGGTTTGCTCGCCTTTGAGTTGACCGTTGCCGTCGATTTGCCAGCGGTGAACGACGCCGTCCAAGCCTGCGCCGTAGAGCTTGCCGTCGGGGCCGATGACGAGGGTTGAAATGGCGCTGCCGCTGAACACGGACGTCTTGGTAAAGTTCACGTTCGGGTCCATTTTGACGCTCGTCTGGGTGCCGGTCGTGAAACTCATGGTGTAGGGCGTAAAGGCCGCGCCCGCCTGGTCTTTTACGCCGCTGGTCACTTGAAACGTGTAACCGGTGCCGGGCTCGAGCAGCACGCTCGGCTGGTAGACGATGGCGTCGTTGCCGCCCGTGGTGTTGACGGTGCCGGGTACGGAGGCCCCGCCGCTCGTTTTAAACAGCTTGACCGTCGCGGTATTCAGCGTCGTTTCGTCGACCCCGGCTCCCAAGTTGGGCAGCTCGACGTCCACGGCGACGGCCGTGTTTCTGAACACGTTCGTCGCGCCGCTCGCGGGCGCGGTGCCGGTCACGCGGGGCGACGGCAAGTTGGCGGTGCCGGACGGCACAACCTCTATCGCAGAAACAGCGCCGTAGTCGGCTTCCGCTTTCAAGGTAACCGTAAGGGTGCCACCGTTGACGCTGATGTTCGGAAAAGTTTTCACCAGCGCGGAAAACTTGCTCGTCTGGGCGAGAATGTCGAAGTTGTCGAGCAGGGTCTTGTCCTCGACAATGACGTCGAAAACGCGTTTGCCGGGCGCGTCCCAGTAGAGTTCGGCGAAGTGCAAGCGCAGGTCGTAGACCCCCGGCGGCACGGACAGGTTGTAGCTGAGCTTGCGGTTGTCTTGCGCCGTGTTCGGCAAGAAGGCCCGGTAGGTTTGGTACAGCGTGTCGTCTTCGGTGTCGGCGATGGCCCGAGTAGACGGTCCCGCCGCCGGTTCGGCGGGGGCGCTCGAGGGTCTGAAAAGACCTGTGTCGGCGGCGTAAAGGTTGCCCGCCTTGTCCGTGTAAGCCGGGCCGCCCACGTTGAGGCGGTAACTCGTCGGGGTGACGGGCGCGATGTTGGTAACAAGGTAGACGTTGTCGTTGTAGTCACAGTTGGCGCTGCCGCTGCCGCAACCGTTTTGCACGAAGTCTTGAACTGCGAAGTAACTTCCGGGTACCGGCGCGCCGGAGCGGTCCTTGACCGGCCAAAAACGCACGCTCAAAAAGCCGTTGTTTGAAGTGTTGTTGACGTTGCTGCTGTAGCCCGCGACTTTGACTTCGAAAGTTCCTGTAGGGTTGACGGTCATCTCGGCGGGTCCCGAGGAACCCGCCTTGAGGGGCAGCAGCGACTGGCCGTAAGCACCCGCGTGTTTGAACGACCCCCCGCCCGCGCCGGTAATCTGGATAGTGTCTTCGGCGCTGCAGCAGCCGTGAAAAGCTGCCAGCTGCCTTACGTAAACCGCCTTGGCGGGGTCGGCCCGCTTCCAGAAGTTCGAGCGCACCTCGTCGCCCCTGAGTTCGGCGTCGTTGTGAAGCAAAGGCTGCCCGGTGTTGATTTTGTACCCAAAGGCGTCGGCGATTTGTTGAAGGCTGACCTCGTAGTCGCCCTCGGGCCGCGTCATGAAAGCCCCGGCCAGCTGGACGGTTTGGCTGGGCTGGACCGGGTCGTTCGTGTCTAAGGTCAGGGTTTGCAGCCGCACGCCCCGGCTGCCGGAACTCTCGACGAACCTGACTTGTAGGTCGTAAAACGCTCCAGCGGCAACCGTGAGACTCGTCTCGTTGTTTGGCAGGACGAACTCGGTCGTGTCGCTGATGGTGAGGCTGTTAACCTTGATGCTCGCCGCGCTGGTGTTGCGGAGCCGCAGCGTGACCAGGTCGTGAACCTTGTGCGTAGTGACGCCGCCGCTGATGCGGCTGAACACCAGCCGGTCGTTGAAAGGCACGCCGTCTAAGTTTTCCAACACGAGACCGCTCGAGCCGGCCAGCGGTGCCAACGGTTCCGGTGCCGGTGACCGGAAGCAAGCGCTGAGACTCAGCGCCAACACCAAAAATACGACGTACCTACCCCGTCTCCCCTGTCCACCCATAGCAACTCCTCCACCAGGACGCAAAAAAATGCCGCTATCCCCCGTGAGCCGTAAAACTACTCGCACTCACTTCCGAGTATAAAAAGTTTTGTCTATACCGAAATCCACATTCGTCACACGAGTCAAAAACTTTACGAGGTAATGGGCAACGTGCAACTTCAACTTGCAGCGAAAAGACACGTTTTACAGCGTTTGTTTTGCGGCGTTTGTCGCCGAAATGCCCGAACCGGGACGCCTAAACAGTTCGACTTGTTCTCACGCATGAGCCTTCAGGACTCAGTATTTGTTTGGCGCGGATTGAAGAGCTGTCAGGCTTTCCGACAGTGCGGAGAAAAGTGGAGAGCGGCCGGGTAGGCAAGGGCCGGTACACGGCTGCACAGGTCGGCCCGCCGGTGGTCCGACTAGTTTTTGTGTGAAAAGGTAATTTTCGAAAACGGCTCTAGGCGGTAGCGGGGACCTGTACGTGTTCGACGGCCCAGTCGTGAATGGCGTTGATGACGCTCTGCAACGCCTCGCCCGCCTCGGTAAGACAGTAACTGCTTTTGGGAGGCATGGTCGAGCACACGGTTTTGTCGACGAGTCCCAGGGTCTCGAGCTTGTCGAGCCGCTGCGTCAGCGTCGTCGGGTTGCAGCCGCCGACCTCACGGCTTAGTTCGTTGAACCCTTTGGGTCCGCTCAAAAGTGCCCGAACGATGTGAAGGACCCATTTCTCCTGCAACAACTGAATGGCTTCGTAGGCCGGGCAGTTCAAAAACGTCTCTTTCATCGCGAGCAGTATAGCACTACAAAAAACCGACCGGGAAAAGCGCCTTACTTTGTCGGGCACGCCCAGAAGGGGCAGCCCGGTCGAGTCCCTGAGTCCGTATGGGCACTCGAGCGGTCGAGCTTCAGACCCTACCAAAAGAAATTAGCCGGACGATGTAGGGCAGCGCGGGACAAAATTTGCGCAGCGCTGCCCTACATCAAATGCCGACGCTCGCTAGGGCTCTTCTCCCACCGCCACCGGGTTGTGCGGGTAGCTGCTCCAGTCGCTCCACGAGCCGACGTAAAGCTTGGCGTTTTTGACGCCCGCCTCTTCCAGAGCGATGAGGTCGTGACTGGCACTCACGCCGGAGCCGCAGTAGACAACGACCTCGTCGGCTTCGGTTAAACCCAAGTCCTCAAACTTTGTTTTTAAGTCTGCAGCGGGCTTGTAGCGTTTACCGTCTAAGTTGTCGGTGTAGGGCAAACTCAGCGCGCCGGGAATGTGGCCGCCCTTGGGGTCCATCGTCTCACCCTCGCCCCGGTAACGGTCCGCGCCGCGCGCGTCGACCAAGAGGACGTTCGGGTTGTCCAAGTTGCGCCTGACAAAGTCCATGTCGGCGAGCATTTCGGGGCGCAGGTCGAGGGTGAAGACGCCTTTTTCATAATTAGAAACTTCACTCGTCGTTTCAAAACCGGCCTCCGTCCAGGCCGACAGCCCGCCGTCCAAAACGGCGACCCTATCGTGTCCTGCGTAGCGCAACAGCCACCACAGCCGCCCGGCGAACACGTTCGCCTGGTCGTCGTAGACAACCACGAAGCTCGAGTTCGAAACCCCCGCCGCCGCCAACCTATCCGCAAACGCCGCCATGTCGGGCAGCGGGTGCCGGCCGCCGTGCTGTTGCGGCGGGCTGGACAGGTCCTTGTCGAGGTCGAAGTAAACCGCGCCGGGCAGGTGGGCGTAGGCGTAGGCCTCGCGGCCCGCGTCGGGGGCCTGGAGGGCGAAGCGCGTGTCGACGACGCGCAAGTTCTCGTCTTTTAAGCGGTCGTGTAGGGTTTGAGCGTCTATGAGGTTGGACATGGGTCTCCTTTCCTAACTAGCTTACAGGCTCAGCCATGTCTATAGGCTCGGTCAGCGCGACCGGCGGCAGCCGTTTGAACAAGCGCGCGACAACCCACAGCGCCACGGCGAACAGCGCCGAGCCGAGGAAAAACGGCGCACCGGGCAGCGTGACGGGTGCGGCCGCGGAGGTGAAGTAGCCAAACAGACCCGCCGTAAAAAGGAGCGGCGCGAAGATGCTCGTCAAGCTGATGAGCGAGGTCAGCGCGCCCTGCACCTTGCCCTGCTCGGCCGCGCCCACCGAGCCCGCGACGAGGCCCTGAATCGCCGGACCCGCCACCCCGCTGAGCGAGCCGAAGATGATGGTCGCGACCATCATCCAACCCTGGTACGCGAGGCCGTAGCACAAAAAGGTCAGCACCGACACGCTCAAGCCGAACAGAATCGTGCGGCGCTCGCCGAAGCGGGCGATGGCCGGGCGAATCAAAAACCCCTGCACGACCACCGCCGTCACGCCGACCAGCGCCAGGGTGAGGCCGTTCGTCGTCTCACCCCAACCGAAGCGGTAGCCGGTGTAGAGCACCCACGTCGTCTCGAGCCCCCGTTGCGCCAACGACACGAACACGAAGGCCGCCGCCAACCCCGCCACCAGCGGGTAGGCGCGCAGTTGGGCGATGCTCGAGAACGGGTTCGCGTTGCGCCACGCAAAAGCGCTGCGGTTGTCCGCCCCAAGCGATTCGGGCAGCACGAAAAAGCCGTACAGCCAGTTCAGCAGCGCCAAGCCCGCCGCCACGAAAAAGGGCAGCCGGATACTGATGCCCCCCAACACGCCGCCCAAAGCCGGCCCGACGATAAACCCGAGCCCGAAGGCCACGCCGACGAGTCCGAAGTTCTGCGCCCGCGTCTCCGGCGTCGACACGTCGGCGATGTAGGCGTTGGCGGTGGTAAAGCTCGCCCCCATAATCCCCGCGACGACGCGCCCCACGAACAGCCAGCCGATGGTGGGCGCAAAGCCTTGAATAAGGTAGTCGACGCCCAAACCGAACAGCGACAGCAAGATGACCGGCCGCCGCCCGAACCGGTCGGACAGCGCGCCCAGCACCGGCGCGAAGAAAAACTGCATGAGCGCGTAGACCGAGGCGATGACGCCGAAGTAACGCCCCGCGAGCGCAGCGTCGCCGCCGACAAACTGTTTGATAAGCTCGGGCAAAATTGGGATGATGAGCCCTAAACCCAACACGTCGATAAACAAGGTGATGAGAATGAAAATCATCGCCGCCGGGCGGCGTCCTGCTGTGCGCACGCTTGACTCCTCGGAATAGTCTTCAAACCAACACCCGCCAGCCTACCCCGCCGCCCGGCGGGAGAGCTAGGGCCACAAAGAACCGAGCCTCGAGAGCCAAGTCGAGAGTATTTTTACTCGGTACTTTCCACTCGGTACTCAGTACTTTTGAGTCCGAAGGAGGTTAGGTCTCGCCTCGAGCCCGCTTACAATAACCCCATGCCCCCCCGCATCGACAGCCCCAAAAACCAGACCATTAAAAACCTCGCGCGGCTCAAAGAGCGGCGGCACCGGGACGCAAGTCAGCGTTACCTCGTCGAGGGGACACGGGAAGTGACGCGGGCGCTCAGTGCCGGGGTACCGCTCGAGGAAATATTCGTCTGCCCCGAAATCCTCAGACCGGAGGGTCGGGCGCTCGTCGGCACCCTCACGCTGCCGCAGACCGAGGTGTCGCCGGAGGCCTTCAAGCGCCTCAGCCTGCGGCAAAATCCGGACGGCATCCTCGGTGTGGCGCGGATGCAAGAGACGAGCCTCGAGACCCTCGTGCTGCCCAACGACGCACTCGTCCTCGTTGTCGACGGCCTCGAGAAGCCGGGCAACCTGGGCGCGCTGCTGCGCACCGCGGACGCTGGGGACTTGGGCGCGGTGTTCGTGACCGGCGCGGGCACCGACCTCTACAACCCGAACACGATTCGCTCGAGCCTGGGCAGCGTGTTCAGCCGTCCGGTGGTGGCGGTAGAAACCGGGGAACTGCTGAAGTTCTTGCTGGCCGCAGGCTTCAAGCTCGTCGCCGCCACGCCGGACGCCGCGCGCACCTACTGGGCCGAGGATTACCGGGGCGGGGTCGCCATCGTTCTGGGTACCGAACACGCCGGGCTCGGGCCGGACTGGCGCGGCGCGGCGAGCGCGGAGGTGTCGATTCCGATGCACGGACTTGCTGACAGCCTCAACGTGTCGGTCGCGGGCGCGCTGCTCGTTTACGAAGCGCTGCGGCAACGCCGAGAATTGCCCGACAGCTCAGCCGGGTTTTAACTTGGTTGAGGCGCGCTCAAATCTCCAACAGGTCCCTGACCATCGCGCGGAAGTTTTTACCCTCCAAGGGTTTGCTCAGGACCAGGTCGGCCTTGGCGAGCTTGGCTTCGGTCAGGACACGCTCTTCTTTGGCGGCCGTCAGGATGATGACCGGCACGTTTTTAAGACGGGTGATGGACTTGATTCGGCTGCAAATCTCGACGCCGTTGACAAAAGGCATGTTGACGTCCAGGATGATGAGGCTCGGCGTGTGTTTTTGCAGGTACTGCAGCGCTTCACGGCCGTCTTCTGTGGCGACGACTTCGTAGCCGTCCAGGGTGAGGAGCATGTCCAAAACGGCGCGCTGACCGGCTTGGTCGTCGGCAACTAGGATGCTGGGAACAACGGAAGCTTCAGGTGGGGATGCCATGCAACCCCGAGCATACCACCCCGCCTGACACGTTTTGTCCAAAAACTCAACAGTAATAAAAGCCAAACGTGGACGAACCGGCACAAACGGCGCGCCGCCCGTGCCGAGGCTGTGCGGGTGATGTGCGGATGCGGCTCATAACGTGTTCGGGCGCTCGCTGTCACAGCGAGCGCCCAAAGTGGGTGTTTAAGGGCTACAGTTCAGCCGAACGCCGTCCGCACCGCGCCACCGTCGACGCGGTAGTTCGAGCCGTCCACGTAAGAGGCCAAGTCGGAGCACAAGAAAGCGATGACGTTGGCGACTTCTTGCGGTTTGCCGCGGCGGTCCACGGTGATGCCGGGCCGCTCCTCTTCCAAAAAGCTTTCCACCGCCTCTGCGACGCTCACACCCCGCTCTTCGGCGCGCTGTTCCATCATCGCGTCGGTCATGGGCGTTTTGACGTAGGCCGGCGAGACGACGTTGACGTGGACGCCGTCCGGCCCGTAGGCCTTGGACAAACCTTTGGTGAGGTTGATGACGCCCGCCTTGGCCGCGTTGTAAGGGGTTTCTTCGACGTAGGGTTGGACGGCGTTTTCCGACGCGGTTAAGACGATTCGGCCGTAACCCCGCTCGAGCATCCCCGGAATAAAAGCGCGGCACACCCGCACCGCGCTCATCAGGTCGACGTTCAGGGTCTCCAACCAACCCTCGTCGCTCAACTCTAAAAAGTCTCCGGCGGCCCCCCGGGTGCCGGCCAAGTGCGCCAACACGGCCGCGCCGCCGTGGTCGTCGGCCGCTCTCAGCAGCTTGGCGACGTCTGCCAAGTCGGTCAGGTCGGCGGCGACGCTGTAAGCTTCCGCGCCTTCGACCTCTTGTTTGACTTTTTCTACGGCTTCGTCGAGCTTGTCTTGTTTTAGGTCGGTGATTAAAACCCTGGCTCCCTCGGCGGCGAGGGTTACCGCCGTGCGCAGGCCGATGCCCGAGTCCGCCCCGGTCACGACCGCCAAACGTCCGTTGAAGGCTAGGTTCATAGAGATACCGTGTCCATAGACATACTGTACAAGTAAGCTCTGAGGTCCGATGCGGCGCTGCACTATCATTGTAAACGTGAGTAAACGGCAAAGCTTTTTGGGCTATAAAACTTTGCCACACAGACGCCACATAGACAAGGGTCTATAAATAGATTAAAGTCTATCTATGCGTGACTTGTCCGACGAACTCAAGGTATTGGCCGACCCTACCCGCCTCAAGATTCTGGACTTTTTGCTCGAGCCCGTCCAGAGCTGTTGCAGCCGTGACGACGGCGTGTGCGGTTGCGACCTCGAAACGTTCTTGGGTCTTACCCAGCCCACCGTGAGCCACCACATGAAGCAACTCGTCGAAGCGGGCTTTGTGTCTGCCGAGAAGCGCGGGCGCTGGGTGTACTACGAGCTGGCCCCGGAAGCGTTCACCGAGGTCATCTCTGCACTCACCGACTTGAAGCAAGCGGCCGAACAGACTCGGGCGGTAGGAGCGTGACTACCGCAGCGCTCAGGCCTGCGATGGCTGAAGAGGTAGCTGAGTTGACGGCGATGCTCGAGCGGTCCGAGCTGCCCGTAGCCGGTCTCGAGGATACCGAGCTGTTCGTCTTAGAAGAAAAGGGTGACCTTTTTGGCGTGGTAGGGCTCGAAGTGCGAGACCCTTACGCCTTGCTTCGCTCCTTGACCGTGAAGTCCGAGGCGCGGAGCAAGGGCTACGGCCGCACCCTGCTTGCGTTCGCAGAAGAAGAAGCGCGTCGTCGCGGCCTTCGCGCCGTTTTCGGCCTCACCACCACCATTCCCGAGTTGCTGACCCGATACGGCTTCACACCTGTAGGGCGCACCGACCTACCCGCTGAATTGAGTGCTTCGGCCGAGCTGCGTGGGGCGTGCCCGGCCTCGGCGCAGGCTTTTCGGAAACCGTTGCTGTGAGGTTACTCGTTCTCTGCACTCACAACTCGGCCCGTAGCCAGATGGCGGAGGGCTGGCTGAACCACCACGCTGCCGAGCTTGGCTTAGAGGCTGAGGTATTCTCGGCTGGCATTGAAAAAACTTTTGTGAAACCGGAGGCCGTGACCGTGATGCAAGAAGTCGGCATCAGTCTCTCCGGCCACACCTCTAAAACGCTCTTCGAGCTGCCCGACCTGTGGTTCGACGTGGTGCTGACGGTGTGCGACAGCGCCAACGAAGCCTGCCCCGCCTACCCGGCCCAAACCACCCGCCTGCACGTGTCTTTTCCCGACCCTACAGGAAAGCCGCTCGAGACCTGGCGCGAGGTGCGCGACGCGGTAGGCGTGACCTGCCGACGCTTGGTCGAAACCCTGCAAGCAGGCAACACGCCCACCGAAGAAGCGCTCACGGCCCACGTCCCGGCGTGAACCGTCGCGTTTGGTTGGCAGAGTTTATCGGCACCTTCGCCCTGCTGTTCGTGGGCGTCGGTGCTATGGCCTCCGGGGCGAGCGGTCTCGCCGTGGCTTTCGCCTTCGGCCTGACGGTCGCCGTGATGATTGCCGCCGTGGGCGCGCTTTCCTTCGCCCACTTCAACCCCGCCGTGACGGTGGGCTTTTTCGTGCTGCGGCGCATCACCTTTAGCGAGTTGCTGCTGTACTGGAGTGCGGAGCTAGCGGGCGCGACGGCCGCCCTGCTCGCCCTGCAAGCCTTCTACGGCGCGGCGAGGCTCGAGCCCGTGGCCTACGGTGCGACCCTCCTTGCGCCCGGCGTGTCCCCTGTACAGGGCGCGGCAATAGAAACTATCCTGACGTTCTTTCTGATGTTCGTCATCGCTGCTTGCGTCATCCAGAAACAGGCTTTGGCCGGGGTTTACATCGGCTTTACGGTAACGCTCGGCGCGGTTGCCGGGGGCGCCATGACCGGTGCTTCGATGAACCCGGCCCGCAGCTTCGCCCCGGCCTTGTTTTCGGGCGAGTGGTCACAGCACTGGCTGTACTGGTTCGCGCCCATCGTCGGCGCAGCCGTCGCGGCGCTCGCGGCGGCCTATTTGTGGCAACCTGCGCACGACGTACAAGAAGGTAGCAGCCCCGCGCTGCAGCAGGCGGGCGACTGAGGAGGTTGGACAACGGAGGCCGAACAGTGGACAGAAGAGGTCTGCGACGCCCGGGCGTCGCAGACCTGTCTTGACAGCTCGAGCTTACGTGGTTTAGCGTGAGTGCCAGTCGACAAAAACGGTGCTCGACGGCTCTTGCGGGGGTTGTCAAGTCTCATTCGTACCGACCCGGAGCGGGGCCGAGCCAGCAAGGGAGGATGTGAACGTCGTGCAGGCTTTAGGCGTCGACTGCAGCAGCCGCTAGAGGTCTCTTTTTCGGTCTCGAGCCGCCCCCACCGCCCGACTCACAAGGAGGAACCATGCGCTACCTGTTCGCCCTCACGGCCGTTTTCGGCCTCGCTTTTGCCCAATCGGCCCTTGCCCAAGACGCGCAGACCGCGCCTCAAGACATCACCATCACCCTCGTGCCCGGACTCACCACCGACGCCTTTTACATCACCATGAACCGCGGCGCGCAAGCGGCCGCCGAAGCCCTGGGCATCACCGTGAACTTTCAAGGTGCCGAGGAGTTCAACCCGGTGCTGCAAGTGCCCGTGCTGGACGCGGTCATCGCCCGGCAACCCGACGCCATTCTCATCGCGCCGACCGACACCGTGCAGCTCATCGAGCCGCTGCGCCGCGCGTCCGAGGCAGGCATTCCCGTCGTCACGGTCGACACCTTTATCGACGACGGCCAGTACCAAGACGGCGGGGGCGACGGCGACTTTCCGCTTTCCTATATAGCTTCGGACAACGTCGCAGGCGGGCGCATCGCGGCGCGCGCGATGGCCGAAGAAATGGGCGGCGAAGGCGCGGTCTACGTGTCGAACGTGCGCCCCGGCATCTCGACGACCGACCAGCGCGAAGAAGGCTTCAAGCAAGAACTCGCCGAAAATTACCCGAACATCGAGGTGTTGGAAACCCAGTACAACGAAAACGACTCTTCGACCGCGGCCAGCCAATTCCAAGCGGTGTTCGCGCGCAGCCCGAACCTCAAGGGCGTGTTCGGCGCGAACCTCTTCTCGGCCATCGGCGCGGCCAACGGGGTCGAGTCGGCGGGCATGTCGGGTGACATCACGGTCGTCGCCTTCGACGCGCCACAGTCCATCATCGACCAAATAGACAGCGGCCTGGTCGACCTAGCCATCGCCCAGCACCCGGCCGAAATCGGTTACTACGGCGTGATGACCGCCTACGCTTACCTCACCGGCCAGTCGGTGCCGCCCCTTATCGGCACGGGCTTCACCATCATCGACCAGGACAACCTAAACGACCCCGAGGTGCAGAAGTTCATCTACTCGGAGTAACCCCCGGCTGACGATACACAGACCCTCCAACCCCCTCCCAGGGGGACGGCCGAGCGTAGCTACGGTCGGGGGGTCTCACCTCGAGGAAGCAGGTCAAGCCGCTTCCTCGAGCCTGTCTTTTAAGGAGTTCTTTTGAGCAGCGCGAACACGGCACCTCCCACACGGCGCGTTCAAGCCCTCCGCGCCGTCGCGGGGGCGTGGTCTTGGTTGTTTTTAATTGTTATTTTGATTTTTTTCGAGGTGTGGGCGCGGTTGTCTTACGGGACGACCTTTTTGGGGCGCGTGTACAACCTGCAGAGTATTTTGTTGGCAGCGACGCAGATTTTACTACTCGCGCTGGGGCTGACCTTTGTGATTATTTCGGCAGGCATCGACCTGTCCATCGGTTTTGTCACCGGCTTGGCGGCGGTGACGATGGCGGTCGTGATTCGCTTGACGTCCGACCTGCCCCCAGGCTTGAGCTTTGGGTTGGGCGTCTCGGCGGCCGTGCTGATGTCGCTGTTGCCGGGACTGGTCAACGGGCTGCTCATCTCGAGGCTCAACGTCCCGTCCTTTATCGGCACGCTCGGCATGTTCGGCATCGCGCGGGGCATGGCGTTTTTGATAGCGGGCGGCGCGACGGTAGCGATTCGCAACCCGGTCGCGCGCGAGTTCGGCAACGGCCGCGTGTTGGGCGAACTCGTGCCGATTCCGGTGTTGACGGCGGCTATTCTCGCCCTCGTCTGCCACTACGTCCTGTCCTCGACGAAGTTCGGGCTCTACACCTACGCGATGGGCGGCAACTACCAGGCGGCGGTGCGCGCGGGCGTGAACGTGAAGCGGCACACCCTCATCCTTTACAGCTTGAGCGCGTTTACGGCGGGTGTGGCGGGGCTCGTTTACACGGGGCGTTTTTCGGCCGGGGCGGCGGACGCGGGCGAGCCGACCTTGCTCTACGCGGTGGCGGCGGTGTTTATCGGCGGGGCCTCGCTGACCGGCGGCAGCGGCACGGTGACGGGCACGGTCATCGGCTCGCTCATTATCGCGGTGATTCAGTTCGGGCTCGTGTTTATCAACGTACCCCCTTACTGGCAGTTTATAGCGGTGGGCCTGGTCATCATCGTCGCGGTCTTGATAGACCAGTCTCGAGACCGCTTGACGCAGTTCACGAGAGAAACGTGATGGAACCGCTTTTGCAGGTTCGCAACTTGAACAAGCACTTCGGCGGCACTTACGCCAACAAAGACGTGTCCCTGGACCTCTACCCCGGCGAAGTGCTGGCCTTGGCGGGCGACAACGGGGCGGGTAAATCGACGCTTATCAAGATGATTTCGGGCGTTCACGTGCCCGACGGCGGCGAAGTCCTGTACCGCGGCGCGCCCATCAACGGCAAAAACCCGCAGGAGGTACGCGAACTCGGCATCGAGACGATCTATCAGGACCTAGCCTTGGCGGACAATCTGGACGTGGGCATCAACCTCTTTTTGGGTCGCGAACGGATGCGCAAACTGTTCGGCGTGTTGCCCGTTTTGGACCGAAAATGGATGCGGAGCGAGGCCGAGACGGCGTTGCGCAACTTGGGCATTGTCGTGCATAACTTGTCGATGCCGGTGCGCGACCTCTCCGGTGGGCAGCGCCAGGCGATTGCCATTTCACGCGCGGTCTACTGGCAGGCCAAAGTCCTCATCATGGACGAGCCGACCGCCGCGTTGGGCGTTCCCGAGCAGCGCGAGGTGATGGCGCTCATCGAGCGGCTGAAAGCGAAGGGCGTCGGCATCATCTTTATCTCGCACAACCTGCGCGACATTTTCGCGGTGAGCGACCGAATCGTCGTCTTGGAGCGCGGGCGCAAGGCGGGCGAGCGCCAAACGAGCGAGACGAATGACGACGAGGTCGTCAAGCTGATGATGGGTGGGGCATGAAAGACCTAGCAGTTACAAACGAAGACAGCATATCTGTGCAGGAAGCGTGGCAAAAGGTTTTAATCCCCCTCCTAATAGGAGGGGTTAGGGGAGGTTTGCTTCTTTGAAAGCCTCTACAGTGGCCTTACAGAAGCAAATCCCCCCAACCCCCCTTGTTAAGGGGGGCTCCTCGAGACGCATACAAAATGGCTGGAAAGATTCCCTGCTGTGACAAAGCTCGCCCTCCTCACCTCCGGCGGCGACGCGCCGGGCATGAACGCAGCGCTGTGGGCGCTGACCAAGGGTGCAGGGGCCCAAGGTTGGGAAGTTTTAGGTGTGCAGGAGGGATTGAAAGGATTGCTCGAGCACCCTCTCCTCCCGCTCGACGAAGCTCTGACCTTGAGTTGGGCGCGGCGCGGCGGCACCGCCCTCGGGACTTCGCGGCTCGAGGACTTTCCTAAACACTTGAGTAGGGCGGTGGAACGGCTCGAGTCCGAAAAAATAACCAAGCTCGTTATCCTGGGCGGCAACGGCTCCGCGCTCGCCGCCGCCGTGTTGAGCGCTCACTTACCGACCGCCTTTATTCCGGCCACCATCGACAACGACGTAGTTGACTCGGACGCCTCGCTCGGTTTCGACACCGCGCTCAATACCGCGCTCGTTTTGGGCGACGGCATACGTGACAGCGCCGAGTCGCTGCCGCGACTGTTCGCGCTCGAGACCCTGGGCGGGAGCACGGGTTTTTTGGCGCAGGCCGTCGCCCTCGCGCTGGGTGCGGACGCGCTGCTCGTGCCGGAGCGACCTCTTGAAGAAAGTGATGTTGTTACTGGGCTCGAGACTGCCATCAAAACCCACCGCTACGCCCTCGTCGTCGCCTCCGAAGGCTACCCGGATGTGGGCGGCGTGGTTGACCGACTCTCCAGCGCCCTCCACACCCGCAGCCGCTTCACGCGACTGGGCCGCGCGCAGCGCGGCGGGCGGCCTTCGGGGCGGGACCGGTTGTTGGCTAGGGCTTTTGCCGAGGTTGCGCTCTCTGGTTTGGCACGCCATGAGAGTGGCCGCGCGCTGTGGCAAAACGGGCGAGCGGTGTGGCGGCCCTTCACCAAGGCATCTGTAAAACCTTTTGTCGCCACGCCGCTGTGAGCCACACCCTCTAAGTATCTCCATGGTGAATTTGCTCCTGCAAATTCACCCGAGTGGAGCGAGTACGGATAGGCCGACTAAGCATTCTGCAAATTCACCATGGATTAGCTTAGTGGGCTCGAGCGAGTAGCCAAAACGAATAATCATGTGGAAATCAAGTCCTCTGGGGCCGTACGCTTAAATCACTGCCGTTAAGGGTTGACGACCCCCACGCCCCGGTCCTCGTAGTGGCTTACATCCCGGGTAGCGACGATCAGGTCGTTCGTTTTCGCCGTGACAATCATTAGCGAGTCGAAGGGGTTGTCATTCCTCCCCTTGCCGACCTGAGCGGCCTGGTGCTCTCCGTAAGCGAGCGCGACCTCGCCACCGACCGCCAAGGTGCGCTCGGCAAACCGCCTGCGGACGAGGTGTAGGTCCGTCAACAGTCCCGCCTTGCGTTTTCCGTCCGGCAACCTGTGAACCCCGTAAGCGATTTCCGCCAGACTGATGCTGCTGATATAGAGGTCTTCGGCGTTTTGGCCCGCGAGCCAAGCTTCCAGCTCCGGGTAGCGGTGCTTGAGGCTGTCCGAAAGGACGTTCGTGTCGAGCAGGTACATCAGTCGAACGTGACGGTGCGCGGTTCGAAGGTCGGGTGGCCCTCCAGCTCGACATCCGACCAGTCGAGCCCGTCGAACAGGTCCAAACCGGTTTTGCGTTCGGCGAGCTGCCGGTAATGGTCAAAGCTCATCACCACCGAGTCCGGCTTGCCGTGGTTGGTCACAAGGACGGGAGCTTTTTTGGCCTGAACGAGAAGGTCTGAAAGGGTGTTTTTTGCTTCGCGGATACCGACTCTTTTCATGAAGCTATTTTAGCACGTAGGTAGCTACTTCAGGGCTGTGTTTGGTAGGTAGGGTTGAAAAGGTTGACGATGATAGGGCGTGTCCATTCCCAAGAACAGGGTCGGAACGCTGTCGGCATGATTGCAGTCTGCGGAGCTGTGCAAACGTGCTGCGCCGCCCAGCTCCTGCCACCACGGTCGCTTTGGCCTGGGCTGTTCCGGGCTCGGAAGCGGCGCTGTGGGGTGCGCGCAGCCGGGTGAGGTAAACTTAGGACATGGCGCTTTCGGTATGTCAACCGCTCTACAGGGACATCTTCCGTAGTGCCGAGACACCGTGAAACCAACGATTTTGCTTGTCAAAAAAGTTTGCAAAGACCTTGAAATTCCCGCCCCTTAGCTCGAGACGCTGCCCCACCCGCCGACCTCAATCTTGAAAGGAAATCCTATGCCCGACAAAGCCGCCAACCTCAAAGCCTGCCTGAGCGCCAAAGGCACCATCACCGCCGCCGCGATGGACCAGCGGGGCTCACTCAAAAAAGCGCTGAAGAGCGCGGGCAGCGACCCGACCGACGAAGATTTAGTGGTTTTTAAGCGCGTCGTCACCGAAACCCTCACTCCTTACGCCTCGGCGATTTTGCTCGACCCGACGTACGGGCTGCCGGCGAGCGAGGCGCGGGCCGAGACCGCCGGGCTTCTTCTGGCTTACGAAGCGAGCGGCTACGACACGAACACCCCCGGCCGTCTGGGCGACTTGCTGCCGCGCTGGAGCGTCCGGCGACTCGCCGAAGCGGGCGCGAACGCGGTGAAGGTACTTCTTTACTACAACCCATTCGATGACGAGGACATCTTAAAGCAAAAACACGCCTTTACCGAGCGCGTCGGCGCGGAGTGCGAGGCGGAAGGGTTGCCCTTTTTTCTCGAGCCCGTCACCTACGACGACGCCGTCAAAGACCCGGCCGAGCTTGCGGGGCGCAAACCTGAGATGGTCACCGCCACCGCGAAAGAGTTCTCCAAAGACGCCTACCGCGTGGACGTGCTCAAGCTCGAGCTGCCCGTCGACGCCAAATACGTCGAGGGCTTAGAGGCGGCGCACGGCAACCGCCCGGCCTATTCCCAAGGCGAGGCGGCCGAGCACTTGCACGCGTTGGCTGAAGCTGCAGGCAAACCCTTTATTTTCTTGTCCGCCGGGGTGGACATGGCGCAGTTCGTCGAGGCGCTGACGTTCGCGGGCGAGGCGGGCGTACCCTACAACGGCGTGCTCTGCGGCCGAGCTACCTGGAAGGGCGGGATTCCCGTTTATGCCAAAGAAGGCGAGGCGGCGTTTCGGGACTGGTTGAACGGCGAGGGCGTCGCTAATATAGAAAAGCTGAACGAGGTGTTGGACATGTACGCGAAGCCGCTCCAAATATAGGATGCTCCACAAGTCTTGATGACATTTTTGTTCGTCGAGTACGCTTCCTGCTCTGCTACACTGTGTTGAACTAAGTTGTGTTGGATTAATGTCGAGCAAGTCAGGAGTTGAAATGGCGACCATCGTCAACATCCACGAAGCTAAAACCCACCTCTCCAGGCTGCTCGAGCGGGTCAAGAACGGCGAAGAAATCATCCTTGCCAAAGCGGGCAAACCCTACGCGCGGCTCATGCCCCTAGCCCGGCAAGCGCGCGAACTCGGCTTTGTTGAGGGTTCGGTTCCTGAAAGTTTTTTCGAGCCTCTACCCGACGCTGAACTGGACGTGTGGCAGTAACCGTTTTGCTCGATACCAACGCGCTGTTATGGAGCCTCCTGGAACCGTACAAGCTCAGTTCGAGGGCGTTGGAAGTTGTCAAAGACCCTGAGACGGTCGTGCTGGTGAGTAGCGCCAGCGCTTGGGAGCTGAGCATCAAACACAAGCTTGGCAAACTGACCAGTGCCAGCGGGGTACTCCAGAATTTCCCCGGTTATTTGAAACGCTTGCAGGCCAATGTGCTGGCGATTATCCCGGAGCACGCCCTGAGAGCGGGCGCATTGCCGCTGCATCACCGCGACCCGTTCGACCGAATGCTCATCGCACAAGCGCAGCATGAACGCGTGCCGGTCCTGACGAACGACGAGGTCTTTGCCAGCTACGAGGTCGAGGTACTGTGGTAGCGAATCTCGGCTGAGAACTTTGAATGGCTTTTCACCCGGTACTTTTTAGCTGGTACTTTTCACCTGATACTTTTCACCGAGCACTCCATACTTCTCGACTCAGTAACTCCAAAACCTGCGGCTCGAGAAAGTCCGCCGCGGTGACGGACGCGCCGACTTCCAGCAACCGCTCCTTGGTCTCGCTCGTCGTTACACCGACGGTGTACAGCCCCGCGGCGACCGCCGAGCGCACACCCGACAAGGAGTCTTCGAAAGCAACACCGTTTTCCGGGGCGACGCCTAAGCGCTCGAGCGCGTGCAAATAAGGCAGCGGGTCGGGTTTGGGCCGCGCCAACTCGCCCGCGACAACCACGATTTCAAAACTGTTATCGAACTTCAGCAAGCGCAGCATGTGCTCGGCGTTCGGGCGCGGCGCGTTCGTAACGAGGGCAAGGCGTGCGCCACTCTCGGCTGCTCGCTCCAAAAAGTCCGCCGCGCCCGGCAAGGGCACAAACGTCGTCGCCAGTTCCCGAAAGCGGAGTTCCTTGGCGTCGGCGATTTGCACGTTCTGCTCGGCGGTGTGCTCGGGGAAAAAGTCGGCGAGCAAGTCCGGGTTGTGCCGCCCGGACATGCGCCGCGTGTAGATGTCGCGGTCAATGGGAACGCCCAAATCCTCGAAAACATTTCGATAAGCCTCGAAGTGCAGCGGGTCGGTGTCGGCGAGGGTGCCGTCCAGGTCGAACAGAAAAGCTCTGGGGGAGGTCATGGGGCCAGTGTAAGACACGAAGCGGCTCAGCGGCGTGAAAACCCTCAGTTGCCCGCTCGAGGTGGAAACCTTTTCAACTGTGACCGCAGCGACGCCGCCGCACTTCGCAACATCTCCGGAACAACGGCAAACTCGACCCACAGGTCTGCCAAACCTGCCCAACTTGCCGCCGCCCAGGAAGGTCAACTTTCCAGCTCGAAATAAACACGCACCTTTTTTGCGCCCTCGACCAGCACGAAGTTCAAGTTCGGCTCGAGAAAACTTGTTTCAACATCAACGCTTTGACCGTCGGCAACCGCCTCGAGCCAGTCAATCAACCGCTCAACCTCGTCAGTCAGCAGCGACGGGTCGGTGCTCGTCCAGGAACCGCGCGGGTGTTCGACGCGAATCCTGATGTTGAGCCAATCGGAATCATAAGGCACGTTTTCCAAGCCTGGAAACTCATAGCCTGCGATGTTCAGCTGGAGTTTTGCGTTTTTGCCCTCGAGGTTCACACTCCGAATTTTAAGCGAAGCGAACGCTTTTGGCGGTTCGGAACAAAAAAGCGCAAGTTCTCGCGGAGTTGCAGCCGCACGCGTTTCTAAACGAGCTCGAGCCCGAAGCGCTTTAAGACCCACACGTAAACGACGAAAAGAACGCCCGTGAAAACGAGTGCAGCGCTCAACACCACGGGAAAGCCGAGGCCCCGCTTGAGCAGGTAAGGAATCAGCAAAAACATCGGCAGCGTGGGCAGCACGTACCAAAAGGTGTAGTAAGCGTGGTCGGCGATTTTTTCGTCGCCTTGCTTCTCGACGAACAGCCAGACCATGACAAGCGTCGTGAGCCACGGCAAGGCCCCGACGACCGCGCCCGCCCGGTCGCTGCGCTTGGCGACTTCGGAAATGACGACGACGAGGCCGGCGGACAGGAGGTACTTGAGCCAGACGGGCATGACCCGAGTTTAACTCGGAATGCGGTTGAGGCTTGGTGAGTCTCGAGCTACAGGTGCGCCTCGACTTGCTGCAAAGTCGGCAAGCCTTCGGCCGGGCCGAATTGGCTGGTGGACAGCGCGCCGACGACGTTGGCGAAGCGCGCGGCGTCCGCCCAACCTCTACCTTGCAAGCGGGCCACCGCCAGGCCCGCCGCGAAAGCGTCGCCCGCCCCGGTGGGGTCGCGCTCGTCGACTTGGATACTGGCAACCTGAGTTTCACTTTCGCCCTCGAACAGCGTGCAGCCGCGTTCGCCGTCCTTAAACACGACGATTTTTCCCCTGTCTGCCAAGTCCCGGCAGGCCCGACGCGCGTCGTCCAGCCCGAGGAGCAGCGCGGCCTCTGACCCGCTCGGCAGTACCACGTCGGCCGCCGCCAACACCGGGCCGCAAACTCGCCGAACTTCGGTCGGGTTCATAAGTTGGGGACGCAAGTTGGGGTCGAAGGAGACGGTCGCGCCTCGAGCTTTTGCCTTTTGGGCGGCTTGTTCACAAGCTGCACGCGCCGACGCCGACACGGCCAGGGTGGAGCCGGTGACGTGCAGCCAGGCGGCGTCCGCAACCAGCTCGTCGGTGACGTCGCCCGGCTCCAACAAAGCTGCGGCCGAAGCCTGCAGGTGAAACAAAAAGTCGCGGTCGCCGTCGTTTTGGTAGGCCACAAAGGCGACGCCGGTCGCGTGGGTACCGGCAACGCGGAGGTGCGGGGTCACGCCGCAGGCTTGCAGGTGGTGTTCGCACAAGTCGCCGAAAGCGTCGTCACCGCGCACGCCCGCGAACCGGGTTTCGGCTCCGAGCCGCCCGGCGGCGGCGGCGAAAATCAGCGGCGCGCCGCTTGCGAAGGGGCCGCGAAACGTTCCGGGCCGGTTCAGCGGCTGGCCGCGCTCGGGTCGCATGACCTCGACCAGGACTTCGCCCAACGAAACGATTTTTTGTGACACGCCGCCTCCAAATCGCGCCGGTCGGCTTGCAACCTTGGCGGGCTGACGCCGCCGTGACGTTTGCAGTTTAGCTTGAATCGGTGGACGCGCCGCGTACTCAGGTCGCTGCCGCGCTGACGCTCAGCGCGGTCTTTCTGGGTTCGTTGCTGTGGCACGCTCATTGCGACCTGCTCGTTTTGACCGCTTACTTCAGCGGCCTGGCGCTCGCGCTCTTGGCCGTTGCTACCGAGACTCGGCCCGACGACCCGACGCGGGGACGTCCGCCTCGCTGAGGGGCTGCGCCTGCGGCTCGTTCTCGCCGCGCCAGGCGAAACTGTAAACGAGCGCGCCGAGCAACGCTGCAAACAGGACGGTCGCGATGCGGAACACCGCCACCGCCGCCGTCGCCGTATCCGGGTCAAGCCCCGAAGTCGAGGCCAAAAAGCCGACCATGCCCGCCTCGGTCACGCCTATCCCGCCCGCCGGCAGGGCCGACAGCCGCCCCAGCATCGTCGGCAAGATATAGGCGAGAAAGAGCGTCGGGTAAGGCAGCGCCGCCCCGACGCCCCGCAAACACAGGTCGAGCGTGACGACTTTTAGGGCGAAGGCGAGGACCGTGACGAGAAGCGTCAACCCCATGACGCGCCAGGTCGCCAGCTCACCGACCGCCGTTAAAAAGTTCTGCCAGTGCGCACGCACCCCGAAGCGCTCGGCGAGCCAACCCGCCACCCTCGCCAACCCACGGCGACTGGCGGGAACTAGAAAGACCAGCACCAAAACCGCCAAAACACCGACCAGAATGAGGGCGGGCGTCCGCGCCGCCTCAAACCACAGCGCGGCAACCAGTGAACAAAGGATAAAAACGACTTGGTCGAGCAGGCTCGAGAACAAGACCGGCGCGCTGCTCACGGCCAGCGGAATCCCGAGCTGACGCATCAACCCGGCGCGCGCCGCCACCCCGCCGGGTAGCAGCGTCGCCGCTTGACCGGCCACGTAGCCCCGGAAAATCGGGTTGGCCGCCACTTTACTCAGGGGCCGCATGAGCAGCACGAAGCGCCAGCTTTTGAGACCCAGGTAGGTCGCCGACAACAACAGGGCGAAGGGCGCGTAGACATAGTCAAAATTTCCGAGGGCGGTGAGAACTTCCTCGCCGTTCAGGTAGCGCGCCGCGGCGAGCCCGACGCCCACCAACACGGCGACGTGAAGAAAGTATTTAAGGTATTTGATAGCTCACTCCGACCCGGTGCGTTGCGCTCGGCGGCGCAGCACCCAAAAAACGGCGGCCAGCGCGACCGCGCCCAAAACGACGTAACTGACCGGACCCAAGTAGCTTTCGACCGCCGTGTAGTTTTGCCCGAGCAGGCGGCCCAGAAAGGCGAGCAGCGCCGTCCAGACCGCCGTCCCGACCAAGGTGTAGAGCAAAAAAGGCAAGAGCGACATGCCGCTCATCCCGGCCGGCACCGAGATGAGCGAGCGCACGCCCGGAATCAGGCGGCAAAACAGCACCGCTTTGGGTCCGTGGCGGCCGAACCAGGCGTCGGCCTTGGCGACGTCGTCGCTCGTCAGGCCGAGCCACTTGCCGTAACGGTCCGCCCAACCCTTGAGACGTTTTTCGTTGACGAACCGGCCCAGGTAGTAAAGCGGTAGCTGACCCAAAAGTGAACCCAGTGTGCCCGCTACGACAACCCCCCACCACCACAACTCGCCCGACGCGGCGGTGAAACCCGCCAGCGGCATGATGATTTCGGAAGGGATAGGCGGGAAAACATTCTCCAGAAACATCAAAAAAGCGATACCCGGGTGACCGAGCGCGTTGAGGGTGGACTCGATAAAGTTCAACATGTACGACCCGACATAATTTGCAGGTGCGCCGCGCCCGGACCCGCGCCCCTATCCCCCCTGTGACCTTCTCGCAAGCTCGAACCCGGGCATCTTGCCAAACCTGAACACGGTGAGAACGTCGCTCAGTTGTCAAGCGTAACGGACAACTCGAGCGCGTCTTTGAGCGTGTTGGCGACGATGCAAGAACGTTCCGCGATGGTGACCAGCTTCTCCAACTGCGCCTTGTCGCCCGCGTCGGCAGCGACCGTCATGTGAATGGCGGTAAAGCGTGACGGATTGCCGTCCAAAGTTCCCTCGACTTGTACGCGGACGTTGTTCACGTCGGCGGCTCGAGCCTGCACGGCCGCGAGCAGCGTGCTCATGAAACAGCCGCCCAAAGACGCCAGCAGCAACTCGCCGCCCATCGCGCCCGTGTCCGCGCCGCCCTTGGCCTCGGGGCGGTCGACGGGCACCGTGTGGTCCCGAATGAGGCTTTCCGAACTCGTCGGCCCGGTCTGGTTGACTTGTACTTGTATGCCCACGCTTGGCTCCTTACGTTTTTTCGTTCTCACACCTTTTTCTCGGTCGCAACCGGGTCGGGACAGCCCCAACCCGACTTGCATGATACCCGACGCCATTTTAACAACGGAATTTGGCAGTGGCGAAGACAACTCTTGACGTCGAACCTGCAAAAACCCGTCCTTAGCCGTCGGAGAGGGGCCGCACACCTCCGACTCGAAGTCGTTTCGCAGCAGGTCTTCTCAGCCTCACGACGTATCGCTCGGGACAAGGTCCTTTCACGCCGCTCTCAAAGCCGCGCTAACAGCCTGGGAAAGTAAGTCTTCGACAGCTGAACGCTTTTTAAAGCGTGACCGGCTGGGCGCGCTCGAGCGCGCCCAGCTCGGCAATTCGGTCTACTACGGCAAAAAGCGTGTCGGCGACGATGTCGGGTTGTTCGTCGGACGCGCCCAACACCTTGCCGGGCCGCGCCAAAAAAGCGGCCTTGCAGCCCGCCCGAATCGCCCCGGTAGTGTCCCAGGCGTGCGCCGCGACCATGCGGATGTTCCCAAGCTCCACGCCGAGCTGGTCCGCCGCCATCTCGTAAACCTTCCGGTGAGGTTTGAACAGCCCGACCTCGTCGACCGACAAAGTAGCGTCGAACAAGTCGCGCAGACCGGCGTTGGCAAGCTGCTCGTGCAAGGTGCGGTAGGGCGAGTTGGTGAGCGCCGCCAGGCGAAAACCCGCCGCGCGTAGACGCTCCAAACTCGGTCGCACGTCGTCGTGGGGCGGCAAGTGGCGCAGCTTCTCCAAGATGGCGTTTTTGTCCGCGTCCGGCAGCGACACGCCGCGTTGCTCCGCCAACGTGCCGAGGGCCGCTCCTGCCAGCACGCCGAAGTCGCGATAGGTCGTGGTCACCGTGGCGACGAGGGCGTTTTGCAGGAGTTGCGCGAACCAGGTTTGGGCCGCTTCACCCGCGCCGAACACCCGGGCGAAATCGGGCGTGAGCGCTTTTAAGTCGAGGAGGGTTTCGTTGACGTCGAAGACGATTACGCGCACGGTTCAGGCCCGCCTTTCTCGAGCAGTTCTACACCGCTCGGCAACCTTAGTTTCAAGTCCAGGTGACGCGAGCCGGCCTCACGGTCGCCTGCGGCGCCCGAGAGTTTAACGGACCAGCTCAATGGACCACACGGTTTCTGCCCCGCCGTTTGGCCTCGTACAAGTTGAGGTCGGCGCGGTGCAACAACTTCTCAAAGTTCTCGGGGTTCGTCTCGGCGGCCACGCCGATGCTGACGGTCACCGCCAGGTCGGGGTGCAGTTCGTGCCAAGCGTAAGCCTCGATAAGCTCGCACAGCACGTTGCAAATCTGCACGGCGTCGGGTTTGGGCGTCTCGACAAAAAGAATAACGAACTCTTCACCGCCGTAACGCGCCGCGACGTCGACGTCGCGGGTGTTGGCGCGGATGAGCCGGGCGACCTGTTGCAGGGTACGGTCGCCGACAGAGTGCGACAAGCGGTCGTTCACACTTTTGAAACGGTCGATATCGCAGACCGCCACGCTCAAAGGACGGCCGTAGCGAGTCGCCCGTTTGAACTCCTCAGCGAGCTTTTGGTCCAGGTAGCGCCGGTTGTAGAGCCCGGTCAGGCTGTCGCGGTTGGCGAGTTCTGCCAGCGCCTCGGCCTTGGCCTCGGCGCGCGCGCCCGCTTCGACGAGGCGGCGAAACATCGACAGGAGCAAAATCATCACCGCCCCCGACACGGTGAGGTCGACCATCGGCTCGAACCCCTTGACGGGTTCGCCGTTCGGCAAAACGGCAAAGCCGAAGACCGAAACGAAAGCCAGCAGCAAAACGGCCCAGACCAAAGCCCGGTTCAAGGGCAGCACGACGAAGACGGCGGTAAGAACGACGGCGACCCAGGGAAACATGTCGGCCAAGGCCTCGCTCGGGTAACGACCCGCGGCGACGCCGCTCAAGACCTGCACGTAACGAGCGAGGTAGAGCGACACCGCCAGCGCCAACCCGAACCGCTCGATAAAAAACGATACCCGGCGCACCACGCCCTGAGCCACGGCCAACCCCGAGAAGCCCACACACACAAAGACGAGGACGCCGACCGTCTCCCAGCGGTAGTCCTGGCCTGCCACTATCAAAGGCACCATACCTACCGCGGTCACGACGAAGATAAGCTGGTAGGTCCGCCACCTGACACCGTCCGTCAAAGAGCCTCGAGCGGGGGCTGCGTCCTCCACGGCTACAGCTTACAGCCTGACAACTGAACGTTTTGTGAAAAGTTGCTTCGGTGTAAACAGGCTCCAGCGTAAAAAGGCCGGCGAGCGAGAATAAGGTGAAGCGTAAACCGAACCTCGCAGCTACTTTTTGAGCCCGGAGCACCTTTACGCGCTTGCGGCGCTTTTCAAACCCGCGCAGGCGGACGCGAAAACGAGGCTGCCCGTTCGGTCGTTTCGGTGCGGTCGTCTCGGCTCTGCGTCTCGGTGTTGAGTGGAAACACTGTTTGTTGTGGGGCATTCGTTACGGGGTGCTCGTTACAGGAGTTTCTATAGGGGCTCGAGCAGCACGACGTCGGTCAGCAAGGTCGCGTCGACCGCCGGGCGCACGGTGAACTGAATGCGTAGACCGTTGGGGTCCCTGGGAGGCACCTCGACAACGGTACCCACCGTAATCCCGCGCGGGAAAAAGCCGCCACGACTGTTGGTCTCGACCGTGTCGCCGACCTTGACCGGCTCGTCTTCTTTGAAACCCTCGACCCGGACCAAACCGCCCGGAATGCCCACCGCGACACCTTGCCCACCGCCACCGCGCACCGTTACCCCGACCGCCGACTCGGGGTCGGTGACGGCGCGCACCGTGGCCCGCCCCGCGCTCACGTCGGTCACGATGCCGACCAAACCAACCGGGGTGGTCGCGGGCATGTTCGGCACCACCCCGGCGGCCGAACCCTTCGCCAGGGTTACGCGCCGCACGAGCGGGCTCGGACTCACCTCCAGCACCGGAGCGCTCAACACCGCGCCCGGACTCTGCACCTCACGCACTTTCAAGAGGTCTTGCAGCCGCTGTACGTCTATCTCGAGCGCCCGGTTCCGAGTTTGCAAAGCCGCCAAACGCGCGCTCAGGGTGGCGTTTTCGGTGCGCAAGTCACGGCGGTCGACCACGCTCGCGGCGGCGTCGCGCAGCGACACACCCACCCGGTAAAAAAGCTGCGTCGGCGGCGCAACGGCGCTCGTCAGGACGTAGGGTACCCGGCCGATAAAAGCGGTAAACATAAAAGTGACCAGCCCCAGGGCCAAAAACACGTACCAAGCGCGCAGCAAGCTAGACAAGTCGCACGCCCAACGCGGCGGCCCGTTCGACCAGGGTCGCCACACTCAAACCGACCACGTTGAAATAGCAACCCTTTAGGTGAGGAACCAGGGCCGCCCCGTAGCCTTGAATAGCGTAGCCCCCGGCCTTGTCCAGGCCTTCGCCGGTCGCTACATAAGCCTCGACTTCTTGTTCGCTCAGGGCGCGGAACGTAACTTCAGTGCATTTCACCGTCACGTCGACACGTCCCCGGTAGACGAGCGCGTGCCCGGTGTGTACGTGGTGGGTTCGGTCGGCCAAGCGCCTTATAAAGTGTTCGTTCTCCGCTGCATCCCTCGGTTTGCCCAGTATGTCACCGTCCAGCGCGACGACCGTGTCGGCGGCGATAATGAGCGCGCCGGCGTGTGCGACCGCGACCGCCTCGGCTTTCGCCAGGCTCAGTCGCTCGACGAGCGCTTCGGGCGTCTCACCCGGCACCGCCGTTTCGTCGACGTCGGCGGGAACGACGTCAAACACCACGTTCAAGCCCCGCAACAACTCTCGCCGCCGCGGGGAGCCGCTGGCGAGGACGACGCGTATGTTTGAAGAAGAGACCACGTTCATAAGTGTAACGCGTGCGTTCGTTGAGGGCGAAACGTGACGACGCCCAAAGTGCCCGCAACCCCTGCACGCAAAGCCCCTGCGCGCAAAACCTCGGTCGCTGGACGCTTTTTGCCGGACTGTTTGTTAAACTGCAGCATGGCAACCTTAACAGCAGGGGACAAAGCGCCGCCGTTCGAACTCGAGTCTACCCAAGGTACCCAAGACCTCAAAGCCTACGCGGGCGAGTGGGTGGTGCTCTACTTTTATCCCAAAGACGACACGCCCGGCTGCACCAAAGAGGCGTGCGAGTTCCGCGACGCGCTGCCGGGCTTGGGCGCGCACGTCGTCGGGGTGTCCGCGGACAACTTAAAGTCCCACGGCAAGTTCGAGGCGAAGTACAGCCTCCCTTTTCCCTTGGCTGTCGACGAAGACGCGGCGGTCGCCAAGGCCTACGGCGCGTACGGCGAGAAAACCTTTTCCGGCAAGACCTACGAGGGCGTGTTGCGCGCGACCTTTATCATCGACCCCGAAGGAGACGTGGCCGAGGCGATGTACGACGTCAAGGCCGAAGGCCACGCCGACGCGGTACGCCAAAAGTTGCTGGACCTCAAAGCCTGAGACTCAAAATGGCCGACTTGGAAACCCTCAAAAAACGGGCGGCGCTGACCGCCCTGAACCACGTCGAAAGCGGGATGCTCGTCGGCCTCGGTACGGGCAGCACGGCCAGGTACGCGATAGAGGGGCTGGGCGCGGCGCTGGCCGAGGGGCGCGTGCGCGGCGTGCGCGCGGTCGTCACCTCCGAGGCGAGTGGCGCGCTGGCGACGCGTTGCGGTATTCCGGTGCTCGAGTTCACCGGCCAAAGCCTCGACTTAGCCATCGACGGCATGGACGAACTCGACCCGCACCTGAACGCCGTCAAAGGATTGGGCGGCGCGCTCACGCGCGAGAAAATCGTCGAGACCTGCGCCGCCACCCTCATCCTCGTCGGCGACGAAACGAAGCGCGTCGCTTACCTGGGCGAGCGCGCCCCCGTTCCGGTCGAAGTGGTAGTTTTCGCCTGGCAGGCGACGGCCAAACACCTCGGCGCGTTGGGTTGCCGCCCGAGCCGCCGCGAGGCAGAGGGACAAGCCTTTGTGACCGACAACGGCAACTACATCCTGGACTGCTACACCGAGCGACGACACGACGTGTACGCGCTCGCCGCCGCCTTGTCGGGGGTGCCCGGCGTCGTCGAACACGGGTTATTCTTGGGCATGGCCGCACTCGCTTACATAGCCACCGCCGACGAGGTGCTCACGTTCCGGGCACCGCCTTCGAGACTTACGCCGTGATTGTCGCCGTCGGCATCGACATCGTCGAACTCAAGCGCATCAAAGACATCTGGCAGCGCCACCCGGAGCGGCTGTTGTACCGGCACTTCACACCCGAAGAAATTCTCTATTGTCGCGCCAAGGCCGACCCGCTGCCGTCAATCGGCGCGCGTTTTGCGGCCAAAGAGGCGTTTCAAAAATGCTGGTTCGAAAACCACGGTTGGCAAGACGTGTGGGTCGAGATGGACGGCGTCAAGCCCAAACTCCACTTTGCCGAAGCCATCGCCGCCGAAATGACGCGGCGCAACTTGAGCGCCCACTTGAGCCTTACCAACGAACGCAACTACGCGGCGGCGGTGGTCGTGCTCGAGGCCCATCCAGCTCAAAACGACAGCTAACGGCCCTGGTTGCGCCTTTCGGTCACCGTTTCGCCGGCGATGCCCCAGTTGTCGGTGTCGACTTCTTCGATGACCACCACGGTCGTCGCGGGATTTTTGCCGAGGATGTCGGCCAAAAGTTGCGTCGTCCCCTTGATGAGCGCCGCTTTTTGCGCCGCTGTGGCACCTTCTCGAGTGATTTTGAT
This sequence comes from Trueperaceae bacterium, assembly GCA_965213705.1. GTDB lineage: Bacteria > Deinococcota > Deinococci > Deinococcales > Trueperaceae > CBDCDJ01. The sequence goes on along the minus strand of OZ243913.1, from coordinate 1,815,035 downwards.
GTTGACGTAAGGCATGGTTTTCCTCCCAACTGGGTTCGAAGCTCCGCCGTGACGCCCCCCTCGTCTCGTTTTAGAGCATCTCGTTTTAGAGCAAAGCGGGCCGGTGCCGCGCGCACCTCGCCCCAACCTCCGACCGAGGCGTCGGCCTTTAACTAAGAGAGCACCTCACCGCCGTACTTGTCCTGCAGCGCCCGCAGCGTCGCCCGCGGCACCAGCTTTTTTACGTCCGCGCCGTACTTGGCGAGTTCTTTGACGCGCGTGCTCGAGACGTAAGACCAGCGCGTCGCCGTCATGATGAAGGTGGTCTCCAAGTTGACGTTGAGCTGCCGGTTGAGGTGCGCCATCTGCAACTCGTACTCGAAGTCCGAAATCGCCCGCAAGCCCTTGACGATGACCCGCGCGCCGAGCTGTTCCATGTAGTTCGCCAGCAGACCTTCGAACTTTTCGGTGTTGACGTTGGGCATGTCGCGCACGACGTCTTCCAAGATAGCCAGGCGCTCGTCCACGCTGAAGGTTTTGCTGTCTTTCAGCGGGTTGTTGAGCACCGCCACCGTCAGGCGGTCGTAGATGCTGCTGGCCCGGCGGATGATGTCCGCGTGGCCGTTGTGAAGCGGGTCGAAGCTGCCGGGATAGACGGCGTGAACCACAGAAACTCTCCTTCGGTCTCCAAACGCTACCAAAACGCTTCGAGGCCGTCAATCACAGGCTCGAGAGCAGCGTCCTGACGGCCTCGGCAGGCGTCGTTTCGCCGCGCAACACGGCGTCGATAAAGGCGTCTTCTCGCTCGCTCAGCGCGTGCCGCAGGGCTTCGGTGAGAAGGGCGGTAATCTCAAAACGCGCCCGCGCCCGCTTGCGCGCCGCCAACTTGCCCGACGTTTCCAAGTAGTCGAAGTGTGCGTCCAGTTGCGCGAACAGCTCGGTGACGCCCTCGTCTTCCGACGCCGTCGTCGCTTGAATCGGCGGCCACCAGTCCTCGTCGTGGGCGTGGCCGAGTTCCAGGGCTGCCTTGATTTCGCGCTTCAAGCGCGGCCCGCCGGGTAAGTCGAACTTGTTTATGGCGAACACGTCGGCAATCTCCATGATGCCCGCCTTGAACGCCTGCACCCCGTCGCCCTGGCCGGGTGTAAGGATGAGGAGCGTGGTGTCCGCGACCTTCACAACGTCCACCTCGGACTGGCCGACGCCCACGGTTTCGATAAACACCAGGTCGAAGCCGAAAGCGTCCAGGAGCGCCACAACCTGCAAGCTGGCCGCGGCGAGGCCGCCCAGGTGCCCGCGCGTCGCCATCGAGCGGATGAAGACGTGGTCGTCCAAGTGCCAGCGACCCATGCGGATGCGGTCGCCCAGAATCGCGCCGCCGCTGTAGGGGCTCGTCGGGTCGATGGCGACCACGGCGACCCTCAAACCGCGCCCCCGCGCCACGCCGATGAGCTTGTCGACCAGGGTGCTCTTGCCGCTGCCGGGCGACCCCGTCACGCCGACGACTCGAGCGCGCCCGCCCCTCGCCCTGACATTTTTAAGGAGGGTTTGCCCCTCATCCCGGCCGGCCTCGAGCAGCGTAATCGCCCGCGCCAGCGCGCGCTCCTCCTGCGCCAAAAAACGTTCCTCTAAAGATGCTTTCGCTACCGTCACCCGCCCAGCATAACGCAGCCTGGGACGTTTCAAGGCGGGTGTACGCGCGGTAAAATGGACATGTGGCCTGGCAAAAGCGCAAACCGAGCAAGCCCTACACCTACGAACGCAGTTGGAACTACGTCTTGTGGTTGCTGGGCCGCAAGTCTTACACGAGAGCGCAGCTACGCGAAAAGCTCGTCAAAAAAGAGGCCGAAGCCGAGGTCGTCGAGCGGGTGATGCTGAGACTCGAGGACTTGCACTTCGTCGACGACGAAGCGTTCGCCGAAGCCTACGTGCGCAGCCGCCAAAAACAAAAGGGCCGCATTGCCCTGCGCCGCGACCTGTACCAAAAGGGCGTAGCGGAAGAGGTTGTCGACAAAACTTTGGAGCCCTTGGAGCTGGCGGGCCAAGTCGAGGCGGCGACAGTATTGCTCGAGAAAAACGCTTGGCGCTTTCAAAAGGACGACCCCCGCAAAAACCGCGCCAAGGCCTACGCTTACTTGGCGCGGCGCGGCTTTACCGGCGACGTGGTGAAAGAAGCGCTGTCAAAAGCCGACCTGTGGGACGACGAAAATTTCTGAACCTTCGCAAGTATAGCTCGCCCTGGAGACGAACCGGACGCGAGAAATCCGAGGGTCGGCCGGGTTCAGCGTTGGACAAGCTTAAAAAAGCCCGACAACGTGACGGCCAAAGCCTCCAACGCCCAGTTTTCGTCTTTGCCCGTCTTCATCGCCACGTCGGCGTCCAAGATAGCGGTAAGGACTTTTTTGAGGCTCGCCTCGTCGAGCTTTTGGGCGATAGACAGAGCTTTTTTGGCAACGAAGGGTTTGACTTTGAGGGTATGGGTGACCAAAGCGGGGTCGACTCGAGCCCGACCTTCGCGCAGACCGACGCAGCGCGCGACGAGGCCGTACTGCCAGGTGAGCGCGCCCAGCACGCGCGGCGGCGCGTCGCCCTGGGCGAGCAGGCTCCTGCAAACCAGCAGCGCCGCGCCCGCGTCGCCCTGGGCCGTCGCCTCGATAAAGTCGAAAGCGTCGCGGGCCGCCGGGCGGTTTGCAACCTCGCGGACGCGGTCCGGTGAGAGTTCTTCGTCCAGCGCTGCCAACTTTTGCACCTCGCTGGCGATGCCGGGCAGGTCCTCGCCGAACAGGTCGGCGAGGGTTTGCGGCACGTCTTTTTCAAACCGCAGCCCCGCTTCGCTGAGTTCTTGGCGTATCCAGTGCGTGAGCGCGTCGAAACGGGGCGTCGGGTGAGCGCTGTGTTCACCCAAAGCCTTGTAGGTTTTTTGCCGCGCGGCCGTCGCGCCTAAGTCAATCACGACCAAAAACGTCTCGGCGGGCACCGTTTCCAAAACCTTGAGGACGTCGTTGCGTGGCTTGACGCCGCCCTGACCCTTAAAGGCCGCGTCTAAGTCGAGCAGCAGCGCCGTTTGCCCGAACAAACCCGACTGCGCGGCAAGTTGCGCGACTTCGCCCGCCGTCATGCCTTCGCCGAGTTCGGTCACCTCCTCGGCGTGAAAGCCTCGGGCTTTGAGGGCGCGTTGCGCCGCTCGAGGAGCTAAAAACGGGTCACCGCTAAACGCGAGAATCACGGCGTCCGCTTACACAGTGTTCGTCGCGTGAGCGGGTGGCGTGGTTCGCGGTTTGTCGCTACAGAACCACCGGCCGTTCGGGCGTCGGCGCGAGAACATGACATCCTGGCGACCACCCACAAACGGCTCGCGCGACCCGGCTAACGGCTGACGGCGTAGCCGACGTCGCTGAGCGCCGCCAACATCGCCCCGGCGGTTTGAAAGCGCGCTTCGGGCAGGCGGGACAAGGACTTGTAGATGACTTCGGCAACGTCGCCGACCTCGCGCGGCAGGGGCTCGAGCACGACGCTGTCGTCGCCTATCAAAAAGCGGATAACTTGCCCCCCGTACGGCGGCGAACCCGACAGCATGTGGTAGAGCACTGCGCCGGTTGCGTACAGGTCGCTGCGCGGGTCGCTGCGGTCGCCGCGAAACTGCTCAGGCGCCATGTAGTTGGGCGTGCCGAGCAGCACGTTTTGGTCGGTGATGGCGGTCAGGGCCAGGTCTTTGGCAAACCCGAAGTCGGCGAGCAGCGCTTTTTCGCCGCGCACCAAGATGTTGCTCGGCTTGACGTCGCAGTGAATGACGCCGTGGTCGTGTGCGTAAGCGAGCGCGTTCAGCACGTCGGCGACGATTTTGACGCTGCGGGTCATGGGGATAGGCCCGAGGTCCAGCGCTTCGGCTAAGTTGACGCCCGGGTAATAGGCGTAGATAATGGCGTCGGCCTCGGTGCCGAGCAAAGGAACGATGTTTTCATGCTCGAGCTTGCTCAGGACCTCCGCCTCACGCCGAATGCGCTCGGCAAGAAACACCGAGTGCGACTTGAGCCGTTTGACCACCACAAGCTGGTCACGCCACCTCGCCAGTTCAACGCGCACAGGACCACTATCCGACAAAATGCGCACGGTTGCAAACATCAGGGTTTACTCTAACACAGGTTGTTAAAAAGGTCACAGTTTCGCACCGTTTAGTCGCACCGTCTTAGGGGTGGCCTCAGGGGGTAGCAGCCGCGCTGCGGAAATCAACTTCGCTTTTACCTTGACAGCCCGCCTCGGCTACTCCCGTAGCTGCGCTGAATCTTGAGAACGTGCGACTGCCCAAAACCCCCAGGCTGTGCTACACTGGAGCAAGACGAGCGAAAGGGAGCGTGAAAGTTTCAAGACAGCCCTAAAGTGGTGAGTTAACCAAAAGAAACCTTGGGGTTTCGGGAGGCTAAAACTCTCGCGTGAAGGTTGTGGAGAAGCAGAAACCGGTACGGGGAGACCTCAGAAGTATCTCTAACGAGTTTTAGAGGTACAACTCTCGACAAAGTTTTACAGTCGTCTTGAAGGTTTTAGAGGTAACGCCTCCAACCTAAAGATTGACCAAGTCGAAGTCACCCCCGCCGCCCCAAGATAGTTTCTCGTTTTTCCCAATTTGTAACGAACTCATACACCTCAAACCAACGTTAGAGGCGGGTGTCCAAACGACGTTATGAGAGGCCATAGAGATAGCATGTCGTACCGGATTGTCAATCCGAGCAGGTGCCACGGCGACGGTGTACACGAGGTCGTGTGCCTCGCCAACGATTTTCCCGTGGGAACCCAAGGCTGTATCGGTTCAAAAGAGCTGGCCGAACAGGTGCGGCGTTTTCCGGAAGGCCAGTTTGTCGCCGTTGCCAACGTGGACGGCCGCGAAAAAGTTATCGGCGTGGCGGTGGCGATGCGCACCGACTACGCCCCGTCGGCCAGACCCTTGAGCTGGCGCGAGATGATTGGCGACTTGAACATCGTCAACCACGCGCCCGAGGGTGCCTGGCTTTACGGTGTCGAAAAGGCCGTCCACCCCGACTACCAGGGGATGGGGGTGGGCTCCGCGCTGTACAAAGCGCAGTTCGACCTGGCGCAAGGCCTGAACCTCAAAGGCATTTACGCGGGCGGTATGTTGAAAGGGTACAAGAACTTCAAACACGAGATGTCGTTGCGCGAATATGCGGGCAAGGTGATGCGCGGTGAACTGTTCGACCCCACCGTGAGCGTACAGATGCGCAAAGGCTTTACGCCCCGTACCCTGATAGAAAACTACTCATGGGACCACCAGGCGGAGCACGCCGGAATGCTCATCGTCTGGGAAACGCCCGCACGGCTCGAGCGCCCCGCTCCCCAACCTGCTTTCAGGGTTGCTTTGGTATGAGGTTGGGTTTGTGAGGGTTGCGGCGTGATTCGAGCATGAAACTTAGTTTGTGAGCACGTTGGTCCTAGGGGCGGGTGTCGCAGGTTTAGCCGCCGCCAAAGCGCTGCGAGAAGCCGGGGAAGAGGTCGTCGTTTTGGAGGCCAAAGACCGCCTCGGCGGTCGCGCCTACACCGACCGGACGTTCGCCGACGTACCGGTCGAATTCGGAGCCGAATTTATCCACGGCGAACGGGCCGCAACCTGGGAACTCATCCGCGACCTCAAGCTGCCGACGCTGCACTGGAACAAGCAAGACGACTCGCTGGTGAGGCTTGAAGACGGTGCGCTGCTGACGATGGCGGACGCCCGCGCCACCCACCCCGACTTCGACATAACGCGCTCCTGGGCGCTGCCCGAGGTCGAGCCGTTGCCCTTTGAAAATTGGCGCAACTACTTGAGCCGCATCGGCTTCGACGCGACGCAACTGCGCTACGTCAAACGCTCCTACGCCAACGCGTGCGGCGAGAGTATGCGCTTTTTGAGCGCCAAGGCCATGCTCGCCGCGCTGCGCGGCAAGGGTGAGGAGGGCGGCCTGGGCGACTACCGGCTGATGAGCGGTTACGACACGCTCGTCGAGCATTTGGCTACAAACTTAGAGGTTCACGCGGGCGACCCCGTGGTGAGACTCGAGTGGGTCGCTAATGGCGGCGTGCGCGTGACAACCCTGGACGGTCAAACCCATGACGCCGACGCGGCCGTCGTCGCGCTACCTTTGGGCGTGTTGCAGGCCGACGCCGTCCACTTTGCGCCCGCCCTGCCCGACACGAAACAGTTCGCCCTGGCGGGCTTGCGCATGGGGCCGGTCATCAAACTCGTCTACAAGTTTGCCGAGCCGATTTTGGACGAGGGCATTATGGCGCTTTACAGCCGCCTCAACCCGCCCATGTGGTGGTCGCCGAGCTTCGGGCACGCCGGCGCGGAAACCGTCTGGACCGCCTTCGTGTCGGGTGACGGAGCGGTGGACTTGCTCGCCGCGGGCGAGGCGGGCGCGCTGGAACGCGGGTTGGCCGCCCTGCGCGAAGAACTCGGCCGGCCCGACCTAAAAGCTACCGCCACGCACCTCGTCAACTGGCCAGACGACCCCTACACGCGGGGCGGCTACAGCTTTGTGCTGCCCGGTCACGACGGCGCACGCGAACGCCTCGCGGCCCCGACCCCGCCGCTCTATTGGGCGGGCGAGGCGACCGAGCCCGAACACCGCGCCGCGACCGTCCACGGCGCGCTGCTGAGCGGCTACCGCGCCGCCGCCGAGCGCCTGGCCTACCGCGAGAAACACCTCGTCCCGCCCATCGCCAGCAACATCAAAATCCCCGGCGAAGCCGCCACCCGGACACGCGTGGCGACGACGAGTGAGGACGACGGGGAGGGCTCTAGGACAGGCTAAGCGTTCCTCAACCGACGCCCCTCACTTACCGACTTCGGGTGTTCGGGCGGGCTGCCAAATCGAGCGCATCGTCCAGGCCTGGAACTCGAGCAACCTCGCCCCGCCGCTAAAAAACGGCTGGACGTTCAAACGGTCCCGACCCTGGGGATACACTCGCGTGGTCAGGCAAAAGCGGTCGTTGGCAAAAATTTCGATGACCGAGTGGTCGACGAACACCCGCAGGGTCAAAGCTTCGCCCACCTGAAGCGCCAACGCGCCTTCGTTGGGGTGCGTGTGCGGTGCCCCGCTCGCGTCCGAACTGCTGCGCGCGCGGTCTACACTCAAACAGCCCTGGGCCGGGTCGTACACGATGCGGGTTTGCTCCGTCCCGCCGTGGGCCAGGGTCAGCCCACACGCGTATTTGGGTGAAAAAACCGCGACGACTTCCAACTGGTCACCGGAAACAGCCTGCTCCCCGGCCAGCGTCAGACAGGTGTCTCGCAGGGTCTCTATTTCACGGGCGGGAGAAAAGTGGAGGCCGCCCCGCTGAAACGTCACCACGCGCGGCAAGGACATCGCCCCCGACCACCCCGCCGCCCGCTGCGCCGCGGCGCTCCGGCCCTCCTGGACCCAACCCCAGACGAGGTGGCGGCCGTCACGGTCACGCAACGTTTGCGGCGCGTAAAAGTGAAAGTCGCCGTGGTCGAGTTTTTGAACCGTTTCGACGTCGAACTTCGCGTTCCTGAATTCACCCACCAGCGCGACCGAGTAGCGCGTCCGGGGCGTCTCGTCCCGCCTGAGCACGCTGAACAGGAGAACCTGTTTGGAGCCGAACTCGAGCAGTTGCGGGCATTCCCAAACGTCGGCGCGGGTCAGGTCATCTCCTAGCTCGTCCGCCACGAGCAGCGGGCCGAGGTAGTCCCAGGCGCGCAAGTTTTCAGAACGGTAGAGCAGCGCAGCCCCGCCCCGCCCTTCGATGCCTGCGCCGATGCAGAGGTACCAAACCCCGTCCTGCCGCCACACGCTCGGGTCCCTGAAGGCGGTCAGGGGGAGGTGAGGGGGGGGCTCGAGGATAGGATTATTTTCGAATTTCTTCCAAACTTTCAGGTCAGTTGAGCCGGTCGCTACACAGACGTTTTGGCTGCCCGTCCGGGCCGAGTCGCCCCTCAGCCCGGTGTAAAAGAGAGTCGGCGTGCCGTCGTCGTCGACAGCGCAGCCCGACCAGCAGCCGTCCTCGTCGGGCGTGCCGGGTTGGGGCGACAGGGCGATGACCTCGTCTCGCCAGTGAACGAGGTCGCCGCTCACCGCGTGGCCCCAGTGGATACCGCCCCAGGCGGCGTCGACGGGGTTGTACTGGTAGAACAGGTGATACTCGTCGCCCCAGCGGATGAGCCCGTTCGGGTCGTTCATCCAGTTGGCGGGCGGCAAAAAGTGGTAGCGCGGGCGGTGGCGGCTGTGCTCCAGGCGGCGCGTCAAAAGGGGCTCGAGCTTGAACGTCACCCCTTCACACCCGACGACGCCACGCTGCGGATGAACCAGCGCTGGAAAATCAAAAAAATCAGCAGCAGCGGCAGCGTCGCCATCGACGCGTACGCCATAATCGCGCCCCACTCGATGTCTTCTAAGTACATCTGTGTAATGCCGATGGTCAGCGGCCGGTACGCGGTGCCGCGCGTGGTCATCAGCGGCCATAGGTAAGCGCTCCACATCACCAGCGAGTGCAAGATTGCCACGGTCGCGAACGCCGGCCGGGCCAGCGGCACGATAATTCGCCAGTAAATCCCGAACGGGCTCGCCCCGTCCACAATCGCCGCCTCGTCGAACTCCCTGGGAATGTCCAAAAAGAACTGGTAAAACAAGAAAATCCCGAACGGGTAGGCGATAAAGGGGATAATCTGCACCTGGTACGAGTCGAGCCAACTCGTCACCCACGTAAACGTCGGGCCGTTCGCCCAGCCGATGTTGAGCCAGGGCAGCTCGTTCACCACCACGAGCATCGGAATCGAAATCGCCTCTAAAGGCACGATGATGAGCGCGATAACGGCCGCCAACACGAGGTTGCGCCCCGGCCAGCGCAGCCGCGCCAGCGTGTAGGCAATCATGCTGTTGACGAACAGGCCCAAACCGACGGTCACGATGGTAATGAGCGCCGAGTTGAACATGTAGCGCAAAAAGGGCACCCGCCCGAACACGAAGCGGAAGTTGTCCCAGGACGCGTTGCGCGGCACAAAGGCGTAGAGAAGCGTTTGCAGGTCGTCGAAAATCTGCTTGTCGGGCTTGAACGCCGAGACCATCATGAACACCATCGGGAACAGAAAAAAGGCGGCCAGGAGGGTCATCAACAGGTAGTCGAGCACGCGCAGCCAGGGCCGTTTCGGTCCGACGCCGCTCGAGTCGACGTGGCTAGGCACGCTCGTCAAAGTCCGCTGTGCCACGGCTACACCGCGCTTTCCGGCGGCAACAGCCGACGCTGCACAAGGGCGATGGTCAAGACGATGACGAAAAACACCACCGTGACCGCCGAGCCGTAGCCGATTTGTTGTTGCCGAAACCCGGTATCGACCGCGTGAAACACGACCGTTCGCGTCGCGTCTTCGGGGCCGCCGCGCGTCATCACGTCAACTTGGGTAAACACCCGAAAAGCCAGAATGGTGGTGCTGACGAGCACGAAGATGATGGTGTTGCGCAGCTGCGGCACGGTGACGAAGCGGAAGCGTTGCAGCGCGTTCGCCCCGTCAATGCGGGCGGCCTCGTAAAGCGCTTCGGAAATGCCCTGGAGACCCGCCAGAAAAATAATCATCTGCAACCCGACCGAGTGCCAAATCGACATGACGATAACCGCGGCGAGCGCGGTGTCGGTGCTGATGAGCCAGGGCACGTTTTGCACCGCCCCAAACGTCACCGTCTCCAAAAACGTGTTCACCAAACCCTGCGTGGGGTTGTAGAGAAACGTCCACACCACCGCGATGACCGCCATCGAGGTGACGATGGGCGAAAAGTAGGCGGTGCGGAAAAACTGGATGCCGCGCAGCCGCTGGTTGACCAGCAGCGCCAGCAGGAGCGCCAGTCCCCCCTGCCCCGGCACGATAAAGAGCACGAAAATAAAGGTGTTGACGAGCGACTGCATAAAGGCGGGGTCTTTGGCGAGCACCACGCGCGGCGCACCCCCTACAGAAAAGCGGAACCACTCGCGGAAGCCCTCGAGCCTCTCATCCCCCCGCGTCAAGCTGCGGATGCGGGGGTACTCCGGGTTCCCAGCCGCGTCCCGCAGAATTTCACCGGACGCGTCCCGCTCGGGTTGCAGGGTCAGGACGCTCAAGCTCAGCAGCCGGTCGAAGTTTTGCAGGCCGATAAACTGCGTCGGCAACGGCGAGATAAGCCGCTTGTTGGTAAAGCTCCAGCCGAAGCCGAGCACCAGGGGCGTTACGAAAAACATCAGCAACAGCGCCACGGCGGGCGCGCTCATGAGCCAAGCGGCGCGGCGCTCTCGAGCGCGGTAGTTCAGGGCCATACCCTCACCTCTCTTTTTAAGGGGTAGGTTTTTGGGGTAGGGCGGGTTTGAAACCCGCCCCTACGACGGCTTACTGTCCTTCGTTCGTGTTCGGGTAACCCTGGTTGTCCTGAATGTTCTGGTCGATTTTGTCAACCGCGGTGTCGAGTTCGGTTTCGACGTCGGCCCCTTTGATGATGTTGTCCATCGCGGTGGCGTAGGCCGTGGTGATGGTCGGGTAAGCCGGGGTGATGGGGCGGGGCAGGCCGACGCCCTGCTCGAGCTGTTGCCGCAACACGTACATGTCACTGCCCTCTTGCCAGCGCTCTTGGCTGTCAAGAACCGAGATGCGCGCGGGCATCGAGCCGAACTGCGAGGTCCACTCGTTGAGGTTTTCACCCTGAAGCAGGTACTCCAAAAGCGCCCAAGCGCCCTCTTTGTTGTCGCATTGCGAACTCATCGCCCAGGCCCAGGAGCCCATGCCGGACACGGCCCCCTCACCCAGGTTCGGCGCGGGCATGACCACGAGGTCGTCGCCGTACTTCTCTTTGTAGTCGTTGTACATCCAGTTGACGAACAGGCCCATGCCCGCCTTGCCGTTGACGAACTCGAAGTTGTCCGGCGGCGTCAGGGTGGAGTAGCCGTCTTGGTACAAGTTCTGCAGCCAAGTCATAAACTCGACCGACTTTTCGCTGTTCAGCACGCCCTCGGCGCTTTGGTAGTCGCTGCGGTCGATGAGGTCGCCGCCGTAGGACTGCAGCCAGGGCGAAAAGCCGTAGGTGTACCACTCGCCCGCGCCGAAGTTCATCCGGGTGTCGATGGCGTACTCGGTCGAGGGCAGGTCGCGGACGGCGGTGAGGTACTGGTTGAACTCGTCCCAGGTCCACCCGTCGTCATAGCCTTCGGGAATGCGCGCGCCGATTTCTTCCAAAACCTGCCGGGTCGACACGAGGCCCGTGGCCGAGTCCGACGGGCCGATGGCGTAAAGTTGGCCGTTGTAGGTGCCCTGGTCGACGATTGACTGCAAAAAGTCGTCCATGTACCCTTCGGGCAGGTAAACGTCGAGCGGCTCCAAAAAGCCCGCCCAGGCGTAGTTGTAGAGGTTGGGGCCGTCCAGGTCGAGGATGCAAGGCAAGTCGCCCGCGACCGCCGCGGCGTTTACGGCGTCGTTGTAGCCCGAGCCCGAGGTGGCCCCGCCGGGAATCTCGGTAATCGTCGCGCGGTACTGGTCTTGCGAGGCGTTGAAGCGCTCGATTTGCTGGGCGTAAATGTCCGCCGCGCCCGACGAGTGAAACCAGATGGTGACCTCTTCTTGGGCGCTGGCGACGCCGACGAGGCTAAAACCTAAAAGTGCAATCAACAGGATTCGTTTCAAGGTGTTCTCCCTTTCTGAAAAGTGGCTTGTGCCGGATTAAGGTAAAGCGCCCTCCCTCCTGAACGAGACCGAGGCGCGCGGGACGAGCGGGCACTCGAGTTTCGCCTGAACGGGTTTGTCCTGCCGGAGCAGCGCGTTCACGGCCCAGCGCCCCATCTCATAGTGCGGCAAGGCCATCGTCGTGAGCGCGGGACGAAGGTAAGCGGCGATGACCTCCTGGTCGTCGAAGCCGACGACCGAGACATCTTCGGGAATTCTGAGGTTGAGTTCGCGCAGCGCGTCGTACGCGCCCATCGCAGTTCGGTCGTTGGCGCAAAAAAGCGCGCTGGGCGGCTCCGGCAACTGCATCACCGCGAGGGTGTGTAAGTAGCCGCCGCTCGCCGTCCAGTCGCCGTAGCGGACGAGTTTTTTGTCGAGTTCTACGCCGTGTTCCGCCAGCGCCTGTTCGTAGCCCACTTGACGCTGCTCGGCGGCGACCGTGCCGCGGCGCAAGTTCAGCAGCGCGACGCGGCGGTGGCCCAGCTCGAGCAACGTCTGCGTCGCGGTAAACCCCGCCTTCGCCTCGTCCGGCACAACCGAGGTGAACGCCCCGTCGTCGCTGAAGCAGTCGATTAAAACGGTCGGCACCTCTTTGAGCAGCGCGGGCGGCTCGACCCGGCGGTGGTAGAGTGCGGCGTAGATGACGCCCTCGACCTGGCGCTCGAGCAGGTTCTCCAACACCGCTTCTTCTAAGGACGCGTCGCCGGAGGTATTGACGACGAACAGCAGCTTGCCGTGCTCCCAGGCGAGCCGCTGCGCGCCCTCGACGGTGCGCACCGCGAAGGGCGTGGTGGCGATTTGGTCGGTCACAAAGGCGATAACCTGCGAGCGCTGCGTGCGCATACTCCGCGCGGCGAAGTTGGGGCGGTACTCGAGAGCCGCCATCACCTCCTCGACCCGCGCCCGCGTGCCGGACCGCACGTTCGGGTGCTCGTTCAGCACGCGCGACACGGTGGTCACGCTGACCCCGGCTTGCCGGGCGATGTGCTGAATGGTGGGTTTCAGTTGCATGAAGTGCAAGCCCTCACGCTTAATGACAGCAATTCAAGATGAAGGCAACTACACGTGCAGGAAGCTTAAATGAGGGGAATAAATCCCCCTCCTAATAGGAGGGGTTAGGGGAGGTTTGCTTCTGTGAAAACCTCTACAGTGTCTTTACAGAAGCAAATCCCCCCAACCCCCCTTGTTAAGGGGGGGCTTTTCCTGCTCATCTTGAATTGCTGGCTTAACGAATGGGTTATAGCAGAGTCAGCCTTCATCCACACTTGTCATTGCGAGGGAGCGTAAGCGGACGAAGCAACCTCACGCTTCACTGCCAGCGCACTTCAAACATCAGGATTGCTTCGCATTCGCTCGCAACGACAACCTACAGTGCAAGCTGACTTTGTGGTCGCCCTGTTTCAACGAACCGCGGCCAAGTAACGCTGTGGGTTGAACAGCTTTATAGGGTGACGCGTCGCTCCCTGCACGGCTAAATCGGCCAGCACCTCGCCCACCACGCTGCAAAACTTGAAGCCGTGGCCCGAGAACCCCGCCGCGAAGCTCACGTGCGCGAAATCCGGGTGTCGCCCGATGATGAAGTGCTCGTCGGGGGAGTTGGTGAACAGGCAGGTTTTCAGCGTCATCGTGGGGCCGTTCGCCGCGGGGAAATAGCGGGCCACGCACTCGCGCAGTACCGCCTCGTCCTGGGGGTGAACGTCCCGCTCGAGCCGGTCGGGGTCGACCGTTTCGTGCAGGTGGTGATAGAGCCCGATTTTGAAACCGGGAATTCCGTAAACCGGAAAGCCGTAGTAGCGTCCCTCGTCTACGGCTAAGTTGAAAACCGGAAAACGGTCGGGCGTAAACAGCTGAGGTTTGTGGGGTTGAAACCAACTCAGCACTTGCCGCTCGGCCTGCGCGTTGCCGCCCAGACCAGGCACCTGCTGCGCCGCCCACGCGCCCGCCGTGATGACGAGTTCGGCAGCTTCGAAGGTGCCGCGCTCGGTGCGCACGGTGACGCCGTGAGGGGTTTCGCGCCACTCGAGCACCCGCTCCCGCGCCCGCACCTCCGCGCCTAACGCTTGCGCTGCACTGACAAAGTTGACGATGCACCGCTCCGGCGTCAAAAAGCCGCCCTCTTCTTGTAACAGCGCGAAGTGTCCGTCGGGCAACTCGTAGCCGGGGAAGCGTTCGTGGAGGGCGCTAGCGTCCAAAACCTCGTGGGGAATGCCGTGCTGGGCACAAGACTCGAGCGAGCCCTTAAATACCCAGTCGTCTTCGGGGCCGGCGTCGATAGACCCCGTGACGTGCAAAACCCGTTCGCCCGTAACCTCTTCCAACTCCCGCCACAGCTCGTACGCCCGGCGCAAGAGGGGCACGTACGCGCCGTCCTCGTAGTAGGCGAGCCGGATGATGCGCGTCGTGCCGTGGGACGAGCCCAGTTCGTGCGGGATGTCGAAACGCTCCAGCCCGAGCACTTTTTTTCCGCGCTTGGCGAGTTCGTACACCGTCGCGCTGCCCATCCCACCCACACCGAGGACGATGACGTCGTACATCTACGCCTCGCCCGCGGGCCAGTAGATTTGCTTGAGAAGCGCGAACACGTCAAAAATCAGCCACTCGCGTTCAATCTTGCCGTCGCGGATTTCGTGGTGCGAGATGCCCCAGGCGGTGACGGGCTTGCCGCTCGGCTCGCCGTAAGGGCCGGGGCCGTCGTGGGTGCCGTTCAAAAACCAGCGCGTCGCCACGCGGTGGCCGCTGGCATCTTCAACGTGGCACTGGTGGTCGACGACGAGCGCCAGGTCTGGGAAAGCCGCGATAAGCCCGACGACGAACGCCTTGTAGTCACCCAAACCGTAGCTCATCCGGTGGCCGGGCGTGCGCGCGTAGAGGTGCGGCGCGTAGTAGCGGTCTGTATCGCCAATCATGCGGCGGTTCCAGACGTTGTGGAGCATCGTTTTGATGAACAACTCAGGATTGTCTGCATCTACATCGGGTAGGCGCTCGGGCTGGACCTGCCCGCGCAAGCGTTCGACCTCGCCGGTCGCCCAAACGGGCGGGCGGCCACCGCTGAGGGCGTCCCGCAGGGCCATCTTTTTAGCGAGGGCGACGGGCTCGAGGCCGAGCTGCTGCACCAGCGCCAACTCGTCCCGGCAAATCCACTCCTCGACCACGCGGTTGTTTTTCACAAAGCAGTGGGCGATGCCCTGGCGCACCACCTTGCGCCCGGTCGGCGGGCCGTAGATGCTGTAACCCGTGTTGCGCCCGGTCCAGGTGATGCGGTGCGACGAGTGAAAACCGCGCTCGGCGTCGCCCGACCAAATCACGTCGTCGGCATAGAGTCGGATGTTCGGAAACGCCGCCATCGTCTTGGCGCTGTCCGCGATGACCTTGTCGCGCTCCATCGTCTGCCCGTCCGAGGTGTGGATGAGGACGTTGTGCTGGTAATGGCTGTAGATGAGGCCGAGCCCGCGCTCCTCCCAGATTTTGTGCGTACAGCGGACGATGTAGTCGACGATGTCGACGTAGTCTTCGTCGAACCCCGTCATGCTCTGGCGTTTTTCACCACCAGGGTTCATCAAGACGCTGACGTCGGTGCCGGGGACGTCGGTAACAGGTTTGCGGTTCGCCACGACGTCTTGGGGAGAGGCGTCCGTTTCGGCCGTTTTCGCCATGCGTTTCTCCGTTTCGGGGGTATAAAGTCGGGGTCGGTGGGAGCTTCGTCTCGCCCTGAAGGGGCCGGGCAAAAACCCCGTCGAGCGTTGCGGGTTGTGCAGTACCTTGGGAAAACACCGTACTATGGGCGCGATAGAGCCGTCAATCCCTGCACCTGGTCCGCACGCTCGGCGGTGGATGCGTTAAACTCGTGCGAGCACATTTGGCCCGGTCATCCCCAAAGTCAGGGCCGGAAGCGTTCAATGGACAGCCTCGAGAGGAGCAACGATGGCAGACATAATCGAGTCAGACATGACCGACCCACGTGAACAACGAGGCGACGACAGCGGTCTGGGCGCGATGGAGGGGCGCATCAGCCGTTTTCAGGCTCTGTTGCAGCAGCCCATCCCCCTCATGTTCATCGACAGTCCCTTGGAGCATCACCAGCGCCTCAACTACGCGGTCATCGGCGACACCGCGAGCGAAAACCCGAACTTCGAACCGATGATTACCACGCCGCACGGCTTTCAAATCGGCATGGTCAAGGCCGAGCCCGGCAACGGCCCCGCCTACCACACGCACGACTACATCGAATGCTTCGTGCCGCTGACCGAGCACAAGTGGCGCTTTTATTGGGGCGACAGCGAGGACACGGTCACGGGCGAGACAAATTTGGAAAAGTGGGACCTCATCAGCCTGCCGCCCAAACTGTGGCGCGGTTTCGAGGTGCTGCCGGGGCAAGAGGGCACGGCCTGGCTGTTCGCGGTGCTCGAGCCGCACGAAGTCTTCAAGGGCAAAGACCCCTACTGGGCACCTTACGTCGTCAGCGCCGCCGAACGCATGGGTTACGAGGCGGACGCAACCGGCAAAATGGTCAAGGTGCCGGACGGGTTCGACGCCCTGGGCCAGGACATCTTGAAGCGCATCGGCAGCCACGAGTGAACGCCGACCAACCTCGAGAGCTGTGTACCTGAAACTCGAGCCGTGCCGAACCAGACCCTGACCACACTCAACGCCGCCCTGCCGCCGCCCTGGCCGCACCCCTTGGACACGGCGCTCGAGCAGGTCAGGGTCGCGCTCGCTGGTAGCAAGGTCGTCGTGCTGGACGACGACCCGACCGGTACCCAGAGCGTCCACGGCGTTCCGGTGCTGAGCGAGTGGACCGCTCAGAGCCTGGTGCGCGAGTTCGGGAGCGCCCACCCAGCGTTTTACATCCTGACCAACAGCCGCAGCGTGACCGCGGAGGAAGCCGGAGCCTTGAACCGTGACATCGGCTCCGCCCTGCTCGAGGCGGGCGAACGCAGCGGCACGCGCTTCACCCTCGTCAGCCGGAGCGACTCGACGCTGCGCGGCCACTACCCCGCCGAGACGGACGCCCTGGCGGAAACCTTCGGCGGCTTCGACGCCACCTTTCTCATCCCCGCCTTTTTCGAGGGCGGGCGCTACACGGCGGCGGACGTTCACTACGTCCTCGAGGGTGATACCCTCATCCCCGCCGCCGAGACGCCCTTCGCGCGAGACGCGAGCTTCGGCTACCGGCACGCCGACCTCAAAGCCTGGGTCGAGGAAAAAACCGCGGGGCGTCGCCGGGCGGGTGAGGTCGCCTCGCTCTCTTTGAACCTCGTCAGGTCCGGGCCGGAAGAGGTGCTGAAACAGGTGCTGTCGCTCCCGGCGGACGCGGTGTGCGTCGTCAACGCGCTCTGTAAACGCGACCTCGAGGTCGTAACGCTGGCTTTGATGACCGCGGAGGCCGCGGGCAAACGCTTTCTCTACCGCACCGCCGCCTCGTTTGTGCCCCTGCGGGCGGGCATTTCGGAGCGGCCGCTGCTAACAAAGCGCGACTTCAACGCGCGGAAGGGAACGGGCGGCCTTCGCGGCGGCCTCGTCGTCGTCGGCTCGTACGTGCCCCAAAGCAGCGCGCAACTCGCTTACTTGACCCGGCACAGCGACGTGGCAGCGGTCGAACTCAGGGTTGAAAACTTGTTGGAGGCGCGTGAGGCTGAACTCGAGCGCGTTCGCGCGGTCTTAAACGAGCGGTTGCGTGAGGGAGACGTGGTCCTTTACACCAGCCGCGGCCTCGTCGCCGGGAACGCCGACGAGGCCGCGGGAAGCCTGGACGTTCATCTGGACGTCAACCGGCGCGTGTCGGCGGGTCTTGTGGCGCTTGTAAAAGGGCTCGACGACGCGCCGCGCTTCATCATCGCCAAGGGCGGCATTACCAGCAGCGACGTCGCCACGAAAGCGCTGGGGATGCGGCGCGCGCTGGTGCTGGGGCAGCTGCTGCCCGGCGTGCCCGTGTGGCGCTTGGGCGAGGAAACGCGTTACCCCGGCCTGCCCTACGTCGTCTTTCCGGGCAACGTCGGCGGCGAGGCCGCACTTTTCGAAGCGTACCAAAAGGTCGGCGCGTGACGCCCCTCGTCCTTCTTCCCGGCACGCTCTGCACCGCGGCAGTGTTCGACCATCAAACCACGCACCTTGCCGACTTTGCCGACATGTTCGTGTTGCCGCTCAGCGTGGGTGAGACGGTTGCAGCCTGCGCCGCCTGGGTGCTGGCGCAAGCGCCGGAAACCTTCGCCCTGGCCGGGTTTTCGCAAGGGGCCATCGTCGCCCTCGAGATAGTGCGTCAGGCCCCGAAACGCGTCGTCAAACTCGCCCTGCTGGACGCCAACCCCGGCGGCAGCACCGCGGCGCAGTTGGACACCTGGGCGCGTTGGCAACAGGAGGCTCGAGCGGGCGGGTTCAAAACCATTGTCGAGGGGTTCACGAACGGCCTGCACCCCCAGGCCGACCCGAGTTTGCGGGTGGTGCTCGAGCAGATGGCCCTCGAGACGGGCGTCGACACCTTCGTCACTCAGCTCGACATGCTCGCCAGCCGCGTCGACAGCCGCCCGCATTTGCCTTCTATCGCCTGCCCCACCCTGCTCCTCGTCGGGCGACAAGACAGGGTGACACCGCTCGAACTCCACGAGGAAATGGCCCGCCTCATCCCGAACGCGGCGCTGGTGCCGATTGAGGACAGCGGGCACTATAGTATGCTCGAGCAACCCCAAGCGGTCACGGCCGTCATGAGATACTGGTTGACAAATTAAGGGAGGCACCGTGCGCGAAAACAAGCTGAGAACGAAGCTCGAGAACGGTCAAGCTGCCGTCAACGGCTGGCTGCACATCCCCTCGTCGGTCGCAGCCGAGGCGCTGGCGCACCAGGGCTTCGACAGCCTCACCCTCGACCTGCAGCACGGCCCCCTGCACTACGACGCCGCGCTGCCGATGCTCCAGGCCATCTCCACGACCGACACCACGCCCTTAGCGCGCGTTCCCTGGAACGAAGCCGGCATCATCATGAAAATGCTCGACGCGGGCTGTTACGGCATCATCTGTCCGATGGTCAACAGCCGCGCCGAGTGCGAGGCGTTCGTGCAAGCCTGCCGCTACCCGCCGCAGGGTTACCGTAGCTTCGGGCCGACCAGGGCCACCTTGTACGCCGGGAAGGACTACGCGCCGAACGCCAACGCGACCGTGCTGACCTTCGCCATGATTGAAACGGCGGAAGCCATGAAGAACTTGGACGACATCCTGAGCGTGCCGGGTTTGGACGCCATCTACGTCGGGCCGGCCGACCTGAGCCAGTCGCTCGGCGGGCCGCCGGGCGCGGACTTTGCGGATGGGCCGGTGCCGGAGGCGCTGGACACCATTATAGAAGCCGCCAAGCGCCACGGCGTCAAGGCCGGGCTGCACAACGCCTCGGTCGCCTATTCTCAAAAGATGATAGACAAAGGGTTTCAGTTCGTCACGGTGCAGTCGGACTTGGGCTTTTTGGTCGGGGCGGCGCAGGAGGTTGTGGACGGGTTTAAGGATAGTGCTGAGGAGTTAGATACGCCAGCGCCTTATTGACCAAGCCAAAGTCAATCGCTGACAAATTTTTCAAATCTTTTGTCAACGTCTGACCTGAGTGGAATTAACCACGCTAAAACATCACTGGATGCGTTTTGCTCGAGCCATTCCCAAGCCTGTTGACCTTGGTTAAGGATTAACGCGTTGGCATAAAACCCAATTCAGCAGAGTATTGGCTTATCTCATCGTTCTTCGCACTGGCATCGAGAAAGTCCATGCGGTTCTTCTCCATATTACGTTCAGCCAGTATTGGATAGAGGTTTGTTTGATCGACAAACTCTTCACCGTTCCACCCGTCTACCCTGTTGTAGCTGGGGTAGCAACACATGGGAAGGTCTCCCAAGTACACTACTCCACTTTGAACCAACTCTTCTTTTCCGTCTCCATTTAAATCCTCGAACGTTGCGGTCGTTTCATGGGCATATATTTCTTGAATCGGATTGCCAGAAGTGTAAATGTACTGCATAAAGCAACAGTGATTGCCGCCACTCCATGTACTTACCACCAGTTCCTTCGCACCTTGACCGTCAAGCTCATGAAAAGAAACATCAGTGATACGATAATCCTCAAGTTCGACAAGGGTTGAACCGTTACCATCCACAACGCGAACTTGTTCTTCAAGGTAACTACCATCTTCAACGGTTTCAACTATTATGGCTAGGTTTTCCCAAACATATCGCTGCTGCTCCTGTATGGTTACATCTGGCTGATTGAAAGGTGCAGGTACAGGACTGACCGTCTGTGGGGGCCCAGGTATTGGAAACAAAATACCGACTATCCTAACTAGGTCATAGAGTCTATCCACCTGCAAACTGATAGCTACCACGTAACCCTCATCAACACCAAACATTTTTAATGCCGAAACGTCGTCCAATGCCATAGGACCCGAGATTTCATTTGCCTCCAGAAAGAGAGGCGAAGCCTGCTCAGGTGAAACCTGGAGTTCTGACGCTACGCTCTCAACCAAGGGATAAAAAAGACTTTCGTTCATGTCCTCTTGATAAGTTTTGGGGTCAAGAAGAAGACTGTAAGCAGCACAAGAAGTAATAACATTGCCATCAATGGCTAGCTCAAATGTTCCCACTTTATAAGGTTCATAAGGAACTGGAACATTAGGACAAGCAGCTGAAGCGATTCCAGAAATCATCATTGTTATAAACCAGAGACATGTTTTCGTATGCATATATCTCCTTATCTCAAAGTATATCAAGAATTATTTCCCAAATATATTCGGTAACTCGTCCAACTCCACCAGCACGTCGCGCGGCTTGCTGCCTATAAAGCCGCTTACGGACTCAGTAGCTTTCTTCATTTCCCAAACCGTGCTCTCGGTCGTAGCGCTCGAACTCGTCCAACAGCGCCAGCCCGTCTTCGGCAGACCCGAGGGCGGCGCGCGCTTTGAAACGCTGCGTCACGTCGTGTTCAGTCAAGAGCCGGGTGCTCATCTCGTCGAAGAGTTTGTTGAGGCTCATTTGCTTGGCCTCGGCAAGTTGTTTGAGGCGTTGGTGTTTCTCCTCGGGTACGCGGATGGTAAGAACGCTCATGGTGGGTCTCCTTTCAGTAGCCCGGCAGGCGTGAGGACAGACACGGGAAAGCGAAGTTCGGCGCGTTTTAGGTCGCGGACGTTGTAGGTCACGATGCTGTCGGCATTACCTGCTACGGCAAGCTCCAAAAGATGATTGTCACCTTCGTCGGGGCTGTTGGGTCGCCACAGGTAATATACCGGGACAAATAAGGACACACTCAAAACATCGTTTAACAGGCGCTCACGCTGCTGCGCACTGAAGGGGGACTTTTGCATCAGCTCGTCTCTAGCAAACACGTCTTCGTACTCGAGAAAAAGCTTGTGGCTGATGAGGGGCTGGTAGCTTCCCCTGAAGCAGCGTCTCAGAAGCTCACGATTGGAACTTTGTGGACTCAACACTGTGCTAACGAGAACGTTGGTGTCTAGCACGATACGTTTGCCCACACAAGGATGATAGCATATATGATAGCAGTTTGGCTATCGTTATAATGTCAAAAAAGAACGCCAAGCCCAACACACCACCTCACTACTTCCCAAAAATATTCGGCAACTCGTCCATGTCCACCAGCACGTCGCGCGGTTTGCTGCCAACGTGCCCGCCGACGACGCCCAGCGCCTCCAACGAGTCCATGAGTTTGCCGGCTCGAGCGTGCCCCACGCTCAAACGCCGCTGCAAGCGCGACACGCTGCCCTGGCCCTCGTTGATGACGAGTTCGGCGGCCTCGCGCAGCTTGTCGTCGTTCCAGTCGATAAGGCCACTCGCCTCGGACTCGTGGAGGGACGGCGGGTCGAAGTCGGTGCCGTAGGCCTCGCCGAAGTCGTCGTCGAAATACTGGCGGCGCAAAAACGCGCTCAGCGCGGCAATTTCGCTCTCGTCGATGTAGGGGCCTTGCAAGCGCGCGGCCTTGACCATGCCGGGCTGGTAAAAGAGCATGTCGCCCATGCCGATGAGCCGTTCGGCCCCCATCGAGTCGAGGATGGTGCGCGAGTCGTGGCTGGACGACACCGCGAACGCCATCCGCGCCGGGACGTTCACCTTGATTAAAGAAGTCAAAATATCCACCGAAGGCCGCTGCGTCGCCAAAATCAGGTGCATTCCGGTCGCCCTCGCCATCTGCGCCAGGCGCATAATCGCCGACTCGACCTCTTTCGGACTCGTAATCATGAGGTCGGCCAGCTCGTCGATGATGATGACGATGAAGGGCATCTCGGGCATGTCGAGGTTGCGGGCTTTTTCGTTGTACTGGTCGAGGTTTTTGGCACCGATTTTGCTCATCATCTTGTAGCGGCGCTCCATGTGCGCGACCGCGCCGAGGAGCACGCCGGCCGCGTCGTTGGGGTTCGTCACCACGGGTTGCAGCATGTGCGGGATGCCGTCGAACGGGGTGAGTTCGACCATCTTGGGGTCAATCATGAGGAATCTCAGCTCGGTCGGCAAAAACTTGTACAGGAGGCTGCCGACGAGCGTGTTGACCGCGACCGACTTGCCCGAGCCGGTCGAGCCGGCGATAAGGAGGTGCGGCATCCGTGCTAAGTCGGCGACGACCATGTCGCCGTCGATGGACTTGCCCAAAATAAGGGGCAAGCGGGCGCGGCTGCGTTTGAAGCCGCCCGCTTCCGCCGCCTCGCGAAAACGGATGAGGTCGCGGTTGGCGTTGGGTACCTCCAAACCGATGACGCTTTTGCCCGGAATCGGCGCTTCGATGCGCACCGAGCCCACCGCCATCGCCAGCGCGAGGTCGTCGGACAGGTTGGCGAAACGGCTGATTTTCTCGCCCGGCGCGGGTTCGACTTCGAAGCGGGTCACGGTCGGGCCGCGCACCGAGGCCACCACGCGCCCGGTGAGGCCGAAGTTGGCGAGGGTTTCGTCGATTTTGCGTACCCGCGCCTGCACTTCTTTCGCCAATAGCGCCGGGTCTTCGCCGTGGCGCTGGGCCGCTTCCAGAAGGTCCGTCGCCGGCAGTTGAATGGGGATGCCGCCGACCGCGGGGATGACGGGTTTCGGCTCGGTTTGGTCGTCCAGAAGCTCCAAGGGGTCCAGAGGGTCTGTAGGAACAGCCTCGAGCCCCATCATCTCATCAACATCAGCGCCGGATTCGTCGGCGAAGTCTTCCCCCGCCGCTTCTCTCGGTGAGGTGTCGGCCTCGAGCCTGGCCTCAACCTCGCCCGGCATGGGTCCCGCACGCGCCGCGAGTTCGGCGCTGTCCAGGGCTTGCTGCCAACCCGCGAGTTGCACCAGCGCCTCGCGGCCCTTGCTGCGGAGTTCTTTGCTGAGGGTGTCGCCGTAGTCGGCAAGTTCTTCGGCTGAAAACTCGGCGCGCAGGCGCGCGTGTTTGCCGACGAGGTCGCGCCAGGGCTCGAGCGTGTCGGCGTACGTTTCCAGGGCCGCAGCGTCGGCGGCGACGTGCCGGTACTGCTCGGTGCGCTTGTTGTGGTCTTCGGAGGCTTTCACCAGGTCTCGAGGGCGCATGTCTTTGAGGGCGGCTTCGGCCAGGTCGCGCTCGCGCAAGCTGCGGCGGTGCCGCTCGGCGAGGGCGGTCAGGTCGAGGGCTAAGGCTTTGCGCACGCTGTCGAGGGCTTTACCCAGGGAGCCGGGCTCGGTGACGGGGTCGTCGAAACTGGCTTTGACACGCTTTGTCAGCGCGCCAAAGTCCGGCACGCCCTCGCCGCGCAAGTACACTGAGAGTTCCTTGGCGCGGTCCTTAGTAAAGTCTCCGACCGCCCCCTGCCAGGCGTGCAGGTCCTGACTGATATCGGCGAGGTCGGCGGGGGTCGGTTTTTTGAGCTGTTTGAGCGAGACCGCCACCGACTTGCGCCACTTGCCGACCTCGGCGCTGCCGGGGTACAAGCTCTCCAAAGCTTGCAGGTCTTTGTCAAGGTTGCTCAAGTCGTTTTTGGCAAGCGCGACGTCGGCCTTGAAAGCGGCTCGTTTTTTCCAACCGGCCCGCGCCGCCACAAAGCCCTTGAAACCGCGCCGCACGCCGTCGACGCTGCCCCTCGAGACAGTCCTGGTAAGCCGTGTCGGCGTCCAACCCAACAGCAAGTCCAACCCGACGCTCGCGATAAACAGGGCGGGCACGTAGGCGAGCAGGCCCGCCGCCCCGTCCAAGTAACCGCGCAACGCCGCGCCCCAGCGCCCGGTCACGGCTGGGTAAGCCAGCATCGCCAAACACCACAACCCGAGGGCCAAAACGAGATAACCCGCCAGCACTCGAGGCCAGCCCTTCGGGTTGCGCCGGAGCAGGAACAAAGCGCCCAGCACGAGGAAGGGCCAGGGCAACACGTACGCGCCCAAGCCGACGCGCGCGGTCGCTAGACTGCGCAAACTCCTCCCCCATTCACCCGTCGGCACCTGCGGGACGAGCAGGCCGAGGATAAAAATGCCGATGGCTAAGAGAACCAGGCCCAGCGCCTCGAGGTCGAAAGCCGAGCCGGTTTTGGACGCGGTTTTGGCAGACTTTTTCTTGCGTTTGGTGTTCGAGCGTGCCACGTGGCTTACTGTACCGCGTTGCGCCCTGCGCCCGCTAGCAAAGGAAAACCCGTCGCGCTACGCTAGTCTCCTTCAGACCGCGCCAACAGCGGCGTGTCGAGCGCTTCTTCGGTCGGCGGCGCGACCGGAACCTCGTGGTAAGCGGAGCGCCGGTACAGGTATTCTTCTAAAACCAGCTTGACGAGCGCGACCGTCGGCACGGCCAAGAGCGCGCCCAAAAAGCCGAACAGCCCCGCGCCCGCCAAAATCGCCAGGAGCACCGTGACCGGGTGCAGGTCGGTACTTTTGGACAAGATGTAAGGTGCCAAAAAGTGGCCTTCCAACTGGTTCGCCACCACGAACACGACGACGGCCAGGAGCGCGGTGAGCGGGCTGACCGTAAAGCCGAGCAGCACCGCTGGAATCACGCCGATGATAGGCCCCAGGTACGGCACGATGTTGAACAGCGCCGCTAAGAAGCTGATGGCCGGGGCCAGCGGCACGCGGATAAGAGTCAGGCCGATAAAAATAAAAATGCCCAAAACGGAGGTGATGAGGAGTTGCCCGCGCAGGTAGCCGCCCACCGCCGCGTCCGCCTTTTCGATGAGGTCGGCGTAGAGGGGCCGCCACCGCACCGGCACCGCACGGCGAAAAGCCGCCGTGAACTTTGGAAAGTCGTAAAGAAAGTAAGCGCTCGCCAGCAAAATCAAAAACACCTGCAAAGTCGTCGAGACGATTGTTGTGCCGCCGGAGAGCAGCAGGCTCGGACCCTCCCGCACCAACCTCTCCAACAACACCGTGATGCTGGCGGTGGTGTCCGCGACCAGTTCGGCGAACTGCTCTTGAACCTGCACGCTTATGGCCTCGCTCGAGCCGCCCAAACCCAGCCGGTCGGACAACACGGCGGGCAGGCGCTCGACCAGCCCGGTCGCCCAGGTGGACACGGTGCCGGTCAGGTCACCGATGTTGGTCAGCGCCGTCGGAATAAGGGTGATAAACCGCCCAAGTTCGGTGACCACTTGCGTAATCAGCACCGAGCCGAGCACAATCACGAACAGCAGCAGCACGTAAATGATGACGACCGCGAGCGCCCGCCGAATCCGGACACGCCCCAACAGCAGCACGAGCGGGTTGAGGATGTAGGCGATGACGAAGCCGATGATGGCGACTTGCAGCGCGAAGGCGTAGCCGGACTGGTAGCGCACCAACAACCACAGCACAAAGGCGGCGAGTGCGAGGTAGGTTAGGGCACGCACCCAGGGGTTGCGCCACACGACTTCGAAAGCGGTCGGGCCGTCGGGGCTCGGCACGTCAGGGACCCGTAAAGAGCGCGGCGGCGGCACTGCGCAGCGTTTCCGTGTCCAACTCTTGACCTAAAAAAGTACCGTCGGGTTGCCACACTTCGAAGTGCAGCCGCGCACCGCGGACAGAGCCGGCCACGCCGTCGTCGGTGCCCGAATTGCCGACAAAACCTATGACTTGGCCGCGGTAGACGGGCTCTTCAGGCGTCAAGCCCGGAGCCACGCCCGACAAGTGTCCGTAACGCAAACTCAGGCCGTCTTCGGTTTGGAGCCAAACCTGCCGACCGCGCAACAAGTTGAGTTGTTCTTCGCCCGCTCCGTTTTCGAAAACCTCGTTTAGAAGGGTTTGCCAGGCCTCAGCGCCGAGTTCGGTGTAGTCCGTGTCGACCCGCGTCACCACGCCGTCCGCCGCGGCAACGACCGGGGTACCGTAGGAAATGGGAACGCCCGCGTCTTCGCCGTAAAAGTCGAAACCTTGGTTGACGCCGCGCCGGTAAACGCGCGGCGCGCCCGGTAAGTACGCCGGGTTTTGCGGCACGGACGCGCCCGGCACCGGGAACCACAGCCCTGCGGGCGCGACCCTGGCGGGTTCGGGGTCTACCGCCCTTTCGTTCGGCGTGCGCAGGGCGCGGTTGGCCCGCTCGGTGCGGGTTAGCGCAACGGTGACGACGAGGCTGTACAGGACGAAAAACAGCAACACGTACCAACCCGGTTTTACGCTGCGCAAGCGGTTCACACGGTAAACCTTTTTTTAAATGGACGGGCCACAAAAAAAGTTTAGCACGCCGCTCGCAGCCCGCCCTGAAAAGCGAAGGCCGAGGCGTTCACCTCGGCTCGCTTTGGTCTTTAAGCTTTTGTACAGGGTTTGATTTGTACAGGGTTTAAGCCGCGAGCGTTTTGCCCTCGCGGATACACGAGGTGCAGACGCGCTGCGCCTGGGCGTTGCCGTCGCGCCACACCTTGACTTTTTGAAGGTTCGGGTACTTCCAGGTCTTGGTGATGCCGGTCGTCTTGCGACCGACGCCGCCCTTGCTTTTAGCTTTGCCCGACTGCACGAGTTGGTTGCGGACGATGGGGCCTTTGCCGCAGATAGAACATACTTTCGCCATTTTTCAATCACCTCTGGGTGAGCACCTGTGCGGAGCCCGTAAAGTCAACCTTGCCAGTGTAGCACACAAGCTTTGACGAGGCCAAGACCGGAAAACGTCGAAGTAGTGCCGATACCGTGCTGGGCCGGAGAAGTGCAAACCTCGAGCGAAGGCTAGCTTTCGTCGGGCGCTGCGTGAGCTTGTAGGTCCTCGAGCGAAACCACCCGCAGCGCCGCAGCGTGGGTGGCGGCGAGCGCGACGGGCGGCGCGACGCCTGCGCTCAACGCCTCGCGCCAACGCTCGGCGCAAAGACACCAGCGGTCGCCGGGCTCGAGACCCGGAAAGCCGAACTCGGGGCGCGGGGTGACGAGGTCGTTGCCCTGCGCGAGGCTGAACTGCAAAAACTCTTTCGTCACGCGGGCACAAACAACGTGGACGCCGCGGTCTTCCGGCCCCGTCTCGCAGCTGCCGGTGCGGTAAAAGCCCGTCACGGGGTTGTTAGAACAGGGTTCTAGGTCGTTCCCAAGTACGTTTTTGGCGCTCACGTCGTCCTCTCGAAGTGGTGAAGATGAAGTAGTGGAGATACCGAACTTGCTGCCATACCCAACTCGAAACATAGTCTAAACCTCAGGGCGGCGCTGAAGGTTGGCCTGAGTCCCACACTTCACCACACCCTGTACCGCGATACGACCCTTGCTTCGCCACGCTCTGCTGTGCGGACGGCTTATGATGGTCCAATGAAAAACGCAGCTGGGAACGCGACCAACGAAGCCGTGAGAAACGCCATTAAGTCCGCGCTCGCCTCGCAAAACAAGACCGCTCGCGAGCTGGCCCAAGACTTGGGCGTCGACCAAACGCAAATCGACCGCCTTCAGTCCGGGTTGGAAGGAGAAGTACCGGGTTTGCTTCTCGATGTTTTGGACGCGTTGGGGCTCGAGCTGCAGGTTCACCCCAAAGAGCAAAAGGAGCAAACCCTGTCGGCCATGCTCCAGGACAACGCGCGGAGCTGACACCGCCCTCCCCTGCTTGCCGGCTTGGAAAAACTGCGTGCCCTTATCGGGGCGTGTTTGCGTGACCGGCGCAACACCTTGCAAGACAAAGCACGCTTTTTGACACGACCTCGGGCCAAAGCGGTCAATCTGCTACACTTCAACTCATGGCACGCAAAAAACCTTCTGTTCTTCTCGGCATCGACATCGGCGGCTCGGGCATCAAAGGTGCGCTCGTGAATCCCGAAAAGGGTGAGCTAACCACCGACCGCCACCGCATCCCGACGCCACAACCCGCCACCCCGCAGGCCGTCGCCGAAACCGTCAAAGAAATCGTCGGGCACTTCGACTACACGGGCGACGTCGGCTGCACCTTTCCGGCGGTGGTGCGGCGCGGCGTGGTCTACAGCGCTGCCAACGTCGACAAGAGTTGGATAGGCACCGACGCCGACGCGCTGTTCGAGAAAGTGACCGGCCAAAAAGTCCACGTCCTCAACGACGCGGACGCGGCGGGCGTGGCCGAGATGGCCTTCGGCGCGGGCAAGGACCAAGAGGGCGTCGTGTTCATGCTGACCTTCGGCACCGGCATCGGCACGGCGCTGTTTAACGACGGCGTGCTCGTCCCCAACACCGAACTGGGCCACATGGAACTCGGCGGCAAAGAGGTCGAGCCGCGCACCTCGGCGAAGGCTCGAGAAGACAAAGACATGAGCTGGAAAAAGTGGGGTAAACGGGTCAACAAGTACCTCAACCACTTAGAATTCTTGTTCTCCCCCGACCTGTTCATCATCGGCGGCGGCGTGAGCAAAAAGAGCGACCAGTTTTTCCCCTACTTAGACACCAAAACGCCGGTCGTGGCCGCTATTTTGCTCAACGAGGCGGGGATGGTGGGGGCGGCCGTGGAGGTGAAGCGGTTAGGGGGCTGAGGCAAGTCGTTGGGACTCGAGAGGAAACCGTGTTAAGTTCCAAACACTATAAGGAGATAGAAAACCGAAGTGGAATCATACTTGACAACCTAATGCTCGAATTACCCGCCGATTTAAATTCGAGCGTCCAGCATTACATCAATCACGCGGAGTTAGAAATAGCTTACGAGCTTTTTGGTCTGTACCTGCTGGAGGAAAAACTGACATTGAGTCACAGCTTGGTCAAAAAGATAGAACAAGTCGGCACAGAGTTGGATTTTGAGAATAAAGCGAGTATGTATGACCCTACTTTTTGGCAAAGATTTTCTCACTTCTTAAACAGCGGGTTATGAAGTGTATTTAGCCGTCTGTACTGTTACGCTGTTCAAAATGCAACACAACTTTCACTTCGTGCCACATAGAACAAACTTATCCACCGGCCTTAATCTATGCTCGACTCAAAGGGCTCGGCCTCAAAGCGCTGAGCGGAACGGGGCAAACCAATGATGCAAGAACCGGACAGAGCTTTTCGCCAGTGGGCTAGGGAGAACGACCCCAATCCGGCGGTCATGGACAGTAACGTTGGTGGGGCCGAGCGCTTGCTGTCGTCGGCGGCGGGGGGCGCGCTGCTCGTGTCGGCTCTGCGGCAACGCTCCGCATCGAGCGTGCTGCTGGGCGCGCTCGGTGGTTACCTCGTTTACCGGGGCGTGAGCGGTCACTGCGAACTCTACAACGCGCTCGGTATCGACACCGGCTCGCGCCCCACGCGGCGGCCCTACGCGGTTTCGCAGCATCAGGGTGTCCACGTTGAGGAAAGCGTGACGATTAACCGCAGCCCCGAAGACCTCTACGACTTCTGGCGACACTTTGAAAACCTGCCGCAGTTCATGAGTCACCTGGAGTCGGTCAAGACGCTGCCCAACGGCACTTCGCACTGGCGGGCCAAGGGTCCGGCAGGTCTGGACGTGACCTGGGACGCCGAGATTGTCGGCGACAAGCGCGGCGAACTCATCAGTTGGCGCTCCTTGCCGCACTCGACGGTTGCCAACGCGGGCGCGGTGCGCTTCAAAGAAGTGGCGGGCGGCACCGAGGTCGAGGTCAAACTCACCTACAACCCGCCCGCAGGACGGCTCGGCGCGGCCGTGGCGCGGTTGTTCGGCGAAGCCCCGAGTGTGCAAATCCGCGACGACCTGAACCGTTTGAAAACGTCGCTGGAGGACCAACCCAACGAGGTCACCGAAGCCAGTTTAGAGAGTTTTCCCGCCAGTGACGCACCCTCGTTTACGGGCACCACGGCGGCCGAGAACGAGTAGGCACAAGAGTTTTGAAAAGGCCGAGTTCGCGCTCGGCCTTTTTGGTCGGTACTGCGTAGAATGAGGTATGGCAATAACCGACATCATCGGCCTCGTCCCGATGGCGGGGCGGGCGACGCGGTTGGGGCGTTTACCGGGCAGCAAAGAGTTGTTGCCGCTCGGCTTTCGCGCGCTGCCGGACGGCACGCTCCAGGCCAAAGTGGTGAGCCACTACCTGCTCGAGACCTTCCGCAACGCCGGCATCCACAAGGTCGTGATGGTGCTGCGGCCGGGCAAGTGGGACATTCCGGCGTACTACCGGGACGGCGGCGACTTCGACCTCGACATTGCTTACACGCTCGCCAAGTTGCCCCACGGCGTACCCTACAGCCTCGACTCGGCCTACGGGTTTGTCAAAGACGCGCACATAGCCCTCGGATTCCCGGACATCGTCTACGAACCCCCGGACGTGTTTCGGCGCTTGCGCGACCGGCTTACCGCGACCGGAGCCGACGTCGTGCTCGGCCTGTTTCCCGCCAGCGCGCCCGAACGCTCCGACATGGTTGCGGTAGACGCGAACGGCCGCGTGCACGACATCGTCGTCAAGCCGCTCGAGACCCGTCTCACCCTGAGTTGGGGTTTGGCGCTGTGGTCGCCGCGCTTCACGGAGTTCTTGCACGCTCATCTCGAAAACCTCGCTCTCACGGGCGACGTACCGGAAGCGCAACTCGCGCCCGTCTTTCTGGCGGCGCTGGCGGCGGGGCTCGAGCTGCAAACCCAGGTGTTCGAGACGGGAACGTTTCTCGACGTCGGCACCCCCGAAGGGCTCGAACTGGCCCTGAACCGCTACGGAAAACGAACGTAGCGCCAAGGCCGTTTCGGACTAACCGCCCCCACATCCGACGAAACTTGGCTGCCTAAACTTGTCCGCCCAAACTTGGCTGTCCAAACTTGGCTGTCCAAACTTGGTTGCGGACAAAACAAGGCTCGAGCCTTAAGATAGCTACAGGAGGTCTTGAACATGGCCGTTTTGTACACCCTCGGCACCGGCGCGGCGGTGAGCGACCCGCACCGCACCACCACGATGTTGGCGCTCGAGAACGAACGCTCGCTTATCGTCATAGACTGCGGCGGCGACGCGGTGCAGCGACTCATGGCTTCCGGGGCGGACTTGGACAAGCTCTCAGCCCTCGTCGTCACCCACGAACACGCCGACCACGTCAGCGGCTTTCCATTGTTTATGGAAAAAATCTGGCTGCTCGGCCGCCGCGACCCGCTGCCCGTCTACGGGATTGCCGCCGCCCTGTCCCAGGCGCGGCGGATGCACGACACCTTCGACACGAGCGACTGGACGGGTTACCCGGGTATCGTCTGGAACGAAGTGGCCCACGAAGAGGGTGCCGTGGTTTTCAGCGACGAGCACTGGGAGGTTACCGCCGCGCCCGGCGTTCACCCGGTGCCCGTCATCGGCTTGCGCGTCACAGACCGGCAAGGCGGCAACACCGTCGCCTACTCCTGCGACACCGAACCCACCGAGGCAATCGTCCGGCTCGGCACCGGCGCAGCTATTTTCGTTCACGAGGCGACCGGCGACGGCCCCGGCCACAGCGGTGCGGCGGACGCAGCTCGAGCCGCCGCCCAAGCTCGAGCCCAGCGCCTGCTGCTCGTTCACCTACCCCCCGAAGACAGGCTGACCGCCGCTGCGGTAGAAAAGGCTCGAGAACTTTTCGCCAACACCACGAAGGCAGAAGAGGGTGGACGCTACACGTTTTAGAAAAATAGGCAAAAAAAGAAGCGCCTCGTGAGCGCTGATAAAAGATAGTGTAGCCCGGTATGCAGCATTCGTCAAGAGGTTGCACTGTTGACCGGACAAAAGTCTGTATAACCAGAGCATTATGCAAACAAAGCTATCCAAACTGGAAACGTTCGCTGCTGGTTACAAAGACTTGTTCAAGGACAGAAGGTTATTCGATGGTTTTGTGGGTACGTTGCAGGGCATTATCGGCAGCGGGGATTTGAGGGTTAGCCGAATTGCCAAAAGCAGTAGCAGCTTGGGAACGAGCTTGCACGCCGAAAGGCGCGTCCGTCGCCTGGTGCATAACCAGAATGACCGGGCTGACCTGAGTGCAGACCGTCTTACGACTCAGTTGACAAAAGAAGGTGCTAAACGCCTGCAGGGTGAACACGAGGTGCTACTGATTATGGACGAAAGCGACCTGCGTAAACCGTTTGCAAGCTGTTTGGAACACCTGGACACGGTCAGAAGTTTGGAAGGCGAACCCGTCTCAGGCTTTCACACCTTGAACGTGCTGGCTATCGGCGAGAGTGGCGTCAGGGCGATTGTCTATCACCACAGCTTTTCTACCCTGGAACCGGGCTTCAAAAGCGCAAACGTAGCGTATTGCCAAGCCATCGACGCTGTTACGGCTGCGCTCCGTGCTCAAGGGGTAGGTAGGTTGCTGTGGGTTGTCGACAGGGCCGGCGACAACCTCAAGCTGATGCGGCACATTCACCAAAAGGGGGACTGCTTCGTGACCCGCGTGCAGCACATGAAACGTAAGTGTCTGCTCAACAACCGCCCCAGCAACCTTACAAAGGTGCTAGGGTCTGCACCTTTACTGGCGAACGCCAGTCTCGAAAAACGCTTGCTCGACCCGAGCGCTAAACGCCACAAACACGAGCCTGTGCCGGTTGCTATAGCGGCGGTTCAAGTTGAGCTTGCAGACGCGCTCGGGCTTGAGGTATGTGTGGCGCAAGTCCGCTCCAAGCTTAAAACTAAAGGTTGGGTGCTCATCACCAACCTCACGCTGCGCGAGGGTGAAGAGCAGCAACTGCTCGAACGTCTCTTGAAAACCTACCGGCAGCGCTGGGCGATAGAAGACCTGTTCGCCTGGTCGAAGTCGAGTCTTGGTTGGGAAACTGTGCAACTCATGTCGTTTGAAGCTTTGAAGACGCTTGTAGCTTTCGCCTGGATAGCCGCGGCGTTCTTGCACGACCTGGGTGTAGCCGAGGAGGATGAAGCGCTCGACTTTCTTACCCGGTTGGGTCAAACCCATACCAAGGGTAGACCCGGACCCCGAACCTTCTCAACCGCGCTTGAGCACCTCGCTTCTTTTCTTGTAGTCACTCAGTACGCACCTCTCGTCGGCGGTGACGATGCCTTATTATCCCTTGCACATCGTCTTTTTCCACAAAGATGAATTTCGTCCGGATCTCAGCTTGCACTGAAACCCGGACGAAACTCTGTAATAGTCCTTTTCCCAGAACCTGAGAAGCCCAGTTCCTACGCGCCCAACCCGACGCCTCAAAACTTTTTTCAGTACGCTCGTCCACAACGGTACGAATTGAGTTTCGTCTGGGTTTTGGGTTGTACCGAGACTCAATTACAATCCCGTGAGACCTTTTTATTGGGGACAGGTTCGAGCTTGTGCGAGTCAAACTTATACAACCTGTGCAGAACCCTTTGGCAAAAACAAGACAAAAAAGCGGGACTCGGCACGTGCCGAGTCCCGCTTTTGCCTGCCTAACCGTGTTTTACGGTTGGCTCATCGCGTTGTATTCGTCTTCGCTTAAGTCGCCGCTCATGTCGGTGTCAAAGTCGCTGAAGGTGCCGGTCATGGTGCCGCCCGACATCTCCATACCGGCGTTGAACTCGTCCTCGTCGATAGTGCCGCTCATGTCGGTGTCAAAGTCCGCAAAAGTCATAAGGGGCATACCGTCAGGGCCGACGACCGTCAGGGCGTCGCCCGACATGTTGTCGTTCATCATGCCCATCGCGGCGTCGAATTCCATTTCGTCGATAATGCCACTGCCGTCGGTATCGAGGTCGGCAAAGCTCATGCCGTCCATCATGCCCATCGCAGTGTCGAACTCCATCTGGTCGATGCCGCCGTCAGCGTTGGTGTCGAGGTCGGCAAAGGTCATGCCCAT
Source organism: Trueperaceae bacterium (assembly GCA_965213705.1). Taxonomy (GTDB): domain Bacteria; phylum Deinococcota; class Deinococci; order Deinococcales; family Trueperaceae; genus CBDCDJ01. Next base: position 1,781,350 of record OZ243913.1, on the reverse strand, counting down.
CATGCCGTCCATCATCGCGCCGCCGGTTTCGCCCATCATGCCCATGTCCGTCATGCCAGTGTCCATCATGCCGGTGTTCATCGCGTTGAACTCGTCTTCGCTTAAGTCACCGCTCATGTCGGTGTCAAAGTCGGCCAGTGTGCCCATCATGCTGCCGCCCGACATCTCCATACCGGCGTTGAACTCGTTCTCGTCGACGGTGCCGCTCATGTCGGTGTCGAGGTCGCTGAAAACCATAGGTGCCATGTTGCCGTCCGGGTCGACCACCGTCAGGCCGGAACCCATCATGCCGCCGTCCATGTCCATCATGCCGGACATGCTGTTGAACTCGTCTTCGCTAATGTCGCCGCTCATGTCGGTGTCGAAGTCGGTGAACGCGCCCATCATACCGCCCGACTCCATGCCGACGTTGAACTCGTCTTCGCTCAGCGAGCCGCTCATGTCGGTGTCTAGGTCGGCGAAGGCCATACCCATGCCCTGGTTCATGCCCATCTGGTCCATGCCCATCATGCTCGAGACGAGTTGACCGCGCAGCTCGCCGCCCTGGTGCATTTCGCTGTGGACGTTGATGTAGAAGTTGCCCGCCATGACGGCGTCGGTTTGCTCGGGCGTGAGCGTGGCGTCGACACTAAAGATGCCGCTCATGGCGTCTTCGGCCAGGGTCACGTTCAAGGGGATGACGACGGGGCCGTTTTCACCCATCGGGGCCATGTGGATGTGAGCGGGTGTGCCCGCAACTTCGATAGCCATGCTGCTGAGGTTTTCAAAGTCACCTGTGACGCTCAAAGCGTCGCCCGTCAGGGTAAAGGTTGCCGAACCGGTCGCGTCGGTCATCACCGGGGGCACTTCTTGGCTGCCGGACAACTGAACCTCGTAGGTGCCGTCCGTCACCATCATGTCGCCCATCATGGCGCCACCGGTCTCGCCGCCGGTGTCTTGTGCGTATGCCACGACGGGCATAAGCATCAGGCTTAAAATCAGTAACCCTTTTTTCATGTTTTTTCCTTTCGATTCGCAAATTTTGTTGCAGTCGGGGCGGAACGAACCGGATTCGTTTTCCGCCTTTTCAAACCGTACTTACACGTCTACAACTGAACTGGATGTTTCTCGCAGCGCAGTATTTTGAGGCTAGCAAAATCTCCGGGCTGAAATTGTGCTCCGGGCGCTAAAGCAGACGGGTTCTCGCTCGAGCGCCCGCTAGGAGACTTGCTGGAAGACTTGCCGGAAAACTCGGGGGTGTCCTCAGCCGGCCAGGGGCAACACCACGATGGGCGTGCTGGTCGGCTGCGGGCTGCCGCCGGGCGGCTCCACAGACACCCCGAAAGTGCTGTCCGTACTCACGGCCTGTTCGATAGCCAGGGCGCGCCCGTCCCACACGCCGAGAGACTGAGGCGTACCGCCGACGATTTCCCAGGCTTGGTAGACCTGCCCGGCGGGCGGGTCGCGGTCGAATACGACGTAGAGCGTGTTGTCGGCTTTGAGCGCCAAGGTACCGAGCGGCTGGTTGCTGTCGGTTGCGAGCGTTTCACACCTTACACCCGCTTCGCTGCAAAGCTGGTCCAGACGCTGCGCGACCTGATACCGCTCGAGCGCGGGCCGCAAACCGACCCAGGCAACGACGGCGAGGGCTGCGGCCAAAGCTAGGGCGAGCCAGGGGCCACCGCGTGAGCGGCGCGGCGCGGCTTCACGCGGCAAGGTCACGACCGGCGCGGGCTCGGGCGCGGCGTCGGACGACTCAGGACGGGCGCGAATGCGCGCCAACAGCGCGTCCTCCGCACCGGCGGCAACCTCGGCCGGGTCCTGGGCCAACGCCACCGCTGCCAACGTCTCGAACATGTCGCGTACCCAAGCAGCCTCTGCGGGGTTTCGGTTCAGGTAAGCGGCCACCTCGGACTCTTGCTCCAGGGTAAGGCTGCCCATGACGTAATCCAAAAGTAAGTCGCGGTCGACGGTCATGCCTCACCTCCTGTCAGGTGTTCACGGAGCGTTTGCAGCGCGTTACGCAGCTTCGTCTTGACGGTGCCGAGCGGTTTGCCGGTGGCTTTGGCAACCTGGCTGTGCGAGTAGCCCTGGTAAAAAGCCAGTTCGATAAGTTCTCTGTCCTCGTCGCTCAAAGTAGCGACGGCTTCTTGGACGTACAGTCTTTCTACGTGGTCGGGATGGCGGACGGGAGCGTCCCAATGTTGCAGCGGCAGGGTGTCCAGTTTGCCGCCGCGAATGCGGTTGATAGCGAGGCGGTGACAGATGGTGACGAGCCAAGTTTTGGCGCTCGCTTTGTCCACGTCGTAGCGTTCGGCGTAGTCCCAGGCGTTGACGAACGCGTCTTGCACGCACTGCTGAACTTCGTCGGGGTCTTTCAGCATTCGCCTGGCAACGGCGCTCAGGTAAGGGGCGTAGCGTTGGTGAAGCTCTCTCAGGGCGTCTTCGTCTCGAGCGGCCATGCGTTGCACGAGAGACTCGTCGGGGGTCACCTCCGTCATGAACGTACACGCCCTAAAGGTTTTTCAGATGTTTGTGAAGCTGACATGAACCTCCAACGACGGCGAGCAAATGCTCAGCCAGCAACCCCGCTACTCAAGCTTCGTCCACACCGCTCTACATCAATCCAGTCTTTACAACGGTGTAGCCCTGTCTGGCGAGCATACCGCGCCGACGCCGAAAGTATCTAGGGTCGGCTCGTTGTGGGGCCGCGCAAGGGAAGAGTATGCCAGGGAGGCGTTACAAACCTGCGGGTGCGGCGCGGTTTTTCAGCAATGCGGTTGCGCCCGGTCGCCACCACTTTACCTTCGGCGTCCACGATGACCGCCGCGATAGGCAGCGAACCCGACTGATAAGCCTCCCAAGCCAGGTCTGAACAAAGCTGCCAGGGCGACGGCAATTCGGTATAGGTCACAACTCGCCCCGGTGTTTGATAAACAGGTCGTCCAGCGCCTCGCGCAACAGGCTCGCCTCGGTGCGGTCGAGGGCGGCGGAGAGTTTGGTGAGGCGCTCTAAGCTCGCTTTGGAATAGTAGTTGCTCTTCAGGGTCATCTTGGACTCGGTGTAGATGGCGATGCGGCTTTTGCCCTCGCGCTTGGCGCGGTAGAGCGCTTCGGTAGCGGCGCGCAGCAACTCGGGTACCGTTTCGGCGTGGGGCGGGCGGCTGGCGATGCCGACCGACAGGTGAACCTTGCGCGGCACGCTGGCAGCGGGTTGGCGGCTCGAGAAGTGGCTGCGGATTTCTTCCAGCAAGATAAGCGCACCCTCGGCGGGCGTTTCGGGCAGCGCGACCGCGTACTCGTCGCCCCCGAAACGGCCGACGAGGGCGTCATTCGGCAAGCTGCCGGTCAGGACGTTTTCCAAACTCCGCAAAACATCGTCCCCGGCGGCGTGGCCGTAGTCCTCGTTGATTTGCATAAAATGGTCGAGGTCGAGCATGGCGACGCTGACCTGCTGGTCGGCAAAGGCTGCAAACTTTTCCTCGAAAGCGGGGCGAGAGAGGAGAGAAATTTTTGCGGTCATGTCTTGCCTCCTAGGTAGTACCAGTAACATATATATGTTAGTTATAATGATACCAGGAGGGCGTAAAATTTGTCTCAAAAAAAGATAGCCGCTAGTAGCCTTTTCGGTTCATGACCTCTGTTAGTCCAAGCAGGGCGAGAATAAACTTTTGCGGACTGAAGGTAAAAGCCCCTTTGAGTTCGGTAGGTGTAGGACCGGAATCCGTATCAGGTGTGCCGCCGGGTTGGTCGTAGGGTTGAAGATGTCTACCGAAAAACGCTGGACCCTTACTTGGCCCGCCCTATCTCCCGCTCAGCCAACTTCACAAGTTGGGTTTTGGCCGCGCCGTCGGGGAACACCGCAAGCGCGTCGACAGCCGTTTGAGCTTCGGTCACGATGCGCTCGCGCGTTTTGCGGTCGGCCCCGCACTCCGTAACGAGTTCGACCATGCGCGCCACGTCGCCCTCTTTTTGCGCGTGCCGCGACAAGATGGTGCGGGCCTCGAGCACGTTTTGCTCGAGCAGCACCAGGGTCGGGTAGGTCGCCTTGCCCTCGCGCAGGTCGCCGCCGACGGGTTTGCCCAACGTGGCCTCGTCGCCGAGCAAGTCCAGGTAGTCGTCCTGCAGCTGAAACGCGCGCCCGTAACTCAGCCCAAAGGTGCGTAGGGCGTTCTGCGCCTCGACCGGGGCCTGCGCAAGCAGCGCCACACCGGTAAGCGCCGCGGCAAACAGCGCGGCCGTTTTGCCTTCGATGATGCGGAAGTAATCCTCGAACGAGTAGGTCTCTAAAGTCGCCATTTGAAACTGCAACACCTCGCCCTCGCAAATGTGCGCGGCGGTGTCCGACATGAGCGCCGTGAACGCGGCCGTGTCGGCCTTGGCGAGCAAACCCAGCACCTTGGCGAGGAGGTAGTCGCCCGACATCACGCTCACCACGTTGCCGTAGCGCCGGAAGGCGGCTTCGTGGCCGCGGCGCGTGTCGGCGTCGTCGATGAGGTCGTCGTGCAGCAGCGACGCCGAGTGCAGCAGTTCGACCGACAGCGCGACCTTCATGGCGGTCTCTAAGTCGGTGCGGAGCAGGCGACCCGCCAAAAAGGCGAGGCCGGGCCGGAGGCGTTTGCCGCCCGCGCTCGCCAAGTTTTCGCCGATGGCCTCGATAAACTCGACCGAGGACCTGAGTTCTTGCAGCAACCGGCTTTCGAATTCCTGGATGTCATCTTGGACAAGCTCGAGCACAGCCAAGTATAAGCCGCCGAGATTGACAAAAGCGTGCGAGGGCGTGCATACTGACCCTACCGAATCCAGGGAGGTGATGGTCGTATGGTCCAACTTATGCGCACAGCCGCACGCCCGTCTGCCCTGAAGTTCAGCCTTTGACTCCGGTGACAACTTATCAAGGGCGACACCCCCAACGTTGCGAGGTTTAGTTCGTCTCGGGTACGGTCCGCAGTGTCTAGTTTGCACAACTCCCAGTTAACTTGGTCTTGAGAACCTGCTCGGCGTGAGGTGGCCGTCATGAGCCGATTTGGAACGGACACGCCCTGCAACCACGCTACTCACTTCCCCGGAGGAAACCTTGAAGAAAGTCCGCAACGACTACGCCGACGCCGAAGAGAGTTTCAGCCGCCGCAAAGACCGGCGCAAACCCAAAAGTAAGCGCTCGGTCAAACAGCTCCACGCTCCCGCGGACGCGCCGGGCGACGCGACCTTTAGCGACGCCAGTCTGCAGCGGCTGCTCGAGCGCGGTTTTTTGAACGCCGTCCTGGGCGAACTCAAAAGCGGCAAAGAGGCGACCGTGTACTTAGCCGAAGGTCCGCAGGGACTTCTCGCGGCCAAGGTCTACAGCGACTTGGCGGTGCGGTCGTTTCGCAAGGACAACGTCTACCGCCAGGGCCGCTACGTTGCCGACGCGCGCATCAAAAAAGCCATCAACCAGCGCTCCCTGAACGGCCTGCAAGCCCAACAAGCCATGTGGGTGTACGAGGAGTATCGGCAGATGTGGGAACTGTTCGAGGCGGGTTTACCCGTGCCCAAACCGGCCGTCGGCCCCGACTCGAGCGACATTATCGAGTCGGGACACACCGTGCTGATGGAGTTTATCGGCACCCGCGACCACGCCGCACCCCGACTCTCCGACACCCGGCTGCCGCCCGACGAGGCGCAGGCAGCTTGGGCACAAAGCTTGGACATCCTGGTGAAGTTTTTGGACCTCGGCAAGGTTCACGGCGACTTTTCGACCTACAACCTGCTGTGGTGGCAGGGCAGGGTCGTCGTCATCGACTTTCCGCAGGTGGTGAGCGTCGAAGAAAACAGCCACGCGTGGGAATTGCTGGAGCGCGACGTGGTGTCGCTCTGCACCTCGTTCAAACGGCACCGTGTTTATGAGGACCCGGCCGACGTGCTGCGGGCGCTCAAGGCTCGAGCCCGTCCACCCGCGACCCTGCCGTAAAAAGGGGCGGGTCCTAAGCCCGCCCCGCCGTCAAGCCGCTTTCTCCTCTTTAAACTGCAAGTCGTAGAGCGTCCGGTACAGCCCGCCCCGCGCCAGCAGTTGCCGGTGCGTGCCCGCCTCGACCACGCGGCCTTGGTCCAGCACGAAAATCCGGTCGGCGTTTTGAACCGTCGACAGCCGGTGGGCGATGACGAGACTCGTCGCCCCCTGGCGTTGCCATATCCCCTCGAGCGCGTCCTGGATGAGCGCCTCGGACTCGCTGTCGAGGCTCGACGTCGCTTCGTCCAGCACCAGGACTCGGGCACCTTTGAGGATGGCGCGGGCGATGGCGACGCGCTGTTTTTGGCCGCCCGAGAGTTTGACGCCGCGCTCGCCGATTTCGGTGTCGTAGCCGCTCGGCAAGGCCTCGACAAAGGCGTGCGCGTTGGCGAGTTCGGCGGCGCGGCGCACCTCGGCGGGCGTCGCGTCGGGTTTGGCGTAGCGGATGTTCTCCGCCACCGTGCCCGAAAACAGCGTGGGTTCCTGGGGCACGTGGGCGACGGTCTGGCGCAGCGTTTTCAGCCGGTAGGTGCGCAGGTCGCGGCCCCCGAGGGTCACCCGGCCCCCCGACGGGTCGTACAGGCGGCTCAGGAGTTTGGTCACCGTGCTCTTGCCCGCGCCCGACGGCCCCACCAGGGCGACGGTCTCGCCCGGCTCGAGCCTCAAGTTCAAGCCCCGGAGCGCTTCGGTCTCGTCGCCGGGATAGGTAAAGCGGACGTCATCGAACGCCAGGGTCGTGTCGGCAATGTCGACCGCGTCGCCCTCGGTTTCGGGACGGTCTTCCAGCAACTCGGTCACCCGCTCGAGCGCGGCCAGACCGCTCTGCAGCGCGTTGTTGAAAAACATCACCGACATCACCGGCCCGATGAGGTTGCGTAAATACAGCAAAAACGCCGACAGTTCGCCGATGCTCAAACTCCCGCCGACGACGAACCACGCGCCCAACAGCAGCAACCCCGCCAGGCCGAGTTGCGAGCCCAGTTCGACCAAACCCTCCATCGCGCCGACCTGTTTGCGGCGGCCCAAGTTGAGCCGGACGTAGTCGTCGTTGTCGCGCCGAAAGCGCTGCAGTTCCAACGCTTCGTTGGCGAATACTTTCACGACGGCGATGTTGCCGATAGCCTCGGTCGCTGTCGCGGTGAGGTCGCCGACGCGGGCTCGGATGCGCCGCGCCGAGGCGCGCAGCGGCCCCTGGAACAGCGCGGTGATAACCACCATCACCGCGACAATGACGATGCTCACCAGGGCGAGGGAGGAGTTCATCCAGAACAAAATCCCGAGCACGACAAGCACGCTGAACAGTTGGCCCAGCAGCCGCGACGCCCCCGACTGAATCATGGTCTCGAGGGCGTTCACGTCCGACACCACCCGCGACACGAGCGAGCCGGAGCGCTCCTTGGTAAAGCGTTCCAGCGGCAAAGCGAGCAGCGACCCGTACGCCTTCAAACGCACGTCGCTGATGACCGCTTGGGTAAACGCGTAACTGTAGTACATCGCCGCGTAGCCGACAGCGGCGCTCACCAGGTAAAACAAAACCAGCCCCGCCGCCATGAGCAAAAACAAGCGCGGCTCGCCACGCGGGATGAGGTCGTCGATGACGATGCGGACGAACTGCGGGCTCAACTGCGCCAGCACCGCCGTCAGCGACAGCAACAGCGACAAGCCGAGCACCTGCCACTTTCTGGGCCGGAGCAATGTCCACAGCTTGCTGAGGCTGTCGGCGAGGGATTGACCGGCTGCGCCTGAGACGCGGCTGGGTGAGGTTTCGGCGCGGTCTTCGGTCATACCGTCAAGGGTAGCCCCCTGAACGCCGACGCCGTGCCGTCCGCGCCACACGTGAGCCTGAGAGCGGGTAACAACTCACTCGAAAAAGCCCCGAAGTTCGAACGAGGGGTTGCAACCCCTTGTCGACGAGCGAGGAGAACTCATCCCGTCTTGGCCCTCATTCGGCGCTGCATCTCTACTTGCAGAACTGCTAGTTTATCAAGCGAACAACGAAAAACTTTGGAACGCTGTCAGTTACGGTAGATAGCAGCGCAGCAGCGTCCCGCGGCCCGCAAGTTGGTACGGCCCCAGCAGTGCGGGCAGCGCCGCCGACTCGGCACGGGCAAGCGTGACGCTTTCGCCCGCCGCCGTCACGGTTATTTCGCCCTCGAGGACCGTCAGGGTTTCCAGACTCGTCGGCGCGGTCGCACTCCGCAAGGTTTCGACGACCTCCCACTTTTCCATCACGAAAAAGTTCGAACGTACGAGTTGCGTGACGTGTTCGGACAGTTGCCGGGGTGGCACCTTGGCGTCGCGGTCGGTTTGGAAGGTCAGCACCTCCAAGCCTTTGTCGACGTGCAGTTCGCGCTCCTTGCCCGAAGCGTCCGTGCGTCCGTAGTCGTAAAGTCGGTAGGTGAGGTCGCTCGACTGCTGGATTTCGAACAGCAAAACGCCCGCCCCAAGTGCGTGAAGGGTCCCCGCCGGGTTGTAGACCACGTCGCCCGCCTGGACCGGAACGACCCTCAGCAGGTTTTCCAGCGTGCCCTCTGCGACGGCCGCGCGAATCGCCTCTTTGGTGACGTCTTTTTTGACGTCCCAGACGATGCTCGCGCCCGGCTCCGCGGCCAGGATGTACCAGGCTTCGGTCTTGCCCAAGTAGCCCGTGTCGGCCTCGTGCGCTCGAGCGTACTGGTCGTCGGGGTGGACTTGCACCGAAAGCTTGTCGGCAGCGTCCAAAAACTTTGCCAGCAGCGGGACTTGGGTACCGTAGCGGGCGACGCTGTGGGTGCCCAGCAACCGCTCCCCCAGTTCGTCCGCGACCGCCTGCAGCGTGCGCCCCTCGTGCAGCCCGTTCAAGACTTCGTTCTCGGCGTAGACGAGCCACGCCTCGCCCAGGGGCTCCCTCGTCGTCAAATTGGCAAAACCCGGCACGAACCGCTTCAGACGGTCGCCGCCCCACAGTCGTTCGCTCGGCGTAGGCCGCAGTTTCAGGGGATAAACGCTCATGGGAGCCCAGCGTAGCACAGGGTTAAGACGCCTTTACGCTTCTTCATACGTCGGGCGGACGCGACCGACTACACTGGGCGGTAGACTGCCCCTTATGTTCACCGCCCCCGGAACCCCCCAAACCTAACCATGACCGACCTTTTGACGACTTTCATCACCAGCGCGGGGCTGTACGGGCCGCTTTACTATATTTTCAGCTTTGTGATGGCGGCGCTGCTGCCCTTTATCCCTACGCCCCTCATCGGCGCACTCGGCGGTACGGCCTTCGGTTTCCTTCCGGCGGTAGGTTACGGCGTCATCGGGCTCGGCATCGGCGCGCTGACCGCTTTGAGCTTAGCGCGGCTCGTCGGGCGGCCTTTGCTGCTCAGGCTCGTGCGGCCCGAAGCGTGGAAGCAGTGGGAAGAGTTGCTCGGTATTCGCTCAGTGTTCGTCTGGGGGCTGCTCTTTTTTGTCCTCAACCTGGACTTCGCCGTCGCCGCGGCGGGTCTGAGCGCGTTGCCCATCGGCCAGTTGTGGCTCGCGGCGATGGTGGCCCGGCTGCCGTGGCTCGTCGCCAGCGCTTGGTTCGGAGAAACCTTTTTGCAGTCGGACGCGCTTTTGGTGATGTCGCTCGCGCTCGTTTTACCGCTCGCTTTTTTGCTCGGCAGGGCGCGCCCCCGTTTGCAACGCCTTTTCGTCGCCCTCTCTGAACGCGGCACCGAACGTCCCGGAGTTCCTGTCGCCCGCCCCGTCGCCCGCCCCGTTCCTCAGCCCGCCACTCACACCGTTTCCCCGCCGAACCCAAAAAGGGACGAGGGTGACTAGCTTGAAACCGGGTTTTTACGCGGGCAACTTTTTACCCGGGTTCATGATTCCTTTCGGGTCGAGCGCGTTTTTGAGCGCCCACATCACGTCCAGGGCCGCGCCGTGTTCTTCAACCATGTACTTGAGCTTGCGCAGGCCCACGCCGTGCTCGCCCGTCGACGTGCCGCCGACCGAAAGGGCGTGCTTGATCATGGTGTGGCCGACCGCTTCTACCCGGGTCAGGGCGTCCGCGTCGCCGCGGTCGAAAAAGATGGCTAGGTGAAAGTTACCGTCACCGACGTGCCCGACCATGTAAGCCGTGAGGTGGTGGGTTTCGCAGGCGTCCAGAGCGACCTGCACCGCTTCGGGTAGTTCGGAAATCGGCACGGTTACGTCGGTGACGACGCTGCGCCGCCCCGGGTTGGCGGCGACGGCGGCGTAGAACATCTTGTGGCGCGCTTCCCACAGCTTGGCCCGTTCCGCCGGGTCGCTGCTCGCGTCGAAGGATAGCGCCCCGTGCTCGTGCGCCAACTCCCGGGCCAGCGCCGCGTCCGCCCGCACGCCGTCGGGGTTGCCCTGAAACTCTAAAAAAATCGTCATCTCTTCGGGGTAGACGGTGTTCTGGTAGGCGTTCACCGCGCGGATGCTGACAGGGTCGACGATTTCGCAGCGCGCCACGGGCAGCCCCGCCTGGATGAGGCTCGTGACAAAGGCGGTCGCGCTGTCGGCATCTTTGAACGGCACCCGCGCCGCGCTCGAGGCTTCGGGCAGACCGGTCAGGCGCAGGGTGATTTGGGTGACCACGCCCAGCGTGCCTTCCGAGCCGCAGTAAAGTCGGGTGAGGTTGTAGCCCGAGGAGCTTTTGCGCGCCCGTGAGCCCGTGCGAATAATCTCGCCCGTCGGCGTGACGACCTCCAAACCGAGCACGAAGTCCGCGGTGACGCCGTAGCGCACCGCCATCGTGCCCGACGCGTTCGTCGCCACCATGCCGCCTATGGACGCGTGCGCGCCGGGGTCGATGGGGAAAAACAGCCCGCTGCGCCCGACGTGTTCGTTCACCTGCGGGTAAGTGACCGCCGGTTGCACGACGATGAGCAGGTCTTCGGCGCAAAACTCCACGACGTGGTTCATGCGGGTCAGGTCGAGCGAAATCCCGCCCTTGACCGGCACCGTGTGGCCTTCCAACGACGAGTTCACCGCGACCGGCGTGACCGGTACGCCGTGCTGATAGGCAAAGCGCATCACCCGTTGCACGTCCTCGGTCATTTCGGGGAACACGACCGCCTCGGGCAGGGTGGCCTCGTCGTAGGACTCGCCCTTGGAATGGGTCTCGAGCACCGACGCCCCCGTACTTACCTGGTCGGGCTGCAACAGCGAAAACAACTCGTCCAGCCACGGCACTTCGGTTGTAGGTGTCATGCTCAGAGTTTAGCATTCATTCGGGCACGGCTCGAGCGCTCCTCTCAAAGTCGGCGTTGGCATGACGAGCACTTTCAAGGCCGGTAGGGTACAGGCTCGAGCTTGCTACAGGGGCGCTTCACCGTAAGACCCCTCTGCCCTTCGGGCATCTCCCCTAAAAGGAGACAAAGAGAGCAGCAAAAAGTTTCCAATCCCCTTTTAGGGGGATTTAGGAGGTCCGCCCGCCACCGTCCGCTACAGCCCGTCCCGAGCAACACCGCTTTTCTCGTTACACACTTTTCTCTTTACACAACGGCTGCCCTTCCGACTCCCTGCTTCCTGCTTCTCACCCTACTCCCGCAAGCGCGGGTCGAGCACGTCGCGGATGGCGTCGCCGAGCAGGTTGAAACCCAGCACCGCCAAAAAGATGGCGAGGCCCGGAAAGATGGACAGCCACGGCGCTTTTAAGAACTGGCGGTAACCGTCCCGAATCATCACGCCCCACTCGGGGTCGGGCGGCTGCGCGCCGAGGCCCAAAAACCCGAGCGCGGCGATGTCCAGAATCGCCGTGCCGATGGACAGGGTCAGTTGCACGATAATCGGCGAGAGCACGTTCGGCAAGATGTGCGCCAGGATGATGCGCGTCGAGCCCGAGCCCAGCGAGCGCGCCGCCTGCACGTGCTCCGAGTCGCGCATCCCGATGACGACGCCCCGCGTGATGCGAATATAAATGGGAATCTGCGTGATGCTCACCGCGATGAGCGCGTTGGTGAGGCTCGGCCCGAAGGCCGCGACGATGGCGATGGCGAGCAGAATTCCCGGAAACGCCAGCATGATGTCGACCAGCCACACCAGAAACATGTCCAGCCAACCGCCGAAGTAGCCCGCCACCAGGCCCAGCGACACCCCCACCACAAAGGCGATGGCGACCGCCAACAGCCCGGCGCGCAAGCTGATACGCCCGCCGTGCCAGACTCGCACGAACAGGTCGCGGCCGAGTTCGTCCGCGCCGAAGACGTAGCTCGTCGGGGAGAGGTCTCGAGCCGCCAACTCGGTTTCGTTCAGGGTCCAGGTCGGGGGCAGCAGCCGCAACTGCAAGTTGCGGTCGCGCTGGGCGTTGTAGGGCTGCAACACGGGGGCTAAAAACGTGGCAAGCAGCAAAAACACGATGATGCTTAAACCCACCACCCCGGTCGTGTGCCGGAAAAAGCGCCGAAAGGCGTCTTGGAAGAGCGAGCGGCCCTTGGGTTGCTCCGCGCGGGGCGCGGCGCTAGCCACGGGGGACTCTTTCAGAGCGAACCCGGGAGGTGGGAAAGTGGAAAAAGAAGGGTGTAAAACAGAAAGCTTTTTCTTCCCTACTTCCCTTTTCCCCAACTCCCCTACCTCCCACTCCCTCACCTTCCACTACGACGTGAGCACATCCGAGCACCTCACCATGACGACCGTGCCCCGCCCTCATGAATACTGAATCCTGGGGTCGATGACCGCGTAGGACAGGTCGACCAGCAAATTGACGATGACGAACACGAACGCCACGAACAGCACGCCGCCCTGGATGATGGGATAGTCGCGCGAGGTAATCGCGCTGTACACCCAACTGCCCACGCCCGGCCAGTCGAACACGGTCTCGGTGAGAATCGCGCCCGAGAGCAGCGTGCCGAACGACAACCCCACGACCGTGACGACCGGGATGAGCGCGTTGCGAAAGGCGTGTTTGTTGACCACGCTGCGGCGCAGCACGCCCTTGGCCCGCGCGGTGCGGATGTAGTCCTGGCCCAACACTTCCAACATGCTGCTCCGGGTCATCCGCACGATGATGGCTAGGGGAATCGTGCCGAGGGCAATCGCGGGCAAGACCAGGTGGCGCAGCGCGTCCAGGACCGCCCCGAACTGGCCGCGCAATAGCCCGTCCAGCACGTACATCCCCGTAATCGGCGAGATGGTGTAGGCGATGTCCAGGCGTTGCGAGGGCGGCAGCCAGCCCAGGTTGATAGAGAAAATGTACTTGAGGATAATTGCCAGCCAAAAGACCGGAAACGACACCCCCGTCAGCGCGACGACGACGACCAACGTGTCGGTAAAGTTGCCCCGGTTGAGCGCCGCAAAGACCCCGGCCGGAATCCCGACGAGGAGCGCGAACAGCATCGCCACCAGGGTCAGTTCCAGGGTTGCCGGAAAGCGCCGCGCCAGCGTCGTCGCCACGGGCACGCGCGTGAACACCGAACGGCCCAAGTCGCCGCGCAGGGCGTTGCCGATAAAAAAGAAATACTGAGACTGAAACAGCCGCCCCACCTCGCCGCTCTCGCGGAAACCCACCACGTCAAAAAAGAGGGGCCGGTTCAGGCCCAGGTTCTCGCGCAACCGCGCTTGCTGTTCGGGCGTGCTGCGCTGACCCAACATGATGGTCGCGGGGTCGCCCGGCACGCTCCTGGGAATGGCGAAAACGAGCAGGCTGATGCCGAGCAGCACCGGGAAAAGCCCCAACAAACGCCGAAAAATATAAATCGTCAAGGTTTGAAGGTACCGAGTACCAAGCTGAAAGTAGAAAGTGACATCATAAGTTTTTCTTTGCTCCTTCCCTGCTCCTCAGCTAAAACCTTTGCATAAAAAATCTCGTTGACCCAAATGGCAAAATAAGGGGGGCGTTCAGAAACGCCCCCGCCGGGTGTTACTCCTCTAAGTTGATGATGTAGAGCTGTTCGGTCGAACCCAGGGGGCTCGGCGTCCAGTTTTGGACCCGCTGCCGCGCCGCGTAGAGCACGCTGTTGTGCGCCACGGGAATCGAAGCGACATCGTCGTAAACGGCCTGGGTGACTTGCGCGTAGAGGTCGCCGCGCGCCTCGTTGCCGGTCACCTGACGCGCCTCGTTGAGCAGGTCGCGCACTTCGGGGTCGTCCCAACCCAAGTCGTTGATGGCGGACGGCCCGAAAAAGGTGTACAGGTAGTTGTCCGGGTCGCCGTAGTCGGGACTCCAGCCGAGCATGTACATGGGGAACTTGCCGGTCTGGTAGTCGTCTAGGTAGATGCCCCAGTCTTCGGTCATGAGTTCGGCGTTGATGCCGACGTCGGCTAGGTAAGTCGCCACGGTGGAGGCGATGGGCTCGGGCGTCGGGAAGTAAGGACGCGACACGGGCATGTACCACAGCTCGGTGTCGAAGCCGTCCGGGAAGCCCGCCTCGGCGAGAAGGGAACGTGCGAGTTCGGGGTCGTACGCGTAACCCTCAACACCGGCCCGCGCCCAGTCGAAAGCGTCGGGGATAAACTCGGTCGCGCGGATGCCCAAACCGCCGTAAAAGGCGTCGACGATGGCTTGCCAGTCGACGGCGTGGGCGATGGCCTGGCGCACCCGCACGTCACCCAACGGCTCGTTGGTCTGGTTCATGGCGATGTAGCCGACGTTCAAGCTCGGCCCCGGCACGCGCACCAGGTTCGGGTCGCTCTCGATAACGGACAGGTCGTCGGGGCCCAAGTCGACGGCGATGTCGACGGTACCCGCTTGCAACTCAGCCAAGCGCGCGGTCGGGTCCTCGATGCCGCGGAAGACGAGCTGGTCGAAGCCGACCTCGCCGCCCCAGTAGTTGTCATAGGCTGAGAGCACCACGCGCTCGCCTTCCAACCACTCTTCGAACTTAAACGGTCCCGTGCCGACCACGCCGACGCTCGGGGTGCCGTAGTCCGCGCCCGCTTCCATCACGGCCGTCGGCGAGTCGAGGCCGAAGTAGCTCGAGGCAATCATGTTCGGCAGCAAGCCGACCGGCTGGGTCAGGTTGAGTTGCACGGTGGTGTCGTCTATAACCTCGACCGAGTCCAACACGCCCTCGCCCTTCGGCCCGCCGAAGACCCAGCCCCAAGCGGTGTACGTTTTACCCTCGTCGGCAAAGCGGTACTCGTTCTCGGGGTCGTTCCAGCGGTCCAAGTTGAACTTCACGGCCTCGGCGTTGAACTCGGTGCCGTCTTGAAAGGTCACGCCTTCGCGCAGCTTGAACGTCCACACCGACGAGTCCTCGTTGGCGCTCCACTCGGTCGCCAGGCCGGGTTTGACCTCGGTCGAACCCAGTTCAAAGAGCAGCAGCGGCTCGGTGATTTGGTAACTCACGGTGAGCGAGTTCCCGTCGGTCGAGTCCGCCGAGTCCAGGGTGACCGGCAGCCCGCTACGGGCGTAGGTAAGGGTTTGCGCGCTCGTCATTCCGGCCAACAAGCCGAACGCAAGCACCACGCTTAAAAAAAGTTTCTTCATTGTGCCTCCTTGTTAGGACTTGGCAGCCCGACTTTAGTGCCGAGTTACCGAGTGTGGGAATTCTAACACACGCTTAACCTGTGGCTCAGGGTAGAAGGCTCCAAACCCGGACAACCGCGAAGCCGTCTTGCATCACACCTCGCCGTTGTGGGGAGAGTTGGTGCTCGAGACAACCTCACTTCACGTGTACACTCTTCGCCAGCTTTTGCGCTACCAGAGCGTTCAGACTAATCCCTGCGTGTGCCGCTTCTACTGCCAGTGACTTGTGCACCCGCTTGTCAATCCGCACGTTGAATTTGCCGCTGTAGTTCTTGTTCCCCGGCGCGACGGGTATAGCTTCGCCGTCCTCGAGGTAACACTCTTTCAAAAGTTCCCACGCGGTTTTGAGTTCGGTCAGGGCTTCCTCCGGCGTGTCCCCAAAGGCCGACACGCTGGGCAACTCGACAAAATGCGCGAGCCACTGGTCGTCCTCGTCGAAGAACATATTTACCGTGAAACCGTCATAGTCCTGCTTGGTCACTAGCGCATCCTCCGTATCCAGTTGGTCAAAAAACTGCTTTACCTGCTAGCCTTTAGCCTTGCCGCCTTTGTCCTCTCGCACCGGCAGTCGAAAGTTTTGCGGCGAGTACCAGACGCGGTGGCTTCCGATTTGGCGGCGTAGCGTCCAGCCGCATTGCTGCATCAGGGTTTCCAATTCACCGAAGCGCAGCCCGTTCGGGGTGCGGCGTGCCTTGTCTAAGAGTTTAGCCTTTTTCGTCACTTTGCCACTATATACGGTTACACACAGGATAAGTTGATGTATAACAGCCGCAAAATTGGCCTTCACCTACATTCGTCGCAAGAAAGCATTTTAGGACGAGCCCAAAAATTATTGCGCCGTCCCGCCCCCGCGTTTGCGCCGTTCGGCACGGCGAAACCCGCAACTATGAAATTTTGTAAGGAATTTGTAAGACCTTAACCCTAAACTTACTTCTGAGCCCCAGGGAATCCCCGAGGCTGAATTCAGAACCAGGATACTCGCCTTTCATTCATCCTTTATCGAGTGTCCCAGAGAGGCAACACCATGCGCAATACCGGTAAGAAAAACGGGGGTTTCACCCTCATCGAACTGCTGATTGTCATTGCAATCATCGGTATTTTAGCCGCGGTTCTCATCCCGAACCTGCTTGGTGCTCGTCAGCGGGCTTATGACACCGCCGCTCAGAGCTGTGGTAAGTCGCTAGCTAGCGCCGCTGCTATCTGGAAAATTGACAACCCCAAAGAGGGTGGTTACCCCGCCGCCGCCACCCTCTTCGGTGACGAAACGAAAGCTAGCACTTATGGCACTGGTGTTTGCAACGATACCAACATCACTGTTACTGGTGCGGCCGCTGCCACAGGTACTTACACCTACACCGTCAAACATGCAAACGGTCAGAAACTTTACACCATCACTGAAGGCGGCATGAGCTAAACAACCCCTGAGCTAGTAGATTGTTAAGAGGTCGGGGAAACTCGGCCTCTTACATTTAGAGGAACGCTATGAAACGACATGCATCCCACGGTTTTACGTTAATCGAACTCCTCATCGTCCTGTCCATCATCGGCATTCTCACGGCGGTTTTAATACCCAACCTTTCGGGCGTGCGAAACCGAGCGCAAGACGCCGCCGCTCAGTCGTGTTCCAAAGAAATCCTGACCCAAGCTGAGATTTACCATATCGACACAAGCACCTATCCGGCCAAAACGCAACTCGTGGGAGACTATGAACCGAACAGCTGTAACTCCGTGACCGCGTGGGCCGTCACGACCAACACGGGAACAGACTTTGCAGGTACAACCACTAGCAAAAGCTCGTCTATATTTAACTTCTCGAACGTGATAGGCGTCGCTAAGCAGTAAGGCGCTCTCACAAAATCTACTTTTCCCCGCTTTTTGGCGGGGTCTTTTTTGGCTTAGTTCTTTTCACAACTCCGCCGCGAGAACTCTGTGAGACCTTATTTCCCCAGCGTTAGCAGGTCCAAATCCCTCGCGCAGTTTGTCGTTGTCAACTTGTCACCGTGCAGCAAGAAAGTCACGTCCACCGCCTTTACTGAGTCAAACACAAGCTGGGCGGCAGCTACAGCGTTAAGGTGATGTGCTGGTTGAAGCCTTCCCTACCCAAAAGACCGCCTACACCCGGTGCAGCTTGTTCGTGGCAATGAGTGGGCGTCGGTCAGCTCATCCAGCGCTTTTACAACATCGCCCGCCGTCATCTTTGGCTGCGACGCTTGCGCGTAAAGCCACCCGGAAAGCGCGGCGTGGGTCTCGTTTGTCGGCTCGTAGGTCTCGGCAGTGACCGCCAGCCACAGAGGAAAGCGAAAAACTTTTTAGTTTATCAGCTGTATGACCGGAATCCGTATTACGGCGGCTCGAGCCCCAGCTCACGGCGCGCGAAACTGCGTATATGTTCGGCTAGCGTCCTGGCGCGTCGCGCATCTTCCTGACCGACCTCCGGCAAGTCTGCGGGGTAGCGCCGGATGACGCCGAACAGTGCGAGACCGCTCGCCGCTTCGACAAGTTCGTCGTCAGGGCTCAGCTCAGGCACGAGCAGGGTCAGAAGCAGCAGAAGGTCGTGCGTGCGCGGCGGCTCGGTGCCTCGACTTTTCAAAATTGCTTTGAGGTATTTTTCGGCGGCTTGATGAAAGTCCCAACTGGCGTTTCTCGGGTACTCCCGCATACCGAGAAGCGCGTATTGGTAATCTTCTTCGGCGAACGCTGCCCAGCGCAACGCCTCGCCGTCATCCGGTGACATCAATAACGATACCCTCTTCAGCGACTTGTCTGGCAAAGGTTGAACGTTTTTGCTGCCAGTGGCTTCGCCGCATAGGAACAAGGTCCAAAGCGCGCGTTCGCGGATAAACGGCGCGTTCGGCTCGAGCAGCGAGTTGAATCACGTCAGCTTCATCGGGCACGACATAAAGGAGGTCGAGGTCGCTCTCCCCGGCAGCGTCGCCTCTGGCGACGCTGCCGAAAGCGACCACAGCGACCGCGCCCGTCGCCTTGGCGACACGCTCGGCCAGACTTTGTATCTCCGGCGTGATGGCTAGTCGCTGCGTCATGGCACCAGCTTAGCATGAGCTGTCCAGGGTGACGATATGCGATTTATCCGGCGTTGCTGGTGGGCTCGAGGGCGGGTCGGGGCCGTCCGCCCGTGCTAGCATTGGTCTGTGAACGCTTCACTACCCCTGGTAGAGCGCAAGGCGTTACAGGTCTTTGAGCAGCAGTTACGCGCCAAACACTCGGCCGTTATTATAGGCATCTACCTGTACGGCTCCAAGGCCAGGGGGAACGCGCGTGCAGATTCGGATGTAGACGTGCTCGTCATCGTTGAAGGAGCAAAGCGCCCGGTGCAAGAGACGGTTGCCGAGGTCGTTTCGTCACTCGTCTGTTCGGGCGCACCGTACTTGAGCGTAATAGTGCAAGACAGCGAGCGTTGGTCATGGGACACGCCTTTTACAAAAAGCGTCAGGCGGGACGCCGTTGCGCTGTGAGCGCGCCGTTTAGCGCCGAGCTTGGCGCACTTCAAAAGGCAAAGGCTAGCTTGTCGGCCGCAAGAGAATTGTCACCTTCTTTTCCCGAATTCTCCGCTTCACGCGCTTACTACGCTATGTTCTACGGGGCAACAGCGCTTCTTTTACACAAAGGATTGTCGTTCAAACGCCACAGCGCGGTTATTGCGGCTTTTGGCCGCGAGTTTGCTAAAGAAAATCCTACGTGGCGCGAGCATCACAAACACTTTATCCGCGCTGAACTACTGCGGCTCGAGGGAGACTACGACCTCTAAGCCGAGGTCAGCGCCGAGGACGTCTCAAACGTGTTGGCCTGGGCGGAGGCTTTTATAAAAGACGTTGCGGACTGGTTAGAGGCGGAAGTTTAGCGTGCAGCTTTTCGTGGTGACAGGCGAAACGCGAACGGTGAAGAGACACCACGGTCTTTTTGAAATACAATAGCCTCACCTTGACCGAATGACCTCGCTTTGAGGCCTGGAGGAGACATGCTAAGACGTTCGCTGTTCGGCGGTTTGGTGTTAACACTCGTTTGTCTGCTCGGCGCTTGAGGTCGGGATGGTGGTCTACGGCAGCAGCGCCAGGACCGCGTTGCCGCTGACCCCCGGCAGCGCGCAGGACAAGCTGCTTTTGAGCGTGCGAGGCTTGAAAAGTGAAGGCGCGACGAACATGGAAGCGGGTTTGCAAGCGGCGTACCGGCTTGCGCAGTCCGCCAAACCGGGGCACGAAAAGCGGCTGCTGCTCTTCACCGACGTTCAACCCAACGTGGGCGCGACGGGCGCGACCGAGTTTCAGGACTTGGCCCGCGAAGGCGCGTCCGGCGGCGTGGGTTTGACGGTGTTCGGGGTTGGCGTCGGCCTCGGCCCCGAAACCTTTTCGGCCCTGAGCAAAGTCCGGGGGGGCAACGCGTTTACGCTGTTCGGCAGCCGCGACGTCAACAAGGTCTTGAGTGAGGACTGGCCCTTTTTGGCGAGCCCCGTCGCTTACGACCTGCGGCTCACCGTCACGCCTTCACCCGGGCTTGAAGTTGCCGAAGGCTACGGCTTTCCCACCGCCGAGCGCGTGGCGGAGCTGAACACGAGCACGGTGTTCTTGAGCAAGCGTCGGGGCGCCCTGCTGGTCAGGTTGGCGACGGCCGAGCCGGCTCCCTTTAGCGTCATAGGCGACCTCAGCTACCAAACCCCGAGCGGTGAAACGGTACTGGGCAGCCTAAGCTCCAGTTACGACGGTGCGCCCCTGGCCGAGGGCCGCTACTTCGCCCAGCCAAGCGTCGCCAAAACCGTGGCTTTGGCCGTCCTGGTGAGCAACATGCAAAAGTCGGCCCGGCTCTACGGAAACGACCCGGAGCAAGCCGTCAGCTTGATGGGTCAAACCGCTCGGCGGTTTAAGGAAGACAGCCACGACGACCCGGACTTGGCGCCCGAGGTCCAGCTCGCCGAACGCTTGCTCGAGCTGATGAAACAAGGTGCCGAACAGGGCACGCTCTACGGCTTGTAAACGACTTTCTCGAGCTTCCGGCCGACTCTCCGCAGAACCGTGCAGCCCTCAAAACCAGCTCTTGCCGACTACGCCGCCAGCAGATTTTTCCGGCACTGAGGGCCGGGCACGGTTACGCCGAACCGAGCGCCGTCGCCGGGACGACCATCATTACCCGCGTGCCCTTCCCGGGCGCGCTCTCGAGCCGCACCTCGCCGCCGAAGAGCCGCAACCGCTGGTCCGCGCTTTGAAGACCCAGGCCGCTGCCGCCCCGGAGTCCGTCGGGTTCGAACCCCCTGCCGAGGTCGCTGACCGTCAGCTCCAGCCCCTCCGCCGTCTTGGACAAGCACACTTCGGCTGCGCCGACGCCGGCGTGTTTCGTGACGTTGAAAAGACACTCGCGCACCAGGGTGAGCAGCAGCGTCCGCAGGGCTTCGCCGGTTGCGCCCGAAGTCGTAGCGTCGGCGGTGGTAGCCGCCGTGGTATCGAGTGTGTCGGTAGTATCGAGCGCGTCGGCGGCCTCGTCCACCCGCAGGGTCACGACCAAACCGAAGCGCTCTTGAACGCTGTCACACAGCCACCTGAGCGCCGCGCCCAAACCTTTGTCGCCCGGCACCGGCGGGCTCAGTTCGCTCGTCACGGCGCGCACTATGCGAATGGCGTCTTTTAAGACGGTGTAAGCTCGTTCCACCTGCGCCCTCGAGCCCTCGTCTTGCACTGTTTTTTGCAGGCTGCTCAAGGGGAACTGTAAAGCGTGCAGTTGCTGTTGCAGTTCGTCGTGCAAAACTTGCGCCAGGCGGTTGCGTTCGCGGCTTTCCGCCAAGGTGAGTTGGCTGGCGAGCCCGCGTACCTCCCGGGTCCGGGCTTGGACACGGGTCTCCAACATCTCGTTGAGTTCGCGCAGCTGTCTTTCGGCTTGTTTGCGCTCGGTAATGTCGTAAGACACGGCGAGCGCCGCGTACACCGCACCCGCTTCGTCTCTGAGCGGGGTGCCGTGAGACATGTAGTAACGCCCCTGTACGCTGTGTTCCCAGCGGAAACTCTGACCCGAAAGCGCTTGTTGGTAAAGCAACTCGTAGGTGGGGGCCAGTCCTTTTTCGACGACTTCGTGAAGAGGGCGGCCCTCGAGGTCGGCCGGGGTCAGACCCGCCCCGGCGAGCGCTTCTCCTGCGGCGAGCCGGTAACGCAAGTCGCGGTCCACGACAAAGGCCGCGCCGCCCGGCAGGTTCGCGGCGATGGCCCGGTAGAGCTGTTCGCTCTTGACCCGCTCCGCGTGTTCCGACCGGCGCTGTTCGGTTACGTCTTCCAGGGTCAGCAAAATTCTCTGGACGTGGTCGACTTGCCTGGCGTTCAGCGACAACGTGCGGCTGCTACCTTTGAACTTGTACGTCAGCTCAAAACCCATGACGACTTTGTTTTTGGGCAAGATGTCTTCCAACAACTCGCGCAGGGCCGGGCTTGCCCACTCACCGTCACCAATTTCAAAAACGAGCTTGCCGAGGGTTTCTTGTTCGGTGACTTGGAACATACGGTAAAAAGATGGGTTGGCAGTTTCGACACGCAAGCTGTTGTCCAGCACCAGCAGGCCTTCGCGGAGCGTGTCGATGAGGGCTTCGGCGTAAGCCCGGCCCACTTTTTCACTCTGTTTTTGCTGCCGGATGCCGGGAGCACCCGGTGGCTCGGCGGCGCTCTCTGTCTTCACAGGTTCCAAGTCGGTAGGATGCGGGTCCATGCCTATAGTTATAGCCTTTGTGGATTCACGACCTTTGTTGATTCGCAACCTTTGCGTTTGTAACCTTTGCGTTTGCTGTTGACGGGGTGAGCGTAGCGCACTTTGCACACACCGCCGCTTCCAGAAATAACCGCACCCTTTTCAAGGTTACCGACCCAGTCATTTTGGAAATTCTGAAATTCGTCGGGTTCCGGCCTAGCGTCAACGGTTGCTCAACCTATCCCCAGGTAACGCCGCTGCGCCCCTTCGTCGGTCAGCAGGTCGCTTGCGCTCGTCTCCGTCACAATCCGCCCGTTCATCATGACCAGGATGCGGTTTGACAGGTGCGCCGCCACCTCCAACTTCTGCTCGACGATAAGCAAACCGATGTCCTCTTCTACGAGGGCGTTCAGCGTTTCTACCAACTGGTCGACAATCACGGGCGCCAAACCCTCGGAGGGTTCGTCCATGACCAGCAGACGTGCGTTGAGGAGTAGGGCTCGAGCCACGGCCAACATCTGCTGCTCGCCGCCGGAGAGCTTGCCCGCGCCGCTGCCGCGCCGCTCGTAAAGCCGAGGGAATAGGTCGTAGACACGCTCAGTCGTCCAGGCCGCCCCTTTTTGCGAGAGCATCGCCAGGTGTTCGTGGACCGTCAACGACGGGAAGATACGCCGTCCTTGCGGCACGTAACCCACGCCCTGCCGCGCCCGCTGGTGCGGTTTTTTGCCGTTTAGGGTTTGCCCGTTGACAGCTACACTACCCGAGCGCGCCGGAACGAGGCCCATGAGCGCGTTGCAGAGCGTAGTTTTGCCCATCCCGTTGCGCCCGACTAGGGCGACCGCGCCGCTTTCAAGCGTGAACGACACGTCTTGTAACGTGTGGGCGCTGCCGTAGTACACGTTCAACTCCTCTACGCTGAGCAGCGGCACCTCACTCACGCTTGCCCAGGTACAGCGCGTGAATTTCTCTGTTTTGCCGCAGGTCTGCGGGCGTTTCGGTCACGAGTACCTTTCCGTCGTGCATCACGGTGATGAGGTCAGCGACCTCCAACGCCACGTCCATGTCGTGTTCGATAATCATCAGGGTGAGGTCTTTGGGTAAAGCTTTCAGCAGGCTCACTAGGCGGGCGCGTTCTCCTTGCGAGAGTCCGGCGGCGGGCTCGTCCAGCAAGACCAGCCTGGGCTCACCCGCTAGCGCCAGCCCGATTTCCAGCTGCCGCTGCTCACCGTGGGAAACATCCGAAACGAGGCGGTCACCCTTTTCGAACAAACCGACCTGCTGCGCCAAGTCTTGCGCCTGACGGTAATAGGTGTCTGATTTTTTAAGAGGTCTGAGGCTCATGCGCCCGCTGTTGCAGCCGCGCACGGCCAAATACAAGTGTTGAAGGATGGACAGGTGCGGGAACAGGGCGGAAGTCTGATACGTCCTCCCGAGCCCTAAACGGCTGCGTTTGTAGATAGGCAGCCGCGTCACCTCACGTCCGAACATGCGGATATTGCCCGAAGTCGGCGCGTATTCGCCGGCCACGAGGTTGAACAGGCTCGACTTGCCCGCCCCGTTGGGTCCCAGCACCGCGCGCCGCTCACCCGCCGTCACCTGCAACGTCACGTCCTTGACGGCGTGAATCCCGCCGAACTGAACGCCTAAGCTTGTCAGCTCGAGTGCGTTGGTCGTCATAGGGCTGCATTCTTGTTCATAAAATAAACTTGTTCACCTAACATATAAAGACAGGGTGTTTGTTTTGCTCGGTGGCACTCGGTAACTGCGAAGGTCGAAAAACTTTTGGTAACAGCCTCCTCCTGTTTTTCAGGAAGAGGCTGACTGGGCTCAGAATTATTCGCAGGTCGGGTTGTCGCGCCCGAATTCGCCGATGGCGAGGTAGGTGTCCGCGTCCATACCCATCGTTTGGTTGACGCCCTCGGCGACGGCGACCAGTTCGCTGGTCAGGGTGCCGTCGTCGTTCTGGACGATTTCGGTGATGTAGTTGTTGCCGATGGCTTGCCGGTTGCCGTCCAGTGTGATGGTGCCGGTCGGGCCTTCTAAAACCACGTCGGTAAGTGCGGCTTGAAACGCCGCTTGACCGTCCGACAAGTCGCCGCCGACCTCTTCGACGGCGGTAAGCGCCGCCAAGGTGTTCACGTAGTACGCCCAGGCGAACAGCGAAGGGGAGGTGAAGGCGTCGGGGAACTGCTCCTTGTAGCCCTCCACGAACGCGCGAAAAGCCTCGCTCGAGTCGTTGTCAGCGATGGGGCCGGCGGAAATCGCGCCGACAACGTTGTCCAGCAGCGCGCCCTCGCTGCTCAGGATGGTCTGGTCCACGGTGATGGACCCGGCAATCATCGGGGCGGAGCCGCCGAACTGGTTGTACTGCGACAAAAAGTTCACCGCGTCCGCGCCGCCCAGTGCCACGTAAATCGCGTCTACGTCGCGGGGAATGGACGCGACGATGGAGCTGAAGTCCGTCGTGCCGATAGGCGCCCAGAACCGGTCCACGACCTCGCCACCCGCCTGACAGTAGTCGAGCAGAAAACCGCCCACCTGCGAGTAGGGAAAGCTGTAGTCCTCAGCGATGGTGACGATTTTTTCATAGCCCTTTTCGTTGTAGGCGTAGTCGCCCAGTCCGGCCATCCACTGCGTGCCGTCGGTGTTGAAGCGGAAAAAGTTTTCAGCCGGGTCGCGCAGGGTCGCGTCTTGCGCGCCCGACGCGCCGTTCAAAAAGGTCGTTTGGGGCTGCGTCTTGGCGTAGTTTTTGACGGCGATGCCCTCGTCGCCCGACAGGGGTCCCACAACGATGTCGACGCCTTCTTGCTCCACGAGTTTGCGCACCGCGTTCACCGCGCGGTCGGGCGTGGCGTCGGAAGCTTCAACGCTCAACTCGATAGGTCGGCCCGCCACCTCGCCGCCAAATTCGGCAATCGCCATCTCGACGCCGCGCACCGAGTCCTCGCCCAGCACCGTAAAGGCCCCCTCGAGCACCGCCACAGTGCCGATTTTAAGCGGCTCCTGCGCCAGCGTCACGGCGAACAGGGTTGCCAGTAAACCTAACCATAACTTCTTCATGTAGTGTCCCTTCTGTTGCACAAAGGTTGGTTTCGTTTGCTTTCAGACTGTGTTCGGTCGGGGGTTATCACCTCCCTCGGTGAAGGTGCTCGAGGGCCAAGGGGTCATGGCGGGGCACGCTCGACGGGAAGTTGGCGCGGCTTGACCAAACGGTCGACCAAACCCATCAAGCCCCCTGGCAAAAACAGAGCCACAAGCAAGAAAGCGACGCCGATAAGGGTGTTGAACCGGTCGGTGAACGAGCTGGCAAAGGTCGTGACCAGCACAAAGAAAAAGGCCCCGACGAAGCCGCCCTCGAAGTAGAGCAGCCCCCCCACCACGGCGATGATGAGGACGTTGATGTTGCGGCCTAGGTCGATGCTGCTGGGCGTCATCTGGCCGTTGTACCAGACACCTAAAATCCCGGCGAGCCCTGCTATGAACGCGGCCAGCGCAAAGGCCGCCACGCGGTGCGCGGTCACGTTGAAGCCGAGGGCACGCATCCGGCGCGAGTTGTCCCGCATGGCCTGGAGGGCCAACCCGAAAGGGGTGCTGACGACGTAGCGCAAGAGGGCGTACACGAGGAGGGCACACGCAAGCGTGACGTAGTAGAAAGTGACAGTGTTCTCTAAGTTGAGCGCCCCGAAAGTGGGTGGCTCGACCCCGTTGATGCCCGAAAAGCCTCTCGTCAATCCCCTGTTTTGCAAGGCGAAGGCGTAGGTCAGCATGGACAGCGCCAGCGTTATCATGAGAAAGTAGATGCCTTCCGTCCTGACCGAAACCAGCGCGAACCCCACCCCGACGAGGGGCGGCAGGACGAGGGCGGCGAGAACGGCCAAAGCGGGTGGGAACCCCTGCATGACGACCAGGTGGGCAAAGGTGTAGCCGCCCACGCCGAACAGCCCTAATTGCGCCAGCGACACCATGCCGCCGTAGCCCGCCAGGAACGCGAGGCTCATGGCTAAAATGGCTAAGTACAGCGACTGCACCCCGATTTGCAAGGTGACAAAGTTAGAGGCGTACAAGGGTAAGGTCACCAAACCCAACAACGCCCCGCCACCCAGCGCCAGCCGCACGGCGCGGTTCACCGCGTGAGCTGCTTTCCGAGCAGACCACGGGGGCGCAGCGCCAGCACCGCCACCATAATCACAAAGGTCAACAGGCTCGCGTAGGTCGGCGTGTAAGCTAAGCCATACTGCCCCGCCAGCCCCACCAGCAGCGCCCCCACCGCCGCGCCGCCCAAACTTCCCATACCGCCCACAATCACCACGATGAGTGACGACAGGAGGTACACCCCGTCGTCACCTGGACGTAGTGACAGGGCGGACGCGCCGACCACGCCCGCCAACCCAGCCAGAAAAGAGCCCAGAGCGAAGACCACCAGGAAAACGGTGTCGATGTTGATACCCAGAGCGTCCACCATCGCGCGGTCGTCAATCCCGGCCCGGATAACTATGCCGAGCTTGGTGCGCTGCAGCAAGTACCATAGACCCACCCCCACCAGCACGGCTACGCCCACCATCGCCAGACGAAACGTCGGGTAGGCGGGCACGCCGATAAACCCCAGCGGCGTCGCGCCGCTCAGTACGGCGGGCGGGCGCACCTGCCGAATCGCGCCGCCGTACCCGCGCAGCAGCGTGTCGGCGATGATGATGCCTACAGCAACCGTCACAAGCGCCTCGCGCAGGTCGTCGCCCACCACCCGCCGCAACAAAAAGCGCTGCATCAGCAGCCCGGCGGCGACAGACGCTAAAGGCCCCGCGAGCAGCGCCAGCCACCAGTTGCCGGTCGCGTCCCACAGGCTCCAACCTGCGTAAGCGCCCAGTAGATAGAGCGCACCGTGCGCCATGTTGACGACCCGCATCAAGCCGAAGATGAGCGAGAACCCCGACGCCACGATGAAGTAGAGCGAGGCCAGCGTGAGCCCGTTAAGGGTGACGATGAGAAACTTGGTCACGAATGACCTCGGCGGGGCGACGTCACTCGAACCGTAGCGCCTTGAATTTTTCGGTCTGCTCTTTTAGGGCTCTCTCCACAGGCAGACGCTCCATGCTGCTGGCACCGTAGAAGCCGTGAACGTTTTTGCAGTGCTCGAGAATATAACCAGCGTCGTCCGGCATGGCGATGGGGCCGCCGTGACAGAGGATGATGACGTCGTCGCGCACGCTCAGCGCGGCGTCTGACCACTCATCTATGACGGGTACGCAGTCTTCTAGGGTCAGCGCCGTTTCCGCGCCAATCCCGCCGCCGGTGGTGAGGCCCATGTGGCACACGAGGATGTCCGCGTCCGCCGCGGTCATGGCCTCGGCGTCCTCGCTATTAAAAACGTAGGGCGTCGTCAGCAGCTCGAGCCTGTGCGCGCGGGCAATCATGTCGACCTCTAGGTCGTAGCCCATCCCGGTCTCTTCCAAGTTGGCCCTGAAGTTCCCGTCGATAAGCCCCACCGTAGGAAAGTTTTGCACGCCGGAGAAGCCCACGCGGCGCAGCTCGGCCAAAAACACGTCTGGGTCGTAAAAGGGGTCGGTGCCGTTGACACCTGCCAGCACGGGCGTGTTCTTGGCGACGGGCAGAACTTCTTTCGCCATGTCCATGACGATGTCGTTGGCGTTGCCGTAAGCGAGAAGGCCCGCCAGCGAGCCCCGCCCCGCCATGCGGTAGCGCCCCGAGTTGTAAATCACAATCAGGTCGATGCCGCCCTTTTCCTCCCACTTGGCGGACAAGCCTGTGCCCGCGCCGCCGCCGATGATGGGTTCGCGGCGCGCTATCATGCCCTTGAACTTGTTCAAGATGTCCGAACGCGCAAAGGCCACTAAGCGCTCACCGCCCTGAAATGCTCCACGAGCGCGTCTGCAAACTCGGGGTCGTTGATGTTGTGGTCCACCTTGACGAGTTTGCGCTTGTCGGTTTGCCGGACATTGGCCTCGAGCGCTTCGAACAGCGCTTGGTCCGCTTCGGGGTCGTAAAAGGGTTGCCCCGGCGCGTCGATGAGCGACACGCCGCCGAGGGGCAGCAAAAAGCGCACCTCGCCCTCCATCTGGTTGAGCTTGTTCGCAATCCACTCGCCCATGCGGGTGTTTTCCTCCGCCGTCGTGCGCATGAGCGTCACCTGGGAATTGTGGGCGTAGAGGTTGCGGTCTTTGTACTTGTCCGGCACCGTCTCTTTGGCACCGAAGTTCACCATGTCGAGCGCCCCGACCGAGCCTACATAGGGCGCTCCCGTGCGAATCACGCTGCCGAAGCGGTCCTCACCCGCGCTGAACACGCCGCCCATCAGCAAGTCGCAGACTTCGGTGGTGGTCGCGTCGACGACGCCCACAACGAGACCCGAGTCCACGAGTTTTTCCAGCGACTGCCCGCCCGTGCCGGTCGCGTGGAACACCAAGCAGTCGTAGTCCCCCTCCAACGCCGCCACCACCTGCTGCACGCAGGGCGTCGTGACGCCGAACATGCTCAGCCCGACCGCCGGGCGCGTGTCGCTGAGCTTCGGCACCTCGTTGGTGACCATGCCCACTACCGCGTGCGCCGCGTTGCCCAAGACCTGACGGCTGATGTTGTTGAGTCCTTGTACGTCGGTGACCGAGTACATCATGCAGATGTCGCTGGGGCCGACGTAGGGCGCGACGTTGCCGGAGGCGACGGTCGACACCATCACCTTGGGCGTGCCGATGGGCAGGGCGCGCAGCGCGGGCGCGACCAACGCCGTGCCGCCCGAGCCGCCCGCGGAAAGCGCGCCCGCCACGTCGCCGCGCAACTTTATAAAGTGCTCGAGGGCCAGACTCATCCCCGCGACAGCCTCGCCCCGGTCGTCGCTAAAAACCTTGTCAGCCCCTTCAGGATGGTGTGCCGCGACCTCGTGCGGCGTCACGTCCACTGCGCCCCTGTCGCCACCGTTGCTAGTGTCGCCTCCGGTGCCTACGTCTACCAAAACCGTGTCCACCCCCGCCGCTTTGAGCAAGTCGCGCATGTAGCGCAGCTCAGCGCCCTTGGTGTCGCAGGTGCCTATCACGTAAACCTTCACCGCGTCCCCGCTAACCTTTGGGTATTTCGCCCGCGGGCAGAATTTTTTCCGCAAAGTCGCGCAACAGGTCTTCGGGGCCAGGCGGCGCGTAGATGGCGATGAGTTTGAGTTCTTCCCATGAGGTGTTCATGGTCTCGTGAAACACGTCGGCGGGAATATGAACCAGCATCCCGGCGCGAATCGGTCTGCGCTCCTCGCTGCCGTCGGGCAGCTCTATCATCTGCTCGCCCTCGCCGGACACGACGTAGAGGATTTCCTCGACGCTCTCGTGGTTGTGCCGCGCGTGACCCGCGCCGGGCTTGAGCAGTACGACGCCGGTGGTGAACTTCTCCGCGCCGTTGGTGGCGGGCGCGCTCATCCACTTGATGGTGCCCCAGTCGAACACATGCGTTTCGACGTCCTCAGGTGAAACGAACCGTTTACTTGCTCTGTTAGCTGACATAGTTCCCCTTTCCGGCCTTGGCCGTTGACTCTCTGACAACCAGCGACGGCGCGACCTGGACGCGTGTCGGCACGAACGCTTCTTGGGTGGCGACGAGCGCGTAAAGCTGCCGCACCGCCAGCTTGCCGATTTCCTCACGCGGCACGTCCAGCGTCGTAAGTCGTGGTACGGAGCTGCGTGACTCGAACGTGTTGTAAACCCCCACCACCGACACGTCGCGCGGCACGCCCAAGCCCAGGCGGTTCAGCGCGTGGATGACCGCAAAGGCGAGGCTGTCGGTGGCGCAGTAGAGCCCGGTGGGCGCGCCGCCGTTTTTGAGCAAGCCACCGAAGACACCCTCGAAAGACCGACCCGGCTCGTGGCCGTTCACCTTGATGAGCCGGTACTCGAGCCCCTTGTCCCCGGCGTAGCGCCGCAGCCCGCGCTCGCGGTTGGCGAACGACGTTTTAGCGACCCTGTCGGTGACAAACGCAAGCGCAACATGACCTAACGTTTGGAGGTGTCGACCCACCGCGAACGCGCCCTCCTCGTCGGCAATGGTCACGCTGTGCCACGGGTCGCCCGGCGCGGGCGTGCTGATTAAGACGGTTTTGACGCCGCGCGTTCGGTAGCGCTCGAGCAGCTCCCGTGACAACCCGCTGCCGCCAATCACCCCGTCTAGTTCGCCACCGGCGGGCTGCAGGCTTTCCTCGGCGTCGTGGATGGGTCGGGTTATCAGGTAAACGCCCAGCCGTTTCGCTTCGCGCTGCGCGCCCGTGATGACGCCCATCCAAAACTCGGTCATGTCGGCGTCGTTGTAAACGACCAAGTCGAACTGAAAAATGAGCCGCTGTCGCCCCGGCTTGACGCGGTAGCCCAGCCGTTTTGCCGTTTCGACGACCAGCTCGCGCGTCTCCTCGCTGACACCCGACTTGCCCGCGAGCGCCCTGGAAACCGAAAATTTGGACACGCCGACAGCGCTGGCAATGTCCGCCAGAGAAACTTTTTTCATGTCACGACCTAACGTTCAGATGGGTTCACCATAAGGTACGTTCGTGCGTTAGGTCAAACGTTAGGTTGCGCCAAAGCGTGTACTAAATCGGTGCGTGAACTCGAACAGTAACACCCGCTGTTTCAGTGGGGAGGCGTTACACCATGTCGGCTTGGGTCAGCGACAAAGGGCGCGTTTTCCTGAACCCCGGAAGGTTGTTAGGACACTGGTCTTGGTCTTTAATAGATGCCGGTAAAAAGTAACCCGAAAAACCATGAAGGCTTTTCGGGTGTTCGTGTCCAGCTCTGCGACGAGCTTTGCGTGGCGCACCAGGAAGGACTCGAACCCTCGACCGACCGCTTAGAAGGCGGTTGCTCTATCCGACTGAGCTACTGGTGCATTTAGAGGTAGCATCTTTGGTTCACTTGAAGATGTGCCTCTGCATTTATTATAGATGATACCCTTAAGATTTTGGAGCGGGAGACGAGATTCGAACTCGCGACATTCACCTTGGAAGGGTGACGCTCTACCAACTGAGCTACTCCCGCACTTGTAGGTATCATCTATAAAAATAGGCGTTATCAGTAACTTACAGATGATACCCGTAAACCCTGGTCGGGGCGAGAGGATTCGAACCTCCGACCCCCTGCTCCCAAAGCAGGTGCGCTAGCCAGGCTGCGCTACGCCCCGAGACCCGGCCGCACGGCGTACCTAACAGCGCGGCGTTTAACAGTATACGAAAGAGGACGTGGGCTTAGCAACAAGTCCGTTACTTAGCAGAGCCTCGGCCCAAACTGTCTGAGGCGCTGTTTGCCGAGCCGGGCTTTTCGGGTACACTGGTACGCTGACAGCGAGAGCTAGGAGAAACCATGCAAACCAAACTCATCGACAAACAAGCGGCGTCCGCCAAGTTCGAAGTGACCGTCCCGGCGCAAGACGTGGACAAAACCTTCGGGGCCATCCTCACCTCGGTCGCACGCCAGGTCAAGGTGCCGGGTTTTCGGCCGGGCAAAGCGCCCAAAGCGGTGCTCGTACAGCGGGTCGGACAAGACGCGCTCAACCAAGAGGTGCGCGACGCCCTGGTCGAAACGAACTATCCGAAAGCCGTCAAAGAGCTGGAGCTGACCCCGGTCCACGCCCACTTTCACGCCGACGAACCCAGCGAAGGCAGCGACTACACTTTCGAGGTCGAGGTCGACCTGTACCCCGAATTTACCCTGCCGGACTTGGGCGAAATCATCATCGACACCGCCGCACCGCCCTTGACCGCTGACATGGTCGCGGAAGCGGTCAAGGACTTGCAGCGCGAAAACGCCACGCTCGTCCCGGTCGACCGCGCGGTGGAACCGGGTGACTACGTGCTCGTCGAGACGCTGCGCGACGGCGTCGAGAGCGGCAGCGTCCTCCCCATCGACTTGGAACGGGTGGACGCGGCCTTCGCGCAGCAACTATTGGGCAAGGCGATGGGCGACGTGGTTGAATTGTCACTCACCTCGGGGAGTGACGACGAAGACGAGTACGACGAAGAAGATGACCAGGATGACGCGGACACTGGTGAGAGCGGCACCGAAGAAGAGATTGCCGCAAGCGCCGCCGCGGCCGAACTGCCCAAGCTGACCGTGCTGGTCAAAGACGTCAAAGAAAAAGAGAAGCCCGAAGCCGACGACGAACTCGCCAAAACGCTCGGGTTCGAGACCTGGCCTGAGGTCGAGGCGAAAATTCGTGAGAACTTACAACGCGAACTCGAGAACGAGGCCTTCCAGGCGCAACGCGAAGAGTTCGTCGACAAACTCATCCAAGAAACGACCCTGGAATTGCCCAAAAGCCTCGTCAATCGCCGCAAGGCGACGCTGCTCAACAACCTGGCGCAGGAGTTGCAGCAAAACGGCGTCGGTTTGGAAGCGTACCTTGCCAACTTAGACGGAACCGACAAACGCACCGAGTTCGACGCGGAACTGCAACAAGCCGCCGAGCTGGGCGTCAAGCGGGACATGGTCTTGGAGCGGTTGCTCGAGAACCGCGGTACGACGCTGAGCGCCAAAGAGTTCGACGACGCCGTGCGCTACATGGCGTCGCGCGAGAACCAGGACGTGAGCCGCTTTCGCCGCGAGGCGGGCGAAGAATGGCTCGAGAACTACCGCTTCGCCCTCACCCGCGACAAGGCCGTGCGCGAAACGGTGCGCGAACTCTTAGGGCAAACCGAGATGGACGACGAGGACGACTTCGAAGACGAGAGCACCGGAAACGAAGACGCCGCGGCCGAAGCGTCCGAACAAGCCGCCGAGGTGAGTGCGAACCAAGGAACCGAGTAAAGCTCAGGCTGCCCGACCCGCTCCGAGGTTTGGGGCGGGTTTTCGTTTGGTCAACCCGCGCGCTTTCAGTACGTGAGCTTGCTGACGGCGGGTCGGTGCAGTTCGTTTCATACTGACGACCATGCGGCGCTTAAAGAGCCTCCCACCCATGCAGTTTTTTCCCTACCCCCCTCCCAAGATTTGGTATAAGGTGTAATTATGTCTTTAGTTCCCTATGTCATCGAACAAACGAGCCGCGGCGAGCGGATGTACGACATCTACAGCCGCCTGTTGCGCGAGCGGATTATCTTTTTGGGCACGCCCATCGACTCGAACGTCGCCAACACGATTGTGGCGCAGCTGCTGCTCCTCGACTCACAGTCGCGCGAGCAGCCCATCAACATCTTCATCAACTGTCCCGGCGGCGAGGTCTACGCCGGACTCGCCATTTACGACGTGATGCAGTACATTTCTGCGCCGGTGCATACGAACTGCGTCGGCATCGCCATGTCGATGGGTTCGGTTATCTTGATGGCGGGCGAGCACGGCAGCCGCGTGGCGCTGCCGAACAGCCGAATTATGATTCACGCGGGCTCGGCGGGTTTTCGCGGCAACACGCCGGACTTAGAGGTCCAAGCCAGGGAAGTGCTGAGCCTGCGGGATGTGTTAGAGGGTTTGTACGCAAAACACACCGACCACGGCCGTGAGAAGTTGCGCAAAGACATGGAGCGCGACAACTTTATGGCTCCCCAAGAGGCCCTCGAGTACGGCCTCATCGACCGCGTCGTCGACCCGCGCAAGATGCCGAAATTCAGCATCACCGACGAGGACTTGTAGATGCCGCAGCCCCGCTGTAACTTTTGCGGTCGCACCCACGCCGAGGTGGGCCGACT
Source organism: Trueperaceae bacterium (assembly GCA_965213705.1). Lineage (GTDB taxonomy): Bacteria > Deinococcota > Deinococci > Deinococcales > Trueperaceae > CBDCDJ01. Next base: position 1,747,607 of record OZ243913.1, on the reverse strand, counting down.
GGTCGCCTCGGAAAACGGCTTGACGCACATTTGCAACTACTGCGTCGAGCGGATTTCGGACGTGCTCGAGGCCAACCGCACCAAGCACATGGCGGGCGGGCGCTTGCCGACGCCGCGCGAACTGAAAAGCCAGCTCGACGCCTACGTCATCGAACAGGACGAGGCCAAAAAAGCGCTGTCCGTGGCGGTCTACAACCACTACCGCCGCTTGCAGTACCCCGACTCTGACCTGCAAAAAGCGAACATTTTGTTGATAGGCTCGTCGGGTACGGGTAAAACGCTGCTGGCCCAAACGCTGGCGCGAATTTTGCAAGTGCCCTTCGCCATCGCCGACGCGACCACCCTGACCGAAGCGGGCTACGTGGGCGACGACGTCGAAAACATCATCTTGAGGCTGCTGCAAACCGCCAACTACGACGTCGAGGCGGCCGAGCGGGGCATTATCTACTTGGACGAAATCGACAAAATCGCCCGCAAGTCCGAGGGCGTGTCTATCACGCGGGACGTGTCCGGCGAGGGCGTGCAGCAAGCGCTGTTGAAAATCGTCGAGGGCACCGTGACCCACGTGCCGCCCCAGGGCGGGCGCAAACACCCGCACCAGGAACTCATCCCGGTCGACACGAGCAACATCTTGTTCATCTGCGGCGGCGCGTTCGAAGGAATCAACGACATCGTCGGCAAACGCGTCAACGTAGCCAGCGTCGGCTTTCAGAGTTACGACGATACCAGGTTTGAAGACAAAGTCGCCACGACCGAGGTGCTGCCCGAAGACCTGATGAAGTTCGGGCTCATCCCGGAACTCATCGGGCGCTTGGCGGTGAGCGTGAGGTTGCAAGACCTGAGCCTGGACGCGCTCGTCAATGTCCTCACCAAGCCGAAAAACGCGCTCGTCAAGCAGTACAAGGAACTGTTTTCGTTAGAGGGCGTCGAACTCAGGTTTACCGAAGCCGCGCTTTTCGAAGTCGCCCAGCGCGCCCACGACTACAAAACGGGGGCGCGGGGTTTGCGGGCCGTGTTGGAGAAAACCCTTCTCGACCTCATGTTTGAGGTGCCGGGCAGCAACGTCTCGAGCCTGACTGTCGACGCGGGCAACTTAGACAACCCCGACCAGATTTTGCGGCACGGCGAGCGGCGCAGGACGGCGTAGGGCTGGTGTTGAAGGTCGCGTGGAAGGCGGGTTTCAAACCCGCCCTCCACTTTCACCCCACAAACACTTTCGCTTCGAACGGGGGCAAGTCGAGGGTCACGCTGTCGCCCTCGACCGTGACGTCGTAGTCGCCCGTCCACTCGTGCAGGGTTCCCTGAGCGGGAAAGTCGGGGACGGTGTAGCCGCCGTGAAAGTCGGCGGACAGGTTGGCGACGATGACGACGCGCGAACCTTCGTCCCAACGCGTGTAAGCGATGACGTTTTTGTCGGGGTTCTCGTGGAAAAAGTCGATGTTGGCGGTAAACAGGGCCGGGCTCGAGGTGCGCAAACCGATAAGGCCCTTGAAGGTCTCGCGCAGGTTGCGGTTGGCGTCGTTGCCCAACAGCGCCCAGTCGAGCTTGTTCTGCTCTACCGAAGTGTGAGTAAACTCGCCGAACTCGTCCCCCATCCAGACCAGCGGCACGCCGACGGCCGTCATCAGCAGCGCCGCGCCGAGTCTGACGCGTCTAAAAGCCTCCTCACCCAAAATCCCAGCGTCGCCCAAGTCGGCCATAACGTGGTTGTGGTCGTGGTTGGAGAGGTAGTTAATCACGTTGGTCGCACCCGGAAAGCCTGTGCGTTTTGCGTCGAGCGCGTTTTTGAGGCGTTCGAAGTCCACCCGTTCGCCGTGCATAACCTCTTTGAGGGTGTGGTAGAAGCTGTCGTGCCAGCAGGCGTCCATCGGACCGTCTACACCGGTCACTTCGGGCGTTTCGGGGATATATTCGGCAACCGTGTAAAACGGCTTGTCCCCGGCGACGCGCTTGGCCTCGCGCGTGACCCAGTACATAAAGTCGAAGTTCTCCATCTGCCGCGCCGCGTCGAAACGGAGGCCGTCCAAGTGGTACTCGCTCGTCCAGTAGCGCACCGCGTCGCCGACGAACTTTCGTGCCGGGTAGGTGTCTAAGTTTTCGTCGTACTTTTCGTAGTTGAATTCGGGTCCCCAGTTGTTGTCAGGGTCTCTCGGCTCGTGGTGATACCAGTAGTCGTGGTCGATTTGGGTTAGTGGGCTGCTCGCTTCGGAGTGGTTGTAGACGCCGTCTTTGATAACGCGAATGCCCAGGGAGTGACAGGCGTCGACCAAGGCTTTGAGGTCCGCGCTCGAGCCGTAGCTCGACTCGGCGGCAAAAAAGTAGCGCGGGTTGTAGCCCCAACTGTGGTCGCCCGGGTACTCTTCGACCGGCATCAGCTCGACCGCGTTGACGCCCAAGTCGCTCAGGTAGTCGAGCTTGGCGACGACGTCCTCGAAACGTCCGCGCCCGGCCAGGTCGCCCTCACCCGAAAAGTCCCCTACGTGCAACTCGTAAATCACGAGGCTGTGGTCGGGGGGTAAAGGTTTGTCGTCGTGCTGCCAAACGTAAGCGTCGGTGATGCGCGCACCGTTTTGTACACACAACACGCCGTTGGCCTGCTCGGTGTCCTCGACGGCCGTAGCGTAAGGGTCGACGACGTCGACGAAAGCGTCCTCGTCTACAAACCAACTTTTGGAGCGGACTCGAAACTTGTAGGTGTAGTCGCCGTCGGCCAAACTGAGTTCGACGCGAAAAACACCGTCGTCTCCCTTAGTCATCGGGATGTCTTCCCAGCCTGAAAAGCTGCCCCTGAGGACGGCTTCTGTGTTGTAGGGCGCGAACAAACTAAACGAAACGGACGCGTTGTCTCCGGGTGTGTCCGAAGTCGCACTTGCAACCGTCTCGGCTGAAGCAGTTTTAGATGTCATGGTCTCCTTTACGCCTTCGCAAGCGGGGTCGGCTTTCACTCGCGAGTGCCCGGGGTCCGGAAACCCCGACGTGCATCTGGCCGACCCAACCTTTATAAAACGTGCGAGCGGCTCACAACTAGCTCACCAACTACGGTCTGGGCTCAGGCCACGTGGTCGGGTCGGGGAACGGCTACAAAAAAGGGCCGAGAAAACGACTCTCGGCCCTTGGGTTCGGCTGTCGGGTCAGGTGTTGTCCGACTTTTTAGAGGCGGCGTTTTTGGAACCGCCGTCTTTGGAGTCCGCAGTGTTGGAGCCTGCAGTATCAGAGTCTGCAGTATTAGAGTCTGCAGCGCTGTTTTTTGCGTTGGCAGAGTTTGCGTTGTTAGAACTTGCAGTGTCAGAGTCCACGTTACCGGAACCTGTTTTTTTGTTTGTTTCCTCTTTGACGGCCTGCGTGGTCTTGTCCACCACGTTTGTCGCGGCGTCTTTGACCTCGCTCGTGACGGTTCCGGCTACCGCCTTGACGGTGTCTTTCAGACCGTCTTTGGAGGGTGAGCGCTCACTCAACTCGTCCTTGACCGCTTTCGTCGCTTGGCTGGCACTTTCCTTGACCACGTCGACGGCGTCGCCGACGACGCTCTTGGCCCGCTGGATGGAGCGGTCGCTCATTTCACCCATCGTTTCGTCTTCGTAGCGTGTGCCGGGTGCCGACAGGCCGATGGCCGCGCCTAGCAACAAGGTGACCGCGCCCACCGCCAAGGGATGCTCTTCGACCCAGCCCATGACGCCTTGAGCGCCGCTGCTCTGCGAGGACCGCTGCGAAAACGAACCCTGTAAAAACGAACCCTGCGAAGACGAGCCCGCTCGCCCACCGTAACCCTGACCGTAGCCCTGGTCACCATAGTCTTGAGCGTAATTCGTACGGGGCAGGGCCTTGGCACCCACCAGTGCGTCGTTTGAACTGGTGCCGAAGCGGTCGGAGGCCGAACCCCCCGTGCGGTCGAAACCGCCGTAAGCGTCGCCGCCGTAGGTTTTGTAACGGCTCGCGCCGCCCGACGAACCCGCGACGGTCGCGCCGCCCGCCGCCAACAAGCCGACGCCCAAACCGATAAGGGCTGCGGGCACCGGGTTGCTTCTAATCATGCCGATAAGACCGGAACTCGCCTCTTGCGCGCGTGCGCTGGCCTTTTGGCCCAGGTCGTTGACCGTCCCCATGACGGTTTCTTGCGCGCCTGCCAGCGTGTCCGCGAGCGCGTCTTTCGCTTGGTTTTGAAGGCGTTCGGGGTTGACGCGGTCGGAAAGTTCGTCGATGTCCCTGCCGATGCGTTCCCGAGTTGAGGCAATGTCCGCTTGCAGTTCTTCGGGCGTTTTGTTCGCGTCCGAAGCTGACGTGTTGTTCTGGTTGGGGTCGTCCATGATTCTCTCCTTAAGTGTTCGGCACCCGTTCAGAAAGGGGTGCGGCTGTGCAAACCCGGTGACCGAAAAGTTGACCGACTGCTACGGGTCGATAATGACAAACGAAATGACAAACAAAAGGTGACCGGCAAAAACGGAGCCTAGCGAGGCTGGTTCGGGCTCGAGCTTTTGAGAAACCGGGCGGCCGCGAGACCTAAAACGAGCGACAAGCCGATGAACGCCGCCGGTTGCCGGCGCGCAAAACCCTCGACGTCGCTGATAATGTCGCCCAAGTCTCGGTTCTCCATGTAGTCCGCGACGCCTTTGACCTGTTCGCCGAACTTCTCGGTGTAACTCGCCAAGTTGGGATGGTCTTCGTTGCGGAGCTGTTCGCCGAACTGCTGAACGGCCGACGCCACGCCGCCGACTTGCGAGGCGACTTGGCTGCGTCCCTGTTGCAAACCCGACTTAGCTTGGCTCGTCACCTCATCCTGAACTTCTTTGAGCTGACCGACAACCTGGTCTTTCGTCTCCCCGGCTTTTTGTTTGACGTCGGCAGCGACGCTGTCGGCGACCTCTTTGGCATCGTTTTTGAGAGTGGCGTTGCCTTCTTTTTGCGTGTCCATTTTTTCCTCCCTTTCACCCTGGTCGTCGCGAGGTTCGTTCGGTGCGGGGCCAAGCGCCAGAGCGACCACGTTCGGTTGACCCAGACCCGGTGGAGCAGCCGACCCTCACAAAGACCTATCCAGGTATAAACCTACAGGTATAGACCCACAAGTGCAAACCTATAGGTGTAGACTTGACAATAGTATAAACCCAACCCCGACCTGGAAATACAGTCTGGAGAAGTACAGGATAGAGCGGCGAGCTGCTGCATCGTGCCAGCCTAAAAGATTGCGGGGGCGTCGGTGAGAGGCAGCGGTACGCGCCGAGCTTTGTACACCCGTACATTTCTTTGGTATAGAAGTACTCGAGCCGCGCCAAAGCAACGTCGTAAAGGCGTGGGATTGACCGAACCGCCCCGGACCTTCGCCTCGACAAAGCAGGTATATGGCGAGGTACCGAGCGGCTTGCCGAAGGTGCACCATCGGCAAGCCGCCGGAGAAAGGTCACAAGGCAAAAAACTCGGTCGTACCAGGAACGAAGACCGTGGTGAGGTATTCTCGGCTCGGGAGGTCTATGAACAAGGCGTTGGCTGTAGCAAAACAGACCCTGAAAGAATGGCAGAGTGACAACGTATCGGTGTACGCGGCGTCGCTTGCCTATTACACGGTGTTTTCACTCGCGCCCTTACTCATCATTGTCGTTGCCGTGCTGAACTTGGCTTCGGGTTTTCTCGGCCAAACGTTCGGAGAGCAAGAACTTGTCGCCCAGTTGCAGGACGTGTTCGGCGACGGCGTTGCGGACTTTATCAGGACGATTATCAGCGAGCGGCAGGGGGCCACCTCGGGTGATGTGTTGGCAACCGTCATCGGCTTCGTCTTGCTTATCGTGGGCGCGACGGGTGTCTTCGTTCAGCTCCAAAACGCCCTCAACCATATCTGGGACGTCCAACCCGACCCGGACAAAAGTGGGGTGGTGCGGCTGTTGCGCTCGCGCCTCGTCTCCTTTGCCCTGGTCGTCGGCATCGGCTTTCTGCTCGTCTTGTCACTGGTGGCGACTGCTGTGGTCGACGCCCTGTCCACCTCGGCGCGGACCCTGCTGCCGGGCACCGACTTTGTTTGGGGGTTCGCCGTCGAAGGCGTGTCTTTTGTCGTTCTTACCCTCTTTTTCGCCGTCTTATTCAAAGTTCTGCCCGACACCGAAGTGAGGTGGCACGACATGTGGGCGGGTGCGGCCGTGACTGCGTTACTTTTTGTTGTCGGTAAGACGCTTATCGGGCTGTACCTGAGCAAGAGCGCCGTGGCGAGTACCTATGGCAGCGCCGGCTCACTGGTCGTTTTGCTGCTGTGGGTTTACTACTCCGCGCAGATTTTTCTGCTCGGCGCGGAGTTTACCCAAGTTTATGCCAACCGTAAAGAACAGAACCCCGTCGGAAGTTCGTAGCCGGCAGGAAAAACGTCTCGAGCCCCGTGGCCGAATAAACTTGCAAAAGAGCGTGTTTTTAGACACGCTCTTGCACTTTTGAAGTTGTCCTTACTGGTAGGTTGTCCTTAACTGGTGAGGTCGTGTTCGCTAGGTGCGGCGCAAAAACCTCACCAGAAAGAGGACGACGGCGACCACGAGCAGGATATAGATGAGGTTGCCGAGAAATCCGGTCACCAGACCCAAAAGCCAGAGCACAAGAAGAATAATCGCAATCGTTTCCAACATGTCGACCTCCCAGTCAACCTTAAGCTTGCCCACGCACACCGAAAAATGTTGGTGTAGGCCTACAGGATAAAGTACGATTTTCGAAAAGTACAGGTATGAGTATGGAGTGAGCGTCGGCTATTGAGGTAGACACAAAAGTGAACGGCCTTACTCAAATTAGTGGACGCCTGTACTTGGCAACCTCCTCGGCGACTTTGGCGAGGTGTTTGAAGAAAAAGTGGAAAAGACAAACAGCAAGGGGAAGAGGTGCAACCCGTTCGCGCTCCCTCGGTTGCTTTTTTCGACCCGACGTTCCTACCTGACGAAAGTCGAGGTGACTGTAAATCACCGCCTAGATTGCTTCGTCGGCAAAGCCGCGCTCTCTAGCCCAGACGATGGCCTCGGCTCGAGAATGCACCTGCAACTTTTCGTACAGCGTGCTCGTGTAGTTGCGCACCGTTTGCTCGGCCAAACTCAGCTCTTGGGCGATGCGGGCGTTGTCCCAACCCTTGGCGACGAGCACCAGCAGTTCGCGCTCCCTGGGCGTGAGCTGGGCGTCTTCAATTTCGGGCTCGCGGCCGAACTGCCATTGTACGAAGCGTTCGGCAATCGTTTGGCTGTACCAAGCTGCACCCTTTTTGACGGCGCGGACCGCCTTCACGACCGTGTCGACCGCCTCTTCTTTGAGCAAGTAACCCGACACCCCGGCGCGCATGACGGCGCGAATATAGGCGTCTTCGTCGTGTGCGGTGAGCATGACGATTTTGGTGTCCGGGCAGGTCTCCCTGACCACCGCGATGGTCTCGGTCGCTTTGGGACCGGGCATGTTCAGGTCGAGCAAGAGAACGTCCGGCAACAGTTCTCGGCAGAGCGTTTGAACTTCGTGCCCGTCGTTGGCCTCACCCACGACCTTGATGTTGTCTTCGGTTTCCAAAGCACCCTTGATACCCGAACGTACGATGGGGTGGTCGTCGGCGAGCAACACGCGCACGGTGTCGCTCATGATGTTCCTTCGGAAAACAAACCGCTCCGGGCCCACCCGCGTAAAAAGTCGCCGCGAAGCTGTGCCGTAACGGCGCGTCCGCCTGCACCGCTCGCGAGCGAATCCGCAAAAGACAGCGGCTTCGGACTCCGCGGCCACGGGTCAAACGACGTGGCGCAGGGGCGGGCTGTAGGGCAGGGTGTGGAACGGTCGAGGGTTATGAGCGTACTTCCATGTACCAATCATACTACTTTGAAAGTGAGTTTGTCCGTGCTCTAACCGCGTGTGAGCTTGCTCGGTGAGGTTGGACACGGCTCGAGTCAGCAGTTCTTCCCGCACACCGGCGACGGTTCGCATACCGGAAACGTTTCGGCGGTCTTTTGGAGAGGCTCGAGCCGCGCGCCTCTTTGAGCCGGTACGCAACCGGGGCTGTGAGTTTCGGGGGGCTCGAGGTGTCTGGGTGTTGGGGAGACTGCAGACGTTGAGACTGCAGCTCAAAGCGGAGGGTTCCGGCAGTCAAGCCGGAACCCTCCGAATACCGTCAGCCAAACTCAAAAACCCCGCCGAAGGCGAGCGGGCACAACAGGTGACGCCTTCGTTTTCACCTGTGTACCAGGACAATTAAGTGTTGAGAAGATTGGATATTAAGAAGCTGGGTGTTAAGTCAGTTGGGCGGATTGACTTCTCACGTCCGCTTCTCTGGGTCGTTGAAACTCGGGTGATTCGGGGAAACGCTGCTTGAGGCCGTGCTCAGGCGACCCTTTCCACCCCCAACGCCAAAGCTTCGCCACCGCCGATGCAGATGCTCGCCACGCCGCGTTCAGCGCCGCGCTCTTCGAGCGCGTTGAGGAGCGTGACCAAGATGCGCGCTCCCGACGCACCGATGGGGTGACCGACGGCGACCGCGCCGCCGTTGACGTTGACGCGCTCGTGTGGCAGGTCGAAGGCCGCCATCGCCGCCAAGGGGACCACCGCAAACGCTTCGTTGACCTCAAACAGGTCGACCTCGGCGGGTTGCCAGGCCAGTTTGTCAAAAAGTTTTTGCATCGCGCCGACGGGGGCCGTCGCGAACAGTTCGGGCGCTTTGGCGTGGGCGCTGTAGCCCGCAACGCGCGCCAAAACAGGCAGCCCCCGCGCCTTGGCGACGTCTTCGGTCGTCACCAGGAGCGCCGCCGCGCCGTCGTTGATGGTCGAGGCGTTGGCCGCCGTGACCGTGCCCTCTTTTTCGAAAGCGGGTCGCAGGGTGGGGATTTTGTCGAACTTGACTTGCTGCGGACCTTCGTCTTCGGCGACCGTCGTGACCTCACCCTTGCGGCCCCGGACTTCGACCGGGACGATTTCGCGCTCGAGCGCGCCACTTTGCATCGCCTTTTGAGCGCGCCGGTACGAACAGGCCGCGTACTCGTCTTGCGCCGCGCGGGTCAACGCGTATTCGGTCGCGCAAAGTTCGGCGCAAGAGCCCATGTGGAGGTCGTTGTAGACGTCCCACAGCCCGTCGTGAACCATCGAGTCCACCACGTCTTTGTTGCCCATGCGCAGGCCGCCGCGCGCACCCGGCAACAAGTAGGGCGCGTTCGTCATCGACTCCATGCCGCCCGCGACGACCACCTCGGCGTCGCCCAGGGCGACGACCCGGGCGGCCTGGATAACCGCCTCCAAGCCGCTGCCGCACATTTTGTTGAGGGTGACGGCCGGTGTTTTCGGGCTCAAGCCGGCGTAGATAGCCGCTTGCCGCGCCGGGGCTTGGCCCATCCCGGCGCTGAGCACGTTGCCCATCAGGACGAGGTCGACGTCGTCGGCACCCAGACCGGCGCGTTCAACGACTTCCTTCACGACGACGGCGCCGAGTTCTGATGCCTTCAGGCTCGAGAACGCGCCCTGAAACGCCCCCACCGGGGTCCGCGCGGCCGCTGCGATGACGATGTTCACGGGTTAACCTCCTTCGGCTGCGAACAGCCCTTGCGTCAAGCTACCAGTATCAACCTTCACCGGCCTTTGGTTTTGTCACAGCGTACGAACACAACATAAAAATACAGCATAAACAGTATACGAACTGGAGCAGCGTCAGCGCCGAAACTGCACGGTCGCGCTCACCCCGGCCAAACGGAGCGTCAGCGGTTGCCGCAAGTTGACCCAAGTGGGCAGCAAGACGAGACCGGAAACCGGCGTGTCGGGCGTGAGGGTGCCCGCGTCCCCGGCCAGCACGCTGACACCGAAAGGATAGCGCACTTCCGCGCTGCGCCCGGCCTGGGTCACGGTGAAAACCGGTTGCCACTCGGCCGCGCCGAGCGTTGTCGCCGCAAAGTAAAGGGGTTTGGCGTTTTTGAACTTGGCCGCTACCGCGTCTAAGCTACGCTGCTGCTGGGGAAAAACCAGGGCGAGCAGGCTGAGGTCCAAAACCAGCACGCTCACGGTCTCAGGCCCGGCGACACCAGGCAGGTAAAAACTTACGCCGGTGACGCCGTTGCCCAGGTCGACGAGTTCGCCGCGCTGAGACGTTTGAGGTACGTCGGGCGCTGCAAAGTTCAGGGCGAACGTTCGACCCTCCGGGGTGGTCACGCTCTTGTTCGTCACCGTGAAGCCGAGCAGCTCGAGCAGTTCCAACGGCGCGAGCCACGTCTCACCCGTTTTGAGTACGGGAGCGGCCAAACTCTGGTCGCTCCGCTCGAGGGCTGCGACGCTGTTTTTGGGTTTGAAGAGGATGTCGGGCGAGTCGGCGAACACCACCGCCACGCCCGCCGCGGCGCGCAGCGTCAGACTGCTTTCGCCCCCGCTCAGGCTGTAGCCCAGGCGGCTCGCGACCTCCTCGAGCGCGACGTAAACCACGCCCCCAGCGTCTTGCGCCGCCAAACCCTGAGAAAAGGCCGTACCGACCGCCGCGTACACGAGCAAGCTCAAAACCCAACCCCGACGCAACACCACGGCTTTCTCCCTCGTCTTCAATCTCCCCTGTTCCTAATTTCCTCGTCAGCGACAGCGCTTGGTTGGCAGTGGGCTGAACACGCGGCCTTCAAAGTAAGCGTAAACCAGCCGCGGGTGCCGCGACAAGTCGTAGACGACGCCGCGAACGTCCAAGCTGTCGTTCGACGCCAACACCATGACGTGTCGGCCGTCCGGGCTGCGGTAGCGGTTGCGAAGTTCGCAAAAGCCTTTGTCTTCGGCCTGGTACTTGGCCTGAAAGTTGTCCACTACGCGGTCTTGCACGTGTGGGTCCTGCCCGTCGTAGCGAAAACTGTCGTAAACGTCCACCCGCACGTCCAGCACGGCTAAGTCACGGTAAAAGGGGGCGATAAGTGTCGAAAAGCTCGCCCCGCCGTCCGAAGTGGTGAGCAAACTGTAGTCCGCTCGGGAGCGGGGCGCACAGGCGGCCAAACTCACCAGACAAGCCGCCAAGCCGAAACGCCGCAAAAGCCGTCGCATGGGCGCAGTCTAACAAGGGCCGCGCGCGGCGCGACGTGAACTCTTCCCCTTGTGCCGAGAGAACGTCGAGAGACAAAGGGCCGGGTTTGTCCTGCGCCATTTCCCGCCGTTTCTCGTTTTGGGACAAGGCTTACATCCTTTTCATCTGAAACCCCCTACACTGGTATGACCTTGACAGACCCAAACCAAACCCGTTGCGCCTCTCAGCGCGGCCCCTCGAGGGCCTAGTTGCGAAGCGCGGCACCGGCTTGTTCATACCTCAAAATTCGTCTGTGTATTCACGCCACGCCGCTCAGACCAGTGCCGGCGAAAAGGAGCGTTCCCTATCGAAAAAGTTCACGGTAAACTCAGCGGTCTCAAAAAAAGCCAGGTCAAAAGCCTCAGCAACCTCTACCGCCGTAAAGTTCCGCCCGACATGCCCGCGACCGCCGACCTGCTGCGGGCGCTGGGTGAACTGAGCCTGGAAGTCAACTCGCCCGTCTCGGTGCTGATAGACCGGCGTGGCCGGGTGACGACGGTCGCCGTCGGCGACGCCGCGGACACGCCGCTGCCGCCGCTCTACGGCGAGGCCGAGTCGCGGCTTTACGGGTTGCGGCTGGTTCACACGCACCTCAAAAAAGGCGGGCTCTCGAGCGCCGACCTGTCCAAACTGTTTTTGAACCGGCTCGACGCGATTTTAGCCGTCGACCTGTTCGAGAACGAGCGCGGCAGCGTGGTGTTGGAAAGCGCACACTTAGCGATGATTGCGCCGGTGAGCGCGCAAGAAGAAGACTGGATCATCGAAGCGCCCATGAGCATGGCGGCGCTGGAAAACGTGCCGATGTTGGAACGCATCCGCGCGCTGGAAGAAGAGTTGGTGCGCAGCAGCCAAGCGCGTGAGGTCAAGCGCAGCAGCAGCGAGCGCGCCGTACTCATCGGGCTGGACACGGGTCAGGGAGCGCTCGAGGCCGAGTCGCGGCTGGACGAGTTGGCCGAACTCGCCCGCACCGCCGGGGCGAGCGTCGTCTACACGAGCCGCCAGCAGCGCCCGAGCCCCGACCCGCGCACCCTGATTGGCCGCGGCAAACTGCAAGAACTCGTCTCAAAAGCCTACCACGAGGACGCCGACCTGCTGATTTTCGACCGCGAACTCAACCCGGCGCAGGCGCGCGAAATCGAAGCGGAAACGAACCTCAAAACCATCGACCGCACCCAGCTCATCTTGGACATTTTTGCGCAGAACGCCCGCGGGCGCGAGGCCAAAGTGCAAGTCGAATTGGCGCAGTTGCACTACCAGTTGCCGCGTCTGGCCGGGCGCGGCACCGCGCTGAGCCGCTTGGGCGGCGGCATAGGCACGCGCGGCCCCGGCGAGACGAAGCTCGAACTCGACCGCCGCCGCATCCGCGAACGCCTCACGGCCCTGGAAAAAGAGGTCGACGAAATCAGCGCGCGCCGCGCCGAGACGCGCAAGACGCGCACGGGGTCGAGCACGCCCGTCATCGCCTTGGTCGGCTACACCAACGCGGGCAAGTCCACGCTCTTCAACGCGCTCGCCAAGGCCGACGCGCAGAGCGCGAACAAACTCTTCGCCACGCTGCGCCCGACGACGCGGGAGGGTTGGCTGCCCGCGTTAGGACAGTGGGGTGAAAAGGTGCTCTATACCGACACGGTCGGCTTTATCCGCGACCTGCCCGACGAACTCGTCAACGCTTTTCGGGCCACGCTGGAAGAACTCCACGACGCCGACCTGCTGCTGCACGTCGTCGACGGGGCCACGCCCGGCGCGCCCGACCGAGTAGACGCGGTCGAGCGCATTCTGGACGACCTCGACCTCAAAGTCGAGCGCCTGGTGGTCATCAACAAAGCGGACGTCGCGCACGAAACGGTACTGGCGGGCTTGGCGGAGCGTTACGGCGCGCTGGGCGTGTCGGCGCTGAGCGGCGCAGGCTTGGACGACCTCAAGGCGCTGCTGGCAAAACGGCTCGAGGGGCCCGACCACGTCCCCTTGCCGAGCGACCCCGCCGCAGTCTACGGAGCCGCCTCGCACGACTGAAGCCACCCGACAGGGTTGCTTGGTCGACTACGTCCCTTGCCATCCTGGACGAAGCGCAGCGACGAATCTTCGCAGCTCACCCTCGCGGGGTTCTTCGCTACCCTTTAGGATGACGCGGTTGAAGCCGACCTTGTACAAAGGTTTCTAGTTTTATGAAACCAAAAGACTCGAGCGCGGTATGCTCTCAGCTATGCTGACGACATGCTGACCGAGCGCAAACTCAAACACGTCGACGTGTGCCTGCGTTACGGGGTCGAGTACAGCACGCGCACGACCGGCTTCGAGCGCTTCGACCTGCCCTATCAGGCTTTGCCCGAAAGCGACCTGCGGCGCGTCGACACGAGCACCACCTTTCTAAGCAAACGCTTAAACGCCCCGATACTCATCGGCGCGATGACCGGCGGCGCGGAACTGTCGGCCGCCATCAACCGCCACCTCGCGACGGCCGCCGAAACTTTGGGCGTGGGGATGATGCTCGGCTCGCAGCGCGTCATGCTCGAGCATCCCGAGGCCGCCGCCTCTTTCAAGGTGCGGCCCTACGCCCCGAGCGCGCTCCTCGTCGGCAACCTGGGCGTAGCTCAACTGAACAAGGGCTACGGGGTAACCGAGTTGCGGCGGGCGGTAGAAACTATCGGCGCGGACGCGCTGGCGCTGCACACGAACCCGCTGCAAGAAGCCCTACAACAAAACGGCGACACGAACTTTGCGAATCTCGTGCCCAAGCTCGAGACCCTTGTCCCCCAAGTTCCTTATCCCGTCCTGCTCAAAGAGGTCGGCCACGGCTTGAGCGCGGCGGTGGCGAAAAGCGTCGCGGGTGTCAGCTTCGCCGCACTAGACGTGGCGGGCGCGGGCGGCACCTCCTGGGCGAAGGTCGAGGAGTTTGTGAACTACGGCCGGGTGCGCTCCGCCGAGTTGGCCGAGTGGGGCATTCCCACCGCGACCGCCCTGCAGGAGGTGCGCGCGGCACTGCCTGAGACGCCCCTCGTCGCCTCGGGCGGTGTTCGCTCGGGCGTAGACATTGCCAAAGCGCTGGTTTTGGGCGCAGAGGTGGTCGCGGTCGCCAAACCGCTGCTCGAGCCCGCCACACGTTCCGCCGAGGCCGTGACGGAAGTTTTGGAACAGCTCGTTTGGGAACTTAAAGTCGCCATGCACTGTTCGGGGGCTAAGGACATAGAGGCGTTGAAGGGGCTCGAGCTTTTGCCTTCTACCTAAACTGCGTTTGAGTGTTTCCTGAGTAGGTTCGCAGTGGACTTGCGAGAGCGAGTCAACCCGAACGAAAACGAGTACGGGTTAAACCGGTTAAGTTCCTGTCAAAGGTTTTTCAGGGGCGCTCGAGAAGCACCTCATACCTTTCCGTTAATTCTTTTAGAATCAAGCGCGAGCAGACGAGAATAAAATACGGATTCCGGTAAGGAAGCGAAAGACTCTTACAAGGTTTACGAGCTGTAGTATCGGAATCCGTATCAGCCCGTGCCCAAGCGGCCCAGCAGCAGGCCCACCCCGAAGACGATGCCGCCGCCCACAATGACCTGCAGGACGGTTCGGCCGAGCGGACTTTTCATGTAGTGGTAGCGAATGTAGGCGATGACCAGCAGTTCGGCAGTGACGACGGCGTAGGCCAAATAGAGCGCCGTCTGCAGGTTGCCGAGGAGAAAGGGAAAGGTGTGGAGCATCCCGCCGACGATCGTCGCGCCGCCGGTAATCGCGCCGCGCACCCAGGGGTTGCCCCGGCCCGACACAGCGCCGTCGTCCGACAAGGCCTCGGCAAGACCCATGCTGATGCCCGCGCCCAGCGCCGCCGCCATGCCGACGTAAAAGGCGGAAAGCGGGTTGCCCGTCAACTCGGCAGCGGCAAAAAGCGGCGCGAGCGTCGAGACCGAGCCGTCCATGAGCCCGAGCAGGGCGGGCTGCACCACCTGAAGCACAAAAGCAGGGTTGGCGTGGGCGTCGGCGGGCGTTTGGGTAGCGGGGTCGGGGTTCATAGCCTTAGTTTAATCGGAATGATTCCGATTAACAACCAGTAAACCAGTCGGGATTGACGGCTCAGGGGGTCGGCCCCCGCTCCGCGGACGCCGCGCCGCTACAAGATAGCCGACGTTCCTGCTTGAGCGCCTTCAAACAGGAACGTCGAGCCTCCTTAAAGTCGAGTCGAGCGAGGCCGAAAGGGCTCAAAACGCGAGCTGTGAACCTCTCGAGCGAGACAGTAAGTTCAGGACTCGCGACGTGTGAAAGCCCGTTCAAAGGCGATACTGGTGCTATGAAAAAACGATTCACGCTGGTTTTGTTGGCCTTGAGCACCCTGACCCTGAGCATTTTGGCTTTGAGTACCCTAGCGGTCGCGCAGCTCGAGCTGTTACCGGACAGCGTGGTCGAGTACACGGCCTCGGACCCTTCAAACAGTTGGAGTGGGCGAGCGCCCGTCGCGCGGCTCACCTTCAGCCTCGACCCGAACCAGGTGCGCGCGGCGCAACTCAGCGTGACGGTTCAGCCCGGACAGTTCGACTCGGGCAACTTCATCCGCGACGCCAACGCGCGGCGCGTCGTGTTCGAAACGGGTGAGTACCCCGACATCACCTTTGAACTGGCGGACGTGCAAGCCCCCCGCGACAGCTTGGGTGACGGCGAAGCGCTCGAGCTTACCCTTGCCGGCACCTTGACGATGCACGGCGTCAGGCGCGAGGTGACGACGGAGGCCACCTTCAGCCGCAGCGGCGCGACCTACGCGGCGACGGGCGCGTTCACGGTCAAGCTGAGCGACTACGACATGAAACGGCCCAGCTTTTTCGGCGTTGAAGTCGACGACCCGGTCCGGGTTGCCTTCGACGTTCGGGCTCGAGCCCCCTAGCGGCGCAGCCGGCGGGGCCGCCAAGGTTTAAATCGCCAGGGGCCGAAGTGCCAGGGTCTGCGCCGCCCGCGCGACCACAGCAGCCACTCGGCCGTCAAAAACAGGGCGGCCAGCGCGACGAGCCAGAGCGCCGCGTTTCTTACCCGCTGAGAGGTTTCTTCGGGTTCGGGGGCCACCGTTTCCTCTTGAAAGGTGCTCAGGCGCGACTCGGCCGAGCTGAGCAGGCTCGCCGCGTAGGTCTGTCCGTCCAGTCTGTAGAGCCCCGGCTGCGTCGCCTGGGCGCGGGGCACCTCGCGCTCACCCACGAGCAGCGCCGCGCCCGGTGGCAAGGGTTCGCCCAGCACCAACGGTGTTTCGTCGCGGAACCCGTTGACGACGTTGGTCACGAACAGCGGAAAAGCCGAACGGTTGACGAGGTCGCTTTGGGCCGGGTTGAAGTTGGCCGCGACGACGTTCAGGTCGGGTTCCGTTTTGCGCAAGATGACCGGCGTCAGGTCGCCGGTTTGCGCCAACACTTGCCAGCCTGGCGGTACGGTTGCCGCCACGGTTGCAGCCGAAGAGCCAGACGAGGAACCAGGCGAGGAATCGGTCGAGGCGCCGAACAGGTTGGCGGGCAAACCGACGACCGCACCGCTCAGGTCGACAAAACGCAGCAGCGGGTCGCTGCGGTCCCAGGTGCGCACGGTCTTGAACGCCGGCTCGTCGCTGGGCGCGGCGAAAAGGAGGTAGTTGCCCTCCGCCAAACTTTCGGGGGCGACCCCTGTCAACACGCGTGCCCCGAAGCCGGGGGCGTTCGGGGCGGCGTTGGGAAGAACCTGGTAGCTGAGGTCGGGAATCGCGCTGAGGGCGCGCTCGACGGCCTCGTCGGCTAGGTTGAGGACCACTCGCAAATCACGTTTGCCGGCGTAAGCCAAGTCGTCTAAAGCGAGTGCATCCCAGTCCGGCGCCAACAGCCGCGCCTCGAAAAACCCTGTGGCGTCGCCCAACGGAAACGACGCGTTGGCCTGCCCCGCCGCGGGAACGAGCAGCGTGGTCTGCGCGACGACGCGGCCGTCCTGGGCCAGCTCGAGCCCCACCTCTTGGGGCCGCGGGTGGTTGCTCACCACCGCCACAAAAGCTTGCTGCAGACCTATATCGAACGTGCTGATACCTATGTTGAGGCCGTCGCCGCCGACGCCGTGAACCGCCGCGCGGTTGCTGGGGGGCGGCTCGGCGTCGGTGAACAGGTGAACTTCGGCGTCGGGTGCGATTGCCAGCGCCAGTGACAGCGCCCGCCCCAGGTCGGCCTCGCGGTCGGCGGCGACAAGGCCGTCCAGGGCGCGCTCGACCGCGCCCAAGTCCGTGGTGAGGGGTTGCACCACCGCCGCGCCCAGCCCGGCCCGCACCACCGCCACCCGGCCCGCGCCGCGCAGAAGCGTTTTAGCCGCCGCCACGGCCTCGTTCAAACGTACCCCGCCCGCGTCACGCGCCGCCATACTCGCCGAAGCGTCGACAACCAGCACCCGCTCGGGCGGGCCGCTCAGGCTCAAACTCGGTTGGGCCAGGGCCAGCGCGGCCAACGTCACGAAAGCGAGTTGGAGCAGCAGCAACACGCTCGGGCTAAAGCGCCGCCGCGCCGCCGCGAGTTCCTGGGCCTGCTTCCACAAAAACAGCGCCGACACCTCGTAGCGTTTTTTGCGCGCGCGGATAAAGTGCAGCAACACGACCACCGGAACAGCCAGCAGCGCCCACAAAAACTGCGGCGCGAGAAAGCTCAAGGACATAAGGCCAGTTTAACGCTCGAGCGGCGGGCGTGGCGGTAGCGAGGATAAAGAAACGAGAGTGTCCGTCAGTTTAGTAGGTCGGAGCCAAGGAAAAATCTTTCTAAACCCAGCCCTCGAGCCACCCCCATAATTCCCCCAACACGTCCGTCGCCACAGTCTCGTAAAAGGTTGCGCCCGTTTCCTTGCGGAACCAGGTGCGCTGGCGCTTGGCGTACTGCGTCGTCGCCAGCGTCACCGCCGCCTTGGCCTCGTCCAGCGTGAGGCCGCCCGTCAGGTAAGCGCCGGCCTCCTTGTAACCGATGGCCTGCCGCGCGGTGGTTTGCGCGGGGTAGCGCCGCTGCAACGAGGCCGCCTCTTCGACCAGGCCGCGGTTGAACATGATTTCGGTGCGGAGGACGATGCGCGGGCGCAACGCGTCCAGAGGCGGCAGCAACACGGTTTTGTCGTACTCGAAAGCGGGTTTCGTCATGGGAAAGCTCGCCGGGGCGCGGCCGGTCCGTCTGATGATTTCCAAGGCTCGGACCACCCGGCGCGGGTTGCGCTCGGCGCGCGCGGCGTCCGCGGGGCTGAAAGCGGCCAGCTCTTGCGCCAAGACGTCCACGCCTTCGCGCTCGAGCCGTGCCCACAACGCCGCCTGCACCTGTTTGTCAGCCGCCGGCGTGGTCGGCAAGCCTTCACTCAGCGCGCGGATGTAAAAGCCGGTGCCGCCGACGACGAAAGGGATGTTGCCGCGCCGCCAAACCTCGCTGACAGCGGCCTCCGCCAGTCGCACGAAGTCGGCGACGTTGAAAGCCTCGTCGGGGTCGACCACGTCGACAAGGTGGTGCGGCAACCGCGCCCGCTCGGCCGGGGTCGGTTTGGCGGTGCCGATGTCGAGGCCCCGGTAGACCATCATCGCGTCGGCGCTGACGACTTCTAACGGCAGGTCGGCGGCGAGTTGCAGGGCGGCGGCGGTTTTGCCGGCGGCGGTCGGCGCAGCCAGGACGGGAACGCGCCGACGGGGGGTCTGGGTCGCAACACGCGCCGCAGCCTTTTCGGGTTCGGCGTTTTTCACAGTGCCCACGGTAACAAAAGCCTCACCCTAAGGTGCTAGACTCGCCCGTATGGAGCTAGAGAAGTTCGACTCGAGCCGGGACATCCGGGACCTGCTCGCCCTGCGCGACGACATAGAGCGCTTGGGCACCGCCGCGCCCGAGGCCGACGCCGGTCCCAAGCTCGAGCTGCTGGACTTGGGGGCCGCCTACCGGCTGGTCGTCGAGGTGCCCGGCGTGACCCAGGAAAACTTAGAAATCGCCCTGCAGGGCCGCAGCCTTACCGTGGCGGGCCTGCGCGAGCCCCTGTACGAGCCCTCAAGTGACGGTTCGGGTGACGGCGTCGACGTTATCTTGAACGAACGAGCCAGCGGCCACTTTCAGCGCAGCGTCGAGTTGCCCGGCGAAGTCGACTACGCGCGCAGCCACGCGAGCCTGCGCGACGGCCTGCTCGTACTGGATTTTCCCAAAGTCCAAGCTTGAACCTACTGCTTAAACCCACAGCTCAAACCTACTGCTTAAACCTACTGGGACGGGTTGGGGTCGGGTGTTTGGGGCGCTTCTTCGTCGGGGGTATCCGCCGAGCCGTCCTCGCCGGCCGTAGTGGTCGCCCCTTCACCGCCCAGGTCGAGGGTGAGTTCGCCTTGGATGTTGCCGGTCACTTTCACGTCGTTGCTGTCCAAGTAATAGGTGATGACGTTGCCCTGAAAAAATTCGTCGCCCTTGCGGCTGGTCGCGGGGTCGCCCGTTAAAACAGCGACGCTGTTGGCGTCGTCGAACTCGACCGAGTCGGCCTGGCTCACGCGCCCGTCGGATTCGATGGACACGTTTTCGGTGAGCAGGATTTGGTCGGTGGCTTCGTCGTATCTCAGGTTGCCCGCTTCTGCGCTGAGCGCGGACGAGTCACCTTCGGCGACGCGGTTTAAGTTGACGAGGCCGCCCCCCATTTCAAAAATACCGGTGGCGTTGTCGTAAACCCCCTGAAAACCGTCCACCGTGGTGCGGCCCTGCTCGAGCTTGACCTCTTGCTCTTCACCCGGCGTGAAGTTTTCAGGACACTCCCGGTCGTTAACGCTCAAGCTGCCCCCCAGCATCTCGAGCTTGGCCTTGTCGTTGCCGCCCGCTTCTTTGGGCGGACTTTTTTGAAGGACGACGGGCGAGGTGATGCGGGTTTCGTTGATAAGGGTCTCGACTAAGTAAGCGTCGCCGCCGTACACCGTGCTGGTTCGCACCTGGTTTTTTGTCGCCTCCTCACTGCAGTCCGGCGCGCGCAGCACGAACTGCCCGCCCTCGGCCCCGGGGGCGTACTGCTTGACGAAGATGGTGCGGTCGTCGCGTTTCAGCGTGAGGCTGCTCAGCGGTTCTGCACCCGCCGGCACCGTGCGCTGCACGACCGGAGGCGCACCCCCGGTATCTTGAGATTGGGTATCTTGAGACTGAGTGTCTTGAGACTGGGTATCCTGTTGCACGTCTCGGCTCTGTTCAGCCGGTGCCGAGTCGGGTAGGGCTTCTTGTCGGCTGTCCGGCGGCGGGGGCGCCGCGTTTTCCTGAGCCAAAACGAACGTGAGCGCCAAGCTCAGCCCCAACACCAACCACAGCGCCGGCAACCTCATGGCAGGTTGCGCGTAAGGGTGAACTCGTCTTCGGTAAACTCGGTCGGCACCGAGGCGTCGACGATGCGCACCGTGTCGAGGTCGGTGCGCTGCTCGATGCGGTCGCCCGAAATTTCAAAGCCTTCCGCTTCGTCGACCGAGGTCGCGTTGCCGATGATTTCGGCTCGAGACTGGCTGTCGTCGAAAAACACGGTGTCGCCCCGGCTGGTAATCGAACCGTCCACGATGGTCACGTTGCCTTTTGCCAAGAGTTTATCCTGTTCGGTCAGGGTACAAACCGTGTCCGCCGTGATGAGCAGTTCGTCACCGTCGTCGCCTGCACGCCGCGCCGTGACCTGAGCGCCCTCGCTCCGCAGACAGCCCAAGTCCCGGTCCTCTTCGTATTCCAGGGTGTCCGAGGTCGCGCTCTGGTTGCCGGTCGTGAGTTGCACGTCCCCCTTGCTGACGCTCACGTCGGTGTCGACGTCAAACTCGGCCTCTTGCGCGGTGATGGCGACGGGGTCGTCCCCCTCTTCTTTGGGCGCGACCAGGATGTCCACGCCACCGGAGAGCGTACCCAAACCGCTTTCTTCGCTGTAGACGAGGCTCGAGCCCCTGGACTCTAAGCGGTTGCGAGCCACGCGGACGCCGTCGCCGAACGTAGCGACGCGCCGCCCTTGGGCTTGCGAAAGAGGCACCTGCTCGTCTTCGGGCCCGCGCAAAGTGGCTTCGTGGGCAAAAATGTTGAGGTTCGACACCACCGCCGTGATGCCTTCCGGGTCGGGGTGGGTGTAGGCGATGGGGCCGTAACGCAGGTTCTCCATACGCTGCGAACCCCCGCTGAAGTCGATAGTGATGATGCGTTCGCTCACGTCCTGGGCCAACGCGGTAACCAGCAGCAAGCTGAGGGCGGTCGAAAAAAGTTTCAATCGGCTCACGGGTACGCTCCTTTGGCGGTCACGGCTGCCGCGCGTTCTCGTCGATAAACTGGTTCTGACAGGTCTCGTAGGCACAGTCGGCCTCCAGGTTCGAGGTGTCGAAATTCATGGTCGCGTTTTTGGCGGTGTTGTCGCCCAGACCCTCGCCCGTAAAGTACAGGTCGGGAACGATGAACTTACCCTGCCGCTGGTCCAGCACGACCGGGCGACCCGCCCCGGAACGCATCGTCAGCGTGATGGCCGCGTCGGGGATGTAGGCCGTTATCAGGTCGCCCGTGATGTTCTCGTCGCTGCCGATAACGACCTCGTCCGAGGCGAGGGTGAAGTCGGTTTCACCGTTCACCGTGCGAGCGCCGTCCTGCAAGTCGTGCAAAACCGTTTCACGCGTGTCGGGGTCGTAGTCAACTCTGGGTGAGGCGAAGTGCCAGACGGCTTCCGGGTCGGCCTGGGGAAACAGCGTGACAGCAGCGCCGCTCAGCGCTATCGTGCTGTCCGGCACCACGCGCTCGCCCCTGGGCAACAGCGCCAAAACGACGAGTCCCCCGACGACGAGGGCAAGCGTCAAAAAAGCAGCCTTGAGCACACTGTCAATCTTTTAAGCTAAAGCCATGAGAAGCGTGACGCGCACGTAAAGCCGGCCTTGGGAATAGGGGCTTACTCAAACTTGACGTCGACGACCGTGTACTGGGCCGTCGTGTCGCGCAGGGGTACGGCGACCTTGTCGCCCGCGCGCTTGCCCATGAGTTCGCGGCCCAGAGGCGACTCGTCCGAGATGCGGTTTTCAAAAATATCGGCCTCGTGCGTGCCGACGAGGTAAAAGGTCTCGTGTTCGCCGCCTACACCCTCGAGCACCAGACTCGCGCCCAAACGCGCCGGCGCGTCCTCGCCCGCCTCGGCCTCGACCACCTGGGCGCGGTGGATGATTTCTTCTAAGTCCGCGATACGCGTTTCGTTGGCGCTCTGCAACAACCTCGCCTCGTCGTAGGCGGCACTCTCGCGCAAGTCGCCGTCCTCGATGGCCTTGCCCATGTACTCGGACAACTCCTGCCGCTTGACGTCTTTGAGGTGGATGAGTTCTTCTTTGATGCGTTCCAACCCCTGCGGGGTCAGGAAAATCGGTTTCTTCGCCATACCACTCCTTCGCCCAACGATTATAAGCCGGGGCCGCGCGATGTCAACCGAGCGTGTGCATATGTTCACCTTTGACTTGTCCGGCTTGACATGTTCGTCTTGCTCGTGTTCGGCTTGATGTGTCCGTCAGGTTTGAAGAAAGCGCCGCCCCGGACTCGTCGGGGCTCGAGGCCGTGCCAGCGCAGGCCGTTTTGGTCGTCGCTAACCGCCGAGCCGCCGCGCCACCCGGTGCCACACCAAACCGACGGCGATGGCCGCCACGCCCGCCAGCCACACTCGCTGTTCGACAAAAAAGGCCAGCCCCAAGCAGGCGACCAAACCCGCCGCCGAAAACCACGTCGGAAACCTGCGCCCGGCGGCGGGCAAGTACAGCGCGGCGAGGTTCGTAATCGCGTAGTAAACGAGGACCGCAAAGGCGCTGAACGACCACGTCGTTTTGACGTCGCCAAGGAGCGTGAGCGCGCCGACACCGACGCCCACCGCGACCACCGCGCGCGTCGGCGTTTTGCCCTGGGGCTCGAGCTTGGCGAGGGCGAAGGGCACGTCGCGCCTGCGCGCCATTGCCAGGAGCACGCGGGACAAACCCAGCACGAGGTTTAAGAGCACGCCGAGCAGCGCCGTCACCGCGCCGAAAGTGACGATTTCAGGCACGAACCCCACGCCGAAACTCACGGCGGCGCGCTCCAAAGGTGCCGCGCGGTTGCCGGGCTCCCCCAACGCGCTCGCCCCGACCGCGCCCACCCCGACCACGGCGACGAGCGCGTACAGCGTCATCGTCACGAGCAGCGTCACGATGATGGCGCGGGGCACGGTGCGCGGCGGGTCTTTGACCTCTTCGCCCAACGTGGCAATGCGCCCGTAGCCCGTGTAGGCCACGAACATCAGGGCGGTCGCGTAAAGCAGCGCGCGAAGGTCGGTCGCGCCGGACAGGTCGAGGTTGACGCCTGCGTTCGTTAAGGCCGTGGGCGTTCCCGCCACGATAAAAACGAGCAGCGACAGCAGGGTCAGCGACACGATAACGGTGTTTGCAAGGTTCGAACGGCGCAAGCCCGACAGCACCATCAGGGTCAGCGCGGTCACGGCCGACAGCGCGACCGCTGTCCGCCACGCCTGCGGCGCTCCGGACACGGCCAGCACGTAGCCTGCAAACCCGAGAGCCGCCGACGCCGCCGACGCACTCTTGGCGAGCAGAAAAGTCCAACCTGCGACAAAACCGAGGGTCGGATTCAAAAAAGCGTAGCCGTACTCGTAGGTGCCGCCCGAGACCGGGTGATAGGCGGCGAGTTGAGCGCTCGAGAGCCCGTTGAACCCCGCCACGACCGCGCCCAGCACCACCGCCAACACCACCCCCGACCCCGCCACCCCCGCCGCCACGCCGACGGACACGAACACGCCCGTCCCCACGACCGAGCCCAGCCCGAGCATGGTTGCGCCGAACAAACCGAGTTCACGCCGTAACCGCGGGGGTCCGGGGTCCGCATTCGTCGTGTTCGGAGGCATGTCGGGAGTATGTCAGGTTTGTGTCAGCCCTTTGTAAGTTTCCTGGGGTGTGAACCTCTGGGGGTGTAAGTCTTCTGGGGGTAAGACTTACGTGCGTCCCCGGCGTCCAGGTTAAACGTCGGTGTTGCGAGGTCAAACGTCGGTGTCGTAAGGCCTCGACCTCGCCGGCCTGCCGTGAGCGAACCCCCAAAAACCTCTCCCGGCGCGTTCGTTTGCAAAGCGAGCGGGTCTTGTGCATACCAAGTGTGCATATCAAGAAGGTGAGTAAGAAAGCCAACACTCGGCTTTTCTCTGGGTTTGCGGCGCCACGGTGCGGTACCCTGTGAGCGAGAGGCCTGCCTCCCCCCAGGTGGGCCTCCCTTTTTATGAAACAGGTTCGACAAAGCGTTTTAAACGCGGTGGGTGAATTTCAGTGGGTGTGCGACCCTCGCCCTGGAGCGTTTGGGCGACGACCTTGCAGACTCGCGGCTACCTGGCACAGCTGCCTGACGCAGCTACCTGAACCTGCAGCCGCCCCCGACCTGAGCGTGTTTTAATAGCGCTCGAGGTGACCCCGTGACCCGCGACCTTGACACTTCTGCACGCCACACCGACGACCGACCGGCGACCTCGGGCACCCACGAAGCCCTGCCCGACGAGCGCAACAAAGACGTTTTTGTTTACATCAACGGCGAGTTCTTCCACCGCGACGAGGCCAAAATCTCCGTGTTCGACAGCGGTTACCTCGTCGGCGACGGGGTTTGGGAGGGGATTCGGCTCTTTGAGGGCAGGTTCGTGTTTTTAGACCGGCACTTGGACCGGCTGTTCCAAGGGGCCAAAACCGTCGACCTGAACATCGGTAAGAGCCGCGCCGAACTGACCGAAGCGCTTTACGCAACCGTGCGGCGCAACGACATGCACACGGACGTTCATGCTCGGCTGATGGTCACGCGGGGCAACAAAAAGACGCCCGCACAAGACCCACGCCTGACCGTGGGCGCGCCCAACATCGTCATCATCGCGGAGCACAAGGTCGCCGACCCGGCGGTGACGACGCAGGGCATTCGGCTGTTTACGTCTACGGTGCGGCGACCCCCACCGCAGACCTTAGACGCCAAACTGAACTGCCACAGCAAACTGCACGAGGTCATGGCGCTCATCCAGGCCCTCCACGCCGGTGCCGACGAAGCGCTGATGTTGGACGTGAACGGCTTTGTTGCGACGTGCAACGCGACGAACTTTTTTATCGTCACGCGTGGGGCGGTGTGGACCTCCACGGGGCAGCACTGCTTGAACGGCGTCACGCGGCGGCTGGTGCTCGAGCTGTGCCGGGCCAACGGCGTTCCGGCGTTTGAGAAAGACTTTTCGCTGACCGACGTGTACAGCGCCGACGAGAGTTTCGTGACCGGCACCTTCGGCAGCCTGACGCCGGTCGTGGCCGTCGACGGTAGGGCCGTCGGCAACGGCGAGGCCGGCCCCGTGACCGCACAGCTCAGCCGCTTGTACAAAGCGGCGGTGGCAAGTTACGAATGAGCGAGTGCTTGCGCCTGTCGCTGTGGTCGGGGCCGCGCAACCTTTCGACCGCCGTCATGTACGCCTTTCGGCAGCGCTCGGACACCCGCGTGGTGGACGAGCCCCTGTACGGCCACTACCTCCGGGTGACGAACGCCGAGCATCCGGGGGCGCGGGCGGTTTTGGAAACGGTGGAAACCGACGGCGAGCGCGTCGTCCGCGACACCCTGCTCGGGCCTTGCGAGCGGCCGGTGGTGTTTTTCAAGAACATGGCGCACCACTTGGTCGGCGTAAAGCGTGACTTTTTGGACGACCTCACCAACTTGCTGCTCACCCGCGACCCACGTGCCATGCTGGCTTCGCTCGCACACCAAATTCCCGAGCCGACGTTGCGCGATACCGGGCTCGAGTACCAGGTCGAAGTTTTGGAACGCGAAGTGTCGCAAGGGCGCACACCCGTCGTTTTAGAGGCGGGCGAGATTCTCAAAAATCCCGAGGGCGTGCTGAGTTCGGCTTGCGAGCGGCTGGGGTTGCCCTTCGAACCGTCGATGCTGAGCTGGCCCGCCGGCCCCAAACCCGAAGACGGCGTGTGGGCACCCTACTGGTACACCCGGGTCCACGCGTCGACGGGTTTTGCGCCCTACCAATCCAAAAGCGTGGCGCTGCCAAAGCGGCTCGAGCCCCTGCTGAACGAGTGTCTACCCTACTTTGAACGCTTGAACGACTACGCGATAAAAGTTCCAGGCTGATTAGCGCAACGCGCCGAACACTTGCGTCCAGTATTCCAGGTCACCCGTCACCTTCGCCGCGCCGATTTCGCGAAAGTCGGGGCGCAACAGGTTGGCGCAGTGGCCGGGACTCGTCAGCCACCCCTCGACCACGGACTGCTGCGTGAAGTGGCCGGGCGTGGCCTCGGCCAAATTTTCACCGACGGCCGACCACTCGTAACCGCGCCGCTCGACCCGGTCGGACACATCGCCGCCGTTTGAACCGGTGTGGCTGAAAAAACTGTTTTCGGCCATGTCGCGGCTGTGGTCCGCGGCGGCCTCGGCCAAGACGGGGTTCCACGCGAGCTGCGGGGCGGGTCCGAAGTTGCCGCCCTCACCACAGTCGTAACCGCTCGAACGCACCTCGTTGACCCGCGCGACCATCTGCTCGAATTCGGCAGGTGCCGGGCGCGCGGGCGAGGTAGCGTTAGGTGAGGTAGCGTTCGGGGTAGGGCTCGCGGTGGCTTGGGTTACGGCTCGAGGCGCGCAGCCCAACAGGACCAAAAGCGTAAACACGACAGAGATGTTTCGCATGGTCCCAAGCCTACCGCAACCGACCGCGAAAGAACCGTAAAAAAGACCTGCCAGCCGTTTGCTTGCGGGACTCACGACGTCGGGTCGGGACTAGAGCAGCTTGGCGTCTAAACTTATCTCGACCGCTTTGAGAGCTTTCGAGATGGGGCAGTTCTCTTTGGCTTGTTTGGCGTGCTCCTGAAAGGTGGACTCGTCCAGACCCGGCACCTCGGCTTCGGTTTGCAGGTCGATTTTGTTGATGTTGGGGCCGCTTTTCGCGTCCAGATGGACTTTGGCGGTGGTGGTGACACTCTCAGGCGTGTGGCCCGCCTCGGCGAGCGCGTTCGACAGTGCCATCGAATAGCAGGCCGCGTGGGCTGCGCCCAAAAGCTCTTCGGGGTTCGTGCCCTTGCCGCTTTCAAACCGCGACGGAAACGAGTAGCTGCCGTCGAGCGCGCCGCTCTCGGTCTTGACCGACCCGGAACCCTCTTTCAAGTTGCCCTTCCAAACGGCTTCAGCTGTGCGAGTTGGCATGGTGTAAGCTCCTTTCAGATTTTGTGTAGCGGCCTAGTTTAACACCCGACTTTCGGGGGTGAACGTAGGCACGCTCTACAAGCTGCAGCCCGACCCGAGCGCGCAGCCGGGCTGCAGCTACTGGCAGCTATACTGGTCTCGAGATGTTTACAAACCGGCTAGAGGTCCGCGTATGCACCGCACGGTGATGCGGCTCGAGTGGCAACGGGGCAACCTCTACGCGGCGCGGCAGCAGTTCGAACTTGCCGCGTACCGGCTGAAGAACTCGGCGTAGCGCCGCTGCCCGAAACCGAACAGCTCGCCGCGGCGGTCGAAAATGCGCTCACCGCACCTCGGGGGTCGCCGGGTTTACGGCGGCTTCCTCCCGAACTGCTCCGTCCTCCCCTTCTGGTCGGCCGCGAAGCGGCGTGGGAGCGGCTGGAGCGGGCCTGGGAAAGAAGACAAGCCGTTTATGTCTCCGGGCCGGCAGGTGTGGGCAAAACGCGGCTGCTTCTCGACTTCGTCCAGCACAAAACGAAGGGCAACTTCAGCCTGGTTCGGGGTAGGCTCGGCGACAAATCGGTGCCTCTCAGCACCCTGGCGCGGGCGTGGCGGCTCTACTTCGCAACCCATCCCGCTGCACCGGACGCTCTGGAGGCGTGGGTCGGGACATTTTGGGGGCGTCTCAGCCGGGGCTCGTCGGTGCGTACGAGTGCGCGGGGGACGACGGTCTCGTCCTCAGGCTGGAAGCCGACACGGGGCAGACTTCCAATCCTTTTTACGTGCTCAGCTTCGCTCGCGTCGCCGAGTAGCTCGTCTTGGTCAAAGTCTAAGGGGAAGCCTGCGCGTGCGCACATTTCAACCTCAGCGCGGAACGTCCCTGTTCTGCGCTGTTCACGCACAAACCTGTAGCTCGAGCCGACATGGAACAGGTGCTTTATTGGGGTAAAATAGACGGATGCCACTAGAGGTTCACTCTCCTTTTAGTCCGAAAGGCGACCAGCCGCAAGCCATTCAAGGCCTCGTCGAAGGCTTAAACGACGGGTTGCGTTTTCAGACGCTGTTGGGAGCGACGGGGACCGGCAAAACCTTTACCATTGCCAAGATTATCGAGGCCACGCAGCGCCCCGCCCTCATCCTCGCGCCGAACAAGATTCTCACGGCGCAACTCGCGGGCGAGTTTCGGGAGTTTTTTCCCACCGCGGCGGTCGAGTTCTTTATTTCCTATTACGACTACTACCAGCCCGAGGCTTACGTGCCCGCGAGAGACCTCTTTATCGAAAAAGACGCCAACATCAACGACGAACTGGAACGTCTGCGCCACTCGACCACGCGCAGTTTGCTGACCCGCAAGGACGTGATCGTGGTGGCTTCGGTGTCGGCCATTTATGGCTTGGGGTCGCCCGACGAGTACAAAAACCTCAACCTGCTTTTAACTGTCGGCGGCAAGTTGAGCCGCGACGACATCCTGAGCCGACTCATCCTGCAGCAGTACGAGCGCAACGACATCGAACTCGCACCCGGAAGATTCCGGGCGCGCGGCGACGTGGTCGAGATTTGGGCGGCGTACGAGGAGAACCCGTTGCGCATCGAACTGTGGGGCGACGAAATCGACCGCTTGGTGATGACCGACCCCTTGACCGGCGACGAGCTGCAAACTTTGGAGAGCGTTACTGTATTTCCCGCCAAACACTACGTGACGCCGCAGGACAAGCTCGAGCCCGCCATCCAGCAAATCGAATACGACTTGGGGCGGCGCTTGGAGTTTTTCGAAAAGTCCGACAAGCTCTTAGAACGCCAGCGTTTGAAAGAGCGCACCATGTACGACGTGGAGATGCTGCGGACTTTGGGTTACTGCAACGGCATCGAGAACCACTCGCGTTACTTGGACGGCCGCCAACCCGGCGAGCCGCCCCACACGCTGCTGGACTATTTCCCGGACAACTTCATCACCTTTATGGACGAGTCGCACAACATGGTCAGCCAGGTGCGCGGCATGTACAACGGCGACCGGGCCAGAAAGTCCACCCTCATCGACTACGGCTTCCGACTCCCCGCCGCGCTCGACAACCGGCCCCTGAAACAAGACGAGTTTTTCGACCGCGTCGGCCAGGTCGTGTTCGTGTCGGCGACGCCCGCCGAGTTCGAATTTTCCCACTCGGACTACGTCGCCGAGCAAGTGATTCGCCCGACCGGCCTCATCGACCCGCACATCACGGTCAAACCGAGCCGCGGACAAATCGACGACTTAGTCTTCGCCATTCGTGAGCGCGCCAAACGCGACGAGCGCGTACTGGTCACCACCCTCACCAAAAAAATGTCGGAAGACCTAACCGAGTACCTCGCCCAGCAAGGCCTCAAGGTGCGCTACATGCACTCGGACATCGAGGCTATAGAACGCCAGGTCATCATCCGCGACCTGCGACTCGGCCACTTCGACGTGCTCATCGGCATCAACTTGTTGCGGGAAGGTCTGGACTTGCCCGAAGTCTCGCTCGTGGCGATTTTGGACGCCGACAAGACCGGCTTTCTGCGGAGCGAGCGCAGCCTCATCCAGACCATCGGCCGCGCGGCGCGCAACGTGCGGGGCGAGGTGTTTCTCTACGCCGACGTGGTCAGCGACGCGATGCAGGCCGCGATAGACGAGACCGACCGCCGCCGCGAAAAACAGCTCGCCTACAACGAAAAGCACCACATCACGCCCGAAACGATTCAAAAGACCATCCGCCAGGTCATCCGCGGCGAGAAAGAGGGTGAAGATACCCAACTCGACCCCTGGGAGCGCGAACTCGTCATGGACGACCTCAAAGGCGAGTTGGCGACTTTGGAGACCGAAATGTGGGCCGCCTCAGAAGCTTTGGACTTCGAGCGGGCCGCCGCGGTGCGTGACCGCATACGCGAGGTCGAGGCGCAGTTGCAGGGCAAAGAAGTCAAGATGACGACGCTGCCGGGCAAAAAGCCCAAAGTGGCGGCGCGGCGCTAGCTGAATAAAAGGAGTCGGCATAAAGCGGAGCTGCTGAATTCTGACTCCTTTCCTGACGTATATAATGTAGTTATGATTCGCAAACAGCTTTACTTAGAAGAAGCCCAAAACAAAGCCCTCAAAAGGCGAGCAAAGGAACTCGGCGTGTCCGAGGCCGAGGTGGTGAGGCGAGCGCTCGACGACGCGCTGAAAGGGGCAAAGAAGGTCGATGTGGCCGGTCGCAAGGCCGTTACAGACTTTTTAGCTCGAGCCGAAAGGCTCGCCAAGACGCACTCCGCCCTTGCAGGCTACCGCTTCGACCGCCAGGCACTTTACGAAGAAGACGAACGCTTTACAAAATGGGATAAAAAGGAATGACCTTTTTGCTCGACACCAACGTGCTCGTCTATCCGCACGACGAGGCAGAGACGGCCAAAGGAAATCGTGCCGGCGAGGTGCTCAAAGCGCTTTCCACCCGTGGTCGAGCGGCCCTGTCAGCTCAAGCCCTGGCCGAGTATGCCAGCGTAACACTGAGAAAGTTTAAGCTTTCCCCCCAAGAAGTGTATGACCAGATAGAGGACTTAGCCAAGGCTTTCCAGATTTTACCGCTCTCCGAGTGGGTCGTTTTCGAAGCGTTGCGCGGAGTGAGAGACCACCGCTTCAGCTACTACGACGCGCAAGTCTGGGCGGCGGCCAAGCTGCATCAACTGCCCGTCGTGCTGAGTGAAGACTTCGCAAGCGGTGCGACGGTCGAA
Source organism: Trueperaceae bacterium (assembly GCA_965213705.1). Classification (GTDB taxonomy): domain Bacteria; phylum Deinococcota; class Deinococci; order Deinococcales; family Trueperaceae; genus CBDCDJ01. The sequence continues at coordinate 1,716,797 of OZ243913.1, read as the reverse complement.
GGCGTGACTTTTCTAAATCCTTTTGCCGACGACTTCGACTTTGCAACACTTGGCTGAGCCTGCAAGACAGCCGTTCGGTTGCCCTTTTCAAATTCTCACATAGCATTTGAAAACGCCCGCCCGCACAATAGGGCATGACGGAAACCGTGTTCACCCTGAACGAACAACAGCTCGAGCTTCTTTGCGACGCCAAGACGTACCTGCTGCTCGAGACCTTCAAAGAACCCTTGAACCCGAGCGCCGCGGCCAAAAAGCTCGGGCTGCCCACAAACCGGGTTCACTACCACGTCAAGCGTTTGGCGGCGGCCGGGCTGCTCCGAACGGTGAGCGAAACCGGACGCAGGCGCGTTTACCAAACGGTCGCGACGCGTTTTCGTTTTCGCAAAGAGCTGTTGGGACCCGTGGCGGACGCGCTGACGGCGGGCGGGGGCGACTTGCTCACGGGCTTGCAGCGGGGCTTCGTCGCTGCGTTCGAACGGTTTTTCGATGCGGCCCAAGGTGAGGCTGACGAACGTTCCGACTACGGGCTGGGTTCGGACTACGGGCTGCTCGAGCTTGGGAACGGCGTGCCTTTGCGCGCTTATCAACCCTTGCTGGGCGTGGCGGAAGTGCGGCTGAGTGAAAAGGGCTACGCAAAAGTCATAAAGGCGGTGCAAGAGGCCCTTCACGCCGCCGAAGAAACCACCGAGGCCGGTGACGCCAAGCCCTGCACGGTCGCGGTCGTCGTTTATCCGGGCCGGACAATTCCTGCCTGAGAACGCCTCTCAAAACCTCCCCGTCCCGCCCGCTGACGACAAAACCCGCAAACAATGGTATGTTGACCGCCAGGAGGACACATTAGTGACGTTCAAGGTGGGCGACGACGTGGTGTACCCTTCGCAGGGTGCGGGTACGATAGAAGAAACGACCACCAGAGAAGTTCTGGGGGTGCAGCACGAATACCTGAAAATCGTCTTTATAAGTGGCGACATGGAAGTGTTGGTGCCGCTGAAAAAAGGGCAAGAGGTGGGTCTGCGGCTCACCATCGGCAAGGACGAGGTCGAGCAGTTGCACGACACCATCCTCAAGGCCGACCTGAGCTTGCCCAACCAGTGGCCGCCGCGCTTTCGGGCCGAACAGGACATCATCTCGAGCGGGAACGCTTACGACCTCGCCAAGCTGCTGGGCGTCCTCTACCAGCGCGACTTGGACAAAGGCCTCGCCGCGACCGAGCGCGAGATTATGGAAAAAGCCAAGGACATGCTCGCCAGCGAACTGGCGGTCGTGCAAAAAGCCAAGCTGGGTACGACGCGGCAAAACTTAGAGCAGTTCTTAGCCGACAACATCAGCCTGAGCTAGGTTGCCGGGTAAGGGTTGTCGGGTGAGGGCTGTCGAGTTTCAGACTGGTGAGTTGAGCCGTGCCCGACGAGGCTGAGCGGCCGCTTTACTCCCCGGCCGTCGTGGCCGACGTGTTGAGGCGGCACGGTCTGCGCGCCGACAAAAATTTCGGACAAAATTTTCTCGTCGACGGCAACGTCTTAAAAAACGTCGTTGCGGCCGCCGAGCTGCAGCCGAACGACACGGTGCTCGAGATTGGTCCCGGTTTAGGCGTTTTAACGAGGGCCTTGGCCGAGGAAGCGGGCCAGGTCGTCAGCGTCGAACTGGACGCGCGGCTGTTGCCGGTGTTGCAAGAAACGACCGGCGGGTTTGAAAACGTGACGGTGGTCCACGGCGACGGGCTCAAGTTCGACCTCGCTCAGCTGCCCCCGAACAGCCTTCTCGTCGCCAACCTGCCCTACAACGTGGCGACGCCGGTTCTAGTGCGTGCCCTAGAGTCGGGCCGGTTCAGGCGCATCGTCGTCATGGTGCAAAAAGAAGTTGCCGACCGCTTCAAGGCCGCGCCGGGCGACCCCGCTTTCGGGGCGCTCAGCTTGGTCGTCCAGCACTTCGCCGACGTAAAAACCGTCAAGGACGTCAAACCGGACAGCTTTTACCCCGCGCCCGCCGTGACGAGCAGCGTGGTCCGGCTAGACGTGAACCCGCAGGCCGAAGCCGACGAGGACCTGTTCGAACTCGTGCACACGGCGTTCCGGCACCGCCGCAAAACGCTGAAGAAAAACCTGCTCATGGCGGGCTACGACCCGGAGCGGGTCGCAGCGGCGTTGCAGGCCGCCAACTTAGACGCCCGGGTGCGCGCCGAGGCTTTGGGGTTGGAGGCGTTCGCGAACCTGCAAAACGCCTTGTCCCTGAAAAAACCGCTCGACTGAAAAAACCTTAGCTCGAGCCGTACGAAGCGAAATCTCTTGTGAGATTTACGAGTTGTGTTGTCGGAACCCTTACAGTGCGCTCAGGACGGCAGTGACCCCGGTTGTTTCAAGGCCGTTCGGGCGACTTCGGCGCTCAAAGGTGTTTGCGCTTCGTCGGTCAAGTCGAAGACGCCTTCTAAAAAGCCGCCCGGCGTGGTGAGGGTACAGACGCTCGAGTATTCGAAGCTGCCGCCCGGCAAAATGAGCGGTTGCGCCCCCGCAACGCCGGTGCCGCGCAGAGTTTGCACGCGCCCGAGCCTGTCGGTGAGCGTCCAGCAGCGCCGTAACACCCTGACCGCCAACTCGCCCCGGTTGCTGAGCTTGACGGTGTAGCCGAACAAGTAACGGCCCACGCCCGGCTCCGAATGCTCGGGTAAAAAATAGGTGAGGATGTCTGTCTGAACCATAGGTGCGAGCCCAGTATAGACCGCCGCCCGAGGCTGAGTGTAGTGGTAGAACCCCCACGGAAACGAACCCTGGGTCGGGGGCAGGGCTGCAAGCACAGCGTGACCAAAGGTAAGAAGACGCGCCCTACAGTCGCGCGTTACCCCGTCTCCTAGACTTGCCTCGGAGGTGGCGGTATGAAAACGAGGATGTGGGTAGGGGTTGTGCTGCTCCTGGGTGGGGCCTTGGCGCAAAGCGCTTTTGAAGGCGCTTGGGAAGGCGACTGGGAGGGCGTCATCGGGCCGGATAGTTTGAACTTGAGCGTCATCGTCCATTTCGAGGCGGGTCAGGACGGCCTGACGGGCACCGTCGACATTCCCACGCAAGGGTCGCGGGGTCTGGCGTTGGACGTGCAGGCGAGCGCGGACACGGCGACGTTTACAATCGAGGGCGTGCCGGGCGACCCGACCTTCGAGGGCGAGTTGACAGACGACGACCTCATCACAGGAACCTTTACCCAAAGCGGCCAGAGTTTACCGTTTCGGCTCGAGCGCCGCGTGGCCGTGCCGGAAGACCCGCCCGTCGTTGAAGCGTTTTTGGGCTCGTGGCAGGGCGTCATCGGTCCCGACACGCTCGCGCTGGAAGTGGGCGTAACGTTTGAAGAGGTAGACGGTACTTTTGCCGGGCGCATCGCCATTCCCATACAAAGTTTTGAAGGGCTGTTGAGCGTGCGGGCGGCGACCGAGCAAACGATCAACTTCGTCATCGAAGGGGTGCCGGGCGACCCGACTTTCGAGGCGACACTGGCTGAAGACCAGTTGCAAGGAACGTTTACCCAGGGTGGGGCGTCCTATCCGTTTACGCTTGCCAGAGAAGACCAGACAGCCGAAACGGTCGACTCGGCAAACGCGGCCGGTGAAACCAGCGGTACGGCAACACTGAGTCCTAGAGAGGCGCTCGAGCGCCTTTTCACCGCCAAACCCGTCCAGGCCGACTGGTTTACGGACGATTTCGCGGTGCAAGTGCCCGTTTCACAACTCAGCGCTGACCTGGAAAGCCTTACAGCTCAGCTGGGACCTTTTCAGGGGCTCAGCGGCGACAGCAGCCCTTTCACGGTGAACTTCGCTCGGGGTACGGCGACCGTGCAGGTTGCCCTGGACGCGCAGGGGCGCATTGCCGGTTTGTTGTTGAGTGACGTCGTCCCGAACCTCAGCGGTGCGGACGAAGCCGTCGCCAAGCTAGCGGCGCTTCCCGGCCAAACAAGCTTGCTCGTTCTCAAAGACGGTGAGGAGGTAGCGGCGTTGAACGCTGACACGCCGCTCGGGGTCGGCTCGGCCTTCAAGCTCGCGGTGCTCGCCGCGTTGCAAGACCAGGTTGCGGCGGGCACGCATGCTTGGGACGAGGTCGCCGAAATGAAACCCGAGTGGAAGAGTTTGCCGAGCGGCATCTTGCAAGACTGGCCCGACGGTACGCCGCTGACCTTACAAACGCTCGCGACGCTGATGATTTCGGTAAGCGACAACACCGCAACGGACGCGCTCATCAACATCGTAGGGCGCGAAGCGGTAGAGGCGAAAGCAGAGCGCAACCGGCCTTTTTTGACCACACAAGAACTGTTCAAGCTGAAAGACCCACGGAACGGCGCTCTTTTGGAACGGTACTTGGCGGGGGACGAGACGGTCAAACGCGAAGTCTTGACCCGGTTGGCGAACCTTCCGTTATCCAGCGTCGAGTTTGCAGACACGCCCGTGGCGCTGGAAGCCGAATGGTTTTTTACACCCGCCGAACTCTGCGCGCTCATGGGCGAGGTGCAAGCGCTTCCGCTCATGAGCGTCAACCCCGGCTTAGCCGACCCGGCGGACTGGCAGCGCGTCGCTTTCAAGGGTGGCTCCGAACCAGGGGTTCTCAACCTGACGACTTGGCTCGACGGCGAAGACGGCGCGACTTACTGCGTCGTCGTGACCCAAAACAACTCCGACGCCCCCGTGGACGAGACGGGACTCGCTGCGCTTTACGGGGGACTTCTCAAGGCGCTCGAGTAGCAGGACGAACGTCAACGCAAGGGGGGCAAGGTTGGTAACCTCGCCCCACGTCTGTGCAGTACGCTCAAGTGTGTGGCCGGTCTACCTCGAGCCGTAAGTTAAGGTCAGCGCCCCCGCCGTGGCACCGACCCGCACCTTACCGCCCGTCGCCAACTGCCCGAACAGCAGTTCGTCCGCCATCGGCCGCTTCACCTCGTCCTGGATGACCCGCGCCAGGGGCCGCGCGCCGTAAAGCGGGTCGTAGCCCTTTTCGGCCAGCAGCGCCCTGGCCGCGCTCGTCACGCTGAGGTCGACCTTGCGGTCGGCGAGTTGCAGCCGCAACTCCTCCAAAAACTTGTCCACGATTGAAAGCATCGTGTCTTTTTCCAGCGACGCGAAGCCGACGACGGCGTCGAGGCGGTTGCGAAACTCGGGCGTGAACATGCGCTCTATCGCCGCCGTGCTCTCGGCGGCCCGCGTGCCGCCCGAAAAACCGATGGCGTTCTGGCTCGCCTCGGCCGCGCCCGCGTTCGTCGTCATAATCAAAATCACGCTGCGAAAGTCGACCTGTTTGCCGTTGTGGTCGGTCAGTCGGCCGTAGTCCATGACTTGCAGCAAGATGTTGAACAGGTCGGGGTGCGCCTTTTCAATTTCGTCCAGCAGCAAGACCGCGTGCGGGTTTTGCGACACCGCGTCGGTGAGGAGTCCGCCCTGGTCGAAGCCGACGTAACCCGGCGGCGCGCCAATAAGCCTCGAGACGGTGTGTTTTTCCATGTACTCGCTCATGTCGAAACGCAAAAACGGCACGCCGAGTTGCTGGGCGAGCTGTTTGGACAGCTCGGTCTTGCCTACCCCGGTCGGCCCCGAAAAAAGAAAGCTGCCGATGGGTTTGTTCGGGTCGCGGAGGCCGCTGCGGGCGAGTTTGATGGCGCTCGAGACCTCCCGCACCGCCCCCGCCTGCCCGAACACCGCCGCGCCGAGGTCGGCCTCAATGCTTTTCAAACGCCCGCGGTCGTCGCTTGAAACAGTCTTCGGCGGGATGCGCGCCATCCGCGCAATCGTCGCTTCGATGTCGCCGACTTCTAAACGAGCTTTGCGCTCGTCTTTGGGCAGCAACGCTTGCGCGGCCCCGGCTTCGTCGAGCACGTCGATGGCCGAGTCCGGCAAGCGGCGGTCGGAGAGGTGTTTGGCGGCGAGTTCGACGGCGCTTTCCAAAGAATCGTCGGCGTAAGAAAGATGGTGGTGGTCCTCGAAACGGGAGCGGAGACCTTCAAGAATTTTTACAGCGTCCGCGTGGCTGGGCTCGAGCACGTCCACCCGCTGAAACCTGCGGTACAGCGCGCGGTCTTTCTCGATGATTTTGTACTCCTGAAAGGTCGTCGCGCCGATGCACTTCAAACCCTTGGCGAGCGCGGGTTTGAGCATGTTTGAAGCGTCCATCGAGCCGCCCGAAACCGCGCCCGCCCCGACGACGGTGTGAATTTCGTCGATGAAGAGAATCGCGCCCTCTTGAGCTTCTAACTCTTTCATCACCGCTTTTAAGCGCTCCTCAAAGTCGCCGCGGTAGCGCGTCCCGGCGAGGAGCGCGCCCATGTCGAGCGCGTACAGGCTCCCACCCAAAAGCGCTTCGGGTACCTCGCCGGCGACCATTCGCTGCGCCAGCCCCTCGACGATGGCCGTCTTGCCGACGCCGGGGTCGCCGACCAAGAGCGGGTTGTTTTTGTTGCGGCGCGACAAGACTTGTAAAGTTCGGGTCAGTTCGGCTTTGCGGCCAATTAAGGGGTCGAGTTTGTCGGCTTTTGCACTGGCGGTCAGGTCCAGACAGTAGGCTTCCAAGGGGTTCGCGTCCACGCTCACCGCGTCCCCGGCGGGGCCGTTGGGCGAGGCGGGCTCCTCCTGGCGCTTCGAGCCGCCGTTCGTGTTTACCGGCAAACTTCCCGCGAGCGCGCTCGTTACGCCGAGCTTCGTCAGGCCGAGACGTTCGAGCAGCAAACACGCCGCCGACATGGGTTCGTCGAACAGTGCGGCGAGCACGTTGCCGCCGTGCGCCTGGGGCCGCCCCGCCGCCTGCATCTGGTACTCGGCCCGTTTGACGACGCGCTCAAAGGCGAGCGTCGCGGTCATTTCGGCCATGTAGAGCGCGTCGGCCTCGGTGGGCAGCGTTTCGACCTCGTTCAAAAGCGCGTTGAGTTCCTCCTCGAGCAAGTTCATGTTCACGTTCGCCCGCAGGATGGGCGCGGCGTCGGCGTCGGCCATCAGGGCGTAAAGAAGGTGCTCGAGGCCCACGTAAGCGTGTTCGCGCTCGCGCGCTAAGTCGACCGCGGCAAGCAGGGTTTGGCGAAGGGTCGGTGAGATCATAGGGTGCAGCCTTTCAAGGGGGACTCAGCTTCGTCAGGGCTCGAGCCTGCCGCGTCGGAATGGGTCAGCTTTCCGGCTCGAGCGCACACCTTAGAGGATAGCCCGCCTCGCCGGCCGCCTTTTCGACCTGTGCGACCTTCGTTTCGGCGACTTCGAACACGTACACGCCCGCGACACAAACGCCGTTTTGGTGCGCGGCGAGCATGGTGCGGTTCGCCTCGGCCTCCGATTTGTTGAAGTAGCGCATCAGCACCAGCACGACGAAGTCCATCGGCGTGTAGTCGTCGTTGAGGAGCAGCACCTTGTAGCGGGGCGGCGTTTTGGTTTTGTCTTGCGTTTTGGTGAGGGTTTTGGTGGGCATGGGTCAGGTAAGGGAGTAGGGAGGGGGAGTAGGAGGTAAAACCAAAAACTTGTACTTCTCACTCGCCCGCCTTCTATTCCGGCTCGACCGTGGCGCGGAACGGGTGGCCTTCTTGCTGCGCGGCGCGGACCACCTGCTGCGCCTTGGTTTCGGCGATTTCGAACGTGTACACGCCCGCCAGCACCACGCCTTTTTGATGGACCTCCAGGGTCAGGCGGTTGGCCTCGGCCTCGCTCTTGGCGAAAAAGCGCGTCAGCACGTAGACGACGAACTCCCAGGTGGTGTAGTCGTCGTTTAAGAGCAGCACCTTGTACTGGGGCGGCGTTTTGGTCTGCGGCTGCGTGCGGGTCTTGGTGAGGGTGTCCCCGGCGGTCTTGCTCATGGGGTTACTATACCAAGCCCGCTCGAGGGCTTCCGTCCGGTCGTGTGCAAAGTCGCAGGTTTCACGCAGGCTGTGCAAAAAATGTGCGAGGCTGACGCAGTGCGCCGGCTCATTTTTGTGTTACTCGTCCTGAGCGGTTTTGCGTCGGCGACCCAAGAGGTCGTCGCGCCCCACCTGCGCGTCCTGTACGACGGCGCGGACCAGGCCGCCTACGCCCAAACGGTCGCGGCCAAAGCCGAACGCGCCCTGGAAATTTTGACGCCGCTGTTCGGCCTCCCTAAGCAGCCCATCACCATCAACCTGCGCGCCGACACCGACGTGTTCAACGCCTTCGCCAACCCCGTGCCTAGAGAACAACTCGGGGTGCGCACGCTGTTTCCCTTGGGCGGCGAGGTCGGGTTTTGCGCCGCCGACCCGCTCCTGTTGTTACTGCTCCACGAACTCACTCACTTAGGCCAGCTCACGTTCACCGAGCTGCCCGGGGGCGTGGCCGCGGGTCCGAAGTTTGGGCTCGTCGGTGAAAACGTGGCTCGAGTCCCGCCCACGTGGTTTTTGGAGGGCATCGCCGTCTGGGTCGAGTCGCGCTACACGAACGGCGGGCGACTGACGGACGCCGTGACGAAGGGCGTGCTCGAGACCCTCGCCCTGAGCGACGCTTGGCCGACCCTCACCGACGCTGGCCTGGGCGCGCACGACGCCTGGCCCGGCGGCCTGACGCGCTACTTGCTGGGCGCGGGCTTTGTAGACTTTTTGGTCGACAAGTACGAGTTCGACGCCGTCCTCGCCACTTTACGCGCCTACAACGCGGGCGGTTTTTTAGGGACGTTCTCCTCAGCCTGGCACCGGGCCGTCGGTACGTCTTTGGCGGACGAGTGGGCGGCGTGGCGGGAGGGGGTCGAGGCGTCTGCGCAGGCTCGAGCCGACACGCTGGAAAACGAACACACACTCACCGAAACAGGGTGGTACACGGGTTCTCCGGCCATCAGCCCGGACGGCAGCCGCCTCGCTTGGGTCACGTGGCCGCCCGGCATCGCTGTGGCCGAAGTGGACGAAGACAGCACCCTCTCGAGCCCTCGAACTCTCCTGCGCGACCGTCGCCCCGAAACTCTGCAATGGCTGAACGACCACACACTTCTTTATAATCGCACTGTTCGAAACCCGGGTTCGCAGTTGCTCGAGCTGTTCACCTTCGACCTCGAGACTTTACAAGAAACGCAACTCACCACGGGCGCGCGGGCGCACTTTCCGGCACCTGACCCGGCGGGCTGCGTCCTTTACGTCCGCGACGACGGGACGGGCTCGAGCCTCGTGTCCTGGTGCGACGGCGTGACGACACCGCGTTGGACAGCCCCGCCGGGCGCGCACCTCACCGGCCTTGCGATGAGTCCCGGCGGACAAATCGCGCTCGGTTTGTGGCGCGGCGGGTTCGCCGACATCGCTCTGCTGGACGGCGACGAAATCACCTTTCTGACCCAGGACGCGGCGCAGGAGGTGAACCCGGCTTGGCAAAATGAGGACACCTTGTTGTTCAGTTCCGACCGCGGCGAGGCGGGCGTTTTCGAGGTGTACCGGCTCGAGCTTGCCACGTTACACCTCTCGCAGCAGACCCACACGCTCGGCGGGGCGTTCGAAGCGGCGGTCTTGAGAGACCACCTGGTTTACACGCGCTTGGGCGCGAAGGGCTACGACCTCGCGCTGGGGAGGCTCGAGCCGACGGCTCCGGCCCTCAGCCTGACGAAAGAAACGCCGCCGGAAGTGAACGAATCCCAGCAAACTTTTGAAGTCCGCCGCTACTCGCCCTGGCCCAGCCTCGTTCCTTACGGCTGGCTGCCGTTGGCGCTTTCGCCCGCGCTCAACGTGTCGGCCCTGTCGGTCGCGGCGACCGTGTTGGGGCAAGACGATTCGGGCGAGCACGGGTACACCTTTACCGCCGGTTACGCGGGCGCGCTGGACGGGCCGCTCGGCGGCTTCCACGCCGACCTGAGCTACCGCTACCGCGCCAACAGCGTGCTGAACGGACTGCTGCCCCCGTACCCGCTCGGCTTCGGGGTGCGGCTCGGGACGTGGCCGCACGCGCCGCACCTGTTGCCCGTCACGGAAATCGCTACGGGGCTCGAGGCGAGCCTTGACCTGACCCTGCCGCTCGACCGCTGGACCTTACGGGGACGCGTAACGGGCGGGCCGCTCTACCTGCGCTCTTATGGCGCTTGGCAAGCTGACGCGGATTTGACAGCCGTCCTCAGCAACCAGCGCGGCGACGATTGGGGCTACCGCACGCGCGGTCTCGGCTTCGGCGTAACAAGCGTGCTGAGCGCCACACCGACGGGGCCGTCGTTCGGCGCTTGGGGCGACGGCAGCGCTTACCAGCCCTTGAACTTCCTCGGCGTCGCGGGAACCGGCGAACTCACCCTGCGGACCGGTTATCGGCAGACGCCGCCGGCTCCCCTCTTTTTGCAACCCTGGGCGGGCGTCGCCACGGTCGGTTACCGCGTGAGTGTGCCCGTTGAGCTTCGCTACGGCGACGGGTTGTACGCGCTGGAGCGTTTGACGCTGGAGCCTCGAGTCCGCACCTGGTTCGACGGTTCTTTCGGGCTCGGCGGCGAAGTGAGCGTCAACGCCGACCTGCTCTTAAACTACGCCGCCCCGGTGAGTTTCGGCGTGACGGTGGGCTACGCGCAAGGCTTCTGGTACCGGCTCGGCGCGAGGGTGGGGTTGTAAAGCAGGAGAAAGGGATGAGGAGAAAGTTGAGTCAAAATCGCCCAACTTTCGCCTTTTCCCTTTTTCCTTTCTCCTCCTTGTCAAAAGCTTGACAGCTTGCCCGCCCGCCCACCTTGGTAGACTGCCCTGAGTGAGTCGACAGTCAGGTCACAACGCAGTGTCCCTCAGTTTGCGGGGCGTCAGCAAAAGATACGGCGACGCGGTAGCCGTCGAAGCCCTCGAGTTGGGTGTCGAGGCGGGTCGCCTGCTCACGCTGCTCGGGCCTTCGGGCTGCGGCAAGACGACGACGCTCAAACTCATCGCGGGCTTGCTCGAGCCGGACACGGGCCACATCTGTTTTGGGAACAAAGATGTCACCACCCTGCCCCCCGAGCGCCGCAACATCGGCATGGTGTTTCAGCGCTACGCGCTGTTTCCGCACATGAACGTCGAGCGGAACGTCTCGTTCGGGCTGCGGATGCGCGGGCTGGACAAGGCTGAAACCCGGCGGCGTGTGGCCGAAACCCTCGAGACCGTCGAACTCACCGGCTTCGAACGCCGCTTTCCGAACTCGCTTTCGGGCGGGCAACAGCAGCGCGTCGCCATCGCCCGCACCGTCGTCACCCGGCCCGAGGTGTTGCTCTTAGACGAACCGCTGTCCAACCTGGACGCTTCGCTCCGCGAAGGGTTGCGCGGCTTTATTCGCGGCTTGCAGCAGCGGCTCGGTATCACCACCGTGTTCGTCACCCACGACCAGCACGAGGCGCTCGAGCTGAGTGACACCGTCGGCGTGATGCTCGCGGGCCGACTCGAGCAACTCGCTACACCGCAAGAGGTTTACGAACGCCCCCGCAGCGAGGCGGTGGCGCGTTTCATGGGCGTCGGGAACCTCTTGAAAATTAAAAAACTGCGTGAGGGCGGCGGTCTCGTCGAAACGGAATTGGGTTGGCTGCGCACCGCCCAGACCGATTTTGCGGGCGAAACGGGCTGGCTCACGATTCGACCCGAAGGGGTGGAGGTAGCGCTGCCCGACTTGGAGCCGGGTCCCAACAGTTTCGACGGCGTCGTGCGCGCGGCGAAGTACCGCGGCGACAGCGTGCTGTACGAGGTTGCCGTAGGCGAGGCCGCTTTGAGCGCATCGGTAAGCAGCGAAAAACGGTTCGCCCCCGGCGATTACGTCACGCTGACGCTGCCCGCTCAAAACTTGTGGCTCGTCAAAAATGAAAAAACTATTGAGAAAACTCGAGCGTCATAAAGGGAGGAAACTATGAAAAAGGCAATCGTTTTACTCGTTCTCTTACTCGTCGCCACCCTCGCCGTTGCACAGGACACCGCCCAAGACGCGGCGGCTTTTCAAAAAGCGTTTTTGGCGGGCGAACTGAGTTGGGACGAGGTCGTAGCGAAAGCCCAAGAAGAGGGCGAAGTCGCCTGGTTCCACTGGGGCGGCAGCGACGAACTCAACGCCTGGATTGAGGGCGTGGTCAAGCCCGAACTGGCCGCGCTCGGCGTCACGCTCAACACCTCACGCGTGCCCGACACCCGCGACGCGGTCGACCAGGTCGTTGCCGACAGCGCGGTCGGGCGCGGGCCGGGTGAGGGTACGGTCGACGCGATTTGGATCAACGGCGAGAACTTTTACACCCTCGCCTCGCAAGATTTGCTATTCGGCGCGTTCGCCGATAAGCTGCCCAACGCCGAGTATTTTTTCTTCGATGCCTCCGACCCGCGTTCAGCTATCAACCTGGCCGACAACGGTTATCCGACAGGGCTGCAAGAAGTCCCCTGGGCGCAGTTCGAGTACACCTGTCTCATCGACACCGCGCGGCTGAGCGCGGCGGACGCGCCGAAGGACTACGCGGAACTTAAGAACTACCTGCAAGCCAACCCCGGCCGCTTCACTTACGTGCGCCCGCCGAACTACATCGGCAACGCCTTTGTGCAGAGCGTGCTGTACGCTTTCAACCCGGACGGCACGGGTTACGCGCCGTTTCAGCAAGACTTGGCGGACATAGATGTCGAGGCTTTCGCTCGAGTCATCACGCCCGGCTTTGAATACTTGCGCGGGCTCGAGCCCTTTCTCCTCGGCGGGGGCGGCGCGGAGGGCGTGCGCGGCTCCCCCATCTACCCCGAGACCGAGGCCGCCAACGAAACGTTTTTCAACAACGGCGAGGTAGACATGCAGTGCCAGTTCGGCGCTTTCAGCGCGGCAGTCGGCGTGGACAACGGGTCTTACGCCGACACCGTGCAAAACATCATCTTCCCGACCAGCGGCATGATTACGAACAAAAGCTTTATCACCATCCCCGAGAGTGCCCCCCACCCCGCCGCCGCCTTGGTGCTGGCGAACCTGCTCTCGAGACCCGCAAACCAGGTTTCCAAACTCGCGGCGCTCGGCTACGCGCCGGGCGTGGACGTGCCGCTGCTGCCGCCCGAACTTCAACAAGAGGTCGCCGCCGCCGCGCCCGACCTGCGCGGCGTGACCTTTGCAGAACTCGCCGCCACCGAAGTGCCCGAGGCGAACGCCAGCATCGTGGACGTGCTGCAAAGCGTGTGGATTGACTACGTCGAGCGCCAGTCGGACAAGTCCGTCGAAACACTCCTCGCCGCAGCCGTCGCCGCCCGCCGCTAGGCGCGGCTTAAACGATGCGCCCCGGTCGCAGCGTCACCACCCTCCTCATGCTCGCGCCCGTGGTGACGGTGCTGGGCGCACTCTACGTCGGCGCGTTCGTAACGGCGCTGTTGCAGAGTTTCGGCTGGGCACCGTGGTACGGCGTGCGCGAATTCACGCTTCAGCACTACCGCGTTCTATTCGCGACGCCGGGCTTTTGGCGCTCGCTCGGTTATACCTTTTACTACGCGCTTCTACCGACCGTCGTCGGCACCGTGTTGAGCGTCTATCTGGCGCAGCTCCTCCACCGCCGTTTTCGGGGGCGGGCGTGGGTCGGCTTCCTCTACAAACTCCCGCTGATGGTGCCTTACCTCGTCGGCGTCGCGCTGACCGTGCTGCTGTGGTCGAACGGCGGGCTAGTGGCGCGTGTCTTGCACACGCTCGGACTTGTCGAAACGACGAGGGATTTTCCGCGACTGCTCAACTCGCACGCGGGCATCGGCATTATGCTCGTGTACCTGTGGAAGCAAGTGCCGTTCGCGACCCTCGTCATCTATTCGACGCTTGTCGGTTTGGACGCGGACCTGGAGGCCGCGGCGCGCACCCTGGGCGCGAACGCGCGCCGGGTGTTTTGGTTTGTGACCCTGCCGCGGCTCGCGCCCGGCATCGTCGCGGCGAGCCTCATCGTCTTCGCGTTCAACTTCGGCTCGTTCGAGGTGCCGTTTATTTTGGGCGGCGGCTTTCCCAGCACGTTGCCGGTCGAGGCGTGGCGGGCGTTCAGCGACGCGGACCCGTTGCGGCGCTTGCAGGCGATGGCAATCGTCATGGTCATCACGGGGCTCTCGAGCCTCTTGCTGGTCGCCTACCTCGTCCTCTACCGCCGCTTCGAGCGCGGGCGGGGGCGGGTGTGAAATCACCTTCTCCATTTGCCAAACTCTACCTGACCTGCGCCGTCGTCGCGTTCGCCGGGCCGTTCGTTTTGCTTATCACTGCGTCGCTCGCCTTTCGCTGGGCCTGGCCCGACTTGCTGCCGAGCGTGTGGTGGTGGGCGGCGTGGGGGTCGGCACGGGTGCCGGTGGGGTGGGACTTCATCTTCTCGAGCGCTTCCGGCGCTCTGCCCGCGCTGCGCAACACGGTACTCATCGCGCTGGCCGTGACGTTTTTGTGCGCCCTCATCTGCTTGCCGGCCGCTCGAGCCCTGGCGACCAGAGAGTTTCGGGGCAAGGCGGGGCTCGAGTTCTTCCTCCTCACACCGCTGGTCGTCCCCGAAATCGCGGTGGGCTTGGGCATCCTCGTCATCTTTTTGCGTTTGGGTTTGGCGGGAGGTTTTGTCGGCGTGGTCATCGCCCACCTCATCCCGACGATTCCTTACATGACCCGAATACTCACGGCGGTATTTCAAAACCTGGACACCAGTTACGAGGCGCAGGCGCGTACCCTGGGCGCGGGGCCGCTGCAAACCTTTTGGCACGTCACCCTGCCGCTCGTCGCGCCGGGCATCCTCGCGGGCGGGCTATTCACCTTTTTGGTGTCGTCGAACCTGTTTTTGCTGACCTTTTTCGTGTCACGGGGGAGTTTGCAAACCCTGCCGACGCTGCTGTTCTCCAAACTCGCGGGCGGCGGCGGTCTGGACCCGGTGGCGGCGGGCTTGGCGCTGCTCGTGTCGCTGCCCGGCTTGGTGCTGCTGGTGTTAACTGAGAGGTTGATTAGGGATGAGGTGTTGGGGAGTGGGTTGGGGGTTTGAAACTGAGCGCTTAGTCAAACAACGTTCTGACTTCGGAAAAAGGGGCGTTGCTTTCGAAAAATATGCAGTGACACTTAGGTTCTCGCAAGACACTTACGAGGGTTACTTCGTTCAATTTTGGGGACGGGATGCCTTCTGCTTCTGCGGGATAATCATAGTTCTGTTGCTGTGCGCGGCGTTGCTAATGCAATAAGCTAGAAAGTATGTGGAAAGAGCAACTTCAGAAATTAACAACCGAATGTGAGTTTTATCCACCTGCCACACCCGCCGACATTATCAAAGCGGAACACTCTTTGGCAGTAGTTCTGCCGGCTGAACTCAAGGCTCTGTTGAGAGAGTCTAACGGTGTCCACGGGGAATACGAACTTGGCCTAATCTGGCCTATCGAGCGCATCGTGAAAGATAACCTCGAGTTTCGGCAAACGCCGGTTTTCAGAGATTTGTATATGCCATTCGACCCGCTCTTGTTCTTCGCGGATGCGGGTAACGGCGACCAGTTCGCTTTTACGATTCTTGATGGAGAAATTCGTCGCTCTGATATTTTTGTGTGGAATCACGAGAATGATAGCCGCACTTGGGCTGCGCCATCTTTACAAATTTATCTGGATTGGTGGTTGAGCGGAGAACTTAAGGTCTGACAATGGCAGGAGAACAAAGGGCTTAAAATAGCTTATGGCAATTCAAGAAAGCTACAGCAAATTGGGAGAAGACGACGATTTCGATTTGGTCTTCTGGCAAAGCCAAACCCCCGAAGTTCTGTTTGAGGCGGCCTTCGACTTGGTTAAAGATTATCTGCTGATAAAGGAAGGTTATGCTGACGAGCCCAGACTTCAAAGAACTGTTGAGTCTTTTCAAAAAATATGAGGTTCGTTATATGATTGTCGGCGGCTACGCGGTGATGCGCTACACCGAGCCGAGATTTACAAAAAACCTCAAGTGCTTATCGCGGTTGACGACGACAACGCTCGAGCCGTTTACGCAGCACTTGCAGAGTTCGGCGCACCGCTCCATAATCTCTCGCCAGAAGACTTCGCCCAAGAAGGTTATTTCTACAAGATGGGAAGTCCGCCTCTACGTGTCGATGTGCTCATGTCGATTCCAGGTGTAAGCTTTTCCGAGGTTTGGAAGAACCGTGAGACTCTTCAAGTGTCCGAAACAGAAATGCACTTCATTTCTAAGGGTGACCTTATCAAGGCCAAGCAAGCAGCCGGAAGGCCGCAAGACTTACTCGACTTAGAAAATCTCGAGCGTGATTAGGCAAACTGTGTAAATGTGAGTTCTACTTGCTCTCCGACAGCGCAAACCCCCGCATGAACTGCTCCTGCAGCAGCGCAAACACGATAATCGGCGGCAGCAGCGTCAGCAGCGCGCCCGCCATCACGTAACCCCACTGTGTCCCCTCCCCTGTGCCGATGATGAGGTTGAGCCCGACCTGCACGACCTGCAACTCCTCGCGACGGATGATGACTTTGGGCCACAGGTACTGGTCCCACACGTACACGAACTGAATCACCGCGAGCGCGCCGATGGTGTTCCAGCTCATCGGGATGAGGATGCTGGTGAGAAAGCGCATAGCCGACGCACCGTCTATTCGGGCGGCGTCGGCGAGGCTTTGCGGAATCGCCATAAAGTGCTGTCGAAACAAAAACGTCCCCGTCGCCGAGGCCAAAAACGGCACGATGATGGCCCAATACGTGTTCGCCCAGCCGAGGCCGAAGGGGTTGGGCTCGAGCAAGACCTGCCGCGGATTTTGAAACCATTCCCAAAATGCCGCCCACGACTGCGGCGGTTGCTGCGAGACGAGGTCGAACAGCGGGATGAGCAGCACCTCGGTCGGCATCATCAGGGTGAGCAGGATGAAGCCGAACACGAAGCGCTTAAACGGAAAGCGGAAAAACACCAGCGCCATGCCCGCGAACAGCGACAGGATGGTCTTCCCCACCGTCACCGCAATCGCCACGACGAACGAGTTGCGCATGAACATCCACAGGTTCGCGTCTATCCACACGGCGCGCAGGTTGTTCAAAAACTCAGGCCCCGGCACGAGGCTCGGGCTCAGCACCGCCGAGCGTGTCTGCGTCGCCTTGATAACGGCAAAAACAATCGGAAACATGACGATGACGCAGCCGATGATGAGGACGAGGTGGACCAGCCAGGCGTGGCGGTTGCGCATCAGTTATCTCCGTACTGGACGTTGCGGGAGCCGTAACGAAACTGCAGAAGCGTGATAATCGCAACAATCATCAAAATAAAGATGCTGAACGCCGCCGCGAAGCCGCTTTTACCCTGTTGAATCCCCTCCTGAAACACCCGGTACATCATGATGGTCGTGACGCCCGCGTTGTCGATGGGGTCGGGGCCGACGGGTCCGCCCCGCGTCATGATGTCGATAATGCCAAAGGCGTCGAAAAAGCTGAAGGTGAGGTTGGTAAAGACCAAAAAAAACGTCATCGGACTGAGCATCGGTAAGGTGATGCGGAAAAAACGTGATACGGGTCCGGCTCCGTCGATGGCGGCGGCCTCGTCGTACTCTTTGGGGATGTTCTGCAAAGCGGCTAAGTAGAAAACGATGTTGTAGCCCAAGTTTTTCCAGACCGCCGCCAGCACCACGAGCAGGAATGTCAGCCAAGCCGTATCCAGCCACCTCGGTTTGATGCCGAACAGCTCGTTCAGGATGAGGTTGACCCCACCGACTTGTGGGTTGAACAGGAACAGAAAAATCGTTGCCGCCACCGCGGGCGACAGCGCGAAGGGCCAGATGAGGAACAGGCGGTACACGCGCGCGCCCCGCACCTTTTGACTTGCAAATGTCGCTAATACCACACTCAGCGACAAACCGATGACGACCACGCAGAGGCTGAAAAGCAGCGACTGCACCATAATCTGTTTGTAAGCGCCTGAGAAAGGGCCGACAAAGAGGTCGGTAAAGTTCTCGAAGCCGATAAACTTACGCGTACCAAGTCGCAAATTGCTTCGGTAAAAACTTAAAATAAAGGCTTGAACCGCCGGAAAATAAATAAAAACAGCCAAGATGAGCAGCGACGGCAGCAGCAGCAACCAGGGGAAAAGGCGGCTTTTGAAAACGGCGTGGTCTTGCATCGTTAAATCATACCTGTTCCTTGGTTGGACGCCCTCGAGACACTTTTGCCACACAAAGCAACTGAGAAGGCAGCTTTTATGTACCTTTGTCGTTGCGAGGAGCGAAACCATTGAGCCAACCTCACACGATGACCACGGCTGAAGACCGTCAAGGCTCGAGATTGCCGCGCTTCACTGCGTTGCGCTCACAATGAAGCGCGGCTTGGCCTCTTTGTGGGTTTACTGCAATCACGGCCTCGAGTAGACAAACCTTCAGACTTAAAAAGAGGACGGGAGAAAGCCCGCCCTCATCTGTCACAGCCGCTATTTAGAAGTTGCTATTGTAGTCTTCCAGGGCGGCGTCCGCAAGCCGCTTGGCCTCGGTTAAGGATTCGTCCACGCTGGCACCGTTCAGCACTTTTTGGATGGCTTCTTCGATGATGGTGCGCGTTTCCAAAAAGCTGCCCATGAGCGCGCCCGCCGTGGCGGTGTTGGGCGTGGTCTCGAGCAGTTGGTCGAAGGCGACGGTGTAGTTCGGGTTTTCGGTGAACCAGCCGTCACTTTCAAGGGCTTCGACCGAGCTGTTGCGGACTGGGTAATAGCCGGTGATTTTGTGCCAGGACACCATGTTCTCAGGATTCGTCATGTACAGGGCGAAGTCTTTGGCGACTTCCAACTCTTCTTCCGGATGCCCCGTGGTAAGCCAAATGCTCGCCCCGCCGATGACCACGCCGTTGCGCTCCACGTCGTCGGCGATGGGCAGCAAGCCCGCGCCCAATTCAAACCCCGCCTCGTTGGCAGCCGTCGTGGTGTTGCCTAGGTCGGCGGTCGAGGTGATGTGAAACACAGCTTGCTGGTTGTTAAAGATGGCTTGGGAGCCGTCCCAGTCCTCGAAGGTGCCCGTGTAGGTGTAGTAGCCGTTGTCGTTGAGTTCTTTAATCCAGTTGACGACGTTTTTGGCGGCGTCGCTCGTCAACAGGACTTCGGTGGCGCGCCCCGAGCGCCCGTTGTCGTTGTTGACCAGCGGTGCGCCCTGCTCGGCCACCCACTGCTCGAAAAACCAGCTGTGCAGGTTGAAGCCGATGCACTTAGCCTCCAAGCCTGCCGCGGCTACTTTCTCGCAAGCGCTTAGCACTTCGCTGTAGGTGGTCGGTATGCTCTCGACGCCCGCCTCGGCCATGAGGTCTAGGTTGGCGTAGAGAATCGGGCTCGAGCTGTTGAAGGGAATCGAGTTGACCGCGCCGTCGATGGTGTAGTAGTTGATGACCGGCTCTATGTAGTCGCCTAAGTCGATGCCGCCGCCGACGTTGCCGATAGGCTCGAAAATGCCGGTGTCCACGGCCAACTGACTGCCCACCTCGAACAGCTGGACCAGGTGCGGCGGCGTGCCCTGACGCGCGGCCAACACGGCGGCGTCGAGGGTTTCGCGGTAGCTGCCCTTGCGCTCGCCAGTCACCTGATAGGGCGAGTCCGAGCCGAGCTGCTCGTTGAACTCGCTGATGCGGTCCTGAATCCAGCCGCTCCGTGCCTCGTCGGAAAAGGCGTACCAGAACTCGATGTTGGTCTGCGCCGCGCCGATGCTCAGCACTGTCAGCACGCTCAAGACTCCAAGTAAACGTTTCATGTTACCTCCCGTTAGAATTGTGCACCCAAGCTGCAGTGTGACGAAACCCTGTCAGGGAACTGTCAGCACTCGAGCTGTGGTTTGCACGAACAGTGTAACTCAAAACCGCACATGGGCGCAGGCGCGAGCAGGTTGCGAGACCTCTAGTGAAGTACCAAAGCGAGTTGCTCGCCCCCGACCCCACCTCAGAACGGCCGGGTAGCAAGAACTGAGGGGCGAGGGCTGAGTGCAGTCAAAGGCAAGGTATGCCCAAACCCAGGTAGGGTGAAA
The DNA here is from genome assembly GCA_965213705.1 of Trueperaceae bacterium. Taxonomy (GTDB): domain Bacteria; phylum Deinococcota; class Deinococci; order Deinococcales; family Trueperaceae; genus CBDCDJ01. The sequence goes on along the minus strand of OZ243913.1, from coordinate 1,696,985 downwards.
AGTCTTGCGTTTGCCGCTGCCGGCTCGAGACCGGAGGCCACGGACCCCTCAGACGAAGAGTTGGCGTACCCAAGGCAGCAAAGCGACGCCGACGACCAAGCCCAGGTGAAAAACCAAACTCGCCACCAGGGGAGCCAAACCGCTACCGGTGCGGTGGAAAAAAGCGGCCAAGGCAAAGCCGATAGCCAGCAGCAGCAGCGCCGGGGACGCGAACACCAGGGCAAAAAGTGTGCCCGAAACAAGCACGCCGTAGTGCCGGGGGTAACGCTTCTGCAGAGGCGGCTGCGCAAAAGCCCTGAAAAAAACCTCGCTCAGCGGCACCAGTACCGCCGCCGCGACCAACGTCGGGGTCAACCGTGAAAAGTCCAGGTAGAAAACGCCCTTACCCAAAAAGTCTTTGGAGTAACCCAAGTACAAAAGTGTGACAACCACCAAACCGAGGCCGATAAACGCGCCCGTGGCAACTTTGTCAGCGTCGCCCAGCAGCGTCGCGACGGGGTCCAAACCGTTTCGAACCGTGCGCAAAACGGTGAACAGGAAAAGAAACGCCCCGAAACAGGCAAAAAAGAGCGCGCGCAGGTCGCCCGACTGCAACGGCGTCAAAAAAGCCAGGTAGTTCTCGTAGCGCAACACCCCGTAGACAAACGCAACGCTCAGGGAGAGGACGAGTGCGACACCCAGGACGGCGTAAACCTGGGTCAGTGTCCACGTTTTGGGCGGGTCGGGGTCGGGTGGGAGGGTGGACTTTACAACGCGGCTTTCGCCCAGCAGGTGCAAAGCCAGCAAACCCACCAGCAAAAACGCCCACAGCGACAGGCGGTTGAGCACGTCGAGCAACAGCGTCCCGCGGCGCAGCGCCGCCCGCAGCGCCAGACCGCCGGCTCTCACATCGCCTTGGCCGTAATAAACCAGCGCGAGCGCGCGCAGGTCTTCGACTTGGGCGTCCGCGTTCTCCGAACCCCGCAGCGCCACCGCCGTCTCCAGGTCGCTGACGGCCCCGCTCAGGTCGCTCTGCGCCCACTTGACGCGGCCCAACAAGGACAGCAGGGCGGGGTCGCGAGCGCTGGCGTTTTGGGGGTCGCGGGCGCTGCTCGAAAACGTTTGATAGGTCTCGAGTTCGCGCCTGGCTCCCGCCGTGTCGCCGAGTTCAAACAACAGCTCCGCCAGGGCGAGCGGGTAGCGCCGGTCGAGAGGCTCCGCGGCGTTGGCGCTCTGGTAAGCGCGGCGCGCGGCGCCGTAGTCGCCCCGCGCCGCGGCAAGTTTTCCCTCTACAAAGTAAAACCGGCCTTCCAACGCGCTGTTGGGGTTTTGAGACAGGCGTTCGCGCGCCGCGTTCAAAAAGTCGGCCGCCGCTTCGGTACGGCCCTCGGCCAAGGCGGCTTCGGCGAGCAGCACGTGAGGTTCGGCGCTCAGGGTCTGCGCGAGAATCTCGTTCAGGTGAGTTTCAGCTGCGGCCGCGTTTCCCAAAGCCAGCTCGACGCGGGCCAAGGCCAGCTTGGTGTCGACCGAAGACGCGTTCAGCTCTAAGGCGTTCAGACAACTTTGACGCGCCGTTTGCAGGTCACCCAACGCCTCGAAGCGCAAACACTGTTGGTAGTAAACGCTCGCGCCGGGCTGCGCCGAGACGGGGCTCAGCAGCGCGCTCAGCGCGAGCCAACTCAGGACTCGCCAAAAGGTGTCCCGTGCGAGTGGGGCGAAAAGCGGCGCAGCGAGGCCAGGTGCTTGCCAGCGGTGAGCTGTCATCACTGTCCATCATGACGGACAAGGCCGCCGCGAGGACACGGGATACTTCACTCGGCCGGCCACAGGCCGTAACCGAGACGGCGAGCGTCTTCATTTTTCCGCCCTTTTTCTCACCATCTATTAACGTTTCTTTATCTAGCTTAGCGTCCTCTTAAGCGTGAAGTTGCTACCATAGCCTTCATGATGAATTACGACAGGGTTTTTAGCCGTGATTGACCTCCTTTTTTGGTTTTTGGTGAGTCAGACCGTCGCCGGGTTGCCGGACATGGCACCGGGCACCGAGGTCAAGCTGGTCTCGCTGGACTTGGTCACCGTCTACGCCAGCGCGCAGGTTCGCGACCACCGTCTCGTCATGACCGGCGACTTCGCGGCCGAGGGCGACGTGCGCCTGCTCATCTTGCAGCCGGACGCTTCACCCCAAGCCACCGTCGAGGCGCTCGGCAACCAGGCTCTGGTAGCCCGCCTGAGCCCGCAAGGCGACGACATCTTGGTGCAGTTCGAAGAGTTGGACGGCCCACTGTCGTTTAAGAAATGGTTGGCGGAGGAACGTGGCATCACCCTCGAGATAAACCCCAAAGGAGAAGGCCAATGATGACTATGGAAGACAAAAAACACGTGCTCATCGTCGAAGACGACCTCGACATCAGCCGCCTGTTGCGCTTGGAACTCGAAGAGGCAGGTTTCGACGTGACCCACTGCGACACCGGGATGCGCGGCCTGTCGGCGGTGCGCGAGGGCAGCCCGGACTTGGTCGTTTTGGACCTCGGCCTGCCCGACATGAACGGCGCCGAAATCGCGCGGCGCGTGCGCAAGACGACCGAAACGCCCATCATCATCCTGACCGCCAAAGACGACGTGGCGACAAAGGTCGACCTGCTGAACGCCGGTGCCGACGACTACCTCGCCAAGCCGTTCCACGCCGACGAGTTGCTGGCGCGCATCAACGTGCAGTTGCGCCGCCGCAGTTTGGGGGCCGTGCAGCGCGTGGGCGACCTCAGCATCGACGCGACGCGCCGCCAGATTTTTTGGGAGGAGGGCGAGGTGCGCTTGTCCCCCAGAGAGTTCGATTTGCTGAGTTACCTCTGCAACCAACCCGGCCGCGTCTACAGCCGCGAAGAAATAGAGCAAAACGTTTGGGGCGAGGACTTGCCGCCTTCCAGCAACGTGGTCGACGTGCACATCGCCAACATCCGCAGCAAACTCCGCGACGCGGGCGGCTACGGAATGATTCGCACCGTGCGCGGCATCGGCTACGCGGTCAAGGGTTAGCGAGGCTTAAAAAACCAAGCGTTGTTCGTCCTTCGTGTTTGGTCGTTCGTCTAAAAATTGAGGTGGCGACGAGCAACTCTCTTCTTCACCCCAAAAGTCGTCCACCGGCTTGCATGAGGCGGGCCGGTATGTCAGCCTCTTAACATGATAGTTCGTCGCGGCATTCCCTTGAGGTGGCGCATCGCCGTGTTGACGGCGCTGGCGATTGCGCTGCTCAGCGTGGTGGCGGTGTTTACCGCTTACTTCGTCGTAAAAGCTTCGCTGTTCGGCGACCTGCAACGCGGTTTGCGCGAGGACGCCCAAAAAATAGGTCTTTACTACAACAGCGGCAGCGACGGCGGCGCGGTGAGCCAGCCCGAAAGTTTACGCTCGGCCCCGACCGGGCGGGTCGTCGTCCAGCTTTACGACAAGCAGGGAAACTTTTTGGCGTCCTCGAGCCCCCAGTACGAAACCGAGGCGTTTTTGCCCCAAGACCTTATCGGCAGAACCTTCGAAGGCGGTACGGTGCGCGACTGGCAGGGCGAAGTCCTCGGGCAGCCGGTTCGCGCCGCGCTGGCCCCGTTCGACCTGGGCGTGGTGGTGGTCCTCGCGGCGACGGGCTTCATCCCGATTGCGCTGCGCAAGTTGGCGCAGTCGCTCGTCCTCACAGCCCTCATCCTCATCGGGGCGAGCGCGTTGATTGCTTACATCGTCGCGGCGACTGCGATTCGGCCCATCACCCAACTCGCGGCCCTGGCCGCACGAGTCGACCCGCACAACCTGCAACCGCTTCACTACCGGGGGCCGGACGACGAGGTGGGCCAGCTCAGCCGCGTTATCGACGACCTCATCTTGCGCCTGAAAGCGGCCCTGGACGCTCAGAGAAGCTTTTTGGCCGAAACCAGCCACGAACTCCGCACGCCTTTAACGAGTTTGCAGGGTTTTTTGGAGCGCGCCTCGCGCGGGGCCGACCTAGACGTGCAGCGGGACTTGGCCGACGCCAAACGCATCGCGCAGACGATGTCGCGGCTCGTCGCCGACCTGCTGCAGTTGTCGCGCGGCGAACTGGTACAAGAACTCGTGCCGCACCTCGTCGACCCCTACTTAGACATCCTGCAGCCGGTCGCCGAAGAGTTTCAGGGCGTCGGCTTGACGGGCGCGCCGGGCGCGACCCTCGTCGGCGACCCCGAGCGGTTGCGGCAGTTGGTGCGCAACTTGACCGCCAACGCGGTGCGGCTAAGCGGCGACCCGGGCGCGGTCGACTTGCGCCTGAGTTGCTTTGCGGAGACCGTCGTTCTAGAGGTGCGCGACCGGGGGCCGGGCATCTCAGCCGCGGAACTGCCGCACATTTTTGATAAGTTTTACAAAGGCAAAGGCGGTGGCGCCGGCTTAGGACTCGCCATCGTCCGGCAAATTGCCGACGTTCACGAAGGCACGCTCGAGGTCGACAGCACCTTGGGCGAGGGCACTCGGTTTCGGCTCGTGTTGCCCAGTCTCGAGGCCGGCGTCGACGCGGTGGTGTAGGCGCGGTGATGTAGACGCGGTGGTATAGGCGGCGCTAGTTCAAAGCAGCAGCGTAAAACGTTGTAGAGGTTTGAGACGCCCCCGGAACCGTCGCCCGTCACAGCGCGCTGTGGCGTTTCGGGTCACACTTGGCACATGCGGAATTTTTCACGTTTTTACTCGAACAGCTCACCCCGAAAGGCAACCTCATGAACCCCAAAGCGCTTTTCTCTTACGCCGTCTTGCTTGCCGTCGTCAGCTTTTTTGTGGTGGCCTGCACGGACGAGCCGACAGCGTCGGCGCCCCTCACCGTCAACTTTCTGGGTGAGGGCGGCGGTGCGCTCACCGTGACGTCGGATACGGGGGACACCGACTACCGCCAAGACTTTACCGCCGACTTTCCCCTCGGCAAAACTGTAAGCCTCACCGCGGCGGTTGACGACGGTTCGGTTTTTACAGGCTGGGACGGCGACTGTGGCGACCCCGGCGCGGCCGTTTGTGAAGTCGTCATGAACGACGCCAAAAACGTGCGCGCGACCTTTGACCGCGTCGGCGCTGCCACCTTCGACCTCGTGGTGACCAAAAACGGCGGTGGTACGGTGACCGGCGACCCGGCGGGTATAATCTGCGGCTCCGACTGCCGCGAAACGTATGCCGAAAACAGCATCGTGACGTTGAGCGCCGAGCCGGACGCAGGCTCCGAGTTTGCGGGCTGGGACGGCGACTGCACCGGTACGGGGGCTTGCCGGGTGACGATGAGCGCGACCCGGACCGTCACAGCGACCTTCACCGAACAGCCTCAGCTGTCTGTAAGCCTTGCAGGTGCGGGGAGCGTTACCAGCTCGCCCGCCGGAATAAACTGCCCGGCGACTTGCGCGGCGGACTTCGCCGCCGGCACTGTGGTAAGTTTGCGCGCCACGCCCGCGGCGGGCTCGAGCTTCGCGGGCTGGGGCGGGGCTTGCACGGGCACGGGCGCGTGCAGCTTGACGCTGACGGCCGACACGAGCGTGACCGCTTCGTTTACCGAAAACGACACGGGACCGGTCAGCTACCCGCTCACGGTCGTCACAACGGGCGGCGGGGCGGGGACGGTCTCGAGCACGCCCGTCGGCATCAGCTGCGGCAGCGACTGCACCGAAAACTTTGGGGCAGGTACGGCCGTCACCTTGAACGCGACCGCGAACGCGGGTTCGGTTTTCTCGGGTTGGCAGGATTGCGCGAACGCTTCCGGCGACGTGTGCAGGGTCACGCTGAAGGCGGCTACCCAGGTCACCGCCGTCTTCAAACTCGAGGCGAGCGGCACAGTGAGAACCCTCAAGGTGCCCATCCGCGGCACCGACCCGAACAACCCGCGCGTGAGTACGGACGACGCCGAGCAGTTTTTGAAAAAACCCACCAACAACTCGCTTCCCGCCAATGCTACAGACACCACCGGCGGCGACCTCGACCTGGCTTACGACACCTTGAACCGGACCCAGCAGCTCGTGGGCCTGCGCTTTCGCGGCCTCAACATTCCCCAGGGTGCCACCATCGAAAGCGCTTATATCCAGTTCATATCCGATGAGGACTACGCGCACACCACCTTTCCAAACCTCACCATCAGAGCCGAAGCCGACCCGAACGCGGCGACTTTCGTCCACGGCGCTGTCAACAATATTTCCGACCGGCCCGTGACTGCGGCGCTAGCGCTGTGGGAACCGCCACTGTGGGGTGATGAAAGGTCAGCCACCGGAGCGGAACGCTCACCCGACCTGTCCGCACTGGTGCAAGAGGTCGTTGACTACCCCAATTGGAACGCTTCTTCCGCACTCGTCTTTATCCTGAGTGGCGAACCCGGCAGTACGGCCCACCGCGCCGCGACCTCTCACGAAGACACCGACGGGCCGGCGCAGCTGTTCGTCACCTACCGCTACTGAGTCTTCCAAGCCCGGCTCGAGCAGCCCTCCACCGACTGAGACACCGCTTTTGCGGCGCGGTGTCTCAGTCGGTGACGTTTTGCAGCTTTTTTGTCACGCAGCACGCGGCTCGCCGCCGCGTCTTCTGCTAGGTTCGGGCATGGCTATCCTCACCGAAATAAACGACGTCAAACGAGCGCTCGAGACCTACAAAAGCGTCGCCGTCCTCGGCGCGCACACCACCCAAAGCAAGGCCGCCTACTACGTGCCCAAGTACTTGCAAGACAACGGCTACGAGGTTTACCCGGTCAACCCCGTGTTTGCGGGCGAGAGCTTGTTGGGCCGCAAAGTCGTCGCCGAACTCGCCGACCTGACCGAACCGGTAGAGGTCGTCGACGTTTTTCGGCGTGCCGAGCACTTGCCGGACCACTTAGACGATATTTTGAGCCTGACGCCCCTGCCCAAGCTCGTTTGGCTGCAACTCGGCATTCGCAACGACGAGTTCGCCAAGGCGCTTTCCGACGCAGGCATGGACGTGATTCAAAGCCGCTGCATGTTGGCGGACCACCAGCGGCTTTTGTAGGTCGGCACTGCGACAGAAAGAGGTTTTTGCGGCTCAGACACGTTACTTCAAGGACAAATGTCTGTTTTGCAATCTCTCCGTCCGGCGTATGATGCGTTGTTAAGTATGGAACCGAAAGGCCTTTTCCTGTGACCCCGACCCTGCCACTCGCGTTTGCCGCGGGGCTGCTGTCGTTTTTGTCGCCTTGCGTGTTGCCGCTGGTGCCTTCTTATTTGGCGTACGTCGGCGGCAGTTCGGCGCAAGCGAAAACGCGGGCGGTCGTGCTGCGCAACAGCTTGTTGTTCATTCTGGGATTTTCACTCGTTTTTATCGCGCTGGGCGCGTCGGCGAGTGCGCTCGGGTCGCTGTTGCGGGACTACCGCAGCCCGTTTATGACGGCGAGCGGGGTACTCGTGGCGGTGTTCGGATTGGTAATGTTGGGCGTGTTCAAGCTGCCCTTTTTGTACCGGGACACCCGCCGGGCGTTTACGGGCGACAGCAGCACCTCTTGGGGCGCTGTCCTGCTCGGCGTGGCCTTTGCGGCGGGCTGGACGCCCTGCATCGGGCCGGTGCTGGGCGGGGTGTTAACGCTGGCGGGCGCGACGGGGACGCTGTCGCAGGGCGTGTTGCTGCTCACCAGTTACGCCCTCGGCCTGGCGATTCCTTTCTTTCTGGCGGCGCTGGCGGTCGAGTCGTTTTTGAAATTCTCAGCCGGGTTTCGGCGCTACCTGCCCTGGGTCGAGCGGGCGGCCGGGGGCCTGCTCGTGGTGGCGGGTGTGCTCATGGTAACCGGCTTTTACACGCGGCTCAACAGCGCCCTCATCCGCTACACGCCCGAGTGGTTGTTGTCGAAACTGTGATGTTTTTGTCGTGACGAACCCTTCCGAAACCCCGCCGGTCGCCGTCGAACTCGTCGGTTTGGGTCGCAAGTACGGCCCCGAGTACGTGGTCAAAAACCTCAACCTGGTGATAACGCCCGGCAAAATCGTCGTCCTCTGCGGCGGCAACGGCTCGGGCAAGACGACACTCCTCAAGGTGCTGGCGACGCGGCTGCGCCCCACGGCGGGGCGCGGGGCGGTGTTCGGTTTCGACCTCGTCAAACGCGCGGCCGAGGTGCGGCGGCACGTCGCTTACGTGAGCGTGCTCGGCGGGCACTACCTCACGTTGAGCGCCCTTGAAAACTTGCGCCTGGCGGCGACCCTGTACGGTTACGGTCGGCGCGAGGTCACCACGGCCGAACTGAGCGGCAAGCTCGAGGCTGTCGGTTTGCTGTCGGCGGCCGACAAGCTCGTGCGGGCCTTCTCGAGCGGCATGAAAAAGCGCCTCGCGCTGGCTAGACTCCTCCTCGCCGACGCCGACCTGTGGCTGCTCGACGAACCCTACGCCGCGCTCGACGAAGAGGGCAAAGGTCTCGTCGACGACCTGCTGGTGAGTGCGCGGCTGCAGGGCCGCACCGTCATCGTCGCCTCGCACGAGGTCGAACACGCCGCGCAATATGCCGACAGCGTGTTGCAGCTCGAGGGCGGCGGTTTGCACCGCTACGGCGTCCTGACCGACTCGGAGGTGGCGCGTGGCTGAATCGTTCTTCGCAGATTTTACTTACGCCGCCGCCATCGCCCGCAAGGACGTCCGGCAAGAGGTGCGCAGCAAGGCGGTCACCGTAGCGACGGTGTTTTTTGCGGCCACTGTGCTCGTCATCCTGGCCTTCGCGCTGGGGCCGGAGCGTTTGGCGCTGCGCAACGCCGCGCCGGGCGCGCTGTGGGTGGCGCTGGCCTTTGCGGGCGTCATCTCGGCGGCGCAGAGTTATCAGGGCGAACAAGAAGAGGGTGCGCTCGAGCAACTCCTCCTCTACCCCATCCCTCGAGCGACGATTTTTCTGGGCAAACTCGTCGCCAACTGGCTGTACATGGCGCTGCTGGGCGCGCTGCTGCTGCCCGTCGCGGCGGTGTTTTTCGGTCTGCCCATCGCCCTCCACTGGCCGTGGCTGCTCCTCACCGTGGCGCTGGGCACGCTCGGCTTCGCGCTCATCGCGACGTTTTATGCGGCGCTCACAGCGAACTTACGCGCGCGTGAGTCCCTGCTGCCCGTGCTGATGTTCCCGGTCGTCGTGCCCGTGCTGCTCGCGGCGGTGCGGGCGACGCTCGAGCTTACCCTCCTGGACAACCCGAATTTCGCCGCGGACTGGCTACAATTGTTGGTGGGTTTCGACCTCGTTTATTTTGTGATTTGCACGGCTATTTTTCACTTCGTGCTGGAAGAGTGAGGGTTGTGGACCGCCCCTCTCCGCAGTTCAGTACAGCAATCAACACACCAGGCTCACACTTGTTTCAGGAGGCAAGACGATGACAACCCGCGACAACGGACGCCCCCTGTGGCTGAGCGTCTTCGGAATAATAACGCTGCTGCTGTTCGGCGTCGGGCTGTACTTAGCGCTCGTGGTGAGCCCGCCCGACGTCAACCAGGGCGACCTGTTCCGCGTCACCTACGCGCACGTTTCGGTCGTGTGGATAGGCTTTTTGGCGGTGGTGATGACCGCGCTTTACGGGATGCTCTACCTGTGGCGCTCGCACCCGATGGACGACGTGTGGGCGGTCGCGAGCGCCGAATTGTCGCTCATTTACTTCGGCCTCGCGCTTGTGGGTGGGATGACCTACAGCAAACCGACCATCGGCGTTTTTTGGGACTGGGACGCGAAACTCACCTTGACGGCGCTGGCCTTCGCGCTGTTGGTGGGCTACTTCGTGGTGCGCGGACTTATCGACGACCCGCTGCGCCGCGGCCGGGTGAGCGCGGTGGTCTCCATCATCGTGCTGGCGAGCCTGCCCTTCAACTGGATGGCGGCGAAGTGGTTCCGCACCATCCACCCCGCTAAAAGTTTCGACATCACCAGCAGCGGCGTGAGCGACATGATGTCGCCGATTTTCCGCTGGATTTTGCTCTACAACGTGGCGGTGGCGGGGCTGATTTTCGTCTACTTTTTGCTGGTGCGCGTCCGCATCGGTCGGCGCGAGGTTGCCTACACAGAGCCGGAAACGCCAACTCGCGGGGAGGTCGTCCGTGTTTGATTCATTCTCACAATGGGGTTGGGTCGGTCTCGCCTGGGCCGAGGTTTTGGCGGCTTACGCGGGTTACCTGTTGTACCTGAGGTGGCGCGCGAAGCGGGCGCGGGACGAGGACGACGCGTGAAGCGGCTCGTCTACTCCGTGATGGGCGTCGCGGTGCTCGGTTTCGCCGGCTTTTTCATGTACCGGGCGCTGGGCTCGAGCCTCGTCTACTTCGTCACCCCGTCCGAGTACGCCGCGGACGTGCAGGAGTTCGCCGATAGGCGGCTCCGGCTGGGCGGCATCGTCGAACCCGGCACGGTGCAGTTCAACGACCAAAATTTGCAGCTTACCTTCATGATTACCGACACGGTGCGCAGCTACCCGGTAAGCCACAAGGGCGCGCCGCCCGAACTGTTCAAAGAGGGCATGGGCGTCGTCGTCGAGGGCAAGTTCGACGGGGAAGAGTTTTACGGCGACAACGTGCTCGTCAAACACTCGGAGCAATACGAGCAGCCCGAAGCCGGGCAGTCGGTGGACGTACAGGAATTGAAGGAGTCATTGCAGTGACAAGACCCCCCGCTTATTGCGTTCGCTCGAGCGCCCCCCTAAAAAGGGGAACTAGAGACAGTTCATCCGCCTCCCACAACCTACCCCCCCTTCTAGGGGGGGACCGACCGGGCGCAGCCACGGTCAGGGGGGGTCATGCTTAACCTCAGCCAACTCGGCACGGCCAGCGTCTACTTCGCCCTCGGCTTAGCCCTTTACGCCGTCGTCGTCGGCATCTTGGGCGCGCGGCGGCGCGACGCGCGCCTGCAGACCTCGGCGCGGTTTGCCGCAGTCGCGGTGTTTCTGGCACTCACCACAGCCATTGCCACGATGGAAGTGGCGCTCCTCACCGACGACTTTTCGGTGCAGTACGTGGCAGAACACTCACGGATAGCCTCACCGCTGTGGGTCAAAATCGTCACGTTGTGGGCGGCCTTGGAAGGCTCCATCCTCTTCTGGGCCTGGCTGCTGACGGCCTACACCGCCGTCGTCGCCGTTACCGCACGCAACAACGTGTTGCGGCCCTGGGCGCTCGTCGTGTTGCAAGTTGTGCAAGCTTTTTTCATCGGCGTGGTGGCGACGATTGCCAACCCGTTCACCTTTTTGCCCGCCCCGCCCGTGGACGGAATAGGGCCGAACCCGCTCTTACAAAACCACTGGATGATGGCGGTTCACCCGGCGCTGCTGTACTTAGGTTACGTCGGCTTGAGCGTCCCCTTCGCCTTTGCGATGGCGGCCCTCATCACCAAGCGCAGCGGCACCGAGTGGATGACGCAGACGCGCGTCTGGACGCTTGCAGGCTGGGGCTTTTTATCCGCAGGCATCGTAGCGGGCGGCTGGTGGAGCTACGAGGTTTTGGGTTGGGGCGGTTATTGGGCCTGGGACCCGGTCGAGAACATCAGCTTTATGCCGTGGTTGGCGGCGACGGCCTTTATCCACAGCGTGCAGGTGCAGGAGCGGCGGCGGATGCTGAAGTCGTGGAACATGCTCCTCATCATCCTGACCTTTTCGCTGTCGATTCTGGGGACGTTTTTGATTCGCTCGGGCATTATCAGCTCGGTGCATTCGTTTGGGGACGGCCCCGTCGGGCCGGTGTTCCTCGTTTTCTTCGGGCTGGTCGCGCTCGCCTCGTTCGGACTGGTGGCGTTCCGCTGGGACCAGGTACGCGACAACGCCGAACTCGACTCGCCGCTGAGCCGCGAGGGCAGTTACCTGGCGGGGAACGTCTTGCTGCTGGCGCTGACCTTCGCGATTTTGCTCGGGACGCTGTTCCCCTTAATCGTCGAGGCGGTCAGTGGCGACAAGGTGACCGTCGGCGCACCGTTCTTCAACCAAATCAGCGTGCCGCTGTGGTTCCTGATTTTCTTACTCATGGGCGTGGGGCCGCTGCTGCCCTGGCGTCGGGCTGAGGAGCAAACGCTGCTGAAAAACCTGGCGTGGTTGTTCAGCGGCGCGCTGGTCGCGGCCGTGGTCGCTTACCTGTTCGGCATCCACCGGCCTTACCCGCTCATCACCGTGGCGCTGGCGGCGTACAACCTGGTGAGTTTGGGGTTGCTCATCGGCGGGGCGGTCGTGCCGAGGGCACGTTTGACCGGTAAGAGCATGGCGAGCGTGTTCACCCAGTACGCCTTTGAAAGCCGTCGCCGCTTCGGGTCGATGATTGTTCACTTCGGCGTGGTGGTCATCGCGCTCGGCATTATGGCGAGTACGGCTTACCGCGTGGACGAGCAGGTCAGCATTCCCTACGGCGGGAGTGTCGAGTTTAGAGGCTACGAACTGAGAGCCGTCGACCAGTTTGCCGAGGCGCACACGGCGGACGGGCAGACCATCGACATGGGGGCGCAGCCGGGCGCGATAGGGCAGTTGGCGGGGTCGATTGCCCGCGTCAGTGCCGGCTCGGTCATTGAAGTGTGGCGGAACGGTGAGCAAGTGAGGACGTTGCGTCCCAGGGTCAACACCTTCGGCAACGCCCAGCCCGTCGTCACCCCTGCCGTGCTGTACACGCCCTGGCACGACCTCTATTTGAGCCTTATCAGCAACCCAGGACCGGGCCAAACAAGTACGGCGCTGCGCGTGGTGCAGAGTCCCTTGGTGACCTGGATTTGGGTGGGCGGGCTCATTCTGGTGCTCGGGACGGGCTACGCGCTGACGCCGCAGCACCGCGCGGTTCTCAGCAGACACACTCAAGCGGAGGGAGCGCAGTCGGCGTGAGGCGTCTTCTCACCGTCACCGCCGTCGTGGGCGGGCTCGTAGCCTTGTTTTTGTTCGGGCTGCTCCGCGGGCCGCCCGACCGGGACATCGCTTCGAACCTCGTCGGCAAACCGGTGCCGGGGTTTGTCCTACCGGTGTACGAGCGCTACCAAACGACCTACGGCCCGACGCTCGACCTGGCTGACTACAAGGGCAAACCGCTGGTGCTGAACTTTTGGGCCTCGTGGTGCGCGCCCTGCCGCGACGAAGCGCCCGTTTTAGAAACTGCGTGGCGCAAGTACGGAAACGATGTTCTCATCGTCGGTGTACAGAGCCAAGACAGGGGCGCGCGGGACAACGGTCGGGCCTTCATCAACCAGTTCGACCTGAGTTTTCCCAACGTCTTCGACGACGACAGCGCGGTGTTCGTCGAATACGGCGTCTTCGGCATACCCGAAACTTTTTTTGTTCGCCCGGACGGGACGCTTGCCCTGAGGTACACGGGACAGTTGACGACCGAGCTGTTGGACACGCAAATCGAAGGTTTAATGCAATGACACGACGAATAACTCAACACAAACTTCCTTACTCGATTTTCTGCGCACTGGTCTTCGGTGTCTTGACGAGTTTTGGAACCGCGCAGGTTCAACTCGAGACCCAAACCTTTCAAATAGCCCGCCAACTGCGCTGTCCGGTCTGCACGTCGGAGTCGGTCGGGGACTCGTCCTCGGAAGCCGCCATCCAGATGCGCAACATCATTCAGGAACAGCTTTCCGAGGGCAAGCGCGAAGCTGAAATCCTCGCTTACTTTCAAGCCCGCTACGGCGACTGGATTTTGCTCGAGCCGCCCAAACGCGGGCTGCACCTCGTCGTGTGGCTGTTGCCCATCGTCGGCGGGGCGCTCGGGGTGGTGACGCTCGCGCTGCTGTTCAGACGCTGGACGCGCAAGTCTCACCAACCCGTCGAACTGGACGAGGCCGACCGGCAGCGCGTCCGCGAGGCGATGAGTGGTACGGGCGGCAACGGCTGATGTTCAGCCTCATCGTCATCACCCTGCTGGCGCTGCTGCTCCTGGCCTACGTCGCGATTCCACTGCTATTCCGGGGTCAAGCCGACCCGCTGCCCGACCCGCGCGACCCGGTCACGCTGGACTTAGAAGAGGAACGCGACGCCCTCTTTCGGGCGATTCGGGAACTCGAGCTGCGCGAGGACCTGCCCGCGCCGCGCCGCGAGACCTTACGCGCCCGCTACGAAGCCAAGGCCGCCAAGGTGCTGCGCGCCCTCGACGAGCGTGGCGGCGAACTGGCCGGTCGCGCGCGGCCCACACCCGCCCCGCGCCCACGCCGCGCCCCCTACGCGGCGCTGTCGCTCCTCGGCGGCGTGGTGGTGACGGCGGTGATTATGAGCGGTTTCGTGCTGCCCCGCGTGGGCGAGAACGGCACCGTCACCACGACCGACGTTGCGGCGGCGAAGCAGTTGCAAGCCCTGCAAAAAGCCGCCGCCAAAGACCCTAACGAGACCAACCTCCTCGCCCTCGGCGACGCCTACTGGAGCCTGCAAGAGGCGGACTCGGCCGAGGCGACTTACCTGCAAATCACCCAAACCATCACGCCCGCACCCGCCGTGGCCTACCGGCGTTTGGGTTTTTTGAAGCTGCAGACCGACCTCGCGGCGGCGCTGCCTTATCTGGAAGAGGCGAGGGCCGCCGACCCAGGCGACTTGGACACCCTGTTCACCTTGGGCGAGCTGTACTTTTCGCTGGCGCGGCCCAAAGACGCGGTCGCGGCGTTGGAAGCCTTTTTGGCGCAGCCGGACGGCGCGGGCGACGCGGAGGTGCAGGCGCGGCTCGAGACCTTCCAAACCCTCGCTCCGGTGCTCGACCGAGCCACCGCCGACCCCACCGAAGCCAACCTGCTCGCCCTCGCCGACGCTTACTGGAACGTAGAGGAGCGCGAGCGCGCCGCCGACATTTACGTGCGTGTGCTGAGCACCTTCGACCCGCACAGCGCGGTTGCGCTGAGCCGCATCGGGCAGGTGCTCTTTTTCAGCGGGCGCACCGACGAGGCGGTGGAGTTGCTCGAGCGGGCCGAACAAGTCGACGCGACCGACCTCACAACCCTGCTGTTTTTGGGCAACGCTTACTTCACGCAAGAGAGGTTTCAAGACGCCATCGACACCTGGCAGACTTACGTGGCGACAGTCGGGGGCGAGGCTAGTGCGGGCCGCGTGCCGAGCCTTATCGAAAACGCTAGGGCGCGTTTGGCCGAGGCGGGCGGCGCTACAGGTGTCGGAGTCACAAGTGTCGGAGTTACAGACGCTGGCGAGACGGGCGGCGCGGTTGCTATGGGTGATGCGGGCGAGTCCATAGTTCAACAAGTTTCAGCTCAAGGCCTATACACCGCCAACTGCGCGGGCTGCCACGGCGTGCAAGGGCAGGGCGGGACGGGGCCGACCCTGGCGGGCAACCGCAACGCCGCGCGCGCCGAAAACGTGCGCAGCGTCATCCAGTACGGGCGCGGCTCGATGCCGGGCTTCGGCGCGGCGCTGAGCGAGGAACAGCTTACTGTCTTAACAGACTACGTTGTCAACACAGTTTCTACCGGCCAGACACAGGCCGAGCGGCCCGAAAACCCCTGAGCGATGGCCGGGCGGACTCCAGACCAGGATGAACGGGACCGAGGTGAACGGGACCAAAGTGAAACCGTCGACGAAAGTCGCCGCCGAATCGTCACCTGGCTGTGGCGCTTGCCCGTCCTGGCGGTTGTCGGCGGTGTAGGTTTCGCGGCTTACGAGGCCTACAAGATTCAGTTCAGCAAGGGCCGTCCGGCTGAAAACCCCACCTTCGCGCCCCGGCCCGCCCAGCGTGTCGGCGACCTGAGCGAGTTCCCCGATGTGTGGAGCGAGCGTGAGTTCGTCCTCGGGAGCGTCCCCGCCGTCGCGTTGCGGCTGCCTGAACCCATCTTGGGCGGCGTGAGCGTGGCGGGGCGGCACTACGCCGCCTTCAGCCGCGTCTGCACGCACCAGGGTTGCATCGTGGCGCTCAACCGCAACTTAGAGGCCATCGCGGTCGCCTTCAACTACCGCACCGACTCGCCCGCCCTGGCCTGCCCCTGCCACTTCAGCGTCTTCGACCCCGAACGCGCGGGCGCAGCGGTGAGCGGCCCGGCGGTGCGGCCCCTCCCCCGGGTCGCGCTGAGCGTGCAGGACGGCGCGCTGTATGCAGTCGGGTTGGAGGGTTAAGTGGGTGCGGGCGAGGTCGTCGACAACGGCCCGCGGTCTGGTCATCCTCACTTTACTCGGGACAGTCCCCGGCACTTTCTCCTGTGCCTGACGTGAGTTTGCAAGTGTTCAAACCACCGCAACCGCCGCTTGTCGACGGGATTTACCGGGCGCTGGAGAAACGTCCGAATGTTCCTTTGGGCCAGAAGACGAACTTTTCACCTCTGACTGCTGCAGTCTACGAATCCCTGTGGCGCAAACGTTCTATCTCACTGTTAACCGGCGGGGCCTTCAACACCGAGCGGGAGCTGGCGCTGCTGCTCGAGCTTCTCCGTCCCCAACCCGGCCAGAAGATGTTGGACGCCGCCTGCTCCGCCGGGCTGTACGCGCGGACGCTGCTAAAACACGAACCCGCTTTAAAGGTTCACGCCGTCGACTTCAGCTTGCCGTTTCTCAAAAAAGCCCGGCAGTACGCCGAGCGCGACGAAGTGAGTCCCGTCCTCGTTCTCGCCGACGTGCGCGCCCTCCCCTACCGAGACGCGGTCTTCGACGCGCTCGTCTGCGGCGGCTCGCTCAACGAGTTCACCGGTTTGCCGCAAACGTTGAGCGAGTTCGCTCGAGTCCTCAAACCCGGCGGGAAGATGTGGCAGATGTACCTCACCAAAGCCGAAAGCGTGCTCGGCAAGGGGGCTCAAGGATTGATAAGGGCGTCGGGTATAAGGTTTGTAGACTCTCAAAAGCTCGAGCAACAAGCCGCAGAAGCGGGCTTTCGGCTGTTGAGGGCGCAGTACCGCGGGCCGGTGGCGCTGACGCTGTTTGAGCGCAAAGGCAAAAAGCCACTTTAATCAGTGTTTTTCGTGCTTTTAGCGTTTCTACCTCATTTATTTTTTGACTCTTCAGCACTTTCGTCATTTAACATCGCCTTGAATAAACCATCGTAGAGAGAAATTTGTTCACGAGATTTTGTAAAAAAGTAGCTGATGATAGTTGCCAGCAAACCTATCAAACCGGCGGTAGCGCTTGTAATGAGAGCAATAATAATGCTTGCGTTTAAGGAAAAGTGGAGCGAAAATCTGGGTGTGAAGAAGCTCTGATGAAAACTGGCATTTGAAAGCACGATGAGCGCCAGAATAATTCCAAGCCACCATAGGACAAGTCTGTAAACCCTTGCCGAATACCTTTTACGCTCGGTTTCCTCTTGTTTCAAATCTATTTCATACTGACGCAAAAGTCGAGGAATCATGTCCGCGACTTCACTTTTTGCTACAAACAACTTTCTTCTGTAGTGCTCTTCTTCGCTCACCGCTTCGGGGTCTGACACTCCATACAGCTCCTTGGCCTCCTGCTGTGCTTTTTCGTATTCTCGCTCACCAGGAACCGGACTAGGGCGAAAGAGGAGCCTTTCGTCAGGATTATCCCCATCAGCCATGTATTAGCTGGTCACCAAAAGCTTCTTAAAGCTCTTCTCAATATCGTCATCCGATATTTCTTTTCCCCAGATAGTTTTTCCATTTCTATCGTGCCATGTTTTATACCAAGGCTCACCCTCTGGCAAATCTTTGTCGTGAGTGAGGCTGGAGAGACTCACAGCACTCTTATTACCATACGCTTTCCAAACTTGGTTCAAGAGGGCGCGTGTTCTTTCGTCTAGTGGGCGCGGTGACTCTATTGTACCTTCGTCTAGGAACATATCTGAACTGCGTAGCGTGATGGGTACATTTATGTCAGACGCCCCATAGTGCCTCAACTCATAGTACAAGGGTGGAATAACAGGGCCATACTTCCAAGCTTGAATGGTCGAATCAATTAAACGCCTTCCATACAGAGCAAGGTTCAAACCATGTGCCAAATAGACCAGCTTTTGAAGCTTCATGGGAGAAACATGACCATTATCCTGCCAAGCAAGTTCAAGTAGAGCGTTTGCTATTGACGCAACTGGATATGGACGTTCCATCATTTAAGCTCCCATCATAAATAATTTACCTTAAAAACTTAGGTAGTTAGGATAGTTTAGCACAGCTTGACACCGCGTATGAGGACAAAATCACGCTACTTACGGAAACATTTGACTACCTCTCGCACTGCTCTAAGCAGGTACGGCTACTCGTTCCGCCTCTTCCCGGTCCAACTCTCCTTTATGCGCTTCCTCGTCCGGCTGACCCGCCGGGTACTCGCCGCTGAAGCAGGCCAGACACGTTTTGGCTATTCCGACGGCTCTCGACAGACCGGCTTCGGAAATGTAGTGGAGCGAATCGGCCCCGATTTTCTCGCGAATCTCCTCGACGCTCAAGCTTGCCGCCGCGAGTTCCTTGCGGGCGGCGGTGTCGATGCCGTAGTAACAGGGGTAGCGAATTGGCGGGCTCGAGACCCGGAAATGCACCTCGAGTGCCCCGGCTTCGCGCAAGAGTTGGACAATCCGCCCCGAGGTCGTGCCGCGCACGATGGAATCGTCGACCAGCACGACGCGCTTACCCCGCACCGCGGTGGTCGGCGCGAGTTTGAGCTTGACTTTGAGGTCGCGCAGACGCTGCGTCGGATTGATGAAGGTGCGCCCCGCGTAGGGCGACTTGTACAGCCCCAAGTCGTAGGGAATGCCGGAAGCCCGCGCGTAGCCGATGGCCGCCGCCAAACCGGACTCGGGCACGCCGACGACGAGGTCAGCTGCGGCCGGAGCCTCCTGCGCCAAGACCTCGCCCATGCGGACGCGCGCCGCATGAACGTCGGCCCCGTCGAGCGCGCCGTCGCCGCGGGCGAAGTAAATCCACTCGAACGCACAGGGCGTCGGTGCAGGCGGCAGGACTTGGGTCGAGTGCAACCCCGCGTCGTCCGCCACCACGAGTTCGCCCGGCCGCACGTCGCGCAAAAAAGTCGCGCCGATGACGTGCAGCGCGGAGGGTTCGGAGGCGAAGACGTGACCGCCGTCAAGTTCACCAATCACCAGAGGCCGCACGCCGTTCCGGTCGCGCAGGCCGATGATTTTGTTTTTGTCCATGATGACCACGCTGAAGCCGCCCTCCAACTCCCCCATCGTTCGCGCGGTCGCGTCTTCAAGCGACAAGTGGCTGTAGCGCGCGATGAGGTTAATCATCACTTCTGAATCGTTGGTGGTTTGGAACACCGCGCCCTCGTCGAGCATTTGGTGGCGGAGGGCTCGAGCGTTCGTAAAGTTGCCGTTGTGGGCCATCGCCAGCAGCCCCTTGTTCGAGCGCACCGTGAGCGGCTGCGCGTTGAAGCGCAGCGACGAGCCCGTCGTCGAGTAGCGCGTGTGGCCGATGCCAGTGTGCGTGCCCTCAAACCGCAGCGTCTCGAGCCGCGCCTCGGTAAAGACCTCGCTCACCAAGCCCATGTCTTTCTCAATGCGGATTTCCTCGCCGTTCGAAATGCAAATGCCGCAGGACTCCTGACCGCGGTGTTGCAGCGCAAACAGGCCCAGGTGACAGAGTGCAGCCACGTCGGCGGGCTCGGGTAGATGCACGGCGAACACGCCGCACTCTTCGCGAGGTTTGTCGAACTCGAGGGGGTTCGTCATGCCAGTACCTCTTTCAAGCCAGAGCCTCTTTCAAGGGTGCTTCGTAAACCTCTTGTAGCTGCTGCACGGGGAACTCGAGCACGCCGGACTCGTAACTTAGCTTGAGGTTGTCGCCACCGACGTAACCCAAGTTCATATGGGGTACACCGTGCGCCTCCAACGCGGCTTCGACCTCGGCTAAACCTTCCGGGCGCACCGCCACCAGGATACGCGAACTCGCCTCGCCGAAGAGTAGCGCGTCGGTACGAATTGGGCTCGAGACCTCCAAACTCGCACCCCTTCCCCCAGTCATCGCCATCTCCGCCAAGGCGACAGCGAGCCCACCCTCCGAGAGGTCGTGCGCCGTGTCACACAGTCCCTTTTGGACGAGGGCGACGACCGCCGTTTGGACGGCTCGTTCGCGCGCCAGGTCGAGCCGCGGCGGCCTCCCCAGCTCGAGGCCGTGTTCCACAAACAGATACTCCGACGCACCGAGTTCGTCGGTGGGGTCGCCGACAAGGATAACCACATCCCCTTCTCGCTTGAACGCCACCGTCGCCCGCTTCGTGACATCCCCCAGCACCCCGACCATGCCCACGGTCGGCGTCGGGTAGATGGCGACGGTTTCGCCCGCCGCGCTGTACTGGTTGTATAAGCTGACGTTGCCGCCCGTGACGGGCGTGTTCAGCGCCAGACAAGCCTCGGCAAGACCTGCGACGGCTTGCTCGAGCTGGTAATACACGTCCGCCCGCGTCGGGTTGCCGAAGTTGAGGTTGTTCGTTATCGCCAGCGGCGTCGCGCCGACGCAAGCGACGTTGCGCGCCGCCTCGGCGACGGCCAACATCGCGCCTTGTTTCGGGTCCAGGTAGCAGTAGCGCGGGTTGCAGTCGGTACTCGCGGCGATACCCTTGGACGTGCCTTTCACCCGCAGCACCGCCGCGTCGCCCGCGCCCGGCAGCACGACGGTGTTGGTCATCACCTGCTGGTCGTACTGGACGAAGACCGGGCGTTTGCTGGCAATGGTGGGGCTTGATAAGAGTTTGAGGAGCACCGCGCCCAAGTCTTGCGGCACGGGTACATCGAAAGGCTTCTCTCTTTTTGCTTTGATGTCCGGATTTTCCATACCTCGCCGCGTGTAGCTTGGCGCTTCGTTGAGGGCGGCGACCGGCATGTCACCGACCGTCCGGCCGTGCTCGAGCACCCGAAACATGCCGTGCTCGGCCACCTCGCCCACGACGACCGCGTCGAGTTCCCAGTGCTCGAGGAGCGCCAAAAGCTCGTTTTCGCGGCCCGGTTTGGCCGTGAGCACCATGCGCTCTTGCGATTCGGAGAGGAGAACTTCCAGCGGCGTCATCCCCGCTTCGCGGCGCGGCACGCGGTCAATGAACAGGTCGACGCCTTTTCCCGCCCGGTAAGCCATCTCGCCGACGCTGCTGCTGAGTCCGGCCGCGCCCATGTCCTGCACGCCGACGACGAGGTCTTGCTGAATGGCCTCGAGGCAGGCCTCGAGCAACAGTTTTTCCATAAACGGGTCGCCGACCTGCACCGCGGGCCGGTCGGCCGCGCTCGCACTAGACAAGTCCGCCGAGGCGAACACCGCCCCACCCAAACCGTCGCGGCCCGTCTTGGAACCCACGTAAACGAGCTTGTTGCCAACCTCCCCGACTGTGCCGCTCTGCAAGTCCTCGTGCCGCAAAAGCCCGAGCGCCATCACGTTGACGAGCGGGTTTTCCTGGTAACACGCGTGAAAAAAGATGTCGCCGCCGACCGTCGGCACGCCGACGGCGTTGCCGTAGAGCGAAATGCCGTGGACGACGCCGCCCAGTAGATAGCGCGTGCGCGGGTTGTCGACGGGTCCGAAGCGCAAGCTGTCGAGCACCGCCACCGGCCGCGCGCCCATCGCGAAAATATCGCGCAGAATGCCGCCCACGCCCGTCGCCGCGCCCTGCACGGGCTCGACCGCCGAGGGGTGGTTGTGGCTCTCCATCTTAAAGGCAACCGCATAACCCTCGCCGATGTCCACCACGCCCGCGTTTTCGCCGGGGCCTTGCAAAACTTGCGGGCCTTGCGTGGGCAAGCGTTTCAGCAGCGGGCGAGAGTTTTTATAGCCGCAGTGCTCGCTCCAGAGCGCCCCGAAGACCCCCGCCTCGAGCGCGTTCGGCTCACGGCCCAAGGCCGTAACGACGAGGTCGAACTCGTCCGGGCTCAGGCCGAAAGTAGTGGCCTGCGCGCGCAAGCTCAAGTCGCTCGTCATGCGTTTGTTATATCATCTTGAGAAAAGTACCGAGTACCGAGTGCAAAGTACCGAGTAAAAAATTACCTCCTACTCGGTCCTCGGTACTTTCGACTCGGTACTTATTAGAACACCGGCACGTCCCTCGCCAGCACGTACCTGTACAGCGCCGCCGCCACCGCGCCGCGGTCGCAGTGGGGGGCTACCCAGTCGGCCTGGGCGAGCGCTTCGGGTGCGGCGTTGGCGGGTGCGACGCCGGTTCCGAGCGCGAACATCGTCGCGTCGGCAACGCTGTCGCCGATGCAGAGGGTGGGGGCGTGCTCGAGACCGAGGTAACTTCTGGCCCAGCGAACCGCGTTGCCCTTGCTGGCGGCGGCGGACATCACGCTCACCGTCTCGAGCGGGTTGTAGTGGCTCGGCGCGTAGTAGTCGCCGGTCAGTTTGAGGCCGGGCCAGTCGTGCTGGTAAAAAAACGCGCGCAGCGGCACGCCGAACAAACTGGCGGTGATAATGCGGTCGTAGTCGCCGAGCAAGCCCTCGAGCGCGGCATGGTCGGTTCGGCGGTAGTGGTGCGGGTCGTTGAAGGGGGCGCGGCTGGTGTCGAAGTTCGGGTGGAGCAGCGCCGCGTCCTGGTTGCGAAAACTCCAGTGGTGCGGGGTCTCGCGGAACAGCGCGACGATGTTGCGGGCGGTGGTGGGCTCGAGCGTTTGCGCCATCAACACTTTCCCGTCCGGCGCGCACACGAGCGTACCGTTGCTGACGACTAGGGGTGTGTCGAGTTTCAGTGCGTCGTGAATGGGCTTCGCTCCAGCGTAACTGCGCGCGGTGGCGAGGAGCACCGTCGCGCCGAGGGCGCGGGCTTTCTCCAAGGCGGCGACGTTGGCCTCCAAAAGAGTTCCCTTGTCGTCCAAAAGCGTGTGGTCGATGTCGCAGGCGATGAAGAAGCTCAAGGTCAGCCCAGTATGACCTCTTTTGCCGAACTCAGCAGTGACCGGAACAGCCCGAGGCCGTCTTCGGAGCCGAGCAGCGCCTCAACCGCCCGCTCGGGGTGGGGCATCATGCCGAGGACGTTGCCCTCTTCGTTCATAATTCCTGCGATGTGGCCCAGACTGTCGTTCGGGTTGGCCGCGGCGCTTAGGTTACCGGCAGCGTCGCAATAGCGGAAGACGACTTGGCCGCCGGCCTCGAGCCTCTTCAACGTTTCAATATCCGCGTAGTAGCGGCCCTCGTTGTGGGCGATGGGCAACCTCAAAACTTGTCGGGGAGAGTAGGCCGAGGTGAAAACGGTCTCGCCGCGCTCGACCCGCAGGTGTACGTCTTGACACTTGAAGTGGAGCGCCGGGTTCCGCATGAGCGCGCCCGGCAGCAGGCCCGCCTCGGTCAGGATTTGAAAGCCGTTGCAGATGCCGAGGACCGGGCCGCCTCCTCCCGCAAAGCGTTTGACCGCGGCCATGACGGGGCTCTGCGCCGCCAGCGCGCCGCTGCGCAGGTAGTCGCCGTAGCTGAAGCCGCCGGGTATGAGGACGGCGTCCGCATCACCAAGCGTCGTCTCGCGGTGCCAGACCACTTCTACGTTTGCGCCGCAAACCGTCAACGCGTGGCGGGCGTCGTCGTCGCAGTTCGAGCCGGGATAGCGGATAATGGCAACTTTCACGGGGCAACTTTCACGGGGTTGACCTTCATAGGTTTCAGTGTACCCGTTCCTCGGTTCGACAACTGACGAAAGACCGAAGCGGGTGTGTTACCTTGCTCGAGCGAGAAACGTTCAAGACGACGTTGCCAAAGGAGATTCATGAAGCGAACGCTGAGTACGACCCTGCTCCTCGGACTCTTGACGACCTGTGCACAACCAGCGCTCGAGCCGGCCCCCCGCCAGAGCACCCCGGTGTTCATCAACGAACTCCACTACGACAACGACGGCGACGACACGGGCGAAGCCGTCGAGATAGCCGGTCCGGCCGGAACCGACCTGGGCGGTTGGCGCTTGAGCCTTTACAACGGCTCGAGCGCGCAGCGAAACGTCTACGACACCGTGGACTTGACGGGCACACTTCCCGACCAGAGCGGCGGCTTCGGCACTTTGGTTTTTTCTAGTATGGGGATTCAGAACGGCGCGCCGGACGGCCTTGCTCTGGTCGACGGTTGCGGCGGCGTGGTGCAGTTTCTGTCTTACGGAGGCAGTTTTACCGCATTGGACGGGCCGGCGGCCGGCCTGACCAGCACCGACATCGGCGTGGCCGAGGACGCCGGCACCGCGGCGGACGCCTCCTTGCAACTCACCGGCTCGGGCGCGACCTACGACGACTTCGGCTGGACACCTGCCCGAACGAACACCTTTGGAAGCGTCAATACCGACCAGAATTTTGTCGGCGACCCCGCGCCGCTCGAGGCCTGTGACGACGGGGGCGACGGAGGTGGTGCGGACACGGTCACGCTCATCCACGACCTTCAGGGCGCGGGTGAAACCAGCCCGCTCGAGGGACGCACCGTCACCGTTGAGGGCGTCGTCGTCGGCGACTTCCAAGACGACGACGGCGACCCGTTCAGCAGCGACCTGGGCGGTTTTTACGTCCAGGAAGAAGACGCGGACGCCGACGGCGACGCCGCGACCTCCGAAGGCGTGTTCGTGTACGCACCCGGCGCGGCCGACGTCGCAGCGGGCGACCTCGTCAGCCTCACCGGCACGGTCACCGAGTTCAAAGGCTTAACCGAAGTCACCGACCTCACCCGGTTGAGCGTGCTGGGTACGCAGCCGCTGCCGACACCGACCGAAATCACCCTGCCCTTGGCGAGTGCGGGCGGGATGGAGCGCTTCGAAGGCATGGTCGTCGTTTTTCCGCAACCCCTCGTCATTTCCGAATACTTCAACTTCGACCGTTACGGCGAAATCGTGCTGTCGCGGCCCGTCCCCGCGGACCAGGGCCGCCCCTACCAGCCGACGAGCTACCTCGACCCCGACACGCAAATGACGGCCGTCGACGCGGCTCGAGAGACAATCGAACTCAGCCGCATCACCTTGGACGACGGCCGCAACACGCAAAACCCCGACCCGGCGCGGCACCCGAACGGCCTGGTGTTCGACCTGGACAACCGTTTCCGCGGCGGCGACACGGTGCAGGGGGTGACCGGCGTGTTGACTTACAGCTTCGGCAAGTACCGCGTCCAGCCGACCTCGGGGGCCGACTACGCCCAGACGAACCCGCGCCCGGCAGCGCCGGAGGACGTGGGCGGTACGCTCAAGGTGGCGAGCTTCAACGTCCTCAACTACTTCAACGGCGACGGTGTGGGGGGCGGCTTTCCGACTTCGCGCGGGGCCGACGACCCGGCCGAGTTCGCGCGGCAAGAAGCCAAAATCGTCAGCGCGATTATCGGCACGGGCGCGGACGTCGTTGGTCTTGTCGAAATAGAGAACGACCCCGAGGGCGAAACAAGTGCGCTTGACGACCTCACCAAAGCCCTCAACAAGGTTGCGAGCGCAGACACGTACGCCTACGTCGAGACGAGCGTGGACGGCAGCGACGAAATCAAGGTGGCGTTCGTCTACAAACCGGCGGTCGTCGTTGCCCTCGGTGAGGCGGCGGTGCTCGAGGACGACAGCTTTACCAACCCTCGCAACCTGGACACGCCCAAAAACCGGCCCGCCCTGGCGCAAACCTTTGCCGAAAAAGCCACCGGCGGCGTGCTGACGGTCGTCGTCAACCACTTCAAGTCCAAGGGGTCCGGCTGCGGCGCGGGCGACGACAGTGCCGAGCAAGGCAGCTGCAACCTTACGCGGACGCTGGCGGCCGGCCGGCTCGCCGACTGGCTCGCCGGCGACCCGACCGGCAGCGGCGACCCGGACCTCCTCGTCATCGGCGACCTCAACGCTTACGACCAAGAAGACCCCGTCCAGGCGCTCGAGACGGCGGGCTTTACGGACCTCGTTCTGAAGTTCCAGGGCGAGTTCGCCTACTCGTACGTGTTCGACGGGCAGTTCGGTTACCTCGACTACGCCCTGGCGAACACGGCGCTGTTGCCGCAAGTCACGGGCGCGACCGAGTGGCACATCAACGCCGACGAGCCCGACCTCCTCGACTACGACACGACATTCAAAAAAGAGGCTCAGGACGCGCTCTTCGAGGCCGACCCCTACCGCTCGTCCGACCACGACCCGGTGGTCGTGGGACACGCTCTCAACGCCGACCCACAGGTTCTCTTAAACGTCCTGACGAAAGAGGTCGCAACCCTGCGCGCCGCCGGAACTTTGAACGGCGACCAGACCCTCGCTCTTCTCAAAACGCTCGAGCAGGTGAGCGAGGCCCTCGCCAAAGACAGGCCCAAAACCGTCCTCGACCAACTCGGCACCTTCGAGAATCAACTGCAAGAGGTGTCCGCCGAACACCTCCTGAGCCTGGCACAGGCGCTGCGGAGCGCGCTCGAGTAACGGCTTTACGGCTAGAAGAGGCAGCGTGGAAAAAACCACGCCGTTTTTTGTAGGGACGAGTTTTATACTGGGGCGTGCCGAAACGTGAGGCGTTCATCATGTGGGGTTTGCTGGCGGTGTGCGTGACGCTCGCCGCGTTCAACCTCGTGCCGCGCCTGCGCGTGAACGAAACACCTGTAACCTTTCAACAACCCGACATCACCGTAGCGGTTTCGGGCGCGGTTCGCGCGCCCGGCACTTACGCGTTGCCCTGGGGCTCGAGGGTGGGCGATGCGGTCGAGGCCGCCGGCGGCTTTACCGCTCAGGCCGAGCAGAGCCTCGTGAACTTAGCCGACCCGCTCGACGCGGGCGAGGCGGTCTTCGTGCCCGACGCTCACACCGAGACCGGCGAGGTGCGCGTGAGCGTCAACAGCGCCAGTATGGCCGAACTCGACACCCTCCCCGGCGTCGGCCCGGCGACGGCGGCGCTCATCGTTGCAGGAAGACCCTACAACAGTTTTGAAGACCTACTGAACGTCAAGGGCATCGGCCCGAAAACGTTGGAGAAGTTGCGGCCCAAGGCCAAGCTGTGAACGTCCAGGGGGTAGGGCGCGCTTCGCGTTTGTCTCGAGCTGACGCCGAAGTCGTACCGCCCTCACCCTCCTTTGCCCCGTGGTCGCTGCCCGCCGCCCTCTTCTTAGTTGTCGGCATTTTGACAGCCTACTTACACGTACCCCTGTTCGTGGTGCTGGCGACGACCACGCTGTTCGCCGTGGCGCTGTTCGCCTTCGACCTGCGCTGGGTGTTGCCGTTTTTGCTGTTGCTGCCGGTCGGTTTCGGACGTTTCGGGGTGTGGGACGCCGCACCGAACCCGGTTGCCGCCCTGGTCGGTGAAGCGGCGACGGTCTCGGGCGTCTTCGACGGGCAGGTGTTGAGGCTCGAGACCCCGGTCAAAGCCCGCGTCACGCTCTCGCCCAAGGGCGCGGTGAAAGCGGGGCGAGTGACGCTCACGGGGCGGTTTCTCGAGCCGGCCGGAAAACGCAACCCCGGCGGTTTCGACTACCACAGCTACTTGCGGCGGCGCGGTGTGGACGGGCAGTTTCTCGTTGATGAAACGGTGAGCTTCGTGCCCGCCGGGGTGAGTGTCAAAGAGCGTCTGCGCCGCGGCGTCGTGACGGGCCTGAGCCCTCCCAAAGCCGCCCTGATGGAGGCGATGGTCTTAGGCATCCGTGACGACTGGGGCGACCTGCGTGATATTTTTTCAGCTTCGGGTTTAGCTCACGTTTTGGCGCTGTCGGGGCTGCACGTCGGGATTCTGGTGGGTGTGCTGGGCTTTATGTTTCGCGCTTTCGGACTGAGGCGTTACCCTTTTTTGATTCTCCTCGTCGTCGGCTACGTGGTTTTGGTCGGCCCGAGCCCGAGCGTGGTGCGGGCCGGGGCGATGACCTGCGCGGTGCTGGGCTCGCTGTGGCTGGGGGCCGGGCGCATCGAGCCGTGGCCGGCGCTTGCGCTGTCGGCGCTGGTCGCGCTGCTCTGGAACCCGGCGTGGCTGTTCGACCTGTCGTTTCAGCTGTCGTACTTGGCCGTCATCGGCCTGCTGGTTTTCACCGAGCCGCTGACGCGCCTGGTGCTGGGCGAGGCGTACTACAAGGTGCCCTGGTGGCATTGGAAAAAGCTGGTCGTGGGCAGTGTCATGGTGAGTTTGTCGGCGCAACTGTTAACGCTGCCGCTCGTGGCGAGCAGTTTCGGCACGCTGCCGCTGCTGAGCCCGTTTGTCAACGTCTTCGCCATTCCGCTGGCAACCGTGCTCGTGCCGCTCGGCTTTTTCGCGGGCGTGTTCGGTTTGCTCTCGCCCGTCCTGGCAGGGACGCTCAACCTCCTCACCTCGGTCGCCGCGGGCGCGATTATCACCCTGGCAAGACTGGGCTCGAGCCTGCCCAACCTCGTCTGGGGCGAAGTAGCCGCGCTCGGCTACGCGTTCTTTTACGTCGGCGTTTTTGCGCTGGCGCTGCTCGCCTGGGGTCAGTTGCGGCCTTGGCGCGCCCTTCTCGTTGTGATAACGGCCGGGCTGTGCTCGGCCGTAAGCGTGCCTGCGCACACGCCGCCGGAAATCGTGTTCATAGACGTCGGGCAAGGTGACAGTGCGCTGATTCGGCTGCCGGGCCGCCAAGAGATTTTGATAGACGGCGGCGGCACACCGTTTTCGGACTTCGACGTAGGCAAGCGCGTAGTCGTGCCCGCCCTGAAAGCTCTGGGCGTGGACGAACTCGAGCTTGTCATCGCCAGCCATTCGGACACCGACCACGTCGAAGGGTTGGTGAGCGTGCTGGACGCGCTGCCGGTCGGCCGCCTCGTCGTCGGCGTGCGCAACGAGGGCGACCCGGTGTACGACAACCTCGTCGCCGCGGCGGAACGCAACCACGTCGAGGTCGTCTCAGTCGTACGAGGCGAGTCGCTCGCTTTGGGCGACGCCCGCTTAGACATCCTCAACCCGCCGCAGCACCCGTTCGAAAAAGACAACGACAACTCGGTCACCTTTATACTGAATTACCAAGACAAACCCGAGGCTATTTTTATGGGCGACCTCCCCGCCGAGCACGAACGGGGTATGGCGTTTCCCAAAGTCAAAGTGTTGATGGCCGGGCACCACGGCTCGAAACACTCGACCAGCGACGCGCTGTTGCGGGCGGCGCAGCCCGAAGTAGTTGTTTTTTCCTACGGACGCAACACCTACGGGCACCCCAACCCCGAACTTGTCGAGCGGGTGCGGGCGACGGGGGCGACCGTTTACGAAACGTTCAAGACGGGGACGGTGCGGATTGGGCTCGAGTAGCTTTCCCGTTCTCGACACGAGTTCGTTTTCAGCTTTCCTACAAGGAATGGGAATTTAGAAGCTTGACAGCATAGTCAGAAATGACTACAGTGTTTTCAGCTTCGTGAGAAAACGAGACAAGTTGCAGTGGATTACAGCCTTTTCACATGCGTAGAGCTTTTGGCTTTCCTATAAGGCATTGAAACCGAAGTAAGAGATGAGTTGAACCATGCTCCTTCGCTACTGCTCCGAAGCCCTCGAGCAAGCCGTTTACAAACAGCTTGAGGACGGCTCCTGGTTTGCCGAAATTCCGGGCTTTCAGGGCATCTGGGCGAATTCGGCAACGGTCGAAGCGACGCGTGCAGAGCTTTTTGAAGTGCTGCAGGAATGGCTTTTGCTCAAACTTAAAGATGGGGATGTTTTACCCGTCGTCAATGATATTGATTTCAACACACTCACAGCGGCTTAGACGTGCTCACAGCAGCTTCTCCGCTCGAGCTGAAGCTGATTCGTTTCAAGCGTTTAGGCTTTGACGGACCTTTCTCCGATGGCAAGTACCAGTTTATGAAAAGAGGTAGTCCAAAAGTACGAATTTCCAATTCGTACCAAAAAGATATTTCCACTGGACTTGTGAAAGAGCTTTTGCGGTAGGCTGGTATCACCGCTCAGGATTGGGACGAAGCTTAATTTTTACAGCCCGACGTTGTTCTTCTCGAGCGCCCGCTCCGCCCGGTAACTGCTCCGCACCAACGGCCCCGAGACGACCTCTAAAAAGCCTTTTTCCAAGCCCCAGGTGCGGTAACGGGCAAACTCGTCCGGCGTCACGTAGCGTTCGACTTTGAGGTGCGCCGCGGTCGGGCGCAGGTACTGCCCGAAGGTCACGATGTCCACGCCGACGGCGCGCAAGTCGGCCATTGTCTCTAAAATTTCAACCTCGGTTTCGCCAAGGCCGAGCATAAGGCTCGTTTTGGTGAGGACGTCGGGGCGGTGGCGTTTGGCCCCCTCGAGCACTTTTAACGTTTGCTCGTAACCGGCGCGCGGGTCGCGGACCGGGTGGGTGAGGCGTTTGACCGTTTCGATGTTTTGCGCGTAGACCTGGATGCCGGACTCGAGCACTTTTTGCACGTGCTCCAAGTTCCCCGCAAAGTCCGGCGTGAGCGCTTCGACGGCCGTGTCGGGGTTGACCTCTTTGATTTTGCGCACGCACGTGGCGTAGTGACCCGCGCCGCCGTCGGGCAAGTCGTCGCGGTCGACCGAGGTCAGCACGACGTATTTCAAACCCATCAGCTTCACCGATTCGGCGGCCAGTCGCGGCTCGTCCAGGTCGAGCCAGCCCTTGGGGTTGCCGGTCGAGACCGCACAGAACTTGCAGGCCCGCGTGCAGACCGAGCCCATGAGCATGATCGTCGCCGTGCCCGCGTCCCAGCACTCGCCCAGGTTCGGGCACATCGCCTCTTCGCAGACGGTCGACAAGCGGTTTTCGCGCACCGTCTCCTTGACCTTGGCGTAGTTGTCGCCGGTCGGCAGCTTGACTTTCAGCCAGTCGGGTTTGCGCTCGCGCAGCACGGTGTCGCTGCTTTTGCGCTGGATGCCGTGCTTGACGTAGCGGATGTCTTTGCGGTCAATCATAACGTCCTTAGGGTGAAAGAGGCTTGTGGCTCGTGGCGAGTGGTTTGTAGAAAATCTAGCACCTACACGCTACTTGCCACAGGCTCCTCTGAAAATACTTCTCGAAACGAGGCGACGAGTTTCGGTTTCACTTCGTCCAAACCCACCTGCCGCCCCAGCAGCGAGCTGAGGCTGGCGACGCCCTTGCCTTGCAACCCGCAGGGGACAATGTAGTTGAAGTGATTGAGGTTGGTCGACACGTTCAGGGCGAAGCCGTGAAACGACACGTCGCGTTTTATCGCTACGCCGATGGCGACGACCTTGTCGTTGCCGACCCAGACGCCCGCGTAACCGGGACTGCCGACGCCCTCGACGCCGTAACCTGCCAGGACGTTTATCATCGCGCCCTCGAGCCCCCGCAAGTACGCCTGCACCCGCCGCCCGACCCGGAAAATCGGATACCCCACCACTTGCCCCGGCCCGTGGTAGGTCACGTCGCCGCCGCGCTCGACGTCGTAGAGCGAAAAGCCTTTCTCGAGCAAGAAGTCCTCACGCACCAGCAGGTTTTCGCGGCCGCCCTTCTTGCCGAAGGTGACGACCGGCGGATGCTCGACGAGGAGCAGGGTCGGCGGTGCGTCGCCCGCAACGACGGCCGCGTGCGTGGCGAGTTGAACCTCCCACGCCTCTTTGTAGTCGAGTTTTCCCAAATCGCGCAGGTCGAAGGATTCGTACACGCTTTAAGGATAGCAAGGCCGCGCCCCCGCCTCTGCTAGCTGGCTTGCACAGACGGGCTTGAAGTTCGGAGCAATTTAGCTTACAGTGTAGTACTACGTTATTCACAAAGAGGTGCGTAGCTCGAGCCCCAGGCTCGAAGTCATGTTTGAGGCTTTCGTAAGCTAAGAAGGCCGCAGGAAAGATAGGTTTGAGATGGCTGCAGGTAAAGTTAAATGGTTCAACGCAGAAAAAGGTTTCGGTTTTATCGAACAAGATGACGGCGGTGCAGATGTTTTCTGTCACTTCTCGGCCATCAGCGGTTCGGGCTTCAAGTCGCTCAACGAGGGCGACGAGGTCGAGTTCGAGGTCGAACAAGGCCAAAAAGGTTTGCAAGCCAAAAACGTCACCGTGACGAACGCCGCGCCCGCGACTTCTTCGTACGGCGGCGGCCGCGAGCGCTACTAAACCCAACCGAGTACAGGGCAGCTCGAGGAGTTAACTCCTCGAGCTGCTTTTTTGAGTTCTACTTCGTCAACCGGTACACGCCGCCGTTGATGGCGACGACGTACAGTTCGCCCGCCTCGTCTTCGCCAAAGCTGGCGATGTTGAGGCCGCTCTCGAGCAAGGGTTCGTTCGTCCACTCGCCGTTTTGCTGTTGTGCGCGCCACACGCGGCCGCTGCCGAAGTCGCCGTACACGTACTGCCCGACAAGCTCCGGTATAGCTGCGCCGCGGTAGACGTAACCGCCCGTGACCGAATTGCCCTCGCTGTGGGGGTACTCGGCGATGGGGAGAACGAGACCGCTCTCGTCACAGCTGTCGGCGTTGTAACAGTGAAAACCTTCCATGACGTTCCAGCCGTAGTTCTCGCCCCCGGCGCTGTCCGCACTTTGAAAGTTGACCTCCTCAAAAGCGTTCTGCCCGACGTCGCCGATATAAAGGTCGCCCGTGTCCCGGTCGAAGCTGAACCGCCAGGGGTTGCGCAAACCGTAAGCCCAGATTTCGGGCAGCGCGCCCGCCGTGTTTACGAAGGGGTTGTCCGCAGGCACCGCGTAAGGGGTGCCGCCGGTTGCGTCACCGCCGTTCACGTCGATACGGAGCAACTTACCCAGGTGCGTGTCGAGGGACTGACCGCTGTCGAGCGGGTCGCCGCCACTACCGCCGTCGCCCGTGGCGATGTAGAGGTAGCCGTCCGGCCCGAAGGCGAGGTCGCCGCCGTTGTGGTTGCTGAAGGGTTGGGGGATGGTGAGCAAAACGCGCTCGGACGCGGGATCGGCGCTGTCCGCGTCGCCACCGACGCTGTATTGACGCTGTATTCTGCCACGACGGTGTCACCGTTCGGGTCGGTGTAGTTCACGTAAAAAAGGCCGTTGTCCGCGTAGTCCGGGTGAAAGGCGAGGCCCAAAAGACCACGCTCGCCCCCCGCACTGATGCGCTCACGAATATCCAAAAAGGGTTCGTTTGTCAACGTGCCATTTTGTAGAATGCGCACCCTGCCGGCTTGCTCCACAACGAACAACCGCCCCGACCCGTCGCCCGCGTTGACGAGGTCAAGGGGTTGGCTGAGGCCGCTGACGACGGGCTCGAGCCTCACCTGCACGTCGGGCATCGGGCCGCCGGACGAGCCGTCGCCGGGGTCGTCGCTCCCCGAGGTCTGCGCGCAGGCCGTCCACAGCGGTACGACCAGGGTTATAAACACTAAAATTTTCAGCAGTCTACTGTTACGTTGTTTCACACGCACCTCCAAAAAAGTTAGGCCCTCAGTGTAGACGGTCTCGCCGAAAAAGTCTGAATCATGGCGACTCAAACTGGAACTCCCCCCGGTCATCCAGGAGTGGGAACGGTTGCCCGGCG
The DNA here is from genome assembly GCA_965213705.1 of Trueperaceae bacterium. Taxonomy (GTDB): domain Bacteria; phylum Deinococcota; class Deinococci; order Deinococcales; family Trueperaceae; genus CBDCDJ01. The sequence goes on along the minus strand of OZ243913.1, from coordinate 1,663,905 downwards.
GCGCGCAGGCTGGCGGCTTCGCGGGGGTAGAGCCATTCAAAGGTTTGCGCCTGCCGCGCCGCGGCGTCCAGGCGGGGCGCGTCGTACATACCGGCGGCGCGGCGTTGGCGCTGCACTTCGAACAGCACGACGGCGGTCGCCACCGACACGTTCAACGACTGCACCATCCCCAACATCGGAATAATGATGTGGGCGTCGGCGCGGGCGGCGGCAACCTCGCTCACGCCCCCTTTTTCGTTGCCGAACAAGACGCAAGTCGGCTGGGTATAGTCCGGGTCGCGGTAGTCCGTGGCCTGGTTTGACAGGTGTGCGGCCAACACCTGCATGTCCTGGGCCCTCAAAACGTCCAGGGCGGCCAACAGCGAGTCGTGAACAACGACCTCGACCCACTTGTCGGCGCTGGCGCTCGTTTCGCTGTAGGTCGGCACGCCGCCGGTCGGGTTGACCGCGTGAACCCTCCCGATGCCGACCGCGTCGCAACTGCGCAGCATGGCCGAGAGGTTGTGAGGTTTGTACACGTCTTCGGCCAAAATGCTCAGGTCGGGCTGGCGTTTGGCGAGGACGTCTTTGATGCGTTTGAAACGTCTTAGGGTCATGGCAGCGAGCATACCGCTTGACACTTCACGACCCCAGCAAGTATCATCCCCTTTGCCACTGGCGTACCGAGTTTTGCCGAGGTGGCGGAATTGGTAGACGCGCTACCTTGAGGGGGTAGTGCCCTTACGGGCGTGAGAGTTCAAGTCTCTTCCTCGGCACCAACAAAAATGGGCAACGAAAAAGGACTTCGAATCGCGCGATTCGAAGTCCTTTTTCGAGTAATTATCCGCGGATTGTCCGTATGCGCCTCGACCAGGATGGTGGCTGTGTCGGCACCTCAAATCGTCCGGCGACAGTTCGTAGACCAACTCGCGCGTACTTTTGGTCCGGTGAGCGTTCAATTCCTATGCAATCATTTTAATATGGAGGTCTTTAGTGTAGAGGTCGAAAGTTGCCTCCTCGAAAGCCTAATTACCGCCGTCGATTTTTGAGGGTTAAAAAGGCATTCTCTTCTACCGATAAGTGCCGCCTTTTCTGCTTCTCAACGGGGAAATAACGCTCTACTTTTCCGCGTCCTCGAGCTGCAGCGTCGCTTTGGCGACAAAGTCGCCCTTTTCGCCCCTGTAGACGTTTTTCATGGCGAAGCGGCCGTCCATCGCTTCATAGAGCAGGCTCGCCGCCGCTTTCAAGTCCTGCTTGCTACCGATGAGACGCAACTCCACGGTCGTGGGCGTCACCTTGTCGGCGGGGTTGGTGCTCGAGCGTGTCCTCGTCCCGGTTTTCATGCCGGTGCGGGAAGCGGCGTACCGGGCGGCGGGGTGACGGGCGTGTTCGTCGTCCCGCACACCTCGGACCTGTACCTTTCGGGCTCGGTTGAGTTTGCGGGGCGGGTGGGGTTTGGAACAGAAGTCAGCACGAATACCCAGCGTAGACCCAAAACTGCACCCGCGCCATTAAATATCTCATCGTGCTGCCGCAGGACAGTGTTCGTCGGCCGCTGTGACAGGTGAGCGCGCTCGCTTACACTGGGCGCGATGACGGTTTTCGAAGCGCGCAGCCGGTTGGTGGAGCGGTTGGCCGCGGCGGGGATTGAACCCGCCGCGGCCGAGGCCGACTTGCTGCTCGGCGCCCTGCTGAACAAGGGCCGCGCCGACCTCGTTTTGGCGCGGCGTCAAACGCTCGGCGCCGCGCAGCGGCGCACCCTGGAAACCTGGACGCTGCGCCGCGCACAGCGTGAACCCCTCCAGCACATCCTGGGTGTGGCGCATTTTTACGGCCTCGAGCTGACAGTGACGCCGGACGTGCTCGTTCCGCGGCCGGAAACCGAACGGCTCGTCGAGCTGGCGCTCGAGCTTGTCAAAAACGTCAAAGCTCCCCGGTTGCTCGACGTCGGCACGGGCAGCGGCGCGGTCGCCCTGGCCCTCAAACGCGAACGGCCGGACGCGGTCGTGATGGCGACCGACGTCTCAGAAGCGGCCTTGAAAGTCGCCGAAAAAAATCGGCGGGCGTACGGGTTGGAGGTCGCGTTCGGGGTGTCCGACTTGTTGGCTGCCTCCGCGGTGCAGGTGTTCGCGGCAAACCTCGACCTGCTCGTCGCCAACCTGCCCTACCTACCCGACGGTGACCGGGTGCGGGTGAGCCCCGAGGTGCGCCGTGACCCGGAGACGGCGCTGTACTCCGGCCCGGACGGCCTTGCACATTTCCGGCGGTTGGCACCTCAAGCTCACGGCCTTTTGAAAGAGGGCGCGGCAGGTTTGTTCGAACTGGACCCGCGCAACGTGCGGCGCGCGCAGACCGAGACGCAAACCTGGGCGGCGGCCAGGGTGTTGCCGGACTTAGTGGGACGTGAGCGCTTTTTACAACTGCTACGCTAAAGACCGCTCGAGCGGGTTTGGTCCGGCGGTCTTCTCAAGACCCGAAAAAGCGTAGCTTCGCCTTTCGGCGCCCCGGTTGCGACCCTGTTTACGAGCGCTCCCGCTCCAACTCCTCGTCGAAAAACTCGGCGTCGCTGAGCGGGGCCTCTTCGTAGGTGGACGGGTTCGGTTGCGGCTCCGCACGCACCGGCACAAAGCTCGAGACGAGCAACAAGCCCGCACCGACGACAACGCAACTGTCGGCAACGTTGAAAACCGCAAAGTTGAAGCTCGGGATTTGGAAGTGGATAAAGTCGCGCACGTAACCCAAAACGAAGCGGTCGATCATGTTGCCGAGCGCACCTGCCAAAATCAGCGTCAGGGCGGCGCGCTGCAGGGTGGGCATGGTGCGGCTGCGCAACAGGTAAACGGTAAGAACGACCGCGACGACGGCCGACAACACACCCAACACGAGGGTCCCGTCTTGCAAAATGCCGAAAGCCGCGCCCGTATTTTTGACGTAAGTCAGGTAAAAACCGAGGCCGACGTACTGGCCCTGCCCGTTTAAGGGAAACGTCGACGCGGCCCACCACTTGGTCAGTTGGTCCACCACCACCAGCGCGGCGGTTATAAGCAAAAACATAGTCTCTCCGTCTCTCACTCAGCCCGGCACCCGCGCGGGTTCGCCCCCACCAGCGCCGGACACTCGAACCCCAGTATACGCAAGCGCCGAGAGTAGGGAGGTAAGGCGTCTGGGTGTTGGGTCTCAGGATGGGAAAAGCAGACAACTTCTCGCCTCAGCGCTACGGTTTCCCAAACTCGAACGCGCGAACCCAACACGAGTGTGCCGAAGCTCAAAATTTGCGACGCGGCCCTCCGGGTTCGGGGTTCGGTTTTCTCTTACTCGCCTGAAAGTACTCGAAGTGAAAAACACACCGGGGCCGCTTGGGTATACTGAGCTGAATAAACGGAATACGGAGCCGGTGGTCGGCGTTGGTAAGTAAAGCTTGTGCATGTAAGCAGCAAGTCGAGTTCGGCCTGGGAGGGTAGCTATGTCAGTCACTTTGGAGCAAATCCGTCGGCGCATCGAGGTCAAAGAGGACGGCGAACTGCAGCAGTTCGCCACCGAGCTGTTCGGCAAGTCGGCACCCGACTTTATGGACGCCTTCGGCGCGGACGGCCTGCTCGCTATCGCCACGGCGGGTTTGGAACAGGTCCGGCAGCTCGGTCCGGGCGAGGTCTGTGTGCGGGTTTACAACCCGACCCTGGCACAAGACGGTTTTGAAGCGCCTTACACGGTGCTCGAGGTGTTGCTGCGCGACCGCCCCTTTATCGTCGACTCGGTACGGGCCGAGTTGCGCCGGCGCGGGTTTGAGCTTTTTTACCTGCTCCACCCCATTTTGCACACGATTCGGGACGCGGACGGCCGCTTGCTCGAGCTGGCGACGAGCGCACAAGCCGAGGCCGAGCGAGAAGCGTACGAGCTTTATTTCGTCGAGCGCGCAGACGACCCCGGGGCGCTGCGGGCCTTGGAGGACGCCGTGCGCGAGGTCTTGCGCGACGTGCTGCTGGCAACCGGAGACTACGTCGCGATGTGCGACCAAGCCGAACAAACCCGCGCTTACCTGGCAAACCTGCGGGCGCAGCGGGTCCAGGGTGCCGACGCCCGGACGCAAGACACCGACACCCCCGAGGCGCAAGACCGAGTTCAGGGTGTCGTACACGACCGCCGCGAAGAACTGGACGAGTACGCGGCTTTTATGCGCTGGCTGGAAGAGGACAACTACGTCTTTTTGGGCTACCGCGAGTACGACATCATCACTAAGGACGGCGCGCCGCACCTGCTGCTCACGCCGAACTCGGGGCTGGGCATCCTGAGCAAACTGGAAACGAGCGCCTACACCGAGCCCGTGCCGGTAAGCGAACTCCCCGAAGGCCTGCGCGAGCGCGTCACGGGCGGGCGCGTGTTGACCGTGACCAAAACCAACGCCGAATCAACCGTTCACCGACCCGCGCGCATGGACTACATCGGCGTTAAAAAACTGCGCGACGCTCAGGTGGTCGGCGAAATCCGCTTTGTGGGTCTGTTCACCTCCAAAGCCTTGTCCACGGCGGTCGAGGACATCCCTATTTTGCGGCTCAAGCTGCGCCGGGTGTTGGCGAAAGACCGTGCGGTGCCGGGCTCGCACGACTTCAAACAGATTACCGCCATTTTCAACTCGATGCCGCGCGAGGAACTGTTCTGGGCGGACGCCGACCAGCTTTACCAGGACATTCGCGCCATCATGGGTTTGGAACAAGAACGGGGCGTGCGCCTGACTTTGCGACCCGACCCGCTGGGCCGCGGGCTCGCCGCGATGGTGGTGATGCCGCGCGACCGCTTCAACGCAACGGTGCGCCGCGCTATTCAGGGCTTTTTGTACGAGCAGCTCGCCGCCACACACGTCGACTACCAACTGGCGATGGGCGAGGACGAGTCGCAGCTGCGCTTTCACTTTTTCTTTACGACCGAAAAAAGCCACTTCGACGTGGACGTGAGCGCACTTGAACGTGCGGTCGCCGAACTCACCCGCACCTGGGACGACCACTTGCTGGAACGGCTCACCGCCTCCAAAGGCGAAACTCGAGGACGGCGGTTGGCCGAAAAGTACAGCGGCGCTTTCGACGAGGCTTACAAGGCCGACACCTCGACCACCGCGGCGCTGCGCGACATCGAACAGCTGGAGGCGCTGGGCACCGAGGCTTACCGGGTCGACATCTTAAACGCCGCCGAGGAAGGCCAGGACTCAACAAGGAGCGGCGACACGACGCTCGTCAAGATTTATCACGGCGAACGCACGCTGACCCTGAGCAGCGTGATGCCGATGTTGGAAAACTTGGGCTTCCGCGTGTTGGAGCAAATCGCCTACCACGCGCGCTTGGCCGACGGTAAAGCGAGTAGCGTGCGGGGCGTCGACATTTTCCGGGTGCAGGACTGGGACGGCGCGACTATCGACGTGCCTGAACACGGCGAGCGGCTCGTCGAAGCGCTCACCCTGCTGCTCGGCGGCCGGGCCGAGAGCGACCGCCTGAACCGGCTCGTCCTCTACGGCGGCTTGGAGGTGCGCCAAGTTGCGCTGCTGCGCGCTTACCAGATGTACTACGCCCAACTGAACGCGGTGACGAGCCGCAGTTTTATCAACGAGACGCTGCTGAACCATCCTAAGTTGGCCGCCATCCTTTACGCGGCGTTTGCCACGAAGTTCAACCCCGCTTTCGACGGCGACCGCGAAAGCGCTTTCGAAAGTCTCAAAAGCGAGTTTTTGGACGCGCTGAACAACGTCGCTTCGCTGCCCGAAGACACGACGCTGCGCGGGCTGTTCAACTTAGTGGACTCGAGCGTGCGCAGCAACTTTTTTCTCAACCGCAGCGTCATCAGTTTCAAGCTCGAGTCGAAAAAAGTGAGCAGTATGCCCGAGCCGCGGCCTCTATATGAAATCGCCGTGTCGGGTTTGGGCGTCGAGGGGGCACACTTGCGCGGCGGCAAGGTGGCGCGCGGCGGCATCCGCTGGTCGGACCGCCCGGACGACTTTCGCACCGAAGTGCTGGGCCTCATGAAAACGCAGATGACCAAAAACGCCGTCATCGTGCCGGTCGGGTCCAAGGGGGGCTTCGTCCTTAAAAACGCGCCCCTCGAGCGCGACGCGCTCCGCGCCTACGGCCGCGAGCAGTACCGGCTGTTTATCAGCGGGCTGCTCGACATCACCGACAACCTCGTCAACGGGCAAACCGTCCACCCCAAAGAGGTGCTCATCTACGACGAGCCCGACCCCTACCTCGTCGTCGCCGCGGACAAGGGCACCGCGACCTTTAGCGACTTAGCGAACGAAGTCGCCGCCGAGTACGACTTCTGGCTCGGCGACGCCTTCGCCTCGGGCGGCTCGTACGGCTACGACCACAAGCGTGAGGGCATCACCGCGCGCGGCGCGTGGGAGTGCGTGGCGCGGCACTTTCGGGAAATGGGTGTCGACGTTCATGAAGACACCTTCAGCGCGGTCGGCATAGGCGACATGTCGGGCGACGTGTTCGGCAACGGCCTGATTTACACCGACAAACTCAAGCTGTTGGCGGCGTTCAACCACCTGCACATCTTTTTAGACCCGGACCCCGACCCGGCGACGAGTTTTGAGGAGCGCAAGCGCCTGTTCGAGCTGCCGCGCTCGACCTGGCAGGACTACGACCCTGAGCTTGTCAGCGAGGGCGGCGGCGTGTTCGAAAGAGGCGCGAAGTCGATTGCGCTGAGCCCGCAGGTTAAGGAAATGTTGGGGGTCGAGGCCGACGCGTTGAGCGGCCAGGCCCTTATCCAGGCGATTCTCAAGGCCCCGGCCGACCTGCTTTGGAACGGCGGCATCGGCACTTACGTCAAGTCGAGTTTGGAAACTGACGCGGAAGTGGGCGACTCGAGCAACGACTTAGTCCGCGTCGACGCCGACGCCCTGAACGTCAAAGTCGTGGGCGAGGGCGGCAACTTAGGCTTTACCCAACTCGCCCGGGTCGAGTACGCCCGCGGGGGTGGCCGCATCAACACCGACGCGATTGACAACTCGGCGGGCGTCGACATGAGCGACCACGAGGTCAACATCAAAATCCTGCTGCAACCGCTGCTCCCTAATGACCTGTCGTTCGACGAGCGCAACCTTTTGTTAGAAGAGATGACCGCCGAGGTGAACGCGCTCGTTTTGAAAGACAACTATTACCAGTCACTCGCGCTGTCTTTGGCCCAACGGCGCAGTTTGGGCGACCCGCTGCTGTTCGAGTCGCTGGCCGACTACTTGCAAGAACGCGGCGCGCTCAACCCGGCGGTCGAGTTTTTGCCGGGTCGCAAGGAGCTGCTCGAGCGTCAAAAAGTGGGCGAAAGCTACACCCGCCCCGAACTCGCCATTTTGCTCGCCTACACCAAGATGGGCATGTACCGGCGGCTTTTAGAAACCGACTTTCCCGACGAACCCTATTTTCAACACTACTTGTTCGCTTACTTTCCGTCGCAACTCGCGAAACACTACCCCTCCGCCATCAAAACGCACCAGTTGCGCCGCGAGATTATCGCCACGCAGTTCACCAACACGGTCGTGGACGTGCTCGGCATCACCTTCGTCCACCGCAGCTTGCGCGACACCGGCGCAAAGCCGGTCGAGGTCATCCGCGCGGCGCTCATCGCCCTGGAACTTTTAGACGTGCAGCGGCTCGTGACTCACATCAACGCCCTCGACAACGTCGTGCCGACCGAGGTGCAGTACCGCGCTTTCGACGAACTCGTCAAGGCGGTCGAAGGCGTCGTGACCTGGATACTGCTGAGCGACCAGCAAGCGACTTCCGTCGCCGAGTTCGTCGGCAGCTACCGCGACCCGCTTCAGAAGCTGCGCGGCGGTTTGGGCAAGTTTTTGTCCACGGTTGAGCGCGAGCGCTTTACCGCGAGCACTCGCAGCTGGACCAAACAGGGTCTGCCCAAAGACTTAGCGCGCAGCGTCGCCGGGCTCGACTACCTACCAAGCAGCGTGGGCATCATCGAAGTGAGCGAAGGCTTGGACTTGCCCGTCGCCGAAGTTGCCCCGGTCTTTTTCGAAGTCGGCGAGCGCCTGTCGCTCGGCTGGCTGCGCGACCGCCTGACCGAGCTGCCCAGCCCCAGCAAGTGGGACAAGGTCGCGCGCGGCGGTTTGGTGATGGACCTGCGCCAGACCCAGCGCAAACTCAGTCGGCACTTTTTGGAGGCTCGAGCCCACCGGGCCAACTCCAACCTTGACGACTTTTTGGCGCGCGGACCCCGCGCTCTAAGCCGCTACGACACCGCGCTCGCGGAGGTGCGGGCAACCGAGACCTTTACCTTGGCGAGCGCCGGGGTGCTGGCCCGGCTGCTGGCGCGGTTGGTGGAGGGGATAAACGGGGGCTAGGGGACCTCGGCACAGGCTCGACACGCACGCTGCTTGTTTCTACCTCGACACGCACTACAACGTCACAACACGACAAACGTCCCCGGCCAAAAGCCGGGGACGTCTGTGCCGAACTGGCGAAGCTTACTCCTCCGCGCCGCCGTACACGTAGTTGCTGTAGGCGTACTCGCCGATTTCGTGCCAGTCGCGAATCGCGCTCTGGAAGGTGCGGTAAGCCTCCAAGGTGCTCGCGTAGCGCTGGTTTTGGCCTGCGAACTCGTCGTGGATTTCGTTCATGGCGGTCTCTAAAGCGTTCAAAATCTCTGTGGAAAAGGTGCGAACCTGGGTCCCGCCTTCGACGAGACGGTTCAGGGCCGGACCGTTTTTGGCGTCGTAGTCGGCCAACATCTGCTGGTTGGCGGCGGCCGAAGCTTTTTGCAAAATCTGCTGAATGTCGCCGGGCAGGCCGTTGTAGACGTCCAAGTTGATGTAGTTGCTGAGCGTCGGGCCGGGCTCGTGCCAACCCGGCGCGTAGTAAAACTGGGCAGCTGTGTTCAGTCCCAAAATTTCGTCGTCGTACGGCCCGACCCACTCGGTCGCGTCGATGACGCCGGTGTCGAGCGCCAAGAAAATTTCGCCGCCGGGAATGTTTTGCACGTTTACACCGACGCGGCTCATCGCCTGACCGCCCAAACCGGGGATGCGCATGGTCAGGCCTTGCAAGTCCGCCACCGTGTTGATTTCGTTGCGGAACCAGCCGCCCATCTGCACCCCGGTATTCCCGGCCGGAAACGCAATCATGTTGTCGATGGCGTTGAGTTCGTTGAACAAGGCTTGACCGCCGCCCGCGGTGAGCCAGGCGTCCATCTGCTGGGCGTTCATGCCGAAAGGCACGGTCGTGAAAAAGGCGTGGGTGGGGTCTTTGCCGATGTAGTAGTAAGACGCGGTGTTGCCCATTTCGAACGCGCCCGAAGACACGGCGTCGTAGACTTCCAAGCCGCCGACTTGTGCGCCCGCCGGGTAGACCTGTATTTCTACGTCGCCGTCGGTCATTTCGTTGATGTACTGGGCCGAGTTCGTCGCGCCGCCATAAATCGTGTCGAGCGAGGTCGGCCACGAGGTGACCATGCCCCACCGATAGGTCGAGGCTTGGGCGTTGGCGAACATCAGCGGTGAAAACGCTGTACTGCCCGCAACGACACCGGCTTTTTTCAGAAAATCGCGTCGTTTCATTTCTACCTCCAGGAGATTGGCGCTCGGCGCGGCTTGGGTGAGCTACGGTTAAGGCAAAAAGACCGTGCCACCGCCCTGCAAAACGCTTTTGGTTGTGAACCGCACCCAGTATACGTTCGCTCGCAACAAATTACAAGAAAAAGATGTTCACGGAGCGTTTACCCAGTGCTTGCGGCCCGCGCAGTCCGGTTTCTCGAGGGTGCTTGCTTCCGGTCGCGTTTTGCGCCGCGCCTTTGCGCCAACAGTATTTGCTATTTATGACGGTGTCTCTGCGCTGGCGTCTATGTAGTCTATGTAACGGTGCCCTTATGGGTGCCGCCTAAACGGCACCTTCCAAACGGACACCGTTTATACAAACACCGTAAGCCTCGAGCCCCACTTCTCCCACCGCGACCTCGCCCGACGTGAAGTTGAAGGTGTAGGTGTGGGGGCCGCGCACGCTGCGCCGCACACCCGCCGGCACGGGGGACACGGACAGGCCGGCTTTTTCCAAAAGGGCGGTGAACAGGGCCGCGTGCGTCTCCGACTTCCCCCACATCCCGAGCGTGACGCAAAAACCCCGCCCGAAAGCGTTTTGGGCGACGGCGACGGCGCTTTCGTAAGCGGGGTCCAGGTAAGTCGCCAAGGCCTCGGCCCCATTCAGGGTCAACAGGTCGGCCCAGGTCGCGTAGGCAAGCCGTGCGCCGCTGAGGTCCTGGCCGACATTTTGGTTGACGCTTTGGACGTGCCCCGTCACGCCGGGGCGCAGGGCGTCCACGTGCTGCACGCACACGCCCGAGAGCGCCGCGAGCGGGCCGGGCGCGGGCGTGTGCGCCGTGTTCGAGGGCGTCTTAAAACCGCTCCGCGGCCCGAGGACAAGGAGTCCGCCCGCCTCGACGTAGGCCTCGAGACTCTCGGCGAGCGCTCTGTCGACCAAGTGCAGCGCCGGGGCGAACACCACCTTGTAGGGCGTCAAGTCGTGGCTCGGGTGTCTCAGCGCGACGTTCAGCCCGAGAGCGCGCAGGCTGCTGTAGTACTCGAACACGAGCGACCAGTAGCTCCAACCCTGTGCGTGCGGTTGCAGGTCGGTGGCCCAGAGGTTTTCGTAGTCGAACAGCAGCGCGACGTCGGCGCTGACCGGGAAAGCGTCTGCCGGCGTTTCCGCCGCGACCCGCGCCGCCTCGGCGCTGGCCCGGTCGGGCGAACCGTCGTGGTGGTTGAGCCCGGCGTGCATTGTCTCCTGCGCGCCGACGGCCGCGCGCCAGCGGAAGTAAGCTACTACGTCCGCCCCGTGGGCGAACGCCTGGTGCGACCACAACCGCACCGCGCCGGGCGCGGGCAGCGGGTTCGACGGTGCCCAGTTCACTTGTCCCGGCTGCTGCTCCATCACCCAAAACGGTTTGTCCTTGGCGCCATAGTACAGGTCGTGCATGAGGCTGATGAGGTCCGGGTGGCCGACGCGCAGGAACTTTTCTTTGACTTCGGCGGGCAAAGCGGACTGCTCGAGCATCCCCAGCGGATAGCTGTCCCAGGTCAGGATGTCCAAGTCTCCCGCCAGCTTGAAAACGTCGTAGTCGCCGAAAAAAAGCATGGCGTTATGGGTGACGGGCGCTTTCGAACGTTGCCGGATAATGTCGCACTGCAGCCGGTTGTAAGCGACGACCGAGTCGGACGAAAAGCGGTAAAAGTCCAGCACGTGGCTCGGGTTGGGTTCGGTGACGGTGCGGTTGGGGGGGTCGACTTCATTAAAAGAGCGGTACTCCATGCTCCAAAACACGTTCCACCAGGCTTCGTTGAGGGCGTCTACGTTTGCGTACTTCGCCTCGAGCCACACCCGGAACGCCCTTGCACAATTTTCGCAGTAGCAGCGCACCGTGTCGTGACAGCCGTACTCGTTGTCGGTTTGCCACGCCTGCACCGCGCCGTGCTTGCCGTACCGCTCGGCGAGCAGCGTGACGACGCGCGTCGTCTCATCGCGGTAGCTCTGTGAGTTAAAACAGTAGTGCCGCCGCGAGCCGAACTTGCGTTCATGACCGTCCGCGCCGACTTGCAGAACGTCGTCGTACTTGTCGACCAGCCACTTCGGCGGCGTCGCGGTGGGCGTGCCGAGGACGACTTTCAAGCCAGCATTACCTAAGGTGTCCATCGCACGGTCGAGCCAATCGAGTTGTATTTTGCCGGGGCCAGGCTCGAGCCGACTCCAGGCGAATTCGCCGATTCGCACCCAGGTGAGGCCTAAGTCTTTCATGCGCGCAGCGTCTCGTGCCCAAGTTTCTTCGGGCCAATGTTCGGGGTAGTAGCAAGCGCCCAAGTCCATAGTCTGGCATCATAAACGTTGAAGCCGTAAGAGGATAAGGACTGCGAGAAAACAAACCTCTCAGTCTTAGAGCCCGGCCTTCATGAAGTTTCGAGAAGCGTCCGCGCTTCACAAGCTCACGCGCAGCCGGGTATAGTGGTTGTGCTCGAGACAGGTTTCCACGCTTCACCCCAGGGGTGAGCTTTGTCCACGCGACGGCCTGTCTACGCATTTCAAAAGGAGGAAACATGAAAAAACTGCTCGTAGCTGTGCTCGTTTTCGCGTTCGCTGCGGAGGTCTTCGCCCAAGACGTGACGCTACGCTGGCGCACCCGCCCGGACAACCAGGCGGAAATCAACGTGTACCAACGCGCCAGCGAAACCATCGACAACGAGTTCGAGGGCGTGACCCTGGAGTACGAACCCGGCGGCTCGGAAAGCGCCTCGTACCAAGACGTGCTCGTCACCGAAATCGAAGCGGGCACCGCGCCCGACGTGTTTTGGATTCCGGGCACCGACGTGGCGCGCTTCGCCGAAGCCGGCCTCATCCTCAACTTGAGCGAATACGCGAACGCCGACAGCGACTTCAGCGTCGACGACTTTTACGCCGGCCCGATGGGCTTTTTGACCACGGGTGTCGAAGAGGGCCAGGACGCGCTCTGGGGCGTCCCGCGCGACGTATCGGCCTTTGCGATTTACTACAACCAGGACCTGTTCGATGAAGCCGGTTTGGACTATCCCGGCACGGGCGACTGGAACTGGGAAACCTTCAAAAACGACGCCGAAGAAATCGGCGCGCTTGGCGACGAAATCTACGGCTTCGCCATGAACGCCTGGTGGGCGAACTGGGGCTACTTCGTCAACGCGGCGGGCGGCAGCTTTTTCAACGAGGATTACAGCGCTTGCGGTTTGGACAACGAAGCGACTGCCGAAGGTTTGCAGTTCGCTGCCGACCTCTTTGACAGCGGCGCAGCTTTACCTTGGCAGAGCGACGGCGAGCCTCCCTTTTTGGCGGGCAACGTCGGCATGTTCATCAACGGCCGCTGGGCCACGCCCGGCACCGTCGCCAACGCGGACTTCAACTGGAACGTCGCGCCCCTGCCGACGGGTCCGAGCGGCGAAGCGACCAACTGGCTGTTCTGGGGCGCTTACGTCGTCAACGCTAAGACCGCGAACCCCGAGCAAGCCTGGGAACTCGTCACCCGTTTGACCAGCCCCGAAATCCAGGGTGAAATCGCTTCTTTGGGCGCGAACATCCCGAGCCGCAGCACCGACGAAGCCATCGACCTTTTCCTGGGCACGCTGCCTGATTCGGGCGTGAACAACCAGGCCTTTATCGACGGCACCACCGCCGCCGACGTGCGCACCGAAGCGCCCCTTTTCAGCGGCAACTGGCCCGCCATCGACACCGCCTACGGCAACGCTGTCACTTCGGTTTTTAACGGCGAGATGAGCGCCGAGGAGTTCGCGAACACGATTTGCACCCAAGTCGCGTCGGACTTCGACCAGTAAGTGCCGACCTTGTGAAACGTAGAGGAGCAGCCTCTCGAGGCTGCTCCTTGTTGGAGAGGGTCCCTCTGCTGCCGTTTCGGTAGGAATTCCTGTTGCAAACGTAATTCAAGTGCACTACATTGGTGCTATGAGTAAAACCGACCAAATCCAAGTGCGCATCGACCCTGAGACCAAGGCGGCAGCCGAGGCCGTATTCGCCAAACTGGGTATCAAACCCAGTGAAGCCGTTCGTATGTTTTATCATCAGGTAGAGTTGAACCAGGGTATTCCTTTCGAGGTGCGGGTTCCCAACGCCGAAACCGTTCAGGCGATAAAGGATATTGAGGAGGGCCGCGACCTGGTGCGACATGACTCGCTCGAGGCCTTCAAACAATCCCTGCAAGAGCGTTAAGTTTTGCGAAAAATTGTCACGACCTCCGCTTTTCGCAAAGACACCAAGCGTATGCGGAAACGGGGTAAAAATCTTGCCAAGCTCGAGATTATCGTCGAACGCCTCAGCACAGGTGTCGAGCTGGAAAGAAAGCATGTACCCCACCCCTTGACCGGGAACTGGAAACCCTTGTGGGACTTGCACATAGAGCCGGACTGGTTGCTCATTTACCGCGTGACGGAGGACGAGGTGTACTTGGCACGCACAGGAACACACGCCGACTTATTTAGCTGAGGTTTTAAGAAATCCGAACGCGTAAATATCTGACCGGAGGTAGTTTTGAGCAACGTAAGCACCGCCGCCCCCGCCCGTACAAACGCTCGAGCCCTGACCGTCATTGTTATAGCGACCGTCTGGCACGTCTTGCTGGCTGTATACCTCGTGGGTTTATCTCTCGACATCCTGCGGGCCGACACGCTCTTTATCGCCGGAAAAAGTGCCGACTTGGGCCGACCCGTGCAACTGTTCGCCGGGGTTTTTCTGCTCGTCCCGGCTGTTTTGGCAGTTCTATCAAGTGTGTTGATGATGCTGCGCCGCGGCGCGGGCCGCTACCTCGCGCTCGGGGTGGACTTGGGCGCATTCGCGCTGAGTTTGTTCGCGCTGTTCGGCGTGTGGGGGTTGTACGGCAGCTTCGAGAGCATCGTCGACGGGGTGATGCGGTGGCCCTACCTGACGCTCGGGTTTGCGCTTGCCTACGTGCTTCATTACGTTGCGGGGCAGCTTGAGGAGGGCGGTGCTGCGGCGACATGGCTGCGGCGCGTCGGCCTCGTTGTCGGCCTCGTTTCGCTCGCGGGTATTTTGTTGGGGGCAAATATTTTTGGAGGTTTGAGCCGTGCGCTTCTGGCTTACTCGAGCCCCCAAACCTGGCTCCTCACCGCGGCGGTGCTCACCTCCGGCGTGCTGCTGTGGCAACTCTTGATATTAGGCGACTACTTCGGCGAAACGCCCGACGGGCGCGCGGCCTGGCAGGGCTGGTTCATGCTGTCGCCCAACGTCATCGGCTTTTTGTTCTTTTTCGCGGGGCCGCTGCTGCTGTCGTTTTACCTGAGTTTTACCAACAGTTCGGTGGGGCGGGTGCCGCAGGTCACGGGGGTGAACAACTACGCGCGGTTGCTGGCGCTCGAGGTCAAACTCCTCCCCGCCAACAACACCACCGCCGCACAGAACACGCTTAAGTTCGGGTACGCCCTGGTGCGCGAGGTCAAGCTTGGCGACCGCCGACTCGTCATCGGCGCGAAAGACCGCTTGTTCTGGATAAGTTTGTTCAACACCCTCTTTTACTGCGCCATGCTGCTGCCGCTGGCAATTTTGCCGGCGCTCGGCATGTCGCTCATTTTGAACTCGTCACTGCCGGGGATGAACTTTTTCCGGGCGCTCTACTTTTTGCCCTCGGTCGCGGCGGTGGTGGGGACGGCGCTCATTTGGCGCTGGCTTTACACGCCGACGACGGGGTTCGTGTCGTACACGATTACCCAAGTCACGAGTTTTCTTGGGCTGCCCGACCCGAAAATCGAGTGGCTGTCCGACCCAAGCGTGGTGCTCGTTTCGGTCGTGCTGCTGGCGGCCTGGCAGGTCGTCGGTTACAACACGGTGCTCTTTTTAGCGGGGCTCCAGGGCATCCCCAAAAGCCTTTACGAGGCCGCGCAAATCGACGGGGCGAACCCCTGGCAGCGCTTTCGCAACGTCACCCTGCCGATGCTCGCGCCGACGACCTTTTTCGTCCTCATTACGACGATGGTGACGGGGTTGCAGGCCTTCAACGAACCCTACGCGCTGTTTCCCTCGAGACCCATACCCGAGGGCGCGACGACGCTCGTTTATTACCTCTACACGGTCGGCTTCAACCAGTTCAACTTTGGCTACGCCTCGGCGCTCGCCTGGGTGCTGTTCGTCATCATCTTCGGCTTTACCTTCGTGCAGTTCCGGCTGAACCGCTCGCAGGCGTACGGTTAGGAGGCAGGGATGAAGCTTTTCAACCTCAGCCCGCGCACGTTTCTGTTGCGCGCCCTCGCTTACACGGCGCTCAGTCTGTTCGGTTTTCTGATGATTTTCCCGTTTTTGTACATGCTCTTCACCTCGTTCAAGACCTCGTCGGACGTGTTTCGCTACCCGCCGGCCTTGTTGCCGCTCACCCAAGCGACCACCGAGTACGAGGGCGCGCAGGTGCCGCTTTACAACCTGCGCGTAGACGGGGAACGGCGGCCCGTGGTGGACACCGGCGAGCGTGAACGCTTCGGATTTTTTACTGATGAAGACGGCGCGAACCTTAGCGACCCGCGCAGCAGCAAGGTCGTGGCTGAGGTGCCGCTGGACGACGCGGTAGAAACGGGCCGCACGGTGACGGTACAAAAAGGCGAGGCGGAGGAAACCTTCGACGTTTACGAGGTTGAAACGGACGGTGAAACGCAAGAATTGCTGCTCGCCTATCGCGGCGCACAAAACCGCTTCGTCGTGCCTGAGAACCCGGCACTGAGCACCTACGCCGTCGAGCGCACCGCGTCAAAGGAAGAGTACGTGGACTTTCAGTGGCAAAATTACCGGGCGTTCTCCACCCTCGATTTAGACCGGGCGCTCGTCAACACCGTGCTCGTGACGGTATTGGTGGTACTGGGACAGCTCGTCACCTCGATTTTCGGCGGCTACGCCTTCAGCCGGGTGCAGTTCCGCGGGCGGGACACGCTGTTTTTGCTGTACCTGGGCAGCATCATGATTCCCTTCGTGGTGCTGATTATCCCGATGTACCGACTGATGGTGATTCTGGACTGGCAAAACCAGCTCGTCGCGCTCATCCTGCCCTGGATTTTTACGGCCTACGGCACGTTTTTGATGCGCCAGTTTTTCATCTCCATCCCTAAAGATTTGGAAGAGGCCGCCATGTTGGACGGGGCGAGCCGCTTCCGGGTGCTGTGGCAAATTTTTGTGCCGCTGAGCGGCCCGGCGATTGCCACGCTGGCGATTTTTTCGTTTTTATACGCCTGGAACAGCTTTTTGTGGCCGCTCCTCATCATCAACGAGGCGAACGAGTCGAACCACGTGCTCACGCTGGCCCTTATCAAACTCAGCAACATCGCCGCCGACCGCCCGAACCTGGTGCTGACCGGGGCCGCGATTGCGATTTTGCCGCCGATGATTATTTTCATCCTGGCGCAGCGTTACTTTATCGAAGGGCTCTCGAGTTCGGGGCTCAAAGGCTGAGTTAAGAAGTACCGAGTACCTAGTAAAAAGTACCGAGTCAAACACTTTCGACTTGGTACTTTTTACTGCTTTTTTTGTTGCGCTGTGCCTTTTTTAAACCCGGCGGTCGCTTGACGCCCGCCTCCTAAAGACGTTACAACTGCTAATGTTTCGCATACTTCCTACTTCTACGGTAAACAGCGCCGGGTGGCTCGAGCCGCGCCCCCTGGAACTGCAGGGTATACTCGCCCATGCGTATTTTGCTCGCCAGCAGTGAGGTTTACCCGTTCAGCAAGACGGGCGGCTTGGCCGACGTGGCCGGGGGCTTGCCCGAGGCCCTGGCCGCGCTGGGCCACGAGGTCGTGGTGGTCAGCCCCTGGTACAAAACCCTAAAGGCTACGCCGCTCTGGGTCGGGGACGAGTGGGTGCCTTTTGACGGCGGCGTCGCCGTTTGCGGCGTCGGCGTGGTGGAGCGTGGCGGCGTGCGCTACGCCTTTGTCGGCCACGAGGCGTTTCAGCGGGACAGTCTGTACGGTTACCCCGACGACGCCTGGCGTTTTTGCTTGTTTACCAGGGCCGTACCCCAAGCGGCAGCGCACCTGGGCTTTGTTCCCGAGGTCGTCCACGCGAACGACTGGCACACCGGCTACTTGCCGATGGTGCTCACACACGGTTGGCACCTGCCCGAAGGGTTTCCTCGCAGGGCAAGCGTGTTCACCATCCACAACGCGCAGTACCAGGGGGCGTCGGGCTTGGAAGAAACGCTGCACTGGCTGCGCCTGCCGGCCTCACTTAAAGACAGCTACATGAACCGCTTCGGTGTGGCAAACGCCATGCAGGCGGCGCTCGGCTTTGCCGACGTGGTCACCACGGTGAGCCCCACCTACGCCGAAGAGGTTAAAACACCTCAGTACGGCTACGGTTTGGACGGTACGTTACGGCACATTTCCTACAAGTTGGTAGGCATCTTGAACGGCATCGACACCGACATCTGGAACCCGGCGACGGATACTGCCTTGCCGCAGCCGTACTCGCTTGAAACCCTGGACGACAAACAGGTCAATAAACGCGTCCTCTGCGAGCGGTTCAACCTCGACGTAAATAAACCCCTGCTTGGTGTGGTCTCGAGACTCGTCGACCAAAAGGGGCTGGACGTTCTCATCGACGCGATTCCGGGGCTGCTGTGGCAAGACTGGAACCTCATCGTTTTGGGCTCGGGGGACCCCGCCCTCGAGGCCGCGCTGCACCACCACACCGCCGCCCGTCCCGGCCGGGTGGCGAGCTATATCGGCTACGACGAAGGTTTGGCGCACCACGTTTACGCGGCTTCGGACAGCCTGGCGGTGCCGAGTCGCTTCGAGCCCTGCGGATTGACCCAGATGATAGCGATGCGCTACGGCTCGCCGCCTGTGGTGAGGGCGACCGGCGGGCTTGTCGACACGGTGCAGCACGACCGCAGCGGCTTTTTGTTCGAGCACGCGACGCCCGAGGGTTTGTTGTGGGCGACCGGCGTGGCGCGGGGCGCTTACCAAACCGCCGACCACTGGCGGTATATGATGAGCGAGGCGATGAACGAGGACTTCAGTTGGACGGCTTCGGCGCAGCAGTACCTGAACCTGTACGCCGCCGTCCAGCGGTGAGCGCGCCTAGGATGACAGCGGCACCAACATGTTCAAACCCGACATACTTCAAGAAGCGGTCGAACCCTCGTCTCGGGGTTTCGGCTCAGGCTTGACATGGACGAGACCTACAGTTGGCAAACCGCTCTTGCCGAGGGCCGCGCCGGTGAAGCGCTGGCTCAATACCGGCGTTCGGAGAACATAAACGAAGAGGTTTACGACGCCCTAGACGCGCTCGCAGCAATGCAGGCCGCGTTGCGCGACAAGGGTTACGCGCGGGCCGTGCGTGTCCTCGGCAAGGTGGAAAACCGCCCCGACTTTGTCGACTGGGCAGGGCTCGAGGCCGACCTGTTGCGGGTGCAACGGGGAGCTGAAGAAGTCGGCAGAAACCGTGTCGAAGAAGCGCTCCTCACCCTGGCCCCCGTCGACACGCTCCTGCTCCGCGCCGAGGCCGAAACGCTGCGCGGCACCGCGCTGGTTATCGACAACCAAGTCGAACGGGCGAGAGAAAGTTTCGAACGCGCCCTCGCCGCCGACCCCAAAAACTACCGGGCGATGACCAACCTGGGCAACTTGGCCCTGGAGGCGGGCGACGTCGACGCGGCTATCGCCGCTTACGAGCGGGCGCTCAGCTTAAACGACAGCTTCGGCAACGCCCACCACAACTTGGGCGTCGCCTACCGGCGCAAAGGCCAGATGGGCAAGAGCGTCCGCGCGCTGCGCAAAGCGCAAAGCGCGTCGCAAAAGCAAATCCGCGAAGAGGCCCGCGAAACGTTGCGCGGCGGCGTCAGCGCGGGAACCGCTAAGTACGGCCGCTGGCTCGTTTACCTAGTCGTGGCCGTCGCCGTGTTTTTGCTGCTGCGCTCGAGGGGCATCGTGTAGACCGTTTGCCTCAAACTCATAACCCTGCTGACAGAAAAGCTATCTTGTTTGACGCGCTTCAAAACTCAGTTCAACCTGTTGCCAAAAAGCCGGCCGCTGGTGCGGTAGTTGCGCGCGTTCGTCGCAGAAGCGCCCGTAGCGCCCACTAGCCATCTTTGATTTGGACGCTTTCCTCGACAGCCTGTGCCATTAAGTTCAAGAAGCGCGTGATCGCTTCTTTTTCTCTCTCATTAAACACCTCGGCGGCTTTATTTAGCTTGTCGTAGAGAGCCAGCGGGCGCTCGATCATGTCTGGAGCCTGCTCGACGTAGTGCATGAGCACCTTGCGGCGGTCCTCGGGGTGAGCCGCCCGCCGTGTGAAGCCGCGCGCTTCGAGCCGGTCGAGCAGGCGCGTCACCGCCCCTGAGCTGAGCCCCACGCGCTCGCCCACCTCTCCGGGCGTGAGAGGGCCGTAGAGGCGCAGGTGTTCGGCAACCAAGATCTCGGTCAGCGTGAAACTCATGTCCTCGGCGACCCGGGCGCTCATCGTAAGCAGCATCGCGCTGAGATGTTGGAACGAGGTCTGCATCTCCTTATCTATATCTCTGCTTTGTGCAACCTCTTGATTCTGCAGCTTCTTACTCATATAATCATTGTAGCGGATTACCCGGGTCCCCGCAAATGTTAAAGAAGGTAAGGAGCTTTATGACAGCTGTGACGATAGACAAGCGTGAGTGTCTCTACAAGGCCGTTAATACCTCCGCCCTCGAGCTGGCCTACCACGAATGGGGAGAAGGTGAGCGGGCGGTTCTCCTCCTCCACGGCTTCCCGGAGGACGCCGCTTCGTGGGGTGCGGTTGGTGAGGCACTGGCTAACAGGGGTTTTCACGCCTATGCACCTTACTCTCGAGGCTTCGGGCCGACCCGCTTCCTGTCGGATAACACGCCGCGCAGCGGTCAGCTTGCCGCGCTGACGTGTGACGTGCTCGAGTTCGCCGACGGGCTGGGTTTGGACACCTTTACCCTCGTCGGTCATGACTGGGGCGCACGCGCGGCGCAGGCCGTGAGCGCTCTCTACCCCGAGCGGGTTGAACACCTTATCTCGTTCACCGACTACGAACTCGCCTGGGACGAGTCGGGCTTCCCGCCGCCCGAGGTGCTGCACGCCCTTTGGTACCAGTGGGTGCTCCTCTCCGATATGGGCGAGCCGCTGCTGCGCGGCGACGCTAAGGGTTTCTGTAAGTACCTCTGGAAGGTCTGGTCGCCCACCTGGGCGGAAAGTCAGGAGGCGTTCGAGACCGCCGCCGCGTCGCTCGAGAACCCTGACTTTGTGGACGTCGTACTGAGCAGTTACCGTCACGGGCGTGTGGAGGGCGCGGTGGCCGACCCCCGGCTTGACGCGCTGGAAGGGAAACTGGCCGAGGGTCCCGACATTACCGTCCCGACGACGCTGCTCATTGGCAAAGACGATGGCGTCGTCCTGCCTTGGGAGGGCGACGAACGCTGGAGAGCGCACTTCACGGGCGAGGCGAGCAGGCACCTTCTGGCGGGCGTCGGACACCTCCCGCATCGGGAAAACCCGGACGCCGTGGTGAGGGCTGTTGTGAGAAAGCTCGAGGTGAGCGGGTGAAGCAAACCGTTATAGACCGTCCGCAGAACGTGAATTCTAGTGAGAGCAGGAGAAACCGTTGGCGTTGGTACCATGCCCCTCTCCTACACTTGGGTACCGAAGCCTTGAGCTACGGTCTAAGCAAGCTTACTGAGCAAGCTACCGGTAACGACAGCACGAGGAAAGCGCAGGATGAATTTTACGAAAACCTGACGCTGCCCGTGTTCGCCCCGCCCGGTCCCGCTTTCCCGGTCGCGTGGGCCATCAACAACGCCGCCCGGACCGCAGGCTTGGTCCGCGTGCTCAACCTGCCGGAAGGGGCGCCGGGCAGAAGGGCTTATCTCACCCTTCAGGGCGTCTCGCTCGTCAACTACGCGAGCTTTAACCCCCTTTACTTCGGGCTGCGCTCGCCGACCAACGGGGCCGTAACAACGCTTCTCGACACCGGGCTCAACCTGGGCAGCTTTTACGTGGCGACGACACGGCTTAAAGACGCCAAGACCGCCCTCTCTCTCTCGACCATCCTTCCCTGGCTCGGGCTCGCCTCGGCGGTGTCGGTAAGCGTCGCGCTGTGGAACGAGGACGCGTTCTACAACACCAGGCCTCGAGCAAAAGCTCCGTCAGGCTGGGCGAAAGGAAAAAAGTATGACCAAGATCGTCGCTGACAACCTCGTCAAGCGCTACGGCACCTTCACCGCCGTGGATGGCGTCTCGCTAGAGGTCGAGGCGGGCGAGGTGTTCGGCTTTTTGGGTCCTAACGGCGCGGGCAAGAGCACCACCGTGGCGATGCTCACCACGCTCGCCGCGCCGACGGGAGGGCGCGCCGAAGTCGGCGGCTTCGACGTAGCCAGGGAGGCGGCGCGGGTGCGCCGGGTGAGCGGGGTGGCTTTGCAGGAGATCGGGCTCGACCCGCTCATGACGCCGGGCGAGCTGCTGGTGTTGCAGGCGAGTTTGTTCGGGTTGTCGCGGCGTGACGCGAAAGCGCGAGCTAGTGGGCTGCTCGAGGTTGTCGGGCTCTCTAGCGTCACTCATAAGCGGTGCGGTAAGTTCAGCGGCGGGATGCGGCGGCGGCTCGACCTGGCGCTGGCGCTCGTCCACGAGCCCGACATCTTGTTCCTCGACGAGCCCACCACGGGCTTAGACCCCGCGAGCCGCCGTGACGTGTGGCGGGAGGTCAAACGCCTCAACCGGGAGCGCGGCATGACCATCTTCCTCACCACGCAGTATCTGGAGGAGGCGGACGCGCTGGCGGGGCGCGTCGCCATCATCAGCGCGGGCAGCATCGCCGCCGAGGGCACCCCCGCCAAACTCAAGGCTGAACTCGGCGGGGAGTCGATCAACCTCGAGTTCGCCGACGAGGATACGCCAAAGCGAGCTCACAGCGTGTTGAGCGCGCTTACCCATAACGCCGTACTTGACAAAAAGGTGCTGAGGCTCTATCTGCCGAACGCCGCCGAGGCCGTCGCCAAGGTTGTGACAGAGTTGAACAGCAACGGACTTTCCCCCCAGTCCCTCACGCTGACCCAGCCCAGCCTCGACGACGTGTTTCTACAGGTCACGGGGCAGCGCTTTGAGAACGAAACATCTGCGAAAGCCGCTTAGGAGAAGCCATGAGCATCGCCACCGTTATGGCAGCCAAGAACGCAGCCTCAGCAACGAACATGCCACTTGTCGCGCAACTGGGCGCAACCACCCTACGCACCTTGAGGGTCAGCCTCAGAAATCCCTTTCCGCTGGTTGTGCCGCTGCTAATTAGCCTCTTTTTCCTCTTCATCTACGAGGGACAGCTCGGGCAGGCGGCGAGCTTTTTCTTGCAAGGGTAAGACTACTTGGGTTTCATCCTGCCGCTCTCCATCGTGAGCGCGGCGTTTAGCGGGGCGGGTTTGGCAGGGCAGTCCTTGGTGAGAGACTTAGAGAGCGGTTACTTCGACAAGCTTCAGCTCACGCCCATCAGCCGCGCCGCGCTCGTGTTCGGCCCTATCCTGGCGGCGGGCTTGGTGTTGGTCGTGCAAACAGTTGTCCTTTTGGCTATCGGTTTTTTAATTGGGCTCGAGGTCGCCACGGGCTGGCTGGGTCTCCTGGCGCTGCTCGGCTACACCCTGGTCGTGGGGGTCGGCTTCGGCAGCTTCACGGTCGGCGTGGCACTCCTGAGCGGCAACGCCGCGGCCACCGAGGGCGCGTCGTTCTTGTTCTTCCCGCTCTCCTTTCTGACTGCCACTTTTGTGCCGATTGACCTTTTAGACGGATGGCTCGCGGTTGCCGCCCGCGCCAACCCCATTACCTACGTACTCGACGCGACCCGCGCCCTGGTGCTGACGGGCTGGGAGGAGCAAGCGCTCCTCAGCGGGCTCCTCGCCGGGCTTCTCCTCGCCGCCCTCTGCTTTGGTTTCGCACTGAACGGGTTGCGCGTGAGATCGAAGCAAAGGTAGTAACTCACCAAAAACCGCCGAGTCGGATGCCGACTTTGCCTTAGCGTCCAACTCGCAAGGGCTACGCCCTATCCGACCTCCACTCAGGAGCTGACCGCCCGCGGTCAGCTCCTCGCTGTTAGCGCTCTGTGCGACAGACGCGCGCAACTCACGCATAACTGTTTGCGTTGAGCGGCGCCCTAAGGCGCGCTCAATGATCCGATGACGCATGGGGTAGACCTCTTAGCGGTGCCAAACCACGCTGGGCCGCGTCACGAAGTTTCTCCCACCCCACCTGCCCAAACGGTTCCACGCTGCTCGTTAGCCAGCCCTCAACCTCAGCCGCGGCTGCACGTGCCGCAACTGCCTCTTTAGGCGTAATCGACCCCGCCGCGCACGCCGCCACGAACTCATTCTCATCGTCCACGACCACGCGACCCTCCGGTCCCCGGTAGGGGTCAAGCTCAAGGTCCACGAACCTCCACTCGCCGTCCAGAAGCGCGGGCGGCGTGCATACCTCCACGCTGACGAACGCCCCCGCACCTTCGGCAGTCCACTGCGCCATCCACCAACCGGACAACGGGATGAGATGCAACACCGCCAAACCGGCTGGACGCGTGCCCTGCCCGACCTCACACTCCGCAATCGCGCCACCGACCTCCGCCCGGAACAAGCTCCCCGGTGGGGTGAACAGCCAGAGGCCGAAACCGTCGCGGTCGAACTCGTAGGCAGACCAGCGCGCGAAGCCCTTTGACCGCTTGATTTTCCTTATCACTGTCGTCCTCAAGGCCGTACCTCGCTAGCGACGTAACTAGGGACCATACGAAAAAAGGCGTCCTTCAACACCTAGATACTACTTCTTTTGCGTGCGAACGGGTCGACTGCCGCACAAGAAGCTCATCGCCAAAGCTCTAATACCGAGCCACCTCGACTACAGCTCCAACACCTCCGGCCGCCGCCGCCCACCGACCTCCCGCAACGGCCAGCGGTCGTCCTCTGTTAAAACGGTAAGCGTGTCGCCCGTCAGCAGCACCGTGTCCTCTACCTTCAGCCCCGGCAGCGACGGGTTCCAGGCGTAGGCGCTGCCCTCGACGAGCATGTGCCCGTCTGCGGGCGTGGCGACGAAGTCCCGCGTGAGGTAGCCGGTCGGGCCGCCCTGGTGGTGTTCTTGCCAGGCCTGGGGCCGCCCGGCTTTTGCGTAGGCCTCTTGAACTTGCGCGAACACGTCCGTGACCAGTAGGCCGTGGCGCGTGTGCTCGAGGACGACGCGCTCGACCTCCAGCAACGCGCTGTACTGCGAACGCTTTTCGCTCGGCTCGGGGCCGAAACTGACCAACCGCGTGACGCTCGCGATGAGCCCGTGGCGACGGGCGCAGGCCACCGCCATCAAGCGGTTGTTGACGACGGCGGCCTGCGGGAGCGGGTGTTTGTAGCGCTCGAGCCGGTCGTCTCCCGCGACGAGGAGCACGACGGGTTGTGCGCCGTGCGCCCGCAACCCCTCGGCCAAACGCCCCGCCACCTCGTGCTCGCTGAGGCCGGGCGTGAGACTCGTCAGCACGTCGGTAAAAGCTCGAGCCGTGTCCGCGCCCAGTTCCCGGTAACGAGCGACTTCTTCCGGCAACAGCGGCACGCGGAGCGGCCAAAAATCTTTGGTCTCAAAGCCGCGGCCGGGCGTGTCCGACAGAATTTTGCCCTCACCGAGCAGGTCTTTCAGCGTTGCTTCTTTGACCTGGGGGTCGTACCAGGGCGTGTAAACGAGGTTGACGCCGCCGGGAAGTTCCTCGGTTTCGAGCCTGCCCCGTTCGACGCTGGAGGCGAGAACGCTCACGCCCCGCTGCGTCACCACGGCTTCGGCGACGGGCGCGCCGGTCAGGGCCACGGCGAGGTCCGCGCCGCAGAGCAGCCAGGCAAGGTTGCCCAACGCGGCGACGTGAACCGCCGAGACGTTGTTGGCGGCCATCATCAGGCGGACGCGGGCGAGTTTTTGCTCAAGTTCGGTCATGCGCGTCATCATACCGATTTCAAAGGGAGAGCTTAAACTGAGCTGTGCGCCTTACACTTCTCCCCGGCGGTTTTGCAGTCTGTCGCCTCGACGCCACGGCCGCTGTGCCGGACTGGGCACGCGGTGAAATCGTCTCGGTCACGCGCACTCGGGACGAACTGTCCGTCGTCTGTGAAGAGGGCTGCGTTCCGCTGAGCGTTCGCGCCGAAGGGGGTTGGCGGGCGCTGCGGGTTGCCGGGCCGCTCGAGTTTACCCAGACCGGCGTCCTCAGCGCGCTCGCCGCGCCCTTGGCAGCGGCGGGCGTCCCCGTTTTCGTCGTGTCGACGTTCGACACGGACTACCTGTTCGTCAAAGAAGCGCGGCTGGCCGAGGCTGTGGCGGCGCTCAGGGCGGCGGGCCACACGTTCGAACTTTGAGGAGGCGGTCATGGCAAGGCAAAACATCTCGTCCGGGACGGTTTGGGAGAAGAACGTCGGGTACTCGAGGGCGGTCAAGGTCGGCCCGTACGTCCACGTTTCCGGCACCACGGCGACGAACGCCGCGGGCAAAATCGTCGCGGGTGACGTTTACGCGCAAACCGTGCAAGTTTTGAAAAACATAGTCCGGGCGCTTGAGCAGGCGGGCGCGACACCTGCGCAGGTCGTGCGGACGCGCATCTTTATCGTCGACGCCGCCGACTGGGAAGCTGTGGGCAAAGCGCACGGCGAGGTGTTTGGCGACGTTCGCCCGGCCTCGACGCTCGTTGTGGTCAAGGGCCTCATCGACCCGGCGATGCTCGTCGAAATCGAAGTGGACGCTTACGTGGGCGACCGGCCACGTAACCCGGCCCGTTAGCGTACACTGAGCAGCGTGCCTACTTTTACCATCGGCGAAGAAGTCATGTACGACGACGAACGTTTCGTGATTGCCGCCATTTCTGCGGATGAGCCCGTTCGCTACCGCCTGCTCGCCACCACGCCCCAGGGAGCGCGCATGGTTTGGGTCAGCCCCAAAGACCTTGAAAAAATGCTCAGCTACACCGAGTCCAACGACGACACGGCGCAGTACTGAACCGTCCCCAGGCTCGTTTGTTGGGAGTTACAAACGCTCGATGCTTGACAAGACCGACGTTTCCAGCATTCGGTCTTCAGCATCCGGTTTCCAGCACCGGGTCTTCAATACTGTGATTTCAATACCGAGCGAGGTCGCACACGGCTTTCGGTGACCCGCCGAACATATTCGACAAAGTGACTTGCTCACCGGTTTCAAGCTGAATCGCTCACGCCAGGGACGCCTCGAGACCCGGCCGTCACAGAGGGCGAGGGTGTGCAGCCATGAAGCTCACGACCGCAAATCGGCAACGAGCGCCGCCGCCAGCTCGCGGCCTTGGGCGGCGCTTTGTTCGTAGGTCAGGGTGGGGTCGGCGCACAGACCCGCGGCGTAGAGACCGCGGAGCCTGTGCAAGCGAAAACCCGCACGTTCTTGCGGGGCAAATACCTTGAACGAAACCGAGTAAGGCAGCGCGCCGCCGACCTCGCGCCGCGCGGCTGCCAGGATAAAGCCGTGCGCCTGCAGGTCTTCGGCCAGGTCGTCGTAAGCCATCTCACTTAAACGTCCGGCCACGTCGACGAGGCTGCCTACTCGCAGACGCGCTTCTAAAAAACTGCCCACGCAGAGTGCGGTGCGTTTGCCCCGTCGAGGCACGCCTTCCCAGGTCGTCACGCCCGCGACCTTGTCCGCCTCGAGGAGAAGGGACGACACACTCGACTGCAGCAGGTGGACACCGGGGGTGTGCTCGAGGGCGTGTTTGCCGCCGCGGTGGAGCGCCCAAGGGTCGACGAGACCGTCAGGAGCGGCAAGTTCGGCGTTTAAGTCGTGCAGCAGGGTGGCTTGGGTCAGGATGGCGCCGTCGAGCGCGGTTTTGTCGAAAAGCGTGTAGAGGGTGTCCAAACTCGTCGTGACGAGCAGGGTGTCCAGTCCGGCAGCGGCGCAACCGAGCGCGGCCTCGGTGCCGGTCAGCCCGGCACCCACCAAAACCACGTCGTAGCAGTGGTCACGCCCCGGAAAGGTGCGCGCGGCCGGACCTGTCTCAACCACGCTTCAGGCCGGCTTCAGTCGTCGAAGCCGTCGAGCAGCATAAAGGGCTGGCGGCGGCCCGGTGCCCGCACCAACAGGTGACGGCCGTCGACCGTGCGCTGGTAAATGAGCACGCCCTTGGTGTCGCCGAGCAACTCGGTCGCTTCGGCGGCGTCGACCATGACCCGCAAGTGGAGCGGCAGGCTCGGCCGCATAAAACCCAGTTCGTAGCGTTCGTCGTCGGTGCGGTAACCGAAAAACACGTCGCCCGGGTTGCTGTCGCTGTACACGCAGGTGAGTGAGCGGGCGTCACCGGCGCGGTACAAAGCCACAGCGTCGAAAACCGCTTCTTGCGCTTCGGTGGGGGTTACAAAACTGTGGGTGGCTGCGCCCGTGTCGCCGTAAAACGCGGCCGGAAAGTTTTTCGACTGGACGTAAAACCCAGCCTCGCCGACCCGCACGTCCATCACCGCGTTGTCGAAAGAGCCCACACTGTTCGGCTGGGTCTGGGGAAAAAGGGTCGGCCCCGCCTCGTGCTGTACGGCCTCGAGCTGTACAGTCTCAGCCGGGTCACTCTTTTGTTGGCCCTCTTTTTGAACATCCGCTGCACCGTCCGCAGGTGCCCCGCCCGGACGGGGCCTGTCTAGCGCCGACCCGTCGACGACGCTCTTGACGTAGGAAATCGCCAAGCTATAACGGCGGTCGTGCAGTTCTGCAAACAGTTCCCAGTCGGGATCTATAAACTCGCTGTCGGTGTTGACTTCGAAACTCAAGTAACTCAAGGTTTGACTCCCTGGTGTAGCGCCGATACGCCGAAGGTTTGTAAGGTGTACCTCACTTCTGTGAACCCGGCCCTTCGCATCATATCAGCCAGCTGTTGGGGGGACGGGAACTCGAGCACAGACTTCCCCAAGTATTCGTAAGCGTCGCGGCGGCCCGAAACCGCGCCCGCCAAGTACGGCGTGAGCTTCAAAAAGTAAAAGCGGAACAGCGTGCCGAACGCGCCCCCGGGCGGTGGCGGAAATTCCAGCACGACGAGGCGTCCGCCCGGCCTCAGCACCCGGTAAAACTCTTCTAAGCCCCGCTCCCGGTCGGCGAAGTTGCGCAGCCCGTAAGCGACGGTAAGGCTGTCGAAAGCGTCGTCCGCGAAGTCTAAACTTTGCCCGTCGCCCTGCAGGAGGCTGACGTCCAGACCCCGCGCGGCGACCTTGCGACGCCCGAGCGCCAGCATCGGCTCGGCGAAGTCCACGCCGACGACTTCGGTGTGCGGCGCGGCGCGTTTTAGGGCGATAGCTAGGTCGGCGGTGCCCGTCGCCACGTCCAGGACGCGCGCCGGCCGATTTTGCAGCGCGGCCGCCACCGCCTCTTCGCGCCAACCCTTGTCGACGCCGAAACTGAGCAGTTTGTTGAGGAGGTCGTAACGCGGCGCGATGGCCCCGAACATGTCGCGCACGTAGGCCGCCTTGCTGGGGGCAAAAGGGTTGTCGTCCCCTGCGCTGTCCGTCGGCCCGGTCGGGGTCTGTTTCATACCCGAACGCTAACACGAGAACCCGCGCCGGAGCGCTGGCGCGGGTACGAAGTTTACGTGACGCCGACAACAAACCTTAGCGGTTGACGGGCTCGAGCAGCTTGTGTTTGGTCAAAAAGGCGTCCAGCTTGGCGCGCGAAAAACCCGACAAACTCGCGGCGTCACCGTCATAGACGAGGGTCGGCACGCTGCGCCGCCCGTGGTTGACCTGCATCACGTAGTCGGCAGCCGCCGCGTCTTGTTCGATGTTCACTTCTTCGAACGAAAGACCGAGACGGTTCAACGCGTTTTTGGTGACCTGGCAGTCGCCGCACCACGTCGTCGTGTACATTCTTATGACGGATGTCTGCACGGAATTTTTCTGGGAAGTAAAATTCATATAAGTCAACAGCCTCCAAATCAGCTTTCACCAGCCTAGCAGCGAAAAACGGCTTACTTGGTCAAGCACGCGTCATAGGTTCACGTGCCAGTAAGTTTACAGGTCAGTGGGTTCACAAGTTGAGGTTTGTCCCGACGAAACGCGGAGGTCGAAGGCGACGGCGAGTGCTTATAGGTACTTGGTACGAGTCTTTTGGGGTAGTCACCCAAGTTGTCCCTCACTTTTTGGCTTATGCTATTAGGAGGGAGTTGTTTTGTGCAACGTCGTCTCGTCTTCACACCTTTTCGTACCTCTTTTGTACCAATTGACTTTTTTGGCCGGGCGTGAAACTTTTGGGGTGGCTCCGTGACGCCGCCCGCCCTGTCGCTCGTTTTAGCACGCACCCCGCCGGGGGGTACGGTTTGGGTACGTTGGTTTTGAACTTTGCGGGTAAGGCGTGAGCGACAGGGCGCGCGGACAAGAAAGCCTCCGCGAAAAAGACACCGTTTTGCGCAGCTTCTACGACGCCTCTACCGTTATGATGGGCACCGTCGAGCTGGTCGACGGTGACATTTTGCACGTCTCGGACAACCAGGCGACGGCTACTTTTTTCGGCACCACCCCACAAGCCATGCGAGGCAGGACGGCGCGTGACATGGGTGTGCCGGAGCCCTACCTCGCCCTGTGGCTGAAAGCCTACCGGGCCAGCGCCGCGTCGCGCAAACCCGTTTTGTTCGACTATCGGCACGGCGATAAAGGGTGGCTCAGGGTCACGGTCAACTACATCGGGCCGGTCGCGGGCGGGGTACGTTTTTGCTACGTGGTCGACGACGTTACCGACAGCAAAACGGCGGAGAAAGCGCTGCAAGAGCTTAACGCGACCCTCGAGCGGCGGGTCAGAGAGCGGACCGAAGAGTTGGAAAAGCTCAACGTGCAACTGCACTTCGACGCCTTCCACGACGCCCTGACCGGCTTGCCGAACCGGCCCCTGTTCATGGACCACCTGCGCAAGGCCGTCGAGCGTTTCAAGCGTCACCCCGAAGTGGAGTTTGCGGTGCTGTTTTTGGACTTCGACCGCTTCAAGGTCATCAACGACAGCCTTGGGCACGACGTCGGGGACGCGTTGCTGGTCGCCATCGCCGGGCGTTTGCGGGAGTGCGTCCGGGAAGCGGACGTCTTGGCCCGCTTCGGCGGGGACGAGTTCACCATCTTGTTGGAGTGCGGCCTGGAGCAGGCCGAGGAAGTCGTCGAGCGGCTGCAAACCGCGTTTTCTCAGCCGTTCGACCACGTCGGGCACCAGCTGCACGTGACGGTCAGCGTAGGCATCGTGGTGTCCGACGAGCGTTACCAACACCCCGAGGAGGTGTTGCGCGACGCCGACTTGGCGATGTACAGCGCCAAAGCGCACCACGCCGGACAACACCGGGTGTTCGACGCGGCGATGCGCACCGGGGCGGTGCGACGCCTGACGCTCGAGAACGAGCTGCGCGCCGCCGTGCCGCGCGGCGAACTGCGGGTGTATTACCAACCCGTTTTCTCGGTCGGGGACAAGTCGTTGCGCGGCTTCGAGGCGTTGCTGCGTTGGCAACACCCCGAGCGGGGCCTGCTGTTGCCCGCCGACTTTATCCCGACGGCTGAAGAGACGGCGCTCATCGTCCAGTTGGACCGTTACGCGCTGGCCGAAGGGTGTCGCCAGTTGAGCGAGTGGCGCGGCCGGGGTTCGAACGTTTTTCTCAACGTCAACGTGTCGGCCCAGCAGTTCGGGCGCGCGGACCTCTTGACGTACATAGGGACCGTTTTGGCGCAGACCTCGCTCGGCCCCGAGCACCTGAACCTGGAAATCACCGAAAACGCGCTGCTGAACGTTTCAGAGCCGGTAAATGCGACCCTCGCCGGGTTGAAGGCTCTGGGTGTGGGGTTGTACCTCGACGACTTCGGCACGGGGTACTCGTCGTTGGCGTACCTGCAACGCTTTCCGGCGGACGCCCTCAAGATAGACCGCTCGTTTACCCAGCAGTTGACGCAAAGTCCCCAGGGCGAGGGTCTGCTGCGAACCATCCTCATGATGGCGCAGACGTTCGGGATGAAGGCGGTCGTCGAGGGCGTCGAAACCCAAGAAGAGCTGACCCGCTTGGCCGCGCTCGGCTGCGAGTACGGCCAGGGTTACTTGTACGCCAAGCCGCTGAGCGCGGCGGACGCTACGGCCTTGCTGGAGCGAACAAAAGGCTTTGCGAACACGGGTTTACCCGAGCACAATACCCTTTCCGGTTAATTCCCTCGGAATTAAAGGCGGGCAGAGCGAAAAAAATACGGACTAGCGATAAGGAAGCGAAAAACTCTTGCTAAATTTATTGACCGTATTACCGGAAGCCGTATAAGGCTCGACCTGCCGCGCGACGCTTGGGCGTTCCTTCTGATGTTTTCGTCAGGTCCGCCAAAGTTCTTTTAATGAGTAGCAACAAAGCAAAGGCCGGTGCGTACCGAAATGCGCTAAGCTTGACACAGGCTCGTTACTCAGCCTTTATGAACACTCTCTCGAGGGCATCACAAACTCACTTGTCCAGTGCCGTCTTCCGCAACGCTTTCGTCTTTGAACAAAATCCCGACCGTTGCGGCAAAAGCGGCGTCGTCCAGGTGCCGATAGGCGTTTAGAAAGGTTTGCAGTTTGTAGCGCTCGAGCAACCCGTCCAGCAACGTCTCCGACTGGTAGGGGTCGCGTTTTTGAGCGCGGAGGACGCGGCCGGCCACGTCGACGAGGTCGAGTTCGCGCAGGATTCCGGCGACCACGTCGGCTTTCGCGTCTTCAAAGGGCAAACAGCCGCCCCTTTTGAGCGCGACGAAGCCGCGGCGCACGTCGTGAAGACTCGGGTAGTGCGCCGCGGCGGTCTCCAAATCGCGCAGGGCTGCTTCGCTCAAGTCGAAGTAGACCTCGGCACCAGTCAAGCGGTGCAGGGCGCGAGTTGCGCGCAGGGGGTCGGGCTCGAGGGGCAGGGCGTGCAGCCACAAGCAGGGGGCGTCTTTGCGTAAGTCTTGAAGGGTGTGCACCTTTTTGGCGCCGGCCTCGTCACGGGGTCGACCCCTGAAAAACTTGCCGGTCGCCCCCGGCTCGGCGAACCCCAGGGGGCGCGCCGCGCGCACGTCGTCGGCGACGAACTCCAAACTGCGTTTGCCCTGCCACTCGTTTTCTTGCAGGCTGATAACTGTGTTGACCGCCGCGCCGCTGGGTAGCTGCTCGGCCAGCTCGCCCTTCTGCCAGGCGACGCCCTTGAGCCCGCCGACGCGGAGTTGCAGCGTCGTCTTCGTCTGCCCGACCGCCCGCGCCGCGTCGAGGCGGTCGGTGAGGGCGAACAGGGGTGCGCGGTGGCCCTCGCCGTAGGGCTCTAGGGTAGCCATCGCCCTGAACAGGTCGTCGTCGACTTGCGTGCTCGAGATGAGCGCGTCCGCGGCCACGACGCGCTCGCGGGCGGGGTGTTGCGCCATGAAGTCGTAAATGGCCGAACGAAACGCGGCTACGTCCTGGTCCTGCAGCGCGAACCCCGCCGCCTGCGAGTGTCCGCCGAAGCGCTTCAGGTGCGGCGCGGCGTGCTGCAAACCCGCCACCGCCGAGACGCCGGGGACGGAGCGCACCGAGCCCTTGCCCCGCGCGATGATGTAGACGGGTTTGTAGTAGCGCTCTAACAACTTGCTCGCCACGATGCCCATGACGCCGGGGTGCCAGCCGGGGTCGTCGAGCACCAGGGCGGGCGCTGTGTCGTCGCACTTGAGAAGGGCTTCTTGGAACATGCCGTCCTGGATTTTGCGCCGTTCCAAGTTGCGCGCGTCTAAGTAGACGGCCAGTTCTCGGGCGCGCCGTTCCGAGGCGGTCATGAGCAGTTCCAGCCCGACGTCGGCCTCGCCTAAGCGCCCGGCGGCGTTGAGGCGCGGGGCCAGCACGAAAGCGACGTCTTGGGCGCTCGGCGGCCCTTTGAGCCGCGACTGCGCAATCATCGCCCGAACCCCCGGCCAACGCGAATTAGCGAGCCGCGCCAACCCCTCTTGGATGAGCGCCCGGTTCTCACCCAAAAGCGGCGCGACGTCGGCGATGGTGCCGAGGGTGGCAAGGTCGCTGTAGTCGACCGGCGGCTCGAGACCCAGCCGTTCGTGGAGCGCCCACAACAGGTGATACGCCACGCCCGCCCCGGTGAGTTCGGGCAAGCCTTGTTTCGCCAGCGGCGACAGTTTCGGGTGGACGACGATTCCGGCGGGCAGTTCCGTCCCCGGCTGGTGGTGGTCGCTGACGATGGTCTCGACCCCCGCCGCTTGCAGGCGCGCCAGTTCTTCGAGGTTGCTGATGCCGCAGTCCACGGTGATGAACAGGTCGGCCCTCTCGATATGCTCCTCAACCCGGTCGGGGTGAACGCCGTAACCGTCGTGCAGGCGGTCGGGGATAAACGGCGTCACGTCGCCGCCGAGGGCGCGCAGACCCAAGGTGAGGACCGCCGTGCCGCTGATGCCGTCGGCGTCGTAGTCGCCGTGGACGAGGACGCGGCGTTTGTTTTGGAGGGCGTGTTCCAAACGCTCCGCCGCCGCGTCTAAACTGGGAATTCGGCTGAGCTCTAAGGGGGGCTGTAAAAACGCAGTCGCTCCCACGGTCAAGCCGCGCGCCGCCATGATGCTCGCTAAGAGCGGCGGTACCGACAGGGCCCGAGCCAGCTCCCGCACCACGCCGGGCGGCGGCGGCGGGCGCACCGTCCAGCGTGGGCCGGACGAGCCGGCCGTGTCGACCGCCATCAGGTTCCGCTCACTTCGAGCCGGCTCGGGTTCTACAGGCTCGCCGCACCTGAGCGGTGTTCGAAAGCGCCGGCCTCACAGGTTTTCGTAGTCCGGGCCGGGCGCGACCGGATAGGGCTCGTTTCGGTCGGGGATGGCGGGGTCGCGCAGGGTTCTGACCGGCTCGGGGCCGCCGGAAGGTTCAAACTCGGCCAGCCGCGCTCTCAACTTGGCGTTCGCACGCCGGGCGCGCCACAGTGCAAAGCGGTTGGGCAGCCAGCCCAGCAGCCAGCCCAGCAGCAAGACCAACGCCACGACGACACCCGCCGGGAGCGCGACGAAGCCGGGCAGGTCGATGTACGCTTGGTTGACGCTGTACACCCACCACAAGTAAGCGACGACAATGAAAAGTAAAACAAACTGAACGACTCGAGCTGCTTTCACCGCAGGCCTCCGTGACCCAGTTTAACGCATACGGGTTGAAAACTCATGCGAAAACCTCATGCGGACACGCTCGAGCGACCCCAGACCGGCGCAGGCGCTCGTCCTGAACAGACGGAACCAGGCCAAACGCGCGGGGCGGGTGTGCTGCTTTGCCGGTCGGGCCCGCCGGCGAACCTCACGTTGAGAGGAAACATGTTGAGAGAACGCCGTTTCCGGTTACAGCAAAACCCTCACAGCCAAAAACCTTGTTTCCACCTGGTGCGAATTGGCACCGAGACGACCGCGCGGGTCGACCTCTTCTCGCGTCCGCTTCTCTTGAGTCGTTGAAGTCCCGGTCATTCACAGAAACGCCATCCAGGCAAGCTTGTTGCCGACGCACCGCTCGAGCCGCGGCTGCGTTAAGCTGAAACCTGTGCCGGTCCTGTTCCTTCTCGTCCTGGCGCTGCTCTGGCGCACCGCGCTGTGGCGGCCCCGGCGCTTGCCCGGCGTGACCCGGAAACTGCCGCTGCTGCTCGGTCACCGCGGCGTGCGCGGCGCGCGGCCGGAAAACACGCTGGAAGCGTTCCGCTACGCGTTTCGCTCGGGTCTGGACGGCGTCGAGTGCGACGTGCAGCGCAGCCGCGACGGTGTGCTGGTGTTGTTTCACGACTTTACGGTGCAGGGCCGGCGCGTCGCCGACCTCGGTTGGGAAGAGTTGCGCGCGGCACAGCCAGGCATCGCCAAACTCTCGGAACTGTTCGACCTCGCCCAAAGCTGTCCCGGCACGCTGCTCAACTTGGAGGTCAAAGCGGCGGGCTGGCGGACGCATCGTCTTGAACGCGACCTGGTGAGGGCGGTGCGGGCGTCGGGGTTGGCCGACCGGGTGCTGGTCTCGAGCTTCAACCCCGCGAGCCTGCTCAAAGTGCGGTTTTTTTCGCCGCGGTTGCGTACCGGCTTGCTCTACGCGCCCGACTTGCCCTTGCTGCTGCGCACGCCCTGGCTGGCGGGTTGGCTGCACACGGACGCGCTCCACCCACACGAGTCGCAAGTCACGGCGGCGCTGCTGCAGCGCGCCCACGCACGCGGTCTCGCGGTCAACACCTGGACGGTCAACAGCGACATGAGAATTACCTCGCTTACCAAGCTCGGCGTAGACGCTATCATCGGAGACGACCCAATCGCGCTGCGCAGGGCGGCGCGAAAAGACCAAGCTTGAGGGAGAGTGGCTTTACCGACGTGGCCGCCAAGTGCAAACTCGTCAGCGCGACCGACTTCGACCTGTTCGAAGAGCGTTTGAACGCGTTTTTGGCGTCGCTTACAGATACCGACGTCGTCGTAGACATCGGCTTTGCGACGACGACACTGGGCCCAAGCGTGGAGTACAGCGCGCTCGTACACTACCGCCCTACCGAAGGCTGGGCGTAACGACTTGCCGAACAACCGCCCGCCTACACCGACCGAACGACCGAGGTACCTATGTCTGCACTGGTTTTAGCCGTCGATGACGAGCCCGCACTGCTCAAACTGACCCAGGTCAGTTTGGAAAGTGCCGGTTACAGCGTCCTCACTTTCGACAACGCTCACGACGCGTTGACAGAACTCGGCGAGGGTTTGCATCCCAACGTGATTGTCAGCGACGTGTCGATGCCGGCACTGGACGGTTACGGCTTTTATCAAAAGGTGCGCGAGGTCGCCGAACTCCGGTCGGTGCCGTTTTTGTTTTTGACCGCGCTCGACGACCGCTCGAGCGTCCGCAAGGGCATGACGTTGGGCGCGGACGACTACCTTACCAAGCCGTTCACCAAAGACGAACTCGTCGAGGCGGTGCAGGTGCGCCTGACGCGCATCGAAGAACTGCTCCGCCCGGTCGAAGGCAACGTGCAGGCCAAGGGCTTGGGGTCGCCCATCGTCGAACGCGACGGCGAACGGCTCGACTGGGACTCGCTCAAGGCTTTGGAGTTGCTGTTTTACTTGCTCGAACACCGCAGCGGCGTGACGACCTTCGAAGTCGCGGAAGCGCTCTGGCCCGGCAAGACCGAGGCCAAGGCCTCGAGCAGCTTTCACACCACCTTGTACCGGCTGCGCAAGGCGATGGGCGGCGAACTCATCGAGTCGGCCAACCGCCGCTACTACCTGCACGACAAGTTCAAAATCGCTTACGACGTCGAGCGTTACCGGCACTTGAGCACCAAGGCGAAAGCGAGCGGCAACTTAGCCGACTACCGCCGCGCCATTGAGCTGTACCGCGGCGACTACCTGCTCGGCTTCGACTCGTCCTGGGTCGAAAACACCCGCACCGGGCTCCACACCGAGCACTTGAGCTTGCTCGAGGCCGCCGCGGAAAAAGCCCTGGACGACGGCGACTTGGAAACGACTACTCGCTTTTACTTCACCATGACCGAGCACGAGCCCTACAGCGAAAACGCCTGGGAAGGCTTGGCCGACACCTGGGAAGCGCGCGGCGAAAAGGGCAAGGCCGGCGAAGCGAGAGCCCGCTTCAAAACGCTTATGGCGAACGACGACTGGTGAGTAGCCGGCGCGGTGGGGGTTCGGGAGGCTCGCGGGGCCGGGGTTCGCGGCCAGCTGCCGTTAATTTGAAAAGTCACGGCGGGCTAGGCCGAGTCTGACAGGCGAGCAACGAACTACGGACGAGAGATGCGGATTCCGCTAAATTCCATAGCACCAAGAAAAACGTTCGGCGCTATTCCATACCGTTCCGTCCGTATCTCTGTTCCTCCTCGCTACGCTCGGATTGATTCGCTTGCAACGAATCAATCGGAACCCGTATGACAGCTGAGCAACCGCTTCACCGACACCCGGCGCGGCAAGTCGAATGTGTTCAAGTTTGCGCTTGCGGCGGCGTTCGAACAAAGTGACGGCTTTGGTCGGCCTCGGCTAGGCTCCTGCCAGGGCGGGCAGGCGCACCCCGTTCGCGTCTTCGCAGCGGACGTCTTCGTAGCGGACGTCTTCACAGTAGCCGTTCTTGCCGCCCGCCTTGACGCGGTACATCGCCCGGTCGGCTCTCAGCAGCAAACCCTCGGCGCTCGTTCCGTCTTGCGGGTAGAGGCTCACGCCCACACTCGCCGTAACGCTCGCGACGCCGCCGGACAGTTCGAAAGGGACCGCGAGCGCCGTGACCACCCCTCGAGCTATCTTGGCGGCGTCCTCTTTGTCCTTTAAGTCGGGCAACACCACCGCGAACTCGTCGCCGCCCAGGCGCGCCACGGTGTCCTCGAGCCTGACGCAAGTTTTTAAGCGCGCCGCTACCGCCACCAACAGCGCGTCGCCCGCCTGGTGGCCCCAGCGGTCGTTGACCGCCTTGAACTCGTCTAGGTCGACGAACAACACGCCCAGCAGCCTGCCGTCCTGACGTTCCAGACTGCGCTCGAGCGCCTCGGCTAAGTAGCGGCGGTTGGGCAGCTCGGTCAACGGGTCGGTGTAGGCGTAGTGGGTCAGGGCCTCCGCGGCGAGCCGCTCCGCGACCTGCCACTCGAGAAAAGTGGCGAAGACGTGAAGCCCGGCGATGTAAGCGAGGCTGGCTAGGTAAAAGTCGCCCAGCAAATAGCGCCCGCCGAAGGCCGCGTCTGCAAGCGGGTAGAAGAGAAAGTACGGCAGGCTCACGAGCAAAGTAGCCGCGTAAAAAGCCAGTGAGGCGGCGAGACCGCGCCGTTTGCCCAAAGCCAGGTACGACCAGAGGTAGATGAGCGGCCCCCACAACCTGAAGATGTCCAAGAACGCCGCTCTCGCCCCCTCCTCGGACGACAGGTAAAGCGTGTGCGCCAAGATGAGCGCGTAGCTGAGCGCCGCGGCGAGGGTGACGCCGCGCTCGACCGCTTTCAGGCTGGTCGGCTGCCACCACAGCCACGTCGTCAAGCCCGCCAGGATGAGGAGTAACGCCGGGCTCAAAACCCTGTCGAAAAAATAGTCTTGGGTAAAGAGCAAAAGACTCGCGAAGCTCGAGACCACGAGCACGCTGAGGAGGACCAGGTAAAAGCGGCGCTTGAGGTGTTCGGCGGAAGCCGCCGGGGTGACGGTAGAAGAAAAAAGAGCCACACCCCAGCCTAAACCGCACATTATAACAGAATTCTTACGACGGGTCCGCCTGAATTGACGCAAGGCTGTCCCCTGACGGTGCCAGGCGTAAGTCACCCCTACTTTGTAAAACTGTCTCCCGGAACAGGGCTGAGGTCGGTCTCAGCTCTTGGCTCGAGCCTCCCCCGCGGTCTCGGCTGCTTTCCTGGGTTAAACTCGGCTCAAACCGCGACGTTGCCAAGCCGAGGTCGTTGTCAAGCCGAGGTACAAGTCAAGTTTGAGGTGCAACTCAAGTTTGAGGTCTAAACCAAGTTTGGAGTCAACCGTGCTCAACATCGACCTATCCAGCAAGCAGGGCCTCGTGTTCGGCGTCGCCAACCAGCGCTCCATCGCCTGGGCCATCGCCGACATC
This sequence comes from Trueperaceae bacterium, assembly GCA_965213705.1. GTDB lineage: Bacteria > Deinococcota > Deinococci > Deinococcales > Trueperaceae > CBDCDJ01. Next base: position 1,624,931 of record OZ243913.1, on the reverse strand, counting down.
CTGAACCGCGCCGGGGCGCGCATGGCCTTCAGCTACCAGGGCGACCGGCTCAAAAGTACGCTGGAAAAGCTCACTGGGGACTGCCGCGACCCGCTCCTCGTCCCCTGCGACGTGACGAGCGACGACGACTTGGACGCACTCTTCAAAGAGGTGAAAGACGCCTTCGGCTCGCTCGACTTCGTCGTTCACGCGGTCGCGTTTGCGCCCGGCACAACGTTTGAGAAGCCGTTCGTACAAACCACCCGAGAGGAGTGGATGACGGCGATGGACGTGTCGGCCTACTCGCTCGTGGGCGTCGCGCAGCGCGCGCAGGACCTGATGACCGAGGGCGGCAGCATTACTACCCTGACCTACCTCGCCGCCGAGCGCGTGGTGCCGCACTACAACATGATGGCGGTCGCCAAGGCGGCCTTGGAAGCAAGCGTGCGCTACCTCGCTTACGACCTCGGGCCGCAAGGTGTCCGCGTCAACGCCATCAGTGCCGGGCCGCTGCGCACCATCGCCGCCCGCAGCATTTCGGGCTTCGCCGAGATGTTCGGCGAGGCCGGGGCCAAGAGCATGTTGAAACGCAACATCACTCAGGAAGAGGTCGGTGGCCTGGCCTTGTCGCTCATCGCCGACACGCTGGGCAGCGGCGTCACCGGCGAGACGATTTACGTCGACGCGGGCTACCACGCGATGGGGATGTTTTTGGAGGAGGGCTCGAGCTGAAGCGCATCAGTACTGTTCCCGCCTCCGAGCGTCAAGTGCTGTCGGGGGTGGAACTTCAGTATCAACTGTTCGTCGAGGCGCATTTCGAAGAGTACAGCCATTGGTTTGAGGACCAAAGTTTGAACAGATACCTCGGTCCTATAGGGGATGACTGGCTCGAGGCTGCTCTCACGAGTAAACCTGAGGAAGGCACAACTTTAGCTGTCATACACGCAGACACGCTTGTAGCTGTTGCCGACCTATACTTTGGGCCGGGCTTGAATGAGTGTGTCACCGCGGGGTTAGCCGTCAAACCGGCGCTGTGTAGGCGGGGTTATGGGACTCGAATTATCGAAACCCTGAAAACTTGGTACCGGAAGCTCACTGTCCACGTCGACCCATCCAATCAGGCCACCTTGGCATTTTTAAGCAAAGCCGGTTTTTTGCAGCAGTCTGTAGGTGTCTCTGATTCTCACATGCAGACGCTGAGTTACGAGTTGCCTGAACAGAATTAAACTCTACGGCACACTTTCCCCCGCAACTTCATAAACAACTCCCCCTACCCAACGCGGTATAGTTGCCCTATGGTCTTAAAAGGCGAAGGCAAAGGCCCGCTGCCGCCCCTGTTGACGCAGTACGTCGAGCTTATCGAGCAGTACCCGGACTACCTCATGCTGTTTCAGGTGGGCGACTTTTACGAGTGTTTCGGGGAGCACGCGGAGAAGCTGGCTCGAGCCCTCGGAATTATCCTGACGCACAAAACGAGCAAGGACTTCACCACCCCGATGGCGGGCATTCCGGTTCGCGCGGCGGACACGCACATTGAACGCCTGCTCAACCAAGGCGTCCGCGTCGCCGTCGCCGACCAAGTAGGCAACCCCGCCGACGCCGACGGTTTGGTGAAGCGCGAGGTGGCGCAACTCATCACGCCCGGCACCGTGACCGACGAACGGCTGCTGCGCCCGGACGCGAACTACCTCGCCGCCGTGGCGACCGGCGACGGCTATGGCCTGGCGCTCCTCGACGTGACCACGGGCGAGTTTCGCGGCTCGCAAACCTTCGCCAAGAGCAGCCTGTTCGACGAACTCCGCCGCTACCGCCCCGCCGAGGTGTTGCTGGCCCCCGAACTGTACGAGCAGGAGGCGTTCCGCACCCTGTTCGGCGAGCGCTTCCCCATCATGGTAACGCAGGGGCGTTTCGATTTAGCGGAAGCCGAAACGACCCTCACACAGCAGTTCGGCGCGCTGCCCACCGGGGCGGACACCGAGGCGCTCTTGCGCGCCGCGGGTGCGGTCCTGTCCTACGCCCGCGCCACGCAGCGCGGCGCGCTGCCGCAGGTGACGGGCTTTCTGCGCTACGACCCCGGCGCGTACATGCACTTAGACGAAGTAGCGCTGTCCACTTTGGAAGTGTTCGAGGCGGCGATGGGCTCCGGGCGCACACTTTTCAGCATCCTCGACGAAACCCGCACCGCGCCGGGCCGCAGGCTCTTGAAAGCCTGGTTGCGCCACCCCCTTCTCGACCGCACGTTGATCGAACACCGGCTGGACGCAGTCGAGGCCTTTGTTCAGGACGGCGTGCTGCGCGCCGAGGTGCGCAAGGCGCTCTACCGAGTTCACGACTTGGAGCGCCTAGCCACCCGAATTGCCGCCGACCGCGCCAGCGCTCGAGACCTCACCGCCCTCGCCCGCAGCTTGAGCCTGTTGCCGGGTCTGAAAAGCTTGCTCGCCAGCCGGGACGAACGCGCGCTGTCCAACCTGACCCACCGCCTCCACGACTTGAGCGACGTGCAAGCGCTCATCAGCGCGGCGCTCGTGGACGACCCGCCCTTGAAAATCACCGAGGGCGGCCTGATTCGGGACGGTTTCGACAGTGACCTCGACAGCCTGCGCCACGCCGCCGAAGCGGGCCGCGCCTGGATGGCCGAGTTGGAACTCCGCGAGCGCCAGGCCACGGGCATCCCCAAGCTCAAGGTCGGCTTCAACGGCGTGTTCGGCTATTACTTAGAAGTCACGCGGCCCTCCTACGACGCGGTGCCGGAGGATTACCGCGTCGTCCAAACCCTCAAAGACCGGCAGCGCTACACCCGCAGCGACGTCCGCGACAAAGAGCGCGAAATCCTGCGCGCCGAGGACGGCGCCAAACGGCGCGAGTACGCGGTGTTTGAAGGGGTGCGCTCGAGCTTCACGGGTCGCGCCCAAGACGTGCGCGACGTGGCCTGCGTGTTGGCCGAACTCGACACCTACGCCGCCCTCGCCGAGGTCGCAGCCGCGCGCCACTACTGCCGCCCGGCGTTCAGCGCCGACCACACGCTTAGTGTACGTGGCGGGCGGCACCCGGTGGTCGAGCAGTACCACAGCTTTATCGCCAACGACACGAGCCTTTCAAAAACCGAACACCTCGTCGTGCTGACCGGGCCGAACATGAGCGGCAAGAGCACCTACCTGCGCCAGACCGCGCTCGTCGCGCTGCTCGCGCAGGTGGGCTCGTTCGTGCCGGCCGAGACCGCCACGCTGCCGCTGTTCGACCGGATTTACACCCGCATCGGCGCGTCGGACGACATCGCCGGGGGCCGCAGCACCTTTATGGTCGAGATGAGCGAGTTGGCCCGTATCCTGCAAAACGCCACGCCGCAGAGCCTCGTTCTGTTGGACGAAATCGGCCGCGGCACGAGCACCTACGACGGCCTCGCCCTCGCCTGGGCGGCGTCGGAGTACCTGCACGACTGCGTGGGCGCGTTTACGCTCTTTGCCACGCACTACTTCGAACTCACCACGCTCGTCGGGCGTTTGGGGCGGGCGCGGAACTACCACGTCGCCGCCAAGGAAGAGGCGGGCGGGCTCGTGTTTTACCACCAGGTTTTACAAGGCCCGGCGAGCAAGGCTTACGGCCTCCAAGTCGCCAAGTTGGCGGGCGTGCCGGGGGCCGTTTTGGAGCGCGCGCACGCCGTGTTTTGCGGCCTCGAGTCCTCCCAAAACGACTCTGCTCAGGAGGTCGTGGACACTCTTCTATCGCAAGACGTCAGCCGCTTGTCGCCGCTGGACGCGCTCAACTTGCTGCACAAGTTGCAGGAACAGGCTCGAGGGCTGGGGCCGGGGGAGTAATGCAGAGTGGTTGCTGCAAGAAGGACAGATGGCTGAACGTTATCCAGCTATAGAACCCTATACCTCTGGAACTCTCGAGGTCGGCAACGGTCACTTACTTTATTGGGAAGAAATAGGCAATCCTTCAGGCACTCCGGCGGTTTATTTACATGGCGGGCCGGGCAGCGGCTGCACCCCCGGCGCGCGCCGCAACTTCGACCCGAACGCTTACCGAGCCGTCCTTTTCGACCAGCGTGGGTGTGGGCGGAGTCGTCCGCTGGCTTCCGAACCTGACGCTGACCTGAGTACGAACACCACCGACCATCTCGTAGCCGACCTCGAACGGTTGCGAGAACACCTCGGCATCGAACGGTGGGTCGTCGTGGGTGTCTCCTGGGGTGTCACGCTCGGCCTAGTCTACGCCGAGCGTTATCCTGAGCGGGTTATAAGCATGGTGTTGGGCGCGGTCACTGCTGGCTCGAGGCGCGAAACGGAGTGGATAACTCGCGACATGGGCCGCATCTTTCCTCGTGAATGGGAGCGTTTTACCGCTGTTGTTCCCGAAGCTGAACGCGGGGGTGACTTGTCAGCCGCCTATGCTCGACTACTCGCCGACCCCGACCCGCGGGTGCGTGAACGCGCCGCGCTCGAGTGGTGCCGGTGGGAGGACGTACATGTCTCGCTCATGCCGGGGTGGGAACCGAGCCCGCGCTTTGAGGACCCGCAGTTCCGCCTCGTCTTCGCCCGTTTGGTCACCCACTACTGGAGCCACGGCTGCTTCCTGGTTGACGGTGAGGTGTTGACTGGCGTCCATCGTCTGTCCGGCATTCCGGCGGTGCTGATTCACGGCCGCTGGGATGTCTCCGGCCCGCTGGACACTGCCTGGATTCTGCACCGCGCTTGGGTCGATAGCCACCTGGTCGTCCTGGATGATGCCGGTCACGGTGGGGCCGGTTTTCCCGAGGCCATGACCGCCGCCCTTGACGAGTTTCGTGGCTTGAACTGAAGACTTTGTTGGGTCCTTAACACAAGTTCGAACCTCAATATGAATGTCTAGCAAAGTGGGTCGAGTATGTGCTGTTGCCATCAACTGCCTACCGTGAGCAACCGCAACGACTGAGAAAATGCGTCTCGAGTGTTACGCTATTAGGTCAAGAGAAGCCCTATGATTCGCAAACTCCCACCTGACCTCATCCGCGAAATCGCCGCGGGCGAGGTCATCAACGCGCCCGCCGACGTGCTCAAGGAACTGCTCGAGAACGCCCTCGATGCAGGCGCGACGCGGCTCGAGGTCACGCTCGAAGACGGCGGTGTAAAACGCATCACCGTCACCGACAACGGCGTGGGCATCCCCAGGGACGAGCTGCCGCTGGCTGTGGACGTCCACTGCACCTCGAAACTCTCGAGCCTGACTCACATCGACACGCTCGGGTTTCGGGGCGAGGGGCTGTACGCGGTGCGGAACGCGGCGCAGGTCTCAATCACCAGCCGCCCCGCCGGGCAACTCGGCGGGGCGACGGTGCGCGCGTGTGGCGAGACGAGCACGCTCCAGGAACACCCCGCCCCAGGCGGCACTTCGGTCACGGTGACGGGGTTGTTCGAACACCTGCCCGCGCGCCGGGCGGCGCTGGAGTCAGGCGCGCTCGAGGCCAAAAAGTGTGTCGCGCTGCTGGGTCGTTACGCGCTCCATCACCCGCAACTTGCCGTTAAGCTCGTCGTGGACGGCGAAACCAAGTGGACGCAGGCGGGCGGCAACGTTACAGAGGCGGTCAAGTTTTTGTGGGGGCCGGTGACGGCGAACCGGCTGCTCGAGCTGCGCGCCGAGGCCGGGTCTCGTGTTTTAACCGGCCTGTTGTCCCGCCCCGAGTTGTCGCGCCCGCGCAAAGACCGGCTGTTGCTGGCGGTGAACGGCCGCCCGGTCGCGTGGCCGGAAGCGCTGCTCAAAGCCGTCCTGCACGGTTACCGCGAACTTTTGACGAACACACACTTTCCGGTCGGGATTCTCAACTTGAGCGTGAACCCGGACGAAATCCTCGTCAACACCGCGCCGGACAAGAGCCGGGTCAAGTTCTTGCAAGAGGCGGCGGTGAGCGCCTTCGTGCAAGGCGCCGTCGAAAGCGCCCTTGCAGCGCACCCGCTCGCCCCGACGCTGCCCGAGTTGCACGTGTTCGAGGGCGTCGGCAACGCACCGCGGACGAACTTTCCCGCGCTTTGGCACGTCGGCACCTACCGCGAGCTGTACCTCCTCGCCGAGGGCGACGGGCGGCTGTGGGTCGTTGACCAACACGCGGCGCACGAGCGCGTGTTGTTTGAGGAGTTGGAGGCGCGCTTTTCACGCGAAGCGCCGCTCGAGCTGCCCAGCCCTGAACTCCTCAGCCTCAGCGCGGTTGAAGCGCAAGCTTACGAGGAACGGCGTGACGAACTCGCCCTGCGTGGGTTGGTGCTCGAGGAGTTCGGCGCTGCCAACTGGCGCGTCCGCAGCGTCCCGGCGTTTTTGGCGGGCCGCCCCGACCTGGTGAGCGAGGTTGTCAAGGGCAGTTTGGGCCGGAACAGCGTCGCGGAGGCCTGGCGCACGGTGCTGGGCCGACTGGCCTGTCTCCCGGCCATCAAAGCGGGCCACGTCCTGGCGGGTGCCGAGGCGCAAACCCTGCTCGACGCCCTGCGCGAGTGCCGCACGCCCTGGGCCTGCCCCCACGGCCGCCCGACGGCGCTGGTGTTGAGCGAATTGGAGTTGGCGCGGCGTTTCGGGCGGCGCGGGCCGCGGGCGATAGAGAAAGTTCGTACTTGAGGGTTTGAGGATAGGCTAAACTGCCATTAAGATGCTCGAGCAGCGCACCTTTACGGTAAACGACTTCACGACGATGGCCGAGGCAGGCTTGTTCACCGACCAGAAGGTCGAGTTGTTGGACGGAGTGATTTACACCATGAGTCCGGCCAACCCCAACCACGAAGGTGTTATCGACGAACTACACGAACGCTTTGTGCAAGCGTTTGCAGACCGGGCTCGAGTGCGCAGCCAAAACGCCCTCGACATCGGCGACCCTCTGTGGCTGCCCCACCCCGACGTGATGCTCCTAAAACGCCGCTCGTACCGCCAAACGCGGCCTCAACCCGACGACGTACTTCTCCTTGTTGAAGTGTCCAACACGAGCCTGGCTGCCGATACAGGAGGAAGGCTCGAGAAATACGCCGCCGCGGGCATCCGCGAGTATTGGGTTGCCGATTTGAAGACGAGCGAGTGGCTGGTTCACCGCGACCCGGTCGCCGACCGCTACCGCAGCGTTACGCGCGTGGATTTTTCTGAACCCATTGCGCCACTGTCATTTCCAGAAGATGCGGCGGTTTGGCTATAGGCGTCCAGTTGTAAAGCTGATCGTCTGTAAAGCTGATCGTCGCTTTTTTACGAAACCGGCTCCCGCAGGGGTCGGTCCGTGTGAATCGGCCCGCGCCGGTCGTTCAAAAACCCGCCTGCGTAGCCGCCGCGCAGCGCCAGCAGTTCGGTCATGATGCTCATGGCGATTTCGGCGGGCGAGTCAGCCCCGATGTCCAGGCCGATAGGGTTGCGCACGCGGTTCAAGTCTGCCTCAGTCAAGCCACGGCCCTCTTCTTTCAAGGCATCCTGCATCCGCTCGAAGCGCGAACTCGGCCCGAGCACGCCGATGTAGGGTGCCGCTGTGGTGAGGGCGAAGGCGAGGCTTTCTTTGTCCCGCTCCAAGTGGTGGTTCATAATCACCACCGAACTACGCGGCCCCACCTCCACCTTGTCGGCAAAGCCCGACGGGTGGGTGCGCACCAGCGCCGCGTGGGGAAAGCGTTCTTCGGTCACAAAGGCGTGCCGCGCGTCCACGACGGTCGTCTTGAAGCCCAACTCGTGCGCGTAGCTTGCCACGGGAATCGCGTCGTGACCCGCGCCGAACACGACGAGTTCAGGCGGGGGCACGTTGACATCTAAGAAAATATCGGCGCGGCCGCCCTGCGCCTGAACCGTCACGGTTTCCGAACGCGGGTAGAGTTGGGCCGTCTTTTCACGCGCGCGTAAGACAAACTCAGCGTCAGTCTCTTCGTCTCCCAAACTGCCGAGGGTCGCGCCGCTCGAGTCGATGAACATGCGCTTTCCTTTGAGGCTCGAGTCCGCTTCGATGACCGTCGCCAAGGCAGCGGCCCGCCCTTCTTTCAGCGCTTGCAACCAGCGCGCGTTCTCGCGGCCTTCGTCGAACGGCTCGATGTACACGTCCACCGAGCCCCCGCAGCCGAGACCGAGGCCCCACACGAGGTCTTCGTCGAGGTCGAAGAACTTCACCACGGGCTCGCCCGTCGCCATGACGCGCTGGGCGACTTCGCCGACCTCCTGCTCCAAACAACCGCCCGAAATCATGCAGACCTGGTTGCCGGCGGCGTCAATGAGCATTTTCGTGCCTTCGCGGCGGTAGGCCGAACCCTTGACGCGCACGACGGTGGCGACAGCGGCCTGTTGACCGGCCGCTCGAGCCGCTTCGACCGCGCTCAAGAGCCTGATGAGTTCTTGCATGGTGCCTCCAAGCGTTTCTTAAGGATTAGTTTACCGCGCGAGCGCGCCTCGGTTTCGCAGCGGTGAACGCAGGTGTCGTGTCAAATGCTCCTGGGCTATCATGCAGGGATGAAACGATTTTTGTTTACCCTTCTCGCCCTCGTCGGCCTTTTTCTCGTTTGGGGTGTGGCCGAGCCCTACTTTATCGACGAGCAGTCCTACGAGGTGCAGCTTCCCAACCTTCCGGCCTCTTTGGAGGGCCGACAGGTCGCCGTGATTGCCGACTTGCAAGTCGGGATGTGGTTCGGCAACACCTGGACGGTGCAGCGCATCGTTGCCAGGCTGGTCGAGGAAAAACCGGCGGCTGTGCTCATCGCGGGTGACTTCGTGTATCACGTGGACAGCTCGAGCCCCGTCATCGCCGAAGCGGTCTCTCTGGTCGCACCTTTGGTCGGCGCGGGCATCCCCACCTACGCGGTCCTGGGCAACCACGACTACGCCATGCCTACCAGCGAAGCTCCGAAAAACACGGCACTCGCCGGTGCGGTGCAAAGCGCGTTGGAGGACGCAGGTATCACGGTGCTTCAAAACGAAGCCGCCCCCCTCCCCACTCAAACGACTGGGTCACCGTCCCTCTACATCGTCGGTGTGGGCGCGCACGTCGCCGCCGAAGACCGGCCCGAAGCCGCCCTCGCAGGCGTGCCGGCCGACGCCCCCCGCATCGTCCTCATGCACCACCCGGAATCGTTCAAAGCGTTTCCCGCCGACACCGCGCCGCTGGCCGTCGCGGGGCACACCCACGGCGGGCAATTTCGCTTGCCCTTTACACCCTCCTGGACCTGGATGTCTTACACCAGGGAGGACGAGGTTCACGCGGACGGCTTCATCCAAAACTACGGCGCGGCGGGCAACCGGCTCTACATCAACCGGGGCATCGGCTTCAGCGTCGTGCCTTTGAGGCTCAACGCCCCACCCGAACTCACCCTTTTTACGCTGAAGGCAAACGGCGAGGCTTCGACCCGGTGAGTGCTGAGGCGGCGGGCGAGGTTGAAGCGGCTCGAGCCCGTCTGCTAAGCTGTTCGTCTATGAAAGCAAGCGCGTGAAAACGAGCAGCGGGCGCGACGCCCACCGCGCCGCCGGGCCGGACAGCGTAAGAGTCGCCGTCGTCACCGTCAGCGACACCCGCACCTTAGAGACGGACTCGAGCGGGGATTATCTCGAGGCGGCTTTGGCAGCCGCGGGCCACACCTTGAGCGAGCGTGTGCTCGTCAAAGACGACCGCGAGCAAATCCGCGAAACCTTGGAGCGCTTGCTCAAAAGCGACGCTCAGGTCGTCCTCACCTCGGGCGGGACGGGCATCGCGGGGCGCGACTTCACCGTGCCGATTGTCGAGTCCTTGATAGTCAAACCCATGCCCGGTTTCGGCGAGCTGTTCCGGGTGCTTTCTTACAACGAAGTCGGCCCTGCGGCGATGCTGTCTCGAGCCGTGGGCGGACTTGCCGAGGGCGGCTTGCTGTTCGCGCTGCCGGGGTCGTCCAACGCGGTCAAGACGGCTTGGGACAAGTTGCTCAGAGACGAGCTGAGCCACTTGGTCTTTGAAGTCTTTCGGCACAGGTAGGCTCTCAGGCTAACCTCAGGGATTGATGGGCGCGTTCAAGCCGACCTCTGCAAACAACTCCTTGAGCATCTTCAAATTTTTCAGCGCGTGGCCCTTCGTGGTGTTTAAAAACATCACGTAAACTTCGGTCAGCGCGTCTTCTTTTTCTTTGATGCCCAACACCCAACTCCGCAGTTCGTCGGGCGTGTACAGGTAGTCGTGCCGCTCGGCCGCCGTTTTGCCGCCGTACCAGCTCGCCTCGTTGCGGCCGTGCAGCCGTAGGTAGACAACGTCAGAAGTAATGTGCAACTCGGGCGCGGGCATCCCCGACACCTGCGGGTAGTCCACACTTACATAGGTCAGCCCCAGGGTTTCAAAAGCCTCTATGACGTCTTCGACTTGCCACGCCTCGTTGCGAAATTCGACCGCCAGGCGTTCACCGCTCAGGCGGTCGACCAAGTTTTTCAAGTACACCCGGTTGTCCGGCGTCCGGTGAAACGAGTAAGGGAACTGCACCAGAAACGGCCCCAACATCCCCACTTCGCGTAGCGGCGCGACCGACTCGACGAGCCGCGCGTAGGTGTCCGCGTCGGCGTCGCGCGAGTGCGTGACGCTCTGGTGGACTTTCACCGCGAAGCGCACCCGCGCCCCACTCTTGTCCACCATGCCCTGAAAGGCTTTGATGCCGGGAACGGCGTAAAAGCTGCTGTTGAGTTCGACCGCGTTGAAGTGCTGCGCGTAAATCTCCAGGTACCGCCCCTTTTTCGTGCCCGGCGGGTAGAGGAGGCCGAGCCAGTCGTCGTTGGAGTAGCCGCCGGTGCCCAGATAGAGTTCCATACCGAAAGTTTACTTTACCTTCGGGCGCGAAATCTTCAGCAGCACCGGTGAATTTAGAAAGGGTCTGCGCGCTTCAAGCACGACGCACTTTTCTCGGGGTGGACAAGAAGAGTTTTCGGGAGATTCGGCCCAAATTTTGAAAAGAAGGGCAAGCGGGTTAGTCCACGTCGAAGGGGATGATGACCCGCTTGCCACCTGTAGCTTAGCAGCCGTTTCGTTGCAAACTCGCGGTTTCGTCACAAGTCTCGCAAACAGGGCCACTACCCGCTGTGAAATGCCGGCTGTGAAATGCCGACCGTAAAACGCCGACCGTCCCCGGTTTCACGGTCTTTGCCGAGGTAACGCCACGTACGAACGCTTTGCTGTTTTCTTGCCGTCAGTCGCGTCACCCAGCCGCGCCCAAACCCGCGCCGAGGTTAAGCGGCCGTCAATAACGGACTCGAGCCGGACGCTCAACGTTTTCGTCTCGCCTTAGTTTTTTGCTTCGGGCTTTGGTCGGGGCGCGGCTCGGACTCTTTTTTGGGGCTGGGAAAGGGCCTCGAGGGTGCCCACAACATCACCAGAGAAATCGTCAGAAACGCGCCCAAAATCAGCACGACCATGATGGCTGTTATCAGGGAATGTTCACCGGTAAATATTTCAGGCATGTGGAGCCTCCTAAACTGTGCTGGTTACTCGTTCCTTTGTCCAGTGTACCTCGGCGCATCCGCAAAGTCAGAGAGGAACCTCCTCCTTCGCCCGGACGGTCTCGAGCCAGCTCTCAAACGCCGCCAGGCCGCGCCGGTAGGTGCGCGTGCGCCGCTCGCGTTTGCCCTCGCCTTTTTGTTTGGGCAACGCGGGTACCAAGCCCCAGTTGGCGTTCATCGGTTGGAAGTTCTCAGTTTGCGCGGTCGCCAAAAAGCGCGCTAGGCCGCCCAACATGCTCTCTTCGGGGGGCAGGACGAGGGGGGACTCGAGCGCGTAGCGCGCCGCGTTCGTGCCCGCCAGCCAGCCCGTCGCCGAAGACTCCAAGTAGCCTTCCGTCCCGGCCAACACGCCTGCGACGAAGACGCGCGGCTGCTCGCGCAAGTGCAGTTCCGGCGACAAAAGTTTCGGCGCGTTGAGGTAGGTGTTCCGGTGCATCACGCCGTAGCGGACGACCTCGGCGTTTTCTAAGCCCGGCACGAGCCGCAGCACCTCTTTTTGGTCGCCCCACTTCAAACCGGTCTGAAAGCCGACGAGCGAGTACATCTGGCCGCGCACGTCTTCCTGGCGCAGTTGCGCGACCGCGAAAAAGCGTTTGCCCGTGTCGGGGTGCTCCAAGCCCACCGGCTTCATGGGTCCGAAACGCGGCGTGTCATAGCCGCGCCGCGCGATTTCTTCAATCGGCATACAACCCTCGAAAAATTCCAGCTTCTCCCACTCGTGCGGCGTGTGCTTTCGAGCCTGTTGCAGCGCTTCATACCAGACGTCGTACTGCGCCTTGTCGAAGGGCAAGTTGAGGTAGTCGGCGCTCTGGTCGTAGCGGCCCTTGCGGTAGGCGACGCTCATGTCGATGCTGTCGGCCTCGATGACGGGGGCGGCCGCGTCGTAAAAGCCCAGAAAGTCCATCCCGACGAGTTCGCGCAGACTCTCGGCCAGCGCGTCCGAGGTGAGCGGTCCCGAGGCGACGACGGTGACGCCCTCGGGGACGTAGGTCAGCTCTTCACTGTGAACGGTAATGTTCGGGTGCTGCTTGACCGTGCCGGTCACCAGCTCACCGAACGCCTCGCGGTCGACCGCCAGCGCGCCCCCGGCGGGCACCCGACTTCGACAAGCCGCGGTCATGATGAGGCCGCCGGCCGCCAGCATTTCGGCTTGCAACAAGCCTTTGGCGTTCGTCTCGCCCTCGCCGCCGAAGCTGTTCGAGCACACCAACTCGGCGAACTTGTCGGTGTGGTGGGCCGGGGTCGTTTTGACGGGACGCATCTCGAACAGGTCGACGTGAACGCCGTAGCGCGCCGCGGCCAGCGCCGCCTCGCTCCCGGCTAAGCCCGCGCCGACGACGGTGATTCGCGGGATAACTCGCGGGGTCATAGTTGAAGAAGCCATAGCGCTGAGTTTAGCAGGCCCGCGGGCGTTATCATGCCGTGTGCGCTCGAGGCTTTCCCTTCACGAAGGGCAAAGAGCAGAAGAGCGGAGGAGCAAACACTCTTGACTCTGTTTTTCGCTTTTTACTTTTTACTTTCTACTCGGTCCTCGGTACTTTAATGCGCCTCGGCTTCCTCCTCGGTTTTGCGCCCGCCGCCGCTCTGGGCGTCGGGCGTTTCGCGTACGCGCTGGTACTGCCCGCGATGCAGGTTGCGCTCGGCCTCAGCTACGTTCAAGCCGGGGTTCTGGGCAGCGCGAACACGGCGGGTTACCTCCTCGGCGCGCTTGTCAGTCACCGGGTGCTCTACGCGACCGGTTACCGGCGCGGGCTCTACGCCTCGCTGTGGCTGCAGGCGCTGAGTTTAGCGCTGCTGGCTTTCGGCGGGGATTTTTACCTGCTGCTCGTTTTGCGCTTCGTTCAGGGCGTGCTCGGCGCGTTCGTGTTCGTCGGCGGCGCTGCGCTGCTGTTGGCGAGCGGCGGGCGGGGTTTGGCGACGGGGATGTACTTCGGCGGCGTGGGCATCGGCATCTTGCTGTCGCCGGCCGTGTTGCCGCTGATGACGAGTTGGCGAACGGGCTGGCTGCTCCTGGCCGCGCTTTCCGTCTTGTTGAGCCTGGTCGCTTACCTGGCCCAGGGCGGCTTGGCCGAGCCCGCGGCCCGCGCGGTCGGCGGCGACGGCAGCTTGCGGCCCATCGTGCCGCTCCTCGTCGCCTACGGGCTTTACGGGGCGGGCTATATCGGCTACATGACCTTTGTGACGACCGGCCTCACCGTGCCCATTATCCCGTTTTGGGCGGTGCTCGGCCTGGGCGCGTCGCTGACCGGGCTGGCCTGGGGGCCGCTGGTCGAGCGCTTCGGCGGGGTGCGGAGTTTGGAACTTGTGCTGGCCTGTCTGGCCGTGGCGAGCGTCTACCCGCTCGTGGTCAGTGCGCCGTGGTTGTCGGCGTTCGTTTTCGGCATCAGTTTTTTGGGCGTGATTACGGCGCTGACCGACGTGTTCCGCAAGCTGTTGCCGCCGAGCGGCTGGGCGCGGGCGATGGGTTTGTCCACCGCCTGTTTTGCGGTGGGGCAGGCGGTGGGGCCGAGCTTGAGCGGTCTGGCGGGCGACCTGCTGGGTGGGCCGGTCGGGGCGCTGGGCCTGTCGACGACGCTGCTGCTTTTGTCCCTGGCCGTTGCCGTCCGGGTTGGCTTCGGCCCGAAAAAGAGGGAGCGCTGAAGACGGACAGCTGTTCAGGCCCGCGCCTGCGCAACAAGAGTGAATGCCCGAAACTCGCTCAAACTTTGCCCGTTCCCGTGTACACCTTGCCACCTATGACCTGAAAGATAGCCGTGAGGACGTCGAGCGGGTCTTCTTTCATCACGTAACCGCGCGCGCCCGCCTGCAACGCGGCGCGAACGTAGTCCTTTTGGGCGTGGGCCGAGACCATGAGGCAAGGCAGTGTGGGGTTCGTCTCGTGAAGTGCCGTCACAAACTCCACCCCGTTCATTTCGGGCATCGACATGTCGACCAAAACGAGGTCGGGGGTCAGCGTCTCGAGCCGTTGCAGACCTTCTCGGGCGGAGGCCGCCTCGCCGCAGACGTTCAGGTTGGCTTCCCCGTTCAAAAAGCGAACCAGCGCCCGTCGCATGGCGTCGTGGTCGTCGATAACAAAGAGTTGGTAGGTCACATCACACCTTTTTGGTTTACAGGTTTGGGGCTACAGGTTGGCGACCGGTAGGGTCAGCGTCGCGCGGGTGCCGTGGCCCGGACTGGACTCCACCACGAAACCGCCGCCGAACAGGGCGAGCTTTTCGCGCACCGCGTAGAGACCGAACCCCGCCGAAGGAGGTGTCGCGGCCAGCAGCCCGGGGTCGAACCCCCGGCCCTCGTCCGCGACGGACACGTAGACGAATTCGTCTTGAACTTGCAAGGTCACTCGCACCCGGTCGACAGCCGCGTGGGCCGCGACGTTGGCGAGGAGTTCGCGCACGATTTGGAACAGCAAAATACGCATGGCCTCGCTCGGCAACGGCACATCGCTCTTTTTCTCGAGTTCGACCTGCAAGTTGAAGCGCTCCCGCATCTGCGAAGCCAGCCAGCCCAACGCTTCCAGCAACCCTTCACCTTTCAAAACCGGCGGGCTCAAGTCGACCGTGAGTTGCCGCGAAGCTTGCAAAGCCTCGCCGAGTTGGTCGTAAGCTTCCTGCAAGTGCGTTAGCGCCGAGCCTTGACCCGGCACGTTTTGACCCGGTATGTTTTGACCCGGTATGTTCTGACCGAGCACGTCGCGCTGCACCGCGCGCAGGAGCAACCTCACCCCGTAAAGACGCTGTTGCAAGTCGTCGTGCAGCACATGGGCAATCTGGTGACGTTCTCGCTGCTCGGCCAAGGTCAGGTCCGAGGCGAGCTGGCGGAGTTGCCGGTTTTTGGTCTCGAGCGCCTCCGCTTGCAAGGCGAGTAAGCGCTGTTTAACGTCCAAGTCGCGGCGCAAGGCGACTTTTTCGACGGCGTTGTGGATGGCCGCCTCGAGCCCGCGTTTGTTCAACTGGCTTTTGACCAGACAGTCTTGCGCACCTCGCTGCAACATGCTGACGATAAGCTCCGGGCTGTCCTCACCGGTCAGAACCACCACCGGCACGTACACCTCGACGCACCGTTCCAGCAGTTGAAACGCGTCCGAGTCCGGCAACAAATAGTCGAGCAGGACGCAGTCGGGCGGCGTTGCGCGCAGGTGCCCGAGCGCCGCCCGACCCGTCGGCGCTTTCAGGACCTCGTGGGGGGGCTTGAGCAGCCGCGTAACGGCTTCGCGGTCGACCTCGTCGTCGTCAACGAGCAGGACACGGACCGTTGCCGGGGCGAGCGGCTCGGCTGCGGTTTTTGCGGTCTTCTCTGTGGTCTTCTCTGCAGGCTCCCCTGCGGTCTGGCGTGCGGTCTGCTGTGCGGTCTGGCGTGCGGTTTGCTGTGCGACTCGGTCTAACACGGCCGGGCCTCCGGGTGCGCCTCGACGACGCGCCGACGCGTGTTCGGTGGCGCAACGAGGTTGCCAAAGTCCGCACCGAAAACCGCACCTGAGCACTTTTTGGGCGAGTGGCCCGCAACCCGCCCGGCGTCGTCCCGTTTGGGCGCTCGAGGCAGCCGGCTGGTGCTGGTCGAAACGGCTGGGTCGGCTTTTTGCAGGGTCGCGTGGCAACAAACCTTCGACAGGACGCCCACACCTCCTTTGGGCAATTCGGGTTCGGTCGGCGGGGACAACGCGGGCATGAGCCATCTTTGCACAGTCGTTGCGCCTGAAACACCCACTGTAGTAACGGGATTACCCCGCGTGCGAGTACCTAACAGAGCGCGCTCGAGCGCGTCACCTGCCGAGGTAGCGACGCGACAACCGCGTACCTCGGCGCAGGTAGCAGAGCCACCCGCTGAAAGCCTTCGCCCCTTTTTGCCGACCTTCCGAAACCGCGTCCAGCACACACCCTCGCTTGTTTTTCAGGAGCGTACAGGATGGGGCCGCGAGTGGTAGACTTAAATGTTCGGCGTCACACGTTCTCGACCTCGGTTGAACCCCCGTTCGCCTCAACGACACCGCAGTGACGCCACAGGACCGAGCAGCACCGAGCAGTACCGAGCAAGCCCGTAGCAACGACCCCACCAGGAGGACTCTTTTGAACGAAGGCCACGTCGTCCCCGCCCCCATCACGGACGAAATCAAAAACAGTTTTATCAACTACGCGATGTACGTCATCGTCGACCGCGCCCTGCCCGACGTGCGTGACGGCCTCAAACCCGTACAGCGCCGCATCTTGTACGCGATGTTCCGCGAAGGGCTGTTTTCCAACCGCAAACATGCCAAGTCGGCGTCGGTGGTCGGCGAAGTCATGAAAAAGTACCACCCGCACGGCGACACGGCGATTTACGACGCGATGGTGCGTTTGGCGCAGCCCTGGAACCTGCGCTACCCGCTCATCGACGGCCAGGGCAACTTCGGCTCCATCGACGGCGACCCGCCCGCGGCGCAGCGCTACACCGAAGCTAGAATGGCCGCGGTCGGCGAACTGATGCTCGCCGACATCGACAAAGAAACCGTCGACACGCGCGGCAACTACGACGACACGACCGTCGAGCCCGAGGTGCTGCCCTCGGCGGTGCCAAATTTGCTCGTCAACGGGGCGTCGGGCATCGCGGTGGGCATGGCGACGAACATCGCGCCGCACAACCTGAGCGAGGTCGTCGACGGCCTCGTCGCCATGATAGACAACCCCGACATCACGCTGGACGGACTCATGAAGCACGTCAAAGGGCCGGACTTTCCGACCGGCGGAATTATGAGCGCGGAAGGCATTCGCAAGGCCTTCGAGACCGGGCGCGGCTCGATTCGGGTGCGGGGCCGGGTGCGGGTCGAGGAGCGCAACAACCGCACCTCGCTCGTGGTGACCGAAATCCCTTACCAGGTCAACAAAACCTCGCTCATTCAGACCGCGGCGGCCCTGGTGCGGAGCGGCAAAATCACCGACCTGTCGATGCTCCGCGACGAGTCCGACAGGCAAGGGATGCGCATCGTCTTCGAACTGAAGCGCGGCGCGCTGCCCGACCTGGTGCTCAACCAACTCTACAAGTACACCCAACTCCAGAGCACCTTCAGCGTGAACAACGTGCTCATCGTCGACCGCAGCCCGCGCATCTTGTCCCTGAAAGAGACGCTGCGCTACTACCTCGACCACCGCGCCGACGTGGTGCGCCGCCGCACCGAGTTCGACCTGCGCAAGGCCAAAGAGCGGGCGCACATTTTAGAGGGTTACCTCATCGCGCTCGACCGCTTGGACGAGGTTATCGCCCTTATCCGGGCGTCGCAGGATGGCCCCGAGGCTCGAGCCGGCTTGGTCGAAACCTTCGGGCTCAGCGACGTGCAGGCGCAAGCCGTCCTCGACATGCGCCTGCAGCGCTTGACGGGTTTGGAGCGCGAAAAGCTGCTCGCCGAGTACCGCGAACTGCAAGAAGAAATCGCCCGTCTGGAAGCCATTCTCGGCGACGAAGTTTTGCTGTGGAAAGAAATCAAGGGCGAACTCCGCGAGGTCAAAGCCAAGTACGGCGACGAGCGCCGCACCCAAATCAGCGACCTGTCCGACGACATTTCCAAAGAAGACCTCATCGCCGAAGAGACGATGGTCGTGACCCTGACGCGCGGCGGCTACATCAAGCGGACGCCGCTCTCGAACTACCGCGCGCAGTCGCGCGGCGGGCGCGGCGCCAAGGCGCAAAAGCAAAAAGAGGACGACATTAATTCGCTGCTCTTGGTGGGCTCGACGCACGACTTTTTGCTGTTTTTCACCAACCGGGGCCGCGTTTACCGTGAGAAGATTTACGACCTGCCCGAGGCTGAGAGGGCCGCTCGAGGCTCGCACATCCGCAACATCTTGCCGCTCGAAGAAGACGAGCAGGTCCAGACCGTCATCACCTTAAAAGACTTCGACATCGACGGGTACTTCGTATTCGCGACGCGGCAGGGCGTCATCAAGCGCACCTCGGTACGCGAGTACGCGAACATCAACGTCTCGGGCCTTATCGCCATCAACCTCATCGAGGGCGACGAACTCGTCTCGGTCAAGATTACCGACGGGGACAACGACGTCGTCCTCGCCACCCACGACGGCCAAGCGATTCGCTTTGAAGAGGAACAAGCGCGCGACACCGGCCGCGCCACCCAAGGGGTCATCGGCATTCGTTTGCGTGAAGGCGACTTCGTCGTCAGCCTGTCGGTCGTCGCCGAGGCGGACAAAGAGCGAACTGAACTCATCACCGTGTCCGAGTGCGGTTACGGCAAGCGCACCGCGTTAAGCGAGTACCCCGTGCAAGGTCGCGGCGGCATGGGCGTCATCACCATGAAGGTGACCGCCAAGACCGGCAACCTGGTGAGCATGGACGTGGTGCAGGGCGACGAAGAGCTGTTCGTGCTGTCCGAGGGCGGCGTGCTGATTCGCACGCGGGTCAAAGAAGTCAGCTCTTACGGGCGCAGCTCGCAGGGCGTCACCATCATGCGGCTCGACCGCGGCGACCGGGTGGTCTCGGCGATGGTCATGCCGGACGAAGAAAAGCTCGAGAGCCCCAGCCCCGACACCGACGAGCGGATGCTCAATTAGGTAAGGAAGTGGGGAGAGGAAGTAGGGGAGTAAAACCAAAGCTCTTACCCCCCTACTTCCTCTCCCCTACCTCCCCACTTTTCCCATGCCCAAACCCAAAATCATTCTCGACTGCGACCCCGGCCACGACGACGCGATTGCGATTTTGCTCGCCGCGCGCCACACCGAACTGCTCGGCGTCACGACGGTGAACGGCAACGTGAACTTAGACCTCACCACCCACAACGCGCTCATCACGACGCAACTTTTAGACGTCGACGTACCCGTTTACCGGGGTGCGAACGCGCCGCTTGTCGCCGAACCCCTACACGCGCCCGACATCCACGGCGAAACCGGGCTGGGCGGCCCCGAGTTGCCGCCATTGACACGCGAGGTAGCGGGAGACGACGCGGTTCACTATCTTATCGACACCATCCGTCAACACGACGACCTCTGGCTCGTCGCGGTCGGGCCGCTGACCAACGTCGCGCTCGCGCTGAGTTTAGCGCCGAACTTGGCAACCAAGCTCAAAGGCATTTCGGTGATGGGCGGCTCGAGCACCTTTGGCAACACCACGCCCGCCGCCGAGTTCAACGTCTTGGCCGACCCCGAAGCGGCGGACATCGTGTTCAGGAGCGGCGCGAATATCTTGATGTGCGGCCTCGACCTGACCCACCAGTTCGACCTGCGCACCGAAGACCTGGTGACGATTCGCGCCGTCGACAACCGCGCGGCCCACTTCGTTGCAGACATGATTGAATTCTTCGGCCAAACTTACGCGGAGCGCTTTTTCGGCACCTTCACCGCGCCCCTCCACGACCCCTGCGCGGTGTTGGCCCTGACGCACCCCGACCTGATAACTTTCGAACCGCGAAACGTCGCCGTCGAACTGCGCGGCGAGCACACCCGCGGCATGACCGTGGTGGACGAGCGCAAGGTGCGGAGCGACCTACCCAAAAACGCGCAGGTGGGCAAACACATCGACCGGGATGGGGCGCTGGCGGTGCTGCTCGAGACGATCTCGAGCTACTGATTTGAGCTTGAAATGAAAGACAACACGGTGCAACCACCAGAAAGCGTTTTGGAAGCCTTTGCCGTTTCGGGCGTAGCCGTCAAGCTCGAGGGGGGTCAAGGCTCGACTTACCGAGTTGGGGACACGGTTCTCAAACCCGCTTTCGGCGTCGAGGAAGCCGAGTGGGTAGCCGACGTGTACGCCACCATCAAGCAGACGGGGTTCCGTGTTCCTCTCCCGCTGGTCTCGAGTGCGGGAAGGTGGGTGTTTGAGGGCTGGACGGCCTGGGAATACCTCGAGGGTTCTACCTTGTTGGGTGAGCGATACGACGAGCGGATTTCGGCCAGCCAAGCTTTCCACAAAGCCCTTGCCGACTGTCCAAGACCTGCATTTCTCGATGACCGAGACGACCCCTGGTCGCAGGCCGACAGAATCGTTTGGGAAAATGCCGAGTGGCAACCTCACCAAAGAGTGGCTGAGGTTTACGAGCATTTGCAGAGCTGCGTCCGTCCCTTGACGCTTCACCAGCAAATTATCCACGGCGACATCAGCGGCAACATGCTTTACAAAGCAGGTGAGCCCTTGGCCGTTATCGATTTCAGCCCTTACTGGCGACCGGCAGCGTACGCGGAAGCCCTTTTTTGCGTGGACGCCGTTCTGTGGGAACGAGCGCCGTGGTCGCTTGTTACGCCAACGCCGACTTTTCTGCAACTGACTGTGAGAGCGGCGCTGCGGCGCTTGGTGGAAGTCGAACGGCATTACCGACTGCGCCACTTGCCCGAAACCCACCTCGACCAAGTTCGCAGGTACTCAGTTTTTGCTTCACGGCTCAGCACGCTTGTCAAGGCTGGTTAGCCGCCGTTCACCTTGGCGCGCCAAGGTGAAGGTCTCGAGCCCCTACTTCGCCCCCGAAATCGACGGCAGCCAGGTGACGATGCCGGGAAACAAGATGATGAGCAGCAGCGCGATGAGTTGAATGATGATAAAGGGGACGATGCCCTGGTAGATGTCGGTCGTTTTGATGGACGGCGGCGCGACCCCCTTGAGGTAAAAGAGCGCAAAACCGAAGGGCGGCGTCAAGAACGAGGCTTGCAGGTTCATGGCGATGACGACGCCGAACCACACCATCATGTCGGGACCGAAAAAGCGCAGCGCAATCGGCGCGATAAAGGGCACGACAATGAAAGTGATTTCGATAAAGTCGATAAAAAAGCCGAGCAGGAAAATCACCAGCATGGTGAAAAACAAGAAACCCCACTGACCGCCCGGCAGCGAAACCAAAAACGAGTCCACCAAGATGTCGCCGCGCATCGCGGTAAAAACCATGCTGAAGGCCGTCGCGCCTATCAAAATGATAAACACCATCGAGGTGAGGCGCACGGTCTGGTCCATCGTGTTGAGCAGGTTTTGTAAGGTCAGGCGGCGGTTGACGAGGGCTAGCAGCATCGCGCCCATCGCGCCCATCGCGCCGGCCTCGGTGGGGGTGGCGAAGCCGAAAAAGATGGTGCCCAAGACCAGCAAAATCAGAAACAGCGGCGGGATGAGGCTGCGCAACACCTTGACGAACAGCGCCCCGCCCCGCAGGGTGCGCGCCTCGGGCGGCATGGCGGGCGCTTGCTTGGGTTGGGTGAACGCCACAAAAACGACCCACAGGATGAACAAACCCGCCAGCATAAAGCCCGGAATGAGCGCGCCCAAAAACAGCGGCCCCACCGACACGCCAATTTGGTCGCCCAGGATGACCAAGACGATGGACGGCGGGATGATTTGCCCCAAGGTGCCCGACGAGGCGATGACCCCGGTCGCCAGCTTTTTGCTGTAGTTGTATTTCAGCATGACCGGCAGCGCCAGCACGCCCATCGTCACCACCGACGCGCCGACGACCCCCGTCGAGGCCGCCAGCAGCGCGCCCACCACCACCACGCTGATAGCCAAACCGCCGCGCAGTTTGCCGAAGAGCGAGCCCATCGTCTCGAGCAACTCCTCCGCCAGACCCGACTTTTCCAGCATCACGCCCATGAACACAAAAAACGGCACCGCGACGAGCGTGTAGTTCTCCATGATGGTGCCGAAAATGCGCTGCGGCAAGATGTTGAGTCGCGCCAGCCGGAAAAGCGGCTCCCAGGGCAGCCACGGTAAAAAGTCGCTGCCGATAAGGGTAAAAAGCACCGCTGTCCCGCCCAAACTGAAAGCGACCGGAAAGCCAATTAAGAGCAGCGCGACCGCCGCGCCGAACATGTAAAAGGGCAAGTATTCCATTCAGACCGCCTCGGTTTTGTCGGCGACGCCGCCATCAATGGGTTCCAGTTCGGGTTCGACGGCGTGAATCGAACGGGAGTCGGGGCGGCCCTGCAAAAAAGCGATGTTCTTGATGAGTTCGCTCACGCCCTGCAAAATGAGCAGCGCGAAGGCCACGATGATCATGGTTTTGATAGGGTAGACCGGGATGTTGCCCGCGTTGCGGTTGACCTCGAGCTGCCGCCACGAGTTGGCGACGTAACTGCGGCTGAAATAAATACCCATGTAGCTGAACGGGAACAGAAAAAAGAGGATGCCGAAAATGTCTATCAGGGCTCGAGTGCGGCGTTTTAGAGAACTGTAAATAACGTCGACGCGGACGTGCGCGTCGACCCGGAACACGTACGCCGCGCCGAGCAAAAACACCAGGTCGTAAGCGTAGGTTTGCAGCGCGATGTAAAGCGTGCCGCCCAGAGAGATGCCGAGTGCCCGCCCCACGTAGCGCGTGACGACGTTGAAAAAACCTATCAGCACCATCACCAGCGTCAGCCACCACATCACCTGACCGAGTCGCGTCGTAACCGCGTCGATGAGCTTAGAAATTCCCAGTAGAAATGTCAAACCCTGACCTCCTGAACAAACTTCGTTCGTCGTTGTGTAATTTTATACTAACTCGTCCGCATCCTATCCCGAACACCGACAAGCGTCAACGCGGCGGTCACAGCGCGAGGTGGCGGGGACGTCGGCGCTGAGGGCTGCTGCGGATTCCGACTGCAAGTTTTGACAGCGCACCTTCATGAACTTGCACGCCCGCCAACTTGCGCGTCCATTAACTTGGCAGGGACTTTTCGGTTTCCCGCCGGCCCCGACAAAGTTTGTGCTCGCCGCGCTCGAGCTGAAAGAGAACCGACCGAAAAGGGGCAAACGGCTCGAGCCGCCATGCTCTTCCGTACCGGCGGCTTCGGAAACGCCTTACGGTAGACGCTCGTCCTGGCGCGGGGTGTGTCCGGGTCCCGGCCCACCGGGGAGCGCAACCACCCGCCTCTCCCCACCGGCGTAACCCCACCGCCGTAAAAGGTATACTCCCTCCTGAACTTGTCTGGAGGCTCGACCTTGAAGGATGACCGGTGATAGGTGAGAAGATAAAGCTGTTCGGTGGCACCGCGACGCCCGACTTGGCTGTGGCGGTCGCCGAACACTTGGGCGAGACGCTTTCCAAGGGTTGGGCGACCCAGTTCCCGGACGGCGAAACGCGCGTGCAAATAGAAGAGTCGGTGCGCGGCTGCGACTGCTACCTCATCCAGTCTACCTGCGCGCCTGTGAACCACAACATCATGGAACTGCTCGTCTTTGCCGACGCGTTGCGGCGCGCCTCGGCGTGGCGCATCAACGTGGTCGTGCCTTACTTCGGCTACGCGCGGCAGGACAAAAAAGTGCAGGCGCGCGAACCCATCACCGCCAAACTCGTCGCCAACATGTTGGAGACGGTCGGAATAGACCGGGTCATCACTGTAGACTTGCACGCGGGCCAGATTCAGGGCTTTTTCGACGTGCCGGTCGACCACTTGACCGCGCTCGACATCATCGGCCAGTACTTGAAAAAAACCGACCTCAGCAACAGCGTGGTGGTGTCGCCCGACATCGGCCGGGCGACCGAGGGTCGGCGGCTGGCAAACTACTTGGGGCTGGACTTGGCGATTCTTTATAAACGCCGTAAAAGCCCGACCGAAACCAGCATTTCGCACGTCATCGGCGAGGTGGTGGGCAAGCGGCCCATCATCATCGACGACATGATTTCGACTGCCGGAACGATTTTGCGCGGCGTCGAAGCGCTGGTCGAACTCGGCGCGCGGCCCGACATCCGTGTCGGCGCGACGCACCCGGTGTTTATCCGGCCGGCCTTGGAGCGCCTAGCGCACCCGGCCATAAGCGAGGTCATCGTCACCGACACGATTCCTTACACCGGGCACCTCGGCAAGGTGAACGTGTTGTCGGTCGCGCCGCTGCTGGCCTCGGCGCTTCGCAACGTCCACGACAACGCTTCAGTCAGCCAACTGTTCTCGAGCACGACGCGGGGCTGAACTTTGCCGGTGTCGTTTCCGCTGCTCGCTTTTAAGCGACCACCCTGTAAGCTAATCCATGGTGACTTTGCAGAATGCTTAGTCGGTCTATCCGTACTCGCTCCACTCGGGTGAATTTGCTCCTGCAAATTCACCATGGAGATACTTAAACTGCACAGTCGTTGGACCGGGGGGTCACATGCCGACTGACGCTTATCTGTACGAACTCACGCTCGACAACCTGCACGACTACGCCCTGTTCGTGATGAACACCCACGGCGTCGTCCAAACCTGGCATCCGGGGGTGGCCGCTCTGTTCGGCTACGACCGCGACGCCTTCGTCGGGCACTCGGGCCTGATGATTTTTACCGACGAGCAGCGGCAAACCGGCGTTCCCGAACACGAGATGCGCGTCGCCGCCGAAACCGGCCGCGCCAACGACGAACGCTGGCACCTCCGGGCCGACGGTACTCGCTTTTGGGCGGTCGGCATCATGAGCGCGCTCCGCGACAAAGACGGCGCGCTGTTGGGCTTCGCCAAAATCGTCCGCGACAACACCGCTAAAAAGCGTGCCGAGGACGCGCTTGCCCACCTCAACGACACGCTCGTCCGACAGGTTGAAACGCGTACCCAGCAGGTTCGCGACCTCGCCTCGGAACTCACCCTGGCCGAGGAACGCGAGCGGCGGCGCTTGGCGCAACTCGTTCACGACGAGTTGCAACAGCAACTGTTCGCGCTGCAAATTGCTCTGCGCAAGGTTGAGCGAGGCGCACCCGACTTGGCGCCCGCCCTCGACATTCTCAAAGACGCGATTTCCTTGGCGCGCAACCTGAGCGTCGAAATCAGCCCGCCCGCGCTGCAACAGGGGCTCGTGGCAGGTTTGCACTGGCTAAAAGAGCACATGGCGAACCGCTACGGCTTGGATATTCACCTGAAGCTGCCGACTGGAGAACCCGAGCTGAGCGAGCCGGTCAAGCTGCTGCTCTTTCAAATCGCGCGCGAACTGCTGTTCAACGTCGTCAAACACGCAGGCGTACAAACGGCCGAGGTCGAACTCGAGACGGTTCAAGCCTCACCCACCGGACCAGGGGGCGACGAGTTGCGAATCGTCATCACCGACAAAGGTGACGGCTTCGACGGCGACTTGAAGGGCAACAGCGGCGGCTTCGGCCTGGCGAGCGTGCGGCAGCGCCTGGAACTGTACGGCGGCACGCTTGACGTCACCTCGGTCCCGGGCAACGGAACGCGCGCCACAGTCAGGCTACCGCTTCGTTCCCTAGACTGAAATTCCCAGGTGTGCGTCGCAACAGGTGCGGGTTACAACAAGTACGGGTTACACCAGGAAAACGTAACGGGGAAATTTATGAAAGAAACGAGAGTTTTGATTGTCGAAGACCATCCGCTGTTGCGCGAGTTGCTGAGCGAACTCGTCCAGTCCAGGAGCGACCTCGCGCTGGTCGGCGAAGTCGCCTCGGCCGAGGCGGGCTTGGCGTGGCTGAGCCGCGCCGAGGGCGACCACGCCCTAGAGCCGGAACTGGTGTTTGTCAACATTTCCTTGCCCGGCATGAGCGGCGTCGCGTTTGTGGCGGAGTTGCAGGCGCGTTGGCCTCACCTCAAGTGCATCATGGTGACGAGCCACGCCGAGGCGAGCTACGTCACGACCGCGTTGCGCGCCGGCGCGAAAGGCTACGTGCAAAAAGGCGACGCGGACGCCCTTTTCGAGACCGTCGACCGGGTACTGGCGGGCGAAACGGTGGTAAGGCTCGAGGAGAACGCTTAGCCGAGTGCGTGGCGGACCGGACGGTTTCGCGTTTGTCGGCCGAGGGTAGAAAGTACCGAGTACCTAGCAACGAGTTCAAAGTGGAGGACGGTGCCCAGTACCTAGTGGCGAGTCAAAACGCCTTCGACTCGGTACTTTTTATCCTGTACTTTTCACTCGGTACTTCTTTGCTCGTTACAAGCTTATCCCCGAAGCCTCTGCTATACTCTACTGTTTTGAACGGGACAGCCGGCCGCAGTCGTTTGACAGGCTGTCTTCAACGTCGACCCTGGACCTGCGAAGGGGGCCAACGCTCTTGCAAAACCTAGTGGTTCGCGGCGCACGCGAACACAACCTCAAAGACGTCAGTATTGAACTCCCCAGAAACGCCTTTATCGTCTTTACCGGCGTGTCCGGCTCGGGCAAGTCGACGCTCGCTTTCGACACGATTTACGCCGAGGGCCAGCGCCGCTACGTCGAAAGCCTGTCGGCCTACGCGCGGCAATTTTTAGGACTGATGGACAAGCCCGACGTCGACGCCATCGAAGGCCTGAGCCCGGCCATCAGCATCGACCAGAAAACGACCTCGCACAACCCGCGCTCGACGGTCGGCACCGTGACCGAGATTCACGACTACTTGCGGCTGCTCTTCGCTCGCGCCGGCATCCCCCACTGTCCGGTGTGCGGACGGCGCGTTGAAAAGCAGTCGGCGAGCGAAATTGTCGACAAGATGGTGGCGCGCTTTAACCATGAAAAAGCGCTGCTCTTGGCCCCGGTGGTGCGCGGGCGCAAGGGCGAGTACAAAAAACTTTTCGCCGACCTCAAAAAAGAGGGCTTCGCGCGCGTGCGGGTCGACGGCGTCGTGATGACGCTCGAGGAAGCCCTGGCGAGCAACTTGGAACGCTTCGAAAAACACGACATCGACGTGGTCGTCGACCGCATCAAAGTCGACGAGGGAGACCGCGCCCGCATGGCCGAGTCTGTGGAACTCTCCCTGCAAAAGGGCGAAGGCCTGATGCGTGTGTTCGTGCCCGAAAAAAACGTCGACGAACTGTTCAGCGAGCGCTTCGCTTGCCCGGAGCACGGCACGGCGTTGGAGGAACTCGAGCCCAGAAGTTTCTCCTTCAACAGCCCCTACGGTGCCTGCCCGAGTTGCACGGGCCTGGGTTTCAAACAAGAGTTCGACCCCGCCCTCGTCATTCCCGACGAGACGCTCTCCATCAGCCGCGGCGCGATAGCGCCCTGGACGGGCGGGCGCAGCGACGGCAACAAGATTTTTTACTGGGACCGCTTGCGCGCGGTAGCCGAGCACTTCGGTTTCGAGCTGTCGACGCCGTGGCAAGACTTGCCCGAACCGGCGAAACAAGTCATCCTCTACGGCTCCGACAAACCCATCGAGGTCGTCTACACCCGTGACGGCAAGGAAACGATGCGCTTCAAGGCCGACTTCGAGGGGGTGATTCCCAACTTAGAGCGCCGCCTGGCCGAAGCGAACACCGAGTTCGCGCGGGAAAAGTTGGAAGCTTTCATGGGCCTGCAACCCTGCCCCGCGTGCGGCGGCACGCGCTACAAGCCCGAGGTCCTAGCCGTCACGGTCGCCGACCGCAACATCGCGCAGGTGTCGGGACTGACGGTGCTCGAGGCTCGAGACTTTTTCAGCAGTCTCGACCTCCCCGAACCCGGCAACAGCATCGCCACGCCGATTACCAGGGAGGTCAATGCGCGCCTGGGGTTTTTAGAAAACGTCGGACTGGACTACCTCACCCTCGACCGCAGCGCCAACACGCTCTCCGGCGGCGAGGCGCAGCGCATCCGTCTGGCGACGCAGGTGGGTTCGGGACTCACCGGTGTCCTCTACGTGCTCGACGAGCCCAGTATCGGGCTGCACCCGCGCGACAATACGCGCTTGCTCAAAACCCTCCTGAGCTTGCGCGACTTGGGCAACACGCTTATCGTGGTCGAGCACGACGAGGAGACGATGCGCGCCGCGGACTACATCGTCGACCTGGGGCCGGGCGCGGGCGTTCACGGTGGCAGCGTCGTGGCGGCGGCAGCTCCGAAAGAGTTGCTCAAAGACCCGAACTCGCTCACCGCCGCCTACCTGCGCGGCGACAAAAAGATCGACGTGCCCGAAGAGCGCCGCGACGGCAACGGCAAGCGCCTCAAAATCGTCGGGGCGCGGGAACACAACTTAAAAAACGTCACCGTGGAGCTGCCGCTGGGCACCCTGACTTGCGTCACCGGGGCCTCGGGCTCGGGCAAGTCGACGCTCGTCCACCGCATACTGCACGCGTCCTTAGCCAAAGACCTCTACCGTGCCAAGGAAACGCCCGGCACACACAGCCGCATCGACGGGACCGAGAACATCGACAAGGTCATCGAAATCGACCAGAGTCCCATCGGGCGCACGCCGCGCAGCAACCCGGCGACCTACACGGGCATCTTCACCGAAATCCGCGACCTGTTCACCCGCGCGCCCGAGTCGCGCAAGCGCGGCTACAAGGCGGGCCGCTTCTCGTTCAACGTCAAGGGGGGCCGCTGCGAAGCCTGCAAGGGCGACGGCACGGTCAAGGTCGAGATGTACTTTCTGCCCGACATTTACGTTCCTTGCGAGGTCTGTAAGGGCAAACGGTACAACCGGGAAACTTTGGAGGTCAAAATTCGTGGGCGCTCGATTGCCGACGTGCTCGACATGACGGTCGACGAGGGCTTAGACTTTTTCGAGAACATCCCCAACGTCGCGCGCAAACTGCAACTCATGCAGGACGTGGGCCTCGGTTACATCAAGATCGGCCAGTCGAGCCCGACGCTGTCCGGCGGCGAGGCGCAGCGCGTCAAGCTCGCGTCGGAACTCGGCAAGCGTTCGACCGGCAAGACGCTCTACATCCTGGACGAGCCCACCACCGGCCTGCACTTCGAGGACACCCGCAAACTTTTGGGCGTGCTGCACCGACTGGTCGACGCGGGTAACACGCTCGTCGTGATTGAACACAACATGGACGTGATTAAGACCGCCGACTGGGTTGTCGACTTAGGCCCGGACGGCGGCGTGCGCGGCGGGACCGTCGTCGCGGAAGGCACGCCGGAAAACCTGGCCGCCCACCCGACCTCCTCGACGGGTTCGTTTTTGCGCAGGATTCCCGAAATCACCAAGCGTCTGGAAGTGCGGGACGTCGCTTGACGCCGCCCCCCTCCGTGAGGGTAGGATGCTGTTCATGTGTATGACCCTGTTGTGCCTCAAGACGCTTGCGGCTGCACCGCTCGAGGCCGGGTGAGCGCGGTGGCGATGCGCACCCTGCCCGCGCCGCAAAGCTACATCATCGGCTTTTTTCTGTTTTTGACGGCGGCGGCGCTGGCGGTGTCGCCGCTGCCGCTTCTCTACCGCAGCGCGGGCATTTTGCTCGTCATGTACCTGAGTTTCAGCGTCGCCGGGATGGGGTTTGTGTACCTGACCGCGCTCCTCGCGCCGCCGGTCGGCTTGCTGTCGGGGGACGCGAACTGGCTCGTCATGTTGCCCATCGTCTTAACCTCGACGTTGTTGGGAGCGTTGGGTTTGGAGTACGCCTGGCGCTACCCGGCGCTGCTCGTGTCCCCCCTCCTCGTGGCGCTGCCACAGGTCATCGCCTACACGCTGTCCCGCCAAGACCTGTTCAAAGTCACCCTGCCCTGGGAACCCGCCCCGACCTGGCTGGGGTTGCACGCGCTGGTTGCGCTGGCGGGCGTGCTGGTGGCAATTTACCTGGACCGGCGGCGCGAAAACACACCTACTGCCTAAAGACGCGCCCCGGTTCGGCTTACACTGTAGCCATGCGCGCCCACCTCAAGACGTTTTCGGAGACGCTGCCGGTATCGTTTCTGCTGCGGCTGTACAAGCGTTTCAACGTCTCACGGCTGCCCCTGCTCGCGGCGGCGCTCGCCTACTACGCGGCTTTCTCCATCGGGCCGCTGCTGCTCTTGCTGGCGGGCTGGTTCAGGCTTTTTTTGCGCAACCGCCCCGACTTACTCGAGCAGTATCGCCTCGCGGTGACCGACTTAGTCGCGCAACTTATGCCCCTGCAGGACAACGGCGTCAACCTCATCAACCAAAGTTTCGACGCTATATTGGCGCAGATGAGCCAGGGGGCGCTGTTTCGCAGCGTCGTGTCGGTGCTGGTCCTCATCTGGGCCAGCAGCAACTTTTTCACCTCGCTCCAGCTCGCCCTGGAAGTGATTTTCGACGTCCCCAAAATGCGCGGCTACTGGCGCAAGCGCGTGGTGGCGGTGCTGCTGGTGGCAACCGTGGCGCTCGTCATCGGCATCGAACTTATCGGCGGGCTGCTCAGCACCTCCATCAACCAGTTTTCCGCGCTCGTCACCGCGCAACTTCACGAGTTCAACTTAAACGTGCCGACTTTGCGCATCACCTGGGGGCAGGGCTGGTGGACGGAGGTGATTCGTTTTGCGGTGGCGACGACCGTGTTTACGGTCTGTTTTCGCTACCTGCCACGGCGCAGCAGCAGTTGGCTGGGCGCGGCGGTCGGCGCACTGTTCAGCACGACGAGCATCATCGTCATGCGCACCGTTTTCGAGCGCACCTTCAACCCCGAGCAGTTCAACCTCATCTACGGGGTGGTGACGAGCCTGCTGGCGATTTTGCTGTGGCTGTACTTCGCGCTGCTGATGTTTTTGGTCGGCGCGTTGATTGTGGCCGAAATCAGCGAAGAGGTGCGGGCGAAGCGGTTGCCGGCTCCTTCAGTCACGAAGTAGGAGGGTGGGGGACAGCGGACGCGCTCGAGCACCCACTCCCGTCATCCTGAGCGGTAGCGAAAGAATTTCCCGGCGGTACGGTGAAAGCGAGATTCTTTCACTTCGCTGCGCTGCGTTCAGAACGACGAGTTTGTCTAAGGCTCGAGAACTTTCAAACTTCCCTCTGCAACTCGGTACTTTCTACTCGGGCCTCGGTACTTTTTCCTAACCTTGCTTCACCCGACTGTCAACCGCTTGACGGCAAGGGTTTAATGGGGCAAGAAGACGAGGCACGCACCTCTTCAAACTTTATCGCAACGTCAAGAGAGGACAACATGGACGGACTAGGTTCCTGCCACAACCCCGCCCCCGGCGGCCCCGGCACCACGCCGAAGTGGACGCGCGGCGCGAAAGACGGGGTGGTGACAGCTTACTCGACCTCGAGCACGATTTGGGCTACGCTGTCCCGCGGACTCGTCAACGAGGTTTACTACCCCACCATCGACCGGCCGCAACTGCGCGACCTGCAGTTTCTGGTGACCGACGGTGAAACGTTCTTCCACGACGAACGCCGCAACATGAACGCGCAGACCGAAATCCTGGACGAGCACGCCCTCGGCTTCCGCATTACCACGAGCGACCCCGAGGGCCGCTACAAAATCGTCAAAGATATTATCAGCGACCCGCACGAGCCCACCCTGCTCATCCACACCCGTTTCGAGGTTGAAAAGGCTTTGCGGGGCAAGCTACAACTCTTCGTCCTCTGCGCACCGCACTTAGACGTGGGCGGTCAGGGCAACAGCGCGCAGGTGGTCGTCGAGGCCGGTCGGAAGATGTTCGTCGCCTACAAGGACGATATTTTCTTGGCGCTGGCCGCCTCGCTGCCTTTCAAGGCTTGCTCTTGCGGCTACGTGGGCGAGAACGACGGCTGGCAGGACCTGAGCGAAAACTTTGCGCTGGACTTTTCCTTCGACTGCGTGCAGGACGGCAACATCGCGTTGACCGGCGAAATCGACCTGAGCGGGGGCGACAGCTTTACCCTGGCCCTTTCCTTCGGCCACACCCTGCACAACGTCGTGACGACGCTGCTTCAGTCGCTGAGTTTGCCCTTCGAAGACCACAAAGACGACTTCGTCCGGCAGTGGGAGCGCAGTTGCGCCCACCTGCCCGAGCTGGAGGCCGTGGCCGGCGACGACGGCACCCTCTACCACCGCTCCTACAGCCTGCTGCTCGCCCACGAGGACAAAACCTACCCCGGCGCGATGGTCGCCTCGCTCAGCATTCCCTGGGGCCAGGCGAAGGGCGACGAGGCGGGCGAGGGCGGCTACCACCTCGTGTGGACTCGAGACCTGGTGCAGAGCGTGATGGGGCTCTTGGCGATTGGCAACACGAGCACGCCGCTGCGCGCCCTTATCTACATCGCCGTGGCGCAGCTTAAAGACGGCGGTTTTCACCAGAACTTTTGGGTCGACGGCGACCCGTATTGGACGGGCGTACAGCTCGACGAGGTCGCCTTTCCAATCCTGCTCGCCTGGCGGCTGCACACGCTGGACGCGCTGCAAAACTTCGACCCCTACCCGATGGTCTTGAAAGCGGCGGCCTACCTCGTCCGCCACGGCCCGGCCACGCCGCAAGAGCGTTGGGAGGAAAACAGCGGTTACTCCCCTTCGACCCTCGCCGTCAACATCGCCGCCTTGACCTGCGCCGCGCACTTCGCCCGTGACCGCGGCGACGCCAAGACCGCCAGTTTCTTCCAAACCTACGCCGACTTTTTAAACTGCCACGTCGAAGCCTGGACGGTGACGAATGCCGGCACGCTGCACCCGGACATCGCCGAACACTACATCCGCATCACCCCGGCCGAGCCGGGGAGTCCGCACCCAAACGAAAACCCGAACGAAGGCGTCGTCAACATCGCCAACCGCCCGCCGGGCACACAAGTCGCGTTTCCGGCTAAGGACATCGTCGATGCGGGCTTTTTGGAACTCGTGCGCTACGGCGTGCGGGCGGCGGGGAGCGAACTGATGGAAAACTCGCTCAGAGTCATCGACAAGGTTCTCAAGCTCGAGGCCCCCCAGGGCGACGCCTGGCACCGCTACAACCACGACGGCTACGGCCAGCGCCCCGACGGCGGCCCTTACGAGGGTTGGGGCGAGGGCCGCGCCTGGCCCTTACTCGGCGGCGAGCGCGGCCACTACGAACTCGCGGCTGGGCGGGACGTGAAACCGTTTATCGAGGCTTTTGAGAGGTTCGCCAACGACGGCCGACTATTGCCCGAGCAAGTCTGGGACGAGGCCGACCGGCCCGAGCAGTTCTTGTTTTTGGGCGAGCCGACCGGCTCCGCGATGCCGCTCATGTGGGCGCACGCCGAATACCTCAGGCTGCTCCGCTCGGCCGCCGACGGCGCGGTGTTCGACCGCATTGCCGAGGTGTATGAACGCTATGTGGAAAAGCATGAGTGCCAAAACACAGAAATTTGGAAACCCAACCGCCAACCCACGACCGTCAAACGCGGCTACCGCCTGCGCGTCCAGTGTCCAAAAGCGTTCCGGCTGCGCTGGAGCCTGAACGACTGGGAGGACGTGGAGGATACCCGCTCGGAAGAAACTGCCGTGGGCCTCGAGTACGTGGACTTGGACCTAGCCGAAGACCAACAAGGTTCAGTTCGCTTCACCTTTTACTGGCTGGACGAGGAGAAGTGGGAGGGCCAGGATTACGAAGTCAAAGTGATTGATGAAGCCGCTTGAGTCGAGAAGGTTTTATACTTTGAACGCATGAAGCGCTGGACTCGAGCCTTACTTCTATGCCTTTTTTGTTTTGCAGGTGTCGGCGTCGCTCAGACGCAACCGAGCGTGGTCGTGAGGTGGAACGAGGCGGCGCTTAACGCGGTGCGCGCGAAGTCGCACAAGGTGACGGTGGTAACACGTTCCCTCTTCATCCTTCACCAAGCCATGTTCGACGCCTGGAGTCTCTACGACGACGCTGCAACTCCGGTCACCGCCGACCCCACGCTCAAACGCCCTGCCGCCGAACACACCGAGGCGAACAAAACCGAGGCCTTGAGCCAAGCCGCCTTTACGACGCTTCTAGCCCTCTTCCCCGAGTACGAAACTGCATCTAAAGCGTTCAGCGCGCTGCTGAGCGACCTCGGCTACGCGCCCTACTTGAGCGGCGTCGATACACCGACGGCCGTGGGTTACAGGGTGGCTCGAGACCTCTTGGAACTTCGCACCGTCGACGGGGCCAACGCCGCGGACGGCTTTTTGGACACGACTTCAACTATTTACCCCAAGCTGTACCACTACAACGCGGGCGACGACCCCAACCGCTGGACGCCGCTACGCCTGCCGACCGGCCTCCGCCTTGACGCGGACGGGTGGCCGGTTGTTGACGAAACCGACCTGACGAGCTATCAAGATCAGCGTTTCATGACCCCGCAGTGGGGCGCG
Source organism: Trueperaceae bacterium (assembly GCA_965213705.1). Classification (GTDB taxonomy): domain Bacteria; phylum Deinococcota; class Deinococci; order Deinococcales; family Trueperaceae; genus CBDCDJ01. The sequence goes on along the minus strand of OZ243913.1, from coordinate 1,590,774 downwards.
GTGGAGGGGTTCGCGCTGGCGTCCGGCGACCAGTTCCGCCCGCCGCCGCCGCCACAGCTCGGTTCATCAAAGCCCTACACCGACGCGCTCGGCCGGGTGACGACGAACGACGCAGCTTTCCGGGAGCAAACCGCCGAAGTGTTAGAACTCAGCGCCGCGCTCACCGACGCGCAAAAAGTCATGGCCGAGTACTGGGCCGATGGCCCCCGCTCTGAAACCCCGCCCGGCCACTGGAACCTGCTCGCCCACGGCGTTTCCCTGCGCGACCACCACACCCTGGACGACGACGTGAGACTCTACTTCACGCTGAACGCCGCCCTGTTCGACGCCGGGATAGCGGTTTGGGACGCCAAGCGCTTTTACGACTACGTGCGGCCCGTCAGCGCGATTCACTATTTGTACAAAGGGGAAAAGCTCAACGCTTGGAGCGGCCCCAACAAAGGTAAGGCGCTCATCGACGCTGCCGACTGGCGACCTTACCAAGCACCCGCCACCATGACGCCCGCCTTTCCCGAGTACGTCTCGGGGCACAGCGCCTTTAGCGCGGCGGGGGCCGAGGTGTTGAAACTTTTTACCGGCAGTGATGTGTTTTACGACGGCGTGAGCGTGTCGGAAACGGGCAAACTTTTAGGACAATACGTTGCCCCAGCGGGAAGTCTGCGGTTTGAACGCGGTCCCCAAACCCCCGTCATCCTGCAGTGGCCCACCTTCAGCACCGCCGCCGCCGAGGCCGGGATGTCGCGGCGCTACGGCGGGATTCACTTTCAAGACGGCGACCTGCGCGGGCGAGAATTGGGAAGAAAGGTGGGCGCGCAGACGTTTGAAAAGGCGAGACAGCACTGGGAGGGAACAGAACACTAAAACGTGTAACTCTATACAAAAAGCTAAACTTTCTCTACAAACTACCTGTTTACGGGTTTCGCCTTGCAGGTTTCGCTCAGTTCGCTGGATTCAGACTGTTGGACAGTTCTGGAATCAGCCGTTACAACTTCGGTCGTGGTATCTATCGGACAGGCTGCGTAGGGGTGCGCGAGTCCATCTTCTGTGGCGTAGGGTAGTGGATACATGAGGTAAGGCGTCTGAACTTCTAGGTTTTCGTTTCGGTTCCAAGAATCCACGTCACAACTAACCAGCAAAGTTGCGCAGATAGCAAGAATCAGCGGTAAGCAAATCCGTTTGACCACAGCGAGATTGTAGCACACTCATCCCTACAAAAACTCAGGGTTGGCCTGACTCAAATGGGGTTCGATAGATTACGCTCCACGTCATTCTGAGCGATAGCGAAAGAATCTCTCGACGGTGCGGTAAAAACGAGATTCTTTCACTTCGCTGTGCTACGTTCAGGAAGACAAGTGTAGGTTTCGCCCTCCTACAGCACGTACCGGCTCAAGTCCTCGTCCTCGACGATGTCCTCGAGCTTTTTCTCCACGTAAGCTTTGTCTATCTTGACCACGCCCAAACCCGTACCGAAACTCACGTCTTCGAGGATGGTCTCGAGAATCGTGTAGAGCCGCCGCGCGCCGATGTCCTCGACCTCTTGGTTGACGCGCTCGGCGTAGTCGGCAATCGCGACGATGCCCGACTCGTCGAAGGAGACGTGGGTGCCGTCAACTTTTAAGAGCTCGGTGTACTGCATGGTGAGCGAGTTTTGCGTTTGGGTAAGAATTCGCTGAAAATCCGAAGCGGTGAGTTCTTCCAACTCGACCCGAATCGGAAAGCGGCCCTGAAGTTCGGGGATGAGGTCGGACGGTTTGGCGACACTGAACGCGCCCGCGGCGATGAACAGCACGTGGTCGGTCTTGACCTGGCCGTAGCGGGTGTTGACCTGCGTGCCCTCGACGACCGGCAGCAGGTCGCGCTGCACGCCCTCGCCGGACACGTCGCCGCCTCGAGAATTCTCCTCGCTGGCGATTTTGTCGATTTCGTCGATAAAGACGATGCCCTGGTTCTCGGCCCGGTACACGGCCTCGCGCGCGACCTCGTCGAAGTCGATGAGTTTTTCGGCTTCTTCGCCCTGGAGGGCTTTGCGCGCTTCTTTGACGGTCGTTTTGCGCTTCACGCGGCGTTTGGGCATGACGTTCGAGAGCATGTCCTGGAGGTTCATGCCCATCTCTTCCATGCCCGGAATCATCACGCCGGCGTTCGGGCGCTCGTCCTTGACCTCGATTTCGACAGGGCGCTCTTCCATCTTGCCCGACTTGAGCAGTTCGCGCATCTTGTCGCGGCCTTCGGTGGTGCCGCCGGGCAGCAGCACGTCGAGAAGTCGCTCCTCGGCGTTGCGCTCGGCGCGCTCTTTGACGGCCTCTTTTTTCTCGTCCTCGACCATCACGTAAGCGGCCTGCGCAAGGTCGCGGACGATGGAGTCCACGTCGCGCCCGACGTAGCCGACCTCGGTGAACTTCGTCGCCTCGATTTTGATGAAGGGCGAGCGCGCCAGCCGCGCCAGGCGACGGGCGATTTCGGTCTTGCCGACCCCGGTCGGGCCTATCATGATGATGTTTTTGGGCGTTATCTCGAGTTGCAGCGCCTCGGGGAGTTGGCGGCGGCGGTAGTGGTTGCGGAGTGCTACGGCGACGCTCCGTTTGGCTTTGTGCTGGCCGATGATGTGCTTGTCGAGTTCTTCAACGATTTGCAGCGGCGTCAGGCCCTCGGCGGCGCGGACGATGGCTTCCGCACTGTTCCCAGCGTTGTTAGCGGTGGTGTTCTCTGCAATGTCCGTCACGCTTCGACCTCTTCTTTAGTTGAGTCTTCTTCGTCTAAGTCTTCCCCGCCGACCGTCAACACGGTCGCGTTGCCGCTCGTGTAAATGTCGATTTCGGCGGCAATTTGAATTGCCTTGCGCACGATTTCTTCGGCGCTGAAGTCCGTGTTCTCGAGCAGCGCCAAGGCCGCCGCCTGCGCGTACGGCCCGCCCGAGCCCGTCGCGGCGACGGCGTTGTCGGGTGCGACCACGTCGCCCACGCCCGACAGCATGAGGACGCGCTCGCTGTCGACCACAATCATCATCGCTTCAAGGTTGCGGAGCATCTTGTCGGTGCGCCACTCTTTGACCGTTTCGACGGCGGACCGGAGCAGGTTGCCCTTGTAGCTCGAGAGGTACTGTTCGAACTTTTCCAGCAGCGTAAACGCGTCCGCCGTCGCGCCCGCGAAACCGGCCAGCACCTTGCCGTCGCCGAGTTCGCGCACCTTGACCGCGCCCTTTTTAACGATGGTGTCGCCTAAAGTAACTTGCCCGTCACCCGCGATGGCGCTGACACCGTCGCGGTGAACGGCGACGATGGTCGTGCCGTGCATTCGTGTTTGAAGTAGAGAATCGTTCATGTGGAAAGCAGCTTAACAGGTTCGGACGAAAACTATGTAAGTCAGGTTATTTGATAGAAGCGGCATCACATTTTTCACCTTTGATTTTCTCAAGTTCATCCATATTCGGCTCAAGCGTGTATGGGTAGAGCAAGGAGACCCTCATGAACATCAAAAAAGTCCTGCCCATTTTACTCGTCGTCTTGGTCACGCTCACCTCGGCCTGCGCCCAAACCGAAACGAGCGACGAAATCGTGAACGTCACCCTGCAAAATGTCGGCGCGAGCGCCTGGAAAGTGACCGCCGCCGACGCCGAAGTTGCAGTCGAGGCCGACAACCCGACCCTCACCCTCACGGTCGGAACGCGCTATCACTTCGACCTGAGCAACGTGAACAGCGAGGTTCATCCCTTCGAGTTTCGGGGCGAAGACGACGCCCGGTTGTTGACCCAAGGCGGCTCGCCCGGCACCTTCGAGGAGGACGAAGCCGTCATGTTTGAGGCGACGGACGACGGCATCACTTTTACCGTCACGCCGGAACTGGCGGCGGCTTTGGTTGTGTACCGCTGCACCGTCCACGCAGGTATGACCGGCCCGGTTGTGACAGCCGAAACGGAATAAACCGTTAGACGCCGCTGGGGCCGCTCGCTGCGGTCCCTCTTTTTTTGCCTTGCCACGCCCTTAAAGTCACTACCAGCACCACGCCCGCCAGGATGACGCCCATGCCCAGGTAACCGTTCGCGCTAACCGTCTCCCCCGCCAAACCCACGCCCAGCAAAACGGCGACGACCGGGTTGACGTAAGCGTAGCTCGTCGCCAGGGCCGGACTCACGCGCTGCTCGAGCAAGTACAGGTAGGCGCTGTAAGCGACGATGGAGCCGAAAAAAATCAGGTAAACGAGGGCCAACAGCGAAGTAGCAGACGGTGTTTTGGGCAAAAGCTCACCCTGAAGCAAAGCCAGCGGCACGAACACCGCGCCCGCGGCGAGCATCTGCACCGCGCTCGCCATCAAACCCTTGGGCTGCGTGAGCTTGCGGCTGTACGCCGACCCGAACGCCCAGGCAACCGGCCCGACGAAGACCAACAACGCGCCAGGGTGAGCACGCAAGTCCTGCTCCCCGTTCAGCAGCGCGACGCCGACCAAACCGAGCAGCATCCCGAACACTTCGGCCAAACTCGTACGCGCCCCGAACAGCCGCGCGAACAGGGCGAGCCACAGGGGCATGGTCGCGACGATGACGGCGGCCAAGCTCGAGGCCACCCACTGCTGCGCGTAAACCACCATGCCGAGGCCTAAGTTGAGGAGCAGGATTCCCGTAAGTCCTGCACCCCGCCACTCGGCGCGGCTCGGCTGCGGCACGCCGCGCAGTCGTAAGAAGCCGTACAGCAAGCCGCCCGCCATCAAAAAGCGAAAAGCCAGCAGCGGAAAGGGCGAAAGGGTCTCGAGGGCGAGGGTATTGGCAAGATACGTCGAGCCCCACACGAGGTAGAGCGCCAGCAGCGCCAGACCGACGCCGAGGCGATTAGCGGGCGAAGCGGAAACGGAAGTCACCGGGCGAGCTTACGCTTGGGTCGAAGGGAACAGCGTCAGCGCCGAGACGGGGTTAAGTCACGAGCCGCTTCCCTCTGACGGTCACGAGGCGGCACTTTGCTCTTGCTCTAACAACTTTTGTTTTCGCTCCACGCCCCAGCGGTAGCCGCTCAAATTCCCGTCACTCCGCACGACCCGGTGGCAGGGTACGACGAGCGCGGTCGGGTTTGCAGCGCAAGCCCCCGCCACTGCCCGCACTGCCGACGGTTGCCCGATAGCCTCAGCCACTTGCCCATAAGAGCGCGTTTCGCCGTAAGGAATTTCTTGCAACGCCTGCCACACGCGCTTTTGGAAGGCGGTCGCACGCACGTCAAGGGGCAAGTCCAGGTGCGGGGCTTGGCCTTTCAGGTGTGCTAAGACGGCGGTAAGCCAATCTGCAAGCGCCACCTCGTCACGCCGAACGTCCGCCTTGGCAAACTCCTCGAAAAGTTCTTGCTCGAGCCCCTCTTCCTCATCCCCCAAACGCACCGCGCAAATCCCCCTCTCGGTCGCGGCGACGAGCAGTTTCCCCAAAGAACAATCCGTGACGGCGTAATAAATCGCAACCTGCTCACCCTTGCGTTGGTACGTTTTAGGCGTCATGCCGAGGGCGGCGTCCGCCTTACCGTAAAGACCGCTCGAGGAGCCGTAACCCGCTTCAAAGGTAGCCCCGCTGATGTCGTCGCCTTGGTGCAGGGCGGCTTTGACCGCGTTCAGGCGGCAAGCCTCGAGGTAGGCCTGCGGCGTCACACCGACCGTCTTTTTGAAAGTGCGCTGCAGGTGCGAGGCGCTAAGGCCGACCTGTTGCCCGAGTTCGACAAGCGTGAGGGAACGCTCTTTGTTCGCTTCGATGTAGCGGCACAGCGCTTGCATGGTCTCGAGCTGCGGGTCGAGTTTGTCGGTAGGGCGGCAACGCTTACAGGCCCGGTAGCCCGCTCGCTCGGCCAGTTCGGGCAGTCTGAAAAAGGTGACGTTTTCCCGCTTGGGTTTGCGGGACGCGCACGAGGGGCGGCAGTAGATGCCGGTTGTTTTCACCGCGTAAACGAAGCTGCCGTCGTGGGTGGTATCTCGAGCCGTCACCGCTCGCCAGTAGTTTTGCTCGGTCTTTGAGGTTGAGTCGGTTGCTGTCATGCTTTCACTCCGACTTATAGTTTAGATGCGGGGGGCCTCAAGGTCTATCCAAATGTTGTCGGCAAACTTTTAAGGCTAAACTGTGAGCATGATTCAAGATGATCTTACTCAAAACGAGCATTTAGAAGTACAAGGCGACGAACTCAGCGAGGCGCAGTATGAAACGTTCGAAAAAGCTTTCTTAGCCAAAGACGGCGTCGTCGAGTGGCAAGGAGCGCGCTACCGGGTCGCCGCGATGGACCAGAATTATCCCGAGGAAAACAGCGACGACATCCGGGTGAGTTTTTCGCTGCGGAAGGTTGCGGAGTAGGGCTCGTAGCTTGTGACTTGTAGAAACATCGGGCAGCGTCCCTGCAGTGGGCGGCTCACAGCCATTTTTGCCGGACTCGAGTAAACTTTGGAGTCATAGGTGATTTGAGTTTGTCACAGCAAGCCGGGACCCGTTACGCCTCAGTTATCAACGACGAGAAGTGAGCCTTGGATGATTGAACCTCAGCTTTTTTCGGCAGGACCGCTACGACGCTGCGGCAACGCGCCTTTTAACGTTCGGAGACGGTCATAAATCACCTGGTAAAGCCCGTGCTTACCATTGCCCGCCGCGCCGGTGACGCCATCATGAAGGTTTACGCGCAAGACTTCAGCGTTTACGAAAAAGCGGACGAGAGCCCGCTGACCGAGGCCGACTTGGCGTCGCACGCGCTGATTACCGAGGCTTTGACAGCGCTCACGCCGGACACCCCCGTGTTGTCCGAAGAGTCGGCGGCGCTGCCCTGGGAAACGCGGCGTTCTTGGCGGCGCTACTGGCTCGTCGACCCGCTCGACGGCACCAAGGAGTTCGTCAAGCGCAACGGGGAGTTTACCGTCAACATCGCACTTATCGAGGACCACGTGCCGGTTTTAGGCGTGGTGTACGCGCCCGTGTTGGGCACGCTCTACTGGGGCGTAAAGGACGAGGGCGCTTGGCAGGACGACGGCGAACGGCGGCTCGAGCCCCTAAGTTTTCCCGCGGAGGGCGGCGTTTGGACGGTGGCAGGCAGCCGCTCGCACGGCAGCGAGGATTTCGAGACGTTCATAATCCAACTCGGCGAGGTTGAGACCGTGACGATGGGCAGTTCGCTAAAGTTCTGCCTCGTCGCCGCGGGCCAAGCCCACCTGTACCCGCGTTTCGGCCCCACCTCCGAATGGGACACGGCGGCGGCGCAGTGCATCGTCGAGGCGGCGGGCGGGATGGTCTACAATCTCGAGACCGGCGCGCCGCTGCGCTACAACACCAAAGCGTCGCTCCTCAACCCGCACTTTCTCGTCAGCGCCGAGCCCACCACGCGCTTTCTCGAGCACGCGCCGAAAGGTCGTCAATGAAGTCCACCCACTTGCAACAGCTCGAGGCCGAGAGCATTCACATCATCCGCGAGGTCGCCGCCGAGTTCGAAAACCCGGTCATGCTTTACTCCATCGGCAAGGATTCTTCGGTGATGCTGCACCTGGCGCTGAAAGCGTTCTACCCGGCCAAACCGCCCTTTCGGTTCTTGCACGTCGACACGACCTGGAAGTTCAAAGAGATGATTGCGTTCAGAGACGAGACCGCCGCGCGCCTCGGACTGGACTTAATTGTCCACATCAACGAAGAGGGCGTGGCGCAAGGCGTTAACCCGTTCAGCCACGGCAGCAAAGTTCACACCGAAATCATGAAAACCGAGGCCCTGAAGCAGGCGCTGAACAAATACGGGTTCGACGCCGCCTTCGGCGGGGCGCGGCGCGACGAGGAAAAGTCTCGAGCCAAAGAGCGTGTGTATTCGTTCCGCGACGCCGCTCACCGCTGGGACCCCAAAAACCAGCGCCCGGAACTGTGGAACCTCTACAACGGCCGCGTGAACAAGGGCGAGAGCATCCGCGTGTTCCCGCTGTCGAACTGGACCGAACTCGACGTGTGGCAGTACGTTTACTTGGAAGACATTCCGATTGTGCCGCTTTACTTCGCTGCCGCGCGCCCCGTCGTCGAGCGGGACGGCGTGAAAATCATGGTCGACGACGAGCGGATGCCGCTCAAAGAAGGCGAGAGCCCGAGGCTCGAGTGGGTGCGCTTTCGCACGCTCGGCTGCTACCCCTTGAGCGGGGCGGTGGACTCACACGCGACCACGCTGCCTGAAATCATCCAAGAAATGCTCCTCGCCAAAAGTTCGGAGCGCCAGGGCCGCGTCATCGACTTCGACCAGGCCGGGTCGATGGAAGAAAAGAAACGGCAAGGGTATTTTTAATGTCCCACCAGTCTCAGACGATTTCCAGCGACATTCAAAGCTACTTGCAGCAGCACGAGCGCAAAGAACTCTTGCGCTTTATCACCTGCGGCAGCGTCGACGACGGCAAGAGCACGCTCATCGGCCGCCTGCTCCACGACTCGAAGATGATTTACGAGGACCAGTTCAAGGCCATTGCCGCCGACAGCCAGAAGTTCGGCACGACGGGGGATGAGGTCGACTTAGCGCTGCTCGTCGACGGTTTGCAGTCCGAGCGCGAGCAGGGCATCACCATCGACGTGGCCTACCGCTACTTTTCGACCGAGGCGCGTAAATTCATCATCGCCGACACGCCGGGCCACGAGCAGTACACCCGCAACATGGCGACCGGCGCGTCGACGGCCGACTTGGCGGTGATTTTGGTCGACGCGCGCAAAGGTGTACAGACGCAGACAAAGCGCCACAGCTACATCGTCTCGCTCTTGGGCATCAAACACGCCGTCGTCACGGTCAACAAGATGGACTTGGTCGGCTTCGACAAAGACGTTTTCGACGAGATAGAGGCCGACTACCGAGCGTTTGCAAACGAGCTGGAGTTTACCGACCTCCGCTTCGTTCCCGTGTCGGCGCTTCAAGGCGACAACGTCGTGGAGCTGAGCGCCGATACGCCTTGGTTTAAAGGCGAGAGTTTGCTGGGGACGCTCGAGCACGTCCCCCTGAAACGCGACGCCTTTCAAGAATTTCGCTACCCCGTCCAGTACGTCAACCGCCCGCACCTCGACTTTCGCGGCTACTGCGGCACCGTCGCCGCGGGCCGCGTCGCCGTGGGCGACAAGGTGATGGCGTACCCGTCGCGCAAGACGAGCCAGGTTGCCTCTATCGTCACTTACGACGGGGACCTCGGGGAAGCGTCCGAGGGCCAAGCCGTCACCCTCACCCTGGCGGACGAACTCGACATCGGCCGCGGCGACATGCTTGTTCACCCCGACAGCGCGCCGAGCTTGGGCACGAGCTTCGACGCGGCGGTGGTGTGGATGGCTGCCGCGCCGCTCTTGCCGGGCAAGCAATACCTCGTCAAACTCGGGGCGAAAACGGTGCGGGGCAGCGTCGAACGCGTCCACTACCGCACCGACGTCAACACCCTGGAGCAGTGCGAGGCAGAGCAGCTCAAACTCAACGAAATCGGCTCGTGCCGCTTCGCCTTGACCGAGGAGGTCGCCTTCGACCCCTACGACGTCTCGAAATCGACCGGCAACTTCATCCTCATCGACCGCGTCAGCAACGGCACCGTCGGGGCGGGGATAATTCACAGGGGCTCGGCGACGACGATGCCGGACAAGTCCACCAACGTGTTTTGGCACGAGCACCGAATCAGTAAAGAGGCGCGCGCCAACCAGAAAAGCCAAAAACCGTGCGTGCTGTGGTTTACGGGACTTAGCGGCTCGGGCAAGTCGACGATTTCGAACGCGCTCGAGGCCAGGTTGTTCCAACTCGGTCACCACTCTTACCTCCTCGACGGCGACAACGTGCGCCACGGCTTGAACAAAGACTTAGGGTTCACCGACGCCGACCGCGAAGAGAACATCCGCCGCATCGGCGAAACGGCCAAGCTGTTCGTCGACGCCGGTTTAATCGTCCTGACCGCTTTCATTTCGCCCTTTCGGAGCGACCGCCAAATGGTGCGCGGGCTCGTCGCCGAAGACGAGTTCGTGGAGATTTTCGTCGACACGCCGCTCGAAGTCTGCGAAGCGCGCGACCCCAAGGGCAGCTACGCTAAAGCTAGGCGCGGCGACATCAAAAACTTCACCGGCATCGACTCGCCCTACGAACCGCCCCGCCAACCCGAAATCACGCTCCACACCGAGCGCGACAGCGTCGAGGAGTGTGTCGAGAAAATCGTGACTTACCTGAGAAGCCGGGACATGTTGGTTGGGTAGGGTTCGGGCGGACCCCTCAGTCGCTTCGCGCCAGCTCCCCTAAAAAGGGAGCGCAAGATAGGGGCTAACTTACTCGCTGTGCCTCGTTTTGGAGTTGCCGCCAACAGGGTCAAAAAGCCCTAGGTCTAGCTGACGAGCGCGGCAACCTCGTTTGTAGGATTGAAAGGTCGACGCGATTTTGGAAAGCACGGCGCTTTATACTTGGGACCATGTCTCTAGCGCCGAATCGCACGCGGTTCAGGGTTCGCAACGCCACTTCGGAAGACGCGGCGGCGCTGGCCGTTTTGCAAAAAGCCATTTACGACGAGGAGCGCTGGTTCGTCGGTAACGGGCCGCCAAGCGCCGAGTCCATAGCGCGGCGGGTGAGGTCGCTCGAGCCCAAAATGTCCCATTATCTTGTCGCGGCTGGGGCGGCGGGCGAGGTTGCGGCCTGGTTGGAACTCAACCGGCTCGCCGCGGCCAAGATGCAGCACGTCGCCGTTTTGACGCTCGCGGTGGCAGCGGCGAGCCGCCGTCAGGGCGTCGCCGGAGCCCTGCTCGCCGAGGCCGAGCGCTGGGCGCTGCGCGTCGGCGTCGAGAAAATCTCGCTCAACGTGCGGGCCAACAACGGGGCGGCCGTGAACCTTTACCAGCAGCACGGTTTCGTCTTGGAAGGCCGCGAGCGGGCGCAGATTCGGCTCGAGCAGGGTTTTGAGGACAACCTCATCATGGCGAAGTTTTTGGGAGAGGCGTGACCAATCCGGGCGAGTGGCCGGAGCAGCGCGTCGGGCTGTTCGTCGACACGCAAAACCTCTATTACGCCGCCCGGCAAGAGTTCGGGAGCCGGGTGGACTACGAAAAACTCTTGCACGTCGCGCTGCGGGGCCGCCGCCTCGCGAGCGCGACCGCCTACGTGGTCGAGCGTGAGGGCGAGTCGGCCGCGTTCGGGTTTATAACCAAATTGTCAAGCCTGGGTTACCGGGTGCGCCGCAAGAAAAGTGTCGAGCGCCGCTCGGACAGCGGCGAGCTGGTCATCGACGGCGACTGGGACATGGGCATCGCCGCCGACATCGTGCGGAGTTGGGATGGGCTCGAGGTCGTCGTTCTAGCGAGCGGCGACGGTGACTTCGTGCCGCTGCTCGACTTGGCCCAAGCGCGGGGTTGCCGGGTAGAAGTGCTGGCCTTTCGGGCGACGGCGAGCCAGGGATTGCTCGACCTGGCCGACCGGTTCGACGACTTGAGCGAGGGGGAAGTTTTACTGGATTGAAAACGTCAGGGCGAATCTTGAGGTGTTGCGTGAACAGTGAAAACCAACGGCCACTCATCCTTTATGCGGTATATCTGTTGGGCAGGGTTGAAAACCTCAATCATCCAACCGCCCGGTCCTTTTAAAAGCGTCAGAAGTTCGGTGAGGGAACCTTCGTAGAGCCTAATATCCGTGTCTTTCGGCCACTCGTCGGAGAAAGAGACTGTATAGCTTTTCAACCGGTCAGCCAAGATTTGGTTCGCCTCTTCTAAAAAGTTCAAGAAAACAGGCGGTCCTCCCCTGCCCAAACGAAACTCGTTAAATTCCTCGTTGATATTCCGAGCGAAGGGTAAACCCTGGTCGTTATAGGTATAGACCAAGATGATTGTATTCCAGCCTCTGAGGTCGGCAAGCTGTTGGAGTCCGTCGGTCATGTCCCACATGTGTTGCTCTTTGGGTGGAATTCCCAAATACAACTTGTACTCGTACGGTTCGGCCAAACTCGAGAGTTCTGACAAAACAGCTTTGGCTGCACTGTCTTCGGCTGTAAAACTCAAAGCGACCAGCAGACCCATTTCAACGACCTCTTGAAGTTCTGACCTCGAGGATTAGTTTATGGTACTGAGACGTTGGCAAAGCCGATGTGCCACAATAACCGACGGCCAGTTCGGGCCAACGCTCGTCCTGTGAGCTGTAGTCATCATCTCTCACGGCCTGGAGGCCATCATGTTTAAGCTCATCTCGGCCGAATCGGTCACCGAAGGCCACCCGGACAAGCTTGCCGACCGCATCAGCGACAGCGTGTTGGACGCACTTTTGGCGCTCGACCCGCAGGCGCGGGTGGCGGCGGAAACGCTGCTTTGCACCGGTTTGGCGCTCGTCACCGGTGAAATCACCACGACGGGGTACGTGGACGTTCAAGCGCTGGTGCGCGAGACGGTGCGCGAGGTCGGCTATACGAACAGCGACTACGGCTTCGACGCCGACCACAGCGCGGTGCTGGTCGCCATCAACGAGCAGTCGCCCGACATCGCGCAGGGGGTGAGTAGCGCGCTCGAGGCTGCCTCGGGCGACCGCTACGACCGCACCGGCGCGGGCGACCAAGGGCTGATGTTCGGCTACGCGACGCGGGAGACGCCCGAACTGATGCCGCTGCCCATCACGCTGGCACACAAGATAACGCAGCGTTTGGCGGAGGTGCGTAAAACCGGGGTGCTCGAGTACCTGCGCCCCGACGGCAAAGCGCAAGTGACCGTTTCTTACGACGGCGCGACCCCGACCGGCGTCAGCGCCGTCGTGCTGTCGGCGCAGCACCACCCGGAGGTCGACCAAGAGCGCTTGCGCGACGACCTCATCCGCGAAGTCGTGTGCGCGGTTATCCCCGAACACTACCTGAGCGAAGCGACCAAGTTCTACGTCAACCCGACCGGCCGCTTCGTCATCGGCGGGCCGCAGGGCGACGCCGGGCTCACCGGGCGCAAAATCATCGTCGACACCTACGGCGGCGCAGCGCCCCACGGCGGCGGCGCGTTCAGCGGCAAGGACCCGACCAAGGTCGACCGGAGCGGCGCGTACTACGCCCGCTACATCGCTAAAAACGTCGTCGCGGCGGGGCTGGCCGAGCGCTGTCAGGTGCAGCTCGCCTACGCCATCGGGGTAGCACGGCCGGTCGGGATGTACGTCGACAGTTTCGGCACGTCGCAAGTTGGCGATGAGACGTTGAGCAAACTCGTTCACGAGGTTTTCGACGCGCGGCCCGCGGCGATTATCGAACAGCTCGACTTGCGTAGACCCATCTACAAGGCGACCAGCTCCTACGGACACTTCGGGCGTGAGGGTTTTCCGTGGGAGGCGACCGACCGCGGCGCGGCGTTGCGAGCGGCCGCGAGCAAGTGACACAAGGCAAAATTTTGAGGGAGGGTAAACTTTAGGTATGGCAAGAATCGTTTTAGGGGGTCGGGGCAGCGCTGTGGCCGTAGCCCAAACGCGCACCGTCCTCGCCGACCTCACGACAGAATGGCCCGACGTTCAGTTTAACCAACGCACCTTTTTAAGCGACGCCGAACTCCTGAGCGCTCTCTCCAGGGGTCAGGTCGGTGTCGCGCTGTTCGACCTAGCAACCCTGCCGCTCGTTCTGCCCGAAGGCGTGGCGCTGGTCGCGGTGACGAAGCGGCTCGAGCCCAGGACTGCGCTGCTCACCAAAGGCCAAGCCGCGCTCGCCGAGCTGCCGCCGAACGCCGCCGTGGGGGTTCAGGGCGAACGCGACTATTCTTTCGTGTGCGCGGCCAGGGCCGACTTGCAGCCCCAAGTCCTCACCGGTAACTTGGACGCGCAACTGGCCGAACTCGCTGCCGGGCGCGTCCACGCGCTGCTCGTGCCCGGCGCGCACCTGAGCGAACTCGGGCGGCGCGCGGCGGCGGACGCGCTGCTCGAGCCCGACCTGTTTCCGCCCGCGCCCGGCCAGGGCAGTACCGGCTTGGTCGTTCAAGAAAGCGACGACATGGCTTACGAACTCGCCTACAGCCTCCAACACCGCCCGAGCTTTGACCGCGCTGTAGCCGAGCGCAGCTTCGCCGCCGTGTTCGAGGGCCACGACCGGTACGCGGTCGGCACGCTCGCCACGGTCACGAGCGACGGCGAACTGACCCTGTTCGGCGCGGTGGCCGACAACAGCAGGGCGCTCTCGGTCCAGGCCGAGGTCGTCGGCGAAGCGGCCGAGGCTGTCGCGCTCGGGCGTGAGTTGGGCGCGGACGTGCTCGAGCAACTCCGCTAGCCCGGTCAACTTCGATACGGCGACCCGAGGGGGCTTTCGCTATCCTCCGAGGTATGAAACTGCTCATATTCTGCCTCGGCGTTCTCTTGACGCTGCCCACGCCCGTGACGGCGCAGGGCGTGGGCAGCGAAGCGCCCGCGTTCAACCTCGTCGACGGTCAGGGTGAAAGCGTCAGTTTGGAGGACTTCCGGGGCCAGCCGCTCATCCTCAACGTGTGGGCCAGCTGGTGCGCGCCTTGTGTCGAAGAATTGCCCTTTTTCCAGCGGCTCTACAGCGAAGTCAACGCAGCCGGAGAAAACCTCGCCGTCCTCCTCGTCAACAACGGTGAAAACCCGGCCGAGGCCCTTTCCTTTTTGCAGGGTTTAGAGATTACCTTGCCCACTGTCCTCGACCCGACGAAAGAGCAGCGGGAGGCGTTCAAGGCGCAGGACACGGCGCTCGAGACCACCGACAAGACCCTCCGCAACTACCGCGTGCGCGGGATGCCGACGACGTTTTTCATCGACGCTGAGGGAATCGTTCGCGGCGTCAAGGTGGGCCTGTTACTGCCGTCCGAAGCGCCCGGTTTGCTGGCGAGTATCGGCGTGACTTGGAAGCCGTGAAACCGTGAGTACGTCTCGAGCCGCCCTGCCCGTGCGCCTTCACATCGGCTTGCACAGCCTGATGTTTGTCATGGGCTTGAGTACGGTGTTTGTGGCCCTCGGCTTCAGCGCCGGTTTGGTGAGCGACCTGCTGTTTAGGTTTGGCGACGCGCTGCGCATCGGCGCGGGCGTCGCGCTGATTTTTTTCGGTTTGTTGATGTTGGGCCTGGTTCCGCTGGCGTTTTTACAGCGCGATTTACGGGCGCGTTTCAGCACCAAGCCGTCGGGGTATGCGGGCTCGCTGCTGGTCGGCATAGCTTTTGGGGCGGGCTGGACGCCCTGCGTCGGGCCGATTTTGGGTGGAATTTTGCTCGTGGCAGGCACGAGCGGTTCAGCCCTGCAGGGCGGCTTGCTGCTGGGCGCTTACTCGCTCGGCTTCGCGCTGCCGTTTTTGATAGCCGCGCAAGCGCTGCCGAGCGTGCGCAAACTGAACCGGTACACCGGAACGATTGAAAAAGCGGGCGGCGTGTTGCTCGTCTTGGTGGGCGTACTGCTGCTGACCGACTCGGTCGCCGCCTTGTCGCCGTACTTGGCGAGTTTGGGCAGTCTTGAAAACAGCCTCGCCGGGAGTCGGCCCGGTTTCGGGCTCGCCCTTGTGGCCGGTTTGCTGTCGTTTTTGTCGCCCTGCGTGTTGCCGATCCTGCCGTCGTTTTTGGCCTACCTGACAGGTGTGGGCGCCGGAAAGCTGCTGCCTGCCGAGGCCGCTTGACCGGTAGGGGCCGGCTCGAGGCCTGAGAATCTCCGCAACTCGCCTGAGGTCTCGCCTTTCACACACTTCTCTCAGCTAATGAGTGGTTGCAACCCTTTGTTTGACAGCGCCGGCTCGAGCGACCTTATACCTCATAATTAAACGGAAAAGGTATCAGTCTGAACGTCAGGCCGCGTCCAACCAAGCAAGCTCGGCGCAGCCGCAGACTTCGCGCCCGCGCTGGATGGTCAACGGTTGCAGGCACTCCGCGCAGACCTCCAACTCGCCTTCGCCCGAGCAGTCGGGGCAGGCGCGAAAGGCTTCCGAGGGTACAAAACCGTCTTCTAAGCTCGAGAACGCGCCGGGACGCCCCGCAAACAGCAAGACACCTTCGCCCTGGCAACGCGGACATTCGCTTGTCGTTACGCCAATCATGCCAACTCCTTTTGTGGGGTGCGGGTTTTGAGGCGCTTGTTCATCGCCTCCAACAACCACGAGGCCAAGTAGAGCCGCCCTTCTTGCCCGGCCAACTCGCAGGCGTCGGCGCTTGTCGAGGGAAGCGCCTTGGCGACCGCGCAGCCCGCGCGCCGCGCTTTGGACTGCCAGCGTTTTCTGGCGCGCGTGCCGGGTCCGTCCCGGTCGGCCCACACGTAAACCTGTTTGCCGCGCAGCGCCGCCTCGTGCAAACCGCCGTACACGCCCGCCACACCCATCACCGCTACCTCGGCTCCCACCTCCTTGAGGACCGAATAGCTCACGATTCCGTTGAGTTCGCCCTCGACCACCAGCACGTGCTCGCAACTCAGAAAGTTGGGCGAGCACCAGGCCGGGCTGCCGTGGCCGGCGGTCGTGTAGGCGTAGCGCAAGCCGTCCTGGGAGGCGTAAAAACGACGTTTGAGCGCCAAGATGTCGCCCGACGGCCCGGCGATGGGCAGCAGCGCGTCGTCACCGAGCGCGGCGACGCCGAGTTGAAGGGCCTGCTCTAAGTTGAGGCCGCGGTGCTCGAGGGCTTTTGGCAAACGGTTCGTGACCCGCAACCGGTGAGCGTAACTGCTGTAAGCAGCCGCGCTTATCGGGCTGTAATTCACTGTCGCCTTGGCGCGGCGTGGGGGCGGGCGGCGCGGCAGCGAGCCGCCACCGCCCGCCAAACAAGCGATGGCCGCCGCGACCGACAGCCCTTGCACCTCTTCCAACCAAGTCAGGTGGTCGCCGTGCGCGCCGCAGGCGAAACACTTGTAGCCGTCGGGGTAGATGTGGCAGCTCGGGTGTGCGTCGTCGTGGAAGGGACAGCAAATCTTGCCGTCCCTGCCGATAGGGTGCGTTGTCGCAACTATTGTTCTAAAGTCGCGGTTCGCCTTGAGCGCGGGAATGTCCGTTTTCATCTTCCACCTTCATGGGGCGACCGCAACGGCTGCAGGTAACCTTGGCGGGAACGCACACCTCCGCGCGCCGCTTGCAGCCCTGGCACACGTACACCGCCCCGGCGGGCGCGGGCTTCACGCGACGCTTTTGCTGAGGCGCTTGGCCGAGGCCCAGACTTCCAAGGCTTCGGCCTCGGTGAGTTGGGTGAACGCGCGCACCGGATGGCCCAGCACCGAGGTAGCGAGTTTGAGCTGTTCGTTAGGCTTGGCCGCACCCGCTACACCGCGGGCGAAACCGAGTTTTTCCAACTCTTTCGCCATCGCCTCGGCCCGGTCGGGGGTGAGAAGCGGGGCTTGGGGGGTCTCGAGCGGTTTGGCCGGCAGGGTTTGGACAGGCTTGGGCAGGGGTGTCGGCGCGGGTTTGGCGCTCATCCTGGTCTCGGCTCTAGCTTCCGTCCCAGTCTTGACCGCAACCTTTTTCGCGGGCAAAAACCTATCCGGCAGGTTCGGCGTCTTGACGAGACGACGTTTGTCTTCGTCGTAGTCAATCCAGTCGATGCCGATGTCGTACAGGTAGCGGCCCAACCCGAACTTGCTGCAGGCGCGCTTGAAGGCTTGCGCCTCGGCGGCGGTGCCGGGCGCGAAACCGCCGTCGTTCTCTTCGCCGGTCGAGCTGCGGGTGACGCCGTGGACGGTGAGTTCGCAGATGATGCGGTTCTCGCCCCAGGGCACGAACCGCACGCTCCAGTCGCCGGGGCAGACCGTGTTCAAGCGGTCTTCGTAGACGCGCGGCTCGGCGTAGGGCAAGGCTTGCGCGCGCTTTTTGTCGCGCGACAACGCGCCCGCGCGCCACGACACGGCTTCTTGCGGAAAAGGCTCGGCGAGGGCGTTCAGCAACGCGGGCCAGTCGACCTGAGTTTCGGTGTTAACCATCGTCAACCTCCCCTACGCCGCCCACGGCAGCGCCACGTCGGCAAAGCGCTCAGGCACGCCGCGCTCAACAACGCGCTCAACAACGACGCTGCCCGCGAACTCGCTCGCGGCGTCGCCCTTACGGTCTAAAAACACGAACACGCCGTCGCCTTGCTCGCGGTAGCGCTGGCGCAGCACCAGGCCGTAGCCGTCGAGCAAAAAGACGAGGCCGTACAGTTTGGGCACGGTTTCTTTGTGAACCAGCCCCAAGCACAGCGAGCCGCGCGCGGCGGCCACACAGGACGCGAGTTCGGCGGCCAACACGTCGACGCGCTCGCCGGCGGCGTCTTGCTGAAAACTGCTGGTCAGGTCCCGAAACACTCGAGCGGGATGGTTGCCGGGGTGAGCGTCCAAGGTAGCTCCAACGCGCGTGTGCGCCTGCAAAACGGACCGGCGTGTCCGGCCCCGGCTGAGGATGGGTCGTGTGGCGGCCTCTAGCAAAGGTGTGGAAAGCGTCATGGTCATGGGTTCGGTACATCCTCCTCGGAGATTGAACTGCTCTTTTCACGGTTATACCTTAAAAACTAAGGTATGTTCAGTATAGGCCTTATCACCGGGTTTGTCAAGCACGAGAAAGCACGTCAGAGACGCATAAAACAGGGCCTTTCAACCGGCTTCTCGAGCGGTGTCGCCGGCGTCTTGAAAAGGGTGCAAGGGCCTGAGGACATTGAGAAAACGCCTGAACTTTTTGCCCCCCGGAGCCCCGTCGCGCCAACTTCGTTAAACTGACTCCATGAACGGTTTCGAAGTCTTAGCCATCCTCCTCACCCTTACCGCGGTGTTCGGTTACATCAACGAGCGCTACATCAAACTGCCCACGCCCATCGGCGTGACTTTAATCGCCATCGTGTTGTCGCTGCTGTTTCTGGGGTTTGCCAGCCCGGAGGTGAGGAACTGGGCCGAAGGGTTTTTGACCGGTTTGGACTTCAACGCGCTCGTGTTGGAAGGAATGCTCAGTTTTTTGCTGTTCGCCGGCTCGCTGACGGTGAACTTAGAAGACTTAGCCAAACAAAAGTGGCCGGTGCTGATTTTGGCGACCCTGGGCGTGCTTACCTCGACCTTTATCGTCGGCGGGCTCGCTTACGGCTTGGCGGGCTTGCTGGGGCTGGAGCTGCCCTTTATTTACGCGCTGCTGTTCGGCGCGCTCATTTCGCCGACCGACCCGATTGCGGTCTTGAGCATCCTGCGGAGCGTGGGCGTGCCGAAAGACATAGAGACCCTTATCACGGGCGAGTCGCTGTTCAACGACGGGGTCGGCGTGGTGGTGTTCAGCGTGATTTTGAGCCTGGTCGGGGCCGGGCACGGCGGGGGCGAGGCGGGCTTCGAGGGCGTGGCGCTGCTCTTTGCCACCGAAGCCTTGGGCGGCGTCGCTTACGGTTTCGTCATCGGTTTGATTGCTTATTACCTCTTAAAAAACGTCGACAACTACAGCGTCGAAGTGCTCATCACGCTGGCGCTCGTCACGGGCGGGTACGCGCTGGCGCTGGCGCTGCACACCTCGGGGCCGCTGGCGATGGTGGTGGCGGGGCTTTTCATCGGCAACCGCGGGCGGCTGTTCGCCATGAGCGAGCGCACCCGCGAACACCTGGACACCTTTTGGGAGATGACCGACGAGATTTTCAACGCGGTGCTGTTCGTCCTCATCGGACTGGAAATGCTCATCGTCGAGTTCTTGCCCATAGAATTCTACGCGGCGCTCCTCGTCATCCCCCTCGTGCTGCTGAGCCGTTTGGTGAGCGTGGGCGTGCCCATCAACCTATTGCGCTTGCGGCGCAACTTTTTGCCCTACACGGTGCGGATGATGGTGTGGGGCGGTTTGCGCGGCGGCATCTCGATAGCCTTGGCGCTGTCGCTGCCGCCGGGTGAGGAACGCCACCTCATCTTAGCGATGACTTACGGCGTGGTGGTTTTCGCCATTTTAGTCCAAGGGTTGACCGTCGGGCAGGTGGCGCGGCGGATTCCAAAACCGCTCGAGCCGTGAGACTCGAGCGGTTTTGGCGAGGATGTTATAGCGCAATGTGTAGGATAATCTATGCTTGAGCAACATGAAATCCTTCCGACCTAAAGAGTATGAAGAGTTGGGTTTAGAAGCGCGTTGGCTTGACAAAAAACGTGCTCAAAATGCTTATGGTTACGCTCTGAAATATTCCAGTAAAGCAGGTATCGGCTTGAATGAAGAAACGACTTACAACATCGAGCAACATAGTATTGCAAGTGAAGCTGTTGCGCTAGCGTGGCTTAGACAGCGACTGAGTAACAAAGGAACGGTGCAAATTGTCTATAGCCCTCATGAGGTTTGTGTTTTAGATGCCGACAATTTTTTAGCAAACTGGATAAATATATTTATGCCAAGTAGAGATGACGCAATGGTTGTTCACAACGCAGACAATTCCATCATGTTCTATTATCACGAAGAATGGTTGTATGTTGGTCGGCGCGTCACTTATCTGAGAGCTGTGGGGACTTTTGACTCGGTTGCCGAGTGATGAGACCCAATCCACCCAAAACCTGTAAACTTTCCTTATGCCCCTCGAGCGCGAACTCAAGTTTTCCCTGCTCGAGGCCTTTCCGAGCCCTGAAGAACTGGCCCCGGTGTTCGCGGCAGCGGGCTACAACCTGAGTGACGCAGAAACCGTCGAGCAGCGCGACCGCTACTATGACGACGCGGCCCGGACCCTGAACGGCTACGGCCTAGCGTTGCGCAAACGCAAGGTAAGCGGCCGAACCCTAGCGACCCTGAAACGGCCCGGCAGCGTCTCGGGTGCGCTCCACGAGCGCGACGAGATAGAGGTGCCTTTTAACGGGGAGGACTGGCCCAGCGCCGTGTTCAGACCTGTGTCGACGCTGGTCGACCCGGCCGCCCTGCGCAGCCAAGTCGACCTCACCACCGTGCGGACGAACTACCGGGTTGCAAGGGGGGGCAAAAACCTCGCCACGCTTTCTTTCGACGCGGTGAGCGCCGAGTATCCCGGCGGCGCGCAGAGCGTTCACTTCAGCGAGGCCGAGATAGAGGCGCTGGGCGACACGAGCGCCGACGAGTTGCAAAAAATAGCCGAAATAGTCGACACGGTCGTGCGCCTCACCCCGAACGCGGGTGACAAGTTGACCAGGGCCGAAGCGCTGCTGAGTCTCGGCGCGAGCTTTCAAGACGGTTGACTGTCCCAGATGAGTCACACCCTTTACCTGATTCGCCACGCCAGCGCCGGGGAGCGCTCGCCGCAATATCTGGACGACAGCCAGCGGCCCCTCGACGACAAAGGACGCAAGCAGGCGAAAACCTTGGCTCGAGTCTTGAAAACCCTGGACGTTACCTTTGACCGGCTGTTCTCGAGCCCCTACACCCGCGCGGCCCAAACCGCTGAACGCTTGGCGGGGCGGCTCGCAAAAGGCCGCCGCGTGCAGTACCTGGACACGCTGACCGGCGGCGATTACGCCCAACTCCTCATCGACATCAGCGAAGGGATGAAGCCCGCCGACGAGACCGTCGCCCTCGTCGGGCACGAACCCTACCTGAGCGAGCTGGCGTCTTACCTGCTGACGGGGACGACGAGCGTGCCGTTGCAAGTCAGAAAGGCGGCCTGGGCAACGCTGGCGGGCGGTTTGGCTCCGGGCGAGATGACGCTGCAAACGCTGCTCCCGGCGGCCGTGTACCGGCGCGTTCGGGTGTGACGCCCGGTTCCCATTTGCCGAGAGCGTCGCCTGCAGGCTAGACTGGGACGCATGAAAGCGCTCACCCCCATTGAACTCCGCGAGGTCACCCTGCCGGGCGTCGGCAAAAAGTACGTGCTGCCGTTGCGCGACGGCGGCAACTTAGCGATTATCGTCAAACCGGACGGCGAACGGCAGGTGTACCACTTTTTGGACAAAGACGACCGCCCGAGCGACGTGGTCAAGCTGGACGAGGACGAGGCCCAACAGCTCGCCAACCTGTTGGGTCAAGCGTTCGTCGCCGCGCCCGACTTGGGCAAGCTCGAGCTGGCGCTGGGCGCCCTCGAGATAGAGTGGGTCGAACTTGGGAATAGCGCGCCCATCATCGGCCAAACCCTCACCCAGGTGCCGCTCCGCACCCGCACGGGCGCGTCGGTCGTCGCGATTATGCGGGGCGAGGAAGCCCTGCCCAACCCCGACCCGCAGACGGTCTTTAAGGCGGGCGACACGGTGCTGCTCATCGGTTCGCACGACCAGTGCCAGGCGGCGCAGGCGCTCCTCCTCGGAAACGGTTAGGTGTTGGACCTCTCGCCCCTGTGGGAGTTCGGCTTAATCGCCTTGGGGCTGTACGCGGCGGGCTGGCTCAGCGGCAAAGTTGGCCTCAGCAGCATCGTCGGCTACATCTTGCTGGGGCTGCTGTTCGGGCCGTACGGCGTCGTCACGCTGTTTGAAGTCACCCGCGTGACCGACCTGTTCGGCGAACTCGGCATTATTTTACTGCTCTTTTACATGGGCCTGGAGTTTTCGGTGGCGCGCTTCGTCGAGGGGCGGCGGGCCATCACCGTGGCGGGAACCATCGACTTAGCGAACTTCGTCGTGGGCTTCGTTATCGGCCTGCTGCTCGGTTTCGGCGTGCTGGCGGCGCTGTTTTTAGGCGGGATTGTCTACATCTCGAGTTCGGGCGTCATCGCCAGACTGCTGACCGAGCGCGACCTCATCGCCTATCCCGAGGCCGAGCGCACTTTAGGCGTGCTCGTTTACGAAGACCTGGCGATGGTGGTGATTCTGGGCGGGTTGGGCATCGTCACGGCGGGGGGCGGCGCGGCCAGTTTTTTAGGCGTGGCGCTCTTTTTGGCGGTGTACGGTTTGCTGCTGCGGTTTGCAAAACCTTATTTGGAGCGACTCCTCGACCGCGAGGGCGAAACGCTCGTGCTGCTCACCTTGGCGCTGGTCGTGGTGTTTTCGACCACGGCGAAGTCGCTCGGTTTTCCCGAGGCGGTGGCGGCGTTTTTGCTGGGGATGCTCCTGGCGGAGTCGCGCTTTAAGGACAGGTTGGAAGCCACGCTCCACCCCTGGTACGACGTGGCCGCCGCGGCATTTTTTCTGGACTTCGGCTTGCACGTCGATATTTTGAGCGCGCTGACCCAACTGCCGGCCGCGCTGCTCCTCGTCGTCGCCACCGTGGTGACGAACATGCTGACCGGCTTCACCTCGGGTCGGCTGAGCGGTTTGAGCCCAAGGGCCAGTGTCGGGCACGGACTGATGCTGTTGCCGCGGGGCGAGTTCTCGCTCGTCATCGCCGGGCTCGCCGCCGGGGTGAGCGCGCTGCCGGAAAGCACGCGCGAGGCGATTATCGGCATGACCTCGCTCTACGTGTTGACGATGGTGATTTTGGGCAGCCTGGTGTTTCGCTACTACGACACGGTCAACGAGCGCTTAGCCGACTTGCTCAAAACGCCCGCGCAGCGTGCCAAAGACCGGGAGCGGCGGCAAGACTTGGAGTCCGTCACGCTCGAGTAACGCCCGCTCGTCACACGAACGTGCGCGAAGCGGCTATTTGCGCGTGTCTCACAGTGCGGCTTTGTGGGCCGTGCAACACTTGCCGCAGGAGGCAAAGATGAGCGACACGACCATCAAAAAAGTCAACGCCGACCACTCGCCCAAGGGCGAGATGGGCCAGACCTACCTCGTTTCGGGCAAGAGTCTCGCCATGCGGCTGTGGAAAGAAGAAGCCAGCGAGCCCAAGCCCGAGATGAGCCGCGAGTACGAAACCGTCGGCTACGTCGTCAGCGGCCGCGCCGAGTTGCACCTAGAAGGCCAGATGGTACTGCTCGAGAGCGGCGACTCCTGGCTCGTGCCCAAAGACGCCAAGCACACGTATAAGATTCTCGAGACCTTCACCGCCGTCGAGGCGACCTCGCCACCCGCGCGTATCAACGACCGGGACGACGCTTAGCGCCAGCACGACCCTCGAGGCAGCTTCTAAAAACGAATGCCGGACCCGGCCCCTTGTTCGAATTCCGAACGAGGGGCTTACGCTAGCCTTTCCGTCCAACTTTGCTGAACGGCTTTTGATTCTTCCTCCTTTTTGAGGAAAGGCAGCCTTGTGGGTCGGCTGTCTTTTGGCGGTAGTGCAGAGTCGTTTCAACCGTTCTCGGCACCGCTGCACGTGTGAGTTGTAGGGTTTACTCGTTTTCTTCCCTCGAGCCCAACAACCTCAAGGCGTCTTTGACGCTCCCTTTCTCAGCCTCCGTGATGGTTTCGGCCTGAAACCTGTAGTCGTGTTTGCGGACGAGTTCGGCCAGGTTTTTTAACAACTTGTCGTTTTGGGCGACGAGCGCGTCACGAACACCGGCGGGCAAGTGGCGGCAGAGGAGCTCGAGGTGGTTCAAACACAAGTTGCCGTCTAAAAGAATTTTTTGAACCTCCGGCGACTTGCCGTTTTTAGCGACGCTCTTGACGTAGCTCTGCCGCGTTTTTGCGCCGACCTCGCAAGCTTCGCAACGCAGAGGTACGGGGCGCTTGCCCTGAGCCGCGCGCTCCAGGCGCTCGGTCACGAAAGCGGCAAGCAAAATCGCCGCCGACAGCGGGCTCGCCATTGCCGCGAACTCGGCGCTGTGCGGGGCGCAGTAGCCGCCGCGCGCGGCCAGTTTTTGCCGCAAGGGGACGTTGTTGACGCCGTCGGCGGCGACGCCCCCCAAGTAACGCGCCACCTGACGGCGTTCCAAAAAGCACAGGATGCAGTCTTCGGTCTTCTCTAAAGCGTCCTCGAGGTCGTGGAGCAGGTAGCTCGGAGCCACAGTCAAAGGGTGACGATGTGGTCGCCCTCGGGCGGGACGGCTAAGAACGCGTCCAAAACGGGTTTGACGCCGAATTTTAAGAAAAAGCTGAAGGGGCTGACGACGCGCTCCTGGGGTTGGCCGAGCGGGAGCAGGTGTTTTTCCAGGCGGTCGAACTGCCGTGTGTAGGTGCTGTCCTCGCGCGCCAGGGCTCGAGCGGTTTTGGTCTGCAGCACGTCCAGCGTGGTGCGCAACCTCTCTTCGCTTTTGTCAAGCGTGCCTCGTAAGGTCGGGTCGACGGCGCGCAGGTGCTCGAGCAAGGCCTCGAGCGAGGTCTCGAGCGTCGCCAGCGTACCTTCGAAACCTTCGGCGTGACCGTGCAGCCTGAGCAGCGTCCTGTTTTTGAGGGCGGCAAAGTTTTGGGTGAGGTCCAACGCGTCCAGACCGAACTTGTCCAGGATGCGCGCGACCGGGGGCTCCAAAACGGTGACGGTCGCGCGCGGCCACACGAGCGGCATGGCGACGCGGTGAAGGTCGTAGACGCCCCCCAGTTGGGCAAAGTAGCGCAACTCGCCCGGCCCGACGACCGTGACGGCGGTCGGCAGCGCAAAGTCTTGGGTCACGGGCCGCAAACCCGCCGCAGGCGTGAGGCGGCTTGGGTCTTGTTCCAAAATCCTGAGGACCTCTTGCTGAACGTACTCGCCCGCGTCGGTCGCAAAGGTTTCGCCGTCGAAACGAAGGAGTTGCCGCTGAGCGGTTTCGCTTTCTAAAAACAGGTTAGTTGCGCCCGCCCCGCGCCCGAGTTGCGGGCTGAAGCCGTGGGCTGCAATTCTTTCCCCGGCCTCGTTCACGGCCGTTGCCGAGGCGGTCGGCTGCTCGAGTTCCGCCCTCAAGAGCGGCTTGAACAGGGTTGCCAGCTCGGGCTCGAGCGGGTCGAGGACGATGAGCCCGTACGCGCCTAGCAGCTTGTACAAGAGCGCAGCGAAAAAGTCGGCAAAGCTGTTCGAGACCGCTGCCGCCTCGCGCAGCAACGCGGTAACTTCGGTAAAATGCGGTGGTTTCGAGGCGAGGGGTCCCAAGTCGGCGAGGAGCGTCTCGAGCCAAGCGTCTTTGAACTCGATGCGGCCGGAAGCCACACCCCGCGGCAAGGGCAGCGAGAGCTTGTGCAGGTCTTCGTTCAGGTCGAGCAGGTAAGCGCGGTCGACCTCCGCGGTGTCGTGGTCTTGGCTGGCGACCCAAAAAATCGGCACGACGGGTTTGGCTTCGGTCGAGAGAGTTTTTGCCAGACGCAACGCCGTGACCGCTTTGGACAGGGTGTAACTGGGGCCGAGCAGCAGCCCGGCCTGCTGGCCGGTCACGACCGCGCGGCTGTCCGGGTGGCGCAGCCGTTCTATCTGGGCGTAAACGGGCTGGGGCGCGCCGAGCCGCGTGGCGTGACTTTTCAGCGCCGCCGCTAGCGGGTCGCGGTCGACAGGTCTGGGCAGGTCGAGGGCGGTCCTCATGTCGCCCGGAGACAGCGCGTAAAACTCGTTCAGCGCTCCGGCGGCGTAGCTCGCGGCAAAGTTCGGTTTTGGGGGGGAACCCGGCACGGGTCAGGTTACCGTGCGCGCAGTGCCCGCACCGTTTTCCAGAACCCTATACCCGCCGTCCGCACGAGCAGTGCGGTAACCGGTACGGACACACCGCCCGGCAACGCACCGTGTTAGACTTCCGGGCGTGGCTCGAGCCCGTAAGCCACCAAGCCCCTCGAACCCGACGGAACCTTTATGCACATTCGTGTCGACCTGCTTCCTTCCCCGCCTTACGACGACGTCGTCGTCCTTATCGACGTGCTGCGCACCTGTACGGTCGCGCCGCTTTTGTTTGAGAACGGCTTATTGCGTTTGCACCTGGCAACCAAAACCAAACTCGCCCGCACCCTCGCCCAGGAGCGAAAGTGGCTGCTTTTAGGCGAGCGCAAAGGCTTGCCGCCCGAAGGTTTCAACTACGGCAACTCGCCCGCCGAACTGCGCCGCGTCGACATGGCGGGAGCCGAAGCGGTCCTGGTTTCCGAAAACGCGCCGACCACCTTGCCCTTGCTGGACGGCGCCGAGCACCTGCTTTTGGGCTCCCTTTACAACGCGGACGCCGCCGTCGAGCGGGCTTTGGCCCTGGCGCAACGGCGGGTCTACTTAGTCTGCAGCGGTTTGTGGGGCCGTGAGGACTTAGACGACACCCTCGCCGCCGGTTTTTTGGCCGCACGGTTACAGCACCGAAACCCGGACGTAGACCTGGGCGGTGCGGCGCGCTTGGCAGTAAACTTGGTCCGCGCTTTTCCAGACCCGTTGGAGGCTTTTTGGCGCTCGTCGTCGGGTCAGTACCTGCGCACCTTGAACTTGCTCGACGACCTGGCGGTAGCGAGCCTCGTCTCGCAAACCGAGCACGTGCCCGTCCTAACAGAAACCCGAACCCATGACCACGGAACCCTTTACACCTTCGACTCAGAATACTGATTTGAATCATAATACTGAGCCGGCGCGCGCCGACGTTCTCGGTTACAGGCTGGCTGTGTGTACGCTTGACAAGGCCGCCGAGTGGTGCTTGACGGCGGCGCGCAACCCCGAACCCAAACTGCTCGTGACCTTGAACCCCGAAATCATCGTCCAGGCCGAAGCTAATCCGGCGTTGAAAGGGGCGCTTTTGTCGGCCGCCTTCACCGTCGCCGACGGCGTCGGCGTGGTTTGGGCCGCCAGACGCTCCGGGGTGGCGTTGCCGGGGCGCGTGCCGGGGGTCGAATTGGTAAGTCGCGTGCTCGAGCTGGGTGGCAGCGAATTGAACGTTTTCTTTTTGGGGTCCAAACCGGGCGTGGCCGAACGAGCCGCTGCTGCTGCTCGAGAGCGCTACGGCACCCGCGTCGCCGGCGTCCAGCACGGCTACTTTGAGCGCCCCGCCGAAACGCCCGCAGTTCTCAAAAAAGTGCGTGACAGCCGCGCAAACTTGCTGCTCGCCGGACTGGGCGAGGGGCAAGAACTGTTCTTACACGAACACCTGCACACCCTCCAGGTTCCGCTCATGATAGGTGTCGGCGGCACGCTCGACGTGTTGGCGGGTACGGTGCAGCGAACGCCCGAGTGGACGCGCCGCGCCGGTTTGGAGTGGGCTTACCGCGTGGGTCTGGACCGCAAGCGCTGGCACCGCTTTCCGCGCTTGGTGAGGTTCGTGCGGTTGGTCAGGGCTGAGGCGTCACGGGGCGAGTTATGACCCAAAAAGGCGTCAGGTAAAAATGTTACAGCAGCCAAACTCAACCTACGAGCTTTAGCTGCTGCACAACCTCTCGCCTTTTACTTCGCAAACCCGTAGTGGCCGGTGCAGAGGCGGTTTTTATAGTTTACGGTGACGCGGAAGCCAATCGTTTCAGTCCGTCCGGCAAAGCCACGTCTGCTGAAAGCGCAAAAATGCTTGGGGCTTGGCTCGAGCTTTTAATCCTGCCGCTTCCCTTATACTCTACTTTTCCCCTCGCCGCGCCACCCCGATAATCCGCCCACCCCCCGGCTCCCGAAACCAGGCCGCGTTGACGTCGCCGCGCAGCACCCGTACCAGTATCCAAGGCGTGGTAAGCGCTTGCGTGGTGATGGTGCCGGGTGCAGGCTCCGTTTCGTTCAAGTCGATGTAGAGGTCGTTGTCGTCCAGCGTGACGTCCTGGACTTCCAGAGCGTAACCGCCGGTCGGTTTGGTGTCCGAGAACACGGCCAGGACCGTTTCTTGGGGAAAGTTGACGTCGGGCAGGGGCGGCAGGGTCAGGCGGGTGCCGTAAGCGCGGGTCCAAGCCGAGACCAGGTCGGCCTGACTGGTGATAAGTTGAAAGCTGGGCGTCTCGGCGCCTACCGCTTGGCTGCCCGACGCAAGCGTGTCCCAAAGAAGTTCGCGCACGGGCGGGGTGTAGGCGCTCGGGTCGGTGGGAACGGTTTGCTGCACGTACAGGGCGGTGCGGCGGTAGTTGGGCAAACCCGCGATTTGCCGTGGCGGCACCCGCGACTCGGGCAGCAGCGTCACGGCGACGGGCGCGCGCTCACGGAGGACGCGCTCCAGGGTGCCGGCCTCTTCCTGGGTCAGCTCGCCCAGACCTTCCAAACCGCCGAAGCGTTCTTTGGGCACGACGCGCGTGCCTTGGCTGGGGCGCGGCTCGCTGGCGAGCGTAAACCACTTGGAGCCGTCGAAGTAAACGACCTCCTTGGCGTCGTTGCCGCCGCCGACCTGCAGTTCGACGTCGCTCGTCAGGGGAATGCGCTGCACCCTCGTGGGCGGCGCGGCAAGGGTGACGAGGGCTGTTTTCAAGTAGGGTTGCCCGTCGACCAGCAACGCCGACGGCACCGCCAGGGGGTCCGCCGAGACGCCGTCGGTTAAGTTCAGCGTCTGCGCGCCGACCCGCAGGGTCGTCGGTGAGCCGTAGAGGTAACCGTAGGCACCTTGCAAATCGGTCGCGTTGCTGTACACGGCAACGTCGTGGAGTTCGGGGGTCGTGTCGGCCTCGGGCAGACAGCCCAGCAGGCTCAGGGCGAGCAGCGCCGTAGGCAGCAACTTTCCGGGCAGCAATTTTCCGGGCAGCAATTTTTCAGTCGAACGCATAGGGTCTCCTTGGTCACGAAGCTGGGCCAACGAATTTATGCTAACACCGTGAGCCCGCCCTGCGGTGAGGGTCGGGTTAAGGCGCTGTTTTTTTAAAAGGGGAAGGCTGAAGGCTGTCGACCCGGCCCACCTACTTTTTAGACAAAAGACACCGGTCTATTAAGAACAGGTACCGAGCGTCACCGCGGCGACTGACCCTCACCCCCCAGCGACTTGCTAAACTCGTCTTGTGAGCGGCAAGCGCGTGCTGATAATTTCGGCGTCTATCGGTGGGGGACACGTGGCGGCGGCGCGGGCGCTCCAGGCGGCGTTTGCCGAACGGACTGCCGAGGTGACCCACGTCGACCTGCTCGACTACACCACCCTGCCGTTCCGCCGCCTGTACCGCCAAGCCTACTTCGACCTGGTGCGCAGCGCGCCCGAATTTGTCGACTGGCTGGGCAAACGCCTCGACCGGACGCCGAGCGAGCAAAAAACGCAGCAGGAAAAGTTGCGGGCGCGGCTGGCGCGGCTCATCTCGCTACAGCTGCCGCGTTTGATAAACCGTTACCGGCCCAATGTCGTCGTCCACACACATTTTTCAGCGCCGGAAGTGTTGAGTTCGCGACTCTCTCCCGACGTGCTGCGCCGCAGCAACCGCGAACCCATCTCGCAAGCGGTCGTCATCACCGACTTTTTTGCACACAGCTTTTGGCTGCAGCCTCAAGTGGCGCGCTACTTCGTCGCCTCGGAAGAAGTCGCCGTACACCTGCGCGCCTGCGGCGTGCCGCCCGAGCACGTCACCGTGAGCGGCATCCCCATCGACCTGCGGTTTTCCAGTCTCGAGCCCAAACCAGCGGCCCGGCAAGCGCTGCACTACCCGCCCGAGCGAGATATTTTGCTGCTGATGGCGGGCGGCCTCGACGAACGGCCCCTGCGCACGCTTCTTAAAGAACTCACGGCGCTGCGCTGGCCGCTCACGGCGGTCGTCGTCTGCGGCCGCAGCCCGGAACTGTTGGACGTTGCCACGCAAGCGGTCGGCGAGGCGGACGGGCTCGTCACTTTCGAACTGGTCGGCTTTACGAGCGAGGTGCCGCGCTACATGAGCGCCGCCGACCTGTTGGTCGGCAAACCCGGCGGCTTGACCTCGAGCGAAGCGCTCGCCGCAGGCTTGCCCTTCGCGGTGGTGCAACCCTACCCGCTGCAAGAAGAAGCCAACACGAGTTACTTGCTCGAGCACGGCGCGGCCCTGCGCATCGAGCCGTTGAGCGTGTTCGACTACAAGGTGAGGCGCTTTTTCGAAACGCCTGCGCTGCGCGAGCAGATGGCCGCGGCGGCGCGCGCCTTGGGCAAACCGGCGGCGGCGCAGGTCGTCGCCGACACGGTTTTGAAAGACTTGGGAGTTTGACCCGTGGAGGCTTACCAAACCCGGACTTCTGCTCGATACCTGACTTTTCAGCACTCACCTTTTCCCGCACCCACTTTTTGCACCGACCTTTTTTAAATAGATGGGTCACCTCTAGCAACCCAAGGAGTTTTTGTGCCGACCCCCCCGCGCCCCCCTTCAGCCACGCCCACCGTGCCAACCCCAAAGCAGCGAATCGCCGTTGTCACCGGCGGCGGTAGCGGCATCGGAGCGGCGGCCGCGCAGGCGCTGGCCGGTGACGGCTGGACCGTCGTGCTGGCCGGGCGACACCTGGAAACGCTGCAAACGGTTGTCGCCACCGGCGCCGACCTAGCAGGCGTCTTGGACGCGGTTCCCGCCGACGTCACCGACGAGGCAAGCGTGCAGCACCTGTTCGCGACCACGGTAGAACGGTACGGCCGCGTCGACTTGCTTTTCAACAACGCGGGCGTCGGCGCGCCCGCCGTCGACATCGACAAGTTGGGGCTCGAGGCCTGGAACGCGGTCGTCGCCGTCAACCTGACCGGCGCGTTTCTTTGTACCCGCGAAGCTTTCCGGACGATGCGGCGGCAACAGCCCCGGGGCGGCCGCATCGTCAACAACGGCTCGGTGTCGGCTCACACCCCGCGGCCCCGCTCGGTTGCCTACACCGCGACGAAACACGCCCTGACCGGGCTCACTAAGTCGACCGCCCTCGACGGGCGCGCCTTCGACATCGCCTGCGGGCAAATCGACGTCGGCAACGCGGCGACCGAGATAGGCCGCAAAGCCGCGCACGGCGCCACCCAAGCCGACGGCAGCGTACAGACCGAGCCGCTCATGGACGTTGCCGAGGTCGGGCGAGCGGTCCTTTACATGGCGAACCTGCCGCTCGGCGCCAACGTCGCCACGATGACCGTGATGGCGACGAAGATGCCCTTTGTCGGCCGCGGTTGAAAAAATCCAAGCGCCGGCACTGAGCAACCCGTCCCAGCGCCCGTGCGAAGCTCGAGCACCGCAAATCCACGGCGACCGCTGCCGTTTTGCGTGAGTGAATCGGAAAAACCTCACGGCGACTGAGCGAAAGCTTACGAGCGGGTCGGAACCGGCCTGCTACAATCCAGACCCATGCCAGGTCTACGGTACTGTTTTTCTCATTTCGGGCTGGGCGTCGTCTGTGCGCTGGTCCTGTGCGGCGTCGGTGCGGCCTGGGCGCAAACGACGCTGGTCACGCCGAAAGACGCCGCTCGAGACCCGGTTCACAACCTCGACGCCAACCTCGACACCAACCCCAGTGACAACCCCGACTACGCCTTCACTTACGACCTGAACTACGACGTGGTCGTGGTCGGCAGCGAGCCCGAGGGCGTCATGGCGGCGGTCGCCGCGGCCGAGAGCGGGGCCGACACGCTCCTGATTACCGAGGACGAGACCGTGGGCGGTTTGTTCGTGCTCGGCGCGATGAACTCGCTCGACCTGCGCACGCAACCTTTTTCTTATCAACAGGGCTTGTTCGAGCGCTGGTGGCGCGCGGTCGGACGGAGCCACTCGTTCGACGTGGTGCGCGCCGAAGCGGTGTTCGTGCGCATGTTGGCCGACGCGGGCGTGACGGTGCGAACCGGCGCGCCCGGCTTGAGCCCGGTCAGGAGCGAAGGCGTGCAGGTTGCCGGCGTACAGGTCACAAGCGTGCAGGTTACCGGCGTGCGGGTTGCCGGCGGGGACGGCGCGGCGGGCGGCACCGTCCGCGCGCCGCAAATCGTCGACGCGACCGCCGACATGAGTTTTGCAGCGGCGGCGGGCGCAGGCTACAGCGTGGGGTTCAACTCTCTAGGTGTGAACGCGCGCATGGCCGACACGCTCGTCTTCAAAATCGACGGTATCGACTGGGGCGCGTTGGAACGCGGCGTCAGGGCGCGCGGCAAACAGTACGCCAGTGTGGACGATTTCGTCGCTTGGGGCAGCTTCGGCGGTTACCCGGCAGCTTACCCGCCGACCGAGCCGGGGCTGCGGCTGCGCGGCCTGAACTTGGGCCGCCAGGAAGACGGTTCGGTTCTGGTCAACGCGCTGCTCATCTACGGTGTCGACCCGTTCGACCCCACGAGTATTGCCGAGGGACATGCTCGAGCCCAACGCGAAGCGCCGCGCGTCGTCAACTACCTCAAACAAGCTTTGCCCGGCTTTGCAGACGCCCGTTTCGGCGGGGTCGCGCCGCGCCTGTACCTGCGCGAAACGCGTCACCTAGACGCTGCTTGTATATTGAGCGCCGACGACGTTTTGGACAACCGAGTGTCGAACGAAGACGTCGCCGCGGGCGGCTACCCGCTCGACGTGCAAACCCTGACACCTTACGACAGCGGTTTTGTGTTCGGCACGCCGGACATCTACGGTGTAAAGCTGTGCGTGAACGTGCCGGACCGCGTAGACGGTCTGTGGGTGGTCGGCAAGGCGGCGGGCTACGACCCGATTGCAGCCTCGAGCGCGCGCGTCGTTCCCTTCGGCATGGCGCTCGGCGAGGCGGTCGGCGTGGCGGCGGCGCTCGGGGCGGAGCGCGGCCTGCAGCCGCGTGAGGTCGTCAGCCAACCCGGCACGGTTCAAACCGTCCGCGCCCGCCTCGGCGCGCGGGGCGCTTACCTGCCGAGAGAGCGTGCGCGGGCCGCGGTCGGCCCGGTCGGCAACCCGTACTACCGCGATTACCGGCTGCTGTTGAGCCGGGGTTTGGCGGTCGGCGGCTACACCAACGACCCCGGTCTCGAACAGCCGGTGACGGCGCTGAGCTACGTCTACCTCCTCAGCAACGTGGGCCAGCGCTTTTTGAGCAGCGACTCGTTCGGCCCGGACCTCGTCGCGCGCTACCCCGACGCGCTCGCCGACACCGCAGCGCCCCTCTCCCCCGTTCTAGCCCTCGCCATCACCCAGGACGCGGCCTGTCAGCTCGGGCGCTGCCCGGGCACCGGTTGGGACGCGCTCAAGGCCGCCGGAATGGTGCCCGCCTCGTTCAACCCTGGCCCGGTGTTGACTCGCGGCGAGATGTACGCGCTCGCCGCGGGCGTCGCCCGGCTGCAGCCGGGGTTTCGACAACCGTTCGACACGGCTACCAGGGACTGAGCCGTGGCGCTCGCCCTGCTCGCGGACATTCACGGCAACTTGACCGCGCTCGAGGCCGTCCTGGACGATATGGGCATCTTTGACGTGGAGGACATCCTCTGCCTCGGCGACGCGGCGAATTTCGGGCCGCAGCCGCGAGAAACGCTGCGCCGCGTGCGTGAACTCGGGCCGAAAGTCGTCATGGGCAACACCGACGCGTATTTGTTGCGGCCGCGCACGTTAGGGTTTGTGGCGTAACGCGGGACGTGCCCGCGCCCGACGAAAACACGGACTTTTTCCTGGCGGTCGAAGCCTGGAGCGCGGCGCAACTGGACGAAACCGACCTCGCCTATGTCCGCACTTTTCAGGACGTAGTGCGGCTGAAGTGGGCGGGTCTGGACCTCCTCGCCTACCACGGCTCGCCCAAAAGCTACGACGACCCCGTCCGCGCCACCACGCCCGACGAGGTGCTGGACGGGTATTTTGCGGGCGAGAGCGCCGACCTCTACGTCGGCGCGCACACGCACGAGCAGTTCGTGCGGCGTTACCACGGCGCGCGGCTTATGAACCCCGGCAGCGTCGGCCTTTCTTTTGTCATCACGGCGGAGGGGCGGGCCTTTAACCGTCCAGTCGCCGAATACGCTTTGCTGGACGTTGTAAACGGCGAGCCCAACCTCACCTTCCGGCGCGTTCCTTACGACGCTGAAACTTATGTCGAGAGCGTTCGGAACAGCGGAATGCCTTTTCAGGACCGGATGCTCGAGGACTTCAAACCCGGCCGGGTTAAACCTCAGCCTTGAGCGCGTCCAAAAATTGCTGCGCGGTGCGGCCCGAGTAACCGTTGCCCCACTCCGCGAAGCGAATCGCGCGCTCGTCCAAGTTCTCGACGACGACCTTCTCTTGCTCGGCGAGCCCGCGCACGACTTCCAAAAAGCGCGCCTGCGTCGCGCTCGGGAAGGTGATGGTGAGGCCGAAGCGGTCGGCCAGCGCCAGGCGCTCATTAACGGTGTCCCAGGCGTGAACGTCGTCGTCGAGCGGGTCGGGCCGGTCTTTGAAGCCCTCCCTGACGAGGTGACGGCGGTTGCTGGTGGCGACGAGCAAAACGTTGGCCGGCCGCGCGGTGAGCGAACCCTCGAGCAGCGTTTTTAGGGGCTGATAGCCGTTGTCGCCCGCCTCGAAACTGAGGTCGTCGACGAAGACGAGGTAGTGGTGGGGCCGGGGCCTAAGCTGTTCGACCACGTCGGGCAGCGCGGTCAGGTCGGCCGGAGCGAGTTCGACCAGCCGCAAGCCTGCGGCGGCGTAGTGTTTGAGCAGTCCGCGCACCGCGGTCGACTTGCCGCTGCCGCGGGGGCCGTAAAGAAGCGTGTGCTGAGCGGGTTTGCCGCTCAAAAAAGCGAGCGTGTTCTGGTGCAACTGCACGAGTTGGCGCTCGAGCGCGACCAAGCGGTTCATGTTCGTTACGACCGGATGCTCGACGCCGACCAGACCCGCAGGCGTCCAGCGGAACGCTTCAAACCGCGCCAGCAGCCCCGCGCCTTGTTGACGGTAGATGTCCGTCAGGCGCCCTAACAGCCAGCCCGCGTCGTTCGAGGAAAGCGCGAGAACGAGTTCGGCAACCTGTGCGCTCGCGCTCTCCGGCGCCAGCGCCTTGAGCGGCGGCAGCGGGCGGCCCACCGCGCGGCTCGCCTCGGCCTGCCAGTCGTGGCCGGTTTGGGTGACCAGGGTGTCCAAGTCTTGCTGCACGGCCGCTTTCAGGCCGCTCGGCACTTCCCCGGACTGCAGCACCCGGCTCAGGGGCGACTCGGTCCACAGCAAGTCTTCGACTAAAGCGGTCGCCAAGTCGGGCGCGCCGCGCAGGACAAGCGCGCGCACCAACGCCCCGTAAGCCGCCAGCACCGGCTCGCGCTCTTTTTGGGCCAAAGCCTGCCGCAACGCTTCCAAAGCCCTGCCCCAGCTCGAGTCCAAGGTCAACACGAACAAGGTCATGCGCGCTCGCCCGCCGGCAGTTCGGGGTGTGCGCCGAGCACTCCCAAAGGGTGCGCGTCCAGGGCTGCCAAGGTAGCGCGCTCGCCCGCCGTTACGGCCTGCGGCGACTTGTGCAGGTCGAACCAACTCAGGGGCGGGTCGGCGCGCACCAGCAAAGCCCCGTCCGGCGCGGCGACCCCTTGCGTGTAAGAAGCTTGCAGCCGCGCCACGCCCCGCGCGAAACCCGACCACACCCCGCGGCCGCGAACCCCAAGCAGGCGTCGCTGAACCCCCTGTCCCCAGGCCGACGTGTGCCAACGCTGCACCGCTCGGACAAAACCGCTCCGCTGCGTGTCGACGCCGGTATGAACGCCGACGGTCAAATCGAGGTCGTAGGAACCGAGTGCGGCAAAGGGCACGGTGGCGACGAGGCCACCGTCGACCAGCCACTCGTCGCCGACCCTGACCGCGGCGAACAGACCCGGCAGCGCGCAACTCGCCACCACGGCCCGCGCCACCGGGCCGCTGCGCACCACCACAAGCTCGCCGCTGTCCACGCTCGTACAAGCTACTGCCAAAGGCAGGGCCAAGTCTTCGAAAGTCACGCCGTAAAAATACTTGCGCTCCAAAAAGTTTTCAAACCTGCGTCCGTGAATCAGGCTGGCCCGGTGCAGGCCGAAGTCGCAGGCTTGAATCCAATACTCGTTTAAGTTTTGGGTGCGCGCCCGGTGCTCCAGCTCGGCGGCGGGCAAGCCGAGCGCGTAGAGCGCCGCGATGATGGCCCCCGAACTCGTCCCCGCCACCACCGACGGCGCGAGCCCGCGCGCCTCCAACGCTTTGAGCGCCCCGATATGCGCCAGCGCCCGCGCCGCCCCGCCGCCCAAAGCCACGCCCACCTTTACAGCCGGTTTCATTCCTTCCAGTTTAACCCTGCGCTGCGGGTAGAAAGTCGCGTCGACCTCGTTCGTAACAAACTTCTTACGGCCGCCTCGCGTGGGCGGCCGTAAGAAGTTGGACACAGTTTTTAACCGCTGAGGCTTACGTTTGTCTGTTTTCCAGGCCGCGCTCCCAGCCCTGCCGAACGGCGTCGCGGACGTCGTCCCAGGGCTCCGAGTGACTGCGCTCCCAGTCGCGCCGCGCGTCGGCCTCGGCCTCGGCCCAACTGCGGCTCCGGTGCATGGGCGCGCTCGGCAAACCGCTACCGTAAACGTAAGCGGGCTCGAAATAGCTGTAGTCCCGGCCGGACGGCGCAAACGCCGTTTCGTAGTGAGCCCGGAACGCCTCGTTTTCCGGCACAGGGTTTGAGGGGTCGGCAGGCTCGCTCTCGAGAGGCGCAGGTTTGGCAGCTGGGGCGGCGACAGTTCCGGGCATGACCGGGACGCGTTCGGGCCGTCCCGAAGGCTGCGAGCGCGGTTCGGAAACCTGTTGTTTGAGGGTTTCCTGGTCCGGCAACAGCGCGCCGACGGCGGCCCCGCTCGCCAGGGCGACCGCGCTTATCAGCAGCGTTTGGGTGGCGGGCTTGCCGTGGTCGCCAGCGGTGAGCCAGTCCGGCTTTTGTTCGGGTTCGTAGACGACCTCGCCCGCGGCGTCGACAAGGCGACCCGTACCCCCGGGCGAGGTCGGCGGGAGCACCGGGGCGGCGCGCCGCGCGCGGCTGCCCTGCTTGGCCGCGTTTACAAGCAGCCACCCGACGCCGAAAACCGCCCCCAGCACGCTCAAGGGCAAGGGGCGGGCGCTGAGCCGGGCGCTGAACGACTCGCTCGCCGCCTCGGCGCGGTCGGTCAGCCCGCGCAACGCGTCTTGGGTCGTGCCGAGGGCGGTTTCTTTCAGGTCCTCGAGGCCTGTTTCGGCCCGGTTGCGCAGGCCTTCCGGGCTGACCCGGTAGCTCAGTTCGTCCAAGTCTTCGGCAAGTCGGTCGCGCGTTTTTTCGATGTCGCGCTGAATTTCTGCGGGACTGCGGTTGTCGCTCACGGCAGTTTCTCTTTCACCATCGCGGCGTCTCTTTTGAGGGTTTCCGCCGTTCTGGGTGCGCCTGACAGGTTGCCGAGGTCTTTGATGCCGCGGCGCAGCAGAATCGCGCCGACAAGTGCCAAGACGATGCCGATGAGGAGCGCGGACAACCACGGCGCAACCACCGTCGCCAGACCCAGGACGGCCGCCGCAATGAGCACCAACAAGCCTGTGTAAGCGACGAACCCACCCAGAACGATGGCGACGACGTCGCCGACCGCTTGGGAAAGCGTTTGCTGGACTTCGGCCTTGGCGAGGGCTATTTCCTCACGGACGAGCGTGCCGAACTCGCTCGTCACGTCGCCGACGATGTCACCTAAAGAACGTTTGTCATCGGTCATGGTACAACCTCCCGGGGAACTGTAGCCTCTAGTTGACTAGAGTTCTTGAAAAACCACACGCCCGCTGCCCCCAGGGCGAACAGGCCTCCGTACAAAAGGAGAGGTTGCTGTTTGGCGGCCCGCTCCAGGTCGTGAAGCATGGCCGCGCCGTCGCGCTCGCGCAAGTAAGTCGTCACGTCGCCGACCGCGTCGGCCGCGCTGTCGGCGTAGTGCGCGATGTTGCCAAGCTTTTGCTGGCGCAGTTCCTCGCCGCTGCGGCGCAACGTTTGCGTGAGGTCGTCGATTTGTCCGGCGACGTCGCCGCGGTGCCGTTCGAACACGCCGAGCGCTTGTTCTTGTAAGGTTGCGCCGACGTCTTTGAGTTGCGCTTTGGCCTCGCCGAACACTTCTTCCGCCGTGTGCCGCGCGTCGGCTGCGACTTTGTTCGTTGCCCCCTGCGCCGACACCTTGCTGCCGCCTTGAGCGTTCACCTCGCTGAAGGGTGGCGTTTGCCGAGTCTCCTGGTCCACAGTCTCCCCTTTCGTTGCTAGTTGTAGGTTACCGAACCTTCCGAGTGTAACCTACTCCACGTACCCAACAGCCAATGTAGGCCGGAACGACTGCTACACTCTGCGCACTGGAGCACGTTTTAGCGTGCCTCACGCGGCTCGAGCACCCCGACCGCCGGAATCCGCACGGTCTCGAGAGGCGCGTGGGCACGTTCACCCGCTCGACCTTAGAAACAAACGTCGGCTCGTGTCGTGCCGAACTTGCGCAGCCGGTCACGAAAGAATTCTTCTGCGCTGAGCGCAACAGGCCGCCTCACAAGCTCGACCCGCTGAAGTTTGCAGAGGTATCCTTTGAAACGCCGTCGCTACGGCGCGACAGGGCGTACACCCCCACGGCCAACCCCACCAACCCCAAACCACCCACGACCGCGGCAGCTTTGCCGAGCACGGGGTCGGCGACCGGCGGGGGCAGCGCGACCGTGCCGCTCGCGTCGGCACGCGCCGGACGGCCCACGTAGCGACCGTGCGGCGGGGGCACGAAGCGGGCGGCAAAACCCTTCAACCGCGCCGCCAACGCCGGCCCGGCCAACGACCGGCCGTGCCCGGCGGCGACGCGTGCAGGCACCAGGGCCGCGAGCACCTCGACCGACCGCCGCGCCGCGGCCCAGTCGGGGGTGAAGGGGGCCGGCGGGCGGCTCAGCTCGCGCTCGTGCGTTACTTGCGACACCCACGAGTCTAAGTTCATGGTTGCAAACGCGTCGCCCGCCAGCAGCGTGCGGTCCGCAGCGCGCCACAGCGAAACGTGACCGGGTGTGTGGCCCGGCGTGTGCAGCCAGCGCCACTTCGGCAGGGCGGGTACGCGGCCGTCCTCCGGCAGCGCGCGCACGTAGCGCCCGAAGTCGTAACCGTGGTGCGGAAAAACCCGCGACATCTGCGCGATAGCGCCGCCGACCGTGGGGTCTTGCGGCGGGTAGTCGGAGCGCCCGGTCAGGTAAGGCAGCTCGAGCTTGTGGGCGTAAACGGGTACGTCCCAGCTTTTAGCCAGCTCCAAAGCCGAGCCCGCGTGGTCGAAATGGCCGTGGGTAAGGAGAATGGCCGCCGGCCGCGACCCCGCCCCGTAACGCGCGGCCGCGGCCTGACGCACGCGCCAAGCGAAACCGGGCAGGCCCGTGTCCACCAGCACCCAGGCTCCGCCGGGC
This sequence comes from Trueperaceae bacterium, assembly GCA_965213705.1. GTDB lineage: Bacteria > Deinococcota > Deinococci > Deinococcales > Trueperaceae > CBDCDJ01. The sequence continues at coordinate 1,551,181 of OZ243913.1, read as the reverse complement.
GCGTCGACCAGGTACGCGTTTACAAAAACGGTGGGAACCCGAACGACGCCCTCGGCTACTTCACCCGAGGCCGCCCGGCCAAACCCCTGTTGACTTGTCCTGTGTGTGGTCGAAACCATTCGCCACCCCCCTTTGAGACCAGTTTAGCCCGCCGTCGCCGCGCGTGTTCTAGACGGGCGGCGCGAGCGCTTCTTTAGATTACAGGCTCGAGCAGGTGTTCGTCGTTTTCCCTGACTTTGCCGACCCTTTTGTCGACTTCGTAAGCCTCCAGGTTACCCTCGTAAGGTCTGAGCAGGGCCTCCAAGTCCCCTGGGTCGCCGTCCTCGCCCAGCCAGGTCCCGAAGTGCTCGGGCGCCAAGACGACCGGCATCCTGTCGTGAATGTTTTGCATAAACGCGTTGGGTGAGGTCGTGATGACGGTGTAAGAGTAAAAGCTCTGGTCGTCTTTTTGCCAGTGGTCGTAAAGACCTGCAAAGGCCAGAGGCGCAGCGCCTTCCAAACGGATGTAGAAGGGTTGCTTGGCTGCCCCGACTTTCCGCCACTCGTAAAAGCCCGAGGCCGGGACCAAGCAGCGCTGAGACTTGAACGGGCGCTTGAAACTTGCTTTTTCTGGCAGGGTTTCGGCTCGAGCGTTGCACAGGTTCGCCCTAAAGTCGAGCGGTTTGTCGACCCAACGAGGAACGAGCCCCCAGCGGGCGAACACCACTTCCCGCTCGCCTCGACGCAACACGACGGGCGCGTACTGCGTCGGCGCTACGTTGTAGCTCTCGAACAAGGGTGGCTGAACGCCGAACACGTTTTGAAACTCGGCCGGCTCCCACTTCGCCGCGTAGCGACCGCACATAAAAACCTCCCGGTAAACTCCCACTTGTAAAGTCTTGCGCTTGACTTGCGCACGGGGTTCGTCTTACTCTGTAACAATACCTTATTATCTAAGGTGTCTCTTGACAAAGGGGATGAATCTGTGATTGAACTGACCCAACCACAGCAGCGCGTGTTGACGCTGCTCAAAAAGCAGTGGCGAGAGCGCGGCGGGCAACCGAACCTAAACGACGTCGCCAAAGCGGTGGGCATGCACTACGTGTCGCTGAAGCAGCACTTGGAAGCCCTTGACACCAAAGGCTACCTGACGTTTCAAACGCAAGGCCGGGGCAAACCGCCCATCATCCGGCTGTTTGAGTACGGCAACCTGACCCTTGGCGACGACGGCACCCTGCAGCAGGGCGTCCCGCTGCTGGGCAGCATCGCCGCCGGCGGTCTGCACGAGGCGGTCGAGCACTTAGAAGGCTTCTTAAACGTGCCGGGCCGCGAAGACCGCTTCGCCCTGCGGGTCAAAGGCGACTCAATGAGCGAGCCCATCCAAGACGGGGACGTCGTCATCCTGAAAAAAGCGCCCTACCGAAACGGCGACATCTGCGCGGTAAGACACGAAGACGAAACCACCTTGAAATACCTGGACTTGCACCCCGACGGCACCGCTTCGCTCAGACCGCACAACCGCGCGTACGCCCCTATCGAAGTCGACCTGACGGACGTGTACATAGCGGGCGTTTACGACGCGCTTTTGCGCGGCGCGGTCGTGGACGAGCTGTTCAGAGAAGCGGCCTGAACCCAAGACTCAGGCCAAGTTTTTAGCAAAGGGTCGCCGCGCCAACATGTTCGTGTACACTTTTGTCTATGCCTCAGTCGTTGGAACAGCACTATTTGGAGACGGCCGCGGCGACTTTTCGCGGCCAAAAACGTTTAGCCGAAAAAGCACTGGCGCAGCTCGAGCCCGCGGACTTTCACCGGCAACTCGACCCGGAAGGCAATTCCGTCGCCGTCATCGTCAAGCACTTGTCGGGCAACATGCGTTCACGCTGGCGCGACTTTTTGACGAGTGACGGCGAGAAACCCGACCGGCAGCGCGACGAAGAGTTCGTCGACGACCTTGGACCCGCCGAGCTGATGCAGGTTTGGGAAGCGGGTTGGGCGGCGCTGTTTACAACCCTGCACGAACTCACGCCGGAACACCTGTTGCAAACCGTGAGGATTCGCGGGCAAAAACACACCGTGCTCGAGGCGCTGTCGCGGCAGACCGCCCACTACGCCCAACACGTCGGCCAAATCGTGCTGCTGGCGAAACACCTTAAGGGTGCCGACTGGCAGACACTTTCCATCGCCAGGGGTGAATCGCGAGGCTTCGTCCCCGACGCCGCTGAGAAAACGCGGCGGTAACGAAGCCGAGTAAACCGCCCTCAACCCGTGTCAACTGAGCAACAAGACTGGCAACCAGCGTTGCAACTGGATTTGTAAAAGAGGTCTGGTGAGCTTTAAGCTAATCTAGGGTGACTTTGCAGAATGCTCAGTCGGTCTATCCGTACTCGCTCCACTCGGGTGAATTTGCAGGAGCAAATTTACCACGGAGATACTTAGCGCTCGAGCTTGTAGCCTTCCTGAGCCAGCGCCGCCAGCGTGGCCTGGTAGCCGACCGCCACCGCCCGGTCGATGTCGCCGAAGTCGAAAATGCCGAAATCGCCCAAGTCGGGGCAAACCAGCAGGTCGGGCGGGTGCATCGTCAAGCGAACCTCGGTGATAAAACTCTGCGCGACGATGTAGGACTTGCGCAGCATGGCGACCGGCAGGGTCACCTGTTGCGTCACGGCGCCGGCGAGTCGGTGGAGCAAGCCCTCTTTTTTGTCGCCCAAGTCCACCCGTTCCGTCTTCGGCTGGCTGACGTCGACGGCGAGCACGGGCGAGGTCGTCAACACCTTGATGACGTCGACCGGCACGTTGTTCAAGATGCCTCCGTCGATGAGAAAGCGGCCCCCCAGTTCGACCGCGTCGAACAGCCCCGGAAAAGCGTTGCTGGCGCACAGTGCCGGGACGAGTGCGCCTTTCCTGAGGACGAGCGACTCGCCGTTTTGAATGTCGGCGGCGACGACCGCCAGCGGCAGCTTCAAGTCTTCGAAGCGCGCGGGCAGGTGTTCCTGGAGCAGCGCCGCGATGGCGTCCTGGTCGGCCAGACCGCTGTCTTTGCTGAGACTTATCACGCTGAACAGGTTAGCGCTCAGGATGTCCTGGATGGCGGCCGAACCGTGTCCGGCCGCGGCGAGCGCGGCCACGAACGCGCCCGTCGAACAGGCCGAGATGGCGTCCAAGCCGACGCCGCGCTCTTCCAAAGCCTTGAGTACCCCGATGTGCGCGAGACAGCGACTGCCGCCGCCGCTTAAAACGAGTCCTATAGTCATGCGCGATGCTAACAGATTGAACCCGCTCAACACGAACCCGCCCAGAACACGGTCAGGGTCCAAGCCGTAAAGTATGCTCGAGCCCGATGTTCAAACGCAGAGCTTCGTCCTCAAAACCCCAACCGTCGGACACCGAACGTCATCCGGTCGACCTGCACACGCACACTTTTTACTCCGACGGGCGTTCGTCGCCTTTGGAACTCCTCACTGGGGCCAAGCGAAAAGGGCTGCAGACCGTGGCGATTACCGACCACGAAACGGCTCGAGCGAGCCGCGAAGGCGCGAGCCTGGCGCGTGAACTGGACTTGGAACTCATCCCCGCCACCGAACTGACCGCGGCCTGGCCGGGCTACGTCGGGCACGGCGGCGGGCCGGACATCGACATTCTGGCTTACTTTATCGACCCTTACCACGAACTGCTGTTGGAGCACGAGACGAACACCCGCGCACGTCTTACCGCGCGGGCGGAGGTCGTGTGCCAGACTCTGCAGACGTTGGGGTACAAACTCCACTTGGACGACGTGCTGGCGACCCACGCGGACTTCCCCGGCTTTTTGGCCCTGCGCGACTCCCTGACCCGCCAGGGTCTGGTGGGGAGTTCCGCCCAGGCCGCAAAGGTGCTCGACACCGCTATGGCGGAAACGGCCTGGACAAGCGAGCACGCCGCGCCGGGCATGGCCGAGACCATCCGTTTTGTCCACAGTTTGGGCGGCGTCGCGGTGCTCGCGCACCCGTCCATCGTGCGGCGCGCGACCGACTTGGAACTTTTGAACGAGCGCGGCCTGGCCGAACTCGTCGAGATGGGGCTGGACGGTATAGAGGTCTTTCACTACCGGTTGAACCGACAGCAGCGGCGGCACTTCGCACTCCTCGCCAAACTGTTCGGGTTGCCCGTCACCGGCGGCTCGGACGAACACGGCGGGCCGGAGACGTTTGGGCGTTTGGGCTCGGAACCCGTTACGCAAGAACAGGTCGAGGCGTTACGCCAGGCCCGAGAACCCTACGCCGCGAACCCGCATACCTGAACCCGCCTCTTTCGCCCGCCGACCGGGGTCCGGCCGGGGCATCAGCTCGAGCGCCGCGCCCACAGCCAGTAGCCGAGCATGGCGACCGGCGGCAACGCAAAACCGAGACCTATCCAGCCGAGCTTGCGCAACGCGCCGAGCTTGGGGTTCCACAGCACGGGCAGGGCGAAAAAAGGCCCGAGCACACTGTTTACCAGGGCGAGCCAGGTCCACACAGTCGGGTCTTGCACCGAGAAAAAATAGCTGCCTAAGTCTAAGTCCTTGCCTATCCAACCGCCCACGGGTTCAGTCTAGCAGAGCCGAACTTGCAGCCGGTCTCCCGAAAGAGCGCTCAAGCTGAGGGCGTTCGTCATGCACGGTTTAAGACCGGCCGAAGCCGAGTGCCTTTTCAGCGACGTGAGCCGGCTCCGCCAACCGGTGCGGGCCAAAAAGACAGGCGGTCCGAGTCTGCGGCGGTCTGGGTCTGCGGCGGTTCGAGTCTGCGGCGGAGCCTTTTGGAAAAGGGTGCGGCCTAACCCGTCAGCTCGAGCAAATAGCCGGGAACGTCACGCTTTCAGCCGGGTGCTTTCGCGCTTCGCGTGCCCGTCGAGGTAGGCGAGCCAACCCCTGACGCTCAGCTCGCCCAAATCGTTGTGGCGAACTTTGCGCGCGGCGTCGACCCGCTGCGTTTTCAACTCGCTTATCAGCTCGAGGGTCGCCCACCTCGTTTTGGCGTAGGCGTTTTTCAGGTCGTCCAAAGAGGCGTCCTCGGGCAGGCGGTAGCCGTGGTAAGGGTCGGACGTGAGCGGTTCGCCGAGTGCCGTCCGGAGACGGCGCTGACCCCAGCGCTCTATCCCGACGATGTGGTTGGCGACCTCCCGGTTGCGTGGCGTGTCGGGCGCAGCTTCCAGGCGTTTTTTAACCTCCGTCCCAGAGCGCTCGAGGGCTGCCGCCAACTCTTCCAACGAACGGTTTTTGGCTTGGCGCTCGAGCAGGGGACGCAGCACGGCGCCGACGAGGTTACCGATAAAGCTCATGTTGCCTCCGGTTTTGGTGCCGACGCCGTCTTGCCGTGCGCCGGCTCAGTAGGTTCTGACTCAGTAGGTTCTGACTCAGTAAACTTCCGCTCAGCAGGTTCCGGCTCACCCGTGCTCGGAACGGCGGCCGGTTTCTGCCAGCAGTCGGCGTAGTCGCGGGCAAACTGCTCGAAAGAGAGGGGCGCACGACCGAGCAAGCGTGCGGCTTCGGGCGTGACGCGTGCGGCCAGACCGAACCGGCAGGCGGTGTAGAGCGCGAGCATCACCCCGACGTAACCGGCCGGGTAACCGTAACCGCGCATCCGCCGCCAAAAGCGCCACGGTGACGGGTTGGCGTAAGCGATGGGTCGGTTCAGCACCGCGCTCAAAATGCGCGCGGCTCGGGTGTAGTCAAACGCCTCGCCGGTCAACTCGTAGGCTTCAAAGGTGTGACCCGGCTCGGTGAGCGCGGTGACGGCGACGGCGGCCACGTCCCGCACGTCGATAAAGCTGGTGCGGCCGGCACCGGCGGGTACGAAAATCTCGTCATGCACCGCAATGTCGCGGCGGTGCGTGGTGGACAAGTTTTGCATAAAAAAACTGGGCCGCAGAAAAGTCCAGGCCGGCCCGTGCGCTTTGAGGTGGTCCTCGACGCGGCGGTGCGGCACCACCTTGTTGCGCTCGGCACCCTGCAGCGACAGAAAAACCACACGCTCGACCCCGGCCAGCTTGGCCGCTTTTAGCGCCGGAATAATTTTCCGCGCGACGTCCGCAATCTGCGGCGGGCGAATCAGGAACAAAGCCTGAGCGCCCGCGAACGCTTGTTCGTAAGTTCCTTCTTCGCCGAATTCGAGCCGCACGTAGTCAGCCCTGGGGCCGAACAACGCTTCGGCCCCCTCGGGGTCGCGCACCGCAACGCGGACGCGCGCACCGCGCTTTAACAGGCCGCGCACCACCCACTCGCCAACGTTGCCGGTCGCGCCTGTGACGACGATGACGGGTGCAGGTGCCAGGTTCTCGGCAGTCCGCTGCTCCGCCGCTTCGCCCTGCGCAACTAGGTTTTGCGCAACTCGTTTTTCCTCAGCTTGACTCTTCACGTCTTCAGTTTAACCGCATACCCCAGTCGAGACGTGGTTGACACAGTGGTCGGAACAGCGGTCAAAACAGCGGTCGAAACAGGACCGAAACTCGAGCGCAGTAAGCAGCAATGCCCAAACCCGGCAAGCGCCGCAGGATTACGAAGCGGGCGGGCCGGACGACCCTGCGACTTCGGCGAGCAGGTTTTTGGCCTGCTGAAACACCCGCTGGCTCACGACTAGGCTTAAGTCCAGGGTCACGGCCGCGCTACCGTCGCACCGTCAAGCGGGCGTCCCCCGCCGGGCTCGAGCCGGTCCCAATCCCTACAGTTGAAGCTCTTGAAAGTCATTTCTAAAATCGCGGTACCGCTGCCACACAAGCCACAACCCCAAAAAATTCACACGGGGCTTGCTTTTTGAGACGGCTTACCTTATTATCTAAGGTATGACCTGGCGATACGACGGAGGGCAGCACCTTTTGGACTACGGCGAGTTCGTTTTGAGCGCCTGGCTCGACCCCGCCACACCCATTCCGGGCGAAGACGACGAACTCGGTTCGGACGAGCACCCTTTCGTGTGGCTGTTCGAAGGTCGGCACAAAGAGGACGGCGTCGAGTTTCGCGGCGCGAGAGAAACGCTTTCCGAAGCGCAGAGCGCCGCCCTGCAGAAAGCGGCCTGGCTGCTCCCCGACTCGCTCGAGGCCGCGGTGGGCTTCTAAGTGGTGGGTTTCTGAGCAGTAGGTTTTTGAACCGGGGATTTAGGCAGCAATCACGCAGAAAGTTTCCGAAGCTACAAACCGAGTCGTTCCCAAACGCACCTTTGGCCGTCAGCGGCGGTCCGCAGGGCGAGGTTTGAAACGGACCGTCTCACGGCTTTCGTTTCAAGGTTGAAAAGTCCTACTTACCGCCGGATACCCAGTGAGAGGTTGTGCAGACCCGAGTTCGACCTCGAGATACGCCGAACGGCTCAACTTTTTTATCGGGGTAGCCTCGCATCAAGATAACTTTTCATCAAGGCAGCGCCGACACTTGAGCGGCAATGATTTCGTCCATCAAGCGGTCGCGCTCGTCGTCGACTTTTTGCCGGGCCGGGTCGGCGTCGAACCAGGCCATGATTTCCTCAGCTCCACGCGCAAACGGAACAGTGGCGACGTAGTCGGGCACGAGCCGCTTAATTTTGGTGTTGTCGAAGACCATGCTGTGCGCCTTGTCGCCCAACAGCCCCGCGCCCCAATCGGGGTCGTGAGCAGCGATGAGGTCGGACGGAACGTGGACGATGTCGGCGGTCGTACCGGCCGCCCGCGCCACCGTCTCAAAAATTTGGTTCCAGGTCAGCAGTTCGTCCGAGGTGATGTGAAAAGCGTCCCCGACCGCGTGCGGGTTGCCCAGCAAGCCCACGAAACCTTTGGCGAAGTCGCGGTGGTGGGTCAGGACCCACACGGAGGTGCCGTCACCGTGAACGACGACCTTTTTGCCTCGCCTCATACGGTCGACGACCGTGTAACCTCCCACCGGCAACGACGTTCGGTCGTAGGTGTGCGAGGGCCGGACGATGGTGGCGGGAAACCCCTCTTCGCGGTAGGCCTGCACCAAACGTTCTTCGCAGGCGATTTTGTTTCTCGAGTACGCCCAAAACGGGTTGGCGAGCGGCGTGGACTCCGTAACGGGCAAGCTCAGCGGCGGCGTCTGGTAGGCCGAGGCCGAACTGATAAAAACGTACTGCTGCGTTTTACCCCTGAACAGGCGCAAATCGGTCTCGACGTGTTCGGGTGTAAAAGCGACCCAGTTCACCACCGCGTCAAAGTGGTGCTCGCCCAACGCCGCGCGCGTGGACGCTTCGTCGCGAATGTCGCCGTGGAGAATGTGCGCGCCCTCCGGCGGGGGTCGTGAACTGTTACCCCGGTTGAGCAAGTAGAGGTCGGTGCCGCGTTTCACAGCCAGCTGGGAACAAGCCGAACTGATGACGCCGGTGCCGCCGACGAACAGCACCTTCATCGGCGGGTCGATTTCTGACTGAGGTCGAACATGGAAACTCCTTTTTGAAACTCAAAGCTCAGGACAGTCTTTATTAAACCTTTTTCAAGCTTGGGCTGCCCGCAGCCCCGAGGGGCGTGTCAGAATTTTGTGACAGTTCGGCTGCTAGACTGTTTTTACTGAGCAACTGACCCTTACGCCTTCCCTGCTCACCTCAGACAGCCGAACCCCCTGGGGGGTTCGGCTGCCCTGTTTGCGGCGGACCCCAACCCGACAAAAGTGCGGGGCAAACTCGGTGTGTTGTCAGTAGCCGAGGTCCTTGTCCACCACGTTGGTCAGCTCCTCACCTTTTAGGTAGCGCCCCAGGTTGTCCACGAAGATACCGAAAGCGCGCGCGTCGTAGTGCGCGGTGACGACGACGCGCTCAAAAGTCCACAGGGGCGAGTCGTCAGGCAAGGGTTCGTGCTCGAACACGTCTAAACCGACCCCGGCAAACTTACCCGCCTCGAGGGCTTTCACGAGCGCCGCCTCGTCAACCGTGCCGCCCCGGCCGATGTTGACGAGGCAGGCGCTGTCTTTCATCAGGGCGAGTTCGCGTGCGCCGAGAAGGTGCCGGGTCTCACGGGTCAGGGGCACGGTGAGGACGACGGCGTCGGCACCGGGCAACTCGGCGTGCAAACCGTCTAGGCCGACCATTCGGTCGACGCCCGGCACGTTTCTCGCCGGGTGGCGGCGCAGCCCGACGACCCGCATCCCGAAAGCCTGGGCCAGCCGCGCTGTGCGCTCCCCGATAGCCCCAACACCGACCAAAAGCAGCATTTTGTCCTGAAGCTCGAACACGTCATGGTTGCCCAGCTCGAGCCACTTTCTTTGCCGCTGCGCCTCGAGCGCTTTGGGCAACTGCCGGGCAAACGCGAGCAGCAGCGCGAAGACGTGTTCGCCTATCTGAACCGGGTGAACGCCCGAAGCGTTGGTGAGGACGAAGTCTTTGGCGCGCAGCTGGGGATGGTCGCGCAACCAGTCAGCACCGGCGCCCCACTGTTGGAACCACCTGAGCTGCGGCATGTTTGCGAGCAAGGCCCTGGGAAAACTACCCGCCGCCACTTCAATGTCGGCCGCGCGCTCTTCAATTTCCTGAGCGTCCCGGCTGACGAGGACGTCGTAGTCGGGGGCGAGCTTTCTGACGCTTCTTACACTTCCTTCGGGCAACCTTTGTTCGTCGACGGCGAGGAGAAGGGTCGGCATAACGCAAAGTAGCAAAGCTCGAGCCGCAAATATAAGTGCTGCACCCGCATTGCACGCTTAAGAACGGCTCAGACTTTGAGCTGACGACCGCAGCGCCTTTCGCAGGTAGTACGCGCCGCGGTCAATTTCCCCGTAAAAATTTTCCGTAAAAGAAGTTACGACAACGAAAAAAACTTCGCTTTTGGCAGAGTTTTTGGTTTGCCGTTCGCACAGCTTTTTGGTAGGCGCGGGCAGGATTGAACTGCCGACCCCCACAGTGTCAGTGTCATTTTTAAGCAAAACAAGGCTATACAGGGAAATGCAGGTATAACGTACAGGACAGTATAAACTCCACTCTGGCTATATAGAACTAAAGGTGTAAATCAGCGGATAACAGAGCTTGTAGGTGCAGTTAAGGTGCAAGCACCTTGAGCTTAGAGGCAATCTTTCAACTCCGCTTAGGACGTTTTAGCTCATAGGCTTTTCCGGCACACGTCCCCCCTCTGCAATACTTTTGATTGCCGTGAGTGCGTGCGAAAAGCATACCGCAAACAGGACAAGCTTCCACAGGTGCCTCGTGTCGCCACAACTCGGATAGTTTGAAAGCAACCCAAGGCTTTATGGGACAATGAAGAATAGTTCCCCACGGCGCAAACTCTATTAAGTAGTCCCAATCGTTTTGTTTCATCAATAAACTGAACGAATTGAATAAGTCGTCTGCCACCTCTGTTCTATATGATTGAGGACTGTGATTTCCTTTGGCAAGCCGTTCATAAACCCAAAGCAGCCTTCTTGTGTACCACCATTTTGAATGTTGGATTGAGCCTAAATCTTGAATCATGACAGGCAAAGGCGTATTAAACGGAGGTTTTGACGGGTCGTATTTCTTCTCTGCAAGCTCAAAAGCGCGGCGCGTGGCATCCTCATCAACGATTTTCAACTTTTCTAGTTCGTCACACCTATATGCAAGTTCAGTCAACATCCCTTCATATCCATACAGCTTGAAATCACGCAATGCACTCAAATGTACGTCCACAAAGGTAATTAACTCGAGCCAAACCTCGAGCGTGTTTTCCTTGGCCTCATTTGGAGGCCCATACCGTTCAGCAAGTTCTAAAATTTTATTTCTTAAGACTTTTACTGGTTTGTCTTCGCGCCACGCCTGTATATATTTTGCAAGCGGAGCCAATGCACCTACTATGTCATCTTCATGACGGTAGTACAAAGGAAGAGGCATCATTTTTACCGATTTTCTAATTAAGCGCGGGTATCCCTTTGTTGGTGCAGGTGTAGGCTCCCAAGTTTCTACACGGTCAACATAGTCGACATGGTCGCGCAAAAAGGGTCGCAACGAACTAACTTCATAGGGGTTGGCTGGCTCCGGTCGCCTTTTAACATCTGCTCCGACATCCGCAGGGAAGCCCCGTGAAGCGTCCCAGGGTGGTACCTCATCGGGTGACTCTGCCCATTGAAAAGGATAAGGCTTTGGTGCCCAGAAAAAACTTATAGATTTTCCGATAGATTTCTCTCTGTTCATAAAAGGCAGTATAAGGCATCCTACATACAGAGCGCTCTAACTCTAGTTGTAGGAGGCTAAACATGAAAGCAAAGCAAAATGAACCCGAAGTTATGAACACCGCACAAGCCGCGCGCTATGCAGGGCTCTCCCGAATGACGCTACGCAAAATGCTCCCCACCATCCCCCACCGCCGCGCCGGGGCGCGCGTGCTCATCCGGCGTGCAGCACTGGACCGCTGGCTCGAGGGGTACGACGAAACGGAGGCCGCATAATGAAAGCCCGCTTAGCAGAGCGGGCTCGAACAAACAATACCTGCGAGAGTGCTGGAGGCATTTTACCACACTGCCCCTCGAGCCCCCACTGCTGCCCGACCGTTGACGAGACCTGCTACTACTGCGCCCGCTGCTGGCGAGTCCTAAGCCGACCCCTGACCCTCGAGCCGTACCCACTCACTCTGGGGGACCGCGCGTGAGTGCCCCCACCCTCGAGCTTGTCCCCGACACCGCTATGGCCTTGACCTTTTGCCGGACACTGTTCGGAAACGAACCAACCGAGTTCAGAGACATTCACCCTCACACCGGCAAGACGAGACACGTTTGGGGCTACCCCGAAACAGAGGCGGACTTTGCGAGTTGTGTTCAGTCCAACCGTGAAGGTTACGGCGTGTTCGCCGTCATCAACCGAGCCGACCCCAACGTCGAGCCCCGCACCTTGAGAGGCAAAGGAACTCGAGACCAGGACATCACCGGCATAAGGGCGCTGTCTGTAGAAATAGACAAAGACGAGGCGACGCCCGGCGGCAACTTGCGAGAACTGCTGAGCGCACCCCTGAAGCCCTCGCTCATCGTGCGCTCTTCGCTTCCCCACAAACTACACGCTTACTGGTTAGTCGCTGACCTACCTCTAGCCGAGTTCAAAGTGTTTCAAGTCCAACTGATAGACCGCTTCGGGGCCGGTCCCGAGAGTAAGAACCTGTCACGGGTGCTGAGGGTGCCCGGCTTTTACCACACCAAAGGCGAGCCGGTCATGAGCCTGTTGGAAGAGGCAAACGGCACGCTTCACACACGGGCCGAGTTTATAGAAGCGTTCGGCCTGAAGCTCGAGCTTCCCAAACCCCCCGCCCCTAGCCCCGTGCTCACGGTCAGCGACCATCAAAGTAAGTACGCCCTGGCTGCTTTGCACGGTGAGGCGCAGCGGGTAGCAGCCTCTTCGGAGGGCGGGCGTAACGACACCCTCAACAAAGCCGCCTTTTCACTCGGTCAGCTTGTCGGGGCGGGCGCTCTAAATAAGCCGATGGTCGAGGGCGTGCTACTTGACGCCGCCCTCACCTGTGGCCTGGACCAAACCGAGGCGCGTAAAACCATCGCCAGCGGGCTAAGCAGTGGCGAGCAAGAGCCAAGGGACTTGTCAGGCGTCGGCCTGAAAGAGCGCGGCGCTGCCTTTAACGATGCCCAAGCAACCTCAAATACTCGTGCCGATACTTCGCATCATTCGCAACCCACCCAAACCTTGAATTTTCCCTCACCGCTAGACGAGGCCGCTTATCACGGGCTGGCCGGCAGAGTCGTGAGAACCCTCGAGCCACACAGCGAGGCCGACCCGGTAGCCCTCTTGATAAATTACCTGGCCTCTTTCGGCAACGCCGTGGGCGTCGGTCCTTACGTCGCCATCGAGGGCGGGAAGCACAGCGCTCGCTTGTTCGCCAACCTTGTGGGTGAAAGCTCCAAAGCCCGAAAAGGCACGTCCTGGAGCTACGTCAAAGCAGTTTTCAAAGATGCCGCCCCTGAGTGGGCCGCCCGCATCGTCGACGGCATGAGTAGCGGTGAAGGGCTCATCTGGGCGGTACGCGACCCCATCGTGAAAAAAGAACCCGTGAAGAAAAAGGGCGAGGTTACACGCTATCAAGAAGTCATCACCGACCACGGCGAAGCGGACAAGCGGCTCATGGTGGTCGAGGGTGAGTTTGCTCGCGTCCTGAGAGTGTTGGGACGCGACGGCAACACGCTGAGTCCGGTGCTGCGTAGCGCTTGGGACAGCGGCGACCTGCGTACCCTCACCAAAGCGAGCCCCGCTGTGGCGACCGGAGCGCACATCAGCATCGTCGGCCACATCACCCGCGCCGAACTGCTGAACTACCTCACCGCGACCGAGAGCGCCAACGGCTTTGGCAACCGCTTTATCTGGCTCGCCGTCAGACGCAGCAAGCACTTACCCTTCGGCGGCAACTTGAGCCAAGAGGCTTTACGCGACCTGGCAAACCACACCGCTACCGCTTTACAGCTTGCCCAGCAGATTAAGCGCGTCTCTTGGGGTGAGGCAACCCGTCACGAGTGGGTGGCGGTTTACCCTGCACTCTCGGAAGCCAAACCCGGCCTTTTAGGTTCGCTGTTGGCCCGTTCCGAGGCGCAGGTGCTCCGGCTTGCCCTCACCTACGCCCTACTCGACCACAGCGCGACCATCGAACCCGAGCACTTGCACGCCGCCCTCGCACTGTGGGAATACTCCGAACGGAGCGCCGCGTACATCTTCGGGGCAGGGTTGGGCGACCCGACCGCCGACACGATTCTTGACGCCCTCAAAAAGGCTGAAAAGGGGCTGACCCGTACCGACCTCAGCAACTTGTTCGGACGCCACAAAAATGCCGAGGCTATTCAAACCGCGCTCGAGTTACTCGAGTCTCTCGGTCTCGCCCACAGGGTGCTCGAGCCGACCGAGGGTAGGACTTCCGAGCGCTGGCTGTTGGGAGGTGCGAATTAAGCGAAAGAAGCGAACGAAGATAGGCACCCTTACCCTTCTTTCGCTTTATTCGCTTGTTTCGCAAGTGTTATGAGTTACCTCAAATTGTTGAGAAAAACCGAGCCGCCCCAAGAGAAACCTTTGCTATCTGTGAACCGTTTACAAGTGACGGCAACTCAACACCCTGACCGTATTGAAAAGTCGGTACGTGCCGACCTGACAACGCAAGCCGAGCCGCCCATGCCCCCTGACATTGCAGCCGCTTACGACCGTGGCGAGTCAGTGACCTTCGTCCGCTCACGCGGTCGCTGGGAACTCTACAAGGTACTCGAGCCGCCTGTAAACCTGTCGGACGAGGTGCGCGGCCTGTTGCTGTTGTTTGAGATGGGCGAGTTGCCCGAACGAATTAACAAGCGACTTACCGAACTGTTCCGAGACGACCCAGCGGACATTTACGAGCGGCTCGAGGCGGCAGTCGCTTACCTGAGAACGAAAGCCAAAGCGTGAGCGGCAAACGCCCCAAACGCAAAGGCGACCGCGCCGAGCGTGAGGTGGTAAAACGCCTTGTCGAAGCGGGACTAACGGCCAAGCGCGTCCCCCTCTCAGGCAACGTCACGGGCTACCCCGGCGACGTGTGCGTCACACTGAAGGGTCGAGAGTTGTGTCTCGAGGTCAAGGCCCGTAAAGACTTCAAAACGCTTTACGACTGGCTCGAGCACCGAGACGGGCTTATCCTGAAGGCAGACAGAAAGGAACCGCTCATCGTCATGAGACTAAACGACCTGTTAGCTTTTAGAGAGGGGGGGGACAGTGGCAAACCCGAACCCCGACGCGAGTAAAGCCCGGCGTGGCAAAAAACGAATCAACCGCCCCAAGCCCGGCACCGTCAAACAACTCAGCCAAGTGCTGTGGAGCGCCATTACCAAACTCGAGACGCACCTCGCAGGCGTGGTCGAGGCCGACGAGACGGATACAACCGAACTGTGCAAGCTCACCCACGCCCTGAGTCAGTCAGCCAGCACCTACTTGAAAGCGTTGGAAGTAGGCGAGTTGGAAGCGCGGGTAGAAGCTCTCGAGCAGGCACACAGCAACGTGATTAGGGACGTAGCGGCGTGAGCCTCAAGACACGTTTAGGACAGCTCGAGGTCGAGGTAGCAGCACAGCTTGTAAACCGTCTGACGGCGCACGCTTTGCAGCACGAGTTACAAGCGTTTTTAGAGGAGATAAGCCAGAGCATGACCCCGGCGACGGTGAGAGAGATACAGGACTCGCTGTTCAGCAACTTGCCGGGCGTTTTGGAGCGGCGTGTCGGTAAGGGTTGGGAGGCGCATTGGTGGTTGCGGGATGAGTCTTAAACAGCGTTTGAACAAGCTCGAGCCGCTCGCCTATGAGCGCTGGTCTGCAAGCTGGGAAAGTTATATGAACAGGACGCTCGACAGAATGCCAGAAGAGGCTATAGACCCACTGCTTGAGGTGTTGAAAAGCGAGTGGCCGGTCTCACCTGAACGTGACGCTGAAAACGTGAGCAATGAACACGAGCGTTTTGCTGAGTTGGGTTTAGAGCCCGCCCCCTGGTACGCCTGGTACAGCGCGGCCCAAGCTGCCGAACCTGCGCACTACAAAGGCAAGAACATTCCCTATCACCTGACACCTGAGCGTGTTCCCAAGCCGCCCCATAACCCGGTCGACGCGCTTGCAGCTACTCAGGGCTGGACATACCCCAGCACCTCTGAAGGTCGCAGTAGGGCGGCGATAGCTTTAGTGCTGGCTATGGCTGTAGAGGTCTCGAGTATCGGCGTTGAAGGGGTTACACCCTAGCAAGGCTCATGGCTTATCAACATTTTTGCCAGGCTCATGGGTTATCAACTAAATTGATACCTCATGACACAAGCGAAACTGATGTGACCCCATGACACAAGAAGAAAGAAAATGTGGCATGTTAAGGTTGCCACTATGAAAAAAATGCTGATAATAGGTTTGGTGCTGGGTGCAGTTGCTTTTGCGCTGGCTCAAAATAACTTCACAGCTGAACAAATAGCACGAGGACTTTTTGCAGAACAAGCCCAACCTGGTTGCTTGGAACTCCATCCCGAAAAGCCGTTCAACTCAGAAACGTTTTTTTGCTTCGACGCGCCCGCCAGCCAGCTCGAGATAATAACTTCTGTGAAAGAGAATTATGCAGTTCTCGGCCTTCGTCCCCATCCTGAGATGCTGGGGTTGCCTTGGCGTGCCCTTGATGCAGAAAACGGTTTGGGTCTTTTTGTTCTCTTAGATGGTCAAAACGTGATGGTTAACTACTTGGAAGGTTACGTTATTATTTCATTCCCCTCAGACGAAGATTTAACCAATAATTAAAGGCTCGAGCAACCTCGAGCCTTTACTGCTACCTCACGCCGCCCGGTTTACAGCCGCGTGACGCCAGGCCCCACAGGGGCAAACGCCCCGACCTAACAAGTAGCGAAAGCCCGCCGCTCGTGTCTTGGCGGTCGGTGTAGCGTCTATCCAGCCTGTGTCTAAGCAGCGCTTACACGCGGGCGCGTGGGGTGCCGACTCGCTTAGAGTCAGCACCTCACCTTCACCGTGACAGCGTGAGCAAGGTTTGTAGCTGAAAGCAAGGTCAGGCCGTCCCCACGCTTCACAAGCACCGCCCCACGCCGACCCGTAGCACTCGAGCCAACCCTCACCGCCGCACTCAGGACAAGGCATAAGCTCGAGCCCCGGCTCATCCTCTAGCACGTGGTCGGGTATGAGAAGCTCGAGGGCCAAAACGTCAAACAAGTCTGCCAAGACAAACGAGTGAGGTAAGGGAGCGGCTTTCACGCCGCCCCTCCCAACGCTTCAAACGCCCGGACTTTGTAGCGTGCCAAGTCCCAAGACAGTTTGGCTTGCTCGAGCCCCAACTTGGCTTGTGCTTGCTCGTCTTCTAAGAACTCGACCGCCGCCAACTCTTCAACTATGAGGGACTCGAGCCGGGCGTCCCGTTCGGCTTGATTCTTACCCTCGAGCCCGTTTAACAGGTGCGTACCTCTAGCGGTCTCTAAGGTGCGCTTGGCAAGGGTGAGTTTAGCGGTCGCCTGGTGGTAGGTCTCGAGCCTGTCACTGTAAGCCTGTGCGCCGGTAGCCAACTCTTCAAGGATGGTAGAGAGGGAGACCATTAAAGGTCTCCCCAGTGGCGGTATGCAGCTTCATAGGTTACAGCAGCGCGGCGGTTGTAGCGCTCCCATGCCCGGTTAAGCAGCTTCTCAGCTTTACGCACGCCCTCGTCTGCTTTCGCCTCTATCCGGTTCATGGTGTGGCGGGCTTGGTCTTGCAACTTGCTGGCGGCTAAATACTTTTCGAACGTGGTAACTTGCATCTTGGTTCCCTCCTATGGGGGACTTTGAATTTCAGAAGAGGCGGTGTTTCTTAGCGGGATAGCCGCCTTTTCTGATGTCCTTATAGTACCACGTGCTTGTTAATGTTGTCAAGTGCTTGTAAAGTGTTAAGAACTTGTATATAGTAGGTGTATGGTACTAACAAGCGTTACACTAGAAGAGATGAAAGACAAAGCCGTTTGGAAACTACCCGACCTGCTGAAGCGTGAGGCGGTCACGCCCTACCGCTTGCATCAGCGCCTTTATGAGATGTTGGGCACGTCTCGCACGACCGTTTACAGGTGGTCGAACGAACTTCCCGACACCTTAGACGTTGCCTTACTCATGGGCATTATTGAGGTGCTTAGAGAGGAAACCGGAAAGACGATTACGCTTAGCGACTTGCTCGAGTACAGAGGGGAAGCGTAAACATGGCGAGACGACGCAGCACAAGACGTGGCAAGGGTGAGGGCTCAGTATTTGAACAGGCTAATGGTACGTGGCGGGGCAAGGTCACAGTGGGCTATGACGACGCGGGTAAACAACGGTTCAAGTGGGTATCGGGTAAAACGCAAGCGGAAACGCTTACGAAAATTGCTGAGATAAAACAGCAACTCACCGCCGGGACTTTCTCAGAAAGCAAACTGACGGTCGCACAGTACCTCGAGCGCTGGCTTAGTGATAAAGAACGAGACGTAAAGCCTTCGACATTTGAAGAGTATGAAATTTGTATAGAACGCTGCATCATTCCCCGTGTTGGGCGCGTTCGCCTCGATAAACTCACGCCTATGCAAGTGCAGACGCTAATAGGGGAAATACGGGACGCCTCGGGCGCAGCGCGGGCCTCAAAATGCCGCACGCTCCTTTACGGTGCTTACAAACAGGCCGTGCGCTGGCAGCTCGTAATGCGCAATCCCGTAGAGGCAACCGACCCGGTGCCGGAAACGCCGCGTGAGATGACCTTGTGGGAGCCTGAGCAAGCCGCACGCTTTCTCGACGCTGCTAGAGAACACAGGCTCTACGCTTTTTTCTACCTGAGCATGTCGACCGGCCTACGCCGGGGTGAGTTGCTAGGGTTGCGCTGGGTCGATGTTGAGGGAAATCTGCTACATGTCAAACAGGCGTTCGTGAAGGTTGGGAATCAGCTCGTCCTGTCGACGCCAAAGACACGCAAGGGCTTTAGGACGGTTGCCCTCTCACCGGATGTGCTCGAGGTGCTGTTCTTGCACCGTCAGCGCCAAGAGGCAGAGCGGGCTGTGTTCGGCGGCGTGTGGCAGCACCCGGAATTGGTCTTTACTTCTGAAGTCGGGACACCCTTAAATCCCAGCAACCTGAAGCGTGTCCGGTACGCCCTTATGGATAAAGCCGACGTGCCCCGCGTCCGCTTACACGACCTCCGGCACCTGCACGCCTCGCTCGCTATCCGGGGCGGTATGGACGCCAAGGTGCTAGCCGACCGGCTCGGCCATGCTCGAGCCTCGTTTACCCTAGACCGCTATACCCACCTGTTTGAGTCCCAGCGGGCAAAGAGCGCCGTGTCCCTTCTCGACTTCTTACCCAAGGTCGCCCCAAGCACGGCAAATTGAAAATCCTGTAGGTGCAAATAAGGTGCAAAGCAACTTAAAAGCAAGTGACCCGGTGTTGAACCGGGTCACTCTTTTTGCGTCCCTCACGGCTTTTCTTTTGGTAGGCGCGGGCAGGATTGAACTGCCGACCCCCACAGTGTCAGTGTGGTGCTCTCCCGCTGAGCTACGCGCCTGAAAACGTCGCGTCAGGCTCTGTGCCCAACACTTCGAAAATCCATTAAACGCTTTTGCGCTCGGCTTTGTCAAGCGCCCTCGAGACGCGCAAAGCCGAGGTGCGCAACGAGGTACGCAAGCTTGCCCCCGCCGCCGCAGGCGGGTACGATAAGCAGGTGATTCAGTTTCAAAACGTGACCAAAACCTACCCCAGCACGCACACCCACGCGCTTAAAGCGGTGGACTTTCGCATCCACAAGGGCGAGTTCGTCTACATCACCGGGCACTCGGGCGCGGGCAAGTCGACGCTGTTGTCCTTAATCTTGCGCCGGATTACGCCGACCGAGGGCAGCGTTTACCTGATAGGCCAAGACATCAGCAAGGTGCGCGAGAGCAAGCTGCCGCTGTTGCGCCGCAAAATCGGCATGGTGTTTCAAGACCACCGGCTCTTGGGCGACCTGAGCGCGGTCGACAACCTCGTGTTCGCGTTGCGGGCCACGGGCGAGCGCGGCAACTTTGAACAGCGCGCGACGCTGGCTTTGCGTCAGGTCGGGCTGGCGCACAAGCGCAAGGCGAAACCTATCGAACTCAGTCTCGGCGAGCAGCAGCGGGTGGCGATTGCGCGGGCGCTCGTCACCAACGCGCCGCTGCTGCTCTGCGACGAACCCACCGGCAACCTAGACCCCGACACGAGTTGGGAAATCGTCGAACTCTTGAACGACCTGAACATCCGCGGCACGACCATCGTCGTCGCCACGCACTCGCGCGACCTCGTCGACAGCTTGCGGCGGCGCACGATTGTCCTGCGCAACGGCCAGATCGTTCGTGACGACGAGCGGGGCGGGTACTCGTTATAAGAGGAGACGGCGTCTCGGTCCGTCCGGTGATTATGTAAAAACGTGAGCCGAGGAACAAAGAAAAAAGTCTGTGACTCCCCTGCTCGAGGCTCAAGCCTCCACCCCGCCCGAGCCGCCGAAGTCGTCCGTCATGCCGACCTGCTCGATGACCTCTTCGGCGATAAACAACTCCACGTCGCTGCGCACCGCCAGGGCCATCGCGTCGCTCGGGCGCGCGTCGATGTCGTATTCGATGCCCTTGGCCTCGAGCACCAGCCGCGAATAGTAAACGCCGTCTTGCAGACTGGTAATTTCGATGCGTTTGAGCGTGGCGTTGAGCATTTCGATGACCGACAACAGCAGGTCGTGCGTGAGGGGCCGTTCGAACTTTTCGTGGGCTTGGCCGATGACGATAGACTGCGCCTGCAGCGGGTCGATGGAAATAGGCACGATGTCCCCGTCCCCCGTACCCAACAGCATCAGAAAATAGCTGCCGTCGCTAGCGACGGCGATGTCCTCGAGCGTGGCCTTGACCATAGCGAACAGTCTACCTTAGTTAGCTCCAGTCGTTATGCAAACGAGTTCGGGTGCTCTCATTTGGAGAATCGTCAGAATTCAGTCGTCAGTGGTTGCGAACGCCACTGACGACAAGACTTAGCCTCCCCCGCCCCTAAACCTCCGGCCGCACCGGCAAGTTCGCGACGAAAACCATGCGGTCGCCCTGCTGCTCGAGCGTCACGTCGTAGTCGTTTTTCTCCGAGGGAAAATACTTGCCGATGACTTCTAAAAGTTCGGTCTTGAGTTCTTCCATCTTGCCGGGGGTGAGCCCGGCGCGGTCGTAAGACAGCACGAGCTTGAGGCGCTCTTTGAGCTGGTCCTTGCTGCGCTTGCGCCCGAACAAACCGCCGAACATCAGCCGACCCCCAGCAGACGGCGCAGCGCCGCCAGAAAACCGCCGGGCGCGTCCATGTTCGGGTAGGGCACGTCCTCACCGCGGATGCGCCGCGCGATGTCCCGGAACGCGGTGCCCGCACCGATTTTGGTGCTGTCGTCGAGACTCGCCGGGTTGCCGATGTTGGTCGAAATCAGGATTTTCTCGTCCTCGGGCACGATGCCGATGAGTTTGACGCCTAAAATCTCGAGCACGTCGTTGACCTCCAGCATGTCGCCGCGCTTGACCATCGCCGGGCGCAAGCGGTTGATGATGAGTTTGACCTCGGTGATGCCTGTTGACTCCAACAGGCCGATAATCCGGTCGGCGTCGCGCACCGAAGACACCTCCGGGTTGACCACCACGAGCGCGCCGTCGGCGGCGCAGGCGGCGGTTTGAAAACCCGATTCGATGCCCGCGGGCGAGTCGATGATGACGCGGTCGAACGCCTCTTCGTCGAGCAGCGCGGCAACCGTTTCGCGCATCCGCTCCTCGCTCAGCGAACTCTTGTCTTTGGTTTGCGACGCGGCCAGCAAGTAGAGCGAGTCCACGCGTTTGTCGCGGATGAGGGCTTGCTTGAGCTTGCAGCGGCCCTCGAACACGTCGATGAGGTCGAAGACGACCCGGCCTTCCAGGCCCATAACGGTGTCTAAGTTGCGCAGGCCCACGTCGGTGTCGATGACGACGACTTTTTCCCCACTCTGGGCCAGGGCCGCGCCCACGTTGGCGGTCGTCGTCGTCTTGCCGACGCCCCCCTTGCCCGAGGTCACCACGATTGCTTTAGCGTCCACTTAAGCCTCCTCCAGCACGTCAAGCCTCAGCGCGAACACCCCGAGGCGGTCGCGCGCAGTTCTGTGGTTTACGTTACCGGTGTGTCTTTTTTGACACGGTAGTAAGTCAGGACTATAACAAACTTGTCGGCGCGTTGGGCTGGAAGAGTCGAGGCCGAAAGAGCTGTAGTTGAAAGAGTTGCAGTTGAAAGAGTTGGGCGCTCGAGCCCGCGTCAAAAGACCGCGGTGTCCGCGAAAGCTTTGCCCGCGGGGCCACCCTTGTCTTAGAAGGAGGCCGCCCCCGTCTTTAACAGGTGCAAGACAAACGTTTGAGGCAAACGGCGGCGAGCTTGAGGGCCGCCCCAGCCCTCAAGCTCGCCGCCGTTTGGCCGCGTACATGGCGCGGTCGGCTGTCTCGAGCAGCGCCGCGACGTCGTCCGGGCCCGCGTCGCCCGACTCCGGGGCCAGCGCCGTCCCGACGCTCACCGACAAGTGCAACTCGGCACCGTTCAGCGCCACCGGCTGCCGCAGGGTGCGGCGAATGCGCTCGGTCAACCTTTCCACCGCCCGCACGTCCTCTACCCGCACCAAAAAAGCGAACTCGTCACCGCCCAAGCGCGCCAGCAGGTCGCCCGAACGCAGCAACCCCCGCAACCGCGCGCCCATGATTGCGAGCACTTCGTCCCCGACCGCGTGGCCGTAGGTGTCGTTGACGAGCTTGAAGCCGTTTAAGTCGAGGTACACGAGGGCTACCCCGCACCCGTCCTGCCGCGCGCCCTGCAGGTGCGTCCCGGCCTTTTGAAAAAAGTAGTGGCGGTTGTGCAGACCGGTCAGGGTGTCCGAGTAGGCGAGGTCGCGCAGTTCACGCAGCCGCACCGAGGCCGCGGTCATGTCGCGGTGAACCAGTACCGCGCCGGGACCGGTTTGCAGGGACGTCGCCTGCACCTCGAGACAGCGCGCGGGGTGCTGCAGCTCTAGCTGCACGTCCGGCCTCGTGCCCCACAGCAGCGCCGTCACGGCGTCGGCCACCGCTCCGGCGGCCGCCAGGCCCGCGGTTTCGGCGCGGCGGCACAGCGCCACGTAACCCATACCCGGCCGCAGCAGCGTCTGTGAGGCCATCGTCGGCGTGGCCGCGGTGGGCGCTTCGCTCAAAGCGGTCACGCGGCCCACCGCGTCGAGCATCACCACGCGGTCGGCCAACGCGGCTAAAAAATCGGGGACAAAGTCGGGGACGGCCGCCTCGGCCCTTCGGCCCGCGTTGACACCGTCGAACACGGCGTTCACAGGCGTTTCCCGCTTTCGCGGCGCACCGTGGGATACCAGGGCGCAGCCACTCGCTCCTCCAAACTCGAGACCCTGAAACCGCTCCGGTTCTTGAAACGTGGGCGCAAAACTGGTGAGCGCCCACTATAAAATTTGCTGAGACCAACGCCGTTCATACCGCCCCCTACCCTGCAGGCCTTTACCCTGCAGTCCTCTGTCACGCTGCCTTTTGTCACACTGCCCCCTAACCGAAAGTCGAGAAAAAAATACCTGCAGTGTTGCCGAAGCAAATAAGCTGCAGGTACTGCTCCCCCCGAAGCGCGGACGGTTCGTCCGCTTGAAGTATTAGAGCATGGGATGGGGGGGGGGGGTAGTGTTCAGTGTCCTGGTAAAAGCGTTACACCTGCACTAATTCACGATGCCCCGCTCGCGCGCCCACACCACCGCCTCGGCGCGGGAGGACACGCCGAGTTTGCCGTACACGCCCGCGACGTAGTTGCGCACCGTGTTCTTGCTGATGCCCAAACTCTCGGCGATTTGGTCGTTGTTGAGGCCTTGGGCCAGCGCGCCGAGCACTTGCCGTTCGCGCCGGGTGAGTTCTTGCACCTCGACGGAATCGTGCTCTTGCGCTCGAGCTTTCAGGTTGGCGAGCTTTTCGACCACGCTGCGGCTGAACCAGCTCGTGTCGCGCATCACTTCTTCGATGGCCTGGAGCAGTTCTTCTTCGGTGCGGCGCTGTTCGGTAACGTCGATGAAGGTGTCGAGCAGGTGCGGCTCGCCGCCGATGGTGATAACTTCGCCTGACGTCTCGACCCGGAGGTGCGTACCGTCTTTGCGGCGCAAATCGCGCTCGAGGGGCGGCAAGCTGCCCCGCTCCTGGCCGCGCCGCAGCACCAGGTTGCGCTTTTCGGTTTCGACGTGCAGGTTGAAGTCGGCGGGCAAGCGCCCCAGAAGTTCGTCCCGCCCGTAGCCGGTCAACTCGCTAAAGCTCGCGTTTGTGTCGACGAACACACCGTCGGACACCCTGATAATGCTCGTCGGCGTGGGGCTGGCGTGAAAGATGGTGCAGAAACCCGCTTCGGCCTCGAGCTGCAGCGTCACGTCTTGCAGCGTGACGACGCCCAACACGATGGAATCCTTGACGAGCGTGCCGCTGAAGCTGCCCATCCAGGGCGGCACCGGTTGCGAGTCCTTGCCCGGGCCGTTGTCCGGGCGCGTCACCTGCAGCCTCAGCCCGGTGAACGTCTCGCCGCGCCTTATCCTGCTGGTCGGGCGCTCGTCCGGCGTGACCTCGCGGCCGTCCGGACGGTGCAGTAAAAACCGCTCGGCGTACCAGGCGGCAGGGTAGTTGACGTCTTGGTCGTGGCTGAAACCGAGCAGCTTTCTAGCCGCCTCGTTTAAGTACAACATGTCGCCGGAGACGGGCTCTAAGACGAGCAAGCCTTCCGCCATGCCCTCGAGAATAGCTTCTAACTGGCTGCGGGTCGCGCCCCAGGTGGTGATTTTGTCCTTAGACATTGCATTGACGGCGAGCGTGTCGGTGGGCGTTGCGACGACAGCGGTCACGTCTGTCCCTTCTGCCATACACGGGCGTGGAAGCGGACAGGGTCGTGTACTGTCTAGGTTCGGTTCCAAACGGGTGACAAGCACCAACTGTGGCACAGCTGGTAGGTTGACCGTAGCACGCCCCACCCCGAGCTAAACAGACGCACGCGCCTTGGTACGACCGGGGCACATGCACTAGGTATTTGGGCCTTTTGATTGGTGGGACGGGACTGCAGCGTTCCAGCCCGACGACTCCAGCTTCCACCTGTAGTGTAGGCGGCTTTTCCGGACAACGTTAGCCCCTACACTTTTTTCGGAGGCACCTTCCCCCCGGCGTGCCTCCGCTTTTTTAATTTGAGTGCGAACTATATACCCGTGTGGCCCTGCCGTATAAGCGTGAGTCGCACCTCTACGATTTTTGCTTCTTTCGAATAAACACCGCCCGGTCGCCCGGCACCAAAATCCTCCGGTTTACTTGGGCGGGTGATTGTTGCTAGGCACGGGGCGGTGTGTCTTCTTAAAAATGAATTGATTGAGGGTAGTGTGTTGACAAAATTTTGAGCGAGAACAGGGTGAGTTGCATTTTTACCGACAACCAAGTGTAAGACCCTGGCTTTTGAAAGTACGATTTTCTCAACCTCGGGGCGCTTAAATCTTGTTTTTACGTCACCCGTCACCGCTATCCATCCCCTCGACGCGACTTCGGGTATCCACACCGTATCGCTTACCCCCTGGGGAAAGTGGTTTTTGTGAAGTTCGACGTCAAGCTCTGCCTCTACAAGGATGCTCGAGAAAGTTTCGCTGTGTAGGTTTTCATCTAAAAAAAACGTGAAGTCGGGCACCCTTAGGCCGCTTGTTCGTAGTAAAGGACATCCTTAATGACCTCAGTGGTCAAACCGTAATCTCCTGCTACGGTTTCCATACTTTCTCCGGCGTTTATGCGCGCAGCTATAACCCCTGTACTTACGCCCGTCCCTTTGACGACAGGTCTACCGAACGAAACTCTGGGGTCGATAGAAACAGAGTTGTCCGGACTATCCGGATTTCTGGCAACAGGGTAAAGCTTTACAGGAATTTTTGATTCGTCCCTGATAACTCTTCGCAGATAGTTCTTGAGAATATCTTTCAAAACTATCTGTCGGCCTTTGTTCAAGTTGATCAGGTGTCCCAAAGCCTCGACAAAAACGTCACCGCCGAACGTGCTTAAATCATCACGCAACAAAAGTCTGTCCTGCTCCCCAAACTCAGCCCTGGCATTGTCTAAAGCTGAGCGAATGGCAAAACTGGTGACGTTGTGGAAATGACGTAATGCACTGAGCACATGTAGTTCGACGAGGTTGTGAAAGGACAAGGGCAAACTGTTGTCCCCCACTGCAACTATCAGGGGGTCTGAAAAGCGCCTTTCATTTGCATAGATGTAGTAGCGCCCTTTTGCCCATGACCTTATAGTGCTGACCGGCACATTGAGGTACCGAGACGCCTCTGCGTAAGTGTAAAGTGGCATCTCGAGCGGCTCGCGCCCTCCGTAAATGTCAACAGCCATCGTCAGCAACCTTCCTGAAAACAATCATAAACCAAATGAACCTACCTAGCAGCGGCAGATTTTCCACTTTTTGACACAGGCTTTTCTCTCTCACCTATTTCGGCCTAACTTCCGAAACCCGCGCCGCTGCCCTTTCAAAGTCCGTGTCGAGCCCAAAGGTATCATCCTCTCCTGAGTTCTCGTTTGAGGTTTTTCGGCTTCTCGCTCATCAGGCAGCGCTTTGTAGGTCAGCTTTCCCTCGACTTGACGTAACAAACAGGGCGTTCGGTTCTCTTCTTCACATAGGTTGTACCAGGAGAACGCGTCAAGAGTACGCCCTGAGCGTTTCACGATTACAAATACAAAGTGGTGGACGCCTCCCGCTTTGTTTGCCGCGCTCTTTGTAGACAACAACCGGGGTGAAACAACCCCCAAAAGCGCGCAAGCTTGCAGACGCCCCGGCCGAACCTTTTTTACACTGAGGTTCAGCCGGTTCCAAAGCGGCCCCAAGGGGGTTTACTCATGAGCAAAGACAGCCAACAAGACACGCTCCTAGCCTGGCTCAAAGACGCGCACGCGCTCGAGCTGAACGCGGTGCAGACCTACCAAAACCACAGCAAGGACGCGGGCGAAAAGGGCTACGCGGAGTTGCAACAGCGGCTTGAGCAGCACCTGGAAGAGTCGCGCCGTCACGCCGAACAGGTCGAAGCGTGTATAAAACGTTTGGGCGGCAGCACCTCCACGGCCAAAGACGCCCTCGGCACGGTCAGCGGTTTTTTTCAGGCCAGAGGCTCGGGGCTGGCCGCGGACGAGGTGGTCAAAAACGCGCTCGGCGACTACGCCGCCGAGTCGTTCGAAATCGCCTCGTACCGCTCGCTCGTGGCGGCCGCCCGCGCCTTGGGCGACGAGCAAACGGCGAGCGTGTGCGAGGGCATTTTGCAAGAAGAAGAGCGCATGGCCGACTTTTTGCGCGAGCAGATTCCGGTCGTGACGCGGGGCTACCTCGAGCGGGTGTCCGCCTAGACTTCACGCGGTTGTCAGACAGGACGGTTAGACAGGGCGGTTTATGCGTCGTCTCGCGCACCGTCCTGTTTACTGTTTGAAAGCCGCCCGTAAAGCAGTGTAAACGGTGTGGAGGTCACCCCGAACGCCACCACCGACGCCGCCACCACGAGGCTGCACACGTTCCAAACGAGGTCGCTCCCCAACCGCTCCGAGGTATGCGCCGCGTAAAACACCGCCGCCACCCCCACAGGCCCGAACCAGCCCGTGAACAGCACGTCGGCGCGCCGTTGCAGCGGTGTCAGCAAGGGCCGGAGCAACAGCGTCATCGGCAATCGGCGCAGCAGGAGCAGCAGCGAGGCGAGTAAGGGTCCCGCCCAGCCCAGTTCACCCCAACCCTGCCAGGGCAACGCCATACCGAACAGCACCAAAACCGGAAACGAGAACAGGCGGTTGACGGCTTCTTGCACGGCCGCTTGCTCGTCCTCCTCGGGCTCGCCGACGGCGCGGTTGAACGCCAAACCGGCGGCAAAGACGGCCAAAATACCGTTGCCGCCTACGAGCGCCACCCCGGCCAGGACCACCGCCGTGAGCGCTATCGTCACGGTAAACAGCGAACTCGTCTCCACAAAGTCGCGCTGCTCAGCCCACTTTTGTACCCGCCCCGCCGCGTAGCCGAGCAGGTAGCCAATCACCGCGGCGGCGAGCACTTCCCAGAGCAGCACACGCGTCGTCCACTCGAGCAGCGCCGCGCCCGGCGAACGTTCCAGCATCAGCAGGCACAAAAACACGAACACGTACGCGCCGCCGTCGTTGGCCCCGGCCTCGGCGGAGAGCAGGTTGCGCAGGCGCGCCGGGATGTACTTTTTGGCCGTTTCGCCGGTCACGATGGTCCCGGACACCACCGGGTCGGTGGGCGTGAGAACCGCGCCGACGAGCAGCCCGAGCCAAAACGGCACGTCCAGCAGCCACCAAGCCAGCAACCCGCTAGTCAACCACATCAGCAGCATCCCCGGCCCGAGCAGCGCTAAAAGCGCCGAAACGTTGTTTGGAAAATAACCCTTCGGCAGGCGCAGCGCCGTCGCCATCACCGACACGGCGACGGTCAAGCGGGCGGCGGTCTCGAGGATGCCACGCGGCTCGCCCCAGTGAGCTATCTCGAGCAGCTTGAACCCGTAAGGACCCAGGAGGACGCCCAGCGCCAGCGCCAGCATCGGTTCGGAGACGGGATAAACCTTGCGCTTGACGAATCCCGACAGCAAACTTAAAACAAGCGTGAGCGCGCCGAGCGCGAACAGGGTGAGGTTCAGGTCACTCACGCCGTACCCTTGACCGCTCGAGCCCCGCGATTTTTTGCCATGCTGCCCCCAAGGTTTCGTCCAGCCCGTCCAGCACTTTGTAAGACGAATTCTACACGTCCACAGCGGCTCGGGGCGGCCACAAAAAAGGCGGGGCGCTTACGCCCCGCCGGTCGTTTTCTTCAAACTTTACTGAACGCCTGCCGCCCAGTCCAGGATTGCCTGGTTCGCTTGCTCGGCCGCTTCGTAAATCGCCGCGTGCGACGCGCCGTCCAGGATGACCAACTCCGAATTGAGGATGGCCTCGTTCATCATCCGGGCAATCTCGAACGGGTAGAGCGAGTCGGCCAGTCCGACCAAAATCAGGGTGGGCACGGTGATTTCGGTCAGGGTCGGCTGCGAGTCGGGGCGGTTGGCGAGCGCTTTGGCACCAGCTAAAGCACCGTTGACCGAGGCTTGCTTGATAATTCCGGTCAAAAATTCGGCCTGCTCGGGCTGGTTCATGCGTGTTTCGCCGGTCAGCATGTCTTTGAGCAGCACCGGCACGAGCGCGTCCACGCCGTCCTGATTGACGAGTTCGGTGACGCCGTTCCACAACCCGGCTTCGGGCGGCATGGCGGGCGCGGCGATGGTGTCGATGAGAATCATGCCTTTAAAGCGAGTGGGCGCTTGGCGGTACATTTCGAACACGATAGGCCCGCCCATCGACATGCCGCCGACGATGGCTTGCTGCACGCCGAGTTCGTCCATGAGCGCGAGCATGTCCTCGGCGTAGGTGGAAATCGTCGCGTCGCTCGTCGGCGCTTCGCTCTGGCCGTAGCCGCGCAGCGTCGGGGTGACGACCTGGTACTCGGCGGCGAGCGCGTCGCGGTTTTGCGAAAACAGTTCTTCGGACAGCGGGTAGCCGTGAACGAGCAGCATCGGCTCGCCCGAGCCCGTTACCTGGTAGTGGATGCGCGCGCCGTCGGGACGCTCGAGAAAGCTCCCCGTCGTGTCGCCCGTTTGGGCCGTGGCGCAGGCTGTAAGCAGAACGGTCGCAAGTAGCAAGATGACAGCGTTAAGACGTTTCATGGTCCTCCTTGAAAAAGTGAGTTGGGTTCGTTGTTTGCTTTGTGAAGTTTACTGCAGCACTCAAAAGTAGTTGTTCAAATTTCACCCCCCGGTGCCCTGCCAAGACGACAACCTAACTAGGTTGTCCCCCAATAGTTTGTGTCCAGCACAAATCTCAGGATAAACAGCGGCAAGGTACGAAACTGTAAGTGAGGTTGGATTGTGAACGTCACAACTTTCGCTTTGTAGCATTTTTTCGGTTTGACTTTCTCGGTTTGACTTTCTCGATTTGACCAGGCACAACTGTTTTTGACCTTGTCCCTCGACAAGTGGGTCGCCCTTTAGGCCAAAAGGATGTTGAACGAGGCACAGCGAGAACGTCTCAGGCGGTTCCGGAACTGCTGTAGATTCTGTTCACTTTTTGCCGCAACTGTTTGTCCAGAGCCGTCGAAGGCCTTTTCAGAACTGGACGAAAGCTGCATAGACTCCCGCAACCAACAAGATAGCCGCAAACCCAACCACGCCCAACCGCAACGCGCCGCCGCCTATTCGCCGCAACACGCCGAAGTCCACACCCAAACCTATTCCGACCATCGCCATTGCGGTCAGCAGCACGCTCAGGGTCTCGAGCACCCCCACCAGTCCGGGCGGAATCAGCCCGAGACTGTTCACGAGCCCGAGCGCCAGAAACCCCACCAAAAAGCCGGGCACGAGCGGCGGCCGTTTTGCCGTGAGCGAAACGGTCGCGCCTAGAGCTGCGTCCCGCCGCCGCAGCAGCGCGCCCAACACCAGCAGCACCGGGGCCAACAGCGCGACTCGCGTGAGCTTGGTCAAGGTGGCGACGTCGAGCGCTTCGGCACCTTGCGCCGCGCCCGCCGCGAGCACGTGGCCGACCGCGTGGAGCGTCGCGCCGGTCATCAGTCCGTAGTGCGCCGGGCTCCAGGCCAACAGCGGCCCCAGCAAGCCGTAACCGAGCACGCCCAGGGTGCCGAGCACGCTCACCACCCCGACCGCCACTGAAACCTCGTCGTCGGTGGCCTTGATAACCGGCACCGACGCGGCAATCGCCGACGCGCCGCAGATGCTCGAGCCCACCGCCAGCGCCAGCCGCAGCCCGCGCGACAAACCCCACCACTTGCCGACCCGTTCCATCACCAACAACCCCGCCGTCACCACCAGCAAGTCCAGCAACAGCACCGCCGGTCCAGCCCGGTAAAGCAAGACGAAGTCCAGCCGCACCCCGAGCAGGATGACGCCCGCGTTAAGAAGCGTCCGCGCCGAAAAGCGCGCGCCGGGCGCGGCCCGTCCCGGCAAACCCAGAAACCCCCGCCACGCCAACCCGAGCACGAGCGCGATGCCGAGCGTGCCCAACAGGTGCAACCCCGGCACCCTGTCCAGCAGGTAAGCGAGCAGCGTGAGCGCGGCGGTGAGAACGAGACCGGGAACGATTTTCAACGAGGTCGGCGACGCAACGGGACGGTCCACAGCTTGAGCCTAAGTCCGTCGGCGTGGTTACGTCAACAAGAACTTACACTCCGCAACACCTCTGCGGGCCACTTCTGTCGCCCCGTCTCACACCGGGGTTGCCGAAACCTCTTTTTGACTTTGGTTGAGGACGGGCTTCTCAGGGCGGGCGCCCCAGGTTGAAGTCCGGCCCGCCGTAAAACAGCTTCCAACCCACAACCGTCGCCCAGTGCAGTGCGACACTTGCCCAAACCGAGCCGGTCGCAAAGTACGCGAGCGTGCAGACCGTCCCCAGCAGCGCGACGATTGCCAAAAACGACCTGCGGTAAAAGATGCGCCGCGACCAGGGCCAGGCCGTTAGCGCGAGAAGCGGGTGGGCCGCGACGAACACGAGCAACGCCCCGCCGCTCCACAGAGCGCGCACCGTGAGCGAAACTTGTTCGTCCGGATGTGGCAACAGCACCACGCGGTAGAGGATTTCTTCGGGCAAGCTCGGTGTAAACACGGCGATAAGTGCCAGCAGCAGGATTTTAGAGACCGGCAGCTCGCTAAGCGAAAACTCGAACAGCCGTGTCGAACGCAGAATCAAAAAAGTGAGGACGGCGAAGAGTGCGAACAAGAAAAACGTGACAAGCCAACCGCCCGCGTCCGGCAGGGTTGAAACGGCCGTCCTGAGGCGGTAGACGAGAAGCTCGAGCACCTAGCGCGCGACCACCCGCACCGTCTCCCCGATTTCGGTGAGGATACGCCGCAACTCATCAAAGTCGGGGTGTTTGAGTTGCAGCCAGGCGTTCGCCATGTAACCCGCTTCCACGGCTTGCGTGCTCGAGCCCGGCTCGGGGAAATGAGCCCGGATGACGAGGTCGTTGTACTTGTCCGCGACGCGCTCCACACCCTCGTAGTGGTCGACTACGCCGTCTTGCGTCGGGCGCAGGGCGATGATGGCGGCGGAGTAAGCGCGCGACAAGTGTCCCGGCGCGCTGCCGTAAGCGACCGCGTGCGCCCAC
Organism: Trueperaceae bacterium; assembly: GCA_965213705.1. Classification (GTDB taxonomy): domain Bacteria; phylum Deinococcota; class Deinococci; order Deinococcales; family Trueperaceae; genus CBDCDJ01. Next base: position 1,519,623 of record OZ243913.1, on the reverse strand, counting down.
TCCCTATACAGGTCGAGGTCGTTCGCGGCGCTGTACAGGTCCCACTGCCCCACCCCCGGCGGACGCGCGCCGATTTCGGAAAACTTCAGGCCTTTGTCGCCGAAAAACCACTCCATGTGGGTCGGCGCGGTCTGCAACCCCAGCGCGGATATAACCTTGCGCCCCAGCGCCTTGAGTTCGTCGTAACCGGGGCTGTCCACGCGGTTCGTCGTGATGATGACGGGCGAAACCCAGCGCGTCCGCATGGCCTCCAACACGTTCGGGTAGTAGTGGCTGATGAATTCGTAAACCACCTCGCCCCCCACCGTGAGGGTGTCGTAAAAACCTTCGTGCCCAGAGACAAACTCTTCGACCGCGATGGTTAACGCGCCGCTGCCGCCTATTTCGTCGAGCGCGCGCTGCAAACTCTCGTCGTCGTCCGCGCGGTAGGTCGCCGCCGCGCCCGCGCCGTCTTTGGGTTTCAAGACGACGGGGTAACCGTGCATCTCGACGAAGTCGCGCACTTCGGCGGCGCTTGTCACCGCCCTCGAGGCGGCGGTCGGAATGCCGTGCTCGCGCATAAAGTCTTTCATAAAGGTTTTGTCGCGGCACAGCAAGGTTTGCCGGTAGCTCGTCCCCGGAATGCCGCAGGCCTCGCGCACCTTTGAAACGGTGAGCATGTGCGACTCAATAGTCGCTTCCAGACGGTCCACCCAAACCTGCGCCTGCACGCGCCGCACCGCCGCCAACAGCGCCGCTTCGTCGGTCACCGACGGCACGCGCTCGTACCAACTCAGCCAAGCCCGCACGTCCTCTGGCAACTCGTAAAAGTCCGTCTCGCCGATGCCCGTGACCGTTGCGCCCACCTCGGCAAGCGCGCGGACGAACTGCTTTTGGTTCGCCGGAAAGCTCGGCGCGATAAAAACGACGTGCATGGTTTACTTTAGCACCGGGGCTGAAGGTAGGGGACGGGCTCGAGGGCGAATTCGAAACCCGCTCTCACCTTGACAGCAAGAGCGGTCTTCTACTTTTTCCGTCACTCTGAGCGGTAGCGAAAGAGTCTCTCGAGGGCCAAACTCGAAACGAGACTACTCCTGCGCTTCGTTCAGAACGACAGTACAGTGAGGCCGACGCAACGAGCTTCGGTAGGTGTCAAGTTGCCTCATACCGACTGCGCCAGCCCGTCTTTCTTAAGCGTTCGCCCGCGCGGGTTCGCCCCGGCGTCTCAGCCACAGCCACAGCCCGCCCAGGAGCAAAAGCGCCGCCAGGCTCACCGCCGCCACCAGGTTCCGCAGAAACGTCACAGTTTTAAGCTGTAACGGGTAGACGTTGTTGTCTTTCAAAAACGTCTCGCTCACCAGTTGCGCGCCCGCGTCGGTGGTCTCGCCCAGAAACGCGCCCTCGTTCAAGATGATGTAGTTGTCCACCCGCCCGACGGGCGTGCCCACCTCACCCAGCAGCGCCGCCGTCGCCTCGTCGTGGGGCACGACGCGTTGCACGGCCTCGGCGCGGCCGCCGAGCCAGACCGAGGCCAGCAGCGTCACGACGAGCACCACGGCGGCCAGAATTGCGCCTCCGGCCGCCAAAACTTTCAGTATATTCACAACTTACTCACCGTTGGAGGCGAAAAAGCGGACGTTGAGGGCCAGCTCGTCGGCGACGCGGTCGGGCGCGGGGCGCTCAATCCCGAAGTCGCTCAGCACCACCGGAAACGTGGTTTGCACCGCGATGATGTCGCCCTCCAGCCGGGCCGCCGCGGTCTCGTCGCTGGCGGGTAGGTAGCGCAAGGTCGCGGGCGCGGTAACAGGTACGGTCGCGCCGCTCATGGTCATGGTGCCGCTCACCTCGTAGTTGTCGTCGCCCAGGTACTCGACACTTTCAATGTCGAACCGAATCTCGGGATATTCGTCGAAGTTCAGCCAGTTCTCGCCACGCATGTGGCCGTTGCGCTCCGCGACGCCGGTGTCGATAGAGGTGCCGTCGACGACCAAAAAGCCGGAGCCGGTGTTGGCCTCGGGGTCGAAGGTGACTTCGCCCGTGATGGCCGTCGTCGTGCCGATAAAGTCTTCGAAGTCGGTGCTGGACTGCACCGCGACCTGCTGCCGGGGCGCGGTGCCGCCGGCCCCGAGCACGAACAGCTCCCCCTGGGCGGCGACCATAGAAGTGACAAGACCGGCAACCACGAGCAAAACATTTTTCATAACTATCCTCCTAAGTGGGAGCTTTTTGTAAAGCACCCCTTTCAGGTATAAGGGCAACTCACAGCGCTTGTCCGTTGTTTGGTTGACGGATAAACCCGAAAAGGCCTATTTCAGCGTCGAACCGAAGTATAAAACGGTGCACTGTACAAACTCAACGGGCTCGAGCCACTTCTCGGCAGACGTGGGTACGGCTCGAGCCGGTGCCGCGCCGGGTTACACTGGCCTCCAAGCGATTCACTTGAGGTGCCGTCTCCTGCACCGTCCCCGCCTCGACCCTGGGAGGTCTTATGAACTTTATCCGGCGACTTGTCTTTTTACCCTTTGCGCTCGTGCTGACGCTGGGCACCGCGCAGAGCACCCAAACGGGCACGGGCGGCGCGGCGGCGACCGTGGACCGTTTTGCCACCGAAGCGGCGATTAGCGTGCTCGCACTCGGGGGCAACGCCGTCGACGCAGCCGTCACCGCCGCAGCCGTTTTGAACGTAACAAACCCGTTCAGTGTGGGCATCGGCGGGGGCGGCTTTATGGTCGTTTACTTGGCCGACGAAGACCGCGTCGTCACCCTCGACATGCGCGAGATGGCCCCCGGCGCGGCGACGCCGGACATGTTTATCGACAGCGCGACGGGCGAGCCCATCAACTTTTATCCCGACCGCATCTCGAGCGGCCTCGCCGTCGGGATTCCGGGGACGCTGCTGGGTTGGGAAGTTGCGCTCGAGCGCTACGGCACAATTGACCTAGCCACCGCCCTCGCGCCCGCCGTCGACATCGCCGAAAACGGTTTTCCGATTACCGAGACGTTTTCTAGCCAAGTCGAGCAAAACCTCGAGCGCTTCTCGGTCTTCCCGGCAACCGCCGCGCTGTACCTCACCGAAGACGGCACCGCGCCCGAGGCGGGCAGCGTCCACACCAACCCCGACCTGGCTGAAACCTTTCGAACCATCGCCGAGCAGGGCACCGACGCCTTTTATCACGGGGCCATCGGCGAAGACCTCGTCGCCACCGTGCAAAACCCGCAAGCCGTGGACGACCCGCCCTTTCCGGTTCGCGGCCAAAACATGACGATGGCCGACCTGGACGCTTACGAGGTGCGCGTGCGCCGCCCGACCGTGAGCGAGTACCGCGGCTACGAGGTCTACGGGATGGGGCCGCCCTCGAGCGGTGGCTTGACCGTGTCGCTCATCCTGAACATGCTGGACACTTTCGACCTGAGCACGATGTCTGAAGAGGCAGCAATTCACCATATGCTCGAGGCCAGCCGCCTCGCCTACGCCGACCGCGGCGCGTACATGGCCGACAGTGATTTTGTGAACGTGCCGGTCGAGGGTTTGCTCAGTCAAGACTTCGCCGACACCCGCGCGTCCTTGATTACCGAGACGGCCGGCAGCGACCCCGCGCCCGGCGACCCGTTCGCGTTTCAGGACGACCCGAGCCCGCCTTTAACGCCGCCGGGTGCCGACACCGAAGGCACCAGCACCACCCACCTCACCGTGGCGGACGCGGACGGCAACGTGGTGAGTTTTACGACCACCATCGAATCGACCGGCGGTAGCGGCATTGTCGTACCGGGTCGGGGTTTCCTCTTAAATAACGAACTCACCGACTTCGACAGCGCGCCCGGCGGCCCCAACGTGGTCGAAGCCTACAAGCGGCCCCGCTCGAGCATGTCGCCCACGATTGTCATGAGAGACGGTCGCGTGGTGATGGCGCTCGGCTCGCCCGGCGGCAGCACCATCATCACCACGGTGCTGCAAACCCTCCTCAACGTCACCGACTTCGGCATGACCTTGCCCGAAGCCGTGGCCGCGCCGCGCTTGTCGCAGCGCAACAGCAGCGCCACGTCTATCGAGGCCGAGGTGTCGCCGGAACTGCTTACCGCGCTCATGGCTCGAGGCCACGAATTCCGCGACCCGAGCGAAATCGGCGCGGTCACCGGCATTTATTTCAACGAGGACGGCACCCTGACCGCCGTCGCCGAGCCGGTCCGCCGCAGCAGCGGCACTGCGCAAGTCGTCACGCCGCAGTAAATAAACCGTGTAGGGGCGGGTTTGAAACCCGCCCCTACGTTTGCAGAGAAACGGCCTCTCTTGCGCTATTTCAAAAACGTCAACCCAACTGCGCCAGGCTCGAGTTAAGCCCCTCTATCAAATCCTCGGCCTCCGCTACCCGCCGCCGCTCCTCCTCGACCACCGCCGCGGGCGCGTTCTGGACGAACTTGTCGTTGCTCAGCTTTTTCTTGCTCGTAGCGAGACTTTTTTGCAGCTCTTGCAGCCGCTTTTCCTGCCGCGCGCGCCATTCATCAATGTCGACGAGGCCGGTCAGCGGAAGTTTCATGTCCAAGTCCGGTAACGGCTGCGACAGCGCCACGCCGAAGGGTTGTTCGCTGAGCAGGGTGGCCCTGGTCAAACTTTCGAACACAGCCTTGTTGGCCTGCAAAACGCCCGCCGCCGCACCCTCGGCATAGATGGGCACGCCCTGCGTCGGGTTCAAGTTGGCCTCGGCGCGAAGGTTGCGCACCGCGCCCACCGCGTCCTGCAAACGTGCGAAGTCGCGCTTGGCTGCGTCGTCGCTGAGACTTTCATCCATCTCGGGCCACGCAGCGAGACCGAGTTGTTCGTCATGACCGAGCGCCTCGTACAGCTCCGAGGTGATGAAGGGGATGAACGGGTGCAGCAGTTTGAGGATGTTGGTAAGGACGGTTTTGAGGACGAAGCGCGTGCGCGGGTCGCCGCCGCGCAAACCCGGTTTGGCGGCTTCCAAGTACCAGTCGCAAAACTCCGACCACACGAAGTCGTAAACGGTTCGGTTCGCCGCGCCGAGGTCATAAGCCTCGAGATGCGTGGTCACCTCCCGCGTCGCACGCTGCAGGCGGCTCAGAATCCAGCGGTCGGGCAGGGTTTCGGGTAAACCTTCGTCTATTTCGCCGTCCAGGTTCATAAACGCGAAGCGCGTCGCGTTCCAGAGCTTGTTGTTGAAGTTCCGGCCCATCTCCACGCGCCGCGCGTCCCAGCGAATGTCCTGACCGCCGGTCGACATGTGCGTCGTCGCAAAGCGCAACGCGTCCGCGCCGTACTCGTCCATCACGACGAGCGGGTCGACGCCGTTGCCCTTCGACTTCGACATTTTTTGCCCCTGCTCGTCGAGCACGAGGCCGTGGAGCAGCACGTCTCTGAAGGGGGCTTGCCGAGTAAACTCATAACCCGCCATCTCCATCCGCGCCACCCAGAAAAAGAGGATGTCGTAGCCTGTGACAAGGACCGAGGTCGGGTAGAACTTTTTATAAAACGGGTCACTGGTATCGGGCCAGCCGAGGGTTGAAAAGGGCCACAGGTTCGAGCTGAACCAGGTGTCGAACACGTCCGGGTCTTGGGTCAGCTCGAGCCCCATGTAGCGCGGGTCTTCGTTGCAGTCGAGGTAAGGATTTTCCGGGTCGGGCACGTAGACCTTGCCCTCGGCGTCGTACCAGGCCGGGATTTGGTGGCCCCACCAGAGTTGCCGGGAGATGTTCCAGGGCCGCAAGCGCCCCAACCAGTCGCGGTTGACTTTGGTGTAGCGCTCAGGGTGGATTTCAATTTCGCCCGCGTTCAAACCCTGCAAAATCCGCTGCGCGACCTTGTTAGTGTCGTAAAACCACTGGAGCGAGACGATGGGCTCGACCGGCTCCCCGGTGCGTTCGGAAAGGCCGAGGGAAACGGTGTAGTCTTTGCTCGAGAGCAGCGTCCCCTCTTCTGCCAACGCCGCCACCACCGCGGCTCGAGCCTCGAACCTGTCCAGGCCCCGAAACGCTTCCGGCACGAGGTCACCCGTCAGCTTGGCGTTCAGGTCAATCACGCTCGGCCGCGCCAAACCGTGCCTCTCCCCTATCTCAAAGTCGGTAGGGTCGTGCGCCGGGGTGATTTTCAGCGCGCCGGTGCCGAAGTCGCGCTCGACGGCCTCGTCGGTGATGATGGGGACGAGGCGGTCGGTCAGGGGAATGCGCGCCCGTTTGCCGACCAATCCCTTAAAGCGCTCGTCCTCGGGATGGACGGCAATCGCTTGGTCGGCGAAGATGGTCTCGGGGCGCACGGTGGCGATTCGTATGCTGCCCGAATTGTCCTCGAGTTCGTAGGCCAATGTAAAAAGCTTGCCGGGCCGCTCTTCGCGGTCGACCTCCAACTCGCTCAGGGTCGTCTGGCTCACCGGGTCCCAGTTCACGATGCGCTCGCCGCGGTAAACGCGGCCCTGGTGATAGAGTAGGGCGAACTGCTTGCGCACGGCCTTTGACAAGCCCTCGTCCATCGTAAAGCGCGTGCGTGTCCAGTCGGCGGAAATGCCCAGTCGCTGGAGCTGGCCCAGGATGATGCCGCCGTACTTCTCTTTCCAATCCCACATGCGTTCCAAAAACGCCTCGCGCCCGAGGTCGTACTTCGTCTTACCCTCTTCACGCAGCGCTTTTTCGACCTGCACCTGCGTCGAAATCCCGGCGTGGTCGGTGCCGGGTTGAAAGAGCGTCTCGAAACCCTGCATCCGCTTGAAACGAACAAGCGTGTCGATGATGGCGTTGTCAAAGGCGTGGCCCAAGTGCAGGTTGCCGGTCACGTTGGGCGGCGGAATGACGATGCAAAAGGGCGGTTTGTCGCTGCCCGCGTCGGCGGTGAAGGGTTCGCGGACCCACTTCTCGACCCACTTCCTTTCGACCGCTACGGGGTCGTATTGTTTGGGGAGTTCTTTGGTCGCAACAGCTTCGCTCATCATGGCCTCCATAGCCGGAGGACAAAAAAAGCCCGTCCGGCTGTGCGGACGAGACGCTTACGCTATCCCGCGGTACCACCGCAGTTCCCCGCTTGAAATGTAAGCACGGGGCGCTTCGTTAACCGCAGGGTCGGCGCGGCGGGCCGGGAGGTCTAGTAAGGAGGTGTTCGTCTCAAAATCGCAACTCGACCCGTTCTTCTCCAGCGCATTCTTAGAAGTTTTAGAGATGCTACCTCTAAAAATTGCAGGTGACGTTTCGCTTGCTCGTCCCGACCCCGGTTCTCAGCGCAAGCGCCGGGGCTCTCTGGCGGGCGTCGGCAAGGTACTTTTCCTGCGCTACGCTACTGACAAAAGTGTAGCAGAACATGAGATTGCGAACAAGCGCTACTTGGGCGTGAGGTAGAACAGCAGCAGCAGGTAGTGGCACGACCCGCCCGCCAGCACGAACAGGTGCCACAACTCGTGGTGGCCGAACACGCCGGGGTAAAAGTCGGGGCGCTCTAAAGCGAACACGACCGCGCCGACCGAGTAGAGCAGGCCGCCCGTGAACAGCAGCAGCAAGCCGCCCGGACTCAGGGTTTGAAAAAGTGTGGGCATCACACCTAAAGCGAGCCAGCCCAAGGCCAGGTAAAACCCGGTCGAGAGCCATACCGGGGCGTCCAGCCACCACAGCTTGAAGGCGATACCGAGCGTCGCCAAACCCCAAACGAGCCAAAAGAACGCCCAGCCCAGCAACGGGCTATGACTTTTGAGGACGAGGAGCGCGAGCGGCGTGTAACTCCCAGCGATAAGTGCGTAAATCCCGACGTGGTCGAGCCTGAGCAGCATTCGCCGCCGCTGCGAACTCACCTTGAGGCCGTGGTAGAGGCTGCTCGCCAAGTAAAGCAACACCGAACTGACCCCGTACACGGCAAAACTCACGACGTAAAGCGGTTGTCCCCAGGAAAGGTACACGAGGACGACCATGCCGACCACGCTGAAGACGGCCCCCAACCCGTGCGTAATAGCGTTGACCGGCTCGAGCAAGTAAGTGTTGAGCCGGTTTAGCACGTCGGAGGTCTGCCTCGTCATTAGACCATTATGGCAAGAGGATTGGGTGAGGTCGGGGGGCTCGGTCACACGAACTGCACATCGGGGTTGGTGCTCCTTCGTTACAATGGCCGCCATGACGCCTGAACTTTTCAGCAACACACCTGACATCGATACCCCCGAGTGGGTGAGAGACGCCGTTTTCTACCAGATTTTCCCCGACCGCTTCGCCAAGAGCGAGCGCGTCTACAAACCGAATAACCTGGAAGCTTGGGACAGCCCGCCGACCGTCCACGGCTACAAGGGCGGCGACCTTCTCGGCGTGGCGGAACGGCTCGAGTACCTGCAAGACTTGGGCGTGACCGCGCTTTACTTCAACCCCATTTTTCAGTCGGCCTCGAACCACCGCTACCACACGCACGACTACTTCCGGGTCGACCCGCTGTTGGGGGGTGATGCGGCGCTGCGCGAACTGCTCGAGCGCGCCCACGCCCGCGGCATGAAGGTCGTGCTGGACGGCGTCTTCAACCATGCCAGCCGCGGCTTTTTCCAGTTCAACGATATTTTAGAGAACGGCGACAAAAGCCCTTACCTGGACTGGTTTCACGTGCGCAAGTTTCCGCTGAACGCCTACGGCCGCGGCCCTTTGGGTTACGACGCCTGGTGGGGGCTGGCGGCGCTGCCGAAGTTCAACACCGAACTCGACGCGGTGCGCGAGTACCTGTGGGAGGTCGGGGAATACTGGCTCCGTTTCGGCGTCGACGGCTGGCGTTTGGACGTGCCCAACGAAATCGACGACGACTTTTTTTGGCAGGAGTTCCGGCGGCGCTGCCGCGCGGTGAACCCGGAATGCTACATCGTCGGCGAAATCTGGACCGACGCCGCGCGCTGGCTGCAGGGCGACCAGTTCGACGCAGTCATGAACTACCCGTTTACGAGGGCGGCGTTCGGCTTTACCGCGACGAACCTCAACGAGGCTGAGATTCTGCGCTGTGGTTACAAGTACATCCCCAAGTTGGACGCCGAGGCGTTCGCGCGCGAAGTCGACACGCTGCTCACCCACCACCCCCGGGCGATTACCGAAACTCAGCTCAACCTGCTCGGCAGCCACGACACGCCTCGAGCCCTCACCGTCGTAAGCGGCGACGAGGCGGCGCTGCGGTTGGCGCTGCTGTTCATGTTCACTTTCCCCGGCGCGCCCTGCATCTACTACGGCGACGAACTCGGTTTAAGCGGCAAGCACGACCCCGACTGTCGTCAGGCGATACCCTGGGAACGTGAGGAAACCTGGAACTGTGAGTTGCTTACCTACACCAAACGGCTCGCCGAGTTGCGCCACGCCCACCCGGCGCTGCGTCGCGGCAACTTTAAAACGCTTTACGCCGCCGCGGGGTTGTACGTTTACCTGCGCGAGTGGGACGGCGCAAAGCTGATAGGGATGTTAAACGTCAGCGACGAGTCTGCCTCCCTCGAGCTTGCCTTGCAACGTCCTGAATTAGCAGGAGCCTACCGCGACGCGCTGAACGGCTTGAGGCTTCACGTAACGGCGACCGAGTGTCGAGGTGAGACCTTGCCCGCCCGCTCGGGCGCGTTGTTTTTGCCGGAGGCGACCGGCCCGCTCGAGTAGCTATAAACGCGGGTACACCTCTTGAACGGGTAGCCGGGCTCGAGCCTCACCCATCTCCAAACAACCCCTGAAACCGCGCGTAAGCCTTCTCCCAAGCCTCGCCGTGTTCGGGATGAAAGCGCTGCCGCGTGACCGATGCCGCGACCGCGCGCCGCCCCGCCGCCAGGTCTTGAATATGGCCTGTCGCCACCGCCTGCACCAACAGGTTGCCGTAGGCCGTCGCCTCGACCGGCCCGGCGACGACTTCACGCCGGCAAGCGTCGGCGGTAAACTGGTTTAGAAGATGATTTTGGCTGCCGCCGCCGACGACGTAGATTTTGTCCAGGCGGCGCTCCAACAACGCCTCCGTCCCGTCCAGGACCGAGCGGTACTTGAGCGCCAGACTCTCCAAACAGCAGCGCACGACCTCCCCGACGCCGTCCGGCTCGGGTTGCCCGGTGCGGCGGCAGGCCGCACGAATCGCCTCCGGCATGTCGCCGGGATTCAAAAAGGTTTCGGCACCGGGGTCGACGAAGCTGCGAAACGGTTCGGCGTGGGTGGCAAGCTCGAGCAGCTCGTCCCAGCCGTAATCACGTCCCTCGCGCCGCCACTGGCGGCGGCTTTCTTGCAACAGCCACAGCCCGGCGACGTTCTTCAAGAGCCGCACCGTGTCCCCCACGCCGCCCTCGTTGGTCACGTCCAGGGCTCGAGCAGCTTCGCTCAGCACGGGCTCGCTCAGTTCGACGCCCATCAAACTCCAGGTGCCGCTGCTGATGAACACGCTGTTCTCGTCCAAGTCGGGAATCGCCGCCACGGCGCTGGCGGTGTCGTGCGAGCCGGTGGCAATCACAGATACCTCGGTCGAGAACCCCACTTCGTCAGCTACCTCTTTTAAAAGCGGCCCAACGACGGTGCCCGGCTGCACCAGGTCGGGGAAGATTTTAGGAAGCGAGAGGGCCTCGAGCGTTTCCACATCCCACCTGCGACCGCGCGCGTCCAGCAGTTGGCTTGTCGAGGCGATGGTGTACTCGCCCACTTTGCGCCCGGTAAGCCAGTAGTGAAACAGGTCGGGCATCATTAGCAGGGTTTCGGCGCAGTCCAAACGCGGGTCACCCTGCAGGCGCATACTGTAAAGCTGATAAAGCGTGTTGATTTGCATAAACTGCAGACCGGTCCGTTCGTAAAGAGAGCTTTTGCCAACTTTCTCGAACACCCGCTCCATCACCCCGTCGGTGCGGCGGTCGCGGTAGTGGTGCGGGTTGCCGAGCATCCCGCCGGAGGCGTCCAGCAGGGCGAAGTCGACTCCCCAAGTGTCCACGCCGATGCCCACGAGCGGCGCGTCCTCTTGCCCGGCGTAACGGCGCAAGCCCGTCAGGATTTCGTTCCAGAGCCCCAACACGTCCCAGTGCAGGTTGCCCAGCACCGCCACCGGGCCGTTGTAGAAGCGGTGCAGTTCTTCAAGCTCGAAGCGCGCGCCGTCGAAGCGGCCCAGCAGCACCCGCCCGCCCGACGCGCCTAAGTCCACGGCAATGAAGTTCGCGGCGCTAAAGTTTGCCTCAGCCATTCGAACCTCGAGACAGCTCGAGCCGCCTGTAGTGCTCGTCCAAACGGTTGTCGATGCGCGCGGCCTCCTCGTCGGGCAAAAACCTTGGGCCGCCCAGCGTGTAGGTGCCGAGCAGCGTTTTCGCCCACTTGTCCGCCATGAGGTGGATGTTCAAAACCTCCGCCGCGCTCTGGCCCAGCGCGACCACGCCGTGGTTTTCCATGAGCAACAGTTTGGGCGGCTGACCGTGGTCGGTTTTGAACCGTTGCAGCTCGCCTCGCACCGCCTTGGCGAGCGCGAAACCGGGGTCGACGTACGGCACCACCGCCGGATGAAGCCCGCAGACCACAATCGCGTCGGGAAAGACGTGGCGGCGAAACGGCTCGGCACCCTGGGCGCTGCAGAGGATTTGATTCACCGACACGGTGTGTGTGTGGCCCACCCACGCCGCGCCGCCTTCCAAGCAGAGGGCGTGCATGAAGGTCTCGACCGAAGGTTTTTTGTGGCCTTTGTCTACCAAGGCCGCAACGAGTTCGGCTTCGACCTCTGCCTCGCTCAGCGCGTCGCGCTCGAGCAGCTTCAAAACGGGCTCGAGCCGCACCCGGCTGACGCCCGACGCGTCAAGCGTCCCCAACCGACCCCCCGACGCCTTGACCCAAAAGGTGCCGTCGCCGCAACTGACACTCGTGTTGCCCTCGCCCAAAAGCGCGAACTGGCGGGACTCGCGGCCCAACTCGTGCGACAGCGCGATGAGGTCGTCGCGCAACGTCTCAAAAGTCACGTTCGCCTCCACACGCGGGCTTGAAAAAAGGGCTCGAGCGGTGGACAGCCCGCCCCGCGCCAGGCGTCGAAGTGCTCGGCACCCGCCTCGACCAAAGTCAGCACCTCGCGCCGCTCAGCCTCCGTAGCTTCACCCTGCCACAGCTCGAGGAGGTCTTCAGGACGTATGTCTTCGCTCGCCAGGGCCGCCGCTACCCCGAGGGCGTGACGGTGCGGCACCAGGCCCGCCGCCAGTACCAAACGCATCGTACCGACCAACCTATCATTCCAACCGAGCTTGCGCCGCGCGTCGCGCCCGACCCTCACCACCGTGTCGTTCAGGTAAGGGTTGAGCATCCGCGCCAGCAAACTCTCCATAAAGTCACGGTAACCCGCGGGGGTGAACATCGGGTCGACGCCGCCGTGGCGACGCAGCAACGCAGCGCCGGACTCGTCCAGCGCCGCCGCGCGCAAAAAAGGCACAAAGCCCGGCGTATCTTTAAGGTCGGCGATGTAAGTCGCGCCCGCGAACGCGCCGAGATAAGCGGCGAGCGCGTGGGTGGCGTTGTGGCCGTAGAGCTTGGCCTCCTCGGACGGCGTGAGGTCGGCTTTTTCGTCGAAGTCGAAGCCTGATTTGAAGTTCACGCCGTCTCCAAACGCCACTTTCGAAACGAGGATGTGCCGGTACGCCTCGACCAAAAACGCGCGCGTGTCTCCGGGGGTGACGGGCTCGAGCGCCAGCGCCCTCACCTCGTCCGCGTCCTCGACCACCCGGCTCATCTTGCCGATGACGGTGTTGACGAAACGGCTCGAGCGCGCTACTGCCGCACGCTCTTCCTCAGACAACTCGGCTGAAACAACTTTTTCTAAGATTTCCGCCGCTTCGGTGTGGTTTTCCGAGGTGTAGATGACCACTCGAGGCCCGCCCTGTTCGACCTTGCGCTTCAACCCCTCGGCAATCAGGTGGTGGATGCTCGCGGGGCCGTCGCCCACGTAGTCGTTCACGCTCGAGAGCGCCGTCGCCATTTCCGAGGCTTCCGCCACAGCCTCGACAATACGCTCACGGTCGGCGGGTACGTTCACGTCGAACATTTCTATGGGACCGACGCGCACTGTTTCTACACCATCCTCATGTGCGATATTGAGTGAAAAATAGCCGTTCGCCGCACGAACTCGCTGAATGGTTTCGGGACGACGGTAGGCCACGACGAGCCGGTTAAAGGCTCCGGAGTGCATGGCTTCAACAAGATACAGCCCCGCCTGAATCGCGCCGAAGCCGAACCCGACGAAGGTTTTTTGGCTTGTGGATGTTCCGTCTCTCAACTGCGGACTGCTTCCAAATACGCTCGCTCGTCCTCGAGGCTCCAGCTTTCAACAGTAAGTACCCGTTCGCTCCGGCGGTGCGGATAAACGACCGCCTTGCCGTCCATTTCCTGCCGCTCGACGCGCCCCAACAACTCCGGCGCGTGGTTCAAATCGCCGACGGTTGCGATGTGACCAGCGACTTCCAAAGCGCCCTCTTCCAGCAGCACAAGCGTCCGCGCCACGTCCCAAGGCGAGCCGCCCGACGAGCCGGTGACGACGGTCTCAGAATAGTGGACGATGTTGCCGTCGAGCGCCACGGTGCGGTCGGAGGCTGTAAAACCGCCGAAGAGGTTTAAGACACTACCCCGCCCGCCGTAAAGCTGCGCTGCTTGGGCGGCCTTGGGCGAGCCGACCGCCACAATCACGTCATCGGCCCCGTGATGGTCGCTCACACGGTCGACGAGGGCACGCACCTCTTCCCCACCCTGAACCGTGTGGAGAACTGTGCCCTGCGCCGCGGCCTTATTTTCAAACAGCGTGCGAACCCGTGCCAACCGGGACTCGAGAAAGTCCGTTACAACGACGACTCGGGGCCGGTAACCCAGCGCCACGTCCACGTGCATCCGCCCCATCGCGCCCGCACCGACAATGACCGTGACGCCGCCGGGTTTGAGGCCTTTGAAAACTTCTCGAGGCGCACCGGGATTTGACTGACGCAAATGCAGGTGATGGTCCTGGCTCGAGACCACGCACGACAGCGGCTCGCTCATGGCCGCGTGGGCCGACGCGAGCCCGTCCGGCAGCGGCAACAAACAACCCGCTTCTAAAACTTCCTCGGTAATGAGCATGTACTCGGCCAAGTGTCCCGCCAGCGTGTAACCGACGGCGAGCTTGTGAACGCTTTCGACGTTTCGGTAGCGGTCCCGGTGATTGACGGGCGCGTGGTCGACGGCGGGTTGGACGACGTAGCGCGCGCCGACCTCGAAGTCATTTTTTAGTTCTTCCCCGACCTGCATGAGCGTCACCGCGCCCTCGTCGCCGAGAATCAGCGGGTGTTTGCTTACCTCCCAACCGTAAAGATAGCTGTGCTCCGGCCCCTGCGCCACAAGCTTGATGAGGCTGGTGCAGATGCCCGCCGCGTCGACTCTCGCCAAGAGTTGCCGGGGGCCGGGTGTGGGGGTCAGGACGGTGCGCACCGCTAAGTGCTGGGAGCCGGTGCCGGAAAGGACGAGGGCGCGCATTTGGGACGGAAGCTTCATTTCGCGCTCCTAACGTTTCAGAAATGCTGCGAGAACGGGTCGTGCGGGTGGCCCGAGGTTTTCCGGCAAGGTCTCCAAGTCAAAGAACGCCACACTCGTTCCCTCATCACCGTCGGCTCGAGGTTCACCACTGAAGTCCCTGGTCACAAACGCCACGGTGACGTTGTAAACCTCGTCACCGTTGGGTGCAAACCAGTGAAACTCCGGCCCTGAAAAAACGCCCAACAGCGCTAGCTCGCCAATTTCCAGGTTGGTTTCCTCCTTAGCTTCCCGACGCGCGGTATCTTCTATCTTTTCGCCAGGCTCCATATACCCACCAGGGACGTGCCACGCCCCCGTTCCAGCGCGGCGTTGCAGGAGCAGTTGCTCCTGGTCGTCGAGAATAAGAATCATGGCGCTTGTCAGAATGAGGGGGCGGTGCCCGACTAGTCCGCGAATCTCCTTGATGTAGTCAGACACTTCGGTACCTTCCGAAAAGAGGCGCGGAGGGGGTTAGCTCGAGCGCAGCAGCACGTCGGCTACGCGAAACGTGAGGTCGAAAGTTGACAGCGAAATTTCGTCGCCGGCGCTGTAAGTCTGCATCAACCCATAGCCTTTGGGAGAAGGTTCGCGGTAAACCACAACTTCGTCGTTACCGAGGTCGACCAACCATGCCTCAACGATGCCAGAACGCGCGTACAGCGGTATCTTGACTTCACGGTCGTACTGAAACGAACTGTCGGCGACTTCCACGACGAGGAGCACATCCTCCGGCCCCGGATGCCGCTCAGCGTAAAAGTCGTCGCGGGGACGCAGCAAGGCTAAATCAGGCTCGGGCTCGCTGTTCGCTATTCCAATAGGGTTTTGAACGCTGACGAATACACGCTCACCCAATCCTAGTGAAAAGAGTTGGGTCAACTGAGTAACGCACGCCGCGTGCCGACTGCCTATCGGTGCCATCTCGACAATTTCTCCCTCGATGAGTTCTATCCGGTCGTCTTCATTGAACACACCCGCTTCGACCATCTGATGATATTCGTCGACGCTGAAGCGGTATCTGGTTAGTGCGACTGCCATAGCAACCTCCTGCCTCTAGTTTAGACCCGTCTCTAGTTTAGTACGTCCCGTAAAGCGGCCCGAACGCCCTACAAGCGCGGAAGTCCGCCCCCTCCGGGTCGGCGGTGCCGAAGCTGTGCCAGGCGTGCGGCCTGAACAGCTTGTCCCCGGGGACGTTGTGCATGTAAACCGGAATCCGCAGCAGCGAGGCCAGAGTTACCAAGTCGCTGCCGATATGCCCGTAAGCGAGTGCGCCGTGGTTGGCACCCCAGGCCGCCATCACGCTGTAGGCGTCACGGAAGGGGCCGCGGCCGGTCAAGTTGGGTGCGAACCAGGTCGTCGGCCAGGTCGGGTTGGTGCGCTCGTCTAGTGTCGCGTGAACCTCTTCGGGAAGACCGACGGTGTAACCCTCGGCAATTTGCAGCGCCGGGCCGAGGCCTTTGACTAAGTTGAGGCGCGTCATGGTGACGGGCATGTCACCCCTCGTCACGAAGCGCGTCGACCAGCCGCCGCCCCGGAAGTACTCGAGCATCCCGGCGTGCCAGGTCGTCGCCTCCAAACAGCGTGTCGCCTCCTCGGGCGTGATGTCCCAAAAAGGTTTCATGGCGGGCCGGCCGCCCTGTTCCTGCTGCCCGGTGCCGTCGAGTGCCGCCGGGCCGGAGTTGATGAGGTGCAACAAGCCGCCCTCGGCACGGCCCGTGAGGGTGTGCCCGGTGACGCGCTTCACCGCCTCGGGGCTCCAGTGGGTGCGCACGTCGGCGAAAATTTGGGCGCTGTTCGTGAGCAGGTGCCCGAACAGCATTGTCACGCCGTTCAGGGCGTCGTTCTCGGTCGCGACCATAAAGGGTTGGCGAACGCCGTTCCAATCGAACGAACTCGTTAAAATCGCCTCCATAAAGTCGCCGTTGGGCCGAAAGTCCGTCCACTGCCGCTGACCCTGAAAACCCGCGGCAATGGCGTTGTGGCCCAGCGCCTCTTCGCCGTAGCTCAGCTTGGCGAGCGCGGGATTGCCGACCATGAGGTCGCGCATGACGAGCGCCATTTTGACGCTCGTCGCCCAGGTTTCGTCTTTTTCTTCGCGGCTCTGCTGCCCCTCTGCCGGGTTGTAGTCTTCGCCTTCGGGACAGTTTTGGGTCGTCCACTCGAGCGCCCGTTTGAACTCCTCCGGGTCGAAGATGCCTTGCTCCACGCGCCGCGCCACCTCGCTCATGTCGACGGTTTCGACACGCATCCCCAAGTAAGCCTCGAAAAAGTCGGGGTCTACCAGCGAGCCCATAATTCCCATCGACACGCCGCCCACCGACAGGTAACTTTTGCCGCGCAGCGTCGCCACCGCCAGCGCGGCCTTGGTGAACTGCAACAGTTTTTGCTGTACGTCGTCGGGGATGCTCGTGTCGCCCGCGTCCTGCACCTCGCGCCCGTAGATGCTGAAGGCCGGGAGCCCCTTTTGCGCGTGCGCCGCCATCACCGCCGCTAAGTAGACCGCGCCGGGGCGTTCGGTGCCGTTGAAGCCCCACACCGCTTTGGGCAGCAGCGGACTCATGTCCATCGTCTCCGAGCCGTAGCACCAGCAGGGCGTCACGGTGATGGACACGCCGACGCCCGCGCGGGCGAACTTCTCGGCGCAACGTGCCGCCTCTGCCACCCCGCCGATGGCGCTGTCGGCGACGACGCACTCGACCCCCAGGCCGTCGGCGTGCTGCAGGTTTTGGGTGATGAGGTCGGCGACGGCCTCGGCCAAGGCCATCGTCTGAGCCTCCAACGATTCCCGCACGCCGCCCAAACGCCCGTCGATGGCCGGGCGGATGCCGACTTTGGGGGAGTTGCCGATAAGGCGGTTGCGGGGCGTTTGGGTTTCGAAGTCAGCCACGGGTTTCTCCTTCGGTGATGTGCTCGATGTGCTGGGTTATTTTTTCGGCCTCGAGCGCACTCAGCGCGCCCATGTCGTACTCGCAACGCCAAACGCCTCCGGGCGGCACTGTTTTCAGATTGCCCTTGGCCTTTTCGGCGCTGTAGCCCTCCGGCTCGGCGGTGGCCGGGTCTATCATGCCGAGCGCGTCCTGGTCGGGCGTTCTACAAATCCAGCGCACGCCCGTGTCCAACTGTTCGCGCCGGTGGCGCACGTAGTCGGCCGCGCCGTCCGGGTGAAGCTGCAGGGTGTGAGCCCAGCCGTCTTCGTCGGTCGAATAGTCGATGAAAAACACCACCTCGGGGTCGAAGGCGAGGCCGGGTGTTAAGACGTGATGTTTTTCAGGATGTTGCGACAATTCTTCTAAAAACTCGGCGTAGCCCGGTGCGGGCGTCACGTGCGAGGGAATACTTTTTCTGACGCGCACGTGCTCGGGGTCGGTTTTGGCGCTGTAGACGAGCCGCCCATTGTCAACCGGCCGAAAGTTGATGTGCGCCAAATACATCAGTTCCATCGGCGTGGATTTGAAGTTGGTGACGCTGAGGGAGGCCGAGATGAGACTGCTGTTCGCGTAGAGTTTGACTCGAGGCTCAGCCACATAGTTGCTGCTGAAGGCGGCCGTGTGCCGGTAACGCCCGCCGAGGCCCAAATACGCCCCGCGCTCGTCCGTACCGAGAAACAGGTAAGCTTGCCCGTAGGGCGCGTTAGGCAACTCGCCGTGCAAGGGATGCGTGTCGCCCGCGCCCGGCACGCCCATCGCCGTGACGCCGCAGTGGATGAGGAAGCCGCCGTAGGTCTGCAGATAGTCACCCGTCTCCCTCGGCTCCTCGAACATGCTCTTCATTGTCAACTCGCGCCCGCCGAAACGTGCCGACCAGATTTGCTGGCCTTGAAACGGCAGCATGACGATGTCGCCGGATTCATTCTCGAGCCGCAGCGCCGCCACGCCGCTGTCATAGCGAAAGGTCGAGGCGGTGAAGGAAGGGTGCTCGAGCAACACGCGCTCCCGCTCCCCGAAGATTTCCGGCCGGAGATGAACGACGGTTTCCTTCACCCTCACCCCTTCACCGCGCCGACCAGCAAGCCGCGCGAGATGTAACGCTCCAAAACAATCGCCAAGATAATCACCGGAATAATCATGATGAGGATGTACACGCTCATGTACCACCACTGCGGCCCGCGCGTCGCGTTTTGTGCGGCAACCAGCAGCGGCATCGTTTGCGCGTCGGCCTTGGACAAAAAGAGCGACAACAGGTACTCGTTCCAGGCGAACACCAGCACGAACAAGAAAGTAGCGACGAGTCCCGGCGTGGCGAGGGGCAAAACGATGGACCAGAACACGCGGTAGGGCGAAGCGCCGTCAACTCGGGCGGACTCCTCCAGCTCCAAGGGAATGCTCACGAAGTAGTCCCGCATCAGCCACACGACAATGGGCAAGTTCACCGCCATGTAGGTGATGATGAGGGCCGCTCTCGTGTCGAGCAAGCCCACCTGCTGAAACATGATGTAAATGGGAATGACCACGGCCACGGGCGGCAAAATGCGCTGCGAGATGAGCCAGAAAGCGATGTCGTTGTTGCCCGCCGAAGCTGGAAAGCGTTTTGCAAGCGGTCTGAGCGCCAGAAAAAAGATGGCGGCGGCGACGGCGAGGAGTAAGAGAAGCGGCGCACCGAACCCCGAGCCCACCATCACCAGCGCCACCAGTCCGATGAACAAAAAAACCAGCACCAAGCGCGGCCGGTACCGAAACCGCGTCAGGCCGTACGCCGCCGTACCCCCGAACACCAGCGCCAGCACCGAACTCGCCAGCGCCACCACCACCGTGTTTATATAAGGCCGCACCATGTCGCTGAACACGTCCACGAACACGTAACGCCAGGCGTGCCCGGAAGGTTGATAGTCCACAAAGGGAACATAAAACGGCCCCTCGTTCACCTGAAACGGCAGCTTGAACGAAGTTACCACCAGCCAGTACAGCGGAAACAGCACGACGAAGGCCCAAAACAGCAACACCGCGTAAGAGAGAATCGCGCCCGCGACGGAAGGACGGTTGAGGCCTCTACTCTTAAACATAATCGCCCCTGAACCTAGCCACCTTCGCCCCCACGCCTCTCCCTCCCCTTTCAGGGGAGGTGCCCGAAGGGCGGAGGGGTCTTCGCGCACGCTCGAGCGTCACGACCTCACCAGCTTCTGATAAACCAGGTTCACATAGGTGATGCACACAAACAGCGACAAAAACATCAGCATGTAAGCAACCGCCGCCGACGCGCCCACATCGAGCGTGCGCCAGGCGAAAAACGAGTGCAGCGTCAACGACTCCGTCGCCGTGCCCGGCCCGCCGAAGGTGAGGATGTTCGGCAAGTCGACAATCTTAAAAGCTTCAATCATCCGAATCAAAATCACCGTGGCGCTGACCGGGATAATTTGCGGCAAGGTGATGTTCCAGAAAATTTGCCACTTGCTCGCGCCGTCGACGTGCGCCGCCTCGAAAAGTTCGTTCGGCAAGCCTTCGATGGCGGCCAGCAGGATGATAAACACAAACGGCGTCCACTGCCAGGTGTCGGTGATGATGACCGCCCAGCGCGCCCCCCAGGGGTCGGTGACCCAGGAAAAGTTTTGCAGCCCCAGCAGCGCCCACAGGGGTTGAAACGGCCCCTTGCCCGTGTCCGTCATCATGCGGAAGGTGTAGCCGATGCCCACCGGCGTAATCATCATCGGGAGTAGAAAAATGACCCGGAACAAGCGCTTGCCGGGCAAATTCTGCGTGGTCAGGAGCGCTAATCCCAGCCCGATAAAATATTGCAAAAACAGCCCCACGAACACGTAAATGAGGGTCACGACGACAGTGCCGGGCCGACCCTCGGGGCTCAAGTTTTGCATCACGAAATAAACGCCCCAACCGAGGATGCTGAAGGTAATGATGCGGTAGACGACGCCGCCCGGTTTGGCGTTGCCACTCCGCAAGTAGCGCCACAGCGCGTAAGCGAGCAGCAGAAGGGCGACTGCGACGACGACCCACTGGTACGGCGCGAGGGCTTCTAAGTCTCCCCGGAAGTGCCGCTTCTCGCTGCCGTTGATGAGCTTGTCGAAATTTTTAAGCCCCACAAAGGTGATGTCGAAGCCGCCCGGCACGAACTTGACACGGGTCAGGGCGAGGTAGGCCGAAACGATGAGCGGGAAAATAGACAGCAGCAAAACGATGACGACCGACGGCAAGACGAACACGTTGCCCGCGCTGCGGTTCAGCCAGTCCGTAAAACGGTTGCCGCTTATTTTGTCGGCGGTCGTCTGCCTCGAGTCGGGAACGGGTTTGTCCATTCGAATACTCTCTGTTGGTTAGAAAAAGAGAGGGCTCGAGCTTACTCGAGCCCTCGGCACGTCTCGCCCTCAGCGTTCTACGCCCAGGGTGCCGTTGTAAGCGGCGGTTTGGGTGTCGCGTCCGAGTTCGTCGGTGATTTCTTGCCAGCCGTCGTAGACCTGCTCCATCGTTTCTTCCACGTCGATTTCACCGGCCAAGTACTGCGCCAGTGCCGTGTCGAGCACGTTTTGTTGGTAGCGCTGGTTGAAGGGGATGCGCAGGTCGAGCACCATGTTGGGGCTGTTCAGGCTTTGCTCTATCGCGCCTAGGTAGTTTTGGGCGAACTCTTCGCTCATGCCCGCCTCTAGCCAGGCGTCCGTGCTCTCGAACTGCGAGGTGCGGTAGGGGTTGAAGCCCGTGATGCCCCTCGTCACGTCCACGTTGGACTGCGCGGGTTGATTCAGGTAGCTGAAAAAGGCGTAGAGGGCGTCTTTGACCTGCGGGTCGGCAGCAGCGTTGACGCCGCCCGACCAGCCGCCGAAAGCGGCGAAGGGCGCGTAGTTGACGCCGTCCACAGCGTAGGGGCAAAGGTCTTCGGTACATTCGACGAGTTCGCCCGTGGCGCGGTCCAAGACCATCCTCGAGCCGGGATTTATAACCGCGCCCGTGGTGTCGGCGACCTGCGAGCCTTCTTCGATGGCGAGCGTGCCGATGTCGCCCCAGTCGAGGGTCAGCGCGCAGCGTCCGGCGGTCCACAGGCCGCGCGTGTCGCCGACGCCCAAGTTCAACTCGTCGGGCGGGCCGTACTGGTTGGTGGCTTTGTAAATCTCGAGCGCCCTTTCAAAAGCGGCGTTGTTGACCAGCGGCTCCAGAGTTTCGTTGTCGAAAAATGCGCCCTGTGAGGTGCCCTGCGTCTGCAACATCGGCGCGGCGATGGAGGTGATGAACCAGTAACCCTGGTTGTTGCGCGCCTTGCCGATGCAACTGCCGTAGTCGCCTTCACCGTCGCCGTTCATGTCCATGCCGTTGGCGGCCTCGGCGATTGCCAAATAATCGTCCCAAGTTTGGGGCGGCTCCATACCGAGTTCGCCCAACACGTCGGTGCGGTAGTAGACCATCTGAAAGTCGCCGTCGAGCGGGATGGTGTAGGTCGAACCCTGATAAGTCGAGGAAAAGTCGCGGAAGAACGCGCCCACGTCGTTCCACTGGATGTCGGCGTCGTTGTCGATGCGCTCGCTCAAGTCTTCCAGGTAACCGGGGACGATGTAGTCCACCATCCACTGCGGCGCAAAGACAAAGCCGTCGTAGCTGTTGCTGCCGGTCGAAACGTCGGTGAGAATTTGTTGGTAAAGGTCGGGAAAAGGTACGGTGATGACGTTGATTTTCGCGCCGGTCATGGCCTCGAACTCGGGCGCGCGGCGTTGCAGCGGCTCGGCGATTTGCGGGCCGGTAAAGGTGACGATGTCGGCCTCGACGCCTTCAAACTGCGCCGCCGCAGTTCCGGCAAGCAGCGCGGCGACTAAAATAGTCAGCAGGTTTTTCATGAGTGGTCCTCCCTTGGTCAAGTCCCTTGGTTGAATCCCTTAGTTGAGTCCTGAAGCGTTTCTGCAACCCTCGAGCTTGCTACACCTTGACTGCCTTTTACAACCTCCTTTACCGGGGCGAACGTCGGGGCGTCACTTCGGCACCGCCTCTTGTCAAACGTCTACCGAACGAACCGTTTACGCACGTCATAGCGACCCCCGTCATCATGACCCAACCGGACGCCGTTGCAACGCCACTGTATTCAACTCGGCAGTGACGCGATTGTAAAACGGTTTCAGAACGGCTGTCAAAGGCCATCCCGGGTCTTCAAAACGACGCCTCACCTTACCTCTCTACTACAGATGAAGTGAGAGACGAACCGGGGATGGCGAAACTCGGGTAGCTCGCAAACTCCCAAATCGTCAGGAGAACGTGAAACCCGAGAAACAAACCTGCGCCGAACGCCGAGCCCGCTGTGACGCTTTCCACAAGGTACCCGGCGGCCGAACCGATAATCTGGACGCGTACGATGTTTTACTGTTATAAAGATAACAAAATTTTCCGAAAGGAGGTTTCAAGCCTTGGGGGTCTGCAGGTTGGGGTTCCGACCGGTGACGTAGGTCTCCAACACTAGGTCTCTAAATCAGGTCTCCAACACCAGGTTTCGACATCCAAAACCCCTCTCCAACGTGTAAAGCGCTTGATGGAGGCCCAACATCAAAACCTATATTACTCGGAACATGGGCCGAAAGCCGAGTAGAGGAGGAAAAATCAATGGACGCAACAAAGCTTTTTAGCAGCAAAATCGACCGCCGCAGAATGCTAGGCAACTTGGGTATGATGGGTGCGGGTGCCGTGCTCACCGCTTGCGGTGGCGCTATCGGTCAAAAGCCCGACCCCAAAGCTACAGACTACGACGCCGCCATTCTCAACTTCGCCCTCAACCTGGAATACTTGGAAGCTGCTTTTTACCTGGCTGCCGTCGGCCGTATTAGAGAGCTGCCGGGCTACACCCCAGAAAAGGTTCTGGTTCCTGCAGGTTTCAATCCGGAAGTCGGCCTTCCGTTTCCCAGCCCAGATGGAATGAACGCCGCCAGGTCTTCCGTCGGTGAATACGCGAACGAGATCGCGCAAGACGAACTCGACCACGTCAACTTTTTGCGTAGTGCGCTAGGCACGAGCGCAGGCGAACTGCCCACCTTGGACCTCAACGCGTCCTTCAAAGGTGCGGCGGCGGCGGCGTTCAATTTGATTGCCGACCCTGCCAGCGTAGGACTGCCTGCAGGCTTTACGCCCGACAACTTCGAACCCCTCTCGACCGGCCCTCTCAGCGAGGCCCTGTTCTTACACGGCGCGTTCATCTTTGAAGATGTCGGCGTGACGGCGTACAAAGGTGCGGCCAAGTTCATCACCAATCCCGACACCTTAGAGGCTGCTGCGGGGATTCTCGCCGTCGAGGCGTACCACGCGGGCGAGGTTCGCACCTTCCTTTACGGCGCGGACACACGGCGTGCAAACATTTACGGCGGCTTGGACACCTGGACCATTGTCAGCGCAATCTCCGCCGCTCGCGAGTCTTTGGGTGGCGGCGACGCCGCTGTGGACCAAGGCATCGTTGCAGAAGCCAACTTCGGCCTCAAAACGCAAGCTCACGGTGGTGCCAACGTCGTTCCCACGTTCAACAACGGCAACCAAAAAGGCATCGTACCAAGCCGTACCCCGCGCCAAGTTGCCAACATCGTCTTGTTGACCAACGACACTTCGGTTGGCAAGGGTGGCTTCTTCCCCAACGGCCTCAGCGTTCCCGCCGGCCTTGCAGAGCAAACGGCCGCCCTGCTCGACCCCTCGTTTCCCGACAACCTTTAAGTCGTAACCGACAAGGGTAGGTGGCAACGCCTACCCTTTTTACTTGCTGAACCCGGCTCTCAGACCCAGCTTCAACAAACACTTTTTCACATAGCAAGGTGCTAAACTAGCCCTCACTGGAGGTTTACCATGCGTATCGGTCCCTTGGGTTTACCGGAAATCATCATCATCCTCATCGTCGTGCTGCTCATCTTCGGGCCGCGCCGCTTACCGGACATGGCGAAAGGCATCGGTCAGTCGGTTCGGGAGTTTCGCAAAGGCATCCGCGACATGAAAGACGACTTCGAAGAAGAGGTCAAAAAAGACGACGACAAAGACAAGGTCGCGGCCAAAACCTTAGAAGAAGAGCGCGCCCAACTCCGCGCCGAGCAAGAGGCGTTCCGCGCCGAGCAGGAAAAAGTGCGCTTGGAGCGCGAAAAGTCGAACGCGTAACGCTCGAGCTGCTTGTCACAGCCGAGCTTTATCTGTCGGCTTTGTCGTCGGTACGTGACTTAGCTATTTAAAAAGGACGTCGTAGCGTGACCCTGATAGAACACTTCGAGGAGCTGAGGACCCGGCTGTTTATCGCGGTGGGTGCTTGGTTGGTCGGGGCGGGCGTGAGCTACGCTTTTCGACTTCGGCTTTTGGACTGGCTGAAAGAGCCGCTGGCCGGAGCCCCCGAAGTGACGGTCGTTTCGACCCAACTGCTCGAGCAGTTTTTGGTCAGTATGCAAATCGCGGCTTTTGCGGGCGTCGTCTTGGCGTTACCTATCATCATCGGGCAAATCTGGGGGTTTATCGCGCCCGGCTTGTACAAAGAGGAGCGCCGTTGGGCGGTACCTTTTATCTTTCTGACGGCCCTCGCTTTCGTCTCGGGGGTTATTTTTGGACGTTACGTCATTTTGCCCTTTTCGCTGCCCATCATCGTCGGCTTTTTGCAAGAAGAAGTGACTACGCTGCTCAGCATCGGCGACTATATTTCCAAAGTTATCGTGATTATGGCGGTGTTTGGCTTGATTTTCGAGATGCCGGTGTTGGGCTTTTTGTTAGCTCGTTTGGGCATCGTCTACGCCAAGTTTTTGGTGCAACACAGACGTTACGCCGTCGTTATCGGCGCGGTCTTGGCGGCGGTTATCACCCCGACGGCCGACCCCGTCAACTTTGCGCTGGTCGCCATTCCCCTGCTTATTCTTTACGAAATCACCATTATTGTTGTACGCTTGTCGCAGCGGCGCATCCCTGTTAGCGAGGAGCCAGCTTCGCCCTGAGGCGTTTGACAGCGTTGCCGACAACGCAGCTCACGCGCAGCTCACGGGCAGACTTGAAAGGCGTACCATGCACTCTCGATTCACACGATATTGCTAGCTTTGACGTGCGTTTTTGTGTCGCCTTTTTTACCCCGCTAACACCCACCGAAACCAAACAACCCGACGTGTCTGTATGTCTACAGAAAGGCTGAACTATGCCTGACGCAAAAATCGTGGAGCTTCGCCGACAAATCGACAGCTTGAACTTGGACTTGCTCGAGCTGCTCTCCAAACGCGCCAAACTCGCCAAAGAAATCGGCGCGCTGCAAACGAGCAACGGCAGTTCGCAGTACGACCCGGTGCGCGAAAAAGAGATGCTGGACGCGCTCACCGCCGCCAACACCGGGCCTTTTGAGAACGGCGCGCTGAAAAGCTTGTTCAAGGCCATTTTTCAAGCGAGCATGGAAGTCGGTAAAAAGGCGGACAAGCCCAAATTTTTGACCTCTCGGGCGACGCGCCAGGAAGACACCGTGGTGCGCGTCGGGGACACCGACATCGGCGGCAAGCACGCGCCCGTGCTGGTCGCGGGGCCGTGCGCCCTGGAGTCCAAAGAACAAGTCGAGGTAACGGCCGCCCACATTGCAAGTCACGGCGTCAAGCTGTTTCGCGGCGGCGCGTTCAAACCGCGCAGCAACCCGTACTCGTTTCAGGGGCACGGTGAGGAGGCGCTCGTCTGGGCGAGGGAGGCTTGCGACAAACACGGTCTGTCGTTCGTCGCCGAGATTATGGACGGCAGCGACATCGAACTGTTCAAGGAGTACGTCGACGTGCTCCAAATCGGCGCGCGCAACTCGCAAAACTTCACGCTGCTCAAAACCGTGGGCAAAACGAGCAAGCCCGTCCTGCTCAAACGCGGCCTGAGTTCCACCATCGAAGAGTGGGTGATGTCGGCGGAATACCTGATGAGCGAGGGCAACCCGAACATCATCTTGTGCGAGCGCGGCATCCGCACCTTCGAACAGTACACGCGCAACACCCTGGACGTCTCGGCGGTCGCGCTCGCCAAACAAGAAACGCACCTGCCGGTGCTGGTCGACGTGACGCACTCGGGCGGTCGGCGCGACCTGCTGGTGCCACTCACCAAAGCGGGCCTCGCGGTCGGGGCCGACGGGGTTATGGTCGAACTGCATCCCAACCCGGCGGTCGCCCTGTCCGACCAGAAACAGCAGATGGACTTCGACCAGTTCGATACTTACTTAGAAGAAACCGGCTACCACAAAAAGCTCTCGGCCAAGCGGCACGAAGTCTACGGGTTCTAGGACCTATGACAGCGCAAGCCCGAAGTCGGTTGTCTTTGTCGCAGCGAGGGGGCGGAAACGTCGGGTAACCTTGCACCACTTCAACGCCGGCACACTTCAAACGTAGATTGCCGCGCTTCGCCCGCAACGACGAACGGTTTTGCTCGATTTAACAGTTTTGTGACTGCCTAACCCTTGTAAAGAACGGCCGGGTCTGCTCGCACCCGGCCGTTTATACTTGACTTAACCATGTGGGACAACCTTGTCAACTTGTTCGTCAAAGCGGTCAGCGTCCAGCCTGACTACACCAAAGAGCACTGCCTCGCTTACAAGCAAAGCGTGTCGGCCTGCAGTATTTGTCGGGACACCTGTCCGCACGAGGCTATTAGCTTTGTGCGCGGTAAAGAGGTGTCTATCGACGATGTCGACTGCACCGGCTGCGGTTTGTGCGTGCAGGCGTGTCCGTCGCAAGCTCTGGAGTCCAAGGTGAGTTACCAGCCCGGCGCGCCGCTGAAGTGTTCGCAAGTCAAGGGCGGCGCGCAGTCGGTGCAGTGCCTGAGCCGCCTCGCACCGAGCGACCTGCTGCGTTTGGCGGGCCGTAAAGAAAGCGTCACGCTGGTCCGCTCGGACTGCGCCGAGTGCAAAATAGGCAACGCCGCGGTGCCGCTGGCCGTAGAACTTTTGCAAGCCGAAGCCCAGGACTTGGCGGCCCTGCGCGGTCGCGACTTCAGCATCGAGACCGTCGTCGCCGAACGCTACGACGCCGTCGACAACCCCGACCCGGTGAGCCGCCGCGAGCTGTTGCGGGGCGGTTGGCGCGGGTTGCAGGCGTCCGCCGCCGAGGCGCTCGCCCCCTTCGACCCGGGCGGCGAAAACGACGCCTCGCTGCCGAAAGAGATGCAGCGGCAGTACCGGCTTATCGAGCGCTCGGCCCCGGAACAGGGCGGCGTCGTGCCCTGGATTTTGCCGCGGGTCGCGGACGGCTGCATCATGTGTCCGGTTTGCACCAACGTGTGCCCGACAAAAGCGTTCGGCCGGGACTTCGACCCCGAAGACTTAGAAGGTACGGCGCTCATGCTCGAGCCCGAACGCTGCAACGGTTGCAGCGCCTGCGTGACGGCCTGCCCGGTCAAGGTCATCACCCTGGACGAAGAGGTGAGTTGGGGGGAGCTGTCGGGCGGCAAGGAGGTCGCGTACCACCAAGACCCCAAAAAACCCAAAGTGGGCGGCGTCGCCCGCTAAACGCACTTTTAAGTTGCTCTTTTTTCCTTTAAACTGGGTGCATGACCGTAGACGACTGGGTTCTCGAGGCCGTCGGCCAGCACGGCAAAGCAGGCGCGACCGTTCGCACCGTTCAGCGCTACGTCGACGAACACCACTTTGAAGAGTTGGCGGTCGACACCGTCGAAACCGCGCTCGAGAAGCTGCTCGCGGCGGGCAGCGTGACGTTCGCCGACGGCAAGTGGTTCGCCGCCAAACGGACAAGCCGAGAAGACGCCCTGAAAAAGCTGTTCAAGGACGATTAAACAGTACCGAGGACCGAGTGAAAGGGAGTGAAACCACTTTCAACTCGGTCCTCAGGACTAGGTACTTTATCTCCAGCCCTACGCTCGCCAACCGGTATCCG
Source organism: Trueperaceae bacterium (assembly GCA_965213705.1). Classification (GTDB taxonomy): domain Bacteria; phylum Deinococcota; class Deinococci; order Deinococcales; family Trueperaceae; genus CBDCDJ01. The sequence goes on along the minus strand of OZ243913.1, from coordinate 1,491,428 downwards.
AGGCCGACAGGTCAAACAGGTCACGCGGCCGTCACCTCAAACCGACACTCGCCACCAAGTAAATCCCGAGGCCGACTGCCGCACGCAACAGGTGAAAGCGCCACACGACGCCCCCCAGCATGACGTGGGCGTTGCCGAACGAGGCAGTCGAAGCGGTGACGAGACCCAAAACGAGGATGACGCGGGTATAGGGAAAGTCGAAGACCAAAGCTCCAAAAGCGACCGTGAGCAGGCACGCCGCAATCATGAACAAACCCGCCAGCCACGGTTTGCGCCGCACGACCATCCAGGCGCCAAAGGCGTTGACAAAAGCGTACAGGAGCGTCGCCGACGCCGCCAAAACGAGCATGCCGGCTAGGGCGCAGCCAGCAGCGTGCCGAGTTCTTCGGCGCTCAAAACGTCTTGCAAGTAGGTCACGCTCAAGGGTTTATGGACCAGCTTGGTCACTTGCGCCTCGAGCCACGCGTCCGCGCCCGAGGTGGCGTCGGCGACGAACCTCAAGCGCGCGACGGTCCCCCGGCGCCCCAGCAGGCGCGCCGCGCCCAACACCTCGGCGTCGGTAGCGACGAGCCGGGCCTCGGCCCGCCAACCCTCGGCGCGGAGCGTCGCCGGCTCCAAACTGTGCTGAGAGACCGCGTGCGAGCCCCCGGCCTGCAACCGTTCGACGAGTGCGCTCGACAACAGCCAGGGCTGGCCGACGATTCCCACCGTCTCGAGCGGGGGGACGGTCCAGCGGGGTTCGGGATAGCGCGCCGCGGTCGCGAGCGCGCGGTTGCGCTCCCACACGCGGCGGACCTTGGCGGCGTCGCGTGACAACGACAGCAAAAATTCTATGGCGTGCGTCTCCAGCGCAGCGCCCGGTTCACTGCCCAGCACGGTCGGGACGGCCAGGACGGGCGGCAGACCGCCGAGGCTGCTGGCGAGCGCTTCCGGGAAACTTGCTATCCAAGCGTCTTGCCCGCCGCCCCGCGCGACGTCCGCGCCCGGATTTAGGTCGGGCGCGACGACGAGGTCGACGTCTTGCAAGCTGAGCGCTTGCGCTACGGCCAAGCGAAACGCGACGCCGGGGACGTTGACAAGGCGGTCGTCGGCGGCGAACTCGAGCACGCGCTGGGGATTCGGCAGACGAACCTCGGCACCCACACCGTCGACCAAGCGAGCCCAAAAATCCCCGTAACGGGGCCACAAAAGTTGGGTGATAAAACCGACGCGCATAGCGTAGCAGTGTAGCAGGAATCGGGCTGCGGCCTAACCCGAGCGGGGACAAGGGTTGTGTTTTATTCCACATTATCGTTAGACTGGGCCTCGATGCCGCGCCTTCACGCTTTCTTCATTGTTTCGTCCCTTACGCTTTTGTCTTTAGTTCAGGTGTCTTTAGCTCAGGTTACAGCGCAGGTCACAGTGGTTCCGGGCGACACCCTGTGGGGTCTTGCCGAACGCTACAACACGACGCCCGCAGCCATTTTAGCGACGAACGGCCTGACCGGCACCGCCCTGTTTCCCGGAGCCGTTCTCAAACTTCCGCCGGGCGCGACCTCGGCCGAAACCTACACCGTGCAAACGGGCGACACCCTTTACGACATAGCGGCCGCCTTTCACTTGTCGATAGACGAGCTGCTGGCTATCAACAACATCGACGGCGCCATCATTCGTCCGGGCGACGTGTTGCGGACCACAAGTCTCTCGAGCGCGCCGCCCGCGCCGCTGGTCGTAACCGTCCAACCGGGTGACAGCTTGTGGAGCATCGCGGCGGCGACCGGAACGACCGCCGCCGCGCTGCGTGCGGCCAACGGTTTAACCGGCGACACCATCAATCCGGGCGTCGCCCTTACCGTTCCCGGCCGCTACGCCGACCCGAGCAGCGCCGACCGCGGCGGCACCACGCCGCCGACGATTTCGGTCGCGCGGGGCGACACGCTCTGGGACATCGCCAAGCGCTACGACACCACTGTCGCCACCCTCATGGCGGCCAACGAACTCAGCAGTCAGAGCCTCCAGGCGGGCCAGGTTTTGCGCATCGTCACCAACAGCGACATCGTTCGGGCGTCGCCGGCCGAGGCGTCTGCACCTGCAGCCGTCGCTATGTTTTGGCCGCTGCACGGCGCTGTCACCTCAAGGTTCGGCTACCGGCAACTCCGTATCAGCGGCTCGAACTTCCACACCGGTTTGGACATCGACGGCGACACGGGCGACCCCGTCGTTTCGGCGACGACGGGGGTAGTCGTCTACAGCGGCTGGCGCAGCGGCTACGGCAACTTGGTCGTCGTACGCTTCGACACGACCGAGTACTATTACGGACACGCCTCGGCGCTGTTGGTGAGCGAGGGTGAAACGGTCGCCGCCGGTCAGCCCATCGCCAAAGTCGGTTCGACCGGGCGTTCGACGGGTTCGCACCTGCACTTCGAAATTCGTGTGGACGGCGCGCCCGTAGACCCGTTGCCGCTGCTCGAGCAGTACGCCACCCGCTGAGGCCGTCGGCAACGGCGCAAGCTGCGGTCTGGCAAACCGGCGCGGTGAACCAGCGCGACAAACCGGCGTGGCAAAGAGTTTGTTCGCTTATACCCACCCCAACCCGTTCGCTCCGCACGCTATAGTGTGCGAAACAGAGTGTGGAGAAGACGGGGTCCGGTCGCAAACTACCGCACCGCCGCTCAAGCACTGACTAAGGGACACTCGTGCGCATCGTCGTCATAGGAGACATTCACACGCAAACCGGCAAGCTCTGGCGCATGTTGCGCGAGGCGGGACTCGCCAACGAACAGCGTCGACCGAGCCCGACCTTTTTAGCCGGAGACGCGCGGCTCGTGCTGCTAGGTGACCTTGTTCACGCCAAAACCCGTGAGCGTTACGCACGCCTGACCGGTTTGCCGCGCTACGACGAGTACAACCCCGAGCACGTCCGCAAAGCCGAAACAGAGCAAGTTGCTTTTTTGAGGGAGGTCAAAGCGTTTCACGACTGTGTACCGGACGGGCGCATGACCATCCTGATGGGCAACCACGACTTCAACGCCGTCAACCACGCCCAGGGCGCGCTGCGCACCGACGACGTCGTTCACTTGGAGTGGAAAGAAGGGCACGGCAAGCCGCTTCCCAGGGAGCTTTCTACCTGGATGCGCGCCTGGCCCTACAGTTTAGAAATCATGGGCATTCACTTCGCCCACGTCGGACCCTTGCAAGAGCACAACACCTATGACAACGGTTTTTACCTGGAGAACCGCCGCCGCTGGATTCACGACGACCGGGACTTTTTAGAAGGCACGCCGTACCGCTTGGGCGTGTACGGCCACACGCCGGTGCGGGGCGGCGTGAACATCGCCTCGCAGGGTAGGGCCATCCTGCTCGACACCAACGGCCACGGCGACGAGTACTGTTACTTAGACATCGACGTGGACGAGAAACGCTACCGCTTGAAGATGCGCGGGCTCTTTTTCGACGAAACCATCGAACGCTAAATTGAACGCCGAGGCCCGCGTGAGCGCCAAGCCGGTTCTGGTCGTTACGGGCGCGTCCGGCCCGGTCGGTAGACACCTGCTGACGGCAGCTTCAGACCGCTACACCTTGCGCGTCCTGACCCACAGCTCTACGACTCGTTTCGGGCGGGACGTCGCCGCTACCCTCTGGGACCCGGCCGCCGCCGCAGCGGGGGACGCGGCCGAACGGCTGCGGATTGCGCACGTTCTGAACGGCGCGACCGCCGTCGTCAACCTGGCCGGTGCCCCGACGACGGCCGGCCGTCTCGGGCGAGCACACCGCGAGCGCGTCGTGGCGAGCCGGGTGGACAGTGCCCAGGCGCTACTCCACGCTTACCGATACGCTGAACGGCCGCCGCGCGTGTGGGTGCAGGCCTCGGCTACCGGCTACTACGGCGACGCGGGCGAAGGAGTTGTGACCGAGGCGAGTCCCAAAGACGAGACGCTCTTTTTCGCCGACGTCTGTGAACGCTGGGAGGCCGCGGCGGCGGACGCGGGCGGCGCGCGGCTCGTCGTGGCGCGAATCGGGATTGTGCTGGCGCAGGACGCACCGGGCTGGCAAAAACTCTTGCAGACGGTTCGGTTGCGGGTCGGGGTGTACGGCGACGGCGAGCAGTGGTGGAGCTGGCTGGACGCCGACGACCTCGCCCACGCCTTGCTGTTCCTGATTGAAAACGAACCGAGCCGCGGTGTGTACAACCTCACCGCGCCCGAGCCCGTGCGGCAGGGGGAGTTGGCGCGAAAGGTGGCGGCGCGTCTGGGTATTCACAAGCTCATCGCCACGCCCGCGCCGCTGTTGCGGCTTGCCACCGGAGGGCTGGCCGACAACGTCCTGTTGCCGAGCGCGAAGGTGCTTCCCCAAAAGCTGCAGCAAGAGGGTTTCGAGTTTCGCTATCCCGACCTCGAGAGCGAACTCGAGAAACTGCTGTCTTAAAATTGTTCGTCCACGTCCTGTTTGCTCGAGCCCGCTGTATCCCTCTACTCCGCCCCGGCTCGAGCCTCCGCTTGCCACAACGTGCGGTCGTCCGCCCCCGGCGCTTTCAGCGTGACGTGGCGCGTCACCGCAAAAATGTCCGGGACCGAGCCCGGCACCGTGACCTCGGCAATTTTGTTGCGGGCCGAGTACGCGTAGTCGCGCAGCGGCACGAACGTGTGGCGGCCCCGCCGAGCCGGCGGGTAGCGCCCGCTCGCGTAGCCCGAGTTGATGTGGGACAACTCGACCTTGTGGGCGTGCCGCTCGAGCAATGCGCGGGTGTCAACCTCGAAAAGCGCCTGCGGCTCGCGCCGGTAGGCTTTGAGCATCCGCTCCAGGCGGTCGCGCGTGGGCCAGAAGAAAACGCGGGCGTTCAGCGTGCGGTACCACGCCTCGGGCGACATGTCGGTCAGACACGCCGCCAGCGCCACCGGGTCGAGCGGGTGCTGGTCGCGGACGAAAATTGGCCCGGCCGCGGACGTTACGGGGACGGTCGCGGGGCGGTGCGCGGCCTCGAGAACTGTTCGCTCCGCGGCAGGAACGGCGTAACGCTCGAGCAGGGCGCTCGTGCTGAGCAAACCGTGGCGCTCGATGCTCGTCCAGTTGCGCGCGTCGGCCATGTGATAGAGCGTTGGGTGAAGCTCGGCAAGTCGTTCGGGCTCCATCAGGTGACCCGGCGCTCTGAACGATACTGCCCGGACACGCTGCAGGGCGCTCTGTAGGACAATAAGGGGGACAGTGTCGCGGGGCGGGCGGGTGCGTCGGAAGCGGCTGAGGCGTTCACGCCTGAACTATAAAACAAACCCGTTTCGCGCCGGGTGAAGCGCGGCGACAAGCCCTTTAGCCTCGTTCAGCAGGCGCTCGAGCGGCAGCGCGACGGTGTCTTTAAATGGTCTCTATCTTTAAAATGGTTTCTAAACGTGGGCGCGTGCCGTACCCAAAACTCTCTCCGCCGCTTCCAAAACGGCGAGTGTCTTGTTCATGTCGAGCTTGCCGTCCGTCGTAGCTTGGTAGTCCCCTGTCAGCCGAGCGACGGCCATAGTTTTCTCGCTTCGGAGCCTCGAGGGTTTCACCAGTTGCAAAGTTGAGTCTTCCGACAGCCGTCTTGCTCGAGCAGTGCCGTCTTGATTTTCAAACACCGGCAGCTCATGGTCAACAGCCCACAGTCAACAGCGACCACCTCAACTGTGCCCCAGCACCGGGCGGGGCTCATAAGTCTCCTCGAGGCGTTTCCGCTCGTCGTCGGACAGGGTCAGCTCGACCGCGGCGACGGCGTCTTCTAAGTGCTTCAACTTGGTCGCGCCGACGATGGGCGCGGTGACGCCGGGCTGCGCGAGGAGCCAGGCGAGGGCGATTTGCGCCGGGCTCACGTCACGCGCCTCGGCGAGGTCGACCACCCGGTCGATGACGGTGTCGGCCGCCTCGAACGAGTACAGGTGCCGTGCGAAGTCGTCGTCGCGGCCGCGCGTGGTGGCGCGTTTTTGGTCAGGGCGGCGGGTCAGGTAGCCGCGCGCCAGCGGGCTCCAGGGCAGCACGCCGACGCCCTCTTCGCGGCAGAGGGGTAGCATTTCGCGCTCCTCCTCGCGGTAGAGGAGGTTGTAGTGGTTTTGCATCGACACGAACCGCGGCCAGCCGTGGGCCTCGGCTTTGTAGAGCGCACGAGCGAACTGGTACGCGAACATGCTGCTCGCGCCCAGGTAGCGCACGTAGCCCGCCTTGACCACGTCGTTTAAGGCTTCCAGAGTTTCCTCGAGGGGCGTGTCGTAGTCGTAGCGGTGGATTTGGTAGAGGTCGATGTAGTCCACGCCGAGCCGCCTAAGTGAATCTTCGACACCGTCGAAAATGTGTTTGCGGCTCAGGCCGCCCCGGTTGGGCGCGTCGCTCATCGGCATGTAGACTTTGGTGGCGATAACCGTTTCGTCGCGGCGCGTGTACTCTTTTAACAGCTTGCCCGTCACCTCTTCCGAAACGCCTTTCGAGTACATGTCGGCGGTGTCGAAGAAGTTGATGCCCAATTCGACCGCGCGCTGCACGAACGGGCGGCTGGCGTCCTCGTTCAGGACCCAGTCGCGCCACTTGGGCGTGCCGTAGCTCATCATGCCGAGGCAGACGCGCGAAACTTTGAGGCCGGTGTGGCCGAGGGTGGTGTAGTTCATAGGTCAGCCTAGCATTCGGCACGTGTCCCAGTTGCTATACTCGCTGGAAAAGCCGCCCGGCCTTCTCGAGTCCCAGAAAACGAGGTAACCCGCATGACCATCGCCACACCCGAATTCGCCACCGGTGAAGTCAACTTCAGCAGGTTCAACACCGACAAACGCGACGACCAACTCTTCGGCCTCGTCCAGCAGGAGTTCGAGCGGCAGCGCGACGGCCTCGAGCTTATCGCCTCGGAGAACTTCACTTCTCAGGCGGTGATGGAGGCCGTCGGCAGCGTGCTGACCAACAAGTACGCCGAAGGCTATCCCGGCAAGCGCTACTACGGCGGCTGCGAAGTTGTCGACGAGGTCGAGCGGCTCGCAATCAGTCGGGCCAAGGAGCTGTTTCACTGCGCCTGGGCAAACGTGCAGCCGCACTCGGGCTCGGGGGCAAACTTAGCCGTTTACTACGCACTGTTGGAGCCGGGCGACACGGTCTTGGGCATGGACTTGGCCCACGGCGGGCACCTCACCCACGGCTCGCCGGTCAACTTTTCGGGGATGAACTACCGCGTGGTCGGTTACCCGGTCGACCGTGAGACCGAGCGCGTCGACTACGACGTGGTGCGAGCCCTCGCCAAGGAGCACAAACCCAAACTCATCATCGCGGGCGCTTCGGCCTACAGCCGCACGCTCGACTTTGCCGAGTTTCGCAGTATCGCCGACGAGGTCGGGGCGTACCTGCTCGCCGACATCGCGCACATCGCGGGACTCGTCGCGGCGGGGCTGCACCCGTCGCCCATCCCCCACGCGCACGTGGTCACGAGCACGACGCACAAGACGTTGCGCGGGCCGCGCAGCGGCATCGTCCTGTCGGACGACGAGGAAATTGGCAAGAAGGTCGACAAGATGATTTTTCCGGGGACTCAGGGGGGGCCGCTCGAGCACGTCATCGCGGGCAAGGCCGTGGCTTTTTTCGAGGCGCTGCAGCCCGAATTTAAAACTTACTCGCAAGCGATTATCGACAACGCGCAGCGCCTGGCGAGCGAGATGACTGCGCGCGGTTACAAGCTCGTCTCGGGCGGCACCGACAACCACCTCTTTTTGGTCGACCTGCGTCCGCAAGGTATCAAGGGCAATGGGGCGACGAAGCTGCTGGACGCCGTCCACATCACCATCAGCAAGAGCATGATGCCTTTCGACCCGGAAAAGCCGTGGGTCACCTCGGGCATCCGCGTCGGCACGCCGGCGGTCACCACGCGCGGTTTCAGTCCGGCGGAGATGCCCAAAGTCGCCGAACTCATCGACCGCGCCCTGCAAGGCGAAGACACCGACAGCGTCAAGCGCGAGGTCGTCGCGCTGGCGCAGCGCTATCCGATGCCCTGAAAACGCCCTCCGGTTTCAAGGTTGAGAACCCCGGTCTTCAACCGTCCTTCATACTCGGCCCGAGGTTCCCAACCGGCGTGTTACCTTGTTGAAACTGGTTATAAAGCCGTTTGGCGCGCTGTGGGAAGCGCGTGTCCGCAGAGGAGAGGTATGTATGACTAACACCAGTTCCGGCGTCGGGCGGGTCGAGCCTGCAGCCGTGTGGGCGCTGGCGGCCGGCTCGGCGTCCGCGGCCGTAAAAGCCGAAGCGGGTTGGGCTGCTGAAAAAAAGCGTGAGTGTGTTCAACGAAACGGGTGGCTTTACCGACACCCTGCTGACGGTCCTGAACGCTCGAGCCCGCTTTTCGGTACGACGGAAGCGGGTCTATGACGAGGTTTTTTCTTCGGCGCGGCCCCGACGCCCGCTCGCTGAGGTAGCCGGTGTACGCGTTGCAACAAGCGATGCGCGCCATCCGCGCGAACTGGATTGCCAGTGTGGCGACGCTGACGACCATGACGCTGTCGCTGACCATCCTGGCGGGTTTCAGCTTTGTGAGTTTGAACCTGAACGCGTTTTTGGGTACCCTGCAAGACGACCTGGAGGTGACGGCTTTTTTGAACCCCGGTGCCGACCCGACCCGGCTTTTGGGCGCGATTCGCGGTTGGCCCGAGGTCGACCCGAACTCGGTTCTCTACGTCCCCAAAGACCAGGCGTTGCGGGACATCGTGACCGACCTGCCCGCGCTGCAACTGGCCGCCGACATCGTCGACAACCCGCTGCCCGACAGCGTCACCTTGCGCCTGCTCGACCCCGCGCTCACCCCCAGGGTCGCGGCGCAGTTGCGGGGGTTGCCGGACGTTACGGGCCTAAAAGACGGCTCGGAGGCGGTCGAGACCTTTTTGGCGATTACCGACGCGCTGCGCGTGGTGGGTTCAATTCTCATCGTGATTCTCTTGACGAGCGGGCTGCTCGCCATCGTCAACTCGATTCGCGCGGCCATCACCGGACGGCGCAAAGAGATAGAGGTGATGAAGCTCGTCGGCGCGACGCGCGCGTTTATCCGCGCGCCGTTTCTCGTCGAAGGCTTTTTGCTGGGGCTGTTCAGCGGCGTCATCAGCCTGGCTTTGGCCGTGCCCGGTTACCAGTACGTGGTCAACCGGCTCGCCGAACGCTTGAAATTCATCCCCTTTGTGCGCGACACGGCGTCCCTGGGCCAAGTGACGTTGCTGCTGTTCGCCCTGGCACTTCTGGTCGGGCTCGTCGGCAGCGCGATTTCGGTGTCCCAACACCTGCGGGAGGACTACTGATGAAGCGCTTGCCGGTCTTTGCTTCGCTCTTTTTTTTGAGCTTACCTTTCGGGACGTTGGCCCAGGACACGCAGCAACAAGACACGCAGCAACAGCTCGAGCAAGAAATTCGCAGCTACGACGCGCTGCTCGAGCAGCGCCGCCAAGACGCCGCCGACATCGCCGCGGCCCTGGGCGAGTCGGGCGCGGCTCTGGAGGCGCGGCTCGCCGAACGCGACGCGCTCAGCAGTGAACTCGCCGCCTTGCAAACCGAACGCACCGCGCTTGCGGCCGACTTGGCGGCGCTGCAAACGCAAATAGAGGCCACCACCGAACGCATCACCCAACTTGACCGCAAACTGGACGCGCTCAAACTGCGGGTGCAGGGCCTGCTGCTCAACTTGTTCGCCCAGCGCGGCAACCGCTTTGGCGACGTGCTCAGCCGGGCGGAGAGTTACCACGACCTGCAGGTCAAAAACTACTACTTGTCCCTGCTGAGCGAGCAAGACGTCGGCCTCATCAACGAACTCGACGCGGCGGTCGCGGACCTGCTCGAGCTGCAAACCGTCCAGCAAACCCAACGCGCCGAGCTGAGCGCCAAAGAGGAAGAAGTACGCGCCAACGCGGCCGAAAGAGAGGCGAAACGCAGCGAACTCGACGGCCTCATCGCCGACTTGGGCGCGACGAGACAGGGGCAACTCGCCCTGCAAGGGTCGCTTTTAGAGGAGCAAACCGCTCTGGAGATGCGGCTCGGCAACTTAGCCGCCGCCCTCGAGCAAGAAAGAGCGCGCCTGGCCGAAGAGGCGCGCCGGGCCGAGGCAGCGCGCGCTGTCGAGGCGGCACGCCGGGCCGAGGAAGCCAGGGCTTTGGCCGCCATCAGCAACCGCAACGCCGAACGCAACGCACCCCGCTCACAACCCGCGCCGAGCGCGACGCCGCAACCCAGCCCCACCCTGGAACTGCCGCCGCTCGCTTCGGGGTACGCCTACCCGGTAGACACGCCCAAACTCGTCAGCGCTTTTGGGCAAGAAGGCATCGCGGGAGTCAGGTTGCAGGCGCGTGAGCCGGGGGCGCGGGTCGTCGCCGTGCAGCCCGGGGTCGTCGCCGACGTGGGCTTCGCCGGCTCGAACCTGGGTTACGTCGTGCAGCTTCAGCACGCCGACGGACTCATTACAGCTTACGTCAACTTACAGTCGGGGTCGCCGGTCAGCCGCGGCGACGCGGTTGCCCAGGGACAGGTTATCGGCTACTTGGGCGGCGGCGTACTTATCCCAGCCGACGTGTTGGAACTTCATACCGGCTGGTTTAAAAACGGCCGGGTCGACTGGACCGACCCGGCACAGTTGCTGGGTTTTTGACGTTGTCGTGACAAAGAGCCGCGTATACTTCTAGGTTATACGAGGCCGTTAGGTTGTACGAGGCTGGTAGGTTATGCCGGTAGGTTATACGAGATTGGGCGGGTGCGCTTGTGCCCCTGAACGCCTCCTCCTAAAGAAGGGGGCGGCGACTGGCTAAGTCGGCGATACTGAGGACTTGACGATGCGCTGTTCCAACTGTTCTGCAGCCAACCCGAGCGGGATGCGCTTTTGTGGCAAGTGCGGCAGCCCGTTGCGGGGTACAGGCAGCGGCCGTGAGCGCCGCAACGTCAGCGTCGTGTTTATAGACCTGAGCGGTTTCAGCAACCTGACTCGCGACTGGTCACCCGAACAGCTTCGCGACCTAGCCGACGAGATTTTGACCGTCGTCGCAGGTGTGGTCGAAGACTACGACGGGTACGTCGACGCGTTTCAGGGTGACGGGCTGATTGCGCTGTTCGGCGCGCCGCGCTCACATTCGGACGACCCGCACCGGGCGGTACTGGCGGCGCGGGCGGGTCTCAAAGCTATCGAGGCTATAGGCCGGAGCAAGGGTTTGGACCTCAAAGGGCGGGCCGGGGTCAATACCGGCGTGGTCATCGCCGGGTCTATCGGTCTGGGACGGGTGCGCGACTACACGGTGATGGGCAGCGCAGTCAACTTGGCGGCCCGGCTCGAGACCGCCGCCACACCCGGCGAGGTCTGGGTCGGACCGGAAACGTTCGAGGCGACGCGGCACCGTGTCACTTTCGAGACGGTGTCCGGGTTGACCCTGGCAGGCTTTCCCAACGTCACCGAGGCCTACAGACTTGTCTCGACCAACGCCGACGGTGACAGCGACCCTTACGCCAACCTGAGGTTCGTCGGCCGCGAGCAGGAACGTCGGCAGCTCACAGACGCGTTTCAGAGCGTCACAAGAGCCAACCACGCCCAGACCCTGTGGTTGGTCGGTGAGGCGGGCATCGGCAAAACGCGCTTGGTACGCGAGTTTGCAAGCGAACTGACCGCCGCGGGGCGAGCCAAAGTGCTTTGGGTCGACGAAAAAGCCAGCGACACGGACCTGACCTGGCGGCAGCTGGCAGGGGCGCTGTTCGACCTGTCTTTGAGCGACGACGAGCGGAAGTGGCGGCACGTGGTGAGCGCTCAGCTGGCCGACCTTTTGCCCGCCGAGCCGCGTTGGCAGACCTATATCCTGAACAGTCTCGGGGTGGGCGAGGACAAGCCGTGGACGCGCCGCGAGCGGCGCACGGCCGACCGAATTTTTGTGGCGTGGCGCGACCTGCTGCTGGCTTTTGTAAACAGTCGGCTGACGAGCGAAGGCCTGGTCCTCGTCGTCGAGCACGGCTCACAAAACACCGCGTTCAGCGCGTTCCCGCGGCTGCTCGCCGAAAGCGCCGCGCCCCTGTTGCTCCTCAGGATAAGCCGCGGTTACGACGCTTCAGAAGCGTCCTTACCGGGCGCTCGAGAGAGCCGACTCAGCCTGAGGCCTTTGAACCTAGAAGAAAGTCTGGCCTTGGTCGAGCAGGTTGCCAACCCCGTTTTGAAGGTTGCGACCGAGTCTTTGGTGTTTCAGGTCGGCGGTGTACCTGCCAACTTGCTGGAACTGGGACGCGCTTTGAGCATCACACCGCAAGGTTCTTTTGCGGGCTCGCTCGCGTCGCTGTTGCAAGCGCGCCTGGACATGCTGTCCAGCACCGCGCGGCGACTGTTGGCCTTGGCGGCGCTGAGCGGCGAGCGTTTTTGGAACGACCTCGTCGCCGAGGTCGCCGAGGTCGACGAAGCCGAACCGTTGAGCGAACTCACCCGTGAAAAACTCGTCTTCAAAGAACCCACCTCGCTCATCCCCGGTTTCGACGAGTACCGTTTTCAGAGCGAACTCGTGCGGCGCGCCGTGCTGCGCATGATTCCCTTTAGCGAACGCCCCCTCCTGCACCTCAACTTGGCGTCTTGGTTGGAGCGTCACGCGCCTTTGAGTTTAAGCGAACTCGTGGGTTATCACTTCAAAGAGGGCGGCTCCGCCGAGGCCGCCTATCCTCACTACCTGGCCGCCGCCGACCTCGCCGTGAGCGAGGGCGAAGTGGAACGCGCCTTTCAACTTTTCGACACGCTGCTGGCGTTGGAAACTGCGCCGCACCTGCTGGCCCAAGCCGCGCTCGTTTACGCCCAAGCCGCCCTGGGGGCGTGCGAGACGCGCCGCGCCGTCGACCAACTCAGCGCCGCCGACCAGTGGATAGAGTTGTCGACGAACGAGGGGCGCGAGGCGCTACGGGGTGTCCACCAGCAACTTTGCGCCGAGGTTCAGGACAAGCTGTGACACCGCCGCAGAGTCCGGTACGGCTGGACAGCTCGGCGGTTTTTCACTTCCCAGCCGCGAACCTGTGTGTCCTGGCGGCTGGTCCCGGTGGCTAGCCTCGAGGGGTCTATCCGTTTCTGCTTTGCGTACACTCGGCTTCCGCAGTCAATCTCCGCGCTTCAAAACTCTACGCCCGGATCGGTCCTTTCGAGAGTCAGCGAGGGTGACGACACAGCCAACTTTATCGGCCGAGGTCGGCCCGCACCGAATCAGGGCGTCTCAACGGGGGCGAAGCGGTCTAACCAGGCGGCAAAACCGGGCTCGAGCTTGAGCAACGTCGGTTTGACGTTGCGCCGTTTCGTGTCGTCCAGGGTGGCCGCTAGGCTTGCCGGAAAGTCCCAAGCGCGGCGGTCGAGGAGTTCGGCGGCGCGCAGCGTGAACACGCCCTGAAACCACAGCAGGGTGTCCAGGGGCAGTTTGAGGCGGGGATAGTCGAACGCGCTCAACGGCGCCTGAGCCACACCGCTGCCGACGATTCCCAAACGCGCCCAAGCTACGACGCGCTCAAACAGGTCGCCCTGCCCGGTCTCGCGCAGCGTCAGCAAGTAGAGGTAAACCGCTAGAAACTCGTTGCACCACTTTGCTTTTGTGTGCAGCCCCGCCGGGTAAAGAAGGGCGTGGCCCCACTCGAAACCGCTGAGAAGGTCCAAAAACTCGCGCAGGTCGCCGGGCGCGCTCACGCCGGCCTTCGCCGCGCGTATGAGCACCTCGTCGAAGCGGCGCAGCAAGCGTTCGGGATAACCGGCCGCCACCACGACGGTGACCCCGGGCGCACTGCGGGTAGCGGGTCGGATAAAAGGAAACCCGTAAGGGTAAGAAAAAAGCGCTCGCCAGTCGTCGCGGTCAACGACGAGCAGCGTGGGGGCTGCGAGGCTCGAGCGGCCGCCGACGTGCTGTGACACGTACTGCTGTGACACGTGCTGCTGCGACACGTGCTGTTGCAGGGTTCGCAAAAAACCTTGCACCTGCGCCGCGCGGCGCTGCGCACCCCGAGAATAGCGCGTGGGCAGTAGGGCGTCGTCCAAGGTACGCAAGTAGACTTTGTGGGCAAAGGGGTCGCCGGCAGAAGTGGTCACGGCCTCAGTCTACGGCCTCGGTCTAGCGCGGGCGTCCGTCGGGCAACCAGCGCGGCGCGCACGCTCTCAGCAAACCTTCAAAAAAACCGTGTTAAACTCTCTTACAGAGTGAAAAGACGAATCACAGCCTTTGTCCTGAGTTTGCTGGCAAGCGCGGCTACGGTCTGCGCGCAAGAACAGCACAATTTTTTAGCGGTCGACGGCCAGGCGCAAGCCGCTGCGGTTGGGCCGTACTATTTTATAAAACAGGGCAACAGCAGCGACGCTTTTGCCAGGGCGGACTTGTTCGCGCAGGCGTTGGGCGTCGACTTGGCCTTCGACGACACCTCCAAACAGCTCGTTTTCTCAAAGGGCACGCTCAGCGTCACCCTAAAGGCGACGGGCAACATCCTACAGGGGTTGCAGACCAGGGCGGGCACGCTCCAGGTTGACGACGAGGTGCGCAACAGTCCGATGGGCATTCTCGTAGCGGGCTCTAGTTACGTGCCGGTCGACCCCGTCGTGCAGGCTTTCGGGGGGCGCAGCGACTTCGAGGCCGAAAGTCGGGTACTGTTTGTCGACACGGTCCAGCAACCGGTTCAGGCGCCAAACCCCCCAGCCACGGTCGGCACGCCCCGCTACGGGTTGCAAGAAGGCTCGAGCCGCGTGGCCCTCAACTTGCCCGCAGGCACTTCGTACCGTTTGCTCGTCGCGGCCGACCGTTTGGCCGTACAACTGGAAGGGTTGCGGGCGGACGCGTTTCAGCAAGGAGTCGACGACCCCTTTTTGAAAGCGTTCTACTTTGCCGAGTTGGACGGCAGCTTGGCCCTCGTCGTCGACACGCGCTACGAGTTGGCGTCGGACGGTCGGGGCTACCGGGTCGGTCTGCTGCCCGTCAGCGCCGAGCGACCCGACACGGAAGTGTTGTACATCGACTTCGCGCCTAACTTGCAGAGTGGGGCCGCCGCACCCCTGACAGGGTCCGTGACGCCGCCCCAGACGTCAGTGTCAGCCGCTACAGCCACCGTTACGGCGACCAAAGCGCCCGCAGCCGCTAAAAAAACCGTCGTTATCGACCCCGGTCACGGGGGCAAGTTTCCCGGTGCGCAAGGCTACGTCGCCGAAGAGGACGTCGTTTTGCAGGTCGCCCTAAAGCTCAAGACGCTTCTCGAGCGCCAGGGTATCGAAGTTTTGATGACCCGGGACAGCGACCACGAACTCGACGTCAAGTACCGCGCCGACCTGAGCGCGCGGGGCACACTCGCCAGCCCGGAAACGAACCTGTTTATCTCCATCCACGCCAACGCCGTCGCCAGCAGCAAGGCCCAAGGCATCGAAACCTGGGTGTTCGGCGAACCCATCGACGACTCTTACATCGCCCTGGCTATCAAAGAAAACGGCGGTGGTGACGTCGGCCAGGCCATCACGCAAGAAGCCCTGACCGACGCGCGCAGCGTGATGGGCGACATCGTTCGCCAAGGCCAGCTCGCTTACAGCTGGAAACTCGCCGAGATGGTGCAGTCGGGCATGATAACGGCGACGGGTGCCAAAGACCGGGGCGTCGGCCAACTCTCGCTCCAGGTACTGCGCCAAGCGCGCACACCGGCCGTGTTGGTCGAACTCGGTTTTGTCACCCACCCCGACGAAGGCCCCAAGTTGGGGTCCGACGCCTACCAGGGCGCGCTGGCTCAAGGTTTGGCCGAGGGCATTTCAGCTTTTCTAAACCAGGGCGTCCCGGTCGCGCAACGCTAAAGCGTGCCGCTTTTTGTTAGCATGGACTCCGTGACGAAGCTCAAAGAAGTGCAAGACCGCATCGAGGGGGCAGGGGGGGTCGTCTTCGACCCTCAGGGCAACGTGTTGGTGCTTGGACACCGCAACGGCACTTGGGTTTTTCCCAAAGGCCACTTGGACCCCGGCGAAACCGGGTTGGAAGCCGCGTTGCGCGAGGTCGAAGAGGAGGCCGGCGTCGTCGCCGCCGCGCTGGACCTGCCTGCTCACACTACTCGTTATACCAACGCTCAGGGCCAGGACCGCCTGATAACCTGGTTCTTGATGACGACGACGGCGACTCAACCCGTCCTGCGCGAGGCGACCTTTCCCGACGGCCGTTTTTTGCCGGCGGCGGAGGTGCGAACCCTACTCAGCTTCGAACAAGACAAAGTCCTTTTAGACGCCGCTTTGAAACACTACCGGGAGGCGCAATGACGCGCGGTGAGTTGGGGGGTTTGCCCGGCGAGTTGCGCGGCAAGTCGCGCGGTGAAGCTTATAGTGGCCCGCAGTCACGCGGCGGTTTGCGCGGTGAAACCGGTGGGCTCACCGGTTTGGAACTCCTGGAGGCCCTGGAAAAGCTGGAGTGCTCGGGTACGCTCGTCTTGGAGCAGGCAAGCAACAGTTTGTTCGTTTCGCTCAACCGCGGAAGGCTCGAAGCGAGCCACAAGCTCGGCCGTTTCAGCCCGCTCGACAGCGACGGTTTACAGTTTCACTTTGAACCTCACGAACCCGGCGTGTTGCCGCAGGTCGGCAGCCGTTTTCCGACCAGTCCGGTCGCCGCGCTGCGCGCTTTACCCGGTTTCGGCCTTTTCACGCCGCTCGAGCCGCGCACCGCGGAGCTGCCCGCCCTGCTGGAAAAGCTGCGCGGTGAGGCGTTTACAGGTTGTCTTACTTTAGAAGCGGCCCTGGTCAGGGGGTTGGTGTTGTTCTACGGGGGCGAGGTCGGGGCCGCTTTTTACGAAGAGGACGGACGGGTGCGCGAACACACCGCCGCCCTGCGGGCCCTGCGCCGCGCTCACGCCGCCGACGCGGCGGCGCGCCTCTACGCGCGCGCGTTCAACCCTTATTTGCTGGAGTGTTTGCTCGGCTTGGCGTTGTCGCCCCAAGACCCGCCCGCCGACACCCGGCCGGCCGGCCGCTCCACCGAGCGACCGACGAGCTTCAGCGGGCTCGAGGGTTCCGAGCAAGGCTACACGTTTGTTCGCCAAGGCGTCGCCGTTTTACGGGTTGCAGCCGTGCGCGCTCAAGACGGCCGCTATCCACTTTGCCAAACGCCCCCCGGTTTGCAGCTGCCCGACGAACCCGCGGGCTTCGAGTACCGGCGTTACCTTCTCACCTTGCGGGGCAAGGACGCGCTCAACCCCATGAGCGAAGTCTCGAGCCAGTTTCGGCACGCCTACGGCAACGGCGGCAAACGCGTGTTGGAACAGCTCAAACAAGGCTTTACCGTGGAAAGCGTGTCGCAGCACTTGGGCGTCGAACTGAGCGCCTTCAAACCCCAACTCGACGCGCTCGAGACCGAGGGCTTTATCCGTCACATAGACTCTTGAACGCCGGCCTCTTGAATGCCAGCCTCTTGACAGCCGGCCTCTTGATGAGCAGTTTCTCGGTGAGCGGTCTCATGAGCAGTCTCCCGACGGGCAGGTTTTTGACGGGAATTTTTTCTGAACGGCTTTTAAAGAACAGCCCCTCGCAGAGGTTTAAGAATGCCTTTTGTTCAGAGTCCGCGGGGGTTACAGCGGTAGGACGTAGCGGGTGCTGGCTACCGAAGAAAAGCCAAGATACAGTCCTGACGTGCCGCTCGGCCCGCGGCGCTCAGGCGGAGGCACTTTGAGCGACCCTGAACGCTACAGTTACGAAGACGAAATTTCCTTGCGCGACCTTTACCTCGTGCTGCGCCGGGGCTTACCCGTTATCCTGCTCAGCGCGCTGCTGGTCGGGGCCGTCACGTTTCTGGTCTCGAGCCTGTTGCCCAAAGTTTACGAAGCGCAGAGTACGACCCTGGTTACCCCCCCGCCCGTCCAGGTTCAGGGCGCGCAGAACCTCAGTTTTCGCCCGCCCAACGAAGTGTCGTTCGAGACCTACGAAACCTTAGCTGGAAGTCGCCCGGTCCGAGAGGCGACCCTCGAGGCCGTCGGTGACACCCCCGCAACGGGCGTCGGCAGCGGTTTTAACGGCAGCGTCGACCTGCTCATCGGTCCGCAGACCAACCAACAAGCGTCCTTGTTAGTCACCCACAGCGTCCGCGACACCCGCCCCGCCCGAGCGGCGGCGCTCGCCAACGCCTGGGCGGCGAGCACCCTGGACGCGGTCAAAACCTCGCTCCTTGCCAGTTTGGACCCGGTGCGAGCCGCCACCGAGGAAGAGATTGCTCGGCGCAAAGACGCGCTCAGCGAGGTCGAAACCCGCTTTGAAACCTTTCAGCGCACCGACGAAGGTGAAACGTTGACGGCACTTTTGCAGCGGCTGACCGAGCGCATTGCCGACAGCGAGGAGCGGCGTGACACCCTGGCGCGAGACTTGGCCTCGGCGCAAGCACGCGCCGAACTTCTCTCACAAGCTGAGGTTGCGGCCGGCTCGAGCGCCCGCGCCGACACGTTGGCCGAAATCCTGACCCTTCAAAACCGCGCGGCGAGCGGCGAGGACGCCGGCGTTGAAGGCAGCGACGGGGACAGCGAGCGCAACGCCGGAAGCGGCCAGGACACCGTAACGCCGCAAGAGCGGGCCAGACTCGCCTCCTTACTCCGCTTGCAGGGCGACGACGCCCTCACCGGCAGCGTCGTCGCCTTGCTCAACGAAACCGAGCTGCGCGACGCCGCGGTCGACTTGGCCGGTCTGACCGCGGAGCAAAACCGCATCGAGACCCAGCTGACGGGCTACCAACAGCAGGTCGAAACGCTGTTGGGCCGCATCGCCGCTCTCAACTTGGAGCGTGACCGCTTGGAACTGGAGCTGACCAACGCGCGCGACGCCTACACAAACGTGGTCGCGCTCGAGCCTATCATCACCTACGTCACGACCATCACGCCGGGCAACGCACGCCTGCTCAACGAAGCGTCTGTACCGGCCGGGGCGGTCGCGCCGCGCCGCGCGCTCAACACCGCCTTGGCCGTCGTCCTCACCCTCATCCTCGCGATTCTGTTCGTTTTTTTGAGAGAGGCCGTGAGTGCGCCGAGCCGTCCGGAGAAAAAAGGAACGGTCTAGGTCGCCGGCCGCGACACTTCAAAGATGTGATAAGGAACAAACCCTCTCATCTTGCCATGCCCTACACTGGACTTGGTGCCCCGGACGTGGGGCGACCAAACACTGGATTTGAGGTTGAGAGATGAACGTGACCATTATCGGAACCGGCTATGTCGGGTTGACCACGGGTGTGGCGCTCGCTTTTATGGGCCACGACGTAACTTGCGTCGATAAAAACCCGACCATCGTCGAAAAACTGTCCAACGGCGAGCCCACCATCCACGAAGACGGCTTGGGTGAGTTGTTGAACAAAGCCAAACCCAACCTGACCTTCAGCACCGAAATTCCTAAACTATCGGGTCGGGGCGTCGTCTTGATAGCAGTCGGCACGCCGACGAAACTCAACGGCGACGCAGACCTGCAGTACGTCGACGCCGCCGCCCAAGAGGTCGCTGAGCGCGTAGCGCCGGGCGCGGAACTCGTGGTGGTCAACAAGTCCACCGTGCCTATCGGCAGCGCCAAACACGTCGAGGGTATTTTGCACCGCAGCCTCGCCGTAGCCGGAACAGAGGCCTCGGTGTGGGTCGCGTCCAATCCCGAATTTTTAGCCGAGGGCCGGGCCATTCACGACACGCTCTACCCCGACCGCATCGTCATCGGCACGGACCACCCGACGGCGGTCGGACTGCTGCGCGAACTCTACGCGCCACTGCTCGAGCAAACCTTCGAGCCGCCTTTGGAAACGCCGCGGCCCGAGCGCTACACCTTGCCGCCCCTCATCACCACCACCCCGACGAGCGCCGAACTCACCAAATATGCGGCAAACTCGTTTTTGGCAACCAAAATCAGCTTTATCAACGAGTTTGCGGGTCTCGCCGAGCGCGTCGGCGCGGACATCACCGAGGTCGCGCGGGCCATCGGTTTGGACAACCGCATCGGCACACAGAACTTGCAAGCGGGCATCGGCTGGGGCGGCAGCTGCTTTGGCAAAGACACGCGCGCAATCATCACCACCGCCAAGGCTTACGACTACCCCATGCAAATCGTCGAGTCCGCCATCGAGGTCAACCAGCGGCAACGCCTGCACATCATCGACCGGCTGCAGGCTCACCTCAAGGTCCTGCGCGGCACCACCATCGGTCTGCTGGGGCTCGCTTTCAAAGGCAACACCGACGACCTGCGCGACGCACCCGCGCTGACCCTTATCGAGCAGCTGCACGACCGGGGCGCGGTCATCCGCGTCCACGACCCCGTCGCTACCGACAACGCCCGCAGACTGTACCCGGACTTGCCGGTCGAGTACTGCGAGGACGTGCAGTGCTTGGCCCTGGGCTGCGACGCAGTTGTCGTCGTCACCGACTGGCAAGAGTACAAGCGTCTGCCCCTGGCCGACATGAAAGCGCGGATGCGCGGCGACTTCTTGCTCGACGCCCGCAACCTGCTCAACCCGGCGGACATCAAAAAACACGGCTTTACCTACGGCAGCGTCGGACGCTAAAAACGAAAGAGAAAACAAAAAGACTGGGAGGAAGGCGAACCTCCCAGTCTTTTTGGATGCTAAACTCTCGAGCGTGAACTTGTTTCCCGGCAGCCAAACATGATTCTCGGCGTGATGGCGGGCGGGGCGCTTGGGGCGGTGTGCCGCTACCTGGTCAACGTAAGCTTTCAGGGCTTGGGCGTTTTTCCCGTCGCCACCTTTACAGTCAACATTTTGGGTTCGTTTTTGCTGTCTTTTTTGCTGTTCAACACGGCTTTGGCCCTGCCTACCGAACTCAAGACGGCTGTCGGCACCGGTTTTTTAGGGGCGCTGACGACGTTTTCGACGTTTGAACTCGAGACCTTCGCGCTGTTCGACAAGGGGCTGTGGCACGTCGCCCTCTTCTACAGCCTGGGTAGCCTCGCGGCGGGTCTGCTCGCTGTCCTGCTGGGCCGCTGGGTTGCTTTTCACGTCACCTGAACGCCGACCCCATTAAGCGCCGACCACACGCCGCAAGAAAAGTTCGTGGACGCGGTCGTCTCCAGTGAGTTCGGGGTGAAAAACCGTCGCCAACAGTCGAGCCTGCGCGACCATAATCGGGGTGCCGTTTAAGGACGCCCACACCTCGACCCCCGGACCCACCCGAGCAACGCGCGGCGCGCGGATAAAGACGGTTTGAAAGGGCGCGTCCAAACCTGTAACCTCGACCTCGGTTTCGAACGACGCGACTTGCCGCCCGTAAGCGTTCCGCTCGACGCTGATGTCGAGCAGGCCCAAACGCGGCTGTTCGGGATGCCCGACGATGTCGCTGGCGACCGCGATAGCGCCCGCACAAGTGCCCCACACCGCCCCGCCCCGGTCGTAAAAGGTCGGTATGGCTTTGTCGAGGCCGTAGGCCTTCATCAGTTTGACCATCGTCGTGGACTCGCCGCCGGGGATGACGACGCCCTGCAAACCCGTCAAGTGTTCGGGCAAGCGTACCTCCGTCACCGCAGCCCCGAGCCGTTCCAACGCTTGCCTGTGTTCTCGAAAAGCTCCCTGTAAAGCCAAAACGCCGACTTTCATAGCGTTATCCTCTCACAGTTCGGCCGAAGCTAAAGTATGGCGTCGTGCCGCGCCGAAGCCTGTGGCAAGGGGTTTGTCGCCGGATGCGTCCGCGAGTGAGCTGCACTTCAGCCCCGCACCGCCCCGGCCCCGTTCAGGATAGCTCTCGCAACCACCTCTTGAACTGCAGCCGCGAGGTTATATAACGGCACTTCCGGGCCCGCTGCCGTGCTCAACACAAACGCCGTGTCACCGTCGGCCGGCGTGTGCGACGGCCGCGTGACGCGGGCGATGCCGACGTGGGCGCTCTGCGAAAGAGCGTAAGCCTGCGTTTTGCTGAGGGCCGCGTCGGTGGCGACGACGACGAGCGTGGTGTTCGCGCCGTCGAAAACCGTTTTCGCAGCGTCCGGAAAGTTCGCGTGAGCGCTCGAGCCCGCGACCCGCCGCCCGGTGTCGGGGTCGACAAGGTCACCCAGGGCGTTGCTGACCGCCAAAGCCGCGACCGTTGCGCCACCCAGCCGGACGGCTGCGCTCCCCAAACCGCTCGGCGCGGCTTTGTCGAAGCCTGCGTACTTGCCGACCGTCGCGCCCGTCCCCACACCGACCCGCCCGCTCTCGACCGGGCGGGTCGTCGCGTTTTCGGCCGCCGCATAACCCGCTGCCGCGTCCGGGAAAACGTCGGCGCGGCCCGTTCCCAGGTCGTAAATAACGGCGGCCGGGACGATGGGAACGCGGGCGAACGGGGTGTCAAATCCTCTTCCTTGTTCGGCGAGCCAGCGCACTACGCCCGTCGCGGCGTCCAGCCCGAAGGCGCTGCCCCCCGCCAGCACGACGGCGTGGACGCGCTGCACCGTTTTTTCCGGCGCGAGGAGCGCCGTCTCGCGGCTGCCCGGCGCGCCGCCCAGCACCGTGCCCGAGGCCACACAGCCCTCGGGCGGACAGACAATGACCGTGCAGCCGGTCGCCGCCCCCGGTTGCGTCCAGTGACCGACGCTCAAGCCGACGACGGCTGTAAGAGTTTCACCGGTCACGAAAGGGCTCGAGACTTAACCGGGGTCAGTTCAGGTACCGGCTGATGTCGTTGGCACGAATGACGCGGTACTCGAGAAACTCGCGCGGTGTGATGGCTGTGGCCCGCTTGTCGGTGCGGGTGTCGACGGGAATGGTCAGCGTCAACTCCGGCGACAGCGGGCGGTTGCGCAGCGCCGTGTCCGCCAAAAAGGCCGCCTCGACCCCACCGGAGCCCACCACACCGGTAATTAGGTTCATCGTTTTGAACACAATGCCTTCAGGTACGGGGAAGCCCTCGGCGTTGGGTTTGCCCTTGAGCGCGTTTTTCACGAAGTCTTTCCAAACGTAGATAGGTTGCCGCGAACTGCTCACGCGTCCGCCCTCACGCGTCAACGCAGCGTCCATGTTTTTGGGCAACGGCGTGTTGTCGTCGTAACCTATCCACACCGAGGCGACCAGCCCCGGCGTGATGCCGACGAACCAGATGTCCTTGTCGTTGTTGTTCTCGTCGCTGGTCGTGCCCGTCTTGCCCGCCACCCAGCGGTCGCCCATCTCTTTACCGGCCCGGTTGCTGAAACCGATAGCGTCCGTCACGTTGCCGTGCATCATGTCGAGGACGATGTAGGCGGTCTGCGGCGACCAAACCCGCGTCTCGCGCGGGGTCGCCTCGTAGACGACGTTGCCGCTCGCGTCTTCGACCCGACTGACGAAGTAAGGGTCCATCTTGACGCCGTCGTTGGCGAACGCCGCGATGGCCGCCGTGTGGTCGATGGGCCGCGCTTCGGTGGTGCCAAGGGCGATGGAGTAGTAGGGCTTCACGTCGCCGTAGCCGAGTTCGCGCGCCCGCGCCGCGACCGCTTCGGGCGTGGCTGCTGCCAACGCCTCGATGGCCGGGATGTTGCGCGAGCGGTCCATGTGCGAGCGAATCGTCCTGAGACCGTCATACTCTTTGTCGGAATTCGAGGGTTCGTAGTTGGGCTGGTTTCTCTGTTCGAACACTCTTTCTTTGTCGTTCAGAAGCGTCGCCTGCGAAAAACCGGCCTGCTCGATGGCGGTGGCGTAAACGATGGGTTTGAACGAACTGCCCGGCTGCCGGTACGACTGCAACGCGCGGTTGAGGCGATCGCTGGTCTCGTCGGAGGCCAAACCGATGCGCTCACCCACCATCGCCAGTACCTCGCCGGTGGCGGGGTCTAAACCCACGATGGCGAGTTGTGCGCCCGCGGGCGCTTCGGCGGTGCGGGACGCTTCCATCGCGGCTCGCTGGGCTTGAACGTCGAAAGTCGTGTAGACCTTGAAGCCGCCGTTGTTGTAAACCCGGTCTTTGCCGTAGCGCTCGGTGAGCCAGTTGCGCACCGCAAAGGTAATTTCGTCGGACAAACTAGAGCTGACGCTCGTTTGTGTGTTGGGCGTTTCGCCGGTCGGCTCGGCGCTCAGCACGTTGCCCGCGTCGTCGTAGGTGACGTTCCAGCCGCGCGGCTCGATTTTCTCGAGCCACGCCCGCTCGGCCGCTGCCGCGCTGACGGCCCCGCGTTCGACCATGCGGTCCAAGACTTCGCGCATGTCCGCCCGCACGCCCAAAAAGTCTTTACGGTTGCTGTTGGGAGCGGGCACGATGCGCGCCAAGTACAAACTTTCCGCCAAACTCAGGGCGATGGGGTCTTTGTCGAAATAAGCGCGCGCCGCCGCGTGAATGCCCCAGGCGTTGCCGCCCCAAAACGAACTGTTGACGTAGCGCTGCAGAATTTCGGGCTTGGTCAGGCGGCGCTCCAACTGCACCGCGAGCATGAGTTCTTTGAACTTGCGCTCCAAAGACCGTTCGCTCGCGAGGTCGCTGAGAAGTTCGTTTTTGACGACCTGCGTCGTGATCGTCGAGCCGCCCCGGTCGGCGTCACCCAAAAACTCCACATAGGTCGCTTTGAGTAAGCCGGGCACGTCGAAACCGTAGTGCTTGAAAAACTGGTCGTCCTCCGAGGCGACGAGGGCCTCCAACAGGGCGGGCGACACCTGGTCTAAGGTTACGGGAATCCGGTTTTTCGTTTCGATGTCTTCGCCCGTGAAGGGCAAAATCTCACCGATTTGGGTGGTGCCGTCTCGAGCGAAAATCTGTGAGGTCGAGGTGAATTCGAAGGTGTCGAGCTTGTCGGGGTTGGGCAACTCTTCGGCCCACTTGAACGCCGACGCCGTCAGCAAGGCGGCCACCGACAAGACCACCGTCAACAAAGTGAGGAACAAACCCTGGAGAATCTTGAGAAACTTCACGGCCCCATTCTAGCAAGCCGAAAGTGAGACGTCGAGCCGGTGCCCGACTTGGGTTGGCGGTCAAGCACGTTGCCCACCGGCAAGGCCGACCCGCCAGACTGTTATAATCGGGCTATGGGCAAATGGAAAGACAGGTTTCACAAGCTTGCCTTTGAGGCCGAAAGAGGTCTGGGCCGCGCCAAGCACCGCGTCAAGCGCCCCTACCTGCGCGACGGGCTGATGATTTTCCCGTACCTCGGCTACGGCACGCCTGACGAACTGCATCTAAAAGGCCGCGTGCTCGAGGACAAGGGCATCAGCGACCCCGAGGACGACACCTCGCTGTGGAAAAACTTAGTCGATGCCTACAAGCGCTTCGACAGCGACGAAACGCCCAACGCCCGCGTCCGGGTAAGTTTTCGGGGCCAGAGTCAAGACCTTCTCACCGACGAGGAGGGCTATTTCGACGTGCGTTTGCAGCTCGAGACACCTCTGGAAAACCCCGACTACCTCCAAGAGTTAGAGTTCGAACTGTTGTCGCCCCTGCCCGCCAAACAGACCGGCACCCGCTTCACCGGCACCGTCATCGTGCCGCCCGAACGGGCCGAATTCGGCATTATCAGCGACATGGACGACACCGTCTTGCAAACCGGCGCGACGAGTTTGCTGTCGATGGCGAAAAAAACCTTGTTCGGCAACGCCCGCACCCGGCTCCCCTTCGAGGGCGTCTCGGCCTTTTACGCGGCGCTGCACCGCGACACGAACCCGCTGTTCTACGTCTCGAGCAGCCCCTGGAACCTCTACGACTTGTTGGTCGACTTTTTAGACGTCAACGAGATTCCTTTAGGCCCCCTGATGCTGCGCGACTGGGGCATCAGCGAGACCGAGCTGTTCGCGAGTTCGCACGGCGAGCACAAGCTGGGCGCGATTGAGCACATCTTCGCGACCTACCCGCACCTGCCCTTCATCCTCATCGGCGACAGCGGCCAGGAAGACCCGGAAATTTACCACGAGGTCGTCCACGACCACCCCGACCGCGTGCTCTGCATCTACATCCGCGACGTCAGCGAAGAAGCCGCGCGCGACGAAGAGGTTCAAAAACTCGCTGAGGAGTTGCGGCGCGACCGCAGCGAACTCGTCCTCGTTCCCGACACCGTAACGGCCGCGCGCCACGCCGCCGAGCGGGGTTGGATTTCGCCCTACTGGGTCGAAGAGGTCAAAGAGAAAAAAGCCGAGGACGAGGCGCAGCCGGTGTTGTAGGCCGCGGGTGCGTCGGCACGGGCTCGAGGTCGGGGGGACAAGTACCGAGGACCGAGTGGAAAGTACCGAGTAGGTCAGGTGGGTTGCGGAGTCAAGTTACTTTCAAAGCAGTAAGGACTTTATCGTTTATGGCCTACGGGATTTTTTACAAGCTACCGGCTATAAACTACAGGCTGACCGACGAAGCTCGAGCCCCCTTCCGGCTATACTTGCCTCATGATTGAAAAGCTTTACCTCGCCAAACCGCGCGGCTACTGCGCGGGTGTGGTGATGGCGATTGAGGCGGTCGAGAAAACCGCGCAGGAGATGGCGGAAAGTAATGAGGGCGACCTGAGCGTCTACCACGCTATCGTCCACAACGACACTGTGATTGAGCGTCTGGAAGCGTCGCACGGCGTTCACTTCGTCGAGGATTTGGACGAATTGAAAGGTGTGGAGGAAGCGGTAAACGCCCAGAACGGCAAACTTTCCGACACCGTCGTCTTCTCCGCCCACGGCGTCAGCCCGGCGGTGCGCAACCGGGCGGCGCAGCTCGGCCTCGCCACCATCGACGCGACTTGCCCGCTCGTCACAAAAGTTCACACCGAAGCCAAAAAATACGTGCGCGAGGGCTATCACGTCTTATTGATTGGCGACTCGAGCCGCCACCAGGAAGTCATCGGCACGCGCGGCGAAGCGCCCCACGCGACCACCGTCGTGAGCGTCGTCGGCAACCGCAGGCACGACCCCGATTTGGCCGACCCCTACACCGTCACCGTCCCCGACCCGGACAAGGTCGTGGTGCTCACCCAGACGACCTTGAGTGTGGACGACGTACAAAAGACGATTGATATTCTGCGAGAGCGTTTTCCCAAGCTCCACACGCCGCCCTCCGACGACCTCTGCTACGCGACGAAAAACCGGCAGGACGCGGTCAAAGAAATCGCGCCGCTGGTGGACTTGTTTTTGGTGGTCTCTTCGGACTACTCCTCGAACGGGATGCGCCTGGTCGAGCTGGCCCAAGACCTGATGGGCAACAGCCGCCGAGTCGAAACGGTCGAGGACGTTCAAGAAGCTTGGTTGGAGGACGTGAAAAGCGTCGGCGTGACCTCGGCGGCGAGCACGCCGGACGACCTCGTGCAGGAGATTTGCGCCTTTTTTGAAGCGCGCAATCCGAATTTGCAAACTATCGAAGAGGGCGAGTGGGAGAACATCGTCTTCCGCCCGGCGAAGCGGGTGCCTGCGCCGGTTACGAGCGGCTGAGGTGCCGGTCATCTCAATGTTTTACGGCGTGATTGTGCTGATGTATTACTTTGACGACAAAAAGCACCACAGACCCCACGTTCACGCGCAGTATCAAGATGATGAAGTTATCCTCTCGATTCCTGACGGAGAAGTTTTGGCAGGGGGCTTGCCGAGGTCCAAAATGAAGCTTCTTCAAGCCTGGATTGAAATTCACCGTGACGAACTCATGGCGAACTGGAAATTGGCCGTAAACGGCGAACAAGTTTTCAAAATCGACCCTTTAAAGTAAGGAGACGTCATGAGCCCAAAAGTAATTGAAGTTGCCGCGCGAGATAATTTCAACTTGTTTTTATCCTTTGACAACGGAGAAGAGAAGGTGTTCGACGTGCGTCCTTATCTGGACAAAGGTGTTTTTGAAGAGTTGCAAAGTCTGGCCTACTTCAAACAGGTCAGACCTTTTTTCGGCGGCGTTCAGTGGCCGCACGAACAGGATTTCGGGCCGGACACCCTTTATTTAGAGGCTCGAGCGCTGACGGACGATGTAGCTGCTTGACGATGATATTACACCTTATTCAAATGATGAAATATCCGTCCCGGCGGTGCTAGACTAAGCCTATGCTGACCAGTTACACAGCAAAGTACACGAAAATAGACTCCGGCTACATGGGCCAGATTGTCGAATGGCCCGAAGTTATCAGCGAGGGTAAAGATATTGAGGACTGCCGGGCTATGCTTAAAGACGCGCTTCAAGAAATGGTTTTGGCGTACCGACAGCAAAACAAACAGATTCCGGTGGCCGGTGGCTTTATCGAACAACTGCCCATAGAGACAAGTCTTGTCGGTCAAGCGGCGTGACCTTGTGAGGTATTTTGAGGACAGCGGTTTTCGTTTGCTTCGTGAAGGTGCCGACCACTCTATTTATGTCAAGGGTGAGAAGACGATACCTGTTAAGCGTCACCGCACGATAGACAGAATCACGGCGAACGCGATGTGTAAACAAGCTGGACTCGAGCCGAAGTTTTAGAGAAACGCACGAAGAGAAACATACTCGTCGAAGTACACAACTTTTGAGTAGAGAATTTGCTATGAGCAAACAAACACAGAACACCAGACACCTGCCCCTCAGCGTCGCCCCCATGATGGACTGGACCGACCGCCACTACCGCTTTTTCATGCGCGGGCTTACGAAGCAGACTCTCCTCTACACCGAAATGGTCACGACCGGCGCGCTGCTGCACGGCGACCGGGCGCGGCACCTAGAATTTTCGCGTGAAGAGTTGCCGCTCGCCCTCCAGCTCGGCGGCGACGACCCGCAGGCGTTGGCCGAGTGCGCTCGCATGGCCGAAACTTGGGGCTACAGCGAGGTCAACCTGAACGTGGGCTGCCCGTCGAATCGGGTGCAGAGCGGCAACTTCGGCGCTTGCCTCATGGCGCAGCCGGAAACGGTGGCGCGGGCAGTCGAGGCGATGAAAAACGCCGTGAGCATCCCCGTGACCGTCAAGCACCGCATCGGGGTGGACGCGCTCGACCGTTATGAAGACATGGCAAACTTTGTGCGAACCGTCTCCAAAGCAGGGGCCGACCGCTTCAGCGTTCACGCGCGCAAGGCGTGGTTGCAGGGCCTCAGCCCCAAGGAAAACCGCACGGTGCCGCCGCTACGCTATGAAGACGTGTACCGGTTGAAACGAGAGTTCCCGCACTTGACCATTGAACTCAACGGCGGCGTAAAGGCGCTCGAGGACGCCCGAACACACTTGCAACACGTCGACGGCGTGATGCTGGGCCGCGCGGCCTACGAAAACCCTTACCTGTTCGCGACGGCCGACCAAACCTTTTACGGCTCGAGCACGCTCCCGCCCACACGCCGCGAGGTCGTCGAAAAGATGCTGCCGTACATCGAAGAGAAAACGCGCGAAGGGCTCTACCTGAAACACATCACGCGCCACATGTTGAGCTTGTTCGCTGGAAAGCCCGGCGCGAAAGCGTGGCGGCGCTTTTTAAGCGAGAACGCGCACTTGCCGGGCGCGGGTGCAGAAACCGTCCTCGACGCCCTGAACAAAGTGCCGGACGAGGTGCTGGACGAACGACCGCAGATGAAACACCTAACCGTCGTTTGAGCGCTCCACGCGCACCCGCTCACCTCGAGACACACCCCAAGCCGCAGCCGCGTTGCCTTGGCGAATCGCCAACTCGAGAAACCCCGCGCTGCCGACGTAGGCTAGAGGTCGGTTTAGCTCTACATCCGTGAAAGTGCTGGAAATACCGTCTATCACGACGTTGTCACAGACGACCTTCCAGACGCCAGTGTCAGGCTCGAGCCGACGCCCCTTCAAGTTCGTTACCAGGTTCCCGAAGTGGTCAATGTGGATGACGCGAGCCTCGAAACCGTGTTCAGTCGGCACGACTTCCGGCCATTCGAGGCGGCGCACTCGGTCCGGGTCGCGGTGAGTGCCGAGGGCCGCAAGTTCGACTCCGTTCGCCAAGTGAGCGCTCACCGGCGCGAAAATATCGCGTCCGTGAAAGGTGCGGCTCGCTTTTTTGTGGTGGTACTTCGGGTTGTCGAGGCTGACGACGGCCTCGAGCGTCACCTCCTGTAACAGCGGCGTGAGTAGGCCGTTGTCTGGAAAGACGAACCAATAGGTGTCGCCCTGCGCGGTGACCTGAGCGGCGAGCGCGTCCCGGCCACTGCCGACTTCCGGGTCGACGACGCAGCAAAACACCGTGTGATTTGGAAAGTCGGCGTAGCTCGTCAGCAGCGCGTAGGCACCCGCGGCGACATCTTGAGGCGGGATGTGATGATTCAGGGCGATGACGTTTGCACTCGGCGCGATGCCCGCGATGACGCCTTTCATCGCGCCGACGTAGGTGTCCGCAAGGCCGAAATCGGTAAGCAGGGCGATGGTGGGGTGAGGGGATTGCACTAAAAACCTTTTCTCTGCAGCGCCCAAGGATGCACGTCGGAATTACCTCGAGTAGTGGTAACGCAACGTGGCGATATGGAGTTCATCACCCTCGACACGGTAAACGATGCGGTGCTCGTCAGTAATCCGCCGCGACAACCAACCCGACAAGTTATGTTTGAGGCCTTCGGGCTTGCCTATTCCCGCGTAAGGACTGCGCTCAATGTCTTTAATCAACAGGTTGATACGTTTCAGAATTTTCTTGTCTTGCCCTAGCCAGAAGAGATAGTCTTCCCAAGCGGTTTGGTGAAAGACATACTTCACTCAGCCAGCGACTCTTTGACAACAAGGTTTTTGCCTTCGTCGAAATCGCGGACGGCGTCGAGCAGGCGCTCGGCGTTGGCGGGGCTGCGCAGCAAGTACATGGTTTCTTGCCAAGCATTCCAGTCGTCCAGGCTCATCATGACCACGGCCTTGTCGCTCCCTTTAGTAATGATAAGAGGCGTGTGGTCGTCTATGACATCGTCTATCGCGCTGGCTAGGTTCTGGCGTGCTGTTGTGTAGTTCAGGGTTCTCATAAGTACAGTTTAATGTACAGAAAACAGATGTGCAAGCTCTGGGGCTATCTCGGTTTCATATCCAACGACTCACTTAAATTTGGCTCTTTTCTACAAACTGCTCGAGGTAGTTGACTTGCCTTTCAGGTGACAAGGACAGAAATTCGGCAAGCGTGGCAACGGGAATCTCTTCGTCACCTAGGGGCGTTGAGTCGCCTTAAGTTATAGCTCGTGAAGAGCAGACAGGGCAGATTGGAGACGAACCGAACGAATTCATTTGGTCAGCACATTTTGCAAGCACTTCCTGAAAGACCCGAGCTTGTTTACCTTTTGATAACTGGCTGTAGCTTGGAATTAAAGTCAAACTGTTCTCGATATTCCGCCACATGGGCTCATCAAACAAAGACAGATAGGCAAAGCGACCTTCCGTAGCTTTAAGGACGAATTCGCCGTAAGCTGAATCGCTCAGTAGGGGCAACCCGAAGGAGTGGGTGCAACTACCGCACTGCGCCAAGAATAGTTTCAGAGTTTTCGAGATGTTCATGTTCAGCAAACCTGGCTCAGGTACGCCCTCGAGATAACATCGCGCAACTGCCGTGTCATGCCGCCACTACCTGCAACTCCCCTTTCTTTCCCTTTCGCAACGCTCGGTTTACCTCCGGCATGACAGGCGCTACAGCCTGTCTCCTGTTGCTCCAGGCCGTAATCAGCACGACTACCAAATCGAAATTCGCCAACTGCTGCTGGTATTGGATGTTTTTGTCCATCGTCACCAACGCATCAAATTCTTGCTCTGCAAGGCGAAGCAGGTCGCCATTCTTCGTGCCACTCCAGCCGTGTTCTGCGACACTTACGACTTCGTGCTCGAGGTCGAACAGCCTGCGCAGCCGCCGGTCTATATTCTCATCAAGCAGCACGCGCATTCTCACCTATGGCCGATTCCAGAGCGAGTTGCAAAAAGGCTTCCGCTTGCATACGGCTGACACTGGGAAAACCGTCGAGGAAATCTTCCAACGTCTCACCGGCTTTGAGATAGTCCATGAGCGTTTGGACAGGAACGCGTGTGCCTGCAAAGACAGCCGTACCACCGAGCACGTCCGGGTCACGCTGCAAGACTTGTTCTCGTTTCACAATCGTCACCTCCGAAGGTGATGATGCCGAGCGATTTCTGTCGGGCATTTCAATCCGGCGCACGCGAGCGCTCAGCGGAACTGGCTCAGGTACGCCCTCGAGATAATCATGTGCTGCACCTCGTCCGTGCCCTCGCCGATGCGGGTCAGCCGCGCGTCGCGCCACATGCGCTCGACTTGATAGTCTTTGATGTAGCCGTAGCCGCCCAAAATCTGAATCGCGTAGTCGCAAGCCTGCACCCCGGCGACCGAGCCTTTCAGCTTCGCCATCGAGGCGGCCAGCGCGAAGTCGCGGCCGGCGTCTTTCAGGGCGGCGGCTTTGAGGACGAGCATCCGGGCGGCTTCCAGCTCGAGCGCCATCTCGGCGATTTTGAAGCTGATACCCTGGTTGGTGGCGATAGGTTTGTTGAACTGTTCGCGCTCGAGGGCGTACTTCGCGGCAATCTCCAAGGCTCCGCGGCCGAGTCCGATGCCCATCGCGCCGATGCCTATGCGCCCGCCGTTCAACACGTCCATCACGTCTTTGAAGCCGTCGCCGCGCTCGCCGAGCAGGTTCGCAGCGGGAACTTCCAGGTTTTCAAAGGTCAGCGGCGTGGTGTCCGAGCTGTGCAGCCCGAGCTTTTCCTCCGGCTTGCCGCGCACCAAACCTTGCGCTTCGCCGTCAAAGACGAACGCGCTGATGCCGTCAGCCTTGGACTTGCCCTCCCGCGGCGCGTCGGTGCGGGCGACGACGACGTAGGTGCCGCCGACCGTCCCCTGGGTGATAAACGACTTCGCGCCGTTGATGACGAAGTGGTCGCCCTTGTCCTCGGCCTTGGTCGACAAGCCCGCCGCGTCCGAGCCCGAGCCGGGTTCGGTCAAGCCCCAAGCGCCGAGTTTTTTGCCGCTCGCTAAGTCGGGCAACCACTGTTCATACTGCGCCTCGTTGCCGGCGATTTGAATGTGCCCGGTGCAGAGCGAGTTGTGCGAGGCGACCGTTAAGCAGAGCGAGCCGTCCACCGCAGCGATTTCTTCGATGATGAGGGCCATCGTCGCGGTGTCTAGGGCTGCTCCACCATATTTCTCCGGCACCTGCATCCCGAGCACGCCCATGTCACCGAGCTGTTTGACAATGTCGAGCGGGAATTCACCCGTTTTGTCACGGGCAACTGCGCCGGGGGCGACCTCCGAAGTTAAAAACTCGCGGAGCGGGCCGAGGATGGCTTTTTGGTCTGCGTTCAGGTCGAACCAGAGGTCTTGCTGGGGGCGGTCGAGCGTCATGGTCATAAGGTCAGTTTAGCAGGTGCCGCGGCCGAAAAGCGGCTGTGTACGTCGAGAGGAAGATAAAGCTCGAGCCCCCTGGCAACGTCGGCGTTTGGTAGACTCGGCTATGGACAAACCCTATTGGCTGCGCGGCATCCGCGGGGCGACGACGGTGGAGCGGGACGAGGCCGAACTCGTCTTGAACGCTACCGAAGAACTTTTGCAAGCAATGCTCGCTGCAAACGACTTGGACGACTTTGAAACACTTGCCGCTGTCTTTTTTACCACCACGCCCGACCTGTCCAGCACCTTTCCGGCGGAGGCGGCGCGGCGGCTCGGCATGACCGCAGTCCCGCTGATGTGCAGCCAGGAAATTCCCGTACCCGGCCGCTTGCCCCGCGCTGTGCGCGTGCTCATGCAGGTCAACACGCAAAAAATCCAGGCCAACATCAAACACGTCTACCTGCGCGAAGCGAAGGGGTTGCGGCCCGACTTAGTGAGCGCGCAGTGACGCTTTGTAGGTAAGCTATTGTAGGCAAGCTACCTGCGTCTACACTTCCGATGGTCCTGAGCGGTAGCGGAAAATTTTGCGGCGGTGCGGCAAAGACGAAGTTCTTTCACTCCGTTGCGCCGTGTTCAGGATGACCGCTGTGCTTAGATTCAAGCGCGGATTGCTCGTGCAAGGTTTAACGTTTCTCGAGCCGCGACCGCGTTAAACTTTTAAGCGTGAAACCAACGCGTTACGGTCTGACCCTTGCCCTGACTTTTTTCGTGCTGGGGCAAGCCCAGTCGCCCCGGGTCACTTTGAACGTCACCACAGATGTCCAAGCCACGTACCGCCAAGGCGAAACCGCCGACATCGACTTTGTCATCACCTTGAGCGACGCGGCGGAGACGGTTGACGAGGGCGTCTTGTTTTTGAACGTCGTCGAGCGGGACGCCGCGCGGGGTTGGCCGCAAGCCGCGCACCTCGTCTTTGCGACGGCGCAGGAAAAAGAGAGCGTGTTCCGTGTTCCTTATTCAGGCCGAGCGCTGCGCGAAGGCGTGAGCACGGGTCTGAGTTTCAAACTGCGCGAGCGGGCCAAACCGGGAGACTACGCCCTCGTCATTCAGCTTTACCGCGGACGTGAAACGAACCCCAACCGGGTGCGCGTGGCGGACAGGATTGCGTTGCAAGGGTTCGACTTCAGCGTCGTTGCACCCTGAACACCGGTTTGTCTCAGTCCCGCCACTCTTTGACCGGGATAAGCTCGCCACCGTCGACCGTGGCGATTTTGACGCGGTGGCTGCGGTTGGTGGTGATTTCCAGCGAGGCCTGGTCGAAAGTCTCCGGCCCCACCAGCGCTTTGCGGACGAAGTAGCCGTTTTGGGCCGGACTCATCTCGCTCGTTTTGGAAATGCGCACGGAAATCGTCTCGCCGTTTTTGCTGGTGCGGACTCGAGCCAGCAGAAAGTTGCCGTCGTCCTTAAAGTTGGGGTTTTGCCTGCTGAAAAGTCCGAACATGTGACTATTGTAACGCACTTCGAGGTTGCGCTCGAGGAAAGTACCGAGTGAACCTACTTTCAACTCGGTACTCAGGACTCGGTACTGCCTCCTTCAAGTACACTTGAGCCACCATGACCCCGCCGCTGAAGCTGCTCGAGCAAACCTTTTTCGTCGCGGTGGACGCCGCTCACCCCGGCAAGCACCTGGC
The DNA here is from genome assembly GCA_965213705.1 of Trueperaceae bacterium. Lineage (GTDB taxonomy): Bacteria > Deinococcota > Deinococci > Deinococcales > Trueperaceae > CBDCDJ01. Next base: position 1,456,702 of record OZ243913.1, on the reverse strand, counting down.
CGGGTACTTGCCCGACCTCCCCAAAGGCCGAGTGGTCGTGGTCGGCGCGGGCAAGGCGGCGGCAAGGATGGCGGCGGCGGCCGAGGCGCGTTACGGACCGGAGCTGGAGCGTTTGGAAGGGCTCGTCGTCACCCGCCACGGTCACGCGGTACCGACGCAAAAAATAGCGGTCGTCGAGGCCGCCCACCCGGTTCCGGACGCGGCCGGACGACGGGCGACCGAGCGAATTTTGGAGCTGGCTCGAGGCTTGGGCGCGGACGACCTGCTGCTCTGCTTTATTTCGGGGGGCGGCTCGGCGTTGCTCACCGCGCCCGCCGGCATAACCCTGGCGCAAAAAGCTGCGCTCACGCACGAGTTGCTCCGCTCGGGGGCCGACATCGCCGAGATGAACACGGTGCGAAAACACCTGTCACGCGTCAAAGGCGGCAGGCTCGCCGCGGCCGCCGCGCCCGCGCGCGTGGTGACGCTCATCTTGTCGGACGTGGTCGGCGACAGCTTCTCAACAATCGCTTCCGGCCCCACCGCGCCCGACGCGACGACGTTTGCGGACGCTTTGGAGGTCTTGGACCGCTACGCCGTAAACGCGCCCGCCGCGAGGGCCTTTCTCGAGGCCGGCGCGCGGGGCGAGGTCCCCGAAACGCCGAAACCGGGCGACGAAGCGTTCGAGCGGGTGAGCAACGTTCTCGTCGGCAACGCTCAGCGGAGTTTGGAGGCCGCGGCACGGTTTCTCGAGACCCGTGGCGTCGCCGCGCACGTCTTGAGCAGCAGCGTTACTGGCGAGGCGCGGGAGGCCGCCAAGACGCACGCGGCTGTTGCCCGGCAAGTCGTGCAGCACGGACAACCCTTTACCAAACCCTGTGCGCTTTTGTCGGGCGGCGAGACGACGGTGACGGTGCGCGGGCCGGGCCGCGGCGGGCGCAACGGTGAGTTCGCCCTGGCGTTGGCCTTGGAGCTGGACGGCCTAGAGGGCGTTTACGCGCTCGCCGCGGACACCGACGGGATTGACGGGATTGAAAACAACGCGGGCGCGTTCGTGACGCCTGAGGTCTTGGTGGGCAGGGCGCGAGCCCGAGAGCTGCTGACGCGCAACGACAGCTACACGTTTTTCGCAGAGGCTCGAACCTTGTTCGTCACCGGGCCGACGGGCACGAACGTCAACGACCTGCGGATTGTCCTCGTTCTCTAAGGTAAGCTTTGCCTGATGATTCTCGAGCCCACCCCGCAAGCCGTAGCGCGCGCGGCCGACCTGTTGAAGGCGGGCCGGCTCGTCGCCTTTCCCACCGAAACCGTCTACGGACTGGGTGCGGACGCGCTCAACCCGGAAGCCGTGGCTAAGGTTTTCGCGGCGAAGGGTCGGCCCGCCGACCACCCACTCATCGTCCACCTGCCGGACGCGGCGCACTTAGAGACTTGGACGGTAGACGTTCCCGAGCTTACTTACAAGTTAACCGACGCCTTTTGGCCCGGCCCGCTGACACTTATTTTGAAACGCTCCACGCAGGTTCCCGACGCCGTCACCGGCGCTCAGGACACGGTAGGTGTGCGCGTGCCGAGTCACAGGGTAGCGCTGGCCTTGCTAAACGCTTTTGGCGGGGGCGTCGCCGCGCCGTCGGCCAACCGCTTTGGGCGCATCAGCCCGACCCGGGCCGAGCACGTTGCTGAGGAACTGGGGGACAGTGTCGACCTCGTGCTCGATGGCGGGCCGTGCGAAGTCGGCCTGGAGTCGACCATCCTCGACCTGAGCACGGGTGCGGCGAAAGTCTTGCGGCCCGGCGGCGTTTCGGTCGAACGGCTCACAGACCTGCTCGGCTACGCGCCGGAGGTCGTCACGACCTCGGCGACAAGGGTTTCGGGCGGTTTGCCGAGCCACTACGCCCCGACCACACCGAGCTTTCTGGTGAGCGCGCAACAGGTCGACAACCTTGCCCGCACCGAGCCGGCGAGCGTCGGTTTTCTCTCGCAGCGGCTCGAGCCGGCCTGGGTCAAAGGGCCGTGGCGAACTTTGCCCACCGACCCCGAGGGCTACGCTCACCGTCTTTACGCGGCGTTGCGCGACCTCGACGCGCGTAACCTGACACACATTTATGTCGAAGAAGTCCTTGAGGAACCCGAGTGGTTGGCCGTACGCGACCGTTTGCGCCGTGCGACCGTGCAAGACGTGCTGCCGGAAGCCGCAGAAGTAGAAAGCCGATGAATGCGAAATCTCTCGTCGCCGTCGTCATGGGCAGCACCTCCGACTGGGAGACGATGCGGCACGCGCACGAGCTGTTGATTGAATTCGCCGTGCCGCACGAGTGCGCGGTCGTCTCGGCCCACCGCACGCCGGAGCGCCTGGCGCAGTTTGCCGTAGAGGCCGAAACGCGAGGTTTGGAAATCATCATCGCCGGGGCCGGGGGCGCGGCGCACCTGCCGGGGATGGTCGCGGCGCAAACGCTCGTGCCGGTGCTCGGCGTGCCGGTGCAGAGCCGCGCGCTGAGCGGCCAAGACTCGCTCCTCTCCATCGTCCAGATGCCCGCCGGTATTCCGGTGGGCACGTTGGCAATTGGCGCGGCGGGCGCGAAGAACGCGGCGTTGCTGGCGGTCGCTATTTTGTCCAACACCCGCCCCGAACTGCGCGAGCGGTTGCGCGCATTCCGAGAAGCGCAAACGCAGCGCGTGCTCGAGTCGGTCCTTCCCCTGTGACCCCCGTTTTACCCGGCTCCACCCTCGGCGTATTCGGCAGCGGCCAACTCGGGCGGATGCTCGCTTTTGAAGCGAAGCGTATGGGCTACCGGGTCCACGTGTTTTCGCCGGGCAAAGACACGCCCGCCGGACAAGTGTCCGACTTGGAGCTGGTTTCCTCTTACGACGACCTGGACGCCGTTCGCGCCTTTGCAAACGGCGTGGACGTGCTCACCGTCGAGTTCGAGAACATTCCCGCGGCAACGCTTACTGCCGCGCAAGCCGTGACACCCGTCCACCCTTCGCCCGAGGTGCTGCACGTCACCCAAAACCGGGGGCGGGAAAAGACGTTTTTGGCGCAAAACGGCTTTCCCGTCGTCCCGTTCAGGATGGTTCGCAGCGCGGAAGACCTCGCGTCCGCGTTCGACGCTGTGGGCGCTCCCGCCGTTCTCAAAACGGCAGGCTTCGGCTACGACGGCAAGGGGCAGCGGCGCGTGGCGTCGTTGGCCGAACTGGTCTCAGCCTACGACGACCTCGGCGGCGAGGCGATTCTCGAGAGGTTCATCGACTTCAAGCAAGAAGTTTCCGTCGTCGCGGCGCGCAACCCTGCGGGCGCACTCAATCACTTCGGCGTGCTGGCGAACGAGCACAAAAACCACATCTTAGACGTCACCACAGCCCCCGCCGACGTGTCTCCCAAGGTCGCCGAAACGGCCCTCGAGACCGCTCGAGCCGTCCTGGAAACCCTCAACGTCGTCGGCGTGCTTTGCGCCGAGTTTTTTGTAACCCACGACGACACGCTCCTCGTCAACGAACTCGCGCCGCGGCCTCACAACTCGGGACACCTGACGATTGAAGCCCACGCGACGAGCCAGTTCGAGCAGCAACTCCGCGCGGTCTGCGGCTTGCCCTTGGGCTCGACCGAATCGCTACGCGCCGCGGCGATGGCGAACCTGTTGGGCGACCTGTGGCAGACAGGCGAACCGAACTGGGCTGAGGTTCTGGCTCGAGATGTTCACCTGCACCTCTACAGCAAAAAAGAAGCCCGAGCCGGGCGGAAGATGGGGCACGTGACGGCGCTGGGGGACACGGCTGAAGAGGCGAGGGAAAAGGTGCTGGGGGCTCGAGGGGCTTTGAACATTCGTTTATGAACAGGTCTTATGCAAATACCATCGGCGTTGGGCTGATGAAAACCCGTGGCACCCTATATAACGTCGTTGTCGATACTAGTCCAAAATCCGTTCGAAATTTCTCTCGCGCTGGCGAAGTGACTGAATATACTAACCTCAGGTGCTAGTTGAAGAGAAAGAGGATGAGGTTGTGAGCAGCGACTTTGCGACAGACACTGGCACGGATGGTCCGTGGTGAATAAATTTGTGATGGTTCTCCTACTCTCTGGGTTGCTTAGTGCGTGCGGAAGCTCGTTAGAGGACATGGACCAGGACCAGGCGAGCTGGTATAAGGTGAATTCTCCTTCTGTTTGCGCCGTAACCGCACCTGCGATCACAAGCAAACTAAGCCCAAGAATATCTGAGCACCTTCAGGCGTACCTCGCCGGCTCGCAACAAGATACCCAGACTACAGTGGATTTGACCCAATGCTTCGCGGCGGATCAGGCTTACCTCGACTATCTGGCGGACCCCAGAATAGATCCAGCTCCTGGAAATCAGGAAACATTTGTCGATCCAGCTTGGCGAGCTGAGTATTATGCGGCCTGGGCAGACTCGGTGGCAAAGCTGCGCTCTCCGGTATATGCCCCGCTTAAAGCACAAATTGAGCTATTGGGCGGACGTGTCCATGCTATAGGTGTTACAGCTCAGCAGGTAACGGTCGAACTGAAATGGAGTGCCTTAAAGACATTGCTCTTAGAGAGGCGAGATCTTTTGTTCGTTTCTTTCCCTGCCGAATTTCCTGAGTCACCTTAAAACGTCTTATACCATCCTGCCCGTTTCGTGTCATAGTAGCTCATGCGCCTGAATTATCAAGAAGTCATAGGGGAAAGCGAGACTGAGCTACTAGAGCTGGAGAAGCAGCACCGTTACAGTCACCTGAACCAGCGTGTCAAGATGTTGCGACTGCTAAAGAGCGGGCGTTGCAGAAGTTTGGGGGCAGCAGCTGAGTTGAATTACAGCTATAGGCAGTGTCACCGCTGGCTGAACGCTTACCGCTCGGGCGGACTCGGTGAGCTACTGGAGAATCGCGTTTCTGAGCGGGGGCGTCGTGAGTGGGTGAACGAAGCGGCTTGGCAAGCGCTACAAAAGGCACTCGGAGCAGGCGAGATAGCTAGCTACAAACAAGCTCGGGAGCTGCTGGCTGAGCACGATGTTCACTACCAAGACGAAACAGGCGTGCTTCGTTTGTTTAAACGGCACCACATCAAAGCCAAGACCGGCCGTTACCGCCATGAAAAAGCAGATGCCGAAGTACAAGAAACGTTCAAAAAAACTTCGCTGAGGCGTTGAAGGGGAAACTGCCGCAAACACCTCAGAACCACAAAAAGCAGCGTGTGAGGGTGTTGGCTATGGACGAAGCGCGCTTTGGACTCATTGCTTGGCACAAACGGCGCTACTGTCCGCGAGGGGTGAGGCCGCTTTGGAACGTTAGGCGTAAGTACGAATGGACCTGGCTTTATGCTGCAGTTGAACCTGCCACGGGCGAAGACTTCTGCTTATACCTGCCGCGCTTAGACGGCGACTGCTTCGAGCTTTTCCTTCAGCACCTCAGTCGGCACTAACCCCGACGACACCCTCATTCTCATTAGAGACAACGCCCCTGCCCATATCAAGCAAAACTTGAACATCCCAGCCAACATTGTTCCCGTAGCTTTACCCCCTTACAGTCCCGAACTCAACCCCGCTGAGAGGTGGTTTCTCGAATTCAGGCGTGCCCTTGCCAACACCCTCTTCGACTCCCTCGACGCGCTGGAAGCCGCTTTGACAGATGTGCTCACCACTTACCATCAAAACCCAGCCGCACTTCGAAAGCTCACCAACTCCCCCTGGTGGCAACAAGCTGTGGGGCAACTGTGACGTCAGCTGGGCAGCTTGGTATAAGGAGCCCTTCGTACTCAACGGAAATCCGTAGAAAAAGCGCTTGTTGAACTTACGGAAAACGAGAACCGGCCGAGAGAACCGACGGTTTTTACCATTTTCTTCAAAGCCGATGTTGTGTCCAATCCGGCACCACCAGATTTCCCGTTCGCTGAAATCGCCGACAACGTCTTCACTGTCAATCTCTTTCTTGAGACGCTTTGTAAGTGTCGAAGTCTTGGGACATACCTGCCCCCATTCTATGTTGTGCAGTTGCGAGTGTCAGCAAAAGCGAGCGTCCCAACCGAAAACGTCGCAAGTCACGCATGTGAATCCTGAAATTTCGACACTCTCCACGCCGCGGTGTGGCGCTGAGCTTGTATGATAAATCCTTGTGCAGAACGTCCAACTTTTCACCCGCAACGCGCGGCATCTTTACGAAACGCTGCTGCCCGCGCTCGAGCCCGTCCTAAACCAACTCGCCAGCCGTGACCGGCAACTGTTTTCACTGCGCTTGGAGCGCTTTTTCCAAAACCTTTACGACGGTCTTCACCCGGTTTACGGCCGCAAACGCGACTTTGAAGCGTTCATGGAAAAGCTTTTGCTGCGCATGGCCGAGACCTACCGCGACCGGCCCGAGACCTTAAAGGCCCTCGACATCGAGCGCGACCTCACGCCCGACTGGTTTCAGCGCGAGTCGATGTTGGGCTACGTGTTTTATGTCGACCGCTTCGCGGGCACCTTGAACGGCGTTAAAGACCACCTCGACTACCTCGAAGAACTCGGCGCGACGTACCTCCACCTCATGAAAGTCATCAAACCGCGCGCGGGCGAGAACGACGGCGGCTACGCGGTGGTGGACTACCGCGACGTGGACCCCAAACTCGGCACGGTTGACGACCTGGAAAACCTCTGCCAGAGTTTGCGCGAACGCAACATCAGCGTGTGCATCGACTTAGTCCTCAACCACTGCGCCAAGGAGCACGAGTGGGCTTTGAAGGCTCGAGCGGGCGACAAAAAGTATCAGGACTACTTTTACATGTACGACGACAGAACCGAACCCGACGCTTTTGAGAAAACCCTGCCGGAGATTTTTCCCGACTTCGCGCCGGGCAACTTCACCTACTACCCGGATATGGGCAAGTGGGTCTGGACGACGTTTCACGAGTACCAGTGGGACCTCAATTGGAGTAACAGCGAGGTTTTTTTAGAGATTGCCGACATCATGTTCTACCTGGCGAACCGCGGGGTCGAGGTGTTTCGACTCGACGCGGTCGCGTTTTTGTGGAAGCGCCTCGGCACGAACTCGCAAAACCAGACGGAGGTGTACGACCTGCTGCAAGCCCTGCGCGCCTGCTCGCGCATCGCCACGCCCGCGGTCGCGCACAAAGCCGAGGCCATCGTCTCGCCGGACGACCTGGTACGCTACTTCGGCGTCGGGCGGCACTACGGCAAGGTGTCGAACATCGCCTACCACAACAGCCTCATGGTGCAGTTCTGGTCGGCGCTGGCGAGCCGCGATACGAGACTCATGACCCACACCCTCGCCGAGTTTCCGCGCACCCCGACCTCGATTGCCTGGGGCACCTACATTCGCGGCCACGACGACATCGGTTGGGCCGTCACCGACGAGGACGCCGCGGCGCTCGGTTTGAACGGCTTCTTGCACCGCAAGTTTTTATCGGACTTTTACTCGGGGGGGTTCGAGGGGTCGTTCGCGAGGGGCGGCGTGTTTCAGTTCAACCCGGTCACGCAAGACCGGCGCATCACCGGCACCTTTGCGAGTTTGGCGGGGTTGGAAACCGCTGTTGAAAACCGCGACCAGAAAGACGTCGCCTTCGCCGTCGAGCGTATCTTGTTAGGCCACGCGCTCATCTGCGGTTTCGGCGGTCTCCCGCTGATTTTTATGGGCGACGAACTGGGTTTGCTGAACGACTATGACTTCGCCGACGACCCCGAGCTGGCCGGGGACAGCCGCTGGCTACACCGGCCCAAAATGCCCTGGGACAGGGTGCTGCTGCGCCACCAGCCAGGCTCGGTCGAGGCTAGGTTGTTTTACGGGCTCACCCACATCGTGCGGGCGCGCAAACGGACGCCGCACCTGAATTCAAGCTACGACACCGAAATCGTCACGACCGGTCACCCGCACGTGTTTACCTACCTGCGGCGGCACCCCTTGGGCAACTTCCTCGGCATATACAACTTCACCGAAGAGGTGCAGGAAATGTCCACGGACGTGCTGCGCTTTTACGGTTTAGGCGAGCCGTACGACCAGCTCGAGCAGAGGTTTGTGGACGCGAACGGGACGCTGTCGTTAAAGCCTTATGAGCGGTTGTGGTTGATTTGAACTCTGTTTAGGGTCAAGTCTCAGGCGGAGATAATCAGACGGGAAACTCACTTAGGAAAATCGTTGTCTTGCCAAAAACCCAAATCTTCGTCGCTCAAGGGACGTATGGATTCAGCCACCGCTTCGTCCGAAAGCTTCATCGGATGTAAGCCCATCGGCCTTTGACTCAGAACTGAAGCGTCCTCCTTGCGCATTTGCTCAGCAAATGCTTCACCCTCTTTGATACTTTTGTTGATTTTTACCACATGGTCGAAGTAGTAAGCTAAGGCCGCGTAGACAGACGCCAAAGGCAGGTCGTACTCGCTGCTGATTTCGTCCGCGCTTTTGCCCAAACGCTCGTGCCAGATGACGATGTTTTGCACTGTAATACGGCGTCCTGCGATGCGCGGTTTTCCGCCCGCGATGCCGGGGGTGATTTCGATGTGCTTGTCCAGGACGCGAGGGAACACAGGCCAACTATAGCAGAGGTGACGGCTATCAATTCCGGCCTTAAAAAGCAATTTTTCAAGACGTTACAGCCGCAAAAGTTCTTCAACATCTCCGTTCTGAACTTTACAGCACAACAGACCTGTTTGAGCACCGAGATATAACGACACCGCGTAACAGGCTGTTTGCTCCGAGTATTTTGAATAGAGTTTCAGCCATTCGACATCTTTCTCGCTGACCGCCATATCCTTTTTCCTTGAACGAGGAGAGCTGCGAAACACTTTCCACTCCATAACGGCCAGAGGAGGCAAGCTGTTTTCGGGAAACCAGTAGGTCTGATGAGGTTTAGGCCAAAGGATGAGGTCTTTGCGTACATCCTTTTTGTGGCGTCCACTCTTTCTCGGCGAAACTGTGTCAACTTGAAGAACGGCGCATTCAATCGCTATTTGACCTGGGTCATAAAGAACCTTGTCGGGTGCGGTAAGAGGAAGAAGATGGGAAAACGCAAATAGGCTCACCGCCTCATTCTCACGCCCATGCCAACCACTACGCTGAACGTAGGTAAACAGATTTTCTAAAGCCGGAAGAACTGTCTCGTCCAACTTAGACAAGGGCTCCATCAAATCGGCTCAAGGCTCAAACTACTCAACCTGACATGCGAGGTGTCTGTTCCCAAGTCTGCTGTCTGACGCGTTACTTCATGCGTGTCCCACTTGACGAGCACAGTGTCCAACTTTTCGTTGATATGAAGGACTGTGCCGTGACCAAAAGAATTTTGACCGTTATCATGTACAACACGACTGCCGACCTTTATCATCACGCAACCTTTCTCCTAAACAACTTACATTTTCTTCCACTCGAACAGCGCCGACGCCACCCAAGTCGGCTCGGGCGACTTATAAAGCTCGCCCGCGTCGCTATAAGTCAGGTCGATGACGCGGCCCTTCATGGGACCGCGCAGGTAGCGGAACACTTGCCCAGCGTCTCGAGCGTCGCTCTTAGCCCGGACGCAGTGCTGGTTGTAGCCCGAATAGTCGGCTTCCTCGAGGATAGCAATGCCCTCCTCCAAAACTCTTTTAGCCTTGGCGAGCCCCGCGGCGTCGTGGTCGAACGAGTCTTCGGGCGCGTCGCCGTAGCCGACGCCGTGGTGAAAGGCGTCGGCGGTCGAGACGATGACGGCGTCTTTGGCGATTTCTTGGAGTTCTTCGATGCCGGGTAAGTCTTCGGGTTTGCCGCCCGCTAGGTAGGGGAAACGCTCGAGCACCTCGGGCGGGTTGTCCAGGCCGCGCCGCTTGGTCTCGGCCTCCCAGAAGTAGCGCCAGCTCATCGGCGCGTGGTCGCCCAACCACTCCTTACGACCTTCCAAACCGGGGCCTTGGACGCCCCAAAACTCGTAGTTGCTCGGCGGCTCACCCACGGCGACGCCGCGCCGGGCTTGTTCCATCGCCTCGGTAAAGGCGTGAAGCACGCTGATGAACAAGACCTTGTCCGCGCCGCTGTCGAGGGCGGCGTGGACGCAAGCCGCGACCTGGTAGCCGCAGTCAGCTACGCCGACGTGGGGAAAGACCAGGACGCCGCCCTCGCGCAGGGTTTTGGGGAGGTCGAACTTTTGGGACAGCTCCTTGCCCCGCTCTAAGTGGGAGAGCGTCCCCGCTTCACCCAGCGCCTTGTGCTCGCGGACGTATAGGTCGGTGATGTCTCGTTGGAGTTGGTCGCGGTCCAGGTCTGTAGATTTGTCCATAGCGGATTCTAGCGCGTTTGGAAAAGGTCGGCTATCGGTGAGCTTTCCCCCGCCGCGCGCTGCGCCGCGCCCCGACCGCAGAGCGCCCCAACGACGTTGCCCGTGCCGTTGTAACCGCCGACCGCCCAGACATCCGGCCTCACCTCGCCGAAGTAGGGCAGGATACTTTCGGTATAACCCACCGACGCCGCCCAGCGTTTTGTAACGGGCGCGGTCACGCCTAAACGGTCGCGGAGAAAAGCGGTGAGGCGTGTTTGCACTTCGTCACCCGGCTCGTTGTCGTGTGTCCACTCGCCCTCCCCGGCCTCGTCTCGAAAACCGCCCAAGGCAATGCGCCCGTCGGGAAGTTGTTGCCAGTATTCGTAGCCGTAACGGGCGTAGACCGGACGGGGCAAAGAAACCTCGTTCGTGGGCGCGGTGGCGAGCATTTGCAGCCGAGCGGTGCGCACCCTGCCGACGAGTTCGGGCAGTATTCGCTCGAGGAGTCCGTCCACCGCGACGACGACGTTTTTGCAGCGGATGCGGGCTCGAGGCGTGACAACCTCGCCCCCGGAAATCGAAACAGCGGCTGAGTTCTCGAAAAGTTGTGCGCCCTCAGCGAGGGCTTTTTTCGCCAATGTTCGGCAACGCTCCAGGGGGTTGAACACGCCGTCGCCGGGAAAGAGCAAACCCCGGCCCTCCACACCCTCGTAACGTTCGATGGGTAGGGAGTCGGCGCGCATGGCTTTGAACTGCCGTTCGCAGTCTTCCACCTCTTCTGCCGAAACAGCAATCCGCAGCGAACCGGGGCGGCGAACCGCGTCGGGTGTTGCTGCAGACATGCGCTCGAGTTCAGCGAGCGTGAGGTGGTAAAGCGCTTTGGCCCGCTCACGCCCGAGCCCGCGCGCCGCGTCGTGATAAAACGCTGACAGTCCCGCCAGCAAAAAGCCGCCGTTGCGCCCGGCTGCGCCACTGGCGATGGTGCGGGCGTCTATTCCGACAACACTCTGACCGAGGTTTAGCAGCTCGAGCACGCAAGCCAGCCCCGAGCCGCCCAGACCGACCACGCACACGTCGGCGTGCAGGTCGGTCTCGAGCCTCGGCAAGCTCAGACCCGCACCCTCTTCCCAAACGGGCCGGTTCTGTGGCACGCCAGCTTGCACTCGAGTAGCATCCTGAGACAGCGAACTCACCCCGATACCCACCACCCAAACCTCCTGCAAACGTCGAACGCCGCGTTGACAAACCTCTCCGACTACCCTAGCCTGGACTTGACGGCGGTGTCTAAAGAGCCGAGTCCAACACCGGGAGGCTTGCGACGAACAACCGATTGACAAGTAGTTTAACAGGCTGCTCGGGCTCGGCTTGCGCCCGTTGCCGAACCGTGCGCGGGGCATGAGCTGATGGACGCGGACCGCTCAGGGTTTTTCGGCAGCGCCTGGCAGCGCCTGAACGGTTGGCGCGAGTTTCTGCCGTTCAACCGCGCTGCCAGGGACACCCCCGGTCTTGTCGAGGACGACGTGCTCGCGCTCATGCAGGCTTGCCTGACCGGCCTGGGCGGCGAGACGACGGCCAGAACGCGGGCCGCCGAACTCGGCTACCTGTACCTGAGTTTGAACGCCGCGGACAAGCGGCGGTTCCTGAGCCTGCTCGCCCACGGTTTCGACCTGAACCCCGAAACGCTGGCCGACGCCGCGGAAGCGTACCTCGCCGAGCCGACGCTGCAAAATTATGTCGCGCTGCAAGAGGCGACGCAGCCGCCCAGGGTGACCCTTTTGAAGCGCTTCAACGCGCTGCCGGACGGCTTTACTTTTTTGGTCGACTTGCGGGCCGACCTGCGCGGGTTTTTGAAAGAGGACCCCGGTTTGGCAGCCCTCGACGCCGACCTGCAAAGCCTGTTCGAAGCCTGGTTCGACGTCGGGCTGCTCACTTTCGAGGCGATAAGCTGGAACTCGCCCGCGGCGCTGCTCGAAAAACTCGTCACCTTCGAGGCGGTTCACGAAATCCGCTCCTGGCAAGACCTCAAAAACCGACTCGAGGCCGATAGACGCTGCTACGCCTTTTTTCACCCCAAGATGCCGGGCGTGCCGCTGATTTTCGTCGAGGTCGCGCTGACCCACGGCATCCCCGGCAGCGTCCAGAAGCTGCTCGACGAGTCCGCCCCGGTGCTGACGCCCGAAGACGCGGACACGGCGGTGTTTTACTCGATTTCGAACACCCAGCGCGGTTTGCGCGGCATCAGCTTCGGGAGTTTTTTGCTCAAGCGGGTGATGGAGGACTTGGCCCAAGGTTTGCCGAACTTAAAGCGCTTCGTCACGCTGTCGCCGATTCCGGGTTTCCGGCGTTGGCTGCTGGAACATTGGGAAGAAAAGGGCGCGGCCCTGTTCAGCGAGGCGGAATGGGCGGCGTTGACGCGCGCGGTGGACAAAGAGGGTTTGGAGGACGCCTCGACGAGCGACGCTGCGACAGCCAAGGTGGACGCGCTGCTGCGTGACGACTGGACAGGGCGACTCGAAAGCGTGAGCGCGCTTCAGAAACCCTTTCTCGGGCTGTGCGCTTACTACCTCGTCAGGGCGCGGGACGCGCGCGGGCGGCCGCTGGACCCGGTAGCCCGCTTTCACGTCACCAACGGGGCGCGCGTCGAAGGGCTCGACTGGTTGGGCAACACCGCGCCGAACGGCTTGCAGGAGTCCTACGGGCTGATGGTCAACTACCTTTACGAACCCGGCAAGTTGGAACGCTACCACGAACAGTTTTTCCAGGACGGCACCGTCGCCGCCTCGGCCTCGCTGCGGCGCTACGCGGGCAACCGGGAAAAAAGCCTCGAGCCACCCGTTCCTGCCCTTCCCCAAACCCTGTGACAGGTGACGCTATGACCCAGACTGACACGACCCGAACCGAGATAGCTTCCCTCCCCGACGCCTTTTTGAGAACTGTCCAGGCCACGCCCGACAAGCCGCTGCTGCACTTCGAGGGCGAAACGTTCAGCTACGCGCAAGTCCACGAGCAGGTGAGTTTTGTCGCGGGCGCGCTGGCCGCTTACGGTCTCACCAAAGGTGACCGCGTGGCGCTTTATCTGGAAAACTCGCCGAGTTTTATCACCGCTTACCTGGGCGTGCAGTGGCTCGGCGGCGTGGTGGTGCCGGTGAATACGCGCTACCGCTTTACGGAACTGCGGCACATACTCACCGACTCGAGCGCCCGACTCGTCATCACCGACGCGGCGGGGCTTGCGGAAGTCGAGAAAGTCAGAGAAGACACGCCTGCCGTGGAGGCCGTCGTGACGCTTGGGGAAAGTCTCGAATCCGACCGCGCAACCTGGGCGGACCTCGCCGGCGGCGAGCCGCGTTCGGAGCCCGTGTCCCTCACGCGGGACGACCTCGCCGTCATCGGCTACACCTCCGGCACTACCGGGCGCAGCAAGGGCACAGTGCTCACGCACGGCAACTTTGTGAGCAACAGCGTCGCACTGACGAAAGCTTGGGCGTGGACGCCCGACGACCACCTCTTGCTGGTGCTGCCGCTCTTTCACATGCACGGGCTGGGCGTCGGTTTTCACGGCACGCTCGTTCAGGGTTCGGCGCTGACGCTGCGGCGCAAGTTCGACGCGGCGGACGTGTTCAACACGATGCTGCAGGGCGACGTGACGATGTTTTTCGGCGTGCCGACGATGTACACGCGGCTGCTGGAGGTTGCCAGAACTCGCAATGAGAAACCCGACGGCTTGCGCCTCCTCGTCTCGGGCTCGGCTCCCCTAAGTCCACAAACCCACGCGGAGGTAGAAGAAGTTTTTGGCTTGCGGATTCTCGAGCGCTATGGCATGACCGAAACCGTGATGAACATGGGCAACCCCTACGACGGCGAGCGGCGCGCGGGCTCGGTCGGCTTTCCGTTCGAGGGAATAGAAGCGCGTGTCGCCGACCCCCAAACGGGCGAGGTTTTGGCGACGGGTGAAAGCGGCGAAATCCAAATCCGCGGCCCTAACCTCATGAAGGGCTACTGGAACCGCCCCGACGCGACGGCGGAAGCCTGGACGGGGGACGGCTGGTTCAAGACGGGCGACTTGGGCTTCGTGGACGTGGACGGCTACTACACCCTGAACGGCCGCGCCAAGGAACTCGTCATCTCGGGCGGTTTCAACGTCTACCCGCGCGAGGTCGAAGAGGTTTTGGCCGAGGTCGTGGGCGTGCGCGAGGTCGCCGTGCTGGGCCTGCCCGACCCCGACCTGGGCGAAAAAGTCGTGGCGGCGGTCGTCGGTGAGGTGAGCGAGGCCAAGTTGCTCGAGCACGTAAAAACGCGCATCGCCGGTTTCAAAAAGCCCAAAGAGGTCTACTTCGTCGCCGCGCTGCCCCGCAACGCGCTCGGTAAGGTGCAGAAGCACGTCCTCAGAGAGCAGTTGCTGAAGGAGAAAAAGTAGGGGTGTTGGAGGTAGGGAGTAAGAGCCTTTTGTTTTGTACGGGCTCCGGTAATACGCCTACCAAACTTAAAGGGGTTTTTCGGCTCCTTATCGAAACCCGCAACAGTTTTTCTCGTTCCGCTCGGGTTAACTGAGGTCATGAACCGAAAAGGGTGTTATTCCCCTACTCGTTCAACCTTTCCTCCAACCCGCTCGAGCTGCACCGTCCACAGTTTGAACAACGACACGAGCGGGTTGTCTTCGGCCTCGACGATGTCTAAGTGCGTCAGGCCGGGGAGAATGTACGTGGAGAACAGCGAGCCCGGCCGCACGTTGTTGTAGGCCTCGAAACCGGAGAGGTCTTTGACGAGCCCGCGCCCCGCGCCGACGGCGAGCGTCGGGGTGGTGACAGAAGCGTTGGGGACGAACCCCGGGTCGTCATCCAAGCGCAAACCCGCCTCGCCCACGTCGACGGCCAAGCGCAGCGGAAAGTACCATTCGCTGCGGTTGGTTTGGGGCGTCGACCAACCCCGCGTCAGGGCGTCGATGTCGGTGCGCGCCGTGGCGGGGTCGCCGCGCGCCCAATCGACTTGGTGGAAGCCGTTCGCCACGCCCGTCACCGTGCGACTCGTGGCGCTGTCCGCGCCGCCCAGCACGAACGCGGTCAGGTTGCCGCCGAACGTCGCGCCGACCGCTTCGCCCAAGGAACTGGTGAATACCGTGACCGGGCCGTAGCGGTCGGTCTCGAGAATTCCAAAGGCGGCCCGGTTCGTGGCCGGAAACTCCACAAAGGCGTCGGGGGCCAACCTGTTGGGCGCAAAGCGCGCCAGCAGCGCCAAAACTTCCCGCTGCGCCTGAAACGTCGGACCCAAACCGAGGCCGAGGTAAGGCGCGTCCGTACCCGTCTCGAGCCCCTGCACGTCCGGCAAAATGCCCAGCACCGTCGTCAGGGTTGGGTCGATTCCGAAACCGCCCGTCCGGCCGAGCGCGCCGTCGATGAGCAGCAGTCCGTCCACGTGGTCGTCACCGGGGTCGGGGTTTCTAGGCGTACCGAAGTTGTAGGCCGCGTAGAGCCCGACAAGGCTCGCGCCGAGCGAGTGGCCGCCCAAAACGACCCGCGGGGCGCGCCGCCGCGCCTGCAACACGACCGCGTGCAGGTCGCGCAGGTGGACGTCCAGACCCCAGTAGCCCATAAAACTCAGGTCTTTGGGCGGGACGGGCACGAAGCCGCCCGGTTTGCCCTCGTTTTCGACGTAGTAGCGGTAGGCGGCGCTCGGGTCGCGTTTCTGCAAGCTTCTCAAAAACGCGCTCCTGTCCTCGAGCGCGTTGGCGCGGCGGTCAACTCCCCACACTTCCAAGTCCGGCGTGCTGGCGACGAGTTGCCGGGCCAGTTCGTCCATGCTCGTCGCGCCGCCGAAAATTCCGGGAACAAGAATTAAAACAGTGTCGGGCGTGTCTCCGGCGTGGTAATAGCGGAGGTAGTAACTCCGGTCGAGCGCGTCCGGCGTGTGGGCTTCGTCGAAACCCGGCACTGTGACGTAGTCGGTCGGCACCGTTGAGGGGGACGAGCGGTAGGTGACGGGGGGCAGCTCCACGTCCAGCCTCACCGTCGGGATAGGCAGACAACTCACCAGACCCAAAAGAGCGGCAATCCACAGCAAACGCGGCATGGCGTCATCATGCCCGCTCGAGAGAAGCGGCACACTGACCCAAGCCACCTTGTTCACTTCGGTAAACATCCGCTCCCGCTCAGCCCGGTCGAGGTTTGGTGTTGGTAGCAAACCTCGAAAGACGTGAGGTTGTCGGGCCAAAGCAGGTGTTAGGTTTCGTAAAGCCGCGTCCCACGTCCTGACAGTAAAGTGAAGTTTGTAAGGTGCGTCCGGGGCCGACCCGCGCGGGTCGGCCTCTCGAGACAGGTTTTGGGAGACACCAGGTTTTGGGAAGACACCAGGTTTTGGGAGACACTATGTCGAGGCGGGTATGCTGAAGCGCTTTTTTACAGGCAGTGAGACCTCTGGGACGCCCGACCCCTTGGCGGCCGTCGACAAGTTGCTCAGACTGCCGACCTTCGGCGAGCGCAGTTTGTTCGTGTTGCGCCAACTTACCACGCTGCTGCCCGGCGACGTGCGCGGTTACGTGGTGCGGCGCGAAGAGGGCGAGCAGGTCCGCTTCGACGCGGTCGAAGGCTATGGGGGCGAGCTGCTCGAGCTAAAACTCAGCAACGGGCCGTGGCGCGACTCACGAACGCGCATCATCTCCAACTTGGTTCCCGAACTGTTTACCCCGAACCCCCAAGAGATTCGCGCCCTGCTCGGCGACTTGGGCCTGCGCGACGTCAAGTCCACCATCATGGTGCCCGTCTCAGGCAACGGCCAACCGTACGGCACTCTCTTTTTGCACCGTCACAAGACGCCCGCCTTTTCCGATGAGGAGTTGAAGACGGCCAAACGCTGGAGCACGGTACTAGGCGAGGTGCAGGGTCAGTACTTGGACAGGGTGCGTGCCCGCCGCAGCTTAGTCGAGTTTACCCGCGCCTTTGTCGAGGCCACCGAGGCCAGAGACTTCACCCAACTCGGTCACGCCAGCCGGGTCACCGCCTACGCGCTCGCGGTCGGCCGCGCGCTCGGCTTCGACAAAGAGCGCTTGGCCGACCTTTACTACGCCGCCATGCTTCACGACGTCGGCAAGCTGGGCTCCGGGCTCGACTTGAGCACAGAGGACAGTCAGCACCCGCAGCGCGGCGCGAACTTAGTCGCCTCCTCGCCGCTCCTCATGGCCGCCACCGCCGGCATCCGCTCGCACCACGAAAACTGGGACGGCTCGGGCTTTCCCGACGGCCTGTACAAAGAAGAGATTCCCATTTTGGGCCGCATCGTCGCGGTCGCGGACACCTTCGACCTGTTGTCCAGCGAACGCGGCCAGGCACTCTCCCCGCGCGAGGTCGAGCAAGCCCTCACGCTCAGGAGCGGCCACGAACTCGACCCGGAGTTGGTCAACTTGTTTATCAACATCCTGCGCCAGGGCAAGTCGACCGGCGAACTCGGACGGTTGGACAAGCAAGACCTGCCGTTTTGAAAACAAACGCCCAAGATTTTGGGGGACGCCTAACATAAACCCGGATATTGTCTAGGATGTGGTGAAGATGCAATCTTTCGGTGCTATGACTATTATGTTCAAACGGACAGTTTGGCGTACTTGATTGTGAAGGAGTGATATACAGACTATGAGTGTTTTAGAATCTTGGCAAAGAATTGTTGCGTGGTACAAAGAAAACACCTATCCTAATATGTTGTCCTTAAATGCCGGAGCAACTGAAGAAGAAATTGAAGCATTTCAACGCGAGATAGGTTTGTCTTTGCCTGATGACTTCCGAGAATCTTTACTACTTCACAATGGTGGTGACTGTGGTTTGCTGTGGTACGGTGAGTTACTGACATTAGATGGGGTGCTACGCCAATGGGCCATGTATAAAGACTGGCAACGTAGCGGTGAGTACGCAACTGCTGACTGGAAGGTTGAAGATTCTATTGACAAACATATCAGACCCGTTTTTTGGGACAGTTTTCGTTTACCGCTCACCGATAATTCAGGCGACCACCTCATGCTCGACCTTCAACCAGCCAGTGGAGGGGATGTAGGCCAAATTTTTAGCCATTCCCATGAGGTGGGTCCTGAACAGGTACTTGCCTCTAGTTGGAGTGAGTTCCTTACAAAGGTTGTTACCGATTTAGAGGCAGGGAAATACGTTTTTGTTGAGGAAGAGGATGTAGTTGCTCCTCCAGGCATGTACGATTAGGTCGCACAACTAAACGCCGCAAAGGTGAAAACTACAAAGGACACAGAATTGTCCTGCCGAAAATGTAAAAAGGAGTAGAGATGCGCATTTGCCGCACGCCGACCACCCTCTAGTCAACATCAAAAACACAACGTTTTGCTTGACAATCTTTGGACAAGATGTAGGTTGCGGGTTACGAGCCTTAATATTCAGGCTGTCAACGAATGTTGAGGTTCTGCTTTGTTCTCAATCCACCATGTTAGTCTAAAACTATGTCAGTCGAAGTTTGTCACTACCGCTTGTCCCTGCGGGGCAAGCCCGTGGGCAGCCACACGCTCAGCACCAGTTTCCGGGGCCGCACGGCGCTGCTGGGGGCCAAACTGACGGTGCAAGACCGGCTGCTGAACGGCACCGTAACGCAAGAAAGCAAGGTGCACCGGGAGCAGTTCTTCAGCTTTTCGTTTCAAGAAAAAACGGTGACGCCCAACGACTCCCGCAGTTTCATCGTCGAGTTCGACGTAGACGACGGTCTTGTTAAGGCCACGCGGGGCGGGAGCGACAGCGCGGCGGTGCCGTACTTAGAACCGCTCGAGGACCCGCTCGGCCTTCTCTACCACGTTCGCAACCTGGGCGCGCTCGAGACCCCGCTGCGCGTGCCGCTGCTCGGCAAAACCGTTTTGGTCGACCGCCTGGGCGAAACGACGCTGGACACGGTCGCGGGCGAAAAGGCGGCCTACGCCTACGTGCTCAGGCCGGGCAACAGCTACTTGTACGTCGCAACCGAGCCGCCTCACCCCATCCTGCTGATGAGCCAACCCTTTGAAGGTCACCCTTTGGAGGCTTCACTCGTCCGCGTCGATGCGGACGAACCCGCCCAAACCGAAGCGCCCAAACGCCGCCGGGGCTCGAGACGCAGACGCAGAAAAAGTGACCCCGGAAAAGCGAACTAAGGAAAGTGAAGCTGCCGCAGCGAACGTCGGACATGAGCGACACCCCGACGCCCAAACCGTTGGTTCGGTCGCGGCTCGAGTCGGGCAGACTTTAGCGGGCCGCGACCAAACCTAACGCAGCAACCAACCCTTGGCGGCCACCGCCAACCCCAAAAACGAGGCGAAGCCGACGATGTCGGTGACCGTTGTCAGGATGATGTTGCTCGACTGCGCGGGGTCTTGGCCGTAGCGCTCCATCACGACCGGAATCGCCGCGCCCGCCACCCCCGCCATGACGAGGTTCAGGACCATCGCCGCCGCGATGACGAAGCCGAGCGCTACGTTGCCGCTGAAGAGCGCCGCCAAACCGCCGGCCAAAACGCCGGTCGCTAAGCCGTTGGTTAAGCCCACCAACGCTTCTTTGACGATGAGCTTGCGCGGCCGGCGCGCGTCGAGTTCGTCTAGCGCGAGCGAACGCAGGGTGACGGCCAAGGCCTGCGCGCCCGCGTTGCCGCCCTGACCGGCGACGACCGGCAAAAAGGCCGCCAATATCGTAATCTGCGCGATGACGCTGTTGAACGCGCCGACGACGGCCGCCGCCAAAAAGGCCGTCGCCAAGTTCACCGTCAACCAGGGTAAGCGCTTGCGGATGGCGAAGCGCGGCGTCGAAGAAGCGTGCTCGTCCGAACCGGCCCCGAACATCTTTTGCGCGTCTTCGAAGCCCTCTTCTTGCAACTCGTTGACGAGTTGGGTGGCAAAGACGACCCCCTTCAGCGTTTCGCCGTCGTCCACTACCGGCACCGACATCAGCCGTTTCTCGAGCAGCACGTCGGCGACGTCGTCGAGTTCGTCGCTCGTGTAAACCTTGACCACGTTGGTAATCATGAGGCGCTTTAAGGAAGTGTCGGGTTGCGCCAGGATGAGGTCGCGCAGCACCAACACGCCGCGCAGCCGCCCCGCGTCGTCGACGACGTAGACGTAGTTCACGTTGCGCCCGACCATCGCCAAGCGCCGCAACCGCGTCAGCGCGTCGGCGACGGTGGCGCTGTCACGCAACGCCACAAATTCCGGGCTCATGACGCTGCCCACCGTGTCTTCGGGGTACTCGCTGAGTTCTTCGATTTCGTCGGCATGGAGGCTGGGCAGCGCGCTCAACAGACGTTCACTCTCGGCGTCCGAGAGGTGCTCCAAGATGTCCGCGCTGACCTCCGAGGGCAGCGCGCGGACGATGTCGACGGCCGTGTCCAGACTGGGCTCGAACAGCAGCCGGGCGGCGTAGTCGGGGCTGAAGCCTTCGACGATGGGCGGGCGCAAGTCCTCGTCCAAACCGGCCAATACCGCCCAGGCTGCGTCAGGCTCGAGCCGTTCCAACACCCTGGCAGTGTCGAGCGGGTGGGATTCGATGAGTTCGCGGGCTAAGTCGTCGGTAATCACCTCTCTATATTGACCTATTTCGGCGGGCGCGCGTAATGAGCAAAGCTATATGCAGGGGAAGGGGCAAGTCGAAAGTACCGAGGACCGAGTTGAAAGTACCGAGTCAAAAACATTTTTAACACGGTACTCGGTGCTTTTTTGAAGCGTTGAGCTTATAATCCAGCCTGCCGATGAGCCGTCCGACGCCCCCCCTGGTGACTTACGAAAACGCCCTCGCTTGGCTTTTTGCGCAAACCCGTTCGGGTGCGCCGCGCGACCCTGAACGAACGCGCGCGCTTCTCGCGGCGCTGCACCTCGGCTCGCCCCCGAACGGCGTTCACGTCGTCGGCACGAACGGCAAGGGCAGCGTGACGCAGGCGGTCGCCGTAGGGTTGAGCGCGGCGGGGTTTCGGACGGGCGCGTTCGTTTCTCCGCACGTCGAAGAGTTTCGGGAGCGGGTCATGGTCGACGGGAAACTCATAAGCGAACAGGACGTGCTCGAGTTTGTCCGAACCCTCAAACTTTTACAGCCCGACGCGGCTTTTTTCGAACTTTGTTACGCCCTGGCCCTGCACCGTTTTGAACGCGAGCAGGTTGAGTGGGCCGTGGTCGAGGCGGGCGTGGGGGCCAAAAACGACGCGACCATCACCCTGGAGAACGTTCGAGCCGTGGTCATTACCAACGTCTCTTTGGAGCACCAGGCCACCCTCGGCGAGACGTTGCGCGACATTGCCCGTGACAAGGCCGCGGCGGTGCGGCCGGGGGTGCCCGTCGTCACGGCGGCGCAGGGTGAAGCGCTAGAGGTGGTGGCGGAAATGGCCGCGGTACGCTCGAGCCCCCTTTTTCACTTGTCAAGCTCTCCCCTGTTTGCGCTGCCGCCTGACTTTGAGCAGGCTCTATACCCTTTTCAACAGCAAAACCGCCGCCTCGCCGCGGCCACGTTGCGACTTTTAAACGTTGCGGAGGACGCGGTACTCGTCGGCCTGGCCTCTCAGCCCCCGCCCGGCCGCCGCGAGGTGTTTCAGCTTGGCGGCAAAACCGTCATCGTCGACGGTGGCCACAACCCCGCAGCCGCGCGGGCCTTGCGCGCCACCTTGGACGCGCCCTACCTCCTCGTCTTCGGGGCGCTGCCCAAAAAGCAGGGCGCGGCGACGCTGAAACCGCTCGAGACGGACGCCCTGACGACGATTGTTACTCGCGTCGAGGGACAGGTGAATCCGGACTTGGAGCCGGGTCGCCGGGTCGTACCGGAACCCCTGACGGCGCTGGCGGCGGCGCTGGCAGCCTGCCCCGAGGGGGCAATTGTCGTCGTCGCGGGGTCTTTGTACCTGGCGGGACAGGTCAGACCGTGGCTGCGGAGCGTCGGAGCGTCGAAAACTTTCGCCCCGTCTGTTGCTTCGTCCGCCAAAAAAGTTTGAACCGCGCCGGACTGGGCTATACTCGGGACTCGAGACAGGTTTTGGAGTTGAGCGTATGACGGGTTTGAATGACGGGTAGAGTCGGATTTGTAAGCTTGGGCTGTCCCAAAGCGCTGGTCGACAGCGAACGCATCCTGACGCAACTGCGCGCCGAGGGATACGCGGTGTCGCCGAGCTATGAGGACGCCGACCTCGTCGTGGTCAACACCTGCGGCTTTATCACCCCGGCGGTCGAGGAATCGCTGAGCGCTATAGGCGAGGCGCTGGAACACAACGGCAAGGTCATCGTCACGGGCTGTTTGGGCGAAAAGCCGGAGACGATTCGCGCCCGCCACAAGGGCGTCCTGGCGGTGACCGGGCAGGGCGACGTCGCGGGCGTCATGAACGCCGTCCACAGCGCGCTGCCGCCCGACGACAACCCGTTCACCACGCTCTTGCCGCAAGGCGTCAAGCTCACCCCGCGCCACTACAGTTACCTAAAAATCGCCGAGGGTTGCAACCACAAGTGCAGCTTTTGTATTATTCCGCAGTTGCGCGGGTTGCAGGTTTCACGCGACGCAGGCGACGTGCTGTACGAAGCTTACCGGCTTGTCGCCTCGGGTACTAAGGAACTGCTCGTCATCGCGCAAGATTCTAGCGCTTACGGCGTGGACATTGGCTACTGTGAGAGTGAGTTTCAGGGGCGCAGCGTGCGTGCGCACCTCGTCCCGCTGGTGAGCGAGTTGGCCCAAATGGGCGCGTGGGTGCGGTTGCACTATGTTTACCCTTACCCGCACGTCCGCGACCTCATTCCCCTCATGGCCGAGGGTAAGCTGCTCCCTTATTTAGACGTGCCGCTGCAGCACGCCAGCCCCAAAATTCTGCGCGCCATGCGGCGGCCCGGCGGCGCGGAAAGTCACCTGCAAACGATTCGGGAGTGGCGCACCCTTTGCCCCGAACTCGCCATCCGCAGCACCTTTATCGTCGGGTTTCCGGGCGAGACCGAAGAGGATTTTGAGTTGCTGTTGGACTTTCTGCGGGAGGCTCGGCTCGAGCGCGTCGGCGGCTTTACCTACAGCGAGGTGCCGGGCGCGGCGGCCAACGCCCTGCCCGGCAGCGTACCGGAAGAGGTTAAACAAGAACGCTTCGCGCGCTTTATGGCAACGCAGCAAGAAATTAGCTTTGAGAAGCAGCGCTCACGGGTCGGCCAAACGCTGGAGGTTATCGTAGACGATTACGGTGACTTGCCGGGTGACCTCAAGGGGCGTAGCAAGTACGACGCGCCCGACATCGACGGCGCGGTGTTCGCAACCTCCGACGGCACTGTCAAAATCGGCGACATCGTCAAGGTGAAGGTGACGGAAGCGAGCGCCTACGACCTGCACGGCGAGGTGGTCGCCGGGGTTCCGTGGCGGCCCAACGTTCTCTTTGCCTAAAGGGGCAGCTTGACGTTGTGCCGGACGGGACCCGTTGCGCCACCGGAACACTCAGTTGAGGTTTCCGGTCTTCGGGCCTGGTGAGGTGCGCTCGAGCCGGGCGCTAAAACCTGCTGCTGTGCCCTTGGTAGGTTCCGCCGCGCAAACGCTCCGATTCTCTTTTGGACGGGTAGTCTTCACCGCCGTTGCGCTGCTGCGTCAGCATGACCTTGAACTCGTGAGCGCTTGTCGAGGCGGCGAGCGCGTCCTCCATCGTCACTTTTCCGCTCAGGTAAAGCTCGACCAAGTGCTGGTCGAACGTTTTCATGCCGCGCAGGTTGTCCTCTTGAAGCGCCTCTTTGATAAGAGGCGTTTTGTCTTCGTCTTTGAGATAGTCGCGCACCAGCGGCGAGTTGATAAGCACCTCGTGCGCCAACACGCGCCCCCCCCCGTCGCTGCTCGGCAACAGCCGCTGGCTGATAATGCCGAGCAGCGAATCAGCCAGCAAAATACGAACCTGCGGGCGTTCGAAAGGCGGAAAAAAGTCGATGATGCGGTTGATGGTGCGAATCGAGTCGAGCGTGTGCAGTGTGCTGAGCACAAGGTGGCCGGTCTGCGCCGCGCTGATGGCCGCCTCGGCAGTTTCGCGGTCGCGCATCTCGCCAATCATGATGACGTCGGGGTCTTGGCGCATCGCGTACTTGAGCGCGTCGGCAAAGTCGGCGGTGTCCAGACCGACTTCGCGCTGGATGACGAGGCTGCGCTGGTTTGCGTGCAGCACTTCGATGGGGTCTTCGACGGTGAGAATGTTGCGGGGATACTTGCGGTTGATGTGGTCGACCATCGCGGCCAAGGTGGTGGACTTACCGTGGCCGGTCGGTCCCGTGACGAGCACCAGACCGCGCGATTGGGCGGCGAATTCGGTAACGACCCCGGTGGGCAAACCCAACGTTTCAAAACTCGGTACGCTGTCTTGCACCACGCGCATGACGATACCGACCGAGCCCCGTTGCCGGAACACGTTGCAGCGAAACCGGGCTATGTTGGGGATGGTAAAGGCAAAGTCGAGTTCGTGCCGGTGCAAGAAAAGTTCGCGTTGCGGCTCCGACATCATGGCGAGGGCAATCTGTTCGGTCTGTTGCGGCGTCAGTACGGGCACGCTTTCGTAAGCCTGCAGACTGCCGTCTACGCGTATGTAGGGCGGCGCGCCCGCCTGCAGGTGAATGTCCGAAGCTCGCTGCGCGACGATGTTTTTGAGCATGTCGGCGATGCGCACGCCCCTGTTTTGCCCGGTTGGGCTTTGCTCAGCGCTGCGTCCACCCCTACTGCCATAATCTGCCATGCGCCCAAGCTCCTTGTCCCAAGCCGTCTCGGCTCCGGCGACACCGAGAGCACTCTCTCGAGTGTAACGGTTTGAAGAAAAAATGCAGTAAAACTTTTCGCGCTGGACGTTAGACTTCTTGCGAAAGTATCAACCGTACGAGTCGGTAACCTTCGTCGTCTAATTGGATTTTTGCAAGAGGTCTATCACTCATAACCTCTTTTTGTGTCCAAGCAGGTAAAACGTTGCTGTGGACGTGTTTTTTCAACACGCTGGAGGGGCGAGCTTGAAACCCGCCCCTGTCCCGAACGGCTCGAGCCTTTTTTTTGTGCCGGTTCAAGCAAAATGTCACAAAATCTTCGACAAAAACGACCTTGTGCGCTCCTCTTGCGGGTTGGTGAAAAAATGCTCGGGCGGCCCGACCTCGACGACTTGGCCCGCGTCCATAAACACCACCCGGTTGCCGACCTCGCGCGCGAAGCCCATCTCGTGCGTGACCACGATCATCGTCATGCCCTCTTTGGCTAGGTTCACCATGACCTCCAGGACTTCGCCGATGACCTCGGGGTCGAGGGCGCTGGTGGGCTCGTCGAAGAGCATCACTTTGGGCTCCATCGTGAGCGCCCGTGCAATCGCCACCCGCTGCTGCTGCCCGCCCGAGAGCTGGCCCGGATACTTGTGCGCCTGCTCGGGCACGTGGACTTTTTCCAAAAAGTACATCGCCCGCTCCTCGGCCTTGGACTTTTTCCACTTGCGCACGCGAATCGGGGCCAGGGTGATGTTCTCCATCACGGTGAGGTGCGGGAACAGGTTGAACTGCTGAAAGACCATGCCGGTCTCGCGGCGCACCTGGTCGATTTTGCGCACGTCGTCGGTGAGTTCGGTGCCGTCCACGGAGATGCGGCCTTCTTGGTGCTCCTCCAGACGGTTCACGCAGCGAATCAGCGTGGACTTGCCCGAGCCCGACGGCCCGATGACGACCACCACCTCACCCTTGTTGACAGACAAGTTGATGTCTTTGAGCACGTGAAAGTCGCCGTACCACTTGTTGAGGTCGGCGATTTCGATGATGCGGTCGCCGCCGTCGGGTGCGTCGGCGCGAACGTTTTTGCCTGGTTTTTCGGTGACTGCCATAAGACCTCCTGAAAGGGGTGTTGGTCGTTGGTTGTTGGTAAAACTAAAAACTAAGAACCGAAGGTAACCTCTTGCCTAGCGGGTGCCGACGCCGAGTTGTTTCTCGAGCTGCCGACTCGCCACGCTCATGCGAAACGCGAAAAACCAGTAGATGATTGCCAAAAACAGCGACAGCTCGAGCCGAATCCCGCCCGGCACCGTCAACGACTGCGGCTGGTTGGCGACGACGTTGGCGACGTTGAAAAAGTCGAACAGGCCGACCACGAAGACGAGCGAGGTGTCCTTGAACAGCCCAATGGACTGGCCCACGATGGCCGGAATCACCGCGCGCAGGGCTTGCGGCAAGACGATTTTGCGCATCGTCTGCCAGCCGCTCAGGCCCAGCGCGCGCGCCGCCTCCTCCTGCCCCTTGCCGACCGCCTGCAAGCCGCCGCGCACGTTCTCGGCCATGTACGCGGCCGAGAACAGCGTCACCGCAACGAGCGCCTTGGTGAGCGCGTCGACGCTGCTCGTGTCGATGTTGAAAATGAGCGGCACCATCAGCGAAGCGATAAAGAGCCACATGATTAAGGGCGCGCCGCGCACGATTTCGATAAAGCCGATGCAGAAGTATTTTATCGCCGGTAGTTTGCTGCGCCGCCCCAGCGCCAGGGCGATGCCGAGCGGGAAACTCACCACGATGCCCACGACCGACAAGATGAGCGTGAGCAAAAAGCCGCCCCACTCACGGTTTTCGACCACGCGCAACTCGCCGCTCGAGCCCACCCCCCGCAGCAGCACGTAACCCACCAACAAAGACGCGCCCCACAGCCACGGCAGCGCGCTCACCAGCCGCGGTTGCGCCCGGCCCAGGCCGTAACCCACCAGGCTCGCCACCGTGACGAGCGTCCAGAGCCACCTCACCGCCTCCCAATCGAACAGCGCCGCTACGTTGACGATCACCACGAAGCTGAACACCCACCAGAACACGCCGCGGATGATTTCGCCCTCGGCGTGACGCGAGACCCCGGCGGTCATTCCGAGCAAACCCATGATAAGAGCGACGATTGCGAGGGGTCGCCATAACAGGTCGAACGGGTAGCGGTACACCGCGAACAGCTTCATGTTCGCCCAGACCCGCTCCCAGTGCGCACCGAAAAAAGCGAAGGTGACAAGGCCGTACAAGCCCCACAGCACCACGGCGATGACGACCACGGAAACGAGCGTGTTCAATACCGAACTGAACAAGTTTTCTCGCAGCCAGCCCACTGCGCCGCTGGTGCGTGCGGGTCTGTTTCTGGCGTCTATCATGCTGTTCCTATCATGCTAGCGCTCCACCAACGCCATGCGGGCGTTGACGATGTTGAGAACAAACGCGAAGCCGAAACTGATAATGAGGTACGACGCGATGACCATGAGCGTCATCGGCACCGACGCCCCCGTTTGGTTGGCGATAATCGCGCTGATGGCGAAGATTTCCACGTAGGCTGCGATAAGACCCAACGACGAGTTCTTGGTGAGGTTGAGGTACTGGCTGATCATCGGCGGCAGGATAATTCGCAGCGCTTGCGGAAACACGATGAGGTTGAAAGTCTGGTAGCCACTCAAGCCCAGGGCTTTGGCGGCTTCGGTCTGGCCCTTGGCAACTGCCTGGATACCGGCGCGCACTATCTCGGCGATAAAACTTGCCGTGTAAATCACGAGCGCCAGCAGCATGGCAAGGTAGCTCACCGACAAGCTGACGCCGCCGAAGTAGTCGCTGATGGGGATGCTCGGCTTGCTCAAAACGAGGGGACCCGAGGTCTCGAGAGCTAAGTCGACGACCAGCTCCGACTCGCTTTGCGACCCGCCGGGGGTACCGAACAGCTGCCCAGGACTCAGGTTCCGGGTCGTCTCCGCCGCCGCGCCCGCCGCACCTGCGGTAAAACGCGGAATGCGCAGTTCGCCGTCGCGGTCGCTGACCACGCGCCGCTCGAAGTCGGTCAAGGTCAGTTGCAACCGGGCGCTGTAGCCCGAAGCGTTGCCGTTTTGGGTTTGAATCTCTTCACCGCGGTCAAAGGCACCGTTGGCGTTGGTGTCGCGGTACACGACGCCCTCGCTCGGAAAACGGTCAAACGCAACCGCTAAGCCCTCGGCCTCGTCGGGGTTGACGAAACTCACCTCGGCCGTAGCGAACTCGCTTTCCGCAACGGCAGGAAAGCGGAAAGTGCTGTAGACGAAGCGGCGCGACTCGGTGAGGTTTTGCGTTTGGGTGGTGAGGCTGGCTTCCGGAACGGTTACCGTGACGGGCGTAAAGGGAAGGGTGGGTTCGTCACGGTCGAACGCACCGTTGCCGTTGGCGTCTTGGTAAACGGTGACGACGCCGGTGCCGGGATTGAACCTCGTCGCCGCGTTTTCGGGCAAACCGGGGCTGCTCAGGCTGACGGCGTACCCTACCGCGGCGACCCCGAACAAGGTGAGCAGCGTCAGGGGCCAGGGGCTGCCGGGCCGTTCGGAGCGTTCGATGCTGCGCCGCCGCAGGCCGAAAACGACGACCGCCGCGAGAAGCGCGCCCAAAAGCCAGGGCCACCAGGCAGCGAACCTGTAAGAAGGATAAAGCCACGGCAGCGCCAGTCCCAAGTTGCTCAAGTAGCCGCCGAACGGCAGAAAAATAGGGTTTGAACTTCGGGGCGGCAACGGCGTCAACACGGCCGTAAACCAAAACACGATTTGCACCGCCAGCGGCGTGTTGCGAATCAGTTCCACGTAGCCCGTGGCGAGCTGTCGCAAAATCCAGTTGTTTGACAAGCGCATCACGCCGATGAGCGTGCCGAGGAGCGAGGCCAAAACGACGCCTACCAGCGCCACCTTGAGCGTGTTGAGCACACCGATGATAAAAGCGCGCAGGTAGCTGCTAGTCGCAGCGCTGTAGGGAATCGGTGTTTCGGCGATAGGCACGCCGGCCCGGTTGTCTAAAAACGAGAAGTCCGCGGGCAGGTTCGAGCGTTGCAGCGCCACGGTCACGTTGCGCACCATAATGACGGCGGCGACGAGGACGATAGCGGCGAAAATAATTTGCGCCAGGGTACCGATAACCTTGACGTTGCGGTAAAACGGGATGCGCTCTGGGGCGGGCGCGTCCAGGGAGCGGGCGGCCACGGAGCTAGCCTCGAGCCTTTGCGGGGGTGTCTGATGCAGCCTCTCGTCGGGGTAAACCGGACACATGGACCTCCTGAAACGGTGCGTTGGCTGTGGTTTAGTTTAACAAATACCTGAGGACTTTCTTTTTAGCCTGTTTTTGTCCGGCTCTCGGCGCGTAAGCTCTAGGTAGTCCCGCCGAGTCTCGGGGCCGACTCTCAAAAATAAGCCTTACCGTCGAACGTCGAAATAGCAAAAGGGGCGGCTTTTCGCCACCCCTTTTATGAAGCGGTGGGCTTAGCGGAAGGGCGGGGCGTACATCAGGCCACCGTCGGTGTAGAGCGCGTTCAGCCCGCGGCCCAAGTTGAAGGGCGTGTCGGGGCCTAGGTTGCGGTTGAAAATCTCACCGTAGTTGCCGACTTGGGCAATGGCTTGTTTGATGCCGTCTGCGGGCAAGCCGATTTGGGTGACGATGTCACCTTCGTTGTTGAGCATCCGTTGCAGCTCGGGGTTCGGGGTTTCGGCGGCGACGCTCTCGACGTTCTCGGAAGTCACACCGAACTCTTCGGCGGCGATGAGGCCATACACGACCCACTTGACCGCGTCAAACCACTTCGAATCGCCGTCCAGCACGGACGGGGCCAAGGGCTCTTTGGAAATCGTCTGGTCGAGGACGGTGTGGGCGTCGGGCTCGCGCAAACGGGTCTGCGAGGCGACGAGGCCCGAGCGGTCGGTCGTCCAGGCGTCACACGCGCCGTCGTCGTAGGCGGCGGTGAGCTGGTCGTTGTTTTCGAACACGACCGGCGTGAAGCTGATGCCGAGCGCGCCCAGTACGTCGGCCAAGTTGAGTTCGGTGGTGGTCCCCGACTGCACGCAGATGCGGCGGCCTTCTAGGTCGTTCAAGGTGGTGATGCCCGAGTCGGCTCGAGCCATAAAACCCTGGCCATCGTAAAAGTTCGTCGGCGCGAAGTTGAGGCTCGCAGCCGTGTCGCGTGAGGAGGTCCAGGTGGTGTTGCGGATGAGCACGTCGACTTCGCCGGTTTGCACGGCGGTAAAGCGCTCCTGCGCGGACAGCCCGCGGAACTCGACCGCGTTGGCGTCACCTAACACGGCGGCGGCGATGGCGCGGCAAAAGTCCACGTCGAAACCGGTCCACTCGCCGTCAGCGCCGACGTTGCCGAAACCGACCAAGCCGGTGCCGTTGACGCCGCAAACCAAGGTGCCGCGTTGTTTGATGGTGTCCAAGAGACTCGTCTGCGCGAAAGACGTTCCCAAAACGAGAAATGTTAACAGGGAAAGAAAAACGGAAAGTTTACGCATGGTACCTCTTTCTGTTGTGAGATTTTCGGCTTTTTGTCTGCCCACCGCCATGCTAACCGTTTTTGTCCGTCCTTGTAAAGGGCGACGCTCCGGTTTATGAACTTCAGGTGAGGTGCTAGGGCTTGTCTGGCAGGTTCAAAGCCGCCTCGTCGATAGCGCCGCGAATCGCGTTACGAACGGCAATATCGACGATGGTCGTGCCGCTGCGCCCGGCCGAAATCGCGCGCAGGATGTTGCCGAGGTCGAACCTCACGTTTGACTGTGACTGTTCGCTCGTCGAGCTGCCGATGGCGAAAATCTCCGCGGTATCGGCGTCGACGATGCGGATGTCGACGGTAACACGGGTGGTCACCGTCTCGGTGCTGCCGCCGAAGACGCCCAGCACCTTGCCCCCGCCGCCCGTCGTCGTGACGCCGAACTCCGACAGGCTGCCCAACACGATGAGTTCGGCCCCGGTGATGCGTCCTACCTCGGCGGCGGTCACCGAGTCGACGCGGCCGCTGCTGGCTAGGTCTTGCTCGCTGATGATTTTGTCCAGTTCGGCGCGCTCGGTGATGCGGAACTGCTCGCTACGAAACGCCTCGGTAACAAAAATATCGGCCACGCCCGAACCGAGTTCTTTGTAAAAGTCGGGGCCTTCTCCGCTCAGGTCGGCCTGACCTATCGTTACGTTGCCCGCGCGCACTTCAAAGTTGGGCACGGCGATAATCCAGCGCGCTTCCGGCGGTTTGGGTGGGAGCGTAAAGGCTGTGTCCGCCGCCGTGTCCTTAGCCGCCGTGTCTGCAGCCGGCACGTCTCCAGCGTTTGTCGGGCCGGTCGTGGTTGTGGGAGCGCAGGCCACCAGCGCGACGAGGGTTGCGAGGCTAAACAAAAATCTTTTCATGCCTTGAGTTTAAAACGTTCCGCCAGCGCAGCGAATGAAGTAATACCGTTTCCAGGTGATTCTCCGGGTTACTCAGAGCGGAGGCGTCCGAAGCACCTGCGGCCTGATACCCTTTCCGTATTTATTCTCTCGGAATCAAATGCGAGCAATCTTGAACCAGAGGTCGTGACCAGGAAAAGCTGAGCATGGGTAAAGCGTTGTTAGTCTTACCGGTTCAGAACTCTTCAGCGAGAAAAAATACGGACTAGCGACAAGGAAGCGAACACCTCTTCCAAGGGGAGCTGTAGTATCGGAATCCGCATGAAAGCGAAGGGTTACCAAGCCTCTGCCGAGCTAAGTGGGCGTACCAGCAAATGGCCTTTTTTGACCGAGAGGTGTTGAAAAACGAAAAGTCCCCGCCGGGCGGGGACTCGTTCGCGGTCTGCTGTGGGAGGGCCTGTCTTGAGCCGGCCTGTAAGACGGTGCCGGTTTTAGGGTGCCGGGGCCTCGACACGCTGCGCCATCGTTTGCTCAGGAGTATTCTCGGGATAAGCCGCGGACGCGTCGGCTTTCGCGTCGTCAGACTTGGCCTTGTCTTCTTTGTCACGCGCCTCGAGCTTGGCCTTGATACGCTTCAACACGGTGATTTCTTCCAGCGCTCGCTGGTCCAGCACGCTGCGAATGTCTTTGATTTGCACGTTGATACCGGGGATGACGAGTTGCTCCAGGGCGTTCACCCGCCGGTTCGTCTTTTTGATTTCCTCGCCTATTCGCCGCAGCCGCGTTTCGGTCGCGGCCACTTTGATGAGGGCTTCGGTAAGCTGGCGAAACTGCGCGGCGGCGTCCAGGGTGCGCGCGCCCGCGTTCACGGGTGAAAAGGGCAGGTCGGTTGAAAAGGTTGGCGGCTGCACCTGCGGCACCTTGACGCCGAACAGGTTCTCCACCTTGATTTCTAGGTCCAGGCCCGACTGTTCGGCCAAGCTCAAACTCTCGACCGCCTCGGGGCCGTCCCAGGCTTTAGCCAGAAAGAGGCTGAAATACGCCTCCTGACTCGTGCTCGACAACGCACGCCGAGCTTCCAACGACGACTTCACGAGGTCGAAAAACTCCGAGATGAGCGCGTCGCGCTTGCGCTTCAGCAGGTCGGCTCCGCGTATGGCGAGCCGCAGTTGGTCCCGCCGTTGGAGCAGGTTCGACCTTGTCGGTGCGATTTGTTCTGCCATAGTGCTCCTTTTGAGGAGAAGGGGGAAGAAGGTTATTCGTTCTTGGTCGTTGGTCTTTAGTCTAAAAACTAATACCTAAAACCAAGAACTTTT
Organism: Trueperaceae bacterium; assembly: GCA_965213705.1. Classification (GTDB taxonomy): domain Bacteria; phylum Deinococcota; class Deinococci; order Deinococcales; family Trueperaceae; genus CBDCDJ01. The sequence goes on along the minus strand of OZ243913.1, from coordinate 1,424,145 downwards.
ACTTCCTCAAATACCTTTCCCCGCGCCCCACATCGCTTCCATTTTCGCGCCGTAGTAATTGTCGATTTGCTCGCGGCTCAGGCGGGTCAGTTCGCTCTTGGGCAGCAGCGACAGGGTCGTCCAGGCGATGTCGAGCGAGTCGTCGATGGCGCGGTCTTCGTTGCCTTGGTCGATGAACTTTTTCTCGAACTCGTCGGCGAACTTCAAGTACAGCTTGTCGGTCTCGGAAAGCGCGTCCTCACCCGTAATCGCGACGAGTCGGCGCAGGTCGAGGCCGTTGGCGTAAGCTGCCTGAAGTTGGTCGGCCACGTTTTTGTGGTCTTTGCGCGTTTTGCCCGCGCCGATGCCGTTGTTCATGAGTCGGCTCAAAGACGGACCCGGGTTAATGGGCGGGTAGTAACCCTGGTTGTGGAGGCTGCGGGCTAAATAAATCTGCCCTTCGGTGATGTAACCGGTCAAGTCGGGAATCGGGTGGGTCACGTCGTCGTCGGGCATCGACAGAATCGGAATCTGCGTGACCGAGCCAGAAACGCCTTCCACCACGCCCGCGCGCTCATAAATTGAGGCGAGGTCCGTGTACATGTAACCGGGGTAGCCGCGGCGACCGGGAATTTCTTCCCTCGCCCCGCCGATTTCGCGCAGCGCCTCGCAGTAGTTCGTCATGTCGGTGAGGATGACGAGGACGTGGTAGCCGTGCTCGAAGGCGAGGTATTCAGCGGCTGTGAGCGCCATCCGCGGCGTGAGCAGACGTTCGACCGCGGGGTCATCGGCCTTGTTCAAAAACAACACCGAACGCGCCAGCGCGCCGGTGCGCTCGAACTCTTGCGTAAAGAAAGTCAGCTCACGCTGGGTGACGCCCATCGCGCCGAAGACGACGGCGAACTCCGAGCCTTCACCGAGCACCTTCGCTTGCCGCGCGATTTGCGCGGCGAGTTCGTTAGCGGGCAGCCCCGAGCCCGAGAAAATCGGCAGCTTTTGACCGCGCACCAGGGTCATGAGGGTGTCGACCGTCGAGATGCCGGTCTGGATGAACTCCTCGGGTTTTTGCCGCGCCACCGGGTTGATAGGCGCCCCGCCGATGGGGATGCGCTTGTCGGCGACCACGTCGGGGAGGCCGTCGATGGGCGCGCCGATGCCGTTGAAACGGCGGCCGATCATGTCCCGCGCCACACCCAAACGGGCGACGTTCTCGACGAGGCTCACTTTTGTGCTCGCCAGGTCGATACCGGAGGTCTCTTCGAACACCTGGAGCACGGTGAACTCGTCGGTCACTTCGATGACTTGCCCGCCGCGCTCACGGCCCGAGTTGTCGGTGATGCGCACAATTGCGTTGTAAGCCAAGTCGGAGGCGTTTTGCAAAAACAGCAGCGGCCCCGAGACGTAACTGACCTCGCTGTACTCTTTTTTCAGCAAATTTGAAGCCATTTTATCTCCTTTAAGCGGCGACCGCGAAGGCGTTCTCGAGTTCGTTCAGCACGTTTTCTTTGTACGCCTCGAACTCGTCTTCGGGCGTGTAGCGGGCGCGGTTGATTTTTTCGGTCACCTCGTCTTGCAGAATATCGTCGATGGTCGCGCCGCCGCGGAGCGCTTCTTGCGCTTGGTCGTAAAACTTCAGCATCATCTGGAGCATCCCGTAGGCTTTGGGCATCGAGCACGAGGCGTCGACCGGGTCGAAACCGTTTTGCTGCAAAAAATCCTGCCGTAAGATGCGCCCGATTTCAATAATCAAGCGCTCCTGGTCTTGCAGCGCGTCCGGACCAACGAGCTGGACGACCTCTTGCAGTTCGTTCTCACGCTGGAGCAGCGTCACCGCGCGGTCGCGGAGTTGCGAAAAGTCCGGCGCGATGTTCTCGGCGTACCAGTCTTCCAAAATGCCCGTAAAGAGCGAGTACGAGCGGTTCCAGTTGATGGCCGGGAAGTGCCGCCGCCGCGCTAATGAGGCGTCGAGCGCCCAGAAGCAGCCCGTAATACGAAGTGTCGCCTGGGTGACCGGCTCGGAGAAGTCACCACCCGCCGGGGAAACCGCGCCGATGATGGAAACGGCCCCCTGCTCGCCTGAGAGCGTGGTCACGCGGCCGCCGCGCTCGTAAAAGGCGGCCAGTCTCGAGGCGAGGTAAGGCGGATACCCTTCTTCCGCAGGCATCTCTTCCAAACGCGAGGCGATTTCGCGCAGCGCCTCGGCCCAACGGCTAGTCGAGTCGGCCATGACCGACACGCGGTAGCCCTGGTCGCGGAAGTATTCGGCCAGCGTAATCCCCGTGTAAATCGATGCCTCACGCGCCGCCACCGGCATGTTCGAGGTGTTGGCGATTAAGACCGTGCGGTGCATCAGCGGATTGCCGGTCTGCGGGTCTTCGAGTTCGGGAAACTCGACCAGCACGTCGGTCATCTCGTTGCCGCGCTCGCCGCAGCCCACGTAGACGACGATGTCGGCGTTGCCGTACTTGGCGACGGATTGCTGCGTCACCGTTTTGCCCGAGCCGAAAGGCCCCGGAATCGCCGCGGTGCCGCCCATCGTCAAGGGGAACAGCACGTCCAGAATCCTCATCCCCGTCAAAAAGGGGGTAACCGGGTCGAGCTTGCGCTCCACGGGGCGCGCCTGGCGCACCGGCCAGGGGTGGTAAAGCTTGAGTTCGGTGCCGTCTTCTAGCGTGGCGATAACGTCGTCCAGCGTGTAGTCGCCCGCACCTTTGATGCTTTTGATTTTGCCGGTCACGTTGGGCGGCACGAGGATTTTGTGGGTGAACGAGAACTCGGGGACGGTGCCTAAAATGCTGCCGCCTGCAACCTCGTCGCCGACTTTCAGGCTCGGCGTGAACGGCCACTTCGCCTCGCGTGACAGCGAGTTGACCACAATTCCGCGTTCGATGTAGGTGCCGGACGCCTCTTTGATTTTGTCCAAGGGACGCTGGATGCCGTCGAAAATCCCGTTCAACATGCCCGGACCGAGTTCGACGGCCAGGGGCAGTTCGGTGGAGACGACCGGCTCGCCGATGGTCAGGCCGCCGGTGTCTTCGTAAACCTGTACAAAGGCCGTGTTGCCGTCCAAACGGATAATCTCGCCGACGAGTTGCTCTTTACCTACGCGCACGATGTCGAACATGCGCGCGCCCATCATCCCGTTGGCAATGACCGCCGGGCCGGAGATGCGCTGGACTTTTCCTTCGATTGCCATTGTTCCTCCTTTGAAAGAAGTTGTTGGTTTTTGGTCGTCAGTTTTTCGAGCAGCAACTAAAAACCAATACCCAAGAACTCTCCCGTTAAAACAAGTTTACTCAATCCTAGTCTATTTTGATGTCGAACCCAATGGCGCTGCGGACCAAGTCTTTCATGTACTCGGTTGCGTCGCCGCCTTCGCCGAAGGCCGCACCCAAGCTCGGCATCGGTAAGATGACGGGCAGTTCGCGGCCGCGCATGGCGCGAGCGGTCGCGCGCACCGGGTCGGGGACGAGGTGTTCGTCTACCGCGACGAGGCCGTACTGTTGAGACTCGATAACGCCCTCGAGTTCTTTCAAGGCGTTTTCTTCGGACGCCTCGCGCACCTCGACCCCGGCCAGGCGAAAGCCTGTGGCCGTTTCACTGTCGGTCAAAATCAGCATCTTAGGCATAGCCCAACTCCCTGGACAGCGTGTCGCGCGGCACGCCGTAAAACTTGCCGCGCGCCAGCAGGCGCAGCCGCGCCGCTTCTTCTTCTTTTAAGCGCAGGTAGTTCGCCACCACGCCGATGCCCAAGGGGTCGGCGGCCAAACGCTTGGCGCTTTGGTTGACGACCGCGCGAATCGCTTCCTCGGCTTCGCTCAGCGTACTCGTGTCGGCGACGGGGGCGAAACCGGTGCCGTTCAAAACTTGCAACGCGCCCGCCGAGGTGTCGCCCGCAACGGTGTCGAAAACAGCGCGGCCCACCTCTTTGCCGCCGGGGATAAACAGGTCGTCCCGAGCCGTGTCCCTACCGCGCAGTTTGAGCGCGGTGCGCAAGTTGGTAGCGTCGACTTCGCGGCGCATGTAGCGCACAAAGTCGCGCGGCGCGTTTACCCGGTCCAAGGTGTCGAAAATAATCCGGTAGTAAGCGCGGTCCAAGGCCAGCTCGAGCGCGTACAGGTCCTGGTCCGACTGGTACGCGCTCGCCGCGCGGGAAAACGCCCCTTTGAGCGGCGTCGGCGTGGCTAGAAGCGCTTGCGCCGCCGCCGCCATGTCTGTAGCGCCCGCAACCGTGTCCAGCACCGCAGGTTTGAGCGTGCCCGCCGGGAAGAAAACCTCTTGCACGGCTTCAAGCTCGCGGCCGGCGTGTTTGGCGCGGGCGACGGCCTTGACGTTGTAAAGGTCGTAGCGCAGCAGCAGCAGCGCGATGAGGTCGTGGGGCAAGCCGTCTGAAAAGTTGAGGATGCTCCGCGTCGTGGTGTAAAAGTCCCTCGCCAGCGCCTTGTCGACGACTTTCAGGCCGTCGTAGCGGGCTTGCGCCTCCTCGACTTCGCGCAAGTAAGGCGACTGCGACAGCGCCGCCAAAAAAGCGCGGTAGTCGGTGGCCTCCAAGGCGGACGCGTAAAACTCCGGCCCCAACAGCTTGGACTTCAGTCCGCGCACCCGAGCGTTGATGTAGCCGTAGTCCGACGACACGGGTCTAAACCTCGGCCGCTGAGTCGGTCGAGCCGCCGTGCGCGGGTTTGGCTACGTTCTGCGCGCTCTTTTGGGCGCCGGCTTGCGTCCCGAACAGCGCCCGCGACACGTCCGAGGCGAGTTCGTCTTGCACGGCCTCCAACCGGCCGAACAGGGTGTTCTCCAGGGTAACGTTGCCGCCCGTGGCGCGCACGCGCACGCCGCCACGAACAGCGTCGGAAGTCTCGACCTTGCCGGCTAGACCGTGGGCGGCGGCAGCTTTTTCAGCTGCCGCTTGGTCCGCAGGATTGACGACGACGGCCGCGACTTTGGCGGCGCCGCCCAGACCCTCGACGGCTTGCGTCAACAGTTTGTTCAGCACGTCGCCGTACGCCGCTTTGTCTTGCGTGAGCGCCTCCAACGAAGTCTTGGCCGCCGCGAACACGCGTTCGACCGCCCCGTGTTGGGCGCGCAGTTTGAGGGACGAGGCTTCGAGTTGCGCGCCGCTGCTCGAGCGGACCAGCGCCGCGTCGTACTGCGCCTTGGCGCTGCGCTCTTGCTGGGCGACGCCTGCGTCGGCCTCGGTACGCGCCTTAGCGACCAACTCCGAGGCGCGCGCGCGCGCCTCGGAGAGAATGGCTTCTATTTCCGCGCTCGCCTCTTTCTCGAGCAGGGCTGACAGGTTCGCCATAGGTTAAATCGCTCCGAAGAGGAAGAACGCGATAACGAACGCGAAAATGATGAGCGTTTCCGGAATGACGAGGTAGATGAGAATTTGACCGAAAGCCTGTGGCCGCTCGGCCAGGGTGCCCGCGCCCGCGCTGCCGATGGCGGCTTGCGCCAGTCCGACGCCAATCGCGCCGATGCCGATAGCCAAGCCTGCGCCGATGGCAATAAGACCGTCGCCGACGGTGCGGCCTACAGTGACGACCTCTTCACCCTCCTGGGCGAAACCGAGCGCGGCGAGTGCAAACAAAGCCAAAAATCCTAAAACTCCATTAACTTTCTTCATGATCTTCCTCCTAAAAGACGAAACGGCGCGTAAGGTCGCCCGCTCTCGTCGTAAAAACCAAACTTGGTAAAAAACTCGACGTAGTTCAGACGTAGCGGTTGCAAGGTGTGCCCGATGATGGTCAGGGTAATGGCGATAAAGTGGACGGCCAGCGCCACCAAAATGCCCAGGATGGGTCCGATGATGGGCAAGGTGTCACCGAGGGCGAAACCCAACCCGGTCGCCAAGTTGGCGACCAAGGCCGCCGACAACCCTACCGCGAACAGTCGCAGGTAACTCAAGATGTTGCCCGCGTTCGAGAAGATTTCGATGAGCATGAGAATCACCCCCGACAAAATCAACCCCAGAAAGTAGACAGCAAATCCAGCTATCAAAACACCTATCACTAGCGGCGTCACGTTGTCCGTGAGGTAGGCCGTCGCAAACACGATGAGGCCGACCAAACCGCCAATCATGCCGACACCCTCCCAGACGTGTTTCATGTCGTGGTGTTTAAATCCGTACACAACCCGAATCGCCCAGCCGCCGACGACCTGCAAAATGCCGAAACCGAGCGACAACAGCAGGATTGGCGTGGTGTTCGCCACGCGCGGGATGAGCACCGGAATCAGCCCGTGCGCGGGTTTGCCTTCGTGCAGCTCGCCAGGAATATAAAAGACCGGGTTGTCGTGCGGCCAGTATTCCAAAAAGTTGCCGAAAAACTCGCCGTACAAAAAGCCCCAGACAATTCCCCACACCGCGCACCACAAGATGATGGTGCTGATGGGCCGGAGCGCCCCCGGCGGGATGACCACACCGAGCGGCCCCAAACTCAGTTCTTTGCCCGCCGCGCCGCGGCCCCGCATCCACAGCGCCAGCGCTGCGAACAACAGCCCGAACCCCATGTCGCCGATGACCACGCCAAAAAAGAGTGGGAAAAACACCGCCAGCGTCCAGCTCGGGTCGAAGTTGCCGTACTTGGGCGGCGCGAACAGGGCCAGCAAACCCTCAAAAGGCTTGACCCAACCCGGGTTGTCGAGCCTGACCGGTACGTTGTAGTCGTGGTGGTCGTCGGCGTGCCGGGTCTCAACGACGACGTCGTCGCCGAACTGTTTCTTGACGGCCTCGACCACGCGGGCGCGCTCCTCGCTCGGCACCCAACCCCGCAGCGCAAAACTGTAGCGGCCCTCGGCCATGTCCTCCAAACGTTCAAAACGGCTTTGGTGGTTGAGCGCGACCATGTTCATGGTCGCCAACTTCGGACCGTGCTGCTCAGCGAGTTTGGCGAGGTCCGCGTCGACGGTTTGCAAACGCTTGGGCAGCGCTTGGGAACGCTCCTCCATCGTGTGCGCAGCCTTGGCGACCCCCAAATCGGCGTACTGCTCGGGCAGCGTCAGTTCGGCGTAACCCGCTCGTGAAATAGCGCCTTTGAGAGCGGCTTCGTCGCTTTTGAGAACGACCGCGACCACCAGCACATCCCGGGCGCGCGGGCGCGTACTGAACACGACCTGCCCGTCGAGGTCGGTCTCGACGTTTCGAAGCGTCGCCTCGAGCGCGTCCGCCGCGACCGCGAAAGCGGTGGCGAACAGGTAACGGCTGTCGTCGAACTGCGCCAGCGTCGGCGCGAGGTCTCTGAACACCGGCAGGTAGGTCCCGACAACGTCGAGTTCGTCGCGGATTTCGCCGCGTTCGGCCAACAGCGTGTCGACGTTTTTGCCGACGGCCTCGAGCGCCCCCGTCAACTCGTCGAGCTTGCCCGGCACTTCGGTGCGGCTTGCCGGTTTGACTTTGTGCACCCCCAGCGCGTCGAGCAGCCCCGCCGACCGGGCGACCGCCGCGTCCCAACCGTCTTTTTGCGCCCGGTCGGCCTCAGCCAAGCGCAGGCGCTCGAGCGGCAAGTCTTCGCTGGTCTCCAGGGGGTCGACCTGCACCACGCCCAAACTTTGCAAACTCACCAGTAGGTCGTTCGCCACGCTGCGCCGCCCGACGACGGTGAGCTGGTCCATCGCCGCAATCATGACGTCACAATCACGGCAGCACCCGCGCCATCACCAGGGCCACGGCCTTGTCGAGGTTGGCCTCGGCCTGCGCTTTGACCTTGTCGACGTCGGCCTGGGCATGGTCCAGCGCACTGGTGCGCGCCGTCGCAGCTTCGGTCTTGGCCCGGCTCGTTTGGGACGCCAAAAACTCTTCACCTTTGGTTTTCGCCTGTGCCCGAACGGCGTCGGCTTCGGCAGCGGCGTCCTCGAGAATCTTGGCCGCCTGCGCCCTTGCACTTTCGACTTTCGCTACGAGGGCCTGCTCTTGGCTGACAAGGTCTTGCAGTAGTTTTTCACCCTGCGCTTCCAAACGCCCCTCCTCTCTACACATAACTGTGCGTTCGAACTTACGACTCTGTTTAGAGGCATAAAAAAACGCGCGTTTGTAACCTGAAAGGTTACTTTGCGTGTTACCGGGTCAGCATAGCAAGCCGGGGAAATGAGTGTCAATTGAGACAATTGTCCCTGACGCCACAGTCCGGATTGACGGGTGTGGGTTGACGGGCACGGACTGGCAGGCGTGGATTGACGGGCGTGGGTCGACAGTCTAGGTTTGCAGCCGGGAAAAAGCGGATGGCGAGTCCCGGACTTTGGTTGTGGTCCTCCACGCGGTTTGCGAGTGGGACTCGGCGTTGGCTACACCGACCGGGAAACAGCGAACGCGCCTGGCGGCGACGAGTTGCGAACCCCGTTTCCGGGGACGGCGTTTTTCGAGCGGTTTTACTCCGAGGGGTTATACAACGTCTCGAGCGCAACCGGGCACGAAACGCGTCCTCTACTACCTTGTTTGGCTACCCGCTCAAGGCAAACCAAAAGCCGAGGCTAATTGCCTCGGCTTTTGGTTCATACACCTGCGGAAACTAAACTTTAGCCCCCACCGGTTTCGCTACCGCCGGTCTCGCCGTCCATGTCGGTACCCATGTCGCTGCCGCCGGTTTCGCCCATGCCCCCGGTCTCGCCCATCATGGCCCCGCCCGTTTCACCACTGGAGAGCTGTTCACCCACCTGCGTGAGCAACGAGGCGAGCAGCGACAACTGGTCGGCCGTGGCAGCTTCGACGCTCGCGCCTTGGGCGGCCTCGCGCGTCTGGTCGCCGAGCTGGCTGAGCAGGTCCGCCACAGCGGAACCGTCGACCGGCTCAGCTTGTAAGGCTGTGGCTAATTCCGCCAAGTTGTCGGCGATCGCGGTAAGGTCGGGGTCGTCCGCCGCGCGGAGGGTTTGCTCCCAACCCTGAATGTTGGCGAGGGCCATGTTGAGGGGCACCTGGGTGATGCCGCCGTCAAAGAGTTCAATGGTGCCGTCGACGGTCGGTTCGCCCATCATGGCGCCGCCCGTTTCGCCCATCATAGCGCCGCCGGTCTCGCCCATCATGGCGCCGCCGGTTTCGCCGCCGGTCTCTTGGGCCAAGCCGATGCCCAAGGCGAACAGCAAACCAAGGCTGAGTGTCACAAACATCTTCTTCATCTTGCCTCCCTTTACACGTTGTCGGGGGTGAGAATGGTTGAGTTGCGCCCCCTGCACAAGCTTAGAAGGTTGGGAGAAAACTGTCTTGGTCGAAGCTTACACAAACTTGGGGGTTCGACGTTTTCACTAACCCCGCCAACCCGACTCCTACCTATTGCTTCAAGAAAATTGCTCCAAGAAAATCTTCAAACCCGTCCACGCAAAAGGTGAACACGTCTTCCAGGCCACGCCGCCGGAGTTCGGTACATAGGCCGGGCCGGAGGCACCCTCTCTTAGCGTCGTGGGCGGGTAAGCGAAGTAGTTCGGCAAGCACTGCACCGGCTGCCGACCGACGCCTCTACTTGCCCCACACCCCGTCCCCTCCGGTTCGGCTGCTCGAGCCCTAACTGAACCCGTGCGGTCAACGGGCTGCGGGCTCACTTCGCTGTGGACTCACTTCGCTGTGGACTCACTTCACAGCGGCAGCCTCGACGAGGTGGGGCTGCCGGAAGACGTGCTGCATCACCAGGCCGGCAGCGCCCACGACGCTGGCGTAGCCCCCGAGCTTGGAAGCGCAGATTTCGACGGACCTGGAAGCGAATCCGAACGAGCGCCCGCGGACGCGCTGTAAAAGCTGGTCCGCCAAGTCCGGCCAAACGCCCACGAGTTCGCCGCCTACTACGATCAGGTCGGGGTCGTAAAAGTTGACCGCGTTGATGGCGGCGGCCGCCAGGTAGCGGTAGGTTCGGTCTTTGAGGTTGGTGGCGCGGCGGTCACCCATGGCGGCGCACCGCTCGACGTGGGCCAGGTCGTCCTGGAGGCCAAGCGCGACTGCCTTTTTGCGGACAGCACCAGTCGAAACGAAGGTCTCCAAACAGCCTCGGTTGCCGCACTCGCAGGGGGGGCCGTCCAAGTCCAGGGTGGTGTGGCCGATTTCCCCGGCGAGTTCGTGGGTTCCGCGGTACAGCTCGCCATGGACGATGAGCCCGGCCCCGACGCCCGAGCCGACCGACAAGTAAAGCAGGCTTGCTACGGACCTGCCCGCGCCGAACCAGTACTCGCCCAGGGCGGCCGTTTTGGCGTCGTCGTCTATCAAAACCGGCACGCCCCAGCGTTCGCGCAGCACCTGGGCAAGCGGCAGGTCGCGCCAGCCCGGAAAGTTCGGCGGTTCGCGCACCCGCCCCTGCGCCGTGTCGACCGGCCCCGGCACCCCGACGCCGATACCGAAAGGCGAATTCTCCCACAGCTCGGCTATCACGTCGTGCATCACTTCCAGCGTCGCCTCGGCCCCACGCCCTGCCGGGGCGACGCGTTTTTCCGAACGCCCGACCTCGCCCGAGAGGTTCGTGGTGACGCCCAACACGTACTCTCGAGAAATTTCGATGCCGACGATGGTTACGGCACCGGCGTTGAGCGACAACAGCGTGGGCCGTCGCCCCAGCAGTTTTCCCTCCGACTTGTCCGGCGCGCGCTGTTCGCGGATAAAGCCCAGGTCACCGAGTTCGGCGACGAGGTGGGTCATGGCGGCGGCGGTGAGGTCCGTGGCGCTCGCCAGCTCGGTCCGGCTGACGGGTTGAAGTTTGCGGAGGGCGTCGAGTACGACGCTCAAGTTGCGCGCGCGGACGCGGACCGGGTTGCTGCCGTTTGCGACGCTTCGTTTGTGCATTTAAGCCTTTACCTGTCCTCTGCCCCCGCCTCTGGCAACCGCTTTCAACAACCGCCTTCAACCTATCGCTCTAACCCACCGCTCTCAACCTATCGCCCTAACCTGTCGCCTTCAACGACGCAACACTTCTCAGCTGTAAAGATAGTTAATTAAACTAAAAAAGTATTGACATGTCAACGCGGGTGGGTGTAGCATGGCGGTCACTTACAAGTTCAGACTTGTCCTGTGCGCCTGTGCGGCGCGTGCCGAGGCCTGTGGTCCGATGTTTTGTCTCGCCGAAGGGGGTGCGAGTATGAAAAGGAGAGGCCCGTATCCGGTGCGGCCTTCCCTCGTTCGGCCTCCGCTATCGTCTTTTGGAGTGGTTCTCGAGTGGGGTGCGGCCGGATGAGGGAGCCTTGAATGCCTGGCGGCCGTCCTTCCGACTGAACCCCGTGTGTTGGTCTTGGTCGTTACGTCCTGGCAAAACGGCTGGCGAAAACGCCGGCCGAGGTAAGGGAGGAAAATCATGAAAAAAATCGTGTTGTTGGGCTTGTTTCTGGTCGGAGCAGTGGGCTCTGCCCAGGTGAGCGGTGAGCTTTCCGTGCTGGGTTTCGGCCTGGGCGACGAAATCGCGTCGGTGCGCGTCGACCAGTTTAGAGAGCAGTATCCCGACGTGACCCTGAACCTGTCCGAAGGCAGCTTGGACCGGCAGCAACTTTTAACCGCCGTGGTCAGCGGCAACCCGCCCGACCTCATCTACACCAACCGCGACGACCTCAGCACCTACGCCACGCGCGGCGCGATCGTGCCGCTGGACGAGTGCGTTGCCAGCATGGACATCGACCTGAGCCAGTACCGTGAGACGGCCCTGGACCAGGTGACCGTGGGCGACCAGGTTTACGGCATTCCCGAGTTTTTCAACACCATCGTCCTGATTCTCAACAACGACGCGCTTGAAGAAGCGGGGGTTACGCCCGACGACGTAAGCACCACGGACTGGGACCAGCTGGCCGAGGTCAACCAGCAACTGACGAAAGTCGAGGACGGCCAGCTCGAGCGCATCGGTTTCGACCCCAAGCTGCCCGGTTTTTTCCCGCTGTGGGTCAGGGCGAACGGCGGGCAGCTGTTGTCGGACGACGGCCGCACCGCCATGATCAACAGCCCTGAAGCGGTCGAGGCGCTTGCCTACACCGTCGGTCTGCTGGAGGCTGCCGGGGGCAACCAAGAAGTGTCGGCCTTCCGCGACACCTGGGACTCGTTCGGGGCCGACAACGAGTACGTCGCCGACCAGCTGGGCGCAAAACCGATGGAGCAGTGGTACGTCAACGTCTTAGCCGACACGTCGCCGGACGTCAACATCACCGTCAAGCCGTTTACCGACCGGCAGGGCGACCCCCTAACGTTCGCCACCGGCAACACCTGGGCGATTCCGAGGGGCGCCAACAACCCCGACGCGGCTTGCGCCTTTATGAAAACGATGACCGCCCCGGCCTCCTGGGCGGCGGCCGCGCAGACCCGCGCCGACCAGCGCGCCGCCGACGGGCAAACCTTCACGGGCGTTTACACTGCCAACAAGCCCGCCGACGACGAGATTTTCGGCAATATCTTCCAGCCCAGCGGCAACGAGGCGTTCGACAACGCGGTCAACGTCATCTTAGAAACGCAGGAGAACGCCTTTGCGATTCCGTCCAACCCGGCGGGCGCGGAGTTCCGGCAGGCCTGGGAAGACGCCGTCAACCGCGTCCTGAACGGCGAGCAAGGTGCCCAGGAAGCGCTCGACCAGGCGCAGGGAGAAGCGCAAGAAGCCCTCGACGACGCCTGGAACAACCAGTAAGGCCCTATGGACTCAGCAGAAAGAGGTAGCGCCAAAAGACCCCCGCGCGAAAAACGTGGGGGTCGGTTGGCTCGAGCGGAAACGCTCGCCGGACTGGCCTTTATTTCACCCTGGGTTATCGGCTTTCTCGTTTTCACCGCCGGGCCGATGCTCGCCAGTTTATGGCTCTCCTTTACCCAGTACGACGTGCTCAACCCGCCCAAGTGGATTGGGTTCGACAACTACCGAGAGCTGTTCAGCGACCCGCGGCTGCGGCTGAGTTTGTACAACTCGTTTTTTTACGCGGCGCTCTACGTGCCCCTGGCGACCATCGTCGCGCTCACCCTCGCGCTCATCCTCAACCGTGTCAAGCGGGCGGCGGACTTTTTCAGGACCGTGTTTTACCTGCCCTCGATGACCCCGGCGGTCGCGGTGGGGGCGCTCTGGCTGTGGCTTTTGAACCCGCGTATCGGCCTGGTCAACCGGGGCCTGGAGCTGTTGGGCATTGACGGACCCGGCTGGACGACCGACCCCACCTGGGTCAAACCCGGCCTGGTGCTCATGAGCCTGTGGAGCGTGGGCGGCACCGTCATCATCTACTACGCCGCGCTGAGCAACGTGCCCAAAACCCTCTACGAAGCCGCCCAAATCGAAGGGGCGAACTTTTGGCAAGAGTTTCGCCACGTCACCGTGCCCCTTATCAGCGGCGCGATTTTTTTTACTTTGGTCGTCAACACCATCTATTCGCTGCAGATTTTCGCCGAGGTCTACACCATGTTTTTCGGCAAGATGCAGGCCAGCGCCGGCAGCGGCGCGGCACTTTTTTACGTGATTTACCTGTTCCGGCAGGCGTTCGAGTTCTTGCACATGGGTTACGCCTCGGCGATGGCCTGGCTGCTTTTCGTCATCATCTTGATTCTTACACTCATCCAGCTGCAAGTCAGCAAACGCTGGGTCTACTACGAGGGGAGGTAGGACGTGGCTTTGGCTAAGGGAGAAGTCGCCACGCCGCGGCCGAGGAGGACGGACCGAGGGGGGCGGGTGCTCGAGCGCGTCGTCTTTATAACCCTGCTCTTAGGCTGCACGGTGCTGTTCACCGCGCCCTTTTTGTGGCTGGTGAGCGCCTCGCTCAAGACGCGCGCCGAGGTGTTCAGCTCGGCCTGGCTGCCCGACCCCGTTGCCTGGGGCAACTACCTCCGGGTGTGGCAAGCCGCGCCGGTCCTGACCTGGCTGAAAAACAGCGTCCTCACCGGGGCGTTGGCGGCGACCACGGTGGCGCTGAGCAGTTCGCTCGTCGCCTTTGGGTTTGCAAATTTTCGCTTTCCCGGCCGGGACACGCTCTTCGGCCTGGTGCTGGCGACGATGATGCTGCCGACGGCGGTCACCATGATTCCGGTGTTTCTGGTTTGGGACCGCTTAGGTTTTGTCAACACGCTCGTGCCGCTGTGGGCGGGCAACTTGTTCGGGTCTGCGTTTTACATCTTCTTGCTGCGCCAGTTTTACCTGTCGCTGCCGCGCGACCTGTTCGAGGCGGCGCGAATTGACGGGGCCAGCTTTTTCGGGCTGTGGTGGCGCGTGGCGATGCCGCTGACCAAAACGGCGCTCATCGTCGTGTTCATTTTCGAATTCAAGGCGAGCTGGACCGACCTCATCAAACCGCTCATCTACCTCTACGACACGGCACTTTTCACCATGCCGCGCGGCATCAAGGCGGTGCTCGACCAGTTCGGGCAGGGCGGCGAGTCGCAGTGGGAAATCGTCATGGCGGCGACGGTGATTTTGACCGTGCCGATGATTGTCATTTTCTTCCTCGGCCAGCGCTACTTTATCGAGGGGATTGCGACCTCGGGGTTGAAGGGGTAGGCTCGAGCTTCGAAGTCACTCTTAAAACCTCAAAGCAAACGTTCGTCTTTATGCAGGTGCCTCCGTGCAGTCGGCTCCACTTCGCGGTACACTCAGCACGTTCGAAAAGCGACCAGAATTCAACACTGAACGGAGTCACTGTTGAAACACAAAGTAGCCATCGTCACGGCTGGGGGCAGCGGCATGGGGGCCGGAGCAGCGCGTAAGTTAGCTGAAGACGGTTTCCGAATTGCCATTTTGTCTTCATCAGGAAAAGGTGAAGCGCTTGCAGAAGAGCTGAGCGGCGTCGGCGTGACGGGCTCGAACCAGTCGAACGACGACCTGAAGCGTTTGGTCGACAAAACCATGCAAACGTGGGGACGTGTCGACGCGCTTGTCAACAGCGCCGGACACGGACCGAGAGCGCCCTTGCTGGACCTCTCCGACGAAGATTGGCGGCAGGGCATGGACGTGTACTTTCTCAACGTCGTCCGCCCCACCCGGTTGGTCACGCCCATCATGCAGGCGCAAGGCGCAGGCGTTATCATTAACATTTCGACCTTCGCGGCGTTCGAGCCCGACCCCGTTTTTCCGACCTCCGGTGTGTTCAGGGCGGGGTTGGCGGCTTACACCAAACTGTTTGCCGACACGTACGCCGCAGAAAACATTCGGATGAACAACGTCCTTCCCGGTTTTATAGACAGCTTGCCGGAAACGTCGGAGTTCCGCGACCGCATTCCGCTGGGACGCTACGGAAAAACCGAAGAGATAGCCGAGGTCATCGCCTTTCTAGCCTCGGAGGGTGCTGGGTACATCACCGGCCAGAACATTCGCGTCGACGGTGGGATTACACGCTCGGTATGAGAAAAGTATCAGTACGAGAAAAGTAAAGGTGTAAACGAGCCGTTCGGTTGAATTTTCTTACGCCTCGCTTTTTCGTACCGACCCCTTATTCCCCACCTATTCCCCACGGAGACCTCACTCAATGACTACAGCGACAAAAACTCAAACCCTCCACATGATAGGCAACGCCCACATCGACCCGGTGTGGCTGTGGCGCTGGCAAGAAGGCTTTCACGAGGTCAAGGCGAGTTTCCGCTCGGCCCTCGACCGCATGAACGAGTTCGAGGACTTTTTGTTCGTCTCTAGTTCCGCCGTCTTTTACGAGTGGGTGGAAAAAAGTGACCCGGCGATGTTTGAAGAAATTAAGGCTCGAGTCGCAGAAGGTCGCTGGGAAATTGTAGGCGGCTGGTGGCTGCAACCCGACTGCAACATCCCGGGCGGCGAGTCGTTCGTGCGGCAGGCGCTCTACGGGCAGCGTTATTTTCAGGAGAAGTTCGGCCGCACCGCCAGGGTCGGCTACAACGTCGACGCGTTCGGGCACCACGGAATGCTGCCGCAACTTTTGAAAAAGAGCGGTTTGGACTACTACGTCTTTATGCGTCCGGGCCCGCACGAAAAAGAGTTGCCGGGCCGACTGTTCTGGTGGAAGTCGGATGACGGCTCCTCGGTTTTGACCTACCAAATTCCCTTTACCTACTGCACCTGGGGCGCGGACCTAGAAAACCACGTGCGCCGCTGCGCCGCAGAACTGCGCGAGCCCGTCAACGAACTGATGTGTTTTTACGGCGTCGGCAACCACGGCGGCGGGCCGACGAAGGCGAACATCGAAAGCGTCGAACGCCTAAACCGCGAAGACGACTTACCCGAACTGGTTTTCAGCACGCCCGAGCGCTACTTTCACGAGGTCGAGCGCAAAGACTGGCAGCTGCCCACAGTCCACGACGAGTTGCAGCACCACGCCAGCGGCTGCTACGCGGCCCACTCCGGCATCAAACGCTGGAACCGCAAGGCCGAAAACTTGCTGATAACGGCCGAGAAGTGGGCGGCGGTGGCGTCCGAAGTCCTCGAGCAACCCTACCCGACCGACTTGGCGTACGCCTGGAAAGGCGTTTTGTTCAACCAGTTTCACGACATTTTGGCGGGGACAAGTTTGGAAACCGCCTACGACGACGCTCGAGACCTCTACGGTGAGGCTATGGCCGTCGGGGCGCGGGCGCTCAACTACGCCACACAAGCGTTGGCCTGGCGCGTCAACATCCCTTTAGAGAAAGGCGTTACCCCCGTCGTGGTCTTCAACCCGCACACCTGGGTCGCCAGGGTGCCCGTCGAGGTCGAGACGTGGCGCGTCGAAGACGGTACGGTGCTGCTCGACGACGAAGACCGGGTGGTGCCGGTGCAGGGGACGCAGGCAGGGTCTACCGCCTTTGGACGGCAAACCCTGGCCTTTGTTGCCGAGTTGCCCGAGCTGGGCTACCGCACCTACCGTTTGGCACCCCGCGCGAGCGCAGCCGTCCCCGAAACCACAGTCAAAGCGGACGACCTGGTGCTGGAAAACGAACACCTGCGCTTAGAGTTCGACCCCGTCACGGGCTGCATCGCCAGCCTGCGGGACAAAAAGCGCGGCGCGGAGGTCTTTGCGGGTCCGGCGGCCGCTTCGGCGGTGCTCGAGGACGTCAGCGACACCTGGTCGCACGACGTTTTCAGGTTCGACCAGGTCGTCGGCAGCTTCGCCGCTCGTCGCGTCAAACTTGTCGAACACGGCCCGGTCAAAAGCGTGGTGCGCGTCTCGAGCGTTTACGGTGCCTCGAGCCTGACCCAAGACTTTACGGTGTATCCGGGGACGCGCCGAATAGACGTGAAGGCCACGCTCAACTGGCAAGAGCGGCACAAAGCGCTTAAACTCCGGTTTCCCGTCAACGTCGACGCCCCGCGGGCCACGTTCGAAATACCCTACGGACACGTCGAGCGCTTCGCCAACGGCGAGGAAGAGCCCGCCCAGGGTTGGGTGGACGTGTCGGGTACGGGGCCGGACGGCGAACGCGGCCTGAGCTTGTTGAACGACGGCAAGTACTCGTTCGACGTAAACACCCGCGACATCGGCATGACGGTCGCGCGCAGCCCGATTTACGCACACCACGACCCGACCGTGCCCGACCCCGAGGGGGACTACAGCTACATCGACCAGGGACTCCAGACTTTCAGCTACAGTCTGCTGCCGCACACGGGCAGTTGGAACCGGGCCGAGACGGTGAAACGGGCCGCCGAATTGAACCAGGCACCTACAGCCCTCATCGGCACGTTTCACGACGGCCCCCTGCCCCAAACGGCTTCTTTTTTCAAGCTCGGAAGCGGGGACGGAAATCCGAACAGCGTGGTGGCAACCGTCTTAAAGCGCTCCGAAGCGGGCGACGCGCTCGTCGCAAGGCTTTTCGAGACGGGCAACAACAGCGCTCGGGTGACGGTTGCGCTACCTTTTTTGGGACGCCGCTTCGAAGCGGTGTTCGGTCCTTGCGAGGTAAAGACTTTCCGGGTTCCTTTCGCGACGGACGAAGAGGTAAGCGAAGTGAACCTGCTCGAGTGGGACTTGTGACGAGAGCTAACGGATGACACCCGCCTCAAACAAGACAAACGCGACACCGACTGAAGGCTGCCGTGGCTGACCCCGGCGCGGACGCGCTCGAGACGCTGCGCACCCGCTACCCCGACTTGAAACCTTGTCTGCCCGCCCTCGCGGACGTGGCCGAGCGCCTTGTCGTCACCTTTAGGGAGGGCGGCAAACTGCTGGTCTGCGGCAACGGCGGCAGCGCCGCGGACAGTGAGCACATCGTCGGCGAACTCATGAAAGGTTTCGAGTCGCGCCGTCCCCTGCCGGACGAGCGGCGGCGCAGGTTGCTTCAGGATTTTCCCGAGGAAGGCGTTTACCTCGCCGACCACCTGCAGGGCGCTTTGCCCGCGGTGTCGCTCGTCAGCCAGAGCGCCCTCGTCACCGCTTTTGCCAACGACGTCGCGCCGGACATGGTCTACGCGCAGCAGGTTTACGGCTACGGCAGACCGGGCGACGCGCTTTTAGCCATCAGCACTTCGGGCGACTCGGCCAACGTCGTGCGGGCACTGCAAGTCGCGCGGGCGTTCGGGCTCACCACGCTCGGCCTGAGCGGGCGCACGGGCGGGCGCATGAAGGCGCTCTGCGACGCCTGTATCTGCGTGCCGGAGGACGACACGCTGCGCGTTCAAGAACGCCACCTGCCCCTGTACCACGCGCTCTGCGCGCGGCTCGAGCAGCGCTTTTTCGGTTGAAGGTTAAGAAAAGGTTGTTCGTCCTGCACGCTTAAAACGAACAACCTTTTCACGTAGCACCGAGACAAATCGGTCTTGACCTTAATACGGATGCTGATACTACAGCTTCCGCTACCACAGTTCCCCTTGGAAGAGTTGTTCGCTTCCTTATCGCTAGTCCGTACTTCTATTCGCTCTGCTCGCATTTGATGAGGGAATGAAACGGAAAGGGTATGACTCCCTTTTTAGGGGAGGTGGCCCTGCGGGCCGGTGGGGTCTCGCGTTGGTGCGTTTCAACCGCTCCCGGAACCGCTGCAACAACAAAACACGGGTTAACCTCGCCTTTTCAGGCTGTCGACAAAACAACACCCGGGTGCAAGCTGTGCTCAGCCGTTTTTTCGAATCCGGTAGTGCTCGAGCCGCTCGGCCACCGCGTGAACGCCCAGCACCGCGATGAGGGGGGCAAGACCCAAAAAGAGCAAGGCCACGGTGCGCACGCCGACCAGGGCGAGCAACAGGGCGAAACCCACCACCACAAGCGTGTAGAGCGGGCTCGCCAGGACTGTAAAAAAGGCGTTGCGCCAGGCCCGGCGCAAACTGAGACGCTCCTGCTCGAGCAAGTACGGCAGCGCGTAAAACTGCACCGCCAGCCAGAGCGCGCCGGCGAGGGCGCAAAGTGTGCGCAACGCCACCGCCCAGACTGCGCCGCCCGCGTAGGCCTGCAGGCTGAGCCACACGCCCCCGGCGACGAACAGGTTGGCAAGCAGCCACAGCCAGCTTTTCAGCGCGTAACGCCGCAGCAGCGCGGGCGTTGCGCTCAGCTCGAGACTCCGGCCGTACACGTACTGGTGGGCAACCTCGTAGAGCACAAAAGTTGCGGGCGGGCCGAGCAGGACCGTCAACCAGCAGAGCAGCCACGCGAGGTTCAGGGCCGCCAGGGTTACCCAGTCGCGCCACCAGTCCCGGACGGCCCGCCCGATGACCCTAAAAGGAGCGCTCAGCGCGTGCATCAACCTGAGCGTACCAGCCTCACTCGGTAGACCGTCGTGCCGCGCAGCCCGTACACAGCTGTGTACAAGTTCCGTCGTTTGCGGGTCAGTTGCCGTCCAAAAGTAAACCGCTCGAGGTTGAAGGGCGAACGAAACTTTATACGGATTCTGGTCGTACACTTATCAAACTTAAAGGTTTTTAGGCTCCTTGTCTTCAGTCCGCAACAGTTTCTTCTCGCTGGACAGGGTACCAGACCGGAGTGGTTTACCGACGTCATGACGTCGGTAAACCTGCGCGGGGCGCGCTGTTTCAAACAGACTCCGACTGTGACGTGACAAATTAATTTGATACGGCAGCGTTTCCACCCGGTGTTGAGGCGACTGAGCGGGTTGACTTCTTGCGTCCGCTCGCCCGAGTCACCGAAGTCTCAACGACTCGCGGAAACGCACAAGGGGGCGCGACACCCAAAGAGCGCGGCGGGCTTTAAGCTGAAGAAATGAGCCAAACACCTATCCACATCCTGAAATCCGTCGACGACTTGACCTCCCTCACCGAAGCTTCGCAGGACGGCCCGGTGTTGCTGTTCAAACACTCCCTCACCTGTCCTATCAGCGCCCGCGCGCAAGAGCAGTTCGTCCAGGTCGGCGGCGCACCCCGCTACGCCCTGGCGGTGCAGTACGCCCGAGACGTTTCAGACGCGGTCGCCGAACGTTTCAGCACAGAGCACGCTTCACCGCAGCTGTTGGTCATCGACAAGGGCGAGGTGACGGGCGAGCTGACCCACGAACAGGTCAGGCTCGAGGCGGTCGAAAAAATGTTGGGCGGTCCCGGCCGTCAAAGCGTGTAAGCGGGCGCGGTTCGGGCAACCTCACATCGGCACTACGCCTTTAGAGCTTTGTGAAGGACTCGGCACGGCGTGGCCCTCGCCACTTCGAGAGACCGCAGGCTTGCAAAACCTCGGCCCAGCCTGTAGTATCCACCTACCCGTGCGCGACTGGTCATGACCGGTCGGTACAGGCTTGACGATTTCTCCGAAAGGCGGCCATGACGTACACCGTTTCCGCGGCGGACAGCGAGCCCCTGCACGCACAGCTCAGACACGTCATCGTCGAGAACATCAGTTCGGGGCGGTGGTCGACCGACACACAAATTCCTTCGGAGCGCGAGCTTTGCGAGCGCTACAGCGTAAGCCGCACGACCGCGCGGCGCACCCTTACCGACCTCGTCCACGAGGGCAAGCTGTATACCGTGTCGGGAAAAGGTACCTTTGTTTCCAAACCTCGAGAAACGCTCGAGCCCTTTACCGGTTTCAGCGAGAGCGTGCGGCGAACGCTCGACGTGGGCTCGCACACGGGCCTTCAAGACCCCGACAATGAGGACTTCGGGCGGCGCGGCGACGGGGGCGGCGTGGTCTCGCGGGTGCTCGAGGCCGAGCACTTAGAGGCGTCCGAAGACTTAGCTCGGCACCTCAAGTTGCGAATCTTTTCGCCCGTCGTCAAGCTCAAACGCCTCCGTTTTTGGTCGGGACGGCCCCTGTCGGTGCAGACGGCTTACCTGCCCGAGCACCTCTGCCCCGGCCTGTTGCGGCGCGACTTTTCAAATGCGTCCCTGTTCAAAACCCTGCGCCGGGAGTACGGGCTCACCTTGGCTAGGGGCCACACCGTCATCAAGGCAGAGTTGGCAAGTGCCGAAGAAAGGGCGTGGCTCGAGCTGAACAGCCCGGCGGCCGTCCTCCGCACCTACCAAACGACCTTTCTCGACACGGGTGAAGTTATCGAATACGGCGAGTGCGTCTACCCCGGTGAGCGGTTCGAACTCACCTCGGCGGCTTGGCAGAGCAGCGTGCCGGGCGGGGGTGGGCCGGCGTCGGGGTGAGGGCCACCTGTCGTTTCGACACCTGTTGTTTCAATACCTATTATTTCAACACCTGTCGTTTTACCCCCCATTTCAATCCAGAGCAGCGCTTAGTCCAGAGCAGCGCGCCAACCCGAACCCTCGGGGTGGTTTGAGCCTGCGGCAAAAACGAACGCGACATTATAACATCTATACGCTTCAACACCTACATTCTAAGAAGCCGGAGAGACTATGGCAGGCATCAAAATCGCTTATATCGGCGGCGGCAGCACGCGCGCGCCCGGCACCGTAGCTTCACTCATCGAGCAGGGCGAAAACTTCGCAGGGTCGGAAATCGTGCTCGTCGACCTGGACGAAGACCGTTTGGCACTGGTCAAAAAACTGGCCGACAAGATGGTCGAGGCCAGGGGGCTCGAGCTTGAAGTCTCCGCCACGACGAACCGGCGTGACGGCCTGCAAGACGTACAGGCCGTTTTGTCGAGCTACCGCCCCGGCGGTTTCGAGGCGCGTTACTTAGACGAGAGCGTCCCCCTGAAACACGGCGTTCTCGGTCAAGAAACGCAAGGGCCGGGCGGCTTTTTTATGGCGCTGCGCGCCGTTCACACCATGAAAAGTATCGTTGAAGACATGGAGGAAGTTTGTCCCGGAGCGCGACTTTTCAACTACACCAACCCCGTCAACATCGTCGCCGAGGCGGTGACGCACCACAGCCACATCCCGACGGTGTCGCTGTGCGAAGGCCCCATAACCTTCCCGCGTGAGACGGCCCTTTTTGCCGACCTGGACCCGGACAAGGTCGACACCGTCATGGTCGGCTTGAACCACGCTTCGTGGTCGGTCCAGCACCGTTACGGCGAGACCGAAGATTTCGTCGAGCTGGTCAAAGAGGCTTACGAGCGCAAAAAGGACACGGACATGGACCCGCGGGGCAAACGCCTGTTGGAACTCACCGCCAAAATGGAGAGCGTGCCCGCGCAGTACTTTCTTTACTACTACTACCGTGACGAAATCGTCGCGGAGCTGCGCAGCCAACCCACCACCCGGGCGCAGGACATCATGGCGCAAGTGGCGGGCTACTGGCGGCACTACCGTGAACAGGCCGAAACGGACAACCCGCGGCTCGACCCGGCCCTGTCACGCGGCGGCATCACGGAACTAGAGCTTGCCGTCGACGTGATGGACGCGGTTTTCAACGACCGCAAAGAGGTCTGGCCGGTGAACGTGCCCAACCGGGGCGCCGTCCCCGACTTTCCCGACGACAGGGTCGTAGAAGTGCCGGGGTTGGTAGGCCGCAACGGCGTTACGCCCATCGCCTACGGTCACCTACCCAAACACGTCGCGGGCCTCACCCGAATGTTGGGCGAGTACCAGGCGCTCACCGCGGAGGCGGCCTGGGGCGGCGCGCGTAAAGACGCCGTGCGCGCTCTGGCCGCGAACCCGCTCGTCTTGTCGCTGAGCAAGGCCGAAACCCTGTACGACGAGATGTCGGCGGCGCTCAAAGACCACCTCCCGGCGCGTCTTCTCTACTAGATGTTGCGCTTTTTTCCTTTCGGCGAAACCTTCGACGCAGGCATGGACGGGCGCGCCTTGGGCGCGAGCGAGGCGCTTTGTGACGTGGACGAGGCGTATAAAACCGAGGTTTCGCTCAAACGGCGGTTGCTGGCGTCCGACCCCGAATACTACTTTGCGGGCGGCGACGCCACCCTGACGGCGCAGTGGGACGTGCTGGAACTCGTCCTTACCGGTTTGGCGGCCCACTACCCGCACTTCGACCTGGTGCGCGAAAGCGACGCTTGGCACTTTACGAACCGTTTGTTGGGTGAAGAGACGGCGTTTACTTTCGGGGACGAAGACAGCCTGGCGCTCGAGCCCCTCGACTTTGCGGGGCGACACGTGCAGGAGGACTTGGTGCTGGTCAGGGGGCGGGGCGACGCCGAGTTTTACGGCGGCCAGCTCTGCTTTGCCAACGGTTGGGCCATTCCCGACCGCCTGGGCAAACCGTTTATGACGATTCACACCCGCACCCCCCAGGTGACCATGCCGTCCGTCCACGCAGGCCGGCGGCTGCTCCACAGCATGAAAGTCGGCAAGACGTTGTGGCGTCTGAGTTGGAACTTCAAGTTGACCGACCAGCTCGACCTGACCACCCGGCACAAAGCGGCGTACAAGGCCGACTTTGCGGCGCGCGCCCCCACGCTGACCCCCGAAGCGGCGGGCCAAGAGATTTTTATCCGCGTCGAACGGCAGACTTTCACGCGCTTGCCTCGTTCCGGCGACGTCCTCTTCGGGATTCACACCTACAACAGCAGCTTGGAAGAGGAGTCGCAAAACAGTGAACGCAGCCGGCGCATCTTAAACGTCGTTCGCGCCGCGCCCCAAGACGTCAAGGACTACAAAGCGCTCACACCTGTCGAGGCCGCCATGACCGCTTACTTAGAAAGCCGCTGCCGCTAGCCGTGCAAGGTCACACCGACCCCACACCCCACCTGAACTTGCGCGCCGAGATACAGGTCGAAAAAGACTACGGCGCGCTCAGCCGAGCGGGTGCCGAAACAGTCGCTGAAATTTTCAGGACGCAACCCGACGCCGCGGTCGTCGTGGCGTCGGGCAACACGCCGCAGGGGCTCTACCGGGAACTCGCCGCCGCGCGCAGGGCGGGCGCGTTCGACCCGGGTCGGCTCCGGGTGTTTCAGCTGGACGCTTATGTGGGCCTGTCCCCCGACGACCCCAGGTCGCTTTACCGCTGGACCCGCAGCTCGTTCGCCGAACCCCTTGGCTTGGACCCTAGCCAAATCGTCAGGTTGCCGGGCGACGCCCGCGACCTCCAAGCCGCCTGCCACGCCTACGACGAAGCCGTCCTGCGCGCAGGCGGCTTCGACCTGGCGATTTTGGGGTTGGGACCCAACGGGCACATAGGCTTCAACGAGCCCCCGTCGCGGGACACCGACGTGACGCGAGTCGTCGACCTAACCGAAGCGAGCTTGGAAAGCAACGCGCTCTACTGGGGCGGGCGGGAGCGGGTGCCCCGACAAGCCCTGACGGCGGGCATGAACGTTTTGTTGGCGGCGAAAAAAATCCTCCTGCTCGTTTCGGGGGCGCACAAACACGACGTTCTCCACAAAGTTTTACAAGGACCCGTCACCCCCGAGGTGCCCGCGTCTTACCTGCAGCGCTCGAGCGACGTTACCGTTTTAGTCGACCGAGCCGCCTGGGAGCCCCAACCCTGAACGCCCACGACCAAGACCCCACTCGAGACCGCACTCAAGACCACAGCCAAGACCGCAGCCGAGACCAGGCTGACGAACGCTTCGTCCTGGGTGTGGACGGCGGCAGCAGCAAGACCGTCGCGCTGGTGGCGAGTTCGCGGGGGCACGTGGTGGGTGCCGGACGGGCGGGACCCAGCGATATTTACGACGAGGGCCCGGCGGCCGTCGCCGCGGTACGCGCCGCCGTCCGGCAAGCGCTGGCGGCCGCGGGTTTGCCGCAGGCGCGTCTGAGCCGGACGGTGTTCAGTCTTTCGGGCGCGGACTGGCCCGCCGACTTCGCGTACCTGAAACGTCGTTTGAGCGTCAAGGAGTTCGGTCCCCGCACGGTCGTCAACGACGCCGTCGGGGCGCTTTACGCCGGGTTGCCGACGGGGCCGGGGGTGAGCGTAACCTGTGGCACGGGCACCGCCACCAGCAGCCGCGGGGTACAGGGCGAGCTGTGGCACAGCAGTTTTTGGCAGGAGCCGGGCGGCGGCTACGACCTCGCCCTGAAAACGTTGAGAGCCGTGTGCAGGGCGCACCTGGGCGTCGACCCGCCGACCTCGCTCAGCGAAGCCGCCCTGAACGCCTTGGAGGAGCCTACCGTCGAATCCGCGCTCTACTTTTTTACGGGGCGAGCGCGGCCGGACCCCCTCAAGCTGACGCGGCTGACGCGGGTCCTCTTAAACGAAGCCGCACGAGGTGACGCGACCGCCAAAACCATCGTCGCCGCACACGGAAGCGCGCTCGGCGACTACGCGCTCGTCGCCGCCCGACAAGTCGGCATCGAAACGCTGCCCTTCAGCCTCGTCTTGAGCGGCGGGGTTTTCAAACACCCTTCGCCGCTCTTAGCGGACGCCCTCGTCGCCCGCGTGAAGCGCGACGCACCGGGACTGAGCGTGTCCTGGGGTCGGCTCGAGCCCGTTTTCGGCGCGGTCGTTTTGGGCTTTCAGGAGGCCGGAACAGTTCTTACCGAAGACGCGCTGACCGCGTTGCGACAAACCTCGCCCCCCCATGAGTTTTTTGTGACTTGAGCCGAAATCACCGTCAACAAGCCAGGCCGTCCGCCCTGAGCGCTGAACCGAACTCTCGAGCTAAATCAAACCAGGGCTCGAGCCAGCCACACGAGCACCAACCCCGAGCGCAACGTCCAGGCGGCGGTCCGTAGCCAGTTTGTCGCAACGAGCGCCGCGTGCGCCGACGCGTCGAAGCCTTGGGCCAAGTCGCCGTGGCGCGGCACCTGCAAAAAGGCCGTCGAAAACCAGAGAAGGCCGACCAAGGCCGCGCCCAGCCAGGCTTCCCAAGCGGGCAGCAGGGACGGGCGGTGCCACACCAGCAGCCCGGCTGTGACAAGCTCGAGCAGCATCGGCGCGACGACGACCAGCGTCGTGAGGTCGGCGTGCCGCGCCTCGTACCGTACGAACGCTTCGGACCCCACAGCGTCGAAAAGCGGGTAGTGCACGACCTGCACGAACCAGATAAGCCCGGTCATGAACAAGGTGGCGGCCGCGTTGAGCAGGAGCGTCACCCTGCAAGCCTAGCCCGTCGCCGCCGGCAAGAGCAGCGCCCCACGGCACAGACCGGCGTTCGCCTCGACCTACTGACGAACCACTGGCACCTTGAACCACTGGTATCTTGATAACTACTGGTGCCGATTCACAAAAAGTTCAGCGACGCCCGTTTGAAACGGGTCGGCTTCGGGGGCAACTTGTGAAAAGCCTGAGCAATCCCGAAATAGTTTTGTCACGTCACAGTCTGAATCTGTTTAAGACAACGCGCTCCGTGCAGGTTTGAGGGTTGCGGTAGCTGCAAAACCTACGCGCCGTTCACCAACAATTTCTCCTCGTAGATGCGCCGGATGGTCGCCTCGGCGTCCGGCGCGTTCACCGAGATGTCGCGCAGGCTGTAGCGTTGCGAGAGTCGACCGATAAGGTCCGAAGCGCTCAAACGTTGCCGGTCGAAGGCGTAGACGGCGCGCAGACCCGCGTGGCGGACTACTTTCGCTCCCTCGACCGACACGTCGGCGTAAACCTCGCCGAAGTCCACTTCCAGGTGCCAGTGCCCCCCGAAGCGCGTTTGCAACTCGCTCAAAGAGCCGTCGTAGAGCAGCTTGCCGTGGTCGATAATCAGCACCCGCGGACACAGCTTTTGCACGTCGGCGAGGTCGTGGGTGGTGAGCAGTACGGTAGTTTCTCGGCGAGCGTTGACGTGCTTTATAAACTGCCGGATGCGCTCTTTGGCGACGACGTCCAACCCGATGGTCGGCTCGTCCAAAAACAGTAATTTGGGATTGTGGAGCAGCGCGGCGCAGAGGTCGGCGCGCATCCGCTGGCCGAGCGACAGGGTGCGCACCGGCGCGTGTAAAAATTCGCGCAGCTCGAGCACCTTTTCAAACTCCTTCAAGTTGTCCTTGAACGTTTTTTCCGGCACGCGGTAGATGTACCTCAGCAATTCTAGGGATTCGATGACCGGCAAGTCCCACCACAGCGTGGTGCGCTGCCCGAACACCGCGCCGATGTGCGCCACGTAGCTGCGCCGCGACGCCCACGGAACGTAGCCGTTGACCGTTACGTGACCGCCGGTCGGCACGAGCAACCCGGTCAACATCTTGAGGGTGGTGGACTTGCCCGCCCCGTTCGGCCCCAGGTATCCGACGACCTCGCCCTTGGCAACAGTAAAACTCACCTCGTCGACCGCCTTGAGCGTGCGCGTGTCCCGGCTGAAAAAGTCGCGCAGCGCGGCGAATCGTCCTTCGTGACGGACGCGCAAATGAAAGTGCTTGCTCAGGCTGTGAACCTCTATCATCGTCAACTCCCGGTGCTGTGGTAGTGCTTGAGGCCGAACCGCCAGAACAAAAGTGCAACGCCGAAAACGATGCCCCCCGCCACGGGCGCGACAAAGGGCGCAAAAGCCGGAAAGCCGAGCGGGTCGGGTTTGTCCAAAAAGTACAGGGCCGGGTAGTAGTTTAGGAAGATGGCCGGCACCACGAAGGTGAAGATGCGCCTGAGCCAGTCCTGGTAAATGTTCATCGGGTAAGAGATGAGGTAGCTGCCGCCGTAGGTGAGGATGTTCATGGCCTCAAACGACTCGACCGTCCAAAAGGTCGCGGTCGCGCCGATGATAAAGAGCCCGCCGAAAAACAGCACCATGCCGAGCACGACCAGCGGCAGATACAGCAGTTTTGTTAAGGTCCAGGCCACCGGGTTCAGGTTCAGCGCGAGCGTGAAGATGCCGACGCCCAGCGCTATCCGGCCGAGCCGCCGCAACGTCACGTCGGAACCCAGCACCTGCCAGGTCACGGGGACGGGGCGCAGCAGCAAACGGTCGAAGGTTCCCTTGCGCACCTCTTGCCCGAAGCGCATAGGGTCGAAGCCCGCAAAGACCATGTCCATGAGCCCGAACGACAACTCGACCAGGCCATACAAAAACGCCACCTCGCCCAGCGTCCAACCCCGAATGTCGCCGAAGCGTTCGAACACCAGCGCCAGCGCGCCGAACTCGGTCAACGTGACGAGCATCGTCGCCAGCAGGTCGAGCGCGAACGAGGTGCGGTATTGAAGTTGGCTGCGCAGTTGCGCGCCCAACAGACGCCGGTAACTCCCCAAAACGTGCCGCACTCAGCCTCCCAAAATCACGAGTCGCCGAGTGGCTCTGCTTAAGACAAACTGACAAACGGCGACCAAACCGAGAGCCCACAAGGCTTGCGCCACCAACGCCTCAACCAAGGCCGGCCCCGTCACCACGCCCAAATAAACCTCGACGACGGTGTTGAGCATGTGCGGAAACGGCGTCAGGTAAGCTACACGCTGCACCCAGTTGGGGAAAAAGCGCAGCGGCATCAAAAAGCCCGAAAAAAACATGACGATGACAAAGGCGAAGCGGCCGACGCCCCGCGCGTCCGGCGACCAAAAGGCGGCCAAATTGACCAGAAAACGGTACGCGAACGACAACAACCAGCTCAGGCCGAGAGCGAGGGCGAGCGCCCCCCACTGCGCCAGACTGTTCGGGTAGACGATGTCGAACAGCAGCGCGTAAACCAGCATGATAGTTAAGCCGCGCAGCGCGAGCCCGACGAGCGCGCGGCCCAGGTCCTGCGCCAGCCAAAACGTAAACAGGCGCATGGGTTTGAGCAAGTCCGCGCCGACGTCGCCCTGGTGAACCGCGTTCATGAGGTCGTACCAACCGAAGATGCTCAAATAAACGATGACAGCCTGGGTCAGCCCGGTGTAGGTGACGACTGCTTGCACGTCGAGGCCTTCGACCACTTCGCGGTTCCCGTAAAGGGCCACAAGCACGGCGGCGCGGACCAACCCGAAAAAGATGTTGGTGACCAGTCCGGCCAGCGCCGCCGCCCGGTAGGTGAGGTGGCGGCGAAACGAGCGCCGAACGATTTCCCAGAACAGCCTCATGGAATCCTCGAGAGGTAGCGGGCGGCTCAGGGCCACACCGTCGAAACGATTAGCGGGTGAAACAAGCTGGAAAAGACGGGGCCGAACCGCAAAGGCAGAAAGAGAAGCTACCACGACGCCGCTGTGAGGTGCAACTTCGGCCTCGAGTTCCAAACTGCAAACCTTTGTAAACGCCTACCGGCACTTGGACGACGCTTCGTTCGCCGCGACGGTGGGCATCCTGTTCGGTGACGACTGAGAGTTTGGTAACAACCTACTTTCCATTTTGAGCAGGACGAGCCCAAATCTCTTGCGACGCTTTACTCACTTTCTTCAGTGAGGATAAGTTGAACTAAATTTTTAAAAATCTCTTGACCACCGTTTTCACGAGGTAATATACCTAAAAGCAAATCTTCTCCCAAATATTCGCTTATGTAGTAGTCTCTACCAAATTGGAGTGGTTGCCAAAATTCCCGCTTGCAAAATGTTTCAATTTCATTAAGTAGCAGTAGGAAAATACGTCTGGAGGATTCATGACATTTAAAAATCATTTCATCAAATGGTATTTTTTGATTGTTTAGGTCATAACCAAATGGATGACCTCTTACGACTCTTAATTTTCGTTCAGACGACTCCATTCCTAAATAGTTGATGTTTTCTCTAACAAACCTCAACATTTTGTAATCACCGTTATCGTGAGAATCTAGATGATTTTTCAGCCACTTTTCAACCTTGTTATGCTTTATTTGCCGCATATCATCAAAGTGGAATGAATAGTCAGTGTTAATTAGAGCAAAACCTATGTGATAAACACAATAATAGTACCCAATTGAGGCAACCAGATGATTTTTCTGCTCACGCGCTAGGGCACCCGAAGACCACATTGCGGCAGCCCACGCTATATGAGAGCCAATATTCATTTCTCTCTGATGTTTTTCCGAGCCGGTCACAGATTTCCTAAAGTTGCTGGTGAGAAATCAGGCAAATTGCACAAAGCAATCATCTCCATTTTTCAACAAGGTCAGACAAATGATTCAAACAAAATGGTTAAGCCAGAGTACCAAAAAATCTCACTACTATACGCTAGATTTTATTGGCCTTCACGAAAAGCGCTCTCTGGCGAGTTAAAGAGCAGGAAGCGCCAAAATATCGCAAGTTAACTCAACAACTCGAGCCATCCCCTACTTTTCCTCTCCCCTATCAACTTGTAAGACAACCCGCCGCACCCAAACAAAAACCCGTGCGATACTGGGTACAAGATGATTCAACCCCCCGCTCGAGCCCTGCCCCACACCCCCCTGCCCGACCCCGAACTGCTGACCCGCGTTGCCAACGAACTGAAGTGGAAAGTCTCGGGCGAGGTCCGTTTCGATGAGCGCGCTCGAGCCCTCTACGCGACCGACGCTTCGCCCTACGAGATTCAACCCTACGGCGTCGTGTTGCCCAAAACGGTTCACGACGTGCGGCAAACTGTCGAGATTGCCAATCGCTACGAGTTGCCGCTGTTGCCCCGCGGCGGCGGCACAAGTTTGGCGGGGCAAACGGTCGGCGCGGCCGTCGTCCTCGACTTCTCAAAATACATGACCGAGATTTTGGAATTCTCACCCGAAAAGCGGACCGTCAGGGTGCAGCCCGGCGTGGTGCGCGACAACCTCAACTTGTTTTTGAAGCCCTACGACTTGCAGTTCACGCCCGATATCTCGACCACCAACCGCGCCAACGTCGGCGGCATGGTCGCGAACAATTCGGCGGGGACGCGCTCCATCAAGTACGGCAAGTCGGTCGACGCGGTGAAGAGCATGACGGTGATGTTCGCCGACGGCAGCGTGGCCGAACTCGGTGAGGTGAATGGCGAGGAGTTGCGGGAAAAGCTCGAGCAACCGGGAATCGAGGGCGACGCCTACCGCGCGGTGCAGCGCGTCGTCACCGAGCACGCGGACGAAATAGAGGCGCGTTTCCCCAAGGTGATGCGGCGCGTGGGCGGCTACAACTTAGACGAGTTCACAAACGGCAAACCCTTCAACCTCGCCAAGCTCGTCGCGGGGTCGGAGGGGACGCTGGCGTTTATCTTGGACGTGACTTTGAAGCTCGAGCCTGTCCCGAAGCACCGCTGTCTGGCACTGCTGCACTTCGACTCGCTCGTCTCTGCGCTGACGGCGGTGCAGTACGTCAACAAACATGGGCCGTCGGCGGTCGAACTCATGGACGACGTGCTCTTCGACCTGGGTCGGCAGAACCCGAACCTAGCGCCGCTGTTGAGCTGGCTGCAAGGCGAACCCGCCGCCGTCCTCATGGTCGAGTTCGACGGGGAGACCGAAGCGGAGATGTTGTTGGGGCTTACCGGCCTGCAGGCCGACGCCGACGTGCAAGCCCTGAGCTACGCCACGCACCTCGCTTTCGATGCCAAAGAGCAACACGAGGTCCTGGAGTTCCGGCGCGGCGGCCTGGGCATCTACGCAACGGTGAAGGGCGACGAGAAACCGACCCCCTTTATCGAAGACTCGGCGATTCCGGTCGAAAACCTCCCCTACTACATCCCCGAAGTGTTGGAAGTTTGCAAACGGCACGGCGTCCACGCGGTCATCTACGCGCACGCCTCGGTCGGGGTGATTCACTGCCGCCCACACCTGGACCTGAAAACCGAGCGCGGCATCGAGACGTTTCAGAGCATCAGCGAAGAGGTGTTCGCACTGGTGCAAAAGTACGGCGGCTCCTGGAGCGGCGAGCACGGCGACGGCCTTATCCGCTCGTACCAAAACGAAAAGTTGTTCGGGGAAACGCTCTACGAAGATTTCCGCGCCATCAAACGCGCTTTCGACCCCAAAGGGCTGATGAACCCCGGCAAAATCGTCGACGCGCCAGCCATGACCGAGAGTTTGCGCTACGGCGTCGACTACGCAGTCGACCCGGTCAACACCTACTTCGACTTTTCGAAGGACGGCGGCTTTTTGGGGGCCATCGAGATGTGTACCGGCGTCGGGGCTTGCCGCAAAACGACGACCGGGACGATGTGCCCGTCGTACATGGCGACCAGGGACGAGGACCACTCAACGAGGGGCCGCGCCAACATCTTGCGCGAGGCGATGAACGGGCGGCTGCCCGGCGGCTTGACGAGTCACGAGGTTTACGAAGTGCTGGACTTGTGCCTCGAGTGCAAGGCCTGCAAGGCCGAGTGTCCGAGCCAAGTAGACATGGCGAAAATCAAGTACGAGTTTTTGCAACACTACTACGACGAGCACGGCACGCCGCTGCCGGTGCGGGCTTTTGGTGAAGTGTACAAAACCGCGCCGCTGGGCCGGATGATGTCTCCCTTAGCCAACAAAGTCTTGCCCACCAAACTCTTCCGTTGGGCGACCGAGAAAACGCTCGGCGTCGACCGCCGCCGGACGATGCCGCTTTACGCCAAACAGGCCTTCGACGCCCTTGTGCGCGAACGCCCGCCGCGCGCCAAAACCGAACCGTCGCAACCGACCGTCGCCCTGTTCGCTGACACCTGGACGATGTACCACGAACCCGAGGTCGGCGGGGCTGCCCTCAAGGTGCTCCAAGCCCTCGGTTACCACGTCGAAGTTATCGACTACCAGTGCTGCGGGCGCACCCTTCTCTCGAAAGGGTTGCTGAAAGAGGCGAAGCGGCTAGCGCATAAAAACGTCAACGCGCTCCACACCTATTCCAAACGGGGCGTGCCTATTGTGGGCCTCGAGCCCAGTTGCGTGACCGCTTTCCAAGACGACTACCGCGACCTCATCTCCGGCGACAAGACGAACGCGGTGTCCGACAACGTCAAGATGATAGACCAGTTTTTGGCGAAAGAGTGGAGCGGTGGGCGGCTCGAGCCCACGCAGGCTTTCAAAACCGACAGCGCCCCCGTCTTGTTCCACGGCCACTGCCAACAGCGCGCCGTCATCGGTTCGGCCCCGTCGAAGGCGGTGCTCGGCTGGGCGTCCGACAACGTCGCCGAGGTCGATTCGGGCTGCTGCGGCATGGCGGGGTCGTTCGGCTACAGCCACTACGACGTGTCGATGGCAATTGGCGAACGGCGTCTGTTCCCGGCGGCGCGCGAACACACGGGCGACGTCGTGGCTTGTGGCTTCAGTTGCCGCCACCAAATTAAGGACGGCACCGGCAAACGCGCCAAACACGTCGTTGAGGTGCTGGCCGAGGCGGTCAAGCCCAAGGATTGAGGTTTTGTCTCAGCCTTTCCACTTTCTACTTTTCACTCGGTCCTCGGTACTTGCCCAGAGTTACAGGCTCGAGGCTTGGACGGCCGCCATGCTCACCTTGACGTCCACTATCATCTGCACCACGGGCGCGTAAGTCTCCAAAGTTTCTCCGAGCCGTCCCGACAGGTCGTACTTGCGAATCAAGTGCCCGCCGCGCCGCGCCGCATAAAGAAAGCCGTGGTCGTCCACGCCTAGGTCGAGCAGCGCGTCGGTGGCCTCGCCCTGCAAGGGGTCGATAGCATAAGAAAGTTCGACCTTGCCTTGCGGCGTAATTTTACGCACCTTGCCCCCGGCCGCGTCGCTCACGTACAAGTTGCCGCGGAGGTCCACCGTAAAGCCGTCTAGAAGCCGCATTCCTGGTTGGTCGGCACCGAGTTTGAAAGCCCAGCGCGTTTGGTAGCGGCCCTCCGCGTCGAAGCGCTGTACCTGGCGGTTGCCGTAGTCGAGCACATACACCATACCGTCCGCGTCGACGAACAGGGTGCGCGGGTCGTTGAAGGTGCCGCGCCCGTCGCCCCGGCCCCCGAAACCGAACAGGTAAGTTCCGTCCGAGTCGAAACACTGGATAAGGTGCGTTTCGCCGTCGAGGACGTAGACCGTGTCTTGCGGGGAAACGGCGAGCGCCGCCGGGTACAAAAACTCACCCGGTTTCATGCCGTAGGGTCCGAACGAGGTGAGGAGTTCGCCGGCCGCAGTCACCTTGTGAATCATGGGGTCGCTGTCCTCACCGACACGGTATTCAAAGACGGCGGCAAAAACGTGGCCCAAACTGTCGACGGCGATGGACAGCGGCGCCGCCGAAAACGCGCCCGGCCCCGCCCCGATGTCGCCGACCGAAGCGTGGAGCGAGCCTTGTGTGTCGAGCACGCGCAACACGCCCTGCCGCGCACTTACCGTCAAAACGAGGCGGCTCGGCAAGTCGGGGACTTCTTTGTCTTCGAAATCTTGCTCGAGCACCCCCAACACTTCGTCCAGGGTAGGCCGCTCGTCCGGGTCTTTGGCAACCATTTTCATAATGAGTGTATCGAGCGTTTTGGGAATGTCCAAGTTGAGCTGTCGGGGCGGCGGCGGCGTTTGGAAAATCTGTTGGTGGACGATGGCCTCGTAGCCGCCCTTAAAAGCCGTCTGACCGGTGAGCATTTCGTAGAACACCAGGCCCAAGCTGTAGATGTCGCTGCGGTGGTCGATTTTTAAGCCCCGCGCCTGCTCGGGCGACATGTAGACCGGCGTGCCGACCCGCGCCCCGGTCATGGTCAGCCGCGACAACACCTTGCCCCCGGCGATGCCGAAGTCCATCAGTTTGACCGCGTGGGGGTCGAGCCGTAAGGGATTCGTCGACAAAACACCTGTTTTCAAAATCATGATGTTGGCAGGTTTGATGTCGCGGTGAATGATGCCGACCGAGTGGATGTGCTGCAGCGCGCGCACCACAGACTTCATGACTTCCGCGCTCAGGTCGGTGTCTAAGTCTTTACCCTCGACGTAAGCCTCTAAGCTGCGCCCGTCGACAAACTCCATCGCCATAAAATGTTTGACCCCGACGCTGCCGTGTTCAAAGGTGTGGACGATGTTGGGGTGGTCCAAGCGCTGGGCTACTTCGGCCTCGCGGTGAAACCTGCGGATAAACTTGGCGTCGGCAACGTACTGCTCCATAGGAATTTTGAGCGCGATGATGCGGCCGTCGCTTTTTCGGCGCGCCCGGTAAACGCTCGCCATACCCCCCGAGCCGACTTTTTCCAAGACTTCGTAGCCCGGAACCTCGACCGCCTCGAGCCTGTGTTCGAAGCTCAAACCCGAAGCGTTTGCGGCCTGTTTTTTGCGAGCACGCTTCCTGGACGGCGCGACCCGTGAGACCGGCTTTACGTTGGAGCTTGGCGGAACCAGCACGCCCGCCGCCAAAGCCAGCACCAGCAGCGGCAACAGCGACCGTTCGCCGACGCCCACCGACCCGCCGCTAAAGACCAAAGCCAGCACCGGCAAACCCGTCAGCGCGGCGACCCCTAAGTTCAGCCACAAAGGAAACCGCAGCAACACCAAAGCCAGGGCGAGGGTGCCGAAGAAAGCCGCGACCAGCCACATCTAGGGCACCTCCGCGACGACCAAGGTGATGTTGTCGGGGCCGCCCCGTTCGTTCGCCAGCCCGATAAGGTACTCCACCGCCGACTGGCGGTTGCTGGTGCGCTTCAACTCGTGCAGTATTTCCTCCGGGGCCACCAGCCCGTGCAGGCCGTCGGTGGAAATGGCGAAAACGTCGCCCTTCTGGACGTTTAGTTCGACCAAGTCAGGCGCGACTTGCGCGCGCGTACCGAGCGCGCGCGTAATGAGGTTGCGCCACTCGTGGACCTTGGCCTGTTCTTCGGTTATCAACCCTTGCTCGAGCTGCTCTTCGACCCAGGAGTGGTCTTTGGTGAGTTGGTAAATTTTGTCGCCGCGAACCAGGTAGGCCCGTGAATCGCCCACGTGTCCGACGTAAGCTTTTGCGCCGCTCACCACCACGAGCGTAAGCGTGGTGCCCATGCCGCGCTGACCCTGGACTTGTAAGGCGGCGCCGTAGACGCGGCGGTTCGCCAGGCGAATCGCCTTGTCGACGAGCTTGTCCACGCCGACCACCGCTTGACCGTCTCGCAAAGCTTTGGCGTAAAGACCGAACGACTCGCCGACCACCTCCATCGCCGCTTTGCTGGCAACCTCACCCGCCGCCGCGCCGCCCATGCCGTCGGCGACGGCGAGCAGCGTCAGGTAAGCGCCCGACAGGGGAAACTGCCAGACGCGGTGATAGTCTTCGTTGAGGGGCCGGATTCGGCCGACATCCGAGCCGTGACCGACGTTCTGAACCAAACGCACAGCCTAAGTCTAACGTGAGCGAGGCGGCACTCACAAAAGAAATACCACACCTGCTAAGCACTGGGCGTTGTCTCTGGCGAAGACGCTCACAGCTACACAGACCGTCGGGGTGCTGAAAATACGTCCATCTTGAGATAGTCGCTCTGAACCTGCTCAGGCAAGACACCTCTAAAGGTTCGCTCAAAGCTAAGCGCAAGCGGGCCGCCTGGAATGACGACTTTCGTGCTCACATCCTCGAGGGGCTTATTAAGATGCGCCAGCCCTCTTTTGAGGTTTGCTCGAGCTGAACGAACAAAAGGTGGTCGCCCTCGTACTCGCCCACCTTTTGTAAGAAACCTTAGCCTATTTGAACGTCACACTGGGACCTTTGGCACCGCCCTCGGTAATGTAGCCGTTTTCTTCGTAAGATTCGAAGGCAGCGCTGAGCCTGACGGTGCCCGGCCGGTTGGCGGTCAGCCTCAGCGTGTGCGCAAACTCTACCTTCCGACCTCTTTTTACGGTGACGAAGTCGCGCCTGGAAATAGCCCCTGCCGGTTCGATGGTGAAAGCTTCGGAAGGTTGAAAATCCAACACGCCCGGGGCGACGACCACACAGTTTTCTTTCTCGGTCGCCCACTCAGGCCCCAAGCATAAGCCGAGTTCGACCTCGCCGGACTGTTCGGCAAAATTGCTTTGCTGAGGTAACACCAACTCGGCGGTTATCGTGACCTCTATAAACTCACCGACCGCCGCCTCGGTTTGCGAAATGGTAAGGTAGGGTCCCAGAATGCCTACAAAGTCATTATTGTCATTTTTTGTTTCTATACAACCGGTCAAGACCACGAGAATTAGACTCGCGCACATCATTTGCTTAGTCATTCTCGTTCTTCTTTCTATGGACATGAGGTATCAAACGAATTCAAGGTGTTGAATTTTAGTATTTTACAGTGGTCAATAAGTGATTGGCCGACGAGTGATGGCTTTATTCTAGATAGCCAGTTATCTTTCAACTCCGACGACAAAGACATGTCGGTGAAGTAGCCCGCGACCTTTTTGTAACGTACTATAAGACCACCTGTAGGTGAAACTGGATCGTTTGGGCTACTACCAGAGAACCCATAGACCTGCGGCGAAAGTCACACCTACCCTTGATCATGGTTGTAAAGAGCGGCGATGAGGTTAAGCCTGAGCCCAAAGCGCCTTCTGCGATGGCGATAGGTTTCTTTGAGCACACGAAAGACCTTGAGCTTACGAATGACATGTTCGGCCAAGATACGCTCTTTAGCAAGCTGACGGTTGTGGCTGCTTTGCTCTTGAGTCAGCGTTTTGCCACGCCAGCGTTTGAAAGGGGTTCGGCATTCAGGGTGAACCTTAGCAACACCTTGATAGCCGCTGTCAGCTAGTAGCTTAGTTGCGGGCGCTAAACTCACAGCGCAACCACTGCGTTTTAGCAGCTTGAAGTCATGTTCTCGACCTTTGCCACAGGCTGTACTCAAAATGCGTTTGCTAGCCTGATCTACGAAGAGCTGACTTTTCTGGCTATGACGCTTTTTCTTACCGGAGTAGTAACGTCGCTGCTTTTTTTGGGTCGTTCAACAGGGCTCTCTGCTACATCCACAATCACCACCTCTAGCTCGTGGTCATCGCGCAAAGCTTTACGACCTGGTAAAGAAAACTGACCCGACTTGATAAGCGCATTCTCAACTCGTTGGTGCGTCTAACGGTGCTCTCGTCTACTTCCCAGTCTTCAGCTAAATGAAACTGCGTTCGGTACTCTCGCCAAAACGACAGCGTGAGTACCAGTTGATCGTCCAAACACAGCGCGGGCGGTCTGCCGCTCCTCTTCTTAGCCCTTTCTCGCGTCTCCAACACCTCTTTCATCAACTCGTAAGTGGCTCGCTTTACGCCTAGTTTGCGCTTGAACTTCTCTGCTGACAACTCTAAGCTTCGCTCTGTTTGCTTTCGCATTCCTATACTTTGGCAGGTTTAGCCTACTTTTGCCGGGGGTCTCATCTTTGTTGTCAAACCTAAAGTCTGGGTCATTTGTAACACCTACATTGTCCCACATATCCCACAGGAACGCGGCGACGCGAGCTTCATTACCTAGGCCGGTCGGCCAATTACTTATACTGTTTTTAACCTGAAACGAGTTTGTGACATCATAGAACACTCTGGTCGTGAGCGCTGCAA
Source organism: Trueperaceae bacterium (assembly GCA_965213705.1). GTDB lineage: Bacteria > Deinococcota > Deinococci > Deinococcales > Trueperaceae > CBDCDJ01. The sequence continues at coordinate 1,385,947 of OZ243913.1, read as the reverse complement.
AAAAATCCGCCCACCCCTCAATCATGGCTGCCTCAGGACCTATACTCTCGAATTGAGTGTGATCTATACAGCCGCCACAAAGCGGAAACGAGGCACAAGCACCACTGAGGTTGCAGCCATGTTCACGGTTGTAGGACAACTCTCACATCATCTTCCGGTAGTAGGCAAGATGACCATACTCGTGAAAGACATTGTTGTCTACCAAAGTGTCACCGGGAACGATCTAAATTTGCCCCAAAACTGATTTTCTTGGGATCAACTGGATAGTATCGCGGGCTATGGTACTTGTCAGTAGGGCAAAGATAGGACTGACAACTTAAACTCGGCTATGTCTGGTTAAGTGCGGCCAGGACGACATGTTTTCAAGTTCTCTCAGGGCCGTAACAGCTTATCGTTCTCAGCTTCCGCACCGTCGCCTTTTGCCTTCGGCGCACAAGCTGGGTGCGTCAGGAACGCTTTTCGAGAAAAGCTCGAGAAAGCTACACGAGCAATTTGTGATTGAGACACGTCATCCCTGCCATACCTGCTTGGTGTAACAGAGTAAAGGGTCGGGAAGTGAGGTAGTAAAAGCTTTTACGTCCTTAATTTCCCACTCTCCTACGCTAATTTCCCTTAGGCCGGGGACGTTTGATGGTTTCTAAATACGGGTAGGCCTCGAGCAAGTGCTGGTAGTTTACAAATAGGTCCACGGCTTCACGCGGACTCGCCGGGAGCTTGCCGATGCGAAAATAAGCCAAGTGACCGCTCGGAAAGTGAAAGGTCGGGGTGCCGAACACGTCCAGGCTGGTCGCCTGGTGATGTTCTTTGGCGAGGAGGGTACGCGACTCGGGATTGCCCAGGTCTTGCTCGAAGCTCGGCAGGTGCAAGCCCGCCACCTCAGCGGCGGCGAACACTGTTTTGAGGGTCAGCGGGCGACACTCCCGGTGCCGGGCGCGCAACGTCGTCAAGCGAAAAGCGTCGTGCGCCGCCCTGCCTTGACGCCGCGCCGCACAAGACGCCAGAAAGGGCAACAGGCCCTTGCCGCCACTGTCGTCGTCGAAGTCGACGGGGTCGTTCCACAGTTGCCAGTTGGAGGCGCCCTGGTAGTTGTTTTGGTACAAGCTGAAGTGTCGCCAGGTAAAAGCTACCCCCAACTCCTGCGCCACCACTTCGGCAAGCTCGGCCGCCCGCCAGGCGAAAGGACACAGGTAGTCGAAATACACGGTTACGGTTTCAGCCACGAGTTTATTAGAACGTGGGGCTACCCACCTTCAGGTAATCCGAGCGACAGGCCCCGAGGACCCCCGCTCGAGCCTGCAGCTTGTCCGCACGCAGGTCCCGGAAGGGTTTAGTTTTGTGGCCCCGTCGGGCGTGCGGGCGCGTCGCCAAGGTCGCCGAAACGCGCTTCGTAACGGCGAAGGTTGTCTTCCAGGCTGCGCAAAAAGGCCTTGGCGTGGTTCGGGCTGGTAATCACGCGGCTGTTGACCTGGGGCGCCTGGCCCGGATAAACCAGCGCGAAGTCCAAAATGAACTCGTCTTTGGTGTGGGTGATAACGGCCATGTTCGTGTACGTTCCCTTGGCGGTCTCTTTGTCCAGCTCGAGTTTGAGTTCTTTGCTCATGGCTCCAGTGTACGCCGCGCGTCTGGCGCGCGCGCTACGCCTTGCGGGTTTCACCCCCGCTAGCGGCCCTTACAGCTCCGACTTGGGACGGTGTGAAAGCTTGAGACGGCGTCAGAGGAGAGCGAGCGGGACGCGCGGCCTCAGGGCGCGACGGCGCGCGCGATGTCGGGTACGAGTTTGCGCAGGCTGTGCCGGGTGCGGCCCAGCACGGCGGCCGAGGCCAAGGTGGCGACCATGACGGGCGCGTCTTCGCCGCCCAACGGGATGAGCAGCACCGGACCGTTTTCGTACTCGAGCATCGTTTGCAGGACCTCGCCTTCGCCCAAAAAACTCGCCAGCACGCGGCTCGAGGCTAGACCACTGATGATGAGGCCGCCGACGAAGCTCAGGTCGGTCTCGTTGTTGGCGGCGCCTTCGATGACGAACCCCGAACTGCTTACCACCGCGGCGCTGCCGACGCCCTTGATGCTGATGACTTGGTTCAACAACTCGCGTAAACCCACACCGTCTCCTTAATAACCCGTCTCCTTAATAACCCGGACCCTCAGAACAGCTCGAGCATTTTCGGCGCGACCTGTTCGGTGTAGAGCCGCACTTTGCCCAAGTTGCCCGCCGGGCTCATGATGACGACCAAAAAAAAGTCGGTGTTGAGGCGCCGCGTGTAGTGAATAGCCTTGTCCGCCGTCACCATGACCTCTTTGAGCGAGCCGCCGTCGAAACCGGTCGCGCCGAGCCGCGCCAGCGCACCCAGCACGTTCGTCATTTCGGCGGTGAACGCGGCTAAGTGCTGGTCCTGGTCGGGGTACTGCTCTATCAACAGTCCGTCGCTGCCCCCGAGCGCGACGCACCGGGCGCCGTCGACGTTCGAGGCCACGAAACTCAAAAGTTCGCTCAAGTCCTGCACGCTTTCGAGCCTAGCACCCGCAGCGGCTCGAGCCACCGAAAGTTTCTCACACGGGGGCGGTCTGAGTCGTGACGACAGCTTCGGAGGTGTGAGTTTGAAGGTGTGAGTTTGTAAAGCGGCCTAAGGGCGGCTCGAAGACCTGTCTTTTGCTCGACCGGTCACGTACCGAGCCGACTGCGTGAGGCCGTGCATAGGGGGCTGTAAACAAGGCCGGAACAAAGAGCCGCGCGAAAGTCCTGCTTTCACAACCTCTTGGGCTCGGCTTTTTTGACGTTCAATAGTTGATTTGTTGGGGCGCGACCGGTAACGGCTCGGGTTAGGCGGGTTTGGGGTCAGACCGGGTCGGTGCTGCGCGGCGCGACGTGCGCAACGCCGAAACGTCTGGTGGCGAGCAACAGCTCGAGCGCTGCGACGGCGGCGACCAGAAAAGGCCAAACCAGGTCCAGGGGCCACATCAAAATGTTCAGGACGCCACGGAACTGCAGGGTCTTGGTTTTCCCGTAACACCGCGCCATGTAAACCACGACGCCTACATAGGCAGCAACCGGCAAAAGATACAATTCAAACACGTTAGCCTCCTCAAACGTTGAACGACTGCTCGTTAAACAACAGCGTACAGCCGAATGAGAAACGGGTGAGCGCATCCGTCACATTCCGGGGTGCTCACGAAGCAGGCCGTTTTCTCAGTAGAAATTTCTCAGTAGAAAGTCTGCGCCGCGACTCGGCCTCACGGTCGTCAATTCGCCGAGCGAAGGCTGAGTTGTTTGTTCGCAAGGGGTACGCTATCCTCAGGGCTTATGAGCCAATTTCACATTCACGCCGAGGCGGCCCAGGTTGCGCCCTTCGTGCTGCTGCCGGGCGACCCGGGCCGCACGACGTTCATCGCCGAGACTTTTCTTGAAAACGCGCAGCTTTACAACCGCAACCGCCAACTTCTCGGCTATACAGGTACCTACCAGGGGCTAAGGGTGAGCGTGCAGACCACGGGGATGGGCTGCCCGAGTCTCGCCATCGTCGTCGAGGAACTCGTCAAGCTGGGTGCACAAACCCTCGTTCGCGTCGGCACGGCCGGGATTATCGACCCTACCGTCAACCCCGGCGACCTAGTGTTGGGTTTGTCGGCCATTCCTGCCGACGGCACGACCCGCATGTATTTGAACCACGCCCCGTACGCGCCCACGGCCTCGTACGCGGTCACCGAAGCTCTTGTGAGTGCGGCGCGGGCCGAAGAGCGGCGCCACCACGTCGGGCTGATTCAAACCGAAGACGCCTTTTACGCGACGACCGCCGACGACGTCGAACGGCTTGCCGGACTCGGCGTGCTGGCGGTCGAAATGGAGTCTTCGGCCTTGTTTTTACTTGGTAAACTGCGCAAAGTCGAGGTCGGTACCGCCCTGGTCGCCTCGAACTACATCGGCGACCCGGCAGTGGTCGCGCCCGACGTGATGACGAAAGGAATCGACAGCATGGTCAAAGTCGCTTTACAAGCAGGTCTAAGTTTGGAACGAGCATGAAGGCTGACAACGAAGGGGAACGTATGAAAGTCGCCGTCGCCGGTGCGGGAACGATGGGCGCGGGCATCGCCCAGGCTTGCGCGGCGGCGGGACACGAGGTGTTGCTCTTCGACGTGAGCGAAGAAGCCCGCACCCGCGGCATGACCGCCGTCAAAGCGAGTTTAGCTCGAGTGGTCAAAAAAGGCGCGCTGAGCGAGGACGGCAAGGCCGCCGCACTTTCCAACATCACCCTTATCGGCGACCTCGACCAGTTTAAAAAAGTCGACCTGGTCGTCGAGGCGATTTTTGAAAACCTGAGTGCCAAGCGCGAGCTGTGGGGAAAAGTGGACAAAGTCGCCAAGGACACGGCGACTTTGGCGAGCAACACCTCGAGCCTCTCCATTACCGAACTCGCTTCTTTTGTGAGCAAGCCCGAGCGGTTTTGCGGTTTACACTTTTTCAACCCGGTGCCGGTCTTGCCCCTCGTCGAGGTCGTGCGTGGGCTGCGCACCGCCGACGCGACCGTTCAAAAAATGACGCGCTTTGTCGAAGGGTTGGGCAAGACGCCCATCGTCTGCGCGGACAAACCCGGCTTTATCGTCAACCGCCTGCTCGTGCCCTACATGAACGACGCCGTCCACGCGCTCGGCGAGGGTGTCGCCAGCGCCGAGGACATCGACAAGGCGATGAAGTTGGGGGCCAACATGCCCATCGGTCCGCTGGCGCTGGCCGACTTGGTCGGTTTGGACGTGGCGCTGGCCGCCGGGGAATCGCTCTATAACGAGTTTCAAGATTCCAAGTTCCGCGTCGCCCCGCTGGTGCGCCAAATGGTGCGCGCGGGCAAGCTCGGCCGCAAGACGGGCGAGGGCTTTTACAAGTACGAACAGTGAGAAGTCAACCCGCCCGCAGGCTCGAGGACTTTCAGCTTTTTCGGGACCTAAACCGCCAAAACACGAATTTTTCAGTGAACAAGGAGCCAGTGTGAGCGACGACCCGAACAGTGACGAAATGGATATGGATAACCCGAGCATGGACGACCTAACCGAAGACTTCAACTACCTCACTTACGAGGTCGACGACGGGGTGGCTATCGTCACCGTCGACCGGCCCGACGCGCTCAACGCGCTCAACGGCGACCTGCTGTTCGAACTGAGCTTGGCGTTCGAACTCGCCGAGGCCGACCTGAACGTGCGCGCGCTCATCATTACCGGGAGCGGGCGAGCGTTCGTCGCCGGGGCGGACATCGCCAACTTGCAAAAACTGAGCGACCCCTTTAGTGGCCGGGAAGCTTCTTTGGCGGGCCAAGACGTGATGAACACCCTCGCCGCGCTGCCCGTACCGACGATTGCCGCCGTCAACGGCTTTGCACTGGGGGGCGGGCTCGAGCTGGCCCTCGCCGCCGACCTGCGCGTGGCGAGCGAGGATGCACGCTTGGGTTTGCCCGAGGTCAGCTTGGGCCTCATCCCCGGTTACGGCGGTACGCAGCGTTTGGCGCGGCTCGTCGGCATGGGCCGCGCCCTCGACCTCATTTATACCGGTCGGCACGTCAAAGCCGACGAAGCGCTGCAGCTCGGCATCGTCAACCGCGTCGCCCCGGACGCGCTCTCCGCCGCCAAAGAACTGGCCGCCCAAATCCTTAAAAACGCGCCCGTCGCGCTCGGACTCGCCAAAGAAGCGGTCGTGCGGGGGCTCGACGTGACCTTGAACCAGGGTCTGGAAATCGAAGCCGACCTGTTCGGCATCGTCGCGACGACCGAAGACATGACCGAGGGCACGACGGCCTTTTTAGAAAAGCGCGCCGCCGACTTCACGGGAAAATAGCGCTGGGACGCAGGGCCGGCGGCCAGCGTATGGCGAGTTCGTCGGGGGGCAGGGGTGGGTTTGAAACCCACCCCTGCGAAGGGTCAGCGCTCGAGCAACCTGTAAAAGAGTACGTCGCGGTCGTCCAAGGTGATGAGGACGTCCTGCTGCGCCCACAGCGGCGTACCGACGACGGCGCGCCAGGGTTTGCCTGAGCCCGCAGTGGAGAGTTCGGTGTAGCCGTCGGCGGCGACGGCCTGCCAGCCGTCACCCTGCCAGCCGCCGTCCTGCTGCGCCGGCCCACCGTCTTCAGAACCGATTTCGTAGAGCGGGGCGGGGTCGGCTATGTCGGGCACGAAACCGCCCAGACCGTCCAACGCCGGGCCGGCCGCGCTCACGGTACCGGGACGACCCAACACCTTCAGGCGTTCCCGAGCACCGGTCGCGGGGTCGAAACGTTCGGCGAGGACGAGAAACGGTGCTTGAGACTCGTCCGTGGAGGTAGGTTGCGCGTCAAAGACAAAGGCTTCCAAAGTCGCCACGCTCGTCCCGAACTGAAGAGCCAGGTTGCCGAGCACCGTCTGCCGGTAGTCCGCTCGGGCCGCCGCCGTCAGGGTGGGCCAGTCGTCGGGCCACAGGGGAAAGTTGTAAACGCGCAAAACCGTGCCGTCGTCTTGCGGAGCGGCCCGCCAAGCCGCAAAGCTCAGCGGCTCGGCTGCGCCGTCCAGCACGGTGTAAAAAGCTTGCTGCGCGGCGTGGCCCTGCGCGCGCAAGGCCACGCCGTCTCGCCAGGTCAAAACCCGGACGGTTTCGGCCCCGAGACGGTAAACCCCCAACAGGGCAGGTGCGAGCGGACTCAGTCCGGCCGGGACGTTCTCGGCCAGCGCGGGCGTTGGGAGACTGTCGCCAGTTGCGGGCAGCGCAGCCGCGTAGCGCGCGGCGGCGTCCCGGTTGGCGAACGCGCCTACGCGAATTCGGTAAACGAGCCCTTGCGGGGTAGGTACGGTGAGCAGGTAAGCGGGGTAACCCTGGCGGGTGAGGTCGCTCACCAAAGCCAGCGCGCGGTCTTGGCTTGAAACCGCCACCACCTGAACCGTGTACGACATGGCTCCTCCCCAGGCCGTCAGCCAAAAACCGCAGCAAAGACAAAAAAACAGGACAGCGCGGCGCAAGCTCGAGCCTTGTAGGGCCGGACGTTGCAGGACGGGCCGGCTGGGGATGGGGGTTGAGGCGGTACGCGCCTTGGTGAAATGCAAGCTGACTTCCTTCCTCGAGCCCGGTGCCACCAGAATCAATAAAGTTTATACCCCAGCTTGCACGAACACGTGTGCGCATTCGAAAAAGGCGTGCTACAAACTTTGGTAGCACGCCTTAAGAACTTCTCCGGCACCCCGAAAGACTTCAAACAGTTCTGCCCGGGTCAACGCCTCGGGCCTGCACGGAAAAAGAATTTCGAGGCGAGTGAAAGTAGAGTTTGAGCCCGCTGCCCCCTGGTTCCAACCTGTTTGCCGTTCCGCACCCGCCGAACTCGTCCCGGCTCCGACCTCGCTTCGGGGCCGGCTCCAGGACAAAAATTTTTGCGCAGGTCAAAAATCTTTGCGCTCGAAAATCACCACGGCGACGGCGGCGAAAACTGCGCTGTACAGGGCGATAAGCGCCACCACCCAGCCCGTTCCGGCGACCGGCGACACGTAAGCGTTCAGCTGTGAAGTCAGCAGGTAAGGGCCTAAAACCGGGAAGACGACCAGCAGTTGCATAAAGATGAGGACGGCCAGCGTCGCCAGGGCGCCTGCCGAGGCGTTCATAAAGATGACCGTGAACAAGACGGACAGCAGGCTGATGGGCACCAAACTCGTGGCGGCGACGAAGTAAGCCCGCACGAGTTCGCCCCAGGCTGCTCCCGCGGGCATCGTGCCCTCGCCGAGCAGGCCGCCTATCCCGACGCCCGTGCCGCCGACAAAGTCCCCAAAGCCCTGCGGTGACCCGGCCAGCAGCGAAAACACGAAAAAAAATGCCAGCAAGACAAACGGGTAAACCGCCGCGACCAGCAGCTTGGCTAACAGCCACTGCGAGCGCGTGACGGGCCGCAACAGCACCGTCGGCAACGTGCCGTAAGCGATTTCGATGCCGAGCAGTTCCGCGCTGGCAATCGCGACCAGCAGCGGCAACAAGAACTCCATGCTCGAGAGCAAACTCAGGGCGGGCACCTGAAACGCCGACACGATAAAAAAGCCGTACACGTTGTAAATACCCGGCGCGTAAGCCCACAGCAGCGGAAACACCGCCAACAAAACAAGGCTGAACCGGAGGCTGCTGAGTCGAAACAGCTTGCTGAATTCAAGACCCAGGAGACGGTTCACGTTTCCCGGGCCTCCACAGCCTCGGCGGAACGCACCCCTTTTTGAACAACCGGCTGGCGACCGTCCGGCTGGGGAAGGTCAGTCTGGGCGGCCGCGGGCAAGCTGTCCGAGAGGGTGTCGGCCGGGACGGGCCGCGTGCGCTGCTCTTGCAAGCGTTCGCGGTAGTAAGCGCGCAGGTCGAAGGTGTCGCGGCCCAGTTCGAACAAGGGGACGTCAGCCCCGGCCAGGACCGCGCCCACCTCGCCCAGGGCGTTTTTGTCCTCCAACACGAACACGACCTCGTCGCCGCGCGTCGTGACGTGGCAAATACAGGGCTGCGTCTCCAGCGCCAGCTTGGCGGCACGCGCGTCGCCGGCGCGCAGCCGGTAGCGGTCACGGCGCTCTGAGAGGTTCACCTCGTCGATGAGCGCGCCCTCCTCGACGATGCCGACCCGCGAGCAGTAGGCCACGACCTCGTCTAAGTGATGGGTCGAGAGCAACACCGCCGTCCCGTTGCGCGCAGCGTTCCGCAACACCGAGTGGACGAGGTGCAAACTTAAGGGGTCCATGCCACTCGCGGGCTCGTCCAAAATGAGCACGTCCGGCCGGGTCAGCAGGGCCGCCGCGACGCCCAAACGCTGCCGCATCCCAAGGCTGTAAACACCGACTTTGCGCTCGGCGGCGTAACTCAACTCCAACAGGTCCAGCACCTCGCCGATGCGGCTGTCGCTCACCCCACCGGCCAGCCGCGCGTGCAACTTTAAATTGCCGCGGCCGCTCAAGTACGGGTAAAAAGCGGCGGGCGCTTCAACCACCGCGCCGAGCTGACGGCGCACCGCAGGCTTTTCGAACGGGTCGACCCCGAGCAAGCGCACGCTGCCCGAACTGGGAAACGCCAAGCCCGACACGAGCCGGATAACGGTCGTCTTGCCCGCCCCGTTCGGCCCGACCAGCGCGTAGACCTCGCCGGGCATGACCCGAAACGTAACGTCCCTGACGACTGGCCGGGACCCGTAACGTTTGGTCAAGCCCTCAGTTTCGATAGCCGCCACTTCTGTCGCCACACCTACTCCTCAGTCGTTGCTCGCAAAGCAGTCTACGAAAGGCGCAGCGGCTCCGGAATGGCATTTTTCTCGTTTGCCGGTTGGACGTGAGGATTCGGCAGTTGTGGAGGGCTTTGTCGTAACTTTGAAAAAGCGGCCGTCACCTGTTGGCGGGGCGACGCCGACAGCTCGAGCCTCAGGCTTTGGGGCCGCCGGCCTCGGCGACGGGTTTGGCGAGGCGTTTGGGGTCGTCGCGCCCGCTGAGCGAGGCGTCCAAGACGAGTTCCATCACCCTGTCGACGGCCTCGTCGAAGTTGCTGGCCTCGATGACCGGGACGTGCTCGCTCTTGGCGCGCTTGCTCAGGTAGTCGTGAATCATGCGGATTTCTTCGAAGTGCTCCAGATAGCTCACCTGCGAGCGTTTGTTTTTGGTCTCCAGCTGCCGAGCGGCGAAGTGGCTACGGTGTTTTTCTTCGTCGGTGACGGTCAAAACCAGCTCGAGCACGGTCGCGTCGTTGAGCCCGTCCAGCGGCAACAAACCCGGCACCAGGTGGATACCTTCGACGATGACGGACGCCGCCTCCACCACGCTGCGCTCGACAATCGCGGTAAGCGCGGTGCTGAGCTGTTGGGCTTGGCCTTGAAAACCGCGGGTCACGCGTTTGCGTTTGGGTTTGGCGTTTTTTTGCTCGCTCGGCAACAGGTCGCTGCGCCAGGCTGTAAAGCTCGAGCGGTGCAAGCTCGGGCTGAGTTGCGGACTGATGAGTGAGCGCAACGCCTCGCGGACGGCGTCGGACGACACCACCCGGCGAATCCCGAGCCGGTAGGCGAGTTCGGCCGCCAGGGACGACTTACCCACCCCCGGCGCGCCGCCGATGAGAACCAGAATCGGTTTGTCCGGGCGGCGCACGTTCCGCATAAGGTCGAAGCGGCGCGCAAACTCTTCCCCGGCTTCTTCAAGCAAAAACGCCTTGACCTCGCCGTGCAACTTGTCGCGGTCGACGGTGCTCAACCCCTTGTGCAACAAGACGTTTTCCAGGTGTTTGGCAAAGGTGTAAGACAGCTCGGGGCCGAGCCCAATCGCCATCATCGACTGCGCCAAAATGCCCCGTGAAAACGGAAACCGTAGGCCGCCGTCCTCGACGACCTGGACTTCGAACGCCGCGCCGGTCTGCGACTCGTAGCGGATGCGCGCGTCGCGGCCGAAACGGCCCTCCAGCGCCAGCGCCACGAGGTGACGCAGTTCCAGTTCGTTGACAAAGCGGTAGCCTTTGCTGCGCAACCCCTGCTCGACCTCGCCCGCGACCGCCCGCGCTTCTTTGAAGCGGAGGCCGACCGACTCCAGAGAATTTGCCAGCACCCGTTTTGAAAAGGGTGTGGCGTTGTCGTCGGCTTGCACTTCCAGGGGCACGAACGGCGGCGTCTGGACGCGGAAGCGCGCGGCGGCCTCGCCCGAGACCACGTCTTCCAACGTTTTGGCGACGCGGTCGACGAGTTTTTCCAACCTGACGGTTTTGGTGCCCTCGCCCCGGTAATACTTTTCGGTCGTCCGCGCGATGCGAATCGCCTCGTCGGTCGGCACCCCGACGCCCTGCAACGACTCGACGATTTCCCCGACCGAAAACGCGTAAGAGGTGTCGTCACCCTTGACGCGAAGTTCTCGCCGCTTCACGAAGTCCCCCCCGCGCTCAAAAGACTCCGTTCCCGACTCTCCCCCGGCCCGGTCTGTTTTCCGAACTGCTTTCTCCCATGCTCGGCCGGCACCTCACACCGCCCCGACGCCCGCGCCCCGAAACAGGTCGAGCAGGCTTTTTAAAACGTTGCCGGTCAAACCCCAAATAAGCCGGTCGCCGTACGGATAAAAGTGGAGGCGGCGGCGGTAGTGCATCATCTGGCGTTCTTCGGTGTAGGGCTCTAAGTCCAGCAGTGCGTCCAGCGGCGCGGCAAAGGTGCCCGACACCTCGGCCGGGTTGAGGGTGAGGGGTTGCGGCCAGGGCAGCGCCGCCACAACAGGCGTGACGATGTACCGCGCGGGCGAGGGGTGCTCGTCCAAATGCCCGAGCAGGGCCTCGGGGGGCACGACGAGACCCGTCTCCTCAAAAGTTTCGCGCCGCGCCGCGGCGTCCAAGCTTTCACCGGCGTCGACCCGGCCGCCCGGAAACGAAATCTGCGAGGCGTGGTTGCTCAAACCGCTGGCGCGCACCGTGAACAGCACCTCCAAACCTGCGTCGCCCTGCAACAAGGGGACGAGCACGGCGGCGCGGCGAAACCCTTCGATGTGCAGGGTTTCTTGCGGGCGGGACGCGAGAACGGCGCGTAAACCTGCGGGCTCGAGCACCTTAGAGCGTGCCTGCACTTTTGAGTGCGGGTTCCGCTCGGTCGTCTTTTCTGCTGTCCGTTCGGTTGTCTGTGGGCGCGTCTGCCTGGGGGGTTGCTGGCTGGGGGGTTGCTGGCTGAGCGGTTTCTGTCTGGGCGGCTTCCGTCCGGGCGGCTGCCAACGTCTCGGTTAGGGCGTCGCGCAGGGCCAACTCCGGGTTGACCCCCAGCCCGCGCGCGTAATTCGCCACCGCGAGCAGCAGTCGGCCCACATCCTCCGCCGAGGTCGGGGCGGCCGCCACTAGGGTCGCGAGGTCGGTTTGGGAGGGCGTGGCTAAAGCGAGCTTGCGCCCCAACTCGAAAGCGCGCATCAGGGCGGGTAAACTGTGCGGCACGCTCTCAGCCGGGCGGGGCTGGGTTTTTTCCGCAGCCTTGATGGTCTGCCAGTTCGCCACGACCTCGGCGGCGTCTTTGACCTGCACGTCCCCGAACACGTGGGGGTGCCGCCGCACCAGTTTGGCGACGATGGCCGTTTCTATGTCCTCGTAGGCGTAGGTTCCGGCTTCTTCGGCAATCACCGCGTGAAAAGCGACCTGTAAAAGCACGTCGCCGAGTTCTTCGGTCACGGCGGCCGTGTCACCGGACGCGAGCGCGTCGACGGCTTCCGCGGCCTCCTCCAACAAGTAGGGGCGCAGCGAGGCGTGGGTTTGTTCGCGGTCCCAGGGGCAACCGTCCGGACCCCGCAGGGTGCGCATGGTATCTAGTAAACGTTGCATAAGAGAGTATAAACCCTGCGCCATACTGGGCTGTGAGCCGGCAAGTGCAGTCGTGCCGGCAAGCGCGTCGGCCCGTCCTGTGTTTTGTTCCGTCTTTGTCCGGTCGTCCTGAGTTCGCCCGTAGCCCGCACCTCACTAGGGGTCTTTTACTCCCTTTTTGCGTCGCTAACGGCGTTTATGTGATATGGTGCAGCGGAGGAGGAAAAAATGGCAGAAACAGTCAACAAAGGACACTTGGTCGACAAGGTTTCAGAGAGCACGGGCATGAGCAAGCAGGACACCAAGCAAGCGGTGGACGCCGTGTTCGACCACATCACCGAACACCTCAAACGGGGTGACAAGGTGCAAATCACCGGCTTTGGCGCGTTTGAGGTGCGGCAGCGCCAGGAGCGGACCGGCGTCAAACCGGGCACGAGCGAAAAAATCACCATTCCCGCCAGCAAGGCCCCAGCGTTCAAAGCGGGCAAAAGCCTTAAAGACAGCGTCAACAGCTGAACCAGTTTGAAACGAAGACGGTGCGCCCGCTTCGGCGGGCGTTCTGCTGTTGTAGACGGTGTAAAAAGGTACTGCAGGCTCGAGCGTCTCGGCTCGAGCGCGAACTTTCGACCGAAATCTTTGAACAATTCCAAAGCCGAATCGTACTGCCGGACTTACGCCGGGTTGGCACACAACTCGTACGACTTATTTTATTGAGACGAGTACCTGTTGCCAAACACCACTGTAAAGGCAACAGTAAAGTCCGAGCCTCTACTCCTCTGCTCCAAAAGCGGAGTTGCGAAGAGTACGAATCAGTCTAAAAGTCGTCCTCGTCTTCGTAGCCGGTTTCACCGGTTGCTTCCAGGGCTTGCACAGTGAGCATTTCGTCTAAGTCGTCACCCTCGTAGTCCGTGACCGTCTCGGCGACGATTTGGAGCGCTCGCTCGCCGTCCTGCTCGGGCACGAGGACGTAGGTGGTGCCGAGGCTGTGGGTGCCCATGTGGGTAAACACGTCGGAGACCATGTCGGGGCCTTTGGTCATCACCAGAAAACCCTCTTCTTCCAGGATGACCGCGACCATTTCGGCCAGCGGCGCGGCCGGGGCGACGTCGACGACCGTCCAGCGGTCACCGTTGACGAGCATGACTTCGCCTTTCATACTAGCCTTTTCGGGTTGTTCATAGCGTCATTCTACCCGAAACGCAGCTCAACGGTTACGAACCCGCGTAAGCCAGCGCGAGGTCCCGGTACACCGCCCGCGCCACTTCCAAGTGCCGCAGCGGCACACGCTCACGGGTGGTGTGGGCAAGGTCCTCGTCGCCGGGTCCGAAGCCGATAACCGGGCAACCCATTTCGCTCAGGTGCGGCGCGTCGGTCGCAAACCACCAGACGCGCTCCTCGAAAGGAACGTCGAAGGGCTCGAGGCTTTTTTTCAGCGCCGCGCGCGCCACGTTCACCAGCCGATTTTCACCCGGTGCCAGGTAGGGTTCGATGTACTGCGGATAGCGCACCGTGACCGCGCCGTCCTCGCTTTTCGCTTCAACGTCGTGGACGACGAACGTCGCCGCGGGCAGAAGCGTTTTCAGGCGCTCCAAAATCGCCGCGGGCTCGTCGCCGGGGATGTTGCGGTAGTCAATCGTCAAGTCGGCCCGGCCCGGCACCACGTTTTTGCCGTTTTGCGGCTGCGAGACGAGGTGCGTCGGCGTGAGGGTCGACCCGCCCAAGGGGCCGCCCGCGGGCAGCTCCAAAATCCTGAGCTTGTCGAGGAGTTCCGCCGCGTGGTAGAGCGCGTTGTCGCCGAGTTCGTTTTTGGCGGCGTGGGCGATTTTGCCCGGCAACCGCACCTCGACTTCCAAACGCCCGCGGTGCCCGAGCATCAGGTTGAGGTTGCTCGGCTCGCCCAAAATCACCACGTCTGCTTTCATGTTTTCTTGCAGGTGCCGCGCGCCGAGGCCGCCGATTTCCTCCTGAACGACCGCCGTCACGCTCAAAGTGCCCTGGAAACCGGCTGCCACAGCGTCTTTGGCGGCAAAAGCCATACAGGCCAGGGCCGACTTCATGTCGACCGAGCCGCGGCCCCACAGGTAACCGTCCGCAACGTCTCCCGAGAGCGGCCCGTGCTCCCACAGCGACGCGTCCCCGTAAGGCACCGTGTCCAAGTGGCCGTTGAACATCACCGTCGGGGATTCGCCGCGCCGGAACACCCCGACGGCGTTGCCCGCCCGGTCGAGGTAGGCCTCGTCGAAGCCCAAACTCTCGAGCGCCGCGACCATGAGCGCCATGACCTCGCGCTCGTGTTCCGAAGGACTGTCGGTTTGGATGAGGGCTTGGGCAAGCGCGAGTTCCGATGCAAAGTCAGCCATAGGGCATCATACCGGGGCGGCGTCGACAGCGCCTCGCCCCGGTCTTGAAAAGAAAGTTAAAACAGTCTTCCCTGCTCGGCCTCGTCGCCGAGGCGCCACTGGTAAACGCTCAAGTCGACCGTGTTGTCGGCGGACACCTGCACGCCCTCGGCGCTGAGCAGCGCCCGTTGCAACTCGCCGTAGCCGATTTTGTAGGTCGACAGCCCGCCCGCCGCGTTGATGACGCGCTGCCAGGGCACGTCTTCAGACTCTTTCAAACCGTTCAGCACCCCGCCCACCTGCCGCGCCGCCTGCGGCGAGCCCGCGAGCGCCGCGATTTGGCCGTAGGTGGCGACTTTGCCGGCGGGCACCGCTTTGACGAGGCGGATGACCAAACTTCTAAAGTTCGGCTCGAGCGTCCTACCTTTAGTCATGAACCAGTCTAAACCGGCTGGGTTAGAAACGACGGGGTCGGCAACGTCGGGCTCGAGCTGAAGCGCTCAGCCGCGCCGCAAAGCGTTCGGCGGCGTCCGGCGTGAGCCGGTCGGCGGCTTGCCCGGCAAACTTTCAATACGGTTGAGCAGACGGGCTTCCTGGGTGAGCGCTTTTTTGGCGAGGTCGGGGTCCTGGCGGGCCGAGGCTTCCGCCACCTGGTGTTCCAGGTCGAAAAGTTCGTAGGCGAACAAAGCCTCGAGTCCTTTGGCCCGCGCGGCCTCCGTCACGCGCTCGAGCGTCGTTTTGAGCTTGAGCGTCAGGTAAACGGGTAGTTCGGAAGTCATAGGTTTAGCCTAGCAAGCGGCTTATAACGAGACTCTTACAGAATCGGTAACCGAGCTTGAAGTGAAAAGGACCGAGCCAAGAACACGTCCAACTCGGTCCTTGAGACTCGGTACTTTTCTCCAAACTGTCAAAAGTCCACAGGGTCGGGTAGGCGAGACACCGGGTCACTTGTAACCCCTCGCCTTGAGGAGAAACGGCCCGGCCTAGTATGCTGAACTGCTCGGCGAACGGGTTAGTTCGAACCCCGAGCCGGAACCGACGGAGCTGACCTTGAACCGAGAACCTATGCGCGCCCACGTGATTACGATGGGTTGCCAGATGAACGAGTACGACACCCTGACGATTCACTCCGAACTCGTCGCGGGCGGCCACAGCCTGGTGGACTCTGCAGAGGACGCCAACCTCGTGATTTTGAACACCTGCGCGGTGCGCGGCAAACCGGTCGAGAAGGTCAAGACGCTTTTGGGCGAGTTCCGCAAACAAAAGCGCGCCGGCCGCGACCTCACGGTGGCGATGATGGGTTGTTTGGCGCAACTCGACGAGGGCAAAGAGATTGCGGACAAGCTCGGCGTGGACATCCTGCTCGGTCCGGGCGCAATTACCGATATTTTACCTGCGTTGGAAGCGCTTAGCGGCGGCCAAGCGTCGTTCGAGAGCGTGCGCTTCAAGGACGACCTGACGGGTTATATCACACCCGCGCCGAACGCGCTGACCGGCTTTTTGACGATCATGCGCGGCTGCAACCACCACTGCACCTACTGCATCGTGCCGACCACGCGGGGGCCGGAGGTCTCGAGACCCGTGCAAGCCATCCTGCAAGAGGCCGAAGCGATGCGCTTAGGGGGCGTGCAAGAAATCTACCTCCTCGGCCAAAACGTCAACAGCTACGGCCTCGGCGACCCCACCCTGCCCTCGTTCGCCGAACTGCTCCGCACGGTCGCCGCGACCGGCATTCCGCGCGTAAAGTTCACAACGAGCCATCCGATGAACTTCACCTCCGACATCATCGACGCCATTGCCGAGACCGAGAACATCTGCAACTACATCCACTTGCCGGTGCAGTCGGGCAGCGACCGGGTGCTGCGGCGCATGGCGAGGGAGTACCGCCGCGAGCGCTACTTAGACATCGTCCGTGAAATTCGCGCCAAGGTTCAAGACGTGGTGATTTCGACCGACATCATCGTCGGCTTTCCCGGCGAGACCGAAGAGGATTTCGAGGCGACGCTGTCTTTGTTTGATGAGGTTCAGTACGACCAGGCTTACATGTTCATCTACAGCGCCCGGCCCGGCACGCCGTCTTACGAGCACTTCGACGACCTGCCCAGAGACCTCAAGACCGAGCGCCTGGGCCGGCTCATCGAGCGGCAAAAGCACTGGGCGTTCACGAGTAACAAGCGTTTCGAGGGGCGCGAGTTGCGCGTGCTTATTAAAGACGTGGCCGACAGCAGCGACTACGTGGTGGGGCACAGCGACCAAAATCACACGGTACTGGTGCCCAAAGAGCAGGTGACGCGGATGGGGCTGCACACGGTCACCATCGACACCACCACGCCGCACACGCTTTACGGCACGGTCAAGGGCCACGCCACTGAAAAAATTCCGCTGATGATGGCTTGAGCGGTGAGCAGTGAAGCCAAAGGGGTCGTCACGAAGTTTTGGGAAACCATGCAAACCAACGACTTTCTCGCGGCGAGCGAGCTGTTGGCCCCGAACTACGAACTTTATTGGCCTCAATCGTCGGAAAAAATTTCAGGACGCGCCAACTTCGTCGCGGTGAACCGAAACTATCCGGCGAACGGCCCGTGGCGCTTTACACTCAACAAGATTCTCGGCGACGGCAATGAGGTCGTCACCGACGTGAGCGTGACCGACGGCGTCGTGGCGGCTCGAGCCCTCACCTTTTCGACGGTCGAAAACGGCTTGATTGTCAAACAAGTCGAGTACTGGCCCGACCCCTTCGAGCCAGCCGCCTGGCGGCGCGCGTGGGTCGAACGTGACTGAGTCGGACGGTTTACAGGTTCCGCGGCTGACTCGAGACTTCACCGCCACCGCTTTCGTCGTCTGGCGCGGCTGCGTGCTCCTCCACAAGCACAAAAAACTCGGCCGCTGGTTTCCGCCCGGCGGCCACATCGAGCCGCACGAACTTCCCGACGAGGCGGCGGTGCGCGAGGTGTTCGAAGAGTCCGGCGTGCCGGTCGTGCTGCTGGGGAACCCCGCCCTGACGATTGCCGAACCGCGCCAACTCGTGCCACCTAGAGGCGTGCAGTTGGAAACGATTTTTCAGGGCCACGAGCACGTCGACCTCATCTACTTCGCCCGGCCTGTGGACGGGTACGACGGGTACTTGCTCGAGACCGACCCCAGCCTCGGCTGGTACGGGCCTGACGAGTTGGCGGCGCTGGACCTGACCGAGGAAATCCGCGCCTGGACGAGGTTGGTGCTTGCGGAAGTAGGTTGAACTCTGTAAACGTCGACTGTTCAAAACACCCCACCTCGTAACCGACGTTGCAGCTACAAAGTTGTGTAACCTTCTTACTCCTTACTTCTCGCTCGCAGCACAACAACTGTCTCAGCAAGTAAACCGGAACCCCTCCCCAATGCCTAGACCCCGGCACTTAAACCCTATATCCTACACCCATGCTTCTAGCCGTAGACGTGGGCAACACCAGCACCGTGCTGGGCCTGTTCGAGGGCGCAACCCTGCGTGCACACTGGCGCGTGTCGACCGACCGCAACCGCATGGCCGACCAATACGCGGTGCTGGTCAAGAACCTGCTCGAGTTAGACGACGTTGCGCCGCCCAGTCGGGCGGTCATCTCGAGCGTGGTGCCGCACGTCGAGCGCGAGTTGTCGCTGGCGCTGAGAACCTACTGGCAGGTCGAGAGTACGGGCGTGAACAGCTCGAGCTTAGCGCCGCTTCTCTCGGTCGAAACCGACAACCCTCGAGAGGTCGGGGCCGACCGCATGGTGAACGCGGTCGCCGCGCTGCGCTATGACGCTGAGGCGTTCGTCGTCGTGGACTTCGGCACCGCGACGAACTTCGACGTGGTCGTCAAACCTAACCGCCTGCTGGGGGTGGCGCTGGCACCGGGGCCGCTCGTCGCCGCCGAGGCGCTGTTCGCCCGCGCCGCCAAGCTGCCGCGGATAGACCTCACCGCGCCGCAGCAAGCCATCGGCAAAAACACCGTGAGCGCGCTGCAGTCCGGCCTCGTGTTCGGCTACGCCGAGATGGTCGACGGCATGGTGGCGCGGCTGTCGCGGGAAATAGAGCCTTCGTTGGGTACCCCTCTCGTCATCGCCACGGGCGGTTTTGCCGAGGTCATCGAGGGCCACGCCCGAAAAATCGACGTGTACGCGCCGCTGCTGACGCTGGACGGTCTGCGCATCATCGCGGACGCTCTGTAGGTGCGTTTTCGAAACCGAAGGGTCGGTGCCAACGTGGGCTGAAGGGCTCTTCATTTTTCGTCGTTCATTTTTCGCTAAGAGTAGCCCACGAACAACGAACGACGAACCACGTTTCCTAAAAGTCGATTTTCAGCCCCAGCGACACGTCGAAAGTTTGCGACAAGCGGGGCAACAGAATCGGCCGGTGCGTGTAGACCAGCACGAGTTCTAAGTCGCGGGACAGTTCAAAGCCGACCGCACCGCTCAACGCGAACCCGAAGTTGCCGTGAACCAAGGTGAGGCCCGCGCCCAAATAGCTTGTAAAGCCGACAATGTCGTCCAGCCCGACCAGAAAGCTGAACCAGACCCCGCCGTCGACGCCGAACCCGTCTAAGTAATAAGGCGCAAGGTACAGCCCGACCGTGTCGTTGAGGTCCAACACGCCGCGCAGCCCGACCTTGAAGCCGGAATCGTACCCTTCCGGCGGCGTTTCGCGGTAGGCGAGACCGCCCTCGAGCCACAGCGACTGACCCAGACCGAAAGAGAGTGTCGAGGCCAGCGCAACGACTATAAAAAGCCGTCTGAAGTTCTGGAGCAGGCTCGAGGCGTGACTTTCGAACCTCGAGGCCGACAACGTGTTACTCGGTGCGCGAATCATAGGTCAGTGTAACAAGTAGCAGCTCCCCCTTTTAGGGGGATACAGGGGGTCTCAAACCAACCGCCGCCGCACGAACGAACTCCCGGTATCCACGACGATGACGACCGCCACGATGACGAGAAGAATCATCGACACCTCGTCCCAGCGCCGAAACTGGATGCGCTGGATGAGCGGCAAGCCGATACCGCCCGCACCCACTAAACCCAGAACCGTCGCCGCGCGGAGGTTGATTTCGAAACGGTACAGCAGGTTGGAGGCGAACTCGGGCAGCACCTGCGGCACCACCGAGTACAAGAACACGTGGAGCGCGCTGCCGCCGGTCGCGCGAATCGCCTCGTTGGGGCCGGGGTCGATGCCCTCGATGACATCGGCGAAAATTTTGCCCAGAAAGCCTATCGAGTGAATGCCCATCGCCATAATTCCCGCCGTCGGGCCGGGGCCGGTCGCGGCGACGAAGATGATGGCTAAGAGGATTTCGGGAAAGGTGCGCACCGCGACGAGTAGCACTTTGCCCGGCGCGGCGAAGCGGGTGCCGCCCAAGAGGTTGCCCGCCGCCAAAAAGCTCAGCGGAAAGGCGAGCAGCCCGCCGATGGTCGTGCCGATGACCGCCATGAAGAAAGTCTCGAGCATCGCCGAAAACGCCAGCGGCGCGGTCTCCCAACTCGGCTGGATGAAGCCGCGCAGAAGCGGCACTAAGTTGTTGCGCAAGCCCCGCAGCACGCGCGAAAAGGACGGTAAATCGAGCGTGACAAGCGTGAACACCCCAAAGCCCAGCAGCGCGGCGAACAGCAGGTAGCGCAGCGCTAAGTTGCGCCGGACGTGCGCGGGCGGGCGGGGAACGCTCACACTTTTCTGCGTCATAAAAGTTGCGCCATGCTAGATGAGCCGCGAACGCGCGTACACCGACACCGCGTCGATAAAGAGCACGACCGCGAAAATGACGATGATGATGGTCGCCACGTCGCCGAAGGCGAAAAAGTTGAGCCGCGCCAGCAACTGCTCGCCGATGCCGCCCGCCCCGACGAGTCCGATAACTACCGAGGCGCGCACGTTGATTTCGAACACGTACAGCACGTAACTCGTCATCGTCGCCATGACCTGCGGCACCACCCCGTAGACGATGGTGCGGTTGCGACCCGCGCCGGTCGCGCGCAGCGCTTCCAAGGGGCCGGGGTCGACCGCCTCGACCGTTTCCGAGCCGAGCTTGGCGAGGACCGCCGTGCTGAAAATGGTCAAGGCCACCACGCCCGGCAGCGGCCCGATGGCGAGGATGGGGGCCAGGATAGCCGCGTAGAGCAGGTCGGGGATGGAGCGCAAAACCGTCAGGATGCTCCGCGCCACCCACAGGGTTACGGGGTCCGAAGTCGTGTTATTCGAGGCCAAAAAGAGCAGCGGCAAGGCCAACACGGTGCCGAACAGCGTGCTCAGGTAGGCGATTTGCAGGGTCTCGAGCAGCGGCCCCCACACCTCGGGTAGATAGCTCGGGTCGGGCGTGAGCTTGCGGAAAAATGCGAAAAAGTCGCCCCCGCCCTGGGCCAACACCCCCACCGAAAAGTCGGTCTGCCACGCGGAGACGAAGAACAGCGCCAAAAAAACGCCGAAGGTCGACCACACCAGCAGGCGCTGCGCCTGCGGCGGTGTCGGGGGAGCTTTAGACACCTCAGGCGACACCGCGCAGGTCCTTTTCCGCGTCGATGGGGCGGCCGTAGATGTCCTCGAACGCCTGGTCGGTGGCTTCAAGAGGCGTGCCGTCGAACACGACGACGCCGTCGCGCATTCCGACGATGCGGTCGGCGTAGTCCCTCGCCATGTCGATAAAGTGCAGGTTCACCAGCGTGGTGATACCGTCCTCGCGGGCGATGCGCTTTAAGTCGCGCATGACCGCGTGCGAGGTGGGCGGGTCGAGGCTGGCGACGGGCTCGTCGGCGAGCATCACCGCGGGCTCCTGGGCGAGCGCTCGAGCGATGCCGACGCGCTGCTGCTGCCCGCCGGACAGGGCGTCGGCTCGAGCGTAAGCCTTTTCAGAAATGCCCACCCGCCGCAGACAGTCGTGCGCTAGAGCGACGTCTTTTTTAGGAAAAATCCCGAGCAGGCTCAATGCCGGGTTGGCGTCGCCCAAGCGCCCCGAGAGCACGTTGCGGAGCACCGACGAGCGCTTGACTAAGTTGAAGGTCTGGAAAATCATGCCGATGTCGCTGCGGAGCCCGCGCAGTTCGCGGCCCTTGGCCCGTGTGACCGAGCGCCCACCCACGACGACCTCGCCCTTGGACGGCACGACTAAGTTGTTGATGGTGCGAATAAGTGTAGACTTGCCCGCCCCGGACAAACCCACCACCACGACGAACTGCCCCTTGGGCACCTCCAGGGTTACGCCCTTGAGGGCTTTGAGGCCGTTGGGGTAAGTGACTTCGACGTCTCGGAATTCAATCATCGTAGTTGGTCACGGTGAGATTCGGTCATGGACGCACAAGTTTAACAGAGTCGACCGTGGCGGCGCACAAAAAAGCCCCAGGAAATCCTGGGGCCGTAACGCGGGTGCCAACGCGGGTGCCGGTTTACTGAAAGTTTTCTAAGACCTGGCGCACCGGGTCATAGGCCGCGGCGTCGATGGGCGCGAACTCGGTCACGTTGAACAGGGTTTCGGTTAAGGCTTTGCCCTCTTCGGTCGCGGCGATGTCGATAAGCGCCTGCTGGATTTGCGTGGCGAGTTCGGGATTTAGGCCGGGGCGCACCACCACGCCGTCGTTGGGGATGTCGCCGGTGTAGCCGAGCACGCACACCTTGTCCATCACGTCGGGAAAGTCGGCTTCGATGGCCGTTCTAGCGTCGTTGAAACTCGTCGCCACCTCGACGTCGCCGTTGTAGACGGCCAGCACCGCGGCGTCGTGGCTGCCCGCGAAGGTCGTTTCCATGTCGGTGTCGGCGTCGATGTCGTACTCGCTTTTCAGGAACGTATAGGGAAACTGGTAGCCCGAGGCCGAGCCGGGGTCGACAAAAGCGATGCTCTTGCCGGACAGGTCCTCAAAACTTTCAATGCCGCTGTCGCAGAGCACGTTGAACTGCGACTTGTACGTCGTGGAGCCGCGCCGCACCGAGGCGAGAATCACTTCCGCGCCGTAGCGGTCGACCGCCTGGACGAGCGCCGAGGGACCGAAAAAGCCGATGTCGATGCGCTCGTTGCCCATCGCCTCGACCAGACCGACGTAGTTGGTCGACACAAACGTGTCTACCGGTACCTGCAAGCGCGCCGAGAGCAGTTCAGCCAGGGGCTCGAGCGAGTCGACAATCGCGTCGGCCTCGCGGCTCGGCACCATGCCGAGGACGAGCTTGTCGGGCGCGTCCTGGGCGAACGACACGGTGAGGGGCGCGGCTACAAAGACGGCCACGAGGGTGTAAAGCAGTTTCTTAAACATGTCAACCTCCCGATTTTGAAGTGCTTGCGCACCGTGCCACCCAACTTACCACGACTTCGGCGCGCCCTTGCCGAGCATTAAGCCGCCGTGAGGTTCGCTAGCAGACTCACCATTTGCCCGCGGTGCGCGGACTCGTGTTGGAGCAAGTGCAGACATACCCACTCGGGCGTCACGTCGTAGTCGGGCAGGGTGCGGGCGCGCGTGAACTCGTCCGCGCTGAAGGGCCGCAACGTGTTGACGAAAATGAGGCGGGTGCGCTCGAGCAGGCCCAAATGACGCTCCAGGGTCCAGCCCTTTACGGGCGTGAGCCGGTCGTCGGCGTCACGTACATCAAAGGGAAAGTGCTCGAGCACCTCCGCCGGGACGTCTTGCTCCAAAATCTCGGCGTAGAGCCAGTCCATCTCTATCGCGGCGATGTGGTAGAGCAGCGTGCCGACGCTGTTCGACCCCCCGGCACCGGTTTTGTCCAAATCCGCGGCGTCCAAACCTGCGACCGCGCCCAGGGTGCGCTCGCGGCTCTGGGCGTGGTACGCGAGCCAGCGCCCGACGAGCGGGTCGGCGGTGTCCAAGGGTCGAACGTCCAAACGTCGTTTCAAGCTGGCCTCCCTCAACACGGGCTTACAACAGCCGTACAATAGCAGCTATGGAAACGAGTAAAAAGGCCGTCACCTCGCAACTCAAAGAAGCCGCCCGACTCCTCGACGTGTTGGGCGAAGACCCGTTTCGCGCCAAGGCCTACCAGACCGCGGCGCGGCAGCTCGAGGGGTTCGAGGGCGACTTTGCCGAGCTGTTCGAAACGCGCCGCTTGACAAAAATTCGCGGCATCGGTCAGGGCTTGGCGCAGGAGCTTTACGCCCTCGAGAGCCAGGACGCCCTGCCGATTCTGGACGAGTTGCGCGCGCAAGTACCCGAAGGCGTGCGCAGTTTGTTCCGGGTGTCGGGTTTGGGCGCGAAAAAGGTCGGAGCGCTGTGGCGCGAAGGCATTGAAAGTTTGGAAGACTTGGTCGCCGCCGTGCAAGACGGCCGCGTCGCCGCGCTCAAAGGGTTCGGCGCGAAGAGCGCGGCGAGTATCTTGGCGGGCGCAGAGTTCGCCGTAGAAGCCCAAAAAAGAATGCGGATAGACGTGGCGGAACTCCTCGGGGGCGTGGTCACCGAGGTCTTAGAAACGGCTTTACCCGAGGCGCGCGTCGAACCCGCAGGCAGTTTGCGGCGCGGGCTCGAGACCGTCGGCGACCTAGACCTCATCGTGTTGGGGGCGACGCTTCAAGAGGTAGCGGAGGCTTTGAAAGCTGTCGCCGAGATTCATGAGCAGTCCGAAACTCAAATAAGCGCAACCGTCGAGGGGCGTGAGTTGCACATCACCGTTATAGATGAAGCCCAACTCGGCGCAGCTTTGCTCGTTCAAACGGGGGGTGACGAGTACCGGAAGATGATTCGCGAGCGTGCCGCCGAACGAGGCTATAGCTTGTCGGACAGAGGTCTTTTTCAAGGCGACGACCTCGTTGCGACCCCCGAGGAAAAAGACGTGTTGCAGCGGCTCGAGCTGCCCTTTATCGTCCCCGAACGCCGTGAAACGGCAAACCCCGAGCCCGTTCCCGACCTCATCACCTTGAGCGACGTGCGCGGGCTGGTCCACAACCACTCGACCTGGTCGGACGCGGCGTTTTCAATTCGCGAGATGGTCGCGGCGGCGCGGGAACGCGGGTACGCTTATCTGGCGATGGCCGACCACTCACGCGCGTCTTACTACGCCAACGGCCTAAGCATCGAGCGGGTGTACGCGCAGGCGCGGGAAGTCAATGAAATCCGCGCAGAACTTCGCGCCGAGGGCAGCGATTTCGAACTGTTGCACGGGCTAGAAGTCGACATCCTGAGCGACGGCAGCCTCGACTATCCCGACGAGGTGTTGGCGACCCTCGACTACGCGGTGGTGAGCGTCCACCAGAACTTCACGTTGTCGGAACGCGACCAGACCGAGCGCATCATCAAAGCCGTGCAGAACCCACACGCCACCATCCTCGCGCACCCGACCGGGCGGCTGGTGCTGCGCCGCCCCGGTTACGCGCTCGACCAGGCGGCCGTCATCGAAGCGTGCGCCGAAACCGGCACCGTCGTCGAAATCAACGCCAGTCCCCACCGCCTCGACATGGACTGGCGCTGGGTTATCCGGGCTAAAGAACGGGGCTGCACCTTTTCGATAAATCCCGACGCGCACCACACGAACGGCTACGACGACGTGTACTACGGCGTGTTGATGGCGCGTAAAGCCGGGCTCAGACCTGCGGACATCGCCAACACCGCCGCGAGCGGCGCGGCTTTTTTGGAAAAACTCAAACCGAAGTAAAGGATTCTCTTCAGCCGCGTTCAGTCTCACACAAGTTCAGGAAAAGAGGGTTCAAGGGCAGGCTTGACAAAATGTGAGCGGCATTGTTATTGTGCTTTACACGAGTTAGTAAAACGCGTTAACTAAGTCTCTGGTGGGGCTCGAGCGAGGGAGTGCTATGGCGACGGATACACGAGCGATTGGAAGAGCGCAAGGTGCCAAACGACAGGGTGGGCCCAGAAAGCTGTTCACGCAAGAAGCCGTCACCGCATACCTGTTCATCTTGCCGAGCTTGATCGGGTTTTTGCTGTTTTTCGCCATCCCCTCAGTTCGGGCGGTGCAGATTTCTTTTACCGAGTGGAACTTGCTCCGCGCGCCCAAAAGCGTGGGGCTCGAGAACTACCAAGAGCTGTTCACCGACCCCAAGTTCTGGAATGCCCTAAAGGTCACCGGGCTCTACGTGCTTTACAACATCCCCTTTCAAACCGTGCTCGGTTTGTTCATCGCCGTGGTGATGGACCGCGTGGCGAAGTCCATCCTCGTGCGCGGCATTTTTGTGTTGCCCTACTTGCTCTCGAACGTCATCGTCGCGCTTATTTGGCTGTGGCTGCTCGACCCGTTGTTGGGTTACGGCAACGTATTGCTGGGCTACTTGGGCATCGACCGGCAGCCTTTTTTCGGGTCTTTTGCGCAGGCGCTGCCGACGATTGCGGGCATCAACATCTGGCGGCACATGGGTTTCAACGCGCTGCTTTTTTACGCGGGCATCCAGGGCATTCCCAAGTCTCTGTACGAAGCCGCCACCATCGACGGCGCGGGCGAGTGGCGCATGTTCCGCAACATCACGCTGCCGTTGCTGCGCCCGGTCATGGTGTTCGTGTTGGTCACCTCCGTCGTGGGTTCGGTGCAGATTTTCGACACGGTCGCCGTGACCACGCAAGGCGGCCCGGTGGACGCGACCCGCGTCATCGTCTACTACATCTATCAAAACGCGTTCGAGTTTTTCCGCATGGGCTACGCCACGGCGATGTCGGTGGTGCTGTTTCTTATTCTCGTCGTCATCACGATTCTGCAGATGCGCATCCTGCGCGGCGACGAATCGGACTTGGCGTAAGGAGGTTACTGTGGATTCTGCTAACACCGTAAGCGAGAAGCGTTGGGGCGTCGGGCGCATTCTCACCTGGGCGCTGCTCATTTTGCTCATCCTGCTCACGCTGTTCCCTATCTATATCGTGTTGAAGACCGCGCTCATTCCGCAGCGCGAACTGTTCGGAAGCGTCAGAGACCTCTTTCCCAACGACCCGACACTTTTCAACTTCCGCCGCGTGATGGGTTTTGTGAGTGTCGAAGAGAGCGTGGCCGCGGGCGGCTCGAGCGGCAACATCAACTTTTTACGCGCGATGGGCAACTCGGTCATCTTCACGACGATTATCGTCGTCGGCCAAACTTTTTTCTGCGCGATGGCCGCTTACGCGTTCGCTCGGCTCAAGTTCGTCGGGCGCGAGGCCCTGTTTTTTCTGTACCTGTCCGCGCTGATGGTGCCCGGAATTGTGCTCTTTATTCCGAACTTCATCCTGGTGAAAAATTTGGGCTGGCTCAACACCTACGCGGGCATGGTCGCGCCCTTTTTTCTGATGTCGCCCTTCGCGGTGTTTTTTCTGCGGCAGTTCTTTTTGGGCATTCCCAAAGCGCTCGAGGAAGCCGCCGAACTCGACGGCTCGTCGCCCTTCGGCACCTTCTGGCGAATTATCTTGCCCATCAGCCGCACGCCCATCATCACCCTCGTGATTTTGACCAGCATCGGCATGTGGAACGAATTTTTCTGGCCGTTCTTAGTCGGCAAAGACGCGGACGTGCGCGTGCTGACCGTGGCTTTGCAGTTTTTCCGCACCCAAACCCCGCAAGGCGCGCCCGACTGGACCGGACTGATGGCGGGCACGTTCCTAAGCATCATCCCGGTGTTCATCTTGCTCATCGTGCTGGGGCGGCAAGTTATCAACTCGTTGCAGTTCAGTGGGCTCAAGTAGGAGGTCATTCATATCTCGCGATTTGTTCTTCGTCGAAAAACGAATGACTCAACTTCAGGCAACGTCTCCCACTCTGGAAATCCAAAACCAAAGGGGAGTTTGCAAAACAAGGAGGAAGCATGAAGAAATTGCTACTACTCGTCGCGTCGCTGGGTTTGAGCGCCGCACTCGCCCAAACGCAAATCGACTACTGGCTCTGGGACGCCAACCAGCAACCCGCCTATCAGGAATGTGCCACCAACTTCACGGAGGCCAACCCCGACATTCAGGTCAACATCACCCAGCAGGGCTGGGGCGACTACTGGGGCGGCATCACCACCGGCTTCGTCTCGGGCACCGCGCCGGACGTGTTCACCAACCACTTGGCCCGCTATCCTGAATTCGCAGCCAACCAGCAACTCGTCGACCTCCAGCCGCTGGTCGAGCGCGACAGTGTCGACACAGGGGTTTATCTCGAGGGCTTAGCCGACTTGTGGACGCGCGACGGCGCGCGCTACGGTTTGCCCAAAGACTGGGACACCATCGCGGTCGCTTACAACCAGAACATGCTGGACGCGGCGGGCGTGACGGTCGAAGAACTCAACAACGCCACCTGGAACCCCGAAGACGGCGGCACCTTCACCGACATCGTCGCCCGGCTTTCCATCGACGCCAACGGCAACGACGGCCTCTCACCCGACTTCGACCCTAGCAACGTCGTGCAGTACGGCTACCTCGCCACGGACGGTGCCGACGCCTACGGACAGACGCAGTGGAGCCCTTTCGCGGCTTCGCTGGGTTGGAAGTTTATCGACGACCTTTATGCCGAGGAGTATCACTACGACGACCCGCGCTTTATCGCCACAATTCAGTGGTACAAAGGCCTCATCGACAAAGGTTACGCGCCCAGTTATGAGGAGGTCAGCGCTTTGGGCAAAAACGCCCTGTTCGCCGCCGGCCAGGGCGCGCTCATGACCGACGGGTCTTGGAACATCGGCACGAACCGGAACAGCTCGGAGTTTCCGGTCGGCTTCGCTTCGGTTCCCGCGGGGCCTGAGGGGAAAAAGAGCATGTTCAACGGCCTGGCGGACTCCATCTGGGTCGGCACCGACAACCAGGACGCGGCCTGGGAGTGGGTCAAGTACCTGGGCTCGCCCGCTTGCCAAGACGTGGTCGGCGCGTACGCGGTGGTCTTTCCCGCCATTCCCGAGGCGGTGGCTATCGCTGAAGCCGCTTACCAAGAGAACGGCGTGGACGTTTCCGCCTTTACGAACCTGACCGAAATCGAAGGAGCGACTTTCTTGTTTCCGGTCACCGACTACGCCTCGCAGGTTTCCGAAATCATGACCAGCACGATGCAGAGCATCCTGCTCGGTCAAGAGGACGCAGCCACCGCGTTGCCCGCTGCCAACGAAGAAATCAACGACCTGTTCTAACCCTCGAGGGGCGCACCGGACGTGCGCCCCGACCTTACCTATGGCGACTCTAAAACACTTCACCCTCACAGGACTTTTGTATTTTATGACGGCAGTTTATGCACAACCTGTCACTGTACCGGTCAGTATCGGCGTAACACCGCTCGAGCCCAGCACCTGCTCGGGCACGTTCGTCAAGCACGCGCTCGAGCACACTACCCGCGCCCACGGTTTGGAAGTCACCTTTTACGATTCCAACGGCGCGGGCGTGGCGGCGGGCGACTTGGACGACGACGGTGACTTGGACATCGTCTTGGCGAACCTCGAGGGTGCGAACTCCGTTTTGTGGAACGAGGGAAACTTGTTTTTCCGCAAAGAAGAGCTGGGTTACGGGGACTCGAGGGCCGTCCAACTCGTAGACGTAGACGGCGACGGTTTCCTCGACATCGTGTTTACGCAAAGTTTGGGTAGCTTGAGTTACTGGAGAAATGTGCAAGGAACGTTCAAACAAGACACTCTGCGCGGCGTCACCCGCAAGGCTTACACGTTCGTGTGGGGCGACCTCGACGCGGACGGGGACTTAGACCTGGTCACCGCGTCTTACGACACGCTGCTCGAGAAAGAGCTCAGAGATTCCTTTCTGTTTTCGAGCGGCGCGGGCGTGTTCGTTTATGAAAACACGCCCGGCGGGTTTAAGGAAACGCGGCTCGCCGAAACGTCGCAAGCTTTGGCTGTGACCTTGTTCGACTTAAACGAAGACGGTAAACCCGACCTTTTGGTCGGCAACGATTTCGAGGTGCCGGACTACGCCTTTCTCAACACCGACGAGGGCTGGCTCGCCGCCGAGCCTTTTGCCGAGACCACGCGCAACACCATGAGCTTCGACACGGGCGACATCGACAACGACGGGCGGCTCGAGCTGTTCGCCACCGACATGAAACCCGACTTTAAGGACAAAAAAGCCCTCGCCGCCTGGATGCCGCTGATGGAGAAAAGCTACCAGCGCAAAACGAGCCGCAACGCGCAGCGAGAAGAAAATGCGCTCTACAGCCGCAATGACAAAGGTTTCAAGAACCTCGCTTACAGCCTCAAGCTCGACGCGACCGGCTGGAGTTGGTCAGGCTCGTTCGGCGACCTCGACAATGACGGGCTCTTAGACCTTTATGTGGTCAACGGCATGATTGCCAAAGACGTTTTCTCGCATCTGCCCGGCAACGAACTGGTCGAGGCGAACCTGGCTTTTCGGCAAACCGAAACGGGCTTCGAACGCGCGCCCGACTGGGGTTTGGGCGCGCTCGAGAGCGGCCGCGGCATGACGATGGCGGACTTTGACAACGACGGCGACTTGGACATCGTCGTCAACAATCTCGAGACCCCCTCAGCTTTGTTCGAGAATCAACTGTGCGGGGGAACAGGGCTCGAGGTCGATTTGGCGTGGCCTGACAGTGGGAATACTTGGGCGCTCGGCGCGGTTTTGAAACTTCACACCGGCGAAAGAACCCTGCTGCGTGAGGTCAAAAGCGGGGGTGGCTACCTGAGCGGCGACCCGGCGCGGGTTCACTTCGGGGTGCCGGAGGATGCGAAAGCCGCGAGCTTGAGCGTCCTCTGGCCCGACGGGGCGATGTCGGAACTGGCAGGCCTCACGGCCGGTACTCTTGTGACGGTAACGCGGGAGGTGGGGCGGTGAGCGTCGAGCCGCGCAGTCTGAACACGCCGCTCTGGACGCTGCTCGACCCCGGCCGACGCTTGCCCCTGGTCTTGGTGAGCGCTGTCTTGGCAGTCACGCTGTGGGGCTTTTTGGTCGGCAGCGAAACGGCGTCGCTCTCGAGCGCCAGCCTGCTCGCTGTGGGCATTTTGGCGGTTCCGGCAGTCCTCAAGTGGCGCGACGACGCGGCCAAACTCGGCGCTGCGGCGACGGTGCTGAGCGTGTTGCTCGTTACGCAGGGGTTTCATACTTTGGAACACGTTGCACAAGTCGTCCAGTATTACCTGTTGGGGTGGCCCGCAGGTCGCTCGCTCGGACTCATCACGGCGGCGAACGCCGAGTGGGTTCACTTCACGTGGAACCTGTTCGTCACGCTCGGGATTGGTTTTTTGGTGACGCGGGGCTTACGCAATGGTTGGGCTTACGCGCTATTGGCTTGGGCGACGCTGCACAGCCTCGAGCACGCTTATTTGCTGGCTCGTTACTTCACCGTTTTGTCCGAGCTGAGCGCCGTCGGGGTGAGCGCGACGGGCGTCACCCAAAGCCTGCCCGGTGTGCTAGGTCGCGACGGCCTGTTGGCGTTACAATCGTGGTGTGGCCGCGTGCCCGGTTTGACGAGCGCGCCGCGCGTCGCCATTCACTTTTGGTGGAACGCCGGGGAAATCCTATTGCTCGTGCTGGCAGCGCACCGGGGCTTTCCGCAGTTGCTCGAGAGACAAGTCAAAAAAGCAGTAGAAAGAGGAGTTTAACCATGCCAAAAATCACCTTTATCGGCGCGGGTTCGACCGTGTTCGCCAAAAACCTGATGGGCGACATTTTGAGTTATCCCGAGTTGGCCGAGTCCACTATTACCCTGTTCGACATCGACGAAAAACGTCTTCAGCTGTCGCACCGCGTTGGGCAGCGCATCGCCGAGACGTTGGGCGTGAAGCCGACTTTCGAGGTAACGACCGACCGCGAACGTGCGCTCGACGGTGCGGACTACGCCATCAATATGATTCAGGTCGGCGGCTATGAGCCTGCGACCGTCATCGACTTCGAAATCCCCAAGAAGTACGGACTGCGCCAAACCATCGGCGACACGCTCGGCATCGGCGGGATCATGCGGGCGCTGCGCACCATTCCGGTGCTCTTAGACATGGCCCACGACATGGAGCGGCTGTGTCCGCAAGTTACGCACCTCAACTACGTCAACCCGATGGTGATGAACTGCCGGGCGCTCGCCCAGGCTTCGACCATTACCACCATCGGCCTGTGTCACAGCGTCCAAGGAACCGCCAAGGAACTCGCCCGTGACATCGGCGTGTCCTTGAAAGACATCAACTACGTCGCCGCGGGCATCAACCACATGGCGTTTTACCTGAAGTTCGAACATGACGGGCAAGACCTCTATCCGCTCATTCGCAAGGTGCTCAATGAAAACCGCGTGCCGGAGGACAACCGCGTGCGCTACGAGATGTTCAAGCGTTTGGGTTACTTCGTCACCGAGTCGAGCGAGCACTTTGCCGAATACACGCCCTGGTTTATCAAGTCTAGCCATCCGGAGTTGTTGGAGCGTTACAACATTCCCTTGGACGAGTACCTGTACCGTTGTCAGGCGGGGCTGGCGACCTGGGGGTTCGTCGAGCGCGAGCTGGAACAGCCGGGTTCGCAAGACCCGCTCAAATTGCAGGCGGTGCTCGAGCAGACCCCGCTCATGCCCACCATGATCAAAGGCACGGTCAAGGGTTTCGCCAACCTCGGCACGGTCAAGCGCAGTCCCGAGTACGGCTCGGAAATCATCCACAGCTTGGAAACCGGCACGCCGCGGGTCGTCTACGGCAACGTGCCCAACCATAACTTGATAGACAACTTGCCCGCCGACTGCGTCGTCGAGGTGCCTTGTTTGGTTGACAAAAACGGGCTGCAACCGACCCACGTCGGCGCGCTGCCGCCACAGTTGGCCGCGCTGATGCAGACCAACATCAACGTGCAAGCGCTGACCGTCGAAGCGATTTTGACCGGCAAGCGCGAGCACGTTTACCACGCCGCCATGCTCGACCCGCACACGGCGGCCGAACTCACGCTGGACGAGATTTGGAACTTAGTCGACGAGTTGTTGGAGGCGCACGGCGACTACATCCCCGAGGCCTTGCGCGCCGACGAGCAAAAAGTATTGACTCGGGCCTAAGCCGAGACCTTGTGGAGCCAAAGCGGGTCACGAGCCTCGAGGTCGCAGAGCGGGCCGGCGTGTCACGCACGACGGTCTCGTTTGTGCTCAACAACGCGCCGCTGAGTAAGAGCATCAGCCAGCATACGCGCGCGCGTGTGCTGGCTGCGGCCCACGACCTCGGCTACGTGCCGGACGCGGCGGCGCGCACCTTAGCGAGCGGGCAAACGCGCACGCTCGGGCTCATCCTGCCGGACCCGCATCATTTAGAGGTCGACGCGTTCGTTCCTCAGCTTCTTTACGCGCTGACGGAAGTCTGCAACGAACGCGGCTTTCGCGTGATTCTCGAGGGCGTGCGGGAGACCGGCGGCAACGCTTACCGCTCGCTCGTCGCCGCCAAGCAAATTGACGGCATGGTCGTGTTGAACCCGCGCTTGGACGACGCGGACACGCACCTGCCCGAACTCATCGAGTCCGGCTTTCCGGTCGTCTTGGTCAGCAGCAGCGATTACCCACAGGCGTATACCGTCACCCAGACGCCCCTCATGGCGGCAGCCGTCAACCGGCTCATCGGCTTGGGTCACGAGCGCATCGCCCACATCACCTATGCGCCCTTTACCTATCAAGGCGCTTTGGACCGGTTAAACGTCTACCAACAAACGCTGACCGAAGCGGGGCTGCCGGTGAGAGACGAGTGGGTACGCGAAGGGGATTTCAGCGCCGCGAGCGGCTTTGCGCAGATGAGGTCTTTGCTCGAGCACGCGCCAGGTTTCACGGCGCTTTTCGCAGGCAACGACACCATCGCTCTAGGCGCGCTGGCGGCGCTTCACCAGGCCGGTCTGCGTGTGCCCGAGGACGTCGCCGTCGTCGGCTATGACGACATCCCCACGGCCGCTTACGCCGTGCCCCCCCTCACCACGGTGCGCACCAACCCAAAAGAGCAGGGGCGGCGGGCGGGCGAGTTGCTGATTCAGCTGATCAAGGGCGAACGACCCACCGAGCGAGAGGTTCGCGTAGGCAACGCCGAACTCGTCGTCCGCGCCTCCTGCGGCGAGCCGCGTGTAAGCTGACAAGGCTCAGCGCAGCGCGTAGGCGACTTCCAACGTCAAGTTGTTGAAGCGGTAGTCAACGGTGATGGCTCCTTGCAACGGCACCGTCGCCTCACCCCGTACTCGTACGCCGACGCGGAGTATTTGCGTATCCAGCACGGGTCTTTGGTCCTCGTTCAAATCGGCGCGGCCCGCGACGCGGATTTCGGGCTGGGCAAGCTCGAGCTGTTCGGGCTCCCCAAAGGCATACTTGGCTTGCCACAAGCTGTCTTCGCCCGGCGGGGCCAAGTAGACCTGCGCGGTCAAGTTGCCGTCCAGCGCGGCGCTGCTCGTCAGAGTGAGGTCGTAGACAAGCGCCGCGTCGACAATGCGGCCTGAAATGTTCTCGTCGCTGAAGTCGAGAACCGTGCCGTCCGCATTGGGCAAAAGCTCGTCGAGTTGGGCGGTGACGCCGAAGACAGTGAGCGACAAGGTTTGGAAGGTGTAGGTTATCGAAACCTCGCTGGCGGTGACCACGTCCACGGTACCCGACAGTCGGAGTGCGAGCCGCAGTTGCTTCGCGTTGATGCCAGAGAGTTGCGCCTCGTTCAGTTCGACATCGGCGTTCAAGGCCCCCTCGGTGCCAAGCCGGTATTCTTGTGGCTCGCCGAGCGCGTAAGCCTCCTGTGCGGCGGCGTCCGAGCCTACCGGGGCAAGATAAGGTTGAATCTGTAAAGTGCCGGTGAGGTTTTTGCTCATCAAGGTAAGGCCGTAACTCAGGGTGGCGGTCTCCAGCTTGGCAGGCAGGGTCTGGTCGCTGAAGTCCAAGGTTTGCCCCGCGTCACTTGGCACGACGAAGTCGACTGGCAAGGTTATTCCTCCGACGGGTGAGGGTTGGTTGAAACCGCCTGTGCGAGCGCCGCCCAAACGCGGCAGCAAGTCTACCGTCACGCTCTCCGCGTCGAAGGTGAAACTGCCGGTCGTTTCGTTGGGAAAACGGTCGAGCAAATTCACGCTGAACCCGAGCGGCGCGAAGCTGCAAGCGCCGAGCGCGGCGAGCAAGATTCCCAAAATGGCGAGTCGGTACACGGTTCTTGTCACGGTGTCCCCCTGTCGGGTTTGCAAAGGTAAACTCGGTATAGCACACGCAGCCGCTCAACGTCGGTACTCACACTGCAAAAGCCGCAAGGCGAAGCGGAGACCGAGGCGAGTCGAAGGGTATGGAGTTTTTATGGGTCTCGAGCAAACCGTTCACGACACCTTCACAGAAAAGTTCGGCACCGCGCCCGCAAAAATTGTGCGCGCGCCGGGCCGGGTCAACCTCATCGGCGAACACACCGACTACAATGGCGGCTTTGTGTTGCCGATGGCAATCGACCGCGCGGTGTGGATAGCGTTGCGCCCTCGAAAAGATGGCAAAGTCAGGCTCTATTCCGCCGACTTCGGCGTGTGGGGCACGTTTTCCCTGGACGCGTTGAAAAAAAGCAAGGGCTGGCTCGAGTATCCCAAAGGCGTCGCCTGGGCCTTACAGGAAGAGGGTTACGCGCTATCCGGCTTCGAGGGCGTCGTCGCGGGCGACGTGCCGCGCGGCTCGGGCCTGTCATCGTCGGCGGCGCTGGAACTCGCCACGGCTCGAGCCTTTTATGAGGTCTCGGGTTTCGAGTGGGACGCACCCCGTATCGCCCGAACGATGCAAAAAGCCGAGAATGAGTTCGTCGGCGCGAACACCGGCATTATGGACCAACTTATCAGCGCGGCGGGGAAAGAGGGGTACGCGCTGCTCATCGACTGCCGCAGCTTGGAAACAGAGCCCGTCACCCTGCCCGAAAACACGCTCATTGTCGTGATGGACACGATGACCCGGCACAGCCACACCGACTCGGGCTACAACGAGCGCCGCGCCCAGTGCGAGGCGGCGGCCGAGTTTTTCGGCGTGAAGGCTTTGCGGGACGTGACGCTTGAAGATTTGGAGGCGCGGGGGGATGGGCTCGAGCCCGTTGTTTTCCGCCGCGCCCGCCACGTCGTCACCGAAAACCAGCGTACCTTAGACGCCGCCGAAGCTATGCGACAAGGCGACGCCGCCCAACTCGGCCAACTCATGAACGCGAGCCACGACAGCCTCCGCGACGACTTCGAGGTGACGAACGACGCGCTGAACGTGATGGTCGAGTGCGCTCGAGCCCAACCGGGCTGCTACGGCGCGCGCATGACGGGCGGCGGTTTTGGGGGTTGCGCGGTGGCGCTGGTCGAAGCTCAAAAAAGTGAGGTGTTTGTCGAGGCTGTCACGTCTTGTTACCAGGAAAAAACCGCCAAAGACCCGAACCTCTATGTCTGCGCAGCGACGGACGGGGCGCAGACGCTGCCTTTAAGCTGAGTCGGTAAAACGCGGGGGCAACTTAGGAGGACGACCGTGAGCGACGTAAATACCGAAGGAAGTGCAGACGACAAAGCCGACATCGGCCTCATCGGGCTGGCGGTGATGGGCCAGAACCTCGGCATGAACATGAGCGACCACGGCTACAGGGTTGCCGTGACCAACCGCACGACGAGC
The DNA here is from genome assembly GCA_965213705.1 of Trueperaceae bacterium. GTDB lineage: Bacteria > Deinococcota > Deinococci > Deinococcales > Trueperaceae > CBDCDJ01. Next base: position 1,349,946 of record OZ243913.1, on the reverse strand, counting down.
AAGATGGTGAACTTCGTCAACGGCCCCGCCAAAGCCATGAACGTCGTCGGCTTTGCAGAGTTGGAAGACATGCTCGCCGCCCTGAAACGCCCGCGCCGCGTGATGCTGATGGTGCAGGCGGGCGCGCCGGTGGACATCGTCCTCGAGGAACTTACGCCGCACCTGGAAGCGGGCGACATCGTCATCGACGGGGGGAACTCGAGCTTTCACGACACCGCGCGGCGGGTTATGGCGCTCGAGAAACAGGGCCTCCGCTTCGTCGGCACCGGCGTCTCGGGCGGCGAGGAGGGCGCGCGGCACGGCCCCTCCATCATGCCGGGCGGCTCCAGTGAAGCGTGGCCGCACGTCAAAAACATCCTGCAGGACATTTCCGCCCACGTGGACGGCGTCCCCTGCTGCGACTGGGTCGGCGAGGGCGGCGCGGGCCACTACGTCAAGATGGTCCACAACGGCATCGAGTACGGCGACATGCAACTCATCGCCGAAGTGTATCAACTGATGAAAGACGCGCTGTCAATGAGCGCCGCCGAGATGGGCGAAACTTTCGCCAAGTGGAACGCAGGCCGTCTGGACTCGTACCTCATCGAGATTACCGCCGATATTTTTACCGTCAAGGACACCGACGGGCAGCAGTTGGTGAACAAGATTTTAGACTCTGCGGGGCAAAAGGGGACGGGTAAGTGGACGGTGGCGAGCGCTCTCGAGGGCGGCGTCCCGCTGACGTTAATCGGCGAGGCCGTGTTCGCCCGCTTTCTATCCGCCCTCAAAGATGAGCGCATCGCGGCCTCCGAAGTTTTATCCGGCCCGAGCGACACGCAAATGCCTGAAAAAGAGGCGTTCTTGCGAGACCTCGAGGCCGCCCTTTACGCCTCGAAAATCGTCTCTTACGCGCAGGGCTACATGCTGTTCAGGGAGGCTGCCAAAACCTACGGTTGGAACCTCAACTACGCGGGCATCGCCCAGATGTGGCGCGGGGGCTGCATCATCCGCTCGCGCTTTTTGAACGACATCATGGCGGCGTACCAGAGCGACCCCGAACTGCCGAACCTGCTCCTCGCGCCGTTTTTCAGAGACGCGCTTCAAACCGCCCAGGGTGCCTGGCGGCGCGTGGTCGCGCAGGCGGCGCTGCTCGGCATCCCTGCCCCGGCGATGAGCGCGGGTTTGAGCTTTTTCGACGGCTACCGCTCGGCCCAGCTGCCCGCCAACCTCATCCAGGCGCAGCGCGACTATTTTGGGGCGCACACTTACGAGCGTTTGGACAAACCGGGCGAAAAGGTTCACACCAACTGGACGGGAACGGGCGGCGAGGCGACGGCGGGCGCTTACGACGCTTGAGCACCCTCGAGTCTTGCTAGAGTGAGGCCATGCTCGAGCACGACCTGACCCTCATCCGCGAAAAACACGCGCAGCTTGACGCGCTGCTCCCGACCTTGAACGCCGACGCCTGGATAATTCCCTGCCGCGAACAGAGCGACCGCGCGGCGACGCTGTTCGCAGGTTTCGACGTAATTGGGGAGACGGTTTTCGTCTTTACCAAAGCGGGCCGGAAAATCGCCCTCGTGACCGACTACGACCGCCACGACGCTGAAAAGGCGGGCGTTTATGACGAGGTAGTGGCGTGCTCGAGCGGCCTCGCCGAACCTTTGCGCCTCGTCGTCCGCGACCACGACCTGACGACCTTCGCCCTGAACTATTCTCAAGACGACCCGCTCGCAGACGGCTTGAGCTACGGACTGCTGCTGCGACTTAAAGAAACCTTGGGTCTTCCGGACTTGGAAAAACGCATCGTCTCTTCGCAAAACGTTTTAGAACCCTTGCGTGCCCGTAAAAGCCCGGAAGAGGTGCGGCGCATCCGCGAAGCCGTTAAGTTGACCGAGCGGATTTTCGCCGAAGTGGACGCCTTCATCAAACCTCGCATGTCCGAACGGCAGGTTGTCGAATTTATCAAAGAGAGACAGAAGTTCTACGGCACCTCTCCCTCGTTCGGCGACGGCGCGAACGTGATGGCGGGGCGAAACGGCATCGGCCACCGCGCGCCGGGCGACGAGAAGGTCAAACCCGGCGACACCGTGCTCATCGACATGGGTTGTTTTTACGAGGGTTACACCTCCGACCTGCAACGCACTTACTACGTTTTGGCTGACGGCGAGACCAGCGCACCGCTCGAGATGCAGCGCCGTTTCGAGGTCGCTCAAGAAGCGATGCACCGCGCGATTCGGGCAATGGCTCCCGGTAAGCTCGGGTTTGAACTCGACCGGATTGCGCGAGAACATCAGGAAGACAGCGGCATCACACCTTACCCGCACGCGCTCGGGCACCAGATTGGGCGCACCGTCCACGACGGCGGCACCCTGCTCTCCCCCATCGGCGAACGCTACGGCGAGCGCGGCAACGCGCCGCTGCAACCGGGCGAGGTTTACACGGTCGAGCCGGTGGTTCACGGCACGACCGATGTGGACGGCGTGCCCATCGGCGTGGAGCAGGACGTGCTCATTACGGAAGATGGGGCTGAGGTGTTATCGACGCCGCAGGAAGCGTTGATTTTAGTACGTTGAGAAATCGAGGCGTCTGCGACATCTCCTCTTTTTGAGTCACCCTATGACCCTGCTATGCTTACGCCATGAGCGATTTGCAACAGACTCTGTGGAACCAGTTCGGCGGCGCTTTGCAAATGCTCGAGAACGCCGTCGTCGCCTATCCAGCCGAAGTCTGGGGCGCTGAGAGGCGACCCCAAGCGTTCTGGTATCTGGCGTACCACACCCTGTTTTGGACAGATTATTATTTTTCGGAGACGACCGAAAAAGAGTTTCAGCCCCCTGCACCCTTTACCACCGACGAATTTAGTGAAGAGGGAACTTTGCCGGAGCGCGCGTATTCACAAGAGGAGTTGCTGGATTATCTTACGTTTGTGTGGACGAAAAGCCGCACCTTTATCAACAGCCTGACCCCCGAAAAATCACAGCAGCGTTTTGTCGGTGAGTACAAAGATTTCAGCCTGCTCGAGCTGGCAGTCTACAACACCCGGCATGTCCAGCACCACGCGGCGCAGCTCAACTTGCTCCTGCGCCAGCGCACCGACTCGACGCCAGGTTGGGCCTCGTTGCCGAAGCGGGGGTTGGAAGACTAATCAAGCGTTTGGCTTTGAAACAATACGGCTGTAGGAAGAAACAGCCAGTCACCGCGCCAATAGGATTGCAAACGTGATGTTTTCGACATACCCTCGAGCCTTCTAGCTCTATCCTTAAAGATGTGAAGCGCATGTGTAAACTTTGCCTGGTCACGGCACTTTTTTCCGCCCTGTGGGCGGCTTACGCGCAGCCCGCCTTGGCTGAGCTTTTGGCGGTCGAGGTAAGCGTCGAAAGCGACACCGTCACGCTGGGGGCGAGCATGTTCACGCGCGAACAGCTCGAGACCTTCGTCACCGCCACGCAAGCTCTGTTGGCGGAAAGCCGTACCTTACCCTCCGGCGAAACGCTCACCCTGTACCAACCCGGGCTGACCGGCTACATCAGCTTGAGCGCTTATGCGGACGCCGGGCGTCCCCCCTTTCTACTCTCGATTTTCACCGAAACGCCCGTCGCCGTCGAGAGCGACTTCGGTGTCAGGGCTTTGGCGGTACTGCTCGGTGAAGCCGCCGCCCGGCTCGAGAACACCGCGGCTTTGCCCACAGCTTTGCCCACCACCCCTTAGTCGACTCACAAATCAGTCGCCGCAGACCGACGGCGCGGCCTCACCGCGCGCCAAGCCCTCCATCCAGGCGAGCGACGGCTCGAAACCAATCTGCCGGGTGTAACGGTGGCGCACCGCGGGGAAACTCAAATACAACACGGAACTCTGCGCGGCACACAGCTCCGAAACGAACAGCGTTTGCGTGGGGTTGCGCACGATGACGTCGTCTTCGCCCTGCACGATGAGCGCGGGCAACTTATGGCCGGACAGTCCGGTGCGGTTTTCTTCCAAGATGCGGGCGACGTTCGGGAAGCTCGCCGCCAGGGTGTCACCGTAAAGAGCGGCCGCGAATTCCGGCGCGTACATGAGCTTACTGTCGAAAGGGTAGTAGGCCTGCACTTCGTCGACACAGCGCGTGCCCACGTCGTTTTGCAGGGTGGGCAGCCAGCGCGCGTTCAAAACCGCGGCGGGGTCGAACGCCTCAGACCCGTAAGTCGTGCTGTAAGACTGCACAATGTAAGGCGCGTAATAAGGCCCTTCGCGCAGCAGCCGCGCGACGTTGGTCGTCGCGCCGTAGCCGATGACCCCGGTCAGGGGCAGCTCGGGTGCATAAGTCGGGCGCAAGTCCGCCGCGGCAAAAGCGGCGTGACCGCCTTGCGAGTAACCGGCCGTGAACACCGCCCCCGAAAGCGACGCGGTGGCGGGGTACTGCTCAAAAAATGCGTAGGCGGCGCGCACGGCGTCGAGCATGACGCGGCCTTCGGCGAGGGCGTTGAAGTAGGCTTGCGTGCGCTCGGGGTCGTCGAAACCGAGGTAGTTCGGAAACACGCCGACAAAGCCCCGGCTGGCGTAAGCGAGCAGGTAGGCGCGGTAGTGGCCCAACGGGTGAGGGTACTCGGCTTCTCGAGACGGCGCGCACTTGTCGGCGACGCCCGTAGTACCCGACCCGAACACGTACAGGGGACGCGCCTCGGGGGTCGCGTAAACGGGCACGAACAGCTGTGCGAACACTTCGGTCGGCGCACCGTCCAGACCGGTCGTGAGGTAGCGGAGCCCGTAGGTTTCGACGGCAAGCTCCAGGGGCGGCACCGCAGCGGGGGCGAACAGGGGCGCGGCGAGGCGGCGAATCTCGGCGGGTTCGACCACGCCGAGCGCCGTGACCTCGACGAGGCTGCCGGGTGCGGCAGGTTGGGCGAGGGAGGTTTGGGCGGCTAAAACACAAAAGATGGCGAGCGTCAAATGGCGAAAGCGTTCACACATGCTTGGTTCTCCTCAGTCGGACGGCAGCAGGTCGCAGTCCGAGGGCGGGTCTTCGCCCGCGGCGCGCGCCTCCATCCAGGCCGTCGCCTCTTCAAAGCCGATGTAGCGCGTCTCGTGGCGGGTGCGCAGGTAGTTCGGGTAACGAACCGCGCTGCCCGCGGCGCAGAGTTGGCTCACAAAGGCGTTTTGCGACTCGAGCAGCACCACCGGGTCGTTCACCCCTTGCAGGATAACAGCTGGAACGCCGTGTCCGGCAAGGCCCGCGTCGTTTTCCACAAAAAGCTCGTAAGTTGACGGATACGTTTCGGCCAAAGTTCCGTTCAGTAACGCCGCACTGAATTCGGGCCGGAACAAAGCCGCCGGGTCTGACGGGTAGTACGACTGCACGCCCAAAACGCACAGCCGCTCCGCGTCGGCGCTAAGGCGGCTTAAATATGGTTCCGCCAGGATGTCGGCCGGGTCGATGCTGTCACCAAAATAAGTGTCGTAAGCGTAGACCACCCAGGGCGCGACGTAGGTGAATTCCCGAAACAGCGCCTCCAAGTCGGTCGTCGGCCCGAAGCCGACGACCCCTTTGAGCGGCACGTCGGGCGCGTAACTGCTCGCCAAATCCGCGGCTGCAAAAGCGGCGTGGCCCCCTTGCGAGAAACCGCCGACGAACACGCTTTCCGAGGTTGGAGAACCGTCCAGCTCTCCCAGCAGCGCTCGCGTCGCCCGCGCCGCGTCGAGGAGCACGCGCCCTTCGGCGACGCGGCTGAAGTACGGTTGCAGCACGCCGTCGTCGAAAAAGCCCATGTAGTTGGGCATCACCGCGATAAAGCCCCGCCCCGCGTAGGCGAGCGTGTAGGCGTTGTAGGTGTCCCAGCTGCGGTTCTCGACGTAAGGCCGCGACGGCGCGCAGGCCTCGACGAGCCCGGTCGAGCCCGGCCCGAACACGAACATCGGCCGCTCGCCTGCGTCGGTGCGGGGCACGAACACCTGCGCCGTCACCGGCACCGCGTCGCCGTTTAAGTTGGTGCTTTCGAACACGACGAGGTAGGCGGTCACGGCGTACTGCGGGCTCGGCAGGTCGCCGCCGTTGTTGCGAAACCGCCCGCCGCTCACGCGGTCAATGTCGGCGGGCTGGAGGGACGCGGTCCGGGTCACCTCGAGCAAGCGGCCCGGTTGCGCGAAGCCCCAGCCGGCCAGCAGCCACACTAAGAAAAAACAGAGTTTGTGTGTCACGGCGTTCCCCCGACTTCGTAAGCCTTGTCGATATAACGCTCGGGCAACTCCCAAACGACGAGTTCGGGCACGGTGTTACTTAACGTTTCGCTTGCCAAGTAGCGGGCCATCGGCACGAACGGGCCTTGGCCCGCGTCGGCCACGTTCAGCACGTCCGCGCCGAGCGCCGTTTGCAGCGCGCCCGCGAAGTTCCAGCGCGGGTCGGCGCTGTAGCTCGTCCCGACGAGCGTCACGGGAATCGTGACCTCGCCGAAGAGGGCGTTCGCGCCGCCTTGCGAGGTCGTCTGCGCCACGGTCTCGACGCGCTCGAGCCGGTCCGGCGGGGGTCCGAACCGGGACAAGCGGCCGAGCGGCAAGAAGTTCAGCAGGTCGCCCCGGTAGTCTTGGGCGTCCCTCGAGCGCGTTTCGAAAGGTGTCTCGCCCCGACCTTCGAACGGCGGCGCGGCTGCTGCGACCGCGCGCGCCGCGACGAGGGCGCCGTAGGGCGTCCAGTGGGTGTCGGTGTGCAAAAAAACCTCGCCTTCCGTTTTAGCCTCGAGGAGCGCCCCCAGCAGGTCGGGCGCGGTGAGGCCGCGCGCCAGGAGCGCCGCGCGCAACGTTGCGTAACGCTGCCGCGCGTCGTCCGGCAAAGTGTAGCGCCCTGAGCGTTCCTCGTAAACGCGCGCCTTGGCGGGTACCACCACCACGACGAGGCCGATACCCCGCGCGGCCAGGGCGTCCCGAACGTCTTCGATGTAAGCGAGGTTCGCGCGCGTCTGCGTGGCCGCGTTCTCGGGCCGCGCGAACTCTTCAGTGCTGAACAGCCAGCCGTCGTCGCCTATCAGCAGGCCCGCGCGGCCCTCACCGAACAGCCAGTAAGACAGCCCGCCCCAGGTCGTCAGGGCCGTTTCGCGCAGCGGCAACGCCTCTTCAAAACGCGCCTGGTAGGCCGCCGCCCAGCTGCCATTCAGCACGGGCTTCCCCCGCGGCAGCTGCAGCGTTGCCGGGTTCAGCGCGGTGAGGGTCAGCCCGCCCGCCAAAAACAGCACCATGAACAGCCCCGGCAGCCGCCGGCGCAACCGGAGGCGTACCCGGCGCTTGGCGGAGTGCGTGGCGCGAGGCGCGCGGTAGTCCATCAGAACTGAAAGTACAAAAAGGGTGAGAGGCTTTCGGCCGAGACGCGCAAAACGCCCAAGACGAACAGGGGCAGGACGAGCAAGTCGAGGGTCGCCGGCCGCACGCGCGCGGGCATCGAGCCGCGCCGGGCAAACCCCCACCAGGGCACGACGGTGGCGAGCGCCAAACCTATCACGAGCGTCACAAGCGCCGAGGCGTTCAGTTGCCAAGCCAGCGCGTCGCTCACGCCCCAGCCGTTGCGCCCGGTCATGCCCGCGTACATCGTCAGCGCACCGTCCAAACCCGCCGCGCGAAACGTCACCCAGCCCAGGGTGACGAGCACGAAAGTGCGGGGGATGGTAAGCGCCGCGGGCAAAGCGCGCCACAGCTTGCGCCCGCCCAGGTAGCGCTCGAGGGCGAGGATGCCGCCGTGCCAGGCGCCCCACAGCACGAACGTCCAGGCGGCGCCGTGCCACAGTCCGCCCAACAGCATCACGGTGAGCAAGTTGAGGTAGGTGCGGCGCGGCGACACGCGGTTGCCGCCCAGGGGAACATAGAGGTAGTCGCGCAACCAGGTCGACAAGGAGATGTGCCAGCGCTGCCAGAACTCGGTGACGCTCCGCGCCAGGTAGGGGTGCCTGAAGTTCTCGGCAAAGCGAAAGCCCATCATGAGGCCGAGACCTATCGCCATGTCCGAGTACCCCGAAAAGTCGAAGTAGAGCTGCACCGCGTAGGCGAGCGCGCCGAGCCAGGCGTCGGCAAAACTCGGCGCGGACGCCGCAAACACCGCGTCGGCGAGGGAAGCTACGCCGTCCGCTATCAACACCTTTTTGCAAAACCCCACCATAAAGCGCGTCGACCCTTCGGAAAACTTCTCAAAGGTGTGCGTCCGCCGTTTGAACTGGGCCGCCAAGTCTTTGTAGCGCAGAATCGGCCCGGCGATGAGTTGCGGGAACAGGGCGATGTAGGCGGCCACGTCGAAAAACGGTTCGTCGGCGGGCGCGTCGCGGCGGTAGATGTCGACGAGGTAACTCGTCGCCTGAAACACGTAAAACGAGATGCCGACGGGCAGAATGACCTGCCAGGTCGTCACGGGCGTGACGCCCGCCCCCGCCAGCAGCGCGTTGAGGCTGTCGACGCCGAAGTTGAAATACTTAAAGTAGGCGAGCGTGCCCAGGTTGCCGACGACCCCGAGCGCGAGCGCGAACCGGGCACGCTGGCGGTTCGTGTCGCGAAAGCGCCCGACCAGCCGCCCTACGAGGTAACTCCACAGGGTCGTGGCGACGAACAGCGCCAAAAAGTCGACGCGCCACCAAGCGTAAAACGCATAACTCGCCAGCAAAATCCAAGCGGAACGCGCCCGAAACGGCAGCAGGTAGTAAACCAGCAAAAAGACGGGCAAAAAAAGAAACAAAAACAGGCTCGTGCTGAAAACCACGCTACTCCTGCAACTCGGCACGGTCGTAGCCGACGACCAAGCCCTCCGGGCCGTCGAACGCGAACACCGAGTGGGCCGCGCCGCGCTCGAGCTGTTGCGACTCGAGGGCAGCCACGAGTTCGCCCGCCTCGAACACGCCCAGCGCCACCTCGGCACCGCCCACGACGATACTTTCGCTCTCACCCGCGCCGACGCCGACGAGCACGTCCGTCCCGCCGTCCGCCGTCGCGAGGTCGAGCGGCCCGCGACCGGAGAGGTTGTAAAAGGTGAGCAGCGCTCGAGACGCGTCGACGAGCGGTTCGTCGTCGAACACCACAAGGCCGCCCGGCAACAGCGCCGCCGTGTAAAAACCACCGGCTTCGACCTCGACGACCATTTCGGCGTCGCCTGCGCTCAAGCTCAGGGTGGCGGGCTCGAGTACAAAGTACGGCGTGACTTCGGCAAAGGCGACGGGCGGAAAAACCAGGTCGCCCAACACGGCTTCAAAAGGACTCACGCCGCTCGCCGCGTTGACGACGCGAATGTAGGCCGCGTCCGGGGGGGCCGACGGGCCGTAAAGGTTGTCCTGGGCCAGCGCCGCCGCAACGAGCGCGAAGTACAGCGTCAGGCACGCCGCAACCGCCGAACGAGCCAACCTTGTCAACTTCGACCCCTCAACCATGTCCACCCCTCGAGCTGCAAATTTCCAAAACACCGGTCACGCTTCTTTCACCGTTCGGTTTTTGTGTTGCGACCGCCGTCGCAGCAACGCGTCGGCACGGACGAGCCCAGTTTGGCCGACGAGCAAGTCAGGCCTATTGTAAAGTCAGGGCTCGCAAAGGACACTGAAGTTCCCGTCACTATATCTCTTAGGTTCGCCTTCATGAACGGGCTTGTCCTGTCGAGTTGCGCCTATACGACCCGAGCAAGACTACACCCCAGGTAACCTGAAGGTATGCGCTTTGTAAAATATCTTGTTTGGATGTGTCTGTTCGCCGTGAACGTGGCCGACGCCCAAACCCTGCCCGTCGGGGTCGACGCCATACCCTTCACGTGCCCGCCGCGGGACGGGCCGCCGCCGCAAGAAAAAGCCGAGCGGTTGCAGCTCGAGACCCGAGCGCGCTACCGCAAGGTGTTGCCGGCTTACTTTGCCGCCGTTCCCACCGAGCCCGACGCTTTTGTCCTCATGCCGATTGTGGGCGTGCGAGTCGCCCAGGTCGCCGACACCTGGGGCGGCCCGCGGAGCGAAGGACGCCGCCATGAAGGCCAAGACATCTTCGCCCCTGTAGGCACGCCTATTTACTCGGGCACAGCGGGCTACGTGTACCGCATCGGCGAGAGCTTGCGGGGCGGCAACACGGTGGTCGTCGTCGGCGGGGGCGGCTGGCGCTATTACTACGCGCACCTGTCCGGCTACAACGAGGACCTGCGCGAGGGGCAAGCCGTTACCCCCGACACGCTGCTGGGTTACGTCGGCACCACCGGCAACGCGGCGGGCACACCGCCGCACCTGCACTTAGGCATCTACACCGGCGAGCCCAAAACGTGCGATTGGAACGCCATCGACCCGCTGCCCTTGTTGACGGACAGGTAATCATCCGGGGTGGCGTGTTTTCTAAAAAAGACGCAAGCGAGGTTTGCACGCTCGTCGCTGAGTCTCGTCGGCTAGTCCCTGTTGACAGTCCCCAAAGGGGGTGCTAGCCTACCGGAAACACTTAGGGTCTGGGGAGGGGGCGATGGACGTAGCCAAGCGACAGTGTCGTCTCGTGTTGGGGGCTCGAGCCGTTCGGGTGAACGCTGTTAGGGCAAGCTCTGTCTGGGCAAACGCCGTGTGGGTGAACCGTGCAAGCCGCTGAACCCAGCCGCCGAGTGTCCAGGTGGCGCGGCCTCGGGACCAGCCTGCGCCGCTCGAACCCGGTAGGCTACCTGTTCACGCTGCCCTACCTCATCTTCTTTACGGTGTTCGTGGCCTACCCGGTGGGGTTCGCGTTTTACCTCACCGTTCACAGTTGGAACATCGTCCGGCCCGAGAAACCGTTTGTAGGCTTCCGGAACTACGAGCGCCTGCTCAGCGACGAACTCTTTTACAAGGCGCTCCAAAACACGTTCGTCTTTCTGGTCGTCCACATCCCCTTACAAATCGCGGTGGCGCTGCTGTTGGCGGTCGTGCTGAACCAGAAGATTCGCGGGCGCGCGTTTTTCAGGGTGGCTTTTTTTCTTCCCTTCGTGACTTCGGGGGCGATTATCAGCCTCATCTGGCTGCGGCTTTACGCCGACGACGGGCTGCTGAACAACGCCCTGAATTCGGTGGGATTGCCCGCGCTGGGTTGGCTCTCGAGCCCGCGCCTCGCCATGCCCTCGATTGCGATCATGGCGACCTGGAAAAACGTCGGCTACTACCTGATGATTTTTCTAGCGGCGCTGCAGGCGATTCCGAGCCAACTTTACGAAGAGTCCTACCTGAACGGGGCGAACGCCTGGCAGCGTTTTTGGTACATTACCTTGCCACTTTTAAACCCGGCGATGGTGCTGGTCGTGGTGCTCTCGACCATCGGCGGTTTTTCGCTGTTCGTCGAACCCTTCGTGATGACCGGCGGCGGGCCGGTGGACTCGACTTTGAGCATCGTGCTGTACCTGTACCGGCAGGCGTTTCAATTTTTGCGGATGGGCTACGCCGCCACGCTCGGGGTGGCGCTGGCGCTCATCATCTTCGCGGTGACGCTGCTGCAGCGCCGACTGGTCGAGCGGGAAGTGGGGTACTAGGGTGGCTGCCAACAAAAGGCTTTCGAGCCGGGTGCGGCTGGAACGGCGGCTCGAGGCCTGGCCGCTGCTGGCTCGGCAAGCCCTCTTTTACGGCTTGTTGATTTTGGGCGCGCTGAGTTTTCTGCTGCCCTTTTTCTACATGGTTTCGACCTCCATCAAGGGGCCGCAGGAGCTTTTCAACACGAACCTCATCCCCCAAAACCCGACCTTGGAGCACTACCAGGCGGTGTTCACGCAAATCCCCATCGGGCAGGCGCTGTTCAACTCGGCCTTCGTCTACGGCTTGCAAACCGCGTCGGTGCTGGTGTTTTCGTCGATCGTGGGCTACGCGCTCTCGAGGCTGCAGTTTTTCGGCCGCGACTTCATCTTCAACATCATCCTGTTGACCATGATGATTCCGGGGCAACTGCTCCTCATCCCGCTTTACTTGCTCATCGTGCGCTTCGGCTGGACGGATTCTTACCAAGCTTTAATCGTGCCCGGCATGATAAGCGCCTTCGGGATTTTCATGTTCCGCCAGCACTTCAAGACGATTCCGCAAGACCTGCTCGACGCGGCCAGGGTAGACGGCGCGTCGGACTTGACGATTCTGTTCCGAATCATCTGGCCGCTCTCGACGGCGGTGATTATCACGGTCGGGATTTTTACGTTTATGGGCGGCTGGAACGACTTTTTGTGGCCGACGATTGTGAACCGGGACCTGCAGTACCAGACCCTCACGCAGATGGTGACGCTTTACGGCATCGGCGGGCAGGCCGGGGGACAGGTGGGCTCGGTCATGGCCGCTACGCTGCTCGCCGTCTTGCCGATGATAATTGTCTACCTCGTGTTCCAGCGCTACTATCTCGAGGGCATCACTTCGTCGGGCGTCAAAGGATGAGGGGGTGACACGAGTCGAAACCCACTGAATTCTGACTACCGATTACCGACTACTGACAAAGGAGGTTCACCATCAAAACACTCAAACTCATCCTAGTCTTACTCACCGGCTTCGCCCTCGCCCAGACCGAAATCACCTTCTGGCCCTCGTCGAACCCCGAAGAAATTCAGTTCGCCACGCAAATCGTCGAGACCTGGAACGCGGCCAACCCTGACGTGCAGGTCAAGATGCAACCCATCCCGGCGAGCCGCTCGACCGAAGAAGTTTTGCTCGCCGCCATCGCCGCCCGCACCACGCCCGACGTGGCCGCCAACATCTATCCGGGGGCCATCAGCCAATACGTCGACGCGGGCGGGCTTTACGAGCACGAGACGCTGCCGGGCTTTGAAGAGTTTATGACTCAGCGCTCCGGCGAAGCGGTCTTAGACCTCTACACCCACCCGAGCGGTCACGTCTACCAGGTGCCCTGGAAGGCCAACCCGGTGATGTTCGCCTACAACGTCGACTTGCTGGCCGAGGCGGGCGTGGCGCCGGAGAACCTAGCGACCTACTCGGGCTTTTTGGACGCGGCGCGCAAGGTGAACGAGCAGTGGGGTGGTGAAAAGTACCTCTACGCGCCGAACGTCGACGTGACCTGGTGGCAGCGCTTTTTCGACTTTTACACCCTTTACATCGCCGCGTCCCAGGGCGGCACGCTCCTCGACGACGAGGGCGAGGTGGCGTTCGACAACGAGGCCGGTACGGAGGTGTTTACGTTTTTAGCAACCTTGTTCGAGGAAGACCTAGCCCCCAAAGGCCAGTCGGCGCAGAACCGCTTTTTCGACGGCACCGTTTTAGTCGAGCCGGCCGGGCCGTTCACGCTGCCTTTTTACGAGAATAACGCGCCGGAAGGATTTCAGTTCGACCTCGTGCCGCCGCCGGTGCCGGACAGGCTCGCGGGCCAACCCGTGTTCACCTACGGCGACCCTAAAAACATCGCCATTTTCAGCACGAGCGAGCACCCGGAAGAGGACTGGGAGTTTGTCAAGTTCATCCTCTCACCCGAAAACGACGCCCTATTCATGAACATCACCGGGCAGATTCCTTACCGGCAGGACATGGCGGACAATCCGCTGTTCGGCGAAATGGTCGGCGCGCGGCCCGTGCTGGACAAGTTCATCGAGCAAAACCTGCGCACCCGCGGCGTCGACGACACGCCCTACCTCATCGAGATTTTCGACGCGATTTCACGCGAGTACGAAGCGGCGGCCGTCCAGGGCGTGCGCAGTCCCGAAGAGGCTTTGGAGCGGGCGGCGCAAAACGCTCGAGACATCGTCAGCGGCTTTTTCTAAAGAAGTAGGCAGTAGGAAGTAGGCAGCAAATCAGCTACGAAAGGAAGTTCATGAAACGATTGGGAGTTTTTGCAGCAGTTTTACTTCTGGGTACAGCGTTGGCCGAGACGCGCACTGTCACGGTGGCGGTCGACAACTTGACCGACCGCCCCGTGCCGGTGTCGCTGAGTTTGCTCGAGCTGCGCGACGCGGTCGGGGCCGAGTTTCAGATGAACTGGGACAGCTTGCGGGTGCTGGTCGGCGGCGAAGAAGTCGCCTACCAAATCGACGACACCGACCTGAACGGGCGCTTGTCGGCGGGCGACGAACTCGCCTTTTTGGCAAGCGGCGCGGCCGAGATTCAGCTCTCCGACGAGGCGACGGACGCGCCCGCTTATGACGCCGCGCTCACCGTCACGGGCGACGACCCGGCGGTGGTCGAGAGCAGCATGATGGATGGCTTTACGGTCGAAGTCCCCGCGACGGGCTTGCCCCGAATTGCCGGTTTTGGCGGCACCAGTGAAGTTCTCGCCGACGAACTGGGCATCCTGCGCTTTTCGGGCTATCCCGAGAGCACTTACTGGGCGAACGAGGAGTTGGGGCCGCACGAGGAGTACACGACGCTCGAGGACGGCGGGATGCGCCGCGTGCAGACCGAAATCTTGCCTGCGGGACCGGCTCGAGTCACGGTGGTGAGCGAGTACGCCTCCGACCGTTTTGCCGGGCTGAACCAGCGCGTCGTGGCGCGCATCTACGCGACCGGCGACGTGGACGTGTCGACCGAAGTGTCGTTCCGCGGCTACGCCGACATGATGAAACTGCAGAGCATGGCGACGCGCGTGATGAGCCAGGCCGACCCCGAAGCGCTGCACCTGCTGCCGGTCTTTCGCAAGCTCGTCTGGGCCGACCAACTCGGCGAGACGCCCCAAGACTACTTCGCCGAGCGTGAGGCCGTGACCACGGTCGACGGCGAATCCTACCTCGCTTTCCGCGCCGACGACAGCTTGAGCCCGCTCTACTGGAGCGCCCCCTACATCTTCGCCTCCGCCGAAGCGTGGCGGGCGAACTACTCGCCCACGCTCGGCCTCGCCGTGGCCGAAATCGCCGCCGAGACGCCCGAAGTCGCCTCCGACAACAACGACTTTCTCTCCGGCGACACCTGGGTCTTCGAGTCGCAGGAGTTCCGCACCGGCGTGTTCAAGTGGACCGCCGACGAGTTCGGCACCTACGAGGCGACCCAAGACGTCACGCCGAGCACCCCCAACCACTACCTGCCCGGCGACACCGTGAACTTTCGCCACGTCTACAGCGTTTACCAGGCCGACTCGGAAGACGCGGCGATTCAGTGGGCCGCCGACCGGCAAGCCGAACTCGCCTCGGTCGCGCTGCAAAATGAATAGGCTTTTCAGATGATTGGGAAACCACTGAGGACGCTCTGCGTCCTCTTTTCTCTCGCCCTGTTTGCCTCCTTTGGTCACGCGCAGGTCACCAACTTCGACCACCTGGACTTTCTCACCCAACCCTTCAACGTCGAGGGTCAGGACCTGCTCGGCGTGTGGATTTACGCCGAGCCGAGCCCGACCGAGCCGGGCGCGTACGTCGGCCGCGAGGCTCCGGGCGAGGGCGTGACCGACTTAGACGACGTGGCGAGGGCGGCGATTGCCTACTTGTGGGCTTATGAAGACGGCGTCGTCGAAACGCTGGACGAGGCTCGAGGGCTGCTCGACTTCACGCTGGCCCTTCAAGCCGAAGACGGCGAGTTTTACAACTTCGTCTTTGCCGACGGCAGCATCAACCGCCTGGGCCGCACGAGTCGCAAGGGCGCGGGCTTTTGGGCGGCGCGGGGGCTGTGGGCTTTGGCCGAGGGCTACCGGGTTTTCAAAGACCCCGACCCCGAGTACGCTGCGCAGTTGCAAGAAGCCTTCTTGCGCGGCGTGCCCCCGTTCGTCACCAAGGTCGAACCCCGATTCGGCGAGTTCGAGACCATCCGCGGTTTTGAGGTACCGCAGTGGCTGCCCGACGACGGCGCGGATGTCGCTTCGATTCTAGCCGTGGCACTGGCGACTTACCTCGAGATAGAGGAAAACGAAACGGTGCGCGGGCTTTTGACCATGCTCGCCGACGGCCTCGCCGCCTTTCAGTACGGACCGCCCGAAAGTTACCCCTTCCTCGCCCACCCGTCGTTCGCGCTCAACCCGCTCGAGTGGCACGCCTGGGGCTCGCGTCAAACCCAGGCCCTCGCCGAGACTTACGAAGTAGAGCCTAACGAGGCCTGGCTGAACAGCGCCGAGGCCGAAGCGGGGCACTTTTTCGTTCACCTTTTAGCAAGTCAGGGTCCGGTGGAGCGGATGAGCCCGGCGGTCGACACCTTCGCGCAAATCGCCTTTGGGATGGAGTCTATCGCCTCGGGCTACTTCGCGCTGGCCGACGCGACGGGCAAAGAGGTCTACAACGAACTCGGCGGACTGATGACGGGCTGGCTCCTCGGCAACAACGAGCTGCGCCAGCCCATGTACGAACCCGAAACGGGCCGCACCTTCGACGGCCTCGAGCGCGGAATTATCAACCGCAACTCGGGCGCGGAATCGACCATCACCGCGCTGCTGGCGCTCCTGCAAGCCGAGGCGCGGCCCGCGGCGGCGGAGATGCTGCCTTACGTTTGGCTCGAGAAAAACGACGACGTGACCGTCGAGGTCGAGACCGGCACCGACTTCGGCCAGCCGCCGCCGACCGAGGTGAACGCCGCCGCGAGCGGGCAACTCACGGCGGTGCTCGTCGAGGGCGCAAGCGTGGGAGCGAGCGTGACGCTGCCCAAAAGCGGCCCCTACCGGGTTTACGCGCTGGCCCGCGCCGAGAACCGGCCGAATTTGTTGGAAGTCTTCGTCGACGACGAAAGCTTTACGCTCGAGCTGCCGGGCGTGGACGAGGCGCAGTACCGGATGACGGACGTCGGCGTGCTGACCCTGGCAGCGGGCGAGCACCGCGTCACCGTGAACAACCCGGCGGGCACGCCCGTCCGGGCTGACGCCCTCGTTTTTCGCCCCGTGGTGATGGAAAAGCTCTACGGCAAGGAGGGCGAACGGTTGCTGCTCTTGAAAAGCTGGGCCGAAGAAGACGCCTTGGCCGTCGCTGAAGGTGAGGGCTTGACCGAAGCGGCTACGGTGCGCGTTTTCGACCGCTTCGCTAATCTGGTCAGCGAAGAACCGCTCGGCGGCGACGCCACCCTCACGCTGCCACCTTTCGGCTTCGCGCTCGTCCACTGGACGACCGACGCGGCCCTGCCCGACCTCGCCGGGGCCGGGGCGCGGACGGGGCCGGAACTCGACACGCCCGCGGCTTTCGAAGAAGGGAATTTCGTGGCGCTCGAGCTTTCCGCCGCCTTCAACAACGACGCTTTTTCCGACACCTCGAATCCCGCGGGCAACTTCGACAACCACTCGGGTGAACTCGGCGCGACCTATCCCGCCGACCGCTCGCCCACCGGGGGCGAACAATTCGTTTTCGAGGAGGTTCCTTACCTCTTCCCGCCCACCGAGGCCGACGCCAACAACGTCGCCGCGACCGGCCAGCGCTTGAGCGTCCCACCTGGGAACTACACAACCCTGCACCTGCTCGGCGCATCGGAACAAGGCAACTACGAAGCGCCGCTGACGCTTCAGTACGCCGACGGCGACGAGGAAGTCACCCTTTCCCTGTCCGACTGGTGCCAACAGCCCCGCTACGGGGAGGCGGTCGCGCTCGACTACGCCCAACGCCGGGGTGCCTCGGGCGCGGTCGAAAGTCTCAACTGCCGCATCTTCGCGCAGACCGTGGCGCTTGACGGCGGACGAAAACTCCTGGGCGTCAGTTTGCCCGACCGCGAAACGATGCATGTTTTTTCGTTGACCCTGGAACGCGCCGCACCGTAAACTTGCCGGGGCCGGCCAAGTCTGGCCCCACACTTCTTTCACACGGAGCCCGCTATGCCCCTAGTTCAAACCGTCCCCGCCGCCTTTTACCACCTTGCCGAGAGCGAGCACTTTCAGCGCCACCCGGCCAACCCGGTGCTCAAGCCCATCCCCACCAACGCCTGGGAAGCGCTCAACACGTTCAACCCGTCGGTGATTCACCACAACGGTTTGTTTCACATGCACTACCGGGCGCAGGGACTCGACTACGTTTCACACATCGGCTACGCCGTGTCCAGGGATGGGGTGAACTTCAACCGGCTGCAACATCCGGTTTTGAGTCCCTCTTCCGAACTGGACGCTCGAGGGGTCGAAGACCCACGTATCACCTTTCTTAACGGCCGCTTTTACATGGCCTACACCGCCTACAGCCGCAAAGGTTTTCACGCCCCAACTGGCACGCCGCCGCTCGGCATCACGCCGATGTACGCAGTCAGCGACAACCTCGTCACCTGGGAAACGCTTGGGCCGGTCGTCGAGGACGAGGACAACAAAGACCACGTGCTGTTTCCGGCGAAATTCGGCGGGCGCTACGCGACTTTTCACCGCCGCCCGCCGAGCATCTGGCTGGCGTTCAGCGATGACTTCCAAACCTGGGGCGACCACGCCGAAATCCTGCGCCCGCGGCCGGGTTTGTGGGACGGCAAACGCATTGGGGCGGGCGGCCCGCCGATTGAAACCGAGGCGGGTTGGCTGGTGATTTACCACGGCTACAATGACCACCACATTTACTGCATGGGCGTCGCGCTGTTAGACTGCGACGACCCGAGCATCGTGCTCAAGCGCCCCAAAACGCCCGTGCTGGCCCCCAAAGAAACCTGGGAACTAAAGGGCGACGTGCCCTTCGTCGTTTTCGGCACGGGCAACCCGGTCGTGGACGGCACCGTGTACCTGTACTACGGCGCGGCCGACCGGGTCGTCGGGCTGGCGACGGCGGATTTGGGGGAGCTGCTCGAGTGGACGCTGAGAGAAGGCTAGGTTTGGTAACAACATTGTTGGGACACTTGGCACTACTCGGCTTGACGTATAGGAACTCAGTGGACAAGAGACCACACAAGATTTGGTGTTGCCCCTCATGCAGCGAACGGGCCGTACAGTTACATAAGGGAAAGATCGACAAAACTAATGACCTGACCCCTTTAAAGACAACTCCAGTTGCTTCAGGTGAGAATACGAGCCGTGTTTATCAAGCCTGTCTATCTCGCTGACTGATTGTCTACTGCGTAAATATGGTGGTTTGTCACCTTGGGTGGTGGTTACGGGAGACCTCATCAAGGTAATCATTGCGGCCCGCTGAGCTACCGTCAAGCAGGAGGGGAAGTCCAGACAGAAACTGCCATACCATCGACAAATAAGTAGCTTATACGCATTCCGATAAATTCCCTAATAAACCCGCGGCCACCAGTGAAACAGGGTATGCGCCCTAACGCGCTCAGGATTTTGCATAAGGCGCTCACACTGGATGATTAAGCGCTGCTCAAGGTCGTCAAGGTTTTTAGGACAGCGGTTGGTAACAAGTTCGTCACTGAGGGGCCACAGGTGTTCAGCGGGTTGCAATTCGGGTGAGTAGCTGGGCTGGTGAATAATTTCGACGCCTTGAGGCTGCACGAGCTTGGAACTGGTATGCCAAGGTGCATTGTCCATGACAAGCAGGATGTGCTTTGTCTCTGAACTCTCAAGGCCCGAGGCGAAGTTGTTCAGAACTGTCTGGAAGGCTTTTACGTTCGTCTCGGGCAGGATGTACCACACGCTTCTACCCGTTTCGGGCTGAACAAAAGCGTAAAGATAAAGCCATTTATACCTTGGGTAAGTTGCGATGGTGGGTCTTTGCCCTTTGGGTGCCCAGACTTTGCACAACACCGGCTTGAGGCCGATGCGGTGCTCGTCCATACACCAAAGCTCCACATGTTCATAGGCGTATTTGGCTAGCTTAACGGTTTCGGGTAGGGTCTTTTTTTGAAGCGTTCTTGCTCGACCAAGTCAGCCTTGACATGCGCGGGTCGGGGTGCTCGCAGGCTGAACCCTGTCGCTGCAAAGTGTTCGTAAGCGCGGCTGAGATGTACGTCTTTGCCCAACGCTTCTTGTAACCAGTCAACCACTTTTTGTCCGTTCCAGATTTTGCCCTCGGCGTAGTCTTTGCGCAGCACCTGAGCTAGGCGCAGTAGCTCTTCATCACTCAGTAAGCTGGGCGCACCCCTATTCTCGTGACGGCGGTCTTTGAGTCCTTCCAAACCTTGCTCGTTATAGCGCTTGATGATGTCCAACACACTAAAGCTCGAATACGCTGAAAGTGCCGTCGCCTCCTTGCGACTGCGGCCTTCTACCAGCCACCACACCACTTGGATGCGCCGTCTTTCTACCGCACACGTGCAGGCTCTGAAGTGCTCTTTAAGCTCCTCGACGCTATGCTGCGCCTTCAATTCTATTCCGGGTCTGCCGCCTTTGTTCATCCGCTTAGTTTACTAGGGAATTACCCGGAATGGGTATGAGCAGTTTTGCAACCGCATAAACCGGCAAAAGTAAAATTTTTCAGGTGCAGGGCTGTATTTTCTCCACACGACTACACGAACAACCGATAATTCCAGGGTAATGCCCTTTGGAATCTTGCGCCTTCACATTCATTCTCGATTGCGGACTTTTAGAAAATCGGATAATGAAGCACTAGGTAAAAGCTCAGATCTTCGTCTGGACACGAAGTTTGGGTCTATCCGGTTGTGTTCGTAAAGGATTCGCTCTACCCATTTGGCCTTGGAGTTTCCGTTGATCCAACACTTGGTTTACCAATTCCTACGCTCTCGCAGGCTCGAGCGTCAGTCAGCTTCCACACCCAAAAGCCCCTCACCCAAACCCCCGGTACCGCCTGGGCTGCCCCACCCGACTCAGCCACTGCCCAAAAGGCGACCGCTTTTCGTACTCTCGGTAGGCCAGAAGCGTCGCCAGCGCCCTTGAGCGCGCCGGGTCGTAACCCCGCGGCTTGTGGCCCAGCACCACCAGTTGGTCGTTCGACAGCTCGGCCATAATCCAGACCAGGTCTTGCACCCGGTGAGGGCACGCCCGCCAGGTGTCCCCGTCGTCGTCCCCCAGCACGCTTCTTACCTCAAACTGCAGCGAGTAGTAAGCCTCAAGCACCCGCTCGGGCGCCCGCGCCAAGTCGTCGACGAAGTCTCGCACCCGCTCAAAGCGGCGACGCTCCGCCAGGGCGGCCAGCTGGGGACGGCTGACGACGAGGTCGGGCGCTTCCCAGACCGTCACGCCTCGGGTCAAAACGCTCAAGTTCACGGCGATACAGCTCAAGCAGGGGCCTTGGCGGTAGGGCTCGAGTTCGCGCTCGAGCTGTAAGGGGTCCAGGTTGGACACCGGCAGCGTCGCGCGGTGCCCGCAGCCGAAGGTGACGTGCGCATTCCTGGCGTCGGCGGGGTCGGCTGAGGCGAACGGCGCGGGGTCGGTCACGTCTTGCCCGCGGCCGGGCGACCCGGAGGGCAGGTCGCCGGGCGCGGTGGTGGTCCTACCGAGCGGTGCAGACGTGACGTCGTCAGGCGGGCTCGGCTTCACGCCCTCGGGGGGTGTCGCCACACTGTGTAGGGATGTTGCCCCACGCGATGCGCTCAGTGTTGCCCCGTTCAGGGCCTCGGACGCTGCGCCGTCATGCCCGGCGGGCTCATTGCCCTCGTTGCCGGTCAACTCGTGCGTCGACTCAGCCGGCGGCTCGGGTGTCGGCTCGGGCGTCACCTCAGCCGTCAACTCAGCCGTCGACTCGGACCTTGCCGTTGCCGCGGCCGGCGTCGCCCCTTCGGGCGTGTCGGGCGTTACGCTGCCGCTCGACCCGGCCAGTAGCCTGTCTATCGCCTCGGGGGTCAGGCTGCCGGGCGCATCGCTCGGCCCAGCGCCGAACAGTTCTGGCCTCGCCTTCAGCAAAACGCGCGAGACCGCGTGGAGACGTCCGAGGTCGACGGAGGTGTAGGTCTTTAGGGTTTCGTAGACGTCTTCGTCGCTCGCGTACAAAGGCTTGCGGCGGTCGTACCCAGGGACGCCGAACAGCTTGGTCGTGACACGCGCCTTGGTGCCTGCGTCGGTTTTGACCAGGTAGTGCCCCCACGTGTACGGGGCTTCCGCCTTGTCCCCCGCCTCACCCGCCTGTGGGGTTGGGGACACCGCGGCTCTGCGGTTGGGTGTCGGTTTGCTCACGCACCCAGTATAACAGGTAGTTAAACTACCTGTTAAAAGCTTGGGAGGGCTCGTTAGACTCGGCTTAGTGAGCCTGAAACGGAACTTTGGCAAGCGTCTGCAGCAGGTGCGGCAGGCGCGGGGTTTGACGCAAGAAACGTTGGCCGAGGTGTTGGGCGTGCATGTCCGGACGGTGCGCCACATGGAGGCGGGCGTGTATAGTCCGCGGTTTGACACCTTGGAGAAGTTGGCCGAGGTGTTGGGGGTGGAGGTGAAGGCTTTGTTCAGCTTTGGGGATGAAGAGAAGGCTGAGGAGAACGATTGACACGTAAGGGTTGACGGCTGACTCGGCTTGGCCCGACCTTTAGAGAGGCCCCGAATAACACCTCCCGCGGCGCACGTGCCCCAAACTGTGCAAGCTGAAGTGCTCGAGCCAACCCAACCTGCCCCTGAAGGCTGGGAGAAGGTTCAAGCTATGCGCTCGAGCATCGGCAAACTCACCACGGCGCTGGTTGAACGGGGCAAGGGTGAGGCGGTCAAGGCGGTGCTGGCCGAGCACGGCTTCGACCAGGGCACGGTCGCCCTCGAGTTGGGTTGGCGAGTGTACGGGGTGTTGCGAGGGTTGTTGAAAGAAGCAGAAGAGATTTAAGGAACCAATTCATAGACCTTCACACCCTCGCGGCGTGGTCTTCAACGCGTTTTGGTAAAGATTGAGAAAGCCGTCACACGCAGGTAGCTTTGCCATACTGGTTGAGCGGCTGGTTGGTGGGCGTTAAAAACGTTGCGCTAGGTTGCGGTGGCGGCTCAGGGCTGACCAAACCTGGCTCGCGCCTGTTCGTCTCGGTTTGTCGTTGAGTAAAACGGTCGACCTACAGTTACTGTACTTTTCTCCGACCGGCGCAGCACCCGATGTTGAGAAAGGTTTTGAGAAGTAGATTCCCGACTTCTTTGGTGAGCGTCCGGGTTTAAAGTCCTGCTCGAGCGCACGCCCGCAGGGCACACTTCTGCGTTCTACGAAGCTAACTGCCGCCTTTTAAGGTTTGCCCACCCCTCGACTTCGCGCCCGAACATCAGCGCGGCGTCTTCGTTGAACAAAACGTCGCCCAAGGCGTTGTAGGGCGTCTCGAACAAGTCGTAACGCTCGACCTGGTCTTCCAAGGGCGCGAAATAAGTGTCCTGGATGACCGCTCCATAAAGCTCTGTGAGCGCTTCGAACGGGTCGTCCTTCCGGCTCTCGGCTGCTTGCTCGCGCGCTTTCGGTGCGTTTTTGAAATACGCGCTCAGGTCGCCTGAGTCTTTCGGTAACTTAAGCTGCACGTCCCTGTAGAAAAAGGCTTCTTTGTCTCTGAACAGCCAGTTCGTGTTCTTGCTCAACTCGGCGTGGTCGGCTAGATGGAAAAAGGTCGCGGCGATTCGTTTCAAGTCCCGGTGATTGCTCGCGTGGTGGTAGCTCTCTTGGACTTCGAACATCTGCTCCAGTTTCAACGGAATGCCGTCCCGGTAGGCTGTGGGCGGCGTCGGCGCGTCGAGCACCACGTTTCGTTCGCCAAAAGCGAAGAAGTCCCACCAGGGTGCGTCGAGAAATGCCTCGCACCAGGCGTCCCACACCCCAGAAGCGCTTCTCGTCTTCACCCTGGCCGCGACCTCGGGATGGGTTCTCAGGTATTGTGCGGCCGCGGCGTCGTCCCGCGGCAGGGTCAGCAAGCCTTCGGGACCGGTGACGACGTTTTGCTGGAGGTAGCTACGGTTGGCAAAAGCCGCCGCCGGCAGCGTGACAAAGAGCGCTTCGGGGAAAAAGGGCAACACCACTTTGCGCGCCGTTTCACTGTCGGCAGCCGCCCTGTGGCTCAAAACGAGCGCGTCGAAGGCTTTTTCTCTGTAGGTCATGGCGTCTCCCATCTTACAGGCCGATGTCGGCACCTGCCGAAAGCCCTTTTTCAGTTACGAGTCTGCGCTTGCGGGGTCGCTGTGGACGGACTTTACCACGTTTGCTTTCAGCTTTATTACCTCAACCGAAATCACGAAGCGTTGAAACTTCATGCTACAGTGTTGAGCATGACACAAGCTTTTGCCCAGACCCGCCACGACCTTTTTACCCAGGTGTTAGCGGCGGTCCCGAACGAGGTCGCCGAGGCCGTGCTCAAGCAGACCACGGTAGGTGAACCGTCGGTCGACCAGGTCCTGACGCGCTTGTCGGTGTTGCTCGGTGTCAGCAAAACAGAGGCGCTCGGTGTGTTGGGCATCAGTCGCTCACGCAAGAGCAAGAACCCGGTGATGAACGTCGAACTCCTGGACCGCACCTACAGCGCCCTGACCCTGTTCGCCCGCGTGGCGAGCGTGCTGGGTCGGACGGGCGCCCAGGCCTGGTTCGCCACGCCCAAGACCGCGCTAGACGGCGCGAAACCTGTCGACCTGCTCGCCACGCGGGTGGGGGTCGGCAAACTTCAGAACCTGCTCACCGCCCTGGAGGACGGCGCCTTTTTGTGAGGGCGTGTCTTTGAGAACCTACCGCCTAGCGTTTACCGAAAGCCTCAGCGCCGCCTTCAGACCGCGCGGCGCGCCGGGCCGCTGGAACAGCGAGGGGACGGTGGTCGTCTACACCGCCGAACACACTGCCCTGGCCGCGCTCGAGATACTTGCCGGTTGGGAGGTTTACGCTAGCTTGCAGGGGTACAGCCTCTACCGCTGCACTTTTGAGGAGGCGCTCGCTCTCGACGTGCCTGCCGATTTAGATGTTCGCAGTAAAGAAGCGACGCGGGTTTTCGGGGACGCCTGGGTGCGCGAGGCGCAGAGCGTGGCTTTGCGGGTGCCTTCGGTGGTCGCGCCTGAGAGTTACAACGTTTTGCTCAACCCCGACCACGGGGACTTCCGGCGGATTGCGCTCGAGGCGCTTGGTCCTTTCAGTTTTGAGGCGCGGCTTACAGCTTTGGTCGGGCGAGCAAGGGGATAGCTGAGGACGTTGCGCCAGATGGGGTGGTGGCCGGTGGCGGTCTCGAGCCCGCCGCAGGCACCCATCACCCTGGCACGTCCGTTGGGTCGGGCAACACCAGGCGCTCGACGAGATGGACCTCAATAATCTTGCGCTTTGCCAAGACGTCGAGCAAGGGGACGCTCCTAAGCCACTCGGGCAGAGCGGCCGCGGGCAAGGGTTTGGTGCGCTCGAGCAACTGCACAAAGTACATCCCACTGTCCTCGGCAAGGGCGGGGCGGACGTCGGTTCTTTGTAAGCGCTCGGTGAGGGCGGCTTGGAACCGGTCGGTATCCGCTTTTGGGTACGTCCGGGCCAGGGCCTCGGCGAGGTCACGAAACCACTCCAAGGCGGTGGCGTCGTCGCCGGCCTGGATGGAGAGCTTCTCGAAGGGCATCGGTCTCATGCGAACCCCTTCAGAGTCTCAGAAAGTTTGGGAGAAGGGTCGTTGACAGTCGCTTCCCCATGAGTTGCACCTTCCCCTTGCAACCCAGAAACGGTGGTGACCTTCGACTTGACATGCCCATCGTGCTCGGCCCAGTAGTGGCTAGAGACCAGCTTCTCGGTGATGTCTTCGAGCGTAGCTAGCAACTGCTCGCGCTCTTCGAGGAGGGCTTTGAGCCGTTTGAGGGTGTCTGGGTGGCTGGCTTCTTCTATAGCTTCGCCCCAGACAAGTCGGCTGGCGATGACGGTGAACTCGCGGTCGTTCATAACATCGTCCTCGCTTTTAGTGAGTCCATGTTTTTCCTTTCAAAACAGCGTTTTAGGTTTGCGAACAAATCGGTTTGCCCGTGACTACGGTAGTTAGTGTTCTTAGTGAACGTTGTGAAAGCGATGATTCCACAGTTAAAATTTTAGTTCAATATATCATAATACTAATAGCCGTACTATTAAGTCAAGTGGGATGGTTGCTAGAGTCGGGAGGTGTCCATCCGATTTTCGCTTGACCGCTTCTTGGAGCGTCATGACATCACGCGTTACCGTCTTGCCAAAGAACTCGAGGGCGAGGTCGGGCATACGACGGTGTACTACCTGGCACGGGGCGAGGAAGTTCAGCGGCTAGACCTGAAGTCATTGGAGGCGGTGGTTAAGGGTTTAGAGCGGTTGCTTGGTGAGCAGGTTCCCTTGACCAGACTTATCGAGATAAATAAGGACGAAAGTTAGGTTTCAATCACTTGGGCCGTTCTCTTTTTTCAGAACTTTTGCTTGAAGCCCGCCTAACTGCTAATACTTTTCGAGAATTTTTGTAATACGCTAGCCACAATTTTAGGTCAGCACATCTGTGATTAGTTTCCGCTTGCGCCGAGCCCACGAAGAAGCGTTCGTGAGTAGTGGCGCAACGAATAGGTGGTCAACGCCACCAGCGCATCTGCTTGCGTCACGGTTACTCCTGGATTGTGAACGCCCCCCGTCACAGCCAGTAAATCCTTTTGATGCACGTCGCTGAGGGACCCGCAGGTAAGGCTTTACCCTGCCCGCGCAGCACTTTAGCGACCAGCTCCGGCTCCTCGGTGCCGCCACACATCGAGTTCAAACCCGTAGCTAACGCGTCCCGCCACCGCTCCAACCCGACAGCTTAAAGCTGTGCAAAGCATTTTGCGGCCGGGCATCACCAGTGATTTGCGCACCTGAACCAGCCGTTTGGCGTTCAGGTTCTTAAGCCGTCTGTCCACGCCGCCCCTCCCTCTTTGCGTCGCCAATCCGGCCATCCCCTACCCTTGTCATGATGTTCTCCTTACGTGAAGGGTCGAAGCCGTTCTTCGACCTAAGCCTCCTTATGCCTCTATGCCTCTAGGCTTTTGTTCCTGCGTTATTTGTGCTCGGCGTTCCGTAATTCGAGCGTCGTGCTTACGCCCCTCGGCCCGGCGGGGGTTATCTGCCCGGCTCGAGCCGGGACGTGCTTAGGTGTCTTTGCTGGCTCGTGTCGGGGGCCGGTAAGGGCTCGACGGTCTCGCCGACATTCGCCCAAGCCTCGAAACTTGTCTCGAGGTCGATTTCTCTCAAATACGGCTTTTTTGGCCTTAGGAATGTGGGACCGAGAAAACACACCGTTTGCCCATAACTATCGGACAAACGGCAAAGAAAGATTTCTTAGTTAGTGCTACGAGGTTTTGACTAAAAAATCCTGATTTTAAAGGATTTACGACCAAAACTTGGACTTTTTCGACGTTTTTTGGAGCGCTACGGCGTTGCTGTTGGAGCGCTCACAGTAAAAAAGACTGATTTTGGAGTGCTACGAGGCATTTGTGTTAGCACTAACACAGATTTTTGGAGTGCTAACGACCTGCTGCAGCTCCTTCATTTGTGAAAATGGGTTTGGTCTCGAGTCAAAAAAGGGTGCCCTGAATCGGCACCCTTCGCTTCTTACTGTTCGGCTGCGTTACTGCAAGTACAAGCCAATCATGCCCAACACGAACAGGTGAGCCGGATAGAAGATGTAGAAAAACTTTTTAGGTCCGCGGGGCAAAGTGCCCGGCAGCGGCCACAGCAAGACGAGAAGGAGGGTCAGTGGGATAACGACGATGCTGAGCAATGGCCCGTTGGCGATTCCCAGGGCGACGACGCCCCCGGCAAGAGCTAGGTAGTTGTTCTTTTGCAAGGCCAAAGTCAACAGCACGACGGCCGCCACGCCGAAGGCTCCGTAGTCCACAACCGGTGCGAAAAGAAGTGTCAGCGCCCACCAGCGCGACACTTCGCCTTTCATCACGGCGAGCGTGAGCGCGCCCAACAGCAGCGTGAACATGATGTTGAGAACCACCGTGGTCGGTAAAGCCAGCGCGGCAGGGAATATAGCGACGGTACCGTAGACCACTAAAGGCCTCAAGTAACCTTTGGGACTCTTCATCCGCACGCCCACGTTGACGGCGATGAGTAGCGCGAAGATGGGGAACGCGATACGGCCGATGAGCCGCAGCACTTCTAAGTCCGGCAGCAATACCGCGCCGACGTGGTCGAGGACCATCGCCACGATGCCGAGCCATTTCCAGGTTGATTGGGCGCCGGTCCAGCGCTCGCCCTTGGTGAGCGGCGATGTAAGAAGGGTTGCGGTCACGCGCCCAAAGCCCCGTTGTGCTCCAAAATGGCAAACGCCTGGTCGAACAGGGCGGCTATTTCGGCTTCGACGTCGTCGTCGAGCTTCGGGGCTCGAGCTTGTGCCAAAGCGAGCTGAAGGCTTCTTTGGGCAGACAGCGGCTCGCGGTGAACGGGGAATGAGGAGGTTGAAGAGGCTCGAGGCCACAGCGCCGGTAGAGACTAGGTTGGTGCAGATTGGGTTGGTGCCGATTGGGCGGATGCTGATTGACCAGATGGATGTCGAGCAAGGGCAACCGGTCGACATCGGTGGCGCTTATGTGAACTGGTATCTCTACTATCCCTACCACTTCAAACGCAACGGTGTCGACCCTTGGTTACCGCGGTAGAACGGCAAAGGATTAGTGCGCGGGCGTTTTCCCACCCTATTATGCACCCGCTTCATCCACCACAAACAGCTTTAAGCGGTGCCGAAAATTCTCGAGCCCCAGTCCGGTCTTTTTCGCCACGCCAATCTGGAAGTGTTCGAGGTCGAAGCCCCGACCTCGGTCGGCGACAGGGCGTACTGCGCGGCGAGAAGTTCTTGCCGCAGTTCGTCGTGCAACAGTCGCGCGATGCGCTGGCGCGCCTCAGCCAGGTTGAGTTCGCTGACAAGCGCGTACCCTGGCTGAGGCGCGCCTCTAAAGAGTCGTTCGCGCGGTTAAGGGCAGCCAACAGGTCGCGCGCCTCGTACTGCCGCTGCCGTGCTCGCAGGGCCGAGGCACCACGCTCACAAGCGTAACAGCGTGCACCGGCCGCTGGAGCACAGTTAAGTTCTGACCCGGCGCTAGGGCTGAGACGGTCTCGAGGAGCTGACGCCAAGCGTTTCACAGTTTGACGCACTCGCTCTCAGCGCCGGGAAAATTCAACGCCATCTTCAACCCTGGACATTCTCGACGCCCACAAGTGTTTCGGAGCCGCCCTCGAAAGTTGGGGTGCCGCTGAAGACGCCGGTGAACGCGCGAATCGGCTCACCGACCTCGACGTTATTTTGTCTGCGCCGGGGGCAGCATGACCCAACAAGAGCTGCTCAATTTAATCGACCCCAAAGGGACGTTCCTGACACCCCACTTCTAACGCAGTTTACGTTCTAACTCTAGGAATACCCCCCACCCGCTACTCAAATTCTGGAGAGACCTCGGTGCAAATAGTATCGGCGAAAAGCTGAGGTGTCATTTCACCATTGAACACCCTGGCAACGGCGTTGCCGTAAGCGGTGTCGATGGCGGGCCAATTGCCGTTGAAAAGGGGCGCTTCGGTACGAACATCTTCTGAAGTTGTGCCGTCAACGAACGCCTGATTGTTGATACCTGTGCCGGGCAGCGTTGCCAAGAACAAGTCAATCGCGTCCTGGGTTGCGCGGCTGGGAATAATGGCTCCCAACGCAGCATTGTTGGCTTGAACCTCGTTGCCTGTCAGGCGCGTCACCAGGTCCCAGGCTTGTTCGGGGTGCTCGGTTTTAGCGTTGACGACGTAACCACCCCAGAAGAGCCAGTTCGTTGCCTTGCCACTCGGACCTATCGGCAAGGGCGCGACGTTCCATTCGAAGTTGGCATTGGTGAGCGTGGCCGGCGTCGCCCAACGTCCGTTCATGAACATGCCCAGCGTGCCAGCAAGAAAGGGCGGTTCGGCGTCCACACCCCAAGGCAGGGCGGCACCGCTTTGAATAAGATTGGCAGCAAACTCCAAACCTTCGACCGTGGCCGCGCTGTCAAGGGCGCAAGCCGTTAAGTTTTCATTGAAAAACCGTCCACCCGCGGCATTGACAAAGTAGCCCCAGTTCGCCCACCAACTGTTCATGCCAAACCCTGTGATTTCCGTACCAAGCGCGTCAATGACTTTGGCAGCCTCTTCAAACTCGTCCCAGGTCCAGCCCTCTTTAGGCGCGTCGAGCCCTGCCTCCGCAAAGAGGTCGGCGTTGTAATAAATGGCAAAAGCAGACACGTCCTTGGGCAATCCCCACAGAGTAGGTGTGTCGTCGATAGAAGTGGTCAGGTAACCCATCGGCCCCTCGTAGAAGTCGGTTTGAGCGTAGTCGGCGTCCGCCGCGGCGAAGTCGGCAAGGTTTAAGATCAGGCCGGCCTCCGCAAAGCGAGCTATGTCGGTACCTGGAATCCAGAACACGTCAGGTGCCGTGCCCGCTTCGATTTCAGTCACCAATACATCTTGATAAGAAGAGCTTTCGGAACCACCGGGTTCAAAAACGAGGCTTACTCCGTCCCAAGCGGCGTCGATAGTTTCGCTGGCCTCAGTGTAGACGTCTATTTCTGCTTGGTTGTCGGGGCGGGTGCGCCAACGCAATTCAACTTGTGCGCTGGCAACCATAAAAGAAGTTATTAGCAGTGCAGCCAACAGGCTTTTCATCTTCTTCCTCCTTTAATAACCGGTAGGTTCGGGCGGGTTCGGGTGTATACTAAAACCTCGTCGAGCCTTAGCCACTGAGCAACTATGTTTTGAGCTGGGTCAGTATAACAGTCTAGCCCAAGCGTTGATAGCTGGCTTTAGCGCCCGCTTCGCATCAACGGCTAGGAAAGGACGACGCCATGCGGTACATTCTTGCACTCAAGCATTCGGGCACATGCTGACTTTAGTCAAATGAATTTGTTGCAAAGAAGTCTTCTGGATGGGTGCCGGGTCGAAAGGAACGCGCCGTGGCGGCAAAGGAGTCATCTCACAATATCTACTTTACGGGAATGCAGGCCTCCGAACTGAAGCCCGAGCCGCTCGTCCCCCTAAAACCTGACGAGGTTCGAGTCAAAGGGATTAAGTCCCTGATCAGTACGGGAACGGAGATGATTTGTTACACCCGCAACTTCGACCCCGGAACCCACTGGGACCGTTGGGTCCGCTATCCGTTCGCACCAGGCTACAGCTTGGTCGGTGAGGTAACAGAACTTGGTGAGCGTGTTCGCACGGTCGAAATCGGTGCTCGTGTGGCAGTTCGCAAACCGCATCATCAGTTTGTGACGGTCACAGAGGATAACCTCTTCTTTATACCTGAAAGTGTTGCTAGCGAGGACGCCACCTTTTTCGCACTCGCAAAAATTGTTCAGAATGGTGTGCGCCGCGCCGCGCATGTTTTGGGCGAGCGATTAGTGGTCGTCGGGCTGGGTTTGTTGGGACAACTGGTCGTTCAGTACCTGCGGCTCTCGGGTGCCCGTGAGGTCATGGCGATAGACTTCTCCGAAACTCGACTCGGGCTGGCAAAAGAGAGCGGTGCGACAGCCCTTTTGAAAAAAGGGGTCGCCGAAGCCTACGACGAAGTGATGGACCTTACCCACGGTCAAGGTGCCGACGCGGTTTACGACGTGACAGGCGCGCCGCAGGTGCTCGAGCAAGCCTTGCCTTTGACGAAACGCTTCGGCACCTTCGTACTTCTGGGCGACACTGGCAGGCCGGCGCAGCAACGCCTCACCCCCGACCTTGTGACCCGCGGACTGAGCATCGTCGGTGCACACGACAGCGACCCGCCCAGTCGGTCTAGCGACCATGCTTACTGGGATAGCCAGCAGATGACACAACTATTTTTTAAATATCTGGCACGCGGCGACATGAAAGTGCTCCACCTCGTAACGCACCGCTTTAAACCTCAAGAAGTCACCCAAGCCTATGACTTGCTCCAAAACGACCGCATGGCGGCGATGGGAGTCGTTTTCGACTGGGCCGAGCTGTGAGCTTGCGCCAGAGTTTTGCCTGGTGGAGCTTTGCCGGAACGGGATTGGCAGCGTCGAAGCTTGTCCGCGCCGCTGCCGACGTCGGTTACGCGGCCGTGGAAATGCCGCCGCGAGAACACTGGCAACTTGTCAAAGACCACGGACTTACCATCCTCAATACCCAAGCGCACCCGTTGGCTCCAGAGGGCCTTAACCGCACCGAGAACCTGCCGCTGCTGAAAAGAGAACTCGAAACCAAGCTCGAGCTGGCGCGAACATGGTCCGTGCCACACCTCATTTGTTTTTCGGGCAACCGTGAGGGTTTGAGCGACGCGGTCGGTATCGAAAACGCCGTTGCGAATTTGCTTGAACTGGTGCCTCTGGCAGAACAGGCGGGAGTGGTCCTCGTGCTCGAGCTGCTCAACAGCAAAGTCGACCACCCGGACTACCAAGCCGACAGCAGCCGCTGGGGTCTGGAAGTTTGCAAAGCCGTAGCGTCTCCAAGCTTGAAGTTGCTTTACGACGTGTACCACATGCAAGTGATGGAGGGCGACCTCATCCGGACCATCAAAAGTCATCATCCCTATATCGCTCACTACCACACAGCGGGTAATCCGGGCCGGCACGACCTCGACCGTCAGCAAGAAATCGCTTACGACGCCGTATTCGAGGCCATTGCGGCAACAGGATACGAAGGATTCGTCGGTCACGAGTTTATTCCCAAAGGCGACCCGCTCGAGGCGTTGAAAACCGTGTTCGAGTTGACGCGACTTAGTTGCTGACGCTCGACTAGCTGGGGAGATGGCAGCCGCGCTCCGGCGCTAGAGAACCAGCGGGCGCACTTGACAAAATTTCAAACAGGTACGACCAGCAAAACACCCTCTTTGACGTTCCGAGACCAATGGTCAGCCGGACAGCTGACGGCTTACTTGAGAAAGGGCCGAGCCGGGGTTTTGCAAACTGTCTGCCGTGTCGGCGTCGAAGTCAGACCCCTAAGCTGCGGCGGTCGTCTTGTCGGCGAGTTGCCTGAGAAGGCTGATTACCTTTGAACCATCAATCGGGTTGGTGTGTAACGCCGTCGCCAGTCGGGCGAGGTTGGCAGCGACCGCGCTGAGGACCGGATCGTCCGCTCCGCAAGTTCTTGTTCCCAGCCCTAATGAACTTTCAAGTCCGCGTCCAAAGGTGCTTGGCTGATGCCCACGTCAAAAAGTCAAACGGTTCCCTCGCTGGTGGACGCGCCACTTGTTAAATCCGTGTGCTTCCTTTCTCTGCAAAAAGTTACCTGCCGATCTGGGTCGACGGTGCAAAAAAATTTCCGGTACCCGTTTTTTTTACCGACGGTGCCACGCCAAAAAACACTCTAATGTGCGCAATAGGCGTTTCAGCTGTTTGCAACCTGCTTGCCGCTGGCGAGGTCGAAGGTTTCCTAAAGGTGTAAAGGCTCCTGTCTTGAGCTGTGTGAAGTTTAGGAACGTTTAGGTTCTTGACAAACCCGGTCCGGGTGTTCTAAATTCTTATGAAAGCGATTTCATAAGGAGTGTCGATGCCGACCATCAAGGAGGTGTCTCGCCGCGCCCACGTGTCCCCCTCGACGGTCTCGAGGGTGCTGAACGAGACGGTTCCCGTCGCGGACGACACTCGCCGGCGCGTGCTGGACGCGGTCAAAGAGCTCAACTACCAGCCGAACGTGTTCGCGCGCGGCCTGGTGACCAACCGCTCGGGCGGCATCGGCGTGGTCCTGAACGAAATCTCGAGCCCCTACTACGCCGGGCTGATTGGCGGCGTCGAAGTGGTGGTCGAAGAAGCGGGTGGGCACCTGCTGGTCTCGAGCGGCCATGCCGACGCGAACAAGGAGCGAGAAGCCGTAGCTTTCTTGCGGCAACGCCGCTCGGACGCGATCATTGTGCAGGTCGACGCCGCCAGCGACGACGATTTACTGCGTTGGGCCAAAACCGGCCCGCCGCTCATCGTTTTCGGACGCGACGTGGCCGAGTTGAAGGGCCGTTGCGTGTACCTGGACAACGAGCAGGGTGGCTTTTTGGCGACGCAGCACCTCATCGACCACGGCCACCGGCGCGTCGCGCATGTCGCGGGGCCGCTCTGGATACAAGACAGCCGGGCCCGGCTCCGGGGCTACCGCCGCGCGCTCCAAGCAAACGGCCTGTCTTTCGACGAGCTTTTGGTCGTCGAAGGCGACTTTGCCGAGGCGGGCGGACAGCTTGCCATGACGCAGTTGTTGGCGCGTAACACCGGTATCAGCGCGGTCTTCGTCGGCAACGACCAGATGGCGCTGGGCGCGCTTACGGCCTTGCGTCAAGCGGGTTGCCGCGTCCCACAAGATGTTTCTCTGGTCGGCTACGACGACGTGCTGTTCGCGCGTTACTTGTCCCCGGCCCTGACAACCGTCCGCCAGCCGCTTTACGAAATGGGTCAAACGGCGGCTCGGCTTGCCGTAGCGACGTTGCAACGTGAAGAAACGGAGGTGAAGCACAAGTTTGAGCCCGAACTGGTTGTGAGAGCGTCCGTAGAGACTGTTCGCTAGTGGCGGTTTCGGTCACAAGATGATTGGCTCCTGCAAACGCCGGGGGCGGAAAGGTAATGAATGAAAAAGTTCGTTTTACTGGGATTGCTAAGTGCGCTGTTAGGGAGTGCGGCCCTGGCCCAGACCGAGGTGCGGTGGTTCGTGGGTCTGGGTGCCGGCAGCGACGAGCCTACCTTCGCTGCGCAGCGGCAAATCGTCGACGAGTTCAACGCCTCGCAAAACGACATCGAACTCGTCTTGGAAATCGTCGACTCCGACCAGTCTCAGGACGTGCTCGCCACCCAAATCTCCGCCGGCAACGCGCCCGACTTGGTCGGCCCGGTGGGCATTCAGGGCCGCGCCGCCTTTCCCGGTGCCTGGACGGACTTAAGCCCCTACATCGAGGCGACCAACTATGACCTGAGCGACTTCGACCCGGCCCTGGTGGACTTTTACAAGCTTGAGAATGCAGGTCAACTTGGGATTCCGTTTGCGGTTTTCCCGTCGTTCATGACCTACAACAAAGACCTGTTCGACGAGGCTGGTCTGCCTTACCCGCCGTCCGAGTACGGCGCGCCCTACGTCGACGAAAACGGTGACGAGCAGGAGTGGAATGTCGGCACCCTACGCGACCTCGCCATGAAACTTACCGTCGACGCCGACGGCAACGACGCCACGAGCGAGGCCTTCGACCCCAACAACATCGTGCAGTGGGGTTTCGGCTACATGTATACCGACCTGCGCGGCCGCGCCACGCTGTTCGGCCCCGGCAACTTTGTCGACAGCGAAGGTAACGCCGTCATCCCGAACAACTGGCGCACCGCTTTTCAGTGGTACCAAGACGCCATGTGGACGGACGACTTTTACCCGAACGGTCCCTACGGCGGCAGCGCGCTGTTGGGTGACGGCAACTGGTTCGACTCGGGCAACTTGGCGATGGCGGAAACGCACCTGTGGTACCTCTCTTGCTGCCTGACCTCGCTACAAGCCGATTGGGACGTGGCCCCCGTGCCGACCTACAACGGTGAAGCAACCGCCAAACTGCACGCCGACACCTTCGGAATTTTGAAGAGCGCCAAGAACCCCGAAGCGGCGTTCACCGTCCTCACCTACCTCCTCAGCCCAGAAGTTGCGGGTCGGCTCGCCAGCATCTACGGCGGGATGCCCGCGCGCATCAGCCTTCAGGACTCGTTTTTCGAGCAGTACGCCGCGGAAAAGTTTCCCGACCAAGACGTGAACTGGGACATTGTCGCTGCGGGCTTGAGCCATCCTGACACACCGAACCACGAAGAAGGAATGCCCGGCTACCGCGAAGCCAAAGACCGCTACGCCACCTTTACACAAGCTCTGGAAAACGAACCCAACTTCGACATCGACGCCGAGTTGGAGCTGTTGAGAGCCGACCTACAACGCATCTTCGACGCCAACCGTAACTAGGTGATTCAAAGAGCAGGTGCCGACGCGGCACCTGCTCGTCCGGCACAGCTTCTACAGGAGGTCGGCATGGCTATGTTGTTAGACGAAGTGCGGCGCAACCGCCAGGGCGGCAAGCGCGAGAAAATGGGCAAGCTTGCTCGCCGGGAGGCGCGTTGGGGCTACGCTTTTATAGGTTTGTGGATCGTCGGCTTCGTACTGTTTTACCTCATCCCGATGGTCGCCTCGTTTGTGTTTTCGCTCTACGACTTTCAGCTGGCCTCGCCCGAGCCAGCTAGGTTTGTGGGCCTCGCCAACTGGCGGCGGCTACTGTTTGAAGACCCGCTCGTGTGGCAGGCCTTGGGTGTTACCTTTAAGTTCGCGCTCATCTCGCTACCTATCGGGATGCTCTCGGCTTTTTTTCTGGCTATTTTGCTCAATTCGAAACACCTGCTCGGCAAGAACGTGTTTCGCACGCTTTTTTATGCGCCGGTGATGGTGCCCGCTGTGGCGGGGGTGCTCATCTGGTCGGGTGTGCTCAACCCGACGACGGGCTGGCTGAACCGGCTCATCGAGGGTTTGACCGGGTTCGACGCGGCGGGGCCGAACGGGATCCGCTGGCTGGACGACCCTTGGCTCGTCTATTTGGCTTACACCATGATTGGTTTGTGGGGCATCGGCAACGCGATTTTGTACAACTTGGCGGCGTTGCAAGGTGTGCCGACCGAACTGTACGAGGCCTCGACCATCGACGGCGCGAACTGGTGGCGGCAACTCTGGAGCATCACCTTTCCAATGGTCTCGCCGGTCATTTTTTACAACCTGGTTCTCGGCGTCATCGGGCTGTTGCAATATTTTATTACGCCGTACGTGCTCACCAACGGCTCGGGCTACCCGCAAGGGGCGACCTACTTTTACATGATTCATTTTTTCAAACAAGCCTTCGGATTTCTCAACATGGGCTATGGCTCGGCGATTGCCTGGTTCATGTTTTTAATTGCCATCGCTATCACGCTTTTACTTTTTGGCACGGCGCGGCGCTGGGTCTACTACGCGGCGGACGGCCGTTAGAATGGCGACGACGGTAACGACCTCCAGAAAAGAGCGCTCGAGCGAAAACATGAGCAAGCTTCAGCGCACCCTCATCACGCGCACGCTACTCACCTCGCTCGCACTCGTGATTTTGTTTTTGTACCTCATGCCGCTCGGCTACAGCGTGCTGACGTCGCTCAAAACCAAGGGGCAGAACTCAGACATCAACGCGCCCATTCTGCCCGCTTCGGCGGAGACGTTCGAGTACCAAGGCAAAAACTATGACGTGTATGAAGTGCCGACGGAAGAAGGCACGAAGCCCTTGGCGCTCCTGCAAAAGGGACGGGACTCGAGCACCTTTGTCGACCCCAAAAATCCCGAGGCGGGCGAAATCACCTGGGAAGGGCGCTGGCGCACGCTGACGCCGGCTTATAATTTGGCGCTCGAGTGGAGCAACTATCCCAAAGCCTTCACCTTCATCAAGTTTCTGCGGTTGCTCGGCAACACCCTCATGTACGCGAGCATCACCACCGTGGCGGCGACCTTTTCGGCGGCCATCGTCGCCTACGGCTTCGCAAGGTTCCGGTTTCCCTTCAAGGGCGTCCTGTTCATCATCCTGATTTCGACCATCATCTTGCCGCCGCAGGTCACGCTGGTGCCGACCTACGCCTTCTTTTTCCGCATCGGCTGGGTGGGAACCTGGCTACCGTTAATCGTGCCGCAGTTTTTCTCGAACGCTTACAACGTGTTTTTGCTGCGCCAATACTTTTTGACGATTCCCACCTCCATCGAAGAGGCGGCGCGCATTGACGGCGCGGGGCCGATTCGCGTTTTTACCTCGGTGATCTTGCCGCAGGCGGTCCCGGCTCTCATCGCGGTGGCGCTGTTTCACTTTTTCTTCGCCTGGAACGACTTTTTCGGGCCGCTCATCTACTTAGCGGGCAGCGCGGATTTGCTGCCGATTGCGGTCGGACTGTTCCGCTTTAACGGACTGTACAGCTCGGAGCCGCAGCTTATCCAGGCCGCCTCGGTTCTCACCATGATTATTCCCTTGACCATTTTCTTTTTCGCGCAGCGCTTCTTTATGCAGGGCGTGGTGCTGACGGGGGACAAGTGAGCGTTTACGAAGGAGTGCTGTGAGCACCCTAGAGGTTTCTGAGAAGGCAGTGGAGACGGCTCGAGCCTCAGCCATTGACACAGCCACCCAACTCCTCAGCCAGATGACCCTGCCCGAAAAAATCGCGCAGATGACGCAAGTGGAAAAGAACAGCCTCACGCCGGAGGATGTCGCTAAGCACGGCATTGGCTCGGTTCTGTCGGGCGGCGGCGGTAACCCCGAGCCGAACAACCCCGAAGCTTGGCTTTTGATGGTGCAAGGCTTCCAGCGCGCAGCGCTTCAAAGCCGCCTCAAGATCCCCCTGCTCTACGGCTCGGACGCCGTCCACGGCCACAACAACATGGTCGGCGCGACGATACTACCGCACAACATCGGTTTGGGCGCGACCCGCGACCCCGACTTGGTGCGGCGCGTCGGGCGGGTGACGGCGCTCGAGACGAGCGCGGTCGGCGTGCGCTGGGACTTCGCGCCCGCCGTTTCCGTGCCGCAAGACGTTCGCTGGGGCCGCGCTTTTGAAGGCTACAGCCAAGACACGGCGATTGTCAGCGAACTGGCGACGGCGTTTCTTACCGGCTTGCAAGGCGACAGTTTGAGTGAGCCTACCTCCGTCCTCGCCTGCATCAAACACTACGTCGCCGACGGCGCGACCACCTGGGGAACGTCAAAACGCGTTGATCGCGCGGCGCTCCAAATCGATCAAACGCTCGCCAACGCGAACCTTGACGCGTCGTTTTCGAAGCTCGTCACCGAGGGCGCGTGGCAGCTCGACCAGGGCAGCAGCGACATCGACGAGGCCGAACTGCGCCGCGTCCACCTGCCGCCTTACGAGGCCGCCATTAAAGCAGGCGCGCTCAGCGTGATGGCGTCTTATAGCTCTTGGGACGGCCTCAAGCTGCACGCGCACCGTTATCTTTTGACCGAGGTGCTCAAGAACGAACTGGGCTTCGAGGGCTTCGTCGTCACCGATTGGGAAGGCGTCGACCAAATCTCCCCCGACGACTTTTACGACAGCGTGGTGCAGGCCGTCAACGCGGGCATCGACATGGTGATGGTGCCGTTTCGCTTCGAGCGGTTTATGGAGACGTTGCAAAAGGCAGTCAATCAAGGCGATGTGCCTTTAGCGCGTATCGACGACGCGGCGAGCCGGATTCTCTACGTCAAAGCGCGTTTGGGGATGTTTGAAGAGACCGGCACACCGCCGGGACTCCTCGAAAAAGTCGGTTCTGCCGAGCACCGGAAGGTAGCCAAAGAAGCCGTGCGTAAGTCGCTCGTCTTGCTCAAAAACGAGTCCGCACTTCCGCTCGAGAAAAAGCAAGCCTTACTCTTAGCCGGAAGAGCCGCTAACGATGTCGGCTACCAGTGCGGCGGCTGGACGGTCACCTGGATGGGCGGGCCGGGGCCGATTGCGCCCGGCACAACCCTTTTAGAAGGCGTGAAAGCCGTCGCCCCCGACGCCGAAATCTCTTACCGCGCCGACGGCGACTTCGACACCCGCGCCGAGGTCGGGCTGGTCGTCTTGGCTGAAGAACCCTACGCCGAGGGCATGGGGGACAAAGAAGACTTACATTTGCGCCCCGAACAAATCACCCTGTTGGAGCGCGTCCGCCCGCACTGCGACAAGCTCGCGATAGTCCTCTTCTCGGGTCGCCCGCTCATCCTCACCGAGCAACTGCCGCTCTGCGACGCCCTTGTCGCCGCCTGGCTGCCCGGCACCGAAGGACAAGGTGTAGCGGAGGTGCTGTTCGGCGACTACGATTTCAGCGGCAAGCTCCCGTTCGTGTGGCCCGCGTCGATGGCGCAGGTTCCGCTATCAAGGCTCGAGAACCACGAGCCCCTTTTCCCCCTCGGTTACGGTTTGACGACGGATTTAACGATGGAGCAAACCCGATGAAGGTGCGATTTTTTCTCACTGCGCTTTGGCTCACGCTGAGCTTTTTGGGAAACGCCAGGGCGCAAGACGCTTTCGCACAAAATCGACTTCTGGCGCGCACCCTCAACTTTGGGAACGCGCTCGAGGCCCCGAACGAAGGCGCGTGGGGGCTTTACTTAGCCGAGAGTGACTTTGAAACCGTCAAAGAGGCGGGCTTTAGTGCTATTCGTTTGCCCATCAACTGGGCGACCCACGCCGATTTGGAAGCCCCGTACGGCATCGACGCGTCTTTTTTTAAGCGCATCGACTGGGCGGTCGAGCAAGCCGTCAGCCGCGACCTTGCCCTTATTCTGGACATGCACAACTTCGAAGCGCTGATGCTCGACCCGGCGAGCCAAAAGGAGCGCTTTTTAACCTTGTGGCAACAAGTCGCCGAACACTACCGGGACGCGCCGCCGCAAATCATGTTCGAACTCCTCAACGAGCCGCACGGCGCGATGAACGAGGTTTGGAACGAGTACCTCGCCGCGGCCCTGGCCGTCGTCCGGGAGAGCAACCCCGCCCGCACCGTCATTGTCGGCCCGACACGCTGGAACGGGATTGACGACCTTGACGGGCTTGAGCTGCCTGCCGACCCCAACCTCATCGTGACGATTCACAACTACGAACCCTTCCACTTCACCCACCAGGGCGCGGGCTGGGTCGAGGGAGGCAGCGACTGGCTCGGGACGGTTTGGGAAGGCACAAAGGAGGAAGTGGCGGCGGTCCAGGAGCGTCTGGACCGCGCGGCGGCCTGGGGCGAGGACCACAACCGGCCTCTTTTCATGGGCGAGTTCGGCGCGTATTCGAAAGCGGACGTAGCGTCTCGGGCCCGCTGGACGCGAGAACTGCGCGAAGAGGCGGAGGCGCGAGGCATCAGTTGGGGCTACTGGGAATATGCCTCGGGCTTTGGGCTCTACAACCGGGGCAACAAGCGGTGGAACGAGGCGTTGCTGAGTGCTCTTTTGGACTGATAGAGGTTTCACGTTGGGGTGGGGGCTGGCTCGAGGCTTTTCGTGAAGCTCATCTGCAAAACTGAGGGGAGACGAACCATGCGAAAAAACACAACCACGACCCTGCTGTCGCTCGTCTTGCTGAGCGCGGCCTGGGCGCTGGCGCAGGCCGAGCCGCCCTTGAACGACACTTTCGAAAGTGAACTCGTGAACGTCCAGGACGCCTTCGGCAACGACGTCGGTTTTACGACCTGGGGCGACAGTCCGGGGAATGTCTCTTTGCAGAGGCTCGAGGTCCCTGCCGGCTCGGACCTGGCGCTGCCCAACCAAGAGGGTGTCGACCATGTGCTCGAGCTTTCCCACAACATCGCCTCCTGGGGCGGCTTTACCCACGCCTTTGAAACGGACGGCGCGTGGGTCGGGCGGGACTTGAGCAGCTTTGAAGGCCTCAGCTTCAGGTACTACGGGGCGAACAGCGGCGAGACGGTGTTCGTCGAGGTGTTCGACAACCGCTCCGGCTCCCAGGGCGACAGCGCCGAGCGCTACGAGTATTCTTTTGACGACGACTTTTCGGGCTGGAACACCTTCCAGATTCCCTTTACCGACTTTCGCCGCCGGAGTGACTTTCAACCCGCGGGTGCGCCGAACGACGGTTTGGGTTTGACCGAAGCCTCGGGCTACGCGTTTCGCTACGGGCCGAGCAGCACGCCGGTTTATCTGGACGACGTGACCGTGTACGGCAGTGTAGAAAGTGCCGCGCCAAGCGACGACACCCTACAAGTGAGTTTCGGCCGACCCTCGTTTGAAGCCAGAGAGGGCGAACCGGCAACGCTCACGGTGCGTCTCAACCGACCTTCCGAAGAACCCGTCAGCGTGCGCTACACCTTGGCCCCCGACACGGCGACCGCCTACCGAGACTACGCGGGCGGTTCCGACCTCGTCGTGTTTCCGGCGGGCGTGACCGAGCAAACCTTCGAGGTCGCCACGCTGCCCGATTCGAAACGTGAAGGCGACGAAACGCTGACGTTAGGCATCGAGTCCCCCTACAACGTCCAACTCGGCGCGCAGCGCCAAACCACCCTGTTCATCCGCGATGACGACCCGGCCGACCCCACGCTGCTCGAGGACTTTACCGACGTAGAGGACTTCAGTGCGAGCAACGCGACCTTGAGCGCCCGCGAACTGCCCGCCGAATCCGAGCTGGCGCTGCCCGAGCAAGACCTGTACGAAACGGTTCTCCAAGTCACCGGCGACGCGGCCGACGCGCCCGTCTCGTTCGGACGTACCTTCGCGCGACCGCAGGACTTGAGCGGCAGCGAGGGCGTGAGCTTTTGGGTCTACGGCTCGAGCAGCGGCCAGCCCGTCACGCTCGAGCTGCAAGACGGCACCCGCGAGGGCGATTGGGAACTTCTCTACGAAGACGACTTCGACGGTGCTGCCGGAACGCCGCCCGACCCGGCGGTGTGGAGCGCCGAAATCGGCGACGGCACCGTGGGCAGCGCGCCGGGTTGGGGCAACAACGAACTCGAATATTACAGCGACGACCCCGAGAACGTCGCGCTGGACGGTGCGGGAAACTTGGTTCTCACGGCGAGAGAGACAGCGCCGAACGCGGGGCTCGAGTGCTACTACGGCCCCTGCCTCTACACCTCGGCGCGGCTCAGGACGCAGGACAAGCTTGAGTTCACCTACGGCCGGGTCGAGGCGAGAATGCAACTGCCTCAAGGCCAGGGCGTCTGGCCCGCGCTGTGGATGTTGGGTGTCAACTTTGGCGAAGTCGGTTGGCCGAACTCAGGCGAAATCGACATCATGGAGCACATCGGGCGCGAGCCCGCCACGGTGTACGGCACCGTCCACGGCCCAGGTTATTCGGGTGCGTCCGGCGTCGGCGGGAGTTTCGAGCTGGCGGCGGGTTTCGCGGACGACTTTCACACCTTTGCGCTCGAGTGGCGGCCCAACAAACTGCAGTGGTACGTTGACGACGAACCCTTCTTCACCCTGACGCCGGACGACGTTCCGGCGGGGAGCGCGTGGGTCTTCGACCAGCCCTTCTTTTTGCTGCTCAACCTGGCCGTGGGCGGCAACTGGCCGGGCAACCCCGACGAGACCACGAGCTTCCCCCAAGCCCTGAAAGTAGACTACCTGCGCGTTTACACCGCGGCGGACACCGCCGAGCGTTTTTCCACCGCCTTTACCGACGACTTTACGGGCTGGAAAAAGGTCACGCTGCCTTTTGCGGACTTTTCGCGCAGCGCTGAGCAGCCCGCGGGCGCGCCGGACGACGGCTTAGGTTTGACGAACATTACGGGCTACCGCTTCGAGTTGCCTCAAGCGGGCGGCACCCTTTATTTAGACGCGCTGCGCAGTGTGAGGAGCTTGTCCGGTGAGCTGTACCTCGACCCGACGCAGCCGGTGGAAGCTCGAGTCGCAGACCTCCTCGGCCGCCTCACTTTAGAAGAAAAAGTCGGGCAGATGACCCAAATCGACGTGACCCGGCTTATGGGCAGCGGCGAGTGGGACCGGGGACCGCTGAACGAGGAATGGTTGCAACGCGTTCTCATCGACAACCACGTGGGCTCGCTGCTCTCGGGCGGGGGCGCGGCCCCGGTGCCGAACACGCCGAAAGGTTGGGCAGAGATGACGAACGCCCTGCAGCGCTACGCTCTGGAGAACGCCCGTTTGCCTATCCCGCTCATTTACGGCGTCGACGCGGTCCACGGACACAACAACGTCCTCGGCGCGACGATCTACCCACACAACCTCGGATTGGCGGCGACCTTTGACCCCGAACTGGTGAAAACAATAAGCCGCAAAGTCGCTGACGATCTACTGGCGACAGGCACGCCCTGGACCTTTGCCCCCGTCACCGACGTGGGGCGCGACGCGCGCTGGGGGCGTTTTTATGAGACGTTTGGCGAAGACCCGTACCTTGCTGCAGACCTCGTCGCTGCGAGCGTGCGCGGGTTTCAAGCTTCCGGGCGGGTCGCCGCGACGGTCAAGCATTTCGGCGGCTACTCGCAACCGCTGGTCGGTTTTGACCGCAGCCCGGCGTTTTTAGATACGAGAACCCTCCGCACCGTTCACTTCCCGACGTCACGCGCGGGTCTGGACGCGGGGGCCGACACGGTCATGGCGAACAGCGGCTCGGTCAACGGCGTGCCGGTTCACGCGTCACCTTACCTGCTCACCGACGTGTTGCGCGGCGAGTTCGGTTTCAACGGCGTGACGGTTTCGGACTGGAACGACATCGACAAGCTCGTCACCGTCCACAAGGTCGCCGCCGATTTCAAAGACGCCGTCGCCATGAGCATTGCCGCCGGGGTAGACATGTACATGGTCCCTCACGACGCGGACACCTTTACCCGGACCCTCACCGAACTTGTCGAGGAGGGCACCGTAACGGAAGCCCGCATCGACGAAGCCGTCGGGCGCATCTTGACTTTGAAATTCAAGCTGGGACTGTTCGAGCAACCCTATGTTGACGCAGACGCAGCCGACGCCATCGTGATGGAGCAAGACCGTACGCTGGCGCGTCGGGCGGCGGTCGAGTCGCTGACGCTGCTCGAGAACGGCCCACTTCCTTTTGACGACACCGCAAAAAATATCTTGGTGGTCGGCGAGAGTGCCGACAGCCTCAAGAATCAGACGGGCGGCTGGACGATTGGCTGGCAGGGGTTGCCCGACACAGGTGAGACGCCGCCCGGCGTGAGCGTCTTGGGCGCCATGCAAGCCGAGGCTCCTAAGGGCGTAAGGGTCGATTACCTGCCCGACACCCGCGACGCCGAGGCGCTCACGGCGGCGGTTGGCGCGGCGGACGTCGTCGTCGCCGTGGTCGGCGAGCCGCCCTACGCCGAGGGCGAAGGCGACAGCGTCACGCTTCAATTTTCTGAAGACCAGTTAGGGCTTCTGCGCACCCTTGTTCAAACCGACACCCCCCTCGTCGTCGTCGTGATGGCGGGACGGCCGCTCATCATCCCCGAAGACGTTCGAAGCGGACTGGGCAGCCTCGTCATGGCCTACCTGCCGGGGAGCGAGGGCGGCCTAGCCATTGCCGACCTCCTGTACGGTCGCACCAGCCCAAACGGCAAACTGCCCTTTTCCTGGCCTAAAGACACCGGACAACTCCCGCTCACCTACGACGTGCTACCGGGCACGCCCTACGACCCGCTTTACGCCTTCGGTGACGGCCTGAGCTACACACGTTTCAAACAGAGCAACGTCAGCACCGAGTTGAACGGTGACGTTGTCAAGGTCAGCCTGGAGCTCGAAAACACGGGCGACCGTCCCGGTAGCGAAACCGTGCAGGTTTACGTCAGCCGCCCCCCGGCGGGGGTGTTGACCCGCGTAAAGCAGCTCGTCGGTTTTGCAAAGGTGAGCCTCGAGCCTGGCGAAACGCGAACCGTCACCTTAGACGTTCCGCTAGAGCGTTTGGCCGTCATCCCCGGCGACGTGCTGGGCGAGGCTGAGGCCAAAGTGGTGCCGGGGACTTATATGTTCACAGTAGGCAAGGCGACGACGCGCGTCGAGATGCCGTGAAAAAGCACTAGGTTGAAAACGCCGGAAAGAGGTGACGTTCGTCAAACGCTTCAAAGCATCAACATCGGGTAGTGTAAGACACCAGGATTTTTT
This sequence comes from Trueperaceae bacterium, assembly GCA_965213705.1. Lineage (GTDB taxonomy): Bacteria > Deinococcota > Deinococci > Deinococcales > Trueperaceae > CBDCDJ01. Next base: position 1,304,953 of record OZ243913.1, on the reverse strand, counting down.
ATACGCTAAGCCTTCCAGAAAACCCCCTCACGATTTTGGCGCTACGAGCCGTGTATCTATCCTCTTAGGTTGCTACTCCATAAAACTATAGTTTTTTGAAACATACCACCACGAAGCAGTTCAAGCCGGTTGACGTGTTCATAAGTCAGCTGTTTGAAAACAGCATCGTCTGGCTACAGGTGTGGGTCGGACCTTGGCGTATAAAAAATCCCAATGTCTTGAGGAGATCGGACATGCTCCAGCTTGGGCGTAACGCCACCCGTGCACCTGGGCTTTTTCTGGAGCACATGGGAAAGCGGCACGGCGGTCGGCGTTCTCAAACTGGGTGACCAACGTCGTCCGCTTGCAAGTTACCGCGTCTGCTCAGCAACTAACAAACAGCTAAACCTTGTAGTGACGTCATGTAGCTGGCTACAGCCGCTGCCGGAAGCGGTTTTGAAAACAAGTAGCCCTGCCCGTTCTCGCAGCCCAAAGCTTTAAGGTGCGCAAGCTGTGCCGGGGTTTCGATACCTTCCGCCGTCACGCTCAAGCCCAAGGCCTTTGCCATCGCCACGACGGTGCGCACCAACTCGGCACTCTCCGGGTTACTGAGCATGTTCTCCACAAAGGAGCGGTCGACCTTGAGCGTACTCACGGGTAGGTTTTGCAGGTAAGCGAGCGAGGAGTACCCGGTACCGAAGTCGTCAATATGCAGCCTGATGCCTAGCGTCCTGAGTTGGTTGAGGGTCGTCCCTACCTCGGCGGGCGAGCCGAGCAACACGCTTTCGGTCAGCTCGAGCTTGAGGTCGCGCGGGTCGAAACCGGTTTCGTTCAGGATGCTCTCGATGCGCGCCACGAGTCCTGGGTACGCGACACTTTTGCCGGACAGGTTGGCGCTCAAGCTCAGCGCCGGCAACTGCGGGAACTGCTGCTGCCACGCGCACACCTGCGAGCAAGCCGTACGCAACACGAACAGGTCGAGTTCGGTGACGAGGCCCACCTCTTCGGCCAAAGGAATAAACACGTCCGGTGAGACCGGTCCGTGCAGGGGGTGCGTCCAGCGGGCCAGCGCTTCGTAGCCGACCGGCAAGCCGGTCTCCACCGCGACGATAGGCTGATACTGCACGCCGAGCGTACCCGCCTCGGTGGCGCTGCGCAGGTCTGTCTCGAGTTCCAAACGTAACAAAGCTTGCTCACGCAACTGCTGAGTAAAAAGCTGGTACCCGGCCCGCCCACGCTTTTTGGCATCGTACATCGCCAAGTCCGCGTCGCGCAGCACTTCCTCGGCGCTGTGGTAGCCGAGCCTGCTGGGAACAATGCCAATGCTGACGGTGAGGGTGAGCGCTTGCCCAGCGAGTTGAAAGGGACGCTTCAACGCCTGTTGGATACGTTCAGCCGTTTTCACCGCTTCGCCGCTACTTTGCTTTAGGTCTTCTAAAAGCAAGGTGAACTCGTCACCGCCCAAGCGGGCCACCGTGTCCCCAGGGCGCACACACCCGGTTAGACGCTCACCCAGAGCGATGAGCAGGGTGTCGCCGGCCTCATGACCGAGACTGTCGTTGACGACTTTGAAACGGTCGAAGTCCAAGAACAACACCGCGAAGCCGTTCTCGGGGCGGCGCTTTTCGCGCTCGACGGCCTGGGCCAGGCGGTCTTTGAACAAGGCTCGGTTGGGCAGCCCAGTCAGGACGTCGTGGAAAGCGTCGTGCTGCAACCGGGCGTTCGCGGCCTCTAAGTCCAGCTTGGCCGCTTCTAGTTCGGCGGTGCGCGTCCTAACCCTCGTTTCCAGCTCGCCGTTGAAACGCTCCAAAGCTTGCTCTGCTTGTTTGCGCTCGGTAACGTCACGTCCGTATCCGACAACGAACCTGAGTTCGCCCGCTTGGCCGAAGACCGGCATGAGGTTGCGCCAGTGGTGTTTGACGTTTCCGTGAGCATCCGTGAAAGTCTCTTCCCAGCTCGCCGAGGTCCGGCTCTCAACCGCCGCGAGGAAGCGTTTGCGTCGCTGCTCGGCAACACTGGGGTCGAAGCCTCGGTAGCTGCCATATTCGAAGTCGTCTTTGCCAATTATCCAGCTGCGAATCTCACTGTTCTTGATGGCTGCGGGGTTGCAAAACAAGTAGCGGTGCTCAGCGTCGAAGATGACCACCTCTATGGGTACGTTGTTCAACACTGCCTCGAAAGGAAGCAGGGACGTTTCTTTTAAGCTGAGTAAATGAGCGAAAAGTGACTGCCAGGTTGCGACGTCGGTAGGAACAGCAAAAGGGTGGTCGGCTCTGGTTGTCAGAAAGTCCTGCAAGGATTCGATTTCAGGCGACAAGGTGGTGTAAGAACAACGTCGTTCTCCAGGCAGCGCATCCATAAGGACAGTGTAGGTGGACACTTATCACGAAAATATGACAGGCGCGTGCCTAAGGCTTTAGCTTCGTGATGGAATCGGGATGAGGTAAGAGCGTCGCCGTAAATCTTAAAGACAATTACTGCAGAAAACGCTTTCTACGTTGGCAGGACGAGTGATAAATTGCAAGGTGACTGTCGTACTGGAAAAGGCACAGCCTCGAGTTTTTTCAAGAGTTCACCTAACAAAGGCAACGGTAACAGGTTGTTGAAGCCCTAGACGTTTTCTCGTGAGCGTTCCCAGACGAGCGCGTCTACGGTCTCCAGCAGAGTCAGGCGCTCAGCTCTGTCCAGACTTGCGTTGTCGCGGATGGACAACAGCAGGTTGCTAAGTTGTTGAAGCGTCAGGTGGGCGGCTTGGCTAAGTTCGCCGCAATGCACTTCATAGGGCGTCAAGTCGGGTAGGTGACTGGTTGCGGCTGTTACGCTGTTCGTAGACCTTCGCACCCTCTGCCCCCACTCATTTCCTAATCGCCAGTGATACTCTCCGCCCAACCGTCAGCCGTCTGTGCGGCTTCGTCTAGGCTCATGTCGTAGCGGTCTTGGAGTAGCTCGACGAGCTGTGTCCGGTTGCCCGCGATATGGGTCAGGTCCAGCTCGGTCAGCTTGGGCCACTCGCCTAGGGCGAGTTTTTGGTACTGCTCCCAGCCTTCTTTGACTTTGTCCCAGTTCACTTTGTTCCTCCTGTACTACGGCGAGGTCGAACCAGCCGCTCTGAGACGGGCCTACGAATCTTCGCCCGCATAGACAGCCAAAGGTCAGCGGCCTGTTTGATTTCAGCCAACCTCGGCCGGCTCGGGCGGGGGCAGATCAACGTCCCTTCCACCTTCGCCGGGCAAGTCGACACCCGGCGGCACTTGGTCGGGCAAGTCTCCCGGCGGCTCGTCGATTCCTGGCAGGTCTTCGCCCGGCTCGTCGATCTCGGGGGGCAGTTCGTCGGGGTTAGGCACTCCCGGGTCGGGAAGGTCCCGGCCGGGCGTCGGCACGGGCTCTTCGACGGGGGGCGGGTTCGGCTGGTCGAAAAAATAAGCTTGGGTCAAGATTTCCTCACTTCAGGTCGCCTGAATCTCGGTCATCCTTTTGGCCCAGGCGTCGACTTCGGTCTCGGCTTGTTCCGGGGACACGCCGTGAGCTTGTCCAACACGCTCGACGAGCTTGTCGCGGTCACCGGCGGCGTCGAGGTCCTCAGCTTGCAGCTTCTTTCAGGTACGCAGAGCCTCTTTCCGGTAGCTCTCCCAGTCACGCTTGACGTCTTCCCAGTCCACAACTCTCCTCCCGGCGCGCTGGTATACAGAGGCAAGTATCGAGCTTGCCGGGGGCGGCTGCAGGGTGTGGGCCTACTTACCGACTGTTTTCGAGCCCCACAACTCCGAGGCCCCTTCAGCTCCCAAAGACCGGGTCTGCAGCGCGCCAGCCAAAAGCGGCGCGGCCAGGTAGCCGAGCGCGAGAACACCGAGCTACTGAAGAGGTTGCCACTTAACAGCAGCGGGCCAGGACCAGAAAAATGTACCGACCGCGGCGGTGGGGGTGTGATTAACCCACACCCCCACCGCCGCGGATTTGGCTTAGAAGCTCAGTTCTTGGTCTTGCCCAACTCTTCGACTTCGACCTCGGTCTTGCGCTCGGTGCCGCGCACGGTCTCGGTGTGCTCGCGCGCTTCTTTATCGACGACGACTTCTTCGACGACGCGCGCCTCTTTCGACACGACGGCTTCTTCGTGCGTCTCGCTCATCTCGACGTTTTTCTCCTGGAAGTCGGCCTCGGTCGCGGCGCGATTTATGGGTCGGCGCTCGACGTGCACCTCTTCGTCGCGCAGGGTGACGCTTTCTTCGACCGGCGTCTCGCGGACGTAGCTGCGGATGCGCTTGCCGCCCTCTTGGACTTGGCGCTTGCCGACCTTGACGTCTTCTTCGACGATGGGGATGGCGTAGCGCTCACGCTCGGCCTCGACCTGCTCGGCGCTGTAGACCGGGGCGTTGCGGTCGTGGCCGCTGTAGCCCTCCTCGCGCCACTTCTCCACCCGCTCGTCGACATCGACCGGGTTATGGCGGTTCAGGATTTGTTCAACGTCAGCCACTCTGTTATCGTCAACTGTCAGCGTCAGCACCGAGCCGCCGCGGCGCACGCCCTCGGCGAGCAGGTCGATGTCGTCCTCGGCTGCACCCGGATTGAACAAGGTCTGCCAGAAACCTGCGGGGCGGTCTTGCGTCTGTTCGTCGTGCGCCACGAGTTCGACGTTGCCGCGCTCGAAGCCGGCGTCGGCCAAGTCTCGAACAGCCTCCTCGGCCTGGTTGCGGCGGTCGTACATCGCTACCAAAGTTGTCGGCATAGTTTCCTCCTGGACACCAAGATAGGGGCGGCGCCGAGGTTCTACCGTAGGTCCGGTCGCTGTGTTAGAGCCGGGCTTGCTCGGACGCGGCAAACAGGACCCGGCCCGCATCCTCAGGATTGTTGACGAACTCCAGTCTTCTTCTCTTCAATCCTCTATCTTGAGCATGTAGGCGCAACGTCGAGAACACTTGGCGTGGAGCGCTCACGGTAAAGGAGAAGATGATGAGCACCAAGATTGACCCTCGCGAGGACGTCAACCCCGAGGAAGGCGAGCACAAGTACGGTGACGTCGAGTTCGCCGACCCGGTGAACAACAAGTATCCCGTCGATACCGCTGGGCATGTTCGGGCCGCCTGGAGGTACATCAACCAAGAAGACAATGCTGCTAAATACGACGAGGACGAAGTTGAAACCATCAAAGACCGCATCAAGCGAGCTGCGAAGAAGCGTGGTGTAGAAATCAGCGAAGAGCAGTAGCTGGACCCGAGCTCCTTCGGCGGTTCTGCCAGGATTGGCTCGTGGCAGGATTGCCGCCACCGCTGCTCGCCGACCCTTCTCCTCGAACCGTCCCTACGCGCTACCTACGCCAGCAACCAAGGATTGCGTCCGCTGCGGGTAGAGACTGCGCTGCTTGGGGAGGGAACGTGGACTTTGCCGGTTGCTGGGCGGCGTTGCTCGGCTCTACCAAGCGGTTAAGAGCGACCATCGCTGCAGTTGTGGGCGAAGTCGAGGTGTAGGTCATGAACGCTCTTCTCGACCGGGCACTAAACAACTTCGCTAATTTGAGAAGCTAGACTTTACTGATGGGTGCCCTGCGCCCCTGCCAGTCGACCCCCCGAAAAATGCCACCGCTCCGCCTCGGGCAACGCCAAAGGCGAGTGCGCTTGCAGATAAGTCGCCAGCGCCTCACGCAAAATGGTCGGCGTCTCCTGCGTGGTTCTAGCCGGGTCCAAAGGCAGGTAGCCCGGGGGGTCCAGGGTCTCGGCGTCGGTGTGCGCGAGCCGGTAGACGTGTTCTAAGTCGAGACGTTGCCCTTGGATGTCCGCGCGTATGACGCGCCGCCCCACGGGTCGCGCCAGGTCAACCCACACCCTGAGCCCGCTCAGTTGCGGAATGCCACACGGCGGGCCGCGGAGCGCCGTGTGCCGGTGGTCGTACCGGGCCGGGTCGAGACCCCGCTCGAGCGCGTCTACAAGCTCTCGCCCCGTCAGCACCGTGACACAAGGGTTGGCGGTCGTGAAGCAGGCGCGGTTCAGGTCGCCCAAGGTCACCGGTCCTTTATGCAATTCGCTGTGAAACAGCCCGCCCATCACCAGGGCGGCGTCGGCCTTCATGTATGTGCGCAGCGCGTCGGCGGCGAAGCGGCCCAGGCGGCAGTCGTCAAAGTAGTCGAGGTCCAGGTCGACGAGCAGTTCGCCAACTTCACGGCTTTTCAACCTTTCGGCTTCTTGTTCGGCGGCGCTGACGGCGGCGAGAACAGCCGGGTCGAGCGGCGTGTCCGCGGGCACCTCCAGGACGCTCGCGCGCTTGCTCGTGAGGTGGTGACGCGCGTCGAACTCTAAGTCGATGCGGCCCAACCGCTGTGCGTAGTCGCCGGTCTGGGCTATCAGCACGCCGTTGACGGTCACGCCTTCGGGCAACAGGGTGTGGGTGTGCGCACCAATAATGAGGTCGATCTCGGGAACTTCCTGCGCGATCTTGAGGTCGTCGACGTCGGGCAAGTCTTTCAACTCGTAGCCGAGGTGCGACAGCAGGATGACGGCGTCGACGCCTTGCGCTTTCAACTCGGCGACCATTCGTTTGGCGAGCGGCAGGGTGTCGGGGAAGTGCAACCCGAAACTGTGGTAAAGCTCGCCCCAGGGCGCGGTGAGGCCGAACACGCCCAGGCGTATCCCGCTCGCCAGGGTGACCGACAGCGCCGGGTTTAGCGGAGCGTCACCGTCGCGGAAGTTGGCGGCCAGCACCGGGAACGGCGACGCCGCGGCCATCTCGAAAGCCGCTTCGGGGCCATAGGTCAAACCGATGTCGTTGCCGAGGGTTTGTAGCTCGACGCCCATCGCCGCGAGGAGGGGCGGGAAGGTCGACCCTTTGCTGAGGGCGACGAACTCGAAGCGCCGGTCCGCGGCGTCGCCGGCGTCCCAAAAGAGGGTCTCGCGACCCACCGCCTCGGCTTGTCGGCGTTCTTGCTTGACATAGGTGCTCAACTTAGCCATTGCCTCGACGCGGCCGTGCATGTCGTTGCTGTGGAACAGGGTGACCGAGGGCATGGGAGAGTATACGCGCCGACGAGGTTGTGCTGCCCACGTGACGCGGTGCCGCTTGGCAAAATGCACCGGCCTCATAGCCGGTCAGATAACGGCCCTGCATTCTGCGCTAAAGCTGTAAAAGACTGGCTCAAGCGTCTCAATGTCAAAACGCTTTTTATCGAGCCATATAGTCTGGACCGGTTTTAGGGGAGCTGGTCAGCACAGAGCGTAAGTTACAACCGTAGGTTCTATCGTAGGTTCTATTAAGATGCGCCCGCTGGTGCTGACCTAAAGGTGAGCGCGTTTTTTACCTTCGTCGTCGGCGACAACGATTAAGCGTCATTCTCAAACCGAGGCCCAGGGTGCTGTTTTGAGAGGGGCGGTAGAAAGACTGGGAGCTATTCTTGTTCCTCCCGCAAAACGCAGCTTTCGCCTTCACGCGCGTAGCCCCAGTCGCAAGCCCACCTAGCCTGGCCGGCAAAATGCGCGTTGGCTGGCAGCGTTAGCTTCTCACACTGACCCGCCACCTGCTCGTAGCCCATCACGCACTCCCAGCCGCCGGCAGTCCGAACGGCATGTCGAGGCGGGTAGTAGGGTGAAGGGGCAGCTTGATCACCACCGTCGGATGGTAACGCCACACGGTTCAGCCACACGCTCACGGCGTCGCTCGTGCGCACGTTCAACACCCCGGCAAACGGCTCGTAAGCGGTTTCCCCGCTGGCTTCGGCCTCGACCCGGTACGCCACGTCGACAGCCGACGGGACCTGTAGGTTCAGCGGCGTCTCGCCTCGGTAGACTCCCTCGACATACACCGTGGCGGGCGACGGGTCACTGGTCAGTGCGACGGTAACGGGAAGTGAGTTCGCTGCTCTTGGGGGCGCAGCCGCCGGGCTGCTACCCTGCACGACCAACCACAGCACAAGCCCAAGAATCGCGCTTGAGCCCAAGACCCAGGGCCAAGCCGAAGAACGCCTGGCCCTGGGTGGTATGACGGGTGGAGGCGGCTTGACATAAGTTTCGGCGTTTGGCTCGGTAGAACGCACACTTTGCGTGGGCGGCGTCGCGACGGGCTCTGGAGGAGCCGGCACAACAGGGGTTGGAGTAAACAGCTTTTCGTCCGCGGCACTTGATTTGATAAGTGCTGCTGGCGCGGAGTCGACCTCGGGCTGGCGCGGCGTCGGCGCTGCTGCCAACTCAATCAGTACTGGCCGGCTCTCTACCACTCCCCCAACATCTTCTTCCCGTTCGGGTGTGATGAGTTCAGCCAGTATAAAACCATCCGGCTCCTCGAAAACAGGAGAGCTTTCGACCGGTGCCACGCCGCCAAGCCGGAACGTCTCGAAACCGATGTCGTCGTAAAGCGAAGCCGGTCTATCTTTCGGCTCCTCACCCGTCCGCACCCGAATTCGGGGTTGCCGGTGCGATTTTTGCGGTGCCGGCGGCGCGGCGCAGTCGTGAACACCCCCGCCCTCGAACGCCACGTACTTGCCGTGCGGCATCTGCCGCAGCGAGACGGTGCGCCCGCAATGCCTGCACCTGCGTTTGTAGCTCACGGCTCGTGGAGACCCGCCTCGGCCAGAAACTGGCTGGGCGTCACCTTGTGCGTGCAGCTTTCGTTCAGGTGAGAGACCAGCAAATTCGCCGACGCCCTGGTCATGGCGACGTAAAAGAGGCGGCGCTCGTCCTCGAGAGGCGCTCGCTTGTGCGGGATGAGGCCCTGATTGCAGCTCGATAAAATGACGGTGTGCCACTGCAAGCCCTTGGCTTTGAAGTAACTCAGCAGCGACACGCCGTTGGCGGCGTCCTTGCCCGAGTCGAGTTCTCTGGCTTTTACGAGCGCCTTGTCGAGCGTCTCGACGAAGCGCGCAGTGTTGCCTTTGAAGCTGGCGGCCAACTCATAAACTTCGCCCAAGGGCACGCGGTCTTTCACGGCGTCTTCCAAACTGCCGATCATCCCGCGCAATCCCTTGAAGCCGCGCGCCATGACGTCGAGGGCCTCGAGCAGGCTCTTGGCGTCGACCACTTCGAGGAGGGTCTTTACGAAGTTGCTGGACTCGGCCTTTGGGAGCACGTCGAAAAAAGCTTGCGACCCGATGACGGATAGGTAGTCCGGGGACCAGTCGAACAGCCCCTCGAGCTGGAGAAACTCGGGGCGGCTAAGGTACTGGAAGTAGGCGCTTATCGACAGAGCGGCGTCTCTAGGCTTGACGGCACCGCCTGTTCGCAGCGCGAGCTTGACCCGTAGAACGGCCAGCAGCTTCTCCAGAACCTCGTTCCTGACAATGTTGTCTTCGTCCCGCACGAGATAGGGAATGTCGTTCAGTACAAACTCGACCTGGATGGGCAGGCTCTGGGCGTTGGTCCGGTAGAGAACCGCGAAGTCTCGAAAGCCGAGGTCTGCGTTGCCCTTCTTGATTTTTTTGATGTGGGAAACGATCAGGCGGGCTTCGAACACGGAAGACTTGGCGGCCACCACCTTGATGGCGGCGTCCTCCTGCCGGTGCGCGATGGGGTGCTTTTCGATGCGCCGGGTGTTGTGCCGGATGAGCCGCGTCGCTTTCTCGACGATGTTCTTGGGACTGCGGTAGTTCTTGCTGAGCTCGAAGCTCTCGACCGACCCCAGGTAGCGCGCGAGGTTGATGATGTAGTCCGGCGAACAGCCGCGGAAGCCGTAAATTGCCTGGTCGTCGTCGCCCGTCACAACAAGCGTCGCCCGCTCGGCCAAGGCGCCGATGAGTTCAAAGTCGAGTCGGTTGACGTCCTGAAACTCGTCGACGATAATTTCGGTGTATTGGCCTTGAACGGTCTGCAACGCGGCGGGGTCGGCCCTCAAGCACTGGAGAGCTCGGAGCTTCTGATCGTCGAAGTCCAGAAGGTTGTTGTGTTGCAGGGCTTTTTCCAAGGCTGCGAACATCCACATAATGCTCTGGATGATGGCGATGCGCGTGGTAGGCGCTTGGTCGACAGCAAAAAAGATTTCTGCTTGCGGCATCGCCAGGATGTCGTTCGCCAGCGCTTGAGCGTTGAAGTCTCTTGGGTCGTATACCTTGTTTTTGAGCAGACTGAAAAAGTCCAGGTAAAAACGACGCTCGAGGTACGGCGGCAGCAGGGCGAAGCGTTCGGGGCTGCGGCTCTTCAGGGCGTCCTTGACCTCGCTCATGAGGCGGCGAACGCGTGCAAGGTCAATGTTCCGGTGTTCGTCTTTGAAGTAGGCTCGCAGTATCCCGAAACCAAAACTATTGAGCGTCTTGATGGCGAAGCCGTCAGGATTGGCGTCCGCCTCCTGAAGACTTTCTTCCAACTTGTCCTTAAGCGATTTAGCGGCCGCATTGTCAAAGGTCAACACCAAAATGCGGCTGGGCTTGACGCCGTCCGCGACGCGCTTTAGGACGCGGTTGATTAGGTCTGAGTTTTGCCCGAGCCAGCTGGCGCCACCATGCGGACGCGACTGCCGCTCGCGCTGATGACTTGCTTCTGGTACTCGTCGGCCGACGAGGTTATCGTTCTCAGGGCGTTCGACAGGTCGACGTCGGTGTCGAGCAAGCGCCTTTCCAAGTCGGCGAGCAGGTCGTCACGCAGCTCGATTCCGCTAAAGACGTCCAGGTCGGAATCAATTTGCAACACGTCCAAGGGACTACCTCCAACAGCTACGGCGATGTCATCACGCAACCCTGTTTAGGTCGTGAGCAGGGTTTGTGGTGTGGAGAACAGAATACAGCATGGAGGTTTTAATGTTGCTGATGAACAGACCAGTTGGGTCACGTTGGTAAAACGAGTGTGTAGAACTTAACCAGTAACGCACTCCTCTACGTTCTCAACCGCAACGACAAGTGCGTTCGCACCCTTATAGACGAGTTTCAGGCTAACGACCGTCACCGTCGGCTTGCGGGTTGGGTTGTGGCTTTTCGCTATGCTTTCCTAATAAATGATTCCGTTGGGTGTTGTAATGGGTAAGACTAAGGCTGTCGGTTAAATTCCTCGGACCCAGACCCAAGCCGCTACACTACCTGGTATGAGGCACCCGGCATGAAACGCCTACTCATTTACGGTAGTTCGAACAGCTGGGGCTATGTTCCCAGGCAGCGGTAAGCGCTTCGGTGAAGAGGTGCGCTGGCCGGGCGTTTTGGCGAAGGCGCTGGGCAGCGACACCCGCGTCGTCGAAGAAGGCTCGAGCGGCCGCACTACCTTGGTAAGACAAACGCCACCGGCCGCACCTCCCCACCGACTTCAACGGCCTGCACCGGCCTGAGGAGTTAGGGGCGTTGCGGCGCACGGGCGAAACAGTGGGCGACACACGATAAGCTGCTATCGCCGAGCGTCAAGAACGGAGACACTATGACCGACCACGCCGCAGTCGTCATGATTCCTCCTTTGCTTGAACCACTAGCTCTGCGCCTGAATCACCAGCCGACAGCAAGCCTTACGGGTTGCCCGATGAACCCTCGCCCTTACGCTCTCTGAACGGGCTCAAAAAGCGCAGGGTGAAGTAGGTGATGAGACTTAGTAGCAGCGCCACCTCGAGCTGCCCATAAGCAACCGCGCCGCCGAGCGCCCCGGTTGCCCAGACGCTGGCGGCGGTGGCCGTTCCCCGAACGTTCGCGCCCTCTTTGAGAATGGCCCCGCCCCCGAGAAAGCCGAGGCCGCTCATCAAACCCTGGATAATCCGCGCCTGCGGCTCTGCCGCCTCGCCTAAAACGCCTATAGCGATAAGCACGTAGCTGCAACAAGCGACAGCCACGATGGGAAAGGTGCGCAGCCCCATGATACGCGTGGACTTTTCGCGCTGCCACGCCACCGGCAAAGCTATCAGATAAGCGGTGCCCAGCCTTACCAGGACGGCAAAAAAGGTACCCCAGGAAAAGTCGAAGTCTGCTGTCGGGTTGGGCATCACCTGTTCCTCCAACTTGACGCATCGTCACTAACACGTTGGCTTCAGGGACAGCTTTCAGCAGCGCCCGTTCGGCCTGGCTTTCTACCTGGGGATACAACGGTCACGGCTGGAGTAGCCCGCATTTTGGTACGAGGCGTTGCAAACCCTTCAACCATAACCCGGACTCAGCCCCTCTTGCGTCAAGGCGCGTGCGTTGAGGGCGGGCGGCCCAAGCCGCCCCGCGCTTGAGCGAGCCTATTCTTATTCCGCCAGGATAAATTTACCAACCTGCGTCCCGTCTTTACTCAGCACCACCGGCTGCTCCGTAAAGATTTTGGTCTCCTAACCGAGGGGATGACAAATTACTCGAGTTCCGACACCGTGTAGCCCTGTGCAACTTCGGGTGTGTGCACCTGCTGCGCTTCGGAGTGCCACGTCAGCGGTGGGAAAGCCATGTGGTAAACGGGAGAGCTGAAGGTTGGCTGGAGGCTGTTGCCGGTGAAGAAGTTGAAGGGATAGTCTCGTTGTAAGGCAGGGCCGTTCGGAAGGTGTTGTCGGACCCGTCCTCGCGCAGAGACCGAGCTTTTGAAGAGGGTCGGCTTAGCGTTGCTTTTTGCCTGGGTTCTGACACCGTTGGTCGCAACATAAATCATATTTCAAAGGCTTGACGACTTTACCAACAGAACCGGGTTCTACAAAAACCCTTTGTAAGACTTTTTCTACAGTCATGACCGTGAGCGCCTGGGTAGAGAACCCGACGTACCTCGACAGTGCAGGTTTGACCTTAACTTTGTGCCAAACACCCAGGTGACGGGCTCGAGCCTAAGGTCGGGTCGCACCTCACCAAGCAGGTGCGGTCGGCAGGACCAGAAATCGTAAAAAATGCTGCTCACTCGCTTCAACCCTCGTCTCTCCTTTGTGGACGAAGGCACGCGCCGGACAAAGTCAGGGCACGACCGGCAAAACGGGTAGGGTTAAGCGGCGTGTTCCCGCCGCACGCCTGGGTGGTCGAGGGCCTGCACGGCGGCGCGGTGCTCGGGCGGGACGAGCGCCCGCTGGAACACAGAGCGTAGCCCCAGCTCCGCCAACCCAGGATAGAGCGGGAGCAGCCGGCGCAGCCAGCTGCGCCGGGGCAGGTCGAGCAAGCGGCGCACACGTTCGGGAAGCAGCGCAGCCTGGACCTGCCGCAGGAGCGCGTACCGCCACGGGCCCAGATGACGGCGGTAGGCCGCGTACAGCGCCGCCGTGTGCTCGCTGAAGACCAGGTCGCGCGCGAGGTGCCGCTCTCGGTCTACTCGCCAGGCGGCGTAGCTCGGCGGCAGCTTTAGAACGCCGAGCCCGGTGCCCGCGCGGCGGAACACCTCCCACAGCTCCTCGCGCTCGGCTGCGCTCAGCGGGCGCTGGAGAGCGGCGAAAGCCCGCTCCGAGTAGTCGACCAGCAGGTACAGCACGTCCCGGTGCGCCCAGTCCGGGATGCGCGTCCGCCGCTCTTGTTCAACCGCCGCGTGGGCGGCGCGGATGTCCGCGAGCGTGTGCTCGGCGCTGGCGCGGCTTCCCAGGGCGATGCGCTGGGCGTAAGCCGCCGTCGAGAGGAGCCGCTGTAGCGTGAGGTAGTTGTACCCAAGGGCTTTACAGTTAGGCTTGGCTATCTACAACACTTGCTAGGGGTGTTTAGGGGTGGCCGGTCAAGCGGAAGCCGTTGTGGGTGGTGTGGCTGCCGGTGTTGCCGGAATTAGATGTGCAGCTACTTTGTCGACGCGCCTACCTAGCAGCTTTTTGGTACAAGTAAGGCTGTCGGCTGTCCGGGGTAAAGAGTGAAGGTGCCGCTGTCCCTACCCAAGCGGGTTTACCGGGCGTTGCGCGCGAACGTTTTTGTCAATAGGGTAATTCTCGTAAAGTTCCAGGTTAAAAGTTTAGGCCTTGACAAATATAAGTTTAGCTACTAAACTCACTTAAGTTTAACTACTAAACTGTCTTTTATCTACCGATGTGACCAGCTTCGTCGTGACGCTCGTCTTTATCGGAAGTTCTTGAAAGGCGAAAAAACGGGCCTGTTTTTTCGAATAATCTTTGGGAAGGGGTACTTGTACCTTATGAAACATAGATTGTTGAGGCACCTAATCGCCCTTTTGGCAGCTGCTTTTTTCCTCTCGGCACAGGCGCAGGATTTAACGCTCTGCTGGGCCGCCTGGGACCCTGCCAACGCTCTAGCGGAACTCTCGAAAGACTTTACCGAAGAAACAGGCGTCCAGATGAACTTCGAGTTCGTCCCCTGGACAAGCTTTGCGGACCGCTTTCTTAACGAACTCAACTCTCAGGGCGACCTTTGCGACCTGCTTATCGGCGACAGTCAGTGGTTGGGCGGCTCAGCGACCTACGGCCACTACGTGAAGCTGAACGACTTCTTCGAGGCAGAGGGTATCTCGATGGACGACTTTTTGCCCGCGGCTGTCGAAGCTTACTCAACTTGGCCCAAGGGTGAACCTGAGTATTGGGCACTCCCGGCAATGGGTGACGCGGTCGGCTGGACATACCGAAAGGATTGGTTCGAACGCCCCGAGTTGCAAGCGGAGTTTCAGGAAACCTACGGCTACGAGTTAGGCGTGCCCGAGGATTGGAATCAACTAAAAGACATTGCCGAGTTTTTCCAGGGACGCGAGATTGATGGGAACACGGTTTATGGCGCAGCCATCTATACCGAGCGCGGCTCTGAAGGCATCACGATGGGCGCGACAGCTGCCCTGTATCCCTGGGGTATGCAGTACGAGGACCCGGAGAATCCCTACCATATGGAGGGCTTTGTCAACAGCCCAGAAGCTGTCGAAGCGCTCGAGTTTTACAAGTCACTTTACGACTGCTGCACGCCGCCTGGTCACTCTGACGCCTACATGACGGAAGACCTGGACGCCTACAGTTCGGGGCAGGTCGCTATGCAGATGAACTTTTTCGCCTTTTTCCCTGGGGTTAGCAAAGATGAAAACGTGGGTGACGTAACGGGCTTCTTCGTCAACCCGTCCCAAAATGTCGCGGCGTCGGTGCTCGGCGGGCAGGGCATCTCGGTGGTTGCCTACTCGGACAAGCAAGACTTGGCGCTCGAGTACATCAAATGGTTCGCTCAGCCCGAAATCCAGGCTAAGTGGTGGGCGTTAGGCGGCTATTCAGTGCATAGGGCCGTTTTGGAATCCCCTGGCTTTGCGGACACAGCGCCCTTTGCGGCTGACTTTTTGACAGCCATGAGCGAAGTGAAAGACTTCTGGCAAGAGCCTACCTACGCCGAACTTCTTCAGGCCATGCAGAAGCGCTTGCATGACTACGTCGTGGCGGACCAAGGAACGGCGCAAGAGGCGCTCGACAAACTGGTTAAAGACTGGACCGAAATTTTCGAGGAAGACGGCAAGCTTTAGCGCTCGAGGGTTCAGGTCGTACCGTCACGACCTGAACCTTTTCATAAAGTTACTTTGAGAGGGTTTAAATGGCTTTACCTCAACCGCGCAGGCTCTCGGACCGGTTTATCGCTTGGCTCTTTGTTGCGCCAACAATACTAATCCTTCTCGCCATAAACATCTTTCCCCTTATCTGGACAATCTACCTCAGCTTCACGGACTACCGAGCTAACCGCCCCGGTCAAGAGGTAGACCTTGTTGGCATACGCAACTACGTGCGAATTTTGGGCGACCAGGACGTCTGGTACTCCCTCCAGGTCACCGCCCAGTTCGTCTGCTGGACGATGCTCTTGCAGGTTGTCATCGGCTTTGGCTTGGCCTTACTCATTAACCACCGCTTCAAAGGTCACAGCTTCTGGACAACGATTATCCTGCTGCCCATGATGCTTTCTCCGGCGGTCGTCGGGGTTTTCTGGACCTACCTCTACCAGCCGCAGATCGGTATTTTCTCTTATATCATCGACTTTTTTGCCGGCACGGGTCCGCTCGACATGATCGGCAGTGTCAACCTGGCACCCTGGGCGATTGTCATCGTTGATACTTGGATGTGGGTACCTTACGTCATGCTCATTTGCTTAGCGGGGTTAAGGTCGATACCCGACTACATTTACGAAGCGGCGGAAGTGGACCGTGCGTCGGCGTGGCGCAAATTCTGGACCATCACCGTACCGATGGCGCTGCCCTTTTTGATGCTCGCGGTTCTATTTAGAGGTATTGAAAACTTTAAGATGTTCGACCTGGTGGTAGAACTGACTTCCGGCGGTCCGGGCTCGGTAACCGAACTCGCCTCTATCAACCTCAAGCGAGAAGCTTTCGAAAAATGGCGCACGGGCTACAGTTCGGCTTTTGCCATCATTCTTTTTACCACGATCTTCGGCGCGACGAGCATCTACGTCAAGTTCCTTAACAGGGTGAAGCAGCGATGAGCCAGGAAAACTCTTCGGTGATAAGCCCCAGCCCTACCAACCGCAGGGTTGCGGGCGTTGTAGTAGTTCTTTACGCACTCGTTTCGATGGTTCCCATTCTATGGATTATCGCGACCGGTTTCAAGTCGCAGTCGGCAGCTACCGCCTACCCGCCCGAGGTCGTCTTTGAGCCCTCCCTGGAGGGTTACGTCAACGTTTTCACCAACCGCTCGCGGCAAACGTCCGAGTATATGGAGAGTCTGCCACCGGCAACAACCTGGTATGACCGGCTGGTGCGCGGGCAGAACATGGTCATCACCGGGCAGTCCAGGTTCGTCGGGCGCTACCTCAACTCGCTCGTCGTCGGCTTCGGCTCGACCTTTCTGGCGGTTTTCCTGGGCGTTTTAGCGGCTTACGCCTTTTCGCGTTTCAAAATACCCGGCAGCGAAGACTGGCTCTTTTTCATCCTCTCAACGCGAATGATGCCGCCCGTCGCTGTCGCCATCCCTATCTTTCTTATGTACCGGCAGCTCAACCTTAACGACACTCACCTGGGGCTGATTCTCCTCTACACAGCGGTGAACTTGAGTTTGTCCGTGTGGCTGCTCAAAGGTTTTATCGACGAGATACCGCGCGAGTACGAAGAGGCGGCGATGGTGGACGGGTACTCGAGGCTGCAAGCCTTTCGCAAGGTCGTGCTGCCCCAAGCCATCACGGGCATCGCCGCGACCGCCATTTTCTGCCTCATCTTTTCGTGGAACGAGTACGCTTTCGCAGTCTTGCTGACCAGTGGCACCGCGCAGACCGCGCCGCCTTTTATTCCCAACATCATCGGCGAGGGAGGGCTCGACTGGCCTGCCGTCGCTGCCGGTACAACGCTGTTTTTGATTCCAGTGGTGTTCTTCACGGTTCTCCTTCGCAAGCACCTTCTTCGCGGAATCACCTTTGGAGCAGTGAGAAAATAATGTCCGGACGCTCGCCTACAAACGAATCGGAACAAAAGCGTAGAAAAATCTTTTTGCGCGGACCCTGGGAAAACGCCGCGAGTATCCTCATTGCTCTGGGCGTGTTCATGCTCATGCAGCCTTTTTCCGCCTGGCTCTACAGCAAGTCTTTTCTCGTTTTGCTAACAGGGACTGTCGGCTTCTTGATCGTCAGTCACTTCGATGAGGCTTGAGACTTATGGCAGACATTGAGCTTAGCCACGTTCACAAGCGCTTCGACGACTTCGTGGCAGTCAAAGACAGCAGCTTCACGATTCACGACGGCGAGTTTTTTGTGCTGCTGGGCCCTTCGGGTTGCGGCAAAACGACGACGCTGCGGATGATAGCGGGGCTCGAGATTCCCAGCTCCGGCGAGATACGGTTGGACGGCGAGGACGTGTCGCGGCTGCGCGCCAGCCAGCGGGACATCGCTTTTGTTTTTCAGCTTTTTGCCCTTTACCCACACATGAATGTGGCGCGAAACCTCGCTTATCCCCTACGCTCGGAAGGGGTTGCTCGCCGCGAAGTGAAAACGCGCGTTGCAGAAGTCGCACGGATGCTTCGCATAGAACATCTCCTTGACAAAGGCGTCACAGGACTTGCGGGCGGGGACAGGCAGCGCGTCGCGCTGGGCCGCGCCATCATCCGGCGACCCAAAGCTTTTCTCATGGACGAGCCGCTCGGCACGCTCGACACCGAATTTAGAGAGCTGATGTGCGAAGAACTCAAACAGCTTCATACGCGCACCGGCGCAACGACCGTCTACGTTACCCACGACCAGCTCGAGGCGATGGCGATGGCGGACAAAATCGCCGTCATGTCCCGCGGCGAGGTTTTACAAGTCGCCAGCCCCCAGGAAATCTACCACCAACCCCGCTGGCAGTTCGTGGCAAACTTTATCGGCAGTCCCGCCATGAACTTCCTTCCCGCCAAAGCAGGCTTGCCAAAAGGAGGTCAAACGGTTGCGGTTGCAGGCACGCCGCTTGAAGTCCCCCAACTTTTCGAGGCGACGCCAGCAGAAGTGACCCTGGGCATCCGCCCTGAACACATAGATATTGGCTCGGTAGGCGACCCCACAGGTCTTCCGGGAACAGTTTTCGAGGTAGAGTACATGGGGTCCCGTCAGCTCCTTACGGTGGACACAGAGGTGGGTAGGCTCAAGGTGCGCGCTAGTGAAGCGTTCAACGTTCGCAGAGACGACGCCCTGTCCCTAAAACCACGTAAAAATGCCGTCGTCCTTTTCGATAAGCAAAGCGGACGAGCCTATGCGAGCACCCTTTTCAGCTCAGGAGAGAAGACTCAGTCGGGATGGGCTGTCTATGGCTAAGGTCAGCCTCGAGGGCGTCAGCAAAGCTTTTGGTAAAGTCCTGGCGGTTCAGGACGTGAGTTTGGACATTGCAGACGGCGAATTTGTCGTCTTACTCGGTCCCTCGGGCGCAGGCAAGACGACAACCCTGCGCCTCATAGGTGGGCTCGAGACCGTAAGCAAGGGCAAGCTATTCATCGGCGACAAAGAGGTAACGAACACGCCTATAGCTGACCGCGATGTGGCGTTCGTATTTCAGCAATACTCACTCTACCCGCATTACACCGTGTTTGAGAACTTGGCTTTTCCCTTGCGCTCGCCGTCAAGAAGACAGGCTTGGTCCGAACAGGATGTTAAGACGAAAGTTGGTCAAATGGCTGAAACGCTTTCCATTGACCACAAGTTGAACAACAAGGCGACCAAACTTTCAGGCGGTGAGATGCAGCGGGTCGCTATCGGGCGCGCGCTCATCCGCGAAGCGAAAATTTACCTGATGGACGAACCCCTCTCGAGCTTAGACGCAAAACTTAGGGAAGCACTGCGCGTTGAGTTGAAACGAATTCAAAAAGACAAAGGAGCAACCATTCTTTATGTCACGCACGACCAGATCGAAGCCATGACGCTCGCAGACCGCATCGGCGCACTTCAGCAAGGGCGGTTGGTCCAAATCGGAACGCCCAAAGAAATTTATCAGAAGCCAAACAGCGTTTACGTGGCTCAGCGCCTCGGCTCACCTCCAATCAACCTGCTCTCACCCGCCCTGCTGGGCGTCACCGCGCCGGCGAGCACGCGGCACATCGGGGTTCGACCGGAACACGTCACGGTACAAGCCTTAAACGGGTCGGGTCTAAGAGCGACGGTGAAACAAGTCGAACCTCTCGGAGCGGAGACGATTATTTTGCTCGAGGCGAAGGGCGAGCAACTCCGCGCTTTAGCCGGTACCGGCGTGTTGCCCTCCGTAAACGATGAAGTGTCTTTACAGCTAGACGCCCAGAGGCACTTAAATTTTGACCAAGACGGTGTACTCCTGGAGTCTGCGGCGTGAGGACGTTTTCAGACTTGTTAGAGAAAAGCGTCGTCCTGGTCAACGACGAAGCGAGCACGCTGACCAAGCTCGACCAAGCAACCGGGGACGGGGACTACGGCGTCAACATGAAAAGGGGCTTTAATGCGCTTCGTGCTCAGCAAGAGGTCTTAACGAGCCTCCCACTCGACAGAGCCCTACAGCAAGTCGGTATGACCATCATGAAGGAGGTTGGCGGGTCATCGGGACCCCTTGTCGGGAGCTTTTTCATGACCTTCGCGCAAACCTTGGCGGCGTCTGAGACGCCCGGGTCCCCCTCGATGCGTGACCTGGCGGACGCTTACCACGCGGGCGTTGAGGCAGTCAAGCGGCGCGGTAAGTCGGACGTGGGTCAAAAAACGATGCTCGACACGCTCATTCCTGTAGACCTGGCCTTTCAAAAAGCAGTTGAGAAGGATATGCCTGCTGCTGAGGCAAGAGATCTACTTAGAAAAACAGCGCTGGAAGGGATGGAATCGACCAAAGACATGCAGGCTGAGAAGGGCAGGGCGTCTTTTTTAGGCGAACGGAGCTTGGGACATGTTGATCCTGGTGCCAGACTCAGTTACTTGCTCATCGACCTCGTATGTTCTCACCTGGCGCTAGCGGCCTCTCCCACTTGAGAGGTAGGCTTAATGAACGGTTCTGCGATGCCCAACGTGAATTTTACAAACGTTACTCAACTTAGGCTAGGGTCAATGTCGGACACGTCTCTACTCGTACGTTGGACACACGCGAGCCTGACAACCCTGCAGGAGCACGCACGTCTTCTCACGCGGCTTGATCAGGCTATTGGCGACGGGGACCACGGGGACAACATGCTGCGCGGTTTTGGGAAGCTTGCCGCCAGGTCGGATGAACTTGGGCTTGTTAGCTTGGACGCGGCCCTCCAAATGGCGGGGACCACCCTAATCATGAGCATTGGCGGCGCGTCGGGACCTTTATTTGGCAGCTTCTTTTTGGGTATGGGTAGAACGCTTTCTGAAACTCCCAGACCCTGGGGTGACCCTAGCAACCCCGGTTTTGAGGTTTTCGCATCTGCGTTCGGTGCAGGGGTGCAGGCAGTCAAAGCGAGAGGCAAGGCCAACCAGGGCGAAAAGACGATGCTTGACGTTCTCGTGCCTGTCAGCGACTTCTTGCAGGTGACGCGTAGCGACTGGACAACTTTTGACTTCCTGAACCGTTTGGAGACCACTGCCAAACTGGCTAAAGATCGTACTAAGGCCCTGCAAGCCACGAAAGGCAGGGCGTCTTTTTTAAGAGAGCGGAGTGTGGGACATATTGATCCTGGTGCCATGACAAGCTACTTGCTTATCAAAACGCTTTGTGAGGAAACGCTTCGTGAAGTGGCGGCGCTATGAACCGTTCCGTAGGCATCGTCGTCGTGTCTCACTCTACCGACATTGCTAAGGGTATAACCCAGATGGTTCGACAGGCCGTAAGCAAGGACGTTCCGGTCTGTGCTTGCGGAGGCAACCCAGACGGCGGCTTGGGGACGGACGTCGCGGCCATAAAAGCTTGTCTTGACGAGGTGTGGAGCGAGTCGGGCGTGGTTATCTTGGTAGACCTGGGTAGTTCGGAAATGAACTCGGAAATTGCTATCGAAATGCTTGAAGAATCGAAGCGAGACCGCGTCGTGATCTGTAACGCCCCCATCGTTGAAGGAGCGGTGATGGCCGCTACGGAAGCCTCTATCGGTAAGTCTCTGCGCGACGTCCAGAGAGCCGCGGAGAGCGCCTTATGAGTTCATTCACTTGGCAAGAGACAGAGAGTAGGGTGCGCGTTTCAAATCCTCTGGGCTTACACGCGCGTCCGGCCGTCCAGCTCGTCCAGCTCGCCGCAGAATTCGACGCTGAGACGGAACTAAGAGTTCGTGAAGGTGCCTGGACAGATGCGCGTAGCCTGTCAAGCGTCATGAAGCTCAAAGTCGCTTCTGGTACTGAACTTTTCGTTCGGTCCAGGGGTGCTCAAGCTGCAGCCGCCCTTGAGGCCTTAGTTGCTTTCATCGAGCAGAGTTTTGAACAGGAACCCGTTCTACCAGCACTGCCTTCAACGTTTGAGCACGTCACTGAACCCGACACCATAACCGCTTTTTGTGTCTCGGAGGGTGTGGCTAAAGGGCGGCCCTTCCGGCTCGAGCAAACCAAAGAAACTGGCGACCTAGCAAAGCCTCAAAACGATCAGCCCAAGCTATTTTCTCGAGTCCTAACGCAAGTTGTGTCCGACCTTGAAAGGATAAAGGGCAAGAGCGACGAGGTAGGAGCTGACATCATAGACTTTCAGCTCGAGCTGCTGCAGGACGACGCCTTCGTCACCCCTATCCGGCGGAGGGTTGAGCGCGGCGCCTCCGCCGCAGTTGCCTGGTCTGAGGCCTTCACCAAAGAGGCCGATACTTACACCACTTCGGGCGACAGCATTCTCAAGTCCCGGGCTGCAGACTTAAGGGACTTGTCGCAACGCTTTCTGGCAAATATTGATAGTGAGAATAGTAAAGCGAGTAAGCAACTGCCTAACTTAAACGCAGACACCATTTTACTCACCACAGAACTTTTTCCCTCCCAATTTCTCGAGCTTGACTTTGGTCGAGTGAAAGGCATTGTCAGCTCCCAAAGCGACTCGAACAGCCACGTTGCGCTGTTGGCGCGGGCTTACGGTATACCTTTCGCAACTGAGTTGGACGAAAATGAGCTAAACCGCTTGAGTCATGCCGAAGCCTTGCTGATGGTGTGTGAAGGTCAGCGGTGCGAGTTCACGTCTCGACTTGCATCTGCAGACAAAGTGCAGCAAGCGCAAAAACCCAAGACCGTCCTCAGCTCACGGCTAGCAGAGGACGCCGTAACCTCGGCGGGCAAACGGATTACACTCTACCTCAACGTAGACGACCCGAAGCGACTCAGCCAAACAAAGCCTGAACACTGTGACGGCATCGGTCTCGTTCGAACCGAATTCCTGTTGACAAACAAAAGCATGCTGCTGTCTGAAGAAGCCCAGTTCCGCGTGTACCGCGACATCATCACTTGGGCTGCCGGCAAACCCGTGACCATAAGAACTCTGGACGCTGGCGGAGACAAGCCCGTCGACGAACTTGTGAAGCCAGAGCCCAACCCTATGCTCGGGCTAAGGGGTCTTCGCCTTTCCCTAGAGAGGCAGGACGTCTTTGGATACCAGGTACGCGCGCTGTTGCGTGCAGCCGCCGTCGGTCCCCTAAAGGTGATGTTCCCCGTCGTCAGTCTGGTCAGCGAGTATGAAGCGGCTCGAGAAGTTTTTCGCAGTGCTTTAGCAGCTTTAGAAGCCAAGGGTACTGCCGCCAAGATGCCCGAGCTGGGCATCATGGTCGAAACACCCGCGGCTGCCCTAAGAGCCGGCGACTACGATACCGCCTTTTACTCAATCGGTACAAACGACCTCGCGCAGTATACCTTTGCCGCTGACCGTGGACGTCCCGAGTTTCATCACTTACACCAGGTTACCCACCCGGCTGTCCTCGACCTTATCAAGCACGTGGTGACAGCCGGCCGGGCGAAACGTGTTGAAGTAAGTGTTTGTGGCGAAGTAGCTTCGCAGCCAAGTAACCTCCGCCCTCTGTTGGCCACAGGCATAGCCACGTTATCCGTGTCGGCAGCGGCCCTTGACGCTGTCAAAAGAGAAATAGCCTGGCTATGACCAACCCAGCCCCTTTGGCGAAACCGAGCAGTGTTTCAGACTACAAGCAAATTTTGAGAGAGTACATCAACAAGCGACCCTCAGGACTTAGAGGAAAGATAGCGTTGGTACTCGGCACCCACAAAAGCTTCATATCGCAAATCACGAACCCCAACGATCCCACCGCGATACCCGCTAGGCACGTCGAACCTATTATCGCCACGTGCAACTTGTCAACAGAGGAAAAAGAAACTTTTCTGGACGCTTATAACCGGGCGCATCCCAGCACCAGCGTTCAAGACTTCCCCGCAGACGAGGAAGACTTCCGTAACATTATTGTGCGTGTCCCTGTCCTAAAAGACCCCAAAAAACAGGAGGTAGTTGAACTGCTCATTCAAGACACGGTGCGTCGCATTTTTAACCTGATAACTGAGGAGCAATGATGAAAAAGTTTATCAATGACGTTGACGATATACTTACAGAGAGTTTGAGAGGTTTTAGCCTAGCTCATGAAGACATCGTGTCGTTGAGTCCCGACCCCTTCTATATTTACCGAAAGGAACCCGCTAAGTCCAAGGTGGCTCTTATCTCTGGTGGTGGTAGCGGTCACGAACCCCTTCACGCAGGCTTTGTCGGCAAAGGCATGTTGGACGCAGCCTGTCCAGGACAAGTTTTTACGTCACCAACACCAGACCAAATGCTGGCTGCTGCAGAAGCAACAGATAATGGTGAAGGCGTACTTTTCATCGTCAAAAACTACTCTGGTGACTTAATGAATTTTGAAATGGCAGCGGAAATGTACGCTGACATAAAAGGTGGGGAGTGCCTTAGTGTCATCACGAACGATGACGTAGCGGTTGAGGACAGTGCCCACACAACAGGTAGGCGTGGTGTCGCGGGTACCGTCGTTGTTGAGAAGATCGTTGGCGCTGCCGCCGAAGCGGGTAAAGACCTAAAAACCTGTCAGGCTCTCGGTCAGCTTGTCAATGCCAATACTAGGTCGATGGGCGTTGCCTTTTCTAGCTGCACCGTGCCGGCAGCTGGCTCTCCGACGTTCACACTACACGGTGATGAGATGGAAATGGGAGTCGGTATCCACGGGGAGGCGGGTCGCAAGCGCGTGCCAATAGCGAGCGCTGACAAGATTGCAGAAGAGCTCATGGAGGCTATTCTTGCAGACCTCAAGCCTTCAGCTGATATACAAGCTTTACTCATGGTAAATGGCTTCGGTGGCACGCCGTACATGGAGCTGGCTCTCATGTATGACGCGGCGAGACGCGTCCTTGATAATCGTGAAGTAACGGTGGTTCGCAGCCTTGTAGGTAACTACGTCACATCTCTGGAGATGGCGGGGTGCTCGTTCACACTCAGCGTTTTAAACAATGAGTTACTTTCTTATTGGGACGATCCTGTACATACGGCTGCGCTGCGTTGGAGAGCATAAATGTCGCCACGTACCAACAAAATCCGGGGCGGACACACCAAAGTTCCACTGTTGGCGTGTTGAAATACTAGAGGTTTTTTCTACACGGACCAGCGGGGGCATCTGAACAGAAGGTTACGGTTTCACCGCCTTCAGCATCAAAGTACCTTTCGCACAGCCGGTCTGGGGCTGTCACCCGCCACCCTGTACCCCCTGGCCTCCAACCAGGGTTGATACCAGTCGTCTGAAAACTCAGGGGCACTCGCGTAGGTGTAGACCTACGTTACGCCCTGTTTCTGAAGGTAGGCCTCGAGCACGTCCCAGAGTCGCGTCATCAGTATCGCGTGGTCATCCCGAGCCTTGAGCTGCCGGTCGAAGAACGCTTCCCAGAGCACGGCCGTGTCACCTCCAAACCACACCTGGGTGTTGCCGGCGTTTTTAAGCACCACCGTCACCTTCTGGATGTCCCCCGTCACCAGTTGCCCGTCTGCTCGCTGGACCAGGGCCATGAGGGGTTGCGGCCAGGGGATGACCGGTCGTAGTTCTCGGTAACAGCAGAGCTGCCGGTTTTGCTCTGGGGTGAGAAAAGGAAAGTCTCCGGGGTAGGGTTCGCGTTCCAGTTCATAGGCCATGACGAAACCCAGCAGGTCGGGACGTTGCAACTTCCCCAGGCTGCGCGCCTCGTCGATGAAGCCGCCGTTCAAGTCCAGGGGATGGTTCTTGAGAAAGGGGAAGTGGGCGTAGATCGCGTCGAACACCTCGGGGTCGTTTTGAACCGGAAATTCGTCCAAGCCCACCCGGTTCTGAAAGCGTTCGGACCTGTCCTCGATGAGCGGGTTGAAGTTGAGGTTGATGGGCTGAAAGTCGCTCGGGACCAGCCGCCTTTCCAGCCTTATTTCCAGACAGCCGAGGCACAACCACGGGCAGGCCTCGAACCAGGCAGCGTCGTGAACCAGGTAGTGCTCACCGTCGGTACTCGCCTTACAGTCATCACACCTCGGATACAAGTTAGCCATTCCGACTCTCTTTCACGTAACCGACCTGTGGAGCGTTACTCACACCAGGGCGTGGTGTCAGCGCCGAACCGCCCAACAGCCACGGGCCGAAGTTGCAGCTCAACGTCGTCACGCCTTTTCTACGTCCGACTCTACGCTGCCAGCGTGCAACCATTCCCACCGGGGCTCGAGCCGGACGTCGTTGAAATCCTTTGCGTTTGCCAGTGAACCCATAAAAGGAATCATCCGCTCCTCACGGCGCAACATCGTGAGGATGTTGACGAGGTCTTGGGGTTGGATGTGAGGTTTGTCCAGGGCTTTAATGCTTGCCTCTAATAGCAAAGAGCGAGACGCACCCCGCGCGCCTTTGTTGAACAGGTAGCCGTCGTTCAAGCGTTCCTCCAGCCGCACGAACACAGGATACTCTTCGCGGTCGATGGAGCGGAGTCGCTGCGCCGTGACCTGCACCAGTTGCAGGTAAGCCCTGGCTTCGGCTTCGTCCCAGCGACCCGCTTTGAGGTTTGTCAGCTCGAGCCTCACCTAAGCCTCACCAAATGACCGTGCCTGGGCACATCCAGTTCAAGCTGTGCCCAGGCACGGTCGGCGCACACCACTTCGAGACCGCGCTCCAACCCCAGCGCTGAACACGCGCGGTCGCCAAGCGACAAGCCTAAATGTTTCGTCAACTCATAGAGCGAGGCAGCACGCTCAGCGGTCACTCTTTCGAAAGGCACCACCTTGACACCCAGCCCCTCGAACAGGGTCGCTAAGGTCTCGGTCCGGCCACCACGGCGCGCCACTTTTGCACCACCTCGCTCCAGTTGACGCTGCTGATGAGCGAACCGGCCAGCTTTGACAGCGCGACCTCCGCTCCCGGTTCCCTAAAAGCAACAGCCAACAAACTCGAAGCGTCGTGGACTGCCACTACTCGGCTTCCCGCTCGGCCTCGGCCCGGCGCTCGGCGATAAGCTCTTCACTCACGAGACCCTCCTCGGGCGGCTCACCCACCGCTTGGTAAAGCTGCTCGAGCAACGAACTGCGAGAGTCTAAGATGACGCGACCGTTCTCGTAAGTCAGGAGCAGGTCCGAATGTCCCAGCGCTTCTCTTACCTCAACCGGGATGGTGACCCGCCCGTTGCGGTCGATGCTCACCGTTTTGGTTAACGTCATTGAGAACCAGCTCCTCTAACTCATCTCACTATTTTGCCATTTTATGTCAAATAACCAATCCATCGAGCATATCCATTTTACATTCAAGCGTAGCTAAAGAGACAAACGGTTATGTTTCGCAGATTGGTTCAATTCGCTAGTCTTTGGCGCTCCGTTATAAGAACCTACATAATGTTTGTTATGTATGTATTTTAGTATTAACATTCACAACAAGCAAAAGCGCCTGGATAATCTGATGTGCTCTTGTAACTGTATTTATTTGCTGCTAAAATGAAATATGACAGTCATACCTAATTTTGCGGTGCGTTTTACTTTTTTGGGAGGTTGCTATGACAACAGCCAAACTTGGCCGACGCGGACAACTCACTTTGCCGCGTGAAGTTCCGGAGCGGTTGCGGCTCGAGGAAGGTCAACGGGTTGCGTTTGTCGTAAAAGGTGACGATGTGACCTTGCAACCCTTAGTCAATACTTTGCGCAGCCTGCGCGGTTCGGTCGAGGTTGATGGGCCACAGGATTTCGAGCACGTGCGCGCGGCTGTAAAAGCTACCAGAGCCAAACCCGAGGTTGACGACGACGATGGCTGAACGTGCCTTCGTCGACGCCAACTTGTTCTTGAGGTACTTGACTAACGACGTACCCGAGCAGGCGGACGCCGTAGAACGGCTGCTTGAGCGTGCCGAAGCCGGTGAGACCGAACTGACGACCAGCAAACTTGTCATCGCCGAAATTGTGTGGACGCTGGAAAGTTTTTACAAAAAGTCCAAGCGCCAAGTGCGTGACGCAGTATTGGCCGTGCTCAACACGCCGGGTCTGAAGGTTGAGGCGAACGACCAGCTGTTGCAAGCGGCTGTGTGGTACGAGGAAAAGAACGTAGACTTTATCGACGCTTGTATTGCCGCCCAACTGTTCGCAGAAGGGCCGGAAACAATTTATGCCTTCAACCGCAAACACTTTGCTCGTTTCGCTTATCTCAGGGTCGAGGTGCCCGGATGAGCGACCTGGCAAAAGTCAATACCAACCTCATGGCAAGGACTCGAGACTTGGCGCTTCTGAGCGAAGAGGACCTGCACCGGTTCGCCGCCGAAGCAGCAAGGGACCGGGACTTGGAAGCGTTGTGGCAGTTGACCGAAGCCCACCTGACCCTGCACGGCTCGGCGGGCTCGAGAGTGTCCAGCAACACCCTGACGAGTTACCGAAGGTACGTGTTCCACCTTATCGACACGTGGTCGGGTGAGGCGCTGCTGCGACCCTCAAGAAATGCCGGGGTACTTTGGGTCCGGGAACTCGAAGCCGCGTTTAAGCCCGCCACCGTCCGGGTAAAGCTGGCCGCGGCTCGCGCCCTCTACGCCGCCCTGCGCTGGAGCGGTGCTACCACGTTTGACCCCTTTGCCGATGTCAAACCCGGCCGCGACCTCACCCCGGCCTGGGAAAAGCGGCAGGCTTACACCCTGAACGAAATCGAATGGCTGACTCGGGTGGCTGAAGGCTATACCTTATCTATAGTTCTTTTAGGAGCCCACGCCGGTTTGCGTGTCAGTGAAATGACCTCGTTACGTTGGGAAGACATCCGGCTGAGTGAGAAGAAGTTGACGGTCAAAAAGGGCAAAGGCGGCAAGCAGGGCACGATGTTCTTGAGTCAGACGCTCGTCGAGGCGCTCGAGCAGGTTCCTCTCACAGAACGTCAAGGCTACCTTCTCCCCTGCCGGAGTCGTCAGGTTGTCTATGACCGGCTGAAGAGTGTGTGCCGGCGGGCGAAGGTGCGCTTCAAGGGAGTGCATTCGCTCAGGCACAGTGCCGGGACACGCATTCGCCATGAGCAAGGAGATATTGCGTTGGTGGCCGACCACCTGCGGCACAGCTCGCTCGACACGGCTCGGGGCTACGCCCACACCGACAACCAAAAGCTCAAAGAGACGGTTGGGGAGTGGTGAAGCGTAACCAATAACCGAAGAGGGGTTTATACCCAAACCTCCGTAAGGTACATGAGGAAAAATCTCTTTATCTAGCCTCAAACGGGTTCGCTCAACTCTTCGGTGCTGGACTACTTGATAGGCTTCTACATAAAATCGCTGATACCCTCGAAAATGGCAGTCGTCCTTCTAAGACTAAAGCCTCAACTTTCCGTAAGTCGCCCTTGTTAAGCTGACTACTGTGA
Source organism: Trueperaceae bacterium (assembly GCA_965213705.1). Classification (GTDB taxonomy): domain Bacteria; phylum Deinococcota; class Deinococci; order Deinococcales; family Trueperaceae; genus CBDCDJ01. Next base: position 1,276,048 of record OZ243913.1, on the reverse strand, counting down.
ACAGTCAGTTAGGGCAAGCCTTTGCTCTGCTCTACCGCTATCCTACCTTCCGTCGTTTTTGGCTAGGTCAGTTCCTGTCCTTGTTCGGCGATTCCATGACTTTTATCGCGCTTCCCTGGTTCGTTTTACAAACCACCGGGTCGGGTACAGCCACCGCAGGTATTCTGCTTACGTTTCAACTTCCCGCCATCGTCACAGGTATGGTTGTCGGTTCGCTCATCGACCGTTATCAACCTCGAACCATTATTGCTCTTGACAACGGCTTGCGCACCCTGATTGTCGGACTCATTCCGGTTCTTTATTGGCTGGCTGGGCTCGAGCTTTGGCACCTTTTTTTGTTGAGTCTGCTGGCAGGTGTTTTACAACCCGCTACACTGGTCGGGTCGCGTACCATTCTTCCTGACCTCGTAGATGATGAAGATTTGGATGCAGCCAATATGCTGTGGTCTTTCAGCGTAAACCTGTCTGTGATGCTGGGTCCTGCCCTTGCCGGTGTTCTCGTCGCAGCCTTCGGAGGTCCGTCGGTGCTTCTTATCGACGCGGTTACATTTGGCATTATGGCGCTCGTCGCCCTGACTCTTCCCACCCTCCAACGAACGAGGCAAGCTCAGACTGCCCGGATACCCTTTGCAGAACGTCTCGGATTACGTCAACTCTGGGACATGAAGGTTGTGCGACTCACCACGCTGTTGAGCTTGGTGTTTTTTTTCTCTTACGGCCCCCTGGAAGCCGCTATACCCCTTTACAGTGACGCCGTCCTCCAGACGGATGCGCGCGGCTACGGTCTCCTCTGGGCATCTTTGGGTGTCGGCGCGTTGTTGGGTACGCTCGGCAGCTCGGGCCTCAGTAAGCACTTACGTTTGGGGGTTGCCCTGCCACTCATTGCGTTGTTGTGGGGTGCAAGTCTTTTACCCCTCGTCTTGATTCGTAACCTCTGGTCAGCCTGCGCCATTCTCTTCCTCGGCGGTCTGATGTGGGGGCCTTACACGCCGCTGGAAACGACCCTGTTGCAGCGCAGCGTGCCCAAAGCGCAGCTCGGTCGGGTGTTTGGGGCGCGTTCGACCTTGCTCGTGAGCGGCGCACCCCTCGGTTTAGCTGTCGGTGGTGCGCTCCTCGCTTTTTTACCGTCAACCGCCCTGATAGCCTTCTCGGGTATCGCTTCGGTTTTGGTCGGTTTGGGTGGGCTGGCCTCGCCAACCCTAAGAGAACTGTCACTTTCCGCAACTGGCTCGAGGGAACACGCTGCTGACTAGAGCTGCTGTTAATGGGGATTACTCGCTCTGGCACATTACCCACTGCCCCTCGAAACCGAGCACCCCCGGATATTTAGCGGTATCGTCTTTCCTCGTCACGGTGCCGTGAGTTCAAGCAACATTTCATATTGCTCTCCGCTGTACGCGCTCCTGACGAACTCCATCGCCTGACCATGTTGGTCTGAGGTGAGCCGCTCCATCGCCAACACCGGAGCACCTGTGCCAAGTTGCAAAAGGGTCGCTTCGTGCCGGCTTGGCAAACGTGCGGTGATGCGCTGCTTGGCTCGCGACGGGTAGACACCGAACTGTTGCTGCAAGGTCGCGTACAAGCTTCCTGTGTGGTTCAGAATGTCCATCGACAGGTCGACGTAGTCGGGGGGTAAAAAGGCGGTTTGTATGGCAAGGGGTCCCTGCTCGGTAAGCCTCAACCGTGTGAGCTTAAACAGTTTTGCGTCGTTCAAACCGAGGTGCTGTGAAACGTCGGCGTCGCTCACCTCACGCTCGACGTTTAGAACCACGCTCATTGGCTTCATGCCCAAGTTTTGCGCCTCGTCCGTAAAGCCGGGGACGCGGTCGACCATCTGCTCGACGCGGCGAGGCTTGACAAACGTACCCGAACCGGGCCGGCGTTCAAGTATCCCCTCTTCAATAAGTTCGTTAAAGGCACGTCGCACCGTCATCCGCGAAAGTCTTAAACTATCGGCCAGTTTTCGCTCAGAAGGAAGCGCCTCACCAGGTTTCAGTGAATTTGTCTGAATCGCCTTTACAATGCTTTGTCTAAGCTGAAGGTATGCGGGCGTGTCGCCCTCGGAATCTACAGATAAAGTCTTGAGCACAGCTTCCCCTTCAGACGGCGCTGAGTAGGGCGATGCCCATCAACATAATGACGCCAGCGACCAGCTTCCGGGTGATGCGGTTGCGCTCTTTCAATACTAAGATGCCCACGGCAAGAAGGATGAGCAACCTGCCCTGCGCGACTAAGATGACCTCTCCCGCAGTACCTCCGGCTCCGAATGCCAGGATAATAAGAAGCTGCGTGAGGGCAAACGTCGCGCTGACCGTAAGCGCGGTTTTGCCGCGCAGTTCGGGGGTAAAGAGGTCACTAGAGTGTGCTCTGGCGATGAGCAACATGCCGCATCCTGTCAGAAGCAGGTTGACTACCGTGTAGCTCAACGCGTCAAAAGACGGGCTCAGCGCCTTATCAACAACGTTGCCCAGGCCAAACGCCAAAGCCGCGCCCAGCGCGAGCAGCCCCGCGCGGTCGAAACGGATGCGCCGCTGTTGGTTGGTTAGGAGCAAGACGGAGCTGACAATGAGGGCTGCGCCCAGCATTGTTCTTGAGGCAGCGCTCTCTCCCAAGAGCGCGACACCCAAAAGAAACGTCCACAGCGACGACGTTCTCAGGAAGAGGTCGATCTCCGAAAGCTCCGCTTTCTTGAGCGCGGTGAAGTAGAGCGCGTTCCCTACAACGTAGACACATCCCATGCCCAACACACCTAGGAGAACCAGCGGGGTCAGCTCGGCGCGGAGGGGTACAAAAGGCATGGCGGCCAGGCAAAGGAGCCCTGCCCATACGTGAACCACCCCCCCTACGGTAATCGGTTTGAGGTCGCGGGTTACAAGGACTTTGGACGCCCAGACGTTGGCCGCGCTCGCTATACCTGCTGCGAAAGCGAAGACGAACCAGGTCACAGGGTTGCCTTCACAGATTCCTTAGGGTCGGGTCCAAAAGATCACGCAGTCCGTCTCCAAACAGGTTGAAGCCGAGTGAAGCAAGCAAGATAGCGAGCCCTGAAAAGACGGACACCCAGGGCGAGATCAACATGTAGTCGCGGCTTTCAGCGAGCATAAGCCCGAGCGAAGGGGTAGGCGGCTGCGTCCCCAAGCCTAGGAACGACAGTGACGCCTCGACTAAAATGGCAGTGGAAAGCGACAGCGTAACCTGTACCAGGATTGGCGCGAGGATATTCGGGACGATGTGTTTTGCAAGGATGCGCCTGCTAGACGCGCCGAGCGCCGCAGCCGCGACAACGTAATCCCACGACAAGAGGGTAAGAGCAGGTGCTCGAGCCAAGCGCGCAAATATCGGCGTGTAGACGATGCCGATGGCGAGCGCGGTGTTAAAAGTCCCCGGCCCGAGCACGGCGAGCACACCAATAGCTAAGAGGATGATGGGAAAAGCGAGCAGCACGTCCATGATGCGCATGAGCACCCGGTCAACAAGGTCGCCATAAAAAGCGGCGAGCAGACCAAGCACCCCGCCGACAAGGGTTGCGAGCCCGACCGACACGAGCGCCACGGTAATGCTCGTGCGGTAACCGTAGAGCAAGCGCGTGTAGAGGTCACGTCCGAAGTTGTCGGTTCCCAAAAAATACTCGGCGCTAGGCCCCTCGAAGCGGTCGCGGACACTTTGCTCACTGGGGGTGTGGGTTCTGATAAGAGGCGCGAAAAGCGCGAGGAGCACGACGAGCGCGCTCAGGCAGAAACCGATAAACCCGACTTGGTTGCGTACCAGTTTGCGCACGACCTGACCTGTACTTCTCTGGGTCATGCGTACTCCACGCGCGGGTCGATCCACGCATAAGCCAGGTCGACCAGCAGGTTGACGAGCACGAACACGAGCGTAATCACGAGAATGGTTCCCTGCACCAGGGGATAGTTCCGCTCGTTTACCGCGCCTATGATAAGGCGCCCGAGACCGGGGATAGCAAAAACCTGCTCGATAACCACCACGCCGCTCAGCAGGTAGCCTATCTGCACGCCGATGATGGTGACGACGGGGATGAGCGCGTTGCGCAGGGCGTGTTTATAGAGAAGCGTTTGCTTCCTGATGCCCTTCGCCCTCGCCGTGCGGATATAGTCGGCGCTCATGACCTCCAGGAGGCTCGAGCGTAAGATGCGGCTCAGCCCCGCGATCATGGGGAGTGAGACCGCCACGACCGGCAGGCTGAGCCGCGCTAGGTTGCCAACGGGGTCCGTTGCGAACGGCACGTAGCCTATAGCCGGGAAACTGGGGAAGCGCACACTTACGAAGTAGAGCAGTAGCACCCCGACCCAAAACGAGGGCAACGTCAAACCGACGATCGACAAAACGCGTACGACCGTATCAGCCCAGGTGCCGCGTGTCTGGGCAGCGAGCACCCCGAGCGGAAAGCTAACGAGCAGCGCGAAGAAAAGCGCGAGCAGCGTTATCTCCAAGGTGACAGGGAGCCGCGAGAAAATCTCCTTACTCACAGGCTGCCCAGTCCAGATGCTCGTGCCGAGGTCACCGCGGACTATTCCGGCCAACCACTCCGCGTACTGCTGGTAGACAGGTAGGTCGAGCCCCAACTGACGCCTCAGCGCCTCGACCCGCTGGGCGCTAATATCGACGTTGGCACCGAGCATGATCTGGACCGCGTCGCCGGGGATAAAGCGGAGCATCAAGAAAACGAGAAGCGACACGCCGAACAGGACGAACAGGAGGTCGAGCAGGCGCTTGACGATGTAACTGGTCACTTGGTGGGCTTTCTCAGCGTCAATCCTTTCGAAGACCCGTCAGCTTTCTCAAACACTTGTGAAAAACAGGAGACAAGATAAGGGCGGGCTGGCCGGTTGGTCAGGCCAGCCCTTTCCAACTACTGCAGGGTCACATTGCGCAGCGAGATTAGACTGCGCGTCGGCATCTGCTCGAAACCCTCGACCTCGGCCCGCAGGGCCGACAGCAGGGTGCCGTAAGCCACGTGGACGACGGGACCCGTGCAGGCCAGCCGCTCCTGAAGCTCGTTGTAGGTGGCTTTGCGCGCGTCGAACGTGGTTTCGGTGCGCCCCTGGTCCAAAAGCGCGTCGGTGTCGGCGTCGCTAAACTTGTAAACGTTCGTCGCGCCGTCCGTGTGAAACGTGCGGTACAGGTAACCGTCGGGGTCGGCGCTGCCGCCGTTGAGGCTCACGAATGCGTCAAAGTCGCTGTTTTGCCAGCGCTGTACGAAGGTGCCAAACTCCTCGACGTCGACCGTCGCGTCGATTCCCGCGTCCACGAGTTGCGCCTGGATGACCTGCGCGGCGTCGGACACGATCTTGTTGGTGCCGAAGGTCAGGATGTTCATGCTGAGGTCCGAGGCGCCCGCCTCCTCGAGCAACGCTTTTGCCCGGTCGACGTCGGGGGCGTAGCACTCAAAGGAGCTCACGTCCTCGGCCCAGTCACTTAAACCTGGGCTCAGCGGACCACCTGGTACCGCCTCCCCAAAATAGACGGCCTCGATTATTTCGTTGCGGTCGATAATCAGGTTGATAGCTTCCCGAACGCGCGGGTCGTTAAAGGGCGTGACGGTCGTGTTGAGCCCCAAGAGGCTGTAGGCGAGGTCTTGGGTGCTGAGAACGCTTACGTCGGGCACGTTCGCCAGGGTGAGGGCGGTGGCTGGGTCGACGTCGGGCAGGAGCTGATAGGTGCCGTTGCGCAGGCCCGCCGCGCGGGTCGACGCTTCGGGGACGACGTTGTAGCGAAGCGCAGCGACGCCAGGTTCACCCTCGCGGTAGTAGTCGGGGTAAGCCTCGAGCAGCACATAAGTGTCAGGCACTACTTCTGCGAGCGTGAACGGACCGGTGCCGACTGCGACCTGGTTTAAGTCTTCATTCTCGGCGACTTCACGTGGCACGACGCTTAGGTTGGCCGTGTTGACCAAGAAAGGTGCAAACGGTTCGCTAAGTGTAAACACAACGGTGTCGTCGTCCACGGCTACAGCGCTCACGACCTGACTAAAGCGGCTGGCCTGCGGGGAGCCCGTCTCCTCGTCCATTACGCGCTCATACGAATAAACAACATCGTCCGCCGTCATCGCGCGACCGTTATGAAAAGTGACACCGTCTCGCAGGTCAAACGTGTAGGTGAGCCCGTCTTCACTAAGGTCCCAGCTTTCGGCCAGCGCAGGTTCGACCTGTAACTCTGCGTTGGTCTCTACGAGGCCGTCGTATATCTGACTTAACACGGCGAACGAGCTGAAGGCGGTGACTACGTGGGGGTCGAGTCCGACCGGGGACTGGTCTACGGCAATTTCGAGGGTACCCGTTTGGGCGAAGCCGAACCCCAGGAGCATAAACGCGATCAGCAGGCATCTCTTCATAGACGATTCCTCCTTTGTTAGGTTGGCTGCGACTGTACCGCATTTATACCAATTAGGTCAAGAGTGGTATTGTAAAGGTATACAATATTCGAACGAACGTGTGGGGGTGAATATTCTGAGTCTCATGTCAGGAACGTCGGCAGACGGTATTGACACGGTGCTCGCGACTTTCGCGTTGGCTGGGGGCAAATTGAACTGGCACGTTGTGGCTAGGCTCAGTCGAAACTACCCATCAAAGTTGCGAGAACGGATTTTGCAATGTCTGAAGCCCGAACGCTCGCGTGTTCTGCTCATCACCGAAGTGCATAGAGAGATAGGGAATGCGTAAGCAAACCTCGTAATGGAGATGCGAGCGGCGTACGCTTTCGACGCCGTTGCCCTCTCGGGCCAGACGGTTTGCCACATTCCAAGGGTCGACAAAAGCATGGACTGGCAGACACCAAGCACGCTGCAACTTGGAGAGGCGGCCGTGGTCGCCGAAGTGTGTGGTCTCCCGGTGGTGTCCGACTTCCGTCAGAGTGATATGGCCGCCGGCGGTCAAGGGGCACCGATGGTCTCGTTTGGGGACTATCTAATGTTCAGTGAAGCGGGTAAGGATCGCACTGTGCATAATCTTGGCGGCATTTCCAACCTAACTTACCTACCAGCTGACGGCGACCCGGAGCACGTCTTCGCCTTCGATACCGGTCCCGCGAGCTGCCTCATCGACGAAGCGGTCAAAAGGCACTACGGTCTCGAGTATGACGAGGGCGGCCAAATCGCCGCTTCCGGTTGGGTTCATGTGCCCACGCTGGACGCACTCATGAAACATCCTTACCTGAGCTTGCCACTCCCCAAAACAACAGGGCGAGAGACCTTTACTCTGGACGCATTAGATAGTTACTTGCATAACGACATGAAAGCGAACGACCTTGTCGCCACGCTCACCGCCTTCACGGCTCACTCCATCGCCCGAGCTTACGACCGGTATGTTGGAGAGGTCGACGAAATTCTCGTGGCCGGGGGCGGCGCACTTAATGAGACGCTGATGGCGATGCTGAGAGATCATCTTTTTGCCCCGGTCACAACCTTTGAGGAGTTAGGTTACAAGTCGCGTGATCGCGAAGCTTTGGCCTTTGGAATAATGGCGTACCAAAGGCTGCTTGGACTTTCAAGCACCCTGCCCAGCGCGACCGGCGCGAAACACGCGGTGGTGGCGGGCAAGGTGAGCGTTTCGACGTCTATAGCTGGCTAGTGTGTAAGAAAGGGGACCGTAAGGACACAAGCTCCGCAAGGACAGCTATCGCATTCGGCGTCCAGGTCCGTAAAGCGAACAGCCTCAGTCGAGTGCCGAGTAGGGTGAGTCAATCCGGCGAACTGTCCGTAACAACCGAGACGGCCTGCTTGACATCCGCGTTCAGCGCGTGAGGATGAGGTGGCTGTCGCCAAATTCGTGCCACAGGTAGCCGTTTCCCGCCGCCTCGGCGTAGGCACTTTGAATCAGTTCTCGTCCTGCGACGGCGTAGAGCATGGCGAGGTGGCTCGCCCGCGGGTCGTGAAAGCCGGTCAGCAGGCCGTCCACGGTCCCGGCGTAGCTGCCGGGGCGCACAAACGCTTGGGTAAAGCCTCTGGTTGCTGCTACTTGTGAGCCTGTAAAAGCGGACTCCAAGGCCCTCACCACCGTCGTGCCGACCGCGATGACGCGCCGCCCCGCGGCCCGAGTCGTGTTGACCTGTAGGGCCGTCGCGGCGGACACCTCGAAGGGCTCGGCGTAGAGAGTGTGGTTTTCCAGGTCGGGCTCCACCTCCAGACTGCTCACCCCGGTGTGCAGCGTGACAGTAGCGAGTTCGACGCTGCCGCGCCCCAGGTCTCTCACCAGCTCGAGGCTGAAGGGGCGGCCCGCCGAGGGCATTTCGGCGCTGCCGGGTCGCGCCGCGAACACCGTTTGGTAGGTCTCGCGGCCGAAAACGTCCGGCACGTAAGCGTAACGAATCGGCGCGCCGTAACGGTTCATGGCCGCCTCAACATCACCCTCGAACGCTACAAACCAGAGGCGCGGCAACTTGGGATGAGGGGCAAGCACTCGAGCCTCCAAACCTGCCACCTCGAGAATTTGCCCAACCTCCAAAGGCAGCGGGCCGGGGCGGCTCGGGCTCCAGCGCGGCTCGGCCAGCCAGAGCTGGGCACCGTAACGGGTCGAGAGGTTGAGGGTAAACCCTCCCCAAGCACCTTGCACGCTCAAGCTCGCGGGCAGCGTGGCGCTGTCGTTCACCACAAGCAGGTCGCCGGGGCGTAAAAACCGCGGAAGTTGTGTGAAGTGTGCGTGCGTGTGGCCTTTGGGCCTGCTCACCAGCAGTTGCACGTCGTCCCGGCCCGCGCCGCGCAGTTCGGGTGGCCGGGTCGCCTGCAGCGCGTCGGGCCGCTCGAAGGTCAGGTCTTGCACGGTCAACTTTTTTAGAGTCGAAATTTTTGGGCTCGAGGTCTGTACCGCCGAACTTTGCCCTGTTGAGTTCCGTCCTGCCAAATCCCGTGTCGGGGTCATGCCGGGAACACTTCCTGCGTTTTTTCGTTAAGTGTCCAGGTAGCTGCCTGCGCCCGGAAGCGTTGTCCCGAAACGTCGCTGGGACGCTGGTTTAGAAGCCACAGCCAAAAGGGCAGCGTCACCTCGGGGAGTGGCCGGTCTGAAATGTCTTCGCCCGGAAAGGCGTCCTGGTGCATCTGCGTGCGCATGTCGCCTGGGTCGACCGAGACGCAACTCACGCCGCGGATCGACAGTTCGGCGGCCAAAGTCTTCGAGACGAGGTCGAGCGCGGCCTTGCTCGAGCCGTACCCGCCCCAGCCCTCGTAGCCGCCGACGGCGGCGTCCGACGTAAGGTTGACGACGAGGCCGCCGCGCTTTTCGAGCTGCGGCAGGGTCGCCTGAATCAGGGCCAAGGGCGCGAAAAGGTTGGTGTCGTAAAGCTGCCGCAAGCCTTCCAAATCGGTTTCGGCGAGCGCCGGCAGAGGTGTCGGCCCCAGGCTCGAGGCGTTGTTGATGAGCACGTCCAGGCCGCTTGAGGCCGCTGTGGCCAGGGCGCGGCGGTGGGCTTCGTCCACGACGTCACCCGCTATGACGTCGACCTCGGTGTGCTCGCGCCACGGCTCGGCGCTGCGCTCGAGCGCAGCCTCGCCCCGCGCGCTGACGATGAGCTTGTAACCCTGCAGGGCAAGTAAGTTCGCCAGCACCTGCCCCAAACCTCGGCTGGCACCCGTGATGAGAGCTGTTTTCATGCCTTGCCTCCTGCTGGTCAGTTTAGAGAGGCAACGCCGAACCGTCTTGGGGCCCTGGTCTGAGGGTCGACTGGGACTTTTGTCGTAGCGAGAAGGTGAAGCGTAGGGGAGTAGAGTCAAAGGCTTGCACCTCGCATCTCCGCTACCATCCCCTTTCTTTAGCGTAGAGCGCGGCTTGGGTGCGGTCACGGACGCCAAGTTTGGCGAACACGCTCGTCGCGTGCGTTTTGACGGTTTTCTCCGCAATGCCCAACTCGGTGGCAACTTGGCGGTTGGTCAAGCCTGCCGCGACCAGGCGGAGCACGTCGCCCTCGCGCGGGGTGAGAACCTGCAGAGGGTCGTCGTCGGGTCGTGTTAACACCCTCACGACGTCGGCGTCCAGCGGCAGCTCGCCCCTCAGTACCGCGCGAACGCCGTCGAGCAGGCTTTTCGGGCCGGCATGTTTGAGCAAAAAGCCCGACGCGCCCTTGCGCATCGCCTCACGGATATAGGCTTCGTCGGCGAAGCTCGTGAGGACGAGCACGCGCGGTTTCGGGTCCAACGCCAACAGGTCGGCCAGGATGGACAAACCGCTTCCGTCGGTTAGTTGCACGTCGAGGAGGATGAGGTGAGGCGACAGGCTCCGGGCCAGCTCGAGGCCTTCATGGGCGCTGCCCGTTTCGCCCACGATTTCCAAGTCGGCCTGTAAACCGAGAAAAGCCTTGAGACCTTCGCGCACAATCGGGTGGTCGTCGACAATCAGGAGCCTGGTGGCCACGGCACCTCCATCCGGACCAAGCTGCCGTTCGGCGGCACCTCGCCCAACAACAAGCGACCTCCTAGAACGAGCGCCCGCTCGCGCATCCCGGCCAGGCCGGGACCGATCGGCGTTTTCCCGAAACCTTTGCCGTCGTCACGGATGCTTAGCGTGACGCCTGCGGCCGTACCCCGCAGCTCGAGCCACAGGTTTTGCGCCGCGGCGTGCCGGAGCGTGTTGTGGACGGCCTCTTGGGCGACGCGGTACAGTTCGACCTCGTAGCCGAGGGGCAGAGCGAGGTCTTCAGCCTCGAGCTGCACCTTGATACTTCCCGCCACGCGCGTCGCCAAGCGGGTCAGCGCGGCTGTGAGCCCTTGGGACAAGTCGGCGGGCCGCATCGTCTCGACGAGGCCGCGCAGTTCCGCGACGGCACCTTGCACCGCGTCGTGCGCGGTCGCGATGTGGTGCAGACGTTGCACGCTATTTTCCGCACCCTCTTCAGCTTCCCCGTCAAGCTCGCGAGCGACGCTCAAAGACAGGTCGGCGGCGAACAAAAGCTGCGTGACCGAGTCGTGCATGGTGAGGGCTAGGCGCTGCCGCTCTTCCAACATTGCCATGTAGCGCGCTTCGCGGGTGTGCGCCTCTTGCAAGCGCGAGCGCTCGAGGGTCGTGCCGAGCTGACGTCCCACCGCGGTCAAAAAAGCCAAGCGTTCTTCGGTAAACCGCTTGTTGTCCGCCGCCGCTAAGTTGAGGATGCCGACGGGACCGTCGGTGCCGAGCAGGGGTACACTAGCGTGAACTTTCAGGCCGCGGGTGTCGCCGGTCGCGCCCTTCAAGCGGCTGCAAACGACCATGTTCACGCCTGCGTCGAGTTCCCGCCGCCGGAACAAACCCTGGCACTCGCAGCTGCCCTCACACAGTGGTGCTCGGTCGTCAGCGTTCAGTGCCGACGGCAAATCATTGTGGGCGGCAAGCCTGAACCCGCCCCGGTGCGCGTCGCCCGTGGTCACCGTGCTCAAGAACACCCAGCCCGTGCTGAGGCCCAGCAATTCGACAAGCCGCGCCAAGGCAGGGGCCAGGGCCGCGGCGAAGTCGGGCTCGCGGTTGAGAATCGCGCCGAGTTCGTTCAGGGTGTGGAGTTGCTCAAGTTGGTTCGCCAAGGTCATCTGCTCGAGTTTACTCCCTGATGGCTCAACCAGATTAGGGCCGATGTTGAAAGTGGTTTACGGCAAACACTAAGCTACCGGCGACAAACCCCTGCTGACAAACCAAGCACTTTAGTTTCTACCAACGATTGCACCGCGTCGAGCAACTTCTTGTATGCGCCTGGATCGACCTCGCCGGGACGGGATAGGCCGAACGAATTGTGGGGGAGCCCTTTTGAAAAGGCCGCTACAAAGTCGCGCTGACTGTTTTCGTCGTCGTTGCTTTCGTGCAGTGGAAGATTCTCGTCTTCTGCGATGTCTATTGCTTCTTCGCGGATGGCGCGGGCGTGGGCTCTCCGCTCAGCAGGTGTCTCAGCCATGTGCTTTACTCCATTTCATAAGTGGTCGCATTTTCGAGGGCGGCGCTTCTGCTGCCCTCTAGTGGGGTCATTCTGCTGAATTGGCTGGGGTGATATTGATAGTAGCGGAATCAAACTTTGTAGGATCGTACCTGCTTAAAGCGGTGATACGCACCTCGCCAGGCTCCAGCGCCGCGACTTCGCCGCGCTCAACCGTCGCCAACTTACTGTTGGAAGTTCGCCAGAGAACCTCGTGATTGGGGTCGCCATACACGACGGCAGTGAGCGTCACGGATTCGCCGACCTCAAGGGAAGCGGCCTCGGCGTTGAGTTCAACGGCTGTGATTTTAAGTTTGGGGTTGATAATGTCATTCAGATTGCACCCAGAGGTGACGAGCAGCACGAGCAATGCACCCACTACCAGTTTCAGCAGATTCGTGTACCGGTTGTTCATGGCATCTCCTTTGTGTAAATCGGGTTTTTGAGAAGGCTTTAGGTACGGGATGTTTTTTTCAAAAAGGAGTGAAGTGCGTTAACCTTGTTACTGAATCGTGAAAGGCACCGACCGGTTATACGAGAGGTCGTAGTCGCCGGGATTAACCAGAGGTCCCTCGGTGGTGAAGTCGATGGTCGTGGCAAGCACCTCCAGGGCGTACTCCCCCGGTGGAAGGTCGAGGTCGCCGAGCGTAGCGCTGGTGCCGCTGACAAGGGTCGAGCTGAGGGTGGGTGAGGTGAAAACGGTGAAGTCCTCGCGAATGAACACCTGGTAGACTAAAGCGCCAGGAACCGGGTCCCACTGCCCGCTGACTTCGTTCGAGCTGTGCTCAGTCACCGTCACGTTCTGAGGCGTGGGCAAGAGCCTAGTCGCGTCGAGTCTGCCGCTGGCTTTATAGATCGTGTCACCCGACGTCATGGTAACGGTGTAGCTGCCACTCACCGCACTGATGCTGGTGATAATCGCGGTCGAACCGTCGAGGACGTCATCCCGGCCGCGCGTCACTGTTACGGGTTCGCCATCGTTCCAAGCGGCCGGGCCGGTCACGGTCACCATGACCTCATCCGTAGGAAGCGTGTCACCGTCGAGGCACTTTTCCGACGTGGGGTAGGAACTGAACAAACTAGAGATGTAGAGGCGCGGGACTACTTTTTCATGGTGGCGCTGCTGCCTTTGGCGCGATGAATAGAGAAATTTTTTGGCGTGTGAATGGCCCAAGCGCGGCATAGGCTCATACCCTTTTACCCCTGATAAAATAGATTACCAGAGATTGGGGTAGATACGAGAGCAGCACAAATTGGAGTGTTTTAAAGAACTCAAAAAAGTTGTATTAGTCAGGTTTTACATGCGTCCAGGTTTTCCCCTTGTGAATGTTTGTTACCGTATTTACAGATACGCCAAACTCTCGGGCAACACCTGCCAAGGTTAAGGGGCGTTCTCTATCGAACGAACTATATGTTCTTACCTTTTTTGGGTTGTAATTCCTGAGCTTGCGTTTTATTTCCAACACAGCAGCCTCGGTTAGCTTCGCGCTGCCGTTTTCCTCACCACGAAGAGCGACGTGGCGACCGCGAAACACCCTGTCCTGGGCATTCTCTAAGTAAGAACCTAAGTACAGGTGATCAGGTCGACAGCACGGTGGGTTATCGCAGGTGTGTAGCACCATAGAACTTTCCGTAATATCGCCACGAGCCAGCAGATAGGCAAGCCGATGAGCGGCCATCGCTTTGGGTAAGTATCCCTGCCAACGTCTGGGGACCGAGATACGGCCGTAGCCGCGTTTGGTCGTGTAGCCCTTGAAATTCCAGCAACCGTGGTTGTTGACATCGACCCGCCGCCAGAATTCTTTGCAAAAGGCCGTTTCATCTTCTGCCGACAAGAAAAGCATCCCTGATAGGGCAGCCGCGTGAATCCGGGCGAGTTCGAACCTTTGGCTTGCAGGTTTCCTTGGTTTACGAAACATGACAAGGTGATTTTACTACGCTTTGACCTTGACCGCGCCCTTGCGGTTGGGCAGGAACCACGAGGGCCACCTGGGCGGCGGGCGTGCCGAGGGCCTTGGGGCTGCGGTAGGCCCAAGTTTCACCTTCTTCGAACTCTTATTTGGTCATGGGGACAGTTTAGGGAGTGGGCGAGCCGGGGTTTGTTTCACGCCGTCGTTTAGGAACGCCGTTTATGCTTTCACTATGTCTAGCACGCGCGGTGGGCCGAACCGGGCCAAGCGGTTCGAGTGGCACTTCGACATTACCGGTCAGTGTGTCATTATTCGGAACGAGAAGAATTTCGTTCACACTTATCCGGTGGGCGACCTGGTCGAGCTGTTGAGCAGGCTCGAGGCGGCCTTCGGTGCCAACGAGTTTCCTTTGGCGAACAACGTCGAGAAGTTGGGTGCTGGGACTGAGCGGCCGGGGTTGGGGATGACGCTTATGTCCATCAAGCCCAACACGACCTATGCCCAGGGGGCGAGCTACCTCGGTGTGGTGCTGGAGGAGCTGGGTTACTTGCGTTGGAACGGGCGCAGCCGGGGAATTGGCTGGCGGTTGACAGGGCAGGACGTCAGTTTGGTAGAGTTGGACTCGAGGCTGAAAGACAAAGCTGAACGTAGCTAGAGATGACGTGTAGGACGCTTGATAAGTCCTTTATGAGACGTTACAGGGCAGGGTTGAAAAGACGCTGCCAAGCTATCTCGCGCTAGCTTGGCAGCGCGACAGGACAGCAATGTGCAAGCCACGACCATGAGGAGACCAGCGGCGGTCGCCCCGGTTGGGGTTCGCCTCGGCTACCTTCGCCTTGCCCTTATCGGCGTTTTGGGGCGAGCGTAGGTTTTTCACTGGCCTTTACAACCAGCCTATTCGGCTCGACTCCTGGCAAACCCGAGTGACAGTGAAGCTACGCCGTCACCGTCTTCCGGGCAAGTCGGTACCCGGCGGTACCTGGTCGGGCAAGTCTCCAGGCGGCTCGTCGATGCCTGGCAGGTCCTCACCCGGCTCGTCGACTCCGGGCGGTTGCTGGTCAGGCATGTCTGGGTTGGGAACATCTTTGCCAGGTGTCGGCTCTTCAATCGGTGGAATCACTGGGTCGCTAAGGTCATACTGTGTCACGGCTTGCCTCCAAGTGAACTAGGTGGACTGAATCTCGGTCATTCTTTTAGCCCAAGCGTCGACCTCGGTCTCGGCCGCCTCGAGCGACAGCCCCAAACCTTCTCTGACGCTGCTTATCAGCTTGTCGCGGTCGCCCGCCGTGGCGTCGAGGTCGGGAGCGGGTAGCTTGTTCCAGGTGTGTTGCGCGTCCTTTCGGTACCTGTCCCAGTTACGGCTGATTTCTTCCCAGTCCATCTAACTTCTCCCGTCTTAGTTCGCAGCTCGGCCCTGCCTCGAGCGCAACGCTCAAAAAAGGCTTGTCAGACTATGGTAGGCCGCCCGACCCTTTGACAGTGGGGGTTAGCCAACGGTGTCTTTGCTCAATAGGTGTTTCGTTTTGCACTTTAATGTTTCCGGAGCGCAGCCGAAAGGTGGTGACTGCGAAGTGAAGCCGCCTTTTCGGGCTAGACGTCCTCCGGCAGCAGCACGTCGACCACCCTCGGGTCGTCCACGTCGCCCGTGACGCTCACGCGGCTGTCGCCCGTCAAGTTGGCCGGGTAAATCGTGAGGTTGGTGCTGTCCTCGTCAACCACGCTGTGCGTGAGTATTGCCTCGACGCCGGCGCTGAAGAGTTTTGCTCCAACAAGCTGCGGGTACGCTGGTCGGCCCAGAATCTTGCTTTCTTCGCGCCAGGGACTGTAGAGTCGGTCTCCTTCAAGCTCGAGCACCTTGATGACATTTTCTGCACGCAAGTCCAGAACCCGCGCCAGCGTAGCCCGAACGGGAAAGAGCACATAAGGCGTTTCCGGAGCGCTAGGAAAGCGCATCTCCCGAGTGGCGGTGACCGCCTCGAGGCTGGTGTAGACGGCCCCGAAGGGTTCAAAGCCGGGCAGGTTGAGGCCGATGTTGTACCGCCCGCCGCCCTTTAAGCTGCCCACGATGGACAACGGCCGTTTCGCTTCGGGCTCCGGTTGGAGGAGGTACTTGTAGGCGACGTAGCGCCAGGCGAGCTGGTTGGTTAGAGGACGGCAAAGGTTGAGGATGTCAGCGTCATCAACGCGGTGAACCATCTTGGCTCAGGCAGGAACGGGATACTCAACGTCCGAGCGCACCGCTTCCAGGGCGCGTACGCCATGTTCCGCCACTAGGTCAACCACGCTTTTGCCGCCGTAGTCGGCCAGAGGCTGGTTCAAAAAGACCTCGAGGTCGTCGGCAAACTCGTCATAGAGGACACCGACGGCTTCTCTGGCACGCTTGAACGCTCGCAACGTGCTCAGGCTCGCGTCGTGACGAGAGGTAATGCCAAGCATTTGGAGGGCCTTTTGAATGGCCTCGTCCCGCTGCGGCAGGGCGGGGCTGCGCTTCGCGAGGAATCTTGGCGTGGACTCGGTGTAACCCGCGCGGTCCGTGCGCCCCTTAAACTCTCTCGTCTCTTTGTCAGCCATACCTGCCTCTTTGTCAACCATAAGTGACAACAAGAGTAGCAGATTCGGGCTTTCCAGTCTGTAATCGCATGGGAACGTTCACGCCCATTCTTCAGGTCTTCAGAACCGGCACGTCGTAAGCCCACAGCTTGGGGTCGTTCGTCACCAGGGTGAGCTTCTCGAGCTGCGCCTGCGCCACGAGCAGCCGGTCAAAGGGGTCACGGTGGTGATGCGGCAAACCTTCCACCCCCAGCGCGTGCTCGGTGGTGACGCTGAGGGCGGTGAAGCGGTAGCGTCTGAGAGCTTCAAGATAGTTGTCGGGGGCAGAAAGCTTGCCCAGAGCTTTCTTGATGGCGATTTCCCAGGCGGTCGCGGCACTCACGAACACCACCCTGCTCCCATCCCGGATGGCGGCGGCCGCTTCCTCGGACAGTCGTTGGTCGCGGCTGTAGACCCACAGCAGGGTGTGGGTGTCAAGCAGCAGGTTCGTCGTCGACCTCACCGGTAAAGAGCTTCAGCATGTCCTCGGGCAGCTCGTCGAAGTCCTCACTCATGCGCACCGGCCCCGCCCAGATGCCTTGGTCTAGGTCTCGGGGCTGGGTGTCGAGGTCGAAGGGAACCAGTTTCGCCACCGGCTTGCCCGCTTTGCCGATGATGATTTCTTCGCCACTCAAGACCCGCTCGACCAGCTTGGACAGGCTGGCTTTGGCTTCGGAGATGTTGGTGATGTGCATAGTCTCAGCATAGTATGGTCTAGTCTGGTCTGGTTTGAGCTAACTTGTCTACAACATAAAGTTTTTAAGGTACTGCCTGTTTGTGTGTTGTTTTCGGTAAGGTTCGGCCCAGAGTTAGGACGTCACGTGAGTTGTGACCGAGTTGGGGTAGTGCAACACTTGCACGCGTTCACCACAGAGAGGCTTTACTTGTGAACTGTTCTAACAAAATCTGAAGATGCTCTTTACTTGCAGTTTCACCTCATGTGGTTCACGCATCTCTCAGGGAAAGCTGAAACCAAACAGCGCCTGCGTTAACTACCATAGGTTGTCCTTCGGTCCGCCCATGACGACACCCAACATGACCGGGCCCCAAGGTTACAAAACGTGCATTATTAGAACGCTTTAATGCACTACTTCAATGCTAGGAATCGCCAGCATATGCGCTGGCACCGGCCTAGAGAACAGATAACCTTGCGCCTGAGCACAGCCCAGCTCGAGCAGGTAACGATGTTGCTCGGTCGTTTCAATTCCCTCGGCAACCACCTCGAGCCCCAAACTCTTCCCGAGCGCAATCACCAGTTCCATCACCGCTTGGTCTTGCCGCGCCATTTCCGTTGAGATTCGGTCCACAAAACTTTTGTCGAGCTTGAGCACGTTAAGGGGAAGCTGCGTAAGGGTGTTGAGCGAGGAATAGCCCGTTCCGAAGTCGTCCATAGCGATATGCACGCCGCGCCGCTTGAGTTCTTTTAACGTCGCGATACTCTTTGCAACATCCAGGATAAAGGCGCTCTCGGTTATCTCGAGTTCTAACAAATCGGCGGGAAGGTTGTAACGCTCCAGGGTCGTCATCACCAGGTCAGTGAAAGTATCTTGCGTGAGCTGTTTGGTACTGACGTTCACCGCTACGCGTAGCGGCGTGCCAGCCGCCAGCCAGCGAGCGGCTTGCTCGCACGCTCGGTCAAGCACAAAGGTGCCGAGCTTTAAGATAAGATCGCTCTTTTCAGCCACTGGGATGAAGGTGGCTGGTGAGACCATGCCGCGCGTCGGATGCTGCCAGCGTAGCAGCGCCTCGGCACTGGTCCAGCGCTGTGACGACAGCGTAACTCGGGGTTGGTAAAACAAGGTGAGCGCCGAGGTTTCCACCGCGTCACGCAAGTCTTTTTCCAGGCTGTACTGCTCGGTAAACTGCGTCAGCAACGCGCCGGTAAAGACCACGGCGGTATTTTTGACTTTCTTCGCTTGGTAGAGCGCCAAATCGGCCTGCTTAAGAACCTGCCCTTCCTGGGCAAACATGGCTGCGGGTCCCACCGTCACCCCGACACTGGCACTCAGCGTCAGCGGGCCCCTGTCCAGACACAGCGGCTGTTCTAAGCTTTTCAGCACCCGCTCAGCCATCTGTTCGGCGTGTGCGGCATCGTCTAAAGCTGTACTGACAATGACAAACTCGTCCCCTGCCCAGCGCACAACGGTATCGGTGCCACGCACCGCCTGGCGCAGCCGTTGACTCACCGCGACCAAAACCTGGTCGCCTACATCATGGCCGCGGCTATCGTTGATGGTCTTAAAATTGTCCAAGTCGATGAGGAGCATGGCAACGGACTTCTCAGGGTGGCTTTTCTTAGCTTCGGCGGCCAACAGCGTTTGCAGGTAAGCGCGGTTTGGCAAGCCTGTGAGAAGGTCATGAAACGCCCGGTGGGCGAGCTGGTCGCTCAGCTCGGTAGCGGTACGCAACGTTTTGCGAAGCTCGAGTTCGTCAACGACCAGTTTAGCCAGTCGCGTCAACATCTTTGCCTGTTCGGGTGTCACGCCTTCTCGCGGCGTCGTGTCAATGGTGCAGAGCGAGCCGAGCCGCTGACCCGTGGGGGTGATGAGCGGCACGCCCGCGTAGAAACGAACAGCCATCTCACCGGTGACGAATGGATTATCGGCAAAGCGTTCGTCTTGGGTGGCGTCGGGCACCACCATGATCTCATCGCTCAAAATCGTGTGGGCGCAAAATGCAATGTCTCGAGGGGTTTCTGTTGCTTCTACACCAGAGCAGCTTTTGAACCACAGGCGTTCTTGAGCAATAAAAGTAACTAGCGCAACCGGCGTCTGAACGATGTCGGCGGCTAGGCCCGCCAAAGTATCAAAGGCTTCTTCGGGGGGTGTGTCGAGGATGTGGTAAGCCTCGAGCGTCTGCAAGCGTACCGCTTCATCGGAGGGTAAAGGGGCAATGATCATGACTCTATTATAGCCATTCAACTCTTACATCAGAATGATTTGTTTTGCGATGTTGTCAGGTTTTAGCGTGATTGTGTGCCAATTCACATAGAATTAGCGGAGAAAAGGTGCAAAACAGTTTCTGACATCGCTACCGTACCTTTAACCGCACCGGAGGGGTAAAGCAGGTATAGAAACTCAAACTCCTAACTTAACGCTGGGATTTTTATTAGTAGCGCGCTCAACCCACAGTCCATTTCTACACAGAACCATCAACGGCACAGGTGGAAAGACGGTACCATTCGGTATCACTCAGACGACACGCACCTACTTGCGAGAAAAGGGTGATGTGTAGTTGGGTGGGGCTTGCCCTTAGGCAGTTGAACGGTCCAACTGCTGCACAAAGTTAGGCTTATATATACAGACATTTACCTCTGATAAAATAGATTATCAGAGGTTAGTGGTGAGGGTTTATTACGTGGCTCGAGGCGTAGGTTAGGTCTAGTCAGGCTTTGCTCAAAGGTTTCTTCAGGGCCTCGTCGAACCAGCCTGCATCATAAGCGCCGGAGAGGTGTATGACGTTTTTGAACTTGAAGCCTGCGAACGAGGGAGCGACCTATTCGGTTAGCTCGAGCCAGTATGACAGGTCGTCCTCGCTGAAACCGTCGTAACCACCCCCTGCGAAATTGAAGCTGTAACCGGGGCGCTCACTAATCTGGTAGACCTCGTAGCAGACGCCGCGCTCGCCGCTTTTCCACAGGGTGCTGGCGCGCTTGGCGTAGGCGATGGTGCCGGGAAGGTAGGTCATGTTACCTACCTTTCGACTCTAAATCATGTATATGTCGACAGTTTTATCTCCGATCGGTGTACTACCCCTAAAAGGGCTGTTCTAAATATCCGTTCAGTAGCTCCTCCACAACTTCGCCGATAGTGCGGCCTTCGAGAGTTGCCTTGGCCGCGGCGCGACGCTTAAGCATGGTGGGCAAGCGGACGTTTAGCTGCTCGCGGTCCTGCTCCATGCGGCCCTCGCCACGCGGCACGCTGCGCAGCTCTTCCGCACTGGGCTCAGGTCGGGCATCGGCGGACGGCTCGCTCGTTTCTTGCTTGAGGTAGTCGAACCTGGCTTTCTTGGCGCTCACTTTCCTACCACCTCCATAGCCAGCTCGAGCACGTCACCCCAGGCTTGTGAGGCTCGAGGGTCGGGTACGTCGCGTACAAGCACCCCAAGCTCGGGCGCGCTCTGGTGCGCCGCGTAGTTCCGTATGACGGCGTTGGCCGCTGGCACGCCCTCACTCTGAGGGTGTCGCGTGCCTGCTGGCCGACTGTGCCAACCGGCGGCGCTATGGTCTTACGTGCGTAAGTCCTATAGTTTATTGACATTACTAATGAATTAGCATATTCTTGCGTTCATAAAGATATCTTTTTCGCCTGAGCAGGCCCAAGCTTAACTCAAGTCAACCCGCTGGAGGTGCAGTGCCGAGACCCAGACAGGAAACGCCGACGGACAGGGAGATGGACATTTTGCAGGTGCTGTGGGCGGCTGGACCGCTGGGCACTCGAGACATTGTAGAGCGCCTGAACGAAGCTCGAGCCAAACCCTTAGCCTACTCATCGGTCCACACCATCCTCTCCATCATGCTCAAGAAAGGTTTGCTTGCACGAGATAAGGGACGTAAAAGCCATATCTTTCAACCCGCCCATGCCAAAGAGGAGGTAGAAGCCAAGCTCATCAAAAGGCTCAAACACACCGTCTTCGGCGGCTCGACTATGCGCCTCATCTCTCGAGCCCTTGCGACTGATACCCCCTCTCAAGAAGACCTGGCAAAAATTCAAGACCTCCTTGACGCCTTAGAAAGTGAGTCGGAAGATGACGATGTTTGAGTCACTGCTCACCTCCCAGAGCGTAGAGCTGTTGGCGCGAGTCCTCATCCATTCCCTCTGGCAGGGTGTCACTGTCGCCTGTGGTCTCGCCGTTCTTTTGTGGTTAGGCAGAAGCCTCAGCCCGAATCAGCGTTACTGCCTCAGTTTGCTAGCACTTCTGTCATGCCTGGCCCTACCCATTTTCACCTTTGCACACCTAAGAGGCTCGAATCCTACCCAAAGCCCGTTCAGCCTGGAGCCTGTATCTGCTGAGGAGGCACAACACGTCACACTCAGCAAACCATCGCCTGAGTTAGGGGAATCATTACAAGCCGCGCCCGAAACGGTCACTGCGCGAACCGAGTTCGTTACGTCCCAAACCTTGCGACGTTGGAAGTTTAAGCTCGAGTCCCTGTTCCCCTGGATTGTCCTCGCCTGGTTCTTGGGCATCGTCACGCTCTCCGCACGCCTGATGGTCGATATGATGGCACTTCGGCGGCTGCGCTCGAGCTTCGTCCAGCGTGCGCCGGAAGCGATCACGAACACCGTACAGCGGCTGCATAAAACGCTCAAACTCAGCCAAAACATAGAAGTTAAACTCTCCCAAATAGCCGATGTCCCTATGGTTTTGGGCTATCTCAAGCCGCTCATCTTAGTCCCGACCAGTGTGCTGAGCGGGCTGACGCCGCAGCAGCTCGAGCTTATCCTCGCACATGAACTGGCGCACATCAAACGCGGCGACCTTTTCGTAAACCTGTTTCAACACCTCGTTGAGACCCTGCTCTTTTTTAACCCCGCCGTCTGGTGGATATCGAGCCAGGTTCGCCAGGAGCGCGAATACGGCTGCGACGTTACGGCGATGACTGTCTGTAACAGCAGCACGCGCACCTACGCCCAAACTCTCAGCCAACTCAGTCAGCTACGCACCCAAAGCTTGCTCCAGCGTCAGCCCCAAAACCAACTCAGTCTCGCAGCCAATGGAGGTTCCCTTTTGAAACGCATCCTCACCTTAATGGGTAAGCCCTCAAGTCCCAACCCCAGTCACGGTTTAGTGGGCTTAGGTCTCGTTCTCATCTCGCTTGTCCTCGCGTCCGTGGCGCTGGCACAGACCCAGGGGGGCGTCTTGACGGTGCCCTTCGAGTCTATGCAGCAGCTCGACCCTTACAAGGCTACGACCACCGGGGAACTAGGCGCTGTTTCCCAGCTCTTCGACCCGCTCGTCATGCCTGACTTGGACGACTACAGCGCCACGCCCTACCTCGCGGAGAGCTGGGAGAACCCCGACGACACCACCTGGATTTTCAAGCTGCGCGAAGGGGTGACCTTTCAAGACGGCAACGACGTTTTCCCCGAAGGTGCCAACCGGAAAGTCGTGGCGGACGATGTCGTTTACTCCATTAACCGCTTCCTTGAAGTGAGTACGACGTTCACCCTAGGGAATATCGAGAGCGTGACGGCGCTGGACGATTACACGGTCGAGCTTAAAACCGCCGCACCCGACCCCTTCCTGCTGAGCGACCCCAACCGCTTGGCGCGGGTGATGATCGTGCCGCGAGAAGCCATCGAGCAGCTCGGCGAAGAGGGCTTTGCCCGCAACCCGGTAGGCTCGGGGCCGTTCGAACTCGAGTCCTTCACCCCCGACCAGGAACTCACGCTCGAACGCAACGAAGACTACTTTATCAAACCCAACTTAGACGGGGTAGAGTTCGTTTTTATCCCCGACCCGACCGTACAGACGATTTCGCTCGAGGCGCAAGACATCGACGTGGTGCCTTACCTCTTTAACATCGACTCGGTCACGCAGCTTGCCGACAATCCCGACCTCGAGCTGATACCAGGACCGGGGTCTTACCGGGGCCTGGGCATCAACGTGACCACGCCACCTTTCGACGAGTTAGCCGTGCGGGACGCACTCTCTAAAGCGATGGACATAGACGCCGCTGTCGCCTCGGTGATCGGCGAGTACGGTCGGCGTGCCTACGGGCAGGTTCCCTACTGGTTCGAGTTCGAAGAAGACCCGGAGCTGCGCGGTCTCTGGTCGTACGACCCGGAAGCCGCGCTGGCACAGCTCGAGGAAGCGGGCTTTAGCGACAGCGACGGCGACGGCATCTTAGACCGCGACGGCGAGCCGCTGAGCTTCGACATCAAGACCATCGCGGGTTCGCAGACCAGGGTGCTGACCATCCTCATCACGCAATTACAGCAGTTGGGCATCGACGCCAACCTCTTGCAGCAGGACGGGGCCGTCTGGGGCGAGGACTTGCAGAAGGGTAATGACACGGGCGTCTTTTTCGACTACAGCTTTGCCAGCCTCACAGGGTTGAACGCCCTCTTTTACGGCGGCAACATAGGCGTGACCAACACACACTTTTACGACAACGACGAGGTCGACGCCTTGCTTGAGGAAGCCAACGCCACCCTCGACTTCGAGACCCGAAACGACCTCTGGCTCGAGGCGCAGCGCATCATCATGGCGGACCGGGCGGCCATCCCGCTCTACTTCGAGAACGGTTACGCGGTTGTCAACAGTTACGTCAAGGACCTTTATCCCGGTGCTCTCGGGCTGCAACTCGTTTCGCTGCAAAATAACGTCTACTTAGAGGAGTAAGTTAAGGCGTTGTTAGTTGTTAGTAAGCGCTTACTAACAACTAACAACCTCGGGTGCTGGTAGATAAACGACCCGTCTCAACCGAGAAAGTGCGTCTGTGACGAAGACTGGTATTTCAACCATAACCGATAACCGACCCGAACAAACACTTTCCATGAATTCTCAAAGCTTTTTGCCTCTAGCGGTGACTTTCCGAACCCTTCCAAATTGGCTAGAAACAACGTCTATGACGCAATGGGTAAGCTTTTGAGCCTTGTTGGTATTTCATAAACAACTAGCACCCGAGGTTAACAACTAACAACTCTTACAAAGAAAACGCCATAACGCTCCATCGTCTGCGAAGAAAGCTTGAGAATGTTCCCTTACCTTTTACGCCGTATCGCCACAAGTATCCCCGTCCTATTAGGGATAAGCTTTATCACCTTCGCCCTAGTCACCTTTGCGCCGGGTGATGCTATAAGCCTGATGCTGAGTAATGAGACGGCGAACGCAGCAAACCTGGCGCGTTTAGAAGACGAGCTAGGTCTGAATGACCCTTGGTACGAGCAGTATTACAACTACATGACGGGGCTTTTTCGCGGCGACTTCGGCACGTCTATCACCTCGAAGCAACCCGTGCTGGGTCAAGTCATGCAGCGCTTTCCCAACACGCTGTTGCTGACGCTCAGCTCGATGTTCATCGCGCTTCTTATCGCCATTCCGCTGGGCACTTTGGCGGCGGCCAGACAGAGCAAACCGGCGGACTACGGCGCTATGTTTTTCTCCATGCTCGGGGTCGCCATGCCCAACTTCTGGCTGGGGTTGATTCTTATTTTGTTGTTCGGGCTCGAGCTGCGCTGGCTGCCCATTCGCGGCATGGGTAGTGTGGAAGAGGGGGTATGGGACTTCGTGAGCCACCTCATCTTACCCGCATTCACCCTCGGCACCGCGCTCGCCGCCGTCCTGACGCGCCTCACCCGCAATGCTATGCTCGATGTTCTGTCAGAAGACTACGTGCGTACCGCCAAAGCCAAAGGCCAACGAGAGTCACTCGTTCTTTTTCGTCACGCCCTGCGCAACGCCATCATCCCGGTCGTGACCACCGCCGGTTTACAGTTCGGGGGCTTGCTGGGCGGCGCGGTGATCGTCGAGACCATTTTTTCATGGCCCGGTCTGGGGCTGTTGTCCATCAACGCCATCCGGCAGCGCGACTTGCCCCTAATTCAGGGGAGCGTCCTCATCTTCGCGCTCTGTGTTATGGCGGTGATTTTGCTGGTCGACGTGCTGTACAGCAGCATCGACCCGAGGATTCGCTATGACTGACGCCGCTACCGTTTCTATATCTAATACCCGGAGAAGCCGGGTACTGCGCAAGTTCCTCCGCAACCCGCTGGCAGTTATCGGTGCGGTGTCCATTCTGATTTTGGTCTTAGCTGCTGTCCTTGCCCCTTGGGTCGCGCCTTCAGGCCCTTTAGAGATGGACTTGGGCAACGCTTATCAACCTCCCGGCAGTGCTGGGCACCTGTTGGGCACGGATAACTTTGGGCGCGATATCCTCTCGAGACTTATCCACGGCTCGCGCATCTCGCTCCTCATCGGCGTCGTCGTGGTCAGCATCGCTTCGGTCATTGGTACGATTTTGGGCGTCATCGCGGGGTTTTACGGCGGCGCGGTGGACAACGTCATCATGCGCCTGGTCGAAATTTTTTACGCCTTTCCATTTCTAATTTTAGCCATTGCGGTCATCGCTTTGTTCGGTCCGAGCATCTTCAACGTAATGTGGGTGCTGGGTCTGGTGAGCTGGCCGCTTTACGCCCGCGTGGTCAGGGCAGAGGTGCTGAGCTTGCGCAATGCAGAGTACGTCGAGGCGGCGAGGGCGGTGGGCACGGGCAACGGGCGCATCATGTTCAAGCACATCCTGCCCAACAGCTTAACGCCCGTCATCGTGCTGGCAACTTTCGGAATTCCTGAAGCCATCCTGGCATCGGCTGCTCTGGGGTTTTTGGGCTTGGGCGTGCAGCCGCCGACGCCCGAGTGGGGCGTGATGATAAGCGAGGGCAAAGACTTCATCCGCCGCGCCCCCTACCTCATCACCTGGCCCGGCCTCGCCATCATGGTTACCGTGCTGAGCTTCAACTTTCTGGGCGACGGCTTGCGCGACATTCTTGACCCCAAGCAGACGGATTGAGGGGGGCAAGTTGAAAGTTTCAAAGGTGGTTCGTTAAACATATTTCGTTCAACCTTTCTTACGAATAACGAAGAACAAACTGCGAATAACCTAAAGACGTGAGGTAAACCATGTTTAACATCGAAGAAGAACTCAAAAAAGTACCCGCCTACGAGCGCTTTTTTGCGCTTGATGAGATGCTGGCGAAAGCTCGAGCCGTAGCCGACGACCACCCGGATATTTACAGTTACGAGGTTGTGGGGCACTCTACAGAAGGCGAAGCCATTCCCATGCTCACCGCAGGTAAGGGTGAAACGTCCGTCTTGCTTTTCGCCTCACCCCACCCCAACGAACCCATCGGCGCGATGCTCGTTCAATTTCTACTGGACGAACTCGTCAAAAATGAAACTTTGCGTGCCGACTACACTTGGTACTTACTCCCTTGTGTTGACCCCGACGGCGTCAGGCTCAACGAAGGTTGGTTCGCTGGTCCTTACACAATCCGAAACTATGCTCGGCACTTTTATCGACCCCCTTCGACCGAGCAAGTTGAGTGGACATTTCCCATTGACTATAAGGACCTTACCTTCGACACGCCCCTGCCTGAGACGGTGGCGCTGATGAATGCCTTTGGGAAAACCCAACCTGCCGTGGTTTACTCGCTACACAACGCGGGTTTCGGTGGGGTCTACTACTATATTTCACACGACCTTAAAGATGTTTATGAGGCGTTCTACGCCATCCCCGAAAAGCGAGGTCTCGCCCTGTCTCTAGGCGAAGCGGAGATGCCCTGGGCAACAGAATTTTCTCCTGCCGTCTATCAGATTTCGTCTATCACCGACGCCTACGACTACTTTGAAGCGTACAGCGACGCTTCACCCACCGACATCATCCAGGGTGGGGGTTCGAGCGCCGACTACCTGCGGGGGATGGGGCTCGAACCGCTCATTTTAATCACCGAGCTGCCCTACTTTCAAGCCAAGCAGATAAGCGACCAGACGCTTACCGAAAAAACGCGGCGCGAGGTGCTGTTAGAAGGAGTTGAGCAGGCGAAGGAATCAACGTTAGCTGTCAAGGCGCTTCTCGAGCGCATCGCCCCTAAGATGACACTCGACACCAAATTTTACCGCGCCGTTTCTTTATTTACGAAGCAGGCGTTAGACGGATTAGCTAGCAAAGAAAAGTGGGCGAACGAGGCAGAGGGTACGGAGCAAAAAGCTACGGTCGCTCAAGTAACCGACGAATTATATGTGGGTTCCTTTTATCGTTTGCTGGTCGCCAGTATGCTGCGCCGCGCCCTGGACTTTCAGCTTGCCGAAACGGACAGCGAAACGCTTACGAGTGCTAAAGCGGACTTAGAAACTCTGTTAGAAACCTGGATTGAGCGGCTGGAAAGCGGATTCGAGTACGAAGCCATACCCATCAAAATCCTAGTCGAGGTGCAGTACGGCGCACTCCTGGCAGTCCTAAACTCGGCACGCACTGAAAGGAAGTCTCGATGACAGTACCCCACGCCATCACCGACTTGGAAACCTTGATAGACCTCTGCGGCAAGCCCAACCCGCGCACTCCGTACAAGGTGCAAGAGAAGCTGACCGAGCAGGCTCGAGCTTTTCTTGAAAAGTCCCCCTTCATTCTACTGACAACCGTTTCAGAAGACGGTATACCGACGGCCTCCCCCAAAGGCGGTGCTCCTGGCTTCGTGGGCTTGGACGACAGTACCCTCTACCTGCCGGATATACGCGGCAACAACCTTAACTTTTCCCTACAAAATATTCTGAACCATCCCAAGGTGGGGCTCATCTTTTTTCTACCTAGCACCAGCGAAACGTTACGCGTTCACGGCAACGCTCAAATCAGCAACGACCCCGAACTGTGTTCACGCTACACCGTCAACGGCATAGAGGCGCGGCTGGTCACCGTTATTCAAATCACCTCGTACTACTTTCACTGTTCCATGTCCTTAAATATCGCTAAACTGTGGCAGCCTGAGACGTGGGCTGATAGGATGACAATCTACTGGAGCGAGGAGATTGACCCGAACCTGCCGCCGGAGCTGAGCTAAACTGAAATTGGAGCTGGACGAGTTTTGGGCTTCTGATAGAGGTCGATACTGGTGGCAAAGTCTAAGCAACCAACCTTGTAAACTGAGAAACCCTCGTTTGCTCCGGTTCAACACCACACCAGAAGTCATCCAGCCGTTGTAAATTGGGGTTTTTCGCCCAAACCCCCGAAAAGGTACATTCCGGACCAGCGGGCGCATCTGAACAGGAACCTACGGTTATGGGCGGTGAGTGCGAGTAAAGAAACCCGATTCCTATCCTCAATTTCTTACCTTTGAAACTATAACTGCATTACTGACGCAGTTTAGGGCTCCTGTAGATGGATTTTCGACCAGTCTGAGAGTGGTAAAGAAGAGGTTGGTTTGCTTAACCAGTAAAATCTAGCGTTTTTCAAATCACTAAAACAGAAAATTACGGTTTCGCTCCTAAAATCAGCTCTCAAACCGTAACTCTTGGTTCAAATGCCCCCGCTGGTCCAATCTCAACGCTCCAGCCTAGCGTGCCCTCGACGCACTCCTGAAAGGTGCGTTTGTAGCCCCCGTCGATGAAGAGGTGAAGAGGGGGTGTCCCTAGAATCCGTACGGAAAGTGCGGTAGCCAAACTCTAACCGTCTCTAAAACGGTGGTTTGTGACACATCAAAAATGTTGACTGAAAGCGCACAAATAACGGCTTTATAGTGCTTCAAAACCCGTCTCAAAAACTACGTTCCAAAACCCATCCCACTTTTTGAGTTTTGGGATTTATGTCAAAAAAGATATTTTGCAAATATAGGCGAAACTTTGATAGGACAGAAAAACTGAGGGTGAGCAAATTCCTACCGCAGTTTTCGTTCCAATTCTAGGGACACCCCGTGATAGCGCGCGTGTGCGCCCGCGCTCGAGAACATGCCCAGGTTGTCTGGGTGGTAATCATCGCGGTCGCCGCTTTTGTGATGTACGACCTCGCCCGGCTTTAAGGGTCGGCCCAGCAGCAAGGCGGCCACGTCGCGGTGGCGGTAGGACAAGCGGCCCCGGTAGCGTTTGCGTGGGTATGGGTTCTTCGCCATTACCGACCTCTCTCGAGGGGAACATGCCAGGCGGCGTGGCACACATCTTGTTAAGCGCGCGCTACTGCGTCTTCCTGCCACCGGGTTCGGACTTGGAACATCCAGACTCCTAAGGTACTGGGTATGCGATTTATTTTAACACAAAAAGTCCTACGGCGTAGGCTCTAAGGTCCTGAGTTTTACCGTCAGTGACAGCAAAACCTCTTCGGTCGCCGAGGGTCGAAGCGGGCAGCAGTCCTGCTATGCTTACCTTTATGAGTCTTAGCCAAGTTGTCAGCGCCTGGGCAAAAGCTTCCCAGGCGCTGACGACTTGGTGTTGGCCGTGCCCCAAACCGAGGAACACTACCAGGCCCTGGTGGCTTTTGCCGACGCGTTGACCAGCAGCTACAACTGCACCGACCCCGAACACGCACCCCTGTACGACTTGGTGGCTTATTACATCGGCGAGTGGGAGAAGGTGCATTATGCAGATATTTTAGAAGGTGAGGTCGCGCCCTACCAAATGCTCGCCTATTACCTCGAGCAGCGCGACATCAGCGCCTACCGGCTTGCCAAAGACACGGGTATTGCCCAGCCAACCCTGAGCGCCATCCTCGCTCAGCGCCGCGACATCAGCAAAGCTGTCGCCAAGAAACTGGCCGCCTACTTCGGCGTGAGTAGCGAACTGTTTATCTAAAGATGGCCCTTTAGTCCTTTACAACATTGCCATCTTCATCACGCTCGAGCTTGGGTTTCTTGCCGGGTTGCGGCTCATGGACTGTATGTTCTGACAAGTCCTCTCCCTGCTCTTCTCTCTGCTCCATTGCCTTTTTGTCTTGGGCCTTATCTTTTTGGTCGGGCATGTTGTTATCTCCTTTGTAACACTAAGGTTATTTTAGTAGCATTCTAAAGCAATCAGGATTTGCTCAGTTCGGATGTTGATTGCGAGCGAACTGTTTATCTGACGCCGGTGGGCACTGGACAAGGGTAGCTCGTCACAGAACTGGAGTCCCTGTTTCAATGTCTGAGACGGTAAAGCCTTCCAGGTTGTAAAGAAATGAAACGGGTGACAGGTGAGTCCGGTCTGAAAAAGAAAGTGACCGGAAAGTCTGGTCTCGAGGGGTCGTGTGAGCAAAGACGTTGGAAGAGAAGGGCTCAGTAAGAACAGCTTAGCCGTGGGGCATCACAAAATTCTAACGCGGCCCTCGTGTCTCGACCCTCGTGACCGCCTTTGACCTTGACAAAAGACAGGCGTTTAAAATGCCTGTGCCTTCTGGCACTTGATAGTGTCTGCATAAAGGGTCAGAACCAGGATTGTGTTACAATCTGGACAGACTAGACAGAGGTGAGTATGACCTGGCAAGTACAAGAGGCAAAACAAAAGTTCAGTGAACTGGTGCGCAAGGCCCAACAAGAAGGTCCACAGGTAGTGACGCGCCACGGGGAAGAAGTCGCCGTACTCGTGTCGGCTGAGACTTACCGTAAGCTGAGTGGCAGCGGCGGAGACTTCAAAGCCTTTTTGTTGACGGGTCCCGACTTGAGCGACCTCGAGCTTGAACGCGCCTCCGACCCCGCACGCACCGTCGAGCTGTGAGCTATTTGCTCGATACCAATGTCCTATCCGAACTCCGCAAACCCAAGGGTGACGAAGCGGTCAAAACCTGGTTTACAACGGTTGAGGGAAACGACCTGTTCCTCAGCGTGCTCGTCGTCGGAGAGATTCGGCAGGGCATCGAGCGCCTCCGCCTCCGTGACCCGGTTCAGGCTCAAGTGTATGAAAGCTGGCTCGAGACCTTGCAACGCGATTACCGCGAACGGGTTCTAGCCGTGACGAGTGACATTGCCGAAACCTGGGGGCGCTTGAATGCAACAGCTACCTTACCCGTGGTCGATGGTCTGCTCGCCGCCACCGCCCTGACCCGTGACCTCACACTGGTCACGCGGAATGTAGATGATGTACAGCGAACGGGTGTAGCGATACTCAATCCTTTTATCGCTCGCACTTAACAGGCCAACCCGCCAAGAACCTCACTTAAAAACCAAAGACGGCTCGAGCCAAACTCCTCACGCTGGAACGCCTGAATGGTATGGGCGAGTGGATGCGTCGGCACGGCCGCTCGGTTTACCGTTGTACCCAGAGCGACTTTGTCCCTCCCCCAGACTGCCGCACTACCCAAAACGGCAAACGCCTCTACTTGCACCTGTTCGCCTATCCGTACTTGCATGTTCATCTCAAAGGCCTAGCCGAGAGGGTGGACTACGCCCAGTTTCTGCACGACGCCTCGGAAGTAAAAAGGCTCGGCTTCGACCCCCACGCCGCAGACGTGTTTACGAGCGCCGACAGCTTTGCGGATGCTCTAACGCTCGAGCTGCCCGTACTCAAACCCGACGTGACCGTGCCCGTGGTTGAACTGTTTCTCAAGAAGCCCAGACCTGTCCGAACGGGGCCGTCCCGGCACCGACTGTGGCGTTCACCGAATCACCCGAACCGCGACACCGTGGTCAGGTGAGTCCCAAGCTCGGTCGGCGGTGACCGCGACACCGTTCCTCGAACGCGCCGTCGCCAAGCAAGCCCGGTCTCCCAGGGATAAGCCCGCAGCGCGCGTGTGGTTATAGAGTTCGGCAGCCATCACGCCTTCTTCCGGGGTGAACGGGGCAACCTCCAAACCCAACAGCCGCAACTCTCCGAGCAAACGCTGCACGGGTTTCCCTTTTGCGAGCGACTTTTGCACCACTTCAGCGAAATTCACACTGTTGATGACCGAACCGCCCAACTTGACGCTTTCCCCACCCGGCTCTTCCTGCAACAGCGCCAACAACGCTGAAGCGTCGAGCACCTCCGGGCCTCCGTTCACTCCTGCGCTTCCCGCGCCGCTTCTTCGCGCCGCTCTTGAATAAGCTCGTCGGCCATAGAGCCTTCGACATCCCGGTAACGCGCCTTGAGTCGCTCGAGCAAGGCCGCCCTGGATTCCAAGACCAACCGTCCCTCCTCGAGCCAGGCGACCGCTTCCCCGCCACCGTTAACCCCCATCGCCTCACGAAAGACCTTAGGTATAAGTGCCCTACCTTGGCTATCGAAACGGATTGTCTGTTTTTGTAGTTGTTCCATATTTCAATATATCACCGTGAGCCGGAATTAGGTGAACATCTTTTCTTACCACAAATCGCTGTCTAGGAAAAACACCTTCACTCCCAAGCCATCCAAAACTCATCCTCCCGCAACACCCATTACTACCTATAACGTCTTTTATGAGTACCAATAGGAGTAGCCACGTGTTAAAGTCCAAGCATGAGCGACATTGAAAGAACGAAAGCTCGAGCCCACACGCTTCAGACCCGGCGCTTAACCGACGCGCAGTTCTTGGCGTTGGCGGACGTTCCCCCGGAAGTCGAATGGTTTGCCAACCTCGACAACGAAAACACCCGCGTGGCTTACCGGCGAGACGTCCGCGACTTCATGCAGTTCGTGGGCATTAGCGAGCCGACCGAGTTTAGACACGTCACCCGGTCCCACGTGATTCACTGGCGCGACCAGCTCAAAGAACTGGGCCTGGCCGCGGCCACGATTCGGCGCAAGTTGTCCGCGGTGAGTTCGCTTTACGACTACCTGTGTGAGAACAACGCCGTTGAAGTCAACCCCACCCAAGGGGTCAAGCGCCCGGACAAGCCTTCGAAGAAAACCCCGGCCATCGGTGACGCCCAGGCTCGAGCCCTACTGGCAGCCCCACCTGATGACACCTTGAAAGGTCAACGAGACCGCGCTATCCTGTCAGTTTTTTTGTTCCACGCCCTGCGGCGCAGTGAACTTGTCAAGCTCACGGTGAGAGACGTCCACGAAGACCGGGGCGTGACCCAGTTGCGGGTCCACGGTAAGGGTGACAAGCTCTGGAGTATCCCGGCCGCACCCCAGTCTTTGCGACTGATTGATACCTACCTCGAAGCGGCAGGCCACAAAGCGGACAAGGCCGGACCCCTGTTCAGACCGGTGACCAAGAACAGTAAAACCAGCATCGACAAAGCGATGACGGCCCGGGGGGTGCTCACCCTCATCAAAAAGTATGCCGACGAGGTGGGTGTCTCGGCGGTGGACGGCTTTTGTGTCCACGCCCTCCGGGCCACGGCCATTACCAACGCGTTGGAACACGAAGCGGACATCGCCAAGGTGCAGGAGTGGGTAGGGCATTCGAAAATCGACACGACCAGGGGCTATGACCGCCGGACCATGCGACCCGAGGACAGCCCGACCTTTCGGGTGCGGTACTAGCTCGTGCCTCACTGCTAGTGATTTTTGGCCCAACGCCGACTCTCCCGTGTTTTTGAAGCAGACGAGTTTTCTTCCTCTCAGCACTTTAATTGTCTGGAGATGTGTCGACTTATCCAGGTCGAGGCGCTATCTATGACTCACCCTGTACCTTCCTCATGACCGGCCTTGTGACTGGTGATAAATTTCATGACGTGTGTGAGTGTGAAGTATTTAGCGCGTTTGGCTGTCAAGTGCGAACAGATTTTCCGACTCGGTAGACGTGAGCTGACACCCCGAGTAAGGTGTCGAATTTTTACGTCTTACCAGCACGTCGCTATTTAGACTGAGCTATGAAAGGCGACGGGGTTCCTTTCGCCGTTACGCCCGAGGGCAACGTCGCCGACCCGGCTACCGCCCCCAAGCTGGCCTACTTTTACACGTGTCTCGACTGCGGCACCCATGTCCGGGTGCGCAGAGGCTCAAAGAGAGCGGCCCACTTCGCGCACTACGCCGAGACGCGCGGCGGATTCT
Source organism: Trueperaceae bacterium (assembly GCA_965213705.1). Classification (GTDB taxonomy): domain Bacteria; phylum Deinococcota; class Deinococci; order Deinococcales; family Trueperaceae; genus CBDCDJ01. The sequence goes on along the minus strand of OZ243913.1, from coordinate 1,242,314 downwards.
GCACTGAAGAGAGTGTTCTCCACAAAGCGAGCAAGCGCCTCCTGGCCGAGTATCTTGCGGGTTTTCCCGACACCCTTACCCTGGTGCAACCTTGTCAAGGACACGAGAGCGTGGACGGCGGCCGCGTGAGTTGCACAAACACCGCCCGCATCGAAGTGGCCTTGCCCGCTTACGACCAGGTCACACTCGAGCAGGTGTTCGGTCGTCAGCGCCTGGACGTTGCGCTTCTCCAGGCCGGCGCGGTGGTGATGGGGTTCGAAATCTACTACGCGCACGAGGTGAGCGAGGCCAAGGCTCGAGCGCTCGGCGAGGCAGGCTTGCCGTGGCTCGAGCTTGAAGCCGTTCGCAAGGGCGAACCGGCTGTGTGGCGACCGAGGGTGCCTTTCAAACGGTCGTGTGGCGTGTGCGACGAGTACCAAAAGCTTCGAGACGCCGAACGCGACCGGCAGCGCCGAACCGTTCCCTACGCTTTCTCCGCTGTCGGGTTGGTTCACGCCCAGAACGCCTCGGCTGAAACGGCGTACGCCTGCCCTGCTTGCGGTGCACTGGTTTCTTTGGACACGGGCGGCCGAGCACCCGCGCTTCTGCACGAGGGCGACGCGCCTTGCTCACAGAACGAGGTGACAATGGCCGCGGCTTGGTTTCTTCTGAGTGAGGCCTTGGCGGAACCCGAGCAAATTCGGGTTGCCAGCGACTGCCGGCTGCATTACGACGGCTGCGAGGGCCGCCGCTTGGAGGCGAAGCGCCTGAGCCACCACCAGTTCAGGCGCTCGGGTGAGCGCGTGCTCGTTTTCAATGGCGGTAAACAAGTAGCCACGATTCAACTCACCCGCAACACGGCTCAACTTTCAAAGCGAGCGGCCGAAGCGACACTTCGCCTTAACATAAAAGACCTCATCGACGACCCTTTCGTCTGGCAGTTCGGCAAGGCTCATGAGTGTGAGAGCTGTCAGGACCACCATCGCCAGTTCAGGCACGTGCTGCAGCCGAGACCGCGTTCACCCGCAGCCCACAAGGGCGACCATGACATTGCCAAGCTCAGCTTTGTCAAAAGTTACCTTGAGCGTTTCGGCGTCGACCCAAAGTTAGCGGGTCACTGCCCACTTGTCGTGACGAAGAGCAGCTGCTGCAACACCGATATGGTGTTCGTCACCGCCTCCCCGTCGCGTATCCCGGCGGGGCTTGAACCTTTGTTTTGGCGCTCCAAGCCGAGAAGTTTTCCTTACAACAGGTGCCCCACCTGCCGAAAAGGCTTACTTCCCGAGTTCAAGGCAGAGACTGAAGCGCGCACTTTGATGCTGACTTACCGGGTCTGGTTTAGTTCTCAAAACAGAAGGCATGTTTAGCTTCACTGGCGTGAGGGTGTAAGTAACCGAAGGACATTGTGTTACTTATTTTGAAAAGTCCGACTCCGAGTAATCAACGTCACTTAACCTCCTTTATGAGACGTCGAACCTCTGTGAGAAAACTTCATAGAAAATTAGAACCCCTATCTACGCATGTAACCCTATTGACAAATCAGGCGACATAACCTAATAATTGCTTTACTAAACAAACTATATGAACGCGGAGGAGAGATGGCTGCTTCGGCTGGACTGGCACGCGAAAAAATCCGTTCGGTGAATCAAGGGGTTGTACTGAACGCCATCCACCGAGCTACAAGAATTTCGCGCAGTGACCTTGCCACCGAGTTGCAGCTCAGCCCCGCCACACTCACCGCTATCACTGGGACTTTGATTGAGGCAGGATTGGTTTATGAAGACCGTCAAGGGGTATCCAAGACGGTGGGACGCAAACCGATTTTGCTCGCCGTAAACTATGGGCATGCTCATGTCGTGGGTTTCAAAGTCAGCAACGTAGGAGTGACGGCGGTTTTAGCTGACCTGAACGCTGAGGTGCTGGCCTCGTGTTTCGAAGCGCTCGAGCATCACGACCTGGAAACTGTGCTGAAGGTTATCGAGCGTTTGACTGCTCTCCTTTGTGCGGAGGTTGGCTTTGAAAAAAAGGAGCTTGTCGGCTTGGGAGTCAACCTGCCCGGCATTGTCGAGCAGGACACGGGCAGAGTACGCCACTCCGCTCTCCTTAATTGGTCGGACACGCCACTCGCGCAGCTTTTAGAAGAGCGCTTAAGTCTCCCCACCCTTGTCGAGAATGATGTCAACGCGCTGGCCGTGGCCGAGGCTTGGTTCGGGTCCGGGAAACAGCATGAGGATTTTCTCGTGGTCACTTTGGGCCGGGGCGTAGGTTTAGGCATCGTCATCGGCGGCGAGGTGTACCGGGGGCCGCGGGGCGGGGCAGGTGAGTTTGGACATTCGGTTCTCGACTCATCAGGGCCTGAAAGTCGGCACACGCAGCAAGGCTCGGTCGAAGCCTACCTTTCTGACTACGCTCTGCTCGAGCAAGCCAGACGTAACGTTCCCGGTTTTCCAAATGAGGCTACACCTGATACGCTTCTCGAGTTTGCTCAGCAGGGTCATGTAGAAGCCGTCGCCGTGCTCGAGGGGGCGGGGGAAACGCTCGGGCTAGCTCTAAGCACCCTCGTCAACATCTTCGCCCCCAGCCTCATCATCCTCAGCGGGGAGGGAATGCGCTCGGCCGAGTTTATGCTGCCCCGCGCTAAGGCGTCTCTCAGTAAGCACGCGTTTGGAGACTTAGCTAAGCATGTTCACCTCGTTGTGGACAACTGGGGGGAGGATGCTTGGGCGCGGGGGGCTGCCGCCTTGGCTGCCAGCCGCTACCTCACCGAGGCTGCCTCATTGACAGGAGGTGATTGACTCTTTCGCTTCCTAAACCCCTGAGACATTTCACAACCAAACCTCTTACACCTAAGGAGTGAGTATGAAAAAGTTTTTCCTAGCCGCCTTTATTCTCTTTGTTAGCTTGGCTGCTGCGCAGACGACTGTCAACTACTACAGCTTTACGACCAACCAGGACCATGTGGCCGACCTTGAAGCCCTCATTAACGCTTTCGAAGCCCAACACCCTGAAATAAACATCGAGTACGCCACCGCCCCATTTGACAACTACTTCACCAAGCTTCAAACAGACTTTGCAGCAGGCAACGCACCCGACGTGTTCGAACTCAATTACGAAAACTTCGTCACCTTTGCCTCTCGAGAGACGCTCAAACCGCTCACACCTTACCTGGAAGGCGAGGCCGGCATCGCCGCAGACACGTTTTACCCAGCTGCGTTAGACGCTTTCCAGTACGACGGCGTCCAGTACGGTCTTCCCATCACCTTCTCGACGGTTGTGCTTTACTACAACAAGGACCTCTTCGACGACGCCGGACTCGAATACCCCACCAATGACTGGACCTGGGACGACGTCATGAGCGCTGCCGAAAAGCTGACCGACCCGTCGAAGCGCGTGTGGGGCATCTACCAACCGGTTCAGTTTTGGGAGTTCTACAAAACGGCGGCCGCTGCTGGGGGCGGGCTCGAGGTGGGTTCCGAAATCCGTATTGACACGCCGGAAAACCGCCAAGCGCTGCACTACCTGGTCGACAAGGTGCAGACGGCCGGCGTCATGCCCACGGACGCGCAACTCTCAGGCGTCGCCAACGAAGACCTCTTCTTAAACGGTCAACTCGGGATGCTCGTTTCGGGCATCTGGATGTTCGACAAGTTCCAAGATGCCGCTTTCGACTGGGATATTGCCGTCGAGCCTGGCAGCGCTCGCAAGGCTACGCACTTCTTCGCCAACGCCGCGGGGATTGCCAACGACAGCGACGTTGGCGACGCGGCCTGGCAGTGGGTGAAGTTCCTCGCCAGCAGCCCCGAAGTCACCCAAACCCGCATCGAGAGCAACTGGGAACTGCCCGCTCTATCCTTGGACAATGCCGGTGTCCTCCAGCCTTACTTAGAGCGCGGCGCGCCCGCCGACCGCGACGCCGTATTTGCGTCACTCGAATACGCCGTTACCCCGCCCGTCGTCGAGAACCAGCCCGAACTGCAAGACATCATCAACCAGGAGTTGGAGGCGGCGCGCCTCGGCACCAAGACCGTCGAAGAAGCCCTTGCGAGCGCCCAAGACCGTGTCGAAGCTTTGCTCGGTCGGTAGTCGGCCCTTTCGGCGGAGACTTGGATGATTCAACACCACCCTTACGGCGTCGACGACCCTTACAAGCGCCTCCCGACCGAGCGTTTCCCCCGCGACCCCGAACCCGGTGAGGCTGTCCAGGTCGGCTTCGTTGTTCCAGCGGCGACGAAAGCCTGGGTGGCGCTCACCGTCGGCGGCGAGGCAAGTCGGTTTCCGGCCCAATGGGTCGGCGGCGACGTGTGGACCGCGCTGCTGCCCAAGCTCGAGTCCGGTTCGCACAGCTACACCCTTCACGCCCGAACAGCGTCCGGCGAAGAGACGGCGGGACCCTTTGCTCTCGAGGTCGGCTGCTGGCGGCGGGTGGAGCGCGTTGCTGCTGTGGAAGCGCACGATACGGTAGCGCACGTCTCCCTGCTGACCGGCGACGGGGCAACAGCCCATCTTTATCTGTCTTTTCCTGAGGTCGGCGTGTGCAGGGTGAGTTTCCAAACGAGTGACGCATCGTTACCTGAGGGTAAACTCGCCTGCAAAATGGTTCGCCAGGAAGGCGTCGCCACCGTAGCCGCCGAGGGCGTCGAGGTGAGAATTCGAGAAGACTCATCAGAACTCACTTTGCACCGCCCCGGCGAAAATGTCGCCCGCGCTCGCAGCAGTGCTGCAGTGGCGTGGCTCGAGCTTCCCAACGGCAACGTCACCCGCTTCCGCACCGCTTTTGCGTTGGGCCAGGAAGAGCTGTACGGCCTCGGCGAGCGCTTCACCGAACCCGGTCTGCGCGGTCGGAGTTGGGACGTGCGAGTCTACGAGGAATACAAAGAGCAAGGGGGACGGACCTACTTGCCCGTTCCCTTCTTCCTCTCCTCTTGTGCCTGGGGCGTTTGGTTCGACACCGACGCGCCCAGCTACCTGGACGCTCGCGGTGACGACGCCGTGGTTACCGTCGACGTCGTGCCGAGCCGTGACGCCGCCCTGCACCAGTACCTCATCGTCGGGGACGAACCGTACGGCGTGACGAGCGCTTACACGCGCCTCACGGGTGAGATAGCCTTGCCGCCTAAGTGGGCCTTCGGGCCGTGGATGAGCGCCAACACCTGGAACACTCAAACCAAGGTCGAAGCGGCGGTGAGGCGCACACTAAAAGAGGAGGTGCCCGCTACCGTACTCGTGCTCGAGGCCTGGAGCGACGAGAGCACGTTTTACATCTTCAACGACGCCGAGCACGACCCGGTCGCAGGCTCCGAGCGCTTACAGCTGACCGACTTCCGCTTCGGCGAGCGCTGGCCCGACCCGAAAGCCATGATTGACGAGTGTCACGAAAACGGTGTGCGCGTTTTGCTGTGGCAGATTCCCGTCCAAAAGAAGCTCGACGCGCCCCACCCCCAGCACGACGCGGACGAAGCGTACATGCTCGAGCAAGGCTACGCCGTCAAGAACGCCGACGGCACGCCCTACCGCAACAAGGGGTGGTGGTTCACCGACGCGCTCGTTTTGGACGTCACCCACCCCGAAGCTCTGAACTGGTGGCTGGGCAAGCGCCGGTACCTGTTCGACGAACTCGGCATCGACGGCCTGAAGACGGACGGGGGCGAGCACCTCTGGGGGCGCGACCTCGTCGCTCACAACGGGCAACGGGGAGTCGAACTCGTCAACCGCTATCCCCAAGCTTACGTCGACGCCTACCACGATTTCGTGCGCCGCATGACGGGTGGCGACGGGATTACCTTTTCTCGAGCCGGTTACACGGGCGCGCAACGTTCTCCGGCGCACTGGGCGGGGGACGAGAACAGCACCTGGAGCGCCTTCCGCGCCAGCATCCAGGCCGGCCTCAGCGCCGGGCTGGCAGGCGTTTCCATTTGGGGCTGGGACATCGGCGGCTTCAGCGGCGAGGTGCCCACCGTCGAACTGTACGTGCGCTCGGCGCAAATGGCCTGCTTCTGCCCTGTCATGCAGTACCACTCCGAACTGCACACCGCGGGTGAGAGCCGCGACCGCACCCCCTGGAATATCGCCGAGCGCTCCGACGACGCCCGTGCCCTCACGATTTACCGCGCCTACGCCAAGCTCCGTATGCACCTTCTCGACTACATCATGGAAGAAGCAAAGGCCCTCGCCGAGGCGGGCCAGCCCCTCATGCGCTATCCCGGCCTCGTCTGGCCCGAGGCCCACGACGCGCTCATGCGTGACGCCAGCAGCTACCTGTTCGGGCGCGACCTTCTGGTATGCCCCGTGTTGGAAAAAGGCGCGCAGACTCGAGAGGTGACTCTTCCGCCCGGAGACTGGGTGGATTTTTGGAGCGGTGCGCACTTCGCTGGTTCCCAAACCGTTGTTGCCCCTGCGCCCTTGGACCGTCTGCCCGTCTTTATTCGTGGCGACAGCCCACAGTTGGACAGGCTCCGCGAAGCCGCCGCCACCTTCGAGGTGGTGTGATGTACGAGCGGGGCGGGCGGCGCGCACTGACTTACCTGCTTTTCTTGGGGCCGAGCCTCGTCGGCGTGCTCCTTTTTTTGGTGGGGCCGATCCTTGCCTCCCTCGGGTTGTCGTTCGCGTCTTGGGACTTGCTCACGCCGCCCGAGTTCACGGGTCTGCAAAACTTTCGCCGTTTGGCTGACGATATCGAGTTCCGAACCGCCCTGCGCCACACCTTGACCTTTCTGGGCGGCTACCTTCCCCTCGTGATGACCGCCGGGCTTTTGGTAGCTGTCGCCCTGAACAGCCGCATCCCGGCGCGCAACTTTTTCCGCGCCGTCTACTTTCTGCCCGTCGTCACCTCCTGGGTGGCGGTGGCGCTGGTGTGGAAATGGCTGCTCAACCCTGCTTATGGACTCGTCAACAACAGCCTCTCTTACGCAGGCATTCAGGGCCCGGCGTGGCTGTTCGACCCGAGCTGGGCTATGTTCGCGGTCATCCTGACGAGTGTTTGGAAAGACGTCGGCTTCGTGATGGTCATTCTGTTGGCCGGTTTGCAGGGCATCCCCCGCGAGTATTACGAGGCGGCCAGCATCGACGGAGCTGCTGGATGTCAACAGCTCCGCCACATCACGCTTCCCTTGCTCTTCCCGGCCCTCTTTTTTGCACTTACCATCAGCCTTATCAACTCGTTTCAGGTGTTCGACCAGGTGTACGTCATGACCGGCGGCGGCCCCGCGGGCGCGACGACCGTGTTGGTGGAGCGAATTGTCAAAAACGCCTTTTCTTTCAGCCGTATGGGTTACGCGTCGGCCATGTCGTGGGCGCTGTTCGTGCTGATATTCTCCACCACCTTCGTCCTGTCACGGCTCGAGCGGCGGTGGACGTGACACAAAAGAGTTTAGAGCGGGTCGGCGCGCAGGCACGCTCCAGTGCGCGAATGCGGCTTAACACCCGCACTCTCCTCGTCACATTGCTGATCACTCTGGGGGCTTTCGTCATGCTGCTGCCCTTCGTGTGGATGCTCTCGACCAGCCTTAAGCCGAGCAACGCCTTGCTGACCCTGCCGCCACAACTCATCCCCGCCCAGCCGACAGTCGAACCGTACCGTCAGGTGATGACGAGCTTCCCGATGGCCCGCGTATTCTTCAACTCGGCTGTCGTCGCGCTCGCCACCACCCTCGGTCAGCTCGTTTTGTGCTCGATGAGCGGCTATGCCTTCGCCCGGTTCAAGTTCCGGGGACGCGACGTCCTCTTTTACCTCTACCTAGCCACCCTCATGGTGCCCTTCGCGGTTACCGTCACGCCGCTTTTCATCATCGTCAAAACCCTTGGTTGGACAAACTCGTACGCCGGTTTGATCGTCCCGCCCATGTTCAGCGCGTTCGGAACGTTTCTGATGCGCCAGTTTTTTCTAAACCTACCTGGCGAACTCGAGGAAGCCGCCACCCTTGACGGCGCGAGCACCTTCACGACCTTTTTACGAGTCATCGTGCCCATCTCCGGCCCCGCCTTCGCCACACTTGGGATTTTTAGCTTTATGGCTTCCTGGAACAACTTTCTCTGGCCGCTGCTTATCGTCAGCGACCGCAAATTCATGACACTGCCCTTGGCACTCGCGACGCTTCAGGGGCTTTATCCAGGACAGACGCAGTGGAACCTTGTCATGGCCGGAACCGTCATCAGTGTAGTGCCTATGGTTTTGGTGTTCTTGTTTGCGCAGCGTTGGGTCATCGAGGGTGTCACAGCATCAGGTTTGAAGGGTTAGGGAATTCTGACAGGTTTGCTTACTTGTGCCGCCAGCTTAGTTGGTCAAAGTACATTTTGTTCCAGCGGATGCAATCGTGGTGAAACCTGACGTTGGTGCAATCGAAGGTTGAAAATGGTCGTTTTAGGCTCGGGCAAAAGGGACGGGCTCGAGCCCCTGTTTGACGGGGTTTCCCAGGGGCAGTTTTGACACCCTTTTATGCTCACCTTGAAAAGTGGCGCAGAAGGTCAGCCTAGCCTCGCCTCAGGCCCAACTCACCCTCAAGCTGGTACGACCACCTCTAAGCCCACAAAGTTTGCTCGGTAGAGTTGCGGGTCGAGCGTAAGAAGCTTACCTGTTGCCAACGTCGCGTGCGCGCCGATAACAAAGTCGGCCAGGATGCGCCGCGGCCCCTCGTCCCCTTTCTGCCGGCGACGGCGCGTCGCATAAGCAGCGTAAGCCTGTCCAGCCGCTCGCCACACTTCAGGATCCAACAGCCACTCCACAGTGAGGCCGTTAGCTTCTACAAAAACGTCCAACTCTTCTTCGCTCATGCCGGGCATCGCCATCAGCTCGGAGTAAACCGCCGGGCAGAGGATGAGTGGGCCTTCCGTAGCTGCCCCCTCTAAGGCTCGCTGCGCCACCTCGGTTTCATGTTCGGTGCCTGCCAGCAAGCCGACAAACACGTTGCTGTCGACCGCGGTCACTCGCCGCGCAACTCACGCAGTTCGGTGTTGATGGTTTCGCGGGTCTTTCCCGCGCCTTCGCGGTAGCGTCCTGCATAGGCGGCGAAAGTGTTGGCTTTGGGCGCTCGGCGCAAAGTCACCGTGTCGCCTTCTGTTGAAAAGACGACCTTATCGCCGCGCTCGAGCCGCAGGGCGCGGCGGATGTCGGCGGGTAGGGTGAGCTGGCCTTTGCTTGTGAGGGTTGCTTCCTTCTCCATGTTTCTCCTTACTTACACTGTAAGGATAGCATAGTAAGGAAAAGTTGTTTTAGGGTAGCTACTCTTTATGCGCAGCAACTACGACGTCTGCCTTCTTTCGCCACTTGGGGGACAAAAACTCGTCGCTTATAAACCGATATGTGCCGTCTGAACCGGGGTTTGGGTCGTTGGCGTAGATATTGCCGGTCGTCACGTCGACATAAAGGCTGTAGCGGTGAACCATGCTCACGTCCACAAAAGCTATGTCGTCACCGCTGACGTCCATGACCGCTTTGGAGTCGACCGCCCGGCACTCACCCAGCTCGACGAGGTTGTTTTTGTCAGGGTCGACGTAGCGGTTTTGGACTGCGGCTTCACGAAAGGCGAGGTAGGCGGGATGCTCTTCCAGTAGCGGACTCGGCTCTAGGCCCAGCGACGTTAGTTCGGCTTCGTAAAGAGTCAGGTTGTGCTCCCGGCCGCGCTGCACTTGTCGCCAGGCGCGAGAGTCTTTGACCACCGCGGCAAGCGAGTCGTGAAAGCGTAGAAACATGTGAATCTTTTGCCCTAGCTCGACTTGGGTCATAGGACATGGTAGCAAAAACGAGCTTTTTTTGAAACGTTGGCTGTGGCGACAACCGAAACTTTCTAGTTCAACAAGCCTGGAGTTTCTCTCCAAATGTACCCCCTGACTCACCGGCGCTGGGCTGGGGCTGAGGCACTTACCGTTGAGGCGTAGCTCGGGTCCTTCGGAAGAGAGTCCTTGAGGCAGAAGACGAGGAGAGTGCGTAACAGAGAGGACATTATGATACGCACTTTGATAGGGGTGGCCCAGTCGGATTTGTCGCCGCGTAACGGCCTTTTGATATGACGTTGGAGACGTACCAATAGAACGGATTCCCACGGGTAGATGTAAATGCTCAATCTATCTATTGTTTATGTTCGCAACCGACCTAAACCAGCTTCTTTCTGCCAACCGTCTAAACTTTCTCACCTTGTTGTTGAATCGGCACTGGCTCAACCGGCGACCACAGCCACAAGGGCAGGGACGTTTGTTGGCCTTCCTTTTCTTCATTCCAAGATACTGCAAAGTGGCTCGCGCCTGGTCTGTCGTCTGAAGGCCGAAAAGTTCCACATAGTCCACAAGCTCACCAGGTAGGCCATGCGCCAGTTCCCCGAAGGGAAGTGCTCCTCCGTGTTGGAGCTTGTATGAAACAGCAAACAAATATGGAATCAAGCAGTGTTCAGCAAACCCGGTCAGCGTTGCGGATGTGGCAATCAACTGGAGTAACCGGAGGCGTGAACCTAGACAAAGTGAGCCATCAGAATTGACGTGGTACTGGCCCGTTCTCGGAATGCGACCTCGTGTCTCATGTACCAATGGAATTTCTCTGGGGAACTTAAGTGGCACGTAGATGCGGAGCTGGTAGCTATCCGTGATGGCCTTGTGTTCGTCAGCCGCGGCCGTGAAGTCGAACTGCCCCTCCAGCAACAGTGCTTGGCGTTTAGTCGGTCTGACCGCCATACGCGGGTAGGCTTGCAGGAAGTTTTGCAAGCCTACCGCTTGATAATCGACTGTCAACGGCACCACGGCTTGGGCGCTTGCGTTATCTTGTAAGGTCTGACCGGTGCTGAAACGCTGGGTACTACGTTAACGAGTCCATCTAGGGTTTGCTGGTCCAGGTGAACCCCGTACTTCTGCGACGCCTGCTCGGCAATAACATCTGTGCTGCCGGACGAGGTAATAATGGCGAAGTCACTTCTGGCTTGTGCGAGCCACAGCCAAAAGTTTTGCTCGAGCTGCAACTCACGTCCCTCTTTTGTGGCCCACCGGTCGGCAAAATCTTCACTCGGATTCACAGGGTTGGGAACTCTGGGATAAGTTGTATTTACGAACCCCTCCATGTTCGCCAGGATATTTCCTAGGGCTGCCTGCAAATCCGCTTCTCCCTCGTATGCCCTAGCCGCCAAGGTGGTAAGGATAATTGAAGGAGGTTTGATGTCCGAGTCGTTTTCGAACATGACATCGCGATGGCGCTTGAGAACCTGCACACACTGTTGAAGCGGCGTCTTCCACTTATAGGTGGGTAAATCAGCAATGCTCGCTACGCCCCTGTTCATAATTATAGATTTCATCACCTCTTGTGCTTGGCGCACGCGCCACTCGAACCACAAGGCGTAGCCTTCAGCATTGCTGACCAACCAATCAGCCGTCAACCGTCGGTACTGGAGGTGCCTGTCATCCGTGATTGCGACCGCAAATTCTGAGACCTCGTGTGCCAGGCGAATGTCGAACCCGGTGTTGGTCATGCTTCCCTGAAGCTGTCGGCGTGTGACTTCATCGTGAGGGATACTCGGCACGACGTCCATATGGAACAAAAGACGATCCTGGTAGTTCAGCCGCCAGCAACGATGTTTTTCTTCGAGTTCATCGTGAATGCCGCGTTCACGGCGGTACGCTTCCAAATCGCTGCCGAGAAGCCGTTTCACCTGCTCCTGGGTGAAATCGGTCTTCTCTACCCCACGTTTGAACGTGCAGCCAAAATCCAGGTCATAGCTTTCGCGTTTCCACGGTCTATTGGCTGTCCCAAGGCGGAACGAGCCTTGTGAACGAACCTCCGGGTCGAAAAGGGCGCTCTTCGCTTTGGCCTCGTCATGCAACCATTCGCCAAGGTCCCGGTAACGGTCTGCCGCCGCTTCATACGCAGAGTCGGGGATCTCCAGTGCTTCCACCAGCGCTTGAACAGGTGTCATGGTTTTAATAGCTAACATGGGTATCTCCTTTTTTGAAGGGTCGGTAAGGCGTAGGTCTGTGGGTCAAGAAGGGTTGAATTTTGGGACAGTCGTGGCGGCTTGTGTGACGGGCTTTAGCTTTGAGACGGGCATAGTCGATTTGATCCAGCTTGAATATGCCCTCGGGAACGAGCATGTCTAAACGGGTTGTGTTTTCGCGCGGGAGCAGGTGCAAGAGATGGTTGTTTACGGCCGTCGACTGCGCTTGCATAATGACGTCTGCCGCAGGCTCAGCCCACTGTTTTAGTCCTCCCGTATCTAAATCCAGAGGTCTGTTAACCAAATCTTTTGTCGTCCCCAAACTTAGAACGTAGATGTTTTCCAGTGACGCACCCAGTACACTTTTGGCCTCGAGCACCGCCACCAAAGAAGGATTATTTGCCCACACCCCGCCGTCTATGAGGCGGAGACCTTCTAAGTGGGTGCTGGCAGGAAAATAGGTCGGCGCTGCGCTCGTAGCGAGAGCTACTTGCCAAAGTGGGGCTTTACCGTCTCGTTTGAAGCGCGAATGATGGGGTGTTTTAAAAATATAGACTGCCCCTTCCTCTAAATTAAAGCTGGGAATGACCACACGTTTTTTTAGATCGGCTATGGTTTTGTGCTCACCAAAGGTTTCTACCAGGGCATCCTTCAGGGGTTCCTGCTTATACCCGTGTGAGAAAAAGCGGTTCCACCAACCAAAGCGCAGCCGGGGAAAAATAACCAGCCCATACCGCTCATAGAACTCAACAATTTTCTTGGCGCTCAGCCCACTAGCTAATGCCAAAGCGATGATGCCACCCGTGGAGGTGCCAGCAATAAGGTCGAAATGGTCAGCGATACTTACTTGCTCGTCGTCCTCAAACGCCGCTAAAACGGCCGCTGAGTAAACACCCTTTAGACCACCGCCGTCGAGCGAAAGTATTTGAAACTTTCCTGGAAAAGGTGAGTCGGGACTGTAAGGGTCTCTCGTTTCGAGGGGGAACATGAAAACACCTCCACTAGATTCGCAGTCCACGACGGTGATTCTTGGAGGCTTCGGCCTTTATCAGCGCGGGGTGGGACCGCTCAAGTGCCTATGTCTTCGTTCAAGTCTCAATATCGCGTACAAGCAACGTTAGAATAGCACATCTTGTATGTTTAGGGGATGTACGCCCTAGCCTTTGTAGGCTTCCCCTTTGTATTGGTTGCACGGCAACACGATTTCCGGGGTAGTCAGGTAAGGCATAAATCTTCAATCATCTACAGCACCATTCTTTCCGAGCTTAGATGAAAATTGCGCCGTTTCCAGTATTCCAATCAGGGAGCTATCCCAGGTAGCGGTACAAGGTGCAGCGGCCCAAGCCGTGGACGGTCACGGCGTCGACGCTTGCGGGCAGTCTCGTTTGAAGGGGTCGCTAGAAAGAGGTGAAGTACAGAGATTTGGTAAAATTTTTAGTAAGACCAGTCCTCATGCCTCACCGGAAGTTTATTCAACATTCCTCTGAAATACGCCCACTTCGGCAGATACTGGTTCATCAACCCAACAAAACTGTCGTTATGCGTAGGCTCGAGCAGGTGAACCATCTCATGCACGACGATATACTCGAGACACTCGGGCGGCTTCTTCGCTAGCTCCGTGTTGAGCCGAATATTTCTTGACCCCGGATTGCAACTGCCCCACCTGGTCTTCATGCGCTGTACGAAGAATTTTTCCACTTTTACGTCTAACATGGGCTCCCATTTGGCAATTAAGGAGGGAACCGCCTCTTTGAGCTGCTCGCGGTACCAGCTTTCGACCGCTGCCTGCTTTGCTTCGTCGGAGGCGTCCGGTCGTACCCAGAGCACCAGCTTACTGTGCTCGAGGTCTACCTTAGCGGGTCCGTCGTGCTCGGCGACGTCGAGCAGGTAACGCTTACCCCAAACATAATGGCTTTCCCGGTCCAGGTACTCCCGCGGGGTTTCACGCTGCTGCGCTTGCAGCTTGCGCTGCTGCTCTTTGATCCAACCCAATTTGGCGATGGCGAAGCCGCGGATGGTGTCCAAGTCCATCCGCTCAGGCGCAGAAATGCGCACCCGGCCCACGGGCGGGTAGACGCTCAAGTGAATGTTCTTAATATCTTTTTGCACCACGTCCACCGTGACGTCGCCGAGTTTGAGTCGCGGCATCAGTATTCCCTTTGCTTTTCGATGATGAGAAAAAGCCGCTCGACCTCGGCCTCATGGTGCAAGATGTCCAACATGGCGCGTTGATAACCTTCTCGCGGGTGTCGGTGCCGCGCCAGTCGTCGGGGCGGACCCGCATCACCGTCTCATGAACTTGTAGGGCGAGGTGTTCGTCCTGACCCAGGCTGCCGTAGAGCGCGCGTAGCCCCGGCGTGTTAAGCCGTTCCGGAGTGTCGTCGGCTTGGCCTGCTTCTACGCGGCGGGCCAGCTCGGCGACCTGAGCCAGGTACGCCTCGTACTCTAAGGCTTTGGCCTTGCGGTTGGCGATGATTTCGTCGAGAAGTTTAGACATCTGCCCGTAGTAAGTCGGGTCGTTCAGGTGCTCTTTGATGATTTTGCTGCGCACGTTGTTTTCAATGGTCTCGGCGACAGCCGTTTCATTACCTTTGATACTTTCCGGCAGGGTGTCGATGGCGTTGGCGATGCCCGTCTTGGCGATAAGCTCGAGCAGCGGCATATCGTCGAAGGGAGAGATTTTTCGCGGCTCGTCCGCCTCGATGTAGGTGTCGATGAGGTGCCGCATGTCGGCTTCATAGGTTTTTAAGTCGAGCGTTTCCCCACTCGCCCGGCGGACGACGTCGCGCAGCTTTAGATACCGCTCGAGCGCGTCTTTGAGGCGGGTAACCTCGCCGTCACTGTACCCAGCGGCCAAAAGCTCGTCGGCGATGTTGGCGTAGGCCCTGAGCAATGCCGCTGTCGCCTGGTAGAGCGCGGCGCGGCGCGGCTCGTGCGCTTTTAAGTCGTCGGGCATTTCGGTGTTACCGCAAAAGTAGTGGATATGCTCGAGTTCACCCTTGGGGGGTGGCACGGGTTGACACAGGAGGTGGATGGCCTCGAGGGCGGTGTCCAGCCGTTCTTTGCCCTTCGCAAGGCGCGCGTTCATGAGCACCTCGGGGTCGGTGCCGCCGACACTGTGGTCGAGTTCGGAAGAGTAAACAGAGATGGCCTTCTCGACCTTGTTGAACAAGTCTTTGTAGTCCACGACGTAGCCAAACTCTTTGTCGTCGCCGTCGAGCCGGTTGGTGCGGCAGATGGCCTGGAAGAGCGCGTGGTCTTGCATACTCTTGTCGATGTAGAGGTAGGTGCAGCTCGGCGCGTCGAAGCCGGTCAGGAGCTTGTCCACTACGACCAAAAGCTTCATATTGGCGGGCTGGTTTTTGAAGCGGTCTTTGGCCCAGTCCTCATAAGTCTCGGTCTTGGTCTTGTTCGGTTGGGGGACGACGTCTTTCAGAAGCTCGGTGTAGGTGGCGTAGATGAACTCTTTGTCGGTTTCCGTGTTTGCGCCGGTGTCCTCGGTGGTGATGTCGCCCGCGTAAGGGTTATACGAGGTAACGACGGCGCACTTTCCCCGGAACGCCGTCCGTTGAAACAGCGCGTGGTATTTGCAAGCCTCGTAGATGCTCGAGGCGACGAGGATGGCCGTGCCGCGGTCGTTGCTTAAACGAGGTTTCACCCCAAAGTCGAAAACGATGTCGCTGACCACTTGGTCCATGCGCGACTTTGAGCTGAGCACCTTTTGCATGGTGCCCCACCGCTCACGTAGCGCGGCCCGTTGCCACTCGTTGAGCCCGCGCGTCTTGGCGTCGAACCAGGCGTCGATGCGCGCTTGCGAACCCAGGCGCTGGTCAATGTCACGAGCTTCGTAGATGAGGTCGAGGATAACGTCGTCGTCAACCGCCTCTTTGAATTTGTAGGTGTGGATGTAGCCGCCGAACACTTCCAGGCTCGTCTGTTTGTCTTTCTTGAGAAGGGGCGTGCCGGTGAAGCCGACAAAGACTGCTTTAGGCAGGAGCGCTTTCATGATGCGGTGTAGTTTGCCGCTCTGGGTGCGGTGGCACTCGTCCACAAACACGAACAGCTCACCCTGCGCCGGGTCGGGCGCGGCTTCCAGCTCGTTGATGAAAGTTTCGAAGTCGTCAACCTTTTTACGGCCGAACTTGTGAACCAAGGAGCACAGCAGTCGCGGCGTCGCCTCGCCGAGCTGGCGCATCAGGTCGCGGCCGCTGCTGGTGCGGTGGATGGTCTCGCCGGCCGCTTGGAACACGCCTTCGATTTGCTTGTCCAACTCGTCGCGGTCGGTCACGATGACCACACGCGCGTGTGGGTTGTTCTCCAACAGCCACTTCGCCAGCAGCACCATCACGATGCTTTTGCCCGACCCTTGCGTGTGCCAGATGATGCCACCCTCGGACCTTGAGACGTGCTCCTGGGCTGCCTTGACGCCGAAATACTGATGCACCCGTGGCACTTTTTTAGTACCGCCATCGAAGACGATAAGGTCTTGCATCAGCTCTAAGAAGCGCGCCTTGGCGCACATCTTGAGAAGGTACTTGTCCAGCTTGAAGCGGCTGTTGTCCGCCTCGTCTTCTTTCCACTTCAGAAAATACTTCTCCGGCGTGCCGATGGTGCCGTAGCGCAGGCCTTCGGAGTCGTTGCCGGCAAACACGAACTGCACGGTGCTGAAAAAGCCCGCGTGGAAGCGCGGCTGCTGGTTACTCAGCAGTTGCCGGACGCCGTCGCCGACGGTGACACGACTGTTCTTGAGTTCGATGACCGCCACCGCGATGCCGTTGACGTACAGCACTACGTCGGGGCGGCGCTCGAAGTCGCCTTGAAGCGTGACCTCTTCAGCAATGTAGAAGTCGTTCTGCTCCGGCTCCTCCCAGTTGATGAACTTCACCGTTTCGGCGTTCTTGCCCGCTTCGGTGTGGACTGGCGCGCCGTAGCGCAGCAGCTTGTAGACCGCCAAGTTGTTCTCGTACAAGCTGCGACCGAAAGTGTCGGCCGCGCCGCGGAGTTCGCGCATAGCGGCGCTGATTTGATTTGGGGTGTAACCGTTGCGCGTCAGGTAAGCGCTCAGGTGCTCCTCTTCAATGTTGCTGTTGCCGTGGCGGTATTGCCAGTCGCCCAAGTAGGTGTAGCCGAGTTCGTCCCGAAAAAGTGTGACTACCCGGTCCTGTGTGACCCGTTCGGGCTGGCCGATGCTCATGCGCCGGGCTCCTCGAGCTGGTGTACGTGCTGCAACTTCGCCTCCAAACGTTTATGTTTGCAAAGTCTCCGCAGTGCGGAGAGTATCTCAGACAAGCTCATACCAGCCGCACCCGCCCTGTCAAGAGGTCTTGCATCATGCCTTGCTTGATGTGACGGGCTTTGGCGAGTTTGGCCTCGAGCCCGGTGATTTCGGCGTCTATGTCGGAGAGGATGGTGGCGATGGCGACTTGTTCTTTATGGGTTGGTGGCATGGAAATCTCGAAGTTTTGAAACGTGGGTAGACGTAATGAATCTACTGTTGCTTTCACTGAGTTTTGCATTGCGTGTGAACCAAAGTAATTGACCATATAAAAATAGACAAATTTACCGCATGCCTCTCGAGTGAACTGCGTAAGGGCATAAACCCGCTGGTGTACGTCGAACCGACCGTTGATGTAGTGAAATATGCTTCCAATGCCTCCCTCACCAGGTACGAGGATGGCCTCACAGTCGTACGAGTAACTATTGATTTGTTCCACCGTAGCGGAACGAACAAAAAAGGGATACGCTCCATCTTCGACTTTATCCTGGTTGTTGCGCCCTCCGGTTTTTATAAATGCAATTTCGCCCAAAGTTCTAACTGCCCATCCGTCCTTTGGGCGTAACAGTTCCTGGATGGCACCTTATTTTAAGCTCGAGTTTTTTGGCGATGAGCCCCTCGAGTCCCTTAATCAGCGCGTCCGCATCGCTCAAGGCTTCGGCGATGAGTTGTTGCTCGAGGGTGGTGGGCGGGAGGGCAACGGGCAGTGAAGCATACTCCTGGCTGTTGATGCCGGGTTGTCCGCTCCTCATGGAGTTTACCCTTACCCAGTTCCAATAAAAACCACTTTGCGCGTAAAATTTGAGATACTCGGAAATTAGTTTTTGATTATCTGGACTGAACCGAATTAAGAAGCCAGCAAAAACCAATTCACCATCTTCAGAGCGATAGTGATAAGACTTGCCTACACTGGCCCCGGTTCTTGCAAAAACGAGGTCGCCAGCGTTCAAACCATAATTTGTGCTCGCAGGATGATTAACTGAGGCCTTTGCTTCATGAATAAAACGACCCTGTTCAGAAATGTCCGTTATTCGCAAGTAGGTTGGAAACCTTGAATCAAAAGCAACTGCTGGCGCATTTATTCCATAGCTTGGCTTCTCACTCAACAAATCCCCAAGAAATGTCACATCCCAGCCCTCCGGTATCACCCCCACCTCCGTCTGCTTGTACCCCGCAGGAACCGGTGGAGAGTTGAGCGTGGAGGATTGAGAATTATCCATTTTCAATTCTCCCTTCTCCACTCATATTTTCCGCCTCCGCGAGCGTCCGCTCCAACTCGGCTCTCAGCTCCTCACGCCCCGGCAAATAGAGCTGATACTTCTGCACGAAAAGCTGGCTGCTCATGCCGTAGGTAGCGTATTCAACCAGAAGCTCGTCTTTTTGGCGGCTAAAGATGATGCCGATGGGCGGCCCGTCCCCCTCGATGTTCTCCTCGTTGGCGAAGTAGCCGAGGTAGAGGTTCATCTGGCCGATGTCGGCGTGCTGCACCTCGCCGAGCTTGAGGTCGATGAGCACGAAACAGCGCAGGATGCGGTGGTAGAAAACGAGGTCTACGCGGTAGTGGGTGTTGTTTACCGTCACCCGGACCTGCCGCCCGACGAAGGTGAAGCCTTTGCCGAGTTCTAACAAGAATGCCTGGAGGTGGTCGTAGAGGAGGGCCTCGAGCTGGCTTTCGGAGACCTGTGCGGGCTCGGCGACCTTCAAAAATTCGAAGACGTAGGGCTCGCGCAAGAGGTCGGCGGGTTGGGTGAGGGTTTGGCCTTCTCGGGCAAGCTGCAAGATGCCCGCCTTGTCGCGGGAGCTGGCAAGGCGCAAAAAGAGCGAGCTTTCTTTTTGGCGTTTGAGTTCCCGCACCGACCAGCGTTCGCGCGCCGTCTGTTGTTCGTAAAAGCCGCGCTCCAAAGGGTCGTCGAGCTTCAAGAGTTCGATGACGTGCGACCAGCTTAAAACGTCAGACAGTGTCACACCTTTTGGGTAGGCCAGATAAAACTGGCGCATGTAGACGAGGTTGCTGCGGCTAAAACCCCTACCGTGGCGCAGCTTCAGGTCTTTCGAGAGTGTGTCTAATAGCGCCGCGCCGTATTCCGCGCGTTCTTCGCCGCCCTGCTCAAACTCGACGATGTACCGCCCGACCTGCCAATAGGTCTCTAAAAGCTGGCGGTTGACCGCGCCGAGCGCCTGGGCGCGGCCCCGCTCAAAGGTCTGCAAGATGCGCTCGAGAAGCCCCTGGTACTCGGTCGTCGCGGCTAGTCCCACGCGTAACCCATCTTTTGGAGGTGCGCGCCGACCTTGGCCTCGAGGTCGCTTACCTTCGCGCCGAGCACAGGCAGCGGCGTCTCGTAGCGTTCGGCCAACTCTTTCACACGACCTGTCAGCGTTTGGCTGATGCGGTCCATCTCGCCGGAGATGGCGCGTTGCAGGGTGTTCATCCACTTGTCGTCTACAACTAGGGTCTTGATGGCGTCTTCAGAAAGTGTCGGATACTTGGCGTAGGCTTTGGCGTCAAGCTCGGCCTCGGCGTCTTTGAGGTCTTTTTTCAAGTCGGTCTGCCGGGTGTAAAGGTTCAACCAGGCTTCCAGCGCGTCCATCTCGTCTTGGGAGTCGTCGCCGAACATACCTTTAAGTTCCTTAAGCCGTGCGGTCACGTTCGCCTTGTTTACCTTCTCGAGTTCTGCGTACGCGCCCTCGTCGCCACCGTGTTCCTCTTCCAGTTCAGTCAGCCCGGCGGCGACCATTTCTAGCTCGGCCTCGAGCTTAGCTATGGTTTCTTGCTCAGCGGCAAAGTAGCGGGCGACGATAAGAGGTTTGGGTACGAGGTCGCAGGCCCAGCCCTTGTCTTTCCCCTTGCCCTTCTTGTCCCGTTCGATGACGCGGTAGGTTTCCGCCTTCCAACCGTCGGCGGCAATCAGGTAAAGGTCGTCTTGCATGGTCTCGGCCCAGTAATCCATGAGGTGCTGGTAAACGTCGTACGGGTCAATGAGGGGCTTGTTCTGGTAATGCTCGAGCAGGTCTTCGCCCAACTCGGTGATGACTTCTTTGGGTTGGCAGCCTGCTTCCAAGGCTTTAAGTTTCTCGCTGCTCCGCGCTTGCCAGGTTTCGAACAGGTTGCTCATGGTGCAGGTGAAGGTGACGAACTGCTCGTGCTCGAAGATGGTGGGCTTGATGGCGTCTTTGCCAACGGTCAGTTCGACGTAGCCGGGGCGCTTGTCCCTGAACAGCGAACCACGGAGCGCCGGGCAGACCTGCCAGTAGAGCTCGAGGGCGTCGACGTCGGCGCGGGGGATGCCGCCCTTCAAGTGCCCCTCGATGTCCTGCACGTCCTCTTCTTGCTGGCTGTCGATGTAGCGCGGAATGTTGAGGTTGTACTCGTTCTTCTCTATTTCGCTAAAGGGCACCATGCGGGCGTACTTGGGCACTTCCACCTGCCGGTTGAACACGTCCACGATTTTGTGGATGTCCAGCGCGCGCAGGCGGTTCTTGTTGCCGTCTTTGCTGAAGCCTCGAGACGCGTCAACCATAAAGATGCCCGTGCGGCCGTGCGCATGCTCTTTGTCCACCACGACGATGCAGGCGGGGATGCCGGTGCCGTAAAAGAGGTTGGCGGGTAGTCCGACAACACCCTTGAGGTAGCCCTTGCGCACCAGGTTGCGGCGGATGTCGGCCTCGGCGTTGCCCCGGAACAGCACGCCGTGCGGCAAGATGCACGCCCCCTTGCCGGTGCTCTTGAGCGAGCGGATGATGTGGAGCAGATAAGCGTAGTCTCCTTGCTTGGCGGGCGGCGCGCCGTCATGTTTGAAGCGTTCGAAGGGGTCTTCAAGGGGATTGAGCCCGGTGCTCCAGCGCTTGTCGCTAAAGGGCGGATTGGCGACCACGAAGTCAAACGTCTTGAGGACGGTGCCGTCTTTGAACTTCGGGTCGGCGAGAGTGTTGCCCTGGACAATCAACGCTTCCGAGTTGTCGTGCAAAATCATGTTCATGCGCGCTAAGCCCGAGGTGGCGGCGTCTTTTTCCTGCCCGTAGAGCGTGACCCGAGTAGCGGCCTCGTCGGCCACTTTCAAAAGCAGCGAGCCCGAGCCGCAGGTGGGGTCGTACACGGTAGTGCCGCTGCTGGTCTGCGCGTCTTTGATGCCAACGATTTGCGCGATGATGCGGCTGACCTCGGCGGGGGTGTAGAACTGTCCCTTGCTCTTACCGCTCTCGGTGGCAAAGTGACGCATGAGGTACTCGTAAGCGTCGCCGAGGATGTCGTCGCCGTCGGCGCGGTTTTTGCTGAAGTTCAGAGCAGGCCGCTGAAAGATGCCGATGAGGTTGCTCAGGCGCTCGACCATTTCCTTGTCGCTGCCGAGTTTGACGGGGTCGTTGAAGTCCGGAAAGTCGGACTGGGACAACTGCTGGTTGGCATTTGCCAGCGGGCCGATGATTTTCTTGTTGATTTGGTCGCCGATGTCGGTCTTGCCCTTCAAGGCAACCATGTCGGCAAAGCTCGCACCTTCCGGCACCGTGATGGCCGCGTAGGGCACCCCGGCGTACTTGTCGCTGACGTACTTGATGAAGAGCAGCGTCAACACATAGTCTTTGTACTGAGACGCGTCCATGCCGCCGCGCAGTTCGTCGCAGCTTTCCCAGAGCGAGCTGTAGAGTTCGGTCTTTTTTATCGCCATGACACGCTTTTTATCTCAACGGGCACCCAGTATCTCCAAACTTTTCCACTTGAGCAGCGTCGACATCACACCTCGAGAAGCCGCTAGGGCTCGGTCGACTACCTTTTTTGTTTCCTCGGTATTTGGGCATTATGGCCTTCTGGAAAGAATAACACGCGCCTTGTGAGCAGCCGTCGTCAGTGTTGGGTCTTCGCTAAGTTGCCGCGGGCATGGTGAGGCGCTCGTTCGCCCTCGGCTACAAATACGAGAAAGATTAAAAACCTTCGGAAAGCAATTTATGTCTGGTTTCCGGTCATTTCCACCTCGAGCCAAGCGGCCCGCTGAACAATCCCGGTAAGGAGGCCAGCCTCGTAAGCCCCGGCGAGCGCCCCTTCGACAAAGCGGTCCTGGCGAACCAGCACCGTGAGAAGCTTTGCCAGCTGCCCAAGGGTTGCCTGAGCCAGCTTTTCCGGGTCGTCGCGCAGCTCGGTCGCTTCGGGCGTGCCTTTCCAACTGGGCCAGTCGAGGTCGGCAACAATCCAGTCGAACTCGTAAACCATCTCGACAAAGGTGTTGGCCGTGTCGCTGTAGGCGTAGTAGGGCATGACCATCACGCCGGGTTCCACGGTGGCGGGTTGACTCCATTCCCCAAAGGCGAAGTCAGGCTCTTCGAACCGGGGTAGGAACGCGGCCAGCGCACTGAGACGTTCTTCCATTGTCTTGTCTCCTTGGCGCGTCACCCCACCAACTCGCTATTCCCCATCTGCTTCTCAAACGCCTGCCGCACCAACCCCAGCACGTAAGGTAGCTCGGCAAGCTCGCAGAGACCGACCTCCACATCCCCATTCCCCCAGCGCCCGACGTTTGACACGTCCTTGCACAGGCCCCTGGGGTCGTAGATGTCCGGGAAGGGCAGGTTCAAAGACAAACGCAGCCGCTTAGCTTGTGGCACGACGTCCACGAAGTTTGTCTCGGCTTTATAAGCCACGTAAAGCTTCAAAATCTCCTCGGTCACCACCGGGTCAAGAGCCAGCACCTCTTGGCGAAACGCCTCGAAGATGGGTTGCATCGGACCAGAGACCAAATACGGATGGTCGTCCAAGCTATAGCCCAGGCTCGGCGCACCCTGAGTCTGGTAAGCCGCCAGCACTTCCGGGGTCAGCGTCGGCGCGCCCCATACCCTGGCGGCTTGGCTTGCGAGCCGCTCGGCTCGTGCTCGGATAGCCGTTTCATCCCAGGTAGCGAGCGCACCCAGACCTTCATTCAACCGAAGCGGACTTTCCTTGAACCCCCCGGGCATGTCACGTTTTTCAACGAACGGCCGGTCGCCGTATTCGGAGTTGTAACCCGTCAAGGTGAGGTTGCCGAGGGTGTGCAAATACGTCTTTTGAAGACTTTGCCAGTCGGAGCCGAGCGCTTCCCGCCAGCTACCGGACAACTTTTCGTTTTGCGGCAGGATGTGCTCGATGGTGTACTCGTTGACGGGCACTCGCTCCTTGCGGCCGAAGTTCTCGAGCCGTCGCAGCCAGTAGCTGCGACGCGGAAAGTTGTAAAGGTCGCGCACCTTGATTTCGCGCTCAAACTCCTCGTCGAGCGGAAAGCGCCGGTACGAAGGTAGTAAGAGCAGTTGCGCCTGCACGCTTTCCAGATAGCGGTCTTTCTTCAGTGTCCGGCCGAAGGTGGCAAACGTCTTGTTGAGCGAGTTGGTGGGAATCGAGCAGATAGAGCGCCTGAAAACATAAGCCTCGACAAGGCGGACGGCCTGCACAAAGTCCGGCTTGGGTAGCGTCCCGTCCGCGTAGTCGTGGTACAGCTCGAGGAGTAGCGGATAAGCCACGTCGACCCGCAGTTCGCGCAGGTCTTGGAAAGCGAGCGCCAAGTCTTTGTCAGCTTCTCTGCCCAGCGCCATCGCGCAGTAGTGGTCGGCGTAAGCCCGGATGTCGGCGACCAGCGCGTCCACACCCCGCTCGGCCACCACGGGGGTGCGGGCGTGGGTCTTGAACGCCTCGTAGACCTGCCGGACGTTGGGAATGTCACCACTTTTGACCGTGAGGTAGTGCCGCATAAAGCTGTCGAAGTGCGCACCGTAAGCTTCCTGACCGAACGCCAGCTCCATCGGCCGCCAATGGTCCTCGTAGAGCCGGGTCTGGTGGGCGGGCTCCAGGCCCATAAGGATAAAGTTGCGAATGAGGTCGGCTTGGCTCAACTCGCGGCCGGTCGAGTTCATACTCTCGAAGATGAGTTGGGGATTGTCTTGCTCGCGGCTCAAGGAGACATCCACGATGACAAGTTTGGCGAGGCCCTTGCAAAGCGCGACAAAGTCCTGCCGCAACCCCCTGACTTGTTGTTCGAAAAACGCAAAGTTCTCTATCAACCGGAATGAGTGCTCTGTGGGCAGGTGTCGCTGCTGCACCACGGCCAGCAGGCTGTCCTTGTCGGTTTGGGTAAGCAACAGCTTGAAGGCTCGCTCGCCGTCCTCGAGCGGGTTGAGCAGGTAGTAGTTGCGCAGCTTTCTGGCCGAGAAGCCGTCGACCGGTTCACCCTCGCCGAGTTGCCGGGCCAGGGCTTCTAGGACCAGCATCATGGTGGTCAGGCGCTGTTGGCCGTCGATGACCAAGAGGGGCTTTTGACTCGAGACTTGGTAGAGTCCCTTCTCGATGTAGACGACCGAGCCGATAAAGTGGGCCGAGACGGCGTCGTTGTCGCCGGTGCGCAAAATATCGTCCCAGAGTTGGCGGCATTCGCGTTCGGTCCAGCTGTAGGTGCGCTGGTAGATGGGGATGACGAACTGAGGTGACTTCTTAAGAAACTCCAGGAAGTTGGCCTCGGTAGCTTTCACCTTTGACGTCCGACTTTGTCAGCACCTAAGTTGGCGTTTATCCGCATCGCCTTTTCGAGTTGTTGGTTGGAGAGAGAATCCATGCTGCAGTATAGGATTTCCCTCTGTTTGCCCTAAATGACATTTCTCATGAGTGCGCTGGGGCCGGGCTTGCGAAGGAATGTCGATGAACTCAGCGAAATATCCTACAACTTAGTTTTTTTTTGGAGTGCGCCTCTCCCCCACCCCTCAAGCCTCACCACCCTCCTCGAGAAGGTGCTCAAGATAAGCCATTCCGTCCCTGACTCTGTCCAAATAGATGCCTTTGACAAAGTCTTACAGATTCAACTCACCCGACCCGACGGCGGCCCAAGGCACGTGTCTAAGGCGCACCTCGCCCAAGGCCGCGGCCCGCTCGGGCACAGTCTCGGTCAAGACTTTCAAATCGTCCATGAGTGAAGCTACCGCGTTTTTGAGGGGTTCAGGAGGCCGTGTAGGATTCTAAAACCCCCCCTAACACCGTAAAGAGGAACTATAGTTGACGAGCTAACACGGCGCAAACCGCCTCACGGTCAACCCAGTATACTACTCCCATGACCCCCCACCTGCGCACCCTCCTCGGCAGCGAGCGCAGTTCCAACCGCAGCCTGAACCGATTGTAGGCGCTCAGTACGCCTAGCACGGACCTCTAAAAACGTGGGCAGGGCTTCCCCGAAGCCCTGCTTGGGGCAGGCACTGTTCAGGCACCGGAAGCGACGCACGCGCAAGCAAAGGGCTACTTGCTGATCCGTAGAGGGTAGGTCTTTGAGGGTGCGGACGTAATAGCTGTGTACCCGCAAGCTAGAGACGAGACAGGTGGGGCAGGTGCCGGAACTGCCGTTGGAATGAGCAAAAACGGCGAGACCTACGCTGTTGCCCTCAACTTGGTCGGTCCAATAACCGGGAATGAAAAAGGGTTGAAACGCCCAATAGAATTCATCTTTGAATTGTGCTCATGAGTTGTTCTGAACGAAAACCGAAAACAAGCACAGTCAATGCGGGAGAGTCAATTTGTTGGGTCCCCTTCTGTTCTTTTTCTTGGCTGACTGAACGACACATCGTTTGCATACGGTGGCCCAACCATCTCACCTCGCCCTTATCCAACTCGCTGTAACCACGCCTCTCAGATACCGGTGTCTGGGTAGGAGCTAGCCCAAGTTTGTCCCAGAGGATAGCTCACCACCAAGAAAGATGACTCAGGCCACTCTCTAAGGCAGTAGCGCAAAAATTCGTGCTTGTGCCTGGGAGCCGTCGCGCACTGGCAGCACACCCACGACTATCGTTGCCCCAGTAGGTGGAAGCGCATCAAGATTGGCCATGTTTTCGATTTGATACTTATCGGCCCCAAGCATGATGTCATGGGTGGCAAATGTTTCGGCAGAGCCGTTGTCAAGGCTCAAGGTGTCGATGCCGATGCCGGCAACATCGCGCTCGAGAAGAAGTTCGGCCGCATCGGGTCCGTAGCCGGGAAAGCGCATCACTCCCTCGGCATCCATATTGATGTAACGCTCCGGTTCGCCGAAACGCTTGTACCAACCGGTATTAAGAATAACGAGCGCACCTGAGGGAATTTCGCCGTGCTCAGCTTCCCAGGCTCGTATGTCATCTGCGCTCAACAGATAATCCTCATCCTGAGCGACCTTGTCCTGAATATCGATAACCACTGCCGGAGTGACGAGCTGGTTGAGAGCAATGTTTTCTATCGGGGTGCCGCCCTCAATAAAATGAGAGGGTGCATCTATATGTGTTCCGGTATTTTCTCCTACTTCGAATTTGTGAAGGCGGTAGCCTCCCTCCGCGTAGTCGACAAGGCGCGTCATTGTAAATGGAACCCCGCCGGGCCAGAACGGCATCCCGTCATACATCGGCTGGGTGAGATCCAGGACTTGGCTAAACGTCACCGCCTCTGGTAGCGTTACAGGTGTCGCTGTGTCTTGAGCAGAAGCGACAGTTGCTGCTAAAAGAGCGACTATTGCAAAACGGTGGATTAACTTTTGCATTATGACTCCCTTGACTTTGGTACTGAGCGATTTTACGACAATTATTCTATATCTTTGCACTAAAGGACAAGGGTTGGGAAAGATAGCCCTTTAGCTATCACGTTTTCCAGTCGACCTCCACACTGAGCTTGGGCTCAATCACAAGACAGTTCTGTAGCAGTCCCCCGCAGGGATAGATGCTTGACAAAAATAAAAATGCCTCGTAAGATTAAGCGCATAATCAAAGCAGATTAACCGCTTTATCGGTTAAGGAGTCAGCGGCAGTGAGGAAGCGAACCAAGTTGACAGATGTTGCGAGGCGAGCCAACGTCTCTACCGCAGTCGTTTCCAAAGTGGTTAACAACAAGCCTGGTTCTAGCATCCGCGTAAGTCCTGAGACAGAATCTCGAGTCTTAGCGGCTGTCCGGGAGCTTGGCTACGTTCCCAACCCGGTAGCACGTAGCCTTGCACTAGGACAAAACCGAATCTTAGGTGTTTTTACGCACGAATCAATCTTTCCTGTAGATCAGCAAAGCTTTTATCATCCGTTTCTCCTGGGCATCGAGGAAGAGTCCGAAAAACTGGGCTACGACCTGCTTTTGTTTACAAGCACTCATACTCCTGATGGGAAGCGGCGAATTTACAACAACGGCATGAACAGGTTGCAGGTGGCTGATGGATCAATTCTAATAGGCCGCGAGAAAGACAAGAGCGAAATTACTCAGCTCCTTGACGACGGCTATCCTTTCGTCCATGTCGGAAGGCGCAGTGTGCCAAACAGGCAGATTGTTTATTCGGCAGCAGACTACGCCGCAGCCACGTCAGAAGTTGTGAAGTACCTTTTCGACTTCGGCCACAGAAAGATTCTGATGCTCGGTTCGCAAAACATCCATGAACCCGTTGTTGATCGCCAACAGGGCTTTGAGGCTGCGTACCGGCACTGTGATATTCCACTGGTCTCTGATTATCGACGTCACGTACTTCCCGAAGCGCTGACTATAGAGCAAATTGAGGAATGGCTTCGGCAGGGCATCACGGCATTTGTTGTCGAGGACGACATGCTTGCCAAACCGCTGATGCGCCTAGCGGAAAAACGAGGTTTGCGGCCACCACGAGATTTTTCTCTCGCTGTTTTAGGCGATCCCCTCGAGTCCACGGAAGATGTTCCAGACTGGACTACCTTCAAAATTCCACGACGCGACATGGGTCGTCACGCGGTTCGCTTGCTTATCGAAATCCTCGAGGCGAAGCAAATAGATGCCCGAAGCGTCACGCTGCCATGCACTTTCATTAAGGGACGGACATCCGGTCCCCCAAGAACAGGAGGGAGCGCCTAAACGACCGGTACAGTAAACCGAAGCCAATAAATTTAACTCATTCTCATTGCGGAGGTAAAGAATGCGGAAAACTGTAAGGTACGGTCAGCGCGTCATTATTCTGGGTTTGTCGTTGCTGTTAGGGTTCGGGATTGCACAAGACCAACCCACGACGCTTCGTTTTACCATCTGGAGCGGCAACCAAGCGCACCTCGACATGCTAAATGGATTCGCCGAGTCGTTCAAACAGGAACACCCCAACGTCGACGTTCAGCTCGACGTGATTCCGTTTGGGGATTACGTCGAAAAAGTAACAATTCAACTTGCTGGGGGCAATCCGCCTGACCTGGGTTGGCTCGCCGAAGCGGCCGCACCCACCTTCGTTGACGCTGGGGTCCTGACAGACCTAGCTTCCGTTCTGAGAAACGACCCAGGCTATAATTTCGCCGATTTTTCCGAGACCTCCCTGCAACTTTGGGTCAAGGATGACGCCGTTTACGGCATTCCTTTCTCGACCTCTCCATTCTTTACCTACTTCAACCGTGACATGTTCGAGGCTGCGGGCGTGCCTACACCTGCCGAACTCGCCGCAAACGGCGAATGGACCTGGGAAAAGTTAGCCGAAGTTGCTAAAGCCACAGCGGACGCAACCCCCGCAGGTACCTACGGTTTCGAGACGACGGACGGTGAAGGCTTTGGTCCGCGCGTGTGGGTCACCATCACCCCTTTACTGCGCGCTTACGGGGCCGATGCGTGGAATAGCGAAGGTACCGAGTGCCAGCTCGACAGTCCCGAGGCCGTTTCAGCTACACAGCTTTTCCACAACATGGTTTTTGAGGACCGAAGTGTCGTACCGCCCGGGGAGCAGGCCGGTTTCTTCTCAGGCCGTTCCGCCCTGACCATCAGTCAGCTCAGCCGCGCGGCCCAGCTAGTTGACGCTTCTTTCGAATGGGGCATCGCTCCTCTGCCCAGCGGTCCGGCAGGCGACGCGCCCATTATAGGTCAGGCAGCCATTGTCGTATTTCAAAATGCGAAGAACCGCGAACTGGCGGCAGAGTTCGTTAAGTTCATGACGCGCGCGGAGAATGTGGCAACGATGGCCGCCTACTTTCCCCCGGCGCGGCTATCCGTCCTCGAGTCCAGTAGTTTTTTAGACAGCAACCCCCTTGTCTCGGCAGAAGACATGACTATCATTGCTGACGGTATCGCCCAAGGCTCAGTCATTCCCTCACATCCAAACTTTCCGCAGATCGACGCGACGGCCAGACCTGTTTTCGATTCCCTGTGGCGCCCTGACGTGGACGTGCAGGCAGTCCTTTCAGAGGTCTGCAACGCCATCAACCCACTTCTGACTGCAAGGTAGAGCGTTACCAGAGTGAGCCAACAAAGCTCACTCTGGTTTCTCACTGTTTCGTCCGCTCTTTGAAAGGGACGTAGATGACCAGCAAGAACAGACCGCACGTCAGAGCCACAGTTCGCAAAAATAGAGGCTTTTCTTTAGCTCGTCAGGATGCTTTTTTCGGTTATCTGTTTATATCACCGCAAGTCATTGGATTTATTCTCTTCGTGGTCGGTCCGCTTGTCGCTGTTTTTTACTACAGCCTGCACCAACGCAACCTGTTGACGGGTACAAGCACCTTTGTCGCGCTTGAGAATTTCCAACGCGCCTTTTTACAAGACCCCGTGTTCCGAAAGGTTCTAGTCAACACGCTGGTCTTTACAGCTGGCCTCGTTCCTTTCAACATCGTCCTCGCCCTAACCCTTGCCCTTCTCTTGGCGCGTCAACTACCTGGGGTAACCTTCTTTCGCACGCTCTTTTTTGCTCCGGTCGTGACGTCCGCCGTGGCCTGGGCTATTGTGTGGCGCTTTATGCTTCAGGGCGAGCAAGGTACTGTTAACCAAATGCTAGCTTTGGTAGGCATTGCGGGCCCAAACTGGTTGCGTGAGCCAAGTTGGGCTATGGTCGCCGTCATCTTTACGCGGGTCTTGAAAAACGTTGGTCTCAACATCATCATCTACCTCGCAGCCATTAAGAGCATTTCCAAAGAGTATAGTGACGCCGCTCATGTAGATGGCGCAAGCGCGTGGCAAACCCTGTTCCTAATAAAATTGCCCCTCCTTGCGCCCACCACCTTGCTCATTACTGTCATCACCATCATCGGTTCGCTTCAGGTTTTCGACCATATTCTGCTTATGACGGCGGGCGGCCCCTCGAACGCCACTCTCGTTCTCGTTTTTTATATCTACCAGCAAGGGTTTCGTTTCTTCGCAACAGGGTATGCGAGCACCATCGCCGTCATCCTCTTTTTCATCACCCTCGCACTTACTATTGTTCAGTGGTTCTTGCGTCAGAGGGCGGCCGAATGACGAGAGTTCGCCAGGGAACCAAAGGTCGTGCTAGGTTCAGGCGCTCAAGCATTACAGCTTTGTGGTACGTCTCACTCGCGCTTCTCAGCATTCCCTTCATCTTTCCGTTTTGGTGGATGATAACCAGTTCGTTCAAGTCTGCAACCGAGATTTTTACTTTCCCTCCCACCTTGCTACCCACGACCTGGCGCTGGCAGAATTTCGTCGACGTTTTTGCCTACCAACCGTTTGCCCGGCACTACTTCAACAGCCTCTACATCGCCGTCATCGTCACAGCCGGCACGATTTTTGTGTCTTCCTTGGCCGGTTACGCTTTCGCGCGCATAAAGTTCAGGGGCAAAACCTTCATTTTCTTGGCCTTGCTCAGTGCCCTGATGATGCCGACTGAAGTCACCATTATCCCGAACTTTTTCCTGATGTCGTCCCTCGGCCTCGTGGACACGCACGTTCCGCTCATTCTCTTACCTGTTTTTGGAGCGAACGGGGTCGTCGGTACCTTTCTCATGCGACAATTTTTTCTCAGCCTACCCCAAGAAATCGAAGACGCTGCCATGATCGATGGCCTCAACCGCTTTGGGACTTTTTGGCGTATCGCCTTACCCATCGCGCGGCCAGCTATCGGTGCTTTGGCGATTCTTTCGTTTCTTTACAGTTGGAACCTTTTTTTAGAACCTCTTGTTTTTGTAAACGATCTAAAACTGTTTACCTTGCCTCTTTCCCTCAACAACTACAACGACACGTATGGCCTGCCTATATGGAACCTCCAACTGGCTGCCACAACTCTTTCCGTCATTCCGGTGCTTATCGTCTACGTCCTAGCTCAGCGACAAATCGTTGAGAGCTTCACACTCTCGGGAGTTAAGGGGTAATAAAAATCAAAAGCATTGAGGAGATTGCATGAGAGAGGGCAAAACGGACGTTCTTATCGTTGGTGGGGGGCTCGGCGGCATCGCCGCGGCTCTCGCCGCAGTGCAACTCGGACGTCGGGTCATCCTCACTGAAGAAACGAAATGGCTGGGCGGCCAACTCACCACCCAGGCCGTTCCTCCAGACGAACATCCGTGGATAGAATCCGTTGGTTGCACCTCTAGCTACCGCCTGTTGCGCGACAAGATACGGAACTACTACCGCAGAAATTATCCGCTCCTAGACCGTTTCAAAAGTGACCCTTTTCTCAACCCAGGAATGGGTTTCGTGAGCCCATTGTGTCATGAGCCTCGCGTAGCTCTCGCAGTCATTGAAGAGATGATAGCTCCCTTAAGAGCAAGCCAGAAAATGACCGTCCTCACCCACCACAAGCCTATTTCTGCTGAAACCAGCCGCGACCGCATCACCACGGTGACTTTCCGCAACGAAGAAACAGGTGACACACTCACAGTTGAAGCACCTTTCGTCATAGATGCCACGGAGCTCGGTGACCTCCTCGAGCTGGCCGACATCGAACACGTCATGGGCTCTGAGAGCCAGGCTCAGACGGGGGAACCTCAGGCGCTACCCGGCGAGGCCGACCCACTCGACCAGCAGGCAGTCAGCTGGTGTTTCGCACTCAGTTTCCACCCGGGGGAGGACCACACCATCGAAAAACCCGCCGACTACGACTTCTGGCGTGACTACCACCCCAGCTACTGGCCGGCCAAGCAACTCAGCTGGACGACGAGTCACCCCATCACTCTCGAGCCTTATACCCGACCTATCTTCGCTGGGGACACCGACGCCGTAGGCATCGACGACCTGTGGCACTTCCGCCGGATTCTCTACCGCAAGGCCTACCCCGAAAGCACCTTCGACAGTGACATCACCGTCGCGAACTGGCCGCAGCTCGACTACACCCTTGGCCCCATCGTTGGAGTCACCGAAGAAGAAAAGCGGCGGCACTTGCGCGGCGCGCATCAACTCGGCCTTTCAATGGTTTACTGGATGCAAACCGAGGCACCCCGGCTCGACGGTGGAACTGGCTATTCTGGGTTAAAACTCCGCGGAGACGTAACCGGCACAAACCACGGGCTGGCTCTTTTTCCTTACATACGCGAATCCCGCCGCATTCGGGCTGAGTTTACAGTTTTGGAACAGCACGTCGGTGTTGTAGCTCGCGAAGGCATACAAGGGGCCGAGGTCTTTCATGACTCCGTCGGTATCGGTTCTTACCGAATCGACCTTCACCCCAGCACCGGTCAGCGAGACTACGTCGACGTGAGCAACTGGCCTTTCCAAATTCCTTTGGGTGCCCTTATACCTGTCCGGGTAGAGAACGTTCTGCCGGCTAACAAAAACATTGGCACGACCCACATCACCAACGGTTGTTATCGTCTCCATCCGGTTGAATGGAACATTGGCGAGGCGGCGGGTGCTTTGGCGGCGCACTGTCTCAACCACAATCTGATGCCCCGTCAGGTTCGAAATGACGGTGTTCGATTGCTAGAGTTTCGAGACCTTTTGGTAAATCTTTTCGGTGTCGAACTTTCTTGGCCAGAAGACATTCGCCTAACCTCTCGTGACCAACCCTTCGGGACAGTCGACTGAACGTTAAAAAGTGCGTAACTAATTAAACAAGAAGGAGAAGTCATGCCTCGAATATTAGAAATGCTCAAAAGCCAGCAACCTACCCTCTGCGTCAGTTTGATCGAAAATTCCGCTGAAATTGCCAAGGCCGTTGAGGAGGCCGGAGCGGACGGCATCAAACTACACACCAACCTAGCTCACAGAGTGACAGGAATTGTCATACCCGACCTAGAACGCGAGCGCGACAGAATACAGGCGGTCATCGAAGCCGTAACCGTCCCTGTCGGCATTGTGCCCCGAGGGCGGGCCGGAACGAGTGCGGACGAGGTCGAACAGCTCCGTGACATGGGGTTTGATTTTGTCGACTTGTATGCCAAGTTCGCGCATCCTGACATGCTGCGTGTTTCTGGTATCACGAAGTGGTTGGGACCAACCCCCGACTACACGCTCGATATGATTGCTACACTCGGTTCTTTGCCGGAAGTAGACGTTATCGAGGGGTCGTTCCTTCCTGTCGAGACGTTCGGAGACCCTTTAAGCATGGACGATGTCGTGCGCATCAAGTTAGTCCTTAAAGCGCTGCAGGGCAGCGGCACGCCTTTGGTTATACCCACCGATAGAAAGCTGACTCCTGCCGATTTGCCCATGCTGGTCGAAAACGGCGCGGTCAACTATCTGATTGGCTACGCCGTCACCGGTACCGGCTTGGAGAGCATCGTTCGCGCCACCGAAACATTTCGACAGGCGCTGGACGCTGTGGGCGCTTAAGAAGTTTTTGCAAGTAGCTGCGGCAAGTTGAACCGAGAAAGTCGGGGCTAGGTTGTGCCCCGCTTTTTCTTTGCCGAGCCCACCAACTATTACGGCAAACTCGTCGCCAGCATAGACAGTACACAGCCGACGATAAACAGGCCGAAGCCCGCGTAAATCGCCGGTTTCCGGACGTTCGTGTCGGATAGCGGGCCGTAAAAAAGCTGGCCCACCGCCAGGCCCAAGAACAACACAGAAGCGACGAGTTGGCGGTCGTTTGTGTCTTGTACACCGCCATCCTGAGCAATCTCGGGCAGCGCGGGCAACATCCCGTCGATCGACAGCGCCACGAGCAAAATCGTCGCCGTGAGGATGACGAACTCGGTAGACGACAGGGTAAGTTTGCGACCGCTCAGAATCATCGAGGAGCAACTTAAATTTAGATGTGCGTGAGGAGGCGCTTCTGCACCGGCCGCGCAACACGCCGGTGCCATTTGTACCCTTACCCTGAGCTATGCAGCTCTCCGTTCTCGACTTAGCCCCCGTCACCGCCCAGGACACGGCCGCAGACGCGCTGCGCCGCACCGTCGACCTTGCCAGAACAGCCGAACGGCTCGGCTACACGCGCTACTGGTTCGCCGAACACCACAATATGCCGAGCATCGCCAGCTCCGCGCCCGAGATTCTCATCGGCTACATCGCCGGCGCGACGAAGCGGATTCGGGTGGGGTCGGGCGGCGTCATGCTGCCGAACCACGCGCCCTTGCAAGTCGCCGAGCGCTTCCACACGCTTCAAGCGTTGTATCCCGGACGCATCGACTTAGGCATCGGCCGCGCCCCCGGCACCGACCCCGTAACGAGCCGAGCCTTACGCTCCTTCGGCGGCGAGAGCTTTCCCCAGCACTTGGCGGAACTGC
The DNA here is from genome assembly GCA_965213705.1 of Trueperaceae bacterium. Classification (GTDB taxonomy): domain Bacteria; phylum Deinococcota; class Deinococci; order Deinococcales; family Trueperaceae; genus CBDCDJ01. The sequence goes on along the minus strand of OZ243913.1, from coordinate 1,207,835 downwards.
GCGACCTCTCTGCAGGTACCCTGCCCGAAGACCATCCGTTTTACGAGGTCAAGGTCGTGCCGCGTGGCGTCACCTTGCCGCCGATTTGGCTGCTGGGCTCGAGCGGGGCCAGCGCTAGGTTCGCCGGTTCGCTGGGCTTAGGCTACAGCTTCGCCAGCCACTTCAGCCCGTCACCCGCCGCGCCGCACCTGCAGGCTTACCGTGAAAGCTTCGAGCCTAGTACGGCTTTTGCAGCGCCCCACGCCATCCTTGCCGTCTCGGTCGTTTGTGCCGAGACCGCCGAGCGCGCCGACCATTTGGCGAAATCTCTCGACCTGTTCCGGTTGCGGCTGCAGCGCGGTCAGGTCGACGCCTACCCCAGTCCTGAGGAAGCCGAGGCGTACCCGTACACTCCCGAGGAGCGCGCCGTCGTGCTTGGTAACCGCCGGCTCTTGATTGTCGGCGACCCGGCAACGGTGCGCGCGGAACTCGAAAAGCAAGCCGCGGCGAGTGGGGCCGACGAGTTAATGATCAGCTCAGCCATCTACGACCCGGCCGAACGTCTGCGCTCCTACGAATTCGTCGCCGAAGCTTGCGACCTCAGCGAACAAGTGGGCAAATACCTGTGAAGTGCGGGGGTGCCGTCTGACTGTGGACACCTGTTGCGGACTTGTCTGCTGACCGTGTTGTACCAGTTCGATATGCCCGCTTTAAAAATGCTGTCGTTCGTCAGACGAACCCTGGGTAATGCGGTGCGGAGGTGTAGGGGTGTGTCGAATTGACAGGAGATAGACAAATTTTGCTACACCTGGGCTCGAGCCCCGAACGCCTCTTTGAATTTCTCTTGCCGAAAGTCCCGCTTGAGCTGCCCCACGCTCTCGCACACGAAGCAATCGACGGCAGTACCACCCCGGTCACGTCCAGAAAGATGTCGACCTCTTCATCATTGAAGCCGCCGTGCCACCCCGTCCGAAGACAAAGCCGTAACCGGGCCGGTCAACTGTGCCGTACAGCTCATAGCACACCTCATATGGATTCCGGTAATACAGCTCGTAAACCTTGGAAGAGTATTTCGCTTCCTTACCGGAATTCGTATTTATTTCTTCTCCCTCTGCTCGCATTCAATTCCGAGGGAATTAAACGGAAAGGGTATCACCTTCTCGTCGCAGACGGCGGTACTTCGTTTAACCACGACCAGGTTGCCCACCCCGATGTTCAGCGTGAGAACAGGCTAAAAACCCGTCACAAATTGTTTCGTGGATACAGTTTGAAAAAGCGTCGCGCGGTATCCAGTTGGACACGGCAAGCATCTGCAGGTGCCGGCGGGACCTCGAGAACAAAGCCGGCTTTATAGTCGATGGTGTCAAGCGCATCCCTAAGCGCAGCCCAATCGACGTCACCCTTGCCAAGAGGAACGGACGTTCGGCTCTCCCAGAGGCTGAATTCTCCTACGGCGTGCCCAGGCATGGTTACCTTACGGCGTATCGCCGCGGTGTCTTTCAGGTGGACGCGGACAACGTAAGACCCAAGGCGCTGCAGGGCCGTCGCCGGGTCTTCGCCGACATACATCAGGTTGCCTGGGTCAAAGTAGATGCCGCAGTTGGGAGAGTCAACCTCCGCCAAAACGTTAAGAAAGTCGGCGGACGTGTAAAGCAGCCGCTGACTTAAGTTTTCTAGCGCCAGGGTTACTTCAGCTGGTTCTGCAACTTTCAAACAGCGTCGCAGACTCGCTACGAGGTTTCGCCGAGCCGCCGTCACCGCCAAGCCTGGCGGCTGGCCGACCGGAAGCAGCAAGGCGGACGCACCCAAGCTCGCGGCCCAAGTCACAGCGTCCTCGACGATTTCAACCGCGGTGGCCCGCTCATGTTCGTTACTGCTGGCGAGGCTGTACTGCCAGAGTGCGCCGAGGCAGAGCGAGGGTAGGGCAAGGCCTACGTCTACCGCTACCTCACGGGCGAGCTTCAACCTCGCGTGCCAAGCGCCGCGACGCTGGTGCCAGGGCTCGCCGTGCCGGGACAGCTCGATGTCGATTTCAAAACTGTCTGCCCCCATTTCGGCCGTTTTAACGAGGCTGTCCGGAAAAGGGTAGTAAGGCTCGAGCATGGACGCGTGCAGGCCGAAGGTCATTAAACCTCCTCCCTGGTATCCTACGTCATCTGACTCCGGAGACGTTTCATGCCCCAGGAAATGTTGCTGACCGCACCGCGAACCCTCGCACTTTCGAGCTACGCCGAAGCGCCGCTCGCGCCCAGAGAGGTTCGGGCCGAGGCCGTTTTGAGCGCGCTCAGCCACGGCACGGAGTTGAGCCTTTACCGCGGCACCTCGGCTTTCGGCGAGAAGCGTTTCGATCCGGAGCTGCGACTGTTCGTTCCTGACCCGGTTCAAGACGCCTATCCTATGACTTTGGGCTACGAATGGCTCGGCCGCGTCAGCGAGGTGGGCGTAGGGGTGGGTGAGTTTCAGGTCGGCGACCTGGTTCACTTGCCCTTGCCCCATCGTGAAACGCACACCTTTGCAGTGGACGCGCGGGTGGGGCAGGGTGTCCTGGGCCACCTCCCAAACGGCCTGGAACCCGAGCAGGCCGTCCTGCTCGAGACGACCGGCATCGCCCTGCAAGCCGTACACGACGCACGTGTCAAAGTCGGTGACCGGGTTTTGGTGTTCGGCCTCGGGGCTCTAGGCTTGTTGGCGGTCCAGCTCGCCCGCCTTGCCGGCGCGGCTTGGGTCGGCGCGGTGGACCCGCTGGCCGTCCGCCGCGAGTTGGCAGTTCAGCTCGGTGCCGACCTCACCCTCGACCCGGCAGCCGTGGACGTAGGCCTTAAAGTCAAGACGACGGACGACCTGAAAAGCGTCAACGGGAGGGGCGCGGACGTGGCGATAGAGTTTTCGGGAAACTACGCCGCGCTGCACCAGGCGATGCGGAGCGTGCGCCCGGCGGGGGTGGTCGTGGCGGCAGGTTTTTACCAAGGGGGCGGCTCGGCGCTACGGCTCGGCGAGGAGTGGCATCACAACCGCCTCACGATGGTCTCGAGCATGCGCGGCTGGGGCAATCCGCACCGGGACTACCCGGCCTGGGACCGGGGCCGTCTTCGCGCGGTGGCCGCGGACTTGCTGCGCGGCAGTTTGGACGTGACTAAGTTCATCACCCACCGCGTTCCGTTCGCTCAGGCGGCAGATGCTTACAGTTTGGTAGACCAACACCCAGCAGAAGCCCTCAAAGTGGCGCTTAGCTATTAGACCTCTTTTATCAAGTCCAATGGGTTGCGACGCGAGTCAGCTTTACGGTTGCTCAGTTGACACTTTCGCAGGAAGCCTGTTGATTCTTGACACAAGACCTACTTGTAAGCCATACTTAAGTCAACACAAAATGTAAACGCTTACATCAGGCCCTAGTCTGAAAGGTCTCGTCGAGAGGATAAGCTTTTGTCGAAGCATCATCCAACTATTCTGGACGTTGCGCAAACGGCAGGGGTATCTACCGCGACGGTGTCTCGAGTTCTCAACGACCTTCAGGGAACGGGTAGGGTGACCGAGCGCACACGGACCAAAGTCGAAGCGGCTGTTAAACGCCTCGGTTACCGCCGGAACAGCTTGGCCCGCGGGCTGGTCACCGGTACGAGCGGGATTGTCGGCGTGCTCATCCCCGACGTGGCCGGGCCGCTCTACGCGCAGATGGTGCGCGGCATCGAAGACGTGTTGGAGGCGCACGGCAAAAACTTTATGATCGTGACGAGCGACCGCGACACGGTTCAGGAGCAAGCCTCGGTCGAGCTGCTTTTGGGCCGCAAGGTAGACGCGCTCATCCTGATCGGCAGCAGACTCGCCGCTCGCGCCCTTAAAGCCCTTGCCGGTGACCACGTGCCGGTCGTGCTCGTGCAGCGCGAAGCCGACGACGCGGTGGATAACTTCAGCTCGGTGAGCCTCGACAACGCGGGCGGTGTGACGGACGCTATGCACCACTTGTTTGCCTTCGGCCACCGCTCTGTCGCCCACATTGCCGGGCTGAGGCGCGACGGTAGGGAGCGGCTTACCAGTTACCTCGCCTTTTGCGACGCGCACAGCCTCACGCCGCTCGTCATCCCCGGCGACTCGAGCGAGCAGGCGGGGGTTGAGGCGGCGGAGGTCTTGACGCGCCGTCCCGACGTGACCGCAGTTTTGTGCAGCAACGACCGCGTCGCCCTCGGGCTGTACCACGGCTGCAAACTGCGCGGGGTCAAGCTGCCTGCCGACCTGTCCGTGGTTGGCTTCGACGACCTGCCCTGGTGCGCTTACGTCGACCCGCCCCTAACGACGGTGCGCCAAAACGGCCGAGACATGGGTCGCGAGGCTGCCTTGGCAATGCTCGCCCGTATGGGTAGCGCCGCGCCCAAAGCAACCGTCGTGCCGACGGAGTTCGTAATCCGGCAGTCGGTACAGTCCAGAAAGGAGGTGCAGAGCGCCATTGCTGAGTAAGGTCCTCAGCCGTGCATCAAGGCCGTAAGTTTTAACTCGTTGGGTTAAGGAGGAACTACATGAAACTTTGGTTCAAACTGTCGTTAAGTCTGCTCGTTTTCTGTTTTGCCGCCGCTCACGCGCAACTCGTCTTCTGGACGACCCAGACACAGCCCGAACGTATGGCGGTGCAGGAGCAAATCGCCGCCGACTTCGAGGCCGCCACGGGTACCTCGGTCGAGGTGGTGCCGGTGGAAGAAAGCGAACTTGCCACCCGCGTCACCGCCGCTTTTTCCGCGGGTGACTTGCCCGACGTGATTTACCACCCCATCAGTCAGACCATCGGCTGGGTCGACGCGGGCATCCTCGACATCGAAGCCGCCACCGAGACCGTCGAAACCCTGGGCGAGGACACCTTTGCCGAGGGGCCGCTGAACTTGGCCCGCGTCGAAGGCGGTTACGCGGCGGTGCCGTCCGACGGTTGGACCCAGCTAATCGTTTACCGCAAAGACCTGTTTGAAGAAGCCGGGCTCGAGGCACCTACCACCTTCGCCGCTATCGAGGCCGCGGTCGACGCGCTTGGCAACCCGCCCGACATGTACGGCTTCGTGGCCGCCACCGACGTCGACAACGACTACATGATGCAAGTGTTGGAAGAGTTCTTCCTCGCCGACGGCGTTCAACTCGTCAACGACGACGGTTCCATCTCGCTCGACCGGGACAAGGTCATCGAAACCCTGGAGTTCTACAAAAAGCTTGCCGACGCGTCGCCGCCGGGCAACCTCTACTGGGAGCAGTCGCGTGAACTCTACTTGGGCGGGCAAGCGGCGATGATCATGTGGTCGCCCTTCATCTTGGACGAGTTGGCCGGCTTGCGCGACAACGTGCCGGTCACCGCCGGGGCCGACCCCACGAGCGACGAACTGGCTAAAAACACCGGTTTTGTAACCCGCCTCGCCGGTCCCAGCAACCCGGACGGCGCGGGCTGGGCGAGCGGTTCTTACTTCGGCATCAGCGTCGACGCCGACACCCAGGCCGCGCAAAGCTTTGTCGACTACGTCCTCAACGACGCCTACCTCACTTGGCTGTCGATGGCTCCCGAAGGCCTGTTCCCGGTGCGCCGCGGCACCGCCGACGCGCCCAACGAGTTCACCGAAGGCTGGGCTCAACTTGAGGTCGGTGTGGACCGCAAAGCGCCGCTCGCCGACATCTACAGCCAAGACGTCATCGACGGCATCGTCGCCGGTCTCGACGTGGGCAACCGCTGGGCCTACAGTCAAGGCCAGGGCGCGCTGCTGTCACGCCTGTACGGCACCCGTGTGATGAGCGAACTCGTGCGTGCGTTTCTGGACGGCGACCGCAGCGCCGAAGACACCGCCGACTTGCTCGTCCAGCGCGTCGAAGCGCTCCGCTAACCGCTGACCCCGCTCCGCGACACGCGGAGCGGGGCAAAGGAGCCCTATGAGAGGTACGCTTGCTCGTCGTGAAGCACGGTTGGCCTACTTCATGCTGGCACCGACCTTTGTCATCGTCTTCGCCATCGTGCTGTTCCCGGTGCTCGCCAACCTCTGGATCTCGTTCAAGCCGGTCGGCTTGGCGGACTTGCGCCCGCCGGCCCCGGTGGTACGCGAACGCGTCTTAGAAACGCCCGCGGCGTCGGGCGACACGCTGCGGGTTCGTTACCAGATGCGCAACTCCTCACAAGACATAGCCGTCGACGAGGTCGTGCTGCGCGACACGCTTCCCGCCGGGCTCACCCTGGTAGAGACGGACGCTCGCTGCCAGCAGGACGGCCTAGCTTTAGGCTGCGACCTCGGGCGCTGGGAGGGAGGTTACCGCGAAAACCTCGAGCTGGACTTCCTCGCCGATCAGCCATTTTTCAGCGCGGCGGCCGACCCGCTCACCAGTGACCCCGAGATTGTCGGCAACGCCCCTAATATCCTTACTAACACCGTTTTCACGCTCCGCAACTTTACGCGCGTCTTCCGTTCGGCCGAGTTCTGGCCGACCCTGCGCACTACGCTGTGGTACACGATTTTCGGCACTTTGGGTTCGATTCTACTGGGGCTTTTCGCCGCCCAACTCTTGAACGCGCAATTTTTCGGGCAAGGCCTGTTGCGCGGGCTCTTTTTGTTTCCCTACGTCGCGCCGGTTATCGCCGTGGCGTTTACCTGGTCATTTTTACTCGACCCCCTGAGCGGTGCGGTCAACGCGCTCGGCACACGTTTTGGACTGTTGGGCGAGGCGGTGAACTTTTTGGGGCAGCGGTCGGTGGGTGTCAACTTGTTCGGGGCCACGCTCGAGCTGCCACTGGCGCTCTCTACCGTCATCGCCTTTGAAGCGTGGCGGTATTTTCCGTTCGCGTTCCTGTTCATCCTGGCCCGCTTTCAGGCTATTCCGCGCGACATGTACGAGGCCGCCGACGTCGACGGGGCCAGCCCGCTGCAACAGTTTTGGTACATCACCCTGCCGCAACTCGTCGGCATCCTCGCTACGCTGTTTTTGCTGCGCTTTATCTGGACCTTCAACAAGTTCGACGATATTTTCCTTCTCACCGGCGGTGCCGCCGGCACCAAGACGCTGACCGTCCAAGTCTACGACCAAGCCTTCGCCCTGGCCGACATCGGGGCCGGGGCGGCGGTGGCGGTCGTGCTGTTTCTGATTCTGGCTCTCTTTATGGTGCTCTATTTTCGCTACGCTCCGGAGGAGTAATGGCTGCCCTACAGGTTGGTACGAACCGAAACCGCTCGCTCCCCGGTGTGCTCGTCGCCGCAATAGTGGGCGCTCTCGCCGTGACGCTGGCGCTCACCCTGTGGACGGTATCGGCGACCGTGTTGGGGGGACTCGACACGGCGCTGCCGCTCGGCTGGGGACTCCTCACAGGTGCAGCTCTGGGCGTCGCCGTTGGAACGGTGCGCGGCGAGCGCGACACACGACCTTTGCCGGCGCTGGGTTTGGGCGTGCTCGTCGGCGCGCTGTGGCTCTTCATCTTTGCCGGGCGACCGCTCGGCGTGACTGAAATTGAGCCCTTTTGGGGTGTGCTGGGCTCACTCCTCACCTTTGTCGCCAGCGCTCAACTGACGCGCTACGGCTTGCGCGGTCTAAAGCTCGGCGAAGTCGGTCGGAGCGATTTGGAGGTGCTGCTGCTGCGCGTCTTACGCGCAGTCGGCTTCACCTTTTTCCTCACCATCGTCATCTTCCCTTTTTACTTCATGGTGGCCTCGAGCTTCAAGCCGAGGGCCGAACTGCTGCAAAACCCGACCTACCTCGGCATCGACCTGAGTCAGGGTCTTTCGGACCTGTTTGTCGGCTACCGCGAGGTGCTCATTACCTTCAATTTTTGGCGCTTCATCGGCAACAGCACCTTTGTCGCCAGCGTGACCGTCGTCGTCACACTTGTCTTATCGGTGCTCGGCGCCTACGCGGTCACCCGGCTTGAATTTCCCGGCCGCAAGCTACTGTCGCGCTCGATTCTCCTCATCTACATGTTCCCGGCCATCGTGCTGGTCATTCCGCTCTACTCGATTTTCACGCAACTGGGTTTACGCGACACACTGCCGGGACTTCTCATCGTTTACCCCGCCACGACCTTGCCGGTCGCGCTCTACATGCTGCGCAGCTACTTTCAAACACTGCCTAAAGACTTGGAAGAGGCCGGGCTCATCGACGGCGCGACGCGCCTCGGCGTGATTTGGCGTATCACCTTGCCGCTGAGTTTGCCCGCACTGGCCTCAGTCGGACTGTACGTCTTTATGATCGCCTGGAACGAGTTTTTGTTCGCCTTTATGTTTCTCGACACGCCCGCCATCTTTACCTTGTCGCGCGGCATGGTGGGGCTCAATTCGCAAGAAGTGCCGCGTCAGTACCTCATGGCCGGGGCGGTCATCGTCACGGTGCCAATTATGGTGCTCTTTTTCTGGTTTGAAAAATACTTGGTCGGCGGTCTTACCGCCGGGGGAGTGAAGGGCTAGATGACGCTGCTTGAAGCCTGCCGCGACACGCTTCGCACCGACGACCGTGGGAGCTACACGGTCCCTTCGCCGCGCTTGTATCCGTATCAGTGGCTCTGGGACGCTGGTTTTATCGCGCTCGGTTGGGCGACGTTCGACGAGGCGCGGGCTTGGGTAGAACTCGAGACGCTTCTTACAGCCCAGTGGCCGGACGGCATGGTGCCTCACATCGTCTTTCACCGCGCCGACCCCGGCTATTATCCCGGCCCCGACGCCTGGGGCGCGACCGGCCCGGTGCCGAGCAGCGGCATCACCCAACCCCCGGTGCTCGCGACCGTCGTGCGGCGACTGCTCGAGGGTGCTGGGGACAGCGCCCTCGCCGAGGCCAAAGCGCGCAGTCTTTATCCAAAGCTCCTCGCTTTTCACCGGTGGTTCTATCACGCCCGCGACTCCGAAGAAACGGGTTTGGTCGCCATCCTCCACCCCTGGGAGAGCGGCATGGACAACAGTCCCTTGTGGGACAGGGCTTTGCAGCGCGTCCCCCGGGTGGCCTTGCCAGCCGAGCGGCGCGACACCAGCCACGTTTCGAGCGAGCAGCGGCCCAAAACCGAGGAGTACGAGCGCTACATGGGCCTCGTTAAACTGTTCCGCGAACACGACTACGACCCGGCGACCCTATACCGAGTGTCCCCCTTCAAAGTAGCCAGCGTCGCCTTCAACGCGATTTTGCACCGGTCGAACCGCGATTTGCTCGCTTTGGCGCAGCGGCTCGGGTTCGAGACGAACGAACTGGAAAGGTGGCTCGAGCGGGGCAAAACGGCGCTGCAGGACCTGTGGAACCCGGACGGTGCCTTTTTCTACTCACGCGACCTCGTCGGCGGTGAATCTATCAAACTCCGCACCTTCGAAGGATTCATGCCACTCTACGCCGGCGTTGTTACGGACGAGCAGGCGCGCAAACTCACGGCCGTTCTCGAGGCTTGGACGAACCAGGTCTCCTACCTGTTGCCGAGCTTCGACCCCGCCGACCCGGTCTTCGAGCCGAAGCGCTACTGGCGCGGCCCGGTCTGGATCAACGTAAACTGGCTCGTTTATCAGGGACTACTCGACTACGGCTTTGACACACAGGCCGAGCGGCTTAAGGAGGACAGCTTCGCCCTTGTGGACCGCTCAGGACTGTTTGAGTACTTTAATCCAGCCACGGGCGAGGGCTTAGGCGGCCACACCTTCGCCTGGACGGCTGCGCTTCTTCTGGATTGGCTCGCTGCGAAAGAACACTAAAGTGCTCGGGCGCAGCCGGAGGTGTACGCTCGCGTATGAGGGCAGCATCGCCTCACGAATTTTCTCAATAAGTGCTAGAAGTCGGCGCTCAGCTCGTCTCTGGTAGCGACAAGGCGGTCAAAGGCGCGCTTGTAGGTCTCGGTCAGCATCCGTGCATCTTACAAGGTTTTGTGAAAGGTCAACAGATGGCTTAAAGGGGTTTCGTGAAACTTGGGAAGGCGCTTTGATAAACTGATTCGCAGTCCCGCCTGGTCAGTTCTGTTATTTCGCTGTCAAGCACTACCTCAGTGAGCCATGAGCTTGCGGTGGGACGACTCTATAAAAGGCATTACAGGCTGCAGACCATCTTTATGCCTGGGCTCGAGCCCCGAACGCTTCTTTGAACCTTCCCTGCCGAAAGTCCCGCTTGAGCCGCCCCACGTTCTCGAACGCATACGAGGCTACCGACGGCAACACCACACCGGTCACGTCCAGGATAGTGTCGACCTCTTCAGGACTGAAGCCGTCGTAGCCACCGCTCTCAAAAATAAAGCTGTAACCGGGTTGCTCGGGTGTGCCGTACAGCTCATAGCATACTCCCACCTCACCCTCGTCGCAGATAGCGGTGCTCCGCTTGACCACGACCAGGCTGCCGACGGTGATGGTGAACATGAGGGTAGGCTAACAGACTTGCACCCTAGGCGACTACCGCCGTCAGTTTCTTATGACACTTGTAGAGCTACACTTCTCTTACTGAGCGACCGTCCCCTACGACTTCCCTGCTCACGCTTTAAGCCGGACCAAGCCGTTCGGCTTCTTTCTTTGAAGTCTCCCCTACCGGGAAGACTTCGTGTCGTCGGGTCCCAAAACGGCTATCTGGCCGACTATGTCCTGGACGAAGAGCAGGGCCTCGAGTATGGGCGCTGCGAGTTGCGGAAAGGTACGCCAGCTTTGCAGGCGGATGAGGCGCTCGAGCAAGTCTTGCAAGAGTTTGAGAGCGTCGTCGCGGTCTTCGAGCGCGTCGTCTACCGCTCTGTAGTTCTCGGTGTTGTTGCGCATGTTGCCTGACGGGCTGACCCACAGCTTGGCATCGACGGCGACGGCGAACTCGGTGTCGGTCATGGGTATTGGGGTTTTGGGGGTCTCCCCTACCCCCGACGTGTCCTCCGGCGCGTCGCCTTGATGTTCAGCCATCTCGAGCCTCTTTTCTCAGCTGTGTTATACCGAGTTACTGCGCTCCGAAACTTATACTATCACTTCTAACGTTACTACTTCCGTCAGTGTTATATCTGCCAGAACCGGTGCTAGCATCCGCTATGGCCCGCGTCGTGTGGAAGCTTGCAGCCTACCTAGAAAAAAGGAAGATCACGACTTACAAGCTGGCTCAGCGGGTCGAGCGCGGTCGTGAGAACACTGTGTATCGCTTGGTGCGACAGGGTGAAACCCTCAAGCGCCTTGACCTTGAAGTGTTGGCGGACATCCTCAGTGGACTAAGTGAGCTGACCGGTCAAAAGGTAACGCCTGATGACCTGTTGGAGTTCGAAGAGTAAAGGCGTTTTTTGCCTTACTATGACGGTTGCCGTCGCAGAACAATTGAATAGCGATAGTACCTACGTCTGTGCGTCCACTTCCAATTCTCCTGCCCAGAGCCGCCGCATCTCCTCACTACGATCCAGCAGTTCGTCCAAGTTACCCGAGGCCTCGACCCGCCCATCCTTAAGCACGATGACGCGGTCGGCTTGGCGCAACACCGACCTGCGGTGGGAGACCGCCAGACAGGTCCGCTCCCGCGTCAGCACGCGTTCCCAAAGAGCGCGCTCGGTGATGACATCGAGCGCGCTCGAGAGGTCGTCGAACACGAGCAGTTCGGAATCGCGAACGAACATTCGGGCCGCCGCGGCGCGCTGCACTTGGCCGCCGGAGAGTTTCGTCCCGCGCGGCCCTATCGGGGTATCCAATCCCTGCTCAAGCGCTGCGATGTCCTGCTCCATCACGGCCGTGTGAAGAGCCGCGGGCAAAGCGCCGTCGGGCAAGCCCATAAGGATGTTGTCGCGGAGCTTTTCGCTAAAAAGTCGCGGAACCTGCGCGGTGTAGGCGCTGCGGGGCGGCACGAAGAAGTCGGCGGGGATGTCGACCGAAACGCCGTTCCAGTGGACGTCCCCAGCGTCCTTAGGCAGCAAGCCTAAAAGTACCTTCAGGAGGGTCGTTTTTCCCGCACCGACCCGCCCGGTAATAACCGTCAGCGTGCCTCGCGCAAGTTCCAGGTCGATGTTTTGAACGCCGTGTTCCGTTCCCGGATAAAAGTAGCTGAGACCCCTCACACTGAGCCTCTCGAGCTTGTCATGTTCCTCAAACCTGTGGCTGGGCGGCGCGGCGCTCGGCAGGTCGCCCCACAAGTAAACCGGGCCGTGCTCAACGAGGGTGTCCGGAGCCACCCTCGGCAGCAACTCGAGCAGCCGCGTCAGCGAGACACCCGTCTGGCGGTACAGGGTCAAGAAGTTGCCGAACATGTTGGTGACGGTCGCCAACCAGCCGAGGTAGGAAACGAACAGCGAAAAGTCCCCCACCGTGAAACGTGCGGTTACGCCGGGCGGACTTTGCATGAGGCGTGCGGCAAAGAGTAGCAACACCCCTATCGCAATGTTAGCGCTGTTGGTAGAAAAGGACTCCAGGAGCCTACTGAGGAGCAGGTCCTGCAACGTCGCGCGGCGGCGCGCCTCGTTGACGTGTCGAAAGTGGTTGATGAGGTGCGCGCCGGTACCCGCTATTTTGACGGCTTGGACCGCGCCGAACATCTCGCCGAGTAGGTTGGTGACCGCGCCTATAGCCTCCTGGTTGGTCTTGCGGTAGCGCTCGATGCGGGTGCCGGCCAGCCTGACGACGACAAGGGTGAGCACCAACGGAATAAAAACAGCCAGCGTCAGGCGGGCGTTGATGTTCGCCAGCACGCTCAGCCCGACGACGGTGACGAGAAGTTGGCCGACCGGGTCGAGGGTCCAGCTCAAAAAATTCGGCAGGGCCGCCACGTCGTCGCGGAACCGGCTGACGGCCTCGCCCGGCGAGGTGGGCACGGCGCGGGCACCGGGGTTTTTAAGAATACGCGCCAGCAAGTTTTTACGCAGCAGCGTCGAGATGACCAGCCGCAGGCTCGTCTCCGCCGCGACCGCGCCGATGATGGTGGCCTGTCTGGCGACGGCAATCCCGGCCAAGAGCGCCAGCAGCGTCCACAAGCCTACCGAGGCGTTCGCCTCGCCCGTAAGCCCGTCGAACACCCGCTTGACGACCAGACCGGGCAGCAAAGGGAACAGATAAAACATGACGCCGGCAAGAAGTCCGCTCGTTAAGTAGAGCCAGGGCCGATAGCGCGCCAGCCTCACAACGACGCGCCAGGTGGGCAGTCCCGCCACGCCTCTAGGATTGCTACCGGGCCTTCTGCTCACGCCAGCGCCTCTTCCAGCCCGGTTTTCAGCAAACCGGCAAAGCGCGAGTCGGGGTCCGCCGCCAGGACGGACCGCTTGCCGACTTCAACGCATCTCCCCTGCTCGAGAATCATGATGTCGTCGACCCGCTGAAGGGTGGCGAGGCGGTGGGCAATGACGATGGCGGTCCTGCCCTCCAAAAGCCGGTCGACGGCGCGCCCCAGCTGCCGTTCCGTGGCGGGGTCGAGCCGGGAGGACGCCTCGTCGAGAATGACCAGGCCGGGGTCTTTCAAAAACACCCGCACAAAAGCCAGCAGCTGGGCTTGTCCCGCCGACAGGTCGCCGCCGCCGGGTGCGAGGCGGCTGTCGAGCCCGGCCGGCAACGAACGGTACCAGGGTTCAAGGCCTACTTCGTGCAACACTTCAAGCATCCGCGCGTCGTCGATGGCAGGGTCAAACAGAGACAGGTTTTCACGGACCGTGGCGTGAAAGAGCTGGATTTCTTGCGTCACCATGCCCACTTTTTTGTTGACGGTTTCGGCACACAGGCCGGGCAGCGGCACGCCGCCGAGACTGACTGTCCCCTCGGTCGGGTCGTAAAGGCGCAGTAGCAGCCGGGTCAGCGTCGTCTTGCCACTGCCCGTACGGCCTAGCAAACTCAACTTCGTCCCCGGCCTCAGTGCGAAGGACAAGTCGTAGAGTACCCAATCCGCTTCTTGGTCGCCCGCGGAATACCGAAAAGAAACGTTCTGAAAGGCCACCGCAACCGCGCCTTGCGGCAACTCACCCGTACCGGCCGCCGCAAGTTGGGTCTCAGTCCCCAACAGGTCGGCAATCCTGAGGATGGACGCGCCCGCCTGCTGCAAGTCCTGGACCTGTCGCCCGACAATTTCGATGGGGCCTGTTAAAAGTTGGGTGTAGCGGAAAATCAAAAACACCGTCCCGATGCTGACCACCCCCCGCTGGAACAGCAGCGCCCCGGCACCCAGGGCGATAATCGAGCCCAGCGAAAACAGCACCGCCGAAAGGCTGAAAGTGCTCACGCCGACCAAGCCCGCGCGCAACTGAGCGCGCAAGACGTGCCGCGCCCGCTCGAAAAAGCGGCGCATCACGTAGGCGGTCGCGCCGCTCGAGCGCACGTCTTCGGTGCCGGCCAGACGCTCTTCCAAAAAGCCGAACAGCTCGGCGTACGCCTGTCGCGAGGCGCGAAAGTAAGGCACGGCTACGTCTTTCAAGCCGTAGATGACGAGAAACGTCAACACTGTGAACGCCGTCAGCACTGCGCCGACGCGCCAGTCAATGCGGGTGAGAGCCAGAAGCACGCCGAGCATCAACAAGCCGTTGCCGAGCAGGTCGACAGCGAAACGTGAAAAGAAGTTCTTGAGCTGCCCGACATCGCCGTCGACGCGTTCGATGAGGGCTCCAGGGGTTTGACCGTTGTGGAAGGTCATGTCAAGGCTTAAAACGTGTGCGGCCAGGTCGGCCCGGAGTTCGTTCGTCGCGACGAGACCTAAGTTCTCGGCCACGTACGCTTCGACTACCGACAACAGTTGTACGCCAACGGTGACAGCCAGGTACAAAATCGCCAACCTGACAAGCAGGGCGAGGGCTCCCCCGCCGGTCGCAGCGTCGATGAACTGCGACAGAAGGTATGGACTCAGCAGTTGCAAGCCCACCCCGGCGAGCAGCAGAGCGAGTAAGGCTACGGCCTGCCGCCACAGTGGGCGGACGTAACCCACCAAGGCAGCGCGGTAGTGACCGAGACCTACTTTCACGCGCTTGGCCTTGAGCCGCCAGCGGAGGTTGATAGAAAGGGGCGCACCTCGGACATTATCACTCAGAATGGACCAGCGGGCGCATCTTTACAGAAAGTTACGGTTTCGCAGCAACTCAGTGCTGGCAAAAGCGCAATGATCAGTTTTTGGAAAGGGAACTATATACCTATGTGACCCGGCTTTAGAATCGTAAGCAACTTGAAAACGGTTGACAAGCGTAGGTTTATCACCTACGCTTTAGCTATGAATAATAGAAGCTCACACGGCGGCGCTCGCGAAGGTGCAGGTAGGCCCAAAGTAGGCGATACGAGAGTAGCTATCAGGCTTAGTGAAGAACAAGCCGACTGGCTTGATAAAGAGTGCGAAAAAGAAGAGGTAAATCGCTCGGAATTTATACGCTTACTCATAGAGAAAGCACGTTCCCAACGTAACTAATCCTTACTTGAAAACGGTTGACAATATCATATAGAACTGCTATACTCAGAGCATGATTAAGCAGTTCAAAAGCCTTTACGAACTCTTTGAAACGTTCCCTACCGAACAGGCGTGTATTGACCACATGAAGTCAATCCGCTGGCGTGAAGGTGAGTTCTGCCCCTACTGCAATCACGACAAGATTTATCACTTCTCAAACGGCAAAACCTTCAAGTGTGCCGCTTGTAAAAAGCGGTTCTCTATTCGTGTCGGCACTATCTTTGAAGATTCCAAGATAAGCCTTCGCAAGTGGTTTGCGGCGATTTACCTCATCACACAGCACTCCAAAGGTATCTCGAGCGTGCAACTGGCTAAGGACATAGGCGTAACCCAAAAGACCGGATGGTTCATGCTTCACCGCCTTCGCTACGCTGCTAAAACTAAGTCGTTTGCAGCGCCTTTGAAAGACACTGTGGAAGTTGACGAAACGTACATAGGCGGCAAAGAGAAGAACAAGCACGCCAGCAAGCGCACCCCCGGCACGCAAGGGCGCAACACCAAAACCAAGACACCTGTACTCGGAATGTTAGAGCGTAAGGGGAACGTGCGCGTCGTAAATCTCAACAGCTTGAAAGCCAAAGAGATAGAGAAACACATCCTTGACCATGTAGCTATAGGCTCGAGAGTCTTGACTGACGAGTTTCGTTCTTACCTGAACTTGGCTTACCTGTACCAGCACGAAAGCATCTCACACGCCAATGGCGAGTACGTGCGCGGCGACGTACATACCAACAGCATAGAAGGCTTTTGGGCGCTTCTCAAGCGGGGTATAATCGGTATCTACCACTTCGTAAGCGTGAAGCACTTAGAGCGGTACTTAGACGAGTTCTCATTCCGGTATAACCTCCGTGAAGAAAAGAATGGGGTAGCCTTTAACCATCTGTTACATCAGGTAGAAGGTAGACTCACCTATAAGGCACTGATTGATGAGCAAGAAGCATAAACCACCCAAAAGGGAAAAGCCCGAAGAGGATGATAGCTTCGGGCTTGACCTAAGTTTTGAAGAGGCGCTAGAGCGATTCCTTCGCGTGCGGCCTGACGAGCCTAAGTTAGAAAGCGGGCGCAAAAAACCATCTCAAAACTCAAAGCCTGACGACTCTGATACATGTACGAGTTCCGAAGAGGTTTCAGGCTGAACTATCCACTCGGTTAGCATAGTGTCACCCTCTTCTCTAACAAATCTGTCATCGTTTCGGACTGCCTGACCTACCGCTCCGATAGGGCGCTTGGTTCCTTGCACTACCTCGCCACCGCCAGTAAGGACTAAGTGGTTGAGAATTTCCTTGTTAGAGTACCCTTTATTTGTGCCATACAAACCCCCAAGGTCTTTTAAGGCTATGTAAACAAAATCGGCTATCGTCTTCGCTCCTTCGTAGGATAAAGACCGGGTAGGTTCGCCAGCCTTAACATCCTGCGGGGGGGTCACCCCCCCCGCAGTTGGTGGTGTCTGCGGGGGGGTTAGTCTCCTTACATCCTCAAGAGGTGTTTCGGGCGTTTCGGGTTCCCGATGTGTACCTCGAGAAATGTACCTTGCCTTCATACGCACAAAAGCATTTAAAGCTGCTTCCGTCGCGTCCTCAAGGCGCTCCTTGGTCTCGGCTTCTACCTCTATTTGACCCTCAAGGTCTAGCGGTAGATTCCTGACAACGACTTTGCCTCTAAACATGAGGCGTCCTTTCGTCGTGTTGACACAAAGACACCACAAATTGTAAAATGGGCTCTGAATCAACTTTTATCCCGATGGGTACCCGGGACTCTCACATCACAAGTACCCAATCGGCTAGAGACTTTCAAGCGCCCCCTTACCAACGGATTTTGGTAGGGGGTTCGCTTTTGCCACGCAGCCATTATAAGCACGCCTTACGGCGTATTGCAAGTGGTAAGGGCGTATTCGTGCGTAATGTATGCTTAGAGCTTGCAAAGTGCGCTATTTGTTAAAAACTTAACAAGGACGAATTTCCGCTTTCGTTCCCAAAGCTAGGTCACACAGGTATATAGTTCCCCTATAAAATTGTCATGACAACTTTATAGAATGAGGTAAGAAATTATGCCAACGCTCAAGTGGATACATAGAGGTAGCAGCTTACTGGCCACGCTGCTCATCGCCATCTTTTTTACGGCAACGCTTCTCACCGAGGTTTCCGGAAATTTAGAGACTATAACGAGAGTTAAACGACTCATCGTTCTGCCAGGCTTAGTCCTACTAATTCCTACTATCGCAGCTTCAGGATTATCCGGTAAAAGGATGGCTCTAAAGCGCAGCGGACGAATGCTAAAGCGGGAATGGCGACGCAGCCTTATTGTAACGCTCACCGGTCTGTTCATACTGCTGCCTACAGCCCTGCGGCTACGTCACTTAGCGCTTTCTGACAACTTTGGGCCACAGTTCTACGTTGTCCAGGTTATTGAGCTTTTAGCTGGAGCTAGCAACCTCAGCCTTATGGGTCTGAACATCCATAACGGTATGAAGCTTTCAGGGCGCAGTAGAGCTAGGATTTCGGCGGTTGAGGCGCAGTGAAGACACTATCCTTAAGAGAAATTGCCCAGGCGCTGAGAGTCAGCGTTCAGGCAATTGCTGTTTGCGGACTAGCGATGTTCGCGGGCTGCGTGCTGATGGTCGCGCTGACGCTTGTACCCTATTGGACAAACCTGACACCTCAGGCCTTCTTCACAGCGTTCGGACCCTTCAACGTTTTGATTCCCAAGACGCTTGGAGCTATTCTTTTGCCCACCTTAACCTGCGTCTTTGGAAGGCCTCGTTATCACCTGGCGCATGCCGAAACAGCGTCAACTCAACGTAATTGCAGCAGCCAGCTTCTTGTTGATGCTCGGATTAACGGTTGTGTACTTTTTACCCATGAATGCAACCTTCGCTGGGCAAGCTCCGCCTGCCGACCAGTTGCAGGAGAACTTGGTAACGTGGAGTAATATCCACTGGTTCCGTGTGTCCCTCAGCCTCTTAGCGGCTTTCTGCGCCGCTATATCCCTTGCGAACGAGCCTAAGACACGCTAATACAAAACTCGGAATGCATCGGCTTTCAAGGCTAGCTTCTTTAAGTACCTCTCCCCGAGTTACTCAAGTCTCGGGTGACCTATAATCACGTCCATGTCAGGACCGAGCTTCAGACAAGGTTTTCCTCATGACGCCTAGAGAAAAAATTCCTGAAGCGCTGAATGACGCCCTAGGGTTCAACCTGGATAGGGTCGCCACGTTCTACCGTCACGGTCTCATTCGAGCTTTAGCGGACTACGGTCTCACGCCCGAGCAGTGGCAGATCATGAGCATTGTCTGGGGAAATGAAAAAGTTTTAACGCAACAAGATATTACGCGTTTACTGATAAAAGATAAACACAACGTCTCGCGTATGATTCGCCGGTTAGAAGCAAAAGGTTGGCTAGAGCGTGAGCAAAGCCCTGAGGATGCGCGGGCATTTCTGATTCGCCCTACCGAACTCGGTGCAAACGTCAAGGATGAAGTTCCGAAGAGGCTCTACGCCTACTTCGACCAGGTGGACACAGGACTGAGCAGCAAAGAGGAACGTCAACTGCTTAATCTACTCAAGAAGGTCAGGAAAGGCTTCCGGGACAGCTTAGCTGAAGAGCTTAAATCAGGGTAAAACGCGACTCTCAACTAATCCCCAGCCTCTTTTACGTATCCGTACAGCGTCGGTTTGGAGCTCGAGAACAGCTCACAGATTTCCTTTACTGAGACCTCCTTGCTTTCGTACAGCTCGACCGCCCTAGCCCGCTGCTTCTTATCAAGCGCTTTGCGCCTACCACCTCTACGCCCCCTGGCTCTAGCCGCGGCCAGCCCGGCTTGCGTGCGTTCAATGATGAGGTTGCGCTCGAACTCGGCTAAGGCGGCGAACATGTGAAACACGAGTGTGCCGGTAGGAGTTGAGGTGTCGATGGATTCTTGCAAGCTCCTAAAGCCAACCCCCTCTTTCTCTAAATAAGCTGCCCACTTGATCAAGTCTTTGAGCGACCGACCCGAGCGGTCGAGCCGCCAGACCACGAGGGTGTCGCCTTCACGCAGCCTGGCCTTTACCTTCGTTAGTTCGGGCCGCCTCGCGGCGGTGCCGGTAACTTTGTCGACATAAACCTCTTTGCACCCTGCCTTATAAAGCGCGTCTTCCTGCAGGTCTGGGTTCTGGTCTTGCATTGAGACGCGCGCGTAGCCGATCAGCATCTCACTCTCCTTTGTGCTGTAAAGAAACTCATCCGCAAACCACTATTCTTTAACGTAGATTTTTTAACTGGCTATCTTACCCTTCTCAAGCCTGTTTTGGGATGATTCGAGCTGAAGTAAATGGAAGGCAAGAAAACGAAGGTTTTCTTTACCCGCTCGTAGGAGGCAGATATGGCACAAGAAACATTCTTGAAGCGACCCCGCTACCAAAAGATAAAAGTGCGCGGCGATTTCTCCGATGAGGAGATGGCGCGCGACTGGACACTGTCCGAAGCGGATAAGGTTGAAGCAAGTAGATATCGCCAAAACGCCCGGCTGTTCATCGCGGTGCAAATCTGTGCGGTGCGGCTTTATGGAAGGTTGCTGAGTGATGTTCATGACCTGTCCCCCCGCATCAGCGGTTACCTCAGTAAACAGCTCGCAGCCCGAGTTGTCGCCAGTAGTGGTTAGGTTCAGCAACCATGTGGTGGGCAGTCGTAATACCGTGACGCGCAAGATCGAGTGCAGCGCGGTCGAGTGCCTCAACTATTTTTTCAACCCTAGGTGCGCCGAGCCCGTCGCGCACCATATACCTGGCACGTTCGAGCAGCAGGCCGCTGGGATGCCCATCCGCCTCGCGGAGGATAACCCCGTGTTCAGGCTCTGGCGTGTTGTTTGAAATATCTAGCGCGCGTAGAGCGAGCGTGTTGACCCAGGCACTATGGTGATCCTGCGACTCAAAGGCGACAGGGTGGTGGGGCGCAACCTTGTCGAGGTCGTGACGATATTTTTCTTTTCATAAACGAGCGGTCGCAAATCCGGCACCCAGCAGCCACTCACCAATAGGCAGGTTGCAAACCTCATTTGCAATGAGCGATAGAGCTTCGTCCCGCGTCTGCGCGTCATCTAACTTGAGCTGACCAAGCTTGAAAACGTGACGCGTCAAATGCACCTGGTTGTCGTGGAGCCCAGGCATAAGGAAACCACCCTTGAGGTCTACAACCTCAGGTTTTTGGGCGAGTAGGGTCGGAGTTCGCTCTCACTGCACACGGCAAGTATTTTGTCACCCCTTACAGCTAGCACAGAGTTCTTCGAGCTGTGACCAGGAGAAAAATTCTACCGTTCACAAACACAAGGTCACTCGTTAGACGAAACGCACTTTTACTTGATTTTGAAGTGCCGCTTGAATGTGCCTGCGCATCTGCCGCTCGGCACAGGTCTTCGTCGCCCACTTGTATTGCCTCGAAAATAGCACGGTGCTCCTCGACGGCTTGTTTTTGCCGGATTGGGTCAAGTTCGTGCAACCCGGTCGAGCGGTGTGCGTCGTAAAGAAAAGAGGGAAGCTTGGGTAGGCGTGTATTGCGAGCACCCAACCGAATGCGCTGGTGAAACGCGGTGCTGGCAGCGGCTAATTCGGCTGTGTTACCGCTTTTCATAGCTTGTTCGGTTTGCTCGACGGTGTGCTCGAGCATCATCAGTTCGGGTTCGGACATTTGTCGACTCGCCTGACGCGCACTCAACCCCTCCAAGTATTCGCGTATCGAAAATAGTTCTGTAAGATCCTCGAGGGTCACTTCAGGCATTATCAGACCTCTCCGGGGAACGTTTTCAATAAGCTGTTCGACCTCAAGCCGCCTCAGGGCCTCCCTAACGGGAGTACGACTCATCCCATTTCAAAAGCGTACAGCAACGGCGTCACTGCCTACCTTGCCGAGCACCGGGGCAACTTGTTGCTATCGTCTTACCAGTTCTCCAGGCACTGAGAACCCCACAGCCCCATGAGCATCTACGCTTACTTGACTTGCCACGACTGCCGCCAACTACTTTGGCTGGGCAAAGCTCTGCGTGAAAAGGGTCGACCCTACGCCTTTCACGCTGGCAACGAGCCAACGCCTCAGTGGCGGCGTGAAAGGCTGAACAAAGTGCTCTGAAAGTTTCTGGCCGAGCACACGGGTCACACCATCAACGTGCGCTCAGAGCAGCAGATGACGGACGAAGAGTTCGCTTACCGAGAGATTGGCGGCGACGCACATGAAGATATAAGTTTTGAAGACTACCTCAGAGGGTGGAAATATCAAGATGAATTCCAGCGACGTGGAGCACGAACTTCTCAGCTTGGCCGCCCATGTTCAGGGGCTTGTCAACTTTGAGTTTGGGCGAGTTGGCGGGCAGCCCGAACCCGGCACCGCCTTGGCGCAGGCCGGTTTGCAGGATGGTTTAGCGACCGTGACGGACTACGTGCAGCATAACGAGCCCGGTGCGGCGCTCCATCACCTCCTTTACATGGTGACGGAGACCGAAGTCGAACTTGCCGAGCCCTACCAAACGCGTTTAGCGAAGCTCGCCCGTCGCCTCGATCATGATTGACTTCTTTCGGCTGCCCAGGGGCGTCACGAACGGCGACACGCGGGTCGAGGTCGGCGTCTCCAAAGCTGCCTGCTACGGAGCTGCCCGAGAACGCGACCTCGAGGTCAAAGAGGTCTGGCGGCGCGGCGAGAGTAAAACCTCTGCCAAGACCTTGACCTACGACACGTATCACGCCGCCCTCCTGGCTGGCCCCGAAGGAGGCGTATGGGCGCTGCGCCACGCCCACACGCCCTTGCTCGCGTTTGTTCGGGAGTTGACGCCCTTCAGCAAACGGTTTCTCGATCTGCCGCTGTTGGCGGAGCCGTTTGCCCAAGCGTTCTTTCACCCTCTGCCAGCAGCTTACTTGAACCAAACCCTGATAAAGACGGCTGAGGCCGACGTGCTGGCTTTGCTGGACGAAACAGAACGCAGCACCGTCAGACACTGGTCGCCCGACAAAGTTGGAGATGTGCTTTTTAATGAGTGGGACTAGGGCACTAACGGCACTCGTCGAGAAAAAGGCAAAACAGCTTTTTTCGGTTGAGGTGTTGCCACAGGTTTTTGCTCTGCTCGAGGCCTACGGCAACGAGACGTGGCAGCGTGAACCCGAGCGCGTCCGACTCGGGCTGCTCAAACTGAGTGGCGGCAGCCTCGAGCAACTGCGCCACTATTTAGCCGCCGCTCAGGAGGACTACCGCGACGTTCTCGCCTGGGCCGAGTATCCTGAGCAAATGCAACACCCCGACTTGGGAGAGGGCGAAGCCGCTCGAGCCAAGCGAGAACGGGACAAACAGCCGTATCTCAACTGGCTCGCGGCTGAGGTAGACACCTGAGAGCCGAGCGTCAGCTTCGCTGTCGACTTTTTTGCTAAACTCGCGCCATGCCCAAGCACGTTTTCTGCCTCTTGCTCGCCCTTGTGGGTCTGGCACTCGCCCAGACCGGCGACGCTGCTTTCAACGGACAGACGCTGCTTATCGTCAACATGGCCCCCAGAGGGGGTGAGGTCTACGTGACCCTAAACGGTGAGAAACTGGGACCTTTCGAGGACAACGTTCGTCAGGACGTGAGCGACCTCTTGACCCCTGGCGAAAACACCTTTGAACTGTCCTGGGACGCGCCCGTGGGCAGGCTCTACGAGGCGCACTTGTCCCACGCCGCCGAGGCGGGGGCTTTTGCCGAAATAGCACAAATCGACGTCAAAAGCGCGGAGTTAAAAAGAGCAAACAGCAAGACAATACGCTTTAGGATGTTCGAGCCTGAAAAGATGCCGCGCCCCGGCTCCAGAGATGAGCAAACTCTACTCAACATTTTGCAGATTAATGGGGAGCCGCTCGCCGTTTACATAAACGACCAATTTGTCGGCGAGTTTACCGGCGGTTTCGATTATGACCTGAGCCGATTGGTCAAGCCCGGCGAGAACGAGTTGAGGCTCGAGGGCGACGCGGTCGGGCGCGCCGTGCTGAGCGTCGACTACGCCGAAGAGCTTAACTTGTTCCGTGAGCTGCTGTCCTTTGATGCGGCTCTGGGCGCTGAGGGAGAAGCAACGTCAAAGACCCTGAGTTTTACCCTGCCCGACCTGTCGTCCACAACGCCCGACAGCGCGGACCCAAAACCCAGTTACGGCTCGGTCGACAAACAAACCTTGCTCAGCGTGGTGACGGGGGGCGATACCATCGCTATTTTTATCAACGACCAAAAAGTCGGGGACTTTGCAGGCACGACCGACCTGGACGTCGCCGCGTATGTGGTGCCGGGGCTGAACAGCTTGAGGCTCGAGTGGTCTGCAAAACTCGGAAATCCGTTGGTGAGAGTTCTTTACGCAGACACCAAAGACGAGTTTAGAGAAGTCACCTCGTTTAGGGGAAAGCGGGAAGAAGCGGGCAGCGAAACGCCGGACTTTAGGTTGCCGGAAGAGTGACAAAGTGAGCTTTCACCTAACTGACCTTACCGACGAACGTCACCACCTAAAGGTGAACGCTTGGCATTGGCGACCCACCCTGGAACTTATTGCAAGCTTCGAGCTTATCGACGACGAGCGGCTCGAGGGGATGAGTTTCAACGGCTCCACGACCGTCACCCAGGAAGAAGCGAAAGGCGTCGGTCGGCGGCTCGAGCGTGATGTGCTACCCCGGCTCGAGCTTGAACGTTTGAATACCGACTTCGGCACGACCGGCACGGACGACGCCACGTTCTACCGCGCGCCCGAAACGATGCATAAAAATTACGGGGTCACCTACGAATGGCTACAGACATTTGCAGACTTTTGCCTGACGTCGAAGGGATTTGAAGTATCTTGAGGAACGTTTTCAACCTGGCGCGGCGCGTAACAGGGTTCGACCCTACCGACTTCGACACGCTTGCAAAGGTTCCGTTTACCCTTGTCGAACTCGACCTCTAAACGGCTGCCGAGCCGCGCGGTGACTCCCGAGCAGCTTTTGGACGAGCTTGCGGTCAAACTCTACCAGCCGCCCCTGACCGAGTTTAGGGACCGAGGCTTAGTGGGCGATACCGACGACCCCCTCGCCGTCGTCATGCTCCTCGTCGACTTTGAGACAGAGCGCGCCATGAACGGGATGCTCGACTTCCTCGGGAACAGTTCAGGCAAGTACGCCAGGGAAACGGTGACCGCGCTGGGGCGTGTGAGCGCGTACACGTGCGCGGGCACGTTGCGGCGCATCCTTGACGTGGCTGAGACCGCAAACATCACTTTTGAAACTGTTCAAAAAGACAGGGCGAAGGTTCCTTACCCCGTTACGAGTTGGAAAGCGACGCACGGTGATAAGTGGGCGGCGGCAGAAAAAGACATAGGCAGGCTCGAGGCCGACTTCGACGAGGAAGAGTTTTGGACACGTTTGACCGCCTACGTCGGGGAACATCGGGTCTTGCTCAGGCAACGGCTCGAGGCTGAAGCGAGCAAGGGCTGAAGAGGTAGGCGTAGCGGAAGTGACTTGTGCCGTACGCTTACTCCTAGCGCCCTGGGACGTTTATAAAGGCACTACACGACAGAACTTCAAACTCGGCTCGAAGTAAGGGACAACTAAGCTGTGAAAGCGCGCTATACCAACAAAGATACCTGGAGTGGCGGCTTTCTCGAACTCGCCCTCGAGCTGGGGGAGCGCTCCGACGCGCGGCTGGCGCAGGCCCTCGAGGCGTGTTGGGCGTATGAAGGACTCGAGGGCTGCTACTTGGCACGCGGGCTCGAGCCTGCAGAACAGGTCGCCGTACCTCCTCTTAGGTTGTCGGAACACCCGCATCTGCAAGGCGTCGCTACCTTGACGGACGGTGAACGCGTGCCCTGCGGCACGGTGAGCGTGCGCGAAGACGACGGACCTGACTGGCTCGACTTCTACTTTCCGATGGGAGCGCTGGCGCAAACTTACGACACGGTCGGCGGCTTTCCTTTCGGCCACGAGGCACAAGCGCACCTGTGGCAGAAGCCCCTCGAGCGCTGGCTTACCGGTCTAGGGAAACACATTTACGCGGCGGTGCCCTACCGCTTGGGCCTTATCGGCTTCGAGGTGAGCGGCATGTTCTACGCGGCCGAGCTTACTCTAGACAAACTGCCCGAGGAGAGCTGGGTCCGCTTTTTGGTGCCGAGCGAGGCGGGTCTCGCCGTCTACTGACCCCGCCTTGAGAGCAGCGCAACATGAGCGAGTGGCAAACCTGCGTGGCACTGTCAGGCCCCTCGAGCTTTAAGCACCCACCCTCGTTCAGCCCCCGTACCCCGCCACGTTTGACTTCTTCCACAACTTTGGCTTGGTTTTTCAAGGGATTATTTTCATGCCATTTATTCCAAAACGAGCTGAGCATTGGTTGAAATTAACGCAGTTAACGCGCGCAACAGTCGCATTGAGGGTTTGCATCACCCAACGGTTTTCGAAGCTCCAGGTGTGCCAAACGCATCAAGGTTTTAGCTTTACCAGATTTCACTCAGCTCGAGCCTAAACCCCACCAATACGGGTTCGGCGCTCAGCGTGTCGGGCTCCTCGAGGTCAACCACACCTTCGGGCGTGTAAACGTGGACCCGCTTCGTTTTTGCGTCGATGAGCCAGCCGAGTTCGGCACCGTTCTCGAGGTATTCCTGCATCTTTTCCTGAGCTACTTTCAAGCTGTCCGAAGGGGAAAGCAACTCGACCACGAACGCCGGGCACAGGGGCAAAAACTTTTCGCGCTGCTCGGGGCTGAGGGGCTCGAGCTGTTCTCGGCTCACCCAGGACGCGTCCGGCGAGCGCAACGCGCCGTTGGGTAGGCGAAATCCACCCGAAGAGTCGTAAACGACCCCAGTTCCATCACGCTTCGACCAAGTGAACAACTGACTGACGACGTCAGCGTTGCGACGACTGCTTTCCCCTCCGGCGGGTGGCATGACGATAAGGTCTCCTTGCGCACTGACTTCCAGGCCCACCTCGGGATTGAGGGACGCAAGCTCCAAAAGCTCGTCATCCGACAGCGCAAAGGGCAAGCGGATGGCGAACGGCTTCTCGAGCACGTCGAAAACAACGTCTTCACGAACTTGGATAACCATACGCCATCCTACCGCACAGTGCGCTCATTCGCCGTACGGGACCCAAATATTTTTCACCTGCGTCGCCCGGCGCAAATACGCTCGCCCCTGCCCCTGCGTCTTATCAAACCAGTCGCGCGCTTTGCCATAGTTCACCCAGGTCGCCTTGAGGTTGCCGGTTGACGCGCGCTCGACCGCGGCGCTACCTTCCGCCGAGCCGATGTACCACAGGGCCGCCACCTCGTCATGTTTCGCAAGCACCTCCGCGAGTTCGTCCTGGTCGCCCGTGACAATGTTGACGACGCCGCCCGGCACGTCCGAGGTGTCCAAGACCTGGTAGAGGTCGGTGACGACGAGCGGATGGCGCGTCGAGGGCGTCACCACGACCCGGTTGCCCATCGCAACGGCGGGCATGACCAGCGAAATGAAAGCCAGCAGCGGCGCTTCATCCGGGCAACTCAGGCCCATCACATCCCAAGGCTCGGGCATGGCGAGGGTGACGTTGCGAATCGGCGTGGCGTGAACCTGCCCGTCGTACTTGTCGGCGTAGGCGGCGTAGTAAAAGATGCGCTCAATGGACGCTTCAACCTCCGCCGCCGCTTTTTTGCGCGTGACACCCGTCGTTTGAACGAGTCGCGCCTCGAATTCGGGGGCCCGAGCCGCCAAATTCTCGGCCAGGTAGTAAAGCACCTGCGCCCGGTTGTGCGCCGTCGCCTGCGACCAAGCTTCGGCTTTCCGCGCCGCCTCGACCGCGTTGCGAATGTCTTTGCGGTTGCCGAGGCCGACTTCGCCCAAGTGCTCGCCTTTGGAACCTGAAACGGCGTAGCTGTAACCCGAGTCGGGCCGCGCTTGTTTGCCGCCGATGTAGAGTTTCGGGGTGCGGTCGACCCCAACCCCCCCGATCTGCGCTTCGCTCGAGCGGCCCTCCTCAAAGGGGGCTAAGGGACGCTCTGCCGACTTCTGGCTGCTTACCGGTTTTAGCCCCTTCTCCCACGACGGCACCAGGTATTCATACATGCCCTCACGGCCGCCCTCGCGCCCGTAGCCGGATTCGCGGTAACCGCCGAAGCCCGCCGCCGCGTCGAACAGGTTGGTCGAGTTTATCCACACCACGCCCGCCTTGAGTTGCGGCGCAACGTCGAGGGCCAAGTTGACGTTCTCGGTCCACACCGAAGCCGCCAGGCCGTAGCGCGTGTTGTTGGCAAGCAGAACAGCCTCGTCCGGGGTGCGGAAGGTCGTCGAGGCCATCACCGGGCCGAAGATTTCGACCTGCGCGACCGTGGAGGCCGGGTCGACGTCGGTGAACAGGGTCGGCGGGTAGTAGTAGCCCGTTTCCGGCACCGACCACGAAGGTTGGTAACAGGCCAAGCCCTCTGCTTTACCTTCTTCGACGAGTCGGCGAATTTTTTGCAACTGCACCGCCGCGACGACCGCGCCCATGTCGACCGCCTTATCGAGCGGGTTGCCGACGCGAAGCTTTTCCATACGCGCGAGAAGTTTGCGGTGGACTTTCTCGGCAATCCCTTCTTGCACGAGCAGTCGTGAGCCCGCGCAGCAGACCTCGCCCTGGTTGAACCAAATCGCGTCCACCACGCCCTCGACGGCGCTGTCTATATCGGCATCTTCGAAAATGATGAAGGGCGACTTGCCGCCCAGCTCGAGTGACAGCTTCTTACCGCTGCCCGCACTCTTCTCGCGGATAAGCCGCCCGACCTCGGTCGAGCCGGTGAAGGCGAGCTTATCGACGCCGCTGTGCTCGACCAGGGCCGCGCCCGTCGTCCCGTCGCCCGTAACGATGTTGACCACGCCCGGCGGCAGCCCGACCTCCTGGCAAATTTCGGCGAAAGCGAGCGCCGTGAGCGGCGTGAACTCGGCGGGTTTGAGAACAACTGTATTCCCCGCGGCGAGGGCGGGCGCGATTTTCCAGGCGAGCATCAGCAGCGGAAAGTTCCAGGGGATAATCTGTCCGCACACGCCGACCGGCTCGTAGCCTTCAAACTCGCTGCCCAAAAGCTGCGCCCAACCCGCGTGGTGGTAAAAGTGCCGCGCCACCAGCGGAATATCCAAGTCGCGCGTCTCGCGAATCGGTTTGCCGTTGTCGAGGGTTTCTAAAACGGCCAAGAGCCTCGAGTGCTTTTGCACGTGCCGCGCCAGCGCGTAGAGGTAGCGAGCCCGTGCGTGTCCCGACAACCCCGTCCACTCGCCCTGCGCTGCCCGCGCCGCCTTGACGGCCTTGTCGATGTCTGATGCGTCGCCCTGCGCGACTTTCGCCAGAACAGTTTCGTCGGCGGGGTTAATCGTCTCAAAATACTCGCCCGCCGCGGGTTTGACGAACTTGCCGCCAATGAAAAGCTCGAAAGTGCGCTTGTGGCGCTCGAGCCAAGCTATCGCCAGGTCAGCGCTTTCGGGGGCGGGGCCGTAGTCCATCGTTTCGAAAACCTCTTTCACGGTCATGCAATCACCTCCACAGTCAATTCTCCCAATCCTCGAGCCTGAGCCCTTCAACCCGTGCAAAGTGTTTGGTGTTGCGCGTGACTAGGGTGGCGTCGTGGGCAAGAGCGATGCCCGCGATGAGGATGTCGGCGTCCTCGAGGGGCGTGCCTTTGCGGCGAAGGTCTTGGTAGGTATCAGCGGCGAAGTCGAGCGCTGCTCGGTCAAGATTGAGCATCCCGGCCTCGAGGGTCAACACCTCGAAACGTACGCTTTTTCTAGTGTGCTGTGGTGTCAGCCCACGTTGTGTTTCGTAGTAACTTAGCGCGTTGAGCATTACGTCATGACCCGCAGCGACACGTATTTCCAGCTGGGCCATCACTTGTTTATCCCCCTTTAGGAGAGCAGCAACGACGTTGGTATCGAGCGTATAAAGTGTCAAGATGAGCTCGAGTCCTCGGCATCCGGCTCCAAGTCGAGCGTGCGCCCTCCAAACAGTGAGCGACGACGCGCATGTTCTTCGAACTCCGCATAGTCTTCGGGATCGGAGAGTAAGCCGAAGATGCCACGCCAAGCCTCTAAGCGACGTTCTATCTCTTCGGGCGAGGGTTTCGTCAACTCGTCGAGGCGCAGCTCGAGTTTTTCCAGGGTCTCTTCATCCATCTTTTCGATGCGCTTGAGCACGCGCTCTTTGAGAGTCGATTCTTTGATGGTCATGTGTCCTCCTCACGCCAGCGGCTGCCGAAAACCCGCCGAATAGCGCCCGGTCACAAAGTGTTCCAACTGCCGCTCGATGTCCCCCAACAAGCTGCTCGCCCCGATGCGGAACAGCTCGGGTTCCAACCAGTCCCGCCCCAACTCCTCCTTTATGAGGGTGAGCCAGGCGAGGGCATCTTTGGCCGTGCGGATGCCGCCCGCGGGTTTGAAGCCGACCTGAAAACCGGTGTGTTCTAAGTAATCCCGAATCGCCCGCAGCATGATGAGCGTGACCGGCAGCGTGGCGTTCTCGGTCTCCTTGCCGGTCGAGGTTTTGATAAAGTCCGCCCCGGCCATCATGCAGACCATGCTCGCCTTGTAGACGTTGCGCAAGTGTCCGAGTTCGCCGGTCGCCAGAATCGTTTTGAGGTGCGCCTCGCCGCAAGCCTCGCGCATGGCAGCGACCTCGTCGTACAGGGCTTGCCAGTGGCCCAACAGCGCGTGTTCGCGGGTGATGACGATGTCGATTTCGTGAGCACCCTCACCCACGGCGTAACGGATTTCCTCCAAGCGCTGCTTCAAGGGCGTGAGTCCCGCCGGAAAACCCGTGGCGACCGAGGCGACGGGGATGCTCGAGCCCTCTAAAGCTTTCACCGCGTGCGGCACCATCGTCGGGTAAACGCAGACCGCCCCAACCATGAGGCCCGCGTCCGCCATGCCGAGGGCTTCCAAAATATCCTCCCGCACGGGTCGGCGCGCCTTGGCGCACAAGCGGCGCACCCGGCCCGGCGTGTCGTCGCTGGCCAAAGTAGTCAGGTCGATGCAGGTGACGGCTTTCAGAAGCCAGGCGGCCTGCCACTCTTTTTTGACGCTGCGCCGACCCGTTAAGCTAGAGGTGCGGCGCTCGACGGCCGACAGGTTGACGCGCGCGTCTTCGAAGAGGGCGGGCTCGAGCGGCCCGCCCGGATTTCTCGGGCTTTCCGGAAAAGTTTCGCTCTCGGGTGGTCTGACGGTGTCTGTCATAAAGACCTCGAGCCACAGTTTAGCGCACTTGCGGCAAGAGTCCGCCGAAAAGCTACTGCGCTTTGCAGTCGACCCGGTGCCGGCGATGCTATGGTGAAGCGAGCCGCCCGCGCGGCGGGAAACTCTCCGAAAGGGCACCATGAGCGCCGACACCCGAGTCAAACCGGTTCCGATGCTGGACCTCAGCCCGCAGTTGAACGAGCTGTGGGACGAGTTCAACGCGGCCGTGCAGCGCGTGCTGCGTTCAAACCAGTTCGTTTTGGGTGAAGAGGTTCGGGCCTTCGAAGAGGAAGTGGCGCGCTATCTCGGCGTCAAACACGCGGTCGGGCTGAACTCCGGCACCGACGCCCTGCTTATCGGCCTCCGCGCCCTCGGCATCGTGCCGGGCGACGAAGTAGTCACCACCTCGTTCAGTTTTTTCGCGACCGCCGAAGCCATCAGCTCCGTCGGCGCGACGCCCGTTTTTGTCGACGTAGACGAGCGCACCTTCAACCTGGACCCGGACCAGCTCGAGGCCGCCGTCACCAAACGCACTAGAGCGATTTTGCCCGTTCACCTCTACGGCAACCCCGCCGCCATGACGCGGGTTATGGAGGTGGCCGAGGCTTATGGTTTAAAAGTGCTCGAGGATTGCGCCCAATCGTTCGGCGCGCGCTACTGTGGCACAGAAACCGCCAATCCCGCGCCGGAACTTCTCGGCAAGCACACCGGCACTTTAGGCGACGCGGGCGCGTTTTCGTTTTACCCTACGAAGAACTTGGGCGCCTTCGGCGACGCCGGCATGTTCGTCACCGACGACGATGAAACGGCGGAGCTGGCGCGGATGTTGCGCAACCACGGCAGCAAAGTGCGTTATTCGAACGAGATGCTGGGCTACAACTCACGCCTCGACAGCCTGCAGGCCGCCCTCCTCCGGGTCAAGCTGCCGCACGTTGACAGGTGGAACCGGCAGCGCGTTCGGGCGGCCGAACGCTACAACGCGCTTTTCGACGGGCTCCGCGGCGTCGTCACGCCGACCGTTTCCGCGGGGCACGTGTTTCACCAGTACACGCTGCGCTTTACCGGTGCGAACCGGGACGCGGTGCAGGCTGAGCTTGCCGAGCGGGGTGTCAGCACGGTCGTTTACTACCCGTTGCCGCAGGACGAGTTGCCCGTTTTCAGGGGCCGATTCCCCGCAAACCCGGTGAGCCGGCGCTTGGGCGAACAGGTCCTGAGCTTGCCGCTGTGGCCGGAAATAGAGCTGGAGGCGCAAAGGCGGGTTATGGATGCTGTCCGAGCTGCCGTATCCAAACACTGAACGGGTGGGCTAAGATACCCTGTCGGTCCAAGCTACCGTTGGGCTAAGCTACTGTGTGCAAGTTTGACGAAGCTGTTTCAGCACACAAAAACCCAGACGTTATTAGAGGGATTATCAGACTATGGCTTATCTCGACGAAAAATCCATCTTGGTCACGGGCGGCACAGGTTCGTTCGGCAAAAAGTTTATCCGCACCGTGCTCGAGCAGACCTCCGCCCGGCGCATCATCGTCTACAGCCGCGACGAACTCAAGCAGTACGAGATGCAGCAACAGTTCCAAGACGAGGGGCGTTTGCGCTTTTTTATCGGCGACGTGCGCGACAGGCCAAGGCTAGAGCGCGCCCTCGATGGCGTGCAGGCCGTGGTTCACGCCGCCGCCCTCAAGCAAGTTCCCGCCGCCGAATACAACCCTTTTGAAGCCGTCAAGACGAACATCCACGGCGCGCAAAATGTTATCGACGCCGCCATTGACCGCGGCGTCGAAAAGGTCGTCGCGCTCAGCACCGACAAGGCCTCGAGCCCCGTCAACTTGTACGGCGCGACCAAGCTCGTCAGCGACAAGCTGTTCGTCGCCGGGAACGCCTATGCCGGAGGCAAAAAAACCCGCTTTTCCGTGGTGCGCTACGGCAACGTGGTGGGGAGTCGCGGCAGCGTCGTGCCGTTTTTTCAAAAGATGGCCGCCACGGGCGTTTTGCCCGTGACCGACGAGCGCATGACCCGCTTTTGGATAACGTTAGAGCAAGGAGTCCAGTTCGTTTTGGACAGCTTGGAACACATGCAGGGCGGCGAGATTTTCGTTCCCAAAATCCCGAGCATGAAAATGATGGACTTGGCAAAAGCGCTGGCTCCCGACGCGAACGTCGACATCGTCGGTATCCGACCGGGCGAAAAGCTGCATGAAGAGATGATCAGCGCCAACGAAGCGCGGCGCACCCTCGACATGGGCAGCCACTACGTCATTCAACCGGAAATGGACTGGTGGCGTGACGGCGCTCTAAAGGGGCAAGCGGTGAGCGAAGGCTTTTCTTACTCGAGTGATACCAACACCGACTGGCTCGACGCCGAGGGTTTGCAAAGAATGATTCGGGATGTCTAAATTTTTGCCCTATGGCCGGCAGTGGCTGGACGAAGCGGACATTGACAGTATTGTCAAAGTTTTACGCAGCGATTACCTGACGACGGGACCGCTAGTTGAGCGGTTCGAGGGCAGTTTGGCCTCGTTTACGGGCGCGCGCTTCGCCAGCGTCGTGAATTCCGGCACGTCGGCCCTGCACGCCGCTTACTTTGCGGCAGGTTTGGAAGCCGGCGACGAAATCGTCACCTCACCCCTGACCTTTGCAGCCACGGCAAACGCCGCTCTTTATTTGGGGGCCACGGTCAGGTTCGTCGATGTTCGGGCCGATACTGGGAATATCGACCCGGAGGGGCTCGAGGCAGCCATTACCGAGCGGACGAAACTCATCGTGCCGGTCGACTATGCGGGCCACCCCGCCGACTACGACGAGATTACGGCCATTGCGCAGCAGCACGGGACTAAGGTCGTCGCCGACGCCGCGCACTCGTTAGGCGCGACTTACAAAGGCCGCAAGGTCGGCACCCTCGCCGACGCGACCGAACTCAGCTTTCACCCGGTTAAACCCGTGACGACCGCCGAGGGCGGCGCGGTGTTGACCGACGACCCGGACATGGACAAACGCGCCAAGCTGTTCCGCACCCACGGCATCACCAAAGCGCCCGACGAAATGGCAGCCGACGCAGAGGCCGAAGGGCCGTGGTTTCACGAGATGCAGCACCTGGGTTTCAACTACCGCCTGACCGACGTGCAGTGCGCCCTGGGAACAAGCCAAATGACGAAGTTGGAGACGTTTATAAACCGCCGTCAGGAGATTGCCGAGCGCTACACCTCGGCGCTGAAAGATTTGAGTGAACTGCTGCTGCCGACCGAACGCCCCGACGTGCGCTCGGGCTGGCACCTTTACGTCATCCGGGTCGCGGGCGACGCCGCCCGGAGACGGCCGCTGTTCGACCGCCTGCGCGACCTCGGTTTGGGCGTCCAGGTCCACTACATACCCGTTCATTTTCACCCGTACTATCAGCAGCTCGGCTACAAAAAGGGTATTTGTCCCGTTGCTGAGGACTTTTACCACCGCGCCGTCTCGCTGCCCATCTATCCGCAGATGAGCGACGACGACGTAGCGTGGAGCATCGAACGGGTGCGGCAAGCCGTCAAGGACGTTTTGTAAGTATGAAAGTCGTCGCCATCGTCCAAGCTCGCATGGGCTCCACCCGGTTGCCGGGCAAGGTCATGAAACCACTGCTGGGTGAACCCATGCTGGCGCGGCAGCTCGAGCGCTTGGCACGCTGCAAACGGGTTGACGAAATTGTGGTGGCGACGACGGACGACGGGAGCGAGCAGCCCATTGTGGAGCTTACGAACGCCCTGAACGTTCACGTTTTTCGTGGTTCTGAGGACGACGTGTTGGGGCGCTACTACAACGCGGCGCGGCGACACGCCGCCGACGTGGTCGTGCGGATTACTTCGGACTGCCCGCTCATCGCCCCCGAAGTCGTGGACAAATGCGTGATGGGTTTTTTCGCGCCTCCTGACAAGGTTGACTACGCCTCCAACGGTTTTGGGCGCAGCTACCCGCGCGGCCTCGACACGGAAGTGTTCAGTATGGCGGCGCTCGAGGCCGCTTTTCACGAAGCCACTACCCCACCCGAGCGCGAGCACGTCACGCCCTTCATTTGGCGGCAACCTCGGCGCTTCCGGCTGCTCGACGTGGTGGCTCCTGAGAATCACAGCGACCTGCGCTGGACCGTGGACACGCCCGAAGACTTCGAACTCGTCAGCAGGATATACGGCGCGCTGTACCCTACGAACCCAGCTTTTTCCTATCAGGACGTGCTGAGCTTGTTAGCGAAACGTCCCGAATGGTCGGACTCAAACCGCCACGTCGAACAAAAGAAGGTCGGCCCGTGAGGGTCGTTGTCCGCGCGGACGCTTCTGTAGCCATCGGTACGGGCCACGTGATGCGCTGTCTCACCTTGGCCGAGGCGTTGCGAACGCAGGGGCACCACGCCGAATTTATCTGCCGCGAGGCTGAAGGCGACCTAACAAAGTTCATCGAAAGTGAAAAGGGCTTTCCGGTACACCTTTTGCCCAAGGCTGGTTCACACGAAGAGGATGCCCGTCAAAGTGCCGTTTACCTGCAGAACGCTTCCGTGGACTGGCTCGTCGTAGACCACTACGGTTTAGACGAAGCGTGGGAAACGCAGTTGCGTCCCCACACGAAACGCCTCATGGTCATCGACGACCTGGCTGACCGCCCGCACAGGTGCGACTTGCTGCTCGACCAAAATTTCGCCATCGACACTACGCGCTACGACGCCCTGATACCCAGCCACTGCACCAAGCTGTTAGGGCCTGAGTATGCGCTTCTAAGATCCGAATTTGCGGCGGCTCGAGCCCGCTTAGCCAAGCGGCAGGGCAAGCCTGAGCGACTGCTGCTGTCGTTCGGGGGCAGCGACCCGACCGGCGAAACCGTCGAGGTTTTGCGGCAGTTGCAGGCGGCTGACGCAAAATTTGAGCTTCACATCGACTGCGTCGTGGGCGCGTCTCATCCGGCCCTGGACGAGGTCAAAAACTTAGTTGAAGCTTTACCCGACGTTCGCCTTCACACGCAGACCCAGCAGATGGCGGTTCTAATGGCCCAAGCGGACTTGTGCTTGGGTGCCGGCGGCTCTACGCTGTGGGAGCGCTGCTGCTTGGGACTCCCGACGTTGACCGTCGCCATTTCAGAACACCAAGTTCCTTTTTGCGAACGGCTCGCGAAGCTGGGCTACCTCGTTTACCTGGGTGACGTGAGCCGCAAACGTATCGACTACCTTCAAGCCATCCATGAGGCCGTAGTCTCGATAAACGACTTGAGGGCTTTGGCGGAAAAGGGCATGACCCTCGTCGACGGTGCGGGTAGGCACCGTGTCGTCACGGCGCTGGAAGGATTGAAATGTTCGCACTGAGACCTGTCGAAGACGACGACCTGCCCCTCGTTCTCGAGTGGCGCAACCGACCTGCTATTCGTGAGAAAATGTACACGACGCACGAAATTACCCGTGAAGAACACTACGCCTATTTTGCAAAAGTCGCTTCCGACCCGAGCAAAGCTTACTTCGTCTGTGTGGACGAAGGAGGCGTGCCGCTCGGCGTCGTTTATTTTATAGACATCAGTTACCGGAACAAATTAGCTTTTTGGGGCTTTTATTCTGGCGTTGGCTCGAGACCCGGCGTCGGTTCACAGATGGAGTATTTGGCACTTTCGCACGCCTTCGACACTTTAAACCTCAACAAACTCAACGCCGAGGTGCTTTCAAACAACGAAGCCGTGCTCAGGTTTCATAAAAAGTTCGGTTTTGCCGTCGAAGGCGTATTCAAGGAGCATCACTTGACCCCTGAAGGCTATCTCGACATCTACCGTATCGCCTTTTTCAAACGCGACTGGGACAGGGAGTGGCGAGAAAAAATATACCGCCGCGTCTACGAAAGAGACCAATGAGCAAGCCTGAAGTCTTTGTGAACCATACGCAATTGCCACGCACGGAGCGAAACCTCGAAACGTTCGTCCTAGCCAGCCAGCGGCCCTGGCACGAGGCGCTGGCGGAGCGTTTAAGGAAACGCACCGGCCAGAACGTCACGCTGGTCACGAAGCAAGAAGACCTCACCGTTGAGCTGTTGGAAAAACTTGAGCCTCGGTTCGTTTTCTTTCCCCACTGGTCTCACATTATCCCAGAGGACGTTTATACCCGCTACGAGTGCGTCATCTTTCACATGACCGACGTTCCCTTCGGGCGCGGCGGCAGCCCGCTCCAAAACCTCATCGCCCGCGGTATTTACCACACCAAACTGAGCGCGCTGCAGTGCGTGCAGGGCCTCGACGCAGGCCCGGTCTACCTCAAAAAAGACTTGTCGCTCTACGGCGCTGCTGAGGAAATTTTCTTGCGAGCTTCGCGTATCGTCGAAGAGATGATTTTGGAAATCCTCGAGACACAGCCCGAGCCCCGGCCACAAACGGGTGAGTCCACCGTTTTCAAGCGCCGCAAGCCGGAAGAGGGCGACTTGAAAAAACTCGCGAGTTTGGACAAAGTGTTCGACTACATCCGCATGTTGGACGCCGAAGGCTACCCACCGGCCTTTTTAGAGGTGGGCGTGTTCAGGCTCGAGTTCTCTCGAGCCTCCCGTAAACAAGGCAGCGTCGTCGCCGACGTGAAAATCACGGAACGCAAAGATGGCTGAGCGCGTGCTTGTCGTCGCCGCTCACCCGGACGACGAAGTCCTAGGGATGGGTGGAACCATCCTGCGCCACACCGAGCAGGGCAACAGTGTTGGGGTCCTGTTTTTGGCCGACGGCGTCGGGTCTCGGGGTCAGGACGCTCGGGCTGCGGAGAGCCGCAAACGCGCCGCCCAAGCCGCGTGCAAGGTCTTGGGTGCCGACATCGTCGGCTTCGAGACGCTTCCCGACAACGCTTTCGACACGGTGCCGCTGCTCAGAATCGCAAGACTCGTCGAACAGGCCAAACAGGCTGTCAACCCGTCGCTCGTTTACACCCACCACGGCGGCGACCTCAACATCGACCATCACCTGACCTGCCGCGCCACCCTGACGGCCTTTCGACCTCAACCTCAGGAAACGTACGCGGCTGTCTACGCTTTCGAAGTGAACAGTTCAACCGAGTGGTCTCACCCGACGCTGGGCGCACCCTTCCTGCCGGACACTTACGTCAATATCGCTCCCCAGCTCGACACGCTGCTGCAAGCCTACCGGTGTTACGCGGAAGAGGTGCGCGAAGAGCCGCATACTCGGTCGGTCGAGGCTGTAAAAATCGCCGCGCGACACCGCGGACGGCAAGTCGGTTTGGAAGCGGCCGAGGCTTTTGTCACCTTGAAAAGAGTGATACGTTGAAAGACTTATGGCTTACCCGAGAGCGACCCAAACTCAGTTCGTTTTCAGTGCGGGCAGAAACGTCGGTCCCGACCCGTCTCCTTTTAGCGCAGAGATGGTGGGACATCACCGTCGTTACACCGTTGTCATGAGAGTCGAAGCCGCAGTAACCAGCGATGAGGGGGTATCAGGTTTTGTTAGACCTCGAGGGTAAAGTCATTTTGGTGACCGGCGGTAGTAGAGGGATTGGCGAAGCGACGGTAAGATTGCTCGAGACGCTGGGCGCAAAAGTTGCCCATCTCAGCAGGACGCCGCCTTCGAGCGCTTACGGACACTATGTAGCCGCAGACGTTACCGATTCGGCTGAGTTGGAAAAAGCCGTCAGCGGCGTCGAAACCGAGCTGGGACCCATTTACGGGGTCGTGGCGAACGCCGGCATCAACCAGGACAACTTCTTCACCAAACTGGACAAAAAACAGTGGGACGAAGTTTTGGACACAAACTTGACAGGGGTTTTCAACACCCTACAAGCCACTGTACGGAGGCTTTACGAGCGAAAAGCAGGAGCCGTCGTCACGGTCAGTTCAATCGTCGGTGAGCGGGGCAATTTGGGACAGGTCAACTACGCCGCGGCCAAAGCCGGCGTCATCGGCATGACCAAAGCTTTGGCGCTTGAAGCCTCGAGGTACAACGTAAGAGCGAACGTGGTCGCGCCAGGCTTTATCGCCACCGACATGGTGGAGCACCTGCCTGAAACAGTCAAAGAAAAAATCCTCAAACAGATTCCCTTCAATAGGTTCGGCCGCCCTGAAGAGGTCGCCTGGGCCATAGCTTACCTGCTGTCACCGCGAATGTCTTCGTACGTCACAGGCGAAACTTTGAGAGTAAATGGGGGGCAATACACCTAAAATGTACACGTTTATGTTCACTCAATCGCTCGTCACAAGAAGTCGAAATGACCTGTTGGCTGGGCGTTTATGACCGAGCCCAAAGCTATCTTTATAGGTCACCGTGAGGTGGGTCGAGACCACCCCCCTTTCGTTATTGCCGAGATGTCCGGTAACCACAATCAATCGTTAGACCGTGCGCTGGACATCGTCAAAGCCGCCGCAGCAACCGGCGCGCACGCGCTCAAGCTGCAAACCTACACCGCCGACACCATGACGCTTCCTATCAGCGGAGGCGAATTTTTGATCGACGACCCGAACAGCCTGTGGTACGGCCGAACCCTTTACGACCTCTATCAGGAAGCGCATACGCCCTGGGACTGGCACGGGCCGATTTTTGAGCGCTGCCGAGAGTTGGGCATCGTTTGCCTGAGCACCCCGTTCGACGCGACCGCCGTGGACTTTCTCGAGACCTTGGACGCCCCGGCTTACAAGATAGCTTCTTTCGAGAATACCGACCTGCCGCTGGTCCGCAAAACCGCCGCCACCGGCAAACCCATGATCATTTCGACCGGCATGGCGACGGTCGCCGAACTGGACGAAACGGTGCGGACGGCGCGGGGCGCGGGGTGCGAAGACATTATCCTGTTGAAGTGTACCAGCACTTATCCGGCTTCGCCCGAGAATACCAACGTCGTAACCATTCCCCACATGCGCGACCTGTTCGGTGTGCAAGTCGGCTTGTCGGATCACACGATGGGGGTCGGTGCGTCGGTCGCGGCGGTAGCACTCGGGGCGACCGTCATCGAAAAACACTTCACCTTGCGCCGCGCAGACGGCGGGGTGGACGCGGCGTTCTCGCTCGAGCCCGAAGAGATGAAGGCGCTCGTCGTAGAGACGGAGCGCGCCCGGCAGAGTTTGGGGTCTATTCAGTACGGCCCGACGGAAAAAGAAAAGTTGTCTTTGGTTTTCAGGCGGTCACTTTATATAGCCGAAGACGTGAAAGCGGGAGACATCTTGACCCATCAAACGTTGCGCGCGATCAGGCCCGGAAGTGGGTTAGCGCCCAAGTATCTCAGCGTTCTTTTGGGCAAACGGGTGAGCCGAGATGTTGCCAAAGGTAGCGCCGTTACTTGGGACTTGTTTGCGTAAGCGGTTGAAGACTATGTCGTGGGCGTCATGGCGACAAGGCATTTTGAATTCCGGCTTGAGGGCGGTCACGCTCGGCAGTAAGTTTATTCTCGTGTTTTTCCTCGCGCGTTTGCTCGAGACAAACGAGCTTGGGGTTTACGGCCTGATCAACGTCACCGTCGCCGTGTCTCTGTACCTTCTCGGGCTAGACTTCTACAACTTCAACACGCGAGAAATTATAGCTCGCGAGCCGACTGAACAAGCGAAACTGATTCGAGACCAGGCCGCCTTTCACGGCTTGGTTTACCTCATCGTTTTACCCGGCTTGGCGCTCCCTTTTCTAGCGGGCATTTTGCCAAAAGCGTATGTGGGTTGGTTTTACCTAGTGTTGATTTTGGAACACCTGACGCAAGAAGCGCAGCGGATTTTTATAGCCTTGTCGAAGCCTCTTGTTGCTAACACTGTTTTGTTTTTCCGAGGCGGGTCGTGGGTTTACGCCGTTGTCACTCTCATGCTCGCCTCTCCCAAATATCAGACCCTGAACACGGTTTGGCTAGGCTGGAGTGTCGGCGCTTTCGCAGGGCTGCTGGTTGCAGGCTATCACCTGCGCCACCTTCACTGGCAGGGTGTTTTCGCTGCCGCGGTGGACTGGGGCTGGCTTGGCAGAGGGTTGCGCGTATCCCTACCGTTTCTCGCAGCGACCCTGGCGCTGAGAGGAATAGAAACCATAGACCGCTACCTTCTCGCATTTTTTCGGGGTGAAGCGCTGGTAGGCGTCTATACGTTTTATGCCAGCGTTGCCAATGCCGTGCAAATTTTTGTGTTTACCGGCGTGGTGATGATTGCCTACCCAAAAATTGT
This sequence comes from Trueperaceae bacterium, assembly GCA_965213705.1. GTDB lineage: Bacteria > Deinococcota > Deinococci > Deinococcales > Trueperaceae > CBDCDJ01. The sequence goes on along the minus strand of OZ243913.1, from coordinate 1,167,265 downwards.
GGGGGCTTTTCAGCGGGGCCAAAGTGAAGAGTACAAGCGCCTTATGCGTTCGATGACGGTAAGCATTTTTTTAAGCAGTATTCTGCTTTCCTGCGTAGTCGCCGTCGGCATAAAACCCTTACTGTCTTTCATTGGCAACGAAGCTTATCAAAGCCATTTATGGGCCTTCTGGATACTCCTCGCTTCGGTGAACGCACTTGTTTTCAGCATGGTGCCGCACTACGCCCTCTACGTAAGGCAGTCGGACAAGGCTATTATCATCAGCAGTGTCGGCGCGTTAGGCGCAGCCGTTGCGGCCAACCTGCTGCTCGTCCCCACGCTGGGAATTGTGGGGACGGCCCTGAGCACCTTTATTGGGATGGCAACGCTGGGACTTTCCAAGGCGGGCTTTTTACTGCTCACAAATAGAGAAGTCGCTCGTAAAACGCCGCTTACCCTGTCGGTTGATGTTCATCCTGAAAAGCGCAAATAAGTGCTATAGTTCTTTTTTATGCTGCTACTGCCTCGAAAGGGCAAGCCCCTCTTGAACAAATCCTATCCGACTCCGAGCTTTCTGACCTACCCCAGCCGGTAGACGAGGACCTCATGAATTTTGCCTTTTTGGTCAGTGAAAGACGCACCTTGATTTTCTTCGCGGTAGCCCAGAACCTCTCGGAACACAACACTTTCTGGATTTCCCCCAACGCCACCTGGACTCGGTGGCTGCTCGAAAAAGGTGTAGCGGAAAATCAGGTTTTAGATTTGACCCGCTACAGCCACGAATGGTCGCGTTCAACGCCACTGTCGGCTGCAAAGATGGAGGAACTTGACAACTTGGAAAAGGCGGGCGACAGAACGATCAAGAACATTATTTTGATCGATAGGAAGTTGCGGCACAAGCCCTACCCATACGCGCTGTCCTACTTGTACGTCGTTCAACACTACGTTCGTGACTTTTTGGTGTCCCGCGGTATAGAAGCCGTCTTTTCCGAACAGACTCACGCTTTTGAGTTGATAACGGCTCAGGTCTGTCAGGAGTTGGCTGTAGCCCTACACGCCCCGCACACCGTAAGGATTCCCGACGGCCGCTTCGCTTTTCTCAGGGGTTCACAACAGAGCGAAGTAGAACCCATACGTGAAGTAACCGGCCAAGACCTGGTTTTTGCCGAAGCCTTCTTTGACAAGTTTGTCGCCGAGAAACCAAAGCCGAACTATTTTCACAAAAACAGTACAGTACCCAAACCCACGCTAAGCTGGATAAGCAAAACTTTTTATCATGCCCGCCTGATGAACACCGACTTCTTCGACGAAAGTCGGCCCTCCCTAAGAGACCTCGTCATAAACCGTTCCCGCGAGGTGTGGAATGCTCGTTCGACGGCTTTGCTTAAACCCTTCACCGTTCCCGAACTTCCCCCTAAGCGTCCGTTTGTGCTGTTGACCCTACACAAACAACCGGAGGCTACCATCGACGTCTTGGGCGACTATTTATCAAACCAGCTCGAGCTCGCCAAAACGGTAGCCCGCTCTCTGCCGACCACGCACGACTTATACGTCAAAGAACATCAAAACGCTTTAGGCGACCGCTCTCTTTTGTTTTATCAGGCTTTAAAGAGCATCCCCGGACTAAAGCTTATCGACCCCTTCTTGGACAGCTTTACTCTCCTACCCTATACAAGCTTGGTCATGACCGTTTCCGGAACTGTGGCCTACGAAGCCGCCCTTCTAGGTATTCCGGCCATAACCTTCGCCGAGATGTTTTTCGGCCCTCTTCTTTTTCAAAACGGTTTGAACCCTTACACCCTCTCCGCCGCCGGTTTCAGGCAGCTGCTGCAGCGACGGCAGACCTTTTTGGAAACAGATGACGCAGAAAAAAGAGAGGCTTCCATAAACTTTTTGGCTTGGATACATGCGCAGTCCTTTCCCGGAGAGGTAGGCGGTCCCGGAACGGAAGAGGAGCTGCTCGAAAATGCTCGAAAGGTAACAGAAGGCTTCCGACGGTTTCTCGAGGTGCTTGAAGCAAAACGCGAACTGAACGTCGTCAAAAATAGATGAGGTACCGCCGAGTCACCAAACTTGACCTCTATTTTTATATTTGGGCGGCGGTCCCGCCCGTCAACACCGGGATTTCGGGTTTGATCCTGGGCCGTTTTCTTGACCATGACCGGCGTTCAACGCTACGCGACCGAACGCGTCTCCGCGCTAGACAAAATTCTCGGTAGCCGTGAGAACAATCATACACGGCTCTCGTCCTACAATTTCTGAAGCCGGGCCTATGGAAACTAACCCAAACATTGTGACCCCGCCTGTTCTTGTACGTGTGCATTCTCTTTCCACTTCTACGTATCTTCGACATTACGAACAGAGATGATCAACCTTCACCTTTCTAAGCCGTCGCTTCGCGTCAGTCATTTTCTGTCCCTACGCCACCTCGCTTATGTCACGCTTTTTGTCAATGTTGCGTTACCCAAAGGTGGTTTCTATATCCATTCGGTTCCCGTAACGTGGGGCTATGTTCTTTTAGGTTTAACGGGTACGTTAACAGGCATCGCTGTGCTGCTAAGGCGTTTCAAAGTCAACTTTCCGATTATCATCATGGTGGCCCTGCTGACTGGTTTTAGCGTTTACAGTTTGGTCACACTCGCGGTTCTCGGTCACGACCCGGCGCTCTCTTTCGGGTTGTTGCTCTCCTACTACGTAAGCATCAGCATCGTGCCTGTTTTTGCTCTTTTATCAACGTGTTACCTCTTAAAAAAGGGAGGGTTGACGCCTTTTCTCGCTCTCCTAAGAAGCGCGTTCATCCTCGTTGTGGCTTGGGGTATCATCCACTTCGTGGCTATGAACGCGTTTGATACGTTTGTAGGTGTTCCCTACCTTACAACCACGGGCTCGCAGTTGGATATAGCTACCACTAGAGCCGTCAACCGGGGCAGCGTACTCAAAATGGTGTCGACCTACAACAACGGCAACATCCTGGGCATCAACCTTTTGCTCTGGTTTCCCCTTGTTCTCGAGGGCGGGCGTAAGCTCGCCAAACGCTTTGCCGTTCCCTCTCGGGCGCTCTTCTTGCTCTCTTTGTCGAGAACCGTATGGGCGGGCTGGATCTTTTCCGAGGTTCTGACGCGAACCTTTGGAGTTCGCAGGCTCAGAAGCTTGATCCTCGTGTTTTTCTTAGCACCGTTGGCCGCGGGTCTGGTTGTCTATGTTGCGACGCTGTGGTTTGCCAGTCCCCTCGAGTTTATTTTCGACCCCGGCTTGGGTGGACGGCGCGCCCAGCTCGAGCAAACCGTCAGCCTGTTGCCTCAACCGTTCGACGGCGTGCGCGAAATTGTTTTTGCGTCTATCGTCAGCAATCTTGGAGTCGTGGGTTTACTCTTTTTCGTCGTGACTTGGGGGTTCCCCCTGCTGTTGCCCGTCAGAACGCGCGCGGCGCGCCTGGCTAAAGTCGGACTCGCCACCTATTTTTTTCTCATGCTGAGTGACGGTGCATTTACCTTGGTTCCGACCCAGTACACGTATTGGATGGTCGTCGGCGTCGTTTGCTCCGCCAGGTTTACCGGGGCGCGATTTTATAAAGGTTCTTATGACTAAGGTCGTGTCCGTCGATATACGCACGGCGCGACTCTCCGGCATCGGGACGTACCTTACCAACGTGTTGCCTAGAGTTATCGCGTTAGCCCCGCACCTAAGGTTCGTTTTGCTGGGACATCAACACGACGTTACCGCCCTTGGCGTGTCCCGCTCGGCAGACGTTGACTTTGTTTCCGCGACGAGCCCTCTATATTCGGTTCAGGAACAAGTCGAGTTGCCCCGACGCATCCCAAACAACACCGACCTCCTGTGGACGCCTCATTATCCTCTACCTGTAGCCTACCGAGGCAAACTCGTGGTCACGGTTCACGACGTTTTTCACCTAGCGATGCCGAACTACGTTAAGGGCCCGTTCAAGCGCTTGTACGCGCGGACCATGTTCAAGACACTCCGTTACAAAGCGAGCGCCATCTTGACCGTGTCGGAGTTTAGCAAGCGCGAGCTACTGAGGTTGACCCGGCCCAACAACCAGGCCGTCACCGTTACCCCTTTGGGCGTTAGCGAACATTGGTTTTTGCACCACAACGGCCCTAGCCCTCGGCCCAAGCCCTACATGTTGTTTGTCGGCAACGTCAAGCCCCACAAAAACGTGAGGGGTTTGCTCGAGGCGTTCGGCTATGTCAAAGACATCCTGCCCCACGACCTCGTTATCGTCGGCAAAAAAGAAGGTTTTATCACGCCCGAGGTGCAGCTTTCTCCCCTTGTCGAGAGATTGGGCGACCGCGTTACCTTTGCGGGCTATGTGAGTCCGGAGGTGCTCAAACAGTACATGCACCATGCAGATGCGTTCGTCTTCCCCTCTTTCTACGAAGGCTTCGGGCTCCCGCCCTTGGAGGCCATGGCGAGCGGCACCCCGGTGATCGTCTCCCGTCGGGCCTCACTCCCCGAGGTGTGCGGTGACGCGGCGCTTTACTGCGACCCGTACGACCCTCGTGACATCGCCAGTAAGCTCAACAAGCTCGCGTCCGACGGGGCGTTGCGCGCGGAACTCCGGCAACGAGGACGGGCGCGCGCGGCGCAGTTTTCCTGGGAAAACTGCGCCCGGCAAACCTTGAGCGTTATAGAACAGGTGCTGGCCTCGTGAAAGTCGCGGTCGTTCACGAATGGCTCTACGTTAGCGCGGGGGCCGAACGTGTTCTAGAACAAATACTGGCCGTTTTTCCTCAAGCCGACCTCTACAGCCTTATCGACTTTCTACCGGCTGACCAACGTGCGCTCGTACAGGGAAAAGACGTTCACACGTCTTTCGTCCAGCATCTGCCCCTAGCCAGAACGAGGCACAGACTCTATCTCCCGCTTCTGCCTTTGGCTATCGAACAGTTCGACTTGTCCGCCTACGACCTCGTTATCTCGAACGCCTACTCTATTGCGAAGGGCGTCCTTACGGGGCCCGACCAGCTTCATATCTCTTATATCCACTCCCCGATGCGCTACGCGTGGGATTTGCAGCATCAGTATCTAGAGGAGTCGGGTCTGCAACGTGGTCCTAAAAGTTGGTTGGCGCGAGCCGTCCTTCACCGTCTACGCACTTGGGACGTAGGGAGCGCCAACGGCGTCGATCACTTTATCGCCAACTCCAACTTCGTGGCGCGCCGCGTCGAGAAAGTTTATCGCCGTTCCGCCGAGGTGGTTTATCCGCCCGTCGACGTTTCCGCTTTTACCCTCTATGAGCCGAAAGAAGACTTTTATGTTACGGCGTCGCGTATGGTTCCCTACAAAAAGGTGGCGCTCATAGCTGAAGCTTTTAGCCAGATGCCAGACAAACGTCTCGTTGTTATAGGGGACGGCCCCGAATTTAGGAAAGTCAAGGCCAAAGCCGCCCCCAACGTTGAACTCTTGGGCCATCAACCTTTTAGCGTTTTGAAGCGCTATCTTCAACGCGCCAAAGCCTTCGTCTTCGCCGCCGAGGAAGACTTCGGCATCGTGCCCGTCGAGGCGCAGGCCTGCGGTACCCCAGTCATTGCCTACGGCAAGGGGGGGGCGCTCGAGACCGTTCGGGGTCTCGGTGCCGAAAGGCCAAGCGGCGTGTTTTTTGAGGAACAGACACTTTCGGCGCTTCAGCAGGCGGTCGGTTTGTTCGAAGCCTCTAGGGCGCGGTTCGTTCCCGCCGTGATTAGCCGACATGCTCAGGCCTTCAATGTTGACCGTTTCAGACAAGAGTTCGGTCACGCAGTCACGTCACGCTGGGAGGCGTTTGAGAGAAAAACCGCCAAACCACTCCCGGAGACGCTTGATCGCTAGACCCGTGGGTTCTTTTCTGTCTCGCTCCCGACGCGCGTGGCTGTACGTTTGGGGTGTTCCCACGCTCGTTTTTCTCGTGCTCGGCATTGTTACGGGCCAGGGGCGTGAGGGGGTTGTTTGGGCGGGGCAGTTTTTTTTGGCGTTTTTCGTTAGCCTTTTTACGTTCGAAAAAACGTTGAAAACAGCGCTCATGGCGGTTCTTGTGTTTTTCGCGGCCTCGGCTCTCGTTGAGCCCCTGCTTTCTAAACAGGTGTGGCAGAACCCCTATACGCGCGGCCTCACGTCCATCTCGGCAGGTCTGAAGCAAAACCTCGTCAGCAAGACGGCGACGCGTAGCTGGCGCGTGCCGCCGGGCGTGAGCGACCTCGAGCTTTCCTTCGAGGCCCGCGTCGTCGAAGGCCAAACAGGCTGGGACTGGTTCCGCTCCGAGGGTGGCTTTGAGCTAACCCCTCTGGAGGAGAGCCGGACGTTTACCCGCGTCAAAACGCCGCTGGGAAGAGACCCCTATTTGATGCGCACGTTCGACCTGAAAAGTCCCGCGGGCGGCAGAACGTTCAAGGTCGGGTTCGAGATGCGTGCCCCGACACCTGTAGAAGCTCAGAGGTGTCGGGGTGTCTGGCTGCAAACGTGGGATCCCGGCAGTGACACGGCGTGTGAAGACGTGGCGCTGACCCCCCGGTGGCGGGGATTCTCCCGCATCTGGACGGCTCCGCCCGCGTCCACCTCACATGTTATCCGCGTGGTTCTAAACAACCTTGACGGCCTGACCTACGACGTAAAAGGGGTCAAGCTTTTTGAACTTCGAGAAGATGGTTGGGTGCGCCTCGAGCCGCTTTTACAAGAGGGGGCGGCTGTGACCGTCGCTTCACAAGGGGCCGATACAGCCTACCGCGCCAGTTACGGTTTCGTCCCCGACAGAACGTGGCGTCGGTTTGACTTCAAGCTGAAGGTACCCGGTAAAACCGACCTAGTCAACGTTCTCCTTACGGTCGGCAGCGGCCAGAGCGAGAACACGGTGCTGGAAGTGAAAGACACGCGTTTGACGACGTCGGACGGACGGAACCTTACCTCTCAGCCGACTTATGAACGCGTTCAACTCTGGTTCACGCACGCGAACTTGGCTGCTCATACTGTACTTTCCGTGAGTCTGGCCGCGCTTAGTACAGTTCGCCTTGCGAATGGCTTTTTACTCGTTTCTCTGTTGGCAGGGTACACCCTGCTCAGTGTGGGATCGCGCGCCGCGTTACTGGCCTTTGGTCTGGGTGTGGTGTGGTTTCATTGGTTTCTCTTTCGTGAAAAACGGGCGTTTTTGTTCGCTTTTGCCGCAGCCACGTTGATAATTGGGATAGGCCTGATCTCCACAGATCAATTTAGAAACGCTTTGCTTGCGCGAGAAGGGACGAGCAGGCTCGAGATCTGGCAGGTTGCCGGACACGCGCTCCTCGAGCACCCCTGGACGGGCATCGGTGCGGACTTCCCCGGTTACTGGCGAGCAACCTACCGGGGCGACAGCCAAGAAATCGTTTCCCACGCCCACAATTTTTGGCTCCAGTTCGCCGCCCTCTACGGCCTACCCGGCCTTGTCGCCGCGCTGTGGCTGACCGGCGGCTTGCTCTACCTCGCCTGGCGGTGGGGCCGCTGGCGCGGTTTGGCCCTGGTCGTGCCCGTTTTTATGATGAACGTCTTCGACTACACCTTTTTTTACTCGGGCGTGCTTTTTCCGCTCCTTCTGGGCATGAACGCCCTGCGCCAAGGTGGTTCGGGAACGCAAGCCAAACCCTAGACGCACCCCCACAAACGGGCTAAGGTACACAGGGGGGTAACTCAGTCAAGCTTATGACTCGTTCTTTGAACAAAAGTGCCGCTTTTTTACTGGGCTTCAGCTTCGCCTTTTTGCCCTCGTTCGGCCCCTTTCTGGCGGTGCTGTTTTTTCTGGCGAGCCGCTGGACGTTCAACCGCTCGGACCTGCTGTGGGGCGCGGCGGCGCTGTTTTCGGCGCTGTCTTTGGGGGTGCATACAGGCGCGGCAGGCTTCGCCTTCGGCGTGTTGCAGATTATGGGGCCGTGGCTCGTCTACCGGGCTTTTTTTCACCTGCGCCGTTTTCCCTTCGTACCCACCCACGCCGCCGCGGTCACGGGGGGGTTGGTGGCAGGTTTGGCCGTCGTCGTCGGGGCGGGTTGGTTGCAGATGGGGCGGCTCAACTTCGCTTATAAAACCTTTACCCAAGCCGTCATTTGGTCCACGTCACCGGCTTTTTACGGACACACCGTGTTTGTGTTGGGGGCACTCATCGCCGTTTTGGCCGCGAACGCCCGCTTTCGGTTTATGGGTTTGAGTCTTTCGGCGCTCGGCATCCTGGTTGCCGGGAGCCGCGAGGCGGCCGTCGCCTGGGTGTTCGTCACGGTCGTTTTGTTCTGGGTCCGGAAGACACGCTCGAGGCGCAGCCTCGTCGCCGAAATCACTTTGTTGAGCGTGATGCTGGCGGTGGCGGCGGGTCTGGGACCGCTGTTCGGCTGGGGCCGGTTCGGCTTTTTGCTCGACATCGTACCGTCGGCGGGTGACCGCAACCTGGTTCAGGGGTCGGAAATTCCCAACGGCGACTGGTGGGACACCACCTGGGTCGGGGTCGAGGCGGGCAGCGCCGAGTTGAACGACGTCTCGCTCACCACTTACGAGGTAACCAAAAAGGGTGCGGACGGCTGGCTGAGGTTGCAACAGGTCGTGCCCGTCAAGGCGGGCGAACCCTACACGGTCAGCGCCTGGCTGCGCCCGGAACAGGGGTCTCAACCCGGCATCCAGGGCTGGGGACAGCTGCTTGAGAGCGCCCAGACCTTCACGCTGGCCGCCGCCCTGGTGGACGGTCACTGGCAGGCGAGCGCAACCGGGCCGGGGCGGGTGCTGAACAGGGGCGTCGCCGCCGTCCAAGGCGAGTGGCGGCGCGTGTTCGCGACTTTTGTTTACGAGGGCGACCAACCCCTTCTCTACTGGTACGTCGGCTTGGCGCCCGACGCGCGGACGGTCGCGGACAGCTCGGCGCGTTTTGCCGGCTTTCAGCTCGAGCCGGGCGCCCTTTTGAGCGACTACACGCCGGGGGCGGCCACTAAGGGCCTAAGTTTGGGCGTGGCCCGCGTTCCTTACTGGCAAGCGGCCTGGCAGGGCGTTCGGGCCAAACCCTGGCTCGGTTGGGGGCCGGACAGCTTTCCGGAGTACTACCAAACGACCTGGCCGAACAACCAAAAACTTCGCGCCATCCCGTCGCACGCTCACAACTTTTTCTTGCACGTTTTGTTCGAGCGGGGCGTGGTGGGGTTTTTGGGCGTGACGCTGCTGATTCTCGCCCTGCTGTGGGGCGCGGTCAAAAGCCTCGACGGCGCTTTTTTGGCGGTCGTCCTGGCCGTTTTGTTCGTCAACGTTTTCGACGTGACCCTGTTTTACGGCGGCGTTTTGTACCCGCTCGTGGCGGTGGCGGGCTGGCGCGCGGCGGCGCTACCGAAAGAGTCGATGAGTCAGCTCGACACGCCGCAGTTGGGCGTCAGTTTGGGCCTTGCCGTCACGGACTTTGCCATGACGTATCTGGCCTTTTTAACAGCCGTAGTTCTGCTTTACCCTCAAGACTTAGTGCGCCTTGTCGCTCCCCTTTCAGTTACGACTTACGCGCTGCTGCTGTGGCCGGTGATGGTCTGGCGCGAAGGGCTGTATCCAGGTTACGGCTTGACCGCACCGCAAGAACTTCGTAAGCAAGTGGTGGCTGCGACCTACGCCGCCCTTCTCCTGGCCGCCGGAACCGTGCTGTTCGGTCAAGACTTACCCGTACCGAGGTCGGTCCTGGTTGTGACGTTCGGGCTGAGCCTCGGGTTTTTGGCGCTGGGCCGTGCGGTGTTCAAGCGTTTACTGCTGCGCGCTCAGCTGTGGGGGCGGCCTGTGTTTATTCTCGGGGCGGGCCGGGTGGGCGGCAAACTCGCCGCTGTCCTCGAGCGCAGCCCTTTAGAGGGCTTGCGGCCGGTCGCTTTTTTCGACGACGACCCGCTCAAGCAGGGGCGCAACGTGGCGGGCTTGCCGGTTTTGGGCGCCCTGGCGAGTGCCGACGCCTACGCTGCGAGGTGGGGCGTCAACCACGCCGTCGTCACTATTTCGACCATGTCGCCCGCGCTGCTGTCGGACTTTATCCACCACCGCAGCCGCGTTTTCAAACACCTCCAGTTCGTGCCCGAGCTGTCGGGTTTGCCCGCGCAAGACGTGTCGGCGAGCCCACTGGCGGGTTTTTTGGCGCTGGAATTCCGTAACGGCCTCTACTCGCGGAGCAACCGCTTGTTCAAGCGGGGCCTCGACCTCGTCGGTGGCGGCGTGGCGGCTTTGCTCGCCACGCCGGTCGCGCTCGCCCTGGCACTGTGGGTTAAGCTCGACAGTCCGGGACCGGCTTTTCACGCGGGCGAACGCGTCGGACAACACGGCGAAGTTTTCAGGTGTTTTAAGTTTAGGACGATGTACAGCGACGCTGAAGAGCGACTGCAAGAGTTACTGGCAACCGACGCAACCCTAGCAGAGGAATACAGGCGCTACCACAAGCTCGAGCACGACCCGCGCGTGACCCGCGCCGGGCGCGTCCTGCGCAAGTACAGCCTCGACGAACTGCCGCAAGTGTTCAACGTGCTGAACGGCACCATGAGCCTCGTCGGGCCGCGCCCTTACCTGACGCGGGAACTGGGTGACGTCGGCGCGTATGGCGAGACGATTTTCGAGGCCAAACCGGGTATCACCGGCTACTGGCAGGTTTCGGGCCGCAGCACGGTGACGTTTCAGGAGCGCCTCGAGATGGAAAGCCACTACGTGCGCAACTGGTCTATATGGTGGGACGTGGTGCTCTTGACCCAAACCCCCGCGGCGGTGCTCGAGAAGCGGGGGGCGCACTAGGGAGAAAGTGCCAAGTGGAAAGGAGAAAGTAAAGCCAAGAGCTTTTTCTTCTCTGCTCCCTATCTCCTCCGCTCCCATCTCCCCTGCCCTCGAGATAAGCCCACCCGAACTGTACCTCACACCAAAGTAGGCGGGCTCGAGAGTCTCTAAGGTGGGTTGACCGGCGGCCGGGTCGCGCCTTTTTTAGCGAGTTCTGTGTCGGGGCCGGAAACAGGGGGGCACCAAAACCACCCCTCGTTGTACAAAGTTAGGGGCAGCAGCGTGGCTAAGTGTGAAACGTGCGGCAACGAGTACGACAAGACGTTCGAAGTGGTGATGGATGGGCACAGCCACACCTTCGACAGCTTCGAGTGTGCGGTTCACATGCTCGCGCCGACCTGCGCCAAGTGCGGGGTAAGAATCATCGGGCACGGCGTCGAGGCGACCGGCACCTATTATTGCTGCGCCCACTGCGCCGAAGCCGAGGGCGTCGAAGCCGCCAAAGACCGTATCAGGGAGTAAAACCAGAAAGTAAAACTCAGGAAACAGGAAGGGACACCATGAGCATTATCAAAGTCATTGAAGTGTTGGCACAGTCCGAGAAGAGTTGGGACGACGCGGCGCAGGTCGCACTTCAAGAAGCGGCCAAGAGCGTGCGCAACATTCAATCCGTCTACGTCAAAGACATGCAAGCAATTGTCGAAAACGGCAAAATCACCCAGTACCGCATCAACGCCAAAATTTCGTTCGAGGTGGGCGACGCCTGATTCAAGACGGGGGCAGCGTGCAGCACGACCAACCTGGCGGCGTTCAAGACCGGGCGCGGGTCGACCTACCGCAACGACGGCTGACCCCTTTCGTTTGAGGCTCGGTGTGGAGCAACTTAGGATTTCAGCGCCGTGATGTTCAAAGACCGTTCGGCGGCGGGCCTCGAGCTTGCCAAACGCCTGCAGGTTGAGGGCTACGAGGGCAGCGCCCTCGTCCTGGCGTTGCCGCGCGGCGGCGTGCCGGTCGCGTTCGAGGTTGCCAAAACACTTCACGCACCGCTCGACGTGTTCGTCGTCCGCAAGCTCGGCACGCCGGGGCAGGAGGAGTTGGCGCTGGGCGCGATTGCCTCGGGCGGCGCGCAGGTGATGAACGACGACCTCGTGGCGCGGCTGGGGATTTCGGAAGAACGCATTGCGGACGTGCTCGAGCGGGAACGCGCGGAACTGGCGCGACGCGAACGGCTCTACCGCGGCAGTCGGCTGCCGCCCCAACCCGAGGGGCGCACGGTCATCTTGATAGACGACGGTCTCGCCACTGGCGCGAGTATGCGCGCGGCGGTGGAGGCGCTAAAACAGCAGCGTCCAGCCAAGCTCGTCGTGGCGGTGCCGGTCGCTGCGCCCAACACCTGCGCGGCGCTGGCGCTCGAGGTCGACCACATCATCTGCGCTACAACGCCCGCGCCCTTTTACGGCGTGGGGCGCTGGTACACGTCGTTTCCGCAGACGAGCGACGCCGAGGTGCAGGCACTGCTGGAAGAGGCCGCCGCTTGGACCTGAGCGCGGTCGTCGGGTTAAGGGGGAAAGCATGGTTACGGACGGAGAACTGAGCGACAAACTTTTGAAGGTAAGTCACAGGCTCGAGGACGAGGGTGACCTCGAGCCCCTACTTGAAACCATCGGCGACGCACGCTACGTCCTCATCGGCGAGGCTTCACACGGAACTTCGGAGTTTTACAGTTGGCGGGCGCGGCTCTCCAAGCGCCTCATCAAAGAAAAAGACTTTTCCTTCGTCGCCGTCGAGGGCGACTGGCCCGACTGTTACCAGGTGAACCGCTTTGTCAAAGGTTATGAGGACGCGGGTAAGAATGCCTTTGACGTGCTGCACGCCTTCCGCCGCTGGCCGACCTGGATGTGGGCCAACTGGGAGGTCGTGGCCTTTGCCGAGTGGCTGCGCACCCACAATGAGGCACTGCCGGTTGAAAAGCGCGTCGGCTTTTACGGGCTCGACGTGTACAGCTTGTGGGAGTCTTTGGAGGCCGTCACAGGTTTTTTAAAAGACACCGACCCCGAGGCGCTCGAGGCTGCCAGACGCGCCTACCGCTGCTTCGAGCCCTACCGCGAAGACGTCCACGCCTACGCCGAGGCGACCATGATGGTGCCGACTTCTTGCGAGGCGGAAGTAATAAAACTCCTGAGCGAACTCCGCCAAAAAGCCGAGACCTACCCCGCCGACGCCGAAACGCGTCTGAACGCCGAGCAAAACGCCTTTGTCGCCGTCAACGCCGAGCGCTACTACCGCGCCATGATTCGCGGGGGCTCACGGTCCTGGAACCTGCGCGACACCCACATGACGGACACGCTCGACCGACTCATGGTGCGCCGCGGGGCGGGAGCCAAGGCGATTGTTTGGGAACACAACACGCACGTCGGCGACGCAAGGGCTACCGACATGGCGACGGTGGGTATGGTCAACGTCGGGCAGCTCACGCGCGAGCGGCATGGTGAAGAAGGTGTCGTGCTCGTCGGCTTTGGGTCGTACCAGGGCTCGGTGATTGCCGGCGACTACTGGGGCGCGGAGATGGAAAAGATGCCCGTGCCGCCCGCCGTACCGGGGAGTTGGGAAGCCCTGCTGCACGAAACCATGTCGCACGAAACCGGGGGTGACCGCCTGCTTCTCAGCGCCGACTTGGGCGACCCGGCCTTTTTAGAGCGACGCGGCCACCGCGCTATCGGTGTGGTTTATCACCCGAACCGCGAACGTGGCAACTACGTCCCGACCGTGCTGCCGCGGCGCTACGACGCCTTTTTGTACCTCGGCCAAACAGAAGGGTTGCACCCGCTCCACCTCGAGCCTGAAGGTGGGAAAACGCCCGACACCTATCCCTGGGGTTTGTAGACCTGAGAGTCTGAAGCGATATGGATACACCGAAAGATTTCTTGGCCGTTGCCCAAACACAAACAGCACACCGTACAGGCTAAAACAAAAGGAAGGGACAGGCTCGAGCCTGTCCCTCCTTGCGTCTACTCTGCTGTTTAGCCTGCGCCCGGCCCGTAGAGGACAACCTGGTCAGGGCTGTTGTTAAAGACGTTGTCGTCACTCGGATCATCGTCATCAGGGTTGCCGTCGCTGTAGTTCGCGCCGATAATTGTACCGTTCGTGAAGATTCCGCCGCCCTCGCTTTCGGCCGAGTTGTTGCTGATAACGGCCCTGTCCTGAAGCGTAGTTACGGAGCTGTAGCCACCCCACACGCCGCCCCCGATGGTGAATGAGGTGTTGTTCGTAATGCTGGCATCGTCTTTGAGAACGAGGGTCCCGTCGTTGAGCACGCCGCCACCATAACCGAAGTCAACAGCCGTGTTGCCCGTCACGCGGGTCTTGCCGGACAGGGTGAGGGTGCCGCCGTTTTCAATGCCACCCCCCCGCGGGTCTTGGCCCTCTGTGATGGTGAGGTCTTTGAGGTCGGCCGTCACGTCTGCAGCAACGACCAAAACTTTAGACGCGTTGTTCCCGCTCAGAGTCACGTCGCCCGTAATGGTGACGTTTTTGTCAACGGCCAGGGGGCCGCTCGTCAGGGTGAGGGTTTCGCCCAGCAGGGTCGGGAAAAAGCCGATGGTTTCACCTGCCGGGGTGTCGAGCAGCAGCTGGCGCAAGGAGCCTTCCCCGGCGTCGTTCAGGTTGGTCACGACGTTGGAGTACACAATAGTGCTACGGCTCGCCTCGGCGGTGTTGCGCGCCGCGTCGGTGGCGACCGCCTTGAAGGTCACGCTGCCCGCGGCGCTGGGGGTGTAGCTGTAGCTCCAGGTGGTGTTCGTCAGGGTGGCCGCGCCGAGCAGGGTGTCACCCTCATAAAGTTCGAGCTTGCTCACGCCCGTGTCGTCCGCGGCGCTGCCCGTCAAGGTGACCGGCCGGTTGACGAGGAGCGGGCCGGGGTCGGTGAAGGTCAGGGTCGGCTTGGTGGTGTCGACAGGTGTTTCGTTTACGTCCGTCACTTCAAGGACAAAACTTTCCTCAACCGCGCCCGCGCTGTTGCGCGCTTCAACGCGAATGCTGTAGCTGCTCTTGATTTCAAAGTCGAAGCTGGCCGCGGTTTTGAGGGTGTTGCTGTCAATCGTAAAGCTGGCGTTGTCCGCGCCGCCCTCGCCCGCGACCAGGCTGTAGCTCACGTTCGGGGTGCCTGGGCTGACGAAGGTACCCACGACCGTGCCGCTCGAAACGTCTTCAGGAAAGCTTGTACTCTCCAAATTAAAGCTCGTAGGTGCCGGGACCGGACCCGCAGTAGAGCAATCTACCGTTCTGACCTTGATGCCTTCGGGGGGCGTCCCCGCATAGCTGCCCCAGACAACGACCGTCCCGTCTCTTTGCAGGGCCATACT
This sequence comes from Trueperaceae bacterium, assembly GCA_965213705.1. Lineage (GTDB taxonomy): Bacteria > Deinococcota > Deinococci > Deinococcales > Trueperaceae > CBDCDJ01. The sequence goes on along the minus strand of OZ243913.1, from coordinate 1,152,206 downwards.
GTGATACACACCTGCGGATATTGCCACCACGTCTTTGAGGTCCGCAGGTACGGCTGATTGGCAGGCATAATTGCTACCCCACGCGACCACCGTGCCGTCCTTTTTGAGCGCCAAACTGTGTGCTTCACCTGCTGAAACAGCTGTAACGTCTTTAAGACCTGAGGGTACTTTCTCTTGACCTTGGTTACTACCATGCCCGGGAACAAGCCAAGCACGAACCGTGCTGTCCTTTTGCAGAGCGAGGCTATGAGCGCCGCCTGCTGAAATGGCTGTTACCTCGCCAAGGTCTTTAGGTATTACTGAAACGAGATTATAGGAATGACTCCAAGTGCGAACTTTGCCGTCCGTTTGAAGGGCGAGGTTGTAATACCCATCCGCCGAAATGGCACTGACAATACCAAGATCGCCAGGCACGTCATTAAGCCCATTATCATGCCCCCACGCGACGATTTTACCGTCAACCCTCAGTGCGAGCCTGGCATGCCCACCGGTCGAAACGTCTGTAACGCCCTCGAGGTTTTTTGGCATGTTTGAGTAGGTCTCCGCGTGATGAGAAAACTCAACGACCGCGCCACTTCCTCTAAAGATGAACAGATTGACCTCATCACCCGCCGATATTTTTGCCACGTTGCTGAGACCTTCGGGGACGCCAGTCTCTCCGTAATTAGTCCACGACACGACCGTGCCGTCCCTTTTCAGGGCGAGGCTGTGGGTTCCCGCCGAGATAGCGACGACCTCGCCCATCGTTTCGGGCGCTTCGGTACAGCTGCCGGCGGTCAGCAAGACGATGAGAAGGGCGAGAGCCGCTTTGCTCAGGCTTGCCAGCACGAAACGCTTGGCTTTGTTTTGGGGCGGATGGTGGGTCATGGCAGCTCCTTCAGGAAAGCACGTCGGGGTGGTCGTCACACGTTCTTCCGGGTGTCAGGGTTTAGCTTTTCACCAGCAGGGGTAAAGGGTCGTTAAGTTTTCTGCAAAGCTTGGTTACCGTGAGGTGAGAAGTGAACAATGTTACAGGAGCCGCGGCCATCCTTGGACGCTGCGCTGCCGAGCAAGGCAGCCGACAAGCTTTTTTGGGCCAACTCACGCTCCGCTTGCCGCCCGAACTCCACCGCAAGGTTTACACCGTTTCCAAACACGAGGGTAAAAGCTTGAACCAGTGGATTGCCGAACGGCTCGAGCGGGCCACCTGACGTGATAGCTCATCACAGCAGCGTCCTTTCCAGCACTGGCGTTTTGTTGAACTGAGCGTCGGAGGTTGCCATGCTGACGAGTGTCGAAGGAACTTACCGCAACGGTCGGATTGAACTCAAAGAACCTCCCGCAGGCGTTCAGGATGAAACGCCGGTTATCGTCACCTTTATGACCGGCGACGTTGATTTGAGGGTGCAGGGTATTGACCAGGCTCGAGCGGCAGACCTTCGTGCGGCCCTGTCCACTTTTGAAGATTAACGAGCCGGAGATGGACGTTTATGACGGCCACACCCTGCCTGCTAAACTCAGCAGGTGACGTTCGAGTGGGACGACGCCAAGAACAAGCTCAATATAGAAAAGCATGAACTGGATTTCGAAGATGCTCTTGAGGTTTTTCAATCACCCATGCTCACTGCGCCCGATAACCGCTATGATTACGGAGAAGAACGCCATGTTGCTATCGGCTCCATCAGAGGACGAGTTGTGGTGGTCGTCTTTACCGAGCCCCATGAGAACACAGTCCGAATCATTCTTTTGCGAAAGGCGGTGAAACGTGAACGTGTCAGGTACGAACAAGTCCTCAAAAACAGACTGGGCCAAGCTGGATGAAATGCCGGACGAAACAGTTGACGCTTCGGAAAGCCCGGAGCTTGACGACGACTTCGAGCGAGCTGCGGTGCGGTTGCCCGAACCCGTGTCCGCCACCGAGATAGACCCCGACGTCCTGGCCTGGTTTGAGGCCCAAGGCAACACCTCGAAACGGCTAAACGCCGCTCTACGAATTTATGCCGAGGCGCACCGGAAAATTCTCTGAATTATTCGGGAAATCAACATTACAGCAGCGTTCCTTTCAGCACCACCGAGGCCACGCTGAAGTAGATGACCAGCCCAGTCACGTCCACCAGGGTCGAGACGAGGGGCGCGCTCGAGGTCGCCGGGTCCACCCCCAACCGCTTTAAGGCGAAAGGCAGCAACGAGCCCGACAACGTCCCCCACAGCACCACACCGACGAGCGACAAACCGATGGTGAGCCCGAGGGTGAGCCAATCCCCGCCGTACGCGCCCGTCAACCACTCGGCCGCCCCGATGCGCAGGAAACCCAACACGCCCAACATGCCGCCGATGATGAGACCGGACAGGATTTCGCGGCGCATCACCCGCCACCAGTCGCGCAGGCGCACCTCGCCCAGCGTCATGGCGCGGATGATGAGCGTCGCCGCCTGCGAACCCGTGTTACCGCCCGAAGAGATGATGAGCGGCACGAAAATTGCCAGGACCAGGGCTCGAGCCAGCTCGTCCTCGAAAAAACCCATCGCGGTCGCGGTGAGCATCTGACCGAAAAAAAGCAGCACGAGCCACACCGAACGCTTGCGGATGAGGCTGAACAGCCCGATGGTGAGGTAGGGCTCGTCCAGCGCCTCGCTGCCGCCGAGCTTGTGGATGTCCTCGGTCGCCTCTTCCTCGGCCACGTCGAGCACGTCGTCTACGGTGAGGATTCCAACCAAGACGCCGCCGGAGTCCACCACCGGCAGCGCGGTCCGGTCCAGTCGGCGGAACACGGTGACGGCCGTCTCCTGGTCGTCCAAAACGCTGAGCGAGGCGAACTGGTTGTCCATAAGGTCACTCACAAGCGTTTCCGGCGAGGCCAGCAAAACCTCGCGCAGCCCGATGTCGTCGATGAGCACGCCGCCCGTGCCGACCACGTACACGACGTTGAGGGTTTCGCTGTCGCGCCCGAACACGCGGATGTGCTCCAAGACCTCTTGCACGGTCCAGGGCGGCTTGACCGCCACGTAGTCGGGCGTGACCAGTCGGCCCACGCTGTCCTCGGGATAGCCGAGCAGTTGCGTCGCCACGCGCCGCTCGGTCGGGGACAGCAGGTTGACGAGTCGCTTGGTGACCTTGCCGGGGAGTTCTTCTAACAAACCCGTCCGGTCGTCGGGCGACATGTCGTCCAAAATCGCGGCCACGTCCTTGTCGCCCAGACTCTTCAACAGTTCTTCTTGGGTGTCCACCGGCAAGTATTCAAACGTCGGGATGGTGAGGCGTTTGGGCAAGAGTCGGAACACCACCGCCTCGTTTTCGCGGCCCAGTTCGGTGATGAGGTCGGCCAAGTCCGGCGGCTCCAGGGTTTCCAAAAGCCTCCGCAGGGCGATAAACTTGCGCGCCTCTATCAAACCTGTGACTTCGTTTTCCAGCTCGAGCACACTGGGCGCTTCGACCATAGCTTTTCTCCTTGCTCAACCCTCGCAGACTCGAGGCTGCCAAAGCAGAGTCTAACAACTCGGTGTGAAAAGTACCGAGTGAAAAGTAAAAGGTCGAAAGTTTTTTGCTCACTACTTTCGACTCGGTACTCGGTACTTTCTTCCGACACGTCCAAATTTCGCGCGCACACGCTTGTTAGACTCGCCCCCATGACCCACTGGCTTTTCAAGAGCGAACCCGACACCTTCAGCTTCGACGACCTGCTCGCCGCGCCTGGCCGCACCACGGCCTGGGAGGGCGTGCGGAACTACCAGGCGCGGAACTTTATGCGTGACGACATGAAACTGGGGGACAGAATTCTCTTCTACCACTCGAGCACCACGCCGCCGGGCGTGGTCGGCGTGGCCGAGGTCGCCTCCGCACCTTATCCCGACCCCACGCAGTTCGACCCTGCAAGCGACTATTACGACGCCAAGGCCACCGACGACGCGCCGCGCTGGTTCAGCATCGACGTCAAAGCTGTTGAAAAGTTGCCACACCCGGTCACGCTCTCAGAACTGAAAAAAGATGGGCGTTTAGTGGACATGCGGCTCGTCCAGCGCGGCAACCGCCTCAGCGTGATGCCGGTGACGGCCGCAGAGTTCGCTGTGGCGCTCGAGCTGGCTGAGACTTGAACTTAACCCCTCGGCAGGAGCAGTTTTCCATTGTCTGCCAAGGTATGCTCGAGCCAAAAGATAAGGAGACCTAACATGTCCGACGCCGTTCACACAGCCGCCCAAGCTCTCGCCGAAGAAACCGTCGCCACCCGGCGCGACTTTCACCGCCACCCCGAAATCGCCTTTGAAGAGACCCGCACCGCCGGAATCATCGCGGACAAGCTCAAAGACTTAGACCTGGACGTGAGAACCGGCGTCGGCAAGACGGGCGTGGTGGCGGTGCTCGACACGGGCAAAGAGGGTAAAACCGTGCTGATGCGCGCCGACATCGACGCGCTGCCGGTGCGTGAAGAGTGCGAGACCGAGTACCGCTCCACCTTGGACGGCAAAATGCACGCCTGCGGCCACGACGGGCACGCCTCCGTCCTGCTCTCCGCGGCCAAAATCTTGAGCGAGCGGCGCGACAGCTTGAAGGGCAAGCTCGTCTTCGTGTTTCAACCCGCCGAGGAAATCGTGCGCGGCGCGCAGGCGATGCTGGACGACGGGGCCTTGGACGGCCTCGAGCCCGACCACAGCATCGGCCTTCACCTCAGCAGCGCGCATCCGGCGGGTGTGGTGGCGGTGCGCACCGGCCCGGCGATGGCGGCGACGGACTCGTTCCAAATACTGGTCAAGGGCAAGGGCGGCCACGCCGCGCGGCCCCAGGACAGCGTCGACCCGGTCATGATTGCGGCCAACCTGGTCACGAGTCTGCAAAGCCTCGTCGCGCGCGAGGTCGACCCCGTAGACCAGGCGGTCATCACCATGACGTCCGTCCAGGGCGGCTCGGCGTACAACATCATCCCCGAAGAGGTCGAACTCAAAGGCACGCTGCGCACCTTCAGCCCGCACACGCGCAGCTACCTGACCGAGCGCGTCAAAACGGTTGCGAAAAGCGTAGTCGAGATGTTCCGGGGCGAAGTGGACGTGGAGTGGCGCGACGGCTCCCCGGCCGTGGTGAACGACGCGGCGGCAACCGAGCGCTTTCGCGCGGTGGCGCGGGAGGTTGTGGGTGAGGGCCGGGTGCTCGAGGCCCCACAAATCATGGGCGGCGACGACATGTCGCTGTGGCTGCAGCGAGCGCCGGGCTGCTACTTTTTCGTCGGCGCGGGCGACGAGGCCAAGGGAACGCACTACCCGCACCATCACCCCAAATTCGACATCGACGAAGAGGTGTTGCCGCTGGCCGTGGAACTGCTCACCAAGGGGGCGCTTGACTACTTGGACGTGAGTAACTGAGGACAAAAAAGTACCGAGTACCGAGTCGAAAGTACCGAGTACAAGGAGGTTGTTCGTCCTTCGTTGTCGGTTGTTTGTAAAAACGAAAAACTTTCAGCCCCTCTGCAAAACACGTGCGGGAGCTGAGGTCGTTTCAGCAGGGCGCAATGCGCCTGAACCACGTTCCCGTCGGCATTTTTACTTAAAATCCGGGGACAACGTGCTATAGTGCAAAGCATGAACGAGCGCCGCGCCTACATTCTCGACCTCGTCACCGAAGGCTACATAGGGTCGGCCCGGCCGGTAGCGTCGGCCCAGGTTGCGCTGCAACTCGGCATGAGCAGCGCGACCGTCCGCAACGATTTTTGCGCCCTGGAAGAACAAGGTTACCTGCAGCAGCCGCACACCTCGGCGGGCCGCGTGCCGACGTCGCTTGCCTACCGGCGCTACGCCAACAAGTTTATTCCGCCCGGCCACTTGGCCGAGCAGCAGCGCCGGCTCGTCGCGCAGCGGTTGCGCGGCAGTCACGGCGAAACGCTGTTTCAGCGCGTCGCCGACGCCGGCGCCGAACTGTCGAACTACGCGGTCGTGGTGAGCTTACCCGCCGACGACACGCTGCAAGCCCTGGAAATTCACTTGTCTATCGTCTCGAGCACGCGGCTCTTGGCAGTCATCGTGCTCGAGAACGGCCTCATTCGCCAGGTCGCGGTCGAGGTCGACCCGGCCCCCACGGACGAGGTGTTGCGTGACGCGGAGCGCAACCTGCGGCAACTCGCGCTGCCGGTCGGTGAGCTGAGCGAGGGCCTGGCCGACATCGCGCGGCGGACCGAGGCTTCGCTCGCCGACACGCTCAAAGCCTTGGCCGACGCCCTGAGTTACGTCGGCCCGCCGCGGCTGTTTTCCCAAGGACTCCGGCACCTCCTGAGCGAGCCCGAGTCCGTCGACCCCACGTTTGTGCGCACCGTGGTCGAGCGCGTCGAAAACCCGGAAACCGCCGCCGCCGACGACCTCGTCATCGTGTTCGACGAGACCCTCGCCAGCGTGACCGCACGGCTGCCTTTCGGCAACGGTTTTGGCAGCCTCACTATTCTGGGACCCGTGCGGATGCGCTATCGTGAAAGTCTCACCGTCGCCTACGGCGTGACCCAGCTTGCCGCTACGCAGCTTGCCCAAGCGCCGCTGAACTGAGCGAGGCCGGCGGGCCGTACACAGGTGCCGGTCCCGAGCCTGATACCTCCCCCACCGGGTTTGCTATAAACTGCTTCTATGAACGTTACGGTGTTGTTTTTTGCGAGCCTGCGGGAAGCGGCCGGGGCCAGAGAGTTAAACCTCAGTTTGGACACCCCCACCACGGTTCGGGAACTTGCCGAACAGCTCGAGCGCAGCCACAACTTGGCCCTCAGCGGCAGCCTTTGCGCGCTCAACGAGCACTACGCCGCGCCCGAACAACAGGTTGCGGACGGCGACACGGTCGCTTTTTTCCCGCCGGTTTCGGGGGGCTAGCCGTGGGCGAAACGCAAAACCACTTGTTCGTCACCCGGGACCCGCTCGAGCCGGAGCGCTACTTGGAGCTTGTCAGCGCGCCCCGGTTCGGGGCGGTCGCGAGTTTTTTGGGCACAGTGCGCTCGCCCAACGCGGGCGAACAGGTCAGCTATATCGACTACGAAGGCTACGAAACCATGCTGCATACCCAGTTACAGGTGTTAGCAGCAGAGTTGCGCGCGGCTTTTGACTTGGGCGGGCTCGTCGTGGCGCACCGCTTGGGCCGGCTCAGACCCGGCGAGGCCAGCATCGCCGTCGTCGTGTCTTCACCGCACCGCAAGGACGCGCTGGGCGCGTGTCAGCTCGGCATCGACCGCGCCAAGGAACTGCTGCCGGTCTGGAAGCGCGAGGTGACCGGTGAGAAGTCGAGCTGGGTCGCGGGCTCGGTCGCGGCGGGTACACCGCTCTAAGACCCCGAACGCTGACTCGGCGCCGCGCACAAAAACGCAGACGGACATAGAGCTGTCTTTTGTCGCGGTCTGCGCTGCCGGTCGCCAGTGCCCCGTCGTTCTCTGCCCCACCCCTCAGCGTCCGCAAGCCGCTGGAAGCGTGTCGACAAACGTAAGAGCGGGCCGCCGAGTTCCCTCGCGCGGTACAAAATCGAACACGACTGTTTTGCGAATTTTTCACATGACGGCGGGTCCACAACGCCTATGCTGAGGTCAGCCCCGGTTTGCGTTTCGACGGCAAGTCCGGGGTGTTCAGGTCGAGGGAGGCTGCGAGCGCTTACCCAGGCGGTACCGGGCGCTGTGTCAGAAAACCGATGGTGAACAAAGTTTATGCGACGACGCATGACGGCCTGACCCAGCTCGTGTCCGCACGGGTCGCCTCGCAAGTGCTGGACAACGGTCTGCGCGACGCCCGCTGTTCAGCCGAGACCGTCAGCGCTTTGGAAATGAAAACGGTTTTGAAAAGTTCGGTGCTGCGAGACCTCGCCGCCATTTTGCCGCGCGCCGGGCTCGAGCTGAGCCTCAAAAAGCTTGCCAAAACGCTCAAAACGCTGGACGCGGACGAGACACCCGAGAACGCCGCAGCTGGCGCGCCCAGCCGTCACGCCCCGGCCGGCCGTTCCCCAACCGGTGACGGCGGTGCGGCGTCCGCGTCCCTCGTCGAAGCCGCTCCCGGAAGAGCTGTTGCGGGGGCAGCGCCGGACGCCGCACCGCCCCTTCTCGGGCAGCCAGCGGTCGAGCCTCGGGTTACCGAACACGCAACTGCTGAACAAGCAACTACCGAACAAGCAACTACCGAACAAGCAGCTACCGGTTACCCAGCTGACCGGTACCCGGCTGTCGGGCCTTTGACCGGTGAAAAGTCAGCCGGGGTGAACGTAGCGGCGACCGGTCTCGGGCCGGCGGCGAGCCCTGCCCAGGTGCTCGAGCCGACTACCCAGGTGCTCAAGCCGCCTGCTCAAAGCTCATGGGCGCCCGTTATGGACCCGGCGACGCGCGACGACCTCGTACTCGCGTTTGCCCAACTGGAACACGTCGAGATGGTCGCGGTTTTCGAAGGCGGCTGCGTGACTTCGGTCCGGGGCGACGGTTTTGAGGTCGAGGCCCTGTCGCGCTTGGGGAGTTTGGGCCTCAAGCTGTTGGGCCGCAGCGGCGAGTTGCGGACCTTTTACGTCGCGCACAGCCGGGGTCAGCTTTTTCTCTTTCCGTTCGGGGAGGTTGCGCTTATGCTGATAGGCAGCAGTGAACTCAACCTCGGGCTCGTGTTTGCGACCCTGCACAAATTCAAGGAGGAACTATGAAGCGCGCTTTAGGTCACGTCTTTGGATGCGGGCTGCTGGTCGTTGCGCTGGGCCTTGCTCAGGACGGTTTCGCTCAAGACGGTTTCGCCGACGTCCCGCAAGACAACGACGCCGTTTTGCAAAGTTACGACCTGGCCGTTGAGCGCTTGAACGGGGCGCTCGGCGCGCTGTCCGAAGACGGTTCCTTGAGCTTAGATGCCCTCGACCAAGCCGCCCAAACCCTGCGCGCCCTGTCGCGCGACACCAGCAGCCCGAACTTGGTGACGGCCCTGGAACGCACCTTTACGCGCGCGGAAACGGCGGTTCAAAACAGGAGCGCGACCGACTTGGGCGTGCAAGTAGCGGTGTTGCGGGGCGGCTTTTGGCGACTCGTTTACGAGTCGGCGCTGCGCGCGGCAAACGAAGGCGACGTGAGCCTGAGCCGCGAGCGCTTGGCCCGCATCGCCGCCGACATGACTTTCAGCGACCCCAACTTGGACGCCCTGAACGGGGCCGATACCTACCCCGCGCTCATCACCGCTTTTGACACCGGTGCGGCCGTCACGGTACAAACCCACCTGAACGAGGCAAGTGCGGTGCCGGGCGACAAAGACGCGACCTATTCAGCCCTGGCCGAGGCTTACGCCCACTTTTTGCCGGTGCAAGACTCGCCGCGCGTGAGCGCCGCGACCACGGTCGCTTTCAGCCAAGCTTTTCAGGCGCTGGTAACTGACGACTCGGAAACTTTGCAGGGCAGGCTCGCAACGCTGGGCCAGAGCCTGAGCGACTTTCAGGGCGCGGCCGAGGCCGCTGCACAAGGAGTTCTGCAACAAGACGTCGGTACGGCTCCAAGTCCGAATCCGGCCGCCGCCGTCCCCGCTGCGCCGGCGGCCGGATTCGGCCCGAACGCGGCGTCGCCCTTGAGCGCACCGGCTGAAAACGGCGCGCTCGAGACTGGTGAACTCGAGACTAGTGAACTCGAGACCGGCGGCCAGGAGGGTCAAACGCCCACGGCGGCCGCACCCGGCACCCCGACCCCGGTCCCGGCGCTGCCCCTGCTCAACACGAACCAGGCCGACTTGGCCGCGGAGTTGTCCACTTTCGGCCTGGCTGGGGACAGCCGCGCCGACCTGCTGAACGACTACGCAGCGCGTGACCTCGAGAGCGTCACCGACGCCGTCGAAGCGCTTTACGCCGACAGCAGCCGGACCCTGTCGGCCATAGAGAGCGGCAACGCGAGCAGCGTCCAGGCTCGGCTCGAGGCTTACCGAGACACCTTCGAACGTTTTTTAGCGCCCCTGTTGGGCGCTAACGCACCACTAAGCGCCGACACGCGCCGCTTGGTCAACCACTTCGCCACCGCTCCCGGCCTGCGCTTGCAAGACGGAGCCGTGCTGGTCGGTCAAACCGACCGCGTGGCCGCGGCACTCAGCGGCACCGCCGCGCCCGGCCCCGGTTTGGTGCTGAGCACGAGTTTGGTGTGGTCCGGCTGGCTGCGGCTGCTGGTGATGATGGTGTTGGGACTGCTGGCCGTCGTGCCCCTGTACTTGCTCAACCTCGCGTTCGGGGGTGCCAACCGCAACTGGCGATTGGTCGGAGCGGCCTTGTTTTTGCTGCTGCTGCCCATCATGTACGAGGGGTTGACTTCACTGCTCGAGCTGCTTGCCGCCTTGAGCGGCGTCGCCGTCTTGGGCGGCTTGTCGGCCTTTTCCATTTTTCAAAACACGGTGAGCCAGGTCGTTTGGGCGCTGCTGAGCGCCCTCGCCATCGGCCTCGCGGTGGCCGGGCTCTACGGCATCTGCGTACAGTTCGGACTGCTGGGCAAGCGCAGCGCCGGTGACACCGTCATCAGCCCCGGCGACGCCCCTTTGGGGCGCGCCAGCACCGGCACAGCCGTCGACTGGGACGAGGAGTTCTAGGTCGGCGACCGGGCTCGGCGTGCCGCCGAGCCCGGCCCTGTTCGCTACCGGACGCGCTGTAATGGCCTCTTCCCGGTTCCGGCTTTCGACCCCAGCCCTGGCTCCAGCTATGATTGACGTCTTCTATGAGTGATACAGCCAACACCGTCTACCAAGCTACCGTCACGGCCCTCGAGACCTTGCTGCCGCCCCGCGTCGTGTCCCGCACACTGCAAGAGGGGTTGCAAGCCCTCACCAAGACGCCGGCGACGCTGCAGTACGCCGACGTCGACAAAATCTTGAAAGTTCACGTGTACCGCCAACTTCAGGTCGTCATGCCGGTCACCGAGGCAAAAACCAAGCTGCAACACATTATGGAAAGCCTCAAGAAACTGGACGCTAAAACGGAGTCGGGCGTCAACAGTTCGGCCGCTGGCCCAGCCACACCCAGCAAGCCTTCCCAGGAAGCAGCGCTGGGCGAATTGCGCGCTCGTTTGAAGCCTTTCAATCTTTACTTCGAGTGGCCCGAAGTCCAAAAGTTGCGCGCCCAACTTCAACTTTTAGACGCCGAGTACCTAGCCGGTCGCGAAACGGGCCGACTCTTGGAAGAGGCCCGCCAAAACCTCGTTCTGGTCGAGGAAAAGCTGACCGACCAACTCGTCTACCAGGCCAAAGCGCTCGCCGAACTGAACACGTCTTTCGAAGTCGTCAAGTTTTTAGGCGGTCCCAAGGTGCGCCGGCTGGAAAACCTCATAGGTCAGGTGCAAACGGCGCAGCAAGCGCAGTCCCTCGCGCCCGCCGAGGTCGAGCGGGCTTACAAACTCACGGCCGACCTGCGCAAACTCATGGAGTCGAGCGTGGCCTTGGAGGCCGCACCTACCCCGAACGAGGCGGGGCTGCCGGCAGCCGGGGGCGAAGCCGACGGCCCGCTCAGCTCGGGCAGCGCTCGCCCCGATAGCACTCGTCCTGGTAGCGCTCGTCCCGGTAGCGACCAAGCCGGTACGGCTCAGGCGGTCGGCTCGCCCGACGCAGACGTGGGCGCCAGGTTGCTGCAACTCGACCTGGTCGACGAACGTCGTAGCCTCGACAAGTTGGCGAGCGACTATGCCGACCTGTTGAGCTACCGTCCGGCGCTCGCGGAAGACCTGACCCGCTACGCCGCACAACTCAGCGCGGGCGCGCCGCCGACAACCGAACTGGGCCAGCTGCGCCGCTCTTTCGCCGCAGCGGCGGCGGCGGAACGTGAGGCGCTGAGCGACGAACTCAAAGAAATCCGCGAGGCCCTCAGCAGTTGGGCGCTCGCCGCAGCAGGCGCCAGCCGCTTCGACACGACCGAGTTGGTGCAATACCTGCAGGTCACGCTGAGCGTACTGGACACCTCGCTGCCGCCCCTGCGCGACGTCCAGCACCTGCGCAGCTTGTACCACTTGGCCTCGAGCTACGGAGCGTCACCCGAGACGGTTGAAAGCTCGGGTGACGCCCCGCCCGAGGACGCGCCCGCTCGTTCACGTGCTGAGGAGTCTCGCCTCGCCGCGCAACTCAGCGACCTGCACGCGTTGGAGGAGCAAGTCAGCCGCTACGAAGGCGTAACCCTACCGGAGTTTCTGGACTTGAAAAAGCGTGTGCGAGCGGCCAGGACGCTGCTGGAACAAGACGTGGCTTTAGAGACGCTCGCAAACCTCTGGGCGCTCCTTACAACGGTGCAAACCCTGCTGGAGCGGCGCAGCACCGACTTCGGCGGACGCTTGGACGCGGCCCTGGAAACGTTTGAGGAGGTCGCCAAACTCAACAGCGAAGAAACCTTCAAGGTCGGCGCTCTGTTGCAGTACCTGAACGGTCAGAGAGACGCGTTTGAACACGTTTCGGCCCCTGTCAGGGACGAGCTGGCCGCCGCCCTGAGCGAAACCGAGACGCTGCTGAGCGAACTGCAAGCCCAGTACGGCGCAACCCGCGCCGTCGCCGACCAGCTTGTTAGCAGCGGCGCGCTGGAGGGTTTGTTCGGATTTTTCGACGCCCCCTCCGCGCCACCCGTTCAGCCCGCAGGGCCAGGTCGGCCCGAGCGCTGGGTTGCCGAAGCTTTTGGCGACTCCGGTGTGCAAGCCGTCCTCCTGTGGGACCCGCAGGGCCGCGTGTTGGGTGCGCGCGGGCTGGACTCCTTTGGGGCGGGGCTCGAGCGGCCGGACGACCTCTACCCTGTGCTCACCAAACTGAACCGCAACGCAGGCGAACTCGGCCAAGAGTTGGCCGTGGGCAAAACCCGGCTGGCCCTTGTAGAACTCGCTCACACCGCGCTTCTCAGCGCGACTCTAGAAACCGGTTACCGACTCGCCCTCTGCGTCGAACCCGACCGCTTGGACGACACGCTGCTGGGTTTTCACGCTCACCTCGCCGAACTCGATGCCCTCCTCGTTCGACCTTGAGAGTTTGGAAGACACGCGGCGACTGGCGCAGCGGCTCGTCGCGGTCGCGCCCCGCGGTAGTTTGCTGGTCCTGAGCGGGCCTTTGGGCGCGGGCAAGACGGCGCTCACCCAAGCTCTGGGAGCGGCCCTGGGCAGCGCCGCTCACGTCAGCAGTCCCACCTACACGCTCGTCCACGAGTACCCGACACCGACAGGCACCCTCGTCCACATAGACGCGTACCGGCTGAACAGTGCGGCCGCCCTCCTCGACCTCGGTTTGGAGGACTACCTGGAGCGCGCCCGACTCGTCGTCGTCGAATGGGGTGACGCCCTGCTCGAGGTTTTTCCCGACGCGCTCCACGTCGAACTCACCCTCGACGGTGAAACGAGGCGCGCGACGCTGCACTGATTCGGCTTTGACCCATGCGGCCCTGCACTGAGTCGGCCCTGCCCTGTGCGACGCTCCCCTGTGCGGCGCTGCACGGGTACTTTCAAGGAAAGCGACTTTGGCCGTGACGCTTTTGGGCTCGTCCTCGGGACCGCCGCGAACTTGTGAGTGTTTTTCAAACGGCCAACACCGACCCGGGCTAGGCTATAGTCTTTTGTGCCGGAACGTATCTACTTGGGTATAGACACCGCGACGCCGTTTTTGGCCTTGGCCTTGTGGTCACCGAGCCAGGGCGTTTTGGCTGGTTTTGAGGAACGGCTCGGCCGTGACCACGCCGAACGCCTTTTGGGTGAACTCGAGAACTTGTTGGGGAAGGCCGGGGTGAGCAAACGACAGCTTGCAGGCGTCGGCGTCGGGCTGGGACCCGGCTCGTACACCGGGCTGCGCGTGGGCGTCGCCGCGGCGCGGGGTCTCGCCCGTGGGCTCGGCGTGCCGCTGGGCGGCGGCGGCACGCTCCAAGCCGTCGCCGCCAAAACGCTGGCGGCGGGTGAGACGGGCGTCTGCGCCCTGGACGCCCGGCGCGGCAACGTCTACGGGGGCGTGTTCCGCCGCCAGGGCGAGGACGTAACCACCCTTGTCAGCGCGGGCAAGTGGGAACGCGCGGCCCTGAGAGCGAGCCAACCCGACCTTCCCTACTTCGAAGACGCGGCGCCCGACGCTGGTTACTTGGCAAAACTGGTTTTCACCGGCGCGGCTCGAGCGGTAGAGCCGGTTTACCTTTAGGGGTCTCGCCGAGCGCGGCACCTCCCGAACCTGCAAACCAGTGAGGCGGGTGCGGTTCACCCGCCTCATCTCGCGTTTGCCCTGAAACAAGGGGCCCGCGCCCTTTGCTTTGCCCCGTCAGCACGGCGCGAGCCGCACGCCTGCCGGAAACGACGCCCTTTTTCACAGCAGTCAAAAAAGTCACGACTTTGTCAACATCGAGGCAGGTTCGGTCGGAGACGGTCGACCGGGCGACCGAACTTTCAACCTTGGCGACGCGCGCCCGCTTTTGGTTGACGAGGTCTTGCAACGGCTTTTTACCTTCCGTCTCTCTTCCTATACCCGAGCCTTGCCATCCTCGAGCCTTTGCAACCGCGTACCACGACTGCACGTCAGGGGCAAAAAGCCCTTGCAGTTGACAAGCTACGTCGCGCGTTACGGCCACGGCGCAACAAGCTTGTCGAACAAGTACCCGTTGAAATGCTTGTCCCCGACAGCACAGCCTGAGTCCACATCTGAGTCCACAGCCGAGGGAAAGCGAAAGACGAGTGTTAAACTTCGGCTGTGGCCGACCCTCCTCGCGGTTTACGAGCCAAACGGCTCGGCGCTTACTACACCGACCAACGAATAGCGGACTTTCTCGTCGGCTGGGCCGTTCGCGCCCCGTCGGAAACGGTGCTGGACCCCAGTTTTGGGGGCGGCGTGTTCCTCGAGGCCGCTCTAAAACGCCTCGAGCACCTTGGAGGGAACTATTCAAACCAAGTCTACGGTGTCGAGATAGACGAGCAGGTTCACAGGCAGATAGCCTACGAGCTTTCGCTTCTTTACAGGGTTAAAACCAAAAACCTTCTACGTGCAGATTTTTTTCAGGTCACGCCAAAAACGCTGAAACCGGTAGACGCCGTCGTCGGCAATCCGCCCTTTATTCGCTATCAAAGTTTTAACGGCGAAGACCGGCAACTGGCGCTACGCCGAGCTGAACGTCAAGGCGTAGCGCTCAACAAGCTCGTGAGTTCCTGGGCTCCTTTTTTGGTTCATAGTTGCTTCATTTTGAAGCAAGGAGGCCGCCTCGCAATGGTCATTCCGGTCGAAATCGGCCACGCCGCCTATGCCAGGCCCGTGCTGAAGTACGTCGCAGAGAACTTTGGTCGTACAACGCTGCTGACGTTCAAAGAGCGCTTGTTTCCCGACCTTAGCCAAGACACCTTGCTTTTGCTGGCCGAAGATAAAGGTAAATCCGGCAACCTGTTTCTCGCCGACCTGGAAAGCGTCGCCGACCTCACGCGCACAAACACAACTGCAAACCTCACACACGCTGCCGAAGTCAACGTAGAGGCCATCGTAAGTGGGCGCACGACGCTCGCCTCCTACTGGCTTTCGGAAGAGGCGCGAAGTCTCTACGAAAAACTCTCCAAAAGCGGACTCACAAAACGGCTTGGAGACTTTGCGGAGGTGGGCATAGGCTACGTGACAGGCGGTAACGGCTTCTTTCATCTGAACAAAGCGGAGGCGAAAAAGCAGAACATAACCCCCGCCTATCTCACCCCAGCCGTGTACCGAAGCCGTACGCTCGACGGCTTACACTTTTCAAAACGAGACTGGGGCGAGGCGGAAAAAGGGGGTGAAGCGGGCTACCTCTTAGACTTATCTGGCAAAAAGAGGTTGTCCAAGCCGGTAAAAACCTACATCGAAAAGGGTGAAGCTCGAGGTGTCCACAAGGCGTATAAGTGCCGCGTCCGCTCACCCTGGTACGCCGTGCCGCACGTTTACCGGCCGGACGCTTTTTTGACCTACATGAGTGGACTCAGGCCGCAGCTCGTCGCTAACGACGCCGAGGCCGTCACCCCCAATAGCCTTCACGCCGTTCGGCTCCGTGACGGAGTCCCGTTTTCGGCCCACGACTTAGCCTTGCTGTGGCAAACGTCACTGACCTCTTTAAGTGTAGAACTCGAGGGCCACGCGCTCGGCGGCGGCATGTTGAAGCTCGAGCCCAGCGAAGCCAAAAACGTCCTCATCGCCAGCCCTGAAAGAACTGAAGCGTTTGATAAAGCCTTTCTTGAAGTAGACAGCTTACTGCGCCAAGGTTGCGAACAAACGGCGAGAGAGTTGGTTAACACCCTCATTCTCGAGAAGCTCTTCGGCCTACCTTCGAAAGATACTCGAATTTTGAGGGAAGCGGCGCAACTTCTTAGAGACCGAAGATATTACAAAGGAAAGCGCTCGAGCGCGCAAGTTTTCGTTTGAAGAAAAAGTGTCTAGCGTTTCTTGTTTCTAAAATTCGCCGGCACCCGCTGAATTCTGCGTTCGGCGTCGCGCGCCGCCAGCATCGAGTGAATCTCTTTCAGTTCGGCGTAGTAGTGCTTTAGCTTGTCGGTGGGCAGATTCGGGTCGGTGAGAAAGCGGCTGACCTCTTCCATGCGCTCGAGCAAGTGCGCCCGCTGGTTCTCCTTCGCGCCGTCCAAGTACATCTCGCGCAGCCGGGACAGGGACTTGTCGATTTGCATTTCCACGTCGATGCGCATGTCCTCGTCCTCGGCCTGGGTGAACAAGCGTTCGAACAGGATGCGCCCCTCGTCGCGCTCGCGGTACCTGGAGAGAATCTGCTGGTCGTCATAGCGGCAGGTCTCGCAAATCTCCTGAAACTCTTTTAAGACCGAGTCTTCCATCGAGGGCGGCAGCGACGACTGGACGTACTCGAGGCGCTTTCTCAACAGGCCGGGCTCGAGCAGCAGCAGCGCGATGACTTCGAGTTCGATGACCGCGACCTGCGTGGGGTTGAAGCGTTTGCGCTCCATCCCCTTGATTTGCGTGTCGTCCAGTCGGCGCTGGCGCTTGCTGTTGATCCAGTCGTCGAGTCGCGCGGGTTCGATTCTGAGCTTGTCGATGACGAGTCGGCGCATCTCGGCGGCGACCGGGTCGAACACGTCGCGCGGGCGCAGCACCGGCAGCAGGTCGTTGAGGATGGCCTTTTTGCCGTCCAGCGTGCTGCGGTCGTACTTGCCGAGGGTGCTGGTAAAGCGAAATTCGACCTCCGACAAACCTTCGCTCAAGGCGGCACGGAACTCTGCGACGTGTCCGCCGAGCACCGCGTCCGCCGGGTCTTTGCCGTGCGGCACGCGCACCGCGCGCACTAAGAACTGCCGTCCTACGGACTGCTCGAGGCCCGACAAAATCGCCCGCTGCCCCGCCTCGTCCGCGTCGAAGGCGAGGTAGAGCTTTTGCACGTCCAGGCGGCTCAGTTGCGCGGCTTGGTCGGCGGTGAGCGTCGCGCCCAAAGCAGCGACCGCCGTGTCGAACCCCGTTTGGTGCAGCGCGATAACGTCCATGTAGCCTTCGACCACGAGCGCCTCACCCGAGGCGCGAATCGCGGTTTTGGCGAGGTCGAGGCCGTAGAGCAGTTCACCTTTTTTGAAGATGTCCGTCTCGCTCGTGTTGAGGTACTTGGGCATTGAATCGTCCAGCACCCGCCCCGAAAAGCCGACCACGCGGCCGAGGTAGTCCTTGATGGGAAACATGATGCGGTTGCGAAAATAGTCGTAGCGGCGGCCCGCGTCGCTCTCGCGCACGAGTCCGGCGTCCAACAGGTCGGCGTCACTCACCCCTTTGGTGAGGGCGTGTTTGAGGAGCGCGTCCCAACTGTCGGGGGCGTAGCCGAGTTCGAAGGTGTCCAAACTCGCCTCGCTAAGCCTCCGGTTGAGAAGATAGCTTTTGGCGAGAGGGGCGTGGGCCTCGAGCTGCGTCCTGAAAAAAGCCAGCGCCAGCGCGTTGACTTCAAACAAGTCGCGGCGACGGCTGTCCCTGGGCGTCTGCGGCGTGACCTCTATCCCGGCGCGCACGCCTAAGCTTTGCAGCGCCTCGAAAAAGTCCACCCCTTGCGTTTGCATCACGAAGTCGAACAGGTCGCCCTTGGCCTGACAGCCGAAGCAGTAATAAAAACCGCGGTCCTGGTGGACGTGGAACGACGGCGTTTTTTCGTTGTGAAAGGGACACAAGCCTTTGAGCTGCCCGCGTCCGGCAGGTTTCAGCGCGACAACGTCACCGACGACCTCGGCGATGTCGAGGCGCTGCCTGATTTGCTCTTTGGCATCGAGCGACATGTCTGCTCCTGGACGCGGAAACGGCGCGCACGCCGCTTTGAAACGACAGCGCGACCTCAGGGGAGCCTGTGGTAACTGGTTAGCTTAGCATATCGGGAGACTTAAAATGGCTGGAAAAGCTCGAGTCAACGCGCGTCGGTGACGTAGTTTTCAGGGGGCATGAGTGCTAAAGCCCGCTGCCATCGTGTCAAGGGTTCAGACTCCGGCCTCTTTCGGATAGAGCGGCAAGTGCCCGAGCGCAATCACGTCGTCGCGGTCGTCGCCCTCGGTAAAGACGACGAGCGTCGCCACGACCTCGGCCCCGATTTCTTGCAGGAGTTCGCTCAACCCGGTCAGCGTGCCGCCGGTACTCACCACGTCGTCGATGATGGCGACGCGCTTGTTTTTAAGCTGGTCCAAATTCGACCCGTCGATGACGAGCAGTTGCGGCTTGCCGGTGGTAATCGACAGCACCGTTTTGCTCACCGCGTTCACCATGTAGGGTTTTTCGGTTTTGCGCGCGACCACGTAAGGGATGCCGGTGCGCACGCTGATGGCGTGGGCCAGCGGAATCGCCTTGACCTCGGGCGTGACGAGGATGTCGACGCCCTCGGGCAGCTTGGCGGCGAGTTCGTCGGCCGCCGCCTCGGTGAGCTTAGTATCGCCAAGCAAGTTGAGGAGCGCGACCGACACCGCGCCGACGTTGACGACCGGCAACTCGCGGCGCTCGGCACCGACCTGAACCGTGTGGGTTTTCATGGCAGACCTCTTCCAAGTGAGTATGGCTCGAGTCTACCCCACTTCACGAGTAGAGGCTTATGGCTCGAGGCCTGTAGCTTGTAGGAAACCCTCGAGCGGAGGCCCTTGACTTTCCACTCGGTACTTTTCACTCGGTCCTCGGTACTTTTCGCCTTCCGCCTTCACTCGAACACCACCGTCTTGTTCCCGTGCACCAAAATCCTGTCCTCGACGTGTGCGGCGACGGCCCGCGCCAGCACGGTGCGCTCTATCTCGCGGCCGATTTTGACGAGGTCAGCCACGTTGTCTCGGTGCGACACGCGGCGCACGTCCTGCTCGATGATGGGGCCTTGGTCCAGGTCTTCGGTGACGTAGTGCGCGGTCGCCCCGATGAGTTTGACGCCGCGTTCGTAAGCGTGCTTGTAGGGGTTTGCGCCGACGAAAGCGGGCAGAAACGAGTGGTGGATGTTGATGAGCCGCCCCCGGTACGGCGCGACGAAGTCCGGGGACAAAATTTGCATGTAGCGCGCCAGCACGACGAGGTCGACCCGGTTTTTGAACATCTCCAGAACTTGCGCCTCCTGCTCGGCCTTGGTGTCTTTGCTGACCGGCAGGTGGTGGTAAGAAATGCCGAACGACTCGACCAGCGGGCGCAAGTCCTCATGGTTCGAAACGACGAAGGGAATCTCGAGCGCTAACTCGCCGCTGCGCTGCCGCCACAGCAGCTCGACGAGGGCGTGGTCGTACTTAGAGACCAGCACCGCCATCCGTTTGCGCGTGTCGGCGTAAGCGACGCGCCAGGTCATGTCGAAGGGCTTGGCGACGACCTCCCCAAAAGCGCGTTCCAACTGCGCCCGACTCACGTCCAGGTCTTCTAAGTAAAACACCATGCGCATAAAAAAGGTGCCGCCGGTCGGGTCGGTCGAGTGCTGCGCCGCGCCGAGCACGTTCGCGCCGTGGGTGTACAAAAACTGCGACACGGCGGCCACGATGCCGGGTTTGTCCGGGCAGGAGATGAGCAGGCGAGCGGTGTTGCTGTCGGGTTCCATAAGGGCTCAGCGTAACGTGACCGCGTGGGTAGGCCTGTCGCATTTGCCGCTTTTGCCTTTTCCCGCTTTCCGGCCGGGCTGCTAAAATAACGCTCATGACCCAGCTCACCGGCATCATCCCGCCCGCCCCGACGCCGTTCACCGCCATTGGAGAGGTTGACGAGGGAGCCCTCGAGACCTTGCTGCACGCGCTCGAGCCCGAAGTCGACGGTTTTCTGATTTTAGGCAGCAACGGCGAGGCGGCCTTTTTGAGCGAGGCCGAACGCCGTGAGGTGGTGAGGGTGGCGCGGAAGGCTATTCCCAATGACAAACCCATGCTCGTCAGCACCGGCGGCGAGACGACCCGGCTTGTGATTGAACGCAACGCCGAGGCCGCCGACTCGGGCGCGGACTTCGCCCTCGTCGTCGCCCCCTTTTACTTCCGAGGCTCGATGACCGACGCGGTGCTCGAGACGCACTACACCCGCGTCGCCGACGAGAGCCCGCTGCCCCTGCTGCTCTACAACATCCCGCAAGTTACCGGCTTCGCCCTCTCCCCCGCCCTCATAACCAAGCTCGCGCGGCACGAGAACATCGTGGGGATGAAGGACTCCTCAGGCAACGTCACGGCCTTGACCGAAACGATGCGGCAGGTGCCGGACGGTTTTACCGTGTTGACCGGCAGCGCGCCGACGCTGCTCCCCGCCCTGTCGCTCGGCGCGCGGGGCGGCATTCTGGCGGTCGCCAACGTTGCGGCGCGGGGTTACAAAAAAATCCTGGCCTGTTTTCAAGACGGCAACCTGACAGAAGCGCGGCGACTTCAGCTCGCCCTCAACCCGCTGGCCGTTGCGGTGACGAGCAAGTACGGCGTGCCGGGGCTCAAGGCGGCGCTGCGGTCGCAAGGGAAAACGGCGGGCAATCCCAGAGCGCCGCTGCTGGACGTGAGCGACGAGGTTGCGAAAGAGCTTGGGGAGTTGCTCGAGGGTCTGGATTCGAGCCTAGTGGGATGACAGCGTGCCACCCGAAGCCGAGACTTTCTCGATCGTCGGCAAAAGAATTCAGTCTACCCGGTGAGGAGAGGTTTGTGCGAGATACCTTTCAACCTCGAGCTGAGCTGTCCGGCTTTTTCTCATCATTCTCCCCGGCCTGCTGTAAACTGTTTTTCGTGAGGTGATAACTATGCCGAGTACGGTTTGGGCCGTCGTTCAGGGCGGACGCATCGAAACGCTCGACAAAGTCGACGCGCCGGAAGGGACTCGGGCTCTGGTGACGCTGCTGGTTGAGGATGAGGCCGACTTCTGGCAAGCGGCAAGCTCCGCGTCGTTGGACGAGGTTTGGGACAACGCAGGGGATGACATTTATGCCGAGCTACTCGAGACATGAAGTCGTACTTGTCCGTTACCCTTTTTCGGACTTAACGAGCGCCAAAGTCAGACCGGCAGTCGTCAGCAACGCCCCCACAGCTCACAAGATTTGTTTGTCGTCGCCTTGACGAGCAAAACGAGCAGTCTGCTGGCGGGCGAGTTCGTTTTAACCGAGTGGAGAGCAGCGGGCCTGAACGTAGAAACGGCTGTCAAACGCGGGATTTACACGATAAAAGGGACGCTCGTCAGGAAGCGCGTCGGACGGTTGAACGACACGGACGCCGACGAACTCGAGAACTCTTTGCGAACCTGGTTGGGTTTGCCGTGACGCTTGGAAACCACCGTTGGGCCGAACAAGTCACGGGGAGGCGATTTCGCGTCGCACAAGTCGGTGCGCTAAAATCGGGGACGTGGCGCAAAAACACTCACGGCTGACGCCGAACGGACGCTATGTTTGGTTCACGGAACGGCTTTGGCAGCTTGTCGAACACTTGCCCGTCAAGTCCGTTCCCGTCGAGAGCATTGCCGAGTTCGACCAGAATTGTTGGTTCGACGCAAACGACGTACCGACTTGTAGAGCCGTTGCGGCTCACGCTAAACGAATTTATGAGGCTGACTTATCCCACCCGATTATCTTGTCGGCTGAAGGTTATTTGATGGACGGTGGGCACCGGCTGGGAAAAGCGTGGTTGCTCGGCCTGAAAAACATCGGCGCGGTTCAGTTTGAAACTGACCCGGAGCCGGACGAGGTGCGAGCAGAATAACGGCTTCGTGACACTCGGCCACTCCAACGAATTACGGGACGCATTGGCAAAACAACAAGGGTATAGCATTGAGACAAACGGGTCTTGACTTCACCTCCCATTTTAGGGGAGGTGGCCCTTTGGGCCGGTGGGGTCCGCCTCTGGACTTGCGTGGTGAGACGTCCGTCTCACTCACTTTTGGAGCTGCTAGTCGTCAGGCGGGGGTAAGGGCTTTTCCAGACACACCCTCGAGCCCCTAAACCCTCCTCGTCATGAACACGCTGTTCGGGTCGTCGCCGTAGTCGGCGAAGGGACCGCAAACCTCGAACCCGTAGCGCAGGTACAAGTTGCGAGCCGGAGCGAATTCCGGCATCGCGCCGGTTTCTAAATACAGCGACTCGTACCCCCGCCGCCGCGCTTCTTGGAGGACGTGCTCGAGCACGCGTGAGGCCACGCCCTTGCCGCGGTGGGCTACCACCGTTCGCATGGACTTGACTTCGCCGTTTTCAGGGTCGAGTTCCTTCAGCGCGCCGCAACCGAGCAGATCGTCCTCTTCCCACACCGACCAGAAGGTGATGCTGGGCGCGCGCAGGGCTTCCAGACCGAGCGCGTGGACGCTTTCGGGCGGCGTAATCTCGAACATGTTCTCGAGGTGTTCGCGCAAAAAGTCGGTAATCCTGGTCCCCGTCAGGTCGTCTTCGCGAATCTGCAAGCGAGTTCCCTCCTCGGGTTTAGATTATAAGGCTGTCGAGGGTTCGTAACTCCGCTGGCCCGTTGGCGGCTCGGAGCGGCGACGGGACGGTGTCTGAACAGCGGGACCGTGTCCGGGCAGGACTCTACCGGCGGCGGGGTTACAAGCGGGGTTACAATGGTCGAACGCAGATGGTCGAACGCAGTTTGAGACTTCCTTCGGGGCTAGGAGCTGAACCGTGCAAGACGTGGTCATAGTCAGCGCAGTGCGTACACCCATCGGCAAGATTCGGGGGGCGCTGTCGAACGTGCGCCCGGACGACCTTGCGGGTTTGGTCATTCGGGAGGCCGTCGAGCGCGCCGGCGTGGAGCCCGGTACCGTCGAAGAGGTTTACCTGGGCTGCGCCAACCAGGCGGGCGAGGACAACCGCAACGTGGCGCGGATGGGCGCGCTGCTGGCGGGCCTGCCCGAGAGCGTCGCCGCGGTGACCTTCAACCGGCTGTGCGCGAGCGGCTTAAACGCGGTCAACCAGGCGGCCCGGGCGATTCGCTGCGGCGAGGGCGAGGTCTACGTCGCGGGCGGCGTCGAGTCCATGACCCGCGCGCCCTATTCGCTGCCCAAAAACCCGGTCGCGTTCGGCCCGTCGGGCAACGTGACCGGCTGGGACACCACGCTCGGCTGGCGCTACCCGAACCCCAAAATGGCGGCCCTGTTCCCCTTAGAGGCGATGGGCGAAACCGCCGAGAACGTCGTGGCGATGAGTTGCGCGGGCGACATTGAGGGCGGCGAAATCACTCGAGAAGACCAGGACCGCTTCGCGCTGCAAAGCCAAACGCGGGCCGTTCACGCTATCAACCGGGGATACTTCGAGCGCGAAACCGTGCCGGTCGAAATCCCGCAGCGCCGGGGTGAACCCAAAAGGTTCACCACCGACGAACATCCTTTTTACGAAAAAACGGCCGACGGCTACCGGGTCGCGACCAGTTTGGAGAAGCTGGGCGAGCTGCGCCCCGCCTTTCGGGAGGGCGGCAGCGTGACGGCGGGGAACTCGAGCGGCCTCAACGACGGCGCTTGCGCGCTGGTGCTGATGTCGGCGGCCAAAGCTGATGACCTCGGTATCAAACCCTTGGCGCGCTGGCTCGGCTCGGCGGCGGCGGGCGTCGACCCGCGCGTGATGGGTTTGGGACCCGTCTACGCGACGCGCAAACTGCTGAAACGCCACAACCTGAGCGTTGCCGACCTGGACCTGGCCGAACTGAACGAGGCCTTCGCCGCGCAGGCCCTGGCGGTGCTGCGCGAGCTGGATTTGAGTGAAAGTATTACCAACGTCAACGGCGGGGCGATTGCACTCGGGCACCCCTTGGGCTGCTCGGGCGCGCGCATCCTGACGACGCTTCTTTATGAAATGCAGCGCCGCGCGGCGGCGGGCGAGGCCATGCGCTACGGCCTCGCCACCTTGTGCGTCGGCGTGGGCCAGGGCGAGGCGACCCTGGTCGAACGCCTGTGACGCGGCACCGCCTCACGCACCGGAAACGCGCTTCAGGAGCGCGGGGTTGGTCTGAGCATTTTGTCGAGCCACAAAGGGGGTAAGGTAATGATGAAAAGACACCTTACAGCCATCATCGAGCGAGAGGGCGATTGAGCTACCAATGAATCAGCAAAAACTACTCATGAGTCGGTAATGGGTAAAAACAAAACCCTCCGCAAAAGAATCGACGGCGAACTTAGGGTTATTGCCGAGCACCATCAGAAAATTCAGGCGGAATTCGGCAAGCCTTACCCCGACAAATACCTTGTCGCAAAATGGGAAAGGGACATCGACATCCACTTGCGCATTCTTGCTGAGCTGCGAGCAGCGTTACCCGGAGGTAGAGCGTGATTGCCAGTAAACTAACTAGCCTAAAGCAGTACCGGACGCGTCTTTTGAGCGAGTTGAAAGACAGCAGTCGACAGGTCATCACGCTCATAGAAAAGCTCGAGCAACTACCCCCTGACAGTGAGGCTTACGGGGACGCCGAAGGCGAACTTTACGCACGCGCCTTGCAACTCGAGCTGGACGCCTCCGACCTGCGTAAAGTCACGGACGAAATCACCGTCGCTTTGCCCGAGGGTGAAAACTGAGCTAACGAGTGCTGAGCCGCAGGTTCAACCGGGCCAGGCATACGCCTCCGCCTTCACCACCCGGCAACTCTCATTAAACCGCGGCTCGAGCTACCACACTCTTTCGACCGCGAGGGCGTCCAGAGCGACATCTTTGCTGACGAGCGTCAGGCCTTCCAGCAAAGCTTGGGCGACCAACATACAGTCGAAGGGGTCTTTGTGCGTTGCCGTCAACCGACCTGCTAAGCGGGTGTGCTTATGACTGATGAGCAGTTCGGAGGTGCCCAACTGCCGCACCAGGTGAGCGTAAAGCTGCTCGTCCACAAACGGCGCGACTTCCGGCCACTTGCCCGAAGCGTGCTTGATACTCATTTCCCAAACGCTCGCCGGGCTGACGAAAAGCTGGTTTTGACGGTTCTGTAAAACGCGCGTCGCGGCCTCGCTCAGCAAAGCGGCGTCGCCCACGGCCCAAGCCAGGGCGTGCGTGTCCAACAAACAGCGCACTCAGTCGTCGCCGTAGAAGCCGTCTATCACGTCCTGAGAGGTCGGCTCGAGCAAATCGCTCTCGAACTCGATAGGGTAAAAGCCTAGTTTGCGCTCGCCCGGTGTGACGACGGCCGAAAGTTTGGCGACAGGCTTGCCGTACTTCGAAATCACGATTTCCTCACCCTGCTGAACGGCCTCGATAAGTTCCGAGAGTCGCGCCTTGGCCTCGTGGAGTTGGACGCTTTTCATACCTTCAGATTAGCACAGGGTTGGTCTAAACGTTTTGGTCAAACCTCAAAACAGTTGTTCAGCCGAATCCTTTGTAGGCCTCCGCCTTCACGGCCTGATAATTTTCGTTCAGCGCGGGCTCGAGCAGCAGCAACCCCGCCACCCGCCGCGTCGTCTCGGTCACGTGCCGCGCCTCGTCGACCCCGAGCGCCCGGCCCAACACGCCCCGTTCGCGGTAGGAAAGCCACTTTTTAATCACTTGATAGCCGCCGACGGTGTAGTCCCAGACGCGGCTCGGCACGTTTTTCCAGTAGGCGCGCTCGTTCAAGTACACGTCGAACGTCGAGGTGCCGAGCAGGTCCAGAACCTCGTCCAAGCTCATGCCCAAGGCCGCAGCGCCCGCTTCCAAACTTGCCAGTTCGTCCGGCGTGTAATCGCGCTCCACCGTTTTGCCCTTGCCCGGCATGACCGCGTTGCGCGTGCCGAAGTGGCCCCAGCCCTGGGTAAGAGACAGGTCCGTCTCCGGGTTCAAGCTCTGACCTGAAACCGCGCTTATGCCCCCGATAAGTTTCAACTCGTCGCGCACTTTGCCGGTAGTTACGCCGGGTACGGGCGTCTCGGTCTCGAGCAACCCCGCCACCATGCGCCCCAAGTCAGCCGAGGCCCCAAGCCGCTCTGCGGAGGCGGGAAGAGGGATGCGGGGCCAATCTTGACGGAGGGCTCCGGCGTTTTCGGTTTGGTAAGCGATTGCGTGCTGAACCGCCAAAGCGTGATAGAAGAGGTTTTCGGCGTCGGCGGGAAGCTCAGCCAAATAACTCAAAGCCTTTTCACTCAGGTTCGGTCGGATTTCTTGAAACAGTGTGCCTTCATCCAACTTGAGATAGAGGGGAAAAAGGTTTGCGCCTCTCTCAACAATGTGTCGGGAGCAGTGAATAGAAGATGCCAAAGGTGGGTCAAACGCTTTTCTATTTTGTTGAACAGCAGCAAGCCAAACATTCTTATCAGAAACTTGAGCAACATATTCAGCTCTTTTTTCGTCCAGCAGTTTTGTCTCAGGTTCCCAGTAAAGCCACCTCATATCAAAGGGGCGATAGCAATAACGAACAACGTTGTCAGGCAAGAAACCACGTTCAACCAAGTATTTACGAACTTCATCAGCCGCGAAACGCGACGTGCTATTCATAGCCGTGGGCGAAATTCTTTCCATCTCCACGTTACTCACACCAGGGTCAAAATACTTTTCCATCCGCTGCACGAGTTCACCTTTGTCAATATCTACGACCAAAGGGTCTCGGCTTGGTTGGATGCCAGGAAACGACGTTGGAAAAATATCTGCCAGAAGAGGCCACTCGAAATAATTTATCGCTGCGCTCGAGGGTGTGAAGGGGAAGCCTATCTCCAAAACGGGTTCGACTTGTTCATATTCGCCCTCGAGCGTGTCGAAGTCTGTGTTGGCTAGGTGCTCGAGCTTGTCACGGCCCCACAGGTTGCGGTAGTGAATGTGGTCGCTGGGCGCGTGTTCGCCGGTTCTAGCCAGCAGCGCGACGGCGGTGCCGACCTGGATGCCCTCGCGGTTGAACTCGGTGGAGAACACGCTCGGGTCGGGCTTGCCGTCCGGGGTGAGCTTGCCGGTGCGGTACTTGTCGCCGTTCAGGGAGTCTATCCACACGCGGTCGAACAGCTCCAGGTAGCGCTCGCGCATCCCCGTAAAGCTGAGGCCGTCCAGCCACGAATAGTTGGAGATGTAGCAGACCACGCCGCGCCCGGTCTGCTCGACGATTTGGCGCTCGGCCATGCGGTAAAAGCGGATGTAGAGGTCGTTCAAACCTTGGCCCCGCGGCGCGGGCGCGCGTTTGGTGGTGCGGTAGGCGTTACTCAGTTGGCGCTCCTCGGTCACCGCCATGCCCGCAAAGCCGTTGTAGGGAGGGTTGCCGATTACGACTAAAATGTTCGTGTGCTTTTTAACCTCCCCGGCGGCGTCGCGCTCTTGGGCCAACTCGGGAAAGTTCAGCACCGGCTGGGCCTCGTCAGCCCAGCCGGTCAGCGCGTTGGTGAGGTACACCGCGGCGCGCTCGTTCGTCGCTTCTTTCAGCGGCGCGCCCAAGTTTTGCAGCAGCAACCCCAGTTGCAAGTGGGCCACCACGAAGGGCGCGGGCAAAATCTCGAAGCCGAAGACGCGGCGTGTGGCGGCCTGTTTCAGGTCGCTGCCGAGCAGCGCGTCGCCGCCCTTGTCCCGCAGCGTCTTGCCTATTCGCCCCAACACTTCGACCAGGTAGGTGCCGGTGCCGCAACAGGGGTCGAGGACGTAGACCTGCTCGTCGGCCAGCCCGTCGGCAACGCCGAGTTCGTCGCGGAGCACGCGGTCTACGCGCTCAACCATGTAGGTGACAACCTCGGGCGGCGTGTACCACACGCCCAGGTCGCGGCGAAGTTCGGGGTCGAAGGCTTCCAAGAACGGCTCGTAAAAATACTGCACCGCCTGGCCCTCGTCGAAGCGCTCGAAAAAGGCGGCGCGGTCCACGCGGTTCAGGGCGTCGCCGGTCCACTCGAGGACTTCAACCAGTTTGAGGTTGTTCAGGCGGCTCGGCGTCGCCACGCGCTCGAACAGGGCGCGAATCACCGGCACTTGCAGCGTCCAGGCGGCCTCTTTCCAGTTGAAGCGCGCCTCGGAGGCGGGCGGCGTCTCTTTACTCCACAGAACCCAGGCCGAGAAAACCCCGTAAAAAAGCGTTTGGATGAGGGTCGAGCGGAAAAAGTGGTCGCCCTTGTCGCCTTGAAAGTTGATGCCCAGGGCCTCTTCCAGGGCTGCGCGCACGTCCTGGAGGGTCGGCAACTCGGACGTTTCGACGCGGGCCTTGGCTTCCCTCGCGTAAGACGCCAAAAACCAGGCCAGGTCCTTGGGGTTGGTGAGCGGCGCGCGGTGCAGCAGGGCGCGGCGCAGGTAGTCTTTGAGGCGTTCCTCGTGCGCCAGCAGGTCGTTCAGGCTCGCGGCCCAAAACGACGCCTCGTCGGGCGCGAGCGCATAGTGCTCCAGGAGTTCGGGCTGGCCGCTCGCCCCCTTTTTGACCAGCAAAAAGGCGCGGTAGTTGGTGACGAGGACCAGGCCGTAGCGGTCCAGGTACTTTTTGACTTGGTCACTTTTCGCCACGGCCTCGACCTCTTCGGCGGTGGACTTGACCTCGAGCACGCCCCGCGCCGGGTTCTGGCCCGTCGTCAGGGGGTCGGCGTCGGCGTTGGGCAGTTGGTCCTCGGCGAACAGGCCGCCGTCGGGGATGCCCGCGCCCCGGTTGCGCAGGTTGATGATGGCGCGCACGCGCGGCTTTAGGCTTTTGCCGAGTTCATTGAGCAGCGTTTCCAGGGTGCCGTAGTAAGAGGTTTCCGGCACGGCCTGGCCCGAGCGGTGGATTTCGCGCAGGTTGCGCAGGTAGTCCGCGACGATAGACATGGGTCATGGTAACCGAGTCCGGCCCGCCCAGTGGGCTAAGGTGGGTTTGTGGAGCGTCAACCCGTGTTGCAGGTAGGTTTGCAGCGGCTCGTCGCCGACCTGCCGGACACCCTGAAGGGGGCGCGCGTCGGCCTGCTCGCCCACCGGGCTTCGGTCGCCCGCGTCGGCGGCGAACCCCGGCACGCGGTCGACCTGGTTCGCGCGCACCCCGACCTCACGCTCGAGCGGCTGTTCGGCCCCGAACACGGGATTTACGGCGACGCGCAAGCGGGGGAAACCGTCGGGGACGGTGTCGACCCGCGCACCGGTATAGCTGTCGTCAGCCTTTACGGCGCGCGGCGTGTGCCCGCGGCGGAGCACTTGAGCGACTTGGACGCGCTATTAGTCGACTTGCAAGACGTCGGGGTGCGCTGTTACACCTACTTGTCCACGCTCAAGGCTTGCTTGCAGGCTTGCGCCGGGGCGAGCACGCGCCTGGTGGTGCTCGAGCGCCCCAACCCGCTCGGGCGCAGGGTTCAGGGTGAGGGCGTCGCGACAGGCTTCGAGTCGTTCGTGAGCGCGCACGACGTTCCGTTCATTCACGGGCGCACCCTGGGCGAACTGGCGTTGCAAATGGCTGAAGACTTAGGGCTCGAGCCGCCGCTCGTCGTCCCCGTGAGTGGCTGGCACGGCGAACCCTGGAGCGAGACCGGCTTGCCCTGGCTGCCCCCTTCGCCCAACCTGCCGACCTTTGACAGCGTCCGCTGTTACGCCGCGACGGTGTTTTTTGAAGGCACGAACCTCAGCGAAGGGCGCGGCAGCGACCGGCCCTTCGAGCAGGTCGGCGCGCCCTGGCTGGACGCCGGCAACCTGGCGGACACGCTTGCCGCCCGTGCGGTGCCCGGTGTGCGCTTCGAGCCCGTCAGCTTCGTGCCGACCTTTTCGAAACACGCCGGGGTGGAGGTTCACGGGGTGAAGCTGGCTGTGCAGGACGGGGGGCGGGGTGAGGCGTTCGACCCGCTCGAGACCGCACACGCTTTGTTGCGCGCGGTTTACGAACAAGCGCCCGAGCCTTTTCGGTGGCTCACCGCGCCGGACGGGCGCTTTTTTACGGACTTGCTCTACGGCTCTTCGCGGTTGCGGGCACGCGTCACGGGTGAAACCGTTTTCTGAAATCGTTTTACAGACTGTTGCAGACTGGATTCGTAACAGCGTTCACAACAGCGGCCGACCCCCGTCCACCGGAATCACACATCCTGTAGAAAAGGTCAAACTGCTCGCCACCGCCAACACCGCCCGCGCCACGTCGTCGGCCGTGGCGACGCGCTCGAGCGGGGTTCTGCGGACCTGCTCGTCGATGGTTTCAGGCGGCATTCGTTTGGCGTACTCGCCCAGCACCCAGCCCGGCGACACCGACACCACGCGGACGGTGGGGGCGAGCGCCCGAGCCAGCGAGCGGGTCACCGAGTCGAGCGCGGCCTTCGAGGCGCAGTAAGCCACGTTGCTGCCCACCCCGGTGCGCCCGGCAACCGACGAGATATTGACGACGAGCCCGTCGCCGGAGCGTTGTAACAAGGGTTTGAAGGCCCGCACCGCCGCCAGCGCCCCCCGCACGTTCACGCGGAAGATGCTGTCGATAAGCTCGTCGTCCAGCGCCACCAAGTCGTCGTGCGGCACGGGCCGGGTGACGCCCGCGTTGTTGACCAGGATGTCGAGCTTGCCGTAATCCGCTTCGACCTGTTCGGCAAGCGCGTTCAGGGTGGCGCTGTCGTCCACGACGGCTCGAGCGACCATATGACCCTCACCGCTCAAGCTTTCGGCCAAGCGCCGCGCTTCACGTTCGCTGCTGCGGTAGGTCACGACGACCCGCGCGCCCGCCTCAGCCAGGTGACGGCAAAGCTCGGAACCGATGCCGCCCGCCGCGCCGGTGACGAGGGCGGTTTTGTGCTCGAGGGGGAGGGGCATAGAAGCGTTGTTCGTTTTTCGTCATTCGTTTTTACAAGTCCAGAACGATTAAGAACGAACGACCTCCTCCCCGTACCGCTCCACCCGCAACGTCGCCTGGCGCTTGTGGCCCGCAAAGCCTTCGATGTCGCAGATTTTTTCGCAGTTTTTGCCGACGACGACGCTCGCCTCGGGGGTGCAGCGTTGGTAGGTCACCGTCTTTAGGAACTTGCCGACCCACAAGCCGCCCGTGTAGCGCGCCGCCTTGTTCGTCGGCAGGATGTGGTTGGTGCCGATGGCCTTGTCGCCGTAGGCGACGTTCGTTTCGGGGCCTAAGAAGAGGGAGCCGTAGTTCGTCATGTGTTCCAGAAAGTAGTCCGGGTTTGCGGTCAACACCTCGACGTGCTCGCTGGCGAGTCGGTCGGCCTCACGCACCAGTTCCTCGTCCGTGTCGACGAGGATGATTTGGCCGTACTCCCGCCAGGCTTGCCCGGCGACGTCGGCGGTTGCCAGGGTTTGCAACTGCCGGTCGATTTCGGCTTGCAGCCCCTGCGCCAAGCGCTCGCTCGTCGTGAGCAGGACTGCCGGCGAGTTCGGGCCGTGCTCGGCCTGACCCAACAGGTCGGTCGCGACCATTTCCAGGTCGGCCGTGTCGTCGGCGATGACGAGGACTTCGGTCGGCCCGGCGAACAGGTCGATGCCGACGCGCCCGAACAGTTGCCGCTTCGCCTCGGCGACAAAAGCGTTGCCGGGGCCGACCAGCATGTCGACGGGTGACAGCGTTTCGGTGCCCAGCGCCATCGCGCCGACGGCCTGGATACCCCCGAGGACGTAAATCTCGTCCGCCCCGGCGAGTTGCATGGTGGCGACCGTGGCGGGGTAGGGTTTGCCGTCTTTGGGCGGCGCGCAGGCGACGACGCGCTTCACGCCCGCCACTTTCGCCGTGGCGACGCTCATGATGACGCTGGCAATCATCGGGTAGCGGCCCCCCGGCGCGTAACAGCCGACCGCGTTGACGGGTATGTTTTTGTGGCCCAGCGTCACGCCCGGCAGCGTTTCGACCTCGACGTCGCGGACGCTCGCGCGCTGCGCTTTTGCAAAGGTGCGGACCTGCTCGAGCGAAAACCGAATCGCCGCCAGTTCGTCCTTGGGCACCTGCTCGACGCAGGCCGCTATCTCGTCTTCGGAGAGCCGAAAACTCTCGGGCGAGTAGCGGTCGAACTTTTCAGACAGCTCGCGCACCGCCGCGTCGCCGCCCGCTTCGATACGTTTGAGGGTCGCTTCGACCGTCTCGCGCACCTTGCTGTCGATGTCCTGCTTGGTGCCGACGTCGACGCCCTCTTTAAGAACGGTTACGGCCATGTCTCTCCTCACGCGACGAGCTGCATCACGACCGCCAGCTCGTCGAAAACGAAATAGTGTTTCGTCACTCTACCGTCTTTGACGTGCAGGTGACTGATGCCCAAAACGTCCACACGCTTGTTCGTGGGCGGCCCGTACCACCCGTAGCGCGCGTGCGTGCCCGCGAAGCGCCAGCGCACCGCCACGCGGTAGCCGTCGGTTTCGTTGCCGAGCCAGTAAACGTGCTCGACGTTGAGGTGGGCGTCCGGAAACATGGCGACGAAGTTGAGGTGGTAGGCGCGGACGTTCGCCCCGCCCCGCAGCGTGAGCCCGCCGGGCACGTGCAGAGTTGCGTCCTCCCCGTAAACCTCGCCCAACACGTTGAAGTGCCG
Organism: Trueperaceae bacterium; assembly: GCA_965213705.1. Classification (GTDB taxonomy): domain Bacteria; phylum Deinococcota; class Deinococci; order Deinococcales; family Trueperaceae; genus CBDCDJ01. Next base: position 1,119,624 of record OZ243913.1, on the reverse strand, counting down.
CCCGTTCCAGACCTCGTGAAACAGTCGCCGCACGAGGTCCTCGACGTGAGGCTCGTCGTGCCGAGGCTGGTAGGGAACGGGCGGGTGTTGCCCTTGCAGACGGCCGGTCTCGCCGAAAACTCGCGGCGGCTGTGCGGCTACCGCCGCCCGCGCCACGTCCCACAAACTGTAGCCGAGGCCCCGCAGCAGCGCGCTTGTATCGCGGACGAGCCATTCTTCGACAATTCGGTTTTCGCGCACCAAGCAGTTGGCGATGGCCAAAAACCCGACCCGCTTACCCGTCGGCGGCCCCCAGGGGCTGTAACCGCTGTTGGTCCCGGTGTTCACAATGAGGTGCGAAGTGTGAAAACCTTCCGCGTCGTCGCCGGTCCAAACAACGTCCTCGGCGTACATGCGGCGGTCGGGCAGGGCGGCCAAAAAGGCAATCGAGCCGCTCACGACCTCCTCGACCCCGTAAGCCGTGCCGTAGCCCGTATGGACCGTCACGTTGTGGAGGTAGGTGTCATAGATGTAGCCCATATCGCCCTCTTCCCAAATCCGGTGGGTGATGCGGACGATGTACTCGACGATGTCGCGGTACTGAGGCTCGAAGCCGCGTAACGATTGTTTTTCCGGTGACCCGCCTTTGCGGCGCAGCTCGGTGAGGTTGTGCTCGAGCGTCGGCGTGTCTTTTACATCGGCTGTATCTGAGTCCTTCATTCGTCTCCGCTGGGGTGTCGAGGGCGTTTTGGCGAGTGTGGCTGGTAAGTCAAGCATACTCCGCTCGAGCCGAGGGAGTTGGACTCATTCTCGAGCCCTTGCCGCCGCCAGCGGGTCGCGCCCGAACTGGGCGAACAGGTCGAGCAAATCGACGAAGACCCAGTTCTCGAGCAGCTTGTCCCCGTCGCGCTTCCACCAGTCCAGCCCGCGCATACTCACCTTCCGGTTCGTCGCCGCCGCGCCCAAGTAGTCGCCCCGGTGGGTCGCGTGGGTGATGGGCCAGCCCGCGTAGCCCACGTAGTTCCCCTCGGCCAGCATCACGCTGACGCCGTCGCCCTTGCGGTCGGGAAAAGCGTGCAGCCAGGGGAGTTGGTGGTTGTCCTCGAACTCTTTCAGCCCGAAGTTCAAGCCGATGCCGCTCGAGGCGTACCAGCGCATGGCGTCCACGTGCCAATACTTGGGCATTCCCATGCTTTCTTTGTTCGCTTCGTCGTAACTGTCGAGACCTGCGAGCATCGCGGCGACGAGGTCGTGACTTCGTGCGGACTCTGTCTCGTCTTGCGGACCCAGCATGACGCCGTCCCCCTCGAGCGGCCCCGGAATCCACAGCTCGCGGCCCGAACTCGGTGGGAACAGCGTTACGCCCGCTTGCCGCGCCAGGTCGGGAATGTCCAGCATGAGGTAACCTTCGGTAATTTTGCCGTTCTCAACAGCGTAAAACTCGCCGAAGCGCAGCCGCACATTTGTGTGCGTCGCCTTCAAGCCCAACCAGTCGTCGGCAAAAGTTGCCACGTAGTCGCCGGTCGCGCTCACCCAATCCGACCCGAACGACGCGCCCGCCATGAATATATATGGGCACTTGTGCAGGTTTTTGAACACACGCAAAAACGGCTCCCAAAAGTCGGTGGCGAGCGCGGCGACGCCTGTCACGGTGTTGATGGGATGAGCGATGTTGAAAACGGCGTCTTCAAAGACGTAGTGGCTGAGGATGTCTAGGATGTCGCCTCGAGCCGCCCCCACATCTTGCCCGCAGACATCACGCCCGTAGTCCCACACGACTTGCTTGTTCGCCTCGTGAACGCTCACGCACCAGCCTCCGTTTTCGTCAATCGGTTCACCCTTACTCAGTCACTCTGCGTCGTCGAAAAATTCGGGCGGTTTCGAGCCGACGAACCTGAGCACTTTTTCGACGTCGTAGCCCGCTTGCTCGAGCACACCCAACACGTCGATGAGCACCCAGTTCTCGGCCAGCTTGTCGTTTTCGACGCGCCAGATGTCCATGTAGCGCACCCTTACCCGCTCGCCCGTCGCGGGGATGCCGAGCCAGTCTGCGGCAAAAGTCGTGTCCTGGTAGCCCGCCGACGCGACGAACTCGCCCGCCGCCAAGCGCACCTCGTCCACGCCCTCTTTGTCGGGAAAAGCTTTGATGAACGGGGCGCGCACGTTTTGCTCGAACGCCGCGACGCCGCGCTGCGTGCCCAGCCCCGCCGGGCCGCGCCAGACCATGTCCTCGGTCCAAAACTCCTCCATCACGCCGACCTCGTTTTTGTCGATAGCCGCGTACAGTCTGTCGACGAGGTTCAAGTTTTGCGCTGCTCGGTCGCTCATGGTCGTCACTGCTCCTTTTGGTTGAGAGGAGGGCGGTTGCTCGAGCCGAGCGGCCCCGCACCCTGCACCTCTGGTTCGTCAAGCGCAGTTATAACGAGGGGGAGCGCGAAATGCAAGACGGTTGGGGAATCGGCAAGAGGTTACGGCGGCTCGAGGCTCAGCGTCTTACAACAGACCCGAAAACGACCTCGGAACGCAACTCCGCAGCTTTTACCCAGTTGAAACTCGAACTGGCTTTACGGTAAGGTGTAGCGGCAAGTCGCCAAACGCTTTTAAACACCTTTGGGGGTCGCTTTTCAAAAAGCTTTGAAGGCCCTTTTGTAGAAACGTACCGAGGCGTCGGCGACAATTCACTTTTTAAGGGAGACGGGTATGAAGCGAATACTTTTCACTGTCCTAGGGTTGGTCTTGCTCGCGTCCAGTACGGCTTGGGCGCAGTGCAGCTTTCAAAACGAGGTGCCCGTCACCTCACTGTCGGCCGGGTTCGAGGCCTGGAAGGTCGTCACCGACCGCATGGCCGAGTGCGGCGACTTCAAACCCGAACTCGACCAGGAGTTTCGCGAAAAACAGGCCGCAGCGATGTCCGCCGACCCCTCGCAGTACACCATCGGCGGGGTCGCCAACGCGACGCTCGTGCCACTCCTCAACGACAACCTGGTGCGTCCGCTCGACGACCTCGTCGCCGAGTACGGTCAAGACCTAGCGCCCAACCAACTCATCAAAGTAGACGGCAAAACGATGGCGATTGCCATGATGATCAACGCGCAACACCTGATGTACCGCAGCGACATTTTCGAAGAGTTGGGCCTGGAAGTGCCCACCACCTACGACGAGGTCTTGACGGTCGCCCAGGCGATTCAAGACGCGGGCGTGGTCGACTATCCCTTGGGCGGTACCTTCGCGGCAGGCTTCAACCTGGGTGAAGAGTTCATCAACATGTACTTGGGCTTCGGCGGCACGTTTTTCAACGAGGACAGCACCGCCGCCGTCAACAACGAGCAGGGCGTGGCGACGCTGGAGATGCTCAAAGCCCTGACCCAGTACATGGACCCCGAATACTTGGCCGCCGACTCTACCTACGTTCAGCAACAGTTCCAGCAGGGTCAAATCGCGATGGCGAACCTGTGGGCCTCTCGAGCGGGCGCGATGGACAACCCCGAAGAGTCCGAGGTCGTCGGTCTTATCGACTACGCCGCCGCCCCCGCCGCCGTGGCGGGCGGGCCGCCCGCGACCACCTTGTGGTGGGACGGCGCGACCATCGCTTCAAACGTCTCGGACGAAGAAGCGGCGGCGGCCTTCCAGCTGTTTTTAGAGGGCATCAGCTACGACAACTTGTCCCAGCACCCGGACGCGGCCATTTGGCTCACCAACCAACCCATCGAGTCCCGTATCGCCAAGGGCGCTATGGCCTCGGCGGAAGCGGGCGCACCCTCTTACCCGGCCTCGAACCTCGTCGGGCTGATGCACACGGCCGCGGGCAACAACGTCGCCGACTTTTTAACCGGTGCCGAAACCGCCGAGCAGACCCTGGCCGACATCGAAGCGGAGTTCAACGCGGCCGCTCGAGAATCCGGCTTTATCCAGTAACGTGAACTGAGGCCGACCCGTCAGGAACCGTGCGCACGGTTCCTGACTTTTTATACCGTTTCCGGTTGATTCTTTTGGGAACGAACCCGAGCGGAACGAGAAAAAATACGGACGTTGAAAAGGAGCGCAAAAACCTCTTCCGAATCTGTTCAGCGCAGTATCGCAATCCGTCAGTATCGGAATCCGTATCAAGCGGCGCTCACGCCGGGGGGCCCTCGGGAGGTGTATGAAAACCAAACCCTTTCTCATGTTCGTGGGGCCGTCGCTCGTCCTGATGGTGCTCTTCATCGCGGTGCCCCTCGTTTTAGTCGTGCTGCAGAGCTTTCAGCGCACCCAAAACGTCTTCGAAACCGTCGAACAAGAAAACTGCACCCCCTTCAACTGCACCACGACCACCCGGCAAGTGCCCAAGTTGGGCGACGACGGTCGGCCCATCACGACGACGAGTTGGGTGGGTTGGGAAAACTACCGGACGCTTTTAGAGTTCGACAAGGTGCGCGCGGCCCTGTCCGAGGAGGGCCGGGGCTGGTCGGGCCTCACCAACATCGCCTTTTGGGGCGCGTTGCGCTTTACCCTGATGTTTACGCTGCTCACCCTCCCGCTCGTCATCGGGGTGGGTTTGCTGCTGGCGTTTACGGTCAACGCGATTGCCAGAAGCCTGCGCGGACCCGTTATTTTCGTCACGCTGCTGCCCTTTATCATCACGCCGGTCATCGGGGCGCTCTCTATCAGGTGGCTGTTTATCGGCGACGGGATTGTCACGGCGCAGCTCGAGCGCTTGACCGGCCAGAACATCGCCATGTTCGCCCAAGGCTGGACCATCGAACTGCTGATGTACTTCTACCGCGTTTGGCACGTCGCGCCTTTTGCCTTCGTTATTTTCTACGCAGCCCTGCAAACCGTCCAGGGTGAGCAAATAGAGGCGGCCCGCATCGACGGCGCAAACCGCCGCAACATCATCCGCAGCGTCATCCTCCCGCACCTTATGCCTTTAATCGTCTTCGTGTCGCTCATTCACCTGATGGACACCTACCGCGTCTTCGACGAGATTATCGGCTTCCGGGCCGAGGCGTTTCGCATTTCGCTCCAGTGGCTCACCTTTGACTTTTTGACCCCCGACGACACCGGCAACCGCTCTATCGGGCGGGCTTCGGCCTCGGCCATTCTCATCATGGTCGGCATCGTCTTGTTGCTGGTTGCGCCGCTACGCAACACCTGGAAAGAACAGAACGAGGGGTGACGTGATGGACAACAAACTGTTCCGACTGCCGCTCAACCTGCGCGTCGCCACCTGGCTCATTATCGGCGTGTGGGTCGTCGTTGCGACGTTTCCGCTGCTGTGGCTGCTCGTCATGTCTTTTAAGTTGCCGCTGGACGCCTTCGACCCGAATCCTTTCGTCGTTGTCTTCGGTCCCAGCACCAACCGGGTCGCGGGCGGCGTTTCGGTCATCGCGGTCGTCCTCGCGCTGGTGACGGCTTACTTGCTCCTGAGCGCTTTTGCCAACCGCGAAGCGCTCTTGGAACGCTTCAGCACCGCCCGGTCGGGCACCCGTCCCTGGACCGTGGTGGGGGTTTACTTGGGCTTTCTCGTCGTCGCCGCGCTCAGCTTCGTCGTGGTGATTCCCTTGCTGTCCGGCTTGTTTCGCACCCTCTTGGGAAGCGTGCCGTTGCTGCACAACCTCGTCGACCCTGTCATGGGCCTGACGACCCAGCACTACCGGGAAGTGTGGTTCGTCAACGGCTTTTACAAACAGTTTTTGAACACCATGTTCGTCACCGTCGGCGTCGTGACCATTTCTTTGACCATCGGCACCTTGGCGGCTTACGGCCTCGCGCGCACCCGCACGCCGTGGGCGTTTTGGCTACTCATTGCCGCCCTGGTGTTCCGGGCGCTGCCGCACTCCACCCTCGTTACCGGCTACTTACCGTCTTTTATCGAGTGGGGCCTGTACGGCAAGCGCTTCGCGGTTATCATCGTGCTGGTCGCTATCAACCAGCCCTTTACCATTTGGATGCTGCGCTCGTTTTTTATGAACATCCCCGCCGCGCTCGACGAGGCTGCCCTGGTCGACGGCTGCAACCGCCTGCAGGCGTTTTGGAACGTCATCATGCCCATCATGTGGCCGGGCGTCATCACCACGGGGCTGTTCTCGTTCATGCTCGCCTACAACGACTACCTCGTGTCGGCGCTGCTCCTAGACGGCGAAACCCGGACGATGGTCCCGGCGATTATCGCCTACTTCAACCGCGAGACGACGCTCACCGACCAGCTCGAGGCCATCGCCGCCGCCGCGAGCATCACCTTCCCGCTGTTTTTACTCGTGCTGTTTTTCCAAAAACAAATCGTGTCGGGGCTGACGCAGGGGGCGGTGAAGGGGTAGACGAGTCAGCCACCCGAAGAACGGGTGTGTAGGTGTAAACAAACTGAGTCGAGGGCCGAATCGCCTAAAAATAGACGATAATTGGTCGATACTTAGACGATTCAAGTCCGGGAGTTTCCATGTCCAACCCCTTCGACAACACTTTTCGTCAGGGTGACACCCAAACCCACCAAGCCAACAAGGCCTTCGTCCTGGCGTATCAACAAGACCTCGAGCGTGGCTCCCTCAGCACCTTGAGCAAGACTGTCAGCAGCTACACGACGAGCGACTACCGCTGGCATGGCGTCTATCCGTTTGAAGACCAGCGCGGGGCCGACGCGGTCGTGGACACGTTTTACCGGCCGTTCTTGAGTTCCTGGGAGCATGTGCAGCGCCGTCCAGACGTGTTCATGGCGGGCACGTCGGTGTTCGGCGGCGACTGGGTGGTGAGCATGGGGCACTTTTTGGGGATGTTCGAACACTCCTGGCTTAGCATTCCCGCCACGGGCCGAATGGCGTTTTTGCGCTACTGCGAGTTTCATGAAATACGCGACGGGCGCATCGGCGAAACTTACTTTTTGGCCGACCTCATCGGCGTGATGAAGCAGGCGGGCGTGGACCCCCTGCCCATGCAGACCGGCGCGGAAATTATCGTCCCCGGCCCCCGGACGCACGACGGGATTGTTTTGACACCGCAAGACGCGGCTGAATCGGCTAAAACGTTAGAACTCATCGAGCGCATGGCTCGAGACTTGGGCGAACACCGAGACGTCGACATGGACCCCGCCAAACTCGCCGAAACCTGGCACGAGGACATGGTCTGGTACGGCCCCAGCGGCGTCGGCTCGACCCTGAGCATCGGCGGGTTCAAACGGCAGCACCAAGTGCCGTTTCGGCGCAGCCTCTACAGCACCCGCGAGCACAAGGGCCACAAGGCGCGCCTGACCGAAGGCGCGTACGGCGGTTGGGTCGGCTGGCCGAGCTTGAGCATGACCGTCAGCGGCGGCGGCTACATGGGTTTACCCGCGACGAACACGCCTATCGACATGCGCGTGGTCGACATTTACCGGCGAGACGGTGACAGACTCGCCGAGAACTGGGTGTTTATCGACGTTCTGTACACGCTCAAGCAGCAAGACCTGGACGTTTTCGAGCGGCTGCGGGAGTTGGTTCGGCGCTCCTGACTGCGGCCGGTCGTTGGGCTTTCGGGGCGACCTCGAGCGGTGTACCCTCGCTTCGGCTCACCAGTTACGCCGTCCGCATACCTTCACCCAACACGAATACCAGCGTGGTTGACGTCGGCGTAGTCTCCGAGCCGGGACCGGCGTTTACGTTTGCGCCGCGCGCTCCCGGTCGACGAGGACGCGCCGCAGGATTTTACCCGAGGCCGACTTGGGGATGGAGTCGACGAACTCGAGCGCCCGCAACTTCTTAAAAGGCGCGACGCGCTCGGCGACGAACGCTCTGACGTCGTCTGCGGACACGTCGGCGCTTTTTACGACGAACGCTTTCGGCACCTCGCCCGCCTCCTCGTCGGGTACGCCGATAACGGCGGCGTCGCTGATGCTGGGGTGGGCCAGCAAGACTTCCTCCAGTTCCGCCGGGGCGACCTGAAAGCCTTTGTACTTGATGAGTTCTTTGACGCGGTCGACCACCGCGAAGTAACCGCGCTCGTCCACCACCGCGATGTCGCCGGTGTGCAACCAACCTTCGGCGTCGATGGTGGCGGCGGTGGCCGCGGGGTTGTTCAGGTAGCCCTTCATCACCTGCGGGCCGCGCACGAGCAGCTCGCCCGTTTCGCCCGCGGACACGTCATCACCGGTTTCGACACCGACCACGCGGCATTCGGTGTTCGGAATCGCCGGACCGACCTTGGAACGGTCGATTTTCGCGTTCGGGTCGGGGTTGAAGTGACTGACCGGGCTCAGTTCGGTCATGCCGTAGCCCTGCGTCACCTCGCAACCCAGACGCTCGGCGGCGGCCCCGGCCACCTCGCCGCCCAAGGGCGCGGCCCCCGACATCATGCCGGTCAAGGTGGACAAGTCGTACTGGTCGACCAGCGGGTGTTTGGCGAGCGCCAACACGATGGGCGGCACGACGTTGGCGTAGGTGACCCGGTGTTGCTGGATGAGCCCCAGAAAACTTTCCAGGTCGAACTTGGGCATGGTCACCACGGTCGCGCCCTTGTAGAGCGCGTAGCCCATGATGACCACCATGCCGTAGATGTGATAAAAGGGCAGCAGGCCCATCACCACGCTGTCTTCGTCTATCGGGTTTTCGGTTTGGGCCTGCACCCCTTCTATTTGCTTGAGGTTGGCAACCAGGTTGTAGTGCGTCAGCATCACGCCTTTGGGCAGGCCGGTGGTACCCGAAGAGTAGGGCAGCACGACGATGTCTTTTTTGGGGTCGATGTGAACTTCGGGCGCGTCGCCCTCGCTTTGCAACAGAGATGCGTAGGGCGTCGCGCCTTCGGCCTCACCGAAGACGAAGACCTCTTTGAGGCCGGCGGCCGCGGCGCTCGTGAGCGCGTTTTCTAAAAAAGCCGGCACGGTGATGAGGTAACTCGCTCGAGCGTCCTCCAACTGGTGGGTGAGTTCGTGGTGGGTGTAAAGCGGGTTGACGGTCGTGATAATCCCGCCCAGCCGCGCCACCGCCAAAAAGATGACCGTAAACTCGGGAATGTTCGGACTGTAGACGGCGAACGTGTCCCCCTTGGCGAACCCGCGCTCGCTCAGGGCCGCCGCCACCCGCTCGACCGCGTGGGCGAGACCGGCGTACGTCAGTTCGCGCCCGCTGGGGCCGTCGACAAAGGCGGGCTTGGCGCCGAGTTCGGCGGCGCGCTGCAAAACGAACTCGGTCAGCGGCTGTTCGGGAATCGTCACGTCGGGAAACGGGCTGCGGTAAATCATCGGTGCCTCCTTAAACTGTTTCTGCGGGAAAACTCTCTATAGCGTGGTGAACCTTATTGTGTCACAGCTGCGCTCCGGCCGAGTAGGGCGACGGTTGCAAAGCCGAACTGCGCCCAGCGCTCCTGCAAACCCGACGCGTGGCGCGCGGTATAGTTTTACGAACGCGCATTTGTTTGGGTTTGATTCGGGAGGCTGTTTGTGAGCGTCAAAGACTTGTTCGACCTAACGGGCCGCGTCGCGGTCGTCACGGGGGGCTCGAGGGGTTTGGGCCTGCAAATCGCCGAAGCCTACGCCGAGCAGGGCGCGCGCTTAGTCATCGTCGCGCGCAAGCAAGAGGCTTTAGAAAAAGCCGAGGCCCACCTGAGAACCTTCGGAACCGAGGTCAAAAGCGTCGCCGCCGACCTCTCGGAGCCCCGGAGTATCAGCGCGTTCGTCGACGAGGTCATGGCAACCTGGGGCCGCGTCGACGTTTTGGTGAACAACGCCGGTGCCACCTGGGGCGCGCCCGCCGAAGAGCACCCATTGGAAGCTTGGCACAAGGTTATCAGTCTCAACTTGACCGGCACTTTTCTGCTCAGCCAGGCCGTCGCCAAAGCTGCGATGATTCCCGAGCGGCGGGGCGCGATTGTCAACGTCGCTTCGGTGGCGGGCCTGAAGGGCAACAACCCGGCCATGACGGGGACTGTCGCCTACAACGCTTCCAAGGGCGGCGTGGTCAACATGACCCGCGCGCTCGCCGCGGAGTGGGCCAAGTACGGCGTGCGTGTCAACGCGCTGGCCCCCGGCTACTTTCCCACCAAGATGACGCGGGGCACGCTTGAAGCGGCCCAAGACTTGATAGAGGCCGCCACGCCCCTGGGCCGCGTCGGCGGGCCGGAAGACTTGAAGGGCGCGGCGCTGCTCTTAGCTTCGGACGCCTCGGCCTTTATGACCGGGCAAACCGTCGCCGTCGACGGCGGCGTGACGGCGGTTTAGAGGATGGGCGACCTCGCACAGGACACCGCCCCGGTGCGCCCCGGCGAAAGTTTCGATTTGGACGCCTTGCAAACCTACCTGACCGGCAAGGTGGCGGGGGCCGAGGAGGGAATTGCGCTCGAGCAGTTCCCACGCGGCCACTCGAACCTGACCTATTTGCTCCGGGTGGGCGAGCGCGAACTGGTGCTGCGCCGCGCACCTTTAGGCCCGGTCGCGCCCAGGGCGCACGACATGGCGCGCGAGTACCGCATCCTGGAGAAGCTCGCCCCGCACTACCCGCCCGCGCCGCGGGTTTACCTGTTGTGCGAGGACGAATCGGTCGTCGGCGCGGTGTTTTACCTCATGGAGCGGCGGCGCGGTTTGATAGTGCGCGACACGGTGCCGCCCCAACTAGCGGCGCTGCCCGACTACGGTGCACGGGTCAGCCGCACGCTCGTGGGCGGTTTGGCCGAGTTGCACGGCATCGACATCGAAGAAACCGGCTTAGCCGCCATCGGCAAACCCGAGGGCTTTTTAGAACGCCAGGTCGAGGGCTGGGCGAAACGCTGGGAGCGCTCGAAAACCTCGGAACTGCCGAACTTGGAGTGTATCATCACCTACCTGCGCGATAACTACCCCGAGCCGAACGCGCCGACGCTGGTTCACAACGACTACAAGCTGGACAACGTGATGCTTCAAACCGACAACCCCGACGAACTCGTCGCGGTGCTCGATTGGGAAATGACCACCGTGGGCGACCCGCTCGTAGACGTGGGGCTGTCGCTCGTCTACTGGCAGGGGCTCGGCACCCTCACGGACGAAGGCACCGAACTCGGCGCGGCGGGGGCGAACGAGGGCTGGTTCAGCCGCGAGCAGTTTTTGAGCCACTACGCCGCGACGAGCGGGCGCGACCTTGGGGAAATCACCTGGTACGAACTGCTGGGCGTTTTCAAACTCGCCGTGATTTTGCAGCAAATTTACGCCCGCTACGTTTCCGGCCAAACGCAGGACGCGCGTTTTCGGGACTTCGGCGCGCGCGTCGCGGAGCTTGCCTCGGCGGGGGCTGCGCGGCTGCCGTAACATCGCTCGAGTCGGTAGGGCTTTGCTACCTCGACGGCTTGAGCAACAAAGAGACCGAGTCAACGCCTATTAAAGAACAGTTTGTACTTCACCCTCACCCACTTGCCAAGAGAAATTTTCACAAACAATGTTGAGCATGGCCCCGCCTTCGATTTCGACGTGGACAGCAGGTTTGAGGGACTCGCTGTTAAAACCCAACCAACCATCCTCAACCCGTAGTCCAGCCACACTGCGCTTGTTTTCTTTAACTGCGACGTGTGTTTCACCGACGAATACAGCATTTGTGTCTTCAGGATTCTTTCTATAGTTGAATCGGGAAAATTGTCCACAGAGGAAAATCACAACTTCCCTTTCGCTTGCAGGTACGAACTCGAGTCGAATCACACCGCTGCTATCCATTGAGATAGTCAAATCAGCGTTGTCTAAAAGTGTCTGACAAATCTCGTGAAGATTTCGCTGCAACATGCCGAACCTAAATGAACGCGCTGATGCCCGTAATCGCCCGCCCCACGATGAGCGTGTTCATCTCGTGGCTGCCCTCGTAGCTGTACACCGCCTCGGCGTCGGCGAAGTAGCGGGCGACGTCATGCTCGAGCAAAATCCCGTTGCCCCCCATCAGACCCCGGCCGATTGACACCGTTTCGCGCATCGTGCGGGTACACCAGGCCTTGGCTAGGCTGGCCCGTTCGGCGGTCAAGCCGCCCTGGGCCTCTAGTTCAGCCAAGCGCCGCAACGCGCCCAACATCGCGGTAACGTTGCCGAGCATCTGCACGAGTTGGCCCTGGACGAGCTGAAAGCTGGTGATGGGCTTGCCGAACTGAACGCGCTCGTTGCAGTAGCGCAGCGTGTGCTCGTAGGCGGCGAAGGCGATGCCCGCCGCCTCCCAGGCGACGCCGGCCCGGCCGACGGCCAAGTGTTTGGCGACGTCTTTGAACGAGCGCACGCCGGGCAGGCGCGCAGTTTCGGGCACCTCGACTCCGTCAAGTTCGATAAGCACGTTGTCGATGGCGCGTTTGGCGATTTTGCCGCCGAGCTTTTCGACCCGGTAACCGGGTGTCCCCAGCTCGAGCAAAAATCCCTTGACTTGACCGTCCGCCGTGTCCTTGGCCCAAATCACGTTCACGTCGGCGAAGGTCGCGTTGCCGCTCCACTTTTTCGCGCCGTTCAGGGTCCAGGTGTCGCCGTTACGCGTGGCCGTCGTCGTCAGGCCGCCCGCCGCGTCCGAGCCGTGATCGGGCTCCGTCAGCGCCCAGGAGCCGATTTTCTCGAAGCGAAACAGGGCGGGCAGCCACTTCGCTTTTTGCTTCTCGGAGCCGAAGCGTTCAATCGTGCCCATGCACAAGCCCCAATGCACCCCGAAAAAGGTCGACACGGACGGGTCGCCGTAGCCGAGTTCGAACGACAGCAGGGGCGAGCGCTTCAGGGACATGCCGGGCTGGTAGGGGCCGTACAGCTCTTCGACGAGCGCGGCCACCTTGGGAATAATCTCTTTGGGAAACTCGCCGCGGTCCCAATAGTCGTTGATGACGGGCCGGACGTGGTCGGCAAAAAAGCGCCGCACGCTGCGCTGCAAGCGCCGCTCGTCCTCGCTGAAGGTTGCAAAAACGTCGTAAAAGTCGCCGTCGACAGGTGGAACCTCGGCAGGGCGGCGGTCGCGCTTGAGGGCTCGGAGCGCGCTCTCGAGGTCCTCCGCAGTGACGTCTTCTAGGGCGCTCGCGAGCCTGCCCAAGTCGGAACGTGCGGCGAGCTTGTCCAAATCGGTCTTCGGGACGGGACGCTGCTGGAGCGTGTCTGCCACCTTTACCACCTCGGAACCACTGTACAAAACCACCGTAGAAAACTCTGTTGCCCGAGATTCCGTGAACCGGCTCCGGGCTCAGACGAGGCCGCGCGGCGTTCGGGCGCCGTTGATGCTACGCTTTAGGCCACGCGGGACCGTTCCTCGGCGGGACCGGCCGGGGCGCAAACAAGCGAGTGCGCCCGTTCGAGCCGGGACGAGGCCCGGCCTGAACCCCGGAGGAGGCTTATGCAGTTCGAACCGTCTGTAAAAGTGACCGACCTACAAACGCGCCTGCGCGCTTTTATGAACGAGCACGTCTACCCCAACGAGGCCGAGTTCGAGCGCCAGGTCGCGACCGGTGACCGCTGGCAGCCCGTCCAACTCGTCGAAGACCTCAAACCCAAAGCGCGCGAGGCGGGATTGTGGAACCTGTTCTTACCCGACGAGCGGGGCGCGGGGTTGACGAACCTGGAATACGCCCCGCTCTGCGAGACGATGGGCCGCGTTCACTGGGCGCCCGAGGTCTTCAACTGCAGCGCCCCCGACACGGGCAACATGGAAGTGCTGGCGCGGTACGGCACACCCCAGCAGCAACAGCGGTGGCTCGAGCCCCTGCTGGCGGGCGAGATTCGGTCATGCTTTTGCATGACCGAGCCGGACGTGGCCTCAAGCGACGCGACCAACGTGCGCTCGAGCGTCCACCGCGACGGCGACAGTTACGTGCTCAACGGGCGCAAGTGGTGGAGTTCGGGCGCGGCCGACCCGCGCTGCAAAGTCGCTATTTTTATGGGCAAGAGCGACCCCGACGCGCCCAAACACAAACAGCAGTCGATGATTTTGGTCCCGCTCGACACGCCGGGCGTCACGATTGAGCGCGTTTTGAACGTGTTCGGTTACGACCACGCGCCGCACGGGCACGCCGAAATCAGTTTTGACAACGTGCGCGTGCCCGCCGCGAACATGATTTTGGGCGAGGGGCGCGGCTTCGAAATCGCGCAGGGGCGGCTCGGGCCGGGCCGCATCCACCACTGTATGCGCCTTGTTGGGCAGGCCGAACGCGCGCTGGAAGCCATGTGCCGCCGCGCCCTGCAACGCGAAACTTTCGGGCGGCGCGTCGCCGAGCACGGCGTAGTGCGCGCCGACATCGCCAAGTCCCGCATCGAAATAGAGCAGGCGCGGCTCTTGACGCTGCAAGCCGCCCACCTGATGGACACGGTGGGCAACAAGGCGGCTCGCGCCGAAATCTCGATGATCAAAGTCGTCGCGCCGAGCATGGCTTTGGGCGTCATCGACCGCGCAATCCAGGTTTTCGGCGGCGCGGGCGTCTCTAACGACACCTTTTTGGCCGCCGCCTGGGCCAACGCCCGGACTTTACGTTTGGCCGACGGCCCCGACGAGGTCCACGTGGAAAGCGTGGCGAAGCTCGAGCTGAGAAAACACATGGACTGAGAAAGTTGTTCGTTTAGGCGTTTTTACGAATAACGAACGGCGAACAACTCTTTTATCACCGTCAATAAGGAGAAGCTATGGCAGACCTGGTTCGTTATAAAGTCCACGGCGACGTCGCCGTCGTCACCATCGACAACCCGCCCTTGAACGTGCTCAGCCGCGGCGTGCCGGAGGGGATTTTGGCGGGTATTGAGAAGGGCAACGCCGACGACGCGGTGAGGGCTTTGGTGCTTACCGGTGGCGAAAACTTTATCGCCGGGGCGGACATCAAGACGTTCACGCTGCCCCGCGACCAAGCCCCCGACATACGCGGGCTCGTCGCGGGGGTGGCGGCGTCGGGAAAACCCGTCGTTGCCGCGGTCCACGGCCTGGCCCTGGGGGGCGGCTTGGAAGTCGCCCTCGCCTGCGACTACCGCGTGGCCGCGCCCGGCGCGCGGCTCGGCACGCCCGAGGTGAAACTGGGCCTGCTGCCCGGCGCGGGCGGCACGCAGCGGCTGCCGCGGCTCGTCGGTTTGGAAGCCGGCGTGGAGCTGGTCGTCGGCGGCAACCCCGTCAAGGCTCGTCGGGCGCTCGAGCTGGGTTTGGTAGACGAGGTTGTCGAGGGCGACTTGTTAGCGGGCGCGCTCGCCTACGCGCGCCGTGTGGCGGACAAAGGCAAGCGCCCGACGAGTGAGCGGGCCGTCGGCAGCGGCGCGCCCGTCGACGAGGTTTTGGCCGAGGCGCGGCGTCAGGCTGAACGCCGCGCCCGCGGCAGGGTCGCGCCGCTGCGCTGTATCGACGCGGTCGAAGCGGCTGCCAAACTACCTTTTGAAAAAGGCATGATACGCGAGCGCGAACTGTTTATGGAGCTTTTGCAAGGCGAACAGTCTCGGGGCTTGCGCCACGTGTTTTTCGCCGAGCGCCGGGCGGCGAAAGTCGCGGACGTCGACGAGGGCGTCAAACCCAAAAACATTTCCAAAGGTGCCGTCGTCGGTGCGGGCACGATGGGCGGGGGCATCGCCATGTGTTTCGCCGACGCTTCTCTGCCGGTCAAGGTGCTCGAGACCTCCCAGGAGAACTTGGACAAAGGGTTGAACACCATCGAGAAAAACTACCGGCGCAGCGCCGCCAAGGGCCGTTTGACCGAGGAGGCCGTGCAGGAACGCTTAGGGCGTATCGAGGGGGTGTTGGAGGTCGGTGAACTCGCCGACGCCGACGTGGTCGTCGAAGCGGTGTTCGAGGACATGAACCTCAAAAAAGAGGTGTTCGAACGTTTGGACGGCGCTGTGAACGACACTTCGGTGCTGGCAACCAACACCTCGACGCTCGACGTGAACGCCATCGCCGCCGCGACGCGTCGGCCCGAGACGGTCGTCGGGATGCACTTTTTCAGCCCCGCGAACGTCATGAAGCTCTTAGAAGTCGTGCGCGGCGACAAAACCTCGGACGAGGCGCTTCTAACCGCCGTCGCGCTGGGCAAAAAGCTCGGCAAAATTCCGGTGGTCGTCGGCGTGTGCGACGGTTTCGTGGGCAACCGGATGTTGCACCCTTACGTGCGCGAGGCTTTCTTTCTGGTCGAGGAGGGCGCGCTGCCCCAACAAGTCGACCGGGTGATGACGGACTTCGGCATGGCGATGGGGCCGTTCGCGGTGGGCGACTTGGCCGGCCTCGACGTGGGTTACCGCATCCGGCAAGCCCGCGCCGCCACGCGCGACCCTGGTGAGCGCTACTCAGGGCTGGCCGACAAAGTGGTCGAAATGGGCCGCCTGGGCCAAAAGAGCGGCGCGGGCTTTTACCGCTACGCGGCGAACGACCGCACGCCGCAGCCCGACCCGGAGATTGAAGCGCTCGTCCTCGAGCACTCTCAAGCGGAAGGCTTCGAACGCCGCGACATTAGTGACGAGGAAATCCTCAAACGCCTCCTGTACCAACTCGTCAACGAGGGCGCGCAGGTTTTGGACGAGGGCGTGGCGCAGCGTTCAAGCGACATCGACGTGATTTACGTCTACGGCTACGGCTTTCCCGCCTACCGGGGCGGCCCCATGTTCTACGCGGGCGAGGTCGGCCTGGCGGACGTGTACAGGGACGTTCGCGAGTTTCAACAGCGGCACGGCGACCATTGGCAAGCTGCGCCGCTGTTGAAACGCCTTGCCGAGGAGGACAAAACCTTCGCCGACGTCGCGTGAGACACCCTTGCCTTGCAGCAACCGGGGCTTGACTCGAGCCGTCCCCGCGGGTAAACCCTGCACGTCCCATACAGATTCCGATAATACGCCTGATTACCTTGGAAGTGATTTTCCAGTTCCTCATCGGAATCCGTATTTATTTATTCTCGCTGAGCAGTCCTGAACCGATGGTACCATCAACGATTTACCAATGCTCAGCAATCAAAGTCACTACCTCTGGTTCAGGACTGCTTGCTCGGGTTAATTCTTCAGGGAATTAACCGGAAAAGGTATCAGGGTTAGACTGTAGCCCGTGCTTCTCCTGAGCGTGTCCCAACTCAACTTCCGCAACCTCGTCACGCCGCGCCTGGAGTTCGGGGCGGGCATCACGGCGGTCGTCGGCCAAAACGCCTCGGGCAAGTCCAACCTTTTGGACGCGCTCTACCTGGGCTGTACCGGCGAACTGCCGAGCGGCAAAATCGTCGAGTCGGTGCGAATAGGCGAGTCTGAGGGCTTTGTCGGGGTGAAGCTCGAGCGCGAGGACGGTATCAGCACGATTGAAGTGGGTTTGGCACCGGGGCGTAAAGTGGTGCGGCTGGACGGACAGACGGTGCGGGCTATGGAAGTGGCGCGGGTCGCGGCGGCGGTGCTGGTGACGCCGGAGGACACCGACCTCGTCCACGGTCCACCGGGAGGTCGGCGGGCTTACCTGGACACGCTGCTGTCCCGGCTCTCCTTGCGCTACGCGCTGCTGCTGCGCGAGTATACTAGGGTCGTGGAGCAGCGCAATTCCGTCCTCAAACAAGGCCGACACGACCCTACTTTGGAGGTGTGGACGGCTAAGTTCGTCGAACTTGGTGACGCGATTGTCAAGCTGCGGGCTCGAGCGCTGAAGCGCATTCGCGACATCGCCGAGACGACCTACGCGGAAGTTGCCGGCGACGGCAAAAGGCTGAGCGTGAGCTTGGCGAGCGAGGCCGAGGCGGGCACGCTTCAAGAACGCCTCGAGCTGAGCAGCTTCGAAGAGCGTACCCGCGGCGTGACCGTAGTCGGGCCGCACCGCGACGACCTCGTGCTTGCGCTCGACGGGCACAGCGTCCAAGCCTACGGCTCGCGCGGCGAGGCGCGCACCGCGTCGCTGGCGCTGCGCGTGGCCGAGTACCGCTTGCTGCTGGAAAAACACGGCGAAGCGCCGGTCTTGCTGCTCGACGACTTTACCGCCGAACTCGACGCCAACCGGCGAGCTTACTTGCTCGAGCTGGCCGCGAGTACCCCGCAAGCCGTGGTGAGCGGCACCGAAAAACCGCCGCAGTACGGGGCGCTCTACCACGTCTCGGGGGGAAGTTTTCGGGGTGGTTGAAGATGGCAGCTAAAAGCAGCCACGTCGGCGACGTGTTGGCCGAGGTGTTCAAGCGCGGCGGCATGAAGCGCGCCGTGCGCCGCGCCGAGGCGGTGCTGCTGTGGCCGCAGGTCGTCGGGCGCGAAGTCGCCAAGTTTACCGAGGCCAAAACGCTGCAGGACGGGGTTTTGATCGTCGAAGTGCCCGACAGCGAAACCTCGATGCACCTCACGCTCCAGCGGCAGCGCTTTGTGGACGTGTACCGTGGCAAGTTCGGCAGCAAAGACGTTCGCGACATCCGCTTTCGCCTCGGGAGGATAGCCGTCGTGCCGCCGGAACCGGAGCCGCCCAAACCCGTGCCCGTAGACAGCAAGGCGCTCGCCAAACTCGCTCGTGACCTAGAAAAACTGCCCCAGGACCTAGCCCGGCCCGCGATGGGCGCGGCCAAAGCGATGCTCGGTTACCGCGAGCGCCGCCGCGCCGAGGGTTGGCAAGCCTGCGAACTGTGCGGCGCGCTGTCCGAAGCGCGGCCCCTTTGCACGACCTGCACCCGCTACGCCACCCAGGTGCAAATCGTTCGGGCGAGCCGGGTGCTGGCCGCCGACCCCGCCGTGCCGACGCCCCTTTTAAGCGAGGACGAACGCGCGGTAGCCGTGTACCTCGCCAAGCGCTACCTCATGGACAAGCTTCAAGAGCTGCTGCCCTTTGTCCTCGCCGACCCCGCTTACAAGGGCGAACTGGAGTTCGTCGCCCGCTGTTACGTGGCGCACGAACTCGGTAAAACCTTACAAGAGGTCGAGCCCCAAGACTTGGACGTGTTGGAGAACCGCGTCGCTCGAGCCCTGGGCAGGTGGCGATGAACCACAAAGTAGACAAGTAGAAGCTTTCGGCTTCACCCTCCATTTCAACACCTCTACCTCCATGACCATCCCCTCATACCCACCGCCTCATACCCACCGCCCCCAACCCATCCTCACCCGACCGGAGTAACCTATGGCCCGAATCCTACTGCCCTTCGACGAAATGATGGCCCTGCAGCGCAGCCAAGAGCCGCTGCCGCCCGAGGTGGAAAGCATCTCGAGCAGCGGCGACACGTTAGTGGTGCGCATCAACCCGCGCGACCGTTTACCAAAGTTTTTGCAGCGCCTCACGCCCATCCTGAACGTCAACCTGAAGTACGACCGTTTTGAAAGCGGCCGGGCCGTGTTCAAGGTGACGACCGCGCTCAACGCGCTGCCGCTGAACGCGCTGGTGCAACTGCTGCTGAAAATCTTCTCACTGCCCACCCTAAAAGGCGTCGATTTGAAGGTCGCGGGCGACGACCTGTTCGTCCTTATCGACTTGCAAACCCTCGTGGGCGAGAACGTGCGCGGCGTTACCGTGACCGACTTTCGTTTGGAGCGCAACATCTTCGTCCTCGACGCGGAAATAGGCGAGATTGAAGTTTTAACGTGAACCGAGCTGCCGGAACCAAACCCGTCATGCTGGTGATTTTGGACGGCTTTGGGCTGGCCCCGGCTGGGCCGGGCAACGCGGTGACGACGGCCGACACCCCCAACTTCGACCGCTACTGGCGCGAGGAAGCGCACACGCAGCTCGCCGCCTCAGGCCGCGCGGTCGGCTTGCCGAAAGGGCAGATGGGCAACAGCGAGGTCGGGCACCTCAACTTGGGCGCGGGCCGGGTGGTCAACCAGAGCCTCACCCTAATCGAAAGCCTTATCGAGTCCGGCAGGTTTTTCGAGAACGAGGTGCTGACCGACCTGTTCGGCGCGGCCAAAAGGCGCGGCAACGCCCTTCACCTCATGGGCCTGGCGAGCCGGGGCGGGGTTCACAGCGACCTGACCCACCTGTACGCGCTGCTCGAGCTTGCCAAACGCGAACAAGTCGCGCCGGTTTACCTGCACCTCTTTACCGACGGCCGCGACACCCCGCCCGACAGCGGCCTGGGTTACGTGACCGAACTGCAAGGCCACATCGACAGCTTGGAGCACGACATAAAAATCGCCAGCGTGACGGGCCGCTACTACGCGATGGACCGCGACCGCCGCTGGGAGCGCACCCAGCAGGCCTACGACGCTGTTGTCTGCGGCCGAGCTGAGCACAGCGCCGAGGGTGCCGCCGCCGCCGTCGGGCAAGCCTACGAGCGCGGCGAGACCGACGAGTTCGTCAAGGCTACCGTCGTCACCCGGAACGGCCGGCCGGTCGCCACCATGAGCGACGGCGACGCGGTGTTTTTCTTCAACTTCCGCGCCGACCGCGCGCGGCAACTCAGCTACGCGCTTCTCAAAGACGCCGACTGGCAAGAGTTTTCGCGCTGCCGCGTCGTCGAAGACCTCCACTACGCCTCGCTGATGGAGTACGACCGCGAACTGGGCTCCACGTTTGCGCTCGCCTTGCCTAACCTCGGCAACACCCTGTCCGAAACGGTGAGCAAGGCCGGGAAAACCCAGTATCACACCGCCGAAACCGAAAAGTACGCGCACGTGACCTTTTTTTTCAACGCCGAGCGTGAAGAGCCGTTTCCGGGCGAGGACCGCCACATCGTCCCGTCGCCCAAGGACGTCGCCACCTACGACCTGAAACCCGAGATGAGCGCGCCGCAACTCACCGAAGAGACCCTGAAACGTCTTGAGACGCACGACGACGCCTTTGTCCTCCTCAACTACGCCAACCCCGACATGGTCGGCCACACGGGCGTGCTGGCGGCGGCGGTCAAGGCTTGCGAAACCGTAGACCAAGGCTTGGGCCGGCTCGTCGAGGCAGTGCGCGCCAAAGGGGGCAGCGTCGTCGTCATCGCCGACCACGGCAACGCCGAAAAGATGCTCACCGAGGACGGTCGCCCGCACACGGCGCACACCACCAACCCGGTGCCCTGCCTCGTCATCGGCGGCGACAAAACTCTCAAACTTCGTGACGGCGGCGCGCTTTGTGACGTAGCGCCCACGCTGCTCGAGCTGATGGACTTGGCGCAACCTGCAGAGATGACGGGTACTTCGCTCATCGTCCACTGACGCTTAACGAGGGTCAGTTTTGAAGAAGTGCTTTTCGGTGAGGTTCGGTGCTCGAGGCGTCCCCGCATACGGAACCCACCGCGGCCGTCATAATTCCGTAAGGGTTTCGTCAGGATTGTGTAAGAACCTACGTCTTAGACTACGTTTATGAAAAACACCAACCTCTCCCCCGCCCTCGTGGAAGCCTGCGCCCTCCTCAGCCTCGTCGCCCTCATCACCGCCTTCAGCCTCGTCGCCACCAGTGGAACGACCGCGCTGGGCATGGTGTTTCTCGGTTTGGGTTTGGTCACGAACATCGCAGTCGCGTTTTGCTACGGGCTGTTCGTCATCCGCTACGAGCCGCCCCTGGGCAAACACGTCGTCAACCTGTTCAAAGGCGACTCGAGCCGCATCGTCAAGTACATCGTCAGCAGCTTCGTCGGCTAGACCGTCTGTTTACCTGGGAAACGCGCCTTCGGGGCGCGTCTTCTTTTTTGAGGTCGTAAACCGGTGGACGACGGTCGTCCCGCCCCAGTTGCGCCTGCAACCGGTTCCAGCCGAGGCCGTCGACGAGCAACACGACACGCTCCGCGCCGTTACCCAGTTGCTCGAGCCCCATCTCGAGAATTCCCACTTAGGTTGCACGTTGGGAGTCAGTGGCGCGCTTTTTGACCACAGGCTCGATTCGTTTAGCAGGAAAAGAAACGAATTCGCGCTCACTCTGTTCTTGCTGTTTTTGAATATCGGCAAAAATAGCTTTGAGGTCATAGTCGAACTGCTCGGCATGTTCAGCTCGAGCTTGACGGACTTCTTCAACGATGCTGTCTTTCATAGTTCCTCCATAAGTTTTTCTGGGGTACAGGTGAGTGTGCAGCCCACGCAAATCTCAACGCGTGCCTTCGACTATGCAACTGCTGTACTTTCGCAGAAAGAAGCAGCCTGACAGCCGACCACCTCAATAATGGTGTCGCAACTGAACAAGAATGAGTGCTTCGTCGGTAACGGCGTAAACCATGCGGTGTTCTTTATCAATGCGGCGTGACCAAAAGCCCTTGTAGTTGCCTTTGAGTGCTTCGGGCTTGCCGATACCGTCAAACGGTGTGCGTTGGGTGTCTTTGATGAGGTCGTGAACGCGCCTGCACATTTTTCGGTCTATGCGAAACCAGTAGAGGTAGTCTTCCCAAGCTTGTCTACGAAAGTTAAGCAGCATGTTGAGGCGTTAAAAGCTTATAACCCTTCAGTTCTTTTACAGCCTCATTCAAGTCTTCGGCGTTGACGGAATTGTTCTGTAAATGCTCGGTATCGTCCTCACCGTATGTAACAACCTCGAGCGTCTCGTCAGTTATAGCGCCTGACAACTCTGCAAGCAGTTCTTCCAAAGAAGCGTCGTCGAGGTTGCGTAACTGGTCGATGATGCGACCCATCGTTTCAAAGCGTGTCATGTCCTACAGTTTAGCACAATAGGGCATTTTTTGAGAGATGAGGAGGTACATCTAAAAACCACAGCTCGAGTCCTGAACGCCGCACGGGATGTGGGAACAGTTTTTGGTGATTTTTAGCGGTTGGTTGAAGCGGGGAGGTTGCTCGAGTTTCCGGTCATACGACTATTGTACTTTCGCAGAAAGCAATCGAGACTTAGCAAAGCACAGCGTCAGTTTTAGGTGCTATATTCTGTATCCTCTTCCTTAACAATCCACCTGTATTGTCGAATACGCGCTTCTTCTTTTGAATCAAATAGCCTTTTGTCGCCATCGACTACTGACTTTGATAACCACCCAGCATCTTTACCCGCTTCTTTGACTGGGTCTTGAGCGCGTCGTTCTTCATGTTTGAGGTAAAGCTTTAGTAGCGGCGTTCCCCGCCAATAATAGTTATCGCCACCCATCAAATCTCTCAGAGAGAACCATTTATCTTTCCTATTCTTACACCAGCAGTAAATAGCTCCTTGCAAAAAGTCTTTAATTCTCTGTTGTTCCGCTTCTGAAATACCAGACACCTGTCGTAGTTCAGAAAATTCTTTAAGTGCCATTAAACAACTCACCTTCCTTTAGTACACAAAAACTAGACCTGCATTATGCCGCGAATTCTTACTTACACTTCCCCCAAATACGCCCGCTTCATCGCCTCGTTGTGCAGCAGTTCCTTGGCGGGGCCGGACAGCACCACCTCGCCCGTTTGCAGCACGTACCCCCGGTCGGCGATTCCCAACGCCACGTTCGCGTTTTGCTCGACCACGAACACGCTGATGCCGCGCTCGTTGACCTGTTTGATAATCTCGAAAATGCGCTCGACGAACAACGGCGCTAAACCCATGCTCGGCTCGTCCATGAGGATGAGTTTGGGGCGACTCATCAGCGCTCTCCCCATCGCCAGCATCTGCTGCTCGCCGCCCGACATGGTGCCGCCCTTTTGCTGCAAGCGTTCGGACAGCCGCGGGAACAGGTCGAAGACGTAGTCCAGGTCTTCTTTGATGTCCTTGCGGTTGTCGCGGAGGTACGCGCCCATCTCTAAGTTTTCCATCACCGTCATCTTCGGGAAGATGCGGCGGTTCTCGGGCACGACCGCCATGCCGCGCGCGATGCGGTCGGCGGTGGTGAGGGTGTCGGCGCGCTCGCCGCGGAAGAACATCTCCCCTTCCGACACGCGCACGATGCCGAGAATCGTTTTGAGAGTGGTCGATTTGCCCGAGGCGTTGCCGCCCAGCAAGCAGACCATCTCGCCTGGATAAATCACCATGTCCACGTCGTGAAGCACGCGGATGGGGCCGTAGTGGGTCGTGACTTGCTTGAGTTCTAAAAGCTTCTCCCGCTGGTCTTGGGGCATGTCGGCCATTATAAAAACTCCGCCTCGTCAGCCCGATGTCCGCCCTCGTCCTCGGCTTTTTTGCCCAGATACGCTTCGATGACTTTCGGGTTGTCCACGACCTCGCGGTAGCTGCCTTCAGCGATTTTTTGGCCGTAGTCGAGGACGACGACGCGGTCGCTGATGGAGCCGACTAAGTTCATTTTGTGTTCGACGAGCAGAATCGTGTAACCGCCCTCGTCGCGCATCTGCCGGATGATGTCGGTGATTTCGGTGGTCTCCTTGGGGTTCATGCCGGCGCTGGGCTCGTCGAGCAGGAGCATCTTCGCCCCGGTCGCCATCGCTCGAGCCATCTCGCAGCGCCGCCGGTTGGCGTAACTCAGCACATAAACGGGTTGGTGCAGTCGAAAACTCATCAGTCGCGGACCGAAAAAGGCGAGTTTTTCCAGGGCGTACTCGCGCATCTCGCGCTCTTGCTTGCGGTAACCCGGCGTCCGCAGCACGGCGGAAAGCCAGGTCGAGCGCAGTTTGTGGTGCTGCGGGATGAGGACGTTCTCGAGCACGCTCAGGTTGGTAAACAGCCGCAGGTTTTGGAAAGTTCGCGCCACGCCCACGTCGACAATGTAACTGGGCTTTTTGCCAATGAGCGACTTCCCCTCAAAGCGAACGTCGCCCGAGTCGGGTCGGTACACGCCGGTGATGAGGTTGAACAGCGTCGTCTTCCCCGCCCCGTTCGGCCCGATGACCGAGACGATTTCGCCCTCGTTTACTTTCAAACTCAGGTCGGTCATGGCTTGCAGGCCGCCGAAAGACTTGTTGAGGTTGCTTATCTCGAGCATCTTATTCAATCCCTGAATCTGTTTTAGTGTCTCGTTGGGGGCCGTCGCCCTTGGTCATGGGGTTCGCGCCGGGTTCGGGTTGCTCGCGCCGTGGCCCCTCGGCCATCTTCGCGCCCGCGCCCTCCAAGCGGTCCGAAAGTTCGGGGTTCGTCAGCCAGGCGTCCTGGCCGCGCTCCTCGTCGGTGGGTTGGTCGAGGCGTTCGCGGAACAGCCAGGCCCAGTTGAACTCGGCGCGGCCCATAATGCCTTCGGGCCGGAACACCATGATGACGACGAGGATGACCGAGAGCAAAATGGCGCGCAGGCCGTAACCCACAAAGGTGTCTTGCAGCAGGCTCAACCCCGGCGCAAGAAAGGCGAAGGCCAGACCCGCCAAGCCGACCGCCCCCAACCCGTACACCGCGGGGTGGACGCGCGGCCTGAGCCGCAGCGACGCCCGGTACAGAACGGTGCCGAGGGCGGCCAGCAGGAACAGCACGCTGACCAAGCCAAGCCAGGTCGACAAAGTGTAACTTTGCTCGAGCGGGTCGCCGTACTGCCGCACGAACACGACCAGCGCCGTGCCGAGCAGCACCCCGGTAATCGAACCCGTGCCGCCGACCGAAATCGCCACCAAGAAAAAGAAAGTCAGGAAAAACAAAAACACGTCGAGTCGTGCCACCGCCAGCCAGGACACCCACAAACCGCCCGCCACCCCGGCGAAAAACGCTGACAGCGTAAACGCCAAAACCTTGTGGTAAGCGAGGTTGATGCCCATCGCCTCGGCGGCGATTTCATCCTCGCGAATCGCTTGCAGCGCGCGGCCGTAGGAGCTGAACTTGAGCTTCGCCATAATCAGCACCGTCAGCGCCAAAATACCCGAGGTCCACCAGATGCTCTTGCCGAAGTCGGTAGGCACGCCGCTGAAACCGAGTGAGCCGTTCGTAAACGGCGCGAAGAGGCTCGTCGAGGCGAGCAGGCGGATGATTTCGCCGAAGCCGAAGGTAACGATGGCTAGGTAATCGCCGCGCAAGCGCAAGCTCGGTACACCGACGATAAGGCCGAACAGCGCCGCCACCATGCCGCCGATGACGAGCGCGACGATAAACCGCACCCACAGCGTTTCGGGGGTGGCGAGCGCGTCCAAACCGAGGTTTCTGAAGAAATTCTCGAGGCTGAGCCCCAGCGTAAAGTCGCTCATTTGGCTGCGCGCGCTGCTGGTGATGCGCGCCCGTGAAGCCTCGGGCAAAATCAGCAGCGCCGTGGTGTAGCCGCCCAACAGCATAAAACCGTGGTGGCCCAGTGACAGGATGCCGGTCGTGCCGTTGATGAGGTTCAGGCTCACCGAGGCGATGCCCCAAATGGCGAACAGCGCGACCGCTTGCTCGAGCTTGACGCTGCCCGAAGCGTCGACGAAGTACAAGACCAACGCCGCCAGACCGAGCCCGAGCAGGGTGAGCAGCGCGTTGCGGCCTCTTTTACCCGACATCACACCTTCTCCGACAGGTCTTCGCCGACGATGCCGCTCGGTTTGATGAGCAAAATCACGATGAGGAGTAAAAATGCGAAGGTGTCTTTGTACTCGGTGATGCCGGCAAATTCAGGTGTGCGCGGAAACAGGGCCGTCAAAAAGTTTTCCATAAACCCCAGCAGTAGTCCGCCGATGACCGCGCCCGGCAAACTGCCGATGCCGCCGATGACCGCCGCCGCGAACGCCTTGATGCCGGGCAGAATGCCGAAGATGGCGGGCTGGTTGAGCGAGCCGAAGTTCAGACCCCAAAGCACGCCCGCCGCCGCCGCCAGCATCGAGCCCAGGAAAAAGGTGGTGGCGATGACGCGGTCGACGTTGACCCCCATCATCTGCGCCGTTTCGGGGTCTTGCGCCGAGGCGCGCATCGCCTTACCCAACCGCGTGCGGTTCACGAACAGCGTGAGCGCCACGACCAAAATGGCGGTCACGACGGGAATCAAAAACACGAGCCGGGTGGTGTACACCGTGCCCCCGGCCAGGTCGAAGCGCAAAAATTGCGTCCAGTCGGTTTCGGGCCGGAACGGGACTTGCTCTCTCGAGAACGTCAAAATACCGAAGTTTTGTAAAAAGAAAGACATCGCAATTGCCGTAATCAGCAGCGAAATCCGCGGCGCGCCGCGCAGCGGCCGGTAGGCGATGCGGTCGAGCACAATACCCACCAGGCCGGTAATGAGCATACTGAGCAGCATGGCGACAATCCAGTTGAGGTTCGCCGCGCTGAGGGCCCAGGTTACACCCACGAACGTCGCCGCGCCGCCGCCCAGCACTATCGGGTCGGTCAGTCGGCCCCGCCACAAGTTGAGGGCGTACATAAAGCCGAACGCCGTCAGGGCCGCCGCGATAAGTGCCCAGGGCAAACTGTAGGGCGTGCGGCTGAACAGAAAAAAGGCCGCGAACGCGCCCACCATGAAAATCTCGCCGTGGGCGAAGTTGATAAGCCGGATGATGCCGTAAACCATCGTGTAGCCCAAGGCGATGAGCGCGTAGAGACTGCCGAGCTGAAAAGAGTTAATAAAGGCCCCGACGAAGTCGGCCAGGGTGCGCGCCTCGGTCACGTACACCAGCGTGTAAATGCGCCAGACGATAACGCCCAGGACGGCCGCAACGATAAGCCAGGGAACGACGTTGAGTTTTTTCGGTCTCGCTACGGTTGCCGCCAAAAGAGTCACCTCGGGGAAATGGGAGTGTACGACACAGTATTCAGCAGTATTTCACAAGTGCCCGAAGTCGTACAAGTCTGACGTCGAATAGCCGGGCTCGTCAATGTTCGTTGTCGCTGGCTGAGGCTCGAGCTGCCGCACCGCGCTTCAACTTCTCGCCAGCGAGGGGGCAACCCTTTGTTTGTGGGTTCGTAGCGAACCCGGGTTTCTCACAACAAAAAAGGCGGGGTAGGTAAACCCACCCCGCCTCAAAGTCACGCGCGTTTAGTTGCCCTCGTCGCTGCCCGTCGACAAGCCGAAGCTCGTCATTTTGGACCAGGGAGCGCCGTCGGCACCAGGCACTTGGTACTCAAAAAAGGCGATGGTGCGGTCGGCGGGCGTGCCGTCGGTCCCGGCGAAGGTGATGTTGCCTGAGACGCCGGGGTAGTCGGTCAGTTCCGCCAGGGCGTCGCGAACCGCCGCGTGGTCGGTGCTGTCGGCCAAGCGAATCGCCTCGACGACGACGTTGTAGGCGTCGGCACCGGCCAAGGTAAAGCCGTTGAAGGTGCCGTTGGGCATCTCGGTGCCGAACAGGGTTTGAAAGTCCGAGGCGCGCGTGGCGGCCTCACCGGTCAGGACCTCAGCGCCGCCGAAGCCGGTAAAGAGCATCCCGTCGACGGCCTCGCCGGCCCCTTCGGGCAGTTCGGGCGTGTCGGAGGCGTCGGCACCCAAAATCTGCTGGTCGAAGCCTTGCTGGCGCAGTTGCGGGATGAGGTTGACGCCGCTCACGGGAAAGCCCGCAAAGTAGATGACGTCCGGCTCGAAGCCGCGCAGGTCGTTGATTTGCGCCGAGTAGTCGACCGTGTTGGTCGTGTAGTCGACGACGACGGTTTCGCCGCCCAGGGCTTGGAACTCCTCATCAAAGAAGCCGCCCAAGCCGAACGAGTAGTCGTCGTCTTGCGCGCGGAAAACGGCGGCGCGGCGGGCGCCTAAGTCGTCGTAAGCGTAGCGCGCGGCGACGCGGCCCTGAAAGTCATCCGTGTAGGCGATGCGGAAGATGTAGTCGCCGATTTGCGTGGTCGCAGGATTCGTCGAGCTGACCGAAACCATCGGGATGCCCGCGGCCTGCAGGATTTCGGCGGCCGGGATGCTCATGCCGGAGCTGCCCGCGCCGATAACGGCCACGACGCCTTCGTCGACAAAGCGGTTGGCGCAAGCAATCGAGGTTTCAGCGGTGGTGGCGTTGTCGCAGACGCTGAGTTCGACCGGGCGACCGAGAACTTCGCCCATTTGCTGCTGGGCGACCTGGGCACCCTCGAGCCCCGGTTGACCGAGCGAGGCGTAAGCGCCCGAAAGTTCCATGTTGACGCCGACGCGAATCGGGTCTTGGGCGAAGGTCGCGCCTAGTAGAAGCGCGCTTAACAGAACGAGTAGTCTTTTCACGATTACCTCCTGAGCTATCACGAATTGTAGTGACGCCCCCGCATCATAACGAGGCTCTATGCCGATGTCAACGCGGCTTCTAAAGGTTTTGTTCACCGTTCGCTCGTCAAACCTTAAGAATTCGGCGCGTGGTTCGCCCCGCGTTTCGAGCCTAAAACCGCTCGCTCACCGTCTTCATCTCCATAAACAGCCGTAAGTAGTCCGGTCCGCCCGCCTTGGCGTTCGAGCCCGAAAGCTTGTAGCCGCCGAAGGGTTGCACGCCGACCAAGGCCCCAGTAATCTTGCGGTTCAAGTAGAGGTTGCCGACCTCGAACTCCCTTCGAGCGCGCTCGAGCCGCGCCCGACTCTTGCTCAACACGCCGCCGGTCAGGCCATAGACGGTCGCGTTCGCCATCATCAGCGCCTGGTCGAAATCTCGCGCCTTCATCACCGCCACAACCGGGCCGAAAATCTCCTCGCAGGCGATGGTCGCGCTTTGGGCCACGTCGGCGAACAAAGTCGGCCGGATGAAGTAGCCATTGCCCTCGCCCCGCTCGCCGCCCGTCACCAGCCGCGCCTCAACTCTGCCGAGTTCGACGTAGTGCATGATTTTCTCGACCGCCGCCTCGTTGATGACGGCTGACATGTCCGGGTTGTCCTCGGCGGGGCCGACGCGCAGGGCTTCGACTCGAGCCTTGACTTTCTCGAGCAACTCGTCGTAAACCTCTTCGACGACGATTAAGCGGCTCATCGCCGAACACTTCTGGCCCTGAAACCCGTAACCGCTCGCGGTGGCGATGGCGGCGGCCTCGTCCAAGTCCACCGTCTCGTCAA
The DNA here is from genome assembly GCA_965213705.1 of Trueperaceae bacterium. Lineage (GTDB taxonomy): Bacteria > Deinococcota > Deinococci > Deinococcales > Trueperaceae > CBDCDJ01. The sequence continues at coordinate 1,090,179 of OZ243913.1, read as the reverse complement.
CGATGAGCGCGTCTTTGCCGCCGAGTTCGACATAGACTTTTTTGAGCCACTTTTGGCCGGGCTGCACCTTGGCGGCGCGCTCGTTGATGCGCATCCCCGTGGCGAGCGAACCCGTAAAGTTGATAAAGCGCGTGCGCGGGTGCTCGACCAGCGCGTCGCCCAAGTCGGCGTCGTCGCCGGTTAAAAGGTTCAGCACGCCCGGCGGGAAGCCCGCTTCTTCGGCGCACTCCATAAACTTCTGCGCAATAATGACCGTGGCGGGCGCAGGCTTGAGAATCATCGTGTTGCCCACGACCGCCGGGCCGACCGCCATGCCCACCAGAATCGCCAGCGGGAAGTTCCACGGCGAAATCGCCACGCCCACCCCGAGCGGCACCAGGAACGAGGTGTTTTCCTCGCCGGGATAGTCGAACGTTGCGAGCGGCCCGGCCAGCTTTATCGCTTCGCGGGCGTAGTACTCGCAAAAGTCGATGGCTTCGGCGGTGTCGGCCTCGGCCTCGACGTAGTTTTTGCCCGCCTCGAAGGTCATCCAAGCAGCAAGCTCGAGCTTGCGCCGCCGCATCACGGCGGCGAGCTTGACGAGGGTGCGCGCGCGGTGCGCCATGTCGAAACGCGACCAGCTTTCGTACGCCTCCCAGGCCGCGTTCATGGCGCGCTCGAGTTCCTTACTTCTCGCCTTGGCGCTGCGGCCGACGGTCACATCCAAGTCGCTCGGATTGACGGACTCGAGGTACTCATTGGTATGGACCTTTTCGCCGCCAATCCACAGCGGGTAGTCCTGCCCAAGTTGGGCGCGAACCCGCTCGAGGGCTTCACGGTAAGGCTTTTCCTCGTCAGGTGTTGTGTAGAAGGAGTAGGGTTCGTTGCGGTAGGGTTCGAAGAGCATAGGTGTCTCCTTGAGTTTCGATAGTGGGAGTAACGTCTTAGGCCGAGAAGAAAGTATCGAGTCCTGAGTACCGAGTTGAAAGTGTTTTTACTCGGTGCTTTTCACCCGGTACTCGGTACTTAAGTAAGAGAGGCGCGCCGAGCCGGGTCATACCACGCTATCCCGTCAACCCTCTCAAAACAAACATCAGGTTTGCGGGGCGCTCGGCAAGGCGGCGGCTGAAGTAGCCGTACCAGTCCTCGCCGTAAGGGACGTAAATGCGGACCGTGTGGCCTTCTTGGGTCAGCCGGGCTTGCAAGTTTTGCTTGACGCCGAAGAGAAGCTGGAACTCGTAGGCGGCGGGCTTCAAATCGTTTTGCAGGTAGGTTTTTACGTCGTCAATGATGCTCTCGTCATGAGTGGCGACGTTGACGTGCGCGCCGCCCGTCAGTCCGGCGTAGACCATTTCGCGGTACTGCTTGTCCACGTCTGCCTTGTCCTGGAAAGCGACTTCCGGGCTTTCTTTATAGGCGCCTTTGACGATGCGCAAAGTGGGTTTGGGCTCGAGCGTCAGCAGACTGTGCAAGTCGTCCAGGCTGCGGCGCAGGTAGCTTTGCAACACCGTCGAGACGTTGCTGAAGCCTTGGGCGTGGAGCGTGCGGTAAAGCTGCAGGGTCGGCTCCAACAGCGCGTAGTTTTCCATGTCGAGGCAGATGTGGGCTTGGGTGGCTCGAGCCTTTTCCAAAACTCGAGTCGCGTTTTTCAGCGCCAGCTCAGGACTCACGCCCAGCCCGAGCTGGCTCGGTTTGACGCTCATGTAGCGGTCGAACGAGGTTTGCTCGAGCCGGTCCAGGGTGCCTAGAATCTCTTCGGTCACGGCATTCGCGCCCGCCTCGGTGTCGATAAACTCGCCGAGCAGGTCGAGGATGGGGTGCATCCCCTTGGCTGAAATGTCGCGCAGGGCGGGCAGCGCTTCTTCCAGGGTTTCCCCCGCGACGAAGCGGCCCACACCGAGTTTCCAACCCTGTTTGTGGGCGACGCTTTTCACAGCCGAATTGTCGGCGACGGCGAGGACGGTTTGGCGGTAGAGCTTGTCAAGCACGGCGGTTTCCTTGTCCGAACTTTACTTGCCCGAACGGCTCTAAAAAGGCAGCATCAGCACAGCCGAGGCCGAGACTGGATGACTTCAAACCCGATAACTCCATAAGCTTCAGTTTAAGCTTCATAGAGCGTGAACGCATTGAGTTGTGAAACCGACCCTGCGCCGCGCGGCGTAAAAAGCTGCTCGAGGGCTGCAAAAGTTACCAACCCGCCTGCCCCACTTTGAGCGTTCCGAACGACGTTCCCGCCGCCGAACCCGCACACCCAAAGTTGACAACGCTCCTCGGCCTGCGTCAGAATCGACACAGCCGAAGATTTTTGTGTAACTACACGCGTTCACATGAGGAGAAAAATGGCAGATTCCGCGAACGACATCAAACAAAGCCTGCAAGACCGGGACGTCAAGTTTTTGCGCCTCCAGTTTACCGACCTGATGGGCCACAACAAGAACGTCGAGGTGCCGACCTCGCAGTTCGACAAGGCGCTGGACGGCGAAATCATGTTCGACGGCTCGTCCATCGAAGGCTTTACCCGCATCGAAGAGTCGGACATGCTGCTCAAACCCGACTACAGCACATTCCTGATTTTTCCCTCAAGCATCGAGGGGTCCGAGCAGGGCGCGGTCGCGCGGCTGATTTGCAACGTCGCCCACCCCGACGACTCGCCCTTCGAGGGCGACCCCCGCTACATCCTGCGGCGACAGATTGAAAAGTTGCAGGGCCTGGGCTTCGACGACATGTACGCCGGGCCCGAGCCCGAGTTTTTCCTCTTTATGCGCGACGTGGAGGGCCGCCCCACCACGGTGACGCACGACGCGGCGGGCTACTTTGACCTGGCACCCGTCGACCAGGGCGAGGAAGCGCGCCGCGACATGGTCAACGCGCTCGTCGAGATGGGTTTCGAAATCGAAGCGGCGCACCACGAGGTCGCGCCGGGCCAGCACGAAATCGACTTCAAGTACGAGGACGCCCTCACCACTGCCGACAACATCGCGACGTTCAAGCTCATCGTCAAGCGCGTCGCCATCAACCACGGCCTGCACGCGACCTTTATGCCCAAACCGGTCGCGGGCATCAACGGCTCGGGGATGCACACGCACCTGTCGCTCTTTAGAGACGGTAAAAACGCTTTCTTTGATGAAAACGCCGAGCGGCAACTGTCCGACACCGCACTATACTTTATCGCCGGGCTGCTCGAGCACGCCAGCGGCATGGTGGCCGTGACCAACCCCATCGTCAACAGCTACAAACGCCTGACGCCCGGCTACGAAGCGCCCACCAACATCGCCTGGTCGGCGTCCAACCGCAGCGCCATGATTCGCATTCCGGCGCGGCGCGGCCTGAGCACTCGGTGCGAGCTGCGGATGCCCGACCCCGCTTGCAACCCGTACTTGGCGTTGGCGGTGATGCTCGCAGCCGGGATGGACGGGGTCGAAAACAAGTTGGAGGCCCCGCCGCCCATCCAGCGCAACATCTACGACATGAGCGTGCGCGACCGCCGCAAGCACAAAATCAAAGAGTTGCCCGGCACGCTGCGCGAGGCGATTCGCACCCTGGAGCGCGACCCGCTCTTCAAGGACGTGTTGGGCGAGCACGCTTTCTCCCACTTCGTCGCCGCGAAAACCGCCGAGTTCGACGCCTACCGGATTCACGTGCATGATTGGGAGTTGGAACGGTACTTGGCTGAGTACTAAGTGGAGCGTTGAGGGCAGGAGCAAGGGATGAGGGAAAAGGAGAAAGTGAAAGAGGCAAATGACGAAGCGTATGAAGCTGCCAAGGAGCGGCAGAAAGCGCTGATGCGTGCCGGAAAGCGCCTGCGCGAGGATGGCGAAAGCCTACCTTCGCGTGAGGAGGTGTATGAGCGGTAGACTCGAGGTGCGAACGCTTTTTGGAGAGTAAAAACAGCTCCATAAACCGTTGGAGACGGCTCGGTTGGCGTCCGCGTTTTGGACCCCCGGCCCGAAGGGCCGCCCCCTGACGAGGGGGCCGGGTCGAGAGCAATTTTGTCTCAACACCTCACGAAACTGATGTCTCGAGAGAAAGAGCGGCCCTCTTTCTCCTTTTCACTTTTTCCTTTCCCCTCCTTATCCTGTGTCATGATGCCCCTGTGATTGTCAAACGCGAACATGTGCGCCTGCCGACGAAACTCTGCGTCGTCGGTCTCGACCCCGGAATAGCCAACTTGGGGCTGGGCGCGGTGCGGCAAGAACACCGGACGACGCTTTATTTGGGCAGCAGGTTCGTCCGCACGAGCCCGCGCGAGGAGCAGGCCGAGCGGCTTCACAAAATTTATGGCGAGACGAAAGCCTTTTTGAGCGAGCACGCGCCCGACGCGCTCTCGGTCGAAGGGCAGTATTTTCACCGGCAGCGCGAGGTTTCTTTCAAGGTCGGGCAAGCGGTCGGCGTGTGCCTGCTCGCGGCGGCGGAGTTGGATATCCCCATTTTCGAGTACGGCCCGATGGAGGTCAAGCAGACCCTCGTCGGCAGCGGCCGCGCCAGCAAGGCGCAAGTCACCTACATGGTGCGCGCCCTGCTGAGTTTGACCCAAACACCCGAGAGCCACCACGTCGCCGACGCGCTGGCCCTGGCGCTGACGCACCTGAGCGCTTATAAACTTAAAGCGTTGGGCTAGTCGCTGCCGACCTCGGCGGTTTTGGGTTGGGCGTTGTCGTGCGGTTCGCCCTCGAGCCCCGTCCCGTCCACCCGAGTTTCCGGGAACTCCTCGAGCACGGGTTCGGGTGACGGCGTGAGCCGGTCCAGGCGGTAGCCGCTGCGCGCTTCGGCCGCGGCGAAGTCGGTGAGGGCCGTCTTGGGGACGAAGGTCGGGGTTTGCACGTCCGCGTCCGCCCCGAACTGGACGAGCAGCCAGTGAACCCCGACGAAGCCCACGACCAACGTATGGTAAGCGTCGCGGTCGAACCAGCGCACGCCCCCGTGCTCGTTGACGTGCAGGTAGAGCGTAGAGGCTTCGTCGGCCTGCACGCGGTTCAGGTACTCGGCGACGGCTTTCGCCTCGTCGGCGACCGGCTCGAGCCCGAGCAGCAGCTCGAGCCAGGATGCTTGACTTACCGAACGCGCTGCGTACCGCGTCAAGTCGAGGTTTTCCGCGACCGTCGTAGGCGCTGTGTCGTCGCTCGCCAAGCTCTTCGCCACCGACCACAGCAAGAACAGGGGCCGGGCCGCGGGGATGAGGGCGCGGTAGGGCTCGAGGGCGTCGTCCGGAGCGGCTTCTCGGTTTTCGGTGAGGTCGGGGCGGTCCGGCGGTTGGGCACCTGTAGGTGTCGTTTCTACCGTCGCCTCTGTTGTTTCTAATGGCGCTTCTACCGTCGTTTCTTTTGTCGTCTCCGTTCTTTCCCCCGTCGCCTCGTCTGTGGTTTCTGAAGGCTCTTCGGTGTCTCTTGGTTCAGCGACCGCGTCGTCGGCTCGAAAGACCAGCGGAAACTCGCGGAGGGCTTTGGTCAGGCGGACAAAGACTTGGGTTGCGCTGGAGGTGGGGTTCAGGTCGTAGGAAGGGGCGTGCTCGAGCAACTTTTCAAAAGTGACTTTCAACCCTTCCTCGGTTTGTTCTTCCAGCAATCCGTTCAGCGCCGCGTAGACGGGCGCGTAGCGGAGGTCTTGCAGGGCGTCTTCGACGCTCGGCACGCCCCGCGAGCCGAGCATGGCGTGGAGTTGGGCGTAGCGGCCGTCCGCGTCGTAGACCTCGCGCACGTCGAGGTAAACGCGGTACTTGAAGGCTTCCAGCTCGACGTACAGCCCCTCGTTTTGCAGGTCGCGGCTGCGTTTTAAAAACTCGAGGCCCGAAATGTGTTCGCGCAGAACGACAAAATGTTCGTCGCCGCCGTGGACGCCCAAGCCTTCGTTCAGGTCGCGCTGGCGCAGTTCGCCGCTGCCCTTGTCCTTGTAGGCCGAGGAGCGCTTCAGCCAGCCCTTGGCTTGGGCGAACTTGTTGTTGTAAACGACGAGCGAAGCCGCGTCACCGTAGCGGTTCGAGTAGGCAAACACGTCCTCGTTGACCGTGCCCGCGTCGGTGTAGAGGTCGTACAGGGTAAAGTTCTCGACCTCGGCGAACTCGGCGCGGCGGTGCAGCAGCGGGAACAGTTCGCGGTAATGACGGTCGATGAGCCAAGCGTCCGGCGACTCGTTCAGCTTGGCGCGGCGGTACTCCATGCCGTATTTTTCAACAAACCCTTCGACCTGGCCGTGGCCGAACATCGGCAAGCCCGGCAAGGTGGACAGCAGAATCGCCACGCCGAAATACTTGTCGTCACGGCCGAACTGCGCGACGGCCGTTTCCTCGTCGGGGTTGTTCATAAAGTTGACGAAGCGCTTTAAGATTTCGGGGTCGAACTCCAAAGTATTCTTAATCGTCTGCCGGTACTTCGCGTTTTCCTCCTGCATCATCATGTGCATAAACGCGCTGTTGTAAACGCGGTGCATCCCCAGCGTGCGCACAAAGTACGGCTCCATCATCCAAAACGCTTCCGCCAGCAGCAGCGTGTCGGGGACTTCCTGGGCAACCCTGTCGACGACCTCGCGCCAGAACTCTTGCGGCATGAGCCGGTCGAAGTCCTCTTGCGACATGCCGCCGTACTGCGCCCGGCTCGGAATCGCGCCGCCCTCGCCGGGTTCGGGAAACCATAAACGCTGGACGTGAATTTTGGCAAGGGTCATGGCCGCGTCGAAACGGATGATGGGAAACTTGCGCGCCACATGGAGAATCGTCTGGATGACGCCCTCGCGCGTTTCGGGGTTGAGGTAGTTGAGCTGCGCGGTGTCGTTCCAGGGCGTGACCGTGCCGTCGTTACCGTGGTAGACGTAGCGCACGTCGCCGGTGTGACGGTCCAAACGTTTGAACACGACCGCCGCGTCGCTGCTGTCGTAGTAATGGTCTTCGATAAAGATACCGACGCGCTCGTCGCTCGACAAGTCGGGGCCGTCGAAGGTGTAGCCGGGATAGGGCGGCTCGGCAAGACTCAAAAACCAGTCGGGGTGCTCGAGGACCCAGCGCCCATCGATGCCGACGTGGTTCGGCACCATGTCGCTCGCGAGGCGGATGCCCCGCGCCCAGGCGCGGTCGCGCAGGTTCTCGAAGGCCGCTTCGCCGCCCAAGTCGTGAGCGATTTCGTAGTCGTAGAGCGCGTAGGCCGAGGCGACCGCGTCGGGGTTGCCGCGCAGGTGTTTGATGCGCTTGCTCGCCTCGCTCCGCTCCCACAAGCCGATGAGCCACAGGCCGGTAAAGCCGCGCCGGGCGAGTTCGTCCAGCTCTTCATCGGGCACCTGGTCCAAACGTCCGACGTCGCGCCCGTAGCTTTGTGAAAGCTGCCCGAGCCACACGTAGGTGCTTTTAGCGAGCATGACCACACGCGGCATCCACGCTTGGTCGGGGCTGTAGCGCTCGTAACCGACCGCGCCCCGCGTGGCCCAGTCGTCACGCGCCCGGCGCGGTTGTCCGGCGTCCGTCCCGGTGCCCTCTGCAAAGTTGACAGCGTCGAAGGTCAACACCTGCGCCGGGCCGGGACTCCCGAAGGTCGCGGCGGGTTTGTTTTCTTCTTTGAGCACGTCCAAACCTTGCAAGACGCGTGTAAAAAACCCCTCGGCCCGTTCACCCAACAGCGGCGTCAGGCGCGTGCGGATGTACTCGAGCTGCCCCGACAGCGAACTCGGGCTCGCCAGGGCCGGCGCGCGCAGGGTTTCGAACAGCGACTCGCCCTCCAAACAGCGCTCGGGCGCGGCGAAAAAGTCGCGCAGGGCGGCGATAATTTGAGGGTAGGCCGTTTCTTCCAACGCCCGGTCGTTGAACAGCGCGATAAACTGAGCGAGCGCTTGGTTGCGGTTGGCAAGGTAAAGGAGGAGAAGTTCCTCGAGCACCACCTGGCGGTGCGGCACCCCGTCGGTCTCCCCCGCCAGGTACTCGGTCGCCGTTTGCTCGCCGCGGTAGACCGCCGTCGCCGGGAAGGTTTCGGCAAAAACGCGCAGGGTTTCGTTCAGGGCGTCCGGCCCCAACTCGGCGCTGAGTTTTTCAAGGGCTTCGGCTAAAAGAGAATCGCTTACCCGTTCGCGGTAAGTCTGTACCAGCAGGTGCAAGAGTTCGTCGAGCAACCCCGCCGCGTACAGGTCGCTCGCCCGGACCGCCAGCTCGGGAAACCGCGCCACGTCGCGTTTTTTGTTCATCCGGTAAGCCGCGCGCTGCGCCGCACCCAAGTCGGCGAACAGGGCCGCGCCGTGAACCGAAAACAAATTTTCGTCCAGGTCGAATCCGTCCCGCGCTTCTCTCGAGACGTGAAACTCGCGCCGGGCTGCGACAGGTTGAGTGGGCAGTGAAAAGTGCTTCATCGGTCCTCGTTTCGAACGGCGGGTGCGCGGGCTGGGGCGCAGGGTTTTGTTCCAAGCCCAGCTCGGTTTTGGCCGCGTCACCCTTGCAAAGAGGCGCGGAAAGTACCGTCAGCTTAGCACGCCCCACCCGCAACGCCGAAAGTTGCCGAGGCCGCTTTTACAAAGGCTACCGAATCGTTCTCGAAGTGGGCCTGAAGGTGCCTCGAGCCTTAAATTTCGCAGGTCAGTGCAATTCTTTTCAGCGCGCTCACACGGGTCTCGGGTAGAGTGAAACCCATGACGACCCGGAACAGACTTTTTTTGACGGCCTTTTGGGGTGCGGTTTTACTCCTCGGCGGCTGCGGCAGCGAACTCGACACCCGCGGCGAAACGTTGCGCGTGTTGGCGTCCTCGCTCGAGCCCGCCTACTTGGGCGAGGAGTACACCGCGACGGTTCGCGTCGTGGGCGGCTTGACCCCGTACACGCTCGAGCTGAGCAAGGGCACCTTGCCGCCCGGCCTGAGCCTGCAAGGCGCGACCCTGCGCGGCGTCCCGACGACTGAAGGCAGTTACACCTTTACAGTGAGCGTGTCGGACGCAAACTTGTCCAAGACGTTCCAGGACTACACCGTGAGCGTGCAAAAACCGCCCCCCGCCCAACTCACGTTCAACGTGCCCTTGACCGACGTGCAGCGCCCAACCGTGCTGCGCGGCGAGGTCGACAACGCCCGCGGCCTGCAGGCGTTTCGCACACGCGTCACCTGGGACCCGCGCTACTTCGCGCTTGTCCCCGACAGCGTCACGGCCGCCAACGAGAACTTCGCCGTGTTTTACGAAGCGGGCGAGGGCGAGTTGCAGCTCGACCTGGCGGTTCTGGGCGGCAGCGTGTCCGGCGGTCGGCGCATGTTCACCTTTACACTGCGCCCCGTCGTCGTGACGACTTTGGCCCTCAGCAGCGAAACAGAGTTTTTAGGCGAGACCGGCTTCGCGTACCAAACCCTGACCGAAGGCACGGCCTCGTCACTCGACCTAGGCGGCGAGACCGGCGGGGCGGAGACCGGCGGGGCCGACTTGGGTGACGAACTGGGCGACGAACTGGACCCGGAGCCCGTCGACAATCCGGGAGACGACCAATGACCAGGCGATTCCGCCTTACAGCCGCCTTGCTCGTTTTGCTCTTGAACGTCGCCTTTGCAACGACGTACAAGGCGTTGACCGTGGACGAAATGTTGGCAAAAACCGAACTGGGGTTTTACGGCTCGGTCAGCGAGGTCGCGCTCGAGGAGCGCGGCGGCGACCCCTGGACGCTCGTCACCTTCGAAGTTTTGGAAGCCCTCGTCGGCGTGACCGCCCCTGAGAACACCAACCAGCTCCTCACCGTCACCCTGGCTTTTTACGGCGGCACGCTGCCCTCGGGCGAGTCGCTTTTGGTAAGTCTGATGCCGCAGTTCAGCGTCGGCGAGACGGCGCTGGTGCTGGCCTACGCTGAGGACGCGTACTCCCCTATCGTCGGTTTTCGGCAGGGCTTGTGGCGCGACACGACGCTCGGCCTGCGCGACGAGACGGGGCGGTTATTGAGTTTGAACGAGGACGGCGACCTCGTCGCCGACGGAGCCGGAGCCGACACCGAGGCTTTACTCAACGAGGTACGTGAAGTTTTAGAGGCGCGGCCGTGAAGCGTCTGCGCCTTTTGCTCTTTTTGGTGTTGCCCGCCACCGCGCTCGCGGTCACTTACCGGGTCGACCCCGCGGGCGGCCCGGACGGGTTGAGCGCGGCCGTGGCCGCGGCGTTCGCGGCTTGGCAAGGCTTAGACGAAACTTTAGAGGTCGCCGAGAATAGCGACACCGGCACTGAAAACGTCCCCGTGTTCCGCTACGGCGACGCGGCGCTGCTCGGCGACGACACGCTCTCGCTCACCGTACAGCGCCAAAACGGGGGCTTGGAGATTTTGGTGACGCCGACCACGGGTCCCCTAGCCGCCAACGCCCTCCTCCACGAAGCGGGGTTGCTGCTCGACTTGGCCGTCGCGAACAGCGGCGTGATGAACCCGGCGCTGCCGGAAGAACCGCTGAGCTTGGGCGACGCCGAGCAGACCGCGCTGGGCACGCTTCTCACCTCGGTCAAGGAGGACGTCAACCGCGACGGCGCGGTCGACTTTTACGACCTCGTCGCGCTGGCGCAAAGCTATGGGCAACCCGGCATCAACGAGCCCGCCGATATCAACGACGACGGCCTCGTTGACCGCACGGACTTGGAGCTGTTGCAGGCGGCTTACGTGTTCGCGCCCCCCTCGAGCACCGGCCCCCCCCAAACGGGCGCTATGGGAGACGAAACCTCGGACGAGGCAAGTTCGGACGCTGAAGATTTGGAGGCTGAAGACCTAGAGCCTGGCGACGAGTCGGCCGGGGACGCGCTCCCGGCCGGACCGCAAGACGACGCGCAACCCACCGACCAAGACACGCAAACCTTGCCCGGTGACGGGATTGACGGTGACGGGATTGACGGTGACGGGATTGACGGTGACAACCCCGGCGACGACGCGTCTGACGGTGATGAACCCTAGCTACAGTCGGCCCGTGGTACGGGCCGACTGTAAAGCTGCCTTCTTTTGAGGCTCGGAATCTTCGTCTATAAAGATAAAGACCGAGGTGACACCCTTCGACCCTCGCTCAACGGAGGCAGTGATGGCAGACAACTACCGGCTGACCCTGTCCGCGACCAGCTTGGTCGGCGACACGGTGAAAAACGCGCAAGACGAAAATATCGGCAACCTCAAAGACATTATGATAGACGTGCAGTCGGGGCGGGTCGCTTACGGCGTGCTCGACTTCGGCGGCCTGTTGGGTATGGGCAACAAACTGTTCGCCGTGCCTTGGCAAGCCCTCAGCGTCGACGAGGAAAACAAGGTGCTCCGCCTCGACGTCGACAAAGACCGCCTCAAAAATGCTGAAGGCTTCGACCAAAACGACTGGCCCGACACGGCCGACCTGAACTGGGGGCGACAAGTTCACGACTATTATGGGTACACGCCCTACTGGGACTGACCCAGGCGGCGCGCCTGTTGTGTTTTAAAGGACTGAGGGACGTCCAAACGCCCTCAGTCCTTTTGCCGTAGTCACGGCAGTCCTATACAGTCCAGCGTGTTGTAGAGTCCGTCTAAGTTGCGGTCTTCGGCCAGGTCCGCTTCGCCGTCGCCGTCTAAGTCCCAGCAAGCGAGACCCTGCGGACCCGGGGGACCTTGGGGGCCGACCTCGCCGGACGGCCCCGGCGGGCCGGGCGGTCCCGGTGAGCCGGGTAGTCCGTCCGCACCCGCTTGGCCCGGCGGCCCAGGGGGGCCTTGGGGTCCGGGTACGCCCTGAAGTCCGGGGGTGCCGGGCGGCCCCGGCTCGCCCGGTGGGCCGGGCGGACCTTGCAACGTGCCGGCCGCGACGGCGGCGTCTAGGTTGGTGACTTGCGTTTGCAGACCCGCTACCTGTTCAGCCACGTCGACAGCGCCGCAGGCGACTTTTTCGTTCAGCAGCTCGAGCGTTCGGCTGACGAGTTCGGCGGTTTGAAACCCGCTCAAGAGCGCGTCACCGCTGAAGCCGTCGGGAAAAGCCTCGGCGACGTCCAACACCGACAGTTGACGTGCGGCGTCGTAGGCCCAGTGGTCGGGCGACACCGCCGCGAAGACACCGTCCGGCGTGGCGGGGACGGGGGTCGGGCAGGCGGTCACGGCGTTTATTTTTTGCAGCAACTCGCCCAGCAAAGAAGCCGCCTGGTAACCGGTCAGGGTATCTTCACCCAGAAACGAGCCGTCAGGAAAGGCGACGCTGACGCCGTTTTGCTGCAAAGTGGTGAGGGCGTCGCTCTTCCAGGTGTCGTTCGCCGTTTGCGCCAGCCCCGAACCTAACAGCAGTCCAAAGAGCAAAAACAAGCAAAACGACTTTAGACGAGCAGGCAACAGCCGAGAAGACAGTCGAAAACGGATATTTGCCCCCGGTCTCCACCCGAACTCTGCCGCTGGAAAACCACGTTCGGCCCTCTTGTTTTTTGTCGTCACGCTTTTCTGGCGCACCCGCAGCCTCCGAACCCGCAACCTCTAAAACAGTTACCTCTAAAACAACTGCCCCAGCCTAGCCCACTTGTGAGACGAAACTTGTGACTGCGTCACAGAGAGTTGCGGCGGTTCGGCGCCACGACCCCCCGGTGGGGCTCGAGCCCCACCGGGTCGTCGTTATCAGCCAGGGGGTAACAGGCCGCTGTCCAGGGCTGAGGATTGGGGGTCAACCCTGAGGGCCCTGCGGGCCTTGGGGACCCTGCGGGCCTTCGGGGCCACGCGGACCCTGCGGGCCTTCGGGTCCGCGTGGCCCGCTGTCGCCGTCCGCCCCGCGCGGACCCGCCGGGCCCGCAGGTCCGGTCGGACCTGGAGCGCCCGGTGAACCCGGCGGTCCCGCCGGACCGGTGGGCCCGGCACAGTCGCGGGCGTCGAACAGCGAATCCAGGTTGACGTCTTCTTCCAAGTTTCCGGTACCGTCAGCGTTTAAGTCCCAGCACGCCAGCCCCGGCCGCCCGGCGACGCCCGCCGGACCGGTGGGCCCGGCAGGTCCGGCCGCGCCCGGCGGTCCGGCCGGACCTGCCGGCCCCCGTTCGCCTGGGGTGCCGGGCGGCCCCGCCGGGCCTGAGGCACCCACCGGGCCTGCCGGACCCTGCAAACCTTCGGGGCCGCGCAAGTCCCCCGAGGCGATGTCGGCGCGAACCGTGGCGAGTTCAGTTTCCAACTCGGCGACGCGGTCTTGCAGGTTCAAGCGCGCGCAGGTCGTTTTTGCGTCCAAAACCCTGACCACCTCGCTCATCAGGGCAGCGGTTTGAAACCCGCTCAGGAGCGCGTCGCCGTCAAAGCCGTCGGGAAAAGCGTCGTTCAGCTCGAGGGTCGACAACCGCCGGAGCGCGTCGTTCGACCAGTGCTCGGCGGGCGCGGCTGCAAAAATGCCGGTGGGTTCGCTCGGCAGTTCGGTCGCACAACCGGACTGGGCGTCGATAGCTTGCAACAGACGACCGGCCAGGGCTGCCGCCTGGTAGCCGGTCAACGCGTCCTCGCCCAGAAACGAACCGTCGGGAAAAGAAATGTCGATACCCGCCCCGCCGAGTTCGCTGACGGCCGCACCGCGCCAATTGGTATCGGTTTGGACGGGTTGAGTTTGAGTGGTCGCGGTTTGCACGAGCGCCGCGCCGACCGCGCCCACCGTCACCACAAACAGGGCCGCAAGACGTCGCTTTGGTGTCATGGGTTGTTCACTCTCGTACCCTCTCTTTACCGGGGACACTTTACCGGGGAGGGCGAATTCCTTGGTGAGTCGGCTGGGCGCCCTCCCCCACGGTTTGTCTCACTATACAACTCCGCCTTTAGACCTCGCGACAACCCTCCCACCTTAACGGGAACATCGGTCCACAAGACTCATCCACAAGACTCAGGGGGGCAGAGAAAGCGCGGTACCGTCAGACGGCGCCGAACGGGTTGAGCACCCCCGACGGTTGTCCGGGACTCGGCGTACACCGGACACTTCTTTATCATCTTGAACTCGTTAGAATAAATGCGGAATGAACCTTGCTCGCAAACCTCAACTGCTTAGACCGCCGCGGCGGCGCACAGCCCGATGGCGCAGGGCTCGGTTGGGATGTGTGGTCATTGGTTTGTGGACTTTGGCCGTCCTGAGCTTCGCTCAAACGTCGTTGCCCGAGGCGGCGCAAGACGCCCTTGCCAAAGGCCAACGAGCGGCCTCCGAAGCGTTGGCGACCTACGACGTTCAGTATTTGGATAGACCGTTATGGAAAGAGGCGATTCGCTACGGCGAGGCGGCGCGCTCAGCAGCGCCCGACCGCCTCGAGCCCTACCGTTTTTTGGGACAGGTTTATACCATCGTCAAGTGGTACAGCCGCGCCTGGGACGCCTGGAAAACGTATGTAGAGTTAGGCGGACCCGTCACTGTTCAGACGGGCCGCTACATCGCGGAAGCGAGTGCCTGGCTGGGCGACAACAGCTTTGACAACCAGGACTTCGAAGCGGCGCTGACCTACTACGACGCGCTCCTCAGCGTCGAGCCGAGCAGCGCGGAAGCGGCCGAACGCTTGGCGCTGAGTTACTTAGCCCTCGAGCAGCCGAACGAAGCGGAGGGTTTTTTAGAAGGCCTGGTTCGCAGCGACCCCGACAACGAACGTTACCAGGCGCTGTTTGAAGAGGCGAGAGAACAGCTGACCTACGGCGTCGGCGCGAGCCGAGCGTACCGCGAAGGCGTAGAGCTGGCGGCCGCAGGTGACGCTGCGGCCGCGCTCGACGCTTTCGAGCGGGCCAGCCAAGCCAACCCGGACTTCGTGGCGGCCCTGAAGAGCGCCGCGCGCACCAGTCAAGACCTCGGTCGGCCCGAAACGGCGCTCGAGTACTGGCAGCGCGTGGTCGCCCTCGAGCCTCAAAACGGTGAAGCCCTCCAGGCCGTCACCCTGACGCGCAACCAGAGCCGGTGGGGCGTTAGAGCGTTCGCGGCTTATCAGACGGGGGTCGACCTGTACACCCAGGGCCGCACCGAGGCCGCGCGGCAGAGCTTTCGCAGCGCGGTGAACGAGAACAGTCGTTACGGGGACGCTTGGGCGTGGCTGGGTCGCATCGCTTTGGAGGCTGAGAACCTGAGCGACGCGGTCAGCTTTTACGAGCGCGCCCGCACGCTGAGCCCGAACGACAGCAGCTACGCAAACGCTTTTCAGCGGGCGTCACAGCAGCTCGCCGCGCAGGTAGCGCAGGCCGACGAAGAGGCGGCTCGAGCCGCCGAGGCCGCGCAAGCCGCCCAAGCTGCGCAACAAGCAGCCCAAGAGGCAGCCCAAGAGGCGGCAGACGCCGCGCAGACAACCGAAGCTCGAGCGGCAACGCCGCCCCCACCCCCCGCCGCGCCCGCGCCACCCGCCGCGGTCACGGCTCCCGTTCCGGCTACAGCCCCGGCCCCGACCGAAGCGAGCGCCCCGAGAGCGGCCCGCGCCGTCCAGGTCGGACTTCTCGACGTCGCCTACACCCACAAAAGCGAACAGGGCGGCAGCGGTGCCTACTCGTTTTTCGGCGCGCCCGACACCCTGGCGAGAAGCCTGACCGCGCCGGTCGACTACGCGGGCGGCACGGTTTACCAGCGCTTGGAAGTCCTGAGCAAACCGAGCGACACGCCGGTCCAGTACCAACTGTGTTTGGTGCCCAAAGACATCTCCACCTCGCCCGCTTGCAGCGACGCCCAACTGAGTTTTTCCGAACCCGGCGTTTACGAGACCAGCCAACCGCTGAGTTCGTTCCTGAACTACGCCCGCGTCAACTGGGCCAACGGCATCGACGACGTGATGCTCGTCGTCAAAGACGGCGAAGGGCGGCCCATCGACAACGCTTACTTTACGCAGAGCGGCGACAGCCTCGAGCTGAACAACTACTTTCCCATGAGCGTCCGCTTCGAAGCCGTCATCGTGCCGCCCGGCGGGCGTTTTCAGGGCTGGTAAAAGGCGCTCGCGGGTTGAACAAACACGCGCAGGGCACTTTCAGGAACCTCTGAAGTGTTGGCGTTTTTGCCTTCAGACCGCGCTGGCCTTAAACTGTAAGAATGGAATTGACAGTTAACGGTCAAACTTTTTCGTCCGAGGCCGACTCGGGCGACATGTTGCTGTGGGTGCTGCGCGACGAACTCGGCCTGACGGGAACGAAGTTCGGTTGCGGCATCGGGATTTGCGGCTCTTGTACGGTTCACCTAGGCGGCGACGCCGTGCGCTCATGCGTCACGCCCGTCGCGGCTGCCGCGGGCCGAGAGGTTCGCACCGTCGAAGGCCTCGCCACCTCAGACGCCGACGGCAACGAACACCTGCACCCCGTCCAACAAGCCTTTATCGAAGCCCAGGTGCCGCAGTGCGCTTGGTGCATGAACGGGCAGATGATGACGGCGCTGGCCTTTTTGGAACAAACACCTGAGCCCACCGAAGAGGACATCGTAAACGCGATGGGCAACAACTACTGCCGCTGCGGTTGTTACGTCCGCATCAAAGTAGCCGTAGCCGCCGCGGCCCAAAAGGTCCGGGCGACCGAAGCGCAGGCCGGCTGATGGCGGACGAAAGAGCAGCCGAAGCCGCCGCACGGGGCAAACGCCGCTGGCGCGTGTCGCGGCGCGGTTTTTTGATAGGCACGGGCGTCGCGGGCGTGGGATTGGCGTTGGGTTGGCGCTACGGCCTGCCCGAAGCGCGGCTGGCAATTGCCGATAGGTTAGAGACTGCCGGAGCCCCCGGCAGCACCGAAGGCCCGGTGACGAGTTGGTTCGAGGTTGGGCCGGACAACGCAATGCTCCTCTACTTACCCAAAGTCGAAATGGGCCAGGGCGTCCACACGGCGCTGGCGCAGGTTGCGGCGGAGGAGTTGGAGGTGCCTTTCGAGAGCGTGCGGGTGGTGTCCGCGAGCACGTCGAGGGGCATCAGCGACGGCTTCGGAACGGGCGCGAGCAACACGGTGAGCACGCTCTTTACGCCGCTGCGCGAGGCCGCCGCCACCATGCGCGAGATGCTGCGCGCCAAGGCGGCCGAAAAATGGGGGGTCGAGGTAGAAGGCGTCGTGGCGATGGACGGCCGCTTTTTTCAGCAAACCGACCCCGACAAAACCATGACCTACGCCGAAGTGGTCGAGGGCGTCGGTGACTGGGACGTTCCCAACGACGCGCCCGCCCTGAAAGCGGTACAGGATTTTCGCTACATCGGCAAGGCGCTGAAACGGGTGGACTTTGTAGAAAAGTTGACCGGGCGAGCCGTCTACGGCTACGACGTGCGTGTCCCCGGGATGCTCTACGGCGCGGTGGCGCGGCCGCCCACGCTCGGCGCGACGCTCCTAAGCGCGGCCGAAGGTTCGGCGCGCAAGCAGCCCGGCGTCGTCGACGTCGTCTTGCAAGACGGCTTCGCCGGGGTGGTCGCGAAAACGCGGGCGCAAGCCTACGCGGGCGTGGCGGCCCTGGACCTGGCGTGGCAAGAAGGCGAGTCTCTTCAACAAGCCGACATCGACGCGCTCGTCCGGGTGAGCGACGATGGCGGTGTGGTCATTCAGCGCGAAGGCCGAACCAGGGCCAATCTCGGCAAGGGTACCCTTATCGAGGCGGAGTACCGCAGCCCGATGGCGGCACACGCGCACTTGGAGCCTCAAGCGGCGATGGTCGACGTGACACCCGACAAAGTGACGGCGCTCGTCTCCACCCAGTCGCCGGGGCTTGTCCGCGACGAACTGGTCAAGCTCTTGGGGCGCGAAAAAGACGCGGTCGAAGTGACCGCGACCTACCTGGGCGGCGGTTTCGGGCGCAGGCTGAACGTAGAAGTTGCCAAGGAGGCGGCGCGGTTGTCGCAGGCCGTGGGCGCGCCCGTCCACGTGGGTTGGAACCGAACCGAAGAGTTTCGCAACGGCTACGTCCGTCCGCCGACGCACAACCGCCTGCGCGGGTCGCTGGACGACGACGGCAACATCCTCGCCGTGGAGCACGTGCAGTCGAGCGGCGACGTGGCGTTTCCCTTTTTTCCGAACTTTTTGGTCGTCTTGTTCGGCGCGGACTTTGGGGCGTGGCGCGGCTCGAGGTTTCACTACGACGGCATTGCAAACCGCCGGGTCGTCTCGCAGCGCGCCCAGTTGCCGGTCAAAACCGGCTGGTGGCGCGGTCTCGGGCTGCTCTGCAACACCTTCGCGGTCGAAAGTTTTATGGACGAGTTGGCTGACAAAGCCGGCATGGATGCGCTCGAGTTTCGCCTGCGCCACCTCACCGATTCCGAGCACGGCGTGCGCATGAAGGCCGTCCTGAACGCCGCCGCCGACCGCGCCGGTTGGCACACGCCCCCACCCGAAGGCCGCGCTTACGGAATCGCCTGCTCCACCGACGTGCAGACCGTCTGCGCCCAGGTCGCGGAAGTGTCCGTTCAAAACGGTAAAGTCCGGGTTCACAGAGTTACGGCGGCCATCGACCCCGGCTTCGTCGTCAACCCCGACGGGGTTAAAGCGCAGACGCAGGGCGCGGTCGTTATGGGCCTCAGCTCCACGCTGCTTGAACGCTTGAGCGTCAAAGATTCCCAGTTCGAGCCGTCGAACTTCGACAAGTACCCGCTCCTGACCATGAAAGAAACGCCCGACATCGAAGTGGTTGTTGTGCAGAGCGGCGACGAGCCTTTCGGCGTGGGCGAGCCGCCCCTGGGGCCGGTCGCGGCGGCGGTAGCAAATGCGGTGTTCGCGCTGACCGGGCAACGGTTGCGGACGCTGCCGCTCGAGCTGAGCTAAACCATGTTGACTTGAGACCCTTTCCGGTTGATTCCCTCAGAATCAAATGCGCGCAGAGCGAGAAGAAAAATACGGACTAGCGACAAGGAAGCGAACAACAAAGGTTACAAGCTGTAGTACAGGAATCCGTACTACCTCCCTTTTTGGGGGCGGTGGCCCGGTGGGGGTCTGCTTCTGAACTTGCGCGTCGGCACGTCTTAAATCGCTCCTGGAACCGCTGACGGTTTCGCCCGGCTCGAGCGCGCGTACACGCCGAACGTCCCAAGCTCTTTCCTAACCCAAACCCAGTTTAGCCAGAGCCCGCCGGGCCTCCGCGACCTCGTCCCAGGGCAGCGTCTCAAAGGCGCGCTCGAGCGTGCGCTCGTGGCCCTTACCCGCCAGCACCACCGTGTCGCCCGGCGCGGCCAGGGCGACTGCGGCGTGGATGGCGGCGCTCCGGTCGCTGACGGTGCGGTAGTTTTTGCCGACAGTCTGCGCGCCCTGCACGATGTCGCGCAGGATGGTTTCGACGTCTTCGGAGCGCGAATCCTCTTCGGTAAAAATAGCGACGTCGGCGTGACGCGCCGCGACCCGGCCCAAAGGTTGCCGTTTGCCGGGGTCGCGCTCGCCCGCCGCGCCCACCACGACGACGAGTTTGCCCTTCGTCGCGGGGCGCAGCGTTTGGAGCAGTTTTTCGAGCGCGGCGGGCGTGTGGGCGAAGTCCACGACGAGGCCGAAGGGTGCGTGTTGTACCACCTCCATGCGCCCCGGCACGCCTGAAAAAGTCTCGAGCCGCACGAGCAAGGTGTCCAGGTCCAGCCCGACCGCGTGCGCCGCCGCCAGCGCGGCGAGCGCGTTGTGGACGTTGTAACGCCCGACGAGGGGCAACCGGACGCTGCGCTCGAGAAAACCTCCGAGCGTTTTCACCTGCAACCGAAACCGCTGAGCGCCGGGCTCGCTCTCTATGTCGGTGGCCCGCCAGTCGCTGTCCGGGTGTTCGCCGTAGCTGACGGGTTGGCTCGAGGCCGCCGCAAACTGTTCGAACGAGGCGTCGTCCCGGTTGAGGACGCTTTTTTGCGCGCGCCTGACCAGGGTGAGTTTGGCGTCCCGGTAGGCGGCCAGGGTGCCGTGAAAATCCAGGTGTTCGGGCGTCAGGTTCGTCCACACGCCGGTTTCGAAAGAAATCTCGTCCAGCCGGTGCTGTTTGAGCCCGTGCGAACTCGCCTCGACGACCGCGTGACTGCAGCCCGCGTCCCGAAATCGGGCCAAAAGCGCTTGCACCTCCGGCGCTTCGGGCGTGGTGAAGTGGCCCGCTAAGTCCAGCGGCGTGTCGTTGACTTTGTGCCCCGCCGTGCTCAGCAACCCGGTTTGAAACTCGGCACGCAGCAGGTGGTGAAGCAAAAACGAGGTCGTCGTTTTCCCGTCGGTGCCGGTCACGCCGAGCGTGGTGAGGCTGCGGGCAGGATGGCCGTAGAACGCCGCCGCGAGTTTGGCGAGGGCCGTTTTGTCGTCGGCCACATGAACGTAAGGCACGTGCTGCCACGGCAACACAGGCACGCCCGGCTGCTGCCCGACCACGGCCGCCGCGCCCGCTTGGGCGGCGAGTTTGGCGAAGCGGTGCCCGTCCGTAGCGCCGCCCCGCCGCGCCACGAACACCGCGCCCGGCCCCACGCGGCGGTGGTCTTGGACGACGCCCGTCACGGTCGTCTCGGGCAGCGCCCGCCGCACACCCAGGGCCTGACGCAACAGTTCGGACAGCGTCACAACAAAGCCACCCGGAGGTCACGTCGCCCTGAAACTTCGAACAAACGCGCGGCGTCGGCCGTTGTCGAAAAGTCCGTTTCGTCGGCGTCTACGACGGGTGCGTCCGACAGGGTGTCGTCGGCTAGGGTGTCGTCGGGCAGGGTGTTGGCGGGCAGGCGAGCTTCGTAAGGTAAGCCTGGGTCGGCGGGGTAGTGAGTGGGGTAGCCGGCGCGGGCGTCACGCTCGAGACCGCGCGCCGACGTGACCGTCCGCCACCGCAACGTCGGCACACCGGCGCGCAAAAGAAAGTCGGGCGGGCGCAGTGCCTGCGCGGTGGTTTGGGATTCCATACAAGTCTCGAAACCTCGTCGCGTCATCATAACCCTGTTCGAACGAGTTGCGCGCGGACACGCCCGCGGCCCCGAAAATCGTGCGGTCTTGGACGGCTAACCCCGGTATCCACAAGCCCTGAGCGCCGCTCGAGCCCCGTCCCGCCGTCCCAGAACCCGCCCCCGCGCGAGCTGTGTGCTAGAATCCCCCCATTGATGGACGATTCGCCAGACCGATCTAGGCCTTACCGCCTGGTTAGACCCTACCTCATCGGCTTTACGCTTTTTCTCGGCACGTCGCTCGGTTTTGCTCAAACGGCTGTCGAGGGGGGTGTGTCGTGGTTGCAAATCTTGAGCCTCGTCGTGCTGCTGGCGTTGTCGGCGGTGTTGTCGGGTTCGGAAACGGCCCTGACCGCCATCGGCCACTGGAAGATTCGGGAGCTGCGCGAAGAGGGCCGCGACCCCGGCGGCGTGTTCGCCCTGTTGGAACACGACCGCACCCGCTTTATCACGACGCTCCTCATCGGCAACAACTTGGCGAACATCGCCGCGACCGCGCTGGTTACCCAAATCAGCATCGGCCTGTCGCGGCCGCTCGGCTACAGCGAGTCGTTGGCGGTCGGCTACGCGACCGGCATCATGACGATTCTGGTTCTTATCTTCGGCGAGATTACCCCGAAGTCCATCGCCGTTCACCACGCGGTCTCTTTTTCGCGGCTCGTCATCCGGCCGGTTTATGCGCTGTCCATCGTGTTTTACCCGGTGGGGCTGTTTTTCACGTTTATCGCGACGTCGCTGCTGCGGCTGTTTCGGCTCGAGCCCGGCGACAACCCGCTTTTGACCGAAAACGAACTGCGGCTCATGCTGCGCAGCGCCGAAGAGTCGGGCGTCATCGAGGCGCAAGAAGAAGAGATGATCAAAGGCATCATCGACTTGGAAGAAACCGTGGTGCGCGAGGTGATGACGCCGCGCGTGAGCATCGTCGCGGTGAGCGAAACCGCCACGTTGCGAGACCTGCTCGACCTCAACCGCGACCAGCACTACAGCCGCCTGCCCGTCTACGCCGAAACGGTGGACAACGTGCGCGGCATCGTTTACACCCGCGACCTGCTCAGTTTTATCGGCCGCGCCGAGGAGTTGGCCGAAACGCGCGTGTCCGAACTCATGACCCCCGCCCAGTACGTGCCGGAAACGCTCAACATTTTGGCGCTGTTAAAAGACATGCGCACCCGCAAAAACCACCTCGCCATCGTGGTCGACGAGTTCGGCGGGACGGCCGGGTTGATTACCCTAGAAGACATTATCGAAGAGATTACCGGCGAGATTTACGACGAGACAGACTTGGAAGAGGTCGAGGAAATTACCCCGCTCGGCGACGACCAGTACCGCATACAGGCTTCGGTCCACTTAGACGAGGTCGCCGACGAACTCAAACTCGTCTTCGACGACGAGGGCGGCGACTACGACACCCTGGCGGGCTTTCTCATCAGCCAGTTCGGTTACATCCCGCAGGCGGGCGAAACGCTTCATTACGAGTCGGTGCGCTTCGAGGTCGAGGAGGCCGACGAGCGCCGCGTGACGAGCGTGTTGGTGTCACCGTCCGAGGAGGCGGCTGACCCGGTACCCGAAGTACCCGAAGAAGCCGCGTCCCAAGAAGCTACCGAAACGCGTGAGTGACGAGGCTAGGGCCGCGCTTGCCGCCGCCCGCCGCGTCGCCGTGTTGACCGGCGCGGGCGTCAGCGCCGAGTCGGGCGTGCCGACGTTTCGCGGGACGAACGGCCTGTGGCGAAACCACCGCGCCGAAGACTTAGCCACCCCGCAAGCCTACGCGCGCGACCCGGTGTTGGTCTGGGCATGGTACCGAACGCGCCTGCACACGGTTTTGAATGCCGCACCGAATCCCGCCCACTTCGCCCTCGCCAAGCTCGAGAATCACAAAGACCTCACCCTCGTCACTCAAAACGTGGACGGTTTGCACGCAAGGGCGGGGGCGCGGGGGGTGCTCGAGCTGCACGGCAACCTGACGCAAAGCCGCTGCGAACGCTGTGGACACTTGGACGAACTTGCTGAAAACTTCGCGTTGCCGCCGCGGTGCTCCGTCTGCGGCTCACGCGCCCGGCCCAACGTGGTGTGGTTCGGCGAAACGCTGCCCCAAGCGACGTTTCAAGCGGCGATAGACGCCTTTGCGAACGCCGAGGTCGCCCTCGTCGTCGGCACCTCCGCGGTGGTCGAGCCTGCGGCGAGCTTGGCGCGACTCGCCAAAGAACAAGGTGCTTACGTCATCGAAATCAATCTCGAAAAAACGCCGCTCACCCCCAGCGCCGACACTACTTTGACCCTGTCCGCCTCCGCAGGCTTGGCCGCACTGTTGGACAGTTGCGATAACGTATAAGCTTTTTTGAGTAACTACAGCGTACCTTTTTCCCACTGAGGGCGCCATCGCCTTCTTTACGGTTTTCGAAAAGCCCTACACCTAAACTGAGAAGTCACGGAGGCCACCATGCCTTTTCTGTATCACCTGAAGCCTGCAAACATGCGGGGCGACACCCTCTATCCGCTCAACGCGTTGCGGCACACCCATCCCGACCTGTACGCGCAGCAGCGCGCCAAGTACGCCGACCATCCGAACCGGCGGCGGTTGCCGGAAAGAGTTGTGCCCGTACTGAACTGCTTGTGGAACGACGTGCTGCACTTTTCGCCCGCGCACCCACACTTGGTTTACAGGGCCTGGCTCGAGCTGGGCAAATCCGTCGGGGACGTGGCGTTTTATCGCATACCCATCGCTCGCGTCGCACGTCTTCCCGGCGTGATTTACAAAAGTTCGGGCGAGCGCTCCAGTCCCGACGCCACCCTGGCCGGGGACAGCGTGAGCCCCTTCGACCCCGACACGTTTGAAGAGTTGAAGGTACTGCCCGAGGCGACCCACCAGTGGTACGCAAAACTCCACCGTCAAGGCCGGTTCGGGGCGTTTTTCGCCCACGTTCCGCACGTCCTGATTCGAGGCCCCGTGCGGGTGAACGAAGCCGACCTCGTCCTGTGGAGCGAGCCGCCTGCCGATTTGGGCGGAAACGGCGCAGCCGGGTTTTGAACCGAACCTTGACACCCGGCCCCAAAACCCTACATAGTGGGGCATTGTGACAACGGTCAACTGAACCGTCCCTTAAGCGTTTTGCTCGGGATGTAAAAACTTATCCGCCTTAAACCTGTACGGAGGCTCGAGCCTCCCAAGGTCGTAGTTCAGCTACGACGGACCCGGCCCGTTGCGGAGTCGGGTGCGGAAGGTAGGACATGTTGACCGAACGTTTTTCCCCTTTCAAGGTGTACATGCTCGTCACGGCCATCACCGCTTTGTCGTTCAGCCTCTACAGCACGCTGTCCTCGGTTTACCGCGTCGAAGTGGCGCTGCTCGGCCCCTTGCAACTCGTTCTCATCGGCTCGGTTTTAGAACTCACCGTGTTTTTGTTCGAAATTCCCACCGGCATCGTCGCCGACCTCTACAGCCGCCGCAGGTCGGTGATTGTCGGCATGGCCCTGTTCGGGGTGGGGTTCGTGCTCGAGGGCGCGCTGCCGGTGTTCGCCACCATGCTTTTGGCGCAAGTGGTGTGGGGGCTCGGCGTGACCTTTGAAAGCGGCGCGATAGACGCCTGGGTCTCGGACGAACTGGGCGAGCACAACGCGGGCGACGCCTTTTTGCGGGCCACGCAGGTAGGGCAAGTCGTGTCGTTTTTCGGCATCGGGCTCGCCGTCCTGTTCGGCAGGGTTTACCTCGGCTTGCCCATGATTTTGGGCGGCGTGGGTTTTTTGGCGGCGGCCCTGTTTTTGCTGCTGTTCATGCCCGAGAAAAACTTTTCGCGCAGCCCGGAAGTGGGCCACGATCCTTTCAAAGCCATGCGCGCGACGTTTTCTGCGGGCTTGGAAGTGGCGAACCGCAAACCCGTCATCCTCAGCATCTTCGCCATCACCGCGATTTTGGGCGCGTCGTCCGAAGCCTTCGACCGCCTCTACACCGCGCACTTCATCCGCAACATCGGCTTGCCTGAGGTTTTGGGTCCCGCCCTGTGGTTCGGCCTGATAGCTGCCGGGACGAGCCTCCTGTCCATCCTCGTGACCGAAACGGTGCGGCGCAGGGTGGACTTGAACGCGCACGTCGCGGTAGCGAAAGCGCTGCTCGTCCTTAACGCGCTCCTCACGGTCTGCGTCGTCGCGTTCGGCTTGGCGGGCGACTTCTTGGTGGCGCTCGCCTTTTACAGCGCGGCGACCCTGCTGCGCGTCGTCAACGGGCCGCTCTACCGGGCCTGGCTCAACCAGAGTTTGGAAAGCGGGACCCGCGCGACCGTGTTCTCGATGAACGGGCAAATGGACGCGCTCGGACAGGTCGCGGGCGGGCCGCTGTTGGGCTTGGCGGCGCGGGCTTACGGAATGCCCCTTACCTTCGTCCTGGCGGGGTTGCTGCTGTTGCCGGCCAGCTACCTGTACGCGCGGACGCTGCGCAGAAAAAGAGGTGCGTAAAAAGAGTCGTGGAAGGCGAGCAGACAAGCGGCAAGTTGAAACGCAGGTTGGAAAGAGACGCGTCTTTCGGGGTAACTTAAAGCTTATGGAAACGCTTCTGTCTTTTCTCGCCGCTTGCGGCTTCGCGCTGGTTCACCTGTTCGCGGGCAAACTCCGCTTTTTGGACGGCATCCCGCGCAGCCGCTGGCTCTCGGCGGCGGGGGGGGCGTCGGTGGCTTACGTGTTTTTGCACCTGCTGCCCGAACTGGGCGAAGGCCACGAAGTGCTGGGCGAGGTTTTGGGGTTTGTCGAGCAGCGCGCCTACGCGGTAGCGCTGCTCGGCCTGGCGGTGTTTTACGGGCTCGAGCGGGCCGCCCTCTCCTCACGCAGGGACGACCCGGACGACCCCGACGACGGTGACGCTTTTGAGAGTACCGAGCCGGGCGTGTTCTGGCTACACGTGGGGTCGTTCGGGGTTTACAACCTCATCGTCGGCTATCTTTTGCTGCACCGCGAGACGCCGGAGCCCATCAGTCTGCTGTGGTACTTCGTGGCGATGGGGCTGCATTTTTTCGTCAACGACTACGGTTTGCGTGAGCACCACAAACGCCGCTATCACGACACAGGGCGGTGGCTGCTGGCCGTGGCGGTGTTGGTCGGCTGGGGCTTGGGTCTGGTCATTGAAATAAACGAGGCTTTCGTCACCGCCTTGTTCGCCTTTTTGGCGGGCGGCGTGGTGCTCAACGTCTTAAAAGAGGAGTTGCCCGAAAAACGCAACAGCCGCTTTTCGTCGTTCGCCCTCGGCATGGCCGCTTACGCGGCGCTGCTGCTCCTCACCTGAAAAAAGCTCAACCGTAGCGCTCCTGGTGAGCTTTTTTCAGGCGTTTGTAGGTTTCGTTTTCGCGCGCTTCGACGTAGCGTTCGTAAAAGATTTCGGCCGACTCAGCCTTGACCGGGTCTTGCTCGCGCGGCAGCTCGGCGCGGCCGTGCGCGCCGCTCCGGCCTTTTTTGTCGTCGGGCACGGGGCCTTTGTACTTTTTGCCGCCTTTGTGGTTGGCGTAACGCCGGGCGCGCGTCCAGCCCATCTGCAAAAACTTTCTAGCCATGTCCGCGCCGACGAAGTCGTCCGCTTGCAAGTAAGCGTAAAACAGCTCGAGAATTTTTGACGAAGACGCTTCGGCTATCTCGGGCGTTTTGAAGCGCCAGTGCGGCAGGATTTCGCCCTTGTAGGGCTCGACCTTCAGCACGCCCTGCTCACCCCGGCCGACGCGGTACTTGTCGGGCTCGGCGCGAAAATCGGTGCTTTCGAAGTCGAGGTCGTAAAAGTCGGGTAGGTCGTCTCGGTTCGGCATAGCTTTAGGATAACGCCCGCGGGTTTCGCAAAGACGGCACACACAGAGAACGAAGGTAGCCCGCTCCCGGCCGAACACAACACGCGCTCGGCCGGGAGCGGCTATTGTAGAACGGTGTAGATATAAAAAGTGTAGAACAGAGGCCGTTTTCGGCCCCGTCCACGGTGCATACTGAAGACCTATTCAAGGAGGTTTTATGAGCGACTACCGCAAACCCGGCGCAAACCTACCCGACCCCGGCAGTCTGCCCAACCCGAACGAGCCGCCGCTGGACGGCCCGAGCGAGGAGCCGGTCGTCCCGGTGCTGGGCGAGGAAGAACACCCGCCCATCAAGCTGCCCGAGAACACCGACCGGGACTTGACCGAAGAGTTTCCCGACACCGAGGACGGCCTGCCCGGACGCGAGGACTTGGGTATTCTCGAACAGGAAAGCGGTGGCTAAAACGCTGCTGCTGCCGCTGGACAACACCGGCTTCAGCGCGCAAATTTTGCCGGTCGCGCGCGAGCTTTTTCCACCGGAGCAGTACCGGGTCAGACTTCTTCACATCGCCACCACCGCCTCGCTCGCCGCCCCGCTCGCGCAACCGGCGATGGTCGGGGTGGACTACGGCTTTTACATGTACAACGAGCCCACCCTCCTGCACCCGATTCAGGACGAGGCGGAGTTGGCCGAGTTTCGCGCCCAAGTCACCGCAGACCTGAAAGCGGAAGTAGACGAGCTGACGCGCTTGGGTTACGAGGCGTCCTCGACGGTGGTATTCGGCGAGCCCGTCAAGGGCATTGCCGACTTCGCCAACCGAGAACGCGTCGACGTGGTGGCGATGGCGACCCGCGCCCACGCCGGCTTGGACCGTTTTTTGCTGGGCAGCGTAGCGCAAGACGTGGTCAAGCACTTGGAAGTTCCGGTGTTGCTGGTGCGTTTGGGAGAGCCTGAACCTCACTCGTAAACGCGCTCGACCCGGCTCGAGAGCGACACCAACAGGTCGTAAGAAATCGTCCCCACACGGCCTGCGAGCGTTTCCGCGTCCAGCCCGCCGGGGCCGAACAGCGTGACCCTGTCGCCAACCTCGACTTCGGCGTCGCCCACGTCCACCATCGTCTGGTCCATGCAGACGCGCCCGGCGACGGGTTTGAGTTCACCTTTGAAGCCGACCTCGCCCTTGTTCGTGAGCAGCCGCGGATAACCGTCGGCGTAGCCGACGCGCACCGTGGCGACGGTGGTGTCGCGCGGCGCTCGCCACAAACCGCTGTAAGAAACGGGCGTACCTGCTTTCACGCGCTTTACAAAAGTCACGGGCGCGGTGAGGGTCAGCGCGGGCTGCAGGTCTTTTTCCAGTGCGGCGACGACCTCGCTCGAGTGGTAACCGTAGAGCGCGATGCCCGGCCGCACCAGGTCGAAGTGCGCCTCGGGGTAGGCGAAAATTCCGGCGGAGTTGGCAGCGTGGACGAGTCCGGGGTCGATACCGTGCTCGCGCAGACCTTCTAAAAAGAGGGTAAAGGCCTCGAGCTGAGCCAGCGTAAACGTCCGGTCGTCGTCGTCCGAGGCGGCGAAGTGGGTCCAGACGCCCTCTAAAACGAGGTTTTCAGCCGCGTCGACGTGCTTGGCGAGTTCGACGGCCTCGCGCCAACCCAGCCCCAAACGGCCCATGCCGGTGTCGACTTTGAGGTGAACTTTCGCCCTCACGCCGCTCACCTTAGCAGCGTCCAAACTGTGGGTATCCGCAACGGTCAAGCTTACGCCGTAGTCGACGAGTTCGGGAATGTTTTGGTAGACCGGCGAAAAAATGAGAATCGGCCGGGTCACGCCGCCCGCGCGCAACTCCAAAGCTTCCCCGGCGGTGGCGACGCCGAAATGAGTGACGCCGCAGGCCGCGAAGTGACGCGCCACCCTCACCGCGCCGTGTCCGTAGGCGTTCGCCTTGACGGCGGCGAGCAGTTGCGTTTCAGGCTGTAAGTGGCTGCGGACGCGCGCCACGTTGTGGCGAAGGGCGTCCAGACTGACGGTGGCGGTCGGCATGGTCCCAGGATACCTTTGGGACACACGTTAGAATGCTTGCAGCGTGACGACCCCCAAACCCCCTTCCCTGTGGCCGCTGTTGCTGCTGCTGTTCGCCACCGTGATGCTGTTGCCGCTCGACCGCAACGTCTTTTTCTTGTCGGTGAGTTTGCGCGTCGGGCTCGGTTTGGCGGCGGCGCTCGGCTTTTGTTTTGTCCTTCCTCAAGAAAATTCCGAACGCCGCCGCAAGTATCTAGCACTCGCCGTCCCGCTCGGCATTTTGGCGGTCGCGCCGCTGGACACGGGGCTGGGCTGGCGGCACGTGCTCGAGCTGGGCTCGGCCTTGGTCGCCGTGCTCGTGGTGCCGCCCCTCATCCTGCGGCGACCCGACATCATCACCTTCAAGCTGTGGCCGAAGCACTTCGACCTTGTCGACTTTCTTTACACTTTGAGCAGCGTGCCGCTGGCCTGGGCCGGACTCACGCTGTACTTGGAAATTCTCAGTCCGGAGGTGAGGTTCAACTGGACGCTGCCGAGCGTGCCCGACGGTGAGGAACTGTTCAAACTCTTCATGGGCATCAACGCGGTCGGGGTGTGGGACGAACTGTTTTTCATCAACATCTGCTTCGCGATTTTGCGCAGCCTGTTTCCCTACCGCGTCGCCAACCCGGCGCAAGCGGTCATCTACACGGTCGTGCTCTACGACATGGCCTTTACGGGCTGGGGGCCGGTTTTCATCGCCGTCCTCGCGCTGTCACAGGGGGCGATGTTCGAGCGCTCACGCATCCTCGTCTGGGTATTGATCGTTCATTTAATTGTCGACTATTTCTTGTTTCAAATCATCGTCGAGGCTTACTACCCGAACCTCGCGGTGTGGTGGCACTGACGGCGTGGTGGCACCAGCGGCGTGGTGGCATTGGCGATGTGGCGTTAAGGGTCGGGACGATGCACCCTCTCACGTCGCCAGCTTCTGACTCCTGAATTCTAAATTCTTACTTCCGGTTCAGCAAAGTTCACGCTCAACAAAGTCGAGTATTACCCCGACCTAGCGCGTCTCCCCCGCCCCGGTGCGGCGCTCTATCCATTTCAGCAGGCTCGAGGCGCTCAACGTGAGCACGATGTAGAGCACCGCCGCCGTGTTGTAGGGCGGGATGTTGTTCAGCGTCGCCGCGCCGTAGGCCCGCGCCAAGCGCGTCATCTCCTCGGTGCCGATGAGCGAGATGATGGCGGTGTCTTTGAGCATGGCGATGAACTCGTTGCCCAAGGGCGGAATCACCACGCGCAGGGCTTGCGGCAAGACGATGAAGCGTACCGTCTGCAACCCCGTCAAACCGAGCGTGCGCGCCGCTTCGGTCTGGCCGCGCGGGACGGCCTGGATGCCGGCGCGGAAAATCTCGGCCATGTACGCCGCGTAAGCGAGGCCGATAGCCAAGGTGCCGCGCTGCAGGTTGCGCAAAAATTCGTTGTCGGGCTCGAACAAGATGTTGAGCTTGGCGAGTTCGCCCGGCAACACCAGGCCGATGAACAAGATGATGACGAGCATCGGGATGCCCCGGATAATGTCGATGTAAAGTTCGGCAAAAATCGCCAGCGGGTGTTCGCCGCTCTGCCAGCCGCCGAACGTCAGCAGCAGCAAAAACACGCCCAGCGCCAACAGCCCGGAAAACAGGTTGATGCGCGGCTGCGGCGTGACCGAGGTTTCCCAAAGAACGGTTTCACCCGCCGGCACAGCCGACTTGGGAATGAGCGCGCCCGTGTAGGTGCCGGTGCGAATACGGTCCAGGGCCGTTTCAGCGTCGGGCACGGCGCGAAAGGCGCGCTCGGGCGCGCCCTCCCGGTAAGTTCCGCCGCGCACCGCGTCGCTCAGCGAGCGCGGCGTGCCCTGGACGATGGCGACCGTGCCGTCCGCCGCACCGACGAGCACGTAGTCGTCTTTGGGCAAAAACAGCAGGCCGACGCTCACCAGGACGAAACCCGCGCCTATGACTAGAAAAGTTCGCAAGGTGCCCCGGCCGAGCTTCAAAAACTGCATTCCCGCCAAAATGAGGCCCCACACCGCCGCCAACAGGTAGCCGAACACGGCGAGCAGCAGCGTCAGCTGGATGCCGGGCAGGATGAACTTCAGCGAACTCTGGTAAACCGGGTTGTAAACGAACAGGTACACGACGAGCGGCGCGAGCGCGAGCAGCACGAGGTAGCTCGGCTTGACCTTGCGTAAAAACGGGAGCCCTCCGGGGGTAGGTTGCGCCATAAAAGAAGCCTTTCCAGTTCGCAAAAGCTTAACACGGTCACGCGCCAAGCCTGCTGCAAGAACCTTCACCCGCTGTCAAAGGTACAAACAGCAAACAAAAGGGCCGGTAAACCGAACACCCGCCCTTCGGTCTTCTCAACTTTCCTGGCCTCCCACCCTGCGGCGAGACTTTCAAACCCAGTCAACCCCAAATATGTCATGATGCTTGGCACATGAACATCGTCGTTGCGAGAGAAGCCGACCCCGAAGAAGCGCGCGTCGCCGTAACGCCGCAGGCCGCACAGAAACTTGTCGGGCTCGGCGCTGGCGTGGAAGTTCCAAAGGGCTACGGCGCGGCGCTCGGCTTTGCGGACGCGGACTATGCCAAGGCGGGCGCGACGCTGGTGGACGAGCCCAACTTGAGTCGGGCCGACGTCGTCGTTCTGTTGGGCAAACCGAACGCTGAGTTGATTTCTGACTTGAAAGAAAACACCGTTCTGGTGAGTTTTTTGGAGCCCTTCCAAAACGGCCCGCTCGTCAAAAAACTTGCCGAGAAGGGCGTCAGTGCGCTCTGCATGGAACTCGTGCCGCGCACGACCTACGCGCAGAAGATGGACGCGCTCTCGAGCCAAGCCTCCCTAGCCGGTTACGTCGCCGTCGTCAAGGCGGCCGACGCGCTGCCCAAGGCGTTCCCGATGATGAGCACGCCCGCCGGGACGATTCCGCCGGCGCGGGTGTTCGTCATCGGCGCGGGCGTGGCGGGTTTGCAGGCCATCGCCACCGCCAAACGCCTCGGCGCGCGGGTCGAGGCGTTCGACACGCGGCCCGTCGTCGAGGAACAGGTGCAGTCCCTGGGTGCGAAGTTCGTCAAAATCGACGTGGGCGAGACCGGCCAGACCGAACAGGGTTACGCGAAAGCCCTCACCGAAGAGCAGTTAGAGCGGCAACGGCAGGGCATGGCGAAAGTCATCGCCGGGTCGGACATCGTCATCACCACGGCGCAGGTGTTCGGGCGGGCTGCGCCGCGCATCGTGTCTAAAGAGATGGTCGCCGGGATGCGACCGGGCAGCGTGGTGGTGGATTTGGCCGCCTCGACCGGCGGCAACGTCGAAGGCACCGTCCCCGACGAAACGGTGACGGTGGACGGCGTGCGCGTCGTCGGGATGAGCAACTTTCCCGGCGAGGTCGCCCGCGACGCCTCGCAGATGTACGCGAGCAACGTGGCAAACTTGTTGGAGCACGCCTGGAACAAGGAAACGGGTCGGCTCGAGCTGAACACGGAAGACGAGATTGTAAAAAGCGTCTTGCTGACGCACGGTGGCGAGATTCGGGACGAGCGCATACGCGCAGTCGTGGAGGGACAAGCGTGATAATCCTACTGGTGTTCATCTTCGTGCTGGCGATTTTCTTGGGCGTCGAACTCATCAAAAAGGTGCCGTCGCAACTCCACACCCCACTCATGTCGGGCTCGAACGCGATTTCGGGGATTACGATTGTGGGTGCCATCATCGCGGCGGGCATCGGCGGGCCGTTCGGGACGTTTTTAGGAACGTTGGCGGTCATTTTCGCGACCATCAACGTGGTCGGCGGCTACCTCGTCACCGACCGGATGCTGGGCATGTTCAAGACGGGTAAAAAGTGAGCGTCTTCGTCAACATCGCCTACATCGTCGCCTCGGTGCTGTTTATCTACGGCTTGAAGATGCTGGGTCGCGCCGAAACCGCGCGGCGTGGCAACCTCGTCTCAGCCGCTGGGATGCTGCTGGCGATTGTTGTGACGCTGTCGGTGAGCGGGCTGGCTTACACCTGGATTTTTGTGGGTCTCGCCGTCGGCGCGGTTATCGGCGTGGTCGCCGCGCGCACGGTGCAGATGACGCAGATGCCCGAGATGGTGGCGCTCCTGAACGGCTCGGGCGGCTTGGCGAGTCTGCTCGTCGGCTGGGCCGAGTACCAGCGCGCGCCGCAGACCGACGCGTTTACCGCCGTCGCTATCTTTTTGGCGGTTTTGATAGGCGGCGTGACCTTTACGGGCAGCCTGGTCGCTTTCGGCAAGCTGTCGGGGCGGCTGGAAGGCAAACCCATTCAATTTAACAACCAGCAGCTCGTCAACGCAGCGCTGCTCGGCGGGGCGCTCCTCATCGGAATTATTTTCGCCCTTGCGCCGGGCAGCGTGTATCTTCTGTTCGTTCTCGCCATCCTCATCGCGCTTTGTCTGGGGGTGCTGGCGGTCGTTCCCATCGGCGGGGCGGACATGCCCATCGTGGTGTCGCTGCTCAACAGTTACTCGGGGCTGGCGGCGAGTATGGCGGGCTTTATCATCGGCAACAACGTGTTAATCGTCGCGGGCTCGCTCGTCGGGGCGTCGGGGCTGATTTT
This sequence comes from Trueperaceae bacterium, assembly GCA_965213705.1. Classification (GTDB taxonomy): domain Bacteria; phylum Deinococcota; class Deinococci; order Deinococcales; family Trueperaceae; genus CBDCDJ01. Next base: position 1,057,119 of record OZ243913.1, on the reverse strand, counting down.
GACCAACATCATGTGCAAGGCGATGAACCGCTCGCTCGCCAACGTGCTTTTCAGCGGCTTTGGGGCGGTGACGGCCTCGAGCAGCTTGAAAGTCGAGGGCGAAGCCAAGGCGATTTCCGCCGAGGACGCTTACTATCTGCTGGAAGCCGCCAACAGCGTCATCTTCGTGCCCGGCTACGGCATGGCCGTGGCGCAGGCGCAGCACATGGTGCGCGAACTCGCCGACTTACTCGAAGCCAACGGGGCCGAGGTGCGTTACGCGATTCACCCGGTCGCCGGGCGGATGCCGGGCCACATGAACGTGCTCCTCGCCGAGGCCAACGTGCCCTACGAAGCGCTCGTTGAGCCCGACGACGTCAACCCAACGATGGACGCGGTCGATGTCGCCATCGTCATCGGCGCGAACGACGTGGTCAACCCGGCTGCGCGCGAGGACGCGGGTAGCCCACTTTACGGAATGCCCATCATCAACGTGGACAACGCCAGGACCGTGTTCGTCCTCAAACGGAGCCTCAAGCCCGGCTTTTCAGGTGTCGAAAATCCCCTGTTTTTCAAAGAAAATACCCGTATGCTTTTTGGCGATGCCAAGGCCACGCTGTCCACGCTGGTCGGCGAGTTCAAAGACGCGCTGGCTGCGTGAGACGGTAAGAATTTTGTAAGGAGCACCTGCTAATCTTAAAGTGTTCAGGTCCGAACCCAGTTTCGAACGTGAGCGCAGGAACCTGAAACCTCGGCTCACAACGCAAGCGCTCGAGTCGGGGCAAACGGTGCAGGCGGCCAAAAGGCGCGACAGGGGATGCTCTGCAAGGCGTTTCCTTTCCCCTGCCAGCTTTACAAACTTAAAGGAGACGTTGTGGACGCTTTGACGCAGTTTTCCAGTCCTTCGCTTTCGCGCGTGGACGATTTCCCGGCCCTCAGGGACATGAAAATCCTCATCGTCGACGACGACGACGCGCAAGTGCTCATCCTGCGCTCCATTCTAAAACGCGAGGGCTTTACGCACGTCACCACCGAGCAAGACCCGCGCCGCAGCGCCGAACAGTTCGAGGTGTTGCGACCCGACTTGCTGCTCTTAGACCTGAACATGCCCCACCTGTCCGGCTTTGACGTGATGGAGACTCTTAAAGACAAAGCGGGCGAGTATTTTCCCATCCTCATGCTCACCGCCGACGAGCGCGCGACGACTAAAAAGCAGGCCTTGGCGAGCGGCGCGAAAGACTTCATCAACAAACCCTTCGACTCGACCGAGGTGATTTTGCGGGTCTGCAACCTGTTGGAAGCCCGGCGGTTTCAGCAGCGGCTCGCCAAAAACAACGACCTTTTGGAAACGCTCGTCGCCGAGCGTACTCGGCAGTTGGAGCACTCGCAAGTCGAGATGTTGGTCCGTTTGGCGCGCGCGTCCGAGTACCGTGACGACCAGAGCGGCGAACACGTCTGGCGCGTGTCCCAGCTCACCGGACAAATAGGCAGCCAGTTGGGTTTGGAGCGCCCTCGGGTCGAACTCTTGGTGCGCGCCGCCCGGCTCCACGACGTCGGCAAAATCGCCATTCCCGACGGTATTTTGATGAAGCCCTCACGCCTCACCCCACCGGAGTTCGACGTCGTCAAGACCCACACCACTGTGGGCGCGCAGCTGTTGTCGGGTGGACAGTCACCCCTGATGAAGCTGGCCGAAACCATTGCGCTGACCCACCACGAGCGTTGGGACGGGGCGGGCTATCCGAACGGCCTCGCCGGGGGCGACATTCCCATAGAAAGCCGCATTTTCGCAGTCGCCGACACGCTCGACGCGCTCACGCACGACCGGGTTCACCAGCGAGCCTGCTCTTTGCTGGAGGCCGTAAGCAAAATCGAAGCTCAGGCCGGCACCCAGTTCGACCCAGAGGTCGTCACCGCCTTTTTGAGCGTCTACGAGCGGGGTGAGGTCGTCACGTCCATACCCGTGTGGCAAACGGGGAGTTGACCCGAGCAGAACCGGGGTCGAAAAGGCTCGAGGCCACAACCTTAAGTCACGTACCGACGAAACGCCTCCGAGCCGCGCACGATGGCGTGGAGGCATAGACCATGTCTGCCGGCATCGATGCTCGCAACTTAATTGAATACACGTTAATATGGACTGCGGTTGATATAGGTATACCTGGCAGTCTCATCGTTTTTTTCAAGCACTACGAATAATATTTTATAGCCTGATGATGATGTTCACCCGTGATGTAAGCTATCAGGCGAGAATTGAGACCACCCACCCTGCCCTCCATCGTGGCATCTGGATGGGTTTCTTCAGCGGCGTCCTCGTTTTTCTATCCTTGTTTTTTAGGTGAAGTGCGGCAGCCGTACACGGCAGCTCTACCGTCTTTGTAGTACCTCCACATACGTTCTAGCCTCTGAAAGTTCCATACCTGTTAAGACTTGAACCTGCTTTACCACTTCGGTCTTGTTCACAACCGCGATGGTGCGGAGGTCCGTTTCTAGCTCTGCAGAAAGAGGCTGGGTGTGACGCTTGACCTTCGCCGACCCTCTCTTTGCTTTTTCAGGCTTGGGCTCGAGCGCCTCACGCCTCGGCGCTACACCCAGGTTCGCTGCGTCGTCAGGTTCAGCCAGGCCCTGCTCGGGCTTTGCGTATTTCTTTTTGTGGTTCAGCATAAACGACCACATCACCACAAAACCGCTCACCATAAAAAAAAGCGAGCCTACCGTCATGTTCCACGTCATAACAACAGCGCTGACCGCGGTGAGGACGAGGTAAGCGCCGATGGTGAAATAGAGGTAACCCACAACACCATTGTTACGCCTTGGGCGCGTCTCTTCAATCCAAAACCTAACTTCTCGCCTCACCTTCTGACCCCGAAGAACGCAAGTGTTAGACTGTGACGACTTGACGGCGTAACCAGCAGTTCCAATACAGGTAATTTTTCGGAGGCAGGCATGATTTCGGTTACAGACTTACGCAACGGCACCAAAGTGATGATGGACGGCTCCCTGTGGGAGTGTCTGGACTACCAGCACCAAAAAATCGGGCGCGGGGGCGCGAAGGTCGTGTCCAAGTTCCGCAACTTAGACACCGGCTCGATTGTCGAGCGCACCTTCAACTCGGGCGAAAAGCTGCAAGACATCTTTATCGACTACCGCACCATGCAGTACCTGTACGGTGACGGCGACACCTTTACTTTTATGGACACCGAGACCTACGAACAGCCCACCCTGACGCGCGAGCAGGTCGGCGACGGCGCGAAGTTTTTGAAAGAAAACTTGGAAGTCACCGTGGACTTTTACCAGGGTCGCGCGCTCAAACTCACCTTACCCAACGTGGTCGCGCTGAAAATCACCCAGACCGACCCCGGCGTCAAGGGCGACACCGTTTCGGGCGGCAGCAAACCGGCGCTTTTAGAGTCGGGAGCGACCGTCAACGTGCCGCTGTTTATCGACCAGGGCGAGACGATTCGGGTCGACACTCGAACCGGCGCTTACATGGGCCGCGCCTGATGGACGTCAAAGACCTTAAAAAACTGCTCGACGCCGTTGCCGAAAGCGAGGTGAGCGAGTTGACCTTGGAGACCGGCGACTTTAAGCTCACGCTCAAGCGGGGCGGCGAGCCCGCGCCGCAACCCGCAGGGCAAGCCGCCCCACAAAGCGCGGCGCAGGCCGCACTCCCGCCGCCTGCAACTCAGCTCGAGACCCCGGCAGCGCAGAATGTCCCGGCACCCGCGGCCGCCGCGACACCCGCGCCGAGCGCGCCGCCTTCGAACCTCGCCGAGGTCAAAGCGCCCATCGTGGGCACCTTTTACGAAGCGCCGACGCCGGACTCGGCCCCCTTTGTCAAACTTGGCGACCGGGTCGCGGCGGGCACGGTCTTGTGCATCATCGAGGCGATGAAGCTCATGAACGAAATCGAGGCCGAGGTCGCGGGTACCCTGAAAGAAATTCTCGTGAAAAACGAAGACCCGGTCGAGTACGGGCAAGCCCTGTTCCGCATCGAACCCGGTTAGAAGATGTTCAACAAAATCCTCATCGCCAACCGCGGCGAAATCGCGCTGCGCGTGCTCCGCGCGGCGCAGGAACTCGGCATCAAAACGGTCGCCGTCTATTCCGAGGCCGACGAGAAGTCGTTGCCCGTCCTGCTCGCCGACGAGTCGATTTGCATCGGGCCGGCCGCGTCGGGGGGCTCGTACCTCAACGTGCGCAACCTGCTCTCGGCGGCCATCGTGACCGGCGCGGAAGCGGTGCATCCCGGTTACGGCTTTTTGTCCGAAAACGCCGAATTCGCCGAAAAATGCGAGGAGCACAACCTCGTCTTTATCGGGCCGCGCGCCGCGACGATTCGCGCCATCGGCGACAAGGCGAGCGCTCGAGCCCTCGCCGCCGAAGCGGGCGTGCCGCTGACGCCGGGCTCGGGGGCGCTCTCTAGCGTGGAGCACGCCCGCAAAACCGCCGAAAGTATCGGTTACCCGGTGATTTTGAAAGCCTCGGCCGGCGGCGGGGGCCGCGGGATGCGCGTGGTGCGGAGTGAGGCCGAGTTGGAGCGCAACCTGAACAACGCGTCCGAGGAGGCCAGGGCGGCTTTCGGCAACCCGGAAATGTACATGGAAAAGTTTCTGGAAGAGCCGCGCCACGTCGAGATTCAGGTGTTCGGCGACGGCGAGGGCAAGGTCGTCCACTTTTACGACCGCGACTGCTCGATTCAGCGCCGCTACCAAAAAGTCTTGGAAGAAGCCACCAGTTCGCTGCCCGAAGCGGTGCGCCTCGACATCGCCGCCGCCGCGGTGCGTTTGGCCGAACGCATTTCTTACCGCGGCGCGGGCACTTGCGAGTTTTTGGTCGACCGTGACGGCGCGTTTTACTTCAGCGAGATGAACACTCGCATCCAGGTCGAACACCCGGCGACCGAGATGGTGACTCGTTTCGACCTCGTCCAGGAACAGTTCCGTGTCGCGGCGGGCGAGGGTTTGAGCGTCACGCAAGACGAGATTCGGGTCGAGGGCCACGCCATCGAGGTGCGCGTCAACGCCGAAGACCCCGACTTCGACTTTCGCCCCTCGGCGGGGACTATCACGGACGTCCACTGGCCCGGCGGCCCCGGCATCCGCGTGGACTCGCACGTCTATTCCGGTTACCGCATCCCGCCCAACTACGACAGTTTGATTGCTAAAATCATCGCCTGGGCACCGACGCGGGACCAGGCCATCGCCCGGCTCGAGCGCGCCTTGAACGAAACCGTCGTCGAAGGCGTCAAAACGACGATTCCTTTTCACCTCCGCGTCCTCGACAACGCTTTTTTCAAACGCGGCGCGGTCTATACGAATTTTATTGCGAGAAGGTTGTTGAATGAGGAAGGCAATAGCTAGATTATCAAACGCTGACGCCTTAAACCACCCCTTCTCAAAAAAGGAGAAACGATGAACAGTACAGCTTCAACCCGCGCCCGCGCGCACCGTCAACCGTGAGCCTCACCGCCAACGAACTGGAGATTTCCCAGGACGTCCTGTTCGGCATCGCGCAGCTTGCCTTAGACGAGGTCGAGGGTTTGGCGACGGTCGCGCCGCCGGCCAGGGTCGGTGAAATCCTGACCGGCCGCCGGGCCAAGGGCATCCAGGTCGAGCGCGATGGGGAACGGGTGCGCATTTTACTGAGCGTGCGGGTGCTGTACGGGCTCGCCATCCCCGAGGTCGCGCGCGCGGCGCAGCGCGCGGTGCGCGAGGCGGTGTCGTCGATGACGGGGTTGGAGGTCGACACGGTCGAAGTGAGCGTCGAAGCGGTCGACGTGCCCGAGGGCTTGGCACGTGGCTAGGCGCAAGGCTCGAGAACTCGCGTTTCGCACCCTGTTTCAAGCCGAACGCGGCAGCGCGGACTTGTTGGAGGTCTGGCAGCAGGTCCGCGCCGACCTCGCAACCGAGGAAGACGCCGACCAGGACGACGCCTACGGCGACAGGCTCGACGCTGAGAGCGTCGCGTTCGCCTCACGCTTGTTGACGGCCTTTGCCGAGCACCGGCAGGAGATAGATGCCCAGCTAAGCGAGACGATTGAGGGCTGGAGTTTTACCCAGATGGCCCAGACCGACCTGAACGTGTTGCGGCTGGCGCTGACCGAACTGTGGTTCGAGCCCGACGTGCCCCTGGAAGTGACCATCGAAATCGCCGTGCGCATCGCCAAGAAGTACGGCGGCGAGGAGTCAGGGCGATTCGTCAACGGCGTCCTCGCCAGGTTGGCCCACGAGCCTCGCCCGAGCGCGTCGCTTAGCTAATCAGGAGACTTACGTGACCGACCTGCTCGCTAACAAACCGCTCTGGACGGCGCTCTTGGCGACGGTGCTGGCGCAGGTGTTCAAGGTCGTTTTAGTGCTCCTGACAGAACGCCGCTTCGCCGTTGAGCGCTTGCTCGAGACCGGCGGGATGCCCTCGTCGCACTCGGCCGCGGTGATGGGCTTGGCGACGAGTCTCGGCGCGATTTACGGCTGGCAAAGCCCGCAGTTCGCCATCTCAATGGTCTTCGGCTCGATTGTGATGTACGACGCGACCGGCATCCGCCGCGCCGCCGGCATTCAGGCCGAACTCATCAACGAACTCGTCGGCGAGTTGGCGCACCTGTTCGACGAAGGCTTTCAGCCGCAAGCGCTCAAAACGCTCCTCGGCCACACCTACCCGCAAGTGGTGTTCGGCGCGCTGCTCGGCGTGGGCGTGGGGTTGGCAACCTCTCTTTGAGGTTGGGGGTTTGACGAGGCGGCTCGAGACAAACGGTTTGCGACCCCGACCTTGTGCTCCCCTTTAAATTGCCCCGAACGTACTCTTTCAGCGCACCGTAGGGGCGGGTTTAAAACCCGTCCCTACGATGAATAGATTAAAACGCTGGTTTCCAAACAAAAACGGACACCGCTCTTAGGCGTCCGTTTTGGCCTGAGATGTGACTTCAAACCTCGAGCAGCATCCTTGCCGGGGTCTCGATGGCCTCTTTGATGCGCTTTAAAAACGTCACCGCTTCGCGCCCGTCGACAATTCGGTGGTCGTAGGTCAGCGCCACGTACATCATCGGGCGAACCACGACTTCGCCGTCGACGGCGATGGGGCGCTCCTGAATCGCGTGCATCCCGAGCACGCCGGACTGCGGTGGGTTCACAATTGGCGTTGACATGAGCGAGCCGAACACGCCGCCATTCGAAATCGTAAAGGTGCCGCCAGTCAGTTCGTCGGGCGAAAGTTTGTTGGTTTGGGCGCGCGCGCCGAAGTCGGCAATCGTCGCTTCGATTTCGGCAAAACTCAGCCGCTCGGCATTGCGAATGACCGGGGTGACGAGGCCCTTTTTGGACGACACGGCAATCGCGACGTCGTAGTAATTTTTGTAAACGATGTCGTTGTCGCGAATTTCGGCGTTGATAGCCGGAAACTGTTTGAGCGCGTCGATGCTCGCCTTGATAAAAAACGACATAAAGCCGAGGCGGATGTTGTAGCGCTTCTCGAACAGGTCTTTGTACTCGCTGCGCAACGCCATCATGGTGCTCATGTCGATTTCGTTGAAGGTGGTGAGCAGCGCGGCCGTCTGCTGCGCCTCGACGAGTCGGCGGGCGATGGTGCGCCGCAGCGGGCTCATCGGCACGGTTTCTTCCTCGCGGTCGCCTTGCGGCGCGGGCGCTTCGCGTTTGGGTTCGGGCTGCTTGCTTTGAGGCTGCTTAGACTCGACTTTGGGTTGTTCGTCTTTCGCGGACTTGCTCTCGAGAACCTTCTGTACATCCTCTTTTAAGATGCGCCCGCCGGGACCGCTACCCTTGACGGCGTCGGCTTTGAGGTCGTTTTCGTCCAGCAGCCGCTGCGCCGCGGGCATCACAAAGCCTTCGCCTTCGGCACCCTCGTCTGACTCCACTTCGGCCTCTTCGGTGTCGATGGCGGAAGTTGCGGCCTCTTCTTTTTCAGTCTTCGGTTCGGCCTCTTCGGCATCCGACTTTGTCTCAGCCGCCGCGCCGCCCTCGCTGATGTGCGCGATAACTTCGCCGATGTCGGCGGAGTCGCCCTCTTTTTTGAGGATTTTGCTCAGCGTGCCGGCGACCGAGGCGGGAATCTCGAGCGTCGCTTTGTCGGTCTCGACTTCGACCAGCGCCTCGTCTTTCGCGACGCTGTCGCCCTCTTTTTTGAGCCAGGTCCCGATAAAGACTTCGTTGATGGACTCGCCGACGGCGGGTACTGTGAGTTCTACGGCCATGCACGCTCCTTAGGTTGAAACCGGTGCAGAAAACGACTTGCTCAGGTAGAAGGGAAGTACCGAGTAGAAAGTAAAAAGGAAAAAGTGAAAGTCAAAAGCCTTTTCTCCTCTGCGCCTCTGCTCCCCATCTCCCCTGCTAAAACTCTCACGACGCGACTTTCTCTTGCGTTTTGCCCTCGGCGAAGGCTTCTTTAAGCAGTTTGGCCTGCTCGAGCTTGTGGCTGTTGCCCGAGCCCGTCGCGGGGCTCGCCGAGGCGGGCCGGGTCACGCCGGAAAAACCGTGTCCCAACACCTCGTTCAGCCAGTGTACCCGCAGAAAACGCCACGCGCCCATGTTTTCGGGTTCTTCTTGCACCCACACGACGGGCACGTCTTTGGGGTAGGGTTGCAGCGCCGCCGCGAGTTGGGTCATGGGCAGCGGGTAAATCTCCTCTAAGCGCACAATCGCCACGTCGTCATGGCCCGCTTCCTCGCGTTTGGCGGCGAGGTCGTAGTAGACCTTGCCCGAGCAGAGGAGCACGCGCGTCACCTTTTTCGGGTCGACGGTGCCGTCGGGAATGACCTGCTGAAAACTACCTTCGGCCAACTCGTCCAGCGTGGAGACCGCCTGCGGGTGACGCAGCAGGCTTTTGGGCGACATGACAATCATCGGTTTGCGGAGTTTACGCAAGACCTGCCGCCGCAGCGCGTGGAAAATCTGCGCGGGCGTCGTGAGGTTCATAATCTGCAGGTTGTCTTCGGCGCAGAGTTGCAAAAAGCGTTCCAGGCGCGCCGAGGAGTGCTCGGGGCCGGAGCCTTCGAAGCCGTGGGGCAAGAGCATCACCAGGCCCGACAAGCGCCGCCACTTATCTTCGCTGCTCGAGATGAACTGGTCGATGATGACCTGGCCCGCGTTGACGAAGTCGCCGTACTGCGCTTCCCAGACCACGAGGCCGTCCGGCCAGTCGAGGCTGTAGCCGTACTCGAAGCCGAGCACGCCGGTTTCCGAGAGCGGGCTGTTGACGATGTCGACGCCGGCCTGGGTGTCGCTCAAGTGCTCGAGCGGCGTGTAAGTCGCGCCGGTTTCGGCGTCGTGCAGCACGGCGTGGCGGTGGCTGAAGGTGCCGCGCTCGACGTCCTGGCCGCTCATGCGCACGTGGTAGCCGTCGGCGGCGAGACTCGCCAAGGCCAGCGCCTCGCCCGCGGCCCAGTCGAGCGGGCGCTCGCCCCCGGCCATTTCCGCGCGTTGCCCCAACAGCCGTTTGATTTTGCTGTTCGGCGCAAAGTCGTCGGGCACGTGCGTGAGCTTGTCCAGCAACGCCGCCAACTGTGCGGCGTCCACTTTCGTCTCGGCCTCAGCGACGTCCTCGTCGGGACCGCCTTCGAAGTCACCCCACAAACCCTGAAACGCCTGGTAGCTGACTTCGTAGTCGTCGGCTCGAGCGGCGGCGAGTTCGGCTTCCAGACTTTCGCGCACCGCCGTCTCGATGGTGTCGGCCTCCTCGCGGCTGAGGTCGCGCAGCTCGAGCAGGCGCTCCAGGTAGCCTTCACGCACCGAGGCGCGTTTGCGAATCGCCTCGTACATCAAGGGCTGCGTAAACGCGGGCTCGTCTGACTCGTTGTGCCCGAAGCGGCGGTAAGCGTACAGGTCGATGACCACGTCGCGCTTGAAGCGCGCGCGGAAGTCCATCGCCAGGCTCACCACCTGCGCCACGGCCTCGGGGTCTTCGCCGTTGACGTGAAAAATCGGGCTTTGCAGCATCTTGGCGATGTCGGTCGCGTAGTAAGAACTCCGCCCCTGCTCCGGCCCGGTGGTAAAGCCGAGTTGGTTGTTCAGCACCACGTGGAGCGTGCCGCCGGTCTCGTAGCCGTCCAACTCGCTCAGGTTGAGCGTTTCTTGCACCACGCCCTCGCCGATAAAGGCGGCGTCGCCGTGGATGAGGATTCCCAAACCCTTCTCGCGCACCCGGTCGCCGAAGCGGTCTTGCTTGGCGCGTACCCGCCCCATCACCACCGGGTTGACGAACTCTAAGTGTGAAGGGTTGAACGACAAGGACATGTGAATCTTTTTGCCCGTGGACGTTTCTAAGTCGCGCGAGTAGCCGAGGTGGTACTTCACGTCGCCGCGCCCGATGTATCGTTCGGCATCGGCGTCGTCGAACTCCCTAAAAATCTGCCGCGGCGGCTTGCCGATGACGTTGGCGAGCACGTTCAAGCGGCCCCGGTGCGCCATCCCAAAGACAATTTCGTCCACGCCCTGCTCGCCCGCCTTTTCGACGGCCAAGTCGAGCAGGGGGATAAGGCTTTCCGCGCCCTGCAGCGAAAAACTTTTAACGCCGACGTACTTTTTCTGGATAAAGTCCTCGAACACGACCGCGTCGGTGAGTTTGGTCAGGATTCGGAACTGTTCTTCGCGGCTCAGCTCGAGCCTGTTCAGGCTCGTTTCCATCCGCGTTTGTAGCCACTCGCGCACGTCGTAGTCGTCGATGTGCATAAACTGCACGCCGATGGTTCGGCAGTAGGTCTCTTTGAGGCGTTCTAAGGCTTCGCGCAAAGTTCGGCCCGCCATCGTGCCGCTCTGGACGATGCGGTCTAAGTCCGCGTCTTTAAAGCCGTAAAACTCGGGCGTCATCTCGATGGGCGGCTCGTGCTTGACCAGGCCGAGCGGGTCCAGGTCGGCCATGATGTGCCCGCGCACCCGGTAGTTGCGAATGAGCATCCCCATCTTGTACTGCAGGTCGGTGTCGTTTTCACTCAGGGGCACGACGCCCGGCGCGTTGAACAAACTGCGCGGCTTGAACGACGGTTTGAGCGTGGTGTGTGCCGACCCGTTGGGCAAAGTCTTAAAGTAGGCTCGCCAGTCCTCGGGCACCGAAGCAGGGTCGTTCAGGTACTCTAAGTACAGGTCTTCGGCGAAGTCTAGGCTCGAGCTGTTGAATTCTTGCATACGTGTCCCGCCGCGTCGGCGGCGTCCCTTTCTGAAAGTACGGTTAAACTCACGATAGCCGCCATCATAGCAGGCTTTGGGGGGCGCGACCTGCAACGATTCCTACGTTCGGCAGTGAAAGTAAAGTGAAAAGTACCGAGGACCGAGTGGAAAGTAAAGGATTATGAAGTGTTCGACCTCTTCCGAACTTTCCTGCTCGATTTCCCTTCAATTTAAAAAGTCCTCTCGCCCTCAGCCCAAACCCCGCTCGCGTGCCCAGCGGGCCGCCTTGGCGCGGGTGCGCAAACCCAGCTTGTCGTACACCTTGGCGAGGTGGTTACGCACCGTGTTGGGCGACAGGTCCAACTCTTTGGCTATGTCGACGTTGCTGAGGCCTTTGGCTAGCAACTCCAACACCTCACCCTCGCGCGGCGTAAAGTCGGCGAGGTGCGCGCCTTCCTGAACGCCCGCGTCGTACTGCGCGAGTTTTTCGAAGATGGCGCGGCTCAACCAACTGCTGTCTTGCAGGGTGGCCTCGACCGCTTTTTTGAGGTTGCGCTCCTGCTCGACGCGCCGCGTCACGTCGTTCTGTACGCCCATAAAATAGACGAGGTCGCCGCCCTGGTCCCGAATTGCCGACACGTACAGCTCGTTCCAAAAGGGTGTGCCGTCTTTGCGGTAGTTGCGAAGGGTGGTTTGCACGTCCCGACCGGCTTTGAGCGCCTTGCGAAGCTGCATCAAACCGGGCTGGTCGTGGTCGTCGTTTTGTAAAAAACGGCAGTTGCGCCCCACCGCCTCGTCGAAACTGTAGCCGGTCAACCGCTCGAAACCCTTGTTGACGTAAATCAGCGGGTTGTCGTCCCGGTTGGGGTCGCTCACCGCGATGCAGTTGTTCGAGGCGTCGACGGCGTAGTTGAGCAGCGCGTACTGCTTCTCCAGCGTCTCGCCGAGGCCCTGGACGCGGGCGAGTTGCGCCTTTGCTTCTTCGCTCGAGAACTGCTTCGCCATAAGAAGCACTCTACCGGGGATAGGGTAACGAGTTTGGAGTTTTTCTCGAAATGTGAGGGAAAGTACCGAGGACCGAGTAAAGAGTACCGAGTAAAGAAAAAGGGAGTTCTGCTTTCAGCTTTTCGTCTCGGCCCTAGACCACGTCCCACACCGCGCGCGACCATGTCTCGAGCCCGACATTCGGCGGAGGGCTATACCGAATAGAGTGGCGGTTATGAAACTTCTCGAGCCCTATCAACTCGGCCCTTTAACCCTCAAAAGCCGAACTGTCATGGCCCCCCTGACCCGCAATCGCGCCGTCGGCACGGTGCCGCAGCCCGTCCACGCCGACTACTACGCGCAGCGCGCGGGAGCCGGGCTCATCGTCAGCGAGGCGACGCAAGTCGCGCCGCTGGGCCAGGGTTACCCGGACACGCCGGGAATTCACTCGGCCGAGCAAACCGACGCCTGGAAAACCGTCACCGACGCGGTTCACGCGGCGGGTGGGATTATCTACTTGCAACTCTGGCACGTCGGGCGGGTGTCGCACTCGTCGTACCACGGCGGCGCGAAGCCGGTGTCGGCGTCGGCGGTGAAGTTCGAAGGCAACCTCATGTATCCCAACTTTCGCCGCGCGCCGAGCGACGAGACCCCGCGGGCGCTCGAGGCGGACGAGGTTGCCGAAGTCGTCCAGCAGTACCGCCAGGCCGCCGAAAACGCGCAGCGTGCCGGCTTCGACGGCGTGGAGATTCACGCGGCGAACGGCTACTTGCTCGAGCAGTTCCTGCGCACCGGCACGAACCAGCGCACCGACCGCTACGGCGGCAGCGTTAAAAACCGAACCCGGTTTCTTAAAGAAGTCACCGAGGCCGTCTTGAACGTGTGGGACGCGAACCGCGTCGGCGTCCGCTTGTCGCCCAACAACGCCCCCGGCAGCCGCGGCGACGCGAACCCGCTCGAGACCTACCGCTACGCGGCGCAGATGCTGAACGCTTACAACCTCGCCTACCTCCACACCGTCGAGGCCGAGGTCGGTGACATAAAGGCCTCGGAACTGTTTCGGGATAGCTATGACGGCACGCTTATAGTCGCGGGCGGCTTCGACCGGAGTTCGGGTGAGGCGCTGCTGCAAGAAGACAAGGCCGACCTCGTCGCTTACGGCCGCCTGTTCATCGCCAACCCCGACTTGCCCGCACGCTTTGCAGCGAACGCCGAGCTGAACGACTGGGACCAAAGCACCTTTTACGGCGGCGACGTTCAGGGCTATACCGACTACCCGTTTTTGAAAGAGGCGCAGCCCGTTTGAGCTTGGGTCTTGTAGAAAACCATGAGCCCCTGGTTGTTTTCTAAACCGACCTCCGAGCGCGTATGATGACGCCATGACGACTGACGTTGCTGCAACCGATGATGCCGTGACCGACGGTGCCGTGAGCACACTCGTAACCTTTGACGACCTCTTAAAAGCCCACGGACGTATCAAAGAGGCTGTCTACCGCACGCCCCTCGTTCGCTTGCCTGTAGAGGGTGAGGTCTACGCCAAAGCCGAAAACTTGCAGCGGACGAACTCGTTCAAGCTGCGCGGGGCGTACAACTTTCTGGCCTCGTTGCCTGAACATGTGCGGCGGCGCGGCGTGACCGCACCTTCGTCGGGCAACCACGCGCAAGGCCTCGCCTGCGCCGCACACCTCTTCGGCGTACCCGCCGCCATCGCCATACCCGAAGGTGCGCCTGAGATTAAAGTGCAGCGCACCCTCGCCTGGGGCGCGGAAGTTGTGCGCTGCGGCTCCTCGGCAGCCGAGCGCCAAGTGGCGGCGCAACGCTTCGTCGACGAGCGCGGTTACACCTTCGTGCCGCCCTTCGACCACCCCTGGATTATCGCGGGACAAGGCACGGTGGGTTTAGAAATCGCCGAGGACTTGCCCGAGGTCGCCAACGTGCTCGTTTGCACCGGGGGCGGCGGTCTCTTGGCCGGCATCGCCCTGGCCCTCAAAAAACTCTGCCCCGACGCACAAGTTCTCGGCGTCGAGCCCGAACTGGCCGCCGACGCCGGCGAGTCTTTTCAACAAGGAAAAGTCGTCACCTGGCCCGCCGAAAAAACGACTCGCACGGTCGCGGACGGCGTGCGGACGCAGAGTTTGGGCGAGCACACATTTAGGGTCATCAAACAAAACGTCGACGGCTTTGTGACCGTGCCCGAAGCGGCTATTTTGGAGGCCGCCGCCTGGTACCTGAACGAAGCGAAATTGGTCGTCGAGCCGACCGGCGCGCTCACGCTGGCGGCTTACCGAAAATTGGCAGCGGGCGAGGGCGAAGCGACCCTGAGACCGGGTAAAACGGTGCTGCTGGTGAGCGGCGGCAACGTCTCGAGTGCGGTTTTGCGGGACTTGCTCACGCGCTGACGCTATACTGGAGTATGGCCCTGGACCCGCTGAGCCTTCTCATCTTGCTGTTTTTTCTGGCGGTCGTCGCGCTGGCACTCACGCTGTGGTTTTTGCTGACCCTGGGCCAACGGCGGCCTGAGCCCCCCCGCCCCAAAACGCCCGCCCGCAAACCTGTCCGGACCTTCCCCACCGGTGCGGAAAACACCCCCAAAAACGACGACTTCCGCGGGGCCGCGGCGAAACCCAAACCGGCTGCACCCGTGCCCGAGCAACCAGTCACCGACCGGCCGACGGCTGAACATTCAACACCCGAACCTCCGACACCCAAACGACCCAACACCAAGCGCGACGACGCCTTCGAGCGGTTCATCAGCTCGAAAAACGACGAGTTGGAGTTTTAGTCGGGGCAAAAACGCTTTCGAACACGCTTCGGTTTATCGCTCGAGTGCTGGGAAAGCGGCACCCCCGAGGTCGGTCGACAGGGTTTGCTCGAGCCTCCGAAGAAAAGTTCAGAATGCCTCTCGAGTCTTCGCACGGGCGACCCCAACCCTTCCCGGCTGAGCGGCTTCACATTTTCTACACAACTTCGGCGCAAGTTTCAGACACGGCTCGCGTAGGTTGAAGCTGAAAAAACGGGGGGCGCGGAAGGACGGCGCAATGACACCGGACAGGGGTATTCAGCAAAGGTTGGCGACATGAACCGAGTTCCGGCCGGTACGGGATGGCGCGGCGGGCGGCCATGAGCAAAGTGTTGATTGTCGGAGACGAGCGCACCATCGCCGAGCTGGGTTTGGCGATTGTCAAGACGTTGGTCGAGTTGTATAGCGGCAGCGTGAGCGCCAGCAACCGCGCCGAAGGTGGCGCGAGTTTTACGCTGACCTTGCCTGTTTAGCTTTCTTCGAGTTGTAGAGCGCTGCGGAGTGCTTGATTCAGTTCTGCCATCGTGGGTTCGTCCAACTTGCCCACATAGTTCGTGAGAACAACCTTGGGAAGACTGACAAGGTTGTCACAATGAATGCTCGACTCAGGCTTCAACCCTTCATCGACACCAACCTTCACTTGCGTGCTGAGCGCGTCATGGCGTGAGTAAACAGGTGCGCAGATAACGGTAGTGTAACCAGAGTTGATGACAACCTGGCGACCCACCACCACGTAAACTCGGTAGGCTCGAGGGTCTTTGTCAGGACTATTGGAACGTTTGACACGGTAGAGGTCACCACGCCTCACGGTTGCTCTTCGCCATACTCCTGAAAAATAGCCGACACAAACGCCAAGTTGTCGAGAGCCTCCTCGTTGAGAGCGTCCGCGTTGGCGTTAAGAAGCTGCAAATCACGGGCGTCTCTTTGGGCACGCTCACGTGCGTCTGCGAGCTGTCGCGCCGCTTCCATGAAAAAGGCGCTACGTGACTCGCTTTCCAAAAGAGTTTTGTCAACGCGGTTAAGGAGTTCGGCTTCTAAAGTAATGCTGGTTTTGATTTTCATACCTTGCAGTATACCAAAAAGTTGGGTATGTTTCAGCTCTCCATAAACCCTACACGTCTCGAGCGGCAGCCCTACAAACCTCGCTGCCACACTTGCTAAACGGCTCGGAGGCTCGAGCCCCTTTGGAGGCAGGCTGTGGCTATCGTCAAACTGACCCACGTCAAAAAAACCTATCCCCTGGGCAAAACGGAGCTTCACGCCCTCAAAGGCGTGTCGCTCGAGCTTGAGGCGGGCGACTTCGTCTCGATTGCGGGGCCGTCGGGCTCGGGCAAGTCGACGCTGCTGCACCTTATCGGTTGCATCGACACGGCGACCTGATTGTGCGGGGTACGAGCGAAGAAGCGGTGAGTTTTGTCGGGGGCGGCGTCGGCGCGCCCGGTTTCGGCGCGGCCCCCGAGCCGCTGCACACCTACCCGGACGTTGCCGCTTACCTGGACGCCGACCCGAACGTTGAGGCTTACACCCCGCTCCTCTCGGGCGTCGCCACGGTCAGCCGGGACGACAAAACCCTCTCTTTCGCGCTGCTCTGGGGGATGGCGCCGAGCAGCTACTTTGCGAGGTTCCCCGACAGCTTCGTCTTGACCGCGGGCGATTCGACGTCGGCTCCTAGGTACTCGTGCGCGCGGGCAAGCAAACCGTCAACTGGGGCGTCGGCTACTTCTTCAGCCCGGCGAACCTCGTGAACTCGGAAAAGTCGACCCCGAAGACCCCGGCGAAGAATCAGGGCCGGTCAGCCTCAAGGCGCAGCTGCCCATCGGCACGGACAACCTGACGGGTTACCTGATTCTGGGGGACATTTCTACAAAGCTTGCCGCGAGCGTGGCGGCGCGTTATGAGTTTTTGTTGGGCAGTTTCGAGGTCACCACGGGCGCGCTGCGCGAGACCGGCGGGCACAACGCCGTGATGGCGACGGGTAACGGCAGTGTGGGCGACGTGGCCGTGTTTGCAGAAATGGTGCTCGAGGGTAGCAGCGACAAAGTGTTCGTCGTTCGGGACGCGAACAGCCCGACCGGCTTGAGCGCCGAGACCTCGGACGGCCTGTTCGTTTTGGGTACCTTGGGCGCGCGCTAAAGCGCGACGACCGCGGACGACCGCTACACTTTTTCGGTCAGCGGGCAGTATCACCTTAACGGTTTGGGGTACGGCGACGCGGGCGTGTTGACGGAGAACCCGGCGGCGCTCGGGGCGCTTTTAGCGGCGGGCGACCTGATGTCGCCGACTTGCAAGCTCGAGGGCTGCACTACGGGGCCGTCAGCGTAAGTTCGCCCGACTTTGCCCAAACCGGCCTGACCCCGGCGGTTTTTTGGCTGGGCAACCTGAGCAACGGCTCGGGTTTGCTGGGTGCGAGCCTGCGCTACGGCGGCCTCGAGTACGTCACGCCGAGCCCCGAGTACCGCTTCACCTACGGCGGGGCAGGCGCGGAGTACAGTTTGGAGGGCTCGAGCCAAACCTTTACTCTGGCAGTTTCCGTCACCGGACTATTTTGAGGCTCGAGGCCGGTCGGTGAAGAAACCTCAGCCTTGCACCTTAAAATAGCATTTATGGAAAACGACGAATTTGTACAGGTTAACCGGGCCATGTGGAACCGGACGGCGGACGTTTATCAGGCCGAGGGTTTCGACAAACTTCTAGCCGCCGTCAGCCAGCCCGACTTTACAACTTTCGACGAGGTGGAGCGCCGCGTGTTCTCGAGCCTCGGTTTGGAAGGCAAGGACGTAGTTCAACTCGGCTGTAACAACGGCCGAGAACTCGTCAGCGTAAAAAAGGCGGGCGCGCGGCGCTGTGTCGGCTTCGACCTGTCGGAGAACTTTCTCGAGCAAGCCAGGCAACTTGCCGAGGCGAGTGGGCAAGAACTCGAGTTCGTTCACGGAAGCGTGTACGACGTCGCCGAGACTTACGACCACGCCTTCGACATCGTCTACGTCACGGTCGGCGTGTTGGGTTGGCTGCCCGACCTGCCCGCTTTTTTCGCAGTCGTCGGGCGGCTGCTTCGGCCTGGGGGTGCCCTTTTTCTTTACGACCAGCACCCCGTTTTGGCGATGTTCGACCCGACGAAGGTGCTCGAGGTCGACAGCTCGTATTTTCGGCAGGAGCCTTTTGTGGGCGAAACGTTGCCCGACTACCTGGACCCCGCCCAGACCGGCCGCGCCGAGTCGTACTGGTTTCAGCACACCTTGTCGAGCATCATCGGTTTGTGTTTGCAAACAGGCTTGCACTTGACGCATTTTGAAGAGTACGGACACGACTTGTCGAACAACTACCGGGCGTTTCAGGACTTTGAGCACAAACCACCGCTCAGCTACTCGTTGCTCGCCCAAAAAGGTTAGCGCCGGTTTTTCGTGAGAGGCGCGCTTCTCCCAGGGTACGAATGGGGCTCAACGCTTGCTACTTTCGGCGGAGTTTTCAAGGGGCTCGAGCTGCTAAACTGACCCCCATGTCACCCTCACAGCCGAACCGCGCCGCCGAGAGCAGGCGCTAGATGTTTTTGGGCGCTACCAAAACCCTCTTCAACCTCATCCGCGAAATCAACCTGAAAAGCATTCAGGAAAACGCCGAGATGCCCGTTCGGGTTGCCGTCGTGGGCGAGCCCGAGTTGGCGGGACGCCTGGCGCGCGAACTCGGCGCGGCCCCGTGGGTGAGCACGCTTGCGAACCTGAGTGAACGCCGCCCCGGCGACCTGCTCGTGCGGGTGTCACAGGACGCGCCGCCTGCCGAACCGTTGCCCGCGGGCGGGTTGGAAGTCCTGGTCGGCAACGTGGACACCCGCATCCCCGACCGCGTAATGCTGCTGAACTTAGAAGTCAACACGCTTCAAACCGTCCTGGCCCCGGCCCTCATCGACAAAGCGCCCGACACGCAGCGCTTGTCCCTGGCGCGGCACGTGCCCACCTTGCGCGGGGCTTACGCGCGGACGCTCATCGAACAGACCTCGAGGACGAACGCCGCCTACGCCGCCTCCACGGGCGTGGCCCAAATCGTGCCGATTTTGAGCCTACCGCTCAACGTGGCCGACCTCGTCGTGCTGACCAAAAACCAACTGCTGATGGCTTACAAGCTCGCGCTCGCCGAGGGCAAAAAGGGCAAGCCCGAAGAACTGATGAAAGAAATCATCAGCGTGGTCGGCGGCGGCTTTCTGTTCCGGCAGGTGGCTCGAGAACTCGTCGGGCTCGTGCCCGTCTGGGGCATCGTCCCGAAAATTGCCGTGTCCTACGCGGGCACCTGGGTCATCGGCCAGACGGTTCACCTGTGGGCCGCCGAGGGCGAAACGGCGACGCTGAAAGAGATGCGCCGCTACTACGCCGACGCGCTCGAGCAGGGCCGCAAACTGGCGGGCGACTTAGCCAAGCGCGTGCGCACCAGGGGACGCCGCGGGAAGTCTGAAACCGACTTGGAACCGTTGCCGCTGCCTGGTCCTACCGAAGCGGACGAACCCGGCGCTTGAGCTTTTGAGAACGGCTGCGCTCAGAAAAGCTGTGTAGCTCGAGTCACCCTTTGCACTTTGACGACTTGGCAGGGTTGCGTATGATGAGGCTATGGACGCACTACAAAAACGCTACGACGCCTCGAAGCAGACGTTGCAAAGTTACGACCAATCTCATCTCCTGCACTATTTCGAACACCTGAATGACGTGGGCAAAGCGCAACTTTTGGACCAGGTAGAGGCTCAGGACTGGGCGCAACTGAGCGAACTGGTCCAGGACGTGCTGAACCCGGCCGAGACTGCCCTGTCCGAGAACATCGAGCCCGCGCCCTACTACCCGCGCACGCCGACCCCCGACCTCGAGGCTACCTACCGCCAAGCCAGAGAGCGCGGCGAAGACCTGTTGCGTTCCGGCAAGGTCGCGGCCTTCACGGTCGCCGGGGGCCAGGGTACGCGCCTCGGTTGGGACGGCCCCAAGGGCACCTTTCCGGCGACGCCGGTGCAGGGCAAACCGCTGTTCCAGGTGTTCGCCGAAACGATTCGCAAGGCGCAGCAAAAGTACGGCGCTGCTGTGCCCTGGTACCTCATGACGAGCACCCTGAACGACGCGGACACGCGCGCGTTTTTCGAAGAGTATGGTTATTTTGGGCTCGAGGCCGAGGATGTCATGTTTTTCCAGCAAGGCAGTATGCCGAGCATCGGGCTGGACGGTAAAGTGTTGCTCGCCGACAAAGACAGCCTCGCCCTCAACCCCGACGGGCACGGCGGCAGCCTCAAGGCGCTTTACAAGAGCGGCGCGCTGACCGACATGACGCGGCGCGGCGTCGAACACATCAGCTATTTCCAGGTCGACAACCCGAACGTCAAGCCGCTCGACCCGCTGTTTATCGGGCTGCACGCATTGCAAGGCGCGGAGATGTCGGCGAAGCTGCTGCCCAAGGTCGGTCCGTTCGAAAAAGTCGGCAACTTCTGCCGCATCGACGGACGCTTGAGCGTCATCGAATATTCCGACATGCCGAGCGAGTTGGCCGAACGACGCAACGCTTCGGGCAAGCTCGCCTTTGATGCAGGCTCGATTGCGATTCACCTTCTCAGCGTGGACTTCGTGCGGCGTTTGAACGAGTCCGGCGGGCGCTTCGCCCTGCCGTTTCACCGGGCGAACAAAAAAGTGCCTCACCTCGACCTCTCAACGGGTGAATTTGTCGAGCCCGACGCGCCCAACGCGGTCAAGCTCGAGACCTTCGTCTTCGACGCGCTGCCGCTCGCCGAAAAAAGCGTGCTGTTAGAAACCGACCGGGTCGAGGAGTTCGCGCCCATCAAGAATGCCGAAGGCGACGACTCGCCCGAGACGAGCCGGCAGTTGCAGAGCCAACGCGCTGGTCGGTGGTTGCAAGGTTGCGGCGTCAAGGTGCCTTTTGACAACGGCGACAAAATAAACGCCGTCATCGAACTGAGCCCGCTGACGGCCATTGAACCGGAAGACTTGGATAACATCGAGTTGCCGGGGGGGCTCGAGGCGGGGACTGAAATCGTCCTCTGAAAAAGGGGATGGGAAAAGGGAGGGTGGAAGCAAACACTCGCCGCCACCCCCTCACTTTACCTAACCGTAATCGGCACGCTCGCAAAGATTTTGCCCTTGTCGCTACCGCGGTCGGTGCTGTAACGAATTTCGTAACTGCCCGGTTCGGCGGGTGCGTCCAGGGTGAGTGAGGTGCCGCCCCTTGTGTAGGCGTAGTCGAGGTAAGCGCCCTCCGCCGCCCCCGCCGGAACAATGGTGACGTAGTCCTGCGCGCCGTCCGGCCCGCTCCAGGTCACGGTAAACGCCTCGCCCGCGCCGACCTCGGCGGGCGCGTCCAGACGGATGGCCGTTTCGGTGACGGTGAACGCTTGTCGGGCGAACACGCCACGCTCGCGGTCGGACTGGTAGCGCACCTCGTACCTCCCCGGCGTGATGGGCGCGGTGAAGTCAAGCGTCGGCCCTTCGCTCGTGTAGCTGTATTCCTGGTAAGTGTCGTCCGCGGCGTCGGCAGGAACCACGGTGAGGTAGTCGCGGTTGCCGTTCGGGCCGGTCCAAGCCACGTCGAACGACGTACCCGCAGCGACTTCGGCGGGTACGTCCAAGGTTATGGCTGACGCGGTGACGGTAAAGGGGGCCCTCGCTACCACTTCGTCGCCATAGTCCGACTGGTAGCGCACTTCGTAGTCGCCGGGTTCGACGGGCGCGGTGAACTGAAGCGTCGAGTTTTCACGGGTGTAGCGGTACTGCTGGTACTGACCGTCGGGCGCGTCGGCGGGCACGACGGTGAGGTAGTCGCGCTCGTTGTCGGGGCCGGTCCAAGCCACGTCGAAAGCGGTGCCGCCAGCGACCTCGGCGGGCAGGTCAAGGGTGACAGTGGCCTGAACCGACGCAAACGGCGCGCTGCGCCCGACGACGCGCGTGCCGCCTTCGGGCAATTCTACGTGATACCTGGCTTCCAAGGTTGCCGCTTCGGCCGGTAGGCGTAGCTCGGCCGTACCGCTCTCGTCCGTGACGTACTCGTAATCCAAATACACCTCGTCCGGCACGTCCTGCGGCACGACGGTGACCCAGTTGCGTTCGCCCGGCGGCGCGGCCCCGAAAGTCACCGTGACCGTGCTGCCGGTGACCGGCGCGGCGGGCGTCACGCTTAAAACGACCTCGGTTTCGGCGGCGAGCTCGAACGCGAAGGCGTTGTCACCCTCCGGCGTGACCGACAAGTCGGAAAAACTCAGCGGCGCGGCGGTGAAGGCGTCTTCGACCTCGGCCGTGTAAGCGCCCGCGGGCACCTCCGCCGTGAGCGTGCCAGGCTCGCTCGGTGTCAGAGAAAACGCTTCGCCGCCGACCGCCTCGAGCAGCTTGACCGCCGCCCCGTCCGCGGCGGGCTCGCCCTGCCGGGTGACGCTCACGGCGACCCTGTAGGTCTGTGTTTTTTCGACCGTGACGGCGCGGCCCAGGGCGGCGGCCAATTCGCCCGCGCTGCGCGCGTTTTCGAACGTGCCCAAGCCTTCGAAGCTCGAGACCGCGCGGTCGTTCAAGTCGAACCCGATAACTTTCAGGTCTATCTCAACGCCGCTGTCGCGCAGCGTTTGCAAGGTGTCCCGCACGTCGCCGCCGCAGGACTCTTCACCGTCGGTGACGAGGACGATGATTTTTTTGCCTTGCGCCGGAAAGTCGGCGGCGGCTTGTTGCAGCGAGTAAGCAATCGGTGTGGCCCCGACCGCGTTCGCGTCGCGGACGCTTGCAAGCAGGGCGTCCCGGGCTACCCCGTCGATGGGGACGAACAACTCGCTGTCCTCACAAGAACCTTCGTCCAGCGCGGCGGTTCTCGAGCCGTAAACCCGCAGGCCTACGTTCAGCGTCTCGTCGGTGGGCAGGCTGCTGACGAAGTCGGCCAAGACCGTTTTGGCGGCGACGATGCGGTACTGACCGTCCGCAAGCTTGTTCCACATCGAGCCCGAGGCGTCGAGAACGAGTTCGACGTGGGTTGGAGTTTGGGCTTGCCCCAAACTCAGGACGACCAGCAGCAAAACCCCCACAAAACGGTGTTTCAGCATCGTTGCCACCTTTCCGAAACCCAGCCGATACCGGTTTGCTGCTAAGCTACACTTGCTACCATAAAGCCGAACCGTTCAAGCGTCGTTCAAGCGTCGTTTTAGGCAGCGCCGAAATCTCGAGAAACGGTTTCGCAGGGTTTCGACCCCAGAGTAGCAAATGTGGGCCGAAACGGAAGGATGTTCGTGCTCGTTCAAGACATCATGACCAAAGGAGCTATCGCCATCGGGCCGGACTTGCCCATCGGCGACGTGTTCGCGCTCATGGCGCAAAAACATATTCGCCACTTTCCGATTCTCGAGGACGCTCAGCTCGTTGGCATCGTCTCCGACCGCGACGTGCGCAGCGTCGGCGCGGCTTATCCGGGCGCGCCCGTGGACGTGACGCTCAAAGACCCGGTCGCGCGAATTATGGTCGCCCCCGTCATCACCGCGCACCGCCTCGACCCGGTCGAAGAAGCGGCCAAAACCCTCCACGACTTCAAAATCGGCGCGCTGCCGGTGCTGCAGGACGACGACCTCGTCGGCATCGTCACGAGCATCGACTTCTTAGAGGCGTTTACCAAGATGGTCGGGGTGGGCGCGGCGACAAGCCGCTTGGAAGTCGAGGTCGACGACCGGCCGGGCGCGCTCGCCGACTTACTTACGCGCATCGCCAAGCGCAAGGTAAACGTCTCGAGCGTGATGACCACACACCAGGAACCGGGCACCCTGACCTTTGCGCTGCGCGTCGGCACCATCGACGCTCGAGCCTTAGCGAACACGCTGAGCGAGGCCGGTTTCAGCGTCCTGTGGCCGGGGGAAAAGTAACGTGCCCGACCCTAGCCCTACCGATTTTGCCTTTGTTTACGACCCCGCGCTGAGCGAGTACGAGCTGTCCGACAGCCACCCTTTCAAGCCCGTGCGCTTGGAGCTGACCCGGAGTTTGCTCGAGCACGCTCGCCTCCTCTCCCCCGACCACTTCGTCAAACCCAAACCCGTCACCGAGGCGAAACTGCTGCGTGTTCACCACCGGGACTTCGTCGAGGCGGTCAAGGCGGTGTCTCGGGGCGAGGAGGTCGACGACGCCTACAGCTACGGCCTCGGTACCGGCGACAACCCGATTTTTCCGCACATGCACGAGGCGATTTTGCGGGTGTGTTCGGCGACCGTGACCGCTGTGGACTTGGTCGCCTCTAACCGAGCGAAGCGCGCCCTCAACCTCTCGGGCGGGCTGCACCACGCCCACGCCGGGCAAGCCTCGGGCTTTTGCCTATACAACGACCTCGCGCTCGGCATCGACCACGCCGTCAACAAGTACGGTTTGCGCGTGGCCTACCTCGACATCGACGCCCACCACGGCGACGGGGTGCAGGGGTTGTTTTACGACCACCCCGAGGTAATGACGATAAGTTTGCACGAGTCGGGGCGCTACCTGTTCCCCGGCAGCGGCTACACCTACGAGGTCGGCAAGGGGGCCGGGCGCGGTAGGAGCGTCAACATGCCCCTGGAGCCCTATACCGAAGACGCTTCGTACTTGGCAAGTTTCGAGGCCGTCGTCCCCGCCGCGCTGCGCGCTTTTCAGCCCGAAATAATCGTGCTGCAGGCCGGGGCCGACATGCACGCTTTCGACCCGTTGGCCGACCTCAAACTCAGCGTCGCGGGCATGGCGCAGAGCTACCGGCGCGTCGTGGAACTTGCCGACGAACTGTGCGGGGGCCGAATCGTCGCGACCGGCGGCGGCGGCTACGACCCCTACCGCACGGTGCCTCGAGCCTGGGCGCTCCTCTGGGCGACGCTGACCGGGCAAACCTTGCCCGAGGAGTTGCCGGCGGCTTGGCTCGAGCAGTGGAGCCCCCAAAGCCCCGTCGCGCTTCCCACAACCCTCCAGGACGACCCCACCGCCTGGCAGCCGACGCCGCGCCACGCCGACATCGCTTCGCACAACGCGGCGGTCGCCAAGCGGTTGCTGAACACCTTGGAACCCATTTGGGCAGAACAGTTTGAGCCCCGAAAAAAATAGAAAAGAGGAACGGCTTCTGAGCCGTTCCTCCTTGTCAACTCGAGTTTGACCTTACTGCGCTTTGACGCCGCCCGCTTGCAGGTGCGACTCCAAAAAGTAGAGCTGCTTGTCGACGCCGCGCGACACTTCGGTGAACATGTCGGCGGTCGTGGGGTCGCCCAACTCGTCGGACTTGTCGATGGCGTCGCGGGTGCTCTTAGCGTACTGCGCCACCCGCTCGATGACGGCTTCCAAGTGCTCGTGGCCCGCCGTGGCGTCGGTAGGGTAGTCGGGCAGCGTGGTCGCGTCCGCCGCCATTCTGACCGTACCCTGCGCGTAGCCGCCCAAAATCGTCGCGCGTTCGGCAATCATGTCCGAATAGGGTTGCACCACTTCGGCGACGTGGTCGAAGAGTTCGTGCAACTGGAAAAAGTGGATGCCCTTGACGTTCCAGTGGGCTTGCTTGACCTGCGTGTAAAGCGTGGTGTTGTCGGCGAGTTGCTGGTTGCATAGTTTGATAAGCTGTTCGCGCACGTCTTTTTCGACGTCGATGTGGGTGTCGAACATGTGGTCTTGGGGTGCTTCCTTGGCTGCTGCCGTTGCTGTCGTTGCCATGAAAAACCTTCCTTTCAACGTTTTTCAGCATAGAAGAAGTCGACCAAAAAGACTGCGCGCCAAGGTGCAAAGTAGCGGTCGAAAAGTGAGTTGACTCGGGTTAAACTCCCTTTCAGGAGGCACCATGAAAATCGGCTTTATCGGCTTAGGCACGATGGGCGCGCCGATGGCGAAAAACTTACTTCGAGCAGGTTTCGAACTGACGGTTCACAACCGCACCAGGGACAAAGAAGAGGCGCTTGCGGCGGCGGGCGCAACGCGGGCGGCGAGTCCACGCGAGGCCGCCGCGGGCGCGGACGTGGTCATTACCAACGTCAGCGACACGCCCGACGTGGAGGCGGTCGTGTTGGGGGACGACGGCACGGTTCACGGTTTGAAAGAGGGCAGCGTCCTCATCGACGTGAGCACCATCAGCCCGAGCGTCACGCGGAAAATCGCCGCAAAGCTCGCCGAACGAGGCGTCGCCATGCTCGACGCGCCCGTCTCGGGCGGCAGCGAGGGCGCGGAGAAGGGGACTTTAAGCATCATGGTCGGCGGCGAGCCGGAGGTATTCGAGCGCATGAAGCCGGTGCTCGAGGCGATGGGCAAAACCGTCACCCTCGTCGGACCCGTCGGCAGCGGGCAGGTGACCAAGGCCGTCAACCAGACCATCATCGCCGGCACTTACGCCGCCGTCGCCGAGGGCATGGCGATGGGGCTCGCGGCAGGGATTGACTTAGAGGCGGCGCACCGGGCGCTGAGCGGCGGCGCGGCGGGCTCGTGGGTGCTCAGCAACCGCGCGCAGAACATGATTGAGAACCGCTACCCGCTCGGTTTTCGTACTAGGTTGCACCTCAAGGACTTGGGGATTGCCTTAGAGACCGCTCGAGACTTAGGCGTACCCGTCCCGGTGACGGCTTACGTGGCGCAGATAGAAACCGGCCTCGTCAAACGCGGTTTCGGCGACGAGGACGTGTCGAACATAGCTCGAGCGGTGCGCGAAGGGGCGGGGTTGGAAGACTAGCAGCTCGTAAGACTCTCCAAACTTTCAAATAGCTTAAACTGGAAAAGCCGTGAGTGAAGACCTTGTCACCGAACTCGTCGGCGGGGAGCCTTACAGCTATTACCCGCTCGGCAAGTACGTCGTGCGCGCGCCGGGCGTGTGCGGTGGGCGACCCACCTTCAAGTACACGCGCATCGAAATCACGGGAACGCTGCAGCGTTTGGCGATGGGTGAAACGGTGGACGAGGTTGTCGCAGGCTACGGGGAACGGCTGCCGCGTGAGGCGATTCTCGAGGCTAGTCAAGTCGTCATGGCGCAGTTCCTCGATACCCTGCCCGACTTTGCCGCTTGAATGATTGTGCTCGACGAGCAGCTCCTCGGGCGGGGTTTGGATACGGCCATCGCGGCCTGGTACCGCGGAAATATTTTGTTCATCACCGACTTGCGACCCGGCACCGTCATCAAAGACGACACCGTTCCGACTCTGTTGCAGCAGCAACGCCGAGCTACCTTCGTCACCATCAACGCCAGTGACTTTTGGCAGAAAGTTTCTCTAGGTCCGAACTTTTGCCTCGTCTGTGTCGCTCTACCCGACACCCAAGCAGACAGCATTCCACTTCTTTTGCGGCGACTCTTCCGGCACCCGGAATTTCGTACGAAAGCTAGTCGGATGGGAAAAGTTGCTCGGCTTACCTTGACGACCGCGAGTTACTACACCTGGAACGACCCGGCGGTGCGAACGCTTGCGCTGTCCAGTTCGACATAAAGGTCTGCGAGACCGGCCCGGTGGGGCGCGGTTTCGGTGACGAGGACGTGTCGCGCACCGCTCGAGCGGTGCGCGAGGGCGCGGGGTTAGACGGGGGCTGAAGGTTTTTGCGCCACCACCCACAGCCGCGGGTCGTCGGGCCAGGCGGGCGCGCCGTCCGGGTAGCTGAGGCCTTCGACGTTGACGAAGCCCGCCTCGGCAAGCAGGGTGCGCAACTCCGTCAGGTCGTAGCCGCGTTCGAAGTGAACCTCGGTAAACGAGGTTTGCTCGGTCTCGCAGTAGGCCTCGACCTTGGCTAGACCGGTCGCCTCGTCAAAACTGTGGGCCCAGCGGTAGTACACCTCGCCCGCCCAGCCCTCGGCGCGACCCGACTCCCACAGGTCGCGCAGGCCGGTGGGCGTGTTGACGTCGAACATAAAAAAGCCGCCCGGTCGCAAGTGAGCGTAAACCGAACGCGCCATGCTCGAGAACGCTTCCGGCGTCAGCAAGTTGTTGAGCGAGTCGAACACCGAACAGACGAGGCTGAACCTCGTCGGCAGCACAAAGCTCGTAAAGTCGGCCTGAACAAAGGTCACGCCCGGCAGTTTTTCGCGCGCAACGGCCAGCATCTCGGCGGACGCGTCCAGCCCGGTTACCTTCAAACCCCGCGCGACCAGCGGAAACGTCGCGTTGCCGGTGCCGCAGCCCAAGTCGAGCACCGCGCCCGGACGCCAGCCCCGCGCCGTGACGGTTTCCAGGATAAAGTCCGCCCAGTCTTCGTAGTCGACGTCGTCCATGATGGCGTCGTAGACTTTCGACAGCAAGCTGAAAGGTTTGACGACGCGCACGGCTCGAGTATAGCGGGTCGCCCTTGAAAAAGAGAGCGCGACAAGTAGGTGGACTCGAGAGTCATTTTTCATACGTTTCGCGCTGCCGGGACGAAACGTTCGAAAGCGTGTATACTGGGGCTTTGGTGCCCTTTGCGGGCGGCCGTTCCACGACCCCAGAGAATCGAGAAATTATGACTTATAGAAACATCGCCATCGTCGCGCACGTCGACCACGGCAAAACCACGCTCGTAGACGGACTGCTTAGGCAGTCGCACATCTTCCGCGACAACCAAACGGTCGCGGAGCGCGTGATGGACTCGAACGACCTAGAGCGCGAGCGCGGCATCACGATTTTGGCGAAAAACACCGCCGTCGAGTGGGAAAACGTCAAAATCAACATTGTCGATACGCCCGGCCACGCCGACTTCGGGGGCGAGGTCGAGCGGGCGCTGGGGATGGTCGACGGCGTGCTGCTGCTTGTCGACGCCGCCGAAGGCCCGATGCCGCAAACCCGCTTCGTGCTCAAAAAAGCGCTGGCTTTAGGCCTGAAGCCCGTCGTCGTCATCAACAAAATCGACCGCAAGGACGCCCGCCCCGACGAGGTCGTCGACCTCACCTTCGACCTGATGGTCGACTTAGGAGCCTCGGACGAGCAGTTGGACTTTCCCATCGTCTACGCCGTGGCGCGCGAGGGCAAGGCGTGGCTCGAGCTTGACCAACCCGGCGACACCCTGGAGCCGCTGTTCGAAACCATCCTGAGCCACATCCCCGCCGCGAAAGTCGACTTAGACGCACCCTTCCAACTGCAGGTCGCCAACCTCGACTACTCGGACTACATGGGCCGCATCGCCGTCGGCCGCGTAGTGCGGGGCCGCGCCAAAAAGGGCGAAATGATGACGCGCATCCGGCGCGACGGCACCTTGCAACAGGCGCGCGTCACCAAAATCTTCACCTACTACGGCCTGCAACAGGTCGAGGTCGAGGAGATTTCCGCGGGCGACATCGTCGCGCTGTCGGGCCTGGAAAACGTGCAAATCGGCGACACCCTCACCGACCCCGCCCGCCCCGAGGCGCTGCCGGTGCAAAAGGTCGACGAACCCACCGTCAGCGTCACCTTCAGCCCGAACACGAGTCCCTTCGCGGGCCTCGAGGGCAAGTACGTCACCTCGCGCCACCTCAAAGAGCGCTTAGACCGCGAACTCCTCACCAACGTCGCGCTGCGGGTCGAAGACCTGGGCGGCGAGAGCTTTCGCGTGTCCGGCCGGGGCGAACTGCACCTGTCCATCCTCATCGAGCAAATGCGCCGTGAGGGCTACGAGTTGAGTGTGTCGAGGCCCGAAGTCATCATGAAAGAAATCGACGGCGTCCAGTACGAGCCCTTCGAACACGTCATCGCCGACGTGCCGACCGCCTCGATGGGCGCGGTCATGGAGTCCCTGGCGAGCCGTAAAGGCGACCTCGTCAACATGGCCCAGGACGAAACCGGGCGGGCGAGACTCGAGTTCTCCATCCCCAGCCGTTCGCTGTTCGGCTACCGCACGAGCTTCCTGTCGATGACGCAGGGCGAAGGTCTCCTCAACCACACCTTCGACGGCTACGAACCCTACGCGGGCGAGATGAAAACCCGGCAGGGCGGCTCGCTCGTGTCGATGGAGGCGGGCGAGGCTTACGCTTACAGCCTCAACAAACTGCAAGACCGCGGCATCTTTTTCATCGAACCCGGCACCGACGTGTACGTGGGCATGATTTTGGGCGCGAACGCCAAACCGCAAGACCTCAACATCAACGTCACCAAGAACAAAAAGCTCACCGCTGTCCGCGTGAAACTCAAAGACGAGAACACCTCGCTGATTCCGGTGAAGAAACTGACGCTCGAGGAAGCTTTGGAGTACATCGCCGCCGACGAACTCGTCGAGGTGACGCCCAAGAACATTCGGCTGCGCAAGAGCATCTTGGAGCCCAACCAGCGCGAGCGGGCGGCGAAGGTGCTGGCCTGAGGTTGAAAACTTAAATTCAGCAAAAGGACGAAAAGCAGCTGTGAAGTTTAGCGAACGCAAAGGTTACAAACCTGTGGCTGACCTTATTCAGAAGGAGGGAATGAGCGATGAACTTCGTAACTCCCTCTGGAACGTTTTGGATTTATTCCTTTGGAAGGATGGTGAGTTTCTCTGGGGTAATTACGAGCCAAACATCCAAGACTTCAGCACGGAACTTTGGTTTAGATTTTTCAAAAAGACGTTTGACACACGTCCTGACAACCCAATCCGAATCGTAGAGGCTATTCGTCAATACTACTTTGAGTATGAGTGGTTTGAGGTTTATGACTTTCTCGAATGGACGCTGAACTATCTTACAATTCATGTCTTGGTCTCCAACATCAATACGGTTTTAGAGCGAGAGCTTGCTGGATACAGGTACATCGGAGGTATGTTTACAGACATCGCTGACGAGGCGGAAATTACCCTTCTCGAAGAAGCAATAGAAAATAAAGACTTTCCAGGAGTTAGAGCGCACCTTCAGGCAGCCCTTCGGCTTCTGAGCAACCGCGAAGCCCCAGATTATAGAAACTCAATTAAGGAATCCATTTCCGCAGTTGAAAGCATGGCTCAAATCGTCAGCAGCAAGCCTAAAGCAAGTCTTGGCGACGCACTAAAAGCACTCGAGCGTGAATCCAAGTTACACTCTGCTCTCAAAGAGGGTTTTTCCAAAATTTACGGCTACACCAGCAATGAAGGCGGAATTCGTCACGCGATGCTCGAGGAACCCAACCTCGATGCCGCTGATGCAAAATTCTTCTTACTTTCTTGCACTTCGTTTATCAACTACCTCAAGAGCAAAATGTAAGGTGAGGGCGCTGGCATAAACTCTGGCTCCAACTTCATTCTTGTGTTCTCAAAACGGAACGAATAAAATACTTTCATGAGCAAAAGTGCGGGTCAGCTATTGGGGCGAATCACGGTCAATCCTGAACAGTGCGGCGGACGGCCCTGTATCAGAGGTATGCGTATTCGCGTAACTGACGTGCTCGACCTACTCGCCGCCGGCTTGTCTCACGAGCAAATCCTCGAGGAGCTGCCCGACCTGGAGCCTGAGGACATCACCGCCGCTCTCATGTTCGCGTCACGCAGATTAGACCATCCTGTCCTTACCGCGTGACCTTATTAGGTTGAGGCAAGGTATTTATGGTCAGAAAACTCTTTTGGGAAAACCCTTACGCGACTCAGTTGGAAACACACATTGCAACGGTCAACGGAGACGACGTTACTCTCGAGGCAACCATCTTCTACGCCTTTTCCGGGGGTCAAGAAAGCGACACCGGCACGATAGGCGGTCAGACGGTCGTCGCTGCTCGCAAAGACGGCCTTGAGCTTGTCTACACCCTCGAGCCCGGCCACGGTTTGAACGCAGGCGACGAGGTGCTGGTCGAAATCGACGGGCAACGCCGTTTTGAGCTCATGCGCCTTCACTTCGCGGCGGAAATCGTGCTCGAGCTGGTCACTCGAAAGTTGCCGGGCGCGGAGAAAATCGGCGCGCACATCGCCGAAGACAAGGCGCGGATTGACTTTTTGTGGCCTGAAAACCTCACGCCTCTTTTACCTGAACTTCAACAAGCCGCCCACGACCTCATCGCGGCGAACCGCAGCGTCGTGAGTGACTTTAGCGACGTGGCGACGCAACGGCGTTACTGGCGCGTCGAAGGCTTTGCGGAAGTCCCTTGCGGCGGCACGCACTTGAAAACGACGGGTGAGGTCGGCGCTGTCAACCTCAAGCGCAAAAACGTCGGCAGCAACAAAGAGCGTGTCGAAATCGTGCTGGCGTGAACGCCGTCCGCTGAACCCTTCCCTGTTACGATACGGCTGATGAACACAGTGACCCATACCGTCAAAGCCCTGCTCTTCGACTTGGGCGGCGTCGTTCTCGACATCAGTTTTGACAAAGCCCTCGAGCGCTGGAGCTACCATTCCGGTGTAGGTTCGGACACGCTCAAAACGCGCTTTACGCCCGACGAAGCGTACGAACAACACGAGCGCGGGGAAATAGAGGCTGCGGCGTACTACGACTCGCTCCGCACCGCCTTCGGCGTCACGCTGTCGGACGAGCAGTTCGAAGAAGGCTGGAACGCTATTTTTCTGGGCGAAATTCCCGAAACCGTCGCTCTGCTGAAACGTCTGCACGGCAGAATTCCCCTGTACGCGTTCAGCAACACGAACGCCGTCCACAAGCTGTTTTGGTCGGAGCGGTACGCGAGCGCCCTGGCCGTGTTCGAGCGCGTCTTTGTTTCCTCCGACATGGGCAAGCGCAAGCCGGAGCGAGAGGCTTTTGAACACGTGGCTGCGGAAATGGGCGTGGGGCTCGAGAACATCTTGTTTTTCGACGACACGGAGGCGAACGTAACGGCGGCTCGAGCGCTCGCAATGCAGGCCGTCCTCGTCACCTCACCCGACGACGTGTTTACGGCCGTAAAGCCGTTCCTGTAGCGCTTTAAGACTATAGTTCAAACCACGACGAGGCGGCCTTGGGGCCAGGCGTGCTGCCGTGAAGAATGTCACTCCGCTTGTAGTTCCAGACAAGTTCACGTCTTTGCCTACTTTTTTACTAGCCTTTTTCACCCTGAAGGCGTATTTTTAATCATCCTCAAACCAAACATGACCCACGGGTGGGGAGGAAACGGGTCGGGGCGAGGGCAGGGTTTGACTGGGCAAACCCGCATTTCACAGCGTGAGAGAGGCAACATGAAACAAGCTTTACGGTGGTTTGTTTTTGTCGTGCTTGTGGCCGGTCTGGGGGCGTGTAATACCGAGACGGCCCCGGAGAGTATCAACGAAGCCTTGGCGGACGCGACCGCCCCGCTACAAAACGGCGTGCCGGTCACGGGGCTATCGGGGGGGCGCTCGAGCGTAACCTACTTCAGCCTGAACGTGCCGAGCGGTGCCACGAACTTGCAGTTCAACATGTCCGGCGGCAGCGGCGACGCCGACCTGTATGTCAGGTTCGGCGGCAACCCGACAACCAGCAGCTACGACTGTCGTCCCTACAAAAACGGGAACACCGAAGGTTGTTCGTTCAGCACGCCACAAGCGGGGACTTACTACGTGATGGTTCGCGGCTACAGCGCTTACTCCGGCGTGCAACTCGTCGGCACCTACACGGGCGGCAGCGGCGGCGGGAACACGGAGTTGCAAAAAGGCACGCCCGTAACCGGCTTGTCCGGCGCGACCGGCAGCCAGAAAACGTTCACGTTTGTCGTGCCCGGTGGGGTCAGCAACCTCAGCTTCGCCATGTCGGGCGGCAGCGGTGACGCCGACCTGTACGTGAAATTCGGCAGCGCGCCGACGACGAGCAGTTACGACTGCCGCCCTTACCTGAACGGCAACACCGAAACCTGCAGCTTCAGCGCGCCGCAAACGGGCACCTATTACGTGACGGTTCGCGGCTACAGCGCCTACTCGGGGGTGAGCCTGGTGGGCGACTATGCGACCAGCGGCACTCCGCCGCCGTCGGGCAACTTCAACATCCAGTTCGTGTTCGGCCCCAACGTGACCGCCGGCCAGCGGCAACTGTTCCAAGACGCCGCCGCGCGCTGGGAAACGGTCATCCAGGGCGATTTGCCGAACGCGCCCCTGAGCAAGTCCGCCAACCAGTGCGGCCAGAACGAACCTTCCTACAACGGCACGGTGGACGACGTGGTGATTTACGCCGAGGTCGGGCCGCGCGACGGGCCGGGCGGCATCCTCGCCTCGGCGGGGCCGTGTTTGCTGCGCAGCGGCGGCTTGACCACCTACGGCGTGATGAACTTCGACAGCGCGGACTCGAGCGGACCCGACCTGTTCGAGACCATCCTGCACGAGATGGGCCACGTGCTCGGCATCGGCACGCTGTGGAACAACTTTGGGTTGGTGAACTACAACAATGCCTCTTGCCCGGCGAACCCGCGCTACACAGGCAGCAATGCGAGGCAGGAATGGCTCGCCTTAGGCGGCAGCGGCGACGTGCCGGTCGAGCAGGACGGCGGCGGCGGCACCCGCTGCGGCCACTGGGACGAAAACACCTTCAACCAGGAACTCATGACCGGCTACAGCGAAGGGGCCGCCGCCGAGCCCCTGAGCCGCATGACCATCGGCTCGCTGCAGGACATGGGCTACGGGGTGAACAAAAACGCCGCCGACGCCTACAGCCTGCCCGGTTGCTCACCGAACTGCAGCTCCGAGCTGACCCCCCAAAGGGTCGACAACGAGTCTTGGGAAATCCTCTTGCCACCCGTCGGCGTGGTCACACCGGACGGCGCCGTCCAGGAGTTCAAACCCGACCGCTAACCCTTGGACCAACTTCAGCGAAGCGGACACTTTGGGTGTCCGCTTTCGTTTTGACGAGTACCCGCGACTACCGCACAAAGCGTGAAAAATCCTCACCGACTTTTAGAAGACGCGACCTATCATGAGCGCATGTCGAGGTCACCCGTAGAACGACCGGGCTGCGATTTGAGCTTTCTACTCGTTCTCGGCATGAGTGTCGTCGTGTTCTTTCTAGGACCGAGAATCGAGAGCTATTTTCGGCAAGAATACGGCTCTAACCCCTGGTTTTATTCACACCTACTTTTCGGCTTTCTCAGAGGTATAGACCTAATCTCTTTTATGATCCTTTTGCTTGTCAACACAGCACTTCTCAGCCTAGAGCGTGTTATGAACTAGCCGGAAGAGTTAAAAAAGGGGCTAAGCGTTTAAGCATGAGCATAGAGAAAGCTAAGAAATGCAGCCCAGCAAGGGTTTCAGGCAGTCGTTCATAGTCACGGGCTAAGCGCCTGAGTCGGGATGTCCAGGCAAAGGAACGCTCTACGACCCAGCGTCTGGGTAGCAAAACGAAGCCTTTCTTAGCTTCTTCGTGTTTAACAACGAAGAGCCGAATGCCTTGGCTTTTAGCCGCCTCGGCTGCGTCGTCACCTGTGTAGCCCTGGTCTACAAACGCAACCTCGACGGATTCTCCAGTTATGGTTTGAACTTGCTCGGCAAGCGCTTCAACCTGATGGCGTTCTTGTTCGTTTGCAGGTGTAACGACAAGGGCTAAGAGTAGACCCAAGGTATCGACTGCCAGATGGACTTTAGAGCCTTTCTTACGCTTGTGTCCGTCATAGCCCGCACGTTCGCCACTCTCAGGCGTACTTTGTAAGGTGCGTCCATCAAACACCGTCGCTGTTGGGTTTTCTCCTCGTCCTTTCAGCCGTCTCAGCAGGCTTCGTAGGTCGTGGGTCATCTCCTCGAACACGCCTGCTTTTAACCACCTTTGGCTTTGCTGATATACCGCTTCCCAAGGTGGGAAGTCACCAGGTAAATAGCGCCAAGGTGAGCCTGAGCGAACCATCCATCTCAAAGCATCAAACACCTCTCGTAGGTCATAACTTCGTTGTGGGGCGTCTTCTCTGATTAAGCTCAAGTACGGTGCTACAAAAGCCCATTCTTCATCGCCGACATCACTCGGATAACCTTTCCTTGTCATTCTTTAGTTTAGCGATTGAGTTCATAACACCCTCTAGCTAATCTTTTGATTCCCATTCAGGTCAAATCCCTTTTGATTGCCACACTGTTCTCTACACTTGCGCTTATCTTCATAACTCTTGCCATTGGGGCTGTGATGGTTTTTTCACGGCCCTGGGATTGGACAGGCCCTTCAAGGGGCTCAGGAGACTGGATAGGGTCGGTCGGCATTGCCCTCATCATCTTTTCTGTTGTCACGACCATAGCGATAAGTTTCGTTCCAAACAGCACCGCGTCACGGCTGGAACACGTCCTCACGCTGCTGGGCTCGCTGGCAACGGTCATGCTGCTCTTCTCGATTTGAGGTTACAAAACAACTGACGCTGCACGGTTCTGTAGAAAAGCGTTGAAGTATACTGCTGAGGTGTCTGCCACACTACTCTCACCTGCAAACAAAGCGCCACGATGAGTGCTTTCGAGTTTACCGGCTCCAAACCCGACCTGTTCAACTTAAACATCGAAGGCGAGCGGGTTCGCCTGGTCAGCATCGCGAGGGCGTTCGAGCAGGACATTTTCACCGAGTTCAGCAGCGACATCACGACCTACATGATTCCCAAACCCGCCGACAGCGTCGAGGAAACCAGGGCGTTTATCGAAGCGAGCTTGGAAGGTTTTACCGAGGGTGACAATTTACAGTTC
This sequence comes from Trueperaceae bacterium, assembly GCA_965213705.1. Taxonomy (GTDB): domain Bacteria; phylum Deinococcota; class Deinococci; order Deinococcales; family Trueperaceae; genus CBDCDJ01. The sequence continues at coordinate 1,020,871 of OZ243913.1, read as the reverse complement.
GTCATCCTCGAGAAACCCGAAAACGAATTCTTGGGCTGCTGCGGCTTGCACGGCCGGGACGACCCCCGAAACCCCGAGTTCGGCATCTGGCTCAAAAAGGGTGCGCATGGTCGGGGTTTGGGCAGAGAAGCGATTCGAACCTTAGCACTGTGGGCACAAGAGAATTTGAGGCTCGAGTCGTTCATCTACCCGGTCGACAAACGCAACGTTTCCAGCCGCAAAATTCCCGTCTCGCTCGGCGGCGAAGTCCTCGAGGAGCGTACAGAAACGGGCATCTCCGGCAACGTTTTGGACGAGGTGGTTTACAAAATTCCCGTGCCCCTTCCCCAGCCGTAGCTCATGTCTCTCGCTAATCCGGCAACCCCAAGCGGTTTGAAAGCAGTTCCCGGCCCGACCAGACTAGCTCACCTCCGAGTCATGCAACAAGCCGCGACCTACACCAACGCGGCCGTTTGGGACCTGGCGCAGACCTACGGCGAGCTGTCGGTGTTCGGCTTCGGGCCGATACGCTTTCACTGGCTCGTCGGGCCGGAGGCATTGCGCTTTGTGTTGGCGGAGCGGCCGGAGAGTTTCACGCTGGGCGGGGCGTACGGCTTTTTACGCACCATCGGCGGGGACACGGCGCTCATCACGAGCGACGAGCCCGAGCATCTATCAAGGCGGCGACTGGTGCAACCGGCGTTTCACGGGCGGCGGGTACAGGGTTGGACTGAGCATCTTCAAACCCGCAACGAGAGTTTTTTGGAAAGGCTGGCGACGGGTGAAACGTTAGATTTCTACGCCGAGGTGCGACCTCATATTTTGGAGTCCATCACCGAAATCCTGCTCGGCGCAGAAACCTTGACCCGTTACCCCGGACTCTTGAGCAACATCGCTGCGATGATGGACTTCGCCAACTCGCCCTTTCTGGCGCAGCAGTTCAAACTCCCCGTGCCCGGCCTGCCTTGGTCAAGATTTTTGCGGGCTCGAGCGGCTGCCGACCGCAGTCTGTACACCGAAATCACGCGGCGCAAAAAGGCTGATGAGGCTTCCGACGACGTGCTGGGGATGCTGCTGGAAGCCAGAGACGAAGCGGGCAACGCCCTCTCCGAAACCGAACTCCGCGACCAGGCGGTGAGCCTCGTGTCCGCGGGCTTCGACACGACGAGCGCCGCGCTCAGTTGGGCGGTGTACTTGCTGCTCGAGCACCGGGAAGTTTTGAACGAACTACGCGACGAACTCAAAGCATTTACAACTCTTCAAGACAAACTGCGCTCGCCGCTGCTCGAGCACGTGGTCAAAGAAACCCTCCGCCTCTACCCCGCCGCCCCCGCCGGGCTGCGGCAGGCGCGCGAAGACGTTGTTTATAAAGATTTCCTCATCCCGAAAGGCAGCCTCGTCGCCTATTCGATTTACGTGACGCAGCGGCAAGAGGCAAGTTTCGAGGACGCCTTAAAATTCAAACCTGAGCGCTGGCGGGACGGTTTCACGCCCGAGCCGTTCACCTACCTGCCTTTCGGTTACGGCGCACGCTACTGCATCGGCGCGGGGCTGGCGACGCTGCTCGTCAAGCTGCTCTTGGTCGAGTTGGTGACGGGATACGGGCTCGAGGCCGCCTGGACAGCGCCTGTAGCCGAAACCGGCAACACGGTTCAGCCTAAAGGTGGCCTGCCGCTGCGCCTCACCCCTCGTTGAGCTTCTCTTGCAGCCGCGCCTGCAACCTCTTTTTCACGCCCACCCACTCACTTTGCAGAATCGAAAACACAAGCGTGTCCCGCACGAAACCGTCTTTCACAACCTTGTGGCTGCGCAGCACGCCCTCGAACACCGCGCCGAGCGCCTTGATGGACGCCTGCGAGCGCTCGTTCCGCGCGTCCACGGTGAGTTGTACGCGCAGCACTTGAAGCGTTTCAAACGCAAAACCCAGCATGAGGAGCTTGCTGTCGGTGTTGACGGCGGTGCCAAAATACTCAGCGTCGAACCAGGTGTAGCCGAGTTCGCAGTTGCGCTCGTTGGCACTGTAGTCGGCCAGCCGCGTCGTCCCGATAATTTCGCCGTCGTACAGCATCACGAAAGGAAAGCTCCGGCCCGCGCCCTGCTCGGCAAAAACCTTGGCGAAGTAAGCGTCGCGCTGCGTTTCGGTTACGGGGGTCGAGGTGAAACGGTATTCGTCGGGAGTTTTCAGGGCGATGTGGTAAAGCGGCGCGACGTGTTCGGGGCGTAGAGGCTCGAGCCGCACCACCCGGCCGGTTAGAACGATAGGACTGCTTATCACGGCAAAATCATAACAAACAGGTTGACGACTAAGCCGAAAGGTGTGACGGTTTTAGCTGGGTGATAGGTGCTCGAGGCGCTACCCTAGCGCATGTTCAGGTACATGCTGGAAGGCTGGCACGCGCAAAGTGAGTGGATGAATCGGATACTTGTTACAACCGCTGTCTTGAGCTTGTCGAGTTCATTTAATGTGGGTTTGGCCGTCAACACCTTACAAGAAATAGTTCAGGCTCAAGTGAATCAGGTAGACATCCTTTTGCAAGATGTTCAGGCCGACGCTGAGATAACGCAGACGTTAGGACCGGACGGCGGCAGCATCGTCGTTGACTTTTTGGGTGAACCCAGAGAAGTGTTCTTCGAACCGGGTGCGCTTCTACGTGAGGTTGACATTACGGTTAAGGTGAGCGCGACACCTGACACGGATTATCCCGACTACCCGGCTTTACGAGAAATTTACCCACCCGAACTGCTCAACTACATCAGCCCCAAACTCACTGTAGAACTTCTTTCGGATGCGCTTGACTGGCAAAACGCTGACGCAACAGCGGATCTAATCAACTTTGACCCCGGCGTTAATCCCGGCGCTTACGACGAAGACATGCTCATCGGCGCGGAGATTAGGATGAGGATGAAGAATGGTGAGAACGCATTGTACTTTACTGGTTATAGGTTGGGTGGTTACGCGGTTCTAGGACCAGTTCCACTACAGTCAAGCTACCAGAACGACGGCGCACCAGCAATCACTAGCATCAGCGTTCAGATAGTTGACAAGACCGCTCTTTATGGAGATTTGCCGTAGTCACAGTAAGGCGATGGTCTGATCACGTTTAGTTCTGTAAGCTGTAGCCAGGTGAAAGTCCGTGAACTCATCAAGCTGCTCGAGGAGGCCGGTTGGCAACAAGTCCGCACCAAAGGCAGCCATCGTCAATTCAAGCACCCTGGGAAATCAGGTTTGGTAATGGTAGCAGGCAAACCGAGTAAAGATATTCCCAGAGGGACGCTCGAGAACGCCTTGAAACAAGCTGACTTGAAGTGAAGGGTAAACTATGAAGTACATGGTTGTCATTGAAAAGGGCGATACGAGCTACGGCGCTTATGTCCCTGATTTACCCGGCTGTATCGCCGTGGGTGACACTGAAAGCGAGGTTAAAGAGCTTATTCGAGAAGCTATCTCTTTTCATATTGAAGGGCTTATCGAAAGCGGTGAACCCGTCCCTGCACCAAGCTCGGAAAGTTTTTTCATTGAGGTCTCGAGTGCCGCTTAACCGGGCGCTGCAAAAAACCAAAATCGTTGGTTGAATAGCCTCTGTCAAATCTTGAAGTGCGTTAAACACGTTATCGCTATAACGACCTTCACAAGTTCCGCTCGTCCACCGTCCGCCTCAACTTCCCGCCCGCACTCCGCGGAATGCTGCCCGGCGGCATCAGCGTGGGCGTCAGCGTGACGCCCACCGTGTCCTTGACGCGGTGCCGAACGCGGTCACGTAAGCTGCTGAGAAATGCGCTCTCGGAGTCCATTTCATCCCCCGCTTGCGCGTGCGCCGCATCGCTGAGTTCGATTCTCAGCTCTAACTCGTCCAGGGTGCCGCGCCGCGTCACGACGAGCTGGTAGTGCAGGGCGAGTTCGGGAAAGTGCTCGAGGGCCGCCTCGATTTGCGTCGGGTACACGTTCACCCCGCGGATGACGAGCATGTCGTCGCTGCGCCCGCGAATCATGCCCATGCGAGCATGAGTGCGGCCGGTCGCGCCGGGTTCGCGCGTCAGCGCGGTGATGTCGCCGGTCCAGTAGCGCAGCAGCGGCAACGCTTCTTTGGTCAGCGTGGTGATGACGAGCACGCCTTCTTCGCCGTCGGGAAGTGGCAAGCCCGTGTCGGGGTGGACGATTTCGGGGTAAAAGTGGTCTTCCCAGATGTACGCACCCGCCTGCTCCTCCACGGCCTCGTTCGACACGCCGGGGCCGATGATTTCGCTGAGGCCGTAGATGTTCGTGGCTTTCAGGCCGAGGCCGCTCTCTACATCTTGACGGATACTCTCCGTCCACGGCTCCGCACCGAGCACGCCGTACTTGAGACTTATGTCCTCGGGTTCGATGTTGCGCGCCCGAAACTCGCCGGAAAGCGTCTGCGCGTAGCTCGGCGTGCAGGCGATGACCTCCGGCTTCAAGTCCAGGATGAGCGTAACCTGCCGCTCGGTCATGCCGCCCGACACCGGCACGACGGTGAGACCGAGCGCCTCCGCGCCGTAATGCAGCCCCAAACCGCCGGTAAACAGGCCGTAGCCGTAGGCGTTGTGAAACAGCATCCCCGGCCGCGCGCCCGCCGCGGCGAGACAGCGGGCGTTGACCTCGGCGAAGGTTGCCAAGTCGCGCTTCGTGTAGCCGACCAGCGTCGGCTTACCACTTGTGCCGCTGCTCGCGTGAATCCGGGCGACCTCAACCTGCGGCACCGCGAACAAACCGAACGGGTAGCCTTGCTGCAAGTCCTGTTTCGTCGTGAAGGGCAAGCGGGTGAGGTCGTCGATGTTTTTGAAATCGCTCGGACGAAGGTTTGAAGCGTTGAACAGGTTTTTGTAAAACGGCACGCGCTCGTAAACGTACCTCATAAGGTTGCGCAGGCGCTCGTCTTGCAAGGTGCGCAGGCGGTCGCGCGGCAGGGTCTCGAGGTCGGGGTTGAACATGCTGTCTCCTTGTAGGTCTCAGTTTACTCGAGCCACCTGAAAAAGTTGCCGGACAACACAGGCCGGCCAATCAGGACCTGTTCGTCATTCTGAGCGCTAGCGAAAGAATCTCTCGGCGGTACGTTACAAACGAGATTCTTTCACTGCGCTGCGTTCAGAATGACAGGCTGACAGGCCATTCACGCTCTCACGCGCCCAGGCCCAAATACGCACGCGCCACGCGCTCGTCCTGCGCGAGTTCCGCGGCGGGCGCACCCGCCACAACCTCGCCCGTCTCGAGCAAGTAAGCATAATCAGCCAAACGCAGGGCGGCTCGAGCGTTTTGTTCAATCAGCAACACCGTCGTCCCCTCGGCGCGTAACCGGGCGACGACCTCGAAAATCGCTTTGACGATTAAAGGAGCCAGCCCCAAGCTCGGCTCGTCGAGAAGGAGCAACTTGGGGCGGCTCATCATGGCGCGGCCCACGGCCAACATTTGCTGCTCGCCGCCCGAGAGCGTCCCGGCAAGTTGGCTTTTGCGCTCGCCCAAACGCGGGAAAGTTTGGTAGACACGCGCTAAGTCCTCACGAATGCCGCGCCCGCGCCGGGCGTAGCGGTGGTACGCGCCGAGTTGCAGGTTGTCCGCCACGTTCAAGGCCGCGAACAGTTCGCGGCGCTCGGGCACCAACGTTACGCCCCGCGGCACGAGGTCTTCGGGCGCGGCCCTGGTAATGTCTACACCGTCGTACAGCACCCGCCCGGAACTTTTGGGGATGACCCCGGTAACCGCGTTCAAAAGACTCGTCTTCCCCGCTCCGTTCGCCCCGATGACGCTCACAAGCGTGCCGCGCTCGACGGTGAGCGACACGTCGGAAAGGGCTTGCACGCCGCCGTAACGGACGCTCAACCTTTCGACGCGCAGCAGGGGTTCAGTCATCCTCTACGCCCAGGTAGGCCTCGAGCACCTGCGGATTGCCCCGCACTTCGGCGGGCGTCCCTTCGGCGAGCTTTTCCCCGTAGTTCATCACCACGACGCGCTCGGCCAAGTCCATGACGAGTTCCATGTCGTGCTCGACGAGGAGGATGGTAACGCCCTCGTTTTTGAGCCTGCGGATGAGCAGGACGAGTTCGGCTTTTTCGTGTTTGCGCAAACCCGCAGCGGGCTCGTCCAAAAGAAGCAGCACCGGGTCGGCGACGAGGGCTCGAGCCACTTCCAAAAGTCTCTGTTTGCCCAGCGGCAAACTGTTCGCCGCGTCGAAGGCGTATTCAGCTAGACCGACGCGCCCCAACTGCCGGTATGCCTCGGCGCGGGTGCGCGCGGCCTCGGCACGTTCCAGGGCGAGCATCCCCTGAAACAGGTTCGAGCGCGTGCGGGTGTACGCGCCCAGCGCGACGTTCTCAAGCAAGCTCAAGTTGCCTATCAAATTGAGGTGCTGAAAGGTGCGCGCCAGCCCGCGCCGCGCCACGACGTGTGGGGGCCGTCCGTGAATAGGCTCGCCCGCGAAGAGGATTTCGCCCGCACTCGGCGCGAGCACGCCCGTGACGAGGTTGAACAGCGTCGTCTTGCCCGCCCCGTTCGGCCCGATGAGGGCCAAGATTTCACCTGGACGGACTTCGAAAGAGAGGTCGTTGACCGCTTTCAAGCCGCCGAAGGTTTTGGAGACGTGTCGAAGCTCGAGCAGCGGCCCTGAAACGTCGGGCTTGGGGCGCGGCGGCAGGGGGGCGGCGTCCTTGACGGGCGCGGGTGGGGGTTCGGGCAGCAGGCGGCCCAGCAGCGGCAGCAACCCTTGCCGCGCCTGATGTAACACGAGAATGAGAATCAGTCCGAAGGCCACCGTCTCGAAGTTGCCGCTCCGCCCGAGGATTCGGGGCAGGTAGTCTTGCAGCAGTTCGCTCAACAGCACGAACAGCCCCGCCCCGAACAGCCCACCCCACAGCGACCCCACCCCCCCGAGCACCGCCATGATGAGGTAGTCGATGGACGCGTTCAAGCCCGCCAACTGCGGGTCGATGAAGAGTTCCCGGAACGCGAACAGCCCGCCCGCGAGCGCGGCGAAGGCGGCGGCGAGCAGAAAAATCACCATTTTCAACCGCCCCACGTCTACCCCGAACGACGCCGCCGCGACCGTGCCGGTGCGCAAAGCTTTGACCGCCCGCCCGGTGCGCGAGCGCATCAGGTTGAGCGACAACAGCAGCACTAGAAGCACGCACAGCCAGATGAGGTAGGCGTACACGCGTTCGCCACGCAGTTCAAAACCAAACACGCTCAAGGGCGGATAGCGGTTCCCCGTCGCGCTGCCGAAGCCGGTGTTGCCGCCCGTCACGCCAATCCAGTTGCGAATAATCCCGGTGATGATGAGGCCCCAGGCGAGCGTCGCCAGCGCCAAAAAATGCCCTTTGAGCCGCAGGGTGACGAGCCCGATAAGAAACGCGATGGCTACAGACAAGCCTATTCCGGCGACAATACCCAGCCACGGGTTGAGCCCGAAGCGGCTCGCCAGTATCGCCGCCGTGTACGCGCCCGTTCCCACAAACGCCGCCTGCCCGAGCGACGCGAGGCCCGCGTAGCCGGTCAGCAGGACGAGCCCCATGACCACCAGGCCGTACAGCCCGACGAGGCTGAGCAGGCGCACGTAAAAGACGGAGGCTAGTAACGGCGTGACCGCCAACCCGACCAAAAACAAGCCGAGAAGTAGGGTGCGCCAGGGGGGGCTCGAGCCTTTCACAACGGCCGTCAGCGGCCCCGCACGCTTCTCCGCCATCAGGCTGCCGCCCTCAAGCCGGCCGCCCTCGAGCCGGCCATCCTAATCAATGTGCTCTTCAAAATCCTGGTGCTGCAGCGAGCGTAAGACCAAGACCGGGATGATGAGCAAAAACACGAGCACGTCCTTGTACGCCGAGGAAATATAAAACGCGCTGAACTGCTCGGCCACGCCCACGAGCAGCGCGCCCAGCGCCGCCACCACCGGGTTGACGAGTCCGCCGATAATCGCGCCGACGAAGCCCTTCAACCCGAGCAAAAAACCGAAGTCGTAGACCATCTTCGTTATCGGCGTGATGAGCACGCCCGCCACCGCGCTCAAAAACACCGAGAGGGTAAAGCTCACGCTGCCCGCCCGCACCACGCTGATGCCCGAGAGCCGCGCGCCGAGCCGGTTCACCGCCGCCGCCCGCAGCGCTTTACCGTACATCGTCCGGTTGAAAAACAGCGCCAACAGCACCATCAGCAGCGCGGTCGCCGCGAGCAGCCACAGCGCCTGGTAGCTCACGAACGCCGGCCCGACGCTCGTCCCGCCGCGCTGAAACGCCGGAATGCTATAAGGCTGCGGCCCCCAAAAAGCGAGCCCCAAACCGGTCAAAACCAGGTGCAGGCCGATTGCCAGAATCAGAAACACCAGCACCGACGCCCGCGGTAGCGGCTGGACGATAATCCGGTAGCAAATCGGCCCCAGCAGCGTCGTGAGGGCGACCGCGACGAGAATTTGGAGCGGGTAGCCGAGGCTCGTTCGTACCAGCAACGGCACCAAAACGAACAGCGCCGCCGCCGCCAGAAGCGGCCACACGACGCCGAGCACGGCTCGCCCGCTGCGTTCTCGCCATACCCCGAACGCGTTGAACACGCTCCACGCCAGCAGCCCCGCCACCACGATGTAGAGCGTGCCCGGCACCGCGCCGGAACGCAGACTCGCCACGCTCAAGGCCGAGAGCATCACGAACTCGCCCTGCGCCACGTTGATGACGTTGGTGACCGAATAAAGCACGACGATGCCGAGCGCCATGACCGCGTAGATGGCCCCGTTGGTGAGGCCGTCGAACAGCAGGGTGAGGACGATGGCGGGGTCGAACACGCTGGCACTTCCAAAATATGTTTGAACAAATGGGGTTTGACTTTGCCTCCCTTTTTACGGGGAGGCGGCCCGTCTAGCCGGTGGGGCCTGCTGGTAAGGTCGCTGAACTGTCCCAATAGGTGGAACTGTTTGATAAAAGAGGGGCGCTTGCACGCCCCAAACCCTTTAGCTGCTTACTTCGCCAGCGTCCAGGTGTTGTCGGCAATTTCGACGAGGACGAGGGCGCGGTCGTCCAGGCCCAGGTGGTCCTCGGCGCTGTACTGGAACACGCCGCCGACGCCCGTGTAAGGGCCGACCGCCTCGAGCGCGTCCCGAATCGCCACGCGGCTCGCCTCGAGGTCGTTCAAGTCCACGCCGTCCGCCGCTACTTTTTCGATGGCGAGTTTTAAGAGTTGCACCGCGTCCCAGGCGTGTCCGCCAAAGGTGCTGGCCGTGCCCGGGCCGAACATCGCGTCATAATCTGCAACATATTGAGTGGCGACGGGCTTGATGGGGTCGTCGTCGGCAAGCTCGTCGGCGACAATCATCGGGCCGATGGGCAAGCGCACGCCGTTGGCGGCGTCGCCGGCGAGTTCCAGAAAGCTCGGGTTGCCGACGCCGTGGCTGACATAAATCTGGCCCTGGTAGTTGCGGTCTTTCAAGGCTTGCACCGCCAGCGCCGAGTCGCGCACGACGCCCCAGATGAGCACCGCGTCGGGTTGGCTCGAGACCACTTTCAGCGCCTGCGGCGTGACGTTGGTGTCGTTGCGGCCGTAGCGCTCGGTCGTGACGAGTTCAACGTCGTTGTTCTCTAAGAGCGCTTGCAGTTCGGTCAAACCGCCCTCGCCAAAGGCGTCGTCCAGGCCCATAAAAGCGACGGTCTCGAGCCCTCGAGCCCCCATGTCTTCGACGATGCCGGTAATCATCAGTCTATCCGTCTGCGGCGTTTTGAACACCCAGTACCGCTCGGCCACGGGTTCGATAATTGCGGCCGACGCCGCCATCGACACGGTCGGCACCTCGGCTTGCTGGACGGTGTCGATAATGGCGAGTGAGTTCGCGGTGATGGTGCAGCAAATCACCGCGTGAACGCCGTCTTCAGAGATCAAGCGGTTGACGTTCGTCACGGCCTGCTGGGTGTCGGTGGCGTCGTCCAAAAAGATGATTTCGACGTCGTGCCCGGCGATGCCACCGGCGGCGTTGAGCTGGTCTTGCAAGAGCCTGAAGGTGTTCGCCTCGGGCTCGCCGAGGGCTGCCGCGCCGCCGGTCGCCGAAGCTACCGCGCCAATCTTAATCGTCTGCGCCAGGCTGAAACTGAGGGCCAATACCGTTATCAAAACGAACATTTTACGTGTTAGTGCCACACATACCTCCCTTTGAATAACACCGAACTCGAGGCCCGGCGCGTCTTTTTGACTTGGCCCTCATCGTAACACGAGTTTGTAAGACAGTGTGGCTGGGCTCGAGGATTTATGAGTCAGTCTTATGAAACGAACGTGGACAGTTGAGCCTCGAGCAAAGAAATGAGCTGGGCTCGCCTCGTACAAGTAGGTGGTATACTTGCCTAAAGGAGTATCTATGCCTCAACTCTCCCTCTATCTACCCGACACACTGTTGGAGCAACTCAAACTTCGGGCAGAGCGAGAAGACGCTTCGCTTTCCTCATTTGTAACCCGGTTGCTCGAGCGCGAACTTGCAACGGCCTGGCCCGAGGCAGTGACGGGTTTGGCCGGAGCCTGGCCCGACTTTCCCACCCGCGAGGAGCTTCCCCCTTTGGCTGCCGACCCGGAGCGCGAATCCTTAGCATGACCCGTCGAGCGTGAGTTATGTCCTGGACACCGACACCGTCAGCTACTATTTGCGCGGTGAGGGTAGGGTTGGCGAGCGGCTCAAGGCAACTCCCAGACCGCTCGTGTTTATCTCGACCGTCACCGTGTTCGAGTTGTGGCGCGGCGCGAAACTCGCCGGCTTCGGCGAACGCCGCACCCTTCAAGTAAAAGATTTTTTAAACACTTTCAACCACTTACCTTTGAGTACCCGAGCTGCTGAAGCGGCGGCGGAGTTGACGGTAAAGCTCGAGCAGCAGGGCACGCCCATCGGACGGCTCGACACCTTGATTGCGGGCACGGCCTTGGTTGCGAACGCTGTGGTGGTGAGCCGGAACGTGGGACATTTCGGGCGCGTGGCGGGGTTGAAAGTCGTCAACTGGTACGAGTAGTGCCGGGCTTAAAAATACTTATCCCTCCCGCTGAACCGTGTTCGTAATATGCGCCAGGTGATGCCGCCCGTGCCAGGCGTAAAGCCCGACACTCCGGGCTAACTCGGTCGGCCCCGACACCGGATGTACAAAGCGCCGCGCCAACGCCTCACGGGGCAAGGCGCGGAGCAGCGCGACCCACTTCGCGTGGAGAAGCGCCAGGAAGTCCAAACTCGTCTCGACCGGCACGGTTCGGTAGTCCACAAGCTCCGCCCAGCGCGCTTCGTCGTAGGGTTTGATAGTGGGCTCGTCCTCAGTCAGCGCCCACTTGAAGCGGAGGTAGCTGTTGAGGTGGCTGTCGGGCACGTGGTGGACGACCTGCCGGAGCATCCAGCCGCCGGGACGGTAGGGCGTCTCGAGTTGCGCGTCGGTCAGCCCGGTGACGGCGGCGCGCAACTGCTCGGGCAGCGTTTCGAGCTGACCTAGCCAGCGCTCGAGGTCTTGCTCGGTCACGGAGCCGTCGTGCTCGAACAGGCCGATAGGATAACGGAGGTTTGTCATAAAGACAGCGTACGCCCCACGAGCCTCGAGCGGTAAACTCGCGTATGAACTTCAGCCGCAGCTACACGACCATAGACGCCCACACCGCAGGCGAGCCGCTGCGCATCGTCACGGCGGGGGTTCCGCGGATTCCGGGGGCGACGATTCTTGAGAAACGCCGTTGGGTCAAGGAAAACATGGACGACGTGCGCCGAACGCTGATGCTCGAGCCGCGCGGCCACGCGGACATGTACGGCGCTTACCTCACCGAGCCGGTTACGCCCCAGGCCGACATGGGCGTGATTTTTATGCACAACGAGGGTTACAGCGACATGTGCGGGCACGGCATTATCGCGCTCGCGACGGTGGCGGTAGCGCAAGGGTTGGTTAAAACCACGACGCCCGAAACGCGCGTCGGCATCGACGCGCCGGCCGGGTTTATCGAGGCGTTCGCCGCGTGGGACGGCACGCGGGTCGGCGCGGTGCGGTTTAGGAACGTGCCCTCTTTTTTGTACTTGCGGGACTTGCCGGTCACGACGCCGTCTTTTGGTCGTGTCACGGTGGACATCGCTTTTGGGGGCGCGTTTTATGCGTATTTGAACGGGGAGCAGGCGGGGCTCGAGGTCACACCCGCAAACTACCGCGCCCTTATCGACCTTGGCGATGAGGTCAAACGGGCGGTGTCGGCCGAGTTTGAGATTCAGCACCCGCTCATCCCCGAACTCAATCAACTTTACGGCACCATCATTGACGGTGCGCCGCGGCATGAAGGCTCGCACCAAGCGAATGTCTGCGTCTTCGCCGACCGCGAGGTGGACCGCTCGCCGACCGGCACCGGCACCGCGGGCCGCGTCGCGCAGCTCTACGCGCGGGGAAAGCTGGGCCTGAACGAAACGCTGGTCAACGAGAGCGTCATCGGCACAGTTTTTACGGGTAAGGTGTTAGAAGAGACGAAGGTCGGTGACTACGACGCGGTCGTGCCTGAAGTGAGCGGGCGGGCCTATATCACAGGTTTCAACCACTTTGTGCTCGAGCCGGATGACCCCGTCGGGACAGGTTTCTTCCTGCGCTGACGCACCCCCGCTCCGGCTCGTCCGCCGTTTTGGGTGGAGCAGTGCTCCACCACGCGCACATCTCCTTGTGGTTTTTTTGGTGGAGCTGAGGGGATTCGAACCCCTGACCTTCTGAATGCCATCACTTTGAACCTTTCCTTCAGGGGTTAAGTTTTCAGAAGAGGCGGTTCTTCTTTCCGGGATTAGTCGCCTTTTTTGATACTTAGTTGTACATCATAGTGATAAACGTGTCAAGCGCTTAAGTTGACAAACGCAAGTAAAGTGATATACACTGCAAGGCATGAACAGAACTGTAAGAACACGAGTCAAAGAGGCTATTCGAAAGCGCGGCCTGACGCAGAGCGAAATGGCTGAGCGTTTGGGTGTCGAGCGTCAGTACATCTCACTGATGCTGACCGGCAAGCGCGGCGGCGTACCCGACAAGTGGCAAGAACTGCTCGACGAGCTTGGGCTCGAGCTGACCTTGCAGCCCAAGGAACAAGTCGACCCGCTCGAGCTTCCCAAGAGTGAGCGTGACGAACTGTTGAAACGCCATGCGGCGGAGCTGGCCGACCTCTACCAACCGGGCGGTGAGCTGGTGAGTTTCACCGAAGAGTTTGTGGATGACGACGTTGTCGACTATGCCTAAGCAGGCGGACGCCATGCGCTCCAAGCGGGCGGAGACCATGCGCCCCAAACGCGGCGAAATCTGGCTGGTCAGCCTGAACCCCACACTTGGAGCGGAACTGCAAAAGACCCGCCCGGTGGTCGTCGTCAGCGCCGACACCTTGGGCGTGCTGCCTATCAAACTCATCGTGCCTTTTACCGGCTGGTCCGAGCGCTACAGCGGCAAGCTGTGGCTCGTCAGGGTCGACCCAACAGCCAAGAACGGGCTTTCCAAAAGCAGTGCCGCCGATGCTTTGCAGACACGCTCGGTTTCTGTCGAGCGGTTCATAAGTAGGACGGGCGTGCTCGAGCCGCAAGCACTTCAGCGCATCGCTCAGTCGTTGGCCGTGCTCGTCGCAGCTTAAAAACGCAGCGGAACCCCCGGCCACCATCACCGGGAGTTTCCTTGTGCTACACGCTTTCTTTGGTGGAGCTGAGGGGATTCGAACCCCTGACCTTCTGAATGCCATTCAGACGCGCTCCCAACTGCGCCACAGCCCCGCTTTCACAAAACCCGACAAAGGGTCACCGGCAGACACCACTTACGCGCGCGCGGCCGGTACAAAGCAGAAGATACCACACAAGGACAAGCTAATGCTACCCCCACCGACTCCGGAGCGCAAAAGACATAACCTCGACGAACTTGTCACGTCGCAGTCTGATGTCTAAGACAGTACGCTCCGTGCAGGTTTGTTGACGTCATGAGGTCGGTAAGTCGCTTTTGGTGTTAGACGCGCGTGGTGTTAGACGCGCGTCTCAGGGAAATCCGGCGCGGGGCGGCCTTCAACCCTTCTGACGTGCTCGGGTTCGCTCGAGCCGCCGGGCAGTTTCGTTCGGCCGAACCGGGCCGAACGCCGCGCGTGTTAGGCTTTTCGGCATGATTCATCCGCTGCTCGAGAAATGGGCCGACCTGCTCGTCGACTACTGCGTTTCCTTACAGCCCGGCGAAAACGTCCTGCTGGCGCTCGACACGCCCGCTCAGGAATTGGCTCGAGCCCTGTACCGCAAGGTTTTGCAGGTTGGCGGCTACCCTTTCTTGCGCCTCAGCTACCCCGAACTGACCGAGGACACACTGGAGTTGGCGCCGGACGCTTACTTCGAGGCCGAGCCGAGCGTAGACCTGGGCGAGATGAAGCAGATGCACGCCTTTATCCGCGTACGCGCGCCGCAGAACACGAAGGCGCTGCAAACCGCCGACAAGACGAAGTACGCCGCGCTGCTCAAGAAAAACCGGCCCGTCCAGAACACCCGCGTCGAGCACACCCGTTGGGTCGGCAGCCTCTTCCCTACCGCCGCGCTGGCCCAAGACGCCGGGATGAGCTTGAGTGACTACGAGCAATTCGTTTACGGGTCGATGTTTTTGTTTGATACCGACCCGGTCGCCGAGTGGCGCAAAATCCACGACTTTCAGGCGCGACTTATCGAACGCTTGCAACGCGCCGAAGTGGTGCGCATTACCGCCGAGGGCACCGACCTCACCTTGAACGTCGCGGGGCGCACCTGGCTCAACAGCGACGGGCACCGCAACATGCCTTCGGGTGAGGTGTTCACGGGGCCGCTCGAGACAAGCGCCGACGGCACGGTTCTGTTCGGCATCCCCAGCGCGGTCGGCGGCGTGGAGGTCGAGAATATTCGCCTGACGTTTAGAGACGGCCGGGTGGTCGAGGCGAGGGCCGACAAGGGCGATGACCTTTTGCAAGCCCAAATCAACACCGACGAAGGCGCACGCTTTTTGGGCGAACTCGGCATCGGCACGAACACGAACATTCAAACCCCAACGAAGCAAATCCTGTACGACGAAAAAATCGGCGGCACCGTTCACTTAGCTCTCGGGCAGTCTTACAAAGAGTCGGGCGGCACCAACACCTCGGCAATTCACTGGGACATGATTTGCGACCTGCGGCGCGGCGGGGCTATTTATTTGGACGGCGAGCTGTTTCAGGAAAATGGCGTGTTCAAGCTGTGAGCGCAAAAGTTGAGAGGTCCGAACGCTTGAACCGGGAACCCGACTCGGCGCCGCTCGTGCGACCTGCTAAACCCGCGGGGTGAGTCCAGACGAGCGGGTGACGTGTACGAACCGGCTTTGTTTGCGGCGACCCTTTGTAACGTCTTTTTTAACGCGGGCGGTTAGGAAAAGTGGTTCAGCACAGGCCGGAAGCAGAGGTGGAGTCGGTGTCCGTTGAAAAGCTACTCTACGCTCTACAAGCGGAAGACGACCGGCAAGGCGAGTTTTAAACTCGACGCCCTCGTCCTGCGCCGACGCAGCCTAAGGGATGGCCGTAGTACTGTGGTAAGCGCGTGACGACTGCGACCCTCAACGACGAGCGAGACCTCAGGTCGCTTGTTGACCGCCTCGCCGAGCAAGACGCCGACCTCGCCGCCATCCTGGCAACCCACGGCTACCCGCCCCTGTGGCGGCGCGAACCCGGCTTCGGCACGCTGCTGCACATTATCTTGGAACAGCAAGTTTCACTCGTCTCGGCGCGGGCGGCGTTCGAGCGGCTGTGCGAGGTTGCCCAACCGCTCACGCCCGAAACCTTTTTGGCGTTGGACGACGCCAGCTTGAAACGGGTCGGTTTCAGCCGCCAAAAAACGCGCTACGGCCGAGTCCTCGCGGAGGCTGTAAGCACAAGAACCCTGGACTTGGCGGGGCTCGAGACCTTGAGTGACGACGCGGTGCGGCGCGACCTCACCAAGCTGGTAGGCATCGGCAACTGGACCGCCGACATCTACTTGCTGATGGCGCTGGGCCGCCCGGACGTGTGGCCGCAGGGCGACCTGGCACTCGCCGTCGCCGTCAAAGAGGTCAAGGGTTTGGCAAACCGGCCTCGTGCCGAAGAACTGAGCGCCGTCGCCGTAGCATGGCGACCCTACCGGGCGGTCGCGGCGCGGCTTTTCTGGCACTATTACCTGTCGCGCTGAAAAGATGTTCGTTCCACATCCAGTTTTGGGGCGAACGGTGTAAGCCTTTTGTGAAGGCCCGCTCTATTTTTGAGCGGAAAAGTTGTCAAAATAAACCTACAAGAACCGCAAGCCGACAGCCGGGGGAGCTGGTCGAATGCTCGCAGCACAAACATGAAAAAACGTCTTTGGGCTTGTTCGCGAGCCGCCGTGCGCCGCCCGGGTGTGATTCTTGCACACGGGTCGGCCGGAACGGCTGTTAGTTTGGGGCGTTCGCCGCTCGACAACGCCCCTCTCAGCTGACGTCCACCCCTCAGATAACGTCTACCACTCAGACAGCATCCACCAACAACGTCCACCAACAACGTCCAGTTCACCGTACGCGTTTTACCAGGGAGGTCAAACATGCGTCACCTCGTCCGTTTCGCTTTTTACGCGCTGCTTTTCGGCGCGCCGCTGGCTTCGGCCCGAACGATTCTCGAGGTCGCCGAAAACGACCCCGGCTTGAGCACCCTCGTGGCCGCGCTCGACGCCGCCGGACTGACCGAGACCTTGCAGGGCGAGGGGCCTTTTACCCTGTTCGCCCCGACCAACGCCGCTTTTTTGCAACTGCCCCAGGCGGAGTTGCAGCAGCTGTTGAGCGACCCGGCGGCGTTGCAGCGCATTCTGGCTTACCACGTGGTGCCCACCCTCGTCATGGCGCGGGACGCGGTGCAAGCGACCAGCGCGCCGACCTTGGAAGGCAGTAGTTTGAGCGTCCGCGTCGAGGCGGGCAACCTCCTCGTCAACGAGTCCAAGGTCGTCAAGTTCGACGTGGGGGCAAGCGAAAACGTGCAGGCGTCCAACGGGGTCATCCACGTTATCGACAGCGTTTTAGAGCCCCCCGGCGTCGTCCTGGCCGCAGCTCCGGCCGCCGCGCCCCGCGTCGGCGCGGCGGTGAGCTTGGTTTCCGACGTGGCGCAGGTGTACCAAACGGCGGCGTTGCGCCACGCCCGTTTTCTTGTTCAAGCGGTCGACGGCAGCGGCGTGAGCGGTTCGGTGCTCGTCGCCGACTACGGTTTCGACAACGCCGTAGCGACGATTCTCGTTACGGGCACCGAAGCGGGCGGTGACCATCCGGCGCACTTTCACGCGGGCGACTGCGGTAGCGGCGGCGACATCGTCGTTCCCTTGAGCAACGTTCCGGGCGGTTCCGGCCTCAGCGTCACCACCATGACCGCGCCCTACGACGTGATTGTGGACGGCGACCACTACCTGAACCTTCACCTCTCGAGCGGCCAAATGGACACCATCGTCGCCTGCAGCGAGGTTGGCGCAACTACCCGGTAAACCACGTCCGCGTTTTTCAGTTGGGAGGCTGAAACGTGAAACTCACCTTACGAACCGCTTGTTTGCTGTTCTCGTTCGTGTTCTTAGCGCACGCCCAGCCGTCCCCCGAAGCCCAAGAAGCCCTGCGCCAAGGCAAAACGGCGGCGGCGCAGGCGCTGAACACGTACCAAACGCCCAACCCCGACCAGCCGTTCTGGGCGGCGGCGCTCGCCCACGGCGAGGAGGCCGAGCGCTTGGCGCCGGGCGAGCCCGAGCCGCAGCGCTTTTTGGCCCAGGTCTACACGAGTTTGGGCTGGTTCAAACGCGCCTACGACGCTTGGGAAACCTACGAACGCTTGGGCGGTGACTTAGACGACGACGCGCGTAGCAAGTACGCACAGATGAGCGCGGCACTCGGGTACAGCCGCTACACGCAAGGGGACCTGACGGCGGCGCTGGCCGACTACCAAAAGGCTGCCGAACTCGCCGACGACGACTCGACCCTCGCCTGGCTCGCGCTTATCAACTTCGAGTTGGGCAAGCCGCGAGCGGCGCTGCCCTACTGGCAACGAACAAGCGAGCGCCAGCCGGACAACCCGCTGTACGCCGTTTACTTGCAGCGCACCCGCGACCAGATAGCGTACGGCGTCGAGGCCGGCAACGCTTTTTACCGGGGGCTCACCGCTTACAACCAGGGCGAGCCGGAAAAAGCGCTCGACGCCTTTGCGCAAGCCGCCCGCTTGAACCCCGACTACCTGGACGCCGTGCAGCGGGCCGGAACGCTCAGCCTGACGCTTGCCCGCCCGGACGCCGCCGTGACCTACCTGCAGCGCGCCCTTGCGCTCGCTCCGGACGACGCGCAGGTTCGGGACGAGCTTGCGCTGGCCCAAATCCAGGTGCGCTTCGGCGTGCAGGCGGTCACCCACTACCAAGACGGCGTGCGGCTGCTCGAGCAAAACCGATTTGCCGCGGCCAAAGACGCGTTCACCGCCGCGACGCTTGCCAACGGCCGCTTTGCAGACGCCTGGGCGCAGTTGGGCCGGGCCGAGCGCGCGTTGGGCAACCCTGAGGCCGCCCTGCAAGCGTTCGAACGGGCCGCGGACCTGGTGCCTGCCGAGGCGAGTTACCGGCAACAGGCGAACACCCTCGCGCAAATGACCCGAGACCAACCAGCCCAGGTTCAGGGCGCGGCGCAGGACGAACCCGAGGCAAGTGCAGAGCCCGTCGAGACGAACGCTCAAGTGGAGAGCCCGAGCGTCTCGAGCCCGCTAAGTCAGGGAGCCGAAGTAACCGCGCCAAATACCTCACCGACGGGGGCGACCCCGGACACCGCCCAAGCCGCCGACGTCCTGTCCGGGACGAGCCCTGCGGCGGACCCGACGAAAAACGCCGAACAGAACGGGAACACCGAGCCGGACGGTGCCCTCCTGACCCTGCTCGGCGTCACTTTCACGCACTACGGCGAGGCCGGCAACCAGGAAGCCGCCTTCTCCTTTTTCGAGCAGCCGACCCTCACTTTCGACTTTTACGACCCGCTCGACTACGCCGAGGGTACGCTGTACCAGCGTTTGGAAGTCTTTAGCAAACCGAGCGACGCGGTCGTGCAGTACCAGGTTTGCTTGGTGCCTGCCGACGACATCACGGTCGCGCCCGCGTGCAGCGATTCGGCCGACCTCACCTTCGAAGGGCGCGGCACCTTCGAGGCGGAGCAACCGCTGAAAACGCTCTCGAACTACCGAAAAATCGACTGGAGCAAGGGGCTTGCGAGCATCCTGCTGGTCCTGCGCGACAGTTACGGCAACCCGGTCTCGAGCGGTTACCTTTCAGAAAGCAGCCCCTCACTGAGCTTCAGCGACTACTACCCGATGCGCGTGAGCTACAGCGCCGTTATCGTCCCCTCGGGCGGCGTTTTCAGCGGCTGGCCCGAACAACTGACCGACCGCTGAGGCCACGACCCGAGGCGGTTTACGCTTTCGCGGCGCGGTAGAATTTGTTCGACATGACCAGGGTCGGCGTCATTTCGGACACGCACGGGCTGTTGCGGCCGGAGGCGGTCGAGGCTTTGCGTGGTTCGGACTTTATCGTCCATGCGGGCGACGTGGGCAGCGCAGACGTTCTCCCGGTGCTGCGCGGCCTCGCGCCCGTTACGGCGGCGCGTGGCAACGTCGACACGGGCGCTTGGGCTCACGCTTTGCCCCTGACGGCCGAGCTTGAAGTCGAAGGTGTCAGCGTGCTCGTCTATCACGGACACTTGGGTTTTGAGGCGAATACTCGAGACTACCAAGCCGTCGTCAGCGGACATTCGCACCGGCCCGGTATCGAGACGCGGGCGGACGTTCTTTACCTCAACCCCGGCAGCGCGGGCCGCAAACGCTTTCGCCTGCCGGTCTCGCTGGCGCGGCTCACCATAGACGGCCACAAGGTGACGGCCGAACTAATCTATCTCTGAGGTTTAGCTGAAAAGCGCGCCTCAGAACGAAAACGTCCCCCATCCTGTACACAACCGTTCTCGTGGCCGGACGCCCCTCCCGAAAACGCCCGCATCCAGGCCGAGGCGGTACACTTAAACCCGTGGATTTTAGAAGTTTCGACGCGCCCGCCGGGGAACGCCTCGACGTGGCAATGGCACAAGCCCTCGACCTCTCGAGGACTCAAGCCAAAGAACTCGTCGACGAGGGCTTTGTCCAAATCGACGGGCGACCCGTCGGCAAGCCGTCTCTTAAACTCAAGGGCAGCGAAACCGTCACCGTGATGGTACCCCCGCCCCGCCCTAGCATGGTCGAGGCCGAGGACATCCCCTTAGACATCATTTACCAGGACCAGGACCTGGCGGCCATCAACAAACCGCCCAACTTAATCGCCCACCCGACCGCGACGGTCCGCAGCGGCACGGTCGTGAACGCGCTGTTGGGGCGGCTCGAGCTGTCCAAAGACAGCCACTTCGACCCCAAAGAGGACGACTACCGCCCCGGCATCGTCCACCGCCTGGACAAAGACACCTCCGGCGTGATGGTGATTGCCAAAAACGATACCGCGCACCGCCATTTGTCCGCCTCGTTCAAAAAGCGGCTCACCGAAAAAGAGTACGTCGCCATCGCCGTCGGCGATATAGACGACGACGTGCAACTCGACGCGTCCATCGGGCGGCACCCGGTCAACCGGCAGAAGATGACCATCGGCGGCACGCAACCGCGCAGCGCCAACACCTACTTTCGGGTGCTGGCGCGGATTCCGGGCTATGTGCTCGTCAAGGCCAAGCCGCACAGCGGGCGCACGCACCAGATTCGGGTTCACCTGGCGCACTTAGGCGCGAGCGTTTTGGGCGACGAAACCTACGGGCGCTCTTCCGAAGCGATTGCCCGGCAAGCCCTCCACGCCTACCGCCTCACCCTGCCCCACCCGCGCGACAACCAGGCCATCACCTTTACCGCGCAGGTGCCGACCGACATGGTCGAGGCGTGGCTGAAACTCGGGGGGAGTTGGCCGCCGGCGGGGGCGGAGGAGTTGTAAGAGGTAACTTCGGGTCAACAGGCCAGCGTCGTCTCGGTCATCTAGGCCAAAACTCTCTGCCGCATTCGTCGAGGTAATGCCGCAAGAAGCTTGCCAGCGAGCTTCCTACAAGGGGCCAGTCTTCACGTGAGTCGATGGGTAAGGCCATCAAAATATGTCCATAATTTTCGTCGTCGGGGTCACACCTGATGACGAGCAAATCGGATTCGTAGAAAAATTCGCCCAAAATAAGGTCGCCTGGCCGGAAATCTTCTTTGTAGAGCGATTTGAAATAGTGGTTGCGTTCAACGATCGTTTGGTCGGGCGGATAGGTTACGAGACCGACCTGACCGTACTCGCCGAGGTCTACAAAAATTCGCAGGCTCGAGCTTACTTGCCAAAGCCGAACAAGTTCATCAGGAATTGAGCACTGCAACGTGTCCTCGAGATAGCTCTTGTCCCACGGTATAGCCGTTGCAACTGTGGATTGAAGCTGTAAAGCCACACCTTTAGGCTTAGAAGGCAGGTTTTTTATTTCCTCAATCAGTTGCTCAATGCTTACGCTTTGCACGGCTCCCTCACAAAATGTCGAGGCCTGAAAATGAGTCAATTCGTTATGGGAGTGGAGGAGGTTCCCAGGCATTCAGCACATTCCTTCCTCTTTTTGTGAGACGAAACCAAACTTCGTCTATGGGTATGTCTGGCACAACACCCTTTCCTGCATCAACGAGCGCCCGCTCCTTTTCCGAGTAAACAGTTGCTTCTATGTTTTCTTCCGTAATACCACGAAGCAGGCTTGGGATGATTTCGTTGTGAGTGAACGGCTCAGGGTGCTGATCGCGCCAACCGATTTCGCTTGGGCTGTTTAGTATATTCAAAATATGCTCGATGTCCTCTAAGTCATCCGCCAGTGAGTCTAGGATGAAGTAGTCCATCGGTTCTCTACTCATTTACTTCGACCGATGAAGTTGAAACTCGCCACTTCTCATATAAACCCAGTGCCCTGCACCTTCTGGTATTTTCGGCAAAGGAATGGGGGTATCGAGTCGGTGAATTTCCAAATGGATGTCGTAGTCTGGAAAGTCCGCGAGCACTTCTGTATAAGCGCACTGCACGTCCTCTTCGTCATCCTCTGCAATAACGCCGTCAAAATAACAAATCATCCGAGCTTCAACATCGACCGTCAATGCGACCAGCACACCCCGGAGGGTCGGAGGCACTTGACCGACCAGCGCTCTCTGCAAGGACAAGAGAACACCCACCCGGTCGAGCGAATAGTCAGGCACGTCAGTCATGATAGCACCGGCTCGAGCCCTTATTTACCACCGCGGAACCGAAGTATTTTTCCGTCTCCCATCTGCGTCTTGGTACACTGGCCTCGAGACAGGAGACATCTATGGACACCACCCTCGACCTACCCCACTGGCAACTCTCGAGCATCTTTCCAAGTTTGGATTCGGCAGACTATGAAGAGGCCAAGGCTCGAGCCAAAGACGACTTGAAGGCGCTCGAGACCTTTATGGACGAGCATAAAATCGGGACACAAACCGCGGCGGAGGTTTCGACGGAAACCGTGACGACGTTCGAGGCGCTGGTCGAGCGGTTCAACGCCCTCGTGACGAACCTGAGCGACCTGCGCGCTTATCTCGCCGGGTTTACCAGCACGAACGCCTTCGACGACGCGGCGCAGGGCGAGCTGTCGAGCTTGCAGCCGCAGTTCAGCACCCTCAGCACGCTGAGCAAGCGCTTGACCGCCTGGCTCGGGAGTTTGGACGCTGAAGCGCTTAAAGCACAATCGGAAAAAGCTGCAAACCTTTCTTACTTGCTCGAGCGCGCCGCCATCGACGCCACACACCTGTTGGATGACAAAACCGAGGTGGTGGTGAGCGTTTTAGGCGCGACCGGCGGCGGGGCCTGGGGCAAGCTGCACGGCGAGTTGACGAGCCGCTCGAGCGTTATCGCCACACTGCCCGGCCGCGAGGAAAAAGCCTACACCTTGTCCGAACTCGTCAACTTGCAGCACGACGCCGACCCGGCGGTGCGCAAGGCAGCCTACGAAGCGGAAATAGAACTTTTGACCCAAAACGAAGTGAGCTACGCCGCGGCGCTCAACAGCGTCAAGGGCGAGGTCGGCGAGTTGAGCGCGGCGCGCGGCTGGGACTCGCCGCTGGCGGCGGCGGTGTTCGACAACAACATCACCTTAGCGAGTCTGGAGGCGATGCAGACGGCCTGCCGCGAAGCTTTCCCCGACTTCCGGCGTTACCTCAAAGCCAAGGCGAAGTTTTTGGGCAAAGACGCGCTCGCCTGGTACGACCTGAGCGCGCCGGTCGGTGTGGGCGAGACTCGAGCCTTCAGCTGGGATGAAGCGAAAACTTTTGTCGTGGATACGTTCAAAAAGTATTCGGAAGACTTGGCCGTCTTCGCCGAGCGAGCCTTCGCCGAGAACTGGTGCGACGTGCCACCGCGTAAAGGCAAGCGCGGCGGCGCGTTTTGCATGGGCGTACCGGGGCGCGAAGAGTCGCGGGTGCTGCTGAACTTCGGCGGGACGCTGGACGACGTGTTTACGATAGCCCACGAACTCGGGCACGCCTACCACAACGAGCAGATGTACCGCGCCGGGCGCAGCGCTTTGCAACGCAACACGCCGATGACCCTGGCCGAGACCGCCAGCATCTTTTGTGAAACCATCGTCGTCAATGCGATGTTGGCCGAAGCGAGCGACGAGGAACGCTTGAGCATCCTGGGCCAAGACTTGCTCGGCGCGACCGGCCTCGTCGTGGACATCCATTCGCGCTTCATCCTCGAGCAGACCGTGTTCGAAAAACGGCGCGAACGCGAACTTTCCATCGATGAACTTAAAAGCATCATGCTGGACGCTCAAGCGAGCACCTACGGCGAAGGTTTGAACGAAGGTGAGCGGCACAGTCTCATGTGGGCGCACAAGGGACACTACTACAGCAACGCGCGCAGCTTCTACAACTACCCGTACACCTTCGGCTACCTGTTCGGCCTCGGGCTGTACAA
Organism: Trueperaceae bacterium; assembly: GCA_965213705.1. Classification (GTDB taxonomy): domain Bacteria; phylum Deinococcota; class Deinococci; order Deinococcales; family Trueperaceae; genus CBDCDJ01. The sequence goes on along the minus strand of OZ243913.1, from coordinate 996,959 downwards.
GGTGTATGAGGCTGAGCCGGACGGGTTTAGAGAGAGGTACGACGCACTGCTCTCGAGCACCGGTCTCGCCGACGCCGCGACTTTGGCGCGACGCTTCGGCATCGACATCGAAAGCGTGGACTTTTGGCGCGGGAGTTTGAGCGTCGCGCGGGAGCGGGCGCAGCAGTTTGAAGCCCTCGTAGAGACGTTCGCGTGACCTATGCGAACCTGTTCGACTTGACCGGCAAACGAGCCCTCGTCGTCGGCGCGGGCTCGGGCATCGGCGCGGCGGCGGCCGAAGGACTTGCCGCTTTCGGGGCCGAGGTGGTGTGCGCTGACTTGCAACCTGAGTCCGCCGAGGAAACCGTCCAAAAGATAGAGGCTGAGGGTGGGCAGGCTCGAGCCTTAGCAATCGACCTCACCGACGAAAGCAGCGTCAAAACAGCTTTTGGTGAGATTGACGGCGCGCTCGACATATTGGTTTGCACACCCTCGGTCAACGTGCGTAAGAAACTGCTGGACACCACTTTGGCAGAGTTCGACAAGGTTGTGACGCTGAACCTCAAGGGCAACTTTTTGGCGATGCAGGCGGCGGGGCGAATCATGGCGGCGCAGGGCGGCGGGAGCATCGTGCTGTTCTCGAGCATCCGTTCACAAACCGTTGAGCCCGGCCAGGGTGTCTACGCCGCGACGAAGGCGGGTACGCTGCAAATGGTCCGCGCCCTCGCCGCCGAACTCGGACCCCAAAAGGTGCGCGTTAACGCCATAGCCCCCGGCGTGGTCGAAACGCCGCTGACCGAGCAAATTAAGGCGAACCAGGAATGGTACGACGCCTACGCGAACAAAGGTGCCCTGGGCCGCTGGGCGCAACCGAGCGAGATGGTCGGCGCGGTCGTCTACTTGTCGAGCGACGCCGCCTCGTTCGTGACCGGCTCGCTGCTGTTTGTGGACGGTGGTTGGACGGCGGTGGATGGGCGGTTTACGCCGCCGCTGTGAGAGGAAGAGGTGTTACTTGATAAGTATAGGAAAGCTAAAACTTCTCGAGAAACTACCCGTGTTTCAGCGGTGGTATGTTGCTCAAAGCACCGCCACACGGTCTATGGAAGAATCTCTCACGTTGTACGAGAGCATTTATGCAAGCTTTGACCAGATGGTCTTGTACCTCGAGCTATTCCATCCCGAATTTATAGAGGTGAAAGGTTTGATTCTTCGAGCAGTGAGTGTTCCTGACAACTTAGACGATGTTATCAACCGAACGAAAAGAGAGGACAGACCACTAGCTAGTATTGAATATCTTTACAATCACGTGCATTTACACGATTTTTGCTCCAATGACCCTGACCATGACGAAATCCCTCAGGACGTTGTTCGTTCTATCGCTAAGACCCTTGCCGATATGTGGCGGATGCAATTAACCAGCAGGTTCCCCGATAAAAAATTTATTGTGGGCATTGGCAATGAAGATGCTGAGGTTGAAGTATTTGCTTATGTAGACCGTGGCGACTTATTAGCGTAAAGGCGGTAAAAATCATAGATTTTGAAGTTCACAAGATTTCTTTCAACTCACCCACAATCGCAACATGGCACGAGTTGACTACATCAAAATAAAATTCGAGTTCTAACCAACGGCTGTGCAACGCGCTGTGGTATTACCTCCAGTTACAACGTAAGAGTGGTTATAGCGACCCTGACACAATGGGACTATAGAACCCGCTTTCACTCAACCCCCGACCCAAAAGGATTGAGCAGGCTCACACCTGTTCGCGCCACATCGGTCACGTTGCGCGTTACTAAGGTGAGGTCATGCACCAGGGCCGTAGCTGCCAACAACCCATCAATAACTGGTAAAGCTTGGACGGCGTTGAGTCGACCCCAGGTTTCAGCTATGTCACGGCCGACTGTTAAGACGCGCTCTCGGTAATCGCGCTTCAGGGTCGTGAGCCAAAGTTCGTAAACTTGTGCCTGCTCGGGGTCGCGCGGCTTCAAACGCTCAATCCCTTGACGGATTTCGCCGACGACCAACACACTGAGGAACAGGTCGTTGCCCTCTACCTTTTCGAACCAGGTTTTGACCCTGGTATCCCCTTTGGATTTGCGCAGTTCCGAAAGAACATTGGTGTCGAGTAGGTAGCTCATAATTCGACGGTGCGCGCAAGCTCCGGGGAGCGCTCGAGGTCAAGCTCACTCAGGTCGGGACCGTGAAGCAAAAACGTCTTGAAATCCTTGCCGCTGCCGCTCAGCTTCCGGTAGGTTTCCACCGACACCAGCACGGCGACTTCCTCGCCGTGGCGGCTCACGGTTTGTGGACCCTCTTGAATCGCCTTGCGCACAAACTCGCTGAACTTTTGTTTTGCATCTTGAACAGGCCAGGTCATCTTCACCTCAATCTAGTCAGGCTAGATTGTAACACAGCTATTTCTGACCTCGTCGCTCCATCAACCAACACACCCTAGCGTTTTCGGTGAGGCCTCAAATAAATTTATTATGACAGGCGTGATGAAGCCTTTGACGCTGTTTGCAGCCAGATAGCTTTGAAACCCTATAATCGCAACATGGCACAAGTTGACCACATCAAATCTGAAATCGAGGCTTTGTCGGCAGAAGACTTCATACAGCTTCGTAACTGGCTGGCCGAAAAAGACGGGCAGCGTTTCAAGGATTCGCTCGAGCAACTACTCGAGGGTGTTGCTGAGGAAAAGACCCGCGCGGAAATAGATACGGGAGCTTCCACCGGTCACGAAGCGTGGTAGAGGCAAGCTCAGAACGCTTTTACCCCAAGCCTTTTACCGGGACATAATTCCTTGCTAGGAGCCCCATGACCGACTTCACTACTTACCAAACAGAGTCCCGCAAAACCGCAGGGCGCGTCTATACCGACCACCCGATTGTCTACCCCACGCTCGGCCTGGTCAACGAGGCGGGCGAGTTCGCGGGCAAGGTCAAGAAACTTTTTCGGGACAAAGGAGGCGCTATCTCCGAAGACGACCGGCAGGCGCTCAAGAGCGAACTCGGCGACGTGCTGTGGTACCTCACGCAACTTTGCACCGAACTCGATTTGACTCTGGAAGAGGTCGCGAGCGCCAACTTGGAAAAACTCTTTTCCCGGCAGCGGCGCGGCGCGCTCCACGGGGACGGGGATGATCGTTAAGCCGTGACGACGACTGAATTATGACGACAAAAGCGCTGGCACAGCGGGCGGTTGCAGCGGTCAATGAGGGCTACCTCGTCACGCTTGCGCAAGATTTCGTGCGGGTGCGGAGCGTCTACGAACCGGCCAAGGGCAACACCGAAGCCGAAGCCGCACACTTTATCGCATCAGCGTTGCGCGAACTGGGCCTCGAGCCCACCCTCGAAGAAGCCGCCCCCGGCCGGCCGAACGTCGTCGCGGACTGGCAGGGCACCCGCTTCGACCCAGCGCAACATAAAACATTGATGCTCGAGGGCCACACCGACGTCGTCACCGAGGGCGACGCGGCACGTTGGACCTACAAACCGTTCGGCGGCAAACTCGTGGACGGCAAAATCTACGGCCGGGGCAGCGCCGACATGAAAGGCGGGATTGCCGCCGCACTGGCCGCCGTGCGGGCGGTTCAGCAGGTCGCGCCCGAGTTGCCGGGGCGGGTTCGCTTCGGCATCGTCGCGGACGAAGAGGGGATGATGCTCGGCATCAAACACTTCATCCGGCAGGGCTGGGCCGACGCAGTCGACGGCGCTATCATTTGTGAACCTGAAGAGAACGAACTTTGCCTGTTCCAAAAAGGAGCCATGCGCGTGTCCGTCACCTTTACCGGCGTGATGGCGCACGGTGCGATGCCTTACGCAGGGGTGAATCCGGTGGCAGCGTTGAGCAGCTTTGTCGAGCGGGTGAAAGGGCTCGAGGCCGCCGAACAGCGGCGCTTGGGCGAGCACGAACACCTCGATTTGCCCTGGTTCACGCCGACGATTGTGCGCGCGCCCGCTGTCGGCGAGGCGCAGCACAACGTGATGCCGGAAACGGCGTACCTCGCGCTCGACGTCCGCACCGTGCCGGGGCAGGAGCACGAGGTGTTGCTGGCTGAACTTGAGGGCTTTGCTCGAGACTTGGAAACAAACACCCCCAACTTGAGGATCGAGGTGGACTGTTTCGAGTCCCGACCCTGGACACAAACGTCCGATGATGACCCACTCGTTACGGCTCTGGAAAAGAGTTACGAACTGGCGCTCGAGCGCCCGCCCCGCTACGGCGGCGTCCCCGGCGCGACCGACGGCACCTTTTTGAGCGCTTGGGCAGGTGTGCCCATCGTCACCGTCGGCCCCGGCGACCGCACCATCCCGCACCGGCGCGACGAGTTCGTGCGCGTCGAAGACTTGTTGGACGCCGCCAAGCTCTACGCCGCTGCCATCGTTTTTTACTTGAGTGACGACATCAACGACGCGTGAAGGTGTGGTAGGGTTCAGCACGCTAAGCTAAGACAAGGCAACAAAGGAGGAACGTATGAAACGCGGTTTGCTCTTTTCTGTTTTTACGCTCGTCGCGCTCGGCCTCGGTTTCGGCGTGGCCCAAGACACCGCAACTCAAGACCCAGCACCGGTCTACGGCGGCGAAATGGCCGTCGCCATCACCGCCGACCCACCGGGCTGGGACCCGACGGTCTCGACCTCGCAGGAAATCGCTCGCGTGACCTACCACAACGTGTTTGAAGGCCTGGTCAGGTTCGACCAAACTGGGGCCATCGTTCCCGCTCTAGCTGAGTCGTGGGAAATTTCTGAAGACGGCTTGACCTACACCTTCAAGATTCGCGAAGGGGTCAAATTTCACGATGGCAGCGACTTGACCCTGGACGACGTCGTTGCCGCCTTTGAAAGAGCTAAAGACCCAGACTCGGGCCACACCCACTCCGAGTATTACGAGGCGATCGAGAGCGTCACCGCAGGCGAAGACAACACCATCACCTTTCAGTTGTCACGACCAGACTGGACTCTGCTTTACGACCTGGCCCGCCCCGACTCCATCATCTACCCCGCCGCCCAGGCAGAGACGCAGCGCAGCCAGCCCGTCGGCACCGGGCCGTTTCGGTTCGTGGACTACGTCGAGGGGAGCGAGGTGCGGCTGGAGAAGTTTGCGGATTATTATCTCGAGGGTGTCCCTTACCTGGACGCTGTGACGTTTGAAATCATCCCCGACCCCAACACCCGCTTTGCCGCGTTGCAGTCCGGCGACATCGACCTGATAGGCGTGGCGTTGCCGCCCGAACAGTTTATGCAGCTTGAGGGCAACCCCAGTCTCAAGGGCACCGAGGGCAGCGCGACGACCGAAATCACTTTAGCGCTCAACAACACGCGGCCGCCGCTGGATAACCCGCTGGTGCGGCAGGCCATCACCTACGCCATCGACAAGCAGCAAATCGTCGACGGGGCTTTTTTCGGGCTCGGCACGGTTATCGGCACGCACATGAGCCCGGTGGAAGGTTACTACGTCGACCTCAATCCTTATCCCTATGACCCCGAAAAGGCGAAAGAACTTTTAGCCGAAGCGGGTTACCCGGACGGTTTCGAAATCAAGTTCGAACTGCCCGAGCCCTACAACATCGAGCGGCGGACCGGCGAGGTCATCGCGCAACAGCTCGCGCAAATAGGCATCGAAACCGACCTCAGCGTGGTCGAGTGGGGAACGTGGGTGCAGCGGATTTTCCTGGGCGGCGACTACGACATGACCATCATCGGCCACTCCGAGCCGCGCGACATCAACGTGTACGGCAACCCGGATTACTACTACCACTACGACAACCCGGAAATAGGCACGCTTTTAGGCGAAATCGAGGCGACACCCGACGAAGCGCAGCAGACTGAGCTGTACCGGGAAATTGCCAAAACAATCGCCGACGACGCGGTCAACGTGTGGGTGTTCAGCCCGCCCTACCTGATCGCGGCGCGGAGCGACGTGTACGGCTTCTGGACCGACCAGCCCACGCCCGCCGTCGACATGACCGAGGTCTACCGGGCGCAGTGAGGCAAAAAAGTACCGAGGACCGAGTCGAAAGTACTGAGTGAAACAAGGGGTTACAACCCCTTGTTGCCTTCTCTACTCCCCACTTAGATGTTCGCTTTCCTCGTCCGACGCTTTCTGACCGCTCTCGTCAGCATCTTCTTGGCCGCGACGCTCGTGTTTGTCGCGCTTCTCGCGGTACCCGGCGACCCGGCTGAGGTTATTCTCGGGGTCAACGCCAGCCCGCAGGCTTTGGCGGCGTTGCGAACGAAACTCGGGCTCGAGGTTGCGCCGCCGCTGCGTTTTGTGGGTTGGCTCGGTGGGGTGGTGCGAGGGGACTTTGGCGAGTCGCTGAACTATCAGAAGCCGGTCTCGAGCCTCATCCTCGACCGGCTGGCGGTGTCGCTGCCTTTGGCGCTGTTGAGCGCGCTGCTGGCCTGCCTTATCGCGCTGCCGCTGGGCATTTTCGCGGCGCTGCGGCGGGGAAGCGTCCTGGACCCGCTCGTCGTGACGCTGTCGCAACTTGGGGCGGCGGTGCCGTCGTTTTGGCTGGGCTTAATGTTCATTTTGCTGTTCAGCGTGCAGTGGAACTTGTTGCCCGCGGGCGGCTACACGCCCTGGGCGCGCGACCCGGTCGCCACATTGCGCAGCCTCGCGCTGCCGGTGCTCGCGCTCGGCTTGGGCCAGGCCGCGGTGATGACGCGGATGACGCGCTCGGCGATGTTGGAAGTCTTAAACCAGGACTACATCCGCACCGCGAGGGCTAAGGGTCTGCGCGCGCGCAACGTAGTTTGGAAACACGGCCTGCGCAACGCGCTCGTCACGCTCATCACCATTTTCGGCATCAGCCTGTCGAACCTGCTCGTCGGGTCCATCGTCATCGAGCAAGTGTTCGCGCTGCCGGGCTTGGGGCGCTTGGCCTTGACCGCCATCGGGGCACGGGACTTTCCGCTGCTGCAGGGTGAAGTCCTCGTCTACGCCAGCGCCATCGTGCTGCTGAGTTTTTTGGTCGACGTTTCCTACGGGCTGCTCGACCCGCGCATCCGCTATGACTGAATAGGGTTAGAGTACAGACCTCGTGAACACCGTTGCCGACCTACACCGATGCTTTAACGAAAGAAACTGATATGACGATAAACACGAATATCCGAGCTGTTATACCCGAAGATGTATCTGCGCTGAAAAAGATTATCGACGGCACTGGGCTTTTCCCGTCAGAACTGCTGGATGACATGATGACCGGGTATTTTGCTAAAGATGCAGAGAGCGGATATTGGCTCACCTACGACGATGGTGAAGCCGTCGCTGTTGCTTACCACCTACCCGAACAGATGACCCAAGGAACCTGGAATGCGCTTTTACTGGCGGTGCGTCCCGACTATCAGGGAAAAGGATTAGGCGCGGCGTTGATGCAGCACATCGAACAAACCCTAGCAGAACGCGGCGAGCGCGTGCTCCTGGTTGAAACCTCCGGTCTGGACGAGTTCGAGCGGACGCGCGATTTCTACCGCAAAAACGGGTATGAAGAAGAAGCGCGTATTCGGGAGTTTTACGCAAAAGGCGAAGATAAGATAGTTTTCCGCAAAACCCTCGCGCCGGGTTCACCGCGCTCTAGCAGTTAGCTCGTTGTATAGACGCGGCCCCTGCGACCGAATAACCTAGAGTTTGTGAAACGTTTCAACCTCGTCCTCGGCAGCCTTCTTATAGGAATCGTCGTGCTCGGCGCTGGCCTCAGTTTCGTGTGGCTGCCCTACGACCCGAACGCGCTCGACTTCGCGGTGCAGCTCGTCGGGCCGAGCGCGGCGCACCCGCTCGGCACCGACCACTTCGGGCGGGACTTGTTGAGTAGGCTGTTGGTGGGGGCACGGGCGACACTCTACGTCGGCTTCATCGCGGTGGGGATTGCGCTCGGTTTGGGCTGCTTTGTAGGAGCTGTCGCCGGGTTCTTGGGCGGGGTGTGGGACGAGCTAATCATGCGCGTGGTGGACACGCTCTACGCGTTTCCCGCCATCCTCATGGCGCTGTTGCTGGCTGCGGTGTTCACGCCGGGCACGCTGACCGCCATGACCGCCATCGGGCTGGCGACCGTGCCGATTTTTGCGCGAATTATGCGCTCGTCGGTGCTGTCTTTGAAAGAACGCCCTTTCGTCGAGGCCGGACGGGCGCTCGGGCTGTCCGAGGGACGACTTTTGCTGCGCCACGTGCTGCCCAACGCCCTCTCCCCCATCCTGGTCCAGGCGAGTTTGAGCCTGGCGGTCGCCGTGTTGGCCGAGGCGGCGCTGAGTTTTTTGGGCCTGGGCACCCCGCCCGACGTGCCGAGCTGGGGCAATATGCTGCGCGAGGCGCAGGGTTTTCTAAGTTTGAGCGTGTACCCGGTCCTCGTGCCGGGCCTTGCCATCGTGACGACTGTGCTCGGCTGGAGCCTCCTCGGCGACGGGCTGCGCGACGCCCTCGAGCCCGGAAGCTAGGGAAGAGAAAAGTACCGAGTCCTGAGGACCGAGTGGAAAGCCTTTTTGACTCGGTACTTTCCACTCGGTGCTCGGTACTTTCTTCAAGGTTAAGCTGAAGCCATGCCAGACCTCACCGAGCGTGCCCTCGAGCGCCGCGTCAAACGTTATTTACGAAAAGTGCCACAGCAGTTTTTCGCCCCGTGCGCACCCGGTTTCGAGGACGTGCTTGAACGTGAGGTCGCCGTCCTGCCCGAAGTTGCCCTTCAGGGCGGCGAGCGTGGCGGCGTAAATTTCGGTGGGCCTTTGGACACGCTCTACCACACCAACCTGCAACTCCGCAGCGCTCACCGGGTGCTGCTGCGCGTGGACGAATTTTTGGCCCAGTCTTACCCGGCCCTGTTCGACCGGGCGGCTCGCGTGCCGTGGGAACTCTATCTCGGCTTCAACCCCGGCTACAGCCTGCGGGTCAGCGCAAAAACCTCGCGGCTGCGCCACCACAAAAACATCGCCGAGACGGTTCACGAGGCCGTTCAAAAGGCCGTTGCACCTTTGGGACTCGCGCCCGCCTTGCAAGAGGAAGCCCCGCTCACTGTCCACGTGCGCCTGTTTCAGGACCGTTGCAGCTTAAGCCTCGACACGAGCGGCGAACACCTGCACAAGCGCGGCTACCGGACGCACATTACTGTGGCGCCCCTGCGGGAAACGCTCGCCGCGAGCGTGCTGCTGGCGAGTGGGACGGAGCGGTACGCGCGCGTCGTCGACCCGTTTTGCGGCGCGGGCACGCTGCTGTTGGAGGCCGCATTGCTCGCCAAAAACGTGCCGCCGGGTTGGCAGCGCAGCTTCGCCTTTGAACACCTGCCGAGTTTTCAACCGAGCAAGTGGGAGCGCTTCAAGCGCGAAGCCGCGGCGCAGGCCAAACCGACCGCCACCCTGTTCATCGGCAACGACTCAGACCCGGCAGCGGTTGACGCGGCTCGAGCCAACGCCGGCCGCGCCGGGCTGGACGGGGTGGTGGGTTTTCAAACCGGGGACGCCTTCGAGCTGCGGTTGCCCCCCAGCGACGACGCGTCGCTCCTTGTCAGCAACCTGCCTTACGGTGCCCGCCTCGGCTCAGGGCGCAAGGTCGCCGAACTGCTGGCGGCGTGGGGCGAACACCTCAGAAAAAACTACGCGGGTTGGGCGTTTGCGTTCGTCACCCACGACGCGGCCTGGCTCACGGCGGCGGGGCTCGAGCCGAGGCGCGTGCAACCGTTTAAGAACGGCGGTCTGCCGGTCTTGTTGGTGTCGGGCCGGGTCGAATCGTAAGAGCAACCGAAACCTCTCGGTCGGACCGAAGCGGCGAAGGTAAAGCCGTCGGAACCGATTGAAGCCGCCTGCTTGGCAAGAACGCTAAGCGGTGAGGGTGCCGGGCGCGGCGGGTTTGAACTTGAACGACCAGTCGGCAACGTCTTTGTAGTCCTCAAAGAAAATGGTGATGCAGCCCGTCAACACCCACCACATCTGCTCGTCGGGAATATCCACGGTTAAAAGACCGTCCGCCAAGTTGAGGCGCACCTTGCAACGTTGCGCTTCCAAGGCCTTGACAAGGCGCTCGAGCCTGGAAGGATGTCCCCCTTTAAGTCGGGCATAAGTAGCGTGATACATAACGACTCCCGTCGCCCCCTCTGCTGGCAAATTTACAAACTTCGACTCCAGAAGCTTAACCTTTTCTTAATGAGTCAGGTGTGAGTTAACTAACCTCTGACTAACCCGCAAAGACAATAATTTAAATTTTTGAAGGGACAATCTTGACAAAACGGGGTCAAAGCGCGTTTAAATGCTCGGTATGTTGAAACTGTTGTCGACGTTGCCGCGCACCGGCACACTGGTGTGGATAGGTTTGCGTAGCGAGCGGCGGGGACCGGTTATAAAAGTCACGGAAGCCGTCGCCTTGTCGGGGCTTGGTTTGGCGGGCGACCGCCGCACCGACGGCAAAATGCCCGGTGACAGTCCACGGCAAGTCACGCTGCTGCAGGCTGAGCACGTACCGGTCATCGCTTCGTTGGCCGGTCTGAACGGCCTCGAGCCCGAACGCCTGCGGCGCAACCTGCTCGTTTCGGGCATCAACCTGTTGGCCTTGAAAGACCGGCCTTTTTGGGTCGGCGAGGTTTTGCTGGAGGGCAGCGGTCCTTGCCATCCTTGCTCGCGCATGGAAGAGGCCCTCGGACCGGGTGGCTACAACGCCGTGCGCGGCCACGGCGGTATCACCGCGCGAGTTGTGAAAGGCGGTACCCTGCGGGTCGGCGACGCGGTGAGCATAGCCGAGGACGCGGCCGGGACGGCCGGTCTTGGGCGTTAAAGTACCTCTTTCAACCGCGCGCTCAACGCTTCCATGCGTTTGCGGTTGACGCCCAGGTCCGAGTAACCGAGGCGCGAGGCCGAGCGGAAGTGAAGCAGGCCGGCTTCTTTGTCGAAATAAAACTCCACGTCGTCGACGAAACCGAACACGCGGCTGCGCGCTTCGGCGCGCAAGTAGGTGTCGGTCTGTTCGGTGATTCTGGTGCGCGGCCACTCGTTCAACACCGCGGCGACGCTCGAGATGACAAGCGGCTCGCTCCCGACCGCCAGAGGCGGCAGGTAGTGCTCAGCGTCAGCTGGGTCGGCCAGGGTGGAGACGCAGTTGGGTCTGTTGGGGCAAGGTTGCAACACCCCGGAGGAGCCCGTAGCAGTGGTCATGTTCGTTTCACATCCTGTCACGATAGCTAAGAGCGCGAGAACACCCCACGCCGAGCGGGAAACGGCCCAAGTAGCGTTCACCTCAACGGTTCGCCGGGTTGACTAAAATTCGCCCCTGGGTCCGGCCTTGCAACATCGCCGCGATGTGCTCGTCTAGGTCCGCCAAGCCGATTTCGGTCGTGATGGGCGTCAAGTCGAGCTTCCAGTCACTGCCCAGCTTGTCCCAAACGCGCCGCCGTTTGGGCATGGGGCAGTTTTGCGAGTCGATGCCGAGCAGGTTCACCCCGCGCAGGATAAAGGGGTAAACGCTCAACTCCAAGTCGGCACCGCCGACCAGCCCGCAAGCCGCGACCGAGGCGTGGGGCTCCACCCTTTTGAGCAGGTTCACCAGGGTGCTGCCGCCCACCGTGTCGACCGCGCCGCCGTACTCGGCTTTGAGCATGGGGCGGTCGTTTTTCAGGGCCAGCTCGGACCGGTCCACAATGCGCGCCGCGCCCAGACTTTTGAGGGTATCGTGCGCGCTGTCGCTGCCGGTACTGGCAACGACTTCAAGGCCGAGTTTCGCCAGCAGCGCCACCGCGACGCTGCCGACGCCGCCGCTCGCCCCCGTGACGACGATTGGACCGTCTTGAAAACCCTGGTGCTTTATGGCGTCCACGCAGAGCGCCGCCGTAAAGCCCGCCGTGCCCAGCACCATCGCCTCGCGTACGCTCAAACCTGGCGGCAGGGGCACGACCCAGGCCGCGGGCACACGCACGGTTTCGGCGAAACCGCCCGGCGTGTTCATGCCGAGGTCGTAACTCGTGACGATAACCTCGTCGCCCTCTGAAAAGCGCTCGTCGCCGGACTGCAGCACCGTCCCGGCGGCGTCGATGCCCGGCGTGTGCGGGTAGCTTTTGGTCACGCCACGGTTGCCGCTCGCCGAGAGTGCGTCTTTGTAGTTCAGCGACGAGTAGGCGACTTTGACCGTTACCTCACCCGCAGGCAGGTCGGCTCGGTTCAGGTTCTCGACGCTGCGAACAAACTCGTCGCCCTGTTCGGTCACACGGAACGCTCTAAAGGTGTCAGCCACTTTGTCCTCCCGACATCGGTGCCATCATACCGAAAATGGGCTTCGCCGCCGACCGCTTGCTTTGTTAAGCGGCCTCCCCCAGCGCTTGCTTGACCTGCTACACTGACCGGTGATATGGCAACCAAAACAAACACCAAACCTGCCAAGCGGGGTCGCAACGCGAAGACGCGCGGCAACCCTTGGCCCTGGATTATCGGGCTCGTCGTGGTCCTCGTCATCGCGGTGCCCATCGTCCTCAACGCCGTCAACGCTCGCAACCTGCCGGGCGAGTCTTTCCGCAGCCAGGGCAACACGCACATCGGCGAGGGCGCGGCTCATCCCGACTACAACAGCAACCCGCCCACCTCGGGCTGGCACACGCCCAACCTGCTTGCCTGGGGCAGCTACGACTACCTCGTGCCGGAGGAGCCGTTGGTTCACAACATGGAGGACGGCGGCGTCATTTTGTGGTACGCCTACGGCACGCCCGAAGAGAACGAACAAAATATCCAGCAGCTCGAGGCGGTCGCCGACGGTTACCGCAACGTCGTCATCGCCCCGCGTGAAGGTATGGAGACGCCCTACACACTGACCGCTTGGACCCGTTTACAACGCTTCGACACCGTCGACGAAGCGGGAATGCGCGCCTTTTTAGAAGCGTACGAAGGCATCGACCACCACGTGGCGGGAACAGGCTGAACCGAACTCCGCACTTAAAAAAGCCAGCCTGTCAGGCTGGCTTTTTTAGGTGCTCGGGAGACGTGCGAACCAACCCAAGACGTCGTCGGTGTCTCGAGCCCCTCGCGCAACTTCTCGCTAGTTCGCAGGAACACGCTCCAAAACGCCGCAGGCTACCCGGTCACCGCTGTTGCCGCCGGGGTCGGTGACGTAGTCGTCGGGGTCGGCGTGAACGATCATGGCGCTGCCGTCGGCGTCGAACAGGTCGGCTTCGCTGAGGCGCGTGGTGGTGACGACGTAGGTCGGCGTGCCACTTTCTGAAATGTTGAGGTTGGGCAGGTCGCCCGCGTGCGGCCCGTCGGCGCTCAGGAGCCCGTGGCTCGAGCCGTCCGGGTTGAGGTGAGCACCTGCCGCCTCGAAGTCGGGTGTGCAGCTGCCGGTTTCGTGGACATGAAAGCCGTGCTCGCCCGTCTGGAGCGCCGCACCCTCTTGCAGCCCGAACTCGAAGGTGAGGCCGGCGTCGCTCGAGACGACGTTCACCACGCCGACATCGGTGCCCGCAACATCTTTGAGTCGTGCCGAAGCGAGCAGTTCGCCCTCGGTGACTTCGGGGGCCTGGCTGCTCGTCACGTTCTCTTGAGTTTCCGCTTCGCTTATCTCGCTCCCGGCACCGCCCGTTTCAGCCCCACCCGTTTCAGCCCCACCCGTCTCACCGACCGGAAGGGTAGCCCCGGTCTCGGCTCCACCCGTTTCGGCCGGTTGAGATGTTTGGCGTACCGCTCCGCCGGTTTCCGTCGACAAGGCGAGCGAAGCGTCGAGGACGCCCGAGTCGTCGCGCTCCACCGTACCGGTTTGCAGGTTCATGTCCAGGGCGCCGGGCGCGGCGGGCGGCGACACGTTCGGAACCACCGTGGCGACTTCGTTGGTCGCGTCCGCGGCGGGGGTGGCCGACTGCGCCACCCCCGGCATCGCCCCGCCGACGTCGACGGGTGCGTCAGCCAACGCGCTTTCTTCACCCGCTTCGCTGAGCGAAGTGCCGAGCGCGTTCAGCGCGTCGCCCACGTTCTGGGGCGCGACGAGCGCTAAACGGCTCGTTTCTTGACCGAGCTTGTAGAGTAAAGTTTTGACCGTAGCTTCGTCGGGCGAGTCGGCCTGAAGCTCGGTTTTGAGCGTTGCCAAGTCCTCACTCACCGTCGCTAAGTCGGGGTCGTCCGAACCGTCCAGCCGCGCCTGCCAGGCCTCGATGGTCGCTACCGCCCGCGCCGCGTCGGCGTCGGCAAGGACTGTGGACGTTTCACCGATACGCTCCAGGTCACCCGTTTCGTCGGTTGCAATCTCGGTGTCTCTTTCAACAGGGGCCGTTTCGGCTGCGCCTCCGGATTCCGTACTTTCAGCGACCGCGACTGTTTCCGAGCCACCCGCTGCAGCACCGCCCGTTTCCAAACTGTCCGTGGCTACAGCGGAAACGTCTATGGGCGTCGTTTCCACGGGACCCGCGCCCACGGGGTCGGGGCTCACGTTTTGCACGTCCGGAAGCGGAGTTTCCGCGGCCTCGGCGACTTCAGTGTCCGTGACTGCAGCGTCCGTGACTGCAGTGTCCGTAACTTCGGCGTCAGCAACTTCAGCGTCGTCGGCTTGGGCGTTCGTAGCGTCGGGGACGGCCGTTTGCGTTTCGGCGTCGACGCCGGGGTCGACCGGGTCGGCCGCGCCCGCGGCGTTGGGGCCGGTAGCCGCTTCACCTTCTTGCAGGGTCGTGTCGGTGCCGGGAATCGGGTTGTCAAGGAGTTGGTCATCAGCAGTCGACTCTTGGTACTCCGCGACGGAGGCGCCCGGCTGCTCGCGCGGCGCGTCGACCTGCTGGCCCGGATAGCGTTCACAAGCAGCCAAAACGAGAAGTGAAGTCAGGCAAATCAGGACTGTTCGTTTCATCTTGTCCCCCTTCGGAACTGTCAATCAGCCTAAGCGGGGCAAGCTTGTCCAGGCAGCTTGCTACCCTACAATTTCAACCCTACAACCTCAGTTAAGCTTGCCGACCATCTCTCGAGGCACGACGAAGCGTTCGAACTCGTCTTCGCTCAGGTGTCCCAAAGCCAGTGCCGCCTCTTTTAGGGTAGAGCCCTCTTTGTGGGCTTTCTTGGCGATGGCGGCAGCCTTGTCGTAGCCGATGTGGCGGTTGAGCGCGGTCACCAGCATGAGGTTTTTGTCCAGGTTTTCGCGAATTCGGGCCAGGTTGGGCTCGAGACCCACCGCGCAGTTGTCGTTGAAGGCTTTACAAGCGTCGCCTAAAAGTTGCAGGCTCGAGAGCGCGTTGTGGACCATCACCGGTTTGAACACGTTGAGTTGAAAGTTGCCCTGGCTGCCCGCAAAAGCCACCGCCGCGTCGTTGCCGAACACCTGCACGCAGACCATCGTCAGCGCCTCGCTCTGCGTCGGGTTGACCTTGCCCGGCATGATGGAGGAGCCGGGTTCGTTTTCGGGAATAGTGATTTCGCCGATGCCGTTGCGCGGCCCCGAGGCGAGCCAGCGCACGTCGTTCGCCATCTTCATCAGCGCGCCTGCGAGCGTGCGCAAGGACGCGCTCACGGTCACGAGCGCGTCGTGGGCCGAGAGCGCGGCGAACTTGTTGGCGGCGGATTTGAACGGAAAGCCGGTTTCCTCGGCAAAGTACGAGGCGGCCAAGTCGCCGAATTCCGGGTGCGCGTTCAAGCCCGTGCCGACCGCCGTGCCGCCAATGGCGAGGTCGTACAGGCCTTGTTCGGCGTGGCGGACCTCATCAAGGGCGTACTCGAGCTGCGCCACCCAGCCGCCAATTTCTTGACCCAGGGTGATGGGCGTCGCGTCCTGCAGGTGCGTCCGGCCGACCTTGACGATGTCGTTGAACTCTTGCGCTTTAGAAGAGAGCGTGTCCTTCAAGGTTTCGACGTTCGGGTAGAGCTGCCGGTGCAACTCCTCGACCATGGCGACGTGCATGGCGGTCGGAAAGGTGTCGTTCGACGACTGCCCCCGGTTGACGTGGTCGTTCGGGTGAACCGGCGTTTTGGAGCCCAGCTCGCCGCCAGCAAGTTCCGTGGCGCGGTTGCTGATGACCTCGTTGGCGTTCATGTTCGACTGCGTGCCGCTGCCGGTTTGAAACACCACGAGCGGAAAGTGCTCGTCTAGCTTGCCTGCGATAACTTCGTCAGCTGCTTTTGAGATGAGGTCGGCTTTGTCGCGGGGCAACTCGCCCAGTTCGGCGTTCGCCTTGGCCGCCCCCTTTTTCAAAATTCCAAAGGCGCGCACCACGGCGGTAGGCATCTTGTAGCGCTCGACCCCGATGGGAAAGTTCTCAATCGAGCGCTGCGTCTGCGCGCCCCAGTATTTGTCGTTGGGAACTTGCACTTCGCCCATCGTGTCGGTTTCGGTTCTAGTGTCCATCATGCCTCCAGAGGTCTCGAGCAAAACTTTTCGCTTATGGTAACAGGAGGTGCAAGAAGCCGGTAGCCAGTGGCTCGTGGGAAAAAACCACAAGCTACAGACTAGTAAGCTACAAACTAAACGTCCCCTCGCCAAACGTGCAGCTTAGAAAACGCGTCCCCGCGCACCACCTTGGGCGGCGTCAGCCCGAGGGCGCGGTAGCCCCCCTTGACCGCCGACCACACGAGGGCAAGCGGGCTCACCTTGTCGCCGTGCAGGTCTCGTGCCGCCCGCACCTCATCCTCTATCGACAGTGTGGGGCTCGAGCCCAAACCGTCCGTTCCGAACGCTACCGTCACGCCGTGTTTGGCGTAGAGTTCCCAGGGAAAGCGGCCACAGTCCAGCGCCAGATTCGAGCGCGGGCAATGAACGACCACGCAGCCCGCCCGTTGCACCGCGCGCACGTCGTCTTCGGTCACGTGAACCATGTGGACGAGGGTCGGGGCAGCGTCCAGCACGCCCAAGCTCTCGAGGTACTTTACCGGCGTCAGGCCCGAAGGCTGCCAAGCTCCGGCGACTTGCAGGTCTTGAAACGCGCCGCCGTCCCGGTGGAAGGCCAGTTCTTTCTCACTCTCCGCCACGTGGATTTGGAGCGGGAGCTTGTTCTGCTGCGCCAGTCGGACCAGCTTTTGAAGCAGCGGCGCGCTCACCGTGTGCGGGCTGTGGGGTGACAGCCCGACGCGCATCCCGCCGGGGCGCTCGAGCTTTCTGAACGCGCGCAACCGTTCGACCGTCTCGTTGAAAACACGTTCGGCGTCGGCCGGGTCGGGTCCGAGGACTTCCCAGTAGGCGACGCCTTGCAAGTCGCTCGCCAGTAAAAAAGTCATGACGTCGGCTCGAGCGACGACGTCGCCGACCATCTTTGTCCCGTATCGCTTCAACTCTGCCACGCCTTGCTCGGCGGCTTCCAAGCCGCGCCGCCCCGCCTGTGAGTTCGCCACGACCGCGTCGATAAACGCCGCGTAGTCGCCCGGCGTGTGGGGCATGGTCGAGAGGTCGAGGTGTGTGTGCGCGTTGACCGGCGGCGGCGACAGGGCGAAGCCGACGTGCTCCTCGGCAGCGTCGGGGAAGTTCCGCCGCATCGTCGCCGGGTCGCCCAGCGCGACGACTTGCTCCTCGGTGCCCGCTTGCACGACGACGGCTCCGTCGGCCCTGGGTGTGCCCAAGCCGTTGTAAACGACCTCCGCGGTTAAGATGCGCTTCTCCAACACAGGTTCAGCCTACCGTGAGGCGACGGATAGGGTTCGTCGTTTGAGAAAATCCGAGAACCGCTGACCGAGCGCTCCCCTGTGTCTATGTGCCCACCTCGACCCGCTCGTCCTACAACGTAACTCACCCTCCAATTGCAGTCGTGTCTACAGCAGGTTGCGCGCGGGAAGCCTACATTGAAAGTCTGAGCCAAATACACAGCCCAGCGAAAGGGGACAACAGTGGCTTCACTACTTGATGAACTACGTCAACAGCTCGACCCCAGGATGGTCGAAGGCATCAGCCAGCGCATAGGCGCGAACGAGGAACAGACCGACAAGGCGATTTCGGCGCTCGTGCCGATGATGATCGGCGGCATGTCGCAAAACGTCCAGCACCAACCCGACGGCGCGGAGTCGCTGAACCGGGCGCTCGAGCAAGACCACGACGGCAGTTTGTTGGGCCAGCTTGCGGGACTCTTCGGCGGTGGTGCGGGCGGTCTGGGCGGTTTGATGGGTGGCGGTGCGGGCGGCACCATGAGTGGCGGTGCGGGCGGCGACCTCATGAGTATGCTCGGCGCGTTGGGCGGGGGAAGCAGTCGCGCGACCAACGCAGAAGGCATTTTGGGCCACCTCTTCGGCGGTCGCCGCGGCGCGGTGCAAAACGGCGTCAGCCAGGCGACGGGCTTGAACGGCGGCCAAGTGGGTCAGCTTATGGGGCTACTCGCACCGCTCGTCATGAGCACGCTCGGCAAGGTCAAGCGTCAGCAAAACTTGGACTCTCGAGGGGTCGCCGACCTCGTCAACCGCGAGCGCCAAACCATCGAAGAGGAAACACCCGGCACTCAGCAGGGCAGCCTGCTCGGCCTACTCGACAGCAACCGCGACGGCAAAGTGGACTTCCAGGACGACGTCGCCAAGGTCGGCATGGCGTTGGGCGGGGCGTTTTTGCTCAGCCGTCGCGGTCAGCGCTGAGCCGGTATCGGGCTATAAAGTCACAATAAAAGCACCTGAGAAGGCCGCCCCAGCACAACGAGGCGGCCCCATTTTTTGCCGTTTTGGACTACAGGTTGAGCTTTTCGTTTTCGCCGGGGTCGGCTTTTTCGCCCGTCACCGCCGCTTTGACAAAACCGTAGAGCTGCACCATCTTGCTGCTCGGCGAGTCCCAATACTCGGCTTGGTCCGTGCTTACCCGAATCAGGGTCAGGTGCGGGTCGTCCAAACCGTCCGGAAACCAGGCTTTCAGCATGGGGTTCCAGAGTTCCTCTTCTTTGGCGCGGTCGTCGGTGATTTGCGCCTTGCCCGACACCGACACGTAGAGGTTGTCGCCGGGGTCGGCGAAACCCAAGTTGACCTGTTTGTTGTGCATGATTTCAGAAATCTTACCCGAGTCGTCGCGGGTGAAAAACCACAAGTCGCCGTCGAATTCGGCTTGTTGCAGATACATCGGGCGGCTGCGCAGGGTGTCGTCCGTCTCGACGGTCGTCATCATGGCGATGCGCACGTCTTTGATTTTGTCCCAAAGTTTTTCTCGTTCGCTTGTTACGGTCACGGTATTCCCCTTTCGGTTTTAGAGCATAAAACACTGAAAACAGTCCGGAGTAGCGCGTGTGCTGCAATCAAGGTGAGGTGCAGAACAGTTCGTAGTCCTGCAGTTCGGTGACGCTTGGCACCTCCCCGCACGCCACGCAATGGGGGTTTCGGGTCACGGTGACGCGCCGCGTCTCGCTGTAGAGCGCGTCGTAGTGAAGCAGCGTACCCGCCAAACTCTCACCCAAACCGAGCAGCGTCTTGACGGCCTCGACCGCCATCATGCTGCCGACCACGCCGGGCAGCGCGCCGAACACGCCCGCCTCGGCGCAGTTCGGCACCGTGCCGGGCGCGGGCGGCGTGGGGTACAAGCAGCGGTAGCAGGGACTTAAACCCGCCGGGGTTGCCGCGTGAAACAAGCTCAGTTGCCCCTCGAACTGCGCCATCGCGCCGTAAAGAAGCGGTTTGCCCGTCAGCACGCAGGCGTCGTTGACGAGGTAGCGGGTGGCGAAACTGTCGCTGCCGTCAACGACGAGGTCGTAAGGTGCGAACAGCTCGAGCGCGTTCTTTGACGTCAGCCGCTCCGGATAAACCTCGACCCGCACGTCCGGGTTGAGGGCGGTTACGCGCCGCCGCGCCGAGTCCGTCTTGAGAACACCGACGTGGTCCGTGTCGTGCAGCACCTGGCGCTGCAGGTTGCTCGTTTCGACCCTGTCGAAGTCCACCACGCCGAGCGTGCCTACCCCGGCGGCCGCTAAGTAGAGCAGCACCGGCGAACCCAAACCGCCCGCGCCGACGACGAGAATTTTCGCATCTAAAAGCTTGCGCTGGCCCGCCGCACCCACGCCCGGCAGAATGATGTGGCGCGCGTAGCGGTCGAGCTGGTCTTTGCTGAACATGCTCCGAGTTTACGCCCCGCTAAGCGTTCGTCAGGTTGTCCAGTGCCGCGGCGATGGGCGTGTCGCCCGACAAAATATCGAACGCGGTGTTGTAGGTCGTGCTCGCGTCTACGGCGAGCACCACCGCCCTCGCCACGTCCTCGCGTGGCACCGAGCCGCCCCGGTTCAAGGCCGGCGCGACCTCGACCTGCCCGGTGCCGGGCGCGTCGGTGAGTCCGCCGGGGCGGACAATCGTGTAGATTAGGCCGGAGGTCTCGAGCACCTGTTCCGCCTTGCGTTTGGCGACCAAATAAGGTTTCAACAGCGGCGGCATCTTGTCGGGGTAGGTCGTCCCCATAGAACTGACCATGACGAAGCGCTCGTCCCCGTGACGCTTTAGGGTCTCGATGAGGTTGACCGCAGCCTCGTTGTCGACTTGTTCCGGGTCACCGTCCATGCCCGCGCCCGCTGCGAAAATCACGCCGTCGCAGCCCTTCAGCAGCCCGTCCAACGGAATGTCCGTCAAGTCGCCGACGACCGCCTCCGCGCCCAAGTCCGTCATGCTTTCGACCTGGTCTCGGCGTCTGACAAGGGCCTTGGCCCTGCCCCCCAGCAGCGAAACGATGTGTCGGCCTGTGCGCCCGTGGGCACCCGCGACGAGTATCATGTCGACCTCCTACCAGCAGGTTAACGCGAACGGTGCGTCTTCGCCGTAAAGGTCGTGGGGTGGGGCCCCGAGGTCGGCTCGAGCGAGAGCGGGCCTACACGCCGCCTCAAACGAGAAGGGCGCGCCTTCTCTGGCGCGCCCTGCCGTTCGTTAGACACCCTCGGTTCTTGTCAGCGCTTGGTGCTCCCGACTTGGGGCGGGTTTGTAAAGTCGTCTTTCTCCCTCTCGCGTTCCGCCGCTTCGGACTCGGCGTAGCCGTAGCCGTAGCTGTAGCGCGAGCCCTGTGACGCCTCTTTGCTGACGTGGGTCACGGCGATGCCCAAAATCCGCACGCCGACGCGGTGCAGCAACTCGACGGTCGAGCGCAGTTGCCGCCGGTCGGTTTTTTGTTGGTTGATGGCGAGCAAGGTGCCCGTCGCGAGCGGCGCGATGGCAAGCGCGTCGGCGACGGCCAAAACCGGAGCCGAGTCGACGACGATGACGTCGTACTCTTGCCGCCACTTGTCCAAACACTCCCTAAAGCCGCGGCTCAAGAGTTCGGACGCTTGCGGGGCCGGTTGAAAGGTGGGGATGACGTACAGATAGTCTTTCGCGCCGATGGACACGGTCGCCGCCTTGTGGGCGGTGTAAGGGTTTTTCAGACAGTCTTCCAAAGAGGCCTGGTGCAGGTTGTTGATGCGGTACTCGCCCGCGATGACGGGTTTGCGCAGGTCGGCGTCGATAAGGAGCGTGCGGTAACCGTTGCGCACAAAACTCTCCGCCAAACTGATGGCGATGCTCGACTTGCCCTCTTCGCTGTTGGCGCTGGTAACCAGCAACACCTTAGGGTTGGCGTCGACGGTGGAAAACAGCAGGTTGGTGCGCAGGTAGCTCGAGGCCTCCCGCGGCAGGTTGCGTATGCCCTTGGGCAGTTTGGGAAACTCGGCGATGACCGGCAACCCGCTGACCGTCGCCACGTCGTCCACGCTGCGCAGTTTGGTGTCGAGGGCGTTGCGAACCAAAAGGAGGCCGTAGGTCAGGAAAATCCCCAAGAGGGCCGCCAGCGTGGCGTCGAACAAAGGATTGGGCGAGACCGGGTTGGAAGGCACGCTGCCTTCTTGGAGCACGCTGAGCAGGGTGACGGTCGACTCCCGCAGGGTTTGAGCGTTGTTGAGCCGTGAGCTTCGGTCGGCGAGCAGAGCCACCTGAGCGTCGATTTGAGCTTGAGAAGCGTTAGAGGCTTGAAGACCACGAATCGTTTCGGTGATTTGTCTGACCGCCGCCTCGAGGCCGTTGATGAGTTCGTTGAGTTTGCTTTTGGCCCGGCCCTCGTCCCACTCGACGAGGGCGTTTGCCAGCGCGGTCGCCCTTTGCGCCGCACCCTCGGCGGTGTCGGCCTCTGCTCTGATGGAGATAAGGCCCGAGTTTCGTTCTTCGCTCGGTGACACCGAGGTTTTGCCCCGTAACGACTTGATGGCCCCCGGTGTTACCTCGTCCTCTTGCGTCAGGTCTATCAAGGCCGTCCTCAGCACCGCGTCGCTTTCAGCGGCGGCTTTGTAGGCGCTCGCGTCCAGGACGGGCGCGTTGAAGAGGGTGCCGGCAAGGCCGCTCTGCGTGTTGGGCTGCTCCGACAAAACCGTCGCTTTTGACTCGTACACGGGTTCGCGCCGTTGACTGAGTTGATAAACCACAAACCCCGCCGCGCCCGCCACGATTAGAGCCAATAGTAAGCCGCGCCCGATAAAGCGCAGCACGTCGTTGATAGAAATCGTAATCTCTTGTTGCATCGCCGCCATCCTTACTCTCGCCGACTTCTGAGTCAGTCCGCCAAATTTAGACTGTAGCAGATAACCGCCGCGTCGCCCGCCAAAAGGTCACAAACGCTCGAGCGTACCCCCTGGCCCAGACGCTGGGCTGGACGTGGGCCTAGACGCTCACCGGAATCTGGCTGTAGTCGAGGTTGCAGCCGTCGATAAACTCTTCCAGACAGTGCCGGATGACGAGGTGGTCGCTTTGCAGCGCGGCTTCTTGCAAACGGTGGATGATGCTCTCCAGCTCGCCCGTGTCGAAGGCCATGACCCTAGCCGCAAAGATTTTCTCGTGCGAGGTCTCGCCACCGCGTTCTTCTTCGGTCATGAGTTCTTCGTACATCTTCTCGCCCGGCCGCATCCCGGTGAAGACGATTTGGATGTCCTTGTCGGGCTCGAAACCGGACAGTTTGATGAGGTCCCTAGCCAGGTCCAAAATTTTGACCGGTTCACCCATGTCGAGGATGTATATGTCGCCGTTTCTGCCCTGCGCCGAGGCTTGCAGCACGAGTTGCGACGCCTCGGGAATGGTCATGAAGTAACGCACCATGTCGGGGTGCGTGACGGTGACGGGTCCGCCCGCTAAAATTTGCTTCTTAAAAACCGGAATCACGCTGCCGCGGCTGCCGAGCACGTTGCCGAAGCGCACCGACACGAACGTTTGGTCTTCACGAGCCCGCCGCGAGGCGTCCTGGACGATGTACTCGACCATGCGTTTGGACGCGCCCATCACCGAGGTCGGGTTGACGGCCTTGTCGGTCGAAATGTTGACAAAGTGCGACACGCCGTATTTCAGCGCCAAGTTGACCAAGTTTTTGCTGCCGACGATGTTGTTGAACACCGCCTCTTCGGGGTTCGTCTCCATAAGGGGCACGTGTTTGTGCGCCGCCGTGTGAAAGATGACCTGGGGCTTGTAGCGGTTGAAGATATAGTCCAGCCGCACCCCGTTTTGAATCGCGCCGATGACGCTGTGGTACTTGATGTCGGGCCAGTCGCGGTCGAGTTCGCGCTCGAGCTGGTAAATACTGTTCTCGCCGTGTCCGAACAAGATGAGTTCTTTCGGGCGAAAGCGGCACACTTGACGCACGATTTCCGAGCCTATCGAGCCGCCCGCCCCGGTAATCATGACCGTTTTGCCCTCTAGGTAACCCAGGATGCTTGCCGTGTCGAGCGTGACCGGGGGGCGGCCCAAGAGGTCGTCGATTTCGACCTCGCGCATCCGTTTGATGTCGACGCGGCCGCTCAAAATCTCGTACAGGCCCGGCATGATTCGGTAGGTGACGCCGGACTTGCTGGCCGTTATCTTGTCGACGACCTCGCGCACGACGCTTCCCCCCGCCGAGGGCAGGGCGATGACGACCTCGTCGACCTCGATTTTTTGGATGACCGTGTCTAAATGTTCGACGGTGCCCAGCACCGGTACCGGCCCGATGCGGTGACCGACCTTGCGTGGGTCGTCGTCTAAAAACCCGACCGGCTTCAGGCCCATTTCCGGGTGACGCAGCATCTCCCGACTCATCAGCGAACCCGCCTCACCGGCTCCGACGATGAGCACTTTTTTACGGCGGGCGGGCACCACGCCTTGCTGCAGCCAGTTTTCGTGCCAGTACCGGGCGCCACTCCGCAAACCGACCATAAAAAGCAGCGACAACAGCATGTCGAGCGCCGCTATCGAGCGGGGGATTCTCAGCTCCGGACCCAGCAGCAAAAGCAGCGCGCTACCCAAGAACCCGACGCTGACGACAAGCCGCAAAATAGCGCCCAAGTCCCGAAAAGACAGGCGGCTCCAACTCTGCCGGTGGAGGCGCAACAGGTGCGCGCCTACAAGCTTGGCAGCCGTTAGAACGAACATTGACAAGACAAGGCCGGGGTAGCTCGCAAGGGGAATCGCGGCGTCGTACCGAATGACGAACACCGTCAGGTAAGCCATGACGACAGAGAGCAACCAGACAGACACGTCGAGGACGGGCTTGACCACGGAAGGCAGCCCCTGCGGGTCGAAGCGCACTATCTTACTTTTAAATTCGGTCATCATTTTCACGGTTACCTCGATTTTTGATCGGCCAAAACGCTCTGTTCGGGGACTCCGTCGGGGACGCTCCGTTCAAATCATCCCGGTTCAAACCATCCCGGCTGCAGCTGTCCGGCCCAAGACCGTTTGAACACGACTGTTTTGAGCACGACTGCTTGAACGCGACCGCTTGGACGCGGAAGTCGGGCCGAAGGGCCGTTGCGGACCCGAAAATCTTTCTCATAGTATGGTGCCTAGATTAGACATCTGTAAGTGACCTGTGAGTCCAGGGGAAAAGGAAATCCTGTTAAACCCAAAAACCGGGTCGGCCCGCCCTTATAATAAACTTTACACGCACCCTTGGTTCGCCAAGCTAACGTAACCGGGTGTAAGGTAGTGGGGGCGGTGGGGCGCAAGGCGACAGGGGGTTCGGCAACAGGGTTCTGTAAGAGCGTAACCACCTTTGTCAAGCTAACCAAAAGGGTGCCGAGCCGGTGAGGTAAATTTTACTAAGGAGTTGCAAACGTGAAAAAGTTTTTACTTGCTCTTTGTGTGGCCTGTTTGGTGGTTACTACCCAGGCGCAGTCCAGCTTGGACATACGCGTGTCGCAAAACCTAGACGATGCGGAGGAATTTACGGGCGAGACCTCGCAGGGTCCGGCGGGAACCGTTTATGTGGACAGTTCCGACTTAGAACTTTTTGAAGATGCCGACACCTTGCAAATCGTCGGTCTGCGTTTTGAGAACGTGACCGTTCCGCAAGGGGCGACGGTTACTAACGCCTACCTCCAATTCACCGTCGACGAAACCACCGACCAAGACACCTCCGTCACCGTCCAGGGCGAGGCGAGCGACAGCCCGGCCCCGTTTGCAGAAACGCCCAACAGCATCTCGAGCCGCCCGCGGACGAGTGCCGCGGTAACTTGGACACCCGCTCCCTGGACCACCGCAGACGAGGCCGGCCCCGACCAGCAAACCCCCGACCTCGCAGAAATCGTACAAGAAATTGTCGACCGGCCGGGTTGGCAGAGCGGTAACGCGCTCGCGTTTGTTCTCAGCGGCACCGGACACCGCGTCGCGCGGTCGTTCGACGGCAGGGAAAGCGAAGCGCCCCTCTTGCACATAGACTACGAAACCGCCGCGGACGCCACACCGACCGACAGCGCTCCTACCACAGAGGCACCCGCGGAAACAGCGCCCACCGAAGCGACACCTGTTGAGGCAACACCAGCTGAGACAACACCTGTTGAGACGACACCGGCAGAAACAGCGCCGACCGAACCTGCACCGACCGACCCTGCGCCGACGGCAGTGACGCCGACCGAACAGCCCGAACAGCCCGCCGACGCTGCGACGCCGGTGCCCGTCACGCCCGCACCCGAAACCGCCACACCTGAAACCGCCACACCCGAGGCCGCTCCCGCACAACCCGTTACGCCTGGGGTACAACCTGTGCAAACCCCGCCGGCGCCGAGCGCCAGCCCCGCCGAGACTCCCCGGGACCGGCAGGTTCGTTACCCCGTCTCTCCGGTTGGAGAAAGTCGTGTGCGCGGCTCACTGTTCGTTGCGGACTACGGCGACGAAAGCCTCGTCCTTACGTTGTTTATCACCGGTCAGGCCACCGCGGACACCCTGGGTGTCGAACTGCTCAAAGGCGACTGCGGCAGCGACGGCGACACCCTGATCACGCTCGAGCCCTCCCAAGCCGGTAAAGGCGGACTGAGCGTGACGACGCTGGAAATGAGTTTCGTCGCACTCACCAACGCCAACTTGCACGTCAACCTCTACGCCGACGGTTCGGACACCGTGCTCGCCTGCGGCGAGGTCGGCGCTCCGTAAACGGCACCTAAGTCTTCACGCGGATTTTTATAAAAGCGAGAGGGGCGACCGAACGGTCGCCCCTCTCGCTTCTACTCTCCAAGTTCTGTTTGACTAGGTAAAAAATCCTGCGGTAAGGCGTCGACTACCCCTGCGCTTGCGCGCTGAAGGACACTTGCGGCGCTTGGCGCTCGGTCTCGGGGATTTCCAAGTACACTTGCTCTTTTTTGTTCATCGGGCCGGCCAGCAGCACGCCCGGCACCGTCTCGATGGCGTTGTTGTACTGCAACACCGAGTCGTTGTAAAACTGGCGCGCGTAGGCGATTTTGCTTTCCACGTCGGAGAGTTCGCGCTGCAGCTCTAAAAAGTTTTGGTTCGCCTTGAGGTCGGGGTAGTTTTCAGAAATCGCGAACAGCCGTCCCAGCGCCGCGCTCATCTGGTTGGCTGCCGCCGCGGACTCAGGAATACCCTGTGCGTTCATCATCGCCTGGCGCGAGCGCGCGACCTCTTCGAACACGCCTTTTTCGTGCGCCGCGTAGCCCTTGACCGTCTCGACGAGGTTGGGAACGAGGTCGTTGCGCTTTTTGAGCTGCACGTCGATTTGACCCCAGGCGTTGCCCACCCGGTTTTCCAGCGTGACGATGCGGTTGTAAACCGAAACCGCGAACAGGCCCAGTCCGACGAGAATAACCAACACGATGATGGTACTCATGAGTTTCCTCCTTGGGTGACAGTCTACAGGAGTCGTCGGAAACCTGTTAAGCGACCAAAGTAGGAGAAAGCCGGTAGGCTAGTGGCTGGTAGAAAGACCAAATCCACAAGCCGCCGGCCCCACTTGTGTTCATCCGGTAGAAAAACTTAGAAAACGACCGAAAAGGTCGAACTCAGCCTCGAGCCTCAATCACGCCGCCACCCAAAAGTCTGTCGCCGTCGTAAAGCACGGCCGACTGCCCCGGCGCAATGGCAAACACAGGGATTTCAAAGGCCAGTTCGAAGCCGCCTTCATCCGTAAGCGTCAGGGTGGCCGGAACCGGCTTTTGCCGGTAGCGGGTTTGCGCCAGCACGCGCGTCGGCAGCTCATTTACATCGGTGAGAAAGTTCGCCCGGCCCGCCGTAAGGGTTTGCCAGCGACACCGCTCGCGGCTGCCCACGACGACCGCGTTGTCCGCGGCGCGCAGTTCTGTAACGAAGCGCACCAGGTGCGAGTGGTACAGCCCCAACCCCTTGCGCTGGCCGACGGTGTAGAACTGGACGCCCCGGTGCTGCCCAATTTCTTTAAAACCGTCCTCGGCGTCCAGAATCGGGCCGGGTTTGGGCGCGCTGAACTCGTCTAAGTACCCTTTCACCGTGTCGGTGATAAAGCAGAGGCCGCTCGAGGACTTTTTGTCGGCTACCGTGAAACCGCGTTCCTCGGCCAGAACACGCACCTCTTGTTTGGTCAGCTCACCCAACGGGAACAGCAAGTAGGGCAAAATCTCGCGCGGGAGCGCCCACAAAAAGTAGGTCTGGTCTTTGCTGTCGTCCTCGCCCCGGTGCAGTTCGACGCCGTGGGGTCCGTCCACACGGCGCACGTAGTGGCCGGTCGCCATAAAGTCACAACCAAGCATCTGCGCGCGCTTTACAAACGAGCCGAACTTGATGTCGCGGTTGCACCACACGCAGGGGTTGGGCGTCTCGCCACGCTCGTAAGTCGGGACGAACGGGTCGACGACGATTTGCTCGAACTTGTCGCGGTAGTCGAGCAGGTAAAAGGGCACCTCGATTTTGTCGGCGACGCGGCGCGCGTCGTAGGCCGCGTCCGGGCTGCAGCACAGCGAAAACGCGCCTTTGGGCCGTTCGTCTTGCCAAAAGCGGAGCATCGAGCCCACGACCTCGAAACCCTGCTCACCCAAAAGCGCCGCCGCCACCGACGAGTCCACCCCGCCCGACATGGCGCAGAGGACTTTGGGCTGGGCAACCTCGGGCTGGGCGACTTCGGGCTGAGTAGCAACCTCGGGCTGGGTCAGGACGGCTTCGCTCACAACAGCCAAGTTTACAGGAAAGTCAGCCGGGGGCACGTTGCCGGGGGCCGAATTTTGTCAGTGTGCGGCGCAACCGAAGCTGAAAGATGGAGCCTGACCCGAGCCTTAGGTTGACCAGCCCTTGCCTGTTTTTGGTCGTGCCCACCCCCCTCGAGCACGGCCCGAAGCTGATTTTTGGTCTCGTTATAAGCGTTTATAAAAGTCAGCCGGAAAGAGTTGAACTGGGTGGGCGGCGCGCAAGGGGTAAACCCCGTGTGACAAGCTCGGCTACAAAACTTCGGGGCGGTGAGCGTCATACTTTAAGACGTGAGGTGAGTATGCAAGACGCGAACAGCCAAGCACCGGACGACACGTTCAAACGCTGCCAAACTGCCCTTGACGCCCTCGAGACTTGCAAAGAGCGCGAGGTCGAAGAGTACGGCGAGGCTGGCTACCAAGAGGTCAAGAAGATGGAGAGCGAAGCGCCCGCGCCGAGCCCTTGTGTCGACCAGTTCAACGCGGCGGTCGAGGCGTTGCTTGCGTACGAAGGTGACTTAGACGACTTCGACTTGGGCCGCTTTCACAAAAGCTTGCGCGCTTCTGTGACGGCGCGACGCGCTTGAACGTCCACCCGGCCAGACTCGGCGCGCTGCTCGCTTTTTTGGGCGTCGCACTGGGCGCGTTCGGCACGCACGCACTGCGTGACTTAGTCACACCGGAACGCCTGGGCACGTTCGAGACGGCGGTGCGTTACCAGATGTTCCACGCCCTCGGCCTGTTGGCGCTTGGCGCGTTGCCCCCGAAGGCGTGGCGGGCGATGTGGCCGCTGTTTTTGGGCAGCCTGCTTTTTTCCGGCAGCTTGTACGTGCTCGTCGCGACAAACCTGAGTTGGCTCGGCGCGGTCGCACCCGTAGGCGGCGCGCTACAGCTCTTCGGCTGGGGCGTGCTGTTTTTCAGCCTGCCCGCAGCGGTTGCGACCACAAAAGCGGTGCGAGCACCCGGCGCGCGCCGCGGAGGTTTGCGGAGCGACGAGAGTTCTTAGGCCGGGTAAAGAGATTTTTCGGCCCTGTCCATACCCTCGCGATTGAACGCCCGTAACAGCTCTTTCTCAGCAAATTGAAACAAAAGCACTTTCGACCTTGCCCCTCAACAAGGAGCTGGCCCTTCGGGTCGGGAATTTGAGACGCGGTCGCGTTGGAAACTTCGCAATTACTTGTAAACCTGTCGGTAAAAGGTGAGAAACCGACTCCTCAGGATGGCTGAGGGCTTTGTAAAGTGTGTGTCAAAGTTTCGTGTTCTTCGTTCAAGTACCCGCCCAGCCGCCGGTGGATTTCCAGCAGCAAATCCACCGCTTTCTGCTTCAGGACGATTGTCCTTTCTGCTGAACCCTCCTGCTCGGCAAGTTGATGGAGCACTCGAGCGCTCGCATACACTTTGTTCACGTCCAAACCGTTCACGGAGAAAAGCCGGAGAATTTGCGAACTGCTCAAGGCTGTCAACGTGTCCAGGGTAAGGCCCGTGAAAGTGAGGCTGAGTTCGTCCAGGTCGCCGAACGAAAGGGGGCCGCCCTTGGCTTTTGCACCGAACAAAAGGGCGGCGAGCATTTCGGAGAACTGTTTGACGGTTCGCATGATGTAGTCCGTTTGGTACACGGTGCTCCTCGCCTTCGGGACTTCGAAACCGTTGCGCGCAACGGCCGAGCGCCTATTCGGGCACGACCGCCGCGAACTGCCGCACGAACTTCCCGCCGAACGACAGCGCCACGCGCCATTCGCCCGGCACCGGGTCGACGTTTCCCGGCAACAAAAAGAGGTAACCGATTGGGTCGCCCTCCCCCAACCACACCGAGTCCGAGGCGACTTGCTCGTTTTGCGGCGCGAACCACTGCACCGCGAGCCAGCCCTCTGCGGGCAGCACGGTCGGGGTGACGCTCAGCTCGAGCCGTTCACCCGTCCAGCGCAACTCGGACGCCTTGTCCAGAGTCAGGCGCGGCGTGACCTGCACCTCGGCGCGTTCCGGTACGGGCGGGACGTAGAGGAGGGTGCAGGCGCTCAGCAGCGCCGTCACGCTCAGCACCGCCAAGGGTAAAACGAGCAAGCGTTTCACAGGGCCTCCGGTAACAGCAGCGCAGCCAGCAGCGCGACCGGCGCGGTCTCGGCGCGCAACACGCGTGGGCCGAGGTGCACTGCGGCCACGCCTCGTTCTTCCAGCGCCGTGACCTCGGCGGCGCTCAGGCCGCCTTCGGGGCCGGTAAGGATGGTGAGGCTCCCGGGGTCGGACGCGTCTTGCAAGGCTTCTTGCAGCGTGAGCGGGGCGTGCGGGTGGGCGACGAGGACGGGGCCGTCCAGCGGCAACTCACCCAGCGGCGCGGGCTCTTTGACGCTCGGCACCACGCTCCGGCCCGACTGTTTGGCGGCTTCTTTAGCGACGCGGCGCAGGCGCTCGAGCTTAGTTGCCGACAAGCTCGGCACGTCGCCGTGGCGACTCGTAAACAGCCTAAACCCCACCGCGCCGAGTTCGGTGCCTTGCCGCACCACGTCGCTCAGCTTGTCGCCTTTGAGAAGCGCTACCACGACGGTGACAGCCAGCCGCGCTTCAACTCCGCTTTTTGAGGGTGCGGCGAGGTTCAGGGTGACCTGGAAGGCGTCGGTCGCGGTTACTTCACCTTCGGCCTCCCAACCGTGGCCGTCGAAGGCGCGTATGGGTTGGCCGGGCGCGACGCGCAACACGCCGGCCAAGTGCCGCGCTTCGGGGCCGGTCAAGGTGACGACGCCCTCGCTCAAGGTGGGCAGGTGGACGCGGTGAATCCTCATTCTTTTCCCACCGCCCCCGTCCCCGTGGGCGTGGCCGTGAGCAGCGCCCACTCGCCGTCGGTCACCACCGCGCCGACCTCGAAACGCTCCGTCAACGCCGCCTCGACCGCCGGGAGTTTGTCGTGCAGGATGCCCGAGATGACAAGACTGCCGCCCGGTTTGAGCACGCGCCGGTACTCGCCGCACAGTTCTAGGTGCAACTCGGCGAACAGGTTGGCGACGAGCACGTCGGCGCTTCTTCCGGGCGCGTCTTGCAAGCTGCCCGGGGCGAAGGTGGCTCGAGAGCGGTTGAGCCTGCGGTTGGCCTCGGCAACCGGCAGCGTGTCCGGGTCGGTGTCGAGCCCGTGGGCGCTCGCCGCGCCGAGCAGGTCGGCGGCAATCGCCAAGATGCCCGAGCCCGCGCCAACGTCGAGAACGTGTTTGTCTGCCAGCTCGAGCCGCTCCAGCTCCCTCAAGGCCAGCCGCGTCGTCTCGTGGTGGCCGGTGCCGAAGGCCATGCCGGGGTCGAGCCACAAGACTTTTTGGCCCCCGGTCACGGTGACCGCGCTGTGGGTCGGCGCGACGACGAGGGTTTGCAGGTAAACCGGTTGCAGTTCGGCGTAGTAGCGCTCGATATAGTCCTGCGGCTCGAGCTGTTCCCACACCCCGACGAAGGGCAGCTCAAGCGGCGCGGCGAAGTAAGCGACGATGTCTTCGCCATCCTGCCACAAACCTTCGCATCCCAAACCCCACAACAGGTCGGTGTCGGCGTCGCGAGCTTCCAAAAATCCCTTCATGCGAAACGCCACGGTCACGGGAGCCCCTTGGGCGGACTAGACGGTACCGAGTGGGCAGGACCGAGGACCGGGTAAACGTTCAAAGGTCTTTTGCCGCCGTCCTGCTCGTCTTGCTCGAGGCGAGTGCGAGGGTTTGACGCTTCTGTCACAAGACGCCTCGTTCGTAGGTCCCTGTCTTGCTGACGCGCTCGTCTCGAGTCACGATTTCGAAACCCAAACGTTCGCCTTCCGCCAAGTAAAAGTCGATGTCGGCGCTGCGCGTGACCGACCCCAGGGACTTGCGCTCAAAAGCGCGGGTCGCCGTCATGATCATCGTCTCGGCCATGCAGGCCGGGACCAGCCCGTCGCCGAAGTGCAGGTCGATAAAGGTCTTCATGTTGCCGGGCGGCTTGACCACGCCGCCCGGCACGACGTGGACCCCCGGCACGCTGCGGACCGAGTCGTCGACGTCGGCCGGTCTTCCTAAGTCGAACAGCCACGCGCCCGGTTTGACGTGCTCGGCGAACACCACCGGGTTCGGGTCGGAGGTCGCCGCGAAAACGAGGTCGGCCGCCACACACACGGCCACGTCGGTGCCGACGCTGACGCGGGTGTGCGGGTACTTTTTGCGCAAGGTATCGGCGCTGCGCTCCAAGCGTGCCAAGTCTCGGCCGACGAGGAGAAGTTCGCCGACCTCGCCCGCCACGCTCCGCGCCACCCCGAAAGCGACCACGCCGTTGGCCCCGACCACCGCCGCCGTGCTGCGGCGTAAGTGGCCGCCCTCACGCTCGAACGCGGCGAGCAGACCCGGCACCGCCGCCTTGACGGTCGCCGCGGTGTACGCGCCGCCGTTGGTGATGGCGATTTCGGGTACGGCGTCTTGCACGTCCTGGCCTTTGTTGCCGACGGTGGACAAAAACGCGCCGAGACCGAACGCCTCTGCCCCGCGTTCATACGCCAGGCGCGCCCCCTGAACTGCCAGCCGCGTCGCCACCTCGGGGTAGCTGCGCACCTGGTCGGGCAGCAGCGAGCCGCTGATGAGCATGACGCGCAGTTCGCGCCCGTCGCTCAAAGTCACGCCGGTGAGTTCGTCTTGCACCTGCGGGCGCAGGTGCAAGAGCGCGCGGCGGAGCAGCCACTCAGGCAGCAGTTCGCGCCGCAGCAAACCTTTCAGCCAGCGTTGCGAGCGCGGCTGCCAGAGGTCGTCCACGGACAGCGGGTGCGCCATAAACGCCGCCAGCACGACGTTCGGGTCGCGCCCGTGGACGGCGGGCGGCGCGCCGAGGCGCGCTTCGGTGCGGTCTAAAATGCGGGCCAAGCTGTGTTTGTGCCGCCACAGCGCGACCAGCGTTACGCCCAGCAGAGCCGCGGCTACGTTCAGCGGCTGTGAAACCGACGCCCCGGCGAGCAAAGCCAACAACCCCCCCAAGGTCGCCAAGGCCGCGTACCCCGTCGCCGTTAAAATGCCGACGTAGAGCGCGACCGGCGAGCCGGCCAACCACCAGGGCAGCGTCCCCGTCGCCCAAAACGCCGCCAGCACGCCCAGCAACACGCCGTTGCCCCGACCCCTCGGCAAGGCCAGCGACCAGGGCGGATACAGGTGGCCCAGGTACACCCCCAGGGCGGCCCACGGACTCCCCGCAAACAAAAGCACGGCGACAAATCCTTTGAAAATATCCAGAAAGAAAGAAGCGAAAGCCAGCGGCGCGCCGAGGTAGTAAAACAGGTTTTCGACGCCTAGGTTATGAGCGCTGAAAGTGCGCGCCTCTTTGCCGGTCACGCTTTTGATGAGCGCGCCACCTAAAGGAAGCGAGCCGATAAGGTAACTGAGCCCTAAAGCCAGGACGAAGGAGAGCATCGTCAACAGTGTACTTGACCGCGAGGGGTCGGGGCGGAACTTGGGATTTCAAGCCCTGGGCCACGCCCGCCCGACCTACCACACACAGGGCGAAGCTCGCCCAACTCGGCAGCCCGCTGCCCCCCCTTTTTCTGCGTTAAACTGACCCCGTGGAAAGTCGTCTGCCCCCCCAGAACTTAGAGGCCGAACAAAGCGTACTCGGTTCGGTGCTGCTCGACAACGAGGTTTATCCCGCTATTGAGGGCATCATCGGTGCCAACCATTTTTACAAAGAAAGCCACCGCAAGATTTTTCGAGGAATGGAAAAGCTCTTCCACCGCCACGAGCCCATCGACTTGGTCACCTTGACCGAAGAGTTGCGGCAGTCGGGCGAGTTGGAGGGCGTCGGCAGCGTGCCTTACCTCATCGGGCTGGCCGACAGCGTGCCGACAGCCGCGTACGCGGAGAACTACGCGCGCATCGTCGTCGACAAGGCGGTGTTGCGCGACCTGATTCAAGCGAGCGGGCAAATCATGCAGACCGCTTACGACCAGGCTTTGCCCTTGGAGCAAGTCCTCGACAAGGCCGAGGCGAGTATTTTCGAACTCTCGAGTTCGAAGCGCAGCCACAACTTTCAGAGCATGAGCAATCTTGTGGGCGACACGTTTGCCCACATCAACGAACTGTTTACCAACCCCGACCCGGTTTCGGGTCTGCGCACCGGCTTCAAAGAACTCGACATCATCACGGCGGGGTTGCAGCCGAGCAGTTTGAACGTGCTCGCGGCGCGGCCGGCGATGGGCAAGTGTCTCGGCAAGGGCACCCGCGTGGTGATGTATGACGGCACGCTCAAAAACGTCGAGGACGTGCGCGTCGGCGACGTGCTGATGGGGCCGGACTCGTGTCCGCGCCACGTCACGTCGTTGGCGAGAGGGCGTGAAAGAATGATCTGGGTGCGGCAGCGCCACGGCCTCGACTACCGCGTGAACGAAAGCCACGTTCTTTCCTTGAAACGCAGCCGTAACCCGCACAAGGGCGAAGTCGTCAACCTGTCTGTCAAAGAATGGCTGGGCAAGAGCGACAAGTTCAAGAGCAACTACAAGGGCTACAAGGTCGCCATCGACCTGCCCGAAAAACCCGTTCCCGTAGAGCCTTACTTTATCGGTTTGTGGCTGGGTGACGGCGCAACACGCAACGTCAGAATTACAACGAGCGACTGTGAGGTTGTCGACTATCTCCACGAGTACGCCGCGCGGCTCGACATGGGGGTGAGTGTGGACGCTTCGGAAGGGCGCTGCCCAAGCTACGCCATCACGCGCGGTCAGCGCGGCGGCTCGGCCGAGGCGGGGGCAGCGTCGCTCCAGGGGCAACTCGCAGCACTGGGTTTACTGGGGAACAAACACATTCCTGACGCCTACCTCCACACCTCGAGGCGCAACCGCCTGGAACTGCTCGCCGGGCTTATCGACGCGGACGGACACTATCTCTCGAGCCAGAACGGGCCTTTTGAAATTACGACGAAGCTTAGAAACCTCGCCCAACAAATCAAGTATCTCTGCGACTCGCTCGGCTACCGCACCTCGCTCACGAACAAAGTGGCGACCCTGAAGCGTGAAGGCGCTGAGGACTACCGCTGCGAAGTCTGGCGCGTGCGTTTCAACGGCAACGTCGATGAGATTCCGGTGCGCGTGCCGCGCAAAAAAGCCGCGCCTTGGACAGACCGAAAAGACTGGCGCGTGACGGGCATCAGCGTCGAGCCGGACGAGGTCGACGACTATTACGGTTTTACCCTGCACGGCGACGGGCTCTTTTTGCTGGAAGACATGACCGTCACCCACAACACCGCCTTCGCCCTCACCATCGGCCTCAACGTAGCTCTGCGCGAGAACGCGACGGTGGGAATTTTCAACTTGGAGATGTCCGCCGTACAACTTGTCACCCGGATGCTCTGCAGCGAGGCGCGCGTCGACATGAGCCGGGTGCGCAACGGGCAACTCTCCGACCGGGACTTCCAGCGGCTTGCCGACACCGCGGGCCGCCTCGCCGAGGCGAAAATCTTTATCGACGACAACGCCGACCTGACCGTGATGGAACTGCGCAGCCGGGCGCGCAGGCTCATGGCCGAGCACGGGCTGGGGCTCATCGTCATCGACTACTTGCAACTCATGAGCGGCAGCTCACGGCTCGGCGGCGGCGAAAACCGGCAGCAGGAGATTTCGGTCATCTCGCGCGGGCTCAAAGTCTTGGCGCGCGAGCTCGACATTCCCGTGGTCGCACTCAGCCAACTGTCGCGCGCGGTCGAGGCGCGGCCGAACAAGCGGCCTCTCTTGTCAGACCTTCGTGAAAGCGGCAGCATCGAGCAAGACGCCGACCTCGTCGCGTTTATTTACCGCGACGAATACTATGACCCGAACAGTGAAAAGCAGGGCATCGCCGAAATCATCATCGGTAAGCAACGCAACGGTCCTGTGGGCACGGTCGAGCTACAGTTTCACAATGCCCACGTTCGCTTTAACGACCTTGCTAAAGCCGTGTAAGTTAAGCACCTATCACATATGTTTGACAGTTAAGGGGTAGACTTTAGACTATGGGCAAACTACCACTTCGGGGCATTTTTATCGCCGTCGCCGTGCTCGCACTGATTATTTTTATCGCGTCGCAGAGCAATGGGCGCACCAACAAAGACGTCCGCGACTTAAGCCAGTTTGTCAAGCAGCTCGAGGCGGGTCAGGTCAGCGAAATCGACATCAAAGGGACCGAACTGCGCGTCACGACCAAGGGCGACGAGCACTACATGACCCGGGTGTCGGAGCCGCCCTCGTTGGAACTCACCAGCGCCTGGGTTCAGCGGGGCATCAAAGTGTCCAACCAGGCCCCCGACCGCAACTGGGGTAACCTGCTGCTTTACCTGCTGCCCATCGTCCTCATGGTCGGGTTTTTGGTGTACCTGATGCGCGGGGCGCGGCCCGGCGGCGACGGCGCGGTCTCGTTCGGCAAGTCGCGGGCGCGCCTTATCACCGAGGAAAACAGCTCGACCCTGTTCAAAGACGTCGCCGGCGTCGACGAGGCCAAAAACGACCTCAGCGAAGTAGTCGAGTTTTTGAAAAGTCCGGGAAAGTTTCACGCGCTCGGCGCGCGCATTCCGCACGGTGTGCTGATGGTCGGGCCGCCCGGCTCGGGCAAGACGCACCTCGCCAAGGCGGTCGCCGGGGAAGCCAAAGTGCCTTTTTTCTCCATCAGCGGTTCGGACTTCGTGGAGATGTTCGTCGGCGTCGGGGCGGCACGGGTGCGCGACCTGTTTGAAACCGCCAAAAAGAACGCGCCCTGCATCGTCTTTATCGACGAAATCGACGCGGTCGGGCGGCGGCGCGGCATGAACATCAACGGCGGCAACGACGAACGCGAGCAAACCCTGAACGCGCTGCTGGTTGAAATGGACGGCTTCGAGTCCAAACACGACATCATCATCATCGCGGCGACCAACCGCCCCGACGTGCTCGACCCGGCGCTGCTCCGGCCCGGCCGTTTCGACAGGCAAGTCGTCGTCGACGCGCCCGACGTGAAAGGGCGCGAGGAGATTTTGCGCATTCACGCTCGAGGCAAGCCCCTGGGCAAAAACGTCAACCTGAAAACGGTCGCTCGGCGCACGCCCGGCTTTGTCGGCGCGGACTTGGAAAACCTGCTCAACGAGGCCGCCCTTGTTGCAGCGAGGTCGGGCCGCAAAGAAATCATCCTGCAAGACATGGACGAGGCCGCCGACCGCGTCATCATGGGACCCGAGCGGCGCAGCCGCGTCATCAGCGACAAGGAAAAGCGGCTGACCGCGTTTCACGAGGCGGGCCACGCGTTAGCGGCACACTTGCTGGCACACGCCGACCCGGTTCACAAAATCACCATCGTGCCGCGCGGCCGGGCGCTCGGTTACGTCATGAACTTTCCCGAAGAAGACCGGGTGTCGATTACCCAAAACGAACTCGTCGACCGCATTTGCGTGGCGCTGGCCGGGCGCGCCACCGAAGAAATCATCTTCGGCGACGTGACGACGGGCGCGCAAAACGACTTCCAGCAAGCGACCGACATCGCCAAACGCATGGTCACGCGCTGGGGCATGAGCGACCTCATCGGCAAGGTCGCACTGTCCTCGAGCAACGACTCTTACCTGGGCGAGTACGACGCCGCGCCGCAGTACAGCGGTACGACCGCCGAAGTCGTCGACGCCGAAATCAAGAAGATTATCGACGACCAGTACGCACGTATCCGGGAGATGTTGCAGGCTCACCGCAGCGAACTCGACGCGGTGGTGGCGGTGCTGTTGGAGCGCGAGACGATTCACGCCGACGAGTTCGCCGCCCTGATGCGCGGCGAGGCCCTGTCCGAGGACGAAGACAAAACGGACACCGTGGTACCGCCCAA
Organism: Trueperaceae bacterium; assembly: GCA_965213705.1. Taxonomy (GTDB): domain Bacteria; phylum Deinococcota; class Deinococci; order Deinococcales; family Trueperaceae; genus CBDCDJ01. The sequence goes on along the minus strand of OZ243913.1, from coordinate 958,972 downwards.
AACGCCGCAGAGCCCGGAAAAGCCACGCGGGCCGCTGTTCCCGCCCGGTATGACACCCGAACCCGGTTAGCAACGGTTTGCCCCAAACACCGAACCTCACCCCGACGCGTAACCGGAGTGAGGTTTTTAAGTTCTGAGTTGTCAAGCCGAGTCATCAAGTTTGTCCGTTCGCAAAGTGCAGCGGTTGGCTTTTTCATGAGTCACTGAGACGCTCAGACAAGCGGATGCGAGAAAAAGTCGACCCACGCAGCCGTTTCAATATTTGTCTTAACACCAACTGAAAACGCCGGCTGCAGAAAACGCCGGCTCGAGCCGTTTGGTTAATGGCCGAGCAAGAGGCGTGCGTTTCGGTCTTTCTCTTGCACGGGGCATTTTTCACTCGGCTCAGCGAGGGCGGTGTGCTCTTGTGCCGAGCTTTGCCAAAGGAGCGAGTTTTCCGAGAAAACCTGCTGAAACTCGGATATTTTCCATTTTCCGAAGTGCGAAAATTTTACCTCCCGCGTTTTTAGGTGCGTGCTAACTTGACCTGACTTAAGGAGGGGACACTATGGCTTCACTGCGCGATTCTTTGACGCGCTTGTTCAATCCCCGCACGGAAGCTGTCGGGTTGGAAATTGGCACGAGCGCCATCAAAGTGGTCGAGCTGCACGGGGGGTCCCCACCCAGCCTCGTCACCCTGGCCCTGCGGCCCATGCCCCCCGGCCTCATTCAAGACGACAACATCGTTGACGCGGCCGGTCTGGCCGCCGAAGTAAAAGCCCTGTTCGAGGAAGCGGGCATATCAAAACGCTTTGTCGCCACGGCGGTCAGCAACCGCCAGGCCATCACGCGCAACATCCAGGTGCCGAAAATGACCCTGGCCGAACTCGACGAGGCCATCAAGTGGGAAGCCGAACGCTATATTCCCTTTCCTATCGACGAGGTCGTCCTCGACTACTACGTCCTCGACAACCCGAACGACGTGGAGGACGACCAGCAGTTGGAGGTCGTCATCGCCGCGGCCAGACTGGACTTAGTAACCGAGCAGGTCGACTACTTGCGGCTGGCGGGGTTGGAACCCGTGGTCGTGGACATCAAACCGTTCAGCCTGTTGCGCTCGCTGCGCGGCTCGCTGTTGGGCGAACACCTCGACAAAACCACCCTGGTCGGCAACACCTACACCGAGGGCGGTGAAATCGGGGTGGTGCTGGAAATCGCCGCCTCGAACACGACGATTACCCTGGTCCGCGGCGACCGCGTCCTGATGAACCGCAACATCGGCGTGTCGGGCGACGAGTTCACCGCCGCCATCCAGCGCTCGTTCGGGCTGGACTTCGACAGCGCCGAAGAGGTCAAGCTCGACTACGGCACCGCCACCATTCCCACCGAAGACGAAGAAGAGTTGCTCAACTTCGACGTCAAACGTGAACAGTTCAGCCCGAGCCGCGTTTACGAGGCGTTGCGTCCGGTGCTGGTCGACCTGACGACCGAAATCAGGCGCAGTTTGGAATTTTTCCGGGTTCAAGCCGGCGACGCCAACATCAACCGGGTGTTTGTCACCGGCGGCGGCGCCAAGCTGCGCGGCCTGCCCGAAGCCATCGGCGACGCGCTGGGGTTCAAGGTCGAACTCGGCGACCCGTGGCTCACCGTGACAATTGACCCGAACCGCTTCGACACGCAGTACTTGCTCCGGGTCGGACCCGAGTTCGCGGTGCCTTTGGGTTTGGCCTTGCGAGGGGTGAGCGCCGTTGATTAACGTCAACTTACTTCCCAAGCATTTGCGGCGGGTGCGCGAGCCCGGCTACTGGCGTTTTGTCGCGGTGCTGTTCCCGCTTTTGGTGCTCGGCACGCTCGCTTTTGTGCAGTACGCGGTCAACCAAACGGTCGCCAACAAACAAGCGGAGGTCGTTACGCTCGAGGCGCGCAAGGCGGCCCTGCAAGAGTTTATCGCGCGCCGCAACGAACTCGTCGCGCAGCAACAGCAACTCAACGACCTCATCGGGGTTCGCAACGCGGTCCAGGCCGACCGCATCATGTGGACCGGCGAACTGGGGGCGGTGCTCGAGACTTTGCCTTCGCAGGGCGAGGCGTTGCGCCCCCGCATCGACTTTCAAAGTTTGACCATGCGGGCCGTCACGCCGCCCAGTGCCGACGAAAGCCGCTTTGAAGGGCGGCCGGTCGTCGCCGAAATGGACGTCAGCGGCAACGTCGTCAACCCTGAAGTGTTGGTCGAGTTCGTTCAAGCCCTGGAAACCTCACCCGACTTCGGCGTTTCTTTTCAGAGCGCCGCTCGTGACGAGGAAACGGGTATTTACACCTACAGTTTAAGCATCGGCGCGGTCGGGGACGTGCTCAGCGCGGTCGGAGAAACACAATGAAACTGAGTTTCAGCCTCAGCAAACTGCGGCAACGCGACGTCGCCCTTCTCATCATCGTGGTGACGGTTTTGCTGAGTTTGCTTTGGTACTTTTACTTGTACCGTCCGGCGCAAGCGCGTATCGCCGACTTGGACGTACAAATAGAGGCGCTCAACGCCGACATTCGCACCGGCGAAATCGCTCGGGACAGCATCGTCTCCTTAGAAGCCGACATCTTAGCGCTGCAAGGAGAGCGTTGCGCCTTTCTGGCCGAGTTGCCCCTTGCCAGCGAAGTGTCAAGCCTGCTCGACCAGTTGCGCGAGGGCGCAGAGACGGCCGGGGTCGAATTCAGCAGCGTCTCCCAGGGCGGCCCCGACAGCGAGGAAATAGAGTCGGTGCGTTCGCTGGGCTTTTCGGTCGCCACCGCCGGGAGCTACGTCCAAACGATGAAGTTTTTGGACCTACTCGAGAGCTTGCAACGTTTTACCAAAATTCGTCAGGTCAACTTGGCGCTCAACGACGACGCCGTCGACAACCCTGCCCTGGACGCCAGCTATGACTTTACCGTCTACGTTTATACCGGCGTGAATCCGAACTCAGGGGAGTGCCCATGAGAATCTCGAGAGAGGCGAGGGTACTGCTCGCGTTGGTCTTTGTGGCCGCCGCCGCCTGGGTGTGGGTCAACTACTTCAGCCAGAACAGACAAGCGTTCACCACGCCGGCCGTACCCCTCGCCAGCCTGAACGAAACCACCCCCGAAGCGGCCACCCAAGTCGCACCCGACGTCGCTACAGACACGCAACTCGCAGGCGCCCAAGTCGCGGACACCCAACGCACGGACGCCCAGGCTGCCGACACCCAGGCTGCTGACACCGGCGCCTCCGCAGGCGAGACGTCGGGCTCGGCCTTTGCGAACACGCTCGCCCCGGACACGGCCGCCAGCGCCGCCTCGACCGGCGGCGACAGCGACCTGCCGACCCCGGTCGACGCGGCCGAAACTGCCGCTCGAGCTTCAGTTCAAGCTTCTGTGCCTGGGCGCGAATCGTCCGGAGCTGCCGCCGTCGAGGGTGACGGTTCGGCAGGCCAGGACGTAGCTCTGGCAGGCCAGGACGTAGCGGCCGAAGGCCCGGTCGTTGGGACGGCGGTCGCCGTCCCAACGGTTGAAGGTGCGGCGTTGGAGGGTGCGGCGCTCGAGGGTGCGGCGTTGGAGCAAGTAGAACCTCAAAATACCGACGCGGCCTCTGCCGCCCAGCAGGTTGCCCCCCCGGTCGAGACGCCGGTACCGGGCGCGTCAACTGCGCCGGTGTTAAATTCATCAGCGCTAGATTCGTCGGCGTCAGGTTCGTCGGCGTCAGGTTCATCGGTGTCGGACACGCCGCTGCCGGACGCGTCGCCCGTCGGTATAGAAGCTACTCCCCTGGCCGACTCTTCGGCGCTTGACGGCGCAACGGTAGACGGCTTAGCGGTAGGCAGCTTAGGGGTAGCCGGCGCAGCGGTAGACAGCACAGCGGTAGCCGGCTCAGCGCCTGACGCTCCCGCAGTCGAGCCCGCACAGATGGAGACTGGACAAACGGAGATTGCACAGACGGAGAGTGCGCAAGCGGAGACAGCGCAGACGGTTTCAGAAACCACGGTTGCGCAAACCACGGATACACAAACCACGGATGCGCAAACCGAAGGGAGTGAACGCTTGGGCGTGGTGGCGACCGACGGTCCCCTGACGGCTCGAGAGGTCGAGGTCGCCGAACTGCCCTTTCTGGTCACCGAACCTCCTGCCCTGGACACCCCGGAGGCGGGCGCTGCGCCGGACTTGGACTTAGCCCGCCCGAACGGCGAACTGCGGGCGACAGTCAATCCTTTTTCGCCCATCCTGCTCGCCCCGCCGCCCGAGCAACCCCAAACCCAAGTTTTCGCCGCACCAAGCGTTGCCCCGGCGGGTTCTTCGGACTTTAGTTTGGCACCGCCCAGCACACCGTCCGGCATTGTCGACGTGCCGATTCCCGACGCCCCCGTCGCTGCGGGCGTCCCCATAGAGGTGAGCGCGCCCCAGGTGCCGACCCGCGTCACCGCCCCCGCACCCCAACCGCTCACACCGCGCGCCGGCGTCGTGGCGTCCCTGCCACGGCCCCTCCCCGGCGGCACCCTGCCGGTCACACCCGACCTGCTAAGGACGACGCGCGCCGAGCCTGTCGCCGCGGCCGCCACACCTGAGGTTGCACCCCTGGTCGAACTGGCCGCGCTGCGCGTGCCCGGCCGCGCAACCAGCCCGAACTTCGCCGACGCCGCGCCCCCCGCGCTGCCGCAAGCCGAGGTCAACGAGGCCGAACCCCTACCGCTGGCCGGTACGTCCGGCCGCGGCCCGGCCCTGGGCAACCCGATAGCGGCGGGCACGTCCGGGCTGACCCGGTTTTTGCGCGACGGCAACTACCGTTTTACGGGTTACGTCATCAGTGCGGTCGGCGTGGGCGTGTTCAGGTCCAACGAGGCTGCAACCCCGGTCATTGTCAACTTGGGGCAAACCATTCCGGGTACCGACATCGTGTTGACAAGTCTCAAAGGCGAACAAGCCGAACTGACCCTAGAAGACGAAAAACAAATTCTCATTCTCAATCCAGGTGGGTGAACATGAAACGTTTATTCGGTTTGACTTTGTTGGCGGTTCTCTGGTGCAGCGCCGCCGCGCAACTCGCGCCCCTGCCTGAGGACGCTCGCTATAGCGAGCCTACCGTCCTCGTGTCCAAGCAAGACGGCGAAATGCTGCGCGCGTTGGTCGAAAGCTTGGCGCGGGGCGTCGGGCTCACCCCTATTGTGGAGAGCGTTCCCGACACGGTCGTTTCTATCAACGTCGACAGCCCCAAACCGTTCCGACAAGTGTGGAACACGCTTTTGACCCTGAACAGCTTGGACTATGTGCTTCTGGAAAACGACGTTATCGTTGTCGGCCCTCCCGAGATTGTTGCCAAAGTCAGAGGCGACGCAGTTCTTACAGACAACGTCGGAAGAGGAAGAGACCTACAATTCACTCGGCGAATATATCGTTTGACCTTCGCGCAGGCTGAAGCCGTCAAAGACGTGCTCGACGGAAGCGCTGTTTCCCTAATACAAACTTCGGGAACACAGGAACTTGGCGGAACAGGTGAGGCAGGCTTTGGACTTCGTCAAGCTGATGTTACCGTCTCTGCAGACCCAAGAACGAACAGCTTAATTATTACGGCTCCAGAAATCCTTCAAGATGAAATTGCCTCAATTATTCAAGAGCTAGACCAACCTATAGCAGGGCAAAAAACGAATGAAACCCAGGTTCTCCGCATTTACACCTTAGCCAACGCCAAAGCTGACACGCTCGCCGATGTGCTGCAAACTTCCGGCGTCGAGCGCAGCATCGACGCCGTGGGGGATGCTACGAGCGTGGACGGCTCGAGCCCCGCCCTGCCCGACACCGCCGTTATTGCCACACCCAGCGCCGCTCCAGCTCAACCTTTTACTGTCGTCGCCGACGAACGCACGAACAGCCTCATAGTTACAGCAACCCCAACCATACAAGAGCAGATTGCCGCCCTCATCCCGCAGCTCGACGTGCCGCAGCAGCAGGTCAACGTGCAGGTGCGGATTCAAGAAATCACCTCTCGAGCCGCCGACAACTTGGGTATCAACTTAGCGGCGGGCATCGGCAACTTCGCCACGACTATTTTGGGCGGCAGCCTCAACTTCATCTTCGACGCGCAAAACGCGGTCTCCGGCCTCAACTTAGGAGCGGTGCTCGACACCCTAGAAAGCCAAGGTCTGTCGCGCCGCGTCGACGACAGCAACATGACGGTCTTGAACAACCAACCCTTCAACATCAAGTCGGGCGGGCGCATCGAAATCACTTACCCCGGCCCGGACGGTACTACCAGCCAGCGCACCATCAACTTCGGGGTGATTATCGAAGTGACGCCGCGCATCTCGAGCGACGGCCGGGTCATCCTGGACGTCACGGCCGAGGTGTCCGACCTGCTCACGCCCTTCAACGAAGGCGGCATCCCGCAGCGCATCGACTTTTCCGAGCGCAAAGTGTCTTCGACGGTCACGCTCGAGCCGGGCCAAACCGTGCTGTTAGGCGGGCTCATCCAAAACCAGTTTACGCAGTCGGTACAGGGCGTGCCGCTTTTAAGCAGCATTCCGCTGGTGGGCAACTTGTTCAAAACCAACAGCACTTCCCGCACCGACACCGAACTGCTCCTCGTGGTCACGGCCGACGTCATCGAATAAACCGTCTTCAAACTCCGAACGAAAGCCGCGTCTTGTCGACAAGACGCGGCTTTCGTCACGGCTTCGCGGCGCGTGCTAGGCTTTAAGGATGCTTAGATATTTATCCGCGGGCGAGTCGCACGGGCCGTCCCTGACTGTGTTGCTGGACGGGGTGCCGTCCGGTTTAGAGCTTGTTGCTGAAAAGCACGTCGACCCCTGGCTGCGCCGCCGCCAGGGCGGTTACGGGCGCGGTCGGCGCATGGTGATAGAAAGCGACTGCGCGCAGCTGTTGGCGGGCGTCCGGGCCGGGCGCACGACCGGCGCACCCTTGTCCATGCGGATTGACAACCGCGACTGGCGCAACTGGTCGGAGATTATGGCCGCCGAACCCGGCAACGAGCCGCGCAAAAAAGCCCTGACCGAGGCTCGGCCCGGCCACGTCGACTTGGCAGGTGGCGTCAAGTACGGCCACAAAGACTTGCGCGACGTGCTCGAGCGCGCCTCGGCCAGAGAAACCGCGAGCCGGGTGGCGGCGGGCGCGGTGGCGCTGCGGCTGTTGGAAGTCGCGGGCGTGCAGGCGTGCGCTCGAGTGGTCAACTTCGCCGGGATTCCTTGCGACGCCGGCATGGATTGGGACGCTTTAGACAAACTCGACGACAGCCCGATTCGCAGCTTCGACCGCGAGGCCGAAGCCAAAATCATCGCGCGCATCGACGACGCCAAAAAGAACGGCGACACGCTGGGCGGCATCATCGAGGCGCGTTTTCGCGGCGTGCCGGTGGGCTTGGGCAGCCACACCCAGTGGGACCGCAAACTCGACGGGCGTTTGGGGCAGGCGGCCATGAGCATCCAAGCCATCAAGGGCGTCGAAATCGGCGACGGCTGGGAAAACGCGCTGCGCGCAGGCAGCGACGTTCACGACGCGATTTTTCGCAGTGACGACGGCTACTACCGCAAGACGAACCGCTCGGGCGGGTTGGAGGGCGGCATCACCACGGGCGAAGAGCTTGTGATTCGGGCCGCCATGAAACCCATCGCCACCCTCATGCGACCCCTGCCGACCGTCGACGTGGTCACGCACGAGGCGGCCGACGCCGCGCGGGAACGCTCCGACACGACCGCCGTGCCGGCAGCCTCCGTTGTGCTGCTGGCGATGACCGCGCTCGTCGTCGCCGACGCGCTGCTCGAAAAGTTCGGCGCGGACACGGTGCGCGAACTCACCGAACGGCTCGCCGCGCACACGGCCTACGTCGCCAGCTACTAGGTCGCGGCCGTGGTACATCGTCAAGTGGAGTTGGAACGGCCCGTCACCTGGGTCGCCTTGGCCGGGTTTATGGGCGCGGGCAAAAGCCGCATCGGCTGGGAACTGTCGCGCCGACTCGGCCTCACCTTTATTGACACCGACAAGGTTATCGAGCGAGTGAGCTGTATGCGCATCGGCGACATTTTCGAGACCTACGGCGAACAGACGTTCCGCGACTACGAAACCGAAGTCGTGCGGCGCTGCCTTAGACTCGACGAGGTCGTCGTGTCGACCGGCGGCGGGACGGTCGTGCGCGCTGAAAACCGCGAGATGCTCAAGAGCCGCGGCCCGGTCGTCGTGCTGTGGGCGAGCCCGCAGACCATCTACCAGCGCACCCGGCGGCACAAGCGGCCCCTCCTGGAAATCGGCAACCCGGTCGAGCGCATCGAGGAACTCATGGCGGCGCGAAAAAGCGCTTACGAGGACGTGGCGACCATCGACATTTTGTCGGACGGCCGCGATTCGGTCGACGTGGTGGAGGAAATCGTGGAGAAACTGTGGCAATGGACCGATTCAGACTCAGCGTAAACGTCGCGCCGCCGTACGAAGTGCTGGTCGGCTCCGGCATACTCGGCGAGTTCTGCGGCCTCGTCAGCGAAGGCAGGGTCGCCCTCGTCTGCGAGGTGGCGGTTCACGCCTGTCACGGCCCGAGGGTCGAGGCGGCCCTGAAAGCCGCGGGCAAAGAGGTTTGCGTGTACCTGTTTTCGGGCGGCGAGAGAAGCAAAACGCTCACGACGTATGGGGAACTGCTCGAGCGCCTGAGCCTGGACGCTTTTGACCGGCAGGGTGCGGTCTTGTCCCTGGGCGGCGGCGTCACGAGCGACTTAGCGGGTTTCGTCGCCGCGACGTACCTGCGCGGCGTCGCGTTTTACAGCTTGCCGACCAGTTTGCTGGCGATGATGGACGCCTCCGTCGGCGGCAAAACGGGCGTGAACTTGCCGCAGGGCAAAAACTTGGTCGGCGCGTTTTGGCAACCCCGGGCCGTCGGTATCGACGTGGACATGCTCCGCAGCTTAAGCGAGCGCGAGTTTCGGCAGGGCGCGGTCGAACTGTTCAAACACGGCCTGCTCGCCGACGAGAGAATCTTGGAAGACGTCAAAAACTCGGAGTTCACCCCGCAGGGCGACGCCGACTTTTTGAGCGGTCTCGTCGCGCGCTCGGTGGAGGTCAAGGCGGACATCGTCGCGGCCGACCCGTTTGAGAGGGGGGTGCGCGCCCACCTCAACCTGGGCCACACCCTGGGCCATGCGCTCGAGGCCGCCACCCAACACCGCCTGGGCCACGGCGACGCGGTCGCTTACGGACTGCTGTTCAACGCCCACCTCGCAACCCAAAGAGGGTTGGCGGACGAAACCGAACGTGTTAAAGAGTTCTTGAATTGGCTGCAGCCCGCCCCCCTCGAGCTTGAAAACTTCACAGCGCTCGAGCCCTACCTCCAACGCGACAAAAAAACGCATTCCGGCAAGGTCAAGTACGTGTTGCTCGAGGCCGTCGGCAAACCCGTGATGGTGGACGACGTGAGTAAAGAAGAACTTGCTGCCGCCTGGAACGCTCTCAAGGAGACGCGATGATTCTCGTCCTCAACGGCCCCAACCTCAACCTGCTCGGGCAACGCGAGCCCGAAGTGTACGGCTATCAAACCTTAGCCGACCTGGAAAACATGTGTGGCGAGTGGGGTGCGACGCTCGGGCTGGAGGTCGTGTGCCGCCAGAGCAATTACGAGGGGCAGGTGCTCGAGTGGCTGCACGGGGCTGGTAACGAAGGGTTTCGGGGCGTCGTCCTCAACCCCGGCGGCCTCACCCACACGTCGGTCGTGCTGCGCGACGCGGTGGCCGGGATTAAAGTGCCCGTCGTCGAAGTTCACCTGTCGAACACCCACGCGCGTGAAGCGTTCCGGCACCACAGTTTTGTCTCGGCGGTGTGCGTGGGTACGGTGACGGGTTTGGGCGTGGACGGCTACTACGCCGCGCTGTTCGCCCTGGCGCGAAGGCTAGAGTGACGTTCGACCCTCAATTTCTCTGTCTGTGCCCACATGAGGAAACTTGCCACAGTCACTCTTACGTTTCAACCTTTAGCGTGTACTTGCTTTATCCGCTCCCACTGCTCCGGTGTATATCGTTCGTCTTGGTAGTTAGGGTCCTCGCTGTCCCAGATGAGTTGGAAAATAACGCCTTTCAGGTCGGCTTCTTCGACCCTTTGTTTGAAAATGTCCGTGTAGAGAGTTTCTCTCTCTAGTTTAGAGGCTCTGAAAGCAGACAAACCATATATTGCTCCAGCATGGAAACTGAAGATTTCAGGTAGGCTCATCGAAATGCCCTCGTCGCCAATCCATTTATAGACACTGTTTTTTAAGTTGATTGCGTCCACAACTTGCGTCACGTTGTGAATGTAGTACTTTCCCTCTTCACTATCTAAAGGAAGCAACTCTCCACTAGCTTCAAACAACTCCCTCAAACCATCCACAGCTTTGTTATTTACAGTTATCGGTCCGGTCACTCCAATAAAAGATATATCGGCTACCGGCTTCTCGGGTTCTTCCCAAAAGGGTTTGATTTCTGGCGCTTCCCAATTGGAGAGGAGAGATTTACCTCTAGAGTTCCTAACTTTACTTGCTACCTCGAACCCATCTTGCGGGTTCGAGGTAACGATAGGACGGTATTTCATGATGTGGTTCTTGTAGTCGAAGTCATCTTGCAGAAGGTAGACTTTCATGAGACTCCCCTGAATTATTAATATCCCTAACTCCGCAACAAAGCTTCCGGCTTGTCGATTTCAGGCAGGTCGTCCAAAGACTTCAGGCCGAACTCGAGCAAAAACCGCTCCGTCGTGGCGTAAAGCAGCGGCTGCCCGACCACGTCCTTGCGGCCCACGATTTTGACGAGTTCGCGCTCTTGTAGAGTCTCCAAGGTCGACACACACGACGCGCCCCGCGCCGCTTCTATTTCGCCCCGCGTGACGGGCTGGCGGTAAGCGACGATGGCGAGGGTTTCCAGGGCCGCGTTTGACAGCGGCGGCAACGGCGGCGGCGCGAGCAGGTCGGTCAGCGCCGGGACGAGGTTCGCGTTCACCACCAGTCGGTAACCGCCCGCGACGGCCTCGACCACCAGGCCCAGGTCGGCTTCACGCAACACCTGTTGCAAGGCGTCGACCTCCGCTTCGACCTCCGTGGGTGACAGGCCCGCCACCTTGGCGAGTTCTTTGGGGGTCAAGGGCCGACCGGCGGCGAGCAAACTGGCACACAGAAGGGCGCGGGACATAAAAGCAGCTTAACAAGCCGGTCGGGAGGCCGCCTAGGGTCGTGTTTTGCAAAAACCGTTCCGGGAAAGTGCCCGCGCCAACCGGCTTGGGTTGTAACCCGGTCAGTTTTGGGCGGTAAAGTTTTAAACGGCCAGCTTCACCCGGTCAGCGGTGGACTGTGGCGGGTGTTCGACCCCCGACGGCGTGGTCGGTGCGGTTCCGAGTTCGTCCCGGCGGGTGGCGGCCGAGGCGGGAATGGGCGGCTCGACAGTGGGCTTGGGTGCGGGTGTCAGCATATAACTCGCTACTCCCTCGGCCGGGAGCGGTCGTGAGAAAAAGTAGCCCTGCGCGTTCTCGCAGCCCAGGGCTTTGAGGTACGTGAGCTGTTCGGCCGTCTCGACGCCCTCGGCCGTGACGCTCAAGCCCAAAGCCTTCGCCATCGCCACGACGGTGCGCACCAACTCGGCACTTTCCGGGTTGTCGAACATGTGCGCTACAAAGGAGCGGTCGACCTTGAGCGTGCTCACGGGCAGGTTTTGCAAGTAAGCGAGAGAGGAGTAGCCCGTACCGAAGTCGTCGATGTGAAGCCTGATACCCAGGGACCTGAGTTGGTCCAGGGTTCCCTCGACTTCGCCGGACGAGCCGACCAACACACTTTCGGTCAGCTCGAGCTTGAGGTCGCGCGGGTCGAAACCGGTTTCGTCGAGGATGGCCTCGACCCGCGCCAACAGCCCCGGACAAGCGACGCTTTTGCCGGAGAGGTTGGCGCTCAGGGTGAGCGCCGGCGGCTGCGGGAACTGCTGTTGCCACGCCCGCACTTGCAAGCAAGCCGTGCGCAACACGAACAAGTCGAGTTCGGTGACGAGGCCGACCTCTTCAGCCAGCGGAACAAATGTGTCGGGCGAAACGGGTCCGTGGACCGGGTGCGTTCAGCGGACCAGCGCCTCGAAACCGACGGGCAGGCCCGTTTGTACCGCGACGATGGGTTGATACTGCACCCCCAGTCGACGCGCCGCCAGGGCGCTGCGCAGGTCCGTCTCGAGGCCTAAACGCCGCAAAGCCTGTTCCCGCAACTGCGGGCTGAACAGTCGGTAGCCCGCGCGCCCGCGCTTTTTGGCCTCGTACATAGCTAGGTTCGCGTCGCGCAACACCTCCTCGGCGTGTTCGTAGCCGAGCATACTGGGAACGACGCCGATGCTGACCGTAAGGGCGAGCGTCTGTCCGGCAAGCTGGAAAGGGCGTTTCAACGCCTGTTGAACACGTTCGGCCGTTTTGACGGCTTCGCTGCCGCCCTGCGCCAAGTCTTCCAAGAGCAAGGTGAACTCGTCGCCCCCCAAACGGGCTACGGTGTCCCCCGGGCGCACGCAGTCACGCAAACGCTCACCCAGGGCGACCAGCAACCTGTCACCCACCTCATGACCGAGGCTGTCGTTGATGACCTTGAAACGGTCGAAGTCCAAAAACAACACCGCAAAGCCGTTTTCGGGGCGACGCTTTTCGCGCTCGACGGCCTGGGCCAAGCGGTCTTTGAACAAAGCTCGGTTGGGCAGCCCGGTCAGGGCGTCGTGGAAGGCGTCGTGCTGCAGCTGCAAGTTGAGGTTTTCCAAGTGGAGTTTGGCGGACTCAAGTTCGGCCGTGCGCAGCTTGACCCTGGACTCCAACTTGCTGTTGAAGCGTTCCAAGGCTTCTTTCGCGTGTTTGCGTTCGGTGATGTCACGGCCGTAACCGATGACGAAGTCCAGGTTGCCGTCCGCCCCGAAGACCGGCATAAGGTTGCGCCAGTGATGCCGAACGTCGCCCGAGTCGTCCCGCACCGTTTCTTCCCAACTTTCCACGGCCCGGTTCTCGATTGCCGCCCGAAACCGGGCGCGCCGCGTGGTCGCCAGTGACAGCTCGAGGCCCAGGCGGCGGCAGTACTCAAAATCGTCCTGCCCGACGAGCCAAGCGCGAACGGTTTCGTCCTTGACCGCCTCGGGGTTGCAGAACACGTAGCGGTGGTCGGCGTCGAAAATGACGACCTCGATAGGCACTTTGTTCAAAACCGCTTCGAACCCGAACTGGGCAGCTTCTAAGGCCGTCTCTAAAGCAGGTTTTTTTGGGACGGTCTCGTTGGGCACGGTGTTTTCGATCCCCGCCGAAGGGGTGAAAAGGGTTTGCCGACCGGCCAGCTCGGGCGGTCGCCCAAAAAGGTCCGGGTTTCCGGTCGGCGCCCACCGACCGGAGTCTGCGGCAAACGCAGTTTCAAGGACCGACGTTTGCTGCGGCGTGAATTCCAGAAAAGCTGCAGCGGTCGTCTCGGCGGGGGGCACGTTTTTAGCAGCCGTGCTTTTGTCGACTATGCCTTTGTTGACCGTGCTTTCGTCGACCGTGCTTTGGTCGACCGCGCCTTTGTCGACCGCGCTTTCGGAAGCCATGTTTTCAGGGGCCGCAGAGGCTGTCTTCATAAAACCAGTTTAATAAGGCGGGTCTCACAAAAAACTTACGGAACAAAGACTGTTGAGGACACCGTTTAGGTATTTCCAGGGTGAATTTGCTCCTGCAAATTCACCCGAGTGGAGCGAGTACGGACAGACCGACTAAGCATTCTGCAAAGTCACCATGGATTAGCTTAGGTGCCACCCCGCTCAACCCAAACGCAACAACCCGAGGGCTCGAGCCTTGCCGACCGCCGCCATGCGGTCGCTCACCTCGAGCTTGCGGTAGACGCTTCCGAGATGGTCTTTGACCGTTTCCGGACTCACGCCGAGCCGCTTGGCGATTGCTTTGTTGCTGTGGCCGGCGGCCAGAAGATGCAACGTTTCCCCTTCGCGCGTGGTGAGCGTCGGGACGTCGGGCGCGGGCAACCAGTCGTGCGCGGGGCGCGCGGTGACTTCACGAAGGAGTGCAGCCAGCTCGGCAGGCGCGGTTTCTTTGGACAGGTAAGCTGTGGCCCCGGCCGCCTTGGCGGCGGCGAGGATGGCGGGCTCGTCGAACGTGCTGAGCATCACCACGAGAGTGTCCGCACACTCGGCCCTGATGCGCCGGCAAGCGGAAAGCCCGTCCAAAAGAGGCATTTTTACGTCGAGGAGGGCGACGTCGGGCCGGAGCGTGCAGCAGGCTTCGAGCGCCGCGGCGCCGTCCGCGACCTCGGCGACAAGTTCGAAGCCCCGCGCCTTAAGGGCGTAGGCGAGACCCATGCGAAACAGCGGATGGTCGTCGGCTATTAAAACGCGCGACACGTTACCCCTCCCGGCCCAAATAAGCCAGCAGCACCGTACCCTGCGGCCCGCTCGACTCTACGTTCAAACGGCCCCCGTGCGCTTCCAACACGCGCCGGGCGATGAACAGACCCAAGCCGCCCGTGCCCGCCGTGTAGTGTTCGCCGCCCAAACTAACCGGTTGCGCGTTGAAGGGTTGCGCCAGTTTGTTCAGCGGCGCGGGCAAACCGGGGCCGTCGTCGGTCAGGCGAACCAGGCCGGGGAAAAGTTGCACGGTAATTCGGCGACGCGCGTAACGGACCGCGTTGCTGAGGAGGTTGTAGAGCGCGCGCTCCAGTTCGCGCGCGTCGGCTTGCGCTACCGCTTCGCCCTGCACCGTGACGCTGACGCCGCGCGCCTCGGACAAAGGTTTGACCCGCGTTACCACACGCTGAACGAGCGGGTTCAGCTCGACGCGCTCGAGCTGCAACGGTATGTCGCGGCGCTCGAGCTTGTTGGCGTCGACGAACTTTTGCACCAGCTCGACGAGCCGTGCGTTCTCCTCCAACATACCGTTCACAAAGCGGGCGCGCTCGCGCCGCCCCAGGGTGTCGTCGTCACGAATGGCGGTGAGCAGGTGGTTGCTGGCAATCAGGGGCGTTTTCAAGTCGTGCATCAGGGTCGCCATAAAAGCGCGTCGCCGCGCTTGCTCGGTGCCGACTTGTGTGAGCAGGTCGTCGAAAGCGGTGCGCAACTCGGCGACCTCGGCGGGTTCCGGGGCGTTGTCCACGGCTGAGCGCTCGAGCGGTTCCGGCAGGTGACGCAAGCTGTTGATGTGCCGGGTAAGACCCGTCAGCGGCGACAGGAGTTGACAGGACAAACCGTAACCCGCGGCCGCCGAAAGAACCGCCGTGACGAGCACCCAAACGGCGAGCGTCCAACCCAATTCAGCCGAGGCCTCGCGCAGCAAACCCGCCCTCGGCAAGAAAACCGTGAACATCATGACGAGGTTGGGCAAAAACGACAACACGCCGATAACGAGCGCGACCTGTACCCGCAGGCTGGGCGTGCGCGTCTGCTCGGGACCGCTGTGCATAAACCCTTATAGCAGGTGTGAGCGGAAAACCACCGGAAGCATTTCTCTTAAGCCTTTTCTCGGCAGGTTCGGGCGACTTGACGACGGACCTACTCGTCCCCGCTCAGCACCGCCAAAAACGCCTCCTGCGGCACCTCGACGCTGCCGAGCTGTTTCATGCGCTCTTTGCCCTTTTTCTGTTTTTGGAGCAGTTTACGTTTCCGGGTGATGTCGCCGCCGTAGCACTTCGCCAGCACGTCCTTGCGAAAGGCCCGCACGGTTGCGCGCGCCAAAATCTTGCCGCCGATGGCCGCTTGCACTGGCACCACGAACATCTGGCGCGGAATCACTTCGACCATCTTGTCGACGATTTTGCGCCCGAGCGCGTAAGCCTTGTCGCGGTGCGCGATGACCGAGAGCGCGTCGACTTTTTCCTCGTTGACGAGGATGTCGACCTTGACGAGGCTCCCCTCGCGGTAGTCGAGCGGTTCGTAGTCCATGCTGGCGTAGCCTCGAGTCAAGCTTTTCAGCCGGTCATGAAAGTCGTACAGGATTTCGCCGAAGGGCACCTCGTAGCGCAGCTCGACGCGCCGCCCGTGGTAAACCATGTTTTTCATGTCGCCGCGGCGCTCTTGAATCAGGCCCATCGCGTTGCCGACGTACTCTTCCGGCACGTAGACGCTGAGGCGCACGTAGGGCTCCAAAATCCGGGTGATGCGGGCCGGGTCGGGCAGTTCGGCCGGGTTTTGAATCACCGTCGTTTTGCCGTCACTCGTCTCGACGTGGTAAACCACGGCGGGCGCGGTGGCGATTAAGGCGAGGTCGAACTCGCGCTCGAGCCGCGCCTGCACGATGTCGGCGTGCAAGAGGCCCAAAAAGCCACAGCGAAACCCGAAGCCCAACGCCTCCGAGGTTTCCGGCTCGAAAGTAAAGGCGGCGTCGTTGAGGCTGAGTTTCTCTAAGGCCTCGCGGAGTTTCGGGTAGTCCTCGGAGTCGGTCGGGTACAGGCCGCTGAACACGACCGGTTTGGCCGGTTTGAAGCCGGGGACGATGTTTTCGGTCGGCCGCTCGGCAAAGGTGAAGGTGTCGCCGATTTGCGTGTCGGCGATGTCTTTGATGCTCGCGGTAAGCCAACCCACCTCACCCGGATTCAGCACGTCGGACACAGCCAAACTCGGCTCGAAAAAGCCGACCTTGTCCACCTCGAACTCTTTACCCGTACTCACGACTTTAATCACGTCGCCCTTTTTGACTCTGCCCTCGAGCACGCGAATAAACGGGATGACGCCCTGGTAACTGTCGTACACCGCGTCGAAGATGAGGCAGCTTAAAGGCGCGTCCGGGTCGCCGCTCGGCGGGGGCAGGTGTTCGACGATGGCCTCCAAAATCGCCGCGACGTTCTCCCCCGTTTTTGCCGACACGGAAACCGCGTGGTCGCCGGGGATGCCGATGACCTCCTCCAACTCGGCCACCGCTCCCGCCGGGTCGGCGTTGGGCAGGTCGATTTTATTGATAATCGGCAAAATCTCTAAATTGTTGTCGATAGCTAAGTAAGCGTTCTGGATGGTCTGCGCCTCGACCCCCTGCGACGCGTCCACCACGAGCAGCACGCCCTCGCAGGCGCGCAGAGCGCGCGACACCTCGTAGTTGAAGTCCACGTGGCCGGGTGTGTCGATGAGGTTGAACATGTAGCGCTTACCGTTTTTAGCCTGGTAGTACAGGCGCACCGGCGTCGCCTTGATGGTGATGCCGCGCTCGCGCTCGAGGTCTAAAGTATCCAGCATCTGGTCGCGTTTGTTGCGCTCGGACACGGTCTGGGTGAGTTCTAAAATCCTATCCGCCAGCGTCGACTTGCCGTGGTCGACGTGGGCGATAATCGAGAAGTTGCGGATTTCCATCAGGGCATTGTACCGGAGGGTGTGGGGTGAGGGGGCTCGAGACCCGACACTAGTCCAGCCAGGGAAAGCCGTGCGGGTCTTTTTCAGCCCGCCGCTCTACATGGGCGTTGTCATGGCCTCGTACCTTGTTCAAAAAAGGAAAATCAGCGGGCGCGACCCTGACCTTGGCGAGCGGCTTTACCGGGACGGGCGAGGCCCACTGGTGCTCGAGCGTCGCCTCCCCACGCCAAGTGTGGCCTTCCTGCCGGGTGAAGGTCTCGCCTGGCAAAAGGTACAACGTTCCCACACGCCAAGCACCCTGTGCCAATACTTCTCGGGTTATCGAAAAAAAGTAGCGGGTTCCGGGGTGGTCGTTCGGCTCGAGCACCTCGAAAGCCCCGTTGAGCAACCGTAAACCCGTCCGCGACCTGTCCAAAATGGCGTAAAACATCGCCCAGAGGGGCGCGCTCGCCGCGAACACCGCCGTTTGTCTGCTGAAGGCTTCCGCCGAACTGTCGTCGGGTGTTCGGGGTTCGAAGCAGGTGATGTCGCTCCGGTTTGAACCGTGAAAGAGCACGTCCGAAGTTCGCGCCAGCCACTTCAAGTAGACCCACTTGGGCACCCCGGCGGGACACGCCAGCCAGCCGTCACGAACACGCTCGGCAACAGGCTTGGACTCGAAGGCCGCTGTCTGCTCGGTGCTCAGCTCGAGCGGCGGCTGCTCGAGCCAATAGGTGTTTGGGGACATGATGTAGCTCCTAAACAGGCATCCCTCGAGGCTGCCCGTGTGAGTCTTCAACCCAAAATATCCAGCGCCTCCGCGTCGCTCACCGCCTCGTCCACCTCTTTGCGCCGCGTGGCCCAACTCGGAAAGGGAAAGTTCAGCATCATCGGGCTCGGCACGTCGGGCTGGTGAACAATCATGGTACCGGGGGCTAGAATCGTCGAGCGGCCTAGAAAACTGCGCGGCATGAACTTGTATTCGGGTCGGTCGGCCTCGGCGGCGTCGAGTCTACCGACGACGCGCACCGCCGCGTTGCCGACCACGCGGCGCTCGACCTCGCTAGCCGTCTGCTGCGCCCCGATGAGGATAATTCCCATGCTGCGCCCGCGCTCGGCGATGTCCAAGAGCACGTCCTTAATGGGGCTGTCGCCTTCCGACGGCGCGTACTTGTTCAACTCGTCCAGAATCACGAACGTTTTGCGCCGGTCTGAACCCTCGTGCTCCTCGAAAATCTGCCGCAGCAGCACGCCGACGACGAACATTTGCGCCAACGGCGCGAGGCGGTTGATGTCCACGACGTGAACCTGTTTGTCGCTGCCCAAAATGTCGAGCTTGGCGCGGTCGAACGCTTTTTTCGGTAGGTCGCCGCGCACGAGTCGGCGCACGTACTTAGACGCCCCGCGCAAACGGCGGATGAGGGCTTCGCGGGTCGCCTTCGCCTGCTGCGCCGTCCAGAGTGGGTCGCCGCCCTTGCTGCTACTGTCGTCCTCGGAGGCACCTTTGATAAGGAGTTTGTACTCGAGATAGCTCACCAACTCGTCAAAGGTTTTGAGCCTGGTACGCCCGGCTCGAGCCTCCAAATCGCTGAAGCCGAAACCCTCGTCGGGTGTGATGGGCGACCCCCGCGTAAACCCCGCCTCCGGGTTCGGGTCGAAGTCCTCGTCGCCCGCCTGCACCTCCAAACCCGGCCCGCGCGTCTCGGTAGCGAGCTTGTAAAGCTTCTCTTCCAGGTGCCCTACCAAAAAGCCCAAATTCGTCATCGCGTCGCGCTCGGTGAGGACGAAAGGCAGCATCCGCTGCGCGGCGAACTCGTGGAGCGTCCACAGGTAAGGGCTCACGCCTTCGCGCTGAGCAACGTCGGCGAGCAGGTTTTCGCCCTCTTTCGCAGGCGCGTGCAGTTCGACGCTCTCGAACGCGCCCGCGGGCAGGTTGCAGAGGTCGTAGCGCGTCTGCGCGGAGCGGCGCTTGTCCTGCCACTTGCGTTCCTCCTCCAAAAAGCGCTTGTTCGGCTTGTCCAGAAACAGCAGGTCTTCGCCCTTGACGTTGAAGATAATCGCCTTCGTCGCGTTGGGGTTGTCGATGAGACCCCGCCGCGTCTTGAAGTTTTTCGCCTGAAAGATGCTGTAGAGGAGAAAGAGCGCGTAGCTCGTCTTGGTCGCGATACCTGAGATGCCCGAGATATTGATGTGCGCGCCCTTGGTGCCGTTGATAAAGTCGAAGTTGAGGTAGCCCGGCTCGCCGTTGCGCAAGACGCCCGCGGGCAGCGGGGCTTCCATGTTGTCTAAGTAGAGGGCTTTCTCTAAGGCCGCCCCCGTCGCCATAAACACCGCGTCGCCCGGCCCCGGCGGGATGAAGTCCTCGGGCTCGACCCTAGTGACGAGCACGTGCGCCCCGTAGGTGACGTTGGCGGGCATAAGGCCTTGCACCACGAGTTCGGTGTCGCCCTCGAACTGAATGCCCTCGAAAGCGCGCCGCACCTCGTCCACCACGCCGTAAAAACGCACCGCGTCGCCCGCGGTCTCGGGGTCGGCGACTTCAATAAACACGATGTCGTCGAGCTGGACTTTCGTGTCCGGGGCGACCGCGAACCAGAACGCCAGCGGCGTCGCCTGCTCGGTGCCGAGCACCATGCCGATGGGCGTGTCGTTCAACTCCACGAAAACGGTTTGTCGGAAAAGAGAGGTGTAATTTCTTCGCCTTCCAAAAGAGTCAAGCGCACGCCGTAAGTAGACCGTTTAGGTTCACGGTAAACCTCGAGCACGTTGTCCTGAATGTTACTTATCCACACCTCGGGAATGCCCGCCTCGGCGTAGAGGCTGAGCTTTTTGCCACGGTCGTAAGCCAAGGTTGAGTCTGAAACTTCGATGATGAGCAGCACGTCTTCGCCCTGTGGTTTACGCTCTTCGTAGCGGTCTATGGGGGCTTTTATAAGGGTAACGTCAGGCTCCGGCTCGGAATTCGGCACTATTTGAACAGGGCACTGAGACATAACCACAGCCTCTTCACCATAAATTTTGATTAAACGGTTCGTATATTTAGCCGTTAAGAAAATGTGCTTGTTTCCCATCGGTGACATGTTGACTATCTCCCCATAAATGAGTTCGACCTTGTCGTTGGGCGTCAGGATGCCCGCCTCAATCATGCGGTTGTAGGTCTCGAGGCTGAACTTGTACCTGGTAAACGCCCGGTCCTCAAACGCTGGGTCCTCAAGGGTTGTCGTCATGCCGAAAGTATACCGCACCCTCCGCAACGCGGGTTTGAGAGCGGGCGTTCGGCATTGGCCGGCTCTCAACTGTCACGTGTTTGACAAACTTTTTCGCGCCGCTATACAATGCCCGAAGTCAATCTTTGCTGTATCAAAAGTTCGTTTGAAGGGAGTGCCGAGGTTTCAGCCCGGAATGGACACGAGTCCATCCCGAACCCGAATTCGTCAGCCACCGTCCGGCCCAGGCCGGTCAAGAAAGGAACTTTTGTGAAACTACTCAAACTCGTCACCCTGCTCGTCACCTTTGCGCTGTTGGGCTCGAGCTTCGCCCAAGACGTCATGGTCGGGCTCATCACCAAGACCGAGACCAACCCCTTTTTCGTCAAAATGCGTGAGGGCGCGCAGGCCAAGGCCGAAGAACTCGGCGTCGAACTTTTAACCGCCGCCGGCTCGTTCGACGGCGACAACGAGGCGCAAGTCACCGCGATTGAAAACATGGTCGCCGCGGGCGTGCAGGGAATTTTAATCGTGCCGAGCGACACGCAAGCCATCGTGCCCAGCATTCAAAAAGCGCGCGACGAGGGCGTCATCGTCATCGCGCTCGACACGCCGCTCGACCCCATAGACGCGTCCGACGCGCTGTTCGCGACCGACAACTACCAGGCCGGTCTCCTTATCGGCCAGTGGGCCAAGGCCGCGATGGGTGACAAAGAGCCCGTCATCGCTACCCTAGACCTCAACCCCGGTATCACGGTCGGCTACTTGCGGCACAACGGCTTTTTGGCAGGTTACGGCCTGGTCGACGACGCCTCAGACGCCAACGACGCGGTGACCGCGCCCGAGGTGGTCTGCTCGCAAGACACCCAGGGCGACCAGTCCAAGGGTCAAACGGCGATGGAAAACTGCCTCACCAGCAACCCGGACATCAACCTCGTTTACACCATCAACGAGCCCGCCGCCTTTGGCGCTTACACGGCCATCAAAAACGCGGGCATGGAGAACGACGTGCTGATCGTCTCGGTCGACGGCGGCTGCTCGGGCGTGCGCGGCGTGGAGAGCGGCGAAATCGGCGCGACCTCGCAGCAGTACCCGCTGAGAATGGCGTCCTTGGGCGTCGAGGCCATCGTCGCCGCGGTGCAGGGCGGCGAGGTGCCGTCGGGCTATACCGACACGGGCGTCACGCTCATCACCGACCAGATGCAAGAGGGCGTGACCAGTGAAGATTCCGCCTTCGGTCTCGAGAACTGCTGGGGCGAGTAGACCTTAGGGGTCGAGGGCCGACGCTCGGGATTCCCCGGCCGTCGGCCCTTTTTCTGTAAAGCTCACGCAGCGCCGGACAAAGGAGAAAACGCTTTTGACCTCTACTTATTATCTTTTACTCGGTCCTCGGTCCTTTCCTCTATGCAACCCAAGTTTCTGAGGCGTGGACCGTTTCCGCAACAACACCCTCATGCGCGTGCTGCGCGCACCCGCGGTCGGCCCGCTGTTGGCGCTCCTCGTCGCGGGCCTATTTTTCGCCTCGCAGAGCGACCGCTTTTTGACCGGGCGCAACCTCTCTTTGGTCGTGCAACAGGTGATGGTGGTGGGCACGCTCGCCATCGGCCAAACGCTCATTATCCTGACGCGCGGCATCGACCTGTCCAACGGCCTCATCATGGCGCTCGGCTCGGTGCTGATGACGAAACTGGCGGTCTCGAGCGGCGTGAATCCTGTTTTGGCTATTTTTATCGGCGTCGCGGCGACGATGGCTTTCGGACTCGTCAACGGGTTGCTGGTCACCAGGCTCGAGCTGCCGCCCTTTATCGTCACCTTGGGCACGCTCAACATCGCCTTCGCGCTCACAAGGCTTTACACCACCTCAACGGTGACGCGGCTGCCGCCCCAGCAGACTTTTTTCGGTGAGACCTTCACGATGCTTGGCACCCGAATCACCTACGGCTCGGTGCTGATGCTGGTGATGTACCTCATCGTCTGGTACGTGCTCTCCTACACCCCGGTCGGCCGCCACATCTACGCCGTCGGCGACAACCCCGAGGCGGCGCGCTTGACCGGCATCCCGGTCAAGCGCTTGTTGACGGGCGTCTACATGACGGCGGGCTTTTTTTACGGCGTGGCCGGGCTGCTCCTGGTCGGCCGCACCGGCGTGGGCGACCCGCAGGCCGGACAAGACGGCAACTTGGAGAGCATCACCGCCGTGGTGTTGGGCGGCACCAGTTTGTTCGGCGGGCGCGGCAACATCTTGGGCACGCTTATCGGGGCGCTCATCGTCGGGGTGTTTCGCAACGGACTTCAACTCATGGGCCGGAGTTCCATCGAGCAGGTGCTCATCACCGGGATTTTGGTGATTTTGGCCGTGGCCGTCGACCAACTCTCGAGACGAGGTCAGTCGTGAGCGACAGCAGTCAACAGCACTACGAACCGCCGCCCTCTGAGGCGCACGCGGTCGACACAAAGCAAACCCCGGTCCTGTCCGCCCGCGGACTCGTCAAGCGCTACGGGCAGGTCGTGGCGATGGACGGCGCGGACTTCGAGATTTACCCGCACGAGATTTTGGCGGTCATCGGCGACAACGGCGCGGGCAAGTCGACTTTGATTAAAGCCCTGTCGGGCGCGCTTCAGCCCGACGCGGGCGAGATTTACCTCAACGGCGTTGCTGTGCGCTTTCGCAGCCCCATCGACGCGCGGCACCACGGCATCGAGGCGGTGTACCAGGACCTGGCGGTCGCGCCCGCCCTCAATATTGTCGACAACATGTTTTTGGGGCGCGAACTGCTCAAACCGGGCTTTCTGGGTTCGGTCTTTCGCCTGCGCGACCAGAAAAGGATGCTCGAGCAGGCGACCGACTACATGAAAGACCTCAAGTTTCGCATCCAGTCGATGCACCAGGCGGTCGAAACGCTGTCCGGCGGGCAGCGGCAGGGCGTGGCGGTGGCGCGCAGCGCGGCCTTCGCCCGCAACGTCATCATCATGGACGAGCCCACCGCCGCGTTGGGCGTTAAAGAGTCGGGGATGGTGCTGGACCTCATCCGCAAGGTGCGCGACCGCGGGCTGCCGGTCATCCTCATCAGCCACAACATGCCGCACGTGTTCGAAATCGCCGACCGCGTCCACGTTCACCGCATGGGCCGCCGCGCGGCGGTCGTCAACCCGAAAGACTACACCATGTCCGACGTGGTCGCGATTATGACCGGGGCGGTGGAGGCCAAACCGGAAGACCGGGGCTGAAAAACGTCAGGCGCGGACCTCGAGCAGCAATTTACCGATGTTTTTGTTGCCCTGCATGTACGCGTGCGCCGCTTCGGCGTCTTGAACTCCGAAAACCCGGTCGACGACCGGCTTGACGCGGCCCCGCTCGAGGGCCTCCCAAAACTGCTGGGTGAACGCTTCTTTGAGGGCGACCTTTTCCTCCAGGGGCCGGGCGCGCAGCGTCGAACCCTTGATGGAAGCCCGTTTCGCCATGAGTTTGCGGATGTCGAGTTCGACCTTCGACCCGCTCAGGCTCGAGATGAAAACGAGCCGTCCGCCCGTCGCCAGACTTGACAAGTTGCGCTCGAAGTAGTCGGCCCCGACCATGTCCAGGATGACGTCGACGCCCTCGCCATTCGTTTTTTCAGCGATGACCTCGGCAAAGTCTTGTTCGCGGTAGTTGACCGCCGTGTTCGCCCCGAGTTCCCGGCAACGCGCCACTTTTTCACTCGTCCCCGCCGTCGCGAACACCTCGCAGCCCGCCTCGCGCGCGAGCTGAATCGCCGCCGTACCGACGCCGCTCGCGCCGCCGTGAACCAGCACCCGCTCGCCACCTTTCAAACCGGCTTCCAAAAACAAGTTGAGAAAGGCCGTATAAAAAACTTCCGGCATTCCGGCGGCTTCCGCCAAAGTCCAATCTTTGGGAATTGGCATCAGCAGACGCTCGGGCACACAGGCGCGTTCGGCGTAGCCGCCGCCGCTCAGCAGCGCGCAGACCCGGTCGCCGGGTCGCCAGGCCGAGGGGCCGTTGGTCTCGAGCACGACGCCCGACAGCTCGAGGCCCAACACCTCGCTCGCCCCTGTCGGCACCGGGTAGTTACCCGCCCGCTGCATCAGGTCGGCGCGGTTGAGCGCGGTGTAGTGAACCGCAACCAAGACCTCCCCCGGCGCGCACACCGGGTCGGAAACCTCTTGCCAGCTCAAGCTTTTGTCTTCGTTGACGACGACCGCTTTCACCGAAACACCTCTTTCAGACTTCTTGGATTTCACAGTTCAGGTTTTGTACCTCAGACTCGGTTAGCCCAGTTTCAGAACGGCCCACCCGACTTCACCACAACGCTCCAACTGTAACCGACTTTCCAGCTTGCCCGCCCCGAACAACCCGAACTCGAGCCCTTCGGGCCAAAGCCGCACCTTCGTCCTGACAGGTTTATGAGTCTTGCTTTAACTTTTTACACATGTTAAGTTCAGCACGGAAACAGGTTTACGAGGAGGAGTCTTGTGAAGAAAACGGCGGCATTTATCAGTGTTTTGTTGGTGACGGGTCTGCTCCTATCGGGGTGTACACCGGGCGTCACGTCGCAAGTCCAAGAAGTTCCCGACTTGCCCGCCTACAGCGGCCCCAAAGCCTCCGTCGTGCTGGGCTCGTTCGAGTGCCGCGCCACAAACTGTTACACAGGCGTCGGCGAAGGCATTTCCGACGCGATGCTCACGGCGCTGGTGCAGTCCAACCGTTTTCAAGTGGTCGAGGCCTCGGCTAACTTGGGCACCTTGGAGAGCGAGCTGAACGTGACCGGCGAGTCCGAAGCGTTTCAAGGCGCAGACCTCGCCATCATCGGTTCCGTAACCCAGTTCGAACCGAACGCGAGCGGCACGGGCAGCAGCGGCGGCGTCCTGGGTTTGTTCGGCGGCGGCTCGGCCAACAAAGCGACCGCGACCATCGACCTGCGCGTCGTCGACGTGCGCACGAGAAACATCGTCAGCGTCACCCGCGTAACCGGGGAAGCGACCAGCGTCGGCGTAAGCGGGGGCTCTCGAGTGTTTGGCTTGGGCGGCGGCGCGCTCAGCACCTACGAGAACACCCCGATGGAAACCGCCATTCAGGACATGATTTACACGGCCGTGATTGAACTGGGCAACAAGATTCCGCAGGACTACTACCGGTACTGAGGTTTGTGTCACTGTAAAAGGTGATACGGCACCCTGTAAAGCTGTGTCGGTGTTTTTAGAGACGCCGACACCCCCTAGATGCGCGTGGTTAGCCAAGCAGTAATTCTTCAACCGAAGACGAGACCTCGCCACAGAAGTCTCGTCTTGCGATCTCGAGGGCTGTATTTTGAAGTGTCGACTTCAAAGAAAGTGGGGACTCGGCGGGTTTCGGGGCTCGAGCCTCCGGCTTCCCTTTTTCGCCCCACATGGTAAGTTAAAGACGTGATTCAGGCATGATAGCCATCGACTTGGGTACCACCAACATCCGCATTCACGTCAAGGGGCGCGGCGTGGTGTTGCGCGAACCCGCCGTGATTGCCGTCCTCAACGGCAGCACCGACGTCAAAGCCGTCGGTGAAGAGGCTTACAAGATGCTGGGCCGCACTCCCGGCTCGGTCACGGCGGTGCGGCCGATGGCCGACGGCGTCATCGCCGACTACACCCTCACCGAAAAAATGCTCAAGGCCTTTTTGGACAAGGTGCTGCGCGGACCCGGCCGCCTCTTCAGGCCGCGGCTGAACATCATGGTTTGCATCCCGAGCGGTATCACCGAGGTCGAGAAGCGGGCGGTGCTCCAAGCCGTGAACGAAATTGGCGCGCGCAGGGCGTTTTTGATCGAGGAGCCCATCGCCGCGGCCATCGGCGCAGGCGTGGACATCGCCGAGCCCATCGGCTCGATGATCGTGGACATCGGCGGCGGCACGACCGACATCGCGATTATCAGCATGGGCGGAATTGTCGTCTCGGAAAGTTTGCGCGTCGCGGGCAACCACTTCGACCAAGAGATTGTTCGCTACGTGCGTCAAAAGGACAACCTGCTCATCGGTGACCGCACCGCCGAGGCCATCAAACGCACCGTCGGCGCGGCGACCTTGCAAGAAGGCGAGAGCGAAACGATGGAAGTGCGCGGGCGCGACCTTATCAACGGGATGCCGCGTACCGTCACGGTGAGCACCGAAGACGTCGTCGCGGCCTTGAAGGACTCGCTGCAAAAGCTCGCCGACGGGGTGCGTAAGGTCTTAGAGCAAGGCCCGCCCGAACTTATTTCGGACGTGATAGAGCGCGGCATCGTCATGACCGGCGGCGGCGCGAAACTCAAACACCTGGACACCTACTTTCGGCAAACCACCAACATCCCCGTGGCAATAGCCGACGAGCCGCAAGACTGCGTAGTTCTCGGCACGAGCATGGCTTTGGAGATGAGTTCGGTGTTGCCGGACGCGCGGGCGAAGCGGCGGTACTAACTTAGGCAAAATGCTTCGGTTCGTTTTTGTCCTGTAGAGGCTTGAGAGAACAAACCTTAAACGGAATCGGCAAGATTGTTTCAAATTTCTTACACCGATATACAGACAAAAATGGCAAACTCTGAAAATGCCCCGCGTGGCTTTTGTCGAAAAACATATTGCTCCTGTCATAGAGGTGTTCGAGGCTTACTTCCGAGCCCATCCCGAGTTTGACTACCTTTGGCCCAAAAATCAAAATGGGAAGGGCTATCAGGCAACTCTCGAGGTGAAGCGCAGCCTTAAAGAAGCGTGGTATTTCGCCACGAATAATCAGCAAAAGGAAAGGCTGTGTAAGGAAATAGTCTCGGACTGGGGTGGCATTAAAAGCAATGCTCCTGAAACCTTTCAAATATACGTCAGTAAGGTGGAACAAGCCAAACCCGCATTGCCGCTGAGCGGGGTTGCCAGCTACTCCAAGATTTTTTCCGTAGTGCGGCCAGACGAGTTCGTCATCTATGATGCTCGGGTAGCCACGTCTCTAAACGCGGTGCAAAAAATCTACGCGGCACCGACCCCGGTGTTCTTCCCCTACATCCCGAGCCGAAACAAAACCATTCGTGCCTTTATGGATCAGCACTCCCGAAAGAAGGCGAAAGCACTCGGATGGAATATGGGCCTAAAGCGCGATGAGACCTATCCGGCTTACTTGACGCTGATTCACAGTCTCTCTAGGCGCTTTCCAGAAAAGCAAATTTATGATTTTGAGATGCAGCTGTTCAGCGAGGCGGAAGAACTCGTAAAGAGAGCTTGAGCTGGGTGTGAAGTTGAGACAGGTGCTTTTGCAACGGGGGCGTATTCAGTTGGCTCGGTCGTTACAAAACCTCGACGAGGCGGCCTTTCTCTCGCAACAGTCCGGCCGGTGAACTGACTCAAAGTAACGATTCTACCGGGAAATAATGAGTTTTTTAAGCGCCACTCGGAAAGCCTAACCAACAGCTTGTAACTAAAGAGCACACTAAAGTGTACTTACTTGCAAGCCTGCTGAAACACCCCTGACCAAACTGTTTCAAACTCCGCTCGGCACTATTCACACCAACTTGGATTGCGAACCTCATCCCACTCTGCATACCTTTTCCGGTGCTACTTTCTGGGTGGGAGGCAGTATGGCTAACTACAGCAAAGGCGACAAGGTTTCTTGGGAGTGGGGCAACGGCCGGGGCGAAGGCAAGGTCACAGAAACGTTCACCAAAAAAGTGACCCGCACCCTCAAGGGTTCTGAAATCACCCGCAACGGCTCCGACGACGACCCGGCCCTGCTCATCGAACAAGACGACGGCGACGAGGTATTGAAACTCTCGAGCGAAGTCGATTCGGCCTGAAGGTTGACAATTTGTAAGCTCAGGAATGTATAGTGTAGGCGTTCGGCAGCGGGAAACCTGGCTTTTGAAAGGGGCGGACAATGGGGATTCTTTCGTGGATTATCGTCGGGGCCTTGGCGGGTTGGATTGCCAGCCTCATCATGGGCACCAACGACCAGCAAGGTTGCCTGCTCGACATCGTCGTCGGCATCGTCGGCGCGTTCATCGGCGGGTTTGTGATGAACCTGCTCGGCTTCGGCACCTTCACCGGCTTCAACTTGTGGAGCATCATCGTCGCGATTATCGGCGCGGTGATTTTACTCGCCATCATCAAGGCGGTAAGAGGAAGAACGTAAGTTCAGTTTTGACCTACAAAAGCCGCTCGAGACTCGAGCGGCTTTTGTTTTGCCCCTGTCACCTCGAGCGTTCAACCGGGAACGAGATTTTCGTTAAGATGAGACATTCAAGCGGAGCCTGGCCCCAAACCGGGTTTGAAGGAGAAGTATGGACGTTTTAGAGCGAGAATCTTTTTCGGCACAGGAAAACCGCGCGCCGGTCGTAAACGACTTTTCCCTCGTCGCCGCGACCGTGAACGGCACTGGCAGCCAGACCGCCAACCTCACCCTGCTGCGCGCATTCTTCAAGATGGGCATTCCGGTTCACGGCAAAAACATCTTCCCCTCGAACATTCAAGGCTTGCCGACTTGGTACAACATCCGGGTGAGCTTTGAGGGTTACGTGGCGCGGCGGCCGCCGGAACTGCTCGTCGCCTTTAACCCGACGACGGTGAGTGAAGACGTGACCAACCTACCGCCCGGCGGCGTGTGCATTTACAACACGGCCATCAAAGGTCTGCCGCAGCGGGGCGACCTCACCTACTACGGGTTGCCGGTGGACGAGCTTATTAAAGATGTCGATGTGCCGGTCAAGCGCAAACCCTACATCGCCAACATGGTCTACGTGGGCGCGGTGGCGCAGCTTTTGGGGATTTCGCTCGAGGTTATCGAAGAAGCCTTGGGCGCGCAGTTTGGGCGGCGGCAAAAGCTTGTGGACTCGAACATGGTGGTCGTAAAGGGCGCGTACGACTGGACGGCCGAAAACTTGGGCAAAAATGACCCTTACCGCGTCGAACCCATGAATGAAACCGACGGCCTTATCATGATGACCGGCAACGAGGCGGGCGCGCTCGGCGCGGTCTTCGGCGGCGCGTCGGTGAGCGCCTGGTACCCGATTACGCCGAGCACCAGTTTTATCGACGCGCTGCGCGACTTTTTGCCGAAACTGCGCAACGAGGACGACCGCGCCACCTACGCCGTCGTTCAGGCCGAGGACGAACTCGCCGCCATCGGCATGACTTTGGGCGCAGGCTGGGCGGGCGCGCGCAGCGTCACCGCGACGAGCGGCCCCGGTATTTCCCTGATGAGCGAATTCGCCGGACTGGGCTACTTCGCCGAAATCCCGGCGGTGATTTGGGACATCCAGCGCGTCGGGCCGAGTACCGGTTTGCCGACGCGCACGAGTCAGGGCGACATCACTTTCGTTTATTACCTCGGTCACGGCGACACCAAAAACGTGGTGCTGTTTCCTGGGTCAATCGAAGAGTGTTTCGAGTTCGGTTATAAGGCGCACGACCTCGCTGACGAGTTGCAGACGCCTGTGTTCGTCCTCAGCGACCTCGACCTCGGCATGAACAACTGGATGGGCAAGCCGTTCGAGTACCCAAGCGAGGGTATGAAGCGCGGCAAGGTGCTGAACGCGGCGGAACTCGAGTCCCTCGAGACCTTCTCCCGCTACTTAGACGTAGACGGCGACGGCGTCGGCTATCGCACCCTGCCCGGCAACGAAAACCCCAAGTCCGCCTGGTTCGCGCGCGGCACCGGCCACAACGAGCACGCCGTCTACAGCGAACGCCCCGAGGACTGGCTCGAGAACACCGCGCGCTTGCAGCGCAAGTTCGACACCGCGCGGCGGCTCGTCCCGAAACCCGTGGTTGACCATGTCGAGAACGCACGCCTCGGCATTATCGCGCTTGGCACGACGCAGTACGCGATCGAAGAGGCTCGTGACCACCTCGCCAAAGAGGGCTTGGACTTCAGCTTTTTGCGCGTTCGTTCGCTGCCCGTCAACACCGAAGTGCGTGAGTTCGTCGAGGCGCACGAACGCGTTTACGTCATCGAACTCAACCGCGACGGCCAGCTTCACGCGATTTTGCAAACTGAGTTGCCGGACTTAGCGACGCGGCTCGTCTCGGTCGCCCACTTGGACGGGATGCCCTTGACCGCGCAGTGGCTCGAGGCCCGTCTCAAAGAACTCGAGAAAGAGGAAAACTATGGCAAGTAGAGCGCAAGCCATCAAGGCCAACGACATCGGCCTTTCCAAGTCCGACTACGGCGGGCGGCCGAGCACGCTCTGCAAAGGTTGCGGCCACAACTCGATTGCCAGCCAGATTATCCAAGTCGCTTTCGAACTGAGCCTGCAGCCGCACGAGGTCGTCAAGCTCTCAGGCATCGGCTGCTCTTCGAAGTCCCCGGCTTACTTTTTGGGGATGTCCCACGGCTTCAACGCGCTGCACGGCCGGATGCCCTCGGTCGGCACGGGCGCGCTGCTGGCGAACCACTCGCTGCGCGCCATCGGCGTGTCGGGCGACGGGGACACCGGCTCCATCGGCATGGGCCAGTTCAAACACCTCGTGCGGCGCAACGTGCGCATGGTCTACATCGTCGAGAACAACGGGGTTTACGGACTCACCAAAGGCCAGTTCAGCGCCACGGCGGAGCAAGACTTAGAACTGAAATATGCGGGCCACAACGATTTTCCGCAAATCGACGTGTGCATGGAGGCTTTGATTGCCGGTTGCGGCTTCGTGGCGCGGAGCTTCGCGGGCGACGCGAAACAGGTGCGGGAACTCCTCAAGGCGGCGCTGTCGCACCGGGGGACGGCGGTGCTCGACATTATTTCCCCGTGCGTGGCTTTCAACAACGACGACGCCTCGCCCAAAAGCTACAGCTACGGCATGAAAAACGAGCAACCGCTGCAAGACATCGGCTACGTGCCTTTCGCCGAAGAAATCACCATCGGCGACTACGACCCCGGCGAGTTGAAAGTGGTCGACCTGCACGACGGCTCGAGAATTTCCTTGCGCAAGCTCGAGCACGACTTCGACCCGACGAATAAGTTAGCGGCGATGGAGCGCTTGCAGCGCGCCAACGACACGGGTGAATTTATCACGGGATTGATTTATTTTGACGACAGCCGGCCGAATCTTGCCGAGGTGAGTCACCTGACCGAGACGCCGCTGGCGAGCTTGAATGAGGGGCAACTGCGGCCGAGCCAACAAGCGCTCAGGGAATTGATGCAGGAGTACACGTAAACGCAAATCACTCCTACTAGAGTGAGTCGATAAAAGGTTGGTCAGAAACCCTAGGGGCAGTTTCAAGTTACAGAACACGAACTGCATACCTCAAAAAGGAGGAATAATTAGGTCAAACATTTCTTTAGTTGTTGAATACAGTTGTTGGGAAAGGACTATGGAATCAAATGAGTGACAAACTCACATATGAGTTCATTGTTATTCGCTACGGTATGGCTTTGGGTAGCGGACATACTGATGAAACGGTTAGCTCAAAAATAAATGGAGTTACAATGAGTAAGCATTACACTTTTCACGATGTACTGAATTTTTTTGGTGGGAATGGGTTTCGCCTTGCAGTAGGAAATACACAAAGAACGGTAATGATTCCTTATCTAAGTGGTAAAATAGAGCAGGAAGTGACTCCAGCCTATTACATACTCGAGAGGGTAAAGCATGAAACTAATACCGATATAAGCGTTCTTATACAGAGCATCACATCCTGATTTACCGAAGTTAAGAAGTCTTTTCCGAGCTGTACGGTAATCTCGCACGCTTTAAGTTTGTGTGAACATCCAGATTTGCAAAATACTTAAAATTTAAGGTATTCTGTACCTATGTTCTGAACTGCTAAGTTGTTCAAATGGCAGAGGTGGATTATCAGATTTTGTAAGTCGAAGGAGACAATATGGCTCAGGTTAAAATTGCCCACTTGAATCAACAGGGTCAAAATATGATAATTATTCCCCTCAGTAGAGACTATAATTTTAAAACTAATGCTGAGCGAAATCAGATTAAGGATTCCTTTCAGCAATGTGCTACCGCTGCGGGGTTAGCTGGCACAGTTGTTACAGTTTGGGATGCAGGTAATGGACGTATGGGTTTCCTTGCCCCTACTCAATGGCGCAACTTTTTCTCGGGTCTTTCTCTAGCAACTGTTTCGCAAAATCTCAACAAGACTCTAACCTGTAATTAGTGGGCGCTACAACTAGGTGTTGCCAGGGACGCTGAATCGTTTTGTCACTTGCGCGCGGTTCGGCTACAAATTCCACATCAGAATGGTAAAATAGGTTGTGGAAAGAGGTGCGTCATGACCACAGCGCAAATCACTTTGAGCGAAGCGGAAAGCCGAGCCCTTCAAGCTCTCAGCCAAAGTAGGGGCAAGACGCAAGAGGAAATACTGCACGAAGCCGTTAAGCACTTCTTGACTCATCACCAACTCGAGACTCGTCTGGCGGTTTTACGTCAGGCACGTGGTATTTGGAAAGAGCGACAAGACTTGCCTAATTTTGAAGAACTGCGTACTGAATGGGATAGATTCTAAAGGCGCAGACGCTTATGGCGGAGTTGCTCATCGACACGGATGTCCTCATTGACATGCGCGGGTCGGGGTGCTCGCAGGCTGAACCCTGTCGCTGCAAAGTGTTCGTAAGCGCGGCTGAGATGTACGTCTTTGCCCAACGCTTCTTGTAACCAGTCAACCACTTTTTGTCCGTTCCAGATTTTGCCCTCGGCGTAGTCTTTGCGCAGCACCTGAGCTAGGCGCAGTAGCTCTTCATCACTCAGTAAGCTGGGCGCACCCCTATTCTCGTGACGGCGGTCTTTGAGTCCTTCCAAACCTTGCTCGTTATAGCGCTTGATGATGTCCAACACACTAAAGCTCGAATACGCTGAAAGTGCCGTCGCCTCCTTGCGACTGCGGCCTTCTACCAGCCACCACACCACTTGGATGCGCCGTCTTTCTACCGCACACGTGCAGGCTCTGAAGTGCTCTTTAAGCTCCTCGACGCTATGCTGCGCCTTCAATTCTATTCCGGGTCTGCCGCCTTTGTTCATCCGCTTAGTTTACTAGGGAATTACCCGGAATGGGTATGAGCAGGCACTTCAGACACATATTTGCTAAACTTACGTTCGTGTAGTCATGAACAACGATTTAGTCGTAGATACGTCAACCGTTATCGCCGTCATTGCTAACGAACCGGAGAAGCCTTTGCTGATTGCCAAAACGCAAGGCTATGATTTGATTGCGCCGCGTTCGTTGTACTGGGAAATCGGCAACGCATTTTCGGCGATGCTCAAACGCGGACGCATTACGCTGGAGCAAGCAGCGATGGCGGTTGAAATGTACGGGCAAATTTCGGTTGACTTAGTTGATGTCGATTTAGAACAAGCCTTGGAAATTGTTGACAGGCACAAAGTTTATGCCTATGACGCTTATATGATTGTTTGCGCGTTAAACCGAAGTTGTCCGCTACTGACGTTAGACGGCGGTTTAGTTTACGCGGCAAAAGCGGCGGGCGTAGAAGTTTGGGAGGCCGACTAATGCAAACCTACCTGGAAACCCAAGAAAGTTTGTCCGTTTTGCTTGAGCGCGCCCGTGAAGAAGGTGAAGTTCGGATTAGACGGCTGGACGGACAAGTGTTTATTCTCAAGCCGGAAAAAATCAAGCGTTCCGCCCTTGACGTAGCGGGCATTGATTTAGGTGTTTCGACTAAAGAAATTGTTGAGCTAATCCGCGAAGGGCGTGAAAGATTATAAAGCTTTTGAAAACAACGGGCGGCTCAACAAAAAACTTTTCCTGCTAACCTCGAGCCCCTCGCCCCAAGCCCCGAATGTCAGCGACGCTCGGTCAAGGTGGCTCGAGCCTTTTCAACAGCCTCGGAATATTGGGTTTGTCGGTCTCGTCGTTCCCTTGCGGCTGCCGTTCGCCGCTCTCAGCTTGGATTTACGTGATGCTCGCTTTCGGGGTGATGACCTTGCTGGTTTTGCAAAGCGCGAGAAACCGAGTATGATTCTTTGGTCTTGCCGCTTTTTACCCGATACTTTTCACTCGGTACTCGGTACTTTCTTTTTGCTGAGGTGATGGTCTGAGCCCGACCCTGATTTACAAGCACAGCCCGGACGGCATGAAGGACGTGACGCACGTCAACTTGTCCGGCGACTACAGCTACCTGCTCAGCGGCTACTACGACTCGCTCGACGCCGAACTCGCAGGCTTGAGCATCATCCCGACGACCCAAGACGCGCTCGACGCTTACGTGGTGCCCATCGCGATGGAAAAGGCGCGGGCCGCGGGTTTGGCCGTGCCGGACTACGAAATCGTCACCGAAAAATTGTTGCCGCCGCCCGTGCTGGCCTACCCCATCAACCCGTTTATGGACCAGGGCGAACTCGTCAGTGACAAGGACACGCTCAAACAGCGGCGCAAGGCCCTCACCATGAGCGGCAAGTACGCGGTGATTTGTCAAAGATTGACGGGGGACTACCGCGTCGACGTGGCGCGCTGCGTGCTCGGCAAGTGCTTAACCGAAGAGTACCGCGACCTCGCCGCCGAGGTGTTTGGCGTGTTCCGGCTGCCCCTGATGCGGGTCCGGGTCATCGTGAGCGCTACAAACTACTTGTTGTCCGCCCTCGAGCCGCTGCCCTTCGACAGCCTCACCCTGAACGAGAAAAAGCTGCTGGAGGGACTCGAGCCGTGGCAAAGCTAGCCATCTACACCGAGCGCTACACGATTCGCTCGTCGGTCGAACTCACCGCGCTGTCGAACTTTCGAATAGCGGCGTTCGAGCTTGGGCACGGGCTCGACTTTCTGTTTAAAAACGAGTTGAAGTACCTGTCAAACTACGACGGCGTCTTCATCCGCGCCCTCACCGACCCGCGCAACGCCTCCTATGCGGTCGCGCGCATGGCCGAACTGCGCGGGCTGCGCGTGCTCGACCACAGCGAGTCGATTCGCATTTGCTGCGACAAGGTGAACATGTACGCGCGGCTCATGGCTAGCAACGTGCCCGTGCCGGAGACGCGCTTTTTGAACGACCCCGAGGTGACGCGCGAAAACGCCGGGGAGCTGTTCGAGGCGCTCGGCACGCCGCTGGTCTTGAAAGCGCCGAACTCGAGCTTTTCGAACTACGTCGACAAAGTGACCACGCCCGAAGGGTTCGTCAAAACCGGGAGAAAGTTCCTGCGCCGCGCCGACCGCCTCGTCGTGCAGCAGTATTTACCAAGCGAGTTCGACTGGCGCGTGCTGACGCTGGACGGCAAGTTGCTCGCGGTTATCCGCTACGTGTTTGTGCAGGACAAGTGGAAACTGATGGAGCGCGGCAAAGAAGGCGAGTGGGCGCAAGTAATAGCCGTGCCGCGCGACGAGGCCAACCCTAAGCTTGTGTCCGTCGCGCTGGCAGCCGCCGACGCCGTCGGCAAGAGTTTATACGGCGTGGACTTGAAAGAAATCGACGGCGAGTTTTACGTCATCGAGGTGAACGACAACCCGACCATCGAGGCCGACGGCGAGGACGCGGCCAACCCGGAGATTTATCAGGAGATTATTCGGTATTTGGCGGGGGAGTAGAGCGTTTGTTAGGGCGTGAACATTTCTCGAGGTAAAGTTTTTGAGGAGATCATGGCAATTAGTGACCTAAGTAAAGACGAGCAGCAAGTTATTCTTGAGTGCCTTACAGCAGCGGCAAAAGGACCATTTTTCCCCGATTGGGAGTTCCATATTTTGTTCGGCCTGTACCGTCAAGAAGTTAGGCAGGTAGTTGATGATTGGCCGAACGTTAACGAAGATTCAGAAGAAGTCGTTCTCGCCATCAACAATTCTATCAATAACTTGCTCGGTTATCCCCACGGGCGACAAGATGTCTGGCAGGATTATATTTCGGTTACCCCAAAAGAACTTGGTGTCATTTTTGCTAAATGGCGGCAGGCGTCTGTCCCCAACTATTTTTATGGCATGATGTAAGCTATTTTTACCCCACCTAAGCACTGCAAAGGACGCTGAATTGCCCATAACTTTTTGACGAACGAATGATTTATCGCTCGAGCCGCAACTCAACAAAAAGCTGTACAATCAACAAGAGATTGAAAGTATGAACGCCATCTCGACAGTCAAGGTAGATAAAACAGCTTTTTCTGTGGTTTCCCTCGAGGATGAACCGGACGATAAAACCTTTTGGTGGGCGAAAACGCCTCAGGAGCGTTTGCGAACCGTCGAACTTTTGCGTCAGTTGAACTATAGCTATGACCCAACTACCGCCCGACTTCAAAGAGTTTTTGCAGTTGCTGAACTCCAAAAGCGCTGAGTATCTGCTGGTCGGCGGTTACGCAGTCGGTTATCACGGCTACCCGCGCGCGACGGGTGACATAGACTTTTGGATAGCCGTCTTTACAACTCAGAGCTCGACCGGGTGCCACACTGGGTTAGGATAGACTGGCCCATGAAGCCAGCGCCCGGTCAACCTCCCGCTGAGGACGTTTCAGAAGTCGACTTACCGCGTCTGTACGCCTTCAGCGACGGGGTCTTCGCCATCGCGATTACGCTGTTGGCCTTGGAGATTCGCTTTCCCGAGGCCGAACCGGAGGTTGTCGCGGACCAGTTCTGGCCGCTCCTGGCAACGATAACACCTTCCGTCTTGGCTTTTGTTCAGAGCTTTCTAATTATCGGCATTTACTGGATTGTTCACCACCGTATGTTCCGACTTATCAAACGGGGGGACAACACGCTGCTGTGGCTCAACCTGGTCTTTTTGCTCGTAATCGCTTTTTTGCCCGTGCCGAGTGCCATCGTCG
The DNA here is from genome assembly GCA_965213705.1 of Trueperaceae bacterium. Classification (GTDB taxonomy): domain Bacteria; phylum Deinococcota; class Deinococci; order Deinococcales; family Trueperaceae; genus CBDCDJ01. Next base: position 921,856 of record OZ243913.1, on the reverse strand, counting down.
CACGTTCGCTGTTCCAACCCGTCACCATGACTTTTTATACTTCGTGCGTCGCGCTCCTCGGCCTGGTCAACATGCTGTTGTGGGGATACGCGTCGCACAAGCACCGCTTGATTGACTCCGCGCTCGAGCCCGCACAAGTGCGCTACATCATGCTGCGCGCGGCGGTCGTGCCGCTGGTCTCGTTCTTCGCGCTCGGTGTTTACTTTTTTTGGCCCTCCATTATGTACTTCTACGGCTTCCTGATGATGTTTGGGTTCTTCTTGATAAGGTTGTTCAGACGAGCGAAGCGTCTTCCGGTAGCTTCGTGACTGTTTCTGCAAGCTGTTTTTTAAGCTTTACGCCTCAGCGACTGCGCCAAAAAGAGACTCAGCGTGTACAGTCCCCAGCCCCACACCAAACTGGTGAGCGCCCAGCCCAACCAGCCCAGCACTGCACTGTCCGGCCCTTGCCAAAGCGACAGGGGAAACAGAAGGATGTAGCCCGCTACCACGTAAGCGCCGCCCAAGATGCCCCCGACGAACGCCACGGAAAAACTCGCGGCAAAGTGAATGACGGCAAAACTTAAAATGGCCGCCACGGTCAGCGCCGTGTCTCGTTTTCTGTTCATCCTCATACCGTTTCCGGTTTATTCCTAAAGGAATAAACCCGAGTGTAACGAGAAGAAAAATACGGATTGCAGTAAGGAGCGGAGTATCTCTACCGAGTTTATTTAGCGTATTATCGCAATCCGTATTAGCTACAGTACACCGAGATACGCGGTAAACAAGTGCGGTTTGAGTGAAATTTGAAAAGTTCCAACAAACTCTCGAGCCGCCCCTACAAATTTTTAACCATCTTCACAGCACCAGCGTGGTCTTCGTAGTAGTCGTCCACGCGGCCTGCGTGTTGAAACCCGGCACGTTCGTAAAGACGGGTGGCGGCTACGTTGTCCTCGCGGACCTCGAGCCTCAGTTTGGTGCAACCCCGCGCTCGAGCTTCCGTCTCGACCTCGTTCAACAGCCTTGCTCCCAAACCTCGCCCCCGCGCTTCCGGGGCGACGACGAGCGAGTAGAGGCGGGCGCGGCTCGAGCCTTTTCGAAACAGCACGACGGCGTCGCCCAGCAGGGTGTCTTGCTCCGCGACGAGCACGGCGGCGTTGGCGCGGGTCAGCAGGTGACGCAAACCGCGGCGCGATAGACGGTCGCCGGGAAACGTTTGCTCAAGAACCTCGAGCGCGGCCAGGTCGGCCAGAGTTGCGTGACGCAGGTAGATAGCTTTGACCATCCCGTCATTGAGGTAGCTGCAGCGTGCCCACCAAACCGACGTAGGTGTCGGGCGGGGCCTTTTCCTTTTCATCCTAACCCCACCACGCTGCGGGTACTTTGGGAAGTGTGCGAGGGCGGTCACGCCTGAGAACACCGAGACAAGGCGGTAGTTTCCCCAATCAACTCGCCGCTCGGGCCGACCGTTTGCCGACCGCCGCCCCGACGACCTTGACGACCGAAAAGCAAAGCCCAACCGTCCGACGTGAGCGCGTCAGCCACCAACCCGAACGCGTCAAGGCACGTATAGCCGCGGCTGAGCTTCTAGCTCACGATACCCCGCTCGCGCGCCCACACCACCGCCTCGGCGCGGGAGGACACGCCGAGTTTGCCGTACACGTTCGCGACGTAGTTGCGTACCGTGTTTCGGCTGATGGCAAGGGTCTCGGCAATTTGGTCGTTGCTTAAGCCCTGCGCTATTTTCCCGAGCACCTGGCGTTCGCGCCCGGTAAGGTCTTGGATTTCGGTTGAAGGAAGGTCCTGGGCTCGAGCCCGCAGGTTGGCGAGCTTCTCGACCACACTGCGGCTGAACCAGCCCGTGTCGCGCATGACTTCATCAATGGCCCGCAGCAGTTCCTCTTCGCTGCGCTTTTTGTCGGTCACGTCCACGAACATCTTCAACCAGCCCTCGTGCCCGTCGGTGCGGATAAGCTCGCCCGACGCCGAAACGTCTCTGGTTATTCCGGCTTTGTCTGTGATTTTGAGCTGCAGTTCACGAAAACCGCCCGCTCGCTCGGCGACCTCGAGCTTGCTCCGGTCCTCGCGGCTCGACCACATGCCCAGTTCGCCAGCGCTGTGGCCGACGACCTCGTTCCGGCAGTAGCCGGTCAGCTGCAAAAAGCTGTCGTTGACGTCTGTAAAGTGCTCGTCGTCCAGCGTGGTCATGGCGGCGGCGACCGGACCCATCTCGAAAGCGCGGCGGAAGCGCAAATCGCTGCGCGCTAGGTCAAGGGTGCGCGCGGTAACCTTGGCCTCGAGCGTGTCGTTCAACGCGGCAAGCGCCGTTTGCGCCGCGTTGGTCTCGGTCGTGTCGGTGAAGGTCAACACGAGCTGCATGTGGTCGAGTCGCCGGGCGTTCAGCACCATGACGCGCCGACCGATGGTTTCAAAAGTGTGGGTCACCTCGAAGCCTGCGACGGTCTTGTCTTTGGACAGCACCTCTTCGAGCAGCCGCCGCAGCTCGGGAATGTCCCACTGGCCGTTGCCCAGGTCGAAGACGCGTTTGTTTGCGGTTTCGGCCTCGTCGACCCCGAACATGTTGTAAAACGAGGCGTTGGCCGTTTCGACGTTTAGGTCGGCGTCCAAAACCAGCAGACCTTCTTGCAGGGTGTCGACAAGTGCTTCGGCGTAGGTGCGGCCTTGCCGGTCGTCTTGCTCGTGCTGGCGGATACCGGGGTCGGCTAGGTTCATCGCTCCTGCTCTCTCGCCGCCCCAACATGAGTCTACCCGTTTTGCTCGAGGGTTGACGCCCTGTGTCTTTCGAGTCGGCGGGCTGTTCGACCACAAACCTACGGCTTGACAAGGTTGTCACGGCCAGAATTCGCAAGCCGACAAGGATTCCGGTATTACAGCTTATAAACTTTGGAAAAGTTTTTCGCTTTTGTCTTTTATTCGTGGTCACTGCACAGGGTCCCGAACCCTGTGCAGTGACCATCATCGCTGAGCGCTTGGAAAGCGTTGGCGGTTTCCAACGGCTCAGGACTGCCTGCTCACGTTCAATTCCTCGGAATCAAACGAAAGGGTTAGTTTTATCCGGTAGGGTGAAACCGAACGGCGTCAGACTTCACCGCCAAGGGTGAGGGAAACGCAAGAGCCTTTTTTGACGTTGCCTCCTCCTAAGCGAGTTCGTGGTGCTGGGGTTGCCCTGAACAGCTGACACTGACGGTTTTAAGAACTCACAATGTCTTTGCCCAAGTCGGAAAGCGTGTAAACCGTGTAGGTAGCGGGTAAGTCTTTTCTTTGCAGGCCGGGCTCGACGCGCTCAACATAGTCTCGAAGGGCGGCGGCTACATCCCGCCGCACGTCGGTAATGCGCGGTGGCTGCTCGGTAAACTCATAAACGTACCAACTCTGCTCCGGCGCGTTTTCGACGAGGGTGTTTTGCTGAGGGTCTGCCGCAAGCAGTTTGAGAATCTCAAGCTGTTCGTCGGGAAGAGCTGCCATATGTTCTCCTTTGTTTGTGAGGGTTGCACCTTCGTGAGGGAAGGTTTGGAAAGTCACGAACCGAGTTTGAACTGTTCTCATCCCGGACCGGGTGACAAAAAGACACGGAGGCTCAGGAGCGCGTGACCCTGTCTTCGGCGTAAAACTGCCTTCATTGTCGAAGAATCGTGGCCTCGACACTGTAGGACAGATTTATGTTGGGTGACCGTCTTCAGGGGATGCGTTGGCGTCGTCCGGCTGCACCGACAAAGGGTTTGCAACTTCTCGAGGAAAGTGTGAACAAGGTGCGCTGGCGCTTCAGCCGGCATCTTTCCAAGCGTCGGGCCAGGCGTCGGGGTTTTTCAGTAGGACGTAGTCTTTAAAAAGCAGGTGTCTGGGCGCCTCGTCCTCTTCGATGTCGGGCAGGCGGCCGTGGTGGTCGGGGAAGTTGTTATCCGCTTCTTCGTCGGCAACGGTGGACACCTCACCCAGCAAAACTTTCCCGCTGCCCGGCTTCACCCAGAAGCTGTGAAACTGTCTGGGGGTCAGCGTGACGCTTTCGCCCGGCCCCACCTCGAGGGGCTCACCCGCCGGAACCTTTACGCTCCTGCCGTCCATCGTCACGGTGACGGGGGTGGCGGGGTCAAGCGCCTCGTCGCTGAGCGCGTTGTGCAGCGCTACTAACAGCGTGCCGCCGCCCCGGTTGACGATGTCCTCCATTTTTTTCCAGTGGAAATGGGTGGGCAACAGTTGGCCCTCGGCCTGAATCAGGATTTTTTCGCAGTAAGGCTTAGGGTAAGCGGGATTGTTGGAGTTGCCGTTGCGCAGGACGAAGATGAGCGCGCCGACCTTGGCAAAATCCCCGCTGGCGAAGTCGGTGATGTCCCAGCCCATCTGGTTGTCGACGATTTCCTGGTAGGCCTCGTGGTTAGCGAGCCAGTCGCTCAGGGTCCAGTGGGCGAAGGGGGGCAGCAAAAAGTTCCGCTCCTGACAAAAAACGAGCGCTTCGCCGATAACCTTGTTCACCTGCGAGCGTTTCACGCTACGGCCTCCTCGGGGTATCTCGAGCCGTCAAGTTCGGGAAAGGCCGAGTTCGTTCGCCACCTCAAAAACGCGCTGCGGTGTTCTCCCGAAACCCCGGTTTTTCCGTTCAGGGCCCTGGGAACGGTTGCAGACGAAACCTCGAGCTGTTGCGCATCCTCCAAGGTCGACCTCACGGACACCTCCTTACGGCTTTTGAACCTGCTCGGCAACTTTTAAACGCTTACGTAAAAGTTACGTTATACGGGCGTTGGGCGTCAAGTAACAGAGGGAAGCCAAAGACACTGCCACTTGATGAAACTATGTCAAGTGGCAGTGTCTTCGTGGTGAACGCTGTTTCTTTTGGAGGCACCGACCGGATTCGAACCGGTGAGTGGAGGTTTTGCAGACCTCTGCCTTACCACTTGGCTACGGTGCCGAGCTTAAAGAGGCTAGCACGTCCTTCGGGGGTCAGTCAACGGACGATTCGTCACTGTCACCGGGACTGTCACCGGGGTCGTCGGGCGCTTCCAACGCGCCGCGGTAGGACGTCATACTGCGCTCGAGCCGCCGCTGCAAGCCTTCTATGTTGCGTTCCATGTTGCCCTGCAAGGTGTCGAGTTTGCGGCGCAAGCGAATAATCTCTTCGACCCCCGCCAAGTTTACGCCCAACTCCTGGGTGAGGCGGCGAATCTCTTGAAGGTGTTCGATATCGCGTTGTGAATAAAGCCGCGTCTTGCCCGCGCTGCGGCTCGGCTCGATAAGACCTTTGCGTTCGTAAAGCCGCAAGGTCTGCGGGTGCATGTCGACGAGTTCGGCCGCCACGCTGATAACGTAAAGAGGTCGGTCTTTTTCGCCGGTCGCCGTTTGTTTGTCTTTTGTTTCGTTCGGCATCGCTCTCCTTTAAGGCTGTTGCGGTTGCGCTTCGCTACTTGTCAGGGTCGTCCACCAGTCCTGCACGTTGCGCCACAAGCCTCGCCACACGTCGAGCGACACGGTCACCACAAGGTCGCCCCCGGCCAAACCGCCTTGCGGAACGCGCAACTCTGTACCGTCTTTGGCCCCCGCCGGCAGCTTCACAGCCGAGCCGAAGACCTTTACGGTGCGGCCGCGCAAGGCTTCCAGCGGGGTCAGCGGCAAGTCCACGTGGAGGTCTTGACCGGCCAAACGCACGTTGTTCGGTACCCGCAGGTGCACGGTGACGAGCGCGTCGCCCGGCGGGCCGCCCGGTCCGCCCAAACCCTTCAGGCGCAACTTGACCCCGTCACGCACGCCTTTGGGCACAGTCACGTCGACGTTCGCGCCGCCGCGCAGGACGCCCTGACCGCCGCACACGGGGCACGTTTGGCCGTCCACAAAACCGCTGCCGCGGCACGTGGCGCACACGCTCGGTCCCGGAACACGCACGCGGCGCACACCGCCCGTCCTGGCAAAGTCCAGGGGCAGCTCGAGCCTTGCAGTACGGTCCTCGCCGGGCAGCAGGCCGTTGGAGCGCATCATGCCGGTCATGTAGCCGAACAGCACGTCGAACATCACGTTGCCGGTCTGCGGGGTGCCGCCCCGAACATCCCAGTTGATGTTGATGTCGGCTTCTTGAAACACGGTTTGCCAGTCGACGGTGCTGAAGTCGGGGCGGCCCGCACTGGAGCCGCGGGAGCCGTACCGGTCGAAGGTCTCGCGCGCTTCGGGGTCGCGGAGCGTCGCGTAGGCCTCGGAAATCTCCTTGAAGCGCTCCTCGGCCGCTCTGTCGCCGGGGTTGCGGTCGGGGTGGTTTTGCAGCGCCAAGCGCCGGTAGGCCGCCTTAATCTCGTCGGCGGACGCGCTGCGCTCAATGCCAAGCACCTCGTAAGGGTTGCGTAAAACGTTTGCCACTAGACTACAGTATACATAATCTGAGTCGACCTTTGTTAACTTACCTGTCACGCCGAGCGGGTGGGCACGGTGTCGAATTTCGGTGGCGCGTTTGCAAGGGTTTGAACAGTACCGAGTCCAGCGTCGAAAGTGGCTTTGACTCGGTATTGCTCACTCGGTACTGTTCACTCGGTACTCGGTACTGTCCACTCGGTACTCGGTACTGTTGGAACGACCGCTTCGCCCCGAACTTCCGCGTGCTACACTTGGCGCGTGACCACGCCTCTCCAAGCCAACCTGAAGCGATGTCGGGCTTAACGTAGACCGGTCACCTCCAACCTTTACAACCCGAACTTTAGAGTACGCTTTGCCGAGGAGCTTGCCATGTCGTTACACCTCTACAACACGCTGACGCGCGAAAAACAGTTGTTCGAACCCCTTATACCGGGGCGGGTGGGCATCTATTTTTGTGGCCCGACGGTGTACTCCGAGCCACACCTGGGCCACGCGCGCGGCCCCGTCGTGTTCGACACCCTGAAGCGCTGGTTGGAGCACGAAGGTTACAGGGTGCGCCTCGTCTCGAACATCACCGACGTGGGGCACTTGGTCGACGACGCTGATACAGGCGAGGACAAGCTCGCCAAACGAGCCAAGCTCGAACAGCTCGAGCCGATGGAAATTGCCGAGAAATACTTTTGGGCTTACTTCGACGCGCTCGCCGAACTGGGGGTGCGCCGTCCCGACGTGACGCCGCGAGCTTCGGGGCACATCACCGAGCAGCTTACGATGACCCAAACCCTGCTCGACAACGGTCTCGCTTACGTCTCGGACGGCAACGTTTACTTCGACGTGTCGGCCTGGGCCGAGTACGGGGTACTCTCCGGGCGCAACCCGGACGACCTCGTCGAGGGCACACGCGTCGCGGTGCGCGGCGACAAGGACGACCCGCGCGACTTCGCGCTGTGGAAACGCGCCGACGAGGGACACATCATGCGCTGGCCGTCCCCGTGGGGCGAGGGCTATCCGGGCTGGCACATCGAATGCTCGGTAATGAGTACAAAGTACTTGGGCGACGAGTTCGACATCCACGGCGGCGGGCTGGACCTGCTGTTCCCGCACCACGAGTGCGAGTTGGCCCAGGCGCACGGCGCGGGCAAGGCGTTCGCGCGCTATTGGCTGCACTTCAACATGATTACGTTGGGCGGCGAGAAGATGTCGAAGTCCAAACAGCACTTCGTCACGCTGAGCGAGCTGTTCGAGACAAACGACCCGCTGACGGTGCGCTTTCACCTCCTCCGCAGCCACTACCGCAGCGTGCTCGACTTCAGCGAGGAGAGTTTGCTCGCGTCCTCGCAGGGGTTGAAGCGCCTGCTTGAGACCTACCGCGAGGTCAGCCGGCGTGCAGACGGTAACGACGAAACGGCGTTTGAAAAAGCTCGAGCCGCTTTTGCCGCCGCCATGAACGACGACCTCAACACGCCCCAGGCGGTCGCGGCCCTATTCGACACCGCGCGCGGGGTCAACACCGAGCTGGCGAAAAATCCGTCCCAGGCTTACTTAAGTGCGGCAAAAGCTTTTTTTGAAGAGACGCTGGGCGCGGTGTTGGGCGTGCTCGGTGAAACGCAAGACGCGGCCAAAGAAGCGAGTCTAGAAACGCTTTCCGGCGTGCTCGAGCTCGTCCTGGCCCAGCGCCAGGCGGCCAGAACGCGGCGGGACTTCGCTACCTCCGACGCGATTCGCGACCGGTTGGCCGAACTCGGTGTCGAGGTCGAGGACACGGCGGAGGGGAGCCGCTGGAAGATTGGCTGAAGATTGAAACGTTTTTCGTCGTTCGTTTTTAATTTTTACGAGTAACCAAAAACGAATGACCAATGACCCTCTTTTCACTTTTCACTCGGTTCTCTCCCCTATGCCCGCGCCGCGTGAGCAAACCTGCTAGGCTAACCGCCGTGACCGACGCCACCCTCGCTTACCTCAGCCTCAGCCACGCCAAGGGGTTGGGGCCGCGCAAAATCAAACTCCTGGTCGAGCATTTCGGGAGTGCGGCGGCGGTGTTGGAAGCTGCCCAGGACGAACTGCTCGCCGTCGAAAAAGTCGGCCCGAGCCTGGCTCGAGCGGTGCTGAGCGCAAAAGAGAGCGACTGGCCCGAACGGGAAGTCTTGAGGGCCGAACGCTTAAACGTGGCGCTCGTGCATTTAGAAGACCCGCGCTACCCAGAAAGTTTGAAAGCCGTCTACGACCCACCGTCCGTGTTGTACGTCCGCGGGGAACTGCCTACCCAGCCCAAAGCCGTCGGTATGGTGGGCACGCGCGACGCGTCCGAGTACGCACTGCGCCTGACCGAACAGCTGGCTCGCGACTTAGCCGGGGCGGGCGTGGTGATAGTGTCGGGCTTGGCGCTCGGCGTCGACACGGCGGCCCACCGGGGCGCACTCAGCGCGCCCGGCGGGCTGACCGTGGCGGTGCTCGGCTCGGGGGTGGACGTCGTGTATCCGCGGCAAAACCAGGACTTGGCGAAAACCATTTTCTCGGGGCGCGGCGCGCTTGTCAGCGAGTACCCGCTCGGGACCGGGCCGCGCTCGAGCAACTTTCCGGGCCGCAACCGGATTATCAACGGGCTCGCAAGCGGCGTCGTGGTCGTCGAGGCCGGGGCTAAATCGGGCGCGCTCATCACCGCGGACTACGCTTCGGAAGAAGGGCGCACGGTTTTCGCGGTGCCGGGGCGCGTGGGCGACCCGCGCTCTAGCGGCACGCTATCGCTGCTCAAGCAAGGTGCGGTGCTCGTGCAGGACGTGGACGACGTTTTGAACGAACTGGGTTGGGACGCAGGCTCTAGCCGACACCCGGCACCCACCCCGCCGGACTTACCCCCGCAAGAAGCGGCGCTGCTCGAGACGATTCAGCGCCTCGGCAACCCGCTTCTGGACGACCTCGTTGCGGCGGCGGGCAAGAGCGCCGCCGAGCTGCTGCCGCTGCTGACGATGTTGGAACTCAAAGGCCAGGTCAAGGTGTTGCCCGGCGGGCGTTACACAGGCCTTTAAGACCAACACGCCTCTAAGACCAAAAAGTACCGAGGACCGAGTGGAAAGTACCGAGTCAGAAAGACGCGGGTCAAAAAGACTGAGTCAAAAAGGGCCCGAACTCAATTTTCAGCCTCCACGGGTCGCTTTCGAACCGTGTTCGGCGGAGGTTCTCGGGCCGTCCACGCGCAGGGCCGATTGAAACCCTGACCGCTAGACAGTCTTGTCGCTGCGGGGTAAACTTACGGCAGCAAATCGTGCCAGAGGCTGAACTGTGCGCCGCGTGACCGCGTCACGTTGAACCGTGGTCGCAAAGCGTGCGCGTCACACCCTCCGGTCTGAATTGCCTATTCGAAAGGAGCAGTTTTGAAAAAAGTTTTGCTAACCCTTACCGCTGTGTTCGCCCTGTTCGGTGCGGCCTTTGCCCAACAAGGCTTGACCGTCTGGACGCACTACGGCGATACCGACTTAGAATGGCTGCAGAGTCAGGCCGACAGCTTCGAGGCCGCTTTTGGCGTGCCGGTCGCCCTGACCCGCATCGACCTCGGTGAAATCAAGCAAAAAATGCTGCTGTCCGCGCCCGAGGGCGAGGCGGCCGACCTCGTCGTTACTATTCCTCACGACCAACTGGGTGAAATGGCCCAGGGCGGCGTGCTCGCCGACATGAGCCAGTACGCGACCCAAGACTACCTCACCGACCTCTCCGAACAGGCGCGGCTGGCGTTTACCTTCAACGGCAAGCTCTTCGGCCTGCCCCTGTACGTCGAGGGTCCCGCCCTCATCATCAACACCGACCTCGTCCCCGAAGCGCCCGCGACCTACGAAGAGATGATTCAAAAGGCGCAAGACTTGACCACCGACGACACCTTTGGATTTTTGTACGACGACAAAAACTTTTACTTTTCGTACAACTGGATAAACTCGTTCGGCGGCTACGTGTTCGGGCGTGGGGACGGGGGCGACCTCAACCCGGACGACGTCGGCCTGAACAGCGAAGGCGCGGTGCAGGGCGTTCAAGAAGTCAAAAAGTTCCAGTACGACTACGGCCTTATCCCGTCGGGCACCGACACGGCCGTGGCCGAGGGCTTGTTCAACACCGGCTCGCTCGGCATGATTTACAACGGCCCTTGGTCGATTGCCAACAGCCGCGCCGCGGGTATTCCTCTGGAAGTTCTGCCGGTTCCGCCGACCGAATCAGGCGTCGAGTTCGGCGGCTTTATGGGCGTGCAGGGCGTACTCATGAACGAGTTCTCCACCAACAAGACGACCGCCGCCAACTTTGCCAAGTGGATAACGCGCGGCGACGCGCAGGTCAGCTTGGCCCAACTCAGCGGGCGCATTCCTTCTTCGCAGAGCGCCGCCGAGCAGGTTTCCGACGACCCGGTCTTGGCCGGTTTTGCCGAGGCCTTGACCGACGCCGTGCCGATGCCCAACATCCCGGCGATGGGCAACGTCTGGGGCCCGATGGGTGACGCGCTCACCCTGGCTTTAGAAAGCCAAGACTCGGACGTGCAGCAGATTCTCGACAACGCCGTCAACCAAATCGAAGGCAACTAGCTTTAACAAGCTGAACAGCTCGAGCCAAGGACTTTATCCTTGGCTCGACGGTTTAGGGGCCGAAACAACCCAGGGCAAAATCATGGAAAGAGGTGGGATGTGGACCTGTCGCAACCGGTAAGTGACTTCATGCCGAGAAAGCGGGGCGGACGGGGCGGTTTACTCGCCTCGCTCGGCTTGCTGTTCCTGGCCGTCCTCGTTGCGAGCGGGGTGGGTGTCGCCGGCTTTTTGGGGTTGCGGCTGGCCTTACCGGACGCACCCCCCTTTTACGCGGTGGTCATCGCCGCGGTCGCGCTCGTCGTGGTGCTGCAAGTTATCGCCCGACGGTTCGAGTGGATTATGCCCTGGTACTATTTGCTGCCCGCGCTGCTATTTTTGATTACCTTTACTATTTTCCCGGTCGTCTTGACCGTCGTCCTCGCCTTCAGCGACTACGCGGGAACGCGCAACGGCGAACTCAACGTCAGCAGCACGACCGCCCTGACGGCGGTCGACGGTGCCACGCTGACGCTGCAAAACGCCGCCACCCTCAACTGCCGGGTGCTGCGCAACGGCTGCGACGGCGTCCGGGCGGTGGTTTACGCCTCGGGCACCCTCACCGCGGTAGGGGCGAGTTTAGACGGCGACACCCTCACCTTGAACGAACCCCTGCCCGAAGGCCGCGACGTGACGGCGGTCGAAATCGCCGCGCAGGGTTTTCCGGTCCAGGTCAGCGTCGCGGCCGCCGAGGGCGACACGTTGACCCTGCAAAACGTGCCGCCCATCCTCGCCAACGCCGCCCCGGCCGACGTCGACCTGAGCAACCTGCGCCTGACGCTCAACCGGGTGCCGATAGAGCGCACGATGGTGAGTCTCGAGGGCGACGCGGTCACCCTGAACGAGGCGTTGCCCGAGGGGCTCGAGTACGAAACAATAGCCCGCTACAACGACTTCGGCGCGGTCGGTTTCCAAAACTTTCGGCGTATTTTCGCCCAAGCGAACACCGCGCTCGTCCCTGTGTTCATATGGAACATCATCTTCGCGGTGCTCACCATTGTCATCAACAGCGTGGCGGGCGTGTTTATGGCGGTGCTCTTAAACAACCCGAGTTTGCGCTTCCGCGGCATCTACCGCACCCTGCTGATTGTCCCCTGGGCGCTGCCGAGCGTCATCACCATCCAGGTATGGAAAGGCTTCCTAAACACCAACTTCGGGGCCATCAACCGCCTCTTGGCGCTCCTCGACCTGCCGACCTACGACTGGCTCGGCAACCCCACGGCCGCCAAGGGCGCGATTTTGCTGGTCAACTTGTGGTTGGGCTTGCCGTTTATGATGACGGCGACCCTGGGCGCACTCTCAGCCATTCCCGGCGAACTCTACGAAGCGGCCAAAATTGATGGGGCCAACGCCTGGCGGTCGTTCTGGGGCGTTACCGCGCCGCTGCTCTTGACCGCGCTCGTGCCGATTACCCTGACCGGCTTCGCTTTCAACTTCAACAACTTCAACCTCATCTACCTCCTCACCGACGGCGGCCCGGCGGCGGCGGGACGGCCCGCCACCGCCCGCTCGACCGACATCCTCATCAGCTGGGCTTACAACGAGGCGTTCCGGTCGCAGGGCGGCTACGCCTACGGTTTGGGCTCGGCCATCGCCATCCTGATATTTTTTATTACCATCGCCGTCTCGCTTATCAACTTCCGAGTGACCGGCGCGCTCAAAGAGGAGCCGGGACGATGAGCGAGAAGCGAGGAACGAGAAGTAAGGGGCGAGGAGCCGGTTTGGTCGGCACTTCGGTGTCGGTTTTGCTGCTGAGTTTCGCTTCGCTGGCTTTTGCCCAAGAGCGGCGCGGGCTGTTTTTGGTGGTGCCCTACGGCTGGCTGAAGTTTTTGATTGGCTTCGTCCTCGTCGCCGGGGGCTTGGCGTTGGCGGTCTACTTGTACGGCCGCGCGACCCGGCCCGCCAAGGCGGGGCAGTACGCGCTCGCCGCGGCGACGCACCTGTTTATCTGGGTAGTCATTTTGCTGACGCTCTACCCGGTCATCAACTTAGTCGCGGTGTCGCTCAACCGCTCGAACAACTTAAACAGCCCGCCGCCCGCCGAAGGCAACTTGCTGGTGCGCGCCGGGCTGTTGCCCGACCCCACCAACTTTTCGCTCGTCCAGTACGCCAAAGTGACGGGAGAGACGCACCTCAACACGCTCCAGTGGCTGTTTGTGGGGGTGCTCGTCTTGGCGGTGCTCGGCGTGGCGGTGGTGAGCTTGCTGGGCCGCTACGGGGAAAACCCGTACCGCTTTGAACGCCTGCGCGCTATTTTCGGCTGGACGCTGTTCGCGGCGGCCGCCGCGCTGATAGTGAGCGTCGGGCCGGACCAGTTTTACCGGCTCACCGAGGCCGGCGAGCGCGTCGCCTCGGCAAGCGACCGCAAGGTGATTTTGTTTATCCGCAACACCCTGTTGGTCTCGGGCATCACGGGTATTTTTGCCGTCCTCATCAGCACGACGGCGGGCTACGCGTTTGCGCGCATGAAGTTCGACGGGCGCTACGGCACCCTGCTGACGTTTATCTTCGTGCAGATGTTTCCGGGTTTTATGGCGCTGGTGGCGATTTTTTACCTCATGAACTACCTTGGGCTGCTCAACACCTTTACGGGCCTGATTTTGGCTTATTCGGGCGGGGCGATTTCGTTCGCGGCCTGGATTTTCAAGGGCTACCTGGAGTCCATCAGTCCGAGCTTGGAAGAAGCCGCGATGGTCGACGGGGCGACCCGCTGGGGCGCGTTCTGGCGGGTGATTTTGCCCATCAGCGTGCCGATGCTGCTGTTCATCTTTTTGCTACAGTTTATCGGCACCTATAGCGAGTTTATCCTCGCCAACATCCTGCTCACCGGCGACGACATGTGGACGGTCGGTATCGGTTTGCGAAGTTTCACGAGCGGGCAGTTCGCCACGCAGTGGGGGGCGTTGGCCGCGAGCGCGGTGTTAGGCAGTTTGCCGATTTTGTTCATCTTTTACGCTTTCCAGGGCGCGCTGACGGGCCAGTACACGGCGGGCGGGGTGAAGGGCTAGAGTACCGAGTACCGAAGTATCGAGGGGAAAGTAGCTCTCACTCGGTACTTTTCACTCGGTACTCGATACTTTCTGCCGTGGTAGGCTCGAGGCTTATGGAAAGCCTCGGCTACGGCACACACCTGATTATTGACGGCTTTGCGGCCGAAGCGGCGGCGCTGCTCGACACGGCTGTTTTAGAAACTTTTTTGCTCGAGCAGGCCGCCCGCTTGGAACCGGGCAAGCGCGCCGCGCCCGAAGTTCACACGGTCGAGGTGTTGCCGACCGGGCTGTCGGCCGCCTTGCTGTTGCCCGAATCGCACCTGTCGCTGCACACTTTCAACGAGGACCGAATTCTCACCTTGAGCGTGTTTTCCCGGCACGGCTTGGCGCTGGGCGAGCTGACCGAGAGCCTAGCGAAGACGTTCGGCGTGCGCCGTTTCGAAAGTCACCTCAGCAACCACAGCCGCACCATGTCTAAAGAAGACGTGCGCCGCACGCGCACCCTGCAAGGCGAGCGGAGTTACGCCGCCGTCCGGCTTACCGAGGCTTTTGCTTTTTAACCCGTCAGGAGGAAAGGTGGACAAGTTTATATTGGCGCTCGACCAGGGCACCACGAGTTCGCGGGCACTGCTGTTCGACCACGCGGGCGCGGTGCGCGGCGTCGCCCAACAAGAGTTTGCCCAGCACTACCCCAAACCCGGCTGGGTCGAGCACGACCCCGAAGAACTGTGGGCCAGCCAACGCGCGGTCATGCAAGAGGTCGTCGCCGCAGCCGGTGTGCCGTGGGGCAGCGTCGCGGCCCTGGGAATTGCCAACCAGCGCGAGACGACGCTGCTCTGGGACCGGTCCACGGGCGAGGCCGTGCACAACGCCATCGTCTGGCAGGACCGGCGCACCGCGAGCTTTATAGACACGCTCAAGGCGGACGGGCTCGAGCCCACCTTTCAAGCCAAAACCGGCCTGGTCCTCGACCCCTACTTTTCGGGGAGCAAACTGCACTGGCTGTTGGAGCACGTGCCCGGTGCCAGGGAGCGCGCCGAGGCCGGTGAACTGGCTTTCGGCACGGTGGACAGCTGGCTCGTTTACAACCTCACCGGGGGAAAAGTTCACGTCACCGACGTGACGAACGCCAGCCGCACGCTGCTGTACAACATCCACACCCTGGCCTGGGACGAGGAACTGCTGGGCGTCCTGAACATCCCCGCCGCGCTGCTGCCCGAGGTCAAGTCCTCGTCCGAGGTTGTCGGTGAGACCCGTCTGCCCGGCGTGAACGTGCCGATTGCGGGCGTCGCGGGCGACCAGCAGGCGGCGACCTTCGGACAAGCCTGTTTCGCCGTGGGACAGGGCAAAAACACCTACGGCACGGGCGCGTTTATGGTCATGAACACCGGAACCGAGGCCGTGGCCTCGCAGCACAAGCTCCTCAGCACGGTCGCTTGGCAGACGCCCGCCGGGCTGACCTACGCGCTCGAGGGCAGCGTCTTTGTCGCGGGCGCGGTGGTGCAGTGGCTGCGCGACGGCTTGGGGATCATTAAAACGTCCGGGGAAGTCGAGGCCTTGGCGAGAAGCGTGCCGGACAACGGCGGCGTTTACCTTGTGCCCGCTTTTGCCGGGTTGGGTGCGCCCCACTGGGACCCGTACGCGCGCGGCGCGGTGCTGGGCCTGACGCGGGGCAGCACGGCCGCGCACCTGGCGCGGGCCGCCGTGGAGAGCGTCGCTTACCAGGTCGCCGACATCGTCGACGCGATTGAAACGGACAGCGACGTATCCTTGGACGAACTCCGGGTGGACGGCGGCGCTGCGAACAACGACCTGTTGCTGCAGTTCCAGGCCGACCTGCTCGGCGTGAGCGTGGTGCGGCCCAAAATTACCGAAACCACCGCCCTCGGCGCGGCTTACCTGGCGGGGCTGGCGGTCGGTTTTTGGGACGGTCAAGCGGAGGTTTCCGAGCAGTGGCGTGAGGGGAAACGCTTCGAGCCGGGTCTGGGTGAGGGGGCTCGAGCCCTCTTGCGCGACCGCTGGAACGAAGCCCTGGGTCGGGCCAAAAATTGGGCCGAGGACTAGGTTGTTAGGGCTGAGTCATCAGGGCCGGGTTGTCAGGACGGGGTTCGAGGACTAGATTCTGGAGCCGGGTGACGGCCGCGACCGCTGTATCCTGAGAGGGAACCGGGGAAAAGCTGCGCGGCGTCGGCACTTTCGGGATTCAGCACAAACAGGGTTAGCAAAGAGCAACTAGCGACGCAGCACAGAGAGGGTCATACGGATTCCGATACTACAGCTTGTAAACCTTGGAAGGATTGTTCGCTTTCTTATTGAAATCCGCAACAGTTTCTTCTCGCTCTGCTCGCATTTAAGTCCGAGGGAATTAAACGGAAAGGGTGTAAGATGAACCGCGAAGAACAAGTAGCAGCTTTACAGAGTCAGGCGTTCGACCTGCTCGTCATCGGCGGCGGCGCGACCGGGGCCGGCGTCGCTTTGGACGCCGCCTCGCGCGGGCTCAAAACGGCCTTGGTCGAACGGTTCGACTTCAGTTCGGGCACGAGCAGCCGCTCGACGAAGCTCATCCACGGCGGGGTGCGTTACCTAGAAGCGGCCGTCAAGCACTTTGACCGCAGCCAGTTCAACCTGGTCCGCGACGCGCTCAAAGAGCGGGCGGTGCTGCTCAAAATCGCCCCGCACCTGGCGCGCCCGCTGCCCCTGGTCACGCCCATTTACAACTGGCTGGACGTGCCCTACATCATGACGGGGCTGAAACTCTACGACTGGCTGGCGGGCAAGGCGAACCTCCACCCGAGCCGCTTCGTGGACGCCCACGAGGCGCTGCACCGCTTCCCGATGCTCAAAAAAGAAGGTTTGCGCGGCGGCGTCATCTACTACGACGGGCAATTTGATGACGCGCGCATGAACGTCGCTATCGCCCTGACCGCGGTCAGGGAAGGCGCGGCGGTCGCCAACCACGTTGAGGTGACGCACCTGGTTAAACACTCGGGCATGGTGCGCGGCGCGGGCGTGCGTGACGCGCTCAGTGGTAAAAGTTGGGAGATAGCGGCCAAGGTCGTCGTCAACGCCACCGGGCCTTTCGCCGACGCCGTGCGGCGTATGGACGACCCCCAGGCCGCCCCCATGCTGTCGGCCAGCTCGGGCGCGCACATCGTGCTGGACGCGCGTTTTTCGCCTCCCGAAACGGGCCTGCTCATTCCCGAGACCGAGGACGGTCGGGTTTTGTTTTTGCTGCCCTGGCTCGGTCACACGCTCGTCGGCACGACCGACAACCCGGCCGACATCCGCAGCAACCCCCGCGCCACCGAGGACGAAATCGCCTACATTTTGCGCCATGTCCACAAGTATTTCTCGGTGCCGGTTTCTCGAGACGACGTCAAAGCCGCCTGGTCGGGTTTGCGCCCGCTGGTGTCCGACCCTGCCGCCGCCGACACCGCCAAGCTCTCACGTGACCACGTTATCAACGTGAGCACCTCCAAACTGCTCACCATCGCGGGCGGCAAGTGGACGACCTACCGCAAAATGGCCCTGGACACGGTCGACGAGGCGCAACGCCTGGGCTTGGGCGGCGCGGACGCCTCCCGCACCGAGCACATCAAGCTCGTGGGCGCGCAAGACTACAGCCCGAGCGGTGCCGGTCACCTTCAGGAGGTGTTCGGCTTGGAGCCGGACGCTGCCAGCTACCTCAACCGCGCTTACGGCGACCGCGCTCAAGACGTCGCCAAGCTGGCCCAAAACGGGGCCGGGGGCCGCATTGTACCGGGTCACGCTTACTTAAACGCGGAGGTCGTCTACGGAGCGCAACAAGAAGCCGCCCGCTCCACGGTCGACATTCTCGCGCGCCGGACGCGACTCAGTTTCCTAGACGTCTGCGCGGCGCTCGAGGCCGTTCCCAGGGTCGCCGGTTTGCTTGCAGAAACCTTGGGTTGGGACGACGCGACCCGTCTTGCCGACATCACCGAAGCGCGCGCTTATCTAAGTGACGACGAGCGCACCTGACCTAAATAGTTCGGCCTCGGGCCTCTACCCAGGTGAGCCGACAAACCCGACCACTCGGTCGGCGCACAACCGACACGCAATAACAGCGCGGTAGGCTGTCAGCCTACCGCGCCCAAGTTTACCGTTCTTAACAGCGTTTTCTGGAGCCAACGGTCGGAATTGAACCGACGACCTGCCCATTACGAGTGGGCTGCTCTACCGCTGAGCTACGTTGGCAAAGTTCATTGGTATTATCAATGATGTATCATTGATAATACCAATGAATCCTTTGGTGGCCAGAGGCGGGCTTGAACCGCCGACACCACGATTTTCAGTCGTGTGCTCTACCGGCTGAGCTATCTGGCCGAGGTCAAAGGCGACGTAAAAACAAGGCCTTTGAACAGAAACCCGCGTGACACGTCACGAACGGCGTTTTCGGGTTAGCGGTAGCAGCTGTAAACCACTTACAGCTGCTGCTAGGAATTTGGCGACCCGGACGAGATTTGAACTCGCGACCTTCTGCGTGACAGGCAGATATGCTAACCGCTACACTACCGGGCCTCGTAAGCTCACAGCGTTGCTGGAGCGAACGGCATGATACCGGAAGGCGTACGGTTTTGTCAACGCTTGCCAGACAAGTCAAAGGGTGACGACCCATACAAGGACCTGTACCGAGGCCTGCCAAAAGTCAAAAAGAGACTGAGGGTTGCGGGTTCTGCTCAACCCCCTGTCCCGTCGATTCCCCGATTTCACAAGCTGGTAGGTTCAGGCCGCAGACTTACCCAAAACCGTACCGAGCTGTTCGAAGGTCGGGCTGCTGGCTGTTTGGCAACTCTCGGCGCGGAACGATGTCTGCGGGCTGGAGGGGGTCGAAGGAACCTTGGTAGGTAGGAGGTTAGAACCGGGACCGGCCCTAGGGCTGCGGCGGGGTAGGTCTCGAGGCCCCGCCAACACCTTTCTCACCGACCCGGCAAGCGTGAAAGGGGCACAAAAATCAGAAGCCTTTTTGGTTTTGCGGTCACTTTCATCGGTCACTTGCGCCAGTCACTCTCACCGGTCACTTTCGCCACGGCATCGCGTGACGTTCCAGCGTTTGCAGGCCGTAGGTGAGCGCTACGCCGAGAAGCATGACCACGAACAAGCCGGCGTACATCTTTTCGGTTGCCAACACCTGCCAACTGTAGAAAATGACAAACCCCACCCCGGTCTGCGCCCGCACGAACTCGACCGCCACGATGACTATCAGGGCGGTGCCGAGGGCCAGCCGCAAGCCCGAGAAGATAATCGGCAGGGCCGCAGGCAAGATGACGTGCCGGAACATCTGCAGTGGGCCGGCGCCGAAATTTTTGCCCGCTTGCAAAAACACCGGGTCGATGTCGCGCACCCCCGCCATCGTGCTGATAGCCACCAGGAAAAAAGCCGAAATGGCGACGACGGCAATTTTGGGGCCTTCACCGAACGGGTTCGGGAAAATCAACATCATCAGCGGAAAAATGGCGATTTTGGGCAGCACGTAGACCGCCGACAAGGTCGCGTCTAGCATGGTGCGTACCGTCTTGTTGAGGCCCATAACGATGCCGAGCACAATCCCCGGCAGCGCGCCGATGGCAAAGCCCGCCAACACCCGGCTGAGCGTGGCGAAGACGTGGCTTTCTGCAAAAAGCGCGGCTACGCCCGGCCAGCCGTCCGACCCCAGGCGGCTCGGGATAAGCCAGGGGCGTCCGATGAGGCTTGTCTCGTTGAAGCGGTCGTAACTGACGGTGAGGTCCCATAGCGCCCCGGCAATCTTGGTCGGCGGCGGAAACCAACGCGGGTTCAGCAGGCCCGCGCCCACGACTATTTCCCAGACGACGAGCACAAGCACCGGAAAACCGAAGGCCAAAACACGTTTGTAAACGGTCTGGAAACGTAGCCGCACACGGCTTTGCAGTCGCTCCGCGAACAGCACGAGCAGGACGAAGTCGGCGAACAGCACCGCCCCCCAGAGGAGCTGCCACAGTCCCAACAGGGTCACGCCTAAGTTGAGCAGGGCGGCCCCGCCGAGCAAAAACCACCCTGAGCGGTGAACGGAGTTGCGCCCCTTGACAGGCTTGGCGGTCACAGGTTTACCTTCGGCATGGGCGTTACCTCGGCTCGTAGGGTGCTAGAAAGGGGTCGGAAAAAGGCTTTTCAAGCTTGCTCGAGGTTCGATAATACCCCGAATCTCCGAGAAAGGTTTCTCACTGTTCTACCGAACTCTGCAGCGGTTTTGTACACAGCGGTTTTAGCCCGTGTCGCTCTTAGTTTTTTATCTTCAAAGTCGGTCGTCTTTTAAGTCGGCTGCCTTTAAACCTGTATCCTCAAAGGCAGTCCCGAATCCCACTTGAGAGGAAAGACATGACCATTCACCTGTTGATAGGACTCGCGCTGCTCGCGCTGACGCCCAGCGTCCAAACTCTGAACAGTTTGACCGTGCAGGAGTTTGGCACGGTTACCAAGACCGACGAGCGGACCTCAGTAAACACCCTCACCGAGAACGGCGCGGCGCAAGCGGGCGCAAACCTCTTTCGGAATCCAAACTTCGACCACAGCGACGCAAACTGGTCGTTCGGCGTCTACGCGCCTGCCGAAGCCAAAGGCGGCGTGACCGGCGGCGCCTACTGCGCCGTGGTAAACGCCGGCGGGGAAAATCCCTGGAGCGTCACGTTACGCCAAGCCGGGTTGAACCTGGCAGGCCAAACTTACTCTTTGGGTTTTGAAGCCTACGCCGACAAAGACGCCGCGGTCGGCGTAAAAATCGGTCAAGCAGGCGCACCCTACGCCGAATATTTTTACCAAGTGCAGCCGGTCGGGCCCGCGCCGCGCCGTTACAGCCTGGACGTCGAGGTGCGGGCCAGCGACTTGGCGCTCGAGCTGTTTCTGGGCGGCTCCCTCAACCCAGACACACCGGTCAAAGTCTGTTTTGACAACTTCACGTTGTCCGAGGTCCCGGTGACGGGCGGACGCGAGACTCCCTACATCGTGGTCGACCAGTTCGGCTACCGTCCCAATGACGCCAAGGTCGCGGTGTTGGTCGACCCACAAACGGGCTTCAACGCCCAAGACGAGTACGTGCCGGGGGCGGTGCTCGAGGTTAGAAGAGAAGACGGTTTCACCGTCTTCTCCAGCGCTCCCGAAGCCTGGCAGGACGGGGCGGTGCAAGAAACCTCCGGTGATAGGGGCTGGTGGTTCGACTTTAGTAACGTCAGCGAGCCAGGAAACTACTACGTTTACGACGTTGAAAAAGACGCACGTTCCCATGAGTTTGAAATTGCTGAGGACGTTTACGACGAAGTGCTGAAAGCCGCCACGCGCATGTTTTACTACAACCGCGCCAACACGGCGAAAGAGGAGCCTTACGCCGACCCCCGCTGGACGGACGGCAAAAGCTTTTTGGGGCCGGGCCAGGACACCGAGGCGCGTTTCGTCGAGGCCAAGGAGAACCCGGACACGGCCCGAGACCTCTCCGGCGGCTGGTTCGACGCGGGCGACTACAACAAGTACGTGACTTTCGCCCACGCGCCCGTTCACACGCTGCTAAGCGCTTACGAACAAAACCCCAACGCCTTCACCGACGCCTTTGGCATTCCCGAATCGGGCAACGGTCTTCCCGACCTGATAGACGAACTTCTGTGGGAGTTCGACTGGCTCAAAAAGATGCAGCTTGACAATGGCGGCGTGCTTATCAAGGTCGGCAACATCGACTACAACTCCGTTTCGCCTCCGTCTGAGGACGCGCGGCCCCGCTACTACGCGCCTGTCTGTTCAAGCTCGAGCATCGCCGCCGCCAGCATGTTCGCGCACGGGGCGCTTGTGTTCGAGCAGTTTGAAAAGCTGAGCGACTACGCCGCCGACTTAGGAAAACGTGCGGCGCGCGCTTACGACTGGTACGTGAACAACGAGCGCCGCGAAGACTGCGACACGGGTGAGATTAAAGCGGGCGACGCCGACTGGACTCTGAACGAGCAAGACGCGACCCAGGCGGTAGCCGCCGTGTACCTCTACGCCCTAACGGGCGAACGGGTTTACCAGGCGGCGCTTCAGGCGACTTACCGAAGCACCAACCCCTTCAACGACGAACATGCCCTGAGGTGGTCGATGTACAACCCCGACCAGGGTGACGCACTGCTTTACTACACGACCCTGGAAGACGCCGACCCCGAGCTGGCGCAGACCATCCTGAACGCGAAGCTCGAGCAAGCCACCCTAACCTCCACCGAACTCTACGGGTTTCAGCCCGACCAAGACCTCTACCGCGCCTACTTGCCCCAAGCGTCTTACCACTGGGGCAGCAACTACGTCCGCGCCGCGCTCGGCAACACCAACCTCGACATGCTTCACTACAACCTCGACGCCGGTGCGAGTGAGACTTACAGGGAAAAAGCCCTCGGCATCGTCCACTACCTGCACGGGGTGAACCCGCTCAACATGGTTTACCTGACCAACATGGTCGAGTACGGCGCGGAGTATTCAGCCGCCGAGATGTGGCACGACTGGTTTCGTGACGGCTCTGTTTGGGACAACGCCCGGACGAGCGAGCGGGGTCCGGCTCCGGGTTACGTGACGGGCGGCCCGAACGCAGCTTATTCCGGGCGAGCCGCGCCGCCTGCGGGCGAGCCCGCGCAAAAAGCCTACCGCGATTGGAACACCGCCTCCGCGTCACCGTGGGAAATTACCGAGCCCGCTATCTACTACCAGGCGGCGTACGTTAAGCTGCTGTCTAACTTTGTGGCAAGGTGACGCGCCGTTGTTCAGTCGGAGCAAACCCCTTCAGGAGGGCCGCGTGTGAGTAAAAACGTTTGCGGTAAAGACGTTCTCAGTAAAGACGTTTACGGTAAAGACGTCTACAAGGTCGGCTTGGTTGGCTGCGGCACCATTTCGGACGCTTACATCCGGGGCTTAGGGGTGTTTCCGTGGCTCGAGCTGACCGCCCTGAGCGACATCAACGTCGAGCGGGCAAAAACCAAGGCCCGCGAGTACGGCGTCGCCAAAGGCTGTTCGGTCGAAGACCTTTTGGCCGACGACACGCTCGACATCGCCGTCAACTTAACCGTTCCCACCGTCCACGCCGAGGTGAGCTTGAACGCGCTGAACGCGGGCAAGCACGTCTACAGCGAGAAGCCCTTAGCCATTACGCGCGAAGACGGCAAGGCGCTGCTCGACGCCGCAGACGCTGCCAACCTGCGGCTCGCTTGCGCCCCGGACACTTTCATGGGCGGCGGCATCCAAACGTGCCGCAAACTCTTAGACGAGGGTGCGATCGGCGAGCCGCTCTCGGCGAGCGCCTTTATGCTCGGTCACGGCGTCGAGACCTGGCACCCGAGCCCGTTCTTCTTTTTTAAGTACGGCGGGCATCCCTTGTTCGACATGGGACCCTATTACCTCACCGCGCTTGTCAACCTGCTCGGGCCGGTCGGGTCGGTCGTCGGGTTGACGACGACCGGTGTGCCCGAGCGCACCGTGACGAGTGAGCCCCACGCGGGCACGGTTATCAAGGTTGACGCGCCCGTTCACGCAACAGCGCTCTTGGAACTCGCCTCCGGCAAACCCGTCACCTTGATTGTCAGCGGCGAGGTGGTCGCCTCGGAACTGCCCCGCCTTGAAATCTACGGCAGCGAGGGCACTTTGAGCGTCCCCGACCCCAACACCTTCGACGGCCCGGTGCGCCTCAAGAAAAAGGGGGACGAAACCTGGCAAACCATGCCCCTCACCCACAGCTATTCAGGGTATGACCGGGGCCTGGGCGTCGCCGACCTGGCCTACGCGCTGCGCTCCGGCCGCCCCCACCGCGCCAGCGGCGAGCTGGCCTATCACGTCCTGGACACGTTGCAAGCTGTCCAAGACGCCTCGGACGCGCGGAGATTTGTCGATGTTGAAAGCACCTGCGACCGCCCCGCCCCGTTGCCGCCGGGCTTGAAAGTAGGCGAACTCGATGATTAAACACCTGACACCTGCAAAAAGGAGCCACCCGTGACCTATTCCCTAGCCGTACAGCTTTACACCCTCCGCCACCTTTCAGACGACGCGAAAGAACTCGTTAAAATCGCTGCCGACGCGGGCTACGCGGGCATCGAAGGTGGCTACGGCCCCGACATAGACGCCGACGAACTCAAGAAAGTGCTTGACGAAAACGGCGTCGAGATGGTCTCCGCGCACGTGACGTTGGACGTGCTCGAGAACCATCTGGGCGCCGTCGCCGCTTTCCAGAAAACCCTCGGCAACGACACCCTCGTCATTCCCTGGCTAAGCGCCGCGCACTACGGCGACGACGCCGAGAGCTGGCAAAAACTTGGCGAGCGTTTCAACAAACTTGCGCAGCAGGTCAAAGCCGAACGGATGACGCTCCTCTACCACAACCACTCGTTCGAGTTCGGCTACTACGACGGCAAGTTAGGTTTGGAGCACCTCCTGGACAGCGCGCCGGACTTAGGGCTCGAGCTGGACCTGGGTTGGTGTCGGGAGGGCGGGGTGGACCCCACGCCGCTCATCGAAAAGTACAGCGGCCGCTTGAAGCGCGTCCACGTCAAAGACCGCGCGCCGGCGGGTGAGAACTTAGGGCAAGACGGGTGGGCGGACGTGGGCTACGGGGTCATCGACTGGGCACCGCTCTTGAGAGCCGCCAAGAATGCTGGAACCGAATGGTTCGTCGTCGAGCACGACGCGCCCGCAGACCCGGTAAAAACGGTTCGGCGCAGCTTTGACTACTTGGAAAAGTTGGTTTCCTCCCTCGAGCCCGCTGGTTCACGGTAGCCTGACCGAGCCTGCAGTCTCCGTTTTGGCTTGCCCGACTCTCGCGCCCGAGCAGCCCTGTGGACTTATCGACCGGTTGAGTGTGTAATTTGTGTAAGATACTCACATGATGCCCTCAAAGGTCTACCCCGCTTTGCTCGCCAGGCTCGAGTCCACCCAGCTGGGCCGCTACGCGCTGGAGGGAGGCGCGTTCGTTTATAAAAACGCAGCTTCGTGTGTGTTTCCAGGCTTTATTTTTATCCTGCTCGCCTTTTCGAAAGTGTTCGCCTTGCCCCTGCCGCGCTACGACTTTTTGCTGCTCGGTTGCGTGGGGCTGCAAGTCGTCATGGTCGGGGCGGGCTTTGAGAGTCGGGACGAACTCAAGGTGGTCTGCGTGTTTCACCTGCTGGGGTTGGCGCTCGAGCTGTTCAAAACCCAGCAGGGCTCGTGGTCGTACCCCGAGGCCGCTTACAGCAAACTGGGCGCGGTGCCTCTTTACAGCGGTTTTATGTACGCGAGCGTGGCGAGCTTTATGACCCAGGCGTGGCGGCGCTTCGACTTGCGCCTGGTCAGTTGGCCGTCACCGGCGCTGGTCGTACCCTTGGGGGCGGCCATTTACCTCAACTTTTTCAGCCATCACTTTGTGTTCGACCTGAGGTGGGTGTTGGTGGGGGCGGTGTTCGCGGTGTTCGTCAAGACCAGGATTCTGTTTACGCCCTACCGCAGTACGTTTGCCATGCCCCTGGTGGTTGCCTTTTTGCTCATCGGCTTGTTCGTGTGGTTGGCCGAGAACATCTCGACGTACTTGGGCGCGTGGGTTTACCCTCACCAGGCAGGCGGTTGGCGCGTGGTCGAGCTGAGCAAGCTCAGCTCCTGGGGCTTGTTGGTCATCGTCAGCTTTATGATTGTGGCGCAGCTCAAGCGGGTCAAGGCGGAGCGGGTTTAACTGAACGCCGCCCTAAACCACACCCGGCTTCTGGGTTCAGGGCGCTCCCAGGTCCCGGGGCCGCGCGGAAAAAGCGCCGCGCAGCCGCCGCACTGTCCACAACCCTACCCCAAACAATCCGGCCAGCACGAGTACGGCCAGGTAGTCTATCAGCGGAATGCGCACGATTTCGTTGAGCTTGTCAAAGCCGCGGCTGTTGTAGACCCAGAGCGCCCCGCCGATGTACCCCGCCAGGATAGCGCCCCTTACCCACTTGGAAAGACCCAGACCGTGCATCTGCGTGATGACGAAAATGCCCGCGAAGCCGAAAAAGAACATCGGCCAGAGGCCGTTAGCCTGCATCACGGCGACCAGGGTGCCGTGAACCAAGACGATGACCTCCAAAAAGAACGTCCAGTAGCGGTTGGTGTGCGCGGGCGTAAACATCAGGCTGCCCTGAAGCATGAGCAGCAGCGTGTAGAACAAGCCGACGAGGTGGCCGCTCGTCGCCACCATCGGGTGAAACCAGAACGTGTAGATGATTGCCCAGGCGAAAAAGTAACCGTGATACCGCCGCGCGAAGTCCATGATCTGCGCACCCAAGGGGGCCTTCCAGCCGAACAGCAGGCCGCGCCGCCGGTTTTCCATCAGCAAGACCCAGACCAAGAGCACGATGACCGAGCCCTGGGACGAAAAAACGCTGGTGTCCTGGGCCAGCCCGTCGTACCACAGGTGCGTCTGTACGAGGTGCAACGCGACGAAAAGCGCGTTGAGTGAGAGCGCGACGAAGTTGACGCGGTGAAGCCCTTTAGCGTAGCGCCGCACCCGCGTCTGCGCGTAAAAGATAGTGCCCCAAATGGCGAGCTGATGGGCGAGATACAAGCCCCAGGCGCTCGCGCGGCTCCAGAAGGTGGGGTTGGGGAGCTTCCAGTAGTACCAAGCCGCCCCCTGGTCGGGCAAAAGACGCACGCTTTCCAAGCGTCCGCCCAGGCCCCAAACGAGCAGGGTGAACAGCAAGCTGAAGAGGACGCCGCCCCACAGCGCCAGGTTGTCCTTGCGCGTTGCGTATTTGGTGTCTTTGCGGACTGTCGTCATGCCGGCTCGAGACCGCGGCCGAACCCACCCTCTTCTACGGCGCAACGGAGGCTGACGTGACCGCGCGCCATCATACAAGCGCAGGAAACGACGGGGAGAGTCGGATTGCGAGAACTGAGAAAACACGGTTGTTGCACTGGGTCCTCCCTAACGCATACTAGCGCAAGTCGGTGACGGCGGCGCTAAAAAGGTGGCAAAAATCTTTGGAGGCAGGGCTCGAGCCTGCGGCCGTTCGAGCTGAGAGCCGAGCGTTCTACCTCCGAAGGACCTTTCTGAGCGTCACACGTCTCCACCAGCGCGAGCCGTTCCACACGTGCCTACATAACCTTCACCTCGACGGTGTGCGTGTTCCGGCCTCGCGCTGCCAAACCGGTGGCGGGTGTACCTCTGCCCAGCAAAAAGGCGACACGCTCCGACGGCGTGCATGACGGCTGTGCCAGGGTGGTCCGGCCGCCCCTACCGCTTGCCCGGCCTGTGACGACTGCCGACAACCGGGCAGCGGACTGGGGCTACATTGGGGCATGTCATCCGAGTTGCCCTTTTACCTGTGCGTGAAACTGGACCAATTTCTCGAGGACGTCTCTGCGGGTGCCCGTCGCAAAGGGTTGGAAACGGCGTTAGCCTATGAGCTGTTCGCGCTCGAGTCTCAAATTGCCGAGGCCAAAGCTCAAGGTAACGAAAAGCTAGCCAAGGCCATCCTCGACAAACCCCAACTGCGGCAGCGTATCGCGGTGGCACCGCCGAAAAAAAGCCGGCCCTTGCGCCGCGCTCGCAGCTGAAACGCAAACGCCTTCGAGCACTTCCCAGCCACAAAACCTCGCGCAGACCAAGACCCCGCCTCGCGCCTGAAGTGCGCAGTTTATACGGATTCCGGTAGTACACCTGTTAGACGTAAAGAGGTTTTTCGGCTCACCGGAATCCGCGACAGTTTCTTCTCGCTGGACAGTCCTGAACCATAGGTTGTGATTTTAACGGCTGAGCGTTAAACCGTCACCGATAGTTCCGCTGGTTCAGGACTGTCGGCTCGGGTTAACCGAGGTCATGAACCGGAAAGGGTATTAAACCCTGAGGTCTGTCGAGGCGAACCTCTTGCCCGCGCGCTCCCAAGGCAAGGGGGTTCGTACTCGTTTCCTGCAAGGTTGTAGTACACAGCTTGCAACGGTCACCGACCTCGTCCACTTGAAGCGTTAAACTGCGGGTGTTAAGTTCTTCACACTTGCCTCTTATGCGACGTCACCTACTTTTTCTTAACCTCACCCTATTCAGCCTTTTGGGCTGGGCTGCGGCTCAACCGTCTGCTCCCTACGACGAGACGCGGGCGCTGCTCGAGTACGAAGCCAACACGGTCGAGGTGGCGGGGCGCTACCAGGCGAGCGTCGTCGGCGTCAGCGTTTTTCCGGCCGCGCGCGTGACAGCGAACGTGTCGCTCGCAAACACACCCGGACCTGCCGCCGTGCGCGGCGGAAGCGGCTTTCTGGTGCACCTGTCCGGTCGGCCTTACATCGTGACGAGCTACCACGTCGTGCATTCCAAAAACGCGGCCCAACCCGGTTTGGAGGAGGCTGTCGAACTCAAGGTCACTTTTGCAGGGTCGCAGCCCCGCACCACCTTGAGCGTGCGGGAAAGGTACGCGCTGCCCGAGTGGGACATGGCGCTGTTGGAACCCGTAGAGCCCGACGCGGTACCCGACGTTCCGCCTATCCCCTTGACCAAAACAGACGGTTTGCAACTCGGCCAGAAGGTCATCCTTATCGGCCACCCTTTCGGCCTGAGCGGTTCGGTAACCACCGGGACCGTTTCGGCGTTGAACCGACAGTTCCCGGGTGAGTTTCCGCCCATGATTCAGACCGACGCCGCCCTCAACCAGGGCAGCTCGGGCGGGCCGCTGCTCACGGCTCAGGGGGAGGTTGTGGGCGTCGCCACAGCGATTTACAATCCCAGCGGCGACAGCTTTGCCGGGGTCAGCTTGGCTGTGCCGATTCAGCCGCTGCTCGAGCGTTTGGCGGGGTTGGCCCTGGTACCAACTCCGGTACCCGGGTCGTCGCCCGAGCCCCTGCAGCGTCCGAGCGCCACCATGAGCACCGCCATGACGGGGGTCGACGTGCGCGACTTACCCAGAAGTGTGCAGGTTCTGTACGGTATGCCCGACGAGGGCTGGCTGGTGCTCAACGTCGTGCCGGGCGGTGCGGCCGCTCAGGCCGGCCTTTTGGGGGGGTCGCGCCCCGTGGACTACGGCGGCGCGCGCTGGCTGTTGGGAGGCGACGTTATCGTGGCGGTCCGAGACGCGGCCGTGGACACGCCGACAGGTGTCGACCAAGCGAAAAAGACCGACGCCGTGGTCGGTGCCGCCGGTCGCCTGTGCGACGTGGTCGTGCTGCGCGGTGGGCAGCGGATGTCTATGCGGTTACCACTCACCGCGCTGTCTGAGACTCGACAAGTTTGTACGACCGCGGGGGTACGGTGAACGGGCAGGTTGAACTCGGTCCCCCGACCTTGTCGGCTGTCCGGAAAGGGTACCGGCTGTAAAACCGCCAACTGTGAGGCTGCCTACTGTGCGACCGCTGACCTTGCGACATCAGCGGTAAAGGGTATGTTTTTCAACATAAGCCATGACGGCGTCCGGCAGCAAGTAGCGCACGCTCTCCCCCGTTCGCAAACGCTGTCTTATGGCTGTGCTCGAGACCTCGAACAGCGGCAACTCCAAAAGCTTAACGCGGTCTGAAAAGTGGGGCTCGAGCCCGTCCAGGCTGTAACCGGGCCGCGGGTAGGCGACCATCTGCACTTTTGTAACGAGGTCTCGAGCGCGCTGCCAGGTAGCGATGTCCTGGTAAGCGTCGACGCCGGTCAGGTAGAAAATTTCGGCGTCCGGGTACGCTTCGAGCAGCGTTTCGACGGTGTCGACGCTGTAAGAGGTGCCTTCGCGTTTCAGTTCCAAGTCCAGTACAAAAAAGTGGGGGTTCTCGGCGGTGGCGAGCAGGGTCATCTCATAACGCGCTTGCGCACTCGCCTCGGTTCCTTTGTGCGGCGGGGTTTTGCTGGGGATGAAGAAGACGCGGTCTAACTCGAGGGTCGCCCGCGCCCCTTCCGCGACGAGGAGGTGACCTAAGTGCGGCGGGTCGAAGCGGCCGCCGTAAAGGCCGAGCCTCATGAAACCCCTCGCTCGGCGCTGCGCTCGAGCGCACTCCTTTGGGAAGGGGAAAAGAAGAGAAAAAGGTCGTGCTCGAGGGCTTGGTAAAAAAGAGCTGGACTCACTCGTCTTCCCTTTGCAAACCCGGAGCCGAGGACGCTTTGTCGTTCGGCCTCGAGCCTTCAATCTCCTCCACCAATCGGTCGATTTTCCGAAACTGCCAGGTCCAGCGGGCGTTGTAGAGAAACTGCCGGAGGTCGTAACGGTGGTCGTCGGGCGAGTAGCTTTCGGCGTGGTAGGCGGGCGTCAAGACGGTCGCCTTGTGGCGGTTGATGGCGTAGTAGAAGAAAAACCGCTTCACCTTTTCGGCCACCTCCGCCGGGCTCAAGTAGTCCCAGGCGAACACCAGGTGTTCGAACATCGCCACCGGGCCGCACTTGTCCACTTTGCGCAACCGCCCGAAGACGGACAACTCTTCATAAGTCATGCCCATATCGGCCTCGTCGGACTGAGTATAGGTTTCGGTGGTGGGCTCGAGTTCCGCGGTCGGGACGGCTTCAACGATTTCCAACAAACTTTCATAGCCGAGGTTTTCAACGCCCCAGCGCAAAAACCTCCGCAAGTCCGTTTTTGACACCGAGCCGATGGGGTTGATGTCGGCCGAACTCGCGTCGTACTTCGTCATGTAGCCGCGCAACGCCTCGTCCACGTTCGAGGTGCCGAGGACGAGCAGGCCACCCTCTCGGCCGCGCACCCAGGGCAACAGTTGCGCCAGAAAATAGGCCAGCACCATGCGGCTGCGCGCCTGAATGTTTTGCAGTGCGAGGTTTTCGGCGTTCGTGCCGCCCGCCGTTTTGAAGCGCGGGCGCTTATCGGTTAGAGTTTCGAAGGTAGTGCGCCAGGCTGAGATAATCTGGTCGATGTCCACATCGAGGTGGTAAGCACCTATTTCTGCGGCGAGGCGCTTGGCTCGAGCGCGCGTAGCTTTAGACGAGTTTTCCGTCCCCATGTAACAGGTGTGGAGCAGGGCGTGAGCGAGGGCCTGGGGGTCGTCCGGCGTCCAGTCGTCGCCCTGCCCGGTAATGCGGCGCGCGTCCGCGCTGACGGTTTCGTTGCCCGCCCGCGCCTCACGCACCACGAGCTGGCACATCGAACCCACCAGCGCCGCCACCGCCGCCGAGTCCGAGCCGCCCGAAAGCGGTAGGAAAAAACCGCCCAGGCTAGAACGCCGCAGGTAGTCCCACAGCCAGCAGGCCGGGCCGAGGGCGATTTCTTCTTCCGGCGTGTGGAACTTCAGCGCGACTACCGGGCTCGGGCCGCGCGAGAAACCCCGTTCGGTCAGTTCGAAGTCCGTGTAGACCCGCGGCACCGGCGGCGCTTCGCTGCCCTGCACCATGCGGCTGATAAAGCCCGCGCGGAACGAACGCACCTCTTCCAAATCGACGGTCGCGGTGACGACCTCGACGTCTCGAGGCGAGAACTGTGAGCCCTGTGCCACCACCCGCCCGTTCACCGCGATGAGGGCGCAGCCGTCGAAGTACAGCCGCCCGCCGTCGCAGCCTTGCTGGTTGGCGTAAAGGTACACGCCGCCCCCCTTCGCCGACGCACTCAGGATGAGGTCGACCCGTTTTTGCAGCTTGCGCAGTTCGTGGTGCGAGCCCGAGCCGTTGCTGATAATCTCGACCCCGTCGAGTCCGAGATGGATGTGCGGACTGTCCGGCGTGAACAGTTCTTCACAGGTCTCGGCAGCGACGACCGTGTCGAGCGTGGCGACGGCCGCGTCGCCTAGCGGCACAGTAGCCTGTCCCGTAATCTCACGAATCATGCGCGGCAGCACGTGCTCCTCGGTGTGGCGTGTATGTGCCCAGGCGGCGAAGTAGCGCGCCTCGCGGTAGTTGCCGTCCTGGGCCAGCGCCATCTTCGGACGGATGAGGAGGATTTTCCGGTTCAGCAAAAACACCCGGCAGTTGTAGCGCACGTCGCGGTGCAGCACGGGCATCCCGACATCGCAGAGGAGGTCGTCGGTGAGGTCGCTGTCCAAGATTTCCGCCAAGCACTCCCACGAGTGGCGAATCGTGTCGCCCTCTAAAAAAGCGTCCTGGCAGCCGTAACCCGGAATCTCCAACTCCGGCCCGAGCCGGTAGCGCGCGCCGCGCTCTTTAGCGACGCGGATGGACGCGGCGATGCGCTCCAAGTTGCCGCCGAAGTCGAGCGCCCACTGGTTTAAGTTGCAGGTGGCGAGGGTGACGAGGTTCATGGGAAAGTACCGAGTACCGAGTAGAAAGTAAAAAGTAGAAAGTAAAAAGTAGAAAGTGTCAAAAGCCTGTTCTCCTCCGCTCCCCTGCTCAGGGAAGGTGCATAAGCCGAGAATATCAGCTTGTCCGCACGCGTTTCCAGCGTCGTCCTACGGTAGAAGGTGCGTCGGGATACGGTTCTTTTCGCCGGGCGGTTTTTTGATAAAGCCCAGGGGGCAACCATGCCGAGAGACCCGAAAGCCTTGCACCACGACAAAGCCGACGAGTCCGTCGTCGCACTTTTGCTTATCGACGTTATCAACCCGCTCGAGTTTGAAGGCGCTGAAAACTTGCTGGAACGCGCCCTGCCGGTAGCTGAGACGATTGCCGACCTGAAATGCCGCGCCAAAATCGCCGGGGTACCGGTGGTCTACGTCAACGACAACTTCGGGCGCTGGCAGAGCGACTTTACCCGCGTCGTCGAGTACTGCTTGGGCGACACGCCCGGCAAACGAATGGTCGAGCTTTTGCGGCCCGAAGAGGACGACTACTTCGTCCTCAAACCGAAACACTCGGGCTTCTTTCTCACCTCGCTCTACACGCTGCTGCGCGACTTGGGCGTCGAAACGCTTATCCTCTGCGGCGTCGCCACCGACATCTGCGTGCTGTTCACCGCCAACGACGCCTACATGCAGGACTTCAAGCTCGTCGTCCCGCCCGACTGCGTGGCGGCGGAGCGTGACGACTATGGCGACGAGGCGCTGCGGATTATGGAGCGCGTGCTGAAGGCCGACGTGCGGCCCGCGGCTGAAATCGACTTCGGGGCGTTGGTGGAGGCTTGAAGGTTTCAATCCGACCCTCGAGCCCTCCACCCTTCGGCACCTACCCTCAAAGGGGAGGCAGGGGTGAGTCAAACGCTGTATGTATCAACCGAAACGCTTCCCAACCCCGCCAAATAATCCTTAACTGCCCTGAGCGAAGGTAGAACCTCATGGCCCAACGTCAAGAATTCGTCCGACGGCGCTTTCAAATCCGGCACCTGAACGACCTGCAGACCCGCCACCACCGCCGCCCGCACGCCGTTTTCCGAATCTTCCAGAGCGAGGCAGGCTTCAACCGGAACACCCATTTTTTCGACGCCGCGGAGGTAGATGTCCGGCGCGGGTTTGCTGCGCGTCACCTGGTCGCCACCTATAACAAAAGAAAACGCGTCGTGAATTCCGGCAAGCCGCAGCTTGTGCTCAGCCAGTTCGGTGCGCGTCGAAGTGACGACCGCGCACTTGATGTCGTTCTCTTCCAAAAAGCCCAACAACTCCAAACAACCTTCTTTGAGCGGCACGGGTTCCGAATGTACGCGCTTCCTGTAGAGTTCCGCAGCTCGAGCCATCACTTTCTCAACGGGCAAAGTGTCATCGTAAGCCGTGCGCATAATCTTCACCGCTTCCACGTCAGGTGTACAGATGCACTCTAAGTACGCATCTGTTTGAAAATCGAACGAGTGCTCCTCGAATGCCTGCCGAGTCGCCTCTAAATACAATCGCTCGCTATCGAGGAGCAGGCCGTCCATATCGAACAGGACGCCTTGAACCTCCCTCACGCTGATTGGACGAAAGTGATGCCGTCGGCTTTCGTGACCTCACCGCGGTAGAGGAAAGTCACCTGCCGCAGCGCGCTTTCCTTGTCGAAATCTGTGAGTGCGGCGACCGCGTCTTCGGGGACGACCACGTCCAGATAGCGCAGCGCCGCCGAGCCCGCCGTGTGGAGCACGCAGATGTTGGCGACGGTGCCGACGATGACGGTGTGGGTGATGCCCCAGAGGTTTAGCAGGTGCTCCAAAGACGTGCCGTAAAACGCGTCGTAGCGAAGTTTACGGATGCGGGTTTCATCGTCGCGCGGCTCCAAGCCCTCCACAATCTCCGCGCCCCAGGTATCGGCTAGAGCGTGCTCGCCCCAAATCTCGAACTCGGGGTCGGCGTCACCGTGCCAGTCCTGGGTAAAGATGACGCGCATGCCCGCGGCTCGAGCCTTTTCGAGCAGTCCTTGAATGGTTGGGATGACGCGCGTCGCGTCCTCGCCGTAAAGCGTTCCGTCGGGGTGGGCGAAGTCGTTTTGCATGTCCACGACGATTAAGGCGGTGCGGGGGGCGGGCAGCTCGAGGCGTTCGGTTCGGGAAATATCGGGAATTTCAACGTTTGTCATGGGGGTCACCTCTTCTGAAAAACATAGTCCGATTGTAGCTTTGTAAGGGACGAGCCGGAGTAACCGCCACCGCTTGCTACGCCGCCACCCAGTATCTCGAGTCGGCAAACGCCTACAGCACGCGCGTTCCAAAGGTCTGCTATACTTGCCCTATGAAGCGACTGATGCAACTTTGCCCTGGAGTCGGATAGGTTTTCAACCTAGTCGTTACGGGGCGCTTTTGCGAAAGCGCCCTTCTTTTTTTGCCGTTAGGAGAACGAAGATGACCACGGAGACACAGCCCAAACCGGAAGACGCGAGTCCCGCCGACCCAAACCAAACCATCTACTACGCCACCACGCCCATCTTTTACGTCAACGCCGAGCCGCACATCGGCCACGCCTACACGACGACGCTCGTTGACGTGGTGACGAGGCTTCACCGGCTCAAGGGCGACGACACCTATTTCCTGACCGGCACCGACGAGCACGGCGAAAAGGTACAAAAAGCCGCCGAGGCCGCCGGCTTGAGTCCGCAGGCCTACACCGACCGGATTTCAGGGCAGTTCCGCGCGGTTTGGGACGACCTGGGCATCCACTACGACGAGTTCATCCGCACGACCGAGGCGCGGCACAAAAAAGTCGTCAGTGAAATCCTCCAGCGCGTTTACGACTCCGGCGACATCATCTTCGGCGAGTACGGCGGCTTGTACTGCGTCGGCTGCGAGCGCTACTACACCGAGAAAGAACTCGTCGACGGCAAGTGTCCGCAGCACGACATAAGGCTCGAGTACCGGTCGGAAGAAAACTACTTTTTCCGCATGGAAAAGTACCGCCCCTGGCTGAAAGACTACATCGAGCAAAACCCGGACTTCATCCGGCCCGAGCGCTACAAAAACGAGGTTTTAGGCATCCTGCGCGAGCCCATCGGCGACCTCTCGATAAGCCGCCCCCGAAGCCGCGTGCCCTGGGGCATCCCGCTCCCGTGGGACGAAAACCACGTGACTTACGTGTGGTTCGACGCGCTCATCAACTATTTCTCGGCCCTCGAGAGCCAAAGTTTGACCGAGCGCTACTGGCCCCACGTCGAGCACTTTATCGCCAAGGACATCTTGAAACCCCACGGCGTCTTTTGGCCGACGATGCTGAAAGCGGCGGGCTTGCCGATTTACCAGCACCTCAACGTCCACGGTTACTGGTTGGTGGACGGCGGCAAGATGAGCAAGTCTAAAGGGAACGTGGTGCGGCCCCTGGACTTGAAAGACAAGTACGGCAACGACGCCTTTCGCTACTACCTGTTGCGCGACATGACCTTCGGGCTGGACGCTTCGTTCAGCGAGGTGGGGCTGGCCGAGCGCATCAACTCGGACCTGGCGAACGACTTAGGCAACTTGCTCAACCGCACGCTCGGGATGCTCGGCAAGTACCGGGGCGGCGTGGTGAAGGGGCCGGGCGCGCTCGAGCCCACCGACGAGGCGCTACGCGACGCCTTTGTTGCCCTCCCCGCAACCGTCACGCAGCAGTTCGACGACCTCCAGTTCGACCGCGCCATCGAGAGCGTGTTGGAAGCTGTGCGCAAGGCGAACAAGTACATCGCCGAGACGCAGCCCTGGGTGCTGGCTCGAGACGAGGCCGACGCCGAGCGCTTGAACACGGTGCTGTACAACTGCGTCGAGGGCTTGCGCGTCGCGTCCATCCTCCTCGACCCGGTGATTCCGACCAAGGCGCAGGAGTTGCGTAAGCAGCTCGGGCTCGAGACCCTCTACTACGACCTGAACAAAGCCGCCGTGTGGGGCGACACGCCCGCCGACACGAAGACCCAACCCGGCGACCCGCTTTTCCCGCGCATCGACTTGGAGGCGCTTATGAAAGACGTGTTGCGCGAGGAAACGCCCCTCGAGCACAAGGACGAGGTGACGATTGAGGACTTTGCGAGGCTCGAGTTCCGCGTCGCCGAGGTCGTCAAGTGCGAGCCGCACCCGAAGGCCGACAAACTCCTCGTTTTGAGCGTGAAGCTCGGTTCGGAAGAGCGCACGATTGTTTCGGGCATCCGGCAGTGGTACAAGCCCGAAGAGTTGACCGGCAAAAAAGTCATCATCGTCGCCAACCTCAAACCCGTGAAACTGCGCGGCGTCGAGTCGCAGGGGATGATTCTGGCCGCCGAGGACGATGAAGGAAACCTGAGCGTGTCTGCGCTAGACAGAGATATTGCGAGTGGGAGTGAAGTTCGGTAGTGCGAAGAACGAAAATTAAAGAGAAGGGGGAAAAACATTTGAACTGCTGACGTAACTCACGAAGCTAGGCGTAGAGCTGACGACGAGTTGAGCATAAAGCTTTTGAAACCCGCATCGTCCACCGCCTCTTACCGGACTTTTATGTCGTCGGAAACTTTCGTAATAGCGTCGTCGTTAAGGTCTATCGTGATTTGTCCGGTGAGCCCACCCGTCAGGTAAGTGCCTACCATCAGCCGTTCGGGATGGTCCCGGTGAGACAAGGCTAAATCTGTATCCTCTGTAGGCCTAATCCGCTCGCTGACGCTGCTTCCGGGCGGGATACTACCGAGTTCGTACACGTCCGACGTTGTACGTAATTCAACATCCTGCAACAGTTTATCACTCACGTTTTGGACGGTAACTTTGACGCCACCACAACTGGTGAGAAAACCTATCGTGAAAGTTATAAACAGGAGGAGTGCAACCTGCTTCATAGAAAACGCCAGCTTAACTAACAGCGTCGAACAGCAGGGTGGGCTCGAGCCCAAACCCCGGCAACACAGAAACTTTCGCCTCGTCACCTCTCTGGTAGACTACTTTTCCCTCTGTATCCCAGCTCAAAATCTCCTCAGCTTCAGGGTCGACGACCCAGTAGACCACGCCGTAGCGAGCGTAAAGTTTGCGCTTCGTTTCCAGGTCGTAGTCTCGGTTCGAGGGCGACAACACCTCGACGACCCAGGCGGGTGCGCCCAAGATTCTTCGTTCGGTAATTTCGGCACGTCCTTCTTTGAGGACCACAAAAATATCCGGCTCGACGCTCTCCATTTCGTCGAAGACGACTTGGGTAGGTGCTGCAAACACAGTGCCCACTGGATTGTCTTGTAAAAAGCTACGAATCAGAAAGACTAATTCGACGATAAGCCGCTGGTGGCGTGTGTTAGGTGCTGCGCTCACGTAAAGGTCGCCTCCAATGATTTCGCGGCGCTTACCGTCGTCGGGGAAGTTGTCCAGGTCGTGGTAGGTGAAGGGTTCTTTTTTGATGGTCAGGCTCATGTGCGCCTCCGTGGGTGAGTTGATTGTAGCAAAAGGCGGATTGCTTCGACACTTGACTTTGAGAAAAGCGAATCTTTCAACACGCTCGAGCCAAGCTTTGTTTTCGAACTGAACCCTGCCGCCGTAAGGGTTGTCCGGTCACCCAACAGACGCCGGCTAGGGTTCGAGGTCACCACAAAATAGAGGTTTAAGAATACGAAGTTTTTGTAAGCTCGAGCCCGCCCGAAAATAGTAATTCCAGGAATAGTCGGCGTTCTCACGCGGCGCTACTATCTCAGCCATCAGAAGCGGCGCAAGGGTCGCGTGGGGGTGAGACGACAAACGACTCTAAAAGGTTAAACGTTTTAGTTCAGACCGTTAAACGGCCGGGGGGAAACATGCGTTTTGCAGACCAGTTTATTCCGACGGCGGCGTCGGTGGGGCTACTCGCCGCCATCACCAACTACGCTCTTTTCGTCTCCGTATTCGGTTTTGCAGGTACATTCGTGTGGGCACTTTCGAACCGTGACCGAATTGCGCCCGAGCACCGCGACTCGATTGTGCTCTCGGCGGTCATCGTGGGCGTGGCCGGGGTGTCTTACTTTTTCATTCACCAGTATTACCACTCGATGTTGGTGGAACTCGCCAACACCCCCGACGCGGCCGCGCGGCAAACGCTCGTGCGCGACTCATTTTTGGCAATCGGCCAGTACCGCTACATCGACTGGTTTATCACGACGCCGCTACTGCTCTTAAAAACCGTCATGACCCTGCGCATCAAACCCAAAAACATCAAGGGCGCGCTCGCGCTGCTCTTGTTGGCCGACCTGTTTATGATTGTCACGGGGTACATCGGCGAGCAGCAGTTCACCGCGACGGGCAACTACTTAAACGGCAGGCTTTACTTTTGGGGCTTTGTCTCGACGATAGGTTACGTCTTCATCCCCATCATCCTGTTCAGCCTTTACCGCCGCCACGGCGCGGACGCCAAACCCGAGGAACGCACCGCCTACAAGTGGTTGGCCTTTGCGACCGTGACCACGTGGGGCGTTTACCCCATCGGCTACATGCTGCCCGCGCTCGCGCCGGGTTTGTCGCTCAACTGGGTACACATCGCCTTTACGGTGGCCGACATGGTCAACAAAATCGGCGCAGCGGTCGTGCTCTACATCGCCGCCGCCAAAATCGGCGAGCGCATGGTGCCGGAAGAAAGCGTGGTGTCGCAGCGGCAGATGGCGTGAGGTTCCGGTAAAAACAGCTTGACGAAAGTCGAGGTGTGGGATTTTCCCACACCTCGTTTTTGCTCGAGCACGTGGCTGAGGTTTCTCGAGTTTTCTAAGACCCCGCCCCTACCGGGTCGTAGTCCGGCGACTGGTGCCGGAAGTAGGTGTTGTAGAGTTCGGCGTAGTGACCACCTTGCTCGAGCAAGCCCTCGTGCGTACCCTCCTCGACAATTTCGCCCTTGCTCAACACGATAATTCGGTCGGCGCTGCGAATGGTCGAGAGCCGGTGGGCGATGACGATGGCGGTGCGGTCACGCAGGACAAGCTCGAGCCCCTCTTGAATCTGCGCCTCGGTCAATGGGTCGACGCTCGCCGTCGCCTCGTCCAGGATTAAAATACGCGGGTTTTGCAGCAGCACTCGAGCCAAGGCCACGAGCTGCCGCTGCCCGCCCGAAATGCCCTTGCCGGACTCGCCCACGTCGGTGTCCAAACCCTGCGGCAACACGTCCAGCCAGTCGCCGCCGCCGACCCGCCGCGCCACCGCAACCACCTCTTCGTCCGAGGCGTTTGGAGCCCCGTAGCGGATGTTTTCGCGCACCGTGCCGCGGAACAAAAAGGGCGTCTGCTGGACGATGCCTAGGTGACGGCGGTAACTTTGCAAGTCGAGCGTGCGGATGTCGCGCCCGTCGACGAGCAACTGACCGCCCTGAAACTCGTAAAAACGCGCGACGAGCTTGCCAAGGCTCGACTTGCCCGCCCCGGTGTGGCCGACAAAGGCGACGGTCTCCCCGGCCGGAATCGTCAGGTCGAAACTGCGGAGCACCTGCTCCTGTTCGGTGTATCGAAAGTCCATCCTCACGAACTCGAGCCGCCCCCGCAAATCCCCAACCTGTTCAGCGCCGATCTGCACCACTCGAGGCTCGGCGTCGACGAGGGCGAAAACGCGCTCGCTCGCCGCCAGTCCTTGCTGAAACTGGCTCCAAAACGAGGCGATGCTCGTCAGCGGAAACCAGAACAGCGCGACGCTCTGGACGAACAAGTACCACTCGCCCGCCGTGACCGTACCCGCCAAAACGCTGCGCCCGCCGAAGTACACGACCAGCGCCGTGCCGACTCCCGCAATGGTGCCGAGGATGGGGAAAATCGAGCTGAAGACGAGGCCCTGCCGCAAGTTCAGGTCGTAGGACTGCTCGTTGACCCGGCTGAAGGTGTCGAACACGGTCCGCTCCTGCCGAAACGCCTTCGCCACCGAGATGCCCGTGACAGACTCCTGCACGTTCGCGTTTACCTCGGCGAGGACGCGCCGCGCCTGCTGCGCGGTAAAGCGCGCGACGTAGCGAAATGCCAGGGCCGCCGCGACGATAAAGGGCGCGATAACAAGCGCGATGAGCGTGAGGCGCACGTTCAGGTAAAACAGCACGCCGACGATGATGAGGATTTGCAACACCTGGCTCATGAGGTTGAGCGTCAGGGTGACGACGGTCGCGAAGTCTTGCGTGTCCGAGGTGACGCGGCTGACGATTTTGCCGGTCGAGAACTCGTCGTAAAACGACATGTCGCGCGCCAGCACCGCGTCGAAGGCGTCCTTGCGCAGCTCGAGCACCACGTCGCCCACTGCGCGAGCGGTATAGGTCTGGCGAAAAAAGTTGAACGTCCAGGCGAGCGCCCCGGCCAGCAACACGGCGACGAGCAGACCGCCCGCTTGTTGCCACAGCCCGGCTTGCAAGTCGCTCGAGCCGTCCAACACGTCGATGCCGCGCGAGATTAAGACCGGCAGCGCCGCGCCCATCAGCGCGTCCAAAAAGGTCATGAGGGCGACGAACACCATCGTTTTTAGGTGCGGCCGGAAATAGGCGAAGATGCGGCGCAAGAGTTGGCGGTCGCTGTAGCTGCGGTCGTACGCCTCGGTGGCGACGCCGTCCATGATGAAGCCCATCAGCTGCTCGCTCGAGCAGAAAGTACCGAGGACCGAGTGGAAAGGACCGAGTAGAAGAAAGCCGTCAATTGGGGGTTCGTCGCGCTGAGCGGAGGACGAACAACGTTTGCTCCCCTGCTCGCAGCTGCATAAATTTTCATGCGTCTTGCCTCGCGAAGATTCGGCGGTAGAGTTTTGAGCGCATCAGCAGTTCGTCGTGTGTGCCTTGGGCGACGATTTCGCCGCGCTCCAAGACCAAGATTTTGTCGGCGCGGCGAATCTGCGACAGCCGGTGCGTAATCATGAGCGTGGTGCGGCCCTCTAGCACCTTGTCGATGGCGCGCTGAATCGCGTCCTCGGTGGCGCTGTCGACCGCGCTCGTCGAGTCGTCCAAGATGAGAATGCGCGGGTCGGTGAGGAGGGCTCGAGCAATCGCCAAACGCTGCCGCTGCCCTCCCGAGAGCGTCACGCCGCGCTCGCCGATAACCGTCCCGTAGCCGTCGGCAAAGTTCGTGATGAAACTGTGCGCTTGCGCGGCCTTGGCGGCCTCCAGAACGGCCGCCCGCGTCGCTTTTTCACCCAGCCCGAAGGCGATGTTGTCGGCGACGGAGCGGGAGAACAAAAACACGTCTTGCTCGATGACCGAAACCTGCTGGCGCAAGGACTCTAAGTTCCAGTCCCGCACGTCCACCCCGTCGATGAGGATACGGCCCGCGCTCACGTCGTAGGCGCGGTTGACGAGCTTGGTCAGCGTGCTCTTGCCCGAGCCCGTCTGCCCGACGATGGCGACGGTCTCGCCCGGCGCGGCCTCGAACGAGACGTTGTGCAAGCTTTGTTTGCCGTCCGCGCCCACATAGCCGAAACTCACGTTCTCGAACACGATGCGCCCACGAATCGGTGAGGCGTGGCCGCCCACGTTTTCGTCGAGTTCGGTTTCTTCGCTCATCAGCTCGAGAATCCGCTCGGCCCCGGCCAAACCCAACTGCACGAGCGAAAAAGTGAACACCGAAATGGACGCGGTAAAACGCATCGCGCCGACCAGTCCCAGGTAAGCCACCAGGTCTCCGACCGTGAGCTGGCCCTTTGACAACAGCCACAAGCCGTGCGCGAACGCCCCCGTCAGCGCGAAGCCGAACAGCAAAATCGGCAGGTAGCGCGCCTGCACCCGGCCCTGCGCGACAAAGGCGTCCCGGTAGTTCGTCGCGTCGCCGACAAACTTGCGCTGTTCCTGCGTTTCTTGCACCGTCGACTTAACTACCTCGATGCCGGTGATGGCCTCGTTCAGCCCGGCGTTCATCGTCCCGAACCGGCGGCGCATCGCGCCGGACACGGGGTTGAGCCGCCGCATGTAGTCGCGTAGCGCGAGCACAAACACCACGACGAACAGTGCGGGCGAAAGCAACAGCCGCAGGTCGATAAAGGCGATGAAAACGAGCGGCACGACCGTCGCGACGACCGACTCGGAGATGAGCGCCACGCCGGGGTTCATCATCGGGTTGAGCTGGCGCACGTCGCCGGTCGCGCGCGCCATGATGTCGCCGACGCGCTGGCGGTTGTGAAAGGTCTGGCTTTTGCCCAGCAAACTCAGGTACAGCTCTTCGCGCGCGTCGCGCTCGAGCCGCTGCCCCAGGGTCTCTATCGAAAAACTGTTGCCGAGGTCGATAACGCCGCGCACCAGCACGGCACCCAAAATAAGCGCGGCGAGGGTCAATAGCCGCCGCGCGCTCGGGTCGGGCTGGAGCACCACGTCGAAGGCCACACCCGTCAGGCGCGGCACCGCCGAAAAGAGGATGTTAGTCAGGGTCACCGCAAGTAAAAACAGGCCCAACAACAGCTTGTAGCGCAGCAGGTGCGACACAAGCCAGCGCACCGGCCCGCCGCTGCGGTCGTAAACGTACTCGTTCGCGACGCTGAACTCGCTGTTTTTATGCGGGCGGGCTGTGGTGAGCGCCAAAAGAGCCTCCTGAAAAAGTCTTCGTAGAGAACTTTACACCAGCGGCCGCCCAAAAACGCACGCCTTGCAGACGGGAGTCTTGGTGGCTCGAGGCAACTCAGGTAGTTGAGAGTGCGTGCCCTGTGTCCCAGAACTTACAGCCTTTCCTTAGCGCGTCGAAACGAAAAGGCTTACACCTCGCCAACGTGGAGTCCAAGAGATTTGCGACGAGGTCACAACGGGGCTGGCTCAACCTCTCACGAAACCGCTGCCGAAAAGTTTTGTAAGAGTTTCGTGAGACCCAACCTCGTACATTGGTAAACGAAACACGGGTAGAAGACTGAGTTTACCCAAGTTTATTCCGAAAGGAGCAAGTAAGAGGTGCAGACCCGCCGCTCTTAACCGGGCGCTAGAACGGCGGCGAGCCAGTAGCGCGACCGACTTACGTTTCGTTTTGGAGAACCATCTTGTCTTACACCGATTTGAATCACACCGGGCATCAAACCAAACATCGCTGGCTCCTGTTCTGGCTGCTCACCCTTTTGGTGGGGGCGCTGTCGTCGTGCAGCCTCAGCAGCGCGCCTGAGCTGAACACGAATCAGGACTTCGCTTCGCTCACCACGGTCACTGTCGGTTCCGACACCACCCCGGCCGAACTCGAGGCGCTTTACGGCGGCAGCGTCGTTCTTTTCGACGCCGAAGCGGGTTTCGCCGTACTGGGCTTTGCCGACGGGATGGCCGGGCTCACCACGCTTTCCTTGGAGCAAAACCAAAACGCGTTCGCACTGCCCGAACTCAGCGCGGCCGGCGTGCGCGCTTGGGCCGGCGGCGTGCGCGCTTGGGCCGGCGGCGTGCGCGCCTGGGCCGGCGGTGTCCGGGCTTGGGCTGGCGGCGCAACAGCTTGGGACGGCTCTGTGCCCACCCAACTAACCTTTACCCCACTCGACAACGCGCGCGCTTGGCAGCAAATAGGTCTTCTCGAAGCGCACACCAAGCTGGCCCCTCACTTGGGCAACGGCGTCGTCGTCGCCGTCATCGACACCGGCCTCGACCTCGCTCACCCCGTGTTTACCGACCGGCTCGTGCCGGGTTGGGACTTTGTAGACGGCGACGCGCGGCCCCAGGACGAGGGTTTCGGAGACGGCTACGGCCACGGCACCGCGGTGGCGGGCATCATTCTGCAGGTCGCGCCGCTGGCGAAAATCATGCCCTTGCGGGTGCTGGGCGCCGACGGTCAGGGCGACACCGACAACTTAGCCCTCGCCATCAACTGGGCCGTTGATCGCGGCGCGAAGGTTGTCAACGTATCGCTCGGCGCAGCGGAAACCTCTGCCGCGGTGGAAAAGGTCTTGGAGAAGGCGAAAAACAAGGGCGTCGCGGTCGTCGCCTCGTCGGGCAACTCGGGCGACCGGAGCGTCACCTTTCCGGCTCGAGGGGCGCTCAAGGACACGCCTTACAAAGACGCACTCGTGAGCGTCGGCAGTGTCAACGCCGTCGACGAAAAGTCCGCCTTTTCGACCTATCAAAAAGACATGGTTGAAACGGTCGCTCCAGGTGAAATCGTCTTCACCGCTTACCCTAACGGCCAAGTTGCTTACGTGAGCGGCACCTCGTTCGCCGCGCCGATGGTCTCGGGCGCGCTGGCGCTGGCCCTGGGCCAGCCGAACCTGGACAAAGCTCCTAAAGACCTGCCCAAACTCGTCGGCGAAAAAGTTATGGACAAACTCTACGACGTCGGCATGAACGAAGCACTTTACAAAGACGGCATGGGTAAGGGCCGGCTCGACCTGAGACAGTTCCTGGGCGACGTCCTGAAATTCTGAGCAAAACCGAAACGCTTTGAAACGGCAAAATCCGGTGGGCGCGTGTTTGACGCGCCCACTTTGTCACGTTGTAAGAACCCCGTGACAGTCGCCGTTTTAAACTCCAGTCAAGCGGGGCGGCGGTAGACCGGACCCCTGGGACGGAGTGTTTCGAATGGCTGAAGTCACCCTACAGCTCAGGGCGCGGGACGGCGAAGAAGCCGACTTTCCCGCCGCGCTAGAACGCCTCGAGCAAGCCCAAAAAGCCTTCGAGCTGGGCCAGCT
The DNA here is from genome assembly GCA_965213705.1 of Trueperaceae bacterium. Taxonomy (GTDB): domain Bacteria; phylum Deinococcota; class Deinococci; order Deinococcales; family Trueperaceae; genus CBDCDJ01. The sequence continues at coordinate 877,253 of OZ243913.1, read as the reverse complement.
GAGCGCCGCCCAGACGAGTCTGTTGGAAGGCCTCGCCGCTGACGATTTCGCGCCGCAACACCGCGGCGAGGCCGAGTTGCTGCTCGGTAAAATCGCGCGCGAGCACGGCGACTTTGCAGCGGCGAAAACGCACTTCGAAACAGCCCTGAAGCTCGCCCAGGACGAGGCTTTGAAGGACTTGGAGGCCAACGCCCTCAACCAGCTTGCCAGCGTCTTCGCCCTGTTGGGCGACCTCTCCGCCGCGCTCACCCACCTGGAACGGGCCGCAACCCTCCTCAAGGTGCTCGGGCAGACCAGGCTGCTCGCCGACGTGCTCACGAACGCCGGCGACATCTACCGCGAACTCTCCGAGTACCAAACCGCCCTCGTGTCCTTGCAAGAGGCTTACGAAATTCTCAAAGACCACGACCCCGAGTCGCGCAGCGCCGCCATCAACTTGCAAAACCTCGGGTTGACCTACGCCGCGCTCGGCAAGTTCGAACGGGCAGCCTCCTTTTACAACGACGCCCTGGGCATAGCCGCCCACCTCGGCGACGACATCTTAGAGGTCGTGTCGCTCATCAACTTAGGCGAGGTTTACCTGGAACTGGCGCGCTTCGCGGACGCGGAAACCGCTTTTGTGGCGGCGGAAGACCTGAGCGAGCACCACGGTCTCGTCGTCTACCAGATAGCTGCGACCGAGGGTCTGGGCAACGTTTTTCGTAAAAAGGGCCTGTTCTCGAGGGCGCGCGAGGCCCACCGGCTGGCCGCCGAACTGGCCGCTTCTATCAACGACGTGCCCAAAAAACTGAGCAGCGCCCTCAACCTGGCGAAAGACGAACTGGCGACGCGCTCGTTCTCCGACGCCGTCGCGCACGCCCAGGCCGCGCTGTTGCTGGCCGAGCAGACCGAGCAGCCCAAAGCCTTGTACGAGGCTCACGAACTCTTGGCGCAGGCCTACAAGCTGCAAGGCGGCTTCGAGAAGGCGGTCTACCACCTAGAAGCGTTTCACAGCTTGAAAGAACGCATCTTCAACGACGAAAACGCCGAGAAAACGCGCCGCCTGACGCTCAAAATCGACCTCGAAAAGGCGCACCGCGAAGCCGAGGTGTACCGGCTCAAGTCCGAACTGAGCCGCCAAGCCCACGAAGAGGCCGAACGCCTGGTGCGCGAGCGTACCCGCGAGCTTGAAGAGGCTCACCTAGAAGTCGTGACGCGGCTCGCGGTCGCCGCCGAGTACCGCGACGACGACACGGCCGAGCACACGCGCCGGGTCGGCCGGACCGCCGCCCTGCTGGCCTACGCCCTGGGCTGGTCTTTGGAGGAAACGCAGCTGCTCTACACGGCCGCGCGGCTGCACGACGTGGGCAAAATAGGCATCCCGGACGCGACCCTGCTCAAGCCCGGCAAGCTTACCGACGAGGAGTTCAGCGTTATGCGGACGCACGCGGCCATAGGCGCGAGCATCCTGGCGAACGGCCATTCGGCTTTGTTGCAGTTGGCGGAGAGCGTAGCGATAGCCCACCACGAGCGCTGGGACGGTCAAGGCTACCCCCACCGCCTGGCCGGCACCGACATCCCGCTGGCCGCCCGCATCGTCGCCGTAGCCGACGTGCTGGACGCGCTCACCCACGAACGGCCCTACAAGCGGGCCTGGTCCGCCGAGGAAGCTTTGGCCGAAGTCGAGCGGTGCGGCGGCAGCCACTTCGACCCCGAAATCGTCGGGGTCTGCTTAGCAATTTTCAGGTCGCCCGGCCTGTCCCCGCTCGACACCTCGGAGAACAGCGGCGACCTGCTGCGCGACCTGGAGAAAATAGCCCGGCTGCGGGAGGCGCGCGTTTTTTGACCGCCACACCGGTCTAACCCCCGGCGGATTTGTCAGGACGTTCTCATACCCTTTGTGGTTCATGACCTCAGTTAACCCGAGCGGAACGAGAAGAAACTGTTGCGGATTCTGACAAGGCACCGAAAAACCCCTTCAAGTTTGACAGGTGTAGCACCGGAATCCGGCCAGCCTCGAGCCGTGCCGACGCTTACGTCGGCAGAGGTCACGCAGGCCTGAGCGCCTCTTCGGCCAGCGCCACTGCGCCCCACAGTGGCGCGTCGTCACCGAGCGCGGCGGGCACCAGGTCGAGGATGGCTTGCGGGCGGGCGGTGGCGCGTGCAACCTCGCGCACCGCCGCCCAGTAGCGCTCACCCGACTTCGTCACGCCGCCGCCCAGCGCTATACGTTGCGGGTTCATAAAGTTCACCGCGTTGCCCAGACCCAAGCCGAGCGCCCAAGCCGAGCGCGCCAGGGCTTGCCAGGCGAGACTGTCCCCCACCGCCGCGGCGGCGCTGACGTGCTGGGCGGTAAGTTGGCGTTCGTCCTCAACTTGGTCTCTCAACGCTTTACCCCGTTCCGGCGCGGCGGCGAGAAGCTCGCGTGCGTACTCGGCCAGGTACGGTCCCGAGGCCAGCCGTTCGACACAGCCGCGCTTGCCGCAAAAGCACTCGGGGCCGTTCGGGTCGGCCGTTGTGTGGCCGATTTCCCCGGCCATACCGTCAAAACCGTGCCAGACTTTGCCGTCTAAAATCCAACCGCCGCCGACGCCGGTGCTGACCGTGACGTAGAGCAGACTGTGGCAGCCGCGCCCGGCCCCGTAAACGTATTCGCCTAAAGCCGCCACGTTGGCGTCGTTGTCGACGCTTGCCGGGACTGAAAAACGTTGCTCGAGCCGTTCCTTCAACCCGTAGTTCTCCCAGCCCGGCACGTGGTCGCTGAGCCGCACGACGCCCCGAGAAGCGTCCACCGGCCCACCGAAGCTCACACCGACGGCGGCGGGTCGGTCACCCTTTAACAGACCGTCCACGAGTGTGAACATCAGCGCAAGGTCGTCTGCGGCGGTCGCGCCGTGTTTCGACGGCGCACGTTTCAACCCGCGCCATACAGTTTCGCCCCGCGCGGCGACGCCCGCACTGAGTTTGGTGCCGCCGAAGTCCAGGGCCAGCAAAAGGTCGCTCATCCCAAAACCCTATCACCCGGCGCCCCCTTTCGGGCGCGCCGGCGCCGTTTGCCCCTGCTTACCCGCTCAAGCTGCCGATGATGGCGAACATCGGCAGAAACATACCCGCGACGATAAAGCCGACCACGACACCCAGAAAAACTATCAAGGCGGGCTCGAGCGCGGCGGTGAGGGCGTCGACGGCCTCGTCGACTTCGCGCTCGTAAAACGAGGCTATTTTTTCCAGCATGTTGTCAATCGCGCCGGTCTCTTCACCGATGGCAATCATCGAGGTGACGAGCGGCGGAAAAACGACCGGGTGTTTGACAAGCGTTTCGCTGATTTGCTCGCCGCGCTGCACCGCTTCTTTGGCCTCGCTCAGCACGTTCTGAACGATGACGTTGCCGGCCGTGCCCTTGGTGATTTCCAACGACTCGATGATGTTCACGCCGCTTTTCAGGAGCAGGCCAAAGGTGCTCGAGAAACTCGCAATCGAGGTTTTTTGAATCAGCGTGCCGAAGATGGGCACCTTGAGCAAAAAGCGGTCGATGACGTGCTGACCGTTCGGGGTGCGGTAGTAAAAAATGATGCCCCCGACCGCCCCGCCGATAATTCCGAAAAGCAAGTACCACTGGTACCTCAAAAAGTCGCTGATGCCGATGAGGATGCGGGTGATAAGGGGCAACTCGCCACCCAGCTGCGTCAAGATACCCGCGAACTGCGGCACGATGCCGGTCAGCAAAAACCAGGTCACGGCCAAGGCGATGGTCAAAACGACCACCGGGTACGTCAGGGCCGAGCGAATTTTGCCGCGCAGCGCCTGTTCTTTTTCCTGGTAAGCGGCGATGCGCTCTAAAATGCCGTCCAAGTTACCCGACACCTCGCCCGCTTTGACCAGGTAAATGTAGAGCTTGTTGAAAATTTTAGGAAACTTGGCGAGGGCGTCCGAGAGCTGCAAACCCGTCTCGACGTCGCCGCGCACGTCTTTGAGCGCGTTTTTCAACCCTTCTTTGTCGGCCTGCCGCTGCAAAATGGCGAGCGACTGCACCACCGGCAGACCGGCGTTGATGACGGTGGCGAACTGACGGCTGAAAATAGCGATGTCGCGAACGTTGGGTTTGCTGCCAAAGTCCAACCACGCCGGCAGTTTGAGGTCGGCGTTGATGCCCGTTTTGGGCTCGGCGATTTTGGTGATGGCGACGGCGCCTTTTTCGCGGAGCATGACGGCGACGTCTCGTTGCGACGTCGCCTCTATCGTGCCGGTCAATGCCTTCCCGACGCGGTCTTTGGCAACGTACTCATAAGTAGGCATGAACGGTCCCTTTCATCGTCGCCGACCAGTTTACGCCACCCTTTTTCGGCTCGCTGATGAATCCTTTACTTCGGACGCCACACGACCTCTTTGGGGGTTGCAAAAGCCGTGAGGGCGTGGTCGGAAGTGGGCATTTCGGTTGAAACTTGCAACGGGTGGGCGAGCGTGAACAGGGGCAGCCCGCGCGCTCGTTCGGGCAGGCTGAACCCGTAACCCTTCCCGAGTCCTTCGCCCAGCGCCGAGACCGCCACGCAAGCGACCAGCGCCACCCGGCAACTCGGCAGTTCGGTAACGCGCTCGCCCACTTGTTCGGCCCCGGCGATGCTCGAGGCCTTGGCGGGCGCAACCTTGCCGACAGTCAGCAGCCGGTAGTCGTCGCCGTGTTTGGCGGGCACGACCACGCTGACGCCGCCCTCCAACAAGCCCTTACGCAAGGGTTTCAAAACGTAGTCGGGATAGCTCAGCACGGTGTCGCCCGGTTTGACGTACCCACGGGCAAACAACTCGGGGAGGAGCAGCTTCGCGGCTTGCCCCGCGCCCACAAAGTTTGGATGATGGCCGAACGCCGGCGCAGGATAAGCCACCGCGCCCGCCCGTTGCAGCGCCACCCACACGCGCTCGCGCACCTCGCCGGGGGTTGGTTGGGTCACACGTTAAGCCTAACAAAAACGGCTCGAGGAGCTGGAAGCGCCGTTCTCTGCTAGGCGGCTCCTTCCGCGATAGCCCTGTACCAGGTCGCGCAGTGCTCCCTACGCTCATTCTCCGTCAAAAACGCTCTCGTGTAACTTACAGGGTACGGTTCTTCATCGGGATACCTGTCATCCTTCCCCCAGAACTCCTCATCGGGAATAAAACGTGCTTCGTAGCGAACCTTGACCGGAACGTTGCCTTTTAGATGATTCCCACGAATTTCTACACGCGTTGAAAAATGTAAAATCCCCGTCTGGTTTAGCTCCTTGCTTAGAACCCTAGCTTCTTTCTTATTTGCTATAAACACGTACATGATTCACCTTCATGTCAAATGCTCAAACAACGGTAGTTTGGAGGTACAACAGTTCAGAAAAGCAGGTACCGCTTTCGGCATAGGACTTATAACTCAAGGTCGCATTCGTTGGGCAGAAGCTAATTTTAGCTCGAGTTAATCCTACTGCGAGCCAAGAGCTAAACTTTATGGCCCGCGAAAGCAAAAAAGCTAAGCTCGAGCGCGCCCAACCGGGTGTTAAAGGGACCACCCTGCAAGCCTAACAGGTATAATGGGGGCTCGTGAAAACTTACGAGCGGGTTTTGGTGAAACTCAGTGGGGCGGCCGTGGCGGGCGGCAGCGGCTTCGGGTTCGACAACGACAGCTTGAGCGGGATTGTAGACGAACTGCTCGCGCTAGTCGAGCGCGGCGTGCAAACCGGCGTCGTCATCGGCGGCGGCAACATCATGCGGGGCAGCGCCGCGACCTACTGGGGCATCGACCGGGTCGAGGCCGACAACATAGGGATGCTCGGCACGGTCATCAACAGCCTCATGTTGCGCGGGGCGCTCAAGAGCCGCGTGACCGGTGCGAGGCAGGTGCGCGTCATGACCTCGGTGCCGATTCCCGCCGTGGCCGAGCCGTTTATCCGTCTAAAAGCCCTCGAACATCTAAACAAAGGCCACATCGTCATCTTCGCCGGGGGCAACGGCCAACCGTTCGTCACCACGGATTATCCTTCGGTGCAGCGTGCTTTAGAGACGGGTTGTGAAGCCCTTTTGGTCGCCAAGAACGGCACCGACGGCGTTTATGACAAAGACCCCAACCGTTACGCAGGCGCGCTGAAGTACGACCACCTCTCTTACGACGAGGTTATTGGCAAAGACCTGAAAGTGATGGACCAGTCGGCTTTCATCCTGGCTCGAGACCACGCGCTGCCCCTCCACGTTTTCGACATCACCGAAAAGGGGGCGCTGGTCGCCATTTGTCAGGGCAAGTCGGTCGGCACGAAAATCGGTCCCGCTTCTGCGAACCCCCACTGACTTTATACTGACCTCATGCCCCGCGAAAGCAAAAAAACCAAGCTCGAGCGCGCCCACACGGTCCTGACCGAGTTGCAAACCCTCTACCCCGGCGCGACGACCGAGTTGATGCACCGCAACCCGTTTGAACTGTTGGTTTGCACCATTCTTTCGGCCCAGGCGACCGACAAAAGCGTCAACGAAGCCTCACCCGCGCTGTTCGCGCGTTATCCGGACGCGTATACCCTGGCGCAAGCAACGCCGGACGAGGTCACACCGTACATCCGCACCATCGGCTTGTACAAAAACAAGGCCAAGAACATCGTCGCTACGGCGCAAAAGCTCGCCGCTGAGTTTGCGGGCGAAGTGCCGGACGATTTCGAAACCCTTGTAACCTTTCCCGGCGTGGGGCGCAAGACGGCGAACGTGGTGTTGTCGAACGCCTTCGGCCGCCCCGCCATCGCCGTCGACACGCACGTCGGGCGGCTGGCGCGGCGCTTAGGCTTCAGCAAGCACGAAAACCCCGACAAGGTCGAGCAGGACTTGGAAACCTTGTTCCCGCAAGACCAGTGGATTTTCGTCCACCACGCGCTCATCTTGCACGGTCGCCGCGTCTGCACCGCGCGGAAGCCACACTGCGACGTTTGCGCGCTCAGCCCTTACTGCCCGAGCAGTTTGGTTTAGGGGTTCGGCAAGCGCGAGCCGATTGCCCTCCTGTCATTCTGAACGAAGCGCAGCGAAGTGAAGAATTTCTTCACAGCTCACCCTCGAGGGATTCTTCGCGTTCGCTCAGAATGACAAAAAGCGAATTGCCGACAGTGTTCACCTTATTCTCGTAGATCTCCTTTTCCTACAAGCTACAAGCCACAAGCCCCGTGCCACAAACTCATTTGTAAGCGGTCTAGCAGCGCCGCTCAAGCCCCCTTTGCTAAGGTACTTTTTATGTTTGACTTAGCCATCATCGGTGCTGGACCCATCGGGCTCGAGGCCGCTATCCGCGCCAAGCGGGCGGGGCTCCGCTACGTTGTTCTGGAGCAGGGTTGCATCGTCAACGCTATCGCCGCTTATCCGACCTATATGACCTTTTTTACGACCTCGGAACGTCTGGAAATCGGCTCGCACCCGCTCGTCACCGCGACCGACAAACCGACCCGCAAAGAAGCCCTCGACTACTACCGCAAGGTCGTCCACAACGAACGCTTGGACGTGCGGCAGTACACCACGGTGACGGGGTTGGCGCAAACGCCCGACGGCTTCGAACTGGTCGCGCGGACCGACAAGGGCGAAACCCAAACCTTCCGCGCGCGAAAAGTCGCTGTCGCGACGGGGTACTTCGACAACCCGAAGTTTTTAGGCGTTCCCGGCGAAGACCGGGACAACGTGAGCCACTACTACACCGAGGCGCACCCGTTCTACAACCGCAACGTCACTATCGTCGGGGCGGGCTCTTCGGCGGCGGACGCGGCCCTGGACCTGTTCAAGGGCGGCGCGAAGGTCACCATGATTCACCGTGGCGAAGGGTTTCGCCACAGCCTCAAATACTGGATTCGGCCCAACCTGGAAAACCGTGTCAAAGAAGGTTCTATCGTCGCGCACTTCGACACGGTCATTACCGAAATCACGCCCGACGCGGTCATTGCCGACAAAAAAGGCGAACGCCTCGTCATCCCGACCGACCAGACCTTTTTGCTGACCGGCTACTACGCCTCGGCCAAGTTGTTGCAGCAGGTAGGTGTCGCGGTCGACCCCGCGGACGGCTCGGCGCGGCACAGCGAAGAGACGTTTGAAACGAATGTTCCGGGACTGTACGTCATCGGCTCGGCCGGGTACGGCACGCGCACGAGCGACGTGTTTATCGAAAACGGCATCGTCCACGCGAATAAGGCGCTGGACGACATCGTCGCCAAGCTGGCGCGGGAGCCTGTTGCGGTGTAGAGGAGTACCGAGTACCTAGTGACGAGTACCGAGTAAAAAAGAAGAGACTTGTGGGGCTCGAGCACGTAACGATGGATCGGTAAAATCAACAAACATCCAAGTGCGAATGCAACTCGGTACTTTCGACTCGGTCCTCGGTACTCCCCTCTACCTCCTCCAAAAGTAAGTTGCTTCTGAGCCCGCCGCGCTCTATGCTCGACGGGCTCAGGCGTTTTTAGGGGAGGACGGTATGAACTTGAAAGACCAGCGTCAAATCATCGCTCTTATTTTGGTCGGCATCGGGGTTTTGTGGCTGCTCGTGTCGTTGGGGGCCGTGGCGGGCGCGTTCGTCGGGGTGCTCGCGCGTTACTGGCCGGTGCTGCTCATCGGCGTCGGGGTGGATATTCTAGTACGGCGGCGGCCGTTCGGGTTGCCCTACACGGGAATCGTTTTGGCAGCCTTGCTCGTTTTTTCGCTTTTCAGCCCAACCGGTGCAACTCGGGGGGACCGGCTCGAGCGCGTTTTCAGCGAACCCGTGGGTGCGGCGACAGAAGCCGACGTCCGCCTCGACTTGGGCAGCGCACCCGTGCGCGTCACCGCTTCGGAGACGCGCGACGACCTGCTGCGGGCGGATATTCGCGACTCCGGCGAGGTGCGGCTGCAAGTCCGGGGCGACACCTCGAAAACGCTCGAGCTGGCAAAGCGTTCTAACAGGCCGCGCTCGAGCGGGGCCGGCAAGCGTTGGGACGTCGGTTTGACCAGGCGCATCCCCTTGGAACTGGAGGTCGACGGCGGCTCGGGTCCGCTAGAGCTTGACCTGAGCGGCTTGAACCTGCGGGCAGCGTCGCTCGACTTGGGCTCGGGTCCGCTCGAGCTGGCGCTGCCCGCAACGCCCGGCAGTTACGAGGTCGAGTTGGAGGGCGGCTCGGGCGGCGGCGAAGTGAGGATAGCCGCGGGCGCGCAAGTCGCGCTCACAGCGGACTTGGGTTCGGGCGCGACCCGCTTCGTCATCGGCGAGGACAGCTACGTCACCTTGAACCTCGACTACGGCAGCGGCCCGGTCACGGTAGAAACCCCAGCGGGCGCGAACATCAAGTTGGAGGTCGAGGACGGTGGTTCGGGCCGTTTCGACCTGAGCGAGCGGCTGGTGCGAGTCGGCGCGGGCCGGGGCAAGGAGGGCACCTGGCAAACCGGAGGCTTCGACCCCGGCGGCGCGCAGATTATCCTGAAGGTCGAGGACGCGGGCTCGGGGGCGTTGACGATTCGGTAAAAAAGGCCTGTAGCCAGTGGTTTGTAGGTTTTTTCTACAACCTACAAACCACTGGCTACAGGCTACCAGCGCTTTTGAGCAAACTGTGAACTTTTTTAGAGGCTCGAGCCCGGCGTGAGGTATTCTCCCCTCATGACCGACGCCGACAAGACTTTTCTAAAAAACCTTCTTTCCGCCCCCGGCCCCAGCTCGTTCGAGTCCAAACCCGCGCGCGTGTGGCGCGACCAGGCGCAAGCGTACGGCGCGGCGCTCCGCACCGACGCCTACGGCAACTCGTTCGCCACTTTCGGCGCGTCAGGCCCGCGGGTGATGTTGGCGGGCCACATCGACGAAATCGGCCTGATGATTACCCACATCGACGACAAGGGTTTGCTGTACTTCAGCGGCATCGGCGGTTGGGACGCGCAGCAACTCGTCGGCCAGCGGGTGCGCATCTTGGGTTACAAAACCGAGCTGCTGGGCGTCGTCGGCAAAAAACCCGTCCACCTCCTCAAACCCGACGACCGCAGCAAGGCCTCGAAAATCGAGGACATGTGGATAGACATCGGCGCGAAAAGTGCGGACGAGGCGCGCGAGCACGTGCGCGTCGGCGACGTGGCGGTCGTCGAGCAGCCGTACTTAGAACTCCTGAACGAGCGCGTGGTGAGCAAGGCCATCGACAACCGCATCGGGGCGTACATCGTCCTGGAGGCCGCGCGGCGTGCCGACGAGCAGGGCCTGAGCGCCGAAGTTGTCGCGGTGGCGACCGTGCAAGAAGAAATCGGCCACGTCGGCGCGGGCGTGGCGGCGTACGCGCTGCAGCCCGCCCTGGCCGTCGCCGTCGACGTGACCCACGCGACCGACGTGCCGGGCGTGAGCAAGCAAGAAAACGGCGACGTGCCTTTCGGCTCGGGCGCGACCCTCACGGTCGGCTCGACGGTACACCGCGGCCTGTTCAACCGGCTCGTCGAAACGGCCGAAGCGAACAACATCCCCTACGCCATAGAAGCCGCGCCGCGCCGAACCTTCACCGACGGCGACCAGATTGCCGCCGCCCGCGGCAGCGTGCCTACGGCGGTCGTGTCGATTCCCAACCGCTACATGCACTCGCCCAACGAGATGATTGACTTGGCCGACTTAGAGCAGGTCATCAACCTCATCGCTACCTTTGTGGCCGGTGTTGAAGAGGGGATGGGGCTCGAGCAGCCTTAGCCGGAGACGGTAGCGTCTGCTTTGGGTGATAGACTCGGCGCATAAAAGGAGGTGTTCGTGGCCCTCGAGAACCTACCCGAAAACTTGCCCGTTCCGCAAGACGACGGTGCCTGCGCGCGTCTCGTCGGAACGCGCGTCCCCGACGTGGCGCTGCTTGAAACCTCGGGCGAAAGGGTGTCCTTGCGAGACCTCGCCGCAAAGCGCACGGTGCTCTACGTCTACCCGATGACGGGCCGACCGGACCGAACCCTGCCGGAAGACTGGGAGACGATTCCCGGCGCACGGGGCTGTACCCCGCAGTCTTGCTCTTTTCGCGACCACCACGCCGAGTTGAGCGGGTTGGGCGCGTCCGTGTACGGCCTCAGCACGCAGCCGAGCCCCTATCAGCGTGAGGCAAAAGAACGGTTGCACTTGCCCTTCGAGCTGTTGAGCGACGCCGAGCTTGAGTTCGGCGAGGCGTTGGGACTTCCGACGCTCGAGGTCGAGGAGCTTGCCGCGCTCAGCCCCGACATTCCCCAGCGCCTTTTGAAAAGAGTGACCTTGATATTGTCGGCGGGGAGAATAGAGCACGTCTTTTATCCCGTCTTTCCACCTGACCAAAACGCCGCCGACGTGCTGGCTTACTTGCGTTCAGCTGAACAGAGCGACTAGAAAAGCGCCACTCGACCTCGCCCAACCCGGACGCGGTAGTTCCCAAGGAGAAGAGATGATACCAAGAACCTTGCTCGGCTTTCTCAGCATCGTCGCCCTCGTGTCGTGTGCCCTTGTGTCGTGTGGCCGTGCGGACGTTGCGGGGAGCGGACCCCGGTACACAAACGCACCCTACATCGACCCGTGCCTAAAACCAACCCTCGAGGCCCCCACACAGGTTTCGGTAGGGGCGGGGTTGGAAGCCCTCCTCAAGCTCACCAACACGTGCAACGCCTCCCAAACCGCGTACCTCGTCGACCCCGTTCCGGCAAACTTGTTGATTGGGCAAAACGGAACGGTGATGTGGTCGTTGCACGAGCGCGGCGGACCCCGGCCCTCGCTTCCGCCAATTCCCAAAACGTTGAAACCGGAGGAAGCCGCCGAGTTCACGCTGGTTTGGACAGGTGAGAATGCAAACGGTGACCCCCTTCCCGTCGGCACCTATGAGGCGGTCGGTCTGCTCACCGTTGTCAGCAGCGACCCGTCGAAGCCGTACCGGGACTTCGAGGTTATAGCCCCTGTCACCGTTACCCCGGCGCCTTAGCCTGTAGCCTGTAGAAAAAACTACAAGCTACTGGCTACAGGCCTCTTTGCCAAACCCCAACTGCCGCCACGCCTCATAAACCACTACCCCCACGCTGACGGCCAAGTTGAGCGAACGCGTGTTGGGCGTCATGGGAATGCGGAGCTGTTCGGTCTGTGCGCGCACCGCTTCCGGCAAACCCCGCGACTCCGGGCCGAAGAGGAGCACGTCTTCGTTGCGGTACGAGACCTCGCTGTAGGACCGCTGGCTCTTGGTAGTGAGCGAAAAAACGCGGCGTTCGGCGAGCCGGTCGGCGAAAACCTCTGCAAACGCCCCAAACCCGGGGTGAACCGTCACGTCGACCTCGTCCCAATAGTCCAGCCCCGAGCGGCGCAAACTCGCGTCGGTGAGCCGGAAGCCCAGCGGCCGTACCAGGTGCAACCGCGCCCCGGTGGCGAGCGCCGTCCGCGCGACGCTGCCGACGTTGAGGGCGATTTCGGGCTCGAGCAGGGCGAGGTGGAGCACCAGCAGAGAGTACCGAGGACTGAGTGTCGAGTAAAAAGTGGGGGTTACAAAGGGGCCTGAGCATGTGGCATGTAGGTTGTAGGAAAGGCAAAAATCAAGGCAAGAGGCCGACTCGGTACCGAACTCGGCACTTTCCACTCGGTCCTCGGTACTTTCCCGCGCTACACTGGGACGCGTGAAAATCATCGTCGGCCACCTCAGCCCGGACTTCGACGCGCTGGCGAGTGTAGCGCTGGCGCGCTTGGCGCATCCGGGCGCGGTAGCGGTAGTGGCGGGCGGTTTGGGCGACGAGGTCGAGGCGGTCGCGCGGCTTTATGAAGACCGCCTGGGCCTGCGCCGGGCTGCGGACATCGACTTGGCGGCGGTCGAAGAACTCGTCATCGTCGACACTTCGGCCCCGGCGCGCGTCGCGCCCTTCGACGCGCTGCTGGGGCAGGTGCCGGTCACCCTTTACGACCACCACCCGCGCCCCGAAAACGCCATTCAAGCCGCGCACGGCGTCCAGCGCGAGGTCGGGGCGACGGCAAGTTTGCTGACGCTGCTGCTCGAGTCGCAAAACACCGTCATCCCCCCCGAGCTGGCGAGTCTGGCGCTGCTCGGCATCCACGACGACACCGGCGGTCTCAGCTACGACCTCACCCGCGCCGAAGATTACGACGCCGCGGCCCACCTGCTGCGCTCCGGCGCGAGTTTGGCGTTTGTCCGGCGCTACTTGCGCGGCGCTCACGGTGACGGACAAAGGGAAATCTTCGAAGAGCTTTCGCAGAACGCCGAGAAAGTCACTGTGATGGGCCGAAGGGTCGTGCTGGCACGGTTGCGGCGGGACGACTACGTCGCCGACCTGGCGCCTCTTTGCAGCGAACTCTTAGAGACGCACAGCGTGGGTCACAGCGAGGGTCACGGCGAGAATCACAGCGTGGGTCACAGTGCCGACGCCGCTTTCGTCCTGGCGAGGCTGGGCGGCACCACGCACGTTATCGCTCGAGCCTCGGACGGCTTCGACGTGGGCGCAGCCCTGAAAGAGGCCTTCGGCGGTGGCGGACACCGGGGGGCGGCTTCTGCAAAGACCGAAGTGTCGTTGGAGGGGGCCGAAGAAAAACTGCTGGCCGCCCTCGCCCGGCACGGCCGCGCGCCCGTCACCGCGCGAGACATCATGAGTCGGCCGGTCACGACGGTAGCTGAGACGGCGACGCTTCGCGAGGCGCGGGGTGTGCTCGAGCGCCGCGGTTACCACGGCGCGCCGGTCGTGACGGCGGCGGGCGACGTCGTCGGCCTCGTCGACCGCCGCACCCTGGACAAGGCCGCGCAGCACGAGTTGAGCGACGTGCAGGTCAAGGGGTTGATGCGCCGCAAGCTCGTCACGGCCGCGCCGACGGCAAGCTTGAGTGAGTTAGAGGCGTTGGTCCAAAAAAGCAACGTCGGGCGGATTTTGGTTTTAGAAGCCGGCGAAGCCAACCTCACCAACTTAGTCGGCATCGTCAGCCGCAGCGACCTGCTCAGCGCCCGGCACCGCGACACCGACGCCGCGCCGGACGACGCGGCGGCCCTGCTGGAACGCCTGCCCCACGCCGCGCGCGACGCGCTTCAAGCGGCGCAAGACGCGCTCGCGCCCGGCGCCGCGCTCTACCTCGTCGGCGGCACGGTGCGCGACGCGGTGCTGGGCGTGGCGATGCAAGACCTCGACTTGAGCGTCGAAGGGGGCAGCGCCGAAACCCTGGGCGCTGGTTTGCAGCGGCGCTTGGGCGGCGAGCTGAGCTGCCACTTCGACTTCGGCACCTGCACCCTGAAGTTGCCGAGCGGCCTCGTTTTGGACCTCGCGGGGGCGCGCCGGGAAACCTACGCGCACCCCGGCGCGCTGCCCACCGTCACGCCCGGCGGCGTCGCGCACGACTTGGCGCGGCGCGACTATACGCTGAACGCGCTCGCCGTCCGCCTCGGCCCGCCGCCCCGGCTCATCGACCCTTACGGCGGTTTGAGGGACCTCGAGCAAAAAGAACTTCGCACGCTGCACCCGCTGTCGTTCGTCGAAGACCCGACGCGCATCTTGCGCGGGGCGCGGCTCGCGGGGCGGCTGGGTTTGCGCTTCGAAGACGACACCCGCGCCCAGGTTCCCGCCGCCCTGGCTCCCGCCGTGCTCGGCCGGGTCAGCGCCGACAGGCTGCGCGCCGAACTCGAGCTGACCTTGAACGAAAACGCCGTGACGCCCGCACTTGCAGTCCTCGACACGGTCGGCGCGCTGTCGGCGATGTTCGGCCTCAACCTCGACACGAGCACGACCGAACGCCTCGACACCTTGCGCCGAACCGAGGACGTACCTGACGAGAGTTACCTATTCGCGCTCCTCCTCGGGGTTCCGGAAGAGGCTGTGGCTGCGCAGCTCGAGCGCTTTCACTGGCCGCGGCGCTACCTCGGCGTCATCGAGCGGTTGCGGGCCGTCAAGCTGCGTGACGACGTGACCCGCGAACAGTTGGAGGCGTCCGGCACGGCCGAAAAAGTGCTGATAAAGGTGTTCAGTCAAAGTTTGGAAGCTCGTGTGCTCGAGCATGAAGCGACCGCCGGCGAACGAAAGTTACGCGGACAAGACGTGTTAGACTTGGGGCTGCCGCCCGGCCCCGAGGTGGGAGCAATCCTAAAACAAGTCGCGCAAGCGCGGCACCGCCGCGAGGTCGGCACCTTTGACGAAGAACTGGCGCTCGCCCGCCGCCTCGTCGGGGCCCACCTCGAAACCCAGGAGTAACCTTCATGTTATTGACTTTCCTCCAAACTCAAGACCTCAACACGCTTGTCATCAGCGCCGTCGTGATGGTCATTGCGCTTATTTTCCACAACGTTTTTCAGAGCTGGGTCGCCTCGCGCTACGGCGACAACGGCCCGCGCTTTTCGGGCTACATGAGCTTCGACCCGCAACAGCAGCTCGAGCCGACGGGCGTACTTTTTTTGTTTCTGCTCGGCTTCGGCTGGCCCAAGGCGATTCCGGTGAGTTCACGCAACTACCGCGGGCGGGGCCGGCAAGAGGCGTTCGTCTGGTACAGCGGCCCGTTGGCTTACCTCATCGTCGGCTTTGTCGGTTACTTGGTCGCGGCGGTGTTTTTTCAGGTCCAACGCCAGGACTTGGCCGTTGCTTTTCGCATCACCGGCGATATAGCCCTTTTACACGCCGTCATCAACCTGTTTCCGGTCTACCCCTTGGACGGTGCCAAAGCCGCCCTCGCCTGGGGCAACGCGGACGTGCGCCGCGTCGTTCAGCAAATCGCGTCGTACGGGTTTATCGGCTTCATCGTCGTTTTTCTGCTCCTCAGCTACACCGGGATTATCGGTGGTATTACGAGTTTCTTTCGGACTCTTTTGTTCAGGCTTATCGCCTTGATACCGGGGTTGTGAGCGAAATTCATCTGGGTCTCGATGTTGAACTTTTCACGCTTTTAGAAGCTGCCGCTCTTCACAGCGCTGAAGGCCAAGGCAAACCGCTGGGCAGCAAGGTCGTCGCCAGTGGAGGTGCTGGAGAGGCCGTGGTAGCCGACCGTGACGGGCAAGAGTACGAGTAGCCTCCGGCACCTATATCAAAGTAGTTTTTCAGGTTGAAGCTGATAATTGATTCGCTTAGCCCACTCGTCCAGGGTAGCCCGCTCGGGATAACCGGGCGTTTCAGGGTAAACCTGTAACAGACCGTCACCCTCAAAACGCGGCAGCACGTGAATGTGCAGGTGAAAAACCTCTTGCCCACCCGCTGCACCGACCGAGTGCCACAGGTTCATCCCGTCACTCGGAAAAGCCGCGCTGACCGCCCTGGTCACCTTGACGACCGTGCTCATCAGCGCCGCACCCAGGGTTTCGTCCAGATAGCGAACGTCCGGCAGGTGAGGCTTTGGAATCACCAGGACGTGACCGGGGTGAAATTGCCGCAAATCCATAAACGCCACGGTGTGCTCGTCCTCGAGCACTTTGCTTGCGGGCGCTTTACCTTGAACGATGTCGCAGAACACGCAGGCTGTCATCACATCTCTTCCGGCGCGCCGATGCCCAGCAGCTCGAGCCCCTTAAAAAGCGTCTCCCTGACTTTTTCAACCAAGGCTAACCGCGCCTCGCGCAAACCTGGCTCCGACTGGAGCACGCGCGTGTCGGGTTTGCCGGACGCGTCTTTGTGGTTGTAGTAACCGTTCCAGGCGGTCGCTAAGTCGAGGCAGTACTGCGCGACGACGTGCGGCGCGAAGTCTCGAGCGGCTTGGCTCACCGTTTCGGGCAGTCTGGCAAGCGTCTGGGCGAGTTTGACCTCTAAGTCGCCCAACTTCGAAAAATCCGCACCCTTAGGACTCAAACCCTCCGCCTTCGCTGCGCGTAAGATGCTGCAGGCCCGCGCGTGTGCGTACTGCACGTACGGGGCCGAGTCGCCCTGCAACGACAGCGCCTGTTCCCAGCGGAAGTCGATTATTCGTTTCGCCTCACTTTTCAGCATCCCGAAACGCAGCGCGCCGATGCCGACCTGTTCGGCGACCTCGTCGATGGTCGTCAAACCGGCGTTTTTCTCCTCGACGACGCTCCGGGCACGTTTGACAGCCTCCTCCATCACCGCGTCGATGGACAGGGTAATCCCTTTACGCCCGCTCATCGCCGCACCCTCGAGCGTCACCACTTCGTAAGCCAGGTGGTGCGACTGGTCGTAACCCTTGGCGGTGCCGGAGAGTTTCAGCGCCGTCTTGACGATGGTTTGCGGATGTGACTGCCGCGCGTCGATGACGTTGACGATTTCGTCCGCGTGGGCGAACACTCGCCCGTCGGGGTGCGCCTCGCCCTGCGGGGCGCTGGTGTAGAGCGTTTTGCCCGAGGGTTGGGTGTCGAACGCTTCGAACACCAGGCCCTCGAACAGCCCGACTTTCCAATATTGGTAGGGGATGTCCTTCATCACGTACATCGCGTTGCCGTCGCTTCTCACGAGCACCACGAGCGGTTCCTCTAAACCGGGCAAAAACTCGGACACGTCCATGACGAGCGCGCCCGCGTACTTGCCTTCGGTGGCTTGAAAAACGTGGTCGCTGTTGTTCAGGACGGCCAGGGCTTGCTCCAGCAACCCGCTCCGGACGATGTCGGACTCCCACACGAACACGTCGTACTCGGCCCCCAGGCGGTAGTAAGTCTGGAGTTGCGCGCGCAGGATGTCTTCAATGTTGGTGCGCAGTTCGCCGCGCTCGAGCCGGTGCATCACGTCCGAGACGCCTTGTTCAATCGCTTCGCCGTCGCTCTCTTTGGCCTGGGTAAGCCGCACGTACAGCTCGCCGAGCCAGTGGTCGTACTTTTTGGAGCCGTGGCCTTCGGCACTCTTCGGGTCGTACTCGGCCTTAAAATAGCGCGCCGCGAAGATCGACTCGGCCGCCTGCCGCCCGGTGTCGTCGATGTAGTTTTGCACCTCGACCTCGTAACCCGCCGCCCTTAAAATGCGCGCGCAGGCGTCGCCCAAAACGATGTTGCGTAGGTGTCCGACGTGCGCCTCTTTGTTAGGGTTGACCGAGGTGTGTTCGACGATCATCTTTTTGTCCTGCTTGGGTAAAACGAGCGCGTCCCCGACCACGCCTCGAACAAAGCTTCCCGCATCCACAAAAAAGTTGAGGTACGGTCCGACCGCTTCGGCCCTGGCGATGCCCATTGGCAGGTCCAAATTTTCGACCAGTTCGGCCGCGATGAGCGCCGGGTTTTTGCGCAAGCTTTTAGCGAGCGCGAACGCGACCGGGCTGCCGTAGTCGCCGGGTTTGTCGGCGGGCACTTCTTGGATGGGCGCGTCGACGTTTTCGACCCCCAGCTTGCTCAGCGCGGTGTTCAGGGCGTGTTGGAGGCTCGTTTTGAGGTTTTGCATAGCTGGTTACGTTAGCACAGGGACTGTGAAAGGGTCGCTCTCGAACACGCCTGCGGCCGAGACTAAAGAGCTGAAACAGGCTGGGACCAACAGGCTGAGGCAAACAGGACAACCTCGGACTTCCGGGGTCGGGTCAGCGCGTGTCGGCCGCTTCCCACTCGGCGGTCTCGAGCAGGTCGTCTATAAGTTGCTCGATGGCCCACAGCGTCGCCGGGCCGCTGTTGGCGTAGTTCTCTATGACTTTGGGGTCGCCGTTTTCTGCAACCATCGTGTAGACGGTCGGCCCGTCCAGAAAAGGGGAAGTGTAGCTCGTGTCCATCTCCGCAAAGTCGGTCTCGGCGACGAAAGCCAGCACCTGGTTCAGGCGACCCTGGCTCACCTGGCCCGTGTACTCGCCCAAACGTTCCACGCCGTACTCGCCCACGTACCGAAACGACCCGTCGGCTTGAATGATGACGGTGTAAGCCGGACACTGCGCGTAGCAGCGGAGGCGCTCGAGGCCGACGGCGGTGATGTCGTGAGTGGCGTCGGGTCGAAGGTTCGCGGTCGGCGGAAAAGGTTTCACGCCGGGCGTCGTGACTTGCTCGGACGTACCGAGCGGCGGCGCGGTTTGAACCTGCGGTTGCTGTTGGTGAAGCTCTTGAAGTTCGCCTGCCAAACCGAACGCCCCCAGCAACAAAAGTCCGCTCAAAAGAAGCTGTTTCATCTTTACAGTGTGACACCCGCGCATGAGAAAGGGCGTAAAACGAGAGGGTTTCACGACGCCGTTCGTTCACCCAATAAAAATGTCCTCGGCTGACCCAGTCGGCTGACCTAGTGGGGCGGTGGGCGTCAGTCAGGGCGGGCGGTGTCGGCAACGCCGTTTACAAGAGCACAGGCCCAGTAAAAAGGTCGTCGGGGACATAGGCTGTTGCCGAAACTTTCAGGGCGCGTATTCGCGTCTCGAGGCGGTGTAAAACGGTGTGACGCACGGTTCTCGCTGGGTAAACGCCTGGCGAAAACTCGCAGTCAAAAACGGTGTGAACGGGACGAAATCCTGCCCAACTTCGCCGGTCTTGCACGCGCGGCGGCGTAAGCCGATTTTTCTTTTAGTTAACAGTTCTGCAAGACGCGACGTGCTATCTTAAACCGCTTTAACGGGTGTTTTACCCGTTCAGACCAGGTTTTAAGGAGCGACCCCGTTGACGATTTCAGCACCCAAACCGCGCTTTAACTATCAAGACAACGACGAGTACAACATCTCCGCCTGGGGGGGGCGCTATTTCGGCGTCGACGACGACGGCAACCTGACCGTCACCGCCGAGGACAAGGCCGAGGTCGCCCTGAGCGACGTCGTCCGCGAGTTGCGGACGCAGGGCAAGGCTTTACCCCTCATTTTACGTTTTCCGCAGATTATCGAAAGCCGTGTCAAACGGCTCAACGGCGCGTTCGAAAACGCCATAGAAGAGTCCGGCTACCAAAACCGCTACCAGGGCGTTTACCCCATCAAGGTCAACCAGCGCCGCGTGGTGGTCGAGACGATTGCCGAGTACGGCGAGCACTACCGCACCGGCCTGGAAGCGGGCAGCAAGGCCGAACTCGCCCTGTGTTTGGTCCAAGACACGCACCCCGAAGCGCTGCTGTGCTGCAACGGCTTCAAAGACGACGACTTCGTGCGTTTGGCGCTGTGGGGACGTAAGCTCGGCAAAAACGTGGTCATCACTTTGGAGAAGTACAGCGAACTCGACCGGGTGCTGCGCATCAGCGAAGAACTCGGCGTCAAACCCGCCCTCGGCGTGCGCTTCAAGCTGCACGCGCGCGGCTCGGGCCAGTGGGAGTCTTCGGGGGGCGACGACGCCAAGTTCGGCCTTACCGCGACTGAAGTCATCAGCGTCGCCACGCGTTTGCAGGCTTTGGGTATGGCGGACGCGCTTTTGATGATTCACTGCCACGTGGGCAGCCAGGTGACCGACATCCGCCGGGTCAAGGTGGCGGTGCGCGAGGCGGCGCAAGCCTACGTCGAGCTGCGCGAAATGGGCGTGCCGGTGGGCTACTTAAACGTCGGCGGCGGTTTGGCGGTCGACTACGACGGCAGCAAAACGACCTTTTACGTTTCGGCCAACTACGGCATTCAGGAGTACGCCGACACGGTCGTCTACACGGTGCAAGAAGCTTGCAAGGAGTGGGAAGTGCCCGAGCCGATTCTGGTGAGCGAGTCGGGCCGGGCCTTGACCGCGCACCACGCGGTCGTGGTGTTGCCGGTCATCGACGCGGTCGGGCCGACGCGCGAACCCCTCGAGCTGCCCCCCCTGCCCGGCGAGCCCCACGCGCTTGTCAAAGACATGCGTGACCTACTGGACACTTTGAGCGTCAAAACCTACCGCGAGGTCTACAACGAGGCTGTCGGCAACAAAGACACCATGCACAACCTGTTCGACTTGGGCTACTTGAGTTTGCTCGAGCGCGCGCACGTCGAAAACCTGTTCAACCGCATCCTGGTCAAAACCGCCAAGCTCGTTCAAGACCTGGACTACGTCCCCGACGAGTTCGAAACCCTGCCCAAACAGCTGGCCGACAAGTATATCTGCAACTTCAGCTTGTTTCAGACCCTACCCGACCACTGGGCTATCGGCGCGCTCTTCCCGATTGCACCCTTCGAGCGCCTGAACGAAGCCCCTACCCGCGACGCCACCTTGGTCGACATCAGTTGTGACAGCGACGGCAAAATCAACAAGTTTATCGACCTGCGCGACGTCAAGTCGACCTTGCGCTTGCACGAACTCAAAGAGGGTGAGCCCTACCACCTCGGCATTTTTCTGACCGGCGCTTACCAGGACGTGCTTGCCAACGCGCACAACCTGTTCGGCCGCGTGAATGAGGCGCACGTGCGCCTGAGCGACGACGGCTTCACCGTCGAACGCTTTATCAACGGGCAAAAAGCGCGCCGCGTCATCGAGAACATGGGTTACGAAGCGCCCGAACTCCACGGCTGGCTCGGCGAGGAAGTCGCCGAAGCCAAACAGCGCGGCACCCTCACCAGCGCCGAGGCCGTCAAGCTGACAGCCCTCTACGACGCCGAACTCGTGGGATACACCTACCTAGAAGAGATGTAACAGCGTTCGACAAGGCTTGCCAAAGCCTTGTCGGCTTTGCTAGACTGCCTTTTGCCCGGCGCCGAGGCAGCTCGCTCGAGACTGTAATCCGCGGTAGCTCAGTGGCAGAGCGATCGACTGTTAATCGATTGGTCGTAGGTTCGAATCCTACCCGCGGAGCCAAAAGAAAGGCTGTCAGGGACAGCAAAACTAAGTGCGATAGACCAAAAACCTATCGCACTTTTTACGTCTCTGTGTGCCGCTTGTGTGCCAACTAATTCAGGGGAGTGGTCGTTTGTGCCGTGTGCCCTTTGTCAAGCGATACCCCCAGGCTCTCGAGCAGGCTCCCGACTTGCTCCAGTTTGAACCTGGAACCACGCGTAGTTCCAACCCCGCCCCGCGCTTCATCGCAGAGGCCGCACAGACCCTCCGGCACCAGGACAGGCCCGATTTCAGGATGGCGCATAACGACGTGCAGCAACAGCCAAACCCAGAGGGTTAGCGCCGGCGCGCCTCCCGACCTTCTATGGCCCGCTTATACAGAGAGTAGAAGCGAGCTGGTTGCAGGTCAACCCGTGTTCGGCGCGAAAGGCGACAAACCTGGCATATCGACTATCGACCACGGTGACGTGCGCGGGCTCACGCTGCGATGGTCGATACCGGTTGACCGCTGGGCGCAGTCGTCGAGGAGGTCCGGGGGGTGAGGTGTTCTTTGGATGACGCCCAGACACTTCTTTGGCCTTTTGCGTATCGACTTGTATATTGACGGCCCAACTCTCGCGTAAGCCCCAGGATGTTGGTTTGAATCCTAATCAACACGTTCAGGTGGGGCTATGCTTGTAAGAACCAGCAACCGCCGGCTCTCGAGAACCTCGGGGGGGTGAGACGACCGCAGGCTTTGTACCATGAATGCTTCTTGAGCGTTGCGCCGGCGCAAGTTTTAGTTTCCAATCTACATCCTTGCCCACTTAAGCCCCGTCAGGCGCAAATTTCCTCAAGTGGAGGTAACTATGACACCTTACGACGCCATCGTTGTCGGCGCGGGCCACAACGGTCTCACGGCCGCCGCGTACCTCGCCCGAGCCAAGTGGCGCGTGCTCGTTTTAGAGCGCAACGCGCGCGTGGGCGGCGCGGTGCAGAGCGGCGAAATCACGCTGCCCGGCTTTGTTCACGACCTGTACTCGATGAACCAGAACCTGTTCCGCGGCTCACCCGTCTACAAGGAATTGAAAGAGGACCTGGAGCGGCACGGCCTGAGCTACTGCGTGTCGGACAAGCCTTACTGCAACGTCTTCCCGGACGGCTCGAGCCTGCGTGTTTACAGGAACTACGACAAGACGCTCGCGCACCTGCGTGAACACAGCGCCGGGGACGCCGAGGGCTTCGAGCGGTTGTACGCGCACTTCAAGGCGTTTCAAAAGGCCCTGCTGCCGCTCTACTACACCGAACTGCCCTCGCTCGCGGCGGGCGGCGCGCTCACCGACGCGGTGCGCAAGGTGGGGGTGGAGGAGATACTCGAACTCGGCCACCTGGTCCTGAGTTCGACGCGCGAACTGGGCGAAGCTTACTTTGAGACCGAAGAGATGCGCGCGCTCGTCGCCACCTGGGGGATGCACCTGGACTTCGGCCCGGACGTGTCGGGTGGGGCGCAGTTTCCGCTGCTCGAGGTGTTCAGCGACATGGAAGAGGGCATGGCGATAGCCAAGGGCGGCGCGTCGGCGCTACCCGACGCCCTGGTGGGCATTATCCGCGAGCACGGCGGCGAGGTGGCGACGGGAACCGAGGTGACGCGCGTCCTCACCGACGAGGGCAAAGCCGTCGGCGTGGAGCTGGCGAACGGCGAACAGGTGTTCGCGAGCCGCGCCGTCATCGCCAACCTCACCCCGACGGTGCTGTTCGAGCGCTTGTTGCCCGAACCGCTGCCGGACGCGTTCCGCCGCAAAGTTGCGCGCTACGCCTACGGCCCCGGCACCATGATGGTCCACCTGGCCCTCAAGGGCAAACCGCGCTGGGCGGCGGGCGAGGAAATCGGCGACTTCGCCTACGTTCACATCCCGCCCTACGTCGACGACCTAGCCCGCACCTACACGGACTCGCTCAATGGTTATCTGCCCGCGAGCCCGCTGCTCATCGTCGGGCAGCCGACCACCTTCGACCCGTCGCGCACGCCGGGCGACGAGCACATCCTCTGGATACAGGTGCGCACCCTGCCTTACGACGTCAAGGGGGACGCGGCGGGCACGCTCGCCCCCGGCACCTGGGACGACCTCAAAGAGCCCTACGCCAACCGGGTCATGGACAAGCTCGAGCCCTACGCCCCCGGCGTCAAGGATTTAGTTCTGGCGCGCACGGTTTTCTCGCCCGCCGACTTAGAAAGGCACAACCCAAACCTGCGCGGTGGGGACAGCGTGGGGGGCAGCCACCACCTCAAGCAAAACTTTTTGTTCCGTCCCTTTCCCGGCTGGTCGACCTACCGGATGCCCGTGGAAAACCTGTTTATGGTCGGCGCGGCGACCTGGCCCGGCGGCGGCACGAACGCCGGGTCGGGGTACTTGGCGGCGCAAAACTTGCTGAAAGGGAGCGTGCGCAAGTGGCTTGTGGGCGGGGCGGTCGGCGCGGGTGCCGCCGCCGCGCTGGGGGCGCTTTTTGTGCGTTTACAACAGGGGGGCGAGGACACGAAACACGGTGGAGACGGCGCGTAACCCCCGCTTCACAAAGCCGTATCCAGGCCGGTCAACTGTGCCGTATAGCTCATCGCAAAACCCCACTTCGCCCTCGTCGCAGGTGGCGGTGTCCCGCTCAGCTATGACCGGCTGCCGACGGTGACGTCACACGTGCGAACAGGCCAGCGGACTTCGTGACAATCCCAGTCACAAAAGACGGTTGGCGTGTGAGCGGGGTCGCTTGCCAAACTCACCTTTTGAGCGGTTCGCCTCCTCATCCCGCCGGACCTCCTAGTCCGACCCTTGCTCATACGGATTTCGGTACTACAGCTCCCCTTGGAAGAGTTGTTCGCTTTCTTATCGAAATCCGCAACGAGTGCAAGCACCTGATACCCCTTCCGTTTAATTCTCTCGGACTCAAATGCGAGCAGAGCAAGAAGAAACTAGCGCATTTTGTGGGCTGGAAACAAAAAAGGTTGTGCCGGACCCCCCGCCGCCCTCGTAAGCCCGGTGGCGCCGACGCCCAACAAGCGCACGCCGCGCTCAAGGGTCACGGTGCGCAACAGCTGTTCCGCTTCTCGGCCCAGCGCTTCGGCCCGGCGGACGGCGTAAGGCAGCGTCTGGCGTCCGAGCCGGTGGGGAACTGTCTCTGGCCGCCAAAACGGGGCTGAGCACCGTCGTCGGATTTGCCGGAGGTGACTTCGTAATTGTCCAACTTCTACCGTCAGCGTCTCCAAACAAGACCAAAATTCGCGGTACGTTCGCCGACGGTAGGGCGTTTTCAAGCTTTACGTCTTGTCGAAAACGTCAACCCTTCTTGGAACCGTTGTTTGACGCTTCACAAGCCCTGACGACGCGCACACGGTTGTTGCGGCCCGTTCCGCTCCTCTCCCGGGTTCGGGTGTAAACTGGTGTTACTGTGAGAGTCGAAATTTCTTTTCACAACCTGACCCTCCTCGTCGAGGCCGGGGGCGAGCTCGAGACCCTGCGAGACGCGCAGCGCTGGCTCGACGTGCCCAAGCGCTGCTTGGTCTGCGGGCTGCCCACCGAGATTCGCTACCGCTCGGTCACCACCAAGAAAGGCGAGCGCGAAGGCGAAGACTTCGAGTACGTCGACGTGCAGTGTACGGGTTACCCCAAACGGCACAGCTCCACGCTGGGACAGTACAAGGCCAGCAACGGCGGGGGTTTTTACTACCGCGAAAACCTGGACAAGTTTCCCTGGGACGAGTACGACTTTAAGACCAAAGAAAGTCGCAAGATAGACCACGCCAGCGAAGGCAAACTCAAACGGGTCGATGTCCGAGACCGGACTTATCCGCCCGACCAGGCCTACGACGCCGACCCTCCCGACAACACCGACCGGCCCGAGGCGGGACCTCTACCCGACCGGGCCGCGCCCACGCAAGTTGCACCCACGCAAGTTGCACCCACGCAAGTTGCACCCACACCACCTACGCCCACCCGTGACGACCTGCTGCAAGTCTACGGGGCGTTGCAAGACAGGGACAGGACGCGCAGCCCGATGTTCTTGAGCTTCCTCGCCGCTTACTCCGAGCCCAGCTACTCGCCCGAGGCGGCGCGGAAGGTGTTGCGTGGTCTGCGCGTCCTGAGCGGCCCGGCGCTGCTCGAGCCCGACAACCTGAGGCGCATTCTTACAAAGGTGGGGTCGTGGCGGGACGGAATCTTCACGCTCGACCCTGGGGCGCTGCGCGTTTGGGAAGCGCGCTTCGCCGAGCTGAGTTAAAGATTGAGAGCTTCAACACCCTGCGGCAGCGGACAGGCCCGGAAGGTGCCCCTTTGTCCAAGACAACGTCGCTCTCAGCTGGTGCAGAAAACCCTATTTGTCTAAACAGCTCGACAACCACGTCGGGGCTGTCTGGACTTTTATCCACCGTTACGAACAGTTACTGTCTCTTTGAGTCTACCGCATCGCCTTTGTTCGCATTAAATTTAGTACAATGTTATAACATTTCAATCCGAGGCTCCGACCCGGCGTTCTCCAAAGGAGGGGCACTATGCAAGTACGATTTGTTCACCGCGTTGGTCTTACTTTGTTGGAACGCTTTTGCTGAGCGTCGGCTCGGCGCAAAAGCCGGTCAAAATCGGTTTCGTCTCCCCTTTCAGCGGGCCGGTCGGCTTTTTGGGGGAGTGGTTCGGCAACAGCATCCAGTAGCCGCAGCGACCCTTGGCGGTGTTGCGGACGCGCTCCTTGAGCGCTGCGGAGATATAACCACGCATTCAAAGGGAGACAAGCCCGCGTTCGGCGGCGACGTTGAGCGCCTGCGCTTTGCGGACCAAGCCGCGATGGTACACGTTCATGAGTAGGGCGAGGTCGTTGGCTTTGGCAGGTTGCAGGCTCGCTTCGCGCTGCTTAGCCCGACACGGGCGAGCTGCCCAAGTGGTTCAAAGAGCGACAAAAAAGTTTGTGAACGGCTACAAGATGGACTTTTTTGAAGAGTACGCGCTCGAGCTGCTCGTACCTGCCGCCGACGAAGAAAATAAAGCGTGGCTGAAGCGCCGCCTGACCCCGCACCCGGCAAAGCAGTGGACCGACGAACTCGTGCTGAGAAGCGGCGGCTACGACGGGCTGTCCAAAACCTACATCCGCTGCACGGGCCAAGCCTACCACCCCTCGTCCGACGAAATGCCCGGACCCGCACTGAACAACCCCGACTGGGACTGGCTGGACCTGCCCGTCCACCGCAACGGCATGATGACGCAGCCGGAGGTGGTGGCGGCGTGTTTGATGGGTTTGACTTAAAGAACGCGCCCCGTTGCCAACCACCCCCGCAAGTCCGCCGCCGCTCCCGTGATGTATGCCGGAGCCGCCGCCTTCATCTTCGGGTTGTCCGTCTGGCTGGCGTAGTAGAGGGCGAGCAGTAACACCCTGGCAGCGAGGAAGGCCTCGAGCCCGTCCAACTCTCCCTGCGACAACGCCCGGTGCCGCGCGTAGCCCTTCAAATAAGCCGCTCGCTTTTGTGCATAGTCCGCGTGTTTCCGCACCTGCGCCAGGGTCACGGCCGCGTCGAGCAGGTAATGTGCGTAACCGCAGTTGTCGAAGTCGAAGACTTGCACCGCACCCTCCGCAAACAACATGTTTTCTTGGTAGACGTCGTTGTGGACGAGGCCGTAAACGTCTGGGCTGCGTCCTAGAGCGGTCATGACGGGTTCGGTTCGGCTGCGCACCTCGTCGAACAGTGTCCACAGGTCGGGCGTGACGACGGGGTTCGCCCGCGTGTTCGGCTGCGTGAAAAAGTTGCTCATCTGCCCGTCCCACTCGAGCCGCCGCCGTTCGAAGCCGGGGGGCGGCACAAAGGTTTCGGAATGCCGGTGCAGCTTGGCGGTGAACGCGCCCACGGTTTCGAGGTGGGCGGGCGTCAGTTTTTCGTCCAAAAAGTCGCCATCCAGCCAACTGAACAAAACGCAGTGCCGCGTGCCTGTTTCACCTGCGACAATCGTCAACAGTTCACCTACGTCGTTTCGGTAGGGCGTCGGGACGCAGAGGTCGGTGTCTCGGGTCAGGGCCTCGAGCCACAGCAGCTCCGAGCGGATGGAGGCGAGGCTTTGCGACGCGGGCCGGTTGACGCGCAGGGCGTAGCGCTTGTCCGGCGTGTCCACCCAAAAGGTCGTGTTTTGCCAGTGGGCGATGAGGGAGAGTTCGGCGTCTTTTAGGCTGGCGTTTTTTAGGGCGTAGTGAGCGAGTGCGGCTCGAGCCAGTCGGGTGAGCCGCTTCACCTGCTCGTTGTAGCTCAGAGTGGCAAACACATCAGCGCTCTTTCAGCCCTTTACACCTCACGGGTCTGCCAAATCCGTATCAGGATTCCCAGGATGAGGATGCCCCAACGCGCGGGCCAATGCCAAAGCCTGACCTTTGTGATGAAACTCATGTGTTACAGGATGCAGGATCAACCAGCGCTTAGACAGCGTAATCTTTTGACCCGAAGGAGACGTCCAGACGAAGGGGGCATCTACATCATCAAAGGTGTCTAGCGCTTCTAAGACAACCGTGTCTACATCGTCAAATGCCCTACGCAAAGTTTGTACATCGCTCGCTCCAACCTCGGCCTCTTTAGCGCCAAGTCCAACCGTCCCAACCCACCACAAATAGGTTTCTGCTACGTGAGCTTGGATAGCGCTCAAGCTACCGTAAGCAAACGCGTCGTTGTGCTGGGTAAAAACGCCCGGTGGCAAAGCCTCGAGCCAGTCCAACACTTTGGCTCTTGTGCGCTTGGTAAGGTCGTAAAAGATCCTCAAATCTTGATTCACTGCTTACAGTATACGTTTCGTAGACGATAAGCGAAATCACCAAGCTGCTCGAGGCAAAATCAACCCGTCGGGCGCTTCTGATACCGCCCGCTCGGTGTCCCTTGCACCTTGCCGTTGTCAAACACAAGCTGACCGCGCAAAAACGTTTTCTTGACCCTGCCCGTCACCTCCAACCCCTCGAACGGCGTGTAACCCTGCGCCGAGAGCGAGTCCGCCCCGCGAATCGTCCAGGTCTCGTCCGGGTCTAAAAGCACGAGGTCGGCGTCCAGCCCGACGTCGATGTCGCCCTTGTTGTTCAGCCCGAAGCGCCGCGCGGGGTTGTAGCAGACCAGTTCGGCGACGCGGTTGGGACTCACGCCGCGCTTCGCCCCCTCGCTGTAGAGCCCCGGCAACAAGTAGTCGGTGCCGCCGAAACCCGCCTTGGCCTTCCAGATGTTGTCGGGGTCGTCGGCGGCGACTTTCAGGTTTTCGGGACAGTTGGCGTGGTCGGTCATGGCCCACTGCAAGGTGCCGTCCTTGACGCGCTCCCACAGGTACTCGCGGTGCTCGGGCGGGCGCAGGGGCGGGTTGACCTTGGCGAACACGCCCATGTGGCAGGTCGTGTCCAGCAAGAGGTGCCCGGCGGTGACTTCCAAGCCCACGTCCAGCTCGGGATACGTTTCGCGCAGCCGCAGGGCCGCGTCCATCGCCTCGCGTGAGGTGATGTGGAGGATGTTGATGCGCGTCAAACCGGCCTCATGCGCGAGCGCTCCGGCGGTGGCGACGCCCAGGGCTTCGCAGTGGGGCGGGCGCGCGGCGCTGTAGGCGGCGAGGCCGGTGAGGTCGTCCCTTGCCTGAACGCGTTTTTCGTACTCGCGCAGCAGGTCGGGCAGTTCGCAGTGCCAACTTACGGCGATGTAGGGCTCGAGTTCGGGGTGCGCCCGTTGCAAGCGCGCCGCTTCTCGGCAAACCTGGTCGAAGTGTGCCAGGTCGTAACTCTCGCCCTCGTCCAACATCAGCCATTGCCGCTGCACGTCGCTGCCGCCGTGAAGGCCGTGCGAGCCGTAAAACATGAAAATCTCGCCGAAGTTGGGCGCGCCCGCCTCGGTCGCCATGTAAGCCATCTCGGCAACTTGGGAGCCCTGGATAGGCGAAATGTGGTAGCCGTAGTCGCAGTGGTAGTTGCCTTCGGAGGCCGCGAGCAGTTCGGGGAAAAACTCGCGCACGGGGCCGGGGCGGTTTAGGTACAAACTGCCGGTGCGGACGTAGGTCAGCAGCGTCGTCACGCCGCCCGAGACCGCCGCCGCCGACTCGGTGGCGGCGTCTTTGCCGACGTCTTGGTAAATACCGATGTGCGTGTGCGCGTCGGTCACACCGGGAAAACCGAGCAAGCCGTTCGCGTCGACGGTCTCCGCTGCACCCGCAGTGAGCGTTTCGCCTATCTGCACGAAACGGCCGTCTTTGACGCCCAGGTCCAGCTTCTGCGCGCCCTTGCCGTGCGGGCGCACCACGCGGACGTTTTTGACGAGCAAGTCCAAGTCAGCCATCCTTACCTCCTGTCGTGACAACCCCTCGAGCCCCAAGCCTGTCGATGTCTTCCGCCGAATAGCCGATGGAGCGCAAAACGGCTGTGGTGTGCTCGCCCACCTGCGGCGGCTCGAGCCTCAGACCCAAGTCGCGCCCACCCAGCGCGAGGGGCAGTTTAGGCATCTTGGTTTTGAAGCCGTTGGGAAACGTGGTCGCCAACAAACTTCCCCCCTCGTTGAGTTGAGGGTCGTCGAACAGGTCTTCCGGGCGGGCGACGGGCGAAAAGGGAAGTTGCGCCGCCTCGCAACGCGCCACCGCCTCGGCAAGCGTCAAGCCTGAAACCATCGCGCGCAACTCGGGCAGCAACCAGTCCTGCGCCGCCACGCGGTCGTTGTTGGTCGTCAGGCGGTCGTCCGCCAGCAGGTCCTCACGCCCGAACGCCTCGCAAAAGCGCGGCCACTGCTTGTCGCTGGTCACGCCGATAAAGATGAGTTGGTCGTCCTGCGTTTCAAACTGGTGATAGATAGCCCAGGCGCTCACCCGCGCCGACATGGGCGGCAGCGGCTCGCCGGACATGACAAACGTGGACATGTGGTGGCCCATCAAAAAGGCGGCGGTTTCAAAAAGCGCCGTCTTGACGAGCTGCCCCGCGCCCGAGGCGTCGCGCTCTTTGAGCGCCAAAATCACCGCCATCGCGCCGTACATCCCGGTCATCACGTCGATGACCGAGGCGCCCGCGCGCATGGGCTGTCCCGGCGGGCCGGTCATGTAGGCCAATCCCGACATCATCTGCACCACCTCGTCGAGCGCGGTGCGGTTTTCGTAGGGGCCGGGTAAAAACCCTTTGAGCGAACAGAAGACAAGCCTGGGAAATTCGTCCTTGAGCGCTTCGTAACCGAGACCGAGGCGCTCAATCGTGCCGGGGCCGTAGTTCTCGAGCAAAACGTCACTGTCCTCGAGCAGTTTACGAACAACCTCACGACCCTCGTCGGTTTTGAGGTTCACGACGATGCTTTTTTTGTTGCGGTTAAAGTACGGGAAATACCCTTGGCCGAACCCCTTGAGCCTGCGCGTCGGGTCGCCGTCGGGGGTGGGCTCAATTTTGACAACGTCCGCGCCCAGGTCGGCCAAAATCATGCCCGCGGCGGGGCCGAGCACGGCGTGGGAGAATTCGAGCACCCGCACGCCGTCCAGGGGCAAGCTCACGCGACACCTCCGTAGTCGCCGTGTTCTTTGAGATACGAGACGAGCCCGCCCGCGCTCAGAATCTCGAGCATTCCTTCGGGCATCCTGGTCGCGCGGTAGGTGCGGCCGGTCGCCAGGTCGCGCACCTCGCCCGCCAGCAAATCCACCCGCACCTCGGAGCCGTCCTCTATGTCGTGCTCGGGCACCTCGACCAGCGGCAGCCCGATGTTGATGGCGTTCCGGTAAAAGATGCGCGCAAAAGTGCGCGCGACGACGACGCTCACGCCCGCCGCCTGCAGGGCGATAGGCGCTTGTTCGCGGCTCGAGCCGCAGCCGAAGTTGTCGCCCGCGACCAGCATGTCGCCAGCTTTCACCTTGGTTCTAAAATGGGGGTCCAGGTCTTCCAACACGTGTGCGGCGAGCTGGCTCATGTCGAGGGTTTTGGTGTACTTGCCGGGGATGATGCGGTCGGTGTCTATGTTGTCGCCGTAGACGTGCGCGGTACCCTCGAACAGGTGCTTCACGCCAGCACCCCGCTGTCACGGGCCAAGAGGTCGGCGGGGTCGACAATCTCGCCCGCCACCGCCGCCGCCGCGACCACGGCGGGCGAGGCTAAGTAAACGTCGGCGTTCGGGTTGCCCTGCCGCCCGCGGAAGTTGCGGTTGGTGCTCGAGATGACCGCCTCCCCGTCGCCCGGCACGCCCTGGTGCGTGCCCACGCACGGCCCGCAGCCCGAGGTGATAAAGGTCGCCCCCGCCGCGGACAGGGTCTCGACCGTGCCGTCTCGCAGCGCCGCGTCGAACACGTTGCGCGAGGCCGGGGCGATGATGAGGCGCACGCCGGGGGCGAGCTTGCGGCCTTTGAGCACCTGCGCGGCGGCGTGAAAGTCCTCGAGCCGCGCGTTGGTACACGAGCCGATAAAGGCGGCGTCGATTTTGCGGCCTATAACCTCGTCGATGTCGCGCACGTTTTCGGGCGAGTGGGGCAGCGCCACTTGGGGGCGCAGGTCGCTCAAGTCCAGAACGTGACGCGCTTTGTAAGTCGCGTCGGCGTCGGGGGCGAGGCGTTCGAAGTCGTAGGGCGTCTCCAACTCGGACGTGTCCACCAACCCCGCCTTCGCGCCCATTTCGGCGACCATGTTGGCAAGGGTCATGCGGCTCGCTAAGGTCATAGGGTGGACGACCTCGCCCGTAAACTCGACCGCGTCGTAGGTCGCGCCTGCAATACCCAAGCGCCCGACGAGGTACAGAATGACGTCCTTGGCGCTGACGCCCGGTTTGACGGTGCCGTTGAGTTCCAGGCGAATCGTCTGCGGGACTTTAAGCCAGGTTTTCCCGGTCAGCATCACGCCCGCCGTGTCGGTCGAGCCCATGCCCACGGCGAACGCGCCCAAAGCCCCGTAGGTCGGCGTATGCGAGTCCGCGCCCACGAAAACGTCGCCGGGCCGCACGTGGTCATGGTCCACCATCAGTTGGTGGCAAATGCCCTCGCCCACGTCGTAGAGTTTGCAGCCCGTGTCGCGGGCGAACGCCCGCATCATGGTGTGCAGGTTGGCGATGCGCTCGTTGGGGGCGGGGACGGCGTGGTCGAGAACCAAAAAGAACTTTTCTGGGTCGAAGAGTTTTGTTCCGCCCATCTCCCGAAAAGCTTGGATGGCTAAGGGCGCGGTCGTGTCGGTCGCCATCGCGCCGTCTACAGCCACCACGGCGATGTCGCCCGCGTAAAGCTCGCGGCCCGCGTGTGTCGAGATGATTTTTTCGGCTAGGGTCATAAGGGCAGTACCGAGTGCTGAGTACCGAGTACCGAGTGGGGCACGAAGCGCCCTGCTACTCGGAATTCGTTCCTCGTTACTTTTCTCCTTTCAAGATACAAGTTGGTCTCCAACCTCTCTCACGGTCCCGAATCAAAGTCCCAAGTACGCCGTGCGGATGCGCGGGTCTTGCAGCAGGGCGTCGCCGGACCCGCTCAGGGTGATGTGGCCGTTCTCGAGCACGTAAGCCCGGTGGGCCAATTCCAGGGTTTGCACTGCGTTCTGCTCGACGATTAACACGCTGACGCCCGCGCCGTTGACGCGCCGCACGACCTCGAAAATGTCCTCGACGATTTTCGGCGCGAGGCCCAGCGAGGGCTCGTCCAGCATGAGCAGTTTGGGCCGCGTCATGAGGGCGCGGCCCACGGCCAACATCTGCTGCTCGCCCCCCGAGAGCGTCCCGGCGAACTGTTTGCGGCGCTCTCTTAAACGCGGGAACAGGTCGAACACCTCCGCCATGGTCTCCTTGCGACCCACCCTGACGCGGCGTCCGAACGCGCCCATTTCCAGGTTTTCGGTTACCGTCATGTGCGCGAACAGCTTGCGTCCCTCGGCGACTTGGACCAAACCTGCGGCGACGATGCGGTGCGAGGGCCAGTGCTGGACGGCCTCTTCCTCGAACACCACCGTGCCCCGTCGCGCCCGGTGCAGCCCCGAAACGGTGCGCAGCGTGGTCGTCTTGCCCGCGCCGTTCGCGCCCAGCAGCGCCACGATTTCACCCCTTTCGACCGTGAGCGACACGTCTTCCAACACGTTCACGTCGGCGTAGCCGCCATAAAGTCCCTCGAGCCGCAACACCTACGCACCCACCCCGTCCGCACGCCTTTTGCCCAGATAAGCCTCGACGACTTCCGGGGTTTCGGTGACCTCTTTGGGCGTGCCCAGGGCGATGAGTTCGCCGTGATGCAACACCGCCACCCGGTCGGACAGCGCCATGATGGCCTTCATGACGTGTTCGGTCACCAGCAGCGTCACGCCCGTGTCGCGCACCCGGTGCAGCAACTCGACGATGCCGCGGCTCTCGGTTGGGGTGAGGCCCGCCATCACCTCGTCGAGCA
Organism: Trueperaceae bacterium; assembly: GCA_965213705.1. Taxonomy (GTDB): domain Bacteria; phylum Deinococcota; class Deinococci; order Deinococcales; family Trueperaceae; genus CBDCDJ01. The sequence continues at coordinate 843,475 of OZ243913.1, read as the reverse complement.
GCAGCAGTTTGGGCTCGGTGGCGAGGGCGCGAGCCAGCTCGAGCCGTTTGCGCCCCGCCGTGGTGAGCGAGAAAGCGGGCCGCTCGGCGCGGTCGGCCAGCCCGACGAACTCTAAAATCCGGCGGGCTTTGCGTTCGCTGTCCGCGACGCGCGTCGTCCGGTTGAACGCGCCCACCATCACGTTGTCCACCACCCGCAACCCCGCGAACGGCTTGACGATTTGAAAGGTGCGGGCCACGCCCCGCCGACAGACGTCGTGGGGGGGCCGCCCCGTGAGGGTTGCGCCCTCGAAGCTGACCGTTCCCTCGCTCGGCTGCAAACTTCCGCCGACAATGCTGAACAAGGTCGACTTGCCCGCCCCGTTCGGCCCGATGAGCCCCAGGATTTCACCCTGCCGCAGTTCAAAACTCACGTCCCTCACCGCGGTCAAGCCGCCGAAGCGTTTGCTGACGCTAGACACTTGCAAAAACGCCGTCACGGTCGCCGCCTGCGCCACCAGCGCCGTCCCAACCCGGCGACGCCGTTCGGCAGGTAGATGATGACGACGATAAGGATGGCCCCGAAGAGCATCACGTCCAAGCCTGAGCGCCCCTGGATAAAGCTTAAAAACTCCGGCGGCGTGCGGATGAGGCGTCTCGAGACCTCGCCCAGCGGCGTCAGGAACAGCGCGCCGATAAAGGGACCCCACACCGTCCCCGCCCCGCCGACGATGGGGGCCAGCAAAATGTCGATGGAAATGGCCGCGCCGAAGACGATTTCTGGGCTGATGAACAAAAAGTAGTGCGCGAAAAACGAGCCGCCCAGCGCCGTCAACGCCCCGCTCAGCGCCACCGCCCCGACCTTGTAACGCATCAGGTTGACACCCAGCGCGGCGGCGGCGACCTCGTCCTCGCGGACGGCTTGCAGGTAGTAGCCGAACTTGCTGTGGACCACGGCAATCTGGACGAGGTAAACGAACACAAATAAAACGAGCACCGCGAAGTAGTAGTTGCGCGGCGTCGCCTCGAACTGGAGCCGCGCCCACGAGTCGCCGCCGACGAGCGGCAGGTGGACGCCGACCGAGCCCTCGATAAAGCCCCACTCGTTGGCGATGAGCCGCAGCATCTCGGCGAACGCGAACGTCGCCAGCGCAAAATAAGGCCCTTTGAGGCCGTAGCGAAACGTCAAGTAGCCCATCCCCGCGCCAAAGAGCGCCGCCAAGGCCGCCCCCGCCAGCATCCCCAGCCAAGGACTGACACCGAGCTTGGTCAACAGGATGGTCGAGGTGTACGCGCCGATGCCGTAAAACGCCGCGTGCCCGAACGAGAACTGCCCCGCGTAGCCGCCCATGACGTTCCAGGCCGCCCCGAGCAGCGCGAAGTGGAGCACGAGGACGGCGAGACTGAGCTGAAACGAGTTTGTAAAAAAAGGCAACACGAGCAGCCCCAGGGTCAGCCCGCCCAGAATGAGGTAGTCGCGGTTCGTCGTGAGTCGCGCGCTCACTCGAGCCGCCCGAACAGCCCCTGCGGCCGGAACAGCAGTACCAGGACGAACACGACGAACACGCCCAACATCTTCGCCGCGCCTGGCAAGAACACCACGCCGAGTTCCTGGGTGAGCCCGATGAGAATGCCGCCCAGCAGCGCCCCCGGCACGCTGCCCATGCCGCCCAACACGACCGTGACGAAGGCGATGATGTTGAAACTCTCGCCCGCCACCGGGTCGACGAAAAAGAACGGCAACACGAGCGCGGCGGCCGCGCCCACGCAGGCCGTGCCTAATCCAAAGGTGAGCCGGTTGACCCGCTCGACGTTGACGCCCACGAGCGCCGCGCCGTCGCGCTCCTGCGCCACCGCGCGAATCGCCTTGCCTAAGTCGGAACGTTGCAGCAGCCAGTACAGAAGCAGCGACAGCGCCACCGCGAACACGAACGCGGCGAGTTTCGGCAGCGTCACGGTGGTGCCCCACACCCGTAGGGGGAAGTCGAGCGTCACGGGACCCAAACCCACCTCGCCCCGCGCGTAGCCCAGACGAATCGAGCGCGGGGTGGCGGTAAAAGTGAGGAGCAGCAGGTTTTGGATGAAGAGCGACAACCCTAAGGTGAGCAAGAGTTGGTTGTGTTCGGGCGCGTCTCGAGCCGGGAAGATGATAAAGCGTTCGACTACCAAACCAACCAGAAAGAGCGCGGGCGCGGTTATCAGAATCGACACGTAAGGGTCCACGCCGTAAGTGCTGAACAGCAAAAACGTCAGGTACATTCCCACCGTCATGAGTGCCCCGTGGGCAAAGTTGATAATGTTCAGCACGCCGAAAATCAGCGTGAGCCCGAGCGCCACCAGGCCGTAAACCCCGCCGATGAGCACGCCCGTCACCGCCGCCTGCCGCAACACCACCCCGTTGCGCGCAAACCACCCCTGCACACCGTCCCAACCCAGGATGAGCAGGACGGCGACAACGACGACGAGGCCGCCCGCGATGAGCCAGGTGCGGCGCGTTTGGTTGGGGCGGGCGGCGTGCGTTTGCATGGGTCCTCTCGAGCTTTACTTGATTTCGGGCCTGGTTGAACTTCGACCGTAAGGGTTTCTTTAAGCGCCTTATAGAAATTCAACTCTTACAAAACGCTTTTCCGAACAACTCAACCAGGAAGGGCTTTTGACCTTACCTCCCTTTTTCAGGGGAGGTAGGTCCTTCGGACCGGAGGGGTCCGCCTCGCCACTACTCCCACGCCACACAGGGGAAAATCGGCTCCCGCTCCGCCACCTCCGGCGGGTAGACCTGGTAAATCGCGCCGTCTTGCACCTGCATCACCACGGGCACCGCGTTGACGTTTTCGCCCGTTTCGTCGAACTGAATGGGTCCGGCGTAGGGCAGGATGTGCCCGGCGTAGTCGGTCGCCGCGAGCGCGTCCCGAATCGTGACGGGGTCGGCCTCGCCCGCGCGCTCGACCGCGTCGGCGACGACGTACACGGCCTGGTAAGCCATAATCGCCGAGGTGCGCATGGCTTCGCCGTAGGTCGCTTCGAACTTCTCGCGCACCGCCACCGCCTCGGGGTTTGAAGCGTCCCAGTGGTAGTTGCTGTCCATAAAACACTGCGCCGAGTCGCCGAAGTCGGTGACGAACTGCGGCACGTCGTAGGTGCCCTGCGCCACGCCGTAAATACCCTTGACGTTCAAGAGCACGTCTTCGGCGTTTTGCGCGGCGATGAGACCGTCGTTGTAGTAACCCGTCGCCGCCAGCACGTCGGGCTGCAGGGCGTTGATGCGGGTCATTTCGGTGGTGAGGTCGGTGAGGCTGAAAGGTTCGTAGCCGACTTCGCCCAGGACTTCGATGCCTAAACTCGCCGCCTCGGCGACGAAGGCGTCTTTCACGCTGCTCCCGTAACCCGTGGCGCTTTCGAACAAGTAGACGACGCTGCCGACCTCTTCGCCGCTCGCCTCGGCCAAGGCTTTCAAAAAGCGGGCACCATTCACCCCCATCGAGGTGGCGTTGGGCTGGATGCGAAAGGTGTAGGTGTACCCTTGGTCGAGAATCGCGTCGGCCACGGCCACGTCGACGACCAACGGAACTTTTGAACGCTCGGCGATGGCGGCGACGTTGGCGGTCACCGACGACTGAAACGTACCGATGAGCACGTCCGCGCCCTCGTTGATGAGGCGTTCGGCCTCGGTCTGGCCGACCTCGGGTGAGCCGGTCGAGTCGGCGGCGAGGTACTCGAACGTCAACCCGCCTGCGCCCCCGGCGGCGTTGACCTCTTCAATCGCCATCCGAATAGCGTTGTCCATCTGCACGCCGTCGGCGGCGAGCCCGCCCGTGAGCGGGTGGATGCCGCCGACTTGCACCTGGGCGAAAGCGGGGGTGAGCAGCAAAACGAGTAAAACCAGTTTTTTCATCACGTCCTCCTAGTGGGTTTTGTTTACTATGACACGGATCTTCCGCAAAACAAGCTAGTCATCCCGGCCCCCGCATTTCCGGGGCCAACGTGCTCGCCGCGTGCCGCCCGGCGAGCAGCCCGTAGCCGAGCGCGGTGAGCAGGCCGTTGCCCGACAAGTACCCGCCGGGGCCGTGTCCGCTGATGCCGGCGGCAACGCCGCCCCCGGCGTAGAGGTTGGGAATGGGCGTGCCGTCGAAGCGCACAACCCTCGCCACTTTGTCAACCCTCAAACCGCCCTGCGTGTGAAAGAGCGCCCCGGTGACCTTGACGGCGTAAAAGGGTGCGGCGAGCCGCTGACATTCCCGGCGTCCGAACTTGTCTTCTACCTCGCCGTCGGCAGCGGCGTGGTAGTCGGCGAGGGTGGTCTCGAGCGCCTCCGTACTCACCGCCATCTGCCCCGCCAAGTCCCGCAGGGTGTCAGCCCGAAGGACGACGCCGAGCGCCAGCGCCGCCCGGTAGTCCGCGAACTTCAGCCCCAAGCGGTGCTGCGTCTCGCCGTAAACGTCCCAAACCTCGCCGCCCTCTTGTCCCAACACCGCCAGCGCGTGTTCGGAGTAGCCCGCGGCCTCGTTGCCGAAGCGCTCGCCCGCCCTGTTGACCTGGACACCACCCTCCATAATGAGCGAGTAAGTGATGAGGACGTTGCCCGGCGTCGCCACCGAAGCGTGCGCCTGGTAAGCGTCCATAAAGGCGAGTTCCGCCCCCAGGGCCTGCCCCCACGCGATGCCTTCGCCCGTGTTGCCCGCGCCGCCGAAGTAAAGAGCGTTTTCTATGTCGGGGCAGTAACGCCGCACCATCTCCGGGTTGCCTGCGAAGCCGTTGTTCGCCAAGATGACTTTTTGCGCGGCGAGCGTACCCCGGGCAAGCCGAACCCCGCGCACCCCACCCGACTTGTCTTCGACGAGTCCCAGCGCGGGCGACCCGGTCAACAGGGTGACGTTCGGCGCGGCGTCGGCGGCGCGGCGCAAGTCTTGGACGAGCGCCGCCCCGGTGCGGCTCGGCGGTGCGTGCATCCGAAACTGGGTGTGCCCCGGATACTTGAAGTCGTCGATAAAAACGAGGTCTATTCCGACCTCGTCCACCAGCCACTCGACCAGGACTTTCGAAACCCGGCACAGGTGCAAGGTGGTCTCGAGGTCGGAGGTGTGGCCGTTTTTGCGCAACACGTCTTCGGCAAAGGCCGCAGCGTCCTCTTCGACGCCCGCCGCCCGCTGAAAACGCGTGCCCGCCGCCGGAACCATGCCGCCCGAGCGCCCGGTGTTGCCGTGGGTTTCGGCCAACTTTTCCAACACCGTCACCCGCGCCCCGAGTTGCGCCGCCGCCAAAGCCGCTGTCAAACCGCAACCGCCACCGCCGACGACGACAATATCTGTGGCGACGTCGGTGGGCTCGAGGGTAGCTTCAGCAGGCACGGCTTACGCGCTGCCTTTCAAAAGGTGATGGAGCTTGGCGGGCAGCGGGGTGTCGAGGAAGGCCTCGAGCCGCCTCGACAGTCCCGCGATTTTGCCGATGTCCACCCCCGTCGCCACCCCCAGCTCCGCCATCAGGTTGAGCGTGTCTTCGGTGGCGATGTTGCCTTTCGCCCCGACGATGAAGGGACAGCCGCCCAGACCGCCGAAGGCCGTGTCGAACTTGGTCACGCCGTGGCGGAGCGCCGCGTAAACGTTGGCGAGCCCCAGGCCGCGCGTGTCGTGAAGGTGCAAGACGATTTCGACGTCGCCCGCCAGGGGGCGCAGCGCGGTGAGCATCCGTTCAACCTGCAACGGGTTCGCCATGCCGGTCGAATCGGACAGGGCGAGTTCGTCGACGTCCATGTCCAAGGTTTGCGTCACCAAGTCCACAACTCTCTCCTGAGGCACTTCGCCCTCGTAGGCGCAGCCAAAGGCGGTCTGAATCCCGGCGCGAACCCGGACGCCCGCGGTTTTGGCCGTCCGCGCCATGTCGCCCATCTGCGCCATGCCCTCGGCGACCGAGGTGTTGGCGTTGCGCCGGCTTAAGCTCTCGGTCGCCGCCACGCCCATGTCGAGGGCTTTGAGCCCCGCCGCGAGCGCCCGCTCGACGCCTTTTAGGTTCAAGACCAAGCCGCTGTACTCGACCCCCGGCGCGTTGGGTAAGGCCGCGCATAATTCTTCGGCGTCCGCCATCTGCGGCACGCGCTTGGGGTGAACGAAGGAAGTGACTTGGATGTGCTTCACGCCCGCGTCAATCAGGATATGGATAAGCTCGAGCTTCAACTCGAGCGGGACCGGTTTCTGCAGCGTCTGAAACCCGTCGCGCAAACCCACTTCGACAATCTCGGCGGTTTGGGGCAGGCTCGGGACGGGTTCCGACGTCATCATGCTTTTCCCTTCGGTCTCAGGCGGAAGACTTCGACATGGTCGAGTTGCTGGTCTTTGTACAGGCGGCGCAGGCTGACGAGGTGGCCTGCTTCGGCGTCGAGGACTTCTTTGAACGTGAGCAGCCGGCGGGCGTCCAGGACGAGTTCGCCCTCGAGCAGCGGCCCTGTTTGCTTGGCGAGACCTTGTGTGTTCGCGTCGGCCAGGGTACCCCGGCACTCGAGCTTGGTTCGGGCGGGGGTCAGATAGAGGCGAAAATCCCCTTCCTGAAAAGTTTGTCCGTCATAGCGCCGCTCGACTTTGTCCTCAAAGAGAACGGTGCCCGCCGGGTCGACCCTGCGCTTGGTGCCGACCCAACGAGCGGCGACGTCACCGGCTCGAGTTACCCCGGTCAGTTCGGGCCACTGCCCGCATACCTCCGGCACCGCGACGCCGACGACGTTGGCGACCATCTGCGAGGCGTCGAAGAACTGCCCGCCCGTGAGCTGCCGCTCGGGCGTGACGAGGACGGCGAAAGAGGTGAAGTTGTGTCCAAAACGGGGCCACAGCCCGCGCCCCGTCAGCGCGCCTTCGCCCCAAGCGAAGCCCGAGCCCACCACGTCCGGCCCGTGGTAGAGCCGTGCGGGTCCGTCCACGCTGAGGTCGAAGACCCACGTGCCGGCAAAGCGCCCCATAGGATGCCGGGCCAGCGCCGCGTCCGGCGCGCAGCGCTGCGTCACGCGGAGGTAGCCGTTCTCGAGCCGCTCCAACTCCCGCCGCTGCCGCACCACGCCGACGAAACAGCCGTCCGGGTCGTGGACGTACTCGCTCACCCGCCAAGCGCCCATGAAGCCGTCTTTGCTCACGGGGCGGCCTCGAACGCCAACACGCCGAACCCCACGCCCACGCGCACGCCGCCCCGGTACCAAGTGTGGAGCACGGCCTTGAGCGTCCCGTCGTGACTCACCACTTCACGCCGCCACACGCGCAGCGCTTTCGCCAGGTGGTGGAACTGCCCTGAGAGCGCCCGCCCGCCGCTCACGCTGTAGGAACCCGCAATCTCTAGGCCTTCGTCTTTGGCAGGCACCCAAGCGAGCGCGCCCTCGGTCTTCAACTCAAACTCACGGGGTTCCGGGTCGAGCGTTGAGCCCTCGACGCTAACCCTCAGCTTTCCTTCTCTCCTGCTGACGGTCTCACTGTAAGAACTCTCTCCGGCGGCCTCGAGCTTTTCGTCCAGGCTCGTCAGCGTTCCCCGCCACGTCCCCGGACGGTGCAGCAGCACCGTACCCCGCCCCGCCGTGGGGTCGCCCGCAAGGTCGAACGAGGTGCCGTTGACAAAGCCCGGCGGCACCGGACCGATTTCTTCGGTCACGCGGTTGTATTCGCCCACCACGACATATAAAAGCTGCTCGCCGCGCGACATCAGCGCCAGGGACACCTGTTTGTCGCCGCCGGGTAGAACCATCAGGAAAAAGCGTTGCGTCAGCCCCGTGACGGGCCAGTAGGCGTTCGCGTCGATGAGCCCGTCGCTCAGCGTTTCGGCGTAGCCGACGTTGGCGGGGCCTTCGTAGAGCCGGTGCGACCCGTGGTCGGCTATTGTATAGTGCCCCGCGAACTTGAACGGGCCGACAAAGGAGAGGTCGATGCGGACGCGCTGCTCGTCCGTTTGCCGCTGCACGTGCCGCTTGTCCGTCGCGTTGCCTAAAAAAGCGCCCGCGCCGTCAAACACCTCCGCGGTGCCGAGCCACTGCCCGACACCCTGGCTGAAGCTTTTGTCGGTGCTCATCGGGGTCCAGTCATCGGGGGCCGGTCATCCGCGCCCCGGTAGGAGCGTGACGGTCTGGGTCTCGAGCCGCTTTGCGTGAAACACGTCGGCGAGGTCGACCGACGCGGGTTGCGGTTTGAGGTAACGGCCGGCGGTGGTGAACTCGAGCGCCTCTTCCCCAAACGGCCAGGGGCTTATCCCGTAGGCGTTTTTGCTCACCGGCCTGACCGTCACCGTTACGTCGTCGCCCAAACCCCTCGGCAGGTTTTGGAACGTCGCCTCGGCTCGAGCCTTTGCGTGAACCATGTGAAAGTAGAGCGAGAGCGTGTCGAAAAATTGTAACAACTTGTAATTGTGAAACAAAAAGTCGTCCTGCGCCCAGTCCCCGTGACCGTCGGCCCTAAGCTGTTTTTTGAGGCGTTGCTGCCGCGCCAGTTCGCCGCTCAACAGGTCGTCGACCAGCGGTTTGTGCTCGTCGGTCAGGGTGTCGATGAAGAGTTTGTCCGACAAGCCGTAGCGCCCGTGGTAAAGGCCGTAAAAGTGCATACTCGAGATAACGCCGCAAAACGGATGTCGCGCCTCGTTGAAGTCGGGCGTGAGGTTGCCCGTGCGGACCAAGTCCGGCAGCGGCGTCTGCGTCAGGTGGTAGGGCAGGCCGGTACGTTCGTCCCGGTTGACCTCCGCGTCAACCGGCGTCCAACCCTCGTCGTGGTGCGCGACGACGAACTCCATGAGGTCTTTCGGATAGAGTTCGCCGAAATCCGCGTTCCCGAAGGCCAGCGCCAACTGCCCCGAAGCTCGAGCGTGGTCGGCTTGCAGAACTACAAAATGAGCTTCGCCCTCGGGCGCGGTTTGAACAATCACGGGTCTCTCACACTTGTCTCCCGAAAAAGGCCGTTAGGGCCGCACCACGCGGGCGAAGTCCTGAATCTGGTAAATATGCGTCTCGCCGCCGCGCGTTTTGTGGGTGATGATGCGCCGCGTGTCGGGGTCTAAAAAGTAGTGGTTGTTGTAGACGAGGGTTTTGGTCACTTGAGAGTCGATGGTGAACACGTAGTTGTAGGGGGTGAGTTCGCTGCCGGTAATCGTCACCATGTCGTTTTTGGAGTGGCAATATTTGCCCTCGACGTGGATGTCGCTGTGAAACACCGTCTCGCCCACTTCAAACAGGTTTTCGAAGTGTTCGTGTAAATGCCAGGTATTTGCGTCCTTCCAAAACACGTTCATGTGGACGGCGGTGGACTCCAAAAACTCGCCGCGCGCCGTGAACGTTTTGCACAAACCTTCCCAGCGGCCCATAAAACACTGGTAGGGGCGGTGGCGCGCTTCGCCGTAGTCGACTTTCAAGTCCATGCCGTAGGGCGTCGTCATTTTTTCATCTACCATTGAGAGTGAGTAACGAGGCTCGAGTAACAAACAACGAGGGCGGCACTTTCGCGCCTTTTCGCGGTACTTTTTACTCGGTACTCGGTACTACCTCCTTTCACTAAATAGAGAGGGTGTACCTGAAGCGGTCACCCCGGTAAGCGGCGCTCAAAAGTTCGATAGGGCTGCCGTCCGCCGCTACGGTGACGCGCTCGATGTGCAACACGGGGTCGTCTGCTTGAATACCTAAGTGTCTGGCGACAACTTCGCTCGCGCCCTGCGCCTCCAGGGTCCGGTGCGCTCTACTGCCCGCCATGCCGGGCACGTGGCGCAGGTAGTGCAGCGACCCTTCCCGGTCTAACGCCTCCGGGTCGATGTGCTCGGCTTGCGCCCCCGGCACATAAGCGACGTGGTAGCCGATAACTTCCTCGTTGACCAGGCGCAAGCGTTTCAGGATAAAGATGCTCGAGCCCGTCCCTATGCCGAGCATGTGCGCCAACCCGTCCGTCGCCTCGCAGGGACCGCTGCCCAGCACGCGCCAGCCCGGCGTGACGCCCTGTTGCCGCATAGTGTCGGTCAGCGCCAAGCGCCGCGCCGGGTCGTGGGTGAATTTTTGATGCCTGACAAAGGTACCGCGGCCGCGCTGGCGGTACAAGTAGCCGTCGTTGACCAGTTCGGCGAGCGCCTGCCGCACGGTAATCCGGCTGAGGCCGTAGGCGCTCTCGAGCGCACTCTCGCCCGGTATCAGCTGCCCCGGCTGCCACTCCTGCCTGAGCCGCTCGAGCAAAATTGCCTTGAGCTGCGAGTAGAGGGGCAACGGAGAACTGCGGTCAATCTGGGTCATGGCGTCCTTTGGCTGAGCGCGTATAACTATCCGCCTAGATGTTATAACATTATATCATTCAAGGAGCCATCACTAGGGAGTCACCGTTTGAAACCACTCGCCGGGACCGTCCTGCTCGACCTGACCCACATGCTCTCCGGCCCCTACGCCGGGATGATGCTCGCCGACTTAGGCACGGAAACCCTCAAGATTGAGCCGCCCGGCACGGGCGAGGGCACCCGCCGCCTGTTAGCGGACGACCCCGACAACAGCCTGCACGGCATGGGCGCGTACTTTTTGACGCTGAACCGCAACAAAAAAAGCGTGACCCTCAACCTCAAAGACGAGCGCGGCCTGGCGCTGTTTTACGACCTTGTCAAACACGCGGACGTCGTCCTGGACAACTTCAGCGCGGGCGTCACGAAGCGCCTCAACATCGACCACGCCCACCTGTCCGAGGTCAACCCGCGCATCGTCACCTACACGATTACGGGTTTTGGCGAGACCGGCCCCGACACGCGTCAGCCCGCCTTCGACATGGTCACGCAGGCGGTGGGCGGCGGCATGAGCATCACCGGGCAGCCGGGCGGCCCGCCGACCCGCTCGGGCATCCCGATAGGCGACCTGGGCGGCGGACTGATGGGGGTCGTCGGCGTCCTCGCGGCGCTTTTAGCCAGGGAAACGACGGGGCAGGGGCAACACGTCGATATTTCTATGCTGGACGCGCAAATCAGCCTCTTGAACTACATGGCGACGATGTACCACCTGTCCGGCAACGTGCCCGACAAGCTCGGCAACGCCCACTTCGTCCACGTGCCCTACAACACGTTCGCGTGCAGCGACGGCTACATCATCGTCGCGGTCATCACCGACAACTTTTGGGCGAACCTGATGGACGTGCTCGAGCTTCCCGACTTAGACACCGAAGAAAACCGGGAGCAGCCCGGACGCTGGCACAACCAGGACCTCATTAACGAAAAGTTGGGCGAGGTTTTCCGCACTCTTACACAAGCTCACTGGCTGAGCAAACTGCGCAAGGCGCGGATTCCCTGCGCGCCCGTGAACACCCTCGAGCAGGCCTTGAGCGACCCGCAAGTCGTCGCGCGCAACATGGTCGTCGAGGTCGAACACCCCGAGGGGGGCAGCGTCAAGATGCCCGGCAACCCCATCAAGCTGTCCGCCACGAACGACGACGGTTACGCGCCGCCGCCGCTTTTGGGACAGCACACCGATGAAGTGTTGGGGTCGTTGCTCGGCCTTTCCGACGGCGAACTCACAGACTTGCGAACGAAAGGGGTCATCTAGCGAGTAACGAACTCGCCCTCGTCACCTATGCTCCGACTCCAAAAAATCTCCGAAAAGACAATAGTTTATGCGGGCACCCTGACCGGCGACGCCGACCTGCACGAAAGCTTCGTGCAGGTGGCCGGGATTCACGGCGTCCGTGCGGCGAACGTTTTTATGCTCGGCGGCCTGAGCGAGGTCGTCTTGAGCGCCTACGACTTCAAAAAAGGGGAACGTTTAGAACCCCTCACCCTCACGGGCGCTTTTGAAATCGTCGGGGGACACGGGCTGATAAGCACCCTGGACGATAACCCGCATGTTCACTTGCACCTGAGTTTAAGCTCGAGGACGGGTGACGACGTCAAGCTTTGGGGCGGGCACGTCGTGAGCGCGAAAGCGTTCGCCGTCGAGTTTACGATGCTGAGTTACGAGGGAAGTTTGTCGCGGGCGACGGACGCGGGGACGGGGTTACAGCTTCTGGACTTGCCGCCGGTTTGACACGAATGGCGACGCTACGCTGAACAAAATCGAAACTCTCACTTACCCGCGCCGTCCACAGCCGAAACCACTCCGAACTCACGCTGTTTTTTCCAACCTTTGCAGCACCTCGTCCAAAGGCAAAACGTCTCCGTACTTGGTCTGAATGTCGCGCAGGTTCGCCACGTGCGCTTCTTGCGAGCGGTCACCCACGCAGTCTTCCGGGACGACCAGGCGGTAGCCGTGTTGTAGCGCGTCCACCGCCGTCGCGCGGACGCAGCCCGAGGTGGTGCAGCCCGTGACGATGACCGTGTCCACCCGCTCGAAAGCGAGGTAGGCGTTCAGGTCGGTCCCGAAAAAGGCGCTGGCAAAACGTTTGATAAATAGAGGCTCGCTCGCCCGGCGCGCCAAGCGTTCGTCCACCTCGACCCACGGGCTGTCCGGAGCAAGCACGCCCAGGGCGGGAACTTTCTGGAGAAAATACCCCGCGCGCTTGTCCGCTTCGCCGTAAACGACCGTGGTGAAGTAGACGGGCAGCTCTTGCGCCCTGGCGGCCTCGAGCAAAGCCTTTGTCGCCCCGACTTCCTTGTCCAGGTTCGACCCCAGCGGACACGCCGGGTCGGTAAAGCCCTTGATAAAGTCCACCACGACGACCGCCGGACGTTTCCCCATACCCGACGCGTCGCCGAACCCTTCGAACCGGTACGCTTCCACTTAAAACTCCTCTAACTCGGCCTGCGCACTTCGTAGTAGCGCTTGACGTTTTGCACGAACGGGAACTCGGTCAGCAGGGTGCGGTAGGTCGAGAAGAGTTTGACCGCGCCGTCCTGGGTGGCGGGCAGGTCCGCCGCGCGGAAGTAAGCCTGGTCGCCTGTTGCAAAACGGAAAGTCGGCGTGCCCGTGACGTGGTTGGCGGCGGAATCGGCGTGTTCGGCGGCGAGCGCGGCGCGGGTTGCGGGGTCGCGGAGCCTGGCCTCGAGCGCGTCGGCGTCCAGCCCCACCCCCTCGGCGACCGACCGGACGGTTTCCAGGGTATAGGGTCGGCCCGTTTCGTGGTGGGCTTTCGCCAGCTCGAGCCGGAACGCCGCAGCGTCGCCTAAGTCCCGCGCGGCGTGCGACGCTAAAAACGGCAACAGTCCCTTGCCGCCGTCCTTGTCGCCGGTCTGCAGCGCGTCCTCCCACACCTTCCAGCCGTCCTCACCCTTGTAGTTTCCCTGGTACAGGCTGAAGTGCCGCCAGTCGAAGGTGAGTTGCAGCGGCTCGGCGACCTGCTCGGCAAGCTTCATGCCGCGCTGTGCGAAGGGACAGAGGTAGTCGTAGTAGGCGGTTACAGTTTCCATAAAATGTCTCCAAGTTTTTTGAGTACCGAGTGCTGAGTACCGAGTACCGAGTTTGGTACGAACCCGCCTTTTCTCGCTACTCGGCACTCGGTACTGCTCTAGTTTCCTTAATTAGCGTGCGCTTGTAGACCTCGCCGCGCTCGTCGAACCAGTGCCACACGCGGGTGCGGTGCCGGTCGTCGGCGGAGAGGTGGATGTACTCGTAGATGTACTTGCGGGGCTCGTCTTTGTAGCGGAACTTCAAAATGAGGGTGTCGGCGTCGGCTTCCCAAGCTTCGCCGTAGATGCGTTCGGTGTCGTAGACGACGCGGTCGCCTTTGAGGGTGCCGGTAAACGTATAACTCACCTCGCGACCGTCGGCCCAGGTGTAGCGGTTGGTCTGCGCGTAGCTGTTGGAGCCTTCAGTCGTAACCGGGTTGAGGTGCGAGGCGTGGCGGTCGAGCACGTGGCCGGCCTCGTCCAAATGGAGGTAGGTGCCGTACCAGTCGCCCCCGTTGCGTGCCAGCAGCGGCAGGGTTTCGACCAGCGATTTTGTTGCGTTAGATGCCGTCATGCTCGGGGCCGGCGTCGCGGGTTTCAGCGATGAGGGTGCGTTTGTAAAGCCGCCCGTCGCCGTCGTACCAGTGCCAGGTGCGGGTGCGGTAGCGCTCGCTGTCGGAGAGGTGGATGAACTCGTACACGTAGTGCTCGGAGCCGCCCTTGTAGGTGAACTGCAGTTGCACGTGGCGGTCGTCCAACCCTCGAGCCCAGCCGTCGATGCGCTCGGTGTCGAAGACGACGCGCCCGCTCGCCGGGTCGAAGGTGCCGGGAAACAGGTGTTCCTCGACCCGCCCGTCCGCCCAAACGTAGCGGTTGGTCTGGTGGTAGTCGGGACCGTCCTCGGGAAACACCGAAATGAGGTGGGACACGTGTCTGTCGACCTCTCGTCCGTCGGCGTCGACGTGGACGTAGGTGCCGTACCAGTCGCCCTCGTGCCGAGCCAGCCAGGGAACCAGGGACTTGCTGAACGCTCGCTTGGTCGTCATAGAACCTCCTCAATCGTCGTAAACACGGGCCTTTTACTCATGAATCACCTTCAACTCCTCAAACCACCACGGGCTCGGCGCGTACCCGGACTTGACGATGAGCGCCTTTTGCCGCAAAAAGCGCCGGATGGAGGCGGGACCCATGCGTGAGCCGCCCAGGCCGGAGAGTTTGAACGACTGCTTTTCGGCCTCTTGCGTCGCCGCGGTGAGCGCCGCGTCGTTGATGCTGACCGCGCCCGAACAGAGCCTGCGCCCCACGGCCAGCGCTTCCGCCTCGCTGCCCGCGATGACCGCCGCGCTCAAGCCGAAGGTCGTGTCGTTCGCCAGGCTCACCGCCTCGTCGGTATCCGAAAACTTCATGACGGGGATAATCGCCCCGAAAGTTTCCTCCCGCATCACCTTCATGTCGTGGGTGACGTCGACCAACACCGTCGGCGGGCACCAGGTACCGCCCCCGTGCCGAACGAGTTTGCCGCCCGTCACGGCCGTGGCCCCCCGGTCGAAAGCGTCTTGCAGGTGGGCCTCGAGGACGGCGATTTGCTGGCCTGAAATCACCGGCGCAACCGGGCCGCCCTCGAAGGCGAACTTCAAAGCGTTCGCTTTTTGGGCAATCTTTTCGACAAAGGCCTCGTAAATTTCCGCCGCGACGTACACCCGCTCGATAGACTGGCACGACTGGCCCGCGTTCGAGGTCGCGCCCCACAGCACCGCCGACGTCGCGTAGTCCACGTCGGCGCTCGCCAAGACGACGGCCGGGTCTTTGCCGCCGAGTTCCAAAAACGCCGGGATGAAGTTGCGCGCCGCCGCCTCGGCAACGACACGCCCCGTCGCCACGCCGCCGGTAAAACAGACCACGTCCACCTCGTCGACGAGCGCCGCCCCGGTCGCGCCCGCGCCGACCAGGTAGGTGAGCACGTCCCGCAGCGCGGGCGTCGCCCGGACGGTTTCCAGCAGCGGTTCGACGAAGCGCGGCGTAATTTCGCTCGGCTTGACAACGACGGCGCTGCCCGCGAGCAGGGCCGGTACGGCGTCGATGAGCGACAGCAGCAGCGGAAAGTTCCAGGGACTGATGACGCCGACGAGCCCATAAGGAACAAGTTGTTGTTGAACGCTCAGCATGGGCGCGGAGGTGGCGTAGGGTGCCGCATCTTTCAACAGGTCGGGTGCTTGGGCACACCAGCGCTCCAGAGTCCCTATAAGTCCGTAAACCTCGACCGCCGACTCGCGGCTGCGCCCGGTGTCGTGGGTGACGGCCGCGACGAGGGCGTCCTTGTGGGTGGTTAGCTGGGTTTTCCACTTCTGCAGAACGTCAATCCTAGCTTCGAGCCCGCCCTCCTGCCAGGCGACCTGCCCCGCCCTGAGCCGCCGACATTCCGCTTGAACCTCGGCGACGCTCGGCGGCGTGATGTGGGTGTCCGTCTCGCCGGTAAGCGGGTTGCGGACGGGTATGGCTTCAGCAGTAAGCGCCACGTCTCACCTCCTAAATGATCGTTTCGTCGCTCAGTTTTCGAATCGTCTCGAGCTGTGTCTGCACGAGCTGTTTGCGGTCTTGAAGGCCGCCGGCAAGCGTGTTCGGCGGGTAAAAGCTGTGGTTCGCGTAACTTGCCGCGAACAGTTCGAAGCGCTGCCGCGCGAGCAGGTTGCCCATCGCCGGACGGCGGCGGAAGCGGCGCAGCGCGCCCAAGTCGAGTTCGGCGTAGGCCACCATGCTCTCGCCCTGCGCGGCTGCGGCGAGGACGTGCCCGTACGGGTCGACGATTTGCGAGTTGCCGTTGGTCGAGTCGGCGGGGATGGGGGTGCCGTCGATGCCCGCCGAGTTCGCCGAGACGACGTAGGCCATGTTTTCGACCGCCCGCGCCACCTTGGCGACCTCTTTGGGCATGGGGCGGGGGCTCGAGGCTTCGCTGCTCGAGTGCAAAAACACCTCCGCCCCGCGCATCGCCAGGCAGCGGGCCACCTCGGGGTACAAAATCTCTTCGGAGGCGATGGCCGCGAGCCGCCCCAACTCGGTGTGGGCGACGGGAAACACCTTTTCAAGGCCGTAAACGTCCAGGTACTCGTCCCACACGTCGTGGGGCGTGGGCGCGAACATGCTGATAAGGCGGTGGTAGCGCAGCACGGTGTCACCGCTGGGCGAAAGAACAAAGCAGGTTTGAAAATACAACTCGGGAAAGTACGCGTCGAGTTCGTAGACGTTGCCCGCCAGGTACACGTCGTTGGCCTGGGCGATTTCCGAAAGGGCGTCGTACTCGGGGCCGCCTATGTCCAAACACGCCGCCGCTTTCCACTCGTCCACGCCCTCGCGCATGGGAAAGCCGCTCAAAAAATACTCGGGCAACACCACCAAGCGCAGGTCTTGCCCGATAAAATTTTTCGAACCCCGCACCTGCGTGCCGACGCGCTTCACGCTCGCCATCATGCGCGCTCGAGCCTCTTCGGGCGTCAGGCCGTTGACCGCGTGGCAACGGACTTGCAGGGCGAGGGCTTGGTAGACGGGCGCGTCAGTCATCTTCGTCTCGCGGTTGCCTAACGGCGGCTGGCTTGCTTCCTCAAGCTGCGAGCGTAAGCAAGACTGTCGCCCATGTCTTTGTCTTTCCATAGGCCGACCAAGCCGGACTCGAGCAGGTCTTGCGCGGTGATTGGGCTCGGCGTTCCCTCACCAGCCGAAATCGTATTCAAATAAGCTAAAACTTTGGGCCAAGCGGCAGGCTCAAGTTCGTGAAGCTTGGCTAAAATCTGTTCCTCGGTTACGGGTTTCATGGTCTTCACGTTCTTTGCCTCCACTGAACTATTGTAAGCTTGTCGGATACCTCTTTAGCTGTTCGGTTCTGCAGACGGGCCGGCCGGCAACGTTCAAGCTACACCTACTACGCCTCGAAAAACTTGAGCCGCGCCCCGTTCGGCGTGCGAGCGGCCATGATTTGCACCGCGCCGTGGGGCTCGAGGGTGAACGGGGTCGGCTCGGTGACGATTCGGTGACGATATTCACGCTTTTCGTTTTGAGACGTTGACGGTGAGCCCTTGGGTTCGTCACCGGAAAACGCAGCACGACGGTGTCGAGTTCGTGTTCGTGCCCGAGGCGGCGACGCGCGAGAGTCTGCTGTTGGCGGGCCAGGCGGACTTAATCTTGTCGCCGCCGGTCTCCGACATTCCGAGTCTCGAGGCCAACCCCGAGGTCGAGGTGGTCGTCGCGCCGAGCGAGCGCGTCACCTACATCGCCTTTACCGCGCCGCGCGTGACCGACGTACGCGTGCGCCAAGCGCTCAACTACGCGGTGGACACCCAAGCGATTGCCGACAGTTTGCTGGCGGGCATCGGGCAACCCATGACCTCCGTGACCGACAAAAACAACGTCGGCTACTGCGAGCAACCCGCTTACGGCTACGACCCCGACCGGGCGCGCGAACTGTTGGCCGAGGCCGGTGCGGAGAATTTGCAGCTCAACTTTGCGGCCCCCACCGGGCGCTTTATCAACGACTTCGACGTGGCGCAGGCGGTCGGGCTCTACTTGCAGCAGGTCGGCGTCACCGCGACCCCGACGACGAGCGACTACGGCACCTACATCAGCCAACTGTTCGTCCCCGCCGAAGCGCAAACCCTCGACATGCACTTTTTGGGCTACGCGCCGCCCGTGCCCGACGCGAGTTTAGACCTCTACTTTCGCTTTCACGCGTCGCAGGCCGCGCCCGCCGGACTCAACACGGGTTACTTCGTAGACGACGAGGTTTCCGAGCTGCTCGACGCCGCCCTGCGCGAGACCGACCCCGCCACGCGCGAGACGCTGCTCTGCGACATCCAAACCCGCATTTGGGCGGCGGCCCCGGTCATCTTCTTGCACGAACTCGACTTCGTCCTGGCGCACCGGGCGGGGCTGACGGGCGTGAGTTACTTGCCGGGCGAAAAGTTCTACACGGTCTACGCGAGACCGGCGGAGTAAAGTACCGAGTCCTGAGTACCTAGTCCTGAGTACCGAGAAGGGGCAGCGCATACCGAACTCGGTACTAGGCACTCGGTACTGCCTCTATGACCGACTACCTCTTAAAACGCATCGTCGGCGGGGTGTTCACCCTCGTCGGCGTGTCGCTGCTGGTGTTTTTGCTGGTGAGGTTGTTGCCCGGCGACCCGGCGCGGCTGGTCGCCGGGTTGACCGCCGCGCCGAGCGAGGTGGCGGCGGTGCGCACGCGGATGGGTTTGGACGAGCCGCTGTGGGTGCAGTACCGCGTCTTCGCCGCCGACCTGGTGCGCGGCGACCTGGGCCGCTCGATGATCAGCCGTGAACCGGTGCTCGAGGAAATTCTGGCGCGGTTCCCGGCGACGGCGCAACTCGCTGTCGTCACGATGGCGTTTACGGCCGTGTTGGGGGTGGGCTTGGGCATCGTCGCGGCGCTCTACCAGAATCGTTTTTTGGACCGGTTCATCTCTTTTGCGACGCTGCTGGGGATTTCGCTGCCGTCCTACGCGCTGGGACTGTTTTTGATTTACGTGTTCGCGGTCAAGCTGCGCCTGCTCCCGGCGGCGGGGGCGGACAGTTGGCAGGCCATCATCTTGCCCGCAACCACGCTGACCCTTATTTTCATCGCGCTGCTCTCGAGGATGACCCGGGTCAGCCTGGTCGAAGTTTTATCGCAGGACTATATCCGGGTGGCGCGGGCCAAGGGAGCTTCGGGGCGGCGCATCGTCTTTCGCCACGCGCTGAAAAACGCGCTCATCCCGGTGTTGACTGTCATCGGGCTACAGCTCGGCGCGCTGCTGAGCGGAGCGGCCATCCTGACCGAGACCGTGTTCGGCTGGCCCGGCATCGGCCTGTTGATGAGCGACGCCATTTTCGCGCGCGACTATCCCACCGTGCAGGCGCTCGTCCTTTTCAACGCTTTCTTGTTCGTAAGCCTGAACATCGTTGTCGACCTCGGCTACGCCGTGGCGGACCCCCGAGTGCGCTATGGCTGAACGCAGGGTTGAAAAACATGACTGAACAACGTGGCTAACAATGGCTAGCCGGGTCTGGGCGCGGTTGCGCCGTCAACCCCCGACCTTTTTAGGTGTGCTGATGCTGCTGCTGTTCACGGCGGCGGCGGTGTTTGCACCCTTTATCAGCGACTACCCGCCCAACGGTTTCGACCTGAGCCGTACCCTCCAGACGCCGAGCGCGGCGCACCCTTTCGGCACCGACCACTTAGGGCGGGACGTGTTCTCGAGGCTGCTGTTCGGCGCACGGCTGTCGCTGCTCGTGGCGCTGGCGGCGACGGGCGTCAGTATGCTCATCGGCGTGCCGCTGGGTTTGCTGTCGGGTTACTACAGCGGCACGGTCGACCTGGTCGTGCAGCGCGTGGTGGACATCATGCTGGCGGTGCCGGGCATCCTGCTCGCTATTTTGCTGGCAGCCATTTTGGGCGTGGGTTTTCGCAACGTGGTGGTCGCGATTGGCGTGAGCACTGCGCCTGTCTTTATCCGACTCGTGCGCGGCGTGGTGTTGAACCTGCGCGAACAAGCGTTCGTCGAGGCCTCGAGGGCGCTCGGGCCGGGGGACGTGCACATCATGGGTCGGCACGTGCTGCCCAACATCGTCGGGCCGATTGCGGTGCAGGGCACGCTGACCATCGCGGCGACCATTCCGGCGGCGGCGCTGGGCTTTTTGGGTCTGGGCGTGCCTCCGTCGGTGCCCGAGTGGGGCGCGATGCTTTCCGAAGGGCGGCAGTACATCTTCAGCGCGCCACACATCGCGCTGGCCCCGGCGGCAGCGATTTTTTTGACCACGCTGGCTTTCAACTTTATCGGCGACGGCGTGCGCGACGCACTCGACCCGCTGAGCCGGAACTAGGGTTGGGGGAAGTTAAGCCGACAGTTCCGGCGTAGCGGACGCTTTTGCCGTTGCTGAGCGGGTCGGCCAGGGACGAGTCTACCAGCGGCAAACGTGAAAAACCCGCTCGAGGCCGGCGTTCGCCGCGCCGGTGACGAGGCCGGGCACAGCCTGGAACACCCGTCTGCACCGCTTTTGGTACTGTCGACACACCCCGACGCCCTGCGCACACGTTCGCTCGGGTGTGCCGAAACCTTCGCCGGGTTTGCCAGGTGTATAGTTGATACCCTTTCTATTCAATTCCCTCGGAATTAAGTGCGAGCAGCGTGAGAAGAACTACGGACCAGCGACAAAGCGAACAACTCTTCCAAGGGGAGCTGTAGTATCGGTATCCGTATGAGGTCGTGCGGTGACACCGCCACACAAGTGTTTGTCGACGTCAGCGTGCAGGGTTGAAATTCTTTTGACGGCTGGACAAACCCTGAAAACCTGTAAGGCCGGCTCAGGCTACCGCGCGTGTTTAGCCAGTTCAGTCGTTCCCCTGACGACGAGTTGCACGGGCAAGGTGACTTGCCTCGGGCGCTCGAGCGCGACGGCTTCTCCGGCTAGGTCCGCCAAGGTAGCGGCGAACAGCGGGATGTCCTGTCTGACCGTCGTCAGGTTCGAGCCTATCTCGGGCATGTCGTCGAAACCCACCACGGACACGTCTTCGGGGACGCTCAAGCCTTTGTCGTTGAGGGCGGCGACGGCGCCCAGCGCCATCTCGTCCGAAAGCGCGAACACGGCGGTGACCCTCAGGCCCGCTTCGAGGGCGTGCCTGAGGGTCAAAAAGGCGCCCAGGCTCGAGTAGTCGCAGTGCAGCACTTGCACCTCCCCGGTCTTGACACCCGCTCGCTCCAGCGTGTCCAAAAAACCGCGCACGCGCTTGTTCATGTAGCCGCTGACCATAGAGGGGGTTAGGAAGTTTTCGTTCGCCGAACGTTTGCCGGCCAAAACCGAAATGTTTTGGTGCCCTAGTTGCAAGAGGTGTTGCGCGACCTGTTTGCCGCCGTCGTAGTCGTCGGGACCCGCCGAGCGCTGCTGCGGGGTGACGCCCGACACCACGAAAGGAACATTTTTTTGACTCAGGTAGGTAAAGCGGGGGTCGGCGGGATGCGGGGTCACGAGAATCATCACGTCGGTCAAGTAGCTCGGCAAGCCGTCGTCGCCCGTGGGCACGTCCTCTACCCGGTAACCCTCGCGGTAGAGCTTGGCGAACAGGTGTTCGCGCATCAGGGTGGCGAAAAAGTGGAGGCGGCGAGCGTCGCGGGCGTCACTCCAGCCCACCGTGACGGCTCTGCGGCTGACCAGTTCGCGCGCGGCCAAGTCCGGCTGAAAGTTCAGCTCTTCGATGGTTTTTTGCACTGCGCGCCGCGTGCGTTCGCCCACACCGGCGCGGTCGTTTAAGACGCGGCTCACCGTGCTGATAGAGACGCCCGCCCGGTCGGCAACGTTTTGAATCGTGACGGTTTTGTCGGAACGTTTCGTCGCCAACGCCGTTTCCCCTCGGTTTGCGTCATCCTTTGAGGCCTGAGAACGACACGCCTTCTATAAAATACCTCTGAAAGACAGCGAAGAGTACCACAACCGGCAACACCGAGAAGAACGCGCTCGCCAGCACAAGCCCCCAGTCTCCGGCGGGGCCGTAAGCCTTGCTGAAGGTGAGCAGGCCGACCGGCAGGGTGATGTTGTCGCGCGAGGTCATCACGACCAGCGGCCAAAAAAAGTCGTTCCAGGCACCTTGAAAAGTCAAGATGGTGAGCGCGCCCAGCGCGGGCGTCGCCACGGGCAGGATAATCCTGAAAAACGTCGTGAAGACGCCCGCCCCGTCGAGTTCTGCGGCCTCTTCTAATTCCCTCGGGACGGACTCGAAGAACTGCTTCATGATGAACACCGCGCTGGCCCCCACCAGCGCGGTCGAGCCGGAGCCGCCGACAACGAGACCGGCCAAGCTGTTCAGCAGCGTGTCCGCGCCGAACAAGCGGCTCAGCCCGAAAATGCCGTCGCGCAAGACGAGGTAGTTGGAAATAAACGTGACCTGAACGGGGATGGTCATGCTGAACAAAACCAGGACGAACAGCCCACGCCTACCCGGAAACCTCAGCCGGGCCAGGGCGTAACCCGCCATCGAAGCGAACAGCAATGCCGCCAACACGCGCGCCGCGGCGAACACGAACGTGTTGAGAGTCCAGCGCCAGAGCAGACTTTGAGAGGTCGCGTCGTCGTAGCTTTCCCTGAAAGCGCGCACGTAGTTTTTGAGGACGTAGCCGGTCACCCCCGGCGTCAGCGTGTCCCACGACGCGACGCGCCCCCGCCTTTCTATCCGGTCGGGCGGGAGCGTGGACTGCGTCAACACGTAACCGCGCGGCGTCTCGATGTCCAAAGGCAAACGCTGCGCGTAGCGAGCCGACCCGGTCGCCCGCACCCGGACGTCGTAGTTAGTCAGCACGCCCGGCCCCAGGCGCGCGGCGGTCTCCGGGTCGGGACGCCCGAGGTTTTCGCCAACCACTTCGGTGACGGTAGTTTCCGCAAAGTCGGCGGCGAAGACGGGGGGCCGCAACGTCACGATGCGGGACCCAGGATTTCGCTTGGGCACGCTCACTCGCAGCGGCTCGGACGCTCCTGCGGGCACAAAGTACTGGACCCTAAAGGTGACGTCGCCGGCAGGCCCGAACCCGCCCAACCAGCGGTTGCCGGCACCCGCGCGCCCCAAACGCGCCGCGACAAGCCAGTTTGTCGGGTTCAGTTGAGGCGTGCTCAGGCTGAACGGCTGCTCGAGCGGGTCGGTCTTGAGACTCGCCACGAAGCCCACGTAAATAACACCCACAAAAGCGACGCCGAGCGCCAGCAGCAGGCCGTAAAGCCAAGCCGCCGCCCAGCGCCGGCGGGCGAGTTCGCGGGGGGCGCGTCCGCTAAGCGCGTTCACGCCCTACTTTCGGCGCGAATACCCACAAAGCGCTGCAGAAAAACGACGGCCAGGGTCAGCAAACCCAACAAAATGGCGGCGGCCGACGCCTCCCCGATGCGGCTCGCCGAGGCGGACGGAAAAGCCGCGTCGTACACGTAATAAGCGAGCGTAACCCGCGACTCGAGCGGGATGTTGGCCCCGTAAATAGCGACTTGGTCGAAAAGTTGCAGCGTCCCGATGAGCGACAAGGTCACCACCAAAAAGGTGACGGGGCGCAGCAAGGGCACGGTGACGCGCCAAAACCTCTGGGCCCGCGTGGCTCCGTCTATGGCCGCCGCCTCCAACAGACTTCGGGGTACGTCTTGCAATCCGGCCAAAAACAAAAGCATAAAACCGGGAATGGTGGTGTAGATGTTTTGAATCATGATAGCCCAGAGCGGCACGGGCAGGCCCAAAAAAGTTTCTCTTGTATTCAACCAAACGCGGTCGACGGCGGCCACGGGGCGAAGCTCTAAAAACCCCGTCACCGTCAAAACGCCGACGGCGACCGCCGCGAACAGCAGCGCGATGGTTCCCAAGGCCGGGTCGCCGAAATCCGCCGGCCGGGACCTGCGCCGCTCGACTGTGACGAGCGTGACTTGACACAAACCCAGCAACAGCAAAAAGGCCGCGATAAACCAGAGATGCCGGTTGAGCCAGGACAAGCTGGCGTTGATAAAGCCGTTGCGCTGCCACAGCCACAAAAAGATGAGGGTCACGGCGGCGCTCGAGAGCACGCTCGGCAGGTAGTAAAGCGTGCGGAAAAAAGCAATCCCGCGCAACCGTTGGTTGAGCAAAGTCGCCAGCAGCAACGCCAAAAAGACCTGGAGGGCGGTCACGATGAGCGAGTACGACAGGGTGTTAACGAGGGCTTTCAAAAAAAGCGGGTCGCCCAGCACCCGCCCGTAGTTTGCAAAAGCTACCCAAGCGGGCGTGTTGAACAGGTTGTAACTGGTAAACGAGTAACGAAACGCGTTGAAAAAAGCGTAAAGAAAAAAGACCGTGAAAGAAAATAAAAAGGGGGCGAGAAACAAAAAAGCGTGGTAGGCGTCGCGCCAACTGCGTTTCATCAGACCTCCGTCGGGGGGCGGTCGACCCCGGGCCAACCGCCCCGACCCAACTTACCTGCCGGTCAGGCTGTCCAGCCTTACTTGCGCCTCCGCCAACGCCTCGTCGACCGAGCGCTCACCGAGCAACACCGCGCTGAGGGCGTCGTTGACGATTGCTTCCCAGTCACCGCCATAGCTTCCAAACTTGTAAGGCAACACGTTGCCGTCGCTGGCACCCTCAAAAATGACCCGTTTGATTTCGGCCTCTTTGTCGTCGGCCGCAAAGTAGGGGTTGTCGCCCAAGGCCGCAATGCTCGGGATGGCTAAGCCCTGCTCGAGCACGTACTGCTGCGCCTCTTCACTGGTAAGCGCCTTCAGCACCTTGAGGGCCGCCTCTTGGTCTGCATTTTTGTTGACGCTCCAAGACACGGTGTAAATAAAGTTGCCGCGCTCGCCCGTGACGGGGTCTTTGGGTATAAGGGTCGTGCCGTACACTAAGTTGGGGGCTTGGTCGCGCAAAAAGCCGGCCAGCCAACTGCCCTCAACGGTCACCGCAACCTGGTCGGTCGCAAAACAGCCGCCGCCCCAACCCGGGCTGCCGACGACGTCTTGGGTGACGCCGGCCCCGTCGGCGACGAGCCCGGTGTAGAATTCGAAAGCTCGTCTAAAGTCGGCGTCGAGGTCGGTGTGGCCGTCCGCGTTGAAAGGTTCCCAGCCCGTCGCGAACGCGAAAGTCCCAAAACGCGCCATTTCGGGAATGACGCACACGCCGTAAGTGTCGTCGAGTGCCGACTGAACGGCGACGAGTTTTTGTTTGAAGTCGTCCCAAGTGTCGTCGGCGTCCGGGTACTCGACGCCTGCGTCGTCGAAGATGTCTTTGTTGTACTCGACGCCCAAGGTGTTGAAGTCTTTGGGAATCCCGAACGTCGTGCCTTCGAACGTAAACGCTTCGACCAAGTTGGGCAAGTAGGCGGACGTGTCCACGCTTTCCAAAGGTGCCACCGCACCCGTGCCGAAAATGGCTTCGGACCACAAAATGTCCACAAAAAACAGGTCGGCGGCCGTGCCCGCCGACAGGCTGTTGGTGAGTTGTTGCTGAAAGTCCGGCAACGGCTCGAACACGGCGACGACGCCGTCGTCGGCCAGGGCGGGGTTGACGACGGCGTCGAGCAGGGCGGCCATGCTGTTGGCGTCCCCGTCGAATCCGGCCAAGCGCACCGTCGTCTGCGCCGAGACGAAGCTGAAAAGCGCTGCAAGCGTTAAACTTAAAACCAAACCCGACTTTTTCATCGTTCCTCCAGGTTGCGTGATGCCAAGTTGCGTGATGCCAAGTTGCGTGGCGTGTTCGCCGGTTGAAACCGGCGGTTTAGCAGCCGACTTGTGAAAAGTTCACCACCTCTCAAAAACTCTCGTCGTGGTCACGCTTGAGTGTTCACCGGCAGACAACCAAAAAGCGAAAACGTTTTTGTAACTTGCACAAACCATAAACTACCTTTATAGTGCCTGTCAATAGCTAGCTATAAATAATAAGAAACAAATGAGAAAAGGTTATTTAGAGAGGAAAAAATGGTAACCCTAGCAATTCTCGGAGCGGGCAACCGGGGAACCGTCTACGCCGACTACGCGCTTCGTCATCCCGACAAGTTGAAAGTCGTCGCGATAGCCGAACCCAGACCGGACGCCCTGGCAAGGCTTGCCAAACACCATCCCGAAGCCGAAACGTTTACCAGCTGGCGCAAGTTGGCAAGTCGGGAACGCCTGGCCGACGCAGTTGCGGTTGCCCTGCCGGACGCCGAGCACGCCCAGCCAGCTATCAACTTGGTCGACAAGGGCTACCACCTGTTGCTCGAGAAACCGATGGCCCCGACCGAGCAGGAATGCCGTGACATCGTCGGCGCCGTAGAGCGAGCGGGAGTGCTGATGGCCGTGGGCCACGTTCTGCGTTACACGCCTTACACGGCAACCCTAAAAAAGTTGCTCGCAGAAGGGGCGGTCGGTGAGCTGGTGTCCCTGCAGCGGCTCGAGCCGGTAGGCTACTGGCACCAGGCTCACTCTTACGTGCGCGGGAACTGGCGAAACGCCGAAACGTCTTCGTTTATGCTGTTGGCTAAAGCCTGCCACGACCTCGACTGGATTCGCTACGTCATGGCCGAGCCCTGCAGCAAGGTGTCCTCGTTCGGAAACCTCTACCACTTCAAAAAAGAGCACAAACCCACGGCCGCAGGCGAGGCCGTACGCTGCACGGAGTGCGCCTACGAGCCCGACTGTCCCTATTCCGCCGAGCGCTTTTACTCGGGGCTTTTGCGAGCGGGCAAAACCGGAATGCCGCTCAGCGCCGTCACGCTCGACTTGACCGAGGCCGGCGTGCGCCGCGCGCTCGCCGGCCCCTACGGTCGCTGCGTTTACGAGTGCGACAACAACGTCGTCGACCACCAAGTCGTCAACATGGTCTTTGCCAGCGGCAAGACGGCGGCCCTGACGATGACCGCTTTCAACGTGCCCCGTCCCCGGTCGACACACCTGTTCGGCACCAGGGGAGAAATTTACGGTGACGGTCGAACCCTCGCGGTGACGGACTTTTTGAGCGAGCAGACGGTGTTCGTCGACACCCACGCGCACGTCGACCCCCTCAGCATCGTCGAGGGCCACGGCGGCGGGGACGAAGGGCTCGTCGACGCGTTTGTCGAGGCCGTCAGGACGGGCAACGGCAACACGCTTTTGTCAGGTCCCGCCGAAAGCCTCGAGTCTCACCTTATGGCGTTCGCGGCCGAGACGGCGCGGCTCGAGGAGAGGGTTGTGCGGGTACACAAGTAAGCGCTTTTTGCGAGCGCGCCTATTCGGACGAACCCTAGTCGGTCAAACCCGACCCCAGCAGCAAAAACACGCTCGCCGTCCAGGTGTAGGCGCGGTCGCGCAGACCCGCGCCGGACAGGGCGTCGAAGTTCTCGGCGAAACCGCTCGCGGCGCAAGTGGCGCAAAACTTTTCAGCGATACGGTTTGCCGGTTCTGCAAAACCGCCCTGCTCGAGGCCCTTACAAACGAGGTAGGTCGCGGGTGCCCACATGGGGCCGCGCCAGTACCCGTCGGGCCGGTACTCGCCACTCTGCGGCACTTCGGTCGCCAGGCCGTGCGCCGTCTCGAAACGCATGATGTTGTCTTTCAGCGCGGCGCGAACGCTCTCGGGCAAGCGCCGTCCCAAAACGACGGGCATGTTCAGGAGTAGGCTCTGCGAACCGACCCGCTCACCGCCCGCGTGTTTCGCGACAAAGCGGTCTTCTTGCCACAGCTCGGCGAGCAGACGCTCCATAAGATGATTCGCCCTGAAAACCCAGTCGGCCTCGGCGGGGTCGTTTAAGACGCGCGCCAAACGGCCGAGCGCTTCGAGTTGCAAAACGAGGTAAGCGCTCAAGTCCGGCGTCATGAGCGGCACGCCGCGGTCGAACACGGTGCTGTTGTCCCAGCCGCTGTCGTTGCCGTGCAGGTAAAAGGGAAGCTGCTCGCCGGGCAAAACGCGGTGGTCCAGCCACCAGGCCGTCCAGCGGGCCAACGACGTGTAAATCGCCCGAAGCGTCTCGTCTGGGACGGGCGCGGGACTTCGTTTCAACAGTTCCAGCGTGGCCCAGCCGTGAACGGGAGGTTTGGCGAAGTTGTAGACGGCGTGGTCGCTGTTGTAGGCGTCGGGGTAAGCGCCGTGCTCGTCTTGTTGGTCGGCCATGAGCAGCAACTGGTCCCAGGCGAGGCCAGGGTGACCGGGCGCGAGCGCGAGCGCGTTGAAACAGTGGTCCCAACTCCACACGTAGTCCATCCAATTTTTAGACATGAGCAGCGCCGGGCGCTTGAACAAACCAGAAGGTGCGACGGCGCTCGAGTACAGCACGTAACCCGCCAGCTCACGAGCCTCTGCAAACCTTTCCGGCACCGCCGGCAACCCGCCCAGCCACGTCTGAAAAGCCGAGCGCCGACCCTCCAAACAGCTTTCAAAAGACTGCTGCGGTTCGGGGCCGGGCGTACTGCCGAAACCTTGCAGCGACACCTCCCACGCCTCTGCAACGCTCACGCCGGCAATGGTCACGCTGACCGCGTGTTCGCTAACAGTTTCCACGCCATTCCCTTCGGCGTCGCCCCTTTGCACGTCGCCCGTGTTTTTGTCGTCTCCAGCGCTGCCGACTGCTATGTTTTTGTCACCTTTTTCGCCGTAAAAACCTCGAGCGCTCAGTTCACCGCTAAGGGCGGCCACGCGGTACTGCTCCCTGGCCGCCAAAATATTCAGGGTAAAGGTGTCTGCCGCGGCGCTGTAGAGAACCGTGGGAAACAGGGGAACAAATCGTAAACCCAGGCCCCGGCCGCGCAACCTCAGGGTACTCACGCCCGCAAAGCAAACCTCCACAAAGCCTTGCTCGTTTTCCAAACGCAACAGGTTTGGACTCGCTCGCGGCTCGAGCTTGACGGGGTTGGTGCCCTGCATGACTTCCAGCTGCAGCACCGAGCGGCCGCCGCCCCGGTGCGTCCGCAAGTAGAGAGCTGCGGGGTCGGTCGGCGGGACAGAGCCTTGTTTGAGCGCGGAAAGCGACAAATAAGACCCAAACAGGCTGAAAGGAACGCGGTCAGTTCTAAAAGTCATTTGAGCCTCCGTCGAAGTGAATTCGAATATAGAAAGCGGTTTCAAAAGTTGCTTATCGGTGGGAGTGTCCACCCTACCCTCTTCCACACACCAAGATAACATTGTCCAGTACCCTGGCACATCATCACGTAGAGGACCATATCCCTCCAGACCTGACCGCTATTGACAAGGCCCGAGGCCTTGGCTTATATTTTGCTTACCAACATTTTGAAAGCGGTTTCAAAGTAAGTTGAGACCAGCCGCACTTTCCAGAAGGGACGCCGTGATGGCTGAAGCGCCGGCAAACAAACAAACCATCCACGCGGTCGCGGCGGCGGCGGGTGTTTCCGCGTCGACGGTGAGCCGGGTGCTCAACAACCGTCCCGGCGTCAAGACGCGGACCAAGGCGGCGGTGCTCGAGACCATCCAGAAGCTCAACTACATCCCGAACCTGACCGCGCGCGAACTGGGGCTTCGGCAAGTGACGCACGTCGGACTGAACACCTCCCAGGGCAACCGTCGCCTGACGCCGTTCGCCACCGTGTTTCGCGAACAGCTTTTCGGCGAACTCTACCAGCAGGGTCTTCGTTTCGCGGACATTCCGACCGGAGCCGACGGGATGCCCGCAGAAACCCCCGACGTGATGGTTTTGACGGGGTTGCTCGACGACGACCCGCGGGTGGCTCACCTGCTCGGGCGAGGCGTTCCCTTCGTCGTTTTGGGCGACGTGGGCAACAGCCACAGCGTCGCGTCGGACGACTACGACGGGGGGCGTCAGGCGGCTGAACACCTGCTCAGGCTGAACCACAAAGAGGTCTTGGTCGTCACGGGCGGCTCGGGGCGGGCGCGCACGGCCCACTTCACGACGCTCGGGCAAGCCGCGTTCGAGCGCGAGCGAGGCTTTGCGGACGCGCTCGCCGCGGCGGGCGTTCCGTACGGGTCCGAGCGGGTGGTGCAAGGCGAGTTTACGACCTTGGGAGCGTTTATAGGCGTGAGCCGGGCGCTCGCACACGGCCCCGCCTTCAGCGCCGTGTTCGCCCTGTCGGACGAAATGGCCGAGGGCGCCATCGCCGCGGTGGAAGAGGCGGGTTTGAGGGTGCCCGACGACGTTTCGGTGGTCGGCTACGACGACCTGCCCGAAATCGGCGAAACGTTTACGACCGTTCGGCAAGACATCGCGACCTTCGTCACCACGACCGTCGACCTCATCAAAGAAGCCCTCGAGCGCAAACCGCCCCGCCACGTCAAGCTGCCCGTCCAACTCGTCGTGCGCGGCACGACCGCCAGAAGGAGGTGAGGACGGCAACCCGAATCAGGGGTAGCCCAAGCTGTACCCGCTCGTTTTCTGGTCCTTTTTCACCCCGTTCAATTTACCGCGTCCAACTCACCGCGTCCAATTCACCCCACCCTTTTCGCCCTGTCTGTTTCACCTCGTCTATTTCAACCTGGAGGACACCTTGAAAAAACTCGCCCTGCTTCTTACGTTCAGCGCCTTGTTGGGTTTTGCTCAGGCGCAAACCCAAATCCGCATCGCCGGTTTCGACGGCGACGCTTCGCAGGTCAACCAGGTGTTGGACGAGGCGGTTCGCCCCATGCTCGAGGGCGAAAACATCGACATCGTTTACGAGCCCATTCCCGGCGACTTCAACCAGTACATCACCAACGCGCTTTCGGCGGGCACCGCGCCCGACCTGTTTTACATCGACATCTACTGGTCGAACGGCGTCATCGACACGGGCGCTATCGACCCTGTCGGCGACAAGCTGCCCGCAGGATACGAAGACGCCTTTATCGACACCATCAAAGACGCTTACCTGGTCGGCGGAGAACTGTACGGGCTGCCTAAAGACTTTAACAACCTGGTCGTGGAGTACAACAAAGACATTTTCGACCAGGCGGGCGTCGACTACCCGAACGCGGACGACACTTGGGAGACTTTTCAGGAGAAGCTCGCCGCCGTTCAGTCCGCTCTCGACGACACCTACGGGCTGTGCGTCGTGCCGGACTTCGCCCGGCTCGGGGCGTTCGCTTTCTCGACCGGTTGGCGGCCCTTCGACGACGAGGGACGCACCGTACTGGACGATAATTTTCGCCGCGCCTTCGAGTTTTACACAGGTCTGGTCGAGAACGGTGCGGGCATCACCCAAGACGTCGTCGGCAGTCCGGGTTGGACTGGCGGCTGTTTCGCGAACGACCAGGTCGCCGTCGCCATCGAAGGATTGTGGATTGCCGGCTTTTTGAACGACCAGGCGCCCAACTTGGTTTACGGCACGACCCTGCTGCCCAAAGACCCCGTGACGGGCGAGCGCGGCAACTACATCTTCACCAACGCCTGGGCCCTGAACAAATCTACCGCAGACCAAGAAGCGGCTATAAAAGTGATGGAGGCGCTGCTCAGCCCCGAGGCGCAGCGCATCAACTTGTCGGCCGGTACGAGCCTGCCGAGCCGCAAGGCGTTGCAGGACGACCCTTACTTTCAAGCCGACACCCCTGCCGCGGAACTCGCTAGGACGTCGCTGGAAGCCGCGCAGATGGAGAACGTTTTGCCTTACAAGTTCGGCACTTACGGGCCGCGCTGGCAAGAAATCGTCGACAGCGCCATCAACAAAGTGTTGTTGGGCGAACAAACCGTCGACGAGGCGCTGGCCGAGGCGCAAACCAAGTTCGACGCTTTGACGGGACACTCGCAGTAAGGGTGCGGGGGCTCGAGAGCTAAGCTCTCGAGCCCCCAAGTAGGAGAGGCGCATGAACAAGCTACGTCGGGCCGAAGGGGGTTACGCGCTGGGGTTTTTGGCCGTGTTTTTGTTTTCCATCGGCGTTTTTTTTGCCTACGCGCTGTTCAGGACCGTTTACTTCAGCTTTACCGACTACGACTTGTTCACCGCGCCGCGCTGGGTGGGGCTCCGCAACTACGTCGCGCTGGTGACCGAGCCCTTGTTTTTGGTCGCGCTCAAAAACACCGTCGCTTACGCGTTTATCGTCACCTCGGTACAGACCTTTTTGGCACTTGTCTTGGCGACCCTGCTCAACCAGCGGTTGCGCGGCATCACCGTTTTCAGGACTCTGTTTTATGTGCCGAGCGTTTTGTCTTCCGCAGCCGTCACCCTCGTATTTTTGTGGCTTTACCAGCGAGCCGGTTTTGTCAACTTCGCCGTTACCTGGACCCTTCGTTACAGCCCTTACCTGCTCAGCTTTGTGGCGCTCGTTTTGTTGTTACAAGCGGCGCAGGTGGTGCTCGAGCGGCGGCGCGGCTTGCCCGCCGCGGCACTCGACCCGGCGCTGCTCAGTTTGGCCGTTTTGGGTGCAGGCGCGCTGACCTTCGCGCTCGGCTTTTTGGGCGTGCTGAGCCCCCGAGAAGTTGTTTTCGAACAGGTCTGGCTCAACACCTCGCAGACCTTTTTGGGTTTGCCGGTGCCGCTGTGGGCCATCATCATGCAAAACATTTTTACGACCATTCCCACCTTTATGCTGCTTTTTTTGGCGGGTTTGCAAGATGTGCCCGACACGCTCTACGAAGCGGCCGCCATCGACGGCGCGACGCCGTTGCAGCAGTTTTTTCGGGTGACGGTGCCGCTGCTCAGACCGATTACTTTTTTGGTCGTCACGCTCTCCCTTATCGGCACGCTGCAACTGTTCGACCAGGTCGCCCTGTTCGGCAGCGCCGCGCCGCTCGAGTCGCGCATCTCCCTCGCTTACTACGTTTTTTTGAGCGCGTTTCCCGAAGGCGGACAGAGCCGCATCGGCCTGAGTTCGGCCGCCGCCCTCGTGTTGGCGGCGCTGACGCTTTTTATCGTACTGCTGCAGCGGCGTTTCGGGATAAGCGACCGGGGACACGCGTGACGGTCCGGGCCTCACCCCCCGAAGAGGCGGCGGACAAGCGTTGGCTCGCGCGGCGGCGCTGGGCGCGGGTAGCCTGGGCCTACGGCGTTTTGCTCGTGTTGGGCACTTTCGTGCTGGGTCTGTTTTACGTCGCCTTTGCCGCGAGCGTCAAGAACAACCCGCTCGAGTGGCCGTTCAGCTTTAGGCCGCCGCAACTCAGCCCCGGCAACTGGCTCACGGCGGCGCGGCTGGGGGTCCAGGGCGGCGGCAACCCTTGGCTGGGCGGGTTCGGCACGGGCTCGAGCCTCGCGTTCGAGGTCGTTTACTTCGTTCCCCAGGGCGTCGGCGTAGAGCCGCCCGAGGTGAGCGTACCCGCGCGCCGGGCCAGCGCCCGGCTGGTGTCGCCCCCGCCGCGGCCCCTCGCCGCTAGCTACACGAGCGTGGTCGTTCGGGAAACGGGGCGCGAACCGCTCGAGCTTGCGGGTGAACCGGGTGAGGCCGTGACTTACACGTTTACGTTGCAACACGACGGCGCAGGCCCGCGGGTGCAAGAGGTGCCGCTCGACCTGACCCTGAGCGGCGACGCTTGGCGCTCAGGCGCGCGCGTGTTGCGTTCAACACTGCCGCCCGACCGCATCGAACGGCGTGGGCGCGTAGCCTCGTGGGACAACCTCAGCCCCGGTTTCGTGGGTTACGCCTTTAAGAACTACGTGCGCGTGTTTCGCAACACGACGGACCGGCAGGGCGGCAGTCTTTTTTGGCGTTGGACTGTCAACTCGTTCGTCTACGCGGGCGCACGGGTCGTCGCGGCGGTCGTTTTCGCTTCGCTGGCGGGTTACGCGCTCGCCCGGCTGCAGTTTCCGGGTCGCGCCGCCCTTTTTTTGCTGGTGCTGTTCAGCCAGATGGTGCCCGCGCAAGTCACCTTCATTTCGAACTACCTCGTCTTGCGGGACGGTATTTTCGGGCTCGGCAAGCTGTTCGGGATGAGCACCTTGCTCAACACCTTGCCCGGGCTCATCATCGGCGGGGCCGGAGCGACGGCGCTCGTCGCGGCCAGCTCGGTGTTTATCATGAAGCAGTTTTTCGAGTCCGTCCCGCCCTCTGTCGAAGAAGCGGCCCGCATCGACGGGGCCAACCCCTGGCAAATCTTTTTTCGCATCGTTTTTCCGCTGGCAACGCCCGCGCTGGGCGCACTGACCATTTTGACGTTTCAAGCGAACTGGAACGACTTTTTCTGGCCGCTCGTCACCATGACCAGCCGGGGCTCGTACACGTTGCCCATCGGCCTGCTCACCTTCCGCGAGGCTTACGGCGCGGCGGGCGACTGGGGGCTTATCTTGGCGGGCGCGTTTTTGTCGATGGTTCCCATACTTGTTCTGTTTGTCGTGTTTCAGCGCTACTTTGTCGAAGGGGCGTCGTTCAGCGGCTTGAAAGGATAAAGAAGTTCATGGTGTCTCGGCTCCTAAAAGCGTTGTGGACGCCCGGACGGTTCAACTAAGCGTCGCCGGTGTCTCCCAAACCTTCGGCTAAGTTTTTGTTAACTTATTAAGAGACAACCGCCACGAAACACCGCGGATTTTTACAGCTCCGGTCTCCGGTGCGTTTTTGCTCACTCACGCTTCTCTTACCCGCCGGCAAGTTGCCAGGCCCTAAACTGGGGCTCGAGCGACCAAGGTATAACAAAAGGTGCAGCAAGACGTCTGGGAGAGGAGCGACGCGACCCCGTGACGCACGACAGCAAAGAGCGTGAGACCGCGATGTATGAGGCTGTGATGTGTGAGGCTGTGATGTGTGAGGCTGCGGCGCGTAAAACATGACCTCGAGACGCGAATTTTTAGGCGGGGCCGCCGCGCTGCTCGGCGTGGGCGCGAGCTTTGCCCAGACCGAGGCCATACCCCCGACCGTACCCCTAGACGCCGAGTTGCACCTGCTCAACCGCCTTACCTGGGGACCCCGGCCCGGCGAACTAAAACGCCTGCGCGACCTCGGTGCCGAAGCGTTTTTGGACGAACAACTGCACTTTGAACGCCTCGACGACCGCGACATGGACGCGCGTCTCGCCGAGTTCCCCATCCTCGGCATGAACCGGCGCACCCTTTACAGTTTGCAAAACGCGCAGGGGCGCGCCCGCCGGGCCTTGGTGCGGGGGATGCTCGAGCGGGCCGTCTACAGCGAGCGGCAACTGCTGGAACGCATGGTGGAGTTCTGGTCGGACCACTTCAACGTGCCGAGCGACTTCGACAACACCCTCAACTTAGTGGGTTTTCAGCAAGGCGTGCGCCGTCACGCGCTGGGGCGGTTTCGCGACCTGCTGGCCGCGACCGCCAAAAGCCCAGCGATGCTCTATTACCTCGACAACTACGTCAACGTCAAAGAGCGGCCCAACGAGAACTACGCGCGCGAACTGCTCGAGCTGCACACCCTGGGCGTGGACGGCGGCTACAGCGAGCAAGACGTCAAGGCGACGGCGCGGGCTTTCACCGGCTGGACGATACACGACCGCACCGAGACGGGTTTTTACTTCGACGATTCCGAGCACGACACCGACGCCAAAAAGGTGCTCGGCCACGATTTGCCAGCCGGGCGGGGCTTAGAAGACGGCCTGCACGTGCTGGGCATCCTCGCCGACCATAGGGCCACGGCGCGCTTCGTGTGCGGCAAGCTGTGCGTCCGCTTTGTCAGCGACACGCCGCCCGCGTCGTTGGTCGACAGACTCGCCGACGTTTGGGCGGCGACCGGGGGCGAGATAAAGCCGGTTTTGCGCGCGCTCTTTTTGTCGGAAGAGTTCAAAGCCTCGGCGGGTCAGAAGTTGCGCCGCCCGCTCGACTTTTTTGTGGGCGCGTTGCGCGCTTCGGGCACGCGGGTGCGCGATTGGTGGCTGCTGGAAGAGTTGCTGGAGGCGCTCGGCCAGACGCCCTACGGCTGGCACCCGCCCGACGGTTACCCCGACGTGGCTAGAGCTTGGCTGTCGGCGAACGGCCTGTTGACCCGCTGGAACACCGCCATGCGCCTCACGCACGGGGCGCTGAGCGACGCAGACCAGGGCTACGGGCTGAGCACCCGGCTGACGGAACGCACGCCCGAGGTCGAAACGGTCGGTGCGTTGGTGGCGGCGGTGAGCCACCAGGTGTTCGGCGCTAGGCTGCCGGAGGAGGCGCTCGAGCCCTTCGTCCACTACGCCTCGGACGGGGCGGGCGCTGCCGAGCCGGTGACGCCGCAGCTGTTGGGCCGCAAGCTCGGCAGCTTGTACGGACTCATGCTGGCCTCGCCGCAGTTTCAGTGGCGCTAGTTTCGGTAGCGCTAATTTCAGCGCCGCTGAAAGATGTCGGTTCGGTGCCGTCAGTCTTAGCAGCGTCGACTCAAACGGCCTGAACTCGGTGGTACCGGTTTGACGGTCTCAGTTTTAGAAAAGGAAGGAGAACCCGCGTGTTTGACCGCCGCACCTTTTTGAAGTCCGCAGTAAAGTCCGCCGCCGCCCTCGGGGTGGTGGGGGCGAGCCGCGCCCTGTTTCCGAGTTGGATGCCGCAGTTGGCGTTCGCCTCCAGCGCCCAGAAAGCCCCCGGCGACGTGCTCGTCAACGTGTTTTTGCGCGGCGGCATGGACGGCCTGAGCGCGGTCGCGCCCTACGCCGAGGGCGCACACTTTTTCGACGCCCGGCCCACCCTGGCGACGCCCGAGCCGGGGCGGGGCGGCCTCGACTTAGACGGCCGCTTCGCGCTGCACCCGGCGCTGGCCCCCTTAAAAGAGCTGTACGACGACGGCACCTTCGGGATTGTCCACGCGACCGGCTTGACGGACAGCACGCGCAGCCACTTCGACGCGATGCGCTTTATGGAAACGGGCCGTCCCGGCGACAAAGGCGCAGGCAGCGGCTGGTTGGGACGACACCTGCACAGCGCCGCCTGGCACAACGACTCGCCCTTCCGCGCGGTCGGCATGGGGGCGATGGTCGCCGAGTCGTTGCGCGGCCCGGTGACGCCGCTGGCGATAAAGTCCATTGCGGACTTTCACTTTCGTGGCCGCGAAAGTGAGTTGCAAAGGTTGCAGGCCTCGCTCTCATCGCTCTACAGCTTGGACGCGCCCCAAACCCTGCTCGACACGCAGGCGGGGCTGGTGTTCGAAACCGTTGAGATGTTGCAGGACCTGGACGCGGAACGTTATCAGCCCGCCGCGGGTACGCATTACCCCGAGGGCGAGTTCGGGCTGGGCCTCAAACAGGTCGCGCAACTCGTCAAGGCCGAGGTCGGGCTCGAGGTCGCCTGCGTGGACTTGGGCGGCTGGGACACGCACGAAGGCCAGGGCACGCTGGACGGCACCCTCAACGCGCTGCTTACGGAACTCGCACAAGGCCTTCACGCGTTTTACACCGATTTGGGCGAGCGCATGAACAACGTCACCGTCGTGACCATGAGCGAGTTCGGCCGCCGGGTGCAGGAAAACGCCTCGGCGGGCACCGACCACGGACACGGCAACGTGATGTTTCTGCTCGGCGGCGGCACGCTGGGCGGGCAAGTGTTCGGCGACTGGCCCGGCTTGACGCCGGAAAGTTTGGTCGACGGCGATTTGAGAATCACCACCGACTACCGCGACGTGCTCGCCGAGGTCGTCGCGGGCCGGCTCGGCAACCCGGCCCTGGCCGACGTTTTCCCCGGCCACACGGTCACGCCGCTGGGCTTGGTGCGGGCTCGAGACTTCGCGGCTCGAGACTTCGCCGCCCAAAGAAACGGTTGAGATGAGACCCGTCACGCTGAAAGTTTGCTTGTCCGCCCTGCTGCTTTTGGTAGGTACCCTGAGCTTCGCGCAGACGTTTTTAGACTCGGACGCGTTTCGCGCGCTCGAGCCGGGGGCGCGAAACGCCGTACAACTCATCGTTCAAAACGACGAGGTCGCCGCCTTTTTGGAGGAGCATCCCGACTGGCGCGCCGAGGCCTACGCCGACAGCGCGACCGACTGGCACGTGGACTTTTACCGGGGCGACGAGTGGTTGGCCTACGCGCACATCAACGTCGACACGTTGGAGGTCTTCGACACCCGCTTTCCCGTCGAGCTGTCCGAGGCAGCGTTCAAGAGGTTGCGCGAAAAAATAGAAACACTCGTCTTTAACGACGCCGAACTGCAGGCCCTCCTCGTCGACCCCGACTGGTGGGACTTTGAAGTGCGTTACGACGCTTACGACCAGAGCTGGTGGGTCGAGTTCTGGCGCGAAATAGACGACTACACGGTCGTCCTGAGCCGGGACGGCGAGCGGTTTTACGTCGAGGACATCTACGACCCGAACGCCTTCGACGAGGAAGAAGCGCGCCGCGTCGAGCGCGACCGCGCCGTCGAGATTGCCTGGCAAGCCGAGGGCATCGGCGCGGCCCTGGACGGCGTCGACGACTGGCGTGCCTACGCCGAACCCCAAGAAGGTGGGCGCTGGACGGTCGAGTTCGCCGGTGAGGGCCGGAGTTTGTTCACCGCCCTGGTAGACATCGAGAGTGGGGACGTGCTCGAGTCCGGCACACCTTGAGCGCCCTAAACGCCGCGCCCCATCGCCAAAAGGTCGTGGTAGCGCCCGTCGACAAACATTTCTTTGGTAAGTCTGCCCTCCACAACAAAGCCTTTGCGCTCGTAAAGCGCCACGGCACGCCCGTTGTCGCTCCGAACGCGCAAGTTGATTTTTTTTACGATGTCGGTTTGCCGCGCCCACTCGAGCAGCGTGTCCAGGAGCAGCGAGCCGACGCCTTGCCCCCAGTACGCTTTGCTCACCGACATCCCAAACTCGCCGACGTGCCGCACCCTCGGACGCCCGCCGCCTGCGAAGTGCAGCGTACCAACAAGCTCGTCCTCAACCAGAGCCACCAGGTAGATTTGATTGTCGGCAGCTTGGCAACTTTCTAAAAACTCGGCTTCTTCAGCTTCCGTGAGTTCAAACTCACCCGCGCCGAAGCCCAGGTAGTCCGTTTCACCGGCAACACGGTTGATGAAGTCCAGTAACTTTTTTGCGTCCGTGGGTTCAGCTTCGCGGACGACGAGCGACGCGCCGTTTTTCAGGGTGTAGGTGCGGGGCTCCACGGCGAACATGAGCTAGTCCTCGTCCACCTCGACGACTTCGCCCAAGGACTCGAGCACGCCCTTGTAAAGCTCCAGGGCCAGGTTGCGCACCTCTTCGACGGCGCTGTGACCTGCCGCGCGGCTGTTCACGCGGCTGTTGGCTATCTGCAAACTTGTGGCGAGAAGTTCGGGAAACAGCGGCCAGGGACCGTCGAAGGGCAGCTCGGCGGTGTCGGCAAGTGCCGGCTCGTTCGTCGGCTCGTCTGCCGAAACCTCCGGCACGTCCTGCTCGCCTTGGTTGTTCAGGTACGCCAAACCTGCCTGGGCCGCCTGGCGCTCGGCGTCACGTTTTTGCTTGCCCTCGCCGCGGCCGACAAGTTCGCCGTCTAAAAACACTTCGGACACGAACAGGGCGTCGTGCTCGGGGCCGACGTTTTTGGTTTTGTACTTAGGTTTGCCGAGCTGGGCGCGCTGGGCGCGCTCGATGAGTTCGTTCTTGGGATGGGCCACACTGCTCCTCGTTTGCCGTTCCTTAGCCTGAGCAGGCTATAGTTCCTGCCTACGGTAACACGCCCGCCCGCGGGCTAGCATAAAACCATGACGCGCATTCTGCTCTGTGACGACCACGCGCTGTTTCGCCAAGGCTTAAAGAGCATCCTGGAAACCGAAGAGGCGTTCAGGATTATCGGCGAGGCGGCGACCGGGCGCGAAGCGGTGCGCTACGCCCTGCAAACGCGGCCCGACGTGGTGCTCATGGACATCCAGATGCCGGACTTGGACGGCGTCGCCGCGACCAAGGCGATTCTCGCCGAGCAACCGGGGACCAAAGTTATCATCCTGACGATGTACCGCCAAGACACTTACGTGTTCGAGGCCATCAAGGTGGGCGCTCGCGGTTACCTGCTCAAAGACGCCGACGCCAACGACCTTATCGACGCCATTCACCGCGTCGCCGAGGGCGAGACGCTGCTCAACGCCGAAATGGCCGCCTCTATCTTGAGCGAGTTCAAAAAGGTGAAAGAGGCCGTGCCCGAACACCCGGAGCACCGCCTGAGCGAACTCACCGAGCGCGAGGTCGATATTTTGCGGCTGCTCGCCCAGGGCGCCTCGAACATGCAAATCGCCGAGGCTTTGAACGTCAGCGAGAAAACCGTGCGCAACCGTTTGTCGGAAATCTTTTCCAAACTGCGGCTCAACAACCGCACCCAGGCCGCCCTGTACGCGCTGCGCGAGGGCATCGCCTCACTGGCGGAAAGCTCGTAAGACCGCCTGGCTTGGGGTATCCTCAAAACCATGACGCCGCCCGTTCGACCGGACACCTCAGCCGACCTGGATTCGCTTTTGGCGCTGCTGCGCCGCGTCTGCGAAACGCCCGCGCCGACCTTTGCCGAAGAAGCTCGAGCCGACCTCGTCGCCGCCCTGCTGCGAGAAGCCGGGCTCGAGCCCCGCACCGACGGCGTCGGTAACGTGACCGCGCAAGTGCCCGGCGGCTTTGGCCCTCGCGTGCTCGTCGCCGCACACCTGGACACGGTATTTCCTTCAGAGACCGACGTGAGCGTAAAAAAGGTGGACAGCAACCTCGCCGCGCCCGGCATCGGCGACAACAGCGCGAGTTTGACCGTCATGCTGGCCTACGCCCGAACTTTGGCCGAGGTTTCCCCCGGGGGCGCGCGGCCCCGGTTGACCCTGGCCGCCACGGTCGGCGAAGAAGGTCTGGGCGACCTGCGCGGGATTCGCGAGCTGATGAAGCGCGCTGCCGACTACGACCTGGTCGTGGCGCTCGACGGCCACTTAGGCACCATCGTCGACCGGGCGGTCGGCTCGAAGCGCTTCGAGGTAACGCTGCAAGCGGCGGGCGGGCATTCCTGGGGCGACTACCCGAGCCCGAGCGCGGTCCACGCCCTCGGTGACATGGTTCACGCGCTTACCCGCTTGGACGTGCCACGCGAGCCGCGCAGCAGCCTCAACGTGGGCCAGGTTCGGGGCGGCACGAGCGTGAACGCGATTGCCCAGGAAGCCCGCTTTAACCTGGACCTGCGCAGCTTGGACGCCGACGTGTTGGCGCATTTGGAGCGCGACGCCCTCCGGGCGGTCAAACGCGTGGCGCGGCAGCACGGTGTCACCGCCGGGGTCGAGCAGGTCGGCGACCGGCCCGCCGCCAAAAGCGACAACGAAGTGCTTGTAAAGGCCGCGCGGGCCGCGTTGCAAACCGTCGGCGTCGCGCCGCGCGAAGCCGCGAGCAGCACCGACGCCAACGCGGCGATGGCGGCGGGTTTGCCGGCGATTTCGTTCGGGGTGTATACCGGCGGCGACGCGCACCGTTTGAGCGAGTGGCTCGAGCCGGGCTCGCTCCTGACCGGCTACCGCGCCTTTGGCGAACTAATGAAAAACCTAAGCGGACTGAGCTAGCGCTTTTTCCAGCCGCTCCTGCAGGTCCCGGCGGCTCCGCTCGGCGACGGGCGCGCTCAAAAGACGCTCCAGGCCTGCAGGCGTGTCGGTGTTGTCGTAGTGGTCGCGAAAAAGTTCCAGGGTCGTCACGCTGCTGGCGCCGCGCGTGTAGACGGCCTCGTCGCCCCGGTTCAAGGTGCCTCCTGTAAGGACGCGGGCGTAGACGCCGGGCCGCTCGGCTTGTTTGAAGCGTTTGACAAAGTCGGGCTCGCCCACGCGTGCGGCGAGGGTCGCGCAGGGTATGCGCGGCGCGGTGAGTTCCAGCACAACCTCGCCCAGCTGCAAACGGTCGCCGACGTAAAGCGTGTGCCCACCGAAATCCGACAGCGTCAGGTTTTCCCCAAACGTTCCCGGCCCCAGTTCGCGGCCCAGCGCGTTCGAAAACCAGGCGTAGTCTTCAGCGCTGTAAAGGTAAACGGCTTGGTCGGGGCCGCCGTGGTGCTTTGTGGAGACTTGCACGTCGTCTTCCAGCCCGAGTTCGCCGACCCGTACGGGCTCACGGGCGGGCGTCTTGAAAATGCCTGTTCGGTCGGCGCGTGTGCCGACGGTGATGGGTTTGGGCAGGCTGCGGTTGACCGAGAGAAGTTTCATGCGTACCAGTTTACGCTTTTGCGTCTCTGTGAAGGCAATTGTGTGAAGGTAAATAGTGTTAAGGCAATGCCGCCACAACGCCTGACAGGAACTCAAGCGCTGTGACGGGTTGAAACAGCGTCTTGTGGGTTGGGGGAATCAGCCTCCGCCTGTACGCCCAATGCGTGGAAATTCCGATTGCAGGTCTGGAGGCCGCCGACCGGTAAGACACCGCCGACAGCCTATCCTTTTGAGGGTGTGCGGAGCTGTTGAATAGTTTACTTCTCGCTACCAGCCCGTCGTCCCCGGCCCGCCCTTGAACGGCCCAACGATGTCGGCGGTTATCCAGCCGCCGTAAAAGTCGCCCGCTTGGGCTTGCACGCGTTCGTCGCCCACGTAGCAGGCGTCTACCTTGCCCGGGTAAAAGGCGAGGTGGTCGCGGATAGCTTCGAAACCTCGCGCGGGTGCCGGGTAGCTCCAGGCGACGTTGGGAACTTCGCGGTCGCCGACGCGCAGGGTCCAGTAACGTGCCCGCTCCTTGAACTCGCAAAAGGTGGTGCGCTCGGTCGGGGTGAGGTAGCTCGTCAAAACGTCGTTTTGCGGCAGGTAGTAAACGGGCGGGTGGCTGGTCTCGAGCACGCGTCGGGCGTCCACGCTGTCGGCAATTGTCACGTCGCCGACCAGGACTCGCACCCGCAGCGTCACGGGTTCGACCCGCGGCGGGCGCGGGTAGTCCCAGACGGATTCTTGGCCTGCTTGCGGTTGTACACGTGTTTGTCTCATGGTGCTCAGACTACTTTCTTTCGCGTCGTCGGACTTCGCCCCGGCCTACGCTGCGCCCAACCTTGCAAGGCTTCACCAGGCCGCTCGAGCCGCTCACGGGGTTTCCCGAGCAAAGGCTATACTCAGGGCTGTTTCGAGTTTGGAGTCGTTATGGTTTTGGAAGTCGCCGTTTTGAACGTCAAACAAGGCGAGACGCAAGGGTTCGAGGCCGCGTTCAAACAGGCCGAACCCATCATCGCGTCAATGCCGGGATACCTGTCGCACGAGTTGAAACGCTGTATAGAGGACGACCACCGCTACCTCCTTTTGGTGCAGTGGCAAACCCTGGA
Source organism: Trueperaceae bacterium (assembly GCA_965213705.1). Lineage (GTDB taxonomy): Bacteria > Deinococcota > Deinococci > Deinococcales > Trueperaceae > CBDCDJ01. The sequence goes on along the minus strand of OZ243913.1, from coordinate 800,756 downwards.
AGACCACACCGTCGGCTTTAGGGGATCGGCGGCTTACCAAGAATGGCGAACGTTGCTGCACCCCTTTTACGACCCGTTTCCGACGGTCGAGCACTATGTTAGTCTTTGACGAGCGTCAGGTTTTGAAAACCCATTCGCTCGCCGGTTTTGGCGCACTCGGCTCGAGCTGAGATTTTTTAAACGAGGGGGTACAGGTGAGTACGAAAGCAAGCCGTCAAGCGTCGAACGCCTTACCCGTTTTGGCCCGCGTCGGCTACGCGGCCAAGGGGGTCGTCTACCTCATCGTCGGCGGTCTGGCGGCGCAGGGGGCGGCGCAAGCCGGGTCGCAGGGCGCGCTGAGCAGAATAGCCCAGCAGCCTTTTGGACAGGTTTTGCTCGCCGTCGTCGCGCTCGGCCTGGCGGCTTACGCGCTGTGGCGCTTTGTGCAGGGCTTCGCCGACTCGGGCAACGAGGGCGACGACGCCGCAGGCATCGGCAAACGCATCGGCTACGTGGGCAGCGGCGTGGCGTACGCGGGCCTCACCGTCGCAGCGGTGCAGATTATTTTGGGCGGCGGGGGCGGTGGGGGCGGCGCGCAAGACTGGACGGCCACGCTGCTGCAGGTGCCCTTCGGGCGCTGGCTGGTCGGCGCGGTGGGTGTCGGCGTCGGGTTGGGCGGTCTTTACCAACTCTACCAGGCCGTCAGCGCAAAGTTCGTCGAGGAGTTCAGGACGGGCGAGATGAGCAGCAGTGAGTTAACCTGGGCGACGCGGGTGGGGCGCGTCGGCTACGCGGCCAGGAGCGTCGTGTACTTCATCATCGGTTGGTTTTTGCTGCAAGCCGCGTTCAAAGCCGACGCGAGCGAGGCGGGCGGTTTGGGCAAGGCGCTGGACGCGCTGCAGGGCCAGCCTTACGGTCCGTGGCTCCTCGGCGTCACCGGCGTGGGGCTGGCCGCTTACGGCGTTTACTGCTTTGTGTTGGCGCGTTACCGCCAGGCGACGGCATAGCGCCGCGTCACCGGCAAACCTGTGCCGGCAAAAACCTGTGAGCGCGCTTGCAGCCGCGACCCTCAGGCACCGTTTAGGCTGAACCCATGACGAGCGAAATCCAAGCCGAGCGCGTGCAAACGCTCAACGACAACGAATCCCAAGACGGCGACTACGTGCTGTACTGGATGCAGCAGTCGCAGCGCGCCGAGGACAACCCGGCCTTGGAGTACGCGGTTCAGCAGGCCAACAGTCTTAAAAAACCCTTGCTGGTCGGCTTCGGACTGATGGACGACTACCCCGAGGCGAACCTGCGGCACTACGCGTTTATGCTCGAGGGCCTGAAAGAAACCCAAGCTGCCCTGAAAGACCGTGACATCAAACTGGTCGTGCAGCGCGGCGCTCCGGACGAGGTCGCCCTCAACCTCGCCAAAAACGCCGCGCTCCTGGTGACCGACCGCGGCTACCTCAACATTCAGAAAAAGTGGCGGGAACAGGTCGCGGACGGCGCTCCTTGCCAGGTCGTCCAGGTCGAGGGCGACGTGGTAGTGCCGGTCGACCTCGCCTCAAACAAGCGCGAGTACGCGGCGCGCACGCTGCGGCCCAAAATCCACAAACACCTAGAAAAGTTCCTCGTCGACCTGAAACCGACCGCTGTGGAGCAGTCGTCGCTGGGGTTGAAGCTCGAGGGCATGGACCTCGGCGACCCTGCGAAACTCGCCAAAAGTTTGAAGCTCGAGCAGCAAGTCCCGCCTGTCACCGAGTTTTTCGAGGGCGGCACGAGCCGCGGCAAAACAATCGTGGCGAACTTTTTAGACGACCTGTTCGGTGACTACGCCGAGCACCGCAACCAGCCCCAAACGAACGACGTGTCGCACATGAGCAAGTACCTCCACTTTGGGCAGGTGTCGCCCGTGTGGTTGGCGCAAGCCGTGCGGCACTCAGGGGGCTCGCAAAAAAACATCGAAACTTACGTCGAAGAACTCGTCGTGCGGCGCGAACTCACCATGAACTTTGTCAACTTCACCGAGAACTACGACACCTACGCCTGCCTTCCCGACTGGGCCAAAAAAACCCTCGCCGAGCACGCGAGCGACGAACGCGAGTACGTCTACACCCGCGAGCAGCTCGAGAACGCCGCGACCCACGACCCCTACTGGAACGCCGCCATGAACGAGATGCGCGTGTCGGGCTACATGCACAACTACATGCGGATGTATTGGGGCAAGAAGATTCTCGAGTGGACGCGCTCCCCGCAAGAGGGCCACGACACCACGCTCCGTATCAACAACAAGTATTTTTTGGACGGCCGCGACGCCAACTCGTTTTCAAACGTCGCTTGGGTTTACGGCAACCACGACCGGCCCTGGCAGGAGCGCGCGGTCTTCGGCAAGGTACGCTACATGAGCGCGGCCGGTTTGAAGCGCAAGGCCGACCCGGACGCCTACGTCGAGAAGGTTGCTCAAATGGTGGCGCAAGCTGAGCCAGATGGTTGACAAATTTGGGGTGTTGAGTGAAATCGAAAGCCTCGAGCCGCGCCGCGACCACGAGCGCATCGCTTTTTTGAGCGCCGCTTATGACTTCCCCTGGGACACCCAACGCGCCTACGAACTCGCGCTCTTACGCACCTTTGCGGTGCCGAAAAGTTCAGAGTTGTTGGTTAAAACGCGCGAACTCGTAACGCGCACCCAAAAACGCTACGACGACACGACGATTATCATTTCGACCCTCGGCTTGCGCGGCTACAGCAGCCCGGAAGGCCGCGCGGCGCTGCGGCGGATGAACCAGATTCACGCGCGCTACGCGATACCCAACGACGAGTTTTTGTACGTGCTGTCGACGTTCGTTTTTGAACCCGTCCGCTGGAACGCGCGCCACGGCTGGCGACTTTTAAGCGAGAACGAGAGATTAGCGTCCTACTATTTCTGGTTCGAAGTCGGGCGGCGCATGAACATCAAAAACATCCCGGAAAGTTACGAGGCGTTTGAACGCTACAACCGTGAGTACGAGGAGGAGCACTTCGCCTACAGCCCGAACAACCAACTGCTCGCCGAGGCGACCAGGGACCTGTTTTTGAGCTGGACGCTGCCCGAACCGCTCTGGCCCTTAGGTGCGCAACTCGTCTACGCGGTGCTGGACGCGCCCGTGCGCCGAGCATTCGGCTTTCCCGAGCCGCGCTTGTGGGCGCGCGTGGTGGTAGAAGCGGGATTGTGGGTGCGAAAAAAAGTGCTGCGCTTTTTGCCGCCCCGCCGAGCGCCCTACCGCCTGCCGCCGACGCGCACGTATCCGGAAGGGTACGACATCAGCGACATCGGGCCGCAAACGGAGCGCGAACAAAAGGCGTAAATTTCACCTCTTCGGCACAAGCCGTTTGCCACAATCGGCCTAGAGGTGGCGCGTGGAAACTTGCAGCGTTTCAGGATGTGACGACAGGGTTTCAAAACCGGGTTTTAAGCTGTGTTTCAAGCACTGGAAAGAACAAAAAGCCAAACCGGTTGTCGAGGCCTCGAGACCGAAACCAAACGGTTCTCAGCTACTCACCTCAACGAAACTCGGTGAGCCCTTTGGTTTGTCGAGTCAGAACGTAAACTCGATTTTGTCAGAACTCGGTTGGGTTGGCAAAGGCCCTAAAGGTTGGGTGGCAACCGCGCAGGGACAGGGTTTGGGAGCCGTGCAGAAAGAGCATTTTCAAACCGGCGTGCCCTACGTGGTTTGGCCCGACGCCCTGCTGAAAAACACCGTTCTTCTTAAAACCGTCGCCAGCGTCAAGGGTGAAGACCTAGAAAAAGTGGAGCCGGTGAGCGAAGAAAAGAGTTTTCGCGAGCGTTTCCCGGCCACGCACCGGGCGACCGACGGGCACCTGGTCAGGTCTCGAGCCGAAATGCTCGTCGACAACTGGCTGTACATGTCCGGCCTCGTCCACGCCTACGAACGGCAACTGCCTGTCGAGGAAGAACTCTACTGCGACTTTTACGTGCCGGAAGGCAAGGTTTACATCGAGTATTGGGGCTTGGAAGACGACCCACGTTACGCCGCTCGTAAACAGGTGAAAAAAGACATCTATGCCAAGTACGGTTTCAACCTCATCGAGCTGTCGGACGACCACATACGCAACCTGGACGACCACTTGCCCAAAATGCTGCTGAAGTTCAACATCATCGTGAACTGAGCTGCGGTTGAGTCCTGACCCGAAAACCGTGAGCAGGGCGGCGCGGCTCCCGGCAACGTCCGTGTTCGGCCGGGCTCGACCACCGACCTAAACCGAACTCAAAGCTGTCACCGCTTGCCCGGTTTTCACCCGGTACATGGCGCTGTCGGCGTGGCGCAGGAGGGCTTCGGCGCTGTGGCCGTGCTCGGGGTAGCAGGCCGCGCCCAGGCTGCCGCCACAGGCGACGCTCTCACCGTGCAGGACGAAAGGGGCGTCGAGCGCCGCGGCGAAGCGGCGGGTCGCCGCGGCGACTTCGGCGCTCGAGACGCCCCGCAGCAGCATCACAAACTCGTCGCCGCCGAAGCGGGCCAGCAGGTCGCCGTCCCTAAGCAGCGCTTGCAGACGGCCGGCGACGCGCTCGAGCAGTTCGTCGCCGCAGGCGTGGCCGAGCCGGTCGTTGACGCCCTTAAAGCCGTCTAAGTCGAGGTAAAGAAGTGAAAAGGGCACCAGCTCGCGCTCGGCCTCTGCAAAGGCGCGGCGCATCTCTTCGTAAAAGTAGCGGCGGTTTGCCGCCCCGGTAAGCTGGTCGTGGCGGGCCAAGTGCTCAATCTCGGCCTCGCGCACCTTGCGCTCGGTGATGTCTAAGTGCGAGATGACCGCGCCGCCGCGACCCTGCGAAAACGGCGTGACGTTCATGATGAACCAGTGCCGGCCTTGCGGCGTGACACAGGCGTACTCCCGGCTGAAGCTCGGCACGTCTCCCGCCAGCACCGCGCGGATGCCCTGGTAACTCTGCGCCGCGTCCTCGGCGCAGTCCTCGCTCTTGCTGGCGGCGCGGCACACGTCTAGGTAGTTGCCGCCGGTAAACCGCGCCTGACCCGACTCGCTCACGCCGACCGCGCGCCAGGCGCGGTTCACCATCAAAATTTTGCCGCTCGAGTCGATGACGGCAACCTGCGCGCCGAGCGAGTCCAAAACGCCCTGTAGGGCGGCGCTGTCGACGCTGAAGTCGATGTCGAGCAGGGGGGTGGGGAGGCTGGTTTTGACAACCGGCGGAATGGCCTCGAGCGCGGGTTGCGGTGCCGGGGGCGGGCTGGCCGGCCGCGCGAAGAAGTAGCCCTGCAGGTAGTCGACGCCCGTGCCGAGCAGCCAGCGGTACTCTTCGAACGTCTCGACGCCTTCGGCGAGCGTTTGAATGTTGAGGTCGTGAGCCATCTCCACAAGTTTGCCGAACACCTTTTGCTTGTAGGGGTCATGGTCGATACCGCTGACCAGTTCGCGGTCGAACTTGACAAAGTCGGGCTTGAGTTGGGCCAGCAAGTTGAGCGAGCCGTAACCCGCACCGAGGTCGTCTAAGGCGATGCGAAAACCCTGCCGCCGGTAGTGCTGCACGATGTTGAGCAGGTGAGAAGGGTCGTTGACCTCGTCACTTTCGACCACTTCGAAGACGATGCGGTCGGGCGAAATGCCCGCGTCCTGGATGGCGGCAATCGTCGTTTTTAAGCAAAAACTCGGGTCGTAAATCGAGGTCGGGTTGAAGTTGATAAAAATAGGCGTTTGCAAACCGTGGCGCGTCGCGTCGCGGATGGCGGTGAGCCGGGCGGCGCGGTCGGTCTGAAACAGCAGGTCGGCCTCGCGGGCGGCCGTAAAGATTCGGTCCGGGTAGACGGTTGCGCCGTTCGCGTCGCGGCCGCGCAGCAAGCACTCGTAAGCGAACGCCACCTCGGGCTTAGCGGCGGCGACGATGGGTTGAAAGTCGGCGTAGAAACCCTCCTCGCCGAGCATGTCGACAAGCCAGTGCGAGCGCGTCTTGGCGACGAACGCGCTGAGCGGCTGGACCTGAGCCAGCTTGTCGAGCGCTATGTGTTCGCCTTCGGCGAGTTGGAGCACCTTGCAGCTCTCGCGTTCGGCCACGCTCAGCAAACTCTCGAGCCGCGCCGTCACCTCGGCGAGCGCGCCCGGCGGGACGACGACGGCGAGGCTTTCCGGCGTCGCCACGCCGACCGAGTAGTGCCGCGCCAGTTCGCCGCGCAGCTTGGCGCGGGTGTGGGCGAGCGGGTGGGTAAGGTGAAGCGTGCTGCCCGCGTCCTTTAAGACCGGCAGCGTCCGGCAGTGCGCGCATAACGACCCGGTTGCCGGCGACTTGGTTAAGGGTAACTCGGTTGAGGGTGACGCGGTTGAGGGTGACGCGGTCGATGACACAGTGGGTAGTAACATGGTTGTCCCCGTAGTTTGAAGGTTGGCGCGAGCGGACGCGCTTCTGTAAACAGTCTAAGGGTCGCCCTCTGACAAAATTCTCACGCGGTTTTTAAGGCGGTCTTCAAGGCGGTCTTTGACGGCAGGCTGTTTTCGAGGCACGTTGGCTCGAGACGCTCAGCCACCGTGACGCCCCCGACGGCACTTTGCGACCTCAGCGTTTAGCCTGTCGGGGTGAGACGTTTTACCGCCCAAGGCACCAACCAGGGGTTCAAATGCGCCCGCTGCGGCGCACAGGTGCCGCCCTTGGCGAACGGCAGCTACCGCAACCACTGCCCCCACTGTCTGCACTCGCTCCACGTCGACGTTTTTCCCGGCGACCGGGCGAGCGACTGCGGCGGTTTGCTGGTGCCCGTCACCGTCGATTACAGCGGCAAAAAGGGCTGGATTATCGTCCACCGCTGTGAACGTTGTGGCGAGACGCGGCGCAACAAAGCAGCCCTGGACGACCCCGCGGTGCCGGACGATTATGACGCGCTGCTCGAGCTGTCGAAGAAATAAGCGTCGTTCGTCGTTCGTTTTTGGTCGTTCGTTCTTCGTTTCGAGCGAACAACCAAAAACGAAAAACCTTTTCCCTGCTAAACTGACCCATGACCTACAAAACGTTACGCCTGGACTTCGAAGACAGCACTTTGCGCATCACGCTCGAGCGGCCCGAGGTGTTGAACGCGCTCTCGCTGGAGTTGTTGGCGGAACTCAAAACGGCGCTCGAGGACGCGGCCGACAACAACGAGGTCCGCGCGGTCTTGTTGACCGGCGCGGGCCGCGGCTTCAGCGCCGGGGCGGACCTGGCAAGTACCTCGGTCGACGGCGACATCGGCGACATCATCGAGCGCTCGTACAACCCGGTCGTGCGGGCGATTACGACGATGCCCAAACCCGTCGTCGCGGGCGTCAACGGCGTCGCCGCGGGGGCCGGCATGAGTTTGGCGCTCTGCTGCGACCTGCGGCTGTTGTCCGCCAACGCCGCCTTCGCGGTCGGCTTTACCGGCATCGCCCTGGTGATGGACGCCTCGGCGAGCTATTTTCTGCCGCGCCTGGTGGGGCGCTCTCGAGCCCTGGAAATGGCCTACAGCAACCGCAAGGTCGGCGCGGAAGAAGCGCTTGCGTTGGGGCTGGGCGAGCAGCTTCTGCCCGCCGAGACCTTTGAAGAAGAAGCGTTCGCCTTTGTGAAACGCTTGGCGCAAGGGCCGACCAAGAGTTTCGGCATGGTCAAGCAGCAAGTCAACGCCTCGCCCCACAACAGCTTCGAAGACCAACTCAAGCTCGAGGCCGCCCTCCAAAGCGAAGCTGCCGAAACGCTTGATATGCTCGAGGGCGTCACGGCGTTCAAAGAAAAACGCAAGCCGGTGTTTAGAGGGGAGTGAAGGAGAAAGGAAAAGGTGGAAAGAGGCAAAATCAAATCCTTTCTCCTAAACTCGATAGAATCTGCCATGAAAGAAGTCGGCTTTAAGTTCGACTTCGGGTTTGACCTCGTCATTTTGCAGAAATTTTTGGCCTAACCTGTGCCTTTTCTGACGTTATTTACTTTTGTGCTTTTGCTGGGGCTCGACCTTCATACCGCTCAAAGAGGGGTTGTTCACGCTGCCGCCGCTGCTTTTTGCGGGCTTGCGTTTTGTGCTCGCTGCGAGTGTGTTCGGCGTCTTGCTCGCCTTGCGGAGCCGGGTGCTGCCCAAGGGCCGGGCGCTCCTCCGCTTGACGGGAGCCGCGCTGCTGGCAATCGCCCTCAACTACGGCCTGCTGTTCTGGGGCGCGCAGTTTTTGCCGTCCGGCATCAGCGCCCTGGTGAACTTCGGGTCGGTCGCCTTGGCGCTCACGGGTTTGAGCCTGGCGCTTCGTTTGGAGCGGGTGTCCTGGCAAAAGCTGGCCGGTTTGGGGTTCGGTGTGGCGGGTTTGCTGCTCCTGGTCGTGCCGAAACTGAGCGGCGACCGGGCGCAGTTTCTGGGCGTCGCCGCGATTTTTCTGGGCGGATTCTGCTACGCGCTGGGCAGCCTGCTCATCCGGCCGCTGCTCAAAACTTACGGGGCGCTTGCGGTCACCACTTGGCAACTGGCGGTGGGCGGCGGCGTCCTGTTGGCAGCCAATCTGCTGCTCGGGCCACAGGTCGATGTATTTGCCGCGCTGTCAAACTCGAGAGCCCTCCTCAGTCTGATGTACCTCGTCGGGGTGGGGTCGCTGCTGGGATTCTGGCTCTACAACTACCTGTTAACGAGTTGGGAGGTGTCCAAACTCGCGCTGTACAATTTCGTGAGCCCCCTCATTGCCCTGGGCCTCGGCGTGCTCGTTTACAGCGAGGTTTTTTCGGTCACGGAGGGCGTCGCGTCGGCCCTGTTGCTGGCGGGGATGCTGGTGAACTACCTGCGCTTGCCCGGTCCTGAAGCGCTTGTTTAGCCAAACCTGAGCCCGCTTCGCTCGACTGCGGTAAACTCAACTCATGCCCACTTTCTCCTTTCTCCTTTTTCCTTTCTCCTGACCTTTATGCCCGACCTCATCTTTTGCAACGGCCCGGTTTTGACGATGAACCCGGACGCTTCCAAAGCCGCGGCCTTAGCGGTGCGGGGAACGCACATCTTAGCCGTCGGCAGCGAGGCCGAGGTGCGCGTCCACGTCGCAGACGACGCCGTGACGGTGGACTTGCAGGGCCGCACTTTGCTGCCAGGTTTCCACGACAGCCACCTGCACCTGACGCAACACGGTTTCGAACTGGCGCAGGTGACGCTCCACGACGCGACGACGCAAGAAGAAGGTCTGCGGCGGGTGGCGGCTCGAGCCCGCGAACTTCCCGCGGAGTCCTGGATTCTAGGCGCAGGCTTTTTGATGGCACGGTGGAACGTCGCCGAACTCCACAAGCGCGACCTCGACCGCGTCGCGCCCCACCAGCCCGTTTTTCTGCGTTCGCAAGACCACCACAGCGCCTGGGTGAATTCACGCGCCCTCGAGCTGGCCGGGATAACCGCCGCGACGCCTCAGCCCGAAAACGGTGAAATCGTCAAAGATGAGACCGGCGAACCGACCGGGCTGCTGCTCGAGCACGCGGCGGGGCTCGTTTGGGACGCGCTGCCCGCGCCGACCGACGCGGACATCCAAGAGGCTTTGGAGGCGGCGGGCCGTGACCTAGCGCGGTTGGGAATTACCACCGTCCACCACATGGCCGCCGAGCCCGCGAGCTACTGGCGCAACATCGCGCTGCAAGCCTCGCAGGAGAATTACCCGCTGCGCGTCTGGGCCTGCATCGACCAGGTGAACATCGAACATGCCGCCGCCGTCGGGGTGGCGACCGGGCAGGGCGGCGAGTTTTTTCAGGTGGGCGGCGCGAAGTTTTTTGCCGACGGTGCCCTGGGCAGCCTCACCGCGCACATGCTCGAGCCCTACGAAGGCACGACGACGACCGGGATGCCGGTTCACGGCCTGGAGACGATGCTCGAGCGCTTTCCCCTAGCCATAGCAGCGGGCCTCGTCCCGGTCACGCACGCCATCGGCGACGCGGCGGTGCGGGCGGTGCTGGACGCGCTTACGGCAACCCGCGACCTATGGCAACCGCGCGGAATGCGCCCCCGCGTCGAACACGCGCAACACCTTCACAAAGACGACATCGGGCGTTTTGCCAGTCTCGGCGTCATCGCGTCGGTGCAGCCGATTCACTTCCGGTTCGACGCCAAACGCACGAGCGAAATACTCGGCGAGCGGCTGCACACCACGCACGCCTGGCGGAGCTTGTTAAGTGCGGGCACTATCCTCGCCCTCGGTTCGGACACGCCGGTCGCCGGGCCGGACGTGTTGGAGGGTTTGCGAACTGCGCTCAGCCGCGCCTCGGAAGAGGGCGAGGTGTTCACGCCGTCGGAAGCCATGACGCTCGACGAGGCGCTGGCGGGCTACACGCGCGACGCCGCCTACGCGATTTCTTGGGAACATCGGTCTGGGCAACTCAAGCCCGGGTACGACGCCGACCTCGTGATTTTGTCGCATGACCCCCACGAGGGACTGGACGGGCTCGAGGTTACCGGCACGATGAAGGCGGGGCGCTGGACTTACGAAGGCGGTTGAATCGTTCGTTATACAAGATTGTCTACTTTGGTCAGTTATGGGGTTCCCACAAAGTTTCTCCGGCACCGTCTACGCGCAAATCAAAATACGCGCAAACCAAAAGGAGAGTCGGTTTGCATAAATTTACAACCCCCGCTTCAGCCCTTTTCCCATAGGTCATCGTCAGACTTGAAACGAGGATTGGGGTTGGTAGGTCCTACATTGCCCAGGCCCAAAAGGGTCGAGTAGTCAAATTTGGCCTGCAAACGCTCGGCGGTTTCATGTACCGCAAAGCGGACGGCTTCGCTCTTAGTTTTGAGGGCTTTCTGCTTCATGATGCGTTTGAGGTTTTCTTCAAACTCGGGGGTCGTTTGTAGGGTGAGGCGAGGCATGGGAACCTCCTTTAGGCACAATTTAGCACGCGGGTGGCGGTGTCGGCGGATAAGCTATACTCGAGCATGGCCGTTTTGACACCCACCTTTAACTTGCAAGAAACGTTGGCGCGGGCTCGAGCCGCCAGCCGCAAGTTGCCCCGCGCGAACCGCAACGCCGCGCTGTACGCGGTTGCCGACGCGCTTACCGCCAACGCCGCCAATATTTTGAAAGCTAATACAAAAGACGTCGCCGCCGAGGGGAGTAAGGGCACGTCCGCCGCGCTCGTCGACCGCCTCACCCTGACCGAAAAGCGCGTTGAGGACATGGCTGCCGCGGTGCGATTGCTCGCCGAGTTGCCCGACCCGCTGCACCGGGTTTCGGAAGGTTGGACGCTTGCCAACGGCCTGCGCGTGCAGAAGGTGACGGTGCCCTTCGGCGTCATCGGCATGATTTACGAGTCGCGGCCGAACGTGACCGTCGACGCGGCGACGCTGTGCTTGAAAGCGGGCAGCGCGGCGGTGCTGCGCGGCTCATCGAACGCGCTTGCCAGCAACCGCGTGTTGGTGGGGGTGATGCGTGAGGCGCTTGTGGCGGCGGGTTTGCCTGCGGACGCGGTGCAACTCGTCGATTCGCCCGAGCGTGAACTGGTCACCGAATTACTTACAGCTCGAGGCCAAGTAGACCTCGTCATCCCGCGCGGCGGCGCGTCGCTTATCCAGCACGTCGTGGAGAACGCGAAGGTGCCGGTTATTGAGACCGGAACGGGCAACTGCCACGTGTTCGTGGACGCTTCGGCGGATTTGGCAATGGCGCAAGACATTATCATGAACGCCAAGGTGCAGCGCCCAGGCGTGTGCAACTCGGCGGAGACGCTGCTGGTTCATGAAGACGTGGCTGAGGCGTTTTTGCCGGAGGCGCTTTCTACTCTTGCAGACGCAGGCGTGACCCTCTACGCCGACGAGCGCACGCGCGAACTTTATTCCGGCGCTTTGACGGCTACCGAAGAGGACTGGGCGACCGAATACCTCGACTACAAGCTGGCGGTGAAGGTGGTGGCTTCGCTCGAGGAGGCCGTCGCTCACATCACCCGCTACGGCACGCAGCACAGCGAGGCGATTGTCACGAGCGACATGAAAAACGCTAGACAGTTTCAAGACGAGGTCGACGCGGCGGCGGTGTTCGTCAACGCTTCGACGCGCTTCACCGACGGCTTCGTCTTCGGCTTCGGCGCGGAAATCGGTATTTCGACCCAAAAGCTCCACGCTCGAGGGCCGATGGGCTTAGCCCAAATCGTTACCTACAAGTACCTCGTTGAAGGTAACGGTCAGGTGCGGGGTTAGAGCAGGCGTCGGGCAGTGCGCTCCAAACTTCCGCCGGGCTTACTCAAAGGGTTGCGGCGGCAAAAAACGCTGCTCGTCGGCAGCTTGTACCCACTCAAAAAACTCGGCTACACCCTTTTTTCCGAAGACGCTTCAAACCGCGCGGCGGCGCTGCTGGGTGAACTCGCCGACCCGGCCTCAAAATACGTCTTCGTCGTCGCGCACCGCGGCGGTTGGGGCCGCGACTGGGAGAACCGCGCGCCGGAGAACTCGCTCGCCAACATCGACAAGGCGGTGCGACAAGGCTTCGACGTTTACGAGACCGACCTCGCTCAAACCAAAGACGGCCACATCGTCGTGATGCACGACCTCACTGTAGACCGCAGCACGAACGGGCGCGGGCGCGTCGAAGACCTCACCCTGGCCGAGTTGCGGCAACTGCGGCTCAAGTATCAAAACGGCCGCCTGTCCGACGAGACCGTGCCGACGTTTGAAGAGTTTTTGCTGCGCGCCAGGGGGCGCATCCTGTTCAAAATAGACTACCGGCCGCCGCTCGAGACTTTCCCCGACACGGTGCGGCTGGTGGAAAAGCACGGGATGTTGGGACACGTTTTTTTTCGCTTTGACCTGTCGGAAGTCGACACTCAGATGTTACAAAACTTCGTCGCGGAGGGAATGCCTTATACGCCCAACCTTCTCATGTTTCGCACCCGCACATCGGAGGAGGTGCGCGCGGCGGTGTCGAAGTTCGACCTCCGCGTCATCGAAGTGTTTTTCGACGACAACGAACTCACCGAGGCCGGGCTGGAAGCGGTGCGCGCCGCTAAGGAAGCCGGGCTGGTGCTCGAGACCCATTCCTGGGGCAAAGAGCGCAACTGGGACAAGCTGAGGGAGGTCGGCTTCAGGATGTTCCACACCCGTAGCCCCGAGGCGTTGACAAAGCACTTGAAGCGCCTGGGTTTGCACACGCTTTCCAAGTAACGGCACCGTGGCGCTGGGTAGAGGTCGCATCACCGACAGGGTAATACGGATTCCGCTACTACAGCTCGTAACCTTTGGAATAGTTGTTCGCTTCCTTATCGAAATCCGTATTTCTTCTCGCGTTTAGTTCCGAGAAAATCAAACGGGAAGGGTATAAGTTCCCGGCTCAAGACCCGTCCTCACGGCCACGCGACGTGGCTCGAGGTCCCCACTAACGCCTGACTTACGCCCAGGGCTTTAAGTAAAGGGGTGTCCCAACGACCCTCCAAACCCCGTTTTCACAAACGCCGCGCGGGTGTACGTCTGTACGAAAACCGTAGCGGCGCTGCGCTATGATGCCCCGTATGAAGGGACCGAGTACGCGCTCACCAGGGACGACGAACGACCGCATCACCGTCCACATCGCCGAGGACACCACGCCCGCCGAACTGCAAGCGGTGGCGCGGGCGGTCGCTACGAAGTTCGACCTGAGCCTAACAGAGGCCGAAGCGCTTCTCAAGGCCGACGTCATCGTGCTGGGGCAGGACGAAGCTGAAGCGCTCGTGGCGATTTGCCAGCGTTTGGGCATCCGCGGCAAAATGACCAAACCCAAACCGGCGGTTTCTCGAGCCGCGCGCCTGAAGCGGCAAACCCTGCCTTGGTTGCTGGCCCTGCTCGGCGTCGTCGCGATGGTCACGCTCGTTTCGCTCGTGCTGCCCGAGGTGACGGTTTCGTCCGACACCGGGGCGTCGCGAACAGCGCCTACCGAGCCTGTGCAAAAAGCGGCCGTCACCGACACCCCCGAAACGAACGCGGAAACCAGTCCCGAGAGCGTCCTCCCCCGAATCGCCTCGGCGACGGCCGATATCGGGACTGTCGTCGAGACCGTCTCTGAGGAGGCGCAACAAACCTCGGCGTCGGCAGTGCCCGTCATCGCCTCTGCGCCTGCTGAGAACGCCGACACGGACTCGTCCGCATCACCTGAGAACCCGGCGGCGGAAGCGCCCGACCTGTTCACCGCGGCCAGGGACCTGACGCCCGCCGAGGTCGAACAGGCCCTCGAGACCGCTCGCGTCGACACACGTGACGCCTACGGGCAGACCCCGCTCATGTACGCCGCGGGTTCGAACACCCGCGCGGTGGTCACAGCCCTGCTCGCCGCCGGGGCCGACGTAAACGCCGCCAGCGACGCCGGTTGGACGCCGCTGATGTACGCCGCGCGCAACACGAACGCTCCCGAAGTCGTGCAGACCCTACTCGCCGCCGGAGCGGACGCAGCCGTTCGCAACGAGAGCGGCCAGGGCGCGCGGGACATCGCGCTGGCCTACAACAACAGCGCCGCCGCAACTATCCCTGCACCCTCGTCGTCCGCGACAGCCACGAGTTCGGCGCAGGACGCCCGCCCGGTGAACTCTCAAACGGTGCCGACACGAGCCGTAGTGACCCCGACCGCCTTACCGGCCGCACCCGCGCCCACCGTCGGGGGCGGCCGGCCGATAACGATTACGCCGCGCCCGTTCCCGGTTCCGTCTTTCCCGCCGCCCGTCGCCGTGCCCGCCCCTGCCGAAACGGCGTCCGGTCCGCTACCCCTTCGGACAGAGCCCGGCCCGGCGCCTTTCCAACCCGTCCCCCAAGAGCGCGACATCATACTGGACTGTCTGCAAAATTGGGACGCCTGCGGCAATTGAGGTTTTGTTAGCTACGACGCCTCGTTGCGCAACTGGTTGACCTTGAACTGCAAATCCTGAACGATGCCGGACACGGTTTCGTGGCCTTTTGAGGTGTCCTGAAAAGCCGGTTGCAACTGCTCAGCCACCTCGGGTGCCAGCTCCTCGGCCTCCATTTGCAGCCGCGCCATCTTCTCGATGACGGCCTGGTAGCTGTGCTGCACGTCCGTAAGCTTGGTGATGAGGTCTTCCAACGCGCTGATTTCTTCTGTTTGGTCCATGTGCTGCTCCTCTCGAGCTGTGAATTTTTCAAGCTCAGCTTACCGCGCCCAGCTACCCGAATGTCGGTATGAGTCCGGCTCGAGCCGGGAACGGAAAAGAGAGTCCGGAAACTGCCAAATTTTCGTCCCCAACGTCGTTTGTAAGTTGTTTTACGGTTGCCTTAAAGGGTATACTGAAGCGTTTGGATTAAGGCGCGAAAACGCGATAACAAAGGCTCAAACGTACATCGGAGGTTGACCTTGAGCGCAAGCACGTACACCGCAGACAACATCAAAGTTTTGAAAGGACTGGAGGGCGTCCGCAAGCGTCCGGCCATGTATGTCCAGGGGGGCACCGGCGTCGACGGTTACCACCAACTTTTGACGGAGATTATCGACAACGCCATCGACGAGTCGTTAGCGGGCTACGCCGACACCGTCGAGGTGACGCTGAACGAGGACGGCTCGGCCTCGGTGGGTGACAACGGGCGCGGCATCCCGGTCGGCATGATGGCGAAAGAGGGCCGCCCCGCCATCGAGGTGATTTTCACCGAGTTGCACGCCGGCGGCAAGTTCGACTCGAACGCTTACAAAGTTTCGGGCGGTCTGCACGGCGTGGGCAGTTCAGTCGTCAACGCGCTGTCGACCTTTTTAGAAGCCGAAGTCACGCAAGGGGGCAAGGTCTACCGCATCCGTTTCGACGAGGGCGAGGTGACTTTTCCCGTTCAACAAATAGGCAAAGCGCCCAAAGACGTGTCGGGTTCGAAAATCACTTTTATGCCCGACCACGCCATTTTCAAAGAGACGACGAGTTTCGACTACGCGCGCATCCGCCGCCGACTCAAAGAACTCGCTTACTTGACTGGCGGCGTCAAAATCGTGCTGGAAGACTTACGCCACAAAGACGTGCGCCGCGAGACGTTTATGGAAAAGGGCGGCGTCGCCGCCTTTGCCGACAGTTTAGCGGCCGACAACAAGAAAATTTATGAGCAGCCCATCCTCATCAAGGGCACCTCCGAAGACATCGAGGTCGAGGTTGGCATGATGCACTCGGCGGGCTACGGGCAAATGGTCCTAACCTACGCCAACATGATTACCAACCGCGACGGCGGCACGCATTTAACCGGCTTCAAGAGCGCCTACACGCGCGTGCTCAACAACTACGCCAAGAGCAACAACTTAATCAAAAAGGGCGACCCGGCCCCGACCGGCGACGACTTCTTAGAGGGCATCGCCTGCGTGATTTCGGTCAAGCTCGGCGACCCGCAGTTCGAGTCGCAGGCGAAAGTCAAGCTCCTCAACCCCGAGGCGCAGAGCGCGACGCAGTCGGTCGTTTACGAAAAGCTCAGCGAGGTTTTAGAAGAAAACCCGCGCATCGCCAAGTCCATCATCGAAAAGGCGGCGAACGCGGCTCGAGCGCGCGAGGCGGCGCGGAAGGCTCGAGACTTAGTTCGCCGCGCCAACCCGCTCGACAACGACGAACTTCCCGGCAAGCTCGCCGACTGCCAAAGTGAGGACCCGAGCGTGTCGGAAATCTACATCGTCGAGGGCGACTCGGCGGGCGGCTGCTTTTCCGGCGACACAAAAGTCGCTCTGGCCGACGGCCGCGAGTTGAGTTTCGAAGACCTGGTGAAAGAGCAACGTGAGGGCAAAGAGCACTTTACCTACACGATTCGCCGTGACGGTACGGTCGGCTTGGAGCGGGCGCTGCACGCTCGAGTCACCAAGCAAAACGCCGCAGTCATCCGCGTGACGCTCGACAACGGTGAAGTCATCCGCTGCACCCCCGACCACAAATTCATGCTGCGCGACGGCACTTTCAAGGAGGCCCAACACCTCAGCGCCGACGATTCACTGATGCCGCTGTACCGCAAGTTTTCAAACAAGAGCGAGCCCAACATCACTCTGGACGGCTACGAGATGACTTGGAACCCCCGCTCGGAGACCTGGCTGTTCACCCATCTTTTAGCTGACTGGTACAACCGCTGGCAAGGCGTTTATCAGAAGACAGGTGGCGAGCACTGTCATCACCGGGACTCCAACAAGCTCAACAACAACCCCACCAACTTAGAGCGCCTGCCCGCCGACGAACATTTAGCTTTGCACCGCGAGCACGTCTCTAAAACCTTGCACCGCCCGGAGGTTGTCGAAGAAGGCCGCAAACTGCGCCAGAGCAAAGCTTTTCGCACCAAAATGAGCCGGCGGATGCGGCAGCCGGAAACGCGCGCCGTGCTGTCGGAGCAAGCCAAAGCGCAGTGGCAGGATGAAGCTTACAAAGCCTCTATGATGAAAGCTTGGCGAGACTTTTACGAAGCTGACGAGGCTTACCGCGAAGCGAACCGTGAGCAACTCGACCGAATCCAAAAAACCTACTGGGCCGAGGAAGAAAATCGGCAAGCGCAAGCTGAGCGGATACGCCTGTTCTTTGCCGAGCATCCCGAGTTTAGAGAGCAGTT
This sequence comes from Trueperaceae bacterium, assembly GCA_965213705.1. Lineage (GTDB taxonomy): Bacteria > Deinococcota > Deinococci > Deinococcales > Trueperaceae > CBDCDJ01. Next base: position 783,327 of record OZ243913.1, on the reverse strand, counting down.
GTCAGAAACAGCCAAAGCTCAGTGGCAAGACGAAGACTTGCGGGCCTGGCGCAGTGAGCACACCAAAGCTCAGTGGACGGCGGAGTTCCGCGAAAAACGGCGTCAGACGCTGCATAAGACTTACTACCGAAAAACGGCGGCGGCGCTCAAAGGTATTCAGCTCGAGCGAGGCACCCTCGACTTAGACGCCTACCGTCAACACCGCTTGGACAGTAAAGACAAATCCTTGTTGCGCTTCGATACCTTTTGCGCGCGCTACTTCGAAGGCAACGAGGCCCGCGCGAAAGAAGCGGTGACGCACTACAATCACCGCGTCCTCAAAATTGAACATATCGAAGAGCGCCTGGACGTTTACGACCTAGAGGTGCCCGGCACCCATAACTTCGCCCTCGCCAGCGGTGTCTTCGTTCACAACAGTGCCAAACAAGGCCGCGAGCGCCGCTTTCAGGCCATCCTGCCGCTGCGCGGTAAAATCCTCAACGTCGAAAAGGCTCAACTCAGCAAAATCCTAAAAAACACCGAAATTCGCGCGATGGTCGCGGCCATCGGCGCGGGCATCGAGGGCACCGGCGCCGGTGGCGACAACGAGCACTTCAGCCTCGACGACGTGCGCTACCACCGCATTATCATCATGACCGACGCCGACGTGGACGGCTCGCACATCCGCACGCTGCTGCTGACTTTTTTCTACCGCTACATGAAGCCGCTCATCGACGCAGGTTACCTCTACATCGCACAGCCGCCCCTGTACGGCGTGCGCTTCGGGCGCTCCAAAGAGCTGACCTACGTCTACAGCGAGCCGAACTTGCAAGCCCTGCTCAAGGACAACAAAGGCCGCAACTACGAGATTCAGCGGTTCAAGGGTTTGGGCGAAATGAATCCCGAACAGCTCTGGGAAACGACCATGAACCCCGAGACGCGCGTGCTCCGCAAGGTCGAGATCGGCGACGCGTTCGAGGTCAGCGAGACCTTTGAGATGCTCATGGGCACCGAAGTCCCGCCGCGGCGCGAGTTTATCGAGGACAACGCGCACATGGCGCACTTAGAGACCTAAACGCTTAACTCTCAACGACGGAGCCCGCCTTGCAGCGGGCTTTTTATTCTGGAGCCGTGTCCACCCCAGCAAGCGCTGTATGCTTGGCTTATTCGTCCTTCTCGCCCTATTGTAGCGAGACTGGCTCGTAGGAGGAAGGTTGACCATGACCAACCCCCGCATCGTCTCGCTTGTACCCGCCGCAACCGAAATCGTCGGCGCACTAGGCTTGCTGGGCGCGCTCGTCGGCGTCTCGCACGAGTGCGACTTTCCACCCGAGGCTAATCGTCGCGCGCGCGTGACGCACTGCCCGGTTCACAACGCGGGCTTGTCGAGTGCTGAGGTCGACCGCTGGGTGCGTAACACGCTTACAAACAACGGCACCCTGTATAGACTCGATGAACCCATGCTGCGCGAACTGCGGCCCGACGTCATCCTGACCCAGAAGTTGTGCGACGTGTGCGCGGTGGGTTACGGCTCGGTGGCGAGGATGGCGGCGGCGCTGCCGAGCGAGCCGCAGGTGGTCAGTCTGGAGCCGTCCTCGCTCGCCGACATTTTCGACAACGTGCGCACCGTGGCCCAGGTGGCGGGCGTGCCGGAGCGGGGCGAAACGGTGGTGGCGGATTTGCGAGCCAGAATCGAAGCGGTGCGGGCTCGAGCCGCGCCGCTACACCGCCCGCGCTGCTTTTTGCTCGAGTGGGCCGACCCGCTTTTTTGCGCCGGTCACTGGAACCCCGAACTGGTCGACGTCGCGGGTGGCGCGGAACCGTTCGGTCGCACGGGCGAACGCTCCACGCAAGTCGCCTGGGACGAGGTGGTTGCGGCGCAGCCCGAAACCGTCGTGCTGGCACTGTGCGGTTGGGGCGTCGAGCGGGCGCGGCAGGACTTGGCCGTGCTGGAGAGCCGTCCCCACTGGCACACGCTACCCGCCGTGCAGCGCGGCGAGGTGTACGCGGTCGACGGCAACGCTTACTTCAGCCGGCCGGGGCCGCGCATCGTCGAAAGTTTGGAAGTGCTCGCCGGGATTTTGCACCCCGCGGCGTTCCCTGAGTTTGCGCCGCCCCAGTGGCGGGCCGACCAGGTGGTGAGGCTCGAGACAAGTGCCACCTCGAGCCCCGCGTGAAGAAGCGTGTCGCCCTGTCCTGGAGCGGCGGCAAAGACAGCACCCTTGCCCTCAGCACGTTGCTCGGCAGTGACGAGGTCGAGGTCCGCACCCTCCTGACGACCGTTACCGAAGAGGATGACCGCGTCAGCGTTCACGGCGTGCGCCTCGGCTTGTTAGAAAACCAGGTCGCGGCGCTCGGCCTGCCCCTGGACGTCGCCCTCATTCCGGCGCAGTGCAGCAACGACGATTACGAGCAGCGTTTCGGGGCGGCGCTCGAGCGCTGTCATGCCCGCGGCATCGACACGGTCGCGGCTGGGGACCTTTTTTTGCAAGACGTGCGGGACTACCGCGAAGCCTTGTTGGCGCGTCACGACATGAACGCGCTGTTTCCCCTGTGGGGCCGCGCTACGGCGCAGCTCGCTCGAGACTTTATCGGCGCAGGTTTTCAGGCCGTCCTGACCTGCGTGGACACGCACGCGCTGGACGCGAGCTTTGCCGGACGCGCCTTCGACGAGCGGCTTCTGCGCGAGCTGCCGCACGGGGTCGACCCCTGCGGTGAAAACGGCGAGTTTCACACCTTTGTTTGGGCCGGACCCCTGTTGCGCCAACCCGTGCGCTGGGTCGCCGGCGAGACGGTGCTGCGCGACGACCGCTTCGCCTACTGCGATTTGCTTCCGCAGGTTGAGGAGCCGTTTAAACCTTAACCATTCTCTATTTGCACCCGTTTCGTGCGGCCGGAGGTGCCACTCCTGACTCGGCTGGTAGTTTAGGGGCTAAAATTCAGCATGGACAAAATACGCTGGGGCGTCTTAAGCACCGCCAACATCGGTCGCAAAACTGTAACGCCCGCCCTGCAAGCCTCTAACAACGGCACGGTCGTCGCGGTCGCGAGTCGTGACGAGGTTCGGGCCGAGGCTTACGCAACCGACCTCGGGATAGAAGCTTTTTATGGCGACTACGAATCCCTGCTTGCCGACCCGAACGTGGACGCGGTCTACAACCCGCTGCCCAACAGCCTGCATAAACCGTGGACGGTCCGGGCGCTCGAGGCCGGCAAACACGTCTTGTGCGAAAAGCCTATGGGTTTGAACGCGCAGGAGTGCCTGGACATGCACGCGGCCGCCGAGCAAAACGGGCGTGTCTTGATGGAAGCTTTTATGTACCGCTTTCACCCACGCACGGAACGCGCGCTCGAGCTGCTTTCTAACAACACCCTGGGCGACCTCAAACTCGTGCGCGCCGGGTTCACCTTCACCGTCTCGGACCCCGGAAATATTCGCTTGCAGCCGGACTTAGGCGGCGGCTCGCTCATGGACGTAGGCTGTTACTGCGTCAACGTGGGCCGCACGCTGCTCGGGCGTGAGCCCCTGGAGGCGCAAGCGTTCGCGGTGTGGAGCGTTCAAGGCATCGATAAGTCGATGGTCGGCGTGTTGCGGTTCGAGGGCGACGTGTTCGTGCAGTTTCACTGCGCGCTGGATACCGCCAGACAAGAATTCGTCGAGGTGGTGGGCAGCGCGGGGCGCATGAGGCTCGAGGCCGCCTTTTTGCCCGGTGTGAGCGACGCCGTTGTCGAGCTGACGAGTGACGGGGAAACCACCCAAGAGACGATTCCCGGCGCAGATGAATACCGTTTAATGGGTGAACACTTCGCCGACTGCGTGTTGAACGGCAGCGAGCCGCGCTACGGGGCGCTCGAGGCGGCGGCGAACATGGCGGCGCTCGAGGCGCTTTACACTTCTGCGCGCAACGGCGGAAAACCGGTTGAGGTCAAGCGGGTGTAATACCCTTCCCGGTTAATTTCCTCGAAATCAAACGCGAGCAGAGCGAGAAGAAAATACGGACTAGCGATAAGAAAGCGAATAACTCCTCCAAGGATTACGAGCTGTCGTATCGGAATTCGTATAAACAGCGGTTCCAAGAGCGATTGAGACGTACCAACACGCAAGTTAGAAAGCAGACCCCACCGACCCACAGGGCCACCTCCCCTAAGAAGGGAGGTAAGGTCAAGACCAATTTGTCTCAATGTTAAGTGGAAAAGCTAAAAGATGAGTTTTCCAAAACGCTAGCCTGCAAAGGCGCAAATCGCCCAGGTCTCAAACCGGTGACGCAGCTGCTTTAACGTTTCTCATGTTGAGAGGAGGAAAATAACTTTGGCCGCCTTTGACAGTGCTTAAAATCTTGCTGAGGGATTTTGGTAGACAGTGGTCGGCGGCCTTAGTTATAAATTAGCAGTTTGTTAGCTAAACGTGAGTTTATCGGTCACATCTCAGAAAAGTTAAAGGTTGTATGAAGGTTTTCAAAAAAGACCTGGGTCGGTTTGTCCAAAACGCAGGGCGTAAACTTGAACACGTTGTTCAACTCGGAAAGTTTAAACATTGCAGCTTGTTCACCCCTCCAGTTTCAACTACCCGGCTACCCGCTTTCTCCCCGAAGGCGGTTGCAAACTCACGACCCCGGCCTTACAGGTTTTGCGCGATGAGGTCGGCTATTTCACGCTGCACGACTTCGTTTTTCCAGTACAAGCTGTGCGCTAGGTCGGGCCGCCAGTGTGTGTCGACTTCGTACTCTTGGATTGCCGCCTGAGGCTCGAAGACGCGCCGGGCCGGAAAACCGAGCGCGTCGTCGGCGTCGTAAAAGAGTTTCCACTTCAGCGCGTCGCCGGGTGCGACGCCGATGACGCTCGCGTCCAGACGTTCACCCCGCGCGAGGCGCTCGACGAGGGTTTGTTTGCGCATCATCATGAGCGGCAGTTGACCGCCGGTGCTGGACACAGAACCCAAGACGAGCCCGCCCGCCGCGCGCCGCTCACGCCAGAAGGTATAAGCCTCGAGAAACGGCTGCAGCACAACGTCGTCCCGGTGTTCACGAACGAAGCCCGGCACGCCGCCGGGAAAATGGCTGTCGGGCGCGAACAAACCGAACAGAAAGTCGAACGCGACCGTGACGCCCAGACTCTGCGCGACGACGTGCAGACGCACCTGGGCGGCGTCTTGGTACGGGGCCAAGCCGTTCAAAAACTGGCTGTACACCGCCCGGCGAACCGCGCTCTCGCCGTCCGGCGAGCAGTAGTAAAGCACGTCGGTAAACCCGCGGACCATCACTTTTTCTTTGAACGGCGTAAGAAGGTAGGGCCGCAACAGCCACCGCGAAGCGAGCGCGCCGACGCGAAACTCGCCCAAGTCGTCTTTAGGCGTGAGCACGTGGTTGTAGGGGCTGGGGTCGGTTTTGAGCGAGGCGTAGCTCGTTTGCTCGTTGATAAAGTTTTCAGCCCTGGTGAGTAGCTGGTCGGGTCTCAGTTCGTTCGGCGACCCTGGCGGCTCGTGGCCCCACTCGAGACCCAGCGGCGTCACCAGCGCCGCGCTCAGCCGGGGTTGGTGGCGCTGCAGCGCCGCCCAGAGCGCGTCGTAAGCTGCCCGGTGGTCGCGCGGCTCGGGTTCTAAGGTGATGCCGTGGAGCATCACCAACACGTTGACGGTCATTCGCCCATCTCGCAACCATTATGCTCTTTTGTGAGCGGTTTTGTAGAGAGTCTGTAGACGACCCGTTCGGCCTGACGCTACCGGGCTTAGGGCTCCTGAAAACCTGAAACGGGTCTATAAGATTCTGTGCCAGACGCTACACACAAACCTCGACAAAGGCTAAATACTATTTTTCACAAGTGGAGAATGTCGGTTTTGCCGACACGCAAGCGGGGTCGATTCGGAGGTTGAAGGTGAAGGCGAAACCCAGGGTTCTGATAATAGGTGCGGGTTTTGTAGGGCTTTACGCGACCAAGGCGCTCAAAAACGCGGCGGTCGAGGTGTTGCTGGTCGACCAAAACAACTATCACACCTTTCAACCCCTGCTCTACCAGGTGGCGACCGCCGGGCTGGAAGTCGGCGACGTTGCCCAACAGGTCCGTGACGTGTTCCGCAAACAAAGCAACTTCAGCTTTCGGCAGGGCACGGTCGTCGGGGTTGACCGGGCTGAACAAACCGTCGCCCTGGCAGACGGCGAACACCTCCGCTACGACTACCTCATTTTGGGGGTCGGCGCGGTTTACAACGACTTCGGGGTGCCGGGCGTCATCGAACACAGTTTTATGCTCAAGAGCTTGACCGAAGCGGCCAACATCCGCGCGCACGTGCTGGCGCGGTTCGAGCGAGCGAGCGCACACCCGGAACTGCTCGAGCGAGATGTTCTCAACTTCGTCATCGTCGGGGCGGGGCCGACCGGCGTGGAGCTGGCCGGGGCCCTGGTCGAACTGTTCGACCACGCGCTGAAGAGCGACTATCCCGACCTGGACTTGTCCAAGGCCAAGGTGATTTTGCTCGAGATGACCGACAAGGTGCTCGGCCCCTACGGCGAACGCTCGCAAAAGTACACCGAAAACGTGTTGCGGCGGCGCGGCGTCCACGTTCGCCTCAACACGACTGTGGCCGAAGTGCGTGCTCACGAGGTCGAGCTGAAAAGCGGCGAAACCATCCCCACCGAAACCCTCCTGTGGGCCGCAGGTATCCGCGCGAGTCCGTTGGTCGACACGCTGGGTCTGGAACTCGACAAGGGCTACCGCGTCAAGGTCAACGAAGACCTGAGCCTGCCCGACCATCCGAACGTGTTTGTCGCGGGCGACATGTCGGGCGCAAAAGACGCCGAAGGCAACATGTACCCGCAGGTTGCCCAAGTCGCCATCCAGGGCGGCAAGCACGCCGCCAAGCAAATTCTCGCCGACCTGAGCCGGACCAAGCGAGAACCTTTTCGCTACTTCGACAAGGGCATCATGGCGATTATCGGGCGCAACGCGGGCGTCGCCGAACTCTCGAAAGCGTTTTTGGGTCTCAAACTGCGCGGCTTTTTAGGCTGGTTGGCTTGGCTGTTTATCCATCTTATATACTTACCCGGCCACCAAAACCGCTTCAACGCTCTCGCCAACTGGGCTTACAACTACTTCACCTTCGACCGGCACGTGCGGCTGATTACGTTCATGCGCCCGTCGCCCGCAGAGGTTGCCGACCACACCGGCAGGCTGGTCGCGCCGGCAAGCGCGCCGGGAAAAAAAGTGCCGGTCGAAAGTGGCGACTGAGTCAGTTGCCCGCGCTCAAAGCTCCGACCTTGAGCGTCAGGGGTAGAACGCCGACCTCGTTTTTGTCCGAGGTCACCGTCATGAGGCCCGTGTACCTGTTGGGCGTCGTGTCCTGCGGGATGGTCACGGCGAAGTAGAGGGTGACCGTCTCGAGCCACTTAAGGCTCGTGCGCCGGTCCGTCCTGGCAACGTCGGTCAGGATTTGAGTTCCTTGCGCGGACTGCAACTTTACGGTCCAGCTTTCGGGCAACCCCGTGGTCTCTAACTTGAAGTGTTTGGTAGCCGGCTGACGGTAAACGCTTCCCACACTGCCACTCCCAAAGGCCTTGTCCGGAATATCCCCCAACTCCAGGTCGAAATAGCTCGCGGGATAGGTACGCGAAAAGTACCAGGTATTGCCTGCCGTGACGTCGAACGCGGTCTGGTCGCCCAGGTTGAGGGCGGACTGCACAGACCCGCCCTTGGCAGCGGGCGCACAAGCGGCCAAAACGCTCAAAAGCAGCAGCATACTCAAAAGCTTGACTTTGTAGAACACGTTTCTCCCCTCGGCTTAAAGTGCTGTCGCGGGGTCGCCACGAAGCTGTCGGAAGTTTAGAAAATCTCTGCAACCGGCGCTATAAAAGCTCCCTCACGTGAGAAACGGGGTTTGAAGACCGACACGCCCCAGCTGCAACCTGCTAAACGTTATAGTGACCCCATGACGAACGACCAACGACCCCTTTTGTCGACTGCGATTCGCGCCGCGCAAGCCGCGGCCAAACTGCAACAGTTTTATGTCGGTGGCGATTTGGAGATAACCACCAAAAGCGGCGACACCGACCTCGTCACCAAGGTCGACAAACTGTGCGAAGCGAAAATCAGGGACGTCTTGCTCGGCGCGTATCCCGACCACGTCGTCTTGGGCGAGGAAGAGGGGCAGCCGGGCGGCGAGTCGCGCTACCGCTGGATTGTCGACCCCGTCGACGGCACCACCAACTACGCGCAGGGTTTCCCGTTTTACTGTGTGTCTATTGGCCTCGAGCTGGACGGCGTGATGGAAGTGGGCGTCGTTTTGGACGGCGTGCGCGGCGAGCTGTTTACGGCCGTCAAGGGCGGTGGCGCTTTTTTGAACGGTGTGCCCGTAGAGGTAACGCGCAAGACCGAACTCATCGACGCGCTGGTCGCCACGGGTTTCGCTTACCACAAGGACACCATCAGGGCGAACATCGAAGTGTTCGCGCGGGTTCACGAACGGGTTCGCTCGGTGCGCCGCCCCGGCGCGGCGGCGCTCGACTTGTCTTACGTTGCCTGCGGCCGCCTGGACGGTTTTTGGGAACTCGGGCTCAAACCCTGGGACGCAGCCGCCGGAATGCTGCTCGTTCAGGAGGCGGGCGGCACCGTCACCGGGGCGGCGGGCGAGCCTTACAGTCTGGGCGACCGCGTGCTGGTGGCGAGCAACGGCCACCTGCACATGAAACTCGTGGCTTTGATGGGCTTGGGGGAGGTGTTGGCGTGAACACTGTCCCTACTGATGCGGCCCCGTCCAGCAGCGGCGCACCCAAACTCGTCCTCGACTTGGAAACCCGCAAATCGTTTGACGAGGTCGGCGGCGCGGCCAACAAAGCGCAGCTCGGGGTGAGCGTCGTCGGCGTGTACGACTACCTTGAAGACAAGTTCGCAACGTTTCGTGAAGCAGACTTCGGCGCCCTGGCGGCGCTGCTCGAACGGGCTGAAACCGTCGTCGGCTTCAACCTCATCGACTTCGACTGGCCGGTGCTGGCAGCTGAACTCGGCGACTGGGTGCGCGACCTGCCCACCCTGGACCTGATGGTCGAGGTGCAAAAGGGCATCAAGCAGCGCGTGAGCTTGAACGCGCTCGCCAAGACGACCCTCGGCGCTTCGAAGCTGGGGTCGGGTCTGGACGCCCTCGAGTACTACCGCGCGGGCGACTGGACGCGGCTCGAGCGTTATTGTTTGGAAGACGTCAAGCTGACCCGCGACCTCTACGAGTACGCGCGCAAAAACGGCCACCTCCTGTACCAAAAGGGCGCAAAACGCGGGCTTATTCCGATGAGCTTTGCCGAGAGTCCTTTTACTAAGCTGTTCAAGACGGCGGCGCAGCGCAAAGAAAGCGTGAAGATGTTTTACGGAGCCAAAGAACGCCTCGTCGACGTGCACGGGTTCGACGGCGTTTACATTCGCGCCTACTGCCACCTGCGCAAAGAGGAGCGCACCTTCCGGCTGGACCGCGTGGAAGAGGCTGAAACGGTCGCCTCGAGCGCGCCGCTGTTTTGAAGGACCGGGTAAAAAGTACCGAGTACCGAGTGGAAAGCCGAAAGTGAAAAACTCCTCCCCGTTTCCTCGGCTCGAGAACGCTGGGTCTAGGTTGTGAACCTTCGCATCGGTTACGGCGAGGACGCCCACGCGCTTGCGGCGGGGCGGCCGCTCGTCATCGGCAACGTGACGATTCCCGAGAGTCCCCTGGGCGCGGTCGCGCACAGCGACGGCGACGCGCTGTTACACGCGCTCGCCGACGCGCTGCTCTCCAGTCACGCGCTCGGCGACATCGGCAGCTACTTTCCGCCGTCGAATCCGGAGTTCGAAAACCTGGACAGCGCGGAGATTGTGCGGAAAGTTCTGGACGTGCTCAGAGAACGTGCGCCGACGGTGCAACTGGTGAACTTGGCCGCCGTGGTGACGCTCGACCGGCCCAAGCTGGGCGCGTACCGCGGGGCGATCGTGCAACGGGTGGCGGCTTTGCTCGAGCTGCCGGAGTCCTGCGTAGGCCTCACTTTCAAGACGAGCGAGGGGTTAGCACCCGAGCACGTTCAGGCCAGAGCGATGGTGTTGCTGGTGTTGAAAAGCTGAGTCGGGGCCGTCCACAGAATTTTGTCGTGTCGTCTTTAAAGTGCTTTTCAAGCATCTCTTGACCTGTTGCCGCCCGACCCTGCCCCGGCGTGCAGACAAATCGGCCTGGCCTTCCGGTGGAGTGTTCTGTCGAACCAAACTGCTCGCGTGTCCCAAACGAACGACCTCGCAAGGTACGCACTCGCGAGCGTTTTTGAGCAACGTGGTTTAAAACGGTACTTTGGTGTCAGACGCCTTGTGGCGGCGTTTCCACCAACTCGAGCACCTTTTCTTTTTTTAACTTCTTAAGGGTGTCCTGGAGTTTCCACAGGGGTGCGTTTATCTTTTCCGCGATGTCGAGGCTGCTCAGACAACCGTCAGAGTAAGCCAGAAAGTTCATCATGTCTCTTACCTTACTACCGCTGTCCTTGGTGCTGATGGTCGGGTACAAGCCTCTTTTGCCGAGTTGCGGTTCACAAAGAACTGTAGAACGTAGGTGTTCGTCAAATTCAAGACATTCGATGGCTTTTTTCAGCACTTCGTAACCCCCGAGCAACCCTGCCGGTGTGACGAGGTTCAGGTCGTCCAAGGAGGTATGATACTCAGGGTAACACCCGTACTTGGTACGCATCAACGAACAAACAGGCAGGTCTATTCCTGGGCTGCAGTACTGGCGTTCGTCGCTTCCTCTGTCTAAAAACGTATAGGGCACAAAGTCGGGATGCATGTGCTTCAACACGTGTAAAGCCACTTTGTCCGCCAAAGTATTGCCGCGACGTGACGGCAGGTAGGAGTAAGCTCGCTCGTCCCCGACGCAGGTGATATTAAAACCGGCAACCACGTTTCTTTTCATTTCTTTGTAGTTTTCGCTCAGGTAGGCAATGGAGCCAATCGTTTCCGGAATGATAACGATGCGGTAGGTGTATTTTCGGTTTTTGATTTCTGCAAGCCACTTCGCAAGAAAGGTTGTAACAACCGGGCCGGAAAGCTCATTGTTTGCCAACGAAGGATGGCAAAGATAGCTCGACATAAACACTTCTTTTTCCAAACTTCCCGGGATGATCAACTCTCCGTAGGTGAGAGAGCCGTTCTTTAGTTCACTGTCGATAAACACTCGGTACTCACCTGACGCCAACCTGGCTCTTTCGTTCTGAGTGATGCAAAAACCCCAGCGTTCCTTGTAGTACGAAGTCACGTAAGGAATGGCATCAGGTTGTTCCGGAAGAGAATACAGATGTTCTTGCAACTCGTCGAGAGAGACTGTCTTGTTGACCGGCGTGGAGTAACCTACCACATGCAAGTTTGACCGTTTGAAGTCACAAATTTTTTTTCCGTCCGGACCCGTTATGTAGGCGTCTTTGATGTTCCATTCTCTCGGCACTTCCCAATCGAAGCACTTGGTTCCGGTAGGCACTTCTACTTTTCTCAGCTCTGGAAGGTGTTGCCCTAAAATTGCCAACGACTGACGAAAGCCGTTACCCGTTAAGCTGCGACAGATAGGAAAAAGTTCCCGGCACAGCTCGTGCATTTCTTCGCCCAAACTAAGCATTTTCACCTTCAACGCGGTAAAGAATGTTTTTGGCTTTGCCGGACGTGATGATTTCAGAAGTGAAGTCGTACATTTGTTGAGCCGAAACGGTTCTCAGGCCGGACCCTTCGTTGGGCCTACAGCCGGAATACAGACCTTTTGCCCACATCAGTTCTCCTGCCGGATTCACATGGGTCAAAATCCCCCTTTCGACGTTTCGAACAAACAACCCGTAGGTTTTTGAACGCGTCACGCCTGCCTCATCGGTATAGTCGGCGGTAAAGTTTTTAGGGTAGCGGTAATCTACCCCGTGCATTTCTTCCACATGATGATAAAAGGTCATGCTGTTTTGCTCGGGAAGGTCTAAAACGGCTATTTTCCCGTTCATCCTTCGGAGCAGGGCGAACGGCGAATCGCTTCCGTAGCCGCTGAAGTTGTCTACTCCCCTGAATTCTTCGGCGGCAAACCCGATTGCCGCAAACGAGTAAATGGGATGGCCGGTTCTGACCGCCAGGGGGTGCGTCCTGCCCGCCTCTGTAAGTGCTCCCATATGGGAAGGCGTGCTTCGAATATCGAATGAAACGCCTTTGGTAAAGTCGAAATTGAACAGCGGCAACAGTAAAGTCCCTGACGGCCCGACAGCGCTCAGAAACGATTCCAAAATGGCTCGAGGTGTTATGGCAGCCGTTTTGAGGTAGCGCCTGAACGTCCTTTTGATGCTGCTGTGTACAAGAAGAACGTCTCCTTCTTGAACACCGGCTTCTTTCCATTCGTCTGCTAGAGTTTGCACTGTTCACGTCCCTCGGGGCTTAGTTTGTTGGTTCCGCCGTCTGATGTCATCTGACATGTTATACCCCGAGGTGCGGCACAACACAGAACTCGTGTGACCTACCCGGGGTAAGGCGAAGCCGAACAAAGTGTTTCAGCTACCGCCAGCGAGGCTGCCACTTACAGTCGTCAACTTTCAAAAGAGAAGGGTGCGGTGGAGAGTTGGAAACGCCGACAGCAAACCCGCCACGCACCGAGCCGAAGGCTAAGCGGTTCGAGTCTTGGGAGGGTTGAATCTTCGGAACTGAAACCGCCATCGTCAGCTTTCTTACCGCTTTTTCCGCCCCAGGGGCCTAAGCTGAGGTATGTAAGCCAGCTCCCGGCGGCATCCCAAGCTCGAGCTAAACTTGATACATGGAGACTAAGATTTTTAGAGCCAGCTTTCATCCTTTTCTTGTAAAACCGGCCTTTAGTAAGACCAGGAGGCAAAGATGAGTCAACCCGAAACCAATCCTTTCGACCAGCCAATCCCGGTTTGCCCGGTCCGCGGCTCGGTCTTGTACCCGACGATGGTCATGCCGGTCGACGCCGCGCGGCCCGTGTCGATTCGCGCCATCAACGCCGCGCTCGACCGCGACCGCACCATCCTCATCGTCAGCCAAAAAGACCGCGAAACGCAAGACCCCAAGGCCAAAGACCTGTATGAGACAGGCACCGCCTGCAACATTTTGCGCATGAAGAAAAACCCCGACGGCAACATCCAGATGCTCGTCCAGGCCTTTGCGCGCGTGCGGGTCAAGGCGTACCGCACCGTCGGCGACGTGATTGAGGCCGAGGTCGAGGCCATCGACGTGCCGGTGGGCAAAGAGGTCGAGTTGGAAGCGGCTTTCCGCGAACTCAAAGAAAAGTTCGCCGACATGATTGAAGCGAGCCGCAGCGTGCAGCCCGAGGTGGCGCAGTTCATCATGAACTTGGAAGACCCCGGCCAGTTCGCCGACTACGTCGCTTACAACCTGGACTTTCGCCACGAAGACAAGCAGGCGGTGCTGGAAGCCAAAACCGTCACCGAGCGCGTGCGCAAAGTCCTCGTCTTAATCGACACCGAGTTGGAGTTGGCCGAAACGCAGCGCCGGCTGCAACGCGAGGTCAAAGAAGAAATCGACCGCAACCAGCGCGAATACTTCATTCGCGAGCAAATCAAAGCCTTGCAGCGCGAACTCTCCGGCTCGGACGAGGACGAAGACGAGCTTGAAATGTTCCGCGAAAAGTTCGAAGAGTTGAACCTCCCCGACGAGGTCATGAAAGAGGCCGAGCGCGAACTCAACCGCCTGGGCCGGATGCACCCCGACTCGGCCGAGGCGTCGGTGATTCGCACCTACCTCACCACGCTGACCGAATTGCCCTGGAACACGCGCAGCAAGGACACCCTCAACATCGACAAGGCCGGCGAAATTCTGGACGAAGACCACTACGGTTTGGAGAAAATTAAAGACCGGATTATCGAGTACCTGGCCGTGCGCAAACTCAAGTCGGACCGCGCCAAAAAGGGCGAGCTGGACGAGAACGAGGTCAACAAAGGCCCGATTCTCCTCTTCGTCGGTCCACCCGGCGTGGGTAAAACGTCCATCGCCAAGTCCATCGCCAAGGCGTTGGGCCGTGAATACGTGCGCATTTCGCTGGGCGGCGCTCGAGACGAATCCGACATCCGCGGTCACCGCCGCACCTACATCGGCTCGATGCCGGGGCGAATCATCCAGGGCCTCCGCCAGGCGGGCACCAAAAACCCGGTGTTTCTGCTCGACGAAGTGGACAAGCTCGGCTCGTCGTACCAGGGCGACCCCTCTTCGGCGCTCTTAGAAGTCCTCGACCCGGCGCAGAACAACAGCTTTGTCGACCACTACTTAGGCGTGCCCTTCGACCTCTCGGAAGTCCTGTTCATCGCCACCGCGAACTACCCGCAAAACATCCCCGAGGCGCTGATGGACCGGATGGAAATGTTGGAGTTCTCCAGCTACATCGAGCAAGAAAAGTTGGAAATCGCCAAGCGCTACCTGCTGCCCCGCCAAACCGAGGAAAACGGCCTGAAGCCGCGCCAAATCGCCATCAGCGACGGGGCGTTGTCACGGCTCATCACCTCGTACACGCGCGAGGCGGGCGTGCGTAACTTGGAGCGCACCCTGGGAACCCTTATCCGCAAGGCCGCACGCCGCATTGCCGAGGGCGAGGCCAAGCGGGTGCGCGTCGGCGAGCGGAGCTTGGAGCAGTACCTGGGTTCCGAGCGCTTCACCCCCGAGTCCGAGGCCGAGGACAACTTGGTCGGCGTCGCCACGGGCATGTACTACACGCCGGTCGGCGGGGACATCTTATTTGTCGAGACCTCGGTCACGCCGGGCAAGGGCGGACTGGTCTTGACGGGCCAACTCGGTGAGGTAATGAAGGAGTCAGCGCGGGCCGCACTCACCTATGCCAAAAGCAACGCCGAACGCTTCGGAATTTCACAAGACATCCTCGACAACCGCGAGATTCACATACACGTGCCGGCGGGCGGCACGCCCAAAGAAGGCCCGAGCGCCGGCGTCGCTTTGGCGACCTCGCTCATCAGCGCGCTCACTGGAATTCCGGTGCGCAAAGACGTGGCGATGACCGGCGAGGTGACGCTGCGCGGCCGGGTGTTGCCCATCGGCGGCCTGAAAGAGAAGATTTTGGGCGCGAAGCGCGCGGGCATCAAGCACATCGTCTTCCCCGAGAAGAACACCGCCGACATGAACGACATCGCGGTTCACCTCCGCAAAAGCCTCAGCTTTCACGCGGCGGACGACCTCGACAAGGTGCTCGACAACGCGCTCGTCGGCGGGATGAAGGCCCTGGAGGCGCACGCTAAAGAAACGCCCAAACGCACTCGAGCCAAGCCGGAAGGTGTGCCGGCGCAGGCTTAAACTAGCCCTGAGGATAACCAGGCCGAGTTCATTTCGAACTCGGCCTGGTTTTTTGGGTTTGGGACGCTTCGTCGGCTTGCGCGGACCCCAGACCCCTCAGTCTCTGCGAGACAGCTCCCCTAGAAGGGGAGCGTGAGGGCGAGGTTAAGCCCGGGTCACTCCTCTTCAGGTTTGTTGCCCAAGATGCCGTCGATTTGGTCCAGGTGTTCCTGACTCAACTCGACCTCGGCAGCCTTGACGTTGTCTTCCAACTGGCTCACCTTGGTCGCGCCGGTGATGACGCTCGAGACGCCCCCCTGCCGCAGCACCCAGGCCAGCGCGAGTTGCGCCCGTGTTACGCCCAAGTCATCGGCAATCTTTTTCAACTCTTTGACCTTTTGGCCGTTCTCGTCGGTCAAAAAGCGTTTCCCGAACTGGTCGTTTTGCCCAAAGCGGCTGTCGTCTGGCACGCCGTCGTCGTACTTGCCGGTGAGCATCCCCATCGCCAGCGGGCTCCACACGACGAGTCCGATGCCCTTGGGCTCGGTGACGGGCAAGATTTGCTCCTCGACGCGCTCGCGGTAGAGCATCGAGTACTGCGGCTGCTCGGTGACCGGCGCGACGAGGCCGTTCGCCTTGGCGTAGGTGTACGCCTCGGCAATCTGTGCCGCGCTCCACTCGGACGTTCCCCAGTAGTGCGCACGGCCCGACTTGACCACGTCGCTGAACACCTCGACGATTTCCTCCATCGTCGTCTCTTCGTCGTAGCGGTGGGCGAAGTAAATGTCGACGTAGTCGGTGCCCATGCGCTCCAGGGAGCCGTCGATGCTTTCTAAAACGTGCTTGCGGCTCAAGCCCCGGTCGTTCGGGTCGTCGTCGGAGAAGGGCCAGTAGACTTTGGTCGATAAGACCAAGTGACGCCGCTCCGCCCCGATGTCTTTAAACACCTCGCCCATGTAGCTTTCGCCCTTGCCCCTCGCGTAAGCGTCGGCGTTGTCGAAAAAGTTGACGCCGGTCTCGAGCGCTTTTTCAACGATTTGCGTGATGAGTTTCTTGTCCTGAACGCTGCCCCCGTAGGTCGTCCAAGCGCCCAAACTGACCTCGCTTATTTTCATGCCGGTGTTGCCGAGTCTGCGGTAGTTCATTCAAAGCCTCCAGCCTCAAACCTTAACGGTGGGGCTGAAGAATGACCGTCGTTCGCGGTACAGGTTAGGCACGTTTGGTGAGGTTTGGGTACAACCATCCAACCAAACATGTCACCGGAACCGAGTTTTAGAATTCTAAAACTCGGCTATCTTTCATCCTTGGTTTGCCGTTCCTTTTCCTGCCGTTTTCGTCCTATAAAAAATACCCCTGCCAAAGTTGCTAACGCACCGATGGCGAGCACAAAACCGCCAACATCAAACTCATTCGACACAAGGAGGTAGGACAAGTACAGCGCAAACATAGTCACAACAAAAGCTGAAAACTGGCCTATATATGATTGGATAACATTGTGATTTAAAACCTTGTTTTCCATTTTTAGTCGGTGCGCATTCTGATTTTTGTATGTTTGAACCATGACTTGAGGCAAACCAGGCACTACCTCTTCGTATCGTTCCATCAAGTCAGGGTGAGGAAAAGGCCCCGCAAAATACTCAGCTGTCATTATAGTACCGCTTTGCCTATCCTCAAAAGGAAGCGTTCCCTGAGATGGTCTTTCTATCTCAGCGGAACGCTTTTGTTTTGCTACAGATTGCCGCTTGCTACGTGATTTTCTACCCACCGCAAGCTATTTCGCGTTTTCTACGATCTTACCGAGTGCCTTTTTGAGATCCTGACCTACCATTCCCCAATCACTTTGGATGGCTCTGGCGTCAGCCTCGGCGGGGGATGAGCTTGTATTATAAGCGTCGAAAGTGCCAAACATGTCCATCGTTCGAGCTGCGCCAGATAAAAACGACGGTTGCACGAACAAGAAATCGGTTGTGTATTTATCGTCCATAATATGAACACCTTCACGTAAATGTGAACTCATTTACGTAAACCGTAGGATAGCACAGTCACTCTGTCAACCTACAGTATTTTGTCCTACTTTGACCAACAGCTTCAAAATGAACCCTCAACCCACCCGGCACTCCCGAATCGTCTCCTCGACGAGCCAGTCGACCACCTTGCGCACGTCGTCCGTTTCCTCGAAGATTTTGATTTGCCGCGCCGCCGAAGTGCCGCGCTCCAAAATCGTAAAAACGTGTTCGACCTCTTTGCGGGAGCCCAGGTCGTCCAGCACGTCGTCGACGAATTCGACGAGTTCGGTCAGCAGCATCTTCGTCGGCAACTCCTCTTGCCGCCCGAAGTCGACGAGCTTCCCTTCGACGCCGTAGCGCAGCGCGCGCCACTTGTTTTCCTCGACCATGCCCATCGGGTAGCGCCGGAAGGTGACGTTGTCCTTGCGCATCTTGTAGTGCTTCAAGACAAGGGCTTGAAACAGTGCCGCGCAGCAAATCGCGTCGTCGACGCTGGTGCAGAGGTCGCAAATGCGGAACTCCAAGGTCGGGTACTGGTGGTGCGGCCGCAGGTCCCACCAGATTTTCGAGGCGTTGGGAATCGACCCCGCGGCGACCATGATGTCGACGTAACTTTTGTAGTCCGCGTAGCTGCTGAAGTCGCCCGGTAAACCCGTGCGCGGGAAACGCTTGAACATGGCGCTGCGGTAACTCTTCAGCCCGGTCTGCCGCCCTTCCCAAAACGGCGACGAGGTTGAGAGCGCCAGCAGGTGCGGCATAAAGTATTTCAGCGTGTTCATGGCGTCGACCATAAACTCTTCGTCCTCGATGCCGACGTGGACGTGCATCCCGAAAATCAGCGTCTGCCGCGCGAGTTCTTGCAAGTCTTCCAACAAGCCCTGGTAGCGCTCGAACGGCGTAATTTCTTGCGTTTGCCACACCGAAAACGGATGTGAGCCCGCCGCGGCGATGCACATGCCCTCGCTCCTCGCCATGTCGTCGACTTGGCAGCGCAAGTCGACCAGGTCGGCCCGCGCGTCCTGCACCGACTCGCACACTTTCGTGCCGATTTCGACGCTCGACTGGTGCAGTTCGGGCTTGATGGATTTTTGGCGCAGGACGCTGTGGTCGCCCTCCAAAAACTGCGTGATGTAACTCCTCAGTTCGCGGGTTTCGGGGTCGATGATTTGGTATTCCTCTTCGATGCCCACGGTGAGCGACGGGCGCTTGACGGCGGTCATGAAACGCGCCCCGCCGCGGCTTCGGCGCTGTGCCAGTGCTCGAGCAGCCCCTGAAAGTGAGCGTTAAACTGTTCGCGCTCGTGCTCGGGAAACGTCGCCCCGACCGCGCCGCGGATGATGTCCTTGAACTCGCCGCTACCGACGAGGTCCCACATCGCCTCGTCCAGGTCTTTCAAGACCGTCGCCCGAAATTCGGCAAAGCGCTCGGTTTCGAAGTGCTCGTCGGCGAGTTGTTCGTAAGCGGCAAGTTTCTCCTCGTAAGAGCGGTCCGAGTCGGCGATGTCGAAGTACGGCTTGATGTTCATGGTCACGTACATGGGCCGCTCGGTCACCGCGCAGAACACGCTCCAGGCGTAAAGCGACTTTAGGGTCCACGGGAAGTAGTAGTGCAAACTCGTAAGCGCGATGTCCGGGCAAGCGTTGGCGAAGTCCATCGGCCACAGGGTGCCGTTTTTCAAAATCGACTCGCACGAGTTGAAGTCCCAACGGAAAAAGGCGTTGATGATTTTGGTGACCGTGACCGCCTCGCGGCCCTGCTCGGGTGTCAAAAAGTCGTGCGCGACCGAGTAGCGCGCGTGCATCGGCTGGCCGGGGTCGTAGCGCAAGCTGATGACTTGCGGCCCGATGCCCAGACTCCGCACGAACACCTCGTAGTCGACTAAACCGCGTTGCAGGTGCATCATCGTCTGGCCCGAGGCGTCGTAAGCCTGCATCAGCGCGGCCTCGTCGTCGACTTTGCTCACCCCGCGCCAGCCGCCGCCGTCGAAGGGTTTCATGAATAGCGGGTAGCCGACCTGTGCCGCGATGGCGGGCAAGTCGAACAGGTCGTGGTACTTTTGCGCGGTGCGCTGGTAGCGTTCGTTGTCGGGGCCGACCTTTTGTGGGACAAGTACCGTCTCGGGCACGTTCAGCCCCAGCCGAATCATCGCGCAGTAGGCCGAGTGCTTCTCCATCGACTGAAACGAAAAGGGGTTGTTGAGGAGGTAAACGTCGTTCATCAAAGCCGCTTTTTTCAACCACTCGCGCGGGTTTGGGTGCCACCAGGCGAGGCGGTCGATGACCACGTCGTGCCGCACCGGGTCGCGCAGGCTGAACGGGTGAATGTGGATGCGCTCGGTTTGAATCTCGAAGGTTCGGCCCCGGTAGCTCACCTTACCCATCCGTTTTGACAGTGCCTCGAAGGTGTGCGGCCAGTCTTCCTCGAGGCTTAAAAGTAAGCCGATGAGTTTGCGCTGCGTTTCCATTGCCTTTCAAGCCTCCCAGTTTACGTGACGAACCCAAGTCTGTATCTCTGGACTCTATTTAACCACGCCGCCGGTGAGTGAGAGGAAAGGTGACAGGTCTCCCGTTGATGGAAGACCTGCAACTTGTGAAACCTTAGTTTGGAACTTTTCCGGCGGGCCTACTGCTTTTCGTAGGCCCCCAGATCGACTATGTTCCCTACAATACGAGCCTTCCCGTCAAGGTCGGTGTCTACACCCGTTGCCTGAATAGCGCTGTTGCTGCCCCTGTTGATAGCAGGCGACCCCGCTTTTAGGCGCAGGTCGGTTGGACTAATAAAGGGAAACTCGGTGGTGTCGTAGACGTTATCGCAAGACCCCCTGTTACAACCTCCCGGAATGATGCTATAGCTGAACGTTTCTTCAGACCCAATCTGTTCGTTTTCCCAAAGTATTGTGTTGACGAAGGTAGCTCCTGCACTTCCGCCGTCAGCATCCTCGATGCTGCTTACGACCTTAGAATTTTTGTAAAAAGTGCCATTGATAACGGTTGAAAAACCTTTACCCTCGTAAGAACCTTGATTAGAAATTGCCGCACCATTGTTGTTGCTAAACACCACATTTGTCAGGATTGATTCACTCGTACCGTATTGCCACCCTATGTTGGATACGATTCCGGGTTCGAAATAACTATATTCCGAATCGTCCACTGTGTTGTTTATAAATACTGCATTTATTACTGTGGGGATGCTTTCTCCCTTTCTAATGTCACCGAAATCATTATTAGCATAAGGATCATAACCTCTAGCGTTGTTGAACATGGCCGCGCCATCTTGGGCTACATTTCCCGAGAAGGTTACGTGGCTCAGGTAAGGGTTGCTCTTTCCGTCCAGCGTACCGTCGTTGTACATACCCCCGCCACTTACAGCATAGTTGCCAGCGAAATGCACTTCCGCCAGCTTAGGGCTGCACTCGTTGCCTTTATCCCCTCCACGACAGTAAAGGCCACTACCACTAACTCCGTAACCCCCGGTAATCGTAAAGCCATCAATCACGGTTTCCCCGGTCACGTTGGCTCGTTCGTTTCCACCGTCTACAAAAACGACGTGGAGGCTGTTGTCCCCTTTAATATCAGCCGCTTCTTGCACCACACCGTCGCCGGTAGTTACGTCGTCCTGCTGAATGTCCCCACTCAAAACGGTAACGTTTGTTCCAGGATTCCGCGCACCCGCACCACCGGCTCCGTATCCGCCGTACAGCTTGATACCCTCAGTGATGTAGAAAGTAGCCTTGCGGTCGTCGGGAGCACTCGGCGACTCGAGGGTTGTCGCGTAGCCTTCATCCGGATAGTAGACGCCTTTGGCAACGTTAAGCGTTTTTGCCCCCTCACACGCTCTCGCCCAGCCGAGCGCGGTCTGCAAGTCTGTAAAGGCGTCAGCCCAGGTAAGGCCGCTCTCTATGCCGTTCGCACTTTCGTCAATGTAGAGAGTCCCACTGGGACACGTGATAGCTAAATTGAAGCTCGTGCTGGCACTCTCGGAAGCGTTGTCCCTGCCGGTTACCGTGATGTTGAACGTGTTGTTGAGTTCGGCCGGTGGCACCTTGGCGCTCAAAACACTTCCTTCTATTTCTATCCAATCGGCACCCGGTGTTGCGACGTAGGAGTAAGTGAGATTTTCTTTGTCAATGTCACTGAAGTAGTCTTTGAGGTCAAGGCTAAAGGTGTAGTTCTGGTCAGGAATAGTCTTTGCTGTGGGTTTGTCGTTCACGGCCTCTATCGTCACGTTCACGGTAATGGTGTCTTCGCCGCCGTTACCGTCTACAACCTTGACAACAAACTTGTCCGAGCCGTTGTAATCGGCGTCCGGGCTGTAAGTAACGTCTTTAGAAGCGCCGGTTCCGCTCACGCTCGCCGTGCCGTGCGCCGCTCCGCTGCCGATGCTCCAGGTAAGCGTGCTGCTGTCAACATCGCTGGCGTTCAGGGTCAACGCGAAAGCTGTCGGTACACCGTCCTCGCTCATGGTGACCGAAACGCTGTCACTCCCAGCAATCACAGGCGCGTCGTTGACAGGGTTTATCGTCAAACTGACCGTCTGGACTTCCGAGTCTTCCGTGCCGTCGTTTGCCTTGAAGGTAAAGCTGTCCGCGCCGTTGTAGTCCTTGTTCGGGGTATAGGTCAGCTTGCCGGTGCCGACGTTCAGCCCGCTCAGTTTGCCGTGCTCGGGCTGCTTCACAACCGCATAGGTCAGCGCGTCGTTGTCGGCGTCTTGGGCCGTGAGCGTGATGGCCTTGGCGTTGTCTTCGTCAAGTGAAACGCTCTGCGCTTTAGCGACGGGCTGGTCGTTCACCACGCCCACTTTAACGATGACGGTCGCCTCTGCCGAAGTCAGTTCGCCGTCCGAAACAACGAAGGTAAAGCTGTCGGTGCCGTTGTAGTCCTGGGCCGGGGTGTAGGTAACTTTGTGCGTCGTGGGCTCGAGCGCGCCCAGCGTGCCGTGATTTGGCTCGCGGGTCACGACGTACTCGAGGCCAGCCCCTTCCGGGTCGCTGCCGGAGAGGGTGACGACCACGGGCGCCTCCTCTGGCGTGCTGCGCGTTTGCGCGTTGGCTATGGGCGCGTCGTTGACCGCGGTCACGTTGATGGTGACGGTCGCCACGGCCGAACTCAGCTTGCCGTCCGACACCGAGAAGGTAAAGGTGTCCGCGCCGTTGAAATTAGCGTTGGGGGTGTAGGTAATCTCGCCCGTGTCGGGGTTGAGACCGCTCAAGCTGCCGTTTTGGGGCTCGGCGACGACGCTGTAGCGCAAACGGTCGCCGTCGGGGTCGCTGCTCGAGAGTTGCACGGTGACCGCCGTGCCCTCTTGGGTGCTCTTGGTGACGCTCTCCGAGACCGGCGCTCGGTTAGTGGGCGCGGGCGTGTCCTTGGGTTTCACGGTGACGGTTAGCTTGTACTGGTTGCTGCCCGCACTGTTCGAGACCGTGAGGGTGTACTCGGTCGTCTCGGTCGGCGACACCGTCACGCTTGTCTGGCCGGTCACGTTACCGATGTCGGGTGTCAGGGTCAGGGTCGCGTCTGCGCTGGCGTCCGTCCAGGAGAGGGTTGTGCCTTCGCCCGCGGTGATGGTGCTTTTCGCGGCCCGGAAGTTGGTGACGGTGGGGGCGATAGGGTCGGGGGTGCTTGGCTGCGAGCAGGCGGCTAAGACCATCATCAGGACGAACAAGGCGGATAGGCAGGCTCGAGTCACTTCTAAACCTCTCGATTTTTTCTAACAGGTAGCGACGTTTCACCCAAAAATTTCTCGGGTGGCGGGTTTAAGTAAGACTGTTTTTTGCTTGGAGCGGACCGGAACGGCCTCACACTTCCAAACAGCCTTGGAGAAACAGTGACAAATCCTCTCTCAGATGAGTTGTTGGTGATAATATAACCCGCCGATTTGCGCGAAACAAGCCTTTACATTTCTGGCAACCTTCACCCGTCCGAAGCTGGTGTGTCTAAAGCAACTTGACCCGGCATCTCTCGAGGTGAAGAACGCCGACGGTTACCGTATACGATGTGAGGTTAAATTGCCCTATGAAGAAAATAACTCTATAACTTGCCTGCTGAGTTGCGCCAGGCTATCAAGGAAACGGCCAAACGGGAGCGGCGCTCACAGGCCGAGATAATGAGAGTGGCACTTTCGAGGTATGTGCAGGCTCGAGCCACACCTCTCCCCCGTTCTGTCGGTGCAGCGTCGGACGGTCGCGTCTCTGGGGAAGCCAGCGCGGATTGTTGCTCAAGCAAACGTGTCTAAAGCAGCTTGCTAAGGCATCGTCGAGAGACAGAAGTTTAAACTGTTACCACATACCCTATATGGTAAACTGTCGCATGGACAAAACAACTTTATATTTGCCTGCTGAATTGCATAGAGCTATCAAAGAAGCAGCACGGCGAGAGCAGCGCTCACAAGCCGAGGTAATGAGAGACGCGCTTCAAACTTACCTGAAAAACCAGTCTAAGCCTCTGCCTCGCTCCGTAGGAGCAGTGTCAGACGGACGCATCTCCGGAGAAGAGAGCGAAGACTGGTTGCGTAAGAATTGGAAATAGGTGCTAACTCTCGACACATCGGCTTTGATCGTCCTGATAGACCGAAAGGCCGAAGAGCACGAGCAAGTCAAGTCGGCGCTGCTTGCAGATGCCGGGCCTTATCTCGTGCCGGTCGGGATTCTCGCCGAAGTGGCTTACTTTTTAGAACAGCGTTTTGGAGTTCGAGCCCTCGAACTCTTTTTAGCAGACCTCGAGACGGGAACTTTTATGCTTGAAGCCGTCGATAACGACCTGCCGCGCATCCGTCAGCTCGTCAAGCGGTATGCGGACCTTCCGCTGGGGTTTGCCGACGCGAGTGTCATCGCCTGTGCGGAGCGGAGTGGCGGCCTGACCTTGAGCTTGGACAAACGTCATTTTGGCGTCGTCGCTAGTGAGGGTAGGATAACCGTCTTGCCCGAATGAGCGCCTCAGCCCAGCGCCTCGCCCAAATAGTGCGGCAACTGCCGCCGCCACCAGTCCCAGTCGTGCGCCACGTCATAACCCCACAGCTCGAGTTCGTGACCTATCCCTTTTTGGGCTAGCAAACCGGCTAAACGCTTCGTGTCGGCGAGACACTTGTCTTCCCACGGGCCTTGGCCGCACACAAGTGTGAGGTGAGCGTGGTGGCGCAGGTGCTCTAACTCGCCCCCGTGCAGGTTGGCGACGTAGGCGATGGGGTTGTTGAAGTAAACGTCTTCCGAACCGCTGCCGCCGGTAATCGCTTCCAAGTTGTAGCGCCCGCTCAAGCAGAGCGCGTAGGGGAAAAGCTGCGGAAACTTCAACGCGAAGTTCGCCGCGTGGTACGCGCCCAGGCTGCACCCGGTGAGGCCGATGCCGACGTAAGAGGTATTGCAGTCCGCGTAAATCGCCGGGACTAAATCTTTGACGAGGTAGTCCTGATAAGCGTAGTGCCGCACCGCGCGCCAGTGCGGGTCGGTATCAACGCGCAACCACGATTCTTTGTCCAGGCTTTCGGGACAGTAGAGTTTGAGCTTGCCTGCCTCGAGCAAGTGCCCGACCGCCGCGACCATGCCGTTGTCCTCGAAGTCGTGGTACTGCCCGCCGCCCGACGGGAAGGCGATGACCGGGGTGCCGTAGTGCCCGTAAGCCAACACTTGCATGTCGCGGCCCACCGCGGGGCTGTAAAACGTCTCGTAACGTCGTTGCATAGGGTGCAGTGTACCTTGAAGCTCGAACAACTATTCTTTGTAGGCGCTCACTTCGTCAATTAGCAACTCGAAGCTGCCTTCCTGCTCGCCAATCAAAAAGCCGACGGTTTGTATGTGCCCCAGGTTCAGCGCGGGCGCATCGGGTACGTCTTCGCCGTGAAAGGTAGATTTGAAGTCGGCAAAGGGCAGACGAACGCGCTGCCACTCGTCTTCAGCAACGAAAGACTGCGCGTAAGAAACCCGCTCGGCGTCCGTCTCGAAGCGCAGTTCGTAGGTTTGTCCGTCCCCCTTGACGTGTAACTCCACGCCCTGAAAACCGGTCAGCTCGAGAACTTTTTCATCGTACAAAATCTGCGCGAAACCGTCGCCGTTCTCGAGCGACACTTCCCCGCTGAACTTCGCTCCGCCTTTTCCCTCACCCGACGCGTCCGGCGCATAGGTCACTTGGCTGCTCGAGACGCCGCCCATCACAACGTCGTTTTCGGTGTGCCAGCTCTGCACGCTTTTTTCTGAGTCGAACTTGAAGAGAATCATGCTTGCAGTATTCAGGACATTTGCCCGCTGGATAGTAGGGTGTGGGATGTTTCGGCTCGAGCGAACTTGAAACCCACGCTCAGCGCGGCATCATCGACATATTCAGCCAGTCTCGGCATTGACAAAGACCCGACGCGCGTCGGGGCACTGATGTTTAGGGACACCGCACAGCGTATAAAAACGGCACTGGCCGGGGTCGCGCGCGTCCCCCTTGCGTGTGAACTTCCACCCGCCCACTGTTTTCAGGACCAGAACCCGCCCCGAAGCCTGAAGATAGTGACACACCCGCGGCTGGATAATCACGCCTTGTCCGGGCGTCACAAGGACACGCTCGAACCGCTCAGGCGCGGGCGTTCCCAGTTGCGCCGGAACGGGCGAGAGGTAAAGGATTAGCGGGGCATCTAAGGGAATCATGACCTCTACGGCGTTCACCTCTGCAATCGGCGAGTCCTCGTAGTGCAGTTCTTCGGGTCTGAAACCGGCAAACCGCAACGTGCTTTGCAACGCAACCTCATAACCTAGAACGGCTTGCAAATCGACCTTTTCAGCGCAGGCGAACAAGGCGTAGGTCGGCGTCATGAGATTCCCAACAACTCGACTGCTCTCTACCCCACCGGCAGCAAAAACCGGAACACCTTGTCCAGCCGCGCCGCCCACGCTGATTCGTGGTGGATGGCCCCTTGGTCGAGATAGTATTGAAAGTTCGGCCCGTACTCGAAGCCGTTGGCGAGCAGGGCGTCTCGAGCTTTTTCGGTGGCGTACATGTTGTCGTTGCTGTCGCTGTCGGGGTCGCCGGTGCCGCTGTCGAGCCAGATGCGTACGTCTTTGGGTTCGCCGGTGCGGAAGCGCTCAATCGCCTCGGTTTTTCCCTTCTCGTTGCGGGTAATCCAGAACGAGGACGACATCAGCGCGTGGTGCCGGGCGAAGTCCGGCTGTTCCCAGGCGAGGTAGGCCGAGAACAACCCGCCCATCGACGCGCCGCAGGTGGCGGTGTTCTCGCGGCCGTCCAAAACGCGGTAGTGCTCGCTCAAGTACGCGCCGACCTCGTCGCGGTAGTAAGCTAAAGTTTTGTCGGCACCGCCCTTGAAGATTTTGGGGGGCTCGGCGACTGTGAGCGAAGGTTTGTCCTGTGGCTGAGGACGCCTCGGTTTGAACGACGAGTAGGGCGGTAAATATTCGGCCATGCGCGCCAAGGCGCCGTTGCTCACCCCGACGATGAGGCATTCTTTCATGAGCCCGCTCGAGACAAGCGTGTCCGCCGTCGCGTCGGCCCGCCACGAACCCGCGTAGCTGTCTTCGACGAAGGTCTGAAACACGTTCTGCCCGTCGTGCATGTAGAGGACCGGGTAGCGTTTGTCGCTGTGCTCGTCGTAGCCGCGAGGTAAATAAATGTAGAGCGAGCGCGTCGGCAGACTGCCCTTGAAAGCCTCGACCTTGACGACCCTCGAGGGCGACACATAGTGCGCGGGCTCGTAGCCGAACAGTTGCTTGTCCTGCAGCCACAAGGTACGCAAATCAGTTTCGTAGTGGTGTGCGTCCAGGGGCGCGTCGAACACGCCCTCGCCCAGCGCGACGCGGAAGCGCCACGCGCCGGTGTTCGGCAGAGTCGGCTCGGCAACCCAGCGGCGCTCGCCCGCCAGGCGGCCCGGCCCGGCGTCGGCAAAGGGCACGACGACGGCGCGTTCGGCTTCGTCCTCCAACTCCAGCGTCGGGTCTTTGGCTTGGCTGAACAGGGTCACGTGCCCCTTGGTTGTGGGCGCGGCGGCGGGAGAGGGTGCGACAGCGGCTTTCATAACCACCAATCCTACTTCACGAATGCTTAGGACTTTGGTCAAAATGCCTCTATCAGCAGGGCTGCCGCAAAGTTGTCAAGCCGCGCACAACAGTTCGTCCTTGCGAGCGAAGCGCAGCAATCTCGAGTGAGGAGGTTCGTCTGGTAGTGCTTCTGCGTTGAGGTTGCCTCACAGCTTACGCTCCCCGCAACGACGACCGTAGGTGAAAACCGGCTTTGGGCTTCTCCCAAACACCTCCGGCAGTACACTTCTTTGTCGAAACAGTTCCGCCCGTATAATCACTTTTATGAAACCGATTTATACCGCGCCGCCCGAAGGTTTGAGCGAGCGTCTCGGCACCCCCGGCGAATTTCCCTTTACGCGGGGCGTCTATCCGCAGATGTACAGCACCGGCCGTTTGTGGACGATGCGCCAGTACGCAGGCTTCGGCTCGGCGGCGGCCTCGAATGAACGCTACCTTTACTTGTTGGCACAGGGCCAAACCGGCCTCAGCGTCGCCTTCGACTTGCCCACCCAACTCGGCCTCGACCCCGACGACCCTTTGGCGCGGGGTGAGGTCGGCAAGGTCGGCGTGTCGATTGCCACGCTTGACGACATGCGCACGTTGCTGAAAGACCTGCCTTTGAACAAAGTCACGACCTCCATGACCATCAACGCGCCCGCTATGATGCTGTTGGCGCTCTATATCTTGGTGGCCGAGGAACAGGGCGTCGCGCCGGACAAGCTCGGCGGCACCGTGCAGAACGACATTTTGAAGGAGTACATCGCTCGAGGCACCTACATCTACCCGCCCGAGGCCTCGATGCGGCTCGTGACCGACGTGTTCGAGTATTGTGCAAACCATGTGCCGGGTTGGAACACGATTTCGATTTCGGGCTACCACATCCGCGAGGCGGGCTCGACCGCCGCGCAAGAAATCGCCTTTACGCTCGCCAACGCGAAAGCTTACGTGCGCGCGGCGCTGTCCAAGGGTCTGGACATAGACGTGTTCGCCCCGCGCCTGAGCTTCTTTTTCGCCTGCCACAGCAACTTACTCGAAGAGGTCGCCAAGTTCCGCGCCACGCGGCGCATGTGGGCGCACATTATGAAAGACTTCGGCGCGAAAGACGACAAAAGCCTGATGCTCCGTTTTCACACCCAGACCGGCGGGAGCACTTTAACCGCGCAGCAGCCCGACAACAACGTGGTGCGCACGGCGTATCAAGCGCTCGCCGCGGTCTTGGGCGGCACCCAGTCGCTCCACACCAACGCGCTCGACGAAGCGCTCGGCCTGCCCACCGAAAGCTCGGCGCGTACCGCCCTGCGCACCCAGCAAATACTCGCCCACGAGACCGGCGTACCCGAGGCCGTCGACCCGCTCGCGGGGAGTTACTACGTCGAAACCTTGACAGACGCACTCGAGACCGAAGCTCACGAATTGATGCAACAAGTCGAGGACTTAGGCGGCAGCGTCAAGGCCATCGAAGCGGGCTTCATCCAAGAAGAAATCGAAGAAGCCGCTTACCGTTTTCAGCAGGCAGTCGAACAGGGCGAGCGCGTCATCGTGGGCGTGAACCGCTTTGGGCTCGAGCGCGAGACGCCCGTCCCCATCCAGGAAATCGACCCCGAGGTGCAGCGAGAACGCGAACAGGAAGTGCAGGCTTTTCGTCAGAACCGCGACGGCGCGAAAATGGACGCGGCCTTGGCAAGTTTGCGCCACGCTGCCGGGGGCCAGGACAACCTTTTCCCGTTCGTGCTGGACGCTTTCCGCGCCCACGCCACCCTCGGCGAAATCTGCGGCATATTGCGCCAGGAGTGGGGCGAGTACGCGGGCTGAGGGGCTCGAGGGGCAATAGTTCTTGGTCGTTCGCCGTTCGTTTTTCGTCTTAACGAACAACTAAAAACGAACGGCGAACAACGCTCTCCCCTTTTTTACTCGGTACTCGGTACTCGGTACTCGGTACTTTTTTTGCCTGACTCGACAATCTCCCCAATCGTCTCAACCGTCGCCGCCAGGTGACTGCGCCCGTCCGGCAGCGTCGCCTCGGCGTCCAAGTAACCGCCCTTGCCGGTGTGGTCGACCGGCCCCATGTCGACAATTTGGATAGTTCCCTTGGCCTTCGCCTGGTTCCAGGCGGAGTAAGGCAGAATCGGCCAGCGGCCCGGGAAAAACACCGGCCCCAAACGCTGCACCCGGTCGCGGCGACCGGCCAAGTGGTAGAGGTTTTCTAACGCCAGCAAGCCTTCGTCGGAGGCCATAATCCCGCCTAGGCTGACGACGGTGACCGGCGCGTGAATGATTTCTTTGAGGTACGCCGCCGCGCCGACCGCGACCTGACCGCCGCCGCTGTAGCCGATAATCGTCACCCGTACCCCGCTGTCAGGTTGGTAGCCGTGCTGCCGCAGGGCGCTGTGGAGCGTTTCGGCCATGCCCTGGTTGTAGATGGGGCCGTAGCGCCGGTCAGCCGACACCGCGACCTGAAAAGCGTTGCGCAGGTTGATGATGAAGCCGGCAAAAGCGACCCGGCTCAACTTGAGTTTCAGGGCGAAACGCCAGAACCAGGCGAAAAAGCGCTGCCCGGTGAGCGCGCGGTTTTGCACCGAGTAGGGGAAGACCTCGAGCACCTCAGCCTCCGGCAGGCGCTCGCGTAGCGCTTCCAACAGCGCGATTTCGCGCCGCGCGAACGTTTCCTCCGAGACGCTGTGGATGCCGGTGAGAAAGACGACGAAGTGCTTAGCGCGCGACACCACCGGGTTGGGCGCGGCGGTTTGTTCAACGTCCTCAGGATTGCGGCCGAACCAGCCCGCCCACCAGCCCAGCGCCTCGAACGGCGACAGCGCCCCCGCGAACAAAAACCCGGCCAGCGCGACGAGGACGAACACCAGGGCGTCTCTCACGGGTCGCGACCCCTGCGGATGAGGTCGCGCAGGCTTTCAGGGGTGAACTCGAGCTTTCGCCCCGCCGCCAAGCGCCGCGCCGCCCGCGCCAGCGCCTGCACCGGCCGCCCGACGGTGCGCTGCGCGACCTGCAGCAACAGCCAGCCTAGGGCGCTGCAGAGCAGCGCCTGGAACAGCGTCAGGCCGAAGATGACCGACAGCGCCAGCAGCGTCGCGCTCAAACTCCACAAGGCCAACGTCACCGACAGAAAAGACCCGAAGTAAGGCGTCAGGATGACGAAGCTGAACAAGTAGGGCGCGTAGGCGAGCCCGACGGTGCGTACCACCACAAGGAGCGGCACCGTTTCCCCAAAAAAGTAGCGGGCGACGAACCAGACGCTCGAGACCAGAAACAAAAACCCGAACAGGTACACGCCCGCGCCCACCAGCAAACTCAGCACAAACCGCCGCGGCCTCACCCGGTAGGCGAACAGCGCCACACTCTGCGACAGCGCCTGCGACAACCCCGCCACGAACACCACAATCAAAGCCAAGCGCAAACCCTCCTCGCTCGACTGGACGAAGCGGTAAGGCACGCGGCTCAGGATGAGAACTTGGTAAATAAGCTCGACGCTCGACACAGCCAAACGGTAGCACGCAGTGTCAGCGAGGCGGGTGTAACTTTTCGGTCGGGGGGCGGAGGAGCTAAACGTTTTTGGTCGTCCGCTTTCCGTTTTTCGTCTTTACGAACAACCAGCAAAGAGTGACAAACAGCTCTTTTTACTTTTCACTCGGTCCTCGGTACTTTTTCACTGACACCCCGGACACACCCCGTACAGCGTCAACTCGTGGTGCTCGACCCGGAAACCGCCGGGCAGCGTCGCGCCTTCTAAAACCGCCACCGGGCACTTGGCGCTGAGTTCGAACACTTGTTCGCACGTTTCGCAGCGGAAGTGGTGGTGATGGCCGCGGCCCGCAGGCTCGAAGCGTGTGGTGTCGCCGGGCAAGTGAACCGCGACAACCTCCCCCGTTTGTTCCAAAGTATTGAGATTTCGGTACACCGTCGCCAGCCCCAAACTCGCTTCTTGCGAGGCGAGTTCCAATACTTCCTGCGGCGTGAGCGGCCCCGGCGCGCTTTCCAAGGTATTTAAAATCGCGCGCCGCTGGCTCGTCTGGCGTTTCATAGGAGAAGTTTAGCAGGTCGTCGGCTTAGAACTTTTACTCCGCCCAACCGAAACCCTCGTGCGGTCCCGGCTTGAACTGGGCCTCGCGGCCGCACTGGGTGCATTTGACCTGAACGACCGGCTCGCCGCCGCCCTCTGCGGGGTCGTTCTCCAAACTCAGGTCAATCTTGGCGTCGGTGACCGGGCAGGTAGCGGCTTGTTCTTTTTGAAACTCGAGCCACAGCGCCAGCAGGTTGTCGTCGGTAAATTCGTAGTCACAGTTCGCGGCTGTACCGGAAGTATTCGGGGTGGCTGAGGTCTCCGGGGCAACCGAGGTCCCTGAAGCGCCTGAGGTGTCGGGGGTGACTGGGGTGTTTGGCACACGTCCTCCTGAACCCCCATCATGTCTGGGCGAAGGTAAGAGCACAGTGGGACAGGCTGGGTTGTAGCGCAAAAGAGTAGCTGCGAAGCACTTTTGCCACGGGCTGTAGTACAATTGCCAAGAGGTGCCAGGTGACCCTGCAACAGCTCGTCCAGGATGACAGCGTAGAACTTATCGCAGCCGTTCGTGAAGGACTGGCTTTTGAGAGTTTTGTCGCCTTGCGCGGCGCGCTGGAGCTGAGCACGGACGAACTTGCACAGCTCTTAGGCATTCCGCGGCGCACGCTGACCAAGCGGCAGAGCGAGGGCGTCTTCAAGGTGAGTGAAAGTAACGCCATCAGCCGCGTCGCCCGCGTGTACAAAGAAGCACTTAGCTTCTTCGGCGACTATCCGGACACCCTGCAATGGCTGAAAACGCCGCTCCCGGCCCTTGCCGGTACGCCTTTGAGTCTGCTCGACACCGACCCCGGCGCGGACGCGGTGAGCACGCTTCTCAAACAACTCGCCTGGGGCATTTATTCTTGATAACCGCCTGGCGGCTTACCCACGAGCGTTACCAGGACCAAGCGATGAGTGGCACCGGCGGGTTGTTCGCGCCCGGACGCTGGCACAGCCAAGGCAAGCGCATCGTTTACAGCTCAGGCAGCTTAGCGCTCGCCACCCTGGAGTTGTTCGTCAACTTGACCCTCAAGCAGCAACTCGCCCACTACGTCAAAAGCCGCATAGACATTTCCGAAGTTTTGATTGAGATTTTAGAGGAACCTGTGCTGAACGTTTAGCAGCGCCCGACGCGCTCGACAGTCGCAGTTACGGTGACGCATGGTTAACCGAGGCACGAAGTTGTGTGCTCCGGGTGCCGAGCCGGGTCATCCCGCAGGAATGGAACTACTTGCTCAACCCGCTCCACCCGTCTTTCGGGCGGATAAAAGCCTCGACAAACTCTTATGGGGTGGACGAGCGGCTTTTGAGGTAAGCAGGGCAAAGTTTCGAACTGAGGTTGGCTTTGCTCGAGATTTTTAACGAGGGAAAACCTTTTGGCCCTCCCTCGTCGAACTTCTGTAACGTTTAAGTTACGGCTGCACCAACGCGTAACTCTCCGGGTACAGCACCACGCCCGCGTAGCGGTCGGTGTGGAGGTAGGTCTGCGCCGCGTCGCGCAGGTCTTGGGGCGTCAGCGCGTCGATTTCACGTTCGTAGTCGAGCAAACTCGACACGTCCTCGTCCGGGTTGAGGGCCACGTAGTACTCGAGCACGTAGCGCCAAAAGCCGTTCTGTTCGAAGTTGGTTTCGTAGTTGCGTTTGGCCTGTTCTTGCGCCTTGGCGAACGTGTCAGCGTCGGGGCCGTCGACGCGGAACGCGGTGAGGGTTTTGAAGGTGGCCTGGACGAGTTCGTCCACGCGCGCCGGGTCGGCGCTAAACTCGACGCCGACGGCGTAGGTCGCTTTGGGGCGCTTGCTGATGCTTGAAAATACGTTCGGCGAATAGGTGCCGCCCAGCGTTTCGCGCAACTCTTCGCGCACCACGATGGAGAGGGCGTTCTCGAGCAAGAGCAGCTTAAGCCGCTCCTGCCGCGACGGGTTCATCGGGCCGAAAAAGCGCACGTGGACGATGCTTTGTTGTTCTTTGCCTTTGTAGACGGCCTTCGCCACGACACCGTCCGGTAAGTCGGGCGCGACGTCCGCGTAAGTTTCCTCACCCTGCGCGGAGGGCAAGTTACCCAGGTAGCGCTGCGCGAGGTCGCGCACCTCGTCCACCGTCACGTCGCCGACGAAGGTGAATACGAAGTCGCCCATGTCGGCGAAGCGCTCCTGGTAAATATCAAAGGCTCTCTGGTAGTCCAGAGTATCGACCTCGTCCAGGGTCAGCGGTTGGCGGCGCGGGGCGTCGCCGTAGAGCGCTTCGGTGATAGCGTCACGGAACACCGCTTGCGGCTGGGTGTCGCGGTTGCGGAGCGCGGCGCGGAGCTGGTCCTGGGTGCGCGCGAAGGCGACCGTGTCTTCTCGAGGTTGGGTAGCGTAGAGGTAGACGAGTTCGAACAGCGTTGTCAAGTCACTCTTTTCGGCGCTGCCGCTGAAGCCTTCGGTCAGTTCGCCGATAGACACGCTCAAGCTCACGTTTTTGCCGGTCAACAAGCGGTTGAGTTCGTTTTTGCTGAAACTCCCCACGCCGCTGTCGCCCACGACGCTCGTGATAATGGAGGCTTCGGGCACGTCCGCGTCGCCCACGAGCGAGGAACCACCGTAGCTCACGCCGGACATCAAGACTTCGCCGCGGGTAAAGTCGGTGGTCTTGACGACGACGCGCACGCCGTTCTCGAGCGTGAGAACCGTCGCGTCCACGTTGTCCAAGTACGTCTCGTCCGTCACCGCGGCGGGCGCGGGCGGCGTTTCGACAAGGTCGGCGTCGGTGACGGTGTCTTCGTAGGCGCTCAACTCCCTGGCCTGCGCCTCGGCGATGACGCCCGCAACCTCGGCCTGGGTGGGCAGCTCGAGCCCCGCTTTTTCGGGTGCGATGACGAGGACCACCCGGTTGTCCTCGCGCAGCAGCGTTTCCGCGAGCGCGTTGACGTCGTCCAGGGTGATTTGCGGCAGCAGTTCTTCGGCGAGTTTGTAGTCGGTTTCGTTCGTCGTGTAGACGCTGTTCTCCAAAAACGTCGAGGTCAAAAAGCTGACGAGGGCCGAGCTGTCGATGTCGTCTTGCTGCTGGAAACGTTGCTCCAAAAAGCTCAGCAGGTCGTCCTTGGCGCGTGCCAGTTCGGTCTCGGTAAAGCCGAAGCGCCGCGCGCGCTCAACCTCTTCGACCAGCGCCGCCAAGCCGGTCAAAGCCGCGCCGTCGTCGGTCTGGACGCCTAAAGTAACGTTTTCGGTGTCGCGGGTCAGGCCGCTGGTGCCCACGCTCGCGCCCAAGAAGGGCGCGTCCGCGGCGCGGCTGCGCTCGTCCAAGCGCTGGTTGAGGAGGGTGGTGAACAGGC
The DNA here is from genome assembly GCA_965213705.1 of Trueperaceae bacterium. Classification (GTDB taxonomy): domain Bacteria; phylum Deinococcota; class Deinococci; order Deinococcales; family Trueperaceae; genus CBDCDJ01. The sequence goes on along the minus strand of OZ243913.1, from coordinate 748,714 downwards.
TCGAGGCGAGGTCTTGGCCGTAGTCTTGAACAGTCTGCGTGCTCTCGCTCGCCCGCGCCAGGTCGAGTTCGACGAAAGTGTAGGGAAATTCGGGGTCGCTCGTGATGAGGTAGCGGGTGTCCTCGTGCGGCGGCACGTCGTAGGTAACGCGCGGCGCGGGGTCGGCGGGGTTCTCAAGCCCCGCAAAGGCGTCTTTAATATAGCCCTCGAAGGTTGCCGGGTCGAAGTCGCCGACCGCTATGAGCGCCATCAGGTCGGGTCGGTACCAGGTTTCGTAAAAGCGCTTTATAGTTTCCGGCGGCGCGTTGCGAATCACGTCCATGCTGCCGATGGGCAGCCGTTCGGCGTAGCGCGAGTCGCCGAACTGGACGGGCAGGATTTGCTCGAGCAGCCGCCCGTTCACGTTCTGGTCGCGCAAGCGCTCCTCTTCGATGATGACCGGGCGCTCGGCGTCGATTTCCGCCGGGTCGAGGGTAGCGCGCGCGGCCCAGTCGCTTAAAATTGCAAAGGCGGTCCGCACCGTGTCCTCATCATCGAGCGGCACGGTGAGGGTGTAGACCGTTTCGTCGAAACTGGTGTAGGCGTTCACGTCGGCCCCGAAGGTCATGCCGATGCTCTCGAGATAGTTCACAATCTCCGGCCCTGCGAAGTTCTCGGTGCCGTTAAAGAGCATGTGCTCGAGCAAGTGCGCCAGTCCGCGCTGGTTCTCGTCCTCCAACACCGAGCCCGCGTTGACGACGAGCGCGAGTTCGGCGCGGTTGCGCGGCTCGGTGTTCTGGCGGATGTAGTAGGTCAGGCCGTTGTCGAGTTGGCCGACCCGCAGCGCCGGGTCTACCGGCAGCGGGTCGCTCGGGGTGAGCGCCCGACCGTCCAAGGTGACGGGGCTCAGCTCGAGCAGGGCCGCGTCTCGAGCCGTATCGGTCTGCGCCGCACTCAACGCCAGCAGCGCCGCCAAAAACGTAAAGAGCACTGTCCGTAAGGGTTTACACATCAACTACCTCCGAGGTTCGCTAACCCGTGCCGCCGGGTATCGCCGTAACGTGTCGCCGTAACAAAGCGTAGCTCTGATAATAATGTTGTCTCTCCGCAGTATCACACGGCGGAAGCGCTCTACAAATGAGTTACCTTACGATAAGTTTGCGGTAGGTCGGTGGATTGGAAGCTGAAACCAAAGCGGCCCGCACGGCGCAAATCCGGTATACTTCCGAACATGGCTTACACCCTGGTAGAAGAACGCATGGTCGGTACGGGTATGGTCGGCGAAATCGAGCGGATTTACCGCTGCGACAACGGCTACGGCGCGCTCGTCGGCGAGGAGCCGCCCGGCATGGAAAACGCGGGCCGCATGGCGGTCACGCCGGTGCATTTTCAAGGCGAGGGCGTGTCGGACTACCGCGTGCTGTCGACCGAGCACCCGGTCGAAGGGCTGGACGCGGGCGACACGTTGGACCCGCGCTTTTTAGACAACCCGGACGACTTGGAAGCGCTGCTCGAGCGCCTGGACGCCCTACCCGCGACGGGTTGAGCCCAAAAGCGTGATGCGGGCTGTGTATTGCCGCATGGTCGCTACTCGAAAGAGTTTACAGGCGCTTGTCACTACGCGCCGCGCTTGGTTCCGAAGGTTGCCCCGGTCTGTAAGAGGAATTTGTGAGAGAAAGATGTCCTAAAGCGCGTTTCAAGCGGGCTCGAGCCGGTTCTGAAGCCACGACGCGTCCTCGCGGCCGACTTTAGCTACCCTTAGTTACATTTTCTTTTCATAGTGAAGTTTTATACTTCGGTTAGTTCGGTTAAAGACGTTCTCCAGTGGGCGCTAAGGCTCGCTGGAGCCGAACATTTCATGAAGGGGGAAAACCGTGAAAAAAATGTTTGCGTTAGTCTTCAGCCTGGTTCTCACGCTGGGTCTGGCCTTTGCTCAGGACACGGGCGGGTCGGAAACGGGTGGGGCGGAAACGGGCGGTGCCATGATGGGCGAAACCGGCGGTATGGGTGAAACCGGTGGCGACATGATGGGTGGCATGATGGGCATGACCTTCGCCGACTTCGACACCGACGGCGACGGCAGCATCGACGAGATGGAGTTCGACGCTATGACCCCGATGATGGGCGGCATGATGGGCAGCGAGACGGGTGGCATGGCTGAAACCGGCGGCGCCATGATGGGCATGACCTTCGCCGACTTCGACACCGACGGCGACGGCAGCATCGACGAGATGGAGTTCGACGCCGCGATGGGCATGATGGGTATGTCCGGCGAGACCGGCGGCGCCATGATGGGCGAAACGGGCGGCATGGGTGAAACCGGCGGCGCGATGATGGGTGGCGAAACCGGCGGTAGCGACATGGGTGAAACCGGCGGTACGGGCGAGACCGGCGGTAGCGATATGGGCACTGACATGGACGGCGAGACCGGCGGTAGCGAAACGGGTGGCGGCTAAGCGACCCGGTTTTTTCTTTAACAAAAGCCGAGGCACGCGCCTCGGCTTTTTTGTGGCTGAGAGTCACGGTTTATCGTAGCTACCCGGTTTGGGAAAGCAGCTTTGCACTTGAAGAAAGCGAACCCGTTCCGGGAACCTCAGAAATTTCAAAAACAAGAATCTCAAAAAACGAGGACGGTGAGACTCGAGCGGCTCGAGGTGAACCCGCCACCTTACGAAACCGAACTTGCAACCCGCTCCTCGACGACCGTGTCGGTCGGTGGCGGCCGAAGGGGGCGCAGCGCCAGCGCGAAACCCGCGCTGAGCGCCCACCAGGCCAAGTGGCTGTACTGCGCCGACTCGAACCAGGTGAGGCCGTAAGCCAAGTAGACGACGGCCACGGCTTCTAAGCCCCAGCCCCGGCCCTTGAAGCCGACAAACGCCACGTAACCGAACAGGGCGACGTAGAGCAGCAGCCCCACGAGTCCTAAGGAAATCCCCATGTCTAAAACCATGTTGTGCGCCTTGTTGGTACGCACCCGCCCCTGGCGCAGCTGCTCGTCGGTGCCGAGGTAGCTAAACGAGTAGTGCCCGACCGACTCGACTTCGGCAATCGGTACTTCTTGTGAGAGGTACATCTGGTTGCGCGCCTCTCGCCAGTTGCCCACGTAGGGCCAAGCGATGCCGAAGCCGTTGAAACCCCACCCGAACAGCGGGCGTTCGGCGATGCCCACCAGGGCCGAACGCCACAGCTCCGAGCGCGCCGAGGTGAGCGTTTGGGCGTCCGCGCGCGACAACTCGGCGACCTCGAAACTGCTCAGGGACGGCACGCTGCGGTGCGGTTGCACGCCCGCGCCGCGCAGGCCCGCCAGGGCGGCAAAACCGAGCAAACTGAGGCCGAGCGTCAGGGTGGCCCGCCGCCAGGACAAACCGCGCCCCGCGAAGCGCCAGCCCACATAAAGCAGCCCGGCGGCGTAAGCGATGTACACGCCCCGCGTCGCGGTCGACCACAGCGCGAACGAAACGAGGAACAAAAGCGGCCAGGCATAAGCCGGCTTGAGCCAGCCGCGCAGCAAACTCACCAGGGCGAGCGCGGCGGTCGCGGCGAGGACGAAGCCCGCGTGACCGCGGCTCGTGTAAAAGCCCAGGGGCATCTGGCCTTTCCACATGGTGCTGACGAGCATTTCAGAATAGCGAGTGCTCACCTGCCCTGAGGTGGCCGTGTAGTCCACCGTCCAGTCGAAAACTTGCGGCACCATCGCCAGCGCCAGCACGAAACCCGCCGCGAGCACGCCGTAAAGTTGGACGCGGAACAGCTCCGGCCGGACGCGCAGCACCAGCACGTTGCTGAGTGAAAACACGGCCAGCAGCGCGTAGTAAGCCCAACCGTCGCCCATCTCTAAGTGCGCCCGGACACCGCCGGCGAACCCGGCCGGGCTGAACAACGCCGAGACGAGTCCGGCCGCTAGAAAAAGCCCCCACAGCCACGCCGCGCGTCGCCACTGCGGCGACAAACTGTCGCGCGGGTTCGCCGGGGCGGGCGGCCGCACGAACGTCAGCAGCAAAAATCCGAGGTGAAGCAGGGTGACGTACCACAGAACCGTCACCTTGGGTTGGGTCCAGATTTCACCGCGGTTGCCGCCCCAGGGGTCGATGAGCACCACGCTGAGCGCAAACAAAAGCGCGTACAGGGTCAAAAAAAATCGTTGCCAGTAGGTCATGAAGGTCCCCCGAGCAACAAGTATAAGCCCGTGTCACCAAAAGCAAATAGCGGTGTCCGCCGCTTTAAAAGGCAACGACCCGGGGGAATCCACTTTGCCCTACAGACAAGCGCTTGTTCCTTCCCTACCCTGAACCCGGACAAGGAAAGACCAAGAAAAAACGGGGAAAGATAAGGAAAGACTAAAGAAAAGGAGAACGACATGGACATGAACAGGCAAATGGCAACTCCGCGGACGACGCTGGGTGAGGGTTCACAGCAGCCGCGGGTCACCGTTGCGAGTTACGCAACCTATCCGGAGGCGCAACGGGCCGTCGACAAACTCTCCGACGAAAAGTTCCCGGTCGAGCGCAGCGCCATCGTCGCGGAAGGCATCAGGTTCGTCGAGCAGGTGACGGGGCGCTTGAACTGGTGGCGCGCGCTTTTGAATGGGGCGTTGAGCGGCGGGCTGCTGGGCGCGTTCATCGGTTTCGTGTTCGGTTTGTTCAGCTTTTTTCAGCCGGGCGTCGCCGCGCTCACGCTCGCTTTAAACGGGCTTGTCGTCGGAGCCGTCATCGGGGCGGTTTTCGGGTTGGTCAGCTACGCTTTCACGGGCGGGCGGCGCGACTTCACCTCGGTGAGCGGGATGCAGGCCGAACGTTACAACGTGATGGTCGACGCCGACTTAGAAACCGAGGCGGCCGGTATTCTCGCCCGCCTGTAACGCTTGCGTGAAGCCGCCGTTCGGCCTGCGCGCAGCGACCGACGCCGACGTGCCTGCGGTAGCGGGCCTTATCGCCGCGGCGTTCGAGGTTTACAGGCACATCCTCGAGCCCCCGTCAAGCTCTCTCGACAAAACGCCCGCGGCGGTGCACCGCGAGCTTGAGACCGCTACCGCCTTAGTCGCCGCAAAATTAGTCGCCGCAGAAGCTGAAACCCTCGTCGGTTGCGTTTTTTACGCACCGAAAGAAGACCACGTCTATTTGAGCCGCCTCGCCGTGTTGCCCGAGTACCAGGGTAGGGGGATAGCCAGAGCCCTGCTGTCGGCGGTAGAGGACGAAACCCTGGACTTGGGTGCCGAAAAAATACGGTTGCAGGTGCGCCTCGTCCAAAAACGTAACCGAGCGCTGTACGGGTCGCTCGGTTACGTTTTTTACGCTTACGGCGCTCATGCGGGCTACAAAGAGCCCACGTTCGTCACGCTCGAGAAGCGTTTAGGGCAAAACCGGTAAGTCCAGGGCGGCCAAGTCGGGGTAGCTTACCTGCCAGTGGTCGCCCGCGTAAGTCAGCGCGGCGGTGCCCGCTCGGGTGTAAGTCTGGCCGTCGACGGTGGCGGTGACGGTGAACGCGACCGTTCCGCTGCTGCCGGACAGGCTCGAACTTACGCCGCTCAGGGCGAAGTTTTGCAGGGTTCCCTGCGGCGCGGTGCCCGCCGGAACACCGTCCATAAAGTACGCGCTCCAGGCGAGGTCGCCGCACTTCAAACCCTCGAAAACTTGCCGCAACGAGTTCTCGGCCAGGTAGTTGCTGCCCAACGCCTGTCGCTCCGAAACTTGCGGCTCTCCGGCGATGGAGCGGACGGCGTCGGTCGCCCAGTGGCAAGGTGACACGTCGACAAAGGGCGAGGGCGACTGCGCGAAAGCCGACCCGAGACCGGCGACGACCCAAACCAACAGATATTTTTTCATACCCGACTTTAAAACAAAAAGTTTTGGGTATTCCGGTAGTTGTCTCACATTGAAAGCAGGAATCTAGTCGTGCAAACTCGAAAGCGAGGGCGTGGGTTCGGGTGTCGACCGGGAGGTCCCGCGGCTTTTTCGCGTTACGATTGAGGCATGACCTTAAAAGACTCAGCCCACGCCGCGCGGGACGCCTACTTGGAGACCTTGACGGACCTCGTCAAGTTGGAGTCCCCCACCCTCGACAAAGCCGCCAACGACCGCGTGGCGGACTATTTGGAAACACGTTTGAACGCCGACGGTTGGTCGGTCAAGCGCGTCGCGCAAAACCAGGTGGGCGACCAGCTCGTCGCGCGCTTGGGTGCGCCGGGAGAAACCTCGAGCCTGCTCTTGTGCCATTTCGACACGGTCTGGCCGGTCGGCACGCTTGTGCAAATGCCCCTGAAAGAAGAGGACGGCAAGCTCTACGGCCCCGGCACCCTCGACATGAAGGCGGGCGTCGCGACGGCGTTACACGCCCTGAAGATTATCAAACAAGAGGGCCTGACCCTGCGCGGCCCGGTCACGCTGCTGCTCACCTCGGACGAGGAAAAGGGCAGTTTGTTCTCGCGCGACATTATCGAACGCTTGGCGCGTGAGCACACACGCGTGTTCGTGCTCGAGCCGGGCCGCGAGGACGGCGCGCTGAAGACGGGGCGCAAGGGCACGGGCGACTTTACGGTGCATTTTTCGGGCGTCAGCGCCCACGCGGGCAACAACCCCAAAGACGGCGCTTCGGCGCTGCGCGAACTGGCGCACTTTTTGCCGTTCGCCGAAAACCTCACCGACTATGAGCAGGGTACAACCGTCAACGTCACGGTGGCCCAAGGCGGCAGCGTGAGCAACGTCATCGCCGAGTCCGCGAGCTGCACCCTCGACATGCGCGTGCTCAAACCGGGTGAGGCCGAGCGGGTCGAGGCGGCGCTGCGGGGTTACGTTCCGCAAGACGAGAAGGTAACCGTCACCCTTGCCGGCGGCCTCAACCGTCCACCTTTGGAGTTTACCGAGGCGAACCAAACCCTGTTCAAAGAAGCTCAAGGTGTGATGGCAAGGCTGGGTTTGGCGCTGGACGGAGCCGTCGTCGGCGGCGGCTCGGACGGCAACTTTACCTCGGCCCTGGGTGTAGCCACGCTGGACGGGCTGGGCTCGGCAGGCGCAGGCCCGCACGCGCGCTTCGAACACGTCCGCATTGACGAAACCTTAGACCGGCTCGCCCTGCTCACCTCGCTGCTCACCGTAGGGCCGTAAGAGAAAAGCCGGTTGTTCCGCCCTGTCCGCTCCAACCCTGACGCCCTACTCCGGCTTGAGCAAGGGAAACAAAATCACGTCCCGAATACTCGGCACGTCAGCCAGCAGCATCGCCAAGCGGTCGATGCCCAGTCCCAGTCCGCCGGTGGGGGGCATCCCGTATTCCAGGGCGGTCAGAAAGTCCTCGTCGATGTCGGGTTGTTCCTCGTCGCCCATTTCGCGCAAACTCTGTTGCAGCTCGAAACGCGCCCGTTGGTCGAGCGGGTCATTGAGTTCGGAAAACGCGTTGCCGAGTTCCATCCCCACGCAGACCGGCTCGAAGCGCTCGACCAGTCCCGCGCGGCTGCGATGCTTTTTGGCGAGCGGGCTTATCGCTTGCGGGTGGTCCATCACGAAGGTCGGCTGGACGAGGTGGGGCTCGAGGTAGATGTCGTAGAGCTTGTTGAAAACCTGCCCGACGGGTGCCTCGGCGAGCGGCGTGTCCGCTGAATCGCCGTTTTTGGGCGCGTGGTGCTCGGCGACCCAGGCGCGCAGCTTGGCCTCGTCCGTGATGTCGAAACTCAACCCGGCGCGGCGTTGCAACTCGCCCGTGTAGTCCACACGCGCCCACGGCGTGCTGAAGTCGAGCTGTTTTCCCTGGTAAGACAGGGTCGTGGAGCCGGTCAGTTTTTCGACCAGAGAGCAGTACATCGTCTCGACCAGCTCTAAAATGTCCAAGTAGTCCTTGCCCGCCCAGTACAGCTCGAGCATCGTGTATTCAGGGTTGTGCTTGTACGAAATCCCCTCGTTGCGAAAGTTCCGACCGATTTCATACACCGCGTCGAAACCGCCGACGATTAAACGTTTTAAGTAGAGTTCCAGCGAGATGCGCAAGTGAAAGTCGTGCTCGAGCGCGTTGTGGTGCGTCACGAACGGCCGCGCCTCCGCGCCGCCGGGGACGCTCTGCAGGACGGGCGTCTCGACCTCCAGAAAGCCCAGGTCGTCCAGGTAGCGGCGGATGTACGAAACGGCTTTTGAACGCAGCGTGAAAGCCCGCCGCACCTCCGGGTTGACCATGAGGTCGAGATAGCGCTGGCGGTAGCGCTGCTCTTTGTCGGCCAAGCCGTGGTACTTGTCGGGCAGCGGGCGCAAGGACTTGACCAGCGGGCGAAATCCCTCGACCCGCACGGTGAGTTCGCCGGTTTTGGTGGCGAAGAGCGGCCCCGACACCTCCAACCAGTCGCCCAGGTCGATTTTTTTCAGCGCGTTGTAACTCTCGAGCGCGTCCTTTTGAAAGTAGGCTTGGAGTTGCCCGCTACCGTCCTGTAGCGTCGCAAAACTCGCCTTGCCCATCATCCGCAACAACACGACGCGGCCGGCGAGTTTGACCACCTCGTCAAACTCGCTGCCGGGTTCGCCGCCGCCGTAGCGCTCTTGCAAATCGGCTGCTCTATGCGTCGCCTCGTAGCTGTACGGATACGGCTCGAAACCGCGCTCGACCAAGCTTTCCAAATTCCTAAGGCGTTGTTGACGCTGCTCTTCTAAAGACATAAAGAACAATCTAGCACTGCTTGCGTTGGACACGAGCAGCGCTTTGGACTTTTACTTTTCACTTTCTACTCGGTCCTCGGTACTTTTGCTTCAGCTTATCGACACCAGCGTGTACTCGGTCTTTTTGTCGTTGATGACGACCGTGAAGGTCTGGCCCGGTTTTTTGCCCATCAACCCTTTGCCGAGCGGGGACTCGTCGGAGACTTTGGGGATGTCGCTGTCGAGCACGCTCGCCTCGATGGGCGAGACGACCTGCACGTCAAACGCCTCTTTCGAACTCGCGTCTTGCAGCGTCACGACCGAGCCCAGGTCGACCTTGTCGCGCTCGTGCGCTTGGATGATTTCGGCTCGAGCGAGTTGGTCGTCCATGTTGTCGATGCGCGCCTCGATACGCGCTTTTTCACGCTTGGCTTCTTCCAAGCCCGAGTCGTCGTAGTCGTCGCTTGAACCCGTCAGCTCGCGCAGAATGCGGGTCGCTTCTTCCAAACGCTCCTGCTCGTTTTCCAACGTCGTTTTGAGCCTGTCATACCCTTCTTGCGTCAAACGTACCTGTCTCGCCATCGCCAGACCTCCTCGGCTGAATTTTGCACTTAAACATCTTGCCTCCCGTCGGGAGGCAAGTCAGAACCTAGATTTGAGCGTCAGTGTAGCCCATATCGGCCGGGTGCGTCGTAAGGTGGAAAAGTTCCGTCTCGGCAACCGAAGCGCCCGTTCGTTCCGACCTTCATGCTTGGTTTCTCTCAGCAAAGACGCGCGCGCACGTTTTACACTCTAGTTTATGAGGTTTTTGCGTTGGAGGTTCGCAGGCTTTAAGTTCGCAGTCTTTAAGTCCGGGTCGGTCAAACAGCGGGTGTTGGCAGCGTCGGCCGTCCTCGCCCTGCTCGCCGCGCTGACGGTTATGGTGACGCGCCCGCAGACGCCCCTCGAGCTGCGCCTGGCGGCCCTCGACCCCTACGACGACCCGCTGCTGGTCGACTACAAAAGCTACCGCGACGCGCTGCTGCAAGGTGACACCGAGAGTTTGGAAGCGCTCGCGCAACAAGGCAGCTACGCGTCCTACCGCGCGGCGCTCAGCCTGGCGCGAGACGTCACGCTCGAGCCCGCTACCCGAACCCACTACTACCGCCGCGTGTTCGCGTTGCGCGTCGACGACCCGCTCGACAAGCTTGATAAACGCGCGCTGCTGCTCGAGTACGCCGGCACGGCCGAGGCCGCCGGTTTGGACGCCGAAGCGCTTGAAACCTACGCCGCCGCGCTGCCCGACCCCGTGGCGACGGCCGGTGTCAAACGCCTGCAAACCGACCCCTACAGCCTCGCCAACACCTTTTTGAAGGCGCGGCGTTGGCGGGACGCGCTCGCGGCGCTGGGCAACCTCACCGCGCCGTCCGTCGAAGCGCCCGCTTACCGGGCGCTGGGGGACTACGAGCAGGCCCTAGACGCCTACCGCCGCTGGCTGGTTGAGCAACCCGGCGACGAAGACGCCCGCTACGGCGAGGCGTGGATGAACTACTACCTCGGCAACCTGAGCGCGGCCGAGGCGCTGTTTGCGGACCTGCCCGGCACCTCGGCGCTCAAGGGACGGGCACTCGTCGCGCGGCAGCGGGGCGACACCGACCTTGCGGTGGCGCTGCTCGCACGAACCGGTGAACCCGCTAACCTGTGGCTGGCGACCGGCTACTTAGAGGCCGTGGACCGCTACCGGGACGCGCTGGACGTGTACCTGAACCTGGCAAAAAGCGACTCCGTCTACGCCGACGACGCCGCTTACCGCGCCTACGTGCTGGCCGACAGGCTGAGCAAGGCCGACCTGGCTGAAGAAGCTGGAACTCTCGTGCCGGTGGGCAGCTTCTTTGGGCTCAAGCTCGGCAAAACACTTCAGGTACCGGGGGTCTCCGTGCTGGAACGCGTGACCCCGCCCGCCGCAGACGTTGCCAACGCCCTCGCCCGCATCAACGACTTGGACGGGGCGCAGGGCGAACTGCTGTTCGCGTTGCGGGACGCGGTCGACGTGCCCACACGTGTGGCGCTGGCGGAGAGTTTGCAACTGCTGGGCGAGTTTCGGCAGAGCCAGCGCGCGGGGGTCGACCTGCTCAAAGCCGGGGTCGACGACCGCCGCGTCTGGGAACTCGCTTACCCGCGGGCCTATCCTGAAGCCGTGAGCGACGAGGCGCTTCGCAACGGCTTGGAGCCCGCCCTCGTCTGGGCGATTATGCGGCAAGAGTCGGCCTTTTTCCCCAAGGCCCTGTCGAGTTCGAACGCCCAAGGACTGATGCAGGTCATCCCCTCGACCTGGGACTGGCTCGCCGAGCTGCAGCGCGAAACACCGGGCGAACCCTTCGACGTGGCGACGAACGTGCGCTACGGCAGTTTTTACCTCAGGTGGCTGCTGAACTATCTAGACGGCGACCCCGAACTCGTCATCGCGTCGTACAACCGCGGCCAGGGTTACATCAAACGTTTGTACGAGAGTTCTCTCGTCGCCGCGAACAAGGACGAACTGTACCGCGAAATTGACGCCCTCGAGACCCGCGAGTACCTGCAACGGGTGAGCGAAAATTTTGAGGTCTACAAGGCGCTCTACCCATTGAGCGCCGTCCGTCCCTAAACCGTGACTCCTTGAAAAACCAGCCGACGCTTTCAGACCCACAGTGTGGCTCATGAACCCACTTAGGACGGTCGTGCTCACGCTGCTGCTGGCCTGCCCAGGCTGCACGGCGCAGACCGCCCTGCCCGAACAGGACCGCCTTTTGTCCCTCGAGGTTACGACCGCGGCCGACGACGACTACGACGCTGCGTTTGTCCTGGCGAGGTCAGTTGGGATGCAGGTGACCAGCCTCTCCCTACAATGGGACGACCTGGAGCCTTCGCCGGGTCGGTACGGCACCGACCCCGACTGGTTGGGGATTGCCAACGACTTCTTTCCGGCGCAAGGCACAACGGTTTCGCTCATGATTGGCCCCATCGACACCAACACCTTACGGCTTCCCGCCGACTTGAAAAACAAAGCGTTCGACGACCCGGAAGTCATCGCGCGGTTCGAACGGCTGCTCGACTACGTGTTCGCGCAAATACCCGACTTAGAGCTTTCAAGCCTCGCCATCGGCAACGAAATCGACGGCTACCTCGGCATGAACCGGCAGCGCTGGCGACAGTACGACCACTTTTTCGAAAAAGTCTCCACCTATGCTCGCAACAAACGCCCCGGTCTGGTGGTGGGCAGCAAGCTGGGTTTTGGAGGGCTTACAGGCGAGGCTCGAGCCCTCAGCAGCCCTCTTCTTCGAGCCAGCGACGCGGTCATGCTGACCTATTACCCTCTGCGCGACGATTTCACGGCCAAAGACCCGGCGGTCGTTCATGAAGACTTCGACAGGTTGGCCGCGTTGTTTCCCGACAAGCCGCTTTATATTCTCGAGGCGGGCTATCCCTCAAGTTCCCTGCTGGGCAGCTCGGAGGCCGCGCAGGCGGCCTTTGTACACGAGCTGTTCAGCGCCTGGGACGAGCACGCCGAGCAGGTCAAGGTGGTAAGCCTCCTGTGGCTGCACGACCTGCCACCCGGTATTGTCGACGAACTGGTTGACTACTACGGCTTGCACGACGAAAAGTTCAGGGCTTACTTAGCAACTTTGGGTTTGCGAACGTTTAAGGGCGAGGACAAGCAAGCGTTCGAAAAACTTCAACAAGAAACGCAGCAACGAGGTTGGTAATAGGCGAGCGTTCAAAGTTGAGTGCGAGATAGAGCCACATGGACGCCCCGCCTGGACGGTTAGGTTAGGCTACACCAAGGAGGCAACATGCCGAAGTTAACCATTGACGGAAACTCCGCCGAATACGATTCCGACAAACGCCTCGTCCTCGCCATCGAAGAACTGGGCGTTCAGGTCGGGCACCGCTGCGGCGGGATTGGCCGGTGTACGACCTGCCGGGTGACGTTCGTGTCCGGCGAACCCGAGGAGATGACGCGGGCCGAGTACGACAAACTCAAGGAAAAAGACCTGCTCGGCCAGGCCCGGCTGTCCTGCCAGCTCACCTGCTCGCAAGACATGGAAGTAACGGCGCTGATGACCCTGGACAGCGTCGAGGCCTGGACCGACACCGGCCCCGCACCCGCGCCCGAAGTCAAGCCGGAAGCCCGGTGGTTCCCGAAAAGCGAGCTGGAAACCCAAGCCTCGGCCTGATTTTGAACACCGAGACCCGAGAGGCGCACCTTATGAGTGCGTTTCTTTTTTGACGTAAGCTGATGCCCATGCCCGAACTGGACTTCGACCGCTACTACCGCTACAACGAGCTGACCGCCGTTCTGAAAGCCTTTGCCGACGAACACCCCGACTTAGTGAAGCTCGAGACCCTCGGCCGAAGTTACGAGGGCCGCGACGTTCACCTCGTCACGGTGACGAACTTTCACACCGGCCCCGCCGCGGACAAACCCGCGCTGTGGATAGACGGCAACATCCACGCCACGGAGGTGTCGCCGTCGACGGCTTGCTTGTACCTTATCGACATGCTCGTCAAAACCTACGGCGAGCGTGAAGACGTGACGCGGGCGCTCGACACGAGGGCCTTTTACGTCGTCCCCCGCGTCAACCCCGACGGGGCCGAACTCGCGCTGGCCGACGCGCCGAAAATCATCCGCTCCTCGACGCGCCCGTATCCTTACAATGAAACGCCTATCGACGGGCTGCGTCAAGAGGACATCGACGGTGACGGGCGGCTGCTGTGTATGCGCGTCCGGGACGCCAACGGGCCTTGGAAGGTGTCGGAAAAAGAACCGCGCCTGCTCGTGCGCCGCGACCCGACCGAGACGGGCGGAACTTACTACCGCGTGTTGCCCGAGGGTTTGCTCGACGACTACGACGGCGTCACCCTCACCGTGCAAGCGAAAAAAGAGGGTCTCGACCTGAACCGCAACTTTCCCGCCAACTGGCGCAACCAGGCCGAGCAGGCGGGCGCGGGGCCGTACCCTGTGTCCGAGCCGGAGGTGAAAAACCTGGTCGACTTCGTCGCCAAGCACCCCAACATCACCGGCGGCATCACCTTTCACACCTACGGCGGCGTGCTGCTGCGCCCGTTCAGCGGGCAGAGCGACGAGGAATTTGCCGCCGAGGACCTGTGGACCTACCAGAAAATCGGCGCTAAAGGCACGGAACTGACCGGCTACCCGCACGCGAGCGTGTTCCACGACTTCAAGTATCACCCCAAAGAAACTATCACCGGGGCGTTCGACGACTGGCTGGTCGAGGGTTTGGGCGTGTTCGCCTGGACGGTCGAAATCTGGAGCCCGCAACGGCAGGCGGGCATCACGGACTACAAGTTCATCGACTGGTACCGCGAGCACGATTTTGGGGACGACCTCAAACTGTTGAAGTGGAGCGACGAAACCTTGGAGGGCCGGGGCTACGTGGACTGGTACGCGTTTCAGCATCCGCAACTGGGCGAGGTCGAACTCGGCGGCTGGGACGCGCTTTACGCCTGGCGCAACCCGCCGCCGCAGTTTTTAGAACGTGAGGTCGCCAAGTTTCCGGAGTGGTGCTTGTGGCACCTGCTGATTTCGCCCAAGCTCGAGCCCCACTCATCGGAAGTCGAACCTTTGGGCGACGACACTTATCGGGTTCAAATCGTCGTCCACAACACCGGCTGGCTACCGAGTTACGTCACCAAGCACGCGCAGGAGAAAAAGCTCGTCCGCGGCGTGGTCGCGGAAGTCGAATTACCCGAGGGCGCAAGTCTGAAAGTCGGTAAAGTACGAGAGGTTCACGGACAGCTTTCCGGTCGCGCCTACAAAAACGTCGCGCCCAGCCCCACCACAGCCGACCCGACGACGGAGCGGCTCAAGCTCGAGTGGGTCGTCCACGCGCCCGGCGGCGGCACGCTCCACATCACCGTGAAGCACGAACGCGCGGGCGTGGTGCGGCAGGCGGTTACTTTGAAGTAACTCCGCCTTTCGGCTTTGATGAATCTAAGCAAAACCGCTGTTGACCTTACCCCCTTTCTAGGGGGGTGGCCCTTCGGGCCGGGGGGTCTACACCGCGGTCACGAACAAAACCGTCTCAATCATCTGCAGAACTGTTGTTCGAACCCGCCTCGAGCAAAAACTTTGTCAACTCCCGAACGTCCTCCATCACGAAGTCCGGCTGAACGTCGGAGGTCTCTAAGTCGTCACGCGTCGAGACCCCCGTCAGCACCAGCACCGTCTTCATCCCCGCCGCCGCGCCGCCTGCGATGTCGGTGGCGAGCCGGTCGCCGACCATAAGGGTGTCTTCCGCAGCCGTGCCTAGCCGCTGCAGCGCTTCTTCGAACATCGCCGCGTTGGGCTTGCCGACGACGGTGGGTTTCGCACCCGTGGCTGTAGTCAACACCGACAGCACCGCGCCCGCACCCGGCAGCGGCCCGAGTTCGGTCGGGTAAGTCGCGTCGTCGTTGGTGGCGATGAGGCTCGCGCCCTTGTGAACGAGCAAGCTGCCCATCGCCAGCATCTCGTAAGTGAGGGCGTCTCGAGCCAGCCCCAAAACGACGAGCGGCGCGGTCGCCCCTTTCCTCACCTCTTCCGGGCTGATAACCTGGAGGTTTTGCTCACGAAGCGCCCGCCGCAAACCCTCTTCCCCAACGACGTAAACCGTGTCGACCTCGGGATGATGGTGCTTGATAAACGTCGCCGTCGCCTCGGACGAGGTGAGGATGTGCTCAGCACTCACCTCGACGCCGAACCCGGCCAATTTTTCGGTGTACTGCGCGGCGACTTTCATGGCATTGTTGGTGGCGAGAACGAAGGGCAGTTGCAGGTCGGCCAGCGCGTCAAAAAATTTGGATAAACCCGGCAGCGCTGTGTCGCCGCGCCACAGCACGCCGTCCATGTCGACGACGAGGGCCTGAAACTTAGCTGTATCGGAAGTCATGGTGTCAGCTTAACCCGACCTTGCGCCCCACCAACATCGCCCAACCCAAATACTGCCGGATGAATTTAAGGTGCGCTTCACGGCCTTGCTTTAGACGCTCGGCTACCTCGTCATAGTCGGGATGCCCCGGATTATCTCGCAGCCAGTCGTAACCCGCCCGCCAGCCGCCGCTCGCGTACCTGTCCCAGTCGTCGGGGGCAGCGGCAATGACACCCGTCGTGAACAACCCTTCCTCTGCCAAGATGCTGCTGAGCCGGCTCAGGGTTGGATAGTCCTTTACATCTTCGTCAATATGTTCGGGCAAGGGTGCGGGCAAATACTCGTCGCCGATAGCGATGTTCCCGTCAGGTTTGGTTCTGGCAACCATCCACGCCACAGCTTCCCGAAAACTGCCGATGGCGAACGGAGCGCCGATGCAGGTGACGATGTCGAAAGCCGCCTCGCCTTTGTACTCGGCGGCCGAACCCTCAATAAAGGTCAGCCGCGCGGCCACGCCCTCCTGCGCCGCCTTTTCTTTCGCTTCGGCAACCGAGACCGGGTTGATGTCTACGCCCACGCCCTCTATTCGCCACTGTTTGGCCCAACTCCGCAACAGGTAGCCTTTACCGCAACCGATGTCCAGGACGCGGCTGCCGTCTGCGACGTTGCAGTATTCGGCCAGCAGCATCAGTTTGTCGTGGGACGAGGGGTTGAGGATGTCTTGGTAGCGCTCAGTAATGGCGAAAAATTCTGTGAAGTGCACAAGCCTCCTGTGACTCGAGAAATAGATACACAAATTCCGCAAAGGGGAAAGTGGGTGTAGTTTGAACTGAGGTTCCTTCTGCTCTTTTCATACCACGTGCAGGCTGGTATCGGTCGTCACAGAGGTTTTTTCTCGAGGGCGTCTCACTTAGCGCGTCTCTTCCACTCGGCGATGGTCGTCAAGGTAAGCGAACAGCAGGAACAGCCCGACACCCCACAGTATCCAGGCGGCTCCGAGCGTGACCTGAGCCGCGTCGAGCCCGTAGAGGCCGCGCGCCCAAGTCAGCGCGATTCCGTCGCAAAAGGTAGCGACTACAACGCCCACAACGATACCCGGCACAACTTGACCGGCCTCGAGCTTAGCCATCTTCTTGACAAACAGTACCGCAAGCCAGCAGACGGGGACTGTGAGCGCGAAGGTGAGCAAGCTTGCGGTTGCGCCGAAGAAACCCGCCGCAGACCCAAAGCGTACGCCCATAGCCGCCGCAAACCAGAAGGCCACCCCGAGCACGACGACCAGCCCCAACTGGCCTGTGGCTAGAGTGCTGTGACGTTGGCGGTTTGAGTGAGTATCGACGGCCCGTGTTCGCATGTTAACCTCCGGTGCGTGAATCTTGTAGCGAGTGCTACAAGTAGTGTAAATGTAGCACTCGCTACACCGGCAAGTCAAGGGGTAGTCTGAACTATGACCAAAGGTGAGGCGCGAAGACAAGAAATCCTCGAGCGCTCGGCAGACTATGTACTCGCCCACGGCCTGCAAAGTGCCAGCCTGCGTCCCTTGGCGGCGGCGGCAGGAACGAGTGACCGGATGCTGCTCCACTATTTTGTGGACAAGGAAGAACTGCTCACCGCGACGCTGACCTTGGTTACGGAACGTCTTGTCGGGATTTTGGACGCTGCTCGAGCTGAACCGACGCCGTTTCAGAGCCTCCTCCCCCAGCTCTCCGAAATGCTGGAAGATACGCGGATTCGACCCTACCTGCGTCTTTGGCTCGAGCTGGTCACCCTTGCCGCCAGGGAACAGGCACCTTATCGTGCGGTTGCCCAAGAAATAGGCACGACCTTTCTGGACTGGATTGCCGCAGCCTTAAAGGTAGACAAGGAGGAGGAACGTGAACCCTTAGCGTCGCTCGCTTTGGCAATTGTAGAGGGTTTCATCGTCTTCGGCGCGCTCGGCGACGATACAAAACGCACCGCCGCGCTGGCAGGTTTGGCCCTTGTGCCTGTTTGAGAAACTGTGTTTACGAAAGAGAATGTAAATCCCCAGAACCTTGCTGTGGCAGTATTCGGAGGGCTAAGCTGGCAAACGGGTATGCTAGCAGGCAGGTCTCGAGTCCCCACCCTTTTTAGGAGCCCCCATGCCCCAAGCCGCCACGCGCGTCGACAACCTGTTCGAATCCACCATCCGCGGCCTCACCGTGTACGCCCTCAGCAAGGGGGCCATCAACTTGGGCCAGGGCTCGCCGGACTTTTCACCGCCTCAAGAACTGCTCGACGCCGCCAGCGAAGCGCTGCAAAACGGTTTCAACCAGTACGTGCCGACTTGGGGCTTGCTAGACCTGCGCGCGGCGGTGGCCGACAAGACCGAACGTTTTTACGGCTTTCGGCCCGACCCGGTTAGCGAAGTCACCATCACCTGCGGCGTGACCGAGGCGGTTATCAGCGCGCTGTTAGGGGTGGTAGACAAGGGCGAGAAGGTGGTTATCCTCGAGCCCGCCCATGAGAACTACCACGCGGGCGTCGTTTTCGCCGGGGCCGAAGCCCTGTGGGTGCCGATTCGCCCGCCGGACTTTCGTTTTGACCCCGACGAACTGCGTAAAGCCTTCGAGACGCCGGGCGTCAAGGCCTGCATCTTCAACACGCCGCACAACCCGTCGGGGCGCGTGTTTCGGCGTGAGGAGTTGCAACAAATCGCCGACCTGTGCCTGGAGTTCGACGTGGTCGCCATCAGCGACGAGATTTACGAGCACATGGTTTTCGACGGGCTCGAGCACATCCCCATCGCCACCTTGGACGGCATGGGTGAGCGGACCATCACCATCAGCGGCTTGTCCAAAAGCTACTCGGTGACGGGCTGGCGGGTCGGCTACGCCATCGCCCCCGCACATCTCACGAACGCGTTGCGCAAAATCCACGACTTCACGACAATTTGCGCGCCCTCGCCCTTGCAAAAGGCGTCGGTGACGGCCGTCAACTTCGGGCCGGAGTATTACGACTGGCTGAAAAAGTATTACGTGGAGCGCCGCACGAAGATGATGGCAATTTTGAAGGCCGCCGGTTTCGACGCGCCCACGCCCGAAGGCGCTTACTACACCCTCGCCGACTTTCGGCCGGTGGCTGAACGGTTGGGTTTGTCGGACGACGATGACAAGTTCGTGTATTGGCTCATCGACGAACTCGGCATCGGCGCGATTCCGGGCTCCTCGTTCTACCGCAGCGACCCGAGTTTGGGCCGCGGGCGGGTGCGGTTTGCGTTTCCCAAAAAAGACGAGACGCTTGCTAGGGTCGAAGAACGCTTCGCCAAACTCGCCGTCGGTGCTTGAGTCGTCCACAGGCTGTGGATAAGCTGGACTATGACGACCTTTGCCGCCTATAACAAGGGGTTTCAACCCCTGGTTGTGTACCCGGCAGACATGGTGAACGTCGGCGCTTCGCAACCTCCCTACGCCTCGCTTCTTACTTCTTACTTCTTAACAGCCCGCCGAACCTTGCGGTGGGAAAGTTGAAACCCCAACCCGACCTGGACGCCGCCTCGAGCCCTCCGCCCAAACAGCAAACCAGCGCACACAACGCCCTCACCCTCATGGGCGGCACCTTGGGCAGCCGCATAACCGGGTTTTTGCGGCAGTCGCTCATCACCCAACTGTTCGACAAGACCGTTACCGACGCTTTTTTTATAGCGCTGCGCGTGCCGAACCTGTTCCGCGAACTCCTCGCCGAGGGTGCGCTCAGCAACTCGTTCATCCCGGTTTACCGAAGTTTCAAGGGTGCCGAGGCCAGACGTTTGTCGGCCGCTTTGCTGGGGCTCCTCATTATCGTCAACGGAGTGCTGTTGCTGCTGGCCTACGCTTTAGCGCCCTACATCGTCGACCTGCTGCTGAGCGGCGGCAGCGTCGACCGCGACCTGGCGCTGCAGCTGACGCGCATCGTGTTTCCGTTTTTGTTTGCCATATCGCTCTCGGCCTGGGCGATGGGCATTCTCAACGCCGAGGAGCGCTTTTTTTGGCCCGCCTGGGCACCGGTGGCGCTCAACGTGGTGTCCATCGTGGTGATGCTACTGTACCCGCACCGCGCGGAAGCCCTGGCTTGGGGCTTCGTGTTGGGCGGCGTGGCGCAGTTCGCGGTGCAGTTGCCGGCGCTGCTGCGCGGCGGTCACCTGCACGGCCTCAAACTCTGGCACCCCGGTTTGTCGGCGGTGCTGCTGTTGACGGTGCCGTCGGTGTTTACGACGAGCGGGCGGCAGGTTCTCAATCTCGTCTCGGCGAACGTGCTCGACCTGTTGCCCCCAGGCAGCGTCACGGCGTTCACCAACGCCGACCTGTTCGTGAGTCTTGCGTTGGGCCTGTTCAGCGTGTCGCCCGCGCTCGCTTACTACTCGCGCCTCAGCGCGCAGGCGGTGGACGCGCCGGAGGTGTTTGCCGGGACGCTGCTCGAGGGGTTGCGGTTCATCAGCTTTTTGACCGTTCCGGCCGGGCTGCTCCTCACGGTGTTGGCCCGGCCCGTCGTGGAAGTCGTCTTCAACTGGTTTCCCCTGCTGGGGCGGGCGGGTGCCGAGCCCTTCACGCTCGCCTCGACCGCGTTGGCCGTCGTCCCGCTCGGGCTGGCGATTTTTCCCATCGGGGTGAACAACCTTCTCGTCAGGACGTTTTACGTGCGCAAGCGGGTACGGGTGCCGATTGTACTGACCTTGGTCACCTTGACAGTGCAGGGCGCGCTCTACTACCTGCTGTACCGGCCGCTGGGCATAGAGGGGTTGTCCTGGGCGACGGTGATTGCGAGTTGGCTGCAGTTGACGGGCTTGCTGGTGTTGGTGGCTAGGGCCGAGCACTTCGGGGCGGAACGTTTTGTGCAGCACAGTTTGCGGGTGTGGCTGGCGGCCGGGCTGGCCGCTTTAGCCACGTCGCTGCTGCTGTCCGCGCTGCCCCCGGCAGTGAACTGGATAGCTTACCTGCTTTACGCGCTCGTCGGCACGTTTTTGTTCGGCGTCGTTTACGCCGGGCTGAGCGTGGTCCTCAAACTGCCGGAGTTGAACGCGTTCGCGCGCCGTTTTAAGGCGTGACCGCGCTCGAGACCGCCCTACACCTCAAGACGCTTTGCCAAAAAGGTCAATCAAACACTCCGGCCTCACCTAGCGCCCAAAACGCACCACACGAGCGCGAGGTCACCGGGCTCGTTGGGTGCCTCGCCCGTCCACAGCCCCGCGATTTGGGTGTCGCCCTTTTGCGCGGTAAAAGCTTTCAGGGTCGCCTCTTCCGCGTCGGCCTCGAGCAGTTGCTGCAGCACGTCGTTCAGTTCTTCCTTTGTTCGCGCTGCGGCGACGCGCGGAATAAAGACCGAGTTGGGGTTTTCCGACAGAACCTCGTTCAAATCCGCCTTGAGGTCGTCCAGGCTCACGTCACTTTGCTCCAGGAGCGTCGTCACGAACTGCTTTCTCAACTCGGTGGCAAAGATGGCGGCTCCGGCGACGAACTTTTCGTAGGCCTCGACGCGCGCAACGGTGAAGTCCTTAGACACGAGGTTTTTCTCCAAAAGCTCGGACAAGGTTTTCAGCGAGGCCGCGGAAACGCCGTAGGTTTTTCCCCAGACGAGCGCCTCGTAAACCCTGCACTCTTTTTCGGCGGGAAACGTCACGCTCGCGTCCGAACTCTCGCCGAACCCTGTTTCGACCAGGCGGCTCGAGCGCATCATCAGCTCCAACGTGTTCACCAGCAGGACGACGGGCACGCCGCGCTCGACGCTCAAACCGGTCGTCAAAAAGGCGGTGGGCACCAGTTTGGCGCTGCTCGTTTTCGTGCTGTACACGGGCAGGTCGGCAAAGTAAGGCGCGGCGTCTTCCAGTGAGGACGTTTCGGGAAGTCGTTCCAGTTCGTTGGCGAGTTGCACCAGCGCTTCACGCGTGACCTGGGCACCGGCAAGGCTGGATAACAAAAAGACGAAGGTGGCAAAGACTCTCAGGCTCACAGGTGTCTCCTCGGTGGTGATGAGCTTTCTTGATAAATGGCGCAGACCGGCTCGAGGCGTTGCTAGGGTAGGTGGCAGGGCGCAACGAATTCTTTCGAGACTCTGCCAGTACACTTTGTTTAGAGACGTTCAGCAGTAAAATCCTCCGCTTTCTCGGCTTGTAGCCGGTCGGCTCGGGGCAGGCGGAGGTTTGAGGGCTCGAGCTTCACTCCACGGTTTTTCGCCTTTTCGGGACGACCGGGCTATGATTGACCTACAAAGGGGCCTCAAAACCAAAGGGGGTAAAGCGTGAGCAAGTTTTTAGCCGTCATCATGGCGGGCGGTAAAGGCCAGCGGTTTTGGCCGCTGTCGACGCCGGACAAACCGAAGCAGTTTTTAGACTTAGAGCGCAGCGGGCGCAGCCTCATCCAGGCGACCTTCGACCGGGTATTGCCACTCGTCGACTCGCCCGAAGACATTTTTGTCGCCACGGGCGAACGCTACAGCGACCTGGTGAAAGAGCACTTGCCCGAGGTGCCGAGCGGCAACCTCATCTTGGAGCCCGTCGGGCGCGACTCGGCCCCGGCGGTGGCGCTGGCCTCGCTGACGCTTTACGAACGCCACCCGGACGCGGTCGCCGGGTTTTTCTCGGCCGACCACCGCATAGGCAAGCCCGAGGCGTTTCGGGAGACGGTGCGGCGGGCTGCAGCTTTAGCAGAAGAAACCACCGGCCTCGTCACCATCGGCATCCGGCCCACCTGGGCGGCGACGGGGTACGGCTACGTGCAAGCGGGCGAGCCCGTCGGGGACGGTTACCGCGTGCGGCAGTTCGTCGAGAAACCCAACGCCGCCAAGGCCGAGCGCTACCTGGCCGCGGGCGGTTACAGTTGGAATGCGGGCATTTTTGTGTGGCCGGTCGAGGTTATTCTCACGGAGCTGGACCGCTACGCCCCCGACCTCATGAAACCCATGCGCGCGGCGCGGCGGGAAAACCGGCTGCTCGAGACCTTCCCCGACCTGCCCAAAATCAGCATCGACTACGCGGTGATGGAGCGCACCGACAGAGCTTTCGTCGTACCCGGCGACTTCGCGTGGGACGACATCGGCGACTGGGTCGCGCTGGAGCGGCTGCTCGAGCAGGAGGATGGCGCGGCCAACACAGTCGTCGGCACGCACGTGGGTTTGGAAACGTCGGGCAACATCATCTACACCGACGCCGCGGACGACGTCATCGTGACCCTGGGCGTCGAAAACTTAGTCATCGTCAAGCGGGGGAACGCGGTGCTTTTAGTTCACAAAGACCGCGTGCAAG
Source organism: Trueperaceae bacterium (assembly GCA_965213705.1). Taxonomy (GTDB): domain Bacteria; phylum Deinococcota; class Deinococci; order Deinococcales; family Trueperaceae; genus CBDCDJ01. The sequence goes on along the minus strand of OZ243913.1, from coordinate 726,002 downwards.
ACCTCAAAAAAGTGTTGGACGACGAACGCCTGACCACGTTCGCGGTGAGTTGATGGCAAGTCAGGGCGAAGGTCAAGCTGTGGACAAACTCGTGTTCGGCACCGACGGTTGGCGCGACGTGATTGCCGACAAGTTTACTTTTTCCAACCTCTCGAGGGCCGCCCAAGCCTACGCGGACTATCTCCTGGAAAAAGGGCAAACCAAGGTGCTCGTCGGCTACGACACCCGTTTCAACGGCCCGCTGTTCGCGCGCCGGGCGGCCGAAGTGTTGGCGGCGAACGGGCTCGAGGTCTCCGTTTCAGCGGACTACTTGCCCACGCCCGCGCTGTCGTTCGCGGTCAAACACCTTAAAACGGGCGGCGGCGTGATGCTGACCGCGTCGCACAACCCGCCGCCGTACCACGGCTTCAAACTCAAAGGCGTTTACGGCGGCACCGCCACCAGCGACATTTACAAAGCGGTGAGCGAGCGGGTCGAGAAAACAGCTCCGGACGACGTTGCCGTCTTCGACCCTGAGCGCCACAAGGTCGACACTTTCGACATCCGTGAGGCTTATCTCGATGCCCTTGCAAACCTGGTCGCCGTCGAGGCTTTGCAAACCGTGCAAGGTGAAATCGTCCACGAGGCGATGGGCGGCTCGGGCACGGGTTGGCTGAGTGGCTTTTTCGAGCACATCGGCCTCGGAGGGCGTGCTGTCGACCTGCACCCCAAATCCGACCCCCTATTTTACGGCGTCAACCCCGAGCCGATTCCGGACAACTTAGGCGCGGCGACGGCCTACATGAAAACGCGAAGCGACGGGCTGCTCATCGCCACCGACGGCGACGCCGACCGCATCGGCGTGGTGTTGCCGGGGGGAACGTTTTTCAACTCGCACCAGATTTTTGCGGTGTTGATTGAGAGTTTAAGCCGCCAAGGAAAAACAGGTAAAGTGGTCAAAACGTTTACGGTCTCGAGAATCGTCGAACGTTTAGCGCGAGCGCGGGGTTTGGAGGTCGTCGAAACGCCGGTCGGCTTCAAGTACATCGTCGACGCGATGCTAGACGGGGACGTCCTCGTCGGCGGCGAGGAATCGGGTGGCATCGGCGTGAGTGGGCACCTACCCGAACGCGACGGCATTGCCAACGGGCTGTTGCTGCTGGCAGCAACGGCGAGCACGGGGAAGTCTTTGGCCGAGTTGTTTGCCGACATCGAGAAAGAAGTCGCTTGGCAGCACGCCTACGACCGCCTGGACCTCCACCTAAGCGGCAACGCCCTCAAGGACGCGGTGATGGCGGCGCTGCAACATCCGCCGGAAGCGTTTGCGGGGCGCAGGGTCGAGTCGGTCGAGCGTTTGGACGGTATCAAGCTCAACCTGAGCGGCAAGGCCTGGCTGATGTTCCGCCCGAGCGGCACCGAGCCGGTGCTGCGCGTGTACTGCGAAGCGCAGAGTGAGCCGGAGGTGAGAGATGTTTTAGAAGCGGCGGCGGGGTTTGTGGACAGGGTCGGGTGAGGGCTCGAGGCGGCGTGCATCTTGCCGGAGTCGGAACAGGGGCTCGGCAGCTAACCGGGAAAGTTGTTGTGCCCCCACAGCGGCGGCGTCCTGAAAGTCGAACCGGCGTGACGCAGGAGGGCCTCGAGCAGCTCCGTTTTCTCATCGAATAACGCCCTGTCGGCGTAACGGTTCACACGTTCGGCGGGGTCGTCCACGAGGTCGTAAAGCTCCCCGGCCCCATCTGTGTAAACGGCAAGTTTAAGGCGTTCTGAACGAACCATCTGACCGCGAACCGCATTTGTAAAGTGGCTCGAGTGTCCCACCTTGCTCGCAGACTTGTCCAGCAGTACCGCGTGGACGTACGAGCGGTGGCTGCGCTCTGAGTGCTCGAGGAGCGGCAGCAGGGTTTTTCCCCCGAGACTGTCCGGCTGCGGCACTCCCAAGAGGTCGAAAAGGGTCGGAACGATGTCCAGTAACTCGACGAGCGCGGAAGAGTTTCGCTCCGGCTGGATTTTAGAGGAGAGGCTGAGCACCAGCGGCACGCGCAAGCTGCCTTCATAAAAACTGTTGAATTTGCCGAGCATATTGTGTTCGCCAAGTTGCTCGCCGTGGTCGGCGGTAAAAATGATGAGCGTGTCGCCTAGCAGACCGTGATGCTCGAGCCCGTCCAACAAGCGCCCCAGGCACGCGTCCATTAGCGTGACCTGCGCCAGATAAGCCGCCACGAGTTCCCGCCTCACATCCTCTGAGCTTCCCAACCAAGGTTCGCGCACCGCCTGCTGGATGGAAGGTTTGGTCGCGGGGTCTTCGGACACCTCAAAAAGTTCGGTCTCATCAGGCGAGTAGAGGTGGTGGTACGCGGCGGGGAGAAAGAGGGGCGGATGTGGCGTGTGGAGGCCGACGAACATGGCAAAAGGGCGGTTCGCGTCTCGTTGGGAGAGAAAGCGAACCGCCCGAGACGTGACCTGCACGTCGTAGTGAGCCGCTTCACCACCCTCGAGCACACCGACCAGGGGACGTCTCGGCTCCTCTCGGCTCGCCGTCGTCATCGACTGCCCGCTGAACCAGCCCCACTCGGTCGTGCCTAAGCTCATCAGAAAATCCGGTTCGGGGTAGCGGGTAAAACCGGGGTTCATGCCGTGCGTTTTGCCGAAGGCGACGGTTTCAAAGCCGTTAGCCTCGAGGTGATGCCCCCAGGTGCGCTCCTCGGGCGGCAGCAGCGAGCGGTTGTCCAAAACGCCGACCTGCTGCGGATAGCGCCCGGTTATAAACGAGGCGCGCGACGGACCGCAGACGGGATACTGACAAAACGTATTCGTAAACGTCGTCCCCCGGCGGCGCAGCCGGTCGAGGTTGGGTGTTTGGACGAACGGGTACGCCTCGTGATAGGCGACGTCCGCCCGGAGCTGGTCGGCGACGACGAAAAGGAGGTTGAGACGCGACACTAGCCCTTGACCGCGCCCAGGGTAAAAGAACTCAAGAGCCGTTTTTGCGTCGCCCAGATAAAAGCGATAATTGGCACCATTTGCACCGTGCAGACCGCGAAAACCTCGCCCCAGCCGACCTGGCCGAGTTCGACCTCGTGGAGCAGTTCAGAGATGACGATGGGCAGCGTCCTAGCTTCGAAGTTGGTGAACAGGAAAGCGAACAGGTAGTCGTTCCAGGCGGCGAGCGCCACGAAGATGGAGGCGGCGAAAAGACCGGGGGCGAGGAGCGGAAACACGACCAGAAAGAACGACTGGGCGCGGTTGCAGCCGTCTATCATGGAGGCCTCGTCGAGTTCTTTGGGGACGGCGTCGATAAACACCTTGAGGAGCAGCGTGGTGATGCTGATTTGAAAGGCCGCGTGGACCAGGATGAGCACCCAGGGCGTGTCGAAGAGGTTGAGCCTGAGCAGAATAGGATAGAGGGGAATGGCGATGATAATCGGCGGGAACATCCGCACGGCGATGAGGCCCAGCGCGGTCCGTTTCACGCCGACGAGACCGGTCCTCGAGTACGCGTACGCGGCGGGCAGAGAAGCGAGCAGCGTCAGGAGCACCGCGCCCACGGTGACGAGCAGACTCATCTGCAGCCCGGACACAAAATTGTTGTTCTCGAGAATAATGCGGTAGTTGTCGAGCTGCGGCCTGAACAAAAATGTCGGCGCGCGCGAAAAGATGTCGCGCTCGAGCTTGAATGACGACAAAACAAGGAGCAGCACGGGAAACGACAAAAAGGCGGCGGCCACCAAGGTGATGGCGTAGTCGACGCCGCGCCCGAGGCGCTTACGGGTGAACATGCTCACGCGGTACTCTCGGCGAAGGTGTTCAAGTACATGCGGCGCACCAGCCAGCCCGAAATGAGGACGGTAATCACGAGAATGAGAAACGACACCGCCGCCGCGCTGTAGAAGCGGTTGTAGACGAAACCCTCTTTGTAGAGATAAATCGCCAGCAACTCGGTAGAGCGACGCGGCCCGCCCCCGGTCATGAGCCACACCACGCCGAACGAGCGGATGGTGAAGATGGTGCGAAAAATCAGCGCCACGTAGATGGCGGGTTTCAAGAGCGGCAGCGTGATGTGGCGAAAGAGCGCAAAGCCGCTCGCCCCGTCGATGGCGGCGCTGTCGTAGATGTCTTGCGAGATGGTGCTGCGGGCGGGATAAATAAACAAAAAAACCTGCGGAATCGCCGCCCACACCTCGACCAAAATGACGGTGAAGAGCGCGTTCTCCTGGCTGAGAAAATAAACCGGGTCGAAGCCGAGCCGTGAGATAAAGTAGTTCGCCACCCCGATGTTGAGGTCTAAAATATAGCGCCAGACGACGATTAAGACCGTGGTCGAGAGCGCCGAGGGCAGCATGATGAGCGCAATCCAGAGCCCCTGGAAGCGGAAGCGCTTCGCCATGTGGACCGCCAGAAGCACCCCGAGAATCATCTGCGCCGCCACCGCCGCGACGACGTAGATAACGTTCACCTGCAAAGCGTGCAAAAAGCGCGGGTCGGTAAGCACGCGCGTAAAGTTGCGGAAGCCCACGAAGGTGGGCTCGAGCCCAATCTCGTAATCGGTAAAGGCCATGCCGAGCGCTAAGAGTTCCGGCACCAGGATGATGCCCGTCAAGAGCAGGGCGGCGGGCAAGAGGAGCCCGTAGCCGCGCAGGCGTTCCGAGAAACGCGGGGCGCGGCGGGCGGGCTCAGCCTTGGGTGGGCGGGTTCGACTTTGAAGCATGGGTCGCTGGAGTAGCGGCCCCTATTGTTCTACGACGACGCGGATGGCGGTAGCGGCGTCCGCCATCGCCTCTTCGGGCGTCTTGTCGCCGAGCATGGCGGCGGTGACCTCTTCGCCGTAAATCTCCAGAATTTCGGTCGAGGCGTCGATGGCCTGGATGATGGCCTTGGCGGTCGGCGCGATGGCTTGCAGCGTCGCCGAGGTCGGCTCGGTCTCGTTGTAGCCAGCGTCGGAGAAAGCGGACTGGCGGATGGGGCCGTTGCCGTTCAAGGCGAGGGCGAGTGAGGCATCACCGCTCGAGAGGTAGCGAATGAATTCCCATGCTAAAGCTTTACGCTCGTCAGATAGTCCGGCAGGGATGACCAGCCCCCAGGTCGCCACCTGGTGAGGCGCAAACTCCAAACCCGACCCCTCGGCGGCGGGCAGCACGGCGTCCCGGATTTGCCCCGGAACCTGTGAAGATTCGGGATTGTTGAAGTCGTTGTAAAAACTGAAGGTCGTGACCGCGTGCGCGGCCAAGCCCTGTTTGAGGTAGGTGCGCACGTCGCCCGAGGCGATGGTGTCGAAGTTCGGCACGACCTGGCCCGCCTGGAAGGCGTCGCTGATGTCGGTGACGAACTGAATCATTTCAGGACTGTCGACGGTCACGTTGAGGTCATCGTCCAGGATGCGAGCCCCGTAAGCCATCGCCAGCTTGATAAACTCCTTGCCGCCCTCCGCGCCGCCATAGATGGCGAGCCCGTAGACCTGGTCGCCGTTGTCGTCAGTGTAGGTCGTCGCGGCCACGTTGTCCCAGAAAGCCGCCATGCTCGAAGGCGGCTCGGAGGTGCCGGTCTGCGCCGCCAACATGTCGGCGTTGTACCAGAGCACGTGAAAGGCGCTGCGGAAGGGGATGCCGTAGAGTTCACCCCCAAAAGTGAACGGCTCTAAGGTGCCCGCGATGACGTCGTCGAAGTCCTCAATCGGCTCCGCGTCCATGAGGGGGCCGAGCGGCGTGGCGCTGCGGTAGATGCTCGAGCCGCCCCACCTGTCCAGCACGAACACCACGTCCACGCTCGGGCGCGGGCTGGTGATGGCGCGGCGCATCTTGAGTTCGTAGCCCTGGAAGGGGCTCAGTTCCCACTCGACAGTGAAGGGGGCATCAGCGAGTACGTTGGTGCCCGCGTCGCCCTCGCCTTCGATAAGTTCTTGAAACGAGTCGAGGGTGAACACGCGCACGGTGTCCTGGGCCAGGGCTGTGGAGAGACCGAAAACGGCGAGCAGAACGATGAGGGGACGAAAAACGGACGGTTTCATGGTGTACCTCCTTGTTGGTACAGGCTTAGAACGTCGGCTATTTGGGCTTGGGCGTCCGGCGCAAGCTCCTCTAGCCCCAGGGTTTTCCCGCACCCGCACCCGCGCAGGTGGGCGGCGTACTTTAAACAGCTCAGCCAGTGGCCGTGAGTGTGGAGTTCCCACAGGGCGGCGACGCGTGCTTGAAGCACCCGCACCCGCGCCTCGTCCCCCCGCCGCGCCGCCTCGAGCATCTGCACGAAAGGCTCCGGCTCGAGGTTGGCGAGGCCCGCGACCACGCCGTCGGCACCCGCCAGCAGCGCCTCGCCCGCGGCGACCTCGGCACCTTGCAAAACGCTGAAGCCGTCGTGTGCGGTTTTAAGCTCGAGCAACCGGCGGAAGTGCTCTCGGTCGCCCGTGCTGTCTTTGATGCCGAGGACGTGCGGATGTCGGGCGAGCTGCCGAACGGTCTCGACCGAGAGCGAATTGTGCGTCGCCGACGGGATGTTGTAGAGCACGACGGGGAGGTTCGTCGCCTCGAGCACCCTTTCAAAATGATGAAGCTGGGCTGTGTCGGAAACCCCGAAGTAGTAGGGCGTCGTGAGGGCTAAGGCGTCCACTCCCACGTTTTCAAAGGCGGACAAGGCTTCGACAACGCGGCCCGTACTCGGCTCGAGCACCCCGGCGATAACGGGCACCTGCCCCGCCGCAACCCGAACAGCGACCTCGAGAACTTTGATTTGCTGTTCGCGCTTCAGCCACGGGCCTTCGCCGCTCGTACCCAGCATGAACAGCCCACCCACGCCCGCTGCGATGAGACGTTCCAACAGCCGCTCGAGTGCGGGCAGGTCGAGGCTGCCGTCATCCGTCAGGGGCGTAATGACGGGCGGAATGACGCCGGAGAGGGTCACGCGCCTCCTTTCTGGCGCTGTTGAGCGCGTCCTAAACGCTCGAGGATGTAGGCGTAGTGCTGCTCGAGCGCGCTTCGGAGCCCCGTGAGGTCGCCGGTCTCGAGGGCGCGGACGACCCGCTCGTGGTCGCGGTAGGTGCGGGCCGGGTCGGTGTCCCCAATGGCGGCGTGCTGGCTGGCGCGGCGGAAGGCCTGCCAAAACATATCGGTGACCTTGCTGATGAGGGGGTTGCCGAGGTTCCGGCAGTAGAGCCGGTGAAACTCGCGGTCGGCCTCGGGCAAGACGCCGCCCGCTGCCGCCTGCGCCTTCATCTGTTCAAGAACCGCGCGTGCCGCCTCGAGCTGCTCCTCCGTGAGGCGAGCGAGCACCGCGTCCGCCATGCCGAGTTCCAAAAAGGCCCGCATCTGCAACAGGTCGGAGAGGTTGGAAAGGTCGTCCATGAGGCCGTAAGGCAGGTGCTCCAGAAGCGGGTCGAACGAGAAGCTGCCGACGAACAGGCCGTTGCCGCGTTCCGAGCGCACGAAGCCCGTGCTCTCCAACACCTTGACCGCCTCGCGCACGGACAAGCGGCTTACGCCCAACTGCTCAGCCAACTTCGTTTCGGGCGGCAGGGCGTCACCTGCTTTAAGGCCGTTCTCGGACACGTAGGCTCGGATGGCGTCCTGCACGCGTTCGCGGATGGCGGGGCTGCGCTCGAGGGTCTTCAGCCGGGCCACGTCAGGCCCTTTCGTCTTGCCAACGGGCGTGAGTAACGCGAATCACCACGGGGTTGGGCCATTTTGAGTCGTTGTGCAGGCGCTGCGCCCGCATCACCGAGAGGTGCAGTCCGTTATCATCCTGCGTCCAGCTCGCTTTAGGACTGACACCGAGGCGGTACTCGAGCGCGTTGCCCGACTGCCCCAACACCTCGACTTCCGTGGCTTCGGTCGCGCAAATGCTCTTCAGGGTGACGACTTTGCGCTCTCCCTTGGGCCACGCGCCGCCCGTAACGAGGGCGTAGACGGTGTCGCCCTTGCGCGTGTACCAGACCTCGTGCTCGAGCGTGAGCGTTTCCCGGACGACCGGGAGGGACGCCGTGTCGTAAATCGCCTCCCCGTTCACGAACATCCACAGCGCGAGTTCTTGCAGGCGGTCCGTCTGTTGGATGGGTAAGCCGCCGTCGGGTTTGGGACCTACGTTTAAGAGCAGGTTGCCGCCCTTGGCCCGCGTCTCGACGAGCATGTCGATAAGCTCCGTGCCCGACTTGTACGTTTCATGGGTAGGTTTGTACGCCCACTGGGTGCCGAGCGTGAAGCACGCCTCCCAGGGGGGCGGCAGGGGCGCGTCCGGCAGGGTCTGCTCGGGCGTCGCCATGTCGCCTCGCGTCACCACCGTCTGCGGCGAAAGCTCCCAGGCGAGTTCTTTCAACCCCTCGGGCTCGCCGTCGAAAAAGACGATGTCGACAGGCCCGTAGTGGGTTAATAATTCGCGGAGCTGCGTCCTGTTGTGCGCCATCAGCTCGGGGTTGTTGCGCGGGTTGGCTTCGGGGCGCGACCGCGTCACCTCGTATCCCTGCCGGTGCAAGAGCCAGAAGTCGTCGGGGGAAAAGTAAAAGCCGACGGCGATGTCCCAGGCGCGAAAAGCGTCCACGACCTCTCTGATGATGTCTTTACCATAAGGCGTGTTCATCACGTTGAAGCTGGTGGTTTCGGTGTCGAACATGCAAAAGCCGCTGTGGTGCTTGGTGGTAAACACCACGTAGCGCACCCCGGCGACCTTCGCCTGCCGCGCCCAGGCGTCCGGGTCGAAGCGCGTCGGGTTGAAGGTTTTGGGCAAGTCGTGGACGAAGCGCTCCAGATAGTCCTGCGACGCCCCCACCATCGAGTGGCTGATGACCGACCCGAGCTGCACGTCGAGCGACCAGTGGACGAAAAGCCCTAGACCCAAGCCGGAAAACCAGCGGGCCCGAGCCTCGTCGTTGCCCGACACGGCTGCGGGAACGTGAAAGTTTTTGGTCAAGCCGGGAAGTTCCGTCGGGGGAAGATTCTCCACACCCTGCTCCTATCCGAGTTGCTCCTATCCAAGTTAACTGCCTCGAGCTATACTTTAAAACAGATATCTGATATCTGTCAACAAGGAGTGGTTAACGATGAAAATGATGAAGGCTGATGTGCTTGTTTTTGGTGAGTCGGCCCCGGGCGTCGCTGCCGCCGTTCGCGCGGCCAGGGAGGGACTTACCACGCTGCTGGTCACGCAGGACGAACACTTCGCGGGCGTGCTCGCCTCCTTGGGCGCTATCGAGACGCACTACACCGGGGTGCGTGCGCCCTTGCTCGAGGAGTTAAAGTCGGGCATCGTCCGCCACTACCGGGAGGCCTACGGCGAGGATTCAGACCAGTACCGGCAGTGCGTCTATTTGGAGCCCGGCAACCCCATGATGACTTTCGAGCCGAGTGCGGCGCTCAAAGTCGCCAGGGAGATGGTCGAGGCGGAAGACATCACCGTTTTGCACCGCTATCACCCTGCCGCTGTCGAACTCGACCGGAGGCGCGTGCGGGCGGTGCGGTTGCGGGCGCTCGAGTGGGGCCTCTCAAAAGACGAGTTCACCGACAACGACAACATCCCCACCCACCTCTACGTCCGCGAGGCACGCAGGATTTGGGGCCGCACCACCTTCACCGAGCACGACGCGCTCTTAGCATCCCGTTCGGAGCGCACGCCCGTCCACGCCGACAGCGTCGCCGTCACCGACTTTCCGCTCGACTCGCTCGCTTGCACCCCCGAGCGCCGCCCCGGAACGGCCTGTGACGGGCAGTTCTTTTTGCAGGAGCAGACCCGCCCCGCGCAGGTGCCCTACCGGGTGATGCTTCCCGAGAGGCTCGACAACCTGCTGGTGAGCGTGTGCTGCTCGGTCACGCACGTCGCCTGGGGGACGGTGCGGCAGACGCCGACGCTTATCCAGTTGGCGGAGGCGGCGGGCTATGCAGCGGCGCTCGCCAAAGAAACGCGAGCGCAGGTCGCCGACATCAGCGTGGACGCCCTGCAGCGCAGGCTCGCGGAGAACGGACACATGCTCTCGTTTTTCAACGACTTCGACATGGCTAAGGAAGCGTCCTGGGTGCCCGCCGTCCAGTACCTCGGGACGAAAGGGTATTTTTCAAGCTACGACGCCCGCCCGAACGATATTTCGACCGAGGCCGAGGCTGAGGGGTGGCTCGAGCACGCCCGCCGCGCCCTGCCCGGTATGCCGGAGAACATCAGCCTTACGGGTCTGAAACGCGGTGACGCCGCTGAAAAACTCTACGCACTTTATAAAGCGAATGCTACCGCCCCCATTTGAAAAACCGGTCACACCGCACGGAAGCTCGAAAACAGCGCGCTTGTTGTCACCCCTGGTACTGACCTTTCGCTATCGTGAACGCCGCCCAATGGTCGTAATACGCGCTGACGAGGTCCGAGTCGAACCCGCGCTCCGTTACGAGTTCTTGAACGCCGCGCATCCACGCTTTGGTGTGTTCAAAAGCGACGTGCCGGTTCCAATCCGCTTCATCCGTAAAGGCTTCGTAGGTCGTGAATTCGTTTGGCCGACTGGCCGAACGTAGCAGGTCAAAGATGAGGCAGCCTTTTTCCTGACGCGTCGCCTCGGCGACTTTTTGCGTCAAGGCCAGAAACGTTTCGACATGGTCGTCGGGAACTTCTACGGTGAGCGTAAAGGTGAACATGGCTTACTCCTTGAAATAGCCGGCGTGGTCGTAGGCGAATTTGGCGAATGAGGTAGGTTGTCTGCCGGTAATGCGTTCAAAGGTGGTTAGCTCGAGCCTGCTGAACCAGCCCTCGGCAGCCTCCGCATAGACGCTTTTCAGCGCGTCGGTCACACCTAACTCGCGGCAGTGCGCTTCAAACGCCGCCACACCGTCGACGTGCATTATGGGCCTGCCCGCTACGAGACTGAGGATGCTGGCAATCTCGCCCGCGGTGAGCGCACTCGGTCCGGTGAGTTCAAAGGCTTGCCCCTCGAAAACTCGCCGTTCTCCTGCGTTCATTGTCAAAAGTGTCGCCGCAGCGTGGGCGATGTCGCGGCAGTCCAAAAAGGCGATTTCACCCTCGCTACTCGGCAGGTAAAAGCGGTCGTCGCCCTTCGTGTAAAGTCCCGGCACGCTCAAAAAGTGCTGCATAAAGATGGTCGGGCGAACCACCGTGCTAGCGACGTCGCTGCGCCGAATCGCCTCTTCCCCTTGCCAGTGGAGCGAGGGAAAGCGTCCGGGCGGTGGGTCGCTGTCGGGTGAGCGTGCGCCCGTGACGCTGACCTTGACGATGTACGCGGGTTGACCGACACGCGTGAAGACCTCCATAAGTTTGGCGTGCCACGCTGCCATGCTGTCGATGACCGGCGCGATGATACAGAGCTTGGTCGCGTCTTGGAACAGCCTCTCGAGCCCCCCTTCATCTTCAATGTCGAAGGCTGTGGGGTGAACCGTCCCCGGGTTCATCACTCTCAAAAGTCCTGCGGCGGATGATGAAGGATTGCGCGTGGCAGCTCGTATCTCAGGCTGCGACGCGTGCGAGGCGAGCAGGTGGACGAGTTCGCTGCCGATTTGTCCCGTAGCTCCGGTGACGACGATGGTGTCCATGTGGGCTCTTAAGCGCTCAGGCTTTTGAGGCTCTCTACCGGCCTCACGTACTGAGTTGAGCTAAAACTTTCCAGCATCGGGGCCGTTTTCTCCCTCCAAACCCGAAACGCCTCGGTTTCAAAGTGAGCGAGCCTCGCCGCGTCACTCGCATAAACCTCGACCACCACAAAGGTCGTCGGGTCGTCTTGCTCCTGAAGCAGGTCGAAGCGGACGACGCCCGCCTCGAGCACCGTCTTCCCCACATTCTCGCCGCTCGCTTTGAGGAAAGCATTGACGGACTCGAGCTTGACGCTCAAGCGTACGAGGCGAATATGCACGACTGTCTCCTCCGGTAATTTTTGTGACGATGTCGTTTCTTGCGTGTCCGACTACTGTTTCTGGACGGGTAGACCGAACGTGTTCGTGCGGTTGTCGGCGTCGCACATCCCGCCTGAGCGCTCACCGAAGTAGAGCAGGTCGTCCTCGAGCTTGACGAGGTCGTACTCCACAGGGCATTCAACGATAGCGGGCGTGCCCGTCGCGGGACAGCCGGTGCTGCTGATGCCTTGCTCGACGCCTAGTTCCCAGGGAGCCGAACCGCACCCCGCGTCGCCGAAAGCCGTGACGAAGTCGGCGACGAGCGGGGTGTGGTACTTTTTGCTGAAACCGAAGTTGCCTTCACGCCCACCTGCGGATTCGGCACCCAAGTTATAGATGCCTTCGTTACGCCCCTGGGCCAGACCGACCGTGCAGGCTTCATCGGCGTACAGGGTGAAGCCGATGGACCACAGGGTGTCGCTAAGCTCAAACTCACGTGTGAGGTAAAGACCGTTACCTATGTCTTCGCAGGTAGGGCTTGTCCACCGACCCGACAGGTCTGCGGGGGACTGCGCCCAACTCAGGGTAACGAGGGTGAAAAGAGCAACGAGACCGAGTATCTTTTTCATAAAAGCGACTCCTAAACGTGAAATGTAAGGCCGCATAACGACCTGCCACTTACCCTAAGAAACCCGCTCTAGGGAAACAAGTAGCCTTGGCACTGCCTGGTTCTATAGGATAAAAAAGTGCCTTGCTTCTTTTGCTAAGCTACGGTTATGCTTGATACCCCCACGCCGAACGTGCTCAACCCCAAGTGCCCCTCCAGGAAAGTTTTCAAGATGCTCGCCAACCGGTGGGCGCTACTCGTCCTGGCGTCTTTGTCAAACGAAGAGAAAAGGCACGGCGAACTGATGCGGGAGCTTGGCGACATCTCACAAAAAATGCTCACAAAGACACTCAGAGATTTAGAGCGCAACGGGCTGGTGACGAGAGAGCACCATCCGGAAATTCCACCCAAGGTGGTGTATGCCCTCAGCCCCTTGGGTTTAACCCTGGTCGAGCCGATTCGGGCGCTGGGCGGATGGACGGTGGCACACTTTTCGGACGTCGAGGCGGCGCGGCGGGCGTTTCAGGAGTAGTTGAGCAATTTTTTGGTACGTCAGACGTGGGGGTTGCGTTCTTGACGGCATCACCACGTGTCCCGTCGAAGACGATTGGGTCAGGCTCGAGGACTTGGACTAGCGTGCCGACGGTGACGTAAACGATGTCGAAGCTGTCGTCAAACGCGTGCGGGATGTCTGTAGACGCTCGCGCGCGAGAACTCGGCGGCCAAACTGCCCGTTTCCACCAGCAGCTTACCTTGCTCTGCAAACGCGTCGCTGCTGTCGAAGCCGACACAGCGCGCCGCCCCGAGCTTGGCGAGCGACAGCGGTTCGCGGTCGTTGTTGCAACTCAGTTGGGCGACCGTCTTACCCACGACGCCGAGCAAAGCGAAGACGCGCTGCTCGAGCGCGTCCAGCGTGCTGCAGTCGGGTTTTTGGACGGCGGCGAGCAGACCTTCCATCTTGAGACCTGCATAAATGCTCGCCGTTTCACATCGCCCGGTTGGCTTCGGTGTAATCGTCTCGGTTGAGAGTTTGAAGCGTAAGCACGGCCTCGAGTAAAAATTTGTAGAGGCGCGTCTTGCGCCTCTACATCTCCTATTGCAAGTCCTACTGCAAGCGCACCGGCTCCGCGTCGGTGGCGATGCGAATCAGCTTGTAAGGCGGTCGGCGCAGGTCCTCGCCGTTGTGATACGTCGGCTGGCGGTTGAGTTGGTTGACCGTCAAGTACAGCGAGCCGTCCGCCGCCAGCGAGAGCGTGTCGGGCCAGATGACGACCGCATTGTAAAGCAGCGTCTCGAAGCGGTCGCCGAGCGGCGCGTCCGGCGTAAAGCGAAGGACCGCGCCGTCCTCGTAGTTCGTGAGGTAGACACGGCCCAGGGTGTCGGACTCGAGGCCGTCCGAGGCGAAGCCCAGGTCGCCGTAGTCGGTGACCGCACTTGCCAAGGTTTGCGGGTCGGTTCCAGGGTCGGCGAGCAGGTCCAGCGGTACGCTGTAGAGGTGACGACTCGCCAGCGGACGGTAAAAGAGCGCGTCGGCGGTAATCGCAATCCCGTCGGCCCCGAGGCCCAGGTAGCTCGGCGGCGCGTCGGCGGGGTCGCTCAGGAGCACCCGGCCCTCGACGACGGGCAAAAAGTTCGGCACGGCACTCACCGACGGGTCGCCCTCGAGCTGCCGGAACGCCTCACCCGTCGCCAGGTCGACCACGATGAGGGCGTTCGGCCCCAGCGAGGAAGAGTCGGTGATGAACGCCGTCCCTGCCGCGCCGCTGCGCAGGTCGAAGCGCACGTCGTTTAGGTAGGTCGTGTCCAGAACGGCGGCGCTGTTGCCGAAGGAAATGGTTTGTTCGATTTGGTTGGTGTCCAAATTGATGGCGACCAGTTTGGGGCCGACCGGCGGCGTGTTGAAGAGGGGCCGCCCGGTGTCGAGCACCCACAGCCGGTTGTCGGGGCCGACCACGACGCTCTGCACCGAGATGAAGTGCGTGTCCGGCGCAGTTTCAATAAGCCGATTGGTTTCCAGGTCGGGGTAAGGTACGGTTTGACCGTCGACAAGTTCCGCGACGGTGTAGGGCACACCCTCTTCCCAGCGGGGAAAGTTGACAAAGGTGCGGCCGTCGGCGGCGACGGTAACGCCGGTCGGCATGAGTTCGGGAAAAGTTGCGACCACCTCGGCCGGCCCGGCGGCGCGCCGTTGCGGCAAGGTTGCGGCGGTGTTCGCGCCGGACCCGGCTGCCGGAGCGCAGGCGGCGAGAAGGGCGAACACGGCCACACCCGCAAGTGGGTAAACACGCGTCTTGTTTGTAGTCATTCGGTTCCTTTCGGGGCCTCGAGCCCCTGAACTCTCAAGTTTTAAACAGCGCCCTCGAGCGACGGTGAGGCCGACTCGCGTCGCCGTCTCGCCGAGACGAAAAGGTCTGGTTTCTAAGCGGGCCGAGAAGCAGCCACCCGCCGCTTCGCCACGCGCCACAAAGCCCAACCCACAAGTAGCAGGAGAACGGCGACCGCGTTCCAAGCGAGGTCGTAGGGCAGTTGGTTTTCGATCCCGAGCCGCACCGGGTGGAGTCTGAGGATTTTGTGTTGAACGACGCCGTCGTAAAGGTTGAACGCGCCCATGCCCAACAGCACACCTGCGCCCAGGGCCGCGCCGCCGTCTTGCAGGGCGGCCAACCTTTCGCGTTGCCGCCACAGCTGAAGGGCGCCGACGAACAGCAGCAACGCCGAGCCCAAGTGAAACAGCCCGTCGATAAAGACGCGCCAAAACTCGGTCGTGTGGACGTAAAAGCGGTGCCACTGGAACAGTTCGTGAACGACCGTGCCGTCGAGCGTACCTATCAAACCCACCCCGAGGACGAAGCCAATCCGAAGCGTTCGCCGCTGCAGGTGAGCCGGATTAAGTGCGCGGTTGTCGATAGGGTTCGTCCCTAGCACTGGCTCGGTACGGCGTCGTACGGGTTGTTAGGGCGGCCCCGATTTCAAACAGCCCGACGATGAGGTGAGGCCAAAAGACGACGTCGCTGAAGCCGAAAAGCCAGGGCGAAACGGCGAGTAAAAGACCGCCCGCGGCGTCCAGTCCGAGGTGCGCGCTCATGCTCAGCGCCCGCACCGCGCCAAGTTCGTAGTTCGTTAATAAACTGTAAAGGATGACACCCGCCCCCAGCACGACCGGGACCCAGGTTTCCGCGCCTCCCAACGCAAAACCGAAAAGCCAGGGCATGACGATCAGCAAAGCGCCCGTCAGGTAGTCCAAAACGCCGTGAACACTCGTCGGTATAAAACGCATACTTCCCCCCTTGTTGCAAGTCGTCGACACGCCGGATTACGAACCCAGCGTGTCGACGACCTCAGGTTCTACTCGAGAATCTCCTGAACCACGGTGACGGCCTTGTCGACCAACCCCGGCCCCGTCATCTGCTCTTTTTGCGCGCCCGTGCCCGGCTTGGGCGGCGCGAGCTTGGGCTCTTGGCCCTGCGGCGTCATGACGCGGCTGCTGAATTCACTGCGCCCGTCGATGGACGGCCCGCTCGACCAGCGGCCCTGCGGCGGTTCGGAGCCATCTTTTTTGAAGCCCAGGAACACGTAGTTGTAGTCCTGCAGCTCTTCTTCTTGCGGGAACGAGTTGGGAATGGGGTGGTTTTTAGGGCCGCCGAGTTCTTCCAACACGGCCAGCCACTGCTCTTGGTGCATAGTGTCGCGGGCGATCAAGAACTTGAGCATGTCCTTCATACCGGGGTCGTCGGTCATGTTGTAAAGGCGCACCGCCAGCGCGCGCCCGCCCGACTCGGCGGTGACGTTGGCGTACATGTCGGCGGCGATGTTGCCGGTCGCGTAGACGTGTGAGCAGTCGAACGGGACGCCGTTAGAGTTGACCGGCATTGCGCCCAAACCCGAAGACAAGATGTGGCGGAGGTTCATGCCGCCCAACACGGCTTCGACGGCTCCGTCTTTGGCGGCGTCCTCTTTGAAACTCGTCGGCGCGCCTTCTAAGTTCATGGCGACGGCCGTGGCGAGCATTTCGACGTGGCCCATCTCCTCGGTGCCGGTTTCTAGGAGCATGTCCCGGTATTTGGTCGGGCCGCGCGACCCGAAGGCCTGGAACAGGTACTGCATCATCACCCGGATTTCGCCCTCGATGCCGCCGATGGCCTGTTGAAGCGCCTTGGCGAACAGCGGGTTCGGCGTGTCCACCCGGACCGTGTACTGTAACTTGCTGTCGTGGTAAAACATACTGCCCCCTTAAAGATTTGTAGCCGTTTGTAGGCAAGTGCAAGCCTACGCGACCCCAAACCGAATGTTTAGGAGGCAACCTACTATTGCCGGGCACGGGTGAAAAGTACCGAGTAGAAAGTACCGAGTGTGACCTGAGTCGTCTCGTCGCTTTGGCTTTTTATAAGCCACCCGCCACAAGCCGCTGGCTCGAGCCCTTTTTAGCCTCTGTTCTTTACTCGGTACTCATCACTCGGTACTCTCCCTCAAACCCTCTTAAAAACCAGCGCCGCGTTCTGACCGCCGAAGGCGAAGTTGGTACTGAGCACGTACTCGACCTGCTGCTCTCTCGCCTCGTTTGGGATGTAGTCGAGGTCGAGTTCGGGGTCGGGGTCGTGGTAGTTGCGCGTCGGCGGCAGCACGCCGGTGGTGAGGGCCTGCACCGAAGCGATGGCCTCAACCCCACCCGCCGCGCCCAACATGTGGCCGGTCATCGACTTGGTCGAGGACAAGGGCGGCACTTGGTCCTTGTCGCCGAACACAGTTTTGTAAGCCAGGGTTTCGTTGAGGTCGTTGGCGGGCGTGCTGGTGCCGTGCGCATTGATGTAGCCGATTTTGTCGGGGTCTACCCCGGCCGAGGCGAGCGCCCAGCGAATCGCCCGCACCGCGCCCGAGCCACCCGGTGCAGGCGCGGTGATGTGGTGCGCGTCGGCGCTGGTCGCGTAGCCCACCACCTCGGCGTAGACGCGCGCGCCGCGCTTTTTGGCGTGTTCGAACTCTTCCAAAATCAGTATGCCTGCGCCCTCGCCGGTTACAAAGCCGTCGCGCGAGGCGGTAAAGGGGCGGCTGGCCGTTTCGGGCGAGTCGTTGCGGGTCGACAAGGCTTTCATCACCGCGAAACCGCCGATGCCCATCGGCGTGACGCACGCCTCCGCGCCGCCCGCGAACATTATTTCGGCCTCGCCGCGCTGGATAACCCGAAAGGCGTCACCGACCGCGCCCGAGCCGGTCGCGCAGGCCGTCACCACCGAACTGCTCGGGCCGAGCAGCCCGTAGCGCATCGCCACGTGGCCCGAGGCCATGTTGGCAATCATCATCGGGATGAAAAAAGGGCTCATGCGCATCGGGTTGCGTTCAAAACGCGTTTTGGACTGCTCTTCCCAGGTGTCCAGACCGCCCACGCCGCTGCCGATACAGGTGCCGGTCTGTTCGCCCGCCACGTCTTCTTCGCTCAGCCCGGCGTCTTCGAGCGCCAGCGCCGCGCCCACGATGGCGTGGTGGATAAAGCGGTCCAGACGTTTGGCTTCTTTGCGGTCTAAGTAAGCGCTGATGTCGATGATGGACTCGCCCGCGATGCGCACGCTCAGTTCGGACGGGTCGAACAGCGTGATAGAGCGAATTCCGTTTTCGGCCTCGTGCTGCGCTCTCAGGAAAGCGTCGGCGCCGAGCCCGATAGGGGTCACAGGTCCGACGCCGGTTACGACAACTCGTTTCATGGCCCTAGTCTACCTTGTGACGGGCGCGCTCGAGCGACTTACTGCTGGCTCGAGATAAACGTCACCGCGTCGCCGACGGTGCGGATGTTCTCGGCTTCTTCGTCGCTTATCTCAATTCCGAACTCGTCTTCCAAACCCATGATGAGTTCGACCACGTCGAGCGAGTCCGCGCCCAAGTCGTCGACAAACGAGGCGCTCTCGGTGATTTCGTCGGGGTCGGTGTCGAGTTTGTCGGCGACCACGTCTTTAATCTTGGCAAAAACTTCTGAGTGTTCCACGGTGTTCCTCCTAGTAAAGTTTTCCTGGGGCAATGTTAGCCCAAATTCTCAGGGAGTGTAACATGCAAGCTCGCAGACGCAACCCGACCGCTTTCTGCCCGCCCAACCTCACGCGGCCGACTTCAGTGAACCACTGCACGAACGACCGCACGAACGACCGCGCCAAAAAAGGCCGCCGACCCCCGCTTAGTGCATCACCATACCCCCGTCCACCGCCACCGTCTGACCGTTGATGTAGGCGGCCGAGTCGCTCGCCAGAAACGCGACCAGGGCCGCGACCTCTTCCGGCTGCCCGAAGCGCCCCGCGGGAATCTGCGACAGGTAAGCCTTTTTGAGGTCTTCCCCGAGGACTTGGGTCATGTCCGAGGCGATGAATCCCGGCGCGACGGCGTTCACGGTGACGCCTTTGCCGCCGTACTCCTTGGCGAGCGCCTTGGTGAGGCCGACCAAGCCCGCCTTGGCCGCGACGTAGTTGGCCTGGCCCGCGTTGCCCGTCAAACCCACCACCGACGAGATGTTGACGATGCGGCCCCAGCCGGCCCGCAACATGGGGCGCAGCGCAGTTTTGGAGAGGTGAAAAGCGCTCGAGAGGTTGGTCTTGAGCACCATGTCCCAGTCGTCTTCTTTCATGCGCAAGACCAGCCCGTCCCTGGTGATGCCCGCGTTGTTGACCAGAATGTCCAAACCGCCGAGTTCCTCGCTCACAGCTTTGACTAAGTCTTGACAGGCGGCAGCGCTCGAGACGTCCGCGCCGAACACGGCGGCGCGTGCGCCTACGGCGCGCAGCGCTTCAGCCACTTCTTGCGCCGGGCCTTCGGAACGACCGTAGTGCACCGCGACCGCGCACCCCTGCGCGCCCAAGGCCAGCGCCATCGCCCGGCCCAGCCCCCGCGACGAGCCCGTCACCAGCGCGACGCGCGGGGTTTCACCTTGCGCCGTTTGCTGCGTCATGACGCCACCTCCAGTGAGGCTCGCAGTGACGCCGTGTCGGTGACGGCCCGCGCCTCTACATCGTCCAAAATCCGCCCGACGAGGCCGGTCAGCACCGACCCCGAGCCGAACTCTAAAAACCTGGTGACGCCGAGAGCGTGCAAGCGCTGCACGCTCTCGACCCAGCGCACCGGCGCGGTGACTTGGCGTGTCAGCAAGTCGGGTGCTTGTGCCGGGTCGGCGAGCACGTCCGCGGTGACGTTGCAGACGATGCTCAACTTCGGCGCTTGGAAGGTAAGCGCGTTCAAGTCGCGCTCGAGCCGGTCGGCTGCGGGCCGCATGAGGCTGCAGTGGAAGGGCGCGGAGACTTTAAGCGGAACGACGCGCGCGCCCTCTCGTTTGAGCGCGTCGCTCGCCGCCGTGACCGCCGCCGCCGCGCCCGAAATCACGGTTTGTTGGGGCGAGTTGAGGTTGGCGATTTCGACGCCACCGGTTTGCGCGCACACCCGCTCGACCGTTGCCGGGTCCAGCTTGAGCACCGCCGCCATCGCGCCGACGCCCGCGGGCACCGCCTCTTGCATGTACTCGCCGCGCTTGCGCACCAGTTTGAGGGCGTCGCCCAGCTCGAGCGAGCCCGCCGCCACGTGCGCTGTAAACTCGCCCAGGCTGTGCCCGGCGGCGTAGACCGCGTCGCCCCCGGCTTCGCAGTAAGCCGCGTAGGCAGCCATTCCCGCCGCGACCAGCGCGGGCTGCTGGTTGGCGGTGAGTTTGAGGGCGTCTTCGGGACCGTTCCACATGATTTCTAACAAGCCCGGCAGCGCGGCCTCCGAACGGTCCAACACGCGCCGCGCTGCCCCGGAAGATTCGTAAAAGTCTCTAGCCATGCCCAGGGTTTGCGAGTTCTGGCCGGGAAACAGGGCGGCTATCATGAACCGCCCCCCCAGGTGAGCACCGTCGCCCCCCAGGACAAACCGCCGCCGAAAGCGACGAGCAGCAAGTTGTCGCCGTCTTGTATACGGCCGTCGTCGAGCGCGTGTTTCAGCGCCAGGGGAATGCTGGCCGTCGAGTTGTTGCCGTACTCCTGGATGGTCACGACGACGCGGTCCTCGCTCAGCTCGAGGCGTTCTCGAGCCGCCTTGATAATGCGCAGGTTCGCCTGGTGCGGCACGAACAAGCTGATGTCTTTGGGCGTCAGCTCGGCCGCTTGAATTGCCTCCAGGGAGGCGGTCTGCATGACCCGCACCGCGAACTTGAACACCTCGGGACCGTTTTGGTAGACCTTGCCGGTGATGGGGGTACCGTCGGGCAGGTGCGGCGCGACGGCCCCGACGTTCAGGTGCTTGGCCCCGGAGCCGTCCGCCCCCAACACGAACGACTTGAACCCGTAGGGTTCCGGCACGCGTTCCACGACGGCCGCGCCCGCCCCGTCGCCGAACAAGATAGCGGTGCTCCGGTCGCTCCAGTCCAAAAACTTCGTCAGGGTTTCCGCCCCGATGGTCAGCACTTTGCGGCACATCCCCGACTCGACATAAGCCTTGGCGGTCGCGAGCGCGTAGAGCCAGCCCGAACAAGCGGTAAGCACGTCGAACACGCCCGCCGTGAGCTTGAAACGCTCCTGCACGAGCGCCGCCGTGGCCGGGAAAAAGGCGTCCGGCGTGTTGGTCGCCACGACGACCAAGTCCACCCCTTGCAGCGCGTCCGCGCCGTGCCGCGCCAGCAGGTTCTCGACCGCCCTGAACGCCAAGGTCGAGGTGAACTCGTCGTCGGCCGACACGTGCCGGTTTTTGATGCCGGTCCGCGAGGTTATCCACTCGTCGCTCGTGTCCATCAACTGTTCTAAGTCCGCGTTCGACACCGTTTTGGCCGGGGCGTAAGCGCCCAGCGCGGTCACGCCCGCCCTCGCCATGCTCATGCTGTCACGTCCACAAAAACCACCCGTCAACCTGCCTCGAGACAAAAAAATAAGACCGCTTCTCAGCAGTCCTATTCTAAGCCTATTTCAGACTTCCGGCCTGACGGCCGGTTTGCGCCACGGTTACGCCTCGATGTCGAGAACGTCCCTGCCCTTGTAGCTGCCGCAGTGCGGGCAAACCGTGTGAGACAGCTTCATCTCGCCGCACTGCGCGCAAGCGGTGAGGCTGGGAGCGCTTAAGTTATCGTGCGCGCGGCGCGAGTCGCGGCGCGCTTTTGAGGTGCGCTTTTTGGGAACCGGATGTTTTGCCATTGAAAAACTCCTTTTACACGTGCCCTGTGAGACACAAACCGTAGCAGTATAGCAGACGACCGCGCCGCAACGCCAACCGGACCCGCAACCCCTCAAACTTCGAAGTCTTTGAGCGCCGCGAAGGGCGAGGTCGTGTCTTCGCCCGGCGCTTCGCTCACGTACTCGGGGTGGTCGTTTAAGTTGACGCCGTCCGGCGACAAGCCGCGGCAGTCGTCCTTGCAGAGCGCGGTCAGGGGCAGGTCGATGGCGAACAGTTGGGTGATGAGTTCGGCGAAGTCCACTTCCGGGCGGCCGAACTGCAAGGTGTCTTCTTCGTCCGCACCGTTTTCCAGCAGCGTCAGGGTTTCGGTGCCGGGGCGGTAAATCATGAGATAGATAAAGTCCGAGTGAACTTGGACCGTCGCGTCTTCCAAACAGCGGCGGCACTCCAAAAGCGCCACGCCGGAGGTTTCGCCTTCTAAGATAAAGTCGTCGTCACCGCCGGTGCTGCGCACGGTGAGGTGCCAACTGAGGGGCTCGAGCAAACGTAGACCGTCGGCGTCGAGCAGTTCGTCGCTCGGCGCGAGCAGGCCTTCTTCCTCGACCTCGTAGGCGCTGACGTCGCCGCCCAGGAGTTGGGCCAGGTTCAAAACGGCGTTTTGTTTGGGCTCGGCGGGTGTCGACATAGGCTGCAAAGTATAGGAAGGTAAAGCGAAAGTGTCAAGGCGTTGAGACACGGAGACATGCAGGGACACAAAAGACACGCGCGGCGCGCGGGACCAAACCTCAAAACGCCCTTTTCGCAACGCGCGGCAAAGGCCCAAAACGCAAAACACACCGAACGCAAAAACCCCAAAAGAGACGACCAAGAAGTAACAAACCTCCTAGCCCCGAGGGGAGAACGCACCCTAGACTTAGCAAGAGGCCGGCGTTCTCGCCGCGCCGGTTGCGGACGGCCGGGGCGAGCGAATACCGGCACCGAACAGTTTTGGTGACCCGAGAACCGGTTCTCACAAACGAAGGGCGCAAGCCGCCGTCGTCCCAGCGGTATAAAACTCGAGAAAGAGGTTCAGATGAATGCTCGCTATTTTCTTGTCGTGGCCCTGCCCGTGCTTTTGAGCGGCTGCGGCCTGGTCGCCGCTTTCGTTCCACCTCTTGAGATAGCCGACCCGTTCGGCGTCGAGGGTCAGAGTCTGACCACGACCTTCGCAGACGCGGACACTCGCCAAGCAGGCCTCACGAGCCAGGCAAACAGCCAAGCGCAGGCCACCTTCACGCGCACGTTCGACGACCAAGAACTCGACTTGCGCGGCTTTTCCTTGGCGCGCCTGGACGTTCAGGTAGGCTTCGGCCCCGAGGTGAGCTTGAGCCGACCCGTCACCGAGAGGTTTCCGACGAGCTTTACCTTAATTCGCAGCGCCGGAGCCGCGAACCTGAGCGACGAAGCGAACGGCGCGGCTACCTTAGCGTTCAGTCACGACCTCGAGCTTGTTTTCACGCGTGACGCGGCCTGCGACGTGGGCGCGCTGAGTTGCGGTTACGCCTACGTGGGCGACCCGGCCAGCCTCGCCTCGGCCTTGAGCGTTTCGGCAAGCGAGCGCAGTACGCTGGCGGCGTTCGTCGCCGTCCTCCGCCTGGACGGGCAAAACACGCCGAACACGGGCCGCTTCGCCTTTGCGCTGACCGCCGAGAGCGAGCCCACCCTGGACGGTTTCAGCGCCACGTTCACCCTGCGAAGCGGCAAGGCCACCATCAAACTCGGCGGCTGACGGGCTCGGCAGCTGAGCGGGTCGCGCCCGACTTTGAACCTACTCGTCGGCTCGAGCGCGCAGGTAGTGGATAAAGTTGCTCGGCGGCGGCGCGACCCCGGCAATGCGCAAAAAGTGCATCACCTGGCCGCGGTGAAAGCTGCCGTGGTCGCTCAGGTGCAAGACCATGTGCCACAGCGGATGAGAGAAGTCGCGCGCCGCGAACACCTCTCCCGGGTCGGTTGTTTGCAAAAAGGTTGCAAGCTCGGCTTGTTTGAGGCCCCAAGCTGTGCGGAGGGGCTCCAAGCCTGCAAAGGCGTCGGTGGGCGTAAATCCCCGCTCTTGACCCTGCCAACGCGCCAACCAGATGTCCTCGGCGCTGTAAAGGTGAACCAAGGTTGCGAACACCGACCCGAACGCGCCCCCGGTAGGGCTCGACAAAGCGGTTTCGCTCAGTTCTTCGCAAGCGTCCAGCATTCGCGTCGTGGCCCAGGCATAGTAGCCGAAGTGAGCTTGCATCTCTCGACTCGTCATCGTCCTAATGTTAGCCGTTGAGGGCGAGCGGTGTAAGTGCCTGACACCCCCCTGATGAGGCCGTGCCAAGCTGTGGGGCCGAGTAAGACAGAGGTTATTGTGACATTGTTCGCACCGGTTAAGCCGTCCCAAACGCTGTTCGTAAGATTTTTGTAAGGGCGCGAACCCTATAGTCGGTTCAACGGCAGGCAACACGTTTTCGCCCAACTCTTAAACCGAGAAAGGGGCCGGGGAGTGTTCCAAGCCAAGCTTGTTAGGAGACGAGGCATGAAAACCGCTGAACTGACGCTCTACCGCTGCTACTGGCCCTCCGCCTTTGCTTACTTGAAAAACGGCAACGTCACCGAGTTTACCGCCAAGGCCTACGACCTACTCATGACGCTGGAACTTGCCCACGACCGCGCTTACGAGGTGGCCGCGCTGCTGCCTACCGGCGCCGTCGTCGACGTCGTCCCGGTCGACCCGGAACCCATGCAAGCGCACGACATCGACGCGCTGCTCTACGGCTGGCGCGGCGACGTGGTGGGTTTCGACAAAAACTGAGGTGTCAGCGCCTGTGGTTTTCTCGCCCCACCTTTTCACTGCAGGCATGAGGTTTGGCGCCTTGCAGCTCGAGGCTTCCTAAGAACGCTTACGACCCGGTAACCAAAACTGAAGCAGCCTTGAGGCGAACTCTCTAAAAATTTTTGAGAGGTTTTGAGTGTTTTAGGGCAGCGCCCCAAAAAACATCGCCACCGCTTCGGCCGTCCGTGGGGGCCAGGTGTGCGGGTAATAGCTGCCGTCGTGGCGGGTGTCGAACGGGTGCGGGCACCACAGCACTGGGTAAAACAGCACTGGGTAAAGCGCCGCGTCGGGCGCAGCGCCGTACTGCACACAACGAAATGCACGTAAAAGAGGGTCGGTCACGGGCATGGCCGGAGCGGTCGCGTGGTCCGCGGCCCTGAACACGTCACGCGCCGCCGCGCCCTGCGCGACCGCCACGTGGCGGTCATTCGGGTTGTGCATGATCATCGCGGCAACCGGCCCGCGGCACTGCGACCCGCCGGGGCCGCCCGCGAGCGAGGCGACCGCCCGAACCACGCCTGCGCGCGCGCAAGCCACGCTGTTCGCAAAGTACGCCCCGAGCGAGTGCCCGACGACGAACACGCGGCTCGGAGCCAAACAGTACAACCCCGACATAGTCTGCACGATGGCGTCGAAAAAAGCGTAGTCCCGCAGCGCGCCTTCCGGGTCGCCGGGGTCTGCCCAGCTGTACCCCCGGCCCTGCCGCAGCCCGCTCGGGTAGACGAACAAGGTGTCGGGCATGGCGCTTTCCAGGCCGAAATAGGTCCGCGCTTGGGCGCTCGAGTTCGTCCGGCCGTGAAACGCCACGACGAGCGCGTGAGGTCGGTCGGGGTCGTAGTCGGCGGGCAGGGCGGTGATGAAGTCGCGCGCCCGCCCGCCGACGTTCAAGCTTGAGGGCGGCGTGGCGGGCGCAGTTTTACCGCAACCCGCCGACCCGCTCGCCGCAACCGCTCCCGTCGTTACCGGGACTGTTGGGGGCGCGCCGGGGGGCGGTGCAGTCACCCGCGGCGCGCAAGCACTCAGGCACAGGCAAACGAAGACGAACCAGACCCGCATGGCTTCAAGCTTACCTTTTGCGTGGTGGCGTCGTCTCAACCCTGTCTTCTCGAGCGCAAAACGTTCTCGAGCCGCTAAAACAAACCCTCAGCGCCGGGTGACCCGGTGAACGGTCCCACTGGCAAAGTCGCTCACCAGCAAACTCCCGTCCGGCAGCACCAGCAACGACTGCGGCAGCGCCAAACCGTCGACAAACGTTGTGACCTCACCGCTGGCTCGAAGCGTTTCAGGGTCGTAAGGAACACTCACCACGCTCGTGTTTGCCGGACCCCACAAGGCCACGAGCAGCACGTCATCCTCGAACGGCGACACGACGACGCTCGTCGGCGTGGACTGCGGCGCGAAGACGGCCAAGGCAGGTTTCGTTTCGGCACACTTTTCGGGTGTGCCGCCGTAGTTTCGGGCCGCCTGACGATCGCCGAAACACTGCGGCCAGCCGTAGTCGCCGCCCGCCGTCACGAGGTTGAGTTCGTCGGGCGGCGCGGAGCCGTTGACCGGGTCGTCGCCGATTTCAGTGCTAAACAGGTTGCCTGCCGCGTCGAAGGTGTGGGCGTAGGCACCCTTGAAGCCGGTGGCGAAAGCTGTGGGCTCGGTGGGCGCGTCCGGGTGCAATTCCCACAGCGTCGCCGAGCCCGGCTGCGCCCCGTCGCCCTGTCGTCGCCCGCTCGTTTCAAAAAGTAACTTGCCGTCCGGCGTCACGGTGAGGGTGCCGTTCGAGCGTCCGTTGAACGGGAGGTTGCTCAGGACGGTCTCGGGGGTGCCCACTTTATTGCCGTCCAAAGGTGCTCTTACCAAGCTGTTGCCCGCAGCAACCCACAAGTAGTCGTCCAGCACCGCCAAACCGGTCGGCTTTGAAAGGTTGTCGAGCAGGGTTTTGCGCTCGCCGGTCTCGAGCGACAGGGCTATAACTTGACCCGCTCCGGCGTTCTCCCCACCCGCGAGTTGGGCCGTCCACAAGCGCCCGTCCGGGCCGAGAATCATTTGGGTGGGACCCTGTAAATCGGTTATGAAAGCCTCGGCCGTGTAACCTGCGGGTAAAACGAGGTCGGGTGTGGACTGTGCGAGGGCTAGACTCAAAACTACGAAAAAACTCAAAAGATAACGCATACCGAAGTTTAGAGCCGGAGGTCGGTTTCGGTCTGCGTCGCAAAGCACCGAGCGGCGTGTCGAAAACCCTCGAGCAGAAAGATGGTCACTAGGAACGGCACCTGTGTCTGCCGCCGAAGTCGCGCTAAGCTGACCCATGACCAAAACTATTCTCGTCACGGGTGCGAACAGGGGCTTGGGCCTGGAGCTGGCTAAACAGTACCAAGCCGACCAGTGGCGGGTCCTCGCCACCTGCCGCGAACCCCAGGCGGCTCACGCGCTCCGGAAGCTGGGGCTCGAGCCCTTGGAACTGGACGTGACCGACGGCGCTTCCACCGGCGCGCTCAGCGAAAAACTCAAAGGCGAACCCATCGACATTCTTTTTAACAACGCAGGCATGTTCGGCCCCAGAGGCGTAGAGCTTGCCGACCTGAACCGAGACGTTTGGTCGAACGTCCTCAGCGTCAACGTAGTCGCGCCCACACTCGTT
Source organism: Trueperaceae bacterium (assembly GCA_965213705.1). Taxonomy (GTDB): domain Bacteria; phylum Deinococcota; class Deinococci; order Deinococcales; family Trueperaceae; genus CBDCDJ01. The sequence goes on along the minus strand of OZ243913.1, from coordinate 699,036 downwards.
GCGCAAGCCTTTGTTCGCAACGTGGCAACCAGTCAGGACAAGCTGCTGGTTTTTATGAGCAGCGCTTTGGGAAGTGTTGCAGGGTCGACCGGCGGAGAAATCGTCTACCGCAGTTCCAAAGCCGCCCTCAACATGGTCGTCGCCACCTTGGCGCAGGACTTGAAACCGCAGAATATCCGCACGGTAGCGATAAGCCCCGGTTGGGTGCGCACCGACATGGGCGGACCCAATGCCAGCCTCAGCCCGGAAGAAAGCGTCCGGGAGATGAAAGACGCTTTAGCGAAGCTGAAAACGGACGAGTCCGGCGTGTACCTGAATTACGACGGGTCTCCCCTGGCTTGGTAGCTAGGCCTTGCTTGGCCCTGTTCGAAAACCTTAAAAAGGAGCGGGCTGACTTTTCGGGAAGACTTAGTTTTTTTCTGTTTTTTCACTACCCTCCGGAGATGACGTCGGTCACTTCCCAAAACTTCGCACGGGCGCAGACACAACTACCTTAAAATCTAAGGTATCCTTTGAACGCTACGGCAGACGACGAAATTTTTGGAGGAAAACATGCCCGTAACCTTTAGCAGCTTTTTACAAGACGAAGCTTTCGAAGTCAAAAACCGGCGCGACCTCAAAGCGCTATACGAGCGCGTCAAAACGGACGTCGCGGCGGGCGACTTGAATTTGGAAGGCCACACCCTACCTACCACCCTGAACGTGTGGCTAGAGCGCGTCGAGGGTAGCGACAAACTGCTCAGCCGCGACGTGGACGTGGTGGACTTTTCGATAGCCGACGACAAAAAGTTGGCCGTTTGGAAAAAGAGCTACTTCGGCGAACTGCACAAAGAGCGTGTAGCTAAAAAGACCGTCTACGCGAGCCAGGCGGCGCGCGACCTGCTCTCTAGCGTGCAGGAACTCGAGCAAGCCAACGCCAACAGCCTGAACCTCATGAACGGCACCAAGGACAATTTGCTGAGCGGACTTTCCGACCTGCAAGGCGCGGTTTACCTACTGCTGAACGCCTACGACGGCGCGCGCGACAAGCTCAAACTGCCCGCGCGGGACACGCCGCTGGAAAGCGTCAAGGTGCGGCAAGCCAAAAAAGATGTGGACAAGGAGCCTGTAGAAGAGAAACAGGCGAAGCCTAAAAAGGCTCGAGCCGCGCGGTCGTCAGAAAAGCAAAAAGAGGTGCCGGTCGGCTGACCTCAAGCGGCCAATCGCGTGTGGTCGCCCACGACCTGCCCACACTCGTATTCCACGGCGGTCAGCCCGGCGCGCTTGGTGATGGTCAGCTGTCCGACGTACGACCCCTGGTAAGACCCCGAGGTCGGCGCGACGTCGCGGTAGTCGCGCCCCACCGCCACGGTGACGTAGTTCAACCCCGGCCGGCGCTTGTTGGTCGGGTCGTAGGCGACGACCTCGAAACCGTCCGCGACCGGCAACAAGACTTCGACCCAGGCGTGCGAACCGCCCTCGGCGAGCATGTGCCCCGACACGTAGCGCGCCCGCAGCCCCGCCGCGCGGCAGAGCGCCAGCATGAGGTGGGCGTAGTCCTGGCACAAACCTTGGCCGGTCGCTAAAGCTTGCGCGGCGGTGGTGCCGACGTGGGTCACGCCGTAGCCGTAGCGCATCGCGCCGTAAACCCAAGCGTTGATGGCGGCGGCGAGGACGCGGTCGTCCGCAGCGGTTTCTCCGAGACCCAGCGCCGTCTCACGAATGCGCGCGTCGGCCTCGGTGAGCGCGGTCGGCTCCAAAAACAGGTCGGCGTCCACACCCGGTGTGAGGTGAGGGTGGTCGGCGGTGGTGCGCTCGAGTTCGGTCAGCACTTCGAACGAGACTGCGCCCGTTACCCTGGGAGCCTCGAATTCAAAAACACGGTTGCCGAAGGCGTCCAGGGTGCTATTTGTCCTTACCTCGACCGGCGCGACCCGGAGGTGGTGGTCGCAGAGTTGCTGGTCGCCGTAGCGCGCGGCGGGCACGACCACCAGCCGGTGACGCAGGTCGCGGATGGGACCGGGGTAAGCGTAGTGAAAGTGCTGGTAAAACAGGTAGCGCGCCCGCTTCACGCCCTGCCAACTCAACTCGCGGTGATTCAAAAACGCGACTTCGGGGGCCAACGCACCCGGCATCACTTCTGTACCTCGTTTTGTGGCTCGTTGTGGATGATGCTCGGCTCGGCAAAGGGATACTGGGGTACGAGCGGGTCGTCGAGGGTCGTTTTTTCGTCGACTCGGTCGGCCCAGACTTGCAAACGGGTGAGCCGGCTCGCCCCGAACGAGGTGGCAAAGGCCGCGTCGACCGCGTCGCGGCCGTAAGCGATAAGTGCCCGGCCTATTCGCGGCTCGTTGTGGCGCGCGTCGAAGGTGCGCCAGTCGCCGTCCAGGTACGCCTCAAACCAGGCGTGAAAGTCCATCGGCACGGGGGGCAGCGGCACGCCGATGTCGGGTAAATAGCCGCAGGTGTAGCGCGCCGGGATGTTCAGCGCGCGGCAAAACGACACGCCTAAGTGCGCGAAGTCGCGGCACACACCGCGCTGCTCTTGGTAAGCGTCGAAACTGGTGGTCGACGGCGTGCTGCCCGCCTCGTAAGCGATGTTGCCGTGCAGCCAGTCACAAATCGCCTGCACCTGCGCCCAGCCCGGCGTGACGTCGCCGAACATCCGCCAGGCGTCGTCGATAAACAGGTCGGACTGGCAGTAGCGGCTCGGCAGGGTGTACATGAGCACGTCGTCGGGCAAGTCTTGGACGAGGTCTTTTTTGAGGTCGGGCAACACCGCGTCGGGTTCCGGCGGCACCTCGGCGAGGGCGTCGTACTTCAGGCGCAACTCGCCGCCGGGCGCGAGCAAGCGCCACACCTGGTTGCCGAACTCGTCTGTGAAGGTGGTGATGGGGATGTCGGGCGTCGCGCCCCAGCGCTCCTCGACAAGCTCGTGATAGCGGCCGCCCCGCAATTGCACTTTGATGATGAGGGGCGCTTCGTAAGGTATTTTGTAAAGGAGTTCACAGCCGACCCTAATCCGCATAGACACACCTCGAGAGCCCTCGAGCGCAAACGCGCACCGTACACCCAAACCTGACCTCAAACTCAGCTGTCTCAGTCGTTGTCGGTTTCATCCTGTCTCAAGTGTACAGTCTGACCCGGTACTACGTTACGTTTAGGTCACTTTTCTTGCTCACTCAGGTAAGCACAAACCTCTTCAACATGGTCGCTTCGGAATTATGTTCGCTGAGCAGTAAAAAAGTCGTAGTGCTGAAGAAAACGTGGGGTCAAGGCGCGTAGCCGCTGCGCTCCAAAAGTTCTTGGGCGTCCATCTCCGTCCAAGTTGCAACATCCATGTCCGGGTGCTTTTTCAAAAATGACTGAACGATGTTAAAGCCAATCACATAACCCGTCCAGGTAGGGTAGCGCTCGCCGCCGAACATAATTCTCTGTTGGAGCCCCCGGTTGCGCGTTCCCAAGTGAGGCTGTAAAGCTTCCCACTGCACATGCTGTTCGTCCGGGGTCAAGGCTTTGGTCCAGGGTTCCGGAGAATCGGGGTAAGCAAGCTCCGCAAAACTGCCGGCTCTACCCTCGAGGATAAGGTAATCAGTGAGTTGGAAGCCGTCAAAACCGTCCGGGAAGCGCTGCAACCAAGCCGCGTGGTGGTACTCGTGGGCGACGCTGGGCGCGACCCACTCGAGCCACGCCCCCTCGGGGTAAACCTCGAGAAGAACAACGTTTCCCGCAGCGGTGTAGCCCGTCACGCCCCCCAACCTTTTCAACAGCGAGGTATTTTCGCTCGGGTGCAGGGCAAAGACACAAAAGGTGATAGGGTCTGCCGACAATAGAGACGCCGACCTCGTCACGCCTTCCTCGACGGCACCGGCTATATCTGTTGCTATAAGGTCCTGAACAGCATTTTTCCAGGTCTCGAGGTCATTGACCTCATAACCGTAGTTACTTTGAACGAACGCTTTTTCGCCCTCAGCCCCACACACCTCGGCGTAAGGAGCGAGGGCAAGCTCCTGATAACGTTCGGTTTTCTCGAGGGGCCTCAGTTCCGGTTGTGCTTGAATTGCCTCTATAAAAGCCAACTGACCTTCGTAAACGGGAATGACTTGAAAAGCGGGTATCTTTTCTCCTTGTGCCCAAGCTCCGCCCAAAAGTAGTAAGTAGGTCAACCCAAGGTGCTTCAACTTGCGTGTTCGTATAGATTTTCTGATACTCATGGGTTTAAGTATAGTCGCATTTCCTCTTGAGACCTACTTGGGCTGCTCTCCGAGGGTTTCAGGTTTGCTCGAGTTGCCAAGTCAACCTTGTCCTAAACCTGACAGAGTCCTTAATTTTTAAGGTATACTTTTTCGTTGAGTTTGGTCGGCTAGGTAGATAAGTTCAGCTCGAGCGGGAGACTTTCATGGCCTTAAAGCACATTACGGTTCGCGGCGCGAAGCACCACAACTTGAAAAACATCGACGTGACGATTCCCAGGGACAAACTCGTGGTGATTACCGGCGTGTCGGGTTCGGGCAAGTCGAGCTTAGCCTTTGACACCATTTATGCCGAGGGACAGCGGCGCTACGTCGAGAGCTTGTCGAGCTACGCGCGGCAGTTTTTGGGCCAGATGGAAAAGCCCAAGGTCGACTACATCGGCGGCCTCTCCCCCGCCATCGCCATCGAGCAAAAAACCGTGAGCAAAAACCCCCGCTCGACCGTCGCGACTGTCACCGAAGTGATGGACTACTTGCGCGTGCTCTACGCCAACATCGGCACGCCGCACTGCCCGAATTGCGGCCGCGAGGTCCACGCGCAGAGCGCCGAACAAATCGCCCGGCAACTTGCTGCTTTGCCCGAGGGAACGAAGCTGCAACTGTTGGCCCCCGTTGTCCGCAACCGCAAGGGCACGCACGTCGAGGTCATCAAAGACGCGCGCGCCGCCGGTTTCATACGCGCCCGTGTCAACGGCGAAACCCTCACGCTGACGGACGACATCGACCTCGAGAAAAAGAACAAACACTCCATCGAAGTCATCATCGACCGCCTCGTCATTCCTGAAGATGCCGCGGACGACGCTGCGTTCATGGGCCGACTGACCGAGTCCGTCGAACTCACCCTGAAAACCGCAAACGGCCTCCTCATCGCCGACACGGGCGAGGCTGACGTGCTGCTGAGCGAGCACAATGCCTGTCCCCACTGCGACATCTCGTTTCCCGAACTCTCCACGCAGATGTTCAGCTTCAACTCGCCCCTCGGCATGTGCGAAACCTGCCACGGCCTCGGCACGCAGGCGAGCGCCGACCCAAACCTCGTTGTTCCGAACTCGAGCCTGAGCCTGAACGACGGCGCGATGGGCTACTACGGCGAACTGAAGAAAAAGTCCGGCTGGACGGTGAGCGTGGTCGCCTCCATCGTCGCCCATTACGGCGGAGACCTCGACACACCCTGGAAAGACTTGCCCGAAGAGACGCGGCACGCGCTGCTCTACGGCTCCGGCGGCCAGACCATCCCCATTCGCCACACCAACAAACGCGGCACGGTGCGCACGCGCAACCGCAAAATCTGGGGCGCGATGTACAATATCGAGCAGCGCTACCGCGAGACCGACTCGGACGACGCGCGCGAGTGGTACGAGACGTTTATGAACGAGTTGCCCTGCCCGGACTGTGCGGGCGAACGCCTGAGCCCCGCAGCCAGGGCCGTCACCGTCGGCGGCGCGTCGCTGCCCGCGCTGAGCGCCTTTTCTATCGGCGAGGCGACCGCGTGGATTAAAAGGTTCGAGACTGAGGCGGGTGAGCGCGACCTCGAGATTGCCGGGGAAGTCCTCAAGGAAATCCGCGAGCGCTTGCAGTTCATGCTCAACGTCGGGCTGCACTACCTCACGCTCGACCGCCGCGCCGGGACACTTTCCGGCGGCGAGGGTCAGCGCATCCGTTTGGCCTCACAAATCGGCAGCGGACTGATGGGCGTGCTCTATATCCTGGACGAACCGAGTATCGGCCTCCACGCGCGCGACAACGAGGCGCTCATTCAAACGCTCGAGCGCCTCCGCGACATGGGCAACACGGTGTTGGTCGTCGAGCACGACGAAGAGACGATGAGCCGGGCCGACTATATTCTCGACCTCGGCCCCGGCGCGGGCGTCCAGGGCGGCGACCTCGTCGCGGCGGGCACGCACAAGCAAATCCTCAAGAGCAGCAAGTCCCTGACGGGCCGCTACCTGAGCGGCAAAGACACCATCGCGCCGCCCAACCCCGAGCGGCGGCGGGGCGAGAATTATCTCGAAATCTGTGGTGCCAGCCTCCACAACTTACAGCAGGTGGACGCCCGCATCCCGCTCGGCACACTCACTTGCGTCACGGGCGTGTCGGGCAGCGGCAAGTCGAGCCTCGTCACCGGGACGCTCTACCCGGCCCTCGCGCGCAGCCTCAACGGGGCTTCGGTCACGGCTGGGCCGCACAAAAGCATCGGCGGCCTCGAGCACCTCGACAAGGTCATCCACATCACCCAGGACCCCATCGGTCGCACGCCGCGCAGCAACCCGGCGACCTACGCGGGCGTGTTCGACCACATCCGCGACGTGTTCGCGCTTGTACCCGAAGCGAAAAAGCGCGGCTACAAAAAAGGGCGTTTTTCCTTCAACGTCAAAGGCGGCCGCTGCGAAGCTTGCGGCGGTTACGGCTCCATCCAAATCGAGATGCACTTTTTGGCCGACGTGTGGGTCACGTGTAAAGAGTGCAACGGCCACCGCTACAACCGCGAAACCCTGCAGGTGCGTTACAAGGGCAAAACGATTGCGGACGTGCTCGAGATGGACGTGCAAGAAGCGCTTCTTTTCTTCGAGAACCACCCCAAAATCTACCGCGTCCTGCAAACCCTCCACGATGTCGGGCTGGACTACATCAAACTCGGCCAGAGCGCCCTGACGTTCAGCGGCGGCGAGGCGCAGCGCATCAAGCTCGCCAAGGAACTCTCCAAACGCTCGACCGGCAAGACCGTCTACTTTTTGGACGAGCCCACTACGGGGCTGCACTTTGCCGACATTCAAAAGCTGTTAGAAGTCTTGCACCGCCTGGTGGACGCGGGCAACACGGTCATCGTCATCGAGCACAACCTGGACGTGGTCAAGACGGCGGACTACCTTATCGACTTAGGGCCGGAAGGGGGCGACGGCGGCGGGCAGGTCATCGCGCAGGGGACGCCGGAGTGTGTGGCGAAGGTGGCGGGGAGTTATACGGGGGAGTTTTTGAGGAAGGTCTTGAACTGAGGTAAGCCTTGGATTACTTTTTTTCGAGGCCAAAGTTTTTAGACATCTCCAAGTAGTAGTCTCCTTCGCCTATGCCTCGATTTAATATATGAAACCGTTTGTCTGATAAAAAGCCAGTCAAGCTATTTTTGACGCGCGAATTCGATGCAAATTCAAAGTCCTGCTCTCGCCATAGGAAGCTCAATAGATATAGTTTCGATAGCTGAACAAAATAGAAAGAGGTTCTTTCAATTGCGTTTTTAAACCACCTGGATTGAATTTCCTCGAGGGATTGAACAATCTTGCCAACGGCTCTCACTGCTTTTCGTCGAGTGTCAAGCTTTATTTGGAGATGACCTAGAAGAACACAAAAGTAATCTGTAACTGTAGGCTTAAAAAGATACTCTCCGTTACCATACTTACTCTGAAGAAAAATCTCCCACTTCTTGTAAATACTTCGGCAGAACAAAATGGTGCGTGTATCAGAGTCGTATTTGTCAAGGCACGAAAGTAATTCGCAGAAGGCACGAAGCTTGTTTACATCTTTGTACTTACTAAATTCGATTCTATTTATGAATTCTTTGAAGTGTTTCAATTCTATTGTTGCAAGCACTTTTCCTAACGCGCTATTGTACACGATATTCCCTAAAAAATAACTGTTCATATCCGAAAAAAATACAGAGTTTTTCTCATAAACACGTTCTATACCAGTGGAAAGAATCTCAATATTCTCTTGGTCCCAAGAATTAGAGTTTTTCTTTTGAAGTAGTTGCCTGACAGTCTCAAACAAAGTCCATTCATTGAAATTACGCTTTTTGTTCAAGAGAAAGAGTTTGGCCCCAAACGATAAATTTTTCAAAAAAGCGATAATCTCTAACAGCTCCGTTTTCTGCTGTAGCTGCCAATCGAATTGATCGACATCAACATAATAAAGAACTTTGCGCGCCTCATCACTCAAGTAGTGGCTGTAGAAAATATTGCTTCTCTCTAGCGCCTCTATAAATTCGTAAACTCTTCTTATGTCTAGGTTTTCAAACCCAACTTGATAACTCTGAAGCAATTTCTTTTCATACTCTGGCACGTTTGCGTTTACTTCAACATCAACACTTGTTTTGAGCGATAAAAGCTTCATCAAACAGCCGACCAACCAGGAGCGTTGCTCTTGGTCTAGCTGTGAAGAGTCAAAAAGCAGTGTGTAATCAAGCTCAAAACGCCTAAAGATTATCAGTGCAATCAATAGTTGCTTTGCATCCCTCATAGCTAGCGCGTCCCAAAACATGCTCCTGCTCTTGACCAAAAATTTAGCCGCCTCTTTGACATCTTCAGGCAAAATAGGAAACTTCACACTTGAAGCTTGATATTTGAAGAGCATCCCGAGCTTGCGATTAAGCAAATCATGGATGAAGTCCAGATTACTGCCACGAAAGAAATCCTCTAATTCTAACTTGGAGCTTGCAGAATCAATCTCTATAAATTCCTCGTCAAGTTCAATCGAATCAACTCGCTCCATAACAATCTCGATAAACTCTTGATAATCTCTTGACGTCACAGCTTTTTCCAAATTAGGCAGTTGGGATTTTTTAGCACAGACCATAAGTCATTAAACGCATCTAGGATATTTTGTGCATTATCCACACGCTGCAATATGTGGTGCTCTTTGCCTAATTGGTTGACAGAAATACCTAACGACCAAGCTAAAGGCTCACGCATTCTTGGGAAAATCAAAAATCTGTCGTGAAAGCCCCAACCCGCATTACCACATTTACATCGAAATTCCGTGTTCAGACCAACATGATTACTACTACCCTCTAATAGTTTTACTTGTTCTTTCACCCAATCAGGCCAAGGAGATGCTGAATTTTTTGCGTTACACGCTTTGTCTTTTTTCTGCAAGCCCACAACCTTATTCGAACCAATAGCTCTTAGCGGAACATGTGCAGTTTTACAGAAAAAAAGTGTCTGAATCAGGTCTCTACCAGATAAATACGGATCCCAAAGATAAGCACCTTCTTCACCATACTTTTGAATCAATAATCGTACATCTTCTAACGCCTTTATCCTATCATCAGTGCCTCTTCCATACTGAACAAAAATTCGTTCACGTGCTAGCCTTTCTCTCTCTGAGTCATAAATCCTTGATTGGATACGAAAGTGGTAGTCCCCAGACGATATTTGGCCTTGGGTTACCTTTGATGCCACCTCGATTTCAAAAACAGTATCTCCCGGTTGATTCTCATTTGGTACCTTCACACTTCGTTTTTCTGGACTGATAAGTCTTGTACCTAAATTAAAGCCCTTTATAGCTGCACCGCGAAAAGTACGAAGTATCTAAGGACGTAGACTTATCGTAAATAAATGATTCTACCTGTGCGTCTGTTGAACCGACCTGAACAGAACTGTTAAGTTCTGTAAAATTTGATTGTTGAGCAAAACTGAGTAATAATCCATCTAATTCACTCTGAACTACAACACCACACGCCGGTAATTCTTTCAATTTTGGATGCCAAGCGACATTGAATAGAATTGTATTCCCCTCGGCGTTTGTACTCTCTCCGACTGCTACAAGTGTTATTGGAAACTGAAATATTAGATTGCCAATACGTTCCCTGATATAAGCAATGTCAATTGGAAGGTAGCCTCGAATCACTTCACTTACTTTATTCAAGAGGGCATTGTCATATAAAAAGGTTTGATATTCACTTTTGTCTTCAGCAAAGAATTCCAGCACGTAAGAGCCACTGTCGAAATTATTCTAGGACTTACGCACACGCTTCAAATGAAAAGACTTGCTGGCATGGGCTATGGACTATCAGCAACACCGGTTGGACTACTGTCAGTTTTTGATTAGTAGCCAAATCAACTACACACAGACGTACCTGGCAGACCATAGCGAGCGTTATAGCCACGACAGCATGAATCGCTTTTTACGGCTGGATACGCTGACACCGAGAACCCTGTGGGAGAACGTGCGAGAGGATGTGGTGCTGAGCGAACAGGGCTATGTGTTGTTTGACGATGTGGTGCTGGACAAACGCCATAGCCGCCATTCACGCTTAGTTAGGCGGCAGTGGAGCGGGAACGAAAAGCGGGTCATCTACGGCATCGGGGTAGTAACGTGCGTCTACGTCAATCCTGAGACGCAGCAGTTCTGGGTGATTGACTTTCGGGTGTATGACCCCGAGGGGGATGAGCAGAGCAAAATCAAGCACATGCTGGAAATGCTCGACAACGTTCTGCACGGCAAGAGACTCTCTTTCAAGACGGTGCTGATGGATAGCTGGTACGCCTCCATGCAAGTTATCAAATATATCGAGTCGTTAGAGAAAATCTACTACTGCCCCATCAAAACGAACCGTCACGTTGATGACAGCGAGGGTGAGAGAAAACATCAGCGTGTTGACAGCTTAGACTGGAGCGACGAAGAACTGAGAGAAGGCAAGACGATTCACCTCAAAAAGATGCCCAAAGGTCACCGTATGAAACTGTTCCGGCTAGCGGTCTCTACCGAGCGCACGGATTGTATTGTCACCAATGACATGACTCAGGACGACTCGGACGTTGTGAAACATCACTGCGGCGTTCGCTGGAAGATTGAGCAGTTTCACCGTGAAGCCAAACAAGTAACGGGTCTTGAAGGTTGTCAATGCCGCATGTCCAGAGCCCTGAGAAACCACATCGCTTGTTCTTTCTTGGTCTGGGCGCAGCTTAAGCGCTTTGCTACTCGACTCGGCACCACTGTTTATCAGCTTAAGTTTGGACAACTCGACAACTACATGAGACAGCAGCTCAAACATCCTGCTATTCCTATGCAGTTGTGTGCGTAAGTCCTAATTCTTTAGAACTGAATTGAGTGGCGTATTTTCTGTTGAGGGCACAAACTGTTTTGGCAGAGGTTTTGGCTTCGACAGTCCAAGAAATTCACCTTCGTTTTCCCAAGTGTTATTCTGGAAAAGTTGCACGTACTTTGCTCGAGTGTTTTCCAGAGATTCGTAATGTCGGACGATACCTAAAGATACCTCCGCCGTAATCGACTGCAATTTTGGCGTGATACAGGTAAAGATGTTTTTAGGTAAGGTGGATTCTTCTAAAACGCACAGCGTATACAAATTTTTCGGCTGTTTCTCTCCTTTTTTCTTTAAGAAGATGGTAGTGATTTCACAACGTGAATAGAACCCCAAATTTCCTGGTTTTGAAAGCAAATCAAACTCTTGAACAGGGTCGAACATTTCCGAAATAATACCTCAAATTTATTTTGAAGATTGCGGCGCACAAATTCAAAATTAGCAAGCGCCTCGAACCCTCAACACCCTCCCCAACCCCACCCGACTATAATCATCCTATGGCCTCTCGAGCTTTACTCGACTTAGAAAAACAAATCACCAACCTCACGCATGAGGACAAACTGTGGCTGCTTGAACGGCTCGCCTCTACCTTGCAAAAAGACGTTGGCAGTGACTTAGACGAAATGGTTGCCGACCCCGATATTCAACGAGAACTGAGTGCATTAGATGTCGAGTTCCGCCTAACTGAAGAAGACGGACTTGGCGGCTTGTGACGCATCCAAAACGTGGCGAAATCTATTTTGTCGACTTGAACCCTACGACGGGGCGTGAACAAGCGGGAAGTCGGCCGGTGCTTGTGCTCTCGATTGACGAAATCAACTCACGCCCGCTGGTGGTCACGGTTGTTGTCGGTACAAAGGGCGACAACGTCAAACGAGATTACCGAACGAATGTGCGGGTGCCGACCAGCGAAAGTGGGTTACCACTCGAGACCGTTTTTCTCGGCTTTCAGTTACGCTCCGTCGACGCTGCGAGGTTTCCAGCCCAAGCAGCAGGTGGGCTTTCCGAAAGAATACTTGAAGAAGTTGAGGAAGCTGTTTGCTACTGTCTGGGATTATAGGTGTTCAGGGCTTCTAAAACGTCGGTTGCGAACCCTCATTTTATGCAAGTCCAAAAGGAGTAAGCGGCTCGAGCCCACCCAAAACTCAAAGCCTGCTACAATAATCCAAATGGTCGACACTGCCCGAGACCCTTCCTTTCTTCACGACGAAGAAGGCAACAAAACCCACGTACTGCTTCCCATCGACGTGTACGAAGAGCTTCTCGAGGACCTGCACGACTTGGCTGTGGTCGCCGAACTCGGGGAAGAAGATACCCTTCCCTTTGACGAACTTGTAAGCGACTTGAAACGCAGTGGCAAGTTATAGCCTGAGCGCCCGCCGCTCGTTCGAAAAAGCGCTGCAAAAGCTGCCTGCCGAGACTGTACAACTTATCGTCGAGCGAACCCGGCAGCTTGCCGAGAATCCCCTTGGGCCGAACACGAAAAAGCTCAGGGGTGCTAAGCAACTGTACCGCTTACGTGTGGGCGATTACCGAGTCATCTACTCTGTAGACACCAAAGGACATATCATCGTTCTGATGCTCGTCGGACACCGCAAGGATGTTTATAAGAGGTTGACGTAGAAAATTTACTCAGCGCAAATTTGAAGTTGGCAAGTGTCTCGAGCCCCCAACAACTCCCCGACCCCACCAGACTACAATCACTCTATGGCCGCTCGAGCTTTCAACGCTAAGCAAACTCTTCGGTCGGGAAGTGGCTCGAGCCCCAATCTTCCTAAGCCGCTTCAACCTCCTCGAGACGTGCAGGAACCAAATTGTAATAAAGCACGTCAGGGTCGATGTCGGCCAACAACTCACCTTCACCCCACGTGAGAATCCCTCGCTCTACCCTTACACTTTGGAACAGCTCGGGGTTACTCCGCACGGCTTCGAAAACGGGGCCTTGCAGATACTTCTCGAGGTCAATGCTCCTCTTTTCGTCCGTTTCAAAAACTACATCTACGACAAAACTCTCTCTAGGTTGCACAGTTTTTGCTCTTACAAGTTGTCGCATGTATCTCCTCAGTCAAGGGGCTCGAGTTTAGCGGGCGGCTCAGCCGCTCTTGCTTTGCGCCAGTTGTCCAGCAGTTCTGTCCGGTTCAAGGTAGCCCATTCTACGACGAGTGCATGAGCGCGGCGCGGCAGATTTCCACGTAGGATTTCTAAAGTTTCTATTGTATAGACGGCCTCAAATTCAGTATATTCGGCGTGGAAGTGGGGTGGATTGTGGTCGTTGTAGTACATGTAGATGACGATGCCGTAGAAAATGCAGATTGAAGGCATGAACGTAGTTTAGCCTTTTCACAAATTTATACGTCGCGAGCCTCCAACCTTTCGGACTATCATCACCCTATGGCCGCTCGAGCTTTCAATGCTAAGCAAATTTGAAGTTGGCAAGTGGCTCGAGCCCAACCCAAAACACACCTGAGAACTACCTTCGTGGTATTGTATTTGATACCAGATGAACCCCTACCAAGTCGTTCTCGACACAAACGTCCTCATCTCCGCGCTGCGCTCGAGCCGAGGCGCTTCCTACAAACTTTTGACGCTGATAGGACTGACGGATACCTTCGCAATCAACCTCTCTGTGCCACTCGCGCTGGAATACGAAGAGGTAGCTAAAAGACTGAGCGAGAATATAGGCCTAAATCATGAAGATATTGACGACATCCTCGATTACCTTTGTTCAGTTGCCAACAAGCACGACATCTTCTTTCTGTGGCGGCCTTTTCTCAAAGACCCCAAAAACGACATGGTGCTCGAGCTGGCGGTGGAAGCAGCCTGTAATTTTATTGTGACCTATAATGAAAAGGATTTTTCCGGTGTCGAGACGTTCGGGCTCGAAGTCGTCAGCCCTAAGACGCTGCTGCAAAAGATAGGAGCGCTGTGAGCACCATCAGTCTGAGACTACCCGAATCCCTACACAAGCAGGCACGGGAACTCGCCAAGCAAGAGGGGGTTTCCATCAACCAACTCGTCGCTACAGCGTTGGCGGAAAAAATGGCGGCGCTCATGACGACCGAGTATCTAGAGGAACGTGCCAAGCGGGGAAACCGTGAAAAGTTTGAGCGTGCGCTTGGTAAAGTTAAAAACACCGAGCCTGAACCGCAGGACCAGTTGTAGGCTCGAGCCCCAAACACCTCCCAGCCTCACCCGACCTAACTACCTTATGGACTCTCGAGCCCTCAACGCTAAGCAAACTTGAGGCCGATAAGCGGCTCGAGCCCACCCAAAACTCAAAGCCTGCTACAATGATCCAAATGGTTGACACTGCGCGAGACCCTTCCTTTCTCCATGACGAAGAAGGCAACAAAACCCACGTACTTCTTCCCATAGACGTGTACGAAGAGCTTCTCGAGGTCATAGAAGACGTTTGCCTTTTGCGAGCGATACAAGAAGCTGATAAAGGAGAAGTGTTGACGCTCGAGCAAGCCCTCGCGGCGCTTGCCGAGTGAAAACGGTCTACGCCGCAAGTTTTGTCAAAAACTTAAAACGCTTGCAGGGTAACGCAACTTACGAGCGCATCAAGACGTTGGCTTTCGATACTTTCCCGTCCTTGGATAGTTTGTCCGACGTACCCAACTTGAAAAAGCTGAAGAATGCTGACGCCGCCTACCGCATTTGAGTTAGCGATTACCGGGTCGGTTTTACGGTAGAAGACGACACCGTGGTGTTCAAGCGGGCGCTGCACCGCAAAGACATGTATCGCTATTTTCCTTAGGCTCGAGCTCCTGCTTGCGTGAGTTCAAAGTTGTCAAGCGCCGCGAGCCCCCAATATCCCCAACTTCACCCAATTATCATCCTATAGCCGCTCGAGCCCTCAACGCTGAGCAAATCCCAAAGTTGGTAAGAGCCGTGAGTTCCACAATCTCGTCAGCTCTCCATCACATCTCTAATGTGTTTAAATCGTGCTATCCTGTAGCATGAAAGTAGGTTTGTGTGTCACAAGTAAAAACGATAGGTCAGAGTGGACAGCTCTCGTTAGGTAAGGAATACGCCGGACGCACCGTTGTTGTAGATACGCCGGAAGAGGGTGTTTGGGTTATCAAGACGGCAACGGTTATTCCAGACAACGAACTGTGGTTACACCAAGAACCCGCCAAAAGCAAAATAGCTGAAGGTCTCGAGTGGGCTAGGGAACATCCTACTCAGGTCACGGACTTGGACAGCTTCGAGACTGAGATTCGCAAAAGGTGGGAAGCTGAGCACGGCGAGCCGTTGGACGAGTAGTGGAGTTCGACCTCAACCGACCTCAGTTTCAGGCGGATTTGCTCGAGCTTGAAAAAGTTGAACTGCTGGCCTTTTTCAAAACGCTGCGCAAACTCAAACAACTTTCTTGGACGCAAGTTTACCGTGACAAGGGCTTGCGGTGGGAAAGCATTAAGTCTCTCGCGGAGGATGCTTACACCCTTCGGGTTACTCAAAAATGCCGTGCTGTGGTAAAGCGTGATGGAGATGTCTTAAAGTTCGTTTCGCTTCACCCTAACCATGACTCTGCCTACGGGAAAAAGTAGGACGACATACCTCGAGCCCTCAACACCTTCCCAAAACCCACCAGACTGTACTCGCCCTACGGCCGCTCGAGCCCTCAACGCTAAGCAAATTTGAAGTCGGCAAGTGGCTCGAGCCCCAACTTCCTCAAGTCGATGCTCCCTTTTTTCGGCCGTCTCAAAAACTACGTCTACGACAAGACTTTCTCCAAACTGCGCAGTTTTTGCTTTTACAAGTTTTTGCACAGGTTTCCTTAGCCGAAGGGCTCGAGTTTGGTGTGTGAGCGCGGCGCGATAAATGTCCGCGTAAAATTTCTAAAGTTTCTGGTGTTGCCGTCGTCGCGTCCACACTCTACTTCAAGCTTTCTGCAGGTGGGCTGACGGCACTCGTGTCATGGTGCCGAAGTTGAGACGGTCTTGAGCAAACCGGAGCCTAAAACTGCATCACCCTGTAGTCCAAGCGCTCTTCGTCCAAAAACATCTCGAAAAATTGTCGGTGGGAAAGCGCGTCTATCATGGCGAAGCGGTTGTCTTTGTCGACGTAGATGCCCTCCTCCATCACCGTATGGCCGTAGACGCCGAAGCGGTGACCGGTGTGGGCGAAGATTTGGGGTTTGTTGTACCACCACTTTTTAGTGTCCGCGTCGTGATAAAAAAAGTCGTCGAAGTACTGCATTCCGGGTAGCGGTCCGGCGTGGGCGAAATGTACGTTGTAAAGAAGCTGCTCGCGTTTGAAGGCTTGCATCCAGGTTTGCAAGTCCTCAGGCAGGGCGGTACCGCCTTTTTTGCCGTTGAACTCGTCGTGTTTCAGGCCGCCGCGGGTGCTGAGTTCAAAGTTGTGGGTCAGCGCCGCCTCGTCGTGGTTGCCCATGATGATGGTCACGTTGCCGTTCGCTTTGTCGACGTAGTCCTTAAAGCGGTACAGTTCGCGCACTTGCGCTTTGGCGGCGCGGCGCAGGTGGTCGGGATTTGTAGAGTCGTAGGGCTCTTCGCCGACCGCTCGAGCGTAAGCGAGCGTGTCTTTGTAGTGGACGAGGTCGCCGATGAACAGCACCTGAAAACGGCCCTCGACGACGGCCTCGGTCGGGGCCAACTTGGCGTCGCAGGCGGTCGCGGCCTTGAGGGCTTGCCACACCTCGGCCCACTGACCGTGAACGTCGCCGATGGCGACGACTTTTATCACGCTGCCCCCGAAAGTATCACGAGGGCGGAGCCTTGAGCAGCAGGGCGCGCAGTTGCGAGTACAGTTCTTTGGCTGCTTCGGGGTCGTCGCCGTAACCGCCGTAGGTGGTGACGAGCTTGGCGACTTCTAAGCCCTTGCCCTCGCCGCGCAGGCGTTCGACAAGACGGTCTATGGCCTGCTGGCCGGCCGGTTTTGGAGCGGGCGGCTCGTCGGTGGGCGGTTGCCCACGAGAGGGGGAAACGGACGACCCAAGGCCGGTCTCCGCAAAGGTCTCGGCGGCGTTCTCGGCGTGGACTGCGGCGAGGTCGGGCTCGAATAAGGGCACGCCGGCCTCGGGGTCATAATCCACCCAGTAAACGAGGTGGGGGTCGGCGGGCGGCTTCAACCCGAACAGCTCGGCGGCGTAGACGAGGGCGTCTTGGACGCACACGGTGAAAAAGACCGTTGAACCCGCACCGTTCAGCGCGACGACGCCCGACTTGGTCACGCCCTCCAGCGTCAATTCACAAGCAAGAGCGTTTATACCCAAACCCACGTACCGGTTCGACCAACCGGCTGGGGTAAGAGTTTCGTCGAGCCGCGCCACGACCCGCTCAAAGCGGAGTTGCGGCCGAACCCTGGCTTGGTCGGTCGCGTCGTCCCCCGTTTTGACCTCTAAGACGCGCCACTCGAGCGCGTCCTGGCCGAAAGGCAAGGCTAAGCGTTCCCAGGTGCCGGACTGCATTGCGCAAGTATACCAGTCCCGCCGGGCCCCGGGGTTGAAGTTTCCCTCTTTTCGGCACACCTGAGCCGTTGAAGCTACCGACAAAACGTACGAGATGAAATCGCTGGGCCGAACCCGAGAAAACGTTTTTTCGCTACTTCAAGGGGTTTTGACTGCTTTCTGCGCTGACTTCCGCGCTGACAAAAACGGCCACCCTCGGCGGGGCCTGGGTATCTTACCGTTCAGAGACGTTCCCTTATAATACGCGGTGAGTCACGGGAGGCTTTTCATGGTTCGCACCACCGGTTTGCCCAAACTTTTGCGCTGTGTATTCACTTGTAGCCTCGTTTACGGCTTGGTTTACGGCCTAGTTTGCAGCTTGGCCGGCAGCCTCGTCCTGACAAGCGGTTTCGCTCGAGCACAGTCGCTGCCCCTTATCAAGCTCAGCGACCTCAACTTGAGTGCGGGCGACCCCCTCACCGTCACGGCGTCGGGGCTGGTTCCGGAAACCGGTTACACCCTGACCCTGACGAACGAACCCGACGGAGCCGCGCCCGGACTGCAGGCTGAAAATATAGTCGAGGACGTGCAAACCGACGCCCAAGGCGACCTTACCTACACCACACGACTTGGCACGCCGGGACGCTGGCAGCTGACTGTCCGGGGCGACACCTTGAGCGCACGGTTCGAGGTCGAGGTGACGAGCCGCGAAGAAACGTCGACGGTCACGCCCGCCCCTCCGGCTGAGGTGGCTCCAACTGAGACGGGTCCGGCCGAGACAGGTCCAGCCGAGTCTGACCCCCCTGGGTCCGACACCACCGAGACCGACCCGAACGCACCCAGCTTGAATGAACCCGGCCTGAACGAACCCGGCCTGAATGAGACTGTACCGGCCGACACCCCACCAGCCGACACCCCCTCAGCTCGAGCCGCAGCGCCGTCCCCAACGCCGGACGAAACCGCACCTCAAGAAGACTCACAACCCGGCGCGACCCTCGAGCGAACACCCCTCGAGCAGACACCCGCTACGCCGGCGTCGCCCCAACCGGACGATGTTGCGCCGGAGAACACCCTCCCAACCGAGGCGCCCGCCCCTTCTCCGGCACCCACGCCGAGCGCGCAGCGTTCCGTCCCCGACGAGGTTGCCTTGGAAAATGACGCTGTGGTGGCTCGGGGCGACGACGAGGTTCTCTGGACCCTGACTTTTCCACCCGAGAGCGGTGAAACGAGCGGGTTGCTGACCCATTCAGACGCGGTTTACGTGGGACACGGCAACAGCCTGCTGACCCTGGACTTGGCGACCGGCGTGGTGCAAGACCGCCTCGCGCTGCCCAGTCAAGTCACCGGGCTGAGCCCCGCCGCGGACGGGCTCACGGTGACGACCGAGACCGAAACGGTGACGTTGTCAAGCGGCACCCCGGAGCCGGTGGTGTTCGACCCCACCTCGGCGCTGTTCGGCTGGTTGCGGGCCGAGGCGCAGGGCGAAGACCCCGCGGCCCGCTTGGCCCAAGACCCGACCAACCCGTGGCTCTACCTGCGCGTGGGGCAAACACTGAACGCGCCCGAGTCAACGAGCGCCTTTGCGGCCGCGGTGGAACGCGCCGAGACCTTTTACGACGCGGCCGGACTGAGCCGCGCGCTGCTCGAGCTGGGCGAGCCGGACTTGGCGAACCTCGCAGCCGACAAGGCGCTCCGAGACTTCGCCGCCCGCGGTTACGACCCGAGGCTGCTGCGCGACCTGACCTTGCACGAGGCCTATAACTTTCCGCTGCAGCCTTTTCAAGAGGCACTTGCCGCTGAGGACTTAGGGCGCGCCGGCTTTTGGGCACCGTGGCTGGCCTACTTCGCCGCGCCCGAGGTGCCCGCAGTGGGCCGCGCGCTGCGGGACTACGCAGACCTCCTGCGCCAAAACGGGCAAGGACTCGAGGCCGACCGCTGGCGCGACCTCGGGCGGGGCCGGCTGAGGCTGGCACCGCCGGCGGCGGCCGCCCGCTTTCTCGGGCGTTCGGGCTGGTACAGCGCCCTGGCGTTGCTGGCTACCGTGCTGGCCCTGCACTTTACGCTAGCGGCCAAATACTGGCGGGCGCAAAGCGTGAACTTTGAGCGGCGTCGTTTGTTGAACCGCTCGGTCAGCCCTGTGTCGCGAATTTTCATCATGCGTTTTTACAGCCTTACCGAAAAGGTCGTCTTGCTGATGTTGCTGGCCGGGGCGCTGCTCATGGCCGGGCTGGCGTCCGGTTACCGGGGAGCGGACGACGTGGCGGCCCTCGGGTCGGGTACGTTCGCGAGCGCCGCGGCCCAGAGCTACGCAGACGCGCCGCTCGCCGGGACGCGCGGCGACTTCGTAAGGGGTTACGCGGCGCAAGTAGCAGGCGACGAGGACCGCGCCCGCACCCGCTACGACGCGGCTGAAGACTTCGCACCCGCCCTGAACAACCTGGGCGCACTGACCGGCGACGACACCTTCTACCGCCGCGCCACCGAGCTGTCCAGGCTGCCCGAGGCGAGGTACAACCTGGACGAAGACACGACCGACCTGTTCGCCTTTCAGCGGGCTTACCGACCCGGCACGCCTCTTTTGGCCGTGCCAAGCTCGCAAGACCTGCAAGTAGCGCGAGCGGGCGACTGGAGCGGGGCCGTGGCCGGGGTGTTCGTCAACCCCTGGTCGGGTTTGATGGCCGCACGCCCGGCCGGTTTGGCGACGACCCTGTGGGCGCCCCTGGTCGTTTTGTTTTTAGTCCTGGTCGCCGTAACCTTCGTGTGGCTGTTTGTCCCTCGGCTTCGCTGGGTGCGCAACGCGCCGCGCACCTGGGCCTACCACGTGCTCGCGCTGCTCGTGCCGGGCAGCGGTTTGGCGGACGAGGTGTGGGGTTTGCTGCTGCTGGTTCCCTGGGCGCTCGTCGGCCTGGACACCTTGTCCCACCTTTACGCGTGGAACATCGGTGTGGGTTTGTCGCTGAGGACGGACCTCGTCGCGTTGGCCGTCATCTACCTCGTCAACACGGTTTCGGTCGCCGTCGAGTTTTGGTCGTACCGGCGGCGCATGACGGCCCTAAAACGCGACAACCCGGAGTTGGCTTTGGAGTTCGGGTTGATTCGGCCCGCTCGAGTCCGCCGCTAAAGTCAACGACTTTCGCCGCCTCCGCACAAGGCTCGAGAGGACTGCCGGGTACCTTCTGCACAACCCTGACGGCAAAAACCCGGCCGCGGCGTCCGGCTGGCGCAAAGCAATAAGCGTCACTCCCTTGAAAGTCCGGGTTGAAAGCGCCGGTTGTAGGTTGACAGTTGTAGGTTGACAAGAGCAACATTGCAGGGCAGTCCCTAAAGCCGAGCACCCTTTTCTTTCAGGCTGATTTCTTTTAGGCTTAAAGCATGACGAACGATTACAAAGTAGCCAACCTCAGCGACTTTCCCCCAAACACCATGAGGGAGGTCACGGCGGGAGAAACTACCCTGCTGCTCAGCCACGTCGACGGCGAGGTGTACGCCATAAGCGGTCACTGCAGCCACTATGGCGCGCCCCTCGCACAAGGAGCCCTCTCGGGCCGGCAAGTGATTTGCCCCTGGCACCACGCCTGTTTCGACGTGACGACCGGCGACCACCTGGAGCCGCCCGGTCTGAACGCCCTGACACGCTTTGCGGTGCGAATTGACGGGGACGACGTGTTCGTCAGCGTCCCCGCGGAGGCCGAGCCCGAGCGCCTGCCCGAACCGGCCCACCGCGGCGACGAGCGCACCTTTGTGGTGCTGGGCGGCGGCGTCGCCGGACAACACGCCGTTGAGACCCTCCGCGCCGAAGGCTTCGCGGGCCGAATTGTCCTCGTGACCAAAGAAGCGGTGTGGCCCTACGACCGCACCGCGCTGAGCAAGGCGACCGAAATAGGCCGCGTTCACGACGAGCGCCGCTTTTTCTTGCGCGACGAGGACTTCTACACGGAACAGGACGTCGAGCGCCGCGACGGAGAAGTCACTAAAGTCGACGCCGAAGCGAAAACACTTCGCTTCGCCTCGGGCGAAACGCTTCCCTACGACGCGCTGCTCGTGGCGACCGGGGGCCGGCCGCGCCGCCTCGAGCTGCCGGGAAGTGACTTAGCAGGCATCTACACCCTGCGCTCGCTTCGCGACGCGGAGCACATCTTGGCGGCCGCCGCGTCCTACGGCCGGGCGGTGCTGGTGGGCTCGAGCTTTATCGCCCTGGAACTCGCCGCCTTGTTGCAAGACCGGGGCGTGGCGGTGTCGGTCGTGGCGCGCGAGCGCGTGCCCTTCGCCAAACTTTTGGGCGAGCGCGTCGGTGCACGGGTTAAGCGGCACCACGAACGGCTCGGCACACAGTTTTACTTAGAGCACGAGCCGAGCGCCTTCGAGGGCGAGGGGCGGGTGGCGCGGGTCGTTCTCGACGACGGAACGACGCTTCACGCCGACTTCGTGGTCCTAGGCGTCGGGGTCGAGCCCGTGACCGACATCGTGAGCGGCGTGGACAAGGCCGAGGACGGCGGCATCCTCGTCGACGCGGGCCTCCGGGCGGCGGACGGTCTTTACGCCGCGGGCGACGTGGCGACCTTCCCCTTACCGCGTAACGAGTATGGCGAGTGCGCCCGCATCGAACACTGGCGCGTCGCGGCGCAGCACGGCCGCCTCGCCGCGCGCAACATGCTCGGCCGAGCCGAGGCTTACGACGGTGTGCCCTACTTCTGGACGGCGCAGCCCGACCTCAAGCTGCACTACCTGGGCCACGCCGAGGCGTTTGACGACATCCTCTACACCGGCGACGTCGACGACGGCGGTTTTATCGCCTATTACCTGAAAGACGGCGCGGTGCGGGCGGCCGTTTGCGCCAAGTGGGACGCCCCTATGGCGGCCCTGGAGCACCTCATGCTTCAGGACCGGGTGCCGGGACCCGACGACCTCAGGCGGGGCGTGAACCTGCTCGAGCTGCTTTAAGGGCGGGTTTGAAACCCGCCCCTACTTCAGTTGAGGGTACGCACCGGGTCGGTTTTGGCTTTGCGCTCGCGCACGATTAGGTAAGCGCCCAAACCCAGCGGCCCGGCGAACAGCGTGAAAAGTAAAAACAGGCCGGGGTTGACGCCCCAGTACTTCGCGTCGCGGAAAATCCACACGCCGACGAACAGGTCGAAAGTGACAAAGTGCGCCCAGGCCGCTAAAAACGCCCACTCGCCCCCCAGTCCGGCCCGCAGCGCATCGAAGCTCAGGCTGAAACCGGCCGTCGCCTGGGTCAGCGAGACGAGCAGAAACAGCGCGTACAGCCCGCTCAGGACCATGTAGGGCCAGTAAGCCATGACCAGCCGCTGGGTATAGCGCGTCCGCGGAAACAGGAGCATCCCCACCCACACGGGCAAGGGCAGCAGGTTGAGGAGGTTGAACAGGGTTTCGGCCATAGGGTCAAGTCTAACGAAAAACAGTACCGAGGACCGATTGAAAAGCACCGAGTGAAACCACTTTCAACTCGGTACTAGGTACTCGGTACTTTCTCTTCTGCTACTTTAGAGACATGAACGTCCAAATTTTCGGCACCAACAAGTCGCAAGACACCAAAAAAGCGTTGCGGTTTTTCAAAGAGCGCGGCATCGAGCCGCAGTTCGTAGACTTGCAGCAGCGCGAAATCGCGCCGGGTGAACTGAACCGCTTTGTGAGCAAGTTCGGCTTGGACGCGTTGGTGGACTCGGGCGGCAAGGCGTACAAGGACGCAGGCCTCGAGCACTTGCGCGTGTCCGACGACGCCATGCTGCAAAAGCTCATCGACGAGCCCAAACTGATGGTGCAACCTTTAGTGCGCAGCGGCAACACGCTCTCGGCCGGTTGGGACGAACCTCTGTGGCGTGAGCAGTACGAGCTCAGCAAGGCGTGAACGCTGCACCTCGTTCCCCAGCCTGTTATCCTGACGCGTGAAAATCCTTTTTATCGGCGATATTTTTGCCAAGCCGGGGCTGGCGGTGGCTCGAGCCTACCTGGAGCGCTACCGGGACGACTACGACTTCGTCATCGCCAACGGTGAGAACGCCGCGGGCGGCTTCGGCATCACGCGCAAGCACTTCGGGCAACTCTTAGACGCCGGCGTCGACGTGGTCACGCTCGGCAACCACTCTTTCGACCAAGCCGAAACCCTCGCCCTTGTCGAGGAGACGCCCCGTCTGCTGCGCCCCCTGAACTACCCGCCGGGCACGCCGGGTTTGGGCTTCGCCACTTTCGAGGCGCGGGGGGGTGAACAGGTGAGCGTGGCGCAGGCGATGGGCCGCGTCTTTATGGACGCCCTCGACGACCCCTTTCGCGCCCTCGACGCCGTGGCCGAAGCGACGCCGCCCGGCCAAGCCCTCGTCGTAGACTTTCACGCCGAGGCGACGAGCGAGAAGAAAGTGATGGGCTACCACTTAGCGGGCCGGGTCAGCGCCGTCATCGGTACCCACACCCACGTGCAAACCGCCGACGAAACCCTGCTCAAGGGTACGGCCTACATCACCGACGTGGGCATGACGGGCGTGCAGAACTCGTCCATCGGGATGCGTTTCGAAGAGGTTCACCGGCGCTTCGTCCAAAAGCTCCCCGCCCGCTACAAACCCGCCGACCAGCCCGGCACGCTCTGCGGGGTCGTGTTGACGCTGGCAAACGGTCGGGCGACCGCCATCGAGCGGGTGCAGTGGCAAGTTGAAACGGACGATTGAGGTTTTGGCCGGCGCGCCCTCGAGCTTTAGTAAATCCCTTCGGCAACGAGCTGTCTGCTTAGTTCATCAAGGTCGGCATCAAGTTCTTTGATTTTTAGAGAATCCAAAACCTCTTTACCTGCCTCTGACGTTTTGTAAAGTTCCCAGATGTAGCTGTTAAACTTCATCGCCCGAAGCCATTCAACCGACCATAACTCTACGGCGTCTCCGGCATCTTCCCGTGCTGCACCGCTTCGGCGACCGCCGCGGGCAAGCCCCAGGCGATGATGTCGAAGGCCACGGCGGCGAAGTCGTACTCGACCTTGTCCATCTCGACCTCGACCTTGCCCTCGTCACTGATGCGAAAGAGCGCGTAGTCCGCGCCGGGCTCACCGTTTAAGGACAAACCGACCGAGCCGGGGTTGACGGCCCACCCGACGTGAAGCTGCCGGAAGTAAGGCACGTGGGAACCGCCGCAGGCGAGGATGGTGCAGCGGTTGCGCTCAAGCAGTTTGCCCAGCCGAATCGGGTCCTGGTTTAAGTTGAGGCGTTCGGCGGGCGTTTCGGGCGAGCCGTGAAAAAAGCGCAGGCGTCCGGCGGGCGTGTTCAAGCGCTGCTGCACCGGCAAACTGCGCAAAAACTCGACGTGGCGCGGCTCGATAATGTCGCGCGTCCACTCGAGGGTCGAATCTGCAACGCCCGCACGCGGCACTTTTTGACGCGCGAAGTCGTAGGCGATGCGTTCGTCCGCCGCGCCCAAGGTGCAGAGCACGCCCGCGCTGCGCACCAAGTCGATAGTTTCGTTGGGCGAAGGCCCGTAGCCGACCAAGTCGCCTAAGCAGACAATCGTGTCCGCCCCTTTTTGTTCAAGCTCGGCCAGCACCGCCTCGAGCGCGATAACGTTGGCGTGAACGTCGCTGATGATTCCTAAAACCACGAATCAGTCTAACTCGCTCAAAAGGTTCGAGAAGAGAAAAGTAGCACGCCTAGCGGTTCGCCGCGGCAAAATCCTTTTGCTCGAGCCAACCCGTCACGGCGGTCATAAAAGGCTCCGGACACTCTTCTTGGGGCGTGTGGCCGCAACCGTCCAGCACGCTCAGTCTCGCGTCGGGCAGTTCGCCCGCCAGGCGCTCGCTCAAACTCGGCGCGACGAGCTTGTCGTCCGCGCCGGTCACGACGAGGACGGGCAGCGTCAGGCGGTTCAGCTCACTCTCCAAACCCGGCGGGCGGCTCGCCTTGGTGTACTCCCACAAGGCCCGGTCCCAGTCCTCAGTTTGCAGAGGCTTTTGGTACGCTGCCACGGTCGCCTCGTCCAGCTTGGCGGGGTCGCTCCAGGCCGAGCGCAAAAAGTCCGTGCCCGGCTCGCCGGCCAACTGCCGCGTCAACAGCGGGCCCAGCCGGTCGATTTGGGGCGTGCGCAACAACAAGCGGGACAGCGTAGAACGGCTGCTCTCGTCGTAAATATCGCCGTCGACAATGACAAGGCCTGTCACGCGCTCGGGACGTGCCAAAGCCGCTTTGGCGGCGACCGTCGCCCCGGCCGAGTTGCCGACCAAAACGGCCTCGTCGATGTCAAGCGCGTTCATAAAACTCAAGGTCAGTTCGGCCTGCGCCTGCGGCGTGTAGGGGTTTTCGCGCCACGTTTCCGGCAGGGGCCGCTCGGTCAGGCCGAAAGCCGGACGGTCGAAGGCGACCACGCGCCCCAGCGCGCCGAACTCGTCCATCACTTTATGCCAGGTGTAGGTGCTCAAGCCGAAGCCGTGCAGCAGCACGAAAGTAGGCGCGTTTTCCGGCGGCGTGAGCGAAGACGTTTTGTAGTGAACGTTCACCCCGTCCACCTCGATAAACCGGCTGTCCGAGTCGGTGAGTTGCGCGGCCGGGACGGTACCGGCCAGGGGCGGAATCGGGATGACCAAAGGGCCGACGAGCAGCAAGGTGAGGACAAACACGAGCGCCGCCAGCGAGACTTTGATACGAAAGGGCATGAGTTGATTTAACCACGGGGCAGGGCGGAAACCCCCCGTCAAGCCGACGTTTCGGCGACGCTGAAAAGTAGCTCGAGCCGCCACATGACGTTTTTCTCCCCTTGACCCACCTGACCTCTTTTAAGTACACTACACATCCACCCGGTGTCGGGGCGTAGCGCAGCCTGGTAGCGCACTTCGTTCGGGACGAAGGGGTCGGAAGTTCGAATCTTCTCGCCCCGACCACAAGCCCACAGGTATCCTCTACTATTTCATGGTAGAGAATACCTGTGTTTTTACTGCAAACTTTTTAAAAACCAGTCCTCGAGGCCTCCCAAAAGACGAGGCCGCGTTTCTCCTGTAAACTGAGCCGTGTCCGAAGCCGCCGCCGTCCAAAACGCCGCCTCGCCCCTCACCGTCGCCAGGCTCGCCGACGCTTTTAAAACGTGCGGTCTAGCCCCCGGCCAAACGGTGCTCGTCCACAGCGCCTTGAGCAAGCTCGGTTGGGTCTCCGGCGGCCCGGTCGCGGTTCTCGAGGCGTTGTTGCAGGTGTTGGGACCCGCGGGCACGCTCGTCATGCCCGCGCACAGCGCGGGCAACAGCGACCCGAGCGCGTGGGAAAACCCGCCCGTTCCCGAAAGCTGGTGGCCCACCGTTCGGGCATCCCTGCCCGCTTTCGACCCGGCCAAAACGCCGACCCGCAAGATGGGGCGCGTGGCGGAACTCTTCCGCACCTGGCCCGGAGTGCGGCGCAGCTATCACCCGACCGCGTCGTTCGCCGCGCTCGGGCCGCACTCGGCGTTTATCACCGAAAAGCATGATTTAGAAGATGCTTTAGGGGACGCTTCACCCTTGGGCAAACTCTACGAACTGGACGGCTACGTGTTGCTTTTGGGCGTGGGCCACGGCAACAACACGTCGTTGCACTTAGCCGAGACTCGAGCCCGCATTCCCAAAACCTACCTGGACGAGGGCTCGGCCGTGTTTGTGGACGGCGTGCGGCAGTGGGTGGCGTACCGGCGGATTGATTGGGACGACGAGGACTTCGAGGCCTTGGGCGAGGCTTACGAGGCGGCGCACGACATCTCGGTGTGCAGCGTCGGGCGGGCCGAGGCGCGTTTTTTGCGGCAGCGCCCACTGGTCGATTGGGCGGTGAAGTGGTTGGAGGAGAATCGAGACTGAGGCTCGAGACTTGTTAAGCTCGTTCAAGTGATTGAAATTGTTCCTTATCAAGAAGGTTGGCCTGAGCACTTTGCCACGTTCGGCGCACGTTTGCGCGAAGCGGCGGGAGACAACGCGCTGGCGATTCACCACATCGGCTCGACCAGCGTGCCGGGTTTGGCGGCCAAAGACATTATCGACGTTCAGCTGACGGTTGCGGACTTCAGTTTGCCGTTTCGCGCAGCTTTTGAGGATTTAGGCTTGACGTTTCGAACCTACGACCGCGACCACGGCCCGCCGGGAATGAACCTAGCGCCGGAACAGCTCGAAAAGCGTTACTTCTCGAGCGAGTCGCCGCACCTGCACGTTCATGTTCGCGTTCTGGGCCGTTTCAACCAGCGCTACGCCCTCGTTTGCCGCGACTACTTGCGCGCGCATCCGATGGCGGCGAACGCCTACGCCGAAGTCAAGCGCCAACTAGCCCGCTATTTTCCCGATGATGTCGAGGGGTATTACGACATCAAAGACCCCGTGTTCGACGTGCTGATGGCGGGCGGGCACCTGTGGGCGAAAACGACGAACTGGCAGCAACCGCCCAGCGACGTTTGATTTGACCTGGCGAGAACCAAGCCTAACCCAGCGTTGAAGCCCCCTTAACAAGGGGGTTGGGGGATTTGCTTCTGCACACTCGCTATAGAGGTAGCCGCAGAAGCAAGTTCCCCTTGTTGAGGAAGCAAGACGCTCTTTACGCTTGATGTTCGGCGGCCAACTTCGCCTGAATCCGTTCCAGGTTCTGGGCGACGAGCTGGGCCACGTCGTGCACTTCGGGTGCGCCCTCAGCCTCGGCGCTGTCGCTGCTTTGAAGCATCACGCGGCAGAAGGGGCAGCCGGTGGCGACGACCGCCGCGCCGGTGGAAACCGCCTCGCGGAAGCGGTTTTCGGACACGCGCATGGTGCCGGGTTCTTCCTCTTTCCAGAACTGCGCCCCGCCCGCGCCGCAGCAAAAGGCGTTGTTGCGGTTGCGGGGCATCTCGGTGACGGTGCCCGCGCCGCTGTTGAGGATGTCGCGCGGCGCGTCGTAGACGCCGTTGTGACGGCCCAAGTAACAAGGGTCGTGGTAGGTGAGCTTTTGGGAGGCGTTAAGCGGCGGCAGCTTGCCCGCTTTTTGCAACATGTCGATAAACTGCGTGTGGTGAACCACGTCGTAGTCGCCGCCGAGCTGCGGGTAGTCGTTAAACAGCGCGTTGAAGCAGTGGGGGCAAGTCGTGACGACACGCTTTTTCTTGGCGGGGTCTAAGTCGCTGATGAGGGCCGCGTTCAGGGTTTCGACGTTCTCAGCAGCGAGGCCGTAGTACAGGTACTCGTTGCCCGCACGCCGGGCGGGGTCGCCGGTACACTTTTCGGCCTTGCCGAGAACCGCGTAGTTGATGTTGGCGTGCTCGAGAATCCGAACAAACGCCCGCGTCGTAGCTTGCGCCGCCGGGTCGTAACTCCCCGCGCAACCGACCCAGAACAGTACCTCGAAATCGGGGGTGTCTTGAACCGTGGGCACGTCCAAACCTTCAGCCCACTCCAAGCGCTTGTCCTGCGAGATGCCCCAGGGGTTGCCGGTGCGCTCCATGCCGCGAAAAGCCGCGTTGAGTTCACTCGGAAACTCGCCTTTCATCATCACCTGGTCGCGGCGGATGTCAATGATGTCAATCATCTGCTCGCAGCCGACCGGGCAGATTTCGATGCAGGCCCCACAAGCCGTGCAGGCCCACAGCGCCTCGGTGCTGAGGGCGAACTCGGTCAGTTCGCGCGGACTTTCTGCGCCCGCCGCAAACTCGGGCAGGATTGAGTTGAGTTCGTAGCGCTTGTTGATTTCCAGGGCCGCCGGGGACAGCGCTTTGCCGGTCGCGTTGGCCGGACAAACGTTGCTGCAGCGGTTGCACTGGATGCAGGCGTAAGGGTCTAGGAGTTGCGGCTGGCGCAGTTGCTCTAACTTCGCTACCCCGTACTGCTCTATAGACTCGTCCTCGAAGTCGATGGGCGCCAGCGCGCCGGTCGACACTTTGCTGCCGTCTTCAAACCGCCGCTCAAAAGCGAAGTTAAAGGTGGCCGCGAACAGGTGCAGGTGCTTGCTGCGGGGGAAGTAAGGCAAAAACAGCAAGATGAGCCCGATGGCTCCCCACCAGCCGACGTGCCAACCGACCACCCGCCCGTCGCCGTAGCCAATGCTAGACGCCAGCGCCGAGGCGAACGGCTGCCACGGGTCGCGCTGGTACTCGCTCGCTAACAAAAAGCCCTCGCCGACCAGGCGAAACCCCACATGCAGCAGGATAAACGTCCCGACGATAAGGCTGTCGCGCTTGATGCTGCCGAGTTTCACTTTTTCGTGGAGCACCGTTTTCTCGTTCTGGTCCAAGCGGGGGTCACGAGCCAAAAAGCGCCGCACCAAAAAGAACACCACGCCGACCAGGATGAGCACCGACAAAACATCCGTCGCCAAACGGAACAGGCCGCCCAACGCTCCGAACTCGGTGCCTTCCCACAAACCGGGCGGCACCATTCCGCGGAGGCCGTCGAGCACGTTGACCACCAAGTAGTAGATAAACCCGTAAAAGATAAAACTGTGAAAAAAGCTCACGACGGGCCGGTCGCGGAACACGGTCACTTGTGAGACGGTCCTGGTGATCGCCTCGCCGAAACGCCTCGGCAAGTGGTCGAAGCGGGGGTAATAACTCCCGCCGCCCCGCATCACCGCCAGCACGACTTTTCTAAAACCGGTGTAGGCGTAGTAAAAGCACACCGCCGCGAACACCACAAAGACAAGTTTTTCTGCAAGCGTGAGCACTCGAGCCTCCACACAAACTGGTATCCGAAAACAGGTTGTCACGCGTCTCCGCGCTGCACAGCCGCTACCTCGGAGTCTACTCCCAGTGTACCCCAGGGTCGAAAGACGCACCAGTTCGTGTAAACGTTTTTCGTTACACCGAACCTACAAGGCGCGGGGCGGCCAGTTGGGAAGCTGCAACCCTCCTGTCCAAAACGTAGGTCCAAAATATAGGCCCAAAACGTAAGCGGATATACATGCAAAAAAACGTTTTTTGGTGTAAACTGTTTCTTACCACAGAAAGGAGGTGGTCCTAATTAGTAAACATTTAAAGGCCAGTGGAGGTACCCGTCGAGGGTAACTAAGGTACGCCTCCGCTGAGGCAGGGACCACGTTCCCCTCAGTACCAGGCGGGTATCCGCACCTCTCGAGTCTAGGACTCGAGAGGTGTTTTTTTGGAACAATTTAACTCCGTTCTTCTGCCTGACGCGCTACTGTAAAAGGTATGACCGACTCAGCCCTGACCCCGACCGACAAAGCGGCCTTTTTCAACGAACTGAGCACGCTCTGCCGTGACGTGAACGGTGCCCAGCCCGCCAACTTTTTTAAGCGCCTGACCGCCCTGGCGGCGGCGTGGACCCGCAGCGACCGCGCTTGCCTCGTGCTGGAGGACGCGCTGCAGCGCAGGCTGGTTCGGGGCAGCGACACGGTACACACGCTGCAAGACGACGACGCGGCCAGCCGCTGGCTTGTTGAGCACGACGCGGCCTTGGTCGTACCCGACCTGGACAACCGCGACGTGGAACTTGCGCTCGTTTTTCCCGACGACGGCTGCGGGGCTTTTCTGGGCGTGCCGGTGACGACCGACGGCGCCGTGCGCGGCGCGCTGAGCGTGCGCAACGCGGCGAGCCGCCTTTACTCGCAGGGCGAGGTGGAAGCCATGACCCTGCTGGCCTCGTTTGTCGGCTTGGCCGTGACGCAGTTCGAACTCGGTCGCCGTTTGGACGAACACCACCGCACGATGGTGCGTTTCGCCTTGACCGACCCGCTGACCAACCTCGCCTCGCAGCAGCACTTCGACCACATGCTGCGCCGCGAGTTTCGGCGCGCCCAGGCCGAGGTGTTTCCGCTGTCGCTGCTTCGCTTAAGCATCGACGCCTTTCAACCGCACGACAACCGCATCGGCCCGCAACGCGACCGCGACGCGCTTGTTACCGTGGCGCGCGTGCTCGACAAGGCCCTTTACCGCTCGACAGACCTTGTCGCGCGACTCGAGAAAGGCCGCTTCGCCATTCTCCTGCCCGACACCGACCACCTGGGTGCGGCGGCCATCGCCGAACGTTTGGTCGGCGAAGTCGCCGCGTTGGACCTGCCCCACCCGGCGGGCGCGGGGCGCAAACTCAGTCTGAGCGTCGGCGTGGCTTCCCACGAGCCCTTAAACCCTCAGCACTTTTTGCACAATCCCGAAGAACTCGTCCGCATGGCCGACGAAGGGCTCGAGCGCGCTCAGACGGTCGGCGGTAACCAAGTCGTCGCCAAAGCCTAAAAGTTGAGCTGTACCAAAAAGGCCGACATTTGGTACCAAACGTCGGCCTTTTTGGTAAAAATGGGTGCTCGGTTTAGCGACCCTTTTCGCTTCCCAACAGTTTCCAGGCCGTTGGCAGCAGACCTGCGGCAATGACGAGCTTGAGCAGGTCGCCCACGACGAAAGGGGTCAGGCCCCACTGCAGCGTCGTCGCCCAGTCGGGTGCGAAACGGCTCAACCACAACAGGCCGGGCACGTAGATGAGCACGTTGCCCAGCAGCATGGCGAGCGCTGCAAGCCCGAACTGCCGGTCCCAACCGCGTTCAGCCAGGTACCCTACCAGCGCGGCAGCCAGCACAAAGCCGAGCAGGTAACCGCCCGTGCCGCCCAACATGTAAGCCCAACCCGACGCGGCACCCTGAAAAACGGGCAAACCCAAAGCGCCCACCAGAAGGTAGGTTGCCAGGGTCGTCGTGCCGAGGCGGGTACCGTAAGCCGCCCCGACCAGCAGCACGCCCAAAGTCTGTCCGGTCAGGGGCACCGGCCCGACTTGGACGCGGACTTGTGCGAGCAGCGCAAGCAGCGCGACGCCGCCGACAATTTGCAAAAGGGCCCGGAGCACCGGGCTGACTCCGGGCAGCAGGCGGTGGGCCAAAGGCGTGTGTAACGGTCTCGTCATGTGTCCTCCCGAAAAGTTGCGAGACCCAGTATACCCAACCCGTCGGGGGCGTCGTGCCGGCGCTCCCAAGCTCGCTTTGCTCGACTCGGTTCAGCCACGACGCCGCGCGGCGTCTTTCGTAAACCATCCGGGTTGAGTTTAGGGCGCGTTTATCGTGAGGTCGTACTTGGTGAGAGTGTCGCCGTACACGTTGAGGTAGTAAGTTCCCGCCGTCAGCACGTAGGAGCGGGGACTGTTGGGGTAGACGTTGTCCAGGTAGGACTCGTCGGTTCCTTTGTAGAGCGACCCCCAGGCGTTGCCCGACGCGGTGCTCAGGTCGAACGCGACCTCCTTGCCCTGGCTCAGGGTAAAGGTAAACCAGTCCGGGTCCTGGTAGCTTGTAAGCAACTTTGTTTTGGCAAAGTTCAGGGTGACGGGCGTAGCCGTGGCGCGCGTGTCGTTGGGCTCAAAGGTTTTGTCCGCAGACGTTTCTTTGGTGATGGCGAGCGAGTAGGCGAAAGCTTCGCCGGCGAACAGCTTGAGCCGGTAAGTACCCGCCCCCAACAGGGCGAGCGCGCCGTTTGCGCCGAGGTAGAAGTCTTGCGGGTCGGCACCGCTGCTCTTGAAAAGCGTGGCTTGTAAATTCACCTGGTCGATAGTCCTGAAAGTGACGAGCTGTTCGCTGCCCAAGGTGAATTCAAACCAGTCCTCGTCTCGCGGGTCGATAAAAAAGTCGCCGGAGAAGGGCAAACTTACCTTGCTCGGGGTGTTGAAGGTGTCGTTGGGTTCAAACTCCGCGTCGGGCAGCGGCGCGGTGCTCAAGGTCAGGGGGTAGGCTTGGGTTTGACCGAAAGGTGAGCGCACCCGTAAAAAGTAGCTGCCCGCCCCGAGCGACCGGGTCACAGCGCCGCCGTAGTAGTAGCCGCTGCTCACGCTCGTCAAGTTACCCTTCAAAAACTCGTACTCGAGGTTGTAAGAATTGTCGCCCAAGTACAAGGTGACGAGTTGGGTTTTGTTCAAGGTAAAGGTGAACCAGTCCTCGTCCCCAGGCGTCAGGTAAAAGTCACCCGAGAACGGCAAGGTTACTTTGCCGGCCTGCGCCGAGGTGTCGTTCGGTTCGGAGGAAGCGTCCGGCAAGGCTGCGTTTGTAAACTTCAGGCTGTAGCTTTGGTGAGCCAAAGACCCGGAGGTCACGGAGACGTAGTAAGTACCCGCCGTCAGCCCCGTTTGCAACGCGGTCGCGTCGTACGACGCGGTGTTGAAAAGAACCGACAGAGACGCGTCCAGCAGGCGCAGGTCGAGCGGGGCGTAGGGATTGGCCGAACCGCTGAGCGCAAAGGTCATGAGTTTGGCTTCGCTCAGCGTAAAGGTAAACCAGTCCGCGTCACCGCCCAACAACTCAAGCGTCGCCGCAAAGTCCAACCCGACCTGGGTCGCTTTTTCGGGCGTATCGTTCGGTTCGAAGGCGTCGTCTTGGAGTGGGACGAGCGTGACCGTCAGGCTCGAGCTTTGGCGCTGGCCGTTGTCACAGCCGAGGTTTTCTTGGGACGTCAGGGTGCCCGCAATCTTTTCGGCGCTGACGCTGAAGTCGAAGTTGTAACGGGCCGGTTGTTGACCCAAAACGAGCGTCGCCACACCCGTCAACTTGCCCGCCGCAGTCACGGTGCCCGCGAACGAGCCCGCGCTCTGGCCGCCGTAGCCGCTGCTCACCACCTGCCACAAACCGACCACGAGCCCGTCGGCCCTGGACGCGTCGAACGACAGCGTCACCGTCACGGCGTCGGTTTGGCCGCACAGGCTCGTCGTCACCGCGGCGTCGGACCAGGAGCCCTCGAGCTTCGGGAAGTTGGGGTTTGCAGACGTCACCTCGACTGCAAGCGACGCGCTCGCCGTGGCCCCGGTCTTGTCGGCAACCGTCACCACGACGGTGTTTTCGCCCAACTTCAAGCCGGTCACGGTAAGCCGAAAACTCTTCTCGTTCAGGGCGTTCAGGGCGTCTTGAACCTCGCCCCCATTCAAGCTGTAGCCGAGGCTTTTGAGGTTCGCGTCGCCCACCGCGCCCACCACGACGACGCTGTCGCCGGTGACCGTGCGGGTCTGGTCGCCCAGCAACACGAGCAGTTCGGGTCCGGCCGCGGCGTCCGGCTTTTGGGACTGGCCGCAGGCACCTAGCAAAGCTGTCAAGGACAGCACCAAGGCACACAAAAAGAAGCGGGAATCGAGTTTGCGCGTCACGTTATTGGTCATCCTCCAGAAAAAGTATCCTGTGAGTTTAGAAAACCGCAGGCTCGAGGGTTGGGGAATTTTCGACATGTTTGGACGCCGCCCAAAGGCGCTGGCTCGGCAGGGTTAAACTTGGCTTTATGCCGTACTCGAGCTTCGAGACAAACCCGCCCGACCTGTTCGGCCGCGTCGCCGACCTCCGCGTGGGCGCGGGCCTCTGACGCCCATGCCGGCAGCCGCTACCGACTGGGCCGTCACCCTCGACATCGTTTTCCCCAACCACGCCAACCCGCTCGGGACGCTCTTCGGGGGGCGGGTGCTGGAACTCATGGACATCAACGCCTCGATTGCTTGCCAGAGGTTCTGCCGGCACGCGGTCGTGACCGCCTCGACCGAGCCGGTCGACTTTCGCAATCCGATTTACGTGGGCGAGATTGTCGAACTCAAAAGCCGCGTCGCCTGGACCGGCAAGACGAGCATGATTGTCCGCTGCGAGGTTCACGGCGAAAACCCGCTTTCGGGTGAGCGGCGGCTCTGCACCATCGGCCACCTCAACTTCGTCGCCATCGGCGCGGACGGCAAGCCGACGCCGGTGCCCGCGCTCGCGGTCGACACGCCGTTGGAACAGCACCACTTCGAGGTCGCCCAGGCCGTGCGCGAAGCGATGTTGCTGCGCCGCCGGCAAAAAGCCTACGCGCCGTCGTGACCGACTACCGCGCCACCTTTGACGAGGTTGCCGAGTTGTACGACGAGGTGCGCCCCAGCTACCCGGCCGCCGTGCTCGACGCGCTGCTCGAGCTTGCCCGTTTGCCCGAGGGCGGACGCATTTTGGAAGTCGGCCCCGGCACCGGGCAACTCACCCGGCCCCTGGCGGAGCGGGGGTTTGAGTTGTTGGGCCTCGAGCTTGGCCCCAACCTCGCCGCCGTAGCGCGGCGGAACCTTAGCAACTTTCCAAAGGCGACCATTCTAACCACTGCTTTCGAGGACTGGCAAACGGAAGAAACCGCTTTCGACCTGGTCGTCTCGGCGCAGGCGTTTCACTGGATACGGGTCGAATACGGCCTCGCCAAGTGTGCGGCGGTGCTCAAGGAAGGGGGCAGCCTCGCCCTGCTGTGGCAGCTTGACCGGTCGCAGGACACGGCGTTTTACAAAGCGACCACGCCCCTTTTCGAAAAGTACCTGCCCGACGACCCCGAGCGCCCCAAGCCGCCGTCGTCGTTCGAAACGTACCGTGCGGCGCTCGTCGCGAGCCCGCTGTTCAGCGAACCGGCGGTGTACAAGCTCGAGTGGGAACAAAGCTACAGCAAAGCGGATTTCATCAAGCTGCTCAGTACCTTTTCGCCGCACGTTGCGCTGGCCCCACGAGTGCGAGAAAGTTTCAACGAAGAAATAGCTGAAACCATAGACGCTTTTGGCGGTTTGGTCACGCGCCTTTACCGGACGGTGCTGCTCGTGGCGAAAAAGACTTAGGTTTTGATAGCGGTGTGGGCAAGCATCTTTGAGAGTGGCGGCGTGTCACAATACTGGCAGAGACGAGGGAGGACTTATGGCAGACGTTCAAACCAAGGCGGACACCCTGCCCGACACCAAGGGCCAAGCGAACACCCCGGCAACCGTCACCCGCGCGGTCAACACGATTCGCGCGCTCACCATCGACGCGACGCAAGCTGCGGGCTCGGGCCACCCCGGAATGCCGCTGGGGGCGGCGGAGATGGGCTACGTCCTCTACGCGCGCGTCATGAAGCACAACCCCAAAAACCATGCCTGGTGGGACCGCGACCGCTACATCCAGTCGGCGGGCCACGGCTCGATGCTCCAGTACAGCTTGCTGCACTTAACCGGCTACGACATGCCGATGAAGGAGCTAGAGAACTACCGCCAGTGGGAGAGCAAAACGCCCGGCCACCCCGAGGTTCACCTCACGCCCGGCATCGAAATGACGACGGGGCCGCTGGGGCAGGGCCTCGCCACGGCGGTCGGCTTCGCGCTGGCCGAAGAACACCTGGCCGCCACCTACAACCGCCCGGACTACAAAATCATCGACCACTATACCTACGTCATCGCGTCCGACGGCGACGTCATGGAGGGCGTGACGGCGGAGGCGGGCTCGCTCGCCGGACACTTGGGTTTGGGCAAACTCATCGTGCTTTACGACGACAACCGCATCACCTTAGACGCTGCCGCCGAGGTGTCTTTTAGCGAAGACGTGTTGCAGCGCTACGAGGCTTACGGCTGGCACACCGACCGGGTCGAGATGGGCAACAACGTCGAGGCCATAGAAAAGGCTGTGAAGAACGCGCAAACCGTCACTGACCGGCCAAGTATCATCGCGGTGCGGACCATCATCGGCTACGGCGCGCCCGACGAGAACACCTCGGAAGTCCACGGCTCGCCGCTCGGCGACGAGGGCGCGAAAAAGGCTAAGGAAAACCTCGGCATAGACTGGCCCGCCTTTACCGTGCCGGACGACGTGACGGAGCACTTTCAAGGCGTCGTCGAGCGCGGCGAACAAACTGAGCGCGCGTGGAACGAGCTTTACGAGGGTTACAAAAAAGCGTTCCCGGAGTTGGCGGCGGAACTCGAGCGCACCCAGGCCTTCAAACTCCCGGAAGGTTTTGCCAGCGACCTGCCGAGCTTCGAACAGGGCAAGGAAATCGCCACCCGCAACGCTTCCAACAAGGTTTTGAACGCCCTTGCTCGTCACGTCCCCGAAATGATAGGCGGCTCCGCCGACCTGTCCGGCTCGACCAAGACCGACATCGACGACGGCGGCGTTGTGCAACGCGGCAACTACGGGGCGCGCAACCTTTACTACGGGGTGCGAGAGCACGCGATGGCGGCGACGGCGAACGGGATGGTGATGCACGGCGGCCTGCGGCCCTTCATCGGCACCTTTCTCATCTTCTCGGACTACTTACGCCCGAGTTTGCGTTTGGGCGCGCTCATGGACGCGCCGGTCGTGTACGTGTTCACGCACGACTCCATCGGGCTCGGCGGCGACGGCCCGACGCACCAACCCGTCGCCGCGCTCATGGCGCTGCGAGCGATTCCCAACCTAACCCTCATCCGCCCCGCCGACGCCAACGAGACCGCGCAGGCCTGGGTAGCTGCATTGAAAAACGACAAGGGGCCGACCGCCCTAGTGTTCAGTCGCCAGAACCTACCCGTCCTGAAAGTTCCCGCCGGCAGCGTCGAAAAGGGCGCCTATATCGTCGCCGACGCCGACGGCGCGCCCGACGTGATTCTCATTGGGACGGGTTCGGAAGTGTACAAGTGCTTGGAAGCCAAAGAGCGCTTGGACGCCTCCGGCGTCAAGGCCAAAGTGGTGAGTATGCCGAGCTTCGAGCTGTTTGAAAAACAGAATGCCGAGTACAAGGAGCGCGTGTTGCCGCACCACGTCACGGCGCGGGTCGCGGTCGAGGCCGGGGCGACGCAGGGCTGGTACAAGTACGTCGGTTTGGAGGGTGCCGTCATCGGGTTGGACCGCTTCGGCGCGTCCGCCGAGGGCGACGAGGTGATGGAAAAGTTCGGCTTTACCGCCGAAAACATCGCCAAGACGGCGCGGCGTTTGCTGAAATAGGAGCGCCGCACACGAGGTTCGGAGCCTACACGGCTGCGAACCCTGGGCCGAACTCAACCGTTCCTTCCCCACGCGTCTCTCTTGTGCCGTTTTTGATTAATTTTAAAAGGATTGACCCGAGCAGGACGGGAAGAAGACACGGATATTGAAAAGGAGCGAAAAACCCTCTTGTGAATTTGTTCAGTGTGTTGTCGGCATCCGCACCAGAGCGTTAACACGAGCTGACAAAAGTATGAAGCTTTCTCACTGCCGAAACATGTAAGGTGGAGACCATGCCCAACAAAAGCCTCAAAAAACTGCTCACAACGCTGACCGCCCTTTTCGCCGTTTCCGCCGCCCTCGCTCAAACATCTGTGCAGTCGCTCGCCGACCTGCTGCCGGCGGAAACCTTTTTGGCCCTCGGCACGCAGGACTTGGCCGACCAGACCGCCAAGCTGCAACCCTTTATCGACGAGTTCGAGCGTTTGGACCTGGGCGCGGCGCTCACGCGGCTTTTTCCCGCCTCCGAAGGCGAGGCGACAGCTCCCCTGACGGAAGCTTTGAGCACGCGCTTTGCCGGCCTCAACAGCCTCGACCTCGTCGGGCAAGACGCTCTCATAGCGCTGTCGGTCTCGAGCGTCAACCCGCTGCCCGCGTTGACGCTGCTGGCGCGCCTCAGCCCCGAGGCCTCGGCACAGGTCGCCGCAGCCTTGAACGAAGAAACCTCAAAAACGGGCGTGCAAACCCTCAACGAGGGCGACTACACGTTTTACCAAGAAGCCTTGGAGGGAGACGGCGCGCTCGTGCAGGCCGTCGCTTACGCCCAAGTGGACGACGTGTTGCTGCTGAGCACCAACCCCGACACCCTGCGCGGGGCGCTGCGGCAGCTCGGCGGTTCGCAAGACCCCAACTTCACCCGGAGCGCGGGCTATCGCGCGGCCTTGGGTGGTGTGGAGGCGGGCAACTTTTACGCTTACCTGGACTACGCGCAGGTCGCCGACACGCTTGCGCCCTACGCGCAAAGCTTGGGGTTCGACCAGCTCGTGGCGCGTTTGGCGCAAGCTCTGCGCACCGCCGGGGTGAGCAGCGGCGCGGTGCGTTTTACCGACGCCGGGCTCGAGAGCGACGGCTTGCAAGTCCCCGACGCGAACGGTGGCGACGCCGAACTGTACGCGTTGCTTACCGCCCCGACCAACGCCGACACGGCCACCGCCGCCCTCGTCCCGGCGAGCGCGCTGAGTTGGAGCAGCAGTAACACGGACCTGTCGGCTTGGTGGGACTACCTCGACGGACTCGTCGCGAGCACGCCCGAACTCGGCGGCAGCCTGGACGGTTTGCTGCAAACTTTCTTCGGGTTGGACCTGCGCGGCACTTTTCTAAACTGGGCCGGCAGCGGCGTTACAAGCGTAACCACCGAGGTCGGCGAGGTCACCCAGGCGGGCGTGCCGAGCAGCAACCTCCTCGGCAACACGGTTTACCTGATTGCGACCGACGACGAGGCCGCCGCCCAAACGGGCTTGGCAACCCTGCTGCAAAACCTGAGTTCAACCGTGGCGAGTTTCGCCGACCCCAGCGGCGGTGCGGGCAACGCCGAAACGCTCACCCAAGACGTTGCGGGCGTGAACGTGACGACCTACAACGTAACCGGCAACATCTCTTTAAGTTACGCAGTCGCGGACGGGTACGCGTTTATAGCGACGTCGGAAGACGCGCTCACGGCCGTCCTTACCGCCAGGGCGGGCGGCGCGTCGTTGCAAGACGGTGACGGGTTCCAGCAACTCGTCGCCACGGCCCCCGCGGACGCGAGCAGCTTGAGCGTGAGCGACGGCGGCGCGACCCTCGCCAGCACGGCGCAGCAGGTCACCGAGCAACTGCGCGCCACGGCGGGTTTGACCGGCGCGGCCAACCTGGACTTCGACGCGGTAGACGAGGCGACCGGCAAGCTCGAGACCTTCCTGAGTTTCGTCGCCGAACGCCTCGGCTTCAGCACGGCTTACACCGAGACGCGTGACGGTGCCATACGCAGTCACGGCGAGACGCAGGTGGATTGGTAAAAAAGAGTACCGAGGACCGAGTGAAAAGTAGAAAGTAAACGTTTTCTACTCGAGCACCAGCTTCGTCCACAGCGCGTCCAGTTGCGGCGCGAGCGCGTCCGGATTACCGTCGTTGTCGACGACGAAGTCGGCGCGCTCAACTTTTTCTTCCAGCGGCATTTGCGCGCGGTCCCTGGCCTGTACGTCGCTTTCGCTCAAACCGCTGCGCGCGGCGACGCGCTTTACGCGCTCCTCGAGGGTCGCGCTCACCACGATGACGGCGTCCAGGCCGGTCTCGAGGCCGTTTTCGTAAAGCAGCGGGATGTCGAGCAGGATAACTTCGGGCGGCTCGGCTTGGTTCGACAAAGCCGTTACCCGCTCGTCGCTTCTTTGACGCACCCAGGGATGGATGATGCCGTTAAGGACGATGCGGGCGTCCTCGTCGTTAAAGACTCGAGCGGCGGTTGCGGCGCGGTCCAGTTGCCCGTCGACAACGAGGTCTGCGCCCAACCGCTCGCCTATCGCGGTCAGCACGTCCGGGTCCTGGGTCGCTGTACGGGCGAGCGCGTCGGCGTCGATAAGCGCCGCGCCCTTTTCTACCAGCAGCGCGGCCACGGTCGACTTGCCCGAGCCGATGTTGCCTGTCAACCCGACACGTTTGGGTTTGCGCCCCTCGAGTTTGCGCCCGAGCGTCACAAAACCCTCGGGGTTTTTATACTGGGAGGCGTGATGTTCAAACGCTTGACGAATGACCGTGTCGACATGGCTCAGTTTACGCCGCTTCCCGCGGGTGGCGTGCTGGTGGGCGGCGCGCTGCGCGACGCGCTTTTGGGCCGCACTTTCAACGACTTAGACTGGCTCGTTCCCGACCCCGAACGGGCGGCTCGAGCGGCGGCGGAAACTCTGCAAGGAAGCGTGTTTCCGCTCGACGTGGCGCGCGGCCACTGGCGCGTGGTGAGTGGGGAGGACGGCGAAGAGGTACGGGACTACATCCGCTTGGACAGCGACTTGGAAACCAACCTGCGCGGGCGGGACTTTACCGTCAACGCCCTCGCAGCCACTGCGGACGGCACCTTGCACGACCCGCTCGGCGGCCGGGCCGACCTGCGGCGCAAACGTTTGAGGATGGTAAGTCCGAACGCCTTTCAGAACGACCCGCTCCGCGCCCTGCGCGGCGTGCGGCTGGGGACCGAGCTGGGTTTCAAGTTGGAACGGGAGACCAGGGTGGCGCTCGAGGCGTGCGTCCGCGCGCAACTTGCCGGAGACCTCGCTCTGCCAGCGCTTGAACGCGTCCGCGACGAACTCGACAAAATCATCTCATCCCCGCGGGCCGGATACGGGTTTCAGACCCTGCGTGAAGTGGGGCTGCTCGAGCTGTACCTGCCCGAACTGGCTAAAACCGACGGGGTAACGCAGGGCGGCTATCACCATTTGGACGTGTTGGGCCACTCGCTTGAAGCCTTAAACCAACTCGTGCAAGGTTTCCCCGACGCCGGTCTCGGCTTGCGCTGGGCGACGCTGCTCCACGACGTCGGCAAACCGGATACCAAAACCTACGACG
This sequence comes from Trueperaceae bacterium, assembly GCA_965213705.1. Lineage (GTDB taxonomy): Bacteria > Deinococcota > Deinococci > Deinococcales > Trueperaceae > CBDCDJ01. The sequence continues at coordinate 657,420 of OZ243913.1, read as the reverse complement.
AGACCGGCGCTTACTACCACTTTTACGGCCACGACCAACTCGGGGCCGAAATGACCAAAAACGTCCTCACCCGCCTGCGGCAGCCCGCGGCTCTCGTCAAACACGCCGCCGGACTCGTGCGCTACCACATGGTGCAGTTGCCCAAAACGCAAAAAGCCGCCCGGAGATTCGTCCACCGCCGCCGCGAGCTGTTGCCCGACCTGCTGCGAATTATGATTGCCGACCGCGAGGCGGCGCGGGGACCCATGTCTTCCGAGGCGAGCCGGCAGAGCTACCGCTTGGCGCTGGCGCGTATTGTCGAGATGTTGGAGGCGACGCCGCCCCCGTCCCCGCCCCTCTTGAGCGGCCGCGAGGTGATGGCGCTGCTGGGTTTGACCGAAGGCCCGCGCGTCGGTGAGGCGGTGCGCTTTCTGAAAGAGGCCGAGGCGGTGGGGGACGTGACCAATAGGGCGGAGGCGGAGCGGGTGTTGAGGCGGTACGCGGCGAAGCAGGGTTGGACGGAAACCTGAAGACCCTGCTCTACAGCGACCGTCATGTCACTTTTGAGCAAAGTCTCAACCGAAAACTGTCACACTTTCTCAAAATAGAGGTTACCGCTCGACTCGAGCACACCACGAATTTCCCGCTTCATCCTCAGCTTCAACAGTGGGCGCTGCCAGAACCCGGACTGTTGGAGTTGCACCCGATAGTGCTCTCTGATTTCAGCCACCCTTTGCTTTTGTTCGGCCTCAATCTCCTGGCGGTTAGCCGCTGTGTAGCGTCGTTCTCCGTCGGCGACAATTTTGTCTTTCACGCTGTTCCTTGAATCAAAATCACGTGCGTCACGCCCGGCCCGTGAACCCCGGTCGTCAGGGTGAGTTCGATGTCCGCGGTGCGGCTCGGGCCGGTCGCCTGCACCCAAACGCTCGGCATTTCGTCTAGGTGCGTTTCCAAAGCTTCAGCCATCGTCGGCACAATTTGCTCGGCCCTGAGGATGGCGACGTGGTTCATCGGCAACAGCGAGGCTTTGCGGCCCATCTCGCTCGTTAAAACGAGGGTGCCGGTGTTGGCAATCGCGCAACGCGCGCCGCTGATACCTACGTCCGCCGCGGCGGGGTTGTCGTTCAGGGGCAGGTACAGGTCGCCCAGGACTTCGTCGACGACCTCGTCAGTGGTGCGGATGAATGAGGTGACGCCAAGCTCGCTCAACACGGCCTCGAGCCTTTTCCTCGCCCCTGCCACGTCGGCGACGACGTGGACATGACCGCCGACGGTTTCAAGCTCGAGCTTGAACTGTTCGACGAGAACGTCTTCGTCCCACTCCGTCAAGGGGACCAGCAGGGCGGGCGGGGTCTCGAGGGGGTCGCCCGGCTGGCGGTGCAGTGCGCCGCGAATCCGTCCTATGAAGTCCTCATGGGTCACGAGCGGTCGTCCTCCAACTCTTCCTTCCAACGCGCCCGGAAAGACTTTTTCGCCGGACTCGGAAAGTCGCGCTCGCGCAGCCACTCTTTCAGCACCGGCAGCCAGTCGCCCTGCACAAAGCCGTCCCGGCTCAAAAACTGCGACCCGAAGCGGCCAATTTTGGTGCTGGCGTCCCACAGCCCCGGATGCGTGGCGACAAAGGCGAACGCGCCGATGCCTGCGCCCTCGGTCTTGGGCGTGAGACCGCGCTCGACGGAGCGTTTGCGGTGTTCGATGAGCAGGTCGGGCAGCGGGATTTTGACCGGGCAGACCTCGCCGCAGGCCCCGCAGAGGCTGCTCGCTTGGGGCAGGTTGTGGGTGTGCTCGAGGCCCAGCAAACCCGGATTCAAGACCGCGCCGATGGGGCCGGAATACACCCAGCCGTAAGCGTGGCCGCCCACGTTTTGGTACACCGGGCAAGCGTTCAAGCACGCGCCGCAGCGAATGCAGCGCAACGCGTCGCGCAGTTTGGGGTCGGCGAGTACGGCGCTACGTCCGTTATCCACCAAGAGCAGGTGAAACTCTTCGGGGCCGTCTGGGTCGTCTTCACGCTTCGCCCCGGTGATGACCGAGACGTAGCTGCTCGCCTTTTGGCCGGTGGCGCTCCGCGGCAGCACGCTCAGAAAAGCTGGCAGGTCTTTGAGGCGCGGGATGACTTTCTCGAGGCCCATGATTGCCAGGTGAATCTTCGGCAAGCTCGTGGTGAAGCGGATGTTGCCCTCGTTCTCGACCAGCACGACCGAGCCCGTTTCGGCCACGGCGAAGTTGCCGCCCGAGATGCCCATGTCGGCGCGCAAAAAACCCTCGCGCAGCACCCGCCGGGCGGCGGCGGTGAGTTCGGGGATGGTGGCGTTTTCGGGCGTGCCGATTTTTTCGTGGAACAGCTTCGTGATTTGCTCGCGCGTTTTGTGGAGCGCGGGGCCGATGAGGTGGCTCGGGAAGTCGTTGTCGATTTGCAGGATGTACTCGCCTAAGTCGGTCTCGATAGGTTCGACGCCTGCGCGCTCGAGCGCCTGGTTGAGGTGAATCTCTTCCGAGACCATCGACTTGGACTTCACCACCGTTTTCACGCCTTTGGCGAGGGCGAGGTCGGTGACGATGTGGGTGGCCTCTTCCGCGTCCGCGGCGAAGTGAACGTGACCGCCTCGAGCCTCGATTTGCTCGACGAGTTGGTCCACGTAAACGTCCAAGTATTCAAGAGTATGCGCTTTGACCGCGCCGCAGTAGTCGCGCAGCGCTTCGAAGTTCTCCAGCGCCTCCACCGCAACTTTGCGCTTGCCGACGAACGCGGTCGTGGCCCGGCCGAGGGCAGTTTGCAACTGCTTGTCGAGCAGCGCGCCTGAAGCGTTGGTTTTGAAAGCTCGAGTGGTAATCTCCATGTTCGCCTTTCTAAGCTGCAACTCTGGCGCGCTCGACGCCCGCCCAGAGAAGTTCCGCGACGTGCTGAACCCTGACGCCGACCTGTTCACGGTGCAGCGTCCCCTTGATTTGCATGAGGCAACCGCCGTCGGTCGAGGTCAGCACGTCGGCCCCGGTCGCTTGGATGCCCGCGACCTTCTGCCGCGCCATCGCCGCGCTGATGTCGGGCATCTTGACGCTGAACAAACCGCCGAAGCCGCAGCAGACTTCAGTGTTGGCGGCCTCGAGCAGTTCCGCCCCGGCCGCCTTTAACAGCGTGCGCGGCGCGTCCCGCACACCCATAAAGCGGAGCGCGTGGCACGAGTCGTGGTAGGTCACGCGCGTGTTCGACAGGTTCGCGCCGACGTCGTCAGTTTTCAAAACCTCGGTGATAAAGGTCGTGAGTTCGTAGGTACGGCTGGCGAGGTCTCGAGCCCTGGCGAACAGCTCCGGCGCTTCGTTCAAGAGTTCCGGGTAGTGCGTCTTGACCATCGCCCCGCACGAGCCCGAGGGCAGCACGACGTACTCGAAACCTTCGAAAACGTCTAAGTGATGCTCGGCCACTTGAGCGGTTTCGCGGTGGTAGCCCGCGTTGAAGGCGGGCTGGCCGCAACAGGTTTGCCGCTCGGGAAAAACGACCGTGACGCCCAGGTGCCGCAGTAACTTGACCGAGGCCACCGCCACCTCGGGGAAAAGCTGGTCCGCCAAACAGGTCGCAAACAGGGCTGCGCGCAAAAGTACCGCCTTTCGTTTGACCCATTATAAAGGTTCGGTACGGGTGGTGACAGCCGAAGGTGAAGGTTGGGTTACGAGAGAACAGGAAGTGCCGAAGGCAGAAGGTCGAACTCGAGCTTCAAACGACCGTAAAAACGCCAAATCCGTCTCAGTTCGAAGTTGAATGCCCAAACTACTGCGCCGCGATAATCGCCATCGTACAGCGCGAGGTGCAGACCAACTTGCCGCTTTCGTCCTCGATGGTGACCATCCAAACGTGGGTGCTGCGGCCTTTGTGAAGCGGCGTGGCGGTGCCGGTGAGCGTTCCGTCCCGCACAGTGCGGATGTGGTTGGCGTTGATTTCCAAACCCACGGCGTGCTGTTTGTCCAGGTCGATGCTGACAGCCGCGCCGATGCTGGCGACGGTTTCGGCGAGCACGACCGACGCGCCGCCGTGCAAAATGCCGAAGGGTTGGTGAACCCGCGGCGTGACGGGCATGGTCGCGACGACGCGCTCGGGGCCGGCTTCGGTCACGGTGATGTTCAGGGTCTCGAGCAGGGTGTCGGGGGGCGTGCCTAAAAACGATTCCATACCTCAAGCATAGCCAATCCGGGCGGGGCTCGAGGGCAGAGAAAAGTACCGAGTCGAAAGTAGGTAGCCATTCGGTGCCGGGGGCTGAGCGCTAAGCCGCTAAGCCGCGCAAGGAGGTTCGTCGTTGCGAGCGAAGCGTGGCAACCTCGAGCGGTGAGGCTCGTTTGGCGATGCTTTTGTAAAGGTTGCAGCAATGTTTCCGCTCCCTTGCAACAAAGCCGACTTCGCAGCATCCCTGCTCGGTACTTTCCACTCGGTACTTCCCTGCTTGCTATACTTCCCTGGTCGGCGGGAGGTGACATGACCGCCTCTGAAATTTTGGAGGACTTCCCGTGCTGGACAAACGAAGCCTTACGCCTTATTTTTACGTTCTGTTGACACTGGGCGCTCAAGCGGGCTGCCTGCTGCTGTTCAAGCTAGCGCAGTTCGGGCAAAGTCCGCTGCCGCAGTTGCCGCTCATTGTGGTGCTGTACTTCGGGGCGCTGTTCGTCGCGCCGCTGCTGGGCGTGAGGCGGGGGCTCGAGCGCCGCTGGTTTGCTTTGGCTGCCGCCCTCGCCGCCAACCTCGGCCTCACCTTTTTGCTGAGAGACGGCGCGCCCGGCGCTTCGCTCTATTTGCTGGCACCGCTGACGGCTATCGTGTTAACCGAACTTTACCCGCTGCTGTTCAAAAAACACGCTTCCCTGCTCGCCGCGATGACGGTGTACGTGGTTTGCACGCTCCTCGCCAACTACACCCTGGACAGCTTTTTACCGTTGCCTGGGTACGGCCTCGTCAACGTCGGTACGCTGTTTTTCGGCGTGACCTTTACGCAGCGGGACCGCGTTCACCAGTACGGGCGGCACTACGCCTACCTGACGATTTTTGCGGCGGCACTTTTGAACGTCATCACGGCGCTGTTTTTGGGAACGCCGCTGCGCTACGTCGTGGTGAGTTTCGCCGCCATCGTCCTCTCCGAGACGGCGGACACGGAAGTTTACCAGCGCTTTATTCAAAGAAGCTGGCTGACCCGCGTGGCGACCTCGAACGCGGTGAGCATTCCCATCGACACGCTCGTGTTTACGATTTTTGCTTTTGCCGGTGAGGCGTTTGCGACGCCCGGCTGGATGACGGAGGTCGTCCTCACCGACATTGTCGTCAAGCTCGTGGTCGGTTTCGTGACCGCGCTGGGCATCCTCGGCGCGCGGGGCAGGGCTGCACCTGATACCGTTTCCAGTTAGTTTCTAAAAGAATGAACCCGAGTGGAACGAGAAGAGAAGACTACGGATTGGGATGAGGCGCGGAAAAACCTCTTCTGAACTTGTTTAGCGTAGTATCGGAATCCGTATGAAGTTTCGTTGGACGCCGCGCCCTGACCCGTACCCAACGACGTCGGTCGAACGTCGGTCGTTGCCGAGGTTGGTTGAGGTCGATTGCCGAGGTCAGTCGCTGCCGCGCGGCGACACGCTGACCTCAACCGGTTCCAAACGCACACCGACGCGGACGACGCTGTAGTCTTGGCCGTCGACGCGGCCCCAGTAGCCTTGGGTCTGAGGCGTTTTCTCGAACACGAGCCGGACGCCGTCGGCGCTGAAGCTCGGCTCACCGCTGCCCAAAAAGCCTAAGCCGCTCGCTTGGGTTTCGGGCGAGTCGATGAGGCGCTCGAGCACGCCGCTCACCACCTCGGGGCCGAAAATGTCGACGGCAAAGATGGTGCCGGGGTCGTAGTAAGTACCCACCTCTTCGGCGCTGCGCCCTGCGAAGATGCTGAAGGTGCCGGTTGCGGGGTCGAAGGTGTCGCCGCTCGAGACGAGGCTCATCGCCACACCCTCCGGCGCTGCGAGCGTGCTGTCCGTGGGCACTTCCAGGACCACCACGTAGCCCGCGCCGACGACGCGCCAGGGGCCGGTTTCGGGAATCACCACGGCCGTGTCCTCGCTCACGCCGACGCCGAGCGCGGCGTTGGTCTCAAAAAGTGCGCCCAACAACCGACCGAAGCGGCCCCGCTCGACCGAGTGCTGGTCTAAAAGCACGTCGGTGAACCCTAAACCGGGTTCCACGGTGACGGGGTCGGGGCCTGACAAAAGTGTGTCGACGCTTGAGCCGCCGCTGATCATGGGGTCGCTCAGCGCGGCGAGCCCGGCGCTCGTCCCGGCAATGGGCGCGCCCGCCGCGAACCGTTCGCGCAGCGCGGTCAGCGCCGGCGTGTCCGCACCGTCTTTCAGAAAAGCCTCGGTGATGCGGCGCTGGTCGCCGCCGGTGAAAAAGTAACCGTCGCAACCGCGGATGGTTTCTAAAACCGCGTCGTCGCTCGTGCTCGTCGCGGCGTTGTCGGTGGTGATGTCGACGACTTTGGCGGCAGCGCCATAAGTTTCGAAGTCCGCGACGTAGGCCGCGGCGCTCTCCTGAGGGTCGGAACTCGCAGTACCGAACACGCAGAAGGTAGGGTCCGCGCCCGCCAGGTCGATGACGGTGCGGTACACGGCTTCGTTTTCGGGCGTCAGGCCGCCGCCTATCGCCACAAGGGGACCCGCGTGAACCCAGGACACCAATGCCAACACACCTATACTCAGCCGAATTTTCATGTTCCTCCTTACACGGATTCCGATGCTACAGCTCCCTTGGAGAGTTGTTCGCTTCCTTGTCGCTGGTCCGTATTTCTTCTCGCTCTGCTCGCACTCAATTCCGAGGGAATCAAACGGAAAGGGGATTAGTGCTCCGTCATGATAACCCGCGGTCGACCAGACTTCTCTTGATGAGGACTAACCCAGCAACCGTAAGACCAGAAACTATCGCTCTTCAATTGGATGTAATAGAAGAGGTTTGCTTTTAGCTCGCCGGGCTTTCGGACAGACTGTAGCTTTCGGACAAACCGTAGCCCTTCGTAACGGGCACTGAAAAGGTTGTTTGAGGGGTTTGACCGGCACGGCCGAGCCGCCGCCCGAGCAAACCTTCGGCAAGAACGCTCAGGATTTCAGCAACCCGAGCGAGACCCGCGCCAAAAAACGTTCGTCCGGCACGCCGTAACCAAGCTCGACGCTCGCTTTTGTGAGAACCGCAAGCTGCAGGGCCAAACGCTCGACGTCACCTTCGGCCGGGCCGGCTTCGGCGTAGAGCGCTCGGTCCACTGCGACCCAGAACATGCCCACAATCTGCTCGGCTTGCTGACGGTCCCTGGCTTGTAGAGGCGGGTTGTGTAGGGGTCCAACCTGTTGTGCGCTCGGGTGCAACATCTGTTCCAAATGAACGCTGATGTCGCGCAGCACGTCCGCCTCGAAGTGGCGCAGTACCTCACCCAAACGGCTGGGCGTGCGGCGGTACTGCAAGTAGAGTTCGGTAAAGTGACGCTCGTCGAGGAGCAATTTGATGAGCGCGGCGTAGTGCTCGGCGAGCTGCTGCACGGTGCCGCCGCCTAGCGCAACGATTTCCGCGCGCCAACTTCGGATGACCTCCCGCAAGCGCTGGCCGGTTTGCTCGGCGGCGGCGACGATGGCCTCATCCACGTTTTTGAAGTGCGTGTAAAAGCCCGACTGAACAACGCCCGACGCTTCGGCGAGCCGCGCCGTGGTGACCTCGCCCGGTCCCTCTTCGCGCATGATGGTGACGGCGGCTTGCACCATGCGGTGATAGGTGGCGAGGCCGTTGCTGCGCTTGCGGACGCTCACGGGGTTTTTTGCAGAGGAGACGCCCCCGCGCTCACAGTTCCCTCGTCTACAGCCCCCGCGTTCACAAACTTGATGATGAGCCGGGCGAGGTCGTCGGGCCGGTCCTCTTGCAAAAAGTGTCCGCCTCCCCTGGTCGTCACGTGCGGCTGACCCCGCGCCCCCGGCACTCGAGTTCGGAAGGCCTGCTCGGCTCCTCTCGTAATTGGGTCTTGGTCGCTGAACGCGGTCAGAAAAGGCTTGTCGAACTTTTCCAGCACCGCCCACGCCCGGCGGTTGGCGGGCGCGGCGGGGTCGTCCGGCCGGACGGGCACGAGCGAGGGAAACACGTGCGCGCCCGCCTTGTAGGCCTCGGTCGGGAAGGGGGCGTTGTAGGCCGAAAGCACGTCCCGTCCCAACTCGGTCATCGTCCCGATTTGAAGAATCCTGCCGACGGGCAAAACCGGGGTGAGTTTTGAGAACGCCAACCAAACCTTGAACTCGTTGGACATTTCTTCGTCGCCCGTCGGCAAGCCGCCGTTGGCGAGCACAACCCGCGCGAAGCGCTCGGGCTGGTCCGCCACGAGCCGCAACCCGATGAGCGAGCCCCAGTCCTGGCAGAAGAGGGTGACGTCTTTAAGCTCGAGCCCCTCGAACAAAACGGCCTTCATCCAAGCCACGTGCCGCCGGTAGGTGTAGTCGCTCTTTTGAGCGGGCTTGTCCGACTTGCCGAAACCGACCAGGTCGGGCGCGACGACCCGAAAACCCGCGGCAACGAGCGGCGGAATCATGTGGCGGTACAGGTACGACCAGGTGGGTTCGCCGTGTAGCAGCAGCACGGTGGGTTGGGACTGGCTTTCTGACTGGCCTTTGTCCAGGTAGTGAACGCGCAACTCGCCACCTTCAAAGTCCGAAACGGTGAGGTAGTGCGGCTCGAACGGGTAGTCGGGCAGGTTGTGAAAACGTTCGTCGGGGGTGCGTAAAACGCGCATGGGGTCTCCTTAAATATCTGACGGGCGAGCGTCCAGGCGCGCCCGAATCTCGGCGTAGCGTTCGCGGGTGAGGGGGTAATAATAAACGAAGGGCAAGCTGACGAGGAGCAGCGCGGTGGGCACGAAACTCACCAGCAGGCGTAAAGTGAGGAGCACCCCGTCCGGCTGCGTCACCACCGCGCCCGCCGCCTCGGGGTTGAGGTAGCCGGTTGCGTCCAGGGCGAAGCTCGAGACCGCCAGACCCAGCGACAAACCCAGCTTCTGCAAAAACACGAACATCCCGTAGAACACGCCCTCGCGCCGTTCGCCGGTGCGCAGTTCGTCGTCGTCGACCACGTCGGGCAACATGCTCCAGGGGATGAGGTAGGCCACCGCCGCCCCCACCCCGATGAGCGTCGCCAGCCCGTAAGCCGGCAGCACCGCGCCGGGCGGCAAAAAGAAAAAGAGTGCGAGCCCGGCCGCCCAGAGCAGCGCCCCGAGCGTGTACACCGCCCGCTTGCCGATGCGTCTGCTCAGGTAAGCCCACAAACTAAGCGACAGGATGGCCGCCACCTGAAAACTCAGGATGAGGCCCGTAAACTGCGCCTCGATGCCCGCCCAGTAGCGAAAGAACAGCAGCAGGTTCGCCTGGACCGTCAGCAGGGCGAGCCAGGAGCAGAGGTAGATGCCCGTGACGAGCAAAAAAGCCCGGTTGCGCAGCGCCGAGGTCAGGTCGCCCCACACGTTGAGGTCCGCGCTCACGCTCGGCGCGGTTCGCTCGGCGGTGCCGCCGAACGCGGTCAGCACCGTGGCCGCGATGAACACGCCCCACACGCCCGCGCTGAGTAAGTAGCCGCGCGCCACGTCGTCACCGGCTAGATTTACCAAAACAGGGTGCAGGACGACCGCCAATAAGCTGCCGAACAAGTTGAGGCTGAAGCGGTAGGTGTTGAGCTGCGTGCGCTCGTCGTAGTCCTGGGTCAGCGCCGGGGTGAGGGCGGCGTAGGGCACGTTGACAACCGTGTAGGCCGTCTTGAGCAGCAGCGAGACGGCGAGGTAGTACGCGAACAGTCCCGCCGGACCCAGGTCGGGTACTAGCCAGTGCAAAAAATAAGCAACCCCGAAGGGAACGGCCCCAAACAGCAGCCACGGCCGCTTCGCGCCCCAGCGCGTGCGGGTGCGGTCGCTTATGACCCCCATCATGGGGTCGGTCACGGCGTCCCAGACGCTCGAGACGAAAAAGATGACGCCCACGGCGGCCGGCCTGAGCCCCGCGACGTCCAGCAAAAACGCCTGCAAGAAAAAGCCCGTCAGCGTGACGACCACCGACCCCGCCATGTCGCCCGTCCCGTAGGCGAGCTTGGCCCCCCGCGTCAAGCGGGTGAGGTGTGGGGCGAGCGGTGAGATGGCGGCTCGAGCGCTCATGAGCTGTTTTCAGTCCCCACCGAGGCTTGGGAGGGTCCAAGGTGCTCGAGGTCTTCTCGCCTGCACACTTCCGACACCTCCATGACACGGTCACCAGCGCCCCTCATCACCGGCTTCTCGCTCTCAGGCTCACTCGGGACTCCTCAGTCAAGAACCTCACGTCAAAGACCCCGCAGAAGGTGTGCCGACCTGTCGACGATTGACAAACCCCTGCTCCCCCCTTAAACTTTATCCAATAACAGTATCGGATAAGCCTAAGGGGTGGCGCGCGTCTTGTCAACTCTGCCCGGCAGGCTACAGGCAACGACCGCAAAACGCCTTGCCGGTTCGCACCTTTTGGAACGAGGTCGGGTTCGGAGTGAAGCCGAGGAGGAGCGCGTGGGTAAGCGGCTGACGAAGACGGGGCTGGAGCGCCTTGCAACGCTTTCCGGCAGCTTGCCAGCGTGCCGGGGGAATTTGTGAAACCATTCATTTTTCAAGACAGCGTCGCACTTCTTACGGGCGCGGCGAGCGGCATCGGGCGCGCGCTCGCAACGGACCTAGCGGCGCGGGGTTGCCGCCTCGCCCTGGCAGACCGGAACGAGGCGGGTTTGGCGGAGGTCGCCACGCGAACGCGGCAGCTCGGCGCGGAGACCAGCACGCACACCGTCGACCTCGCCCGGCAAGAGGCTATTTTCGAACTGGTCGAAGAGGTCCTAGCCGCACACAGGCGCGTCACGCTGCTCGTCAACAACGCGGGCGCAGGCCTCGAGGGTACCTTCGAAGAGGTTACCTTAGAAGAGTTCGAATGGCTCATGAACATCAACTTCCGCGCGGTCGTCACCCTCACCAAAAGCTGTTTGCCTAGTTTGCTCAGCGAGCCGGGGTCGCACCTGGTGAACCTCTCGAGCATCTTCGGCGTCATCGCGCCGCCGGGCAACGTGGCCTACGCGGCGAGCAAGTTCGCCGTGCGCGGCTTTACCGAGGCGCTGCGACACGAACTCGCCGGCCGGGTCGGGGTGACGGTGGTTCATCCGGGCGGCGTCAAGACGAACATCGCGCTGGGCGCGCGGGTTGCCGCCGCCGCCGACCAAGAAGCGGCACGTCAGGGGATGCAGCGCTTCGCCGAAAACGTCAAAACCACGCCCGAGGTGGCCGCCGCCGCTATTTTGGAGGCTGTTCGGCGGCGGCGCGGCCGCGTGCTCATCGGCTCGGACGCGCGCATGATCGAAGCGGTGCAGCGCGCCGCTCCGGTCGCCTACTGGCGCCTCCTGAAAAGGGAATTCGAACGCAACCTCGGTGCCAAAACCCCCAAAAGGGCGAGCAAGCAAAAGTCGGGCGGTGCGTGAGGTGGCGGGTGGTCCCCGGTTATCGTTACGACAGATTTGAAAGTTGCACTAAAGACCAAAAAATTTACCTGAACATTTTACAACGACCTGTAAAGGAGACCGACAGTGACCCTACCGACAGTGACCCTCGAGCCCACCTCACTCACCCAGCAACGCGAACAGCGTCCCGCCCAACACTTCGACGTCGTCATCGTCGGCGCGGGGCTCTCAGGCATCGGCGCGGCCTGCTACTTGCAGCGGCTCCTCCCGGACAAGAGTTTTGCCGTTTTGGAGGCGCGCGGCAGCGTCGGCGGCACCTGGGACCTGTTCCGCTACCCCGGCATCCGCTCGGACTCGGACATGGAAACGCTCGGCTTCAGCTTTCGACCTTGGACGAGCGACAAGTCCATCTCCGACGGGCCGACGATTCTGTCCTACATCAAAGAGACCGCCGCGGCCTTCGACATCGAAAAACACATTCGCTACCACCACAAGTTGACCAGCGCCGCCTGGTCTTCCGAGGAGGCGCGGTGGCGGCTCTGCGTCGAGGGCGCACCCACGCCCTACACCTGCAATTTTTTGTACATGTGCAGCGGCTACTACGACTACGACGCGGGTTACACGCCGCAGTGGCCGGGTATGGACGAGTTCAAGGGCCACCTCGTCCACCCGCAGGCGTGGCCCGAAAATCTCTCGGTCGAGGACAAAAAAGTCGTCATCGTAGGCAGCGGCGCGACGGCGGTAACGCTGGTACCCGAACTCGCTGCTTCGGGGGCGCAGGTCACCATGCTGCAGCGTTCGCCCTCGTACATCGCCGCGCTGCCCGCCGAAGACCGCTTGGCGAAGCGGCTGCACCGCGCGCTGCCCGCGCGCCTCGCCCACGGTTTGGTGCGCTGGAAAAACGTGCTCTACGGCACCTACGTCTACCGGATGGCGCGCTGGCAGCCGGAACTGGTCAAGCGGTCGCTCCTCAAGCAAGTCCAGGACGAACTCGGCCCCGACTACGACGTCGAAAAACACTTTACCCCGCGCTACGACCCCTGGGACCAGCGCTTGTGCCTAGCGCCCGACGGCGACTTTTTCAAGGCCGTCAAGTCCGGCCGCGCTTCAATCGTCACCGACGAAATCGACACCTTTACCGAGACGGGGCTGTGCCTCGCTTCAGGTGAAGGTTTGGACGCGGACATCGTTGTCAGCGCGACGGGGCTGCAACTTAAGGTGGTGGGCGGCGCACAGCTTTCTGTGGACGGTAAACCTGTGGAGGTGTCCAAGTGCCTTTCTTACAAGGGGGCGCTGTACAGCGGCCTCCCGAACTTCGCCTCGGCCGTGGGCTACACGAACGCCTCTTGGACGCTCAAGTGCGAGCTGATTTCCAAGTTCGTGTGTCGTCTGCTAAGTTACATGGACGCCCAAGGCTACGACAGCTGCACCCCTCGAGCGCCGAGCGGTGACCTGCAGACGCGGCCCGCCGTCAACCTGACTTCGGGCTACATCCGGCGCTCGGAACACCTGTTGCCCAAGCAGGGCGAGTCGAGGCCTTGGGTCATCTACCAAAGCTATTTTCAGGACATCGCTGCGCTCCGCTACGGGTCTTTGGAAGATGAAGCGCTGCAGTATGGACGGCGGGGCGCGGCAATGGGTACGTTCGACAGTGCCTCGAGTGCGGCGTAGCTACAAGCCTTTTGGACGATGTTCGAAACTACCTAAACCCGTGCTGCGTGTGTGTTTACTCGACCGAGTGTTTTTGCGCTTTCCCTGGTTGGACGAGCGCGGCGACGCCAAGGGCCAAGGCCTCCGTATGCGGCGCGGTCGCCACCATCAACCCGACCGACAGCCCTTCGGGTGTACTCGCGCAGGGGACGCTCACGGCCGCGCCGCTCAAAAAGTTGAAGAGCATGGTGTTGCGCAAAACGAGGCTGTTCGCCGCGAAGTAAGCGCCGTCTTCGACGAGCGCGTCGGTGCGCGGCGGCAGAATGGCGACGGTCGGCGCGAGGACGGCGTCGTAAGGGCGGTAACGCTCCCAGAAAGCGCGCACCAGGTCGCGCCGCGCGTACACGAGGCGCAAGTAGTCGCTGGCCGGGCGCGTCTTGTACTCGAGAATCCGCCGCGCCACCCGCGGGTCTATGTCATTGCCGCGCCGCGTCAGCACGTCCTCGTAGAGCGCAAACGATTCGTGGCTCGCAAAGCTGCCGTAGCGGACGTAAAGGTCGCGGATGGTTTGCAGTTCGGGCACGGTACGCCGCTCGAGCGTGTGGCCCTGAGTTTCAAAAGTTGTGAGCGCTTTTTCGAAAGCCTCGAGCACTTCGGTGTCCGCTTCCTCGAGCACCACGTTCGTCGGAACCAGCAGCTTGAGGGTGGCGGGCAGCTTGGGCTCGAGCTTTTTATACGGCTTGGCGGCGAGCGCCAACCACAGCGCCCAAGCGTCGTCGACGTTGCGCGTCAGTGGGCCGAGCGTGTCGAGCGTGGTCGAGAGCGCGGTGCAGCCGTCGCTGGGAATAGCTCCGTCGGTCGTTTTGAGGCCGACCAAACCGTTGAACGCCGCCGGAATCCGCACCGAGCCACCCGTGTCCGAGCCCACCGCCGCGCAAGCCAAACCGCGCGCGACCGCCACCGCCGAGCCCGACGACGACCCCCCCGGAACCCGCGCGGGGACCAGCGCGTTGGGAGGCGTCCCGAAGTGCGGGTTGAGCCCGAGGCCCGAAAAGGCAAGCTCGGTCATGTTGGTTTTGCCCAAAAAAACCGCGCCCGCCGCGTCGAGTCGGGCGGCGACGGGCGCGTCTTCTGTGGCGGCTGCGCCCTCGGCTAAAACTTTCGAGCCTGCCGCCGTGACCTCGCCGACGGTGTCGATAAGGTCTTTTAGGGCGACGGGTACGCCTTGCAGCGGCCCCAGGGCCGCGCCTCGAGCGAACAAGCGCTCGGCTCGAGCAGCTTGCGCGCGGGCCCGTTCGCCCGTCACGACCCGGTACACGTCGCCCGCCTCGAGCTTGCTCAGGTAGCTCTCCGTAACCTCGACGGGACTTAACTCTTTGGCGCGGTAGGCTGCGCCAAGCTCGAGCACGGACAAACGGGTCGGGTCCATGCCTTCAAGCATACACGGCATCAGCAAACGCGTTAAAGTGGGTTCGGGATAGCGCGCCCGGAGAGGTACAAGAATGCAGCGAACGAAAGACCAACTGCTTTCGATGAGCCATGACGAACTCGTGACGCGGCTGTTGGAAGCGCAAGACATGCTCAAAGAGGGTTTGGCGGTGCGCGACTCGCTCCACGCGGTGCTCAACCAACTCCTCAAAGCCAAAGCCGACGAGGTCGAATACTACGCCTCGGTCTCGGCAAGCAGTTTGGACGAGGAGGGTGCCGACCTCAAAAAAACCTGGGCCGCCGCCCGGCACGCGGTTTCAAACCCGCAGGGCTTGATGCTCGCGCAAAAAGAGAAAGCCGCGCAGCCCTGAGCGTCCCTGGGAACCGTGCCCAGGGTGGGGAAAACGTTCAGAGGTAGGGCGTTTGGATATAAATGTCTTCAAACGTCAGCTCTAAGTCGGCGCAAGGAACGGGCACCGTTTCGCCCTCGTCGAAGTGCCGTTCTTCCCAGCCCTTTTTGGTTCGGTAGTAGCCGAGCACGAACTGTTTGCGGCTGTCAACGAGCAGGTAGAGCTGCAGGCTCGGCAAAGTTAAGTAGGCGTAACGCTTTTCGTTCATGTCGGTGCGTACAGTTGAGGGGCTGATGACTTCGACGATGACACAGGGTTTAGTGACATAGTAATCGTCGGAACCGTCCTCGCAATCGAATACAACATCGGGATAATAAAAGATGTTTTCGTCAATTGAGACTTTCATGTCATTGATGTAAGCTCGGCAATTCGAGCGCCTCGCTGCCAAATTGAGCGCGGTGTGGACGTTGCCAGAGACGGTGTTGTGCACACGGCTGCCCCCCGCCATCGCAAAGACCTCGCCATCCACATACTCATGCCTGACGGGGGCGTCTTTCTCGCCCTCGAGATAGTCTTCCAGGCTGACCCGGTACCAAGCTTTTGAGACGTCCATACCGGCATTGTAGCAAACGGCTCGAGCGGGAAACGCTTCGACTCGTCATTTCTCTGCTAGGCTTGTTAAGTTATGGCGAAAAAAGGACTCACCCCGCAAAGCGAAAACTTCAGCGCCTGGTACAACGAAATCGTCTACCAGGCCGACCTTGCCGACCTGTCCCCGGTGCGCGGCAGCATGGTCATCAAACCGTACGGCTACGCGCTCTGGGAAAACATCCAGAGCAATCTCGACCGGATGTTCAAGGATACCGGCCACGAAAACCTCTATTTTCCCCTCCTCATCCCGATGCACTTTTTCGAACGCGAGAAGAACCACGTCGAGGGCTTCTCACCCGAACTCGCAGTGGTCACGCACGCGGGCGGCAAGGAGTTGGAGGAGCCGTTGGCGATTCGCCCGACCAGCGAAACCATCATCGGCGAGATGTACAGCAAGTGGGTCCAGAGCTACCGCGACCTGCCGCTTCTGTACAACCAATGGTGCAACGTGCTGCGGTGGGAACTGCGCACCCGGCCCTTTTTGCGCACCACCGAGTTTTTGTGGCAAGAGGGCCACACCGCCCACGCGACCGCCGACGAGGCCAAGGCCGAAACGACGCAAATGGTCGACATCTACGCTGACTTCGCCGAAAACTTCGGCGCGGTGCCGGTCGTCAAGGGCGAAAAAACCGCGGGCGAGCGCTTCGCGGGGGCGCTTATCACTTATACCATCGAGGCGATGATGCGCGACACCAAGGCGCTCCAATCGGGTACGAGCCACTACATGGGCACGAACTTTGCCGAGGCGTTCAACATCTCGTTCAACGACGAGAACAACGAGCAAGCCTTTGCCCACACGACGAGTTGGGGCTTGTCCACGCGCTTTATCGGCGCGATTATCATGACCCACGGCGACGACAAGGGCCTTATCATGCCGCCGCGCCTGGCCCCACAACAAACGGTCATCGTGCCAATTTACCGCCGCGACGACGAGGCCTCGAGGGCAACCGTTATGGCCGAAACCGACAAAATTGCCGCAGCCCTGAAAGACGCGGGCGTGCGTGTCAAAGTCGACGCTCGCGAGGGTATGAGCCCTGGCTTCAAGTTTAATGAGTGGGAGCAAAAGGGCGTGCCGGTCAGGCTCGAGCTGGGTCCCAAAGACCTGGAAAAAGGCGTCGTGGTGATGTCGAACCGGCTCAAGGACGGCAAGGAAGAGTTGCCCCTGGCCGAGGCCGCGACGCGCGTGCTGGCCGAGCTGAACGCTTTTCACGACGCGCTGTTTGAACGCGCCCTGGAGTTCCGCGAGGCGCACAGCTTAGCTGTGGACGACTACGACACCTTTAAGGACAAAATCGAAGGCAACTGGCTCTACGTCAACCACTGTGGCCGCCCCGAGTGCGAGGCGGCCATTCAAAACGACACTAAGGCGACGCCGCGCTGCATCCCCTTCGAAGGCCCCGCCGCCGACGGACTATGCGTGCGCTGCGGCGAAGAGAGCGCCTACCCGCGGCGGGTGATTTTTGCCAAAGCCTACTAAGTTTTTTACAACGAGGCTCGAGTTGAAGGCGTCAGCGTGAAGCGACGGACAAGTAGGCTTCGACGTGCGCCTCGAACAATTTGCCCAGGTGCTGCGCGACTGGGCCGGGGGTGCCGCTGCCGATAGGACGGCCCTCGACCAAGACGATGGGCAGCACACCCTTGAGCGTGCTGGTGATGAACACTTCTTCGGCGTTCAGCACGTCCTGCAGGCCGACCTCGGTCTCGCGGGTTTCGTAGTGTCGCCGCGCGAGTTCTAAAACTTGCTTGCGCGTCACGCCTGGCAAAATGTTTTCTCCCGGCGTTATGACCACGCCGTCGCGCACGACGAACACGTTCGAGCGCGCCGTTTCGGTGACGACGCCGTCCCGGTGGTAGAGCACGTCGACCGCGCCCGCCGCCCGCTGGCGCGGCAGCAGTTGGATAGCGACCGCGTAGTTCGTCGTCTTGGCGGCGGGAATGTCGCGGCGGTACTCGTGCGTGATGAGTTTTGCGCCGCGCTCGTAAAGAGCGGGCTCGAGCGGGTTGAGAGGGCGCTCGAGCACGAGCAAATTAGGCTCGGTCGGGGTAAAACCGTCCGGCGTGTAGCCGCCGGTCAACAGTAGCTGCACGCCCGCGTCGGGAACGGAGTTGGCGCGGACGAGGTTGTCGACTTGACGTTGCAACTCCGCGGGTTTTACAGGCAACTCCAAGTTCAAACAGCGCGCCGAGCGCTCGAAGCGCGCCAAGTAATCCTCGATAAACAGCGGCGTAAAACCCAGAACGCGGAAATAGTCGAACACCGCGTAGCCGCGCAACAGCCCGAGGTCGCTCACGTGTAAGTGGGCTTGGGCGGCGGGCAGCAACTGTCCGTTGACGGTATAAAACTGCATGGGTGCTCCCTCGGGCTGGCTAAGCGGAGTTTAACTGCACAAAGTTTGACAGCGCAAAGCTCAACAGCGCAAAGTTCAGCAGAGTCCAACGTTCACGGCGCGCGCCGTGCCGTTACAATACCCTTTATGGCTTCTCGACCGCTTACCGTCTTGGCCCTCGCCAGCGAACTCAAAGGCGTGCCGTTTTTAGAAGAGTGCCACCGTCAGGGTTGCCGCGTCGTCGTGGTGATGGACGACAAGCTCGTGAACGAACCCTGGCCCTGGACCAGCATCGACGAGCACTTTACGATGAGAAGCGTTCGTGCCCAGCCCGACATCACGTACGCAGTGAGCTACCTGGCTCGAGACCGCCACATCGACCGAATCGTGGGTCTGGACGACTACGACGTGGAGACCGCCGCCGCGCTGCGCGAGCACTTGCGCATAAGTGGCCTGGGCGATTCGGCGGCGCGGCTGTTCCGCGACAAGCTCGCCATGCGGGTGCGCGCGCAGGAGCGGAGTTTGCCGGTGCCGGACTTTACCGGCATTTTCAACTACGACGACTTGCGTGACTTCGTGCGCAACGTGCCACCGCCCTGGGTGTTTAAACCGCGTACCCTGGCCGGTTCGGAAGGCATCCACAAACTCTACGACGCGGAAAGCCTGTGGCGGCTGCTCGACACGCTCGGCGACCGGAGGTCTTACTACCTGTTGGAAAGTTTCGTGCCCGGCGACGTTTACCACGTGGACACGCTCAGTTGGCAGGGTGAAACAGTCTTCTCACTCGTGAGCAAGTACGGCGCGCCGCCCCTGGCCGTGTTGCAGGGGCGCGGTATTTTTACCACTCGAGTCCTGCCCCGCGCTCACCCCGACACGCAGGTGCTCACCCGTCTGACGAACGACCTTTTGAAAAGTTTCAACCGCGACTACGGCCCCAGCCACAGCGAGTTCATTCGCGCTGAAGACGGGCAGTTTTACTTTTTGGAAACGGCGGCCCGGGTCGGCGGCGGCAACATCGAGTGGCTCGTCGAAGCGGCGACCGGGCTCGAGCCCTGGCGGGAGGCGGCGCGCCTGGAACTCGCCCATGCCAAGGACGAAGCGTACAGCCTGCCCCCGCTCCGCGACGACTACGCCGGGCTCATCGCCTGTCCGTCCCAGCTTCCATTCGCCGACACCGCGCACTACACCGAGCCAGAAATCGTTTTTCGGCCCCGCTCAGCCGAGTTTGCGAGCCTGATCGTCGGCTCGGAGAGTTTCGAAAAGGTGGAAACTTTGCTGGCAGACTACACCGCGCGCTTTGTCAAAGATTTCTTACCGCATGGCTGAGGCAAAAAGCGCTCGAGCCCCTCAGCGTGCGCCAAGCTCAAAAACAAGCGGCCCAAGGAAAAATCCTCGAGCCGCTCGGCTTTGTCGAAAAAAGTTTAA
Source organism: Trueperaceae bacterium (assembly GCA_965213705.1). Taxonomy (GTDB): domain Bacteria; phylum Deinococcota; class Deinococci; order Deinococcales; family Trueperaceae; genus CBDCDJ01. The sequence continues at coordinate 638,122 of OZ243913.1, read as the reverse complement.
GACAAAAAAAGAAGCGCCTGGTAAGCGCTGATAAAAGATAGTATAGCCCGATATACGCTATTCGTCAAGAGGTTGCACCGAAACTTCAAAGACGGCGTTGCAACACCCTCGAGTCGGAAAAAAGTCATGCTCACCTAAGCCCGATTGTTTCGGTGTGCCTGGTCGCCACCCGCTGAACGCGCCATACTGACCTATGCAACTTACCCTCATCCCGCTCATGGGTCCCTTTCACCTGCGCTATCCGCTTTACAACGCGGTGAGTGTGCGCGACGCGGTGGCGGCTTTTCAGCCCGAAGCTATAGCGGCCACCGCTTTAGCGCCCGGCGCCCTGGACACGCCCCGCTGGCAAGACACGCCCGAAATCGTGCTGCCCCACACCGTCATACCCTGGGCGCGGCGGCGGGACATTCCGGTTTACGGCGTTCACGTGCCCAGCCCCGACCCTGCCGCCCTGGACGACTTTCGCCGCTACGCCGCGCAGTATCCAAAACTTCGTGAAGCCGTGCAGCGCGTAGACACGAAACTGAGGCCGCTGAACGCGCTCCTCGAACAACCCCTCACCCTGAAACGTATCCGGCAAGAGGTCGTGCCCCTGTTGCTCGAGCACCAGACGTTTCAAGAAGAAACGCTTCAAGACGGCCCCGGCACCGACTGGTTGAGAGAGCGTGTAAAGAAGATGGCTGAGGAGATTTTAGCTCTACCCTTCGAGCGCGTCGCCGTCCTCGCCAGCGTGGACCATGTGCCGTTTTTGCAAGACTTTTTGGAGAACAAAGCTGAACTCTTAGAACCTGTATCACCCGAGCCGACCGAGGAGACGCGTGAGCGCAGCCTGCTCGACTTCGCGTTCCGCGTCGATGTTCCCGAGCCCGGACCGCTGCTCGCCAAGCTGCGCGAGGTGAAGGCGACAGAGGCCCGCTACCACGAGGCGAACCTGCTCACCGCGAACAGCCACTTTTTGGAAGCGTTAGACGTTTTAGAAAATGCCAGCCGTGGCGACTTTTCGCAGCCTTACTACCTACCCGGCTACCTGCTTGCGCGCTTGGGCCAACTCTACGACTTGGCAGACCGCCGCGACGCCGCGACGCGCGCTTACCGGGGCGTGCTGGCGCTGGACTATGCGCCGCTCGAGGCGCTCGAGACTGCGCAGGCAGGTCTGAAAGAAGCGTTCACCCTGGCCCCTGCGGACGACCCCGTTTCCGCAGGACCGGATGTTTAGAGGCTCGAAACTTTACGATTGTTCTACGGCCCCAAATAATCGTCGGGATTCAGCAGGGCGCGACTGATGTCCACCGCTTGAACGCTGACTTTTACGGTTTCAGGTAAGTCGTCACCGTAACTGGCTTTCAAAAATTCACTCCAGATGGGAGCCTCGCCCACGTAGCCGAAGCGCAGAGTGTGGAAAGCAATGTCTCCATTTTTAAGGTCTATACGAACTTCTAAACGAATATCCCGCTTCTGAACTCTGTCAAGTGCGCCTTCGTAAAAAGAAGACACAATTCCGAAAAGGAGTTGGTCATCAGCTGAGTTTAAGTTGAGGGATGCGGAAGGGAGTTCAAGCATCACTAAAGGGCCGATGTAGTCGAGCTTATCAGTTGGATATAGGCTCTGGAGAAAAACGGCATCTGGATAAGCTGTGGTGTTCTCCGGCAAAATAGTGAACTCAACGAGTGCCTCACTCTTCAAAGCTCCTTCTCGAATAACGGCTGTTGCATAACCACTTGACAACAACCTGTCTGAAGTATCCTTGTACAGTTTTTTGCCCAAATTGCCTCCCTCCGAGCCGATAATTTCTTCAATAACCACATCGTCTTCTTGTGATGCGTTCTGCGCCTGCACCAGCACGTCGCTCACGAGTCCAACGTTGATAGGCTTGGAAAGCAGCAGCATCACGACAGTTATCTGTCTCCGGTTCACACGGTCACCAAATTCATAAACTCTGTCCTCCCTCGAGCCCCTCAAAAAAACTCAGGCGAGAGAACAAATCTCCTCTATTCTTCCTCCTGCATTCTTCACGCTTCCCAGCACATTTTCTATGACTTCGCTAACTCGTAAAAATATCAGTCTTTCTCGTGTGGGTCGAGCGCGTCGCGCAAGCCGTCGCCGATAAAGTTGAACGCCAGCACCGTAATCACAATCATCAAACCCGGAAAAATCGCGATGTGCGGATAGCGCAGGATAAAAGCGCGGCCATCGGCCAAAATGCCGCCCCAGGTCGGCGTCGGCGGGCGCACGCCTAAGCCCAAAAAGGACAACGACGACTCCAGAATGATGATGCTGCCGATTTGCAGCGAGGCTAAAACGATAACCGAACCGAGCACATTCGGAATCACGTGTTTCCAGATGACGCGGCCGTCGCGAGAGCCGAGCGCTCGAGCCGCCACCACGTAGTCGCGTTGGCGCAGGCTCATCACCTCGGCGCGCACCACGCGGGCGTAGCGCGCCCACACGGTCGCGCCTATCACAATGATGGTGGTGCCGAGGCTAGGACCGATGACGGCGGCCAGCACGATGAGAAGGGCGATGAGCGGAAACGCCATGAGCGTGTCGATGATTAAGGACAGCACCTCGTCCACCCAACCGCCGAAGTACCCCGCCACCGCGCCGACGGTCACGCCGATGACGACCGCGATGACCGAGGCGCTGAGGCCCACTAAAAGCGCGACCCTGGACCCGTACAAAATCCGCGAGAGCAGGTCGCGCCCCAAGTGGTCGAAGCCGAGCGGGTGTTCCCAACTCGGGGCGACGCCGCGCATCCCGCGGAAAATATCTTGCGTCGGGTGGTAGGGCGTGAGCAGCGGCGCGAAGACAGCGACCAGGCAGAGCCCGACGAAAATAACGAGTCCGACGAGCGCCATCCGGTTGGCGGCGAAGCGCTTCCAGGCGCGGCTGCCCCCGCTGCGCCTCTCGGGTTTCGCGGCGGGCGTGATGGGGTCGGCTCGAGGGATAGCCACGGCGCGCCTAAGCGATACGGATGCGCGGGTCGACCAGCGCGTAGACGAGGTCGGTGAGCAGGTTGACGACCACCACTAGCACGGCGAACACGACGACCAGCGACTGCACCACCTGGTAGTCCAGCCGCATCACCGAGTCGGTAAACAGCCGCCCGATGCCCGGCACGGCGAACACAGTTTCGATGATGATGGTCCCGGACAGCAGAAAAGCGATGCGAAAGCCAATGACGGTGATGACCGGCAACAGCGCGTTGGAAACGACGTGCCGCCAAACGACACGCCTGCGCGGTAAGCCCTTGCCCCGCGCCGTGCGCACGAAGTCTTGCGGCAAAACTTCCAAGACCGCACTCCGCATAATGCGCACCAACACCGCCATCTGCTCGGCAGCCAAAACCAGGACCGGCAAAATATACCCCTGCCAGCTCCGCACTCCGAACGGCGGGATGCGCCCAATCAAGGGAATCTCCCCGAACCAGCGCGGCACGTACAGCGCGAACAGTACGATGAGCATGAGTCCGAGCCAGAAGTTGGGCGTGGCGATGCCGAGGGCCGAACCCACCGAGGTCGCGTAGTCGACCGGGCTGTTGCGCCGCGTCGCCGAGGCGATGCCGAGCGGCACCGCGACCAGCAGCGCCAGGCCGAGCGCGTAAAAGTTGAGGAGCGCCGTGACCGGCATCGCCTCGAAAATAATCTGCCGCACCGGCACGCCCGAGCGAATAAGCGAGGTGCCGAAGTCGCCGCGCAACAAGTTTCCGGCCCAGACGAAATACTGCTGGTAGTAGGGCAGGTCGAGGCCCCACTTTTGCCGAATTGCCGCGATTTGCGCTTCGGTGATTTGCACCTGCCCCTCACCGAGCAGCAAGTAGACCGGGTCGCCCGGCATAAGCCGCATGATGACGAAAGTCATGACGCTGATTAAAACGATGACGAGCGCGCCGCGGAGCAGGCGGAAGGTCAGGTAGCCGGACATGAGCTGCCTTTTGAGGGGGCTCGAGCTTGGCTCGAGCCCCCCACCTTCATTACAGCCAGCTTATTCAAGCGTAAATTCGTAGTTGTCGATGTAGTAAACCGGGTCGCCACTCAGCACGGTTTCGGGTAGACCGGCAACCTCGCCCACGTTCCAGACGTTGATCCACTCGTCGAACTGGAGGTACAGGGCAGGCACCTCCTCGACGAAAATTTCTTGAATCTGGTAGTAAATTGCCTGGCGCTCCTCGGGGTCGACGGTGGCGAGCCCCTGGTCGATAAGGCGGTCCATCTCCTCGCTGCGGAAGTTGTTGAAGTTGTTGCCGCCGTCCGAACGGAGCGTCGCCGACGGGTCGGGCTCGGGCGTACTGCCGTAGGTCCAGTTGAATAACCCCGACTCCAAAGTCCCCTGGGTCAGGCCCTCCAAAATCGAGGCGACCGGCGCTTCGGCAAGTTGCATGTCGACGCCGACCTCGCGCAGCATCTGTTGGGCCAACTCCGCGATGGGCCGCCGCGCCTGGTCGCCCGTGATGGTGGTGGTGGTGAACGAGAGCTTGACGCCGTCTTTTTCACGGACACCGTCCGCGCCCACAGTCCAACCCGCCTCGTCAAGCATCGTCTGAGCCGTCTCGGGGTCGTATTCGTACTGTTTGAGGTTCGGGTTGTAGTAAAAGACGTTTTTGGGACTCAGGTTCGAGTGCGCGATTTGCGCGGTGCCGTTCCAGAGGTCGTCGATAATGCGCTGCCGGTCGAGCGCGTGCATCAGCGCTTGGCGGACGCGCTTGTCACTCAGTTGCGGCAGTTGGTTGTTCAGCGGAAAGTGCTTAACCGAGTTGGCAAGCGTGCGCATCACGCGGAAGTTCGGGTCACCCTCGAAGGCGAGGCTGTCCTCGACCAACAGGGGCCACACCGAGGACTGTGCCTCGCCCGTTTGCAGCGCGATGTAGCGCACCGAGGCTTCGGGGACGACCTCGAGCCTGAGCACGTCATAGTTGGGTCGACCGCGAAAGTGGTCCTCGAACGCCTCCATCTCGGTAAACTCGGCCGCGCGCCACTCGCGCAGCTTGAACGCGCCGGTGCCGATGGGCTGGGTGCGGAACGTTTCCTCGCCCACTTCGGCGTGGTAGGCGGCGGGGACGATGGGCGTTTCCGCGCCGCTCGTCAGAAAGGCCGCGTTCACGTCGGACATGTTGACGACTACAGTGAGGTCGTCCGGCGCTTCGACCGATTCGACGTTTAAGAAGTCGTTGGCGATGGAGGTCGCGTTTTCCGGGTCGCGGTAGTAGTCATAGGTGTACTTCACGTCCGCCGCGGTGAGCGTGGTGCCGTCGTGAAACTTGACGCCGTCGCGCAGCTTGAAGGTGTAGGTCAGGCCGTCCTCAGCGACTTCGTAGGACTCGGCCAGGATGGGTCTGAGTTCGGTGAGGTAATCGACGTGAAACAGCGGGTTCAAGATGTTGTAGATGACGACCGCCTGCACGGTCGGGCCGGTGTCGTCGGGGCCGAGCCCGGCGACCTCTTGATGGCCGAGCCAGACCATTGTGCCGCCGCTTTGAGCGCTTGCCAGGCTCAAGTGCGAGGCGGCCCAGGCGGCGCTGCCGGTCGCTAGGCTGTATTTCAAAAACTGTCTACGGGAAGTTAGAGTCTCGAGCAAAGGGACACGCGCTTTTTTCGTCATGTTCGCCTCTTTCCTGTGTGTTCTCGTACAACCCCGTCGCGCTCGGTTGTTTCAGCCCGACACGCACCCCCAACGAAGACCTATGCAGCAGCCGGTATCAACTTGCCTTTGTGAGGTTCAGAATTCGCAAAGGTTGTATCAATTTACACAATGTCACCGAGGGCGTCAACAAAACGGCGTGGAGCTTTGAGGGACGTAGCGACAAAAGACCGGCCTGTAGAGCCGGTCGTCGTGTGCTACTTCGTTTTTGTACCTTGTTCAATCCGCCGCCGTAACCTCGGCTTCGGAGGCTCGCCGGAGCTGTTCGTACAGCTCACGTTGCGCCTCACTCGGCGCAACCGGAATGACGACGCGCACCGACGCGAGTTCGTCGCCGCGCGTGCCGTCGCGCTTCGGCCAGCCCTGGCCGCGCAAACGCAGCACACGCCCGGTTTGGCTGCCCTCGGGCAGCGTCATTTCCACGTCGCCGTCGAGCGTCGGCACGCGCACGGTGCCGCCCAACACGGCCTTGTAGTCGGGCGCGTCCACGGTCACGCGCACCTGGTCGCCCTCGAGCTTGAACACCGGATGGGCCTCGAGCTTGACAATCAAGTAAAGGTCGCCCCCGCCCGGCGCTTGACCCTTGAGGCGCAACTTCGCGCCGTCACGGGTGCCTTTGGGAATGGTCACGTCGATGCGGCGGTCGTTGATAGAAATAGTAGTCGCACCCCCACGGTAGGCCGTGAAAAGGTCTATCTCGAGCGTCGCCTCGGCATTTTGCAGCCGCGGTTGCCGCCGTTCCTGGGCTCGAAAGTCGGCAAACGGGTCGCCGCCGCGTGTGCTGTAGCCCGTCGTAAAGCCGCCCGTGTTGAAGCCACCTCCACCGAACAAACCCTGGAAAAAATCGCTGAAGTTCGCGAAGTCTTCGGGGTTGACGTTTGTGTAGCCGCCGCCCCCACCCGTACCCGGGTTGAAGGGCGGCCGGCCGCCTTCGGTGCCGAACTGGTCGTAAAACTTGCGTTTTTCCTCGTCCGACAAGACGGTGTAGGCCTCGTTGACCTCTTTGAACTTTTCTTCGGCGGTGGCGTCGTCCGGGTTGCGGTCGGGGTGGAGCTTGGCCGCTTTCTTGCGGAACGCCGCGCGGATTTCTTTCTGGCTGGCCGTTTTAGGTACGCCCAAAACGTCGTAATAGTCTTTGTAAGCAGCCACGCTTCACCTCCCGTCTAGCTTTTCATTGGTAGACGACAACTCGAGCGGGCCGCACCAGGCGCTCGCCCTTGGTAAACCCGACCTCGAACACGTCGGCGATTTTGCCCGCCTGTTCGGGGTTGTCGGTCGGCATCGCGGTCAGCGCCTCGTGAACGTCGGGGTCGAACGCTTCGCCGACCTTGCCGACCTTTTTAAGTCCGAGGGTGTCTAAGTTGCGCTCCAACGAGTCGCGCACCGCCCGGATGCCGGGGACGATTTTGCTCGGGTCGGCCCCGTCGGCGGCGGTGAGCGCGCGGCCCAGGTCGTCGTACACCGACATCACCGTGAGGAGCGCGCTGTCCATCCCGGCTTCACGCGCGCGGTCGACGTCTTGCGCGGCGCGGCGGCGGTAGTTGTCCATCTCGGCCCTCGAGCGCAGCCACTTGTTCTTAAAATCGTCAGCTTGCGTTTGCAGGTCGGTCGCGTGCGCGTGCGCCTTGACGAGTTCACTTCGCAAAATCTCGGTCTCGTCCCCGTCGGGAGTGGAGGTTTGCTCCACCCCTTCATCGGGTGCTGCAGTAGGGTTCATGTCTTCGACGCTGTCGCTCATCGGTTAACCTGCCGGTTTGAAGTCGGCGTCGATGACGTCTTCGTCCTCGCCGACACCGTCGGGACTCGCGGCGACGTTGGCTTCGGGGTCGGCACCGGCGGCGGCTTGTTGGGCTTGCGCTTGCTGGAACGCTTGCAGCTTGTCGGCGAGTTCCTGGCCGAGTTCTTCGAAGCGCTCTTTGGTGGTGCTGCCGTCGTTGAGGGCTTTTTCAGCCGCGTTTACCGCGTCCATCACCGGCTGCTTGGCTTCGGCGGGAGCCCCTTCATTCTCGTTGACGACTTGCTGCGCTTGCGAACGCAGGGTATCGAGCCCGTTGCGCGCTTCAGCCATCTCTTTGGCTTTGCGGTCGGCGTCAGCGTTTTTCTGCGCGTCCTGCACCATGCGCTCGACCTCGTCCTCACCCAAAGTGGTGGTGTTCTGGATGGTGATGTTGGCCTCTTTGCCGGTGGACTTTTCCTTGGCCGTCACGTGGAGCACGCCGTTGGCGTCGATGTCATAGGTGATTTCGACCTGCGGCATCCCCGCGGGCATCGGCGGAATGCCGTCGAGCTTGAAGCGGCCCAAAGACTTGTTGTCGTTCGCCATCGACCGCTCGCCCTGCAGCACGTGAACCTCGACGCCGGTCTGGTTGCTCTCGGCGGTCGTAAAGGTCTCGCTCTTGCGGACCGGCACGGTGGTGTTGCGGTCGATGAGCTTGGTGAACACGCCGCCCTTGGTTTCGACGCCCAAACTCAGCGGCGTCACGTCCAGGAGGACGATGTCGTCTACGTCGCCGGTCAGCACGCCCGCTTGCACCGCGGCACCGAGCGCCACGACCTCGTCAGGGTTGACCGACTGGTTCGGCTCCTTGCCGAGGACGTCCTTAACGATGTTTTTCACCGCGGGGACTCGAGTCGAGCCGCCCACCAGAATGACCTCGTCGATGTCGGTCTTGGATACCTTGGCGTCCTTGAGCGCCTGCTCGACTGGGCCTTTGATGCGGTTTAAAAGGGGCCGGATGATGTCTTCAAACTTGCTACGGGTGAGTTTTTTCTCCAAGTACAGCGGCGCGTTCGAGCCGGGGTCCATCGCGATAAACGGCAGGCTGATGGTCGTCTCGGGAATTCCGGAGAGTTCAATTTTGGCTTTTTCGGCCGCTTCGATTAAACGCTGCAGGGCTTGCTTGTCTTTGCGCAAGTCGACGTTGTATTCCTTTTGAAAGTCGTCGGCGAGCCAGTTCACGACCGCGTAGTCGAAATCCGAGCCGCCCAAGTGGGTGTCGCCCGAGGTCGAACGCACCTCGAAGACACCGTCGCCGACTTCCAAGACCGACACGTCGAAGGTGCCGCCGCCCAGGTCGAAAACCAGCACGGTTTCGTTGCCTTTTTTCTCCAAGCCGTAAGCCAGCGCCGCCGCGGTGGGCTCGTTGACAATTCGCAGAACTTCCAACCCGGCAATCTTACCGGCGTTCTGCGTCGCCTCGCGCTGCGAGTTGTTGAAGTAGGCGGGCACGGTGATGACGGCCTTGGTAATTTTCTCGCCCAAGGTCGCGCTGGCGTCCTCGACGAGCTTTTGCAGCACCATCGCGGACACCTCTTCCGGGGTGTACTTTTTGCCGCCCGCGACGAAACGGACGCCGCCGTCGTCGCCGCGCACCACTTCGTAGGGCGAGCGCTCGGCTTCTTCTTTCACTTCGTCCCAGGTGCGGCCGATGTAGCGCTTGACCTCGAACAAGGTATTCTGCGCGTTCAGCACCGCTTGACGCTTCGCCACCTGGCCGACCATGCGGTTGCCGTCTTTGAACGCCACCACCGACGGCGTCGTCCGGTTGCCCTCGGTGTTCACCAAGACGGTCGGCTCACCGCCTTCCATCACGGCGATGACGCTGTTGGTCGTGCCTAAGTCGATTCCGACTGCTTTTGCCATTGGGTTCTCCTTTGGGTTTGTTTACGTTATGCGCCAAAAATCTGATATGACCAGGCGCAGATTTATGCCTGTAAAAAGATAGCAGAAATAGAAGTTGTTGTCAATGGATTTGAGTGTGGTTGTATCAAGTTGACAAACTAGCAAAGCTATATTAAAGTTTCTTACAAAAAACATGTTTTTTGTAAGAAACAATTAAGGAGAAGTTATGATTGAGGCTTACTTAAAACAAGTGATTGAAGACTCAGTTAGAAAGGTTGTAAAAGAAGAGCTGCAAAAAACGTCTGAGTTAAAAATTTCCCAACCAGACCAAGAAGTCCTTGAGGCTCTACGAGCTAAAAGAACAATTGCTGAATCTGATTGGGAAGGCAATTATCTTTCAAGGGAAGAGTGGGAAGAGATAGCTGTTCGTTACGTGCGGGGGAATAAGATCAACTATGAGATTGGCCGTAAAGCTGTTGATATAGCTAATGGTGGAGGGGTAGTTCAAAATCTTGGTAGTGGCCCACCATCAACTGACAGCAGCACGCTCAAGATTGTAGCGGACCAAGAACAGATGCAAGCAAATGAGGTGCATGTGTTCGGACTTGGAGAAGGATAAGGTCTTTCTGACAAAGCGCGCTAGGCGTTGGCGGATAGTATTGTTAAAGCGCTCGACGTGTGCTGTAAGCCCTGAGTCTTTACCAACAGCTTGATGCTGTTCATCGGGAACGACGGCCTGATAAGCTTCCCAGAAGTCACTAAACACCGTGCCTTGTTTATAAGCATCTGGGATGTTACGCCAAAGTTTTTGACAAGTAGCAATGCCACGTCCACCTACAACACAAGCGACCACCTGGCGTGTCTGCTTACAAAGCGCTATCCAGGCCCACCGTTTGTTACGTCTACATCGAACAAATGACCACATCTCGTCGAGTTCGAGTTGCACCGCTTCAGGGTTCTCGGGCGTAACCAGTGTGGCGCTAAGCGGCGGTGTCGTCGCGGCTTTTTTTGAGCCATTTCGCTATTGTGGTGCGGGACACGCCGAATGTTCTGGTCAGCCCACGCATACTAGAGCGCTCCTGATACGACTTCAGTATCTCATCTTTCTTCGCTTCGCTGTACCCTTTAGTGCTCGCGTTCTCGCGACTGGACTTGCCGCACGCTCGACACAGGTACTTTTGCTTGCCGTTTGGTGCATGACCGTTCTTGACAAGCTCTTCGCTCTCGCAGTGGCAGCAACGTACAACTTTGGTGACCATTCCTTAGCTTATCAGTCTTTGCTAAACCACTACCAAAATCTTGTCGACGAAATAGAAAGATACAGAAATGAGTACGGAATCACCGAATCCTTTATTAACAAGACATATGTATCGAAATTTAGAAAAGTTATCAGTTTATATGTAGATAAATGGGAAATACCTCTCGACACACTATATGATGTGTCCATTAACCAGCTATATCAACTGCATAAAGATGGAATTGTTACCAATAAAAAAGAAGCCCAACGAGTTATAAGGTTGTTCAAATCTGGAAAGACGGGTAAAGAAATCAGAGAAGGAGATTAGTGTGCTCTACATCGTCATCGCCAAAGACGGAACCGACGAAGGCGCTTTGGAACGCCGTCACAAAGTACGCGACGCGCACCTGGAAGCCATCAAACCCGCCATCGAGAGTGGCTTCGTGCAACTCGGCGGCGCGCTTCTCAACGGCAAGGGCGACATGACGGGCTCGGTGATGCTCTTGGACGCCGCCAGCGAAGAAGAGGCTCGAGCCTTTGTTGAAAACGACCTCTATACCACGGGCGGCGTGTGGCAAAGTTTCGAGATTTACCCGTTCAAGCGTGCCGTCTGAGCTTGCTTTTCCTGTCGTCAACAACAAGGGCAACCGCTTGCTCGAGTTCACTCACGTTAAAGAAGCACACCTCGACTCTGTTTTTCTGGCGCTGATGATTGCCAAACACGAGGACAAGTTTCTGCTCGTTTACAACGCTTGGCGGAAGTGCTGGGAGATTCCCGGCGGGCTTGTCGAGCCCGGTGAAGCGCCCCGCGTGGCAGCTGTCCGTGAGTTTTTTGAAGAGTCTGGGCAGACGGCGGAGAACGTGCGCTTCCTCGGAAGGATTCGTGTCGAGGAGCCTGCTAAAAATCACATTATCGTGGGGGCGATATTCGGCTGTGAAGTGCTCGAGCTTATCCCTTTCACGCCCAACGACGAGATTGAGGCCGTCGCCCTGTGGCCGGGTGAGGGGCTCGAGCTTGACCCCATCGACCGAGCACTTCTAAACCTGTACCGCTAAAGCCGCCCGGTCTTGATGCGGTCTAAAAACTGCTGCACTTCCAGCCAGCGCAAGTTGCTACTCACCCCGTCGGCGTAGCGAAAGTCGAAGGGGTCGTCGCCGACGAACCTGGCTGCGACCAGGTCCCAGGTCATGTGGGGTTTGCTGAGGGGTTGATAAAACACCACTGACGCGCCTAAGTCGTTTTCAAAACGGTAGACGCGCTGACGCCAGTCGTCGAAGATGTTTTTCAGGGCGGATTTGGCAGCGCCGAGCAGACGGTACTCGCCCGCGTAGACCAGGTGGTCGCTGTGCCGGTCGCTGACCTCTAACAAAAGTTCGACCTCGTCCATGTTTCATCTTAAACCACCGCGTCTTACAAAAACGTTACAAATTTTAAGATTGAGTTCATCTAAGAAGATGTCGGGTAAACTCCGGGGATGAAACCGACGCCGCTCACCATCGAGTTTCCGCCCGACGTGCTCGAGCGGGTCCGAACCGCCGCCCGCGCCGCCGGGGCGAGCGAGGGCGAGTGGGTTGTCCAGGCCGTCCTGGCGGCACTTCCCTCGAACTACGCGGAAGAAGTGCAAAAGTTGGCGGGACTGCTCGGTATAGACGAGACCTGAGTGCTACCCTGACCCGATGACCCACCACACGCCCGTTCAGGTCCGCTTTGTCGACACCGACGCCCTCGGCCACCTCAACAACACCGCCTACGCCGTTTATGCAGAACTGGCGCGGCTCGAGTTTTTGCGCGCGACCCAAACCGAAGTGAGTTCGCTCATCCTGGCGCACTTGGCTATCGACTTCCGCAAACAGGTTCGCTTTCAGGACGAGGTGAGCGTCGCCACCTGGGTCGACAAGGTCGGGACCAGCAGCGTCACGCTTTACCAGGAGGTTTACGCCGCGGGCGAAACGGCGGCCGAGATAAGGTCGGTCGTGGTGCATTTCGATTACAAAGCGCAGCGCCCAAAGCCGCTGCCGGACGAGGTGCGCGCGTCGCTGCTAGTTTACGTCCGGTCCGCAGAAGCTGAGGCCTGAGCATCTTGCAAATTCTGAGCGTTGTCAAGTCTGACCCGACCGAGCGAGAGCGAGCACGTGTCACACCAAACTGAAAAGTGGAGCGGAAGCCTCGAGACAAAAGAAAACGCCTAGCTCGAGCCCGCCATTCTCGGCCGCAAAAACAGCGCCCCGACGCCGATAACCACCGGCACCGCCGCCGACAGGAGCAGCACGGGCGCGTAACCGCCCGCCCGCTCGAAACCGAGCGCGAACAAAAACGGCCCAAAGGCCGTGCCCGCAACCGTCATGGTCGTCACAAAACCCTTGATGCTGCCGATGTGCTTGCGTCCGAAGTAGTAAGCGAACACGCTCGCGCTCAGCGCCCCGTTCATGCCCTGGGTGAGCCCGAGCAGCGCGCCGTACAGCAACAGGGTGGGCCGCCCCGAAACGTGCGTCGCCATGAGGAGCGCCGCCGTCATGCCGCCCATCGCCACGCTCAGTAAAAAACGCGGCGGCACCCGGTCGACGAGCACCCCGGTCGTCAGGTTCGCGCCCGCGACGATGAATCCCAAGGCCAAAAACACCGTCGCCGCGGCTAGGCGGTCCAAACCGCCCTCCGCCATAATCGAGTAGTGGTGAAAAACGAGCCCGGTCGAGAGCGCCGCCACGCACACGCCCCCCGCCACGAACAACCAAAACGTCGCCGTGCGCCGCGCCTCGGCGAGGGACAGGTTGGTTTCGGTGAGGGTGTCTGCCACCGTGACCCGGCCGCTGTCGGGCCGCAAACCGAAGCGCTCCGGGTGGCCGCGGAACAGCAGCGCGCCGAGCGGCAAAATCGTCACGGCGACCATCCCGCCGAGCAACATGTAGGCCGTGCGCCAGCCGAACTGCGCGATGAGCGCCTCGATAAGCAGCGGAAAAAACGCCGTCGCCACCGCGAAGCCGAGGCCGGTCATCCCGACCGCCAGCCCGCGCCGCCGCACGAACCAAACGTTGACGACGTACAAACTCACCAGACTGAGCGAGCCCTGGCCCAAGCCCCGGATGAGCAAAAACCCGAAGAACAACGTCACCAGGTTGCTTACAAAACCCATCCACACACAAGCGAGCGCGAACAGCGCCGCGATGATTGCCACCGCCAGCCGCGGCCCGCGCCGGTCGATAAAGCGCCCCACGAAGGGCAGCGCGAACGAGGCGGCGAGCGTGCCGAGCGTGTACATCAGGGACACTTGGCCGCGCGATAATCCGAGGTCGGCGATGATTTTGTCCAAAAACACCGACACGCCGACCGTTTGGCCCGGCGTCGTCAGCGCCAGGCCAAGGGTTCCGGCGAACAGGATAATCCAGCCGTAGTAGACGGGCGAGCGTTCGACCACGCGGCTACGCTGCACGGGCGGGGTGGGGGGCGGGGTTATGCTGAGCCTCGTTGCACAAGCGCAACCTTACGACAAGACGAGCTTGCACGGCGCAGGGCGGCTTACTCGGGGGCGGCTCGAGCCGCAGGTTGAGCCTTCACAACAGAGGGAAGAAGCCTTTACTTTTGACTTTTCACTCGGTCCTCGGTACTTTTTGCGTGTAAAACAGTTGATGCGAGCGCGCTCGAGCCTCACTTACACTGTCATTTACACCGCAAAGGTGCGACCTCCGCGTGACACGCCTGTGAAGGTTTGGCGCCATACTCGAGACCTGAATACCTCAGTTCAGAAAGGAACCCAACCATGACCCACCTGAAACTTTTCGGCTTCGTTCTCCTTTTGACCCTCGGCCTCGCACTTGCTCAGGGTGAGCGCCCGGCTTGGCAAAGCTTGGAACTCACCGACGTAGCGACCGGCGAAACGTTTACGCTGGGCGGTTTTGAGGGCAAAACCGTCTACGTCGAGCCGATGGCGACGTGGTGCAGCAACTGCCGCAAGCAGTTGAACAACGTCGCCCAGGCCAAGGCCCAGCTGGACGCTCAGGACGACGACGGAGTTGTCTTCGTGGCCTTGAGCGTGGAAGGGAACCTGCCCGTTGAAACGTTGGCGCAGTACGCTCAAAAAGAAGGTTTCGACTTCACCTTTACCGTAGCGACGCCGGAACTTATTCAGGCGCTCGTGGCCGAGTTCGGCCGCCCCATCACCAGCCCGCCCTCGACCCCGCACTTCATCATCCGGCCCGACGGCACGACGACCGACCTGGTCACGGGTTTCGAGACGCCCGAAGAACTCCTGGCCCAACTCGCGCCGACCGACTAAGACGTGGGGCAACTGCTCGAGGCCTTCTTGTTGGGCAACAGCTCGATTCTGACGAACGTCTGTTTGCTGCCGCTATACCCCGGTCTCATCGCGTTTTTGGCGGGCAGCGCCGGCAGCGAACGCTCGCAGCGCGCGACGGGTTCGCTCGGCGTGCTGGTTTTGGGGGGCGTCCTGACCTTGATGGTCGCGGTCGGGACGCTGCTGTTCGTTTTGAAGAGTTCGTTCGGCTCCATCTTGCCCTGGTTGGTGCCGCTGATTTATCTCACGGTCGTGGGCTTGGGCTTTGCCATGCTGCTGGGCTTCAACCCGTTCAACCGCTTGGCGGGGTTTCAAACGCCGGTGTTGAAAAACCCGTACCTGACGGCCTACCTGTACGGCCTGGCGCTCGGCCCGATGACGCTGCCCTGCACGGGGCCGTTTTTCTTAAGCGGGGTGCTGCTGGGCTCGACCAGCCTCACGTCCCTACTGGACGGCTTGGCCTACTTTCTTTTTTTCGGCCTCGGTTTCGGTTGGCCGCTCGTGCTGTTGCCGCTGTTCGCGCTGCCCTTGCAGCGCCGCGCGACGGGCTGGCTGACCCAAAACTACAAACTCCTCACCCGCGTCTCGGGCGCGCTGCTGCTCGGCATCGGCGTGTTCGGGTTGTGGACCGAGGTGCTGCCGCAATACTTGTAGTTACCTCGCCGGTTCGCTCGAGTCCCCAAACCTCTGCCAAATTCGCTCGTACTCGCTTTAAACCTGTGTCGGCACACTCGCCTTGTGTGAAGCCTGGGCCGTGACGGCGCACCGGAAAATTTTCATTTAGTCCCAAAACCCTGCCGTGCTAGGCTGAGGCTCGGTAAAAAGACCCCCTTATGAACGATTCGGCCCCGCCCAACCCCTCGCTCCAACGCAGCGCGCCCTCGAGCACCTGCCGGGTTTTGTGTTCGTGGTTCAGGGCGGCGTCGTCACCTACGCCAGCCCGTCGGTCGCCCGGTTGGGTCACGACCCGGCCGCACTCCTGACGTAAGATTTTCGACCGAAGATTTCGAGCAGCCCTCGAGCCGGCGTGCCTCGGTTGCTCGAGCCCGCCGTTACAGCTTTCTCACCAGGCCGAAGACGCTTGGCGAGGTTGCGCCTTTTTGCACCCCGCCTAAAAGTTTCGTGTAGGCTGGCTGGTGTGAAACGGTCGTTCGACACGTCTGAGAGCGCCAAACGGCGGCGACGCTTGCTGCTGGTCGGCCTCGTGGTCGCTACCATCCTGTTCGTCGGGCTCAGTTGGCAGCGGGCGGCGGGCGGGCTCGGCGAAACCTTGGCCGCCGTGTTGCGGCCCGCGCCCGGTCCGGTCCGCGTCGGGCTACAGGTCGGGCACTTGGACGCCGGCCTCCACCCCGAAGAACTCGCCAAGTTGCGCGTCAACACCGGGGGCCGCTGGGGCGACGTCAACGAGGTCGACATCAACTTGGCCGTCGCTCGGCAGCTCAAAGAAAGTTTGGAACTCGACGGTGTTGAGGTCGACTTGTTGCCGGCCACCGTGCCCGAGGGCTACCGCGCCGACCTGGTGGTGTCGATTCACGCCGACGCGAGTCCCGACGAAGCGCGGCGCGGCTACAAGAGCGCTTACTTTTACGAGCCGCGCAACGACCTTGAGCCCGTCTTAAAAGCCCACCTCGACGAGGCTTACTTTTACTACGCCGGCCTGCCCGACGACGACGCGAACGTTTCAGGCAGTATGCTCGAGTACTACGCCTTCAACAGCAAACGCTTTCGCCACGCGGTCGCGCCCGACACGCCCGCGGTCATCGTGGAGTTGGGGTACATCAGCAACCCGGACGATTTAAAGTTTATGCAAAACCCCGTCAACCCCGCCTTCGCGCTGAAACGCGGCATTATGAGTTACCTGCAAGCCGAGGGACGCCTGACGGTCAGTGCCCAAAGATGAGCCGGTTGTTCATCGCTACGAGCGTGCCGGACGGGGTCAAAACGCTGCTGGCACGGCAGCAAGACGACCTCAGGGCAAAGCTTCCCGCCGACCTGGTGCGCTGGACCGACCCCGCGACGACACACCTCACGCTCGTGTTTTTGGGCGAGGTGCCGACGCTGAACCTGGGCGTCGTGCGGCAAGGGTTAGACTTCGCCTGCCGCCGGGCCGAACCCGTAGAGCTGCACACCGCCGCCCTGGGCGCGTTCCCGAGCCGTGACCGCCCGAGCGTGCTCTGGACCGGGGTCGGGGGCGAGACCGAGGCGTTGCGCACGCTGCACGGCGGAATCGTGAGGCAGCTCGAGGGCTTGTACAAGGACGAACGCGTCTTCAAGCCGCACCTGACCCTGGGCCGCGTCAAACGCTTCGGGCGTCAGGCCGAGGTGACGGCGGCGCTTGCAACCGCGCCGGAGTATCCGCCGGTCGCGTGGCGCGTGGAAAGTGTGGGGCTGTACTCGAGCACGCTCAAACCGTCCGGCGCGGTTCACGAACTTCTGCACGAAAGCGTTTTGTAGAGGGACATCCGTACCCGGCCCCGCGTGCTAGCTTGGCGGCTATGACTCGCATCCTTTACGCGCTTCTCCTCAGCTTACTCCTCTCCGCCTGCCGACCCCAACCCCAAGCGGCACCGGAACCTACGCCCATACCCGTAGCGGCCCCAGTTGCACCGACGCCCACGCCGACCGGCTCGACACCGACCGCACCGACGCCCGCTTCCGGCTTGCTGATGCGTTTAGAAACCGACGGCGACCTCGCGGTCGGTGCGGTGCCGGTGGTGGTCTACATTTTGGAAAACGGCGAGGGCATCGACGGGGCGACGGTCGAGGTCACGGGCGACATGACCCACGCGGGCATGGCCCCGGTCACCGCCCAAGCTACAGAGACCGAGCCCGGCCTCTACCGCGCCGAAGCTTTCGAGTTCACCATGGCGGGCGACTGGCTGCTGACCGCCGTCGCTACTTTGCCCAGCGGTGAACAAACGAGCACCGAACTGAGCGTGACGGTGCCGGGGCAGTAACTTAAAACCGGCGACGCGTTAGGGTTTGCGCGCCGTCTCCTTCAACTGGTCCCCAAACGCCCTGCGGAACTTTTTCACCTTTGGAGCGACGACGAAGCGGCAGTAGGGCTGGTTCGGGTTCAGCCGGTAAAAGTCCTGGTGGTAGCCCTCAGCTTGGTAAAAATCTTCCAGCGGCGCGATTTCAGTGACGATTGGGTTGGGCCACAAGCCCGAGGCTTCGGTGTCGGCTTTGGAGCGTTCGGCCAGGCGGCGCTGCTCGTCGTCGTGGTAAAAAATCGCGCTGCGGTACTGCGTGCCGACGTCGTTGCCTTGCCGGTTGAGCGTGGTCGGGTCGTGGGTGCGCCAGAACACGTAAAGCAGGTCTTCGAACGAAACCACTTCGGGCTCAAAACGGACTTGCGCGACTTCGGCGTGGCCGGTTGTGCCTCTGCAGACTTGCTCGTAAGTCGGGTTGAACATCGCGCCGCCCGTGTAACCGGACACGACGCTGTGAACGCCCTTCAGGTCTTGAAAAACGGCTTCGACGCACCAAAAACAGCCCGCGCCGAGCGTTGCGGTTTCTAAGTTTGCCACAAAGAGAGGATAGCGCAGGGGGCCAGGAGTTTTTGCGGTGGGGCGGACATGGGGGTGAAAAGTACCGAGGACCGAGTGTAAATTGAAAGATTTCAACTTCGCTCTTCCCCACTCGAGCTACAGCGACCTCAACTGCTCCCGCAAGGCCCCGACCTCCGTCACGGGCAGCTTGCAAGCGCCGCCTTCGCAAACGTAGGCGGTGGCTCGAGCGTTCACGCGGCCCCGGTTTTGCAAAAAGGGGACGAGGGCGACGAGCGGGTCATGTTTGTCCGCGGCGAGTGCCACAACCGTGTGGGGCAAAAAGTGACGCTGCACCTCGTCGACGAGAGCTTGGGTCTCCGATTCTTCGAGACGGCCGAAAAGCGCGATTTCGCGGGGCGGCGTCAGCAAACCCTCGAGCACGTACAACATCGTTCCGAAACCGCTGGGGTGTTTGCGCATGGCCTCGGCCATAGGTTTCAGCGTGTCGGCGGCTAAAGTTTCCCATTCGTCACGGCCGGTCAGGCGGGCTGTCACGAGCAGCAACTCCGCCGTCACCGCGTTCTCGCTCGGGTTAGGCGAGTCGAAGTAGTTTTTGGGTCGGGTGATGAGCACTTCGCCGTCGTCGGGCGTGCTGAAAAAGCCGCCGTTTTTATCGTCTTGAAAGTGAGCGAGAACCGTTTCGGCAATCTCCACAGCCCACCGCAGCCACTGCGCGTCGAGCGTCGCGCGGTAAAGGGCGAGCAAGCCCAGGCCGTAGTAGGCGTAGTCCTCGAGCAACCCGCCAATCTTCGCCGCGCCGTCTTTGTAGCTGTGCAAAAAGCGCCCGTCCTCGTAGAGGTTGGCGCGGACAAATTCGGCGTTTTTGACGGCCGTCTCCACGTAGTCCGGCCGACCCAACATTCTCCCTGCGTCGGCGTAGGCGGCGAGCATGAGTCCGTTCCAGGAGGTGAGAATCTTGTCGTCCAAGCCGGGGTGGACGCGTGCCGAACGAGCCTCGAACAAGGTCTTTTTAGCTGCGGCGACTGTGGCCTCGAGGTCGTCCGCGCTCAAACCGAAGGCCGCCGCGACCTCCGCAGGCGGGCGCGGCAGGTTAAGAATCGTTTTGCCCTCGAAATTGCCCGTAGTCGACACGTCGAAGTAAGTTTTGACTGTTTCGACCTCTTCGGCGCTCAAAGTTTCACCGAGCAGCGCGTCGACTTCGGCTTCGTCCCACACGTAAAACTTGCCCTCTTCACCTTCGGAGTCGGCGTCCAGGGCGCTGTAAAACCCGCTTTCCGGACTCGTCATCTCGCGCTCGACCCAGGCGAGGGTGTCTTCAACGACGGTCTTGAAAAGCGCTTTGCCCGTCAGCGCGTAGGCTTCGGCGTAGCGCTGCACGAGCTGGGCGTTGTCGTAGAGCATTTTTTCAAAGTGCGGCACCAGCCACGTCGCGTCCACGCTGTAGCGGGCGAAACCGCCGCCCAGGTGGTCGTACAGGCCACCACCCGCCATTTTGACAAGCGTCGTTTCGGCCATCTGCCGGGACAGGGTTTCCGCGTCGTCCCGTTGCAACAAAAAGCGCAAAACGCTGTGCGGCGGGAACTTCGGGGCACCGCCGAAACCGCCGTTTTGTGGGTCGTAGGCGGCCATCAAGGTGGTGAGGGCTTCTTGCAAAACGTCCGCGCCGAGTTCGCCTGTGGGCGACACGTTGCCGAGGGCGCGCAGGTACTGCGTGGCACTCTGCGCGCTTTCCAACACTTCCGCGCGGCGGTTTTGCCAAGCGTCGGCGAGGCTTGCAAGTACCCGCATGAACGACGGTTGCCCGTAGCGCTCGTTCAGGGGAAAGTAAGTGCCGCCGAAAAAGGGCTGCCCGTCCGGCGTCATGACCACCGTCATCGGCCAGCCGCCGTGCCCGGTCATGGCCTGCACCGCGTTCATGTAGACCGCGTCGACGTCCGGACGCTCTTCGCGGTCAACCTTGACGTTGACGAAGTGCGCGTTCATGTA
Source organism: Trueperaceae bacterium (assembly GCA_965213705.1). GTDB lineage: Bacteria > Deinococcota > Deinococci > Deinococcales > Trueperaceae > CBDCDJ01. The sequence continues at coordinate 617,842 of OZ243913.1, read as the reverse complement.
CTCGGCCGTACCCACGTCCTCGAACGACTCGTGGGCCATCACGTGGCACCAGTGACAAGCCGAGTAGCCGACCGAGAGCAGGACGGGTTTGTCCTCGTCTTCGGCTTTTTGAAAAGCCGCCTCGCCCCAGGGAAACCAGTCCACCGGGTTCTCAGCGTGCTGTAGCAGGTAGGGGCTCGTCTCGTGGGCGAGCCTGTTCACGGGCCGGTAATCATGGGCCGGTGACGATGGCTTGGCCCTCTTCGGGCGGGTTGCCGAGCCGTTCGTGCAACTCCATCATAAGGTTGTAAATCTCCTGCGCGTCGGGCTCGTTGGAATTTTGCAGCCAGTCCTCGGCGTCTTGGATGAGGGTTGCGACTTGCCGTTCCAGTTCGTCGCGTTGGGCCATCGCTTCTTCACCTTCAAGGTCGTACTCGGTTGGGTAAACCCCGTCGCGCTCGCGCTGGTCGTCGTCGCTGATGTGCTCGGGGCGGTGCCCGTAGCGTGCAGTGCTGTCGTTGTCCATGTTGGTGCCTCCTGATTCACTCTAGGAGACGGGGGCGCGGCTGACTGTATTGCACTCTCAAATAAACGTGCTCGAGCAACAAACGACGCGAGTTTACAAGCTCACCGCGTTGGCGTATAAACGTTGACAAATAAAGTGCGCTGAGAGAAAGCGTAAGACGGTGAAGGGGACGTTGCGAGGGTAGTTTCAGCGCACCCCTCAAGTATAGGGACGGTCTCACACAAATTCCTTACGGCCTTCTCACAAAAAACTGACCTGCCAAAGCGTGGCGTCGACCTCTGAAGCGCCATGGCAAAGCCCTTAAAGTGTGGGGCATGGCTCTTTCCGATATTCGCAAAAGTTACGAGGCGGGCGCGCTTGACGAGGCCAAGGTCAAACCTGACCCCATCGAGCAGTTTCGAACTTGGCTGGACGAGGCGCTCGCCAGCAGTCTGCGCGAGCCCACCGCCATGACGCTCGCCACCGCCAGCGCTGCGGGGCAGCCCTCGAGCCGCCTGGTATTACTCAAAGGCTTAGACGAACGCGGCTTTATCTTTTACAGCAACTACGCCAGCCGCAAGGGCCGCGAGTTGGCTGAAAACCCGCAAGCCGCGCTGTCCTTTTACTGGGACGCGCTCGAGCGCCAAGTGCGCGTCGAAGGCCGGGTGAGCAAGGTGTCGCGCGAGGCGTCGAAGGCCTACTTCGACAGCCGCCCCTACGGCAGCCGCTTAGGCGCGCTCGCCTCGCCGCAGAGCGAAGTTGTCGAGAGTCGTGAGGTGTTGCAGGAAAAGCTCGAGGCCTTGGAGGAAAAATATCCCGAAGAAGTCCCGCTGCCTGAGGATTGGGGCGGGTACGCGCTCGAGCCTGACCGAATAGAGTTTTGGCAAGGCCGACCCAACCGGCTGCACGACCGGTTGCGCTACGTCAGAGAGGGTGAGGGGTGGCGGGTGGAGCGGTTGGCACCTTAGGTGAGGGTAGAAACGCAGAACCCGGATGCAGGACGTTGTCTTTTGCTGTGGACCAACTGAACGGGTGGCTCGAAACGCATCGACCGAATAGTGCTCGAGTTTTTCCCTCAGCTCAGCGCTGACACGTCCGGTTGCTTGATACCGAGTGCATCGGCGGCCTGCTGCTGAGTCCAGCCCCGCTGCTTAATAGTCCGCATGATAAGCAGGATGAGGTTGGTTTTAGTTTTCAACTCTTTAGCGTTGGGAAACCCAAGGTCAGCAAATATATTACCGCTGCTGAGGGTAAAATCTTTGTCACTGGTTTTCATCAACTCCCCCCTATGCCCCTATCGTTGTGACGCCGTAATCTTTGAAGCGCTCATCCCTCGTAACAAGGGTCAGCGTCTCGAGCTGAGCCTGAGCTACCAGCAAGCGGTCAAAGGGGTCAGTATGGTGCTGGGGCAAGTGCTCCACGGCAAGAGCGTGTTCTGTGCTGATTGGGAGGGGCGTAAAGCGGTAGATTTCGAGACCGCGCTGGTAGTCACCCTTCAGTTCCAACTTCTTCAGGCCGCGTTTGATAGCGATTTCCCACACAGTGACCGCGCTGACAAACACCTCATTCTGACCATCGGCTATCGCTTCGCTAGCGGCTTTAGACAGAGTAGGGTTGTTGTCGAACACCCAGATTAGGGTGTGAGTATCAAGCAGCAGGTTCATCTAACGCGCCTGTAAAGGCCTCCACAAGCTCGGCGGGCAGCTCGTCAAAGTCTTCTGCCATAAAGACTTCACCCTCCCAGATACGAACGCTCATATCACGGGGCCGAGTGTCGCGTTCATAAGGAATGAGCTTTACCATCGGCTTTCCGTGCTTGCTGATCACCACTTCCTCCCCGGCCAGTGCTTTCTCAATCAACATGGACAGGTGAGCTTTAGCCTCGGCTACATTCGTTGTTGACATTTCCGCAACACCTCACTAAACCATTATGGTCATAGTTGGTCAAAATGGCAAGCTAAAACACTCCCTACCAAACTGCTTCAAAATTCACTGGGTTGAAATTGGACTCACCAAGGTAGAGAGTTTTCCATTAGTCGGACTTGAACCAAAAGTGACAAGCAGCGTTTCACCACCTCACCCCCAGGATTCCGTACAACGTCGGTCTGCAACGTTGGTCTGCAACCCGACTCATCTAAACTGTCTCGGTGCGCCTCGAGCCCTCATCAAAGTCATAGCCACAGCCGACGCCGCAAAAGTAAAGTGGGAGAGTCAACTCGCGACCCTCCCACTCTTTATCTCATTTTCTGTTTACTGCCCGTCCGCCCCACCCGTTTCGCCGTCCTGGGCACTGCCGCCGGTTTCTTGACCCTGAGCGCCGCCCGTCTCACCGTCTTGCGCCCCACCCGTCTCGCTGCCGGTTGCGCCACCGGTTTCGCCCCCAGTTTCGCTACCATCAGGCTGGGTTTCAGGATTGAGGCCCGCGGCTTCGGGGAAAACTTCGACGCCGGAGTCGGCGCGGAGGGTTTCGATTTCGGTGCCGAACTTTTCTTGGGCCAACTCTTGCTCGAGCTGCGGACGTACCTCGTCCAGGGAGAGTTGCCCGGCTTCTTGGCGGTCGTAAACTTCGATAAGGTGGTAACCGAACTGGGTCTGCACCGGCCCGACGGGCGTGTTCAGTTCGGCCGCAAAGGCCGCCTCACCGAAGGGTTCGACCATGCTCGCTTGTTCGAAGCAGCCTAAGTCGCCGCCGTTCGCGCCCGAGCCGGGGTCGGTGCTCTCAGAAGTGGCGAGTTCGGCAAAGTCCGCGCCGTTTTCGAGCTGCTCGAGGATGGTTTGGGCTTTTTCTTCGCTGTCGACGAGGATGTGGCGGGCGCAGACCTGCTCGGGTTGGGTGAAGGTTTCGGCTCGAGCGTCGTAAGCGGCTTGCACCTCGTCGTCGCTCGGCGCGGCTTCCTCGCGGAGCGCGGCGACGACTTTTTGCACCAGCAAACGCTCACTCAAGTAAGCGCGGAGCGCCGCCTCGTCCCTGAACCCGGCTTCGGTGACGACGGTGGAAAGCGTTTCGTCCTCGTTCAAGCTGTCTTCCAAGGCCGTGACTTCCGTCTCTAGTTCTTCGTCACTGACGCTCAAGCCGCGCAGCTCGGCCTCGGCGACGAGGGCGAGTTCGGTGGCCCGCTGTTCTAAAAACTGCGGTTTAAAAACGCTGAGCTGTTCGCGCAGGGCGTCGTCCAACTCCGCGCCCTGTTGCGAAGCGACGCCCCGCATGGCGACTTCGAAGCTGTCGTCAAAGGCGCTCCGCGTCTCGACCCTGTCGCCGAGCCGCAGGACGACCGGGTCGCCTTGAACAGTGTCGTCTTGAGCCGTTGCCAAGCCTAGCAAGCTCGCTACCAGCAGGGTTGCCAAAAGGTAAAAACCTCGAGCGTGTGTCATGTCTTGTCCTTTCTTGCGCAAACTGTTTACGCGCGACCGCAAACGTTAACACCTCTCGCAATGAGAAACTGGCTTCTGAACCAAAGTCGTCTTGACAATGTCGTCCCGGCAAGCTCAACTCGCAAAGCGAACTTGGAACCTAGAGCAGTCGTCCTGCCGCTTTACCGAGCGCACCGAGCGGCTTTGGTAAGCTAGGCTGAAGCATGTTTGAGCGCAAAACGCCCTCCAACGACCGCACCTGGGACCCCGACATGGCCGCGCTCAGCCGCGCGACCTTGCAGGGCGACGAACTGCACCTCAGCAACGTGCGCGACACGACCTACGGCGACCCCGGCACCCTCTACAAAGTCACGGTTACCGACCGCACCTACGACCTGTCCAGAGTCAAGCGTCTGTGGTTCGTCATCGAGTCGTTCAGCGCGCTTCAGGCCATCGCCCACACTTTTTTCAGCTTCGAGTTTGCGGGTGGCGAGGTCTTGGCCCTGTCGGTCGAGGCGCGGCGGGAGCGGGGCGAAAGCTACTCGATTGTCAAGGGTTTGCAGCGCGAGTTCGAGCTGATGTACCTGTTCGGCACCGAACGCGACTTCGTGCTGCGCCGCACGCACTACCTCGACCACGACGTTTACCTCTACCCCCTCAAGCTGCCGCCCGCCAAGGTGCGGGCGCTCCTCCTCGACGTGTTGGTTGAAGCCAACCGGCTCGCCGAGCGGCCCCGGTTTTACAACAGCGTCACCGACAACTGCACGACCAACTTGTTCGAGCACTTGAACAGGGTCGTCCCCGGCGCATTCCCGGCGCTCCTGCCCGCCAAGGTGTTGCCGGGTTGGTCGGACAAAGCGCTCTACCGGCGCGGGTTCGTCGACACGACTTTGCCGCTCGAGGCGCTGCGCGAACGCTACAACGTCAAGGCGGCGGCCAGGCATTACCGGGACAGTTCGGACTTTTCAACCCTTATCCGCAGTGGCTTACCGCCGACCACGTCTCAGCCCAGTGAATAAACGGTGAGCAAGTTTTTGATCGTCAACGCCGACGACCTCGGGCTGTCGTCGGGGGTTGACCGGGGCATTTTAGAGGCGCACGAGCGCGGCATCGTCACCTCGACGACCGTGCTCGCCAACCTGCCGGGTGCGGCGGCGGGGATAGCGCTGGTGCAGCGGCGCGCGCCCGCGCTGGGTTTGGGGTTGCACCTCAACCTCACCTTCGGCCGGCCGCTGCTGCCACCCGAGCAAGTGCCGAGTTTGGTGGACGCGGGCGGGCGGTTCGTCGGGGTGACGCGGGGCTTTTTTTCTACGCGCCGCTGGCACTTAGCGCAGGTGCGGCTCGAGCTGGAAGCGCAGTTGGCGCGCTTCGTCGAACTCGCGGGTGTTCTCCCCGACCACCTCGACTCGCACCAGCTCGTCGGCTCGCTCAGCCCGGTCTGCCGCGCGGTGATGCTCGACTTAGCCGACGCCCACGCTCTGCCCGTCCGCCGCGGCGGTCTGCCGGGTTTGCGCGTCGAGCGCGAGCCGAGCGTGGGCGGCCACACCGCCGCCTCACTGTTCAAAAGCTGGTCGACGGGGACGTTTATGGGCGTGTACGCGCGCGTCTCCCTGGAACCCGACGCCCTGGAGGTGCGCTTTTTCGACCGCGGCGCGACGCCCGAGACGCTGCTGCGTATTCTGGGCGCGCTGCCTCACGGCGTCACCGAGTTGGTCTGCCACCCCGGTTACCTGGACGTGCCCGCCGACGCCTACCGGGGCCGCGAAACCGAGTTGCGCGCACTGACCGACCCGCGGATGCGGCGTAAAGTCGAGGCGTGCGGGATTCGGCTGGTGACGTTCGGAGAGTTGCAAGGGCTAAAAGGCGGTGCAAGCACAAGTCGAGCGCCTTGACCGAACGGCCGACTTTTACCGAGCGCCCGCCTAAGTTAAGCCACCGACCTCAAAAAATCTCCGACGGCCCGCGCGACCCGCTCGCTCGCCTCTTCCTGGACGAAGTGGCCCGCGTCAAGCTCGAGGGTTTTCGCGTTCGTCAACAGTTCTTGCCAGCGCGCCAAAAAGCTCGGCGGTACGAGCCTGTCTTTCACGCCCCACAGCAGCAGCGCCGGTTTGTCGGCGATAGCCTCACGTTCGGCCCACAGCGATTCGAACCAGGTGTTGGAAGCGTGAATCGTGTCGAGAAAAGCGAAGAGCGGTTCCCGGCTCGCAGGCGTCGGGAACGGGCCGAGGTAGTGCCGGAGAAGTTCTTTCGTCAAGACCTCGTCCGCAAAGACCGAGCGCAGTATCAGCGCTTCGAAGTTGAGCTGTCTGTAAAGAAACCTGCCGAACCTGTTGGCGAGCAGCCCCCCCGCTCGCTCGAGCGGGCGGTTGTGCCACAGCCACGTGTTCATCACCACCAGCGCCCGCACGTTCTCGGGGTGCTGAAGCGCGTACGACAAACCGATGGGGCCGCCGAAGTCGTGGACGACCAAGACGATGTCTTTGAGACCGAGCGTGTCGATGAGGGTTTCTAGGTTTGCAGCGTGCGCCGCGGGCGTGTAAGGAAATCCTTCGGGTTTGTCCGATAAGCCGAAGCCGAGGTTGTCGGGCGCGACGCAGCGGTACTCCGGCGACACCTCTTTGATAAGGTGCCGGTACAAAAACGACCAGCTCGGCGTGCCGTGGACCATGACGACGGGGGTGCCCGCGCCTTCGTCGACGTAGTGCATACGCCCCGGACCGACCTCGAGCCGATGTGAGGCGAAGGGATAAAGCGACGTGTCGAGCCACGGGGGTCGGGTCATGACGGTACCTCCTGATAGGTGCTGAGCAGGTGTTCGAAAACCTCTTTGAAAGGGTAGTCGGGCTCTACGGTGGCGTGTTGGCAGACGCCGTCGATGGTTGCGAAAAGAAGCCGCGCCTCCAACTCGGGCTCGGGCAAGTTCAGGTCTTTGCACACGCTTTCCAACTCACCCCGGAGGGCCGCCAACCCGGTTTGCAAGGTGGAACCGAGCGCCTCAAGCGCCGCCATCTGAAAGCGCAGGGTGTAAAACAGTTGCCAGAAAGGCCGACCGGTCTGCACAAGCTTGTACGTTTTGTCTAAAAGCGCCGCCAAGCGCCCCACCCCGGTAAGGGTTGAGTCGGCCGTGTCGGAGACGAGTGTCGAGCGGACGTCGCTCATCCCTTTTGCGAACAGCGCCGCGAGCAGGGCTTGCTTGTCGGCGAAGTGGACATAAAGCAGCCCTTGGGAAACGCCGGCACGCTCGGCGATGGCCTTGACGCTGGTTCCGGCGTACCCGCGCTCGGCGAAAAGCTCGAGGGCGCTCTCCAGCAGTCGTTCGCGACGCGTGGGTTCAGGGGGTACTTTTTGTGTAAACATAAAGTATTATAGTGAACGTTCATTCATAAAGCCGGTACAAATGTCCTGGCTTCGGCGGCAGCGCTCGAGACCCCAAGCTGTGTCTTTTTCGAGGCGGTAAACTCGCCTATGGAAGAACTCGGCATCTCGCAACTGCAAGAAAAAATGGCCTCCGGCGAACTGACCGCGCGTACCGTCACCGAGGCGTACTTGGAGCGCATCGAACGGCTCGACAAAAACGGCCCCACCCTCAACTCGGTCATCGAACTCAACGACGAGGCGCTTGCCGTAGCCGACGCACTCGACGCTGAGCGAGGTATGGGCCGGGTGCGCGGACTCCTCCACGGCGTGCCCGTGATGCTCAAGGACAACATCGACACCGCCGACATGACGACCACCGCGGGCTCGCTGGCGCTGGAGGGCTCAACGCCCCTGCAAGACGCTTTTTTGGTTACCCAACTCCGCGCGGCGGGCGCGGTAATCCTCGGCAAGACGAACCTGAGCGAGTGGGCGAACTTTCGGGCGTCGTTCTCGAGCAGCGGCTGGAGCAGCCGCGGCGGGCAGACCAAAAACCCGTACGTCCTAGACCGCAACCCCTGCGGCTCCTCGTCGGGCTCGGGCGTGGCGGTGGCGGCGAACCTGTGTGCGGCGGCCGTCGGCACCGAAACCGACGGCTCGATAACCTGCCCGGCGTCGGTCAACGGCGTCGTCGGCTTAAAACCCACTGTGGGCCTGGTCAGCCGCAGCGGAATTATCCCTATCTCGTCCTCGCAGGACACCGCCGGGCCGATGGCGCGTAGCGTGATGGACGCGGCGATTTTGTTGGGAGCCATGACGGGCGTCGACCCCGCGGACCCCGCCACTCAAAACAGCGACGGCAAAGCGCTCAGCGACTACACGAGCGGCTTGAGCACCAACGGCCTGCAAGGCGCGCGCATCGGCGTGGCGCGCAACCTGTTCGGGTTTCACCACCGGGCCGACGCCGTGGTTGAAAACGCCCTCGAGGTCATGAAAAGTTTGGGCGCAGAGTTGGTCGAGGATGCCAACCTCGAGACCAAGGGCAAGTTCGAGGAAAGCGAGTACGAGGTGATGCTCTACGAGTACAAACACGGCCTGAACGCTTACTTTGAAAGTTTGGGGCCGGACGCGCCGATCAAAAGTCTCGAGGATGTCATCGCCTTCAACCGGGAAAACAGCGGCGCGATGTTGAAGTATTTCGACCAGAAGCACCTCGAGAAAGCCCTTGAAAAAGGTCCCCTGACCGATAAAACCTACCTGCAAGCCCTGCGCGACAACCACCGCCTGACCCGCGCCGAGGGCATCGACGCAGTGTTGGAGAAACACAAGCTCGACGCCCTCGTCGCGCCGTCCAACGGCCCCGCCTGGACGACCGACCTCGTCAACGGCGACCGTTACCTGGGCAGCAGCTCGTCGTTCGCGGCGGTGGCGGGTTACCCGAACCTCACCGTGCCTGCGGGCTACGTCGACGGTTTGCCCGTGGGGATCTCTTTTTTCGGCGCGGCGTACCGGGAGGCCACGCTGCTCGGGTTCGCCTACGCTTTAGAGCAAGCCACGCAAGTGCGTCAGCCCCCGCAGTTTGTGCCAAGCTTGGGCGTCTAAACTGAGCTATGACGCTACCGGAGTTCAAAGACAGCCTCTCACGCCAAACCGTGCCCGACGACCTCAGCCCCGCCCTGAAAGCCCTGTGGGCCGATGGGTTCGGCAACTGGCAGGCCGCACACACCTTCGCTCAAGATGATGACGGCCGGGACGCCGCGCTCGTCCACGCCTACCTCCACCGCAAAGAAGGCGACGACGCGAACGCGCGCTACTGGTACGAGCGCGCCGGGGCAACCCTCCCCGAGGTGGGTTTAGAGTCGGAGTGGGAAAGCGTAGCCGAACAGCTTCTCGCTCGAGACGCCCGGTGAGCCGCGCTGCCAAGCAACCTTGACAAAACAACCTCGACAAAACAACCCTGACAACCCCACGAGCAAGACAGGAGTACACGTGGACACGCAACAGGTTTTTACAGAACTTCTCAAAGAAACCGCGCTCAACCGCTACGCCGCGCTGAGAGCGCTGGGCATGGACACGGTCAGGGCCAGCGGCGAGACGCACAAACTGCTGGCGAGCTATTTTGAAACGTTTTTGAACGAGGCGCAGGATCTAGAAGCGTTGCGAAGGCTCACCGACCAGTTCGACCACGCCGCCGCCGAGCTGGAGAAGCAGTTGGGTTGACGGTAAGCCGGTTGGAGCGGACAGCCTGAAAACTTTTCGGAGACGAACTACTCAGGCTCGAGTCAGCGCCGTTCAACCCCGGCGGCTTGCGGCAGAAACTTTGCGAGGGCGAACTTGTGCTCGTTTCGGCTCGAGACGGAACCGACGATGAGGATAGCGTTGTCTTGCGTCACCAAAGTGGTTACGGCGGTTTCGGAAGTGCCCACGGTACTGGCCTCTAAAGCGCCGTCCGCGCTGAGCCGGGCCACCAGTGCGTTGTAATCCAAAACAACAACTTTACCGTCGGGCTGCACGGCTAAATCCTTCAAGGTTCTGTATCCTCCCCTGCCAACCACCGCGACCCCACCCTGCCCGAAGTTTGGATCGACGGCCCCGTTTTCGCTAAGACGTTGCACGACCATTTCCGTCTGAGAAGGAAGAGGCGATGTTTGCAGCGTCAAACCATCGCCGTAGTTGACCTTCCTGGTTCCGCCGACGATGATGCGACCGTCTGCCTGCAGAGCCAAGTCTACTGGCCCGTATTCGAACAAACGCTTGAAAGAAGGGGCTACGCTTCCGTCCGGGTTGTAACGGGTGAGGCTCCTGCCCGACCCTACCAGGTACTGACCATTCCTCGTCAGAGCAAGACTCGCTTCTCTCCCGTAGAGCGAAGCGGTGATAAAGCCGCCCGTCCCGAAACTTGGGTCCAAACCGCCCTCGGGCGTCAAGCGCAAAAGCAGCGTGTCATCTCCAAGTTCGCCCACGACCACGATTTTGCCGTCCGGCTGGACGGCCGCGTCGTAAGCGGCCGATTCACCAAATGTTTCAGAGCTGAAAAAACCGCCCGTGCCGAAGGTCGTGTCTAACTTGCCATCGGGCGTGTAGCGAATGACCACGAGCTGCCGGGCATAGCGTGGGCCGCCGCTATAGAGCACACCTCCCACGACAACCTTGCCGTCTTGTTGCAACGTGGCAGCGTAAGGGAAACCCGAGCGGAAGGAGGTACCGGGCGGTTGCAGGTCGGTCACGACCTTGCCGCCGTCACCGAAAGAGGCGTCCAGGGCCCCGTCGGGGAGGTAGCGAACCAAGCCGAAAAAGGCGTCTTCGCCGTCACTGGTCGTCCCGACAGCGACAACCTTACCGTCAGGCTGCAACACGGCCGCGTAGCTTTCACTGTACTGTTTGAGACCCGTCCTGACTTGGCCCTGCGTGCCGAAGGCGTCGTCCAAAATCAGTTGAGGACCGGGCAAAGGCTCGGGCGGTCGTACGGGCCGTTCACCCCCGCAAGCACTCAACAACAAGGCGAGACCGAGGATAAAAACACCGAGCTTTGTCATGCGGCGATTTTAGGACTCTGGGGCTCGAGAGTCAAGGAGAGCGGCCAAGGCGCGGTAGTGCCCTAACTTGTCCGCAAAACTCAGGCGCACCCGCCCGCTCGGGGAAGGTAAGACCACGTCTTTCACACCGGCAAAGAGCGAACCGTCCTGCAAACCCCAGGGCGCGCTTTTTTTGCCGCTTGCGGCCAGGTAAACACCCTTGCCCGTGTAAGCGACGATTCCCGGCTGCTGCGTTGCCACCAGTTCACGCAGCCGCGGCACGCCCGCGCGAAGTTCGGCGTGGCTCAAGTCGTCCGAACCCACGGTCGGCCGGGCGACGAGGTTGGTGAGGCCTATTCCCCACTGCGGTAAGTCAGCGTCCTCTTCGGGTGTCAACAGCCGCGGGGTCATCCCCGCCTCGGCCAACAGCCGCCAGAACTGGTTGCCGCGTCCGGCGTAGTTGTGGCCCAGTTCCGCCGAACGCGGGCTCGGGTTGAAGCCGACGAAGAGCACCTTTAGGGCAGGTGCCAAAATGTCCGGCAAGGGTTGTGTCACGGGTAGGGCCTCGAGCGGGTGAGGGCCGCAGGCAACTCAATCTGCTGAATCCTCCACGTCTTCCGGCGCGCCCTCGGCTTGACTGGGTTTCTTGGGGTTCACGCCCGTCTTGGGTTCGCTGTCTGTGGAGCCGCCGCCCTCGACGTCTTCGACCGTTCCCTCGGCCTGGCCGGGGGTGTGGCGGGGGTAGTCGGGGGTGTCACCGGCTTCCGTGTTGTCCTTGTCGCTTGCCATAAGTACCTCTTTCTTGTGCTCAGTTTATCGCAGCTTACGCGCCGTCCAGCCGTCGACACTTCTTAAACAAAGCTTACTTGAGAAACCGGGCTTGTAGTCAGCCTCGAGCCCGACCTCCTCAGCTCACCGGCTACCCTCGAGGTCTCGCAGCAGCGTTTTCATCTCGTCGATTTCCCGGCGTTGTGCCTCGATAATCTCGTCGGCGAGTTCACGCACGCGGGGGTCCGAAATGTGCGCGCGTTCACTCGTCAGAATGGCGATGGAGTGGTGGGGAATCATCGCCTTCATCCAAGCGACGTCCCCGACCGTTTCCTGACTCCGAACCAGCCACAACGACAGGGCGAACACCGCAACGCTGCCGACGAAGATGCCGATGTTGACGCGCCGTCGCTCGTACATACCCAGCATAAACCCCAGCATGATAATCGCCATCGTCGCGCCCATCAGCAGCGCCATGTACGCCCTCGTCTCACTGAAATAGACGTGGTCCAGCGCGTAGGTATTCAGGTACATGAGCCCAAACATCACGACAGTCGAGGTAAAAATCATGGCGGCAAACCTGGTGTAGTTGTTTTTCACGTTCGTTCCTTTTGCGCTGCTCGGTTCACTATAGAGAATTCGTTACAGACACTCAGCGCGTGAGCTTGGGCACGCCGCGCCGACTGTCGCTTTGAGGCGGATTGAACGGGGCTAGTTGGGCAGCGCGGCCAGCAAGCTCTCACACGCTTGTTCGCAGCGGCGGCAGGACTGGACGCAAACCGCGCAGTGTTCGTGCATGTTTTTGTGCTTCTCACACTCGTCGCCGCAGGCTTTACAGGCGACGTGGCACGCCTGAAGTTGAGCGCGGACGATGCCCCAGTCGGGCTCGGTCTGGCGCGCCAACACGCGGCCTGTGGTGTTGCAAACGTCGGCGCAGTCCAAGTTGGTGCGGATACAGTAGCGCAGGTCCGCGACCATGTCCTCAGCGAGGCAGGCGTCGGCACAACTCGTGCAGACTTGGGCGCATTCGAAACAGGCTTGAATACACTCGGTGAGCACGTCCATACTGACTTGGGGTTGTTGCGGGTGAGTTCTCAACATTTCTTGGATAGCTGACATTTTTCCTCCTCAGGTTTTACAGTCTTATTCGGATTGCGATAATACGCTGAACAAACTCGGAAAAGGTTTTCCCGCTTCTTATCACAATCCGTAGTCTTTTCTTCTCGTTCCACTCGGGTTGACTCCTAAAGGAATCAACCGGAAACGGTCTTAGACTTTATAGCCTTCTTTACAATCCCGAACTTGTGCCTCGTTGTGGTTTTCCGCTCCTCGGAATTGCCCCCGTCACATGCCGTTCACCCCCCGGTTTTTTTCGAGCTGAGCCGCCCCAAGCCTGCCGCGCCGCTTTGCAGCGTCACCTCAGAGCGGGCTTCGCACTAGGTGTCGAAAACACTCTTGCACGGTCGCGGTGTAAAAACCAACGTGCAACGCCAAAAGTCCAAAGGCGGCCAAAAGCCTAGCGACCCGCCAACTCCGTCAAAATTTCCTGGTAGTCGGCGATTTCTTGCGCCTGGTTGCGGATGATGTCTTTCGCCAGCTCGCGCAACTCGGGATGCACCGCTTTGAGCAGCGCAAGTTGCGCCATGTCGATGGCACCGCTGTGGTGCAGCGACATCTCGGTCAAAAAGGCGGTGTCGGCATCGCCGTAGGTGTCCAGGCTCGCCATCATGTCGGCCATGTCACCTTGCATCATCGCGGCCGCTGCGGCGTCGGTTTTGCCGCCGTACCAATCGTCCAACCAACCCCGCATCAGCGTGATTTCGGGCTCCTGCGCGGCCTTGACTTGCTGCGCGCCGGCGGCGACGCCCGGCAACTCGGTTCGGTCCAAAATCCACTGCGCCATCCCGACGGCCGCCTCGTGGTGGGCAATCATGCCCGACATAAAGGCGATTTCGAACGCCTCGCCCTCTAAGTCGGCGAGGTCGTTTTCCATCCTCATGTTGTCCATGCTGTGCGTCGTTTGAGCAGAACCCAAAGACGACACCAGCAGCAACACGGTCAACCCGATTTTTAGCATGGTCTAGCCTCCCGCAGCGCGTCGCTGACGCACCGCCTAGAGGGTGAGTGTAGCCGTGAAATGTTAAGCAGGTATAAAGCTGAGGCCGCCGGACTTCAGTTGCTTGCGTGCTCGCCGTGGTCCGTCACCTGAGCCTGAAACCACAAGTGCAGCGCGATGACGACGTCCGGGTCGGCGGAGGCGAACACGATTTGCCCACCCCTGTCTATAGCGCTGTAACCGACCCTCAACCGACCGCCGGCTCCCGCGGCCGTCAACTCGGCGAGGCCCGGCATGGTCTCACCGTGCAGGTAGCCTGGGTCGGTAAAGTCTCCACTCGCAAAGCGAGTGGCTTCTTCCACAAGGTGGGAGCGGATGAGGGCGATGTTCTCAGCGTCGTTCGGGTCGTCGGCGACCACCTGCTGTACGCCGCCCGTGGCGGTGTCTGTGAACACGTGCAGGGTCGCGGTAACGTCGAAGGGCATGACCGCTTGCTCGCGTTCGCTAAAGCCTGGCTCTTGTGTGTTCTCTTTATGGCTGGAGCCGTGCTGGGTGTGGCTCGCCGCGCCGTGGTTCGTCTGCGCCCCGACACCCGAAAAAAGCGCTGCTGAGCAAAGCAGAACTAGGCTAAGCTTGCGTTTTGTCGGATTCATGTAAAGCCTCCACTAAGGTACTGAGAGCTGATAAGACGGCGGCACGTTTCGTTTCGGGCAACGACCGGGTGAGCGCCGCGAACTTTTCTTGGCGGGCTTTGACAACCTGCGCCGCCTTTTTTTCACCCTCGGCGGTGAGTTTCAGAAGGTGGGCGCGGCCGTCGGTCGGGTGCGTTTCGCGCAGGAGCCAACCCCGGTTGCCAAGGCCGGTGACAAGTCTGCTGACGGTACTTTTCTCGAGCCTCAAAAACGTCACCAGGTCGCTCTGCGTAAGCCCGCCCCCGCGAGCGAGTTCGGCGAGGGTGTGCGCTTCCGAGACGCTTATATTGACGCCGCAGGGGGTCTGGTCGCCCTGGTGCAACCCGAATGCCCTGACGAAGGCTGCCAGGGTGTGCTCGAGTTCATAAGCAGTGACCTCTATTCGTGACATAGTTGTAGCATACAACAAACTGGTTGTAAAGTGCAACCGTTCAGTTTGGCTGGATGAGTTTAGGCCCGCTCGAGCGTGAACCAAAAGTGGCTGCCCGCGCCGGTCGTGCTCTCGACGAACAACTGTCCGCCCTGCGCTTCGACGAAATATTTGGCGAGGGTCAGCCCGATGCCGCTGCCGCCGTCCGGGGGCCGGGCGCTGTCCGCGCGGTAAAAGCGGGTGAAAATGTGCGGCAGCGCCTCGGGCGGGATGCCGGTGCCCGTGTCTTTAACGTGCATGGCGACCCGGTTCGCGTCCTCGCTCGCCCACAGCACCACCTCGCCGCCGCCGGGCGTGTGGTGCAGGGCGTTGACGAGGAGGTTGGTCAGGACCTGCTCGCTCCGCAGCGGGTCGGCGCAAACCACGAACTCGGACACGGTGGGGCGACAGTGGAGCGTGACGCCCTTGTGCAGGTACTGCGGCCGCACCGCGGCGAGCGCGGCGCGGCAAACGGTCTCGAGCCCGACCTTTTCCAACTTGACCCGTTCCCGTTGCGCTTCCAAACGCGACAACAAGGACAGGTCGTCCAGCAGTCTCTCCAAGCGCGTCACCTGGCGTTTGGCGGCGGCGAACGTCTCTTCGTCGGCCTCGAACAAGCCTTCTTGCAAGCCTTCTAAGTAGCCGCGCAGGTTGGTCAGCGGCGTGCGCACCTCGTGGGCCAAGTTGCGCACCAGTTCCACGCGCTGCGCCTCGCCCGCTTCCAGCGCCGCGGCCATGCGGTTGAACGACTGCGCCAGTCGGCCGACCTCGCGCGGCCCCGCCACGTCCAGCCGTTCGGCGTAGTTGCCCGTGGCGACGCGCCCGCTGGCCCGGCCCAGGCGCTGCAACGGCGTGACGACCTGCGCGGTGATGAAGAGGCTCACGCCGCCCGCCACCAGCGCCGCCGCGCCGGTCGCCCACAGCAACGACCCTTTGAGCGCGCTGCGGTAGCCGCCGCGCAAATCGTTCAGCATCGCCGCGGTGGCGGGCGAAGAATTGCTCAGGCCCATGCTGGCGAGGTGCCGCTCCAAGAGCAGCGGCCCGAACAGCGAGCCCGCGACGAGCAGCGTCACCCCCGCCACACCGATGACGAGCAAAAACGCCCCCAACAGTCGCGGGAACAGGCCGACCGGCCGCTTGAGCAGTCTCATGAGTTTTCCGCCAACTTGTAGCCGAGCCCGCGCACCGTGACCAACAGGTCACCCGGCTCGAGCTTTTGCCGCAGGTTCGAAACGTGAACGTCCACCACGCGGTCTATTCCCGCAAAGTCCGCGCCCCACACCCGGTCGAGGAGTTCGTCGCGGGTGAAAACGCGCCCCGGCTGGCTCATCAGCGTGTGCAGCAGGTCGAACTCGCGCGTGGTCAGGTCCAGCAGACTGTCGTTCGAATGTACGGTGCGCTTGGCGGGGTCGAGGCTCAGCGCACCGACGCGCAAAGGGGCGACGCCGTCCTCCCGCTCACCCGTGCGCCGCAGTACCGCCTTGACCCGCGCTACCAGTTCGCCGGGGCTGAACGGTTTGACCACGTAGTCGTCCGCACCGAACTCCAACCCCGCAATCCGGTCGGCCTCCTCGACCCGCGCGGTCAGCATGATGACGGGCGTGCGCCGCCGGGCGCGCAAGCGCCGCAGCAGTTCCAGCCCGTCCAAACCGGGCAGCATGAGGTCCAAAACGACGAGGTCGGTACCGGCCTCGAGCGCGGCCTCCAAACCCGCTAGACCGTCCCGCGCGACCTCGACCCTAAAACCCGAGCGCTCCAGGTAGCGCGTGACGATGCGCCGGGTGTCGGGGTCGTCTTCGACGACGAGGATGGTTTGCATCATTCAGAGTACAGGGAACGTCACCTCGGGAGTAAGCGCCGAAGCGGGGATTCCGGGTTCACACGCTTTCCATCTTGTATAAAGTTGGTGCGCTGTTGACGAACAGCTCGAGTCCCTCAGACCTGCGTCACTGCCCTTGACCGAGCGAATACGCCGCTTCACCGTCGAAGGTGTACAAGTGCTCGGTTTTAATCACCTCGAGACCGTCCTGGTTCAGCGCCCCGAGCAGCTCGAGCACGCGCTCGAACGTAGTTGCCCCATTCGAGGGGGGCATAAAGCGGCAGCGCCAGTGGTCGGTGCAAAAGGTTTCGGGTAAGCCCTCGGGGTACACCTTGACGCCGCGGTTGGTGACCATCACGAGTTGCCAGTCGACACTTTGGGCAACCTGCTCGAGCTGCCGCCCCAACACGTCGGGGGCCCTTTCAGCTTCGGACCAGTCCAAAAAGACGTCGATGCCGACCAACTCTTTTTGTCTGGGTTTGCGCGGTTGCAGGGCGACCTGGACGCCCCCCGCCTGGTAGTGGACGGGCTCGAGCCGGGTCGGCTTGTCGCCCAAGCGCTCGATGACCGCGTCGGCGAACTCGTCCGTACCAACCCTGCGGCGGCTCAAACCTTCTTGGTAGATGTCGCCGGTATGAACGCCGTCCTCCAAGGTTTTGAGCCAGGCGTTTTTGATATGCGTGGCGGACTCGGCCGCGCCCACGTGGACGAGCATCTGCGTCGCCGCGACGAGCAAACCCGACGGGTTGGCGACGCCCCGCCCGGCGATGTCGGGCGCGCTGCCGTGGATGGCCTCGAACATCGCCGCCTCGCTGCCGATGTTGGCCGAGCCCGCCAGCCCCACCGAGCCCGCGAGTTGCGCGGTAATGTCGGACAAAATGTCGCCGTACAAGTTGAGCGTGACGATGACGTCGAACGCCTCGGGTTCGACCGCCAGCCGCGCCGCGCCGATGTCGACGATTTGATGCTCGGCCTCGAGGTCGGGATAGTCCCGCGCCACTTCCCGAAAAAGCTTGTGAAACAGGCCGTCGGTGAGCTTCATAATGTTGTCCTTGGTCATGCAGGTGACCTTGCGCCGCCCGTAGGCGCGGGCGTACTCGAACGCGTAGCGGACGATGCGCTCGCTGCCGGGGCGGGTGACGAGTTTGAGGACTTGCGTGACCTCGTCGGTCTGTTGGTGCTCGATGCCCGCGTACAAGTCTTCTTCGTTCTCGCGGACGATGACCACGTTCATGTCGGGGTGCTGTGAGGCGACGAACGGCATGTACGCCTTGGCCTGCCGCACGTTGGCGAACAGGTTGAGCGTCTTGCGTAAAGTGACGTTGAGGCTTTTGTAACCGCCCCCCTGGGGCGTGGTGATGGGACCCTTGAGCAACACGCGGTTGCGCCGAATCGTGTCCCAAGCCTCCGCCGTGATGCCCGAGGTGACGCCCCGCTCGTAGACCTGCTTGCCCAGTTCGACCGTGTCGAAGCGCAGCGGGACCCGAGCCGCCTCTAAAACACGCAGCGTCGCGTCGGTGATTTCCGGGCCGATGCCGTCGCCCCGAGCGACGGTGACGGTGGTTTGGGTAGCTGAGGTGTGGGCGGTTGGGTTTTGGCTGGCCGGGTCTGCTGAGTCAGGTGAGGTTTTTTGCATGAAGGTCTCCTAAGGGCTTGGATTCAGGCAATCATAGCCCAAGTCCCGCAGCAGCCCGTCCTCGAGGTCGTAAATCAGGCCGTGCAAGCTTACATCTTGCCCGCGCGCCCAGGCGTCTTGGACAGGGGTCGTGCGGCTCACGTTGACGACGCCGGCAAGCACGTTCAGCTCGCACAAACGTCGGAAGGCGGCCTCGTCGTCCAAACCCGCCAACTGCGCCCGGTGTTGGTGCGCCACGTCTTGCACGTGCCGCAACCAGGTGTCGACCAGCCCCAACCGGGTACCTTGCCAAGCCGCCCGCACCCCGCCGCAGCCGTAGTGCCCGCAGACGATGACGTGCCGCACTTTTAAGACCTCGACCGCGTAGTGCAGCGCCGACAAACAGTTGAGGTCGGTGTGGACGACGACGTTGCCTACATTGCGGTGAACGAACACCTCACCGGGCGCGCGGCCCATAATCTGGTTGGCGGGCACGCGGCTGTCCGAGCAGCCTATCCAAAAATAAGCGGGCGCTTGCTGGCGAGCCAAATGGCGAAAAAAGTCGGGGTCGCGCTCCAGGGTGCGCGCGGCCCAGGCGCGGTTGCTCTCGAAAAGCGGCTCGAGGGGGTTCATAGCCCTGAAGCGTACCACTCACCTGTTCAAGACGGCGGCCCGTGCTCGGCGAGACTTGCGCCCTCGTACTCAGGAAAGCCCGTCACCTCCAAGGTTACAAAGTCCGGCGGCGTAAAGGAAAGCGCCTCGCGTTCGCTGCCAAACTCGACCTCGAAAATGACTAAACCCTCGAGCCGCCCCCCAAAAACGTCCAGCGCACCTTCGGGCAGGGCGTAACGACGTTTCTCGAGCTTGCTCCCCGCTAAGCCGTTCAACAGCTCGAACTCCCTTTTCGACAAGTAAACGTTGGCAACGGCCTCGGTCACACCTCGCTTGCCATACTTTTTGCAGAGCTTGTAAACCGCGTCAGGACCGTCCGTCACCGCGCGCAAACGTAAGCGGGTGTTCGTGAGGTAGCTGTCCTCGATGTGTTTACACGGCAGCTCGAGGCTCGGCAGCTTCGCCTTATCGACGAGCCAGCGGCGTTCAAGCTCGAGCTGTGCGTACTTGGGAGCGTCCATCTTCCTTCCAAAGGGTATTCTTAGCTAAGAAGCTGAGGAGTTCATCATGGACCGAACCGCGCGGCTGCGGCACATCGTCGCAAAGGCCAAAACTTTACCGTTTTACGAAGAGCGCTTGCAAGGGGTCAGTCCCGAACACGTCAACGCTGAGGACGTGAGCGCGCTGCCCTTTATCACCCGCGACGACCTGACCGCGGCGTTCAAAACCGACCCGCACGGCGGCTTTTTAGCGCCCGACATCGTCCAGATGCACCTCACCCCGGCCCCCGAAATAGGGCGGATGCCGGAATATTTGACTAAAAACGATATTACCTGGCAAGCCGAGGCGGCTGCGGCACAACTCGAACGCTGCGGGTTGAGTGCTGAAGACAGGTGCCTGGTGGTCTTCAGCTACCACATGCTCGCGGGCGGCTGGCTGCTGCACGAGGGCCTGACGCGGCTCGGCGCGACGGTGCTGGCGCTCGGCCCGGCCGACGCCGCGCAAGTGGTCGACATCGCCCAAACCTACGGCTTCAACGTGCTGGTGAGCAACCCGAGCTTCGCCCGCAAGCTTGGCGAGGCGGGCGGGCGCTTTGACAAACTCGTCGCGGCGGGCGAACCCTTCAGCGCGGTGCCGGGTTACCGGGAAGGGGTCGAGGCGGCTCTGGGCTGCGAAGCTTACGACGCCTACGGACTGAGCGAAACCGGCGTCGTCGCGGCGGAGACCGCTGCCAAAAACGGGCTGCACCCTGTCACAGAGGCCGCCGTTCTGGAAGTGCTCGAGCCGCAAACCCTGCAGCCCGTTTCCGACGGCGACAAGGGCGAACTCGTCGTCACCAGCCTCACCCGCGAGGGAATGCCCATCTTGCGTTTTCGGACCGGCGACCTGACGCTGAAAGGTACGTTGCGCGGCCGACTCGTCCTGCCGAGGGGCGTGTTCGGGCGCACCGACGCGATGGTCAAAATCAAAGGGGTCAAGGTTTATCCCAAAGAATTGCTCTTCATCCTCGCCGCTACAAAGGGGCTGAACTTTCGCAAGTACCAGCTCGAGCTGTCCTTACGCCCCGACGGCACCGACAGCGTTGTGTTGCACTTAGAGCACGAAACCGACGCCGACCTCACAAACATCGACACGACCGAACTCGGCAAGCGCGTCCGCAGCGCGACCGGCGTGGGGATGAACGAGATTCGGCTCGAGGCTTCGGTCACGGGCAATTTGGTCGTGGACAAACGTTTCACTACAGCAACGAGTACCGAGTGAGTACACCAAGTGAATACAGAGTGTCCAAATTAGCCCACTTACGCCTGTGGGGTCACTTCAGAAGTAGTCACAGAAGGAGACCTCCCCTAACCCCTCCTGATAGGAGGGGAACTAAACACGTTTTTGTGACGTTGTTACGAAATTTCTTTTTGTTGCCCATTGGGTCAAGCCGTGAAAACCGAGCGCTCAATCGACCGCTGGAGCCACGCCTTACTCGGCACTTTCAACTCGGTACTCGGTACTCTCCTCCTACATCCACCGCTTGCGCCGCTTGTAAGACTTGATGTCCTTAAACGACTTGCGCCCGCCCTCGGTCACGCCCATGTAGAACTCTTTGACGTCGGGGTTGGTCCTAAGCTCGGCGGCGACGCCCTCCAAGACGATGCGCCCCTGCTCCATGATGTAGCCGTAGTCGGCGATGGACAAGGCGATGGAGGCGTTCTGCTCGACGACGAGCACGCTCGTCCCCTCTTCGTTGACCGTTTTGATGCGCTCGAAAATATCACGCACGAGCAGCGGGGCGAGCCCTAAACTCGGCTCGTCCAAAAGTAAGAGCTTCGGCGCGGCCATGAGCGCGCGGCCGATGGCGACCATCTGCTGCTCGCCGCCGCTGGTGTAGCCCGCCTGCCGCCGCCGCAGGTCGCGAAGTCGCGGAAAGATTTCGTAGATGCGCTCCAAGTCCTCCTTGACGCGGCCGTCGCGCCGCGTAATCGAGCCGACGCGCAGGTTTTCCTCGACGGACAGGTGCTTGAACACGCGCCGCCCTTCGGGCACCTGCACGATGCCGGAGCGGACGATGTCCCGGCCCGTAGCGGTGTGGAGAGTTCGCCCTTCGAACACCACGCTGCCCTCGCGCACCGCGCCGTTCTCAGGTTTCAGCAGGCCCGAGACCGCGCGCAACGTCGTCGTTTTGCCCGCCCCGTTGGTGCCCAAGAGCGCGACGATTTTGCCGCGCGGAACTTGCAAACTGACGCCCCGCAACACTTGGATGATGTCGTGATAAACCACCTCGATGTTGTTGATCGAAAGCTGGATTTCGCCCAGGTCGCTCGGGCGCTGGGGGCGGGTGGTTGTGGCAGCGTCAGTCATGGGGCAACTCGCTCAGGTTGGTACCGAGTACCGAGTAAAAGCCACTTTCTACTTTCAACTCGGTACTCGGTACTTCTTTACTGCGGCGGGTGAACCTCGCGGAAGGTTTCCGAGTTGAAGGGTTCGCTGAACGACACGAACTCGCCGTTTTCGACCTGGAACAGCTCCAACGCGTCCACGCCCACGCGGTCGTCCTCTGCGTAGCTCACCGGACCGACGCCGAAACCGTGCGCGTCGTAAACGCCCGCGCCGGCCTCGTTCATGGCGAGGAGCTGTTCGTAAATGGTGGCGCTCGAGACCTCGCCCGCCTCGGCCGCCCGCCGCGCCGCCTCGATAAAGGTGGCCGCTTGCAACAGGCCGGTCGTGTAGTTCACGTCGCTGATGGTTTCTTCGCCGCGCCCGTAACGCTCGCCGAGTTCGCGCTGAAACTCAATCTGGCTCGCCAGCTCGAAGCTCGTGGCCCACAAAAAGCCCTCGGCCGCGTCGCCCGCCAGACTCGTTAGGGTGTTGCCGCCCGTGTAGTGCGCGCCCATAAAGGTCATCTTCTCGAGCAAGCCCAAGTCCCTGGCCGTGTTGAGCAGCGCCGCGATGGGCGACTGCACCGACTGCCCGATAACGTACTGCACGCCGCCGTTGTCCCAGCGCTGGAGCATGGCCGTGTAGTCCAAGCCTTCACCGTGCTCCTGCACTTCGAAAATGTCGACGCCGAGTTCGGCGGCGGCGGCAGAAGCGTCCTCGACGGGTGCCCGCCCAAAGGCGCTCGGGTGAACGAGCATGGCGACTTTCGGGTTGCCGTCGCCCTCGTGGTTTTGCGCGATGTATTCCAAAAGCGCCACGACTTGCTCGCTGTAAGAGGTAATCGGCAAAAAGTTATAACTGTTGTCCGGCGGGTCGATGACGCCGATGTGCAAGCTCGCCGAAATCACCGGCATCTCTTCTTCTACCGCGTTTACTTTAAGCTGCAGCGTCGCGCCCGTCGCGTAGGAAATAAACGCGTCCATGTCCTCGTCCAGGTACGATTCGAAGTTGCGCAAACTGTTGTCGTTGTCGTAGCCGTCGTCCTTGGTGATGCAACGAATCGTGTGCTCGGGGATGAGGTTTTCTTCGTTGGCGTACTGGCAGTAGTCTTCGACGCCCTGAATCACGAATTGGCCCGCGTCCGACGTCGGCCCCGTCACCGCGCCCGACCAGCCGATGACGACCTCGTCTTGCGCCGACGCGAACACGAACACCGTTGCCAGCAGCGCCGCGACCAACCACTTGAGTCTTGCCTTCATGCTTACCTCCCTGAAATTGTGTTGTGCTTACGAGTGTACCTTAAATGGAGGCGGGTGTGCTGGCGGGCTCGAGGCGCGTCAGTCATGACACGAACATGGTTCCTTCCACTCATCCTTGATAGACAGAAACGCTCTGCGGAATTTTTCTAAGCTAAACCGAGGAGCCGCGCGTAGTCGCGGCTCCTCGGCCTGGTTGAAGCACCTACCAATTGACACCTTTTATCCTTCCGACTTTGTCCAACGCCGGTATTTAGGTCAATCGACCGGAATGGGCGTAGGTCTGGCCCTGAGTGCGGCTTCTACATGCACAGCGAGGTCGCCTCTGACGATTTCGGCAAAGGCCCGTTCCGTTACGGGAATCACGCCTGCTTGCGCCAACCTGATTTGGCCCTCGTCGCTGTAAATGTTCTCGAGAAAGCTCGCAGCAGCAGCTTTGTTCACAGTTTGGGGAAAGCCGACTTGGAGCGCCGAGAAAACGGGGGTGAAACCTTCGCCGTGCAACTGCGTGAGTTCGCCCACCGTGTCGAGCCGCGTCAAAGCGCCAAAGTCGGTGATGATGAGGCCGACACCCGAAGTCTTAGCCACTTCGGAAACGTCCAGCTCGAGGACATCCACCCCAGCAACACTCATAATCTTGCATACGTGGGGGACGGGCCGTGTGGCGCAGTAGCGCGCCATAGGACTGTCTGGGCCGTACAAACCGACACTGCCGACCCTGACACCGGTTTCAACGACCATTTCAACTAAGGCAGCGGCGTCCAGCAGCTGCAAATCCTCCGCGCCTATTCCGTACTGCGCGACCCGCTCGACGAACGTGGGGGTAGCGTAAACCGCTAAAAGGTCTTGGCCCACCGTGAAACCGTCGTACGAATCCGGTACGGGATTACCTTCGTCGTCACAAAGGATAAGTAGGCACATGGGGTTAATCACTTCAGGTAACTTTTCCAGCACCCCCCAGTCCCCATCGGGCAACGGCGTGTAACCTACGAGGCCCGCGCCTTGTGCTAGGGCTAGTTCGCCCAACTCCTCAGTTTCGGCCAAGTGAATGACTCCGAAAGTGCTCAGCGGTTCCAGCAACGCCTCGGTGTCCGTCACCAGTGGCAACTCGCCAAAGCTCAGCGCGTCCAGCGCCGCTTCGGAACGCTGTCCACACGCTGTGAACAGAGTGCCCAGAACCAACATGCCTGCCAATACAACTTTTTTCATTTTTTTCCTTCCTGCCACCCTGTACGGGTTGGCTGTTAGGAAGGTTAGGTCATGTACCCTGAACGCACCCTGAACGCCGTGTTCGTGACCAAGGTTTCAAGGTTGTTACAGTCTTGCGTCAAGCCTGCTTTGTCGTCCATTTCCGCTTCGGCGAGTAGTTTCTCCAGCAGGGCGGTCGACTTTGCAAAAGCAGCGTCCCAGCGGCGCTCGTCCTCGAGTTCTCCTAAAATAAGCTGCGCGATGGCGTTTTGCTCCGTTTCAGAAAGTCGCTGCACTTCTGAGACGGCTTTCTCGAGCATTTCCGTCATGGGACAAGTATAGAAGATGA
This sequence comes from Trueperaceae bacterium, assembly GCA_965213705.1. GTDB lineage: Bacteria > Deinococcota > Deinococci > Deinococcales > Trueperaceae > CBDCDJ01. The sequence goes on along the minus strand of OZ243913.1, from coordinate 593,506 downwards.
AGCCCTACAAATTAGTGAGGTGTGTAAAAGAACATTTTTAGGTGCTTGGTCGGTGTTCGCGTTAAACAGCAGACACTTTACGCTGCACTTTTGCGGGCTCGAGCGCTTCTTGCAAAAAGGCTTCTGCTTGTTCGCGTGTCACCGTCGGGAAGCCTTCTAAAAACCGCTCGAGCGACTCACCCCAGCTTTTAGATAGTCGATGAGGATGTCTACAGGAACCCTCGTACCCGCGAACACCAAAGCCTTGCTCACGACGTCCGGATTTTGGGATGTGGTTTGTATACGCTTCACCTCGTTCGGTGCATTGTAGCAAGACGGAAACTGCTCAGGGCTCGAGGCCAGGGGCGTCACTCTTCAAGGCACCGAGTAAAAAGCTTTGGCAGAGTGTGTATAAGTCACGTCTTTCATGGGCCACTTGCGCTGAAAAACAGTCGGTTCAGGCGCGCCGAAAGGAACCAGCAGCAGGCGAGCTTTGCCCTCTACGCCCAACTCGCGGTTGTCGAACTGCGTTTCGAAGTAGAACAGGTACTTGTCAATCCAGGCTAGAAACTCACTCACCTGTTCCCCTGAAACGGCTGTCAGCGAGGTTACGCGTTCGCCGTCGTTCAGGGCGTCGCGCAGACCCAAAGCGCTCAAGGGTCGCCCGTCGGCGACGGGGATGACGTTCCCCGTCGACCATCACCCAGCTTCTTTTATCGCGAAGATAAACTTCGGTGACGACGTGGCCCGCGCCGTACTCGCGCGTCTCGCAGTCGGCGGTTTTCAGCCCGACGACGCGGCTGGGCAAGCCGAGTGCAGCCGCGCAACTCGCGACGACCGTGCCGAACTCGACACAGCGGAAACGCTTGCCCCGCGCCACTTCCCCTAGAATCGTCAGGGCGTCGGGCGCAGAGGGTTCGTTGTCACCATCGTGCTCCCAAAGACCGTTGACCCAGGCGCAGACGCGCTCGAGCCTGCACAGGTCCTGGTCACAGGGGGCGGTAAGCGCTTCTAAACGGTAAGTTTCGCGGAGTTCTTGCAAAGCGGCGCTGTCGGGCCGGGCGTAGAAAAAGGGATAGCTTTCTTGGCTCGAGCGCGCATCATAACGAGGTATCATCCGGGGCATTCTCCTAATACTTGAACGGAAACCGCTTAAAATACTGCCTCATCAACCGCCACCCGTTCGCCAACCCTCGAGGCTCGAAAATCAAAAACAGCACGATGATGAGTCCGAAAAAGGTCGGGCGCATCGCCGTGGCGACGTCGATGGTCGAGGGAAACAGGTTTTGCAAAAAGTTGGCGAACCCCTCGACGAGCGGGTCTAAGAGCAGCAAAAAGCTCGGGCCGATGAGCGAGCCCACCATCGTGCCGAGCCCGCCGATAATCGCCATCGCTAAAAAGTCGATGGACAAACCCAAGCTGAAGGTCTCGACAATCGCGCTGCCGTTGTAGAGCACCAGCAGCACGCCGGAAACGCCCGCGTAAAAGCCCGAAATGGCAAAAGCCATGACCTTCGCGCCGCCGGGGTTGATGCCCATCGCGTCCGCCGCCCGGTCGTTGTCGCGCACCGCGATGAGCGCCCGCCCGAACTTGCCGCGCAGCAGGTTCCGCATCAAAACAGCCATAAGAATAACGACGACGAGCGCGAAGTAAAAGTAAAACGGCCCGATGCTCGAGGAGCCCTTGATTTCCGCCCCGAAAAAGTCCAGCCTCGGCATCTTGATAGCGCCGCCCTGCTTGAGCCAGGGTAAGTGCCCGACCGTCCAGGTGAAGATAATTTGAAACGCCAAGGTAGCGATGGCGAGGTAAAGGTGTTTGAGGCGCAAACTCGGCAAGCCGACGAACGCGCCTACCGCCGCCGCGACGATACCGCCAAAGGGCAACAGCAGCAGCGCGTACCAAAAGGGTAATGTCTCAAACCCAAGGAGCGGCACGGCTAAGTCCCTCGTCACCACCACCGCCGCATACGCTCCCACCCCCATAAACGCCGCCTGCCCGATGGAGATTTGCCCCGCGTAGCCCGTCACTAAGTTGAGGCCCATCACCGCCACCGTGTAGATGAGCGCTAAGTCGAACAGCCGAAACAGCGAGCGCGACATAAAGGGCATCTGCGGCACCAGAAACAGCAGCAGCACGAACACCACCAACGACGCCTGTTCGCTGTAGGTCGCAAAAATCGTCTGGTCTTCGCGGTACGTGCGGCGGTAGTTGCCGGACTGGAACCAACGGTTAACGGCCATGACGGTTCCTTTTGAGTAAGCTGGTTTTTTTCGTTTGTTGGAAGTAGGGAGTAGGAAGTAAGGAATAAGTCACCTTGCGCAAATCCTGGCCTTGGCGTTCTCTTTTTGTCCTTGCGAGAAGCGACGCAGGAGCGGCGAAGCAATCCGCGCTGGCACGAAGCGCATACGTTTGGAGATTGCCTCGCTGCGCTCGCAACGACGGTAGTGCGTAAGGTGAGGCGTAAGTAGCAAACACCTTTTTACTTTCTACTTCCTGCTTCCTACTTCCCACTTCCCACTTCCGGCTCTCCCTCATACTCTCTCAATCTCCTTCGTTCCGAACAGCCCGTGCGGTTTGATGAGCAAGATAATGATGAGGACGACGAACGGGAACACGTCGCCCGTCCCGCCGCCGGGGACGAAGGTGTCTAAGTAGCCCGACGCCAGTTGTTCCAACACCCCGATGACAATGCCGCCGACCACCGCGCCCGCAATCGAGTCGAGGCCGCCCAAAATCACCACCGGAAACACCTTTAGCCCAATGGCGGTCAGTCCGGCGAAGCTGAGGCTGGACAAGTTCCCCACCACGAAGCCCGCCGCCGTCGCGCTCACGCCCGCCGCGGCCCAGGCGAGGCCGAAAACCCGCTCGACCGAAACGCCCACCGACAGGCTTGCCAGCTGGTCGTCGGCGACCGCCCGCATCGCGATGCCGAGCGTGCTGCGCGTGAAAAACCAGACCAGCACCGCCAGAAAAAGCGCGGTCAGGGCGATGCCCAAAAGCTGCTCCCAGCGAATCAGCAAGTCGCCGAGCATCAAGGGCTGCGACGGCAAGAACCTCGGAAAGCGCGTGTTCAGCGTCCCGAAGGGCGTAAAAAACACCAGGCCCGAAAGCAAACTCGCCAAGCCTATCGTCACCATGATGACGCTGATGATGGGCTCGCCAATCATCGGGCGTAGAAAGGTGCGCTCGACCGCCAGCCCGAACATGAACGACAGCCCAAGCGCGACGAGCAGCGCGAGCCAGATGTTCAGGCCCAACCAAACCGTCAGCCCGTAAACCGTAAACGCGCCGATAGCCAACAGCTCGCCTTGGGCGAAGTTGATGACGCGGCTCGACTTGTAAATGAGGACGAAGCCGAGCGCGGCGAGCGCGTAAATGCAGCCGACCGAGACGCCGGTGATGAGGAGTTGGAGGAAGTAGGTCACGCGCTTACCTCGTCTCCGTAGACAACAAGGTCAACAGCTTTTTCAGGCATGTGCTTTACAAAATGATAAGCCTCAGCAGCGTCCCACTTTGCCAGCCAAGCCTCATTTGCATCCGCTCGAAGTTTTTGCCGCTCGAGCCTCGCTTTCTCAGACGCTATGGCAAAAAAGGTGACGTGGTAGTAAGGAAACAGTTCTGGCCGCAAGCTGTAACACCCTTCAACCAAGATGACGCCTTTCGGTTCGACCGTGACGGTTGCGCTCAGACGATTCGCCGTCCAGTCGTAACGCTGATACTGGCTCGTCCGACCCGCTGTCAGGGCCTCGAGCACCTGATGAAGGCGTTGCCAGTCGTAGTACCGTTCGCACCCCTCCTCCGGCGTGAGGCCGAAACGCTCTTCTTCAGGCATCATCCGGTAGAAATCATCCATCGGCACAACGGTCGTTTCGGAGACATTTTCGGCTATGCAGCGCGCCAAGGTGGACTTGCCCGCCGCGCTGTGGCCGTCGATGCCAACGAGCAAGGGGCGTTCGGGACGTTGCCGCAAAACTTCCAGGACCCGCTCCATCAAACTTGCTCCGAGGCGAGGGTTTTACTAACGCCCGCAGGCTCGAGCACCCTTACTTCGGTCTCCAGCGTGGCAGTCTGCCCGTCTTGATAGTTGAACTCGGCGGTGACGCGCACGTCCCTCACCTCGCGGTCGTAGAGGGCGGTCAAAATCGTCCCGTAGCGCTGCGCGATTAGGTCGCGGCGCACCTTGCCGGTGCGGGTGAGTTCTTCGTCGTCGGCGTCTAAGAGCTTGTATAGGAGGACGAAGCGTTGCAGCCGTTCGGCACCCTGCAAGTCCTCGTTGACGGCGCGTACCTCGTCCAAAATCAGCTCCGACACCGCCGGGTTTTGCGACAGGTCGGCGTAGGTCGTGTAGCTTAAGCCGCGGTCCTCGGCCCACTTGCCGACCGTGAGCGGGTCGACGTTGAGCATGGCGGTGATGAAGTCTGAAGCGTCGCCGAACACGACGGCCTCTTTGATGAACGGGCTGAACTTGAGCTTGTTTTCGATAAACTGCGGGCTGAACATGTGGCCCTGGGCGGTGTGCATCACGTCCTTGACGCGGTCGATGATAACGAGGTCGCCCGAGTCGTTGAGGTAGCCTGCGTCGCCGCTGCGGAAGTAGCCGTCTAAGAGTTCCTCTTCGAACTCGGCCTCGAGCTTGTAGTAGCCGTGACAAACACCCGCGCAGCGCGTCAACACCTCGCCCGCCTCGCTCACGCGCACCTCGACACCGGGCAGCGGCTTGCCGACCGTGTCGGGGTCTATTTCCCCGTCGCGCTGCACGTAGGCCAAGCCGGAGGTCTCGGTCTGGCCGTAGACCTGTTTTAAGTTCACGCCCATCCCCTGAAAAAAGCCGAAGGTGTCCGGCCCCAGGGCCGCGCCGCCCGTGTAGGCGCGTTTCAAGCGCAAAAAACCGAGCTGGTCTTTGAGCGGGCGGAACAGCGCGAAGTGGGCGAAGCGGTAGGCCAGGCCGAGGGCCGGGGGCATCGTGCGCCCACGCATCCGGTAGTCGGCCGCGCGCCGCCCGACTTTCATCAGTTGCCGGTAAAACCAGCGGTTGAAAGGGTACGCCTCGTTCATCTTCACCCAAATCTGCGACTGCACGCCTTCCCAGACGCGCGGCGCGCCGAGCATCATGTGGGGGCCGATTTCTTTCAAGTCTTCCATCGCCGTCTCGCCGGACTCGGGAAAGTTCACGACCATGCCGGTCAACAGCGACATGCCGAGGGCGAACACCTGCTCGACGATCCAGGCAAACGGCAAAAACGACACGTAGTCGTCACCCGCGGCGACCGGGTCGACGCGGTGGAGCGCGTAGGCCATCGACAGGTAGTTGCGGTGGCTGAGCATCGCCGCCTTGGGTCGGCCGGTGGTACCGGAGGTGGCGCTTAAGTGGCACACGTCGTCGGGCTTGCCCTGCGCCACGTGCTGCTCGAAGAGTTCAGGCTCGAGCCCGTCCAGTTCAGCGCCGCGGGCGAGCAACCCCGCCCAACTCAAAAACAGGTCGTCCTCGAGGTAGTCCCGCATCCCGCGCGGGTCTTCGAAGATGATTTTCTGCAAGTGCGGCAGGCTGCTTTTCACGTCGACGATTTTGTCGACCTGCTCCTGGTCTTCGGCCAAAACGATGACGGCCTCGGAGTATTCGAGCAAGTAGCGCACCTCGTCGCGCACGCTCGAGGCGTACACGCCGATGCTGATAGCGCCAACCGACTGCGCCGCCAACTCCAAAATCGGCCACTCGGGCACGTTGTCGGCCAAAACCGCCACCCGGTCCCCCGGCGCGACCCCGAGCGTCAAGAGCCCCAGCGCCGCGCGGCGCACCTGCGCGGCGACCTCGCCCCAGGTGAGTTCACCCCACACGCCCAAGTCTTTGTGCCGAAAGGCGACTCCTCCCGGTGCCGCGGCCACGCGTTTTAAAAGCAGTTGCGGCAGGGTCAGCTCGAGCAGTTCGGCGCTGGGCCTCAAGGCGCTCACGGGAAGACCTCGCCAAGAAAGAACTCGTCAAGAAGAAAAAAGTGGAAAGTGGAAAGTGGAAAGTGTTTTTCCTTTTGCCTTTTTCCTTTCTCCTTTCTCTTCATACCCCCACCTCGTCGCCCACGTAAGCCTCGATAACCGCGGGGTCCCGCGCGACCTCACCGGGCGGGCCGCCCGCGATGCGCTCGCCGAAGTCGAGCACAAAAACCGTGTCGCTGATGTCCATGACCACGCCGAGGTCGTGTTCAATCAACACCACGGTCGTGTCGCGCTCGGCCTTGATGTCCAAAATAAAGCGGACGATGTCCTCTTTCTCACCCAGGGTCATGCCCGCCATCGGCTCGTCCAACAACAAGAGTTTGGGCTCCAAGCTCAGCGCCCGCGCCATCTCCACGCGCTTGCGCACGCCGTAGGCGAGTTCGCCGACGACCGCCTTGCGGTAAGGCGCGAGTTCCATAAAGTCGATGATGTGTTCGACGGTTTCGCGGTTGCGGATTTCCTCACGGCGGGTGCGCCCGTAAAAAACGAGCGACGCCAAAAACGAGTAATGCAGGTGCGTGTGCCGCGCCAGCATGAGGTTGTCGAGCACACTCAAACCTGAAAACAGCTCGATGTTCTGAAACGCCCGCGCCACGCCGAGCTTCGAAACCTGGTGCGGGCTCAAACCTGTAAGTTCTTTGCCTTCAAAGGTGATGCTGCCCGACGAAGCCGTGTAAAACCCGGACACGCAGTTGAGCAGGCTCGTCTTGCCCGCCCCGTTCGGCCCGATAATCGAGGTGATGCTGCCGGGGGCAACGCTCAAGGACACGCTGCTGAGCGCGTTTAAACCGCCGAAGGACAGGGTGAGGTTTTCAATGACGAGTTGCGCTGTGCTCACGCCGTTCCTTTCAGTCGAGGCTTGCGCAGCCCGGACGAATAACTTTTAGACTCGCTTTAGAAGTATAACAAGGGTGAGCCCGCAAAAACCAAGGTGCCGCGCCGCGCCGTTTTTCCCGTACAACCCAAAGCTACCGCCGGCCGAGATTGTCGCCGTCTTTTGTAGCCGTTTCTGCCGACCCGAACGCAGAGCCCGGCGGCAGCAAGTCCCCTATCCGCTGCATAATCTTACCCGTCAGGACGGCGGCTTCCTCGCGGGTTTTACCCTCGGGCACGATGAGGTCGCCGAAGCGCACGCGGAAGTTGCGTCCCTCTTTCCAGATGGCGGCCGGCTGCAGGGGCACGCCAGCCCGCTGCGCGATAAAGGCCGCGCCGTCTAAAGCCGAAGCGTCGCCCTTGTTGCGCGTGCCTTGAATAAAAATGCCGATGGCCCGCCCCGCTTTCAGACGCCGGATGGACTCTTTAATCGCCCCCGAAGTGTTGCCCTCGCGGTCGACCGGGTACGAGCGCAAACCCAGCACCAGCGCGCGCAGGTAGCGGTTCTCGAACAGTTCCTTTTTGCCCATGTAGTTCACCTCACGCGGGACGGCCGCGCCCATCATCGGCGGGTCGAGCGTGGTGATGTGGTTGCTGACGACGATGACGCCGCCCGCCGACGGCGGGGGCACCTTGTAACTGTCGTAGACCCTGAGGCCTAAAAAAAGGGTGGCGAAGACCAAAAAGCTCCGCTTGATGAGAAAGTAAAACCAGGCCCCCTGCACCCATCTGGTAATCGTTTCCATACCCCAACTATACCGGGCGCACCGGCCGGTATACGCGCTCGAGTCCTTCCGGTCACTCAAGTGCAATGCAAAATTTCTTTGACCGCACCGCCTGAGAGATTCTTTCGCTAGCGCTCAGAATGAGGGGGGTGGGCTCGAGTGCTCTCTCAATTTCGGTCGAGGTGGCCTTCAGTCCATCTCGAGCCGCGCGCCCAGCTCCCGAATCAACTCTTCACTGTGCTCGCCCAACAGCGGCGGCGGTCGGTAGAGCGGCGTCGGCAGCCCGTCCAGCTTGAAACCGGCGGCGACAAGGGGGATGTCCCCGGCGCTCGAGTGCTGGCAGCGCTGCACCATCGCCAAAGCTTGCACTTGCTCGCTTTCAAAGACTTCCGGCAAGGTCGCCACGGGCGCGCAAGGGACTCCGGCGGTTTCCAAAACGCTCAACCAGTGGGCTCGAGCCTGTGTTTTGAAAACGGCCTCGAGCAGTGGCACCAGGACTGAGCGGTGCTTGACTCGAGCTTCGTTCGTCGCAAAAGCTTCGTTGGCAAGCCACTCTTCCCGTCCTAAAACTTGTGCCAGCGCCGCGAACTGTCTATCGTTCGCCGCCGCGACGACGAACGTTGCGTCTTGAGCACGGAACGCCTGGTAAGGCACGATGGAAGCGTGCGCGTTGCCGTAACGTGCGGGCGTTTTGCCCGTAATGAGGTAGCTGCTCGCCACGTTGACGAGGGCCGAAAGACCGGCCTCGAGCAGCGACGTTTCGACCGTGCGAAACTGCGGCGACTCTTTTTGCGCGTACAACGACGCGACGATACCAAGCGCCGCGTTTAGCCCGGCGAGCACATCGACGACCGCCACACCAACTTTGTACGGCTCGCCCTCCGCCGGCCCGGTGATGCTCATGAGTCCCGTCAGCGCCTGGGCGAGCAGGTCGTAACCCGGCTTGCCCGCCTCCGGCCCGGCGCTGCCGTAGCCGCTGATGTGCGCGTAAACGAGGGTTGGGTTGAGCTTTTTGACGCTGTCGGGCTCGAGACCCAATTTCACGTCGTCGCCCGGTTTGAAGTTGTGGAGCAGCACGTCACTCTGTCTGACGAGTTCAAAAGCGAGCGCCCGGTCTTCAGGGTTTTTCAAATCGAACGTGACCGAGCGCTTGTTGCGGTTGACGCTCAAAAAGTAAGCGCTCTCACTCCCCGCGTAGGGCGGCCCCCAGGTGCGCGTTTCGTCACCGTTTGGACTTTCGACCTTGACCACGTCCGCGCCCAAGTCGGCTAGGAGCATCGAGCAGTAGGGTCCGGCGAGGACGCGGGAAAAGTCGGCGACGCGGATACCGTTCAGGGGTAAGCTCATCCTAGAGACTTACGCTGAGGTTGCAGCGTTTCGAGAGTTGAGTTAAGCATGTCATGGCCGTGCTCTAAACTTTTCATCAGTGCGAGCCCAAATCCTTTGCGGCGCTCAGTCATACAGCGACGCGCGGTTAAAGTTTGGAGCGAATGCGCACCGAACTGTGCGCGATAACGGTAAAAGCGTCAACCATAGCAGCGCTGTGTGCTCGTACAGTCTCACTGACAATCTTCGCCTTCAGCTCGGAACTCAGCCCGTAAAGCCTGAGAAGAACCACGCCTCTGTGAACGCGGTTGAGCCTAAACACCAGTTCTCCAAAGTCTTTGTCCGCCGTCATGAGTAAGGCTCGGTTGTCGTTTGCCCAGTCTAAAACTTCATCATCGGAGATGCCCGGTGACATTTCTACCACGTAGAGAACTTCATGGTCTTCGTCCCTCAGCTTTGCAACAATGGCGCTATCTACACCTTCATCAGCGACAAACGTCACGCCGCCTTGCCGGGTGTAGGGTAAACTACGTCGGCACGAAGCGCCTGGGCAGCAAAAATCAGCGCCGCGTCGATAGCTTCTTTGGTCAGTCTGGGGTGAGCGGCAAGAAGCTGTTCCCTACTTTCACCGTAGGCGAGCTTTTCCAAAATAGACTCTACCGTGATGCGCGTTCCTTTGATAACGGCTTTGCCCATCATGATGTTTGGATTCGATTCGACAAGGGAGGGTTGCAGCTCGTTCATCTCGACGCCATCATACACCAGTAAAGTCCGGCGAGGATGCGGGAGAAGTCGGCGACGCGGATACCGTTAAGGGGTAAGCTCATCCTACAGACTTACGCTGAGATTGCAACGTTTCAGAGATTAAATCAAGCATGTTATGACTTTGCTCTAAACTTTCGTTAGGGTAAGCCGAATCCCTTACAGTGCATAGCTAAGTCGCAAGGTCAGCCGCTTTATCAGGTAAAGACGCCTCACTCAAGTTCAAGCCGATTTCCCAACTGAAGGACATTGCACTGATTTTTTCTCGTCTAGCCAGTGTGTACAAGAGTCGGCTATCAAACCTCTGTGCGATTACGATGGCTCTGACACTTTGAGAGGATTGCGCCAAGTGCCGTTCTACCCATTCGATGTATCTGTCAACTTGCGCGACAACCCTGTCAGGCGCTTTAGCTTTCTTGAGTTCAAAGATGACAAAGTTGTCTTCACCGTCTAGTGCAAGAATGTCAATAATTCCGGCTTTCTTTGTATTGAGTTGAATCCCTGTCAAATTATCGCCTTCCGAAGCATCATTGTAAATGCGAAGGTTTGGGAAGAGGCTCGAAAATTGCTGAACGATATGACTTTCCAGCTCCCGTTCAGGGATATTGTCAAAATGTGATGAGGTAGAAGGTATAACACTTCCACGCTGCTTGCGACGGTCAAAGTAGTCCCAGATTAGGAAGCCGCCCAACAATACAAGAAGGGTGAGCAAAGTACCCACTAGCGAACCGAAGAATGCTGTGCTAAACACTTAACTCACCCTCTGCAATTTGCCTACCGACTAAAACGCGTTGTGCCCGGTAATCTCCCGGCCCAGCACGAGCGTGTGAACCGTGTCCGTACCCTCGTAAGTCGCCACGGTTTCCAAGTTGAGCATGTGCCGAATCGCGCCGTATTCCAGAGTGATGCCGTTGCCGCCCAGGATGTCCCTCGCGCTTCTCGCCGCACTCAACGCCGCCCGGACGTTGTCGCGTTTGGCGAGCGAGATGCGGGGCGGGGTGTCTTTGCCCTGTTCTTTGAGTTTGGCGAGTTGAAAGGCGAGCAGGCTGCCTTTGGTGAGGTCGGCGAGCATGTCGGCGAGCTTGGCCTGCACGATTTGCTTCGTCGCCAGCGCCACGCCGAACACCGGGCGGTCTTCGACGTAGGTGGCGGCTTCTTCCAAACAGAAAAAGCCCGCGCCCAACACGCCCCAGGCGATGCCGTAGCGCGCCTGGTTGAGACACGACAGCGGGCCTTTTAAGCCGACGATGTTCAGTTTGTCCGCGGCGGGCACGACCACGTCGTCCAGGTACAGTTCTGAGGTGACCGAGGCGCGCATGGATGCTTTGGTTTTAATGTCTACAGCGGTAAAGCCGGGCGTCGAGGTGTTCACCGCGAAGCCGTAAACCTTGCCGTCGTCCTCACTTCTGGCCCAGATGATGGCTACGTCGGCCCTCGAGCCGCTCGTAATCCAGCGCTTCACGCCGTTGATGACATATTCATTGCCGACCTTGCGCACCCGCGTCGTCATGCTGCCGGGGTCGGAACCCGCGTCGGGCTCGGTCAGTCCGAAACAGCCGATGGCCTCGCCCGAAGCTAATCTAGGCAGCCACTTCATGCGCAAGTCTTCCGAGCCGTAGGTGTAAATCGGGTACATCACGAGGCTGGACTGCACGCTGACGAAACTCCTCATGCCCGAGTCGCCGTACTCGATTTCGCGGTTGACGAGGCCGTAAGCGGTGTAAGACGCGCCGATGCCGCCGTACTTTTCAGGCAAGGTGATACCGAGAACGCCCAGGTCACCGAACTTTCTCGGCAGTTCGGGGGGAAAGTAGCCCTCTTGCCACCAATCGCCCACAAAGGGCAGAATTTCCTCTTTAACGAACTCTTTGACGCTGTCGCGGATGAGCCGTTCTTCGGGGCTGTAAAAAGTCTCGAGCCCGTAAAAGTCTTGCAGTTGCGCTTTTGCCAGGCCCTGCGGCTCGGCGAGTAAGGTGCTTGCCATGATGTTAGGTCTCCTTTGCTGCTACGAGGTTGAATGACTTCGGTTGAGAAGTCGGTAAATCTATGTTACTCCACTCGGGGAGGTTTTTAGGGTGTTGTCCTTCGCAGATGAGAGGGTGCGGCTCGAGCCTTCCTCAAAACTTTATCGAGCAACACTTTGACGGGTGTGCTCGAGCAAGTAGGCCTCGAGGTTTGCCCTGTGCTCGGGCGGCACGGCGAAGCCGCCTCGCAAAAAGCTGAACTGGCCGCTGGTTTGGACAAGCAAGGTGGCGTCGTCCGTCCAAGAATACGAGCCGATTTTCCTCCAAGGCAGCAGCCCCCAATAGCCCCAAAGACCGGCTTCGCGAACCTGCAAATGCCCGAACGATTGGTAGAAATTGAAAACGGCACCGGTCAGAAGAAAATAGGGCAAAAACCTCATGAAGAGGTTGCTGCTTTGGGACGGCCCCAAAAAAGCCATTAGGGCTATCAAAAAGGAGACACCCGCGTTGAACAGAAACAGCCGTCGCTGTGGGTGTTTGCCTGCGTCGTAAAGGAGTCGGCCCGCGCTCGCCCTGTCTCTCGCTAAGGTCACAAAAAAGCTTGCGACGATGACCGCATAAACAACGACGAATGCCAAGCCCAACGAGCGACCGAAACCCCAACCGACAAAGAAGCCAACCCCGCTTGCCAAAACCGTACACGTCACGAGCATGACGAGTCCGACCATGAGGGCGTTTTTCATACCCAAGCGCCACAGTCTTCCAGGTGCTCTTGTAGACACGGGTTCTCCTTTACTTGGCTACAACTATAGTCCTTTTGAAGCTTGTCTGCGCAAGTGAGACTGTGAAGACGCTATGGCGCGCAAGCGTTCGGCAAGGTGCTCGAGTTCCACCTCATGCTTTACGCCGTCGGCGCGTGGTTTGACTTCGACTACGCCGCGTAAAGTCGTTGAGCAGCCGGTACAACTCTTCGTCGATGACCGCCGGACGGTAGCCGGATACTGTAAGCTTCATCCGTTTGAGCAGGTCGGCGTGCCAGCTATCGGGGCTCAGGTCGTTTTCAAAAAAGCGGCCGATAGGCGTAAAGCTGTTTTCACAGCCGTTGTAAAAACTGTGCAGGTAGTAGCCGACCGCCGCGCGCTCGAAAAAGAACACCTCTTCCGGAGCTTTGGTAAGCAGGTCTTTGAGCCCGGCAAAATCCTGGGTCAAGCGCTCGAGCTTGCCCAGTTCGTCGCGCACGTCCGCTTTGAGGAGCGCGGCGTTAGGGTTCATACGTGTAGATAGTCTCTCCGCGCGCCCGTACCTTGTTCACGAAGTCCGGGTCGCCGTCCGTGGTGTGAACGTCGCAAGGGTAGTTTACGGCCTCCTCGAGCGCGTGCTTGAAGTCCCAGTAAGCCTCCACAGGCAACGGCCACACCAACAGATCCAAGTCCGAGCTTGCCGCGCTCGCGCCCCTGGCGACCGACCCGAACAGCACCACGTGTTGCACGCCGAACCTTTCAAACACCGGCCCGCCTCGCTCTAAAAGCGCGGCTCTGCGCAAGTCAGCTTCTCGCTGCCGCAACTGAGCATCCTTATGCCACTTCGCCTTCAGCTTCTCGAACCCGCCGGGTTTTTCGGCACCTTTCATGACGAAAGTTTACACCGCTGGAATAATCAACCCTCAGGGCGCGACGACCGGCTGCATCTCGAGCACCGGCTCCCGCACCTCGACGCCCTCGAACAGCGTCCCCTCTTCAAACCAGGACTTCGGCGCGGCCGTGCCCCACAGCGTCTGTCGCTGCGCGTCTTTGAGTTTCCAGGCAATCGGCTCGAAGTCCGGGTCTACGGTGAGGTAGTCCGAGGTGTAAATCTCGGTGCGGTGTCCGTCCGGGTCGCGCACGTACAGGAAAAAAGCGTTCGAGATGCCGTGCCGCCCCGGCCCACGCTCGAGGTTCGCTAGATACCCCGTCGTCGCCATCACGTCGCAGAGGTGGATGATGTTGAGCGCCGTCGGCACCCACAGCGCGACGTGGTGCAGCCGCGGCCCGCGCCCGTTGGTCAGCGCGAGGTCGTGGACGCCGCCCTTGCGATGCAGCCACACCGCCCAGAGCGCGTCGTCGTTGTCGGGGTCGTAGGTGTACTCGGTCGGCCGGAAGCCGAGGTCTGAGGAGTAGAACGCCTGCGCCGAGTAGACATCGGGCGTGAACAGGTTGAAGTGGTCGATGCGCAGCGGCTGCACGCCGCGGTACTCGCCGTAGTTTTGCAGTTTGCGGGGTTCTTGCGCCATTGAAAAGTAGAACTCCAACGGCACGCCGAACGGGTCGGTCGTGTGGAGCGTCCGCCCCTGCGCTTGTTTTTCGACCCATTGCACACCCAAACCCTTAGCCTCGAAAAAGGCTGCGGCCTTGTCTAAATCTTCCTCGCTCGCCAGCTTGTAAGCGAGGCGTTTGCACACCGGCTCCGGTGTTTCGACCAGCACGTAAGCATGGTGATTGCGCTCTTCCAGCCCGCGTAAATAAAGGGTGTCCGAAGTTCGCTCGGTTTCAATCAGGCCGAGGGTTTGAACGTAAAAGGCTCGAGCCGCGTCCAGACTCGTCACCCCGAGTTCGACGTGACTCAAGCGCACGACGTTGAAGGGCGGTGTGAACGTAGGCGGGTGCAGGCGCAAGATTAGTCGTCCGCCGAGGCGACCAGGTCGGGCTCGAGCTTCGGCGCGTCCTCGAACTCCCGATTGCCGAGGGCTAAAAAGGCATCTATCTTCTCGACATAAGGCTGTTTGTCGTAGTTCTCATAAAGCGCGCACTGCGTCCGCACCGGGTCGCCGAAGAAAAACTTTTCGTAGAGGTTTTGGCGCGCGCCGAAGGACGAAATCGTCATGTCCCAGGCAAGGCGGAAGAGGGCTATGCGCTCGTCGCTGCTCGCGTTTCTAGCTTGCAGGTACTTGGCGATTTTGTCGCCCAGCGGCCCCTTGCGGTCGGCTTCAGTCGGAATCATGATCATGCCCGACGCGCCCAACAGCTGGATAATCTCGACCATGCGCGGGTAGAGTTGCGGGTAGAGGTTGCGGGCCACGTTCAGCGGCTCCTTGGCGGGCGTCATCGTGCCGTACTCGTCTAAAAAGGCGTTTTCTTCAGAAGCGAGTTTGAGTGCCCGCATCGTCTCCAGGTTCAGGATAATCTCGGCGACTTTCTGCTGCACGTGCTGAAACTGCGCGCTCCCGATGGTCTCGACGATTTTCTGCGCGACGCCCAAAAACGCCTCGGTCTTGGCGATTTTCACGTTCACGACCTGGTGGGCCATCTGGTAAACCGCGCCGGTCGCGCCGTAAGCGCGGTTGGCGAGTTTGACGTCGTTCATCAAAAACACGCGCTCCCAGGGCACGAGCACGTCGTCGAAGTAGACCATCGCGTCGAACTCTTCGAACCGTGACGCCAGCGGGTGGTCCTCGTGGCTGCGCCCGATGTCGAGCGGTTCGCGGCACTGGAAGGTCAGCCCCTTTGTATTCGTCGGCAGCGCAAAAGCGAGGGCGTAACGCTTCAATTCCTCTTGCTCTTTCAACACAGTCGAGGGGAAAATCAAAATCTCGTCGGCGATGGGCAACGTCGCCATCATCCGCGCGCCGCGGACGATGATGCCCTCATCGGTTTCTTCGACGAGTCCGAGGGCGATGTAGGGGTCTTCGAGTTCGTCCGCCCTTGCCGAGCGGTTCACCTGCGGGTTGGTGAGCGCGTGGGTCAGCACGAGGTCATGCTCGCGCACGTGCTCGTAATAGTTGCGCATGTTCTCCCCGAAGCGTGGCTCGCACTGCGCGAAGTAGTTGGAGGCCCGCGCCGCCGCCATCAGGTTGACGTTCATGTAGTCCGGGGCGCGCCCCAAAAAGCCGAGCGAAGCGTCCGCCCACACCTTGTGCATCGCGGCGCGGCGTTTGAGGTCGTCTTTCGTGACGGTCTCGAGAAAACTCATCCCCACACGGTCGCCGGTGGTAGGGCTCTCGTAGGTCATCACGTCCCGAAGTTCTGGCTCGTGTTGCAGGTCGTACAGGTGGGCGATGGAGCGGGCGACGTTTTTCGTGCTCGAGTGGCTCGTGGGGTCGGCGACCTTCTCGCCGTCGATATAGATGTTGGGCGGGTTGCGCTTTAAGCCTTCCAAAAACTGTTTTCCGGTGCGTGCGGGCATGTCGGCTCCTTTCAAAGAGGCGAACTTTATTCAGGCTCGTTGTACTTAAAAACTTTGAGGGTGTAGCCGTTGGGGTCTTCGACGAAAAATCCGTAAGGGCCTTGCGCGTTCCGGTAAGCTTCTCTCAAATCGCGCCCGATGCTGATTTTCGGCGTAAGCTTTTCAAACATCCGGTCAACCGCTTCAAAACTTGCTAGCTCGAGCCCCAAATACGTCAGCGTGCCAGGCTCAGATTCTTTGTCCGAGTAGTCGAAGATGAGCGTGAAGCCGTCCGCAAAGTTCAGCCACAGCCGCCCGACTTTCGGGTTGAGGTCGCCCTCGAGCCCGAGCAACTTATAGAAAGCGCGGGTGTGCTCGAGGTCGTTCGTCCTAAGGGCGACGTGCTGGATTCGCGGCATTCTCAGATCCTACTCACAGCGTCGGGGTGAACCGGCGTGACCGGATAGCGCTCGAAATCCTTGACGTTGAGCGTGAGGAGGTTGGTTAGGTCGTGCGTCTGCATTGCCGCGACCAGCCTAGCGTCGTGGACCTGTTTGCCTTTTACGTCGTGGGTGGTGACAAGCTCGAGCCAGTTGGTGAACACGCTCGGCGCGTCGTGAAGAAGCGTGAAGCTCTGCGTCACCGCAGTAACCTCTCTCCGGCAACGCTCACTGTTCCAGCCTAGACCGTTCGCGCTTGTTGGACGGGTTGCTACGGCCCAAAACTCATAGATGTTTTGTGGCACGATAAACAGCGCTTCACCTTGAGCCAGCAGAGTGCGTACGGCTCCAAGCGCAAGTTCGAAGTAGACGGAATGGTCATCCGCTGAACGAAGCAAGATGTTCGTGTCCAGTAAGTAGGAAGGCATCAGTCGTAAATCGAATCGCGGCTTACTGCCCAGTCTGAGAGACCAGGGCCGTCTTTGTGACTCCTGGCCCAAGCCTCAAACTTTCTCGCCCGCTCCTCCGGCGTCATACCGGCCCACTTCGGCCCTCGCTCAGTGGTGGGAGTTTGAGGCTCGACCCGCACCTTAAAACGCGCCTTCGGTTCGGCACCGCCAAGCTGCTCCTTCGAGAGATGCAGTTCGCCGTTTTCGTCGGCCTCGACCTCCAACTCAATCACGTCCGCCATTCTCTACCCCTTCCCAAGCTTCGGAATCCCGTGCTCGCCCAAGGCCACGGCGATATTTTTCGTCTCCATGTAAAAGTCGAACGAGTAGTCGCCCCCGTCCCGCCCGACGCCCGACGCCTTCATGCCGCCGAAGGGGGTGGGCAGGTGGCGCACGTTGTGCGAGTTCACCCAAATCATCCCGGCCTCGAGCCCCTGGGCGAAACGGTGGGCGCGGCTCACGTCACCCGTCCACAAGTAGCCGGTGAGGCCGTAGCGCGTGTCGTTGGCAAGCTCGAGGGCTTCTTGTTCATCCTTGAAAGGAATCGCCGTCAGCACGGGGCCGAAAATCTCCTCCTGCGCCACGCGCATGGTGTTCGTCGCGTTCGTGAACAGCGTCGCCGTGACGAAGTTGCCTTCGGCTTCGCCGCCCGCCGCGACGGTCGCGCCCTCGTCGCGCGCCAAGTCGAAGTAGCTGCACACTTTTTGAACATGGCTGGGATGGATGAGCGGGCCGAGTTCGGTTGCGGGGTCGAAGGGGTCGCCGACACGGATGTTCTTGGCGCGTTCGGCGAGCTTGCGGGTGAAGTCTTCGTAGATGCTTTCTTGCACGAGGACACGGCTCGAGCTGGTGCAGCGCTCCCCGTTGAGGCTGTAAATCATGAAAACGACCGCGTCGAGGGCGCGCTCCAAGTCCGCATCCTCGAACACCACCACCGGATTCTTGCCACCGAGTTCGAAGTGAACCCGCTTCAGCGTCGGCGCACCCTGCGCCATGATGTGCGAACCCGTGAGGCTTTCGCCGACAAAAGCGACCGCTTTGATGTCGGGGTGCTCGGTAAGGGCCTTGCCCGCCGTTTCGCCGTAGCCGTTGACGAGGTTGGTGACGCCTGCGGGAATCCCGGCCTCGAGCATGATTTCGTGCAGCCGCAACGCCGTGACCGGGCTGAACTCGGCGGGTTTGTGGACGACGGTGCAGCCCGCGGCGAGCGCTGGGGCAATTTTCCAGGTCGAGAGCATAAAGGGCGTGTTCCAGGGCGTGATAATCCCGACCGGCCCGATGGGTTGGCGCAGCGTGTAGTTCAAAAACTCCTCGGTCGGCAGGCTCAGGCCGTTGCGCGCCTCTTCGCACTTGTCGGCGAAAAAGCGGAAGTTCTGCGCGCCGCGCAAGGCTGCCTTGCTCATAAAACGAATCGGCTGGCCGGTGTCGAGGACTTCTAAAAGGGCGATTTCTTCGGCGTGTGCTTCTATAAGGTCGGCGACGCGGTGGAGCAGTTCGCGGCGCTCTGTCGCGGGCAGGTCGCGCCAGGCGGGGAAGGCGTCGCGGGCCGCCTGCGCAGCTTTATCGACATCTTCAGCGCCACCGGAGGCGACCTTGCACAGCGTCGAATCGTCGAGTGGCGTCGCGTTGTCGAACGTCTCCCCCGAGACCGAGCCGACGTGCTCGCCGTCGATGAGGTGGCGGATGCCTTTTTCAGCAAGTTTGTCCAGGTAGCCTCGAGCCCTCTCCTGCGCAATTCCGGCTTTCGTTATCGTCACGACACTCATGCTTTCACCTCTTGTCGATTCCCTTCGCGCCCGAGTAGCGGCTCGGCATCCTCGGTTTCCATCATCACATCGTTGACGAGTTCGCCCAAACCTTCGACCTCCAAGCGCATGGTGTCGCCCGGATGCACGTGCGAAATCCCCTTGGGCGTGCCGGTGAGGAGCACGTCGTCTTTCTCGAGGGTCATAAAGCGGCTGATGTACTCGAGCAGTTCGGGAATCTTGTAAATCATGTCGCTCGTGTTGCCCTCCTGGCGCAGTTCGTCGTTCACAAAAGCGCGCAGGGTGAGGTTGTCGGGGTCTGTCACTTCGTCCGTGCTCACGTAGTAAGGCCCGAGCGGCCCGAAGGTGTCCCACCCCTTGCCGCGAATCGGCGGGCGGTAGGTGTTCGTCACGTAGTCGCGCACGACGAGGTCATTAGCGACGCTGTAGCCGCCGACGTAGTCGTAGGCGTCCTTCGCTTTCACCCGCCGCGCGTTGCGGCCGATGATGACCGCGAGTTCGACCTCGTAGTGCATGAACTGTGCGCCCTGCGGGTAGATGACGGTGCCCCGGTGCGGCAGCAGCGAGGTGTTGGGTTTCCAGAACAGCGCGGGGTCTTCGGGCTGGGCAAGCTCGAGTTCAGCCGCATGGTCGCGGTAGTTCAGCGCCAGCGCGATGACCTTGCCCGGCGTGACCGGCAAGCGCCACGTCACCGCCTCGGGGTCGTGCGCCTCGCCCGCGTGGTCGATGAGGCGGCCGTCTTGCAGCACGCCCTCGAGTTCTCTCCCTTTTGATATGAACCGCGCCCGCTTCACGCCGCCACCCGCTCGAGAATCCCGTACTTCGCCAGCGTCTTTTTGAGCCGCGCCTCGTTTTCCGGGAGCATCGGGCCGAGGGGCAGCCGCCACTGCGCTTCGCACAAACCCATCATCGCGAGCGCGGTTTTCAGCGGCACCGGATTCGTTTCGATAAAGAGGATGTCGTTCAGCTCGAGCATCTCGAAGTGCAGGTCTCTCGCCTTGTCCCACTCGCCCGCCGCGGCGAGGTTGTAAAGCTCGGCGATTTTTTTGGGTGCAATCACGCCCGTCGCGCTCACGTGGCCCGCGCCGCCCAAAGCGAGCATCGGATAGGTCATCGTCTCCGCGCCGCAGTACACGCCGAAGTCGCGCCCGGCATAGACGAAGGTGTAACTCACGTCGTCCAAGTTCTTCGTCGCGTGTTTCACGCCCAAAATGTTCGGACACGCCTCGCGCAAGCGCCCGATGGTTTTGGGCTCGATGTTGACCGCGGTGCGGCCCGGAATGTTGTAGAGCATCACGGGCGTGTCGGGAACGCTCTTAGCAACCGCCGTAAAATACTCGAGCAAATTGTTCTGGTTCGGCTTGATGTAGTACGGGCTGATGACGAGCACCGCGTCCGCGCCCGCTTGAACGGCGTGGCGGGTAAGCTCCAACGTCTCGTCGAAGTTCGTCGTTCCCGTCCCCGGCATCACCGGGACGCGGCCATTCACGGTTTGAAGCACGAACTCGGTGACGTGCTTGCGCTCGTCTAATGAGAGCGATGACGGCTCACCCGTCGTGCCCGTGCAGCCGAGGCTGTGGGAGCCTTCACGGATTTGGAACTCGATAATCTCGCCCAGCGCCGCCTCGTCGATGCGGTTGTCGGAGCCGGTGAACGGGGTCGGTAAGGGGACCAGGGAACCTTTGGGTAAACGCATTTTCTCCTCCATCGTTGCAGACGTGTCGGTGGCTGTGTTAGCTTATAGTTAACATGTTAAATAGTTGCGCCGCCCCTGTCAATGGGTCAGACCCCTTTTGTAGAGGCTCGCTCGAGGAGTCTCGCTATGCCTGAAACCGTTACCTTACCGAAACCGATGCGGCCCACGCTTCCCACCTTCGATAATTCGTTGCCGATGGCGTTGTTACGCGCACGAGACGCCGCCATGACCCGGTTTCGCCCGCTCTTGGCCGAATACGACCTTACCGAACCGCAGTGGCGGGTCGTCCGCGCGCTAAACGACGCCGACGCGCTCGACATTTCGACCCTTGCCCAGCGGTGTCACATTTTGCTGCCGAGCATGTCGGGCATTGTCAAGCGGCTCGAGGCTCGAGGTCTGGTGCAGCGGGACGCCAACACCCAAGACCAGCGCAGTTCGCTCATCTCTTTAAGCGACCAAGCACGCGAACTTACAAGAGAAATTATGCCGCGGCTCGAGGCGCGCTATTCAGAAATAGAAGAGGCTTTTGGGAGCGAGCGTTTAGAAAAGCTTTACGAGTTGTTGTTTGCTTTGGAGAAAGTGCTCGAGGGTTCAAAAAGTTATGAGGTGCAAAAGTAGTCCTCAGTTGACGGCGCTGCATGATTTAGCTTGCTAAAGTCGAGCAAGCAGCTTCTCATACTCGTCATGCGGGCCAACCCAGAACCAGATGATGTCTTCACCTTCACGAATCCCTACAGCGCGGTGGTTCAGGTTGATTCGCGCTGAATAGACGGGCAGTTTGCCATGAACTTTTTTGAACTGCAAACTCGGATGCTGAGGGTTTTGCTCAAGTAACCGATAAGCGGCTCGAGCTTGCTCTTTCGTCGTCCTGTCCAGCCGCGCGTACAGCTTCCAAAATTTGTCAGTCGTTCGGTTCACAAATCGTCAACGTTGAGGGGCTTGGTTTTTCCCGCCCGGTACTCGGCCAAGGCTTCTTCCGCGAGTTCGGCAAGGGCGTTCTGCGACTTTTCAAAAAGCTCGTTCCAACGCTCTTCAGAGGCAAGTTCGGCCAACACGATTTCGGCGATGGCGTCCTGCTCGCGCTCGGGCAAACGCGAGGCTTCTGCGAAGGCTTTTTCCAAAAGGCGTGTCATCGGCAACCTCCTTTTGAATCTATTGTACCGGGGAAGAAGCATGAGCGAAGCAGGTTGACGGCAAGGCTCGCGGAGTGAGAAGGATGGAGGGCTCGAGGTCGTAGAAGCCCAACAAGTCAACAATGATTTTCTTTGTTCTACCCATCATGCAAGATAGTCGTGTCATAACTCAGCAAAACTATCCGCTACTTCGAAGCCCTCATAAGTCAGTCCAAAAACCTCTTCCATACTATCCTTCGATTCGATAAGCCCTAACAGAAGTAGATTTTCGAGAGCAGACTTCCACTTTGCCTCGGAACGTGCGTTGCCTGCCTCAGTCATCTGCTTTCCATTTGCCTGAATATCCAAACCATCCATTGTAAGGAGACAGAAAATGATTCCATTGTCCTGAGACGCCTCCAGTAGTAATGTTCGAGCTTCATCCGATAGTTTGGGTATTTCAACAGGTCCAGCAAACATACGATTAACTTTTTGTGTAAGTTGTCGAGTAAATTTGTCATGAAATTCTTGAATGGATCCATAGGTTTCAATAAGACCGCGTTTTTCACAATTTTTACGAAATGCTTTCAGAGCATGATACTGTTCATCCACCACACTATCAAGTCGGACAGGGGTGTTTGAGAAATAAAGCATTGCCGGTTTTCCCGCTTCTAGGTGTCTGTCAATTTCCTCAACAGTACCACTGGTTGATTCACCTGTAGGACTACCAAGTCGCGTCCAAAAAACCGCAACTAACAAGTCACACCTATTCAATACTTGTTCGTTAATAATCGCTTGAGGTCTTCTACCCATTTCAGGAGTAGAATGCGAATCCCATCCGACTGGCATGAGTACCAACTTTTTGTCCTCAGCGTGTGTGACATTCCACTCAAAAACAACATCACGAATCTTTTGTCTTTCATCTGTAACATCACCTGGTGAGGCAATCATGATGTTGATCACGGTGGCTTGATAGGACATACAAACTCCTAGCTATTTCTTATATAAACTCATATCATCTCATGAGACCTGGAATGCCTTTATGGTGAAAATAACCTTATTATCCTTGCACTAAACCTGTCAGCAAACTAAAATTTGTCTCTTACTCCCCCAAAATCAGTGCAAACATCAGCGGCGCAACAATCGTCGCGTCCGACTCGATGATGTACTTCGGCGTGTCCACATTCAGCTTGCCCCAGGTGATTTTCTCGTTCGGCACCGCGCCCGAGTAACTGCCGTAGCTCGTGGTCGAATCGCTGATTTGGCAAAAGTAGCCCCACATCGGCACGTTGTCACGCTGCAAGTCCTGATGGAGCATCGGCACGACGCAAATCGGGAAGTCCCCGGCGATGCCGCCGCCGATTTGAAAAAAGCCGACGCTGCTCTCCCCGGCGGTCTGCGTGTACCAGTCGGCGAGTTCAATCATGTACTGGATGCCCGTTTTGACGGTGTGGACGTTTTTGACTTCACCCGTGATGCAGTGCGAGGCGTACATGTTGCCGGTGGTCGAGTCCTCCCAACCGGGCACGACGATGGGCAGGTTTTTTTCACACGCGGCGACCATCCAAGAGTCTTGGGGGTCAATTTGGTAGTGTTCTTTTAGCGCGCCCGAGCGGATGAGTTTGTAAAGAAACTCGTGCGGGAAGTAGCTCTCTCCTGCTTTATCAGCCTTCGCCCATTCGTCCACGAGGGCTTTCTCGAGGCGGCGCATCGCTTCTTCTTCGGGGATGGTGGTGTCGGTGACGCGGTTCATGTGGCGCTCGAGCAAACCCTGCTCCTCCTGCGGCGTTAGGTCGCGCCAGTTCGGCAGGCGCTCGTAATAGTCGTGCGCGATGAGGTTGAAGATGTCCTCCTCGAGGTTCGCCCCGGTGCAAGAGATGATGTGAACCTTGTCCCGGCGAATCATCTCGGCCAGCGACAGCCCGAGTTCGGCAGTGCTCATGGCCCCGGCGAGCGTGACCATCATTTTGCCGCCGTTGTCCAAGTGAGTCGTGTACGCTGCGGCGGCGTCAATGAGGGCGGCGGCGTTGAAGTGGCGATAGTGGCGTTTTAAAAACTGGCTGACAGGGCTTGTTGACATAGGTTCTCCTCCGCTAATTCTCGCCAGTTTAGCGCACTCACTTACCCAAATAGTCTCTCTCACGCGAACGATGGCATAAAAATCCCGCAGCCTAACGAAAGACTGCGGGGACTCATTTGAAGAAGTTTTTCAGCTCATCGAATGCAAGCCGACCTTGTTGCCCTCGGTATCTAGAAAGAAAGCGATAAAACCGTTCTCGCCGATGCTCATCTTGTCCGCCAGGACTTTGCCTCCTGCTGCCTCGACCTTGCCGAGAGGCACGCTCAGGTCGTCGCCGCCGTTTAAGTAAACGACGCTTCCCTCTTGACTGGGAATGTAGTCGTCGTGCTGCACCAGCGCGCCGCCGACACCGTCCTGGTAGGGCAACATCATTTCAGTTCTGCCGCCCAGTTCATCAATAGCAAAAGCCTTCAGCTCGCTGCCCAGTACCTCGCCGTAAAAGGCTTTTGCCCTGTCGATGTCGGTTACAGGAATCTCGAACCAGTTGAGTGCGTTTGTCATGTTTATCCTCCGGGATGGGGAAGGTTTAGAGCTTCTTTTGCTCTTGCCCATCCACCTATAAATTTAAGGTAGGCGAGTGACAACGTTATGTCAGTAGGGAGAACGAGGAATGGGAAAAAGCTTTTTCCATTCCCCGTTCCTGCTTTTGTGTCAGTAGGCTTTTAGAGTAGCCTCGAGTTCCTGCTTTACCCTCTTCTTAAAACTCTCCGGGCTTAGCACAGTGACGCTACTACCCCAACCCAGAATCCAGGCAAAGGCTTCGTCAAAACGCCCTACCTGAAGCGTGACCTGCAAGCCCGCTGGCGTTTCTTTGTAAGCGTGGACGAAATAGGCGCTTCGCTCTTTGACCCAGGGCGTCATGCCGGGCTGAAAAAGTAGCTCGATGGTGATGGGTTCCGCTTGCAATCTCTGTGAATGATGGACACTAAAATCTTTTTGCCGCGCGAAGGTTTCGTCCAGCAGGTTTACACCCTGGATGCGGTTCAGCCTGAATACGCGCATGTCCCCGCGCAACTGGCAAAAGGCGGAAAGCATCCAGGTATCGTTAAAGTGGACCAGCCCGTGCGGGTTCACAGTGCGTTCGCTCAGTTCTTGTTCGCTAGCGACACGTTTAGCGTAATGAAGGCGTAAACAGCGCCGCTCGAGAATCGCCCGCCGCGCCAGTTGCAATAATTCCGAGGTGTCTGCCGCGCCCGCCGCTTGAATAAAGCGGATGTTGTTTTTTAAATAGGCGACTTCTTCAGCCACAGCCTCGTTTAGCACTGCCTCAATTTTGCGCGCGCCGGACTGGGCAGCGGCGCGGTACTGCGCGTCGAAACTGTGCGCCATCGCCTGACTGCCTAACGTCAGCATAATCGCTTCTTCGGGGCTTAGTGACACGGGCGGTAAAAAGTAACCTTCCATAAGCCAGTAGCCCTGACCCGCCATCGATACTACCGGCACGCCCGACTCGTTCAGCGCGGCAATATCGCGGTAGATGGTGCGCTTGGTGACCTCGAAGGTGCGGGCGAGTTCTGTGGCGGTCACTCGGTCCCGGCCTTGCAGCTCGAGCACCATCGCCAACAGCCGGTCGGTACGGTTCACCGAATTGCCTTTCTCGACACAAATGCCTTTAGTACGAAGGGTGGACTTTTACGGCGTGGCTAAGTCTTGAATACCTTATCAAGCGCTTGCTCCAAATCTGCCACCAGGTCGTCCGGGTGCTCGAGGCCCACCGACACCCGCAGCAAGTTCTTGGGCGTCATTGAATCCGGTCCCTCGATGCTGGCGCGGTGCTCTAGCAAACTCTCCACCCCGCCTAAACTCGTCGCGCGGGTGAAAATCCGGACGCCCGCCGCCACCCGCATCGCTTCAAACTCGCTACCTTCGACCTGAAACGAGAGCATTCCACCGTAGGCGTTCATTTGCTTTTTGGCAACGCTGTGGCCTTGGTGAGACGGCAGGCCGGGATGGTACACCTTTTCTACTTGCGAATGCTCGTTTAAAAACTCGGCGACTCTTAAAGCGTTTTCGCAGTGGCCGCGCATCCGGTAGGGCAGCGTGCGGATGCCGCGCAGGGTGAGCCAGCAGTCGAAGGGCGAGGGTACGGCACCCTCCATCTTTTGCACAAAAGTGACACGCTCCCAAAACTCGTCTTTTTTCCTCGCTACGACCGCGCCGCCGAGCACGTCGCTGTGGCCGGCGAGGTACTTCGTCGTGGCGTGCATCACGAGGTCGGCCCCCAAATCAAAAACAGGCTGCAACCGCGGCGGCGTCCAAGTGTTGTCGCAGGCGACCCGCGCATGGACGCTCCTGGCAAGCTCGGCGACCGCAGCCACATCGGTAATTTTGAGCATGGGGTTGGACGGCGTTTCAATCCAGACAAGTTTGGTGTTCGGTTGCAAAGCCGCTTTCAGCGCGTCCAAATTGGTCATGTCCACGGGGGTAAGCTCGAGCCCCCACGGTACGAATACCTGGTTCAACAACTTGCGGAGCCCGTGGTACATGTCGTCCGGAATCACCGCGTGGTCGCCGGGTCGCAGCGCCCGAAACACCGCGCCCGCCGCCGCCGAGCCCGACGAGAAGGCGGCGGCAGCTGCGCCGTCTTCCAAAGTTTTCAATATTTCCTCGAGCGCCAGCCGGTTCGGGTTCTCGGTGCGGGTGTAGATGTAGCCGTGCGGGAACGAGCCGTCAGCCTCACGCTCGAAGGTGGTGGACAGGTGAATCGGCGCGGTCACTGCGCCCGTGGCCGGGTCGGGCTCGGCGGCGGTGTGAATGGCGAGGGTCTCGAGCTTGGCGTCCTCTTTCATAGCTTGAGAGCGTATCACGATGCCCCGCCGCACGCCCCACCGAATCGTGAGAAGATAAAGACATGAACGAACCCCTGGAGCGCATTCGCAGCTTATGGACGGAACTTTACGACGGAGGGTACGAAGACAAGCTCGAGCCCTTCCTGAACGAACTCAAAACCCTCAAAACCGAGCACACCCTGCCCGCGCTGCCCGCCGAGTGGTACAAGGACGTGGTCGTTTACTCGCTCTACGTCGACCTGTTCAACGAGAGTTTCGAAGGGCTGACAGACAAGCTCGAGTACCTGCAAGACTTGGGCGTCACCGCGCTGTGGCTGCTGCCGATTCTCGACTCGCCCATGCGCGACGCGGGCTTCGACATCCGCGACTACACGAAGGTGCGCGACGACCTCGTTACGTCCACGGAAAAGAGCACGCGCGAGGTCTTCGACGCATTCGTCGAGGCGGCGCACGCGCGCGGCATTTACATCCTGTTCGACATCGCCCTCAACCACAGTTCCGAGGAGCACGAGTGGTTCGCGTCTTCGAAAGACGACAAAACCTCGGAGCACCGCGATTATTACATCTGGAGCGACAGCAACGAGCTTTACAAAGAGGCTCGAGTTATCTTCAAAGGCATGATGGACAGCAACTGGACGATTCACGGCGACCAGTTTTACTTCCACCGCTTTTTCGACATCCAGCCCGACCTGAACTACCGCAACCCCGACGTGCTTGTTGAAATGACGCTGATGCTCATGCGCTGGCTGGTGCGCGGCGTGGACGGCTTTCGCGCCGACGCGATTCCCTACCTCTGGAAAGAGGCCGGTACGAACTGCGAAAACCTGCCCAAAACGCATGCAATCGTCAAAATCTTCCGCGCGGCGATGGATTATCTGCGCCCCGGCAGCATTTTACTCGCCGAAGCGAACCAGCCGCCGTTGGAAGTCGCCAAGTATTTCGGTGACGGCGACGAGTGCTTGGCCGCCTATCACTTCCCGCTCATGCCGCGCATCTACCGCGCCCTCGCCGAAGGGAATGCCACGGCGATTCAAGACACGCTCCAACCGAGCTTTACCCCGCCGATTCCCGAGAACTGCCAGTGGGTCTCGTTTTTGCGCTGTCACGACGAGTTGACGCTCGAGATGGTCACGCGCGAAGAACGTGCCTCGATTTACGACCACTACGTTCAAGACCCGCTCTGGGACTTCCGCGAGGGCGAGGGCGTCTCGGCACGCTTGGCAACGCTCCTCAAAGAAGACCCACGCCAAATCAACCTGCTCAACGCGATTTTACTCACCCTAGTCGGTACGCCCGTGGTCTACTACGGCGACGAACTCGCCAAGGGAAACGACCGCGCCTATTACGACAAAATGGTCGAGCAGAGTGGCTACCAGGACTCGCGTTACCTCGTTCGTGGCCCTATCGACTGGGAACAGGCCGAGCGCGATTTGCAAGACTCGGACAGCCTCACTGCAAAGATTTTTTACCCGCTCCGGCAAATGCTCCGCAACCGCCGCAACTACCTTGCCTTTTCGCGCGGCAGTTTGAGCTTTTTGGAGGTCGGCAATCCCGCAGTTTTGGCCTACTTGCGCAGCTTCGGCAGTCAAGAAGTTGTGGTGCTGGCGAATCTTTCCAGTGAGGAAATGAGCGTTCCTCTGCCCAAGCCGCTGACGGTCTGCCCGGACTTCGACATGCTCGAGCGCCCCCTAACTTGCCGCGACAACAGCGTCGTTTTGCCGCCCTACGGGTTCCACTGGTTGGCGGCGGTGGGATAATAAAGCTTAAACGGCAACTTTTGTTGTTCTACCAACTTTAGACCGACATACAGTAAACTGGATGGCTGACAGGAGGTCTTGCCGGATGTCTTTACATAAAAAAGTCACAATGACGTTGTCCACAAGGCTGCTCGAGCGTTTGAACCGGACGGTGCCCGGTCGGAAGCGCAGCCTCTTTATTACCCAAGCTATCGAAGAACACCTCGACCTCCTCGAGCAAGCTTCAGCCTTGGAAGAGACGGCGGGGACGTGGTCTTTAGAAAACCATCCTACGTTGCAAGACGACCGGGGCATAGACGAGTGGCTTAAAAAATCCCGCCAGAACTGAAAATAATCTTGCGCTATTTGCTCGATACGGGCCTGCTCATACGCCATCTGCAGAGGCAAAAAAGCGCCGTACAGTTGCTGCGCGGTTTGGGAAAAACCAACCGCCTTTGTATCGTTACGGTGACCGGGCTCGAGGTCAGGGCGGGCGCGCATGAAAGCGAACAAGCCGTCACGCAAAAACTGCTGTCACGCTTTGTAAACCTCGACCTGGACAGCTCAGTTGCCGATAAAGCCGGCGAAATTATCGCTCAGGGCAAAAAGGTCAACCGTCCCGTGCTCGTTCCCGACGCCATCATCGCTGCGACTGCACTCGTTCACGACATCACGCTCGTCACTTTCAACGTTTCTGATTTTGAGGGTGTTGCCAACCTCAGCTTACATCCCCCCTCGAGCTAAAGCGTGAATGGGTTTTTCGTTTACTGCGAGGGATGCAAACTCAGCCGCTAAACGTCTGCCCGGACTTCGGTAAGCTCGAGCCCTAAACTTAGAGGGTGTTATGAACTCAATCGCTAAACTAAAGAATGACAAGGAAAGGTTATCCGAGTGATGTCGGCGATGAAGAATGGGCTTTTGTAGCACCGTACTTGAGCTTAATCAGAGAAGACGCCCCACAACGAAGTTATGACCTACGAGAGGTGTTTGATGCTTTGAGATGGATGGTTCGCTCAGGCTCACCTTGGCGCTATTTACCTGGTGACTTCCCACCTTGGGAAGCGGTATATCAGCAAAGCCAAAGGTGGTTAAAAGCAGGCGTGTTCGAGGAGATGACCCACGACCTACGAAGCCTGCTGAGACGGCTGAAAGGACGAGGAGAAAACCCAACAGCGACGGTGTTTGATGGACGCACCTTACAAAGTACGCCTGAGAGTGGCGAACGTGCGGGCTATGACGGACACAAGCGTAAGAAAGGCTCTAAAGTCCATCTGGCAGTCGATACCTTGGGTCTACTCTTAGCCCTTGTCGTTACACCTGCAAACGAACAAGAACGCCATCAGGTTGAAGCGCTTGCCGAGCAAGTTCAAACCATAACTGGAGAATCCGTCGAGGTTGCGTTTGTAGACCAGGGCTACACAGGTGACGACGCAGCCGAGGCGGCTAAAAGCCAAGGCATTCGGCTCTTCGTTGTTAAACACGAAGAAGCTAAGAAAGGCTTCGTTTTGCTACCCAGACGCTGGGTCGTAGAGCGTTCCTTTGCCTGGACATCCCGACTCAGGCGCTTAGCCCGTGACTATGAACGACTGCCTGAAACCCTTGCTGGGCTGCATTTCTTAGCTTTCTCTATGCTCATGCTTAAACGCTTAGCCCCTTTTTTAACTCTTCCGGCTAGTTCATAACACGCTCTAGGCCTTTATACAACTTCCCTTACTCGTGTAGGATGGTATCAAGATGAACGAATCAACAGTGTCTCTCGTCCAATCAGACCCAAACATCATGATGGGCAAACCTGTCATAGCGGGTACGCGCATTACGGTAGAGTCCATTTTAGAAAAGCTCGCCAGCGGTGAAACGAGGGAACAGCTTCTTTCCGCCCATCCCAGGCTGACCCGAGAAGCCGTCGACGCGGCCTTGGCGTTCGCTGCTCAGGCGCTTCGTGCCGACGTGATTTACCCCGCGCCGGGCAAGGCCGCGTGACCTTTGTCGCTGACGAGGGTGTAGACAGTGCCGTTGTTGAAAAGTTGAGAGACGAAAACCACAAGGTTCTTTATGTCGTCGAGATGTCCCCCGGTATAACCGATGATGAAGTTTTAGATAGGGCGAATGCTGAGCAGGCGTTGCTTCTGACGGCAGATAAAGATTTTGGTGAACTGGTGTTTCGGCTTGGGCGCATTCACAGAGGTGTGGTTTTGCTCAGGCTTTACGGTTTAAGTCCTGAGTTGAAGGCAAAAATTGTCAGCGAGACTGTTCAGGCGCACGGTGCCGACATGACAAATGCTTTCACGGTTGTCTCGCACAGTTCGGTACGCATTCGCTCCAAGCTTTAACCGCGTGACTTGAGTTGGCACACGCTAACCGAGTTGATTTTGAGCAACAAACAAAAGAGTGAAGCGCTCGAGCCTCATTCCTTCAAACCAACCGCACGTGAACCCCCGCCGCAGCCAGAACGTTCTTGACCTCCCCTACCGTCGTCTGCCCGCTGTGAAAAATCCCGGCGGCGAGGGCCGCGTCGGCCTCGCCCTGCACCAGCACGTCGCGCAGGTGTTCGGCCCGGCCCGCGCCGCCGGAGGCGATGACGGGGATGTCGACCATCCGCGCCACCGCCCGCGTCGGGGCTAGGTCGTAGCCCGTTTTCATGCCGTCGGCGTCGATGCTGTTCAGGACGAGTTCACCCGCGCCCAGTTCTTGGCCCCGGACGGCCCACTCGAGCAAGTCCAGCCCCGTGTTCTTGCGTCCCCCGGCGACGTACACGTCCCAGCCCAAACCGTCCGCGCGGGTTTTGAAGTCGATGGAAAAGACCACCGCCTGCGCGCCGTAGTGGTCGGACGCCTCACGAACGACCTGCGGATGGGCGACCGCGCCCGAGTTGATGGAAACTTTGTCCGCTCCGGCCAAAAAGAGGGCGCGAAAGTCCTCGAGCGTGCGCACGCCGCCGCCGACGGTCAACGGCATGAAACACTGCTCTGCGACGCGCGTCGCCACCTCGAGCATCGAAGCCCGTCCTTCACTCGTCGCGGTGATGTCGTAAAAGACGAGTTCGTCCGCGCGCTGCTCGTTGTAGAGCAGCGCGAGTTCGACCGGGTCGCCTATGTCGTTCAGCTCGCCCCGTTCAGCGCGGCCGAACTGCTGGCCGCGGGTGGTGCGGCCGTTGTGAACGTCCAGGCAGGGGATGATGCGTTTGGCTAACACCTTCAAAGCATAGCAGTTAAGGGGTGTTTCGGAGGCTCGAGAAAAACGCGGCTAAATCGTCTTCGTCTTTGTAAAGATGGATTCGCTCGGAGATGCCCTGCAGCGTCGTCGACAGGTCTGCGCCCTGCTCGGCGACGGTGACGACGGGCTTACCGAGCGCGTGCGCGTAGCCCGCTTCGATGCCGAGGCCGACGCCTTTTTCGGTGAGGTCTAAAAGAATCAGGTCACTTCCGTCGATAAGGTCGAAGGCGAGCCTCATGAGTTCGGCGGGCTCGAGCGTGACCGTGCCCCAGTCTTCCAAATCGCGCAGGGCGCAGCGGGTTGTAAAGCCCAGGGCCTCGAGCGCCTCGAGCCGCCGTTTGGTCACCGCGTTGTTGAGCCCGTCTTCGAAATACTTGACGCCGTAGTAGAGGGTTTTGGGTTTCGGATGTCGTGCGGGGTTGGCCCAACCTTGCGTCGTGGCGAGTTGTCTGAGCAGGGTCAGTTCTTCACGCAATTGCAAAAAGTTGTGCTCGAGCCTTAAAAAGTGGTCTTCTATACGGCCCAGGCGCAGTGTCCGGTCACTCGCTTCAGGTTCTCGACTGTGCTCGGACATGCTTAGGATGCGCCAGCGCACCGTGTCCGGGTCGCGGGTAAGTTGCTGCAAGATGCGGTAAGCGACGCCGTCACCCTCGCGGATGATGCCGAGCAAGATGTGCTCGGTGGCGATAACGCTGCTCCCGAGACTGCGCGCCTCGCTGCCGGCGAGTTCCATCACGCGGCGGGTGCGCGGGGTAATCGAGGCGGTTTCGTTCCGCGGTAGGCCCTCGCCGCGGCCCAGCAGTTCTAAAACGTGGCGGCGCGTGTCCTCGAGCGTGACGCCGAAGTCACCCAGCACCTTGCTGGCGGTGCCGCCTTCGCGCATGAGTCCCAGCAACAGGTGTTCGGGGCCGATCATCGCGTGCCCGAGCCTCGAGCCTTCTTCGCGGGCGAAGTGGAACACCAACCGGGCGCGGTCGTCGTAGCGGTTCATGGGCCTTTCAGTATAGAACCACCGACGCCAAAAGGGCGGGTTTGTACCTCTACGAAACCGCACGATTCGTTACCGCACCAGCTTCGACAACAGTTCGATGTGGTGGGTGTGCGGATAAAAGTCGAACGGCTCGAACCTTTCCAAACGCCAGCCTTTTTCTTCAAAGTCGGCCACATCGCGCGCCCAAGTCGCCACGTCGCAGGAGACATAAATGAGCCGTTTGACACCAGACTGCGTCAAAGTTTCGCGCAGGTCTTTGTTCAGGCCCGCCCTCGGTGGGTCTACAATAATGAGGTCGGTGTTCGGCGGAATCTCGACCTGTTTGGCGTCGGCTTTGACGAACTCTATGCCCGTCAACCCCAATCTTTCAGCGTCCCTTTTTCCCCGGACGACGCTGCCCCGGTCTATCTCGAGGGCGACGACGCGCTCGTACTTGCTCAGCAGGTGCATCCCGATGATGCCGCTGCCCGCGTACAGGTCGAGGGCGAGTTTGCCCCCCGGCGCGAGGTCGACCAGGGCTTTGTAAACTTGCGAGGCCGCCGCAGGGCTCGGCTGGGCGAAGTTGGTCGCACTCACGCTGACGGTGAAAGACCCGTAGTTTTGCAAAATCGTCTTTTCGCCGGCCAACTTCTCGCTGCCTTGCCGAAAACGGCCGCGCGCGTCGAAGGGCGCGTAACTCACGCCGACGACGCCGACGTTCAGCAGTTCGTGAGCAAACGAGACGAGGTTTTTGGCCGAGGTCGTCGCGACCAGCGAGGCCAACACCTCGCCCCGGTCGTTGCCCCGAAAAACGACCTCGCGCACGCCTTTGGGCGCGTCCAAATCCGGCCAACGCTTCCACACCACGTCGATGGCGGGGTTGGCGACGGGGTCGCGCGCCAGCAACACGACCTCGTGGCTCTCCGGCAGGCGGTAGCCGAGCCCTGCGCGCACCGCGACGGGCTGCACCGCGCTCCGGTAGTGCCAGGGTTGCGGCGCGGGCCGAACCTGGGGCACTTCGACCCCTCTTTTCAAACTGCGCTCGAGCGCGTCCGCAACAACCTCGCGTTTAAGCGCCAACTGGCGCGGGTAGGCGACGAAGCCGTAGTCCAAACCGGGGTGCTTTGGCGGCTCGACTCGGTCGGGACTTGCCTCTAAAACTTCGGTGACCCAACCTTGCAGCACGCCCTTACGCTCGAACAGTTCGGCCTCTACCCGCTCATTCGGCAAACCGCCCCGCACCAGGGCGACGCGGCCGTCCCGCAACCGGGCCAGGGCGCGGCCACCGTGAACCATCTTGTCCAAGTGAAGGGTCTCGAGCATCGTCAAAGCTTACCAGCCTTTTTAAAGCGGCGCTTTTTTAAGGTCTCTTACCCGCGCCTCAGACTTGCTATACTCGCCCCATGAAACGCTCAGTGCAAGAGGTTCTTGAATTAGTCGTCATCGGACTCGTCGCCCTTATCGTGGGTATGTTGCTCCTGTGGGGGGCGGGGTGGGTGTTCACCTTTTTGGGCTGGCTGTTGCGGCTCGTGGGCAGCTTTATCTGGTTGCTGCTCAGGTTCATCATCCCCATCGCCATCGTCGCGGGTATCGTTTACCTGATTGTGCGCCTGGTGACGAATCAGCAGAAGAAGTCGAGCACCAAAACGACTTACAGCCCGACGGTGTCCGGACCGGCGACGAGCCCGTCGGTGCCGGTCACGCCGTCCGTGGCCCCGGAGCGCATCACGACGCCGCCGCCAGCCCCGACGGTACGCGTCGACCCCGACATCGCCGCGCGGCCCGCGTCCTCTTACGACGCCGACACCTTTGAAACCGGCGCGGCCTCCGCAACCCAAACCACCCCGCCCGTCACTCAAGACACGCCCGGCAGCGAGCGCGTGGTCGAGACACGGGCTGACGACGCCGAGCCGGTCGACTACGACGTCGACACGAGCGGGTTTAAGAAGATGGACGACCTTGCCGAGGACTTAGCAGCAAACGACGAGGACGAAGACACTAAGAGCTAGCTTTAGGGGAGGTCGCCGTGCGCCGGTCCGGTTTTTCCGGCATTACCAGTCTCTTTTTGGTGGGCCTGTTGCTGAGCGGGTGCGGTCCTTCTCCTGCCCCTGTCGACAATTATTATCCCGTGACGACAGACCGAACGGCTTACACGGCGCGGCCGTTGTTCCCGTGTACCGCGCCGAACTGTGCTTACGGATTCACCGTGGTTGCGAGCTACGAAAACCGCACGGACCGTCCCCTGTACCTCGCCCGGTGCTACCCGGACAGCCCGACGCCTATTTACGGCGTTCGGCTGATCGCTCCCAGAGGCGAAGGAGAGTCCGCGTACGACACAGTCTCGGCCTGCGTAGGGCATGACGAGGCCATCGAGGTGCTTCCCGGAGAGACGCGAACCGACACGCTTCACGTTCGGGGGTCCAATGCTTTTGACGGTGAAACAGGTGTTCCTTTCGGCGTGCTCGAGGGCAAGTTTTACTTAATCTACCAGGTGCAGATTTGTCCCGAAGAGGACTTGAGATGTTTCTTGGTAGACGCGGCAGGATACTCCAACAACTTCGAAGTGAAGCTGGCGCGCTGAGCGAGGCCTGGACTCGGAACGTTTGATGAAGCGTGCCGGGTGAATCTACGCCGGTGGAAAACCTCGGGGGCTTACGCCGCCTGTTACACTCGTGGGGTGCAGCGCTTTATACCTATCACGTTTGTCAGCTTGCTTTTGGGCGTTGTCTTTGTGGCGTTGGCGCAAGGTATGAAGACGGAGAAGCCGACAAGTCCCGCCGAGTTCGTCGCGGGCTCGAGCCCCCAAGTCTTGCGCGGCGCTGAGACCTACGACCTCGTTTGCTCGGACTGTCACGGGGATTCGGGGCTGGGTATTGCCGAAGGTAGAGCGTCGTTCGACCCCGCGCACCAGCGTTGCGAACGCTGTCACAAAACGTTCAACGCCCCCACCAAGGCAAACACCAAACTTTCCGAAAAAAACTCGTTTAACATCGGCGAGCCGCCCGCCCTGCGCGGTGACGGGGTGCTGGCCCACTTTGCCAACGCCGCCACCTTGCACGCCTATCTTCGCGCCGCCATGCCCCGCTACGCACCCGGCACGCTGAGCGACGAGGAATACTTAGACGTTACGGCGTTTTTGCTCGAGGTCAACGGCCTGCTGCCGGAGGGTTTAACCCTGGGCGCGGACAACGAAGCGGCAGTGACGCTGCGCTAAAGCTCAGCCGCGCACGTCGAACACGTCTCGCACCGCGTCGCCGAGCAAGTTCCAACCCAGTACGAACAGCACGATGATAAAGCTCGGCCAAAAGATGACGTACCAGTAGGCGAAGGGTTGCCCCGGCAAACCGGTCAGCCAGCCGCGGGCGAAGTTGACCATCTGCCCCCAGTCGGCAAAACCGGGCGGCGCACCCAAACCCAAGAAGCTCAGCGCCGCCACCCCGAGAACGACCGAGCCGATGTCCAGGCTGGCGAGAATAAGGAGCGAGGTGAACGAGTTGGGCAGGATGTGCTTGAAGATGAGCCGTGGGCTGCGCGCCCCGAGGGCGCGGGCACCGTCGACAAACTCCAACTCGCGCACCTGCAAAATTTCGCCACGTAAAAATCTTGCGTAACCCGCCCAGGCGAACACCATAAAAGCGATGATGACGCTGCGCAGGCTCTGGCCCAACACCGTCACGATGACCATCGCCAAAATCAGGCTTGGGATAGCGAAGATGACATCGACCATGCGCATGAGCACGTTGTCTATCCAGCCGCCGAAGTAGCCCGAGATGCTGCCTACAATGACCCCGACGACGAGCCCGAAACCCGTCACGGCGAAAGCGGCCAGAAAAGCCGTGCGAATGCCCCAGATGAGCCCGTAGAAAATGTCGTAGCCGCCGCTCGTCGTGCCCAGAATCGACAGTTCGGACGGCGGGGTGGGAACGTCGGAAAAGCTCGCCCTGGGAATGCTGTAACAGCTTCCGGGCGGCGCCACGATGGCGCGCCAGAACACGGGTTTGAGCGGGTTGCGAACGTCGGCCACGGTTTCGCGCCCGAGGCCTAAGTCGCGAACGCAGTTGTTGCGGTAGTTGATGAGCTGGGTCGAGGTAAGTTGCGGCGCGAACACGGCGGCCAGCAAAAACAGCGTGAGAATGCCTGTACCCAGCAGGCCGAGCGGGTTGCGCCGAAAGCGCTTCATCGCCTTGGAGTTCCACCAGCCCCCTGAACTCGAGCGGGTCACGTTGCCGGGTTGCGCTAAATCTTGACTGCCTACGGCGTTGTCCATCAGCTGTACCTTATCCGCGGGTCGACGACCGCGTATAAAACGTCCGCCAGCAAGTTGGCGAGGACGACCAAGATACCTGTGAACACGGCTCCCGCCAGGACCGCGGCGGTGTCGAGTTGCACGGCCGCGTCCGCCAGCCACTTGCCCAAACCCGGGTAGGCGAAAACGGTCTCCGTGATGATGACGCCGTTGAGCAGGCCTACGATGGCAAAACCCGACAGCGTGACGATGGGGATGAGCGCGTTGCGCAGCGCGTGCTTGCGGTTGACGACCCCTTCGCGCAAGCCTTTGGCCCTGGCGGTGCGCACGTAGTCCTGGGACAAGGTGTCGAGCAGCGACGAACGCATCACCCGGACGATTTGAGCACTTTGGATGGCGACCAGGGTAACGATAGGCAACACGAGGTGGTTGAGCGCGTCGAGAAAAATGTCAAAGCGGCCGTTTAAGAGCGCGTCCAGGGTCATAAAGCCGGTGTAGCGGGTGAAGCCGGAACGGATGACCTCGAGACTGTGGGCGGTGGTCAGTTGCCCCAATCCGAACCAGCCCAAACCCCCGTAAAAAACGACCAGCAGCCAAATCGCCAGCACAAACGTCGGCAGCGACCACAAAAAGATAGAGCTGACGCGCGACAGTTGGTCGAGAAACCTGTCGCGGTTGAGCGCCGCCATAGACCCGAACCAAACCCCCAACCCGATGGTCGGAATAAACGACAACAAAGCCAGTTCCAAAGTATTTGGGAAACGCCGCTTGAAAGCGTCGAGCACCGGCTCACCCGAGGCCCTCGAGAATCCGAGGTTGCCCCGGCCGACCTCTTTCAGCCAGTTCCAATACTGAATGTGCGGCCCTTTGTCCAAACCGTACTGCTCGATAATCGCGCCGATGTTGCGCAACTGCGCTTCGCTGCGCACGTACGTCGACGCCCGCTGGGTCGGGCTGAGAAGTTGCATGAGCAAAATAATAAAAATGCTGACGCCAAAAAAAACGATGGGCAAAAACAAAATGCGTCTGACGATAAAAGCGGCCACGGCGGTCTCCTAAAAGGGGAGGGAAACGAAGTTCGTTTCCCTCCCTCAACACCTACGCTTAGTTTTTAGAAAGGTCCTTCCAGAGGTAGGCACCGCTCAACATGGGGTTGCGGTAAACACCCTGAAGGTTTTCGCTCGTCACGATGAAAGGAATGCCCACGGGCTGCAGGATAAAGGGAGCGTCTTCGTAGCCCGCTTGACCGATTTGGCTGTAGAGGTCTTCACGCTGCGCCGTGTCCAACGAAGTGCGAGCCTCGTTGTCGAGTTCGTCGATGGCAGCGTTGCTGTAAGCGCTGTCACTGGCGTAGTACCCTTGCGAAGCGTAAAAGGTGTGGATGTAGTTGTCGGGGTCGGCGTAGTCCGGAATCCAGGACACGATGGAGACCGGCAGGTTTTTGGCGCGACGCTCGCTCAAGAAGTCCGACCACTGGATGCCCCGTACGTCGATTTTGAAT
Source organism: Trueperaceae bacterium (assembly GCA_965213705.1). Taxonomy (GTDB): domain Bacteria; phylum Deinococcota; class Deinococci; order Deinococcales; family Trueperaceae; genus CBDCDJ01. The sequence goes on along the minus strand of OZ243913.1, from coordinate 555,754 downwards.
TTCGGGTTCAAAAATTCCAGGTTCGACTTGAGAATTTCGGCCGAGGTTTGCCGCCCGCTGTTGCCGGTGTTGTAGGAAATGGTCATGTACATGCCGTTTTCCCACAGTTGACCGTCCCAGGCCAGTTTGCACTCTTCTTCGGCTTTTTCCAAGTCGAGCGAGTAGGTAGGCACTTCCGGGTCGTAACCGAGGTAAGAAGGCGGCAGGGCCATCGTGATTTGCTCACCCTCGCCCTGCAAAACGTCACGAATGTAAGTGTCGACGTCGTAAGCGTAGTTGAAGCACTTGCGGACGTGGACGTCGGTGAAAAAGTCGGGCGGAATGCCCAAGCCGTCGAGCTTGCCGGAGCCGATGTTGGGGTTGTCGGTCGGGTTGATGGCTTGGTTCAAAAAGGCTGCGCCGACCGAGACGGACGACCAGTCCAGACTCTCGTCTTTAGCCGCGTCGTAGACTTTGACGCCCGGCTGACCTTCAACTTGCGGCAAGCTGGCACGTGACCCGAGCGCGATGTTGTCGGCGTCACCGGCTTTGAGGGCTTGGATGCGCGCCGCTTCGTCTTCGACCTGTTGCAAAACCACGTTCTGAATAACGGGCGCTTCGCCCCAGTAGTTCGGGTAGGCTTCGGCTACCACGCGCACACCCGGTTCCCAGGCAACGAGCTGGTAAGCGCCGGTGCCGCTCATGTTGGTTTGCAAGTAGTGGTCGCGCAAGTCTACGGCTATCCAGTCGCGCCAGGTCGCTTGGGTGCCGTCCCACATGCCGTTGTCAATCGCCCACTGGCTGTCGACGATGGCACCGGCATAAAAGAGGGTCTTGGCGAAAAAGGCGGGGTCGGGCTGGACGAGGTTGAACTGCACCGTTTGGTCGTCCAAGCACTCGACGCCGCTGTCGATTTTTTGCCAGGCTTCGGCGTACTGCTCGTCGGTCGCGTCTTCACCGAGTTCGGTGGTGACGTCGCTGTAGTAGCCGGTCAAGGGCTCCATCAGGATCCAAGCACCCGAGTCGGGCGGGTTGGTAACGAGCGCGCGCTGAAACGAGTACTCGACGTCTGCGCAGGTAAAGGGATTACCGCTGTGAAAGGTGACGCCCTCACGCAGGTTAAACGTGTAGGTCAGACCGTCGTCGGAAACTTCGTATGAAGTCGCCAGGCGCGGCTCGTACTCGGTGACGCTGTCGCCTAAGTAACCGTAGAGACCTTCGTAGACATTTTCGATGATTTGACCCGAGGCGCTGTCGTAGGCTTGAACCGGGTCGAGGGTGTCGACGTCGCCGAAAGCTTGTTCGACGTACGTGTTGGACTGGGCGACCGCGTAGGCGAAGCCTAGAACGGCGAGCAGCGTAACTAACTTCTTCATTGAGCCTCCTTGACAAGGATGTAAGTGGTACGAACGGCTACAAAACGGTGGGTGCAAGACAACGGTGTGGCCCCCAGGTAGAACCCCTTTCATGAGTGTAAGCGCGGTGTGCGCTCCGTGGATGATGTGCGCACCAGGCGACGGGGCTCGGTCGGGCTTCCGGACGAAACTGCCTACTCGAGAAACGTCAGCGCACAATCATCAGTGAAATTTATTATATACGCCTGACAAGCCCGGCGCACAAGTTTTCTTTGAGAAAGGTGTTCACGCTCCCTTAAAAAAGGGCGCGCCTTTTTTTCGTGGGTCTTGCTTCGCCTGAGACGTTGCGTTGAACAGGCTTCTCGCTCAGACCCACGTCCTTGTGAGCTTGCATATTACAAGCACACACTGCAAACTCGTACAAACCGCGAACTCACACACCGCGAACGACGCGTGGGGTAAAGTGCAAGCCGTGCGGCGCTTGTCACTTTTTGGACTGTGTTTGGTCGTCAGCTTCAGCTTGACGGGGTGTTTGCTGCGAGGTGACGAAATGGCGCCTATCATCACCATTGTCGACCCGCCGAGCGGGGCGGTCCGCAGGGTCGAAAACTTAGAGGTTCGGGGCTACGCGCTCGACGACGAGGGTGTGGCGTCTATCGTCGTCAACGGCAAAGACCTCCTGACCTATCCCACCTTGCAAGGTGAGGCGGGCAAAAAGCTGGTCGAGTTCGCGTTTGGGATAACGCCCGACGACAAAAACCGTTTTACCTCGACCATCGTGGCGACGGATACCTCCGGAGGCGTCACCGAATACACTTACGAACTGCAACTCGACACCGTTCCCCCCACCGTCGAGGTGCAAGAACCTACCGACCTTGGCGGCGGGCGGGTCCGGGTGCGGGGCGTAGCGCGTGACAACGACCTCGTCAAGCTGATAACCGTTGCCGGCCAAGCGCTGGCGTTCGTGGCGACGAGCGAGTACAAGTTCAGCGTCGACGTAGACGCTGCGCAAGACGCGACCGTCACCGCGGAGGACCGCGCCGGCAACATGACCAGCCAGCCGCTCCCTTGACAGACAAACCCTCTTTACCCGCGCCCGGACCCCGCCCCGGCCTGCCCGTCAGCGTGGCCGACGTATTGGCGGGCCTACCCCCGCAACGCACCGTCGAGTTGGAAACCGCGTACGGCAACGGCGACCTCATCAAGGTACTGGACATTTTGGGCATCGGCGGACCGTTTACGGTGACAAGCCCCTGGGAGCTTCAAGACGAGCGCGGGCGGCACCTCATCAACGCGGGCGGTTACGCGGCGCTGCCGTTCGGCGAGAGGTACGAACCGCTGGTGAGTTTTATCAAGGGGTACTTGGAGGCGAACACTGCCATGAGCCTGCCGCAACAGTCGGCGTCGGCGTGGCGGGCGGCCTTAGAGACCAACCTCGTTGCGCTGCTGGCAAGAGAAGCGCCGAGCCACGCGGACAGCCAGGTGTTTTTCTCAAACAGCGGCGCGGAAGCCGTCGAGGCGGCCGTCAAGTTCGCCCGCGCCGCGCGGCCGGGGGCGCGCTACCTGCTGAACTTTACCAAGGCCTACCACGGCAAAACCCTGGGCGCGCTGAGCCTGACGCCCAACGAGGAGTATCAACACGTGTTCAGACCGATGGTGCCCGGCGTGAAGACGCTGCCCTACGGCGACGCGGGCGCGCTGGCGCGGGCGGTGCGAGAGCTGGGGCCGAACAACATCGCCGCTATCATCCTGGAGCCCGTCCAGGGCGAGGCGGGCGTGATTACGCCGCCCAAGGCGTTTTTGCCGATGGTGCAGGCGCTCGCCGAAAAACACGACCTCCTCGTCGTTGCCGACGAAATCCAGTCGGGCTTGGGGCGCACCGGGCACTGGTTCGCGTCCTTGGCGGGCGGGCTCGAGCCGGACATCATCACGCTTGCCAAACCCTTGGGTGGCGGTCTGGTCCCCGTCGGCGCGACAATTGCGCGCAAAAAAATCGTCAAACAAGCCCTGGGCGGTTTGGAGAGCAAACGCCACTCGAACACCTTCGGCGGCGGCTCGCTGGCGATGGCGGTGGGACTCAAGTCGTTGGAAATCATTCACGAAGAAGGGTTGGTCGAGCGTTCGCGCGTGTTCGGCGAGCGCGGTTTGGCGCGGCTCAGGGAGATTCAGGCGCGCTACCCCGGTTTCGTCGAGGAGGTGCGCGGGGCCGGGATGCTGTTCGCGCTGCAACTGCGCCCGGTCGTCGCGTCACGGTTCGCGCCCGGCCAAACCGAACTGGTCAAGCAACTCGGCAGCGCCCTCGCCATGCGCGCGCTGCACCTCCACGGCGTCCACGTGTGCTTCACCCTGAACGCTTCTCAAACCGTCCGCCTGACGCCCGCCCTCAACCTGCCCGACGCGTTGTTCGAGGAGATGTTCGACCGCGTCGAACGGGCGGCGAAAAGCCACCGCCACACCTGGCAACTGCTCCCCAAAACCCCGCTGCCGCGGCTGCTGCGCCTGGCGCGGCTGGCTTTGGGCTGAAGGACGGGAGCCAGGGCGCAGCAGTTCGAAATTCAGCAGTCACAACTCGGAAAGTTACAGTTGAAGATGACCGTCTCGGCTTGCGGTGAGGTGCAAACAAAAATGGGCTTTGCCCTCGAGAACTACCGCAACGCCCGCAGCACCTTGAAGCCACCCGCCGTATGAAGCGTTTCCCAGTACGCGAAACGCGCCAGCAAGGACTCGTAGGCGAGCGCCCGGTTGGCGACCAACACCATCTCGCCGCCCGGTCGAAGGTGTTTGTACGCCGCGGCGATGAACGCGTGGGGCAGCTCGAGCCGTACGCCCTTGCCGACGTGAAACGGCGGGTTCGTCAGCACAGTGTCGAAGCGCTCGTCCTCTTTCAATTCTGAATTCACGTCCGAGTGGAGCAGACGCAGGTCGAGGCCGTAGGCTTGGGCGTTCCGGTAGGTGCTGCGCACCGCCGCGAGGTCGTCGTCGAGCGCGGTGACCTCGGCCCCGGCGAGCGAGGCCTTAAGCGCCAGCAGGCCGTAACCGCAGCCAAGGTCGAGGACGCGTTTGCCGGCCGTGTGCTCGAAGTCGTAGGCCTCGAGCAACCGGGCCGTGCCGGGGTCGAGCTTGCCCGCCGCGTACACGCCCGGTTCCGCGACCAGCTCGAGCCCGGCGGCCCCGAACTTTACCGGGTTCAGGGCTGGCGCTTCGCCGCCTTTTTTGTAGGCTGCCGCCAGCCGCCAGCCGCCGTTTTTGGCGAGAATCTCGGCGTTGCCGAACCGTGCCGCCAGCAACTGTTCGTACCGCTTCGCCCCCTGGTCTTTGTGCATGGCGGCGTAGACCGCGCCGCCGTCCCGCAGCGCGGCGTGCGCGCCCGCCAGTTCCGCGGCGACGCGCACATTTCCCCGGTCGGTCGCCGGGGTCAGCAAGACCGTGTCGGCTTTGGCCGCGGGCGCGTCCCAAACCGCGCCCGCGGCCAGCACGACGTTGGGCGCGCTAAAAGTTTTTTGAGCGCAGCGCAGGGCGGCGCGGGAGGGCTCGAGCACCGTCACCGCTCCGACCTTGTCCAATCCGGCCTTGTCAAAAACGTCCAAAACCGCCAGCGCCGCCGCGCCCGCGGAACCGCTGGCGTCGAGCAAGGCCCCGCCTGAGACCTCGGCCTTTACGAACAGCTCGGCGGCCGGATGAAGCTCGGGGTAAGCGCGCACACCCGGTTTGGTAAACACGGTACGACCGTTGAGGGCTCGAGGCTCCAGGTTGTGATAGTGCTGCAGCATTTCGTCGAACGTCACGCTGTCAGTGTACCGGTAACGTCGCGAGCAAACCCGACTCGAGCCCTGGAACAATACTCAAAAAGTCGGGGACGAACGCAGTCACCCGTCTCGTGCGTCGTTTTGAACGTATGCGAAGAAATCTCCGGGCACTACGGTAAAAAGACTCCTTTCGCCGCACCGCATTCGGAACGCAAGAAACCTCGGCACGCCTCGGTCGTTTTTCGCGTGCTACTTTGGAACCGTGAACGCGCCCCTCATCCTCGGCATCGACACCTCTTGCGACGATACCGGCGTCGGTATAACGCGGGGCGGCGCGGTGCTCGCCAACGTGGTCGCCTCGCAAACGGCGCTCGCTACGCGCTACGGCGGCGTGATGCCCGAAGCGGCGAGCCGCGAGCACCTGACGGTCATCGACGAGGTTTTGCAGCGGGCGCTTCGAGCGGCGGGTGTGACCCTGAGTGACGTCGACATAGTCGCCGCAACCTACGGACCCGGCTTGGTCGGGGCGCTGCTCGTCGGGCTGACCTACGCCAAGGCGTTGGCCTGGTCGCTCGACAGAAGGTTCGTTCCGGTGCATCACTTAGAAGGTCACATCGCCTCGAGCTTGGCAGCGAGCGAGACGGCAGGAGAACCGTCACCGCCCTTTTTGTGCCTTATCGCGTCGGGCGGCCACACGAGCCTGTTCGAGGTCAGGGCCTGGGGCGACTATTCGGAACTCGGCAAGTCCCGCGACGACGCCGCCGGGGAAGCGTTCGACAAGGTCGCGCGGTTGCTTGGCTTGTCGGCGGGCGGCGCGGCGCTGAGCGCGCTGGCCGCGACCGGCAACGACGCGGCTTATGGGTTCACGGTGCCGCTACGCGGACAAGACGGCTTCGACTTCTCGTTCAGCGGCTTGAAAACGGCGGTCGCGACGCTGCTTCAAAAGGAGCCGCAAGCCGTCCGGGAAGACGTGGCGGCGAGTTTCGAGAAGACCGTGGTGGAGAGTTTACTGTCCGTCACCCTGCGCGCCGCTACGGCGACGGGTCGTTCAAACATCGTCGTCGCCGGGGGCGTCGCCGCCAACCGGCGCTTGCGCGAGCGCTTTGCCGCGACGAGTTTGAAAACCTACTTTCCGCCCCTCAGTTTAGCCACCGACAACGGCGCGATGGTTGCGCTGGCCGCGGGTCACAACCTCGGCGCCCCCTCCGACTGGACGGTCGGCGCGAAGCCTTATTTGCCGCTCGACGCCGGCCTGAGAAAGTCCGACCTGCTCGACAACGCCTCGTCGTAAGCGCGTCGGTACTGGGGGACGATTTTACCCTCGCTGAATTCAGTCACGGCGCGCTTCCTGGCGGCGCGAGCGAACCGCGCGTGCAGGGCTTCGTCGGTGAGGAGTTTCAGCGCCGCTGCCGCCATGCCCTCGACATCTTTCTCGGCGCACAAAAGGCCGGTTACGCCGTCCGCGACGACTTCGGGGACGCCGCCCGTGCGGCTGGCAACGACCGGGACGCCGCTCGCCATCGCCTCTAAAGCGGACAAACCGAACGACTCCTTGACGCTCGGCAGCAAAAACAGGTCGCAGACCGCGAGCACGTCCTCGATGCGCGGAAAACTCCCTAAGAACGACACGCGACCACTTACGCCCAAGTCAGAGGCCAACTCGAACGCCTCGTGCCGGTCGGGGCCGTCGCCGACCATGAGCAGGCGCGCGTCCATACGCCCAGACACTGCGGCGAACACCCGCACTACGTCGGTCACGCGCTTGACCGGGCGAAAGTTGGAGATGTGGATGAGCAGTTTTTCGTCCTTGTGGGCGTAGCGCTGGCGCAACTCGGGTTGGTCCCGCGGGGTAAAGCGGGTGTGGTCGACGGCGTTGGGAATCACCGCGACGTCGCGCGTCACGCCCATCTCGAGCTTTGTGTAGTCGGCCAGGTAGCGACTCACCGCCGTGACGAGGTCGCTGTTCTCAATAGAGTACTGCGTGGTGCGCAAGTAAGCCCGGTCCAGGCCGACTAAGGTCACGTCGGTGCCGTGGAGCGTCGTCACCACGACCGGGCGCGGCACGGTTTTGACCATGTCCCTCGCCAAAATCGCGGCGGTCGCGTGCGGCACCGCGTAGTGGGCGTGAATCACGTCGATGTGGAACTGTTCGATAATTTCGGCCAGCTTCGACGCCTCGGCGAGGGTGGTCAGCGGCGCGTCGAACAGCGGGTAGGTCATCCGCTCGACCTGGTGGTAATACACGTTCGGCAGGCCCAACTCGGTGAGTCGAAACGGCACCCGGTCGGCGACGAAGTGGACGTTGTCGCCCTTGGCGGCAAAACACAGCCCGAGTTCGGTCGCGACCACGCCGCTGCCGCCCGCGCCGCCGTGGAGAAGAATAGCGATGTTCACGCGTTTCTCTTGAGTAGAGGGGGCTCGAGCCTGGGCCGGTTGTTCACAAGGTAAGTCTAAGTCGCTTCACCCCGTCAAAAACATCCTCAGCTTACGCGCCCTTACAAATACGGGTGCGAGGTAGACTCGACTCGTGAAGCTCGCCGTCAACTACTCTCCGCAAGCCGCCGAACTGCTGCGCGCCGGAGCCGTCAACGTCGACCTGTTCAAGTGTCCCGACTGGGACGGTTTGATTGAGGAGGCTGGAAGCGTCGCGCCCGTCTACGTCCACTTCCCCCTCGTCACGGGCGAGCTGCAAGACGCCGACTTAGCGAGGGTCGAAACCTTGCTGGACAAGACCGACACGCCTCACGTCAACGTCCACTTGAAGGCGACACCCAAAAACTTCCCGGACATGAAGCTCGACACTCGAGCCCCCCACGACGTCCAGCAGGTCACCGATTGGCTTATCAAAGAGGTCGCGCGCTTGACCGGTCACTTCGGGAAACGCGTCATCGCAGAAAACCTCATCTACCGCGGCCACACCCTGAACACCCTGCGCCCCGCCGCGCTGCCCGAAGTGGTGAGCGCCGTCGTCGCCGAGACCGGCTGCGGAATGCTCCTCGACCTGTCGCACGCCCGCATCGCCGCGCACTACCTGGCGGTTGAAAGTTCCGGCGTGGCGCTGTGGGACTACCTCGAGGCCTTGCCCCTGCACCGCCTCGCCGAACTGCACCTCACCGGCATCCTCTTTTTTGAAGAACGGGTGCGCGACCATTTCGGCTTTACCGGGTCGGATTGGAAAGTTATGGCGCGGGCCTTTGAACACATTCGCACCGGACGTTGGGCCACCCCCGAAACGGTCGCGTTCGAGTACGGCGGCGTCGGCGCGCCGTTCGAATGGCGCAGCGAAAAAGCCGTGCTGAAAAAGGACCTGACCGGGTTGCGAAAGCTGCTGGACAGTGCCGAGAACTGAGTCCCAAGGTGAAGCTCTCACTCGGTACTTTTTACTCGGTCCTCGGTACTGCCAACTCCGCCGCCCGAAGGTGCTCCAGCTTGTCGATATCCGCGCCGAGCGAGGCGTCGGGGCTGACGTAGGCACGCGCCGAGACGCCCAGCAGTTTTGTAGCTCTAGCCTCGAGTTCGGGAATCGTGATTCGTCCCGACATCAGCTTGACGACCGTGTCGAAACCGAAAATGGCGGCCAGCGCCAGCGGGTTTTTGCGGCCTCCGTAAAGCCGGTCGATAAAGGTGAGCAGCGCGCCCACCGCCGCCGGGGTCAGCAGCGTCATGTTGCCGCCGGTAAAGCGGCCTTCGCGCACCGCCGCGTAGGTGCGTTTTTGACCCGGAAAGCGCGCCTCGGCGACCGCCTGCGGAATCACCGGATAGACGAGGTCGGCGGCGGGCGCGTCCGCAACGAAGCGGTCGAGCACCTGGGGCGTTATCCAGGGAGTGTCTGCAGACAAGACGAGGAGCCGCGCGGGTCGCTGCGCGAGCGCGGACCCCAGACCCAGCGCCAGACTGTGAGCGAGCGTTCGCCCGGCCGGAACACAAACGTCGAAAGGCTCGAGCCCGGCGCACGCCCCGACATAAGTTACGTGTTTTATAAGGCAACTTTCCCGCAACGCCGCCAACACGTACGCGCCCAGCGGCTTACCGCCCAGCGGTACGAGCGCCTTGGTTGCCACCCCCGCCGCCCGCGCCAGGGCGTCTTCGGCTGCGCCGCCCCCAAGCACGACGGCGGCGACGAGGGGTTCGGTAGCGTCCACGAAACTGATTCTATACCTGCGGGGTAGTTCATCGTTACTTTTTTGTCGTTCGTCTGGTGTTTGGGCCGGTTGTTCGGCAGCGATTGTGAACAACGAAAAACGAACTGCGAACAACCAATCAGCAAAGACGCCCCGTTGCGGGGCGTCTTTGCTGATTTGCAAACACTGGCTTGTAGACTCTGTTCAGCGCCGCGACTGTTGGACGCGAATTTCGGTGGTCTGACCGGGGTCGATTTGAAATTCGGTCATAAAGGTCCTGAAACCGGGCGCGGCGACCACGAGTTCGTGGCTGCCCACAGGCAATTCGGGCACCGTCAGGCGGCCGCTGCCGCTGGGAATAATGCCGACCTGTTGGCCGTTAATGAGCACCGCCGCGCCGCCCACGTTGGCGCTGATAACAAGCGTCCCCGACAGGGGTTGCAGGTTGCCCGACACCGACTGTGAGGTGTTGGCGTTGACGGTGAAGTTGGTCGTCGCGTCGCTGTAACCGCCCAAGCTGAAGCGGGCCTGGTAGCTACCCTCGTCGAGCGTGGTGGCGGCGGTCGGCGTGGTGCCGATGAGCGAGCCGTTGACGTAGACTTGCGCGCCCCGCGGCTGGCTGCTGAAACTCACCGAGCCGGTACGCCGCACCGCGCTTAACGACGCGTCGACGCGCAGGCTCTGGCCGCCGCCCAGACTCACGTCGTTGGTAAAGGTGTTGTAGCCGCTCAGTTGCACGCGCACCTCGTGGCTGCCGGCCTGGGTGCCGTAGCGCACCGGCGTGTAACCGACGAACTGGCCATCGACGAAGGCTTCCGCGCCGGATGGGCTGGAGGTAATGTTGAGCGTGCCGTAAACGGGCGTGGCCGGAGCCGAGCCGACGTAGAGCAGCGCGGTGTCGGTGACCCAGCTGTTTTGCGGCTTGGGACGAACGACGATGCTCAAGCTCTGCGCGAAGCTCTGTTCGCCCGCGTTGCTCGAGGCGAAGTTGGGGTCTTGGCTGAAGTTGGCGAGTTGCGAGGTGTCAATCGGGTCCTTGCTGGCGACCGCGATAACCTTGTCGAGGCCGCGCGGCCCCGCGATGTCAAAGGTGTAGGGCGCGTCGGGACGCGGAAAATAGCGCGTTTGGCCCACCTCCAAGAAGTTGTTTTGGCCTTGCTGGTCGTAGCGGTTCGGCAAAATCTGCTGAATCTCACCGTTCGACTTGATGTTGAACAAGTAGATGTAGGCCGCCGAGCTGACCCGCACGCCGATGGTGATTTGCTCACCGATTTGATAAGTGGGAATGCCCTCGCCCGAGGTGTCGCGGTCGGTAAACACCTCGACGTTGAACGACGGCTTGGGGTTGACGACAATCGACTGAGGGCTGATGACGACGCTTTCTTGGGCGGACGCAACGCTGAAAAGCAGTACCAAAGACAACAAACTGAGTAACTTTTTCATTTCGTCCCCTTTCTGAACGCCAAGGTAGCACGCGCCCGCAAAAACAAGTGTGGAGTTTATAAAAGTCTCTTCACCTTCATGAGAACGTGAAGAACGGGTTTTCCGTCCTCTCACCGGGCACCTGAAAATCTCGAGCGATACTTACAAACACGTCACCGCAACCGCCCGCGGACGCGCGCAAAGGTATCATTGCCGGAGCCGGTCGCACCCGTCGTTTTCTCAACCCGTTCACCCAAACCGTTTACTAAGGAGTCCAATGAAAAAGTTTTTCTACGCCCTGCTGGTCGTCGCCCTGGCGGGCCTGAGCCACGCCCAACTGAGCAGCGACGAGGTGCTGGCGAACCTCAAAACCGCCGCCGAAACGCTGCAAGACGCGAGCTTTCTGTTGACCGGCAACCTCACCGACCCGGACGGCACGCAAATCGCCCTGGAAGTCCAGGTGCAGGTCATCCCCGACGTCGAGGCGGCTCGAGCCGAATTTATCCAGCCCGACGCGCTGGCCGACAACTTTGTCGTGCTGGACGGCGACGCGGTGTACAACTACGTGTTTTTGACCAACCAAGCCACCATCTTCCCCACCGACGACCCCGACGCGTTGGGCGGACTGTTTCCGGGCGGCAACGTCGACCAGGGTTTCGACTTCACCTTCAACCCCGAGCAGCTGTTTCGCGGCTGGACGGCGAGCGTGACGGGTTACAGCGACAGCCCGGTCGGCAACGTCTACAACATGCGTTTCGTCAACGAAGAGCCGGACGCGCTCGTCGCTTACGTGGACACCTCAATCGTCGAGGCCGAATGGCGGCCCTACATCCTGACGTTTTACAGCCCGGAAGACACAGTCCTCGCCCAGCTCACCCTGGAGGACTTCGCCCGCGACCAGGGTTTGGACGCGGGCGAAGTCACCTACATTCCCAACGACGCCGAACTTATCGACGAACGCTGAGGTGGGTGGCAGGAGTCAGAAGTCGGTAGTCAAAAATTCAGCGGTCAAAAATTCGGTAGTTCAGTAGAGTTCGTAGCTACTGACTACCGACAATCAATTACATTCAGATTCAACCCGACCCAAAAAGCACCCTGCTCGAGCGGCCGAGACGCGCCCTGAGCCGGATGTTCGTATACTTGACCCCATGACCTTCGACGCCGTCGACCAACACATCTTGAGCATCTTGCGCGCCGACGGCCGCGCCTCGCACGCAGGCATCGCCAAGGCGGTCGGGTTGTCGGCCCCGGCGGTGGGCGAGCGGGTGCGCAAACTGGAACAGGGGGGCGTCATCCGCAGTTACCGCGCGGTGTTCGACCCGGACGCGCTGGGTTTACCCATCTGCGCCTTCGTCGCCATCATCCCGCAGCCCCGCAACCCTGGGGCGAACCTCGTCGAGCGCCTCGTCAACCTGCCCGAGGTCGAGGAGTTGCACGCGGTCGCGGGCGACTACAGTTACGTCGCCAAGGTGCGGGTCGGCAGCACGCAGGAACTGGACGCCTTTTTGGACCGCCTGGTGGTACTGGACGGCGTCGAGCGCACCCAGACGACGATGGTGCTGAGGACAAGCCTCGAGCGCCCCACGCACCTGCCTTTCGCCCCAACCCCAGACCCGACGACGCTCGAGTGAGCCGGCGTCGGCGCAAAACCCTGAACCTTGCCAACTCAGTCTGGACAAACGGTCGCCTGACACCTGCGGCCCGCACCAGCCTCGCTATGGGCCTGCGCGACATCGCGCCCACGCTGCTGGGTATTTTGCCCTTCGGCCTGGTGTCGGGCGTAGCTGCGGCGAGCGTCGGCATGGGTACGCTGCCCGCCTTCGCCATGTCGTTCGTCGTTTTCGCGGGCGCGTCGCAGATTGCCGCGGTGCAACTTATCGGCTTGTCCGCACCCGTCGCCGTCATCTGGCTCGGCACGCTGATGATCAACCTGCGCATGATGATGTACAGCGCCACTCTCGCCCCGCACGTGCGCGCCCTGCCGAACCCCTGGAAGATGTTCGTCGCCTACCTGCTCACCGACCAGGCCTTCGCCTTCAGCCTGCTGCGCTTTCAAAAAGACGAGCCGCCGGACCGCCGCCTGTACTACCTGGGCGTCGCCGCGCCCGCCTGGATAGTGTGGGTGCTGAGCAGCGCGGTGGGCGTGTTCGCCGGGGCGCAACTGCCCGCAAGCCTCGCCCTCGGGTTTACCGTGCCCCTCATTTTTATGGCGATGGTTTTTCCCAACGTCACCGACCGCCCCACGGCGGCCGCGGCGCTCGTCGGCGGCGTCGTCGCGGTGCTGGCCTATCCTTTGCCGAACAACTTAGGGCTCGTTTTGGGCGCGTTCGCGGGCATCGGCGCGGGGTTGCTGACAGAGGCCCGCGCCGCGTGACCGACCTGAGTACCGGTACCGTCTGGCTCACCATCCTTGGCATGGGCGCTATCACCTTCGGGCTGCGCTACTCGTTTATCGCGCTGTCGGGACGGCTCGAGCTGCCCCCCGCCCTGCGCCGCGCGCTGCGGTTCGTCCCGGCGGCGGTGTTGTCGGCACTTGTGTTGCCCGCCCTCGTTTACCCGAGCGGCGAGCTGTTTTTGAGCCCGTCAAACGACCGGCTCGTGGCGGGTTTGATCGCCCTCGTCGTCGCCTGGCGGAGCAGAAGTATTTTGTTGACGCTTTTGGTGGGGATGGGGGCGCTGTGGCTGTTACAGTTGGTTTAGGCGAAACGTTGAGGCGCGGCAGTCGGGAGTTCGCTAAACTGGTTGTTCTCATCTGAAAAAGTGAGGGGCTTGCCGAGATAAAGTGACCTCTATGCCGAGCACCCCAACTTACAAACGTTTAAACGACACAGCCGAAATACGGGGCTACCTCGAGGCTCACGGCAGGTTTCTAAACCAGGCCGACCCCGTTCAATACGCTCATGAGAGGCTGAGCGGGTTTTCGGACGAGGACTTGCGGGACTTCGTCGCAGACTTTCGCGTCGTCTGCGACGCCGACGGTTTTCAAGCGGGCTGCTTTGTCTACGAAGGCGGCTGGTTGCAGGACATTTTCTTCAGCGACACCGGACATCTACAAAAGCTTTTCACGGGTCTGCAACGTGAAGGCGTTCCGCACGGCGTCCATTTCGGGCCGTACCGACCCAGCGTGAGGAAAAGTCTGGAGGCGGTGCTCGAGGCCCTTTCCTATACCAGAACGACGGACTTTGAGATGTCCTCGAGCCTGCTGAACGCCGCCGCCGTCCACTCAGCGCAAAAAGTCGTCGGCTGGACCGAGAGCTTGGACAAGATGTTCAAGAACCTTTACCAGTCGTTGACGCCTCACCCTTGGCCTTGGGACGCGGTGAAGGGAGGGGGCGGCGGAACGTTTGTACCGGAGTTGTGGCTGGCCGACGAGGACTTCAGCGCGCTCGTCGCCGTCAACCAACCCGCCAGGCCCAGGATGGACGAAACGGTCTTCAACATCGTCATAAGCAGCGGAGAGCTGGCCTCATTGCGCCCGCTGCTCCTTTACGCCCTGGAAAAAATGAGCGAGCAAGCGCCGCTGGGGACCGTCAACGCTCACGCCGGTGAGGAGACGCTTGGGCTCTATACCGAGTTGGGCTTTGCCGTGGTCGGTGAGACGCCGGTGTTTACTTTTTTGTGACCTCAAAAACTGCTACATTGACTTATGTCCACCGACCTCGCCCTGGAAAGCTTTAAAGGTGCGCTTCTCGCACGCTTCGGCGCGGGCGTCGAGGCTGTTTTTCTCTACGGCTCGAGGGCCAGGGGCGACGCGGCGGCCGACTCGGACGCTGACGTTCTTGTTGTGACCCGCACCGAGTTACGCCGCGCGGTGAGAAAGGTTTCCGCCGAAATCGTTTCAAATCTTGTCTGCGAAGGCGCACCTTACATCAGCGTCGTTGTGATGGACGGGGAACGGTGGGGGTGGAACACGCCTTTCACCGAGAACGTGCGTAGAGACGCCATCGCTTTGTGACTCCACCTCTGTCACCGGAACAAGCAGCGTTACGAAAAGCGCAGCAAAGTTTAGACGCAGCTAGGGAGCTTCGAGACACGTTTCCTGAGTTTGCCGCGTCTAGGGTGTACTACGCTATGTTTTATGCAGCTACTGCATTGCTGCTGAGTAAAGGTTTGACCTTCAAGCGGCACAGCGCCGTCATAGCTGCCTTCGGGCGGGAATTTGCCAAAGACGACAAAAGCTGGCAAGTTCATCACCGGAGTTTAATCAGTGCAGAAGGCTTACGGCTCGAGGGCGACTATGATTTCTACGCACAAACCGACCTGGACGAGCTGAACGATACTCTCAATCGCGCAGAAGACTTTATAGAAGCGGCTCGAGCCCATCTTCACTCGTGAACCGCCTCCAAAAACCACCCCGGCAACCGCTTCTTCTGCCGCTTCAAAAACGCCGGAAAGTCCGCGTCCAGCACGTAAGTCACCGCGAAGTCGTCGGCACTCCGCACGCTGCGGCCATAGGCTTGCACGACCGTTAAACAGGTGCGCCAGTCGTACCAGGCGGCGTCTATTTCCTTGCGGCGTTTGACCTGCGGGTCGCCCAAGTACGGGTAAGGAATCTTGCAGATGACTTGCCAGCGGCTCAGGTCGTCGGCTAAGTCGATGCCCTCGGTCATGCTGGGGGTGAGGAGGACGGTGGGCTCGCGGCTGGTCGTGTGTTTTTCCAGCGCCGCGTCGCGCCCGTCCGAACTGTAGTGGGTGACGAGGCGTTTTTGGTACGGCTTGGGCAGGTGTTTGGCGATGTAGCCCGAAATCTTGTACGAGTGCGCGTGGATGACGCCTTTGTCGTTCGGGTGTGCCTCGAACAGGTCGACGATTTCTTTCATGAGTTTGGGTAGGTCTTTTTCTAAATTGTGCCAGGTCAGCCGCGCCACCGGACGCAAAAAGATGGGCCGGTTCTCTGGCGGAAAGTCCGAAGCGACGCCGATAACCTCGGCCTCGTCGGGTTCGATGCCGAGGCTCCGCAAGTAGGTGGGCGCGTCCAAAATCGTCGCCGAGAGCATCAGCACCCGGTCGGCGAAACCGAACAGCAGCGGCTCGGCGAACGAAGCTACCTTGACGGGTTTGAACGAAATCCACTGGCCGTCACCGCCGCGCCCGCGCTCGACCACCCACTCGACGAAGTCCTCATCGCGGCTGTATTTGAGCAGCTCGAGCCGCTTGAGTTGGTTGTCTAAATACTGCTTGTTCTGCATCTGCGCCAGGGCTAAATCGCCCGTCAGGTTATCCTTTTTGACCTGTTTCTCAATCTCGCGGCTGCGGCTGCCGAGCAGCGGCATAACGTCCTCGGCGAAGTCAAAATACTCCAAGTCGTCAATCGCCGTGGGCAAGCGCTCGGGAATGCCGACGCGCATCATGGCCGTGTCGGACAGGGTGATTTGAATAAAGCCCATCAGCGCGGCCTCCGCGTTGTGGGCCTCGTCCAGGATGAGGAGGTCACGAGGGCCGAAGCCGCCCGAATAGTTCAGTTCGGCGAGGTAATAAGCGTAGTTGAGGATGGTGCCGCTCGCCGCCATCGCCGTGTCTTTGGCGCTGAAGTAGGGACAGTCGTCGCACTCGGGGAACTTGCGCCCGGCGATGCAGGGCGCGGCGGCCGCGTGGGTCGGCGCGACGAGGCAGGGGTAGTTGCTGCGGCCTTTCATGAGCGCTAAGTCGGGAAAGTCGCGGAGGTACTGGTCTTGGAGCAGTTTTTGGGCGGTCAGGACGTAGGCGCTTGTAGCTTCGCGCGCCAGCGTCACCGCGATGGCCGACTTGCCCGAGCCCGTCGGGGCCTCGAGCACCACAAAGCGTTTGCCCCGAGAAAAGGCGGCTCGAGCTGCCTCAATCGCTTCTTTTTGGCCCTTGCGATACGTTTTGAAGGGGAAAGTTACCGCCACAAGTCAAGGCTACCATGCAAGCTTAGCGGGAAGCCGGAGCAGGGAAGCTAAAGTTTTTGGTTTTTAGTCTTTACGAACTACAAAAACGAACGACACTTCTTATTGTTTTTGACTCTGTACTCGGCACTTTCCACTCGGTACTTTGTTTCAGCGCTGCGTAACACGAAACAGATCCGAGACCTTCGCCTGCGAAAAACGCCTCAGCCGGAAACCTCGTCAAGCAGCCCGTCATGTTGAAGCGCTGAGGACGTTACAATGTCTTTCTGCCTATGCCCCCTCTCAACCTATATCTTTTTCCCAACTACGATGAAGCCTCTTAAATCACTGTTCTCTCGGTTTGGCGGGGATAACGCGCCGCCCGCGCCGCAAGCGGTCGTGGCGTCGTCGGGTGCGGGCTTGGGAACTTTCGGCGGGGTGTTCACGCCGTCCATCCTGACGATTCTGGGCGTCATCATGTACCTGCGCTTCGGCTGGGTAGTCGGCAACGCCGGACTGGTGGGCACGCTCCTCATCGTGACCATTTCGACCTCGATAACTTTTTTGACGGGGTTGTCGATTTCGCAAATCGCCACCGACCAGCGGGTGCGGGCCGGGGGCGCGTACTACATGATCAGCCGCTCACTTGGCATCGAGGCGGGCGGCGCGGTGGGAATTCCTTTGTACTTTGCGCAGGCGCTCTCCGTCGCGCTCTACACGATTGGCTTTGCGGAGAGCCTCGTCGCCATTTTTCCGAACTTCGACCAGCGCACGGTCGGAATTATCACGACGGTGCTCGTCGCCGGGTTGGCGCTCGTCTCGGCGAAAACGGCGATTCGCAGCCAGTACGTCATTATGGCGGCTATCGGCGTGTCGCTGCTGTCGTTTTATTTCGGACACGGGTTGGAGCCGACCTCGCTCGAGCTGTTCGGCGCGGCCCCGCGCAACTCGGAACCTTTCTGGACGGTGTTCGCGGTGTTTTTCCCGGCGGTGACCGGAATTATGGCCGGGGTCAACTTGTCAGGCGACCTCAAAGACCCGCAAAAGTCGATTCCGATTGGGACGATGGCGGCGATTGGCGTCGGCTACGTGATCTACATGACGCTGCCTATTTTCTTGGGCCTGCGCGCCGACGCGCTGACTCTCATCGAAGACCCGCTCATCATGCGCAAGATGGCGCTGTGGGGCGACGCGATTTTGTTAGGGGTGTGGGGCGCGACGCTCTCGAGCGCGATGGGCAGCATCCTGGGCGCGCCGCGCATCCTGCAAGCTTTAGCGCGTGACGGGGTGTTGCCGCGCCCGCTGCGCGTGCTGGGGCGCGGCAGCGGTCCCGCCGACGAACCTCGCATCGGCACGCTCATCACTCTCGCCGTGGCCTTGACGGCGGTGGCGCTGGGCGACCTGAACCTCATCGCGCCGATTCTGACGATGTTTTTTCTTACCACCTACGGCGTGGTGAACGTCGTCTCGGCCGTCGAGCGGCTGTTGGGCAGCCCCTCGTTCCGGCCGACGTTCCGGGTTCACTGGAGCTTGTCGCTCTTGGGCGCGGCGGGTTGCGTGTTCGTGATGGTCCTTATCAACTGGCTTGCGACCCTGGTCGCCGTCATAGTGATTTTGGGGATTTACGTGTGGCTCGAGCGCCGCGAATTGCAGACCGCCTGGGGCGACGTGCGCCAGGGGCTGTGGATGGCGGTGACGCGCGCCGGGCTGCTGCAACTCCGCGACGAGCCCGACGCGAAAAACTGGCGGCCGCACATGCTGGTGATGTCAGGCGCGCCGACGAAACGGTGGCACCTCATCGACCTCGCCAACGCCATCACCCACAACCGGGCGCTGCTGAGCGTGGCGACGATTGTCACCGACACCTCGCTTTCGGCCGAACGTCAGGCCGCCCTGGAAACGACCCTGAGCGACTACTTAGAGCAGCGCGGCGTGCAGGCCCTGCTCCGCGTTACCAAGGCGGCCGACCCCTTCGCAGGTCAAGAAATGCTCATCGACGCCTACGGCCTCGGCTCGCTGCAACCCAACACGATTGTCCTCGGTCACAGCGAAACGGCCGAGCGGTTGGCGCGCTTTACCGGTCTGCTGGCTCACATCTACCGGGCCAAACGCAACTTAATAGTCGTCAAGGCCGACCCGGAGCGGGGCTTCGGCGAGAGAAAGCGCATCGACCTATGGTGGGGCGGCTTAAAAGGCAACGGCGGACTGATGATGACGCTCGCTTACCTCCTCAAGACGAGCTTGGCCTGGCGCGACGCCGAGGTGCGGGTCAAAATCGTCATCGACGACCCCACAGGTGTCGAGGACGCGGAAATGAACCTGCGAACTCTCATCGGCGGTTTTCGCACCGGCGCGGTGGCCGAAGTGCTGGTCGCCAAAGGCAGGGCTTTCGACACGATTTTGCGCGACTCGTCGGCGGGTGCCGACTTAGTCCTGCTCGGTATGCGCGCGCCGGAGGGCGACGGCTACGTGGACTACTACCGTGACTTGAGTGCCAGAACCGCCGACCTGCCCACCACGGCGTTCGTGTTGGCGGCCGAAGCCCTCGAGTTCAGCGAAATTCTCAACTGATTTAGAGTCTAAAACGTTCGGCTGTCGCTGACAACGCGAGTGGGTCGCAATACCCAGGACGGCGCGGAGGTTTTGGGACGAGCCGCGCGGGCGGGGCTTGGCGAACTCTTTGCGGCTCGAGCGGCACCACGGTCCGAGCCGGACCGCCCGAGACGTACCGCCTAAGCCGGGCTGCCCGAGCCGAGCTGTCTACAAAAGTCATGACGGCAACGTTTTTCTCGGACGTGCTGGTACACTTGCCCCCGTGAAACGAGCTTGGCTCCCCCATGTGTTCGGAGGGTTGGCGACCCTCTTCTTGCTCGTCTTTTTGCTGTACCCGCTGGCGGTTATTTTGGGTCGCAGCTTCGAGCGTTGGGACGCGGTGGCGGCGGTGGCGAGCAACCCTTACTACTGGGGACGGCTGTGGTTTACGGTGTGGCAGGCGTTGCTTTCGACCCTGCTGACCGTGCTGTTAGGCTTGCCGGGCGCTGTGTTGTTCGCCCGCTACGATTTTTGGGGCAAGCGCCTGTTGCGCAGCTTGTTCACCTTGCCGTTCGTGATGCCGACGGTGGTGGCGGCCACCGGTTTTTTGGCGCTCGTCGGGCCGCGCGGGCTGTTGGGCGTCGACTTGCGCGGCACGCTTTCGTTGATTTTGCTGGCCCACGTGTTTTACAACTACGCCATCGTCGTGCGGGTGGTGGGAAGTTATCTGGAAGCGGTGGGACCGCGACTCTACGAGGCGGCGCAGGTGCTGGGGGCCGGGCCGGCGCGCACCTTTTTCCGGGTCACGCTGCCGCTGGCCGCGCCCGCCCTGGTCGCCGCCGCCACCCTCGTGTTTATTTTTACCTTTACGAGCTTTGGGGTCATCCTCGTTCTCGCGCCGGAGCCGCGGTTCGCTACCCTGGAGGTCGAAGTGTACCGCCTGACCTCGCGCCTGCTGGACTTGAGCAGTGCCGGGCTGCTCGCGCTCGTGCAGCTTGTGGTCGTCACCGGTTTCACCCTGGTTTATACCCGTTTGCAGGCGCGGCTGGCCGTAACGCTCACCGGCCGCCGGCCGCTGCCCACGCCGACGGGCGCGGCGCGGCTGGTGCTGGGACTGAACTTAGTCGTGGCCTTCGCCCTCATTTTGTCACCTCTCGCCGCGCTGGCCTACAGCACGTTCTGGCCGGGGGGCGGCGGGCCGAGCTTGCGCAACTTCGCAACGCTGCTGGACGCCCCGCGCACCGTTGGTTTCGCCGGGGCGGGCCGCGCGACGTTCAACTCGCTGCGCTTCGCCGCGCAGAGTACCGCGCTCGCCCTCGTCGTCGGTTTCGCCTTCGCCTACGCCGTGGTGCGGGGCGGTTGGCGTTGGCTCGACGGCCTCAGCTTGCTGCCCCTGGCGACGAGCGCGGTGACGTTGGGCTTCGGGTACCTGCTCGCGTTTCCCACGCTGCGCGCCACGCCCTGGGGTTTGACGCTGGCGCACGCGCTCGTCTCGTTTCCCTTCGTCACGCGGAGCCTGCTGCCGGCGTTGCGCGGGCTGCCGCCGAACTTGCTCGCCGCCGCCCGGACCCTCGGCGCAAGTCCCTGGGGCGTTTTGCGCCGCGTCGAGTTGCCGCTCATGGTGCCGTCACTGGTCGCGGCGGCGAGCTTCGCGTTCGCGATTTCGATGGGCGAGTTCGGTGCAACCCTCACCCTCCAGAGCGTACGCCACGCGACGCTGCCGGTCGCCATTTTCGACCGCCTGGGGCGGCCCGGCGCGGCCAACTACGGCTCGGCCCTGGCGCTTTCGTTTTTGCTGATGCTCCTGACCGCCGCGGTGATGCTGCTGTTGGAGCGGCTGGGCGACGGGGAAATTTAGGCGTGCCGGGGTCCGCCCGGGTTTCAAGCGAATCGGGTTCCAAGCGAAATTTTATACCCGAATAACTTTTTAGACCGGCTCGAGCACCGAGCCGAACCCGGCCGCCGTGCGCCCTGGTACTGCAGTACCGAAGGTGTGACGTTTACGGACCGCGCGCAACGGAAATAACTTATTCTTTTCTTAGAAGCCTCTCATAGAGGGGCGGGGGGAAAGGAGTTCGCGAAGTTGTAAAGTCCCCCGAGCTATAACAGGCCGCCGCTCGAAACACCACCGTAACAGTCCGTAAGTTCAACCTTCACTCTGTGTTTGGGGTGAAACGTCATTCTTTGTGAGGAAAACATGCCCAACCGCTACGCCCTACTTCGCCTTGTTGTTGTGTCCGCGTTGCTTACGGTGTTGGCAAGCTGCTCGGTGCCGCTGCAAACACCCGCCCAGTCCACGCCGCCGCTCGACCCCCACGTGTTGGGCCACCTCAACCTCGGTACGCCGGCCTTGCCCACACCTGCGGTTCAGCAGCCCTTGCCCTCCCTAAAAGGCACGATTGCGCCGCGGTTCAGCACGCTTTCCGTCGCGCCCAGCAACCGTGTCGAGCTGCGTTTGCTCGTCGTCAGCGCAAGCGCCTCTGACCCCTCTTTGAGCGCCGTGACCACGCTGCTCGACACGATGGGGTTGCCTTTTGAGACCCTGTTGGCCGAAGAGGACACCCTGACCGAAGCGCGCCTCGTCGCGGCCAACGGCGACGGGCGCTTTCAGGGCGTCGTGCTGACCGAAGGCGGGCTCGGGCATCTCAGTGGCGACAAGTGGGTGAGCGCGTTCAACGACGACGAATGGAACTTGCTCTGGGAGTACGAACGGGCGTTCAAGGTGCGCCAGCTCACGCTGTACACTTTTCCCGGCACCCACCCCGAGGACTACGGCTTGCGCCTGGCGGGGTATCAGGACACGACCGCCGCCCCCTACCCGGTCGCGTTGACGAGTGCCGGCCGGGACGTGTTCAAGTCGGTGCAGCCGACGGCCCAGGTGCCGTTGCGCCACGCTTACACGTATTTGGCGGGGCTCGAGGGTTCAACCGGCATCACGGCCACGCCGCTGCTCCAAGACGCGGGCGGCAACGCGGTCGCCGCCTTGTCGCCCAGCCCGGACGGGCGCGAGCGTTTGGTCCTCACGGTGGCGCAAAGCCCTTACTTGCTCCATACCCAACTGCTCGGCTACGACCTTGTCGACTGGGTGACGCAAGGTGTCTTTTTGGGCCAGCGCAAAGCCTACTTGCAAGTCGACATAGACGACTGGTTCAGCACCAGCGACCGCTGGAACCCGGCCACGCGCGCAAACGACGAAGACGTTTTCCGCATGTCGGCGAGCGACGCCCTCGCGACCCTGACGCAGCAAACCGCCCTGCGCAACCGCTTCCCCTTAGCCCGCGACTTCGCTTACGTGCAAGCCTTCAACGGCGCTTACGCCGACCCAAACGCACCCTTGAATTGCGACCCGAACGCCCCAAGCCCCGACCCACTGACGAGCGTGACGCGCTGCATGGCCGCCGACACCTACTGGCTCAACCACACCTACCACCACGACGACATGGACTTTAGCAGCTACACCACCTCCAAACGCGAAATCGTCAGCAACAACAACGTCGCCAAGGGTCTCGGTCTGAACGCGGTGGGCACCTACAAAAGCCGCTCGCTCCTGACGGGTGGGCACTCCGGCCTCGGTTACTACTACGACGCCGCGCAGGGCAAGTGGGTCGAAGGCGGCTTGAGGGCGTCCAACCAGGCGCTGCTGGACGCCGCTTACGCTTCCGGCGTGCGCTACATGGGCTCGAACTACTCGCTCCTCAGCAACCGCGGCACCTGCTCGAGCTGCGGCGTTCGGCACCCGCTCAAACCCGGAATTATGCTGCTGCCCCGCTACCCGACCAACGTGTTCTACAACGTCACCACGCCCGACGAAGCGCTGAGCGAGTACAACTACATCTACGGCCCCGGCGGCGTTTCCCCTTACTGGAGTCACGACCTCAACTACGACGAGTACCTGGACGTTGAGACCGACATCGCGCTTTACCACCTGCTCAGCTACAGCCCTTACCCGCACTTTTTTCACCAGGCGAACCTCAGGGAATACGCCGCCGGTCGCAGCCTCGTTTACGACTGGTTGGAGCGCCTGGCCGCGCGCTACAGCGACTTGAGCGCCGTGCCTTTAGTCACCATGAAGTGGGACGACCTCGCTAGAAGCGTCGACCGGCGCACCTCGTTCGCCGAGGCGGGCGCGGCGGGGGTTTGGGACCGGGCCAGCGGCCGGGTCACCCTCAGCTCGGCAAACGGCGGGTACGTGCTCGCAACCGGGGTCGCTTTTGGCAGCCGCGAGCTTTACGCGGGCGACACCCTGGCGCAGCGCAGGTTCGCGCCGGGCGAAGTGCGCACCTACCGGGTAGCGGCTCGCTGAGAGCAGCTGAAAAAGCCGCCGGCAAGTTTTCTGTAAGAGTTCTGTAAGCCCTCAACTTGTTAACTATAAGGAGCGCCACTAAAGCGCTCCTTATTAGTTGGTCGCGCGTCTGCACGCTGCGCTTTTTGCCAAACCTCTTTGCGCTGAGTTGCTTCGTTTCGAGCGGAAGCCTTGTACCGGGCCTTTCCGTACCGAGCCGAAGTGCGTGAGCGCGCAGCCGCCAGTCACTTCCCGGAAAGGACCAAAACGTTGCGCATCCTCTTTGTTACCGAAGGCACGTACCCTTACGTTGTGGGCGGCGTGAGTACCTGGAGCGACCAGCTCATCCGGGGGTTAAACGAACACCGTTTTGTGGTCATGCCCGTGGTCGGACCCAAAGCGGCCCCGCCCCTTTACGACTACCCGGCCAACGTAGAGGCGGTTCAGCCCGTACCGATTTGGCGGCCCCGCCCCAACGTACGCCGGGCGGACGAACAGGTGGCTCGAGCCTTCGAAGAAGCCCTCGTCGACTTACTGGGCTTTGTAACGGACGACACCGGGGGGTTTGCAAAAGGCGTCTTGAGCCTGGCACGTTTGGGAAGCCGCTACGACTTGTGGCCCTTATTCAAACGCACGTTCGTCACCTCGCTCGCGCTGAACCGCTTGGCGCGGGGGCAGGCTAGAGCGCCCTCTTTGGCCGAGGTTTTTTTGTGCGTCAACTGGCTGCAGAGCGCGGTCGGCCCGCTGCTCTTTACGCCGCCCAAAACCGACCTGGTCCACGTGGTGTCCAACGGCTTGAGCGCGCTGCCCGCCTTTGCGGCCGCCCAACTGCACCGCGCGCCGCTGGTGTTGACCGAGCACGGCGTTTATTTGCGCGAACGTTATTTAGCTTTTGCCAGCGAGGCGGACTCACCCGCTCTTAAGAGGTTCCGGGCGGCCTTTTACAAAACGCTCGCCCTGCTTATCTACGCCAAAGCGGACCGCGTGGCTTCGGTCAGCGAGTTCAACCGCCAGTGGCAGCTCGAGTTGGGCAGCGCCGCGGCGCGCACCCACGTTATTCCCAACGGCGTCGCCCCGCAGAGTTTCCCCGAAGCGCCCAAAACCGCCCAGGCCGTACCGACGGTCGTGTGGGTCGGCCGGGTCGACCCGCTCAAAGACGTCGAAACGCTTCTGGCGGCGTTCAAACACGTCGTCCAAACCCTGCCCACGGCGCAGTTGCGCCTTTACGGCCCGGTACCGCGCGGCAACGAGGCTTATAAAGCGCGTTTGACGGAACTCGTCGCTACTTTGCAGCTGACGACCCACGTGACGTTCGAAGGTCCGGTCAAACCCATCCACACGGCCTACCACGCGGGCGACGTCGTCGCCCTCTCGAGCGTGTCCGAGGGTTTTCCTTACACGGTTATCGAGGCGATGATGTGCGGCAAACCGGTCGTGGCGACGCGGGTCGGCGGCGTCGGCGAAGCGGTCGGCAACACGGGCGCGCTGGTTCCCGCCCAAAACCCAACGGCCTTGGGCGACGCGCTCACCGCGCTGCTCGTCAACCCCACGTTGCGCCAGACGCTCGGCGAACGCGCCAGGGAACGTGCCCTGGAAAACTTCACGCTCGAGACGATGTTGAACGCCCACCGCGACCTTTACGCAAAAACGGGCGTAGTCCCGGCGCCCTTGCCAACACCGCAACCCACCCCGGCCGCCCCCTTACGGCCTCAAACCCGCCGCAAACTTAGAGAAAAGATGGTCGCCTAGATGAGCGAAGCTGGCCGGTACACCAAACTCCCCTCCCCCAAAGCGCCGTGGCGCGCTGCGGAACGCCGCAGTTCGGACCCCCTCAACCAGCTGGGACGCCGCTTAGAGCCCGTGTGCCGGGCGGCCGTCGACCCTTTCGAGGTCGCCGCGTACCTGGAGTCGGTAGGCTACAACCGCTACCGGGTACGGCAAGAGTTTGGATTGGCGGGTCCCTTCGAACTTGCCGAACACCTCTACGCCCAAGTTCCGCGCCGCGTTCTGGGCGACCGGCTCAGCGCCGACAACACCGGGTTTGTGTGGCAGCGGCACTTAGCCGTTTTACTTACCTTTGTTATCACCTTGCTGCTGCAAAGTACCGCCGCACCGACCGGCTTCGAGGCGGTGCTCTGGCTTATCGTGTGGTCGGTCGTCGGCAGCGGCGTGGTCGGGCACCTGAGCGCCGAAACCGACGACCATCAGCAAACCGTCATCGGCGCCCTGTTGGGGGTCGGGTTGGCGGGTTTGCTCGTCAGCGTGCCCGTGCACCAGTTTTCTTGGGCGGAAGTTACCGTGAGCCTGCTGTGGTGGAACTTGACCGGCAACCTGTGGTCGGCGCAGGTCCGCGCTCAAGACCAGGGCGAGCGCTCGCTGCTGCCCTGTTCGCTGCCCTTGGCGGGTGTGGGGGCCGTACTGGTCGCGACGCTGATGGGTGCGCCCTTACCCCTGTGGAGCAGCGCCGCCGTAGCGCTGTGCACCAGTTTGTTCGGCGTGGCGCGCCGCCACAGGCGCTTGGAACTGGACGCGTGGCGTCACCTCGTCACGCCGCCGCGCCAGCTCCTGCTGCTCGCCCTTTACGGCGGCGGGCAGGGCTTTTTGTTGGTAAGCCTGCTCCAGACCGAAAGCGACTATTTACTGCTCGGCACGGTCCTACTCGCCGCGGTGCTGGTCGGGCTCGAGTGGGCCGCGAACGGCCTGGCGCACGTGTTGGCGCGAGCCCTGTGGTCGTCGACCACCCTGCACAGCTATCAGCGGCGCGCGCGCCGCGCCACCACTTTGTGGCTGCTGGTACTGCTGCTACCCGTGTTGTTCATCGCGACCCACGAAGGTCAGCTGCCCTACGGGGCGGCGGTTTACAGCTTTTTGCTCCTCGGGCTCGGTTTGGGTTTGGGGCTCACCCTGCTCAACTTGACCAACCTGAGCCTTCCGAGTTTTGCTTTCGCACTGACAGCGGCGGCCGTGCTGCTCGGTTTTCCCCTGGTGAACGCGCTGGCCTTGCTGGTCACCTGCTTGTCCCTCGGTCTGCTCGTTCACCTGCGCGAGTTGGAAAGCTATGGCGTCCAGGTCCTCTAAACCGCTCGTCATCTATTACGGACGCGGCCGTTTGCACGACCTGGCCCACTTTCAGCGCGCCGTCTTGCAGCCGGGGCACTACAGCGCTCCCGACCTCACCTGGCTGCAACAGCGCGGGGTCGCGCCGCTGGCCTACTTAAGCCTCGGCGAGGATGCCGGGCCGGCCGCACCCTGGCAGCGCCCGCAAACCAACACCGACTGGCGCACCGCGTACGTATACGTCGGTGACCCGCGCTGGCAAAGGCACCTAATAGACCAGGTCGAAGCCGCCCTGTCCAAGGGGTTTGGGGGCGTGTTTACGGACACGTTGGACGCCGTCGACCTGTTTCCGGAGGACCGGGGGGCACTGCTCGAGCTGCTCAGCGTGCTGAGCAGGCAACTCGGTCCGCGCCCACTGCTCGCCAACCGCGGCTTCACACTGCTGCCCGAGCTTGCCCAGCTTGTCGACGGCGTGGTGCTCGAGGCGTTTTCAACGCGCTGGTTGCCGGAGGGCGGGTACGCCGCCCTCAGCGCCGACGAACTGAAGTGGACCTCGGCCCAGGCCGCCAAGTTGCGCACGCTCGACGTCCCCGCCTACGCCCTCGACTATTGTCCACAGGCCTGCCAAGAGAGTGAACTGGCAACGTTTGCGCGCCGCCGCGCGCGCCGCCACGGCCTCGCCTCGCTCGTCAGCAACCGCGACTTGACGCGTTTTTGAGCTGGTCCGCAGCAACCTTATGGACGCCCGACGACACTCTCCGTAGCCACTTCTCTCGGGTCAACCTGCAAGGGTTGGACTCAGCCCGGAACTACCCAGAAAGGAAAGTATGAAGACAACCAATATGAAGACAACCAAGCTGGTTTCGTTCGTCACTTTAGGTTTGGTGCTGAACGCCTGCACCGCCCCAGGGGCCAGGCTCCACGTGCCCCAAGACCTGCAGGTGTCGGCCCAGGTCGGACAGGTGCGCCAGGGCTTTTTCGAGGTAAGCAACGCGGGCGGTTCACCGCTCACCTACGAGGTTGCCGTCACAACCGACGCGTCAACGTCGGCGAACTGGCTCAGCCTTACCGGCGACAAGGCGGGTCGGCTTGCGGCCGGTGAGGTTGCCAGGGTCACCTTTGCGGCGCATTGCCCCGAAACAGCCGGCAACCTCGAGACAACGCTCAACACGACGTCCGACGCCCCCGACCGGCCCAACGCCACGACCCAGGTCACCCTGACCTGTAAGGACGCGCTCGCCCCCGGCGAAGAAGGCCTCGTCGCAGCGCTGGGCACCTGGAACTGGGCCGCAGACGACGCCGGCGCACTGGGCTCGTCTTTGCTGGTGGGTTTTCGTTACTTGCAACCCACGACCGTCACCGTCACGCTCACGGGGCCGCCGGGCTGGAACGGCGGCGCGCCGCGGCGCTTGGTTTTGCCCGGCCCCACTTTTGAAGATGACGCGCCGAGCGAAGACGTGTGGACTTACGACCTGCTCACCGACGAGTCGCGTCCGCCACAAGGTAGCTACCACCTCACCGCGACCACTGACCGGGGCGACAGCTATGCGGCAAACCTCAACCTGAACCCGAGCCACCTGGTCAAAAGCCCCAAAAACGTCACGGTGACGCCGGAGGCCGGGGGCGTTGCGGTCGCCTGGACGCCCGTACCGGGGGCCAAGGCGTACTACGCGGTCGTGACCGACCCGAGCGACGAGCTTGTGCCCCAGGCAGCGGCCAACTCGGCAGCCGGTTTGAACGGGCAGGCTGCTCGCGTGTACGTTCAAGACTTTACCAAAGCGACGAGTTTGCAGCTGAAAAGTTCGTTGACTACCGGCAAACGTTACCAAGTCACCGTTGTCGCGTTCAGTTCCGACCTCGTCCTGGGTGACTCCGAGACGAAAACCTTGGCGCTCGACCTGGGTAGCTTCGACACGTCCTCGACGATACAACCTTTTACCTACACGCCCTAAACCGAGCTAGCGGCAGGCTTGCCGGTAGACGCCCAGCTCGAGCCGCTTGTGCAGCCAGTCGAAGTCGTAAGCGTTTGCCCGGGCGCAAAACTGTTCCGGCTCGAGCGCGTACTCGACGCCGAACACCGCCTTGCCGGCCCGGACGAAGGGAAGCAGAGACTCGCACTCGCCAAACTCGAAACACTGCTCGTTGAGCGCCCAGTCGAAGTGGGGCTCCAAGTCAGCGACCTGGGCGAGGTCGTTTTTGAGCCCTATCGACAAACCGCGCGCGTGCGCCGCGGCGGCGAGAAAGCGGTTGTAGGCGAGTTGGTCCGCGTAACTCAGCGGGTAGCCCGTCGCGTTGACGTAGCCGTCCACGTTGTCCGGCTCGACCCCGTCGCAGCCCTTCGCGGCGGCCAGGTCGAGCCGGGCAACCATGACGGGACCCAGCACGTCTAAACGCCGCACGTCCAGCCAGCGCTCGTCCCAGCCCGCCATTTTTTTGCCCTTGACCGTTTTTGGAAAAGCGCCCGCGTCCGGTCGCCACGCCTCGAAGCTGCCCGCGCTGAAGTAGCAGACCACGACGCGGCCGTCCGCCTTCAAAGCGGCAATCGTCGCAGCAGGCGTGTCGAACAGGTCGAGGTCGTACATGTCGACACTGAAAGAGGTGTCCAACTCGCCGCTGAGCTGCCACTGCCAACTCGTCCCCGGCGCGGGCCGCCACACGGGCGCGTCCTGCGCCCACGCGGCGCGGCAACCCAGCACAAAACTCAGCAGGACGAAGAGGAGGGTTGGGCGTTTGGGCATGGGTCTGTTCACTTTACGGGAGAGGCGAAGGCGCGTGTATGAAAAGCGCTTCACCGAACAAGGCCGCTGCGCCGACCACCGGCTCGAGGACGCTCAGCCCAGCCCCACAAAAAAGAGCGGAGGCCTCAGCCTCCGCTTTTTCGTTCATTTGTTTTCGGCCATCGGCTTACTAGGAACGCGCTTCCGCCCGCCGCCGCGTTTTGCCGCCGCTGCGCGACTTGCGTTTGGAAACTGGCAACGCGACGGTCTCGACCGGAACGGTTTCAGCTTTGCGCAAGTCGGAATTTTCTCTCACCAGGCCCGCGGCCTCACCCGGTTTGACGTCCGCGTAGGCGGCGCTCCGCCCGAGCTGGACGCGGCCGATGTCGCCCGCGCCCGCGTCTTTGAGAACTCGCACGACCTGGCCGATGTTTCTAAAGTCGCCTGCCAGTTCGAGGGTCGTCCAGCCCTCTTCGGCGGTGAGCAGGCTGCGCTGCGCTGGTGCGCCGCCCAACACGACTGCGAGGAGGCCCGCCAAGGTGTCGGTGTCTTGTTCGTCGATCAAACCCTGGGCCACGTCGCGCCAGGCGTTTTTGTCGTCCGGGCTCTGGGCTCGAGCGTTGCCGATGAGCCCGCTCAGTTTCGCACCCTGAATCGCCTCGGGCGTGGGCGGGGCGCTTATTCGGAACCGTCTCGAGACCGCGCGTTCGATGTTGGCTAGGTCGCGGCGCTCTTTGGGACCGTAGAGCACGACGACCGTGCCGGTGCGCCCGGCCCGGCCCGTCCGGCCCGAGCGGTGCTGGTACGCCTCGGTGTCGACGGGCAGCCGGTAGTGGACGACCAGGTCGACCTCGGGGATGTCGAGGCCGCGCGCCGCGACGTTGGTGCCGACGAGCGCGCTCACCTGCCCGGCGCGAAAGCGCCCGATGACGCGCTCGCGCTGCGTCTGGTTGAGGTCGCCGTGAATCGCCTCGGCCCCGTGGCCCAGTCCGCTGAGTTCACGAGCGAGCCGGTCGACCTCGGCCTTGGTGTGCGTGAAGATGATGGCTTTTTCGCCGTGGTGCGCGTGCAAGATGTCCGAGAGCACGCCCAGGCGGTTTTGCAGCGTCGTCTCGACGGCGATTTCCTCATAGCTCACGTCCTCGTCTTTCATGACGTTGACGTGGACGGGGTCGCGCAAGTATTCGCCCGCCAGCCGTTTCGCCCAGTGGGGCAAGGTGGCGCTGAAGAGCAGCGTTTGGCGCTCGTTCGGCGTCGCACCCAGCAGCGTTTCGACGTCCTCTTCGAAACCCATGTTGAGCATCTCGTCGGCCTCGTCGAGTACGACGACGCGCACCTGGCCCAGGTCGAGAATCTTGCGGTTTTGATAGTCGATGGCGCGCCCCGGCGTCGCCACGACCACGTCGCTGCCGCGCTTTAAGTCGGTGGCTTGCTTGCCGTAACCGGTGCCGCCGTAAACGGTGACGATTTTTAGGTGCGGCGCGGCCCAGTCCAACTCGCTCGAGACCTGCAGCGCGAGTTCGCGGGTCGGCGTGAGCACGAGCGCGCGGGGCGCGCGGCCCTTAGTAGAATCAGCCTCTAAGTGCGTCGCAATCGGCAAGCCAAAGGCGAGGGTTTTGCCCGTGCCGGTGCGCGCCTGGCCGAGAATGTCCTTGCCCAAAAGCGCGTGCGGCAGCGACTCGGCCTGGACGGGGGTGGGTGTGGTGAAGCCTTTGTCGGCGAGTGCTCGTTGCACCCGCTCGGGTAGCGAGTAGTCGGTAAACATAACTGTTCCTTTCCGGGTGAGGCAAGTCTTTTATTCGGCACGCGCGGGCGCCTGACTCACCTGCAGTGAGTAGCCTGCTTCCTCGCTCAAACCCGTACTCAGAACTCGTTACAGCTCAAATATTTAAGGGGTACACAAGGCGTAGCAAGTCTACGCAAACTCACCGAGTATAGATGCTTGTGAAGGAATTGTCAAAGGGTAAGGCTACAGGGCTACCGGTTTCTCACGCTCGAGCGCAAAACCTCGAGCGTAAACACAACATCCGCAAGCGCGCGGTGACTTTGATGAGTTTCTAAAAGATGTTGTAGATTCTCGTCCACCACGCACTTGTGCAGGCCTCGTATCTTGATGCCGCGCCCTCTGGCGTACAGGCGCATGGCGCACACGAACAGCCACTTCGGGTGCGGCAAGTCCCA
The DNA here is from genome assembly GCA_965213705.1 of Trueperaceae bacterium. GTDB lineage: Bacteria > Deinococcota > Deinococci > Deinococcales > Trueperaceae > CBDCDJ01. The sequence continues at coordinate 524,516 of OZ243913.1, read as the reverse complement.
GGCGAGCGAGTTCTGCGCCAACATGCCCGCGTCGAAGGGCGCGTTCCAGGCGAGCACCGTGCGGCGGTCGGCTATCTCACTTAACTCGGGCAACACCTCGGGCCAACTCGGCGCATCCGCCAACATGCCCAGCGAAATCCCGTGGACGCGCTGCGCGAAGCGGTTCATCCTCGGCACTTTGGGTTTGACGAGCGTGTCGAGGAGCACGTCGCCGCGCGTGTTGACGACCGACACCTCGATGACTTCGGCCGTCTTGCCCATGCCGGTCGTTTCGGTGTCTAAAACGAGCACGTCGTCGCGCTCCAACAGCGAAAGGATGGCGGCCGCGGCTCGAGCGCGCATCTTGTCACTCGGCACCGGTTCGCGGGGGCTGCTCACAGCTTGGCTCACGGTTTACAATCTAGCAGACGACGGCGCGAGGAGAGGTTATGCGCCGGCCGCCTGCCAGGCGAGATGGCTCGCCCACACTTGCGGCCACAAGTCAGCCACCTCGGGAAAACACAGCCCGAAATCTTCGCACAAAACCTTTACGAACTCGTCTCGAGTGTCGATGACCCGCGTTTCTATGCCGCGCCGCGTGACGGTCTTCAACGTCGCACCGCGCAAACTCAGCAGACTCTTTTCCTTAAAACGCTGGCACACGGTGACCTGCACAAAGCCCGACTCGGGCGCGGTCTGCAACCTGTGGCACTGGCCCTCAAACTCCTTTAAGCGCCGCGGAACGAGGTTGAACTCGAAGCCGGGAGCTGCGCCGTACGCGTGGTTGTGAAAAGTCCAAACCTCTCCCACTCGGCTTAAACCGAACTCCAAAAAGCCTTGTCGGTAGCGCCCTTCTTGCAGGGGCAAGGGCTCGAGAAAACCGTCTCCGAAACCCACGTCGGCGAGGTAAGGCTGCTCCAACGAGACGAGTAAGGCGAGGTGATTAAGGTCGGCCCTTGTGCCAAGCCGCGCCCGGTTTACCGCGCCGCCCAAAAGCGTGACCTCGAAACCGAGTTCGCGGAGCACGCGCGCAAACAAAGCGTTCATCTCGTAGCACCAGCCGCCGCGCCGCTCCAACACGAGTTTCTCGAAAATCCGCTCCGGTTTCAAAACCAACGGGCGACCGAGGTGGATGTCCAAGTTTTCGTAAGAGATGCTCGTCAAGTGGGCGCGGTGGAGAGCGGTGAGGGTTTCCAGGGTCGGCGCTAAAGACCCCTCGTAGTCCACGCGCGTCAGGTAAGCCTCGAGGCGCATAAACACTATTTTAGCAAGGTACTTCCGTAGCTCGAGGGCCTGAAGCTCAGCCCGGCGACGCGAGCAGCAGATGAGTTCCTGAATGAAGCACGCTTCAAACTTCTTACCTCAGTGCGTCCCGCACCCGCCCGCCACCGGCCTCGAGCTTTGCCCTCGCCTCGTCCAAACCCACGCCCGCTTTCAGCATCACGACTGCTTCACGCATGAGGCCGCCGCTCGCGGTCAAAGCTGTTTCGGCCTCAGCTTCGGACACTTCGGCCGCTTGCCGCACGATGTCGACGGCGCGCCGCCGCAGTTTGTCGTTCAGCGGCTTCATCCCCACCATCAGGTTGCCGTAAGCGCCGCCGGAACGCACCAGTACCGCCGTGGACAGGGCGTTGAGCACGATTTTCTGCGAGGTTCCCGCCGCCAGGCGGGTCGAACCCGCCAGCACCTCGGGGCCGGTCTCGAGGAAAATCCCGACTTCGGCCACACGCAAGAGCGGCGTGTCCGGGTTGTTGGACACCCCGACGGTGAATGCGCCCCGGGCCCGGCTCTCCTCAACGCTCGCGACGGTGTAGGGTGTCCGGCCGCTCGCCGCCAAACCGATGACCGCGTCGTTCGCGCCGACCCCGGCCTGGGCGACCGCCGCGCGCGCCGCCGCCTCGTCGTCTTCGGCCCCCTCACGCGCTCGGCCCGCCGCGCTGTCCCCGCCCGCCATCAGGACCACGGTGCGGTCGAACCCGAAGGTCGGCGGCAGTTCCGCGGCGTCTTGCAGGGCTAACCGCCCCGACGTACCCGCGCCGACGTAGACGAGCCTGCCGCCCTTTAGCAAGGCTCGAGCCACGCCCTCCGCCGCCGCCGTGAGCGCGGGCAAAGCCGCCGCCACAGCCGCGACGGCCCGGCGGTTGCTCTCGACGAGGGCGCTCAGCGTCCGCTCGAAGGGCCAAGTGTCGAGGTCTTGATACCGGTCGTCACTCTGTTCGGTCATGGCGGTTTCCGTTCTTTTGGGTGTTGAGGAGTTAGTGTTCGTTTCGCAAGGCGGAGCGGGTCGAAAGCGCTCTCGGCCCGTTACGGAGCGCGCAGCTCCAGGGCCATTTGGTAGCGGTCACCGCGGTAGACGCTGCGTACAAATTCGAACGGGACACCGTCGACGCCGAAAGTGACGCGCTCCATCGCCATGACCGGGCTGCCGCCGTGCAAGTTCAGCACGTCTTGCTCGGTGCGGGTCGGCAACCGCGCCCGTACGGTCTGCCGCGCGGCGTGCGGTGTGACGCCGTACTGCTCCTGGATGGTTTTGTAAAGGCTGCCCGAACTCTCGAGGCGGTGGAGCGACAGTCGGCTAAAGCGCGGCGCGAGTTGGGCGGTTTGCAAGGCCAGCGGCGCGCCGTCGGCGGTGCGCAAACGCCGCACCCGCAAGACGGACAGGTTCGCCGCAACCTGCAACGCCGCGGCGGCGGCGGGGTCTGCGGCAACGTGCTCGGCGCTCAAAATACGGCTTCCGGCTTCGAAACCCAGGGTGCGCGCCTCGTCGGTAAACCCCAGCACCCGGTCGACGGTCTGCTCCAAGCGTTTCGGCAAGACGTAGGTGCCTGAGCCCTGCCGCTGTTCGACGAGGTTCGCAGCTACGAGTTCTTCAAAGGCTCGCCGCACCGTCATCCGTGACAAACTGACCGCTCCGGCCAAGTCACGCTCCGAGGGCAGCGCCGTGCCGGGCCGCAACTGCCCCGCCTCGAAGGCCTGAAGCAACTTGTCTTTGAGCTGCAAGTAGGCGGGCGTGGGCAAGGCCTTGTCGATGGTCAACGCCGTTAAGTCCATCTCGCTCTCACTGGCACGATGGTTAGGACTGTACCACTGCTAGACCATTAAAATCAAACGTGTTAGGTTTGCCCCATGACGGCTTTTGCGGCAGCCCGAACTGTTTTGAAACAGGCACTGAGTACCGAAGCGGCGCCCCGCGTGACCCCCGGCCTGGTCGTGGTCGCGGGAACGCGCGACCGCTCGGAGAAGGTCGCCGCTCTCGGCGTAAAGCGGTACGGCGGCGCGGCGGTTTCGGCTGACACCCGCTACGACCTCGCCTCGCTGACGAAGGTCGTCGCGACCTTGCCGAGCGTCCTCCGGCTGGTCAGTGAGGGGGTGTTGAACTTAGACGACCAAGTGAGCAAGTTTTTCAGCAACGCGGGCTGGTTTCAGACACCGTCGCTCGCCGAAACGACCCTAACGCAGTTGCTCACGCACACCTCCGGCTTACCCGCTTGGAAACCGCTGTTCGCCACCGTGAGCGAGCGCCGCACCGCTGTCGCCAACGTGCTCCAGACCGGCATAGAGCACGCGCCCGGGGTGTTCGTCTACAGCGACCTCGGCTTTATCCTGTTGGGCGCGATTGTCGAACGCGTCTCCGGCTTGCGGCAGGACGCTTTTGCTAAAAAATATATCTTCGAGCCGCTCGGGATGAACGACACTCGTTACGGCCCCGTTTCCCCCGACAACGTCGCCGCGACTGAGGATTGCGGTTGGCGTGGGCAAGTGTTGGAGGGTATCGTCCACGACGAGAACGCCTTTGTGATGAACCACGTCGCCGGGCACGCCGGGCTGTTCGGGACTGCTGGTGACCTGGCGCGGTACGCGCAAGCGTGGCTGAATTGGGACTCGAGACTTGGTGACGAGGCTCTGCTGCGGGAGGCAATTGAAGAGAAGGTCGGTGACGGAAAAACGCGGCGCGGTCTCGGCTGGCAGCTGGCGGGGGCGGGCTCGAGCGCTGGCGGCTTGGCAAGCAAAGCGGCCTTTGGGCACACGGGTTTTACCGGCACAAGTCTGTGGCTGGACCCCGAGCAGGGTTGGTTCGCCGTGCTCCTCACCAACCGCGTCCACCCGACGCGCTTCGGCGGTGAGGGCGTTCACGCGCTAAGGCGGGCTTTTCACGACGAAATCGTGCAAGCACTCGGAGAGACGCGGTGAACTTTAGACCCCTCGACGTCCTCGGCCTCATGTCCGGCACTTCGCTCGACGGGGTCGACGCGGTGCTGGTGCGGCTCGAGCAGACTGCGCAAAGGCTCGAGTGGCACGTTTTGGCCCGCCACAGCCGCGACTACGCGCCCGACTTGCGGGAGCGGCTTCACCGGGCGATTCGGCCCGAAACGTCCGACGTGGTTTTACTCACCCAACTTCACGCCGAGGTCGGCCACGTTTACAAAGAGGTGGTCCAGCACCTGCAAACCTCGCACCCCGTCGACCTCGTCGCGTTGTCCGGGCAAACCGTTTATCACATCCCGCGCCTTGACGCGAAAAAGGGCTGGCGCACGCCCAGCACCTTGCAACTCGGCGAAGCGTCTCTCGTGGCTGAAGGTTGCAGGGTCGAGGTTTTTTCAGACTTTCGTCAAGCCGACATGGCTGCGGGCGGCGGCGGCGCGCCGCTGGTTGCTTTCGGCGACGCCAAGCTGTTCGCCACACCCGGCACGGCGCGGGCGGTTCACAACCTGGGCGGCATTTCCAACCTCACCTATCTGCCGAGCGACGCCCACCCGAACGCGGTGTTCGCTTTCGACACCGGGCCGGCCAACTGTCTTGTCGACGAGGCGGCGGAGCGGTACTTCGGCCTGAGCTTTGACGAGGGCGGCGAGCTGGCCGCGCGGGGCAAGGTGGACGAGGCTACCCTTGAACGTCTGTTGCAACATCCCTACTTCAAACTGCCCCCCCCAAAAACCACGGGCCGTGAGGTTTTTTCTTTACGCGAACTGGAAGCCGGGGGGCTGCTGGCAGGGCTCGAGCCCCACGCACTCCTGGCAACCCTGACGGCCTTTACCGCAGAATCGGTGGCGAGGGCCTACCGGGACTTTGTGCTGCCCAAAGGTTTGGACGATATTTTGGTGGCGGGCGGCGGCGCGCTCAACCGGACCCTGCTGAGGATGCTGCGCGAACGCCTGGAAATACCCGTCACGACCTTCGAAGCTAGAGCTTGGCACGCCAAAGACCGTGAGGCTTTGGCGTTTGCGGTCATGGCCTACTTCGCACGGTTCGGCCAACCCAACACAGTGCCCCGCGCGACCGGCGCGCGTCACGAGGTCGTCGCGGGCAAGCTCAGCCGGCCGTATTCGGGATAGACGGTCTCACCGAGACAAACGGGGTTCTGTTTATCCTCTTCGGAAGTAGCAAGTTTAAGAAGCGATTGTCGTTTTGAGTGCAGCAAAGAATCTTTAGCTCGAGCTAATACGCTCCTATACTACAGCTCCCCTTGAAAGAGTTGTTCGCTTCCTTATCGCTAGTCCGTATTTTTTTCGCTCTGCTCGCATTTAATGAGGGAATGAAACGGAAAGGGTACAAAAGGAAGTCAGCCGCCTCGCAACGGGGCGGCTAACTTCTCAAATCAGAATGCGGTTGTCCCGCTAAGCCCGCCGTACCGCCTTGACGATGGCGAGTAGCACGACTGCGCCAACGATGGCGACCAGGATGCTGTAGAGGTTGAAGCCGCTCACGCCCCCCGCCCCGAAAGTGTTGAACAAAAAACCGCCCAAAAAAGCGCCGACGATGCCGACGATGATGTCGACGAGCAGGCCCTGTTCGGTTTTCATGATGAGACTGGCGATCCAACCCGCCAGCGCGCCCAAAACTATCCACAAAATGATATTCATGACTACTTCCTTTCAAGTGAGAGGTGCCGAGCCAAAAAGCCGACGTAGTTTGGCGCGAACGTTCAGTGCGAACGCGCCGGTCAGTGTTTGCTGGCCCACTCGTCAACTTGTTTTTGGGCCTCTTCTTTGGTGACCCCGTAGCGTTCTTGTATTTTACCTGCAAGCTGGTCCCGGTCGCCTCTGGCTTGTTCGATTTCGTCGTCGGTGAGTTCGCCCCACCGCTCCCTGACTTTGCCGGAAAGCTGTTTCCAATCACCCTTGACGGTGTCCCAGTTCATACCCCGCTCCTTTCGCTTGTCCACACATAAAAGTAGGCCAACGCTTGTTCAAACAGTTACGCCTCCGCTTGGTCTGAACAGCTGCACTGTACAAATCTAACTGTGCAAACCTATGCACACAAGTTGTCAGGTCAAGCGTTCCTACCCACCGACTATAAACAAAAGCGTGAATTCTAAACAGGTATCTTTTGTCTATCCAGAAGGGTACTGGATTACCGGACTTTGTGCGGAGTAGCACTTTTGGTTCTGACACGGTCAATGTTGAAGGCTCGAGCAAGAGATGGTCTCACGGGTTGAGAGTCACCAAGTTCGCTCTCGACACACAGTGTGCGGCGGTCTGTACCGGTTGTCCGTCGCGCGGGGAACCTTCGCAAGAAAGTGGGCCGCCCCCGACAACCGCCGTTTAAACCTGAAAAACGCCGACCCTGAGCGGTTCCGTGTGCGGGTTTTGCGCGCAGGCCTCGAGCGCGCGTATAAGCCGGGCGCGCGTCTCTTGGGGCAAAACGAGCTCGTCCACCCACAACCGCGCCGCACCGTAACGAATGTCGAGGGCTTTGTCGTAGTCGGCCTTGACCGTTTCGTACAGCTCTTGCAACGCTTCGTCGTCGGGTTCGGCACCCTGGCGCTTGAGTTGGGCGAGCTGGATGTCGAGAATCGTCTTGGCCGCTTGCTGACCGCCCATCACGCTGTACTTCGCGCTCGGCCAGGCAAAAATAAAGCGCGGCGCGTAGGCCTTGCCGCTCATGGCGTAGTGGCCCGCACCGTAGCTGCCGCCCATAATCAGGCTGATGCGCGGCACGACGCTGTTCGACACCGCGTTGACCATCTTTGCGCCCTTGCGGATGATGCCTTCACGTTCGCTTTCTTTGCCGACCATAAAGCCGGTCACGTCGTGCAAAAACAGAATCGGGATGCCCGCTTGGTTGCAGTTGAGGATAAAACGGGCCGCCTTGTCGGCGGCGTCGGCGTAAATGACGCCGCCCACCTCGAGCCGCCCCCTACTTTTGACGACCTTTTTTTGGTTGGCGACGATGCCGACGGCGTACCCGCCCAGACGCGCCGTACCGCAGACCAGGGTTTGCCCGTACTTGACCTTATACTCGTCGAACTTCGAGGCGTCGACGAGCCGCGCGATAACTTCGCGCACGTCGTAGGGTTGCGTGCCGCCCTCGGCCGGAACGACGCCGAGCAGGTCTTGCTCACTCTCGGCAGGTGGGCGCGGCTCCGAGCGGTTTTTCGCCCAAGGCGCGACGTCACCGGGCGCGTAGGTCGCGGCCAAGTTGCGCAAGCGTTCCAAGGCGTGCTCGTCGTCGGGCTCGAAATAGTCCACCGTCCCGGCGACTTCGGCGTGCATGGCCGCGCCGCCCAAGTCCTCGCTGCTGACCTCTTGCCCTATCGCCGCTTTGACCAGCGCCGGCCCCGCCAAGTACAGCCCCGAGCCCTCGGTCATCACGACCGTGTCGCACATGACCGGCAGGTACGCGCCGCCCGCGACGCAGTTGCCCATAATCGCCGCCATCTGCGGAATACCCGCGGCGCTCAGGCGCGCGTTGAGGTAAAAAACTCGTCCAAAATCGTCTTGGTCGGGGAAGATTTCGTCCTGCATGGGCAAGTAAACACCGGCGGAGTCGACGAGGTAGACGACCGGTAGGCGGTTTTCCAAAGCGATGGTCTGCGCCCGAATGACCTTTTTGGCGGTGACAGGGAAAAAGGCACCCGCCTTGACGGTTGCGTCGTTGGCGACTATCAACCAGTCTCGCCCGTGCAACCTGCCCAAGCCGGTAACCACGCCGCCCGCCGGCGCTCCGCCCTCGGACGGGTACATGTCCCAGCCTGCAAAGGTCATGAGTTCGAAAAAGTCCGAGCCTGCGTCGACGAGTTTGTGAATGCGTTCCCTGGCCGTGAGGCGGTTTTTGCCGTGCTGACGTTTGACGGCTTTTTCACCGCCGCCTGCGGCTACTTGCGCCCGGTCACCCTCGAGCGCTCGAGCGCTGACAGCCCAAGCTTTTTTGTTGTCGTGAAAAGGCCGGACTCGTCTGTCTTCTAAGCTCAGGTCGCTTTTCAGGTCGTTGAGAGCTTTTTTCACGGTGTCGGCACTGCTTTGGCAACGACCGCTTCAGGTCTTGCACACGCCCGGGTTTCGAACAAAAAATTCACAGCCTACTCCTCCTAAAGTTTTTGGCGAGACCCATCCTACAAAGCCCGTTTTTCAGCCGTTCGAACCTCGGTTTTGCCCTAGTTTACGACATTTTTTACAGTCGAAGTCCGCTTGTGGATAAGAGTACGAGCCTGTGGATAAGTCTTGCCCCTTGACAAGCCTGTGACATTTCTGTTAAGCGCTTGCGCGCGGCGGTTTTTCCAGAAACGCCCTCCCAGACGCAAATCTTGAGCTGGAAGTCCTTGAAAAGGCACAGGCACGGCACTTCTGGAGTTATCCACAGGCTTGTGGATAACTGTGGATAACTGTGGATAACTTTGTGTCTTTGGCTCGTCGTACAAAATCTTGTATCTTGCCCGGGTCTTTGACGCCAGGCCGCAGTTCCACCCCCGACGACACGTCGACGGCGTAGGGCTCGAGGGCGGCGATACCGGCGCTCAGGTTGTCCGGGTTCAGACCTCCCGCCAGGATAAGTCGCGGCAGGTTTTTTAGAAAAGCCGCCTGCGCCCAGTCGAAGCGTTCACCGCTGCCCGGCTTCGGGCCGTCGAGAAAAATTGCGTCCGCCGGAAAAGCTTTTAAAGCCTCGAGCGACAGGTCGGCGCGAAACGACCAAGCCTTGATGACGAAGACGTCGCGGCGCACCCTCGCCGCGTAAGCGGCGTCTTCCGCGCCGTGAAGTTGCACCGCGTGGAGACGTAAAGTTTGAGCGACCTCCAGCACCTCTTCCGCAGGACTGTTCACAAACACGCCGACGCGCCCTATAAAAGGCCCCAGCGCGGCGCTCAACTCCGCGGCCTGCGCGGGCGTCACGAAGCGTTTGGACTCAGGCGCAAAGATAAAGCCGACCGCGTCGGCCCCGGCCGCCTCGGCGTGGAGCGCGTCCTCTACCCTGGTAATCCCACAGATTTTGACGCGCACGTCTCCTCCTTCAAGGGTCAAGCGATATTTTGCAGGTGCTCGAGCCGGTAGTTCTTTTCGGTGCCCGTGACGAGCACCGCGTCGAAGCGGACCGGTAGGTCGTCTCGCTCAAAGGTGCTGACCAAGTAGTGCAGCGCCGTTTTTCTGAGCCGTTGCAGCTTACCGGCGGTGATTGATTCGGCGGCGCTGCCGTAACGGTCGCTTTTGCGCTGGCGCACCTCGACAAAAACGACAACCCCGCCTTGTCTCATCACTAAGTCCAGTTCGCCACCGCGCACGGTGTAGTTTTCCGCCAAAAAGGTGTAGCCGCGACCCAGCAGGTAGGTTTTGGCGGTAGCTTCGGCCCAGTGGCGCGGCACGGCAAAAAAGACCTGCCCGCAAACGGCTAGTTGGGGCTTACGTCAAGCCGTGCGGCGTCGGCCCACAGTCCCTCGAGGTCATAAAACTCCCTCGCGTCCGCGCTCATAAGATGAGCGACGATATAGCCGTAGTCCATCAAAATCCAGCGGTTCGAAGGCCCCTCTATCCCCTTGGGCGTGAAACCGTTCGCCTTGAGCCGCTCTTTGACACCGTCTTCCAAAGCTTTGATTTGCAGCGTGGACTCGGCGGTGGCGACGACAAAGTAAGAGAGCGTCTCGGACACGCCGCTCAGGTCGAGCACGGTAATGTCTTTGGCTCGTTTGTCGTCGAGCGCGTCGACGATGAGTTGGAGTTCTTGGGGAACAGTGAGCGTATCTATATCAGTCACCTCTTTCTGTATCGGTCGCCGCCACGCTGAGCGGGTCGAGCGTTTCGGTCAAGCCCGCTCTTGACAGCGCCGACCGGGCGGCGTCTTCACCGAGTACGAGTTCTACACCTATCTCACGGTCTTCCAGTTTAGCAAAGCGGTCGACTTGTTGTTTCGAGGTCTGCAACAAACTCGTGTAAAAGTCAGCGTCTTGCCAATTCTGGGCGGTCGTCAGCACCCGTGTCGGCGTGGGGTCAAGCGCGCTCACGCGCGTCATGACGCGTTCTTCGGGCACGCCCAAAGAGACAAGTCGCGCTTTGTAGAGGTCTTCCAAACCCGCTTTACCGCTGCTGTTGGTTACCAACAACGTCGCCTCGGGGGCGGCCGTGAACACCCGCGCCTTGCCCCCGAAAGCATCGGCCAAAAACGCCTCGACGTCGGACGGTTCTATCTCCAAGATGTCCCCGAACACCGGGTCGCGCCGGTCGCAGCAGGTCGGTAGAGTTGCGGCGGTGAGCTGCAAATGTGACAAGCGCGGCAACAGCTCTCTTACAAGCGCGGGGCTGGCGTTCGTCTCGACGTTGCCGAACAAGGCGTCGAACAGCTCGGGCATCTTGAACGCCGCGCGCACGTTGAGCGCCTTGACCTGCGCCAGCAAGGCGTAGGCGAGCTTTTTGACGTTGTCGATACGGTCGATGTCGCCGCGTGAGGTGTGGCGAAACCGAACGAACTTGGCGGCGTCCTCGCCGTCCAAACGTCGGGGACCCGGATTGAAGTCGATGTTCAAACCCGCCGCGGCGTCGGTATAGTACATGCCCGGCTCGGGAATCGTCACCGTGACACCGCCCAGCGCGTCGACCATCTCTTTGAAAATGTCGATGTTGATGATGGCGTAGTAGTCCACGGGCAGGTTGAGGATTTCTTCGACCTCTTTGACAAGCCCCGCCGCGCCTTGGTAAAGGTACATCGCGTTGATTTTCGTTTGCTGGTGTGGCAAGTAAATATCGCGCGGGATGTTGATCATAGTTATCTTGTCGCCGATGATGTTGACGTAGATGATGGTGTCGGTGCGTTTGCTGATGCGGAACTCGCCTATCCGGTCACGTACGCACTGTCCGTTGACTTTTCGGCAATCGCTGGCGGGTATCGTGGCGTCATAGTCACGCCCGGCCACGACGAAACTCGCGTGAAAAACCTCGTTTTTTTCTTCGGGCGCGATGCCCAACACTTCCAACTGTTCCGGGTTGAGGTCGGCTTTGCCCGGAACGTCACGGTTCAGCCAGTAGCCCGCAAGCCCGGCCAGCGCCAACAGAATGCCCAGGACTTGCAAGCCTCGAGCGTTACGTAAGCTCACGCAACTCCTGGTAGACGCGCAGCGTCGCGGGGTGAACCGCTTTGCCCTTGGCGCGCAGGTACTGCACTTTCGACTGCACCGCCCGCTGATACGCGCGGAACAGGTTTGTCATGGCGAGTTCGCGGATGTCGTCGTTAACCCCGCGGCCCGGCTCGGACACGTCGGCGACGTAAACAGCCATGCCGACGCGGTTGTCGTGCGGCACGCCGAAGACGTGGCCCTCGACGGCTTCCAACACGCGCTCGTCGGTCACGCCCCAGCACTCGGCGAGCTTGCGACCGGCCCGGCCGTGAACCGCGAGCGGGTGTTCGCGCTCCAGGTCGGTTTCGGGCGGCGCGAGTTCGAACAGCTCTTCGGCCGGCAAGTCGCGGGCGGCGTCGTGCAGTACGGCGGCTAAGTTCGTCACGCGGATTTCACCCCGGGTAAAGTCGTTGGCGCGCGCTATCGTGTCGGCCAAAGTAGCAACCCGCAGGATGTGCTCGAAGCGGCGCGGCGTCACCAGGGCCTTGACGCGGCTACAGTAGGCGTTCACGCTTGCGCGCGTGCAGGGGTTGTCGGCTGTAAAGATAGGGTCGAACAACGGTACTCCCAAACGTAGCGAAGTCAAGAAACCTTGCCTGGAGCGGCTACCGCCACCCCAACCTCAGGCCGGGCCTCGAGCTGCGCTCAGTATAGCGCAAAATACGTCTGGCGCGTACTTTTTGCACTTTTTTACACGAGCGTCGAGCGGCTTTCAACCGGGCGTCTCCACGTCCAGGACGAGGGTGAGCCGCACCAAACGCGTTGTACTCGCCGCACGAACTAAGCTTCTTCGGTGCGTGCGGCGTGGTCGTTGTCGACGAACTCGTTCCGGCGAGACTCGTTTGCGTCGGAACGTCCAAGGTCGTCGGAAGCGTCGGAGTCGTCCAGGTCAGTATCATCCAGGTCGGTATCGTCCAGGTCGGTATCGTCCAGGTCGGTGTCGTTCGCGTCGGCAGCCACCGACTCGTCTTCGGTCCGGGCGTCGTCTTGCCAACTTTCCTCGGCTGCGGCGACGTTTTCCAGTTCAGCCGCTTTGGCGGCCTTGGCTTTGTCCTCGTCGAAGTATTCGAACAGCGCGCCGCCTATCAGGATGTCGTCGCCGTCTTGTGCGCCCGCCTTTTTGAGCAGTTTGGCGATGCCGAACGAAGCGAAAAAATGTTGCAAGTAGGCGACCGCTTCCTTGTTTTTCGGGTCGAAGCGCGAGGTGATAGCCTCCAACTCCGGACCCGACACGACCCAACCCTGGCCGCTCATGGCGCGTTTGACGGTGACAGGCTCCACCTTGACACGCCGGGCGGTCTGCGCCGCGGGCGCGAGCACGGGTTTGGCCGGAAGGAGCGCGAACAAGGTGGTTTTGAGGTCGTCTAAGTTGAGCCCTTCCGAAGCCGAAACCGGCACCACCGCCAGACCGAACTCGGTGAGTTCGGCGACGGCCGCGTCAACCTCCTCTGCGCCCGCCAGGTCGATTTTGTTGAGCACAATTAGGGCGGGCAGCTCGAGCAGTTTCGGGTCGTACTCGCGCAGTTCGTGCTGTAGGGCTGAGAGCGTCGCCGCGGGGTCGTCGGCGATGTCCAGGACGTAAACGAGCAGCCGCGTTCTCGAGATGTGGCGCAAAAACTCCAGCCCCAAACCCTTGCCTTTGTGCGCGTCTTCGATGATGCCGGGAATGTCGGCCATCGTAAAGCGCTGCATGTCCTGCTCGACCACGCCCAAGTTCGGGCTGAGCGTGGTGAACGGGTAAGCAGCGACCTCGGGCTTGGCGTTGGACAGCGCGGCGAGCAGGCTGGACTTGCCCGCGTTCGGGTAGCCCACCAGGCCGATGTCGGCAATCGAGCGCAGCTCGAGGCGTACCCGCCGCCGCTCCCCCTTGGTGCCGTACTCGGCAAACCGCGGCGCGCGCCGCGTCGAACTCGCAAAGGCCGCGTTGCCGCGCCCGCCCGAGCCGCCCGCCGCAACCAGGGCCGTTTGCCCGACGGTGACGAGGTCGGCCAAGACCTCGCCCGTGTCGCGGTCATAAGCCGTCGTGCCGATAGGCACCGTAAGGGTCATGTCTTCACCGCGCGCGCCGTCTCTTTGACGCCCTTCGCCTTGCGCGCCCGTACCCGCCCTGTGAAGTTGCCGCCCGACCAACCGGTCGAGCGAAGTCACGTCGTCGACGGCTTCTAAAAACACGTTGCCGCCGTCCCCGCCGTGCCCGCCGTCGGGTCCGCCCTTGGGCACGTACTTCAGCCGTAAAAACGACATGCCGCCGTCCCCGCCCTTGCCGCCCTGCACCGTGATGTCCAAAATGTCGCGAAACGCCATAGCTACAAACTTTCTGGGGGCTCAGGTGCTGCCCGGTGAGAAGAGAGGAAAGAGGTGGGGAAGAAAGGGAGTTAAAAGCAAGTGAGCGTAGGAGATAGGGAGAAAAAGCTGTTGACTATACTTTCAACTTTTTACTCGGTATTCGGCACTTTCCTTAGCAAAGAAAAAGCGCGAGCCTGACAACGACCCGCGCTTTACGCTGAGCAAACCTCAATCAGCCGCGACGGCTTCGGACCCGGTTTCGGCCTCGGCGACGCTGATAAAGCGGCCCTTGCGGCCTTTGTCGTGAAAGTTCACCACGCCGTCGCGCAGCGCGAACAGGGTGAAATCCTTGCCCTGACCGACGTTCAACCCGGGTTTGAACTTGGTGCCGCGCTGACGCACCAGAATATTGCCTGCCAAAACGGTCTCACCGCCGAAGCGCTTGACGCCCAAGCGCTTGGACTCGCTGTCACGACCGTTCTTCGAACTGCCTACACCTTTTTTGTGGGCCATTGCAACTCTCCTTTAGGCGCTGATTTCCATGATGCGAACCTCTGTGTACGGCTGACGGTGACCGTTTTTGCGACGATAGTTCGACTTGGCCTTGAACTTGTAAATGTAGATTTTTTCGCCGCGGCCGTGGGCCAAAACCTCGGCCTGCACCGAAGCGCCGTCGACGAGCGGCGTGCCCACCCGGACGCTGTCGCCGCCCACCATCATGACCGGCAACTGCACGCGCTCGCCGGGTTGGGCGGCCAAACCCTCCAACCGCACGACGTCACCCTCTGCCACACGGTACTGCTTACCGCCACTTTGAACGATTGCAAACATCAACTTACCTCCGAGTATTGACCAGCGAATAGTTGGGGCAGGCTGGGACAGCCCTGCAGTTAAAACAAACCAAAATAAACGGTCGGGCTCTATCAACTAAGTTCCCGCGACCAGCTCGTGAGTATAGCGAATAGAGCCGCACATTGCAAGGTTGCGGGCAACGCGGCGACAGTCAACGCCCTCACAATACCGTTCAGCAAGGTCTGCGCCCTCGGCTTGACTTGCGCCGGACCAACTTCTGCCCGAGACGAAGTGCCGCAGTGGCGAGACTGACAAGGAACCTAACCACGCCCGCTCTCACCCAACTTTTCAAGAGGCTTACTTCTCTTCGACACCGCGTCAGCCGTGTGGCTATTTGAGCTTTGCAAGGCGTTCCCTTGGTCCCGTTTTTCGTTTGAACTCTCGAGATTGACAAGCCCAAAACGCACGGCTATAGTCAAGACACTCAATCTGTGGCCGGGCCGGTTGGCCTTGAATAGACGCACCTTCGGAATAGAAACACCTCGGGGGTTCAGTAAGGCTTTAGGTTCGCTGTGGCGGCAGAGAGTTTTAGGGAGGAACACATGAAAAAGCTTTTGCTACTGCTGAGCCTGTTCGCCTTTGGCACGGTTTGGGGCCAGGACGCGCCGGCCAGGGGCGACATCCGCATCGTCGTGGTCGTCCACGGGGGGGCCGCCGACCCGTTTTGGTCGGTCGTCAAAAACGGCGTCGACCAGGCCGCGCAGGACATGGGCGTGAACGTCGAGTACCGCGCGCCCGACACCTTCGACATGCCGCGCATGGCGCAGCTCATCGACGCGGCGGTCGCCTCGCAGCCCGACGGCCTCGTCGTCTCGGTACCCGACGCCGACGCGCTCGGCGACTCGATTCGCGCGGCGACAGACGCGGGCATCCCGGTCTTTTCCATCAACTCGGGCAGCGACGTGTTTCAGGACTTGGGCATCCTGCGCCACATCGGCCAGACCGAGTACGAAGCGGGCTTGGGCGCGGGCGAGCGCATGGCCGAGCAGGGCGTCCAAAATGCGATTTGCGTCAACCACGAGGTCGGCAACGTGGCGCTCGACTTGCGCTGCCAGGGCTTTCAGGACGGCTTGGGTGAGGGCGCGAACGTAGACGTACTCGCCGTATCGACCGACCCCACCGAAATCCGCAACGCCGTCTCAGCCGCTTTCAGCGCCAACGCGGACGTTCAGGGCGTGCTGGCCGTCGGCCCGGTCGGGGGCGAGCCCACCATCGCCGCACTCGAGGAAATGGGCAGCTTGGGCCAAGTCCAGCTCGGCTTTTTCGACCTCTCACCCACGATTCTGCAAACCCTCGCCGACGGCAATGCCGCATTCGCCATCGACCAGCAGCAGTACCTGCAAGGCTATTTGGGCGTCGTGCTGATGACGCAGTATATTCAAAACGGGCTGTTGCCGGGCTCGAGCGTCATCCTCACCGGCCCCGGCTTCGTCACGCCGGAGAACGCCGCGCAGGTCGTGGACTTGAGCAGCAAGGGGATTCGCTAACGAAATAAAGTAGGGGAGTATCGGGGTAGGGAGTAGGGGAGTAAAAGCCTTTGACTTGACTCCCCTACTCCCTCTCTCTCCCCAACTCCCCCACTGAGAGCGTTGGATAAGCTGAGCTTGAGAGGTGACGGACATGGCGACACAGGTAGGTAGCGGCGACGAGCGCGTCCGCCAACTGGGCCTGTGGCGTCGCTTGCTGGCGCGGCCCGAACTCGGCGCGGTGTCGGGGGCGGTGCTCGTGTTTATTTTCTTCGCCGTCGTCGCGGGCGACAAGGGGTTCCTGAGTTTTCGCGGCATTGCTAGCTGGTTGGAAGTCTCCGCCCAACTCGGCATCCTCGCCATCGGCGCGGCGTTGCTGATGATAGGCGGCGAGTTCGACCTGTCCATCGGCTCGATGATTGGGGCGGCGGGCCTGGTCATGGCGATTCCGGTGGCTGTTTACGGCTGGCCTTTTTGGCTTGCTATTTTGGCGTCCTTTGCATTCGCGCTTCTCGTCGGGTATATCAATGGTTTTATCGTCAACCGCACGCGCTTGCCCTCGTTTATCGTCACGCTGGCTTTTTTATATATTCTGCGTGGCGCGGCCATCGGCTTTACCCGGCTCGTCACCGGGCGCACGCAGGTGTCGGGGCTGAAAGAGGCTGCTGAAAACGATTGGCTGGCCCCTATTTTTCGTGGTGACTTGTTTGGATTGCCGGTGTCTATTTTCTGGTGGCTCGGCCTCGCTGTACTTGCGACCTGGGTGCTGCAACGCACGAGGTTCGGGAACTGGATTTTCGGCGTCGGCGGCGACGCGGAGGCGGCGCGCAACACCGGGGTGCCGGTGAACCGGGTGCGCATCATCCTGTTTATGGGCACGGCGGTCACGGCGACGCTGTTCGCCGCGCTGCAAGTCGTGGACTTAGGCTCGGCAGACGTGAACCGCGGGTTGCTCAAAGAATTTGAAGCGATAATCGCGGCGGTCATCGGCGGCTGTTTGCTCACAGGCGGTTACGGCTCGGTCGTCGGCGCGGTGTTCGGCGCGCTGATTTTCGGGATGGTGCAGCAGGGAATTTTCTTTACCGGCGTCAACACCGACTGGTTCAAGGTGTTTTTGGGCGTGATGCTCCTCATCGCGGTGGTGTTCAACAAATTTATCCGCAAGCGCGTGACGGAGGCGAAATGAGCGTCCCACTCATCGAACTGCAGGACTTGGTCAAGACCTTCGGCTCGGTCATCGCGCTGAACGGTGTGTCGATGACGGTGCAACCCGGCGAGGTGATGTGCCTCCTCGGTGACAACGGCGCGGGCAAGTCCACCCTCATCAAGACGATTTCGGGCGTCCACAAACCCACCTCGGGGCAAATTCTGATGCAGGGGCGGCCGGTGGTGTTCGACTCGCCCAGGGCCGCGCAAAACCACGGCATCGCCACGGTGCATCAGCACCTCTCCGTCCAACCCCTGATGAGCGTGACGCGCAACTTCTTTTTAGGCCGGGAGCCGACGAAGGGTTGGGGGCCGTTCCAAACCTTCGACCAGACGTTCGCCGCCGAAACCGTCGTCGCGGCGATGGCGAACATGGGCATCGACATCCGCGACCCCAACCAGGCGGTCGGCACGATGTCGGGCGGCGAGCGGCAGTGTGTGGCAATCTCGAGGGCCGTCTACTTCGGCGCGAAAGTGCTTATCTTGGACGAGCCCACCGCCGCCCTCGGGGTCAAGCAGGCCGGGGTGGTCCTCAAATACATCGCGCAGGCCAAAGCAAAGGGCTTGGGCGTCATCTTCATCACTCACAACGTCCACCACGCCTACCCGGTCGCCGACCGCTTCACGATTCTCAAGCGCGGGCAGAGCTACGGGACGTTTGCCAAAGAAGAAGTCAGCCGTGAGGACGTGCTCGGCATGATGGCGGGCACCGACGAACTTAACGCGCTCGAGGCCGAACTCGCCGAATTCGCCCACAGTGACCAGAGAGAAAAGCTCTGAGAGAAAAGATAGGCTTTCCTCATGACTCCTCTCTACATCGCTCTCATCGGTGCCGGACGCATGGCGCGGACACACGCCGCTGTGCTGAGAACTCTGACCGAAGTCCAAATTACGGATGTTGTGGACTTCGTTCCAGAGAGTGCTGCCGAGGTCGCCGAGACGCTGGGGGCGAAGGTGAGCGCCTTGGACCAAGTGCTCGAGAACAAAAACGTAGACGCCGTGTTCATCACCACGCCCACACCGACGCACGCCGAGCTTATTTGTAGAGCAGCCGAGGCGGGCAAGGCTATTTTCGTCGAGAAGCCGCTCGCACATACTCTCAGGGCGGCTCACGAGGTTGTTCAAGTCATCCAAAAAACCGGCGTTCCCTGCCAAGTTGGTTTTCAACGCCGCTACGACCCGGCCTATCTGGAGGTCAAACGGCGCTTGGACAACGGCGACTTGGGCCGCATCGAAAACTTTCGCGCCGTCAGCCGTGACCCGGTTCAAACGAGCGTCGAGTTTCTCAAAACGTCGGGCGGTATCCTGGTGGACATGGGCATCCACGACTTCGACACGGCGCGCTACTTCTGCGGTGAGGTCGCAGAAGTCTACGCCGTCGGCACGGCGGTACGGGACGACCGCCTCAAAGAGTTCGGCCTATTCAACTTAGCCGTCGCTACTCTGAAATTTGAAAACGGCGCGGTCGGCACCGTCGAAAACGCGCTCAACACCGCTTACGGCTACGAAATCGCCACCGACATTTTGGGCGAGAAGGGCAAGTACCACTTAGAAAAGCGTCAAATACTCAACCTCGAGGTCTGGAGTGAGCACGGCGTCAGCCACGACTACCCACAGCACTTCGAGGAGCGCTTTTTCGAAGCCTACGCCAACGAGGTGGTTGCCTTTGCCAAAAACGTTCATGCAGGCGAGCCGGTCACGCCGAACGTGGAGGACGCGCTGAAAAGTTCCCGCCTGGCGTTGGCGGCGCAGCGGTCGCTCGAGACGGGAGAGATTGTGAAAGTACAGGAGTTCGGGAGATGACAACTGTAAAACCTTTGCGTGTTGGAAAATGCTGATGCACAGAGTTCTCGTAAATAAAGAACGTCCCGATTTCAGAGTGTTTGTGGATTTGTTGTATGGGATTGATGCGAACATAGACACCGATGGTGACTCTAATCCAGTATACAGTCGTTCTTGGACTGAACTTCATGTCCGTGAAAGTGAGAATCAGCCAGTCACTATTACTTTGCTCAGCGACTCAGGAAGTGTCTTCGAAGTTAAGTCAGAATTCGCGTATCTTGAAGAGCTAGCTGCCTTATATCTTTTTCTGTATTGCGGTCTGAGGATTTACTCTGGGGATGAAGTTTTGACGGAGGAAGCGATTGACCGCCTTAGTAGGAAGTATTATAGAGAATTGTCGCGAGCAGAGAAGTCCGTTTGGCATCAATCGAGTGTCACAAATCCTTATCCGAATCTTGTATAGATGGGACAGGAATTCCACCTCATGACATCAAGTCAGCGATAAGCTAGGTCCCTTTAGAGGAGGTAATTTTGAAAACCCAACGCCTAACCGTCGCCCAAGCCCTCGTCAAATTCCTGTCACAGCAGTACAGCGAACTCGACGGCACCGAACACCGACTTATCGCCGGGATGTGGGGCATCCAAGGCCACGGCAACGTCCCCGGCGTGGGGCAAGCAATGCAGGAATACGGCCTGGACTGCGGCCTGCCTTTTTACCGTCCGCAAAACGAACAGGCGCAGGTTCACACGGCGGTCGCCTACGCGCGGCACCTGAACCGTTTATCGACGTTTGCCTGCACCGCCTCGGTCGGGCCGGGCAGCAGCAACATGGTCACAGGCGCGGCGCTGGCGACGGTCAACCGGATTCCGGTATTGCTGCTCCCCTCGGACTATTTCGCCAACCGCATTCCCGACCCGGTGCTGCAACAGCTCGAGCACCCGACTGAGCACGACGTGTCCATCAACGACATTTTCCGGCCGGTCAGCCGCTTTTTTACGCGCATCTCACGACCCGAACAACTCCTACACGCGCTGCCCGAAGCGATGCGCGTCCTCACCGACCCGGCTGAGACGGGCGCGGTGACGATTTCGCTGCCGGAGGACGTGCAGACCGAGGCTTTCGAGTGGTCGGTAGGCATGTTCGAAAAGCGCGTCTGGCGCATCCGCCGCCCCGTCCCTGAGCCCGAAATCATCGCGGACGCGGTCGAGCTGATTAGAAACGCCGAACGACCCATGATTATCGCAGGCGGCGGCGTGAAGTACAGCCTGGCGACGGACGAACTGGCCGTTTTCGCCGAGCGTTTCGGCATTCCTGTGACCGAGACGCAAGCGGGCAAGGGCGCGCTGCGCTGGGACCACGCGATGAGCATGGGCAACGTGGGCTCGCTCGCGGGCTCGGCAGCGAGCCGGGTAGCGAGCGAGGCCGACGTGATTCTCGCCGTCGGCACGCGGCTGGCCGACTTTACGACGGCCTCGAGAACAGCCTTTTCGGGCCAAGCAAAATTCATCGGCCTCAACGTCACGCCGCTGGACGCCTACAAGCTGTTCGCCCTGCCGCTGGTAGCGGACGCGCGGCGGGGCTTGACGGCACTTCAAGAGGCTCTTTCGCAAGCCGGTTACGAGGGGACTCGTCCTGCCTACCGCGAACGGGCCTCGGGTTGGAAAGCCGAGTGGGATGCTTTGGTTGACGACATCAAAAAAATCGAAGAACCGGACAACTTGGGCCAGAGTGAGGTGCTAGGCATGACCAACGACATCGTCGGCGGCGACGCGGTGGTCATTAACGCCGCCGGGAGCATCCCCGGAGACATCCCCAAAATCTGGCGGCCCACGAAGCCGGACAGTTATCACTTGGAGTACGGCTACTCCTGCATGGGCTACGAAATCCCGGCAGGCATAGGCGTCAAGCTCGCTGAGCCCGAGCGTGAGGTGGTCGTTTTTATCGGCGACGGCTCGTACCTCATGATGAATTCGGAAATTGTCACGGCGGTCGCTGAAGGTTTGGACCTCACGATTATCGTGGTGGACAACCACGGCTACCAGAGCATTCACGGCTTGCAGCGGAGCACGGGGACGCCGCACTTCGGCCTCGAGCTGCGCCACCGCAACGACGAGGGTTTGCTCGACGGCGACATCGTCCGCGTGGACTACGCCAAGCACGCTGAGGCAATGGGCGCGCACGCGGTTTATACGAATACGGAGGATAGTTATAAAAAGGCGCTCGAGGCCGCGCGCTCTCGAAAAGGCGTGAACGTCGTCGTGGTCGAAGTAGACCCCGAAAAGCGTGTCGGTAGTTACGATTTTGGCGGTTGGTGGGACTGTCCCCCGGCGGAGGTGAGTGGGCAGCAAAGCGTGCGGGAGGCGCGGAAGCAGTACGATGAGGCCAAGAAGAAGCAGGTGATTTTCGAGTAGTTGGTTCTTAGTTTTTAGTTGTTAGTTTCAACTGAAAACCAGAAACTAACAACTTTTATCAGGAAGGTGCAACATGACGATACGCGAAAAGGTTGTAGAGGAAGTCAACCGTTTACCGGACGAGCAGTTGGAAGATATTTTCAACCTCATTCACCATTTTCGGCTCGGCCTCGAGGCAAACCGTTCGAAACCCGACATCATGAGCTTCGCCGGGTGCTGGAAAGACATGCCGGAAGCTGAGTTCGAGGACTTTCTCAACGAGATGCAAACGCGGCGGCGGGATACCTCGAGACGTAAACGTCATGCTGCCGACACTGCTTGATACCGATATCCTCTCACTTTTCATGAAAGGCGAACCGACCGTCGTTGCTAATACCGAATCTTACTTAGCAACCCACCGGACGCTGAGTTTCAGCCTTATCACTTACTACGAGATTCTAAGCGGGCTTAGGCACCGAGACGCCAAAAAGCGGTTAGGTACGTTCGAAGCACTGGCCGGAGGTAGCACTATTTTACCTGTTACAAAAACGAGTGCGACAATCTCAGCTAGACTTTACGCACAACTCCGCGGACAGGGAAAGCCCCTGGACGATATCGACCTCCTCATTGCTGGAACGGCTATCGCCAACAGCCTGCAACTGGCGACGCGCAACCTAAAACATTTCGGGCGTATCGAAGAATTAGCGCTTCAAGATTGGAGCCAGCCGCTTTGACCAACTACAAACTCGCCAACGCCCCCTGCTCCTGGGGAACCATCGAGAACACGGCGGGCGGGCGCGTCCCTTACGCGCAGATGCTGGACGAACTCGCTGCGGCGGGTTTCGTCGGCACCGAACTCGGCGACTTGGGCTACATGCCGAGCGACCCCGACAAACTGCGTGAGGAACTTCATAAGCGGGGGCTCGAGCCCGTCGGCTCGTGGGTGACGGTGCGGCTGTACGACGAGGCGTATCACGAAGAGGGCGTGGAGCGCGCCGTGAGGGTCGCAAAACTTCTAGCCGAGGTCGGCGGTTCGCACTGCACCGTCAACATCGGTGACGACCATTCGACGGTGCAGGCGCGCTTTTACAACACTGGGCGCATCCAAGTGGAGCACGGTTTAGACGAGGCGGGCTGGCAAACATACGTCAAAGGCATCCACCGTGTGGCGAACGCTGTCAGAGCTGAGACCGGCCTGCGTACCGCCCTACACCCACACGGCTCGACCTTTGTCGAAACGCCCGCCGAAATCGACGAGTTTTTGCGCCGCACCGACCCCGAAAAAGTGGGCATCGTCTTCGATACCGGGCACTACATGCTGGGCGGCGGCGACCCGGTTGAAGGCGTCAAGAAGTACGGCGAACGCATCCAACTGATGCACTTCAAAGACTTCAATCCGGCAGTCGTAGAGCAGGCGAAAGAGAACGGCTGGAACTACAAGGAGATGATAGGCGCGGGCGTGTTCTGCGAACTCGGCACGGGCGCGGTGGACTTTCCCAAGGTTTTAGAAACCCTGCACGAGGTCGGGTATGATGGCTGGATAGTCGTCGAACAAGACGTTCTCCCCGGCATGGGCTCGCCCGCGGAGAACGCCGAGCGCAACCGGGCCTATTTAGGACGTATCGGACTATGAATTTGAGACAGCATCGCCTCTGGATTTGCCTTTTTTGTTTGCTCAGCGGGTTGGGATGGGCGCAGGAGCAGACCCTCAACTTCGAGACGCCGCTACTCGAGCAAGAGCGAACCTTCCTCGAGCGCCTGGACACCGACCCCGATAACGCCGACCTGCGTTTTGCGCTGGGTACGACCCAGTTTCTGCGCGCGGCGGAAATGCTCGGGCAGGCCTGGTACCGCTACGGGCTCGAGTCCGACGTGGGCCAAGAGATGGGCATCCCCTTTTTGCGCTTGCCCGTGCCTACGAACCCGCAACCCGAGAGTATTTCCTATGCAGACTTCCGCGCTGAACTCGAGACGGTGAACGGTCAGCTCGGGCGGGCTGAAAACACGCTGGCAGGTCTTGGTGACGGTAATTCCACGAGCGACCCTGCAGTCATCCTCGATTTGGGCGAAGCCTATCTCGACTACGACGGCAACCTGACACGCGACGCGGGCGAGTCGCTGACGACGCTGCTGGCCGTGTTGAACCAGCGTTTCGTCGAGGACGCCGCGCCCCTGGAACTGCGGCTCGACCACGGCGACGCCCACTGGATGCGCGGTTACAGCCACCTGCTCATGGCCCTCGTCGAAATTATTTTGGCGCACGACAGCCAGACGCTTTTTTCTTACACGGCGCAACTGTTTTTCCCGCGGGCCGAGGTTGCCACCGACCTATTGTACCAGCAGGGCAACTTACTCGACATGGACGACGGCCAACTGGTCGACCAAATCGCCCTCGTCCACCTGGCTTTGCGCGTGCCGCTGCTCGAGCCCGAACGCCTGGAAAAAGCTTTAGAACACGCTCAAGCCGTGACCGAGCAAGCCGGACTGATGTGGGACTTTATCCTGGCGGAAACCGACAACGACCGCGAGTGGATTCCGAATCCTTCTCAAGACTCCGTCCTGCCCGTTCAGGTGACGCAAGACATCGTCGATGCCTGGCTGCTCTTCGTCGAAGAGACGCGCGCCCTGTGGCGCGGCGAAAAGCTCGTCCCGCACTGGCGTTTGCCGGAAGGACAGGGTATCGACTTGCCGCGTGCCTTTTTAGAGCCACGAGACTTCGACCTGGTACTCTGGCTTCAAGGCGGTGCCGCCGCGCCCTACGTCGAAACGGGCGAGGTCGTCTCTGCCGAAACCCTCCAGCGCATCTGGGACGTGTTCGGCGGTCAGTTTATCGGCTTCGCCGTCTGGTTCAATTAGGTATCAGTCAGGTAACATTCAGGAGGATGACATGGCAGTAGCGAGCGGCACAGAACAACTTTTGAACTTCGTCGGCGGCGAGTGGCAGCGCTCCGACGCGGGCGATTACCTAGAGGTTCACAACCCCGCCACGGCGGAAATTATCGCGTCGGTTCCCATGTCGGCGAAAGACGAGGTGGACACGGCGGTCAAAAAGGCGCATGAGGCGTTTCTCGAGTGGCGGCAGGTTCCCGTCGTAGACCGCATCAAACCACTGTTCAAGCTGAGGACGCTTTTAGAGGAGCACTTGGACGACCTCGCCAAAACGATTACGAACGAGTGCGGCAAGACCTTCGCCGAGTCCAAAGGCGAGTGGCAGCGCGGCTTGGAAAACGTCGAGGTCGCCTGCGGAATGCCGATTTTGATGCAGGGCTACAACAACGAGGACATCGCGAGGGGCATCGACGAGCACATGTTTCGTCAACCCCTGGGCGTGGTCGCGGCGATTACGCCCTTCAACTTCCCCGGTATGATTCCGCTGTGGTTTTTGCCCTACGCGGTGGCGACGGGGAACACGTTTTTGCTCAAGCCTTCGGAAAAAGTGCCGCTGACGACGCAGTACCTGTTCCGACTGTTGGAAGAGGCGGGTTTTCCCAAAGGTGTGATTTCGCTCGTCAACGGCGGCAAGGATACGGTGGACGCGATTTTGGACCACAGCTTAGTGCGGGCGGTCTCGTTCGTCGGCTCGACGCCGGTTGCCAAGTACATCTACAGCCGCGCCACAGCGAGCGGCAAGCGCGCCCAGTGCCAGGGCGGCGCGAAAAACCCTGCCGTCGTGCTGCCCGACGCCGACATGGACATGGCGACGCGCATCCTGGCCGACAGCGCCTTCGGCTGCGCGGGCCAGCGCTGCTTGGCTACCTCCGTCGCGGTGACGGTAGGCGCGGCCAAAGACGAGTTCGTCAAGCGCATCGTCGAAGACGCTGAAACCCGCAAGACGGGTTACGGCTTGGGTGACGGCGTGCAGATGGGGCCGGTCATCAGCAGTGAAAGCAAGGAGCGCATCGAAGGTCTCATCGGCAAGGGCGAGCAAGAAGGCGCGAAGCTGCTGGTCGACGGGCGCGGCAAACGAGTCGCCGGCGACGAGTTCGCCAACGGTTACTTCGTCCACCCCACCGTTTTGGGTGACGTGAACCCGAACGGGAACACCGCCAAAACCGAGATTTTCGGCCCCGTTTTGAGCATGATGCACGTCGAAACGGTCGAGGACGCGATTGAGCTTGTCAACAACCGGCCTTACGGCAACCAGGCGTGCCTGTTCACCTCGTCCGGGGCGGCGGCGAGGGAGTTCCGCCACAAGGTGGATGCGGGCAACGTCGGCATCAACTTGGGCGTGGCCGCGCCGATGGCGTTTTTCCCGTTCTCGGGCTGGAACGACTCGTTCTTCGGCGATTTGCACGCGCAGGGGCGGCACGGGGTCGAGTTTTACACGCAGACCAAAATCGTGGTCGAGCGGTGGCCGAAGGAGTGGAGTCGGCAGTTCTGAAGCCTCGGTTTCACGTTTTGGCTCGAGCCGTCATTCGGCACGAAAACCGGGTGCTGTTGGCTCGAGCCAAAACGTTAAGAGGTGTGGTAAAAAGGGCGTTATAGGAAAGCGTAGACGACAAATCCGTGACTATTGGTTGTAAATCTTGCAATGGATGCTCGATAAAATCTAAAAGTTGTTCTAGGAGGCTTGCGTGTTCGACAACTATGACCAAATCCCTTTCGATGCTGCCGAATTTGCAGAAAACCCTGAACCAAGGTGCCCGTGCTTGCTGCTACTCGACACTTCAGGTTCAATGTCGGGTCAACCAATCTCCCAACTCAATTTAGGCATTCAGACCTTCAAAGACGAGCTAATGGCCGATACACTTGCGGCAAAAAGAGTCGAAGTCGCTATCGTTACTTTTGGACCGGTTGACGTTAAAATTGACTTTCAAACGGCGGATATTTTTCAGCCACCCCACCTTAGCTCTCAGGGCGACACACCTATGGGTGCAGCTATAAGAAAAGGCTTGGAGATGCTGCGGGACCGAAAGGAAGTGTACCGTCAGAACGGAGTTTCATACTATCGCCCGTGGATATTTCTTATCACCGACGGTGGTCCTACCGATGAATGGCAAAGCGCTGCACAGCAAGTGCGCGAAGGTGAAGAGTCTAAGTCGTTTATGTTCTTTTCAGTAGGTGTTGAGGGTGCGGACATCAGCAAGCTCAAGCAAATCTCTGTACGTGACCCACTTAAGTTGGACGGCTTACGCTTTAGAGACCTTTTTTCTTGGCTTTCCAACTCGCTAAGCTCCGTCTCACAGTCGAATCCAGGAGACGCCGTGAAGCTTATAAACCCGGCTACACCTGATGGCTGGGCTATGGTTGAATGACGCCGCGCTGGCGTTATGCTTTCGCAACTGTTATAGGTACGTCTCACGTCCTCAATCGCACACACTGCCAGGACGCGAGTAAGTGTGCTGTATTAAAAGATTCCGAGAACGAAGAGTTACTTGTTGCTGTTGTCGCTGATGGTGCGGGTAGCGCTCTACATTCCGCAGACGGGTCAACTCTTGCCTGCGAGCTTTGGGTAGACGAGGTTGTAAAGCTTGTTGAATGTGGTGACTCAATAAGTGATATTAGTCGGACTTTGGTCGAAGATTGGGTAGTACACTTACAAAACGAACTGCGTGAGCGTGCCCTTGATCGCGGTGTGGAGTTACGTGAATTTGCCTGCACACTGTTGGCTACCGTTGTCAGTGAAAGTCAAGCAGTGTTTGTTCAAATTGGTGATGGGGCGATAGTTTATGCCACGGACAAGGAAGCCGATGTCTATAAATGTGCTTTCTGGCCTCAAAGCGGCGAGTATGCCAGTTCAACCAACTTCGTTACCGGAAGTGAAGCTAGATTTCGTCTCGAGTATCTCTTCTTGGAACAGAGGATTACGGAACTGACTATGTTTACCGATGGAATTCAAAGCCTTGCTCTGCAAATGGATATTAAAGAGCCCCACCAACGTTTTTTCAAGCCGATGCTAAGCGCTGTTGGCAAATCCGAAGCTGGTTATTCCGTTGAGCTAACGTTGCTGCTGGCAGACTTTCTCAACTCAGATAGGGTTAATGAACGCACTGATGACGATAAAACATTAGTGCTAGCTTCACGCCAGATTTTTGAGAGCAAGGATGACGCCAAAACAAGTTTTTAGTCACCTTGGTCATCCCGTTAGTCTTGGCTCAGAACTCGGTAGAGGCGGCGAGGGCGCGGTTTTTGAAGTAAGTGGAGCGTCTGAGTTCGTAGCAAAGCTTTACCATTCTCCCCCACCTACCGACAAGGCGCAGAAATTGCGTTACATGGTTGATGGTCAAACTGATGCTTTAAGCAAACTCGCCGCTTGGCCGAAGGATACCCTCCGCTTAACCCGAGATGGCCCGGTTCAGGGATTTATCATGTCGCGTGCCAGTGGCTTCAAGGATATACATACTCTCTACGGCCCCAAAAGCCGGATAAACGAGTTCCCTGATGCAACCTGGGCGTTTCTTATTCGTGTAGCCGCAAACGTTTCTAGGGCTTTTGCTACTGTTCACGAGCATGGTCACATAATTGGCGATGTCAACCAGGGCAATTTGATGGTGTCTGAAAAGGGAATGGTCAAACTTATTGACTGTGACAGCTTTCAGGTAAATGTCGGCGGTGTTTATCACTATTGCCCCGTAGGTGTGCCTACATTCACTCCGCCCGAGTTACAAGGCAGAACGTTAACTAATGAGGAGCGCACAAAAGATCACGATGCCTTTGGGCTTGCGGTTCTCATCTTTCACCTTTTGTTCATGGGGCGGCATCCATTCTCAGGTACACCGCTTGGCCCCGAATATGTTCCGATTGAGAAAGCCATAACCGCATTTAAGTTTGTTTATGGTAGTACCGCACAGGCGATGCAAATAAAACCCCCACCGAATACTCTGCTGTTAAAAGACGTGCCAACCCAGGTCGCGCAGTTGTTTATTCAAGCTTTTTCCAAAGAGGGCGCGGGGGGTTATCGCCAAAACAAAGGTTGGTCTCGTCCTGATCCGAAGCAGTGGGTAGATGCACTAGCCAAATCAGAATCACAGCTTGTCGTTTGTAAGGCAAATCCCAACCACTTGTACTACGGTCACTTACCAAAATGCTCTTGGTGCGAACTCGAGTCTGTACCAGGTGTCCTATTTTTCACAGTCGGTTATATAAAGGTTAACGCTAGCGGGGCCAGTATTGATGTTGAGGCAGCATGGCGTAAGATTACAGAAGTATCTCCGCCGCCAGGATTGCCGACAGTCAAGCCTACTCCGGTGCAGACTTCAAAACCTGTTTTAGAAGCGCACAGACGCCGTCAAAGCCGAATGATAACGAAAGTATTGGTTACGGTTTTGCTCCTATTTTTGAGCTTCACCGGTTTGTTGTCGGGACTTGTAATCTTTTGGGGGTTGGTTGGAGTCATTTGGTTTGACCTAGCTTTAGGTAGGAGGGATGTAGAACAAGTAACACGGACTGCAAACAGCAACTTAGAAGGAGCAAAAAGAAAATGGGATGAGGTGCAGTCGCGGTGGGAAAAAGAGTGTGCAGTTGAAAGCTTTGAAGGTACTTTTAACCGCTTAAATAAGGCAAAGTATGACTACGACCACTTGAATCAAATTAAAGGCCAGAAAGTTCAGGCACTCAAAGACAATGCGAAAGAGTTGCAATTCAAACGGTTTCTGAACAATCATTTAATCGACAACGCTAATATTAGTGGGGTTGGTCCAGCCCGCATTGCCGCCTTAAGGTCATTCGGTATTGAATCGGCTGCCGACATCAACCGTAAAGCTGTTGAGCGGGTGCCTTCATTCGGACCAAAACTAACCGACAAACTTTTGCAGTGGAGAAAGCGCGTTGAAAGTCGCTTTGTTTTCAATCCTGCCTTGGCCGTCACGCAACAAGACCTAAAGCGCGTTGAACAGGAAGTTCAAACACTCAAACAGAAGCTCGCCTCCGAACTTGCTGGTGGTGCCGACAGATTAGAGGGAACACGCGATAAACTTATGAGGAACCGTGAGTTATACCTTCCTCACCTCAAACAAGCCGTTCAAAAATATGCGCAGGCAGAATGTGATTACAACACAATCCTTCGGCGGTAGTATCAGAAAATCCACCAAACGGTATATCTGTGCCGCTCGAGAAGCCCCCGAGCCTCAGCCACCCGCGCCTAAAAACGTGCTACCCTCGTTTGCGTGAACGCAGAAAAGCAGAACATTACCCTGTCTCTTCCCAAGGAGCTTTTGAAGCAGGTGAAAATTATCGCGGCGAAGCGGGGCACTTCGGTTTCGGCATTGCTCAAAGAAAAGCTCGAGGAAATCGTGCTCGAGGCTGATGAATATGAGCAAGCCCGCCGCAAAGCTATGGCACTCATGGACAAAGGCTTTGAACTTGGTACTCACGGCAAAATCACCTGGACACGCGACGAGCTGCATGAACGTTGAGACGTTTTTTGAAAGCAACGCCCGACAACATTTAGGTGTTTGAGCAGGAGTGAGCATGGCCGAACCCCTCGACCTCATCACGATGGGCCGCAGTTCCATCGACCTCTATTCAAACGACGTGGGCGCACCTTTCGAAGAGATTACGAGCTTCGCCGCTTACGTCGGCGGCAGTCCCACGAACATCGCCGTCGGCACGAAGCGTTTAGGGTTGAGCGTCGCGCTCCTCACGGCTGTGGGTCGGGACAAAGTCGGCGACTTCATCCTGCATTTTTTGAAAAACGAGGGCGTCGTAACCGACTATATTCCGGTCAAGTTGGGGCGGCGCTCGAGCGCCGTCGTCCTCGGCATCGAGCCGCCGGACACCTTTCCGCTGGTGTATTACCGCGACAACTGCGCAGACATCGAGCTGACGATTGATGATGTTTTAGCGGCACCCATTGCGGAGGCTCGAGCCCTGGAAATCTCCGGCACCGGCCTGAGCCGCGAGCCGAGCCGCAGCGCCACCTTTTTTGCCGCCGAGCAAGCTAAGCGCGCGGGCAAAACCGTCTTTTTAGACCTCGACTTTCGCGCTGACCAGTGGCACGACCCGCGCGCCTTCGGCGTCACCGTGCGCGCTCTGCTACCCCTGGTCGACGTGGCCCTCGGCACCGAAGAAGAGGTCAACGCAGGCATGGTACAAAGCGCCGACGACATCGTCATCAAACACCAGCAAATCAGCGCGCCCGAGATTAAAGGAGATTTGAGCGCCAATATTGAGGCTATTTTGAACGTGCCCAACGGCCCCGAAGCCCTGGTGGTGAAGCGCGGCGCGCAGGGCGCAACGGTCCACCTCAGAACCGGCGAAGTCACCGAAGTCCCCGGCTTCCCGGTCGAGATTTACAATGTCCTTGGCGCGGGGGACGCCTTTGCCAGCGGCTTTATTTACGGGCGGCTCAACGGCTGGGACTGGTTCAAAAGCGCCCGCATGGGCAACGCCTGTGGTGCCATCGTCGTCACCCGCCACGGCTGCGCGAACTTTATGGGCTATGAAGACGAGGTTTTAGACTTTGTGGAGGCTCGTGGTGGTTTCTAAAGTTTACTTGGCCGACACGGACGAAGAGCGGCTCGCTTGCTTCCCGGTGCTGCACCAGTTGCGCCCGCAC
The DNA here is from genome assembly GCA_965213705.1 of Trueperaceae bacterium. Classification (GTDB taxonomy): domain Bacteria; phylum Deinococcota; class Deinococci; order Deinococcales; family Trueperaceae; genus CBDCDJ01. The sequence goes on along the minus strand of OZ243913.1, from coordinate 493,741 downwards.
TTGAAGCGAGAAGAATTTTTGGCGCAGCTCGAGCGTCAGCGCGCCCGCGGCTACCGCCTTGCTTACACTCTCTCAGACGGCAAAGTCGCCGCTGTCGCCGGTTTCGACATCGGTGAGGCGCTGGCCTGGGGCAAGAACCTGTACGTGTACGACCTCGTAACCGACGAAGCGCACCGCTCGCGGGGACACGGCGAAGCTTTGATTGAGTTTTTGAAAGCGTATGCGCTCGAGCAAAACTGCATCCTCCTCCACCTCGACTCGGGCGTGCAGCGCTTTGGGGCGCACAAGTTTTACATGCGGGAAGGGTTCCATATCTCGAGCTATCACTTCGGGCTCGAGGTGACGCCGTGAGAACGAGCTTGGGAACATCGTCCGACCAACTTTGAGGTGATGTTAAACGCGAGCCGTGGACAGTGAGCTTCCTGACGAAGCACTTGTCGTCAGGGGCGGGCGGAATCAACCTGAAGACATCGCTCGAGCTACGGCGACCCATCCGAGTGGCGTGACGGGCGTTTCCGTCGAATGTGGTCTTGGCAACGTTGAAGAATTGGCGAAAACTATTCCTCATGGTCGCTTGGGTATAACGACGGTGGCTCGTGTTCGCGAACTCGGCGGCGACGTGATTCGTACATCCGGTAGAAGTACCTATCACGCCACCCTGACAGGTCTCACGCCGACAGCGGCCAGCCGACTGCTCACACCCACTCAGGTCAATCCGACGCGGAAATGGTAAACTACGTCCATGAACGCGCCGCGTGTTTACGCCGACTTTCACAGCGCCGATGCAAAGGGCCGTTTGCGCCTCAACTGCGTCGGCACGGTACAGGCCTTGGCGCGGCAACGTATCGTCTTAAAAGAAGGGCTGTGTCTCACGCTCGTCAGCGAAGACTTAGAGGTAGACGGTCGCGTCCAGTTTTCACCCGATGAGAACATTTGGGTAGCCGTTATCGACTGGGACGCTATCGGTGAAACAGCGCTCGCAGAACCCGATGAGGTTGTCGCCCTGCCCAAAAGCGCTTGACTGTGCAATTCAGATTCTTCATCTCGACTTGACCGTGCAGCGGTTCGGGGCGCACAAGTTTTACATGCGGGAAGGGTTTCGTATCTCGAGCTATCACTTTAGGCTCGAGGTAACGTCTTCACTGTGAGGGGAATTTCTGAAATGACCGTAGCATACAGATTCATCGTAATGCACCTGGACAGGCTTGAAATAAATAAAGCAAAGCAACACTTTCAAAGTCTAAAAAAAGAGCTGAGTGCCGAAGAGAAAACCATGTATCTTTCCCAGTTAGAGAATGCTTTAAACGAAGCATTTTTCAAACTCAAAGAGTTGCTTGAAAAGGGCCTTTGGTCTGAGGCGGATGTCGTATTTAGAGACTGCGGGTTACTCCGTACTAATCAACTTGCCGAGCTTAGGAAGCTTAACTACTTGAACGAAAACAATCAACCTTTAACCAAAGAAGAGCGAGAAGAGTTTGTTTATAGAAACAAAAAAGCGCAGGACACCGTCGAACAAGTGAAATCGTTACTAGATGCCTGTGAGTTTTCTCAGGCAGACCAGCTTTACCTTGACAATTTGGAATTTGTTGAAGTTGGCAAATTTGAACAGCTCAAAGCAGATTATCTAAAGAAATTTTTCAGCAAGTTTAACGTAGATTTTGCCAGTGACGATGAAAAAGCATTAGCGCTAGCAAAAATATCTCAAAACGTACAACTCAAAGCTCGAGCTGGCTCGGGAAAAACTACGGCTTTAGCTCTCAAAACTGCCATTTTGATAGAACGCTACGGAGTTAACCCCAACAACATTCTCATACTTGCTTTCAATAGGCAAGCCAAAGAGGAAATACTTGATAGAATTTCAGTAGACTATAAGTATAAAGAGTTCAAGAACGCTCGTACCTTTCACAGTTTAGCTTGTAAGATTGTTCAACCAGAAAAGCATTCTTTTGAATTGCTGGTAGACGAAGACAACAATAAAAGGCAACAACTGTTCTTAGCAAACTGTATCAGAGACCTTGAAAGCGACACATTTGAATTTAAGGAAACACTGTACGAGTTTTTTAGGGCCGCGGCGAATCAGTTTGACAATCTGGCAACTTACCAAAGCGCTGAGGGCTATCAACAACAACGCAATCATTTGTACTCTGAGCAGGCAAACGAAGTTGATGCTGGTGCAATATTACGCAGTCGCAGGTACCCGACGCTTCTTGGAAATTTAGTGAGGTCTCAACCAGAAAAATACATTGCGGACTTCCTTTTCGAGCACGATATTTCTTATTCTTATGAGCAGTACTTTTTACCAAAAGGTAAAGGTAGAGGTTACCATCCTGATTTTACGTTCAAGGTTGCAGAAAAGAAGTATGTCTTGGAGCATTGGGGTGTGGATGAGTTTGATCCAAAACCAACACCGTGGCGGAACAAAACCTTCGAAGAATATGTTGAAGAAATGCGCTGGAAACGTGAATACTGGCGTGACGTGAAACCCGAGTATACCCTAATTGAAACTTCACCTCGTGATATTTTATACGACGAGAAAAATATCAAAAAGAGGAGAAAAAACTTTGAGGACAAGCTTAAAGCGCGTTTGGAAGAAAATGGCGTAACCTGTAAGAAGCTACCCTTTGATGAATTGTACCGTAAGCTTGTCATTTCAAAGGGAAAATACAAAATTCGCCTTTTGGACATGTTTCTAAGTTTTATAAAAAAAGCTAAGCAGCTTGGTTGGACAGCAGATGACGCACGTAAGAAAATTGAAGACTACCATTCGACGGAAGAGCGAGAGGCTGCGTTTTTGTGGGTAGCGCAACATGTCTACTCTCGCTATGAATCACAGATGATTGCCGAAGGACAAATTGATTTTGATGATCTACTCTTGAAAGCTAAAGTCGTCGTTGATGAGCGTCGCGGAGATTGCATGATTGGTGAGGAGAATCAGGGCGGCAATCTCAAAGAACTCGAGTGGCTGCTGATTGACGAATTTCAAGATTTTTCAAAAGCTTTCTATCAGCTGGTTGAGTCTGTAAGAAATGTTAACCCCGACCTGAAAATTGTTGCCGTTGGCGATGATTGGCAGGCTATTAACGGCTTTGCTGGGTCAGACCTAAAATACTTCTACAAATTTGCCGACAATTATCCCCCTTCAGACATTGCACTTCTAAGCACTAATTTTAGAAGCCAAAGAAAAATCGTCGAATTGGGCAATCGTTTCATGGAAGGATTGGGTGCGCCTTCTAGGGCTTTGCCATCAAAGCCAGCCGGTAAATTTATTGTTCGGAATATTGAAGATGGCGACGCTTGGATTCTTAAAGGAGAAGAAAAAAAATTCAGCTTCAACACTGACAACTCCGGTAGCGGTCCAACGAAGGATGCTAGGATTGACTTTTCTACAGAGGCAAAGTATCTCAAACTTTGTTTCAACATTGCCCGTGAACATTTCAAAACTAAGCCAGATACGACACTTGACATCCTTTCCCGAACAGGACGCGTTGGCTCGGGCGTAACACTTGCCGAGTTTAGGGACAAGCTCTTGGAAAATTTGCTCAGTGAAGTCAAAAAAGGGCTTCAAGTTGATTTTGACAAAATTAGAGTAGAGACAGTACACAAAATGAAAGGTAAAGAGGCTGATGTCGTCATAATTCTTGAGGTGACCGAGAACAAATTCCCACTTCTTCATCCTGATAACGAACTTTATAGACTTTTTGGTCGCAGCTTAGCTGACGCCTATGAGGAAGAAAAAAGGCTTTTTTATGTGGCAATAACCCGTGCCAGAGAGAACTTGTACTTCTTAACGGAGCGGGGTAGAGAGTCTATTTTTCTGAAAAAGCTCACCTAAAGGTAGCTGCCGTTTGATAGGCTGACTCATGACACCAACAGAAGTTCTGAACGAAATTCAAAAACTGCCCTTGAGCGACGCGCGTCAAGTGGCTGATGAGTTGGCAAACTACCTGCGTGAAAAAGAAGCCGCACTGCCGGACGAAGAAGCCGAACGCCTCGAGGACGAGTTCGAGCGTTACCTTTTATCCAAAGGCGTTACCAGTAACATTGCCACTCGAGGCGAACCCGACGCGGAGTTCGACACGTTTGAACTGATTAAGGTCGAAGGCGAGCCACTGTCAGAAACCATTATTCGTGAACGCCGCTAGTGCCAGCTTATTTTCTTGAAAGCAGTGCCTTTGTCAAACGCTTTGCGTAGGAACGCGGCAGCAGATACGTTTTGAATTTGCTACGCCCAGCGGCGAAAAACCGACTTTACGCGGCAAGGATAACGGAAGTCGAAGTTTGTGCGGCTTTGATTCGCAGGCAGAAAGGCAAGACGCTTTCAGCCGACCAAACATCGAAGGCGTTACGACGTTTGCGGCGAGAGTTTCCGCTCCGTTTTACACACATTGCGATAAGCGAATCTGTCATTGTGACAGCACTACGCCTAGCAGAGACCTACAGCTTACGCGGTTATGACGCGGTCCAGTTGGCAGCTGCATTAGAGACAAAGGGTGAAAGACTTGGATACGGGTTGTTGCCGCTGACTTTAGTTTCCGCAGATAAGGAGCTGAACAATGCGGCACAGGCTGAAGATTTGACGGTTGAAAATCCAAACAACCATCCGTGACAGAGGCGAGCTAAAGCGACTAACAAACCAGCCTCGAGCGTCACAAACACAATCATCTCATGCAATTTACAGGCGAACCCCCAAACCGGTATGGGCAACGGCTGCAAGAGAGGTGTCAGGGCGCGTTCAGCCGTCCCGGTCGTCCTCGGTGTTCAGGTTCAGGCCTTTGTAGATCGTCACCGTGTAGGGCTCGAGCCTCGTCTTCTGCCCGCCCTCGAACCTTCTGGAGGCTTTGCGCCGGTCGGGGTAGGTCGTCCAGGTGGTTTCCCATACCGAGCCGTCGGGCACGGGCGGCAGCGTGAACATGCCGCGTTTGCTGCCCTGAAACAGCACCAAAAAGGTGTCGTCGCCCAGAATTTCGCCGTGCTGGTCCGTCTCGTAGTAGGCCGCACCGCAGAGCAGCATCCCGAAGCCTTTGAGGTCGGGGGTTTGCCAGTCCGGGGCGTTCAGTTCGTGCCCGCGCGGATGCCACCAGGACACGTCTTTGCAGATGTTCGCGCCGCAACGCCCGCTCAAGAAATTGCGCTGCCGAAAAATTGGGTGAGCCTTGCGAAATTTGACGAGGCTTTGGACGAAGCCCAAAAAAGCTTCTTGCCGTTCGTCCAAACGCCAGTCGTACCAACTGATTTCGTTGTCCTGGCAGTAGGCGTTGTTGTTGCCGCCCTGCGTGCGGCTGAGTTCGTCGCCGCCGAGGAGCATCGGCACGCCTTGGGACAAGAACAGGGTCGCCAGCAGGCTCCGCTTCAGGGTTTCGCGCTTGTTGATGACGGCGGGGTCGTCGCTCGAGCCCTCAACGCCGAAATTGCTGCTCAGGTTGTGCCCGTGGCCGTCACGGTTGCCCTCCAAGTTGGCGAGGTTGTGTTTGTGAACGTAGCTCACCAAGTCTTGCAAAGTAAAGCCGTCGTGCGCGGTTAAAAAATTGACCGAGGCGTAGGGTTTGCGCCCGCTTCGCGCGTACAGGTCGCTGCTGCCCGAGAGCCGCGTGGCGAGGTCGGGCACTTGGCCGCGGTCGCCGCGCCAAAAACTGCGCACAGTGTCGCGGTACTGAGCGTTCCACTCGCCCCAGTGCCAGGGAAAGTTGCCGACCTGGTAACCGCCGTGGCCCACGTCCCAGGGCTCGGCGATGAGTTTGACCCTCGAGAGCACCGGGTCTTGCTGGATGACCTTGAAAAACGCCGAGAGCATGTTGACATCGTAAAATTCCCTCGCCAGGGCAGAAGCCAGGTCGAAACGGAAGCCGTCCACGTGCATTTCCTGCACCCAATAACGCAGAGAATCGGTGGTGAGTTGCAGCACGTAAGGGTTGCCGAAGTCCAGCGTGTTGCCGGTGCCGGTATAGTCCATGTAGTAGCGCTTATCGTCCGGGTTGAGCTTGTAGTACGAGCGGTTGTCGATGCCCCGAAACGACAGCGTCGGACCCTCGTGGTTACCCTCGCCGGTGTGGTTGTAAACCACGTCGATGATAATTTCCAAGCCTGCGGCGTGGAGCGCCTTGACCATCTCTTTGAATTCCTGGACCGCCCGCGCTGGGTCGCAGGCGTAACGCGGCTCGGGCGCGAAGTAGGCGATGGGGTTGTAGCCCCAGTAGTTGCTGAGGTTCTTGTCAACCAAAAACTTGTCCTGGCTGAACGCTTGCACCGGCAACAGTTGCACCGCCGTCACCCCGAGGTTTTTGAGGTGGTCGATGACGGGTTCGGACGCCAGACCTAAGTAGGTGCCGCGCAAATGCTCCGGCACTTCGGGGTGCATTTTGGTCAACCCTTTGACGTGCGTTTCGTAGATAACGGTTTCTTCCCAGGGCGTGTCGAGGAGGCTGTCACCTGCCCACTCGAACGCGTCGACGACGACCACGCCGAGCGGGGCGAAGGCGCGGTTGTCGCTCAGGCTCGCCGTGTCTTCAGCGCGCAAGTCGTGCCCGAACAAACTGTCGTCCCATACCAGCGGCCGCCCAATTTCCTTGGCGTAAGGGTCGAGCAGCACCTTGTTCGGGTTGAAGCGGTGGCCGTGCACGGGGTCGAAGGGGCCATGTACGCGGTAGGCGTAAAACTGGCCCGGTTGCAGCCCCGGCACGTAACCGTGCCACACCGGCCCCGTTTTGTCGGGCAGCGGCAGCACCTGACTCAGGCGCGCGCCGCGGTCTTCGAACAGCAGCAACTCGACCGCCGTGGCGTGCAGACTGTAAAGCGCGAAGTTGACGCCTCGACTGTCGCCGTGGGCACCCAAAGGATAAGGCCGACCCGGCCAGATGTCTTTCGCCGTGACTTTGACGTGTGTCTCCGGTGAAGCGGCGTCGGTGGGGAGCAGTTCAATCATAAAACCTCGGCGCATCGGGGCGCGGGCTGACAGGAAAAGAGAGTTGATTTCAGTATGGTCCAAACGGGCAGGTTTGTCAGTGACAAAGTCAATCCGACAAAGCCGAGCCTCAGACTCGACTCAACTTCAGGGTCAGCCTAACACCAAGCCGAGCCCGAACAGTAGGGTGAAGACAAGTGTGGCAATCGACATCTGCTTGAGCAGCGGGTCGAGTTCGGCCGCGTTTCTGCCCCGCCACACTCTCACAGCGTTCAGTACAAACAGCGGCAGGGCGAGGACGAACAAAAACTGCCACGGTGAAACGTAGTTGAGAAAGACGTAAAGCAGCGCCGCAACCGCGCTACCGACGAGCAGCGCCAGGTGATAAACCCGCCCCGCCCGCGCCCCGACGCGCACCGGCACCGAGCGCTTGCCCGCCTGCCGGTCGCTTTCTAAGTCGCGCAGGTTGTTCACGTTCAGCACCGCCACCGCCAACAAACCGCTCGCCGTGGCGGGCAGCAGCAGGTCCCAACTCAGGCTTTGCGTTTGCGCGTAGTAGCTGCCGAGCACCGCCACGGGGCCGAAAAAAACGAACACCATCGCGTCGCCCAGCCCGACGTAGCCGTAAGGGTTGCGCGTCGCGGTATAAGCGACCGCCGCCCACACCGCCGCGCCGCCGAGGGCAATGAACGTTAAACTGAGTAACAAGCGCTCCGGCCCAAAGGCCAGCACCACGAGCACTACGCCGCTCGTCACCGCCAGCAGCGCCACCACGCCGACCGCGGTTTTCATCGCCGCCGAACTCACCAAGCCGCTCTGCACCGCCCGCGCCGGACCCACACGTGCATGACTGTCCGCCCCGTGAACCGAGTCGCCGTAATCGTTCGCCACGTTGGACAAGATTTGTAGCAGCGCCGCCGTGAGCAGGCACAGCAGCCCGACGCCGAAATCTGCTTGCCCGGTAGAGCCCGCCAAAAAAATCCCCATGCCGATGTTCGCCAACGCTAAGAGCAACGTTCTCGGCCGGGCGGCAAGGAGCCAGGGGCGCAGCGAAAAAGAGGCCGTCACGTCGAAAAAGTATAGCAGCGGACTAGGCTTCGGACTGCAGCTCGAGCGCACACACCGTTGGTTCGAGCAGTTGCAAATTTGAGTATTTGCAGCTCGAGTCGCGTCGTCAAAAGTTATAGTGCCTATGGATAAGGAGTGAACATGATCAGTCTTCTTGCTGTTTTGCTCATCGTCTTCGGACTAATCTTCTTCGGTTTCGCAGGCTGTTCGGGCCTCTAAGCTCAACCGAGTTCGGCGGCACCTGTGAGCCTAACGTCAGTCATTGACCCTACAACGAGGCAGCTCAGCGCCGCTGCCAGCGGTTCAGCCGCCGCTCGAGCCAACTCAAGCCCGAAAACAGCGCGCTCCCCAGTAGGCTCAGCGCCAGGATGCCCGCGTACACCTTCGCGTAGGCAAAGCGGTTCCACTGCTCGACGACGATGTAGTAGCCCAAGCCCACGTTGTTGCCGATGGTTTCGGCGATAAAGAGTACCGCGACCGCCGTGCCGACGCTGACTTTGAGCGCGGTGACCACGGCGGGCAAGCTCACCGGGATGTACACGTAGCGCAACCGCTGCCAGCGGCTCGCGCCGAGCGCGTTGACCGAGTCGACCGTCTCGAGCGGTACCCCGGCCGTCGCGTCGCGGACGATGACGTAAATTTGAAAAAACACCACCAGCGCGATTAAAAAGATAATCGACGGGTTGCCGAGCCCCAGGATGAGAATAATAATCGGCAAAAAGACGATTTTCGGCACCGGATAAAGAAAATAGATGAGCGGCGACAAAAAGCGGTCGAGGGTTTTGCCCTCCGCCGCCGCAATCGCCAGCGGCGCGGCGACGAGACCGCCCAGCGCGACACTTACCAACACGCGCCAAGTGCTTACCCAGACGTGCCGCAGCAAGCCGCCTTGCAGCTCGAGCGCGAACGTAGCCACGACCTTGCCGGGGCCGGGCAGGTAATTCTTGTCGAGAAGTTGTGCCGCCGCAAACCAAACCAACAGCAAAAGCGCGATGTCCAGGAGGAGAATGGTGCGCCGGTCCAACCTCATGCTAAACCCACCCTGGCGCGCACGGTCTGGCAGAAGTGGATGAACGCCGGGTCGTCGCGGCGCGGCATCACCTCGGCGGCCTCTTTGAAAGTGGGCGTGAGCACGTCGTAACGCCGGATGGGCGCGTGGTCGCTGATGAGCAGGACGTGGTCGGCGAGCAGCGCGGCCTCCTCGACGCTGTGGGTGACGAGCAGGGTTGTCGTTTGCGTTTCTCGACTGAGTGCGAACAGGCGCCGTTGCAGGCGTTCGCGCCCCAGCTCGTCCACTGCTGAGAGCGGCTCGTCGAGGAGCAGCAGGCGCGACTCCAGGGCCAGCACCCGCGCCAACGCCACCCGCTGCCGCTGCCCGCCCGAGAGTTGGCCGGGGTATTGCCCGGCGACCCCCACAAGCTCGAGCCGCTCCAGCCACGCGTCGCCGCGCCGCGCGGCCTCCCGCTTGTTCAAACCCCGAATCTCGAGGCCGACCTGCACGTTGCGCGCAGCGCTGTACCAGGGCAAGAGGCCGTAACTTTGCAGCATCAGGCCGACGTCTTGACGCGGTTTAGTAACCGGCTGACCGTCCAGCAAAACTCGCCCCGCGGCGGGGCGACGCAACCCAGCGGCCAGGTGCAGCAGCGTCGTCTTGCCCGAGCCCGACGGCCCCAGCAGCGCCCAAACTTCACCCTGATTCACCTGCCAAGTGAAGCGTTCAAGAATCGGTTTGACCGGGTCGTAGCCGAAGGTGACGTTTTCGAACAGCAAAAGAGGTGTCGTCTCGGCCTTTGGTGGAGCCTCACTCACCAGAAAGTCAGGTTTGATACTTCGTCACCGGCTCGGAACGAATTGACCGTCGACCACGTCCTCGTAGGGAATTTCGGTCTCGAGCAAACCCGTTTTCAACATCCAGGCTTCGACCTCTCGAAGTTCCTCCGGCGCGGGCACGCGGGAGGATTCGAACTTAGGCACGACGTAAGTGGCGCGCACCGGGTCGGGTACGCGCAGCGCGTTTTGCCGGAACGTTTCAGGGTCGGCGTTGACGGCCTGGACCGCCCGGTCGTAGGCCTGCAAAAACGCGCACACGTCGCCGGGGCGTCCGTCCAGCGCCGCCTGCGTCACGCTCAGCGCGACGGGCACGAACCCCAGGGCGCTGTCGTCCAGCACGGCCGTGCCGCCCTGCACCTCGGTCGCCAGGGTGGTCAGCGGCTCGGGCAGCAGCGCCGCCTGGACGGTGCCCTGGGCGAGTTGCTCGAGCCGCACCGGAATCGCGCTGACCTCGATATAGTCGTTGGCCTGCGGCTCGTAGCCGACGCTTTCAAGCAGCGCCGTCGCCAAGTATTCGATGACGGTGTTGGTCGAAATGGCGATTTGCGCCCGGTCTTCTCTCAAGGCGGCGACGAGCTTTTCAGGCGTGTCTAAACCGCTACCCGCGCCGGTCACGACGGAAAAAAAGCGGTAGCCGGGTGCGAGCGCGTCGTGACGCACAATTTTCAAGCTGTCGCCCGCCGCGACTTGCAGCAGGGTCGCCACCACGTCGCTGTTCGCCACGTCGATTTGGCCGGTCTGCAGGGCGATGGCGCGGTCGCGGGCGCTCTCGAGGGGGACGAGTTCAACCCGGATACCGGCCGCGTCGAAAAAACCTTGTTGCTGCGCGACAAAAACCGGCAGGGTGTTCAGCACCGGCAAAATACCGACGCGCAGGGGCGCGTCACTGGGCGGCGGACAGGTTTGCGCGTACAGGTGGCCTGTCAGGACGAAAAGAAGCACAAAGCGGTAAATCCTCACGGTCGACTCCTGGTCATGGAAGCGGCACGGTTCCGAACACGGCGCCGGTCTCGACCCAGTGTACCGACTCGCTTTTGTGCATACCAGCCGCTGAACGACGGGACCGTAAAGGCTGGAAGTCGGGCTCGGGACGAGCGCCTTAACAAAACCTTCATTCGGTGTTGCGAGTCAGAGTTTTGTAAGGCTCGGTTGCTAAGCTGGTTTTTATGAAAAAAGAAAGAGGTGCTTCGCCGTGCCCACAGTAAACGAAGGGGCCATCTTACTCGCCAGCCTCATCGGTCAGCTCAGCAAAACCGAGTCGGAAGGGGTTTACCGCTTCGAACACAAGATGGTCGCCCCAACCGCGACCTTCAACACCTACAAAAGTTACCTCACCCGTCGTTTGCAACACACCGAAGCGTGGCCGTCGTCTGCAGGCTGTTTGTTCGAACCCGTCGGCGACATCACGCCGCTACCCGACGGTCGCGGTTTCAACGTCCTCGTCAAGCCCAAAATCTAAACGAGACGACTGTCGACAGCTAGTTTCGGTAGCGGGTTTTACTTGACACGCACGCGGGCGGGTAGGGACTCGAGCAGCCCCTTTCGCGTCGGCCGAAACGGGTGTTCTACAGACGCGAACAGAGCCGCGGGTTCGTCTTTGTAGCGGATGATGACGGCTATCATCAGCGCGACCGTATAGTGAAAGCTAGGCCAGCCCAGAAAAAAAGTAACGAGCAAAAGTAGATAGATAACGCCTCGCAAAACCTGCCGCCCGCCGCTCATGGTGTCAACCTCCTGAGAAAATGCTGTAGAAAACGCTCCACAACCGTCGTGTGAAATACTTTACATTTTTCAGGCGGGTTTAACCGTGACGCGTGTCGGTTTGAGGGAAGGGCGTACACCTCACCCCAGGGATTGTGCTCTAAGCTTTTTCCTCGCTTGGATAGCGCAAACCCCACTGCGCGCGCACCGCGTCGAGCGTGGTCATAATCTCAAGGGTTTCGCTCAACGGCAGCAGGTCGGACTCGAGCCGCCCGTCGCGCAGACACGCGTTGACCTCCATGGCCTCGTAGCTGTAACCGTTCAGGAGACAAGGCACGGTAATGGTTTCGGGCTCGAGGCCGTCGCGGTACAAGGTCAGGTCTGTGGGATACCACCAGTTTTTCAGTTCGATGCGCCCCGAGGTGCCGTTCAGAACAGCTAAGTGCGGCGTTTGCAACCGCGTCGCGGTGGCGAGCAAAGCGAGTTGCCCCTGTTCGTGCCGCAACAAAAGAGCCGCTTCTTCGTCCACGCCCGTCGCGCCCAAGTTGCCGAAACTTTTTATCTCCGCGGGCGGCCCGAACAGCGCGTGAGCGAAACTTACCGGATACACCCCGATGTCGAGCAGCGCGCCGCCGCCGAGCGCCGGGTCGAACAGTCGGTGCGCGGGGTCGAACGACGTGCGAAAGCCGAAATCGGCCTGGAGCAGCCGCACTTCGCCGACAGCGCCCTCGGCAAGCAACTCGCGCAGTTTGACCATGTGCGGCAAAAAGCGCGTCCACATGGCCTCCATCAAAAAGGTTTTGTGGGCGCGCGCCGCCGCGACCATCTCACGCGCCTGGGCCAGGTTCAGGGCAAACGGTTTTTCGCACAACACCGCTTTGCCCGCCGCCAAACACAGCAGCGTGTTGTCCCTGTGGAACGGGTGCGGCGTGCCGACGTAGACCGCGTCCACCTCGGGGTCGGCGGCGAGGGCTTCGTAGCTGGGGTGCCGGTTGCGGACGCCGAACTCGTCGCCAAAGGCGTCCGCCGACTTTTGCGAGCGCGAGCCGACCGCGACAAGCTCCGTGTTGGGCAAGTCGCTCAAGCCCTTGGCGAACTGGTGCGCGATATTGCCCGTGCTCAAGATGCCCCAGCGGATGGTTTGTGCCATGAGCGAGTTTACCCTCTTCCTGGGGCTGCAAGCCGCGTACAATAGTGTCCATGAACGAAAAACTCTGCGCCTTCGACTTCGACTCGACCCTGATGGACGGCGAGACCATCGACGTGCTGGGCGCGGCAGCGGGCAAAGGGCCAGAGATTGCCACCATCACCGAAGCCGCGATGCGGGGCGAGCTGGACTTTTTCGAGGCTTTGACGAGGCGGGTGCTGCTCTTGAAGGGTTTGGACTACGAGCGGGTGCTCGAGCTGTGCCGCACCCTGCCGCTGATGTCGGGCGCGCTAGAAACAGTCCGAGACCTCAAACAAAAAGGCTACCGCGTGGTGATTTTCTCGGGCGGCTTTCGCGAGGCGACGCGGCACCACGCCGAGGTTTTGGGCGCGGACGCCGACTTCGCCAACTTTCTGCACATAAAGGACGGCGCGCTCAGCGGCTTGGTAGGCGGCGAGATGATGACGAGCGACGCCAAAGGGCAGATGCTGGCCCGGTTGCAAAGACTCTTGAACATCTCCAAAGAAAACACGGTGGCCGTCGGTGACGGCGCGAACGACCTCAGCCTGTTCGAGCACGCGGGTCTCAAAATCGCCTTTTGCGCCAAGCCCATCCTCAAAGAGGCGGCCGACTACGCTGTGGATGTCAAAGACGTGCGGGGGGTGCTGGAGATTTTATAAACGTGTTTTATAACGCGTGTTCTACAACGCATAGACCGCCCCCGCCGACAACTGAGTTTTGAGCTGCCCGTCCCCCGTCGCCAGTGTCCAGCGGCGATGCTGAGCGTGAGCGACGAGGAGGCGGTCGAAGGGGTCTCGAGTCCGACTCAAGCCCAAAGCAGCGCTGAACAGGGCGTCTGAGGGCGGGCTGTCGAGTTGCCAGCGCGGGTCGTTGGCTACGTCTTGAAGCGTTTTGTCTTTAGCGAGTTGCATTCGCCCCACTTCGATGAGGAACTGAAGCTCGAGCACTGAAACAGGCGATAGATAAAGTCGCTCGCCGCTTGCGGCTAGGGCTTGCGTGCGGCGGTGTCCGTGCAGCAGCCAGATGACTGCGTTCGTGTCGAGTAAAATCACCCTTCTCGAGCTTGAAACTGGAGCTGGCCCTGTTTATCGCTCGTCCAAGTCCAATCGCCTTGCAGGACTTCGGGGTCGTTCACAATCAAAACGGCTGCGGGTGTTTCGACACCTTCAGCCCCTTCCAAAACAAGTTTGAAGCGGACGCCGTGGCGTTCCAAAACAACCTGCTCACCCCTTTCGGCAGCGTCGAGCAGTTGGAAGAAATGTCGGCGGGCGTCGGTTGCGGTGTAACGTGCCATGTGTACATTGTACGCCGGAAACTTCGTCGGGCACAAGTCTCGAGCCGGAGTTGCAAGGCCGTTTGAAAACCTTCTTACCCTTATGTAAGGGAAAAGGGCTATAGTAAGGAATGATTGCTACTCTGACAAGCAAGGGTCAAATCACTCTTCCCAAAAAGGTGCGGGAAAAGCTGAGGTTAAAGGCGGGGGACAAACTCAAGTTTCTTGTTCACGAAAACGGTTCCGTCGAACTCTTCCCGGTTACGTCTTCACTCACAAAACTCAAAGGCATGGTTCCCAAACCGAACAAACCCGTGAGTTTGGAAGAGATGGACAGAGCTATTCGAGAGGCCGGTTTTGACCGGTCTTGATACGAATGTTTTAGCGCGCTACATCGCGCAGGACGACCCCGAGCAAACGCCTGTCGCCACAGCCTTTTTAGAAACATCCTGTACCAAAGAAACGCCCGGTTACGTCAACCACGTCGTCTTGTGCGAGCTTGTTTGGGTGCTGCGCTACGCCTACCACTACCCAAAAGGCACGGTTGCCGAAGTGCTCAAGCAGGTGCTCAGCACCGCCGAGTTTACCGTCGAAACTCCGGATGTCGCCTGGGCAGCCTTACGAGATTTCGAAGTGGGAAACGCTGACTACGCAGACTACTTAATTGGACACAAAAATCAACAAGAGGGCTGCAAAACGACGGTTACGTTCGACCGGAGAGCGAGTAAGCACCCGTTATTTCAGGTGTTGGAGTGAGGGCTCGAGCTTAAAAAGGGCCTTCAAGAAATCTCATCCAGCACAAGCCTGGTCGTAAACAGCTAGGATGTCCCGTGCATCCTAACGCCGTAAAGGCTCTAGCCCTTCAGCTTACCGCCTTCAAAAGCGTCACCGGCACACCGGGCGAACGCGACTTCGCGCCGTTTTTGAAAAAACTCTTGTCAGGATGGCCCGTTCTTCAAGCGCACCCCGAAAACTTGTGGTTAGAGCGCACCTTGGACGACCCGCACCAGCGCTACAGCCTGTTCGCGCTGGTGCGGGGGGACGGGCCGCAAACTCTCCTTTTAACCGGCCACTACGACACGGTGAGTACGGAAAATTATGGACCCCTCGAGCCCCTCGCTTGCAACCCCGAAGCGCTGCGCGCGGCGCTTTTGAAAGAATTGCGCACGGCGAGCCGGGGCGAGGAAGACGAGGTTTTACAGCAACTCGAGACCGACTTTTTGCCGGGCCGCGGGTTACTCGACATGAAAAGTGGACTGGCCGCCGGACTCGGCGTGTTGCACGCCTGGAGCGAGCGTGCCGAGCGGCCGGGCAACCTGCTGTTCGTCGCCGTTCCCGACGAGGAGGTCGCCTCGCACGGGATGCGCTCGGTCGTGCGGCAGTTGCCGGGGGTATGCCGGGAGCGGGAGTTGAGGCTCGAGCTGGCCGTCAACTTGGACGTGTCCGCCGAACCGGCGCTGTTTTTAGGCAGCGTGGGCAAGCTGCTCCCGTTCGTGTTGTTCGTCGGCCGCCCCACCCACGTGGGCGCGCCCTTCGGCGGCGTCAACCCGGCACTTTTAGCAGCCGACTTTGCGACGCACATCGAAGCCAATCCAGCTTACGGCGACGCCGCGGGACGAGCCGCTTACCCGGCCCCGCCGAGCGTACTCTACCAGCGCGACAACCGCTCCCACTACGACGTGACCACGCCCACCACGGCGTTTTGCGCCGTGAACGTGCTCACCCACCACCGCTCGCCGAGTGAGGTTTTAGCCGGGTTCGAAACACTCGCCGGGGAGAGCTTGGCGCGGTGCCTCGCTCTTTTGAACGAGCGCCACGCCGAGCACGCGCAGCGCAGCGGAACCGAGGCGAATATACCGCCCTGGTCACCGACGGTTTGGTCACCGACGGTGTTGACTTTCGAGATGCTGCTGGAACGCGCTCGGTCTCTGGACGAGGCCGCGACCGAGCGCGTTCTCCGCGACACCCTTCCCGGTGCCGAGATTGTGGAGCGCTGCAACGCCGTCGCACAGGCGTTGGTGCATTTGGTTGGTCTTGACGGACCCGCCGCCGTCGTCGGTTTCGCGCCGCCCTACTATCCTCGCTCGGAGGTGAACCGCGAGCGGCATGGGGAGGTCGTAGAGCTTCTAAAGCGCGAAGTCGAACAGGTCGGCGTCGCCGTGCGCCCTTTTTTCGACGGCATCTCCGACATGAGCTTTTTCAGTCCTTCGGACGACGCGGCGGCTCGAGCCTTCGTAGCTGCACACACGCCCTTCGCCCGAGTCGAAACCGCATCCCCGGCACCCTGCCCGGTTGTAAACTTAGGCCCGTGGGGACACGACTACCACCAGCGGCTCGAGCGCGTCCACGCACCCTACGCGTTCGAAACCTTGCCCGAGCTGTTGCAGCGCGTCGCCGAAAGGGTATTGTCCCGATGATTTCGAGCTTGACAGTCCGTAGTTCGTGTTTTTACAAGCTACGAGCTACAAGTCCTGACGAGGAAATATCCATGCCGAGTTTCCTCCCGCCCGCTTCCTGCGTCCCGTGAACCTCGGCGTCGTCGGCTGCGGCAACATCAGCCCGCTTTACTTTAGGGCTGCCCAGTTTTTCAAAGGCGTAAAGTTCGTCGCCTGCAGCGACCTCGACCTGGACTTGGCACGGGTTCGAGCCGCAGAGTTCGGCGTCCCACTGGTTTTAAGCGTCGACGAACTGCTTAGGCACCCCGAGGTTGAAACAATTGTCAACCTGACCGTCCCGGCGGCGCACGCAGGCGTGTCGTTGCGAGCGCTTCGTGCGGGCAAACACGTCTACAGCGAAAAGCCTTTGGCGACCGGGCTCGAGGACGCGTGGGAAGTCTTGAAAGTCGCTCGAGAACGAGACTTGCGTGTCGCCTGCGCGCCGTCGACCTTTTTGGGCGCGGCGGTGCAGACCGCGCGCAAAGCTGTCGACGACGGGCTCATCGGGAGGGTTGTGGCGGCGAGCGCGTTTATGGCGAGCCGGGGCATGGAGAGCTGGCACCCGAACCCGGCTCCCTTCTACGGACCCGGCGGCGGCCCGCTGCTCGACATCGGACCTTACTACGTCGCGGCCCTGGTCACGCTGCTCGGGCCGGTCGAGCGGGTGCTCGGCTCGGCGCGCGTTACTTTCCCGGAGCGCACCGTCGGCAGCGGCGCAAAAGCCGGTGAGACTTTCCAAGTCACCACACCTACGCACGTCGCAGGTCTTTTGGAGTTCTCGAGCGGCGCGGTCGCCACCCTGACAACGAGCTTCGACGTGTGGCACTCGGAAGTGCCCAAATTCGAGGTCTACGGTTCAAAAGGCACGCTCTCGCTGCGCGCGCCCAACGACTTCGCCGGGCCGGTGCGCGTTCGCGGCGCGAACGACGAAACCTGGCGTGAACTGCCGCTCGTCAACCCTTACGACGATTTGCCGCGAGACTGGGGCCTCGCCCTCGCCGACTTTGTGCAGGGCGTTCGTGAAAACCGCCCCCACCGGGCGAGCGGCGAACTGGCGTACCACGTGCTCGAGACGCTGCAAGCCTTTTTCACCGCGGCGGAAACGGGGCGACGCGTCGTGCTCGAGAGCACCTGCGAGCGCCCCGCGCCTCTCTTACAAGCGTTGCGGTGAGAGGTGTTCACGAGAGGCGGAAGGGCGCGTCTCTACGCAGGTTTTATGTAGATTCTTCGCCGGCCGGACCGGCCTCTTTTTCCTGCCGAATGCGCCGCAGCAAAATCATCTCGACGTCGGGGGGCAGGTGGGCGGGCTCCTGGTCGAGCGCGAGAACGGCCAGCAGTTCGAAAAAGTCGCGAACCAGGGCCGCCTCTTCAGGATGGTCGTTCAGGTAAAGGGCGACTTCACGTTCTTCGGCGTTCGAGAGCGCGCCCATCACGTAGTTGATAAGGATGTCTTCACCGAGGGTCACGGCTCACCCCCCGCCCGCCGCTGGCGCAGCTGGTGAAGCGCCTGGCGCATCTCGGCCTGCACGGCGTCGACGTGCTTGCCCGTTTCCTCAGCAACCTGACGCTGCGAAAGACCCCGGTAAAAGGCAAGCTCTAAATAGTCACGCGCCTCTGGACTGAGGTCGGCGACAACCTCCAGAATATGCTCGGCCGGGTGGCGTGCAGGCACGTTCCAGCGTAAAGGCATAGGCTCTAAGTCGCCGCCACGACGATGGTTGAGGGCGGTGCGCTGAGCGACGGTCACCAACCAAGCGCGAGCGCTCATCTTTTCGGGCTCGAACTCCCCGGCGTGGTTCCAAACGTAGGCGAAGGTGTCCAGGGCGCTCTGCATGACCTCGTCGGAGTCGCTCGAGATACGCCCGATAAACGCGACCAGTTGGTGAGCGTAACGGCTGTGAAGCTTTAACAGGGCCGACTCGTCCCGCTCCGCCAGGCGCTGAACAAGCTGTTCGTCGCTCTCAGACTGCATTGCCCCTCCCCAAAAGTGTAAACCCAGTTTAGCCTATTTTGACTGAAAGAAAGTCGGTTTGGTGTAGCGGCAAAGCGCGGGCAGGGGTCAACCCAGCTTTCTTGCCACCACGACTTCCGACGGCGTGGCAGCGGCAACTACAACCCCGTGGTACTCGAGCCTGAACACGTCTTGCGGCAGAAACTCGAGCATCCGCAGCGGCCGACAGCCGCCCAGCCACTTGGGGTTCACCCGGTAGGCGAGTTCCCACAAGGTGATTTTCAACCTCGCCAGCGGTTGCGGGCTGTAGGTCAACCCCGCCAGACACAACAAGCCGCCGGGCTCGAGCAGCCGCTGCGCCTCGGCGAGAACCGTGTGAATGTCGTTTTCGGATAACAGGTCGAGGACGTAGGTAGACACAAACCTGTCCACCGAGGCGTCTCGCTCGTCAAACTTCAGCGCGCCGTCCGACTGCTGCACTTCGACTCTGTCTGCAAAAGGAGCGAGGCGTTCCTTAGTCAGCGCAACCATCGTAGAACTGAGGTCGACGCCGGTGTAGGTCGCGGTTTTAGGCAGGTAGTTCGTCAGCAAATTCTGCGCAAAGCGGCCGGTGCCGGGGCCGAGTTCGAACACGGCCCTAGCTGTGCCGAAGTGGGCGTGCTCGAGCAGCTTGTCAAGCGCAGGCTCCTCGTAACGCGCCGCTCGGTCCTGCTTGCTGCCGAAGGCGTCGTAGAGTTCGCGGAGGTCGCTTTTGCTCAACACAAGGACTCAGCACGGCGACTTTGGGTAAGCTCAGGAGTGAGGTAACACATGACCCATGATACGTCCGGAAACGGCAACCTGATTCTAGGCCACCTTCCCGACTTGCCACAAACGCCTTTTTTGAAAGAGGTCGTCGGCAAGCTGTGGCAACGCTCCGAGATTGTTGCGGTCTGGCTCGGCGGCAGCTTGGGGAGTGGCAAGGGCGACCCTTACAGCGATATCGACCTGCGCGTGGCGGTTACACCCGAAAACTTCGCCGCTTGGGAAAATCCCACCCTGACCGCTGTCTTTAAAACGGCACCTCTCGTCCATCACGTTTTACAGTTTAGGGAGGGAGCCGTCCTGCACCACCTGCTCGCCCCCAACGGCGACATCTACGACCTTTATGTGCAGAGCACCGCGGCGTCTCTCACGCCCGAAGCGCGACTCGTTTTGGGCTGTCGCGACGAGCGCTGGGCGGAAAAGCTGGTCACACCTCCAGCGGAACAGGTGCTCGACTATCCACAGGCGAACGCCGACGAACTAGAAAAGCTTATCGGCTTCTTTTGGCTGAACGCCCACAAAAATCGGAAAGTTTTGTACCGCGGGCTCGACACCCTCGCCTGGGAAGGACTCAACCGGTTCCGCCCCGTGCTGATGCGGCTCCTCTACGTCCGCGAGACGGGGCGGGATTGCGGCGACATCAGCCGCCTCACCATTCACAGTATGACACCCGTCAGCCGCACCCTGGACGAGACCGACCTCCTCGAGACCCTCGGCCTGCCAAGTCGCAACCGAGACGAAATTTTCCAGGCCATTGACCGCTTGAACGCTCACGTCACCAAGGTAGGACGCGACCTCGCCGAACGCTACGGATTTGTGTATCCAGAGGCGCTCGAGAGCATGGTTCTAAAAAGCTGGTCGGACTTCAAAACCATCCAACGAAACAGTCTAAACACGAGTGAGAGCTAGCTCGAGGCATCTTTCCAAGCTTTCTGTAACGTTTCAATACTCTTCGGCACCGCCGTCTCAGCACTCTCACGGCCTTCCATCTCGATAGACACATAACCCGTAAAATTCGCCGCCTTCAACATCCGAAACACCCGCTCGAAGTCGATGGGAATGGTGAATACTAAGCCACCGCCGGGGTAAGTCTTAGCGTGGGCTAAATCGACCCAGGGCGCGACTTTTTCCATCGCCGTGTACATGTCGCCATCATAATAAAAATTGCCCATGTCGAGAATGGCGCGGAGCCACGGGGAGTTTACACCCTCCAGCACCCGCAACATCCCGGCGGCGGTGGTGGTGAGGCCCCAATGGTTTTCCAAAAGAAGCATCACCCCCCGCTGTTCGGCGTGCTCTACGCAAGCGCGCAAGCCTTCGATAGCCCAGTCGAAACCGTCGTCTTGTGTTGCGCCCGGCCAGGGTTCGCTCCAACCGCGCGTGTCCTGCAAGCTGCCCGAGCCCTCCCGCCGCCAGGTGCCTGCGTTGACGCGGATGGACGGCACGCCGAGCGCGTGGGCCAGGTCGATGCAGCGCTTGGTGTGTTCGACGTTTTCGCGGCGCTTGTCAACTCCGTCCCACACGAAACTCTGCGACGTGCCGAGGTTGTACAGCGCGACGCCCTTGCGAAACGCGTGGCGTTTGAGCTGTTGCAAGTAGCCGTTGTCCTCGCTCTCCAACTGCTCCTGCAGGATTTCGACCCCGAACAGCCCAAGACTGTGTGCCCGGTCAATCACAAACTCGAGTGGCACCTTCTCGGGCGTGAAGTGCCAGTAGGAATAGCTCGAGACGCCTATTCGGAGGGGAGTTGCCATGTTTACAATCCTTTCAAAACTATCTGCTGAAAAGTACCGAGTAGAAAGTGAAAAGTGGTGTCGGTCTACTTCCCTGCTTTCCTACTTCCCAACTCGACGACCTCACCCGTCTTTGCCGACTCGTAGGCCGCCAGCGCGACCTCGAGCGCCCTCAGGCCGTCCTCGCCGGTAATCGAGGGCGTGCGGTCGTGACGCATGGTTTCGACGAAGTCTTTAATAAGGCCGAGGTCGGCGTCGCTACCCCAATTCAGGTACTGCGTTCCGCTTTTTAGGGAGGTCAGGGTGAGATGTTGCCGAAACACGTCGACGCGGACCAGGCCTTTTTCACCCAAAAGCTCGAGCTTCACGTCGCCCCAGACGGGATAGTTTGCAGGCCGCGACCAACTCGTGTCGAGGGTGCCGTAGACGCCGTTTTGAAGCGTGAACGACAACAGTCCGGCGTCGTCGATGTCGGTGTCGGGGTGCAGCAGGCTGTGGCCGACTTCGGCGTAGACCTCGCTGATTTCGGTGCCCCAAAACCAGCGCAGCAGGTCGGCGACGTGAACCGTGTGGTCCATGACCGCGCCGCCGCCCGCCAAACTTTTGTCCACAAACCAACCCCCCGGCATCCGTCCGTGGTTGGTGCAAACGGCGCTGATGACTTTGCCAAGCGCACCCGCGTCCAGCATCTTTTTGAGGCTCTGAACCGGCGGCGCGAAGCGTACCGGGAAGGCAGTTTGCAACTTGGTCCCGTGCTCGGCGCAGGTTTCTATCATGGCGGAAGCGTCTTCAAGGGTCGTCGCCAACGGTTTTTCGCAGAGGATGTAGGGCACTTTTTCAGCGGCGCGTTCGACCAACGCGCGGTGGTGGACGTTTTCGGAGCAGACGACGACGCCGTCCAAGTTCATACCTAAAAGGGCCTCGAGGTCAGCAAAAAATTTCGTTCTGTGGCGGTCGGCAGCAGCTTGGCCTCGAGCCCCGTCCGCGTCGTAAATTCCTGCCAGCGCCACGTCCGGCAGCTTGAGCAGCGCGGCGGCGTAGCTGTGGGCGTGCATGTGGGCGAAGCTCAGCATCCCGACCCTCACGCGCGCACCTCTTTCGTTTCTGCAAAGTCGGCGAGGGCGACCGGACGGCCGGAGCGCAACGACTCTATCGTGGCGAGGGATAGTTTGAGGGCGGCGAGCGCGTCTTGCGGGGTGACGCGGAAACGTCCGCCGTGCTCGAGGACGTGTAAGAAGTGCTCGAGTTCCTGCCGGTACGGGTCATCCGCGGGGGCGAGCGGGTTGTCGGCGCTCTGGGGAACTTTTTGCTCGGCCTCGTCGGTGACCTTGAGTGAGGCTTGCAGCGGGGCGGGGTCCGTGGCGTCCCACTCGACAATGCCCCCGGTTCCGGCAATTTCCAGCGCGGTGCGGAACACGCTCGGCGGCGAGGCCCAACTTCCTTCGACGTGTCCCAGCGCGCCGTTTTTGAAGCGTAGCGCGACGAGCGCGTGGTCGAGCATACTTTTGCCCGTAAAGGTGAGGCCGCGCGCGAACACCCGTTCGACCGAACCGAAACACCACCTAGCGAAGTCGAGGTCGTGGATGGACAAGTCCATCACCACGCCGCCGCCCTGCTCGAAGCTGTTGTACCAGGTGTCGGGCGTCGCGCGCGGAAACACGCCCGCCCGCACGAGTCGGATGACGCCGGGCTCGCCCAAGTCACCGCGGTCCAGCGCTTTTTTAGCCGCCACGTACTGCGGGAAAAAGCGCACCACGTGTCCGACGAACAGCGGCACGCCCGCCGCCTCGCACGCCGCGACCATCTCTGCTGCGTCGCTCAGGTGCCGGGCCAGGGGTTTTTCACAAACCACCGGCTTGCCTGCTTCCGCTGCGGCCAGCACACCCTCTTTGTGGGCCGGGGTCGGGGTACACACGTCGACGATGTCGACCGAGTCGACGAGGGCCTCGAGCGTCCCGAACACCTCGCCCCCGAAGCGCGCTACCGAAGCCTCCGCAGCGGGACGAGAGCGGTTGTAAAACCCGGCCAGTTCTACGGGCAACCCCCGCCACCTCTCCGCGTGCCAGTTGCCCATCAACCCCGCCCCGACGATGCCCACTCGTTTCACGTCTCACCTCACTTCTGCCGACACCCAGCCTACCCCGTTTCGGCAGCCTGTAGTTTGTAGCCTATAGGTTTTGATTTTCCCACAACCTACAACCCACAAGCTACAAACCTTAATGAAGGAATACTCCAAAATTCTTTCCCTTGACAAAACATTACTCCAAAAGTCATACTGAACACGAAGGACAACCTCAGCTTTCCAAGCTCCTAACCCTTAGGGGCCACTTGTCGTATAGGTTGTCACGGGAGGATTATGAAAAAACGTTTTTTGACGCTTTTGTTGCCCCTGCTGGCGCTGTTCGCCCTGTCCAGCGCCGTCGCCCAGGAACTCGAGATGTGGACCCTGGCGCTGTCCCCGACGTTTGACGACTACATCAACGGGGTCGTCGCCGAGTTTGAAGCCGACCACCCCGGCGTCACTGTGAACTGGGTCGACCTGCCCGACGGCGGCTTTCCGGACAAGTTTTTCGCGTCCATCGCGGCGGGCCAAGCGCCCGACGTGGTGAACTTGAACACCTCGAGGATGCGTTTGGCTGTGAAAGAAGACGCGCTCGTGAATTTGAGTGAGAACGCCACGCCCGAGCAGCTGTCGATTTACTTCCCGAGCTTGCTGGACTCGAGTTCGGTAGGTGGCAGCGTGTACGCCTTCCCCTGGTATCAGGCTCCGACGATTCTCATGTACAACAAGGGCATCTTCGAACAAGCCGGGCTGGACTCCGAAAGCGCACCCACCACTTACGAAGAGGCTATTCAACTGGCGCAAACCATTCGTGAGGCGACTTTTTTAGAAGGCATCGCGCCGCTGCCCTTTCCCGAAGACTGGCTCGTGCAAAACGGCGTGGACATCCTGAGCGAAGACGGCACTGAGCCCGCCTTTAATACCCCCGAAGGCGTCGCCGCGCTGCAAACGTACGTGGACGCAGTTGAAAACCGCGCGGTGAGCCAAGACGCCATCAACTTCGACTACCAAAAAGCCATCGGCGACTTCGCGGGCGGCCAGGCCGCCATGCTTGTGACCGGGCCGCAGTTTTTGCGCACGGTCGAGTCCGATGGCCCCGACGTTTACGCGAACTTAGGCCTAGCGCCCTACCCGCAAACCGCGACCGGCATCATCCCTAATGCGATTCAGAACATGGTCGTGCCCGCGGCGAGCGACAACGTCGACTTAGCCATCGAACTCGCCAACTTCGTCACCAACGACGCCAACCAGCTCGCGTTTGCCAAACTCGTATCGATTTTCCCCTCGACCGTTGAGGCCGCCGGCGACGAGTTTTTCTGCAGCGACCAGGAGTCCTTGGAGGGCCGGGCGCGCTGTATCCAAGCGCAGTCCATCGACCGCAGCTTCGACAACCAGGTGCGCCAGGACATCAAGGACGAAATCCGCAAGGCTTTCGGCGAGGCCATGATCGGGCAAAAAACGGCCGAGCAAGCCCTGGAAGACGCCGCCACCGCGGTGAGCGTTTTAGCCAAAGAGTAAGTCGTCACGCAGAAAGCGAAGAGAAAGAAGTAGGGGAGTAGAGGGGTAGGGAAGTAAAGTCGGAAGCTTTTTCTTCCCTACCCCTCTACCTGACAAAAGGTCGTCACGCTCGTAGGTGTGAGTTTTGCCCACCCCAAAACACAAGGAGGCCCCGTCTTGGCCGCTCCTGCGCAAACCGCAACCATCGCAATCCCCGCAAGCCGCAACCGCTCGAAACGGAACCGCGCGCTGTTCGGCTTTTTGTTCGTGCTGCCAACGTTGATTATTTTTCTGGTGTTCGTCATCTTTCCTATTTTTTTGAGCATCCCGCTCGCGTTTTTCGACATTTCGCTCACCTTGCAGCCGACGTTCGTGGGCCTCGAGCACTTTCAACGACTTATGAGAGACAGCAACTTTTGGACGGCGATGAAAAACTCACTACTGTACCTTCTGGTCGTGCCGCCGCTGCAAATTTTGTCGATTGTTCTAGCCGTGCTCGTCAACCAAAAAATCCCCGGACGTGGCGTTTTCCGCACGCTCTACTACATCCCGGTCGTCACCTCGATGGTGGCGGTGGCGATTACCTGGAAGTGGCTGTTTCAAAGCCGGGGTCTCTTGAACGGCGCGCTGGCCTCGCTCGGCCTGGTTCATCCGCTCGACCCGATAGGCTTTTTGACCGACCCACGCATTGCGCTGTGGTCGCTCATGGCGGTGACGCTGTGGAAAGGGCTGGGCTACTACATGGTGATTTACTTAGCGGGTTTGCAGAGTATCCCGAGCGAACTCGGCGAGGCGGCGCGCATCGACGGGGCGGGTCCGGCGGGGGTGCTGTGGTTTGTGACGATTCCGCTGCTGCGGCCCTACGTGCTGCTGTGCAGCCTCCTCTCGACCATTGCCGCGTTGCGCGTTTTCGACGAGGTTTGGGTGATGACGGCGGGCGGCCCCATCAACTCGACGCTGACGGCGAACGTTTACCTTTACAAAACCGGTTTCAGCCAGTTCGAGTTCGGCTACGCGGCGGCGGTCGGCATCGCGCTCGGGATTGTGGTCTTGATAGCGTCTGTAGGCGTGTTCATTTTCAACCGGCGCGGCGGATTGAACTACTACTGATGGCGGCCGTTACGAAAGCTTCGACGAAAGCTCGAGCCCGGCCGTTCAACGTAAAACGTCTGCTGGTAATGCTGCTTCTCTACACGCTGCTGATAATCTTCGCCTTGGTCGCCATCGGGCCGTTTTTGTGGCTGCTCTCGACCTCGCTCAAGAGCGGGCAGAACTTGCTGAGTTACCCGCCGCAACTGCTGCCCAAACCGGTCAACTTCGGCAGTTTTGTCACCGTGTGGCAAACGCAGAACATGCCGCGCTTTTTGTGGAACACGTTTGTGATTACCTCCTGGGGCGTGCTCGCCAACCTCGTTCTGGCCTCGATGTCGGGTTACGCGCTGGCGCGGATTCGCTTTCCGGGGCGCGACATCATCTTTTTCCTCATCGTCTCGACGCTTGTCTTGCCGACGACGCTCAACATCGTGGTGAACTACCTCACGCTCGTGAAGATGAACCTCGCCAATACCTTTACCGGCGTGGTGCTGCCGAACGCGGTCACGGTGTTCAACGTGTTTTTGATTCGGCAGGCGTTCGTGTCGGTGCCGCAGGAGTTGGAGGACGCCGGGCGCATCGACGGGGCCAACGAGTTCGTGCTGTGGTGGCGAATCATGCTGCCCCTGGTGCGGCCCGCCCTGCTCACCGTGACGATTTTGGAGTTCGTGGCGTTTTGGAACATCTACCAGTGGCCGCTGATTGTACTAAAAGACACCGACAAGTTCCCACTCTCGGTGGCGATTGCGAGGTTGACGACCGGCGAGTTGTCTTTGAGTTTCGGCAACGTGGCGGCGGCGACGGTGATTTCGATTATCCCGGTCATCCTCATCTTTTTGCTGTTGCAGCGCTACTTTATCGAGGGTTTGGCCGGGTCGGTCAAGGGATGAGGGTGGAGAGATGATTGATGGGGGGGCGCTGGTCGTCTCTTGCCAAGCCGACCCCGGCAGCCCGTTCGGCAAGCCGGAGTTTATCGCCGCCTTCGCCGAGGCCGCGGTGCGCGGCGGGGCGTCGGCGTTGCGGCTCGAGGGTGCCGCCAACATCCGCGCGGTGCGTTCAGAGCAAAACGTACCCATCATCGGCCTGACCAAACGGCGCAGTGGCGAGTTTGGCGACATCTACATCACGCCGCACTTCGACGACGTTGCGGCAGTCGCCGCGGCGGGCGCGGACATCATCGCTTTCGACGCCACCACGCGGAAACGGCCCGTGACGGTCAAGGAGCTTGTCGACGCCGTTCACGGATGTTCGAAACTCGCGCTGGCCGACGTGTCGACCGTGCAGGAAGCGGTTTGGGCGCTCGAGGCCGGGGCGGACTATGTCAGCACCACGCTCTCGGGCTACACGAGTTATTCGCCGCAGCAAGACGGTCCCGACTTGAAAATCATCAGCGACCTCGCGGCGCTCGGGATTCGGCCCATCGCCGAGGGACGCATTCGCAACCCGGAAGAAGCGAGGCAAGCGCTCGAGCGCGGGGCTCACGCCGTCGTCGTGGGCAGCGCCATCACCCGGCCCGAGGTGGTGACGGGCTGGTTTCGGGACGCCCTGAACCTTCAAGCCACAGCGCCTTGACCCAAACAGCACCCTCCACCGGGGCCTTGGCCCGTTTGCGCTCCGGCCTGGACTACCTCACGCCCGCGCTGAAACGCTTGGCAAAGGTGGTGCTCGAGGCTCCCGAAGAAACCATCTACCAGTCGGTCACCGAACTCGCCGAGCTTGGCAAGGTGGGCGAGGCGAGCGTGATTCGCCTGTGCCGCGACTTGGGCTTCAAAGGGTTTCAGGACTTCAAACTCGCCCTCGCCGCCGACTTAGCGCTGAGTCCGCGCGCCGAAGCCTTAGGTGATGCGGGCGACCTCTCGAGCATTTTGGAAAGCGTGACCGCCAGCGCCCTGCAAGCCGTTCAGGAAACCAAGGCGCTGCTTGACTTGGGGGTGCTCGAGCGGGTCGTCACGGCCCTGCTGAACACCGACCAAATTCTCGTTTTCGGCGCGGGCGCGTCCGGGGTCACGGCGCGCGACTTCGGCTACAAGTTTTTGCGCCTCGGCTACCACGTGAACGTGTTGGAGGACGCTCACCTCGCCGCGATGGCCGCCGCCACGCTGCCGAAGAACGCAGTGATGATAGGCATTTCGCGCTCGGGCTCGACCATCGACACGGTGCGGGCGTTGGAACTTGCGCACGCGCGCGGCGTCACCACCGTCGCGGTGAGCCAGCGTGCCAAAAGTCCCGCCGCGGCCGTCGCCGACTTCACCCTCTTTACCGCCCTTCCTGAGTCACCGCTGACCGGCGGCTCGATTCCGAGCAAGCTGGGCCAACTTCTGCTGCTCGACGCCCTGTTCGCCGCCCTCCTCGCGAGGCGCGACGGCGCGGAAAGTGCGGTGGCGGCGACGGCGCGGGCGGTGACGGATAGGAATTATTGAGGGAAAAGGAGAAAGGAAAAAGTGAAGAGGAGTAACGCTTTCGAAAGGACAAATCGAACGTTGGAGCACGCTCGCTGTATCGGTTTTATCGTTTTCTTGCTCGTCGGCGGACTCGGTTTAGCTCAGGACAAAGTTGTTTTGGAGGATGCCGTGTTCGGCACGCCGCCGTTGGAACTCGGCCAAAGTATCGAGATGGGTTGGCGCTACACCAAAAAAGAGTTCGAGGCGGCGGCCGTGGCAACGACAATTACACCGCTCGGCCGCACGCAGGTTATGAGCAACCGGCCCGAGAACGTGTCCGGCGAGGGTGTGTTGTACCGGGGTGTGGTGGACGGCGCGGGCAGCGTGTACTTTTACCACGTTAACGCCGACTTAACAAAGAAGCGCTTCGGCGTGGCGGTAAGAAACCCTGGAAAAGACGAGGTCAGCGTTACTGTGACCGCGCTCGGCACGGCCAAGGCGGGTCGCTACGGGCTGCGCTACGGCGGGCAGGAGGTGGCTTACGAGGTTTTGAGCCCGCTCGAGCCTTACCCACTCATACTAGAGCCCGGTGCGTGGGCGTGGCTCGAGCCCACGCTTCCCGAAACCCTGGTCGAACGCCGCGAAGGCGCGACGTTGCAGGCCGAACTGGAAACGAGCGGCCCGGTCGAAGTCCTCGTCGTGGCGCTGGACGAAGGGACCGAAGGCGTCGAAGGTTTGCCGGACATCCCCGCCAACACCACAGGCGCGGGCCGCGGTACTTTTCCGGGGGCGGAGCGCAACGTCGAAGTAGGTTTGACCTTCGACAGCGACGAAGAGCAAGGTTTCACGGTCGCGCCGGGAACGGACTGGGTTTTCGGCGTGGACGGAATGACCGATGCGGAGGCGCAAAACCGGGGCAACTACGGGATGCTCTACCACGTCGACGCCTCGGTGACGAACGAGACCGGCGCGGACAAGATAGTGCGTTTTTACGTGGTCAACATCGGCTGCGTGATTTCGGGGGCGGTGCGACTCGAGGACGGCCGCACCTTCAAACTGCCCGAGGACAATTTGGGCGTGCTCGACGTGAACAACCTGGGCACGGCCATCGGGCAAGTCGCCGTGGAGCAGGGCGAGACGGGCACGTTCCGGTTCGATTTCACACCGCCGGGCTTTTCGTGCTTGCCTATCGGGGTGGTGGCTCGAGCCTACGACCCGGCAGCGCTGCAGGCAAACCCTTGAAAATGCTCCTCGTCCCGCCCGACACGCGCCCGCCGACGCTTGATTTTCCGGTCGGGCTGGCGCGCGCGGCGGGTGTGGAGGTTGCAACTCCGCCGCCCGAGGCGCTGAACTGGCTCAACCGTCCCGGCGACTTTGGGGCGCTCAGGAGTTGGCTCGAGGAGCAAACTTCGAACTCAGACGTTCTCATCCTCTCCCTCGAGACCCTCACTTTAGGCGGCATGGTTCCGGCGCGCATCGTGGACACGCCGCTGGAAACCGTGCTGGAACGGCTCGAGCTTCTTCAAGACCTCAAACGTCTCAACCCCGACCTCAGAATCCTCGCGGGCGGCGTGGTGGTGCGGGTGGCCCACGACGACGACCCTCTGGAAGAAAAGCCCTACTACGGCGAGCACGGCCCCGCGCTGCGCTTTTACAGCGAGGCCTTCGACCGCTTCGAGCGCCACGGGACGACCGAGGACGAAACGCGGTTGCAACGCGCCCTCGCCGCCGTGCCGAGCAAAATTTTGGACGACTGGCTGGCGACGCGGCGGCGCAACCATCAGTTGCACTTGGGCGCGCTCGAGCTTGTCCACG
Organism: Trueperaceae bacterium; assembly: GCA_965213705.1. Taxonomy (GTDB): domain Bacteria; phylum Deinococcota; class Deinococci; order Deinococcales; family Trueperaceae; genus CBDCDJ01. The sequence goes on along the minus strand of OZ243913.1, from coordinate 464,033 downwards.
CAAACGTCATCAACCACCTCTGCCTCACCCTCGACGACACGAGCACCTACGGGCTCGCCGCGCACGACCGGCGCGGGCTCGAGGCGAGAACGGACGCGCTCGGCTTGTGGTCCAAAGTCGACATCTACCCCGGCGCGGACGAGGTGGGGGTGACGCTGCTGGCACGGGTTTTGCAGGACACGCCGACGAAAGTGTACGTGCGCTACTCGAGCGTGCTCGGCGCGGCGGCAGAACTCTTGTACGAAGACCGTCCGGCGGGCGAACTCGTCACGGCGCACCTGCGCGCGGCGGGCTGTGTGCAAACAGATACTCTAGCCGAGGCCGACCTCGTGCTGGTCGTCAACACGCCTGCGACCAAGCAAGCGGGCGCGCAGCCGGACTTCGCCACGGTCGACACGCCCGCGCGGCACTTGCCGGCGTTTGTGGATTTTATTCAGCGCAGGCTCGAGGCGGAAACACCTGTCACCGTCGCCGACATCGCCTACGCCAACGGGGCCGAGCGCAGGTTGATGACGCTGCTGGACGCCCTCCCGCTGAGCAAACTTGCGGGCTTTAGTGCCTGGAACACGGCGGGAAACACCTTGGGCGGTGCGCTGGCGCTGGGTGTGGTCTCGAGCCGTATTCAGAACCGCGCTGTTTGGATGGAAACACTTTTCAACCGCTTCGTCGATGATTATTTTTACCAAGCGCGCGTGCGTGAGGGGGTGCGGCAGCAACTTCACAACCCCAGCCCCTTCGACCTGGGCGAACAACTTGAAGAGGCGAAGTACTTGGTCGGCAGGTTTATTAAACCGTTGGCGCTCAACTTCTGGGAAAAATACTTTGCCGAAGAAGGTTTGACGCTTTCCTGGCAAACCCCCACCCTCGCCTGGCCGCGCCTGTTTACGGGCGTGTTTCCTTTTACGGTTGAGCAAAAATGACGAACGTGAGGCTCGAGACCGACCTAACCTGCGACATCGCCATCGTCGGCGGCAGCATGGGCGGGGTGGCGGCGGCGCTGGCAGTGCTCGAGGCCGGTCACAAGGTCGTGTTGACCGAGGCGACCGACTGGCTCGGCGGGCAGATGACGGCGCAAGGGGTGTCGGCCTTTGATGAGCACCTACACATCGAAACCTTCGGCGGGACGCGGAGGTACTGCGAGTTACGAGAACGCATCCGCGAGCATTACCGAGACCGCTATGACGTTGGGCCGACGATGCCGGACGGGCTGACGCCCCTCAACCCCGGCAACGGCTGGGTGAGCCGCCTCTGCTTCGAGCCGCGCGTGGGCGAGCAGGTGCTTAGGGAGATGCTCGAGCCCTACCTCTTCAGCGGAAAGCTGACGGTCCTGAAGCGCCACCGACCCATCAAGGCGAAGGTTGAGAACAACAAGGTCGAAACCGTCACGCTGCGCGGCCCCAAAAATGCAGAGGTCACTCTAGCAGCGAGCTATTTCCTCGACGCGACCGATTTGGGCGACCTGCTGCCGCTCACCGGTACAGCTTATGTGACGGGCGCAGAGTCACGGGACGATACGGGTGAACCTCACGCTAAAGTCGGGCCGGCCGCGCCGGACGAGGTGCAGAGCTTTACTTACGGTTTTGTGCTCGAGTACCGCTCCGGCGAAAACCACACCGTCACCAAACCCGCGGGCTACGAGTATTTCAGAGACACCCAACCCTACGCGCTGCACCTGAACGTGGGCCAGCCGAACGAGACGCACTTTAAGATGTTCGAGCGCGGCGAGAGAGGCGAGTTGCCCTTTTGGAGCTACCGGCGCGTGTTCGACGCTGGCTTGTTGGGCACGGGCCACGACCTCGCCTTAATCAACTGGGCGGGGAACGACTACCGCTTCGCCAACCTCATCGACAAGTCTAAAACTGAGCAAAAACGGATTTTGAACGAGGCCAAACGTCTATCGCTCGGCTTTTTGTACTGGCTCCAGACCGAGTGCCCACGCGACGAAGGCGGCTACGGCTACCCCGAACTCAAACTTTGCAAAGACGCGATGGGCACGCGTGACGGGCTTTCCAAAGACCCCTACATCCGCGAGTCGCGGCGCATTAAAGCCCTCGAGCGCGTCACCGAACAAGACGTCGCCGCCGGGCCGAATCGGGGCGCTCGAGCCCGCCCCCATCCCAACTCGGTCGGCGTCGGCTGGTATCAGCTGGACCTTCACCCGTCGGTCGGCAACGACGAGGTGACGATGTTCGCGCCTACGTTGCCGTTTCAAATCCCCCTGGGCGCGCTCATCCCTGAGACGACCCGCAACCTGCTCGCGGCCTGCAAAAACATCGGTACGACGCACCTGTCGAACGGTGCGTACCGCTTGCACCCGGTCGAGTGGGCGGTCGGCGAGGCGGCGGGGACGTTGGCGAGTTTTTGTCTCGAGCACAAAGTGACACCCCGGCGGGTTTGGGAGAGTGATGGTTTGACCCAGCAACTCCAAACGCGCCTGTTGGCGGGCGGCGCACTTCTGGCTTGGGCGGTGGACGTGCCTTTGGAGCATCCCCTGTTCAAAGCCGCGCAGCGTTTTGTGTTGGCGGGCGGCCTGACCCCCGAGAGCGAAAGATTTGCATCGCTCGAGCTGGGGCTGGACAAACCCCTTTCCCCCACCGAAAGAGAAGTGCTCGCCCTATCTTTAGACGCTCCGACCTCAGCCGCCGCCAGTTTGGGCGAATGGCTCGAGGAGGTGAGAACGTGAGTTGACAGAACAAAACTGAGAACCGCTTTTCACTCGGTACTTTTCACTCGGTACTCGGTACTTCTCTCAAACCCCCACCCCAAAAGTATGAAGACCGCCGCCCCCGCCCGAATTGCAATTGGTCTCTAACTGGTATATGCTTGACCGTCTCAAACGACCCAAGGAGGTTTTGATGAAAGCACGTTTTATCGCCCTGCTCGTCACCTTGCTGGTCGGCGGCGTTTTGGCCCAACCCAAGACGGTGCCCGACTACAGCAGCTTAGACATTCAACCCGGCACGCCCGGCGGAATGCTTACGCTCCCGCTCGACGACTCACCCTCGACCTTTTTTTACTACGGTGAAATCAACAACAACGTGGCCGTGTTGGCGCAACAGATGTTCGACAGTTTGGTAGAATTCAACCTGGACACCTACGAGTTAGAGCCCGGTCTGGCCGAGTCCTGGGACATAAGCGAGGACGGCACGGTTTACACCTTCAACCTGCGCGACGGCGTGACCTGGTCGGACGGCGAACCCTTTACCGCCGACGACGTGGTCTTCACCTACGACCAAATCATCACTAACCCCGAGGCCAAGTCGGGCGACGCAGCGAACTTTACCTTCAACGTGGACGGCGAAGACCAGATGGTTATGTTCGAGAAAGTCGACGACCTGACCGTGCGGATGACCCTGCCGACGGCTTCGGCGGCGTTTTTGCTGCAGCAGCGCTTTTTCATCATGCCGAAGCACAAGTTGGAGTCGTTCAGCGTCGAAGGCGGCGCGCAGGCCGCCGACATCAACAATGCCTGGCCGACTACCGGTCCTGTAACAGATGTCGTCGGGACGGGGCCGTACATGCTCAGCGCTTACGTGCCGGGGCAAAAAGTCACCCTGCAGAAAAACCCGAACTACTGGAAAACTGACAGCACGGGCACGCAACTGCCCTACATCGACACCTTGGAATTCCTCATCATCCGCGGGGCCGAGGCGCAACTGGCGCAGTTTTTGGCGGGCAACATCGACGAACTCAACATTTCCGGCGCGCAGTTTCCCGACCTGAAGTCGCGCGAGGTCGCGGGCGCGGACTTCCGCGTGGTGCAGAGCACCGCGCTGTTCGGCTCGCCGCCCCACCTGGCCTTCAACTTCGACGCCAGCGACCCGGACCTGGCGAACGTGTTCAGCGACCTGCGCTTTCGTCAGGCGATGCAGTCGGCCGTGGACCGCCAGCGCATTATCGAGACCGTGTACAACGGCTTAGCGACCCTGCCCGGCACGCCGACCGCGCCGGTCGACGGCACCTTTTACGAGGACACGACCGAGCTGTTGGGCAGCTTCGACTTAGACGCCGCCGCGGCCATGCTCGACGAGATGGGCCTGACCGACACCGACGGCGACGGGGTGCGCAACATCACGTCTGAGAAAGAACTCGAGTTCGGCCTCACCTACAGCGTCGAGTCTTCGACCACACCCGCAATCGTCACCATCCTCCAAAACGACCTCGCCCAAATCGGCGTCAAGGTTGACCTCGTCGGCATCCAGGCGAGCGCGCTGTTCAGTACCGGTTTAGCAGGCGACTTCGACTCGATCATCCTCGCCTTCGGCAACCAGCCCGACCCCGAACTGCGCAAACCCATCTGGCAGCCGGGCGGCTCGCTCTACTACTGGCACCGCAGCACGCAACCGGCTGAGGACGGCGCGGGCGCGAACTTCGACGCCATGACCGACTGGGAACGCCGCATCTACGAGATTTTCGACGAGGGCTCCAGGCTCACCGACCAGGATGCTCGAGTCGAGTTGTACAAAGAGTGGCAAGTCTTGAACGCCGAGAACCTGCCCGTCATCATGATTGCCAAACCTGCGAACTCGGCGGCCGTGTACGACAAAGTCAACAACTTCGTCTACACGCTCGGCGTCATTCCGGGCTACAACCCCGTCCCGCTGTACTTTATAGGGCAATAACCAGAAGAGTACCGAGTTCTGAGTACCGAGTTGAAAGTGGTTTGACTCGGTACTTTCCACTCGGTACTCGGTACTTTATTTCATGTTCACCTATCTCGTTCGCCGCGTCCTGGTCGTGATTCCGACGCTGTTTCTGGTGTCGGTCGTGTGTTTCACGGTCATCCAACTGCAGCCGGGCAGCTTTACCGACCGCTACTTGGAAGACCCGCGTTTTACGCAGGCGACGGTCGACCGTATCAGCGCGCAGCTCGGGCTGGACCGCCCGGCTTACGAGCAGTACGCGCGCTGGGTCTGGGGCATCGTCACGCGCGGCGACTTCGGCTATTCGTTTTTCGCCAACCGCCCGGTCGTGACCATGATTGGGGAACGGCTCGTCTGGACGGTCGTCATCGCCAGCCTCACCATGTTGTTTTCGTGGCTTATCGCGGTGCCGCTGGGAATTTATACGGCGGTCCACCGCAACGGTTTTACCGACGCGGTGGCGAGTTTTGTTGGGTACATCGGCCTGGCGATTCCGGACTTTTTGGCGGCGCTGCTGCTCGTCGCGCTCGTGTTGAACTATGGCGGCACGCAGGTGGGCGGGCTGTTCAGTGCGCAGTACATCGGCGCGCCGTGGAGTCTGGCGAAAGTGCTCGACCTGCTCAACCACTTGTGGATACCCGTCCTCGCCATCGGCACCGCGGGCATCGCTTTTGTGATGCGGCAGATGCGCGCTAACTTGCTCGACGTGCTCGGTGCGGACTACGTGCGGACTGCAAGGGCCAAGGGACTGACCGACCACCGCGTCACCTACCGGCACGCCGTGCGTAACGCCGTCAACCCCCTTATCACGCTGGCCGGCTTGAGTTTGCCCGAACTCATCAACGGCACCATCATCGTGGCGATTGTGCTCAACCTGCCGACCATCGGGCCGCTGCTGTACGACTCACTTCTAGCCAAAGACCAGTACGTGGCAATGACGCTACTGCTGTTCTCGAGCCTCCTCCTCATGATTGGCAACCTGCTCGCCGACTTCGCCCTCGCCTGGACCGACCCGCGCATTCGCTATGGCTGATAAACATGGCTGAGGCTGTCGTTTCAGGAGGCCCGGCGGCTTCTCGAGTCAAATCCTCCGCCGGGCCGCTGCGCCTGGCGTGGCGGCGGTTTCGGCGCTCCAAGGTCGGCATGACCGGGGGCGTCGTCCTCGTTGTCCTCTACCTCGTCGCGCTGTTCGCGGGTTTTTTGTCGCCGTACAGCATCACCGTCCAGCACGTCGACTATCCTTACCTACCGCCGCAAAGTCTTCACTTTGTGCGCGACGGCGTGCCCGTGCGGCCGTTCGTCTACGCCCTGGCCCGCGAGCGCGACCCGGTGACGTTTCAGCTCGCCTACACCGAAGACGAGTCTCAACCGAAGCCGCTGCGCTTTTTCATTCGCGGTGAACCCTACAAGCTGTTCGGCTTCGTTCCCACCGACTGGCACCTGTTCGGCGTGGCGGACGGCGTTTACTTCCCGCTCGGCACCGACAAGTTCGGGCGCGACCTGCTGAGTCGGATGCTGGTGGGCTCGCAGGTGTCGCTGACGGTGGGCATCGTGGGGATTCTCATTTCGTTCAGCATCGGCATCGTCGTCGGCGGGGTCAGCGGTTACTACGGCGGCTTTGTCGACTCGGTCATCCAGCGGCTTATCGAGGTGTTGCTGTCGTTCCCGCGGCTGCCGATTCTGCTGGCGCTCGCCACCATCATCCCGCAAAACTGGCCCTCGACCTACGTGTACGTCGGCATCGTCGCGGTGCTGGCGCTCATCGGCTGGGCGGGTTTGGCGCGGGTCGTGCGGGGGCAGGTTTTGTCGGCGCGGGAAGCCGACTACGTGCAGGCCGCTCGAGCCCTCGGCAGCGGCGACCTCCGAATTATCCTGCGCCACCTGCTGCCAAACCTGACCTCGTACCTCGTCGTGGCCGCGACGCTGGCGCTGCCGGGTTACGTCCTCGGCGAAAGCGCGCTGTCGTTTTTGGGTTTGGGCGTCAAGGAGCCGATGACCTCTTGGGGCCTGCTCTTAAAAGACGCGCAAAACTTTCAAACGCTCAGTCTCTACCCCTGGCTGCTCGCGCCGGGCGTGATGATTATCATCGCGGTGCTCGCCTTTAACTTCGCGGGCGACGCGTTGCGCGACGCGGCGGACACGCAGATGAGGTGAGACCCGTCAAAACAGCCAGCCGACGTAAACACCGTAAGCCGTGACCAGCGCCAACCCTTCCCAGCGCACGAGCTTTTTGCGCGTTGACAAGAAAACTAAGGTAACAAAGCCAAAAGCCAGCATGATGTACAGGTCGAGGCTGAGCGAGACGAAGGGTAGTTCAAAAGGAACAACGAGACTCGACAAACCCAAGATTCCGAGAACGTTGAAGATGTTCGAGCCGATAAGGTTGCCGAGCACTATGTCGGTTTGGCGCTTTGCCACCGCGACGAGCGAACTCGCCAGCTCGGGCAGGCTCGTGCCCACGGCCACGAGCGTAAGGCCGATAACGCGTTCGGGCACCCCGAAGGCTCGAGCCAGCGTCGTGGCTCCCTCCACCAAAACCTGAGCGCCTAAAACGAGCAAGACCAAGCCGCCCAAAATCCCCAAAAGCGTGAGCCACAGCGGCTCGTTCCGGGTCGGTACCTCAGCTTCTTCGCTAGGACGGCGCAGCGCCCAGACGAGATAGGCAAGCAGCAGCGTAAAGGTGACGCCCCCTTCGGTACGGCTCATCACGCCGTCCGTAAACCACAGCACCGGCAGCGCGCTCGCCAGCAACATGATGGGCAGTTCGCGCCTCAGCACAGCCTTGGTGACGCTTATGGGCACCAGCACAGCACACAGACCCAGGATAAGGCCCAAGTTGGCGATGTTGGAGCCGACGACGTTGCCCGCGGCGATGGCAAAAGAGCCATTCAAAGCTGCCGTCAAGGTCGCGGCGAGTTCGGGCGCGCTCGTGCCGAACGCCACCACCGTCAAACCGACGACCAGAGGGCTGAGCCGAAAGCGCAACGCGAGACTAGAAGCGAACCTGACCAGCAGTTCCCCACCCAAATACAAAAGACCGACGCCCACAGCAACCAACACGACAGACATAAAAGACCTTTGCGGCGCCGACGGCGCTCCAGGTCTCGCCTTGTGTGTGCGCTACCGAGAGGTCTTTGACCCCTGTGCTGACGACAACGCACGCCCGTTGTTGGGTGTGGGCGGCTACTCCCCTGTGACTTCAAAATACACGAATGAGCATGAAAACTTCATGAGTTATGATTGCAAAAAGGAGCGCGGTCCGACGACCGTTTCCACCTATGACTCGAGCCGCTGACAGCTTGTTCAGCCAAACGACTTGCAGGTCGATAAAACTTGGTTATGGAAGGAACGCTATGCCCCCCCACCGCCTACTGATGCTCGACTTATCCGGCCCGACGCTCTCCCCCGACGAGCGGGCTTTTTTCAAGGATTATCGAATTGGCGGCGTGTGCTTGTTTAGTCGTAACTTCGTTGACCGCCATCAAGCCGCCGACCTTACCGCCGAGTTGCGTTCGCTTCTCGGCGCGGACCTGCTCATCGCCACCGACCAGGAAGGCGGCGGGGTGGTGCGCGCGCGGGACGTGCCCTACCCACCCGGCACGATGGCGTTGGGCGCGGCGGACGACGCCGACTTGACCCGTGAGGTTGCCGCGGCTACGGCTCGAGGCCTCCGTGCAATGGGCATCAACGTCAACTTCGCGCCTGTCGCCGACGTGAACAACAACCCGCTCAACCCGGTCATCGGCGAGCGGTCGTTCGGTAGCGTGCCCGAGCCCGTCGCCAAACACGTTGTCGCCTTTGTGGAGGGGCTGCAAAGCGAGGGCGTCGCGGCGACGGTGAAGCACTTTCCCGGCCACGGCGACACGAGCGTGGATTCACACCTGGCGCTGCCCACTCTGGGCGTGAGTTTGGAGAGGTTGCACGCCGTTGAGCTTGTTCCCTTCAAAGCCGCGATTCAAGCGGGCGTGGCTGCCGTAATGAGTTACCACGGCACTGTCAGAGCCCTCGACCCTGAGCTTCCGGCGACCCTGTCAAGGCACATCGTCACCGACCTGCTCCGCGGTGAACTGGGCTTCGACGGCGTGACCTTTACCGACGCCCTCGAGATGCAGGCCATCGCCGCCCGCCACAGCCCCGCCGAGTCGGTGGTGCGGGCGCTCCGGGCGGGGATTGACATGCCGCTCTACGACGTGCATACCGGGCCTGTTTCGACGCACGAAGCTATCTTGAAGGGCATCGACGCGGCGCTTGCCGAAGGTCGTTTGGACCCGGACGAAGTTGAAACTTCACTCGAGCGCTTACAAAACCTCGCCCGACGTTTCCCTGCGAGACCCGACCCCGATGGGGCTTGGCGCGATGGTGACGAAGTTATGTTGCAAGACGCCGCAAAGCGCGCCGTGACGGTGCTCGGCGGTTTCAAGCCCCTTCCCAAAGGCTCGAGCCTCACCCTCGTCGCCCCCGACAGTGCGGTGGGCGGCGCGGCCAGCGACAAGGTTGACACGCCCGCCGGAGCGTTTGCGGCCGAACTCGAGCGCAAAGGCTTTTCAGTCACACGCGCGTTTTACGACCGGGAACGGCTTGAAAAGGAAGACGTTTTTGCCAAGATTGGACAAACCGACAACACGGTTTTCGTGACGACCTCGAGGACGCGAATGGAAAAAGCGGAAGTGGGGTGGGGGCTCGAGGTCGCGCGCGCCGCCGAAAACTTCATTCATGTCGCCCTCTGGAACCCGTACCACGTCGAGGACTTGCCCGGCCCGGCGGTAGTAAGTTTCGGGTTTGGTCCTAAGTCGCTACGGGCGGTCGCCGAAGTGTTGGCCGGAACCGCAACGAGCGGAACGCCACCCGTTTCTCTCAAACCGAGAAAGTAACCCGGTTGACAAATGGTCTACAACTGGTATGCTCTATCCATCAAGGGAGGTTGCTATGAAATCACGTTTGGCCGCTAGTTTGTTTGCCGTGTTGCTGCTCTCCGCCGCCTTCGCCCAAACCCTGGACGCCTGGTCCTGGCGCACCGAGGACGTAGACGCTTACAACGAACTGTTCAGCGCTTACGAGGCCGAGCACGAGGGCGTCGACATCAATTTCGAGGCGTTTCTCAACACCGAATACAACACCCTCACCGCCACCTCGCTGCAAGCGGGCGAGGCGGGCGACGTGGTGATGACCCGCTCTTACGGCGGCGTCAAGCCGTGGATAGACGGCGGCTACCTCGTGCCGCTGGACGACAAGGTCGATTTGAGCAACTTCTCCCCCACCGCCCTCGACGCGGTGCGCAGCCAGGAAAACGGCCAAGTCTACGGCGTGCCGTTCGCCATTCAAACCCTGCAAATGTACTACAACAAGGCGATTTTCGAGGAGTTGGGCTTGTCCGAACCCGAAACCTGGGACGAATTTCTCACCATCAACGAAACGCTGTTGGAGGCGGGCTACATCCCGCTGGCGATTACCGGCAAGGACGCATGGATGCTGCCAATTTTTCACTCCATCGTCGGCGCGGGCAGCTATGGCGGCAACGACTTCGTCAAAGGGATTTTGAACGGCAGCCGCAGCTTCGACGACCCCGCGTTCGTCGAGAGCTTGGCAGCAGTTAAAGAACTGCAACCCTTCATGCCGCCCGACGTGACCGCGGTGTCCTACACCGACACCCAAAACCTCTTTATCAACGAACTCGCCGCGATGTTTCCGGGCGGCTCCTGGGAAGCGGCCTACTTCCGCGCCCAAAACCCGGAGTTGGAGTTGGGCGTCTTTGCGGTTCCGGCCAAGGGTAGCGACGAGAAAATGGTCTCCTGGTTTGTCGACGGTGCTTGGGCCGTGACGACCAGCGCCGAAGACCAGGACGCCGCCGTCGAGTTCGCCGACTGGCTCGGCTCTAAAGAGTACGCACAAGCCTACAGCGACAAACTCCTTGTCCTCTCGCCGGTCGAGGGCGTCACGCCGACCGACCCGTTGCTGAGCGAAATCGACGGCATGTGGAAAGAAAACGCTACGCCCTACATGCTGCTCGTTCATTTCCGCTACGGCGACCCGTCGGGGACAACCGTCATCGGCGAGGACATCCAAAGGCTGTTTTTAGACAGCATGACGCCCGAGGAGGTCGCCGCCGACCTGCAGACCAAAATGGCGACCTGGTTTACGCCCACGTCTTAACCTTGACGCCCTAACATCGTGGCTGCTCGAGGTCGAACCGCAACCGGTAAAGGGAGAGCCTTCAAGCTCTCCCCTTTTTGGCGCTTCGCCCCGTTTTGGCTACCCGCCTTCATCCTCTACAGCCTGTTCATCGTCTGGCCGCTGCTGAACGCGGTGAGTTACAGCCTGTTCGAGTGGCGGGGTTTGCAGCGCGGCGCGTTTTCAGGCTTGGACAACTTCGTCAAGCTCTTCACCCAGGAACCCTGGCGCAGCAACTTGTGGCGGGCGTTCTGGCACAACCTCGTCTTTTTCGGCCTGACCATGCTCGTGCAGAACACGGTGGCGCTCTTTTTCGCGGTCGTGCTGTACAACCTCAAGTATCTCAGCCGCTTTTTTCAAAACTTGTTTTTCATGCCGCACCTGCTCGCCACGGTGCTCATCGGTTTTTTGTGGAACCTTATCTTAAACCCGCTGTTCGGCCCGCTGAACAAGGGGCTCAAGGCGCTCGGGCTCGGCGTGCTGGCGCAGCCCTGGCTGGGCACGCCGACGACCGCGCTGCCCACAATCGTCGCGGTGAACGCCTGGGCCTGGCTGGGCTTTCCAATGATGCTCTTTCTGGCGAACTTGGGCAGCATTCCCGAGAGTTACTTGGAGGCTGCTCGCTTGGACGGCGCGAGTTCCTGGCAAACTTTCCGGCATATCCAGTTCCCGCTGCTCCGGCCCTCGCTCGTCATCGTCACGGTGCTGACCTTCATCGGCAACTTCAACGCCTTCGAACTCATCTTTGTGATGGCCGGCTCGGACGGCTCGCCCGGCGGCGCGACCGACGTGCTCGGCACGTTTTTCTACCGCACCGCCTTCGGCACCGGGCAAGAGGCCGTCAGCATGGGCTCGACGCTGGCTGTCACGATGTTCGGCTTTATCGCGCTCGTCTCGGTCATTTTTTTGCGAATCGTCCGGCGCGGCGAGGTGACGTATGACTGATTGTGGTGCGGGGAAAGTACCGAGTACCGAGTGGAAAGTAAAAAGTGAGGTCAAAAGCCTTTTCGCCCCTACTACCCCACTCCCCACTCCCCACTTTCCAGAAAGGCGCGTGAACTGAGTGACTAAGGCACTCAACCTGACCAAAGGAACACTTATCTACACGATGCTCGTCGCTTACGGCCTGACCGTCCTCTATCCGATTTTTTTAATGGTGCTGTCGTCGTTCAAGAGCACGAGGGAGATTTTCCGCAGCCCTTTCGCCCTGCCCGAAAGCTGGAGTTTTCACAACTACACCGAAGCTTGGGGCCGCGGCAACTTTTCGACCTACTTCGGCAACAGCGTGTTCGTGACGGGGCTGTCGCTGCTGCTCGTCCTCGTTTTGGGCAGCCTCGCCGCGTACCCGCTCGGGCGCTACAGCTTCCGGGGCAAACAGTGGCTCATGATCTACTTTTTGGCCGGACTGATGTTGCCGATTCGCTTGGGGATTTTGCCGCTCTTTTTTCTGATGAAAAACTTAGGGCTGCTCAACACGCCCTGGTCCCTCATTTTGGTCTACGCGGCGAGTGGGCTGCCCTTTACCATCTTCGTCCTCGCCAACTTTTTCGAGACTTTACCCAAAGAGCTGGAAGAGGCCGCCCGTTTGGACGGCGCGGGCGAGTTTCGCATCTACTGGCAAATCATGCTGCCGCTGGTGCGCCCGGCGCTCGCTACCGTGGCAATTTTCAACTTCATCCCGTGGTGGAACGACTTCTTTTTTCCGCTCATCTTTATCCGGGCGGAACGCTTCAAGACGCTGCCACTGGGCTTGTTCAGCTTTTTCGGTGAGCACCAGAGCGACTGGGCGCTGCTGTTTGCGGGACTGACCATCACAGCGCTGCCGCTGCTCGTTCTGTACCTGTTCGCGAGCAAGCAAATCGTCAAGGGGCTCACCTCGGGGGCGCTGAAGTAGGGGCTCGAGCCCAACCGTCTCAACCGTTCTGGGTGATTCTAAGCCGCTCCGTTCAGCCTCACTGAGGTTAAAGTGACCCCGTGCGCCAAACCCTCAGCAAGCTTTTGTTATCCGTTTACCTGCCGACCCTCATTTTATCGTTTTGCAACGGGCTGTTGTTGCCCGTCCTGCCTCTTTACGCGGGCACGTTTACCGACGCCTACAGCCTTATCGGGCTCGTCCTGGCGGGTGAAGCCCTGGGCACCTTACTAGCCGACGTGCCCGCCGGAAGTCTGCTGCGGCGCATGGACCGTAAGTGGGTGATGGTCTTGGGCGTCGCGCTCGTCGGGGTGTCGGTGCTGGCGTTGCTGTGGGCGAGCACGCTTGCAGAGGTGCTGGGCTACCGCTTGTTGGCCGGGGTCGGCGGGGCGCTGTGGAACCTGTCCCGGCACGCCTACTTGGCCGAGGCCACGGTCAGCGCCCAGCGCGGCCGCACCATCGCGCTGTTCGGCGGCACGAACCGTCTGGGCACGTTTGCAGGTCCGGCGGTGGGCGGGGTGCTTGCAGGCATGTTCGGGTTCGGGGCGACGTTTGTGCTTTACGGCGTGCTGGCCGGAGTAACGGTCGTCCTCGCGCTGTTGTTTATCGAAAAGGCTGAACCGCTCGAGACTTCCGCGCTCGAGCGGCCCACGCACAACCTGTGGCACGTTTTGAAAGCGCAGCGGCGCGTCCTGGCCGCCGCAGGTACGGCGCAACTGTTGGCGCAGATGGTGCGCGCCAGCCGCCGCATTCTCATCCCGCTCTACGGAGCGGACGTACTCGGCTTGGGTGTCGAGGCGGTCGGGCTCGTGTTGAGCGTGTCGTCGTTCGTCGACATGGCGATGTTTTATCCGGCGGGCGTCATCATGGACCGCTGGGGCCGCAAGTTCGCCATCGTACCCTGTTTTGCGCTCCAGGCGGTAGGCGTGCTGCTCATTCCCGTGACGACCGGTTTCGTCCCGCTGTTGCTGGCCGCTTCGCTCATCGGCTTCGGCAACGGTTTGGGGTCCGGCACGATGATGACGCTCGGCGCGGACCTCGCGCCGCGGGACGCGCTGGGTGAATTTTTGGGCGTGTGGCGGCTCATCGGCGACGGAGGCGCGACCGGAGCCCCCCTGATTGTCGGGGCGGTGGCCGACGTGCTGAGTTTGTCACTGGCGGCAGTGGTGATGGCGGGGGTTGGGGCTGCGGCCGCAGCCACGTTCGCCTTCGGCGTGCGGGAAACGCTGCAACGCACTGAACCTTCGCCCGCTCCATGATTTATGCGGTGTCTGTGCGCAGCGGCATGTGTAGGCAGCGGCGTTCGTGCGCAGCAACGCGCTGAACAGGGTCGGAAGAGGTTTTTTGCCTTTTTGAAGCCCGTGACGGTAGAACCGCACGTTCTACTTCGGGTAGTTTTAGGACGAACTGGCAAGCGCGGCTTCTGTTTATTTTTCGCTTATAAAGCCTGAGTTACAATTTTAGCTCGTGAATTTTGTTGAACATCGTACACTTGTGGCGTGAACAACGTCGTCGCCAGCTCCATCCGCCGTGAAGCGAACCGCCGCTACCTTTTCCGCGTCGGTTTACGTGTGCTCGTCATCGTTGCTGTTACGCTTTTTTTCTCTCACAGCTTTGCGTTTTTTGCGGGCTTCATCGGTGTCTCGGCGGTCACACTTTATGGCTTGTCTTTTGGTTTGCGCTCGCGCAGCGAACAGGCGAGTGACTTTTTACTCACCTTGGGCGACCTGCCCGCCCTCGTCGGCCTCGTCCATTTGCCCTCGCACGCTCCGGCTTTCGAAGCCCTGGTGCCTGTTTGGCTCATCGGGACGACCGTCGCCAACTTGCGCAAGGGCCAACCCACTCTTCTGCCTTTTTACGGCCTCACCGCTTGGCTGGTGCTCATGGCCCACGCGGGCGAAACGAGTCAGCCGCTCGCCTACGCGGTAGTGCAGACCCTCAGCGTCGTGGTCGCCAGCGCGGTCTCGCTGTCGGTGGTGCTCGAGCGGCGCAACCACCGTACCGACGGCCTGACCGGCGTTTTAACGCGCCGGGCCGGTTTGGAAGAACTCGCGCAGGCGGGCGGGCGCGACGGTTTGACCCTCGCTTTTATCGACCTGCGCAACTTCAAGGCTGTGAACGACCGCTACGGCCACGCGGTGGGCGACGAGGTTTTGGCGATTACGGCCAAGCGCCTCCAACGCACGCTCCGTCAGGGCGACGTCTTGTTTCGGTACGGCGGCGACGAGTTTATCGCGGCGAGCGCGGCCCCCGACTTAGAGACCAGACTGCGCCGAGTTTTCGAAGAACCCGTCACCACGAAAAGCGGTTTCCTGGTGGTCGAGGCCCGGATAGGGCTTTACAAGACCGACGGCGTCGTCGACGTGGACGCCGTCGTCGTTGAGGCGGACCGCCGCATGTACGCCGACGCCCGGACGACCCCTCACCCGTTGAGCGCGGAAGCGGCGGCTTCGCCGGTCGCCTCTTAAACCTGCTTGGAGCGACGGTCTTGCCGGCACGCTTTGCGGTGTGCCGGAGGCTGGACCCGAGCGCGAAAAGCAGGTGCCGAACCGTCGCGCACGCCCCCCCGGTATAAGCTTTTCAAATGGCGACGGTCACGCTCTCAAACATAGAAAAAAGGTTCGCCGCGCGCGGCGAACGCACCCCCAAACGGCCGCCCAGCACCGAGTCGGCGTCGTTCGGCCTCGGTCCCGTCAACCTGACGCTGCCGTCCGGCCGCACGACCGTCCTGCTCGGCCCGAGCGGCTGCGGCAAAAGTACCCTGTTAAAAATCGTCGCGGGCCTCGTGCGGCCGGACGGCGGGCAGGTCTTTGTGGGCGGCGAGGACGTCACGCGGTTGCCGGCTCGGGACAGACGCGTCGGCATGGTGTTTCAAACGTTCGCGCTCTACCCGAACTTCACGGTCGAGAAGAACATCCTGGCCTATTTCTTTTTTCGCGGCAAGACGCCCAAAGACGAACAGGCGCGGCGCATCTACCAGCGCACGAGCGACCTCATGGGCGTCGACATCGCTCACCTGTTGGGGCGCAAACCCAAGGGGTTGTCGCCCGGTGAGCAACAGCGCGTCGCCCTGGCGCGCTGCATCACCCGAAACCCGGCGCTGTTTTTGCTCGACGAGCCCTTCAGCAACTTAGACCCCAACCTGCGCGACAAGTACCGCGTCAACTTAAAACGCCTCTTGAGCGAGTTTCGAATTACCACCTTGTACGTCACGCACGACCAAACCGAAGCGTTGCTGCTGGCCGACGTCGTCGCGCTGATGGACGTGGGCAAGATTGCCCAGGTGGGCAGCTACCGCGAGCTTTACCGCCTGCCCAGGAATTTGTTCGTCGCCAACTTTCTAAACCCCGAGCCGCTCACCCCGGCGCTGAACGTGCTGGACGGCGAACTTGTCGGTGGCGCGCTCGGCAGGGGACTCAGCGGCAAACTTGTGGGCGTGCGGCCCGAAGACTTGAGCCTCGAGCCCGGTCCTGAGTTCAGCGTTGAAGCGACCGTGACCGAACGCCTCGACCTGCCGACCAAACCCGTCACGCTGCTGAGCGGCCGGGTCGGAGATGCGCCGTTTCACGCCGCCGTTGTACACCCTGACCGAGTGCTACCGGAGCGGCTGAGGTTCTACTTCTCGAGCTGCCACGTGTTTGACAAGGCGACGGGTGTAACCGTTGAGTCCTACGAGTAGCGTTCGGTGGGCTCGAGCTGAGTACCAGCCTCGACAGCTTGAAAACCCGTCTATCTTCGGGGAAGTTGCAAACCTTACGAGCTTGCACCCTTTCGGCTTCCAAAGCCGACTGCGGACTCTAACTATTCCCGCAGCCGCTCCACCCGGATGAGGTTCGTCGTGCCGCGCATCCCGAAGGGTACGCCCGCGGTGATGACGTAGCGTGCGCCGGGGTCGGCCAGGTGCGTTTCTTTGATGGCCTTGCCGGCGACCTCGACCATTTCGTCGGTACTGTGAATTTCGGTGCTCATGGTGGGCACCACGCCCCACACCACGCTCATCTGCCGGTGGGCGCGCTCGTTCGGAGTAATCGCCAAAATCGGCGAGGGCGGGCGGTTGCGCGAGACGCGCAGGGCGGTGTTGCCGCTCGAGGTAAACGTCACGATCACGTCGGCCGACAGGTTGTAGGCCATCTGGCAAGCGCCCAAAGACACGGCGTCGGCGGTGGTCGCGTCGGGGGCGGGGTAGTGGTCGCGCATGTCGCGTTGGTAGCGCTCGTCGCTCTCGACGCTGCGCGCGATGCGGTCCATCATCCGCACGGCCTCGACCGGGTACTTGCCGACAGCGGTCTCGGCCGAGAGCATCACTGCGTCGGTGCCGTCGTAAATCGCGTTGGCAACGTCCGAAGCCTCGGCGCGGGTCGGCGTGGGACTGTTTATCATGCTCTCCAACATCTGCGTGGCGGTGATGACCGGCTTGCCCGCCTCGACAGAAGCGCGGATAAGGCTTTTCTGGATGAGCGGCACTTTTTCGGGCGGCATCTCGACGCCTAAGTCGCCGCGCGCCACCATCACGCCGTCGACCTCTCGCAAAATCTCGTCGAAGCGGCTGACCGCGCTGGGTTTTTCTATCTTCGCCATGAGTTTGGCCCTCGAGCCCGCCCGCGCTAAGTAGTGCCGCGCCAACAGCAGGTCGTCGCGGCTGCGCACAAAGCTCATCGCTACCCAGTCGACGTCGAGTTCCGCGCCGTAGAGCAGGTCCTCGACGTCCTTGTCGGTCAGGGCCGGAATGCTCAGGTCGGCCCCCGGAATGTTGATGCCCTTGTTGTTCGACAGCACCCCGCCCAACACGACCCGTGTTTCGATGCTTTGACCCTTGACGGCCGTGACCTCCAGCGCCAGACGCCCGTCGTCGAGCAGCAGCGCGTCACCGCCCTTGACGTCGTTGTAGAGGTTTTTGTAGGTCACACCGACGCGGCTTTTGTCGCCCGGCGTGTCGTCGTCGCAGGTGAGGACGAACACGTCGCCCTCTTTGAGTTCGACCTTGCCCTTTTCGAACGTCGCCGTACGGATTTTGGGGCCTTGCAGGTCTTGCAGCACCCCGACCGGCCTTCCCAAGCGCTCACTTTCTTTGCGGATGAGTTCGATGTTGCTTTTGTGCATGTCTTTGGTGCCGTGCGAAAAGTTGAGCCGGAACACATTGACCCCGGCCTCCATAAGTTTGACGATGGTCGCGGCGTCGCTGGTGGCGGGGCCGAGCGTAGCGACGATTTTGGTGCGGCGCGGCACCTTCACTGATTAAACGCCTTCCGGCCCAAAAAGCGCGCCGCCGAGCCCAACTCGCTCTCGATGCGGAGCAGGCGGTTGTACTTCGCCAGTCTATCGCTACGGCTTGCCGAGCCGGTTTTAATCTGCGGCGCGTTCACCGCCACGGCTAGGTCGGCGATAAAGGCGTCCTCGGTCTCGCCGCTGCGGTGGCTTATCATGCTGCGGTAGCCGTTCGCCGTAGCGAGTTCGATGGCGTCCAACGCCTCGGTCAGCGTGCCGATTTGGTTCACCTTGACGAGGATGGCGTTGCCCACGCGCTCGTCCAAGCCCCGCTGCAAGCGTTCCACGTTGGTGACGAACAGGTCGTCGCCGACGAGTTGACACTTGTCTCCAAGGATACTGGTGAGCTTCGCCCAACTCGCCCAATCGTCTTCGGCCAGCCCGTCCTCGATGGAAATAATCGGGTAAGTTTCGACCCAGTTTTGCCAGTAGGCAATCATCTCGTCGGGGCTCAAAACCTTGGCCTCGGCCTCGAGATGGTAGTGGCCGTCCTTATGAAACTCGGTCGAGGCCGGGTCGAGGCCGATATAGATATGCTCGCCGGGCGTGTAGCCGGCTTTTTCGATGGCTTCTAAAATAACCTCTAAAGCTTCCTGGTTGCTCTTCAAGTCCGGCGCAAAACCGCCTTCGTCGCCGACGTTGGTGTTGTAACCGCGACCTGAGAGCACTTTTTTGAGCGCGTGAAACGTTTCAACCCCGGCCCGCAACGCCTCACTGAAACGCTCGAACCCGACCGGGGCTAACATGAACTCCTGCATGTCGACGCTGTTGTCGGCGTGTTTGCCGCCGTTGATAACGTTCATCATCGGCACGGGCAAGGTTTTGGCGTTGACACCGCCCAAGTAGCGGTAAAGCGGCAGTTGATAGGTGTCGGCTGCCGCCCGCGCCGCCGCTAAGGACACGGCGAGCATTGCGTTTGCGCCCAGCTTGGCCTTGTTGGGCGTGCCGTCTAGGTCCAACATCGCCCGGTCTAAACCCGTCTGGTCGGCGGCGTCGAAACCTTGAAGTTCGGCGGCGATTTCCTCGTTGACGTTTTTGACCGCTTGCATTACGCCCTTACCGCCGTAGCGCTCTCCCCCATCGCGCAGTTCGACCGCCTCGTGCGCGCCGGTCGACGCGCCCGAGGGCACCGCCGCGCTTCCTTCGACCCCGCTCACAAGTCGAACGGTGGCCCCCACGGTGGGGTTGCCGCGCGAGTCCAGTAGCTCGACGGCGTGTATGGTTTCGATTTCGGTCATTGAAGTCTCCTAAGCGAATGCTCGTGTCCTGCGTTCAGTCCGTTCAGCCGTCACTCTACCCTACGACCTTAAGCAAAGTGCAAAGAAACCAAAAGGGAGCCCTCTTTGTGTGAATGGTAATCGAGTTTTGACCACCGATGAAAAAACCGGTTGACAATACTGCGAGTCAAGCAGGCTCGCTCGAGCCCTGCAGTCCGCCTCACAGCAGTCCGCCTCACAACCGTGTGTGACAACCGTGTCTCACAACCGCAACGGCACGATCATCGCCAGGTAGTTGGGGTCTTTCAAACTCGACATCACGCTCGGGGTAGTCGTGCCCGAAAACGACAAGCGCACCTCGCCCGTTACCGGTGCCAGCGCGTCGCCCAAGTACTTGGCGTTGTAAGCCAGGACGATTTCGGGGTCGGTGCCCTCTTGGGAGACTTGTAGCGCCTCTCGAGAGCGCCCGTAACCCCCCTCGGCGGTGATTTGGAGGGTGCCACCCTTGATAAACAGGTCGACCCGGTTGTTGGCCGTCTTGTCGGCCATCACGGCCACGCGCGACACCGCTTCGGCCAGGGCTTGCGCCTCTAAACTGATGCTGACCGGAAACGTGGCCGGAATCACGCGCTCGTAGTCGGGGAACGTTCCTTCCATCAGTTTGAGGTTGGTGCGGATGCCGCCGTTGGCAACCGAGAGTTGCCCGTCCGCTAGGGCGAGGTGCGCTTCCCCGTCACCGAGCAATTTGGTGAGTTCGTCGACACTGCGCGCGGGCAGCACCGCCTCGCCCTCCAAGCCGCTCGCTTGTTCCAAGTTGTAGTAAGCCAAGCGAAACCCGTCAGTCGCCACCGCCCGCGTTTTGCGGTCGGAGAATTCCAGCTTGACTCCCCTGAAAATCGCCTGGTATTCGGCCACCGCCGCGGCGTAGCGGGCGTGACCGAGCGCGGTCGCCAGTTCGGAGGCGGCGAGCGAACCCTGGTAACTATCGGGGAACTCCAAACTGACCGCGTTGCCCGCTTCGGCAAGTTGCAACTTCGTCGCGTAACTGCCCGAAGAAATATCGACCTCGTTTTCTTTGAATTCCAGCTCTACCAGTTCGCCGGGCAACGCCCTGACCACTTGCGCAAACACCTGAGCCGGTAGGGCGAAGTGGCCTTTTTCAGTTGTGTCGGCGCCCATCTTCGCTTCGATGTCGATGTCTAGGTTGCTGCCGCTCAGGGTCATGGTTTTTTCAGCGATTGCAATGCGCATCAAACTTAGTCCGGGGTTGCTGCTCCGGTTTGGGATGATGCGTTCGACATGACTCAAGCTGTCGGCTAAGTTTTTTCTGGGTACATGGACCTTCATTTATGAGAATCCCTTCTTTAGAGGTTGACTGTTATCTAAACTTTTAATTTGAGAAACCTATCTATAGTAGGGCCTGTGGATAGTGTGGATAACCCTGGTTTGGGCCGTCCAGGAGGGTAAACAGCCTGTGGATAATTTTGTGGATAACTCGCCCTTGCCTGTGGATAACCCCTCGAGTTATCCACAGCTATCCACAGGCACCCAAAAAGTCCAAGTTATCCGCAGCTTATCCACAAGTTATCCACAAGTTATCCACAGAGTTATCCACAAGCAAAAGACCCCTTTTATGAGGGATTGTGAGTGGAAAGGCTCTTTTATTAAGGTAAAAAGGGAGGCCATACTAGATGAGTTCTTCCTTTATGTCTCTTACTCGCACCTCTAGTTCACTGTCTTGCTCGAGCTGTTCAGTCACTTTTTGGACGGCGTACATCACAGTGGAGTGGTCACGGCCCGAAAAAAACTGGCCGATTTCTGGATAAGAGTGGGGCGTGAGTTCGCGGATGAGGTACATGGCGACTTGCCTAGGTACCACGAGTTCGTGGCGTCTGCCTTTGGACTTTAAGTCCTGCTGGTCGGTTTCGTAGTGGCGTGAGGTGACCCGTAAAATATCGTCCATCGTCAGGTTGAGTTCGCTCTGGGTAAACACGTCCGACAGCGCCCGCGCCGCCGTCTGCCGGGTGATGTCGGACTGGTTCATACTCGCGTAGACGATGACGCGCATCAAGGCACCCTCCAACTCCCGAATGTTCGACGTGACCTGCCTGGCGATAAAGTCGAACACCTCGCCCGGAATGCGCACGCCGCGGTACTCGGCGTTCATTTTCAGGATGGCGATGCGCGTCTCCAACTCGGGCGGATGCACGTCGGTGATGAGGCCCCACTCGAAGCGGCTGCGAATGCGGTTGTCGAGCGTCGGGATGTCCTTGGGCGGCCGGTCGGACGACAAGATAATCTGTTTGCCGGACTCGTACAGCGAGTTGAAAGTATGAAAAAACTCTTCTTGAGTACGCTCTTTGCCGGCGATAAACTGTACGTCGTCGATGAGCAACAGGTCGATGGAGCGGTAGCGGTCCCTGAACAGCGCCATGCGGTCTTCTCGGATGGCGTTGATGAGGTCGTTGGTAAAGGCTTCGGTCGTCACGTACTCGACCTGCAAACTCGGATATTTTTCGGAAACCGCGTGTCCGACGGCGTGCATAAGGTGGGTTTTGCCCAACCCGGCTTCGCCGTACAAAAAAAGCGGGTTGTAGGCGCGACCCGGGGCCTCGGCGACCGCCAAAGAAGCGGCGTGGGCGAGGTTGTTGTTCGGCCCGACGACAAAGTTTGAGAAAATGTACTTCGGGTTCAGCCGCGCCGTCGCCTTGCGCGGCGCTTCTTCGGCGGGTGTCGCCGAAGTGAACATGTCTTGCTGTTCTGTTTTTGGAAACGCCACGACTTTAAAGCCCACCCTGGGCGAAGACGCGCCCAGGTCTTTGAGAGCTTGTTCTATCAAGTCGCCGTAGTGGTCTTTGAGCCAGTCCCTCGCGAACGAGTGCGGCACACCGATAGTGAAGGTTCCCTCGTCTATCCCCAGCGGGCGCACCTGTTTGAACCAGGTTCGGAATTCGACGTCGGGAATGTGCTCCTTGACGTAGCCCATGATGTCTTCCCAGATCGCGCTTTCTTGCCTGCCCATGCTCATGCTCGCCAGTTCCTCCGTCACCCCGGATAAAAAGGCAGTCTAACAAACTTATGGTTTGCCCGTGCCGCAGGTTCTCAAGGGTCCTGCGCTATACTGGGAGTCGGTGAGAAGGTCCGGTTGTAGATACCGTCAAAACCCGGGACCAAGGCAGGTTTATATCCTTGGGGAGTATTATTGAGGTGGAGTTGTATGAATTTTGAAGTCATTGTTGTGGGTGGGGGTCACGCCGGGGTCGAGGCGGCGCACGCGGCGGCGCGACTCGGCAAACGGGTAGCTGTTGTTTTGCCAGACCCTGCCAAAATCGGGTTGATGCCCTGCAACCCGGCCATCGGCGGCCCGGGCAAGTCTCAACTTGTTTTCGAGTTGCACGCGCTCGGCGGCGTGATGGGCCGCCTCGCTGACGAAACCGCTATCCACGCCCGCACGCTCAACAGCAGCAAGGGGCCGGCCGTCCAATCGTTGCGGGTGCAGAACGAGCGTGACGCCTACGCGACGGCTGCAAGAAACTTGCTCGAGACCACACCCGGCATCGAAATCGTCAGGGGTGAAGTCGCGGACCTACTGACCGCCGAGCAAAGCATCGTCGGCGCAACGTTGACTGACGGAAGAATACTGAGTGCCGACAGCGTCGTCCTGTGTACGGGTACTTTTCTGGCGGGCGTTGTCTGGTACGGCAAGCAGCAACGAGCGGCGGGTCGCCAGGGCGAAGCGCCGGCGCGTCACCTGTCGAAAAGTCTGCACGCCACCGGCCATAACCTCCTGCGCTTCAAAACGGGCACCCCCCCCAGGGTGCGTTCAGACTCGGTCGACTTCGGCGTTTTACAAACCGTGTCCGCAGACGACCCGCCCGCGTCGTTCACCGGCCAACCAGGCAAAAATGTGTCGAGCAGTCCCACTTGGTTGACCCACACGACACCTGCAACCCACGCCCTCATCCAGGCAAACCTCGAGCATTCCGCCATATACGGCGGTGCGATAGAGGGGCAAGGACCGCGTTATTGTCCTTCGATCGAGGACAAGGTGGTGCGTTTTGCCGACAAGGAACGCCACTTGTTGTTTGTGGAGCCCGACGGGGTCGAAACAAGCGAGGTTTACCTGCAAGGCTTCTCGAGCTCTTTACCGCCTTACTTACAAGACGACATGATTCGCACCCTACCCGGTTTCGAACGGGCAGTCGTGCAACGTTACGCTTACGCGGTGGAATACGACGCACTCGACCCCGTGCAGCTCAGCCCGACGCTGATGTCCAGACGTGTTTCAGGTTTGTTCAGCGCCGGCCAAATCAACGGCACGAGCGGTTACGAGGAAGCGGCCCTGCAGGGTTTGCTAGCTGGGGTGAACGCCGCGCGCCACGCCGGAAAACAAGAACTCGTCACCTTGCGGCGCGACCAGGGGTACAGCGGCGTGTTGATTGACGACCTTGTAAGGTGGGGGATAGACGAACCCTACCGCATGTTGACCTCGAGAAACGAGTACCGACTTTTGCACCGACAAGACAACGCTGCGGAACGCCTCTCCCCTGTCGGTCACGGGTGGGGTTTGGTAAGTACGGACGCCCTGAACACCGTACTAGCTAGTCAAGACAGAGTACAAACGGAGATAGCGCGTTTAGCTGCGACGAGGCACGGCGGCACTTTGGCGAGCAAGTTGTTGTGTCGCCCTGAAATGCTTTATGCAGACGTCGTCGACCTCATCGGGCCTTCCGAGGTCGGGCTGACGAGTTCCGAGCAGACCAAAGTCGAGATTTTGGTGAAGTACGAAGCCTACATCGAGCGAAGCCGTAAAGAACTGGAGCTGCGCTCGAGCTACGAAACGCTCAGTCTTGACAAGATTGACTACGACAAAGTAGCCAGTTTGTCCACCGAGGGCAAAGAGGCCCTCCGCAGGGCGCGACCCGCAACCCTGGGTGCGGTTCAGCGGCTTCGAGGGGTCAGGGACAGCGACCTGACCGCCCTGCTCGTTCACGTAAAGGCCAAGGATGTTTCACGTGAAACATTCGCTGCCTGAGGCTCTTGCGGCTTATAAGGGTTTGTTGAACAAGTACCACTCGACATTAGACCTCATGTCTGACCAAGCTCTTGGGGACGTAGACAGAAAAATCGCCGAGAGCTTGTCCTACGTCAGACTTGCAAAAAGACCCGCTTCAAACCCACCTTCGGTCCTCGACATTGGCTCGGGTGGGGGCCTGCCCGCCATCCCGATGGCCCTGGCCCAACCCCGCTGGCGTTTTCACCTCGTCGAACGGCGTCAACGCCGGGCCGCCTTTTTAAGACTCGTCAAAAGTCAGTTGGGTCTTGAAAACGTCGTTGTACATGCTCAAGACGTTCGAGATGTCGTGGGTATACGAGTAGCGCTCGTCTCCGCCCTCGCCGTCGGGACGTTTGAGAAATTGTACTGCGAGACCCGTCACCTTCACGAAGAAAAAATTACCCTTTTGAGCCGCAAGGGTGACAACTTTCGTCATGAAGTCACTGCTTTAGAAGCAAGACTGGGTCACAGGATGATTGAGGTTGTCGCCGTCCCCGCAAAAACGCATGGTACGCTTGTCGCAGTTGTTGTCGCGGGAGGCTCGGTTTGCCGATCATAGGTGTCATAAATCAAAAGGGTGGTGTAGGCAAAACAACGACGGCTATCAACCTGGCCGCAGCCTTGGCAGCGCGGCGCAAAACGCTGCTCGTCGACCTCGACCCCCAAGCCAACGCCAGTAGCGGCGTCGGCATCGTCAGACCGGAAAAGACCGTCTACGACGTGCTGGTCGGCGAAGCCTCGGCGCGCCGCGCCATTGTCCCGACGTCGACAGAGAACCTGAGCGTGTTGCCCGCTTCACCTGACTTGGCAGCTGCAGCCCTCGAGCTGGACGCCATGAGTGACAGCGTCAAGTTACTCTCCAAAGCACTTCTAGCCGTAAGACCCAGCTACGAATTTATAGTTGTGGACTCGCCCCCTTCCATAGGGGCGCTGACACTCAACTCGCTGGCGGCTGCAGACCAACTCGTTATTCCTCTGCAGACGGAATACTACGCGCTCGAGGGTATCGCGGGCATGATGGACACGGTAAACCGCGTCAAAGCGTCGCTGAACCCCAGTCTGAATATTTTGGGTATCCTACTGACTATGTTCGATAGTCGCACGCGCTTGTCGCAGGAGGTCGAAGACAACGTGAGAGAACACTTCAAGGCGTTGGTTTTTACGACGGTCATTCCTCGCAACGTGCGTCTGGCTGAGGCACCCTCTTATGGACAACCCGTTTTCAGCTACGCGCCGACATCGCAGGGCGCGTCGGCCTACCGCTCTTTGGGAGAGGAGGTTTTGCAGCGTGTCAGCCAAACGTAGCAGTTTAGGACGTGGTTTGGACGCCCTATTACCCAAGTCCGAAGGCGTTCGCCAGATAAACCTCGACGCCTTACACGTTTCGGCGTTTCAACCGAGAAAGCACATAGACGCCGAGGCCATTTCCGAACTCGCGGCTTCAATCGCTCTCAAAGGGGTAATTCAACCGCTGTTGGTGCGGCCCGTCACGGAAGGTTTCGAGATAGTCGTAGGCGAAAGACGTTTCCGAGCAGCCAAACAGGCCGGCTTGGTGTCGGTCCCCGCCGTCGTTCGCACGCTGACGGACCAAGAAACGCTCGAGATAGCCATCATCGAAAACCTGCAGCGAGAAGACTTGAACGCGGTCGAGGAAGCGCGCGCCTTTCAGCAGTTGATGAGCTTCGGGCTCAACCAGGAGGCCGTTGCCAAGGCGGTAGGGAAAAGCCGCAGCGCTGTCGCCAACACGTTACGACTGTTAAACCTACCCGACGAGGCTCTTGCCGCTTTGGAGAAAAATGAGGTGTCGGCGGGTCACGCGCGTGCGATTTTGGCGCTACCTGAAGCCGACCGCGATTGGGCCCTGAAGGAGATTTTGACGAAACAGTTGTCGGTGAGACAGGCCGAAGCGCTCCAGCCACGCAAGGTAAGCCAACCCGTACCTCAACCCCAAACCGGTACCTACCAACGTCTGGAAGAGGATTTAACCCGCCAGGTGGGGGCCAAGGTAAAGATCAAGGGTAAGGACAAGGGTCGGCTTGAGCTATTTTTCCACTCGGCAGACGAGTTGACGAGGCTGCTCGGGCTTTTAGGATATGAACCCTGATGTTTCACGTGAAACATTTCCGACTTTTGCACAACAGAGGCTTCTAAGGAGTGAACCATGAAAAAACCTGTAAAGGTTGCCGTCACCGGTGCGGCCGGGCAAATAGCGTACTCGCTGTTGTTCAGGATTGCGGCAGGTGACATGCTCGGTAAAGACCAACCCGTCGTTCTGCAACTGCTCGAGATTACGCCGGCCATGAAAGCGTTGGAAGGCGTCATTATGGAGCTTAACGACGGAGCTTTCGACTTGGTCGAAACTATCGAAGCCTACGACCAGGCCGACAAAGCCTTCAATTCTGTGGACTACGCGCTGTTGGTCGGCTCCCGGCCCCGCGGTCCGGGGATGGAAAGGAAGGACTTGTTAGAAGCCAACGGAACCATTTTTACAAGTCAGGGACGAGCGCTCAACGACCACGCAGCGCAAACAGTCAAAGTGTTGGTCGTGGGTAACCCTGCAAACACCAACGCGCTCATCGCCCTGAAGAACGCGCCCGACCTGAAACCGGCACAGTTCACCGCCATGACAAGGCTCGACCACAACCGAGCTTTGAGTCAGCTTGCTACCAAAACAAACACACCCGTGAGGGACGTAAAAAACGTGATTATCTGGGGCAACCACTCGAGCACGCAAGTTCCCGACCCTTTTCACGCCACAGTAGGGGACAGGGCGGCCCCCGAGATGGTGGACGCCCCCTGGATAGAAGAGACGTTCATTCCCACCGTTCAAAAACGCGGTGCCGCCATCATCGACGCGAGGGGTGCCTCGTCGGCCGCCTCGGCCGCCTCGGCCGCTGTCGACCACATGCGCACCTGGGTGAGCGGTACGCCCACGGGTGAGTGGGTAAGTATGGCTATCCCGAGTGAGGGTCACTACAACGTTTCGCCCGACCTCGTTTACTCTTTTCCCGTTCGTGTCGAAGAGGGACGGATAAGCGTCGTCGAAGGTCTGGACCTGAATTCTCTCATATGCGAAAAAATGACTGCGACCGAACAGGAATTGCTGGAAGAGCGGGACGCTGTTTCGCACCTTTTTTGAGAAGAGTTCCCCTAATCGCCCCAACCTAAAAACAGTCTCGGCTTTTTGAACCGAGACTGTTCGTTTGTTAAAACCTTTCCCCCGTTTAGTTCGTGGTAAACTGTCAGTGGAGGTGTAAGGCAGTTATCGTGGCAACGACCAACCAAGCAAATATCCGAGAGTTGCTGAGTGAGTACGGCCTGCGTTACAGCCGTCCGCGCGGCGCCATGCTCACCTACTTTCGCGAGGGCGCGAAACACGTAACCGCCGAGGACCTTTACCGGGCCCTACAAGCTCGGGGTCACAGCTTTAGCTTGTCGACCGTGTACCTGAACCTGGGTGCCCTGAAGCAAGCCGGAGCCATCCGCGAATTTCGGGGTAGAGGTGGTGAAGCTCTTTACGACAGCAACAACTCACTTCATTATCACCTTATTTGCAAGGGTTGCGGCGTCGTAACCGATTTACCAGGTGGGTTTGCAACAGAAGAGGCGGCGAAGTTCTACAGAGGTCGGATAGAAACGCACTCGGGTTGGCGTGTTGACGAGCCCAACCTCAACTTCTATGGGCTTTGTCCGAGCTGCCGAGAGTAGGAATTCGTTTGGCTTGCGCGAGAGGTATCTCGAGCAAGCAGCCCGGAAACGCAAACGGTTGCAACAACCGGGCGTCGAGCTTTTGTGGATGGCGCGCTCTAGTGGCCGGGGAAAACAGGTTTCACCAACAGCGAAAAACCAGCGCGGCTGCGCCGGACGTGTTGTCGGCGCTCGTCCAGATATTCGGGCGACCCTGCTGCGGTAGCTAAGGAAAAAAGAACAGCACGGCGGTGATAGCCGCAAGAGAACCCACCGTCGTCGCCACGACCGAGCGCGCGACCCCCCTGTAGTCCCCCTTCAACTCTACGGCAACGACAAACATCGTCACGGCAGCCGGCATGGCGGCGCTCAGCACCAACACTTTCAGGTCGAGCGGCTCGAGCCCCAACATCTTCGCAGCGCCGTACGCGATAAAAGGTCCCAGCCCCAAGCGAAAAGCGGTCGTCCTGAGGGCGGCCGGCCCGACTTCCCAGACCCAACTGCGGCGCATCTGAATTCCCAACGACAGCAACATGATGGGAATAGCTGCGCCGGCCAGCAGGGACACCCCCCGCGTCGCGCTCAAGGGCAACTCAAAAGAAAAGACATTGACCAACAGCCCCGCCAGGGTTGCCCAGATAGGGGGGAGCTTGAAGGCTTCTCTAAAGCGCACCCCGAGTCTGCCCGTGTCTCCGGCCAACAAGGTAGGTCCCGCTATAAACATGGCGGTGAGTGACACGACCAGCAGCACAACGGCACGTTCGAACCCCGCTTGTCCGTAGGCGAACAGGGTTATCGGCAAGCCCATGTTGCCTGTGTTTCCGAAGAGGGTGGTAACCATGACGCCCATGACCTGCTGACGGTGCAGCTTTCTCGAGCCCAACACCACGACAGCGGCTAAACCCACTAAATACAAAAGATAAGCCCCACTCAAACGGAGCGCGGAACCGAGCGTGAGGTCGGTGCTGACCAACGCGTTGAAAATAAGGGCGGGGATGAGCACCTGAACGCTGAGTCGGGCCAACGTTTCCATGTGTAAGTCCGGAAACAGCTTGTCTGCAAAACCTCCCAAGGCAATGAGGAAAAAGGTGGGTAAAATGGCGTTTAAGGCAACTCCTAGCGCTTCCACCCCAAGAGACTATCCCATTTCTGGGCCGGTTGTGGAGTTGCACAAAGAAGCCGCCATCATGGCGGCTTCTTTGTATGACTTTTGCTTGAGAAGTGTTACTCCATAGGGGGCGTAAGGACAGCGTCGATCACGTGAACCACGCCGTTGCCAGCTTCTAAGTCCGTCATGGTCACCGTGGCCGTGCCGTTTATGACGACGTTGCCGTCGACAACCTCGACAGTGATGGGTGCGCCGTTTACCGTTTCTACTTCGGCGGTACCGCCACCTGCTTCGACCGCGGCAAGAACGTCGGCGGCCAACAACTTACCGGCGACTACGTGGTAGGTCAAGATGCTGCTCAGGTCTTCGCTAGCCAACAGTTCGTCGGCCGTCATGCCCATCATCTCGAGCGCTGCGGTAAAAGCCTCGTTCGTCGGGGCGAAGACGGTAAATGGACCCTCACCGGACAGTGTCTCTACCAAACCTGCTTGCTCAACTGCCGCAACGAGCGTCGAGAAGTCCTCGTTGCCCGCCGCAACATCCACGACGGTGGCGGGCATGGCGTCTTGTGCCATGACCATACCCATAACTAACAATGCTCCCAAAAGCGCTAAAATCTTTTTCATTTTTACCTTTCCCTTTCTTGTGCTTAGCTTACACAAGGTTTGCACACACATTGTACAAACCTTTCTCCAAGTAAACGAGATAACCGCCATCAAGATTTGGTTTCAGGTCACAAAGGAAATCGGACAGAACCTCAGGGTTGAACAAAGAACTAGGACGGTTGGGGGTTCGCTTGACTGTAGACTGACGTTTATGGCTATAAGACTTTTGACGGAGGTTCAAGACCTAAAAAAATGCGCAGTTTTGCAAAAGAGGGTTTGGGGTTCCGAAACCGTCCTCCACGCTACGGACATGGTGGCGTTGTGCCACGCCGGGGGCATGGCTGCGGGCGCTTTCAACGACGGTCCTGAGAAAGGAACGTCGGGCGAGGACCTGTCGGGGTTCGTTTTTGGGTTTCCGTCCCACCAACCGCGGCAGTTTCACCCAACCGGTTTACACTCACATTTGTTGGCAGTGTTGCCTGAGTACCAAGGTCGGGGCCTAGGCAAAGCGCTCAAGTGGTTTCAGCGTGACTGGTGTCTGGCACAAGGTCTGCCGTGGATGACTTGGACCTTCGACCCTTTGCAAGCGAAGAACGCCCGGCTGAACCTCGAGCACTTGGGCGCGGTCGCTAAAACCTACCGCGTCGACGAGTACGGCACTCTAGGAGGTGCCCTGGCCGGCACGCTGCCGACCGACCGACTGCTGGCCTTTTGGGACCTCGCCGGCACCAGACCCTCACGACTAGCGCAAGGTTCACCGCCCTCGGACTCGGTGTCGGTTGCCGACCTCGAGGCGCTGCCCCTCGTCCTCAGCAACAACGGCGGCCTGCCCGGCGCGCCCGACAAGACCCGTACCGAGCCACGCTTGCGCGCCGAGATTCCCGACAACTTCACCCACTACCTGCACCACAACCCTGAAACAGCTTTGGCGTGGCGTATGGCGGCTCGAGATGTTCTAACAACCTATCTTGACAACGGCTACACCGTTACTCGGTTTCTGGACCAGGCTTATCTTTTAGAAAAACAGACTAAACTTTTGTAATTATAAAGTTATTCAAGTTGTTATAATGTAAAAAATAGTTGACAATGCATAAAAAACCATCTACACTGCCCTCAAGGAGGCAGGGCCGTGAACGAACATCCCTACGAGCTTTTAAGGGTGGGTCGGGCAAAAGTAGAGCGGTACGAACGTGAGGCGGCGTGGCGCAGCCAAGTTCGAAGAGGTAGTTTGCGCCACCACTTCGCGTCTTTGCTGAGGGCGCTGGCCGCACACCTCGAGCCCGAAGCCGCACAGGACTTCACGTTTGAAAGGACCTTTTGACATGGCAGACGACACGACCGGCGGCAAGACCGACCAGGAACGCATTCAGGCCTTGGTTGCCAAGGGGAAAATCACGCAGGAGGAGGCCACGCGGCTCCTTAGTGCTTTGAAAAATTCGGAAATTGAAGAAACGGGCGAGGCTGAGCGCGAGGCTGAGCGCGAAAGCCCTCGTGCGGAAGTGGTTCAGGAAGCGAGAGACGTCGCCCGAGCCGCACTGGCTCGAGCCCAAAAAAAAGACGATTTGCCCCAGGGTTTGCGCTGGGTCCGCGCCAGTATGCTCACGGGCGACTTGAACATTTGCGTAGACCCCGCCCTCAGCGAGCCGGAAGTCGACGGTGAGGCCGCACAGTTTGAAGTCAAACGAGACGGCGACGACTTCGTCATTCGACCCCTCAAGCGCAAAAAAGACAAGGTGCCACGTCGTGAGGGGTTGGACGGCCTCGTCGACGGGGTCAGCGAGTTTGTCGGCGGTCTTTTTGAGCGCATGGGCGACCTGAAAATCAGGATTCCGGCGGGGTTCGGCGTCGTCGTGGACAGCAAGGCGGGGGACGTTCGGGTAAGCGGCGCACCCTTTGTCAAGGCCAGGTTGTTGGCAGGCGACCTGAACGTGCAGGACGTGGGCGGCGTCGACCTCGGCTTAAGTGCCGGCGACGTAAACGCAAGCGTGCGTCTGACGAAGGGCGAGCACCGCGTCAAACTGTCCGCAGGCGACCTGAACATCACCCTGCTGGAGGGCTCGAGCGTGCGCGTGACCGGCGGGATAAGTATGGGCGACGTGGCCGCCGACGCCCCCTTGTCCGTTCGGCGAATCGGTATGGGCAGCAGTCTGGTCGGGCAAGTCGGTGGGGGCGAGGCAAGCCTCGAGGTGTCGGTCAGCGCGGGCGACCTGGAGGTGCGCTGTGGCTGAATCCATGACCGAACAACGCCGCATTTTAGACCTGCTCGTCGCCGGGGAACTGACCGCCGACGAAGCCGCCCAACTTTTAGAAGCTTTGGGCTCGGCGAGTACGCCGCCCCCACCGCCCGCGCCGCCCGCGCCCAAGGGCATCGCTCGGGTGCTGCGCATCAGCATTTGCGCTTCGGACAGCACCGACGAGTCGACGCTGAACCTCAACGTGCCCTTGGGGCTTGCCAAGTTCGCCGAGCGGTTCATCCCCAAAGAGGCGCGCGCCCACCTAGACCGGCAAGGCATCGACTTGGACGAGCTTTTGGGCTCGCTGGACGGCAACTTCCCGAGCGGCCCCCTGGTCGACATCCAAGCGGGCGGCGCGACCGACGAAGTGACCGTCACCATTGAGGTCGTGTGATGGCTGAGTCTCAACAGGACAAACCGCCGACGTCTAAACCGCCGACGTCCAAGTTGCCGACGTCCAGACCGCCGACGTCCAAGTTGCCGATGCCCGTAAAGTGCCCGGCGACGGGCGAGCCGCTGGAGGTTACCCGCTTGGAGTGCCCGACGAGCGGCGTGAGCATCGAGGGCCGGTTTCAACCCAACGAGTTCGCGCTGCTGCCCGAGGAACAGCTCGAGTACCTGCGCCTGTTCGTCAAGGTGCGGGGCAACCTCAAAGAGGTCGAGCGCATCCTGGGTCTCAGTTACCCGACCGTGCGACTGCGCTTCGAGACGCTGCTGCGCACCCTCGGCTACGAGGCTTTTGAAAGCGTCGAAGAAACCAAAAACGAACGCGCCGAGGTGTTGAGCGCGCTCGAGCGGGGCGAGCTGAACGCCGACGAGGCGACGAAGCGGTTGCAGGCGCTCAAACGCCGCTGAAGCAGTGAGAGCTTTGACTTCGTTTAGACCGAATTTGCAAAAGTTTTATCGAAGAGGGATTATTCGGTTATGTGGTTGCTACTGAGCGAGAGAAGTCTCCCAAACCGCGAGGTGAAGCGTTGTGAAAAAAGCCGATGAGTGAGGTCGGTCCGCAGGTCGAAGCGTTTTGGCAAGCTTATCTGGCATCTCTGCCCGACGCCGAACGCCCCAGCGAGTACGAAGCCTGGAGCTTCGGCGACAGTTCGGAGATGGCGGACGAGTTGGGCCGCCTGGTCACAGCGGGAACGAAAACGGCGACTTGCTGTTCGCTGCGGGGGCTCGAGCTGGACGGCGAACCCGTTCCCGAAACCGGCCGCCTCAGCATCGTTCTGGACGGCAGGGGAGAGCCCTTGTGCGTCATCGAAACGACCCGGGTCGAGGTCAAACCCTACGGCGAGGTCGGCGCGGACTTCGCCCGGGCCGAGGGAGAAGGGGACCGGTCGCTCGCTTACTGGCGTGAGGCGCACAAACGCTTTTTCATCCGCGAAGGCGAAGCGTCGGGGTATGCGTTCGACGAGACGATGCCGCTGGTGTGCGAACGGTTCTGGGTTGTTTACCCACGCCGCTAGCGTGGAACTTTAGACAGCTTTTCAGAGCGGCGTCCGCTAGACTGGACCCTGAGAGTCTTTCGCTCTCGGAACGTTGTCTCGGAATGCTGTGA
The DNA here is from genome assembly GCA_965213705.1 of Trueperaceae bacterium. GTDB lineage: Bacteria > Deinococcota > Deinococci > Deinococcales > Trueperaceae > CBDCDJ01. Next base: position 430,583 of record OZ243913.1, on the reverse strand, counting down.
ACCTCGTCTCATCATTTGGGCGCTTTAGGACGAGGGGAGCGAGTAGCGCAACCGGCTGAGGGCGACTTTTTGAGTTGCCGATACTTTCTCAGCCTCCTGTGAGAGGAAACTTGTGAAACGCTTTTTTCTAACGCTTCTTGTGGCGCTCGCCGCGTGTCAGCAGGTCGGCCCGCCGCCCGCACCCGCCGAGCCGCCCCCGGAGACGCCTCCTGCCGAAGTGCCCGCTCCACCCCCTCCGACCGTTCCCAACGCCCTCTGGTCGGACCCCGCCACTTGGGGCGGCGCGGTGCCGGGTGCAGGCGAAAACGTCACCATTCCCGCGGGCAAAAACGTCCTCCTCGACGTGAACCCGCCCGAGCTGGGCAGCCTGAGCATTCGGGGCGCGCTCGTTTTCGACGCGCAGGACCTGAGCTTGAGCGCGAGGTGGATAGAAGTAACGGGCAAGCTCGAGGTCGGCTCGTTTGAGCGGCCTTTCAGCCACAAGGCCGTCATCACCTTGACCGGCCCGGACGAAAACGTCATGAAGATGGGCGGCAAGTTTTTGGTCGCGATGTCGGGCGGCGTCGTCCAACTGCACGGCGAACCCAGGACGAGTTGGGCGCGCTTGGCTAAAACCCTGGACCAGGGAGGGACGGTGCTCGAGCTGGACACCGCCCCCGACTGGCGCGTCGGCGACGCCGTCGTCGTCGCCTCGACCGACTTCGACTACCGACAAGCCGAGGTGTTTGAAGTCGTCGGGGTGTCCGGCACAAAGGTGTCGCTCGACAAACCCGCCGCTTATTCACACTGGAGCGGTCGGGAAACCTACGGCGGCAAAACCGTTGAAATGCGCGCCGAGGTCGGTTTGCTGAGCCGCAACGTGCGGGTTCAGGGCGACGCCGCGTCGGAAGTGGACGGTTTCGGCGGGCACTTTATGGCGATGGGCGGGGGGCTTTTTGTCAGCGGTACGGAACTCTACCGGATGGGCCAGCGTTTCAGAATGGGCCGCTATCCCGTTCACTGGCACATGCTGGGGGACGCCTCCAGGGGCCAGTTCGTGGTGGGCTCGAGCGTCCACCACAGCTTCAACCGCTGCGTGACCGTCCACGGCTCGAACGGCGTGCTGGTCCAGGACAACGTGGCTTTCGACGCGCCCGGCCACTGCTTCTTTTTGGAAGACGGGGCCGAAACCGACAACGTGTTCGACCACAACCTGGGGCTGAGCATCTACAAACCCGCCTCAGAACACGCCCTGTTGCCTTCCGACCGGGACTTTCGCGGCCCGGCGGTATACTGGCTAACCAACCCCGCCAACCGCTTGACCGACAACGTCGCCGCGGGTTCGGAAGGGTCGGGGTTTTGGCTGGCCCTGCCCGAACACCCGACCGGCCTGTCCAAAACCGCGGCGGTGTGGCCTCGCTACACGCCGCTAGCTTTGTTTGCGAACAACGTAGCTCACTCGGCGAACAGCGACGGCTTGCACGTGGACGGCGGTCCCGGCGAGGACGGCACGGTGGGTACGAGCTTCTACCGGCCCAGCGAAACTCCTACCGCCGTCGAAAACGGGCGCAACACCTCCCAACCGGTCACCGCCGAGTTCACAGGGTTTACCGCTTACAAAAACCGCAACCGCGGCGTGTGGCTGCGCGGGGCGCACCACGTCTTGACGGACGCACGCCTGGCTGACAACGCCGTCGGCGCGACTTTCGCCTCGCAAGACACGAGCGTGACGGACAGCCTGTTCGTCGGCGAGACGGCGAACAGGGGCACGCCCCCGCCCTGGCAAGTCGAGGACGGCAAAGTTGGAGCCGACGGCCGCAGCTTGCCCAAACCCTGGGAGCCGGACTTTCCTGTGCGCGGTTTCGAGTTTTACGACGGCAAGGTGTCGGCTGAAGCCTCGCACTTTGCGCGCTTCGTCCCGAACAGCCGGCGACAGGCCTCGGCGCTGAGCTACCTGCGGTTTACGGCGTTCTCGGTCGACCCGCGCAACGAGGCTGGCGGGCTCAGCTTTGAAGGCGACGGCACAAAGCGGGTGTACTTGGAGCTGGACGAGAGCGCCATGCCACCCGGAGACCCCACCAAGGGGAGCCGGGACGGCTACCGCAGCGCCGTGTTTTTGGACCGGGACGGCAGCGTGACCGGCACGCCAGAGCGCTACGTCGTCGTGGACAACCCGTTTTTGCTGACCGACAAGTGCAGCGCCCGCGCCGAGTGGACGGCGTGGGTGTGCGACGAAACTTATGCGGCTTTAAGTGTGAACTTGGACGAGGACCGAGTTTCGGTCAGCCTCAGCCGTGACGACGGCGTGACCCACACGCTGTTCGGCACGGGCGCGTCGCCGAGCAAACATTTTCGCACGTTGCTGTTGCCGGAGCGCGAGTACACGCTCGGCTTTGCGGGCGCAAGACCCGCGACTTTCCGCGTTGTGTTGCAACAGGGCGCGGCCCGCGCCCTGCGGCTGAAAATCCCTTTCGCCGACGCGCTACCCGTCGTCAGCCGCTACGGCCGGGAACTGTCTTCGACAGTTGACTTGGCCGCGCTCGAGACCGCCTCCAAACCGAGCTACTACTACGACGGCGACGCCGGAACGCTGCACGTCAAAATGATTACCGCGGACGACTACGACCAGCTCGAGGTCAAAAATGGCGGCCCGCCCCCACCCGTGACCGGCAGCGGCACCGGCTTGACGGGCGCGTACTTTAACAGCCGCGACTTCAGCGGTGAGGCGGTCACGCGCCTCGACCCTGTTATCAACTTCGAGTGGCCGGGGTCGCCCGTTGCGGGCGTGCGCGCGGACGACTTCACCGTGCGCTGGACGGGCGCGGTGCAGGCGACCGAGGCGGGCGAGTACACTTTCACCACCGTCACCGACGACGGTGTGCGCCTGGAAGTCTGCGGGCAAGTCCTGTTCAACGACACGACCTACCACGGGCCGCAGCCCAACAGCGGCAAGCTAACCTTGAGCGCCGGCCAAACCTGCCCCGTCAGCCTGGAACTGTTCGACGGCAGCGGCGGCGCGTTCGCGCAGTTGTGGTGGCAGTACGGGCCCTACACCAAACACCTCGTCCCGCAGCGGCAGCTTTATCCGAAGTAGGAACAAGACCAAACGCCGCGTGGTAGCCTCAGAGCTTTAGGAGGCGGACATGACGAACACAGGACAAGACCACGCCGCGGCTTTTATGATGCACCGCGGGGCGCTTTTGGAACTTTTGGACCAACTACCCGACGACCAGGGCGACTTTGCCGCGTGGGACGGCGGCATGAGCTTTCAAGGACTCACCGACCACTTAGCGGGCGCGAGCGAGCGCAGCCTCGCCATGCTGCGGGGTGAAACGCCGCAAAAGCCGGAACCGTCCCCGGACTTCTCGAGCGCCAAACAGCGCCTGCGCGACAACGCCACAACCATGCAGCAAACCTTGTCCAACCTGAGCGAAGAACAGCTCGGCACGATGATAGAGGCCTTCGGCGGGCGCAAGATGCCGCTCTCGACCCTGCTCGAGTTTCTGCGCGACCACGAGGCGCACCACAAGGGGCAAGCTTGGATGATGGCGCGGATGGTCGGGATAGAGCCGCCGCGGTTTGTAAAGATGAGGTAGGGAAGAGGAAGTAGGAGGTAAAATCGAAGGCCTTTACTCTCCTATTCCCCACCTTTTTAACCCTGACCCTCCCCTCCCGCACTCAACAGATGTGAGTCGGTTTATACAAGCTTTCTGAAGGGTTTCCGGTATACTCTGTCCCTATGACTGTAGACTATTACGAAGCCCTCAGCGTGGCGCGCACGGCGGACGGTAAGGAAATCAAAAGCGCTTACCGCAAACTGGCGCTCCAGTACCACCCCGACCGCAACCCCGGCGACCATGAGGCCGAAGAAAAGTTCAAACACATCAACGCGGCCTACGCAGTATTGTCCGACCCGCAAAAGCGCTCGCACTACGACCGCTTCGGCACGGCCGACCCGCAGGCGCAGTTCTCGGGCGACATTTTCGACATCTTCTCCTCGGTGTTCGGCGGGGGCTTTTCTGGAGGAAGTCGGGCGGGGCGTGGCGCGCAAGGTGAAGACTTAGAAGCGCAACTCACCGTGACCTTGGAGCAGGCCAGGGCCGGCGAAACGGTGCTGCTGGACGTGGAGCGCTTGGGCGTCTGCGACCACTGCGACGGCGAACGCGCCGAACCCGGCACGGACGGCAAACAGACCTGCCCCCAGTGCCGCGGCGCGGGCCAGGTGCGCCAGCAGGTGCAGTCTTTCCTCGGTACGATGGTCACGCAAGCCGTGTGTCCGCAGTGCCGCGGCGTGGGCGAGATTATCACCACGCCCTGCAAGGCGTGCCGGGGGGCGGGGCGCACCCGTAAGCCCGGCCAGGCCGAGGTCGGGTTGCCCAAGGGCATCGACGCGGGCTACCGCTTGCGCTTGCCGCAACAGGGCAACGCGGGCGTGGACGGCGGGCCGCCCGGCGACCTGTACGTCTACATCGACTTAGAACCCCACCCGCACCTGACCCGCCAGGGCGACGACCTCTACTACAACCTGCCGCTCGGTTTCGCCCAAGCGGCTTTAGGCAGTTCGTTCGAGGTGCCGACGCTCGACGGCCCGGCGGTCGTGCAGGTGCCCGCGGGCGTGCAGCCCGGCACCGAGTTCCGCCTGCGCGGTAAGGGGATGCCGCGGCTGCGACAGGTCGGGTTGGGCGACCAGGTGGTGACGGCCAGAGTTGAAGTGCCCAGCAAGCTCAGCGCCAAAGCTAAAGACTTGCTCAGCGCCTACGCCCAAGAAGTCGGCGAAGAAATACACGAGCACGAAACGGTGCTGGAAAAAATTAAAGGCTTTTTCGGCGGTAAGAAGAAAAAAGAGGACAAGGAAGAGGCTCGAGCCTGAGGTTCGTCTCTCGAGCCTGTTCTCAAAACCATGAGCACGCATCGACAACAGAAAGACACGCCCGTCCGGGATGTCGGGTTGGCGTTCCAGCGCTTTTTCACGACCACCTTCGGGGGACGTTGCCCTGTCTGCGCTCGAGGGCGCGTCGCTAAAGACTTCTTGCAAAACAAAGACGCCTGCGAGCTGTGCGGCGCACGCTTCGAGCGGCGCGGTGAGGGCAACTTTCTGGTGTCAGCCGTTCTTTCGTACTTCATCACTGTTTTGGTTTGTCTTGCCGTCGGAATTATCCTCGTTTTGAGGTACGGCTTTTTTCAGGGCTTGACGCCGCTTATGGTCGGGGTGGCGTTCGTGACCATCGTCCTCATCTACCGTCCGGTGAAAAACCTGGCGGTGTGGCTGTTGTGGGTGTTCGGGTTTGTTTACCCCGACTGAAGCCCTTGGAGCACTTCACTAGCTTGCGCTCAGCAGCCGCTCCACGATGACCACGTCTCGCCACACGCCGCCCAGTTGCGCGTGACGCTCGTACACGCCGACCTCGCGGAAACCGTGGCGGCGGCATAAGGCTCTCGAGCCCGCATTCTCGGGAAAAATGCGCGACAAAACTTTCCAAAATCCTGCCGCTTCGCAAGCCTCCAAAAAGGCAGCCATCAGCGCGTCGCCGACACCTTGGCCCCTGGCCTCTTCAGCCACGTACACCGAAAACTCGGCGACGCCGCGGTAGCAGTCGCGCGGGCGGTACTCCGAGCCTGCAACCCAACCCACGACCTCACCTGAACGTTCGGTAACGAGAAACGGGTAGGGGCGTTCAAGCCACGCCTCCAACTCTTCCGGATGACGTTCTCGAGTCTCGAACGTCGCATGGCGACCGCGGATGCCCTGGTTGTAGATGTTGGCGACGGCACTCAAGTCGGCGTGGACGGTGGGGCGAACTTTCAGGTCAGTCGGCATAGGCGGCTTCACCCTCTTCTTTGTGAGGCTGAACTTGCGCGACGAGCAGCGCAGCGAGGCTCGAGACCCCGACGAGCACCCACAACACCGGGGTGTAGCTCCCGAACGTGTCGTGCAGCGCACCCGCGCCCAAAGGGGCGACGGTCTGCACCACGGCGATAAGCGTCGCCATTGCCCCGTTGATGCTGCCGTAGTGGCCCGCGCCAAAGGTGTCGGCGACGAGGGCGGCCCTGGCAAGTGTGCCCGCGCCGTTCGCCATCCCGAACAGGGCGGCAAACAGCCAAATGCTTGTCAGCCCCGGCATGAGGAGCAAAACGAGCAGCGCGGCGACGTGAAAGCTGAAAGTGGCCGCGGTGAGGGTCGTGAGCGGCACGCGGCCGGTGGCGGGCGTAAAAAAAAGGCGGCCCGCGAGCTGAAAAAGTCCCACGGAACCGGCGGCGGCGGCAACCGTCGTCGGCGCGAAACCGCGCTCTGAAAGCAGTGGGACGAGGTGCGCGGCGACGGCAACCATCGTTACTCGGGACAAAGAAAAGGCGCTCGAGAGCCACCAAAAGCTCGGCGCGCGCAGGGCTTGGGCAGGGCGGACGCTGCGCTCGGGGAGCAGGGGAGAGGTCGTCGGTGAGACGCCGTCGGGCTCGAGGCCCAAATCCCGCGGACGCCGCCGCAACACGAGCGCGTGCAGCGGCACCGTCGTCAACCCGAGAACGAGGGCCAAAACTTTTAGCGCGTCGCGCCAGCCGAAGACTTCAGTCAAAAACGTCGTGAGCGGAATAAAAATCGTGCTTGCCAACCCTGCCACGAGCGTGACGACGAGGAGGGCGGATGCGCGGTCGCGCCGAAACCACACGGTGACTACTGTAAACGCCACGTCGTACAACACCGCCGCCACCACCAAGCCGATAGCGCCCTGGACGAGGTAGAAAACGCTCAAGCTCTGGACGCCCGACCAGGCGAACACGAGGAGCGCCCCGAGCAGCGAGCCCACGGTCATGAGTCCGCGCGCGCCGTGCTTGTCGACAAAACGCCCGGCGGGCAGCGCCCCGACGCCCGACAGCAGCAGCGCGAGCGAGAACGCGCCCGACGTTTGCGTCCGCGTCCAGCCCAGCTCGGCTTCCATCGGCGCGATAAACACGCTAAAGGCGTAGTAAAGCACGCCGAAGCCAACCGTCTGCGTGACGGCCAAAGCCCAGACCATGCGCCAGCCGTAGTAGCGGGTCACGGCCGTCCCTTCACGGTCGTCCTTTTGGCAACGCGACTTGTCAGCGCGACCGCTGGGCGGGAGTGAATCACACGCTTACTGTACAAGACTCTTCAGCAGCAAGCCTTTTGTGGGTCGGCGACCTCGAGCAGCGTCATGTCCGCCCCTGTCGAACTGGTTTGCACGCGGCCCCGCGCCTTGCAAGTTACGCCCGGCGGTGTGAGGTTGACGGTTACGGCGTTGTTTCGAGGCTCGACCGCCGTCACGTGATAGCGCAGCGCGGGCGTGGCGGGGTCGCCGTACTCGAGCCTCAGTTCAGCCTCGTCTTGCACCGCCAAGCTTTGGGTGACACGCCCGTAAATGCTCAAAAACTTCCCGACCGTCATAAACGCGGGCGCGTCGTCAGCGCGCGGACCCTGGAGCTGGACGACGGTCTCGCGCCAGGTGTTCGCCTGTCCGCCGCAGTCCACCGACTCGTAAAGCGTGTTCATAATTTCGGTGACGTGGTAGCCGGGACTCACCGTTTCCCCGCCGTAGCGGAAGATGAGGCTCAGGTCGGGGTTCAATTCTTTCAATTCGTCCAAAAAGATTTGGGTGTTCATGGTTTCCCTCCATATTGAACTGTGTCGATGTGTGAGTCGAAAATTTTTAGCCGCCGAGCCTCGTCAGGGCTGCTTTGGCAAGCTCCAAACCCTGTGGGTCGACGCGGTAGTACATCCAACGGCCGCGCTTTTCGCCGCTGACGAGTTCGGCCTGTATCAGCACCTTCATGTGGTGGCTGACGGTGGGTTGGGACAAGCCGGTAACGCCCTCCAAGTCGCAGGCGCACACGCTTTCACCGGGCGTGCAGCAGCGGGCGTCTTGGCTGACGAGGTGCGCCAAAATCTTGAGCCGCGCCTCGTCGGCGAGCGCCTTGAAGGTGCGGACCTCGGCCGTGAGCGAGGTGTTTGGGGCGGCGGCCGGGGGCAACAGGACTCGAGGCACAAAACTACTCTAGTCAATACATTGATGTTTGTCAATGTGATTTTGGACCCAACGAGCGACCTTACAGTCCTTTTTGTGTGGCTGTGCCATGCTGCCTGAACGTTTACGATGTTTATGAGGAGGACACTATGGATACCCTGACCAAAGAAGACCTGACTGCCCTGAGCGCTCAAAAAGGCGGATACGCCGTTTCGCTCTACGCGCCGATGCACCAGGCCGGCCCCGACACCCGCGAGAACCCCATCCGTTTCAAAAACCGCGTGCAAGAGGCCGCGGCGATGCTGGAAGAAAAGGGTTTAGGCCCGCGTGAGGTGACCGCGCTGCTCGCGCCGGCGCAGGCCCTTATCGACGACGACGACCTGTGGCAGCACCAGTACGGCGGCTTCGCCATGTTTTTGAGCGAGGGCGAGTCGCACCCCTACAGCTTGCCGGTCGAGTTCGAAAGCCTCACGGTCGTCTCCGAGCGCTATCACCTCAAACCGCTGCTGCCCATGTTGACCGGCGACGGCCGTTTTCACGTGCTGGCGGTGAGCCTGAACAAGGCGCGGCTGTTCGCGGCGACGCAGTACAGCGTCACCGAGGTCAAGCTTGCCGACGACGTGCCGACGAGCATGGCCGAGGCGTTGCGCTTCGACGACCCCGAAGAGTCCTTGCAGTACCACGCGGTTTCCGGCAGTCGACCGGGCGCGGCGCGGCCCGACATCGCCTTTCACGGCTCGGGCGCGAGCGACAACGACAAAAAAGAGGACATCTTGCGGTATTTCAAGATGCTCGAGAACGGCGTGACCGACGAACTCGACGAGGGCACCACCCCGTTGGTGTTCGCGGGCGTGGACTACCTGTTCAGCCTCTACCAGGAGGCCAATCACTACAACCACCTCATGCCGGAACCCGTCACCGGCAACCCGGACGAGTGGCGCGACGACGAGGTGCGAGAGAAAGCCTGGGCGGTCGTCGAGCCGCACTTCGACCGGGCCAGACAAGAAGCGCTGGAGAAATACGCCTCGCAGGCGCACCTGGACACGGCCTCCGGCGACCTGAACGAGGTCGTCTTGGCGGCGGTGGACGCGCGCGTCGACACGCTCGTCGTCGGCCTGGGCGAACAGCAGTGGGGCAGCTTCGACCCCGACAGCCGCACCCTGGAACTGCACGACGAACAGCAGTCCGGCGACGAAGACCTGCTCGACTTGGCCGCGGTGCAAACCCTGTTGAACGGTGGCAAAGTCTACGCCGTGCTTAAAGAAGAAGTACCCGACGGAGGCTTGGTAGCGGCGGTGTACCGCTACTGACGCGCGTCCTGAAAAGGGGAGAGGGTTGACCTTTCCCTTTTTGCAAAGGCTCGAGCTTGTAATGGAGGAAACCCATGCCCCCGACCAACCACCAGTGGCGGCTCGCCCAGCGACCCGAAGGCCTCTTCAAACCCGAAGACTTCACCTGGCATGAAGAGGCCGTGCCCGAACTCGGCGACGGCCAGGTTCTCGTCCGCGTGCTGTACTTGTCCCTCGACCCGACCCAGCGCATGTGGGCGCAAACCGACAGCTACCTGCCTGCCGTAAAAATCGGCGCGACCATGCGCAGCGGCGGCTTGGGCGTGGTCGAGGCGTCCAAAAACCCGGCCTTCAAAAAAGGCGACATTGTCAGCGGGATGACGGGCTGGCAAGAATACTTGCTGAGCGACGGCAAGGGGTTGCAGACCTTGCCGCGAACGGGGGTACCATTGGAGGCTTACCTGGGGCCGCTCGGCATGACCGGCATCACCGCGTACTACGGGCTGCTCGACGTTGGCAAACCGCAGGTGGGGGAAACCCTGGTCGTGTCCGGCGCGGCGGGCGCGGTCGGCTCGGTGGTGTGTCAAATCGGCAAGATTAAGGGCTTGCGCGTCGTCGGCATCGCCGGGAGCGACGAGAAGTGCGCCTACCTGCGTGACGAACTCGGCGCGGACGCCGCCGTCAACTACAAAACCGAAAACGTCTACAAGAGTCTGCGCAAAGCTTGTCCAGACGGCATCGACATCTACTTTGAGAACGTCGGCGGCGCGCTCCTGGACGCGGTGCTACCACAACTCAACATCGGCGCGCGGGTGCCGCTGTGCGGCTACATCTCGCAGTACGCGGCGACCGAGGCGGGGCCGGGAATTCACAACCTGGCGGTCTTGATTAGCAAACGCGCCAAGATAGAGGGCTTTTTGGTTCTCGACTATTTTGAGCGCGCCGCCCAAGCGGTGCAGGAGTTGGCCGGGTGGCTGCAAGAGGGCAAGCTGCAGTACCAGACGACGGTCGAAGAGGGTCTCGAGAACGCCCCCACCGTTATCAACAAGCTGTTTACCGGCGACAAAACAGGCAAGCTGATGGTCAAGGTGTCCGAGGATTCGGGCGGCTGAAGTCGTTACGCTGCACGGGTTGTTGGAAATCCGACTTTCAAAAGGAGGATGAGTGTGAAGCCGAACATCGTCGTTCACGAGGCCGAAGAGGGCGATTATTGGGCGGAGGTGCCCACTTTGCCGGGTTGTGCTACTCAGGGAGAAACGCTTGGGGGCTTGCTTGCAAACCTTTGTGAGGCCGCCGAGGGCTGGCTGTCTGTAGAAAGGAGCCTGTGAAAGACTTTGCCGGCAAAACCGCCGTCGTCACGGGCGCGGGCAGCGGCATCGGGCGGGCGCTGGCGCACGAAGCTGCAAGCCGAGGCATGAACGTCGTCCTCGCCGACATCAATGAGCAAGACCTCAGCACGGTCGAAGCCGAACTTAAAGCCACAGGTGCCGACACCCTGGGCGTCCCGACCGACGTGAGCGATTATGGGGCGGTGGAACATCTCGCCGAAGCAGCTGAAAAAAGGTTCGGCCCGGTTCACCTGCTCTTTAACAACGCGGGCGTGAGCAGCGCGCCGAAACCGGTGTGGGAAAGCAGCTTGAGCGACTGGGACTGGGTCGTCGGCGTCAACCTGATGAGCGTCGTGTGGGGCGTCAAGGCGTTCGTGCCGCGCATGTTGGCGCACGGTGAGGGAGCGCACGTCGTCAACACGGCCTCGATTGCCGGACTCATCAGCAACGCCCGCATGAACGCCTACGGCGTGACCAAGCACGCGGTTGTCGCGCTGAGCGAGACGCTGTACCTGGACTTGCGAGAGGCGGACTCGAGCGTCGGCGTGTCGGTTCTGTGTCCGGCCTGGGTTAAGACGCAAATCCACACGTCCGAACGCAACCGCGCCCGTACCGAGCGCACCGACCCGCGCACGCTCGACCCCAAAAGCGTCGGCGTGGCGGGCACGATTTCCGGTTTGGTCGAGGGCGGTACGGAACCCGCCGACATCGCCAAAACCGTTTTCGAGGCGGTTGAGGCCGACACCTTTTATGTCCTTACGCACGCGCCCTTCGACAAGCTTATAAAACAAAGGCTTACCGGCATCACCGAAAGGGGAAAGCCGCGCGGGAGTTGGTAGGGGTCGTGAAGCGGGGAAGAGGGGGTTTCTCGGGTTTGGTACAGTAAACCCTCATGACCCCGAAAACCGTCCTCATCACCGGCGCGACGAGCGGGCTCGGTTTAGAGCTGGCGCGGCTTTACGCCGGCGACTCAAACCTCGTTCTCGGCGGCCGAAAACCCCTGCAAGACCTCGACAAGACTTTGTTTACTGAAGCGACCTATCTCCGCTGCGATTTAGGGCGTTCCGATGTTGCCGAGACGTTTACGGCTTGGCTGGCCGCTCACAACATCAACCACCTCGACCTGCTCGTCCACAACGCGGCGGTCGGCTGGTACGGCGACCCGGTGCGGCAGTCGGAACTGAGTGTGGAGGAACTTTTAGCGGTCAACCTTTACGCCCCCATCTTGCTGACGCGGGCGCTGTTGCCGTTGCTCAAAGGTGCGGGCGGCAAGGTCGTGTTCGTTGCTTCGGTCGCTGCGGACTTGGGCGCGCCCGACTATGCGGTATACGGCGCGACCAAGGCGGCGCTGGCGGGTTTTGCGCGGAACTTGCGGCTCGAGCTTGGCGGCGTGGTCGGCGTGCTGACCTTTTACCCCGGCGCGATTCGTACCCCGATGCACCGAAAAAGCGGTGTGCCGGCCGGAAAGTTCAAGGTCGAACGGTTCTCGAGCGCCGAGGAAGTGGCTAAGGAGGTGTACCGGGCTGCCGCGTCGAAACGTCACACGGTCACGCCGGGTTTGGGAAACAAAACGTTGCGGGCGTTTGGGCGTTACTTGCCGGCTGTGGTCGACGCGGCCGCACGCAGGCGCGGGTGAAGAGCGTCGTCGTGACGGGCGCGGCGAGCGGCATCGGGGCGGCGCTCCTGCAAAGCTACGCCGCGCTCGGCTGGGCGACCGTCGGCATCGACCGGGACGAACGGCGTGCCGCCGAAGTCGCGGAAAAAATCCGGGCTGAGACGGGGGTGGAACCACGGTTTTTGTTCGGGGACTTGGCCGACCCCGCCGACTTGAACGAGCTGGCGGCGACGCTCGGAACAGAGCCCGTGGACATCCTCGTCCACAGTGCGGGCATCAACGCCGTCGGCGCGTTCGAACATTCCGACTTAGGAGTACAGCGCACCGTGCTGGACGTAAACTTGCGCGCGCCGTTGCAGCTCACGCGGGCGTTGCTCGCCGCGGGCGTGCTGGTGCGCGGGAGCAGCGTCGTTTTCATTTTGTCGTTGTCGCACTTCGTGGGCTATCCGGGCGCGGCGGTTTACGCGGCGAGCAAGGACGGGCTGACCGCTTACGCCCGCAGTTTGGGCGTGGCGCTGGCCCCGCAAGGGATTCACGTCCTGAGCGTTTTCCCCGGCCCGACGCGCACGCCGCACGCCGCTGAGCACAGCCCGGACAACCGCCGCGAACACAAAAGGATGCCGCCCGAGGTGCTGGCCGCAGGTATAGTTCGCGCCGTCCAGCAAAAACGCCGGCGCTACGTTCCCGGAGCGGGCAACAAACTCTTCGCCGCGCTGGGCCGCTGGCTCCCGGGCGTGACCGAGCGCGTGATGCTGCGGACGCTGTTCGACAAGCTGGAGGCTCGAGACGACCCGCCGGACTGAGTTGCTTTTGTGGCCCCGAGCCATGTGACGAAGGGCTCGAGCCCTAACCCATCATCCGGGTCGACCCCCAACCCGTTATTCTTGGCGTTAGCGAAAGAATCCCTACAGGTACGGTGAAAGCGAGATTCTTCCGCTTCGCCCGGAATGACAAACCGGGTGGTTGATGGTGTGCCCCGTCGACTTTTCTAGGTGGACTTTTCCGGGGGGTTCGCCGTACAAGACACACCTCCTGTAGAGCCCGCGTTAAGGTAAACACTCGTGTTTGGGGCGATAGCGCGGACGAGACAGTGGGCTGAGAACGTTTTTTACGGCTGGTGGGTGCTGGCGGCTTGTTTCGGCTTGCAAATTCTGACCTCGAACTTTACCTTGCAGTCGTTCGGCGCGTACATCTCGGTGATGCAGCCCGAATTCGGTTGGAGTCGCACCTCGTTCGCGGTGGCTTTTTCGATTCAGCAAGCGGGCAGCGGGATTTTGGGGCCGCTCCAGGGTTGGCTCATCGGGCGCTTCGGGGCGCGGAGTATTCTGCGCGTCGGCATCGTCATTTTCTCGGTCGCGCTGATGTTGTTCAGCCGAGTGAACTCGCTCACGGCGTTTTACCTCGTTTACGCGCTCATCTCGGTCGGCGCGAGTTTTGCAGGGTTCTTGACGCTGAACTCGGTCGCGGCGCAGTGGTTCGAGCGGCGGCGCTCGACCGCGTTCGCGCTGCTGCAAACCGGGCTTAGCTCGAGCGGCCTGCTCGTGCCGTTGGTCGCTTGGTCGCTGGTCGCGAACGGCTGGCGCTCGACCGCGTTTTTTACGGGCGTCATCGTCTTGCTGCTCGGCATCCCGCTCACTTTTTTGGTCGGCAACCGCCCCGAGGACTACGGCTTGGCGCCCGACGGCGTACGACCCGAGCCGGGTTCCGGCGTACCCGCCGCAAAAAAACGCGACTTTACCGTCACGGAAGCCTTGCAAACGAGGGCGTTTTGGCTGCTTTCCTTTGGTCACGCGACCGCGCTCATGGTGGTGTTCGCCGTGCTCACGCACCTCGTTTTGCACTTGGAGCAGGATTTGGGGTTTTCGCTGCAGCTCGCCGCGACGCTCGTCGCCGTCATGACGACGATGAGCGTGGTCGGGCAGCTCCTGGGCGGCTTTTTGGGCGACGCCTTCAACAAGCGTTTTTTGGCGACCGGCGCGATGTTCGGACACGCGGTCGGTTTGCTGATTTTGGCGTTTGGACAGACGCTACCCTGGGTCGTCGCCTTTGCGGTCATCCACGGCGTGGCGTGGGGGCTGCGCGGCCCGCTGATGCAGTCGCTCCGCGCGGACTATTTCGGGCGCACGTCGTTCGCGCAGATTTTGGGCTTTTCAAACATCATCGTGACGCTGGGGACCATCAGCGGGCCGATTTTGGCGGGCGCGTTTGCGGACCGGTTCGGCACTTACACCCTGGGTTTTTTGGTGTTGTCCGGGCTTGCCGCGCTCGGCTCGATGTTTTTTGTCTTCGCAACCCCGCCACGGCACCCGTCGGACCCCTTACCGAACTGAACTTGCTCGCAGTACCGTTTTGGGACGACGCCCGCCAAACCAACCCGGTTGGAACAAGAAAATACGGATGGCGCTTTGCCATCCGTATAGGGCAGAGGAGTCCAGCGGACTCCTCTGGTGAGGCGGCTCAGTTGCTCGGGGCGGGCGCCAGGTAGCCGTCGCAGTAAGGCAGGCTCGAGGGGTCGGTAAACGCTTCACCGAGTTGGGTGCAAGCGCTCAACAAACGCGCTTCTAAATCGGCTGCGCCGGTGGCACCCGGACTTTCGCTAAAAACGTTCAAGCGGGTTTGCAAAGCCTCTATTTCGGCTTGCGACGGGCGCGTTTCCAGTTCGGTCCGCAACCGGGCGATAACGTCGTCGGCCACTTTGAGCTGGGTAGCGGTGGGGCGTTCCCGGAGCGCTTCACGCGTCGTTATCAGGTCGGCTTGAAGGGCGTCGAGCTGCTCTTGTAAAAAAGCTATCTGTTCTTGGTTGGGGGCGACGGCGGCGTTTTCAGCGCTCAGCGCTTGCAGTTGGGCTTCCAACTCGGCTTGGTTGCCGCGCAGGTCGTTCAGTTGAGCGCGCATGTCGGCGAGCAGGTTGGTTTGTTCGCCCACGCGTTCCAGCGCGGCGTCACGTTCTTCGGCGACCGCCTCGAGCTGCGCTTGCAGCGCGTTGACTTCGGCCTCGACGGTGCTCCTGGTCACGTCGAGCGCGGCCTCTTGCGTTTCGGCGACGTCGTCGGCGTTTTCGGCGCGGACCCTGGCTTGAATGGCCTCGGCCTGGGCTTCGGCGAGTTGGCGCTCTAAGTCGGCTCTTTCGTTGCTGAGGTTGCTGATGTTGTCGCGCAGACTCGCGACTTCGGTGCGAGCGTTGGCGAGGGCTTCGTCCAGACCGCGCTGGCTTTCCGTGACGGTTTCGGCCTGGTTCTCGAGCTGACTCACGCGCAGCCGCAACGCCTCGACACCTTCGATGTCGGGCAGGTCGACGGTCGCCCGTTGCAAAATATCGGCTTGCTGACGGAACGTTTCCGCCTCGGCCCTGGATTCGGCTAAGTTGGTTTCCAGTTCGTTCAACTTTTCGCGCGACTGGGTAAGCTCGCCGCGCGTGTTTTGCAACTCGGCTTCCAAAGTCTGCTGGGCGGACCGACCACAAGCGCTCAGCAGCAGGGCCGAACCCACCAGGACAGCTACACTAAGACGTCTCACACATTTCCCCTTTCGTACCGTTCGTAGTATTACATTTCACGCACTACTTTTTCACTCTGTTCTCAGAGTATGGTGACCGGCGACTCCGAACTGCGTCAAAGCGCTCTTTTTGGTGGCTCGAGCCCAACCTGAAAAGCTCGTTTCGACCTCACCCTTCAACACTTTTTTTGCTTGTCCGAATAGGGTACGTTGAGGTCTATGCCACAACTTTATCACACGTCGCAGCCCGCGTTACACGTCGGCACCTCATGCATCTGCACCTCATACATCTGCACCTCATACATCTGCACCTCGGCCGCTCGCCGCTCCCGCGTTCCGGTTCGGGGTTAGGGGTGCGCGCGAGTTTTCGCAACCTGGTCTCGTATCTTCGCGCCAGCTACTGGTTTGTGCCGACCCTGATGATTTTGGGGGCGTTTTTGTTGTCGCTGCTCACTCTCAGCCTGGACGAACGCGTCGACTTCGCGAGCCTTGAACTCCCGCTCATCTATTTAAGTCAGCCCGAAGGGGCCAAAACCATGCTCGGCACCGTCGCGGGCTCGATGTTGTCGGTCGCGAGCCTGACTTTTTCTATCGTCATGGTCGTCCTGACGATGGCCTCGTCCCAGTTCGGACCGCGCTTGTTGGGCAACTTTATGCGGGACCGCGGCAACCAACTCGTGCTGGGCAGTTTCCTGGCGAGTTTTTTGTACTCGCTCCTCGTGCTGCGAACCGTGCGGGGCGACGGCGACTTTGTCCAAAGCGCCGCTTTTGTGCCGCAACTGTCGCTCACGGTAGCCGTCGCCCTGACGGTCGTCAACTTGGGCGCGTTCGTTTACTTTATTCACCACACCGCCGAAAGCGTTCAGGTTACGACCATCCTGGCGCGCGTCAGCCACGCCCTCACGCACAAAATCCTGAGCGGTTACGACGACAGAACACTTTTTCCCGCCAGTCTGGGCCAGGGTTTGCAGGGCGAAACAGGTGAGCGGCTGCCTGACGACTTTGCGGACAAGCAAAAAACGCTGTTCAGTTCCAAAGGGGGTTACTTGAGGATTATCGACAACGACGGCCTGCTCAAAATTGCTCGTGAGCACGACCTCGTCCTCGAGCTGCTGCTGAACCCCGGCGACTACGTGATGCGGGGGGGCGCGCTGGCGCAAGTGTACCCGGGCGAAAAGCTGGCGGACTTGCAAAAAGACCTAGAAGAGGTCTTCGCGCTGGGGCCGGGCCGAACTCAAGACCAAGACATGGACTTTTTGTTCGACCAGTTGTTGGAGGTCGCCCTGCGCGCCCTGTCGCCGGGCATCAACGACCCCTTTACGGCGATGATGTGCGTGGACCGCATCGCTGATAATTTGGTGTTGTTGGAGCAGCGCGACTTGCCCGAACCCTACCGCTACGACGACGACCACAAGCTGCGCGTCGTTGTGCCCGTGGTCAACCCGGCCCCGCTCGTGGAACGCTTGTTCGGACCCATCCGCAGTTACGGCAAGGCGGACGTGATGACCCTGGAATACTTGCTCAGGGCGGTGCAAAAGATGGCGGCGCAAATGGACGACGCCCACTGCCAGCGAGCCTTGGCCGCGGAGGCCGAACGCATCAAAAAAGAGGGGGAGGCGGCGCTGTCGGCGGCCGACTACGCGCGGTTGCTGGACAGCTACGCAAAAACGCGCGAAGCCGTTCTCGGTTAGGGTCTGCCGACTCGGCGCGAACCTCAAGAGGACGGCGACGGTACAGGGGCCGACCTCACGGCGAGATTCCGAATCCTGCGTGCAGACGACCGAGCTTTTGACAACCGGCGGTGAACCGTTTTGCACCGGAAGTTTTCGCTTCGACAGCCGGGCACGCGGGAAGCGGTGTTAGCGCCCACAAGGGCGTTCAGCGAGCCGACGCTTTTTGTTGACTGAAGTCCAGGAGCGGACAACCTCTGCTGAGGCGGTACGCAAAACGCGTCCGAGTCCGGGGGGCGACAGGTTGCCGACGCCACCCGGTTTATCAAACCTCTTGCAAAAGTCCAGTTGGACAGCGGTAGTTACCGGCCGTAGGGCTGCTCAGTTGATACTGTTCAAGAAAAGTCTAGAGGGTGTTATGAACTCAATCGCTAAACTAAAGAATGACAAGGAAAGGTTATCCGAGTGATGTCGGCGATGAAGAATGGGCTTTTGTAGCACCGTACTTGAGCTTAATCAGAGAAGACGCCCCACAACGAAGTTATGACCTACGAGAGGTGTTTGATGCTTTGAGATGGATGGTTCGCTCAGGCTCACCTTGGCGCTATTTACCTGGTGACTTCCCACCTTGGGAAGCGGTATATCAGCAAAGCCAAAGGTGGTTAAAAGCAGGCGTGTTCGAGGAGATGACCCACGACCTACGAAGCCTGCTGAGACGGCTGAAAGGACGAGGAGAAAACCCAACAGCGACGGTGTTTGATGGACGCACCTTACAAAGTACGCCTGAGAGTGGCGAACGTGCGGGCTATGACGGACACAAGCGTAAGAAAGGCTCTAAAGTCCATCTGGCAGTCGATACCTTGGGTCTACTCTTAGCCCTTGTCGTTACACCTGCAAACGAACAAGAACGCCATCAGGTTGAAGCGCTTGCCGAGCAAGTTCAAACCATAACTGGAGAATCCGTCGAGGTTGCGTTTGTAGACCAGGGCTACACAGGTGACGACGCAGCCGAGGCGGCTAAAAGCCAAGGCATTCGGCTCTTCGTTGTTAAACACGAAGAAGCTAAGAAAGGCTTCGTTTTGCTACCCAGACGCTGGGTCGTAGAGCGTTCCTTTGCCTGGACATCCCGACTCAGGCGCTTAGCCCGTGACTATGAACGACTGCCTGAAACCCTTGCTGGGCTGCATTTCTTAGCTTTCTCTATGCTCATGCTTAAACGCTTAGCCCCTTTTTTAACTCTTCCGGCTAGTTCATAACACGCTCTAGTTGGGCGCGCTCGAGGCGTTTTTCAAGCGCCGCACCGTTTCTTCGTAGCTCGCCTTGGTAATGGGAAAGCGCAGCACGAAAAAAATCGCCAGCAGAAAAACCCCCGCCGCCACCGGCCCCGCCATCGTTTGTAGGGCTCTTGCGGTCGCCGGACTTTGCAGCGCGACGCCTTGCTGGTAGCCGAACAGCGAAGCGACCAGCGCGTTCGAAAAAACGCCCACCGAACCCGCCAACTTTTGCCCGAAGGTAAAGAGCGCGTACACCGTGCCCTCGCGCCGTCGCCCGCTGGCGAGTTCGTCGAACTCGACGACGTCGGGCAGCATCGCCCAGGGAAACAGCGTCACCGCGGAAAACCCGACCCCCGCGAGCGCGCTCGTGGCGAGCAGGTAAAAAGACACGCGCCCCGGCGGCGAAAACAGCACGAGCGCCAAGGTGCCGGCGCTCAGCAGCAGCAACCCCGCCACGAGGGAGAAGCGCTTGCCGAACCTGGCTGCCACCAGGTTCCAAAAAGGAAAAGCGGCGATGGCGACCCCGAACAGCGTGCCCAAAACGAGCGGCTGCGCGTCGGCGCTCAACCGCAAGCTGGATTCCAAGTAAAACGGCAAAACAGAGTTCAAAATCATGATGCCGGTTGTCACGACCATAAAAAGGGTGAAAATTTCGCGAAAGCCGTGGATGGCGAAAGCGGCTCGAGCCTCGGCCCAGAAAGACGCGCCCACGCTTTCCGGACGTTGCGACTTGGGTGCGGGCTCGCCGACGGTGGCGGTCATCGTCAGGTAAGCTGCGCTCGCTATGCCCCCGAACAGCGCCCCCGTGACGAACCAGCCGAGCGGCGCGCTCTGCGCCAAGTCCGGTCCCTGGCTGAACGCCGACACGACCAACGGCGGGACTACAAAAGCGAGCATCGAGGCGAACGTGCCGAACCCCATGCGAAAACTCGTCAGGCTGGTGCGCTCGTCGTAGTCGGCGGCGATTTCCGGCGTGAGCGCCATGTAGGGCACCTGGACGACGGTGAACAGCGTCGAAAAAAGCATAAACAGCACCAGCGCAAACGCGAACTTCAGAAGTTGCGAACCGTCCGGCACCAACCATAGCAGCGCAAAGCTGATGCCCAGCGGCAGCGCGCCCCAACGGATAAACCGCTTGCGCTTGAACCGCCCCTTGAGCCGGTCGGACAGGACGCCCATCAGCGGGTCGAGGCCGGCGTCGAGCACGCGGCCCACGACAAAAACGACGCCCGCCGCAAGCGGCTCCAAACCGACGATGTTGACCAGAAAATAAAGCAGCCAGGTGTTGACCGCGACGAAGGTCAGCGAAGCGCCCACGTCGGCTACCCCGTAGCCCAATTTTTCGCCCAATCGAAGGCGTTTCGTCATCGTGCACGAAGCCTATCACGGGGCGGACCGAGCGGTGCAGGAGCCCCGGTTTTTCCAGGTTTTTGAGTTCTGTAGTCTTTTGAACCCCAGTCTTTTGAACCCTGGATTTTTCTGCAAGAAAAGAGCCGCGACTGCTTCTTGCCCCGGTCTTTTGCCGCAGGGGTGAGGCTTTATCTTTAGCGGTACTTCTCGTAACGTTCGGCTTTGGCGAGTTGCCGGAGACTTGCCAGTTCCGCCAGCGTCGGGGGCGGTGCGGCGGCGGCGGCTACGTTTTCCTCCAACTGCTTTAGACTACTCGCACCCGGAACAGCGCTCGCTACGCCCTCGGCGGCGAGGGTGTAGCGCAGGGCGAGTTGGGCGTTGCTGCGTCCCGGGCGGGCAAAAGTTTCCAAACCCCGCTGCACCGCGGCCACCTCTTCCCGGCTGCGCTGTAAATACCCGGCGGCGGTTTTGTCCGCGAGCAGGCCCTTGGCGACCGGGCCGCGGGCGATAACGCCGACCGAGGCGTCGTGCAGCAAGCCCAAGGCCTCTTCTTCGGGACGGCGGTCCAAAAGGCTGTACTGCATCATCACACTCGCCGGGTCGGCACGCTCCAACCAGGCACGAATCACCTGCGGGCGAATCGACGAGATGCCGTAAGCGCGAATAAGCCCCGCCCGTTTGAGGTCTTCGAACGTTTGGACGGTCTCGTCCAGGGGGTCGTCCAGGGTGCCGCCGTGAAGTTGGTACAGGTCGATGTAGTCGGTTTGCAGACGTTTCAAACTGCGCTGCACGGCTTCTTTGATCCAGGCGCTCGAGGGGTCCCAACGCCAATCGCCGTCCGGGTTCCAGCGGTTGCCGACCTTGGTGGCGATGACGACCCGGTCGCGCACCGCCGCCAAAGCCGTGCCCACCAGCACCTCGTTCTCGCCGTGGTCGTACAAGTCGGCGGTGTCGAAAAAGGTGACGCCCAGGTCGAAAGCGCGCTCCAGCAACTCAACGCCCGCCGCCCGGTCCGGCCCCAAAGACATACAGCCGAAGCCGATTTCGCTCACCCACAGGTCGGACGTGCCGAGCCGATTTTGTTTCACGACCCCATTAAACCACTCGGCGGCTCGAGGGTGGTCCGGGCACCCGTGAAGTCGACCCGCCAAGGTTGTTTTTCGGCTTGAAGCGTTTGTGAGAACTCCAGTCACAACCGGAGTGCTAAGGTCAGGTTTGCAGCTACACTGCTCGTGGCTCCGTCCTCCCGGTGGCTGTTGCCGCGCGCACAGCGGAGCGTTACACTCGTTTACATTTTAGGCTAGAAGGCGCTCGAGCCAAGCAGGCGCAACTTGCGCCTCGAGCTTAGGAGGTTTATGGTTTCCGTTGCCCTGTTCGGCGCCGGCCGCATCGGCAAGGTTCACGCGGCCAACATCGCACTTCACCCGCAGACCCGGTTGGCGGCCGTCGTGGACGTGTACGCTCCTGCCGCCGAGGCGTTGGCCGCGCAGTACGGCGCGCGGGTTGCCACGGCCGCGGAGGTGTTCGCCGACGCCAAAATTCCCGCCGTCCTCATCGGCTCGGCGACCGACACGCACGCCGACCTTGTAGAAGCGGGGGCGCGCTCCGGCAAGACGATTTTTTGCGAAAAGCCGATAGACTTGAGCGCAGCGCGGGTGCAGCGCTGTTTGCAAGTTGTAGACGAACACGGGGCCAAAATATTCGTCGGCTTCAACCGCCGCTTCGACAAACACTTTCGGGCGCTTAAAACGGCGCTCGCGGCGGGCGACGTCGGTACGCCCGAACTCGTGCAAATCACCTCGCGCGACCCCGGTCCACCGAGTGCGAGTTACCTTGAGGTTTCCGGCGGCTTGTTCAAAGACATGACGATTCACGACCTGGACATGGCTTGCTGGCTCGTCGGCGAAACGCCCCTCGAGGTAAGCGCCAGCGGCTCGAGCCTCGTCAGTTCAGACGTTGCCGCGGCGGGCGACATCGACACGGCGGTTGTGACCTTGAAGTTCGCGAGCGGCGCGCTCGCGGTCATCACCAACAGCCGCCGCGCGTCGTACGGCTACGACCAGCGCGTCGAGGTTCACGGGTCCGGCGGGATGTTGCAAGTGGGGAACGTGCTGGAAAACACGCTCGTCAAAAGCAGTGCGAACGGCGTCGTGAGCGGAAAGCCGCTGCACTTTTTCCTCGAGCGCTATCAAGACGCTTACCGGGCGGAACTCGAGCACTTCGTTAAAGTGGTGCGAGGCGAAGCCGAGCCGGAAGTCTCGGGTGCAGAGGGCGAGCGCGCCCTTGTGTTGGCTGAGGCGGCCGGCCGCGCCCTAAAAACCGGCCAAACGCAGCGGCTTTAGGTTTGTGGCTCGTAGCTTGTGGTAGGTGGTTATTCTGTCAAGCCACTCACTACGAGCTACCGGCTCACTCGAGCGGGGATTCTTAAACTGAAGGGGAGAGCGAACCATGACGAACGACCATCACCTGAAGCCCGCAAAAAACCGCCTCAAATTCGATGTTCGACCGCAGGCCGTCGGTTGGGATTACTTGGGCTATCAGGCTGTCAACCTTGAGGCGGGCGAAACGTACAGTTTTGATACCGGTGGTAGTGAGGCGGCGCTCGTACCTTTGGCGGGTAAAGCGAGCCTCAAAGTAGAGGGCCAGACCTTCGACGTTGCGCGGGAAAGCGTGTTTGAAGAGAAGCCGCACGTTCTTTACATGCCGCCGGGTTGTGCGCTCGAGGTCCAAGCCGGCTCAGGTTTCGAGTTTGCCGTCGGCACCGCGCCCGCCGAAGGCAAGTACCCGCTGCGCCTGTTTGAACCTGCCGAAATGCGCGTCGAGGTGCGCGGCGGCGGCGCGGCGGTGCGCGAGGTCCACCACATCCTGTCGCACCCCTTGCCCGCCGAACGCCTTATCCTATTCGAGGTTTATGTGCCCGGCGGCATGTGGTCGGGCTGGCCGCCGCACCGGCACGACGAAGTCTTGAACAGCCCTTACCTGGAGGAAACCTACCACTTCAGGTTCGACAAACCGGGCGGCTTCGGCCTCCACCACAACTACAGCCCCGAGACCGAGTTCGCAGAGGTTTTCAGGGTTGAGGACGACGACCTGGTACTCGTCACCCAGGGTTACCACCCGGTCGCGGCGAGTCCGGGGAGCACGATGTACTTTTTAAACTACCTCGCGGGCAAGCTCGTGGGTGAGAAACGCGCCACGCCGCCGGTCGACGACCCCGACCACGCTTGGCTGAAAGACAACTGGGACGCTTACGACGTTGAGTTGCCGCTCATGGAGTAAAGTTCGGGGAACTGCCGAGGGTCAGCCTGGCGACGGCTTCGTCGTCTTCTTGTTCGCCTGTCTCCACAAAACCCATAGACCCGTAAAGATGCCGAGCGGTGGCGTTGGCCGGTTGGTAAGAAAGCGCGAACCCCGTAGCCCCGGTTTGTTCGGAGAGAACAGTGACGGCTTCTCGTACTGCTTTCCGCCCGTAGCCTTTATTTTGATGTTTTTGGTCGATGAGAATACCGCCCAGCCAACAACTTCCGTCGTCGTCGATGCCCCACATCATGAAACCGACGACCGTGTTGTCTAAGTAGATAGCCAAAGGGTTCCACGTGTCGTAGCAGCACAGCGCGAGGTAGTAGCTCGGCTCGGCGACAAAGGCGCGTTGTGTCTCGCTCACTCGAAGCGCGCACACGCTTCGCCAGTTGTTGGCGTCGACAGGCCGAACGGTGATGGTCTGTGGAGCAGACATGAGCCGAGTATATCGAGTATATGAGACCGAGTGCTCGTCGGGGCTCAGCCTTCAAACGTGGTCCAAAACGAGCACTCGAGTCTCCTCCGGCAAGACCTCTTTGTTCAGCGTCACCGTGTCGTCGCAAGCGAAGTCGATGTCGCTCTTGTCGAAAAGGCTTAAAAAGTCGCCCAGCCACAGCGCGTCGTTGGTTTTCAGGCGCAGCGTTTGGAAGTGCATCGGCACGACGAGTTTGGGTTTCACCTCGTCAATCATCATTTTGAGACTGTCCAAACCGATGACCGGATAACCGCCCGCGAGCGCTAAAAGCACGTCGAGGCCGCGGAAGAACTCGAGCTGCGTCTCGCTCAGCGCGTTGCCCATGTCGCCCATGTGGCCGACAGTGACGCCGTCCACCTCAAACCGGTACATCCCGTTCTGGTCGGGATGGCCGCCGCGGTGGGCGGTGTTCTCCAGGGCTTCGACGGCCTCGAAGGTAATCCCCTTTTCGGTGCGACTCCCGCTGGATTGAGCCAGCTCGAGGGCGTTCACCAGCACGTGCTCGCCCGGTATCAGAGACTCGTTGTTGTGAAAGTCGTCCGTGCTCGAGGAAATCACCACGATGTCGGCGGGTTTTGTATAGGGCGCGTAGCCCGAGGTCGCCGGGTTGTGCGGGTCGGTGGCGATTGTCGTGCCGTCCTGGGCTTCTACATAAAAGGTGGCGTGGCCGTACCAGGTGAGCTTCATGGCTTAAAGCATACAGGGCGCGCGTGCTAACGTTTTAAGACTAGGATTTTAGGAGTAAAGCGTGGCGGACACTCGAGCGGCGACGATAGACGACCTTTACGAAGTCGGCGGCGAAAAAGCCGAACTCGTAGCGGGTACAATCATGCGCATATCGCCCACCGGGTTTTTGCCGAGCTACGCCGCCAGCGAAATTTATGCCGGTTTACGTGAGTACGCCCGCCGCACCCGCAAGGGTTACGCCGTCGCCGACAACACCGGCTTCGTCGTTGAGTTGCCGAACCGCAAGTCCTTCAGCCCGGACGCTGCGTTTTACACAGGTCAACCCACCGGCATGAAATTTTTGGAGGGCGCACCCGTTTTTGCCGCGGAGGTGCGCGGCGAAAACGACTACGGTATGACAGCCGAACGGGCGATGGGTGACAAGCGCGCCGACTACTTCAGCGCGGGTACGCTCGTCGTGTGGGACGTGGACGTGCTGAGCAACGACGTGGTGCGGGCCTACCACGCGGACGCGCTGAAACGCCCGCAGCGCTACCGCCGCGGCGAGCGGGCTGGGGCAGAAGCGGCCGTACCGGGCTGGACTCTGGACGTCGACCTGTTGTTTCCCTATCGGCTCGAGCCGGGTTCGTCAGACCGGGCCTGAACACAGCCAAAACTCCACCTTCGCCCGAGAGCTTATCTCGAGCTTTTGCAAAGGCAATCGGAGACGATGGCCTAATCTTCGGCCAGCAATTCACCGGCCTCAGAAAGCGTCTCCGCGATGTGGACGCGTCTGCTCTTGTCAAACGTCAGCGCCTGGTTGCTGGGGTGAAAAGTCTCGAGCAGCCGCAGGTCGGGGCGGGTGGTCTCGAGAAACCCTCGCGCCTGCTGCGCTTTTCTACCCATCATCACAACCGTGCCGAGCCCTGGCAGCAGGTCTAAAAAGTCCCTTAAGTACGTCAAGCCTTCCGTAATATCCTGCCGAGTCGCCGCGCGAATCTTTTTGTCCGTGCCGATGTACCAGGGGACGATGTTCCAGACGATGATTTCGCTGCGGGCTAAACCGGTCTCGCTCAAGATGCCGGAGAGGTTGCGGGCGGTGCCGTCCGGGTTGTCTAGGGACACGAAGCCGGACGCGACCGCGCTCCGTCCGGGGGCCTCGAGCAGCAAAAGAACTTGGGCTTTTGCCCCGGCGTCCTGAGGGTCGGGGTAGGGGACGGCCTCGCTCCGCGCGCTGCGTAACGTGTCTACGAACGCGCTCAGGGGTTGCATAGCAGGCGTGTCCAAATCCTCGAGTCGCGCCTGCCAGGTATTCACGGGTTCCACAAGCTCAGTCTAGGCCGGTCCGAACCAACCAAACCGTGAGCTTGAGCGAGGTGCGCGGGTAGCGTCGGGTTGGATACTGAGCAATGCCCAGCCTAGACAGCCTCGTTATTTTTCTGAACCGTTACTTTGCAACAGAAAACTATCCCGACGACACGAACGGCGTTTACCGTCCGAGCGAACGTGACATAAAACGTCTGGGGTTGGCCGTGGAGCCTAATCCCAAGCTCTACGCCTGGGCCGAGGCGAGCGACCTCGATGCCCTTTTCTTACACCGACCCTGGCACTTCGACCCGGGCTTGCTCGCAGGCGTGGGCGTGCTGGCCTATCACCTGCCCTTCGACGACACACTGACGCTCGGTTACAACCCGCGTTTGGCGGCGGCGCTCTCGCTGCAGGGCGTCGAAGAACTCGGTTACAGGGACGGTCGGCGCATCGGCATGGTGGGCGGGGTAGAAGAAACCTCGTTCGCGGCAGCCTCCGCACAGGTCGCCGAAGTGTTCGGCGGCCTCGAGCGCACCCACCCGGGCGGCGGACCCGTCACCCGCGTCGCCGTCGTCGGCGCGATGAACGAAAAGCTGCTGCTCGAGGCCCGCGACCGGGGCGTGGGCCTCTACGTGACCGGCCAGTGGCGTCCTCACGCCGAAAAAGCGGTGCTGGAGACGGGCATGGGCGTCGTGACGGTCGGGCACACCCGCTCCGAAGTGTGGGGCCTGAGTGCGCTCGCCCATTTGTTGAGTGAGCGGTTTGCGGGGCTCGAGACTTTCGTACTGTCACACTGAACGCGGCTCCTTGGTCTCAACTCACTGGTCTCAAGTCCTTGGTCTCAAACCGAACCGTTGGGAAAGGGCCTTCATGTCTAACTTGTTCAACGCCTGGCAAACCCGGGCCTTCCGCGGTGTTCGTGGTCGCGGGAGCGGTGCTGGTGTTGGCTGCCGACGTCGGGTTGAGTAGGTAACGTCCAGTGCCTTGCGCCGCGTCCGGGCTTGAGGCAGCGGTTCCAAGAGCGATTGAGACGTACAAATGCGCAAGTTCAGAAGCAGACCCCACTGGCTCACAGGGCCACCTTCCCTAAAAAGGCAGGTAAGGTCAAGACCAATTTGTCTCAATCAAGTGAAAAAGCTAAGGGTTGTGGGCTTCAGGGTCACCCAACGCTCGTCAAGAAAAATTCGGCGTGCAGCGCTTTTACAAACCTTTAGAAACAGTCGGGAGCAGGCCGGTTTTTGCGCTTTACCTTGTTTTTTCTGTTGATAGCGTATAGTGGACTGCTTTGAAGGAGGCTGTCATGGCTCAAGATGGATTCGACAAACTGTTGGAACTAACCGACTCGCGTTATCGCCTGTCGATGATTGCCGCTCGCCGCGCGGCGCAGATCAAGAACGGGATTCCCACCCTGCTCAGCCACGAAGAATCTCCCAAAACGCGCAACACGGTGACACTGGCGCTCAAAGAACTCGTGCTCGGCAAGTCTATTACCTGGGGCGACGAGTTGCCGAGTCAGGACGAACTCAAGCAAACCGTCGACCGCGACCGCCGCTTGGATTCGGCTGCCTACAGCGTGTCCTACAACAAAGACGAAGACGACTAGAGCTTTTTAACTGTCTAACGAACCCCTGAAATGAACTCCTGACAATGAACATCGTCGTCGCCGCCACGGGGGGCGTGGCCGCCCTCAAGACACCCGCGCTGCTGCGACGGTTTCGTGAGGCCGGTCACGCGGTGTGCGCGGCCGCCACTGAAGACGCTTACCAGTTTGTGACGCCGTTGTCGCTGGCGGTTGCCGCCGGGTCACCGGTGTTTGACCGGGCGGCGTGGTTTGCGCCGGACGGGCGCGCCCGTCACTTAGAACTTGCGCACTGGGCCGACGTGCTCCTCGTCGCGCCCGCGACCGCGGACGCCCTCTCGAGCGCCGCGACGGGCCGCGCCGACGACCCGGTTTCGGCGCTCGTTGTCAGCGGCGTTCCCCGCGTGGTGTGGGTGCCCGCCATGAACACCGCGATGTGGGCGCACGGGGCGGTGGCCCGCAACGTCGCAACGCTGCGGGCGGACGGGCACGCCTTTGTCGGCCCGGTGTACGGTTCGCTCGCCGCCAAAGACGAAGGTGCGGGCGTGGGCCGCATGGCCGAGCCCGAAGAAATTGTCGCGGCCTTGCCCGACCTGTTCAAACCCCAAGATTTTTCCGGCAAGCGCGTCTTGGTTTCTGCCGGGCCGACCCGCGAATACCTCGACCCGGTCCGGTTTATCAGCAACCCGAGCAGTGGCAAGATGGGCTACGCGGTGGCCGCGGCGGCGCTCTCCAGGGGGGCCGAGGTCACGCTCGTGAGCGGTCCCGTAAGCCTTCCACCACCCTACGGCGCGACGTTGGAACGGGTCGAAAGCGCCGGGGAAATGTTGGCCGCCCTCAGTACGCACTTCGGCGCGGCGGACGTGCTTGTGATGAGCGCCGCCGTCGCCGACTGGCGCGCCGAGCACACGAGCGCGGAGAAAGTGGCGAAGATAGGCGAGCGGCAAACCCTGGACCTGGTCCGAACGCCCGACATCTTGAGCGAACTCGCCAAGGCTCGAGCCCAGCAAATCATGGTCGGCTTCGCGATGGAAACTCACCAAGGCGTAGAGCGCGCCGCCGACAAGGCGCGGCGCAAAGGTCTCGACTTTATCTGTTTGAACTACCCGGCCAAAGCGCACACCGCTTTTGGCGGCGGCGACAACGAGGTCACTTTCGTCACGCCGGACGCCCGGGCCGAGGCGCTGCCGCTCATGTCCAAGCGCGAAGTTGCCGACAGGTTGTTGGACAGAGTGGTCGCCATCCTGAGAAAGCGCTTGTCTTAGAGGGTGTATGCTCGAGCTAATACCGGAGTATGCACCGGCAGTTGCAAGCCCCTTAGGACTGTGCTTAAATGAATAATTATGCCGAGTAAAGAATACCGCCAACGCCTTATCGAAGACCTCGTCGAAACCGAGTTTATTGCCACCCAGGCCGAAATCGCCAAACACTTGGGCGACCGCGGCATCCGGGTAACCCAAGCGACCATCAGCCGGGACGTCAACGAACTGCGGCTGGTGCGCATTCCGGCGGGCGACGGTCAACACCGCTATCGCTCGACGCCCCTGGCCGCCCAAGAAGACGTGATGGGCGAACTCGGGCAGCGCTTCAAACTGTTCGTGCGCGACCTGGGCCGCGGCGAAAACGTCATCGTCATCAACACCGACGAAGGCCACGCCAGCGGTATTTCTTACGTCATCGACAAGTTGGAGCGCGAGGACATCGTCGGGACGGTCGCCGGGCAGAACACTATTTTGGTCGTCGCCCGCAGCAGCAAGGTGGCGGCAACGCTGTTGGAGGAGTTTGAAGACCTGCTGGACAGTTAGGGGCTCGGCCGCGTCCTGGGGTTGCCCCGTGCTCGAGCCTGCTCTAAATGCCTTTGTCACGCTGTCCAGCGGCGCGCCGCTGGACGCGCCAACTCCTACCGAAACCACTTTGCGCTCGCCGGGTCAGCGGCTTTTGCCCGACGAGCTTTTTACACCGCCTCTCACCTGGCGCGTGCTAGCCTGAGGTTACTTTTTGGAGGTTTTCATGCGACGTTTGTTGGTTCTGGTGCTGCTCTTTTTGCCTTTGGGATGGGCTGTGGGATGGGCTGAAACCCTGGTGGTTTACCCGCTGGACTCGCAAGACGTGTTGCTCGGGGTGGCGGTCGCCGACCGGGTGGCGCAAGCGTTCGACGCCGTGCTCGAGACTGTCGGCCCGGACGTGGCCCCGTCGCTCGTGCCGCCCGTCGCGGTCGGCGACGGCTTCGTCAACCTGACCGACTTCCTCGGTCAGGACGCTCTGGCTTCGGCGCGGGGTGTACGCTTGTTGCAAGAGGTTTTGGGTGCGGACAACGTCGTCACCGGAACCCTCAGTTTTGAAGAGGACGGGGCTACGGCGCGCGTGTTCTATCTGCACGAAGGCGTCGCCCGCACCTTTGCGGTGAGCGCGCCCGCCGCCGAGCCGAGCCTGCTGGTTCGGAAAACTGTGACCGTGTTGGCCGCGCGGCTCGGTGTGGCGTTGCCTGAGACCGACCTGGACGTTGACCTCTCCGGCCCCTACGGCGACTACGTGCGCGCCGTCGCCTTGGTCGGCGCGGGCTTTGTCGAGGAGGCGCGGACGGTTTTGGAGGAGGCGACTCCGGAACCCGCTCCGCAAGACGGGGAAACCACGGAGTCCGATTCGGATTCTGGGGTCCCGGCCGTTCCGGACCCGGAAAGCTTTTCTCCAACCGCTGAGGCCGCCCTCGTGGGTCGAGTTGAAGCCTTGCTGCAGGACATCGACGCCGCGCGGGTGGGTGCAGAGGTAGATGCAAAGGTGAACAGTGCGGCTCGAGCCGGCCGTCTGGCAACCTTGTCCCTGGGCGTCGCGCCGCTCGACGAAGCCATCTCGATTCGCTATTTTCAAGCGTTCGCCGAGCAAACCGAGTTGCCCGTCGCGCAAACCTGGCTGGCGACCCTGTACGCCAGCGACCGGCAAGACGCCCTCGCCGCCGCCACTTTCGACGCGGTTGCCGATACGGGCGCCGACGCGGGCGAGACTGAACCTGCTTACAGCTTCGGGCGCGCCGCCCGGGCGGCGTTTCGGGCCTCACGAGGTCTGGCGGCCGAGGATTTAACGAGTCTGGTTCAGGCGGACAGCTTCGCCTCGCTCCTCACGGCCGGCCTCGTCGCTCAAGACGGGGGTGACTTAGAACAGGAGAAAGCCGCGCTGACCAGGCTGACACGCCTGGCGCCGGACTTCGTTTACCCGTTCGAGCGTTTGTCGTTTATCGCTTTCGACGAGGAGGAACCGCTCGCCGCCGCCCAGGCCTTGGCCGTGGCGACGCGGCTCGAGCCCGACAACGACCTCTACTGGACCAATCTCGGCTGGTCTTACTACCTGCTCGGTTTGCTGGAGCAGAGCGAGGCGGCCTCGACGCGCGCTCTCACGCTCGCCCCCGACCAGTACATCGCCCTTTACAACCTGGGTTTGGCGCAGGTGGTGCAGGGGCGCGTCGAAGAGGCGCTGGACGCCTACGACGAGGCCCTGGCCCTGGACCCCGAGGTCGACGACGCGGCGGTCGAGGACTTAGAAAACGCCCTGCGCCTTTACCCGCGGCAACCGGGCATTTACTACCCACTCGCCAGACTTTACGAACAAGAAGGACGCCGCGAGAACGCCGCCAAGGCGCTGGAACGCTTTTTGGACGGCAACCCGGGCGGTCCCGACGCCGCTTACGTCGACGCCGCCCAAGCCAGGCTCGAGGTCTTGCGCGCGCCGCTGCCGCCCTTAGAGATAAGTGACTCGGCCAGGGTGGGGTTGGGTCCTACCGGCATAGCCGCCGCCCCCTTTCACCCCGGCGACCGCGTTTACCCGTCGTTCGAGCTTTACACCTCGGGGGTGGAGTTGCCCAACCGGGTGAGCGTCAACGTCGCCCTGAAAATGGGTGACACGGTCGTGGCCGAGCAGAGCCGCGACATAGATGTCCCGACCAACGCCATCGGCTACGTGGTCGACAGCTTGGGCCTCGACCTGCCCGTCGACTTGGCGGCGGGCACCTACACCGTCACACTGAGCGCGACGGCGAGCGAAGACCGCAGCGCCGCGGCCGAGGTCGTGTTTGAGGTGAGCGGTCAACCCGACTTGCTGCGGCGTCTCCTGGGCCAAAACATCACCATGCTCGCCCTGGAGTCGGAAACGGCGCTGTATACCCGCGGTGACCTGAACGAGGGCGACGACGTCTTGTTGGCAACGCTGCTCGCCGAGCTGCGCGCCAACGCCGACGCGGCAGACGCGGCTTTGCCCGAACTGGACACGGGTCGCTTTGCGGGTTTTGGCGGCGGAGAGCTGTTTCTGGGGAGTACCGCCCAAGACGTGCGCGACTTCCTGAACTACTTTCTCGCCCAGGGCGGGGGCGACGCGACTTTCAGCTTTGTCGACGCCTACGCCCAGTGGGCCTTGAGCGGCGCGCCGACGGAATAAAAAGGGGCGGGGGCGCGGGGAGCAAAGACTTTACGGTTTTTACTCCCGGTGGTACGGGTGCCCCGCCCGGATGGTCTCGGCGCGGTAGAGCTGTTCTAAGAGTACGAGCCGCGCGAGGTCGTGCGGAAGTGTCAGCGGCGACAGGCTCCAGACGTCGTCGACCTGTTGTTTGAGGGCGGCGCTGTGGCCCGCCGCGCCGCCCAGAAGCAGGCTTAAAGAACTGACGCCGCGCAGCTCGAGCCCCGCAACGTGCTCGGCAAGTGCTGCCGAGCTGAAAAGTTTGCCGCCCTCGTCGAGCGCGACCTTGTAGCCTTGGGCGGCGTAACCTTGGGCGGCGCGGAGCAGTGCGGCACTCTCGAGCTTCTTGGCTTCTTCGGGGTCGCGCACCTTGCTTTCTTTGACCTCGGCTACTTCGACCCTGCTGAAAGCCTGCAGACGTTTGGTATACAACGCGACCCCGTCGGCATAAAATTCTCGTTTGAGCCCACCCACCGCCACCACGTAGTACCGCATGTCTCCAACCCTAACGTACCTACCCGAACACCTCAACCGGAACACCTCAACCGCACCGAGCCGTCCGGTAAGGCCGGCTCTCACAAAGCTGCGTTTTCGGTGAGAAAGCAGTGAAACCGGGCCTTCGTCGCCGTGACGGTTCGGGCTTACTGAGGGGAATTTAACTCTCACCCACTCTTCATACACATTGACAACAAGATAGGGATGTGAAATACTCTGAACTGGATTTGTGTGCTCTCGTAGTCGCACCGGAAGGAGGTGACAACACCTTGAACCGGCTAGGAGCGGCTGTCAGGTCCCGGCAGGTCAATGTCTACCTAAGCTTGAGGAAACACGGCAACTCAGGCAACCTTTTCTCCACCGCTTGCCGACGCTGAAAACAAACCAAGATTCAAGGGGATTCTATGAAAAAAATGTTGTTTACCGTCCTAGCTGCACTGACGCTGTCGGGCGCTATGGCACAGGAAGCCTTCCCGGACATTCCGGCGGGCCACTGGGCCGGCGAAGCCGTCTCGCGCATTGCAGACTTAGGCATAGTCATCGGCTTTCCCGACGGGACCTTCCGCGGTAACGAAAGCTTTACCCGTTACCAAGCGGCGCTCGTGGTGAGCCGACTCCTAGACGTCATTCAGCAAAACATGGACGCCATGCGCGCCATGAGTGACGCCGACATCGCCTCGCTGCGCAACGCGCTCCAGGAGCTTGCCTCCGACGTCGCGGCGCAGGGCGTGCGCTTGAGCGCCGTCGAGGGCCAAGTCGCCGCACTGAGTGACGACGTAATGTCCAACTCGATGCGTTTGGACGCGTTGGAAGGCATGGACATGAGCGGGCTCGACCCGGCCGTGCTCCAAGACCTTCTCAACCAAATCGCCGCCGCACGCACCGCCGCCGACACGGCCGCCGCGCAAGCCGCCGCCGCCGAAGAGTTGGCGCGCGCCGCCGACGCTCGCTCGCGCCAGAACGCCGACGCGATTCGCGACATCAACGACCTGTTGGCGCTCCTCAACGAGGCCATCGACAACGCGGGCGGCGACATCGAGTTTCCCGACCTGTCGCAAGTCGACCGCAACGCCAACGACATCGCCAACCTGCGCGAGTTCGTCATCTTGCTTCGCCGCGACCAGGTCGCCCTGCGTGACCGCGTGGCCGCGCTGGAAGCTTCCGACAGCGACCAGAACGCCCGTTTGGACGACTTAGAGGGCCGCGTTACGAGCTTAGAGGAAACCCAAGTGACCTTTTCGGGTACTTTGGCCCTCGAGTACAACGTGAGCCGCCTCAGCGGTGCCAATGTCGCCTTCGACGTTGACCGCATCTGGGGTTTGAACAACGAGCGCGCTATCATCGCGACGCAGTTTGCCGAAGAAGGCGCTTCGCCCTTTTCCACGGGTGACAACGACTTCGACGACGACGGCGGCACCGACGAAGACGGCGAGCGTGCCCAGGACATCGCCGACATCGACAACACGTCGGGTGAACTCAGCCCCTCGCTGACCCTGAACTTCGGTTTTGGTGTCGAGAGCATGGGCGTCGGCCCCTTCAACGAGTTTGAGGGCGTTATCACCCTCGACCTGAAACAAGCCTACAACCTGGCCGGCAACTCCGACGGCACGGGGCTTTTCTCCGGCTACGTTTTCAACGTCACCAACCTCAAGACCTTCGTCGGCATCGGCGAGTTCCCGCTGACTTTCCAGTTCGGCGAGAGCCCCGAGGCCATTTTCACCCCGTACATCATGGACGCCGACTACATGGGTATCGGCTTCGTCGCCAACGTGGGAACGCCGGACTTTTTGGCTTTCTTACAGCCTGAGCTGACCATCACCGGCGGTTCCGTAAGCGACTATGAAATCACGGTCAACGACGTCGACTACGGCTTTCCCAACGCCTACTACCGCGGTATCCGCGGCACCCTGACGCCTCTCTCAGAAGGGTTCTTGACTCTTACGGGCGGCTTCTCGTTCGCGCAAGTGTCGAACAACGCCGGTGACAACGCCGACGCGGCCGGTGACAACCAAAACCTCACCGTTTACGGCGTCGACGGCACCGTCGGGGTCAGCATCCTCAGCGTCAGCTTCGAATACGCCAACAGCAGCGGCAGCATCACGGCAGATTCTCCGAACCTGCCCGCCACCACGGTCGGCATCGACGCCTCGCTGTTCTATGCGATTGCCGACGTCGACACCGACTCGATTCCGCTGCTCGATGACATCCAAGTCAACTACCGCACCATTCCCGACAACTGGTTCGGTATCAACGACGACGCCAACTACGTGTTCGACGTGGACCAAACCGGTTTCAAAGTGTCGGCCGGCTTGCAACTGTTCTTCGTCGTGGTCGACGGTTACTTCGACAGCTACTCGACCGACAACGACGGCGACGTCGTGTCGTTCGGCGTGTCGGCAGGTGTGGAAGTGTTCCGCGCCGTCGAAGTCTTCGGCTTTTATGAGAACACCACCGTCAACGGCGACCTCGTTCTCGACGTGGGCGACGCCGAGCGTGACAACAACGGCTACGTGACCGGCTTCGGTTTCGGCGTCCGTCACGACGGCACGGCCGACAACGCACTGCTGCCGGGCCTCACCTTCGAGGTTCGCTACACCATCGGCAACGCGGAGTTCGCGCTCACATCACTCGATGTAGACGCCGAGTACACCTTCGACCTCGGTTTCCTGACACTGACGCCTTACGTGGCTTACGGCTCCAACATCCGCGAAGAAGTTGACGACGCTGTATTCAACGACGACACCACCACCCTCCGGGTCGGTACGGGTCTCGTGACGCAGCCAATCAACATCTTCTTGCAGCCCAGCCTTGCGGCGGTTGTAAACTACCGCAACACTATGCACACCGATGTCGGTGCGGACGGTGTTCAACAGCCCGACTACACCGCCAACGAACTCCAATTCAGCGTCGGTGTGACCTTGAACGAGTTTTTGTTCAACAACAGCGTGTTCACGGCTCGTTACGGTTACTACACGGGTGAGAACGTCAGCGGCAGCTACACCCCGCCCGGGTTTGTCGGCGATTCGGCGACCAACATCTCCGACAACGACGAGGCCGGCACGGGTGTCCAAACCACCACCGGTTACGAACTTATGTGGGCTTACTACGGCCTCGAGTTCTCCTACGGTGCCTACCTGAACACGGCCGAAACCCTCGGCACGACGACAGGTGGTCAAGCCTTCAAGATTCGTTACGAAGTCGAGTTCTAAGAACTTAGCTTCTCACGAAAAGCAACCAGCCCCGCTTCGGCGGGGCTTTTTTTGTAAGCAGACCCCTCTGCCCTGCGGGCATCTCCCCTAAAAGGGGAGAAGTCAAGAGCCATTTGCCTCTTTACCGAGGTGCAAAGACGCGCAGTGAGGCCGGTTGCACGCGAACCCGGAAGTGTTTGGCGGGCTCGAGCAACTCGCCCTCCATGTGGCCGGGTCGCGCCCGCGCCCAGTCCAGGGTAATGTCGCGACCCCGGTAGCTGAAAACTTGCGGGTGGCCTAAGTGGGTCCCGGCCATGACTTTGGGTAAAATTCGCAGGGTGCCCAACCGCCCGAAGTCGGCGGCAATGACAATTTCCAACAGCCCGTCGTCGGGTACGGCGTGGGGAGCGAAGCGAAAACTGCCGCCGGTTCGCTCGCCGTTCTGAACCGCCACGAGCAGGGCCGCGCCTCTAAAAACCTCTGCACCATCGACCGTGACGACGACCGGCACGTTTTGCAAGCGGCCCAACCTAGCCAAGACGGTGTACAGGTAAGCCCCACGCTCTCTTAACACGAGGGGCGCTTCTCTGACGCCGTAGGCCACGTCGGCGTCGAAGCCGACGCCGAACGCGTTGACGAACACGTGACCGTTGACAAGACCTGTGTCGAACAGGTGCCGATGACCTGCCTTGACGACGCCTAAGGCGGCAACCGGGTCGGTCCTGGAGATACCCAGCGCGTGGGCGAAGTCGTCGCCCGAACCGGCGGGAATAATCCCGATCGTGCGCTCCGTGTACAAACAAGCGGCGGCAATCTCGTGAAGGGTGCCGTCACCGCCGAGCGACAAAACGAGGGCGTCTTCGGGCAGTTCGTGAGCGAGTTCGGTCGCGTGGCCGGGGCGCGCCGTCACAAGGGTGCGCAGCGCCAAGCCTTCGGCCCTGAAAAACTGCTCTACGGTCCCTAGCTGCGCCAGTGCCCGGCCGCGCCCCGCCACCGGATTGACGATGAGGTAGTGCATGTGTACCCTTTCCGGTTTGTTTCCATTAGTCCAGGTTTAGAAGAGCTGCTACTTCCGCTGCAGACCTGGGCAGAGGGCTCCGCGCACCGTACCGGTGCGTATTAGGAGCATTTTAACGCCCCACTGGAACGCGGCGCGCTACACTCTGAGGATGCCCAGCGCCCCCGTTCCCAGTACACCCGTTCCCAGTACCAGCGACCTGTTCGACCCTACCGACCTCCCCGACGCTCTGCGGGCTTTGCTGGACGTACCTCAGCCCTGGGACGTCCTGGCTCGACTGGACGCCTTTTTGCAGGGGCTCGGCGACCACCGGGCGGGAACCGTCCACCCCACGGCCGTCGTCAGCGGCGCACTCTACTTGCACGAAACCGCAACGGTCGGGCCGCACGCGTTGCTCGAGGGTCCGGTGTGGTTGGGTGCGGGCGCAACCGTCAAGCACGGCGCTTACCTGCGCGGACCCGTGGTGCTGGCTCCGGGCGCGGTCGTCGGCCCTAAAACCGAGGTGAAGCGCTCGCTGTTTTTGCCCCACGCCAAGGCCGCGCACCTCAACTACGTCGGTGATAGTGTGCTCGGGACGAACGTCAACTTAGGCGCAGGTGTCAAGCTCGCCAACTTCAAGACCTTCGGCGACGAAATTCACGTGGGCGGCGTGGCGACCGGCCTACGCAAGTTCGGCGCGGCGCTCGGTGACCACGTTTCCGTCGGTTGCAACGCGGTAACCGCACCGGGCACCGTCGTCGGCGCACGCAGCCTCGTTTACAGCGGCGCGACCCTGCGCGGCGTCTTGCCCGCCGACGTCGTCGTCAAGGTGACGAGCAACATAGAAATCGTTCCCCGCCGCTAGGTTGGGGTGCTCGCTGAAGCCGCTCGCGCCCTCTCGCCGACTCCGTGACCGACGAGCTTCAACTCCGTGACCGGCGAACTTCAACCTAGTCCAAAATCGTCCACTCGAGCGCCGTGGCGGTTGTCTTGAGCACCTTGTCCGGGTAGACGGCGACCGGCCGGTCGCTCAGCAGCAGCATAGGTACGTCCGCCTCGGTGTCGCCGTAAGCGGCGTAAAGCCGCGCCACGCCGAGCGCGTCGTGCAACCGCTCGGCCTTGGTCTTGCCGACGTTGACCGCACCGCCGAGCTTGCCGGTCAAGGCGCCGTTCTCTACCGCCAGCGGCGTGCCGAGTGCGCGCGCCCCGAGTCGCCTCGCAAAGCTTTCCAGGACGGGCTGATACGTGCCCGACGACAAAACAAGGTCTTCCCCCGCCGCCTGGTGAACTCTGAGCGCCGCGATGACGTCGTGACGGCGCCGCGGCCACAGCTCGTTCTCGACGACCCAGGCGGCAACCTCTGCAAACTCGCGCTCGCTCATGCCTTTGAAAAACTGGGGCAGTTCGGTCAGCCACGCGTCGCGAAACTTGCGTCGGTCGATAAGGTTGAAGCGGGCCGCGAGTGCGCCCGGAAACCGTTTTACAAAAAACAAACGGTAGTCTGCCGCGCGCTCGTGCGCCCTGAGAAAGCGGTCCAAACCGCGCCACGTCTCGCCGACGGTGAGCGTCCCTTCGAGGTCGGCCACTACCGCCACTGCAGCGCCCCCGGCGGTGTCGAGCGTAGGTTTGTCATCCTTTCTCGAACTATACCCCATGAGGCCAAACCGCGTTCACCCGGGACCGGCAAAGCTTAAACTGGCGGGGTGTACCGCACCCGCACCGAGGACGGCAGCGCTACCTTGTTCAGCCCTGTCTACGAGCAAACTTTTCACTCGAGCCGGGGCGCACTGCAAGAGGCGCGGCACGTCTTTTTAGAGGCGTCCGGCGTGCCTGACAAGTTGACCCACGGCGAAAAAGTGCAGGTGCTCGAGGTCGGTTTCGGCACCGGCCTGAACTTTTTCGTCAGTGCGGACGCTGCGCTGAAAGCTGGGACCCTGTTGAGCTACACGGCCCTCGAGCGCGAACTGTTGATGGCGAGCGTCGTCGGCGAGCTGGGGTACAAGGCTCACTTGGAGCACCCCGAACTCATCGAGTCTTACCTGACGTTCAGAAGCGCGCTGCCGGAAACGGTGCCCGGCGGGGTTTACAAGTGGCGTTTCGGGGAGGTGCGGCTCGAGCTGCTTGTGGGTGAAGCAACCGAGCGAACCTTCGTAGATGATACCTATGACGCCGTCTACCAGGACGCCTTCAGCCCCGACGCCAACCCCGAACTGTGGACGGAGAGTTTTTTTGAAGGTTTGTACCGCGCTCTCGAGCCCGGCGGCGTCCTCGTTTCTTACTCGGTCAAGGGCGAGGTGCGCAGGCGTTTACAACGGGTCGGCTTCGAGGTTCACAAACGCCCCGGCCCGCCCGGCGGCAAGCGCGAGATGCTGTGGGTTTGCAAAACCGACCGGCCCCAAGGTGTTTAAGGCCAGGTTCCGCCAGTTCGGGCGGATGCCCCAGGGAATCGCCGCAAAGACCAGCACCAACGCAAACGTGTAGCCGAGCGCCGCGCGGCGGAAA
Organism: Trueperaceae bacterium; assembly: GCA_965213705.1. GTDB lineage: Bacteria > Deinococcota > Deinococci > Deinococcales > Trueperaceae > CBDCDJ01. The sequence continues at coordinate 391,651 of OZ243913.1, read as the reverse complement.
GCCTGGCGGCCCGTCGCAGCCCGTTTAGCGAGCGAGTAGCCGAGCTGCGCCACGACCAGGGCAACCAACATAAAGGTGATGTGGTACATGCTGAAAAAGATGATTTGCACCCGCGCGCCGCCCTCGGCCGCGTCCAGGTTCGGCAAGGCCTTTATCCCCCACGGCCCGATAAAGTAAAGAACGAGCCCGAGCACCACCTGCAGCCCGAACAGGGCCGTAAAAGCGACGCCCGTCGCCTTGTCCACGCCGCCGAAATCGCGCTTGGCGAACAAACCCCAGTAGGCCGTGACGAGCGCCGCCACACCCGCGAGCAGGACGAGCCAGCGCGTAAGGTTGTGCAGACCTAATAAAAGTGGGTACATGAAAACGTCTCCCTAATCTTGTCCCCTTTATACTGGCAACCGTGCCCGCTCCACAAGATGACAATCGTCCCCACATCGTTGTCATCGGCGGCGGCGTGGCCGGGTGCAGCCTCGTCTACGAACTCAGCAAGTTCCCCGTGCGGGTGACGCTGCTCGAGGCCGGGACGCTGGGCCAGGGAGCCTCCGGCGTGCCCGTGGCCCTCCTCAACCCGCACCGCGGCCGCACGGCCAGGGCCAGCGACCTCGATTCGGCGGGTCTGGCTGCCATGCGGGACTTGAAAAGCGAGTTGCTGCGCGAAGGCCTCGAGCCCGGCGTTCATCTCGGCGGCGTGTTGCGCATTGCCTCGAACGCCAAGCAGGCCGACAAGTGGCGCACGCTGCCGGGAACCGTCTTTTTACCGCCCGCCGAGGTGCCGCCGCCCTACCACGCGCCCTTCGGCGCTCTGCTGGTCGAGCGGGGCGGCTGGCTCGAGCCCGAAACCTTCCTCGCCGCCCTCGTCCGCTCAGCTGAAAGGCGCGGTGCGGCGACGCTCGAGCGTCACAAGGTCGAACATATCACCCGAACGGGCGCGCGTTGGAACGTCGTCTCGAGAGGCGAGACTTTCAGCGCCGGCCGGGTCGTGCTCTGCGTCGGCGCGGGTCGCGTACCGGGTTTGGAACTGCCGGGGCTCGAGCACTTAGCCGGGGACGTGGTGCGGCTCGAGACCGACCTCACACTGCCCTTGCCGTTGGCGGGCGCGGTCTACGGTGCTCAAAAAAACGGGGATGTTTTTGTGGGAGGCAACCACCGCGCCGAAGGTGAGACCAACTCCGGCGCGGCTGCACAGTTACAGCGTTCGGCGAGCCGGTTCGTCAAGGACTTGGCGCACGCCCACCTTGTCTCGGTGTGGACGGGCGTGCGGGCCAAACAGGAGGGCAACGAGCCGTTGGTGAGGGAACTTGGGCCCGGTCTGTGGTTTTATGGCGCGTTCGCGGGGCGCGGGTTTTTGTGCGCTTCTCTCCTCAGTCGTCGGCTGGCACAGCAGCTTCTCGCTCAGCCTCTTTTTTAACCTCGCGGTGCTGGTGATAATACTCTTCGTTCGGCTTCCAACCGAAAGCGTTGGCTAACCTGTTTGTAAAGTTGAACATCGCCGCAACCTGGCCCGCCTCGAAAATCGTCTCGTCGGAAAGTCCCAAATCGCGTAGCGGACCTAAGTCCTCCGGACTCATCTCGAAAGAATCTTCGGTAAGCTTCACGGCGAAGTCCAGCAGCGCCCGCTCCCGCTCGCTCAAACGCGCGCGGCGGTAGTTGTGCGTGATGAGTTCACTCAGCGCCGGGTCGCCCGTAATCTCACGCAGGTAAGCGCTGTGCGAGGCGAGGCAGTATTCGCAGCGGTTGTGCGCCGACACCGCCAGACCTATCATCTCGCGCTCTTTGCGGGACAATTCGCTCTCTTCGTTGCGCATCAGAAAGTCGTAATACTTGAACCACTTCATAAAGTGTTGAGGCGTGAGCGCAAAGACCCTCGCCACGTTGGGAATTAGGCCGGTTTTGTCCTCGAACTTGCCGAACAGGGTTTGAACGTCTTCAGGGAGGTCGTCGCGGTCGGGTACGTGGAGCCAGCTGGGGTTTTCCATGCCCCGAGTTTACCCGCTTGTCGGCGCCGGTGCGTAAGGGTTGAGAGGGCGAAACGACACAAGCCGCTACTTTGCTGCGGGTTCTAGGCTCTTGAAGCCGCCACACCTCAGCACTGGCTGCCCCTGATACTTGGGCAACTCGGGGTGCGAACACATCACAAAAATGCCGCCTTTACTGCTTCTGATGAGCTTTGCATATCTGCAAACGCCGCACAGCCCCCCTCGAGCCGCCCTCGCCAAGTCGCGCCGGTCTTCTTCGCTCAGGTGGCGACCCCGAACAGGTCGTCGGCCAACACGCCGAGCATCCCCTTGGTAAAGGGCCGCTTGCCCTCGACAAGCGCGTTTTTCTCAGGGCTGTACTTGAGTTTGCGGTACACGTGGGACTCGAACGGGTGAAGGGTCACCTCTTTGAAAACGGTGTGGCGCGGGCTGGCGCTTACCAACAGGATCGGGTTGCCCCGGGGGTCGGACAAACTCGCGGACATGATGGTGGTGGGCAGGTCGTAGGGGCGCTCCATGCGGTAGATGTAGTCGGGGAAGTCGGCCTCTTTTTCGAAGATGACGCCGGCGCGGGTGCCGGCGTAGTGGCGCATCCACTCGAGCAACTCGGTCCAAGCCGCGTAAAAGGCTGCGTCTTTGTCGTTCATGGTTTCAGTCTATCGTAAATCGGTGCGGTCGGCGCTCGACCTCCGGTTAAACTACCAACATGGCGACGTGGCTTTTCTTAGCTTTGCTGTGCGTGGTGGGCGGTGTGGCGACGGTCGTACAGTCTCAGTTTTTAGGGGTGCTCGAGGGACGGTTGGGCGTTTTGGAAAGCGTGTTCATCACCTACGGCTCGGGCGGCCTGCTGGTGGGTCTCGTCATGCTGGCCCTGAGGGGCGGCAACTTGAAAGCTTGGCAAAGCGTTCCATCTTACGTTTACCTGTCCGGTGTAGCGGGCCTCGTCATCATCGGCACGCTGAGTTTCGTGGTGCCCCGCCTCGGTCTGGTCGTCGCCTTTACGCTGTTCATCGTCACCCAACTCGTGTTCGGCGCGGCGCTCGACCATTTCGGTTGGTTGGGGGCGGCGGTGCGGCCGCTGACCCTCGGCCGCGCGCTCGGTATCCTCGTGCTCGTGTTCGGGGTCTGGCTCGTGATTAGAAAGTGACCTCGAGCTTTTTGAGGTAGCGAAACACGTTTTTCGGATGGTACTCAGGCGCGTCACCAACCAGGCGCAGGTCGGGCAGGCGCGTGGTCAACGTTCTCAGCGCGGTTTGCAGCTCGAGCCGCGCCAGCGGTGCGCCGATGCAGTAGTGCAAACCCATCCCGAACGCGAGGTGCGGGTTCGGCGAGCGGCTTATGTCGAAGGTGTCGGGTTCAGCGAACACCGCCGGGTCGCGGTTGGCGCTGCCGTAGTAAAGGCAGAGCTTGGTGCCCCTGGGCCAGTCCAAGCCTTGGTAGTGGAGGGGCTCGAGCACGATGCGTTCGAAAAATTGCAGCGGCGTGTCGTAGCGCATCATCTCCTCGACGGCCGTGGGAACAAGTGACAGGTCGGCTTTGAGGCGCGTCCACTGGTCCGGGCGAGAGAGCAGCGCGTACAGCCCGTTGCCGATGACGTTCACCACCGCCTCGTGACCGGCGTTGAGGAGCAGGATGCAGTTGTTGACGAGTTCCAGTTCGCTCAAGCGCTCGGGTTCGGCGTCGTGAACTTTGAGCATGGCGCTGAATAGGTCGTCGCGGGGCTCGGCGCGCCGTTCTGGGATAAGGCTTTTCAAGTAAGCCATAAATTCTTGTGCGCAGCGGACGGCCTCGGCCTCCATCGCGGGCGTCCGCTCGGGCTCGAACCAACCTATGATGCCGCTCGACCACGGCACGAGTCGATGCCGGTCAGTCTCGGGGATGCCGAGCAGGTCGGCGATGACGGTGACCGGGATGGGTTGGGCGAAGTCTGCAATCAAGTCGGCATGGCGCTCGGGACGGGCGCTAAGCCCCTCCACAAGCCTTTCACACAGCGCCGTCACCTTGTCGGACAGCTCGCGCACACGCTTTGGGGTAAAGGTCTGGTGGAACACGTCTCTGACGCGGGTGTGGTCGGGCGGTTCGATTTCCAGCAGCGAGCCGATGCGCGACACCTCGAAAGCCGCCTCCGCGCCGAAAGTTTCGAACAGGTCTTCCTCACGCAGGTTTTCCAACACCCGCCCCAAGCGGCGGTCGCGGAGCAGCGCGTTCACGTCTTCGTAGCGCGTCACAATCCACTTGCCCCAGGGCTCGTAGAAAAAGATGGGCGCAGTCTCGCGCAGTTCCTTGTAAAAAGGGTAGGGGTTCGCCAGAAACTCGGGGGAGGTTGGTTGGAAGGCGTCGGCGGGCATGGGTCAGTTTACTCGCTGAGGCTCGCCGTACCGTAGACTCGACCTATGGACACCGTTCAACCTGCTGTTCAACACAGCCCCGGTCTTTACCTGCTGTGGCGCACGACCGACACGTTCGACGTTTGCAGTGCGGTCATCAGTGGACAGGAGCGCGCGGTCGTTTGGGACACGCTCCTTCACCCGGACGACATGAGAGAGGTGCCTGCGTTGACGGCGGGCAAGCCCCTCAGCGTCGTGTACAGCCACGCGGACTGGGACCACGTTTGGGGTACGGACGGCCTCGAGCCGGAAGAAGTCATCGGCCACGAAAGCTGTTTGGAGCGCTTCAACGACCCTGCCGACGTCGCGCGAACCCTCCGGGCTAAGCAAGCCGACGACAGCCGCTACGAGGCTGTCCGGCTCGTCCCGCCGACGCACACGTTCGAAACAAGCCTCAGCCTCAGGTTAGGTGGGTTGACGCTCGAGCTGCACGCCCTTCCCGGCCACACACGGGACTGCGTCGTGGCGTTTATACCCGAACGCGGCGTGCTTTTGGGTGGCGACGCCTGCGAGCATCCCTTTCCGATGGTGTACGAGGATTCGCCGCTGGGCGCGTGGCTCGGCGAGTTGGAGCGCTGGCACGGCGACGCGCGGGTCAAAACGGTCATTCCGTCGCACGGCCCCGTCAGCGGCAAAGAACTATTGGCGAAAAACATCGCCTATCTGCGCGCCCTGTATGAGGGTCGTGTGCCCGACGTGCCGCGCGAGTTAGCCCCGTTCGACGCCGAGACCCACCTTGCGAACCTGCGACGCGCCCGACCCGGTTCTTGACAGGTGCCATCGCTATAAGTTCGCTTTAGTTTTTTCCGTCGGCTGCCAGCTTGTCCTCGAGGTAAGCGCGGAGTGCCGTGAGGTCGCTGACTTTAGCTATGCCCTCAACCTCTGAATTCCCGAGCCAAACCGCTTGCAGACCGGCGGCGAGCGCGCCCTGAACGTCGGCCTCTAAGTTATCGCCAACCATCAACACCTTCTCCGGTAGCACGTTCAAGCGTTCGCAGGCCAGCTCGAAAATGCGCCCTTTCGGTTTGCGTACCGCCACGTCTTCGTCACCTGAAATCACGATGGTTTTGAAGTAAGACTCTATGCCGACTTTTGCCAAGGCCGCGCGCTGCATGTCGCTGGGGCCGTTGCTGACGAGGGCGAGGGGGAGGTGGGAGACAAGCTTGAGCACCTCCTGCGCACCCGGCATCAGGGTTACTTGCGCGCTGTAATCGCGTAGCGTCCTGTCGGTCACGACCTGCAAGTCGTTGGGAACGCCTTGCTCGAGCTTTTCAAGCGTTCGAGTGGTGGCGCTCAGTAGCGACACTCGCCCCGCCGCTTGGAGTTCGCTCGAGAGCACTTCATTAAAGGCGTTCATGTCGCATTGACCGAGCATGAGTTCGGTGCGAAAGGCGTCTAAAAGCTGTAAAAAGTCACCCTGAAAATGTGCCAGCGTGCCGTCGAAGTCGAAGCAGACGGCTCGAGTCATGGGTTACTTTAACGTGAACGGGTTAATTTGCCCCATCAGTTGGCCGCCAGAAAGCATCGGGTTCACTAATTACCAATCTGTAAAAGTACTGGCTTACCTCCTCTTCTGAGTGAAAAAATTTCTCATCAAGCCTATAGTCTCGCTCACCATAGAACACTGGCCATTTCCTATTCGCCTCTTGCTTTATAACCCACTGGTCTGCTGGAGTAGCATTACCAATGATGTAAAACCGAGGATTAACGCCTTCTTCTTTCAGACGGCGGTCTAACTCATGTACATTCATAGCTTCCTCCTACTTGGGTAAAACGCATCCACTGCTTACAATTTCTTTTACACTTGGTAGGTAATTTTTAAGCGGCAACGCGCATGTCTTTCAGAAACAGAAGTGCGTTTCGCGGCATTTTGGATGGTCAAAAGGTCTTGCCCAACGGCGGGTATGAGTTCACTTTTCAAGCTGTCACGGGTTATCAAGTCCACCTTGCAACCCAACAAGTCTTCCAAGTATAGCAACGCATCCGTATATTGCCGAAAGGTCGGAGCAGCGCCGTAGTCGGCGACGAGGTCTACGTCGCTGCCGTGTTCGGCCTCGTTTCTCGCCACCGAACCAAACAGGGAAAGCTTTTGAATGCCGAACCGTGTTTGCAGTTCGCCTAAGTGCTTGCTGAGCGTTTGAATGATGTGCGCCCGAGTCATGCGTTCAGTGTAGCCGCTTTCGCAAGGCTCCGGCTGAGATGGCTGCAAGTCTACCGTCAGCCGGTCGGAGGGCGCTCGAGGCGTTATAGTTTCCCTGTGAGTGACTCAACCGTAAGCGACCACCCTCTACTGGCACCCCTGAACGAAGCGCAAGCCGCCGCCGTGCAGCACTACGACGGCCCGGCCCTGGTGATTGCGGGCGCGGGCTCGGGCAAGACGCGCACCGTCGTTCACCGCATCGCCTACCTGATGCAGGAGTACGGCGTCTACCCGCAGCAAATCCTCGCCGTGACCTTTACCAACAAGGCTGCGGGCGAGATGAAAGAGCGGGTCGAAACTTTAATCGGCCACAGGGGCAAAGAGCTGTGGGTGAGCACCTTTCACTCGGCCTGTTTGCGCGTTTTGCGCGCCTACGGCGAACTTATCGACCTCAAAAGCGGTTTCGGCATTTACGACGACAACGACCAGTTGGACGTGCTCAAAGACATCTTGAAAACGGTGAGCGGTCTCGACGACGCCAACCCTCGAGTGCTCCGCGCCCTCATCGACCGGGCCAAGTCGAACCTGTGGACGCCCGAAACCTTGGACGCCGAGGGCGAACGGCTCTGGGGCGGCATGGTCGCGGGTCTGCCCATCGACCTGCTCGTCGAGGCGTACCGGCGCTACGAGATGCGCCTGCGTCGCGCCAACGCGGTCGACTTCAACGACATTTTGGGCCGCACGGTGGAGCTGTTCGACACGCACCCCGACACCCTCGACAAGGTGCAGCAGCGCGCGGTCTTCGTTCACGTGGACGAGTACCAGGACACGAACCAGGTGCAGTACCGGCTCACGCAGCAGCTCGCCAGCAAGTACGGCAACCTGATGGTCGTCGGTGACCCCGACCAGTCGATATATTCGTTCCGCGGCGCGGACGTGCGCAATATTTTAGACTTTCAAAAGGATTACCCGGACGCTGCCGTGTACCGCTTAGAACTCAACTACCGCTCGGTTGCCAGCGTGCTCTCGCTCGCCAACGCCGTCATCTTGCCGAACGAGGGGCGCTTGGAGAAAGACCTGCGTCCTGTGAAAGCCGCGGGCGACAAGGTCAAGCTCTACCGCGCCGCCGACCACCGCGCCGAGGCCGACTTCGTGGCGCGGCAGCTCGAGCGACTCATGGCCGAGAAACCCTACAGCTACAACGACTTTGCAATCCTCTACCGGACGAACTCGCAGTCGCGCGTGCTGGAAGAGTCCTTGCGCCGCGCCGGGATTCCGGCGAAAATCGTCGGCGGCGTCGGCTTTTACGAGCGGCGCGAGGTCAAGGACATCCTGAGTTATGCTCGAGCCGCCCTCAACCCCGCCGACGACATGGCCTACCGGCGCGTCATGAACCGGCCCAAACGCGGCATCGGCAAGACGAGCGAGGACAAGCTCGTCGCGTTCGCAACAAAGAAGCGCGTCCGCTTTTTAGACGCTCTGCGCGCCGCTGACGATATTTTGAAAGGCACGCCCGCGGTGGCGCGCATCGCCGGGTTTTTAGAACTCATGGACGACCTGAGCGAAGCCGCCGAAACGCTGCCCGCGGCGCAGTTTCTCAAACTCGTCATGGACGCGTCGGGCTACATGCAGATGCTCAAGGACGAGGCCTCGTTCGAGGCGCAGGCCAGGCTCGAGAACTTAGAAGAACTCCTCAACGCCGTTACAGAATGGGACGAAGAGGGCGGCGGCTCGATTGCCGAGTTTTTGGACGAGGCCGCGCTGATGGCGAGCGTGGACGACCGCGCCGTGAAGGCCGTCAACGAAGAAGTCCCGGACGAGGCCGTCACCCTCATGACGCTGCACAACGCGAAGGGTTTGGAGTTCGGCGTCGTTTTTCTCGTCGGCCTCGAAGAAAACCTCATCCCGCACCGCAACTCGACGAGCAGCTTGCAGGACTTGGAAGAAGAGCGGCGCTTGCTCTATGTCGGCATCACGCGGGCGCAGGACGACTTGTTTTTGGTCAACTGCGAGTCGCGCATGAGCTTCGGGCGCACCGAAATCGCCCGGCCGAGCCGCTTTTTGGAAGACGTACCCAAAGGGATGCTGAGCGATGTGGACGTGTTCGGGCAAGAACTCACCGACCCCAGGAGTTTGAACAAGTACTCGAGAACCACCTGGCAACCGCCGGTCGTGTCCAGCAGCAACGGCGCTGCCAAGACCGACAAGGGCACCTCCTACCGCGGCGGCGAGCGGGTCAAACACCCCCGCTTCGGCGAGGGTACCGTCGTCGGCGTGAGCGGCGAGGGCGCGGGCACCGAACTCACCGTCGTGTTCAAAGAGGCCGGGGCGAAGCGGCTGCTGGTAAAGTTTGCGAACCTGACGGCGGTTTAGGACGGACGGGGCGATGAAAAAAATCTGGTTCGAACGCGAGCGCCTGGCGGGCCACGACAGCCTCTTCGCCGGTGTCGCCGAGGCGATAGGTCCCGGCACCGAGGCCGAGCCGCTGCGCGGTATCGAAGCGGCGGACGGCGTCGTCGCCGGAGGCGTTCGCTACACCGCCGAAACGATGGACAGGGCACCCAACCTCAAAGTCATCGCCCGCACCGGCATCGGGGTGGACACGGTGGACATCGCCGCCGCGACGGCGCGCGGCGTCGCCGTGGTGAACACCCCCGACGCGCCGAGCGTGCCTACCGCAGAGCAAACTTTCATGCTGCTCTTGGCGGTTGCCAAACACCTCAAACAGTCCGAACTGCGCCTGCGCGGGGGCGAGCGCGACTTTCACGCGCGGCACCACGCGCTGGAACTCGCCCGCAAAACCTTGGGTCTGGCCGGCTTCGGGCGCATCGCCCGGTTGGTGGCGCGGATGGCGCAGGGCTTTGCGATGGAGGTCGTCACCTTCGACCCTTACGTTCCCGCCGAGGTTATGCAACGGGCCGGAGTTGGGCGCGTGCAGAGTTTCGACGAGCTGTTGGCTCGAGCCGACGTCCTAAGCCTCCACACGCCGCTGCTGCCCGAAACGCGGCACCTCATGAACACGGCAACTTTTGCCACGATGAAGCGCGGCAGCATTTTTATCAACGCAGGCCGTGGCGGTCTGGTGGACGAGGCGGCGTTGTTGAAAGCTCTCAAGAGCGGCCACCTGTTCGGGGCGGGCCTCGACGTGACCGACCCCGAACCCGCAGAGTTGGACAACCCGCTGCTCCACTTGGAAAACGTCGTCGTGACGCCGCACGTCGCTTCGGCTACGCCCGAAGGCAAAACGCGGATGTTCGTCGGCGCGCTTGAGCAGGTCGTTCAGGTGTTGCAGGGCGAACGCCCGGCGCACCTGGTCAACCCCGAGGTGTGGAAGGGGTGAGTCAGGGTGTGGGGGGTAGGAAGTAGGGGGTAAAAGCTTTCGGTTTTACCTCCTACCCAAATCACGCCACCTGCGCCAGGCGCTTGGCCGAGAGTTCTAACAGCCGCTCTTGCGAGTTCAGGCGTTTTTGGCCGGGTTTGCGCTTGACGCAGACGTAGCTGCCGTCGCTTCGCAGCACTCGAGCTTTTTCGTTGTCGCGCAGCATCAGGTCGAAGACTTGCATGATTTTTCGCTTCAGGTGCTCGTCCTCGACCGGCACCAGGGCCTCGACGCGGCGGTTTAAGTTGCGCTGCATCCAGTCGGCCGAGCCGATGTAGAGGCTGTCCGCGCCGCCGTGCTGAAAGTAAAAGGCCCTCGAGTGCTCCAAAAATCGCCCGACCACGCTGCGCACGCTTATCGTCTCGCTCACGCCCTTGACGCCCGGCCGCAAACAGCAGATGCCGCGCACGACGAGTTCGATGTTGACGCCCGCTTGTGAAGCCCGGTATAGAGCCCGAATCACCTCAGGGTCGACGAGGGCGTTCATTTTCGCGACGATGTGTCCACCCTCACCCGCCTCGGCGTGGGCGGTTTCCCGGTCAATGGCCTCGATGATTTTGTCACGCAAGTTTTCAGGCGCGATCCAGAGTTTGCGCCAACTGTTCTGTTTCGAAAAGCCGGTGAGGTAGTTGAACAGCTCGGACGTGTCCGCGCCCAAGTCCTCGTCGCAACTGAGCAGCGCGAAGTCGGTGTAAATCGTGCTCGTGCCGGGGTTGTAGTTGCCGGTGCCTAAGTGGACGTAACGCCGGATGTCTTTGCCCTCGCGCCGCACGACGAGGAGGGCTTTGCAGTGCGTCTTGAGCCCGGCGAAGCCGTAGACGACGTGGACGCCCGCGCGCTCCAACTCTTTGGCCCAGACGATGTTGTTCTCCTCGTCGAAGCGCGCCTTGAGTTCGACCAACGCCGTGACGAGCTTGCCGTTGCCCGCCGCCCGCGCGAGCGCCGCCACCACCGGCGAGCGGTTGCCGACGCGGTAGAGCGTCTGTTTGATGGCGAGCACCTTGGGGTCGTCGGCGGCTTGCTCTATCATGTTCAACACCGCGTCGAAGTCGTGAAACGGGTGATGGATGAGGATGTCCCCCTGCCGCACCGCGTCGAAGATGTTGTCCTCGAACCGGTATTCAGTCGGCAGCCGGGTCACAAACGGCGGGTAGCGCAGGTGCGGAATGTCTAAGAGCGCCAACTCCATAAAGTCCCCGACGTTGAGGTGGTTGTCGATGTCGTAGACGTCGTCCTTGGTGAGCCGGTGGGTGTCGCGCAGGTAGTGTCGCCAGGCTTTGGGCATGTCCGCGCTGACTTCTAAGCGCACCGCGTCGCCCCAGCGGCGGCGGCGCACCTCGTCCTCGATAACCTGCAGTAGGTCGTCGGCCTCGTCCTCGGCAATTTCAATGTCGGCGTTGCGGGTGAGCCTAAAGGCGTGGGCGCGCTTGACCTCGTAACCCGGAAACAGCGCGTCAACCCGGCTTTTGATGATGTCTTCCAACATCGCGAAGCGGTAGCCTTTGCCAGGTAGTTTCAAAAAGCGCGGCAGCACGCCTGGTACTTGCACGACCGCCATTTTGGTCGTCTGCGTTTCGGGGTCGAACACGTCCAGCATGATCGAAAAACTTAAATTCGGTAACCGCGGAAACGGATGCGTCGCGTCGACCGCGAGCGGCGTCAGCACCGGGAACAGTTCGTCCTCGAAAAAGGTTTCGACCGCCGCCTGGTCGCGCTCTTGCAACTCGGCGACAGGCACCACGGCGACGCCGTGTTTTTCCAGCGCGGGCAGCACGACCTTACCCAACAAACGGCGGTGCTCGGCGACGAGCGGGTGCAGCGTGCTGGCAATGGCGTCGAGCTGTTCGACCGGCGTCAGGCCGTCGGCGCTGCGCTTGTCGATGCCCGCGGCGGCTTGCTCTTTGAGGCCCGCGTAGCGAATCATCATGAACTCGTCCAAGTTGGTGCTGAAAATCGCCAAAAACTTGAGCTGTTCCAAGAGCGGGTTGTCGGGGTCGACGGCCTCGGCCAGCACGCGCTCGTTAAAGCGCAGCCAGGACAGTTCGCGGTTGAAATAATACTGCGGGTCGCGTAGGTCGATGTCGGACATTGGTTACAGGGTAGCAGATTCCTTCTGAACAAACGTCGGCGACGGCGTGAAGTGGGGTTCTCGTCAGTTTAAGGAAGTTTCGTTTTCGCCTTGTAAAGGGCCGGAGTCTTAAAAGAAGCGTGCTAGATTAGGGGTGTGGCCCTGCTCGAGCACAAAGCGCGAAACTTGGACGAGGCGATTAAGAATCTCGAGCCCATTCACTCACTTGAGCTTAAAGAGTTGGCAGACTATTATGTTTCACGAGAGCACAGCCCCATCAGACGGGTTGCAAAAATGCTCAGCGTTGCCTATCCTCAGAAATTTCTGCTCACGGGTCACCGGGGCAACGGCAAAAGTACGGAACTCGCCAAGCTCGAAGCGCACTTACAAGACGAGTTTTTCATCGTGCGCTATCCGCTCAGAGATGTCCTTAATCTGTTCGACCTAGAGTACATCGACGTTCTGCTGTCGATGGCGGTTCAACTCGCTGAAAAGGTAAAAACCGAAAAACTGTCTTTGTCGAAAAAGACGCTCGCCCAACTCGAGACCCTGTGGTCGTTTGGAAAAGAAGCCGAAGTGCAAAGCGAAAGTGGTTCATCCAGAAGTGGAGAAGTTAGTGTGGGTGCCGGTGGTGTGTTAGCAACGTTCGCGCAGTTGGGTGTCAAGATGAAGAGTGAACATAGTACCCGCGACATCATGCGCCAAAAAGTTCAGCACCGCGTCTCTGAGCTGCTCGAGGGTTTGGACACGCTTGCTAGAGAGATAGAAAAGCTGACCCAGAAACGTGTTCTATGCGTTGTGGAAGACCTCGACAAAACAGACCTTAGCAAAGCCAAAAATATTTTTTACGACAACGGCGAGTCTATAAGCGCGCCCGAGTTGGCTATTATTTATACCTTCCCTGTCGCGCTGAGCCGGAGTGACAACTTTGTGCACATTTCCAACTATTTCAGCGCTACCTACACTTTGCCGAACTTTAAGGTCGAAAACAAAAATGGCAGACCCAGTATTTCCGGTAAAGCCGCGCTGAGTACCATTCTGTTAAACCGTCTCGAGGCACATCTTCTTGAAGACGAAGCCCTCGAATTGCTTGTAACTTACAGCGGTGGGTTGCCGCGCCAGCTTCTCAAGCTTGCTAGGGATGCCTGTTTAGAAGCTGAGGTTTCCGACAGCAACATCGTACGGGTTGCCCATGTAGAGGCTGCCATAGCCGGAGAACGAAAGAGTTTCAAACGTATGCTGAGCGACGAACAGCTTGCGCGACTAAAAATAGTCAAGACGCGCCGTGACATAAATCAGGACGAGCATAGTCAAGAACTTCTCCATACCCTAAGCGTCCTGGAATACGAAAACGATGAGATTTGGTATGATGTCAACCCCTTAGTCGACGACTTGTTGAAAAAATGACATGCCCACTCAAGCTGACATAGACCATAGTTATAGAAAGCTAAAGGTTCTGCTCGAGGCCACCGACAACTCCGTCATCACCTTCGTCCTCTACCGCGACGCCAAAGAACAACGCGAGAACGCCACTAAGCTAAAAAACCTGATTAGCCTGCCCGTGACCGAAGTCGCGCTCAAAGGCGACAACCTGAATCCGGTCAGGACGTTTCTGGACTTGCCCAAAGAACCCCGCCAAGCCATCTTTTACACCTTTTTGGGCAGCAGCCTACCGGAGGGCAAGAGCGACTTCGACAAGTTCGCAGGCTACGTGAACATTCAGCGTGAAGCTTTTGAAGACGCGCCCCACGCGGTCGTGCTGTGGCTGCGCGAGGAGCAACTTGTACGCCTGATGAAGCGTGCGCCGGACTTTTGGGCGTGGCGGAGTGGGGTGTTTGATGTTCGGGGTGAGTTGGAGCCGGGTGCGCCGAGTTACCGAGCACTTGAGGAGGCCGACGCCTTTGAAAGAGGCGATTTAGAAGAACAAGTTGCGCTGTACCGGGAGATTTTGAAGGGGCAGTTGGAGCGGGATGAACCGGATTTGGCTTACGTTGCTCGGACGCGGCTACGTTTGACGAAGGCTCTTTATGGACTCGGCCTTTACGAGATGATGGCAGATGAAGCGCAGCACAATTTAGAACTGGCAAGAGTTTTGGAGCATGACAAACTACTAAACAACGCGCTTAACGATTTAGCTTTAGCCTACATGAACATGAGCCGCTATGACGAAGCTGAGCCATTACTCCGTAAAGCAATCGAAATTAGCTCAAAAGAGAAAGGCAATAGAAATGTAGACTACGCTGCTAACTTAAATAACTTAGGGGGTTTGCTTGAACAGACAGGCCGCTATCGAGAAGCAGAGTCGCTGTTCCGCAAAGCGGTGGAAATTGATAGGGAAATATTTGGAAAGACACATCCCAACTATGCAATCGACCTGAGCAACTTAGCAAATTTGCTCGAAAGCACAGGCTGCTACGATGAGGCTGAATCACTTTACCGTGAAGCATTAAAAATTAGTAAAGAGGTGTTTGGAGATGGGCATCCAGGATACGCTACCAATCTCAACAATCTAGCGTATTTGCTCGAGAATACAGGTCGCTACGATGAAGCCGAATCGCTCTTTCTTAAAGCGGTGGAGATTGACAAAAAAACTCTGGGAGAGGCACATCCAAATTATGCGAGAGACCTCAACAACCTAGCGAACTTACTTAAAAACACGGGACGTTATGATGAGGCCGAATCACTCTACCGTGAAGCGTTAGCTATCGTTACCGATAGATTAGGTGAGGGCCACGTAAATACACACATGGTTGCCGAAAATTATGAACTTCTTTTACAAGAACTCGAGCAGCTAAAAACACCCACTTCCTAACCCATCCCCCTCACCACCTGCCCCGGCGTCGCCCCCGTATGCTCCCCCTCCTTCAACACCCGCACCCCGTTCACCCACACATCCCGAACCCCTACCGACAACTGGTGCGGCTCCTCAAACGTCGCTCGGTCGCCAACGGTTTCAGGGTCGAACAGGACCACGTCGGCGTACAGGCCTTCGCGCAACAGCCCCCGGTCGCGCAAACCCAAACGGTCGGCGACGGACGAGGTCATCTTGCGCACGGCGTCCTCGAGCGAAATAACCCCCTCCTCCCGCACGTACTTGCCGAGGACTCGAGGATAAGTGCCGTAAGCCCGCGGATGCGTCGGGCCGAGACTTTTACCCCAAGCCGGGTCGTAACCGCCCGCGTCGGTGGAGATTTTTATCCAGGGTTTGACGAGTTGGAGTTTTAGGTTGTCCTCCGACATCGAGAAGTAGATCGTGCTGATGCGCTGGTTTTCGCTCACTAGCAAGTCCATCGCCGCGTCTACCCAGTGCTGGTCCCGCATGTCGGCAATCTCGTCAAGGCGTTTGCCGACGTAAGCTTGGTTCTCCTCTTTTTGAAAACCGATGGGCATGACGATACCGGGGCCGTCGAAGCTCGCCATCGCCTCCCAGTCGCCGTGGGGGTTCAGGACTTCGGCTTTGACCCTGGCACGCATAGCGGGGTCGCGCAGGTTCTCGAACAGCTTGCCGTCTTCGGCCAACCAGGGCGGGAAAATCGCGCTGAGGCCGGTGCCCGACGCCGGGTAAGGGTACATGTCGGCGGTCACGTCGAGACCTCCGGCCCTCGCCGCGTCGATGGTTTGAAGCACGCGCGGCATCTTGTCCCAATTTTGCTGGCTCGAGGCTTTGAGGTGGTAAACCTCGACCGGCACCTCGGCCCGCCGCCCGACTTCGAAGGCCTCTTCCAGCGCCGTAAAAATCTCGTCGGCCTCCGAGCGGATGTGGGTGATGTAAACACCGCTATACTCGCTCACGACCTTGCAGATTTCGACGAGTTCGTCCGTGGCGGTGTAGGCGTCGGGGGGGTAGATAAGGGCGTAGGACACGCCGAAAGCGCCGTCTTCCAATGACTCGGCCATGACGCGCTTCATCGCGCCGAGTTCGTCGCTGCTAGGCGGACGCATCGCCAAACCCATGACGAACTGCCGCAGCGTGCCGCCGCCCAAAAACGAGCCGATGTTGGGGGAGACGCCGCTCTCTTTCATGGCGCTCAACCAGTCGCCGAAACGCGCCCAGGTCTTGGCGCGCTCGACCCACTCGGGCAAACGCTGCGCGTAAACCGTGAAACCGATGGGGTTTTCGATGTTGCCGCCGTAGGGCGCGGGCGTCCAGCCTTCGCCCATAATCTCGGTCGTGACGCCCTGAGTGATTTTGGACAGGCTGCGCCCGTCTATCATCAGCGGCGCGATTGAGTGGCTCTGGATGTCGATGAAGCCGGGGCAGACGACTAGGCCGTCGGCGTCCACAACATCCGCTACATTTTCGGGTGCAATGCGGCCCGGCGGCGTCACGGCGGCGACGCGTTCGCCCTTTAGGGCGACGTCACCGTAAAACCAGGGGTTGCCCGTCCCGTCAATAACCTTTGCCCCGCGAATGAGTACGTCGTAGCTTGGCACTGTTTTCCCCTTTCCAGTTGGGAGGATTATACGAGGAGTTTTGTAGAGAGGTGGGGGAGGGAGTAGGAGGTAAGGTCAAAAGCCTTTACTCCCCTACTCTCTACCCCCTACTTCCCTACTCGAGACAACACCTCCCGCGCTCCGTGCGGTATAACGGTGCCTAGCCATGCACGCCGACATCGAGACCATTCAAACCACCTTAGAAGCGCGCGGCTACATCGCTGGACGCGAGATTGCGACGGCCGTCCACTTGGCCGAGCGCCTACAGCGACCTTTGCTGGTCGAAGGCCCGGCGGGCGTCGGCAAAACCGAAATCGCCAAGGCGATGGCAGAGGTGCAAGAGACCGAACTCATCCGCTTGCAGTGTTACGAAGGGCTGGACGCCTCGACCGCGCTTTACGAGTGGAATTACCAAAAACAGCTTCTCCATATCCGCATGGAAGAGGGCTCGAGCAAAACCCTCGAGGCCCGCGAAGCCGCCATCTTCGGCCCCGACTTTTTGCTCGAGCGGCCGCTCCTCAAGGCGATTACGCGGGACCGGTCGCCGGTCCTCCTCATCGACGAAATCGACCGCGCCGACGAGGCGTTCGAGGCGTTTTTGCTCGAACTCTTGTCCGACTGGCAAGTGTCCGTGCCCGAACTCGGCACGGTGCGCGCCGAACACGTCCCCTTTACCGTATTGACAAGCAACCGCACCCGCGAACTGTCCGACGCGCTGCGGCGGCGCTGTTTGTACCTGTGGCTGGACTACCCGCCGTTCGACAAAGAACTGCAAATCGTCCGCGCCAAGGTGCCGGGCGTGAGCGAGGCCTTGAGCGCGCGCGTCGTCGCGATGGTGCAACTGCTGCGCCGGTTGCCGCTGGAGAAAACGCCCGGCGTCGCCGAAAGCCTGGACTGGGCCGCGGCCTTGGCCCTGTTCGACCGCGAACGGCTCGACGCCGAAACCCTGCAAACCACCGTCAGCGTGCTGCTGAAACACGCCGAGGACCAGCGGCGCTTTCGCTCGGTGTGGCTGCCCGCGCTTTTAGACGCGCTCAAAAACGTCGAGCCGGGTCAAGAAGAGGTGGGCCTCGAGCGGGCCTGGCAGCGGTTGAGCGCCCGGCAGGGGTAAGGGGATTGTTCTTTTCGTTGTTAGTTTTACGAATCACGAAGAACGAATGACGCTATGACGCCGTATCCCGCCACCCTCGAGGCCAACCTCCTCAGTTTCGCCCACAGGTTGCGGGCGGCCGACCTGCTCGTATCGCCGCAGGAGGTGGCGCTGGCGCACTCCGCGCTGGGCGCGGTCGATTTGGCCGACCGGGACGAGGTGCGCCTGGCGCTGCGCGGTTTGTTCGCGACCTCGCCCGCCGAGCAGCGGCTGTTCGAGTGGCTGTTCGAGCATTACTGGCGGGGTGGTTTATTAGACGACACCGACCCCGCGCCCAGACAAAACCCGCCGCCTAAACCGCCCCGTTTGCAGGGCGTGTCGCTCCTCGACTGGCAGGCGGGCGAGGGCAGCGACGAAACGGTGGACACGCAAGCCTACAGCGCCGCGGAGGTCGTCGCGCAAGGCGACGCCGCGGTGCAAACGAGCGAGGTCGAGGTGCTTTCCAAACTCGTTCGGCGACTCGTCAAGCGTTTGGCGACCCGGCCCTCGAGACGGTGGACGGTCGCCGCGCAGCGCCGTGGACACGTCGACCTGCGCCGGACCTTACGGCGCAGTCTGGCCTTCGGCGGCGTGCCCGTGGAGTTGCGCTATAAAACCCGCGCGACCGGCAAAACGCGCGTGGTGTTCGTGTTCGACGTGTCGGGGTCGATGATGGTTCACAGCGGGTTGCTGCTGCAACTCGCCTACGCCTTCGTGCGCGAGCGGCGCTCGAGCCGGACCGAAGTATTCGGCTTCAGCACCGAGCTGTACCCACTCACCGCACACTTGCAGCGGGGCGGCGTCGCCGAGGCGTTGCGGGCGGCGCGGCTCGCCATGCCGGGGCGCAGCGGCGGCACCAAAATCGGCGCGTCGCTGACCGCCCTGTTGGAGCGCTACGGTCAGCTCCTCGACGACAAAACGATTTTGATTGTCAACAGCGACGGTTGGGACACGGGCGAGCTGGACGTGTTGGCAAGAGCCATGCGGGGCTTAAAAGAGCGCACCCGGCACATCATCTGGCTCAACCCGCTGGCGGCGAGCCCCGGCTACGAACCCACCGCCAGTGGGATGCGGACCGCGCTGCCCTTTGTAGACGTGTTCGCGCCCTCGCACAACTTGAGCAGCCTTGTGGCTTTGGAGCGCCGTTTGGGCAAGCTGTGACCCCTTCCGTCGTCGCAGCCGTCGTCCTCGCCGGAGGTGAAAGCCGCAGGATGGGTGAGCCGAAGTTGGCCCTGGAGTTCGGGGGAAAAACCCTGCTGGCTCGAGCTGTCGAGACGGCTTTACAGGTCGTCCCTCACGTCGTCGTGGTCGTCGGGACTTATGCGGAGCTTTACGCGCCCTTGGCGAAAGCGGCCGGGGCCGAGGTCGTCGTCAATCCCGACTGGCAAGAGGGTTTGGCCTCGTCGTTGCGCGCGGGGATCGCCGCCTTGCCCGAAAATACTGCGGCGGCGCTCGTCCTGCTTGGCGACCAGCCGCTCGTGCCGGTCAAACACTTCGAGAAAATGCTCGCCGTCTACCGCGCCGAGGCTGCGGCCCTGGTTTTCTCCTTGTACGACGGCGTGCGCGGCGCGCCGACCCTGATAGACGCGGCGCTGTTCGGCGCCGTTCAAACGCTGACCGGCGACACAGGCGCGCGCGCCCTGCAAGACCGGGCGCGGGTTGCCGTCGTAAACCTTGAAGAAGCGTTCGACGTCGACACCCCCGCAGACGCGGCCCGACTCGGCTTGGCCCGCGCTCGTGCTAAGCTGTAAGGGGGTTTTACAAGTATGGTTGTCGCAGACTCTGCATCCGACCTGGTCATGGGCGTTTTGGACGCCCTGCCTTTGGGCGTCGTGGTCTTTGAGCCCGTTTACGAAGCCGGCAACGCGGTCGACTTCGAATGGCGGTTCATGAACCGTTCGGCGGTCCAGCTCGGTTTGGTCGGTAGCGGTGACCGGCTGGGGCAAAGGCTGTTACAGGTCGCGCCCGAGCTGGCGCAGACGCCGCTTTTCAAGGCTTTACAGGGTGCCGCCGAGGAGAAAAAACCGGGGCGGCTCGAGCAGTTTTTCAGCGGCGCCGCTTCTGTTACCGGTAAGGACTGCTGGTACAACATCCACACGACGCCCTACGAAAAAAGCGTCCTGGTGACTTTTGAAGACATCACCCGACAAAAACGTGCCGAGGCGACTATCAAACAGCTCGTCTACCGAGACGAGCTGACGGGCGTCCACAACCGGCGCTATTTTCTGGCAAGAACACCCGAACTGCTGTCTCTGGCGCGGCGCGAGGCTTGGACCTGCGCGCTTCTTTACTTTGACTTGAACGGTTTTAAGGGCGTCAACGACCGCTACGGACACCATGTAGGCGACCGCGTCCTGCGAGGGGTCGCGCAGCGGCTCGGCGCGGTCAAGCGCGACGGCGATATTTTCTTTCGTTCCGGAGGTGACGAGTTCGCCCTGTTTTTGCCCAACGCTACTTCCAAAGCCGCCCTGGCGACCGCCGAGCGCGTCGCCGCCGAGCTGTTGGAACCCTTCGAACTGGACGGCCACCACCACACGGTCGGCGTCAGCATCGGGGTGGCGACGATGCTGAGCGAGGAGGCCAGCGTAGACGACCTCCTAAAGCGGGCCGACAAAGCTATGTACGCGGCCAAAGCGCGGCAAGGCGGGCGTCGGCACACCGTCGTGGTTTGGGAGCCGAGCCTGGTCTGACCCGAAGTAGGGCACGCAGAACTCAGCGGGTCTTTGCGGTTGGAAGTCGGCTTGGAGGTTGGTTCCGCTCGAGGGTCGTTTTAGGGTCGTCTTCAACGACGTTTTCAAAAATCTCATTGTTTTCAAGAGCTTTACTGTGCAACAAATCGTCAAACACCTCTCTAGAAAACTCCGTAAGGAGCCGTACAACCCGCCGGCCGGCCCCGCTCTATGCTGGATGCACCCCAAGGAGGAAGCCATGAACCCACTCAAAAAACTTCAAGACTTCGGCCAATCTGTGTACATGGACGAAATTCGCCGCAGCATGATGACGGACGGCTATTTGCAGGAACTCATCGAGCGCGACGGACTGCGCGGCGTCACCTCGAACCCCGCCATTTTTCAAAAAGCCATCGCCGACAGCGACGACTACGACGAGGCCATTCGGGCGGCGCACGGCAAGGGCACGAGCGTCGACCAGATGTACGAAGACATCGTCATCGAGGACATCCAAAACGCCGCCGACCTGTTTCGACCCTTGTACGACGCGAACGACGGCAAGTACGGCTTCGTGAGCCTGGAAGTCTCGCCCAAGCTCGCCTATGATACCGAAGGCACCCTTACCGAAGCGCGCCACCTGTGGCAGCGGCTCGGCCGCCCCAACGTGTTTATCAAAGTGCCGGGCACGGAAGAGGGTTTGCCGGTTATCACGACACTCATTGCCGAAGGCGTCAACATCAACGTGACCTTGCTGTTCGGCCTGGGACGCTACCGCGACGTGGCCGAGGCCTACGTCAAAGGCTTGGAAAAACGTGCCGAAGCGGGCGAACCGCTCAAAAACGTCGCCTCGGTCGCCAGCTTTTTCTTGAGCCGCATCGACGTGATGGTGGACAAGAAGTTGGACGCGCTCGTGGAAGACGGCGACGGAGCCGAGCAAGCCGCGCAGCTCAAGGGCAAAATCGCCATCGCCAGCGCCAAGCAGGCCTACCAAATTTACAAAGAAGTGTTCACTTCGGAACGCTTCAAGGCTTTAGAAGCGCAGGGCGCGCGCCCGCAGCGCGTGCTGTGGGCCTCGACCAGCACCAAAGACCCAACCTACAGTGACGTGATGTACGTCGAAGCGTTAATCGGACCCGACACCGTCAACACGCTGCCGGTTGACACCCTAGACGCCTACCGCGACCACGGCGAGCCCGCGGCGCGCTTGGAAGACGGCGTCGACGAGGCCGCGCAGCAGCTCGAGAGCTTGCGCGACCTCGGCATAGACTTAGACGAGGTAACGGAAAAGCTCGAGGCCGAAGGCGTGGAAAAGTTCATCAAACCGTTCGAGAGCCTGATGAACACCCTGCGCGAGGCGGCCGAAAAAACGCCCGCCTGACATTTCAGACAAAAAATTTACTTCCGACACTCCTCTTGAGAAAATACCTCTGAGGATGTGTTGAGAACCGTAACGGGAGGCGCAACGCCTCCCGTTACTCCGCTTGTACGCTGCGGGACTGTGTTTTTTCGCCCAGGTCCCTAAGCTGGACAGCGTGCGAAGGAGCGTGTATGACCCCTGAAACGACTTCCAAAATGACCGGAAGAGTGTGTCTTGTGACCGGCGCGAGTTCGGGTATCGGCTTCGAGACGGCCAAAAGCTTGGCGCAGCAGGGCGCGACCGTGGTGACGGTATCCAGGGGCGGCGGCGACGGCGCGCAAAAAGCCGAGCAAGTCCGGCGTGAAACGGGGAGCGACGCGGTCACCTTTGTACCCGCCGACCTGTCCTCGCTGCAGGACATCCGCCGCCTGGCGGAGGAGTTCAAGGCGCAGTTCGAAACCCTGGACGTTCTCGTCAACAACGCCGGGCTGTTCGCCCCGGAGCGCAAGACGACCGCCGACGGCTATGAACTCACCTTTGCCCTGAACCACCTCGCTTACTTTTTGCTGACGAATTTGCTGTTGGAGCGCCTGCTGGACAGCGCGCCCGCGCGCATCGTCAACGTGTCGTCCGAGGCCGAGCGCTTTGGCAAAATTCATTTCGACGACCCGATGCTGAGCGCAAATTACAACGGTTGGAAGGCTTACGGCCAGTCCAAACTTGCCAACTTGCTGTTCACCTTCGAACTTGCCAAGCGTTTGGCGGGAACGGGCGTGACGGTTAACGCGCTGCACCCCGGCGCGGTGGCGACCGGCTTCGGCCAGGGTGCGCCGGGCCTGATTTCTAAAGCCTTCGGCTTGTTCCGTCCGCTGCTGCGCTCGCCCGAAAAAGGCGCGGAGACGGCGATCTTTCTGGCCTCTTCTCCGGCGGTGGCGGGTGTCACCGGCAAATACTTCAAAGACAAAGAGCCCATCGCGGCCTCCAAAGCCGCCCAAAACACGGCGGCGCAAACGCGGCTGTGGCGTTTGAGTGAGGAGCTGACCAACCTGAGCGACGCCGAAAACCCTTTTGCAAAAGTGGTGGTGGCCTGATGGTTGCGGAGAAACGAAACCCGGTCGAGCACGAAGTCATTGTGCCGATTGCCGAGCGCTGGAGCCCCAGGGCTTTTTCGTCCAAACCCGTCGAGCGCGAAAAACTCTTGAGCGTTTTAGAAGCGGCGCGCTGGGCGGCCTCGAGCTACAACGAGCAGCCGTGGCGTTTTATCGTTGCCACCGAGAACGACCCCGGCAAGGACGGCTCTACCGAGTTCGAGCAGGTGCTGACGTGTTTTAGGGAGGGCAACAGCAGTTGGGCCGGGGCTGCCCCCGTGATTATGCTCGTTTTGGCAAAGAAGACTTTTTCCGGCGGTTCGAAACCCGGCAGCAACACGAACAAACACGCCCTCTACGACACGGGTGCGGCGGTCGCGCAGCTCAGCTTGCAGGCGACCGCCCTGGGCCTGCGCGTTCACCAAATGGCGGGCATTTTGCCCGACAAAGCCCGTGAAACTTTCAGCATTCCCGATGACTTCGAAGTTGTGGCCGGGCTTGCCCTGGGCTATGCGGGCGACCCCGCGCAGTTACCCGAAGACCTGCAGGCCAAAGAGCGCGGCGAACGCAAGCGCAAACCGTTGAGCGAGCTCGTTTTTTCGGGCGAGTTCGGGCGGAGTGCCGAACTGCTCGAGGGTTAGGACGTGCTTGCCGCGGGCATCACGACCCAGAGAACGAGGTACAGAAGCGGTCCGAAGCCGAACGCGAACAGCGCGATGAGAAAGCCGACCCGCACCAACACCGGGTCGACGCCGAAGTAGTTGCCAAGCCCGGCGCAAACGCCGCCGATGACCTTGTTTTGGGTGGAGCGTTGCAGTTGTTTGTTCATGTGAGGCAGTCTAGCACTCGGCGGCTCGGAGCTTCTTCAACCAAAAGGTGTAGGCGGGCGCGGGGCAGCGGTTCATTGGACTTCTTGCGAAAGTATCAACCTGGCAACAGCAGGGCCGCTAAGCATCGTTATCCAACTGGACTTGTGCAGGAGGTGTGTTGTAAAACCATGACCAAAGTGTGGGGATTACCCGCCATCGTTTGGGTGGGCTTGTGCCTGACGGTCGCCGTCCTCTACACGTTTTTCTGGCCGCAACAGAAAGTTACGCCGGACACGGGGGGTTGCGCTACGTCATCCTTCGCTACTGTCACGCGCTGGTGTGGTTGCTGTTGGCCCTGTCGTTTTGGCTGCGCGGCTTAGACAGCGGAGTGCTTGCCGCCGACAGAGTAGCCTTGACGGCGCTCTTCGCTTACCTGCTGTTTATGGTCACGTTTTTAACGAGCTAGCCGAGTTTGCCCCGACAGTGGACGCAGTGGTCTTGAGCCGGAACGCGCTTGCCGCAACGCGGACAGGGTTGGGTGCCGCGAACAAGCGCGCGGATGCCCATTTCTTTGAGTTCGCCCGCTATCAAAACCGCGTCTTCCTCGGTAATGTCGGACACTGTGAACTCAATTTCGCCGGACAAAGCCGTCACCATAAAGGTGCCGCCGACGTAAGGTTGAACCGTATCGCCACGGTTGCCAGCGTCGACAGCCGTTTTGATTTCCGTGAAGTAATGCCAAAGATGCTGTTCGGTGTTCACCCCACAAGCTTAGCTCAAATGTGAAAAACCCGACGTGACACGCGTCCACAAAGTTCACCCTTAAACTTGGTGTATGAACGCAAATCAAAGCACGACTTCCGAGTTGCCCCAGCGCAGCTTCGACCACCTCGTCGGTCGCACGCCGGTTGTCAAGCTGTTCAGGGTCGTCGAAGAGGACATGGCCGAGGTGTGGGTCAAGCTCGAGGGCCAAAACCCCGCAGGGAGTATCAAAGACCGCACAGCCCTCGGGCTGATTTCGGACGCGGAGGAGCGCGGCGTGCTCACGCCGGGCTCGGGCCAGACCATCATCGAGCCCACCAGCGGCAACACCGGCATCGGGCTGGCTTTTCTGGCGGCGGTGCGTGGTTACCGCTGCGTCATCGTCTTGCCCGACACGATGAGCGAGGAGCGCAAACGCACCCTCCGGGCTTACGGCGCGGAACTGGTGTTCACCCCCGGCGAGTTGCGGATGCAGGGCGCGATACCGCGCGCCCAAGAACTCGCCGAAGAGCACGGCTGGTGGCTGCCCAACCAGTTCGAAAACCCCGCCAACCCGCGCTACCACTTTCAAGTCACCGGCCCCGAACTGTGGACGCAGTTGCAGGGCCGCATCGACGCCTTTGTGTGGGCCTCGGGGACGGGCGGCTCCATCAGCGGCGTCGGGCGCTATCTCAAGGCGCAAAATCCGAACATCAAAGTCTACGCCGTCGAGCCCGCCCGGAGCGCGGTCATCAACGGCTTCGAGCGGGGCCAGCACGGCTTTCAGGGGATGGGGCCGGGTTTCTTGCCTAAAAACCTGGACCTGGACATGCTGGACGGCTGCAAGATGGTTTACGAGGAGGACGCTTACCCGCTGGCGCGGCGCTTGGCGCGGGAAGAGGGCGTCTTCGTCGGTATGTCGAGCGGCGCGACCGTGTACGCCGCCCTGGAAGTCGCCCGCGAACTCGGTCCCGGCAAAACAGTCGCCTGTCTCGCCGCCGACACCGGCGCGCGCTACGTCAGCACCGACCTGTTCCTGCCGGATGAAGACCCGACGCCCGAAACGGTGGAGGAAACGACGGGTGCGCCGTAGGGTGTTTTGAACCCGTTTCCCCTTTTAAGGGTTAAGCTCGAGCCATGCCTTTCGTTGACAAGAGAAATCCGTGAACCTTCACACCATCGCTGGCGGAGGCGGTCTAAAGCTCAACGCAGTCGAGGCGGGCACGCGCGGCGCACCGGCTTTGTTGTTTCTGCACGGCATTTCGCAGAGTTACGACGTGTGGGCGGGGCAGTTGGCGAGTGGCTTGGCCGACGAGTTTCACCTAGCCGCCTTCGACCTGCGCGGACACGGGGCCTCGGAAAAATCACTCGAAGCTGCGGCATATCACGACCCTACACTGTGGGCCGAGGACGTTTCAGCGGTGATTGAGGGCCTCGAGCTGAATCGCCCTGTCCTGGTCGCCTGGTCCTACGGCGGCGTCGTCGCGCTGGACTACTTGAAAACCTTTGGTGAGACCGAGGTCGCCGGTTTGGCGATGGTCGCGGCGCTGAGCCAAAACGCGGTCAAGGCGGGGTACGCGCACTTGGGCGAAGCTACCACGCACCTCAAAGACATGTTTTCAAAGGACTTCGGCACGAACTACGCGGCCACGCTCCGGTTCGCTCAAACGATGACGGCCGCATCTTTGAGTGAAGACGCACTGCGCCGCCAACTCGCCGCGATGATGATGACGCCGCCGCAAGTTCGCTATAACCTGGCGGCCAGAAAAGTCGACCACGGCGAGACTTTGAGCGCCCTCAATCTACCCGTTTTGTGCCTGCACGGCGACGCGGACACGGTCGTGAGGGTAAGCTCGAGCGAGCACACGGTCCAAAGTGCGCCGAACGCCTCTCTAAAAACGTATCGGGGCGTCGGGCACCTACCTTTTGTAGAAGTGCGCGAACGCTTCAACGAAGACTTGAGAACGTTCGCTCGAGCCGCCCAGGCACCTCGCGCTTGACTTTGGTATGCTCGAACCATGCGCGAAAAGCTTATCGACTCCGCACTTTTGATAGCCCTGGTGGTGGTTTGCGCCATCATCGTCGTCACGCTTTTCTTTCCCGGACGGCGCAACCGTCAAACCGCCGTCACGCCGACCACCGCGCCGACCACGCTCGAGACGACCCAGGCCGAAGCCGTGTCGGGTGAAACAGGCGGGGTACCCGTCGTTTCCTCCGCAGGTCAAACGGCGACGCCGGAGGTTCCTCTCGCTGAAACGGCGGCAACCGGCACAGGACCGGCAACGACGAACGCGAGCGGGACGACTGCAGAAGTGAGGGCAGAAACAACTACCGGGGCGACAATCGCCGGCGAATCCGAAGCGACGCCCGCTGCCGAGGCCGCTCAACCCTTGCCCGCGGGCGCGTTCGACTTGGAGCGCGTCGGCTTCAGCTTCGCGGGCGCTGTGGGCGCGTGCAGCGTCCCGTTGGAAGCCTGGCGGCACGTGGCGGTGAGCCGCGACATCCTGGCGGAGTACCCGTGCGGTAGCGAAGTTACGGTAGGCTTGGCCGAGCCCGTAGCTGGGCGCAGCAGCTTTCGCGCCGTCGTCGGCGACACCATGAACCCGTCAAACGTGCGCACCGTCAACATCTACGTCGCGCCGGACGAGCCCGCCTTCGAGTACGGTGTCGTGGCGGGACGGCTCGGGCCTTGAGAAACAGTACCGAGTGCTGAGTACCGAGTAGAAAGTAGGGCGTGATGGCGGGGTTACTCGAGCACCGCCAGTACGTCCTTCGGTAAGATTTTTTCCTTGAACCAAATCACCTTGGCAAGGACTTTGTCGAGTTTGATGCCGACCTCGCCCAGGTTCAGGCGTTCTGACACCGCCAAGACCATGTTGCTGACGCCCGACTTGCGAATTTGCGCGAACTTCTTCTTCAGGTATTCGGGCCGCCAGTAGCCGACGATTTCAAAGACGAAGTCGCGGCCGTCGGGGTGGACGAGTCGGAAGTCCGGCACCATCACGCTGCCGGGGATGGGGAGCAGGTCGACCTCGCGCTCCAAGACCCACTCGGTGTCGGTCGCCTCCCAGCGCTTCGCAAAGGCGCTTTCAATCATGCTGTCGTAAGCCTTGCCCTTTTTGTAGTGCGATACGAGCCCGCAGTCCGAATCCAACGTAAAGCGTGCCACCGCGGGCGTGCCGTCGTAGCGCTCTTTGGGGTTCAGCGTCGCGGTCATGCTCCACTTGGTCACGTTGAGGAGGGCGGGCAGAAACTTGGCGAGGTCGGTGCCGTAGCGCGTGCTCGAGCCGAACAAGCTTGCGGGGCCGTCAATCGTCACCGTAAACCCGTGCTCCACGTCGCCCTCGATGTAGGCCATGAGTCCGAACAGCTTGAGGTAGCGAAACAGTTGCTTGTATTCGCCCGGCACGTTGCGGTGCGCGCTGATGACGAGGTCTTGCGCCCGGTAGAGCACGCCCTGGACTTGCGACAGGTTGTAGCGGTGGAGCAGCGCCGCCGCGTCGGGCGGCGTGAAATCGGTCAGAATCGCGTTTTCCTTGAGGTCGGCGTAGAGTCCCGCCGCCACCTGCGCCGCGCCGACTTCTTTATTAAGTTCATCACTTAAGACCGCCGCTAAACCGGACAGCAGGCTCTCGGTCGTTTCCGAACTCGGCGGGTGCTTCGCCGACAGCGCGAACAGCCGCGCGCGCAACGCCTCGGGCTCCAAGGGGCTCACCGTCTCGAAGGTGCTGAAACCGTTGGTGAGCAGGTGCGCCAAGCCCCGCTTGACGCGGTAGTCGGTTGCCTCGCCCTCCAGAACTGCCAAACGCTCGTCCAAGTCGGCGCGGCGTCGGCCCTGGTACTCGCCGAAAATCCCGGTAATGTCCGCGGCGAGGCCGAGGTTCTTTTGGGACAGCTCGAGGCGCTTCGGCACAATTTCCTCACCGCTGTAGCGGTGCATGAGGAGGGTGCTGGGCAGCATAGGTTTATTATGCCGCGCTCACTCAAAAGATTAAGTTTTTCACACTTTTGTGTTTTCGGTTGATTGGGTCGAACCGGCGCTGCAGCTCGAGCTAATCCATACCGAAATGGAGGCGTAACGCTTCGTGAATCAAAGAAACGTCGTCTTGACCGATACTTCCAAGCCGTCGCTCGAGCCTGCGCTTGCTCACCGTCCGTACCTGCTCGGCCTGAGCTTTGCTGTGAAAATCCAGTCCCATCTTGTTCCTGTCCAGAAAAACTTAAAAAGGATACAGCTTGCGCGTGTTGCTCGTCAGTGGCACCACCGTAACGGTAGGGGCGAACTTGTTGCTGGCGTCGTTGCTCAGAATGACGACGGGACGTGTCTTGTTCGCTTCGCCGGAGAGGGCGGGCTCCAAATCGACAAGAAAAATATCACCTTGTTTCGGCAATTCCATCGGCACTTGTGCTTTCCCACAGGTCGGCGTCTTCGCCGGCTAGCCATTCCTGCCCCGCTTCGTAGTAAGCCTGCTGCAACTCTTTTTCGCGCAGGAGCTTTAAGGCGCGCTCGATGACTTCGCTACGACTTTTGACATCGTTTTTTTGCTGGTAAGTCTCGACAAACCGGGCGATTTCTCGCGAAACGCTGATGCTGAATCTTGTGCTCATAAAATGAGTATTACACGTTATCTTACAACTTGTATGAACGCCAAAAGTCACTTAGCGTTTTTGAGAAACGTCTTGGGGGATTTTATAGTCAAGCTCGAGCCTCGGCGGAAACATACGCTCAGTAAAACTTTCGCCCCAACTCGTCCGCCCACCGCTCTGGATAGCCCGCGTAGTAGCCTTGCCACCTCTTTTTCGTGAGGGCGTAATAAAGCGTTCCGTAGAGCACTCGAGAAATAGACGGCAAGCCGATGACCAGGAGGTACAGCGGCCCGAAATAAAGCGACTGAAGGGTGTGTCCGAACTCATGAACCTTGTTGTCCGGGTTTATTTTGATGACGGCGTTGTCGGTGCTCGACCAAAAGACGAAGCTGCCGAGGCTGACGCCGAAGTTGGGCACGTGGAAGAAAAGCCGTTCGTGCTCCACGGTGGTCTCGCTGACGGTGCGCCGCACGACCAGCCAGACGACCGCTCCCAACAGGTTTTGGGGCAGTTCCCAAAGAAATCTCAGCACCAACATCACGCCAGCCTACCCTCTCAAAGCCAAATAGATGGGGGCTGTCACAAGTCCTCGAAACTCGCGGCGTCACCCGGCTTGATTTGCTCAAAATTCAAACTCGGTTGCTCGTTGCTCGTTTCAGCCTTGCTCGAGTCCTTGCCGAACCGCTCCCCGCGCCGCCGCTTCGAGACACCTTCTTCGCTCGTGTCTTCGGCGACAACCTCGTAGAGAAGTGCCAGCTTGCCCTCGCCTTTGCGCAAAATCCGTCCCAAGCGCTGGATGTACTCCCTGGTCGAGCCGGTGCCGGACAGGACGACGGCGACGTTCGCCTCGGGCACGTCGACGCCTTCGTTGAGGACCCTCGAGGTCACCACGCGCGGGTACGAGCCGTCCCGAAAAGCTTGCAACGTCGCGTGGCGCTCTTTCACTTTCGTCTGGTGGGTGATGGCGGGAATCAAAAAGGTTTGCGAGATACGGTAGACGGTCGCGTTGTCGTCGGTAAAAATCAGCACGCGGTCGCTGTAGTGTTCGGTCAGCAACTCAGCCAGCACGCGAATTTTCGCTTCCGTTCCAAAGGCGATTTGCCGCGCCGCGCGGTGCGCGAGCATGGCGGCGCGGCCCTCGGTCGAGCGCGCGCTCGCCTGCACGAAGCGCTGCCAGCCGTCTAAACTTCCGAAAAAGATGCCGCTTCGGCTCAAAAAGGCGTTGCGCTGCTCGATAAGCTTGTCGTACTCGGCCCGTTCGTCTTCGGTCAGCGTCACCCGAATCTGTTCTATCCGGTGCTCGGACAGCGCGCCGCCCGCCAGGTCTTCGGGGGCTTTGCGGTAGACGATTTTGCCGATAAGCGTGTCCAAATCGTGATGACGCTCGTCGCTCCGCTCGGGCGTGGCGGTAAGGCCTAAACGGTAGGGCGCGAGCGAATACTCGGCGACGGTGCGCACGAAGTCGCCGGGCAGGTGGTGACACTCGTCGAAAATCAGTAAACCGTAGCGGTTGCCGAGCTTTTCGGCAAAAATGGCGGCGCTGTCGTAGGTGGCGATGAGCACGGGCGTCTCGTCCTTCGAGCCGCCGCCCAACAGCCCGACCTCGGCTTCCGGAAAAGCCGCCGACAGGTTCGCGTACCACTGGTGCATGAGGTCGAGCGTCGGCACCACGACGAGGGTGCTGCGGGGCGTCTCGAGCATCGCCAACTGCGCCACATACGTCTTGCCCGCCCCGGTCGGCAGCACCACAACCCCTTGCCGCCCCTGGCTTTTCCAGGCGTTCAGCGCCTCGAGCTGGTGTTTATACGGCTCTTTGTCCGCACCGGAAGTCAAGATAAGCTCTTTGAAGTCTCGAGCCTTGTCGACAACCTCGACGCCCTCCGCCCGCGTGACCTCGACGAAGCGGCGGTAGTCGCGCGCGGGCAGCCGGAACTTCTCGACCCGGTCGTCCCAGGTGACGAACTCGAGCCAGCTTTTGCCCTTCGGCGGCGGGTGGAGCAGCAGCGTCCCGCGGTCGTAGGTGAGGGTGGAGGGTCGCGCCACGCTTTAACCTACATCGGCTTTCAATCGGACTAGAACCATTCACCCAAGTATAAACGGCGGCGTCGGGCTTTCTTGTCGGCTCGAGGCTGCGGTTTATTTGTCGGTAACAAGAATACTGTCGAGTTCGTCTATCAACTCACCGAGGCTTGTGGCGTGGGCTTGCAAAACGGTTACTTGAACCTCGAGTTCGGCACTGAGGTCTTCGTCAACCTTGCCGCCTTCTCGTTTGAACTGTTTGAAAAGCTCGAGATACCGCTCGGCGTCTTCGGCTAGTTCGTCCAGGGAGAGGTGAACGGCGTCTTTTAGCTGATGAAGTTTGTCGTTCGCGACCACGCTCACACTGTAACAGTTCACAGTATCCCTGCGCCTGCTCTTTAGGATGAGGTTGGGTTTGAGATAGACTGTCCAAAGTGATGAGAAAGGTATAGCGCATGGTTGACCTCTTCCGAATCCACGGTTACGTCCAAGGCAGCGCTTACTTAAAACGCGACGACGGCAGTACCCTGACCCTACCGATTGCCTGGCTGCCCGAGCGGGCCAAAAAAGGTGCCGAACTCGTGGTGAATATCGACATTACCGCGGGCGAGTCGTTTATACGCGTTGAGCTGGCCGAGGCTGACAAGGTGGAAAAGGCGCTTGATTTGGAGGGGTAGGCTCGAGTGGGGTGGCGACCCGAATGCCAACGTCCTCGATGAGCGAGGCGGGTATCCGGCTGTTGGTGAGCAACTTTAAGGCGCAACGCCTGCACAACACGCTTTGACACACTATTTCAGATACATTAAAGCCATGTTTAAATCAGAAAGAGATTTGGGAAGCTTGGGCGAGTCGGAACTGCAGAAGTGGTGTGACCAAGTAGGTATTGTGGCAAACAAATCCGATGTGGATAAAACCGGATGGGACTTTTTTCTTGAGCTTCCGACAGAAACAGATGCAGTTATTTTTCCCCTTGACAAAAATCCTTCGGCGACTCGGAGTCTGGTGCAGGTTAAGTCTACAGATAAACCAAAAGGCAATAGAAAAGTCAATCTAAAAAATTGGTTTTTACTTGTAAAAAATTTGTATCCTACTTTCTTCTTAGCTTTAGAGTTTGACGGCAAAAAGGACTGTCAACGGGCTTATCTTGTGCATATCAGCGAAGCCTGTATCCGAAGAACATTGAAGCGGCTGAGAAAGTTAAGTGAAGATACGACGGTCGAACTGCATAAAAGATGGATGTCTTTCGAGTATGGCGAATCAGAAATGCTCTCAAGTCCGGACGGTGATGGGTTGCTCGAGGCAATTAAAAGCTACGTTGGCGACGACCCTGATGCCTACAGTCGGCACAAAAGTCACTTGTACGATACTGTAGGCTATGAAGAAGGTGAGTCAATCCATAACTACGAAGTTTTAATTCCAGAGCAGTTCCGCAAACAAGAGTACATTCAGGATTCAAAAGAGGTTCTAGTTGATTTTGCCCTTGGTTGGATATCTCATGTCGATGTTATCGAAACAGAAATCTATGAAAAAAGGTTTGACATAGTAGACCCGAAATCTCGGAGAACTGCAAGTGGTGGTGTGATGCAGTTTAGAGAGCCAGATTTTTCTGAGGAAACAATCAGACTCAGGATGCCTGGTACTGAAAAGTTCTTGCAACTGAGAGTAGTATCTCGTATTCCACAAGCTACCGCTCATCTACTTGGGGAGGAATACCAGAAGTATTTGAAAATTCTATTTGAGGCACCTTTCATACAAGTGCTTGTTTCCCGGTACAAGGAACAACCTGATTGGCGGGTGTCTCATCCGAAGCCAAGCGAAACTCACCGTTTGGATAATCTAAAACTGTACTCGGACTTTGTACTTCTGTTTTCGAGCAATGATAACTCTAAAAATATACTTGAAGTTGAAATTACGTTGAATTCAGCTCTATTTCTAAGCGGTCAAGTTAGCTTTGACTTTGACCAAAAATGTGTTGACACTGCACGCTTGATACGGGATACTTGGGAGATTTCACGTCACTTCCCTACGTCGAGCGATTTGAAGGTCGAGTTACCTCATTTATACGGTCAGAGAAAGCAGCTCGAGACTTTCGCGTCTCTGCTAAGGTCTGAAGCAATGGTCTCCAGATTATTTTGGACGAGCGAAGAATCAGAAACTCAAGTTCAGTGTAAAGCCGAAATTTTCGAGGTTGTTTTAGATGATTATAGATTTGTATGTGGTGTTGCTTTAGTCGGAAAGCCAGTTTTAATAGAGACAGACTCGAACGGCAACAAAAAATATCAGCTGGATACGAAAGACGTGAGGTTGATGCGGAAATATTGCATAAAGGTTGGGGAAGCACTTCCTTATCCTGTTGACAAAATCAAAGAAAAAATAATTTCGGAATGCCAGCAAAAGCTATAGTTCTCTTGGTCTAATTTCTTTGCGACTTCAACTCTGATACAGCGTCGACACTTTGATAACGCCGAGCGCCAGCACTTCAAACTAACCTCCCAAGTATCCTGGTACACTCTTCTCAGGTGATAACCACATACCAGGTGCTCAAAGCGGCGTTGGCCGCCTGGCAGCGCGACCAGGCCGGGCGGCTCGGGGCGGCGCTGGCCTTTTTCACGGCGCTGTCGCTGGCTCCGTTTTTTATCTTCTCGGTGACGATTGCGGGGCTGCTGCTCGAGCGTGACCAAATTCGGGCCGAGGTGTTGAACCAGGTCGGCTCGCTCGTGGGCGCGCCCGGTATCCAGATTACCGAGATGCTGTTCAGTACGGCGCTCACGGCCTACGGGGAACGTTCAGGCATCTACGCGACGAGCATCGGCGTGGTGGTGTTGCTGTTCGCGGCGTCGGCGGTGCTCCACGAACTGCGCGACGCGCTCAACCTGATTTTTCGGGCGGCCCCGGCTCCGAAACAAGGATTGTTGCGCTTGGCTCTGCAACGCTTCGTTTCGGTCGCGCTCGTGTTCAGCTTCGGGTTTTTGCTGGCGGTGTCGCTCCTCTTCAGCGCCAGCCTGACCGCGTTTACGGGGTCAATGAGTCGGCGGCTGGGTTTGCCGCCGGGCGTGTTGGGGCTGCTCGACATCGTTTTCAACATCGTGCTGCTGACGCTGCTGTTCGGGCTCGTTTACAAATACCTGCCGCACGTCAAGTTGCGCTGGCGCGAGGTGGGGGCGGGGGCGCTCCTTACGGCCGTGTTGTTTACGGCGGGCAAGTGGACCATCGGCGTGTTCATCGGCAACAGCTTTATCGCCTCGGCCTACGGGGCGGCGGGGTCGTTAATCGTCTTTTTGCTGTGGGTGTTTTTCGCGGCGCAGCTTTTTTTCTTCGGGGCCGAGGTCGTCAAGGTCTATCACCAGCGCTCGAACCCCGACCCCGAGGTTCCCGACGCGCCTGTTCGGTGAGGGCTCGAGGACTCACCGTGAGGGCCTGGGCCAGCCTCCGCTTGTACTCCGCGCGCGGGACTTCCACCGCCCCGAAGCGCTGCAAGTGGGCGGTCGTAAACTGCACGTCGAACAAGGTGTAGCCGCTCGCCCTCAAACCTCTTAAAAGATGCACCAGCGCGACCTTGCTGGCATCCGTCACGCGGCTGAACATGCTCTCGCCCGCGAACAGCCCACGCACGCTCACGCCGTAAACGCCGCCGACGAGTTCGCCGTCCAGGTAGGTCTCGACGCTGTGCGCGAAACCTCGTTCGTGGAGGGCGGTGTAGAGGTTGACGAGTTCCGGGCTTATCCAGGTCTTCGCGTCCGCTTCCCGCGGCTCGGCGCAAGCCTCAATCACGCGGCGGAAAGCGCTGTCCACGCGCACCTCGAACTTTCCCTGGCGCACTGTGCGAGCCAAACGGCGCGGTACGTGAAAGGCCTCTAACGGAATAAGGGTACGCGGGTCGGGGTCGTACCAGTACACCGCGCCGCCCTCGTCCGGGTCGGCCATCGGGAACAGGCCTTGGCAGTAGGCGTTGAGAAGGATTTGGGGAGTCAGGGTCATGAAAACAGGTCGGCTTGCGTCTCGAGATTCTATAGCCCATAGCGTTTTGATACAAGCGGAGTGCGGCGTTCTGCAAGACGTTCTTCATCGTTGAGGCGGAGCAAAAAGACTGTCGCCCGGCGTTCAGCTGTCAGCCCAACAACGCGACCGTCGTCGAAAGAGAAGTGAGCCTTCCACTGCTGCGCGCGTGGATTGAAGAGCCGGGTCACTTCGTTCGTTTGTGGGTCGACAGAGGTCAAATTCGGGCCTTTGTAGCGATTGCAGACCGCACAGCAAAAAGCCAAATTGTCCTCTCTGTCCGACCCGCCGTGCTGCCTGGCAACAACATGGTCGAGTTGATGAGGAAGTAGAGACTCGGTCTCGGGATAAAGGCAGTATTCGCAACGCCCCCGCGCTCGTGCGACGCGCTCTCGAGCGGTTTCGCTCACACTCCGGCTAACTCGTCAGTAGCGAGTTTGGCTTTGACCATCCTGACCACGTGCTCGAGCCTGAGATACTCGTCTAACTCTTTCTCTTCGACATCACTTAAGATGCCTTCGCGGTTGTGCTCGAGCAAGCCCTCCACCCGTTTTTGCACGACCTCAGAAAGTCGGTAATTGTGAACCGCTTGGGGTAAGGGATTGGACGCCAAAAACTCGATAAATTCACTCGCCGCCTCGTAAGCAGGCGTTTTGAGGGCGAGCAAACTTGTTTCGAGGATGGCGGGCAGCCAGCGGCTGAAGGATTCAACGCGCGCCTTGAGCTGGTCTGACAGGTTCAGGGTTACAGACGCCATAGGCTTTAGCTTAGCAAACTTCGGTGGCGAGCAGAATCACAGTTCCCGCTTCCGGCTATTCTCTACAAACACAAACAACCTTCGACGTCAGAAATTCAAGTAAGTTCTCCGGCCAAATAAGAAACCCGCAGCCCCACTTGCTGCGCAAAACGTGCTTGCTGTTTGTCATTCGTGACAAAGCCGCCGGTTCCGTAGCGCAAACAGGTAGCGACGTGCAGCGTGTTCAGCGTTTTGAGGGGTGTATCCCCCTTGATTTTCAGGAGCCGTACAGCCTCTTCGAGAACATCCCCGGAAAGCTTGAGCCTGCGCGGCGTCCGGTCCAGGTCTCGGCGGGCGCGCTCGAAAACGGCGTCGGCCTGCGCGGCGCTCAGGACGCCTTCGTGCTCGAGCCGCGCCAAGCCTGCGCGCAGTTCGACGGTGGTGAGGACGGAGGTGGCGAGCTGGCCGCTGTCTCGCTCGAGCGCCCGCTGCGCAACTTCGGAAGCGGGCTCGTTTAGATAAAGCGGCAGAACGGCGCTCGTGTCGTAATACCTAATAGCGTTCATTCCGCCGCAAGTCTACGATGACGCTGCTACCGGTTTCCACGTTCAAACCGTTTCTGAAGGTTCTCAGGGCCTCTGGGTCGATGGCTTCAACAGATTCCTCAGCGCGTATCAGGATGGCACTGGGTTTGCCTCGGCGGATGATTCTAACTGTCTTGCCCTTTTCCACAGCGTCGAGATAAGTGGACAGGTTATTCCGGAACTCGCTCATGTTGACCTCGAGGGGAAGGGATTTTGTCATAAGAAAGCGTACAACACATACACACAGTTATGTGGGGAGGTAATTAAGCTCGAGTACCTTTTAGTCGTCGCTGTGCGAAACCTAGAAGGTGAGTTGCCCGCTCGAGAAATCGTCATTGACGCTAGTCTGGCAACTGCTAAGGTGTAACCAAACCAAAATTCGCTTTGAGATGAACTTCAACCTTTTTAGGCGAGCTGCCGCGTGCCGCGACACTGTGGAAAGTTAGAGCAGCCCCAAAACCGGCTGCCTGCGTTTGCACCCTGTTTGGTCGTTTTGAGCATCATCGTACTGCCACATTTCGGGCAAAGCTGAACCGATTTTGGGTCACTCCTCGAGCGCAGACGGCGCACATGCTCACGCCGTAGCTGAGGTGTAGCCTCGAGCTTGCCCGTTTGAAGCCTTGTGACGACGGCTTGTACCTGAGCGTCTGTCAACATCGGCTGCGTCTTGGCTTTTATACAGGTGACGAAACTAGCCAGACGGGTGACGTTTTCAGGCATGGCCGTTTTGAAGCGGCTGTTGCCCACGAACACCACGACTGAATAGATGACATCGGGAGAAAGGTCTAGCAGCGCCTCGAGCGCTTTTACGTGTTTGTAGTTTTGACGAAGCGGGTTCTGAAACTTATACTTGTATCGGTAGATTTGCTGTGTCCAAGTCGCTTGCTCGGAACTGCCGAAAATCCAGCCCTTCATGTTTTTCGTCTCGAGCACGAACAGGCCGAACTGCGAAACGACTACATGGTCGATTTGCGTGGTGCCGTCGGGTGTCGCCAACATCAGGTTGTGAAAGGTGTGGTACTGCTTTTTGTCTAAGCGACGGCGCAGCGTAAACCTTACCTTGAATTCGCCCAAAACGCCTTTGAACCAGGCCGTCCTGACACCAATTGACACGGCGAGAACGACAAAAACGAACCCTCCCCAAACTAGGGCGTAGCTCGTAAGGTTGCCAAAAACGGAAGCCGAATCCATCAACGCTTCCGACTATAAAACAGCGCCCCCGACGTCGGGGGCGCAAAAAACTACTCGAGCAGTAAAACTTTAAGCCCTACGCCACAACAACTCCCGCTTCACCTCTTCAATCGCCTTGGTAATCGGAATGTCGCGCGGACAAGCCTCGGTGCAGTTGTAGGCCGTGCGGCAGCGCCACAAACCGTTCGCCTGGTTCAAGACCTGCATCCGCTCGTCGGTGCCCTGGTCGCGGCTGTCGAAGATGAAGCGGTGGGCGTTGACGATGGCTGCGGGGCCTAAGTAGCGCCCGTTCGTCCAGAAGACGGGGCAGCTCGAGGTGCAGGACGCGCACAGGATGCACTTGGTACTGGCGTCGAAGATGGCGCGGTCTTCCTGGCTTTGGTAGCGCTCGCCGGGCGGGGGCGGGTCGTCGTTGACGAAGAAGGGCAGTACCGCTTTGTAAGCGTCGAAAAACGGCTCCATGTCGACGATGAGGTCTTTCAACACCGGCATCCCACGCAGCGGTTCGATGTTGATGGTTTGACCCAGGTCGCGTACCAACACCTTGCAGGCGAGTCGGTTGACGCCGTTGATCATCATCGCGTCCGAACCGCAGACGCCGTGGGCGCAACTGCGGCGGTAGCTTAAAGACCCGTCGGTTTCCCACTTGATTTGGTTCATCACGTCAAGCACGCGGTCGGTCGGCTCGGCTTCCATCTTGTACTCCGCCCAGTAGGGCCGCTTGTCGGCCTCGGGGTTGAAGCGTTTGATTTTGACGTTGATGTTCATGATAATCAGGAGAAAATGGAAAGGAAAAAGGAAAAAGACTTTCCACTTTTCACTTTCTCCTTTTTCCTCCTTTAGTAAACCCTCGGCTTCGGCTCGTACTTGCCGAGCGTGACTTCTTTGTATTCGATGCGGGTACCCTCGCCGTCTTTGTAAATAAGGGTGTGTTTCAGCCAGTTGTCGTCGTCGCGCTCTCTGTAGTCTTCGCGGGAGTGCGCGCCTCGAGACTCTTTGCGGTTGTGGGCGGCGTGGACGAGCTGTTCGGCGTTGTCGAGCAGGAAGCCGAGTTCCAGCGCCTCCATCAATTCGGTGTTGTACTGCTTGCCCTGGTCGTCGACGCCGATGAGCTTGGCGCGTTCCTTGAGTTCTTTGAGAATCTCTTTTTGGTTGCCGAGCGTCTCGTCGGTGCGGAACACGGAGGCGTTGTCCATCATCGTGTTGCGCATCTCTTTGCGGATGTGCGAGACGCGCTCCTTACCGGGGCCGTTCAAGGCCTTGTCGAGGAGTTCGCGCGAGAAGTCCTGCGCGTCGGCGGGGAGGTCACGGTAGTCTTCTTTCGCGGCATGTTTCGCGGCAAAGCGACCAGCCCGGCGGCCGAAGACGATCAAGTCGCCCAGACTGTTGGTGCCGAGGCGGTTCGCGCCGTGGAGCGAAGCGCAGGAGCACTCGCCCGCCGCGTACAGGCCGGGAACGATGGTGTTGTCGCCGTCGAGGATGACTTCGGTGTCGACAGTCGTCGGGATGCCGCCCATCGCGTAGTGCGCGGTCGGCTGGACCGGCACGGGTTCTTTGATAGGGTCGACGCCCAGGTAAATTCTCGAGAACTCGGTGATGTCGGGCAGGCGCTTCTCGATGATATCGGCGTCAATGTGGGTCAGGTCTAAGAGGATGTAGTCGTTCTCCGGCCCGACGCCGCGGCCCTCACGGACTTCCAAGTACATCGAACGCGAGACCATGTCGCGGGGGGCCAAGTCCTTGATGCTCGGCGCGTAGCGCTCCATAAAGCGCTCGCCCTCGCTGTTGCGTAAAATCCCGCCCTCGCCCCGCGCGCCCTCGGTTAAAAGCACGCCGATTTTGTACAGGCCCGTCGGGTGAAACTGGAAAAATTCGGGGTCTTCGATGGGAATTCCGCGCCGGTAGGCGATGCTGGTCAAGTCGCCGGTGAGCGCGTGCGCGTTCGAGGTGACCTTGAACATCCGGCCGAACCCGCCGGTAGCGATGACGGTCGACTTGGCGTGAAAGGTGTGCAGTTCGCCGGTGGCGAGGTCGTAGGCGACCACGCCGCGGCACTCGCCGTCGACCATGACGAGGTCGAGGACGTGATACTCGTTGAAAAAGGTCACGTTGTTTTTGATCGACTGTTGGTACAGGGTCTGCAGGATCATGTGCCCGGTGCGGTCGGCGGCGTAGCAGGCGCGTTCGACGGCCGACTTGCCGAATTCACGTGTGTGTCCGCCAAACTTGCGCTGGGCGATTTTGCCCTCGGGGGTGCGGGAGAAGGGCAAGCCCATGTGCTCGAGCTCATAAACAGACTCGATGACGTCGTAGGCGAACATCTCCGCGACGTTCTGGTCGGTGAGATAGTCGCCGCCCTTGATGGTGTCGAAGGCGTGCCACTCGGGGTGGTCTTCCGACACGTTGCCGAGCGCCGCGCCGACGCCGCCCTGCGCCGCGCCCGTGTGCGATCTAGTCGGGTAGAGTTTGGACACGACCGCCACCGACACATTCGGGTTCTGCGCCGCGTAACGCGCCGCCATCAGCCCCGAGCCGCCCGCCCCCACGATGATCACGTCGTATTTATGTGCTCTATTCACTTAAAACCTCGCTGGTTTTCACCTAGTTGTGGGGGAGGGCGCGAACCGCGTCGCCCATTTCGGTATAAGAGAACGCCCACAGCGTCATCACACCGAGCACGAAGACGACGCCCGCCACGCTGTAAAGCACGGTTTTGGCCCAAAAGCGCCGGTTGGGGTTCTGGAAGTAGTCCTCGACGCTGTAGCGCAGGCCGTTGGTGCCGTGGAGCAGCGCGAAGCCGAGCAAGAACGAGTCGTAAACCTTGACCCAACCCTTGGAAAAGCGCATGGCGACGTAGTTGTAGTCGACGTCGGCGACGTTGATGTTGATGTTGTTGAACCACACGTGCCCAAACACCAAGAAAACGAGCGCCAAACCCGATACCCGCATAAAGACCCACCAGGCAAGTTCGGTGTTGGTCGCGTAGACGCCCCGCGCCTGACTCAGGCTTTTAGCCTTGACCGCCATTAAGCTCCTCCGAAGATTTCAGGAACGATTTTCCACAGCACCGGCACGCCGATAATCGCCGTGATGCCGACGACCCCATACCACAGCACGCGCTGGAACTTAACCGCCCAGGACGTAAAGTCCATCAAGATGATGCGCAAACCGTTGAACGCATGGTACACGACGCCGGCAATAACCAAAACCAGCCCGATGCGGAACGGCCACTGGTGATAAAACGCCAGAAACGCGTTGAACGGACCCTCGGGGCCGTACATCACCAAGCTGATGTCGATGACGTGTAAAAACAAATAAAGCGCCAACGCCACGCCCGACAAGCGGTGGAGCACGAAGGCCCACTGGCCTTCACGACCTCTGTACATACAAACCTCCTAGGGGGCTAAAACCTGACAGGTTCCGCATTTCTTGGTTTATTCTAGCACCTTGTCAGGGGGGATTTAGTGTCGCAGTGCAGGCTTTGTACAAGTTTGCAGCCTAGTGGACGAAGTGAAGTTCTCGAGGTTTCGTGTCTTGGGTAAGAGGCGGAAGACGTGGCCTTTTTCGGTCCAGGACTCGAGACTTTGTCTGAGGTATTATGGCGGGCAATGACAAGGTCTTTGCAACCCTCGC
Organism: Trueperaceae bacterium; assembly: GCA_965213705.1. Classification (GTDB taxonomy): domain Bacteria; phylum Deinococcota; class Deinococci; order Deinococcales; family Trueperaceae; genus CBDCDJ01. The sequence goes on along the minus strand of OZ243913.1, from coordinate 350,725 downwards.
CGAATCGTTTACTCGTGGTTTCACGTTGAAACGTGACGCTTTCATCCTGCCCAAAGGCATCTATTTAGACGGCAACTCGCTCGGCCCCTTGAGCTACGCCGCGCAGGCAGCCATTGAACGCCGTTTGAAGCAGTGGCAGTACAAGGCGGTGAACGCCTGGGACGAGTGGTTCGAACTCGCCGAGCGGCTGTCGCCCGCCCTCGGCAAGCTCGTCGGGGCGCAGCCGAGCGAGGTCATTACGACCGGCAGCATCACGACGAACCTGCACGCGCTCCTCGCCACCTTTTACCAGCCCGAAGGCGTGCGCAGGAACATCCTGGCGACCGCCCTCGACTTTCCGAGCGACTTGTACGCTCTTAAAGCCTGGACCGAGCGCTACGGCGGCGACCTGAAACTCATAGGGTCGCGCGACGGCCATACCTTGCACCCCGACGACGTCTGGGACGCGCTCGGCGGCGGCGTGACGCTGGCCGTGCTGCCGACGGTGCTGTACCGGAGCGGGCAACTCCTGGACGTCGCCACCATCACCCGGCAGGCGCACGAGCGCGGCGTGACGATTGGCTGGGACGCGGCGCACTCCGTCGGCGCGCTGCCGCACGCGTTTCACGAGGACGGGGTCGACTTTGCGGTCTGGTGTACCTACAAGTACCTGAACGCCGGCCCCGGCGCGCCGGGCGGTTTGTTCGTCCACGAGCGGCACTTCGACAAGACGCCGGGCTTGCCGGGCTGGTGGGGCCACGACAAGACGACGCAGTTCGACATGAGTCAAGACTTTACCCCCGCTGCGGGCGCGGGCGCGTACCAGATCAGCACGCCGAGCATTTTGGCCTTGGCGGGCCTCGAGGGCGCGTTAGCCATCTTCGAAGAGGTCACCATTCAAGAGGTGCGGGCGCGCTCACTGGAACTGACCGAACACCTCATCGCCCTGGCCGACGAACACTTGCCCGAGATGCCGGTGCGGACGCCGCGCGACCCGGAGGAACGTGGCGGCCACGTGGTTCTCGAGCACGCGCACGCCAAAAGTTTAAGCCTCGCCCTGCGCGAACGCGATATTGTCCCCGACTACCGCCAACCCGACCTACTCCGCCTCGCCCCCGTCGCGCTCTACAACACCGAAGCGGAACTCGAGACGACGGTAAAAACACTGCGGGACTTGCTGGACACGGGCGCGTACAAAGAGGGAAGCGAAGAGGCGAGCAAAGTAACTTAAAGTTTGCGTTTAAGCACGGTGAAGCTTGTGGCAAGTGGCTTGTAGGAAAATCCACAGGCTACTGGCTACGAACTACTGGCTTTTCGCTACGACCCGAACCGCTCGGGTAACAATTCCTGGGTACGCCCCAGTGCCCGGTACACAAACAGCGCCCCCCACTCGCGCGCGATTTTGTTCAGGTCTTCCAGACGTCCTATGACGTCCAGCGAAGGGTCGAAGACGACGCGGCCTTTACTCTGGTAGTCGACCGGATAAGGGACAAGGGTCCAACCCTGTGCCTTGAACGTTTCCAGCGCCCGCGGCATGTGCCAGGCGCTCGTCACCAGCAGCCAGGTTTCGCCCCGCTGGGGTTGCGCGCGCTGCAAGCTCAAAAGCGCTTCTTCGTAGGTGCTGCGCGCCTGGTACAGGTAGTGAATTTTACGTCCCTCGAAAGCGGGGCTGGCAAAGAAAGTCTTGGCCGTCCCCAAGGCTTGAAACTCCTCGGGTATGTACCTGCTGACTAACCCGGTCAGGATAAACCTGGCGTCGGGGTAGCGTTCGGCGAGGGCGGCCCCGGCCATCATGCGCTCGCCCGCGCTGTTGGTGTTGAGTTGTCCCCAGGCTTGGCTCGTCCGCCAGTCGACCGAGCCGCCCAGCACGACGATACCGTCGACGCGCTCCGGCAGCGGGTTCGGCACGAACACGCGGGTCTCGAGCGGTTGCGCCAGCAGGTCGGTGACAGGCAGCAGCGCGGGCAGCAGCGCCAGCAGCAGGGCGAAGCCGACGAGCCGCCGCCCGAACGCGTGCCAGCGCAAGCTCAGCGCCGCAAAGCCCGCCAAGAAAAGGAGCACGACGAGGTTGCCCGGCGTGAGCAGCGCCCAAAGGGTGTCGGTGGGTGTCAACATAAACTCAACCATAACGCGAAAATGTCCCTCGAGCTTGTGCCATTTCTTGTGTCCGGTTCTTTTGTTGCGGCGTTTTCTCACGTATACTCGGTAACGACACCTGCGTAAGAGGTTGAGGGGCGTTTGTGAACGTTTTTAGCCCACGCCTTGCCGTTACCGACAAAGGAGGCTTATGAACCTTGCCATCATCACCGATTCGACCTGTGACCTAAAAGAAGCCGAACTCGCCGCCCTGAACGTGCAACGCGTGCCGCTCTACGTCAACTTTAAGGGCGAGGTGTTCAAGGACTGGGTCGAAATCAGTCCCGCCGCCATCGTCAAGGGCGTTTCCGAGGGGGCGGCGCTGCCCTCGACGAGTCAGCCGAGCCCGCAAGACTTTGAGAACGCTTTTCAGGCCGCGGCGGCGCGAGGGGCCGAGCAGGTTTTGTGCCTGACCATCAGCGGCGAGCTGTCCGGCACCGTGCAGTCGGCGAACCTGGCGAAAGCGGAGGTCGACGTGCCGGTCACCGTCTTCGACAGCCGCGCGGCGAGCATCGGCTTGGGCGACATGGTCAAAGCGGCGGCGCGGCTGCGCGACGAGGGCGCGAGCATGAACAAGATTATGCAGGCGCTCGAGCACATCCGCGACACCAACTTTATCTTGTTTACCGTCGCCACTTTGGACTTTTTACAAAAAAATGGCCGCATCGGCGGGGCGCAGGCGCTGCTCGGCAGCCTCCTCAACATCAAACCGCTGCTCACCGTGAAAGGCGGCAAGGTCGAGCCGGCGGGTCGGGTGCGCGGTACGAAAAAGGCTATCAAAGAACTCGTCGACCAAACGGTCAGCTACGCTCAGAAGCACAGCGGCCCCCTCAAAATCAGCTTCTTACACATCCAGGACGTAGAGGCGGCTAAAACGCTGCAGCGCGCCGTGCAAGACGCGGGCGTCGTGTTCGAGGACGGCGGCGTCTACGAAATCGGCGCGGTCATCGCCACCCACGTGGGGCCGGGCACCTTCGGGATGTACATGCACACGAAGCCGCAGGTTTGAGCGAGCCGGTTTGAGCGGGGTCGAGCAGTCGGATGGCACGCAGCTGTTCGTCGTGGCGGTCACCGCCGTGGTTGTTCGGAACGGTAAAGTGCTCGCCATGCGCCGCGCTGCCGACAAAGACGCCGGACCCGGCTTGTGGGAAACGCTTTCGGGCCGTTTGGACGCGGGCGAAGACCCGCTGGCGGCGGTGAAGCGAGAGATTTTCGAGGAGTGCGGTTTAGAGGTCGCTGTCGAGCCGCGGCCCCTCACCGTCTACACAGCCGAACGAAAAAGTTTACCGATGGTCGTCGTCGTTTACCGGGCGCGCTACGTGTCGGGCGAAGTCGTCATGAGTGGCGAACACGATGATTACGCTTGGCTCATCCCAGCCGAGTTCGCCGCGCGCAGTTCGTTGACCAAGCTGGTCGAGGCGGTTGCAAAGGCAGTTTGACACCGCCCGTCGGTTCATTGACTGTCATCAAATGAAGCGCCCTCGAGCCCCTCTCTACGACAACCGTTACCCAAACGCCACCCGAGGCTTTGCAGCGCGACCGCCAGGCCGAAAGCCTGACGGCTCACGTCCAAACTTGTCTGTCACCGGGATGAGAAAGTCGCCGGGACGAGAAAAATCCTGAACGCCTGTCTGACGCTCATGCCGAGCGTCACCACGAGGGCGGCGCACAGGCTGACGGGGCTCGAGCGCTCGAGCCCCGTCAGCCCACCCCCAACAACTCGGCGGTGCCCGCGTAGCCAACGTCCGCCAAACGCGCGCCCGCCGCGGTGAAAAAGTCCTCCGTCGCGCTCAAACCCAGGCCGTCCACCAAGCGGTTCAGCGTGTTGAAGGTGCAGGTCAGCAGGGCGAACTGCGTTACGGCGACCTCGGACCAACCCTGCTTCAAAAGTGCTGAGACGTGTTCCGGCGTAACGCTGCCCGGTGCCAGCGTGAGCGTGCGGACGTAGTCGAACACAGGTTGCCAGCGCGCGCCGCCGTACGCGGGTTCGTTTGCTTTGGGGGGCGTAAGGCCGCAGGCGGTTGCCGCCGAACCGTGGACGCCGCGGCAGTAGTCACAGCCGTTGAGCCCGGACACGAACACGCCCAGCAGCTCACCCTCGGCCCGAGTGACCTCACTCGTCAGCGTGAAGGCCGTTTCGGCCAAGCCGAGCACGTGTTTTGCCAGCGGCGGGTAGCGCTTGTAAACGTCTAGCAGGGTAGCGTTCTCAAAACCGGGCAAGTGCCCCATCGTAATTCCTTTCTTCGTCAATCCTTCACTCCGAGCTGGCTTTTTGATTTAGACAAGCTTGTCTAAAACATCTTTAGACAGCTTAGTCTATGTAACGAGGTGTCAAACGTTCCTGCTTCCTCAAAAGCTCGAGACCGGCTCGTCGCGGCCGCCTCCGACCTTCTTTGCGAACGCGGTTTTACCAACGTGGGTATCGACGAGATTTTCGAACACGTGGGCGTGTCGCGCGGCACGCTCTACTACAACTTCGGCTCGAAGACCGACCTCCCGCGCCGTGCTGGAGCAAAGGTTGAAAAAGAGGCTCGAGTGGTTGCGCAGCGCCGAAGCCCACAGCGACGACCCGAAGGCACGTCTTGTCAGGGCGCTGGAAATGTGCCTTGGGTGGCCGCAGGGCGACGCTTACCGGGGCTGCTCTTTTTTGAACGCCGTCGTCGAACTCGGCCGCGACGCGGCCGACGTCAGAGAGGTGACGTGGCGGCAAAAAGAGGCGGTCAGGAGCTACTTTGAAGGTTTGGCACGTGACGCCGGGCTCGGCCAGCCCGAAAGCGTGTCGCACGAACTCCTGCTCGTGCTCGACGGGGCCACGGTCATGGCCTTGTTCCGAGCGCCGGAAGAGGTGGCCGAGAGAGCGCGCGTACTCCTCGGCAAGATACTTGACTCGGTGTAACAGCCGCGGTCGACTTTCGACACCTCAGAGTTTCCGTAAACCTTTACGCGCTGCGAGGCTCGTTCGCAACCTGCAACTTGTCGCCGACCGCGGGTCGCCCGAACGTTTCCCAAGCGCTGCCGCCGCGCAAAAACAGCTCCATAAAACGCACCTCGCCCCGCGAGGTCGCCCAACCGCTGCTGCCTTTTGAAAAGGCCAGCTCTCCTTGCGGAACGGAAAAACTGCCGTCCGTGCAGACGGCGTGACGTTCGACCCCGTTCAGGGTAATTTGAAGACGGGTCCCGGGCGAGCGCTCTCCGAAGCGGCAGGTCGTTTTGAGGTTGCCGAAGCCGTCGATGTAGGCGAGGCGGTTGTCGGGCACGTCCGGCACCTGCTGGGGCTGCACAGCCTCGGCCAGCGCGCCGTCCTCGCCTCGAACAACCGCCGCGAACGCTTGCGGAAACAGGTCGCGCGAGCGGAACTGTGAGCCCGCCGAGGGCGCGTTGACGAAGCGCAGCTCGGTCACGCCGTCCCCAAAAGCAACGTCTTTCAAAAACGAAAACGCGTAACCGGCGTTGACCCCGACGACCTGCACGCCGTTCGGCAGCCGCGCGTAGGCGAGGCGTTCGCCGTCGTTGTCGGTTCTGGCCGCCCGGTCGTCGCGGCGCGGCGCGACGTTGTGAAACAAAAGCGTGCCGGGCGGCGCGTCGTTCAGACCGAGTTGCGCCGCGCACAAACCCGCCGCCAGCGTCGCAAACGGCGGGACGGTGGTGAGCACTGTTTCGGCCTCGGGCAAGTGCAGTTTGAGGCGTTGCGCGACTTCGGCAAAGGCGAGGTCGTTCGGGCCGAAGTCGGCAATGAGGTGAAGCAGCATGGGTCTCCTGGGCGCGCCCCTGTAGGTCAGGCGCACCTGCTAGAGCTTAACAAACCTGGGTCCTCGATAAACCCTACAAAACCGTTCGCCCGCCGACGAACACGTCGCGGATACAGTCTTCTCGAGCCAGCGTAAACACCGAGGCGAGCGTGGCTTCGGGCGTGGGGCTGCTTTTCAAGGTAACCTCGAGCGTGCTGCCCGGCGGGGGCTTTACCAGGATAAAGTCCGCCTGTTTGCCCCTTGTCAGGTCGCCTACCTCGTCGTCTAAGCGCAGGGCCCTCGCCCCGGCCCGCGTCGCCAAGTAAAGCAGGTGCGCCGAGGTAAGCGGGTAGCCGTCATCAAACAGCATCTGCACCTGGTAGGCCATCAAACCTTCTTTGAACAAGCTGAAGCCGGTGCCGCCGCCCACGTCCGAGCCGAGGGCGAAGCTCACGCCGTAGCGCAGGTGTCGCCGCAGCGAGAACAGGCCCGAGCCGATAAACATGTTGCTGCTCGGGCAGTGGGCCACGCTCGCACCCACCTCGCCCAGCCGCGCCAACTCGCGGTCGTACACATGGACGTTGTGCGCGAACACCGAGCGCGGGGTGACGAGGCCGTGGTGTTCGTAGGTTTCCAGGTAGTCCCGCGCGCCTTCGAACAGCCTGAGCACCGCGCTGACCTCTTCGGTTTGTTCGTTGAGGTGGGTCGTAAAAAAGAGGTCGGGCGTTTCTTCCAACAAGCGGCCACATACCGCCAGCAGCGCGTCGCTCGCAGCAATCGAAAAGCGCGGCGTGACCGCGTAACGCAGCCGCCCTTGATTGTGCCAGGTGTCGATGAGGTTGCGACTTTCGCGGTACGCCCTGTCAGGTGTCGTGTGGAGCGCGGCCAACAAGTTCCGGTCACCGAGGACGAGGCCCGAGGTGACGCGTAAACCGCTTCTGTCGGCGGCCTCGAAAAAAACGTCCATCGCCTCTTTGAAATGTGCGCCGAAAACGAGTGCGGTGGTAGTTCCGTTCAGGGCGAGCTGCCGCAAGAAAATTTGAGCTTGACTTCTAGCGTATTCAGCGTCGGCGAAGCGAGCCTCTTCGGGCAGGGTGCGGGTTTCCAGCCACTCCAAGAGCCGCAAGCCCATCGCGCCGATGACCGGGATTTGCGGGTAGTGGACGTGGGTGTCGATAAAACCCGGAAACAAGAACGCGTCCCGGTGGTCCAGCGTCTCGGCGTCGGGATACTTCGGGGCGAGGTCGCTGTAAGCTCCGACCGCCACTATTTTGTCTTCGTCGACGACGAGCGCGCCGTCGGCGTAGTGCTCGAGCGCGCCCTCGTCCCGAAACGGGTTGCGGGGCGTGTGGAAAATCTGGGCGCGGTAGAGTTTGGGCATGGGCGTGTCAGCATTTTACGGGAAAGTACCGAGTCAAAGTACCGAGTGAAAAGTACCGGGTGGGTTGTTGGAAGTCGGCTCGAGGTTTGTACAGGCACGAATGCGAAGCCGACCAAGGTGTGTTTGAATGTTTTCAGGTGAGAAAATTTCTTACTGTACCGTCCAACCCCCGTCGAGCTTAATCGTGTCGCCCGTAATCATTGCCGCGCCGCTGGAAACGAGGAACAACACAGTTGCTGCCACCTCGTCGGTTTCACCGAAGCGCCCGACCGGGATGCGGCTGAGCATCTTTTGTTTGGCCTCCGGCGTGGGGAAAGCCATTTCGGCCATCGGCGTGTTGACCACGGTGGGGGCGATGCAGTTGACGGTAACCCCGTGGGGTGCCCACTCGAGCGCCAGCACCTTGCTCACCATTTCGACCGCGCCCTTGCTGGCGCAGTAAGCCGCGTGGTCTTCGAGCGCGACGAGTCCGGCCTGTGACGAGATATTGACGATGCGGCCCCAGCGCTGCTCGAGCATCGGCTTTACTAGGGCTTGCGACAGGAAAAAGAGCGCTTTGGCATTCACTGCAAAGGTGTGGTCCCAGCTCGCCTCTCGCGTCTCGAGCGCGCTTTCAGGGTGGCTGACCCCGGCGTTGTTGACGAGGATGTCGATAGTGGGCCAGGTGGCAAGGGCGCGCTCGGCGACGCCCACGACCTCGCTGTGGTGAGAGAGGTCGGCCTCGAGCCTCAGGCAGTCGCGCCCCGAGGCCCGAATGTCGTTTTCCAACGTCTGTAACTCCGACCTGCTCCGGGCGACAATCGCCACGTCTATGTCGTTTTTCGCCAACGCTACGGCGATGGCTCGCCCGATGCCCTTGCTGGCACCCGTGACGAGCGCTTTTTTGGTTTTTGAACTCTCCCCGCTCACGCCGCGTCCAGCGCGAACTGGATTTTCATGCGCTTGGGGTCGCGCTCGGCGACGTTCATGCCCGCCGCGAAGTCGCTCAGCGGCAGCGCGTGGGAGATGAGCGGGGCCAGTTTCACCCCGCCGCCCTGGACCAAGGAGATAGCCTCGTGAAACGTCTTGTTGAGCGCGAACGAGCCGATGATTTTGAGGTCCTTGCGGAACACGTCGAAGGGTGCGAACGGCACACGTGCGTCCGCCGCGGCCACGCCGAAGACCCACACTTTGCCGCCGGGCCGCACGTACTGGAAGGTTTGTCCGATAACGCTTCCAACGCCGGTCGCGTCCGCCACGACCTCGAAACCGTGCGGGGCGAGGTTTTTAAAGGTTTGCGGGTTCAGACTGTCCGCTTGGACGACGGCGCTCGCGCCGAGGTCTTCGGCAATTTTTAGACGCCAAGGCTCCTTGTCCACCATCACCACCGACGCGGCCCCAGCCCGCATCACGGCCTGCATCATGAGAATGCCCATCGGCCCCGCGCCGAAAATGAGCATCCGGTCGCCCGCCTCCAACTGCACTTGTTTCAGGCCCCAGACGACGCAGGCCAGGGGCTCGAGCAGCGCCGCCTCGTCGAAAGGCAAATCGCCGATAGGGTAGACCGCGCTCTCCGGCGCGGCCACAAAGCGTGCGAACGCGCCTGAGCGCGTCACGCCTAAAACCTCCAGGTTCAAACACTGGTTGAACTGCCGCCGTTGGCAAAACGCGCACCGGTAGCAGGGCAGGTTCGGGTCGGCGGTGACGCGGTCGCCCTTTTTGAAGCCCGTCACACGCTCGCCGACCGCCGCCACCACGCCGCTGAACTCGTGGCCGGGGACGATGGGGTACTTGGCAAGGGCGTAGGAGCCGTGCCAGATGTGGAGGTCGGTGCCGCAGACGCCCGCGTTTTTGACCTCGATGAGGACATCGTCGAAGCCGACTTCGGGCTGCGTGGCTTCTAAGATTTTTGCTTCCAGGGGCGAGTCGATTTGCGCGGCAATCACTTGATAGCCCCCATCGTTAAGCCGGTGACGAGTTGCTTCTGCGCGACCCAGCCCGCTATCAATACGGGAATAACCGCCGCTGTCGCCGCCGCCGACATCTTGGCGATAAACAGGTCACCCTGTGCCGCCTTGAAGGTCGAGACGTAAACCGAGACCGGCGAAGCGTCTCGGCTGGTCAGGTTGACCGCCAAGAAAAATTCGTTCCAGGTGAAAATCATGCAGAGCAGGGCGGTTGCTGCTAGACCGGGGACGAGCAGCGGCATGATGACGTTGGAGAATTCCTGCCACAAGTTCGCGCCGTCCAGTCGCGCGGCTTCAATGATTTCGTAAGGAACTTCCAGCATGAACGAGCGCAGCATCCACACGACCAGCGGGAAGTTCATCCCGGCGTACAGGATGATGAGACCCAAATGCGTGTCCAGCAGGTTGAGGCGCAGAAAAATGACATAAAGAGGCACGATGACGCCGGCGGGGGGCAGCATTCGTGTAGACATCATCCACAGCAGCGAGCCGTCGGTGCGCTTAGTCTGGTAAAACGCCATCGCGTAGGCACTCGGGATACCCAGCAGGAGGGCCAGCACAATCGAGAAAAAAGTGATGATGACCGTGTTCCACAGGTACTCCAGGAAGGGCGAGTTGAACAGGGCCAAGCGCCAGTTGGCAAGCGTCGGCTCGAAAAAGACACGCGGCGGGAACTGAATTGCCAGCGCCTCGGTTTTGAACGAGGTAAGGACCATCCACAGGATTGGAAAAAACATCAAAAAGGCCAGCAGGAGGGTCAGGGCGGACAGCAGGTGTCCCCAAGTTTTCTGCCGTGTCAAGCTCATAAGGCTACCTCTTCCGAGTTACGGCGCAGCACGTTGAGGAACAGCACGATGACGATGTTCGCCAAAATCACCGCGAAGATGCCGTAGGCGCTGGCGCGGCCCACGTTCTGTCTCGAGAACGCCTCCAAAAATATCTGATAGGGCAGGTTCGTCGTCTGAATGCCCGGACCGCCCGAGGTCGTGACGAAAATGACGCCGAACGCGCTCAGGATAAAAATGGTTTCTAACAGCAGCGCGATTTCAATAAACTTTTTCAAGTGCGGGATGATGATGTGGCGAAACATCGAAAAGCCGCTGGCCCCGTCAATCCGCGCCGCTTCCACCGTCGATTCGGGCAAGCTCTGCAAACCTGCCAAAAGAATGAGCATCACAAAGGGAATCCACTGCCAGGAGATGATGCCTATGACGGTAGCCAAAGGGAACGCCTCGAGGGCGTAAAAATTGGTGATGCCGAAGAGCCTAAAAAAGTAAGCGAATAACCCGAAGGAGGGGTCGAGCAAGACATTTTTCCACAGTACCGCCGCCGCCACCGGCATCATCAAAAAGGGTGAGATGAGCAGCGTTCTCGCCAGCGCCCGCCCCGGAAAGGGTCGGTTTAACAGCATCGCAAAGCCGAGTCCGACGACAAAAGTGATGGCGACGACTGCGACCGTTAAGAAAATCGTGACCCATAAGACGGTCCAAAAGTCCGGGTTGGTGAGGATACGGCTGTAGTTGCGCCACACCCTGTCCCAGCCGATAAAGCCCTGGCTACCCGGGCGTAGTAGGTTCCAGTTTGTAAAGGAATACCAGATAGCGAGGACAAAAGGCACCTGCGTGACTAAGATAAGAAAAGTGATGCCGGGAGCGGACAAAAACTTGCGGTTCTCGCGGCGGAGCGGCGTGTCTTGTTGGGATTGCGCTTGCGGCATACTGGTACTAGCCATAGCTCTCCTCCCTTGAGTGAACAGCCGAAAACGACCCATGACCAGGTTTCTGACTCGAGAAGCCCTTGGGGTTGTCGTCGGTCGGTAATTGAGGATTCGGGTAAAAAGAGGATTTGCAGACGTGGAGGGGTGTGCAGGACGTCCTGCACACCCCTCTTTCGCTTAGTAGTAGCCTGCGTCTTGCATCGCTTCGTCAGCGACGCGTTGGGCGCGGGCCAAGCCGTCCTCGACGCTGATGTCGCCCGCTAAGATTTCGGCGACAATCTGCGCCACGTCACTACCGATGCCCTGAAACTCGGGGATTTGCACGAACTGCACGCCGGGGGCGATGGTAGGGTTCGCGGTCGAGTCGGTGGGGTCGGCGTTTTGGATGGCGTTAAGCACGATGGGGGCGAAGGGCGCGGCCTCAGCGTAAGCAGCGTTCTCGTAGGTCGAAATGCGCGTGCCGGGGGGCACGGACGCTGGACCTTTTTGCTCGGCGACCAGGTCGATGTACTCTTGTGAAGTCGCCCAGGTCATGAATTTGAAAGCGGCTTCTTGGGCGTCCGACGAGCTAGGAATGCCCAAGTTCCAGCTCCACAGCCAGGCGTTGCCCTTCTCGACCGGGCCGATCGGGGCCAGCGCGTAAGCCATGTCGGGACCCGCCTCGGAGTTGGCTAAAAAGCCCGCCGCGACGGTGGCGTCAACCCAAATAGCGGCTTGTCCGGCGGACATGAGTTGCAGCGCTTCGGGAAAGCTGATGCCCGTCACGCCGGGAGGGCCACAGTTGGTGACAAGGTCGCGGTAAAAAGTAAGTGCTTCGTTCCACTCGGGCGTGTCGATGGTGGGACGGCCTTCCGCGTCGAACCACTGACCGCCGAAGGTGTTGACGACCGTCGTGATGGGGGCCATGTTGTCGCCCCAGCCGGGCTTGCCGCGTAGCGCGATGCCGTAGACACCGTTGGCCGGGTCGTGAACTTCGCAGGCGATGTCGCGCACTTCTTGCCAGGTGGGTGCGTCGGGCATGGTCACGCCCGCCTCGTCAAGCAAGCGTTTGTTGTACATCGTAAAGCTCGACTCGCCGTAAAAGGGCACGGCGAACAGCTCACCTTCGTAGCTCAGGCCACCCTGAATGGCGGGCAGGATGTCGTCGAAGTTGTAGTCAGCCGCGACTTCGGGGTACTCGTCGGCGAGCGCGTCTACCGAGACGAGCCAGTCGTTCGCGGCCCAAAGCGGCGTCTCGTACGCGCCTACTGTGACCAAGTCGAACGAGCCTGAGCCCGTTGCTACGTCGGTCGTCAAGCGTGAACGGAGCGTACCCTCGTCTAGGAAAAGCCACTCTAAGTTGATGTCGGGGTTTTGCTCTTCGAACTGAGTGCTGAGTTCTTGCATGGTGACCATGTCGGGATTGTTCACCGAAGCGATGGTGACGGTGGTTTGCGCCCATACGGTGGCAGCCGCCGCTAATACAAACGTTAAAACAAGTTTCCTCATGTAGTCCTCCCTTAGTGAAGTTGTCCTTTGCCCAAGCTTCCACGCGGCCACTTTCGACCCTGTACCCTCCTTCCTACAGTTCTCTCCTGGCCAACCGAGCTTTTTGAGCTTGGCAAGCGCACAATCTTTATGGCCTCGTGGCCATCAGCATAGTACGCACCTTTGTGGCTTGTCAAGAGGTCAAGTTCGGTACGCGGAACGGGCTGGGCACTTTGGAGTCTGCTACACTGGCCTCGTGGCCAACATCAACGACGTCGCCAAGCGTGCGGGCGTGTCCCCCACCACGGCGAAACGCGCCATCCGCACGCCGGACTTGCTCGCTCCGGCTACACTTGAAAAAGTGCAGCGGGCGGTTAGAGACCTGCACTACGAGCCCGACCGGCTCGCCGCGGCGTTGCGTCGTGGGCAGAGCAAAACCATCGGCTTAATCGTCGGCAGCATCGTCGAGCCGTTTTTCGCGCAGCTCACCCGTACTATTGGTATGGCGGTGCGGGCGCGGGGCTACACGCTGCTCGTCGCCGACAGCGAGTACGACGCGGGCATCGAGTTGGAGCAACTCAAAGCCTTTTACGGCAACCGAATAGGCGGGCTCATCATCCGCTCAGGTTATGGCGAGCCGAACCTGGACTACCTGCAGCGCCTGCAAGGACGCGGCACCGTCATCGCCGAAATCGACCACGTTTATCCGAACAGCCCGTTCAGCCACGTGATGCTCGACAACGAGGGCTGTATGCGGCTGGGCGTCGGCTACTTAGCCGGACTCGGCCACGAGCGCGTCGCGGCGTTGGGCACTTACCACGAAATGATTTTGCCCGACGAGCGCACCAAAGTTTTCCCTCAAGTCATGAAAGAGGCTGGTTTGAGCCTGCCAGAAGCGTATCAGCGCGTGATTCGCCCGACGCCGCAAGAGGCTTACGCGCTGACCCTGGACCTGATGAGGCTTCCCGAGCCGCCCACCGCCCTGTTCGCAACCACGGGCAACTTGGCTGTCGGCGCGTTTCGGGCGCTGCGCGAACTCGGGGTGCGCATCCCGCAGGACGTGTCGCTTTTGAGTTTCGACGATTATCCCTGGACGAGCCTCGTCGAGCCGCCTGTCGACGTTATCGCGCAGCCGGTCGAGGTGATGGGGCGGGCAGCCGTGGACATCGTGTTGGGGCAGCTCGAGCACGGTGCCGCCAAGGTGACGCGGCGACGTTTCGAAGGCACCCTCATCAAGCGGGGCAGTTGCGCGCCGCCGATTCATTTAGTCAGTAATGCGAAGGTTTTTTGAACGCTCACGACGCTTTGCAACCTTAGGCTACTTTTTGAGACTGTGTCAAATCAGGAGTGCAATCGTTCCCACCAAAAGGCCTGCCATAACGAAGTTGAACGCCATAAGCGCTCTCTTATTGGTCAGAAAGCGTCCAAGAGCTGTGCCGAACACGGCCCACACGCCGATGCAAGGAAGATTCACCATCATCACGACGAGGGTGACAAAGACGGCCTTGGTTACGAGAGACAGCTGCGGAACGGTGAAGGCGCTCATAACCGTCAGACCCATGACCCAGGCTTTGGGATTGGCATACTGAAACCCGGCGGCTTCCCAGAACCCCAAAGGCTGCGCCGCTTGCGCCTCAGCGCCGAACGAAGCCGTGGCAATGCGGTAGGCGAGATACAAAAGATACAGCGAGCCGGCGACAGTGAGAAAGGTCTGGAAAAACGGAAACGTTTCAAACAGCACGCCGAGCCCCAACCCGCACAAAAGAATGAGGGAGCCGAAGCCGATGTTGACGCCAAACAGGTGCGGGAGGGTCCGTTTCAGCCCGTAGTTTGCGCCCGACGCCCACAGCATAATGTTGTTGGGTCCCGGCGTGATGGACATGACGAAAGCGAAAGACAGGATGGGAATTAGGTAGGTCATCTAGGCTCCACCCTAGTTGAGTTTTCGTGGTCTTCACAAGAGCCAATTCGGGATTGGTTATTGCGTTGGCGTAGGTTACGGCGTCACAATGACGCATGGACTGGTCGGCTCTTCAGCTTGACGCGGCGGCGAAAACCCCGCTCTACCTGCAACTTTGCACCACGCTGACGGGCTCTATCGCCGCAGGCTTGCTCCAACCCGGTGACCAGCTTCCTTCCGAGCGGAAACTGGCAGAGCTGTTGTCGATAAGTCGTACGACGGCGGTCAACGCTTATCATGAACTCGAGGCGCGGGGTTTGGGCGCAGCTACATGGGCCGGGGTACCTTCGTCAGTGGTCGCCCGGAACGTTTGGGCGCGCATTTCGCGTGGCGCGGCAAGGTGAGCCCCGGCGTTCAGCAACACCTCAACATGAACATAAGAAGTTTGGTCGCCTTACCGCGCACGAGCGAGATTTCTTTCGGGGCCGGAGCGCCCGCCCCCGAAGCCTTCCCCGTTGACGCCTACGCCGCCGCTACGCAGCACATCTTGACGACCGGGGCCAAGGAAGCCTTCACTTTTTTGCCCACGGAAGGGCATCCTCGGTTACGTGAGATGATAGCCGAGCGTGAAGGCGTGCGGCCGGAAGAAGTTCTCGTGGTCGCGGGTACGCAGCAGGCCCTAGACCTCATCGCTCGCTGTCTACTGTGTCCTCAAGACGCGGTGGTCATGGATTGGCCTGGGTTTTTGGGGGCTATCCAAACCTTTCGTTTAGCGGGCGCGGTGTTGGCGGGTTGGGACATCGTCACGGCTGACTTGGATGAACTCGAGGACCTGTTCCTAAAACGCCGCCCGAAACTGCTTTACCTCAACCCCTCTTTCCAAAACCCGACCGGCCGCACCCTCCCTTTGGAGGTGCGGCGCGGCGTCGTGGAGCTAGCCAGAACCTACCGCGTACCCGTCGTGGAGGACGAAGTCTACCGCGACCTATATTTCGACGCGCCGCCGCCCCCGTCACTGCTCTCGCTGGAGGGCAGCGGTCTGGTACTGCATCTACGCACTTTTTCGAAAACCTTCGCGCCCGGTTTGCGTTTGGGCTACGTCCTTGCCGACGAGAGCATCATCGACCAGCTCTCTCTGGTCAAAGCCCAGAGCGACTTGTTTTGTCCGGGTTTGTCTCAACTCGTCATGGCGGAACTTTTGAGCAACGGCGTGTTCGAAAGCCACATCCGCCTACTGCGCAAAAAGCACCGAGAACGCGCCTTGGTCATGACCAAGGCTTTGCATGGGCAGTTCCCAGCGGGGTCGCTGGCGTGGCGACCTGCCGAGGGCGGGCTGTATGTCTGGGCGCAACTGAGGTCGGGCGACAGTCGTAGCTTGCTGCGAGCGGCGGCAAAGCAGGGTGTCAGTTTTGCAGTAGGAGACGCTTTTTTCCCGGATGGTTCCGGAAAGCGCGCGTTGAGACTGTGCTACTCGAGCACCGAACCGGAACGCATTCTTCAAGGTGTCGAACGCTTGGCCGACGCCTTTTTCGAGATGGAAGCTGGGCCGAGTGAGCCGCTACGGTGAGGCTCGGTATGGGCTGAAAATGCAAGTTATTCAACTTTCAGCCTGTACCTTTCAACCCACAACGCCCCTGTGCCTTATCCTGTAAAGCATGTTCCCGAATTTTTGGAGGTTACCCGCATGAACTGGACCGAACGTTTCGCAAAACGCACCCACACCATGAAACCCTCGAGCATCCGCGAAATCTTGAAGCTCACGCAGAAGTCGGAAGTGATCTCGTTTGCCGGCGGTTTGCCCGCGCCGGGTTTGTTCCCGGTGGAAAAGTTGCACGAGGCGGCGTCCAAGGTGCTGCTCGAGACGGGGGCCGAAGCCCTGCAGTACGGCCCCACCGAAGGCTACTTGCCGCTCCGCGAGTGGGTCGCCTCACGGTTTGAAGGCGTGGAGACCGAGAACGTCCAAATCGTGTCGGGTTCGCAGCAGGGTTTGGACCTCGTCGCCAAGGTGTTCTTCGACCCCGGCGACAAAATCGTGGTGGGCGCGCCGACCTATATGGGCGCTCTGCGCGCTTTCGACGCTTACCAGGTCGATTATCTAACCGTCGAGTGCGACGACGAGGGGATGCTGCCGGACTCGCTTACCGCCGCCCTGGAACAAAACCCCAAAATGATTTACGTCATCCCCAACTTCGACAACCCGAGCGGCATTTCGATGAGCTTGGAGCGGCGGGAAGCGCTCGTGGGCTTGGCGCGGCGCTACGGCGTGCCCATCTTCGAGGACAACCCCTACGGCGAACTCCGTTTCGAGGGCGAAGAGTTGCCGCACCTGCGCGACCTCGCGCCGGAGATGGTCGTTCATGCAGGAACCTTTTCAAAAATCATGGTGCCCGGTTTCCGCTTGGCTTGGCTCGTCGCGCAGCCCGAAGTGCTGACGCTCGTCGTGCGCGCCAAGCAAGCGGCCGACCTGCACACCTCGAGCTTCACCCAAATGATTGCCTATGAAACCTCCAAAGACGGCTACATGGACGAGCAAATCGGCCGCGTGCGCGACTACTACAAAAACCAGCGCGCGCTGATGTTGAAAGCTCTGGACACCCATTTTCCCGCCGAAGTAACCTGGACCCGCCCCAAAGGCGGCATGTTTTTGTGGGTTACGCTGCCCGAGGGTATGGACGCAGGCCAACTCACTTTTGAGGCCGTTAAGCAAAACGTCGCCTATGTGCCGGGTAAGTCTTTCTACGCCAACGGCGGCGGCGAGAACACCCTGCGCCTGAGCTATTCGGTGGCGACGCCGGAACAAATCGACGAGGGTATGCGGCGGTTGGGAGAGGTATTCAAAGCCAACCTCAAGACGCTCGAGCCCGCTTAACCCTCGAGCCGAAGCTCTGACTACGTGCCCGCGTAAAGCGCGTCGACCTCGAGCACCAGACTGATACAGGGCAGCTCGAGGGTTTCACCCGCTTCCTTGGCGTCGTAACGCCAACCGTCTGCAGCGCGGCGGTAAATCTCGAGCCGCCGTTCATGCTGGTTGACCAACACGTAAGCGCTGAGAGTGTCGAACTTGCGGTAGTCGTGGAGCTTGGCGCCGCGGTCGACGGCTTCCGTCGAGTCGGAGAGCACTTCGATGATGAGGCACGGTTTGCGTTTGACATAGGCGTCGTCGTCGCTGTCATCGCAGGTGACGAGTACGTCTGGATAATAGCCGTTCCCGTTGGGCGTGCGCACTTTCATGTCGGCCATAAAGGTACGACAGGGGGAAGCTTCTGCCGCCAACAGACGTGCAGCCAACTTGAGCGTAAGCCGGTTGTGTCTGTCCGTTCCCCCGGCCATCATAAAAAGCTGTCCGTGGGCAAACTCGTGTTTGTCGGGGCTCGTTTGTTCGAACTCAAGATACTCTTCGAACGTCAGCCCGGTTTTGACGGGCTCGGCGGTGCGGGGCATAGTGCGAGTATACACGGCGCTGTGTTTTCGAAGGTTCCCAAACTCAGGTCAGAAATGCTTCGGAAGGCTCGAGCCCGCCCTGAACGGCGAGTGTACAGCCAGCAACAAGACAGCCTCGTTTATGACAAACGCTGCAACGCTCACGACAAGGACGCCCGGCGAACCCACATAAAGCCCGCGCACCAACAGCAGACCTAAAAAGAACAGGTGAAACACCAGCGGCACGAGGAAAACGGGATAGTGAGTGCGCCAACTCAGCCTTCTTTGCCGACCGCGCAAACTTGCCGCGGTCACGACCAACGAGAGCCCGACTAACAGCAACAAGGTCGTGAGGGTGAACGCCTCGGTGAAAGTGAGCAGTAAAAACAAGAAAACACCGAGTGCCACGAGAAGAGCCGCCACAGGATAAACCCAAGCCAGCCACTTTTTACCAAACCACCCATAAACGTAGCGCCCACCGCGCAAACTCGCCGACATGATGAAGACGACGAGCCACCAGGCCATAAAGTTGGCGTAGGGCACGCCGAACCACATCTCGTTCAAAGGAATGCCCCAGTTCCACATGCCCGAGACCGTGTCCCCAAAGTTATAAACGTCCCGAATCGCCACCACGTCCATGCCGAGGTCGATGAGGAGAGCGAGCAGCGCGTCTAAAAAAGGCTTGGCCCACTGCGGTAAGTTGAGGCTGTCGCTGAACCCCATCACCGCGTAGCCGATAATCGCCCAACCCACCCCGATGACGAGCGGCGCGTGCCAGATGCGAAACGCGAAAGGAGCGTAGGTGTAAAACCCGGCCGCCACCGCGATGCTTTCAAACGCGAGGCCGTAGAGGACGAAGACCAGCAGCTCGAGCCCCACCGCTACACGAGGAAGCTTATTATTGCGAAGTCCGTGGACGAGGCATCCATGAATAAAACAAACGGCGAACAAACCGAACACGAGCATTTCGAAAAGAAAATAGCTGACGGGTTCGCCCAGAATCACAGCGCTCAGCATAACGCTCGAGCTTGAACCGGCAGCGTATAATCGCCAGGTTTATGGCGCGCTTAGAAAACCAACACCATTCTGCGAACTTCAGCAAGCTCCGGCGGCGCTTGGAGCGTTTGACGGCGAGGGCCGTCACCGACTACGCCATGATTCAAGACGGCGACGTGGTGATGGTCTGTTTGTCGGGCGGCAAAGACTCGTACACGCTGCTCGACACCCTGAGTGCGTTGCAAGCTCGAGCGCCCATCTCGTTCAAACTCATTGCCATGAACCTGGACCAGAAGCAGCCCGGTTTTCCCGAACACGTGTTGCCCGACTATTTGAGCGACTTCGGTGTGGACTTCAAAATCGTCGAACAAGACACCTACAGCGTCGTCAAGGCGAAAATTCCCGCAGGCAAGACGATGTGTTCGCTCTGCTCGAGGCTGCGCCGCGGCGTCATCTATCGCGTAGCCGGGGAACTCGGCGCGACGAAGATTGCGCTCGGGCATCACCGCGACGATATTTTGGAGACGTTTTTCTTAAACCTCTTTTTCGGCGGCCGCTTAAAAGCGATGTCGCCCAAACTCGTCAGCGACGACGGACAGCACACGGTCGTTCGCCCGCTCGTGTACTGCCACGAACACGAAATCGCCCGCTACGCGCGGGGGCGGGCGTTTCCGATTATCCCCTGCACCCTGTGCGGCTCGCAGGAAAACCTGCAGCGGAAATTAGTGAGGCAGATGCTGGACGGTTGGCCGCCGGAGCGCGTCGACAGTATTTTTCGCGCCCTGCAAAACACGAGTCCGTCGCACTTGCTGGACAGAAATCTGTTCGACTTTACGGGCTTGAGTAATTTAGGTGAGGGCGTGCTCGAGGGCGACCTCGTCTTCGACGACCCGCTGCTGGCTATTTAACACGCTCGTAACTGCATCAATGCTAACCCGACACACCGCCGTCATTGCGAGCGCAGCGAAGCAATCTCCAACGTTTGCGCCTCATGCCAAGGCAGATTGCTTCGTCGCTTCTCGCAAAGACAATGAAGAAAACGTCAGGAACAGGATTTAAACAAAGTAAATCAGTCACATGCTCGCCTCAAACGCTGCGCCGGTACTGCCGCACGGCCAGGGGCACGAACACCAGCAGGATTGCCACCATCCACAGCAGCGACTGCCACACCGCCGCGCTCTCGGTGCCGGGGGCCGCGCCGCCCGAGGTGAGGTAGCGCACCGCGTTCACCGTGACCGAAATCGGTTGCACCTCGGCGAAGGTTTGCAGCCACGCGGGCATCGTCTGGACCGGCACGAACGCCGACGAGGCGAAGACCAGCGGAAAAATCCAGATAAAACCCGCCACCTGCGCCGTCTCCGGGTCCTTGGTTAAGAGCCCGATGAGCGCGCTTATCCACGAAAACGCGAAGCCGAACAGCACTACCACGATGACTGAAAGCACCGAGTCCCACAAACCCCCCTGAAACCGAAAGCCGATGAGCGCGCCGACCAACAGCATGAGCAGCACGACGAACACGTTGCGGATGCTGTCGGCAAGGGTGCGGCCCGCCAGCACCGCGCTCCGCGCCATCGGCAGCGAGCGGAAGCGGTCGACGATGCCCTTCGAGAGGTCTTCGGCCAGCCCCACGGTCGTCTGGCTTGCGCCGAACAGCACGGTCTGGACCAAAATGCCGGGGATGAGGTAGTTGATGTAGTCCACGCCCGGCGTGGCAATCGCGCCGCCGAAGACAAAGGCGAACAGCAGCACGAACATGATGGGTTGAATCGTCGAAAAAACGAGGAGTTGGGGTAGGCGCACGTAGCGGAGCAGGTTGCGCTTGACGAGGACAAAAATGTCGCTCAAGGTCCAGCCGAAGCGGGCCAGGGTGCTCACGCGACGGCCTCGAGCGCTGCTGCGTCGGACGGTGTGTTGGACGGTGTGTCGGGTGCGCCGCCGGTCAGCGCCAAAAACACGTCGTCGAGCGAGGGGCGGCGCAGGCTCACGTCGCGGACTTCCACGCCCGCGTCGTCGAGACGACGCACGGCCGCGAGCAAACTTTGCGTGCCCGCGGACACGGGTAGGCTTACCCGGCCCGTCGCCTCGTCCGTTTTGGGCTCGCCCGCCTGGACGGTTTTGAGCAGCTCGAGCCCGCGCGCCAAGTCTTCAGGGTTCAGGGTCAGCTCGAGGACGTCGCTGGCGAAGCGGCTTTTCAGCTCGTCCGGCGTGCCCTCGGCGATGACCGTGCCCCGGTCGATGACCGCGACGAGGTCGGCTAAACGGTCGGCCTCTTCTAAATACTGCGTGGTGAGGAGCAGCGTGGTGCCGCCCGCCACGAGTTCTTCGATGATGCTCCAGAGTTCCTGCCGGGTGCGCGGGTCGAGGCCGGTCGTGGGCTCGTCCATAAACAACACCTCGGGCCGCCCGACGAGCGACGCGCCCAAGTCGAGGCGGCGGCGCATCCCGCCCGAGTAGGTTTTGACGGTGCGGCCGGCGGCGTCGGTCAAGCTCAGCCGTTCTAAGACCTCGTCGGCACGGCGCTCGAGTTCTTTGCGGCTCAGGTGGTAGAGGCGGCCGACCATTCTCAAGTTTTCGCGGCCGGTCAGGTTCTCGTCCACCGCGGCGAACTGCCCCGCCAAGCCGATGCGCGCCCGCAGTTGCCCGGCCTCGCGCACCGGGTCCAGCCCCAACACGCGCACCGTACCTTCGTCGGGTTTAAGGAGCGTGCTCAGGATGCGCACCAGCGTCGTCTTACCCGCCCCGTTCGGCCCGAGTAGACCGAACACTCTGCCCGCGGGGGCCGACAGGTTGACGTCTTGCAGCGCCTGCACCTTGCCGAAGCGCTTGGCTACATTGTCGACGGTAATGACTGCGTCACTCATAAAGCACTCTATACCCAACCCAGGTCAGACATTTGTCGCCCTGGAGGGTATCGTCTCGACAAACGAGTTGAAAAACGAGCGCGCGGAGGCTTTTGTCTCGACAGTCTGCGTTTCAGCCTGCGCCCGGTGCGCGGGGCTACCGCAAAGTCAAATTTCACAAGCAATAGTCGTTGCGAGGGAGCGTGAGCGGACGAGGCAACCTCGAGTGAGAGCAGAACCGGCGCACTTCAAAGGTTGGAGATTGCTTCTCTTATAGGCCTGCTTCACATTCATTCGCAGCGGACGAACCCTCTACGTCTCAACTCGTGCCTGGTACGCCGCGCCGTTTCAGGCTGAGACCCGTTTCGGAGTAACGCAGCTTTTCGGCGACGAACGTTTTGACCATGCCGCCCACCGAAACGTCCCCGAAGAAGTGCTCGCGGTACGCGCCCGTACCCAGAAAACCTTTGTTGGAACTCAGTAAGTCCAAGCGCAGTTTGCGCCGCGGCAGGTGGTTTTTGCCGTCCAGCAGGTCTTGAAACGCCTTCGGCAACCAGGCGACCTCGCCGAAGACGGTTTTAATCTCGGCGACGGTCGCGTCTACCGCGGCCTCGTCGTGCGGGTCGACGGCCTCTATCAAAGCGTCTACTTTGTCCGCTACCGTTTTGAACTCAGGGAAACCGCCGCCGACGAGGCGCAAGCCATAAGCCTCCGCGTAGTAGGCGTCGCGACCTAGCCGCCGCGCCCGCATACTGGTGAGCTTCACGTACTCGGTGTACGCGCCCAACAACCACATCACGCTGTAAACATTCCAGAGTTTGGGGTGGGCGAACGACTTGTACGAGTTGGCGACGAGGCGGTCGTTGGCTTTGACATAGGCGAGGGTCAGGTCTTCCAAAGGTTGGAAATGGGCGGCGGAGTAGTCACCGGTCTCGGCGGCTCGCAGCAGCAAGTCCGCCAGCACCGACACGCTCGCGTAGGTCGTGTAGAGGCCTTTCGAGTAGAGCGGGTCGACAAAACCCGCCGCGTGCCCGAGCAGCGCCCAGCGGTCGCCGACGACGCGGTGTGAACTGTACTGCAAGCGCCCGGTGCGCGTCCAAGCGCGTACCGCCTTCGCGCCTTCGAACTGTCTGGCGATAGTCGGGAACTGCGCGATGAACGCAAAAAACTCTTCCTCCGGCGTGAGGTCTTTTCGCTCCGGATGCACGCGTGGGTCGAGGAGCAGACCGACGCTGCACAGCGGGTTCGTCGCCTTGGCGTGGTTATTGAAGGGAATTACCCACAGCCAGCCGCCCTCGAAGATGTGGTGCAACGTGCCTTCGTGAACGCTGAAGGGCAGGCCGTAGTCGGCCCCCGTGACCGCGTGAAAGTCGGGCACGCCGACCATGTGGGTGAAGAGCGCCCTCGAGTGCGTCTGCAACTCAAACTCGCGCAGCTCGAACTTTTCAGCGACGAGCGAGCGGAAGCCGCCCGCGTCAACTAGAAAGTCGGCCTCTATACGGCCCGTCTTCGTCGTCAGGGTGACGCCGTCGTCGTCAAGCTCGAGCCCTGTGACAAGCGTGTTTTGCAAGACCGTCGCGCCATATTTCACCGCGCAGACGGTTAAAAAGGCGTCCACGTCCTGCCGGTACAGGTGCAGTTCGTGCCCGTGCGGCTCTTTGGGGATGACGGCTTGCAGGGCTTTGGACGCGTCCGGCGTTTCCCCCGGCACGTGGTGCAGGTAGCTGAAGTGCCGCTTGACTCCGTGCGAGGTGCCGATTTTGGATAAGTAATTCTCCGAGCTGAAGTAGGCAAGCTCGTGCACCTCGTAAAACTCGGCCAGCGCGCGCATCGTCTCGGAGGTTTCCAAAATCATCGACTCGCCGATGGCGAACTTCGGGTGCGACCCGGCCTCGAGCACTACCACCTTGCGCCCATGCCGCGCCAAAATCGCCGCCAGCGACGAGCCCGCGATGCCTGAACCGATGATGGCGACGTCGTAGTGTGTTGGGGACTCGAGGTTCAAAGTTTACCTTTCTGACGACTTTCGCCCTTACTTTTTACTTTCCACTCGGTACTCGGTACTTCCCCTTACTCCTCTTCCCCGTCCCGCTCGGGCACCGCGTCCTGCCAGTCGTCCGAGTAGTTCTCGAAATATTCCGGTTGCCCGCCCTTGCTGCGGTCGCGCTGAGTGCCGAAGGCGTGGCCGTACTCCAGGTCGCGCTTGCCGGGTTCGCCGTTTAAGGGTTTGTCCTCCGGTGTTTCGTTCTGCTCTTCGTCTGCGTCACCTGGCATGACGACCTCCTGAGTCTTTGTATCAAGTTCTTGCAGTATAGCGCCTCGAGCCCTGCCGCAAAGAGAGGTTGCCGACCCAACGGGCGCGGTGGTAGGAAAAACGGGTCGCCCGCACCATCGTCGCAGAAACAATGTGCCACCATTGAGCCATGAAATGGAAAGGGATTCTCAGCCTGCTCGCTTTTGCCCTCGGCGGCTGCACGCCGCTCGGGTTCGTCAACTCGTTCGTCACGCAAGACCTCCTCGTCCGCCGCGACCTCACTTACGGGGCGTTGCCCAGGCAAAAGCTCGACCTTTACACCTCCGCCACCGCGCCCGCGAAGGGCGTCGTCGTCTTCGTCCACGGCGGCTACTGGGATTCGGGCGACAAGTCCGAATATCCGTTCGTCGCCGACAGCCTCACCGCGCAGGGTTTTACCACCGTCATCGTCAACTACCGCCTCGTTCCCGAGGTCACCTTTCCGAGCTACGCGGAGGACGTCGCGCTGGCGGTTGACTGGGTTTTCGGCAACGTTGCCAACTACGGCGGCGACCCGACCAAGGTCTTTTTGATGGGCCACTCGGCGGGCGCGCACATCGCGGCGCTGGTCGCTTTTGACGAGCGGTATCTCGAGGCGTTAGGCTCAACGACCAAGCTGGCAGGTTTCGTCGGCCTCGCCGGAGCCTACGACTTTTTGCCACTGGCCCCGGACGACGTGCGCTCGAAAGCCGCCCTCGGCCCAGAGGACGCTTGGGCGCAGACGCAGCCCGTCAATTTTGTCGGCGGCAACGAACCGCCCGCGTTCATCGCCACCGGCCTTGCCGACACCACCGTCAACCCGAAAAACAGCCTCCGCTTTGCCGAGCGCATCGAGGCGAGCGGGGGCGAGGTCGAACTGAAAACGTACAAAAAGCTCGACCACGTGGGCATCGTCGGAGCACTGGGCCGCGGGACGAGGTTTTTGGGGCCGCGGGTGCTCGAGGACGTGGTGAACTTTTTGAACCGGCACAGTTGAAAGTACCGAGTACCGAGTGAAAAGTGGAAAGGAAAAAGGAGAAAGTGAAGTCAAGAGCTTTTTCTCCCCTGCTCCCCTCGACTAGCTGCTTAAAGTCGCGACTGCCACGCGAATCGCTTGGTTGACCGCGTCGTCCTTGGCCTCGAGCACCACCTCTTCGCTCTCGCTGCGCTGCGCGACGACGGCGCAGATGCAGCCCGCCTGAAAGCCGTACACACTCCCCATCTTGAGCAGCGTCCCCGCTTCCATCTCGAAGTTGAGGACGTTCAAATGCTGAAGCTCTTCGACCAGGCCCTGCAAAGAGCGGAGCAGGTGCGGGTTCGCGCCGCCGGTGCGGCCCTGGCCCTCGTAAAAAGTATCGACGCTGGCGGTAATGCCGATGTGATAGTCCGCGCCCAGTGCTCGAGCCGCCTCGGCAAGTTTGACCGTCAAAAAGGGGTCGGCTACCGCCGGGTACTCAGGCGGCGCAACGTCGTTTGCCGCCCCCTGGCGGCACAGCGCCCCCGAAGTGATGACAACGCTCCCCGCTTTGACCCCCGGCTGAATGCTGCCGCAAGTGCCCACCCGAAGAATCGTCGTGACGCCCACCTGCACGAGTTCGTTGACGATAATCGACAAACTCGGCGCGCCCATGCCGCTCGTAGCGGACAAAGCGGGCGTGCCGTCTTCTAAAAGCCCCAAGTAGCTGTTGAGCCCGCGGTGGGTAGAGAGTTCTCTGACCTCTCGAAAATGCGTCTCGGCGATGAGCTTGGCCCGCTCGGGGTCGCCGGAGAGGAGCGCCTTGGTGGGTGGATTATCACCTAAGTCGGCGCGACCAAAACCGATGTGATAGAGCTTGTCCATGCTCTAAGGGTACACCCGGCGGGGGCTCGAGCAGCCTGACAACGCTTGCCAAACCTCACCCAAACAAGTACACTCGTTTCACTCACTGGTCTCGAGTTCCGAAAAAATCAAACCTTACAAGATGCTTAAAGCGCGCTGCTTAGGAGTTGCTTATGTCTGAGACCATTGCCACCAAGGACTTTGTCGGTAACTTACTCACCCTTATGGTCGAAACGTTTGAAAGCCCACCGAGACCGGGAAGTGCTTACCTCGACCAGAAAGCAGGTTTGTTCGACACGCTCAATGCCATTTCAGCCGAGCAAGCTTCACGACCCGTTGCCGAGGGCGGCACCAGCATCGCGGCGCAAGTAGAGCACACGCGCTTTTATCTGGACGCTATTACGCAGTTCATGAACGGCAGAACCGAAAAAGTCGATTGGCAAGAGAGTTGGCAACTCGAACAGGTAACGCCCGAAGCCTGGGAAGGTTTGAAACAAGACCTGAAAGCCGTTTATGAAAGCGTCACGGCCAAACTCAAAAGTATAGAGTCTTGGGGTGACGACGAGGTGGGTGACAGCATGGCGTTAGTTGTTCACACGGCTTACCACTTGGGGGCAATTCGGCAGATGATGCGAGTCTTGGCTTGACCTAAATTATGCCCTTGTAGTCTTAGCTTCTTAATTGAGTTATACGAGCAAGTAGCCATAGAACGGGTCTCAAGACTCTACGAGCACCTGGTGTTTTTGACACAATGCTTGCTAATCCCTCACCATTTTCGTAATACCAAGAAATAAAAGACCTGCCCCAGTAATACTGCACTAGTTTCTCGTCTCGAAAAACTCTAAGGTCAGAAACGACGGGATGGTCAACATTGCCAAAACAGGCTGTTGCAACGAAACAAAACTTTCTGCTTTCGGACTTTGCTTCGATTTTACGACTGACAGTGATGCGAGCGTCACCATGTTCTGAATGGTGAGTTTGAGAGACATTATAATCAGATGATTGATTGTGCTCCATATCATCAGAAAATCTTGCTGCTGACCGCAGTTTTTCGTTGATAATATTGACATCGTCTTCACTTTCTCTACGTTTAACTTGTAACCGCAAGGCTTCATCAGCCGCTTTGCCCATAATTTCTTGAGCTTTACTTTCTGGCATTCTTTGTAAAGCTTCATTTAAGAGGTTATTTGGGTTTTCAACGGGTTTTGCTAGTTCCTTTCCTTTGGGATTATTGTTTCCATTTTCACTCATGGGTTTTATGTCCTTTCTAGTGTTGTTTATCTTGGATTCTATCTTACTATTAGTCAGTGTTACTTGAATATCGGTACCCAGGAGATAGATTTCAAATTCGGCATATATATTAGAGCTGTCGCTAACACTATTGGCAACCTTAGAAAAATTGTTTATGTTTTCTTTCAAGTATTCTGACGCAGTTACAGCTTCGTGCCGTATAGCTTCCCTAAGCAAGATTTTTGCCATCTGAAAATCGTCTTGAGCAAGCCAAGAAAGTCGCGTCTGTAAGTTAGAGGGAAGGTCATTCCATAAAGCGTTCCTTACAGAATCGGAAAGAGCCTGAATCGACTCTTCAAGGGTTGATGTAACGGGCAATGTGACCATAACAATACTTTTAGTTTGTGTCGCAGCTTTAATAAGTATCTCAAACTTCTGTTCAAAAGAGAGGTGGGGCGGAACTATGTGGATGAGTCGTTCAAGTATCAAACCACTCATGTCAACCCTGCGTGAACGCCACTTGGTGAATGTTCGTGCTGCATAATCACGCGCTCCACGCCCGTACTTCTGTTCGTACTCCCAAAGTACATGGCTCAATGTGTGGTTGTCTAATTTAAAGAAAAGAGATTGAACATCTTGTTCGAGACCACCATAAATTGCACGAACCTTATCACGGTTCGACTGATGATGACTGCCCCACGACTGTTTACGGCGTTTATACTTACGTTTTTGCTTAGCCATTAGAAACTAAAGTAACTCCACTCCGAAAGCGAGATAGAATACGACTGTATTCAACAGTTCACCCAAGATGATGCTCGGAACAAACACTTCTTCGGCTTCTGCGAGTTCTTCGGTAACAGCTTGGTCTCGAGCAAAAAGCGCAATGACGATGTTGGTGTCGAGCAGACTTCTACCACTCATCGGGGTCAATACGTTCACAGCCTTCTTCGATGGCTTGTTGCATTCGCGTCAGGTCGGCAGCGGGGATGCTACCGGCAAAGCTCAATAGAGACGACCCTTTGACACCTTCAAGCTGAGACTTCAGAAAACTGGCAAAGACCAGGACTTCACGCTGTTGCTCGAGCGACAAGTCGGCCAATTTGTCAGAAATTTTTATGGTTACGGCTTGTGTCGTCATGTCTATCACCCGCGCAATTCTAGCAAACGTGTTCGAGAAGCGGGCCTGATGCGGCTCAGTCATCCTCTCTTTCGACCAGCGTCAAAATCGTATAAAGCGCAACTGTCTCCGCAGCCTGGTTGAACAGCTCCACGTCCCACGCGACCACGCCCGTCGTTTTTTTGTCGTCCTCGCGCTTCTCCTTTTTGATTTTTTGCTTCACCGTCAGGTGCGCGCCCAGGGTGTCGCCGATGCCGACGGGTTCTATAAAGCGGAGGTTCTCGAGGCCGTAGTTGGCGAGCACCGGGCCGGGCCGCGGGTCGACGAACAGGCCGGCGGCGGCGGAGACCAGAAAATAGCCGTGGGCCACGCGCTTTTCAAAAATAGAGTCCTTCGCGGCGATGTCGTCCACGTGGGCGTAAAAATAGTCGCCGCTGACGTTGGCAAAGTTCACAATGTCGGCCTCGGTCACGGTGCGGCGGTGGGTGGTGTAGCGCTCGCCGATGGTAAGTTCGTCGAAAGTTTTGCGGAACGGGTGAACGCGGTCCTCGAACGTTCGCGCGCCGCGCACGTATTCGTTTGTCACATGCATGAGGATAGTGGGGTCGGCTTGAAGGGCGGTGCGCTGCATGTAGTGGTGAATTGAGCGGGTGCCGCCGAGTTCTTCGCCGCCGCCCGCGCGGCCGGGGCCACCGTGGACGAGCAGCGGCAGGGGAGAGCCGTGGCCGGTGGACTCTTTGGCATTGTCGCGGTTGAGAACGAGCAGCCGCCCGTGATGGCTGGCGCTGCCGAGAACGAGGGCTCGAGCCTCCGCGGGGTCGCGGGTGACAAAGGTGCTTACCAAACTTCCCTTGCCGAGCTTGGTGATGGCGACGGCCTCGTCGAGTGTGTCATAGGGCAGCAGCGTGGCGACGGGGCCGAAGGCTTCGACTTCGTGGGGCTCGGTCACGTCGAAAGGCTTTTCGCAGTAGAGGAGGGTCGACGGAAAAAAGCCGCCCGCCTCTAAGTCGCCGCTAGCAATTTCAAAACTATCTTCTCCGAACAAGACGGTGCTCGAGTTTTTCAACCGCTCCACCTGCGCGCTCACCTCGTCGCGCTGCGCGGTGCTCACCAGCGGCCCCATACGCACGTTCTCGTCACGTGGGTCGCCCACGGTAACCTGAGCAAGCCTGGCTCGCAGCGCTTCAGCGACGGGCTCGAGCAACTCGCGCGGCACGATGGCGCGGCGGATGGCAGTGCATTTTTGTCCGGCTTTGGCAGTCATCTCGCGCGCGACTTCCTTGACGAACAGCTCGAACTCCGCGTCCCCCGGCTCGACACTTAGGCCGAGCACGGCGCTGTTGAGCGAGTCGGCCTCGAGCGTAAAGGGTACAGCCTTGTCGATGATGTTCGGGTGCGCCCTGAGCTTTCTCCCGGTCGACGCGGACCCCGTAAAGGTGACCACGTCTTGTTCTAACAGGTGCGGAAAAAAGTCTACCGCGTCGCCGCTGACGAGTTGCACCGCGCCCTCGGGCAACAGGCCGCTGGCGAGCATTTCGCGGAACATCGCTTCGGTCAGGTAGGCGGTCTGCGGCGCGGGTTTGACGATGCCCGGCATCCCGGCCAGCAGCGTCGGGGCGAGCTTTTCCAACATCCCCCAACAGGGGAAATTAAAGGCGTTGATGTGAACCGCCACGCCCTCTTTCGGCGTAAGCAGGTGCCGGGCGACGAAGGTGCCGTTTTTGGACAGCGGGATGGCGTCGTCCTCTATCAAAAAAGTCTCGTTCGGCAGCGAGCGGCGCACCAGGCTCGAGTACGCGAACAGCGTGCCGATACCGCCCTCGACGTCTATCCAGGCGTCGCGGCGCGTCGTGCCGGTCGCATAAGACAGTTCGTAAAAAGCCTCTTTTCTGCTCATGAGGTGCTGCGCGAGCGCCTTGAGCCGCAGCGCGCGGTCGTGAAAAGTCAGCTTGCGGAGCGCGGGGCCGCCGACCTCTCTGGCGTAATGAAGCACGCCGGGCAGGTCGAGGCCGTCGGCGCTGACGCGGGCGACGGGTTTGCCGTAAACCGCGTCGCGGACGAGGATTCCGTCACCTTGACCGACGTGCCAAGCGCCGCCGACGAAACTGGGGAGAACAGCGGTTTGAGTCATGTGTTTATGCTAGCAGTAAGAGAGAAGGCCGAGCGTGCGCTCGGCCTTTGTTGTCTCTTTAAGCGGTTGTTACTTACGCTGCCAATAGGGGCTGTAACCGTAGTAGTCGTGCGTTTTCCGGCCCCACTCGCGGCTCGCCGTGTCCGGCCAGTTGTTTTTGTCGAAGCCTTCGGCGTTTTTCAGGGTTTCCTGGTCGACGTTCAAGACCAGCGTGTGGTCTTTTTCGTTCACGTCGAACGCCTCGAACGGAATGGCGAACAGCTTGCCGCCCATACCGAGGAAAGAACCGGACTCGAGCACGCCGTAGGCAACCCGCCCGCTTTGGACGTCGAGCATGATTTCCTTGAGGTTGCCCAAGTTGTCGCCTTGCGGGTTTTTGACGCTGTCACCTATCAAGGTGCCCGCGGACAGGGTCCGGCGGTAATCGGTCGTGTTGCGGTCAGTGTTGCGGTCATTCGTCATGGTTGTCACTGTCAATCAACTCCAATATGTCTAGTTCGTAATGTTTTTGTGTCTCGAGCGGCGCGGTAATGTGCTTTGCTCTGCCGCTACCTCACTACTGTAGGAAAGCCGCGGGTTCCAAACTGGGCGTAGGCTGACACTGTGAAACGATGATAAATAAACTGTCCCAGACGTGAAAACTAGCCTCGCAGCCTGGCGAAATTAGATAGGTGTTAGAACTATGAGCCGAAAAGGCCGTCGGGAGCGCTTTTTCGAGCAAATTTGGCGCGTCAACGCTTACGGAGAAACCGGTGTTGACAGTAGGTCGAGCAGGGGAGAGGGCTCGAGCAAACTCTCCACCACAACCTCCGCACCCGCCGTGCGCAACTCATCGGCGCTGTAGCGCCCTGTTGCTACACCGAAAGCGACACAGCCGTTGGCGAGGGCGCAGTCGATGTCCTTGGGCGTGTCCCCGATAATGACGACCTGACGGGGCTCGAGGCCTTCTCCCGCGAAGTCCCGGTATTTTTGCATGGCAACCTGCACAAGACCGGGGCGCGTCGCGGCTTCGTCACCGAACGCGGTGATAGGAAACTGGTCGATAGCCAAACCCGCCGAACGAAATTTCAGCGCTGCAGCGGGCGCGTAGTTGCCTGTCAGCAAGCCCAATGTTAAGTATTCGAAGGTCCGCAAAGTGGCGAGTAGGGCCTCGACACCGGGGAGGGCGTAAGCGTGGGAACCGGGTTGCCCGAGTTCGGTCTCGAGGGTCTCGACGTACACATTTTTGAAAGTGTCGTGCATGTCGCCCATGTTCAGGTCAGGATTTGCCGTGACGAGGTTCCGGTAGATGTGCGGGTCGAGCATCCCGGACGTGTCGACCTCGAACGTAAACGATGACCCGAACAGACGTTTTCCTGCTCGGGTCATCGCCCGTCCACCGGCTTCGTTGGACAGGAGCAAGGTGCCGTCGATGTCGAAAAGAAGAAGTTTCAGCATTGCCGAAAAACCGCCGACTCGCAGCTAGGGTGCGAGTCGGCGGCGGGCCAGTTCTTACTCGCCTGGATATTCGGGATTCTTGACGAACACGGTCGGGTCGATTTGGTCGAAGCCGATTTCTTGTTCGTACTTGCCGATTTTGCCGAACAACCGCTTTACATCGCCCTCGACCAAACCGTAGTCGTAGCTGTCCCATAGGGCCGTCTGGTGCATGGCGCTCTCGTCGTCGGTTGGGACCAGGCGGGTTTTCTTGATGCCCTCTTCCAACGCCTTGCGGCTCTCGACGCCCAAGTTGCGGAACACGACCTGCACCACGTCTCGAGCATACTCGCGCGGCCCGTAGATGCCACCCTTGTAGACCGCGTCGAAAAACTCGTCCCAGTCGGGTACGAGGTCGTAAGCCGGCATGGTGAAGTGCTCGAGCACGTCCTTGACCGCCTCGAGGGTTTTTTGCGGATAATAGTAAAGGAACAGGCGGGTGCCTTCTAAAAAGAAGTTGTAGTGCGCCGCCTCGTCCACGGCGATGGTCGTAGCGACGTTGGCTAAAATGGGATCGACGTCGTTTTTGTGCTGCGGCTTGTTCGACTGGCCTCGAGCGATTTTGGCTAAGTTGAGGTAGTTGAGCTGTGTGGCGCGTTCCTGGAAAACCGTGTAAACGAGGTTGTGGAGCGCGTCGCCCCAGGGCTCGGTCCAAACTTTGGAGCGGAGGTTGTACTTGTACTCTTCCATCCACTCGGGGCTGCGCTGGCGCGAAAACAGCACCGCGTTTTCCCAGGTGTCGGCGTGCTTTTCCTCTTCCGAGCCCCAGCGCATCTGAAAGTGGCTGCGCCCGTGGCTGCGGCGCACCATCTGCAAAATGCGGCCGGTAAAGTCCGGCGCGTACTGTTCAACCGCGAAAAAGCCCTGCAACACTTGCATCAAGGGTTCTGAAAAGTCCTGACGCAGCTTACCCCATTCGAACGATTTGTCCGGGTTCCAGTTGCGGGTTTCTTGACTGCGGGCGGTGTACCAGCGGTACAGACCCAAAAAGCCGCGCTCGATAAGCCGGTCTTTCTGCGAGTTGCTGAGCAGGCTTGCTGGCGTCCTGGGGCGGTCGTTTTCGACGAGGTAAAGAGGGGGTGCGATGTCCATGTAGCTCCTTTTTTGGTAGGAAATGCCGATGCTCTGAGTTTAACAAAAGTGCGCGCCCGCGTTCTGCGGGAGGTTTCAACACTTACAAGATGCAGTTGACACAAATCATTTTACAGTTCACGGCGGCAAACACGCGTAAGCCGCCTTCCAAAGCTCACGGCTCCGCTGAAGGGCTCGAGTATAAAAGTCACCTGTCGTGCGTGACATCGTTCTTTTGTATAGAATGCGTTTTAGTAAAGCTGAAAGTAAAAACGCTCCACCGCTACCGGTGGAGCATCGTCGTTATTTTTGGAGCGGGAGAAGAGACTCGAACTCTCGACATCCACCTTGGCAAGGTGACGCTCTACCAACTGAGCTACTCCCGCACGAGAGGTATCATCTTTTGACCAACAATACCTCATCTTAATAGTTAGAGGCACCACCTGAGAACAGATGATACCTCTCTCAAAATAAACCCTCGCACTGACCTACTTTTGCAGGGGGCTGCCCCCCAACTATCATCGGCGCTGGCGTGCTTAACTTCCGAGTTCGGGATGGGATCGGGTGGGTCCACGCCGCTACAAGCACGAAGGAAAAAATAGTTATTGGTATCATCAATAATTTGCCTATGGTACCAAAACCAAATAGTGACAGGTGGTGAATAGAAGTGATATTGCTTGTCTGATAGACTCGAATAAGTCCAAAAAAGGTTAAGTCCTCGACCTATTAGTACTGGTCAGCTAAACATGTTGCCACGCTTACACTCCCAGCCTATCAACCCGGTGGTCTTCCGGGGGTCTTACTCCCATAAGGGGATGGGAAAGCTCATCTTGGAGTCGGCTTCGCGCTTAGATGCTTTCAGCGCTTATCCGTTCCACACATAGCTACTCGACATATGCCCTTGGTAGAACAGCCGAGAAACTAGAGGTGTGTCCATTCCGGTCCTCTCGTACTAGGAACAGCTCTCCTCAACTTTCCTGCGCCCACAGCGGATAGAGACCGAACTGTCTCACGACGTTCTGAACCCAGCTCGCGTGCCATTTTAACCGGCGAACAGCCGGACCCTTGGGACCTTCTCCAGCCCCAGGATATGACGAGCCGACATCGAGGTGCCAAACACCGCCGCCGATATGAACTCTCGGGCGGTATCAGCCTGTTATCCCCGGGGTAACTTTTATCCGTTGATCGATGGCCCTTCCACAAGGTACCACCGGTTCACTAGAACCAACTTTCGTTCCTGCTCGACGTGTATGTCTCGCAGTCAAGCTCCCTTATACTCTTACGCTCTACGTACGATTTCCGACCGTACTGAGGGAACCTTTGTGCGCCTCCGTTACACTTTAGGAGGCGACCGCCCCAGTCAAACTACCCACCTAACACTGTTCCCCACCCGGATAACGGGCGAAGGTTAGACGGTCGAATTCGTCAGGGTGGTATTTCACCGGTGACTCCACCGAGCCTAGCGGCCCGGCTTCACAGTCTCCCACCTATGCTACACAGACAAATCCAAACGTCAATATCAAGCTATAGTAAAGCTCCACGGGGTCTTTTCGTCCTGCTGCGGGTAGGCCGCATCTATACAGCCAATTCAATTTCACCGAGTCTCTCTCCGAGACAGCGCTCCAGTCGTTACACCATTCGTGCAGGTCAGAACTTACCTGACAAGGAATTTCGCTACCTTAGGACCGTTATAGTTACGGCCGCCGTTCACTGGGGCTTCAATTCGCAGCTCTCACCGCTCCTCTTAACCTTCCAGCACCGGGCAGGTGTCACACCCTATACGTCCCCTACGCGGGTTTGCAGAGTGCTGTGGTTGTGATAACCAGTCGCTAGAGCCAATTTACTGTGCCCACTTCCCGCAGGCCTAAACCAACGGTACATGTGGGACCCCTTCTCCCGAAGTTACGGGGCCATTTTGCAGAGTTCCTTAGAGAGAGTTCTCTCGCGCGCCTTAGTGCTTTTACACTCGCCTACCTGTGTCGGTTTTGGTACGGGCACTCTTACTTCAACGTTTAGAGGGTTTTCTTGGCACCGTGGATTCAACCAGTTATCAGCCCCGTAGGGCCTTCCCGAATAACGTCACTCTAGCATCGGGCGGATTTTCCTATCCCGAAAAGCTTCGTTACCCGCCGGGCATAGCCATAGCTCCGGTTGGCCTATCCTAATGCGTCACCCCATCACTCCATAAAAGTGGTGCAGGAATATTAACCTGCTGTCCATCGACTACGCCTTTCGGCCTCGCCTTAGGTCCCGACTAACCCTGGAAGGACGACCCTTGTCCAGGAATCCTTAGGCTTTCGGCGGAAGGGATTCTCACCCTTCTTATCGTTACTCATTCCTGCATTCGCACTTCCGATACCTCCACGGCTCCTTACGGTACCGCTTCGACGGCCTACGGAACGCTCCCCTACCCATATACAAATGTACATGCCGCAGTTTCGGTGCATAGCTTAGCCCCGATCATCTTCGGCGCAGAGACACTCGACTAGTGAGCTATTACGCACTCTTTAAAGGAATGGCTGCTTCTAAGCCAACCTCCTAGCTGTTTTAGCGTCTCCACATCCTTTCCCACTTAGCTATGACTTGGGGACCTTAACTGGCGGTCTGGGTTGTTTCCCTCTCGTCTACGAAAGTTAGCTCCCGCAGACTGACTCCCGGGGTATGGACCAATAGCCTTCAGAGTTTGACAGGGTTTGGTAAGCTGGTAAGCCCCCTAGCCCAATCAGTGCTTTACAGCCATTGGTAAACCCCCGAGGCTAGCCCTAAAGCTATTTCGG
The DNA here is from genome assembly GCA_965213705.1 of Trueperaceae bacterium. Classification (GTDB taxonomy): domain Bacteria; phylum Deinococcota; class Deinococci; order Deinococcales; family Trueperaceae; genus CBDCDJ01. The sequence continues at coordinate 315,322 of OZ243913.1, read as the reverse complement.
GGAGAACCAGCTATCTCCAGAATCGGTTAGCTTTTCACTCCTAACCACAGCTCATCACAACAGTTTTAAACCTGAACGTGTTCGGTCCTCCACTTCCTGTTACGGAAGCTTCAACCTGGCCATGGCTAGCTCTTCTGGTTTCGGGTCTACTAACAGCGCCTTAACGCCCTATTCAGACTCGCTTTCGCTTCGCCTTCGGCTATCGCCTTAAACTTGGCACGGCTAGTAAGTCGCAGGATCATGCTTCAAGAGGCACGCCACCATCCGTTCATGTCCAAAGACATGCATAGGACTGTGACTGCTTGTAAGCGCACGGTTTCAAGGACTATTTCACTCCCCTCACGGGGTGCTTTTCACCTTTCCCTCACGGTACTGGTTCACTATCGGTCAGTCGGAATATTTAGCCTTACGGAGTGGTCTCCGCAGATTCACTCGAGGTTTCACGTGACTCGAGTTACTCAGGTGCCGGCTAGGCCTTTACGCTTTTCGCTTACGGGACTTTCACCCACTCTGGTGCGCCTTTCCAGTGCGCTTCAACTAAACGTTCGGGTCCACATTGCCGGTCCTACAACCCCGAAGCCCGAAGGCTTCGGTTTGGGCTGTTCCCTCTTCGTTCGCCACTACTAAGGGAATCGAGGTTTCTTTCTTTTCCTCCAGGTACTTAGATGTTTCAGTTCCCTGGGTTCCCTCCACTAGCCTATGTATTCAGCTAGAGGTACAAGAGGTTCGCTCTTGTGGGTTTCCCCATTCGGACATCTCCGGGTCAAAGTTTGCTTCCAACTCACCGGAGCTTATCGCAGGTAGCCACGTCCTTCATCGGTTCGACTGCCAAGGCATCCACCGTGCGCCCTTAGTAACTTAACCTTTGTGTTTAAAGGTGTCACCTGTAAACAGATGAACCTTGAAAACCAAAAACCTTGATTGGTAAATGTAAGTACATCAGACACGCAATGCTCGGGACTAATCCCGGTATTGCTTAATTTTGCCTTTCCCACCGTCATTTCTGACAAAATGGTACTCGTCAAAAGGATGCTCTATCACTTCTATTCGCCTGTCATTGTTCGCGCCGCCTTTTCAAGCGGCAAAAGTAAGTGTACACAATTATCGCGGGGCGTGTCAACCCCCATGCAACATTTGTTTTTATCTTCTGGTTATGTCCCTTGAGAACTTTAGTATAGGTGAGTTGAAGGGATTGGGCAAGCCCGTTTTGGGCGGCAGTTTTAGAGGGTACCGTCCCTAAATTTACCGAGCCAAGCCTTCAACTTTTCAACGGCGCGGCCACGGTGACTCGCGCATTCTTTTTCGGCGGCGTCCGCCTCGGCAAACGTTTTGTTCAGGTCGAGGCTGTAGAAAACTGGGTCGTAGCCGAAACCGCTTTCGCCTTGGGGTTCGGTGAGGATGCGGCCCGAACATTCGCCCTGAAAGGTGTGCAGTTCACCCTGCGGGGTTGCCAGGACGAGGGCGCAGACGAAGCGGGCCCCTCTTTTTTCTTGGGGCACGCCGCGCAACTCCTGCAATAGATAAGTGACGCGCTCCGCGCTTCTGGTACGCCCCCCGTAACGCGCCGAGTAAAGGCCGGGTGCTCCGTGAAGTGCGGCGACCTCTAGGCCCGAATCGTCGCCCAGACTCGGCAGGCCGGTACGGGCCGCGGCGTAGGCGGCTTTGACGGCGGCATTCCCGGCGTAGCTTGGGGCATCTTCCGGGGGGAAGTCGTGGAGGCCTAAGTCTCGAGCTGAGAATAGGGTCACCGGCAAACTCGCCAAAGCGGTCCGGAACTCGGCCACCTTGCCCTCGTTGCTGCTGGCGATGACGAGTTCGGTCACGTCAGAATCTCGAAATCTTTCTAAGAAAGTTGTGAACGCACCGTGTCGAGGACGCGCTGCACCGCGGTGATGCCCGTCGCGACGAGTTGCACATACTGTTCTGCGCCCAGCGGCGCGGCCTCACCGCCGCCCTGGACTTCTATAATGTCGCCGCCGTAGGTCGCCACCACGTTCAGGTCGGCCTCGGCGCGGCTGTCTTCGCTGAATTCCAGGTCGACGAGCGTTTTGCCCCCCACCACCCCGACGCTGACCGCCGCCATCTCGTAGCGCAGCGGCCACTCGGACAGTTCGCCCTTGAACACGAGTCGGCTCGCCGCTTCGTGCAGCGCGGCGTAACCCGCTAAGATGCCCGCGCAACGCGTGCCGCCGTCGGCCTGCAACACGTCCACGTCGACGATGAGGGTTTTGTTGGGGAAAAAGCTCAGGTCGACGACGCTGCGCAGACTGCGCCCCACGAGGCGCTGGATTTCTTGAGTGCGCCCGCCCGCATAAAGGCGCTCGCGCATCGTACGCTCCTGGGTGGCTCTCGGCAACAGCGCGTACTCAGCGGTGAGCCAGCCACCCTTGTGACCCTGGCCGCGCAGGTGGGGCGGGAGTTTTTTGTCGATGGTCACGGTGGCGAGGACGTGGGTGTGACCCCACCGCACCAGGGCAGAGCCTTCGGCGTAACGGTTGTAGCCCGGCGTCACGGTGATGGGTCTGAGCTGGTGGGTGGTGCGGTCCCGGCGCATTGCTCCTAAAAGTAGCACGCCGGGCTGCGGCGGGACGACGGGCGCTGCCGGGTTGGAAACAGCGTGGGGCGTCGCCTGGGTGGTAGAACTTTTCTTCGTGAGGCGTTCGGTTTCTTCGACGACCGTCTGTTGGCAAGCGGTTTTCGCCCGCCTCGAGCCTTGCGTGATATTGTTTTTTGAGTCACGAACCGCTTTGCCGCTCGAGGGCAACTTTTGGGGGCGCGAATGGACCGAGCCGAACAGCCTGAAAACGGCGCTGGCAGACACCCGAACCGCCGCTTTGTTACCGGTCTGGGGCGCGCTTTCGGGGGCGCTATTTTGTTCTCCCTCCCCCTTATGATGACGATGGAGATGTGGTGGCTCGGGTTTTACATGGACCGTTTGCGCCTCGCGCTGTTGGTGCTGGCGAGCGTTCCGCTTCTCACCGCACTCTCTTACTACTCGGGTTTTGAAGACGCGTTCAACTTAAAAGACGAACTCGTCGACGGCTTTGTCGCCTACGCGGTCGGTTTCGCGGCAAGCGGGGTCGTCCTGGCGCTGTTCGGGCTCATCGTGCCCGGCATGTCCCTGGACGAGTTGGTCGGCAAAATCGCCCTCCAGGCGGTTCCGGGAGCCATCGGCGCGGTGTTGGCGACGAGTCAACTCGGCGGTAACACGAAAGACCGAGAAGACAAGCAGGGCAGCTACCCCGCCGAGTTGCTCATCATGCTTGCAGGTGCCCTCTTTTTAGCCCTGAACGTCGCCCCGACCGAAGAGATGGTTTTAATTTCTTACAAAATGACCGAGTGGCACGCCCTGGCGTTGGTCGCGGCGTCCCTGGTCGTGATGCACGGATTTGTTTATGCCGTGGAGTTTCAGGGTCAAGAAGCTATTCCCGAGGGGACGCCGCAGTGGCAAGTTTTTTTGCGTTTCACGGTCGTGGGCTACGCGCTGGCGTTGGGGGCGAGCCTTTACATGCTGTGGACCTTCGGCCGCACCGACGGTTTAGGGCTTAACGCAACCGTCTTAGCGACGCTCGTGCTCGGCTTTCCGGCCGCCGTGGGAGCGGCCGCCGCCCGGCTCATCTTGTGAGCGCTCCACCATGAACAACCGGGCTGGGAACAAGCGGGCTGAGCAAACGAAGCAGGAAGGCGACAAAACCCCCGCCGCCGAGTGGTTCGTCGCCGCTCTCGGCCTCGCGCTGGTCGTGACCGTCGTCGGCTTTTTGCTGTACCAGGCCTTGGCGGTCAAGGTGACGCCGCCCGACATCACGTTTGCAGTAGAGGAGACGCGCAAGGTGCAGCAGGGTTATCTGGTAACCATCACGGCTCACAACGGCGGCGGCGAAACGGTCGCGGACTTGACGGTCACGGGCGAACTCACAGACGGCGAGGAGGTGCTCGAGGGCGACACCGCCACCCTCGACTACGTCCCGGCCCACTCCACACGTCAAGTGGGCTTTTACTTTCAAGAAAACCCCGCCGACCACGAGTTGGTGTTGCGCGCGGGCGGGTATCAAAATCCGTGACGTGGGAACCGGCACCCGTACTGCTTGCTATAGTAGGGCTTGCTATAATTAGGGATAAATACCCGAAACGGGGGCACCATGACCGAACTGGAAACGCGCTTCAACACCTACCTCAAAAACTTAGAACTCATCCGCCGGGAACTCGGCTCGAAGGGTTTGGGGGACGACCATGCTTGGCTTGAAAATTACGTCCACCGGTTGCAAGAAGTCGCACAGGGTTTGCACGAGATAGCCGTTTCACAGCCGGAAAACAACCCGTCGCACAAGTCTTATCCTTGACCTGAACCGTTGACAGCGTTTCCATCTGGTACTGAGACGATTGGTACTGGGACAACTGAGTACCGAGACGGCCGAGCGGGTCAACTTTTTTCTCGCGTCCGCTTCCCCAAGTCGTTAAGACTTGGGGAGCTTTTGGAAACGTTACAGCTTGTGTTGTCTTTGACCCTAAGGAGTCCGGGCAAGAAAGTTGGATGACGCGCCCGCCGGGGTCGCTGCGCCGAAGCCGTTTAGGGACCTCGGCAAGGGGCGGCGGGGCCGCGGCCGAGTTGACAAACTTCACCCTTGCCGCCCGAAGGGTAAGGTAGAGTGTCGCCATGAAACGTTTTTTGCTTTTGTTCTTGCTCCTCGGTTTAGCGGCGTGCGTGCCCGCAGGCGAAGGTTCCGAAATCGAAGTCCAGCAGCTCAGCGAAGCCGTGAGTTTTTACCCACAGGAGGCTGGGGCAACCTGGCAATACCTGCCCACGGGCGCAGGCGTCAACGAACCCAAAATCGTTCAAACCGTCGCGGGGCCGACCGTCGTGGGCGGCGAACTGTGGATAGTGACGCGGTTGCAAGGTTTCGGACTGGACAACAGTTGGTACCGCCAGTACCAACCCGACGGCGTGTTTCTGTTGCAAGAAAACAGACCCGGCCAGCAAGTCAGCTATGACCCGCCCGTGCAAGAGTTTCCGGCTTCGCAAACCCTAAATACCGGCTCTACCTGGGGCGGCGACACGGTGGCAAGCGTTTTTTATCCGGCAGCCAAGCCCGAAAACCAGCGGCAGTCTTACGCGGTCGAATACCGCTACACGGTCGTCGACCGGCGGCAAGTCGAGGTACCGGCGGGCAGTTATGAGGTCTTCGTTATCGACTTTGAAGCGCGCTTTTTGGACGACGAGCGCAACGTTATTTTTACCCAAAAGCTTACCACTTGGTTTACGCCTTACGTGGGCGAGGTCAAAACCGAAAACGACTTTTACCTCATGGCGACGAACGCGACCGGCCGAGCCGAACGCTGAACGAAGACCAAACCAAAAGGGCGTGAGTGACTACTAAAGCGGGTGCCCGGCCTCTGCTAAACTTTGGGAGACCTGGACAGGAGGCGCATGTCACTTTTAGAAGGTATCGACTCACCCGGAGACGTCAAAAAACTGCCCAGAGAGGCTTTGCCCCAGCTCGCCGAAGAGTTGCGGAGCGAGATTGTCCGGGTCTGTTCTTTGGGCGGAGGACACCTCGCCTCGAGCCTCGGCGCGGTCGAACTGACTGTTGCGCTTCACTACTTGTACAACTCGGCGCGGGACCGCTTTGTGTGGGACGTAGGTCACCAGGCGTACGGCCACAAAATCCTGACGGGCCGCAAAGGTCTTATCGACACCATCCGGCAGCCGGGCGGCCTGGCGGGCTTTACGACGAGCAGCGAGTCCGAACACGACGCACTCACCGTTGGGCACGCGAGTACGAGCCTAGCCGCCGCCCTGGGTATGGCCCTGGCGCGGGACGCGCGCGGTGAAGACTACGCCGTCATCCCTGTCATCGGTGACGGCGCGCTGACCGGCGGCATGGCGCTGGCCGCCCTAAACCAAATCGGGCACATCAAGCCCAAAATGACCATCATCCTCAACGACAACGAGATGTCGATCAGCGAAAACGTCGGGGCGCTCAAGACTTACTTGCGCACCATGCAGGTTCAGCCGTGGTTTCAGCAAGCGGAAAAGTCCGGCAAAGAGGCGTTGAGCGGGTTTGAATTTTTGAGCAAACTCGGCAGCCGCGCCAAGGACGCCGCGCGGCACTTTTTCGACCCCGTGAGCGCCAACCCCTTTCACGCGATGGGCGTGCGCTACGTGGGGCCTATCGACGGGCACGACGTGGCTCAGGTGCTTTACTACTTGGAGCACATCCAAAAGATGGACGGACCCACCATGCTCCACGTCGTCACCACCAAGGGCAAAGGCTACAAGATTGCCGAGGCCGACCCTATCGAGTGGCACGGCGCGGGCAAGTTCGACCTTTTGAAACCGGTCGCCGCCGTCAAGGGTTACACCTGGGCCAACGCCTTTGGGGACGCGGCTGTCAAACTTACCGACGTTGATGACCGCGTGTGGGTCATCACCCCGGCCATGCGTGTCGGCAGCGGTTTGGACGAGTACAGCAAGGTTCATAGCGAGCGCTACTTAGACGTCGGCATTGCCGAGGACGTCGCGGTGACCGTCGGGGCGGGTTTGGCATTGCGCGGTGAAAAGCCCATCGTCGCCGTTTACAGCACCTTTTTGCAGCGCGGTTACGACCAGGTCATTCACGACGTCTGCATCGAAAACTTAGATGTTGTTTTCGCCGTCGACCGGGCCGGTTTGGTCGGCGGCGACGGCGCGACGCACCAAGGTGTTTACGACCTGAGCTTCTTGCGCGCCCTGCCCAACATGTCGGTTGCGATGCCCAAAGACGCCGACGAGTTGCAGAGTATGCTCGCAAAAGCGTTGGAGCTGGGCGGTCCCAAGGCTATCCGCTGGCCCAGGGGCAAAGTCGCCCGCGCGACCGAGCAAGCGGTAGAGACTTGGAGAGAGATAGAGTGGGGTACCTGGGAAGTCCTGAAAGAGGGCAGCGAAGCTTACTTGCTTGCCCTCGGTCCGACGCTTAGCTACGCGCTCGAGGCGGCTGCGGACAATCCCAAAGTCGGGGTCGTCAACGCGCGTTTCGTCAAACCCCTGGACGAAGCGCTGCTGCTCAGGCTGGCTGCGCGCGCCGGGACGCTCATCACGGTCGAGGACCACGCGCTCCACGGCGGTCTGGGCTCGGCGGTCGCCGAGGTGCTGACGGACGAGGGCGCACCGGTCACGCTGCGGCGACTGGGTATAGGAGACGTCGTAGTGCCACACGGCGACCCTGTCGCGCAGCACGAAGCGCTCGGCTACGGCCCCAACGCGATTCGGAAAGTGCTGGCCGAACTGGGACTGGCTCGAGCCGGCAACTTGCTTCAAGCTTCCAACTAGACGCCTTGCCAAAGTTCAACTGAGCAACCGGGTGACCGGTAACCATCCCTCTTCAAGCGGACCCAGTAAAAGAAGTTGACCAAAGCCAACTTGCTAAAAGTCCAGATAAGGTAGGTTAGATACATGAACGAAACCACTTGGGTTGACTGGAGCGCCTTGCAGGAGCGTGTTCCCGAAGACGAACGGCAGTCGCTGGACCAAGCTTTCTTCCAACTGGCGCTGCCCGCCGACAACGCCGACACACCCTACGAGAGCAAGGCGGCCGAGAACGTTCAGGCGACCTTAGAGACCCTCGAGCGCGAAGGCCGGGTAAAAAAAGAGGACGGCAAAATCCTCATCGACGAGCGCCTCGTTCCCGAAGCGTTTCAAAAATACTTATAAAAATGACCTTTGTAGACTGGCGGGCTCTCGAAGAGACCATTCCCTTAGACGAGTTGCCTAGCTTTCACCGCGGCTTTTTGGTGCTGGCACGCCCTGACGAGGACTACCAAGACGCGCCCTTGCGCCAGGTGCAGGGCAAGGTGCAGGCGAGTTTGAAGGCCCTGGAGCGGGCCGGGCACGCCCGCGTCGAGGACGACCGGTTGTTGGTCAGCAGGATGTTCGTCCCCGAGGCGTTTATGAAGTACCTAGACACCTGATTTGCACGGGTAAAATCGGGTTTTTGCTTCTGCCCTAAAAAAGGTTGACAGCCGGACGACCCGAACCCTCAAGATGCCGCCAAGGAACGAGCGAGTCTTCCTCGTCACTGCGCGTGCCGGTGCGTTCGAAACCAGCGTCAGCTCTCGCGCTCGGCAACTGCCCGTGCAAAAGCAGTTCTTGTTGGGCCGGGTTAGAATCGGCGGGTTGCGGCGGGCTCTTGAGCCTCCCCGAGGTGCGTTTCGTGAATGAGGTACTTATGAACTTTCAAGGCAAAAACATCCTCGTCACCGGCGGCGCGCGGGGCATTGGCCGCGCCGTCGCTCAGGCCTTCGCCGCTAGGGGTGCGCGGGTCGCCCTGTCCTACCGCGACAACCATGCAGCGGCCGAAGAGACTTTGGCTTCCCTCAAGGGTGATTCGCACATCCGCATAGCCGGTGACCTTACCGTCCCTACCTTTACAAAAGACCTCGTCGAGCGCACCGTGGCGGGTCTGGGGAGTCTCGACATCCTGGTGAACAACGCCGGCATCTTCGAGGCACACCCTGTTGACAGCGTGAGTTTCGACGCGTGGCAAACCGCTTGGCGGCACACCTTGGACGTCAACCTTGTCGCCCCAGCCAACCTCTGCTACCACGCGGCCCAAACTATGATTCGGCAGGGCGGCGGCAAAATCGTCAATGTGTCTTCGCGGGGCGCGTTTCGGGGTGAGCCCGAGTCGCCGGCTTACGGGGCGAGCAAGGCGGGCTTGAACGCGATGAGCCAGTCGTTGGCGCAAAAGCTCGCGCCCTACAACATCAGCGTGGGTGTGGTGGCACCGGGGTTTGTCGAAACCGACATGGCCTGGGGCTTGCTGAAAAGTCCCAGGGGTGAGGACGTGCGCAACCAGAGCCCGTTCGGCCGCGTCGCCAAACCTGAAGAAGTCGCGCACGCGGTGCTGTTTTTAGCCTCAGCAGAAGCCGTGTTCAGCAGCGGCGCGATTATCGACGTGAACGGGGCGTCTTACTTGCGGTCTTGAGGGGCTCACAGGAACCGAGGGGGTTGGCGAGCTGTCCAAGGAACACCTTTTCAGGGGCAACACGGTGTTTTTTGTCAGACCTTATACTTTAGTTCGTGACTCGTCGTGTTCGAGGGGTGACGCCCGGTCACAGGGCATCGACCCCACTTGAAGGAGACCAATGGCAAATCATGACATGGTAATCATCGGCGCGGGTCCCGGCGGTTACGTCGCCGCGATTCGCGCCGCGCAACTGGGGTTCGACGTGGCTTGCATCGAAAAAGAGGCAACGTTGGGCGGAACTTGCGTACGCGTGGGTTGCATCCCGAGCAAGGCGCTGTTAGAGTCGAGTGAGCGCTACGCGGACGTGCAGCACGGTTTCAAAGAGCACGGCGTAAACGTCTCAGGCGTCGAGCTGGATTTGCAGAAGCTGCTCGAGCGCAAAGACAAGGTCGTCAAGTCGAACACAGACGGGGTGGCCTACCTGTTCAAAAAGAACAAGGTCACGCGCTACCAGGGTACAGGTGAAATCACCGCGCCCGGCCGGGTCGTTGTCCACGGCGCAGACGGGGACACGGAACTGGAAGCCGAACACACCATCATCGCCACGGGTTCGCAGGTGATGACGCTGCCGGGCGTCGAACTCGACGGTGACCGCATCGGCACGAGCAACGAGGCGATAGACTACGGAGAGGTTCCCGGCCACCTCGTCGTCATCGGCGGGGGCTACATCGGGCTGGAACTCGGCTCAGTGTGGTCGCGTTTGGGTGCGAAGGTGACGGTGCTGGAATACTTCGACCGGATTTTGCCCGGTATGGACGCCGAACTCGCCAAGGACGCGCTCAAGGTGTTCAAAAAGCAGGGCCTCGAGTTCAAGCTCGGTGCCAAGGTGACGGCGGCGCGGGTTGAAGGCGACGGTTGCGTCGTCGAAATCGAGGGCGAAGAACCTATTCACTGTGACCGCGTCCTCGTCGCGGCGGGACGCAAACCGAACACCGAGGGTTTGGGCTTAGAAAACGTCGGCGTCGAAACCGACGAGCGCGGCCGAATAAAGGTGGACGCGCAGTTTCGCACGAGCGTCGAGGGCGTCTACGCCATCGGCGACGTAATTCCGGGTCCGATGCTCGCGCACAAGGCCGAAGAAGACGGCGTCGCCTGCGTCGAGACGATTAAGACCGGGCACGGCCACGTGGACTACGGCGTCATCCCCGGCATCGTCTACACCGAGCCCGAAATCGCCACGGTCGGCAAAAGCGAAGAAGAGTTGAAAGAGGCGGGCGTCGCGTACAAAAAAGGCGTGTTTCCCTATCAGGCGAACGGGCGCGCTCGAGCCCTCGGCATGACCGAGGGCAAGGTCAAGGTGTTGGCCGACGCCGCAACCGACCGCGTGCTGGGCGTCCACATCATCGGCGCTCGAGCGGGCGACCTCATCGCCGAGGCGGTCGCGGCGATGGCCTTTGGTGCGTCAAGCGAGGACATCGCCCGAACCGTCCACGCCCACCCGACCCTGTCCGAAACGCTCAAAGAGGCGGCGCTGGCGGTCGAGGGGCGGGCGATTCACATCTAAGAAAGTACCGAGTACCGAGTGAAAAGTACCGAGAAAAAAGGCGGAGGGTCTAAAAATTTTCCCTCCGACTTCCTCTCCGAAAGTTTTCTACAAGCTACAGGCTACGGTAGTGCCTCACAGGTAATGGTTTAAGCTAAAGCATGAACGCATGTCCAAACTGTCAGAGCGAACAAACCATCAAGAACGGCCATATCCACAACGGCAAGCAGCGTTACCTGTGTAAAGACTGTGGCAGACAGTTTGTCTTGAACCCAACGAACAAAACCATCAGCGAAGAAACCAAAGCGCGTATCGACAAACTGCTTTTGGAGAAACTTTCTTTAGCAGGCATTGCGCGTGTTGAAGACGTTTCTGAGACATGGTTGCAAGCTTACGTCAACGAGAAATACGAAGTTGTCGAGAAGCAAGTTCAGGTCAAGGCTAAAAAAGGGCTCTAGTCATCGAATGTGACGAACTATGGTCATTTGTCGACAGCAAGCAAAACAAACAGTGGGTGTGGTTGGCAATGGACCGAGCGACACGCGAAATCGTCGGTTGCTACGTCGGTTCACGGGACGAGGACGGTGCTGTTCGTTTGTGGCAGAGTTTGCCCGAGTGTTACCTGGACGCAGACACCTACACCGACTTCTGGCACGCCTACGAAGCGATTTTCTATGCTGACAAGCTGCATCAGGTCGGCAAAGATTCGGGGCAAACCAACCACACAGAGCGCTTCAACAACACGCTCAGGCAACGCTGCTCCAGGTTGGTGCGGAAAACGCTTTCCTTCTCCAAAAAGCTCGACAATCACATCGGCGCTATCTGGACCTTCATTCACCACTACAACCAATCATTACCTCTTTAGCACTACCCAGGCTACAAGCCTCTTGACCGTCAAACGGATTTTTCAAGCTTGCCGGTCGAGGTCATTTGCGCTTGCGGGTAGTGGTTTTGCAACGCGCGCGCGACGACCTCGCCCTCGTCCAAACCTTTTGCAAACGCCTCTTCGCGGTAGGCGTCGACAATTTCGGCGGGCAGCGTGAGTAAAACGGTGCGGTGCGTGCGGTCTCGAGTGTGATACTTATAAAACGCGTTCACGCCGAGCACCCAGGTCGTGCTGAGCGCCAAGCCAGCTAAGATGTCGGACGGGTAGTGGACTTGTAAATAGAGTCTCGAGGCGCTTATCCAGGCCACCATCACCACGCCGGCGACGGCTGCCAGACCGCGCCAACGGGGTGCCAAGCGCGACACGACGAGGTAGACGCTCAAAAAAAACGCCATGCTGCCGGTCGCGTGCCCGCTCGGGAACGAGGGCGAGGCGGTTTGCCAAAACTGCACGTCGGGAAACAGCTCGGGCCGGGGTCGGCTCAGCACGAGCTTGGTCACCACCATGATGAGCGACGCGCCGCCCATGCTGAAGCCGAAAAACACCGCCTCGCGGTGCGACACGCGCCACAAGAAGATGAAGACCAGCACCGCCAGCCCGATCATGATTTCGACCCCGCCAACCGTGCTTGCAAACAGCGCCAGACTCGTCAGCGTCGGGTTGATAAGGCCGTAAAACCAGTCTAGCACGGGCTCGTCGAAAAAGAAGCCGCCCTTGTCGTAAACCACGTCGGCGAGTTCGGTGAGCATCCACAGCAGGCCGAACAACAGGCCCCAGTACAAAACGAGTGACCAACTCAAGCGGCGCAGCAGGGCTTTGATGATGTCCATAAGGGGAAAGCTTAACGCTTGCAGACATCCTTTGAAAGGTGCAGCTGTACGTTCAAAGTGCCTGCGGCAACCAGGCCACGACCTCGAGCGCCCTCGAAAAATGCAGCACGGGTTCGGTGCCGGGCAGGGTCACGCCGATTTGCCCCGTCATGCGGTTGACCTGCACCTCGGCCTCGGCCTTCTGCAGCGGCCAGGGGCGGTGATGAATCTCGCCGCGGTAAACCCGGCCTTTCGCGTCCGCGCTGTAGAGACAGTAGCGCTCGGTGAGGAAAAGCTCGAGGGTGTTCGGACTCCAGTTCACTTTGCCGACCGGCCGGTACGCCGCCACAAATTCCGCTGCGGGCGCGTTGCGGTGGGTTCGCTTGCTCTGGTAGTAAATCGTTCCGCCAATGTCGGCACAGCCCATCGCGGCGTTGAAGTAGGGGAGATGAAAGCCGGTCCGCGCCAACTGCACCGCGACAGGGTTGCCCGCCTCGAGGCTGAAAAACCACACGCCCGCCTTGCCTCCTGCGCTGACGTAAGTCCGCAGGTTGAGTTCGGGAAAGTTCGACACGCCCGGCACGCTGAAGGTGTAGCGCGGGTGGACGTTTCTCATCTCGAACGGCACCACGCCGAGCCAGGCGCTGCCGTCAAAAGTGTCCAAGGTCAAAGCGTTAGGGATGAGGGGTTGCAAGGCCGCCGCCGGGACGGGCCAGTGCATAAACAAGAGGTCGCGCCAGGTCATTTGCAGCGCCCAGGGTTGTGTGGGCAGTGGGTAGGGGCGGTGGTCGGTGGCGCGGAGGGCGGGGTGCACGCCAAAGTTTACCTGTTGAAACCGGTTGGCCCACGGAGTTCTAAAACAGTTAGGGTTTACACTCGGCAGTCGCCCTCGAAGCTCGAGTGGCAAAGGCCAGCGCGTCGTGAATATCTTGCTCACTCAGGCGAGGGTAAGCCTCGAGAACGTCCTCACGACTGAACCCCATTGAGAGTTTCTCCAAGATGCTCTCGACCGTGATGCGCGTGCCGTCTATTACGGGTTTGCCGAGCATGGTGTTAGGTTTTTACACGACCATGCTTGTAGTTTAACAGCCGGACGGGCTGATGCCGCTTGCGGTGGCGGGTTACACTCGAGTCCGTATGAAACTCGTCTTCCTCTACGGCCCGCCCGCCGTCGGCAAGCTCACGGTCGCGCGGGAACTTGAAAAACGAACCGGCTTCAAACTGTTCGACAACCACGTGAGCATCAACGCCGTTCTACCCTACTTTGAGTTCGGCACGCCGCCCTTCGGCCGCATCGTGGGGAGTTTGCGCAGAATGGTCATTGAAGAAGCTGTCAAGGCGGGTTTGGACCTCATTTTTACCGTCGTTTACGTGAGTCCCGGAGACAACATGGAGCTTGCCGACCTCGTCGCCGTGGTCGAACTCAACGGGGGCGAGGTTTGTTTCGTGCGCCTGCACTGTGCCGAAGCCGAACTCAAAAACCGCGTTGCGACCGAGGCTCGAGCCGCTCGGCACAAGGTCGCGTCGGTGGAGGTTTTAGAGGACTTACTCGAGCGCCACGACCTTTTTTCAGAGGTTCCGGGTCGAGCAAGTTTAACCGTCGACACCACCGTGCCGCCCGAACAGGTTGCAGAACGTATTATCGGACACTACGACTTACCAAGGAGGCAGACCGCATGAACTGGCAAACTTACCAGACCGAGCACAAATCCCGCTTTACTGAAGAATTGCTAGACTTCTTAAAAATCCCCAGCATCTCGAGCCTGCCCGCAAACCTGCCCGACGTCGAAAAGGCTGCCGCGTGGGTGGCGAGTCGGTTGCAAGAGGCGGGCGTTGAGAACGTCAAAGTCATGCCCACCGGCGGGCACCCGGTCGTCTACGGCGACTGGTTGAACACGCCCGGCAAACCGACCGTCCTTATTTACGGCCACTTCGACACGCAGCCGGTCGACCCGCTTGAGCTGTGGGACAGCCCGCCGTTCACGCCGGTGATTGAAAACGAGCGCGTCGTGGCGCGCGGCGCGACCGACGACAAGGGCAACATGCTCACGCCGATTCTGGCGGTCGAGTCGCTGCTGCAGACCTCGGGCGCGTTGCCCGTTAACGTCAAGTTTTTGTTCGAGGGGCAAGAGGAAATCGGCAGCCCGCAGTTGCCCGCGTTTATCGCTGAAAATAAGGCGTTGCTCGAGTGCGACCTCGTCGTAAGCAGCGACGGCGGCCAGTGGGAAGAGGACCAACCCGCGCTGCTCGTCGGCCTCAAGGGTTTGTGCGCCCTGCAAATCGACGTGCAGGGTGCGAACACCGACCTGCACTCGGGCTCTTACGGCGGCGCGGTGCAAAACCCGGTTCACGCGCTCGTTCACCTGCTCGACTCGATGCGCTCTGCAGACGGCAAAATTCTGGTCGAAGGTTTTTACGGTTCAGTGCGTCCCCTGACCGATGAAGACCGCGAACACATCGCGGCGGTGGGCTTCGATGAGGAAACCTACAAAAAAGACTTAGGCGTGCCGGACGTGTTCGGCGAACCCGGCTACAGCACCTTGGAGCGCTCCTGGGCGCGGCCGACGCTGGAAGTCAACGGCATTTGGGGCGGATTTCAAGGTGACGGCGTCAAAACGGTGCTGCCCAACGAGGCCCACGCCAAACTTACCTGCCGACTCGTCGCCGACCAGGACCCGAAAAACATCGTCAAACTCATCAAGGCGCACGTCGAAAAAAACACCCTGCCCGGCGTCACCATAAACGTGTTCGAGCCCGAAAGCTCGTCCAAGCCCTACCTCATGCCCGCAAACCATCCCGGCAACGAGGTGGCGAAACAGGTTCACGTGGCGCTTTACGACAAAACACCGCTCTACGTCCGCAGCGGCGGGAGCATTCCCTTTTGCAGCATCATCCTGGACACGCTGGGCGTGTACACGGTGAACTTCGCTTTCGGGCTGCGTGATGAAAAGGCGCACGCGCCGAACGAGTTTTTCCGGCTCAGCAGTTTCGAGCGGGGGCAAAAAGGTTACGCGATGTTGCTCGAGAAACTCGGGCAGGTGAAGCCGGAAGCGTTGCAGCCGGGGTAGGCTCGAGCTTTCCAAAGGGTCACGCTTGTAGGACGTGACCCCTCTGTTTTGCCCTCGGCAAATTAGCGCTCCCAGTCCGGCCCGTCCTCGGGGTCGACCAGCCGTTCGTCCCGGCCGAGGTCGAAGACGGCTTCCATCTCGTCGTCGCTCAGTTCGAAGTCGAACACGTCGAAGTTGGCCTCGCGGTGCTCTTCCGTAGCGGCTTTGGGAATGGCGGCGACATGGCCTTGTTGCAGCAGCCAGCGCAGCACAACCTGGGCGACGCTTTTGTCGTGGCGAACACCGATAGCCTTGAGGACGGCGTCGTCCAGCACCTGGCCCTGCGCCAGCGGACTGTAGGCGGTGAGCAGGTAGTCAGCTTGTTCGGCCTGGGCCAAGAGTTTGTCCTGCGACAGGTAAGGGTGATACTCCACCTGGTTGCAAAACACGGGGCCGTACTGCATCGCCTCTTCGACCAGCGAGGGCGGAAAGTTGCTCACGCCGAGGTGTTTGGCAGCGCCTGCGTCGTGCAGCTCGAGCAACGCCGCAAACGTCTCTTCCAAACTCACCTCCGGGTTCGGCCAGTGCAGCAGGAGCAAGTCCACGTAGTCGGCACCGAGTTTTTGCAGGCTCTCGCGCGTCGAACTCAGCACCTTGTCTCGAGCAAAATTCTCCGGCTTGACCTTCGTCGTCACAAAAATTTCGTCTCGAGCTATGCCCGACGCCTTCATACCCCGGCCTACTTCCGCCTCGTTTTCGTAACCTTGGGCCGTGTCTATGTGCCTATAACCGACGGTGAGCGCGTGTTGCACGCCCGTCACGCATTCCTCGCCCCGCAGGTCCCAGGTGCCGAGCCCGAGCGCGGGGACGCTCACACCTTTGATGGTCACGTCTTTTCTGACCGCTGGGTTTTTTGAATTCATGTCCACTGGTTTTACCTCCGTAAGGGTATCTTTACTCACCATACCCAACCATCCCGGAAAGCGACTGCGCCCCCTCTCGCACTTGCCGCCGCGTTTCGAGAGCCCTAGACGCGCTCGGCCACGGTGTAAACTGTAAAAATGACTGAACCGAGTCCAAAATCCGTCGTCCTGGTCGACGGCTGCCGTTTGCCCTTTATGCGTTCGGGCAGCGAGTATTTCGACCAGGTTTCTTACGACCTCGCTCGAGAAGTCCTCAAGGGGGTTTTGGTGAGGAACGCGCTCGAGCCCGCACAGGTCGACGCGGTTGTCATGGGCACCGTCGTCCAGAACCCCGCCACCAGCAACGTCGCGCGGGACGCGGCGCTCGGGGCGGGCTTTCCCAACACCGTCCCGGCCTACACCGTGACGATGGCCTGCATTTCGTCCAACCGGGCCATCGCCGACGCGGTGAGTATGCTTCAAACCGGGCAAGCCGAGGTGGCAATCGCGGGCGGCGTCGAAGTGCTGAGCGACGTGCCCATCGGCTTCAAAAAAGAGGTGCGCCAAAAGTTTTTCGAGGCGCGCAAGTACAAAAACCCGCTCGAGTACCGCAAGTTCGTGCAGGGCTTGGCCGCGGCCGACATGCTCCCGCAAGCCCCGGCCATCGCCGAGTTCACGACTGAAGAGACGATGGGCAAAAGCGCCGACAAGCTCGCCGCCGCCTTCGGCGTGTCACGTGAAGAACAAGACGAATACGCGCTCCGCAGCCACCAGCTTGCCGCGCAAGCGACACACGAGGGCAAGCTCGAGCCCGAAATCTTCCCTGCAACCGTCCCGCCCGCTTTCAAGGCGCTGACCCAAGACAACACCTTCCGCGAGGACAGCAGCATGGCGGCGTTGGGTAAGCTCGAGCCGGTCTTCGTCAAACCGTTCGGCACGGTCACGGCGGGCAACGCCTCGCCCTTGACCGACGGCGCGGCGGCGACGCTCCTCATGACCGAAGAAAAAGCCTTGGCGCTGGGCTACACGCCGAAAGCTTACCTACGCGACTTCGTCTTCGTCGCGCAAGACCCCGGCGACGAACTCCTCCTCGGCCCGGCCTATGCGACGCCGAAAGTGCTGGAGCGTGCGGGTTTGAGTTTTGGTGACCTGGACGTGATTGAGATTCACGAGGCGTTTGCCGGGCAAGTCCTGGCCGTGCTGAAAGCCTGGGAGAGCGACGCGTTTGCGCGGGACAAGTTGGGGCGAGACTCGAGGGTGGCCGACGTAAACATGGACAAGGTCAACACCTGGGGCGGCTCTCTGTCGCTCGGGCACCCGTTCGGCGCGACGGGCGCGCGGCTCGTCACCACGGCGGCGCACCGCCTGCACGCGGAGGACGGGCGCTACGCCCTCGTCACGGCCTGCGCCGCGGGCGGTTTGGGACACGCTATGTTGCTCGAGAGGTATGGCGCATGACCTTTTTCGATGTACACACCAAAAACGGCGTTTCTACCGTGTGGCTCGACAGCGAGGGCGAGCGCGTCAACACGCTGAGCCAAAAGGTGCTGCGGTCGTTCGGCAACCTCCTCGACACTTTAGAGGGTGACGCCGCAACTCGAGCCGTCGTCCTCATCAGCCGCAAACAAGACAGCTTCATCGTCGGCGCGGACATCAAAGAGTTCGCGGCGTTTGAGACGAAAGACGAGGTCGTCAGACTGATTGGTGAAGGTCACGCCCTTTTTAACCGGGTCGAAACTTTTCCCAAACCCATTCTGGCCGCAGTTCACGGCGCTTGCGTGGGCGGCGGCCTGGAACTCGCGCTCGCCTGCCACTACGTCCTCGCCTCCGAGCACAAGCGCACCCTGTTCGCGCTGCCCGAGGTGAACTTAGGGCTGCTGCCCGGTCTCGGCGGCACCCAGCGCTTGCCGCGCGCGGTCGGTTTGCAAAAAGCCCTCGAGATGATGCTGAGTGGCAAAAATGTCTACGCCAAACCCGCGCGGAACATGGGCATCGTCGACGCGACGATTCACCCACAGGGGTTGCTCGAGGCCGCCAAGCGCGCCGCTCAGGGCCTCGTGGACGGCACGGTTGCTTCTAAAAAACGTAAGACCACGCTGCTCGAGACGGTGCTCGAGAAAACCCCGCTCAACAACATGGTCTACTCCAAAGCCGCCGAAACGGTGCAAAAACGCACGCGCGGCAACTACCCCGCGCCGCCCAAAATTATCGAAACGGTGCGCACGGGTATGGAAAAGGGAATGGCGGCGGGGCTCGAGGCCGAGGCGCACAACTTCGCCGACCTCGTCTTTACGCCGGAGTCCAAAGCGCTGCGCCACCTCTTCTTCGCCAAAAACGCGGCTGAAAAAAATCCGCTCAAGTCCCAAGCGCGCCCCGTCGAGACCGTCGGCGTGCTCGGCGCAGGGCTGATGGGCGCGGGCATCGCGCAGGTGAGTGCGCAGAACGGGTATGACGTGCTGTTGAAAGACGTGAAGCTCGAGTACGCCGCCAAGGGCAAGGGCAACATCTACGAAAACGTGTCGGAGCGCGTCGGCAAGGGCATGACCCCGTTCGAGCGCGACGTGGTTGTGGAGCGCGTGGTGCCCGTCACCGACTACGACACGTTTCGCGGCGCGGACCTCACCGTTGAAGCCGTGTTGGAAACCCTGGACGTCAAACAAAGCGTGCTGCGCGAGGTCGAGGCGGTTGCGCCCGAAGACCACATCTTCGCCTCGAACACCTCGTCCATTCCTATTGGGGACATCGCCGCAGCCTCGCAGCGGCCCGAAACCGTGTTGGGGATGCACTACTTTTCGCCCGTGCCGAAAATGCCGCTGTTGGAAATCATCAAAACCGAGCAGACCGCCGACTGGGTGCTGGCGACCGCCACACAGGTAGGTTTGAAACAGGGCAAAACCGTCATCGTCGTCGGGGACTCACCCGGCTTTTACGCCAACCGCATCCTCGCGCCGTACGTCAATGAGGCGCTTGTTCTGCTGCAAGAGGGCGCGGGCGTGGACGAAATCGACACCGCCATGCGCGACTTTGGCTTTCCGGTCGGCCCCTTGAAACTCGTTGACGAGGTCGGCCTCGACGTGGGCGCGCACGTCACAACCGTGATGGCCCCACTGTTTGCGGAGCGCGGTATCGGTCTCGTCACCCTGGGAGACGACGTGCTGAACGCCGGGCTCAAAGGACGCAAGAGCGGCCGCGGCTTTTACAAATACGAAAACGGCAAAAGCAAAGAGGTCAACTCGGAAATTTACGCCTTCGTCGGCGCGTCGGAGCGCCGCACCGTCCCCAAAAGCGAGATTCAGGAACGCCTGAGCCTGGCGATGGTGAACGAAGCTGTCTACACCTTGCAAAAAGGCGTCATCGCCACGCCCGCCGACGGCGACGTGGGTGCGGTCTTTGGAATAGGCTTCCCACCGTTTTTGGGTGGGCCGTTTTTTTACCTGGACGAGCAGGGGCCGGGGAATGTCCTCGAGAGGTTGGAGCGGCTCGAGGCCCAGCACGGCCCACGCTTCACGCCAGCGGCTTTGTTGAGAGAGTATGTGGAGACGGGAAAGAAGTTCTACGAATGATGAACGCAGTCAAAGCTTGACCATTTTCGGCCCCGCTTGGTAGCGAAACATGTCTTCGTCCGTGGTGTAAACCACCTCCGCAGAAGCGTAAAGAAGCGAACTCAGGATGAGCGCGTCGGCCATCGCCAGACCGTTCCCATGCGCCAGCCGTGCGCCCATTTCCAAAAGTTGTCCGTTTTCTTTTGAGAGCCAAACGATTTCGCAAGCGTTCGGCAGGTAGGTCAGCAAGGTCGTGACTTTGTCCAGTGCAATCGCACCTCTAAAACCCAGGCGCTGAAGTTCGAACAGCGTCAAACAACTGATGACCAAGTGGCTTTCGCCGAGCCTGACTTGTTGCCAAACGTCTAAAGCCGTCGGGTCACCCTCGAGAAAATGTTTGAAAAAGCCTGTGTCGAGACCGACCACCACCGCGGATGACCTCAGCGCTCAAGGTCGTCGCGGCGCAACGCGGCAAGCTGCTCATCAAAGTCCGGCGCGACGGGAGCGCCGACGAGTTTGTCAAGTTCCCGGAAGGCTTCTTCCCGCTTCAGGGTTTGCAAATGGCGCGCCACCGCTTCGGCGTACAGAGAAGAAACGGAAATACCCTTGCTCGCAGCTATTTGTTCAGCTTCCTCGCCTAAAGGGTCGGGGACATGAACCGTCACGCGCATGGCTTACTCCTTTAGCATAACTTTAGCACATACTTATGTAGGCGAAAACTTCGAGCGGCTCGAGGCCCGGCACGGCCCGCGCTTCACGCCCGCAGTGTTGCTGAGAGAGGATGCGGGAGAGGGGAAAACCTTTCATTGAGGGCTGCGTCGGTCGCCCCTCAGCCTGGACCGGCAACCGCGAGACTCTCCCCGCAATACTTACAAAACTCCGCGTCCGCGTCGTGCCCGGCGCGTCCGCAGGTTGGACACCGTGTTGCCGCCTCCGCCCGCCGTTCCGCTCTCGAGATTTCACTCGTCACGATGCCGGTCGGCACCGCGATGATGGCGAAGCCCAAAATCATCACCAGTGCGGACAAAAATTGGCCCAGCGGCGTTCGCGGCGCGATGTCGCCATAACCCACAGTCGTAAGCGTGACGATGGCCCAGTACACGCTGATGGGGATGTTGGTAAAGCCGTTGGCCGGCCCCTCGACCAAAAACATGACCGAGCCGATGAGCGTGACCAGAATCATCACCGTGACGACGAAAACGGTGATTTTCTCGCGGCTCGCCCGCAACGCTTTCGCCAGCACGCTCGCCTGGCCGAGAAACCTCATGAGTTTGAGAACTCGAAACACCCGCAACAGCCGCAGCGCCCTAATTACAATGAAATACTGTGAGCCGACGATAAACAGGCTGAGGTAGGTCGGAATAACGGCCAGAAAGTCCACCACGCCGAAAAAACTGCGCACGTACTTCAGGCGGTTGCGCGCGGTGTAAAGCCTTGCTAAGTATTCGGCGGTGAAGAGGAGGGTGAAGACCCACTCGAGCATCCGCAAAGTAGAGCCGTACCGAAAGCGCAAACTCGCCACGCTCTCCAACATGACCAAGATCACGCTGAGGAGAATGAGCCCGAGAAGGGCAACGTCGAACGTTCGACTTGCTGGGGTGTCCGTCTCGAAGATGATGTGGCCGAGACGTTCTTTCAGACTTTGCGTTTTCAGGTCTTGCATACAGGTATGGTAACGCACGCTTTACAGCCGCACCGCCTGGCGCAGCCCACTTTCTTTTCACCCCCCTTAACAAAACAAGCCAGAGTTTCTAATTCTTTATTGATTGTAGGTAACTACCTGTATACTTTCTCGTATGGCTATACCCCGCCACTTAGACAAAGCCCCTATCACAGAAGCTCTTATTGATTTTAGAGTAAGTTTGCCCGAAAGTTTCGAAGCTGATTCACTTGAGAGAGCTGGACAAACGATAGTTAGGGAATATCCAATCAAACAGACTCAAAGATATGTTATGGGAAAACTTGAATTTGGGGAAGATTTCAGATCACAAGTAGAATCTGAAGGATTCCGTGGATATGTCTATCGGAATCGTGAGGAAAACCAGGTTGTACAGTTTAGAGTAGATGGGTTTACATTCAGCCGATTGAGCCCTTATACAAGTTGGGAAGATATCTTTCCTAGTGCTTTGAGGCTCTGGAGCATCTATATGAAATTTTGTTCTCCAGAGTTTATTACGCGTTTGGCTGTGAGGTATATAAATCAGATAAACCCATTCCCGGACGATACTGAACTTTCGGAGCTTCTCATTACTGCTCCAAATATACCTGAAGGTGCTCCACCTTATTTCAGTAGTTTTTTAACGCGAATCGTAATTCACGACCCAGAGAAAGACCTTACAGCCAATCACGTGCAGACCCTTATACCTGAGGTAAACGGCGAATATGCTACACTGATTCTTGATATAGATGCCTACAAAAACTTTGAGCGACTGGAGCCCGACGATGAGGCAACTATACGGGAAGTGTTTGTTTCACTACGAAGTTTCCGAACCAATTTATTCTTTGGTAGCTTCACTGACAAGATGATTCAGGAGTTCGAATGACTCTTACAGTAGTACCTAGTAACCCTTTTAGAGTTTCTTGGGATAATGGGGTAAGTTCTGCTGCAAGCATCGTTCGTCGATCCTTTGAAGAGACCAACGATGAAACCTACAGAACATACTCTTTGGGAGAACCCCGGCTTGATGCTCATCAAACACTTATCGAAGTGTATTTAGAGGCAAGAGAAAATAACTGGGATGGTCATGGTGCTAAGGCGGTTAACCAACGAATTTTCTATAATGCTTCACGGTTTATAGACAGTCTTCCCTTGACCTTTCTCCCGTTAGATATAAGTTCTGACCCCGACGGAGAAATTTCCTTTGATTGGAAGACTGGACCTCATAAGGTATTCAGCGTAAGTATTGGCGAAGGTGATGAATTATCTTATGCCGGACTATTCGGGCGCAACAACACGTATGGCTCAGAAATTTTCATTGACGAATTTCCTCAGGCGATTGCGGGCTATTTGGCGAGGATCTTCGCAAAAAATAGATGAGGCTAAGTTAGCTCCATATATTCCTTTGGCAAGATTCATCGTTGCCTCAAATCAATACAGAAGCAGCGACTTGACTGTAAAACCAGCAGCCTTTATTCCTCACCCCTATCCGAATTTGTCGGTCTTTCAAATAGATAAGTTGTCACTGATTGAAGTTCAAAATATCGGAATTGAGTATGTCGCAAATCCAAGTGGCAAAACACTTCGTGGTTATGCTGAGATTTTAGTTAAGGACGTTACCGATTTAGGCTTGATTGTTGATTACGATAATCAGCCACCGCGGCACGCTAACATCAATGGTTGGCCTCTAACCAAACCAGAGCAGAAATTGTATGCGCTCAAGTTAGCAGAGAACGCAAAGTTTCGCCCTACTGACTCCTCTTGACATTAAGGTTTGGTAAGGATTGGAATTCTTACCATAAATTAAAAATTTCCGACTCAGAAGTATAGAAATTTGCTTGGTGAGTTATTAATGTGGGACTCTGATAGTCAGTGACAAACCAAAATTTTGAGACTTCCGCCACGCTAACGCATCCCGCTGCCGCCCCCGCCGCCGCTCGAGCCCCCGCCGCTGAAGCCGCCCCCACCAAACCCGCCCCCGCCGCTGAAGCCCCCGCCGGTCTTTGTTTGGGGTGAGAGCGCGCTGTTCAGGTTGCCCAAGTTCGTTTCGATTTGCGACAGGGTGTTGAGGCTGCGGGACAGCGTTTCCAAGTCGCCCGGCGTGGGAACGCGTCCCAGGCCGCCCGGCGAGCCGTAGCCGTACAGCCACGGCGGGCTGACAAACTTGTCCGGCTCGGCGCTCATGAGTTTTTGGAGGTTTTTGAGGTACTGCTTGCTCACCCCGAGCGCGGTCGCGTAGACGAAGTGATAATCCCAAAGCTTGTAATGTTCGGCGGGAGACTCGCGCATCAAGGAAAAGTCCGATAAAAACTTGCGGTACGCTTCCCAGCGTTTGGCGTTTAAGAGCTTACCAGCGTCCCAGCGGCGCAAACTTACTGCGGCCACGATGCCGAAAATGACGAGGAGCACCGCGCCTGCGAACAGGCTCGTGGTGAGCAGGCCGCTGGTGTCGTTCACACTAAACGCCCCGAAACCTGCGCCCGCCGCCAGCATGAAGCAAACGGGTGGCACCGTGAACACGGCAACGTTCGAGGCGCCATCTAGCAGCGACCCGTGGGTGGACTCGTACCAAGCTCGCGGCTTAGCGACCCACTTCTGGCCGAAACTGGGGCGTTTTTCAAAGTAGCGCTTCAGGTCGTCGGCGTCGAACGTGCCTTGTCTCGCCGCGCCCTCGAACGCTTTCCACAGGTCGGCCTCGAAGGGTGTGAGGTTGTCGGGTTGTTTCGCAAGGTGGTAGCGCACCTCTTCGGAGGTGCCGAGGCCCAAAAAGCCGCTCTTCGTGGTGCTCTCGAGCGTGAGGTAGCCGCGCCGCGCGAAGTCGAGCAGCGTCGCGGCGATGGCCGGACTCGCCGCCTTGAGGCCGGGGTCCGACTGGCTGAGGACGAAGGGCACCGCCGCCGGCGGAATCTCCTCGGCGGGCTCGCGGTAGTACGGGCCGACCTCGGGAGTCTGGGGCTCGCGGCCGTAGCGCTGGTACGACCGGAACACCCACAGTCCCGCCGCGACTACCCCGGCCCAGACGAGCCCCGCCCACAGCGGCGACGGCGGCGCGGGCGGCGGCCCGCGTCCGGCGTCGCGTAACACCTGCGCGGACTCGCGCCGGAAGTCGCCGGTTTGCGCGCCGAGTTCGTTGAGCCACTGCTCTTCCATCGGCTGGTCGATGGTGCGAAAGTTGAACAGTGAAGCGTCCAGCAAAATGTCGCTGCGCAGCGGTTCGTTTTCGGTCAAGGCCTCGAGCCCGACCGTCGCCGTAGAAAAGTCCGGCGCGAAGTTCAGCGTGCCGATGCGCCCCGAGCCGTTGAAGATGAACACCTTGAACTGCTCCGGGCTCGGTGCGGGCGGGTGGATGACGAGGGTATAGCCGCGAATGGGGGCGTGTGAGGGCTCGAGCACCTGCCGGTTGAAGCGGGCCACGTCGGTCGCCACAGCAAGTTCGCTCGTCAGGGTGTAGCTGAACTTGAAGCGCCGCGTTTCGTTCGCGCCGCGCACCTTCCAGGAAATCTCGTTACCGTTGATTTGGGCTTGCACGGGCAGCCCGCCGTCCAGCGCCTCGAGCCCTTCGAAAATCACGCTGCTGCCCTGCTTGGGGTCTACGCTTATAAAGTAGGTGTTGCCCGTTTCTACGCGGTCGGAAAAGTCGCCCCGAAGCACGAGCGAGCGCGTGTCCTCGACCCGCACCGTGCCGTCACTCCAAATGAAAACCTCTTGAAGCACGTCCTGTAAACTGAAACTTTGCGCTGCCGCCGCACCCGCCAGCCAAAACGTCAACAGCAAGAAACCTAAACGTCGCATGGGGTCAGTCTACTCGGTTCGCACTTCGTAGCGCCTCACTCTTTTGACGGACTCAAGTCTCCTCCAGGTGCGGCTCGTGCAGTTCGACCGGCTTCTTGCTCCCCCGCAGCCGCAGGTTGAGCATCTCGACGAAGACCGAAAAACCCATCGCAAAGTACACGTAGCCCTTGGGGATGTGGAACGCCAGGCCCTCGGCGATGAGCGTGGTGCCGATGAGGATGAGGAAGCTCAGCGCCAACATCTTCACCGTCGGGTGGCGTTCGACGAAAGCGCTGATGGGTCCGGCCGAGAACAGCATAATTCCGATGGCGATGACCACCGCCGTCACCATCACCCACAGTTCGTCCGCCATGCCGACGGCCGTAATCACCGAGTCGAGCGAAAAAACGATGTCGAGCAGCGCGATTTGCGTGATGACCGCCAAAAACGAGGGCACCACGCGCCGCTCGCGCTCGCCCTGCTCGCCTTCTAACTTGTCGTGAATCTCTCGCGTCGCCTTGAAGAGCAAAAACATCCCGCCCACCATCAGGATGAGGTCACGTCCGGAGATTTCCTGGCCCAGCACGGCGAACAGCGGCGCGGTGAGCCCGACCAGCCAGGCAATCGAAAAGAGGAGCGCCACGCGCGTCAGCATGGCGAGGAGCAAGCCTATCGTGCGCGCCCGCGCCTGCTGCTCTTCGGGCAGTTTACCGGCCAAAATCGAGATAAACACGATGTTGTCGATGCCCAGCACGATTTCCAGGGCGGTCAAGGTGAGAAGTGCTATCCACGCGTTAGGGTCGCTCAAAAATTCCATAGCTGCGATTGTAACGCACCCTGGTTTGCGGGGAGTCGTGGACTCGAGCAGGGTTCACGCGCACGACCTCGCCAAGCCCCCCCCGCCAAGCCCACGCCGTGGTAGCGTCTGGCGTGGATTACTTCTGTCTGGCCGCAGGCAAGGGTACGCGCTTCGGTCATCTGGGCCGCTACTTGCAAAAGTGTATGTACCCAGTGGGCTTGCGGCCCTTTTTAGAGCTGTCGGTGCGCAACCTAGTGAACAGTTCGGAGTTCGACTCTAAGCGAGACCGACTCATCCTCGTCGTGGGGCAGTTTCAAGAACAGGTTCGGGCGTACTTTGAAGACACTTACGAAGGTCTGAAAATCACCTACGTCGAACAGCCCCAACCCCTCGGCACCGGCCACGCGCTGCACCTCGCTTACGAGACGGCTAAACCGACGGAGCCCGTCGTCGCCTGGCTCGCCGACCTCCATGTGCCGAGCGAGTTGTTCGAACAACTCCAGCGCCATCCCTACCCCAACGTTCAAACCCTCGGCCCCGGCCACGTGGGTGAAAAAACCGACTTGCAGGTGAGCGTCAGTGGCGACCGGGTCGTTAAAGCTTGGCGCGGCGTGGGCGACTTTGACATCGGTTTGTGGAAACTCAGCCCGGAGGTTTTGACCCTGATGACCGCGCAGCGCCACGGCGAATACCGGATGATGCCGAACTTGCAGTTGGCCCTGGAGCAAGGCCACCCCATCGGCTTCGTAAAAACCGACGAGTGGCTGCACCTGGGCGGCACACAGCCCTCACCCGAAGAAAACGTGCGTGCGGTGGTGGCAAGGGTGCTCGAGCTGGAGACCCTATGATGAAGCCCACATGATTCTCTCCAAAACGCCCCTCAAACTCCCCTTCGCGGGCGGCCTCACCGACCTCAAAAGCTACGCCGACAAGTACGGTGGCGTCACGGTGAGCACCACCGTCGACAAGTACGTCTATATCGCGCTGAAAGAGAACTTGGGTGGCTACTTCCGGCTCAAGTACCAGGACGTGCAAGAAAAGGTGAACGAGGTCGAGCACATCAAACACGACCTCATCCGCGAGACCGTCAAGCTGACCGGCTTGCAGGACGAACCCCTGGACCTGGTCATCATGGCCGACTTGGCGGGCGAGAGCGGTTTGGGTTCGTCGGGCGCGGTGACGGTCGGGCTGCTTCACGCGCTGCACGCCTACAAGGGCGAGGTGGTGACGAAAGAACAGCTCATCGAGGAGGCTTGCCGCGTCGAGGTCGATATTTTGGAGGGCGCGAGCGGTTACCACGACCCGGCGATTTGCGCGTTGGGCGGTTTGAAGCGCATCGAGTACCACGGCCGCAACATCATTCCCAAGGACGTGTCCGTGCCGCCCGCGACCTTACAAGCTTTTCAAGACTCGCTGCTCTTTTTTTACGGCGGCCGCCACCACAAAAGCAAGCCCTCGCTGGCACTCCTGAACAGCCACATGGGCGAGGCCGTCGAAACGCTCCACGCCATCCGCCGCAGCGGCTACGACCTAGAAGGCGCGCTCGAGGCTAGCGAACTGGCCCGCGTCGCCGCACTCGTCGGCGAGATGCAAAGTCTCAAACAACGGTTGCCCGGTCACTTCGTGGACGACTACGTGCTGGACGTGGTCGCTCGCGTGCGCGCCACGGGCGCTTACGCGCAGCTTCCCGGCGGCAAAATCAGCGCCTTTGTGATGGTCTGCTGCCCCGACGGCCAACAAGACGCCGTGCGCAGGGCGCTGCCCGAGTTGCGGGAGATGATGCTGAAGTTTGAGACGGGCGGGACGCAGGTGACGGAGATCTAAAGTACCGAGGACCGAGTGGAAAGTAGAAAGTGAAGAGGGAAAAGGGAAGAGGAGAAAGGGGAAAGTAAAGTCAAAAGCTTTTTCTCCTCTGCTCCTCTGCTCGAGAAGTGTGCCCGAGCCGGTTAAACTGTTCCGGGAGAGAATCATGGACGGACAACCTTCCGGCGCGGCGAACACGCCCGAGCACGAGAACGAACGCTTAGAGGTCTTGCAGCAGCTCGACGAATGGCTCGACACGCCGCTCATCGTACTCGGCTTTGTGTGGTTGGCGTTGCTGTTGGTAGAGTTCATCTGGGGCTCGAGCCCGCTGTTCGAGACGCTGGGGCTCGCCATCTGGGCGATTTTCATCGTGGACTTCATCGTGCGTTTTGCGCTCGCGCCGCGCAAGGGCCGCTACCTGCGCCGCAACTTGCTCACGGCCGTGTCGCTCCTGATTCCGGCGCTGCGGGTTTTCCGCGCGTTCCGGGTGGTGCGCCTGTTGCGCTTGTCCAGGGCGACGCGGGGCTTGCGACTCGTGCGGGTGGTCGCCTCTATCAACCGCGGCATGAACGCACTCGCCGCGACCATGAGCCGCCGCGGTTTCGGCTACGTGCTGGCGCTCACCATCCTCGTGATTTTGGCCGGGGGTGCCGGCATGTATGCGTTCGAAAGCGGTTTACCGGACGACGCAGGCTTTGCCAACTACGGCGAAGCGTTGTGGTGGACGGCCATGCTGCTCACCTCGCTCGGCTCGGAATACTGGCCGCGAACGGCCGAGGGGCGCATCTTGTGCCTGCTGCTGGCGGTTTACGGTTTCGCCGTGTTCGGCTACCTGACCGCGACGCTGGCGAGCTTCTTTATCGGCCGCGACGCGGCGAACGGCGAGGCGGAAGTAGCTGGGAGTGAAGATATTAGAGCGCTGCGGCTCGAGCTGGCCGGGTTGCGCGAAGCGTTGCAGCAACGGGGCGAGGGGTAATTTTGGATTCAAAGATGAGCGAGAGGATGCTAAAGTAATACTCTTACCAGGTATGATTAAGGAGTTTTCAAGTGCGTGTCACCAGCAAAGGGCAAGTGACCATTCCGCAAGCGATTCGCGAAAAACTGGGGCTTACTCCCTACAGCGAAGTCGATTTTGTGGTCGAGGAGAACAAAGTTTTGTTGGTCAAAAAAGAAAGTAACGAAGACAGTCCTTTCGAACGGTTGCGCGGCGTTGCTACCGTCAAGCTGAGCACGGACGAGATTATGGCGCTCACTCGAGGCAGTAACACTCGTCATCCCGAAACAGGCTCGAGCTTACATTAAGCTAAAAACCAACAAAACGAGTTTTGAATCCCAACGAACAAAGGGTTAAACTCGAGGGCAATGAGTTTACTAGCTGAAGGCATCAACAAAGGATTTATTTCGGTTGTCACGCAGGACAACGACCAGAAGTACATCACTTACCACAACGAAAACAAACGTAGAAACTTCAAAAACCCGGAAGAAGAGGTTCAAGCTGAAACCTTTTTGAAACTCATCCTGACCTACGGCTACTCTCCCGAACGCATACGCCAATTCGTGAACGTGACGATGGGCGCGAGCAAACGTGAAGCGGACATTATCGTCTACAACGATGACGAACGCTTGTCACCTTACATTATTGCGGAATGTAAGAAAGAAGAAGTATCAGAACTCGAGTTCAAGCAGGCGACCGAACAAGCTTTCAGCTACGCCGTTGCCGAAGGCGCGAAGTATGTTTGGACGACTTCGGGTATCAAAGATGAATACTACGAAGTCCCCAAAGAGAAGCCCAAAGGCCGCATTACCATCCCAGATATACCTCAGTACGGTGTTGCCAACATTGCTAAATACAAGTATGCGAAGAACGGCGGCACCAGCCCCGACGGGCAAAAGCTGTTTGCGCTGGAAACGGTAGAACAGGAAGAGTTGACTCGGCGCTTTAAGCAAGCTCACCAAGCGCTCTGGGGCGGCGGTGAACTCAACCCGTCATCCGCCTTTGACGAACTGGACAAACTTATCTTCTGTAAAATTTGGGACGAGCGAAAACCGCGTAAACCGGGGGCAGCTTACGACTTTCAGATTTTTCAGGAAGACAGCGAAGAGAAAACCAACCAAGAACTTCTCAAACGTGTCAAAGCTCTTTATGAGGAGGGCCGCACTAAAGACCCCGAAGTTTTTAAAGAAGACATACGTTTGAGCGCGGAAAAGCTTCGTACCGTCGTCGGTTATTTAGAGGGCGTTGACTTAGGCAAGACCGACTTGGACAGCAAGGGCCGCGCCTTCGAGACCTTCATGGGTTCGTTTTTCAGGGGTGACTTCGGGCAATACTTTACACCTCGTCCTATTGTTAAATTTATCGTCGATGTTTTACCTATCACCAATGAATCGAAAGTATTGGACACCTCCTGCGGCAGTGGCGGCTTTCTGCTCCACGCACTCGACAAAATCAGGCATCAAGCCAACAACTATTACAACGAGGGCACCATAGAGCACTATAAATACTGGCACGACTTTGCCGAAAAGAATCTTTTCGGCATTGAAATAAACGAACAGATTGCCCGCGTCGCCAAGATGAACATGATTATTCACGACGACGGCCACACAAACGTCATCGCGTCCGACGGGCTTGTACCAAGCGAAGACATCATCAACAAAACCAACAATCACGGCTTCAAGTACGGCACGTTCGATTTTGTTATTACCAATCCACCTTTTGGCTCCGTCGTGAAGCAGACTGAGCAAGCCTACATGAAAAACTACGGTTTCGCGCAGAAAGATGTCGGCTGGCTCAACCCCAAAAGCAAACAAAGCGAGCGTGACAACCAGAACACCGAAATTCTCTTTATCGAGCAGTGCCACAACTTCTTAAAAGAAGGCGGCTACTTGGCAATGGTCGTGCCGGACGGCATACTGACCAACTCGAGCCTGCAATACGTGCGTGACGGCATAGAAGAGAGCTACCGAATCATCGCCGTGGTCAGTATGCCGCAAACCGCTTTTTCCGCCACCGGCGCAGGCGTCAAAAGCTCCGTCCTCTTCCTGAAAAAGCACACCAAAGCCACTACGGAGCGCATCCAACAGCAAAAAGTGGCGTTGCAGGACGCTATCAAAGAAGAGTACGTCTACCTGAAAAAGTTAAGAGACATTGACGCCGAGAAAAAGAAGCACCTAGCCGAACTGCGCGGCTTTGAAAATCCAGACAGGTTGAGCGGCAAAGCCCTGAAGAACTCGCCAGCTTACAAAGATTGGCGGAACAGTGTCAACGCGCTTTATAAAGAAAAGGTAGACGAGTTGAAAGAGACCTTGGAAGAAGTTTACACCGAGCAAAAACAAAGGACGCTCGAGGACTACCCGATATTTATGGTAATCGCCGAAGACATAGGCTACGACGCTACGGGCAAGAACACGGGAATAAACGATTTGGACAACATAAGTGCAGAGTTGAGCCGGTTTATCGAGGCGGTTGAGCAGGGTAAAGCATGAGTTTTGAGCTTTCGCCGGAAATTGACAGAAACAAGATTTTTTTGGTTTACCGGAGTGAACTACAGGGAAGACTCGACCCAGTTTTTAACCTTGCAAGCATTCGCTCAAACCTCGACTTTGCTTTTCCTGCCAAGGCGCTGAGCAAACTTTGCGTTTCGTCAAGCGGGGGCACACCAAGCAAAGCCAATACTGAATATTGGTCAGGGTCAATTCCTTGGGCGTCTCCCAAAGATATGAACGGCATCTATCTTTATGACACAGAGGACAAAATAACCGAACAAGCTGTACTCGACTCTGCAACAACCTTGGTCCCTGCAAATTCGGTGTTGGTCGTAGTGCGCAGCGGAATTCTAAAACACTCTTTGCCTGTAACCGTGACGACCACACCAACAGCTATAAACCAAGATTTGAAAGCTTTGATGTTTGATAAAAGAATGGTTCCGGCTTTTGCCGCACACTATCTCGACATTTTTCAAGAACAACTTTTGCCCCTGGTAACCAAACACGGTGCAACTGTTCAAAGCGTCAATACTGAACAATTTGACCGTTTGATGATTCCGATGCCCGCTTTGGAAATCCAAAACCGACTTGTCAGAAAAATGGACGCTGCTTACACCGTCAAGAAGCGAAAAGAAGCACAAGCACAGCAGCTTTTGGACAGCGTAGATAATTACTTGCTGGCTGAGTTGGGCATTGACAAACCGGAAGAGCAAGCCAACACCCTGCAAAACAGAATTTTTTACCAGCAGCTTAGTAAGGTTTCTGAAGCGCGGTTTGACCCTGAATACTTCCGCCAGTCATACGAATATATGAACACGGCAATTTCAAAAAGCAAACATCCCTTGAAAAAGTTAAAAGATGTTTGCGCCGCTTTGCTTAGCGGTAAAACGCCATCCAGCTTGTCATACTCCGAAGAGAAAACTGATTTCCCCATCGTCAAAGTTAGCACCTATTCTGGTCAAGAAATTGACTTGTCAAAAGTCAGCTACACACTGGAAAATCAGGCTCTGACTGTCAAAAAGGGGGATACATTTATATTGTCTGCCGCCCACCAGTCAAGTTATGTTGGACGATTCATAAAATACCTAGATGAAGCTCCTGAGATACCTACCTCTTATGTCGGTGAGCTTATTTGTGTGAGACCAAGCAGTTCTGTATGCAATACCCTCTTTGTTTTTTCACTACTCAGCACAGAGTTATACAAGAACCTCTTGAATCGAGAAAAGAGAGGTCAAACATCGCACATTTATCCCAGAGATATTGGTCAAATCAAAATACCTTTACCTCCACTTGGAAAACAGGACGAGATTGCTAACCATATCGCTTTGGTTCGACAAAAAGCCAAACAGTTACAACAAGAAGCCAGCGAGGGTTTAGAGCAGGCTAAGCGTGAGGTCGAGGCGATGATTTTAGGTGAAGCGACAGTAGAACTTTAGATTACCTCCACCACTCGAGCCCGCACGCCGCATCCCCAAACGTCGCCGCCTCGCCTTCGCTCAGGGTGTGCAGCTCCAAATAGCGCGCCTCGTCCGGGTCGGGGCGGCGGTACAGCTCGAGCTGGTTTTTTTGCAAGTTCAGCAGCCAGTATTCGGGGATGCCCGCGCCCGCGTAAAGCCGGAGTTTAAGCGTGCGGTCGGTTTGCAAGGTCGTGTTGGCGACTTCGATGATGAGCAGGATGTCCTCGGGGCGGGGGAGACGTTTCGCGTACTGATCGAGGGGTGGTTTCAGAACTAAAACATCGGGCTCGGGCTCGCTGTCGTTGCCGATGTGGATAGGGTGCTGGGTGAAGACTTCGGCCTTGCCCTCGAGGCAAGCGTTCAACTGGTCGCCCAAGCGCTTCACCCTGTGGCCGTGTTGAGGGCTGATGGGGTGCATCTCCAAAACGACGCCGTGAATCAGTTCGTACCGTTTTTCAG
Organism: Trueperaceae bacterium; assembly: GCA_965213705.1. Classification (GTDB taxonomy): domain Bacteria; phylum Deinococcota; class Deinococci; order Deinococcales; family Trueperaceae; genus CBDCDJ01. The sequence goes on along the minus strand of OZ243913.1, from coordinate 282,222 downwards.
TGTCCAGTAAACCTGTCTCGGCCATTTTGTAATAGGCGTCCACTGTGGTGCGGAAGGGTTTGGCCTCGGCTTGGAGCGAAGACAGCAAGGCTTCTGCCGTCGAGACAGATTTGAGCCTCGAGCTGTCTCCCGTCGTTCGGTTTAGTGTAGGGCCAGCCATACCTCAGTATAGAGGTTCAAACGCTGATAGGCGCTTTCACGGTCTCGGGGTCGTAGGCCAAATAAGGAGCCAACCAACGCTCGACCTCGGCTACACTCATCTTTTTGCGTTTCGCGTAGTCCTCTACCTGGTCCCGGTTGAGCTTGCCGACCGCAAAATAGCGCGCCTCGGGGTGTGCAAAGTAGAGGCCGCTGACCGAGGCGGCGGGGGTCATGGCGTTGCTTTCGGTGAGCTTCATACCGGCGTTCTCTTCGGCGTTCAGCAGTGCGAACAGCAGGGGCTTCTCGGTGTGGTCGGGCTGCGCGGGGTAGCCGGGGGCGGGGCGGATGCCGCGGTAGCGCTCTTTTACGAGGTCGTCGTTGCTCAGGTCTTCCCCCTCGGCGTAACCCCACCAGCCCTTGCGGACGAGTTCGTGGAGGTGTTCGGCGAAAGCTTCGGTGAGCCGGTCAGCGAGGGCTTTGGCAAGAATCGCGTTGTAGTCGTCGTGGTCGCTTTCATATTGGGTAGCTAAGCGTTCCGCCCCGTGGATGCTGACGGCGAACGCGCCTAAGTAGTCCTCAAAACCGGAGTCTTTCGGGGCGACGTAGTCGGCGAGGGCGAGGTTGGCCTGGCTGGGGCGTTTCTGGGTTTGCTGGCGCAGGGTGTGGAAGACCGTGAGGACGTGGCCTCGAGCCTCACCCTCGTACACCTCGATGTCGTCCCCGACGCTGTTCGCCGGGTAGATGCCAAAGACCGCCTTGGCTGTGAAGAGTTTTTCGCTGACGATTTTTTGCAGCAGCGTTTGCACGTCGTCGAACAGCCCCTTGGCCGTTTCGCCCACGTGTTCATCTTCGAAGATGCTCGGATAGCGCCCCTTGAGTTCCCAGGCGATGAAAAACGGGTTCCAGTCGATGCGGGGAAGAATGCGCTCGAGGGGGTAGTCTTTGAACGTTTTGGTGATACTCAGCCACGGTTTTTTGATGTCGGCCTTGGAAAAATCGAAGTTCGGTTTGTTGGCTCGAGCCGCCGCCAGACTGATAAGCGTGCGCGCCTCGTCGCGGCTCGCGTACTGCTCGCGCACCTTGGCGTACTGGGCTCGAGTCTCCTCAACAAAAGCATTTTTTTGGTCGCCTAAAAGTTTGCTCACCACTTCCACGCTGCGGCTCGCGTCGAGGACGTGGGTCGTCGGGCCCCGGTAAGCGGGTTCAATTTTCACGGCGGTGTGGGCGCGGCTCGTCGTCGCGCCGCCGATGAGGAGGGGCAGCGTGAAGCCCTGGCGCGTCATCTCCTTGGCGACGTGGACCATCTCGTCCAAGCTCGGGGTGATGAGGCCGGACAAGCCGATGATGTCCACGTTTTCGGTGCGGGCGGTCTCGAGAATTTTCTGCGCCGAAACCATCACGCCTAAGTCGATAATCTCGTAGTTGTTGCAGGCCAACACCACGGATACGATGTTCTTGCCGATGTCGTGAACGTCGCCCTTGACGGTCGCCATGAGGATTTTCCCGGCCTGCTGCCGCTCTTGGGGGTTAGCGAGCTTTTCGGCCTCTAAGTAGGGCAGCAGGTAAGCGACCGCTTTTTTCATCACTCGAGCGCTCTTGACGACCTGCGGCAAAAACATCTTGCCCACGCCGAACAAGTCGCCGACCGTGTTCATGCCCGCCATGAGCGGGCCTTCGATGACTTCTAAAGGGCGGGCGAATTTTTGCCGCGCCTCTTCGGTATCCGCTTCGACAAAGTCGGTGACGCCCCGGATGAGGGCGTGAGCCAGGCGCTCTTCGACGCTTGTCTCACGCCAGGTTTCGTCTTTTTCTTGCCTCTTGCCGCCGCCCGTGACCGTTTCAGCGAAGGTGACGAGGCGTTCGGTCGCGTCGGGTCGGTGGTTGAGGAGCACGTCTTCGACGCGCTCCAACAAATCCTTCGGAATCTCCTCGTACACTTCCAACATCCCGGCGTTGACGATGCCCATGTCGAGCCCGGCGCGAATCGCGTGGTACAAAAACGCCGCGTGCATCGCCTCGCGTACCCGGTCATTGCCCCGGAACGAGAACGAAATGTTGCTCACCCCGCCCGACACGAGCGTGCCGGGGAGGTTTTCCTTGATCCACTTCGTCGCGCGGATAAAGTCCACGGCGTAGTTTGCGTGCTCCTCGAGCCCCGTCGCCACCGTGAGGATATTCGGGTCGAAAATGATGTTTTGCGGTTTGAAGCCGACCTCTTGGGTCAAAATCCGGTAAGCGCGCTCGCAAATCTCGACGCGCCGCTCGAAGCTGTCGGCTTGGCCCTGCTCATCAAAGGCCATCACCACCGCGGCGGCCCCGTAGCGCCGGACGAGCCGCGCTTGCTGCTTGAAAACCTCTTCGCCTTCTTTGAGGCTGATGGAGTTGACCACGCCCTTGCCCTGCACGCGCTTCAAACCGGCCTCAATGACCGAAAACTTTGAGGAATCAATCATCACCGGCACTCGGGCGATGTCCGGCTCGCTGGCGACGAGGTTCAAAAACTTGACCATCGCCGCCGCGCCGTCGAGCATCCCTTCGTCCATGTTCACGTCGATGATTTGCGCGCCGCCCTCGACCTGGCTGCGCGCGACGCTCAAAGCCTCGTCGTACTGGTCGTTCAAGATGAGTCGGGCGAACTTTTTGGAGCCGGTCACGTTCGTGCGCTCGCCGACGTTGACGAAGTTCGTGTCGGGGCGAATCACGAGGGGCTCGAGGCCTGAAAACCGCGGGTAAGCCGGAACTTCCGGCGGCACGCGTGGGGCGTACTTGGCGGCGGTTTCGGCGAACAATTTGATGTGCTCAGGCGTGGTGCCGCAGCAGCCACCGAGAATGTTGACCCAACCGTGGCTCAGCCACTCCTCCATCACCGCCGTCATGCTCTCGGGCGTTTCGTCGTAGTGTCCGAAAGCGTTCGGCAGCCCGGCGTTCGGGTAGGCGTGGGTGAAGTTTTCGGTGAGGCCGGACAACTCCTCGACGTACTGGCGGAGTTCCTGCGGGCCGAGCGCGCAGTTCAGCCCCACCGTGAGCACGTCGGCGTGCGCGACACTAATTAAAAAAGCCTCTAAGGTCTGCCCCGACAGCGTGCGCCCGCTGGCGTCGGTGATGGTGCCCGAAATCATCACCGGGAGGCGCTTGCCCGCCTCTTCAAAGGCCGTGTCCGCGCCGAACAGGGCGGCTTTGGCGTTCAGGGTGTCGAAAATCGTTTCGATGAGGATGAGGTCTGCGCCACCGTGAATAAGGCCGCGCACCTGCTCGCGGTACGCCTCGGCCAGGCCGTCGAAGTCTATGGCGCGAAAACCGGGGTTGTTTACGTCCGGCGACAAGCTCGCGGTGCGGTTCGTCGGGCCGAGCGCGCCCGCTACGAACCTGGGCTTGTCCGGCGTGCTGTACGCATCGGCAGCTTCCTTCGCCAAACGAGCGGCTTCAAAATTGAGGTCGTAAATAACGTGCTCGAGCCCGTACTCGGCCAACCCGACCGAGGTCGCATTAAAGGTGTTCGTCGAAACGATGTCCGCGCCCGCCGCAAGATAAGCCCGGTGAATCTCGCTGACAATCTGCGGCTGCGTAAGACAGAGAAGGTCGTTCGCGCCCTGCAAGGACTGCTCGTGATTGGCGAAACGCACGCCCCGAAAACCCGCCTCGTCCAGTTTGTAGCCCTGAACCATCGTGCCCATCGCGCCGTCGAGGACGAGAATTCGCTCCTTCAAAAGTGCTTTGAGACTGGTCACCGTTCGCTCTCCGTCTTTCATACTAAAACGCCCTTCAAAAAGCTTACCGCCGAAGCACGAATCGGCATGAAGTACAAGCTCAAATCGCGTTTCTCGGCGAAGCAGAGTGCGTCTTTGGCAAAGCCTCGGCACCAGCCCAGGTTGGGTTCGAAACTCTCGGGAAACACCGCCTTGTTGCGGTTGCGCCAGTAGCTCAGCGAACTCTCGCTCGTCACCGTGGTGACGCCCCAGTACACGGGCACGCCGCGGAAAAACTCGGCGTACATTTCCAGCAGCCGCAGGTCGAAAAAAGGTTGGGTGAAAAAGCCTGCAGCACCGGCCTCGAGCTTTTGTTCGGCGTAGGCTAGCTCGGCGGCGAAACTTTGCCGGTACGGGTCGAGCGCGGCGTAGACCGTGACTTCGGGCAATTCACGGCGCAGTTTGCGGATGACCTGTACGCTGCTCGTGTCGTAAACCGTGCGCGACATGTCCGCCGGGGCGTCGCCCGCGACGACCAAAACCTCACTCAGACCGTTCGCTCGCAAAAACAGCGCGATGGCGAGGGGTTTGGCTAAATCGATGTCGATGGCGCGCAGGTGGGGAATGGCGCGCGCCATAAAGCGCTTGGCGCAGGCGCAGGCGTGCCAACTGCGGGTCTCGAACTTCAGTAAATCGGGGATGTTGACGGTGTCGATGTGGGGAAAATGGTCGTTGACGGCTTGCAGTTCTTGCTCGAGCTTGGCAAGGTTTCGCGGAACGAGTTCGATGGATAGCTTCATGGCGTGCCCTTCGAAAGTGTTGTGTTTGAGAAGGGTGTCAAGACAATCTTCTCGTTCGTTCGAGCGCCGCCATCGTGACTTTTACTCGGTTGGGAAGCGCCCATCTGTATGAAGACGGGTCGCTGTGACGTCCGCCGGCGTTCAGCCGACGGCCTAAGCATAACCCGAGCGCCCGGTGGGTCCGCCAGGAGCGCTGAAACCCGACGCAACCGGAACCGGCGTGACTGGGCGTGACTTTGCGCCTTGCGGGCCTTTTGGCCGCGGCGGTAGTCTGAAAGACGTGTTGAAAGCCGTCAAGCGACTCCTGCCGAAAAAACCTGAAGCGCCGGTCGAACTGACACCTTTCGGAAAGCGCGTTCAAGAAAGGCACCGCGTCTTCTGGCAAGACCGTCATCCCGACATGCACGACGCCGAGACGTGTCGCAACGAGCTGTTGACCCGAGACCACCCGCTTTCCGCCTGGCACTGCTGCCCACTGTGGCAGCGCAAGCTCAGCAACAAGTAGAACGCGCGCGAGTTCGCGAGCAAGTTTGGCTGTCGGGTGCCGGACCTCTATTGGCACGGCCGGGACCTAAGCACCCTCGACTTCGCCTCGCTGCCGCCCCATTACGTGCTGCGCCCGACCCTCGGCCACTCGAGCAAGGACGTTTTTGTGATGGCGGAGGGGGTAAACTTGATGAACGGGCGCGTTTACCGCGAACAGGAACTGAAAAAGCAACTAGCCAAAATCATCGCCCAAGACCCCGGAATTAGTATCCTGGTCGAGGAGTTTGTCAGAAGCGAGGACGGCCGGTACCGGCTACCGACCGACTACAAGCTGCAAATGTTCGGCGGTAAGGTCGGCAGTGTCGGGGCCATGCGACGGCTCAGCCGTCACACCACCAAAAAGCGCAGCTACACGGAAACCTGGGAGCCGCTCAGCGAGCCTATCAACGTACCCACCGCGCAGGACCCCCCGACGACCTCTCTGAACCGCCGCGCTGCCTGCCCGACATCGTCGCGGACGCCAAGCGCTTGAGCAAAGCCTACGGAATTTACGTCCGCGTGGACTTTTACGCGACCGACAAAGGCAGCGTTTTCGGAGAATTTACGCCGACACCCGCTATGGGTAAGGGCTTTACCGACTTCGCGAGCCGACACTTTCTCGAGCTGTGGGACGAAGCGTATCCCGAACCGGATTATGAGCGAGAAGTCTCGGGATAGACGGTACGTCTAGGCTGTATGTTTAGGCTGCGCGTCTGCGCCGCGCGAGTTGCACGGCTGTGAACACGAGCGCGTACAGGGCGACCACAATGACGAGCCAGTCGCCGTAACGCACGTACAAGGTCACCACGTCGCTCGTCGCGTAGTCGGCCAAGAGGGCGGCGGGTACAAAGCGCTCCAAGCGCTGCAGGGTGCGCCCTTGCGGGTCCACCACCGCGGTCACGCCGTCGTTGCCGACGCGGAGCAGGTAGCGCCGGGTTTCGATGGCGCGCATCGTGCCCATCGCAAAGTGCTGTTCGGCCCCGTGGCCGCGCCCGAACCAGGCGTCGTTGGAGATGTTGACCAACACGTCCGCGCCCTGCGCGACCATGCGCCGCGCGACCTGCGGAAACACGGACTCGTAGCAGATGTACGCTGCCGCCGTCACGACGTTCGTAACAACGGGGTCGAAGGTGTCGCCGGGCAAGCGCCCGACGGGCGCGAGATTGAACCAGCCGTAAACGACCCTGTAAACGGGCAACAGAGCTTCGTTGAACGGAATGCCTTCGCCAAAGGGAACCAAGTAGACCTTGTCGTAGCGGCCGGTTACTACCCCGTTGTCGAAACCGTACACGCTGTTGTAGGGACCAACGCCCGCCCCGGCAATCACCGCGGCGTCGGCGGCGCTGTCCCGAATCCGCAATCGGGTTTCCTCACCGCTCATGCCCTCGACGTTCGCGCCGAGCACCGCACCCTCGGGCCAGACGACGAGGTCGGGTCGGGTCTCTAAGTTCTGCAGCGCGCTCGACGTGAGGGGCGCGTAGACGTCCAGGCCGGAGACCTCTCCTTGAGCACCCGACAGCGGGTTGGTGTTGCCCTGCACCAGCAGCGCTCGCTTGTCCGGCGCGGGCGGGGTGTCGGCCAAACGCTCGAGCCCGTAACTCAGCACAGCCACCACGACGAGCGCCGCCGCCAAAACGGAGGCGAGGAACGTAAAAACCGTGCTGCCCCTTTTTGAAAAAGGAACGGCCAAAAGCGCCATCACCACCAGGGTCGTCAAACTGAGCCCGTAACTGCCCGAAACGTCTGCAAATTGGGCCAGCGGCGTGCCCAGCCAAACATAGCCCAAACTGCCCCACGGAAAAGCGAATGGGCCTTGCGTCCTGGCCCACTCCATGAGCAGCCACAAAGCCGGAAGCAACAGGAGCGTGCCTGCGCCGCGCCGCCCGACGAGGCGGCTGGCCCCCGTGACGACGCCCCAAAAAACCCCCTCGATGAGCACGATGGGCGGGTACATTATCCAGGCGACGGGTCCGAACAAGTCGGGGGTGGAGAGGCTGTTGGGCAACCAGAACAGGTGAGTGGCGAAAAAGCCCACCCCGAACCAGAACCCGAGCGAAAAAGCCTCCCTAAAGCTGCCGCTCCGCGCCACCAGTGCGAACAGCACCGCCAGGCCGAACACGGTCGCCCACACGCCGACAGGGGGAAAAGCGGCGCTCAACAGCGAGCCGAACAGCAAGCAGGTAAACGCGCGCAGCCAAAAAAGTGCGGTCCTCGGCCGCGTTGCGCGCGCGTCACGTTCCGAATTGACAAGGTCGGTCATGGTTTGGTCGGTCATAGCCTGGTCGGTCATGCTGTACGGCCCTGCAGAACCGTTGTGCCAGACCGGAGGGGCTCGAGCTGAAGTTTCACACCCCGAGTATAAAAGCTTTTGGGCGGGCCGGACGTGTGACGTATGTCCGGCAGGGCGCGGGCTCGAGTCTTAGGTTGTGGCGTAAGGCCCCGAGCCCACAACACGCCAACAGCCCCGCCCTGTAGCAAGCCGAAAACGGGGGATTCGTGACGAGCTTTCGCCGGCCGCCTTCTGGATTGGCCGACGCTGTGAATGCGGTTTATCACGTACCGGGTGGGTGTTTTGTGCTATCTGTTGGCGGTGAAACCGGATTCTCTCGAGCCCTTCAAAAAACGTGTCCACACCCTGGTTTTTGTCATCGGTTTTAAGAAATCCACGCTGGCTAAAATCTACGCAATTATCCACCAGGAAAATGCACCCTCTATGAAGGTAGCTGACAAGCTAAGCATGAAGTTCGAGAAGCGGGAGTGCGAACCCGACGGTACCGAGGTTAGCTGCTATGTGGTTGAGCGAGGCCGGTATGCTACTGGGGACCACCCTTTGTAAAGTGTTTTCCCCCAACCCAGATACACTTCGGTGTCAAGTCGAGTGTAACGGCTGCCTGGCGAACTCAAAGCATATGCCTTTGTTGTGGTAACTAACTTTGAAACCGGAAGCGTTGTCAAACCCCGTTCAGGACCCTGAGCGCCGCAGCCACGCCGAGACCGTAAGGCACGTCTCGGCCCAAATCCCGCAGCACGTCTTCCAGCGCGGCAGTGAGCGTGACCGCGTCGTAGCGATCGGCGTAACCGAGGAGCGAAGGGCGGAACATGACCGGTTTGGCGTCGTCCTGGCCGCCGGCGACGCGAACGCCTCGAGCAGCGAAACCCTTGACGATGGCGGGGGCGCTTGTCCCGTCCGGGGCGACCAGCGCCGCCACTGCGGGGCTCGGGCGCGCGGCGTAAGGGCGGCAACCGAGGGCATTAGCCCCCGCGAGCACGGCGTTGTTCAGCCGTTCCCGCCGCGCCCACACGTTTTCGACGCCCTCGGCGAGCAGCATGTCCAGCGCGACGTCAAGGCCGAACACGAGGTTCACGGCGGGCGTGTAGGCGGTTTGGCCCCCCTGCTGGGCTTTGCGCTCTTTGCGCAGGTCGAGGTAAAAGCTCGGCAGCAAGTTTTCGCTACGCCCCCAAGCGCGTTCCGATAACCAGGCGAAAGCGAGGCCGGGCGGCAGCATCAGTCCTTTTTGCGAACCCGAGAACACCCCGTCCAGACCCCAGTCACGGGGTCGCAACTCGGCCGCGCTGAGGCTCGTGACGCAGTCGACCAGGACGAGGGCGTCGGGGGCCGTTTCATGAACGACTTTAGAAATGGCCTGCACGTCGTGAAGCGCGCCGGTCGAGGTTTCGGAGTGGGTGGTCATGACGGCGGCGACGTCTGTGTGCTCGCTGAGCAGCGCGCGCACGTCTTCGGGGTCGGCAACTTGGCCCCAGGGCAGTTTGAGTTCGACGGTTTCCAAGCCGTAACGCTGCGCGAGCTTCAACCAGCGCTCGCCGAACTTGCCCGCGTTGACGCCCAAAACCTTGGCACCCGCCGGAACACAAGCCAGTAAACCTGCTTCGAACGCGGCGGTGCCGCTGCCCGCGAGAATCAGCACGTCGTCGCCGGGGACGCAAGCCAGCTCGGCAAGCTGGGCTCGAGCTTTCAAAAACAACCGCCTGAACGCCTCGGTGCGGTGGTGCAGCACCGGGCGCGAGACGGCCTCTAAAACCTGTGGCGGCACCTCGACCGGGCCGGGCGCGTAGAGCCGGGGTTTGAACGTCTCGCTCACGACACTCTTACTCACGGCACCCTCGTTCATGACAGCCGCACCACCCTCAGGCTGTGGATGACGTCGCTCAGGTTGGCGAGCACGCCCAGGGCGTTCTCGGGCGGCGCTTCGTCGAGGGTGAGGACGAACATCGCTAAGTTGTCCGCGCCCAAACGCGAGAGCTGCATCCCGGAGATGTTCACCCCGGCGTCGCCCAACACCGTGCCGACCTTGCCGACCGCGCCGGGGCGGTCGTAGTTGGTGCAAATCAGCATCGTGCCCTCGGGCCGGATTTCGATGGGGAACTCGTCCACGCTGACAATGCGCGGCGAGTCGCCCAACACCGTGCCGCCGACGCTGACCTTGCCAGTGTCGCTCACGGCGCTCACTAACAGGTGGTTGGTGTAGCCCCGGCCGCGCGGCGCGACGACCTTGGACACGCGGATGTCGCGTTCTTTGGCGATGGCGGGCGCGTTGATGTAGTTGGGCGGCTCGTCTAAAATAGGCTCCAAAAAGCCCTTTGTCACCGCCACCGCCACCGGGTCGGGGTCGGCGGGAAAGGTGCCGCCGAACTCGACCTGCACCTCGCGCACCCGGCCCTTGGCGAGTTGCGCGACCATTTTGCCCAGGGCTTCGCCGAGTTTGAGGTACGCTCCCAGCGCCGCCATGACTTCGGGGGCCAGGGCGGGCGCGTTGACCGCGCCGCGCGAGTAGTCGCCGCGCAGCGCGAGCACGACGCGCTCCAAAATCTCACCCCCGACCCGCGCCTGCGCTTCGGCGGTGTTGGCGCCTAAGTGCGCGGTCAAGACGACGTTGTCGAGGGTCAGGAGCGGGTGGTCCAAACTCGGCGGCTCGAGCACGAACACGTCCAGTCCGGCCGCGAACAGCTTGCCGCTTTTCAGCGCCTCATAAAGCGCCTCTTCTTGAACGATGCCGCCCCGCGCCGCGTTCACTACCACGGCCCCGTCGGGCAGGGCGGCGAGTTCTTCAGTGCCTATCATGCCGAAGGTCTCGTCGGTGAGGGGCGTGTGGACGGTCACAAACTGGACGGTTCGCAGCATCGCGCGCAGGTCATCGAACAGTTCGACTTTGAGGTCGGCGGCTCGAGCCTTGGACAAGTAAGGGTCGTAGGCCACCACGGTCATGCCCAAACCCTGCGCCCGCCGCGCCACCAGCGAGCCGATGCGCCCCAGGCCCACGATTCCCAGCCGCGCCCCCTTGACCTCGCGCCCCAAAAACTTGCGGTCCCACTCGCCGCGGCGGACGAGCTTGTCGCTGCGCGCGACGCCCCGCGCCGCGTTCAGCAGCAGCGCCACGGCGAGTTCGGCCGCCGAGACGTTGTTGGCTTCAGGCGCGTTGAGGACCAAAATCCCGCGGCGGCTCGCCGCCTCCAGGTCGATGTTGTCCACCCCGACGCCGCCCCGCCCGATGACCTTGAGGTTGGTCGCGGCTGCCACGAGGGCCGCGTCTACTTGAGTACGGCTGCGGGTGATGAGGGCGTCGTAGTCTTTGACCAGGTTCAGCACCTCGTCGCGACTTACGCCTTCGCGGTAGTCCACGGTCACGTCGTCGTAGGACGCGTCGCCGAGTTGAATCGTGTCGGTTACCAGAATCCTCTGCTTCATAAGCGCGAACTATACCGCAGGGAGCGCGTGGGCACAGGAAATAAATATCACGTCGCCGGCCGCTTCACAAACGTGAGTGCCGTGAGGGCGGGCCGACTTCAGCGCTCGAGCAGCGCCAACTTCGCCATCCCCGGCACCGTCACGAGGCCCCGGTCGGTGATGCGGATTTCGGGGATGACCGACAGCGGGATGAGGTTGAAGCCCATGTAGGGCAGCGTGCAGCCGAGCCGCGCCCAGGCCGCTTTGAGCGCTTCGGTCTCGGCGGCGACTTGCGGGGCGCGTTTGTCGGACAGCAGCCCGGCGACGGGCAATTCGACGAGCGCTTTGACCGCGCCGTCTTCGACCACGACCACGCCGCCGCTACACGCCCGCAAAGTTTCGACGGCAAGTCTCATGTCCGCCTCGGCAACGCCCGCCACGATGAGGTTGTGCGCGTCGTGCCCGACGCTGCTCGCCACCGCGCCCGTTTTGAGCCCAAAGTTTTGCAGCAGCCCGTGCGCCACCGCGCCCGAGTGGCCGTGCCGCTCCACAACTGTCACGAAGCAGAGACTGTGCGCCTCGAAGTGGTCTTGCCAGCTTTCCGCGACCTCGAGCCCCACCCGCTTGTGCACCAACACGATGCCGGGTAGCTCGGTACGGATGACGTTGGCAGTGCAGGGTGTGAGGGGCAAGTCCGGCGTGAGTTGCAAGGTTTCGGCCATGTTCACGGTTCGGTAGGCGGCTTCTGGGTAGCGGTAACGTTTCGCCTCGAGCTGCTCTTCTAAAACCGGGGTTATTTTCTTGTCCTCGACGACCAGCTCGCCGCCGTACCAGGTGTTTTGCACCTCCAACGCGTCGTTTAAGAGCACCATGTCGGCGCGGCGCGCGTGGCCCAGACCGCCCAACTCGCTGTCCAGCCCGTAGCGTGTCGCGCCGTGCAAGGAACCCATGCTCCAGGCTTGCACCTCGCTCACGCCCGCAGCTACCGCCTCGCGCGCGACCCAGTCCAGCCCGAACAAGAACAGGTCGTCGGCGTCGCGGTCGTCGGTGCAGAGGCAGACGCGCTTCGGCGACGCGCCGAAGTCGGTCACGGCCTTGATGGCCTCGGGCAGGCTGTGCCAGGGCGTACTCGGCGGGCCGCCGCGCAGGAAGATGTAGAGTCCGGCTTCCAACAGGTCGTCGGCAATGTCGCGGTCAATGGCCTCGTGCGTGTCGGTCACGCCGCTCGCCGCGAAGGCCGCGACGAACTCGCGCCCGTAAACGTGGCCGCACACCGGCAGCCCGCGCTTTAAGGCTTCGGCCAAAATCGCGTGTGAGCGTTCGTCGCCCTGAGCGACCTGAACAAAGTCCATCTTTTCGCCCAACGCCACGGCCTCGGGCCAAGCGTCGAACAGGGCCCCAATTTTCGCGGGCGTCAGGTCGCCGCCCGCCGTTTCAAACTCAGGAGAGGTCGCGGGAACCGTACTCGGCACGGTTAAAAAGATGTTGAGGGGTGAGGCGCGGGCGTCCTGGAGCATCCACTCTATGCCCGCAACGTCGCACACGTTGCCGATTTCGTGCGAGTCGCAAAAAATCGTGGTGGTGCCGTTGAGCAGCGCGGCTTCGGCGTAGGCGCAGGCCGTCATCATGCTCGACTCGATGTGGACGTGCGGGTCGACGAGGCCGGGCGCGAGTATTCCGCCCCCAGCGTCATAAACGCGCGCCTCCGAGCCCCGGTAACTGCCTGCCGGTTTTACGGCGGCGATGCGCCCTTTGTAAATCCAAACCTCTTTGTCCTGCAGGACGCGCTCGGTGTAAACGGACAGCACGCGCGCGCCGGTGACGACCGCGTCGGGCGCACGCCGACCCGCGGCGACCCCGGCGAGGTCGCGGGTCATTTCATAAAGTGGAGGAACGGAAAAGCGGTTCATGGTCTATCTTATACCCTTTCCGTTTCATTCCCTCAGAATCAAATGCGAGCAAAGCGAGAAAAAAAGATATGAACTAGCGCTAAGGAAGCGAACAACTCTTCCAAGGAGAGCTGTAGTATCGGAATCCGTATGAACCCTTGACCGTCAGTGCGCTTTCGACTTGAACGTGAGACTGCGAAGTTCGGTTTTCGGCGTCGGAAAAAGGAGGGCTCGAGTCGCGAAACTCGAGCCCCTCGTCGTCACTCTTTTATAAAACCTAACTGGGCAGCGAAGGCAAAAAGCGAAACCCCTCGCCCTCGCGCACCACGACGCCGGTGCCGGGAAAGGGAAAGTGGTAGGCCAAGATGTTCAAACCCTCGTCGGCGGCGCGGCCGTACATCTCTACGCGCGTCGCCGTCGCTTGCGCGGGGTCGGCGTCGAAGGCGAACGACCATTCCGGGTGCATCAGCGCGACCAGAAAGTGGTTGGCCGTGTCCGCCATGTGCATCACCGGGGTGTCGCCGCCGAGCATCACGACGTGGTGGCCGGGCGTGTGGCCGGGTGCGGCGATGGCCTGGACGCCGGCGAACAGCTCCTCGTCGTCGTACAGCTCGAGCACGCCCGCGTCTTGGGCGGGTTGCACTTTGGCGAGCGAGCCTTGGGCGTTCTCGTTGTCGGCGGACTGCAAAAAGTCCCAGTCGAGTTGCGGAAAGTAGTGCGTTGCGTTCGGCATTTGCAGCGCGCCGTCCACCGATACCCCGCCCACGTGGTCGCCGTGCCAGTGGGTCAGGACGACGTTTTTGACGTCCCCCGGCGCGACGCCCAATGCCTCGAGCGTGCCGAGCAGGTTGCTGCCCGTGCCCGTGTCCACCAGCGTGAGGTCGCCCGCCATGTCGAGCAACACCAGGTTGGCGCTCGCGTTGACGACGTCGGTAGGCAGGTTGTACTCGCCCAGCAGTTCGCTCACCGCACCTTCCGGCGCGCCGCCGCCGAACATGGCGGGTTGCAGTTGCAGGCTCGCTTCTTTGAACAGGGTGACGCCCATGTCGCCCAGCTTTAAGCGTTCCAAGGCCAGGGGCAGCTCGGACGCCGACGCTGCCGCCTGCGCGCGCGCCATGCCCGGCACGCTCACGCCGATGCCGGCCCCGAGCGCACTGACCCCTAAACCTTTGAGCAAAGAACGACGCGAAAAAGGTTGTTTGTTCGTCATACTTATCAACTCCTGCCCCACCCTAAGGTCGGAGTGGGTCATCTTTCAGTCGTCGGCACGACGTGGCGCGCGGTTCTCTACTCGGCCCCGGACACCGCCAGGTTCGCGACGGGGGCGAACCTGGCGGTTGACGACGGTTATACCTCTTGGTGAGGGTTACTCGAGCCCCCGCGCCGCCGCCTCGTCCAAGAGCCACAAAAGCTGTCCGTCCGTCGGTTGAACCTGGCTCGCGGGCAGAGTTTCTTTGTTTTTAATGCGCTTCAGAACCTCCGCTTTGCCCTTGCCCCCGACCAGAAAGAGGACGTTTTTCGCCGCGTCGATGGTTTGGTAAGTCAGGGTGAGGCGCGTCGGCGGCGGTTTGGGCGCGTCGTGAACCGCCGCGACGAGTTTGCCGGACGGATTCGTCACCTCGTCATGACCCGGAAACAGCGAAGCGGTGTGGCCGTCCTCGCCCATGCCCAAAAAAACGAGGTCGAAGACGGGCGGGCTACCGAAAAACGCCGTCAGTTCCTGCGCGTACAGCTCGGCCGCGTCCTCGGCGCTCACGCCCAGGGTGACGTAGGGGAAGACGTTCTCGTCGGGGACGGGCACGTGCGCCAACAGCTTGTCGACCGCTAGAAAATAGTTGCTCTCGGGCGTGTCGGGCGCGACCATGCGCTCGTCGCCAAAAAAAACATAAACCTCGGACCAGTTCACCTCGTCTTTGTAGGGTTTTTCGGCCAAGAGTTCGTACATCCGCCGCGGCGTACTGCCACCCGAAAGCGCGACGGTGAAGCGGCCCCTGGCTTGGATAGCCGCTTCAGCCAGCGCCACAAACCGCCGCGCGGCTTCTCTAGCCAGGGCCTCGGCGTCTTTCAAAACGACCACGTTGTCAGGTAAGGAAGCCATGCTGAAGAGCTTACCCTATGCTTGGCAACACCCACCTAAAAAGCCCCGCACAGTGTGCGGGGCTTTTTAGGTCTCGAGACGAAACTACTGGCTGATGACGGTCGTGGGTTCGGAGTTTTGCGGGTTGTACTGGGTGCCGCTGTCCGCGCCCGTTGCGCTCCAGTCGTAGCTCGAGCCGTAGCTGCCGGCGGCGGTACCCGCGGGCACGGTCACGGTGTGGACGAAGAACACGGCCGTGTTGGGCTCCAAGTCGATGTTTAAGGTGATGGTCTGCTGACCGGCGGTGTCACCGCTGACGCTGAACTGGTCCGCGGTCAGGGCTTGGCCGCTGCTCGGCGTCGCGACCACCAGGCCGGTCTCGGCGTTGCGCTGCGGGTTGCTGGCGACGAACACCTGGGCGTCCGTGATTTCGAAGCTGCCCGCTTGACCGCCCTCTTGGCTGCCGAAGGTAAAGGTCACTTGGTTGTTCGTGACGGCTTCGTTCGAGCGGTCTTCGACGTAAATCGTCGAGGTGTACTGGACGTTGCCGCCCGCTAAGACCGGGTCGGGGTCGTCCACCATCTTGGTTTGCAGGGCGGCAAACGCCGGAACGTCGACGCAGACCTGGACTTCGCCCTCGCCCGCGTTGGCGCTCGTGTAACGGCCGACGTCGCAGAACTGGTCGGCGGCGACGCGCTCGGGAACGCGCGTGGTCACGGTGAGCACCACGCTCTGTTCGGGTTGCAGGTCGATAGCGGCCGGGGCGTTGACGGTGCCTTGGGCTTGGTCGAACACGCCCGCTTCGTTTTCTACCTGGGAACTCACGTAGACGAGCGTCGCGTCGCCCGCGGTGTTGGTGCCGACAACGTCGGACACGACCACGTCCCTAGCCACGGCGTTGCCGGTGTTGGTCACGGTGATGGTCGAGGTGTAGGTGTTGCCGGGCAACACGGTATCTTGGTCGTTGACTTTTTGGATGGCGAGTTCGGGCGTCGCCACGGTGAGGCAGGCTTGGTCCTGGTTGCCGGGCTCGCCGCCGACGGTGTAAGACGCGGTGTCGCAGTATTCGCCGTCCGCGTCGGCCGTGACGGTGTAGGTCAGGGTGACGGCGGTCTGGGCGTCCAAGGTGCCTAAGTCGCCTGAGAAAGCGTCGTCGCCTTCGCCCGTCGGCGTCACGCCTTCAGGCAGTTGAACCAGGCGGTAGCTCGCGGCGTCGCCGCTCGTCAGGTCGTCGGTAACGACCAGGTTTTCGGCCGGGCCGTCGCCCTGGTTGAGCACGCGGACGCGCAAAATGGCCGTTTGGCCGGCGTCCACCGTGACGCTGTCGCCCAGGCTCTCGCCGTTGGCGTCCACAAAGTCCTTGATGATGTTGAGTTCGGGGCTGATAACCTCAAAACACGCTTGCGCGGTTAAGTCGGGGTTGCGCGTCTGCCCGAACTCGTCGGCAAACTCGGTCACCGCGGCCGTGTTGCAGTAGGTGTCGGTCGCGCCGGCTTGGGCCTGAAAGGAGAAGTCGCGCGACTCACCCGCGGGCAGGTCGAAAGTCTCGGTGAAACCGTCGCCCTCACGGTCAACAAGCGCGTAAGCGTCGGCGTTGCCGGAGGTGAGGCTGTCGTCAAGCGTCACGCCGGTCGCGTCGCCGGAGCCGGTGTTGGTCACGGTCACGTTGAAAGTCACGGTGCCCTGCTCGTCGCCTACTAAGTTGATGCTTTTGGGCGTGACGGACTTTTCAACTCGCAACTCGGGCCGCGGCGCAAAGTTTTTGACGACGAGTTCTTTGCCGATTTCCACGCCGTTGACGCTGGCGACGGCCAGCACGCGCGCCCTAGCCCGGTTGTCCGGCGAGAACAGCGTCACCCAGGTGACGCCGCCCACGTCCGGCGAGGTCAGACCCGTCGCGTTGTAAAGCGGAAAATCTTCAGCGACCGGGAAGCGGGCGCGGTTGAAGAGGTTGGCGTTGTTGGTGAGGGTCACGGCCTGGTTTGCGGTGATGCCCAAGCCCCCCGCCACGCCCGCCTGGCCGACCGCGTCGGCCGCGCCGAAAAAGGTGCTGCCGATGGCGTCGTCCCACTGCTCGTCGATTTCCCAGCGCACCTGCGCGCCCGCGACGGGTAGGATGTTGCCGTCGTCGTCCCGGTAGCCGACAAACGCGGCGACTAAGTTCTGGGTGCGGCTGGGCGCGAACTCGGTTTTCTCGTCGTCGCTGGGTGCGGTCGCCGGGTTGGCGAGGCTGAAGCCGCCGTCCAAGTCCTCGAGCCACGCGTAAAACACAAAGCGGCCCGCCGTCAGGTCGCCGTCGGCGATTTCGTTTAGGTTGCCGTCGGCGTCCGCGTAAATAGCCGTGACGCCCGCCGACTCGAAAGCTCCGTCTTGGGTGGCGTTCTGGGCTGTGGTTTGAGCCAGCGCCCCGCTGAACAGCCAAGCTAGGACGCTCAGCAGAAACAGCTTGTATACGTTGGAGTGTTGCACAGGTTTTGCCTCCTAAATGAGGTTGAGATTAGCGATGGGTTGGTTTGCCTGAGAGTCTCCGCGTCACGCGGTTTCAAAGAGTGCGGCTGTACCTCAGCACACTTGTTACCCCGGATACCACCACGGAACACGACACATTCTCGAAGTTCCCGTCGGCGGTTGAAGAACGTTTGCGAACGGTTGACCGTATGAGATTACTAATGAGTTTGGTTTACAAAACTTCGAATCGAACGACAATTCTCGAGTCACAACCTGACGAACACACTTGCTTTCCCCCTTTCTTTGTAGTTCCCAGCAGCAAATGTAGGTTCAGGCTACCTTTATCCCTCCCGGCCCAACCGTAACGCAACCCACAAGGGAAGACTCATCTACCGAAAGCGCGTGTAGAGACCGCCGCTTTTGCATCCACACCTTTCGCACTCGCCATCGCAACCACCACGAGCAACTCAGTTTTCCTCAGCGCCCTCCGGGGCCGCTTACCGCACAGTCCGCGGAGAGCGGCCACCCTCAGAAAAGCCTCAGCGCATCGCCTTGTAAGCGTTGACGAGCCCGTCGGTGCTGCTGTCGTGGTTCGTCACCGGCTCGTCGCCGTCAAGCTGGGGCAGAATTGCCTTGGCGAGTTGCTTGCCGAGTTCGACGCCCATCTGGTCGAAGGAGTTGATGTTCCAAATCACGCCTTGCGTAAAAATTTTGTGTTCGTAAAGCGCGATGAGCGTGCCCAACGTTTCGGGCGTGAGCAGCGGGTACAAAAACGAGTTGGTCGGCTTGTTGCCCGCGAACGTCTTGGCGGCGGTGAGCAGCTCGAGTTCTTCACCTTCGTAGCCTTGATCCCGGAGTTCTTCGCGCGCTTCTTCGGAGGTACGGCCCTTCATCAGCGCTTCGGTCTGGGCGAAAAAGTTGCTGAGCAAAATTTTATGGTGCTCGCCCACGGGATTGTGGCTGTTCGCCGCGGCCAGAAAGTCGCACGGGATGAGCTTGGTGCCCTGGTGGATAAGCTGGTAAAAGGCGTGCTGCCCGTTCGTGCCGGGTTGGCCCCAGATAACGGGTCCGGTCGCCACCGCGACGCGCTCGCCGTCTTGGGTGACGCTCTTGCCGTTGGACTCCATGTCCCCTTGCTGGAAATAGCTCGGAAAATACTCCAGGTACTGGTCGTAGGGCAAAATCGCCTGGGTCTCCGCGCCGAAGAAGTTGTTGTACCACACCCCGAGCAGCGCCATGACGACGGGAACGTTGCGCTCAAAGGGCGCGGTTCTAAAATGCTCGTCCGCCTTGTGCGCGCCCCCCAGCAGCGCTTCGAAGTGGTCCATGCCGACGTACAGGGCGATGCTCAGCCCAATAGCGCTCCACAAGCTGTAGCGCCCGCCGACCCAGTCCCAAAACCCGAACATGTTGTCGGGATTGATGCCGAACTCGGTAACCGCCTCTTCGTTCGTCGACAGCGCTGCGAAGTGCTTGGCGACCACGCCTTCGTCTTGACCGTCATCCCCGGCCGCGGCGAGTAGCCAGTCTCGAGCCGTGTTCGCGTTCGTCATCGTTTCTTGCGTGGTAAAGGTTTTGCTGGCGACGAGAAACAAGGTGGTGGCGGGCGTGAGCTTTTTCAAGGTCTCGACGACGTCGGTGGGGTCGACGTTGCTCACGAAATGGACCTTGAGGCGTCCGGCATAAGGCGTCAGCGCGGTCGTCACCATCTTTGGCCCCAGGTCCGAGCCGCCGATGCCGATGTTGACCACGTCGCTAATGACTTGGCCTGAGTAACCGGTCCAGTCGCCGCCGCGCACGGCCTCGCTGAAGGTGCGCATCCTGGCGAGCACCGCGTTGACCTCCGGCATCACGTCTTGGCCGTCGACCAGAACGGGCCGGTTGCTGCGGTTGCGCAACGCGACGTGCAGGACGGCGCGGTCTTCGGTCGGGTTGATTTTTTGGCCCGTGAACATCATTTCGCGCGCGTCGTCAAGCCCGACTTGCCGCGCCAGCTCGAGCAGCAGAGAGAGCGTTTCCTCGTCGAGGCGGTTTTTTGAGTAGTCGAACACCACCGCTTCGCAGCTTAGCGAAAACTTTTCAAAGCGCTCCGGGTCAGCGGCAAACAGGTCGCGCATGTGGACGGAGCGCAAAGTTTGGTAACGGTTTTCCAGGGCTTTCCAGGCTTTAAGGTCGGCTACGTTCATGGGGTCGTCCTTTCCGAGGGCTGCATTTCTTTCATCCTACCGCGGAGCTTGAGCGCACCGTCCCGCCGTAAAAGGCGGCAGCCTCGAGCAGCCGTGGCTGAGGGGCGTCTTGACCCTTCCCAGACACGTTTTCGAGCTGCCAAACCGCCACCCAAAACTCAGGCTATACTCACGAAGTTTGCAAGGCGGGCTACACCTTTGTAAGCGATATTGCGCCTATGCTTCATTCGACGGCTCGTTTCCAGGGAGGGGGCGAGCTGAAGGGAGAAATTTTATGAAATGGCACACTAAGAACAGACTGTTAGCTTTTCTATTGGTGTTCGTTTTTGCGTTCGGCCTCGCCGCTTGTAACGACAACACCGCTGAAGAAGCCACCACCCCCGCCGGTGCCGTCACCACCACCGCCGAAGGTGCAGCCGACGCGGCGACCGATACGGTAGGCGACGCGGTGGACGCCACGGCGGACACCGTCGGGGACGCAGCAGACGCCACGACAGACGCGGTGGGTGACGCGGCGGACGCGACCACGGACACGGTAAGTGACTCGCTCGACGGAGCGACCGACACGGTAGGGGACGCGGCCGACGCTGCCACGGACGCCACGGTAGACGCGGCGCAAGAGACGGCCGAGACCACGGATGAGGCTGTTGAGAGCGTCAACGAAGCCACCACGGACACCATCAGCGACGCTGCAGACGCGACCGAAGAAACGGCCGACGAGGCCGCGGCGATAACGACCGAACCTATCGGCGACGCGGCCGACGCCACCGCGGACACGGCGACGGACGCCGCTGCCGCCGTCGGCGCGGAGCTTGACGGGGTTCGTTCGCAAGTCGTCAGCGACATGGAAGGTTTAGACCTTACCAACGAAGACGAAACGAACGTCTTAACGGTACAGAACACACTCACGACCGCGCGTGAAAACCTCGCCACCGCCTACGCGGGCGCCGACGAGGCGGGGCAGGCCGAGTGGGCGGAGTTGCAGCCCCAATTCGAAGAAGCCGAGGCGACCCTGCAGGACAACGCCGCCGAGGGCTTGCAGCAAGTCCAAGCCCTGCTCGAGCGCTTGCAGCAAACCGTCAGCCAGTAACGACCGGCAACCCACGAATTCACAAAAGAGGCCCCGCCGCGGGCCTCTTTTTTTGCACCCATTTGTCTTGCCTCCATTTGTCCTGCACCCATTTATCTTGCGCCCGGCGACGTATAACGTATATTCAGAAAGAAAGGGGTTGGGAATGAAAAAGGTTTTGGTTGTTTGGCTGTTTGGAGTCTTGCTTGTGGGTTGCGGTACCTCGCCCACTGCGCCCGCGACGCCGACTTTGGAACCGGCCGTGTGGAACGCGGTCGCGACCGGCGGCGACACGGCCTGCGCCGACGGTTCTGAATACGAGTTTTTTGCCTACGCGGGGCAGACGAACAAACTCCTCATCGACTTTCGCGGGGGCGGAGCGTGTTGGAACTATTTCACTTGCTCGCAACCTTCGCGCCCGGACCGCTCAGGCGGTTACTACTTCAACCAGGTCTTCGGCCCGCCAAACGGTTTGGACGGCGTGAACCGCGGCATCTACGACCACGACAACCCGGAAAACCCGTTCAACGACTGGTACCACGTCCACGTGCCTTACTGCACCGGCGACATCCACTACGGGGACAACCTCAAAACTTACGCTGACCCCGCCGGACAAGGGCCGGACGTGACGGTGCGGCACAAGGGCGCGGTCAACGCCAGAGCCGTACTGGACTGGGTGTTCGAGTCGTTCGAGGCCCCCGAAAGCATTTTTGTCACCGGCTGCAGCGCGGGCGCTTACGGCTCGATTTTGTGGACGCCTTACTTGGAGCGGCAGTATCCAGAGGCCGAAATTCACCAGCTCGGCGACTGCGGGGCGGGTGTCATCACGCCCGAGTTCGCCCAGGAGTCCGTCGCCAACTGGAACGTCAACGCGGCCCTACCCGACTTCGTGCCCGGTTTAGACCCCCAAACCGACGACGTGTTCGGCGTGGACTTCACCCCGAGGCTGTACCAAAAAATCGCCCAGTTCTACCCGGACAGCGTTTTCTCGCAATACAACACCGTGCTTGACAGTACCCAGATAGGCTTCTACGCCCTCATGAAAGGCCAAGCCCCCGACACACTAGCGCTCGAGTGGTCCCAGAAAATGCAGACCTCGCTCGCCGCCGTCCGCGCAGGTGCAACGAACTTCACCTCGTTCACAGACGACCTCGACAGGGACAGCGACCCCTCAAACGGAACCCAGCACTGCGTCATCATTTACGATGATTTTTACACCGCTGAACAAGAGGGCGTCAAGTTGACCGACTGGCTGAACACCCTTCTGGGCGGCACAGTACCCGCACCGGTTACCGTGCAGTAACGGCGCAGACAGACGACCAGACAGACAAATAGCGCAAGCGAAAAGGACGCAGGCTCATAAGAACCCGCGCCCTTTTTGTTGTTTCTTTGGAAAAAAAGTTTAAGACAAAAAAAGAAGCGCCTCGTGAGCGCTGATAAAAGATAGTGTAGCCCGGTATGCAGCATTCGTCAAGAGGTTGCACTGTTGACCGGACAAAAGTCTGTATAACCAGAGCATTATGCAAACAAAGCTATCCAAACTGGAAACGTTCGCTGCTGGTTACAAAGACTTGTTCAAGGACAGAAGGTTATTCGATGGTTTTGTGGGTACGTTGCAGGGCATTATCGGCAGCGGGGATTTGAGGGTTAGCCGAATTGCCAAAAGCAGTAGCAGCTTGGGAACGAGCTTGCACGCCGAAAGGCGCGTCCGTCGCCTGGTGCATAACCAGAATGACCGGGCTGACCTGAGTGCAGACCGTCTTACGACTCAGTTGACAAAAGAAGGTGCTAAACGCCTGCAGGGTGAACACGAGGTGCTACTGATTATGGACGAAAGCGACCTGCGTAAACCGTTTGCAAGCTGTTTGGAACACCTGGACACGGTCAGAAGTTTGGAAGGCGAACCCGTCTCAGGCTTTCACACCTTGAACGTGCTGGCTATCGGCGAGAGTGGCGTCAGGGCGATTGTCTATCACCACAGCTTTTCTACCCTGGAACCGGGCTTCAAAAGCGCAAACGTAGCGTATTGCCAAGCCATCGACGCTGTTACGGCTGCGCTCCGTGCTCAAGGGGTAGGTAGGTTGCTGTGGGTTGTCGACAGGGCCGGCGACAACCTCAAGCTGATGCGGCACATTCACCAAAAGGGGGACTGCTTCGTGACCCGCGTGCAGCACATGAAACGTAAGTGTCTGCTCAACAACCGCCCCAGCAACCTTACAAAGGTGCTAGGGTCTGCACCTTTACTGGCGAACGCCAGTCTCGAAAAACGCTTGCTCGACCCGAGCGCTAAACGCCACAAACACGAGCCTGTGCCGGTTGCTATAGCGGCGGTTCAAGTTGAGCTTGCAGACGCGCTCGGGCTTGAGGTATGTGTGGCGCAAGTCCGCTCCAAGCTTAAAACTAAAGGTTGGGTGCTCATCACCAACCTCACGCTGCGCGAGGGTGAAGAGCAGCAACTGCTCGAACGTCTCTTGAAAACCTACCGGCAGCGCTGGGCGATAGAAGACCTGTTCGCCTGGTCGAAGTCGAGTCTTGGTTGGGAAACTGTGCAACTCATGTCGTTTGAAGCTTTGAAGACGCTTGTAGCTTTCGCCTGGATAGCCGCGGCGTTCTTGCACGACCTGGGTGTAGCCGAGGAGGATGAAGCGCTCGACTTTCTTACCCGGTTGGGTCAAACCCATACCAAGGGTAGACCCGGACCCCGAACCTTCTCAACCGCGCTTGAGCACCTCGCTTCTTTTCTTGTAGTCACTCAGTACGCACCTCTCGTCGGCGGTGACGATGCCTTATTATCCCTTGCACATCGTCTTTTTCCACAAAGATGAATTTCGTCCGGATCTCAGCTTGCACTGTTGACCGGACAAAAGTCTGTATAACCAGAGCATTATGCATACAAAGCTATCCAAGTTGGAAACGTTCACCGGCGGTTGGGAGAGTTTCAGAAACAAGCGGTTACAGGGCGGTTTTGCCGGAACGCGCCAAGACCTCAGCGGTTGCGACAGCTCTCGAGCCCCGTTACTCCAACACGTCATCCGGGATTTCAGAGGCGGGAATCAGCACGACCTTCCCGTCGCGCTCGACCGCGACGGAATTGCCCGCGAGCTTGTGCTGACGTAAGGCAATCTTGACGGCCCTGGTTATCGCTTCGGTCACGATTTCCGGGTTGCGCAGCGCCTCTACGATTTTTTCAGAGGAACTTACGGATGGTGTTTTTGAAGCGTCTGCCATAAGTCTCCCTCGTAAACTTTTACACCCGCGCCGACAGCACGTTCAGCTACGAGTTTCGGACGCGCGTAAGCACTGTTATCATAAATCATGAACCCATCCGCCAAAGGTTCGTAAAGCTCAAAAAAATTCTTTAGGCCGGCTGCGTAACGCCGGCTAATAACGTCCTCGGGAACATTGTGTCCACCCAACCGAACGCGCTCCTTGACACGTTGGACAGCCAAATCGGCTGACGACAGCCACAAGAAAGTGAGAATGAACCGGTAGCCTCGCTGTTTCTCGCGCTTAATCCAGGGCGCGAAGCTGCGGCTTGCTAACGTGGTTTCAAAAGCAAAAGTCTGTCTCTCACGGGCAAGCTGTTTTAAGCGCCGCAGCATAATCCGTCCCGCCTCGAGAGCGGAATTTTCAGGCGCAAAGCCGGACAAACCCTGAGCGATGACGTCGGCGTTCACAAATTCGGGCGTGGCGAACGTCTCTTTTAGAAGGACGAGTGCAGCCGTCGATTTACCCGCGCCGTTCGGCCCGGCGATGACGACGATGCTGGGAGGATTTTCTGCCATCTATGCTGCCAAGCTTACCAAAGCAGCTTTACGCCGTAATCTGTCAAGTTGCCGTCACGACTTAAAAGCGTCAGGTCTTCTGTGAGCGCCTGAGCAACGATGAGCCTATCGAAAGGGTCGCGGTAATGGAGGGGCAGCGTGACGAGTGCGCTGAGGTGCGCTTCTGTTATAGGTAGCAGCACGACGCCTTTAGCCACAACTCCGCGAGCGACAAAGTTATCGAACGACGAGTTGAGGTTGAGTTTTCCGATGGTAACTTTGATAGCTATTTCCCACAGGCTAACTACACTTAAGAAGAGACTGTTTTCAGTGTCCTCAAGCAGAGCTCGAGCTTGTTCGCTCAGTCTGGCATCGTCGTTTACAGCCCAAAGAAGCGTGTGAGTGTCGAGAAGAAGCCTCACACCGTCACATGTAGTCTTTGAAGTCCTCGAGCGGTTCGTCAAAATCCTCGGACATCCAGATTTCACCCTTCGCGCTGCCGACGAGACCCCGCTTGCGTGCGCGTGGTTGGAATGCGGGTACGATTTTATAGGCGCTGCCGTCTTCTTGCGTGATGATGACCTCTTCGCCGTCGGCAACCTGAGCGAGGAGTGTCTCGAGCCGTTCCTTCGCCTCTTGGTAGTGGTTTAGCAAAGACTGATAAGCTAAGGAATGGTCACCAAAGTTGTACGTTGCTGCCACTGCGAGAGCGAAGAGCTTGTCAAGAACGGTCATGCACCAAACGGCAAGCAAAAGTACCTGTGTCGAGCGTGCGGCAAGTCCAGTCGCGAGAACGCGAGCACTAAAGGGTACAGCGAAGCGAAGAAAGATGAGATACTGAAGTCGTATCAGGAGCGCTCTAGTATGCGTGGGCTGACCAGAACATTCGGCGTGTCCCGCACCACAATAGCGAAATGGCTCAAAAAAAGCCGCGACGACACCGCCGCTTAGCGCCACACTGGTTACGCCCGAGAACCCTAAAGCGGTGCAACTCGAACTCGACGAGATGTGGTCATTTGTTCGATGTAGACGTAACAAACGGTGGGCCTGGATAGCGCTTTGTAAGCAGACACGCCAGGTGGTCGCTTGTGTTGTAGGTGGACGTGGCATTGCTACTTGTCAAAAACTTTGGCGTAACATCCCAGATGCTTATAAACAAGGCACGGTGTTTAGTGACTTCTGGGAAGCTTATCAGGCCGTCGTTCCCGATGAACAGCATCAAGCTGTTGGTAAAGACTCAGGGCTTACAGCACACGTCGAGCGCTTTAACAATACTATCCGCCAACGCCTAGCGCGCTTTGTCAGAAAGACCTTATCCTTCTCCAAGTCCGAACACATGCACCTCATTTGCTTGCATCTGTTCTTGGTCCGCTACAATCTTGAGCGTGCTGCTGTCAGTTGATGGTGGGCCACTACCCGCCTCTTTAAGCGGCACCGTCGTCATGTTTCACCTCCCGTTCGGCACTCATCATACGGACGATTTTCACCGTTTCCACGCTCACCGTACACACCCGCTGCAACAGCGTAACGACCTCTTCTTTATAGTCCGCGAACCTGTACGTGTTGAACTTCGCGCGGATGGTCGGGTCTTTGGGCTTTTTCTCCTTGTAGCGGTCGAGCACCCACTCTATGGCCGAGCGGTTGCCCAGCTTGTAATCCCACGCCTCGAGCCGCCGTACTGGATGAGGCGCTCGAGCTTGCTGTAATACTGGTTGATAAGTTGAAGCGACACGGGTCAGCATACCGCGCCGAAAGCCGTGAGGGGTGCTACTTTTTGCGCTTCAAACGCCGATGCCAGCGTCGCTTGCAGGTAACTCCAAAGCTTTGGCCTCTTTTATGAGACCTACGTCTAGCGAGTAGATAACGTTCACACCGTTGTTAAAAGCTATAGCTAGGTGAAGTGCATCAGGACCTCGGAGGCTCGAGCCTTCACGCAAAACGAAGCTCGAGGCAAGGTCGTAATCCGATTCTGTTGGAAAAAACACTAAGAAGGATTCTGCTACCTCTTTTTCAAACGTTTCAAAAACGGTCTCGAGAGTATTCTGTGCGAGTTCTCCCATCCACCTCCTGCGGGCAAGCAAACTCGAAAACTCCACCTGTACCCACTGACTGATAGCAAACTCACCCGGTGCCGCGGCGCTGAATACAGACATGACGCGCTCACTCGTCGCCTCTTTCAGATAAAAAGGAACGAGAAAACTCGTGTCTAGGTAAATCAGTAGCGTGCCTCGTCGCGCAAGGCTGTGAGGGTGTCAACGCTGCTTGTTTTCGCCTCAGGTTGAGAGGCGAGAAGCTTGGTGTGGGACGTGAAGGGCTTGAACACTCGCTTTGCTTGCGAGAGTGTGGCGACAGGTTTCCCGCGCCGCGTGATGACGATTTCTTCGCCCTGCTCGACGCGGGTCAAAAGTTCATCAAGGTTGGTTTCGACAATGCTGACTTCTACCTGGCTGCTTTGCATAAGCTAGTTTAGCAGGCCTGAGCTTGCTGTAATACTGGTTGATGAGCTGTAGCGACATGCCCTGCCTCTCACGTGGGTGAGGCGAGTTTAACAGGTTGCCAAAGACGCGGGACGTGAAGGCGTCAACACCCACTTTGTTATTTGGGCGTGGCGTGCCAAGCCTGAACAAGCTACAGAGTTCAAGTCGATAGGAGCTTACTATAATGGTAAGCGAAAGAGGTAAGTCATGCAGGGTAAAGTCAGCAGCAAGTATCAGCTCACGCTACCCGCCGAGGTGCGTAAAGCGCTGGGCGTCAAGCCGGGCGACGTGGTGGCTTACGAAGTCGTGGACGGAACGTTGCAAGTCTCGAGGGTGCGCCCGCCGATTGATGCAGTTTTAGACGGCGTCCTTGCGGAGTTCGACTTTAGCGAGTTGCAAGAGGCGACGCGGAACGACGCTGTAGCCTATATCCGCGAACAGCGGCACTAAGTTTTTCTCCTAAATCCTTATCACCAAATTGTCTCGACACCGTAGGCGCGGAGCGCTGCGTCTTTGCTCATAAGTGTCATGTTCTCGGTTTCTGCTTGGGCGATAAGCAAGCGGTCAAAGGGGTCTTTGTGGTGTTGCGGCAAGTTTTTGAGGGCGTAGATATGGTTTAGGCGCAAAGGTAAAAGGGTGACGCCGTTTCGTTTCCGCTGCTCCCGCACGACGGTATCAAGCTGGGTGCGCAGGGTGAGCTCGCCAAGCTGAGATTTGATTTGCATTTCCCACACACTCACAACACTTAAATTAAGCGCGTTTTTGGAATCTGCTAGGACGTCGTGAGCTACCTGAGACAGCTTTTCTGGTGAGGCGTCCCACCAAAGAAACGTGTGCGTATCAAGTAAAAGCTTCAATCCTCGCCCAGCCAAAAAGAATCCTCGAGCGGCTCGTCGAAATCGTCACTCATCTCGATATTCCCTTTATGAAGTCCAGCTACACGGGTAAGGGGCGCTTTTTCCACTTTGGTTGCGAGCAGAAAGCTGGCGAAATCATAAACCTCCTGCTGCAAGTTGTCGGGCAGTTTTGCGACAACTGTAGTTAGCTCGCTGATGCTCATGGGTCGATTATATTCAGAACAGCCTGTTGTACCCGTTCAGCGCCGCCACCCGGTACGCCTCGGCCATCGTCGGATAGTTGAAGGTCGTGTCGAGGAAGTAGAGCAGGCTGTTGGCCTCGCCCTGCTGCGACATAATGGCCTGCCCGATGTGGATGATTTCGGCGGCGTTCACGCCGAAACAGTGAATGCCCAGCAGCGCCAAAGTTTCGCGGTGAAAGAGGAGTTTGAGCTGGCCCACGGGGCGACCCAGGATTTGGGCTCGAGCGATGTTCTTAAAATGCGCGTGGCCGACCTCGTAGGGGACGCGCTCCTCGGTGAGTTCGCGTTCGGTCTTGCCGATGGAGCTGATTTCGGGACTCGTGTAGATGCCGGTGGGGATGTCGTGAGGCCGGTTGACGTGCTCGTCCAAACCGAGCAGGTGCATCACCGCGGCGCGGCCCTGGGTATAAGCGGCGCTCGCCAACGCGGGCGGGCCAATCACGTCGCCGACGGCGTAGATGTGGGGTTTGGCGGTTTGAAAGTTTTCGTTCACTTCCAACTGGCCGCGCGAGTTGGCGCTTAAGCCCGCGCACTCGAGGCCCAACGTGTCGGTGTTGCCGGTGCGCCCGTTGGCCCACAACAAAATGTCGCTTTTGACCTGCTTGCCGCTTTTCAAGTACAGCACCACGCCGTCGCGCGCGCCCTCGATGGCCTCGTATTCTTCGTTGTGACGGAGGAGGCAGCCCTGGTCGCGCAGGTGGTAAGACAGCGCGTCGATAATCTCGTCGTCTAAAAAACTCAGCAGCTTGTCTCGAGTGTTGATGAGGTTGACCTTCATCCCTAAGTTGCGGAACATGCTGGCGTACTCGCAGCCGATGACGCCCGCGCCGTAGATGGTGATGGAGTGCGGCGTAAACGCCAAGTCCAGGACGGTGTCGCTGTCGAAAATGCGCGGGTGGCCGAAGTCCACGTCTTTAGGGTGGTAGGGCCGTGAGCCGGTAGCAATCACAAAGGTCTCGGCGCAGTAGTGCAGCCCGTCGTCGGACTGCAGGGTGTGCTCGTCTAAGAAGTGGGCGTTGCCCTTGATGACGGGCACGTCGTTGCGGTCGTAAAAGCCGCGGCGCATGTCGACCTGTTCGTTTATCACTGTGTCGGCCTGGGCGCGCAAGTCGGGAAACGAATAGTCCACTTGCAAATCCTGGTCGCGCAGTTGCTGTTTGGCTTCGGAGAGTTGGTGGATGCCGTAGCGAATCGTCTTGCTGGGAATGGTGCCCCAGTGCGTACAACCGCCGCCGATGGCCTGGTAGCGCTCCATCACGGCGACGCTTTTGCCGCCCTTGACCGCCTGCATCGCCGCGCCCTCGCCGCCGGGGCCGGTGCCGACGACGACGACGTCGAACTCTCTGGGTTTGACGCTTGTCTGGTCCATAGTTCCACCAGGATACCCTTTAACCCCGCACCTCCTAAAGGGCTATAGTGACATCTGAGACCACATCTCAAAGGGAGTTTTATGAACCGTTTCCGCCCGCTGCCTTTTCTACTTGTGATAACGCTCGCTACTTTGTCCGCTGCCTTCGCCCAGATGCCCGGCTCGGGCGACTTCGTCTTCGGCGACCCCCGCCCGGACGCGCCCGAACTCGCCGCGCCGGGAAGTTACAACATCGGCGTGCGTACTATCGAAGCCGTCAACCCCGACCAACTCGACGTGTTGGCACTCACCGAGGAGACCCCCGACCCGCGCTATGACCGCCCGCTGACCCTCGAGGTTTTTTATCCCACCGCCATGTCCCACTCGGAAGAGGAGGGGACAGTTTACCAGGACGTCCTCGGCTACGGTCCCGACAACGCCGAGCGTCCGAATATCCCCTTTGAATTCCGGGGCCGCGCCACCCGCGACGCCGAGCCGGACGCTTCCGGCGCGCCGTACCCGCTCGTCGTGCTGTCCCACGGTTATCCGGGCTCACGCCTGATGATGACCTATTTGGCCGAAAACCTCGCCTCGAAGGGCTACGTCGTCGCCGCCGTCGGCCACACCGAATCGACGTTTGAGAACGTGCAGGGTTTCGCCAGCACGCTGCTCAACCGCTCGCTCGACCAGATTTTCACCATTGACGAAATGGAGCGCCTGAACGCGGGCGATGATTTCTTGTCCGGCCTGGTTGACCCGAACAACACCGCCATCATCGGCTACTCGATGGGCGGCTACGGCGCGCTCAACGTGGCCGGGGCGGGCTACACCGAGGGGATGGTCGCTTCGGGCTTCGTACCGGGCGGCGCGCTGTCGGTGCGGCAGGCGGGCAACATTGAGGCCGACCCCCGTGTGAAAGCCGTCGTCGCCTTCGCGCCCTGGGGCGGTCCGGCCGCGCTGGAAGCCATAGGCCAGCCGGGCGCTTCGTTCTGGGACCCGGAAGGTTTGGCCGGGCTCACGGTGCCGACGCTGTTCATCGTCGGCTCAGAGGACGACGTGGCCGGTTACGAGGGCGGCGTCAAGTACCTGTTCGAAAACGCCGTCAACGCCGAGCGCTACATGCTCGTCTACGAAAACGCCCGCCACAACGTCGCCCCAAACCCGCCGCCCGCCGCGGCGCAGGTCAACCTGACCGAGTATTCCCGCTACGCCGAGTTCGCCTGGGACGAGACGCGCATCAACAACATCAACCAGCACTTCGTCACCGCGTTTTTGGGCGAAAAACTTAAAAATGAGGACTACGGCGCGTACTTGGACCTCGTGCCGCTGTCCAACGACGGCGTGTACGCAGTCGACGACAGCGGCGCGCCCACCGAGGACTACACCTACTGGGAGGGCTTCAAGCCGCGCACGGCGGTGGGGCTCGAGTTCTACAAAGGAGAGTAAAAAAGGTTATCCCCTTAACAAGGGGGGGTTGGGGGGATTTGCTTCCAACAACTTGCTGAAGCAGTCTCAGAAGCGAACCTCCCCTGGCCCCTCCTGACAAGAGGGGAATAAAACAGCTTGTTTAAAGGGTTACCTCGCAGGCCAGCTTTCGTTTAGAACGACTGGAAAGTAAGGAGCAAAGAGAAGAAACAACTTTCAACTTCCCTCTGGTTCTCTTTGCTCCGCTTCGTACTCCGCCGACGCCAGCCTGACGCACACCGCTATAACCTCCATCGCCCGCCGGACTTCCTCAGCCGGCGGGCGGGTCGGTGCCAGGCGGAGGGTGCTGTTTTTGGGGTCGTGCCCACCGGGATGGGTTGCCCCCGCCGGAGTGAGCGAGACACCCGCCGCCGCGGCGAGTTCGACAACTCGAGCGGCGACGGGTCGGGCTGTCTCGAGGGTGACGAAGTACCCGCCCCTGGGCTGCGTCCAAGTCGCCAAGCCGCTTCCGCCGAGGTCGCGTTCCAGAACCTCTTGCACCGCTGCGAACTTAGGCGCGATGAGGGTGGCGTGGTCGCGCATCAGTCCGGCGATGCCGCCGGGATAGCTCCGCAAAAACTTGACGTGGCGGTACTGCTCGAGCTTGTTCGGCCCGATGGTCTGCGTGCCGAGCAGCCTGCTGAGGTACGCCACATTCGCCTCGCTCGTCGCCAAAAAACCGAGTCCGGCCCCGCCGAAAGTGACCTTGGAGGTTGAGGCGAAGACGTAAACCCGGTCCCCATGCCCGGCCTCCTTGCAAATTTGCAGCAGGTTGGGCGGCGCGGGTTGGTTTTCAACAAGATGGTGAATCCGGTAAGCATCGTCGGCGAAAATCGTGAAGTCGGGCGCGACGGTAGCCATTTGAGCTAAACGGTGTGCGTTCGCCTCGCTCAGCGTGTCGCCGGTCGGGTTGCTGTAGGTCGGCACGAACAAGAGGCCCTTGACCGACGGGTCGCTCGCTGCCAGCCGTTCGACCGCGTCCATATCGGGGCCGTCCGGCGTCATGCTCACGGTAACGAGTTCAAAGCCCAGCGCCTCGAGCAGCAAAAAGTGCCGGTCGTAGCCGGGCACGGTGACTATCATCTTGGGCTTTTGCCCGACCCAAGGCGCGGAGCTGTGAGTCAGGCCGCGCAGCAGCGCCCAGCTCAGGACGTGGCCTTGCAGCTCGAGCGAGGCGTTGTTGCCGACCATGACCTCGCTCGGCTGTACTTCCAACACTTCGGCGAACAACTCACGCGCCTCCGGCAAACCCGCCACGCCGCCGCCGTAGTTGCGCACGTCCAAGCCCGAGGGCGTCACCGTGTCGTCCGGCCCGACCGCGTTGAGGAGAGGGTTCGACAAGTCTAAGTCCGCGTCGCTCGGCTGACCGCGCTGCATGGTGAGGTTTAAACCCAACGCCTTGAAGGCCTCGTACTGCTGCTGTAGCTCGGCGAGTTGAGGGGTACTGGAAACATCCATGATGTGAGAATACCGTACCGGCGACGTGTGAAAAAATCCGTTGAGGGAGATGCCCCCCAGCTTTCCGGCGCCACTCTGACCGTCGTCCTGAGCGATGGCGAAAAAATCTCAAGCGGTGAGACAAACGAGGTTCTTCGTTACGTTTCGTTCTTTTCGGAACGGCAGGCCTCGAGGACAGTTACAGTTTTCCCGGCCTTCAACCCTTAAACTGAGACGTCACAGAAAGGAGAACTTTGTGAAACTTTGGTTTGCAGGACTGTTAACGCTTTTGTTGGGGATAGTGAGTACGGGACTGGCCCAGGGGCAAGACGTCGACATTATGAGCGGGGGGCAGGCTTACGCGTCTTACCTCGCCGCGCCGAGCGAGGCGGGAACGTATCCGGGCGTCGTCCTGGTTCACTCGTTCAACGGGCTCGAGGAGGGCTACCGCACCTTAACCGACCGCTTTGCCGAAGAGGGCTTCGTCGTCCTGACGGTGGGTTGGCAAACGTTTGAAAAAGAGCCTACCGACGGGACGGTGTCGCAACTCGTCCAGGACGGCGTCGCCTTTTTGCGTGAGCGGGACGACGTCGCTGCTGAGAACATCGGCCTGACTGGTTTTTGCGCGGGCGGGCGCTACACCATGCTGCTGTTGCCGCAGTTGGACATGTTCAAAGCGGGCGTCGCCTGGTACGGGTTTCCTTATGCGGGCGAAACGCAGCCGGCCAATTTGGTCAACGACTTAAACGCGCCGCTCCTCATCTTGCACGGCACCGCCGACCGGCCGAGCGCCATCGGCGACATTTACAAGTACGCGGGCGAACTCGACGCGGCGGGTAAACGCTTCGAACTGAAAGTGTATCAGGGCGAGCCGCACGGGTTCATGCTTCAAGACGGTCAACTGCGCACCGACGCTATTGCCGACGACGCCTTCAGCGAGATGGTGGACTTTTTTAAGCGCACGCTTCAGTAATTTCTTGGGGTGGAGTTAAACCTTTGGTTCCACCTGAGGTGTAGCGGCTCGAGCTTCCGCCTCCAATTGAACGTGTCGGGGCGTGCTACGGTTGAACGCTGAACCGATGCCCGCCCCCTTGCCGACCCTACCCGAAAGCTTACCCACCGACGAGCCGCAGGGCGTGCTCGACGCGCAACACTGGGCCTTGACGCTCGGCATCGTTTTGGGCGTCACCCTCTTTGCGTTCGAAAGTTTGGCGGTCGTGACCGTTGCGCCCCGGATAGCCGCGGCGCTTTCCGGGCGGGCCCTCTACGGCTGGCTGTTCAGCGGCTTTTTGCTGAGTTCGCTGCTCGGCACCGTCGTCGGCGGCGTGCAGGCCGACCGCCACGGCCCCGGCCGCCCGTTTTTGGGCGGTTTGACGCTGTTCGCGGCGGGTCTGCTGCTGAGCGGGTTTGCACCCAACATGACGTTGCTCATCGCAGGCCGCGTAGTGCAGGGTTTGGGGGGCGGCGCGATTCTGACCGCGCTCTACGCCGCCGTCAACGTCGCTTACCCGGACACGTTGCGCCCCCGGCTCGTCGCGTTGATGTCGAGCGCCTGGGTGGTGCCCGCCCTCGTCGGCCCGGCGCTGGCCGGGTTGCTCGCCCAGGCGCTGAGCTGGCGCGCGGTGTTTTGGGGGATGGTGCCGTTGCTGGGTGTGGTCGCGTTGCTGGCGACCCCGGTGTTTCGGCGGCTCGGCGCGCCCGACAGTGTACCCACCAAAAAGGACCGATTGCGCCCGGCTTTTGGCTTGGTACTGGGAACGGGCACCCTGCTCGCCGGTTTGGGTTTGAAGTCTTTGCCGCTCGCGCTGTTCGCCGTTGCCGCCGGGGCCGCGCTGGCGTTTTTGAGCCTCCGCTTTCTCTTGCCCACGGGCACGTTGCGGCTGCGCCGCGGGCTGCCCGCGGTGGTAGCGGCGCGGGGGCTGTTCTACGCAGGCTTTATCGGGGTCGAGGCATTTTTAGCCCTCGTACTCACTTCGGTCCACGGCTTTTCCTCGGCAACGACCGGGCTGGCGATTGCCAGCGGCGCGATAAGCTGGACGCTCGGCTCCTGGACACAAGACCGACTGGACACCCACTTTGGGGGCGAACAGCGCCCGACGCGCATTCTTACGGGCGCACTTGTCGTGTCGCTCGGACTGGGCGTGCAACTTTTCGCCCTGTTCACGGCTTTCTATCCACTTTTTATCACCGTAGGCGGCTGGATGTTGGCGGGGTTGGGCATCGGTCTGGCGCACTCGTCCAGTTCCGTGCTCGCCTTTGCGCTGGCCCCGGCGGGGGAGGAGGGCGCGGTCTCGGCGTCCTTGCAGCTCGCCGACCAGTTTACCGCCGCCATCAGCACGGGCGTCGGCGGGGCGCTGTTCGCGCTCGCGTTGGGTTCGGGGTTGACCGAGGTTTACGGGATACTGTTCGCGCTGTGTTTCAGTGTGGGGCTGGTTTTGTTGAGCGTGGTAGCGGCGGGGCGGATTGGTAGACGGCCTACTAGCTGACGGTTCAAGCTTTTTGGCTAACGCCGCTCGAACGAAGCGACGCGGAAGGTGGGGACGGTCGTGTCGGCAAGTTGGCTGAACCCCGGTGGGAGGTTGTACTCGAGGTCGGGAATTTTGACGAAGTTCGCTTCTTCGTTAGCAGTGCAGCCCGCTACGCAGAGCTTTTTCGTTATGACCGAGCCAAAAACGGTCGCGCCGGCAGCGATGTCGGCTTCTTCGCCAGCGTAGAAAACGCCTGCTACCACCTGACTTGTGGGGCCGGTCAGCTCGAGCTTTCCTTCCGCAATAACACCTAATACATCTTCTTGATAAGGAAAGGAACTGCGAGGCAGAAAATCACCAGATATCGTGACGTCGCCACCGACACCGGTCTCTGGTGGTTTCTTCTCAACAAAAAAGCCTGCTCCACCATCAAACCTAAGCTTTGTGTTTTCCGTAAATTCCACGTTCAGTCCTTGAAAATGAACCAGTCCAAACACTTTGAGTTCTCCTGAGTTGTATTCAAACCCCACAGGTCTACCCAATAAATCTGCACCTTTACATGTTTGGTTGATAGTCCCAAAATAAACAGTGTCACCTGGGGGCGGGAGGATAGAAGTCAAATCACAGCTTCCCCAGCTACCAGATGGTGTGGAATTACTTACAACTATGCCACGCCTACCAGGTTCGTCGGCGTTTGGGTTCTGGTTCTGAGCATCTTTGTTTAGACAAATACGCCATGTTTCACTGGAGTCACGCTCACACGGCTTGTCTAAAGTGGGATAGTTAATTTCATCAACATCAAGCTTCGTTTTCAAATCCGCGAAGACGTTGACGCTGCCCGTTAACTTTACGTCAGCAGAATAATCCGTTCCCACATGGACGCCGGAAAGTGTGGCTGTATAACCAGGAACGTCAGCGTCGCCGAGGTTCACTTTGTTCCCCACTTTTACACGGGCGTTTTTTACCCTCAGCGTAGAACAAAGGTTTCTTTGGACGTGAAAATTGGTTTTCAAAAAATCCTCAACCTTGGCGTTGGTGTTGTCTTTGAACAGGTTAGTCAGTGTTGGTTTCTCGTAAAAGTTGTGAACGGCGAAACTGCTATTCTCGTCAAATATATAGTCATTATTCGGATTGCTGTCTTTAAAGTTGGTTTCGTTACCTGTAAGGTACGCGCTGCCATAAATATTGACTCCGCCTGTAATAATGTTGCCAGGTTGTCCAGCACCGACGAACAGTGCGTTACTCATTGGGCTGATGTTTCTGGCCTCTAAAACAAGCCGAACGGTGGAGCGCGAGCGGCCGACACGGCCTACCGAAGTCAGAACAACGTAGCGCCCGGAATCCTCGAGTTCAAACTTTATAGTGTAGCTGCCGTTACCCTCATTGAAAGGCCCCAGAGTTCTACCGTCTTTTTTTCTAAGGTCCTCAGCGCTAAGGTCTACTGAGTCGTCGAGGTCCCCATCTCGGTTGAGGTCCAAACCGATTCTGAGAAAATTGCCGCAGGCGGAGTTGTCTTTCAAATCGTTGTTGCTTCTGTACTTGTCAAGGTGCCCTAGGTAGTACCGGTACGTTTGGAACACTACCGTCTTATATTTTTCCGCTCCGGCTTTGGCGATGTAGTAAGCGTCGGTCGAACCTTGCTGGTTGGCGGTGATGCCCCGGTTGACAAGGGTTGTAAACGCCGTGCCGACAACCAGCAGCGCCACCACG
Organism: Trueperaceae bacterium; assembly: GCA_965213705.1. Classification (GTDB taxonomy): domain Bacteria; phylum Deinococcota; class Deinococci; order Deinococcales; family Trueperaceae; genus CBDCDJ01. The sequence continues at coordinate 245,951 of OZ243913.1, read as the reverse complement.
ACCATAACGAGTAAAACGGTGATGAGTATAAAACCCTGACGGTTTCTCATAACGGCTCCTCAGTACCTCAGGTTGGGCATGGTAGTTGTGAGTTCTACTTCTGCTTCGACGGTGTCGAGGTCGTCTGCGCGCGCTCTCACCGTCACTTTGGCTTGTCGGGGAAAACTATCTCTGGCGTAGCAAATAGCCGGGTCGTCGACAGCGGGGTCATCGTCGGCGCAGGTGTACTCGATATTCAGCTTGTGGATGTTGCTTGCTAAAGGCTGATGGTTTATGTTGCTGCCACAAACAGCTTCGCCGCGTCGCCAGGTGCTGCCGTTGAAGTCGTAACTCACGTTTCGGCACGGCTCGTCACGTAGCGAAGTGGCATAAGTCATCGAAACTTTGTCTTTTGTTCCTGCACCCCCACCCGGTGCGCCGATACATTTCTTTACGCCACCGGCGGAACAGCCTATCTGAACCGTTTTGGATTTGCTATCGTCGACAACCACGCTCGAGCCCGCCACCTGCAGGTCCTGAATCAGCAATTCGGCGACCATGCGGGCTTTAATGGCCGCTTCTTGGCTGGCCTGTGTTTGCCGGGTGACGTTGGCTTGTTGAGAAAAAAAGACGCTCACGATGCTTAAAAGAATCCCGACGATGGACGCCGTGACCAACAGCTCGACGATGGTGAAACCGTTTTTGGTAGGTACGCCACGCATCAGGGTTCGTAAGGTTTCTGGCAAGGGTCGCCGGTGATGGGCTCGAGCTGCGTCGTTTGAGCCACGTCGTAACAACTGATGTAAGAACTGAAACTCACCTCGGCAGGCCCGGTGACGACCACGTCCGCCCTGACAAGGCCTTCGTTCAGGTACTCGTCCACCGTCCGCGTTTCTGCGCCGGTGGGTTCTCGGTACAAGCCTGTGAAGTTCACGGTAAGCGTGTAAGGGTCCTTCGTCTCCGAAAAGCTGCAGGTGACGGCCGTGGTGTCAGGACACGCGTAAAAGTCTGAAATCGCGTATCCTGCGCCTGTTTTTTTGAAAACTTCGCGCGTCTTCTCCTCTAAGAAATCGTTTGCGTACTGTGTGGCTGTCGAGACTTGCGTCGATTCTCTGGTCACACTCAGGTTCGAGAGTTGCACGCTCGCCAGCGCCATAAACGCAACCGCGATGACGACCAGCGCGACCAAGACCTCAGTGAGCGTGAGACCGTCTCGCCTCATTCGATGCGCGCCCTTCCTTGTTGGCTCAGGATGACTTTTTGGACGTAGCCGCCCCGCGCGTTGCTGAGCTGTATCGTCTTGTTGGCGGCGTTGTAGACGTTGCCCCGCGGGTCGAAAACCGTGGCCGAATAGTTGGCGGGCACGAGCTTGACGAGGCTGCCGTAGTCGTTCGACAGGGTCACGGTTTTTAAAACGACATCGCTGCCCGCGTCGTACTGTTTGTTGGAAGCTTTGTCGAAAGGGTCGAAGTCCGGGTCTCGACAGTCAGTGATAATGTTGCCGATTGTGCCATTGACGGGATTGTCGCAGTAGATGAGGTAGCTGTTGGTCGCAGGGTCTAAGTGCAGCCCGACGAACCAGTTGCGGCTGATGGCTTCGAAGCGGGCGGCCTGAAAGTCTCGAGCCAACCCCTTCGCCGCCTGGGACACGGCGAACTTGTCCCGCGGCAGGGTGACCGCGCCGATGGCAAAAAAAATGCCGAGCATCGCCAAGACGATAAGCAGTTCCAGCAGCGTAACCCCTGAGTTTTTCAACGTTCGGCCCCAAACCGGTAGACTCGCCACCTACTCACCCGTCACCCTACTTGAAACCAAAAGACCATGTAATCCCCCGGTTGGGGGATAAGGGTTTTCACAGTTTTGTAAAAAGTGTGAGCAACTAGGCGCGCGGTCCGTGTGTTGTGCGCCGCTCAGCCACAAAGTCAGTTTGTACAGTCATTGCGAGGGAGTGGAAAGCATTGAGGCAACCTTGCACTGAAACCTAGCACTGAGGCAGCCTCACGCAAAGCGCTGCCAGACGAGTCTCGGCGCTTGGGATTGCCGCGCTGCGCTCGCAAAGACGAACCCATTTTCGTGACTTGAGCGTCTTCGCGGTAGCCGCGGCATTGCGTGTTGCGCGCTCCTCGGCCGCAGACCCTGCGGGTTAAACTGGGGGTATGGAGGAACGTCATGGACTATGACTTGATTGTCGTGGGCTCGGGGCCGGGCGGCTACCACGCGGCCATCCGCGCCGCCCAGCTCGGGTTGAAAACGGCCTGTGTCGAACGAGAGTATGTCGGCGGGGTGTGCCTGAACGTCGGTTGCATCCCCACCAAGGCCCTGCTCCACGTCGCCGAAGACCTGCGCGGGGCGAAACACGCCAAGGAGTACGGAATTGACTTTGGCGAGCCCAAGGTGGACATCAAACAGGTCGAAAAATGGAAAAGCGGCGTCGTCGCCAAGATGACGGGCGGCGTGAAGATGCTTTTCAAGGGCAACAAGGTGGACCTGCTCGAGGGCGAAGCTGTTTTCACCGACAAAAACACCATCAAGGTGGGCGACAAAAGTTACACCGCGGAAAAGTTCATCGTCGCGGTCGGCTCGGAGCCGATTGAAATTCCCGGTTTCGAGACCGACGGCGAGGCAATCGTCAGCAGCACGGGCGCGCTCGTCATGAGCGAGGTGCCGAAGCGCTTTATGGCAATCGGCGGCAGCGCCATCGGTTTGGAGTTCTGCGACATCTACAACGCGCTCGGCAGTGAGACGACCGTGGTCGAGTTGCTGGACCGCATCGTCCCGGCCAGCGACCCGGACGCGGCCAGAGAGCTGCACAAGTCGTTTGAAAAACGCGGCATCACCATCAAAACGGGCACCAAGGCCGTGAGCCAGAAGAAAACTAAAAAGGGCATCGAGGTCGTCTTGGAGGACAAAGACGGCAAGCAAGAAACGGTCACCGTGGACAAACTTCTCGTCGCGGTCGGTCGCCGCCCGAGGGGCAAGGGTTTGGGCCTAGAAGACATCGGTGTCGAGGTCGACGGCCGCGGTTACGTCCCGCCTGCCAACGACCACATGCAGACGAACCTGGACCACATCTACACCATCGGCGACGTGGCGCGTCCGCCGCTGCTGGCGCACAAGGCGATGAAAGAAGGCCTCGTCGCCGCCGAACACGCGGCGGGCAAGCCCTCGGCCTATGACACCATCGTCCCGAGCGTGATTTATACAAGTCCCGAACTCGCCTCGGTCGGCATGACCGAGGAAGAAGCTAAGGAAGCGGGCCACAAAATCCGCGTCGGCAAGTTCCCGCTGAGCGCCTCGGGCCGTGCGACGACCCTCGGCACGAACGAAGGACTCGTCAAGGTCATCGGCGACGAGGAGACCGACCTGCTTTTGGGCTTCCACATGGTCGGCCCGAGCGCCGGGGACATGGTCGCCGAGGCCGCCCTCGCGATTGAGATGGGCGCGACGCTGGAGGACATCTCGCTGACCCAGCACGCCCACCCGACCATCGCCGAGAGTTTTATGGAAGCGGCCGAGGCGGCGCACGGGATGGCGATACATATTGCGAACAGGCGGAAGTAAAAAGGGAAAAGAGGAAAGACATAAAGTGCGCAGCACGCATTGGGTTTGTTTGCTGCGTGCTCTACAATAGACGTATGACTACGTCTGGGCTTCACGCGCTGATCGACCGCTTACCACCTGAACTGCAAGCGCAGGTGTACGACTTTGCCAGCTTTTTGCTCGAGCGCCGCGCCGCGTCCTATCCGGCGCTCGAGCGCGAGGTCGAACTGCACCGCCAAATTATGACCTATGCCGCGACCACTGCCGGAACGAGCCTGGACCTCGACAAAGACTTGGAAGCAGCCGCGCTCGAGGTACTGGACGACGCCGTTTGAAGCGCGGCGACGTTTACTGGGCTGATTTGCAGCCCCGTTCCGGTTCGGAGCAGCGTGGGCGGCGTCCCGTCATCGTTCTCTCTCACGACGCCTTCAACGAGACACCGACCTGGCGTTCCGTCATCGTGGTGCCACTATCCACCTCCGCAGCGCAAAGACAGCGCGGACCCACCGCCGTGCCCGTCCCCGCAGGAGAAGCCGGTCTCGCCCAAGCGAGCGTCGCGTGCCATCAAATCACAACGCTTGACCGTGCCAAGCTGACCGAGCACCTGGGAGCCTTGTCGCCTCACGCGTTGGCGGTAGTGGAGGCGGGCATCCGAGCAGCTTTACAACTTTCCTAAAATGGCCTACCGCCGCCTGAACCGGTGTTTCTGTTTTGGCTGATGTTTCTTGCCTCCGTTTTTTCTACGTCGTGTAGTCCGCGTTGATGCGCACGTACTCCGCCGACAGGTCGCAGCCGTAAGCCTCGCCGCTGCCCTCGCCGGCGGCAAGGTCGGCCTCTATCAACACCTCTTCGGACTTCATCGCTTCCGACATGGTCCACTTGTCGAACGCCAAAGGCTCGCCCCGGTAAACGCTGAAGCCTTGCAGGCAAATCTGGACCCCGGCCGCGTTCATGATGGCCCCCGAATAACCGATGGCGGTCAAGACGCGGCCCCAGTTAGGGTCGTTGCCGTGGACGGCCGACTTCACCAGCGGGCTTCTCGCGACGGCTCGAGCGGCTTTTCTGGCTTCTTCGTCGTTGCGCGCCCCCGTAACGCGGACGTTCAAAAGTTTGGTCGCGCCTTCGCCGTCGCGGGCAATCATCTTGGCCAGTTGGGTAGCGGTTTGACCCAGGCCTTCGAACAACGCCTCGGGCGGCACCGTCACTTGGCGGCTGGAAAAAACGACTGCCATGTCGTTGGGCGAGGTGTCGCCGTCTACCGTAGTTTGGTTGAAACTGCGCCGCACGATGTCCGGCCAAAACGCACGCAAGTCGGCTTGTGAAACGACCGCGTCGGTCATCACGAACCCGAGCATCGTCGCCATGTTCGGGTGAATCATGCCCGACCCCTTGGCGACGCCGACGATGCGGCCCCCGCGGGGCAGTTCGACCTCGACCTGTTTGGTCACCAAGTCGGTCGTCAAAATCGCCTGCGCAAAACCGTCCGAGGTGTCGGTGAGTGCCGAGCGTAGGCTCGGCAGGGCTTTTTTGAGGATGTCCACCGGCAAGCGCTGACCCACCACCCCGGTGCTGGCCGTGAGCAGGTCTTGCGCCCGGCCGAGAGAGAGGCTGCCGGCGCTCATGGCGGCAAAGTCCTCGTTGTCCCAAATGCCCGCTTCGCCCGTGGCGCAGTTGGCGTTGCCGCTGTTGACGACGACGCCGTGAACGAGCCGGTCGCTGCTGTAGCGCGCCCGGTTGCGCGAGACGCACGCCGCCCTGAGCCGGTTCTCGGTAGACGTGAACGCCCACACGAGCGGCGTTTGGGAGACAATCACGCCCAAATCGGGCTTGCCCGAAGCTTTCAGGCCCGCCGTGACGCCCGCAGCTTGAAAGCCTTGCGGCAGCTTCACGGCCATGTTCCGTTCAGGACGAGGCCTTGCGTTTCTTCAAAACCGTGAACGACGTTGAACCCCTGAACCGCGCCCCCCGCCGCGCCCTTGCCCAAGTTGTCGAGCGCCGCGAAGGCGACGACGTGTCCGCTCCGCTTGTCGACGCGCGCGCTCACCACGGTGCGGTCACTGCCGTAGACGGCTTTGGTTTGCGGCAGGTCCTCTTGAAAACTCACTAGCGGTTCCTCCTCGTAGAAACTGTGGTACAGCTCGAGCAACGCCTCCTCGCTCGGCGCGTGCTGGGGTTTGGTATAACACGTCGCCAAAATACCGCGCGTCATCGGGACGAGGTGCGGGTTGAAACTGACCGTGTGAGTTTGAGCTTCGCGGTGGGTTGTAAGGCGTTTGCCCCGCTGTTGCAAACGCCCCAGCGTAAGTTCGATTTCGGCGGTGTGCCGGTGCGTGCCTGCCACCTTGTAGGGTTTGGTGTTTTCGTTCGCTTCGGCAAAGTGAAAACCGAGTGCGGGGGCGCGCCCCGCCCCCGACACGCCCGTGATGACGTTGGCGACGACGTCCGGCCCGAGCAGCCCGGCAGCGGCGAGAGGCGCTAGAGCTAAGATGGCGGCGCTCGAGTTGCAGCCCGGCACCGCCACGAGTGCTGCGTCTGCAAGCTCGTCCCGGTGCAGTTCGACGAGTCCGTACCGGGCCAGTTCGTACAGCTCCGGGTGCGGGTGCGGGCCGTACCATTCCTCGTACACGGCCATAGGCAAACGAAAATCCGCCGACAGGTCGATGACCTCTTTGCCTGCGTCGAGCGCCTGTTTTACGAGTGGCGCGGTCGCGCCGTGCGGGGTAGCGCAAAACACCACGTCACAGTTCTCAATAACCTCGTCATTGTCCTGAAACGTGAGGTGTTCCAAACGCCCGACAAGTTGCGGCCAGGCGCTCTCGACGCACTGGCCGAGGTACTGTCTCGAGCCCAGCGCCGTCACCTCCACTTGCGGATGGTTCAGCAACCGGCGGACGAGTTCGGCCCCGCCGTAGCCGCTTGCGCCCAAAATGCCGACACGGAGAAGCGCCATGCCTCTAATGTACCCCGTCGCCCAAAAGTTGAAACAGAATGCCCTTGTGCGCGTGGAGCCGGTTCTCGGCCTGGTCGAAGACGCGGGAGCGTTCGTGGTAGACGGCCGCTTCGGTACATTCCTCGCCGTAGTGGGCGGGCAGGTCGTGCATGAAGACACCGCGGGGGGATAAATCTTCGAACCACTCGGGCGTGACGGTATAACCCGCAAACGCCTCGCGGCGGCGCTCGGTGTCCTCTTCCTGGCCCATCGAAATCCACACGTCGGTGTAGAGAACGTCCGCGCCCGCGGCGGCCGCGCGCGGGTCGCGGTCGATGTCGACGTGCGCGCCTGCGGCTCGAGCCGCCGCCAGCACGCCCGCGTCCGGGTCGAAGTCTTCCGGGCAAGCAACGGTGAGGTGCGCGCCGCTCAGGGCAGCCGCGTTGACGTGCGAGTTGGCGACGTTGTTGCCGTCGCCGACGAATACAATCTTGAGACCTGCCAGCTCGCCAAACGTCTCTTTCATGGTTAAGTAGTCCGCCGTGAGTTGGCACGGGTGGAGCAGGTCGGACAGCCCGTTGATGACGGGCACGTCGGCGTGCTCTGCGAGTTCTAGCAGCGTTTTGTGCCCATAGGTGCGCGCCATGATGCCCTCGACCCAGCGCTCCAAATTGTGCGCCACGTCTTTAATCGTCTCGCGCACGCCCCAACCGATGTAGTTCTGACTGAGCAACACCGAGTGCCCGCCGAGCTGGTACATGGCGATGTCGAAGGTCGAGCGGGTGCGCAACGACTGCTTTTCGAAAATCATGGCGAGGGTTTTGTGGCGCAGCGGCGCGGGCCGTTCCCCTTCTTTCCAAGCTCGTTTGAGTTGGAGCGCGCTTTCTAACAACCCGCCGAACTCGTCAGGCGTAAGGTCGGCGAGCGACAGAAAATCTCTTCCTTTGAGGCTTTCGACAACGGTCAAGTCCATGTTTACCCTTTCGCGGCGGCAAAGCCTGATAATATATGCGCCGCAACGGATAAAGCAAGTTTCGGACTCGAGCTATTGTGCTCCGGCCCCTTTTGAAGTGATACTGAAGAGAAGATGGCGCTGAACATCCTTCTGTCATTCTGAACGTAGCAAAGCGAAGTGAAAGAATCTCGCTTTTACCATACTGCCGGGAGATTCTTTCGCTAGCGCTCGGAATGACGAACGCAGGTGAGCCGCCGTTCGTTTTCGGACCCTCTCACCACAGCGGCCACAAATGTTTGTATACTTTTACATGGCCCTGAAACCAAATTCTTTGCGCTTGCTCGAGGACGAGTTTGTGTGTCGCTGCAGTTACTTCGCCGACGACGCGGCTTACGTCAACTACGACGCAAAAAATCACGGCATAACCAAGCACGAGGCGCGTGCGCTCGAGGACGAACGCGTTGCGCGCCGCCAAGACATCCGTCAAGACAAGCGTAGAGCCAAAGCCTGAGCGAGTTACCTTGCAACCACGACGAGATGCGACGCGTCGTGGCTGTAGCGGCGTTTGTCGAAACCTCCGTAAACCTGTAGCTGTGTAAACCCGGCCCGCGAGAGGGCGTGCTCGAGTTCGAAGCGCGTGTAATAACGCTGCTTCAACAGGGCCGTCCGCCGCGTCAAGCCGCCGTCCTCGCCCACCGTATCAAGGTAATAGCGAGACTCCAAAACTTGCTCGTCCCGGTCGTGGTGCTGCACCAAAAACAGCTCGGCGTTCGCGCCGCCGACCCCGCGCCATTCGGCTTCCTGTCGCACGACACCCATAACGCCCAGGTTCGGCTCGAAAACGTTGTAAAGGTCGAGGGCGAACGCGCCACCCGGGGCCAGGTGCCGCCGCACCGCTGAGAGCGCCGCGTCTTGGTCGGGCACGGTGTACAGGTGCATGAGGGTGTTGAACGGCGCGAGGACGAGGGGAAAGTGCTGCCCGAGTTTTAAACTCCGCATGTCGGCCTGAACGAGGGTCACACGCTCGAGCAAGTCCGCCTCTCTCAACCGCGTCGCGGCCCGCTCGAGCATCGCGCTGGAAGAGTCCACGGCGACAACTTCGTGACCGGCGCGCACCAGCGCCGCGGTGACGCGCCCGGTGCCGGCCCCGAGTTCCAAGACCGGACCGCCGTAGTCCTCAGCCGTGCGCGTGTAAAACGGCAGGTCCTCGCGGTAGTGGGCGTACTGGGCGTCGTAGAGGTCGGGGTGGTCGTAAACAGAAAGATTGTAAGTCAAAGGGTGACTCCGGTGCGTTCAAACAGACGGCCGCCGCGCAGCTCGAGCACCCGACTCGCCGCCGCGACCAGGGCCGGGCGGTGAGCCACGACCAGCACCAGCCGCCGCTCGGCCTCGCGCTGCAAGGTGGCGACGAGTGCGCGCTCGCTGTCCGTGTCCAGGTTGGCGCTCGGCTCGTCCAGCAGCAACAAGTCCGGTTCGCTGAGGAGCGCTCGAGCCACCGCCAGGCGCTGTTTTTGCCCGCCCGACAGGCCGACGCCGTCTTCTTTCAAAACATAGTCCAACTCGCCGACGAGGCCGCGCACCATTGCAGCTAAACCCGTTACCTCCAGCACCGACCACAAAACCTCGTCCGCAACGTCACGGCCTAGCAAGAGGTTGTCGCGCACGCTGCCGCGCAGCAGGTCGGTCGTCTGCGGGACATAGCCGACGCGCGCGCGCAGTTCGGCTTCGGGTAGGGTGGCGAGGACCTCTCCATTTAGGTAGACGCTCCCGGCATCCGGCTCCAAAAAGCCCAGCAGAATTTGCAACAGCGTCGTCTTGCCGCTGCCCGACTCACCCACGAGCGCGACTAAACCGTGGGGGGGCAGCCTCAAGGTGATGTCCTGCAACACGGGAACCTCGTGATAGGCGAAGGTTACGCGGTCAAGCTCGAGCCCGTTCCACCTCGAAGCCGTCTTGGTTAGAGATATCTTCGCCACCGTCGGCGGCGTGCCGAGGAGTTCGTACAACCTGCGCCGCGCGGCGCTCGCCTGAACCAGAAGCGCGTAGCCTTTGGGCAAGAGTTGCGCCGGGGTGGCGAGCAACAGCACGAGCACGAGGTAAGCCGCAACCTCGCCGGTCGTCATCCGGTCCTGCGCGGCGCTGGTGGCTAAAAACGCTACCAGCACCGCGACGGCCGCGAACACCAAAACCTGCGACAGCGGCGTTTGGAATGAGGCCAGCACGCTGCGCCGCACGTTCGCCCGGCGCGTGGCCCGGTTGGCCGCTTCAAAGCGCCCGGTCATAAAGGGCAGCGCTGCAAAGGCGCGCACGACCGCGTGGTGACGCAAACCCTCTTGCAAGTGTGCGCCGACCGCCTCGGTGCCCTCCTGGGCATGGGTGGTGGTGCGCTCGAGCCTTTGCCCGAGCCACGCCAACACCGCCACGAGCGGCATGCCGAGGCCCAAGAGCACAAGCGTGGCCGCAGGGTTGTAGACGAACAACACCGCAAAGATGCCCACCAGGGTCAGCGTTTCAGCGACAAGCGTGCCGAGGCCGAACTGGTAGTACGTTTCGACGTCTTTCAGGTCGGTGAGGATGCGGCTCGCTAAGCCGCCGCTGGTGCCGGGCAACTTACCGGGTTGCAGTTGCAACAACGCGGTGTACAGCCGCTCCCGCCAGGTTGCCGTGACCTGTGCGGCGGCGCTGCCGAGGAGGGCGTCTTGCGCGAACAGCGCCCCCGCGCCAACGAGTGCCAGACCCGCGCCCGTGGCGAGCAGCCGCGGCCAGGCCGACAGGTCGTGCCCTACGAGCACCCTGTCGAACACCGGCGTGACGAACAGCGGCACGAGCGCTACCCGCAGCGCGGCGTTGAACAGGGCCGCCAGCATCCCCCCTAGCGCGGTTGGGCTGCGCGGAAACAGCAAGGAGTTCACGCGAAGTCTCCCAGAATACTTGTCACCAGCCGTTCCGCCGCGCCGGGCTTCGGCATGGTGGCGGCGAGCCGTTCGCGGCGGCGCGGCAAGTCCTGGGGGTCGTTCAGGAGGGCGGTGGCCCGCTCCGCGACCATCCCCGGGTCGAGTTTGCCCTTCATTTCCACCATCAACTCCTCGCCTGCGAAGCGGTTCGGCAGCGATACCGGCACGTCCAAACCCTCCACGAACAGCTTGACAGAGTAGCGCTTAACGTACTTGCCCACGACGGGAATTATGCCGAGCCACTGCCCGACGCCCTCCAGGGGAATGACTTCGGGCTTGTTCATCGGCAACAGGACGAGGCTTGGCACCCCGGCAATGCCCAGCTCTAAAGTATTCGTGCCGGGAATGGTCAGGGCAAAGTCGGCCGCGCGCATGTGTGCGTAGCGCAGGTGTTCGGGCACGAGGCAGACGCTGACGCCGCTCGGCGTGATAACGCGGTTCCCGTCGCGCTGGCTCGAGACGCCGCCCAAAACCTCTTTTTGAACGCCGGCAATCCCGTCGCGCACGGTTTCGGGTTTGAGGAGCGGACTTACCGGCCACACGAAGCTCGCCCCCGGAAACGCCCCCCCCAAGCGGTCGGCCGTCCCGAGCATAAACGGGATGAGGAGCGCCGACATCGCGTCGCGCGTGCCGGTGAGCAAGACGACGTGAGGATGTCCGGCGGGCTGCGCCGTCTCAGCCCCCGCCACGGCGTCCGCCACCAGGTTGCCCACACGCTCGAGCCGTTCCGGGGGCGCACCGCGGCGGCGCGCCTTGCGCTCTGCGGCCTCATCGTGGACGAACAGGCGCTGCAAACGCTTGTCCCATGTTGGGACGAAGCCGTAGCGGTAAGCGGAATACTTCAGGGCCCGAGCGAGTCTCAGCGCCATTCTCAAGTTGCCGCCCAAGCTCAGCACGAAGCCGCGTTCGCCCCCCAAACCTGCGGGCGTTCGGCCTGTCGCCAAAAACTTGACGAACGCGCTCGGCGGCACCACCACGTCCGCGCCGAAACCGCGCGCCGTGGCGGCCTCGGCCCCGCTCGAGAACTGGTCGGGGGCGATGACGACGGCTATTTCAAGCTCGGGCCGGAGCCGCCGGAGGGTACGCAACACGGGCTGCGCCCAGGCGTAGAGTTCGCCGGGGCCGTTGGCGACTAGGAGGGCCTGCACGGGTCAGGGGTGAGTAACCGGGTACCGGGTACCGAGGGGAAAGTGCGACGTGGCGTTCGACCTCACACGAAAGAGCATAAACCACGTTTGGAGGTTTGTTTGAACTCGAGCATCGTCCGCACGTCGTCGCTCGTCTCGGCCAACGCTTCGAGGGTCGCCCAGTCGCGTTTTCGGAAGGCGCGGACGGCGTGCTCGAGGTTTTTGTAACGCTCGCCAACAATACCGCGCCGCTCCAGCCCCACCCGGTTGAGCCGGTAGTGCGCTGCCAGGTTGCCGCGCGCCAAGCTGAAGGGCAGCACGTCCTGGTTCGTCGCGCTCCCCGCGCCGAACATGGCGTGGGTTCCGACACGGCAAAACTGGTGCAGCAGCGCGCCTGAGCCGAGCACCGCGAAGTCGCCGATTTCGCTGTGTCCACCGAGCTGCACGCCTGTGGTCAGCACACAACCTCGCCCGACCCGCGTGTTGTGCGACACGTGCGCGTAACTCATGACGAGCGTGTCCGCGCCGACCCGCGTCACCTCGCCTTCGCCGGTCGCGCGGTGAACCGTGGCGAACTCGCGCAGCACGGTATTCGCTTCCAGCACGGCGTAACTCGTTTCACCCCGGAACGCAGTGTCCATCGGCTCGCCGCCGACCACTGCGTAAGGTCCCAAACGGCACCCCGGCCCGACCCGGCTGCCCGCGTGGAGCACCGTGCCCGCCAGCAGCGTGACGCCGTCCTCGACGACCACGTCATCTTCTACCACCACGTTCGGCCCGACCGTTACCGTGTCGGCGAGCCGCGCTTGCGAACTCACCGAGGCGCTGGCGTGGATGCGGGGCAGCACCGGCACGCTACTCCGCGAACACGAACGCCAGTTGCGCTTCGGCGGCCAGCTCGTCACCCACAAGAGCCTTAGTCGCCACTTTGTAAAGCCTGCGCCGATAGAGCAAAATGTCGCCGGTTAAGCGCAAACGGTCGCCCGGCACGACTTTCCGCGTGAACTTGGCGGCGTCGATGCCGACGAAGTAGCCGACGCGCTTGTCGAACGCACCCTCACGCACCGCCAGACCCACGGCGGCGGCTTGGGCTAGGGCCTCGAGAATCAGCACCCCCGGCATCACCGGTTCTTCGGGAAAGTGGCCCTGAAAAAAGGGCTCGTTGAAACTCACGTTTTTGACACATTCGAAACTGTCGCCCTGCTGCGAAACAAAGGCGTCCACCATCAAAAACGGGTAACGGTGCGGCAACAGCGCGCGGATGTCGACGGTTTGGGGTCGGGTGGTCATGGGGGTCAGTCTAGCATTCGGGCCGGGCGGGTCGGGAGGTGAACTCTTGCAGTGCCTAGTTGCGTTTTGATTTACATTAACTTCTCTAACGAAACTCGTGAAAGGCTATAAATTTGGTCGTGTGCATTCTGAAAAATATGATGATTGTACACTGCAACATCGTCTTCATTTAGCTCTAAAATCTCACCGTTCCGCAAGGATAACTGATCAGTTATAAGTATTCCCAACCTTGGCGTAATAGGGTAATACAGCTCCAGATCATCTACAGGTTGATATTTTTCTGTGTCAGTTGCGTAAGTGTTAACCACTAGTTGGTCACCAGTAATAAGCTCAGCGGATGTCGTGTTTCTAAGCAAGTATAGTTTCATCTTTTCTCGTTTGGAATATAAGTTCCATGCAAAATTCGTTGCAAAAATATGTTTGGAAACGCTCCAAACAGCTTCTACATTTATGTTTGGAATAACACCGTGTACAGCAGACAAAAAATTGGTTTTGACTTTGTTTGTCCGAACGTACTGCAAAATCAAGAAAACAAGAAAATTCATGTATTCATGGCTAGTAACGAAAGAAGTATCTTCTTCCACTAAAGAAGCTAAGTACCTAACTGAATTCGTTTCAACATCAGCGTGAAGTTCTTCCTCAAGATTGTTCACTACAATGTCTAAAAACTCATTCCACTCCTCATCCAACATTTCATGTACTTCTAAACACTTTCGAAATTCAAAAACGCTGCCAAAAATTTTTATCCAATCGCTATTAATATCCTTCAAATGTTCAGGAGAATTATCAACGAAGGCCAATTTCACCAGCTCAATTTCGCGAGGGGTTAACTCTCTGAGTCTGTAGAAGTCTCTGCTGTGGGCAATCCCCATCGGGTTTGATCTGAAAATCTTACCTTCTCTTAAGCAGCAGATAAGCCCATCTTCGTCTGACCAGGCTTTAAGATAATGCCGCCAGACGTAGTGCTGTTTTCGCTTTTTAGCTAACAAATATCATCCTTAATCGTAGTGAGCTACAATCATGAATATCCCTCACACCAACTGCGCCGTCCGCGTGACTTCCAACTTCTCAATCAACTGCGTCGCCAAACTGAGCGAGCGCAGGTCGTCCTCAGGGGTGCCCACCGGCGGCGCGCCGGTGCGGATGCGGGCTAAAAAGTGCTCGAGTTCCTTGCGGAGCGGGTTGTCCTCGTACACGCTGCGCACGTCGACTTGCACGTGGCCGTTGCCGGTCTCGTCGTGGAGCGGTTTATAGACGGCCATCTCGGTGTGCGGCTCTTTGGCGAAGTCCAAGCGCAGGGTCTGCTCGGCCTCGGCGACGACGAGGGTGCGCTCGGCGTCGGGGGCGACGCGGCTCGCCAAAAAGCGGGCGATACAGCCGTTTTCAAAGACGATTTGCGCCGCCGCCACGTCTTCAAAGGGGCTGCCGTTCAGGACGTGGCCCGACACGCTGACGCTTTTGACTTCGCTGCTCACCAAACTCAGCACGATGTCGATGTCGTGAATCATCAGGTCCAAAATGACGCCCGCGTCTTTGATGCGGGCGTAAGGGGTGAGCCGCCGCGCTTCGATGAGGTAGGGCCGCCGTGACTGTTCTTTGAGCAGGTCGACCGCCTTGTAAAACCGGGTGATGTGCCCGACTTGCAGCACGAGCCCGCGCTCGCGGCTCAAGCCTATGAGGGCTTTGGCCTGGAACATGTCGGTGGCGACCGGCTTTTCGACCAAAACGTGAACACCCGCTTCTAAAAAACGCTTGCTGAGGCGGTAATGCAGGCTCGTCGGCGCGGCGATGCTCACCGCGTCCAAGCGGGCATGGCTCAGCAGCGTTTCGGCGTCCGGGTAGGTTTCGACGGCGTAACGGTCGCTCATTTCACGGCGTTGTGTGGGGTCCGGGTCGGCGACGGCGACGAGGTCGACATGGGGCAGCGCGGCGTAGATGTTGGCATGATGTTTGCCCATCACGCCTGCACCGACGACGCCGACCCTGAGGCGTTTCATGAAGTTCGTTTCATGGGGTCTCGAGCTGGAGATGAGCCCGGAGCCGCCGTGCGAAAGCAACGTGGCTGGTGTGGGAGCCTTTGACAGCGCAAAGGCTGCCGTGAAGCGGTCGGCCTAGCAAGAACATATCCCCCAACAGGTCTAAGGCTTTGTGTTTAACAGGCTCGTCCACGCTTCTGAGCGGCGTGAGCGGTCCCCCCTCTGCGTAAACGATAGCATTTTCCAGCGTCGCGTGCGCAACGAGCCCGGCGCGGCGCAAACTTTCGAAGTCGCCTAAAAAACCGAAGGTCCGCGCCCCTAAAAGTTCGCTGTAGCGGCCCGCGTCTCCCTGCCAGCTTTGCCGCCGCAGCGCCGGGTGGTCGTAGGCTACCTCAACGTAAAGTGAGGGCTCGCCCGGCGACACGCTCAAGCGGCTGCCGTTCAGCTCGAGCCCCAAATCCTCAGTGATTTCCAAGGGCGGCGGCGGTGCGGGCGGCGGGCCGAGGGCGTCGAGTTCGGGCAGCCACGGCGCGCTCGAGCCGTCCAAAATCGGCAGTTCGGCGGCGCTCGCCTCGACGACGAGGCCGCGCCACCAGCCGCGCACGTGGAGCGCGGCCAGCAGGTGTTCGACCAGCGTGACACTTTCTCCGTCGTAACTCAAAGTCGTGCAACGTTCTGTGCTGGTCACGTTTTGCAGGGTCGCTTCGACGTTCGTGCCGTTGCGGACAAAACGCACCGGCCCTTCTTCGACGTGAAAGCGCACCTCGCAAAACACGCCGCTGTGCAGGGCGTGGCCGCTAACCACGATTTTCTCTAAAAGCTTGCCACAGGGTCTCGAGCTTGCCCTGCAAGTACAACCCCCGCAGCCACGCCCTGTGGGGCCGCGCCGGAAAGCCCGCCCAGGTTTCCCCGGCCGGGATGTCTTTGATGACGCCCGCCCGGCCCGCCACGCGCGCGTCGTCGCCGATGTTGAGGTGGTCGCCGATGCCCGCCGAGCCGCCGACCGTAACGCGCGCGCCCAACACCGTGCTCCCGGCGATGCCGACCGTGCCCGCTATCAAACAGTCCGGCCCGATGGTTACGTTGTGCCCAATTTGGCAGAGGTTGTCGATTTTGCTGCGCGCGCCGACGCGGGTGTTCTGCAGGGTGCCCCGGTCGATGCACGTGTTCGCGCCGACTTCCACGTCGTCTTCCAACACCACGCCGCCCAGGTGGTGAATCTTGACCGCGCCGCGCTCCCCCCGCGCGTAGCCGAAACCGTCCGCGCCGACCACCACGCCGCTGTGGAGCGTTACCCGACTGTGCAGCGTCACGCCGTCGTAAAGCGTGACGTTTGCGTGCAGCGTGCAGTCTTCGCCCACGCGCGCGCCTGCGCCTAACACGCAGCCCGGCCCGACGCGCGTGCCGCGGCCCAGGCGCGCGCCCGCCCCGACGACCACGCCCGCGCCCAGGTGGACGTCCTCGGCGAGCAGGGCGGTGTCATGGACGGTAGCGCTCGAGCAAATTCCCTCGGCCACCCTCGGGCGCTCGTCGAAGAGTGTTGAAAGTCGCGCCAGCGCGAGCCGGGTGTCTGTCACGCGGATGAGCGGGTGTAAAAAGTCGAACTGCAGCGTGCCGGGCACCACGAGCACGGCGACCTCGGCGTCGCTCAAGATTTCCGCCTCGGCTCGAGTGCCGAGGACGACGACGGCGTCCGGCGTGGGTTTCTCAGGTGGGCGCAGGGTAGCCACAGAGCGATTTTCGCCGACAAGACGACCGCCCAAAAAATCGCTCAAAGCTTGAGCGTCGTGCGGGGTCACGGGCTAGGCTCGAGCGGCGGCACCGGATCGGGGCTGGGGTCGGGCAAAAGCTCGTCCGGTGCGGGCACGGGTTCGGCCGGGACGGTGTCGTCGGGGGCGGTTTCTTCGGGGCTCGAGTCTTCTTCACCGACGGTCACAGAAAGCGTTTTTTCACCCTTGACGAGGTACGGGAACGTCAGGCGCTCCAAACGCACCGTCTCCCCGTCCAGCTCGGTTTCGACGACGAGTTCGCTCGACTGGACCTGGTCGTGCAGCACCACTAAAAGTTCGCCGAAGGACAGAATGGGGTTGCCGTCTTCCTTTTCGACCTCTTCTTCGTTTTCCGGCGCTGTGAGGCCGCCGCGAAAGGTCACGGTGAGGTCGCCGGTAGCGTCTTTAGGAAAGTAAAGGCTCAGGTTTTCCACCACGGGCGGGGACCGGTAAGGTTGCAAACGCACGTGGACGTTGAAGGGTTGACCCGGTTGAAGCGTTTCGCTGTCGGCTATGACCTCGATAATTTCGGCGGTGCGCTGGTCGTCTTCGAAACTGAGCCTGACGGCTACTCTTTGGACGTCGGGCGCTTCGAAGATGTTGCCGGCCAGCACGGCGAGCGGCGTCGCCGCCAACCCCGCCGCCGCCGAGGCGACGTCGTCGGGGTCGCTGACTTGCTCGAGCACGCGCAGCTTGACGCCGTCTTGCAGCGTGATGTCCCAGGCGAGGTCGACCGTGCCCGCGCCGACTTGCGCGCGCGCTTCGTCGAGCAGTTGCAAAGTCGCGGTGGCGAGAAGCGGCGCGTAAAAGCGTTCGTCTCTGGTGATTTCAAACGCCTTGGCCGTCGTGCCCCCCGGCCCGTCCAGGGTGAGGGTGACCGGGAGCAGGTCGGGCGTTTCGTTTAAGCGTCCGGCAATGGCGGCGGGTCGGTCTTGTAAAATCGTACCCAACACCGTTTTGCCGCTGTCGGCGAGCTTGAACGGCACGACGTCGCTCGGCACGATGTAGGAGACAAACGCGGGCGCGAACGCGAACGAGACCGCGCCCGCGTTCAAGAGCGGATGTCCAAAGGCCAATACCGTGTCCTGTTCGACGCTCGTCACCGTGCCGACCGCCGCCACGGTGACGTCGCCACGGACGAGTTGGACGCTCACGGCGCTGCCCGGCTCGAGCCGGTACTCGCCCTCGTCGAAACCGCCACCGCCCGTTTGCACCGGCACTACCTCGAGACCGGCGGCCTGAAACAGGGGCGCGACCCTCCGGCTCGCCCGTTCGCTCACGCCCGACAGCAACAGCGGGGTGCGCACCGGGACGGCCGCGCCGAGTCCGGCGAACCGCTCCCGGCCGAACGGAACAAAGTCCGCGGTCGTCGCCTCTTGCATCGTCGCGATGGGTGTGACGAGCGCTAGACTGTGGTCGCTGCTCGGGAACACGTAGCCGACAGCGCCCAGCAGCGCGTCCTCACCGTTTAAGGACAAGTACACCGGGCTGCCGCTCATCCCGGCGGCGACCCCGCCCGAGGCGGTGATAAAGTCGCCCGAGGCCTGCACCAGCACCACCGGAAACCCCAGGCCGGTGTCCGCCTGCAGACCCAAGACCTCAATTCCGAAGCGCTCGACGACGTTGCCGGGACCGGCGGTGAGCCCGTAACCCGTCAAGCCCGGTCGCAGGTCCGACAAGGGAAAAGTGGTTGCAAAAGCGGGCGACGCGGCGACCGCCAGGGTTCCGAACAGACAAAAGCGCCAAAAACGTTTCACGTGCCCATGCTACCGCACGTCGGCGATTGAACTCAGCGCCGCAAGAACTTGTCCGAGATGAGCGCCTCGCGCAGCACGCCGAGCATCTCCAGGGCTTGACCCGTGCCCAGGGCGACGCTGTCGACGGCGTTGTCCGCGACGACGACGGGGATGCCGGTCGTTTTGCGCAGCAGCGTGTCGAAGTTCGCTAACAACGAGCCGCCGCCGGTCATGATAATACCGCGGTCGATAACGTCGGCGACGAGTTCGGGCGGAGCGTGCTCGAGCACCCGCCGCACCGACTCGGCGATGCGCTGCAACGGCTCTTCAAGCGCCGCGACCACGTCCTCGCTGGTCATCGTCACCGTTTTGGGCAAACCGTTGATAAGGTCGCGCCCGCGCACCGAGAGTTCGCGCACGTCGTCGGGCTCGTTGATAACGGCCGCGCCGACTTTTATCTTGACCTCTTCGGCGGTGCGGTCGCCGATGAGCAGGTTTTCTTTTTGGCGTACAAAGCGGATGATGGCCTCGTCGAACTCGTTGCCCGCGACGCGCAGACTTTCGCTCACCACGATGCCGCCCAAACTGATGATGGCGACGTCGGTCGTGCCCCCGCCGATGTCGACAATCATCGAGCCCGTGGGTTCGCCGATGTTCACGCCCGCACCGATGGCCGCGGCGAGCGGTTCCTCTATAAGGTAGGCTTTGCGCGCCCCGACCTCACGCGTTGCCTGCAACACGGCGCGCTTTTCCACCTCGGTCACGCCCGACGGCACACAAATCATGATGTTGGGGCGGAACATGCCGAACATGCCCCTCGTACGACCCAACACCTTGCCGACAAAAGCCTTCAGCATCTTTTCGGTCAGGTCGTAGTCGGCGATGACGCCGTCACGCATGGGCCGTACCGCCACGATGTTGCCGGGTGTGCGCCCGAGCATCCGGTACGCCTCCTCGCCGACCGCCTTGACCTCGCCGGTATCGCGCACCATCGCGATAACCGAGGGCTCGCGAAGTTTGATGCCCTTGCCTTTGACGTAGATAAGCACGCTCGCCGTGCCCAAGTCGACGCCGATTTCCTGCCAAAATCTAAACATGTTTCTCCACATCGCTTTCAGGTCCGTCCCCACCGAACGGCTGCGTCGCCGCGGCTACCCGCCGACCGGCGCGTCAAACGTGTCCGGGCGCACAACGCCGGGCGCACAACAGCGCAGTATAACCGGCGGACTCGCCGGGGCGACGGGTGGTCAAGAAAAAAGGCCGGGTTGGGCTCTCACCCATTCAAGCTTTCACCCACTCAACAGGTGCGCGGCGCGCTCAAGCGCTGCAGTCAACCCGGCCGCCGCGCCGCCGCCTTGCGCGCGGTCGGGTTTGCCGCCGCCGCGTCCGTCCACGAGGGGCAGCACCGCGCGCAAGGCGGAGTTCATGTCGGCGGTCGCAACCTCACCTCGCACGAACAGCAGCGTGGCCCGTTCGTGTTCCGCGCTGCCGAGCAGGGCGATGACGTCGGGTGTTCGGCACAGCGCCGCGGCGACCGGTTGCAGCAAACCGGGCTCGAGCTGCGCCGTCACCACGCGCCCGGCCCCCGTAACCCGAGCGCGCGTCAGCAAGTCTTCGGCGGCGCGTTCGGCCCGCTGCTCGAGGTTTTGCTGCAAAGACCGCCGCGCCTCACTCAATTCTTCTTGCAGCGCGGCGACCCGCCCCGGCAAGTCCGCCGACGGCGCGCTCAAAGTGCGGCCCAAACTTGCGACGACGCGGTGTTTGAGCCGGTAGTCGTCCAGGGCCTCTACGCCCGCGCTAAAGCGCACCCGTACCCGTTCACGTTTGACGCGCTCCGCGCCCAACACCTTGACGGGCAACGCCTCCGCGGTGCTGCGCAGGTGGGTACCGCCGCAGGCTGAAAGCTCGAAGTCGCCCATTTCGACGAGCCGAACACGGCCCGTCACCTTGGGCGGGCGGCGCAGCGCGTAGTCGCCCAAACTGCGCTCGTCCACTTCAAAGACGCGTACAGGCAGGTTTTGGTAACAGACCGCACTCACCGTCCGCTCGGCCGCGGCGCAGTCGGCCGCGGCGGGTTCGCCCGCCAAGTCGAGGGTGCAAACCTCGCTCGCTAAACCTACCGAGCGGGTTTCGAAAGCCGGGTTAACCCGCAAAAAAGCTTGGGACAGCAGGTGCTGGGCGCTGTGGCGCTGCATGTGGCGGTAGCGGCGCTGCCAGTCGAGGGTGCCCATGACGCCCTGCCCGACGTCGAGACCGGGGCCGGGCTCGGCAGTGTTGAACTCGACAGGATTAGGCGGGGCGGTGTGGGGCTCGAGCCGGTGCCACACCGCCCCGTTCCGTTTTTGTACGTCTGTGACCCTGTACGTGACTTTATCAGCGCCGAGCATACCCCTGTCGGCGGGTTGACCGCCGGACTCGGGATAAAACAAACTCTGGTCGAGCGCGACCCAGAGCGCGCCGTCTTCTTGGCGCACGCTCGTTACGGCGGCTTCGAACCGGGTTCGGTAGCTGTCTTGCTGCTCGAGGCGCAAAGTTTCCACCTGCGCAGTTTAGCGTCTGACGAACGGGTGTCCAAGGGGGCGGCCCAGGGGTTGCGCCTCACGTCGTCCGCAGGGTCGGGCAAAGCTTCGACCCGATACAAAGCCCCGCGCCGAAACGCCTTACGCTTGGGCAACGTTTGGACGCGGCGGGCTCGGGGGTGCGGGTCCGCGCGCCGACCGCTGGGAGGAGCTTGAAAGTGAGAAACGCCACCCACTTGCTACATCCCGCCGACCCCGAGTTCGACGAGGTCGGCGAAACCACCCTCGGCCCGCTGATTGCCAGCCTCATCGCCGCTTTGGGCGAAAACCTGAGCCGCGAAGGTCTCGTCAAAACGCCCCACCGGGTCGAACGTTCTTTGCGGTTTCTGACAAGCGGTTACGGCGTGTCTATCGCCGACGTCGTCAACGGCGCGCTCTTTTCCGCCGAGGGCAGCGAGATGGTGGTGGTGAAAAACGTGGAGTTTTACAGCCTCTGCGAACACCACATGTTGCCCTTTTTCGGCCGCGCGCACGTCGCTTATGTCCCCGACAAAAAAGTCTTGGGCCTGAGCAAGTTCGCCCGCATCGTCGACGTGTTTGCGCGGCGGATGCAGGTGCAAGAACGCATGACGGGTCAAATCGCCGACGCGCTTCAAGACGTACTCGCGCCCCGCGGTGTGGCCGTCGTCACCGAAGCCAGCCACCTCTGCATGATGATGCGCGGCGTCGAAAAGCAGGGTTCTTCAACCCGCACGAGCGCCCTGCGCGGCGTGTTCAAAGACGACCCTGCGACCCGGCAGGAGTTTTTGGACGCCGTTCGCTGAGCCGCACCGGAAGTTGTCTGAGAGCTTCAACGTACCCGACTGCGCTCCCCTCGGTCTTCAGGTCGTTGAAAAAAGGTGCCCGTCCGGCTCAAAAATTGTGGCGATACTCACTGGAAGTTCTGTGGTAAAACGGTGTGGGGTGGGTTCGGCACATGGGTGGTCGGCGGGTACACAAACAGCTCGAGCCTGATGCGCTCGGAGCGGGTTCGCTTTGTAGGTGCGCCACAGGGCGCGGGCGCATCACAGGCGACGCTTCGCGGGTGGTTGGGTCCCGTCGGGCGTCACGCACTCTCGCGGCGGCTCGCTCAAAAGTCGCATGAGCGACGCGGAGCGGGGTTTAGAGCGGCCCTCTACGTGGCAGTCGTTGCCGCCTTTCGTACGGGCGGCGGCCGTTTCGGGGTTGTACATCGGCGCGTACCTTGTGCTGGACTACGTCGCGGCTGCCTTCAGCATCGGTTCAGACCCCAAAGTCGCCTCGGTGTGGTACTTGCCGAGCGCGCTCACGGTCGTCATGCTGTGGACTTTCGGGCTGCGCTACGGCGTCGCTACCTACGCCGCCGTCCTGCTGGCGGGCCTTGTCAACAGCCCCGACGTGCCCTTTTGGTCCTCGGTCATCCACAGTTTTACCTACACGCTCGTTTTCGGTGTGGCGGTCTTTGCTTTGCAAAAGCTGCGTGTCAACCCACGCCTCTACAGCGTGCGGGACGTGGTCTGGTTTGTGGTCGTCGCCGCCTGTGCAGCGCCGCTTTTGACCGCTCTACTGAGTCTCGGCAACTTTACGCTGTTCGGCCTGATAGACCCGTCGGACTGGCTCGTCCGAACCCTGCAGTTCGCCGCCGGAGACGCGACCGGCGTTGCGGCTTTGGCTCCTTTTTTGCTCGTGCTGATGCGCTACGCGCCCTTTTTGTGGACCGACGACCTGGCAGTAAAGCCGGCCACCTGGCGCTGGCCCGCCGTCGGGGCGGTGTTCAAGGGGCTGATTCTGGTAGGTTTGCTCGCCGCGGCCGCTTTTTTGGCCTATTTTGTACCGGGCGACCTCACGCTGGACCACACCTACGTCACCTTTATCCCGGTGCTGTGGATAGCCGTGCGCTACGGTTTCGCCTGGAGCGCGGCGGCTGTTTTAGCCGTCAACGTGTTCATCGCCCTTTTTTCGCTGCCGAAGCTGGGGCAGGCCGAGGGCTTCGCCCTGCAGTTCGGTTTGCTCACGCTCACTTTTGTCAGCGTGCTGCTCAGCGCCGTCGTCACCGAGTGGAACCGCTCGGAAGCGCGCCTGCGCCACCACGCTTTTCACGACCCGCTTACCGGTTTGCCCAACCGGGCGCTGCTGCTCGACCGCCTGGAACAGGCGCTGTCGCGCAACCGGCGGGACACGCACCTTTTCGCACTGCTGTTTGTCGACGTCGACCATTTCAAAAACTTCAACGACTCGTTCGGCCACGCCTTCGGCGACGCCGTCCTCAAGAGTGTGGCAGCGACGCTGCAAAACAGCGTGCGGCCCGGCGACACCGTGGCGCGGCTCGGCGGTGACGAGTTCGTGATGGTGTTGGAGCGTGTCGAGGGCTTGAACGAATCCGTCGCCGTGTCGAACCGCGTGCGCGCCGCCCTCGAGCAGCCGCAATCCGTAGCCGACCAAGAGACGAGCGTGACGGCCAGCATCGGCATCGCGCTCGCCACAGACGGTGAGCAGAGCCCCGCCGACCTGTTGCGCAGCGCCGGCACCGCGCTGGGCCGCGCCAAGGCGGCGGGGCGCGCGCGCCACGCGGTCTTCGACCAGGCGATGTTGGGCGAAGCGCGTGAGCGTTTGCAGCTTGAAAACGACCTGCGCCGCGCCCTGGAACGGGGCGAGTTCGTCCTGCACTACCAGCCCATCATGTTGCTCGGCTTGAATTCGGCGCGAGGCGGCCGGGTCCTGGGCGACCGGGTAATAGGGGCCGAGGCGCTGCTGCGCTGGCAGCACCCCACGCGCGGGTTGGTGCCGCCCAACCGCTTTGTTCCCCTCGCCGAGACGACGGGCTTGATCGTGCCCGTCGGGGCGTGGGTGATGGCCGAGGCGTTTCGGCAGGTCAGGGCGTGGCACGAAGCAGGCTCGTCCCACCTCTACATGTCTGTGAACCTGTCCGCGCGCCAACTCCAGCACCCCGGCCTGGTGGACAGCGTCGAAGAAATCTTGGCCGCGAGCGGGTTGCAGCCCGGTCACGCCGTCTTGGAGCTGACCGAAAGCGTGCTGATGAAGGGTCTCGCTGAGACCCTGGCCCAACTCGTCGCGCTCCGGGAGCGCGGCGTCAGCATTTCCGTCGACGACTTCGGTACGGGTTACTCCTCGCTCGCTTACTTAAAAACCCTGCCCATCAGCACCCTCAAAATAGACCGCTCCTTTTTGCACGGGCTGCCGAACGACGAGCGCGACGTCGGCATCGTCCGGGCGATTCTGGCGCTCGCCTACAACATGCGGCTCAAGGTCGTCGCCGAAGGCGTCGAGACGCGCGAGCAGGCGCGCTTTTTGCAAGAGCACGGCTGCGTGCAGGCTCAGGGCTACCTGTTCAGCCGTCCGCTGACCGCGGCGGCGTTCACCGCGCTGCTCGAGCAGGCCAAAGAAGGTGCAGGCTAGAGGCGCTCCGTGGGGGTCGAAGAAGTACCGAGTTCGAGTAGTAAAACTGTCAGCTTTCTTCACCCCGAACGGCCCACGACCCTCAACCGGCGCGTGACGTGCTTTACTTGGGCCGTGAAGACTTTCCGGGTCGACGAGCCAACGCGGCTCGACACCTTTTTGGCTCGAGCTTTGCAGGTATCGCGGCGCGAGGCGTTGCAGGCGCTAGGTGCCGGCCTGGTCACGGTCGACGGCGAAAAGGCCGCGCCGCGCGACAAAGGGCGCTCGCTCGACACCGCCACCACCGTCGGTGTCGCTTCTTTAGCGCCCCTGAAAAAAATCGTCCCCGACGCCGACGCGCCGCTCACGGTGCTGTTCGGAGGCGAGGATTGCCTCGTGGTGGACAAGCCGCCCGGCGTGCCGGTGCTGCCCCGTGCGCCCTTCGAGCGCGGCACCCTGCTGAACGCGGTCGTCGCCCGCTACCCGCAAATCCAAGGCGTCGGCGAAGGTGGTTTGAAGAGCGGCGTCGTTCACCGCCTCGACACCGACACCTCGGGCGCGCTGCTGCTGGCGACAAGTCAAGAGAAGTGGCTCGAGCTGCGCGCGGCTTTTACGGAGCGGCGTGTAAAAAAGACTTACCGAGCACTTCTTGAAGGATGTCTCGAGGGCAAGGGCCGAGAAAGCATGACCCTCGTCGTCGCCCGCCACCGACCTGCCAAGGTGCGCGTGGTGCTGGACGACGAGGCAACGTCCTCGGCGCGCGTCTGCACCCTTGGTTGGACGGCGCTCGAGACCTTCTCAAACGCCACCCTGGTCGAAGTAGGGCTGGAAACCGGCTTCCTCCACCAAATCCGCGCCATGTTCGCGCACAAGGGACACCCGGTGTTGGGCGACGAGGTTTACGGGGCGGCCGTCCCTAGCGTGCCGCGGCAGATGTTGCACGCGGCAAGGCTTACGGTCGGGACTATCAAAGCGCACAGCCCCGACCCAGCGGACTTTGCGGCGGTGTTGGCACGGTTGCGGCAACCGGTTTGAGTTTGAACCTGAGAGAATCTCAGTGGGAAACGACCTCGTTCGCCGCGAGTTCGTCCAACTTAGTCCTGTCCGGCTCGAACTTGTTCGCGTTCAAAATGTTCTCTTCCAACCACCGCGCCACGCCGAGGTCTTCGGGCGAGCCGATGTGTTCGTCGGCGGCGGCAATGACGTCTTTGTGCGCGTGCGGCCCGACCGCGACGCCGTAGCCCGCCCACCGCAACATCGTCACGTCGTTGGGGCCGTCGCCAAAGGCGATAACGTCTTTTTGCGCCACCCCGAGTTCTCGAGCGATGAGTTGCAGCGCGGTTCCCTTGTCGGCGTTTGGCCCGGTCACTTCCAGGTAACCTTCTTCCCAGGGGTACATGACGAAGTCGGGGTAAGCCTCGCTCACGTGTTGGTGGACCGCGTCGGTCGAGCCTCGCGAGCTGAAGACGATTTTGTCGGCGTGCCGCAGGACTTGGGGGTCGAACTTTTCGACGCCGCGGTTTTGGGTGTGCGCCCAAGCCCAACGTTCGTCGTCGGGGTTTTTGACGTACAGCACGTCGTCGACGATGCAGGAAAATTCGATGTCCGGGTGGTCGTGGTAGGGCTTGAGCAGGCCGGCCACGTACGTTTCGCCGATACGTTTTTGCTGCAACACCGCGCCCGCCTTGCCGGTGATGAGCGCGCCGTGGTTGGTGCTGAAATAGTCGCTGACTTTTAACAACTCCAAGTAAGCTGTCGAGGCCGCCTTGGGCCGCCCGGTCAGCACCGTGACGAGGTGGCCGGCGTCGCGCACCTTGTGGACGGCGTCGACGATTTCGGCGGGGAGTTCGTAGTCGTTGCGGACGATGGTTTTGTCGAGGTCGAAGGCGAGTAACATGTTGCTAGGATAGCCGCCGCCGGCCCTGCGGAGTGCTGGGTAGGTCACTAGGGCGGCTTTCGCAGGCGTTTTCGTCCGTTCTGTGTGACTCTTTTCCGCTTGGTTTAGGAACCCATTATTTCGGTATTTATGACGCGGCACGGTGAAACAGCGAAGTGCGTGAAAAACTTAGAGCAACATCTCAGGGTTGAGTAACCCCGACGCCGTAGCGCACCGCCACCGAAGCGCTCACCGACAGCTGCCCGCCGGACACCGGTACGGGGGCGGCGAGGTCGTAGCTCGCCCCGGCTGCTACCGGCATGACCGGACCGCCACCCCCCGACATGTCGCTGACCATCACGACCGGCCCGAGGCTGACCCCGGCCAAGCTGGCGAGTTGCTGCGCTTTGGCAGCCGCGTCCTGCATGGCGAGGGCTCTGGCTTGCTCAGCCAAAGTATTCGGGTCGGCAAAGGTGTATTGGACGTTGTTGACCGCGTTGGCCCCGGCGTCCAAGCTGGCGGCGAGGACTTCGCCTACTTTTGAAACGTCCCGCACGGTGACTTGTAAGGTGTTCGACACGCGGTAGAGCGGCGCGGTGGGTGTGTTGTTATCGGTGTAGCGCTCCTCGCGCCAGACGTTGTAGTAGGCGGTGCGGACGTCCTTCTCGTCGACGCCGGCCGCGATGAGGGCGGCGACGACGGCGCGCATGGTGCGGTCGGCCGCGGCGCTGGCAGCGCTTACGTTTTCATCGGTAACGTCGACGCCCAGCTCGAGCACCGCCAAGTCCGGCTCGCCGTAGACGGTGCCGCTGCCCGTCACGCTGATGCCGGTGTTCAAACCGACGTCTTGCGCGCCGACGAACCCCCAACTCGCTATCCCGAACAAAAACAAACCGAGCAACAGGTACTTTTTCATGTCAACAGCTTACCCGGTCGGGGTCCGGTGGGCTCAAGATGTGGGCTTTAACGGTTGCACCTGCGCCGTTCCCTCGAGTCACAAGGTCGTGATGGCGCCTTGCAGACGGTCACGGCGCACAAGGCGGGCTGCGGGATGCCCAAGTCGGTCTCACCCAAGTCGGTCTCACCAACGTAGACCACAGAGAGAAGGTCTCGAGCGGTGGAGACGACCCAAAAACGCTTTCTCGTCCTGGACTACGGCTGAGCGAGCTTGTGTTGCATAGCCTGGGGGGCGTGGAGCAACTACGCACCGAACGTTTGAGTTTTGCGCTGCGCGGGCGCGACTTACTGCGCGACATTTCCGTGACGCTGCGGAGCGGTGAGCGCGTCGGTTTGTTGGGGGCCAACGGGGCGGGCAAGACGACGCTGCTGCGCATCCTGGCGGGCGAGCTTGCGCCGAGCGAGGGCCGGGTGGTGCGGAGTCCGGGCGTGCGGCTGGCCTATCTCGCTCAAGCCGGCGGTAAGATGACGGGTCTGCTTTTTGAAGTGGCGGCCGCGGCTTTGGAGCACGTCCACAGCTTAGAGCGCGAACTGCGCCGCGAAGAAATGCGTTTGGCGGCGGGTGGCGACCTGGAACGCTACGCGCACCTTACCGCCCTGTTCGAAGCGGCAGGCGGCTACGAAGCCGAGGCGGAACTGGACAAGACGCTGCTCGAGTTCGGGTTTACCCAAGACCAGTTCGGGCGCAGCGTGACAAGTCTGTCCGGCGGCGAGCGGGCCCGCTTGGGTTTGGCGACGGCCCTGGCGGCCCGCCCCGACGTGCTGCTGCTGGACGAGCCGACGAATCACTTAGACCTGTTGGGGCGGCGCACGCTTCAGCGGCGACTCGGCGCTTACGGAGGGGCGCTGCTCCTGGCTTCGCACGACCGGGCACTGCTGGACGTGGTGTGTACGCACGTCGCGTACCTGAAAAACGGCGAGCTGACGCTGCACCGTGGCAACTACAGCGTTTTTCACACGCAACAAGGTGTGCTGCGGCGGAGCGCCGTCAGGCAAAGCAAAGAACGCGCCAAAGAGACCGCGCGGCTGGAAGAGAGTGTGCAGCGACTGCGCGCCTGGGGCACACCCACGGCGCACCGGCGGCGCAAAAGTTTGGAACGCCGAGGTTCGGAAGTGCGGCACCCGCCCGGCGCCCCACCCACCGCGGAAAAAGTAACGACCCTGAGCTTGCGCCCCGCGGCGGCCCGCGGCACGTTGCTCAGCGCCAAACACCTCAGCAAAGTCTTGGGGGAGCGGGTGCTGGTCGACGACGTGGGGCTGCGCGTCGAAGCGGGCGACAAAATCGCGCTGCTCGGGCCGAACGGCTCCGGGAAAACGACGTTGCTGAAACTGCTGGCAGGTGAGACCGAGTCGGACGACCCGCGGGCCGAACTCAACCTGAGCAGGTCGACCCGGACAAAGCTGTTCGACCAAGTCACGCGCGGCGTGGCGGACGACGCGACACCGCTGACTCAACTCGAGCGCTACGTCTCCCGCGCCAGGGCGCACCAACTGCTCGCGCTCGTGGGGTTGCCGCCCGCCGCCTGGGACAAACCGCCCGCCACCTTATCCGGCGGCGAGCGCGCCCGCCTGGGCCTGGCGCTCCTCGTCGCCGGAGAGGCGAACCTGCTCTTCCTCGACGAGCCCGGCAACGACCTCGACATCCCGGCGCTGGAAACCCTCGAGGACACCCTAAAGAGCACCGACGCCGCCGTCCTCCTCGTCAGCCACGACGAGCGCCTGGTCGAAGCCGTGGCGACGCGCTTCTGGTCGCTGGACGGCGGCAAACTCGTCGAGTACCGGGGCGGTTTGGCGGGTTACCTCAAGGGCGTGCGGCGGCTCGAGCCCGAAGTGAATTTTGAAGAGGAAACCTCGCTGACCGTAGCGGAGGAAGCCACCCTCGAGAGTTTAGAGGACGAACGAACGCTGCTCGAGACCCGCCTCCTCGACCCGTCGCGCTTGGGCGAGCGGGAGCGGGAACGGCTCGGGGGGCGTTTGCGAGAGCTGTTTCACGAGCTGTCCGAGCGCTACGACGCCGCGCTCCCCGCGCCCTTGCCGCGCTACCGCGCCGCCTCGCGCGGCGTCGTCGTGACGACGAACGGCCTCGAAAACGGTCGCGCCGACTTTGCGACCGGCGCTTCGTTCGGTTTGCGGCTGTTGTTGCCGCCAGGCGCGGCGGTCGGCCACGTAACGGTTTTGGAAGCCGAGGACGCGTGCTCCTTGAGCTGGGCGCGTATCGCTGCACTCGGCGCGCTCGCCCGCATCGCTTTTGAACATCTGGGCGTAAAAACGCTGCAAGTCCAAACTGTGGACGACCTGACCGGGGCGGGTTTCGAACCCGCCGGGGGCGAGTGGTGGCTGCTGAGCCGCGCCCGCTATGAAGAACGGTTGGGCTACACGACTTAAGCTCCAGCCTCTAGTTCCGGGCTAGACCTGAATTGCAGGACGTGCTACACTTCTCGGCAGCATGATTTACGTTCGACGCCGTTAAGGTTCACCCATTGCATTACGCGCTCGAGCCCCGCCGGGGTTCGCGTCCGCCCTGTCACGGGGCGAGAAAGGAGGAAAAATGTCTCAGATGTCTTTGATTTCCTCCCGCGTAGGCTGGTGCGTCCTTGTAAAAACGGATTTTTCGAACCCGACCACGCGCTAAACCCTACTTACAACCCCATACGTTTAGATTTACGAGTTTTGTCGAGCGGCGTGCTGTCGCCCTCGCTCCTTCGAGGCTCAGTCTTGAACCCCCTACAGAAAGAGTGACTGATGGACGCAACCGACCTCAGAGAGTTTACCGACGCCGACTACGAACGCTTCGTCGCCTTTTGCAACCGCCTGCGCCCAGAGAGCCCGCGCAGCGTTGACGAGTTGCGGCACTTCGAGGCCAGGCGGGGCGAAGACGAGTATCACGGGCGTTTTTTGCTCGAGCGTGGGGACCGTCTTGTCGCCGCGGTGTCTTACGTGCGGGACATGAACGTCCTCAGCCGGAACGCTTTTGTGTTCGACCTGCTGCTCGAGCCCGAACACTTCGAACTCGCCGAGGCGCTTTACGAGCATCTTGTGGGGGCGCTCGAGCCTTACGCCCCGGTAAGTTTGCGCGTGCAGGTGCGCGAAGACTGGTCGCACTGGCCCGACTTTTACAAAAAGCGCGGTTTCGAGGAATACGAGCGGCGTTGGACGTCGGCGCTGGCCCTCGACACGCTCGAGCCGGAGCGGTTTGCCTGGGCGACCACAAAGGCGGAGGCCGCGGGCATCACCTTCAAGACTCTTGCCGAGTTGCCGGACGATGAGGCCACGCAGCGGCTTCTTTACAGCGTCGTCGTCGAACTGCTGGGCGACGTGCCCTTTGCGGAGCCGCTCGAGATTTGGCCGTTCGAGCTGTGGCGCGAACGCTGGTGGGGCAACCCGACCTTCAACCCTGCAAGCTACTTCCTCGCCTTCGACGGCGACGAACTCATCGGCGTGAGCGAGTTGCGCGGGGCCGAAGCCGCGGACACGCTGCACACCGGCCTGACCGGGGTGCGTCGCGGGTGGCGGCGCAAGGGCGTTGCCCAAGCTCTCAAGCTCAAAGCCGCTGAATACGCTCGAGCGCACGGCGTCGCCACCGTCGATACCCAAAACCACTCGACCAACCGCCCGATGCTCGCCATCAACGAACGGATGGGCTTTGTCAAACAACCCGCCTGGCTGTACCTGAAAAAAGATTTTGGAGAAACGCCGTGAATTCACAACCCTACGCAGATGAGCGTGATTTGCAGAAAATGCAGGCACTTCTGGCCGAGGTGAGGCCCCAAAAATATCTTCACGACCATCCGAGCGCCGCCGACTTGGGCGAACTGCTCTCACAAACCGACATTCGCCGCAACACCGCCCTGTGGCGGAGCGCAGACGGGCGGCTCCGTGCCTACGCGCTCGTGGACACGCGCTACCGGAACATCTACTTCGATATAGCGGGTGACGAGGACGCGCTTGCAGCCGACATTTTTGCCTGGGGCGAAGCGCGTCTCGAGTCTGACAAAGCATTAACCCTAGACACGGCCTGTCCCAGCGACAGCGCGGCACGCGTTGGCTTGCTAAAGCGTCACGGTTTTGTCGAACAAGAGGAGAAGACGTTGCGGCTGACGCGGAACTTGACTCAGCTCGAGAAGCCGAGCTTGCCGGAAGGTTTCAACATTCGCCCCCTTGACGGTGACGAAACCGAAGCGGCTGTGGCCCTCCACCGAGCCGCCTTCGGGACGGACTTTTTCACGCTTCAAGAGCGCCGCGCCATCGTGCAACGCCCCGACTATGACCCGGCCTTTGACCTCGTGGTGGTCGCGCCGGATGGCAGATTGGCGGCAAGTTGCATCACCGTGATAGAGGACGGCCTCGGTTTCACCGACCCCGTTTGCACCCATCCCGAGTACCAGCGTTCGGGCTTGGCTCGAGCCCTCCTCCAAACCGCCTTTGCCGCCCTGGCAGAACGTGGTGTCACCCGAGCGGCGCTGACGACGATGAGTACCAACCACGCCGCGCTTCAAACGTTCGCGTCCGTAGGGTTTCAAACCGAATGGTCGAAGAGTTGGTTCGAGAAACCCGTTTCAAAGCTTGAGGAAATGAAACCATGAACATCCGACCCTTTACCGAAGACGATTTCGAAACCGTCGCCCACATCTGGAACGCGGCCTACCCCTACAAGACGACCGCCGACGAACTGCGCCGCAACGACGCCAAGCGGCCCGAACACCTCGTTTTGAAGCGCTGGCTGCTCGAGCAAAACGGCAACCCTGTCGGCTACGGCTCGTTTCAGCACAGCGAAGACAGCTTTCACCCGCAAAAGTTCTGGCTGGGTGCGGTCGTACCGCCCGAGCAGCAGGGGAGAGGCCACGGCAGGGCGCTTTTCGAGCGTCTACTGAGTGAGGTAGCGTCCTACAGACCCACCGAACTGCGGGACTTTTCGCGCGAGGACTGGGCGCGCAAGAATCACTTTTTACAGGCTCGAGGTTTCGAAGAAGAAGCGCGTTCGTTCGAGTCGCGCTTGGACGTCGCGGCCTTTGACGTGGCACCGTTCGAGGGGCTCGAGGACGCACTGAAAGCAAAGGGCGTCGAGGTGAAAACCTACGCCGACCTCGCCCACGACCCAGGCCGCGACCGCAAAATCTACAGTCTCCACACCACCCTCGACCAGGACGTGCCGATGACGGGCGAGTACACCAGACCCACTTTCGAACGCTTTGCTTCGTTTCATTGGGAGGACGAGCGCTTCGTGCCGGAGGGTTACCTCGTCGCGGTTGCGGGGAACGAGTACGTGGGCCTGAGCGAACTGTTCGTGTCCAAGGCCGACGCTCACCTGCACACGGGTTTGACGGGCGTCCTTCGGGCGTACCGGCGCAAGGGCGTCGCGCTGGCGCTGAAGCTCAAAGGCGTTGCGTTCGCCAAAACTTTCGGCGCGCCCGAAATCAACACCTGGAACGAGTCGAACAACGTATCCATGCTGGCTATCAACGAACGGCTCGGCTTCGTAAAGCAGCCCGCCAACATCGACTTTGTGAAAAAGCTTGGAGGCTGACATGCCGACCGTGATAAACAAGCGCGGCTACGCGGACCGCGTTTACTTGGAAAAAGTAACCGAAGCCATGACCGCTTTTCGTCAAGACGACAAGTACGCGGGCCTTTACGACGCAGGCGACCTCAACTGGTGGTGGCGCGACGGCGATTACCGCGAGCCTGGCAAGCAAATGTTCTGGGAAGACGAGGAAAAAGTGCTGGCCTTCGGGTTGCTCTCGACGGACTACCGCGCCTTCGACTATGAGTTTTTGCCGAGCTTGGGCGACGGGCATGAAGTTGTCGGCGAGATGTTTCGGTGGGGCCTGGACGGTCTGAAACGGATGGCGAGTGACGGCGGAACCCGTTCGGTTTTCGTTCGGGACAGCCACGGCACGTTGCGCACGTTGGCGGAACAGGCGGGTTTCGCGCTGAGTGGTAAGGCGATGGTGCAGACGATGCTCGAGCTATCCCCTCCCGCTCTGCTCGAGCCGCCCGCCGGGTACAGCGTCCGCAGCCTTCGTGACGAGGACTTGGTCGACGGCGGCACCCCCGTCCTTCATCAAAAAGCTGCCGCCCTGAAAAAAGTCAGGGAGACGCCCCTCTACCGCCAGGACTTGCACCTCGT
Source organism: Trueperaceae bacterium (assembly GCA_965213705.1). GTDB lineage: Bacteria > Deinococcota > Deinococci > Deinococcales > Trueperaceae > CBDCDJ01. Next base: position 212,803 of record OZ243913.1, on the reverse strand, counting down.
CGTCCAAGCCCCGGACGGTCGCCTCGCGGCGGAGTGCATTGTTTGGCTGGACGCGGTGAACAAAATCGGCGTCTTCGAACCGGTGCGCACTCATCCAGACTTTTACCGACGAGGGCTGGGCAAGCTGATGTTGTCTGAGGGCTTGCGGCGTATGCAAAAACACGGCGCGACGCTCGCCAAAGTGTGCCACGACCGGGACAACCCGGCTGCCGAACGCCTCTACAAATCTTTGGGTTTTCGCGAGGTGTTCGAGGAACTCGAGTACACCCTCACGAAAGAACCCGCATGAGCACCACCGACAAGCGTGAGAGGTTGGACGCTCGACCTTTCGCTTACCGAACGAGCAAAGACGGCAAAGTGTTTCTTTCTTACGAAGGCAAACAGGTAAAGATTTTGAAAGGGCGAGAGGCCGAACGTTTCACCGCCGCCGTAGGGGGCGCTTCTGAAACGGACGCGCAACTGCTCATGGCGAAACTCACGGGCAACTTCAAGCGCGGCAACGAACGCCGCGCCGGACAAGGACGAACATGAACCTCAGACTGCAAAAATTGGACACGAAGACGATAAGCGACGCCGACTTAGAGGCCTACACGCGCTTGGTCAACAAGTTGCGCGCTGAAATACTGCCGGACGACCCGCCGCTCACCCCCGCCTACCACCGCCGGACGTTTGAGGGCCTAGCAGAGTTTACGGACTTTAAGCAACACTATTAGCTGCTGTGGGACGGCGCGGAACCGGTCGCGAGAGCCGTCGCGGGGCTGCCGCTGGCGGATAACCGGCACCTGCTCGAGCCCGACATCTACGTTTTGCCCGAATACCGGCGTCGGGGTTTGGCCTGGAGCTTGCTGGCCGAACAGGTGAAGCTGGCCGAACAGGAGGCGCGCAGCTTGCTCGTGTTCGACTCGAGTTCGACCGTGCCCGCGGGTGAGGCGTTCGCCGGCAAACTCGGCGCGCGCATGGGCATCACCAACCACACGAACCAGCTCGTTTTGGCCGACCTGGACCGCTCGCTGCTGCAGACCTGGTGCGAGGAAGCGGCTTTGAGCGCCGCCGACTTCGAAATAGGCTTGTGGCCGGCCACCTATCCCGAAGACGAGTTGGCGGCCATCGCCGAGCTGATGAACGTGATGAACACCGAGCCGCGCGGGAGTTTGGAAATCGAGGACTTCGAGGCCACGCCGCAACGCTTGCGCGAGGACGAGGCTTACCTCGCCAAAACCGGCACCGAAGTCTGGGAATACTACGTGCGTCACCGCGCCACGGGTGAACTGGCCGGGTTCAGCACCACCGCCTGGCAAGCGGACATGCCGACCCTCGTGCGGCAGTGGGGTACGGCGGTCAAGCCGAAGTTTCGCGGGCACGGTTTGGGCAAGTGGCTCAAGGCGGCGATGCTCTTAAAAGTCCTGGCCGAACGCCCTCAAGTTACCCTGGTTCGCACCGGCAACGCCGACGTGAACGCGCCGATGCTGTCCATCAACCGCCGCTTGGGCTTTAGGCCTTACATCGCCCACACGGTGTGGCAAGTGAACGTGGCCGACGTTCGGCCGAAGCTGGCGAACCCCTCTCGCACTTTTGAGCATGACGAAAAAGGAGTGACCCTGTGATTCTCGACAAAACCTACACCCTGACCCGCTTCGACCCGCAAACGGCGACCGAGGCCGACTTTGCCGCGCGGCACACGTTTCTAAACCTGATTCGCGCCGAGGCCCACCCGGACGACCCGCCGCGAACGCTCCAGGCCACGGTCAACAACGCTAAGGGCTGGCAAGTTTTTGAAGACGTCGATATTCAAGTTTGGGAGGCCGTCCGAGAGGGTGAGGTGGTGGCCGAACTGTTCGCCACCGTTGCCCACCGCGAGGACAACCGGCACCTCATGGACGTCAATTTGAACGTCTTGCCCGTTTACCGGCGGCGCGGGCTCGGCACGGCGCTCCTGGAGAAAGCCGTCCAACTCGCTGAGGCGAATGACCGCAGCCTGTTGATAAGTTTTACGCACGCCAACGCCCCCGCAGGGGTTCCTTTCGCCGAGGACGTCGGGGCCAAAGCGGGGCTGACAGCGCACACGAACCGGCTCGTTTTGGCCGACCTCTCGCCCGACCTTCTCCGCGACTGGCAGGAAAGTGCGCGGGAGAGTGCACGCGACTTCACGGTTGGCTTGTGGATGGGTCCCTACCCCGAGGACGAACTGGCGGCCATCGCCGACTTGCACACGGTCATGAACACCGCGCCGATGGGCGACTTGGAGATTGAGGACTTTACCGTCACGCCCGAGCACTTACGCCAACGGGAGGCGTATCAGGCGGCGCAGGGCGTCGAGCGCTGGACGCTCTACGCGCGGCACGCCTCGGGCAAGTTGGCCGGGTACACCGCCCTCTTCATCGACCCCGAAACGCCCGAGACGCTTTACCAGGGTGATACCGGCGTGTTGCCCGAGTACCGCGGCCACGGGCTCGGCAAGTGGTTGAAAGCGGCCATGCTCACGAAAGTCTTGAGCGAACGCCCCGATGTAAAGTTCGTCCGCACCGGCAACGCCGACGAGAACGTGCCGATGCTCAAAATCAACCGCGCGCTCGGCTTCAAGCCTTACTTGTCGGAAACGGTGTGGCAGGCGGGGGTGGACGCGCTCAAAGATTACTTGGCGCAAAAAGGGATACGCTAAACTTCAGGGCGTGTCGGCTCGAGTCCGTTCCAAAACGCAAAAGGGGAGAGGCTTGCAATTTCTCCCCTTCGTGCTGGGGGGCGGCGCTATCGCTTTAGCCTTGTTGTGGCTGGTGTGGAGCCCCGGCCCGGAACGAGTCGAAAGCTGGTACAGCCGCGGCCTCTACCCGGCGCTGGCGGGCGTCGTCGTGCCCGTCACGAACAGCGTGCCGGTGTCGCTGGGCGCAATGCTCGTCGTCTTTTTGCCGCTCGTGTGGTTGCTGAGTTTGGGTGTGAGCTGGCGGCGCAAGAAAAACGCGCCGCGCTGGTTTGTGCAAACGCTGTGGCGCACCGCCGTCGGTTTGGCGGCGGTTTTTCTGCTGTTTGTCGTCCTGTGGGGCGCGAACTACCGCCGGGCGTCGGTCGAGACGCAGTTCGGGTTGCAGGACGAGGCCGTAACGCAGGCCGATTTGGAAGCTCTTTTAGCCAAGCTGACGCGGGTCGTTCAAACTGGTGCCGCCGCGCCCAGGGACGAGGCCGCGGCGCTGAGGGCGGTGCGAGAAGCGTTGCAGGGAGTCGTGCTCGAGACGACCCAGGTCACCCCGACGTTACCTGCGCGGGTCAAACGCACCTGGCCGGGCCTGCTCATCTTGTCGGGCGGCGCGTCGGGCATCGCCTCGCCGCTGACTTTAGAACCGCACGTGGACGGCGCGCTGCCCGCGTGGGGCCGCGTCGCGGTGGGCGCGCACGAACTCGCCCACGTCGCCGGTTACGCGGGCGAGGCGGACGCGGACTTTGTCTCCACGGTGGCCGGTCTGCGCGCGGGAGACACGTTCGCGCGCTACGCGGTCGCGCTGCGGGTGTGGCAGGGCGTGGCCGCGCAGGTGCCCCGAGAAGTGCGAACCGCCGCTTACGCCGCCCTGCCCGAGGTTGCCCGGCAAGACTTGGCGGCGCTGTCCGCACCCTTTCAGCGCTACCGGCCGCCTGCGTTTTTAAGCGCCTGGCAGCGCCGCACCTACGACCGCTACCTAAAAACGCAGGGCGTCGCGGCGGGCGTACGGGACTACTCGCGCAGCGTGACCTTGTTGGCGGCGGCGCAGCGGCGGGGTCTGTTGGCTGATTGATACGGATTCCGCTAAATTCCATAGCGCCGAGAAAAACGTTCGGCGCTATTCCGTACCGCTCGAGTCCGTGTCTCTGTTCCTCCTCGCCACGCTCGGATTGATTCGCTTGCAAACAAATCGATCAGAATCCGTATGAAGCCTCGAGAATCCAAACTGGACACGGCTCGAAAATTGCGGTTCTGAGTGCCCTTTTTCGGTGCGCCGTAGGGGCGGGTTTAAAACCCGCCCCTACTCACCCGGAGGCTCTTTGAAAAAAGCTCAGCGCCAGGCGGTTTCCAACCCCAGCGCTTTGCGGTCGGCGGCGAAGTCCTCGGCGGGTTTCGGGCGGCTGAACAAGTAGCCCTGGGCCTCGTCACAAGCCAGGTCGCGCAGAAAAGTGAGCTGGTGTTCGGTTTCCACGCCTTCGGCGATGAGGGTGAAGTTCATGCTTTTGCCGAGCGCCACGACCGCCCGCACGATAGCCGCGTCGGCCGCGTTGACGCCGATGTCGCGGACGAAAGACTGGTCTATTTTGAGGCTGTTGATGGGCAAGCGTTTGAGGTAGTTTAGGGACGAGTACGCCGTGCCAAAGTCGTCGACGGACAGGTACACACCCATGTTTCGCAACCGGGTCAAGGTGTCGATGTTCGTCTCGACGTCGTTCATGGCGGCGCTTTCGGTGATTTCCAGCTCGAGCAGTCCCGCCGGCAGACCGGTCTCGGCCAGAACGGCCGCGACGTCGGCGACGATGTTTTCTTGCTGCAACTGTTTGACCGACAAGTTTACCGCCACGCGCACCGACTTGCCCGCTTGTTGCCACGCGCGCGCTTGTCGACACGCCTGCACCAGCACGAGCCGCCCGAGTTTGTGAATCAAACCGGTGCGCTCGGCCAGCGGGATAAAAACCGCCGGTGAGACGGGTCCGCGCTCCGGGTGGTTCCACCTCGCCAAAGCCTCGACGCTCGTCATCCGCCCCGACGCCAGGTGAACGCGGGACTGGTAAGCCAGGCTGATGTCGCCTGTGTCGAGCGCGCGGCGCAGGTCGCCCTCCAAGTGCAGTTGCTCCAAAACGCGGCTGTTCAGCTCCGGCGTAAAAAAGTGGTAACGGTTTTTGCCCAGGTGTTTGGCGTGGTACATCGCGGTGTCGGCGTGTTTGACCAGGTGCTCGACGTCGGCCCCGTCCTGGGGATAGGTGGTGATGCCGATGCTCGCGCCGACGTGAACGGCTCGCCCGTTCAAACAAAAAGGCGCGCTCAGCGTGTCCAGGACTTTTTGAGCGACCAGGGCGGCGTCCTCGGCGTTTGCCAAAGTGTTCAAGACGAGGGTGAACTCGTCGCCGCCCAAGCGCGCCACCGTGTCGCCTTCGCGGATACAGCTTTTCAGGCGGTCACCCACCGCCCCGAGCAGCGTGTCGCCGACGCTGTGGCCCAAACTGTCGTTGACGAGTTTGAAGCCGTCCAAGTCCAGGAACAGCAAGCCGACGCCGCTTTTGTGGCGTTCGGCCTTGAGCAGCGCTTGCCCCAGCCGGTCGGTAAAGAGCGCGCGGTTGGGCAGACCGGTCAGGGGGTCGAAGTTGGCGAGCTTGGCGAGTTTGCGGTTGGTGGCGGCGAGCGTTTCCTCGAGCCTCAAGCGCTGCAGCACGACGCCGATTTGCGTGGCGAAGGTGTCGGCCATGAGGGTGGCTTCCTCGCTGAAGGCGTGCAGCGAAAAAGCGTCCAAGTTGAGCGCGGCGACCACCTCGCCGCCGACCACGACCGGCAAGGACAAAAACGACTTGATGTCGTTCAACCGCCCGACCTCGATGAGGATGGCGAGGCGTTCGTCGGCAAACACCTCGTCGCAGTGTTCGGCCAAGTTGTCCGCGACGAGCGGTTTGTCGGAGGCTGCTTCGATGAGTTCGTGAGGTTTGAAAGTCACCTTGCGCAGCGCCTCTAGGTCGTAGTTCAGCGTGGCGACGAACTCGTAGTCGCCGTGAGCGTTTTTGACCAGGATGCTGCCCGCCTCGGCGCCGGGAATGGCCCGCGCGGCGTGGTCCAGCAAGCGCTGGTAAAAAGTATCGCTGAAGCCTTGCTCCAAAGTTTCGACCATAAAGTGGTTGAGTTCGCTGCGAAAGGTCGCCCAGCGCTCCAGCTCACTCTGGCGCGTGCGCAGTTCGGTTTCCAGTTTGAGCCGCTTGAGGAGCGCCGCGACCTGCCGGGCGAACAGCTTGGTGAGGTCCAAGTCGTCGTTGCTGAAGGCGTTTTTGTTTTCAAAGTTGTTGAGGTGCAAAAAAGCGATGACCTCGCCGTCTAAAGCAATCGGCACCGACAGCGAGGTTTTGAGGTCGTTGACGCGGCCCGCGGTTTCCAAAATGTGCTGGCGCTCCGCTTCGGGCAGCGGCGCGCTGTTGTAGTCGTAGACGCGCTGCGGGTCTAGGTTTCCCAGGTCGATAAGGAACTCGTGCGGGTAGAAAACGAGCTTTTGCAACCCCGCCAAGTCAAAGTTGACCGCCGCCACGAAACAAAAGCAGCCCTGGGGGTCTTTGAGTAGAATCGACCCGGCCTGGGCGTCGGGCACGGTGCTGACGGTGCGCTCCAAAAGCCGCTGGTAAAAGCTTTGGTCGAGGCCGCGCTGCAGCGTGTCTTCGACGAACTCCATCAGCACGTCCCGGAAAATTTCGAAGCGCTTGCGAACCGTGATGTCCTCGACGGTGCCCTCGTAGTACAGCACTTCCCCTAAGGCGTCGCGCACGAGCCAGGCGTTTTCCGACACCCAGATGCGTTCCCGGGTTTTGTGGCGGTAAATTTCCGACTCGAAGTTTTCGACCCGGCCCTGCGCCATGAGCAGCCGCTGGAACTCGGCGCGGCGTTCGGGCTCGACGTACCACTCACGAGCGATGCTGTTGACCTGCTCGAGCATCGCCGCTTCGGTCTCGTAGCCGTTGAGTTTGACGAGCGCGGGGTTGGCGCGCACCTGGGTGCCGTCGGGGCTCGAGCGGTAAATGCCTTCGGTGGCGTTCTCGAAAATTCGGCGGTAGCCTTCATGGCCCTGGGGTACGTTGCCGACCCAGCCGCGCTCGCCGCGGGAACTGCGCGGAGCTGCGCGGCGCGCGCCTTCTTCCAGGAACGTCATGAGGGGTTCGCCCGACACGTCAGCCTTTTCCTGGGACGGCGCAAAAGTTGGGTTGGGAAGACGCCTTAGACATGGTTCTCCTAGACCTTCAATATAAACCGAGTATAAATGTGCAGCTGTCACAGAAATCTGACGGCGCAAGGGCCTGAAACCGAGAATCTTCGGAACCCCACTGTCGAAAACGTCACTGTTCGGTACGTCACTGCCCGGTACGCGGCTGTTCGGTATGCGGCTGCTCGGTACGTGGCTGCCCAGTACGCGGCAACTCAGTGAACCGTGCGGTTCCTGCCGGACCGCTTCGCTTCGTAGAGCTTGACGTCGGCCTGGGCCAACAGGTGTTCGGGCACTAAGTGAGCCGAGCCGCCGGCAAGCCCGAGACTCACGGTCACGTTCAAGCCCGGCGCGACCTGCGCCCAAACGTGTTCGCTCACCGCCGCGCGGACTTTCTCAGCTACTTGCAACCCCACGGTAACACCTGTGTCGGCCAGGACGATGATAAACTCTTCGCCCCCGTAACGCGCCGCCACGTCGCTGGCGCGCAAAGTGGCGGTGAACAGCTCGGCGACGCGTTTCAACACGGCGTCGCCGACCGCGTGCGAGAAGGTGTCGTTGATGGTTTTGAAATTGTCGATGTCGACGGCGAGCACGCTCAAAGACTGCCCGAGCGCGGTGGCGTTGGTGCAGGTCTGAGCGAGGTAGGCGTCCAAAAAACGGCGGTTGTACAGCCCGGTCAACGCGTCGCGGCGGCTGAGTTCGGCAAGCCCTTCGACTTCTCGGGTCAGCGCCAAGTTCACCTGCCGGTAGCGTTCTTGCTCTTGGCGCACGCGTTCGACCTCGTGTTCGATGACGAGCGCGGCGCTGCGGCTTGAAAACGCGTCTTTGAGCCGTTTGACCTCTAAGCCGTGCGCCTCTTTGTGATGTTTCAGGGCGCGGCTGTAGTCGTCTTTCAACTCAAAAAGCCGGGCCAAAAGTTTGTGGGTCCGAATGAGGTCTTCCGGGTAGGCGACGGTCAGCTCGAGCGCCCTGAGCAGGTGAGCTTCGGCGCGCTCGAGGTCTCGAATTTTGAGACAATACTCGCCGTAGTAGGCTTCCGAAAAAGGGGCTTTTACGACGTCTTTCGACGCTTCTGCGGCGATGGCTTGCTCGAGGCAAGCCCGCGCGTCGTCAAAGCGACTCATCGTCGTGTAAACCTGCAACAGCTGACACAAGCAAAGATACCGCTGTTGACTTAGTCGACTTGCAAACGCCAAGTCGACGCCGAAACGCGCTTCGTCGGCGGCTTCTTGCAGTTTGTCCTGCAAAAAGTAGGTTCGGCTCAGGTTGGCCGTGGCCGTCAGTTCGTCGTCCAGACGGTTTTCGCGGCGGGCGGCCTCGCGACTTTTTTGGTAAAAACTTACGGCTTGGTCGTACTCCTCCAACAGGTTGTGACAAATGGCAATCCCGTTGAGCACTCTGCCGTTGTCGCAGGCGTAGAGCCGGTGCGCGGCGAGCAGGTGCTCCAGGGCGTTCGTTTCGGCGTTCATCATGCCGTAGCCGCGGCCGACCTGATAGTGCGCCTCGGCGCGGCTGGCGTTGTCCAAGGACTGGCTGTGTCGTAGGCCCTGTAGGGCGTAACGGAGCGACACCGCAGGTTGTTCCAAGCGAGCGTGGCAGTCGGCGAGGAGTGTGTAAAGCCGGAACTTGTCAAGGTCGCGGTGGACGATTTCTTGCAGCCCCTCCAAACTTGCCAACGCCGCCTCGTAGCGGCAGGCTGCGAACAGCGCTTCGGCCGCGGCAAGCCGACCGTCGTCGACGCTGTCGGGTGGGACGCTGTCGGGTGGGACGATGTCGGTGATGTAGGGGGTTGTCACAGCCCTGAGCCCTTCTACTCGGGGGCGGTCGTGGCCCGCTCGAGTGTTTTTGCCTCCGGCTCAAAGTCTAGCGAGTTTCCTCTTACAAAAATCTCACCGCGCCGCGGCCGTCGGGTGCCGTTACAGGGTTGAGGTTTCTCGGTTGCGTTCGTCGACAAACCGTTTTCTACAAATCTCTGTAGTTTGTACAAACCGTGCTATGCTGACCCCATGCAACAGTTCAGCATCAAGAATGACCACGCCGTCGAACTCTTAAACGACCTCACCAAGCGCACGGGCAAGGGAAAAACCGAACTCGTCATCGAAGCCCTGGAAAGTTACCGTAGAAGTTTGGAGGAAGACAAGGAATTGGAGCGCTTGGTTGAGTTCACAAAGCGCAAAATCCACACAATGTTTCCCCCCGACTCGCTCGGTAAGGCCCCCACCAAAGAAGAAATCGAACATCTGTTGGGTATGCCCTGAATGGTCTTCGACACCAGCGTCGTCATCCAAATCATGCTCCGAGAAGCGGGCTGGCTCGAGAGTTTGACCCTTCTCAAACAACAAAAAGCGCGGCTCATCTCAGCAGCTTCACTTGTCGAGGTGCAAGCGGTGCTGTCGCGTGACCAAACCGTAACTCCGGCGGAAGCGCTGAGCCGTGTGGACGAGTTCGTGCTCGAGGCGGAACTAGAGGTCGTCCCCTTATCCGTCAAACACGCCCGAATAGCCCGCGAAGCTTACCTTCTATACGGCAAAGGCCAGGGCCACCCCGCCGCCCTGAACTACGGCGACGTGATGAGCTACGCGCTCGCCAAAGCTACGGGTGAAACGCTTGCTTTTGTCGGTGACGACTTCCAGCACACCGATTTGAAAACCTTGAGGTTGCCGCTCGAGGGATAAAGCAGTAGCCAGAATTCAGTAGGTTCGAACGATGCTGACGACGGACTACTGAATTCTGACTACCTACAGTTCCACTTTGCAGGCGAGTTACTCGCTTAAGCTCTCGAGCCGTTCCACCAAACCTTCCAACACCTTGAAGGTTTCTTCGACCGGCTGCGGCGAACTGAGGTCGACCCCGGCGGCTTGAAGGGCGTCCAGCGGGTACAGCGAGCCGCCGGCTTTCAAGAACTCGATATACCGCGCCGCCCCGTCCCCGCCGATAAGCACCTCGGCGGCGAGCGCGTGCGCGCCCGAGATGCCGGTGGCGTACTGGTAGACGTAAAAGCGCGCGTAGAGGTGCGTGTGAAACTGCGCCCAGGTGCTGCCGACGCGGGCCCTGTCTTTTGCAACCGGGTCCATCACCACCTCGTCGCCGTAACCTTCTCGAAACAGCCCGCTCATCAGCTCGATGAGGCTGTCGGCGGACAAAGCTTCGCCGCGCGCGACCCGTTCGTGAACCTCCAGCTCGAAACGCGCCAGCGTCGGCATGATGAAGAAGTAGCGGTAAAAGTTGGCAAACGCCTCTTCGACCACGGCAAGTTGGAAGTCCCGGTCGTCGTTTTGTTTGAAGAGGTAGTCCCGCAGCACGGCCTGGTTGAAGTTGCTGGCGACCTCGGCGACGAACAGGCTGTAGCGGCTGTAGACTTGCGGCTGTTTTCTAAAGGTGAAGTACGAGTGCAGCGAGTGCCCGAGTTCGTGGGCCAGCGTGCTCATGCCGAACACGTCGTCCGAATAGCTCATCATGATAAAGGGATGCGTTCCCTGCACGCCCGAGGAAAACGCGCCCATGCGCTTGCCCTTGTTGACGCTGCGGTCGACCCAGCGCTCTTGCAGCGCGCCCCGTTTCATGGCCGTCACGTACTCGTCGCCCAGGGGTTGAAGCGCTTCGGCGAGCCACGCCACCGACTGTTCGAAGGGAATTTCGGGCGGGTTCTGGGTCAGCGGCGCGAAGGTGTCGTAAGGATGGAACGCGTCCAGGCCGAGGAGCTTGCGCTTGGCGGCGAAGTAGCGGTGCCAGACGGGCAGGTTTTTCTGGAAGGTCTCGAGCAGCGAGTAAAACACCGTGACGGGCAGGTTTTCGGGCTCGAGGGCCGCTTGCAACGCCGAATCGTAACCGCGCGCCCGCGCCAGAAACACGTTCTGTTGAATGCCGGCGCTCAAAACCGTCGCCATCGTGTTCTTCGCGCCCAGGTGGGCGTCGGCGTAGTGCTCATAGGCGCTACGGCGCAAGGTGCGGTCTGGGCTGCCGAGCAGTCGGCCGATGTTGCCCTGGGTGATGGTGTAGCTCTGTCCGTCCGCGTCGACGGCGTCTTCGAAATCCAGGTCGGTGTTCGCCAGCACCCCGTGCGCCGAGGTCGCGGTGCTGAACGGGCCTTGCAGCGCGCCCAGGAGTTCTTCGACCTCGCCGGAACGCACGTGTGCGGCGGCGCGGTCCAGCCGTTCGAAGTAGTGTTGGTAGGGCTCGAGCCTCTCGTTCTCAGCCGCCCACGTCTTGAGCTTGTCCGTCCCGCCCGCCAACAGTTCGGGCTGCGCGAAAGCGAAGGCGGACGCGACCGCCGCCCCCAAACCCCGTACCCGGTCGTTGCGGTTACTCGCGTCCTTGTCGAGCGAGTCGCTGTTGTAGGCCATGCCCGCGTAAACGCGGAGCTTGCCGAGGGTCGCCAGCACGTCTTCGCTGTAGGCGAACCAGTCGGCGAGTGTGTCGGGGTTGTCGGTCAGGCGGCCCTTGAAGGTTTGGGCCTGCTCGAGCCGCTTCGTCACTTCGTCGAACGCCGCGTCCCAGGCTTGCGGCGTCGCGAACACGCTCTCGGCGTTCCAGCGCTGCTCTTCGGGCACCGCGGCGCGGTCCTGGACGGTGGTGTTCGCCCCCGCCATCAGCTCGGCACCCCTTCGAGCGGTCCCAGGTTGCGTTCAATCAGGGCTGCGGCGTCCGGGTCGCGGCCCATGAACTCGCGAAACAACTCGGCCGGGTCCTCGCTGTCGCCGCGCGACAGGACGGCCTCGGCGTAGTCGCGGCCCGTTTCACGGTTGAAGATGCCCTCGGCCTTGAAGCGTGAAAAAGCGTCGGCGTCCAGCACTTCGGACCACTTGTAGCTGTAGTAGCTCGCCGCGTAACCGCCCGCGAACACGTGGCTGAAGGCGGTCAAAAAGCTGTTGTGCGCGAACTCGGGGCGCAGCACAAAGGGCTCCATCGTGCGGTTGGCGAATGCGACGACGTCACCGTCACGTTCTTGGTTATAGCTCGTGTGGAGCAGCAGGTCGATCGTGCCCAAGCTCAGTTGGCGCACCTGCGCACTCGCCTCCATAAAGGTCTGGGCGGCGGTCATCTTGGCAAAGAGCGCGTCGGGGATGGGCTCGCCGGTCTCAAAGTGACGCGCGAACAGGTTCAGCGCGTCGCGTTCCCAAATCCAATTTTCCATAATCTGCGAGGGCAGTTCGACCCAGTCGCGCGGTACGTTGGTCGCGCCGCGCGCGCGCACCGTGACGCGGGACAGCGCGTGGTGGAGCAGGTGGCCGAACTCGTGGAAGATGGTCTGCACCTCGCGGTGGGTCAGCAGCGCGGGCTTACCCTCTTGCGGCGGCGTAAAGTTGGCGACGATGACCGCCAAGTGAGGGTCGAAAGCGTGGGGGTCGGACCCGTCCTCGAGCGGCCCGCCGATGATGAAGCCGTTTTTCCAAGCGCCGCCCTGCTTGCTCTCGCGCGGGAACCAGTCGGCGTAAAACGAGCCCAGGTGGGTGCCCGCCTCGTCGTGGAGGTCGTAGAACTCGACGTCCTCGTGCCACACCTGGGCGTTGTCGCGTCGGCTCACGGTCACACCGAACAGCCGCCCAGCGATGTCGAATAAGCCGCTCAGGACTTGTTGAAGTGGAAAATAAGGCCGCAACTCTTCCTCGTCCAGGTCGTACCGCGCCTTGCGCAGCTTTTCGGTGAGGTAGGCGAGGTCGTAGGGTTGGAGGTCGTCCAACCCCAGCGTCGCGGCAAAACCAGTGAGCGCGTCTTTTTCTTGCTGCCAGTGCTCTAAAGTCTTGTCGAACAGGTCTCGCTCGAAAGCCAGCGCGGCGTCGCCCGACTTCACCATGTTGGTTTCCAAACGGTAGTCGGCGAAGTCGCGGTAGCCGAGCAAGGTAGCGAGTTCTTTGCGCAACGCTAAAATCTTGTCGATGTTCGGGCGGTTGTCCAGGTCGCCGGTGCTGGCGCGGCTGACAAAGGCCTCGTACAGTTCGCGGCGCAGGTCTCTGGCGTCGGCGAACTTCATAAACGGCGTGTAGGACGGCGCTTGCAGGGTAAAGCGCCAGCCCTCTTTGTTCTTGGCCGCCGCGTCGGCTTTGGCCTGCGCCTTGACCGAGTCGGGCAGACCGCTCAGGCGCGTTTCGTCGGTGACGACGAGTTCGTAGGCGTTGGTCGCGTCGAGGACGTTTTCGGAGAATTTCGTCTGCAGTCGGCTCAGTTCGACCTGAACCTGTTCGACCCGCGCTTTGGCGTCGGGGTCCAGGTCGGCCCCGGCACGCCTGAACTCTTGTAAGGTTTTGTCCAGGTGGCGCTTTTTGACGCCCTGCAACGCCTTCGCCTCGGGCGTGTCGGCGTAGGTTTTGAGGAGTTGCCACAGCTGTTCGTTCAGCGGCAACTGCGCAAAAAATGCCGAGTAGGCAGGCAGCGCGGCGTTGAAGGCGGCGCGCAACGGGGGCGTCGTGGTGACCGAGACGAGGTGATAAGCGAGGGTCATGGCGCGCCCCAAACGCTCGGTGAGGTCGTCTAAGGCTTGCAGGGTCGTGGCGTAGGTGGGGGGGCGGTCGTCGGTGAGCAGCGCAGCTAAATCGGCTCGAGCCTGCGCCAGCGCCGTGTCGACGCCCCTCTCGACGGATACCGCATCTATTTTGTCGAAGGGAATAACAAATTCGCGTGAAAGTAAAGGGTTCATAAGTCCTTTCCAGTTTCTCGACTTAACCGCTTTGTCAGCGCAACTCGTCACAGAGCTTGAGAAACCTCTATCAACAACGCCCAAGTTTACTCAATGCCCCCTGAGTTTGAGGCGAACCGGGGTACAAAACGGTTCTTGCACAGGTTCGGCGTGCCGGTGCTCGTGACACCCTATTGAGGTTGGGGACAAAAGCGTTTTATACTCGCCCAAGCCAAGAACAGGAGGCCCCGGAGGTAGGACGCTTCGGGTTTTTCAGTGCTATACCTTGTCTTGGCGCGCCGCTTGGGTACAAGAGGTGTTCACACATCTTGTAAAGAGGTCTGGTAGACTCGGACCCAGCTACCGAGCAAGCTGTTAACTAGCGACAACCCTGAGCTTTGAGGAGCTTAAAAAGAACTGCATAGCCTTTTACGACGTGTTTCGAAGGGGATAGACCATGCCTGAGTACAAGTACACGCTGACCCGCTACTGCCTTCGCAACGGCCAACTCACGTTACCGCAAAGCATGTTGGAGCTGTTCCCGAGCGAGGGCAGCTTTAAGGTTTTGGACACCCGGCAAAATGAAGAGTTCACCCTGCACGTCGACGCGCCGCGCGTCGTCGGCGGGGTCGACGGCTTTTTCAAGCTGCACGACCTGGAGGTCAACGACGCCGTGCTGATTCGTCTGCAAGACGACGGCCACTACGCGTTCACGCCTTTTAAGAACGCCCGCAAACCCTACGACCGCGCGGCCCCGGACGCGCTCAAGGCATTCGCCGAGCAGCGCGTCGCCCTGTCCGAAGCCGAGATGCAGGCGCTGTACCCGGACCTGGAGCCGCGCACTCTCGCCGACGCGGTCGCCAAAGACGACCGCTTTACTTTTAAAAAAGGACGCTGGCACGTCGCGGCGTCCGCGGAAACGTCCGCCGGAACCGGCAAGGGCGTCACCGTCGGCGCCTCCGGTAAAGAAGCCGCAGGCGGGGGTTTGAACAAAGAGGGTTTGAGCAAAGAGGGTTTGAGCAAAGAGGGTTTGAGCAGACAGACTCCGGACAACGAAGCCTCGAGCGCTGAAAATCCGAGCGCTGAAAATCCGAACGCTGAGAGTTCAGATGTCGGGAATCCGAACCCTCACGGTTCGAACACTCGCAATTTGAACACTCGAAATTTGAACAAAGAACCCCTGAGGCTCGAGGCTGAAACTTCCCCGGCCCAGTCGGCAACGGCCTCGGCGGAGCCGAAACCGCACCTTCCGGCGACAAAACCCTTCTTCGAGGCGCCTTTCGCCCGGCTGCGCGACGCTACCAAAACCGGCAAGGCCAAACGTGCCAGCGTGACGCCGTACCCGCGCGTCGTTATTTTTCCCGGCGACACCGGCCTCAACTCCGAGCAAGAGCCGGGTGACTTGTCCCAGCAAAAGCGCGCGAAAAGCCTGCTGGTCGCGCTCGGTTACCGGGTCGAAGGCTTGGCGCACGGTCAACTGCTCGCTCACGCCGACCTAGGCAGGCGCTACTACAGCGTGCTCGTTCACGTGCTGCCCGAACGCGTCAAGCCCGACCTTACCGCCCTGTCGGCGCGCCGCCGCGAAGTGGGTTCGACCTACGCGGCGTTGTTCGGCCACGCCCTCGACCTCACCTCGTACGAAGCGCCTGCAGACGTCGCGCACACCTCGCTCTGGTCCTGGACCGCGTTGGGCCGTTTGGAAAACGTGCTGGGCGTCCTGCCGGTCGGCCCCGTCGACCTAGAAAGCCATTTCGAGCGTGACGGTTTGTTTGAAAAAGGCTTTGACCGCTTCGAGCGCGGCGTCCAAGACCGTGTTCGCGAACGCGGTACTTTTTCGGCGGTGTTGCAGCACTTGGCCGCCCTCAAAGCGCCCGCCGTCTTCGTCCTCGACGACGTGCTAGACGAAGAGGTCGGCCGCGAAGACGCGCTCAAGGTTCTGGACTTGCTGGGCCAAGCGCCGTTTCACCTCGTCAGCAAGGTGGACAGCGGCGAGTTCTGCCTGCGTTTCAAGGTGTCGGACGCGCTTCTTAAACTATCCGAATACGCGCTGTCCTTGCGCGTTCACTTACCCAGCCGCCGCACCGCCAGGTTCCAGGGCGGCGAGGACGAGTCAACTCCTCTCGAAGGGTTCGCCGCCGCCGAGACCGAGACGGACACCGAAGTCGCTATGACGTTTCAAACCAACAGAGGCCGCTGAGCCTTTAGTGCAAAACAGCCTCGAGGTCCTGCAACGCCCGCACCTCCGGCTTGTTACGCTTTACGGCCTCGAGCGCCTTCACCGTCCAGCGCGCCGCCTCCAGCGTGGTGAGGTACGGGACGCCGTTCTGCAGTGCCCGCCGCAACTCGGAAGTGTGCTGAAGGTCGACCAGTAAATCGTAGTCGGCGGGCTCGTCCAAGTGTGGGCCGTCTTGAAGGGTGACGTCGAAACCCAAGGCGCTGAAGTCACTCTCGAGCCCGTGCGCCGCTTCGCCCAAAAGCAGCACCTTCCCCGAAGTCGGCAATTTGACGTTCGCGCCGAGTTGGGCCTTGTAGTACGCCAGGTACGGGTCCGCGGAAATCCCCATGCTCTCACCCGTCGAGCGCATCTCCGGCCCCAGCACCGGGAGGATGTTTTTGAACTTGAGAAAGGGCAGCACGACTTCTTTGACGCTGTAGAACTCAGGCTTAGGCGTCTCGGTAAAGCCGATTTCTTCTAAGGTCTTGCCCGCCGCGACGAGCGCCGCGTACTTCGCCAGCGGGTGCTGAATAGCCTTGGACAGGTAAGGAATCGTGCGGCTGGCCCTAGGGTTGGCCTCGATGACGAAGACCTCGTCGTCTTTGATGACGTACTGGATGTTGATTAGCCCTTTGACCCCGAGCGCGTCGGTGAGTTTTACGCTGTACTCGTGAATCGTCCGCTGCACCGCCTCGCTCAAACTCACCGGCGGCGTGATGCAGGCGCTGTCGCCCGAGTGGACGCCGGCGCCCTCGACGTGCTCCATGATGCCCGCGACGACCGTGGTATGCCCGTCGGAAAGTGCGTCCACGTCGACCTCTTGCGCGCCCTCGATAAAGCGGTCGATGAGGATGCTGGGGTTGTCCGGCAGTTCGGCGTACACGTCGCGGAGGTAGCGCTCGAGTTCGGCCTCGTTATGAACCGTCAGCATCGCCCGCCCACCGAGCACGAAGCTCGGCCGCGCCATAACCGGGTAGCCTATGTCGCGGGCAAGTTTCAGCGCCTCGGCGGGTTTCTTGGCGACGCCGCCCGCGGGTTGGGGGATGTTCAACTCCGAACACAGTTTATGAAAGCTGTCGCGGTCTTCAGCCCTAAAAATCGCCTCCGCCGACGTTCCCCACAAGGGCACGCCCGCCGCGGCCAGCGCGCCCGCCAGCCGCAACGGGGTCTGCCCACCGAGCCCGGTAATCACCCCGACCGGCCGTTCGTGCTCGACGATGTTGAGGACGTCTTCGAAAGTCAACGGCTCGAAGTAGAGCCGGTCGGCGGTGTCGTAGTCGGTCGAGACGGTTTCGGGGTTGGAGTTAACCATGATGGTCTCATAGCCCGCCTCTTTGAGCGCCCAGACCGCGTGGACGGTGGCGTAGTCGAACTCGACGCCTTGCCCGATGCGGTTCGGCCCCGAGCCCAAAATCACTACTTTGGGTTTGGTGGAAGCGCGAACCTCGTCCTCCCACTCGTAGGTGCTGTAGTGGTACGGCGTGTGCGCCTCGAACTCGGCGGCGCAGGTGTCGACGGTTTTATAAACGGGTGCGCCGTTCTTCTCGACGCGCAGCCGCCGCACCTCCGCCGCGCTCGTCCCGGTCAATTGCGCCAAGTCCGCGTCGCTGAAGCCGACGCGCTTGATTTCGCGCCACAGTTCCCAGTTCCAACCTTCGGGCGCGCCCAAGGTTTTGATTTCCTTTTCCACCTCGACGATTTCGCGCAGTTGCCCTAAGAACCACGGGTCGACCGCCGTTTTTTCGAACAGGTACTGGACGCTTTTACCGCGCCGCAACAGCTCGATCATCACCGGCAGCCGCAGCGGGTTGGGGTAGAGTTTGCTTTCCAACTGCGCCAGGTTGAGACTGCGCGTCTCGCTCCGCACGTCGAGTTCGAGCGAGCGCAGCGCTTTCAGCAGCGACTCTTTGAACGTTCGCCCAATCGCCATTACCTCGCCGACCGAGCGCATTTGGGTGGTCAAGTCGTCGGGCGTGCCCGGAAACTTCTCAAACGCGAAGCGCGGGATTTTGGTTACCACGTAGTCGATGGAGGGCTCGAACGCCGCTTTCGTTTCCTTTGTAATGTCGTTGGGCAACTCGTCCAAGTGATAGCCGACCGCCAACAGCGCGGCAATTTTGGCGATGGGGTAGCCGGTCGCTTTGGACGCTAGCGCCGACGAGCGCGACACGCGCGGGTTCATCTCAATCACAATCACCGAGCCGTTTTTCGGGTTCACCGCGAACTGGATGTTCGAGCCGCCCGTGTCCACGCCGATTTCGCGGATAATCGCAATCGAGTAGTCGCGCAGTTGCTGGTACTCTTTGTCCGACAGGGTCTGCGCCGGGGCCACGGTGATGGAGTCGCCGGTGTGGACGCCCATCGGGTCGAGGTTTTCGATGGAGCAGATGATGACGACCGTGTCGTTGGTGTCGCGCATGACCTCCAACTCGTATTCTTTCCAACCCAACACCGACTGCTCGACCAGGACCGTGTGAACCGGCGAGTCGTGCAAGCCCTGCGCGACGATTTCGCGGAACTCCGCTTCGCTATACGCAATCCCGCCACCCGTCCCGCCGAGGGTGAAACTCGGCCGGATGATGGCCGGGTAGCCGATGCTGCTGACGAACTCCAACCCCTCCGCAACGCTGCTCACCATCTTACCGGCAGGGGTGGCAATGCCGATTTTCGCCATCGCTTGTTGAAAAAGCTGGCGGTCTTCGCCCTTTTGAATCGCGTCGTAGTTCGCGCCGATGAGTCTGACGCCCCAGCGCTCGAGCACGCCCTCTTCATGCAGTGTTTTAGCTAAGTTGAGCGCAGTTTGCCCGCCGAGCGTCGGCAACAGCGCGTCCGGCTTCTCTTTTACAATGACCTTCTCGACAAACTCCGGCGTCAGCGGTTCGATGTAGGTTTTGTCCGCCACTTCAGGGTCGGTCATGATGGTCGCGGGGTTGGAGTTCACCAGCACGACCTCAAAGCCCGCGCCGCGCAGCGCCTTACAGGCTTGCGTCCCCGAATAGTCGAACTCGGCGGCCTGACCGATTTGAATGGGGCCGGAACCGAGGATGAGGATTTTGTGGACGTCGTCTCGTCTGGGCATGGTCAACCTCCGCTGCTCGGAGGAGTTTAGCACGGCTTCGGAGCCGACCAAGCTCTCACGGCGGCCGGTGAGAGCTGACTTTTCGTACAGGACACCGCGCCGCGTGCCGAAGGGGCTTGGATAGGCTCGAGAACAGGTCGACACGCCTCGGACCTCTTCAAACGGCTACGCCTGGTAACCCGGTACCCGCCGGGCAGGGCCGTCTGCATCTAGCCAGGACGTGGCTGAGTCATCTAAACTCGTGGAGACCACCGGGGAAGCAGCGTTTGCTGAGCCCTCGAGGCTCACGGCCCCAAACTGTGAGCCTCGACTTTGGCTGCGCCGAGCGAATTTACCGCTCGGTCTGCTGAGCGAGCTGACTGCTCGGTTTCGTGGGTGTGTCTCGGCTGCCCGCCACGCTGTCGCCCGTCACGCTGTCGTCGACGCGCTACAAGTCGGGGCGGGTGTTTCTGCAGAGTTTCGCTCTAGTGAGTGGGAAGAGGTTTTTATGAGCCGACGCTTACTTGTCCTTGCGCTCGTCGTGGTCGGCCTCGGTTTGCTGCCGGGCTGCATTCCGCGAGTTGAGGCGGTCGAGCGACCGACGTTTCGGCTGCTGCCCGAAACCCTGACCCTGCTACGGCTCGACCCGCCGGGCGTGGGCTCGGGCACGGCCGTGTTCGGGCTCGTGGTCGAGGTCGGCAACCCCAACGGCTTCGCTCTCTCCTTGTCCGACCTAGACGTGGGTTTGGCCGTCGGCGGCACGCCCGCGGCGCTGGCACGCTCGAACGAAGGCGTAAACCTGCCGCCGCACGCTTCGGAAACCCTCGAGCTGAAGGTGACGGTCGACCTGAACAAGACGCCGGACTTAGTCGTCGACTTGGCTCGCCTGGTCGCGGGCGAGCCGACGCCCTACCGGCTGGAGGGCGCGGCGACGGCGCAGGCGTTCGGCGTGGAGCGCCGTTTCGAAACGGTGATAGCCGAGGGCACGCTGCAACAAGCCGTCACGCTGAGCGCGCCGACCTTTCGGTTCTTGCCCGAGGCGTCCGGGTTGCGCGAGCTGAGTTTGCACCGGGCCGTCGTCGCCGTCGGCGTCGAACTGGACAACGCCACGCCGTTGGGCTACGTGTTCAGCGCGCCGGCCCTCACCCTTCAACTCGGGGGTCGCCCGGTCGCCTCGGTGGGCGTGACCGCGCAGCCGCTCCCCGCTTTCTCGAGCGCGGCGCTCAGTTTGGCGTTCGAGCTGCGGCCCGCCGACTTGGGCACCGCGTTGGTGCAAGAGCTGGCGGGACTGTCTCAGGGTGGCGGGCTCGACCTAGAACTTTCCGGCGGCTTCTCGCTCGAGCTGCCAGGTTTGCTCCGCCAAGACTTTTCCCTGCCACGGTTGTTCGGGGCAGTGCTGAGGTAGGTTGCCCCAAGACTTCCAGCCTCCTGGATTGACGGAAAAAACAGCTGCATCGTGAACGAGCGAACCCAAAGCTTTTGAAATCGTCGCCGACGACCTCGTTCGGCGGTGCCACCACCTCGCGCCGTGTAGCGCGAGGTGCTGGGAGTTCCGTAGGTGTCCGGTGCCGGACTAAGAATGGGCGCGTCGGCTTGCTGATGTCAAGCCCTCGCACATGCCGAGCCCTTTAGGCCGAAATGTCGCAAGCCGGCTCAAGCTCGAGCCCGCCGTCCTGAAGGTCAAAGCGCAACCTTTTACCGGCGGGTACTCGGTAACTCAATACTGTTCAAGGTGGGTAGAGCATACCTAGGCGTAAGATGAGGCTTCGCCTATAGTTGTAACTACCGTACTGCCGAAGGGGACAGCATCTCGGGTTCACCAAGGCTTATGG
This sequence comes from Trueperaceae bacterium, assembly GCA_965213705.1. Taxonomy (GTDB): domain Bacteria; phylum Deinococcota; class Deinococci; order Deinococcales; family Trueperaceae; genus CBDCDJ01. Next base: position 192,180 of record OZ243913.1, on the reverse strand, counting down.
CAAACTGTGATGTAAAGGCACCTCGATGTAAAGGCGCCTCGTCGTGCCGGAAAGTGCCGAAGAAGGTTGTGGAACCGTGGGAGGGAAAATAAGTGTCAACTTCAAAGACAGGTTTGGTGACTGGCAAGCCAGAGCAACTTTTTAAGGTGATGCCTTAAAGGTGACTCTCGAGATTACTCACACGTCATCAGCGTTTTGTCGGCTAACCGGTTTCAAAGAGGCACAGCAGTCGTAAGACGTGAGCGCAACTTACGCTTAGCAAACTGAAGACCCGAGCTGTGGTTGCTCAACCGACCGATGATACACTTTCACTCGCAGCAAAAAACGAACGCAGCAAACAACCAAAGGGAGAACGATTTATGACTACAAAAAGAAACACCCCAATCAACGAAACTGTCGTCGTTGCCGACAACACGCCCGTGCGCCGCGTGTCTTGGGCGGCGGTATTGGCAGGCAGCCTCATCGCGCTGATGGTTTCGGTACTCATCAACCTGCTCGTTTTGGGCATCGTCACGCCGACCATCAACCCCGCGACCGAAGCGCAGCCTTTTTCGGGCATCGGCACCGGCACCGCCGTCGGCTTGATTATCAGCAACGTTCTGGCGCTGTTTGCGGGCGGCTACATCGCCGGCCGTTTGGCGGGTTTGACGCGCGCCTCGGACGGCCTGCTCCACGGCCTTTTAACCTGGGGTGTCGTGACGTTGGTCAGCTTTCTGGTGCTCTCGACCGCGGCAGGTCGACTGGTGAGCGGGGTCGGCAGCGCGGTCAGTCAGGGTCTGTCGCTGGCGGGCCAGGGTCTCTCGGCGGTTGCGCCCCAGGCGGCGCAGGCGGTGGAGGGCGCCCTCGAGCAGCAAGGCGTGAGCCTGAGCACCATTCAACAAGAAGCGCAGCAACTTTTGGCGCAAACCGGTGACCCCGAACTGCAGGCCGAGGACGTTCAGCAAGAAGCGCAACAAGCTGGTCAGGACGTTCAAAACGCCGCAACTGACATTGCCCAAAACCCGCAGCAGGCGGGCCAGGAAATCAACCAACTCGTCAGCCAACTGTTCGCCGAAGGCCAAGACTTGACCGACCCGGCCAACCGTCAGGACCTGGTCAACGTGCTGGTCGAGCGCACCGGAGTCACCGAGGCCGAGGCGAACCAAACCATCGATGGCTGGGTAGAAACTTATCAACAAGCGCAAGACAGCTTGCAGCAGGCTCGCCAAGGTGCCGAGGAAGCGGCGCAAACGGCCGCCGACGCCATCGGCACCGCGGCTATCTGGGCGTTTGTCGGCCTGCTCATCGGCGCCGTGATTGCCGCGCTGGGCGGGTTGGTCGGTCGTCCCAAAACGTTGGGTGAGGCGCGACGCGCTTGAGGTGTAGATACGACTACGGTAGCTGTAACCCCAATCCCCAATCAAATAAGGATGCCGAAGCCGTATTCAAAGCCGCCCCGCAACGCAACTGAGGAGTAACGCAATCAAGGAGCAACGCAACCAAGGAGGTCTACCATGCTCGAGAAACTAGGTGACTTTTTCAACCAGGACCCGCAGCGTCAGCAGGACTACCAGGACTTTGAAAGGCGCTACCGGGAAAGCCCCGACCAGCTCTCGGACGCAGAAGCGGCGCAACGCTACCGCGAACTGATGGCGCACGCTGATGACCAAGACGACCAGGACGCGCAGCAGGCCTACGACGAAGCGTTCAGCAAACTGTCCGAGCGCGAACGCCGCGCCCTCGCCGAGCGCTACCGCGAGGCGACCCAGGACGACAGCCGCCCGTACCAGGGCTACAATCAAAACCAGGACCTGGACACGGCCAGCTCGCCGCGTGAACTCGGGCGGATGACGCGCAAGGCGGCGCAGCAAGACCCGGACCTGCTCGAGCAGGTCGTCGGGCCGAACAGCCCCTTGTCGGGTACCGGGGGCCGCATGGCCTTGGCGGGGCTGGCCGTGTTCGCCGCCAAGCGCTTTCTGGGGCGCAAGTAGCCGCCGGCCCCGAAAAAGGTGCTCGAGCGTTTTGTCAGCTCGAGCACCACAAGTTTTTCTCGGTCATCGCCGTCACGTCGTCGTCCTAGACACCTACCCGCCAAACAACCGCCCCGCGACCTTTCGCTTTTTTCAAACGACCTTTTCAACTAGGAGATGACCATGTCGACAACTATAGTAGCGCTGTACGACCGCAAAGACCAAGCCGAGGCCGCCCTGCGCGACCTGACCGACGCCGGTCTCGAGCGCGGCAACATGGAAATCGTCGCGCACGACGCCGACCGGGCCGAGCGCGACGCGGGCTTTTGGGAAAACCTGTTCGGCTCCGGCGACGCTGACGACGCGGGTCACATCGCCGAGGGCGTGCGCCGCGGCGGTGCGGTCCTCGCGGTCACCGTTGCCGACGACAAGCTGGACGACGCCGAGACCGTCCTGAACCGCCACAACCCCGTCGACATCGACGAGCGAGTGACGATGTGGCGCGAAGAAGGGTACAGCGGTTACGACCGCACCGCGCCCGTCTACGACGCCGAACAAGTCGAGGCCGAGCGCGAGCGTTACGTGATTCCCGTCATCGAAGAGGACATCACGGTGGGCAAACGCAACGTAGAGGGGGGCGGCAAACGCATCCGCACCTTTGTCCGCGAAACCCCGGTCGAGGAAAACGTCACCCTGCGCGAAGAACGGGTTCACGTGCAGCGCCGCCCGGCTGACCGCGCGGCGACCGAAGCCGACCTTCAAGAGCAAACCTTAGAAATGCGCGAGACGCACGAAGAGGTGGTCGTCGCAAAAGAAGCCCGCGTCGTCGAGGAAATCCTGGTCGAGAAAGAAGCCGTGGAGCGCACCGAAACCGTGCGCGGCACCGAACGGAAAACCGAAGTCGAGGTCGAGGACGTAGACGTGAACAAAAAAATCGAACGCTGAGGTTCGGCCACAACGTAGTAGCGCAGGAGGTGGAGTTCGGCTCCACCTCTTTTTGTGGTTTCAGCTGCCGAAGCGCAACCGCCCCACCGGTTCGAAAAATGAATAACTATACTCAACGAAGTAAACGAAATTGTTGTCGCCCTCGAGCCCACACTAAGCTAAATCCGCAGCTGAAGACTTTTTCACAACGTCACGGCCGTGCAGCCCTGTTTTTGAGTTATCCTACGAATCTCTATAATATACATGCTAAACTAACAAAAGAAGTTCTCGTTCCTCAGCACAATCCATAGTTGTTCCTTTTCATTCCGCTCGGGTTAATTGAGGAAGTTAACCGGAAGGGACATGAAAAGGAGTTTTGTCACACAAGGCCTTTTGGGCCGTTTTCATAAGAGTTTTGTGACAAGTGCGCTGCTAAGCTTCGCGGCGAGGCTGCTCCTGACGTGACTCCCAAAGTGACCATCACAGTGCCGACCAAAGGCGGGCTCGCCGTCATCCGCAAGGGGGACCGCGTGCGGGCGTTCGCCTCGCGCAAAACGCACGCACGTCTGCTCAACAAACAGCCCGGCTTTGAAGTGATAGAGGTCCGGGTCGAGGCGGGCGGGCGGTTGTTTTTAACCCCGCCCGAGTCGTCGGACGAACGCTGCGCGGAAGTTTACCACGTCACGTCGGGCTGCTTCGAGCTGAGCGGCAAAAATCAAAAAAGCTTGCTCGAGCCCGGCGACAGCGTGACGGTGGGCGTGACGGCCGAGCGCGCCGTGCTGAGCACGCTGCACGGGGCGACGCTTTTGTGCGTGTCGAACCAGCCCGTTTTCAGCGAGGCCGACACCTTTACAGGCGACCTCATGCGCTTGGCCGTCGAGGTCGAGGAGAAAGACGGTTACACCTCGGAACACTGTGCCCGCCTGAGAGACTTGTCGAACGCGACCGCGCGCAACCTGGCGCTGGACGTAGACCAGTGTTACCGGCTCTCCTACGGCGCGTACCTGCACGACGTCGGCAAGCTGAAAGTCCCCCTGGACATCTTGCAAAAACCCACCAGCCTCACCCCGGAAGAGTGGGCCGTCATCAAACAACACCCGACCTACGGGCGAGAACTGCTGGGGGGCACGCTGCTCGCCGACGTCGGCGTCATCGTCGAACAGCACCACGAGCGCATGGACGGCTCGGGCTACCCTTATGGGCTCAGCCACGGGGAGATTTTGACGGAGTCCTACATCGTCGCGGTCGCGGACACCTACGACGCCATGACGACCGACCGCCCCTACCGCGCCGCTTTAGCGCCCGCCGTCGCTTTTGCCGAGTTAGAAAAGTTCGCCGACGTCCACTACCCCCGCGAAGTGGTGTGCGCGTTTCGCGCCGCGGTCGCCGTGGTCGAGCCCGTCTAAACCGTGCGTCGAGCGCGCGTAAGATTTGTGTAAGACAGTCTTTTGTAAACTCATTTCAAGCCGGACGCAACGAAGCGCCGGCAGCCCCGGAAGAAAGGACAACAAAATGAAAAACATCGTTAAAGGTTTGCTCTTCAGCCTCATCCTCGTCGGCGGCGGTCTCAGCTTCGCGGCTTCGGTAACGGCTCCGAGCTTGAAAATCTGCAAAACCTGTGCGGACGGCTTCAGACCCGAGCAGTAAGCTTTGCGGTAACTGAAACACTGCATCAAAAAGAGGCCCCGGTACTTCATCGGGGCTTTTCTTTTGTGGCTTTAACGGCAGCGAAAATCTAGGAGCCACGTCCCGGACCCTCAGTCTCCCCGGTTCAGGGTTCCAGCTCGAGCAAAAACTCTTCGCCGCCGACTTCTATCACGTCGCCCGCGCGGAGCTTGCGTTTGCGGCGCGTCTCAACCTCGCCGTTGACCTTGATTTGCCCGGCCTGAATCATCAGTTTGGCTTGTCCGCCGGTGTCGGCCACACCGATGAGCTTAAGCGCGTTGTTCAGGGTGAGGGTGTCCGGGGTACCTTGCTCGGCACCGTGCTCGTCGGTCATCGCCCGCTCAGCCCAGCTCTATGACGGTCGAGGCCGCCGGGTAAGAGCCCAAAAACTTTACGAACGCCGCCTTGCGCATGAGTCCGGTCATGGCTTTTTGGACGTTCTCGTCTTCGATGTGCCCTTCGATGTCTATGTAGAACAGGTAGCTCCAGGGTTTGTCCCGGCGCGGGCGCGACTCCAACTTCGTCAGGTTGAGGTTGTACTTGGGAAACTCCTGCAGACAGTCGACCAGGTCGCCCGGCCGGTGCCGCGTCGCCAACACAAGGCTGGACTTGTTTTTTCCAGCCGTTTTAGGCGCCTCAACCGGCCCCAGGATAAAAAAGCGCGTGTAGTTGAAGGGCGCGTCCTCGACGTTCTCGGCCAGAATCTCCAAGCCGTAAATCTCGGCGGCGCGTTTGGTCGCGAGCGCGGCCCGGCCCTCGCCGCCGTTCTCGGCCAAAAGTTTGGCGGCTCCGGCGGTGTCGAAGTCGCTCACCGCTTCAAAGCCGTGACCGGTGATGAACGCCTGACTCTGCAACAGCGCTTGCGGGTGGCTGTAGACGCGCTTGATGTCTGCCAACTTTGTGCCGGGCCGCGCCATCAGGTTGTGGTGAACCCGCACGATTTCCTCGCCGACGACGTGCAGCACCGAGTCGGTCAGCAGGTCGTAGGTCTGGTTGATGGAGCCCGCCAAGCTGTTCTCGACCGGCAGACAGGCGTAGTGACATTCGCCTGTGACAGCCGCGGTAAACGCGTCCATAAACGAGTGGTAGCCGACCGGCTCGGCGTCGGTAAGGAACTGCAAACTCGCCTGCTCGCTGTTGGCCCCGGCGACGCCCTGGTAGGCGATGCGGTAAGGGTGTTCGGCGTCCACTCGGTCTTTCACGAAGAGGAAGCGTACCACACTCGAGTCGGGGTTCGGCTGACGAAGATTTCACCGGTAATGATGTCAAGGGTTGTGTAAATTCGAAACTCACCGGGAAATCGAAACGCTAAGCTTCATCAACCTTGTCGTCCCAACTGATGTTTGGTACTGAACGTAGTATCATAACGTGTGTCTAAAAAAGACAAGCTTGTTGAAAAATTGCTCCGCAGACCAACGACGATGCGCTTTTCGGAGGTTGAGCTTGTTTTGGAAAGTTACGGCTTCACAACCAAAACTGTAGGTACGAGTCACCGTTTATACAGCGACGGGAAAGGCAAGACTCTGACCATCGCCACCCAGGGCGGCAAAGTGGTCAAGCGTGAATACCTAAAGCTCATCATTGACGTGTTGGAACTGGAGGCCTGAACATGGTTAAAAGCAAAGCTCGTCAACCGCTCGAGTATTACCTCGGGCTCAAGTACCCTGTTACCGTCGTTCCTTCGGAGGACGGCGGCTTCGTCGCGCACATTAAAGACTTGCCTGGCTGCATAACGCAGGGCGACAGTTTGGAAGAAGCTATGGCGATGATTGACGACGCCAGAGAAGTTTGGTTGCGCGGCAACTACGCGGAAGACAACCCTATTCCCGAACCCCGCAGCACAGAAGGTTACAGCGGGAAGTTCGTTGTCCGCACCCCGAAGAGCTTGCACCGAGACCTTGCCGAGCGCGCTGCCGAAGAAGGCGTCAGCCTGAACCAGTTCGTGGTCTCGCTACTAGCGTCTCGAGTGCGTGCCTGACAGGAAAGTGTACAAAAGGTAAACTGTGTCTCGAGCCGGTATCTTCTGCAGTTTGTGCGACGAGCGAGAGGATGGGCTCGAGCCGCCCCTTTTCAACCCGGTCAGCTCGAGGCGCGTGTGGGGCAGCAAAGGGGCGACCAGTCCGAACGAGAACACCGAGGCGAAAGGCAAACCCCTTCAGTTCACAGAGAACTTGCTGAGAAGCTTTTATTCCTGTTCGGCTTGAACCAAGCGGACTTCCGTCACCCCGTCGCTCGTGTCGAAGCGGCTGTGGCAGGGAAACGGCAAGCCCTCGGTCAGCGCGATTTCGAACGGTTCGCCGTCGTCGGACTCGAGGCCTGAAAACCTCTACCGGGGTGAGAACCCCGTCACACCACCGCGGTCGGGCCTTCGAGCGCTTCCACGTCTTTTTTCAGGGTGCGCAGACTCTCTTCGGCGTCCTCCAACTCACCCTGCAGGGTGTCCAGGCGTTCCAACTCGCTGCGCACAAAGCGCGTGTAGGGCGCAATCGAAGCGTGCAATTTTTCCGAGGCGCGGCGCAACTCGCCCTCGAACTGCCGGCCGATGCTGGCTCCTAAGTTGTCGCGCAGGTCTTGCATCTTGACGTGCAGGTCTTTTTTGGCCTGCTGGCGGCGGCGCGGGATGACGAGCAGGCCCAACCCGGCGACCGTCAAGCCCAAGGTGATGCCGGTGATGTCGAGCGCCGCGCCGGACAAAAACGCGACGAGCGCCGCGCCCAGGCCGATGCCGCCGACGCCGACGATGCCCGACTGCACGACCGCGCCCTGGAGCGCGTCGGCGAGTCGGCGCGCCTCCATTTTGTCGTCGTAGGTCTCCAAGACTTCCTCGGCGCTTTTGCGCAAACTGCGGATGAGCTGTTCGCGGTCGTAGGAGAATCGCCCGCCGACCTCGCCTATGACGCGCTCCTCGCCCGCCTGGCGACGCTCGTTGACGAAGACCATCACGTCTTCCCAGAGGTTCAAGTTGCGCCCTATAAACCAGTCGACGAGTTCGGACACGGCCAGGTCGATTTCGGTGTCCGCGCCGCGAACCACGCGCGCCTCGAAATCCTGGCGGACGCGGTCGCTGTTCATGAGTCCGAAGACGTTGCTCAGTTTCACCACGTCGTCGAAAAAGATGTCGCCGCGCCGCTCGACTTCTAAGAGCACCGTCTTGATGCGGGTTAAATAGCTCTCGAACTCGCGGCGCATGTCGCGGTCGTACTGCGCGAGCTGGCGGTCCACTTCGTCCAGGGTTTTGCGGTCGTCTTCCAACAAACCCAAGCGACTCTTCACCACGCCGTGGTAGCGCTCGGCGACGTGCAGGGCTACGCCCAGGGGGTTCAACAGCTTGAGCTTGAGGCGTTCGCTGGCGGCCAAGGTGGCTTCGATGTAGCGCTCGAGTTCGGGCAGCCCCGTTTTAGCCAGGGCAGCCCGGTCGCCGTCTTGTTTGGCGCGAAACGCGCGCCGCGCCTCGACCCCGAAGACCTGCGGCGTCACGCCCAAGTTGAGCCGCGCCTGCTCGAGCACGAAGTCTAAAACTTTGGCGCGTTCCTCGGGCTCTTCCAAAATGTCCAGCTTGTTGACCACAATGACGATTTTTTTGCCCCACGAGCCGATAAGTTCCAAAAACGTGCGTTCGGACTCGGTAAAGGGCCGGTCGGCGCTGGTGACGAACAGCACCAGGTCGGCGCGCGGCACAAAGCCCTCGGTGAGTTCCTGGTGTTTTTTGATGACCGCGTTGGTGCCGGGCGTGTCCACAAACGCCAAGTCGCGCAGGATAGGGGCTGGATACTCGCGCCGCAAAATCATGGTGGACTCTTCGACGTTTTTGGGCTCGGTGCCGTAGGTCACAATCGTGACGCGGTCGGTCGTCGGGGTGACGCCTTCCAGCATGACTTTTTGACCCAACAGTGCGTTGAGGAGGCTGGACTTGCCTGCGTTGTACTCGCCGACCACCACCAGCATAAAAATACCCTCAAGGTCGCGCACGGCGGTTTTGAGGTCTTTGAGGTCCTCGGGCGAGGCGTCCAAGCGGCTCAGCAGGGTTTGGAGGTCGGTGATGGCGAGGCGTTCGCGCGCCAGCAACATGCGCGTGGCCTCGGATAAGTCGACATTCATGAGTACGAAGTGTAGCACGCGCCTCCAGGCGGTAACGGGCGTTTGGGCACTCGGAAAGCGGGAGAGTGAGGACAGCGAAAAGGACAAAGAAGAAAGTACAGAGGCGTTGAGGTGAGTTTTTAACGGACGTGAACTCTAGCCGGAGCGCGGTAAGATGAAGGGCAAAGTTTCAACGGGTGAGGCGTTGCCCTGTCATTCTCACCCTGTCATCCTCGGCTTCAGCGAAGTTAGGAGTTTTGCGTGAAAGTACGTTGTGTCATGGTCTTTACGGTTGTTTCGGTGCTCGCGGCGCTGTTCGCCACGGCTTGGGCGCAGGTCGGCGAACCCGAGACAAGCCTCATCCGCAGTTTGGGGCCTTACAACCTCGCTCAAACCGGCGACGGTTACACCTTCGACGGTTTTACGTTTTCGACCCAGGAGCGCGGCGGCGCGGTTTACACGGTGACGGGCGCGGGCGCGCTGAGCGAAACCAACCGCGCGTTCGCCGCCGCCCTCGTCGGCGCGGCGACCGGCTACGGGGAGGCCGTCGCCGAACCCCTCGAGACGTTTTTCGAGGAGCGCGCGGGCGAACTTGCGGGCCGGGGCGAGGTCGCCCTGCCGGTGCAGCGGTATTTGCTGACGCTTACCGTCAGCGGCGAAGCTCCCTACGAGGTTCGTTTTACCGTGTCGCTGCCCGAAGTTCCGGCAGCCGAGTTTCCCACCGCGACCCACACGCTCGGCCCCACCGACGCGAGGTACATAGTCCGCGAGTTTTCGGATTTCCAGTGTCCGTTTTGCGCGCGGTTCGCGACCGAGGCGCTGCCTTTAATCAAGAACGAACTGCTCAGCAGGGGCGACGTGCGCTTCGAGTACCACCACTTTCCGCTGTCCAGCATCCACGCCAACGCCCTCGCCGCCGCAGAAGCCGCCGAGTGCGTGACCGCCGCCAACGACCCCGACGCTTTTTGGACCTATCACGACGCCCTGTTCGCGCGCCAGCAGGCCTGGTCGGGTTTAGGCGACCCGACGAACTACTTCGTGCGTTTGGCGCAGGACGTGGGCTTAGCGACTGCGGGTACGGAGGCTTGTATCGAAAACCGCGACTTCGCCGCCGAGGTCAAGGCGGCTTACGACGTCGCGGGTGGAACACTCGGCTTAGGCGGCACGCCGACGGTGTTCGTAAACGGCTACAAGCTCGGGGACTACACACAGCTCTCGAGCTACCTGGACCTGATGAAACTCGCGGACGCTTTTGAACCGTAAAAAAGAAACGGCTTACTCGGGGCCTGCGTGTTTGGACGAGGGCGTTGAACTGAGGAGAGTTGAACCGGGGCAGGCGTTCGCCGGGACTCCTCATAGCTGCGGACACGGGGCTCTTGTGATTGCGGACAGTTGTCCAGGGCAACGGCCCGGGGCAATCGGTTAAAGTGGTTGGGTGAGTCTTCCGAGTAGCCGCTTGCAGGGGTGCGTGTGAGTTCATTGTTGCTGTGGGCCGTGTTTACACCTTTCGCCGGCGCTGTCCTTGCGCCCCTGCTGGGCCGCGTGTTCAGGGCGGCGGCGGGTTACTTGTTGATTTTGGCTTTCGTGCCCGCTTTGGGGCTGCTAAGTGAAGCCGGGGCGGCTCGAGCGGGCCAACCCCTCACCGCCGACCTGGCTTGGGTCCCGACCGTCAACCTTTCCATCACCCTGCGCGCCGACGGGTTTTCGCTGCTGTTTGCGCTGCTCGTGGCGGGCATAGGCGTGCTGATTTTGCTCTACGCCGCCGCTTATCTGGGGCCGCGGGAGCGGCACGGGCGCTTTTACAGCTACCTGCTTTTGTTCGGCGGCTCGATGTTGGGTTTCGTGTTGGCGGACAACCTCGTCGCGCTGTTCGCGTTTTGGGAACTGACGTCCGTGGTGAGTTTTCTCCTCATCGGTTTTTGGGACGGTCGCCGCGCGTCGGTTGACGGGGCGTTGAAGGCGCTCGTCATTACCGCTTTGGGCGGCCTGGCGCTGTTGGTCGCGACGATCCTGGCGGGTCTGGCAGGAGGCAGTTTTTTACTTTCCGAACTCGACGGGGCGGCGCTGCGCGCCAGCCCCCTGTTCGTCCCTATGGTGGTTTTTTTCGTCATCGCCGCGTTTACCAAGTCGGCGCAACTCCCTTTCCACCTGTGGCTGCCGACCGCGATGGAAGCGCCCACGCCCGTTTCGGCCTACTTGCACTCGGCGACGATGGTCAAGGCCGGGGTCGTGCTGATTGCCAAACTGGGTTTCGTGTTCGCGGGCACGGCTTTCGCCCCCTTTATCATGTACGTCGGTTTGGCGACGATGTTCTGGGGTTCGTACTTGGCGTTGCGGCAAAACGACCTGAAAGCGCTCCTGGCTTATTCGACCGTGTCGCAACTCGGAATTTTGATGGCGCTTTACGGCGCGGGCGACAGCTTTGCGGCGACGGCGCACCTCGTCAACCACGCGGTGTTCAAGGCGGCGCTGTTTATGGTGGTGGGCATCATCGACCACGAGACGAAAAGTCGTGACATTCGCACCCTGTCGGGGCTGCGGCGCAAACTGCCCCTCACCTTTTTGCTCGCCCTGCCCGCCGCGCTCAGTATGGCGGGGTTGCCTATCTTCGGCGGGTTTATCTCGAAAGAACTTTTTTACGAACACATGCTCCACGAAGGCGTTTTGCCCATCGCCATCGCCGTGGCCGGGAGCATCATGACGTTCGCCTACAGTTTGCGCTTCTTAAAAGTCTTCTTCGGGCCTTTCCGCTGCGACAACCCGCGGGTTCACGAAGCGCCGCTGCGCTTTTGGCTGCCCGCCGCGCCGCTGAGCGTCGCGACGGTTTTGTTCGGCGTGCTGCCGCTGGGGTTGACCGGCAATCCCTTGACAAGTGCCACCGTGGCGACCTGGTTCACCAACCTCGCCGCGCCTGCCCTCGGTTTCGAGCCTGAAAAGCTCTACGCCTGGCACGGCGCTTCGCTGGCGCTGGCGCTGAGCGTGTTCACCTGGTTTGCGGGCGCAGGGCTGCACCTGTCGCGCGACCTGTTTTACCGCGCGCAAAAGGCCGTCACGCCGGGTTGGAGCAGCAACACGGTGTATTACGCGTTTGTCGACGCCCTGGAGCGGTTCTCTAGTTACTTCACCCGTCTCACCCAGGGCGCACCCTTCGCCACTCACCTGCGGCTGGTTTTCGCGGCCGTCGTGCTGACGGGGGCGTCCGCACTGTGGCGCTACGTGCCGAGCGCGCTGACGCCGGTGCCGCTGGCGTTTTGGGTGGTGATTTTGGCGATTGTCGCCGCCGTGGTCGGGGTGTTGCGGGCGCGCTCGCGCTTAAGCGCCATCATCTTTTCGGGGCTGGCGGGTATCGGCTCGACGGTGCTGTTCGTGCTGCTCAGCGCGCCCGACCTGGCGCTGACCCAACTCTTAATCGAGACGGTCACGGTGATTTTGTTCTTGTCGGTGTTCCGCTTTTTGCCGCCGATGAAGCGGTACTCGAGGGGGCAGGGCGCGGCCGCCGTGGACATCTTGCTCGCAACAGGCGTGACGGCGACCGTGTTCACCACGCTGGTTGCGGTGCAAACGCCCATCGCCGAACGCATTCAAGGTTTTTTTCTCGAGTACAGCAAAACGCTCGGTGGCGGATACAACGTCGTCAACGTCATCTTGGTAGACTTTCGCGGCTACGACACGATGGGGGAGATTACGGTCTTGGGGGTTGTGGCGGTAAGCGTGTACGCGCTGCTGAAAACGGCGTCGGGCCGGGCGTCGGCGCGACCCAGGCCGACCTCAACCGAACCCGTCCAAGAAACTACCCTACCCGCAGACGAGGTCGAAGCGTGAAGTTTCCGGAAGTTATCCTGCGCACTTTTGCCACGCCGATAGTTTTCGTCCTCATCGCCATCGGGTTTCACTTCTTTTTGCGCGGTCACAACGCGCCGGGCGGCGGCTTTATCGCAGGTCTAATCGTGGCGGTGTCGGCTTTGCTCATGCGCATCGCGCAGGAGCGGCGGCTGCTCGCGCTGGCCCCGGAAAAACTCGTGCCGATTGGGCTGCTTATCGCTTTTGCGACCGGCGCGGCGCCGCTGCTTTTCGGCCGCCCTTTTTTGACAAGTGCCTACGGCTACGTGGAGTTGCCGTGGGCGGGCGAGCTGGAGTGGGCGACGGCGGCCCTGTTCGACTTGGGCGTGTTCCTGGTCGTCATCGGCACGACCTTGACCATCATCAACCTGCTCGCTGAGACGCGCGACGAGCCCACACCGCTGGACACCGAACCCGCGGAGCAGGCCTGATGGAACTCGCGCTGCCGCTGCTGGCCGCACTGTTGGTCGGTGCCGGGGTATTCATGGTGCTTTCAAAAGCGCTCATCCGCGTGATTTTGGGTTTGTCACTCATTTCCTACGGCGTCAACGTCAGCATTTTGCTGGCCGGGGCCGGGACTCGTCAAGCCGCGCCGCCGCTGCTGAACGTCGCCGGACCCTACGTCGACCCGCTGCCGCAAGCGCTCATCCTGACCGCCATCGTCATCGGCTTCGGCACGACGGCGCTGCTGTTGGTGCTGTCGATGCGCGCTTACCAGGCGACCGGCACCGACCAGGTGCAGGACTTGACCGAACAACCCGACCCGCCCGAACTGTCCGAGCGCTACGCCGACAGTGAACACCCGAGCGTTTCGCCGGAAGTCGGTCCAAAGGGCCGGGGTGGGGCGTGAACCTTCTCGCCTTGCCGGTGTTACTGCCGCTTTTAGCGGGGTCGGTATTGTTGTTGGTGGGGCGTCCCGGAGCGCGCACCGTTGTGGCGACCGTCGCCGCGACGCTCACCCTGCTCGCCGACGTTTTTATTCTGGAACGCACCCTGCAAGGTGAGGTTTTGGTCGTGCAGATGGCGCAGTGGGCCGCGCCCTGGGGCATCAGCCTCGTCGCCGACCGGCTTACCGGGACGATGTTGGGTTTGAGCGGACTGGTCGGACTGCTCACTGTGCTGTTCGCGGGCTCGTCGCTGCAACACGCGCCGCGCCGGGGCCAGTCGGCGACGCTCAACCAGCTGCGCGAGCGCCTGGGCGCCCAGGCGCTGCTGCAATTTTTGTTTATGGGCGTCAACATGTCGTTTTTGACGGGCGACCTGTTCAACTTGTTCGTCGCGTTCGAGGTGATGCTGATTTCGTCCTACGGGTTGCTGCTCTTGGGCAACGAGTTGCCGCAACTGCGCGAGGGTTTCAAATATGTCGTCATCAACCTGGTCGCCTCGGCGGTGTTCGTGGTGGCGGCGGGCTTCGCTTACGGGTTGTTCGGCACGCTCAACATGGCGGACATTTCGGTGCGCGTCGCGGCGCACGGGCCGGACGCGCGCGTGACGCTCGTCGCGGCGTTGCTGGCACTGGTCTTCGCGACCAAGTCGGCGCTGTTTCCGCTCGGTTTTTGGTTGCCGAACGCCTATCCGGTGCCCACGGCGGCGGTGAGCGCGTTTTTTGCGTCACTGCTCACCAAGGTGGGCGTGTACACCTTGATTCGCAGCTTTACGCTGCTGTTTCCGCAAGAGCGGGGGCTGCAGCTTGTCTTGCTCGTGCTGGCCGGGGTGACGATTCTCGTCGGCGCGTTCGGCATGATTGCGCGGCAGCGCTGGCGGCACGCGCTTGCGTTTGCCAACGTCTCTTCGGTCGGTTACCTGGTGATGGGCGCGTTTATCGGCACGGCGGCGGGTTTGAGCGCGGCGCTTTACTACCTCGTCCACTCGGTGCTGCTCATTTTTATGCTCTTTCTCATCGCCGCGCTCGCCGAAAAAGTCGGCGGGGAGCGTTACCGCTCGAGCGGCCACCTCAGCAGCTACCCTTACCTGGGCGTCGGCTTTTTTATAGGTGCGCTGGCGTTGGCCGGTCTGCCGCCGACAAGCGGGTTTATCGGCAAGTACGCGCTCCTTACCGCGCTCTTGAGCGCGCCGAGCGCGCTCAACATTTCGGTGGCAACCAGCGCGGTGCTGGCAGGGTTGCTGCTGCTCTACGCTGCCATGCAAATCTGGCGCGGCTTTTTTTGGGGCGAATCCGACGCCGTCCACCACGTCGAGTTGCCCGCCGGGATGAGGCTGGTAACGCTCACCGCCGTCCTCTTGGTCGCGGGCTTGGCCGTTTTCAGCGGCCCCGTGTTCGGCGCGGCTGAAAAAACGGCTCTCCAGTTGGAGACCAACGGCGCATATGTTACCGCCGTCCTCACGCCACCCGCCGATTCGACCTCCCCACCCGTCCAGAATGAAGGTATTGGGGACGAAGGTCGCTGATGGTCGACATCCTCGCTATTTTGGGTTTTTCCCTCGTTTGGTCGCTGTTTTTCGGCGAGTTGTCGGGGTACAACCTCGTCGTGGGGGCGCTGCTCGGCTTGTTCCTCCTCAGCATCGTGCAGCGCGACCGGGAGCGCTCGTTCCCGAAGCGGCTCGGGGCGCTGGTGTTTTTCGTCTACCGCTTTTTGGTTGAACTGGTCGTGGCGAGTTTCGCGGTTACCAAGTTGACCCTGTTGCCGCGGCCCGCCTTTCACCCGCACGTGCTCGCGGTGCCGCTGCGCCTGCAGAGCGACGGCGCGATTTCGCTTCTCGCCGCGACCATCACGCTGCTGCCGGGTACGGTCGCGATGGGCGTGTCGGCGGACAAGTCGGTCCTTTACGCCCACGCCATCGGCGAGGCTGAACTGGGCAAAGCTCACGCCAACATCACCCGCATCGAGACGCTTATTCTGGGGTTTATGAGGTGAGGCGGACGGGGCAAAAAGGACCGAGTCCTGAGTACCGAGTAGAAAGAGAGAAGACTAAGGTCAAAAGCTTTTGCCTTTCACTCGGTACTTTCAACTCGGTCCTCGGTACTTTCCCAAGCCTATTTCAAAACCTACACTCCCTACGGAGGTCATCATGGTCCTAACCATCGCACTCGTTTGTCTCGTCGTCGCCATCGGCCTCACGCTTTACCGGGCGCTGGCCGGGCCGACCTGGGGTGACCGCATCGCGGCGCTGGACTTCTTGAGCACCGGCGTGGCGGTGCTCGTCATGGTGGTTGCCCTCAAAACGGGTCAGGCGGCGTTTATCGACGTGGCGCTCATCGTGTCGATTTTGGGTTTTTTGAGCACGGTCGCGCTGGCGCGGTACTTGCTGGGCGGCCGGGTGATGCGGTGAGGGGCAAGCTCAACGTCTGGCTAGGGCTGCTGAGCGCGGTCGCGTTCGCCTCGCCGGAGGCGGCGAGCGTCGAGCGAGCGGTCAGGAGCAGCGTGGTCGCGGAACTGCTCATCTTGTTCGGTTGCGTGTTCATCCTCACGGCGGGTATCGGAATGCTCAGGTTTCCGGACTTTTACGCGCGCCTGCACGCCTCGAGCAAGCTCGTGACTCTGGGCGGCATCGGCGTGTTCGGCGGCGCGGCGATTGCCTTCGCGCCCCTCGGCGTGACCCAGCGGGTGCTGCTCACGGCCGCGTTTTTCTTTCTCACCGCGCCCTTGTCGAGCTACATGATTGCGCGCGCGGGCTACCTGCGCGGCCTCGAACCCTATCTTGAGGAGGGCAGCGTGGACGAGTGGGGCGCGCTCGGCGCGGCCTCCGAAGCGCTCGGCCCCAGCGACGCCGAAGACCCGGCGGGGTTGTCCAATCGTGGCGTCTGAAACGAGTCGTCCTGTGAGTCCGGAACCTGCGAGTTTGACCGAAACTTTTGCACGCTTTAGACGTGACCTCGTCCCTGACCCGCGCACCGCGCTCTGCGACGTGGGCGTGCAGGGCGGCGTGCTGACCGGGGTGGCCGAAGCTGCGCTCGAGCCCGACCTGTCCCATTTTGCTGCCGAGCAAGGTATCGGGTCGGCGGTCGAGTTTATAAGCCCGACCCTGCATTACGTCCTACCCCAGCGTGTCTTTTTGCGCGCCGCGCCCCGCCCCGACGGCGAAACCGCGAACGAACTTCTCTACGGCGAACGGGTACACGTTTACGACCGCGTGGACGCCTGGTTGCGCGTGACAACGGAACGTGACGGGTATTTGGGCTGGTTGAACGCTGCCGCGCTTGCCGAAACCCTGCCCGAGCCCAACTACCGCTTTACCGCGCCGCGCGGCCACGTTTTCGCCGCGCCGACGGTGGCGAGCGAACGTCTTTTCGAGCTTTCGTTCGGAGGAGCGTTGCGGGTCGAAGGTGAGGAAAAAGGCTGGGCGCGGGTCGTGTACGGGCGTGACGGAACGGGGTACGTCAGGACGAGTTTGCTCGAGCCCCTAACTACTCCTCACCCCGAACCCAGTCCGCACGCCGTGACCCATTTTGCAAAGAGGTTTCTCGAGACGCCCTACAGTTGGGGCGGCGTGAGCGCCTGGGGCCTGGACTGCTCGGGCCTCGTCCAGACCGTTTACGGCGCGTTCGGTGTGGCCTTGCCCCGCGACGCGGACCAGCAAGCGCGCTGCGGCGCGGAAGTCGGCCCCGACGACGCGCAACCCGGCGACCTCCTCTTTTTTCCCGGCCACGTGGCGCTGTCTTTGGGCGGTACACGTTTTATTCACGCCAACGCCCACTACATGCGCGTGACGATAGACGACTTTACCGGTTCAGCGTACGGCGAGCGTTTGCGGGAAAAGCTGACGGGCGTGCGGCGGCTCGAGCCCTTCCTCAACCTGTAATCAGGACATGTCACGCGCCAAAGGTCCAGCTCAATGACGGTTCATGACACAACTCCTCACTTTCTCACCTTTTTCGACGCGACCCAAGGCGAGTCGGACGCCGAAAAGCTGAGGCGTTTCTGGTCCGACCTGCACCCCGCCAACCCCGCTTTTTACAGTCTGCGGTTGTCCGAATGGGAAAAGCGGGGGGAGGACGTCGAGGCCGCGCTGTTGGGGGAGTTAGCGGCTTTTGGAACTTACCGGGACGAGTTCGTCCGGCTGCAAAGCGCCGTGCCGAAGCAGCTTGCAGACGCGGTGGCGTCGTTTCAACAAACCTTTCCCGACTTCGACGCGGGTTTCGACGTTCACCTGCTGCACTCTCTAAAAAGCATGGACGGGGGCACGCGCAAGCTGGACGGCGAGCACACCTTTATCTTCGGTCTGGACATGATGGCTAGGTATCACCCCTGGGAAAACGAAACGCCCTTCTTTCACCACGAGCTGTTGCACGCCTACACCAAGCAACTGCACGTCCCGACGACGCACTGGTACGGTTCGGATAAGCTTTTGCTGAGTTTGTGGGAAGAAGGCTTGGCGGTCTACGTCAGTCACCTCCTCAACCCGTCGGCCGACTACGTTGAGCTGACCCTCGACTTCCCCGAGGGTTTGTTCAAACGGGTCTGGCAGGACAGGGCTTTTTTAGCCTCCGACCTCGCCGCCAAGCTGGCGTCGACGGATGAAAAGACGAACAGGCGTTACTTCACCCCCTGGACGAACGACCCCCAGGTGCCGGGTCGCGCGGGCTACGTTATCGGTTTCGTGGTGCTGAACGAACTGGCGAAGCGGCACCCGCTCAGCTTGCTGCTCGAGCCGCCCGGCGAGGCCGAACTATCCGGGCTTGTGAAAAGTCAGTTGACCCAACTCGCGGCGTTGCCGGACGACACTTACTTGCCGGGGCCGCCCCGAATAGCCTAGAAGACGCGGTGCGAATAATCTCACTTTCCCCTCAATTTCGCCCATTTTTCTCATTTTAGTGTTGCTTAGAGCCGCGCCGGTAAGATACTCTGACCCATGCAAGAATATCCCAGCCTCGTTTGGCACCTCAAAAACACGCAGTTGTTCGAAGACTTGTCCGAGGACGAGTTGGAGCAAATCACCCGCATCACCCCGTACAAAAAGTTCAGCGCCGGGGAAATCATCTACCACATGGAAGACCCCGCCGACGCGCTCTACTTTATCCGCGACGGCATGGTCAAAATCTCGATGTACTTTCCCAACGGCAAAGAGATGATTTTGGCGCTGTTCGGCAAGTACGACGCTTTTGGCGAGTTGCTGCTGCTGCAAAGCGAGCGCCGCCCCAACCAGGCCGAGGCGGTGAGCGACACCACCCTCATCGTGCTGCCCGAAACCGACTTTCAGCGCTTGCTCCAGCAGTACCCCAAAATCGCCATGAAGTTCATCCAGGTCATGTCCACCAACCTGTGGCGCGCCGAGGCGCGGTTCGCCGAGGTCGGCGCTTACGACGCGCCGGGCCGCTTGGCGAACCTGCTGCTGCGGCTCTCGAGCGACTTCGGCGTCGACGGCGAGCGTGGCACGGTCATCGACCTGAACCTGACCCAGCAAGACTTAGCCAAGATGATAGGCGCGACCCGCGAAACCGTGTCGCACTGCTTGGCGAGGTTGCTCGAGTACGGCGCGGTGCGCCGCCGCCGCGCACCAATCACGGTCAACCCGAAAAAGTTGCAGCAGTTTTTGGACGAGGCGAGCGAGTAACACCCTTTCCGGTTAATTCTTTAAGGAATTAACCGGAGCAAGCAGTCCTGAACCAGAGGTAGTGACTTTAATTGCTGAGCGTTGGTAAATCGTTGATGATACCATCGGTTCAGGACTGCTCAGCGAGAAGAAATAGAACGAGGGCTGTACACTCGTTCTATTGTTGTAAATGCGTCTTTTCTTACGCCGTCGCCGCCATAACCTCTTCGGGTTCGGGCTCCAAGACCAGCGCGACCAGCGTCCCGGTCGTTTCCTGAATGGGGTCGTCTTCGGCGAGCACGCGCACGTTGGAACCGTTGATGACAAACATGGGCAAGTAGTTGGTGCCGTGGACGGCTTCGAAGTCGGCAAGGTTGAAACGCTCGGTGATGTTCGTCTTTTTGATCTTCGCGCCGCGGCTGAACAGGTGGCTCAACTCAGCGTAGGTGACGGCCTTGTGAAACAGGAGGCGCCCGCGGCTCTCGTCGCTTATCTGGTCGCGTTCGCTGGGGCGGCCGGGTTTGAGCTGGTAGACGTGCAGCGAATCGAACTCGCGCGCGTATTTCAGGGCGGCGAGACCGTTGGCCTCGTCGTTGCTGGTGAGTGCGAGCAGCCTGCCGATGCCGGATAAACGCAACTCGTCGTCGCTTCGCTCGGACAGCAAACTGCCGTAGTAAGCGTCCAAGCCTTCGACGCGCGCCGCCGACACGTTTTGCCAGTTGGTGTCTGACAACAACACGTTCACGCCCTCACCTTTTAAAAACTCGGCGATGCGCCGCGCGAACGGGTGCGCGCCCATGATGAGAAAACCTTGCGGGTCGGGCTCGGCGATGCCCAGTAGGCGCGCCACGGGTTTAGCGGTCAAGCTGTTGAGCAGCACCGTGCCCACGATGACCGTAAAAACCAGCGGTGCCAAAACGGCGGCGTCGGTCGCGCCCTCGGCGACCAGTTCCGCGGCGAACAGCGAACTGACCGCCGCCGCCACGATGCCGCGCGGCGCTATCCAGGACAGGTAAAGCTTTTCCCTGACAGTAAAGTCCGAGCCGATGGTGCTGATGAAGATGCTCAGCGGACGCACCACCAGCATGAGGGCGGCCAGCAGCAGCAGGGTCGAAAAGTCCAGCACCTGGAGTAGAGTATCCAGTTCGATGTTGGCGGCGAGCACGATAAAAAGCAGCGAGATAAAAAGCACGGTCAGGTCTTCTTTGAAATTCAGCAGGTTTTTGATGTTCGGCACCTGCCGGTTTGCCAGGATGATGCCCATGATCGTCGTCGCCAGCAGACCCGACTCCTCGGCAAAGGTACCCGACACCGCGAACACCAAAAACACGAAACCCAGCGCGACTAAGCTGACAAGGTAGTCCGGGACGAGGCGACGCGAGAGAAGAACCGCGAGCAGCAGGCCGCCCACAACTCCGGTCAGCCCACCGACCCCGACGAACTTCAAAAACACGAGCACGACCTGGCCTAAGGCTTCGCTTCGGTTGAAAGTCACCAGATACTCGAATACCAGCACCGCCACCATCGCGCCGATGGGGTCGATTAAGATACCCTCCCACTTGAGCACGTTGCCGACCTTGGAGGTGGGTCGCACAATGCGCAGCAGCGGCCCGATGACCGTCGGGCCGGTGACCATCACGAGCGCGCCGAACAAAAACGACAGCCCTAGGTTGAGGCCGACGATGTAGTGCCCCGCGGCGGTCGCGCCGAGCCAGGTCACGAGCGCGCCGACACTCACGAGTCGCCGCACCACGCCCCTGATTTCGCGCAATTCGGAGAACCTCAGTGTCAGGCCACCCTCGAACAAAATCAAACCGACTGCGAGTGAAATCGCCGGAAACAGCAAATCTTCGCTGACGAAGTCGGTCGGGTTGACGAGGCCTAAAACCGGCCCCAAAAAGAAGCCGATGATCAAGAGCGGCAAAATAGCGGGCAGCCCGACGCGCCAAGCCAGCCACTGCGCCGCCGCGCCTAGCGCGACGACGAGGCCGATAGCGAGACCTACGTGCTCGAGAAAAAACGTCATAAAGACAACTATACTCAAACTTTTCAAATAGATTTGTCAGAACCCCGCTTTCGCCAGGCGTTTCGTCCCGACTTGTTTGCGCAAGACTGTGAACCGGAGAGGAAGAGTTGTTCGTCGCTCGTTCTTCGCAGTCTGTTTGAGAGCGACCGATGAACCCCAACACTTTGTAAATCGTGAGACCCGGACGCTGCTCGACACCGCCCACTTGCTGCGGCATGTAAACTTAGTGGCGTGGCAAGTGTCCAGGACCTGCGCGAGCGCCTCAAAAAACCCCTGTTGTTGGAACTGCGCTCCGGTTGCCAGGACGGGGTCGTGGTGGGCGGCATCGAAAAGCTCGTCGAGACGGTCGGTAAGCCGTTCGGCGACGTGCGCGCGCTCGTCAAGGGCTACGCGGACCTGGAGCCCGACGAGAGGCAGCAAAAGCTCGAGCAAGCCCTCTCTTTGCTCGAGCCTGAGGGCGCTTCACCCGTAGCTGCCAAAAAACTTAACAGGACCAAAAAGCCAGAGCCCGAGCCGGTTCCGGAGACGCCCCGCGAAACCCTCGAGCTGAACGTCCTTGACCACAGCCTGAGCGACAAAACCATTGACTTGGGCGCGCAAGCCCCCAAAAAACTGGCCGGAATCGGCGTCCACAGCTACCGCGACCTCGTCTACACCTACCCCAAGCGCTACGAAGACCGCCGCGCCCTGCCGCACTTCGGCGCGTTGGGCGACCAGGAGAGCGTGACGCTGGTCGGCACCGTCACCGGACGCAAGGCGGTCAAGTCCAAACGCGGCATGAGTGTGATGCGCGCGGTGTTGGAGGACCAGCACGGCGGCCGGGTGACGGCGGTGTGGTTCAACCAGCCGTGGTTGGAGAGTCAGCTTTTTCCGGGCCAGCGTTTAATCGTCTCCGGCAAGGTGAAACGCAAGGGGCGCTTTGTCGACATAGGCGTGGCGCACCACGAAATCGACGAGGAGGGCGAGTCGCTGTCGGCCGGGCGAATCGTGGGGATTTACGGGGCGACGCAAGGCTTGTCGCAAGCCTACATCCGCCGCGCGGCTTACCGGCTCTTAGAAGCCCTGCCCACGCTGCCCGACCACCTGCCGAAAAGCGTTTTAGACCGCTTCTCGTTGGTGAGCTTCGACACAGCGGTACGTGAGATTCACTTTCCGACGAGTGAGCAAGCCCTGCAAGCCGCGACGCGGCGCTTGAAGTTCGACGAGTTTTTCTTCTTGGAACTCCGCGTGCTCCTCAACCGCGACACGACGCTGTTGGGCAAACACTTCACGGTGCGTGAACGCGACTTGAAGACGTTTTCCTCGAGCCTGCCCTTCAAACTCACCGGGGCGCAAGACCGCGCGCTGCGCGAAATCCTGGCCGACATGGCCGAGCCCAAACAGATGGCTAGGTTGCTCCAGGGCGACGTGGGCTCGGGCAAGACGGCCGTCGCGGCGGCGGCGGCGTTCGTGGCGATAAAAAACGGTTTTCAGGTCGCGCTCATGGCCCCGACCGAAATCCTGGCGCGGCAGCACTTCCTCAACCTGATAGCGTACCTCTACCCGCTCGGCGTGCAGAGCGAACTGTTCATCGGCACGATGAGCTACCGCGAACGCCGCGAGGCCCGCGAGCGGCTGAGCGGCAGCCAGGTCGACCTCGCCGTCGGCACGCACGCGCTGATTCAGGAGGGCGTGGTGTTCCGCGACTTGGGGTTAGCCGTCGTGGACGAGGAGCACCGCTTCGGCGTCGAGCAGCGGCGCAAGCTCCTCCAGGGCAACCCGGACGTGCTGGTGATGAGCGCGACGCCCATCCCGCGGAGTTTGGCGCTGACCTACTACGGCGACTTAGAACTCTCGGTGATTGACGAACTGCCGCCGGGCCGCCAGCCCATCAAAACGCGCCTGGTGAACGACTCGAAACGCCGCGACGTGTACCGCTTCGCCTGGGGCGAGATTCAAAAAGGGCGGCAGGTTTACCTGGTCACACCTCTTATTGAAGATTCCGAAGCCCTCGAGCACATCGTCTCGACCACGCAGATGTTCGAGGACTTGAAGCTCATCATGCCCGAAGGTTGCCGAATCGACATGCTCCACGGCAAGATGACCGGCGTCGAGAAAGACGAGACGATGGAGCGCTTTCGCCGCCACGAGTTCGACCTGCTCGTCTCCACCACCGTCATCGAGGTCGGCGTGGACATCCCCAACGCCAGCGTGATGATTATCGAAAACGCCGAGCGCTTCGGTTTGTCGCAACTTCACCAGCTCCGCGGGCGGGTCGGGCGGGGCGAACACGAGAGCTTTTGCATCCTCGTCGCGGGTGACCGCAGCAAGAAAACGCAGCACCGCTTGGAAGTCATCGAAAAGTACACCGACGGTTTCGTCATCGCCGAAAAAGACTTAGAACTGCGCGGCCCCGGCGAGATTCGCGGCACGCGCCAGTCCGGGCTGCCCGACCTGGTCTTGGGCGACCTGATCCAAGACGGCGACATCATCGAGAAGTCAAGGGACTTAGCCAAGCGGATGCTGGACGCCGACCCCCAACTCAACGCGCCCTGGGCCAGCCGATTGAAGGCCGAACTGAAGCGCCGCAGCGAGGCCGTCGGGTTTCGGCAGATTATTTGAAGGCTGGACAAGCCCTCTCGAGCGCAGTATCGTAAATATATGACTCATGACGAGTGGCAACGAACGCTTGACGACCTCCGCGCCGAGGCGGACGCGCTGCCCCCCGGCGACACTGACCGGGCGCGGCTCGAGCGCCACATCGGGGCCGTCGAGAGGCACCTGGACGACCCCGACGACGCTGAGCACAAAACCTCTCTTTTGGACGACTTGTCAGGTTCCGTAACGCACTTCGAGGCCGAGCACCCGCGCCTCACGCTCACCCTGAACCAGCTCATGATGCAGCTCAGCGGCATGGGCATTTAGGTAAACCTAAACGCTGTGAAAGAACCCTTTATAGAGGCGCACGCGCGCGGTTACGCTCGGACCCAGTTTGTCTGAGCTTTCGCCCGTTCCAAAGTTTATCGCCGTGTGGGCGTCGCGCGCGCTCCACCCGCTGTTTGTCGCGCCGCTGTCCCTGTTCGCGGTGCAGCGGTTGTCCGGGGCGACCTCGTTGGAGGCGACGCTGTGGACTTGTTTCGCCTGCGGCACGACGCTGGTGCCCTTGTTCGCGTTTATCCAGTTTCGCGTGCGGCGCGGGCGCTACGAGGACTGGGACGTGTCGCGCCGCGAGGACCGCCACACGCTTTACGTCATGGCCGGGCTGACGATGGTCGCTCTGTTGGCCGCCCTCGCCGTACTGCCCGCACCTGAAATCGTGTGGTGGGCGCTTGTTACGGCGCTCGTCGCGATTACGGTGGGGGCGTTTGTCAACCTGCTCGTCCACAAGGTGAGTCTGCACGTCCTGACCGACGCGGCCTGCGCGACCTTCCTCGCCTTTTTGCAACCGCCGGTTGGGGCGCTGCTGTTTGCGCTGTGCGGGTTGGTCGCTTGGTCCCGCGTCTACTTAGGCCGTCACACGGTGCCCGACGTGGTGTGGGGCTTCTTTGTAGGCGTGTCCTGCGCGGCGCTGGTGTTCTGGCTGCCACAGGGTCTGCCTTAGCGTTGCTCGCCAGGTAGTTGACTCGGTCGTTACTCGTTGAGCAGGTAGCGCTCTAACAACCTCCCCCAGGGCTGGGCGTTGAGGCGCGTCAGGAGCACACGGTTCAAGTCTTCACGGTTCAGGTCGCGGCTAGGGCTTGTCTGTGCGTCGGCCTGGGGTAACACGAAAGCGTAGCGCTGCGGCCGGGTGTTTGTTTCGGTGCGGCGAAAGGTGAGGCTCGAGTTCTCGCTCTTTAGGTAGCGAAGGGTCGCGTCGCTTGCCAGGAACGCGTCCAAGTCGCCCTGCTGTAAGGCGCGCAGACCCGCCAAGGGTGTGTCGAACGCCCGGAACCCTATACCTTCTCCTTCCAGGTAAGACGCGGCGGGCGTGTCCGCCACAACGCCGACCTTCGTCCCCCGCAGGTCGCTCGGCACCGACAGACTACCGCCCGCCCCCGCGCCCACCACCGAGACGAGCGCGGCGGTGAGGCTGGCGGTAATGCCCATTGCCAGCAGCATCCACAAAAAGGCCAGCGCGCGGCCCCAAAAGGTGGCGGGCGCTTTGTCGCCGTAGCCAATCGTCGTCATGGTCACGGCCGCCCACCAAAAACCCGCGCCGACGCCCTGCAGCGCGCTGTGCTCGCCGCCGAAATCCTCGTTGCCGCCGCGCTCTATCAGCCACACGAGCGCCCCGACGACGAGCAACAGAACCGACAAAAACAGCACCACCCTGAAAAAGCGTGCCGTGAACAGTCCCCTGAGCGTGTTCCACAGGCTCTGCGCGCGCGGCGTCGCCACGCTCAAGGTGGTGGTGTAGTAGGGATACGAGAAGTCGGCCCTCGCCTCGGCCTCGGCCGTCGCGGTGCCGGTAAGCCCGAGGTCGAGCGTCCCGTCCGCAACCGCCCCAACGAGCGCGTCGGGCTCGGTCGCCACAAACTCGAACTCCAAGCCGAGGTCGTCCGCCACCTCGCGCCACAACGTCACGGCGACGCCGTCCCACTGCCCGTCCGTTTGAAACGCGAACGGCGGCAGTTCTGAAACACCCACCTGCAAGGACGCGTCTTGGGCAAACACCGCAGTTTGGAGAAGCGTTAAAACAACGACGATGACCAGAGCTGAGGCCGAAGCCGCCCTCACGCTTCGGCCTCTGTTTTGGCCGTCACGGCCTCCGCCAAACCCGGCACGCCGTCCAAGCCGCTCAGGACTTCGAGGCTCGAGCCCGCAAAATCTTTCCCCACGGGCTCGAAGCGTCCGCCCAGGTGCTGAGCCAAAAACGCCTCGACGACGGCGTTGAACGACAGCGCGTTTTCGGGCCGGGCGAAGCCGTGGCCTTCGTCGGGATAAAGGACGTAAGTCACCGGGACCTCGTTGTTCTCCAGCGCCTGAACGATGCCGTCGGACTCGGCCCGCTTGACGCGCGGGTCATTCGCGCCCTGGCCGATGAGGAGCGGTTTGACGATGCGGTCGGCGTGGTTGACGGGCGAGCGCTCCGTCAACAGTTCTCGGCCCGCCTCGGTGCGGGGGTCGCCGACGCGGGTGGCGAGCATGTTGAGCATCGGTGCCCAGTAGGGCGGAATAGACTCGAGCAGGGTCACGAGGTTCGACGGCCCCACGATGTCCACGCCCGCCGCGAACACGTCGGGCGTGAAAGCGAGACCCACCAGCGCCGCGTAACCCCCGTAAGAGCCGCCCATGATGGCGACTTTGTCCGCCTGCGCGACGCCTTTTGCAACCGCCCAGGCGACCGCGTCGAGCAGGTCGTCGTGCATCTCCCGGCCCCAGGCCAAGTTGCCCGCGTTGACGAACGCCTTGCCGAAACCGGTCGAGCCGCGAAAGTTCACGCTCAACACCGCGTAGCCGCGGTTGGCGAGGAGCTGGTGGTACGGGTCGAAACCCCAGCCGTCGCGCCCCCAGGGGCCGCCGTGAACGAGCAGCACCGTCGGCAGGGGTTGTGCAGGCCGCGGCAAACCGTCCGGGTCGCTGTTTTCGTGGCTGTTTAAGGGAAGCGTGAGGTAGCTCATCAGCTCAAGTCCGTCCCGCGCAGGAATGACGACCGGGTGCAGCTTGGCGAGTGGGACGGGCTCGAGGGCGGGTTTGTCGAAGAACAAAAACCGCGCTTTCAGCCCCGGCCGCTCGTACAAGTAGTAGCTCGCGGGGCCGTCGTCGGGGCGGTAGGCGACTATCCAGGCGTCGTCCATGAGGGTGCGGTCGACGACGTCGAACACGCCCTCGGCGACCGTCCCCAAATACTTCAAGTCCGCTTCGATGTCCGGGTCGAGCGCGACCCAGCGCTTTTTCTCAAAGTCTACGGCGGCGGCTTGAACACGCTGGGTGCGCGGGTGGCGTAGCACGTCGCTGACGTCGACGCGCTCGTCGGCCAGCAACACCGTGCGGTCGCCGTTCGCTAAGTCTATGTCGAACAGCGCGCCCGTGTCGCGCCCGCGGCTGTCGAGCAGGTACAAGGTGGTGCCGGCCACCCCGACCGGCGTCGTGGTCAGCTGGTCTTCCAACACCACCGAGGCGTAGCTCGCCCACGTGTCGACCTCGGTGCGCTGGAAGATGTCCGAGCCGCCGTCGAGGGTCATGCGCACGCCGAAGCGCACCCGAAACTGTTCGTCGCTGACGAGTTCTAAAAAACCCTCGTCGTTTTGCAGCACGATTTTCCGCTCGCCGGTGTTTACGTCAACCCGGTACAGGTCGTGGGCCGCCGGGTCGCGGTCGTTGAGCAAGACGAGCACTTCGTTCGGAAACTCGGGGCTGAGGTGCTGAATTTGCGCCTGTACCCCGTCCAGCGGCGTGAGGTCGAGCGTTTCGCCGCTGGACAAGTTGACCCGGTAGAGGTGCCAGTTCTCGTCGCCGCCCTGGTCTTGCAAATAAAGAACGTCGGTGTTCGTGTAGGCCCAGACGTGCTGGCGAACGCCGCGCTGTTTGTCGAAAGTGACGGGCCGGGCCGCGCTCGCGTCGCCCACCGGCCCTATGAAAACGTTCAGCACGCCGTCCAGCGGCGCCAAAAAGCTGAGTTGGGTGCCGTCCGGGCTGAGGCGCGCCTGCGTTTTTTCGGGGTTGCCGAACAGCAGCTTGCGCGGGATGAGCGGTGGTTCCAAAACGTCGGTCATAGCGCATGATAAACCAAGCGGCTACAGAGAAAAAAAGAGCGGCGAACCGCTGCCGTCCCCGGCGGCCGGTAGAGCGGGTTTGCCTTTGTGCTTTTTTAGCTGCACGACTCCCGGCAGCGCGACGCGGGCCGCTGAGTGCCGACGAAGTGTAAGAGTTTTGTGACGTCTGCTGACTTACACTGTTTGCTACCTTGTACGCTGCCCCGAACAAACCCCAACCCCCGGCTCTGGAAGAGCGCTCTCGGCGCAGCTTTTACCTTGTCGCCCTGCTGCTGGGTTTCGCTGCGGGCCTATCCCAAACGCTGCTGGGCGGCTTTTTATGGTTTCAAAGTTTCTATGAAACGCTGGTTCCGGTGGTTCTTGCCGCGCTCGCTCTTTTGGCACTTTTGCTGTGGGTGCGTCCGGACAGCTTGAAACTGGTCGAGTGGGGCATTTTAGCCGTTTTGTGCAGCTACAACTTGCTGGTGCTCGAGCAGTTGCTGTACGGCAGGTCAGAGCCTCACATGCGAATTTACCTCGAGGCTTTTTTGATGTTCTCGCCGCCCATTTACGTGTGGTCGTTTTTAGCTTTCAAAAGGCGGCGAGGTTTGCAAGTCTCACTCCTGTTTATAGCCAGCACCTTGGCGCTCGCCGCTCCTTACTTGTTGCACCTGACGCCCGCGCGAGCAGAGCACGACGTCGTCCAGGGGTTTCTATTGTCTGTGCCCACCTTGGGCGGTGTGTATATTGCCATGCTCTACACACTTACTCACTTTTTAGAGGTCAGCAACCAGGTGCGCGCCCGTGCGGAGGCGGTGGCCGAGCTGGCCTACAAAGACCCTCTGACCGGACTGCCCAACCGGCTGCTGTTCGACACTCACTTAACGCAGGCCTGCAAAAGTGCTCAGCGCGACCAGGGCGGGTTTGCGCTGGCGTTCATCGACCTCGACAACTTTAAAACGGTCAACGACACCCTTGGTCACCATGCAGGCGACCTGCTTCTCAAAGAGGTCGCCGCCCGTTTGAAAACGCAGTTGCGCGCCGCAGACTTGCTGGCGCGCATCAGCGGTGACGAGTTTGCGGCGCTGTTACCGGCGGCTACCACGCCCGCAGGGGTCAACGCCGTGGCCGCCAAGTTGATAGAAACGCTGCAAGCTCCCTTCGACTTAAAAGGCGTTGAATACCAAGTTAGTGCCAGCGTCGGTTTTGCGATTTATCAAACGACTACAGGCACGCCCGACGCCCTACTCGCGCAGGCCGACCAGGCGATGTACTGCGCCAAAAAACGGGGCAAAAACGGATTTTACCTGTACGCATAAACAGCGCGAATAAACAGACCGAGGAGAAGATTGACGGTGTAAGTCACAACCCATCACCTCAAACGTGTCACCCCGTCGTCAGCCTTGTCAAAACGTAGTTTGTTTAAGCAAACCTGCTTGACTTCAACCCAACACTTCGCGCAGCGCCGCCCGCGCCGCGTGGTAACCGCACATGCCGTGGACGCCGCCACCCGGAGGCGTCGAGGCGGAGCACAGGTAAACGCCGTCCAAGGGTGTCTTGTAAGGATTCGGGCGCGGGACGGGCCGCGCCAAGAGTTGCCACAAACTAGCCGCGCCGCCGTTGATGTCGCCGCCGACGTAGTTGGGGTTGTAGCTCTCGAAAGCCGGAGCGTTCATGGTGTGCCGCGCCAGCACGCGCTCCCGAAAACCGGGGGCGAAGCGCTCGAGCTGCGCCTCGACCGCCTCCGTCATGTCCGCCGCCGAGCCGTTCGGCACGTGGCAGTACGCCCACAAGGTGTGCTTGCCCTCGGGTGCGCGGCTGGGGTCGAACAAACTTTGCTGCGCGACCAAGACGTAGGGCCGCTCAGGGACTTCACCCCGTTTCATGGCCCGTTCCGAAGCGGCAATCTCGTTCAGCGTTCCGCCCACGTGAACCGTCCCGGCGCGCAAGCAAGCCTCGTCCCGCCAGGGCACCGGGCCGCTGAGGGCGTAGTCGAGCTTGAACACGCCCGCGCCGTGGCGGTAGCGCTCGAGCGCCCGCCGGTAATCACTCGGCAAGCTGTCGTCCGCCATGCCCAAAAACTGCTTGGCCCCGACATCTAACAGGACGGTTTTGGCCTCGAGCCCCTCGAGCGATTCGACCTTCGCACCCGTAAAAACCTCGCCGCCGAGCGTCCTGAAGTGCGCGCTGAGGGCGTCGGCGAACACCTGCGCCCCGCCCTTCGGAAACGGCCAGCCGACCGCGTGCCCAAGCAGCCCCAACACGAGCCCAAAGGCGGCGGTCGCGGGGGCCTCGAGCGGCAAAATGGAATGCGCCGCCAGGCCTGCAAACAGCGCCCGCGCCCGTTCGCCCTTGAACACCGTGTTCGCCAACAGCGTCGCGCTCGGCAGCGCCCGCACGCCGAAACGGGCGAGCGTCAGGGGGTGCTGCGGAAAGCGCAACAGCGGCCCGAGAAAGTCGCCAGCAAGTCCTTCCCAGTGCTCGACGAGGGGCGCGAACAGCGCTTCGTAGGCCCTGGCGTCCTCGCCCAAGTTTTCCAGCGTCGCGTCCAACGACCGCTCGAGCACTACCGCCCCGCCGTCCAGCGGATGCGCCAGGGGCGCGTCCGGGTAGACCCACTCGAGGCCGTAGTTTTCAAGCGGCAACGTCCTGAAAAACGGCGAGCCCACCCCGAGCGGGTGAATCGCCGAGCAAACGTCGTGCTTGAACCCTGGCAGCGTGAGTTCAGCAGTACGCATCCCGCCGCCGACGGTCTCGCGCGCCTCGTACAACGCGACCTTGAGCCCGGCCTGGGCGAGCACGATTCCCGCGGCCAGCCCGTTCGGCCCGGAACCCACCACGGCGGCGTCGAAGCGTGACATGCGCCCAGGCTAGCACTACCGTGGCATGTCGAGGTGCCGACGGCGCTGCAATTCGGCGCGCGGTAGACTCTAGGCAAGTTGGACGCTTCTGTTGGTGAACCGTCTCGAGCCGAAAGCGCAGAGGAGCAGAGGCGAAAAGGCTAGAACTTTCTTTTTCACTTTCTACTTTCCACTCGGTACTCGGTACTTCTTTGAGGTGATACCCCTTGCCCGAACTTCCCGAAGTCGAAACCGTCCGACGCGAGCTAGCGCCCTGGCTTACCGGGCGGACCATCCTGAGAGCCGAGCGCGTCGACGCGCCGCCGGGCCCGAAGTACGCCGGTCTGGAACGCGCCGCCGGGCAGCGCATCGACGCCGTGAACCGGCGCGGCAAGTTTCTCCTGTTGCCGCTCGAGCGCGGCGACGAAATGGTCGTCCACTTAGGCATGACCGGCATCGTCAGTCCGCGCGACCCCGGTAAGCACGTGCGGGTGAGGCTCGAGCTTGACGAGGGCGAGAACCCTACCCTCTACTTTCAAGACGCGCGCCGCTTCGGGCGCTTTCTGGTCGTGCCGACGGGCGACTATACAAGCTTGCCGACCCTGCACGCGATGGGGCCGGAACCGCTGAGCGACGCCTTCAACCCCGAACAGCTTGCCGAAGCGCTCGCTAAGTCCAGCGTCGCCGTCAAAACCTACCTCCTGAGCCAAAAACCCGTGTCGGGCGTCGGCAACATCTACGCGGACGAGGCGCTATGGGCGAGCAAAATCCACCCGCTGACCCCTTCGAACCGCGTCCCTAAACGGCAAATCCCGCTCCTGGTGACGATGATTAAAGACGTGCTTACCGCCTCGATTGCGGTTCAGGGCACGACCCTGCGCGACTACCGCACCGTCAACGGCGAGGTCGGGGCGTACCTGGACGAACTCAACGCCTACGGCCAAAAAGAGGCACCCTGTCCCCGCTGCGGCACGCCGATTTCGAAAATCGTCGTGGCCGGGCGAGGCACGCACTTTTGCCCGAAGTGTCAGCTGCCGCGGCGCAAGTAAGAAATTTGTAAGGGTTTGAACCCTATACTTCCCGTACACCTCCTCCCCGCGGCCCTCCTCCTGGCTGCGGGTTTTTTTGACCCCTTATCCTAGGGGCTCGAGAGGGTGTTACACTGCACGACAAGAAAAACCACGTTTCAGAGGAGGCCCTAAATGAGTTTCGACATGGACGACTTGAGCGCAGGCGAGGCCGCCCCCAGTGCGGAGACCGGTCCGGCCGAACTGGGCGGAGTTCCTGGGCGGGGCACCCTGCAAGTAGTCCGCGGGCAACAGGACGAAGTAACCGACGTGACCGGCACCTGGCACTTGGAGATAGGCCAAGCGGGCGGCGACCTGCAGGCCCTCGAGCAGGCTTACGAACAGGGCACCCCGGTCGTCTACTCGGGCCGACTCGACGACCCCGGTGACAGTGAGCGAACCGAAATCAAGACAAACGTGCTCATCAGCTCCATCGGGCACTACACGATGGACGCGCCGCGGGACGGCGAGACGGCTGAGGACAGGGCGGCGGTGCCGGAGTTGCGCTTTTTCAACTTTCAGCCGCAGGAGGAGTGGGCGGACAATAGCCAAGGCGACACCGCTCAACAGGGCGAACTGCCCAAAGACCCTGAGTAACCTTTAAGCTGCTATTTCCCGCAAAATTTCAGGGTGAAGTTCGGCAACTTTGAGTAAAGTTTTTGCCGCCCCCGAAGGCTCGCGCCGACCCTGCTCCCAATCTTGAAGCGTCCGCACCGATACCCCAAGAAGTTTGGCAAACCGACTTTGGCTCAAACCCGACTTTTCCCTTGCACGTACAATGAAAAAAGACTCAGCGGTGAAACTGCGGCCAGCCTTGCCAGCTTTAAGGTCTTTGATGCCTTCTAAAATTTCTTGCCCGAGGTCACGCTCCCGTTCCCACTGAGCTAATTCTTCGTCACTCATCGTCGATAGCCTCCTTGATCTGTTTGAGTATGTGCGTAG
Source organism: Trueperaceae bacterium (assembly GCA_965213705.1). Taxonomy (GTDB): domain Bacteria; phylum Deinococcota; class Deinococci; order Deinococcales; family Trueperaceae; genus CBDCDJ01. The sequence goes on along the minus strand of OZ243913.1, from coordinate 159,705 downwards.
ATATCGTTTCTCTAACATTTTTTGCGTAAAGGGTAAGCATCCAAATACGGTTTTCGGTAAGCTTAAGATAGTAGATGACTCTCATCCCCCCGCGCTTGCCCTGACCTTGCATAGCCCAACGAAGTTTGTGGACACCGCCTGAACCTCGGACAACATCTCCAGCCTCGGGATGTTCCGCAAGATAATTTTGAAGTTCGACGTACCCGTCATCTGGTAGGTAACGCTCGACAAGCCTGGTGAACAAGGGTGTCTCAACAAACTCGAGCATCAATAATTATACGGCATTGCCGTAGATTTGACAACTCTGAGTCCAGTAAATTTTGAAAGGTGGTCTAACGACCCAAGCTCAGGAGCAGAGACGGCTCGAGGGGTAAAATTTGAAACCTTCCAAGTCCACCTTTACGACTCTACCCAATAAGCCAAACCCTTGTATCACCCTACAATTATCCACCCTATTTCAGTTGACCCCTTTGCATTATTTTTGGAAGTTTTTGGACACTGGACAGTCAGGTCCATTTTGTGTCATCCTTAATGCACTTTGAAAGCTCTTGCCTAAAACTTCCAGCTTTGTTTAACACGAAGCTCTAACGCCCTCGGGATGTTCATCGGACTGTCACGAGAGTGTGGTTACCACTTGCCGCAAGCTTTGGTAAAGCTCAACAGTCTGTGTGCGAGCAATTTCTGTTTCTTTAACAGTTCAATCGCCAAGCAGTAGTGCAAAGTGCGGCGCTACATTTCCTGTTCAGCGCTCTGTTCACACAGCCGTTTTATGCCTTTGAAGGAGGCAAGACATGCCGGAACTAATCTTGTTTGACCCAGAAACTGCCAGCGACGCTTACTTTAAGACCCGCCATGATTACTTAAACAGCGTAGGTCAAGAAACAGAGCCCGACGACCCCCACCCGTCCCTCGAGTTCAGTATCAAAAACGCCCAGAGCTGGAAACTCATCGAAGGGGCTGACCTCGAAGTATGGCATCTGTGGGAAGACGAAAAAATCGTTGCTGAGCTGTTCTTGACTGTAGCCTTCGACGAAAATAACCTCCACCTTTTTTCGATGGGGCTTCATGTGGTGAAGCCTTACCGAAGAATGGGCTACACAAAACCCCTTCTTGAAAAAGTGCTCGCGTTTGCCGAGAAATACAACCGAAGACTTGTCACAGGCTCAACAACCTCATTTATACCCGCTGGTCAGGATTTTGCTACGCACGTCGGGGCAACCAAAGGCTCAGAGGCGGGTGTGAATCAGCTTGTCTTAAAAGAGGTAGACGAAAAACTCTTGGCTGATTGGTTGGACCTTGCCGACACGAAAGCTCGTGAGTTTGAAATGGGCTTTTGGGGAAGTCGTTACCCTGATGATGAAATCGACGCCGTAGCCGAACTTTTCGAGGTTATGAACACAGCGCCTCGAGATGACCTGGAGATGGAAGACTGGCAAACGAAACCCGAGCACTTGCGTGAAGGCGAGGCTTACGATTTAGCTCGAGGGGTCGAACGGTGGGTACTTTATGTTCGGCATAAAGCCTCTAAAAAGTTAGCTGGCTTCACCATAACCTACTGGTTTCCAGAAAACCCCGAGAACCTCGACCAGCAGGCCACAGGCGTTTTGCCTGAATACCAGGGTAACGGCTTGGGCAAATGGCTCAAAGCCGCCATGATTCGGAAGGTTTTAGAAGAGCGTCCGGTCGCCAAGCGCATCCGTACCGGTAACGCTAACTCAAATGCGCCGATGCTGGCTATCAACAATGAACTTGGTTTCAAGCTCTACAAAGCTGAAATTGTTTGGCAACTGGAAATGGTGAGGTTGAAAAACTACCTAGAGCAAAAGTAGAGGGCTGCTAAATTACAAAAATCAGGTAAGGTTTGATTTTGATTATCTCGCGATGTGCGGGATAATCAATCAAATCTTCCTCACAACCCCCCGAACAACCTCGGCAACACGTTGACAAACCACGGAAAATACGTCACCAGCAGCAGCACCACCAGCATCACCGGCCACAGCGTGAGCATCGCCCGGCTCGCCCGCTCAATGGGGATTTCGCCGATGGCGCAGCCGACGAACAGCGCCGTGCCGACTGGCGGCGTGGTAAGTCCCAGGCCCAAATTCATCAGGAGTACAATTCCGAAATGCACCGGACTCATGTTGATGGGGTCGGCGGTGACGATGGGCAGCAGCACCGGCGTCAGAATTAAAATCAGCGGGGCCATGTCCATAATCGCGCCGAGGAGGAGCAGCAAAATATTGATCATGGCGAGGAGCACGATGGGGTTGTCGCTGAGGGCCAAAATCCCGTTCGCCAGCGCGCTCGGGATGCGGAGGTAAGCCATGAGCCAGGCGAACGAACTCGCCGTGGCGATGAGGAAAATGACGATTGCGATGGTGCGCACCGACTGCAGCGTGGCGCTCCACAGCTTGGCAAGGGGTAATTCTCTGTAAACAAACGCTGCCACGACAAAGGCCACCACCGTGCCGATGGCCGCCGCCTCGGTCGCGGTAAACCAGCCAAAGGCGATGCCGCCGACGATGATGAGCCCGACCAAGAGCGCCGGAATCGCGCCGACGGTGATGCGCAAACTCGCGCCGAACGGGGGCCGCACGTCGGTCGGGTAGCCGCGCCGCAACGCCAAGAAGTAACTCGCCACCATCAAGGACAAGCCAATCATGATGCCGGGAATGTAGCCCGCCAGAAAGAGCGCCCCGATGGAGACGCCGCCCGCCGCGAGGCTGTAAATCACCGCGTTGTGGCTTGGCGGGATGATCAGCCCTTGGGTCGAACTCGCGACGGTGACGCCGACGGCGAAGTCGGTGTCGTAGCCTTTGCTTTTCATCATCGGGATGAGGATAGAGCCGTTCGCGCTCACGTCGGCGACCGCCGAGCCCGACGCGCCGCCGAAGAGCATCGAGGCGACGACGTTGACCATCGCCAAACCGCCCCGCACCGGGCCGACGAGGACTCGAGCAAAGTCCACCAGCCGCCCTGCGATGCCCCCCTCGGCCATAATCTGGCCCGCCAGGATAAAAAAGGGAATCGCTAAGAGCGGCGTCGAGTTGATGCCGTTCGCCATCCGCTGCGCGACAATCAAGGGCGGCAGCCCCAAGTTGAACACGGTTATGAGGCAAGCCACCCCGAGCGCCACCGCGATGGGCACCCCGACGACCAGCAGCAACGCGAGCGAGCCGAGCAGAATTCCAACCGGGCTCAGCAAGTTCTCAAACCCCAAAATCGCCACGCTGCCAGCCAACAGCACCAAGCCGATAACGCTCAAGGCGAGGCGCAGTGTGAGGTTGCGCTGGGGCACCTCGTCATTCACGATGGGTCTGCCAAACAGGTTGCGCAGCGCGTAAAAGATGATGAGCACGCCGCCGAACGGGATGCCCAGGTACATCACGCCGATGGGTAATTTGGTTGCTGAAAAGGTTTGCACGAACGTCTTGCTGCTCAGTTCGTAGCCGTAAAAAACGAGGTACGCGCCGAAGCCGACGACCAACAACCACACCGCGCGCGTCACGAAGGTCTGCAGCGCGCGGGGAAATTGCCGCATGACCACGTCCACCGCTAAATGTTCGCCCGCGCGAATCGCTAAACCGCTGCCGAGCATCGACAGCCACACCATCAGGATGAGGCTGACCTCTTCGGTCCAGCGCGGAATACGCAAGCCCGGCACGTAGCGCGCCACAACCTGCCACACGATGACCGCGACGATGCCGAGGAGCAGCGCGGCGCAAAGCGTGCGCACCAGGTTGGTGAAGTAAAGCTCGAGCCGTCCCGCCCAGGAAAGGGAGGACTCGAGGCTGTGCTCAATCGTCATGGTTAGTGGGGGAGTGGGAGTAGGGAGTAGGGAGTAAAGTCAAAGGCTTTTACCCCCCACTACCTACCTCCTACTTCCCTACCCTCTACTGCGTGTCCAAAATCCGCTGCACCAGGTCGCCGTACTCACTGCCGTAGGTGTCGTATAGGGGCTGCACCGCGTCCTGAAACTCTTGCGTGTCCACCTGAATGATCTCGCTGCCCGCGTCGATGACGGCTTGTTCGCTGGCGTCGGAGAGTTCGGCCCAAGCTTCGAACTGGACCGGCACGCTGGCTTGCGCGGCTTTGCGCACCAGCGTTTGGTCCTCCGGGCTCAAGGTGTCCCAGGTGGACTTGGCGATCATCACGACTTCGGGGACGCGGGCGTGGCCGTCCTCGGTGAAGTAAGGCGCGACCTCGAAGTGGCGCACGCCGTTCGGCCCGTAGGAAGGGTAGTTGTTCTCCGCGCCGTCGATGACGCCCGTTTGGAGCGAGCTGTACACCTCGCCGAAGGCCATCGGCACCGGCTCCGCGCCCAGGAGTTCCATCATGTCCAAGACGACCTGGCTCTGCTGCGTGCGGATGCGCAAACCTTGCAGGTTGGCGACGCTGCGAATCGGCGTGTTCGTGGTGTAAAAGTTGCGTGAGCCCGAGTCGTAGTAAGCGAGGCCGACGAGGTCGGCCTCGGCGAGACCCGCCAACAGTTCCTCACCGACCGGCCCTTGCAGCACGTTGACGAAGTGGTCTTGGTTTCTGAAGATATAGGGGAGGCTGTAAACGCCCATCGGTGCGTAAAACTCACCGACCGGACTGGTCGAGGTGCGCACGATGTCGATGACGCCGAGCTGCGCCTGCTCGATGGTCGAACGCTCGTCGCCGAGCTGCCCGCCCGCGAACACTTCCATCGTAATGCGCCCGTCCGAGTTTTCTGCCAAGTAGTTCGCCATAAACTTGAGGCCGACGACGGTCGGGTAGTCCTCGGGCTGGTTGTCCGCCGCGCGCAGGGTGATGTCTTGGGCGAAGCTCAGACCGAACAAACCGAGTACCAAAACGAGCAAACCGAGTTTCAAACGCTGCATATAAATCCTCCTTGAAAAGTTCTCGAGCCCCGGCGAACCCGCCGGACCGAGAAAAGCGACGAGCCGACCTACTCCAACCGTTACCGCTAACACTGAAATGTCGTCTTGCCTGAAAACGTAGCACACCGCTCGAGCCCGTGTCAATCAGGCGAGGTTTCATGAACTGAGTATCCCGCTTTCACGTTGTACAAGAGGCATCTTTAAGAGTTTCGGCTTGCCAGAGCCTGTCTTGACGTAGCTTTTCGGGGCGGCCTATACTCGAGCATCTTGAACGAGACCGTTAGCGGTAACAAGGGTGCAAGCGCAACTCCCGAGCGGACGACCATCGCCGACGTCGCCAGGGCGGCGGGCGTGTCGACGATGACGGTCTCGAGGGTCATCAACGCCAAGGGCGAGACGCGACCCGCGACGCGGGCGCGGGTCGAGGCGGCTGTTCAACAGCTCGGCTACCGGCCGAGCAAGGTCGCGCGGAGTTTGAGCACGCAGCGCACCTTCACCCTCGGGCTCGTCGTTCCCGACATCACCAACCCGTTTTTCCCCGAAATCGTGCGCGGCGCGGAGGACGCGGCGTGGCGGGCGGGCTACAGCCTTGTCCTGTGCAACACCGGCGAAGGTGCTGAGCGCGAGCGGGCCGTGCTGCACATGTTGGAAGAAACCAGGGCTGACGGTGTGGTCGTGTGCAGCTCGCGTTTGGGCGAGGCCGAGCTGTTGCAACTCGTCGCGCAACACCCCGCCGCCGTGCTTGTCAACCGCAGCGCGCCGCAGCACCTCGCCGGCAGCGTCCTCGTCGACGACGCCCACGGGACGATGCGCGCGGTTCACCACCTGCTCGGGGGCGGGCGCGAGACTATCGGCTTTCTGGCCGGGCCGGACGCCTCTTACAGCGCCAAGGAGCGTTCGAGGGGCTACCGAACGGCCCTCGAGACCATCGGGCGAGAGGTGGACGAATCGCTCATTCACGTTTGTTCTCCCGACGAAGCGGGCGGCTACGCAGCGACTAAAACGCTTCTCAATACTCAGCCCGTGGACGGCCTCGTCTGCTACAACGACCTCGTCGCCATCGGCGCGTTGCAGGCGCTGGACGAACTTAGGATAGCGGTGCCGGAGCGCGTCGCCGTCGTCGGCTGCGACGACATCCGCATGGCGAGCCTGACGAGACCGTCCCTGGCGACCCTGGGCGTGTCCAAGTACGAACTAGGCGCGCAGGCCGTGGCGACGCTGCTGAACCGGATTGCGGGCGAGCCTTACGGCGAGCGGGTCGTCTTGAAACCTCAACTCATTGTCCGGCAGAGCGCGCCGTGAAAGGGGACGTGGTGACGGCTGAAAAGTATCTTGCTGAGGGGGATTACTCCGCTTCTGTGTTGACCGCGGGCGACGCGGTTTTGTGGTTGGACGGTGAAAAAAGCTTGAACCTCGTCGCGCCACCCGACAGCCGTGCTTTGGAAATCTTTAAAGGTGAGGTTGCCTCGAGCGAAAACGACCTCGTCCGCCTGAAGGCCGTTAAAAGCTTTGAAAACGCCGCCGCCCTCCGCGACCTCTTACCCAACTTGCAGCCCGTGCCGCTCGGCCTAAAAACCTCGGCAGGCTTCGGTGACCGGCTCGGGATTGCCACGCCGGGACACGCATCAGCCCTTCAGCAAGTCGGCGGGAACATCGCACCGATTTTTGCCCAACAGTCTATCCGTGAAATGACCCGCACCGGCCGCACACCCGAAGAAGTCATGACCGACGCTACCTGGGGCGCGTTTCAGGCGGGTTGGCGCGAACCTGTGGGTGCCGACGCCGACCACCTCAAAACGACTGCGGACATCGACGCCTGCGCCGCGGCGGGTTTCAGCTTTTACACCGTCGACCCCGGCGAGTATGTGAACGACGCGGCGGAGACGGCGGACACCGGCACGTTGCGAGAGGCTTTCGACGCGTTGCCCTGGGACGCGCTCGAGACCACGCCCACAGACTTCATGGGGCTTTACAAAGGTAGCGTCGGGCTCGAGACCCAAACTCTGGACCTCACGCCCGAAGCCGTGACTCGAGCCGCGGTCAAGTACGGCGCTGCCGTCTCCCACGTTGTCAAAATGTACCGGCACCTGCAAGCTAAAAGCATCCCGTTCGAGTTGGAAGTTTCCGTCGACGAAACCGCGCACCCGACTTCACCCGTCGAACACGCGGTCGTCGCGTCCGAGTTGAAGCGCTTGGGCGTTGCGTGGGTGAGCCTGGCACCGCGCTACGTGGGGCGGTTTGAAAAAGGGGTCGACTACATCGGCGACTTGGACGAACTGAAAGAAAACTTGACCGTCCACGCCGAGGTTGCGCGAGCGCTCGGCCCCTACAAACTCAGCTTGCACTCGGGCTCAGACAAGTTCGGCGTGTACAGTCTCGTGAATGAATCGACCCGCGGCCTAGTTCACCTCAAGACGGCGGGGACGAGTTACTTGGAAGCGTTGCGCGTCGTCGCGCAGGTTGCGCCGGAGTTTTTTCGGGCGGTGCTCGAGCACTCACGAGCGCGCTTCGAGCACGACCGCAAAAGCTATCTCTTGTCCTGCGACCCGACCCGCGTGCCGAGTGCTGCGAGCTTGAAAGATGCGGAATTGCCGGGGTTGCTCGAGCAAACCGACGCGCGGCAAGTCCTCCACGTCACCTACGGCTCGGTGCTCGACCGCTTCAAATCTGAGCTGACGACGGTGCTCGAGGCTCACGAAGAAGAACACTATGAAACCTTGGCGCGACATTTCGAGAAGCATCTGCGACCTTTTGTAGGTGAAGCATGACCCTCTTCGACTTGAAAGGCAAAGTCGCCGTCGTCACGGGCGGCACCGGCGTCTTGGGCGGCGCAATGGCGCGCGGGCTCGCCGCGGCGGGTGCGAAGGTTGCCATTATGGGGCGGCGTGAAGAAAAGGCTGAGGAGGTCGCCCGTAGCATCGAGGCCGAAGGCGGCGAAGCGTTGGCCTTGCCCGCCGATGTGTTGGAACGAGGGGAACTTGAAGAAGCTTGTTCCAAACTCCTTGAGACCTGGAACCGCGTTGACATCCTCGTCAACGCCGCGGGCGGCAACCTGCCGGGCGCGACCGTAGTGGGAGATTTGAGCTTCTTCGACGTTGAAAAAGCTGCCCTAGACGAGGTCGTGAACCTCAACCTGCTCGGCACCATCCTCCCTGCGCAAGTGTTCGGCGCGGCGATGCGGGAATGGGGTAGCGGCTCCATCATCAACATCTCTTCGATGGCGGCACAAAAACCGCTCACCCGCGTCGTCGGCTACAGCGCGGCGAAGGCGGCGGTCGACAACTTTACAAAGTGGCTGGCGGTCGATTTAGCCCAAAAGTACGGCGAGGGTCTGCGCGTCAACGCGATTGCGCCGGGCTTTTTCGTGGGCGAGCAAAACCGTAAGCTGCTTCTGAACGAGGACGGCTCGTTGACCGAGCGAGGCCAACAAATCGTCACGCACACGCCGATGGGCCGTTTCGGTAAACCCGAAGACCTCGTTGGGACGACTCTATGGCTGGCCTCGGACGCTTCTCGCTTCGTGACCGGCGTGGTGGTGCCGGTGGACGGCGGCTTCGCGGCGTTTGGAGGGGTCTAAAATGTTGGCTCGAGCCCTCGCCCCAGCAGGTCAGGTTCTGGACGCCGACACCGTCCGGCAAACTTTGTATAAAGGTCTCGAGGGCAAGTTTACAAACCAGCGCGTCCTCGTCCTCATCCCTGACCACACTCGCACGCTGCCGCTGCCGCAACTGTTCCGGCTGCTGGTCGAGATTTTGCACGATGTTGGGGGGCTCGAGTTCATGGTCGCCCTCGGCACGCATCCGCCGCTGAGCGAGGCGCAACTGAACAAGCTCGTCGGCGTGACCCCGGAAGAGCGTAGCGGGAAGTTCGCCCACATCGGCCTTACTAACCACGCCTGGAACGACCCCGGCACCCTGACGAACATCGCGACGCTGTCCCAAGAGCAAATCAAAGAAATCGCGGGCGACCGCTGGCACCCGACGTTGGGCGGCGACGTGCCGGTCAACATCAACGGCGCGGTGCTCGAGCACGACCACGTCCTCATCCTCGGCCCGACCTTTCCGCACGAGGTGGTCGGCTTCTCGGGCGGGGCGAAGTACCTGTTCCCCGGCGTTTCGGGACCGCATCTGATCAACGTGACCCACTGGCTCGGCGCGCTCGCCGGGGTGCGCGGCACCATCGGCATCAAAGACACGCCGGTGCGCGCCATGATTCACGCCGCCGCCGAGTACGTCAAAACGCCGGTCACGCTCGTCGCGCTGACGGTCGTGGGCGAGGGTTTGGCGGGTATGTTCGTCGGCAACTACCTCAGCGCCTGGAGTGAAGCCGCCAACCTCTCTTCGAAACGGCACATTATTTGGGTGGACAAACCCTTCGAGCGCGTGCTTTCCCAAGCCCCGCCGATGTACGACGAACTCTGGACGGCGGGCAAGGCGATGTACAAGCTCGAGCCCGCCCTCGCCGCGGGCAGCGAACTCGTCATTTATGCGCCGCACTTAGACACGGTGAGCCGCGTCCACGGGGAACATATCTATGAAATCGGCTACCACGTTTTGCCTTACTTTTTGAAGCAGTGGGAGCGGTTCAAGCACGTTCCGCTCGGGGTGCTGGCCCACTCGACGCATGTGCGGGGCGATGGGGAATTTGTGGACGGCGTGGAGGTTCCGCGGGCGAACGTCACCTTGGCGACCAAATTGTCCCGCGAAGACTGCGTCCGGCTCGCCCTTGGCTACCTCAATCCTGACGCTGTGGACCCGACCGAGTGGCAAAACCGCGCAGCCGAGGGCGTCCTGTTCGTCCCCAAGGCGGGCGAGATGCTTTATAAAGTAAAGGGTACATGATGGTCACCAAAGTGAGGCTCGAGCTGTGTTCTGTCCCCCTCCTTTCAGGAGGGGCTAGGGGAGGTCTGCTTCTGTGAATGACTCCATGACAAGTTGTCAGAAGCAAATTCCCCAACCCCCCTTGTTAAGGGGGCTTCTTCTAGGCTCGTTCGGAACTGCTACTTTGTCCGTTAACTTCAAGGAGGCCCGCCATGACCCCGACCCGTTCCACCTGGCAGCTAGACCCCGACCGCTGCTTTTCGCCGCTCCCCGCGCAGCGCAGAACCGCTCGAGACCTTTACGAGCACGTTGCCGACCTGCCGCTCGTCTGTCCGCACGGACACGTGCCGCCGAAGCTCCTTGCCGACCCGAACGCGAAACTCGGCAACCCCGCGGAGCTGTTCGTCATCCCCGACCACTACATCTTGCGGATGCTCTACAGCCAAGGGATGAACTTAGAGGAATTGGGCGTACCTACCAAGGACGGAACTCCCTTCGAGACCGACGGGCGTAAAGTCTGGCAGCGCTTCGCCGAGCACTTTTACCTGTTTGCCGGAACGCCGACGGGTTTGTGGCTCAAGGACGAACTTGTCACGCTGTTCGGCATCGACACCAAGCTGAACGGCGACACGGCGGGGGAGATTTACGACGAGCTTGAGGCCAAACTTGCTCAACCCGAATACAGCCCTCGAGCCCTCTTCGAGCGCTTCAACATCGAGGTTCTCTGCACCACCGACGCGGCGACCGATACGCTAACCGCTCACCAGTCTTTACACGAGGAAGGTTGGACGCAAATCCGCCCCACCTTCCGTCCGGACGCGGTGGTGAATTTAGACACCGAGAGCTGGCTCGAGACCATTGCCAAACTCGGCGAAGTCTCAGGCCTCGAAGTGACGGACTACGCTTCGCTTGTTGCAGCGCTCGAGCAGCGCCGCGCTTTTTTCAAAGAAACGGGCGCAGTCGCCACCGACCACGCCGCGCTGACGCCGCACACCGAACGCTTGTCGAAGACCGAGGCCGAGGCGATTTTTCAGCGGGCGCTGGCGGGGCGGCTCGAGGCCCACGACGCGGAGAAGTTCACCGCGCACATGCTGCTCGAGATGGCCCGGATGAGCGTAACGGACGGCCTCGTCATGCAGCTTCACGCGGGCAGTTTGCGCAACCACAACCGCGCCGTGTTCGAGCGCTTCGGCCGCGACATGGGCGCGGACATTCCCGTGCAGACCGAATGGACGCGCTCGCTATCCGAACTCCTCAACGCTTATGGCAACGAGCCCGACTTTCACCTGATTTTATTCGCCCTCGACGAAACCGGCTACAGCCGCGAACTCGCGCCGCTGGCCGGGCACTGGCCCGCGCTGCGGCTCGGGCCGCCGTGGTGGTTCTTCGACTCGGTCAAAGGGATGGAGCGCTTTTTGGACAGCGTGGTCGAAACCGCCGGAGTCTACAACCTAGCGGGTTTCAACGACGACACGAGGGCCTTCGCCTCTATTCCGAGCCGTCACGACGTGTGGCGGCGGGTGACGTGCAACTGGCTGGCGGGGGAGACCTTGAAGGGTTTGCTGGACGAAGAAGACGCGCTTGCCGCGGCGCAGAGTTTGGCGTATGGGCTTGCGAAAGAGGCGTACAAGCTCGAGACGGCGTGAGGTTACTCGAGCTCTATCTGCTCCGGCGGAACCACCTCGTAGCCGTACCCGTTTCTGTCGGCCTTGCCCGTCAAGCGCACAATCATCGTCTCACCCGCTCGAGGCCGATTGCTGAAACGAGCGACGTAACTTGGAGCAACATCGGCTTTGGGTAGTTGGAAAGTAACCGAACCGTCCTGCGCGGCAGGTGCAACGTCGATGATAAAACTGGTGTCGAAGGATGCCCAACCACCGCAGTACCCTTTTTCGACTGGAAACACCGTGCAGGGTTCAACGGTGGTAGCGCTATAGCTGACGACACCGTAGATGTCGCCCGGTTTGCCGTCGAGTCGCAACTGTCGGGTAAGGAGTTTGTCCGAAGGAAAAACAGTAGAGGGAAGTAAGGGGACGGAGCTAGCCTCCGGAGAGAAAAGTTTTTCTGTCACTTTTACCAAGTAGGGTGTATAAAAATTGCCGCTTTGAACGACTGTTTCAGCCGTACCGAGTTGAAAAGTGATGTTTGCGAGGCATACGTTCGGGTTGTCCCAGCCCTCAACCTCGAGCGGCAAATCCCTACTTGCAGCAACACGGTCCAAAACGTCCCATACCAGGAGGTAACCGGGCAAAACCTGAAAAGCGTCGGCTAACTCATCTAGCGGATAGTCTTCGACTATCGGGTAGCCGAAATCGTACGTTGCAGGTATGAAGATGGGTCTCGTTTCTCCAGGAAAGGTGAGTACAAGGCTGTCAGGGTTGGATACGACTTCGACCCCTTGCGGCTCGAGCACCTGTTCAAGCGCTTCGACGGTTGTCCAAACGCCACCTGCGTAGAAGCTGCAAAGTCCGCTGATGAATTCGTCGTCAGTGCTTGTGAAGCTGCCGGCGCAAGCAGGTGTAGGAAGCTGTTCGCTGACATTCAGAGATTGCGCCAGGCTGCTCGAGACCAGCGTCACCGTAAGCGCGCAGACCAAGACGAGTAAAGCGCCCAGCCCGGCCAACGACGGCCCCGCGTGCAGCTTCAGCATCCCGCTGTTAACTTGCCCAGGCTGGCCGAGTTCGGCAAGTGTTCGTTGCAGGGCAGTGTCCTCATCCATTCCGCCGATGCGGTGCGCTTGGACGCGCCCTTCAATGTGTGTTGTTAATTCTTCTCTGACCTCACGTTTTTTACGGCCCCACAACCCCCGCGTCGCTTTTCTCAGGTATCTGTCAATTTTGCTGTTCATCGTGTCACCTCTCGAGCCCTATTTGCTCAGGCGCAACCCCCTTGAACCACGAGCCCGCACTGGCCCCAAGTTCGACCAGCATGGCGTCGCCCGGTCTCGAGAGCGAGTGAAACGTATTAACGAAGTGAATCTTTTCTTGGCTGGGCAACTCGAGGTTGATGCTGCCGTCGGGGTTGGCTCGAGCCAGAGACATGTAAAGGGCCGTATCGGGTTGGTCATCGTCGGTGAATTTGTGACCCTGAGGGCTCTGAAGGTCTAACAGCACGATGAGACCATAGATTCCTGAAGTGGGTTCGGTGTCCAGCCGAGCTTTGCCCGGTGCTACATAACTTTCGTCCCAGTTGAAGCTCTCTAAACCTTCGGATTTGGCTAACCGTCTTATACGAGGGTTGACCAATTGGACGTAGTTCCCACTTACGGGTCCGGCGACGGTAAACAGTACGTTCTCGAGGTAATTCTCGTAAAAGTCATCCCCTTGAAAAGGTTGTTCCGGCGTACCGACTTGAAACGAAGCATCACCGATATGAACGGTGGGGTTGTCCCAGCCTTCAAAGCTCAAGGGGATGTTGCTTTTCAACGCAACGGCCTTGACGAGTTCCCAAAGGTCGAAGTAACCCTGCTCAACAGGGATAGGTTTGTCGTCCTCACCCATGACCGAAACGTTGGGACTACCAAGCGGGAAGGCTATATTTTCGCCGTTCGGGAACTGTAGACCTACCACTCTCTTTCCCTCATCAGTTTTTATGCCAGCTTCCTCAAAAATGAGACGTAACGTGTCGAAGTTCAACCATAGAGAGTTGTCTGCCTGAAGACAGTCGTCATTGAACACTTTGTTCATGAAGTCCTGAAACGGACTGCTGCTCACCGTACCTTTTTGAAAAGCGTCGACACATTCTTTCGAAGGCCAGTAAAACGTCCCCGGTACAGACTGCGCCATGCCCCCCGAAATGAGCGTGATGCTCAAGACGAGCGCAGTAGATAAAAGCGCCCCCAACCCCATGAGCGACGGCATCGTGTGGAGCGTCATCATCCCACCGCTCACCTGCGCAGGCTTGCCGAGTTCGCTCAGGGTGCGCTGCACAGCCGTTTCTTCGTCCAACCCGCCGATGCGGTGCGCTTGGACCCGCCCTTCGATGTGCGTTGCCAACTCCTCCCTTACTTCGCGTTTCTTGCTGCCCCAAAGGCCCCTGGTCGCCTTTTTGAGATATTTCTCGACCTCGTTCATCTTGTCCCCCAAAGCGCCTGAACTTTGTCGCTGAACGTCTCGAACTCTTTGCGCTGTTTTTGCAGCTGTTTCTGACCCGCTTCGGTCAGGTGGTAGTAGCGCCGCCGCGGCCCGCCGCTGTCGGACGGGGCGAATTCGCCCTTGATGTGCTTGGCCTTCTCGAGCCTGTGCAGCGCCGGGTACAAACTGCCTTCCCTAAACTCGAAATAACCGTCGGTGCGGGTTTTGGCCTCGCCGATAATCTCGAGGCCGTACTTCGGCGCGTCCTCCAAAATGCTCAGCAGGATGAGGTCGAGGGTGCCGCGAAGTAAGTTCTTGTCCGCCATGTCGTCTCCCTAGCGTTTCTAAGTAGCTGAGTACATCGTAATGCTAGATAGTGGGTTTGTCAAGGCTCGGGTCAAGGCGAGAAATATATTGCTGACGTGAAATTCGTCCCTGTGGTCAAATGGTTTCTGGAGGTCAGTGGATGAGCAAAATTCTTAACGTCGGCGTGGTCGGCGTCGGCGGTATCAACCGGACGCACATGCCGGGTTGGGCGGCGTCGGAGCACGCCGAAGTCGTCGCCGGGGCCGACCTCAGCGAGGCCGCCCTGAAGGTTTGGGGCCAGAAGTACGGCGTCGGCAACCTGACGACCCGTCCCGAAGACTTGTTTGAAAACCCCGACATCGACGTCGTAGACATCTGCACGCCGAACATGTACCACACGCCGCTGGTGGTGGCCGCCCTGGAGGCGGGCAAACACGTCATCTGCGAAAAACCGCTCGCCCCGACGCCCCGGGACGTCGAAAAAATTATCGCGGCGCGGGACGCCTCGGGCAAAGAAGTGATGACGGCGCAGCACTTCCGGTTTTCGGGCGTGTCGCAGGCGGTCAAGCGCGAGGTCGAGGCGGGGATGCTCGGCGACGTGTACCACGCGCGCGGTTGGATGTTGCGGCGCAACGCCTACATCCCCACGCCGACCTTTGTCTACAAAAGAAACTCGGGCGGCGGGGCCTGCATCGACATCGGCGTGCATATTCTCGACCTGACGCTGTGGATGATGGGCAACCCCAGGCCGGTGACCGTTTCGGGCGTGACCCGCAGCAACTTGGCGCGGCAAGAGGGCGTGTTCAGCGCCTGGCACCAGGGCGACATGCCGGCCGACATGGACGTCGAAGAGTTCGCCGCCGCCTTTGTACGCTTCGAGAACGGCGCGACGCTGGTGTTGGAAGTGAGTTGGCTCTTGCACCACGATACCCAGAGCGAGGACATGCAGCTGTGGCTCTACGGCACCGAGGGCGGCTGTCACTGGCCCTCGGCGCAGTTTCTGACCTCGAACTATAGGACCAGGCAGCTTTACAACAGCACCTTGGAAGTAGTTGCCGACAAGATGGAGCCGCACGCGTTCGAGTGTTTTGAATTCGCTCGAGCCCTCGCCGAAGGCCGGCCCTCGCCGGTGCCGCCCGAGCAATCGTTGCAAGTGTTGGCAATTCTGGACGCGGTTTACCAGAGTCAGCAAGAAGGGCGGGAGGTGCGGCTCGAGCTTTAGAGCGTTCCGGTCAAGCGGTTTGGGAAGCGCGAAAGAACGCTGAGGTCTCGGCCTCTTTTTCAAAGTTCAAAAAGCGCGGGGCGCGACCCAGGTCGTCGTCTCGCTGCCTTTGTAAAGCGCCGCCATCACGGCGTTGCGGTAGGCGGCTTCCGCGGGCGTGACGAGGGCCGCGTCTTTGCCTTCCAACGCGTCCAAAAACAGCTCGAAGGCGTGCGGCAACGCTTTCGGCAGGTCGCGCCACGCCGCGCCGTCCGCGCCCTCGACGAGCGCACTTTTGTAGTAGAGCGTGTCGTTGAAGACGACGGCGTGCCCCTCGGTGCCGCTGACGAGCAGCTTGACCGGGTCGGCCACGTCCACCCAGCCCGCCGCCAGGGTTCCCACCGCACCGTTTTTGAAACGCAGCATTCCCTCGCCGGACTCGTCGCAGCCTTGGTAGCGGTTTGTGACGCTACGGATACTCGCCGTCACGGTTTCAACCTCACCGAACAGCCACAGCAAGATGTCGAGCGAGTGCGCGCCCAAGTCGCCGAACGCGCCGACGCCCGCCCGCGCGGGGTCAGCCATCCAACGCCAATCCTTGTCGAACCAGCCGCCCAGCGCGCCCGCGTGACAGTTCGAGTGGCGGACGCGGGTAATTTTGCCGAAGTGGCCTTGTTCGACTTGTTGTTTCAAAAAGCGGTGAACCGGCTCACCCCGCATAAAGTAACCCGTTTGAAAGAGGAGGCCGGCGTCGTCGACAGCACGGGCCATCCGGTAGGCGTCCTCGGCCCCGAAGCCGAGCGGTTTTTCGACGAACAGGTGTTTGCCCGCTTGCACGGCTCGCATGACGACCTCTTCGTGGCGGCTCGTTTCCGTGCAGACGACGACGGCTTCTATAGCGGCGTCGGAACAAACGGCGTCCACGTCTTCGGCGGTTTGCGCGCCGAGCTTGGCGGCGGCGGCTTCGGCCCTGGCTTTGTCGTGGTCGAAGACGTACTTGACGTGTGCCGAGTCCCGCTTGTTCAGGCGGTCGATAAAGTCGGGCGTGTGGATGTGGGCTGCGCCGACGAGGGCGAGGGTGGGCATGGTCGAACTCCTTTGGTTTACCTAACCACCGGCTTACTTAACCGCCGGTTTACTTAACTACCGGTTTACTCTAACCACTGGTTCGGCTTAGGATGCGAGGTGGTGCAGCTTTTTGGAGTTGATTGGCTTCGTAAAAACAAGGCTGAAGTCGCGCAGGGCGCAGACTACAACCCCAGCCGCGACGTGCTTTTTTCAACCCCTGCCGCAACACGAAAGCGTTTTGCGCCCCGATGGCGACGATAAGTCCTGAGCCCGATGCCGAGACTGCTGAGAAACGTCTGCACCAAAGCGCTTCCTCGGGGCTGCTCCGGCAGGGTGTCACCACGCCCACCTAGTTCACCCTACGGCGACGCGTGCGGGCGGCTGAGGTGGGCACGTGGCTGAGCGGTTCGCGCTTTACGACTACGCGACTACGCATTACCGCTACCCTGCGCCGCTCCTCGTGGTTCCACGGTGGGGTGCGAGCTATGATAGGTTTTATGAAAAACAGTCCTGCGCCGAACGGCGCGACGGAACCCGTCAGGCTGCCCGCTTTCCCGCTCGAGCTTTATTGGCGCTCGGCCCCTGAAGACTGGAGCTTCGACGGCGAAGTCCTGACCGTCACGGCAGCGGGGCAAACTGACCTGTTCAGCGACCCGCAGGGAGCGCTACCGGTCGACAACGCGCCCGCCTTGGTGTTCGAGCCCGAGGGGGACTTCGTCTTCAGTACCAAGGTCAAAGTGGCGTTCAAAGCCGGTTTCGACGCGGGCGTGCTGCTCGTCTACCAGAGCGCCGAGAGCTGGGCCAAACTCTGTTTTGAATACGAGCCGCAGGGTTTCCCCCTGGTCGTGTCGGTGGTCACCAAAGGGACCTCGGACGACTGCAACTCGCTGTTTTTGGACGAGAACGCGACGTACTTGCGCGTTTCGCGTGTGGGGCGGGCTTACGCGTTTCACCATTCGTTCAACGGCGCGGAGTGGCACCTCATCAGGGTGTTCGCGCTGGACGCGTCGGCCGGGACGCGGGTGGGTTTTCTCGTTCAGTCGCCGACCGGACAGGGCTGCACCGCTGAGTTCTACAAGTTCGCTTTCAAGGCGGAGACGCTTGCAGATATTCGCTCCGGCGAATAAACGCTCCACCACGTCGCCCGGTGGGCTGGTAAGTCGACCTGGTGAATCAGCAGCATGTTCGCCTCAGGCGCGGCGAGCTGTGGGCGTTGCTTGGGCGTTGCTGTTAGGATGGTAGCGGTACAGTGGGGGGTTAAACCATGAATCAGCTTGCGCGGGGAGACTATCTTTGGCGTGTGACCGCCGGGGTAGCCGTGGGCGTACTCGTCCTCGGGCTCGCTCTTTTGGCGTGGCGTGCGGCCAGCATTTTGCTCTACATCTTCGCCGGCGTCTTGTTGGCTGTCTTTTTGCGCACCCTTGGCAACTTTTTCAGCAGACACTTTCCCCTCTCGCCTCGCTGGGGGCTCGCCGTTACGGTACTCTTGCTGCTGGCGCTGTTAGGAGGGGCGGGTTGGCTCGTCGGTCCCAGGCTGGCAGGTCAGGCGACCCAGCTCGCCGACACGCTTCCCGACTCGCTGAGCCAGGTGGAAAGGTTTCTTTCTCAGTATTCCTGGGGAGAACGCCTTGTCGAGCAGCTGCCCGCAACCGACGAATTTTCCCTCTCGAGGTTCGATGTCAGTCCCGGCAGCGTCGTGTCCCGCCTTACCGGTACGGCCTCCACCTTGTGGAACGGGGTGGCACACGTCATCTTTTTTCTTTTTGTCGGTCTTTTTATCGCCGTAAATCCAACCCTTTACCGCGACGGCGTCGTGAAGCTGTTTGCCAAACCTCGTCACGAGCGCGTGCGCGAGGTCATGAGTGAACTGTGGCGGACCGTTCAGGGCTGGTTGTTGGGACAGTTGGTCTCTATGACCCTCATCGGCGTCCTCACCTGGCTCGGTTTGTGGCTGCTGGGTGTACCTTTTGCTTTTGTCCTGGGTCTTATCGCCGGCCTCTCCGAATTTGTCCCCTTCGTCGGGCCGATTTTGTCGGCGGTACCGGCCGTACTTTTAGCCTTGACCGAGGGGCCGACCCAAGCCCTTTATGTGGCGCTCCTTTACGTTGTGATTCAGCAGCTCGAGGGCAACGTAATCATGCCGGTCGTTCAAAAGAAGGCCGTAGACTTGCCGCCCGTCCTGTCGCTTACGGCCGTGTTTGTACTCGGGGCGCTGTTCGGGTTTGTCGGTGTTTTAGTCGCCACGCCGCTCGCAGCGGTAGCTATGGTACTTGTCAAGATGCTCTACGTTGAAGACGTGCTGAACGGAGCGGTCGAATTGCCCGGCAGACCCTGAGGCTTGCCCGCAAACCGACCAAAAGAGGCCCAAGTTGCGGCGCCATCCTCAAGTCCGCCGGTCGTGTGGCCACTTCTCGCTATGCTCTCCCTATTGTTTCTCATCGCCAACCTACCACCGACTCCTTCACCGGAGTCGGTATCGGGGTACTCGCTTCTCTGGTAATGAGGTGTGAGAACAGGGTGACGCTAGGGCCTTGCCCGTCGTTCGTCCTTTCTGGTCTTATAGGGTGTGTAGGAAGTTTTCTGCAAACAAACTTTCTGTAGACAAACGCACGTGTTCGGGGTCGGACCGGCTTTCGTACTCACACCAAAAACGTCTCTTTGGTTTGTGGGTTTGAAGATTGGCCTACAGAAAAAAAAAGCGAAATGCACCACACTTAACACCCGTTGGTCACAAAAGCATAGATTAGGAGTTTGAGACAGGTAGAGACGGGACAAACGAGAACATGAAACGTATACACCGCAAAAAAAGTAAGGGGAGGTGTCGGCATGGCGAACAAACCTGAAGACAAAAAAGGCGTTAAAACCTACCAAGCGCCGGAGCGCAAAGGTCCTTCGGTAAGTATTATCGTTAGCAGTCTGGTCGTGCTGGCGCTCATCGTTTTGCTGCTGGTTTGGCTCTTTTGATGGCTGACTTACGAGAAATTACCGTCGTAGACAAGACCGGTGCGCAGGGTCGTGTGTTGGGCGAACTGGACGCAGCGGACGGGCACATGGTGGTCGTCGAGTTTGAAGGCAACGAGTACCAGTTACCGCGTGACACACTTGTCGCGCAGGGTGACGACAGCTTTTTGCTGCCGCTGAGTTTAAGCGAGTTGGCCCTGGCGCGACAGGTTATCCCGGTCGTCCACGAAGAAGTGGACATCGGCAAACGTGTCGTGAGCGAGCAGGTCCGTGTCTACACCGCGGTTCGCGAGCGGCCCGAAGCGGTCAATGTCGAGTTGGAAGACATAGAGGTCAGCGTCGAGCACGTGCCCGTTGGCAGGGTGCTCGAGGGCAAAGCCGAAATGCGCACCGAAGGCGACGTCACCATTATCCCCATCGTCGAAGAACGGGTGGTCGTGACAAAACAGCTGTACCTCAAAGAAGAGGTCCGTATTACCCGCAAACGCACCACGAGAACGCACACCGACACCGTGACCTTGCGCGAAGAAGAGGTCAAAGTCGAGAGAACGCCCGCATCAGCGACGCGGGCCGTGGGTACCCAAACGACCAAAGGGGGGGGCGATGGTCATGTAACACCGAACGAGGAGTAACAACGACTCCATTCAGCGATGACCGAACACCCCTTTTACACACTTAACTTTATGGGAGGCAACACCACATGGCACAAACAGTTGTAGGACTTTACGACCACATTTCGCAAGCGCGCGACACCGTCGAAGACTTAGTCGACGCCGGCTTCAAGCGCGACCAAATCAGCTTTACCGCCAACGCGTCGGCTGCGGAATACGGCAAGTACTTCGACGAAGAAGGTCAGCACCGCACCGACATCGACTACGACGCGGACTACGACGACCACGAGATGACCTCGGGCGAGGGTGCCGCGGCGGGCGCAGGCATCGGCGCGACCATCGGCGGTTTGGGCGGACTACTTATGGGCTTGGGCCTGTTGGCCGTTCCGGGCGTCGGTCCGGCGCTGGCGGCCGGTCCTATCGTGTCGGCCTTGGTCGGCGCGGGCATCGGCGCGGCGGCGGGCGGCCTTATGGGCGCACTCGTCAACCACGGCGTTCCCGAAGAAGAAGCCGGTTACTACTCTGAAGGCGTGCGCCGCGGCGGCTCGCTGGTGATGCTCACCGTCGAGGACGACCGCGTCAACGACGTCGAGCGCATCATGAACATGCACAACCCCGTCGACATCGACGAGCGCGCGGCGGCCTGGAAAGAAGAAGGCTTCACCGAGTTCGACCGCGAGGCCGAGCCCTACTCCGCCGAGCAAGTCATGGACAATCGCGAGAAGTACGCGATTCCCATCGTCGAAGAAGACGTCAAAGTCGGTAAGCGCCAAGTCCAAGAGGGCGGCAAGCGCATCCGCAGCTACGTCCGCGAAACGCCGGTCGAGGAGCAAGTCACCCTGCGTGACGAGGAAGTTCACGTCGAGCGCCGTCCGGTCGACCGCGCCGTCACCGACGCCGACGACGCCTTTGAGGAAAAAACTATCGAGATGACCGAAAGCCACGAAGAGGCCGTAGTCTCCAAGCAGGCAAGAGTCGTCGAAGAAGTGGTCATCGACAAAGAAGCGACCGAGCACACCGAGACGGTTCGTGACACCGTGCGCCGCACCGAGGTCGAGGTCGAGGACATCGGCATGAGTGACCGCGCCGTGCAGGCGTCCGGCTACGACAACGAAATGGACGAGTACCGCAACCACTACACCACGACGTTTGCCAACTCGGGCCGTGACTACGAATACTACGAGCCCGCTTACCGCTTCGGCAGCCGCTTGGCCCACGAAGACAACGCCAAGGGCATGAGCTGGGACGACGTGCACAGTGACGCGCAACGCCGTTGGGAAGAGCGCAATCCGGGTACCTGGAGCGACTACAGCGACGCCGTGCGTTACAGCTATGACAGGGAGAACAGCCGTGCGTAAACTAACCACCTTGATTGTTGCGTTGCTTGTTGGGCTATCTTTTGCCCAACAAGACAACCTAGACGCCACCCTCCTGGAGGGCTTAGCCGCCAACGAAGAGTTTTCGACGCTCGTCGGCCTTATCGACCAGGCCGGTTTGACAGAGGCGCTTTCGGGAGCCGGCCCTTTCACCCTCTTCGCGCCCGACAACAACGTGTTCGAAGAACTCAACCCGGATGTTCTGGCCCAGCTTAACGACAACCCCGAGCTGCTCGCGGCCGTGCTGCAGTCCCACGTTGTAGAGGGTGCTTACGGCATCTTGGACCTGCGCAACGCCCCGGAAGGCTCCATCGTGACGCTCAACGGTGAACCACTCGAGGTTGATTTGGAAGCTGGTGGTTTGAAAGTTAACGGTGCCGACCTCGTTTCGACCGACGTCGAGAACACTTATGCCAATGGTGTTTTGAACCAGGTGGGCGACCTCGTTTTGTCCGACGCGCTCCTGGGCCAACTCGGTCTCAGTGACGTCGAGGCGGCGACCGACGACGTGACGACCGCCACGGGCGCGAACTTCGTCGACTTGGATGTAAACGGTGACGGCGTTCTTACCCGAGACGAACTCGACGCCGGCATCTACACGCGCTACGACGCCAACCAAGACGGCATCATCGACCAAACTGAATACGACACCAACCCCGGCCTGTTCGGCGGCGCGTTCGCTGACTACGACGCCGACGCCAGCGGCGACCTGAACCAGGACGAGTACCGCGGCGCGTTTGACAACGCGGGCGTGTTCGACAGCCTCGACGCCGACGCCAGTGGTGACATTTCCCAAGAAGAGTACGACGCCAACCGCGACCTGCTGGGTCTCGGGGCGGCGGGCACGGCAGTCCCCGGTGCGGTCACAACAGACGCGGCCACGACGAACACCGGCGCTTTTGGTGGTTATGACGCCGACGCTGACGGCCTGCTTACTCGAGATGAGTACAACGCGGGTCTTTACAGCAGGTACGACGCCAACGCCGACGGCGTCATCGACCAAGCCGAGTACGACACCGACCCCGGCTTGTTCGGCGGCGCGTTCACCGATTACGATGCCGACGCCAGCGGCGACCTGAGCGAAGAAGAAGCTCGTGGTGCGTTCGATAACAACACCGTGTTTGACAGCCTTGACGCGGACGCCAGCGGTGACATTTCTCAGGAAGAGTACGACGCCAACCCCGATTTGTTGGGCTTGGGCGCGGCGGGTGCTGCGGTGACGGGTGCGACCGCTGCCGTTGTTGGGGCTGAAACCGGGGGCGCTGAAACGGGTGGCGCGATGATGGGCGAGACCGGTGGCGCTCAAATGTTCGACGGCACCGTCGTCGAACTGCTGACCAACGACGGCCGTTTCGGTACGTTGTTAACCGCCATCACCGACGCAGGGCTGTTGGACAGTTTGCAACAGCAAGCTCCCTTTACCTTGTTCGCCCCGACCGACGACGCTTTTGCCGCCCTGCCGGACGCGGAGCGCGAGACCATTCTCGGCGACACCGACATGCTCAGTAACTTGCTTCTCTACCACGTCGTTTCCGGCAAAGTGATGGCAGCCGACTTGGTCGGCACTGAGCCGGGCAACACGAGTGCAAACGCCGGTGAAGTTCGTGGCGGTCAGGCTGCGACCCTCGAGGGCAGCGACATCACTCTGGCTGTCGAAACTGACGGTTCCGTCTCTGTCAACAACGGTCAAGCTACAGTCACCGAGGCCGACCTAGAAGCTTCTGACGGTGTGGTCCACGTCATCGACAGCGTGCTGGTACCCGAAAGTATGATGAACCAGTAGCGTCGAAAACGCTAACTCGTAGCAAGGGCAGCGCGTTATAGTGACGCGCTGCCCTTTTTTAATATGGCAAGCAGCCTCACGTGCGAATACCGCTGACAGCGCTTTGGGGAAACACTTTTGGGGGAAACATGTTTTTTAACGGTTGGGAGAGCATCTTCCGTGTGGTCGTCGTCGGGCCTCTTGCTTACATAGCGCTCGTCGCGCTGCTGCGGGTGTCGGGCAAGCGGACGCTCTCCAAGATGAACGCTTTCGACTTTATCATCACCGTCGCGTTCGGTTCGACCTTGGCGAGTGTCATTTTGAACAAAAACGTGAGCCTGCTCGAGGGTGTCGCGGCTTTTGCGGTGCTTATCGTCTGCCAGTATCTCATCACTTATTTTTCGGTGCGGTCGGAGCGTTTTCAACACTTTATCAAAGCGAGTCCCACGCTTCTTTACCATCAGGGCCGCTATCTGCGTGAGGTCATGCGCCGCCAGCGGGTCACCGAAGAGGAGGTGCAGGCCGGGGTACGTGAGAGTGGGCACCTCAGCATGGACGCGGTCGCGGCGGTCGTTCTGGAGACCGACGGCAGCTTTTCGGTGCTGAGCACGTCAAACAACGACGACGTTTCGGCGATGAGCAACGTCAGCAACCCGACCCGGGGCTGAGCGCCCCTACAGGTTAAACTGAGGCTGTAAACTAAAGCTGTGCCAAGCGGACGAACCCACGAGGCCGTCAACCTCACCTTTTTTGGAGGTTTGGCGGCGGGCTACGCCTACGCCCGCGCCCAGGGTTCGCTGGGCGGCTTAGAACCCCTGCTCACCCGCCCGACCTTGTCGCTATTCAGCCTGAGTTACTTTATCGGCACGTTTTTGGTTACGCCCGACCTCGACTTAGCCGAAAACAGCGTGCGTTCGAAAAGCAACTGGGGCTTGCTGGGTTTGCTGTGGATACCCTACGGCTCGCTGTTCAGCCACCGCGGGCTGTCGCACACCTGGCTGGTGGGGCCGCTGACCCGGCTCGTTTACATGGTGGTGGTGGCGCTGGCCCTGAGCTGGCTCGTCACGGCCGCCGCGCCGCTGTTCGGCTACGAGGTCAGCGTTCGCACCCGGCTGCTCGACACCTGGCCGCAGTTCGGCTTGGCGGCGCTGCTGGGCTACTACCTGTCGCAGTGGCTGCACTTACTGGCCGACGGGGTTCGGCCCGACCACGGCACACGGCGGCAACGGTCCCGCAGACGCGGCAGGCGGTTTTAGCGATGTTCGAGACGTTTACCCGTCGGCGTGTCGAGGCGAACGGTGTGACCCTCAACCTGGTTGTGGGCGGCCACGGCCCACCGCTGCTGTTGCTGCACGGTTACCCGCAAACCCACGCGATGTGGCACGGGCTCGCGCCGCGGTTCGCCGAAGGGTTCACCTTGGTCGCCCCCGACCTGCGCGGCTACGGCGACAGCGACAAGCCGCCCGGCGACGCCGCACACCTCACCTACTCAAAACGCATGATGGCGAAAGACCTGCTCGAGCTGATGACCGCCCTCGGTTTCGAAAAGTTCGCGGTCGTCGGGCACGACCGCGGGGCGCGAGCGGCGCACCGCTTGGCGCTCGACGCCCCCGACACCGTCACGCGTCTGGCCGTCCTCGACATCGTGCCGACCTACCACGTGTTCGAAACCGTCGACGCCGTCGTGGCTGGGGCTTACTACCACTGGTTTTTTCTCAGCCAACCCGCGCCCTTGCCCGAAAAACTCATCGGTGCGGACCCGCTTTTTTACCTGCACCGCAAGCTCGGCGGCTGGGGCGGGGGCGGGTTGGGCATTTTTTCGGCGGCAGCGCTGGCTGAGTACGAACGTTGTTTCGCTGACCCTTTGACCGTCCACGCGACCTGCGAGGACTACCGGGCGGCGGCGACGGTGGACCTCGCGCACGACCGCGCCGACCGGGGCCACAAAATCACTTGTCCGGTATTGGCGCTGTGGGGCGAAAACGGCGTCGTCCACCAAGGCTACGACGTGCTCTCGGTGTGGCGCGACTATGCCGCGGACGTGCGCGGCGAGGCTGTTCCCGACGCAGGTCACTTCTTGGTCGAAGAACAGCCGGAGCGCACCCTAAAAGTGCTGCTCGAGTTCCTAACTTCTTGACTCGAGGTTTAGCGGTTCGCCCCCGACCCCACTTCCCCGCAGGCGAGAACGCGGTCGCTGGGTTCGCCCAATATGTACAAAAAATGGTTGGCCCCGGCAACCGCGTCGTAGCTCAGGGAACTTTCGGTGACGCTTGCATTCGGGTTGCCGTCGGCGGCGTTGACGTTTTCAAGGCGCGCGACTTCCTCACGGTCAGGGCCGCAGTCGCCCTTGTAGAGCACGGCCGCGTAGTCCCCACCCGCATAGTTCCCGCCCGTGGCGATGCCGACGAGGGAGACGGTCAGGCGGGTGCCGCCGCCGAGTTGTTCGGAAACCTGCAAGTTGCCGCTCACCCCGCTGCCCGCGACCGGGCTGAGCGCGTAGCTGGCCGCGCGGGGACTGCGCTCGGGTGAGTCGGAGGTTGGACTTGGAATCGTGACCGGCGTGGCGGGTGCTGGCGTGGGCGCAGCCGGACTCGGTATGACCGAGAAGCTCGAGGTCGTAGCGTTCGCCCCTACCCCGACCTCGCCGCAGGCTGCTACGGGTGTGTCGTCCGTCGCACCTGCGTACACGTACAGAAAATAGTCGCCCTCGGCGAGGTCGGCAAAGCTAAGATTCGCCTCCGTGAGGCTCGCGTAAGGGTCGTCGGGCAAACTGCCGACGGGTTTTAGGTCGCGCACACGCACGCGGTCGGGGCCGCAGTCGCCCTCGAGCAGGGTCAGGGCGTACCGTCGGCCGGGTTCGATGCCTTGCAAGGTCACGATAAAGGTGCTGCCCCCGTCCACCCGCTCGGTCACCTGTAAGTTGCCGCTCACCCCGCTCGCCCCGACCGGGGCCAGGTAGTAGCTGGCCGTCTGCAGACCTCGGTCCGTCGGCCCGGTTTGAGCGTAGGCACCGCCGAGTACCAGACAGGACAGCAAGCACACAAAAAATCGCATCTTTCACTCCTCTCGTTTGGGCCACAGGTTACCCCACCACAAAAGCCACCGAGTATGTCGTCTTTCACTTTGCGGGGCGTAACGCTTTCA
Organism: Trueperaceae bacterium; assembly: GCA_965213705.1. Taxonomy (GTDB): domain Bacteria; phylum Deinococcota; class Deinococci; order Deinococcales; family Trueperaceae; genus CBDCDJ01. The sequence continues at coordinate 133,518 of OZ243913.1, read as the reverse complement.
GCGGATGAACCAGGTTTTATAACAGGTTATGCAGACTCTAACCATCGACCCAAGCGACCTTTTCAAGGTCATCGCCGGAACGAGCCGTTCTCAAGCTGCGACGATGGTGTTGGCACCGGGCCGGTCGACCGGCGGACCCGACAACCGCCACGCGCGCAGCGACCAGTGGCTGTACGTGTTGGCGGGCGTGGGCACGGGCGTGGTGGCCGGACGCGAGGTCGCGCTGCGGCCCGGTACCCTGCTCCTCATCGAGGCGGGGGAGGCGCACGAACTGACCAACACGGGTCCCGAAGCGCTCAAAACCCTCAACCTGTACGCGCCGCCCGCCTACTGAGCGCGTTACACTTGCCGGGTGAACGCTTACCTGAGTCTCAGTGCAGAGGTCGAAACGGCGCTTGCCGAGGGCGCGCCCGTCGTCGCCCTCGAGTCCACCCTCATCTCGCACGGGATGCCTTACCCGCAGAACGCCGAGACCGCGCGCGCGGTCGAAGAAATCATCCGCACCGAGGGCGCGGTGCCCGCGACCGTCGCTCTGCTGGACGGCAAAATCTGTGTAGGTCTGGACGAGGCGGGGCTGAAACGCCTGGCGACCGACCCGAACGTAGCCAAGGCGAGCCGCCGCGACCTGCCTTACCTGCTCTCGCAGGGCAAGGCCGGCGCGACGACCGTCGCCGCGACGATGATTTGCGCCGACTTGGCGGGGATTCGGGTTTTTGCGACGGGTGGCGTCGGCGGGGTTCACCGGGGCGGCGAGGTCTCGCTCGACGTTTCGGCGGACGTGCAAGAGTTGGCGCGCACCGGCGTGGCCGTGGTCTGCGCCGGTGCGAAGTCGATTTTGGACATTGGGCGTACCCTGGAGGTGCTGGAAACCCTCGGCGTGCCGGTCGTCGGTTACCGCACCGACCATTTTCCGGCGTTTTACACGCGCGAGAGCGGTTACGGGGTGGACGCTCGAGTCGATACCCTCGCCGAACTGGCCGACCTGCTCCGCACCAAGTGGGCCCTGGGTTTGGCGGGCGGCGTGCTCGTCGCCAACCCGGTACCCGCCGCCGCGGCGATGCCCCTCGACACGGTTCAGGCGGCGACCGAGCGCGCCCTCGCCGAGGTCGGCGCGCAGGGCTTGCAGGGCAAAGCGGTCACGCCCTTTTTGCTGAGCCGCGTCGCCGCCCTGACCGGGGGCGAAAGTTTGACGACGAACATCGCCTTGGTCAAGCACAACGCCGAAGTTGCGGCGGGGTTGGCCTGCGCCTTGGCCGACTCGGGTTGATTCCGCACGGAATCAACCCGAGCAGCGAGAAGGAACCGTTGCGGACTGAAGACAGGGAGCCAAAAAGCGTCTGCCGAGTCCAACAGGCACAGTACCGGCATCTATATAAGCAGCGGTTCCGCGAATATTGAGACACCTTTGTTATCGCCCGCATCCACCATCCCCCTGCCCGAAAGGTCGCCCCCTTGTTGAGGGGGGCAAGGTCAAAAACGCTTCTGTCTCAGTGAAGGTTTACGAGCTGTAGTACTAAAATTCGAATTAAACCTGTACAAACTTCGTTGTTTTGAACGCAAAAACCTGAGATTCGGTCGTCGCAGGAGGTTGGAGCGCGTTCTCGTCAGTCCGAACGCCCGTACGCTTTTCGCACCGTGAGGCGTTTCAGTCCGGGGGCTCGAGCAGTTTGCGCGCCGCCATGACGGTCGACTTGAAAAAGTCTTCAACCTGTAAAGCTTGTGCGTCGGCAGAGCGGTTGGTCAGGTCCGAGGCCTTCAGCACCGCGCCCGTCCAGCCCGCTGCAAGCCAACGGCTGTCGTCGAGGGGGGGCGAACCGGTCGTGACGGGTAGAGGCTGGGGCTTCACGTACCAGTAAGGTTCCGAAATTTGGGCGTCGCCCGGCGTCATACCTACGCCCAGGCTGCGCGTCTCACCGGGTGCGTCCAGCTCCAGGCGCGTCGCCATGTCGAAGTGACGGGGCCAGCAGCGCACCGGCGACGTGCTTTCGTAAAGAACGCGCATCTCTTCCAGGACCGTAGCGGCGTCGGCGTACCACTTGGCGATTTCTTTGTAAAACTCGTTGGTTTGAAAAGGTGAACCGCTGGCGACGACGTGCGGGGGCAACTGGAAACCCGGTCGCGTCAGGGTCGGGGTGGCGAGTTTGGTGCTCAGCCAAGCGTAGCCCTGCTCGAGGGTTTTGCCGGTGAGCGGGTACTTGCTGTGCAGCGCCTCGTCTTTGAAAAGCAGCAGGGTCAGGTCGTGAAAACGTAAGCCGACGCGGTAACCGTCCGAGCAAGTGTCGCTGCTGAGCGCACCGAGTGCGGCGCGCCACCTAAAATTCATGTGGCTGTCGTCTTCTTGGGGAACCAGAAAAGTCGCGGCAAAGGCGGCCGGGACCTGCAAAGCCCAGTGAAGTACCCGCCCCGCTTCGAAAAGTTTGGGTGAGGGTTCGACGACTTGCGCCCATACCACCGCTACGGCCTCCTGAATCTTTACTCATTATAAGCGCACAACAACGGCAAGCGCCGCCGAGTCTGCGCCGGTGGGTTCGAAAAGGGTAGGCGGTCAACCCGGCGGGCTTCGAACACGAGTCAAAAAGTCTGTTCTGGCAAGCGGGAACGGCGAGGTGTGTTTAGGGGCGTGGTAAAAACTTTTCGCGTTACGGACGACGAGGTTTAGGTCTTGGCACACCCTGTCGGCTTCGTCATGCAAGGCGCTCGAGGGCGCAGTGGTTGGCTGAGAGGGTGTTCAAACGCCGGTCAAACTGAAGCCGAAAGGCGACAAGGTTGAACGGCACCGAGAGATTTTTGCCGCTTCGTACCGGCTCGAGGACGGGTTACCGACGTTTGAAAAGTGTGGGGTACAGGTGAAGATGGGTCTCGGCACAAGCGCGTACGGCTGAGTCGCTCAGAGGTTCAAAGCTTGAAATGTTCGTCCAAAAACGCCAGCTTTGCAGCGGCTTGGTAGCTTTGGCCGCCTTCGTGTTGGTTATACCTGTAAACGTTTATGGCTTTGGGTCCCGCGTAGTGGTTGAAAGCGGCGTAGACGGTCGAGGGGGGGCAAACCGTGTCCATGAGCGCGACCGAAAAGAGGGCCCTGGCTTGCGCCCGCGCGGCGAAAGTAACGCCGTCGAAGTAGCTGAGGGTGTGAAACACGGTCTCGACCTTGTCGCGGTGTGTTTTGCAAAACTGACTTATCTCGTAATAGGGATGCGTGTCGACGAGTTCGGTGGCGCGGCGGTAGTGACACAAAAAAGGCACGTCCGGCAGGGCGAGGCTTACGTCGGGCACCAGTCCGGCGACCGCGAGCGTGACGCCGCCACCTTGGCTGCCGCCGGTCACGGCGACGCGCTCGGCGTCGACCCCTGCAAAGGCGCGCGCCGCCTCGACCGCGCGCACCGCGTCCGTAAACAAGCGGCGGTAGTAGTAGGTCTGCGGCGACAGTACGCCCAACGTCATGAAACCCGGCACGTGTGGGCTCGAGCCCGCCGTGGGCAAGTCCGGCGTGTCGCCCCTGAGCCAACCGCTGCCCTGACCGCGCGTGTCCATGACCAGGTGCGCGTAGCCTGCACTCGGGAACAAAAGCCAGTCGGTCGGAAAACCGCGCCCGCCCCCGTAACCGACGTATTCGACCACACAAGGCAGCTTTTCGGGGCGGTCGACGGGCAAGCTCAACCAGCCTTTGATGGGCTGACCGCCGTAGCCTGAAAACGTGACGTCGTAGCTTTCCAAGGTTTTCAAACGAACGTCAACCCTGTCGAACGTCGCGTTCAGCGCGTGGCTGCGGGCTTCGGCCAGGGTGTCTCGCCAAAAAGCCGCAAAGTCGTCCGGTTCACCGAGTTCGGGCCGGTAGGTTTGCAAAACGTCCAGGGGATAGTCGAACAAGGCCATCGTCAGGTCACCTCACCGCGCAGGCGACCGGGTGACGCTTCCCAGCGCCGGTGCCAAAGCCTGCCCTGAAAAAATATTCACCGCTCGACACCTTACGCTCCTTGCCGAACCGAGTGTGTGAAACTACCTTAACCCCCGTTTGACTCAACCCTACCAAAGACAGGCAACCCAGCAGGTCTCCAACTTGCCCCGCCCCCACGGTTTCACCGGACAGCCCCTGCTACATTAGACTCGTTGGAAAAGTATCAATTACAAAAGTATCAACCGAGCAACCACACGTCCGGTAACCGCTCTCCAACTGGACTTAGCGAAAGAGGCTACTCAACGTTCTCATGTTTTCCCTCGTTCTTACCGCAGCTTTTGGAATTCTCGGCGCGCTCAGCATTTACTTGGCTCGCCGCGACGAGGAAGGGCGCACGTTTTTTTGGGTCATGGCGACCCTGTGCGCGCTTGCCTTCGGGTTTTCGCTGGGCAGTTTCAACCAGGACGCCCGGTTGAGAAACGAAATAGCCACTTTGAGAGCGCGTTTGCAACCGGAGGGTTCTGCAGCGGTAGACCCGCTGGAAACCGCAGTAGAAACCAGGGCGAACGACGCAGTGAACGACGCAAGGGATGACACGGCGGACGACGCGGTGGGTGAAGCGATAGGTGAAGGGGTGGGTGACGCGCCGGATTCGGTGGGGAGCGTTCCCGACACGCCCTCTCAGGTAGCGTTCACAGCGCCACCGACTGCTTCAGTGCCACCGACTGCTTCAGCGTCACCGGCGCCCTCTGACGTCGTGCTGTCCGCCCCCGCGCCACTCACCCCCCCGCCCGACACGCCCGAGTCCGACGTTTTGCGCAACGCCGCAACGGCAACAGGAACTGGTTTGCCGGCACCCGAACCGGCTCGAGCGTTTCCCGCCACTGCCACCGACGACCGCCTGAGCGAGCTGGCGGGCATCTGGGAGATGACGACCACCATCGAGCGGACAGCCTATCCCACCTATCTAGGGCTCGAGCTGACGTTTCGCCTCGACGTTACGGCGTCGGGTGGGACTTTCTCAGCTTTGGGCAACAAAACGGCCGAGAGCGCGCCGGGCGCGGCCCGCACCCTGAGCTACGCGCCCAGCGCGGCGAACCGCATCGCGCTCACGGGCGCGTACGTCGACGCCGACACCTTGGCCGTGTCGTTCGAAGAAGGTGTTGACGCTCAAGGCGGCACGATGACCCTGAACGCCGTGTCGCCTCAACGGCTCGAGGGTGTCTTTTCGTCCTCGGCGGCCGCGTCGGGCGGTTCGGTCGTGTGGCGTAAACTGAGCGGCCCTGCCGGTAACTGACGAACCCGGTAACTGACAGCCCCGGCAACTTCGGGACAAACCTGCTCGTCTCCTAACCCTTTTCGGTTGCCTTTTTCAACTCGAACGGAGCGAAAAGAAACGGAAATGGGTTTTAATAAAATATCGAGAAACCTCTGTCGAGTTTGCCGGGTGGGTTACCGGAGCCCGTGTAAGTCGCCCAGGCTGAGGTGGGGTTTCGGGCGGAAGTGTTTGGACCAGGCCGAACGCGCTCGCTCTCGAGACCTATTTTTACCCCGCCAAACAAGCTAGGCGGGTGCTCGTGAGCACCCGCCTGAAAAGCGGTCTGGCGCAGCTCGCCTACCGACCGCCGAACTGAATCAGGGTTGAAGTTACTTGCTCGGCCAGAACTTGGCGACGGTCGCGGTGCCGGTATAGGCGCCGCCCACGTGCGCGGTTCCAGCGAAACCGGCGCCGCCCAACAGCAAACTGATAACCAACAGAGAAACTTTGAGGTGTTTGTTCATGACCCCTCCGCAGAGTCTTGTCACCGCGCTTGGCTAGGGTTTAACCAAGGGTGATGAGTGCGCGTGCATGACAAAGAGAGTAGGGTCGCACTCGGTCGGTTGCGCTACTCGCTCCTTCCGGTCTAAGCGCCCAAATTGAGGACCGGAGATCGTTGCATCCGAGGGAAGGCTGGGGCCTTCAAAAGCAACTATAGCCGCCGGACTCAAACGAAGTCCGTACAAGGTTTCACACCTGCGGGGTTGGTACAGGTTCGCTGCCGGTTTTAGGGCTGCTCTAAAACTTTTTGAAACGCCGCGACCACCTCGGGGTCGAACAGGCGGCCGGCTTGCCGCTGCAACTCTGCGAGCGCTGTGGGTTGCGAGACGGCCGCGCGGTAAGGGCGGTCGCTGGTAAGAGCGTCGTAGCTGTCTGCGACCGCGATGACGCGCGCCTCTTTCAGAATAGCCTCGCCCGCTAAGCCCAAGGGATAGCCGCTGCCGTCGAACCGCTCGTGATGCTGCGCCACGATGTCGCCCGCCGCCCGCATAAACGTCGTCTCGAGCAGGTCGCGTCCGTAGTCGGGATGACGTTTGACTTCGGCCCACTCGGCCTCGCTCAAGGGTTCCGATTTGCGCAAAAGCTCCAGGGGCAGCCGCGTCTTGCCCACGTCGTGCAGGTAAGCGGCGTAGTTGAGCAGGTGCCGCCGCTCGGGCGGCAACTTCAACTCGCGTCCGACCGCGTTGGAGAACTCACGAATGCGCTCGCAGTGGCCGGCGGTGTAGCCGTCTTTGAGTTCGATGTCTCGGGCAAGCCCCATCAGTTGCGCAAGGTCGCGGCTCATCTCATGAAAAATAGGGCGCGAGGTAAAACACAAAAACCGCGCCGCGCTTTTGGCCGTAAGTACCACCGGCTGCGTCAAGCCCTCGGTCACGAGCGTGTCGCCCACGCCCAAAACGCGCGTTCGGCCGCCGTCTTCCAACTGCAAAGTTCCCGACAACACGTAGTAGCTTTCGGTCGCCTCCCCCGAGGAGACGAGCGTGATGAACTGTCCGGCGAGCAGTTCGCCGTGGAGCAGTTCGCTACCGTCGCCATTTGCCAGCAGACAAACCCTGAGGGCGCTGCTCGCCACCGTTTCGACACATTCGCCGTGTTTGCGCAACGTTAAGCCCGACGTCAACGGCTCATGCCCACCACGTGCATGAGTCATTCCTACCTCTCCCGGACTCATCATACCTGTAAGCCGAGCGCGGCTACCAAGCCCGGACTCAGCCGTCGAGGTTTGTCCATCACGTGAAACCGGTCACCGCAACTTGTAACGCCGACCGACGGCCAAACTTCCGGCGGTAAAAGCCAGACCTGCGCCCAAGCTGATGACGACGGCGGGCAAGGCCTCGATGTTCGCTAAGAAACCGTTGATGAGCAGCAAGCCGCAGGTAAAGTAACCACCGACGCGGACGGCGCGTTGTTGATAAGACATGGGTTGATAAGACATGGCCTCGTTTTAGCAAAGCCGGTAGGTACACCGTGCGACTTGCTCCACACCTGTAGACCCGAAAACGTCGCGAAAACGTCGGTGTGAACTTTTTTGGGTTTACGGGTGTGTTCGCCGCGAGGACGGCCCTCTCAAAAGGGGCGGGGTCAAGGGCGGTTTTTCGAGCCCCGCGCCACGTTGAACACGTTGCTGCCGAGGGCGACGAGCGCGCCTTCGTCGTCATGCACCTCGCTCCGCACCGCGACGATGCGGTTGCCGCCGCGCACGACCGCCGACGTGGTGAGAAGCGTGGACCCGCGCGCGGGCTGCAGGTAGTCCACGCGCATGTCGATGGTGGAAACGCCGCTTGCCAAGTTTGGGTCGCCCAGGGACAGCGCCACGGCCACCCCGGCGGTCGCGTCGACGACGAAACTTATCACGCCGCCGTGGGGCGCTTGGCGGCGCGGGTTGCCGACATACTCGGGGCGCAGCTCAAGCCTTGTGACCAGCCGCGCCGGACTGAGGTCGAAGCGCTCGAGCTTGAGCCCCAAAAACGCGTTGAACGGAATGAGGTCCTCGACAAGCGTGCGGACGAGGTCGGCGGCGAGGGGTTCGGGGGGTTGGGACATAGCGGGAGTTTACCAGCGAGGGTTTACCAGCGGGAGTTTGAGCGAGTTCAGGGGGCGAGGTCGAGCCGGGTGAGCGCGCCGTTCAGCCCGTCGACGCGTCCGGACAAGCTCTCCAACGGGATTTCTTCAAAGGTCGCGGTGTCGAAGGTCGTGAGGCGCAGCTCGAGCGGCTCGAAAACAATATCCAGCACCGTCACCGCCGAGCGGGGTGCGGCGTCGCCGCCCAGCAAGCGCCGCGCCCCGACGCCGCCCGTGTTGAGAAGCACGACCTCCCCGACCCTGGCCGGGTAGTAGGCCGCGTGGTGTCCGCTGACGTAGAGGTCGACGCCCCAACCTTCGACCGCCTGGCGCAGCGCGTCGCCGTTCGTCAAGACCTCGCCGGGTTTGTTCTTCTCCGAACTCACGCCGTAGAGTGGCAAGTGCCCGACGAGCACGCGTAAGGGGGCGGCCTGAGCCTCCTCAGACCCAAGTTCGCCCCGCAACCACAACAGTTGTGCGTCGGTGATGTTTGCACTCGAGGCGTCCCAAACCGCGAAGAAGACGCCCTCAAAAACAAAACTGTAGTTGAAGGGAAAGTCGGCGCTGTCCCGGTAGGCGAGGTGCGTGCTCTTTGTTTGCTCCCAGTAGGCTCGAGCGGCGTCACGTTCGCGCTCAAACACAAAGCTTCCGTTCGCTTGGAGGCTCGAGCCGTCGTGGTTGCCCATCGCAACGGCGTAAGGAATGTTCGCCGCCCGCAACGGCGCGGCGACCTCTTCGCCGAACGCCGCCCACATCTGCGCGAAGCGTTCAATGGGCAGCGACGTCTTTTGCCCCCCGACGAGGTCGCCGGCCGATAAAAACAGGTCGGGCCGCCACACCTCGGTTGTCGCCTTTATAACTTTGGCGACCTGCGGGCTGTAAACGGTTTCCCCGTAAGACGGGTTGAAGTCGCTCAGCACCACCACGCGCACGTCGCCGCGCGGCGGATTCGTTTGGGCAAGACTGAGACCGGTCAGGCTCAGGAGCAACAAGGTCAGGCTCAGGAGCAGTAAGAGGCGCACGCCCCACAGTCTAGCTTGTAGGGGAGTAGTACCGAGGACCGAGTGGAAAGTACCGAGTAAGAGCCAGCCACTTTCAACTCGGTACTAGGTACTCGGTACTTTGCCTCTCCTCTCCGCGCGACGCAACTTCCCCGCGCAGGGTAAACTTTTTCCTATGAGCGAGCGTTTGCAGAAGTTTCTGGCTCGAGCGGGTGTCGCCAGCCGCCGCAAGGCCGAAAGTTTGATTACCGCCGGACGGGTCAGCGTAAACGGCTCTACGGCCGAACTCGGGATGAAGGTCGGGGAAGAGGACGAGGTGACGGTAGACGGCGAAAACGTCAGCAAGCCCGCAACCACGGTCACGTACCTCCTCAACAAACCCGCCGACTATCTCTCGACCGTCAGCGACGACCGCGGCCGCCCCACGGTGATGGACCTCGTTCCGGCGGTGGCGGGGCTGCACCCGGTCGGGCGCTTGGACTTGGAGTCCGAGGGGATGTTGCTGCTCACCAACGACGGCGACCTGACCCTGGAACTCACGCACCCGCGCTTTGAACACGAAAAAGAGTACCGGGTCTGGTGTCGGCAAGGTACTTTGAACGCGGGCGCGCTCGCCACGCTCGAGCAAGGCGTCGAACTCGACGACGACTTAGCGCGCGTCGTCGTCGCCAAGACGGCCGAGGGCGGCTGCCGCGTGGTGTTGGGCGAGGGTCGCAACCGGCAGGTGCGGCGCATGTTGGCGGCGGTCGGTTACTCGGTCACGCGCTTGGTGCGCACGCGCATCGGCGGGCTCGAGCTTGGCGACCTGAAATCCGGCGGCTACCGGAAGCTTTCCGCAGCGGACTATAAGAAGCTCGGGTATACTCGGCGTGAATAGGGAGGAGTACCGAGTGAAAAGTACCGAGTACCGAGTAAACAGCCACTTTTCACTCGGTACTCGGTACTCGGTACTTTTTGATGGCTGAGACTATTTTTACACCCGCCGCCGGCAGCGTGCAGCTCTCGAGCGAGCAAATCCAAACCCGCATTCGCGACCTCGGCCGTGAGATTGCGGCGGCTTACCGTGACAAGCCGCTGCACCTCATCTGCGTGCTGAACGGGGCGTTCATCTTTATGGCGGACCTGGTACGGGCGATTGACTTGCCCCTGACGGTGGACTTTTTGTCGGTCTCGAGCTACGGCTCGCGCACCGAGTCGAGCGGCGAGGTGCGGCTCGTCAAAGACCTGGACATGTCCTTAAAAAACAAACACGTCTTGTTGGTCGAGGACATCATTGACACCGGTTTGACGATGGCCTACTTGCTCGGCTACCTAAAAGGCCGCGGCCCGCTGTCGGTCGGGGTGGTGTCGCTGCTGTCGAAACCGTCGCGGCGGCAAGTCGACGTGCCTATCGACTACCTCGGGTTTGAAATTGAGGACGCCTTTGTGTACGGCTACGGCCTCGACGTGGCGCACGTGTACCGCAACGTCCCTTTCATCACCTCGCAGCGGGACTAGGCGGCCGAGGTGCTACCGCGCCGAATCATCGGGCTGAGCCTTGTTCTCGTCGCCGTGTTGGTCGGCGTTGCGCTGTCTTACACACAACGCGACATGACGCCGCCGCAGGTCTACACCGAGGTGCCCGATACAGTGTCCGCCGAGCAGCCTTTTGAGTTGGCCCTGAGTGCCGACGAGCCCGTCACCTACCGCGTGCGCTACGGCGACACTGAAGTAACCGAGGTCGCGCAGTCTTACACGCTGTCGTTGACGGGCCAAGCGGGCGCGGTGCCCTTGGAAATCACCGCGACCGACGGCGCCGACAACGAAAGTACCTACAGCTACGTCGTCACGGGCGTCGTCAAACTCGACCTCACCGTGACCGCGCCGAGCGAACTTTCGCCCGGCAAACCTTGGAGCGTGCGGGTAGCTTGGCCGCCGGAGACGCCGCCGAGTTCGCTGACCCTGGAGGTCGACGGCGAGCGCAAAACGGTCTTTATGCAGGGCGACGCGGCGGTTCTGCTCGGCGGCGTGCCGCTCGGCAGCGAGCCGGGCGTGGTCAATGTCCACGTCGCGGCGATGGACGCTTACGGAACAGTGAGCGTCGCCGATACGACCATCACCGTGTTGCCCGACCCGCAGGAGGTGCAAGAGCTGGACCTCCCGGCGAGCGTCCTGAGCGTGAGCACACCCGAAGGCAAGGCGCTGGAAAAAGAGACGATGGACGCGGCTTATGCGCGTGGGAAAGAGTTTCCCGCGCCGCGGTGGACCGAGCCTTTTGAACTGCCCATCGAGGGCCGCGGCACGAGCGGTTTCGGCACGCCGCGCCGCTACGCCCCCGGCGGCAACGTGTCTTATCACTACGGCGAGGACATCGCCGCGCCCACCGGCACGCCCGTCCACGCGACCAACGCGGGCCGCGTCCTCGTCGCGGGCTTTTACCCCATCAAGGGCGGTTTGGTGGTCATCGACCACGGCGCGAACCTCTACAGCGTCTACATGCACCAGTCGAAAATTCTCGTTGCGGTCGGCGACACGGTTGCCCGCGGGCAAACCGTCGGTGCGGTCGGCACGACGGGTTTGTCGTCGGGGCCGCACCTCCACTGGGAGATGCGCGTCGCCGGCGTGGCCACCAACCCGCTGAGCTGGGTTGGAAAAACCCTACCCTGAGGTGGCAGGCCCACTAAAAGACAGGCTACGAGGTTTCTCAAAGTAAGGTGCCTTAAGTGAAGTCGGCGTGGTCGAGCGAGGCTTTAAGCAAAAAACTTTGTTCGGTTATCGTCGCTGACACAGCGACGGTAACGGGGGTGGTCTCGAGCCCCGGTAAATCCCGACGGGTGCCGCGTCGGACGAGCGTATACTCTTTCCTATGAAGCGCTTCGTCCTCTGTTCGGTTCTCCTGTGGCAGCTCGCCTTCGCCCAAAATGCGACCTACACGGTGCAGCCCGGCGACACGCTCACGCAAATCGCCCGCACCTTCGGCGTTCCCGTCGCTGACTTAGTGAGCGCGAACGGTCTCGACGACCCCGACCGGTTGGTGGTCGGTCGGCAACTCGTCGTCCCCTCGTTACAAACTTGGGACGAGCCCTTGCCACTACCTTTCACCGAAGTCGCGCTCACGCCGCAGACCGCGACGCAGGGGCGGGTGCAGACGTTGCGGGTGGAGCTTGCACCGGAAGCGACGCTTTACTCAGTGAGCTACCTGGGCAGGTCCGTTCCCGTTTACGGGGACACCGTCTTACTCCCGACGCCCGTGCTGCAAGAGCCGGGCACGCACAGCCTGGGCGTGACGGCGCTGGCGGACGGCGAGCCGGTCACGCTCACGCTGCCGGTCACCGTCGCCGAGGGCGGCTACGACCGTGAACAAATCACCCTGTCCGCCGAGACGAGCCGCTTGCTCGCCCCAGAGATTGTGAGCCGCGAACACGCGCTGCTGGAAACGACCTGCTCGGGCGGCGACGAGCGGCGGTGGGGCGGTGCGTTCGAGTTTCCCGTAGCCGAGCCGTCCTACAGTTCCGTGTTCGGCACGCTGCGCTCTTACAACGGCGGTCCCTACAGCGGCTTTCACCGCGGGCTGGACTTTCGCGGCGCGACGGGTACACCGGTTTACGCAGTCGCCGACGGGCGGGTCGTTTTGTCCGATACCTTGCAGCTTTACGGCAATACCGTCATCGTGCGGCACGGCCTCGGCGTGTGCAGCGCTTACATGCACTTGAACGAGCGCGGCGTAACGGCGGGCGACGAGGTAGTGGCGGGCGACTCGCTCGGCACGCTCGGCGCGACCGGGCTCGTGACGGGGCCGCACCTGCACTTCGAGGTGAGGGTCGAGGGCGTGCCCGTAGCTCCGCTGCAGTGGTTGGAAGAGGGTGTGGCCCGCTAGGGTTTGACGGCAGGTTGCGCGGGCGGTACCGGCCGCCCCCCTTTACCCGGTTCGCAGCAGACTTTCGACGACCCGCTCGAGCCCCGCAGCTTCCCCACGCGCTTCTGCCGTCACAACCGTTGCGGGTAAAGTCTCGAGCCTCCACTTAGCCGCTTCTTTGGTTTCGAACAGGCTGGCCGGATGGTCGGCCGCGAGCTTGAAAAGACGCGCGGCACGCCGTTCGTCACCTTGCCGCCGGGCGAGGTCGGCGAAGTCCGCGCAGAGTTGGAGCGCGGCGGGCAGAAAGTGCCATTTTTGAACCAGGCCCAACGCGCGCTGAAAATGACTGTTAGCCGTTTCCGCCTCTGCCCGCGCCGCGGCGACCGCGCCGAGCTGACGTAGGTAACCGACCTCCTCCCAAACGTAGTAAGCAAGCTCGTAGAAGTTAGGTTTGTCGAAGCCAGTTTGACGGCAGAGGTCTTCGGCTTCGAAGTGCGCGTGTTCGCTGAGCGCGAGTTTAGAAAAGCCGAGCAGGATGTTTGTTTTCGCGTCCATCGGGTCGGCGTGGCGCGTGTTCAGCTCGAGGGCGCGCGTGAACAACCCTCTGGCTCCGGCGTTGTCGCCGCGCAGACAAGCGAGTCGGCCCAGACCGGCCACGGCCTTTTCGAGTTCCCACATACCGAAACCGGGCTCGAGGGTTTCACCGATGCGCCTGGCCTCGTCAAAGTGGGCTTCCGCCGCTTCCAGGTGGCCTTGGCAGAGGTCGTTGTCACCCTGACAGTTCAGCCACCAGGCCAAGCGAAACGCCATGCCCCGCTCTCTTTCTACACGCACGGCCTCGGCTATCAAGCTTTCGGCTTCCCGGTACGCTCCCCAGGTCGTCGCTTGCGAAAAAGCCAGGTTGCACAGGGTCAAGGTGATGCCGAAATAGCCGTCAACCTCCCGAAAAAGCCGGACGGCTTCGCGGAAGGAACGCTCTCTCCGCTGCGGGTCGGGGTAATACTCGGCGAGGTTGCTCAGCTGCCGGGCCTCGTTGTTTTTGTCGCCAAGCTCTCTAAACAAAACTGCAGCCGCCTCCCTAAGTTTCTGAACCTCGTAGCTCGGGCGAGAGGAAAAAGAGTAGTTTATGGTGAGGTAGCCCAAGGCCACGGCTTCGTCGTGTTTTGCTCGGTGTTCTTGAAAAATGGCGATGCTTGCGTTGAGCAGTTCGGCCGCTTTTGCGTACTCGAGCTGCCAGTTGTGCACGTGGCCCAAGTTGCGCAACACGCGCCCACGGACGAGGCTGCGGGTTTGCAGTTCGGCGGCGTGGGCGAACAACTCTTCGGCCTCTTCGTGACGCCCGGCGCTGGTATAGACTTCCAGCACGCCCTCGCTCATCGCGTCCAACACGTCTTCGCGTCCGTTCGCTACGGCGTAAAACCAAGCGGCGCGAACGTTGGGCAGCTCGGGGACGATTTCGGCGTGAACCGCTTTGGCCGTCATCCCCTGGTGCGCTGTTTCACGGCGCTGCATAAAAGCGGCAAAGTAGGCGGCGTGGTCCGCCTGGGTTTGGGCGAAGCTTTCGGGCTCGAGGGCGGCCTTGTCCAAAAGATATTGCTTTACGAGAGGATGCTGCCCAAACCGCCCCCGGCCTCCGAAAGACAAAAACGACTTGTTGACGAGCCCGAGGAGGAGCGGCAGACTTGCGGCGGCGACGGCCAGGGCCGCTTCTTTGGTGAAGCCGCCCTGAAAAACGGCGAGCTTTTTCAGGGCGGTTTGCTCACCCTCCGCAAGACGCCGCCACGAAGCGCCGAACACCGCGCGCAGGTCGTGGTGGCGCTCGGGTAGGTCGCGCAAGGAGGTTTCCAGCAAGTCGATTCCTTTAGCGAGTTCCGCCGCGACCTCGGCTGGGCTGAGCACGCGCAGCCAGCTCGCCGCCAACTCAATCGCCAGCGGCATCCCGCCGAGGGTGCGGCAGATGTGGGCGACGATTGCCACGTCGCCGTTCAGGGCAAAGTCGGCTCGAGCCTTTTTGGCCGTTTGGACGAACAGTTCGACCGCGTCTGCTTGCTCAAAGTCGGTGTCCTCTTCGGAACTACCCACGTCGGGAACCCGCATTCCCGCCAGGTCGTAAACCCACTCGGCGTGCAGCCCCAAACGCTCGCGCGAGGTCGCCAGTATTTTGAGCTTAGGCGCGGCTTGCAAGAGGTTTGTAACGAGGCTCACGCCCTCCAGCAAGTGCTCTAAGTTGTCCATGACGAGCAGTAAGTTTTGGGGCGCGAGGTGCTCGAGCAGTTGGTCTTCGGGGTCGCGTCCAGCAACGAAAGTAAAGTGGAGCGCGTCGGCGAGGGTGGGTACCATCAGCGTGGGTGCGGCGACGACGTCGAAGGGAACAAAAAACACCCCGTCCGCGAACTCGGCGCTGAGCAGTTCACTTACTTCGGCGGCCAGACGCGTTTTGCCGATGCCGCCCGGCCCGAGGACGCTCAGCAGCCGACAAGCGGGTTCCCGCAGGTGCGTGACGACCTCGGCGACCTCGGTCGTCCGCCCGACGAACCGCGTGGTCGGCCGGTTCGGCTTCGGTCTTGTGGCGGCTCCGGTCGGCACCGGCCCGGCCACGGCGAGGTCACCCGAGCGAAGCCGTGACACGAGGTCCCAGGTTTCTTGTTCGGGTGCGGTAGCCACCTCGTCGTCCAGCACTTTTTTGAAAGCCTCAAAAACCTCCAGCGCCTCGGACTTTTGTCCGGCACTCACCAGCGCCGTGAAGTAACGCCGGAACGCCGCCTCGTCGAGCGGGTCCGCCTTGTACAGCCGGTGTAGCAGTTCGGCGGCCTGTCGGTAGCAGCCGCGGCCTGACAATTCTTCAGCCAACACCACCGTGACGTTGCGCCAACTGCGCTGCAATTCGCTCCGCTCTACTTCCAACCAAGTATCGAACTCGGGCGCGGCGCTCAGCCGAAACCCGCTGAGGAGTTCGGCCCGGTAGTGCCCCACTGCTTCCTCGAGGTGACCCTTTTCCACCGCGTCTTTGAACGCTCCCGTGTCCGTCGGCACGTTCCAGCGCAGCCGGGTCGGTTCAATCTCGAGCCCCGCCGCCCAGGGCAGCCGCCGCAGCTTGGTGAGCAGCGGCCGGAGGTTTTGCCGCGCCTTGTGCTCCTCCAAATCTGGATAAAACAGGTAGACGAGGTCGTCGCGACTCACCCAGCCCCCCTGATAGGCGACGTAGTAGAGCAGCGCCGTGAGTTTGCCGAAGGGGGGCTCGAGCCGCTCGCCCTGTGTGTAAATGGCGGCGCGTCCCAAAAGCGTGACGTGGGTCACCATGTACCATTGTAGACACTGGAGCGCGGGAGGGCTAGCCCCTCCCGCAGGTACAGGAACGTTTTTCCAACCATGAGATATTCGCAGTACGAAGTTTCTCTTTAGGGTACGGG